>NZ_BCQS01000012.1 GCF_001552195.1 Actinomadura latina NBRC 106108
CGGTGATGCCCACGCGTTGAGCCTGCTGGGAGGACGTCTCGTCTGAATCGTCGATGCCGAGTTTCGTGCGCAGGCGGGTGACTCCGGCACGGAGGACGGGCGGCACGCTGATCAGGGTGGCTGTGGCGTCGGCGAGGCTCGTCCGGGAGGTCGGGCGTCGACCGGTTTCATGAGCGCGCGTCGAATTGGGCGCGGGCCTCGAAGACGCGATCCATGTGCGTCTCCGCCCAGGTCTTGATCGCGACCATCAGCGGGAACAGGTCCTGGCCGAGTGGCGTGAGCGCGTAGTCGACGCGCACCGGCACCGATGCGGTCACCGTGCGGGTGACCAGCCCATCGCGTTCCAGCTTGCGCAGGGTCTGGGTGAGCATCTTCTGGCTGACGCCGGCGATGCGGCGGGCGAGTTCGCTGTGCCGCTGCGGGCCGCCGGCCAGTGCCGGGATCACCAGCGCCGCCCACTTGTCGGTCAGCGTGTTCAGCAGTTCCCGGGTCGGGCAACCTGCCAAGAACGCGTCATAGTCGCGTTTGGCCTGTTCTCGACGTTGCACGGCGGTCGTCGTCGCCACGTGCCACCTCCTGTGCCGGTGCCTTAGGCACTCCAAGGTACCTACTTCCTAGCGGTGCCCGACCGTACCTACCGTGAAGAAACCACGACATACAGCGGGAGGCACGACGATGCGCGCAGTCAGCTATTCACAGTTCGGAGGGCCGGAGGTCCTGTACGTGGCGGCCGACCTACCGGTACCGGAGCCAGGACCCGGACAGGTGCGAGTGCAAGTCGCCGCATCCGTTCTGCACCCGGTCGACCTCATGATTCGCGCCGGCCGATTCCCCGCACCGCTGCCGGCCGGGCTGCCGTACACACCCGGCTGGGACGTGGCGGGCACGGTCGACGCAGTGGGCCCGTCCGTCGACGATTTCACCGTTGGTGACGGTGTCATCGGCTTCTCACCATGGCTACGGACCACGGTCGGTACCCACGCGGAGTACGTGGTGCTGGAGGCCGCCTGGCTGACCGTCGCCCCCACTGGGATTCCCGCCACCGAGGCCGCGACCCTGCCGACCAACGGCCTCGCCGCTGCCCAAGCCCTCGACCTGCTCGCGCTTCCGGCGGGCTCGTCCCTGCTGGTCACCGGTGCCGCAGGGCAGGTCGGCGGGTTCACTCTGGCCCTGGCCAGGGCAGCCGGCCTGTACGCCACCGCACTCGCGGGGCCCGGCGACCGCGAGTTCGCCGAATCGCAGGGTGCGGTGTTCATGCCACGCTCGGACGATCCGGTCGCGGCGGCGCCGGACACCTTCGACGCGGTCGTCGACCTGGCGGTGATCGGCCCCTCACTGATGGAACTGGTCAAGGACGGCGGCGGCTATGTGGCCGCCTCACCCCCGCTGCGACCCGAGCCGGTACGGGGAATCCGGACGTTCGCACTTGACGTGCTACCGGACGGGTCCCGGCTGAGCGACCTGGTCCAACGGGTAGAGGACGGAGACATTCCACTACGGGTCGCCGCGGAGTACTCCTTCGCCGACGCGGCGGCGGCCCACACCCGACTTGCCCAAGGCGGCGTGCGAGGCGCCGTAGTGGTCGTTCCCTGAAGTTGGGCTACGGTCCTTTGATGAGCTGGTTGTCCGATACCCGGAACTCCTACGACGCCGTCGCGGCCGGCTACGCCGACGAGACGCGCGACCTGCTCGACAGGCTGCTCCACGTCCGCGCGGGGGTTGTGCTGTTCGCCGACCTGGTCCGCGCGATCGGCGGCGGGCCCGTCGCGGATGTGGGCTGCGGACCTGGGCACACCACCGCCCTGCTACGGGAGTTGGGCGCGGACGCGTTCGGCATCGACCTGTCACCCGCGATGATCGAGATCGCCCGCCGCGAGCACCCCGGCGCGCGGTTCGAGGTCGGTTCGATGACCGACCTGAAGCTCGCCGACGACTCCATGGCCGGTGTGCTCGCGTGGTGGTCGCTGATCTACATCCCGGACGAGGCGGTGCCGGGCGTGCTCGGACAGTTCCACCGGGTACTGCGGCCGGGCGGGGTGCTGGCCGTCGGATTCCACGTCGGTAACGGGTCGAAGATCGAGACGACCGGTGACGGCGACCAGGCCTTGCAGGCGTATGTCCACCACCGCCAACCGTCCCGCGTGGCCGGCTGGCTCCGCGAGGCGGGCTTTACCGTGGAGGCGCAGCACCTGTTGAATCCGGACGAGCCGAAGCCGGGCGCGATCCTGTTCGCCCGCCGACCCCTGGCACCGCCCCGGTGACCGCCGCGTCCGCGATGCCGTCCAGGCCGGCTCCGGGGGTGGGGCCTCAACGGGCATGATCGGTGTCTCCCGAGCGGTCGGTGATCTTGGCGGCAAGGGCGGCGGCAAGCACTCACACCGCCACCGCCCTCGGCCTGCGCCTCCTCGACATTCCGCTGCCGCTGCCGCCCCTGACCATCGGCATGGCCTGGCACCCCCGCCACGCAGCCGACGCAGCCCACCACTGGCTCCGCGACGCCGTCCGCCGCACACTCCACGCGCCTGCGGCCACCTGACTTTGATCCCGAGGGCAGCTTTATCGAACGGCACTCTCGTACCGTGATGGGCGGGGCCGGCTGCGCTCTCAGCGCCAGCCGAGTTCGGGTGCCACGTGGGTCAGGATGTTCTCCAGGACGTGCGCGTTGTAGTCCACACCGAGCTGGTTCGGGACCGTGAGCAGCAGCGTGTCGGCGGCCTGAATGGCCTCGTCGCCGGCGAGCTGCTTGACCAGCACGTCCGGCTCGGCCGCGTACGAACGTCCGAAGACGGCCCTGGTCTTCTCGTCGATCATCCCGATCTGGTCGTCCGAGTCGGCGCTCCGGCCGAAGTAGGCGCGATCCAGATCGCTGGTCAGCGCGAAGATGCTGCGGCTGACCGACACGCGCGGCTCGCGCTCGTGTCCGGCGTCCTTCCACGCCTGCCGGTAGGCCTCGATCTGCCTGCGCTGCTGGACGTGCAGCGGCTCGCCGGTCTCATCGTCCTTGAGCGTGGAGCTTTGCAGGTTCATGCCGAGCTCGGCCGCCCACACGCTGGTCGCGTTGGAGCCCGAGCCCCACCAGATGCGGTCGCGCAGCCCCGCGGAATGCGGCTCGATGCGCAGCAGCCCGGGTGGGTTGGGGAACATCGGCCGCGGACTCGGCTGGGCGAAGCCTCTGCCCTGCAGCACCGTGAGCAGTACCTCGGTGTGCTTGCGCGCCATGTCGGCATCGGTGTCGCCCTCGGACGGCTCGTACCCGAAGTACCGCCACCCGTCGACGACCTGCTCCGGTGATCCCCGGCTGATGCCCAACTGCAGCCGCCCACCGGAGATCAGGTCGGCGGCGCCGGCGTTCTCGGCGAAGTACATCGGGTTCTCGTAACGCATGTCGATCACGCCGGTGCCGATCTCGATGCGCGAGGTCTTCGCGCCGATCGCGGAGAGCAGCGGAAGGGGAGAGGCCAGCTGCCTGGCGAAATGGTGCACCCGGAAATAGGCGCCGTCGGCGCCGAGTTCCTCCGCGGCCACGGCGAGATCGATCGACTGCAGCAGCGCGTCCGCCGCCGTCCGGGTCCGCGAGCCTGCGCTGTCACTCCAGTGACCGAACGAGAGAAAACCGATCTTCTTCACACCGACACCAACCATCTCAGCGCCTACGAGATTCCAGCGCGACTGACCACACGGTCGTTCCTGCCCCAGGTGGCCTCCCGCGACTCGTTTAGCATGATCTATTGGGTGCTCTGCTTGATGCTGCAGAAGGACAGGCGTATCGCCCGGGAGGGAACGATGCTGTTCAGGCGCGAGGTACTTGAGGGGATCGCGGGCGGGCGGATCGACCGTGTGTTCCGCGTGTGGGCCGAGCCCCGGGTCCGCGCGGGGAGCACCCAGCGCACCTGGGCGGGGATCATCGTCATCGACTCGGTCACGGCCGTCACCCCCGCGGAGATCACCGAGGAGGACGCCCTCCGCTCGGGTTTCAAAAGCCGCGCGGCGCTGCTCACCGCCCTGTCCAAGAGCACCAAAGAGGGTGGCTACCACCGCGTCATGCTCCATCTGGGCGGCCCCGACCCCCGATCGGAACTGGCCGACAACGACGACCTGACGGACCAGGAACTGGCCGACCTCAAAACCGCCCTGGACACCATCGACACCCGCAGCCGCCGCGCCCCCTGGACCCGCGAGGTCCTCCGCCTCATCGAGGAACACCCCCGGCCTGCGCGCCCTGGACCTGGCCGAACACCTGAACCGCGACAGACTCCCCTTCAAGGCCGACGTCCGCCGCCTCAAAGCCCTCGGCCTCACCGAAAGCCTGGAGACCGGCTACCGCCTTTCCCCGCGCGGCAAGGCCCTCGCGGCCTACCTACGATCGCTGACCGAATAATCAATCTCTGGCGGCTGCTTCAGTCCTGGCATCCCCAACGCCGACCGGCGGCGGTTGCAGCTCACGCGGGTGCGCTGCGGCTCCCAGCGTCAAGGGGGCGGCGTAGTGATCGAAGAACAGCCGGGCGATCAGGTCGCCGCGTGAGCCGGTGCCGGACTTGGCGAAGATCGACTTCAGGTGGTCCTGCACGGTGTACGACGACACGTGCAGCCGGTCGGCGATCTGTCTGGTGGACAGGCCCTGCGCCACCAGCTCGGTCACGCGCCGCTCGCTGCCGGTGAAGCCGTAGGCATCGGCCATCAGCGGCGCCATTTCGGCGGGACGAGCCGCTTCGAGCATCACCGCGACCGGTGATCCCGGCCCATCGCCCATCAGCGAGCCCCGGACGATGAGCCACTGACCGGACCGGGTGCGCGCCCGTGCCCTGGCCGGACGGATTTCGGCCGGCGCACGTGCCGCAGTTGCCGCGGTGTCGCACAGGGCGCGGGCCTGGCGGGCGACGGCGGGGATGACCAGCGGCAGTTCGACACCGGCCCGGTCACCGGTGCCCAGCTCGTCCAGCCAACGTTGCGCCGCCTGGTTGGACATTCCTACGCCGTCATCGGCGTCGAGGATCAGCAGGCCGGTGTCGGCGTCCCCGGCCCGTGCGGCATCGAGCAAGAGTCCTCGCCGCAGTCCGTCGGCGATCAACCCGGCCAGCGACGACACGAACCTCACTTCGGCCGCCGAGAAGTAGGGGCGCTTGGCCTCCCGGAACACGGTCAGTGCGCCCCAGGTCGCCTGGCCGACCGTGAGGACCGCCCGCAACTCGTCGGCGAAGCCACCGGGCCGGCGGATCTCCCGCTGGCGCAGGCTGCGGTCGAGATCACCGGCGGTGACCTCGCTCAGGCTGGCCGCCGGACGGGGTAACCCCCAAGATCATCTAGCCAGGCGACCTGCGCTACCGCGTCCGGCGTCCATAACCCACCAACCCACCCCCGCTCGGCGAGTAGTTCACACTCTGATTACGGGTCATTGCCTTGGCGTTGATTCAGTGAACCGGAGATCTCCGAGTCGGAGACGATCTGTTCGCCCGGGTCAGGCATGCTCTGCAGCGCGTCACCACCGACCTTCGTCCCCTCGACGCGCTGAGTGCCGCGCCCCGGGCGGCGGCCCTCATCCTCGCTCTCCTCCGATGACCGGCGGTCGGACCAGGTCACCGACGCCTGGAGAGCCCCGCCGAGGACGAGGAGGACGACGGTCGCCGCCCACAGGGCCGCGGTCCAGTCCTGGATGAGCAGACCCGTCGCGACGTTCACCGCGCCGGCGATCACGAACGTGCCGCCCGCTGCGACGGCACGCTTGACTCCCTTGCTCATGGCGCTCCCTCGAGCTCAATCGAAATGTGATCTGATACCGAAGAGCTGGTCGGCGTAGAGCGCGGGGTCCAGCCATTCTATATGCGCAGTGCAAGGTGCATGATCTATCCGTCTGAACGTGACGGTCAGCCTGTTCAGGTCGTTCGGGAGTTTCCACCCCAAGGTACTGAATGAAGTGCCGCGACCGGTATTCAGGACGTGCGTATGCGGTCTTCTGGACGCGTTCGCGGTAATCGACATGATGATCGAGGCGGCTTCGCAGTTCTTGACCTTGATCGCCCCGTCGAGCCTGCGGTAGGGCCACCCCAGTCGATGCGGCGGGACCGAGAAGGTGCTCGTCACCGCGCTGCTTGGCGGCATCGTCCAGCCCCAGGCCGGTATCGGGGTGAAATCCGCGTCAACTCCGCCACCAACCTGGAAGTGCACATCGTAACGTGTAGGCGCCTTTCCGGTCTCATATTCCAATGGGCCGCCCTTGAAGGTTGCGCCTAAGACCAGAGCCGTGATGAAAATGACGGCGAGATGTGCCACCAACCTGATCACGGGCACGTAGAGCTGCGCCTTTGCGATCTGCAGGCGCGACGTTTCCGGCTTGACGACCTCGTACGGATGGTCTTGCAGCAGCAGAGAATTGCCCGCTCGCAGCCGCTCCTGAAGCCGAACGTGCCGGAACTCATAGAAGACGCCGGGCTTTCGCAGGACGCCACGGCTGTGGGCGTCCTCAATGAACCTCAGAAGGTGGAACGGCAGCAAACCCCGCACGGCGAGCCAGAGGCGGGCCGCCATGTACCGGCCCCAGGCCGTACTGATGAGCGTCGCCGCCGCGGCGAAACTCCCGTAGACCAAGGCGTAGGTCATCGTGGTGACGGAGTCGGCGCCGGCAGCGCCTCCGATCCAGGCGCTCAGCCCGACCCACCCCGCGATCCCGGCCACCGCGGCGACGAAGACGGCGAGCATCCGGTAGCGACGCAGGTGGGAGCGGGGATCCGCGGTCTCCCGTTCCGTGATGACGATCTCCTTGCCTTCGCGTAGGGCACGCGAAGTAAGGGCCACCGAGGCCAGGACGAAGAGGGTTCCGCCGATGGCCGCCGCGGTGTTCCACATCAGATGAAGGATCCAGCCGGTCCCCAAGCCGAAGAGCAGCCCGGCCGCGAAGTCCGCTATAGGTGAATGAAAATGCCACCAGTGGACTTCGCGCGGGCTGCGCGCCAGCGTGCCGAGCCAGCGCTTCGCCTGGTACTCGCTGTAGGGCAGGCCGAGGTGACGCGCGTACGTGGCGGGGATGTAGGCGTCCAGGAGGTGCTCCTCCACGCTCTGGACGTCGGAGTGCGCAAGGAGTTCATCCGGGTTCGTCGTGGGCCGCTTGTAGGCGGTCCGAGCGAGGAACAGCATCAGCGGTGTGGACAGCGCGTGGGCGACTGGGCCGTCGGGGTCGTCGCGGAGGCGCTGGAACAGCGGGCGCCACCGCGTGTCATCGGTGAACGCGCTGCTCAGATACCTGATCGCGTCCTCGACCTTGACGGAGTCGATCTCGACGACGGCCGCCCTGGCGAGCGGGGCGCCGGACGCCTCCACCGCGGCCACATACTCCTCCCGGCGGCACGTCACCACGAAAGGCGCTCTGTCGTCGAAGGCCGCGCCGATGCCTTCGATCACCTCCCCCAGGGAACCTGCACGAACCTCGTCGAGACCGTCCAGCACAGGGACGATCCGCCGTTGCCTGATCAGCCGCAGTGCCGTCTCCCGGCCCTGCGCGCGGGACTCGCCGACGTCCGGGTGGTCCTGCTGGATGCGCGCGGCCATCCACGTCATCAGCGGAATGTCCGGATGCCAGGAGGCGAGCGACAGGAAGACCGGCACGGGGCCGTCCGCCTCCTGTACGGGTTTCGGCAGCAGCTCCCGGGTCAGCAGCAGGGCCTGGACCGTCTTGCCCGCGCCCTGCTCACCAATGATCGCCAGCTGTCGGTGGGGCAGATCGCGGAAGATGCCGGCGAGGCCCGCCGAATCGCCTTCCAGATTCAGCAGCGCGGACTCCCGGGCCTGAACGGGCCGTTCGGTCGAACGAACACGCACCACGAGCGGTGACGACGTCCATAACGAGCGCTGTCCGGTCTCCTGGAGGACCCGCGCGTCCACGGACGCGGCGAGGCGTCGGACGGCATGGTCCAGCGGTGTCCCGCCCGCGATGTGGATCTCCTGGTGCTGGTACAGCGGCCCGCGGATCTCCGAGTGCTCGACTCGCTGGCTCATGGCCACCGCATCGAGCGGATCCTTCTCCCTCCGCCTGCCAGCCCGCCCTCTCCATGCCATCGCACCGTCCCGATTCGCCATCACGCAGACGCTCTTATCGTGCAGCCGACGACGAATTGCGGGAGTTTCATCGGGCTGCCGCTATCAGGTGAGTACAGTATCCGCTCCGGCGCGTGCGGTCGGCGGGCCGGCACCAGGAAATCAAGGCCATCGGCTCAAGCCAGTTTCCTGAACTTCTACTTCTCTTCGCATCGGACAAGGTGTTCACAATTGCGGTGCGCACCTTGCTGCTGGTCGGGGCGCCCTGGTCGGGGCGCCCCGATCGTTCAAGCTTTGGTGGGTTCTTCGGCGGGTGCGGGGTTGTGGACCTGTGGCTGGGGGGTGGGGCGGCCCGGCAGCAGGAGGCAGAGCGGGACGGCCGCGGCGGTGAACGCGGCGGACCACCAGAAGGCGTCGCCGAATCCGGAAGCCAGGGCGGCGGGGGTGTGGGCGCCGGCCGAGGCACGCTGGAGGATCATGACGAGGACAGCGACGCCCATGGACGCGCCGACCTGCTGGGCGACTCGGCTGATTCCGGCGGCGGCCGGGATCTCCTGGCGCTCCAGCCCGACGAAGGCGGCGCCCATGATCGCGATCATGGCCCCGCCCAGCCCGACGCCGCGCGCGAACAGCACGGCCATGAGCGTGATGTTGCTGGTGGAGGCGGTGACGAAGCCGAAGGGGACGGTGGCGGCGAAGGTGAGGGCGAAGGCGGCGATGGCGACCGGACGCGAGCCGAAGCGGTCCATGTACCGGCCGGCCAGGGCGCGGGAGAGGAGGGCGCCCACGCCCGTCGGGATGAGCAGCAGTGCGGCGCCCAGGGCGGATTCGCCGCGGACCTGCTGCCAGTACAGCGGCAGCAGGAGCATGGTCCCGTACAGGGCCGCGCCGGTCAGGAACACCAGCGCCGTGGACGAGGCCAGGGCGCGGTGGCGGAACAGCCGGATGTCGAGCAGGGCGTCCGGTCCGCGCCGCAGCGCCCACCAGACGTAGCCGGCGAGCAGGGCCGGGCCGCCGGTCAGCGGCAGCGCCACCTTGAGGCCGGCCAGGCCGCCGGATCCGGCGAGCTGTGTCAGGCCGTAGACGACCGCGGCGATGCCGGGGGACAGCAGCAGCATGCCCACGGCGTCCAGGCGGGTGCGGGTGCCGGGGCGGGGCCTGTCCTCGGGCAGGTTGCGCCGGGCGAGGTAGCCGCCGATGAGGCAGAAGGGCACGTTGAACAGGAAGATCCAGCGCCAGTCGCCCACGTGCAGGATGGCTCCGCCGATGACCGGGCCGATGATGGGGCCCAGTGCGGTGGGCACGGTGATCAGGGACATGGCCCCGCCGATGTTGCGGCCCTTGGCCGCCTGCATGACCAGCGTGAACATCAGCACCATCATGGTGCCGCCGCCGACGCCCTGGACCACCCGGAAGATGATCAGGCTCTGGACGCTCCACGCTGCGGCGCACAGCAGCGACCCGATGAAGAACAGGCCCAGGCTGGTGATCCACAGGCGTTTGCCGCCCAGGACCGACTGCGCCCATCCGACGGCCGGCATCGTGGCGGACAGGGCCAGCAGGTAGGCGGTGGTCACCCACTGGGTGGTGGCGAGCGAGGTGTGCAGCTTCCCGGCGAGGCCGTCGATGGCGACGCTCATGATCGTGGTGTCGAAGATGACGGCGAGCGCGCCGACGATCAACGTGAAGGTCAGGCGCCGCAGGACCGGGTCGATGCGGTCTGCGGTGACCGGTGGGGGCGGGGACGGCATGGTGTCGTCGGCGTTCATGGACGCTCCTAAGATATGCGGCTCTATCTTACGAGGGCCACACTAGGCCGCCAAAGTTAGATAGGCAAGTCTATCTAAGATATCCGGAGGGCTCCCGCTGGCCCGATCGCGACGAACTGAACCGGGCGACCATCGCCACACACACTGCGGGAGAACGTCATCGACGTTCCCGACACCGGAAGCCTTCGGGAGGACGCCCTCACCCTCATGCGGGAGATCAGCGCCATCCGCCTCCAACTCGGCACCGTCATGAGCGTGAACCTGACCCGCTACTACCAGGAGACCGGAACCAGCCCCGGCGACCTGTTCGACCCCTCCACGACAGCGCGCAAGGAGGTCTCTCGACGTACTCTTCGACCGCGCCGTCGACCGTGGTGAGATCGATCCGGAACGCCTCACCGAACGCATCAAGTCCCTCCCCTTCGACCTGCTGCGCCATAAATTCCTCACGACGTTCGCCCCCGTGCCGGAAACAAGATCATCAACAAGGTCCGGTGCCGGGCCACCCGGTGGGGTCACCGCACTCCCTGGCCTGGGCGGTCTCTTGAGGATCGTCCAGACCAGGGGCTCGAGAAGACGATCAGATGCGGGTCCACCGTTGGTTGGAGGCGCCGTTGCACGTCCAGATCTGGACGTAGGCGCCGTTGGCCGTAGAGTTGCCGGATACGTCCAGGCACTTGTTCGCGCCGACGGCGGTGATGCTTCCGTCGGAGTTCAGGCGCCATTTCTGGTTGTTCTGGCCGTTGCAGTCCCAGATGATGACGCTGGTTCCGTCGGCGGTGCCGTTGTTGTTCACGTCGAGGCACTTGTTTCCGTAGACCCGCAGTTCACCGGCCGCCGTAGAGGTCCACTGCTGGTTGCTCTGACCGTGGCAGTCCCAGATCTCCACCCGCGTTCCATTGGCCTGGGAAGCTCCGGTGACGTCGAGGCATCTCCCCGAACCCACGCCCTGGATCTCGGACACGGGGGCGGGTGTTCCGCCGCTGACCCGGTACACGACGGTGCCGTGGGAGGGCACGCTCGCCGAGATGGCCCCGGTGGTCGAGGTGACGGCGTTCGTCCAGGCGTCGCGGAGGCCGAAGGAGCTGCCGGACAGGCCGATCGCCGAGGTGGTGGTGCTGACCGTCGTCGTGCTGCCTCCCTGGTTGAACAGCGCGACTGCGACGTCGCCGTTGCTCAGCCGTTTGGCCAGGACGCGGCGGGTGCCGTCGTTGCTGACCTGGGTCGCCTGGAGCCCGAGCGAATCCTGGTTGATGGCGGTCAGGTTCTGGTTCTTCAAGATCGTGGCGGTCGCGGCGTCCATGTTCCGCACGTCGTTCCCCGCGATCAGCGGCGCGGCCATGATGGCCCACAGGGCGAAGTGGCTGCGCATCTCGGTGTCGGTCATGCCGCCCCGGCCGACCACCATCATGTCGGGGTCGTTGAACTGCCCCGGCTTGGCGTAGCCCGACAGGGGGACGTTCACGTTGACGATGTTCTGGATGCCCATCGGGTAGCCGTTGGTCTGGCCGGAGTTCCAGACGTTGGTGATGTCCTCCGTCGTGCGCCAGATGTTGGCGACGTCGCCCCAGTTCCGCTGCGGGCCGGTCTTCTCATGGATGCTGTTGGGGTTGATGCTGTAGAGGATCGGACGTCCGGTGGCCGCCAGGGCGTCGCGCATCTTTGCGAAGGTGCGCACCTGGTCGTCGATGCTGCCGGTGGGGGAGCACCAGTCGTACTTGAGATAGTCGACGCCCCAGGCGGCGAACTGCCGGGCGTCCTGGGCCTCATGGTTGAGACTGCCGGTGGCACCCGGGTAGGAGCCGAAGTACTGGGCGCAGGTACGGTCCAGGGGCACTTCGTAGAGACCGAACTTCAGGCCCTTGGAATGCAGGTAGTCGCCGAGCGCCTTCATGCCGCTCGGGAATCTCGACGGATTGGCCTGCAGGTTGCCGGCCGAGTCGCGGTTGGGATCGAACCAGCAGTCGTCGACCACGACGTACTGATATCCGAGGTCGCGCATGCCGGAGCTGACGAGCGCGTCGGCGGTCTGCCGGATCAGTGCCTCGCTGATATTGCAGCCGAACGTGTTCCAGGTGTTCCACCCCATCGGCGGGGTGCGGCCCACGCCGTTGTCCAACGCTTGGGCTTGGGGAGCCGGGCCGAGTGCCACGGCCATTGCCGCGGCCGTGGCCATTGTTGTCAGTAGCGCGCGGATTCGTTTTCTTTTCATAGAGATCGCTCCGCAGTGGTTCGAAGGCCGGTCCGTGGGGTGGGGCGCCCTGTCCGCGGTGACCTGGGTGGCGGGCTCGGCTTTCCGCCGAGCCCGCCACGCCGGCCCGTGTCACATCGTCAGCGCTGCAGCGTCAGCAGGCCCGGCCGGTAGGGCAGGAGGCCGTAGTCGCCGCCGGAGTTGGGGCTGCGCCCCTGGTAGAGCAGTCGCAAGTTGCAGGGATCGACGGTGAAGGTCTGGTCCGCGCCGGTGCGGATCAGTTCGCCATGGCTGATGTCGTTGGTCCAGGTGGCGCCGCTGTTGGCCTTGCCGGCGAAGGGGTTGCCCTCGGACGTGGCCTGCGGTGTCCATGAACCGTTCAGGCTCGTGGACGTGAACGAGCGGAAGTACCGGCCCTGCGAGCCGATCGCCTCGACGAGCATGAGGTAGCGGTTCTGGCCCTGGAGTTTGTAGACCTGGACGGCTTCGAACAGGTTGTTGGTCGAATCGCTCATGACCACTGTCGAGCTCGAGCCGAAACTGCCCGGGAAGTTCCCGATCGGCATGCTCGCCCGGTAGATCTTGCCGTTGTCGCCGGCGAAGAAGAGGTACATGTTCGAGCCGTCGCCGATGAGCGTCTGGTCGATGGGTCCCGTTCCGGAGCCGGAGATGCTTCCGGTGAAGAGCGCATGCTCCGACGACCAGCCATTCGGGTTGGTGGGGTCGCTCGACGTCCGGTAGGAGAAGGCGGTCCCGCCCCACTGGTAGGCGAGCACCCAGATGTTCCTCGGCGCGAAGTAGAACAGGGTGGGCGCGACGGTGGAGTTCGACATCGTGTTCTGGCTGGCCGAGCCCATCTGCGACCAGTCGCTGAACAGGCCGAAGTTCATCGAGCCCCATCTCGTCCCCGTGTCGTGCGTTGTCGCGTAGACGAGGTTCTGGCCGTTGTAGGGGGCGACGGTGAAGTCCTTGAGCGAGACCCATCCGGACTTGGGCTGCGCCAGCGGGCCCGTTGACGTCCAGTGGTAGGACGACGGAAGATCGCACGACTGACCGGGATCGCCGCCGCCGTCATCGCCGCCGCCGACCTCGGCGAGCTGCCACTGCTGGTTGCTCCCGCCCCAGTCGTCGTACTGGACGATGTTCGCGCCGTCGGCGGTGGAGCCGCCCTGTACCTCCAGGGCCTTGTTGCTGTGGCGCGAGATGAACCTGACGTAGCCTCCCGAGCTGTCGGCCAGCCGCCACTGCTGGTTGGTGCCGTTCAGGTCGGTCCACTGGACGATCGAGCCGCCGTTGGCGGTGGAGTAGTTGTAGACGTCCAGCACCTTGCCGGAGTGGCGGGACTTGATGCGGTAGTAGCCGTCGCCGGAGGGGACGAACTGCCACTGCTGCTGGTTCTGATCGTTCCTGGTCCACTGGGTGATGCGGGCGCCGTCGTTGGTCGCCAGGTTGTAGACGTCCAGGGCCTTGCCGCTGTTGCGGTTGACCAGGACGTACCACTTGTTCACGTCCACTGTGGCGGCTTGGGCGGCCTGGGTGTTGATCACGGACACGAACACCGACAACAGGAGCGATGCCAGCACGGCTGCACCGGTCCTCAGCATGGACCTCCTCCTTTCATGCGTTGATGTTAGCGCTAACATTTCTAGCCCGGGTGAGACCTCTTCTCCATCGGCGATTGGGGGAGGTGGTGGTGGGCCGGAGTAAATACGAGGCCGCGCGCCTCGTCAAGGGCCCCCGCTTGTCGAAAGGTTTCGATCGCGGGGTCGCCTGCCAGATCGCACATACAGGCCGCCCACCGGACATCCGCCGTGAAAGATTTTGAAACTATTGACGGGATCTACAAGAGCTCGCACACTGTGTCCGCGACGCCTTGGTGGTGTGGGCGTTCCTGATGGAGCGCGGCGTCTGTTACACGGCTATGTCCGTGCTTTCATCCCTCGTGCATTCATGGAGGAACAGACGTGCGTACGAACGCCATGCCCTGGTCCGGGGCCCGCAAGCGGGCCCTCCTCGCCGGCGCCCTCGGGCTCGGCACGGTCGCCGCTCTGGTGGCACCGTCTCCGGCCGTCGCCGCGGAGAGCACGCTGGGCGCCGCGGCGGCGCAGAGCGGGCGGTACTTCGGCACCGCCATCGCCTCGGGCCGACTCAACGACTCGGCGTACACCACGATCGCGAGCCGCGAGTTCAACATGGTGACCGCCGAGAACGAGATGAAGATCGACGCCACCGAGCCCCAGCAGGGCCAGTTCAACTTCAGCTCGGGCGACCGCGTCTACAACTGGGCCGTCCAGAACGGCAAGCAGGTACGCGGCCACACGCTGGCCTGGCACTCGCAGCAGCCCGGCTGGATGCAGAACCTCAGCGGCAGTTCCCTGCGCCAGGCGATGATCAACCACATCAACGGCGTCATGGCCCACTACAAAGGCAAGATCGCCCAGTGGGACGTCGTGAACGAGGCCTTCGCCGACGGCAACTCGGGAGGCCGCCGCGACTCCAACCTGCAGCGCACCGGCAACGACTGGATCGAGGTCGCCTTCCGCACCGCGCGCGCCGCCGACCCGGCCGCCAAGCTCTGCTACAACGACTACAACATCGAGAACTGGACCTGGGCCAAGACCCAAGGCGTCTACAACATGGTCAAGGACTTCAAGCAGCGCGGCGTGCCCATCGACTGCGTCGGCTTCCAGTCCCACTTCAACAGCGGCAGCCCCTACAACAGCAACTTCCGCACCACCCTGCAGAGCTTCGCCGCTCTCGGCGTCGACGTGGCCATCACCGAACTGGACATCCAGGGCGCCTCGGCCACGACCTACGCCAACGTGACCAACGACTGCCTCGCCGTCTCGCGCTGCCTCGGCATGACCGTCTGGGGCGTGCGCGACACCGACTCCTGGCGCTCGCAGGACACGCCGCTGCTGTTCGACGGCAACGGAAACAAGAAGGCCGCGTACTCCTCCGTCCTCAACGCCCTCAACGCCGGCGACCCCGGCGACCCGGGCGACCCGGGCGACCCGCCCCAGGACGCGGGGACGATCAAGGGCGTCGGTTCAGGCCGCTGCCTGGACGTGCCCAACGCCAGCACCACCGACGGCACCCAGGTCCAGCTGTGGGACTGCCATGGCGGCACCAACCAGCAGTGGACCTACACCGACGCGCAAGAGCTCAGGGTCTACGGCAACAAGTGCCTGGACGCCGCCGGCACCGGCAACGGCACCAAGGTCCAGATCTACAGCTGCTGGGGTGGCGACAACCAGAAGTGGCGCCTCAACTCCGACGGATCCATCGTCGGCGTCCAGTCCGGTCTCTGCCTGGACGCCGCCGGCTCCGGCAACGGCGCCCTGATCCAGCTCTACTCCTGCTGGAACGGCAGCAACCAGCACTGGACCCGCACCTGACCTGCCATCGGGAAAGGGCGAATCGATGAAGACCCATGCTGCGGCTTCTCCCGCGCCTCCGCGAAGGCGCCGCCGGCGGTCCCGGTTGGCCGCCGCGGTGGCGGCGGCCCTCGGGATCGGCATGCTCGTCGCGGTGAACCCGGCGCCGGCCGAGGCGGCGACGGTGGACACCGGTGCCTGGTACGTCCTGGTCAACCGCAACAGCGGCAAGGCGCTCGACGTCTATGGCGCGTCCACCGGCGACGGTGCGCGAGTCGACCAATGGACGCGCAACGACGGAGCCAACCAGCAGTGGCAGTTCGTGGACTCCGGCGGCGGCTTCTACCGGTTGAAGGCCCGGCACTCCGGCAAGGTGCTCGACGTTGCCGGCGCCTCGACGGCCGACGGTGCCGCGATCCAGCAGTGGACCGACCACGGCGGGGCCAACCAGCAGTTCCGCCTGGCCGACTCCGACGCGGGCCACGTCCGGCTGATCAGCCGCAGCAGCGGCAAGGCCGTGGAGGTCCAGGGCGCCTCCACGGCCGACGGCGGCAACGTCGTCCAGTACACCGACTGGGGCGGCGCCAACCAGCAGTGGGAGATGGTCGAACTGTCGTCCGGTGGCGGCGGCGGATGCGGCAGCGCCCCGACGCTCACCAGCGGCACGCACACGATCCAGAGCAGCGGCAAGAGCCGCAGCTTCATCCTCAGGGTTCCCGCCAACTACGACAACAGCCACCCCTACCGGCTGATCTTCGCGTTCCACTGGCGGGGTGGAACCGCCGGGGACGTCGCCTCGGGTGGGACGAGCGGAGCCGCTTGGTCCTACTACGGCCAACAGGAGCAGTCGAACAACAGCGCGATCCTCGTCGCCCCCCAGGGCCTCGGCAACGGCTGGGCCAATTCGGGCGGTGAGGACGTCGCCTTCGTCGACGACATGGTCCGGCTCATCGAGAGCGGCCTCTGCGTCAACACGGCACAGCGCTTCGCCACGGGTTTCAGCTGGGGCGGCGGTATGAGCTACGCCCTCGCATGCGCCCGGGCGAACACCTTCCGGGCCGTCGCGGTCATGTCCGGCGCCCAGATCAGCGGGTGCAGCGGCGGCGCCCAGCCCATCGCCTACTTCGGAATCCACGGAGTCAGCGACTCCGTCCTCAACATCACGCAAGGACGGTCCCTGCGCGACAAGTTCGTCGCCAACAACGGCTGCACTCCCCAGAGCCCGCGCGAGCCCGCCCCGGGCAGCCGGACGCACATCACCACCACCTACTCGGGCTGCCGCGCCGGGTACCCGGTCCAATGGGCCGCGTTCGACGGGGACCACACACCCGGTCCGGTCGACGGCTCCCCCAACGAGAGCGGCGTCGCCACCTGGACCAAGGGAGAGATCTGGAGGTTCTTCGCACAGTTCCAGTAGCACACCCGCACAACGGAGTGGAGCCAGGAACGCCCTGGCTCCACTCCGGCGTTTGCTCGCTCAGGCGGGCACCTTTCTTCTGTCGAGGATCCTGAGGGCTTCGAGGAGGTAGCCGCGGAAGACGGCATGGTTCTCACTCATCGGGAAATGCCCGATCTTCTCCATCTTGATGAAGGTGCCGTTCTGGATCGCGTCCGCGGTGCGGGCGCTGTTCTCCGGGGTCGTCAGGTAGTCGTACTCGCCGGTGAGCATGACGACGGGACACCGGTCCCCGTCGATCTCGTGAAGGTGGTCCCGCAGATCGTGGTCGACGGAGTAGAAGTACAGGTCCCCCTTGAACGCCTCGGAGCCCTGGGAGTAGTAGAACCAGGTCTTCCAGCGGTCGGCGTCGGGCGACTGGGGCGCCATCAGGTCCCATACGCCGCTCGCGCAGACCTGCGCGGCGTTGGCGTGCGGGTGCTGCCACCAGTCGAGGTAGAACCCGGGCGAGTAATCCGCGCCCTCGACCGCCAGGACGCCTGCGAATCGGTCGGGGCGACGCAGCGCGAGCTGCAGCGCGACGTTCCCGCCGAAGGAGGAGCCCATGAAGATCGGGTCTTCGAGTTCGAGGGCGTCGCACAGCGCGACGATGAAGTTGACGAAGTGGTCCGCGGTGAGGGTGTACTCCTCCTTCCACCACTCGACGTTCTCCGGCGGATCGGACTTACCGTGGCGGGGCAGATCGTAGGCGATGACGCGGTAGTCCGCCGTGATCTCCTCGTCCTCCAGCAGGCCGCGCCACTGGTGGTTGTGGCAGCCGGCGGTGTGCTGGCAGACCAGCGGCTGTCCGGTGCCGTTCTCGAGGTAGAAGACCCTGTACTCCAGGCCGTCGACCTCGATGGTCACATAGTGCCCGGTGACCGGGGATACCTTGCTCACGGTGATCTCCTTCCTCAGACGGGTGAGCCGACGGCGCGGAGCAGTTCGATCTGACGGGTGATGCAGCGCAGATTCTGCATGAGGACCAGGACGTCTCCGTCCAATCGCATGTCGCGCTGGAAGGTGGCCGCCCAGATCCCGTGGTGCATCGGGGGCGGCACCGGCTCACCGAACCCCCGCCACGTCTCGGCGCTCGCCCGGATCGCGAACTCGTAGGGGACGTCGAGCGGACCCGGATCCACCGTGACCTGGGTCACCCGTCCCGACTCCACTTTGATCGCGTAGCTGCGGTCGGCGGCGTCGAGCAGGTAGGTGCAGGTGAAGTACTTCCCGTGGGCCTGGATCTCGGGATCGTCGTTACTGGCCGCGGCGAAGGCGTCGGCCCACTGCTGGGCCGGTGCAGCCTGGGTTGGTGCAGTCATGATCAGCGTCTCCTCCCGCACTGGACGCTTCGGCGATACCCCGCGCCTACCCAGCCTTGAGAAACCCATCGACCGCGCGATGACCAATATTCGGCCAAATCGGGCGATATGGGGCCTCTGGCACCTGGGGCTGGGACCGCGGGTACGGGCGCTGGTGGAGAAGTACGTGCGGTGGATGCAGGAGGTGATCGCGCGACCGCGGGCGCTGGAGGGACTTTCGGTAACGCTCCTAGGCGTCGAACGCCAGCGGCCGGCCTCCACCGTGTAAGGGGCGGCCGGCCGGCCTGGGTGGGGTCCGGACCTCGCTGCTACGGGTGGCCGACGGCCGCGTCGCCGTTGTCGCCACCGGCGCTCACGCTCATCGAAGCGCAGGACGCGGCGTCGGGCGCGGTGGGCGGAATGTCATCGCTGACGATCCGGACGGTCGATCGAGCTCCCTTCCCTCGGCGGGCCAGTCGAAGGTGGTGGTGGACCGGAGCAAATATGAGCCGGGGAGGTATGTCAAGCGCCCGATGCGCATCGTGAATACGTGACCGGGGGCTGACTACGGCTCATCTGGGGTTATCCGCGCAGATACACCTGGCCGGTGAAGTGTCAGCATGAAAGCTTTCATGTGGGGGTCCACGCTCAGAAGTAGGTCGTCGAAAGGTTGCGACGGCGCACTCGTCCCAGCACGAGGGAGAAGACGCAGGAGACCCCGGGATGAGCACCCGAAAGTTCTTCGAAAGCCTTGACATGTTTTGCGGGCATTACTCACACTGAGTCCCCGAGGCGGTTGGGCGTGCCGGGCATGGCATGGCCCACCAACTGGCGACGCCTTGGTGGTGTGCGCTCCTGGGAAAGGGACGCGGCGTCGATTCCGCGGGGAATGCCCCCGCGTTTTCCGACATTCCCCGTGCTTCAGTTATGGAGGCTCAGGAGTGAGCACCCGAGAAATACCCTCACCCGGGATACGACGATCCGTCAGCCGCTTCCGCCGCGCCCTGGTCGCCCTTGCCCTCGGCGTCGCCGGGATGACGGCCGTGGCGCTGGCGGTGGCGGTTCCTTCGAATGCCGCTGCGAGTACGCTCGGCGCGGCGGCCGCGCAGAGCGGGCGGTACTTCGGCACCGCCATCGCCGCCGGCAAGCTCGGCGACTCGGCGTACACCACGATCGCGGGCCGCGAGTTCACCATGGTGACGCCCGAGAACGAGATGAAGATCGACGCCACCGAGCCCCAGCAGGGCCAGTTCAACTTCAGCGCCGGTGACCAGGTCTACAACTGGGCGATACAGCACGGGATGCAGGTACGCGGCCACACGCTGGCCTGGCACAACCAGCAGCCCGGCTGGATGCAGAACCTCAGCGGCAGTTCCCTGCGCCAGGCGATGATCAACCACATCAACGGCGTGATGGCCCACTACAAAGGCAAGCTCGCCTACTGGGACGTGGTGAACGAGGCCTTCGCGGACGGCAACTCGGGAGGCCGCCGCGACTCCAACCTGCAGCGCACCGGCAACGACTGGATCGAGGTCGCCTTCCGCACCGCGCGCGCCGCCGACCCGAACGCCAAGCTCTGCTACAACGACTACAACATCGAGAACTGGACCTGGGCCAAGACCCAGGGCGTCTACAACATGGTCAAGGACTTCAAGCAGCGCGGCGTGCCCATCGACTGCGTCGGCTTCCAGTCCCACTTCAACAGCGGCAGCCCCTACAACAGCAACTTCCGCACCACCCTGCAGAACTTCGCCGCCCTGGGCGTCGACGTGGCCATCACCGAACTGGACATCCAGGGCGCCTCGGCCACCACCTACGCCAACGTGACCAACGACTGCCTCGCCGTCTCGCGCTGCGTCGGCATCACGGTCTGGGGCGTGCGGGACAGCGACTCCTGGCGGTCCGGCGACACCCCTCTTCTCTTCGATGGCAACGGCAATAAGAAGCCCGCCTACACCTCCGTCCTGGGCGCCCTGAACGGCGGGTCATCCTCCACTCCGACCCCGACCCAGACCCCGACCCAGACCCCGACCCCGACCCCGACGCCCGGCGGCAGCGGGCAGATCAAGGGCGTCGCCTCCGGCCGCTGCCTGGACGTGCCCAACGCGAGCACGACCGATGGCGTCCAGGTGCAGCTGTGGGACTGCAACGGCAACAGCAACCAGGAGTGGACCTACACCTCCGCCGGCGAACTCAAGGTCTACGGCAACAAGTGCCTGGACGCCGCCGGCACCGGCAACGGCACCAAGGTCCAGATCTACTCCTGCTGGGGCGGCGACAACCAGAAATGGCGCGTCAACTCCGACGAGACCATTGTCGGCGTCCAATCCGGTCTGTGCCTGGACGCGTCCGGCCAGGGCACCGGCAACGGCACGCAGATCCAGCTGTACTCCTGCTGGGGCGGCGGCAACCAGAAGTGGACCGGCCTGTCGGACACGACAGAGACCCCCACGCCGACCCCGACTCCGACCCCGACGGGCACGTGCTCTCTTCCATCGGCGTACCACTGGACGTCGACGGGTGTCTTGGCGACGCCTCAGCACGGCTGGGTCTCGCTCAAGGACTTCACCAACGTCGTCTACAACGGCAAGCACCTGGTCTACGCGTCGAACGTGTCGGGATCGTCGTACGGGTCGATGGCCTTCAGTCCCTTCACGAACTGGTCCGACATGGCTTCGGCCGACCAGATCGGGATGAGTCAGGCCGCGGTGGCGCCCACGCTGTTCTACTTCGCGCCCAAGAACATCTGGGTGCTGGCGTACCAGTGGGGTGCGTGGCCCTTCATCTACCGGACGTCCAGCGACCCCACCGACCCCAACGGCTGGTCCTCGCCGCAGGCGCTGTTCACCGGGAGCATCTCCGACTCCAGCACCGGCCCGATCGACCAGACGCTGATCGCCGACGATTCGAACATGTACCTGTTCTTCGCCGGCGACAACGGCAAGATCTACCGGGCGAGCATGCCGATCGGGAACTTCCCGGGCAGCTTCGGCTCGTCGTACACGACGGTGATGAGCGACTCGACGGCCAACCTCTTCGAGGCGGTCCAGGTCTACAAGGTCCAGGGGCAGAACCAGTACCTGATGATCGTTGAGGCGATGGGCGCGAACGGGCGGTACTTCCGCTCGTTCACGGCCTCCAGCCTGAGCGGTTCGTGGACTCCGCAGGCCAGCAGCGAGAGCAACCCGTTCGCGGGCAAGGCCAACAGCGGCGCCACCTGGACCAACGACATCAGCCACGGTGATCTGGTCCGCAGCAACCCTGACCAGACCATGACCATCGATCCCTGCAACCTGCAGTTCCTCTACCAGGGCAAGTCCCCGAGCGCCAGCGGCCCCTACGACCAGCTGCCGTGGCGTCCGGGTCTGCTGACGCTGCAGCGCTAGCCCGCGCGATCGGTGATCGCGCGCCGGTGGCCACCGGCGCGCAGGCGAGCCGGGTGCCCCTTCCGCAAAGGAACCGACGGTTTCGAGCCGATCAGGTTCCCGCGCGGGAGGGCCACCCGGCCGCGCTCGTCACCCGCCTCGTCCAGGCCACCGAACCGGGCACGCCCGCGTAGCGATCACCCGAGGCCGTCAGCCCAAGGGCGCCCCCGCGTCGCCGTCCTACAAGGGGTGGCCGGTGGGGGACAGGTTCAGGGCCTTGATGATGTGGGCGACCGTGTCTTCCGGCGTGCCTGTTATGGGCGCCAGGAGGACGTCTTCGTCCGGGGCCGGCTTCTCCAGGTCGGCGAACTGGGTGTCCAGGAGCGTTTCCTTGAAGAAGTGGCCCTTGCGGGACTTCATGCGGGCGGCGATGAGTTCGCGGTCGCCGTCCAGGAGGACCATCGCTATCTCGGGTCTGCCGCCGGCCAGGAGGTCGCGGTACCTGCGTTTCAGGGCGGAGCAGGTGACCACGCCGGAACGGCCGGTGGCCAGGCGCTCGGTGATCCAGGCGGCGATGGAGCGGAGCCAGGGGAGGCGGTCGGCGTCGGTGAGGGGGTGGCCGGCGCGCATCTTGGCGATGTTGGCCTCGGAGTGGAACGCGTCCGCCTCGGCGTACTCCCAGCCGAGGCGTTCGGCGAGCAGGGTGCCGATGGTGGTCTTGCCGCTGCCGGACACGCCGGCGATCAGGATGACCTTGGGGGGATTCGGCATGGTCAGGCGTTCACCACCGGGGCGCCCGACAGGGTGACGCCTTCGGTGCGAAGTTCGTCGAGGGCGTGGTCGACGGTGGCCTTGCTTACGCCGGCGGTGAGGTCCAGGAGGACGGTGGTGCGCAGGCCCGTGCGGGCGGCGTCGACGGCGGTGGCGCGGACGCAGTGGTCGGTGGCGATGCCGACGATGTCCACGGTGTCGACGCCGCGGGCGGTCAGCCAGTCGGCGAGGGGCGTCTCGTCGTCGGAGGCGCCCTCGAAGCCGCTGTAGGCGGCCTCCTCGCGGCCCTTGCTGAAGACGGCCTCGATGGGGGCGAGGGCCAGGTTGGGGTGGAAGTCGGCGCCGGGGGTGCCGATCACGCAGTGCGGCGGCCAGGAGTCGACGAAGTCGGGTTCGTCGGAGAAGTGGTGGCCCGGGTCGAGGTGGAAGTCCCGCGTCGCGACGATGTGCGCGTAGTCGGGCCGGTGACCGGCCACGTGCGCGGATATGGCGGTGGCCACGTCGGCGCCGCCGCCGACGGCCAGCGAGCCGCCCTCGCAGAAGTCGTTCTGCACGTCCACGATGATCAGAGCCTTCTTGCCCATGACCGCTCCCTGTTACCGGTTGCCCCGGAACCGACCGTACCCCAGGCCCGCGTGGATACGGCGTTATGGGCGGGGCCCGCCGTCGACGAATTCGGTGGGGACGGCGGGCTCGCCGTTGGAGAGCTGGGTCGCGGTGGGCGGCAGTTCCGAGATCGCGTGCGCGTGGCGTTCCCTGGCCTTCTGGAGCGACTCGCGTCCGACGATCTCGCCGTCGCGGACGAGGGGGGTGTGCAGGAGGCGGTCGCGGGGGCCGTGGACGGGTTCGCCGGTGGACACCGTTTCCGCGTAGGCCGTGCCGTGGCCGTCGATCCGGCGCACGGCCTTCTTGCGTCCGCCTCGGCTCGGCTTGCCCGGGGAGCGCTTCGCGACCGGGCGCATGGGCGCGGAGTCGTCCGGGCCGTCGCAGCGGGCGACCAGCTTGTAGACGAGGGACGCGGTGGGCGCGCCCGAGCCGGTGACGAGGGACGTTCCCACGCCGTAGCCGTCGACCGGGGCGGCGGCGAGGGCGGCGATGCCGTACTCGTCCAGGTCGCCGGTCACCACGATGCGGGTGTCGTGCGCGCCGAGCGAGTCGAGCTGGTCGCGGACGCGGCGGGCCATCACGCCGAGGTCGCCGCTGTCGAGCCGGACGGCGCCCAAGGACGGCCCGGCGAGCTCGACGGCGGTGCGGACGGCCCGTTCGACGTCGTACGTGTCGACCAGGAGCGTCGTGCCGGAACCGAGCGAGGCGAGCTGCGCCTCGAACGCGTGCCGCTCGCTGTCGTGCAGGAGGGTGAACGAGTGCGCGCTCGTCCCGGCGGTCGGGACGCCGTACAGCCGGCCGGCCTCCAGGTTGGACGTGGTGGTGAACCCCGCGATGTAGGAGGCGCGGGCGGCGGCGACGGCGGCGCGCTCGTGGGTGCGCCGCGACCCCATCTCGATGATCGGGCGGCCCTGGGCCGCCTGCACCATCCGGGACGCGGCCGACGCGATCGCGCTGTCGTGGTTGAGGATGGACAGCGCGAGCGTTTCGAGCAGGACCGCTTCGCCGAACGTCCCCTCGACCACCAGGATCGGCGATTCCGGGAAGTAGCAGTCGCCCTCGGCATAGCCCCAGACGTTCCCGGTGAAGCGGTACTTCTCCAGCCATCGCACCGTGGGCTCGTCCACGATGCCGTTGGACGCGAGGAAGTCCAGCTCGGCGGGGTCGAAGCGGAACGCCTCGATGGCGTCCAGCAGGCGCCCGACGCCCGCGACGACCCCGTAGCGGCGTCCCGCGGGCAGGCTGCGCGCGAACACCTCGAACACCGCGCGGCGGCCGGCGGTGCCGCTGCGCAGCGCGGCCTGCAGCATGGTCAGCTCGTACTGGTCGGTCAGCAGCGCGGTGCCGTCACCAAGGTCCACAAGTGGAACCCTAAGCCCGACTGTGGGCACCATGGATGTGTGGGCCCGCCCACCCGGCGGGGGAGCGGCGCATAGCATCGGGTGGGGTGGGCGAACCTACACAGCGAACGGCAGCGCGCAGAGAGTTCGCGAAGAAAGGGGGCGATCCGGGCAATGAGCGCCATGAGCGCGGCGCCCGCACCGGTCGAGCTGGAACGGCCGGACGCCGAGGAGGACCTGAGCGCCGACCGGCCCTGGCTGGCGATCGTCTGGAACGACCCGATCAACCTGATGTCGTACGTCACGTACGTGTTCCAGGCCGTGTTCGGCTACCCCAAGACGAAGGCCGAGAAGCTGATGCTCGACGTCCATCACAAGGGCCGCGCGGTCGTGGCGAACGGGACCCGCGAGGAGATGGAGCGGGACGTGGAGATCCTGCACTCCTACGGGCTGTGGGCGACAGTGAAACGGGACGACTGAGCCGATGACCGACGTGCGGAAGACCCGCGGAGGCGTCCGGGTGCGGCTGGAGTCCGAGGAGGCCGCGCTGCTGCGCGCCCTCATGGAGCAGTTGCTCGCGCTGATCGGCGACGCGCCCGCCGCGGACGACGAGCTGGCCGCGATGGGCATCGCCGAGAACGCCGCGAAGCCCGACGACCCGGTCCTGGCGCGGCTGTTCCCGGACGCCTACCGCGACGACGGCGAGGCGGCGGGGGAGTTCCGCCGCTACACCGAGATGGGCCTGCGGGACGGCAAGCGCGAGGCCGCCGGGCTGGTGCTCGGCGCGCTGACCGACGACGGCGCCGACATCGTCCTGGACGACGAGCAGGCGCAGGGCTGGCTGCGGGCGCTGAACGACGTCCGGCTGGCGCTCGGCACCCGGCTCGACGTCACCGAGGAGTGGTACGAGGAGGCGAGCACCATGGACCCGCAGGATCCGCGCGTCTCCCTGTTCGCCGTCTACGACTGGCTGACGATGCTGCAGGAGAGCCTCGTCCAGATCCTCTGGGAGCCGTTGCCTTAAGCTCGGGGCCATGCTGACGATCGAGCGCGCTCTCGTTGACAAGATCATCGCGCACGCGCGTGCCGACCACCCGGACGAGGCCTGCGGCATCATCGCCGGCCCGGCCGGTTCGGACCGTCCCGCCCGGTACGTCGCCATGGAGAACGCCGAGAGGTCCCCCACCTTCTACCGGTTCGACTCCCGGGAGCAGCTGAAGGTGTGGCGGGAGATGGACGACCGCGACGAGGAGCCGGTGGTGATCTACCACTCGCACACCGCCACGGAGGCGTACCCGTCCCGCACGGACATCTCCTACGCGTCCGAGCCGAACGCCCACTACGTGCTCGTGTCGACCCGCGAGGACGACGAGACCGAGTTCCGGTCGTTCCGGATCGTCGACGGCGAAGTGACCGAAGAAGAGGTCAGGGTCGTGGACGTCTACGAGGCGTAAGCCGGAACGGATCGGGATGGTCGCGGCCGGTAAACTGGTCGACATGTGGACGAGCGGGCATGAGACGGGCGGTGCGCGGCGGCGTGCCGGGTCCGCCGCCGTGCCACCCGTGCAGAGCTTCCTGTTCGGGCACTCGCGCGCCGAGGTCGTCTACGACTGTCGCTGACGCGCTGATCACGCCCGGAATCATCCCGCTGCCCGCCCGGTTGCAACGCCTGAGGGCGGGGAGCCCCCGTACGACGTAGAAGGAGATCACCGCGATGGCGATCGAGGTCCGGATCCCGACGATCCTGCGCAACCTCACCGACGGCGCGAAGGCCGTCGAGGGCAAGGGAGGCACGCTGGACGAGCTGTTCAGCGACCTGGAGAGCCGGCACGCCGGCCTGCGCGACCGGCTGGTGGACGGCAACGGGCTGCGCAAGTTCGTCAACGTCTACCTGAACGACGAGGACGTGCGCTTCCTCGGCGGGCTGGAGACGCAGGTCGCCGACGGCGACAACGTCACCATCCTGCCGGCCGTGGCCGGCGGCTGAGCCGGGCACGGACGAGCATGCGCTTCGACTCGCTACTGGACTCGCTCGGCCGCACGCCGCTGGTCGGCCTGCCGCGGCTGTCGCCGGGCGAGGACGTCCGCATCTGGGCCAAGCTGGAGGACCGCAACCCCACCGGCTCGGTGAAGGACCGCCCCGCCTTCTACATGATCGAGAAGGCGGAGAAGGACGGGCTGCTGACGCCGGGCTGCACGATCCTGGAGCCGACGTCCGGCAACACCGGCATCTCCCTCGCCATGGTCGCCAAGCTGCGCGGCTACCGGATGGTGTGCGTGATGCCGGAGAACACCTCCGCCGAGCGCCGCCAGCTGCTGGAGATGTGGGGCGCGGAGATCATCTCGTCCCCGGCGGCGGGCGGCTCGAACGAGGCCGTCCGGGTGGCGAAGGGGCTGGCGGCGGAGAACCCCGACTGGGTGATGCTCTACCAGTACGGCAACGAGGCCAACGCGCTCTCGCACTATGAGACGACCGGCCCGGAGATCCTGGCGGATCTGCCGACGATCACGCACTTCGTCGCCGGGCTCGGCACCACGGGCACGCTGATGGGCGTCGGCCGGTTCCTGCGCGAGCGGGTGCCGGACGTGAAGATCGTCGCGGCGGAGCCCCGGTACGGCGACCTCGTGTACGGGCTGCGCAACATCGACGAGGGATTCATCCCCGAGCTGTACGACGACACGGTGCTGACGACCCGCTTCTCCGTCACCTCCGGGGACGCGCTGCGCCGCACCCGCGAACTGCTGGAGCAGGAGGGCATCTTCGCGGGCATCTCGACCGGCGGTGCGCTGCACGCGGCGATCGGCATGGCGAAGAAGGCGGTGAAGGCCGGTGAGCGGGCCGACATCGCGTTCGTCGTCGCGGACGGCGGCTGGAAGTACCTGTCCACCGGCGCGTACGGCGGCACGCTGGAGGAGGCCGAGGCCCGCCTCGAAGGGCAGCTCTGGGCCTGACCCGGTCCGTGTGGCACCCTGCCCGGCACGGTAGAGTTCGTTTTCGAACGTGATTCTAGAACCGGGCCGGCGGGACGTCCGCGCCCCGGTCGACGTGGGAGTGTGCGGATGAGCGGGTTCGGCGAGGCGACCGCCGTCGAGCGGGTCGGCGACGGCCGGTACGAGGTCGACCTGGACGCGGGCTACGCCATCGGCGAGGCCCTCAACGGCGGCTACCTGATGGCCGTGCTCGGCCGCGCCGCCGTGGACGCCTCCCCGCACGCCCACCCCGTCTCGACCGCGGCGAACTTCCACCGCGTCGCGAAGGCCGGCCCCGCGCAGGTGATCGTCGACGTCCGCAAGACGGGCCGCACCGCCGCCTCGGCGCTGGTCACCCTCGTCCAGAACGACAGCCCGGTCGTGGACGCCCTGGTCACCACCGGCACCCTCGACGCGTCCGCCGAACCCGCCTACGCCGGCGCCGCGCCCGCCACCCCGGTGCCGCCGCTCGACGCGTGCACGGAGTTCCGGCCGCCCAGCGGCGGCGGCTTCGCCGACACCGTCGACATGCGCTTCGACCGGACGACGATGGGCTGGCTGGACGGGCAGCCGACCGGCAGCCCCGAGATCCGGGCCTGGTTCCGGCACCACGACGGCTACGAGATCGACGCCTACTCCCTCGCCCTCGCCGTGGACGCGCTGCCGCCCGTCGCGCTGAACCTCGGCGCGCAGGGCTGGGCGCCGACCGTCGAGCTGACCTGGCACATGCGGGCCGTCCCGGCGCCCGGCTGGCTCGCCGTGCACGGCACCGGGCGGCTGCTCGCCGGCGGCTGGTTCGACGAGGAGGTCGAGGTGTGGGACACCGCCGGCCGGCTCGTCGCGCAGAGCCGCCAGATCGCCCGCGTCCCGCGCACCCGCCCCTGACCTCGCGGACCGATTCACCGGCGTTTCGCCCGGCCCGACGACCGGAACGCGCGCGCATCCCGTGACCAGGACGGTTTTCCGGGGCGTTACGGTGTGATGTCCGACGCATGACGCACCTGCGCGGGGCCGTGTCGCCTAGCCTTGTGCACCATGTCAGATCCATCCGGGGGGGACGGCCTCCCAGACGCTCCCATCGGGATCTTCGACAGCGGTTTCGGCGGGCTGACGGTGGCCCGAGCCATCCTGGACCAGCTCCCGAACGAACCGATCATCTACCTGGGCGACTCGGCCCGCCAGCCGTACGGGCCGCGCCCCATCGCCGAAGTCCGCGCCTTCGCCCTCGACATGCTCGACCAGCTGGTGGACGAGGGCGTGAAGATGCTGGTGATCGCCTGCAACAGCGCCAGCTCCGCGATGCTGCGGGACGCCCGCGAACGCTACGCCGTCCCGGTCGTCGAGGTCATCAACCCCGCGACCCGGCGCGCCGCCCGCGCCACGTCCAACGGCCGGGTCGGGCTGATCGCCACGCAGGCCACCGTGACCAGCCGCGCCTACGACGACGCGTTCGCCGCCGCCCCGCACATCGAACTGGTCAGCGCCGCCTGCCCGCGCTTCGTCGAGTTCGTCGAGGCGGGCGTGACGATGGGCGGGGAGCTGCTGGAGGAGGCCCG
Organism: Actinomadura latina NBRC 106108; assembly: GCF_001552195.1. Classification (GTDB taxonomy): domain Bacteria; phylum Actinomycetota; class Actinomycetes; order Streptosporangiales; family Streptosporangiaceae; genus Spirillospora; species Spirillospora latina. The sequence goes on from NZ_BCQS01000012.1 coordinate 28,707, forward strand.
CGGCTACCTGCGCCCGATCGTGGACGCGGGCTGCGACACGCTCATCCTCGGCTGCACGCACTACCCACTTTTGACGGGCGTCATCTCGTATGTCGTCGGAGACGGGGTCACACTGGTCTCAAGCGCCGACGAGACCGCCAAGGACGTGTACCGAGTGCTGCACGATCGGGGGCTGGCCCGCGCCGAGGCGACGCCCCGGCCGCGGCACCGTTTCCGTGCGACCGGGGACCCCGCCGTGTTCGCCGAGCTCGGCCGCCGCTTCCTCGGGCCGGAGATCGGCTCGGTGGAGCCCGCACCGGCCGGGGCCGCGTCTGCCGAGGCCGCGTCTGCCGAGGCCGCGCCGGACAAGGCATTGACCACCTGATTCCTCGGGGACTCTAAGAGGAGGAGTGAGCGTGCGGGTCACAGTGATCGGCTGCGCCGGCAGTTTCCCTGGGCCGGACAGCCCGGCGTCCAGCTACCTGATCGAGGCGGAGGGCTTCGCGCTCGTGCTCGATCTCGGCAACGGGGCGCTCGGGTCGCTGCAGCGGTTCCGCTCGCTGTACGAGATCGACGCCGTCTGCATCTCGCACCTGCACGCCGACCACTGCCTGGACCTGTGCGGGTACTGGGTGGCGCGCACCTACCGGCCGGGCGGCCCCGCGCCGAGGATCCCGGTGCACGGGCCCGCCGGCACCGCCGCCCGCATGGCCCGCGCGTACGACCTGGACCCCGTCCCCGGCATGACGGAGACGTTCGACTTCCGCACCCTCCGCAGCGGCCCCTACGACATCGGGCCGTTCCGCGTCACGACCGCGCTGATGCCGCACCCGGTGGAGGCGTACGCGTTCCGCGTCGAGCACAACGGCAAGGCCCTCGCCTACTCGGGCGACACGGGCCCGTCGGACGCGCTGGTCGAGCTGGCCGCGGGCGCCGACCTGTTCCTCTGCGAGGCGTCCTTCCTGGACGGGCCGGGCCACCCGCCCGAGCTGCACCTGACCGCCCGGGAGGCCGCCGAGCACGCCGCCCGCGCCGAGACCGGACGGCTCGTCCTCACCCACCTCGTCCCGTGGAACGACCAGGACCTGTCCCTCAAGGAGGCCAGGGCGGCGGGCTACGACGGGGACATCGAGCTGGCACGCGTGGGGGCCCGGTACACGCTCTGAGTCCCGCTAGGGTTGGGCGCATGGCTCGCCCCGATGATCGCGCTTCAGACCAGCTCCGTCCCGTCACGATCCAGCGCGGATGGCTCGACCACGCGGAGGGCTCGGTGCTCATCGAGTTCGGCGCGACCCGCGTGCTGTGCGCCGCGTCCGTGCAGGCGTCGGTGCCCCGCTGGCGGCGCGACAGCGGCCTCGGCTGGGTCACCGCGGAGTACGCGATGCTGCCCCGCGCCACGAACACCCGCAACGACCGCGAGTCCGTCAAGGGCCGGGTCGGCGGGCGCACCCACGAGATCTCCCGGCTGATCGGCCGCTCGATCCGCGCGTGCCTGGACCTGAAGGCGCTCGGCGAGAACACCGTCCAGCTCGACTGCGACGTCCTGCAGGCCGACGGCGGCACCCGCACCGCCGCGATCACCGGCGCGTACGTCGCGCTCGCCGACGCAGTGGGCTGGATGCGGGAGCGCAAGCTCCTCAAGGGCGACCCGCTGACCACCTCGGTGTCGGCGGTCAGCGTCGGCGTCGTCGACGGCGAGGCCCGCCTCGATCTCTGCTACGAGGAGGACTCCGCCGCCGGCACCGACATGAACGTCGTCTGCACCGGCGACGGCCGGTTCGTCGAGGTGCAGGGCACCGCCGAGGGCGCCCCGTTCGACCGCGCCGAGCTGGACGCGCTGCTCGACCTCGCCGCCGGCGGCTGCGCCGAGCTGACCCTGCTGCAGGAGAAGGCGCTCGGCCGATGACCCGGATCGTCCTCGCCACCCACAACAAGGGCAAGGTCGCCGAACTGCACCGCATTCTCGGCGACCTCGACGTCGTGGGCCTGGACGAGTTCCCGGGCGCCCCCGACGTCGCCGAGACCGAGCTGACCTTCGCGGGCAACGCGTTCCTGAAGGCCCGCGCGATCGCCGCGTTCACCGGCCTGCCCGCCGTCGCCGACGACTCCGGGCTGTGCGTGGACGCGCTGAACGGCATGCCGGGCGTCCTGTCCGCGCGCTGGTCGGGCCGCTTCGGCGCCGCCGCGGACGACCGCGACGCCGCCAACCTGGAGCTGCTCCTCGACCAGATCTCCGACGTCGCCGACGACCGGCGCGGCGCCGCGTTCGTGTGCGCGGCCGTCCTCGCCACCCCGGACGGCGTCGAGCGCTCCGTCGAGGGGCGCATGCACGGCGCCGTGATCCGCGAGCCGCGCGGCACGGGCGGCTTCGGCTACGACCCGGTCTTCGTCCCGGACGGCGAGACCCGCACGACCGCCGAGATGGCCGCGGCCGAGAAGGACGCCATCAGCCACCGCGGCAGGGCCTTCCGCGAGCTCGCCGGCATTCTCCCGGACGCGCTGGCGGCGGCCGGCCGCTCCTGAGCCGTCCGCAAGAAATCCCGGGCGCGTGACAACCTGCCGGGGCCGGGCGGGGGTTATCGGGGGTGTAAGGAAACTTTCCCCCGAGGAGCAACATGACCGACAAGGGTCACATCCGCCGCGGCCCGCTGCTCGCGCTGGCCGGGCTCGGCGCGGCGGGACTCGTCGCCGCGGGCGTCTGGCTGGCCGCCGGTTCGGACTCGTCGCCGGACGCGAGGCCCGTCGCCGCCCAGGACGCGGTGGCCCCCGCGCGGACGCCGTCGCCGGTGCCTTCCACGCCGTGCCGGGTCCCGGAGCCTGCGCGGACGGAAAGCCCGACGCCCGTGCCGAGCCCGCCGCCGTCGCAGCGCCCCGGGCACGCGCGGTCGGAGAGTGCTACGCCGGTGCCGACGGTGAGCGCTACGCCGGTGCCGACGGAGAGTGCTACGCCGGTGCCGACGGAGACCGCCGTGCCGGTGCCGTCGCCGACGCCCTGCGAGGAACCGCCGACCGCCACGCCGCCGGTGCCGGCCCCGACGGCGCGGCCGGCACCGCCGACCGCCACCCCGTCCCCGGCGCCGCCCGGGTACGAGCCGCCCGGAGCGCCGGCGCCGGCCGAGCCGTCCCACGGCGGGTAGGTGCGGTCTGTCCACGTTGAGCGCCCAGGAGATCCGCGGGGCGGAGGCCACGTTCGACGACTTCGTGGCCGCCACCGCGGGCCGGCTGCTGCGCACCGCCGTGTTCCTCGTCTACGACCGGCACCTCGCCGAGGACCTGCTCCAGATCGCCTACGAGCGGGTCGCGCGGCGGTGGGGGCGGCTCGCGGACGGCGACCCGGAGGCGTACACGCGCCGCGTCCTGGTCAACCTCGCCATCGACGAGAAGAAGCGGCGGGCCCGGCGCCGCGACACCCCGGTCGGGACCGTCGCCGACGTGGAGCGGCTCGCGGGGCCGCCCCCGGCGCCGGGGGCCGCCGGGGGCGACCTCGACGAGGTGCTGCGCGCGCTGCCGGCGAAGCAGCGCGCGGTGGTCGTGCTGCGCTACTGGTGCGACCTGAGCGAACACGAGATCGCCGAGACGCTCGGGATCTCCCGGGGGACGGTGAAGAGCCACGCGGCGCGGGCCATGGCCGCGCTGCGGGAGCACATGCGGGAGGGCCGCGCGTGAACGACGACCTGGACGCCCTGCTGCGCGACCACTACCGCGCCGCCGCCGACGAGATCCACGCGGACGCCGCCGCCGTCCGCCGGTTCCAGGACGCCGGGCACGCGGCCGCGCCCGCCCGGATGAGCGTCCTGCGCCGCTGGACGTTCCCCGTGCTGGCCGCCGCCGTCACCGCTGCCGTCCTGGTGGCGGCCGCCGTCCTGTTCTGGCCGGATGCCCGTGCCCCGGAGCCGCCCCGCCCGATGGCACCGCCGGCGACGCCCGCACGGCCCATGGCGCCGACCGCCCGTCCGGCACCGAGCCCGAGCGCCTTGCCGACCACCCAGGTTCCCTCACCAGGGGAGCTGTCCTCCGCCAACCCTTCGACCACCGCTACACCAACCGCCACCCCGCCCACCGCCACCCCGACGCCCAGTCAACCGGGCTAGATCTTTTTGAGGAGCCGGACGAAGGTGCCGTCCCAGCCGGCGCGCAGGTCCATCAGGTCGACCAGGAGGCGGACGGTCCAGAGGCCGAAGCCGCTCTGCAGGGCCGACTCCGGCGGGATGAAGCCGGTCAGCGGGCTGGGACGCCAGAAGCCGTGGTCGGCGACCTCGCAGACCAGGCCGTCGCCGTCCCGCCACGTCCAGAGGCCGATCGGCGGGGTGCCGTGCTGCAGCGCGTTCGCCGCGACCTCGTTCACGGCGGTGACGAGATTCTGCGCTGCCTGGTCGCCGAGGCCGTGCCGGGCCGACCGCTCCGCGACGAACGACCGCAGCCGGTGCAGGTCGGCGCCGTTGATGGGCAGGTACTCGGCGTCGTGCGGGCGGTCCGCGCGCGGGCCGCGGTCGCAGCCGGCACCGAAGTCCACCGGGTCGGTGTACTCGGCGTTCGCGCCGTCGTGGCCGGGGGCCAGCAGCAGCGGGTGGGTGCGGCGCGCCTCCGCGAGGACGCGGGGCGGCAGCGTCCGGGTGTCGTACGGGCACAGTGCGCGCGCGTCGGCCTCCCCGAACACCACGTTGATGAGGGACTCGTACCGGAGCCACTCCAGGGTCTGCCGCTCGTCCCAGCGGTCCCACACCGGTTCGGCGAGCGCGCACACGCCGCGCGGGGCGCTCACCCGCACGATGGTCTGGTAGTCCCGCAGGGTGCGGACGGGATGCTCGTAGAAGCCGGCGGAGTCGACGTAGGCGATCTCCTTGTCGCCGAGGACGTCGCGCAGCGCGGTGAGATTGGGCTCGCGCGCCACCGCGACGACGGCGTCGTCCCGCTCCAGCCCGGATCTCAGGTGCGGCACCGCGACCGACAGGAAGTCGTCGGCGCCGTCGTACATGAATGCCCTGTGCTCCAACGTCATCAGGCGATGTCCTCCGTCTTCGGCAGCCCCCGCCCGGCGCCGCGGGCCAGGCCCGGCAGCCGGTGCCAGCCGACCGTCTCGATGACGCTCTCCACGTTCGGCCGGAGGTGGTCGAGGACGAGCGATCCCTCGGCGGGCAGCCGGGTGGCGTGCCGCGCCAGCAGGTTCAGCCCGCCCAGGTCGATGAAGCCGAGCCGGGACAGGTCGAGGTGGACGTCGAGGTGGACGCTGCCGCGCTGGGCGGCCACCCGCGCGAGCGTCTCGGCGACCACCGTGTGCCGGGCGGCGTCGAGCTCACCCTCGATCCGCAGCCCGGCCGGCTCGAACGTGCGCACGATCTTCAGGATCCCGTCGTCGAACTCGGGGTTCACTTCCACGAGGACCTCGTGTGTGTCGCGGAGGGCGGTGAGCTGGCCGGGCGGGCACGCGCGCCGGTCGATCTGGCAGATCGCCATCGCCATCGTGCTCGGCGAGACGGCGTCGCCGACCCGGTGCTCGCATCCCAGCATCCGGCCGAGAGGGGTGCTCGCGGGCTCGTGCAGCAGCCAGCTGTAGTCGGTGGTGAGGCGCACCGCGCGGAAACCCTGGTCGAACGCCCCGCCGACCTCCCGCCCGATGGTGTCGATCATCATGGCCGGGGCGAAGGCGCCGCGTCGGTCGAGGCAGGCGTCCCGCCGGGAGATGACCCGCAGCCGGCCCGACCTGACGCACGCGTCGATGTCGATGTCGGGGCCGATCCCGGGGCCGATGCCGGGGAGGCGATCGGCGGGGACGTCGGTGACGTACACGACCTTCTCGTCCGTCTCCAGGCCCTCCCGGAGGAAGGGCCCGATGACACGGTCGCGCTCCTCCGGGCCGGTGTAGGCCAGCCAGCCGTGGTCTCCGGGCCGGACGGCGCTGACAGGGCGTTTGGCGAACCAGGGTGTCTCCATGGCCTGCCCATCGGATTCGGGTCGGATCTGTTCAGAGTACGCCGCTCGGGACATTTTGGAAGCCCAACGCATGGAGTTCCTCACGCTCTGTCTATACGGCGCGGTCCGGGCCCGGGAGGGCCAGCCGCAGCCGTACCGCGGTGCCCTTCGCACCCGTCCGGATCTGCACGGTGGAGCACAGCAGCCGCACCGCCCACAGCCCGAAGCGCCCGCCGGCCGGTGTGTCCGCCGGGCGCGGCGGCAGCAGCCCGTATCCGGTGCCGGGCGGCCACCGCCCCTCGTCGGTGACCTCGCAGACCAGGGACGGGACGCCGTCCGGCGCGTCCGCCCACATCCGCAGGACGATGGGTGGCGCGCCGTGCCGGAGCGCGTTGGTGACGACCTCGGTGACCGCGACCAGCAGCCGCTGCCGCCCCTCCTCGGGCAGCGCCGTCTGCAGCGCGCAGTCGGTGACCCAGGCGCGCAGCCAGAACAGGTCGGGCCGGTCGTCGAACTCCAGCGCGTCGGCGCCGGGCGGCGGCGGGGGCAGCGGCTCGGCGTCGCAGCGGGCGCAGAACGTCCACGGGTCGACGAAGCCGGGGTTGGGCAGGGCGCGGGTGCCGCGCACGGTCTCCGGGTGCGTCTTGCGGCCCGCCGCGACGACGGCGGCGGGAAGCGAGGCGGCGTACGGGCAGAGGACGGACGCGCCGGTGCCGCGGAACGCGACGTTCAGCAGCGCCTCGGCCCGCTGCCACTCGACGACCTCCAGTTGCGGCCGCGACGCCCACGCCGGCTCCCCGAGCAGGCGCAGCCGGCGGCCCTGCCGGGCGCTCTCGTCGGCGTCGCCCAGGCAGTCGGCGAGCGTCCGGGACGGGTGGCCGAACCAGGCGGCGGCGTCGGCGAACCGCACCGCGTCCGCGGCGGAGCCGAGAGCGTCGCGGAGCAGCGTCTGACGCGCGGTCCCGCAGACGGCGAGGACGCGGTCGCCGGCGTCGACGCCGTCCCGCAGGAACGGCAGGGCGCCGCCGAGGAACTCGTCCACCCCGTCGTAGGGCAGCACGCGATGCGTGAAGGTGTCGCTCACGGCAGTCCCGCCGCTCGTGTGATCATGATGTCACCGACTGTGCGTGCCGGACGGACCCACCCAGCCTAGGCCCCCGTCTCCGGCCTGCCGAGGCCCGTTTCTCAAATGGCCGCCACAGTCGCCCGGCGTCCTGCCCGGAACGCGGGCCGCGGCCTGTCCCTTACCGGACGCGGGGGCGCGGCGGCGGGTACAGGACGGCGCGCAGCCCCGGGGTGAGGCGTGCGATTAATTCATCGGGCGTCATCGACGCGACGGGTTCGACGCCGATGATGTAGCGGGTGAAGATCAGCCCGGCGAGCTGGACGCCGAACGCGCCGGCCCGCGCGCTCGCCCCGGGACCCCCGATGTGCTCGGCGATGCGGCCGATGATCTCCCGTTCGAGGAGGTCGCGCAGGAGCCGGGCGAGCTCGGGTTCCTGCACGGCCGCCCGCACCAGCAGCTGGAGCCGGGCGCCGCCCGCGGGGTCGTCCCACGCGGTCAGCAGTGCCCGCAGGACGCGTTCGGGCAGCGTGGCGGGGTCGCCGGGGAGTGCGCCGGCCAGGATCTCGGGCGGGTTGGCGACCAGGCCCAGCACCGCGCCGAACAGCCCCTTCTTCGACCCGAAGAAGTAGCTGATCAGCGCGGCGTCCACGCCGGCCTCGGCGGCGATGGACCGCATCGTCACCGGCCCGTAGCCGTCGGCGAGGAAGCGGCGGCGCGCCACGGTGAGGATCGCCTCGCGGGTGTCGGGGCTGCCGCGCCGCCGGCCGCGCGACCCCGCTCCCGATTTATTCATCATGATTGAAATATAGGCCCGGCGGGAGCGAGGGTCGAGGTATGAACACCACTGCGAAGGAAGGCCCGGACACCGTCCACCGCGCGGTGCTGCCGGCCGTGATGCTGGCCCTCGCCACGGTCGTGTCGGCCGTGGCGTCCCTCAACACCGCGGTGCCGTCCATCGCCCGCGACACCCGCGCCGGGCTGACCGAGCTGTCCTGGATCATCGACGCGTACGCGCTCGTCTTCGCCGCGCTGCTGCTGCTCGGCGGCGCGATCGGGGACCGCTACGGGCGGCGGCGGGCGCTCACCGCCGGGCTCGTGATCTTCGGCGCGGGGTCGGCCGCCGCCGCGCTCGCCAGCGACCCGAACTGGCTGATCGCGATGCGCGGCGTGCTCGGCGTCGGCGCGGCGCTGGTGATGCCGGCGACGCTGTCGACGATCACCTCGACGTTCCCGGCCGCGCAGCGCACCCGGGCGGTCGGCGCCTGGGCGGGCGTCGCCGGGGCGTCCGCGATCTTCGGGCTGCTGGTGTCCGGCAGCCTGCTGGAGGTGTGGTCGTGGCGGTCGGTGTTCTGGATGAACGTGGTCCTCGCGGTCATCGCGCTGGTCGCGACGCTGGCGGTCGTCCCCGAATCCGCCGACCCGGACGCCCCGCGGCTGGACGTGACCGGCGCCGTGATCACCGTCGCGGGGCTCGGCACGGGCGTCTACTCGATCATCGAGGCGCCGACCGAGGGCTGGGGCAGCGCCCGCACCCTGCTCGGCCTCGCCGCCGCGCTGGTCATCCTCGCCGGGTTCGTCGGGTGGGAGCTGAAGCGGCCGAACCCGCTGCTCGACCCGCGGCTGTTCCGGATCCGCGCGTTCTCCGCCGGCGCCCTCTCGCTCACCCTGCAGTTCTTCGCCTTCTTCGGCTTCGTCTTCATCATCCTGCAGTACCTGCAGCTGGTGAAGGGCGACAGCGCGCTGGTCGGGGCGCTGAGCCTGGTGCCGATGGCGCTCACGATGATGCCGTTCGCCCGCGTCGTCGCGCCCCGCGCCGCGGCCAAGCTCGGCCCGCGCCGCGTCATCACGGCCGGCCTGCTGCTGGTCAGCGTCGCGATGCTGGTCTTCTCCCTGCTGGACGAGGACAGCACCTACTGGCTGCTCCTCGCCGGGCTGATCCCGCTCGGCGCCGGCATGGGCCTGGCGATGACGCCCGCGACCGCGTCCATCACCGACGCGCTGCCCAGCGAGAAGCAGGGCGTGGGCTCGGCGATGAACGACCTGGCCCGCGAGCTCGGCGGCGCGCTCGGCATCGCCGTCCTCGGCAGCCTCCTGCAGTCGGCCTACCGCGCGAACCTGACCCTGGAGGGCCTGCCCGGCCCGGCCGCCGAAGGGGCGAAGGAGTCGCTCGCGGGGGCGATGCGGCTCGGCCCGCAGGTCGCCGAGCAGGCGCGGGCGGCGTTCAGCGACGGCGTCCAGTCCGCGTTCCTCACGGCGTCCATCGCCCTCGCCGTCACCGCCGTCACCGTCGCGGCCCTGTACCGCGCGCCCCGGCCGGCGGCCGCGAATTCCGTTGCCGGGCCCGCCGATCAAGCCGATAAGCTGACCGAGGCAGGCCCCGGCGGGCGTGGCGAAATCAGGTATACGCGGCAGGTTTAGGTCCTGTTGGTGGCGACACCGTGGGGGTTCGAATCCCCCCGCCCGCACCCGGCCCGCGCGTGACGCGCGGGCCGAGGCGCAGGTCCGGTCCCCGGAGTCAGATCCCCAGGTCGCGGCGGAGGCGCTCCACGTGCCCCGTCGCCTTCACGTTGTAGTACGCCTTCTCGATCCTGCCCTCGGCGTCGATGACGAACGTGGACCGGATGACGCCGACGACGACCTTCCCGTACAGCTTCTTCTCCCCGTAGGCGCCGTAGGCCCGCAGGACCTCGGCGTCCGGGTCGGACAGGAGCGGGAACGTCAGCCCCTCCTTCTCCCGGAACTTCGCCAGCTTCGCCGGCTTGTCGGGGGAGACGCCGACCACGGTGGCGCCGGCGGCCTCCAGTTCGGCCAGGCTGCCCTCGAAGTCGACGGACTCCTTGGTGCAGCCGGGCGTCATGGCCGCCGGGTAGAAGTAGAGGATCACGCGCCTGCCGCGCAGGGAGGCCAGCGACACCGCGTCCTCGCCGGCGTCGGGAAGCTCGAAATCGGGGGCGACGTCGCCCGGCTGCAGCCGCTCGGACACCCTGACCCGCCTTTCGCTCGGATGGTGGGACCGAGCGTACCGGCCGGGGTTGGGCGGGCGTCCACGGGCAAGACCTGCAACACTGTTCGGATCATGCTTCACTCGCGTCCCGCCCCGCCGCGAGTTCGCCCGACACGATTAAGGACACGGCATGGCTGACAGGTTCAGCGACCCGGAGGAGCTGGAACGCTATATAGAGCGCACCCGCAAGGACCTGGCGCGCAACGTCGACGAGCTCGCCGACCGGGTCAACCCGAAGAACGTCGCGCACCGGGGCGCCGAGCGGCTGAAGGAGGAGGCCGGCCAGGTCGCCAAGGCGTTCGGCGCGCTGGTCCGCCCCTCCGGTGAGGACGAGGACGGTCAGGGCGGCGGGATCGACAAGCGGGTGGTGCTCGCGGGCGTCGGGGCCGCGGTCACCGTGACCGCCCTGGTCCTCTGGCGCCGTAGGCGCAGGCACCGCTGAGGCCCATCCTGGAGGCGCCGGTCCGCGGTCCGCGGCCGGCGCCTTTGCGCGCCTGGCCGGTGCTCCGCACGGAGTGCGCGAGCAGTTCGGCGACGCCGCGCAGCTCCGCGAGCTCCGCGCGGCAGGGCGGGCACTCCACCAGGTGCGCCGACAGCTCGTCGGCCTCGGTGCCCGCCAGCCGTCCGATGGCGTAGACGCCGAGGCCGATCCGGTACGTCCCGCAGTCGGTTCCTCCCACGCCCTGGAGTACGGGACGGCGGCCCGGCCCGTTCAGCGGAACTGGGGGAGATGGTCGCGGTGGGCGGCGAGGCCCTCGTCCAGGATCTTCCCTGCGGTGTGCTTGCTGCGGACGAACGGGTGCGCCATGAGCGCCTGCAGCGCGGTGCGGCGGTCACCGGTGACGGCGGCCTCGGACGCGAGCCGCTCGTAGGCGTGGATCGCCTGGGTGAGGCCGCGCACCGGGGCGGGCAGCGGGCCCATCGTCAGGGGGACGGGCCCGGACCGTCCGACCAGGGACGGGACCTCCACGATCGCGTCGGCGTCCAGGGACGGGATCGCCCCGTCGTTCCGCGTGTTGACGATCATCCGGCGGCCCTCGTCGCGGTGCAGGGCGCAGATGACGTCGACCGCGAACTCGCCGTGCTCGCCGCCGCCGCGCTCCCGGGACGGGTCCGGGTCGGCCTTCCCGGACTCGCCCGTGACCTGCTCGTAGTAGCCGGGCAGCATGGCGAGGATGTCCTGCGCGCGGGTCGTGCCCTTCGCCCGCAGTTCTTCCACGACCTCGTCGTGGAAGAAGTAGTACTTGGAGTAGGAGTTCGGCAGGAATCCGAGCGCCTTGGCGAGTTCGGCCATCCGGGACGGGTCGCGCCACGGCGTGGCGCCGCCGCCCGGGACCTTCAGGTCGTCGAGCAGGAGCGGGAGGTCGAGTTCGCGGCCGTCGAGGCGGAGCCGCTGCGCCCAGGTGGCGTGGTTGAGGCCGATCCAGTCGGCCTCCAGCCCGTCGGACGGCAGCCCCAGCAGGTCGGCCCACATCTCGGTGTCGCCGATGAACTGGTCGCACAGCCCGATGATCCGCGCGCCGGTACGGCGCGCCACGGCATCGGTGACCACATTGGTCGGGTTCGTGTAGTTGACGATCCACGCGCCCGGGTCCGCCTTGGCCGCGATGTCCAGCAGGACGGGCACGGACCGCAGCGCCATCAGGAACCCGCCCGGACCCGCAGTCTCCTGCCCGACGACACCGTGCTTCAGCGGGATCGACTCGTCCAGGTGCCGCGCGGCCAGCCCGCCCGGACGGAACGTGGTGAAGACGTAGGACGCGCCGTCCAGCGCCGCCCGGAGGACGGTGTGCGACGACACGGTGAGCGCGGCGCCCCGCGCGGCGAACATGTTCCGCGCGAGCCGCGTCATGACGTCCAGGTGTGCGGCGTCGATGTCGTAGCAGGCCAGCTCGGTGCCGGCGAGGTCGTCGGCGCGGTGCAGCAGGCCGCGGATGATCCCGGGCATGTAGCCGCTGCCGGCCCCGACGATCGCGATCCTCACCGCGGCCCCAGGTCGGGCTGCGTCGCGGTGAAGCGGGCCTCGACCGCGGCGCGGACGATCTGCGTCTCCGGCTCCAGGTCGATCGGCTCGGGCTCGTCGGCCGCGCCGCCCGGCGCGCGCCCGTAGGCGGCGGCGAGCGCGACCGGGGCGTCCGCCATGCGGCCGACGCCCTCGTCCGACAGCTCGACCAGGCCGGTGAGCCGGGCCCCGAGCGCCTCGGCGTAGCTGCGCGCGCGGACCACGGCCTCGTGCGCCGCCTGCCGCGCGGCCCGCCCGTACACCTCGCTGTCGCGCCGCAGCTCCCACTCCGGCCCGCTGACGTACGTCCGCTCCAGGTCGCCGAGCCGCGTGACCAGCTCTCCGAGCACCGCGAAGTCGGTGACCGCGATCTTGATCCAGACGGTGCCCCGGTAGGCCCGGACGTCGCCCTCGCGCCGCTTGTACTTCAGCAGCGGCGTGATCGACAGCCCGCCCGTCTCCAGCCTCTCCACGGCCTCGCCGTAGGACTTGACCAGGTCGAGGCACCGCTGGTTCCGCTCAGTGAGCCGGTCCAGCGCGGTGCGCCGGTCGGACTCCTGCGACTGGACGTGCACCGACAGCCGCGCGATCTCCGGCTCGGCCTCCAGCACGGCCTCGCCGCGAACACTGATCAGGGGAGCGTCGCTCATCCCCCCAACCTACGTCCTACAGGAACGTCCGGCCCTCGCCCCGGTACGTGGGGACGGTGCGGACGGGGCGGTCGCCGTCGATGAGGTGCAGGGCGTCGAAGCGTTCGCACAGCTCGCCGGCCTTGGTGTGGCGGAACCAGACGCGGTCGCCGATGGCCAGCAGGTCGGCGGCGCGGCCGAGCAGCGGCGTCTGCACCTCGCCGGCGCCCTCGTTGGGGTCGTAGGACAGCCCGGTCGGCAGGTACGGCTGCGGCAGGCGGACGGCGTCGGCCGGGCCGGACGCCAGGTAGCCGCCGCCGAGGCAGGTCGCGACACCGGGGGCCGGGCGCCGGACGACGGGCAGCGCGAACAGCGCGGCGGGACGCCCGGTGAAGTTGGAGTACTGGTCGAACAGGTGCGGCTGGTAGAGGCCCGAGCCCGCCGCGACCTCGGTCACGGCGCGCTCGGCGGCGGTCTTCTCGACGCTGCCGGTGCCGCCGCCGTTGACGAACTCCAGGTCGGTCAGCTCCCGGACGGACCGCACGATCGCGGCGCGCCGCCGGGCCAGCTCCAGCCGGGACTGCCGCTGCATGGCGCGGATGACGCGGCCCCGCGCGGGACGTCCGGGCGGGACGTCCCCGACGCCGGCGATCTGCGACTCGTAGGCCATCAGCCCCACCAGGTCGAGCGACGGCCGCTTCAGGACCCGCTCGGCGAACGCGCACACCTCGGCGGCGGTGCGCAGCGGGGAGCGCAGCGCGCCGATCCGGACCCGTCCGCCCAGGGGGCGGTAGGAGGCGTCGATGTCGATGCAGACGCGGACCGTCCGGTCGCCGGCGGCGTCCTCGATCAGCGCGAGGTGCTCGGGGGAGTCGACCATGAGCGTGATGACGCGGGCCGCCTCGGGGTCGCCGGCGAGCGCGGCGATGGCCGTGCGGTCGGCGGTCGGGTAGGCGACCAGGATGTCGTCGCTGACGCCCTCGCCGGCCAGCCACAGCGCCTCGGGGAGGGTGAACGCCATGATCCCGGCGAACCCGTCCATCGCGAGGACGTCCTCCAGGAGCGCCCGGCAGCGCACCGACTTGCTGGCGACGCGGATCGGCTTGCCGGCGGCGCGGCGCACGAGGCCGTCGGCGTTGGCGCGGAAAGCCGCCAGGTCGACGACGGCGAACGGCGCCTCGATCCCGGCGGTCGCGGCGTCATAGCGGTCCCGGAGGTTCATGTCCGTCACACTGCCACACTAGCGGCTAATGTGAAAAGCTCTCACGATCCGCCGCGGGGATGAGAGGCGAAGAACTCCCACAGCATGGGGGCCGCCTCGTCCGGCCACTGGTGCTTCCCGCCCTTGATCTTGCAGAACGTCACCGCGACGCCCTGCGACCCCTTCCCGGTGCTCCGGCAGTCGGTGCTCCCGCCGAGCGCCTTCACGTCCTGGTGGAGCTCCGGCAGGCCGGCCTTCTCGCGCCAGAACTCGACCGCCTTCGACACGGGCGGGAACGGGCGCTTGTCGTTGAAGTCGCGGTCGCCGCCGCCGTTGAACGGGACGTTCCGGTCCGCCGTCCCGTGGAAGATCATCGCCGAGACCGGCCGGTCCGGGTCGCAGGGGGTCACCAGCGCGCCCTCGACGACCCCGATCGCCGCCACCTTGCCCGGCTTCTCGCAGGCCATCTTGTACGCCATGCCCGCGCCGTTGGAGAACCCGGTGACGTAGACGCGCTTCGGGTCGGCGAGCCCCGCACCGGTCATCGTGTCGATCAGCTTGGTGAGGAAGCCGACGTCGTCGATGTTGCCGATCTTCGCGGCGCCGCAGCAGTCGCCCGCGTTCCACGTGGTCATGAACCCGTCCGGGTAGGCGGCGAGGAAGCCGTGCTCGTCCGACAGCTTGTCGAAGCCGGTCAGGTCCTGCATCTGGCCCATGTTGGCGAGCCCTCCGTGCAGGGCGATGACCAGCGCGGGCGGATCGGCGGGCTTGCCGTCCTCCCACTTGCCGTCCGACACCTTGGCCGGGACGTGCAGCAGGAACTCGCGGTGCCCGAATGTCCCCACGTCCATCTTCTGCTTGTGCGTGCCCTGGGAGGTGGGGATGCCGTCCACCTTGGCCGGGCGCCCGCCCTCCTCGCCCTTCTTGCCGCGCTCCTCTGTGCAGCCAGCCAGAACGAGGGTGACCGCAAGTACCACGAGCAGGATTCGCCGCATGCAGGCAAAACTAACCCCAACGGGAGGCCGCAAACTACTCATCAGTAAACGAAGCGGTCCGCGCCGGTGACACGGGGTGAAAGGACGGCGGCGGGACGAGCGGGGGCCGCGTAAGCTCGAAGTGACCCGTTCTGAGCTGCCGCGCCGCGATAAGAGTGAGACCGTTGAACGAATTCGTCCTGACCCTGTCCTGCCCGGACCGGCCCGGCATCGTCGCGGCCGTCTCGGGGCTGCTGGCCGAGCGCGGGTGCAACATCCTGGAGAGCCAGCAGTTCGGCGACGGCGATTCCGGCACGTTCTTCATGCGGGTGCAGTTCGCCGCCCTGGACGACACCGACCCCGACGAGCTGCGCGGCGCGTTCGCGTCGCTGGTGCCCGAGCTCGGGCTGCAGTGGCGGCTGCACGCGCTCGCCGAGCGCCCGCGCGTCCTGATCATGGTGTCGAAGGGCGGGCACTGCCTGAACGACCTGCTCTACCGGACGCGGTCGGGGCTGCTCGACATCGACATCGTCGCGGTCGCGTCCAACCACCCCGACCTGCGGCCCCTCACCCAGTCGTACGGCATCGACTACCACCACCTGCCGGCCGGCTCCGGCGGCAAGGCCGCGCAGGAGGCGGAGATCTTCACGCTGGTCGAGCACTACCGCGCCGACCTCGTCGTCCTCGCCCGGTACATGCAGATCCTCTCGGACGACTTCTGCGCCAAGCTGCCAGGGCAGATCATCAACATCCACCACTCGTTCCTGCCGAGCTTCAAGGGCGCCCGCCCCTACCACCAGGCGCACGCGCGCGGGGTCAAGCTGATCGGCGCCACCGCGCACTACGTCACCGCCGACCTGGACGAGGGGCCGATCATCGAGCAGGAGGTCGCGCGCGTCGACCACACCCACAGCCCCGAGGAGCTGGTGGCGGTCGGCCGCGACGTGGAGTGCCTCGCCCTGGCCCGCGCGGTCCGCTGGCACGCCGAGCACCGCGTGCTGCTCAACGGCGACCGAACAGTGATCTTCCGCTGACGCTGACCTGGGGTTTCCCGTGAGATGTCGGCATGGCGTGTTTCACTCCGCGTGACATTGCCGCACCATGGGTGACGATATCGGCAAGTGACGATGTCGGACGTGCCGATGGCTCACGGGGGTGGCTATGGCCGAGGCGTTGGTCCAGGACCTGATCGAGGAGGAACAGAGCAGGCGGGAGGCGCGGCGGCTCGCCGTCCGCGCGTTCCGGCCGCGCCGCGCGTTCGCGGGGTTCGCCGCGGCGCTGCTGGTGACGACGGCGGGCGGGGTGGCCGCGATCGAACTGCTCGCCGCGGCGCTCGGGTCCGCGGTGCATCCGGTGCCGGGCGTGGCCGCGCTGGCGGACGTCCTGCGCCGCTACGCGTGGAGCGACCCGGACGTCGTGGTCGTGGCGGCGGCGGTCGCCGCCCTCGGGGCCGCGTTCCTGGTCGCCGCGCTGCCCGGCCGGCTGCGCGGGGTGCCGCTGGCCGGCTCCGACCCGCGCCAGGCCGGCCTCGTCGGGCGGGCCGCGCTGCGCCGCACGCTCGCCGACGCGGCGCTGGACGTCCCCGGCATCGAGCGCGCCCGCGTCCGGGGCCTCGGGGTCTTCCGGCGGGGCCTGATCGTCCGGGCCGGCACCTACTACCGGAACCCGTCGAACCTGGCGGAGCTGGTCCGGGCCGCCGTCGACGCGCGCCTGGACCGGATCGAGCCGATGCACCGGCCGCCGGTCGACGTCCGGCTCGGCTGGCGGAAGGACTGATGATGCGGATCGCGATCGCGGTGACCGGGGCGGTGCTGCTGCTGGCCGGCACGTCCGCCGCCGCTCTCGGACTGGGCGCGTTCGACGCGTTCGGCGCCCTGTCGTCCAGGCCGCTGCTCGACCCGGCGCTGGTGCGCTTCGCGGACGGCGCCGGGTGGTTCCTGCCGTCCGCGGCGGGCGCCGCGGAACTGCTGGCCCTCGCCGGTCAGCTCTGGCTCGTCCTGCAGTGCCGCACGCTCGTCCACCGGTGGTGGCCCGACCTGGACGCCGAGACCCGCGCCCGGGCGCGGGCGGCCGGCGGCGACCTCGACCGGGACGTGCGCGCGCTGCCCGGCGTCGAGGACGTCCGCGTCCGCCTGACCGGGACGGCGGACAGACCGCGCCTCCTGCTGAACGTCTCCTGCGCGGGCGACACGCTGGTGGGCGAGGTGTACGGGGAGCTCGGCGCGGGCCCGGTCGAGCGCTACCGCCGCGCGGTCGGGATGCCCGACCTGCCGGTGGTGATCCGCTTCCGCCCGCTGGTCGCCCGCTCCCGGCGCCGCCGCCCGCAAGCCGAGACCGCCTGACGGCCGCCCGGTGCCGGGGCGCTTGGCACCGGGCGGCCGAGTCCGCACCGCGCGACGGACGCCCCCTGACGCGGTGGGAGGACTGGGGGAGGAGTGGCGCCCGTCCCGGGTCGAACCGGGACGGGCGCCCCTTCGTCGGCGGGCGCCCATGCGCCGGGACGGACGGCGCATGCACACGGTGGGCGCCCGCGGTGGGGGGTAAGCCGCGCAGGATGGGAGCGTGGCCGGCGGAGGGGCCGGTTCCTGCACCGTCACTATGCGACGAACCTGTGACGGCGGTCACGCTTGTGTACATTTCGTTCACGGCCTGTCCGGAACGGGAGGTACGAAGGTCCGATGCGGCGTCCCCGCTGGGCGGTGCCCGGCAACTGGAGCGTGGCCCGGCAGCTGCTCGTGCTGCAGGCCGCGATCGTCGGGCTGCTCGTCGCGGCCGGTGCCGTCCTGGCCTACCTGGACGCCGGGCGGTCCGCCGACGACGGCGCGGAGCAGACCGTCACGGCGGTCGCGGTCAGCATCGCCGACGCGCAGAACGTCCGGGCGGCGCTCACCACGCCCGATCCGAGCGCGGTGCTGCAGCCGTACGCCGAGCGCGTCCGGTACGACACCGGCGTCGACTTCATCACGATCATGAGCCCGGCGGGGATCCGCTACACGCACCCCAACCCGGCCCGGATCGGCGGGCACTTCGTCGGCAACACCGCGCCCGCCGTCGCCGGCCGGACGTTCACCGAGACCTACACCGGCACGCTCGGCCCGTCCGTCCGGACCGTCGCCCCGGTCTTCGACGACCGGCACGAGGTCGTCGCGCTCGTCGCGGTCGGCATCACCGTCCGGGTGATCACCGGCCGGCTGCGGCAGCGGCTGCTGGCCCTCGGCGCCGTCGCCGGCATCGTGCTCGCCGCGGGGATGGCCGGCAGCTACCTCGTCTCCGCCCGGCTGCGCCGGCAGACCCGCGGCGTCGCGCCCGGCGAGCTGCGCGAGATGTTCGAGTACTACGAGGCGATCCTGCACGCCGTCCGGGAGGGCCTGCTCATCCTCGACCGGGCGGGCCGCGTCGTCCTGTGCAACGACGCCGCCCTCGACCTGCTCGGCCTGCGCGCCCATCCGCCGGACGGCGCGGTGCGGGCGCGGCAAGGCCGGTCGCCGGTGCTGCCTCCGCCCGACCTGCGCGGACGTCCCGTCACGGGCCTCGGGCTGCCGGACGAGCTGGTCGCCGCCCTCGTCGCGCCGGACCCGCGTTCGGACGAGATCCACGTCGGCGACACCCGCGTCCTGGTCGTGAACACCTCGCCCGTCCGGTCCCGCGACCGGGCGATGGGCAGCGTCGTCACCTTCCGCGACCACACCGAGCTGCAGAGCCTGACCGGTGAGCTGGACACCGTCCGCGGCTTCGCCGAGTCGCTGCGCTCGCAGGCGCACGAGGCCGCGAACCGCCTGCACACGGTGGTGTCGCTGGTCGAGCTGGGCCGTCCCGACCAGGCCGTCGCGTTCGCCACCGCCGACCTGGCGGCCGCGCAGCGCCTCACCGACCGGGTCGTGGACTCCGTCACCGAACCCGTCCTGGCGGCGCTGCTGCTGGGCAAGTCGGCCGAGGCCGCCGAGCGCGGCGTCGAGCTGGTCATCACCGAGGACACCGCGATCGAGGGGACGGTCGAGGCCCGCGACCTCGTCACCATCCTCGGCAACCTGATCGACAACGCGGTGGAGGCCGCCATCGGGAACGCGTCCGCCCGGCCGCCACGGGTCGTCGTCGCGGCCCGGGAGGACGCGGGTACGCTCCTGCTGGAAGTGTCCGACAGCGGACGGGGCGTCGATCCGTCCGTGATGCCCGACATGTTCCGGCGCGGCTGGACGACGAAGACGTCCGGCGGCTGGCCGGTCGGGCACGGGCTCGGGCTCGCGCTGGTCGGCCAGGCCGTCCGGCGGCACGGCGGCGAGGTCCGGGTGGGGCACGACGACGGCGCCGTGTTCACCGTTCGCATCCCCCTGGACCACCGATGATCGAAGTGCTCATCGTCGAGGACGACCCGGTCGCCGCCGAGGCGCACCGCACCTACGTCGAGCGCGTCTCCGGCTTCACCGTCGCCGGGGTCGTCCACTCCGGGGCGGAGGCGCTCCGCTTCTGCGACCGCACCCCCGTGGACGTCGTCCTCCTCGACTTCTACCTGCCGGACACGCACGGCCTCACCGTCTGCCGCGCGCTCCGCGCCGGCGGCCGCGACGTGGACGTCATCGCGGTCACCTCGGCCCGCGATCTGGCGGTGATCCGGTCGGCCGTCTCGGTCGGCGTCGTCCAGTACCTCCTCAAACCGTTCACGTTCGCGTCCCTGCGCGACAAGCTCGACCGCTATGCCCGCTTCCGGGAGCAGACGGTGGGGACCGGCGAGGTCAGCGGCCAGGCCGACGTGGACGGGATGCTCGCCACCCTCCGCACCCCGGACCACCGCGCGCTGCCGAAGGGCATGAGCGGCGAGACGCTGCAGGCCGTCACCGACGTGCTGTCCCGCACGTCCGGGGGCCTGTCCGCCGCCGCTGCCGCCGACCTAACCGGCGTCTCCCGCGTCACCGCCCGCCGGTACCTGGAGTACCTCGCGACGAACGGCCTGGCGCACCGCAAACCGCACTACGGACAGGTCGGCCGTCCCGAAGTGCGCTTCTACCCCGGCTAGACGGGGTACCTATGGGACGACAGTGCAGCGACATCGGGGGAGTTGTCGTGACCGACAAGCCTGGCAAGCCCGAGGGCAAGGCGAACACCGAACCGGAGCGCGCGGAGGACCCGCCCCGCGAGCAGCGGGCCACGGGCGCGCCCCAGAAGAAGAAACCGGGCGACGCGGCCCGCAAGATGCGCGCGATGTTCAAGGGCGGCTGACCGACCGCACCCCGGCGCCCGGACGCGAGTCCGGGCGTTCCCATGTTTACGACACCTTTGGGTGTGGTTTGTCGGGAATGTTCGTGCGCGCGACTAATGTCCGAAGTGAACGTGACGTCGAGGGCGAGGAGGCGCATTTGTCCCACCGTGAAAGTACGGGCGGCTCCACCCAGGGGCTCTTCGACGCATGGAGGGAACAGACGGACCACGGCATGGGCCCCTCCCGCTGAGCGGCCCGGCATCCGGGGGCCGCGGCAGTACGCCGCGCCCCCGGGTCTTTCTGTGCGCCCGGCCGGAGCCGTGCGGCGGGTGATGTGAGGGAGCCCACGGGCGGGGTGAGTTGTGTTTTCCAACTCTGTCGCCGGATACTGCGGGAGAGTGAGTAGGAAAACACAACGGAGGTGGTCGTGGTGCGGGACGCGGTGATCGTAGAGGCGGTGCGGACTCCGCTCGGCAAGGGCAAGGCGAGCGGGGTCCTGCACGGCGACCATCCGGCCGACCTGCTGGCCCGGACGCTGAAGGCGCTCGTCGAGCGGGCCGGGATCGACCCCGCCGACGTGGACGACGTCATCGGCGGCGTCGTCACGCAGGCCGGCGACCAGGCGCTCAACATCACCCGGACGGCCGTGCTCGCCGCCGGGTTCCCCGAGAGCGTCCCCGCGATGACCGTCGACCGGCAGTGCGGCTCGTCCCAGCAGGCCCTGCACATCGCGGCGCAGGGCGTGCAGAGCGGCGCCTACGACATCGCGATCGCCTGCGGGGTCGAGTCGATGTCGCGGGTGCCGATGGGGTCGAGCGTCCTGCCCGGAAGCAACCCGTTCGGGACGATGCTGGGCGAGCGGTACCCGGGCGGGCTCGTCGGCCAGGGCATCAGCGCCGAGCTGATCGCCGCCCGCTGGGACCTGGCGCGCGAGGAACTCGACGCCTACGCCTACGAGTCGCACCGGCGCGCCGCCGAGGCGTGGAAGAACGGCGAGTTCGACCGGGAGGTCGCCTGGACGGGGCAGCGGGACGAGACCGTCCGTCCCGGGACGTCCCCGGAGATCCTCGCCGCGCTCAGGCCGGCCTACTACGACGAGCGCATGGCCGAGCGGTTCCCGGAGATCGAGTGGAAGATCACCGCGGGCAACGCGTCGCCGGTCAACGACGGCGCCGCCGCCGTCCTGGTCATGGGCGCGGACGTCGCCGCGCGGCTCGGCCTGCGCCCCCGCGCCCGCTTCCACGCGTTCGCCGTGACCGGCGACGACCCGCTGCTGATGCTCACCGCGATCATCCCGGCGACCGAGAAGGTGCTGCGCCGCGGCGGCCTCACGCTGGACGACATCGACCTGTTCGAGGTGAACGAGGCGTTCTCGCCGGTCGTCCTCGCCTGGCAGCGCGAAACGGGCGCCGACCTGGCGCGGGTCAACGTGCGCGGCGGCGCGATCGCGATCGGCCACCCGCTCGGCGCCAGCGGCGCCCGCATCATGACGACGCTGCTGCACGCCCTCGAAGACCGCGGCGGGCGGTTCGGCCTCCAGACCATGTGCGAGGCGGGCGGCCAGGCCAACGCCACCATCGTCGAGCGGCTCTGACCGGCGGCTAGGCTGCGGACATGCCGAAGGACGCCGACCCGCGCGAATGCTCGGTCGCCGACACCCTGGACCTGGTCGGCGAACGCTGGAGCCTCCTCGTGATCCGGGAGCTGAGCTACGGCGTGCGCCGGTTCGACCAGATCGTCCGCAACACGGGTGCGTCCCGCGACATCCTCACGTCCCGGCTCCGCAAGCTGGAGGCCAACGGCATCATCCGGCGCGAGCGCTACAGCGACCACCCGGCGCGCTACGAGTACCACCTGACGCCCGCCGGGTGGGAGCTGTGCGACGTGCTGCTCGTCCTCATGAGCTGGGGCGACCGGCACCTGCACCCGGACGACCCGCCCGTCCGCTGGCAGCACTCCTGCGGCGAGACGGTCAGCCCCGTGGTCGTCTGCCGCCACTGCGGCACCGAGGCCCGCGCCGGCGCCCACTCGCCCACCGGCCGCGGCGCCCGCACGTCCTGACGCCGCGTCCGGAGGCGCGGCGGCCGGCCGGAGGTCTGTGCGGGTGCGTGCTCACCTGCCGGGCGGGGCGTCTGCCAGGTCCGGCGTCGCATCGAGGAGGGCGCGGGCCGCGGTTCGCGCCCGCGCCGCTACGGCGGGGTCGTTGTGGATGCCGGCCACCACGATGGCGCCCTCGGCGAGAAGGTAGACCGATTCGGTGGCGGACGGGGCCACGGGGTCGACCAGGGCGGTGATCTGGGCATGGAAGGCGCGCTTGTGCGACCGCGCCGCCGCCGCGATCGCCGGGGCCGACGGGCCGAGTTCGCCGTGGGCGTTCACCCACGCGCAGCCGCGGAAGCCGGGTTCGGCGAACCAGGCGCCGAGCCAGTCGAACAGCGCGAGGACGCGCTCCCGGGGGTCGGTCACCGCGTCCAGATGGGCGGCCAGGTCGCCGCGCCAGCGGAGGTCGCGGCGCTCCAGCATCGCGACGATCAGCGCCTCCTTGGTCGGGAACAGCCGGTAGATGCGCTTGAGGGGCAGCCCGGCGGCGCTTCGCAGGTCGTCCATGCCGACCGCCTGGATGCCCTGCCGGTAGAAGAGGTCCTCCGCGGCGTCGAGCAGCGCCCGGCGGTCCCGGGCCTGCTGCTCCTCGGTGATGGCGGCCGGCATCGACACTCCCGCTTGACGTTGAGAACGGTCGTTCCCTAGATTAGGCCACACTGACTGAGAACGTACGTTCTCAATACGAGGAGGCCGTGATGCCGGAAGACCGCCCGCCCTACCCGCCGTTCACCGGGGAGACCGCCCGGCAGAAGGTCCAGGCCGCCGAGGACGCGTGGAACACCCGCGACCCGCGCAAGGTGGCGGGCGCCTACACGCCCGACTCCGTCTGGCGGAACCGCGACCGGTTCGTCACCGGCCGGGACGAGATCATCGCCTTCCTGACCGAGAAATGGGAGAAGGAGCTCGACTACGCGCTGCGCAAGAGCCTGTGGGGGTTCCGCGAGAACCGGATCGCCGTCCGGTTCCAGTACGAGTGGCACGACACCGGCGGCCAGTGGTACCGCAGCTACGGCAACGAGCTGTGGGAGTTCGACGAGCACGGGCTGATGCGGCGCCGCGAGGCGAGCATCAACGACGTGCCCATCGCCGAGGCCGACCGCCGCATCCACGGCCCGCGCCCCGAAAGCGAGCACGGGGCCGACATCCCGCTCCGCTAGAACGCGTTGCCAGCGCGATCCGCGATCATCACACGTGCCGCGCCCCGGGCTCGACGTGTCCTCCGGACGGTCAGTCGAGGCAGAACTCGTTGCCCTCGGGGTCGGCCATCACGATGTGGCCGGCGCCGAGCGGAGGAGCGGGCTCGTGCCGTTGGAGCCGCGTGGCGCCGTGCGAGACGAGGCGCTCGGCCTCCGCCTCCAGCGCCTTCATCCGGGCGTCGCCGTCCAGGCCGGGCGCGGCCCGCACGTCCAGGTGGACGCGGTTCTTGGCCTGCTTGCCCTCCGGCACCCGCTGGAAGAACAGCCGGGGCCCGGCGCCGCCGGGGTCGACCAGCGCCGAGGCGTCGTTGCGGCGCTCGGGCGGGACGCCCATCGCCTCCAGGGCGTCGTCCCAGGACGCGAAGTCCCCGGGCGGGTCCTGGAGCCGGTAGCCGAGGGCCTCGGCCCAGAACGCGGCCAGCCCGGCGGGGTCGGCGCAGTCGAAGGTGATCTGTATCTCGCGGGCCATGTCAGCTCGCCTTCCTGTGCAGGTAGAGGTCACGGAGCAGGCACACCTCGGACAGATGGTGGATCAGCTCCCGGTTGATGTGCAGGACCAGCCTCGCCATGGAGTCGGCGGCGAACGGTCCCTCTGCCTCCCCGCACGGGCGGGAGAGGCCGTCCTCGCCGAGGGACTCCACGCCGGCCAGCCACGCGGCGTACTCGGCGTCCAGCTGGGCCAGCGCGCCGGCCGCGGTACCGGCGTACTCGAACGACTGGTAGTCGGCTGGTGCGCGGCCGAAGTGCGAGGCGTTGCGCATCGCGAGGACGCCGACGATGACGTGGCCGAGCCGCCAGGCGATCGTCGTGAACGGCGGCGGGTCCGGCGGTGGGAACGCGAAGTCGATCGTCATCGCGCCCGATCCCGCCTGCACCGGCGCGGTGCCGGTGCCGCGCGGGCGCACGCTCCAGCAGCCGGGTGCCGGCTCCCAGAGGTACTCGTCGTCGGTGAGGCCGTCGAGCCGGGCTCGGAGCTGGCGGTCCCAGTGCCAGGTGAGCTGGTCCCGCAGCAGGGTGTTCCAGGTCATGACGCGAGTCTTCCCCCAATCGCGGACAGGTACGTTCCGCGATCTGTGGAACGATGAGCCGCGTGACCGTCGAGGGGACGACCGAGCGGGTGCTGCGGCTGCTGGCGCTGCTGCAGCGCCGCTCGCCCTGGACCGCCGCCGAGATCGCCGCGGAACTCGGCGTCACCGACCGTTCGGTGCGCCGCGACGTGGAACGGCTGCGCGCGCTCGGCTACCCCGTCCACGCCACGGCGGGCGTCGGCGGCGGCTACCGGCTCGGCGCGGGCACCCGGCTGCCGCCCCTGCTGCTGGACGACGAGGAGGCGATCGCGACGGCGGTGTCCCTGCGGCTGGCGTCGGGCGGCACCGTCGCCGGGACCGGTGAGGCGGCGCTGCGGGCGCTCGCGAAGCTCGACCAGGTGATGCCGCCCCGGCTGCGCGCCGAGGTGCGGGCGGTGCGCGGCGCCACCGAGACCCTCGTCGGCCCCGGGGTGGAGATCGACGCCGAGCTGCTGGTGACGCTCGCGCGGGCGTGCCGCGACGCCGTCCGGGTCCGGTTCCGGTACGCCGCCCGCGGCGGCGAGGAGCGCGAGCGGACGGTCGAGCCGGTGCGGATGGTCGCCACCGCCCGCCGCTGGTACCTGATGGCCTGGGACGTCGGCCGCGGCGACTGGCGCACCTTCCGCCTGGACCGGATGCGCGACGCCGCGCCGACGACCTGGCATTTCCGGCCGAGGGAGCATCCGGACCCGGTCGCCTACGTCCAGCGCTCGGTGACCGAGGCGCCCTACCGCCATCTCGCGCGCGTCCGGCTCCGCGCCACGTCCGGCCAGGTGCGCGAGCTGATCCCGCCCCAGGTGGGACGCGTCGAGGACGACGGCGACGGCTGGTGCCTGCTCACCGTGGGCGGCGACGACCTCGACTGGCTCGCCGTCCACATCGCCCGCCTCGGCTTCACCGCACAGATCCTGGAGCCGCCGGAACTACGCGACGCCACCGTCCGCCTCGCCCGCCGCCTCGCGGACATGTCCGCGAACGGCTGACGGGGCGGGTCAGCATTCGATGACGTTGACGGCCAGGCCGCCGCGCGATGTCTCCTTGTACTTGTCGAGCATGTCGCGGCCGGTGTCGCGCATGGTCTTGATGGCCTTGTCGAGGGTGACGAAGTGGCGGCCGTCGCCGCGCAGGGAGATGCGGGCCGCGCTGATGGCCTTGATGGCGCCTACCGCGTTGCGTTCGATGCAGGGGACCTGGACCAGGCCGCCGACCGGGTCGCAGGTCAGGCCCAGGTTGTGCTCGATGCCGATCTCGGCGGCGTTCTCCACCTGCTCCGGGGTGCCGCCCAGGATTTCGGTGAGGCCCGCGGCGGCCATGGAGCAGGCGGAGCCGACCTCGCCCTGGCAGCCGACCTCGGCGCCGGAGATGGAGGCGTTCTGCTTGAACAGGACGCCGATGGCGCCGGCGGTGAGGAGGAAGCGGACGACCCCTTCGTCGTCGCTGGGCAGGAAGCGGTCGTAGTAGTGCAGGACGGCCGGGATGATGCCGGCGGCGCCGTTGGTGGGGGCGGTGACGATGCGGCCGCCGGCGGCGTTCTCCTCGTTGACGGCGAGGGCGAAAAGGGTGACCCAGTCCATCGCGTGGAGAGGGTCGGAGGCTTTCTCGGTGGAGAGCTGCCGGTGGAGCTGGGGCGCGCGGCGGCGTACTTTCAGGCCGCCCGGGAGAAGGCCCTCGCGGGTGCAGCCCCGGGTCACGGCGGCCCGCATCACGTGCCAGAGGCTGAGCAGGTCCTCGCGGATCTCCTCGGGGGTGCGGCCGAACGCCGTCTCGTTCTCCAGCATCAGGGCCGAGACGGACAGGCCCGTCTCGCGGCAGCGGTCGAGGAGGTCGGCGGCCGTGTCGAAGGGGTGCGGCAGGACGGTGTCGTCCGGCTTGATGCGGTCGGCGCCGGTGGCGTTCTCGTCCACGATGAAGCCGCCGCCGACCGAGTAGTACACCTTCGAGCGCAGTTCTTCGCCGGAGTCGTCGCAGGCCGTGAAACGCATGCCGTTGGGGTGGCCGGGGAGCGATTCCCCGCGCTCGAAATGCAGGTGCTCGTTGACCACGAAAGGGATGTCGTGGTCGTCGAAGAGGCACAGCGTCCCGCGTTCGCGGATGGACGCCAGGCGTGCGTCCACCTGGTCCACGTCGACCAGTTCCGGTTTGTCGCCCTCCAGGCCGAGGATGACGGCCTTGTCACTGCCGTGGCCCTTGCCGGTGAGGCCGAGCGAACCGTAGAGGACGACCTGGACGGAGGCCGTCTTCTCCAGGAGGCCGTCGCGTTCCAGGCCGCGGGCGAAGCGGTGCGCCGCCGCCATCGGGCCGCCGGTATGGGACGAGGACGGGCCGATGCCGATTTTGAACAGGTCGAAAACGCTGATGGCCATGAGCTACCTCGTTGTAGCTGCGCCCCCACCCGGGACGGGAGGGGGCGCGGCGGAAATCACAGGTTGGGATAGAGCGGATGTTCGTCGGCGAGCGCCTGCACCCGGGCCGCCAACCCCAGGTCCGCGGAGGACGGCTGCAAGGCCAGCGCGATGATGTCCGCGACCTCGGCGAAGTCCGCGGCGGTGAAGCCGCGGGTGGCGAGGGCCGGCGTGCCGATCCGCAGGCCGGAGGTGACCATCGGCGGGCGCGGGTCGTTCGGCACGGCGTTGCGGTTCACCGTGATGCCGATGTCGTGCAGGCGGTCCTCGGCGTCGCGTCCGGTCAGCTCGGAGTCCACCAGGTCGACCAGGACGAGGTGGACGTCCGTCCCGCCGGTGAGGACCTTCACGCCGGCCTTGGCCGAGTCCTCGGCGAGGAGACGCTCGGCGAGGAGGCGGGCGCCCTCGACGGTGAGGGCCTGGCGGGCGCGGAACTCGTCCGACGCGGCGATCTTGAGGGCGACCGCCTTGGCGGCGATCACGTGCTCCAGCGGGCCGCCCTGCATGCCGGGGAACACCGCGGAGTTGATCTTCTTGGCGAACTCCTCGCGGGCGAGGATCAGGCCGCCGCGCGGGCCGCCGAGCGTCTTGTGCGTGGTCGTCGTCACGATGTCGGCGTGCGGGACGGGCGACGGGTGCAGATCCGCGGCGACGAGCCCCGCGAAGTGCGCCATGTCGACCATGAGCAGCGCCCCGACCGAGTCGGCGATCTCGCGGAACGCCGGGAAGTCGAGCTGCCGCGGGTACGCCGACCAGCCCGCCACGATCATCTTGGGCCGGTGCTCCGCCGCGAGCGAGGCGACCTCGTCCATGTCGACCCGGCCGTCCTCGGCGCGGACGTGGTACGGGACCACGTTCAGCGTCTTGCCCGAGTAGTTCAGCCGCATCCCGTGGGTGAGGTGGCCGCCGTGCGCGAGGTCCAGCCCCAGGATCGTGTCGCCGTGCTGCAGCAGCGCGAAGTAGACCGCCGTGTTGGCCTGGGCGCCGCTGTGCGGCTGGACGTTCGCGTGCTCGGCGCCGAACAGCGACTTGGCCCGGTCGATGGCGAGCTGCTCGGTGACGTCGACATACTCGCAGCCGCCGTAGTAGCGCCTGCCCGGGTAGCCCTCGGCGTACTTGTTGGTCAGGACGGAGCCCTGCGCCTCCAGCACCGAGACCGGCGCGAAGTTCTCCGACGCGATCATCTCCAGCGTGGACTGCTGGCGGCGCAGCTCCGCGGCGACGGCCTCGGCGACCTCCGGGTCGGCCGTCGCGAGGGAGTCGTAGAGGCTCATGCTTCCTCGATCAGCTTCGCGTAGGCGGCCGAGTCGAGCAGGTCGCCGGGCTCGTCGGAGATCCGGACCTTGAAGATCCAGCCCTCGCCGTACGGGTCGTCGTTGATGACCTTCGGCTCGTCCACCACGGCGCCGTTGATCGCGGTGATCTCGCCGCTGACCGGCGAGTACAGGTCGCTGACCGACTTGGTGGACTCGACCTCGCCGCAGGGCTCGCCCGCCTCGACGGCGTCGCCCTCGGACGGCTGCAGCTCGAGGTAGACGATCTCGCCGAGCGCGTCGGCGGCGTGCGCGGTGATGCCGACGGTGACGATGCCGTCCTCCGCTTCTGGACCAGCAGGGCCGAGGCCGGACACCCACTCGTGCTCTTCGCTGTAGCGGAGCTGCTCCGGAACGCTCACGATCTCTTCTCTCTTTCAGGAACGCTTATAGAACGGCAGGTCGACGACGTCCACCGGCTCGGGCCGGCCGCGGACGTCCACGGCCAGGCCCGTCTCCTCGGTGCCGCTGTCGAGGTACGCCAAGGCGATCGGCTTGCCCAGTGTGGGCGAAGGCGCGCCGCTCGTCACGACCCCGCACGGCGCGCCGCCGGACGTGACGACCTGGTACCCCTTTCGCGGCGCGCGACGCCCCCGCGCGACCAGTCCCACGAGCCTACGGCCCGGCGGGGTCTGGGCCTGCGCCGCCAGGGCGGTCTTGCCCACGAAATCGACCGTCTTGTCCAGCTTCACGACGCGGCCGAGGCCCGCCTCGAACGGCGTCGTCTCGGCGGTCAGCTCGTTGCCGTACAGCGGCATGCCCGCTTCGAGGCGCAGCGAGTCGCGCGCCGCGAGCCCCGCCGGGACGACCCCGTCCACGCCGGCGAGCGCCCGCCACAGCGGGACGGCGTCGGACGCGTCCACGAACAGCTCGAAACCGTCCTCGCCCGTGTACCCGGTGCGGGCGACCAGCGCGTCGACGCCCGCGACGCGCCCGGCCAGGATCGCGTAGTACTTGAGGCCGCCCACCGGCGCGTCGGTGAACCCTTCGAGGATCTTCTGGGAGCGCGGGCCCTGCAGGGCGATCAGCGCGTAGGCGCCGGAGCGGTCGTCCACGGCGGCCTCGAAGCCCGCGGCCCGCTCGACCAGCGCGTCCCGGACGACGGCGGCGTTGGCCGCGTTGGCGACGACCATCCACGTGTCGTCGGCGAGCCGGTAGACGATCAGGTCGTCGAGGACGCCCCCGTCCGGCCCGCAGATCATCGTGTAGCGGGCCTTGCCGACCGGCATCGGCGACAGGTTCCCGACCAGCGCGTGGTCGAGCGCGGCGCCCGCGCCCGGCCCGGACAGGAAGATCTCTCCCATGTGCGAGAGGTCGAACAGGCCGGCACCGGTGCGGACGGCCTCGTGCTCGGCTGTCTCGCTCTTGTAGCGCAGCGGCATCAGGTAGCCGGCGAAGTCGACGATGTTCGCGCCGAGGTCCCGGTGGACGTCGTGCAGCGGGGTGGTCTTCGGATCGGCGGACATGGGTTCGGCTCCTTCGTCACGGGCGCGTGGTCCATCGTCCCATCCGCGCACCGGGCGTCTCGGTGCCTCCCCCTCTGTCATCGGCGCCTGAGAGCTTCACCCGCCTGCCTGCGGGCTTTCACCTTCGGCGGGGGACCGGGTCCCCGCTTTCCAGAGGTCGCCTGGTCCGTGCGGTCCGTGGGCCTGAGAGGTTCCGGGGAGGATTTGCTCCTTCGGCGCCCCACACCGGCTGCGTGGGACTCTCCCGCACGGGATCATCGGCTGACCGCCAATCTAGCAGCGGCCCCGCCCCGCGACCACCCGCCGTCAGCCCGCCGGGGGCGGCGACGCCGACATGGACTTCACGCACGTCTGCAGGGCCGCCTTGATCTTTTCGAGGTCCTTCTTGGCGGGCGTGGACGACGGATTCGGCGTCGGCAGCTCCACGCCCTGCTTGTGCATGCAGTCGTTGAACCTCTCCGTCGCCCTCGACACCTCGGGCACGGGCGTCGCGTTCCCCTTGCCGGGCGCCGTGCCGGACGGCGCCGAGGCCGGTGCCGAAACGGCGGGCGAGGGCGGCGCGGACGCGCTCTCGCCGCCGCCGTCGGAGCCGCCGCATCCACTGAGCGCCAGCACCAGCACCAGCACCGCTACATGACCGCGCTTCAAGTGGACCTCCGTGTACAGGGTGTGAGCTCGGCCCATGATGCGGGGGCGGGACGGCCCGCCGCTATCGCGCCGCATGCCAATGCCGCGGGCCCGATTTAGCAGCTCAGCTCAAAGGAGCGCCCCGCAGGCTCGCCGAGCACCCGGATGGCGCGGCGGCGCCGCTGCGCGGATTCCCCGGATGACTTCAACCGAACCGGGGCCGTTCGCGTACTCTGAGTTGGTTGCTGAGATCACCCGCGGTGAGCGCGGGCGCACGAGTTGAGGGGCACCCCGGATGGTCTACCTGGCAGGAATGCTGATCCTGTTCTTCGGCCTGCTGGTGTCCATCGCGCTGCACGAGCTCGGGCACTTCTCGTTCGCCAAGCTGTTCAAGGTGCGGACGACCCAGTTCATGGTCGGGTTCGGCCCGACGATGTGGTCCAGGCACAAGGGCGAGACCGAGTACGGCGTCAAGTGGATCCCGCTCGGCGGCTACATCCGCATGATCGGGATGCTGCCGCCGCGCAAGGGCGACGCCCCCGGGCAGGTCCGGCAGATCAGCACCGGCCCGTGGCAGGGCCTCATCGAGTCGGCGCGCGGCGCCGCGCTGGAGGAGATCAGGCCCGGCGACGAGGACCGCGTGTTCTACGCCAAGAAGTGGTGGCAGAAGCTGCTCATCATGTTCGGCGGGCCCGCGATGAACCTGCTGCTCGCGGTGATGTTCTTCGCGATCCTGCTGATGGGCATCGGCACCAAGCAGGCGCAGCCGGTCATCGGGCAGGTCCACGACTGCATGGTGCCCGCGAGCCAGTCGCAGGTGGCGGAGTGCCCGGCCGGTGCCACGCCGACGCCGGCCGCGCAGGCCGGGCTGAAGGCGGGCGACCGGATCGTGGCGTTCGACGGCAGGAAGATCGACGACTACGAGAAGCTGCGGGTGCTGATCCGCGACGACGGCGGCAAGACCGTGCCGATGACCGTCGAGCGCGGCGGGCGGGACATCACGCTGAGCGTCCCGATCACCCGCAACCAGATGTACGACCTGGACGACCCCGAGAAGATCGTGAACGTCGGCTTCCTCGGCATCACCCCGACGCAGGCGATGGAGCGGCAGGGGCCGGGCGCGGTCGCGAGCACGATGGGCGACCTGACCGCGCGCACCGCGGGCGCGCTGGTGCGGATGCCGCAGAAGATGGTCGGCGTCTGGAACGCCGCGTTCAGCGACGAGAAGCGCGACCCGAACGGCCCGGTCGGCGTCGTCGGCGTCAGCCGCATCGGCGGCGAGGTCGCCGCCTCCGCCGACTACACCAGCGCCGAGAAGGTCTCCTTCTTCGTGATGCTGCTCGGCTCGCTGAACCTCGCGGTCGGGCTGTTCAACCTCGTCCCGCTGCTCCCGCTGGACGGCGGCCACATCGCCGGCGCCCTGCTGGAGGCGATCAAGAAGGCGTTCGCCAAGGTGTTCCGCAGGCCCGACCCCGGCTACGTGGACGTCGCCAAGGCGCTGCCGGTGACGTACGTGATGGCGGTCGTGCTGATCGTCATGGGCGGCCTGCTGATCTACGCCGACCTGGTGAACCCCGTCACGGTCACGGGATAGCGGGCATCTCGCCCGTCTTCAGGAAGCCGTTCAGCGCCGCGAGGCAGGGCGCTATGTCGAGGCCCTGCTCCGCGAGCCAGGCGTCCGACCCGTAGGTGCCCGCGTACCGTTCGCCGCCGTCGCAGATCAGCGTCACCACGCTGCCGCGCTCGCCGCGCGCCCGCATCTCCGCGATCAGCTCCGCCGCGCCCCACATGTTCGTGCCGGTCGAGCCGCCCACGTTCCGGCCGCTGACCTCGGCCGTCCAGCGCATCGCCGCGACGGACGCCGCGTCCGGCACCCGGATCATCCGGTCGATCACCGTCGGCAGGAACGACGGCTCGACGCGGGGCCGGCCGATGCCCTCGATCCGGGAGCCCGCCGCCGTCCGGTCCGGGTCGTCGTCGGCGAACGAGCCGTGGAACGCCGACCCCTCCGGGTCGACGACCGCGAGCCGCGTCTGGAACCGCTGGTAGCGGGCGTACCGGCCGATCGTCGCGGACGTCCCGCCGGTGCCCGCGCCGACCACGATCCAGGACGGCTCCGGGAACCGCTCCAGCCGCATCTGCTCGAAGATCGACTCGGCGATGTTGTTGTTGCCGCGCCAGTCCGTCGCGCGCTCGGCGTAGGTGAACTGGTCCATGAAGTGCCCGCCGCACCCGGCCGCGAGCCGCCGCGACTCGGCATAGATGGTGGCCGGGTCGTCCACCAGGTGGCAGCGGCCCCCGTAGAACTCGATCAGCTGGATCTTCTCCGGGCTGGTCGAGGCGGGCATCACCGCGACGAACGGCAGCCCGAGCAGCCGTGCGAAGTACGCCTCCGACACCGCCGTCGACCCGCTGGACGCCTCGATGATCGTCGTGTCCTGCCGGATCCAGCCGTTCGCCAGCCCGTACAGGAACAGCGACCGGGCGAGCCGGTGCTTCAGTGAACCCGTCGGGTGGACGGACTCGTCCTTCAGGTAGAGGTCGATGCCCCACTCCGGCGGCAGCGGGAACACGTGCAGGTGCGTGTCCGCGCTGCGGTTGGCGTCGGCGTCGACCAGCCGGATCGCCTCGGCGATCCACGCGCGGTACCCGGGATCGCAGCGGTCCACGATTCGGCTCACGTCGGAGTCCTCCTCGATCGTCGTTGATCGGACGGGTGCCACGATATCCGCGCATGTCACGGTGCATCATGGAGGCAGCGGGGGGCAGATGATCGAGATGTTCGACGAGCGGATCGTGGCGACCGGGCGGCTTCCGCTGCTCGGCTTCTTCGTCGCGTTCCTGATCACTTTCGTGCTGACGCGGGTCAACGTCCGGCTGATCCGGGCGGACGCGCGCTGGTGGTTCCGCAACGTGACCGCCGGGGACCTGCACATCCACCACGTCGTGTTCGGGGTGGTGCTGATGCTGGCGGGCGGCGTGGGCAGCCTCGCCGTCCCCGACGCCTACACCGGGCTCAACGTGGGGGCCGCCGTCGTTTTCGGGATGGGCTCCGCCCTCGTCCTGGACGAGTTCGCGCTGATCCTGCATCTCAGCGACGTGTACTGGACGGAGAAGGGCCGCGCGTCCGTCGACGCCGTGTTCGTCGCCATCGCGGTCACGGGACTGCTGCTGCTCGGCATCCGCCCGCTCGGCTACGAGGGCATCGCGCCCGACCCCGGCACCGGCATCCTGACCCGCGTCTACGTGGTGTCCCTCGTCGTCAACCTGGTCTTCGCGGTGCTCACCCTCCTCAAGGGCAAGATCTGGACGGGCCTCATCGGCCTCTTCGTCCCCGCCCTGCTGATCGTCGGCGCGATCCGGGTGGCGCGCCCCGGCTCGCCGTGGGCGCGCTGGCGCTACCCCGCCGACTCGCGCCGCTACCAGCGGGCCGTCCGGCGGGAGAAGCAGCTCCGCCGGCCGCTGATCCGCGGCAAGATCTGGGTGCAGGAGTTCATCGCGGGACGGCACGACCTCATCCCGCCCGACCTGCTGCAGCGCCACGCCGAAGCCGCCGACCGCGCCCGCCGCCGCAGGGTCGCCCGCGCCGAGCGCCGCGCGGCCGCCCGCGCCGAGGGCCGCGCCGTGGTCCGTGCCGAGCGCCGCGTCATGGTCCGCGACGAACGCAAGGCCGCCGCCCGCGCGGAGCGCCGGGCCGAGCGCCGCGCCGCCCGCAGAGCCGCGCGCCGGGCCGCGACGCCCGCCGAGGACGCGACCGCGCGCGGCGACGAGGCCGCACGTCCGGACGGACGCGGCGGCCGGCGCGTCGCGGCCGCCCGTGCCCCGTCGCCGCGGGTGACCGGACAGGCCGCGTCCCGGATGCGGGCCCGCGCCGCGGCACGCCGGGCCGGCCGCCCCCAGGACGACTTCCCGCCCGGCTTCCGCCCCGGCGGCCGCGTCCCACCCGCGCCGCCGAAGCCGGCCGAACCGGCCCCGCTCGGCGAGAAGGCCCCCGGCACGGGCGACGAGCCGCCATGACGGCCCGGCCGGCGGGCGTCGCTTTCCGGCGCGTCCGGACGGCGGACCGCCCGTACCGCGTGACCGTGCGCGCGGCCTTCCGCCGCGTGCGGGTCAGTCCATGACGGGGGCGACGGCGCGGACGGTGCCGATCGTGTCGGCCTCGGCGGCGGACTTGTCGGGCCGGTACCGCAGCACGCGCGCGAATCGCAGCGCGATGCCGCCGGGGTAGCGGGGGCTGTGCTGGACGCCGTCGAACGCGATCTCCACGACCAGTTCGGGCCGGACGTGCACCGTCCAGTCGTCCTCCCGGACGGCCAGTTCGCGGAGCTTCTCCGTCTGCCAGGCGAGCAGTTCGTCCGTGAGCCCCTTGAACGTCTTGCCGAGCATCACGAACCCGCCCGTCTCGGGATCCCGCGCGCCCAGGTGCAGGTTGGACAGCAGCCCCCGCCGCCGCCCGTGCCCCCACTCCACGGCGAGCACGACGAGGTCGAGCGTGTGCCGCGGCTTCACCTTGATCCACCCCGCGCCGCGCCGCCCCGCCGTGTAGGGGGTATCGAGCGACTTGACCACCACGCCCTCATGTCCACGCGCGACGGCCTCGTCGAACACCTCCTTGGCCTGGACCGGGTCATCGGTGACCACCCGGGGCATCCGCAGGTCCTCCGGTACGACCCGCACCAGTGCCGCGTTCCGCTCCGCACCCGGCGCGTCGAGCAGATCCCCTGAGGCCGGGCTGCCCGGAGTCGCACCCCTCTCGGCGGCGTCTACGTCGGCTGGGCGCTCGTTCAGGTAGAGGACGTCGAAGAGGAAGACGCTCAGGGGGACCGGGTCGGTGTTCTTCGCCGTGCGGGTCGCGGTGCGGGCGGCGGTCACCTGGAAGGGGTGGGGGCGGCCGTCGGGGCGCAGGGCGATGAGTTCGCCGTCGAAGACGGCCTCGTGGACCGGGAGCCGGCGGGCGGCGTCGACCACCTCGGGCAGGCGGGAGGTGATCTCGTCCAGGGTGCGGGTGAAGATGTGCACCTCGTCGCCGGAGACGTGCACCTGGGCGCGGATGCCGTCGAGTTTCCACTCGACCGCCGCCGCTGCTTCCAGCTTGGCGAACGCGTCGTCGATGGACGGCGCCGACGCGGCCAGCATGGGCTTGATCGGGCGGCCGACCTCCAGGGTGAAGGCGCGCAGGCCGGCGACGCCGTCGGCGAGGGCGGCGGTGGCGACCGGGCCCAGGGAGCCGCGGAGCATGACCGCGCGGCGCACTTCGGCGGGCTTCACCTCGGCGGCGGCGGCGATCGCCTCGGTCATCACGCCGTCCAGCGCGCCCTGGCGCAGCTCGCCCGCCAGGAGTCTGATGAGGAAGCCCTGCTCGGGGTGGGTGGCGCGGGCCAGCAGCGCGGCGACGAGGTCGCGGCGGCGGGCGACGGAGCCGGCGCCGGAGACTGCGCCGATCTCCGTGAAGGCCGCGTCCACCTCCGGGACGGTCAGGGACGGTTCGGCGGCGGGTGGCGGAACGTCCCGCAGTGCGGCGTAGCCGACCCCGATCTGGCGTTGCGGCAGCTCACCCGACAGGTAGGCGACCACGATGGCGGCCTCGTCGGCGTCGGCCCGGCGCAGGCACTCCGCGAGCGCGGTTACCTTGGCCTTCCGGCCCGAGGTGCCCGCCACCGCCCCCGAGGTCCGCGCGATGTCAGCGATCAGCACCCCTCCAGTCTGACCCGCCGGTCTGACAATCGGCACCGTCAGGGGCCTGGTCAGGGGCGGCGCGCCTGGCTACGTTGACGGAAGGGCGGGCCATGACGCGACGGAGGAGTGAGGAGCGGGACGTGGGGCTGCAGCGTCCGGGCGAACCGTTCCACCGGCCGTACGCCGGACCGGAGCCGCCGTCTCCGGCGCGGCGGCCCAGGCGGCTGCTCGTGCTGCTGGCGGCGGTCGCGGCGTTCGCCGCGGCGGCGGTGGCGGTCTTCCTGGTGGCGCCCGGCAAGGACCAGGGCGGGACGGACCGGGCCGCCGTGGCGCCGCGGCACAGTACCCCGCGGGCGCCGTCGTCCGAACCCGCGCAGCGGATCGTCAAGGCCCTGCCGCCGCCGTGCGGGACGGTGTCGGACGGCACCGTGGCGAAGGCGGTCCCGAAGGCGACGAAGCGGCACAGCGCGAACTCGACGCTCACCACGTGCACGTACTCCTCGACGGGGTCGGCGTTCCGCTGGCTGCGGGTGGAGGCGCGGCTGTACGCGCCCGCGAACACCGCGGACCCGGTGCGGGACGCCGAGAGCTACTACGACGCGCAGTGGGCGCAGGCGCACGACGCCCCGCTCGTCCGGACGATCGCGCTGGAGCGCCAGGGCGGCGTCGGGGACGAGGCGTACCGGTGGTTCAAGGCCGACGAGGGGCAGCCGACCGTGGTCGGGCAGGTCACGGCGCGGATCCGCAACGCGGTCTTCACGGTCAGCTACAGCGAGCAGGCGCCGGCCGGCGCGCGGCAGGCCGAGCGGGAGCGGGCGGTCCTCGGCACGACGACCGCCGCCGCCCGCGAAGTACTCGCGGCACTAAATGATTTCTGACCTGATTCGGCCGATCGTGGACTATTTTCTGTCAAGACCTTCTAAGGTGATGCGGTAAAGGGGAGGCGGTATGCCGATCATGCTCCCGCGCCAGGCACTCGATCGGCATGCTGGGAACGCCTGGGAGGAGGAGGCGACGACGTGACCGTGCAATCGGTTGGAGTGTCCTGGGTGAGATAACCCCAGGCAGGCGCAGTGTTCGTCGATCGGGCCGCGGATTGGACCCCCACTCCGCGGCCCATTTCTTGCCGCCGTTCGGACCAATGCGTCCGGTATCCGCGAACTGAATTCTAAAAGCTCTTCGACGTCAAGATAAATGGCGGTGGAGTAGAACAGGTTACGCTTCGAGTAGACCCGAGCGGATCCACACGTCACGGGCCCGCCCGTCCAGGAACCCGACCTCGTCGAAGAACGCGGTGCACTTCCGGAACGCCCACGCCATCGTCGCCCGCCGGTGCGGGCTGCGCGCCGCCACCCGCCGCGCCAGCTTCGGGTCCAGGCCCACGGCCGTGTAGCAGGACGGGTGGATCACCTGCGCGGCCATCAGCCGCGTCGCCTGCGCCATGCCGT
Organism: Actinomadura latina NBRC 106108; assembly: GCF_001552195.1. Classification (GTDB taxonomy): domain Bacteria; phylum Actinomycetota; class Actinomycetes; order Streptosporangiales; family Streptosporangiaceae; genus Spirillospora; species Spirillospora latina. The sequence goes on from NZ_BCQS01000012.1 coordinate 65,964, forward strand.
AGGCCGCCGCCCGCCGCCGCACCGCGGGGATCTCCGCGACGAGCCGCTTCAGCTCCTCCCGGGCGTACTTGATGTGCCGCGCCTCCTCGACCACGTGGATCCGGGTGACCTGCCGGACCATCGGCTGGACGGCCTCGTCCGGGAACGTCAGCCGCTGGAACGCATCGGTGAACTCCTCCACGACGAGGGTCCCCGCGAACATCGGCATCGGGTCGTACACGGCGCCGAACAGCTTCGCGAAGTGGAACTCCAGCGCCCGCGGCCGGTGCGTCCGCAGCCCGCACGTCCGCACCATCCGGGCGAACATCTTCGAGTGCCGGCACTCGTCCGCGATCTCCGTCAGCGCGTACGCCACGTGGTCGCTGTCGTAGCGGTGCCGGTAGGCGTGCATCACCAGCGACTGCATCAGCAGCATCTCCGACCAGATGCCGAACGAGGCGATGCTGCACATCTCCTGCTTGGTCAGCTCCACCCGCTGCCGGTGCGTCAGCCCGTCCCACAGCGGCGTCTCGTAGATCGACGCGAGCTGCGGCGGCGCGTAGAACACGTCGGGGTCCTGGGGCGCGTCCCAGTCGACGTCCACGTCCGGGTCGAACGAGTGCTTGCGGGACGTCCGCAGCAGCCGCTCGGCGACCACCTCCCGATGCGTCAGCTCAAGCGCGTGGTCGCCGTCCTTGCACCTGATCTGCGCCGTCCATGTACGGGGGCGGCCGTCGCTCAGCAGCACATTGGGGGGCATCGATCCTTCACCTCTCAGTGCGGGGAGAGTCGGGGCCGCGCCCGGCGGGGGCGTCAGCCCTGGGGGGTGGGGATCCTGGCCATGAGGCGCAGGGAGGCGGGGGACACGCGGGAGAGCACGTGCAGGAGGTGGCCCTCGAAGTTGACGGGCACCACGGGCTTGTTCTTGACGATGGCGTTGACGACCCGCTCGGCGACCTTCTCCGGCGGGTAGTTGCGGAGCTGGATGGCCTTCTGGCCCCGCTGCTTCAGCTTCTCGGTGGAGCCGAGGTCGCCCTTGACGTAGCTCGCGTTCTTGACGATGTCGGTGCTGACGAAGCCGGGGCAGACGGCGGTGACGCCGATGCGGGAGCCGGCCAGCTCCGCGCGCAGGCATTCGCTCAGCATCAGGACGGCGGCCTTCGTCGTGCAGTAGGCGGGCATCGCGCGCCACGGCGCGAACGCGGCGGCGGACGCGATGTTGACGATGTGGCCGCCGAGGTTCGGCTTGTCGGGCTTGTTGGGCAGGGCGCCGACGCGGTCGCGCATCTGCCGGCCGAACAGCCGGGACCCGTGGATGACGCCCCACAGGTTGACGCCCATGATGCGGTTCCAGTCGTCCAGCTCCGTGTCGAGGAACGACCCGGTGACCGCGATGCCCGCGTTGTTGACGACGATGTCGGGGACGCGGTGCGCGTCCTTCACCTCGGCTGCGAACGCCTCCATCGCGGCGGCGTCGGCCACGTCGACCTGGTAGGCGGTGCCGCCCGTGCCGACGATCTTGGCCTGCGCGACGGTCCGCTCCGCAGCGGGCAGGTCGATGTCGGCGGCGATGACGCTCGCCCCGTTCTCGGCCAGCCGGAGCGCGATGGCGCGGCCGATCCCGCTGCCCGCTCCGGTGACGACGGCGAGCGCTCCATCGAAATGCGCGAGTGGCATCAAGACCTCCGAGGTGTGCGGATCGAGTGATCCAAAAGTACTCAGCCCGTCCCCGTGTCGGCGATGGCGGCGTCGGCGATGACGGCGTCCACCTCGGCCTTGCGGGCGGCCTCCTCGGCGGCGAACCGCTCGGTGTCGAGCTTCTCGGCGATCTCCTCGTCCTGGTTCATGAGCGCGTCCAGGTCGGCCTTGGACATGTCGAGGACGCCCATATCGTCGTAGACCTGCTGGATGCGCTCGCTCCACAGCCCGATGTCCTTGACGCACGGGACGATCCGGCTGAACAGCAGGCTCTGGAACATCCGCATGTAGGGGGAGTTCTCCACCATCTCGTCGACCTCGGCCGGGTCGATGCCGAAGTTGGTCCAGATCTCCCGGCCGCGGATGCGGTCGCGCATCAGGTAGCAGCCCTCGATGACGAAGTCCTCGCGCTCGCGGAGCTCGGCCGGGGAGAGCCGCTTGTAGTAGTCGCGCAGCGCGAGCCGGCCGAACGCGACGTGGCGGGCCTCGTCCTGCATGACGTAGGCGAGGATCTGCTTCGGCAGCGGCTTGGTCGTGATGTCGCGGATGACGCCGAACGCGGCGAGCGCGAGGCCCTCGATGAGCACCTGCATGCCCAGGTAGGGCATGTCCCAGCGGGAGTCGGTGAGGGTCTCGTTCAGCAGGTCCTGCAGCTTGGTGTTGATCGGGTAGACCATCCCGACCTTCTCGTGCAGGAACCGGGTGAACAGCTCGACGTGCCGCGCCTCGTCCATCGTCTGGGTGGCGGAGTAGAACTTGGAGTCGAGGTCGGGCACCGACTCCACGATCCGGGCGGCGGTGACCATCGCGCCCTGCTCGCCATGCACGAACTGGGAGAACTGCCAGGACGTGGAGTGCTGCCGCAGTTCGCCGCGCTCCTTCTCCGACAGCTTGTCCCAGTACTTCGTCCCGTAGATGGCGAGGGACTGGTCGGGGACGCCGAGGACGTTGTGCGGGTCGACCTCAAGGTCCCAGTCGATGCGCTTGGTGGAGTCCCACTGCTTGTCCTTGCCCTTCTGGTAGAGGGCGAGGAGGCGGTCGCGGCCGTCGTCGTACTCCCAGGTGAACCTGGCGTCGCCGGCCATCGGCACGTTCCAGGGCTCGGCCGTGACGGGGTCGGTGTAGAGGTCGTGTGTCGACAAGGGCACTCCTCCCCGAAGCGCGGACGTACGGTGTACGTCTCACGTACAATGTACGTACCGTGTCATGGGACACTTACCGGTGTCAACGGTCGACGGAGGGGAGCGGCATGGTGCGGCGGGTGACCTCCGACACTCCGCGTCCCGCGCTGACCCGGGACCGCATCGTGCACGCGGCGGTCGCGCTGATCGAGCGGGAGGGCGCGGACGCGCTGTCGATGCGCCGCGTCGCGGCCGACCTGGGCGTCGCCGTGATGTCCCTCTACAACCACGTCCCGAACAAGACCGCGCTGCTGGAAGGCGTCGCGGAGCGGGTCGTCGAGGGCCTGCAGCTGGAGGACGACCCGGCCGCGCCCTGGCAGGAGGGCGCGCGCGCCCTCGTCCGCGCGTTCCGCAAGGTCGCGCACGACTACCCGCGCTGCATGACGATCGTCTTCACCCACAAGATCGACTCGGCGGCGGGGCTGCGGCCGATGGAACGCGCGCTCGCGCTGGCGGACGCGGCCGGCTTCGACGGCGGCACCGCCGTGCGGATCATGCGGGCGCTGCTCGCCTACGCGATCGGCGCCCAGATGCGCGAGATCGGCATGGAGAAGATGCTCGGGCATCTGGCCGAGACGGGCGCCAAGTCGTGGAACGACCTCGACCCGGACGCGTTCCGGCACGTCATCGCCTACGGCCCCGAGCTGGCCGCGCACGATCCCGAGACCGACTTCGAGTTCGGCCTCGACCTGCTCATCGCGGCTCTGGAGGCGCTTCCCCGCCGGCCGGAGGCGGGGTCAGGTACGGGCTGAGGCCCTGCCGGCAGAAGTCGGTCATGTGGCGGGCCGCGTCCTCCGCCGACACGTCGGGACGGCTCGTCAGCCACAGCGCCACGCGCTCGCTCGCGCCCATGATGATCTGCGTGTACGCCTCGATCGCGGCGGCGGGCGCGGACGGCGCGAACGTCGCCAGCACCCCGGCGATCAGCGTGCTCTGCTGCCGCCGGGTCGCCTCGACGGCCTCGGCGGTCTCCGCGGACGCGGCCGCCGGCTCGCGCAGCAGCATCGCGAACGAGTTGCTGTGGGAGTCGATGAAGGAGAAGTAGGCGACCATGCCGCGCCACAGGATGTCCTCGGGGGTGGTGGCGCCCGCCATGGCCTTCTGCGTGACGTCGAGCAGCTCCGCCTTGGACCGGCTCACGCACGCCACGAGCAGCCCGTCCTTGGAGCCGAAGTACTCGTAGAGCATCGGCTTGGAGACCCCGCACCGGTCGGCGATCTCGTCCATCGAGGTGGCCTGGTAGCCGCGCTCGCCGAACACCTCCTCCGCCACGTCCAGCATCTGCCGCTCGCGCGCGGGCCGGGACATCCGCTTCCGGCGAGAGGGAGGATGCGGTGTGGCGGCACTCACAGGGGAACCTCTCTGTTGGACCTACCGTCAGTAACCTACTCCGGGTAACTTACCGGAAGTAGGTTACGCGAGAGGATGGTTTATGAGCGAGCGTGCCCCGGCGATCGTCATCATCGGCTCCGGCTTCGCCGGCCTCGGCATGGCGATACGGCTCAAGCAGAACGGCTTCCACGACTTCGTCATGCTGGAGAAGAGCGAGGCGCTCGGCGGGACGTGGCACGACAACACCTATCCCGGCTGCGCCTGCGACGTCCCCTCCCACATGTACTCCTTCTCGTTCGAGCTGAACCCCGGCTGGACGCGGATGTTCGCGCCGCAGCCCGAGATCCGCTCCTACATGGAGCGCACCGCCGACAAGTACCGGGTGCGCGACCACATCCGCTTCGGCGCGCGCGTCGACTCCATGGAGTACGACGACGACGCGAGGCGCTGGAACGTGACGCTCGCGGACGGGACGGTCCTCACCCCGAAGGCCGTCGTGTCCGGCATCGGCGCCCTGCACGTGCCGTCCTTCCCGGACCTGCCGGGCATGGAGCGGTTCCAGGGCACCGCGTTCCACTCCGCCGAGTGGGACCACTCCTACGACGTCACCGGCAAGCGCGTCGCCGTCATCGGGACGGGCGCGTCCGCGATCCAGTTCGTCCCTCAGCTCGCGAAGAAGGCCGCCGACCTCGTCGTCTTCCAGCGGACCGCGCCGTGGATCCAGCCCAAGCCCGACGTGCGGATCCCCGCCCCGGTGCGCAAGGCGTTCGAGAAGGTCCCGGGCGCCGCCCGCGCCTTCCGCAACGGCATCTACTGGGCACTGGAGGCCCGCGCCGTCGGCTTCACCATCGACCCGCGGCTGTCGACCCCGCAGGAGAAGATCGCCCGCCGGCACATCGGCAAGCAGATCGCCGACCCCGAACTGCGCGCGAAGGTGACGCCCGACTACACGATCGGCTGCAAGCGGATCCTGCTGTCCAACGACTACTATCCGGCGCTCACCCGTCCCAACGTGCACCTGGAGACGTCCGAGGTCGCCGAGGTCCGCGAGAACTCGATCGTCACCGCGGACGGGCGCGAGTACGAGGTCGACTGCATCGTCTACGGCACCGGCTTCAAGGTGACCGACGCCCTCACCGACCTGCGCGTCACCGGCCGCGACGGCACCAAGCTCCAGGAGATCTGGGCGGACGGCATCGAGGCCCATCGGGGCACCACGATCCCCGGCATGCCGAACTTCTTCATGCTGCTCGGCCCGAACACCGGCCTCGGCCACACCTCCGTCGTCTTCATGATCGAGGTGCAGATCCAGCACGTGCTGGGCTGCCTGCGCCTCCTCCAGGACGCCGGCGCCGACGCGATCGAGCCGAAGCCGGAGGCCGCGCGCCGCTTCAACGACCGCATGCAGAAGCGGCTGCGCCGCGCCGTCTGGAACGAGGGCGGCTGCAGCAGCTGGTACCTCGACGACGCCGGCGTCAACCGCACCCTGTGGCCGGGGCACACCTTCGAGTTCTGGGCGGGCTCCCGCAAGGCCGACCCGGACGAGTACCTCCTCACCCGCTGAGCCGGAAACCGTCCGGGACGGCGTGCGCGCGCCGTCCCGGACGCTACGCCGCCCGCTCCATGGACGTGCTGGTCGCGGACCTGGAGGACGGCGCCGCTACTTCTCGGGCGCGAACATGGGGCGGAAGCCCGCGACGAGCTGCCGGATCACCGGGCGCTGCTCGACCGGGGTGCGGCCCCGCAGGTCGTGGACCGGGTCGAGGCCGTCGTAGTACGGGGCCAGCGCCAGGAACGGCAGGAGGGTCATCAGCCACGTGGCGAGGACGGCGAGGTCGGCGTCCTCCCGGATGGCGCCCTCCGCCTTCCACAGTTCCAGCGTCGGGTGGATGACCTGCAGGTAGTGCTGGTTCGCGGTGTCGCGGACCACGGACCGGACGCTGTTGTCGAGCTCGAAGTTCGTCGCCGCGGTGACCCCGCGCTCCAGCGGGTGGTCGGCCATGTACTCGGTCCAGTCGCACAGGACGTCGAACAGCCACTCGTCGAAGGACTGGTCGAACTCGATCCGCTCGATGCGGCGCTCCATCTCCTCGCGGACACGGCGCGACGCCTCGTCGCACACGAACGCGAAGAACTCCAGCTTGTCGCTGAAGTACTGGAACAGCGAGCCCTTGGCGATGCCGGCCTCGCGGGCGATGGTGTTCAGGCTGCCGGTCGAGTATCCGTGCTCCCCGAACTCGCGCATCGCCACCTCGAGCACCCGTTCGCGCTTGGCGACGTTGAGGCGGAACCAGGTCGACGTCGGCATGGACTCCTTCGACTTCCCGTCAGGAACCGGTAACCAGAAGGTCAGGATAACGGTCTGCGGCGTCCCGTGTGACCCAAAACGTCACCCGGGCCCCCGCCGGACGCCGGGGCTCCGCCGGATGCGCACTCGTTGACAACCCGGCCGGCCGGCGGGGTACGCGGATGCGCAACCGGCGTCAGGCTTTCCGCGCGGCCTTGAGCCGGGATCCCGTGCGTGCTTGCATCCGTCTCAGCGGCTCTCGACGTGTTGGAGGTGGGGCCGGTGCGCTCACGGTCGGCGGGCGGGGCGTTCCTGGTGGGCGTCGGCGCGGCGGCGGCGATCGCCGTCTCCGGTGCGGCGCCCGTGATCGCCGAGCCCGCACCCACCCTCGCGCCCACGGCGGAGCCCACGCCGACCGAGACGCCCACGGCGCCGCCGACGACGCCGGCACCGGAGCCGACCCCGACTCACACGCCGACCCCCACACCCACGCCGACCCCCACTCCGGCGCCCGTACCGACGGAGACGCCGGCGCCGCGGCCCACTGCTCCGGCGCCGGCGCGGCCGAGCGCCGCGCCGGGAGCGCCCTCCAGTGCACCGGCTTCCCCGGTGCCCGGTGGCGCCGTGCCGCCCGCCGCGCTTCCGGCGGTCCCCGGGAGCCTGCCGGGCGCCGCGCCGCCGGTGAACTCCGTCCCGGCGATCCCGGGGCCGCAGGTCGCGCTGCCGCCGATCAGCTCCCCGGAGGTCGCGCCGGAGCGCATCGCGCCCGTGCCGGTCGCGGGCCTGCGCACGCTCCCCGACGACAGCCTGGCCGTCGAGGACCTGAGCGCCCTCCAGGCCGGTGTGCTGGCCGCGATGGCGTCGTCGGTGGCGCTGCTGCTCCTCAGGCTGCGGCTGGCCCTCCGCGTCCGTCCCGGGCGGGCGCGCGAACGGGCCCGGGTGCGGCTCGTTCCGGCCGGCCCCGTCCGTCCGAAGCCCGCGCTCGAGCCGGAAACACCCGCACGGGAAACACGCGCACTGGAACCGGCGCCGGCCGCGTCCGCCGCGTCCCGCCCGCTCAAGCCCTGGTGGGAGGACCCGGAGTCGGTCGTGGCGCTGGCGGGGATCCTGCGCTGGGACGTCGAACCGCCGCGGGTCAGCGGGCGAGACGGATCAGGATCCGGCACACCTCGTCGATGATCTCCCCGGCCTCGGCCTCGTTCTCGGCCGTGGCGATCTCCCGCCCGGCCTCGCCGATGACCGTGGTGAGCACGAGGCTCAGCACCTGCTCGGGACGTCCCGCCGGCTCGCCGGGCCCGGGGCCGCGCAGCAGCTTGGTGTTCTGCGCGATCCAGTGCTGGGCGCGGCTGCGGCGCATCAGCGACGACCCGGACGGCCCCTCGCCGCCGAGGAACAGCCGGGCCGCCTCCCGGCGCTCCCAGCACACCCGCAGGTAGGCGCGGGCGCCGTCGGTGAACAGCGCGATCGGGTCGGACTCGCCCTCCTTGCGGGCGGCGGACACGGCCTGCGCGGCGCTCGCCTCCTGCTCGGCGGTCAGCTCCTCCCACAGCGCGACGTACAGCCCGGCCTTGCCGCCGTAGTGGTGGTAGAGGCTGCCGACGCTGATCCCGGACCGCTCGACGATCTCGGCGATGCCCGCGTCGGCGTAGCCGCGGTCGGCGAAGACCTGCTGCGCCGCGCTCAGCAGCGCCTGCCGGGTGGCGTCGGCGCGGGCCCACTGCCGCCCGCCGCCCGCGTGCCCGTCGCCGTTGGCGGTGTCGTTCCCCTGGCGCGTCCTGCTCGTCCGCATCCCTCCATGGTGCCAGGTCGCGGACCCGCGGGCGGGAAGCGTCCTAATACCAGTTGTGGGCCTGCCACCAGGACCAGGCGCCGCACGGGTCCTTGTAGCGGGCCTTGATGTAGCCGAGGCCCCACGCGATCTGGGTGGGGGAGCTCGTGCGCCAATCGGGGCCCGCGCTGGCGAGCTTCGAGCCGGGCAGCGCCTGCGGGATGCCGTAGGCGCCGCTGGACGGGTTCTCGGCCCGCTCGTTCCAGCCGCTCTCGTGGTTCCACAGCGTCAGCAGGGACGGCCAGCAGCGTCCCCAGCCCTTGAGGGCGTTCATCTTCTTGCCGAACGCCTTGTTCTGCGCGGAGCTCGGGTTCGACTTGGCGAGCCGCTCGCGCTCCTGCTCGGCCTTCAGCTTCGCCCGCGCCGCCGCGTCCCGCTTGGCCTTCGCCTTGAGCCGCTTCAGCTCGCGCTGGTGCTCCTTGTAGGCGCGCTCCTTGGCGTGGGCGACCGCGTCGGCCGCGACCTTGTCCATGTCGGACGCCGACGTCAGCTTGGCGAGCATGTCGTTGGTCGACAGGCCCGCCGCGGCGGCCTGCGGCGGCTTGGTGTCGTCGCCGGTGAACCGGTCGAGGTCGACCAGCACGACGGCCGAGCCGAGCACGGCGATCGCGGCGGCGGTGATGGTCACGTTGCTGGTGAGCACCCGCCGCACCCGGCGCTTCTTCTCCGGCGGGAGGACCGGCGGCTCGTCGTCGTAGCGGTCGTACCGGTCGTAGCGGCCGCCCGGGCCGGACGAGCCGCGCGCCTCGGCCGCCTCGCGCGGCGCGGGGACCCGTTCGGGACGGGCGCGCCGGCCGCCGCCGTCGGGACGTCTGCGAGTGCCGTGACTCTGTGGCATAGGAGAAGACTGCCTTATCGCCCGGGTGCTATGTCGTCGGAGTGAAGGTACGGGGCCCGCATGCTACGCGGTTCACCGCCGTCCCGCCTCTGCCCCGTCAGTACCGTGTTCACCGAGGCCGCGTCCACCGATGCCGTGTTCACCGATGCCGTGTCCGCCGATGCCGCGTTCCACGGGCTCCACGTCGCCGGCCGCGAGGCGCGCCGGCTGCAGCGCCTCGAACAACTCCCGGTGCATGCCGCCGAACGCGGCGAAGGCGCCGCCGGGCGCCTCCAGCGCCACGCCGACCTCGTTGACCCTCGTCCGCCCGGCGGCGGTGATCTCGACGAGCGTGGCGCGCCGGTCGCGGGGATGCCGGGCGCGGCCGACGAACCCGGCGGCCTCCAGCTGGTCGACGGTCAGTTTCACCGTCGTCGGGTGCATCATCAGGAACCGGCCGAGCGTGCTCAGCCGCGCGTTGCCGCGCGGGGTGAGGGCGAGCGTGGTGAGCAGGAAGTATCCGGTCCGGCTGAGGCCCAGCCGCTGCAGCTCGGCGTCGAGCGCCTTCTTGAGCAGCTGGTTGAGCCGGCCCACCGAGCAGATCGCCATGAACGGCCACGGCTCGCCCTCCAGGCCCTGCACGTCCCAGCGGTCGCGGACGCCCATGACCAGCGGGTCCGCGCCGCCGTCCATGTCGTCCGCCATCTCCTGCCCGGCCTCGATCATCGTGCGCCGATCGTAGCTTCGGACAAATCCAGATGTAAGTACTCGCTTCTTAGACCTTCTTCCAATAGAGTGCCACAGATCACAGACGGTGCCCGAGTGCTTGCTTGGGTTTCCGGGTGATCCCGGTCTCTGCTGAGACCCCGGTGGCGCGCGCAACGAAGGCAAGGACGTGGGCGCCGCCTGTGGGCCGGTGGAATCCGGAGTATCGGATGGGCGCCGACGTCCGAGAACGAAGGAGGCTGGTATGTACCTTCACCCCGCCCCCCTGGGGGAGGTCACCGGCTGATGGCCTTGAGCCTGACCAAGGCCCCCGATCTGGCACGCAGACGCGTCGGGCGGGCGCTCGACGAGACCGGGCTGCTGTGCGTGACCCTGCTCGAAGGGCTGCGCCGCTCCTGGGACCTGCGCCAGTGGTGGGGCGAGTTCATCGAGCAGTGCTGGTTCCTGGCCCGCGTCACGAGCATCCCGGTCATGCTCATCGCGGTGCCGCTCGGTGCGACGATCTCGCTGCAGGTGGGCGACATCGCCCGGCAGCTCGGCGCCCAGTCGGGCACCGGCGCGCTGCTCACCGCCGCGATGATCCAGCAGGTGGCGCCGCTGGCGGCCGCGCTGCTGGTGTCCGGCGTGGGCGGGTCCGCCATCACCGCCGACATGGGCGCCCGCAACATCCGCGACGAACTCGCGGCCATGGAGGTCATGGGCATCAACCCGATCCACCGCCTGGTCACCCCCAGGCTGTGGGCGGCGAGCATGGTGTCCGGGCTGCTGTGCTCGGTGGTGATCCTGGCGGGCGTGCTCGGCGGCTACTACTTCAACGTCATCCAGCAGGGCGTCAGCCCGGGCGCGTTCTTCGACGGCTCGACGACCCTGCTCCAGTTCTCGGACCTGATCATCACCCTGTTCAAGGCGTGGGTGTTCGGCTTCATCGCCGCCGCCGTCGCCTGCTACATGGGGATGAACTGCGACTACGGACCCGTCGGCGTCGGCCGCGCGGTGAACAAGGCCGTGGTCGTCACCTCGATCGTGGTGTTCGCGACGAACTACATCCTCACCATGATCTACCAGGTTCTCTTCCCCCCGAGGTTCTGATGGTCGCCATATCCCCCGTACGCAGAATGGGCCGGGCCTTCCGGGGCCGGACCGCCGGCCTCGCCGCCTCCGCCAACCTGCCGATCTTCCTCGGCCGGGTCCTCTACCACCTGTTCTTCGACATCATCCTGAAGCGCAAGTACGGCAAGACGCTGGCCAAGCAGGTCAGCGACATCACCGTCGGCGTGGGCGCGCTCGTCATCGGCGGCGGCATGATCTTCGTGATCGCGACGATGTCGCTCGCCACCGGCGCGATGGTCGGGCTGCAGGGCTACCCCGGGCTGGAGCGCATCGGCGCCGAGGCGTTCACCGGCCTGGTCGCGAGCTACTCCAACGTCCGCGAGGTCACCCCGATCATCGCCGGGGTGGCGCTGGTCGCGCAGGTCGGCACCGGGTTCACCGCCGAGATCGGCGCGATGCGGATCTCCGAGGAGATCGACGCGCTGGAGGTCATGGGCATCAACTCGCTGGCCTACCTGGTGTGCACCCGGGTCGCCGCCGGCGTCATCGCGCTCGTGCCGCTGTACCTCGTGTCGCTGTTCATGGCGTTCTTCGCCACCAGGTTCATCACGATCCAGTACTTCGGTCTTTCGCCCGGCATCTACGACTACTACTTTCACCTGTACCTGCCGCCGATCGACGTGTTCTACAGCGTCATCAAGGTCGCGGTGTTCGCCTTCATCATCATGTTCATCCACTGCTACCGCGGCTACTACGCGGCGGGCGGCCCGGTGGGCGTCGGTGTCGCCGCCGGACGCGCGATCCGGGAGTCGACCATCCTGATGATCCTCATGAACCTGGTCCTGTCCTACATCTTCTGGGGACACGGCAGCACAGTGAAGCTGACCGGATGAGCGAAGAGACACTCTCCCAGCGCTCCCGGACGATCTTCGGGCTGGTCGGCGCCGGCGTCATCGCGGCCGCGGCGGCGTTCGTCGCGATCGGCTCCACGCCGGACCACTCGGGCTCCACGTACTTCGACGCGACGTTCGGCCGCGCCGGGCAGGGTCTCGACCCGGGCAAGTCGGAGGTGAAGGTCCGCGGCATCTCCGTCGGCACCGTCGACGACCTCGAACTCGACCACCAGGGCCGCGTGAAGGTCCGGATCCGGGTCGACAAGGGCGTCAAGGTCGCCGACACGGCGGCCGCGACGGTCGAGCCGGTCTCGGTGTTCGGCCCGAAGGACATCAGCCTCGACCTCGGCGCGCACGAGCTGAGCGGCCCGTACCTGAAGGACGGCGGGACGATCGCGAAGACGAACGACCCCGAGGAGCTGTCCGACACCGCCTGGCCCGCCTACAACCTGACCAAGGCGATCAACCCCGACGACGTGGCGACCATCCTGCACACGTTCGGCTCGGGGCTGTCCGGGCAGGGGCAGGCGCTGCGCCGCACGATCGACAACGGCGCGATCGTCGTCGACGCGACGCACAAGGACCGCGCGGCGATCAACGCGCTGCTGAACGACATCAACGGGCTGTCGGGGACGTTCGCGTCCCGCGGCGACACCCTCGCCGGGTTCACCGGCGACTTCAACCGGCTCTCGCAGGCGATCAACGAGCGTCCCGACAAGGTCTCGCAGCTGCTGGACGAGTCGAGCCGGCTCGGCGACACGCTCGGCCGGAACCTGCAGCAGCACGGCCGCAACCTCGGGAACATCGTCGACGGCGGCGGCGACCTGGTGGCGGTGTTCGACAACCAGCGCCGCAACATCCCGGTGCTGCTGGACAGCCTGAACGGGTTCTTCAACCTGCTGGCGCAGATCATCCGCATCCCCGGCCCGGAGGGGACCGTGATCGCCCAGGCGCGCGACGACCTCCCGCTGGACATCTGCCAGATCTTCGTCGACGCCTGCACGAAGCCGCCGGCGAAGACGGCCTTCGAACTGCGGCTTCCGAAGCAGGGCAAGACCGGGGGGCGGCCGTGAGCCCGCGGATGCGCCGCAAGACGGCGCGCGGACCCGAGTACTCCACGGTGCTGAAGACGCTGGCGTTCGTGGCGTTGACGGGGCTGCTCACCTTCTACATCGGCCAGCAGATCCTCGGCACCAGCTTCAGCGACCGCTACCGGCTGAGCGCCACCTTCGACGACGTCACCGGCCTGCTGGAAGGCGACGACGTGAAGGTCGCCGGCACGCCCGTCGGCCAGGTCGACGACATCGAGGTGGTGCGCGGCAAAGCCGTCGTGAAGATGGCGGTCGACAAGGACGTCAGGCTCCCCTCCGACTCCACCGCCGCGATCCGCTGGCGCAACGTGATGGGGCAGCGGGTCGTCTACCTGGAGCCGGGGACGAGCCAGACCAAGCTGGGCAACGGCGACCGCGTCCCGCACACCCGGTCGGTCGTGGACCTCGGCGAGGTCGTGAACGCGCTCGGCCCGCTGACCCGCAACCTGGACCCGGACCAGCTCAACAAGATCCTCACCGCCTTCTCCCTGGCGCTGGACGGCAACGAGCAGAACATCTCGATGCTGACCGACAACCTGGACGCGCTGCTGCAGACGTTCGCGGCCCGCAAGAAGACGATCGTGGGGATGATCGACGACTACGAGACGGTGACCGGCGCGATCGCCACCCGCGACAAGCAGATCGCGGCGAGCGTCGACAACCTGGAGTCGCTCACCAAGGTCTTCGCGAACAACCGCAGGCTGCTGGAGAACGCGATCGTCGAGATCGGCGGCGTCACCACCAACCTCAACCAGGTGCTCGGCGGCAACGACGCGCAGCTCGCCCGCATCGTCGGCAACCTGGGCAAGTTCGCCGAGACGTTCCGGCTGAACGTCGCCCAGCTGGAGAAGATGGTGCAGCAGCTTCCGCTGACGCTGCGCCAGCTCTTCGCCTCCGCGAACGGCGGCCACTTCCTGCGCACGAACGCGCTGTGCCTGAACGTGATGCAGGGGCCGTGCCCGTTCCCGATGGAGCTGCCGAGGGCGCCGGGCACCGACGGGCCGTCCAAGAACGACCTCGTCAAGCTGAGGAAGATGCTGCAGGGAGGTGGCGGCTGATGGCGCTGAAGTCCCTGCGCGACGTCAACCACAAGATCGTCGCGATCGTCACGCTGACCGCGCTCGGCGCCACCTGCGTGTTCGCGTTCGCCGTCGGCCAGCTGCACCTGTTCGACCGCGGCTACACGATGAGCGGCGAGTTCAGCGATGCCGCCGGGCTGAAGAAGGGCCAGGACGTGCGGGTCGCCGGCGTGAAGTCGGGCCGCGTCACCTCGGTGGAACCCGACTTCGAGCACGGCAGGATCATCGTCACCTGGCACGTGAACGCCGGGATCGACCTCGGGCCGAAGACCCGGGCGGAGATCCAGACGACGACGCTGCTCGGCGGCCGGTACCTGCGGCTCTCCGGCCCGGTGTCCAAGCCGTACCTGGCGGACGTCCCGGAGTCGAGGCGGCGGATCCCGCTGGCGCGCACCAGCGTCCCCTTCACCGTCCCGGAGGCGCTGGAGGGCGCGCAGAACATCGTCGGCCGGCTCGACGAGAAGAGCATCGACAAGCTCCTCACCGAGATCAACAAGATCAAGTCGCCGGGCGCGCAGAAGCTGAACCGGATCCTGGTCAACATCCAGGACCTGTCGCGGATGCTCAACGACTCCTACCCGCAGATCCAGCGGCTGATCGAGAGCAGCAAGACGATCACCGGCACGCTCGCGAGCAAGGACGATCAGCTCCGCGAGATCATCAACTCCAGCCAGGTGCTGCTGCAGACGCTGGTGCGGCGCCGCAACGAGCTGGCCGCGACGATCGGGCAGGGCAACCGCACCGTCCAGACGCTGTCCAACGTGATCTCCAAGAACCAGCGGCAGCTCGACACGCTGCTGAGCAACCTGCACCTGCTGACCACCCGGCTCGCGCCCAACATGGACGCGCTGAACACCAACTTCTCGCTGCTCGGGCCCACGTTCCAGCAGGTCGCCAACCTCAAGGGCAACGGCCCCTGGATCGAGGGCGTGCTCACCGGGCTCGGCCCGCTGCAGCCGCCCGGCCCGATCTCCACCCGGCGCGGCCAGGGAGGCAACTGATGGGGCGCGTCATCGTGGGGGGACGACCCACCACACCCCCAGGCAAGGCCCGTGTGAAGGGAATCGCCATCGCCCTGGGCCTGGCCCTGACGGCGTCGCTGGGCGGCTGCTCGCTGGCTCCGTCCGCGAGCGAGCGCACGATGGTCGTCTACGTGCCGAAGGCCCGCTCCTTCTACCCGGAGTCGAAGGTCAAGGTGATGGGCGCCGACGTGGGCCTCGTCGACAAGGTCGAGAATCAGGGCGACAAGGTCAAGGTCACGTTCCACCTGCGCGGCGACGTTCCGCTGCCGCAGGGGGTGCAGGCGTCGATCGTCCCGCTGAACCTGATCGGCGAGCGGAACCTGGTCCTGCATCCGGCGTGGAAGCCGGGGGAGCCGAAGGAGACCGCGGACGTCATCCCGATCGAGCGCACCCACGTGCCGGTCGAGGTGGACGACGCGCTCAGCTCCTTCACCAACCTCGCGAACGCGCTCGATCCGACCAAGATGCAGTCCGCGCTCGGCACCGCGGCCGACACGGTGAGGGGCAACGGCAAGGAGTTCAACGCCACCCTCGAACAGAGCGCCCGCCTCATCGAGAACGTCGCCGGGCAGGACCAGGAACTGATCGAGGTCGCGCGGAACCTCGACCGGCTCGCCGGGGTGGTGCGCGGACGCGAGCAGGTCCTCGGCTCGATGATCCGGGACTTCGGCGAGGCGAGCCGGGTGCTCAGCTCCGAGCGCGGCGAACTGCAGCAGCTGATCAGCGGCATCCTCGAACTGGCGAAGAACGGCGACAAGCTGATCCAGAAGTACAAGGGCAACCTGCCCTACGACCTGGCGGTCCTCACCAGGGCCGCGCTGGTCCTCAAGGGCAACGCCAAGGAGGTCGCGCAGCTGCTGCACGTGCTTCCCGGCATCGGTGACGCCCTCATCGGCGGCTACAACCCGAAGAACAAGTCGCTGCAGATCCGGTTCGCGACGGACGCGTTCCTGCGGACGTGGCTGAAGGGCCTGATGAACACCGACGAAGTCGGCTGCCCGCTTCCGAAGCCGAACTCCAACTGCCCCTGGGACGGAGGCAACTGATGGGCAGGAGATTCCTCCTCGTCATCGTGGCCGCGGTCCTCGCGGTCTCGGGTTGCTCCTACAAGACGGCGGGCGCGCCGAAGGGCGACCTCACGCTGACCGCCACGTTCGACGACGCGCAGGGCCTCGTCGCCGGGCACAGCGTGCAGATGTCCGACATCACGATCGGCACCGTCACCAAGGTCGAGCTGGTCGGCTACAAGGCGAAGGCGACGCTGTCCATCGAGGACGACGTCAAGATCCCTAAGGGCACCAGGGCCGAGATCAAGGTGACGTCGCTGCTCGGTGAGAACTACGTCGACCTGCGGCTGCCGCCCGGCGCGAGCATGGACCGCGGTCCCTTCCTCGCCTCCGGCGCCGCGATCACCGACACCAGCGTCCAGCCCGCGTTCGAGGAGGTCGTCGGGCAGGCCGGGCCGCTGATCCAGGCGCTCGCGGGCGACGACGTGGCGACCGTCGTCGACGCCGGCGCCACCGCGCTGGACGGCAACGGGCAGAAGCTCAACAAGACGATCGCCCAGGCGAGCGACCTGGTGAAGCTGTTCGCCGCGCAGCGCGTCGAGCTGGGCGAGTCCGTCGACCGGTTCGCGAAGCTGGGCCGGTCGCTGGCCAAGGGCGGCGACGCGCTGAGCGAGGCCCCCGGGCAGCTCGAACGCACCACCCGGATGCTGAACGACGACAAAGAGAAGATCATCAAGACCGTCGACCGGCTCACCCGGATGGCGCACGAGCTGAACGACAAGGTCCTGGAGGGACGCATCCGCCGGTTCCGGCAGCTGCTGAACGACCTCGACCCCGTCCTGCAGCAGCTCGGCAGCAACCGCAAGCGGCTCACCGCGGTGGTGGACGGCATCGTGGCCTTCTCGTACAAGATCCCGCTGGCCAGCTACGACGGCCAGCTGCTGCTCTACCCGATCCTCCGCATCACCTGGCCGGACGGGCGACCGATCTTCCCCGGGCTCAGCGAGAAGCCGAAGAAGACCGCCTCGACCAAGATTCCGAAGCAGCTCGACGACGCACTGCCGGACCTTGAGAAGATCCTGGGAGGGCGTTGATGACCAGGCGGCTGACGATCAACCTGGTGGCCTTCGGCGTCCTCGCCGCGGTCATGGTGGTGTGGGCGTTCAACAACGTCGTCCGGTTCGACTTCATCGACCGGCCGTACCACATCACGGTGGAGTTCGAGTCCTCGCCCGGCCTGCACCCGAACTTCGAGGTCGACTACCTCGGGCTGCGGATCGGCAAGATCGACTCGGTGAAGCTGAAGAAGGACAAGGTCATCGTCCGGCTGGACATCGAACGGGACGTGAAGATCCCGAAGGGTGTCACCGCCGCCGCGGCCCGCAAGTCCGCGGTCGGCGAGCCGGTCGTCGAGCTGACCCCGGGTGCCGGGCAGGCGGACGCGCCGCCGATGAAGCCCGGCGCCGTCATCCCGGTGTCGCAGACCTCGGTCCCGCCCAAGTACGGCGACCTGTTCGGCGCGGTCATCGACTCGCTGAAGGCGATCAACCCCGACGACGCCAAGGTGCTCACGCACGAGCTGGCCGCGGGCTGGTCGGGACGCGAGGACTCGCTCCGGCAGATCATCAACGGCGGCGACGACCTGACCAAGACGTTCGCGGAGAACACCGAGCTCCTCGACGGGCTGACCAAGGACCTTGGCCGGATCACCTACGTGCTCAACCGGAACCGCGGGTCGCTCGGCGCCGGCATCGACAACCTCGCCGCGCTGACCGCGGCGCTCAGCCAGGTCCGCGGCCAGATCGCCGAGCTGCGCGACCGGGGCCCCGACCTGCTCGCCACGGTCAACGGCCTGCTCGACCAGACCGAGTCCGACTTCGGGTGCACCGTCGACAAGCTCGGCAACTGGGGCGTCGGGAAGTACAACCCCGGCTACCTGAGGGACCTGAACAAGACGCTGGCGCGGGCTCCGCAGCTGAAGACGGTCCTCGACAACGTGATCGGGATCGACCAGGGCAAGCCCGTCCTGAACGTCGTCTTCCAGGTCACCTTGAACACGCCGGCGACGCTGGAGTACAAGTACCCGCTGCCGCAGCCGAAGGTGAACAAGGTCCCGACCTGCCCCGGCGGGCGGATGCCGGCGGTGACCAAGCAGAAGCCCTACAAGGCCGAGAACCCGGGCGAGACGATCCCGACGCACGATCCGGCGCTCGACCGGCAGGTGCAGGCCAGGAACGCCGCGAACAACGGCGACGACTCTTCTGGCGGGCCGCCGGTTTGGCTAGTGTACGTTCCCCCGGTCATCGCCCTGCTGGTGCTGATCAGGGTCCTGATGGGCTCGGTGCCCGTGGTGTCGCGCCTCGGCCGGCTGCGCCGGCGCAAGGAGGACTGAGCCGGCCGCGCCGGCGCAAGGACTGACTCAACCCCCGAGGAGCTACCGAAGTGACAGCCAAGACCGGCAAGGACCAGGTCGACGAGGTCGAGGCGGTCCCGGCCGAGGAGCAGGCGGAGACCCAGGCGGAGGCCGGGGAGGCCGAGGCGACGCCGGCGCGCCCCGCCGCCAAGCGCAAGCGCCGCGTGCGGGTCATCGAGGTCATCGACGACGAGGACCTGGACGAGGTGCTTGAGGCCCTCGACGCCGGGGACGACGACGCCGCGGCGGTCGAGGAGGAGGTCGCGGAGGCGCCCCCGGCCCGTCCGGCCAAGTCCGCCGCCAAGCCGGTTGCGAAGGCCGCGCCGAAGGCCGCTCCGAAGGCCCGCCCGACCCGCCTCGAACCTCCGGAGGAGGCCGAGGAGGCGCCGGGCCGCTCAGGCGGCGCCCCGGCGGGGTCACGGCCGGGCCTGTTCGGGCTGCCCCTCGTTCCGACGGTGGTGTTCGTGGTGCTCGTCGCGCTGCTGGCGAGCCTTGCGGTCTGGAAGTGGACGAGCGCGAGCTCCCTGTCGTCCGAGCAGAACGAGCGCGAGGCCATCGGCAAGGTCGTCTCCGCCTACGGCGACATCGCCTACAACTACAACGCGACGAACTACGAGACGCAGACCGGCAAGGCTCTGAAGCTGATGGCCGGCGACATGCAGGAGGACTACAAGAAGAACACGGTGCCCACCCTGGCCGGCGCCTTCCAGGCCGACTCCCAGGTGGCGCTGACCTCCAAGACCAACCAGGTGTTCGTCGGCAGCGTCAACGGCAGGTTCGCCACGGCGGTGCTCATGATGGACATGGCGCTGAAGACCAAGGACGGCGCGATCAACCAGCCGGCGACGCTGCTGCGGCTGTCGCTGAGCAAGATCGACGGTGCCTGGAAGATCACCCAGCAGTACCCGTCCGGCGTCAACGACCAGAACAAGAACCAGCAGCAGGGCGGGCTGCCGGGCGTCCCGAGCGGCGGCGCGTCGACGTCGCCGAAGCCGGCGACGAGCGAGAAGCCGAAGAACTGACGACCGGCCGCGCCCCGCACGGAAGCGTGCGGGGCGCCCGCACGTCATGCCCGCCGCGAGCGGGAGGAGGGCAGGCGGGGCGGCCGACCGCGCCGCGTCCCGTGAGGAGCTCGGCGACCTGCCTGGGCAGTACGGCTAGCGCGAGTAGTGCTCGACGACCAGCTGCTCGTCGCAGATGACGGGGATCTCCGTGCGTTCGGGGAGCCTGGTGAGCCGCGCGGCGAGGGCGTCGTGCCGGACGTCCAGATAGGGCGGGACGTTCTCCGCGTGCCCGCCGGCGGCGGCGATCTGGAAGGCGTCCATGCGGTGGCTGCGCTCGGCGATCGTGATGACGTCGCCGGGCCGCAGCCGGTAGGACGGGCGGTCGACGCGGCGGCCGTTCACGAGGACGTGCCGGTGCACGACGAACTGCCGCGCCTGGTAGATGGTGCGGGCGAACCCCGCGCGCAGGACCAGCGCGTCCAGCCGGCATTCCAGGTCGGCGAGGAGCGCGTCGCCGGTCTTGACGCCGGCCTTGGCGGCCTTGGCGAAGGCGTTGCGGAGCTGCGCCTCGCGGATGTTGTACTGGGCCCGCAGCCGCTGCTTCTCCCGCAGCCGGACCTTGTAGTCGGTCTCCTGCTTGCGGGCGCGCCCGTGCATGCCTGGCGGGTAGGGGCGCGCCTCGAAGTACTTCACGCTCTTCGGCGTCAGCGGGATCCCGAGGGCCCGCGACAACCGCACTTTCGGACGAGGGTTGTTCATCACTCTCCTTGGTGATTAGGTACACCTAAGTTAGGCAAGCCTAATCTTTACGTCAAGGAGCCGGGGTTCGCACCGCGGCGAACCGGGTGCGCCGCCGCGTAAGTGATCTCCACGGTCACCGGCGCGGCCGCAGGCGGCCGTTCGCCCGCCGGGACCGGGGCTGACCCGTAAGTACGTACTCCCCGCACCTGGACGCGCGGCCGGATTTGGCGGTGATCTCCCGGATGGCGCGGAGGGGGTCAGCCGGGTCATGCTCAGGACTCCGGCCGAGGGACGCCGAAAACGGCACCTTTGTCCGGGACGATCCCGATCGCCGGCCGGCCCTCGCGGGGTGGGCAGGCCGGCGACGGGTACCGTACCGGCCAGGGGCGCGGGCGCCCCCCGGCCGGGCCGGTGGTCCGGCGCCGCGAAGCACGACACGGGGGGCGTGGTCCGGGCCACTGGTCGCAATTGGCCGTTCCGGGTCCCGGCATCGCGCCGCAGGCTGGAGACATGACCGGACACCACCCGCAGACCCGCGCCGTCCACCCGCCGGTGATCGTTCCCGAGGGCAGCCGGCCGATGGCCGTCCCGATCTACCAGGGGCACCTGTTCGCCTTCGACGCCGCCGACGACCTGGCCGCCGCCTTCTCCGGCCCCGACGAGGCGTTCTTCTACGCCCGCATGGGCAACCCGACCGTCCGCTCGCTGGAGCGGGCCGTCACCGAACTCGAAGGCGGCGCCGGGGCGCTCGCCACCGCGTCCGGCATGGGCGCCATCAACGCGGTGCTGATGGGCCTCCTCCGCGGCGGCGACCACGTCATCGCGCAGACCGCCCTCTACGGCGGCACCTACGCGCTCCTCAACGACCTCGCCGACCGCTGGGGGGTCGACGTCACCTTCATCGCGGGCGACGACCCGGCCGAGGTGCGCGACGCCCTGCGCCCCACCACCCGCATCCTCTACCTGGAGACGGTCGCCAACCCGACGACCCACGTCACGGACCTGCCCGCCCTCACCGCCGCCGTCCGCGGCAGGGACGTGCTGACCGTCGTCGACAACACCTTCGCGCCGCTCCTCTGCAAGCCCATCGAGCACGGCGTCGACATCGTCGTCCACTCGACGACCAAGTATCTCAGCGGGCACGGGGACGTCATCGGCGGCGTCGCCGTCTTCGCCGACCCGGACGTCCACCACCGCGTCTGGCACCACGCCCTCGACCTCGGCTGCAGCGCCGACGCGTTCGCCGCCTGGCTGACCGTGCGCGGCCTCGCCACGATGCCGATGCGCGTGGCCCGGCAGAGCGCCTCGGCCCTCGACCTGGCCCGCCGCCTCGCCGGGCACCCGTCCGTCACCCGCGTCCACTACCCGGGCCTGCCGGATCACCCGCAGCACGAGGTCGCCCGCCGCCTCCTCCCGGACGGCGCCGGCGGCGTCCTCGCCTTCGAGCTGGCCGGCGGCCGGGACGCGGGCCGGGTCTTCTCCGAGGCGGTCGAGCTGATCTCCCTCGGCCCGTCCCTGGGCAACATCGCCACCCTGGTGATGCACCCGGCGAGCACGTCCCACCGGCAGATGGACGCCGCGTCCCTGGCCGCCGCGGGCATAGCCGAGGGCCTCGTCCGCCTCTCGGTCGGTCTGGAGCACCCCGACGACCTCTGGGCCGACATAGCCCAGGCCGTGGCGAAGGCGACCTGACCCGGCCGCCCGCATGCGCGCGGCCGGGCGCCGCTCAGAGGTAGAAGCCGGTCGCCGCGGTCGGCGCGGCCTGGTTCTCGGGACGCTTCTCGCCCTTGCGGAGGGCGGCCAGCTCGGCGAGGGTGGCGCCGTCGGGGGTGATCTCCGCGGGTGCGACGCCGGTGCCGTCCAGCCAGGTCAGCGCCTCGGCGCGGCTGAGGCGGCCCACCTCGATCTGGGCCAGGCAGCGGCCGGGGCGGACGACGGCCGGGTGCAGCGTGGCGAGGTCCTCGTTGGTGGTGATGGCCACGAGGACGTCCCGGCCCTGGCCGAGCATCCCGTCGGTGAGGTTGAGCAGGCGGGACAGGCCCTGGCCCGTCGACTGCTTGGCCTCGCCGCGGATCAGCTCGTCGCAGTCCTCCAGGATCAGCAGCCGCCAGCGGCGGTTCTCGTCCTCGTCGTCGCCGACCGCCACCTCCATGAGGTAGCTGGGCGTGCCGAACAGGGACTCCGGGTCGAGGACGCAGTCGGCCTGGCACCAGCCGTTCCAGGCGCGGGCGAGGGCGCGCAGCGCGGTGGTCTTGCCGGTGCCGGGCGGGCCGTGCAGGAGCAGCAGCCGGCCCGCGACCTCGTCGCGGGTGAGACCCATCACCTCGTCGAGCGCCGCGGCGACCGGCGCGGTGTAGTTGCGCCGGATGTCGTCCCAGGAGTCGGCCGTGATCGCGCGCTCGCTGCGGACGGGGCCGTGCGACCCCATGTGCCAGAAGCCCATCTCGACGCTGGTCTCGTCGGTCTTCGGCGGCTCGGTCGCGTCCCGCACCGACGCTTCGAGGATCGCCTCGGCCAGCTCGTCGGTGACGGCGGACACCGCGAGGTAGGCGACGCCGCTCTTCCAGCGGTTCGTCAGCAGCGTCCAGCCGTCGCCCTCGGCGAGCACCGACTCCTTGCCCTTCTCGTGCGCGACCCGCACGAGGCGGGCGCCGTCCGGGCGCAGCGGCGCGTCGGCCTTGACGTGCTCCAGCCGCGTCGACCGCGACCAGGGCTGCTCGCCGGACGCGAACGGGCGCAGCGACAGGACGTCCATCACGTCGGCGGGCGAGTTGTTGTCGGACAGGTTGAAGACCACGGGCAGCGCTGCTTCGGCCCCGGGGTCGGTGATGTTCTCCAGGGGCTCGATCAGATGCAGAACCTCCTGCGGCCTCTCCTGCGACATGGTCATGCCAAGAATGATCACGCGGTGCGCCGGGCGGCGTCCAGCGAATTACGCGCCGCCGGACTCCCTGGCCTCGCGGGCCGCCTCGCGGGCCGCCTTGCGGGCCTCGGCCTCCTCCAGGTCGAGCTTCTCCGCCTCTTCGGGGGTCGGCGCCGTGCCGCCGAGGTAGGCGGGCTGCCACCAGGTCTCGTCCGAGCGCGGGACGTCGGGGTACTCGCGCTGCGCCTTCTCCAGGAGCTCCGCCATGCGCGCGCGGAGTTCCTGGGTGACGGCCTCGTAGTCGTCGCCGCGCTTGGGGTACATCGGCTCGCCGACGAGGATCGTCACCGGGACGTTGCGCTGCAGCAGCCGCCGCTTGCGGCCCTTCGTCCACATCCGCTGCGGGCCCCAGAGCGCGACCGGGACCAGCGGCACCTTGGCCGCGACCGCCATCCGCACCGCGCCGCTCTTGATGCCCTTCACCGTGAACGACCGGCTGATCGTCGCCTCCGCGAACACCCCGACGATCTCGCCGCTCTTCAGCGCCTTCAGCGCGGCGGCGTAGGACGAGGCGCCCGCGTTCCGGTCGACCGGGATGTGGTGCATCCCGCGCATGAGCGGCCCGGCGATCCGGTTGTCGAAGATCTCCTTCTTCGCCATGAACCGCACCAGCCGCTTGCCGGGGTGGGCGGCGAGGCCGGCGAAGATGAAGTCGAGGTAGCTCACGTGGTTGCTGACGAGCACCGCTCCGCCGGTACTGGGGATGTGGTCGGTCCCCTCCAGACGGAACTTGATGTTCAGGGCCTTGAACACACCGACGGCCGTCTTGATCACCGGTGGGTACACGAGTTCGCGCATGTAGGCACCGTACTTGAGCCGCTCATGATCAGCGAGTGTGCGGCGGGGATCGCGATGGATCACACAACGGGCCCGAACTCTGAGAAGGTTGGATAGTGACGTGATCCGCCGACGGCTGAGGGAGGATGAGCTTTGATGGAACCGTTGGACGCGGCGGCGGACGTGCACGCGCTCATCCGCGACGTGCTGCCCGCCCTGGCGCCCAGCGCCTGGTTCGACCCGGGCACGTCCGAGGTGGTGCTGCCCGTCGGCCGGTCCGAGGCGCGCGCCTCCAGCTGGACGGTGCTGGAGCGGTGCGCCCGCGAGCCGCGCTCAGTATGGCCCCAGGTGGTGGACGAGTGGGTCCGCGAGGTCGGCGACCGCGCGTTCCTCGCGATCGGTGAGATGGAGCTGTTCGGCGACGTCCGGGAACTGCTGCGGCTGCGCATCGTGCCCAAGCTCGCGCCCCACGACCGGGAGGGCCTCGTCGTCGTCCCCGCCGGCGACCACTTCGACGCGATGGTGATGATCGAGCATCCGCGGTACGGCGGACCGCTCACCAAGGCCCGTGCGGGGCTCCTCGGCCTGCACAAGCTCGGCTATGTGATGACGAACACCCACGACCGGGAGCTGGCGGACGTCTCCGTCCACGACCAGCCGCTCCTGCCGGGACGTGACGTCCGCGTGGTGAACAAGCCCGGCAGCCGGTACGTGTCGGCGCTGCTCAGCGAGGTCGACCAGTTCCTTCCGTGGCCGAACGAGCACGGCGCCCTGGTCGGCGTCCCGTGCCACAGCACGCTGCTGCTGTATCCGATCATGTCCACGGCCGTCCGGGACGTGCTGCCGGTGTTCGCGGACGTGACGCGCGAGATGTACGACCTCGCCGACGACCCGTGCGCGCCCGGCGTCTACTGGAGCCACGGCGAGCGCCGGCTGACCCCGCTCCCCGCCGACGCCCCCACGGAGGGCACCGGCGAGTTCGCCACCCTCCTGCGCCACCTCCCCGAAGAGTAGACCTCAGCCCACTGCGTCGCTGACGGGGGTTCCAGGGGGTCGCCCCCGGGGGCTAGGGGAGCTTCCAGTCGACCGGGCTCGCGCCCTGCTGTTCGAGGAGCTGGTTGGCCCGGGAGAACGGGCGGGAGCCGAAGAAGCCGCGGTCGGCCGAGTAGGGGCTCGGGTGCGGGGACTCGATGCAGGGGACGCCGCCGAGCATCGGCTTGAGGTTGCGGGCGTCCCGTCCCCACAGGATGGCGACGAGGGGGCGGCCGCGTGCGGCGAGGGCGCGGATGGCCTGCTCGGTCACCTCTTCCCAGCCCTTGCCCCGGTGCGAGCCGGAGTTGCCGGGCATGACGGTCAGCGACCTGTTGAGCAGGCAGACGCCCTGTTCCGTCCACGGGGTGAGGTCGCCGTTGGACGGCTCGGGGTGGCCGAGGTCGCTGCAGTACTCGCGGAAGATGTTGATGAGGCTCGCGGGCAGCGGCCGGACGTCGGGGGCGACGGAGAAGCTGAGGCCGACCGGGTGCCCCGGCGTCGGGTAGGGGTCCTGGCCGACGATGAGGACGCGGACGTCGTCGAACGGCTGGGTGAACGCGCGCAGGATGTGGTTCCCGGCGGGCAGGTAGCGGCGGCCGGCGGCGACCTCGGCGCGCAGCCAGTCGCCCGCGGCGGCGATCGTCCCGGCGACCGGCTGCAGCGCGGTGGCCCACCCCGCTTCGACGATCTCCGCGAGTGGTCGTGCGGTCATGGCGCACCACCCTAGTCCGGTGATCACCCCGCTCGCCGGTAACCGCCGAGTTTCGCTCGGCCGCCCCTTTGTGAAGTGTTTTGTCCGGCAGCGGCCGGGGCCGGTGAAAATCTTGTCCAGCCGCCCCCCAAAACGTCGCATGAACTGGGTGAAACACCCCGTTAAATCCCTGTTGCTTCCTTCCGGCCCGCGTTGACCTGGCGCCGCCGAGCGCATACCTCCTAGAGAGGCAGGGCAGGCGACAAAGGACGAGCGGACGGGACGAGAGCATGAGCCAGCTGACCACCGTGGACGCCACCTTCCTCCACGCCGAGACCGACACCACCCATGCCCATATCGCCGGGCTGGGCATCGTCGACGCCGGGTCGTGCCCCGGCGGCCGGCTCACCGTCCCGCTCGTCGCCGAGCTGATCCGCGACCGCGCGCACCTCGCGGCCCGCCCGCTGCGGCGGCGGCTCGTCCAGGTGCCGCTCGGCCTGGACAACCCCTACTGGGAGGACGATCCGGACTTCGCGCCCGAACGGCACATCACCGAGATCGGGCTCCCCGCGCCCGGCACCGAACGGCAGCTCGCCGACATCGTCGGGATGCTGCACGAGCAGCCGCTCGACCGCACCCGGCCGCTCTGGGAGCTGGTCCTGATCCAGGGCCTCCAAGGCGGGCTGACCGCCGTCTACGTGAAGGTGCACCACGCCGCCGTCGACGGCGTGATGGCCGCCGAGACGCTCGCCGCGCTGCTCGACCTGACCCCCGAGTCCCGCGACGTCCCGGCCGACGAGGCCCCGCCCGCCCATGCCCCCGGCGTGCTCGACATGGTCGGCACCGGGCTGCTGCGGGCGGCGCTGCATCCCGTCCTGTCGGCCGTGTCGATGGTGCGCACCGCCCCCTACCTGGACGAGGTGCCCGGCCTCTCGTCCATCCCCGGGGTGGGGCTCGTGTCGTCGGCCGTGCAGGGCGCGCTGAACCGGCCGCCCACGCCGCGGGCGCCCCGGGTGAGCGCCCCGCCGACCCCGTTCAACCGGCCGATCGGGCGCCGCCGCTCGGTCGCCTGCGGGGAACTGCCGCTCGCCGAGATCAAGGAGATCAGGCGGGGCCTCGGCGGCAGCGTGAACGACGTCGTCATGGCGCTGTGCGCGACGGCGCTGCGGCAGTGGCTCGACAAGCGCGGCGACCTGCCGGACCGCCCGCTGGTCGCGGCCGTCCCCGTGTCGCTGCGGCGCGGCGGGGCGGTGGCCGAGCCGGGCAACCAGCTCTCGATCATGACGGCGCCGCTGGCCACGCACGTCCCGGACCCGGCCGAGCGGTACACCGCCGTCCGCGCCGACATGGACCTCGCGAAGCGCCGCTTCACCCGCTCGTCGGGCGCCTGGGTGCGGGACATGAGCGGCCTGCTGCCCGCGCCGCTCGCCGCCGCCGCCACCCGGCTCGCGCTGCGGGCCGCGCCGGCGCTGTCGCTGCGCCCGGTCAACCTGATGATCTCGAACGTCCCCGGCCCGCAGATCCCGCTGTACCTGTGCGGGGCGAAGGTGCTCGCCTACTACCCGATCTCCGTCGTGACGGACGTGAGCGGCGGCCTGAACATCACCGTCTTCTCCTACAACGGGAAGGTGCACGTCGGCATCGTCGCGTGCCGCGACCTCGTCCCCGACCCGTCCGAGCTCGTGGACCACCTCGTGGACGCGCTGGACGAGCTGAAGGCGCTCAGCCGCGAGTGAGGCCGAGCGCCTCCCGGTGCCGCCAGGCGAGCGCCGCCGCGGCGGCGCCGGCCGGCTGCATCGGCCGCGGGACGGTCCCGTCGAACGGCGCCATCGACACCGTGCCCTCCTCGTTGACGGCGACCAGGCCGCCGAAGAGGTCGCCGAACAGGTCGTCGTCGATGACGACGGCCGTGAGCAGATCGAGCGCGAACGTCAGCGGGTCGACGCCGAGCCCGAGGAAGTGCGCCCGCAGGCGGCCTTCCGCGCGGGCGGCGGTCATCGCCCGGTGGAAGGCCCATTCCTCCTGGACGAAGCCGTCGCCGTAGTCCTCGTCCGTCCCGAGGAACTCCTCGGCGTACTCGCGCACCATGCACTGCCACAGGTCGGGTGCTTCATCGCGGAGCGGCTGGAAGACCCCGACCGGCATCACCTGGTGGAGCCCGCCGGCATGCGCGACCTTCGCCGGGTCGCGCCAGTGCAGGACGTACAGGCCGGACGTCGTCACGGTCACCGTCGTGACCGCGCACAGGGCGGGCCGGCGGGCGAGGTCGCACGGGTCGCCGATGCGGGTGCGCAGCGGCAGTCCGTCCGTCCCGGCCGCCAGCTCGTGCGCGACGGACTCGCCGACGTTCACGCCGTCGAAGTAGCGCGCGGGCCCGAGGCGCAGGGCGGGCGGCCGGGCTTCGAGGAGCCGGTAGGACGGACGGTCCTCGAAGACCTTCGGCGGCGCGAGCGCGGCCATGGCCTCGGCATATGTCCGGTACCCGCCGGGCAGCCCGTCCGGCGGATCGGCGACGGCGGGCGGGGCCGGCCGGTCGTCCCATTCCAGCCGGATGTCGCCCAGCGGGACCGGCATGCCGGGAATCCAGTCGTCTCGGCAGAGCAGCGGCGTCCCCGCGACGCGCGGCACGCCCGGGTAGAGCCCGCTCGCGACCTCGCCGAGCCGCGCTCGGGCGCCGTTCAGCGCCGCCCGCCCCGCGCCCCACTCCCGCTCATCCATCGCCCCACCCTCCCACCCGACGTTGAGCTGCGGCATGTTGCTGTTTTCCGGCCGGTGATAACAACAACATGCCGCAGATCAACGGGGGCTCTGGGCGGCGGCGAGCTTGTCCCGCACGTCGGCCTCGATGAGGTCGGCGTTGACCATCGCGGCGGCCATGGAGCCGGCCGAGGCCGCCATGATGACCTGGCCGGCGGGGAAGGCGACGTTGCCCGCCGCCCACACGCCGGGGACGCTGGTCCGTCCGGTCTCGTCCACCTTCACGAAGCCGTCGTCGCCGAACTCGCAGCCGAGGTCGGTCAGCGGGCCGTCCTTGGCGACCCATGTCGGAGCCACGAAGACGGCGTCGCAGGGGAGGACGGAGCCGTCCGCCAGCTCGAACCCGGTGACGCGGTCGTTCTCGACGACGAGGCGCCGCGCCTCGCCTTCCACGACGCGGACGCCGCGCGCGTCCAGGCGGGCCGCGTCGTCGCCGGCGGGGGCCTTCGCCGCGAGGAACGTCACGTCCGGCGACCACTGCCGCAGCAGCGACGCCTGGTGGACGGAGTTCGGCGATGTGGCCGGCACGACGATCCGCTGGTCGCGGACCTCCCAGCCGTGGCAGTACGGGCACATCTGCACCTCGCGGCCCCAGCGGTCCTGGAGGCCCGGAATGTCCGGCAGGACGTCGGTCACCCCGGTGGTGACCAGCAGCCGGCGCCCGCGCAGGGTGCTCCCGTCGGCGAGGGTGACGGTGAAGCCCGCGGCGACGTCGCCGGCGGCGTGCTCGACCGTTCCGGAGACGATCTCGCCGCCGTAGCCGCGCACCTCGGTGCGGCCGGTCTCCAGCAGCAGGGCGGGCGGCATGCCGTCCCGCGTGAGGAACCCCTGCATGTGCTCGGCCGTCGCGTTGCGGGGCTCGCCGGCGTCCACCACGGTGACGCCGCGGCGGGCCCGGGACAGGACGAGCGCGGCGCTCAGCCCGGCCGGCCCGCCCCCGATGATCAGTACGTCTCGTTCGCTGTTGTCAGCCATGCCGCGAGGATGCGCGACGACCCGTCAGATTGACAAACTTGTTTGCCGATCCTGCAATAGAGCCATGGAGACGACCGAGGACGTCCTCGCCGAAGTCGGGCCCAGGCTCAGGCGGCTCCGGCAGGAACGCGAGATCACGCTGGCCGCGCTCGCCGAGGCCACCGGCATCTCGGTGAGCACGCTGTCGCGGCTGGAGTCGGGCAAGCGGCGGCCGAGCCTGGAGCTGCTGCTGCCGCTCGCGCAGGCCCACGGGGTCCCGCTGGACGAACTGGTCGGCGCCCCGTCCGTCGGCGACCCGCGGATCAGGCCGCGCCCGCAGAAGATGGGCGACCTGATCGTGCTGCCGCTGACCAGGCGGCCGGGCGGGCTGCAGGCGTTCAAGATGATCGTCCCGGAGCGGGTGCCCGACCCCGAGCCGCGCACCCACGAGGGCTACGAGTGGCTGTACGTCCTGAACGGGCGGCTGCGGCTGCACCTCGCCGGCCGCGACCTGGTCCTGGAGCCGGGGGAGGCCGCCGAGTTCGACACCCACCTGCCGCACTGGTTCGGCGCCGCCGCCGGGACGGCCGAGGTGCTCACCCTGTTCGGGCCGCAGGGGGAGCGGATGCACCTGCGAGCCAGACCCCGACAGAAGTGACATAAGTTGGTTATCCGTGCAGACCGCCCAACCTCCCCAGGAATGCCCGGATCGCCGGAAGGCCGCCCCCGCCGCGTGGGCGATCTGGGGCGTCGGCGTCCTCGCGTACGCGGTCGCGGTCCTGCACCGGACGTCGTTCGGCGTCGTCGGGCTGGACGCCGTCCACCGGTTCGACGCGTCCGCCGGGATCCTCGCGTCCTTCACCGTCCTGCAGTTGCTCGTCTACGCGGGCCTGCAGATCCCCGTCGGCCTGCTGCTCGACCGCGTCGGCCCGCGCCGGATGGTCGCGGGCGGCGCGCTGCTCATGGCCGGCGGGCAGGCGCTCATGGCCGTGTCCACCGACATCGGGACGGCCGTCGCCGCCCGCGTGATGGTCGGCGCCGGCGACGCGATGACGTTCATCAGCGTCCTCGGCATCGTCGCGACCTGGTTCCCCGGGCGGTACGTCCCGGTCGTGACCCAGCTCACCGGGCAGCTCGGGCAACTCGGCCAGGTGCTCAGCGCGATCCCGCTCGTCGCGCTGCTGCACGGCCCCGGCTGGGGCACGGCGTTCGGGTCGGCGGCGGCGCTCGGCGTCCTCATGGCGGTGCTGTCGATCGCCGTGCTGCGGGACGGGCCGGGCCGCGCCGACGTCCCCACCCTGCGCGAGACGGGCACGAACCTCGTCGAGGCCTGGCGCCACCCCGGGACGCGCCTCGGCCTCTGGTCGCACTTCGTGACGCAGTTCTCGTCCAACACGTTCGCGCTGATGTGGGGCTACCCGTACCTGGTGTCGGGGCAGGGCATGAATCCGGCCGCCGCGTCCACGCTGCTGACGCTGTTCGTGCTGGTCAACGTCGTGTCCGGCCCGTTCATCGGACGGCTCGTCGCCCG
Source organism: Actinomadura latina NBRC 106108 (assembly GCF_001552195.1). Classification (GTDB taxonomy): domain Bacteria; phylum Actinomycetota; class Actinomycetes; order Streptosporangiales; family Streptosporangiaceae; genus Spirillospora; species Spirillospora latina. The sequence goes on from NZ_BCQS01000012.1 coordinate 96,777, forward strand.
CTACCCGCTGCGCCGGTCGTGGCTCGTCCTCGGCATCGTCGGGATGAACGTGGCGGCCTGGGCGGCGGTCCTCGCCTGGCCGCCGCCCGCCCCCGCCTGGCTGCTGGTGCTGCTCGTGCTGTGCGTCGCGCCCGGCGGCCCCGGCTCGATGATCGGCTTCGACTACGCCCGGACGTTCAACCCGCCCGGCCGGCAGGGCACCGCCACCGGCATCGTCAACGTGGGCGGCTTCATCGCCTCCCTCGTCACGATCCTGCTGATCGGGCTCGTCCTGGACGCCCTGTCGCCGGCCGGCGAGTTCACGCCCGAGGCGTTCCGGGCCGCGTGGACCGTCCAGATCGGGATCTGGGCGATCGGCGTCACGGGCGTCCTGCGGACCCGCGCCCTCGCCCGCCGCCACATCGGCCTCCGCCGCTAGCTCAGGCGCGCAGCTCCAGCGTGCAGCACTTCGGCCCGCCACCCGCCTTGCGCAACTCGGACAGATTCACCGGAACCGGCTCGTACCCATGGCTCCGCAGCGTCGCGATCAGCCCGGCCGCCTCCGCGTTGACGACGACGTTGCGCCCGTCGCACACGGCGTTGAGGCCCAGCACCGCTGCGTCCTCCTCGGTCGCGAGGACGGCGTCCGGGAAGAGCCGCTCCAGCACCGCCCGGCTGCCCGCCGAGAACGCGCCCGGGAAGTAGGCGATGTTCCCGCCCCCGAGGGGGAACAGCGCCGTGTCCAGGTGGTAGAAGCGCGGGTCGACGAGCCGGAGCGTCACCACGGGACGTCCGAGGAACTCCTGCGCCTCCTGGTGGGCGGCGAGATCCGTCCGGAACCCCGTCCCGGCGAGGATCACGTGGTCGAGCGTGAGGAAGTCCCCCTCGCCCTCGTTGGTGTGCTGGGCGTCCAGCACCTCGGAGAACCCGTTCTCGCTGAGCCACCGGGCGTACGCGGGCCCCTCCGCGTGCCGCTCGGGGTGCGTGAACTTCGCCCCGTACACCCGCCCGCCGACGACCAGCGCCCCGTTGGCCGCGAACACCATGTCGGGCAGCCCCTCGATCGGATCGATGAGGCTCACCTCGTGCCCGAGGGCCAGATACGCGTCCCGCAGCGCCTCCCACTGCGCGACGGCCCGCCCGGCATCGGCCCCGGCCGACGGGTCCATCCAGGGGTTGATGGCGTAGGTGACGGCGAAGTGATCGGGACGGCACATCAGGTAGCGCCGCCGCAGCGCGCTCCGCTCGACGGTGCTCGGCTCCATTGCCGGCATGACGGTCATACGTGTCTCCAGGGACATCCGAGAAGGGGGATCGACTGATCGAAAGCCTAGGAACGAAGCCGCCGCAATCCAATGCGCCAACCTTGCTCCGACCTGGCACTTCGTTGCGTGTTTCCGCCACGGACACCCTGTTCATTGCGCCGCCCCGCACGGGTCCGCCGCGCGCCGCTCAGCGCCCTGGCGACCCATGGCCCGAGCAGCACCCGCACCCCTTCGGCCGCCCGCCTCGGATCGGCGCAAGCCCCCAGCAGCACACCCGTCGACGAACGGAACCACGCGGCGGGCCCACCCTCGGCGACCTGATCCGGCGCCGTGGCGGCGTCGCCGTCTTCCTCGGCCGGTTCATCGCGTTCTTCCGCGCGACCATGTCCGCGCTGGCGGGGATGTCCCGCATGCCGCGCCACGTGTGTAGCGCCAGCACCGAGCACGGCCTTGTTGCGTTTATTTCGTTGGTTGCGCATACTGCGAATAGGGAGGTTGTGATGACTGGTGTGCAGGTCAGGTCGATCGAGCCGGGGGCGATCGACGCTCAGGCCGCGGAGCGTGCGGTCCGGCGTATCAAGGACTACCTCATGCGGCATCCGGACGAAGGAACGATCCGGGTCACTGGAGAGTCGGGTGAGAAGGACCCGCTGGTCCTTCCTCGGGACGTGGTGAGCATGCTGGCCTTCATCCTGAGCCAGGCCGCCGAGGGCAGAGGCATCTCCGTCGTCCCCTCGCGGGCCGAGTTGACCACTCAGCAGGCTGCGGATCTGCTGAACGTATCCCGTCCGTACTTGATCGGATTGCTGGAGTCGGGAGCGCTTTCTTATCGCATGGTGGGTCGTCATCGCCGTATCACCGCCGAGGACGTCATGGAGTACAAGCGTCGTGATGATCTGAAGCGTCGGAGCGCCGCTGATGATCTAGCAGCCCTTGGGCAGGAACTTGGGGCCTGACGATGTCCTTCGTCGTCGTTTACGACGCCAATGTCCTGTACGGGAACACGCTGAGGGACTTGCTCATCCGACTCGCCCAGGCAGGCTTGGTTCGGGCGAAATGGACTCACCGGATCCTGGACGAGATGCTCTCGAACCTCGCCGCCGACCGCCCTGGCATCCCTCCGGAGAAGCTCACGCGGTTGCGGCGGCGGCCGCCGTGCTCGTCCAGGCCGCGCTGGTCACCTGGGCCGTCCAGCCGCAGTTGTCGCCCCGCCTGACCGGCCGGGAGTACCGGCTGGCGGTGGCCCCCGTGCTCTCGAACAGGACGTCACCGCTGGACGCCTGTCCGCCGTGATCAGAGTGGACGACCGGGGACGCGCCGCTCTCATCCGCCTCCAACCCCGCTGACCACCGCCTCGCATGGGGGTGACGTGTGGGTTATAGGCGGTTGTCCAGGGCGCTTAGTTGGAGGCGGAGGGCCAGGCGGAGCCGGGGGGACGAGAGGTCCAGCGGGGTCACCTCGGCCATCCGGCGTAGGCGGTAGCGGAGGGTGTTGGGGTGAACGGACAGGGCCTCCGCCGTGCCTTTCGGATCGCCGTAGTGGTCCAGCCAGGCGGCGAGCGTCGGCAGGAACGCCGTCCCGTGGGTTTCGTCGTGGGACCTGAGGGCGCCCAGCGGGCCGCCCAGGAAGCCGGCCTCGACGCGGGTGGCCCTGCGGGCGCGCTCGACGATGACGGCGTCCCAGGCGTCCTCCAGCAGGACCAGGCCGGGGGGCGGGCGGCCGGACGCGATGAGGGCGTCGAGTTCGGCGGCCTCGGCGCGGGAGCGGGGGAGTTCGGCGGGGGAGCGGGCGAGTCCGCCCGCCGCCGCGTACAGGGAGCGGTCGTGGGCGCGGACCTCGGTGAGGACGGTGCGCAGCCACGGCATCGATCCGGCTTCGTGTCCGGTGTGCGGCCGGTCGGTCAGCACGGTGTAGAGCGCGCCGTCGAGGTCGGTGAGGAGGGGGCGGTGCCAGCCGAAGCGGTGCGTGATCGCCTCCCACAGGTCGAGGCGGCGGCGGAGGTCCTCGCCGCCGCCGAGGACCACGGCCCGGCACGGGGGTTCCGCCGGTACGGGGGTGCCGTCCCGCAGTGCGTCGCGCAGCTGGCCGGCCGACATCCGGCGCGCGACGCCCGCCTCGGCCCGCAGGCGCAGCAGCTGCAGGGCGACGACGGACGCGAGGTCGGTGAGCCGCCGCACGCGGTCCGGCGGGATCGGCGTCCGCGCCACCACCCAGATGGAGCCGAGCCACTCGCCCCCGGCGCGCACCGGGATGACGAGCCTCGGCAGCATCTCGTCCGGCCCGGCCGGGACGAGGATGGGGTCGGACGAGCGCGCCAGCTTCCGGAACACCCCGCAGGCGCGCAGATGGGCGATGACCTGCGGCGGGACGCGGCGGCCCACGATCGTGGAGACGCGGGCGGGGTCGGTGGTGTCCTGGCGGCCGGAGTAGGCGAGGACGCGGGAGCGGGCGTCCTCCAGGGTGACGGGCGCGTCGGCGATCTCGGCGGCGGTGTCGGCGAGCGCGAACAGGTCGTCGTGCACGCCCTGCGGCGCGTAGGCGCGGTCGATGGCGCCGCGCACCAGCCAGACGACGTGCGTCCAGGACGTGTCGGGCTGAAGTTCGATGAGAGCGGGCTTCAGGGACCGTGCGGCGGCGGCGACCTCCGGGGCGACGGGCGCCTTCAGGACGACGCCGTCCGCCCCGGCGGTGTCGGCCCGTTCCAGCAGGGCGACGGCATCCGCCGGATCGGTCACGCCGACGCCCAGCACGACTTCGCCGGGCTGCCCCGCCGCCTCGCCCGGCTCGGCCAGGACGACGTCGTGCACCTCGCCGCCGCGGCCCGGGGTCACCAGCCTGAGCAGCCCCAGCGAGTCGACGAGGTCGGCGACGCGGAGCTTCACCATCCGTCCATTGTGCCGTCCGCACGATGAGGCTCCGCCGGATTGGCCGAACGCGACAGAGACGACTGCCCGGACGCGGCCCACCATCGAAGTGTCACGCATTCAGCGAGGAGAGGAGTGGCCATGGCTCTCGACGCAGCGCCGCGCCGGGTCGCCGTCGTGGGCGCCGGCATGGTCGGGCTGTCCACCGCATGGTTCCTGCAGGAGCACGGGGCCGACGTCACCGTGTTCGACCGCGAGGACGTCGCCGCCGGCGCGTCCTGGGGCAACGCCGGCTGGCTGACCCCCGGCCTGGCGACCCCGCTGCCCGAGCCGGCCGTCCTCTCCTACGGCGTGCGGGCGGTGCTCAGCCCGTCCTCGCCGGTCTACGTCCCGCCGAGCGCGAACCCGCGGCTGCTGCGGTTCCTCGCCGGGTTCGCGCGCAACAGCACGGCGGTGCGCTGGCGGCGCGCGATGGAGTCCCTGGTGCCGATCAACGGCCGGGCGCTGCCGAGCTTCGACGCGCTGCTGGACGGCGGTGTCGAGGCGCAGACGAACGAGGCCGGGTCCTTCCTCGCCGCGTACCGGACGGCCGGGGAGCGGCGCGTCCTGCTGGCGGAGATCGAGCACATCCGCGCGGCCGGCCAGGCCTTGGAGTACGAGGCCCTGACCGGCGACGAGGCCCGGCTGCTGGAGCCCGCCCTCTCCGACGAGATCGGCGCCGCGATCGTGCTGCGCGGCCAGCGGTTCATCAACCCGGGCGCGTTCGTGCACGCCCTCGCCGACTCCGTCCGTGACCGGGGCGGCAAGATCCGGACGGGCGCGGCCGTGACCGGCATCGCCCATCGCAAGGGCGGCGTCTCCGTGCGCACCACGGGGAGCGACTTCGAGGAGTTCGACACGGTCGTGCTCGCGAGCGGCGTGTGGCTCGGCGATCTCGCCCGGCCGTTCGGGGTCCGCTCGCTCGTGCAGGCGGGCCGCGGCTACAGCTTCAGCGTGCCGGTGGACCGCGTCCCCGACGGGCCCGTCTACTTCCCCGCCCAGCGCGTCGCCTGCACGCCGCTCGGCGACCGGCTGCGCGTCGCCGGGATGATGGAGTTCCGCAGCCCCGGGGCACCGCTCGACCCGCGCCGGATCAAGGCGATCGTCGAGGCCGCCCGCCCCCTCCTGCGCGGCGCCGACCTCGACGCCCGGCAGGACGAGTGGGTCGGCTCCCGCCCCTGCACCCGGGACGGCCTCCCGCTGATCGGCGCGACCCGCTCACCCCGCGTCTTCGCGGCCGGCGGCCACGGCATGTGGGGGATGACCCTCGGCCCCGCCACCGGACGCCTCCTCGCCGAGCAGATCGTCACAGGTCGGCGGCCGAGCGAACTCGACCCGTTCGATCCGCTCCGCTGACGACTGGGGGATATTGCCGGTTTCGTCCCGGGCGGCGCGCTACCGTCACGGGGGTGATCTAGCACCCCTGTGACGGGAGGGACGCGATGGACCGGACGACGATGCCGCTGACCCGGGCCCAGCGTGTCCTGGCCGGGGTCGGCGGCCTGTTCTTCGCGGGCCTCGCCGGGCTGGGCGGCTACGGCTCCTTCGCGTCCGTCCGCGACGTCGCCGAGCCCTGGTTCGGCGGCGAGGCGTGGATCGTCCCCGCCGGGGTCGACCTGGGCATCCTCGCCCTGGTCTCGGTCGCGCTCCTGCTGGAATGGCTGGCCATGCCCATGCCGGCCCTGCGCTGGACGGCCTTCGCCTTCACCGCCGCCACCGTCTGGCTCAACATCTCCGCCGCCCGCGGCGACATCACCGGCATGGTCATGCACGCCGCCATGCCCATCCTCTTCATCACCTTCATCGAAGCCGTCCGGCACGCCATCCGCCGCCGCGCCGGAATCGCCGCCGGCATCGTCCGCGAAGGCGTCCCCGTCGCCCGCTGGCTCCTGGCGCCCTTCTCCACCTTCCGCCTGTGGCGCCGCATGGTCCTGTGGCAGATCACGTCCTACCCCGACGCCCTCCAGGCCGAGCAGCGCCGCCGCCACGCCCTGGCCCTGCTGGACGACCACTACGGCCGCAAATGGAAGTCCAACGCCCCCACCGACATCGTCTGGATGCTCAAAGACGGCGTCATGCTCGACCAGGCCCTGGCCCGCGTCACCGACCTGACGACTCCGCCCCCGCCCGAGCCCCAGGCGCCGCCCGAGCCGAAGAAGGCCCCGCCCAAGAAGGTCCCGCCCAAGAAGGTCCCGCCCAAGAAGCCGCCCGTTCCGCGCAGCGTGGCCACCGACAACGAGGCCCAGGCCCTCGCCATCATCGACGCCGAGCCGAACATCACCGGCGCCGAACTGGGCCGCCGCCTCAACATCAGCTCCCGCCAGGGCCAACGCCTCCTGAGCCGCCTCTCCAGCCCCGCCCCGACGTCCTAGCCGGTCACGTTCTCCCCTTCCGATCCGTCTAGGAACTGAACGGAAGGGGAACCATGTCCAACTACGACTGGACCGCGATGTACGTGATGCACAACGCGCTCAGGCGAGAGCTGGAACAGCTCGCCAAGGTCGCCGCGCGCGAGGACGGCGAGGCGCGCCGAATCCTCGCCGGGGCGCCGGGCTGGGAGCTGTTCGAGACAGCCCTCCACATCCACCACACCGCCGAGGACGAGGCGCTCTGGCCCCCGATGCGCGAGGCCCTGGCCGACCGCCCGGACGCCCTGGCCCTCATGGACGCGATGGAGGCCGAACACGCCGCCATCGACCCGGCCCTAGAGGCGATCGACGCCGGCACGGAGCCGCTCGCCCCTCTCGTCGACACGCTGACCACCGCACTGACCACCCACCTGAGCCACGAGGAGGAGGCCGCGCTGCCCCTGATCGACGCGACCCTCACACCCGCCCAGATCGCGAACTTCGGCCAGGTGCACGGCGCGAAACTGGGCCCCAACGCCCCCCGCATCATCCCCTGGCTGCTGGACGGCGCCGACGAGAAGACCGCGGCGGCGATGCTGGCCGTCCTCCCGGAACCGGCCCGCGCCGCCTACGAGACCACCTGGCGCCCCGCCTACGCGTCCCTCGACCGCTGGAACCTCGCCTGACCGTCGGCCGAGGCCGGCGACCGCGGCCGGCGCCGCCCCGTGCGGGCGCGCCGGCCGCCGCGCGTCAGAGGTTGATCATGTGGCCGGCCAGGCCGTGGATCGCTTCCTGAATCGCTTCGCCCAGGGTGGGGTGGGCGTGGACGTTGCGGGCGACCTCGTTGACCGTCAGGTCCCACTTCTGGGCCAGGGTCAGTTCGGGCAGGAGTTCGGTGACCTCGGGGCCGATCAGGTGGGCGCCGAGGATCTCGCCGTACTTGGCGTCGCTGACCACCTTGACGAAGCCGTCGCCCTCGCCCATGCCGAGCGCCTTGCCGTTGGCGCTGTAGGGGAACTTCGCCGTCTTCACGTCGAAGCCCTGCTCCTTGGCCTGGGCCTCGGTGTAGCCGAAGGAGGCGACCTGCGGCTGGCAGTAGGTGGCGCGCGGGATCATGATGTAGTCGAGTTCCATCGTCTCGGCGTCCGCGATGGTCTCGGCCGCGACGACGCCCATGGCCTCGGCGGCGTGCGCGAGCATGAGCTTGGCGGTGACGTCGCCGATGGCGTAGATGTGCGGGACGGACGTCCGGCAGCGGCCGTCCACGTCGATCGCGCCGCGCTCGGTCAGGGCCACGCCGGTCTTCTCCAGGCCGTAGCCGTCCACGTTGGGCTGGAAGCCGATCGCCTGCAGGACCTTGTCGGTCTCGATGACCTGCTGGGCGCCGTCCTTGCCGGTGACGGTGACCTTCACCTTGTCGCCCGAGTCGTCGATCGCGTCCACGCGGGTGGCGGTGAGGACGTCCACGCCGAGCTTGCGGTACCGCTTCGCCAGCTCCTTCGACACGTCGGCGTCCTCGTTCGGGACCATCCGGTCGAGGAACTCGACGATCGTGACCTTCACCCCGTAGTTGTGCAGGACGTAGGCGAACTCCACGCCGATCGCGCCCGCGCCGGCGATGACGATGCTCTCCGGCAGTTCCGCGCTGAGGATCTGCTCCTCGTAGGTGACGACCCGCTCGGAGAGGGACGTGCCCGGCAGCAGCTTGGTGTGCGCGCCCGCCGCGATGATGCAGTTGTCGAACGTCACAGTCTCGGACGAGCCGTCCTGCCGCGACACCTGCACCGTGTTCGGGTCGGTGAAGGTGCCGCGCCCGTCATAGGTCGTGATCTTGTTCTTCTTCATCAGGAACTGGACGCCCTTGACGAGCTTGTCCGACACCTGCCGGCTGCGCTGGAACGCGACGCCGTAGTCGAAGGACACCCGCCCCTCGACGTTGATCCCGAAGGTCTGCTGCTCCCGCGTGAAGATGTGCGCGAGCTCCGCGTTGCGCAGCAGCGCCTTCGAGGGGATGCAGCCGACGTTGAGGCACACCCCGCCCCAGTACCTCTCCTCGATGATCGCCGTCTTCAGCCCGAGCTGTGCCGACCGGATCGCGGCGACATATCCACCCGGGCCCGCGCCGAGGATCACGACGTCAAAGTGTTCGCTCATATCAATGGACACTATTCGGCGCGGCCGCCTCCTCGCATCCCGATGCGCCGGGCCGGGCGCCGACCGAGGGCCGGCGCACGTTTCATGGCGAGGGCCACAGCACCCTTTCCCGCCAGCCAGGGGAGCAGTCAACTACTGTTAGTGTTTCGGACGGCCTCCCGCCGGTCACCATCTGCGGGAGCCGTTCAACCGAGAGGGCGGCGCGCCGGGCGGCGCGAGCCCCGACCGTCCCGGCCGCGGAGCCCGGCGGTGCACCCGAGCAGGCGGCGTCGCGGCGATGGAACATCGTGCCGCGCGCCGGTCGTTGCCCACCCGAAGCCGAGTGGAGGAGTCGCGGAGTGAGGATCCCCAAGCGCGTCAACACCGTCCTGGACTGGATGGAACAGCATTTCGTCGCGCTTGCCGTGGTCGTCGCGCTGGTGGTGGTCGCGCTCGTCGCCCTGCTGGCCCCGGCGGCGGTCGGCTTCCCGGTCGCCGGGTTCGTCCTCGGCACGGCGGTGGGCGGGTTCGTGGTGCACCTCCGGCTGAGCCGCCGCATCGCCCGCGCCCGCTCGGACGTCGACAACCTGCTGCGGGAGAACGGCGCGCTGCGGCACCGCAACACCGTCCTCGCCAGCGGGGTGATCACGCGGGAGTCGCAGGAGACGCAGGCGCTCGTGTCGATCCCCGAGGACGACCTCCTGCAGGACGACCTCCTGGAGGACGGCCCGCACGCCGATCCGCAGCGCACCGCCACCCTCGACGAGCTCCTCGACGGCGACCCGCAGCGCACCGACGAGTTGCCCGGCGAGCTGCCCGGTGAGCAGCCCGGCGAGCAGCTGGGCGCCGGGGCCGCCTCGGACCTCCCCGAGGTCCCGGACGACGACGACGACCCGCAGCGCACCACCGTCCTCGCCACCCGGCCCGCGGACGATCCCACCGGTGAGGACGACGAGGACACCGCCCGCACTCACCGCAGCGCGAAGAGGAAGAAGACCAGGAAGGCGTGACCGTGCGCTGACTCCGGGTCACCGAGGCCGCCGATCGGCGTTAGCTTCGTCGATCATCGGGCAGATGCACCGCGTGAAAGACGACCCGGAGCGCGCCGTCCGCGGCGCGAGCCTGACGGCGGACAAGGGCGGTACCGGCGCCGTCCACAAGGCCGTCATCGCCTCGGCCATGGGGAACTGCATCGAGTGGTTCGACTTCGGCGTGTTCAGCGCCGGGGTGATGACCGCGATCATCGGCACGGTGTTCTTCCCGGCGGAGGCGGCCGGCAGCGCGTCGCTGCGGTCCTTCGCGCTGATCGCGGCGGCGTTCCTCGCCCGCCCGTTCGGCGGGCTGTTCTTCGGGCCGATGGGCGACCGGCTCGGCCGCAAGCGGGTGCTGGCCGCCACGATCATCCTGATGTCCGGCTCGACGTTCGTGATCGGGATCCTGCCCGGCTACGCCACGATCGGGATCGCGGCGCCGCTGGCGCTGCTCGGCGTCCGGCTGATCCAGGGCTTCTCGACGGGCGGCGAGTACGGCGGCGCCGCCACGATGATCGCCGAGTACGCGCCGACGCACCGGCGCGGGTTCTTCGGCAGCTTCCTGGAGTTCGGCACGCTGACCGGCTACATCCTGGGAGCCGGCCTCGTCTTCGTCATGGACCTCGCGCTCAGCGATCAGGCGATGCACGCCTGGGGCTGGCGCATCCCGTTCCTGGTCGCGCTGCCGCTCGGCCTCGTCGGCCTCTACGTCCGGACGCGGATCGAGGACACGCCGACCTTCCAGCGCATGGAGCAGGAGGGCAAGAAGGCCCAGTCGCCGCTGAAGGAGACGCTGCAGCACTACTGGCGCGTCATCGTGATGCTGATCGGCATCGTGTTCCTGCTGAACGTCGCGGACTACACGCTGCTCACGTTCATGCCGTCCTACCTCGTCGACTTCATCAAGATGGACGCCGAGACGGCGCAGCTCATCACGATCGGCGTCGAGGCGGCCATGATGGTCGTGATCCTGCCGCTCGGCCACCTCTCCGACCGGATCGGCCGCAAGCCGCTGCTGCTGACGGCGGCGATCGGCTACATCTTCCTGGCCTGGCCGGCGTTCGCTCTCATGCAGACCGACAACAAGCTCGGCGTGGCGGCCGGCTACGCCGTCGTCGGCGGACTGCTGGTGCTGATGCTGGCGGTGATCGGCGCGACGTTCCCGGCGATGTTCCCCACCAAGGTGCGGTACGGGGCATTCGCCATCGGCTACAACATCTCGACGTCGCTGTTCGGCGGGACGGCGGCGGTGCTCGTCGGGTCGCTGATCGACGTGACGGGCTCGAACTACATCCCGGCGTACTACCTGATGCTGGCCGCGCTCGTGGCGCTCGTGCCGATCATCATGATCCCGGAGACGGCCGGGGTGCCGATCGAGGAGGCCGGGAACGAGCGCGTCCCGGAACCGGCGGGTTACGGCGCGGGCTGACCCGTGTGCCCCACCTGGGCCGGGCGAGAACGCAGCGGATCGAGGACGCGGCCGGCGGCGCCTACCGCGTCAACCGGCGGCTCGCCTATACGCTCGGCGACGGCGAGCCGGTGCTGCCGGGGACGTTCGTCGACTACGAGGGCTCCCCGCGCGAGTACGAGCTGAGCGTCGCGCAGACCGTCCTGCACGTCCACACCCGCTATCGACGACCGGGTGCTGCTGACCTACCTGGTCAGCGCCCACTACTCGGCCGCCGTGCTGGTCCCGGACGCGCTCGGCGTCCTGGAGAACGTCGAGACCGCCCGCTGAGCCCGCCGAGACCGCCGAGACCGACGCGATCACTGACAGCGCCGGGACGCGCGCCTACCCCTTGATCTGCGTCCAGGCCTCGGCCCAGCGGGAGTAGTCGACGCAGGTGTTGCCGCGGTCGTCGCCGCAGTCCTCCACGGGGGTCTTCCAGAAGGCCAGGCGCTTGTAGAAGTCGGGGTCGCCGACGTGGTACGTCGAGCAGAAGCCCTTGGCGGTGTACCCGCACGCCTTCGGGTTGGCGGGGGCCTCGCCGAACCACTGCGCGACCTGGGCCTGCACCTTGGGGGTGGTGACCCAGTTCATCCACTTGTACATGCAGGTGGGGTGCTGCGCCTTCGAGGAGACCATCCAGGTGTCGGACCAGCCGGTCGCGCCCTCGGACGGGAGGGTGGTCGCGACCGGCGCCTTGTCCGCGAGGGTCAAATTGGCGGTCACCTGCCACGCGGTGCCCGCGTAGTTGTAGCCGCTCTTGAACGACTGGAGTTCGTCCAGGTAGTTCGCCCAGTACTGGTTGACGTTCGGGCGCTGCTGCTTGAGCAGGCCGATCGCCGCCTGGAACTGCTTCTCGTCCAGCTCGTACACGTCTTTGATCTTCAGGTCGGGACGGTGCGCCTTCAGGTAGAGGGCCGCGTCCGCGATGTAGATGGGGGAGTCGTAGGCGACGACGTGCCCGGCCGCCGGGGTGTCCTTCTCCCACACGACGCTCCACGAGGTCGGACGTTGCGGGATCTTGTCCGTCCGGTACATGAGCATGTTGGCGCCGTAGCCGTGCGGAACGCCGTACATCTGGCCGTTGACCGAGTTGTACGGCTGGTCCTTCAGGTACTTGGCGATGTCGCCGTAGTTGCTGAGGAGACCGGTGTTGACGGGCGCGACCGACCCGCCGTAGATGAGCCGCAGGCTCGCGTCGCCGGACGCCGACACGCCGTCGTAACGGCCGGTCTTCATCAGCGCGACCATCGAGTCGGACGTGTCGGCGACCTTCGTGTGCACCCGGCAGCCGGTCGCCTTCGTGAACGGGGTGACCCAGTCGACGCTCTTGTCGCTGGAGCCGTCCTCGGCGTAGCCCGCCCAGGCGACGAGATCGAGCCGCCCTTCCGGGGTGCCGAGCTCCTGCATCATCGGGATGTCGGGCGGTCCGGCGGCGGACGCGGAGTCGCCGCTGCATCCGGCGGTCAGCGCCGCGACCGTGGCCAGCGCGCCCGCGGCGAGCACCGCCCGCGACCTGCGCATGCGGACGAGCGACCCGGCTTTTTCCGTCGCGTGGGGAGAACGAGCCATCACGCTGAGGCATCGTAGGGGTATTTTCGTCCATCTGTGCACACAAAACGTGATGATCCGGAAACTGTCGACACACGGCGCCGGACGGTCTTAGGCTCTCCTACCGTTCCCCCGCGACCCGCCACGCACAGCAGTCGCTTCCGTCTCGCCAGCCGTCCGAACGAGTGAAAGTTCTAGCCGCAGTGCCAAATCGAGGCCGCACCACCACGGACTCAGCCGCCGGCCGCCGGCGGGCTCCCAAGGCAGCGCGATTCCGGTCCATCCGCTTCAAGGTCGTCCTCATGGTCACCGTGTCGGTGGTCTCCCTCGGCGTGCTCTGGGCGTTCGCCGCGAGCATCGCGCTCGGCGAGGGGCTCAACCTCCGGCACGTCAAGACCGTCCAGGACCACTACGGGTACCCGTCCGGCGCGCTCGGCAGCGCGCTGCAGGCGGAGCGGCGGCTGTCGATGGTGTACCTCGGCGGCCGCGCGGAGGGCGACCGCGCGTCGATGGAGTCCGGCCGGCTGGTCACCGACCGGCAGGCCGACCTGTTCCGCCGGCTCGCCGGGGACGCGGGCGCCCGCGACGCCGCGCCGGAGCCCACCCGAAAGCTCGCCGACAAGATCATCAGCGAGCTGGACGGGCTGGCCGCCCGCCGCCGCGCCATCGACAACGGCGCCGTCGACCGGGACCGCGCGTTCGCCGACTACACCGCGCTGCTCGGCGACGTCGGCGCGCTCCAGGGCTCCCTCGCCACGCTGGACAACTCCGAGGTCGCCAAGGACGCCCGCAACGAGGCGTCGCTGACCCGCGCCCGCGAGGTCCTCGCGCAGGAGGACGCGCTCCTCGCCGGCGCGCTCGCCGCCGGCCGGATGACGGCCGCCGAGCACTCCCGGTTCGTCAAGCTCGTCGGGACGCAGCGCGCCCTCTACGGGTACGCGGCGGCCGAGCTGCGCTCCGCCGACCAGGCCTACTACCAGCGCGTCGTCGCGATGCCCGAGTACGGTCGGCTCCGCACGCTGGAGGACCGGTTCGTCGGGTCCGCCCGGTACGCCAAGAACAGCGCCGGTAACGCCGGGGTGCTGTGGAAGACCACCGCCGACTCCAACCTGACCCGGCTGCGCGGCCTCGAACTCGCCGTGTCCGAGGGCGCGGAGCGGCGCGCCGAGCCGATCGCCGCCGGCATCATCACCCGCGTCGTCCTCGCGGGCGCGCTCGGGCTCGTCGCCGTCGCCGCGTCCCTCGTCCTCGCGATCTGGGTCGCCCGGTCCGTCATCCGCGAGCTGGCCCGGCTGCGCCGCGAGGCGATCGACCTGGCCGACGTCCGGCTGCCCGGCGTGATCCGCCGGCTGCGCCGCGGCGAGGAGGTCGACGTGGCCGCCGAGGCGCCGCCGCTGGCGTTCGGCACCCGCGAGATCGACCAGGTCGGCGACGCGTTCAACGCCGCCCGGCGCACCGCGATCCAGGGCGCGGTCGAGGAGGCCACGCTCCGCCGCAACGTCAGCGACGTGTTCGTCAACCTCGCGCGCCGCAGCCAGACGTTGCTGCACCGCCAGCTCAAGCTGCTGGACGCGATGGAGCGGCGCATCGAGACCCCCGACGACCTCGAGGACCTGTTCCGCGTCGACCACCTCGCCACCCGCATGCGGCGGCACGCCGAGGGCCTGATCATCCTGTCCGGGCAGGCGCCCGGCCGAGGCTGGCGCAGCCCCGTCGCGATCGTCGACATCGCCCGCGCCGCCGCGTCCGAGGTCGAGGACTACACCCGGGTCAACGTCGCCCCGATGACCCGCGCCGCGGTCGTCGGCCCCGCCGTCGCCGACGTCATCCACCTGCTCGCCGAGCTGATCGAGAACGCCACCGCGTTCTCGCCGCCGCACACCACCGTCCAGGTGCAGGGGCAGGCCGTCTCGCACGGCTTCACGCTGGAGGTCGAGGACCGCGGCCTCAGCATGGACGAGCCGAGCCTCGCCGCCGCCAACGAGCGGCTCGCCACCGCCGCCGAGTTCGACCTGTCCGACAGCGCCCAGCTCGGCCTGTTCGTCGTCGGGCGGCTCGCCCGCCGGCACGGCATCAAGGTGACGCTGCGGACGTCCCCGTACGGCGGCATGACCGCGATCGTCCTGCTGCCCGAGGGCCTCGTCGTCCCGGACGAGGGCGACCCCGCGCAGGCCGGCCCCGCCCTCACCACCCGCCGGGCGGAGGACGCGCTCGTCCCCGTCGGCTCGGTCGTCGGCGGCCGGGACCGGCAGGAGCGCGGCGGGTCGGTGCTGCGGCTCGCCTCGGGACGGCACGCCGCCCCCGCGTCCGCGCCGTCGGAGGCCGCGTCCGCCGGCGGCCCGCCCGCCGAGGAACCGGGCGCCATGACCGGGCCCATCCCCATGTTCGGCGACCCGGGGCCGATGACCGGCCCCATCCCGGTGTTCGAGGAGCCGATGCAGGGCCCGGCGCCCGCGCCGCGCTCGGCGCCGTCGCCGTGGGGCGACCCGCCGCCCGCGCCCGAGCCGGAGCCGCCCGCGGCGGCGGCCGGACCCGCGGCCGAGCCGCCGGCCGCCAAGCCGGGCGTGCCGCGGTCGCCGCGCGAGGTCCGGCGGCGGCCCCCCGGCGGGTCCGGAGCGGCCGGCCGGCCGGCGCTGCCGAAACGCGTCCGGCAGGAGAACATGGCCGCCCAGCTGCGCGAGGACCGGTCCGCCGCGCCCACGCCGCCCGCCGAGCCGCGGCCGAGCCGGTCGCCCGAGGAGCTGCGGTCGATGATGTCGTCCATCCAGCAGGGCACCCGGCGCGGCCGCGCCGAGGCCCTCGACACCGAGGAATCGTGACGGGCCATGACCGGTCCTGGCAGCGAATGGCTCGATGACGAGGCCGGCCCGATCGTACGGTCGTACGCGCTCACCCGCGGGCGCGCGCGGCCCGCGACCGGCGAGGCCTTCGACATGATCACGATAGTCTCGACCGCGGCGCGGCCCCGGTCGGGCTCGCCCGGCATCGGCCCCGAGCATCTCGACATCCTGGAGATGTGCGTGCAGCCGCAGCCGGTGGCCGAGATCGCCGCCCGCATGAAGCTCCCGCTGGTCGTCGTGCGCGTCCTGCTCGGCGACCTGCTGCACCACCGGCTCATCACCGCCACCCGCCCCCAACAGGAGAGCCCGCTCTCCCAGGAACGTCTGCTGAGGGAAGTGCTCCATGGTCTCCAAGCCCTCTGAGCCCGCGGAACCCGAGGGACCCGGCCCGGCGGTCCCGGTCGCGGTGAAGATCCTCGTCGCCGGCGGCTTCGGGGTCGGCAAGACCACGCTCGTCGGCGCGGTCAGCGAGATCCGCCCCCTGCAGACCGAGGAGCTGCTCACCGACCGGAGCGTCGGCATCGACGACACCGAGGGCATCGAGCAGAAGACCACCACCACGGTCGCGATGGACTTCGGCCGCATCACGATCCGCGACGGCCTCGTCCTGTACCTGTTCGGCACGCCCGGCCAGGACCGCTTCTGGTTCATGTGGGACGAGCTGTCGTTCGGCGCGCTCGGCGCCGTCGTCCTCGCCGACACCCGCCGGCTCGCCGACTGCTTCCCCGCCGTCGACTACTTCGAGAACCGCGGCCTGCCGTTCGTCATCGGCGTCAACTGCTTCGACGACGGCTACGACTACACGTCCGAGGAGATCCGGGACGCGCTCGACCTCCGCCCGGACACCCCGGTCGTGCTCTGCGACGTCCGCGAGCGAACGTCCGGCAAGGAGGTGCTGACGACGCTGGTGAGGCATCTGCTGAGCGTGCACGAGGCGCAGAACGCGGCGGGCGCCACCGCTGGGTGATCCGGCCGCACTGTAGGCTTTCGGCGCCATGAACCGGATACGCGCCCGTCTGTCGGACGGCCGAGAGATCGTCTACTACGACGAGGCGCCGGGGCGGGTGCCCGTGCCCGACCCGCGCGGGCTGCGGCCGGCCGAGGCGGTGTGCGAGACGCGCCGCGACCCGCTGACCGGCGAGCACGTCACGATCACCGCGCACCGCAACACCCGCACGTTCCTGCCGCCCGCCGACCAGTGCCCGCTGTGCCCCGGCGGCCCCGCCGCGGAGATCCCGGACCCGTCCTACGACGTCGTCGCGTTCGAGAACCGGTTCCCGTCCTTCGACGTCCGCACGCCGCCCGTTCCGCCGGAGATCGACGGGGTGCCGCGGGCCCGCGGCGCGGGACGCTGCGAGGTCGTGTGCTTCACCGACGACCACGACGCGTCGATGGCGGGGCTGCCCGTCTCCCGCGTCCGGACGATCATCGACGCGTGGGCGGACCGCACCGCCGAGATCGCCGCGGTCCCCGGCGTCCGGCAGGTCTACGTGTTCGAGAACCGCGGCGTGGAGATCGGCGTGACCCTGCACCACCCGCACGGGCAGATCTACGGGTACCCGTTCATCACGCCGCGCACCGAACGCATGCTGGAGATGGCCGCCGCCACCCCGGGCCTGTTCGAGGACGTCCTGAAGGCCGAGCGCGCGGGGAGCCGCGTCGTCCTCGCGGGCGAGCACTGGACGGCCTACGTCCCCGCCGCCGCGCGCTGGCCGGTCGAGGTGCACCTGATGCCGCACCGCCACGTCCCCGACTTCACCGCGCTGGACGCCGCCGAACGCGACGAGCTGGCCGTCCTCTACCGCGACCTCCTCCGCCGCTGCGACGGCCTCTACGGCACCCCGCTCCCGTACGTCGCCGGCTGGCACCAGGCGCCCGCCGGGAACGACCTCCTGCGCCTGCACCTGGAGCTGTTCTCCGTCCGCCGCGCCCCGGGCAAGATCAAGTACCTGGCGGGCTCCGAGTCGGGCATGGCCGCCTGGATCAACGACGTCCCCCCGGAGGACATCGCCGCCCGCCTTCGCGCCGCCGGCTGATTACAGCTGCGCGGCGCACGCAAGTGTCACACCGCGACCGAGTTTCCACGCATCCGTGGAACGATCGCGGCCGGGTGGCCTAATCTCCGTCGCATGCCGGAAAGCGTGCCCGCGGAACCGCTGGCGCAAGGTTCGTTCGACAGCGTCGCCGCCACCGCGGAGGGCGCGCCGCTGGCGTTCACCTCGCAGGCGGCGCGGGGCGCGAACGCCGGTCAGCTGTGGGACCTGACCGCCGGCGCCGCGCTCGGCCCGCCGATCCCCGACTTCCCCACCGACCGGGCCGACTGGGCGTTCGGAGTCCCCGCCGGCTCGCCGACCGTCGCCTGGACGCACCGCGACCGCGTCCACGTCCAGGACCTGTCCACGGGCCACGAGCCGGTGTTCGACGGCCAGCCGGACCTCCTCGGCCTGGCCGTCCACCACGGGCGCGCCGCGGTCGTCGCCGTCTTCGGCCCCGCGAACGACGCCGAGGTGGTCGCGTGGGACGTCGTCACCGGCGATCGCCTGGCCGAGTTCACCGTCTGGCTCGGCCACCGCACGGCCATCGACCGCTGGATCCTGCACGCCACCCCGGCGACCGGCCCCCTCATCGGCCTCCCCGGCGACTCCGCCGTCAGCCTCCTGGACATCGAACGCGGCGAGGAGATCGCCGCCCTGCCCGCCGCCCTGCCCGCCGCTGTGCCCGCCGCCGTGCTGACCCCGTCCCCCGACGGCCTGGTCCTCGTCCAGCCGGTCCCCTCCGGCCTGCACGTCCTCGGCCTGGACGGCGACCGGCTCGCGACCCTGGAGACGCCGGCCCCGTGCGACCCGGTGGCGGCGTCCCTGGTGGACGGCCGACTCCTCGTCGCCGCCGCCCTCCAGGACGAGCCCGGCACCCTCCTCGCCTGGGACGCCGCGACCCCGGCCCCGTCCCACCGCATCGAGGTCCCGGCCCCCGCCAACGATCTGGCGCTCTCCCCGGACGGCACCCTCCTCGCGGCCACCGACGACGGCCTTCACATGGCGCGCCTATGTGGTTAGGCGACGTCCCCCGCCCCGGTACCCGCGACGGAAGGCCGCTCCTCTACCTCGACGTAGACGGCGTCCTGAGCCCGGACACACCGAGCGAGGGGTTCACCGAACACGCCATCGGCCGCCTGACCGTCCGGATCAGCGCCGAGCACGGCATCTGGCTGCGCAACCTCTCGACCAGCTACGACCTGGTCTGGGCGACGACCTGGGAAGAGCACGCCAACGAGCACATCGGCCCCCTCCTCGGGCTGCCGCCGCTGCCCCACGTCGACTTCTTCGACTACACCCCCCGGCGGGGCGACCCGCGCATCCCGGTGATGCAACTTCCGTACACCCGCAAATGGGCGCCCATCCTCCGCCACGCGAACGGGCGCCCCTTCGCCTGGGCCGACGACGTGCTCCCGCTGACGATCAGGCGGCAGGCGTTCCCGCACCGCCGACACCTGCGCCTGCTACCGGTGAACCCCGCCCGCGGCCTGACGTTCGACCAGGTGAGAGCCCTGCACCGCTGGGCCGCCCGCCTGGAGTGCCGCGGCTAGTCAACACCTCGTGCCGGGGATCAGGAGCATGAGGGTGGTGCGCCGCTGCGCGACGGGTGCGTCATGTGATGTGTTCTTTGTAGCGGGACAGGGTCAGGGCCAGGGCTTCCTGGCCCGGCATGGCCCAGAGTTCCTCGTTGAAGATCTCCACTTCGATGGGGCCGGTGTAGCCGGTCGCGTCGACGGCCTCGCGGAAGCGGCGCAGCTCGATGCAGCCGTCGCCGAGCATGCCGCGTCCCGTGAGGACGCCCTCGGGGAGGGGCGTCACCCAGTCGGCGACCTGGAACAGGGCGAGGCGGCCGACCGCGCCCGCGCGGGCGATGCCGTCCCAGACGTCCGGGTCCCACCACAGGTGGTAGGTGTCGATCATCACGCCTACCTGGGAGGACGGGAAGGGCGCGGCCAGGTCGAGCGCCTGGCCGAGGGTGGAGACCACGCAGCGGTCGGAGGCGTACATCGGGTGCAGCGGCTCCAGCGCGAGCCGGACGCCGTGCTCGCCCGCGTAGGGGGCGAGCTCGGCCAGGACGTCCGCGACGCGTGAGCGGGCGCCGTCCAGGTCGCGGGATCCGTCCGGCAGTCCGCCGCTCACCAGGCACAGGACGGGGGCGCCCAGCTCGGCGGCCTCCTCGATGGCGCGGCGGTTGTCGTCCAGCGCGGCCGGGTCTTGGAAGAAGCCGCCTCGGCACAGGGACGTCACCGTGAGGCCGTGGTCGCGCATGAGTTCGGTCGTGCGGGCCACGCCGTAGTCGGCGACGGGCTCCCGCCACAGGCCGACACCCGTCACTCCGGCCGCCGCGCAGCCTTCGGCCAGGTCGGGCAGGGGCCAGTGCCGGGTCGTCCACTGATTCAGGCTGAACCTCATCGCTCGGCTCCTTGGACGGTCAGCCATGCGCGCACCCGGTGCGCCGCCAGAGCGGGGTCCGGGAAGAGACCGGCGGCGTCGGCGAGCTGGAAGAGGCGGACCATGTGCGGGACGGAACGTGCGGTCTCCAGCCCGCCGACCATGCGGAACTGCCGCTGATGGCCGGCCAGCCACGCCAGGAAGACCACACCGGTCTTGTAGTAGTAGGTGGGCGCCTCGAACAGGTGGCGGGAGAGCGGCACCGTCGGGGCGAATATCTCTTCGTAGGACGCGAGGTCGCCGTCATCGAGCGCTTGCAACGCCGCAGCGGCGGCAGGTGCGATCGGGTCGAAGATGCCGAGCAGCGCATCGCTGTGCCCGATGTCGTCGCCCCTGATGAGCTCCGGGTAGTTGAAGTCGTCCCCGGTGTAGAGGCGGACGCCGGGCGGGAGGCGGCGCCTGAACGCGATCTCGCGGCCCGCGTCCAGCAGCGAGATCTTCACGCCGCCGATGCGGGACGCGTGGTCGCCGATCAGGGAGAGGAGCGCGTCGGCGGCCGCGTCCAGGTCGGGGGAGCCCCAGTAGCCGTCCAGTGCCGGGTCGAACATCGACCCCAGCCAGTGCAGCACGACGGGCCGCTTGACCTGGGGCAGCAGCCGTCCGTACACCGTCGCGTAGTCCTCGGGGCCGTGCGCGGCGGCGGCCAGGTGGCGGCTCGCCATCAGCACGGGGACGGCGTCGACCGACTCGATCACGGCGAGCTGCTCCTCGTAGGCGGCGACGATCGCGTCCAGCGTCGCGGGGCCGGGCGGCAGCTGGTCGGTGCCGGCGCCGCAGCCGATCCGGCCGCCGGTTGAAAGCGCTTCCCGGCCGCTCCGCAGGATGAGCTCGCGGGTCGTCGCCCAGTCCAGGCCCATGCCGCGCTGCGCGGTGTCCATGGCCTCGGCGACGCCGAGCCCGTACGACCACAGGTGCCGGCGGAACGCCAGGGTCGTGTCCCAGTCGAGCGAGTCGCCGCCGGGGACGACGTGCGCGGCGGCATACGCGACCCGCGACGAGGCGGGGCCCGGCGGCCGCGCGTAGGCGCGCGGCTCGCCCATGACGTGCGGTGCCTCCAGGCCCGGTAGCTCGATCTTCACAGCTCCGGCACCTCCAGGCGGCGGCCCTCCCGCCAGGCCCGCAGTCCCAGCTCGGCGAGCTGCACGCCGCGCGCCCCCGCGTAGAAGTCCCAGGGGAAGGGGCCGTCGTCGGCGATGTGCCGCAGGAACATCTCCCACTGCGTCTTGAACCCGTTGTCGAACTCGGCGTTGTCGGGGATCTCCTGCCACTGCGCGCGGAAGTCCTCGGTGGCGGGCAGGTCGGGGTTCCATACCGGCTTGGGCGTCATCGACCGGTGCTGGACGCGGCAGCGCCGCAGCCCGGCGACCGCCGACCCCTCCGTGCCGTCCACCTGGAACTCCACCAGCTCGTCGCGGAACACCCGCGTGGTCCAGGACGAGTTGATCTGCGCGACGATCCCGCCGTCCAGCTCGAAGATCCCGTACGCGGCGTCGTCGGCGGTGGCCTCGTACGGCTTGCCGTCCTCGTCGGCCCGCTCGTGGATGTGCGTCGCCCCCAGCGCCTGCACGGAGCGGACGGGGGCGATCACCCCGTCCAGCACGTACCGCCAGTGGCAGAACATGTCGAGGATGATGCCGCCGCCGTCCTCGGCCCGGTAGTTCCAGCTCGGCCGCTGCGCCTCCTGCCAGCCGCCCTCGAACACCCAGTAGCCGAACTCGCCGCGCACCGACAGGATCCGGCCGAAGAAGCCGCCGTCGACGAGGCGCTTCAGCTTGAGCAGTCCCGGCAGGAACAGCTTGTCCTGGACGACGCCGTGCTTGACGCCCGCCTCGTCCGCCAGCCGGGCCAGCGCCAGCGCGCCCGCCAGGTCCTCGGCCAGCGGTTTCTCGGTGTAGACGTGCTTGCCCGCCGCGACGGCCGCGCGGATCGCGTCCACCCGGGCGCCGGTGACCTGCGCGTCGAAGTAGACGTCGACGCCCGGCCGCGCCAGCGCCTCGGCGAGGTCGGTCGTCCACTCGGCCAGCCCGTGCCGTTCGGCGAGATCGCGCAGCTTGGCCTCGCTGCGCCCGACGAGCACCGGCTCCGGCCACAGCACGGTGCCGTCGCCCGCGCGCACCCCGCCCTGCTCGCGGATCGCGAGGATCGAGCGGAGGAGATGCTGGCGGTACCCCATGCGCCCGGTGACGCCGTTCATGACGATCCCGATGGACCTGCGTGCCATCCCGTTCCTCCCCAACCTTGGGAAAGCGCGTTCAGAAAGCGCTTTCTGAGGTACCGTAAGAGCGGCGCACGGTGCGGTCAAGAGGGTGTTCGCCGGGAACCCGCCGCGCCGGACGAGGGAGTGCGATGACGGAAGCGGCCGAGGAGCGGCGCGCGGACCGGGCCTACGTGACGCTGCAGGACGTCGCCCGGGAGGCCGGCGTCTCGCTCGCCACCGCGTCCCGCGTCCTGAACGGGACCTCGCAGGTCCGCGCCGACCTGCGGGAACGCGTGCTCGCGTCGGCCGCGGAGCTCAGCTACACGCCGAACGCGCACGCGCAGGCGCTGGCCAGCTCGTCCAGCAAGTCGGTCGGGGTGATCTGCCACGACGTCAGCGACCCGTACTTCGCCGCCGTAGCCCGCGGCGTGATGAGCGCCGCAGCCGAGCACGGGATGCTCGTGATGCTCGCGAGCACGTTCCGCGACCCGGCCCGCGAGATCGAGTACGTGGCGATGCTGCGCGCCCAGCGGGCCCGCGCGATCCTGCTCATCGGGTCCGGTTTCGAGGACCGCGACTGGGAGCGCGCGATGGCCGCCGAACTCGACCCCTACCAGCGCACCGGCGGCCGCGTCGCCGTCCTCAGCCGGCACCGCAGCCTCAAGGTGGACGCCGTGCTGCCGCAGAACCGGGAGGGCGCCGCCGCGCTCGCCCGCGCGCTGCTCGACCTCGGGCACCGCGGCTTCGGCGTGCTGACCGGCCCGCGCGCCCTGACCACCGTGTCCGACCGGCTCGGCGGGTTCACCGACGCGCTCGCCGAGGCGGGCGTCCGCGTCCGGTCCGAGCACATCGTCGAGGCGGCGTTCACCCGCGACGGCGGCTACGCGGCGGCGACCGAGCTGCTCCGCCGCGAGAACCGGCCGACCTGCGTGTTCGCCGTCACCGACGTCATGGCGATCGGCGCCCTCGCCGCGTTCCGCGACAACGGCGTCTCCGTGCCGGGCGACATCTCGCTCGCGGGCTTCGACGACATCCCGATCGTCCGCGACCTGACGCCGCCGCTCACCACCGTCGCGCTGCCGCTGAACGCGATGGGGGAGCGGGTCATGGGCCTGGCGCTGCGCGAGCCGTCCGCCCGCCGCAGCCGCATCGACCGCGTCGCCGGCGAGGTCGTCCTCCGCGCCAGCACGGCCGCACCACGCTGAAGACGCGAAGAACCCGCCCGGATCGACCGGACGGGTCTCCATCTATAGCCGCGGGTCAGCGCGCGGCGAGATCCTCCGTGGCGTCGGCCTCTACGGGACGCTCGGATTCCGCGTCCACGGGCCGCTCCGGCCAGGAGTCGATCTTGGTGCGTCGGGGGTTCGCCAGGGCCTTGTCCATTGTTACTGCTGTCCTCCCAGTTCGAGCCGGGGCCTAATTGAGACGATGTTCCCGGTCACCGGCCCGCTTTCGCAAAATGGTCTAGACCGCGCCCATCCCCCGCTGGACGCGACGCAACCGTTAACACCGCTAATGGATCATCCATTCCCGTCCGGACCCGCCTCTTCGGTGACGACGAAACGGCCGCCGCCGTCATCGCCGCCTCCCATCCTCGCCGCGCCAAAGACCTGGGCCGCGGGGTCCGCGACTTCGACGAGCGGACATGGCGGGACAGCCGTGTGGCGATTGTCACAAAAGCCAGCGAGGCGAAGTTCGGCCAGAACAATGAACTCCGCGACTACCTCCTGGGCACTCGCGACCGCGTCCTGGTGGAAGCAAGCCCACTGGACCGCATCTGGGGCATAGGCCTCTCCGCCGACGATCCGCGAGCCGCCCAGCCCTCCCCGTTCCGTCGCGATGGCGGCGCCGGACGGCATCGTCCGTGCTTGCGGCCCCGGCCGGTGCCGGCCGGGGCTGCAAGGACGTGTCACTCGCGGGGGCCGGTGCCTACGAACAAGAGGACCTGGCCCTTGGCCCACGGGACCGCGTCGTGGACGTACCAGTTGCCGGGTACCTGGCCGGGGTACAGGGGCTTGCTGATGTTCCCGTCCATGTAGCGGTACTCGGGGACGGTCACGTGCCGCTTCTTCAGCGCCGCCAGTACTTCGCCCACGCGGTGGCCCCTGAAGGCCATCCCGTGCATGGCCTCGCCCGGTGCGGTGACCGGTGCGGTGCTGTTGTACTGCTCGCCCGGACGGGCCGCCCGCGCGAACACGACCCCGGCGGTGCCCTTGTATCCCTTCCTGATGCGGACGCCGACCGGGCAGACGTCGCCCCCGCCGCCGGTCTCGCACTCGCCCTTGGCGGTGATGGTCGTGATGTCGCCGTCCTTCGTGCCCTCGCTCGTGTCCACCATCACCACGGTGCCGACGATGGACGGCGACGCGGGCACCAGCGAGAGCTCGACGTCGAGCCCGTGCTTGGCGAACTCGGCGCTGTACCGTTTCGGGTCGGCCAGCGGGTCGCGGACCCGGACGTCGATGTAGCCGCCCTTGCGCGTGAAGGAGAGCGCGGCCACGAGCGCGACCTTGGGGCTCGTCGGGGCGGCCGTCGGCGCCGTCGAGGCGGTGGCCGGTGGGCGCTGCGGCCCGTCGTCCCGGGCGAGCAGGCCCACCGTGACGGCGGCGCAGGCCACGCCCGCGGCGGCGAGCGGGAGGCCGAGCCTCAGCAGCAGCGGCGAGCGCCGCGCGGCCGGGGCGGTGACCGGGACCTCAGCCGGCAAGGCGGCGGTGATGCGGTCGGCCAGGTCGGCGGCGGCCTCGTCCGTCAGCAGCTCCGCGGTGCGGGCGTCGGTGATGGGCGCGAGCCTGCCGATCAGCGTGTCGATGTCGCGGTTCATACGTGCTCTCCGTTCGGGATCCGTGCGGCGGCGGGCAGGGCGGGCGCGTCCGTGCGTGCCAGCGCGCGGGCGAACCGGCGCCGGGCGCGGTGCAGGCGGATCCGCACCGCGTTGCGGGAGCAGCCGAGGACGGCCGCGATCTCGCCGTGGTCCAGCCCCTCCCAGCCGACCAGCGACAGCAGTTCGCGGTCGCCGTCCGGCAGGGTGCGGAACGCGGCGGCGACGTCCGCCAGGTCGGCCGGGTCGTGGCCGGCCACCGCGGCGCGGAGCCGGGACCCGAGATCGGCGGCCAGCGCCGACCGGCGGCGTTCCCCGCGGTGGTGGTTGGCGAGCACCCGGCGCGCCACCCCGTACAGCCACAGCCGCGCCTGCGCGCCCGGCGGGACGTCGTCGAGCCGCCGCCACGCCGTCAGGAACGTCTCGGCGAGGACGTCCGCCGCGTCCTGCGGGTCGGTGGTCCGGCGCAGCGCGTATCCGAGGATCTGCGCGCGGTTCGCCGCGTAGACCTCCTCGAAACGGCGCCGCCGGTCATCGGGCGGATGGGGCTCCTCCACAGTGGACGGCAAGCCATCTCCTCTCATCGCACGCCATTGGCGCGGCGAACTGGCCTAACACATCTCCACATGTCCGGAAGGGGCTCAGCATTTCGTCCGGTCGGGGGTCGAAAGGAGTTGTGGCCGATGCGCCCATTGGGGGCATCGGGGGCCGCCCGTAGCATGGGCTGGGTTTGCGGTCTCGTTCGGAGGATGGTGCATGCGTCGTCGGCAGGGCCCTGTCTTCCCCGGTTATCTGATGATCCTGCTGGTGGCGCTGCTCGGGCTGGCATTGCAGGTTTCGCCGCAAACCACTCATGTCGTCCAAAAGTGGGCACTTCCCGTCATCATCCTGTGCATGCTGCTGATTCCCCTCGTCCTCGCGTGGGAGAAGGGGCAGGAGCGGCGGACCATGGCCCGGCCGGTGTGGGAGGCCGACCGGTCGCCGTACCCGGGCTTGGACGCCTTCACGGAAGAGGACGACGGGGTCTTCTTCGGACGCGACGCCGAGATCCAGGAGCTGATCGAGCGGCTGCGGCCGGGCAGTGAGCCGCGGTCGATCGCGGTGACCGGGCCGTCCGGGGTCGGGAAGTCGTCGCTGCTGTACGCCGGGCTGCTGCCGCGCATCCACCAGCAGCGGCGGTGGGTCGTGCTGCCGCCGCTGACCCCGGAGGGCGACCCGTTCCGCTGCCTGGCCCAGCGCCTCGCCGACGCCCAGGGCGAGCGGGACGCCGAGGAGATCGCGGCGGGGCTGCGGGACGATCCCGCCGAGCTGGGGAGGCGCATCGACGCGCTCCGGCGGGGACGGCGGAACCGGTCGGTCCTGATCGTCGTCGACCAGGCCGAGGAACTGCTCACGCTCACGCCGGGCGATGACCGCGACGCCTTCCTGGGCATGCTCCGCGACGCCCTGGACGGCGACTCGAAGCTGTGGGCCGTGTTCGTGTTCCGCGCCGAGTTCCTCACCGCCTTCCTGAGCGGCGGGTTCGCCGGCATGTTCCGGCACCCGTTCACGGTCACGGCGCTCGACCGGGCGGCGCTGCGCACCGTGATCCGGGAACCGGCGGAGCGGGCGGGCGTCGCGTTCGAGCCGCCGGAACTGGTCGCCCAGATGGCGGACGACACCGGGGACGGGACGGCGCTGCCGCTGCTCGCCTACCTGCTGCACGAGCTGTACCTGCACGTCGGGCGCAACGGCACCATCACCGCCGAGGACTACCGGCGGACCGGCGGCGTCGACGGCGCCCTCACCCGCCGCGCCGACCGGGTGATGCGGGAGCTGGAGGCCCTGGAACCGGCGCCGCCCGTCCTGCCGGTCCTGCTGAAGTTCGTCAAGTTCACCGACGGCCGGCCGACGCGCCGGCGGGTCCCCGCGAGCGAGCTGGACGACGCCGCCCGCCGCGTCGTGGACGCGTTCGTGCGGGAACGGCTCTGCACCAGCGGCCAAGACGGCGAAGAGGCGGTGTTCGACGTCTCGCACGAGGCGCTGTTCTCCGCGTGGGCGCCGCTGCGGCAGACGATCGCGTTGCACGCCGAGACGCTGCGCCGCCTCGCCGACCTGGAGCAGTGGGCCGCCGAATGGGACCGCTACGGCCGCCAGGAGGCGTACCTGCTGCGCGGCGAGCGGCTCGCCGCCGCCCGCAAGTGGATCACCGAGGCGGACGGGCTCGCCGCCGCCGAACCGCTGGCCGTCGAGTTCGTGGAGATCTCCCACCGCTCGGACGGCGCCGCGATGCGGCGGCTCGCCGACTCGATCGCCCGGCAGGCGCTCACCGGCTTCCGCACCGACCCGGAGCACAGCCTGCTGCTCGCGCTGGCCGCGCACGAGGAGTGCGCGCCCACGCCGCTGGCCCGCCGGGCGCTGTCGGCGGCGCTCGCGGTGTCCCGGGTCCGCGGCGTCCTGCGCGGCCACGACGACCGGATCTGGTCGGTGGCCTGGTCGCCGGACGGCGCGCTGGTCGCGACGGCGTCGTCGGACCGGACGGTCCGCATCTGGGACGCGGACGGCACCGAGGCCGCCGTGCTGCGCGGGCACGAGGGCCCGGTCGTCGCGGTCGCCTGGTCGCCGGACGGGCTGCGGCTCGCCACGGCGTCCAACGACCTGACCGTCCGCGTCTGGGACGCGGCCGCCCGCACCCGGGTCGCGGTGCTGCGCGGCCACGCCGACATGGTGTGGGGGGTGGCGTGGTCGCCGGACGGCGCCCGGCTCGCCTCCGCGTCCCGGGACGGCGACGTCAGGATCTGGGACCCGGCGGGCGGCTCGGCCACGGCCACGCTGAGCGGCCACGGGGGATGGGTCCGCGACGTGGCCTGGTCGCCCGACGGCACCCGCCTGGCCAGCGCGTCCGATGACCGCACGGTCCGGGTCTGGGACGCCGCGGCGGGCGAGACGGTCGCCGTGCTGGAAGGCCACGACGACACCGTCCGCACGGCCGCCTGGTCGCCGGACGGGACCCGCCTGGCCACCGGCTCCTACGACCGGACGGCGCGCGTGTGGGACGTGGCGACCGGCGGGTCCGCGGCGGTGCTGACCGGGCACGCCGACATCGTGTGGGCCGTCGCGTGGTCGCCGGACGGCGCCCGCCTCGCCACCGCGTCCCATGACCGGACGATCCGGCTGTGGTCGGCCGCGGAGGGCACCGAGCTCGCCGTGTTCCGCGGGCACGGCGAGGCGCTGCGCGCGGTGGCCTGGTCGCCGGACGGGGCCCGCCTGGCCAGCGCCTCCAACGACCGGACCGTCCGGTTCTGGGACGCCGAGCGCGCCGCCGAGGTCGCGGTGCTGCGCGGGCACGAGCGCGCGGTGTCGGCGATCGGCTGGTCGGCGGGCGGCATCGCCTCCGCCTCGCACGACGGCACCGTCCGGATCTGGGCCGGCGGCACCTCGCGCGTCCTGCGCGGGCACACCGACGAGATCTGGGACGTGGCGTGGTCGTCCGACGGCGCCCGCCTCGCGACGGCCTCCCGCGACCGCACCGTGCGCGTCTGGGCGGCGGACGGCGCGCTGGAGAGCGTGCTCACCGGGCACGGCGACTGGGTGCGGGCGGTGGCGTGGTCGCCGGACGGAACCCGGCTGGCCAGCGCGTCCGATGACCGCACCGTCCGGGTGCAGGGGCCGGACGGCTCCGCGCCCCTCGTGCTGCGCGGGCACGAGGACACCGTCCGCGCCGTCTCCTGGTCGCCGGACGGAACCCGGCTGGCCTCCGGGTCGCAGGACGGGGCGGTCCTCGTCTGGGAGCCGCGGACGGGCCTGCGGCTCACGGCGCTGACCGTGCCGCAGGGCGCCGTCAGGGCCGTCGCCTGGTCGCCGGACGGCGCGCACATCGCCGCCCTCTCCGGCGACCGCGCGGTGCGGGTGTGGAACGCCGCGGAGGGGACGGAGGTGTCCGTGCTGTCCGGGCACGACGGCTGGCTGTGGTCGGTGGCGTGGTCACCGGACGGCCGGGTGCTGGCGACCGCGTCCGGTGACCGGACCGTCCGCCTGTGGGACGCGCTGACCGGCGGGGAGCTGTCGGTCGCGGCCGTCCACGACGACGAGATCTGGGACGTGGCCTGGTCGCCGGACGGCACCCGCCTGGCGACCGCCTCCGGCGACCGCACGGTCCGGGTCTGGGAGGCCGTCACCGACGGCGCCGCCCTGGTCGAGCGCGCCCGCACCCGCGTCTTCCGCCGCCTGACCCCGGACGAGCGCCACACCCTCATGATCCCCGCCCCCCGCCCCGCCCTGTGACATATTGCTCGCCGGATTCTTTCGCCCTGCTGCGGGTAAGCCGGAGGTCATGACGGAGTCGAGCGAACCCGCGGAGGTCGACGGCCCGCTGGAGCAGAACCTCCTGCTCGCCCGGCGGGTGGTCGACGCCGCGCAGCAGGAGATGCTGGACAAGGCCCGGCAGCGCATCCCGGCACTGCGGCTGGGCGCGGTGGCCGGGGCCTTCGGGATGCTCGCGACCGCCGCCACCTACCGGATGAACGTGCTGCTGCTGGAGAAGAAGCTGCCGCCCGAGCTGGCGTCCTTCGTCGCGGCGGCCGTGTACGGCGGCGGGGCGGGCGCCGCGGCGCTGGCCGCGTCCCGCAAGTGGAAGGGGCTGCCGGCGCCGCTGCCGACCGAGACGGCCCGCCAGGTCGTGGAGATACTCACCGACGCCGACTGATCTCCGGGGCCGCCCGGCTGTCCGCTAGCCGAACCGGACGTTCCGTCCGTCCACGTGCAGGGAGACGCCGCCGGACGAGACCGTCAGGCCGCGGAACGCCAGCCCCAGCGGGAGGCCCTTCACCGGGACGGTGAAGTCGAGCGCGCCCTCCAGTTCGTCCAGCGGGAAGCCCGCGGCCGACAGCGCCTTCACCCGGATGCCGTCGCCCTCCTTCGTCACGGCGGCGGTGGCGGTCACGTCCGTGATGCCGAGGTCGACCTTCGCGTGGACCCGGCCGTCCGCCCCGGCGGTCAGCTCCAGGCCGGGGCTGCCGCCCGCCTTCGCCAGGTCGCCGAACGCGACGAACGCGGTCCCGTCGACCGACCCGAGGACGCCGCTCTGGAATCCCCGATCGACCCGGACATTCCGTGCGCGCACTTTGAGACTCGTGATGCGCAGGGGTCCCTCGATAATATTGTCCGCTTTCAGCCGCACATCGCGGAAATCACGGGAGGCGACCTGCGTCAGGAATGGGATTCCCTTGATGGTCACTTCCGGTGTGGCCGGAAATCCCTGTTTTCTGATCTCCGCCGCCAGTTCGTGCTGGGCGACCGCGGCGCCGGCCCGGTCGGCCGTCCCGACCAGCAGCGACAGCAGTGCGACGAGGGCGAGAAGGGCGACCGGCCAGCGCCGCCGGCGCCGCTGCGGCAGCCGGTCGACGCGGGTGGCGGTCGCCTCGCCGGACGGCTTCGCCATGGTATTCACTCAATTCCCGGAATGGGGCCCTGTCAATATCGGCGCGGGGAATTAAACTCCGGTCCATGACGGCCGTGCCCGCCGCGGAATCGCGTGCCACGCCCCTCGTCGTCCGGACGCGCGGCGGCGTGCACCGGCTGCGGGCCGGCGTTGCGTACCGGATCGGCCGCGACCCCGCGTCGCACATCGTCCTCACCGATCCGCGGGTGTCGTGGTTCCACGCCGTGCTGCGCGCCGGGCCGGACGGCTGGCGGATCGAGGACGCGGGCAGCAGCAACGGCACGTTCCTCGACGGCCGCCGCGTCACGCGCATGGCGATCCGCGGCGACCTGACGTTCCGGCTCGGCGACGCCGCGGCCGGCGAGGAACTGGCCTGCTCGGACGCCGACCCGCTGCCGGAGGCCGCCGGGGCCGGGCGGCGCCCCAGCCAGATCTTCAAGGTCGTGCCGCGCGTGCTGCGGATCGGCCGCGCCGCCGACAACGACGTCGTCGTCCCCGACCTGGTCGTGTCGCGGTACCACGCCGAGCTGCGGCCGCTCGTGCCGGGCCGCTACCAGATCGTCGACCTCGGCAGCCACAACGGCACGTACGTCAACGGCGACCGTGTCGGCGCCGCCGAGGTCGCCGAGAACGACCTGGTCGGCGTCGGGCACGCGACGTTCCGGCTGGTGGGGGACGAGCTGCGGGAGTTCGTCGACACCGGCGACGTGTCGGTGTCGGTGGAGGGGCTGACCGTCCGGACGCCCGAGGGCAAGGTGATCCTGGACGGGGTCGGCTTCCCCATCCCGGAACGGTCCCTCGTCGGCGTCATCGGCCCGTCCGGCGCCGGGAAGTCGACGCTGCTGGGCGCCGTCACCGGGACCCACCCGGCGACCGAGGGCACCGTCCGCTACGACGGCCGCGACCTGTACGCCGACTACGATGAACTGCGGCACCGGATCGGGCTCGTCCCGCAGGAGGACATCCTGCACACCCAGCTCGCGACCCGGCAGGCGCTCCTGTTCGCGGCGGAACTGCGCTTCCCCGGCGACACGCGCAGGAGCGAGCGGGAGCAGCGGGTCGACGAGGTGCTGGACGAGCTGGGCCTCACCCCGCACGCCCGCACCCGGATCGACCGGCTGTCCGGCGGGCAGCGCAAGCGGGTCAGCGTCGCGCTGGAGCTGCTGACGAAACCGTCGCTGCTGTTCCTGGACGAGCCGACGTCCGGCCTCGACCCGGGCCTGGACAAGACGGTCATGGAGATGCTCGGCGCGCTGGCCCACGACGGCCGGACGGTCATCGTCGTCACGCACAGCGTCGCGAACCTCGACACCT
The DNA here is from genome assembly GCF_001552195.1 of Actinomadura latina NBRC 106108. Lineage (GTDB taxonomy): Bacteria > Actinomycetota > Actinomycetes > Streptosporangiales > Streptosporangiaceae > Spirillospora > Spirillospora latina. The sequence goes on from NZ_BCQS01000012.1 coordinate 128,509, forward strand.
GCGACCGGCTGCTCGTCCTCGTCCCCGGCGGCCGGCTCGCCTACTACGGGCCGCCGGACGAGGGCCTCGCCCACTTCGGCAAGCGGACGTGGGCCGAGGTGTTCCAGTCGTTCGACCGCGAGCCGGACCGCGACTGGGCGGCGGAGTTCCGCGCCTCCCCGCGCCACACGCGCTATGTCGCGGGCATGCCGAACGGGACGTCCCGCCCGGCCGCGGCCAGGGCGCCCGAGCCGCCGCCCCGGCGCCAGTCCCGGCTCGCGCAGCTCCGCACGCTGTGCCGGCGCTACCTCGCGGTGATCGCGTCCGACCGCAGCTACCTGGTGCTGCTCGGCGTGATGCCGCTGATCCTCGGCGGGCTGACCGCCGCGATCCCGGCCGCCAAGGGCCTCACCGGGGCGCCCGGCACCAACCCGGACGCCGCGTCCAAGCTGATGGTGATGGCGTTCGCCGCGTGCTTCGCCGGGACGGGCAACGCGGTCCGCGAGCTGGTCAAGGAGCGGACGATCTACAGCCGGGAGCGGGCGGCGGGCCTGTCGGCGGGCGTCTACCTGATGTCGAAGCTGCTGGTCCTCGGCGTGATCACGGCGCTGCAGGCGATCGTCCTCGTGCTGATCGGCACGGTCGGGGTGAAGCTGCCGCCGCACGGCACCTTCACCGCCGTCCTGCCCGAGCTGATGCTGGCGATGGCGCTGCTCGGCGTCGCGTCGATGGCGCTGGGGCTGCTGGTGTCGGCGCTGGTCGGGACGTCGGAGAAGACGCTGCCGCTGCTGATAGTCCTGTCCATGGCGCAGCTGGTGCTGTCCGGCGCGCTGGTGCGGCTGAACGGCAAGCCGGGGCTGGAGCAGCTCGCGTGGCTGTCGCCGTCCCGGTGGGGGATGGGCGCGGCGGGCGCGACCATCGACCTCGGCAGGATCTCCCCGCCGGCCGGCGACCCCGACCCGCTGTGGAAGCCGGCGGCCGCGACCTGGGCGTTCGACATGGGCATCGCGGCCGTGCTGCTGGCGGTCTTCGTCGCGGCCGCCTGGTACCGCCTTCACCGGCTGCGTCCGCGGCGCCGCTGACTCACCCCTTCCGTCCGGGGTAGGGGCGCGGCATGGACATGCCTATCCACGCCGACATCACCCTGGACGTGAACGGCCGAGAACACCGGCTCAGCGTCGACACCCGCGCGTCCCTGCTGGACGTCCTGCGGGAGGACCTCGGCCTCACGGGTTCCAAGAAGGGCTGCGACCACGGCCAGTGCGGCGCCTGCACCATCCTGATCGGCGGGCGCCGCGCGAACGGATGCCTCGCGCTGGCCGTCGCCCATGACGGCGCCGAGATCGTCACCGTCGAAGGGCTCGCGCGGGACGGGCGGCTCAGCCCCGTCCAGGAGGCGTTCATCGAGAACGACGCCTTCCAGTGCGGGTACTGCACGCCCGGCCAGCTCTGCTCCGCGACCGCCGTGCTGGACGAGGCGGCACGCGGCTGGCCGAGCGCCGCGACCGGGGACATGGCCTCCGAGCCGCCCTTGGACGACGCCGAGATCCGCGAGCGGATGAGCGGCAACCTGTGCCGCTGCGGCGCCTACGCCGGCATCGTCGCCGCGCTGCGCGAGGCGGCCGGCGAACCCGGCGCGGCCGCGCGGCGAGTCCGGGAAGGAGCGCGGGCATGAGGCCCTTCGCATACGCGCGCGCGACGACGGCCGAGGACGCGATGGCCCAGCACGCCATGGCCCGGAACGGGGACGGGGACGGTGCCCGCTACCTGGGCGGCGGGACGAACCTCGTGGACCTGATGCGGCTCGGGGTGGAGGAGCCCTCGAAGCTCGTGGACGTGACCCGCCTGCCCTACGACCGGATCGAGCGGGACCCGGACGGGACGCTCCTCATCGGCGCCGCCGTCACCAACAGCGACCTCGCCGCCGACCGGACGGTGCGCGAGGAGTTCCCGATGCTCGCGAAGGCCGTCCTGTCGGGGGCGTCCGGCCAGCTCCGCAACCTCGCGACCGTCGGCGGCAACCTGCTGCAGCGCACCCGCTGCCCCTACTTCCAGGACGCGTCCAAGCCCTGCAACAAGCGGAGCCCGGGAACCGGCTGCCCGGCGCGCGACGGCGAGCACCGCAACCTGGCGATCCTCGGGCATTCGGCGGCGTGCGTCGCGACCCACCCGTCCGACATGGCGGTGGCGCTCGCGGCGCTCGACGCCTCCGTGCGGGTGCTCGGCCGCGGCGGGGAGCGGACCGTCCCGCTCGGCGGCCTCTACCGGCTGCCCGGCTCCGAGCCGCAGCGGGACACCACGCTGGACCCCGGCGACCTGATCACCGGGGTCGTGGTGCCGCCGCTGCGCATGCCGGCCGCGTACCGCAAGGTGCGGGAGCGGGCGTCGTTCGCGTTCGCGCTGGTCTCGGTGGCGGCGGCGCTGGACGTGCGCGGCGGCGCGGTCGGGGACGTCCGGCTGGCGCTCGGCGGCGTCGCCCACAAGCCGTGGCGGGCCCGGAAGGCCGAGGACGCGCTGCGCGGCGCCCCCGCCACCGGGGAGGAGTTCGCGCGCGCCGCCGATGCCGAGCTGGCGGCCGCCGCACCGCTGCGCGACAACGGCTACAAGGTGCCGCTCGCGCGCAACCTCGTCGTGCGGACGCTGACCGAGCTGGCGGACGAGTGGAGGGAGAGGTCATGACGAACCGGCTGGAGAGCCGCGAGAAGGTCACCGGCGCGGCGCGGTACGCCTTCGAGTACCCGGTGCACGACGCCGCCTACCTGTCGGCCGTCCAGGCCGAGGCCGGACGCGGCGAGATCGTCTCCGTGGACACCGGCTCGGCGCGCCGGCTTCCGGGCGTGCTGGCCGTCCTGTCCTGCGAGAACGCACCCCGGCTGGAGCCGTCGTCCAACGGGGAGCTGGCCGTCTTCCAGTCCCGGACGGTCTCCTACCGGGGCCAGTTCGTCGCGGCCGTCGTCGCCGAGACGCTGGAGACGGCGCGGGAGGCGGCGCGCCTCCTCCACGTCGAGTACGCGCCGGAGGAGCCGGACGTCCGGCTCCGCCGGGACCATCCCGGCCTCTACAAGCCCGAGCAGGTCAACGCCGGGCTCCCCGCGGACACCGAACTCGGCGACCCCGACGAGGCTTTCGACGGAGCGGCCGTGCGGGTGGACGTCACCTACACGACCCCGGCGGAGCACAACAACCCCATGGAGCCGCACACCACCGTCGCCCAGTGGAACGAGGACGGAACCCTCACGCTCTTCGAGTCCACCCAGGGCCCGTCCAGCCACCAGCGGACGATCGCGAAGATCTTCGGGCTCGGCGAGGACCAGGTGCGGGTCGTGTCGACGCACGTGGGCGGCGGGTTCGGGTCCAAGGGCACGCCCCGGCCCAACGCCGTCCTGGCGGCGATGGCCGCGCGCGAGGTCGGCCGCCCGGTCAAGTTCGCGGTGCCGCGCCGGCAGATGTTCGCGACCACCGGCTACCGCACGCCCACCATCCAGCGGATGCGGCTCGGCGCCGACACCGGCGGGCGGCTCACCGCGATCATGCACGACGTGGTCGAGCAGACCTCCACGGTCCGCGAGTTCGCCGAGCAGGCCGCCGCGCCGACCCGGGTGATGTACCGGGCCGCGAACCGCCGCACGACGCACCGGGTCGTCCGGCTGGACGTCCCGACGCCGTCGTGGATGCGGGCGCCCGGCGAGACGCCCGGCATGTACGCGCTCGAATCGGCCATGGACGAGCTGGCCGTCGCCGCCGGGGTCGACCCCGTCGAGCTGCGCATCCGCAACGACGCGGACCGGGAGCCGGAGAGCGGGCTGCCGTTCAGCTCCCGCAACCTCGTCGCGTGCCTGGAGGAGGGCGCCGACCGGTTCGGCTGGGAGGGCCGCGACCCGGCGCCGGGTGTGCGGCGCGCCGGCCGCCGGCTGCTCGGGACGGGCGTCGCCGCCACCACCTACCCGGCCCGCCGCAACCCCGGCCGGGCGACGGCGCGGGCGGACCGGGACGGTACGTTCACGGTCCGGATCGCGGCGGCCGACATCGGCACCGGCGCCCGCACCGCGCTCGCGCTGATCGCCGCCGAGACGCTCAAGGCCGACCTCGGCCGGGTGCGGATGGAGGTCGGCGACAGCGCCTTCCCGGCCGCGTCCGTCGCGGGCGGGTCCAGCGGGACGGCCAGCTGGGGCACCGCCGTCGTGCGGGCCTGCGAGACGCTCCTCGGACGGCTCAACGGCGCCGTCCCGCCCGAGGGGATCGAGGTGTCGGCCGACACCGCCGGCGAGCTGAAGGCGGAGGAGGAGTACGCCCGGCACGGGTTCGGCGCGCACTTCGCCGAGGTCGAGGTGGACATGGACACCGGCGAGGTCCGGGTGCCCCGCATGCTCGGCGTGTTCGCCGTCGGGCGGATCATCAACCCGGTCGCGGCCCGCTCCCAGTTCATCGGCGGCATGACCATGGGCATCGGCATGGCGCTGATGGAGGAGAGCGTCATGGACGAGCGGTTCGGCGACTACGTCAACGGCGACCTCGCCCAGTACCACGTCCCGTCCTGCGCCGACGTCCGCGACATCGACGCGGCGTGGGTGGAGGAGTCCGACCCGCACCTGAACCCGATGGGCTCCAAGGGCATCGGCGAGATCGGCATCGTGGGGGCCGCCGCGGCCGTCGGCAACGCCGTCGCGCACGCGTGCGGGGTGCGCGTCCGCGACCTGCCCATCACCCCCGCGAAACTCCTCCCGCACCTGTGAAGGAGGGCAACGCGAGTGGAGGTGGAGATGACTGTTTGAAAAGTTCACTATCAAGGTGATGCACGTCACGCCGGTGGGTATCGATCACGTGCTCGGGGGCGCTCCCTAGCCGCGAGGTGATCGCCGTGTACCAGCAGATCCTCGATCCCGTCGCCGACTCGCTCGGCTGGAGTTCACTCGTCGCCGCGCTGCCGCTCGCCGTGCTGTTCGTCCTGCTGGGCGGCCTGCGCATGCGCGCGTGGCTGGCGTCCCTGATCGCGCTGGCCGTCTCCCTGGCCGTCGCGATCTGGACGTACGGCATGCCGGCCGACCAGGCGTTCCTCGCCGGAAGCGAGGGCGCCGCGTTCGGCTTCTACCCGATCCTGTGGATCGTCATCAACGCGCTCTGGGTCTACAACATCACCGTCACGACCGGCCACTTCGACGTGCTCCGCCGCTCGTTCGCGCAGGTCAGCGACGACCACCGGCTCCAGGCCGTGCTGATCGCGTTCTCGTTCGGCGCCCTGCTGGAGGCCCTCGCGGGCTTCGGCACGCCGGTGGCGGTCACGTCCGTCATGCTCATCGCGCTCGGCTTCCAGCCGATCAAGGCCGCCGTCCTCGCGCTCACCGCCAACACCGCGCCGGTCGCGTTCGGCGCGATGGCGACGCCGATCCTCACCCTCGGCAAGGTCACCGGCGAGTCCAGCGACACGCTCGGCGCGATGGTGGGGCGGCAGACGCCGATCCTCGCGCTGTTCGTCCCGCTCGTCCTCGTCTTCATCGTGGACGGCAAGCGGGGCCTCCGGGAGACCTGGCCCACCGCCCTGTTCTGCGGCTTCGCGTTCGGCGTCGCCCAGTACGTGACCGCCAACTTCATCTCGGTGCCGCTCGCCGACGTCGTCGCGTCCCTCGTCTCGGCCGCGGCCGTCGTCCTCGTCGTCCGGCTGCGGCCGCGGCAGGCGCCCGCCCGGCCCGCGCCGGTCGCGGGCGGCTCCGCCGACGAGCCCACGCCCGAGTTCGCCGCGCGCGTCGAGACCGGCGGCGAGCGCGACTCGCGCGCCGAGGTCGCCCGCGCCTACGCCCCCTACGCGATCATCATCGCGGTCTTCGTCGTCTGCCAGATCGACGCGGTCAAGAACCAGCTGGACAAGGCCACCCAGACGGTCTCCTGGCCCGGCCTCCACCTCACCGGCCCGTCCGGCAAGCCGCTGAGCCTGCCGAACTTCAACTTCAACTACCTGACGACCCCCGGCACGCAGATGCTCGTCGCCGGGCTGATCACCATGGCCGTGCTCGGCGTCGGCCTCGGCAAGGCCCTGCGCGCCTACTGGACGACGCTCGTCCAGCTCAAGTGGGCGATCATCACGGTCATGGCCGTCCTCGCCCTCGCGTTCGTGATGAACGCATCCGGGCAGACGGTCACGCTCGGCACCTGGATGGCCGGGGCGGGCGGCGCGTTCGCGGTGCTGTCGCCGATCCTCGGCTGGCTCGGCACCGCCGTGACCGGGTCGGACACCTCGTCCAACTCGCTGTTCGGCGCCCTCCAGGTCACCGCCGCGAACAAGGCCGACCTCTCGACGGTGCTGATGGCCGCGACGAACAGCTCCGGCGGCGTCCTCGGCAAGATGGTGTCCCCGCAGAACCTCGCCATCGCGGCCGCCGCGGTGGGCCTGGACGGCCGCGAGGGCGACATCTTCCGCCGCGTCGTCCTCTGGAGCCTGCTCTTCCTCGCCGGGATGTGCCTGCTGTCGGGCCTGCAGTCCACCGGCGTGCTCGGCTGGATGGTCCCGTGATCCGCGGGACCCGAGGGGGCTACTGCCAGTAGCCCTCGACCTCACCGGCGGGACGGACCTCGGCGTCGTCCGGGTTCTGTCCCGCCGCCCGCCGGGCCCGGCGCTGGCGCAGCAGGTCCCAGCACTGGTCGAGCGCCACCTCCAGCCGCTGCAGCCGGTCGCGCGCCTCGCCGTCGGTCGTCTCCGCGCGCTCGTGCGCCTGCCGGAGGGCGTGCTCCTCCTCGATGAACTCGTTGATACGGTCCAGAATCGTCTTCTCGTCCATGAAATCCGCCCGGTGGGGTCCATAGGATGCCGACAGGTGAGAGCCTGGCATATACGGGGCCGCCCGGACAGCGGCGCCCCGTCCAAGGGCGAGGTGCGCGTGACATGACGATCTGGCGGATCGGCGGCGGGGAGGGCGCTCCCGGGTCCGGGGAGCGCGCGGCTCCCCGCTACGACATCGTCGAGCTCGACACCGCGCTGCTGAACATCGCCGCCGCGTCGTCCTCGCCGTGGCTCCGGATGGCCGGCGAGATCGACGTCTCCACCGCTCCCGGCGTCGCCGCCGCGCTGCACGCCGCGCAGGTCCGGCTGGCCGGCGACGTCCACGTCGACATGGCCGCGCTCGCCTTCATGGACGTCGCCGGGCTGCGCGCCTTCACCGTCGCGGCCCGCGAGATGCACGACCACGGCCGGCTGCTCGTCCTGCACACGGTCTCGCCGCACATCGACCGGCTCTTCCGCCTCATCGGCTGGCACCTCACCCCCGGCCTGACGATCCACTGCCGCCCGCAGCGCTGACGGGCCGCCCGCGTCAGCGGATCACCACGTCCGCACCCGGGCGCGGTAAACGATCCGCGCGATGGGGGATGCTTCCGCGAGTATCCAGGTCCGGGGCTGTTTGACCCCCCAAACCACGGTTAGGAGGGATTTACAGCTCTCCGATTCCAGAGGGGGATCTCATGGCAAGGCGAAGAGAGCGAGGGGAATCGCCGATGCCCGGCGAGCGCGCCGCAGCCGCGACGCCCGCCGAGGGCGCCGCCACGGCCGCGCCGCGCCGAGGCGCCAATGAGCCCGGCGAGCACGCGATCTGGGAGGACCGCACGCGGGTCTTCCTGCAGCCCATCGCGGCACCGTCCATCCTCGGGCTGTTCGGGTTCGCGGGCGCGACCATGATGGTCGGCGCATGGCAGGCCGGCTGGTACGGCACCGCCGCGACCCCACTGATCCTTTGGCCGTTCGTGCTGTTCTTCGGCGGCCTCGCCCAGCTGCTGGCGGGCATGTGGGCCTACCGGGCCCGCGACGGCCTCGCCACCGCGGTCCACGGCACCTGGGGGGCGTTCTGGCTCGGCTGGGGCACGCTCTTCCTGCTGATCAGCGCGGGCGCGGCACCGCTGGCGCTGGCGCCGGTCCTCGGCGGCGTGGAGCAGGGCTTCGGCTTCTGGTTCATCGCGCTGGCGGCCATCACGGGGTTGTGCGCGCTGGCGGCGCTCGGCGAGAACATCGTGCTGGCGCTGCTGCTGGCCTGCCTCGCCGTGGGCGCTGGTTTCACGGCCGCCGGATTCTGGGCCGGGTCCACCTGGCCGCTGGACATCGGCGGCTGGCTGTTCGTCGCCTCCGCGGCGGTCGCCCTGTACGCGGCGGCCGCGATGATGATGGAGAACACCTTCGGGCGGACCATCCTGCCCACCGGCAAGTACCGCGCGGCCGGCAACATCCCGGGTGGCCGCGGCATGCGGCCGCTGGAGTACAAGCACGGCGAGCCGGGGGTGAAGATCGGACAGTGATCTCCGGCGTTTCACCTTGACATTCCCGTTGCCTTATCCTTAGCCGATCCATGAGGTTCGGCTTGGAGGGGGAGCGGGAATGTCATTGGCGGTCCGGAGGACGTGGCGGCGCCTCGTCCAGACCTACACGGCGCTCTGCGCGCGTGACGACGGGGCTGAGCACGGCGTGACCATTCCGGACGGCATCTGGGCGTGTGTGCGCTGCCACCAGGCGCACCTCGAACTGTCCTCGCTCCAGCACCACCTCCGTACCGAGCACCCCGGCGCGACCGCCGGCTGAGCCCCCCACCCACACCGAGCGCGGAGCGCAGGGGTCACCGCACTACGGGAGGGCGCGGCGCGCTATCAGCGCCGCGTTCAGCAGCTGCAGGTGGCTCGGCCGGGCCGGATCGAGCCCGGTCAGCGCGCTGATGCGGCGGACGCGGTAGGCCACCGTGTTCGGGTGGACGTGCAGTGCCGCGCCCGTCGTCCGCCGATCCAGGTCGCAGGCCAGGTAGCGCTCCAGCGTGCGGAGCAGTTCGGGCTTGCGGTCGAGCGGCGCCAGCAGGGCGGCGAGCCCGGCGAGCGCGCCGCTCGGCCGGCTGAGCTGGTAGTCCAGCAGGACGTCCGCGAGCCGGTACAGGCCGGGCGGGCGGCCCGCCCGGCGGACCAGGTCCATGATCTCGGCGGTCTGCGCGACCGCGGCGGGGATCCCGGCGGGCGCGGCGATCTCCGCCGCCGCCGTGACCGGGATGTCGGCGGACTTCGCGGCCCGCGCCACCAGGTCGGCCAGGACGTCCCAGCCGGCCGAGAAGGGCAGCAGGGCGGTTCCGCCGGAGGCGTCCAGGGCGGTGAGGGCGGGCTCGTCGGCGACCTCGTCCAGCACGGTCCGGATCCGCCGGATCTTGCGCCGGGCCGCGATCCGGGCGCGCTGACCCGCGCCGGCCTCGTCGGGATGCGGGGCGAACGCCAGTGTCAGCACCGCGTACCGGGGCGCCGGGCGGTGCGCGGCCGTCTCCCCGGCCAGCAGCGCGGTCATCAGGGCGTGCCGGCCGCCGTGCTCCTGGCTGTCGAGGATCTGCCGCACCTCCAGGTAGGCGGCGCTGACCGCCGAGACCAGCAGCCGCTGGAAGTCCAGGAAGTAGCCGAGCGCCTCCTGGAAGGCGGGCAGGTCGGCCGGCTCCGCGCCGGCGGTCAGCTCGTCCCACGCCATCGCCGCGCCGATCTGGTACGCGGTGAGGATCGCGTCGAGCGGCACGCCCTCCTCGGCCCGCAGCGCCGCCGAGTCGCGCTGGCTGCCGAACTCGTCCGGCCGGGCGGGGCGGCGCCGCTCCAGCACGTCCGCGAACTGCCGGAGGCTGTGCTGGACGATTCCGGCGATATCCCCGGCGACCTCCTCCTGCGGCAGCTCCGCGTACACGGGCAGCTCGGCGAGCAGCCGCGCGACCACGCGCCGGGTCAGCCGTGGAGCGCGGGCCCGCAGATGGGCCGCCATCGGCCGTCCCGCCATGCGCAGTGCCCGGCCGCCGCCCTTGTTGTCCCGCGTCACAACCGCTCCCGCAAGAGTCTGTTTTCACGCCAATTGAACGGTGTGTCCAGATTCTGGACGATCACGGCGACATCGTCCATGACGCCGGGAGTTGGCATGAAGCGTCTGTTGCACGGCATGGTCGGCGCACTCGTCCTCGCGGGAACGGCTCTGGCCGCGGCCCCCGCCCACGCGGCGACGGTGGAGTACGTCGCCCTCGGCGACTCGATGGCCTCCGGGCCGCTCATCCCCGACATCACCGGCCCGATCGGATGCGGGCGCTCCACCAACAACTACGCCCACGAACTCGCCGACGCGCTCAACGCCGACCTGCACGACGTCACCTGCAGCGGCGCCCGGACCAAGCACATGACCGAACCGCAGAGCACCAGCGTCGCCGGCGTCGACACCGGCACGGTCCCGCCCCAGTTCGACGCCCTCACCGCGTCCACCACCCTCGTCACGCTCACCATCGGCGGCAACGACGTCGGGCTCGTCGGCATCGCCGAAGACTGCATCAACCTCGACCCCACCGCCACCCCCTGCAAGGGCGAGTTCGAGACCGAGGTCGCCCAGAAGACCGCCGACCTCGGCCCGCGCCTCAGCGCCGTCCTGGACGGTATCCGCGCCCGTTCCCCGAAGGCGCACGTCGTCGTGACCGGATACGGCCTCTACATCAAGAGGAACGGCTGCTGGCCCATCCAGCCCGTCCTGCCGACCGACGCCAACTTCCTGCAGGGCGCCGTCAACGCCATGAACGGCGTCATCCGCGACCAGGCGGCCGCGCACGGCGCCACCTACGTCGACCTCGTCACCCCGTCCGCCGGCCACGATGCCTGCCAGTCGTCGTCCAAGCGATGGATCGAGGGCTACGTCCCCGTCAACCCGGCCGCACCCCTGCACCCGAACGCCCGCGGCGAGGCCGCCTACGCCGACATCATCGGCAACGTGCTCGGAGCGTAGGCTCCGGGGGATGAACGAGGAGATGCGCGCCAACACCGCCGCCTACGAGCAGACGGTCCGTTCGACCCTCGCGCTCGCCGGCACGCTCACCGGCGACGACTGGGACCGTCCGACCGAATGCCCCGGCTGGACGGTCAAGGACCAGCTGTCCCACCTGGTGGGCATCGAGCTCCAGCTCCTCGGCGAACCCTCCCCCGACGTCGACGTCCCCGATTTCCAGTACCTCCGCAACGATTTCGGCCGGGCTCTGGAGGCGGCGGTGCACGCGCGCCGCCCCCTCCCGGGCCCGGCCGTGGCGGCGGAGCTCGCGGACGCCCTGGAGCGCCGCCTCGTCCAGCTCCCCACCCTGGACCCCGACCGCGTCGTCACCATGCCGGACGGCAGGGACGGCCCCTACTCCCGCCTGATGATGGTCCGCGCCATGGACTGCTGGACGCACGAGCAGGACGTCCGCCGCGCCGTCGACCGTCCGGGCAACCTGGACGCGCCGGCGGCGCACTGCTTCTGGAACCTGTTCAGCCCCGCCCTGCCCCTCATCGTCGCCCGCCGTGCGAAGGCCGCCCCCGGCGATTCCGTGGCCTTCACGATCACCGGCCCGCCCGACTTCCAGGCGGCAGTCACGGTGGACGAGAACGGCCGCGGCGCCCCGTCGGCCCCCGCCCCGTCGGCTCCCGGCGACCCCACGTCCGAGCTCGCCATGGACTGGGAGACCTACGTCCGCCTGACCGCCGGCCGCTGCACCCCCGACGCGGTCACCGTCCGCGTCACCGGGGACCGGGACCTGGCCGCCAGGATCCTTGCCGCCATGGCCATCACCCCCTGACGTTCCGCCGATCCGCTTCCCCGCTCACCGGAACCGCGTTCGATTCGTGCTGATCAGCGTGACATGATGCGGCGATCACTTTTTGGACCGTTCCGAGGGGAACATATGGCGGAAGTCCACCACTTCTCCTACGGGCTGCTGACACCGGTGGCCGCGTATCTCATGTCCTTCGTCGGCTCGCTGCTCGGGCTGATGTGCACGGCCCGCGCGCGAGCCTCCAGCGGCCGGTCACGGGCCTCCTGGCTGGGCCTCGCGGCGCTGGCCATCGGCGGCACCGGCATCTGGGTGATGCACTTCATCGCCATGCTCGGCTTTAGCGTGCCGCACGCCGAGATCCGCTACGACGTGCCGCTCACCCTGCTGAGCTGCCTCATCGCGATCGCGGTCGTCGCGATCGGGCTGTTCCTGGTGGGCTTCGCCGGCGCCGGCACGCCGCTGATCATCACCGGCGGGCTGCTCACCGGCGCGGGCGTGGCGAGCATGCACTACATGGGCATGGCGGCCATGAACATGTCCGCAGACGTCGGCTACCAGCCCGCCCTCGTGACGCTGTCGGTGGTGATCGCCCTGGTGGCGGCCACCGCCGCGCTCTGGTTCGCGCTCAAGGTCCGCGGCATGTGGGCGACGGCCGGCGCGGCGCTGATCATGGGCGTCGCCGTGACCGGCATGCACTACACCGGCATGGCCGCCATGCGCGTGCACCTGCACGCCCGCGACGCGGCCCCCACCGGCGCCAAGGCCGTCGACTTCATCCTGCCCCTCGTCGGCGGCGTCGGCGCGGTCGCGACCATCCTGCTGATCGTCATCGCGATGGCGCCGAGCGAGGACGAGATGCGGATCGAGGCCGAACTCCAGGAGCGCCTGGAGGCCCGCCGCGACGGCCGTCCTCCGTCCGCCCCGTCCGGCGCGGCCGACTCCCGCCCGCACGCCGGCGAGTGGTTCGGCGGCAACACCCCCTGACCGCACCGGCCGAACCCGCCCCCGGCGCGGCCTCGGCCTGTCCGGCCGCTCAGCGGTGGCGGGCGGCGTCGGGGAAGTGGGAGGCCAGGAGGTCGGGGGACTCTTCGCGGCCGTCCAGGACCCGGTTGGTGCGGTTCACCGCGCGCCAGCCGCCGGCGGTGCGGCGCAGGCGCCAGTGGTTGGCGGTGGCGCGGCGCAGGGCGAAGCCGTCCCTGTTGACGATCATGAGGGTGTAGCCGACGGCGGTGGCCTCGTCGCCGTCGAGGGTGACGTGCGGAGGCCCGACGAAGTGGGCGCAGCCGCCGGCGATCCAGCGCTGGTGGCTGGACGAGCGGACCATGGCGTCGATCTCGGCCTGGCCGGTCATGAGGATCTCGTCCACGTCGTAGACGCCGTCGGGCTCCCAGAGGGCGGCGACGTCGGCGGCGCAGCCGCTGTCGACGAGGGGGCCGTAGGAGAGGATCAGCCGGGTGATCTCGCGTTCGTCCTCCAGGGCGCGGAGGCGCTCTTCGAGGGCGGCGAGGCGGGATTCGACGGTCACAGCTTCTCCTCGAAGGTCAGGCCGTAGGCCCCGGCCAGGTCGCGCAGGGCCGCCAGTTGCTCGCGGTAGTGCGCGGGGGACGACGACGCGAACCTGACGCCGGCGATCGTGGCGCCCGCGTCGCGGAGCCTGGTGAGGGCCGCGCCCGCGGCCTCGGGGTCGGCCATGGGGTCCAAGGGGCGGGACGGAGCCAGGACCACGTCGAAGCCGGGCGGCACGTCGGCTTCGCTCAGCATCTCGGCGAGGGTCTTCAGCGGGAGGCCGAACGGGACCCAGCCGTCGGCGGTCAGGGCGCGGCGCAGGGAGCGCCCCGAGCGGCCGCCGATCCACAGCGGGACGTGCTCCTGGACGGCGTGCGGCTCCACGACCAGCCCCGAGTAGTCGTAGTGCGGGCCGTGGTATTCGGGGAGGCGCCGCCCGAGGGAGGCCCGAAGGGCGGCGAGGGCGTCGTCGGCGCGCGCGCCGCGGCCGGCGAAGGGGGCGCCGAGCAGGTCGAACTCCTCCTCCAGGCTGCCGACGCCCAGCCCGAGCGTGAGGCGGCCGCCGCTGACCCGGTCGAGCGTCCCGTACCGCTTGGCGATCGCGAGCGGGTGGTGGTAGCCGAGCACGAGGACCTGCGTGGCCAGCCGGATGCGGGACGTCCGGGCGGCGAGGTGGCCGAGGGTGGCGAGCGGGTCCCAGTAGACGCCGCCGCGCTGCTCGGCCGCCTCGGCGGGGACGGCGACGTGCTCGCTGCAGGTGAGGTGGTGGTAGCCGAGCCGGTCGGCCGCCGCGGCGATCGCCGCGATCTCCTCGATCCCCGCGCCGCGCTCCCAGGCGGCGCTGCCGGGCGGCTGCGCCACCACCGGCGTGACGATACCGACACGCATCGTTGCTCCCCTCGTTGGCAGGAAAACGTTCTATCACGGTGTCCTGGACGCCCCGCGCACCGGTTCTCGCATCCTAAACTTCGCTGACCTGGACTTACGTCCCCTCTTCACAGAAGACCAAGCGGTTGCTACATTCCAGGTAACAAGAATTCATTTCAGTCGGGTTCTGGGAGGTGCGATGACCGAGGCGATGATGCGCGGAGCAGCGCCGGAGGCCATGACGGCGGATGCGCTGCGAGCGGCCCGGCGGGAGTCGCCGCCGTCGATGATCGAGCGGATGACGCTCATCCTGGACGCCTTCAACGGGCCGACGGCCCGGCTGACGCTGGAGGACGTCGCGCGCCGCACGCGGCTGCCGCGCTCGACCGCGCACCGGATCCTGGACCAGCTGGTCAAGCAGCGCTGGCTCGCGCACCACTCGTTCGGCTACGGCCTCGGCCAGCGCGCCCTCGGCCTCGGCGGCCAGGACGGCGGGCACGGCAAGATCCGCGAGGCGGCGGCCCCGCTGCTGCACGAGCTGCAGGTCACCACCGGGCTCGTCGCGCACCTCGCCGTGCTGGACGGCGCCGAGGTCCTCTACCTGGACAAGCTCGGCGGGCGGCTCGCCACCTCCGTGCCGTCGCGGGTCGGCGGCCGCGCCCCGGCGCACTGCACGGCGCTCGGCAAGGCGATGCTGGCGTGGCTGGAGCCGGAGCAGGTGGACGCGCTGCTCGGCGAGAACATCAGCCGGTTCACCAGCCGCACCATCGGCGAGCTGGGCACCCTGCACCAGGAACTGCACCGCATCCGGCAGCGCCGCGGCCTGGCGTTCGAGCGCGGCGAGTCGTTCGCCGGCATCGCCTGCGTCGCGGCGGCGATCCGCGGCGACGAGGGCCCGGTCGCGGGCATCTCCCTGGCCGGCGACATCCGGACACCGCTGGAGAACGTCGCGCCGCTGGTGGTCACCGCGGCCCGCGAGACCGCGCAGATCCTCTTCCCCGGCTCGGCGGCCGGGACCGCGCGCCCGCGTGCCCGCCGCGGCGTCCACCGGGCGGGCGAGGAGTCGACATGGTCGCCGGAGACGATGAACCGGCTGCTCGCCGTGGACGGACGCGGCACCTGGATGTGAGGCCGCACCCGCGCGGGGGCGGGGCGTCAGCCCCAGCCCCACCGGTCCCCGAGCCCCCACGGGTCGGGGGCGATCGGCGCGTCGGGCTCGCCCACGCCGAACCGGCTGCGGAAGAACACCATCGGACGCCGCCACACGCCGTTCCGGTTGTCGTGCCGCTCCACGTCCAGGACCCGCCCGATCACCACCTCGTGGTCGCCGGCCTCGTGCACGCCGTGGACGACGGCGTGCACGGCGAGCAGGACGTCCGGCAGCCTGGGGGTGCCCCACTCGGACACGTCCCAGTCCAGGCCCTCGAACTTCGTGCCCCGGCTGGAGCCGAAGCGCTCGCACAGCTCCCGCTGCTCCTCGCCGAGCACGTTGACGCAGAACCGCCCCGCCGTGCGGATCCGCGGCCACGACCGGCCGCGCTTGTCCGCGCAGAACAGGATCAGCGGCGGCTCCAGCGACACCGACGCGAACGACTGGCAGGCGAAGCCGACCGGCTCGCCGCCGTCGAGGGCGGTGACCACGGTGACCCCGGTGGCGAACTCCGCCATCGCCTTCCGGAACTCCACGGGGTCGGGCGCGGCGGCGTCGGACGCGGCGGCGCCGGACGGTGTGCGGCCGGTGTCTGCGGTGAGCGCTGGCTCGGCTGGCATCTGTTCACCTCGGGGCTGGGTGCGGGACGCGGTGGTCGACGTCCAGGTTCAACAACAACATCTCCGACAACAATGCCCAATAAGCGGCAAGGTCCAATAAGCAGGGTGGGCGCGTCGCCGGTCAAGTGGCCGGTGAGCCTGAAACGTAGGCATGCCCCCGCGGGCCGGCGCGTACCGATCCCGTTGAGTGGAAGCGCGTGCCGAACCGGCCCCGGGAGGCCCCGGCGAGACCCGCGTCCCGCTGATCGGGATCCATCGGGTTACCTTGCCCCGACCGGAATTACGTTCCCGTCAAGCCACCGTCGAAGGACTGGGAGATCATGCCTGCGGAGCTGACCTACGAGTCGACGTTGCGCGAGCTCGCCACCGACCGGGGCGTCCTGCGCTACCACGAGGCAGGAGAGGGCCCGCCCCTGCTGATGCTGCACGGGTCCGGCCCCGGCGTGACCGGCTGGCGGAACTACCGCGGCAACCTCGCCCGGTTCGCCGAGCGCTTCCGGTGCCTGGTCCTGGAGTTCCCCGGGTTCGGGGTCAGCGACCCGACGGACGAGCACCCCATGATGGCGGCCGGCGGCGCCGTGATCCGCTTCCTGGACGGCCTGAACCTCGACCGGGTCGACGTGATCGGCAACTCGATGGGCGGCATCATCGCCACCCAGGTCGCGCTCGGGCACCCCGACCGCATCGGCCGCCTGGTCACGATCGGCGGCATCGGCCGGAACGTCTTCAGCCCCGCGCCCGGCGAGGGCATCAAGCTGCTGGCGGAGTTCACCGACGACCCGACCCGCGAGGGCCTGGTCCGGTGGCTGAACTCGATGGTCTACAACCCGAAGGTCGTGACGGAGGAGCTGATCGAGGAGCGCTGGCAGCAGGCCACCGACCCCGACACGCTCGCCGCCGCCCGCCGCATGTACGGGTCGAAGGCGATGGCGGCCCGCGCGAAGGCGATGGCCGCGTCCGACGAGCCGCCCTACTGGGCGATGCTCCACAAGCTCAAGGCCAAGACCCTCATCACGTGGGGACGGGACGACCGCGTCAGCCCCGTCGACATGGCGCTGATCCCGATGCGGACGATCCCGGACGTCCAGGTCGACATCTTCCCGAACTGCGGGCACTGGGTGATGATCGAACAGAAGGCCGCCTGGGAGAGCGCCGTCCTCGCCTTCCTGACCACCGAGGAGCAGGGATGAGCGACGCCGCCCCGGAATGGGACCACGAGTACGACCTCGTCATCGTCGGCAGCGGCGGCGGCGGCATGGCGGCCGGGCTGACCGCGCACGACGCCGGCATGTCCGCCCTGATCGTCGAGAAGGGCAAGCGGTTCGGCGGCTCCACCGCCGTCTCCGGCGGCGGCATCTGGATCCCGAACAACCCGACGCTGAAGGCGCGCGGCCACGACGACAGCCGCGAGTCGATCCGCCGGTACCTCGACCGGCTGACCGAGGGCCGCGTCCCGGCGGCGCGCCTGGACGCGTTCGTCGACAACGGCCCCGCCGCGATGGAGCTCATCGGCAAGAGCAAGTGGATGCAGTTCTTCTGGACGAAGGGCTACGCCGACTACCACCCCGAGTACGAGGGCGGCCGTCCGCTCGGCCGGTCCATCGAGGCCAAGCCGTTCGACACCCGCAAGCTCGGCGAGGACGAGAAGTTCCAGCGGCCCAACAGCATGAAGGGCCCGCTCGGCCTGTGGATCACCGCGAAGGACTACCACGACCTCGCGATGGCCAAGCGCACCTGGGCGGGCCGGCGCGCGTCGCTGGTCGCGGCGTGGCGCGTGTCGTCCAACATGGTCCGCCGCCGCCACATGGCGACGGGCGGCCGCGCGCTCGCCGCCCGGCTGCGGATGGCGCTGAAGGACGCCGGCGTCCCGCTCTGGCTGAAGACGACCATGACCGAGCTGGTCACCGACGAGGACGGCCGCGTCACCGGGATCGTCGCGAAGCGCGACGGCGAGACGGTGCGGATCCGCGGCCGCAAGGGCGTCCTGCTCGCGACGGGCGGTTTCGACCACAACCAGGAGATGCGCGACACGTACTTGCCGAAGGGCGGCCAGGAGGACTTCGCGATGGGCGCCCGCGAGCTCACCGGCGACGGCATTCGCGCCGGTGAGAGCCTCGGCGCCGCGCTCGACCTGATGGACGACGCCTGGTGGATGCCGGCCGTCCGGCACCCGGCGGGCGCGGTCATCCCGCTGCTGTCGGAGCGGTGCATCCCGCGGTCGGTGATCGTGTCGCAGGACGGCAAGCGGTTCACCAACGAGTCGGCCCCCTACGTCAACTTCGTCCACGACCAGCTCGAAGGCGGCCACGTCCCGTGCTGGTTCGTGATGGACGCGAAGGCACGCGCCCGCTACCCGTTCGCGCAGATCCTGCCGGGCGCGCCGATCCCGAAGGCGTTCTACGACGCGGGCATCGCGTTCAAGGCGGACTCGCTCGCCGAACTGGCCGGGAAGATCGATGTACCGGCGGCGGCGCTGAGCGAGACCGTCCAGACGTTCAACGGGTACGCCCGCGCGGGCAAGGACCCCGAGTTCGGCCGCGGCGACTCCGCCTACGACCGCTACTACGGCGACCCCAACCTGGAGAACCCGAACCTGGACGTCATCGAGGGCGGCCCGTACTACGCGTTCCGGATGGAGGTCGGCGACCTCGGCACCAAGGGCGGCCTGGTCTCGGACGAGCACGCCCGCGTCCTGCGCGAGGACGGCACGGTCATCGACGGCCTGTACGTGACGGGCAACTCGTCGTCCTCGGTGATGGGCAACGAGTACGCGGGGCCGGGCGCGACGATCGGCCCGTCCATCGTGTTCGGCTACATCGCGGCGCGGCACGCCGCTGGGAAGGCCGCGGAACGGTCATGACGGCTCTGAAGGCGCGGGTGGTGGAGGTCGTCCAGGAGACGGCCGACGCGCACTCGCTCGTCCTCGAACCCGCCGAGGGGGACCGGGACCGGTTCGGCTACCGGCCCGGCCAGTTCCTCACGGTCCGGGTCCCGGCCGGGGACGGCTGGGCGGCGCGCTGCTACTCGCTGTGCAGCTCCCCGCTCACCGACGACCGGCTGAAGGTCACGGTCAAGCGGGTCGCGGGCGGTCTCGGGTCCAACTGGATCTGCGACAACGTCACGGCCGGCGACACGCTGGAGGTGCTCCGCCCGGCGGGCACGTTCACGCCGTCCTCCCTGGACGAGGACCTGCTGCTCGTCGCGGGCGGCAGCGGCATCACCCCGGTGATGTCGATCCTGAAGTCGTGCCTGGCGGGCGGGAGCGGCAAGGTGGCGCTGCTCTACGCGAACCGGGACGAACGGTCGGTCATCTTCGCGGCCGAGCTGCGGGCGCTGACCGAGGCGCACCCCGGACGGCTCACGGTCGTCCACATCCTGGAGTCGGTGCAGGGGCTGCCGACGCCCGCCGTCCTGCGGTCCCTGGCCGGACCGTACACCGGTCGGCAGGCGTTCGTGTGCGGGCCGGAGATCTTCATGGACCTGGCCACCGCCACGTTCACCGATCTCGGCATGCGCGTCCACGTCGAGCGCTTCTTCTCGCTGGAGGGCGACCCGTTCGAGGAGCCCGAGGAGGCCCCCGCGGACACCGGGGACGCCGGCGAGATCGAGGTCGAGATGGACGGCGAGACGCGCACCGTCCCGTGGCCCAAGTCCGAGCGGCTCCTCGACGCGCTGCTGCGCGCCGGCGTCGACGCCCCGTTCTCCTGCCGGGAGGGCAACTGCTCGGCCTGCGCCTGCGTGAAGCTGGAGGGCGAGGTCACTCTCGACGCCAACTCGGTCCTCGACGAGCAGGATCTCGCCGACGGCCTCATCCTCGCCTGTCAGGCGAGGCCGGTCACCGACCGGCTGAAGATCACCTACGACGGCTGAAACACATCACGGGAGACAGGCGATGGCGAACCGCGTGCTTGACACGATCATGGAGAGGGCGGAGCAGATCCGCGAGCTCGGCCCGGCCAACGAGGCCCTCGGCCGGCTGGACGACAAGGCGGCGTCGATCCTGCGGGAGGCCGGCGCGATCCGGCTGCTCCAGCCGAAGGAGTACGGCGGCCTCGAGGTCCACCCCCGCGAGTTCGCCGAGACCGTGATGGGCGTCGCCTCCCTGGACGGCTCCACCGGCTGGATCGCCGGCATCGTCGGCGTCCACCCGTGGGAGATGGCCTACGCCGACCCGAAGGTCCGCGAGGAGATCTGGGGCGAGGACCCCGACACGTGGATCGCGTCCCCGTACGCGCCGATGGGCATCGCCCGCCCGGTCGACGGCGGCTACGTCTTCAACGGCCGCTGGCAGTTCTCCTCCGGCACCGACCACTGCGACTGGATCTTCCTCGGCGGGATGCTCGGCGACGACGAGGGCAAGATGGCGATGCCGCCGCGGTCGCTGCACCTCATCCTGCCCCGCTCCGACTACGAGATCGTCGAGGACTCGTGGGACGTCGCCGGGCTCAGGGGCACCGGCAGCAAGGACATCATCGTCAAGGACGCCTTCGTCCCGGCCTACCGCACCCTGGAGTACACCAAGGTCGTGGACGGCTCCGCGCCGCGCGAGGCCGGGCTGACCAACCCGTCCTACCTGATGCCGTTCTCCTGCGTGTTCCCGCTCGGCATCACCTCCGCGGTGATCGGCATCGCCGAGGGCGCGCTGCACCACCACCTGGCCTACCAGCGCAACCGCGTCCAGATCACCGGCACCAAGATCAAGGACGACCCGTACGTGCTGTACGCGATCAGCGAGGCCGCCGAGGAGATCAAGGCGTCCCGGACCGCGCTGCTCGACAACTGCTCGCGCATGTACGACATGGTCGCCGCCGGGCACGTCCCGACGTTCGCCGAACGCGCCGCCGGCCGCCGCACCCAGGTGCGCGCCGCGTGGCGGGCGGTGCAGGCGATGAACGAGATCGTGGTCCGGTCGGGCGGCAACGCGATGCGGAACGACAACCCCATCCAGCGCTTCTGGCGCGACGCCCACGTCGGCCTGGCCCACGCGATCCACGTGCCCGGCTCGGTCTACCACGTGAGCGCCCTGACAGACCTGGACATAGAGCCCCCCCAGGGCCCGATGCGCTCCATGATCTGACCGGCGAGCCTCGTTCACCTGCGGCGTGTTGTCGTTAAGAGCGCCCTCTTAACGACAACACGCCGCAGGTCAACGGAGCAGGGACCGTCAATGGAGCAGGGACAGGTCTTCGACGAGTTTGGGCGTCCAGATCACCCTGCCGAGGAAGCCCTCGGCCTCCGGGTTCGTGACAAGCCAGACGACGGCGGCGCCCGGAGCCTCCTCGGGCGTCGCCTCGAAGCCCTTGTCCTTGAGGGAGTCGAGACCGCCGCGCGCGGCGCCCGCCTCCGTGACCACGAAACCGGGGTCGAGGTTGAACGCGCGGACGCCGCGCTCCCGGTACTCGGCGTTGATCGCGCCGGCGAGCCGCCCGAACGCCGCCTTGGACGCCGAGTACGCCACCCCCCAGCCGCCCTCGCCGGGCGGTCCGGGCGGGTCGCTGGTCGCCGACCCAGAGCACAGGTTCACGATCGTCCCGCCGCCCTGGCCGAGCATCGCCGGGAGGACGGCCTGGAGCAGGACGATCTGGTGCAGATAGTTGCCGGTGACGGTCTGCTCGGCGACGTCGACGTCCAGGTCGAGGAACCGCTCGTGGGTGCCCGCGATGTGCGCGACCGCGTTGTTGACCAGGACGTCGATGCGGCCCCAGGCGTCCAGCACGGCCCGCGCGGCGGCCCGGACGCTCGCCCGGTCCAGCAGGTCCATCCGGACGGGCAGCGCCCGCGCGCCGAGCGCCTCGATCTCCGCCGTCGTCCGCGCCAGGCTGCCGGGGACGGGGATGGCGCCGCCCGTGCCGTGCCGCGGCGGTATCCGGCCCTCGCCCTCTTCGACGGTCCGCGCGGTGAACGCGACGTCGTGCCCGGCGGCGGCCAGCGCGAGCGCCGTCCGCCGGCCGATTCCCCGGCTCGCCCCGGTCACCAGCGCGACCGGTCTCGTTGCTGTCATCCCACGATCCTCGCCGGTCGTCCGGCCGGGGCCGCCGCGCGACTCTCACTCAGCGGGAAGGTCCGGGCGGCCGACCACGCGGTTTGGCAGGTTGAGCATGGACCGCCGCTGCGCGGGCCGCGAAATCGAAGGGATCCAGGACAGTGACGCAGATCCGAGGGCTGGGTTATCTCAAGGTCCAGACCCAGCACATCGACCGCTGGCGCGAGTTCGCCCTCGACGGGCTCGGATTCGCCGAGGGCAGCGGCCCGAACCCCGACGGCCTGTACCTGCGCATGGACGAGCGCCGGTCACGCCTCCAGTTGGTGCCCGGCGACTCCGACAAGGTGCTGGCCGTGGGCTGGGAGGTCCGCGACCAGTTCGCGCTGGCCGCCGTCCGCGAGGCCGTCGAGAAGTCCGGGACGGCCGTCACGGCGCTGACCGCCAAGGAGGCGGCGGAACGCGACGCCGAGGAGGTCATCGCGTTCACCGACCCGGGCGGCACCCCCGTCGAGGTGTTCTTCGGCCCGGTGCTCGACCACAGCCCCGTCCGCACCGGCTTCGCGCAGAAGTTCGTCACCGGCGCGATGGGCATGGGCCACGTCGTGCTGCCCACCCCGAACTTCGCCGCGAACATCGCCTTCTACAACGAGGTGCTCGGCTTCCTGCCGCGCGGCGCGATGAAGGTCGGCGGCGGCGCGGTCCGCATCCGCTTCATGGGCGTCAACCAGCGGCACCACAGCCTCGCGGTCTGCCCGGCGCCGCACGACGGCGCCCCCGGCCTCGTCCACCTGATGGTGGAGGTCGACAGCCTCGACGCGGTCGGCATCGCGCTCGACACCGTCAAGGGGAAGGGCTTCTCGATCTCGTCGACGCTGGGCCGGCACACCAACGACAAGATGGTGTCGTTCTACGTCCGGGCGCCCGGCGGGTGGGACATCGAGTACGGCTGCGAGGGCATGCTCGTGGACGAGACGTACTACACCGCCGAGGAGATCACGAAGGACAGCTACTGGGGCCACGACTGGTCGGGGTCGGAGCCGCTGGCCGCGTTCGTGCCGCCCGCGAAGGGCTGACGCCGATGGCGAAGGCTTCGGTGGAGCCGGTCGCCGCCGCGGAGGTGGAGTTCGACCACGAGTGCGACGTGCTGGTGGTCGGCTTCGGAGCGGCCGGTGCCGCCGCGGCTTACGAGGCCGCGGCGGCGGGCGCGGACGTGCTCGTCCTGGAACGGTCGAGCGGCCCCGGCGGGACGTCCGCGCAGTCGGGCGGGGAGCTGTACCTCGGCGGCGGCACGCAGGTGCAGAAGGCGTGCGGTTTCGACGACACGCCGGACGACATGTTCGCCTTCCTCAAGGCGGCGCTCGGCCCGCACGCCGACGAGGAGAAGCTGCGGCTGTACTGCGACGGGAGCGTGGAGCACTTCGAGTGGTTCCGCGCCCGCTGCGTCCCGTTCAAGGAGACCCTGTTCGACGCGCCGGGCTGGATGCCGTACACCGAGGACGGCCTGATGTGGCTCGGTGAGAACGCCTGGCCGTACAACACGATCGCCCGGCCCGCGCCGCGCGGGCACCGCCCGGAGACGCCGATGTTCGCCGGCGGGATCCTGATGGAGAAGCTGATCGCGGCCGTCGCCGAGGCGGGCGCCGTCACCCACCAGGACACCTACGCCACGAACCTCGTCGTGGACGGCGGAGGTGTCGTCGGCGTCGTCGCGCGCAAGTTCTCCGAAACGGTGACCTACCGGGCGCGCAGGGGCGTCATCCTGACGTCCGGCGGGTTCGTCGACAACGAGGAGATGCTCGCCGACCACGCCCCGGTGCTGCTCGGGCACGACAAGGTCAGCGACGGCACCAGCGACGGCTCTGGCATCCGTATGGCGACCGCGGCCGGCGCCGCGACCCGCCGCATGGCGGCGGTGGAGATCGCGCTCACCGCCAACCCCGCCGTCATCTGCCGGGGCATGCTCGTGGACGGACTCGGCCGCCGCTTCATCAACGAGGACGTCTACCCGGGCCTGTTCAGCCACCGGGCCGTCCAGCACCAGCCCGGCCCCTACTGGGCGATCATCGACGAGGCCGGGCACGACGACATCGACGAGGCCGACATGTGGGGCGTCCGGCCCACGCACGCGGCGGAGACCGTCGCGGAGCTGGAGGAGTCCCTCGGCCTGCCGCCCGGTTCGCTGGAGCAGACCGTCGAGACGTACAACCAGTACGCGGAGAAGGGCGAGGACCCCTACTTCCACAAGGACGCCAGGTGGCTGCGTCCGCTGAAGGGGCCGTTCGCGGCGATCGACCCGCGCGACGGGTTCTTCGGCGCGGGCAAGCACGGCGCCGGGACGGGCGCGGGCGGCTTCACGCTCGGCGGCCTCGACACCACCGTGGACGGCGAGGTCCGCAACAACTCGGGTGAGCCGATCCCCGGCTTGTACGCGGCGGGGCGCACGGCCTCCGGCATCCACGGCGAGGGTTACATCAGCGGGACGTCCCTGGGCGACGGCACGTTCTTCGGCCGCCGCGCCGGGCGCGCCGCCGCACTCACGAAAGGTTCTGAATGAAGTACGCCGTCCTGCTCCCCGTGGCGGCGGGCGTCACCGCCGATCCCGCGTGGATCGGCGCGTACGTCCGGCACGCCGAGGCCTGCGGCTTCGAGTCGGTGGGCGCGGTCGAGCACGCGGTGGTGGCGAGCGGCTACTCCAGCGTCTACCCGTACGACGCGTCCGGCCGCATGGAACTCGCCGACGACCTGGACATCCCCGACCCGCTGGACCTGCTCGCGTTCCTCGCGGGGCGGACGTCGCGGATCGGGCTCGCCACCGGCGTGCTCGTCCTCCCGAACCACCACCCGGTGGTGCTGGCCAAGCGGCTCGCCACGATCGACGCCCTGTCGGGCGGACGGCTGCGGCTGGTCGTCGGCATGGGCTGGATGCGCGAGGAGATCGAGGCGTGCGGCGCCGGCTTCGACTCGCGGGGACGGCGCGGCAACGAGCAGCTCGAAGTGCTCCGGAAACTGTGGGCCGACACCGCGCCTTCGGGGGCTTCGCACGACGGGGAGTTCTTCCGGTTCGAGGGGGCGATGAGCTACCCGAAGCCCGTCCAGAAGGGCGGCGTGCCCATTCATGTCGGCGGCCACACGAAGGCCGCCGCGCGCCGCGCCGGCCGCTACGGCGACGGTCTTCAACCGCTGGGCGTCGCGGGGGACGAGCTTCGTTCGCTCGTCGCGCTGATGCGGGAGGAGGCCGAGAAGAACGGCCGCGACCCGGAGGCGCTGGAGCTGACGCTCGGCCATTCGCTGTCGGCGGTCACACCGGAGAAGGCGGAGAAGCTTGCTGGGCTTGGGGCGGGGCGGCTCGTTCTGCGCGGTGCGCCGACTACTGACTTGAACGAGGCGAAGGACGAGCTGTCGGCCTGCGCCGAGCGCCTGGGCCTGGCATGACGCTGGGAGTCGTGGACCAGATCGCCCTCGGCGATCTGGTCGCCCGGTACGCGCTGTACGCCGACCGGCGCGAGATCGACGCGATGCGGGAGTTGTTCACCGAGGACGCCGTACTCGTCCTGCCGGACGCTCCCGACGAGCTCGACCCGGTCCGCACGTTCACCGGGCGTCCGGAGATCGCTGCGACGCTGTCGGTACTGGACCAGATCCCGGTGACCTTCCACGCGCTCGCGGGGCAGGTCTTCGATGTGGGGCCGGAGCCCGGCACGGCGAGCGGCGAGATCGCCTGCGTCGCCCACCACATGACCTCGCGCGAGGACGGCACGGTGTCCGACCTCGTCTGGCACTGCCGGTACACCGACATCTACCGGCTGGACGGCCAGACCTGGCGGATCGCCCGGCGCGAGCAGCGCATCGACTCGATCGAGACCCGTCCCGTCCGGAGGTGGCGCCATGGCTGAACGTGTAAGCGTCGTCACGGGCGGCGCGCTCGGCATCGGCGGGGCGATCTCCCGCCGCCTCGCCGCCGGCGGTGACCTGGTGGTCCTGAACGACATCGACGCGGACGCCGCCGCCCGAGCCCAGGCCGGCATCGAGAAGGCGGGCGGCCGGTGCGTCACGGTGATCGGCGACATCGTCGAGGACGAGACGGTCGAGCGGGTCGCGGCGGCTGTTCCCGGCCGGGTGGACGTGCTCGTGAACAACGTGGGCGACTTCCGTCCGGCTTCCCCGTCCTTCCAGGACAGCACGCCCGACCAGTGGCAGCGGCTCTATGAGCTGAACCTGCTGCACGTCTTCAAACTGACTCACGCGCTGCTTCCCACCATGATCGAGCAGCGTGCCGGCAGCATCGTCAACAACTCGACGGTCGAGGCGTTCCGCGGGATCCCGCAGCACCCGGTGTACTCGGCGTTCAACGCGGGTGTGTCGGCGTTCACCCGGAGCCTCGCCGTAGCGGTCGGACGACACGGGGTGCGCGTCAACGCGATCGCCCCCGACCTGGCCAACACCGAACAGACTCCGGTCGAGTGGATGCGGCGCGGCTACGACGAGGGCTTGGAGCACACCTGGGTTCCGCTGGCCCGCTTCGGCGAGCCGGACGACTACGCAGCCGTGGTCGCGTTCCTTGCTTCTGATGACGCCCGTTTCGTCACCGGCCACACGATCCCGGTGGACGGCGGCACGCTCGCCGCGTCCGGCTGGTTCGTCCGCGCCGACGACCAGGGCTGGACGAACCGCCCCCACCGCGCCTAGGGAGTACCGATGCCCGCGCTGCAGGACGACCGCCCGAGCCACGAGGTCACGTTCGCCGAACTGATCGCGGCCCGCGCGGACGACGAACGACCGGCTCTGAACTTCGAGGACGCGTCCTGGACATGGCGCGAGGTCATCGAAGAGTCCCAGCGTCGCGCGACCCTGGCTCGTTCGGCGGGCGGACATGTCGGCCTCTTCCTGGAGAACGGCCCGGAGCATTTGTTCTGGCTTCTGGGCTCAGCGTTGGCGGGTGTACCGGTCGTCGAACTGAACCCCACGCGGCGGGGTGCTGAACTAGCTCGCGACATCGCCCACACTGATTGTGCGCTTCTGGTCACGGAGACGTCCCGGGAACCGCTGCTGGACGGTTTGGTGGAGGTCCCGACGCTGACGATCGACACGGCTGCCTACGCCGATCGTCTGGCAACGACATCTCTGGCGGACGTCCTCCCGGTCACACCCGAGACGGTCTTCTCACTGGTCTTCACCTCGGGGACGACATCGGCCCCCAAGGCGGTGATCTGCACCCAGGGCAGGCTTGGACGCATTGCCGTCCAGCAACGCGACCGCCGGTCACTGACGCGCGACGACGTGTTCTACGTGGTCATGCCGATGTTCCACTCGAACGCCCTGATGGCGGGCATCGCCCCTGCCGTGGCAACGGGCGGTCGTATCGCCTTGCGCCGCAAGTTCTCAGCCTCGGGCTTCCTCCCGGACGTCCGCCGCTACGGCGTCACGTTCTTCAACTACGTCGGCAAGCCGCTCAACTACATCCTGGCCACTCCGGAGAAGCCGGACGACGCCGACAACACTCTCCGCATCGCCTTCGGTAACGAGGCGAACGAACGTGACATCGAAGACTTCGCTCGCCGCTTCGGCTGCACGGTCATCGACTCGTACGGCTCCAGCGAAGGCGAGATCCGCCTGAACCGCGTCCCCGGCACGCCGTCGGGTTCCCTGGGCGTCGCGGAGCCGGGCACCCTGGTCATCGACCCTGACACACTCCAGGAGTGCCCGCCGGCTAAGTTCGACGCCCACGGCACGCTCCTCAACGCAGAAGAAGCGATCGGCGAAATCGTCGACACCAACGGGGCGGGCAAGTTCGAGGGTTACTACAACAATCCCGAGGCCACGGCGAAGCGTGTTCGCAACGGCTGGACGTGGTCGGGCGACCTCGCCTACCGCGACACCGACGGATACTGGTACTTCGCCGGCCGCAACGACGACTGGCTACGCGTGGACGGCGAGAACTTCGCCGCAGCCCCCGTCGAACGCCTCCTGGCCCGCTACGACGCCTTCGCAGAGGTAGCCGTCTACGCCGTCCCGGACGACCACGTAGGCGACCAGGTAATGGCAGCCGTAGCCCTCGCCCCGGATCAATCCTTCGCCCCGGACTCCTTCGCGGCGTTCCTCCAGGCTCAGCCCGACCTCGGTACGAAGTGGACGCCGCGCTACATCCGCGTGGTGAACGCCCTGCCGCGCACCCCCACCAACAAGGTCATCAAGCGCCCCCTACGCGAAACGGCCCGCAACACCACAGACCCCGTCTACGAGCACCACAACGGCACCTACACGCTCCGAACCACCTAGCGGCCCGCTCCTGCGGCATGCCGCTCCGCATCCCCGCGAGAGCAGCATGCCGCAGGTCAGGGCTCAACTGAAGGTGTCCTCGCCGACCTGCCGCTCGTACTCGTCCCAGAGGTCGAGGGACTCGATCAGCACGTCTTCGAGCTGCTCGGCCGCCGCCCGGTACGCCTCAGCCCGCCCGGCCGAAACGCCCGCGTCCCACACCCGGCCGTCCCGCGACCAGACCCGGGACCGCGCGGCCTCCATCTCCGCAAGCGTCCGCCACGCCCGCACCTCACCCGGCAGCATCTCGAACGCCTTGCGCGCCTGGGGGCCAACGCCCGCGAAGAGGAACACCACCTCCGGCCGCGACTCCGGAAGCAGTTCTCGGACGGGCCAACGCTCGTCCTGGCATGACCCGCACCGCCACACAGGCCACGCACCGCGCAGCCACCGCACGACCGTCACGAGACGACCTCGAACCAGACCGTGTGGCGTCCGTCCTCCCCGCGCAGCGCACCCCACCGATCGGCCAGCTCGCTCACCATGAGGAGCCCGCGCCCGCACTCGTCCCACGCCGAGCCCTCGGCAGGGATCATCGGACGCCCCTCCGAGCCGCCGTCGTCCTGGATCTCGACCCGCAGCCGCCCGGCCGCCACGAGCACGGTCACCCGCAGCCCACCCCCGGGTCGGCCGCTCGCGCTGTGCCGGACGGCGTTGGTCGCGATCTCGCAGACGAGGAGGTCGACATCGTCCAGATCGAACCCGTCGGCGCATCGGGTCACCGTCCGCAGCACCCGAGCCCGAACCTCCCGGACGTCCACGGCACCGTCCGAGCACACCCGCTCCACGTGCTTCTCGTCCCAGACGATCACCGCGCGACCCCGGCGATCTGCTCGGCCGCGATCTGCATTGCACCGGCGGGGGTCCGGTGGACGGCGTCCCACAGGTAGGACCACCCGCCACCGTCCTGGACGACGAGCACCGCCAGCGACCGCCGCCGCGACAGCACCGGCACAGACAGGACGGGCTCAGCCCGCCCGTCGAGGTATAGCACCGAGCCACGCCCGAGGCTGCGCAGGCCGACCATCAGCCTGACCAGCAGTTCCAGCCGCTGAGCCGTCTCCAGCGGCACCGACATCACGTTCCCGCGCTCCCCGGAAGGTGAGCAGTTGGGTAGGTTCACCATGGGTCCGACTCCTTGTCAGTCGGGTCAAGGCCCCGGGCCGGTGCTTGCACCACCGGCCCGGGGCCGCTCTGTTTCCTCCCTGACCGACCACTCAGCGGTGGTGTTCGCCTGCGCACTCTCTGCCAGCAGTGGCATGCTTTGAGTGACGGTCACTTGCACCAGTAAATTACAGATGCAGATTGCTGATTACAAGGGGTATGGAGATGATCGCAAGGAGTACTCCAACGGTGAAGCGCCGCAGGCTCGCGGGCGAGCTGCGCCGGCATCGGGAAGCGTTGGGACTCACCCTGGACGAGGTCGCCGAACGGTTGGAGTGGTCGAACGCGAAGATCAGCCGCATTGAGAACGCTCGCGTCGGTGTGCTGCCACGTGACGTCAAGTACTTGCTGAACGTGTACGCGGTCGAAGACGAAGCGCGAGAGGTCCTGCTGACGCTCGCCCGCGAAGCTCGGCAGAAGGGCTGGTGGCACAGCTACGGCGAGGCCATCCCGCCCTGGTTCGAGGTCTACGTTGGCCTGGAGTCGGACGCCGTGACCATGGACAAGTACGAGTCTGAGCACATCCCCGGCCTGCTCCAGACGGCTGACTACGCCCGCGCGGTCTTCGAGGCATTCCCCGCCGAGGACGGAGCGGAGATTGATAAGCGTGTCGAACTCCGGATGGCTCGTACTGCGCGCCTCACCGCATCGGACGCTCCCAAGTTCTGGGCCGTCCTCAACGAGGCGGTGATCCACCGTCGTGTCGGGGGAGATCAAGCCATGCGAGCGCAACTCGCTTACCTTCGTGACATGGCAACGCGGCCGAACATCACCCTCCAGGTACTCCCGTTCGACGCGGGTGCTCACCCGGCGATGAGCGGCGCCTTCACCATCCTGGGTTTCCCTGAGCCGACGGATCCCAAAGTCGTCTTCATGGAAGGACAGACAGGCGGGCTGTATCTGGAGAAGCCACATGAGATTGAGCGGTATAGCCTGGCATTTGACCACTTGCGTGCAGCCGCCCTGCGACCGGGCGACTCGCAGGAGCTCATCGCACGCGTAGCCGACAGCATGGCGTGACGCACACGACGACGGAAGACACTGAGGTGCGGGGCATGCAACTCTCGGACGTATCCCACCCTGTATGGCGCAAAAGCACTCGAAGCAACGGCGCTGGCGGTGACTGTGTCGAAGTCGCCGATCTCGCAGTCGGCATTGGTGTGCGCGACAGCAAAGCGCCCGAAGCCGGGCATCTCACCTACGCTCCCGAAGCCTGGGTTGGCTTCACGGCTCAGGTGAAGGCTGGACGCTACGACTGGGACGTCGACGGCAGCGCCTGACCATCGCCTCACCGCATCCGCTTCCTTGAGGCGGCCGTGGGGACGGGAGCACAGGGGCGGCTGCCTGGGGCAATTGTGCCAGGCCCGCGTGGAGTCGTGAGAGGGATGTGCCTGCGGAGAGCACGCACCACTCCGTCATGTCAGCGGTGGATGGATGTTTCCGCTGCGGTGTCGAACGCCGTCTCCCGTCCACGCTGACGTGACCTGTGGCGGACGGTGAGGTCGCGGGCCAGGTGCGCACGTCGCAGGCCGTGTGAGCGCAGGTAGCGGACATCCTCGACCGTGTCGTACATGAGTTGGACGTGGAAGTAGTTCACGTACTCCAGCACCGCGAACAGCGCGAAGCCCAGCCCCGGCCAACTGCCCGCGCCCGGAGCGGCGACCACCCACCCGATGGTGGACAGCACCCCGACCGCGAGAAGCGGGGCAATGGCGATGCGGGCCACCGCGAAGACCCGAGCACCGGGCAGAGACGCACCAGGACCCGAAACCTGCCGCAGCTTGGCCAGCCAATACCCGGCCCCCACCACGAGCAGGACCGCGAACATCGTGAAGCCCGTCAGGTTCGCCGCCGTCACCGGCAAGCCGAGGACGCCGAACCAGATCACGGCCTGCAGCGGCACGTTGAACAGCTCCAGCCAAGCCAGCGACCGCAGCCGCCGACGAACCCAGGAGCGGGAACGATGACGCATCAGGGGACGATGCTAACCCAGGCGCCAAAGCCGCAGGTAAACGCCACCCACCAAGATCCGGAGCGTACGCGCGCTGCGACTTCGAATCGACGATCGGGGGCGTGGTTGACACGTGCGTGGCTACGTGACTGTTCGACCTTGTTGTCCTGCCAGCGGCATCCGGTGCTCATCGTCCGGCCTTCTTGTCCTTCACGGCCCCGGT
This sequence comes from Actinomadura latina NBRC 106108, assembly GCF_001552195.1. Classification (GTDB taxonomy): domain Bacteria; phylum Actinomycetota; class Actinomycetes; order Streptosporangiales; family Streptosporangiaceae; genus Spirillospora; species Spirillospora latina. The sequence goes on from NZ_BCQS01000012.1 coordinate 159,810, forward strand.
ACTCGGCGCAGCGGGCTTCGCCAATGGGATCGCCTCGTCGTACCAGCGCGCCAGTGCCCGGCTTCCGTCCCCAGCCACCAGGAAGATCGCAGCGCGGTCTGGGGCGAAGACGAAAAGCATGCGGACCGAGCACCGGTCTTGTAGGTGACTCTCCTCTCCCATCGTGGTGAGCGCTTCCCTTCGCCGTCTGCCGGACGCTTGACCGCTGGGGGCCGCGAAGCGGAGGATCGACCCAGTTGCATGCAAGCCGACGCATGCGCGGGTGCCGGAGGTCAGTATGGCTCTGGAGTTCTACGGCAAGGATGACACCAGCAAGAACCAGGGCTCGCCCGCCATTTTCCTGGACCGTGCGAGCGGCGAACTCGTCATCCAGGGGTGGACGGAGATTGATGCGGCCGTGCTGGCTGAGATCTCGTCCTACAGCCGTACGGCTGAGAACGAGTCTTCGGTACGGGTTCCCGCGCGTATGAAGCCGATGATATTGAAGGCCTTGGAGGCGCTCGATGGGGACGCCGCTGACCAACGAGAGGTTTGAAGACCTTCTCGCCGCAGCGATCGATTCCGCCGTCCACCTGGAGTTGCGTGATGCCTATATGGCGGACGCTTCTTTCGTGAAGTGGCGTGAAACCGGGATCGTGTCCCCAGACGCCAACGATGAGTGGTGGATATCAATCATCGGCAAGGCGGTTGCAAGAGGGGTTGCTATCCGGCGAGCGCGGATTATTTCTGAGCCGCTCTCCGATTACAGTCGATGGCTATGGGAATGTACGGCTCCGGTTAACTTGACGGCGGGGGAGCAGGTGCGGTGGCTGCCTCGCCAACGGACGGTCGGCCTTGTGACGCCGCCGACCGACTTCTGGATCTTTGATTCCGCCGTCCTCGTATGGAACCATTTCTCTGGTGACGGTGAGTGGGCTGGTAATGAAGTGACCCGCGATCGGTCTTTGGTCACGTTGTGCTCAACCGCTTTCGCGGCGGTGTGGGAGCGAGCGATCGACCACAGCGAGTACCGGCCCTCCTGACGTCCATCCATGCCAATCCATCCTTCATCGTCTGTCCAGCAGGCCCGCGAGGCCCTAGCCGCTCGGCTGCGGGAGATCCGCCTGGATTCCGGCCTGTCGGCCCGTGAGGTGGCGGCCGCGTGCGGCTGGCATGAGTCCAAATGCAGCCGAATGCAGAGTGGTAAACAGGCCGTAGCGGATTCCGACATCAAGGCATGGTGCGTGGCCTGTGGGGTGGATGAGTGGGTTTCGGCGGAACTCATTTCCATCAACCGCCGACTCGATTCCGCATACGTGGAGTGGCGGCGTATGCAGCGTGGCGGCTTGAAGCGGTTGCAGGACGCCGTGATGCCGTTGTGGGAACAGACTGCTAGTTTTCGGATCTACGAGCCTGGCGTCGTGCCGGGCTTTTTGCAGACCGAGGCATATGCAAGTGCGCTTCTTGCCCGAATAGCCGACTTCTTCTCGCTTCCGGACGCCGGAGATGAGGCGGCGAAGGCGAGGGTCGAGCGGCAGCGACTGCTCTACAGCGGCGGTCACCGGTTCGCGGTCGTCATTGAGGAGTCAGTGCTGCGTACGAGTCTTGGAGACATCGATGTGATGGCCGGGCAGTTGGGTCATCTGCTGGACGCAATGACTTTGCCGTCAGTGGCACTCGGAATTATTCCGTTCTCTGTTTTCCGCGACATGTGGCCGGTCGAGGGGTTCTGGATACTGGACGAGGAGCAGGTTGTCATCGAGACCGTCTCCGCCAAGATCACGGTGCGGCAGGCCGGCGAACTCGACCTGTACCGGAGGACCTTCTCCGAGCTCTCCTCGATGGCGGTTCATGGCCGGGCGGCCCGCAGCTTGATCATGGCCGCGATCGCGGCTCTCTGAGTTCATGCGCAAGCTCACGCAAGCCTCTGGCGCGGTCGGCGATCGGCTCTTTAACGTCCTCGTTGTGGAGTTCCGCAGGCAGGACGGCCGCAGACCGCCGCCCGCCACTCAAGATGAGGAGCAGCCCTTGTCCGTAACGGCAGCGCATCCGTCTCCAGTCGTCACCGACCCGAGGACGCTGATCAGCACCGATCTCTTCGGCCGGTTGGTCGCCCGGATCGTCCACGAAAGGCACGTTGGCACCGATGAGGCCGAGCGCGTCCTGACCCAGGCGTTGGCCTTCCTGACGGCCTGCGCACTCAACCCCGGTGCCGGTCTGGCCCCGTCCAAGGCCGTGGACGTGGGATGGCACGCCTTCGTCCTCTACACCAGCGAGTACGCCGAGTTCTGCCACCGCGTCGCGGGTCGGTTCATCCACCACACGCCCGACGACCGGGGCGACATCCGCACCGGAAGGGCCGGTATCCGGGCTACCGTGGCCGCCATGGAGCAGGCTGGGTTGACCGTCGACCCAGTCCTCTGGGAGACGACCGGTGACTGCAGCCAGTGCCACCAGGGCTGCCACGACTCCCCGAAGGCGATATAGCGTGAGGAAACGGCGGTGGGAGGACCTTCCCGGTGAGGTGCTGGCAGCCGTGGAGGCCCGGTTTGGGACGGTGCTCAAGGCTGAGGCCGCGGAGCGGGGCATCATGCCGGGGGTGGCTGCGAGGCTACATGCGGAAGGCGGCAGCGTCTTCCTCAAGGGCGTTCCGGCCGACGATCCCGCCGCCCGCCTCTACCTGCGTGAGCGAGCGGCGAACCTTGCCCTCGCCCCGTCCGTCCCGGCCCCTCGGATGCTGTGGTGCGCCGACATCGGCGGTTGGCACCTGCTGGTGTTCGAGTACATCGATGGCGCGCGGGGCGCCGACCTGTCGCCCGGGTCTCCGGATCTGCCCGCCGTGATCGACACCCTGGCACGGCTTGGAGGGGCGGGCGGCGCGCTGCCGTGCGTGACGGCCAACCTCGACACGCTGCAGAGAACGGCTGCTGAACTGTTGGGCATGAAGCCGCGGGAGTCGTGGTGGGGGTTGTACGCCGAGGCACTCGAATGGCTGTCGGCGGAGTCACTGAAGGGGGAGACGCTGCTGCACTATGACCTGCACACCGGGAACCTCCTCACCGCCGGCCAGAACGTCTTCGTCATCGACTGGTCCTTCGCGTGCCGGGGGCAAGCGTGGATCGATGCCGCGCTGCTCGCCCCCCGGCTGGTCGAAGCCGGACACAGCCCCGCGCAAGCCGAAGCGCTCGTCGCAGCACACCCTGGTTGGAACACGGCTCTGGCCGATGCAGTCACCGGCCTTGGCGCATTGTGGACGATGTTCCGCGAGTACAAGGCCATGCACGGGCCAGAGGACATACGCGCCTCCCGGGCCAGGGCAGCGCAAGCGGGCCGAGCCTGGATCACTCACCGAACAAGGTGACGGAGTACCCCCACCGCCATGGCCGCCGAGTGTGGTGGCCCTGAGCGATGTCGCCCCCGCGTCTTGCGGAGCTCTTTCGGAGGGTGCGCGTCCAACGCTCATCGTCTGGCTTCGCCGCCCTAACGTTGGTTCATGCTCAAGACGCCGTCACGGGTCGAACTACGCCCGCTCACCCGCTCCGATCAGGACGAGTTCTGCTCGCTCGTGCAGGCCACCACCGAACTGCACCGGCCGTGGATGCAACTGCCCGCGACCGAGGAGGCGTTCCAGGCTTGGATGCGCCGCTTCGACGACGGCACCAACCAGGGCTTTCTGGTCCGTGTCCGGGAGACCGGCGCGGCCGCCGGCATGGTCAACATCAACTCGATCATCCGGGGCCGCTACCAGGGGGCGTCCCTCGGCTATGCGGCCTTCGTTCCGTCCGCTGGGCGCGGGTACATGACCGAAGGACTCGCGGCCGCCCTGCAGCACGCCTTCACCGAGCTGCGGCTACACCGGCTGGAGGCCAACATCCAGCCGGCGAACACAGCCTCCTTGGCGTTGGTCCAGCGGCTCGGTTTTCAGTACGAGGGGCTTTCCCCTGCCTACCTCTATATCGATGGGAGGTGGCAGGACCACGAGCGCTGGGCCATCACCGCACCGACCCCATGGACACCCGATCCGTCCCTCCCCGAGACATGAGTTGCAAGGCCCCCCAACGAGACCACACTCTGGCGCGGACCGGACGCTAAGACTGGGACGCAGACAGCAGCACTCGACACATCGCCTGGCACGGGTGAGCGACAAGAGTGTCTTCTGGCTTCACCCGCGATGGAGGGCGCGGTTCGGGATGACCGCGCCGGGATGGGATCCGGTGGTCGTGTCTCGCAGGCTCGCGAACACGATCACGCCCGTTGCGATCACCAGTCCGCCGAGGACGTAGAGGGAGAGTTGGTACCCGGCCGCGAGCGCCTGTACGTGCCCGACGGCGGGGTTCGCCGCCTCCAGGGCGGTGGTCCGCGTAGTCGCCAGGGACAACAGGGCGGCCACGCCGAGGGCGATGCCGAGTTGGAACGAGGTCTGGCGTACGCCACCCGCCAACCCCTGCTCGTGGCCGGAGACTCCCGAGGTTGCCGCCAGCGTCGAACTGACCGTGGTGGCGAGCATCATCGCGCCGAAGGGGAGCAGGAGGAGTCCGAACACCACAAGGTCCCGCGCGGCCGTCATCTGCGTGGAGATGACGGCGAGCAGCAGACCGGCCGACACGGTCGCGCCGCTGATCGACAGCCGTAGACCGATGCGTGTGATCACCCGGGGCAGGACCGTGCCGAGCGCGAGGTTCAGCACACCGACAGGCGCGACGATGAGACCCGCCAGGACCGGGCCGCAGCCCTTGACCTCCTGGAGGTAGAGGGTGACCAGGAGGTAGCCGGCCCCCGACATCATGCCGGACGCCAGTGACACGAGGTTGGCCATCCGCAGCGTGCTCGACCGGAACAGCCCGAGGCGCACCAGCGGCTCCGGCTGGCGGCGCTCCACGACCGGGAAGAGCGTCAGCACCGCGATGCCGGCGACCAGCGGCAGGACGCACCGCGGCGAAGTCCATCCGTTGGCGCTGCCCTGAGCCGGCGCGACGACGATCAGGGCCACACCGGACGTGATCATCCCCGCGCCCAGCACGTCGAGCCTGCGACGCCGGGGAGCCGCGGGCGCTATGAACCGCGGCGCGAGCGCGGCCATCACCGCTCCGACCGGAACCGTGACATAGAAGACGCTCTGCCAGCCGAGCGCGTCCACCAACGGGCCGCTGAGCACCAGGCCGCCGATGAACCCGAGCACTGTGGCGATACCGAACTTGCTCATCGCCTTAGCTCGCGCCGGCCCTTCGGGGAACGAGGTGGTCAGCAGGGCGAGGGCCGTGGGGGCGATGGCCGCCGCCGACAGTCCTTGCAGAACCCGGTAGGCCACCAGCATGACCGCGTTCGGCGCCAAGCCGCACAGCAACGAGGACGCCGCGAAACCGGCCATCCCGATGACGAAGATGCGGCGTCGGCCGAACAGGTCACCGACCCGGCCGCCCAAGATAAGCCCACCCCCGAGAGCGGTGTTGTACGCCGTGACCACCGCTTGCACGCCCGACGCGGAGAAGCCCAGTTCTCGCTGAACGTCGGGCAGCGCGACCGTGACGATCGACGCGTCCAGCATGATCACGAACTGGGCGGACAATACGAGCACCAGCCCGAGCGCTCCCCACCCCTTCTCGGACGATCGCTGGTTCACTCACGGCCCCCTTCCGCAGCGCGCGGCAAGCCACCGCATCGCCGCCAGTGGAACACCGGCCCCAGCAACCCAGTTGCACCGCGCCACCGGGCGCAAGCACCGTCCGTGCCCTCGCCCGCCGCTGAAAAGGTGCCGCGCCAACGAACGTGGCTCAGCGCCCTCCGATATCAGGGCGACTTGCCCGACACACAAACCCGCCTATTCCCATCGGAACGCTTCGACCTGGCGATGAGCAGGTTCGGCACGATGTTCTTCGACAATCCCGTGATGGTCTTCGCCAACATCGGGCGAGCGCTGCGCCTGGGCGGGCGTCGGGTGATGCTGGTCTGGCCCGAGTCCCCCACCGGGACAGTCACCGCCCATCGCCGCTGACCGCAGCAAAGCCGCTTTCAATTAGACGGCCAGCCGAGACTGCACCCGGGTTATGGTGCGAACTTAGGATTCGTCCTCAAGGCCCGGGATGATGGCGAACGAGGTCAACCTGCGAAGAGACCGCCTGGTACCCCGGATATCCAGATCTCCGGTGGCAGTGACTTGAAGTCCATTCGCGTGCGCCCTTACGGCTTCGTTGTAGTCGAGTTCGCCGAGTTCGACTCTGTATCTGCGGGCCTCGCCGGAATCGTCGGCCACTCCCTGGATGACCGCCTCTCCTCGTCCGAAGCCACCTTCCCGGAACAGCCGCACCACTAGGCCGGTGACTGTGACTCCGGCCCTTGGTTGCTTGGTTCGCAGGTAGTCGGCGGCTTCGCCGAGGATTCGCTGCTGTCCGGGGGTTACCCGCAGGACTGCCGGTTCCGTGGTGCCGCCGGTCAAGGGCGACCTGGCGAACCGTATTTGATAGATACCGTGGTCCGGCCCGCCGAGTGAACTCAGTGCCGCCAACTCTGTGGCATTGGGGGCATGCGGAACGAACTCGCCGAACGAAGAGATCGGCCGGTCGCCTTCGCTGACCTCCTCCGCCAGTTGCTGGGCCTTTCGGGTCGTCGCCAGCATCCGGTTCGTCACCTTGCGCCCGAAGGGTTGCGGCGGAACATCCACCAGTGCGTCCTGACCTGGGGGAGTCGAGTCATCCGACTCCTCCGCATAGATGTCCGACAGCGGCAGGGCCAGTGACAGTATGAAACTCCCCGGCTGAGTGGACAGCCTTGCTTGGGATGCATACGCCTCCGCTCGCTGCGGTCGCCTCGGGGGAAGGACCAGCGAGTCGTGGTCCAGCGAAGCCGCAGACGCCACGACGAAGTTCTTGAGAGCGGAGATCGCGGAATAGGCCAGGACCAGTGGCGCCTCACCCGCCGGTGCGTCGGGTGTCAGGCGCACGGCGACATTGTCCGCACCGCCGAAGTTGATGTCGTCTGCGATTTCTTCTGGGAGTCGACGCTCAACGAAGGAGAGTGCCTTGAGTGCGTCGTCAACCCGGTCCCCGTAATCGCGAACGCGCTGGGTAGTCGGCAGTACAATGCGGATTCTGTCGTAACGTTCATTGCGTTGCAGTCGCCACATGCTGGTCTGTTCGTCGGAGTCTTCGACAACCCAGCCAGAACTGGTGAGGTAATTTATGAATGCTGCGAGAGCCGGGGCTTTTGTGCCCCCTTCGTCGGCGGTGGGGTTCGCGCGGCTCACGGCTGCTCCCAAACATTAATGGAAGGAACCGGGGTCGATCGTCGAACCCCGTGCGTTTTAAGCATTCTATGCAACCCTGAGTGATCCAGGGTATTTGTGGCGGGAAGGTGTATTGTCTGGCTCGTCCTATTTCGTGAAGGTTTCATTCCCTCAAGCGAAACCCATGCTCCGCGGCCGCATAGGAGCGTTCCCTCGCTGTGTAGGCGCACCCTCTCGCCTTCTCTGGGAATGCCGATTACAGCGAGGACCCTACCAACGGCATGGTCGGTGCGCCTGAGTGCTTCGTACGTCTCAAGGTCCAGGTCATAGCTGCAGTCGCCGGATGTCAGTTGCCGCAGCCGGATAGTCGTCTTCACCTGGACGTTCACTGTCGGATAGTACGTCCCCAGTTCGGTCCCTGGATACACGAGCTGCACGTCCGCCTTCTGGAGATCCACCGTGGTCGGCCGGCCGTGGAGGAGACCGCACCCGGCGGCGACCGCCTCCAGCCAGGCTTCGCCGAAGTCGCCTTGCAGGGTGTTCTGGTCCTCGTCCCGCACGATGATGATTGTGCCGCATCTGCTGGCGGACTGTGGTTAGTTGTGGACTCTCGGTTATCGGCTACGTCAATCCGCTCGCCAAGCGGGCATGGGACCGGGCGTGGACATCTGGCAGTTGCATGCCGACGTGACCGTGGTGACTCGCGGACGAGATCGGCCGGGCCGGAGCGTTCGTCCTGGATCTCGGCTTCGTCACCCCCACTCCCTGCGTGGGCGCGGGCGAGCGGTGCGGCTCTCAGGAAGGTATCCGCCTGACCTGCGGGTACGTGGGTGGCGGAAGTTCTTTGAGGTGTGTGTCGTATTCGGGGGTGTGGCAATCGTCTTGTCGGTGAGGACGATTGTCGGCTGTGGAGGGGGCGAGGTGCCGTGTCGGACGAGGACAGCAAGCGAACAACGCACCGGGCGCTGGTGGAGCGGGTGCTGAGCGGGGAGGGCACGGCGTCTGCGGAGCAGCGGGCGCGTGCTTTCGGTAATGAGGGCCTAGCCCCGCCGTTGGACGTGCTGGTCGGCAAGGTCGTCGACAGGCCCGCGCAGGTGACCGAGGCGGATCTGGCGGCGGTGAAGGCGGCGGGATACAGCGAGGACCAGGTCTTCGAGTTGGTGGTGTGCGCCGCGATCGGCCAGTCCGACCGGCTTTATGCGGCCGGGCTGGAGGCTTTGGCCGAAGCGACTGCGGGGGAGGGGCCCGATCATGCGTCTTGACATCCTCAATCGCGGTTACAGCCGGAGAAGCAAGGCGCTGTTCGCGGTCATCCGGCTGTTCTCCGGGCGTCCGCTGCCGGACGCCGCCAAGCTGGTCTTCTATCGGCCCGATTTCTACGGTGCGCGGGCCAAGGAGTTCACCCATGAGGCGATGCGCGGGCCGTCCGACTGCTCGGTGGGCGACCGCGAGTTGATGGCCGCTTACGTGTCCAAGGTGAACGGTTCCGCGTTCTGTATCGGCGCGCACACCGCGACCGCGAGCCAGGCGTATCAGGACGGGCCGCTGGTCGAGGCGGTGCTGGCCGACCTGGAAGAGGCACCGATCGGGGAGCCGCTGCGGGCGACGCTGCGGATGCTCGGCAAGCTGACCCGGGACGGGAAGGTCGGCGCCGACGACATGCGGGACGTGCTGGCCGCCGGGGCCTCGCCTCAGCAGGTCCGGGACGCGCTGGCGGTCTGCGCCGCCTTCAACGTCACCGACCGGCTCGCCGACGCCTTCGGATTCGAGCTGCTGAGCCCCGAGGGTTTCGACGCGGGAGCCAAGTACTTGCTCAAGCGCGGTTACCGGTAGCCCGGCGAAAGTCATGCTGCGGTCGGAGAACGGGTTTCGACCGTGGGTGGATGACCGGGAGATTCGGGCGGCCGAAGCTTGGCGGCATGACATCACGGACGAAGCCCACCCCGGCGATCACGGTCGAGGGGCTGACGAAACGGTACGGCCGGCGCACGGTGGTCGACGATCTGACGTTCACGGCCAGGCCGGGGGCGGTGACGGGCTTCTTCGGCCCTAACGGCGCGGGCAAGACCACGGCGCTGAAGGCGGTCGTGGGGTTGGCGCGGCCGTCGGCGGGCGCGGTGTCGGTGCTGGGCGCGCCGGTGGCGTCGCTGGCGCCGGACGCGCGCCGGATCGGCGTCCACATCGAGCCGTGCGGCGCGCACCCCGGCCGGTCGGCCCGCGCGCATCTGCGGGCGCTGGCGCTGGCGGCGGGGCTGCCGCGCCGCCGCGTCGAGGAGGTCCTGGAGATCGCCGAGCTGACGGAGGCGGCGGGCCGCCGGGTCGGTGCCTTCTCGCTGGGGATGCGGCAGCGGCTCGGGCTCGCCGCCGCGCTGCTGGGCGACCCGGAGATCCTGGTGCTGGACGAGCCGGCCAACGGGCTGGACCCGCAGGGGATCCGCTGGCTCCGGACGATGCTGCGGGACCGGGCCGCGAAGGGCGGCACGGTGCTGCTGTCCAGCCACCTGCTCGCGGAGGCCGCGCAGACGGTCGACGACGTGGTCGTCATCGACCGTGGCAGGCTGGTGCACGAGGGACCGATCAGTGAGGTGGAGTCGCTGGAGGACGTGTTCCTCGAGCTCACCGGAGGGTTGGAGCGATGATCGGCCTGCTTCGCGGGGAACTGCTCAAGTCGGTGACGACCCGTGCCGTGTGGGGATTCGCGGCCGGGGGGATGGCCTTCGCCGTCCTGAACGCGGTGCTCATCGCCAAGGCGTCGGGAACGCTCGACGAGATACCGGAGAAGAAGGAGGCTCTGTCGGGGCTTCCCGTCCTGCTGCTGCTGTGGGGGCTGGTCGGTGCGGCGGGCGAGTACCGGCACCGGACCGCCGCGCCCACGGCGCTGGTGGCCCGGCGCGGCCGCGGCACCGTCCTGGCGGTCCGGGTCGCGGCGTACGCGCTGACCGGTCTCGGGCTGGCGCTGCTGATCAACGCGGTCGCGGTCGGTGTGGCGCTGCCGCTGCTGGCCGACCAGCCGGGCCCGGACCTGACGTCCGGCCAGGTGGCCGAGGTCGTGGCGGGCAACGTCGCGGCGCTCGTGCTGGCGACGGTGCTGGGCGCGGCGCTCGGTGCGCTGATCCGCGGCCCCGTCGTCGGCGCGGTGGTCCTGCTGATCCTGGACCTGGTGGTGCAGCCGCTGGTGAGCGGGGCGTGGGAGCGGGAGGCGAACCTGTCGCCGTTCGGCGCGGCGGGCATCATGACGGGCGGGAGCCACAACACGACACTCACGGTCGCGGAGGCCGGCGCGGTGTTCGCGGTCTGGACGGTGCTCGCGGTGCTGGTCGCGGTCGGGTTCGAACGACGGCGTGACCTGGCGTGAACGTCACGGGGCGGATCCGGGCGGTGCGGGGCCTGCAGGCCGCGCACCGCCCGGTGCTGTTCGACGTGGTGCTCGCCGTGGCGGCGACCATCGTGGAAGTGGGGCTGCTGTTCAACGACGGCACCCAGCCCGCGTTCGTGCCGATCGCGGTGACCGTCCTCACCGGCGCGGTGCTCCTGGCCCGCCGCCGGTTCGGGGTGGCGGTGACCGCGGTGACGGTCGCGGCGGCGGCCGTGCTGACCGAGGCCGGGTACTCGCCCGGAGGCGCGCCGGTCGTCGTCGCATTGTGGTCGCTCGCCGAGACACGCGACCGGCGCGTCTCGCTCGCGGTGCTGGCACCGGTGGTCGTGTTCCTGGTCGCCGACAGCGTCTGCGCCCCGCCGGCGCCGATCGGCGCGTGGATGCTGGGCGCCTACATGCAGACGCGCCGCCGCTACGTCCGGGCGGTGGAGGAACGAGCCGCCACGCTGGAGCGCGAACGGGAGCAGCTCGACCTGATCGCGGCGCAGCGCGAACGCGAGTCGATCGCCCGCGAACTGCACGACATCGTCGCCCACTCGGTGACGGTGATGCTGATCGGGGTCCGCGGCGCCCGCGACGTCCTGGAGACCGAACCGCGGGTGGCCGCGCGGACGCTGGAGCGGGTGGAGACCAGCGCCGAGCAGAGCCTGGCCGAGTTGCGCCGGATCCTCGTCCTGCTGCGCGGGCCGCACGCGGCGGAGACGCGGCCGCAACCGACACTGGCGGACCTGGACGAACTGGCCGCCGGGTACCGCGCGGCGGGGCTGCCGGTCCGGCTTGAGATCGCCGGGAAGCCCCTGAACCTGCCGAGCGGGGTGGAGTTGTCCGCCTACCGGATCATCGAGGAGGCGCTGACCAACGCGCTGAAACACGCCGGGGCGACACTGGCCACGGTACGGCTGGACTACAGCGGACCGGACCTGGAGGTGCTGGTGCAGGACGACGGGGCGGGACGCGGCGAGCCGGGCCCCGGCGGGCACGGCCTGGTGGGGATGCGGGAGCGGGTCGCGGTGCTCGGCGGCGAGCTGGAGGCGGGCCGGGCCCCCGGCGGCGGGTTCCGGGTCGCGGCACGGCTGCCGGTCGGGGAGCGGGCGTGACGATCCGGGTGCTGATCGTCGACGACCAGGAGCTGATCCGGATCGGTTTCCGGCTGTTCCTGCAGACCCGGGACGACTTGGAGGTCGTCGGCGAGGCCGCGGACGGCCGCGAGGCCGTCGCGCGGGCGGCGGAGCTGCGGCCCGACGTCGTCCTGATGGACGTCCGGATGCCGCGGATGGACGGCGTCGAGGCCACCGCCCTCCTCACCGCCGCGCACCGTCCTCCAGCCCCCACCCACCGCCGATCAACGGACGGACTCCGCTCGGCTGCCCGGCCGCCCCGCGTGCTGATCCTCACCACCTACGACCTCGACGAATACGTGTTCGGCGCGCTGCGCGCCGGGGCATCGGGATTCCTGCTGAAGGACGCGCCCCGCGAGCGGCTCCTGGAGGCGATCCGCGTCGTCCACCAGGGCGAGGCGCTGCTGTCCCCGTCGATCACCCGCCGCCTGATCGAGGACTACGCCGGCCGCGCCGCCCCCGTCCGGCCGCCCCCGGACCTGCTGGCCGCGCTGACTCCGCGCGAGCGGGAGATGCTCCTCCTCGTGGCCCAGGGCCTGTCGAACCAGGAGATCGCGGCGCGGCTCGTCGTCACCGAGGCCACCGTCAAGAGCCACGTCGGCAGCGTGTTCGCCAAGCTCCACCTCCGCGACCGCGTCCAGGCCGTCGTGCTCGCCTACGAGCACGGCATCGTGGTCCCGGGCCGCCGTCCCGACGAGCACGGAACAGACCACCGGTAACCGCTGACGGCCGCCACCATCAGCGACGGGCATGCGGTGCGGATCGGGTGAACGCGACAGCCGCCGGGACGGGTCGCCGGTGTCGATCAGCCAGTCGTCAGAACCACCTTGCCGCGGCCGTGGCCGGTGCCCACCTCGCGGTGGGCGTCGGCGGCACGTTCCAGCGGGAACGCCGCCCGCACATGGATGCGCAGGCGCCCCTCGTCGTAGAGGCGGGCGGCCTCGGCCACGCGGGACGCCGACCGCTTCCCGGGCGGCGTCGTCCGGACGCCGAGGGCGGCGGCGCGGGCGTGGTCGACCAGTGTGACGATGCGAGAGCGGTCCTTGACCAGGTTGAGGGACACGTCCAAGGCGTCGCCGCCGGCACCGTCCAGGGCGGCGTCCACACCGTCAGGTGCGACCGCGCGCACACGCTCCTCCAGGCCGTCCCCGTAGGCGACCGGGATCGCGCCCAGCGAGCGGAGGTACTCGTGGTTGGCCTCGCGAGCGGTGCCGATGACCGTGGCGCCGGCGATGCGGGCGAGTTGCACGGCGACCGTCCCCACCCCGCCCGCCGCCGCATGGACGAGGAGGGTGTCGCCCGGCCCGACGCCCATCTCCTCCAGCGCGATGTGCGGGGTCATGACGGCGGCGGGGAAGCCGCCCGCCACGTCCCACGGCATGCTCGCGGGCTTGGCCGTCAGCGCCTCCGCCGGGACGGCGACGTACTCGGCGTAGGCGTTGAGGCGGCAGTTGCCCAGGACCTCGTCCCCCGGGCGGACGGACGTGACGCCCGTGCCGACCTCGTCCACGACGCCCGCGAACTCGTTGCCGGGAATGCGCGGAAAGCCCTCCGGCGTCCCCGGCGGCGACCACCCCTCCCGGACGGCCAGGTCGAACGGCTGCACCCCGGCCGCCACCACCCGGACCCGCACTTCGCCGGCACCGGCACCCGGCACGGGCAGCTCCAGCGTCTGCAGCACGCCCGGCCCGCCCGGCTCGGTGAATCCCGCGACCCGCATGGTCGTCCCCCTTCATCGGCATCGTCGATCAAGGGAGACGCTAAGACCTCGATCTAACTCGAGGTCAAACCGTGCGGCCGGCCGAGGGTCAGCCGGTCGGCTGCGGCTCCGGGTCGCCCTTGGCCGGGGTGACCAGCAGGCCGACGGAGTCGGAGCTGCGCACCCAGGCTCCGGTGATCCGGCGTCCGTCACCGGGGCGCCAGCCCGCGGGCGGGTTGTACATGGAACCAGAGCCGTCCGCCTTGAATTCGCCGATGGAGAAGGACGCGGTGAGCCCCCGCGCGCGCAGGTCCGCGAGCGCCCGGCCGGCGGTCCGGCCGGTGAGCCGGAGGCTCTCCGGGTGATCGCCCCGCGCCGGCCGGGCGTCCCCGTAGACCTCGCCGGGCCGGGCCTTGCGGCCGATGACGATTTCGCCTCCCGGAGACGGGAACATCGGGCCGTTGATCCGGACCTTGAGCGGGCAGGCGTCCTTGCCGGGCGGGCACTTCAGGACGGTCGTGAACGTCCCGCTCTCGCCGCCGGCCGGCACGCTCTTCCTGGGAGGCGCCGGCAGTGAGCCGAAGCTGATGACGGCGCGTTCGTGTGCCGGCGACACCGGCACGATGCTGAGCTTGACGCGCAGCCCGACCTTGGCGAACGCCTCCTGGAACTCCTGCTGGTCGGCGAAGGCGTCCTTGACCTCCACCTCGTACACGCCGTCCGACACGTCGATCCGCACGGCGGCATTGGCGTAGGCGTGCAGTGGGCCGGAGTCCTGCGCGGACAGGACGAGGACTGTCGTGGCCGCGGCACCGGCCACCGCCACGCCGAGGGCGGGACGGGCGAACCGGGGGAGGCGGCGGCGCCGCGGCGCCGGGTCCTCCGCGCTGGTGATGGCGGCGAGCAGGGTCCGGGCGGCCGCGCCGGACGGTTCGCTGGTGATGTCGCCGTCGCGCACGGGGTTCAGATCCGCGATGAGATCGTCGATCGAAGACGTCATGCCAGCTCACTCCCATGCAGGACGGCCCGGGGCGGCGCGGACGGTCCCGGGTGGTCGATGCCCGCGGCGCGCAGGCCGCGCGCGAAGCGCCGGCGGGCGCGGTGCAGGCGGACGCTCACCGCGTTGCGGGAGCAGCCGAGCACCGTGGCGATCTCGGTGACGGACAGGCCCTCCCAGCCGAGGAGGGCGAGGACCTCCCGGTCGCGTCCGGGCAGGGCGCGGAAGACGTCGGCGACGGCCGAGTCATCGCGTGCGGGTCCGGCCGGCGCCAGTTCGGCGCGCAGCGCGGCCGTCTTGACCGAGTGGCGGACGACGCCGCGGCGGTGGTTGGCGAGGACGCGGCGCGCCACCCCGTACAGCCACAGCCGGGCCTCGTCGCCCGCCGGCATGTCGGCCGCGCGGCGCCAGGCGATCGTGAACGTCTCGGCGACGACGTCGGCCGCGTCCTCGGGGGAGTCGCAGCGGCGCAGCGCGTAGCCGAGCAGCGGTTGGTAGGTCGCGGCGTACACGGCCGCGAAGTCGTCCTCATCCATGGGGCGTCCTCGGCAACGTGGCCTCCTTGTGGTCGGTGGTCACCTGCACATGTCGGGACGCCGCCCGGATCTTTCAACCGGCGAAGGACTCGATCTCGGACCAGACCGCGGTGGGCTGCTCTTCCTGGGCGAAGTGGCCCGCGTCCTGGATGATCGCGGTCGTCAGGTTCTCGATTCCGGCCTCGCGGAAGCCGGCCGCGTAGGCGGTGATGTCGCCGCCTTCGCCGTCCCCTCGTAGGTAGAGGAGGGGCGTGGTGGTCGGTTCCGTGAGCGTGGCGTTGTCCTTGGCGTCTTGGCCGAAGGCGCGGTAGAGGTCGAAGCCGGCGGTCAGCGCGGTGTCGCTCTCGTAGGCGGCCACGTGGGCGGCCCGCGACTCGGGGGTGATCCTGGACGGGTCCACCGACAGCACGTCGTAGAAGTAGTCGAAGTACTCGGCCTGCCGCCCCCGCACGAGGGTCTCGGGCAGGGACGGAACCGCGTGCAGGCCGAAGTGCCAGATGTAGGGGTTCCGCAGGACGTCGTTCCATGGTGCGACGCCGGGAATCACCGTGTTCATGATGACCACGCGGTCCACGGGATACCGGCGCAGGTACGCGTAGGCGACCATCCCGCCCGCGTCGTGCCCGACCAGGGTGAGGTCGGTCAGCGACAGTTGCTCGACCAAGCTGTGCACGACGGACGCCAGCGCGGCCTTCGACCCGCCCGCGACGCCGCCTGTCGATCCGCCTATGCCGGGCAGGTC
The DNA here is from genome assembly GCF_001552195.1 of Actinomadura latina NBRC 106108. GTDB lineage: Bacteria > Actinomycetota > Actinomycetes > Streptosporangiales > Streptosporangiaceae > Spirillospora > Spirillospora latina. Next base: position 175,476 of record NZ_BCQS01000012.1, read on the forward strand.
GAGGGCGATGATGCGCGCATCGGGCGAGGCGGCGTCCATCAGGGGCTGCCACGTCCGCCATGACTCGGGCCAGCCGTGCAGGAGCAGGTACGGGCGCCCGGACGGGTCTCCCGACTCCTCGACGTGCAGCGACCGGCCGTCCAGTGGAATTATCGACATGATTCATGTCTATCAGAGCACATGCATCATGTCGAATATGCTGGACGCCGTGGACGGGCCTCGCTACGAATACGGAACCGGATTCCTGCTGGCCCGCATGGGGTCGCTCACGGCCCGCTCCTGGACGGCCTTCCTGGCCGCCCACGACCTGACCCAAGGCCAGTACACGGTCCTCTCCACCCTCGGCGAACGCGGCGACATGGGGCAGCGGAGACTCGCCGAACTCGTCGCCGTGGACGCGCGCAACATCGTCGCCGTCCTCGACTCACTGGCCCGCCGCCGGCTGATCGAGCGAAGGACGGACGACACCGACCGCCGGCGCCGCCTCGTCGCGCTCACCGAGGAGGGGGCCGCCCTCGTCCGGGACCTCGCGGACGCAGCGGCCCAGGAGCAGGAAGGCTTCCTGAAACCCCTGGGCCGCGATGAGCGTGCGCAGCTGAACCGGCTGCTCAGGCGCCTCTACGAGGCGCATGTCGAAGGTGGTTAGGACGGATCCGGTTAGGACGGATCCGGCAGCATCCGCTTCATGGCCTCGTGGGCGCCCAGGACCTTGCGGTCGCGCGGGAAGCCCGCGCGCTTCTGCGCCGCCTCGTAGTTGCCGCCCGCGACCCAGATCGGGCCGTCCTTGAGGTGTTCGAGGCCCTCGCGGGCGATGTCGTCGGGGTCGGCGACGTTCAGCCCCGGCATGTCCATGTTGAGGCCGGCACGTTCCATCGCGGGAGTCCGCGTCACGCCGAGGATGAGTTCCAGGACGTCCACCCCGTGCTCGCGCATCTCCAGCCACAGCCCCTCGGCGAACACCCGTCCGAAGGACTTCACCGCCGAGTAGATGCTGATCTGCGCCTGCCCCATGTACCCGGCGAGTGAGCCGACCAGCAGCAGGCCACCGCGGCCGCGCGCCTTCATCAGCGCGCCGAAGTGGTGCGTGAAGGCCAGCTGCGCGGTGATGTTCAGGTCGATGACGTCCTGGAAGCGGTCCAGGTCGCCGGTGACGAACTCGTGGCCGTAGCTGTTCGCGCCCGCGTTGAAGATCAGCAGCCCGACGTCCAGGCCGTCGGTGACCTCGCGGACCTTCTTCAGCGGGTCGGGGGAGATCAGGTCCAGCTCCAGCGTGCGGACCTCCACCCCCTTCGCCCGGACGGCCTCCGCGGTCTCCGCCAGCGGGCCGGGCTTGCGGGCGATCAGCACCAGGTTCAGGCCGGCGTCCGCGAGCCGGTGTGCGAACGCGGCGCCGACCCCCTCCGAGCCGCCCGCGATGACGGCCCACGGGCCGTACTCGTCGATCATTCTTCTCCGTCCAGGTCCGGGGTCCAGGCGACGCCGTTGATATGCGAGCCGCCGTCCGCGAACAGGGTGTTTCCGGTCAGGTAGCGGGCGCCCTCGGACGCGAGGAACAGCGCCACCGGTGCGATGTCGGCCTCCGGGTCGCCGAGGCGGCCCATCGGGTTGGCGCGGTCGGCGGCGGCCTCGATCTCCGGATGCGCGGCCGCCATCCGCCGGAACGCCGCGCTCTTGGCGCCCGGGCAGATCGCGTTCACGACGACCCCCGTCGGCGCCCATTCGCGGGCGGCCGTGCGGGTCAGCGTCCGGAGGGCCTCCTTCGCCGAGTTGTACTCCAGGGTGCCCATGTGGGCGTTGACCCCATTCAGCGAGCACATGTTGATGACGCGCCCCCACCCGCGCGCCTTCATGTAGGGGAAGGCGGCCTGCATCGCCCACAGCGGGCCGTAGTAGCCCATCGCGAAACCGCGGGCGAGGTTCTCGTCGGTCTTGTTCTCGACGCGGCCGACCGTCCCGGCGCCCCAGGCGTTGTTGACCAGGACGTCCACGGCGCCCCACGTCTCGACCGCCGCGGCGATCATGGCGTGGACCTGTGCCTTGTCGGTCACGTCCGTCCGGACGAACCGGGCGTTCTCCCCGATCTCGGCGGCCACCCGCGCGCCGGTCTCCTCGTTCAGCTCCGCCACCAGGACGCGGGCGCCCGCGGCGGCGAAGCGGCGGGCGACGCCGCGTCCGATGCCGTCGCCCGCGCCGGTCACGACGGCGACCCGCCCGGTCAGCTCACCCATCGACGACCTTGATGGAGCCGGTCAGCGCCGCCTCCTGGATCGCCGAGCGCAGCGCCGGGCAGGTGTCGTGCGGGTCCTGGATGCCCACGCAGGCGGCCCGCGCGGCGGCGTTCCACTGGATGCTCGTCTGCTCCCAGCTCGACTTGCGCACCAGCACCTCGGCGGCGCAGCGGCGGCACGCGACCGGGAGCAGCGGGCCGTCCAGCAGCCGCTCGTCCTGGCGGGACGTCACGCCGAGGCCCCCTCGCGGCGCGCGAGGTTCTCCTCGACCTCCTTCTTCCACGACTCCACCGGACGGGTCGTGTCGATCTCGAACTCGAACCGGTCGGTCATCTCCGGCTTGACGTCGGCTGCGTCCACGTAGAACTGCTCGTACCAGCGGCGCAGCTGGTAGACGGGCCCGTCCTCCTCGCACAGCAGCGGGTTGTCGATGCGGGTCTTGTTCTTCCAGATCTCGACGTCCTGCTGGAAGCCGAGCAGGATGAACTCCGACAACTTCGCCGCGGTCGCCTCGGCCGCGTCCGGCGGCAGCGCGTCGCTGTGCTGGACGATGATGCCCGAGTGCAGCGAGAACGAGTTCTGGTCGATCGGGTAATGGCAGTTGATCAGGACCGAGTGCAGGTCGTACCCCTCGTAGTGGTACGTCAGCTCGTCGATCATGAACGAGGGGCCGTGGTAGGACGCGACGGAGGTGTTGCCGAGCATACGCGGCCCGCCCCCGCCGCCCTCCTCCCGTGCCGCGCGGGCGTCCTCGCGGGTCACGCCCTTCATGATCTGCGTGGCGGTCTGGTTCTCGAAGATGTTCTTGAAGTACGTCGGGAACGACTTGTGGATGTAGAAGAAGTGCGCCATGTCGACGACGTTGTCGATGACCTCGCGCGCGTTGGTGTGGACCACCTGCTCGGTCCAGCGCCAGTCGGTCCAGTCGTCGCGGGTGGCGCCCTCGATCACCGGGATCGTCACGTCCGCCGGGGGCTGCTTGCCCTCCGGGTCGTTCCAGACGAACAGCAGCTTGTCCTGCTCCATCGTCGGCCACGCGGCCGTCCGGGCGCGCAGCGGGACGCGGCGCGAGTACGGGATCGACTTGCAGCGGCCGTCGCCGCCCCAGCGCCAGTCGTGGAACGGGCAGGCGATCTCGTTGCCCTTGACCGTGCCCTGGGACAGGTCGCCGCCCATGTGCCGGCAGTAGCCGTCGAGGACGTTGGTCTTCCCGTCCGCACCGGTGAAGACGACGAGCTTCTGCCCGAACGCCTGGACCGTGTGGGGCTTGCCGTCCTTGAACTTCTCGGCCAGCCCGAGGCAGTGCCATCCCCGGGCGAAACGGGAGGAGACGGCCTCCGCCTCGATGGCGCGGACGGCGTCCGACTCGGTTGCGGTCACGTGGATCATCCCTTCAGCGATGGATGGCTGATTCGAACGTTAGGTCGCAGGTCACCGTCCTGAACGGCGAGTCCCGGTGGCCGGGACGCGGAGCCCCTTACGGGGACGCGGGCGTGGTCTGCTGCAATGGTCGGACGACGAAGACGGGAGTCGACGGATGAGCAACGAGGTCCTGGACGCCGTGCGCGGGCTGCTGCCGGGCATCGCCGAGCGGGCCCGGTCCGTGGACGAGAAGGGACACGTCCCCGCGGAGACGATGCGGGAGCTGACCGCCGCCGGAGTGTTCCGGATGCTCCAGCCCGCCCGCTACGGCGGCGCCGAGGACGACCCCGTCGCCTTCTACGAGGTGGTCCGCGCGATCTCGGGCGCCTGCGGCTCTACCGGCTGGGTCGCCGCGATCCTCGGCGTCCACTCCTGGCACCTCGGCCTGTTCGCGGACGAGGCGCAGCGCGAGGTGTGGGGCGTCGGCCCCGACACGCTGATCTCCTCGTCCTACAGCCCGATCGGCCGCCTCACCCCCGTCGACGGCGGCTACGAGCTGGCGGGCCGCTGGTCGTTCTCGTCCGGCTGCGAGTTCGCGTCCTGGGTGCTGCTCGGCGCCCTCGTCGTCGGCGCGGAGGGCCGCCCCGTCGACTTCATGACGGTGCTCGTCCCGAAGCGCGACTACGAGATCCGCGAAGTGTGGGACTCGATGGGCCTGCGCGGCACCGCCAGCGACGACATCGTCGTGGAGAAGGCGTTCGTCCCGTCCCACCGGGCCATGCGCAACTTCGAGCAGGCCCAGCTCCGCAACCCCGGGCGCAAGGTCAACACCGGCCCCCTCTACCGCATGCCGTTCGGCACGATCTTCACCAGCACGGTCACCGCCAGCGTGATCGGCATGGCGGGGGGCTGCCACGACCTCTACGTGGCGAAGATGCGCGACCGGATCCGCCTCAGCCTCGGCGGCGGCCGCTTCGTCGAGGACCCGCACGCCCAGGTCGCCGTCGCCCGCGCCGCCTCGGAGATCGACGCCGCGATCCTGCAGACCGACCGGAACGTCCGGGAGATCCACGAGTACGCGTCCCGCAACGAGAAGATCCCGATGGAGCTGCGGCTGCGCGCCCGCCGCGACCAGGTCCGCGGCACCGAACGCGCCATCGAGGCGATCGACATCCTCTTCAAGACCGCCGGCGGCAACTCCCTGCACCGCGGCAACGTCATCGAACGCGCCTGGCGCGACGCCCACGCCGGCAGCGTCCACGTCGCCAACGACGTCGAGCACGCCCTCTCCATGTGGGGCCGCGGCATCTTCGGCCTCAAGGTCGAGGACAACCTCGTCTGACCCTGGCGCACCTCTTCAACGGGCCGCGCATTCAGGCCGCGCATTCAGCCTTCGCGGCCGGGGAGCATGGCCAGGGCCTTGGAGCGCTGCGCGACGAGGTCGTCGTAGGTGCCGTCGCGCTCGGCCCAGCGGTGCGTGAGGACGCCCTTCACGAGGATCTCGCGGGGCGTGGGCTCCGCTGAGAGCAGTTGCATGACCTCGGTGGCGAAGTCGTCGAGCGGCAGCGCGTGCGGGTTCACCTTTTCCTGGCCCGCCGTGGCGACGGCCGGGGGGACGAGTTCGACGACGCCGACGCCGGTGCCGTCGAGTTGCGCGCGCAGTGCCTCGGAGTAGGCGTGCACCGCGGCCTTCGAGGCGGCGTAGGCGGGCATGGGCGGGAACGGCAGGAATGCGATGCCGGAGGTCACGGTGATGAAGGTGCCGGCGGCCCGCCGGACCAGGTGCGGGGTGAAGGCGTCGATGACCCGGATGGTGCCGACCAGGTTGGTGTCGATCGTCGTCTCCGCCACCTCGAAGTGCGCGGGATCGCGCAGGTCCTCCACGGCCATGACGCCCGACATCGTCACCACGGTGTCCAGCTCGGGGTACCGGGCGAGCACGGCGTCGCGGGCACGTGCGACGGAGGCACTGTCGGTGACGTCGATGCCGAACGTGCCGAAACCCTCTCCGGCGAGTTCCGAGAGTGCCTCCGGGCTGCGGCCGCCCACGGCCACGGTGCTGCCCGCCGCGGCGAACCGGCGGGCCAGCTCCCGCCCGATGCCCGAGGTCCCGCCGACGATGAGGACGGTGCGGTTGGAGAGATCCATGAGGTCTTCCCTTCAGCGAGGCTCGCCGTCCTCCTCGGACAGCGCTGCCGCAAGTCTTGACGGCGTTCGCCGCAAGTGGCAGAGCCCCCGTGCTCCCTGGTCCTGCCAGGACCCCCGCTGAGACGCGCGCACCGCCTTACCGTGTGGGTATGAAGGACGAGGAATCCGGCAACCGGCTCGGCGGCTACCTGCGTGCGCGACGCGAGCTGATCTCCCCGGCGCAGGCGGGACTCCCGCCCGGCGGCAACCGCCGCGTCCCCGGCCTGCGCCGTGAGGAGGTCGCGCTGCTCGCGGGCATCAGCCCCGACTACTACCTGCGCCTGGAACGGGGCCGCGACAGGAACCCCTCACCTCAGGTGCTCGAATCACTCGCGCGCGTCCTGCAGCTCGACGACGTCGAACGGACGTATCTGCTCGGCCTCGCGGCGGTCCGCGCGAGGGCGCCGCGCCGCAGGCGCCCCGAGCAGGTACCGGCACGGGTGCACCAACTCCTCGCCCACCTCGAGATCCCCGCGTTCGTCGAAGGCCGCGCCTTCGACGTCCTGGCCTCCAACCCGATGGCCGTCGCGTTCTCCCCGCGCCTTCGGCCCGGCCAGAACCGGCTCCGCTCCCTGTTCCTCGACCCCGAGGAACAAGCCTTCCAACAGGACTGGGCGAATTCCGCCGCCAGCTTCATCGCCGCTCTTCGCACCACCATCGGGGACGACATCGACAACCCCCGGTTCGTCGAACTCGTCGGGGAACTCGCACTCGCCAGTCAACGGTTCCGCACCCTGTGGGCCCGACACGACGTCCGCAACCTCGACGGAGGAACCACCGTCGTCCGCCACCCCGTCGTCGGTGAACTACGGCTCCACCGCGACAAACTCCCCATCGACGAAGTCATCCTCGTCGTCTACTACCCCGACAAGGGCAGCGACAGCGACGAGAAACTGCGACTCCTCGCCGCGCTCTCACGCACGGAACCCGCCGGTACGGCGCACGACAGCCCGGCGGACGTCCCGCATCCGAAGACCCCCTGACGAACGCGCGCGGTTCCGGCGGCTCAGGTGACGGTCGCTACGGCACCCCTACCCATGGATCTCACGGGTTGCTTCTCTTGATGTCCTGGACGGCGCGGTAGGCGAACGCCACCGCCGATCCGATCGGGATGCCCGGACCGGGATAGACCGGGCCGGTGAACGAGGCACTGGTGTTGCCGGCGGCGTAGAGGCCGGGGATCGGACGGTCCGAGGCGTCCAGGACGCGGGCGTCGGGGTCGGTGCGCAGCCCGCCCTTCGTCCCGAGGTCGCTGAGCACGACCTCCGCCGCGTAGTACGGGGGCTCGTCGACGGCCACCACGCACGGCCTGCCGCCGGAGAAGTACAGGTCGTAAGGGTCCTCGCCGCGGTGGAAGTCGTCGTCGACGCCCTTCTCGGCGAAGCCGTTGAAGCGGGCGACGGTCCCGGTCAGGACGTCGACGGGAAGGCCGATCTTCCCGGCCAGTTCCTCCAGTGTCCCGGCCTGGACCCACCGGCCGGACGCCAGCTGCTCATCCGTCGTCAGCGGCGGGACGGAGATCGCCGGCAGCCCGTCCGAACGCGCGTCGAAGATCAGGTGGAAGGGGCCCTCGGCGGCGGCCAGCTTGCGGCCCATCTGGTCGTAGGGGAGCGACTCGTTGGCGAAGCGGCGTCCGGAGCCGTCCACGATGAGCCCGCCCCGGAAGCCGAGCGTGAACGCGGGCCGCCCGTCCGGGGTGAGGAGGCCGGGGCAGAACCACGCCTGGTCGAGCCGCCCGGTGGACGCGCCGATCCGCACGGCCGCCTCGATCGCGTCGCCGGTGTTCGCGCCGTCCGGGGCCATCGTCCAGTCCGCGCCGCCCGGCACGCCGCGCGCGGCCCGCAGGCCGGCCGACGACTCGAACCCGCCGGCGGCCAGCAGCACGCCCCGCGACGCCCGCAGCCGGAGCCCGCCGGCCTCGACGCCCGCGACCCGGCCGTCTTCCACGATCAGGCCGGTCAGCGGGGTCTCGGTGCGCACGACGCCGGCGCCGGTCGCGGTGAGCGCCAGCAGCAGCCGCCCGATCAGCGCCCGGCCCTGCGCCATCGGCTTGGACGAGTGCCCGCGCCCCGCCCGGTCCCGGTCGACCGGCGGGCGGACGAGCCCGGCGAGTTCACCGAGCCGCTCCACCGGCAGTTCGAGCGGCACGAACGAACGCCCCATGTCCATGCGTCCGGGCGCGTCGAAGTAGTCGGGGAACGCCTGGAACCGGAATTCGAGCGCCGGGTCCTTCTCCAGGAACTCCACCACCTGGGGCGCCGTCTCCAGGAACGCCTCGCGGTGGGCCGCGCCGTCATCGCCCAGCAGCGCCCGCAGGTACGTGCGCGCCGACTCGGTCGAGTCGCCGATCCCGGCCCGCTCCTGCACCCGCGTGCCCGGCAGCCAGATCGCCGACCCCGAGTACGCGGACGTCCCGCCGAGCACCCCGGTCTTCTCCAGCACGGCCGTCCGCAGCCCCGTCGAGGCCGCCGCGAGCGCACCGGCCATCGCGCCGGCCCCGGAGCCGGCCACCACCACGTCGTACTCGTCGTCCCATTTCCCCACGTGACGTCCCCTCCAGCCCGCACGATCCCGGCGCGCGCACAAGGTAAGCGCGGGCCGCGCCGCGGCGGGGCGTCCCGTCCCACTGACCGGTATCGCCGATCGCGGGGACGGCGCGCGTTCTGGATATTGTTCCTAGTCAGCACACCGGCGTCAGCCGCACCGACGGACCCGGAGGGAGGACCGTGGCGAGGATCGCAGCGGCGAGGATGTCCGCCGAGCCCAGCTCACCCGAGCAGCACGACCGGCGGCAGCGCATCCTGCGCGCCGCGTCGCGCATCGGTACCGAGAAGTCCCTCGAACGCGTCCAGATGCACGAGGTGGCGAAGGCGGCCGGGGTCGCGATCGGCACGCTGTACCGGTACTTCCCGTCGAAGGTGCACCTGTTCACCGCGGTGATGGCGGCGCAGGTCGACCGGCTCCGCGAGCAGGTCTCCGAGCCCGCGCCCGGCGTCGAGCCCGAGGACGCGGTCGCCGACCTGCTGGTGCAGGCCAGCCGGAGCCTGATGACGCAGCCCGTGCTGTCGGCGTCGATGCTGCACGCGTCGAACACCGCGCATGTCGCGACCGTCGCCGACACGATCCACATCGACAGCACGTTCCGGGAGATCCTGCTGCGCGCCGTGGGCATCGAGGTCCCGACCGCGCAGGACGTCACGCTCGTCCGGCTGCTGATGCAGTGCTGGTACGGGGTGCTCCAGTCGAGCCTGAACGGCCGCGCGTCCATGGCGGACGTGGAGAGCGACATCCGCCTCGCCTGCCGGCTCCTCCTCGCGCCCCGGTCGAACGCCGCGCGCCCCTCCCAGTGATCGGGATGGTCCCGGCGGACGGTCCGGGACAGCGGCTAGCGTGCCGCCATGAATCGCTATGACGGCGTGAGAGTGCTGCTCACCGGGGCTGGGTCCGGCATCGGACGGGCCACGGCGATCCGCCTCACCACCGAGGGCGCCGCGGTCTACGGCGTGGACATCTCCGACAAGGGCCTGGCCGAGACCGCCGAGGCGGTCACCGGGCCCGGCACCATCACCACCCGCACGGCCGATGTGACCGACGAGGCCGCCGTGATCGCCGCGGTGGCGGGCGCGGCCGAGGCGCTCGGCGGCATCGACGTCCTCGTCAACGTGGCCGGCGTCCACAAGACCACCCCCATCGAGACGCTGACGGTGGCGGACCTGAACCGGCTGTTCTCCGTCAACCTCGTCGGGACCGCCCTGTTCTGCCGCGAGGCGCTGAAGCACCTCCCGGACCGGACGGGCGTGATCATCAACACGGCCTCGCTGTCGGCGACGCAGGGCAACCCGTACATGACGGCGTACTCGGCGTCCAAGGGCGCGGTGCTGGCGTTCTCCCTCAGCCTCGCCGCCGAGCTGGCCGCCCGGCGCATCCGGGTCGTGCCGATCTCCCCGGGCGCGGTCGACACGCCGCTGATCCGGTCCGCCGACATGTTCCCGCCCGGCCTCGACCTCGACTACTTCTCCAAGATCCGGTCCTACTACGGTGCCGCCGATCCGGAGATGATCGCCGCCGCGATCGCGTTCGCGGGGTCGTCCGACGCCGCCTACTACACCGGCGCCGACTTCCGCGTCGACGGCGGCGCACACACCTAGGAGAGTGACCATGGCACGCACCATCGCCGTCAGCGGCTCGGCGTCCGGCATCGGCGAGGCCCTCGCCGGGATGCTGCGGGACGCGGGCGACACCGTCATCGGGATCGACCTGCGCGACGCGGAGGTCTGCGCCGACCTGAGCGTCCCCGAGGGCCGGGCGAGCGCGGTCGGGGAGACCCTGGAGAAGGCCGGCGGGCGGCTCGACGCCGTCGTGGCCTGCGCCGGCGTCTCCGACTTCACGATCATGCCGGTCAAGGTGAACTACTTCGGCGTCGTCGGGCTGCTGGACGGGCTGCGTCCCGCGCTCGCGGCGGCGGAGTCGCCGCGCGCCGCCGTCGTCGCCTCGATCTCCGGCACCCACCCGGTGGACGACGACGTCGTCCGCGCCTGCCTGGACCTGGACGAGCCGGCCGCGATCGCGGCGGCGACGAAGGTCGAGGAGAGCGGCGCCGGCGGCCGGCTGTACCCGTCGTCGAAGTCGGCGCTCGCGCAGTGGATGCGCCGGGTCTGCACCACCCCGGAGTGGGCGGGCGCGGGCATCCCGCTGAACGCGATCGCGCCGGGCGTGGTGAAGACGCCGATGACCGAGCCGCTGTTCGCGGACGAGGCCATGTTCGAGATCATGAACGAGGCCGTCCCGATGCCGCTGAACGGCTACGCCGACCCGGAGGTGATCGCGGAGGCGCTGCGCTGGCTGATCTCCCCGGTCAACAGCCACATGGCCGGCCAGGTCATCTACGTGGACGGCGGCGCCGAGGCCACCCTGCGCGAGGCGTCCCTCTTCTGAGCACGACCGGATGGAACACCGGTGGCCGCCCCTCGCGCCGAAGGCGGCCACCGGCGGGTTCGGGTGATCAGTACTTGCTGGTACCGGTGTCGTCGAGCGCGGCGACGCTGTAGGCGGCGTAGGTCTGCCGCGGGTCGCGGCCGTCGAAGTACGGCGTGATCTGCGCGCCGAACTCCTCGACGGAGAAGACGCCCTCGGCCGCCGTGAACTTCTGCTCCACGGTCGGGGCGGCCATCAGCGCGACCATGTCGCCGTACACGACGAACACCTGGCCGGTGATCTTCTCGGACGCGGGGGACGCCAGGTAGCCGACGAACGTGCCGACCCGCTCGGGCGCCATCACGTCCACGCCGCCGGGCGCGGTGCCCTCGGCGAACGTCGCCTCGGTCATCGCCGTCCGGGCGCGGGGGCAGATCGCGTTGGCGCGCACCCCGTACCGGCCGAGGCCCGCGGACGTCGACAGCGTGAGCGCCACGATGCCGGCCTTGGCGGCGGAGTAGTTCGGCTGGCCCGCCGACCCGAACAGGAACGCCTCCGACGCGGTGTTGACCACGCGCCCGTAGACCGGGCCGCCGGCGGCCTTGCTCGCGGCGCGCCAGTGCACGGCGGCGGCGCGGGACACCGACGCGTGCCCCTTCAGGTGGACGTGGATGACGTCGTCCCAGTCCGACTCCGACAGGTTGAACAGCATCTTGTCGCGCAGCACGCCCGCGTTGTTCACCAGGACGTCCAGCGACCCGAACGTGTCGACGGCGGCCGACACCAGCGTGTCGCCCATCGACCAGTCGCCGACGTCCCCCTTGACCGCGACGGCCCCGCCGCCCGCCTTCGTGATCTCGGCGACGACGTCGTCGGCCGCCGGGCCCATGTCGTTGACGACGACGTTGGCGCCCTGCGCGGCCAGGGCGAGGGCCTCGGCACGGCCGAGCCCGGCGCCCGCGCCGGTGACGATGGCGGTACGGCCCGCCAGGGACAGGTCAGCGTTCATCGCAGCCTCCGGGATCGGTGTTCAGGTCGCGTCCGGAGGCTAGTACGAATTCTAGTTCCGCCCGCGGCGCGGTCCCGCTGAGTGGGTGTCCGCAGGTGGAGTGAAAGGCGAAGACCGCTGAGCGGGACGGCCCTTGCCCTCCGATGAGAACCAATTCTAGTCTCGCGGCCATGACGCTGAACTTGGCGACCCTCTTCGAGGCCGTGGCGGCGGCCGTCCCCGGCCGCACGGCGCTCGTCTGCGGCGACCGCAGCCTGACCTTCGCCGACCTCGACGCGCGGGCCGACGCGGCGGGCGGCCGGCTGCGCTCGGCGGGCATCGCGCCGGGCGAGCACGTGGGCCTGCACATGCTGAACGGCACCGAGTACGTCGAGGCGATGCTCGGCTGCCTGAAGATCCGGGCCGTGCCGGTCAACATCAACTACCGGTACACCGACCGGGAACTGCTGTACCTCTACACCGACGCCGGGCTCACGGCCCTGGTCGTGGACGACGAGTTCGCGCCGGCCGCCGCCCGCGTCGCCGGAGAATGCCCCGACCTGCGCGTCGTCTCGGTCGTCCGGACGGGGGAGACGGCGGAGAAGCCGGAGTGGCCGTCGCGGATCAGCGTCACCGACTACGTGTCCGAGCCCGGCTCGCCCGACCCGTCCCTGCGCGAGGGCCGCAGCGCCGACGACCGCTACGTCCTCTACACGGGCGGCACGACCGGCAACCCGAAGGGCGTCGTCTGGCGGCATGAGGACTTCTACATGGCCGCCGTGAAGGGCGGGAACCCGTACGGCGAGCCGCGCCGCACCGTCGAGGAGCTCGTCGAGGGCGCGAAGACCGGGTTCGAGCTCAGCTACCTGCTGACGATGCCGCTGATGCACGGCGCCGCGTCCTACACGCTGTTCATGGCGATGCTCACCGGCTGCAAGTCGATCCTGATGCGGCGTTTCGACGCGATGGACGCGCTCCGCACGATCGACCGCGAGAAGCCCATGATCGTCGCGGTGGTGGGGGACGCGATCGCGCGCCCGCTCGCCGACGCGATCCGCGCGCACGGCGCCGAGTACGACCTGTCGTCCCTCAAGGTGCTCGGGTCGGGCGGCGCGATCCTGTCGCGCAGCGTGCAGGAGGAGTTCGCCGGGCTGATCCCCGGCATCCACGTGAACAACGCGTTCGGCGCGTCGGAGTCGGGCGCGGACGGCACCATCGCGATCGGCGCGGACGGCCTGATGCGGCTCGCCGCCGACCCCCGCGTCACCGTGGTGGACGCGAACCTGAAGCCGGTCCCGCCCGGCTCGGACGAGGTCGGCTACCTCGCCCGCTCCGGGAACGTCCCGCTCGCCTACCACAACGACCCGGAGAAGACGGCGCGGACGTTCCCCGTCATCGACGGCACACGCTGGACGATCCTCGGCGACATGGCCCGGGTCGAGGCCGACGGCACGGTCGTCGTCCTCGGGCGCGGCTCCGGCTGCATCAACACCGGCGGCGAGAAGGTGTTCCCCGAGGAGGTCGAGCAGGCCCTCAAGTCGCACCCCGCCGTGATGGACGCGCTGGTCGCCGGCGTCCCCGACGACCGCTTCGGCGAGCGCGTCGCCGCCGTCGTGGAGCTGCGGCCCGGGGCGTCCGCGGCCGTCGACGACCTGCGGGCGCACTGCCGCGAGCACCTCGCCGGCTACAAGATCCCCGCCGTGGTGACCTTCGCGGACGCGATCGTCCGCTCCCCGTCGGGCAAGGCCGACTACCGCTGGGCCAAGCGCGTCCTGACCGAGAACTAAGGAGACATTCCATGCCTGAGGCCGTCATCGTCGATGCCGTCCGGACGCCGGTCGGCAAGCGCCGCGGCGCCCTGTCCGGGCTGCACCCGGCCCAGCTGCTCGGGGCGACGCAGCGCGGGCTGCTCGACCGCGCCGGCATCGACGCCGCGGCGGTCGAGCAGGTCGTCGGCGGCTGCGTGACGCAGGCGGGGGAGCAGTCCAACAACGTGACCCGCAACGCGTGGCTGTACGCGGGCCTGCCCTACACGACCGCGTGCACGACGATCGACTGCGCGTGCGGGTCGTCCCAGCAGGCCGTGCACATGATCGCCGGGCTGATCGCGTCCGGAGCGATCGACACCGGCATCGGCTGCGGCGTCGAGGCGATGAGCCGGGTGTTCCTCGGCCAGGCGAGCACCCCTGAGACCGGCAGCCCCGCCCCCGAGGGCTGGGACATCGACTACCCCGACCAGTTCACCGCCGCCGAGCGCATCGCGAAGAAGCGCGGCATCACCCGCGAGGACGCCGACGCCCTCGGGCTCGCGTCGCAGGCCAAGGCGAAGGCGGCGTGGGACGACGACCGGTTCGCCGGGCAGATCCTCCCGATCGAGGCGCCGATCATGACCAAGGAGGGCCCGACCGGTGAGACGGCCGTGGTCACCCGCGACCAGGGGCTGCGCGACACGACCGCCGAGGCGCTCGCCGGGCTGAAGCCCGTCATCCCGGACGGGATCCACACCGCCGGCAACTCGTCCCAGATCAGCGACGGGGCCGCCGCGGTGCTGCTGATGTCCGCCGAGCGGGCCGCCGAGCTGGGGCTGCGGCCCCGCGCCCGGATCGTCGCGTCCGGGATGGTCGGGTCCGACCCGTACTACCACCTGGACGGGCCGATCGACTCGACGCGGCACGTCCTGGAGCGGGCGGGCATGAAGCTGTCCGACATCGACCTCGTCGAGATCAACGAGGCGTTCGCGTCGGTCGTGCTGTCGTGGGCGTCCGTGCTCGGCGCCGACATGGACAAGGTCAACGTCAACGGCGGCGCCATCGCCCTCGGCCACGCGGTCGGCTCGACCGGCGCCCGCCTCATCACGCAGGCCGTGAACGAGCTGGAGCGGTCCGACACGTCGACCGCCCTCGTCACGATGTGCGCGGGCGGCGCGCACTCCACGGCCACCATCATCGAACGGATCTGAAGCATGACCATCGGGCTGACCGAGGAGCACCGCGACCTGCGCGACGCCGTGCGCGCGTTCACGTCGCGGCAGGTGACGCCTTCGGCGGTGCGCCTCGCCGTGGACGCCGAGCAGGAGAAGGCGCCGGCGTTCTGGGACGACCTCGCCGCGCAGGGACTGCTCGGGCTGCACCTTCCGGAGAGCGCGGGCGGCGCGGGCTACGGCCTGGTCGAGCTGGCCGTCGTCCTGGAGGAGTTGGGGCGCGCCATCGTCCCGGGGCCGTTCCTGCCGACCGTCCTGGCGAGCGCCGTGCTGTCCCGCGCGGGACACGCCGGGCACCTGCCGTCCCTCGCGGACGGGAGCGCGGCCGGCGCGGTGGGCCTGGACGCGGGGAGCCTCGCCCTCGCCCGTTCCGGCTCCGAGGTCACGGTGACCGGCGTTTCGGGCCCGGTGCTGGGCGCTCCGCTGGCGGACGTCCTCGTCGTCCCGGCCCGGGACGGGGACGGGACGGCCTGGGTCGTCCTGCCCCGCGGCGCGGCCGTCGTCGACGAGCTGCCCAGCCACGACCTGACCCGCCGCCTGGGCACGGTCGAGCCGGCGAACGCGGCCGTCTCCGTCCTGGACATCGGGACGCAGACCGTCCGCGACCTCGCGGCGGTGCTGTTCGCCGCCGAGTCGTCCGGCCTGGCCGACTGGGCGACAGCGACCGCCGCCGAGTACGCCAAGGTCCGCGAGCAGTTCGGCCGCCCGATCGGGCAGTTCCAGGGCGTCAAGCACCGCTGCGCCCGGATGCTCGCGCACGCCGAGCAGGCCCGCGCCTGCGCCTGGGACGCCGCCCGCGCCCAGGACGAGCCCGACCCGCGCGAGGCGTCCCTGGCCGCGGCCGTCGCGGGCGCGACCAGCGTCCAGGCCGCGTTCCAGACCGCCAAGGACTGCATCCAGACCCTCGGCGGCATCGGCTTCACCTGGGAGCACGACGCGAGCCTCTACCTGCGCCGGGCGCAGACCCTCCGCATCCTGCTCGGCTCCACCGCGTCGTGGCGCCGCCGGGTCGCGCGCCTGACCCTGGACGGCGTCCGCCGCGAACTGAGCGTCGAACTGCCGCCCGAGGCCGAGGAGGTCCGCGCGGAGGTCCGAGCCGAACTGGAGCCGGCCAAGGCCCTGGAGGGCAGGGAGCGCGTGACGTACCTGGCCGACCGCGGCTACACGTCCCCGCACCTCCCCGCCCCGTGGGGCAAGGGCGCGGACGCCGTCGCCCAGCTGGTCATCGCCGAGGAGATGCGCGCCGCGGGCCTCCGCGCGCACGACATGATCATCGGCAACTGGGTGGTGCCGACGCTGATCGCGCACGGGTCGCCCGCCCAGCACGAGCGCTTCCTGCCGGGGTCCTTCCGCGGCGACATCCGCTGGTGCCAGCTGTTCTCCGAGCCGGGTGCGGGCTCCGACCTCGCCGCGCTGTCCACGCGGGCCGAGAAGGCCGAGGGCGGCTGGACGATCACCGGGCAGAAGGTGTGGACGTCCATGGCCCGCGAGGCCGACTGGGGCATCCTGCTCGCCCGCACGGACCCGTCCGTCCCGAAGCACAAGGGCCTGTCGTACTTCCTGCTGGACATGAAGTCCCCGGGGATCGACATCCGGCCGCTGCGCGAGCTGACCGGCGACACCCTGTTCAACGAGGTGTTCCTCGACGGCGTGTTCATCCCGGACGACCTCCTGGTCTCCGCCCCCGGCGACGGCTGGAAGCTCGCCCGGACGACCCTCGCCAACGAGCGCGTCTCGCTCTCGAACGACTCGTCCCTCGGCAGCGGCGGCGAGGCCCTCCTCAAGCTGGCGGCGGGCGCCGACGACGAGCGCCTGACCACGCTCGGCGGCATCCTCTGCGACGCCCAGTCGAGCAGCCTGTTCGGCCTGCGCACCACGCTGCGCTCCCTCGCCGGCGGGCAGCCGGGCGCCGAGTCGAGCATCGGCAAGCTGATCGGCGTGGAGCACATCCAGCAGGTGTGGGAGACCGCCATGGACTGGATCGGCCCCGAAGCGCTCTCCGGCCGCGGCGAAGGCGGCATGAAGGACCCGGCCTGGATGTTCCTGAACTCCCGCAACATGTCGATCGCGGGCGGCACGACGGACGTGCAACTGAATATCATCGGCGAGCGCCTCCTCGGCCTGCCCCGGGACCCGGTTGCGTGATGACGATCGACCTGCATTCCGAAACCCGGCCCGCCGGAGTGGACGCCGCCGTCGAGGCGGCCCGCCGCGTGATCGACGCGCTCGTCCGCTCCGGCGAGATGACGGACGCCGACATGTCCGGCATCGCCGACCGCCTGAACGCCGTGGCCGACGACCTGGAGGCGACGGCGCCGCCCCTGGACGACCGCCTGGTCAACATGTGGCGCGGCGACGGCATGACCCGCCATGACCCGGTCACGGGCCCGGAGAACCCGATCGCGCCGCCGCTCGAATACACGGCCGTGGACTCCCACACCATCCAGGCCGTGGCGACGCTGGGCCTGCCGTACCAGGGGCCGCCGTCCAGCGTCCACGGCGGCGTCTCGGCCCTCCTCCTCGACCACACTCTCGGCGTGGCGAACGGCTGGGCGGGCGCCTCGGGGGTGACGGCCGAGCTGACCGTCCGCTACCACCACCTGACCCCGCTCTTCGAACCGCTGACGATCACCGCCCGCCAGGTCTCGGTGGACGGCCGCAAGATCCGCACGACGGGCGAGATCAAGGCGAACGGCGAAACCTGCGTGTCGGCCGAGGGCCTCTTCATAGCCAAACACCCGCCCCGCCCCCGCTGACGCCCGGGCCTCGGACGACGCGGCCGACGCCCGGCGCGCCGGCCGCATCTCCGTTAGTCAGCGGGCAGCACGGTGAAGGTGAACCCGGTGCTCGTCGGACGGCGCAGCGGAGTGTCGCACTTGACTCGGCGCAGCACCTGGTTCCTGCTGAGGCCGAGCCCCTGGGTGATGGTGCACGGTGAGCTTGCTCGTCCGGTCGCAGGACACGCAGCGGACGAGCAGCCACACCGAAAGGATCTTGCTGTTGGCGTTGACGCGGAACCTGCCCTCGCCGGTGGTGGCCGACTCCGACCGGCAGCCCACGAGACCGATCAGGCGCGGCCTCAAGCGCTGAATGACCGGGCGCGCGCGGGCAGCCCGGCAGAGCCGACGAGAGGGTCGGCTACAGGTGAGCGGAAGAAGATGTCAGGTCTGAAGAGCAGGCGGGGTCACGCGGGTTCGTCCTCTGTCCTCATGCGACGGGGCGACAGCAACCTACGGGAATGCGGACGGACGGCTCAACCGGTTTCGGCGGGGCGATCACGCGGCCGTGCTCGGACGGCCGGCCCGGCACAGCAGGCGTCATTCTGCCGGGCCATCCGGCGACTCCATGGCGTGGAGATCTCCCTCCCAAGGTTTGCAGAGGGACCAGCGTCCCAGCCTCGTCAATCCGAAATGGGCTGGTTCGCTGCGCGTAGGGCGCTCCAGGCGTCGGCCACTGGGCCCACATGGCGCAGCTTGTCGGGGTTGTTCACGGTGCGGATCGTCTGGATCCGGCCGTCGAGAATGTCGAGCGCCCACGTGCTGAGGACCTTGCCGTCCCGGTCGCGGACGATCGCGCCCGGCTGCCCGTTCACCTCCCGCTCTTCGAGCACGGCACCGGCCCGGACGAACCGCGAGACGGACCAGGCGAGCGCCTGCGCCACCTTCTCCAGCCCGATGATCTGGTCGCCGAGCTGCGGCGCCTTGCCGCCGGCGTCGCCGGCCATCCGGACGTCGGCGGCCAGGAGCTCACGCAGTCCGTCGACGTCCCCTTCCCGGAAGGCGTCCAGGAACCGTCCCGCGAGTTCCGTGCGCTCGGCCCGGTCGGCGGTGAAGCGGGTGCGGCCCGCATCCATGTGGCGGCGGGCCCGGACCGCGAGCTGGCGGCACGCGGCCTCGGAGCGTCCGACGGCCGATGCGACTTCGTCGAAGCCGAACCCGAACACGTCCCGCAGCACGAAGACCGCCCGTTCGAGCGGGCTGAGCCGTTCGAGCAGCAGGAGTGCCGCCATCGAGAGGGAGTCGGCCAGTTCCGCCGCGCGCTCCGGATCCTGGTAGGGGTCGGTCAGCAGCGGCTCAGGGAACCACGGCCCGGCGTACTGCTCCCGGCGCAGCCGCGCGGAACGCAGGACATCGATCGATATCCGGGTGACCACCGCCGAGAGGAAGGACTTGACGGACGAGGGCCGAGTCGGGGAGGTCGTGTACCGCAGCCAGGTCTCCTGGACCGTGTCCCGCTCCTCAGGGTGCTTCTGATGAACCCGTCTTCGAGACCCGAGACGAGACGGCCGCGCCCCCTGTGACACGCCGAGCGGAAAACCCTGCGAAACGACCCAGGTCAGTCCCCGGGGTTCAGTCGTCGGCGGCGGGGTCGTGTTCGTAGACGCTGATGTGGCGCCGGCTTTCGGACGTGTGCGGTTCGCCCCTCCAGCCGCCCCACCGCTCGCGCAGCCGGAGCCCTGCGAGGCGGGCCATCAGGTCGAACTCGGGCGGGTAAGCCAGGCGGAGCCTGATGGGGTCGAAGATGATTCCCGATGTGCTGATGCGGACATGGTTCTCGTCCAGGATCTGCGTAACGGGGTCGTACCGGCAGATGTCCAGGCCGACGCTCTCGGCGTCAATGTGCTCCGGATCGACGAACTGATGCCCGGGACGGGCCGGGGCGGTCGGGATGCGGCATTCGAGGACGAACACCCCGTCGTCGTCCAGATGGCGGGCGGCGTTCTGGAAGCACCGGACCTGGTCGTCCTGGCCGAGGATGTTGCCGATCGTGTTGAACACCAGGTAGACGAGCCCGTAGGTGCGCCCGGTCGTGACGCGGGACATGTCACCCATGGTCACGTCGATCCCGTCGCCGTCCGGCTTCTCGCGCATCCGGTCGACCATGTCCGGCGACTGTTCTATGCCGTCCACCCGCACGCCGGTGGCCCGTGTCAGCGGCAGTGCGATGCGGCCGGTGCCCACCGCGAACTCGAGCGCCGGGCGTCCGTTCGCGAGATCGGCGAGGAAGGCCACCGTCTGCTCCTCGTCGCCTCGGGTGTCCTCGGCGTCGTAGCGCCTGGACACCTCGTGGCCGAAGCTCGTCCTCGGGTCGAAGCCCTTCATGTGCGCTTCCTTCCGTTCGGTTCCGGAGGCAAGTGCACGCGGTGCGGGCTCGACGGCCAATGAATGTAGCCTGGGGCTTAATGATCAGCTTCGGGCTCGGGGTCGAGGACCTCGCGGACACCCGGTTCGCCCTGTCGCCCCTGACGGAGACGGTGCTCAGCCTGCGGGTGCTGCGGGAGCCCGGCCTGCAGGCGCTGCACCTGCCGTGGCGCAGGTCGGCGCTCGCCCGGCTCGACCCGCGCGACGTCCGCTCGCTGACGTCCCTGGTCGGCGCGAGGCTGGCCATGCCGGACTTCCTTGCGCCGCGCCCCGCGACCTTCGCGCCGGTGTTCGAGGACGAACTGTCCGTTGTCCGGCGGACGCCCCCGGAGATTGTGCGAAGGGACATGGAGGCCGCCCTCGTCCGGGACGCGCCCGCGGACGACGCGGCGGCCGCCGAGGTTCGCGACGCCGCGTGCGACCTGCTGCGACGCCACTGGCGGACGGCCGTCGAGCCGGTGTGGCCGCAGATGCGGCTGGTGCTGGAGGCCGATATGACCTACCGGGCGCGGCGGCTGGCCATGGGGGGCGCGCGGCTGCTGTTCGCCGACATGCACCCGAACCTGCGCTGGGAGGACGGGGTGCTCTACATCGACAAGATGATCGGGCGGCACCATGTGGCGGCGTCCGGGCGCGGGCTGCTCCTCATGCCGGCCGTGTTCGTCCACAAGCCCGCCCCGCCCGTCCACCCCGGCGAACCGCCGAGCCTGGCCTACCCCAGCCGCGGCGTGGCCACCCTGTGGACTCCGCCGCCGGCACCGGACGCGACCGCGCTCGCATCCCTGCTCGGCGCCCGCCGTGCGGCGCTGCTCGACATGCTCGGCGAACCGCTGCCGACGGTGGGGGTCGCCCGCCGCCTGAACGTCACGCCCAGCGCCGTCTCCCAGCATCTGCGGGTCCTCCACGCCGCGGGCCTGCTCACCCGGACCCGCGACGGGCGGCACGTCCTGTACCGGCGGAGCCCCCTCGGCGATCGGCTCACGGCCGGGTCCGCGGAGTGACGGGGCGCGCTTGGGAGGTCCTGGACGAGCGACTGGAGCGGCCCAGGGGACCTCACCGGTGCCCGAGGAGGCTGAGGGCGGCCAGGGAGACGGTGCCGACCAGCACGGTCGACAGGAGGCCGAGGAGGAGGCCGCGCCGTCCCGTCCGCAGCAGGGAGCGGACGCGGACGGACGTCCCCAGCCCGAACATCGCCGCCGCGAGCAGCACGGTCGAGACCTCCTTCGCGCCGGCCAGCACGAAGCCGGGTACGACGCCCGCGCTGCGCACCAGCAGCATCACCAGGAACCCGGCGACGAACAGCGGCATCACCGGCGGGCGCTTCCCGTCGGCGCCGCCAGCCCTGCGCTCGATGACGCCCATCCCCGCCACCATGGGTGCGAGCAGCACCACCCGCGTCAGCTTCACGACCACGGCGGTGCCGACCGCCGCCGCGCCGGCCGGGGACGCGGCGGCCACGACCTGCGCGACCTCGTGGACGCTCAGCCCCGCCCACATGCCGAGCGTCTCCGGCTCCAGCCCGAGCACATGGGCGCCGAGGAACGGGACGGCGGCGATCGCGGCACCGCCGTAGATCGTCACCAGCGTCACCGCGGTGGCGACGTCCTCCTTGCGGCTGCGGGCGACGCCGTCCATGGCCACGATCGCCGAGGCCCCGCAGATCGAGAACCCGGTGGCCACCATCAGCCCCAGACCGCGCGGCACGCCGATCAACCGTCCCAGCAGGAGCGTCCCTCCGAAGGCGACCACGACGGTGACCACGACCACCGCGAGCATGCCGGGCCCGAGCCGCAGCACCTCGGTGAGGCTGAGCTGGAGACCGAGAAGGACCACGCCGGCACGCAGGAAGGCCCGTGTCGCCCACCGCAGCCCGCACTCCGCCGCCGCCGGCAGCGCCCCGCCGATCAGCACCCCGAGGAGCACCGCGACGGTCAGCGCGCTCAGCGCCGGGACGAGCCGGTTGACCGCCATCGCCACGGCCGCGCCGACCGCCGCCACCGCGAGGCCCGGCGCCGCCCGCTCCCACCACGGCCTCGCCCGCTCGGGACGGACGGCTTCCAGAGTGCTCATGCGTCCGAGGCTTCCGCTCGCCCGGCACGCCCGGTACCGGCCGTTCCGGCCTCACGTCATAGCCTGGGGGCATGGCCCCTCACCCCGACGTCGACTCGCTGCGGCTGCTGGTCCTGGTCGCCGAGCGGGGCAGCCTGACGGCCGCCGCCGGGGAGCTGCGGATCAGCCAGCCGTCCGCGAGCAAGCGGCTGTCCCGGCTGGAACGCCGGCTCGGCGTCCGGCTCGTCGACCGGACCCGCCGCGGCTCGTCCCTCACCCCCGCCGGGACGCTGGTGACCGGCTGGGCCCAGCGCGTCCTGGACGCCCTGAACGCGCTCGCGGACGGCGTCGAGGCCCTCCGCGGCGAGCACACCGGCAACCTCACGGTCGCCGCCAGCCTCACCATCGCCGAGCACCTGCTGCCCGCCTGGATCGGGGAGCTGCGCCGCGCCGACCCCGACCTGCACGTGGGCATGCAGGTGACGAACTCCGCGCACGTCTGCGAGCTGGCGCGGCAGGGCGAGGTCGACATCGGCTTCATCGAGTCGCCGGGCCGCCCGAGCGGGCTCCGCTCCCGGACGGTCGCGCGTGACCGCCTCGTCCTCGTCGCGCCGCCCGGCCACCCCTGGACGCGCCGGAAGCGTCCCGTCCCGCCCGCCGAGGTCGCCGCGACCCCGCTGATCACCCGGGAGGCGGGCTCGGGCACCCGGCAGGCGGCCCGGCAGGCGATGGCCGCGCACGGCCTGGACCTCGCCCCGCCGCTGCTGGAGTTCGGCTCCAGCACGGCCGTCCGCAACGCCGTCGTCGCGGGCGCGGGACCGGCGCTGATCAGCGACCTCGTCGTGGCCGCCGACCTGGCCACCGGCGTCCTCGCCGGGATCGCGATCGACGGCGTGACGCTGGAACGTTCCCTGCGCGCCGTGTGGCGGACCGGCACCACCCCGTCCGGCCCCGCCGCCGCCCTCCTCACCCACGCCCACCGCACCTGAACACGACGGCCGACGCCGGTGACCGAGGTACCCCGCAGCCACGACCAGCGCCCGATCCGGTCGCCCCGCCCGGCCCGCCTCGGCGACTCCTCCCGCGATACGCCGTCAGTCTCTCCAGCCGGCCGGGTTCGAGCAGGACTCGCGGGTGATGCCGGAACCCGTATCCGGGAAGGCGCCGAACCGTTCCCGGTACAGATGCGCGAACAGGTAGCACATCTCCTCGCAGTCGGCGTCCAGGATGGCCGTGCGCGGGTCGGCGGCCACGGCGGTGTAGAAGTCGCGGCCGAGCGCCACGATGAAGCCGCGCGCGTATAGGAAACCGTCGTCGGAGCCGTCCGTCACGGCATGGACGTCGGAGCGGTCGATGTCGTGGAGCTTGCGCTCCAGCACCCGGTCGAGGTCGGTCAGCGTTTCGGCGGGCAGATCCCGGGCGAGCCGGCGGAGGTTGCCGATGAACTCGTCGAGCGCCTTCCCCACCACGGCGAAGGCGGGCAGCTCGTAGGCGTCCTCGTCGAGGTCGCGAGTGGCCAGGGCGCGGCGCGCCGCACCGGCCTCGGCGCCCAGCGGCGCCCACGCCGTCTCGATCAGATTCCAGAAACGCTCTTCGTCCACGGCGGGCCTCTCGTCTCGTCGGCGGCACCGGTCAGCCAACCAGCGACCCCTGACAGTTCGCGGTCCCACCGCGATGCCGGCGGCACGGTCTCCGTCCGCACGTCAGGAGATCTCGGTCTCGATCTGCTTGCGGAGGACCTTTCCGGTCGCGTTGCGGGGGAGCGGGTCGGTGGTGACGTGCCAGCGGGACGGGACCTTGAAGTAGGCGAGGCGCTCCTTCGCGAAGGCCGTCAGATCGTCGGCCGAGGGCGGGGCGCCGGCGGCGACGACGACCGCCGCGACCTCCTGCCCGAGGTCGGGGTGCGGAACGCCGACGACGATGCACTCGGAGATCCCCGGGTACTCGGCGATGGCGTTCTCGACCTCGATCGGGTAGACGTTCTCGCCGCCGCGGATGATCAGGTCGGAGCGGCGGGTGGTGAGCCGCAGCCGGCCGTTGTCGATCATGCCGATGTCGCCGGTGCGCAGCCACCGGTCCGGGTCGATGCTCGCGGCGGTGGCCTCCGGGTCCCGCCAGTAGCCGATCATGTTGTAGGCGCTGCGGGCGCACACCTCGCCCTCGGTGCCGTCCGGGACCGGCTTGCCCTCGGGGTCGCGGATCTCCACCTGGACGCCGAGGTTCGGGGCGCCGAGCGTCCCCGGCGCCTCCGCGAGGTCCATCGGGGTGGCGACGGAGATGGCCGTGCACGACTCGGTCAGCCCGTAGCTGTCGACGAGGGCGGCGCGCGCCGGCGGGAACACCGCCTGGAGCCGCTCCTTGAACGCGGGCGAGGATGGCGCGGAGGCCAGCGCGAACGCGGTCAGCGACGACAGGTCGTACTTCGCCAGATCACCGTGCTGCATCATGCGGTGCGCCATCGTGGGGACGGCGCCCCAGTTCGTGACCTTCTCCTTCTCGACCAGGCTCAGCACCTTGTCCACATCGAAGCCGCCGAGGTGCATGACCACGGCGGTGCCGGTGGCGAGGCGCGGGACGGCCAGGTTGTGCAGCGACGCGATGTGGAACAGCGGCAGCGCGAGCAGGTACCGGCGGGAGGAGGCGTCGATGCCGAACGCCCCCATGACGGCGTCGTTGTACCGGTGGTACTCGATCACCGAGGTCAGGTTCCGGTGCGAATGGACGGCGCCCTTCGGGCGGCCCGACGTGCCGCTCGTGTACAGGATGACCGCCGGGTCGTCCTCGGCGACGTCGGGGATGTCCAGCTCGGCGTCCGGGTAGCGGGCCATCAGGGACGGGACGTCCCTCTCGACCGTCAGCACGTCCTCGGCGGTCAGCGCGGCCCGCTTCTCGTCGGCGATCACGATCTTCGGGTCGGTGTGGCCGAGCGCGTACTCGACCTCGCGCGGCGTCCACCAGGCGTTGTAGCCGACCGCGACGGCGCCCGCGGCGATCGCCGCCCAGAAGGAGACGATCCATTCGGGGCTGTTCGCCGCGTTGATCGCGATGCGGTCGCCGGGCCGGACGCCGAGGTCGTCCCGCAGCGCCTTCGCCATCGACGCGACGGCGGCGGCGTGCGCGGCGAAGGTCAGCCGGCGGGACGCGGTGACGATGTAGTCGCGGTCGCCGTAGGACGCCGAACGGGCGAGCACCTCGCCGAGGCTGCGGGCGCGGTTGGCGAACACGGGCAGCCGCGCGCCGAGCACCTCGTCCTCCCGCAACTCGAACTCGCCGCCGGGACCGGTCAGTCTCGCGATCATCTCCATCGGACCCCTCCTCGCAACCGAGACGGCCCATTGTGGGCTGAGGGACACGCGCCCCACCAGGGCATTCCGGTGAGCGGGACGGTCACGGACCGTTCCATGCCGAACTCGTTCCCGCTGAGCGGGACTGGACCTTCTACGTGCGTCGGGTCACATCACCATGACCGCATCAGGACTGAGCAGCCCGGACTGACCAGGCACGACGCTGGTCGACCGGGATGGGCGCGCAAGCAGGACTGAGTAGGAGAGCCAATGGGAAGCCTCAGCGACAAGGTCGCGATCGTCACCGGAGCGGGGCAGGGCGTCGGGCAGGGCATAGCGCTCGCCCTGGCGTCCGAGGGCGCGGCGATCGCCGTGCTCGGCCGCACGGAGTCCAAGCTGGACACCACCTGCGAGCTGATCCGCGAGCGCGGCTCGCGGGCCGAGCCGTTCGGGTGCGACGTCGCGGACACCGAGGCGATCCCCGGCGTCGTGGAGCGGGTCGCCGAGGAGTTCGGCGGCATCGACATCCTCGTCAACAACGCCTACTCGGGTTCCTACGGCCCGCTGCTGGAGATGAGCGACAGGAAGTTCCAGAAGGGCTTCGTGACCGGCCCGTTCGCCGCGTTCGCGTTCATGAGGGCGTGCCACCCGCACCTGAAGGCGCGCGGCGGCGGCAGCATCATCAACCTGGTCACGTCCGCCATGGTCCGCTGGGACCCGGCCACGTACGGCGCCTACGCGGCCGCCAAGCAGGCCCTCCGGTCGCTGACCCGGACCGCCGCGGCCGAATGGGGCCCGGACGGTATCCGCGCCAACAACATCGCCCCGCACGCCCTGTCCCCGGGGCTGAAGTGGTGGGCGGAGAACAACCCCGAGGCGGCCGAAGAGTTCCGCAGGACGATCCCGCTCGGCTACATCGGCGACTGCGAGGACGACATCGGCAAGGCCGTGGTCGCGCTCGTCCAGCCGGCGATGCGCTACCTCACCGGGGCGACGATCCCGCTGGACGGCGGCCAGGCCAACTTCGGCTGACCACGTCCCACCCCGCCGGCCCGCTGGAACGGGCCGCGACAACAGACACGCGAACCACCTCGCCCGGCGTACCAGAGGGCCGCCGGGCGGGTCGCCCGCACCCCCGAGAACCCCGTCCCCCGCCTGCCCGAAAACACCACTTGCCGCCCCGGCGGCCGGTGAAAGGAGTACGACCGAATGAAGGTCGACAAGATCGGGCGCCTCGCCGCAGGCGCCCTCGCGGTGGCGCTCGTCACCGCGTCCTGTTCCAGCGAGCGTTCGGGTACGGACGGCGCCTCCGAGAGCGGCGGCTCGGGCGGTGCCGCCGCGGCCGGCAAGACGTTCGGGACGCTGCCGTCCCCGTGCGGCCCCGGCGATGCCAAGGGCAAGACCGACCAGGGCATCACCGACGACGCCATCACCATCGGCTTCGGCGACGACCGCGGCTTCTCCGCGGCGCCCGGCCTGTCCAAGGAGATGGGCGACGCCGTCGCCGCCATGATCGACTGGTGCAACCAGCAGGGCGGCATCAACGGACGCAAGATCAAGGGCAACCAGTACGACGCCGCCTACATGCAGTCCGCGAAGGTGATGCAGGAGTCCTGCAAGCAGGACTTCATGCTCGTCGGGCAGGGCTTCGCGATGGACGAGGCCGCCGAGCAGTACCGGGTGGCGTGCAAGCTGCCGACGGTCGCCGGCTTCACCGTCGGCCCGAACGCGGCGATGGGCCCGATGAAGTACGAGGCCGTCCCGTACCCGGTGGACATGATGAACATCGGCGGGCTCCGCCTCGCCGAGAAGCTGTTCCCCGACTTCAAGGACAAGACCGACCTCCTGCTGTCGACGTCCCCGGCCGTCAGCACCGGCACCAGCAAGATCGCCAGCGCCATGAAGGGCATCGGCATCAAGCCGCTGGAGTGCGGCGTGCGGCTGAACGACAAGGGCGAGAGCAGCTACATGCCGTTCGCCGAGAAGATCAAGAAGTGCGACGCGGGCTACCTGTGGTCGTCCGACTCGCCCGACCCCGGCCAGTTCAGCCTGCTGGAGTCGATCGAGCGGGTCGGCGCCAAGCCGAAGTACGTCTTCGAGGCGACCTGGTACAGCACGATGGTGGCCAAGTGGAACACCTCCGGCGCGGGTGACAACCTGCACGTCGGCATGATCTTCCAGCCGCTGGAGAACGCAGAGAAGGTCCCGGCGGTCAAGCAGTACATGGACCTGGTCAACGCCAAGCAGGGCAAGGTCGCGCTGCTCGGCATGCAGGCCACCTCGTCGTTCCTGCTGTGGGCGCAGTCCGCGCAGAAGTGCGGCTCGGACCTGACCCGGCAGTGCGTGATCAACGAGCTGGCGAAGGTGCACGAGTGGACGGGCGGCGGCCTGCACGCGCCGACCGACCCGGGCAACAACAAGCCGGCGTCGTGCTCGCTCATGGTGAAGCTCGACAAGACCAAGTACGAGCAGGTCATGCCGAAGAACCCCGGCGAGTTCGAGTGCGGCCCCGAGTTCGTCGTCAAGACGGACCCGAAGACCTGGGGCGCGAAGCTGAACGACGACCGGATCTCGACGAAGTTCCTGACCGGCGACGTCATCAAGCCCCAGTCCTCCTGATCCGACCCGCCGGAGGCGGTACCACATGGCGGTGAGCAAGTGACGACGTTCCTGACGTACACGATCCTGGGCCTCGTCCTGGGCTCGGTGTACTCCATCGCGGCCTCGGGGCTCGTACTCACGTACAACACCTCGGGAATCTTCAACTTCGCCCATGGCGCGCAGGCGATGTTCGGCACGTTCCTGTACTGGCACCTCACCGAGCGGTGGGGCTGGCCGGTGTGGCTCGCGCTGATCGTCGTCATCGGGCTGGTCGGTCCCGCGATGGGCGCCGCGCTGCACACCGCGATCATGAAGGGGCTGCGCGGCACCGCCGACGTCACGAAGATCATCGTGACGGTGGGGGTGCTGCTCGGCACCGTCTATCTGGCCCAGTGGATCTGGAATCCGGATGAGGCCCACACCGTGGACATGTTCTTCGGTGCGGGTGCGAAGATCACGGTCGCCGGCGTGGTGATCCGGTACCACGAGATCGTCTGCCTGGTCGCCGCCGTGGCGATCGCCGCCGGGCTGCGGGTGCTGTTCACCCGCAGCCGGGTCGGCGTGGTCATGCGCGGCTCGGTCGACGACCCCGACCTGCTGCGCCTCAACGGCCACGACCCCGAGCGCGCCGCGATGCTGTCGTGGGCGCTCGGCTCCACCCTCGCCGTCCTCGCCGGGGTGCTGATCGTGCCCATCAGCGGCGGCGGGCTCGACGCCAACATGCTGACGCTGCTGGTGATCGACGCGTTCGCGGCGGCGATGTTCGGCCGGCTGCGCAGCATCCCCCGCACGTTCGCCGGGGCGATGGTGCTCGGCCTGGCCGCCAACTACGTGCTCGCCTACCTGCCGTCGGCGGGCACGTTCACCGGCAACCTGCGCGTTTCGCTGCCGATGATCCTGCTGTTCGTGGTCCTGGTGGTGCTGCCCCAGGATCGGCTGCGCGGGGCCGCGGTCCGGACCCGCGAGCGGTACCGGGTGCCGACCGTCCGGGCCTCGGCCGCGTGGGGGCTCGTGCTCGTCGCGGTCGTGTACCTCTACAGCCTGCTGCTTTCGGACGGCGCGATCACCACGTTCTCGCTCGGCATGACGTTCGCGATCATTGCGCTGTCGCTGACCGTCCTCACCGGCTACGCGGGAGAACTGAATCTCGCGCCGCTGGCGTTCGGCGCGGTCGCCACCGTCGTGGCGTTCCACGCCGGGGTGGTCGGCACCGGCCTCGACGCGCGGATGAACGTCCAGGGCATCGTGCTGGGCATCGCGGCCGCGGCACTCGTCGGCGGGCTCGTCGCGCTGCCGGCGCTGCGCCTGCGCGGCCTCTACCTGGCCCTCGCGACGATGGCGTTCGGCGAGTTCCTGTCCAACATGGTGCTGCGCGACACCACCGAGCACGAGCTGTTCGGGATGAAGTTCACCCTGTTCCCGGACGGGTCGCTGGTCATCCCGCCGCTCAAGGCGGGCCCGCTCGACCTGCGGAACGGGACGGCGTCGCTGATGACCGCGACGGTCCTGTTCGCGCTGATCGCCGTCGGGCTCGCCGCCCTGCGCAACAGCGGGTACGGGCGGCGGCTCGCGGCGATGAAGGACAGCCCGGCGGCGTCGGCGATGCTCGGCCAGAACCTGGTCCGGCTGAAGCTGAGCGTCTTCATGATCTCCGCGGCGATCGCGGGGCTCGGCGGCGTGCTGATGTCGGCCGCGACCGGGACCGTCGCGCAGGAGAACTTCACGTTCATCGGCAGCCTCGCCCTGCTGATGCTCGTCGTCGTGGCGGGCATCGGCTACATCAGCGGAGCCCTGATCGGCGGGCTGATGGCGGGGGTCGGCTCGGCGGTCCTCGTGTCCACGTTCAGCGAGCTGGCGCTGGACAACGAGGGCATGGCCACCATCTACACCACGATCGGTCACCTCGTCATGGTCAGCACGGCGCTTCTCGGGATGGGCGTCGGCAGGAACCCGAGCGGTTTCCTGCACGACCTTTTCGAGGGCTACCGGGCGACGCGGAACGCCAAGCCCGTCCTGTACGGGGCGGGGGCGCTGGGCGCCGTCCTCTACCTGCTGGCCCTCACCGGTGTGATCGGGACGTGGACGTTCGCACTCGTCGCCCTGTGCACGGCCATGCTGCTGCCGGTCTTCGGCCGCATGTACCTGGACGAGGGGCGGCGCACCCGCCCGACACCGCTGGAGCTCGTCGGCGTGGACGAGCCCTACACCGACGAACTGCGCGCGCGACTCGACCGCGAACTCGGCCTGAAGGGAGGGGCCCGTGCCTGACAAGACGTCGCTGCTGGAGACCCGGGGCATCACCGTCCGGTTCGGCGGCAACACGGCCGTCAACGACGTCGGCCTCGCCATGGACGAGGGGCAGATCACCGGGCTGATCGGCCCGAACGGCGCCGGCAAGACCACCATGTTCAACACCATCACCGGACTGCAGAAGCCGGCGTCCGGCCAGGTACTCCTGGACGGCGAGGACATCACCAGGCTGTCCCCGGCCAAGCGCGCGCGGCGCGGCATGGCGCGGACCTTCCAGCGACTGGAGCTGTTCCTGTCGCTCTCGGTCCGCGACAACGTGCGCGTAGCGGGCGACATCCTGCGCAGCAACACCCGCAAGCGCTTCGACCTTGACGAGGAGACCGACAAGGTCCTCGAACGCACCGGGCTCACCGACATCGCCGACCGCGACGTGTCCGACATCCCGATCGGACGGGCCCGCGTCGTCGAGGTGGCGCGCGCGCTGATGACCTCACCGCGCGTCCTGCTGCTGGACGAGCCCGCGTCCGGCCAGACCGAACGCGAGACGGAGGCGTTCGCCGAGATGCTCACCGGCCTCGCCGGCGAGGGCCTCGCGATCTGCCTCGTCGAGCACGATCTGCCGCTCGTCATGAAGCTGTGCTCCACCATCCACGTCCTCGACTACGGCGCGCTCATCGCGTCCGGCACGCCGGCGGAGATCAAGGATTCGCCCGAGGTCATCGCCGCCTACATCGGGACTGAGGAGGCAGGCCATGAGTGAGGTCGTCCCGGAGCCGCGTGCCGCGGCCGACGACGCCGTGCCGGAGGCCGAGCCGCTGCTGGAGCTCGTGGACGTCCGCGCGGGCTACGGCGCGATCGAGGTCCTGCACGGCGTGGACCTCGCGCTGAGGCCCGGTTCGCTGCTGGCGCTGCTCGGCCCGAACGGCGGCGGGAAGTCGACCACGATGCGCGTCTGCGCGGGCCTGCACCCCCCGTCCGGCGGGGAGCTCCGGTTCGCGGGGCGCAAGGTGAACGGCATCTCCGCGCAGGACGCGGCCCGCCTCGGCGTCTGCTCGATCCCCGAGGGCCGCGGGATCTTCCCCAACCTGACGGTGCGGGAGAACCTGTGGGCCGCCACCGGCACCGGCGCCAGGCTGGCGGAGCTGGAGGAGAAGGCCTACGCCCGCTTCCCGATCCTCGGCGAGCGCCGCCACCAGCTGGCCGGCTCCCTGTCCGGCGGCGAGCAGCAGATGCTCGCGCTGTCGCGGGCGCTCGGCACCGACCCGGCGGTGCTGCTGCTCGACGAGCTGTCCATGGGCCTCGCGCCCATGATCGTCACCCGGATGTACGAGACGGTCGCCGAGCTGGTCGAGGGCGGCCTGTCGGTACTGGTCGCGGAGCAGTTCGCCCGCGCCGTCCTGCCGATCGCCGACACCGCCGCGCTCATGCTGCACGGGCGCGTGGTGGCGGCCGGCCCGCCCGACGAGATCGAAGACCGGCTGTCCAGCGACTACCTGGGAGGTTGACCCCATCATGCTCACCGAGGAACGGCGCCAGCAGTTCAAGGACGACGTGGCGAAGCAGAAGCTGAAGACCGACCAGTCCCGGTTCGACGGGGCGCTCCGCATTGTCGGCCTCGTCGCGATGGTCGCCGGCGTCGTGGGCGTCTTCGCCGCCTACAACGTCTCGCTCGCCAAGGACGACATGCGGGACGTGGGCTCGCTGCAGACGCTCGCCGTCGGGTTCCTGGCGCTGACCGTCCTCGGCGCGGCCCTGTACCTGGCCGCCGCCGTCACCCGCGTCCTGCGGCTGTGGCTGCTGCGCCAGCTCGTCGAGCAGCAGGCGCAGGCCGACCAGATCGCCGCCGCGCTGCGCAAGGACGCCTAGGGCGCGTCGACGCTCCCGGTCAGCGGGATGTCCGGAGTGCCCGGACATCCCGCTGATTAACGTCTAACCGGATGGAGGACTCTGCATGAACGACCCGACGCCCGACGTGTTCGCTCCCGCCAAGCTGGGGCCCGTCACGCTGCGGAACCGCATCGTCAAGGCCGCGACGTACGAGGGCCTGACCAAGGACGGCCAGGTCACCGACGCGCTGATCGACTTCCACGTCCGGCACGCGCGCGGCGGCGTCGGGATGACGACCGTCGCGTACTGCGCGGTCGCGCCGGAGGGGCGCACCGACCGCAGGCAGATCTACTGGCGGGACGAGGCGATGGCCGGCCTGCGCAAGCTGACCGACGCCGTGCACGCCGAGGGGGCGGCCGTCCAGGCGCAGATCGGGCACGCCGGCCCGGTCGCCAACCCCAAGAGCAACAAGCTGCCCGCGCTCGCGCCCAGCCGCCACTTCCACCTGACCACGCAGACCGTCGCGAGGGCCGCCACGCACGCGGACCTGGAGCGCGTCGTCGAGCAGCACGGCCAGGCCGGGAAGATGGCGATCGAGGCGGGTTTCGACTCGATCGAGATCCACATGGGGCACAACTACCTGACGAGCTCGTTCCTCAGCCCCAAGATCAACCACCGTGACGACGAGTACGGCGGCTCGCTGGAGAACCGCGCCCGGCTGGCGCGCGACATCGGCCGCGCCGTCCGCGACGCCGTCGGCGACCGCATCGCGGTCACCGCGAAGCTGAACATGGACGACGGCGTGCCCGGCGGGTTCTGGATCGACGAGGCGATCCAGGTCGCGCGGTGGCTGGAGGCCGACGGCTCCGTCGACGCCCTCCAGATGACCGCCGGGAGCTCCCTGCTCAACCCCATGTACCTGTTCAAGGGTGACGCGCCGCTGCACGAGTTCGCGGCCGTCATGAAGCAGCCGACCAAGCTCGGGATCAAGCTCGTCGGCAAGCACTTCCTGAAGTCCTACCCCTACGAGGACCTCTACCTGCTCAAGGACGCGCGGCAGATCCGCGCCGCGGTGAAGCTGCCGATGATCCTGCTCGGCGGCGTCACCGACAAGGCCGGCATGGACAGGGCCATGGGGGCGGGCTTCGAGTTCGTCGCGATGGCCCGCGCCCTGCTGCGCGAGCCCGACCTGATCAACCGGATCAAGGACGACCCCGCCACCGAGTCGCTGTGCATCCACTGCAACAAGTGCATGACCGCGATCTACGGCGGCACCCACTGCGTCCTGTCCACCGAGCCGGCCTGGGGAAGCCCGAGTGCGTGACGAGACGATCGCGGGGCTGCTGCTGGCTCGGCTGGGCGACGCCCGGCCCGGCCTGCGCAGCCGCGACCGGACGTGGACGTGGGACGAGGTCGTCCGGGAGAGCGCGGCGCGTGCGTCGCTGGCGCGTGAGCTGCGCCGGGAGGGGCCGTTCCACATCGGCGTGCTGCTGGAGAACGTCCCCGAGTACGTCCTGTGGCTGGGCGCGGCGGCGCTGAGCGGCGCGACGATCGTCGGCATCAACTCGACGCGGACCGGCGCCTACCTGGAGCAGGAGGTCCGGCACACCGACCTCCAGCTGCTGATCACCGATGAGGCCGGGGCGAAGCTGCTGGACGGTCTCGACATCGGCGTCCCGCGCGATCGTTTCCTGCTGATCGACTCCGCCGGGTACCCCGCGCTCGTCTCGTCCCACGCCTGCGAACCCGCGGCCGACGCGTCGGTCACCCCGGCGACGCAGATGCTGCTGCTGTTCACGTCAGGGACGACGGGGGCGTCCAAGGCGGCGCGCTGCTCGCAGGGGCGGCTCGCCGAGCTGGGCCGCAACAACAGCGCCAAGTACGACATCAAGCGCGACGACATCAGCTACTGCTCGATGCCGCTGTTCCACGGCAACGCGCTGATGGCGCTGTGGGCGCCGTCTCTGGCGGCCGGCGCGGCGGTGGCGCTGGCGCCGAAGTTCTCCGCGTCCGGGTTCCTGCCGGACGTCCGGTTCTACGGGGCGACGTTCTTCACCTACGTCGGCAAGGCGATCGGGTACGTCCTCGCCACCCCCGAGAAGCCGGACGACGGCGACAACACGCTCACGCACGGGTTCGGCACCGAGGCGTCCCCCGAGGACAAGGCCGAGTTCCTGCGCCGGTTCGGCGCGACCCTGGTCGAGGGCTACGGCTCCAGCGAGAGCGCCGGCATGATCAAGCGGGATCCGGCCGCGCCGCCGACCGCGTTCGGGCGCCCCGCCCACGACGGCGTCCGGATCGTGAACCCGGAGACGCGCGAGACGTGCGCACCCGCGATCCTGGACGAGCACGGACGCGTCACCAACGCCGAGGCCGCCGTCGGCGAGATCGTCGACGTGCACGGCGCCGCGAAGTTCGAGGGCTACTACAAGAACCCGGAGGCGGACGCCGAGCGGGTGCGGCACGGCTGGTACTGGACCGGCGACCTCGGCTATGTCGACGGCGACGGGTTCCTGTACTTCGCCGGCCGGTCCGGTGACTGGATCCGGGTCGACTCGGAGAACATCTCGGCGCTGCTCACCCAGAACGTCGTCCGGCGCCACCCGAGGATCGTGGACGCGGTCGCGTTCGGCGTCCCCGACCCGCGCTCCGGCGACCAGGTCATGGCGGCCATCGAGATCCCCGAGGGCGTCGAGTTCGGCGACCTGGACCTCGGGGCGTTCCTGGCCCGGCAGGACGACCTCGGCACCAAGGGTGCGCCCAGGTTCGTCCGCGTCTCGCACGCGCTGCCGACGACCGGTTCGGGCAAGCTCAAGAAGAAGGAGCTCCAGCTCGACGGCTGGCGCACCGGCGACCCCGTGTACTGGTGGCGGGGCCGGGGGACGCCCGAGTACGTCCTGATGACCGAGTCGGACAAGGCGGCGCTTCGCGCGGAGTTCGCCGCCGCCGGCCGCCGGCGCTTCCTCCCATGAACTGAGAAGGGGCAGGTATGGATCTGCGTGAGTCCGACGCGCATCGCGAGTTGCGCGCGGAACTGAGGGCGTACTTCGCGGGCCTGCTGCCCGAGGACGTGCGGCGCCGCGCCGGCGAGCAGGGCGTCGGCGGCGACCGGTTCCGCGAGATCGTCAAGATGCTCGGCAACGACGGCTGGCTCGGCTACGGCTGGCCGGAGGAGTACGGCGGCCAGGGCAGGTCGATCGCCGAGCAGTACGTGTTCTTCGACGAGGTGCAGCGGGCCGGGCTGCCGTTCCCGTTCGTGACGGTGAACACGGTCGGCCCGACGCTGATGCGCTTCGGGACGGACGAGCAGAAGAAGAAGTACCTCCCCGGCATCCTCTCGGGCGACATCGTGTTCGCGATCGGCTACACCGAGCCCGACGCCGGCACCGACCTCGCGTCGCTGCGGACCAGGGCCGTCCGGGACGGCGACGAGTTCGTCATCGACGGCAGCAAGGTGTTCACGAGCGGCGCCAACACCGCCGACCACATCTGGCTCGCGGCGAGGACCAACCCGGACGCGCCGAAGCACAAGGGCATCTCGATCCTGATCGTGCCGACCGACGCGGACGGGTTCTCCTGGAGCCCGATCCCGACGGTCGGCGGGATGGTCGTGACGTCGACGTACTACAACGGCCTCCGGGTGCCCGCGTCGTCGGTCGTCGGGGACGTCGACGGCGGCTGGAGCCTCATCACCACCCAGCTCAACCACGAGCGCATCGGCCTCGCCGCGCTCGGCGGCCGGATGATCCGGCTGTGGGAGGACGTCCGGGACTGGGCCCGCGAGAACGGCCTGATCGACCTGCCGTGGGTGCGCGCCGACCTCGCCCGCACGTACGCGCGGCTTGAGGCGATGCGGCTGATGAACTGGAAGATGACCATGGCCGTCGACGCCGGGACGCTGACGGGCGCGCAGGCCGGGGCGGCGAAGGCGTACGGGACGGAGACGCACATCTTCGTCCAGCGGACGCTGACCGGGGTGCTGGGGGCGGCCGGCCGGATCCGTCCCGAATCGCCGGGGGCGGTGCTGTACGGGCAGATCGAGCAGCTGTCCCGGCAGGGCATCGTCAACACGTTCGGCGGCGGCGTCAACGAGGTGCTGCGCGACATGGTCGCCGTCCAGGGATTGGGTCTGCCGAGGATGAAGCGGTCATGAGCGGCGACACGGTGACGAACGGCGACACGGTGACGAACGGCGACACGGTGACGAACGACTATGAGGACAGGCTCCAGGCGTGGGTCGGGCGTGAGCTGCTGACCCGCCGCTTCGGGCAGGACCCGGTGAACGTCCCCATGATCCGGCACTGGGTCGAGGCGATGGAGGACGGCAATCCCGTCTACCTGGACGAATCCGCCGCCCGCGAGGCCGGACGCGACGGCGTCGTGGCGCCCGCGTCGATGGTGCAGGCGTGGACGATGCGCGGCTACGCGGCGTCCGTCCGCCCGGACCCGGCGCCGACCGGTTCCGACGAGCTGACCGCGCTGCTCGCCGACGGCGGCTACACCTCCGTCGTCGCCACCGACTCGGAGTTCGCGTTCGAGCGCGAGCTGGTGCCGGGCGACCAGGTCAGCGTCGAGGAGGTCGTCGAGGCGATCTCCCCGGAGAAGAAGACCGGGCTCGGCGCGGGACGCTTCATCTCCACGGTCCGGACGTACCGGGACGCGTCCGGCGAGGTCGTCGCGACACAGCGCTGGCGGCTGCTGCGCTTCCGTCCCGCCGCGAAGCCGGAGCCCAGGCCGCTGCGGCCGCGCCCGCCGGTCAACCCCGACAACGCGTTCTGGTTCGAGGCGGCGCGCGAGCACAAGCTCGTCATCCAGCGGTGCGCCGAGTGCAAGTCGCTGCGGCACCCGCCCGGCCCGTGCTGCCCGCAGTGCGGCTCGTTCGAGTGGGACACCGTCGAGGCGCAGGGCGACGGCCACGTCTACAGCTACGTGATCGCCCACCACCCGCGCCACCCGGCGTTCGACTACCCGCTGGTCATCGCGGTGATCGAGCTCGCCGAGGGGACCCGGCTGATCAGCAACATGACCGGGGTCGAGCCCGCGGACGTCGAGGTCGGCATGCCCGTCGTCCTCGACTGGATCGACCCCGACCCCGACCTGTCCCTGCCGGCCTTCCGCCCGGCCCCGTCCCCGCCGGCGTCCCGCCCGGCGGGCGCAGACGTTGAGGAGCGCTGATGGACTTCACCCTGGGAGAGGAGCTGGAGGCCGTCCGGGACCTGGCCCGGCAGGTCTTCGCCGACCGGGCCGCGCAGGCGCGGATCAAGGCCGCGGAGGAGTCCCGGCACGGCTTCGACGAGAGCCTGTGGACGGAACTCGCGGAGACCGGCCTGCTCGGCGTCGCGCTGCCGGAGGCGGCCGGCGGGGCGGACCTCGGCATCGCCGGGCTCGCCGTCCTGCTGGAGGAGCAGGGGCGCACCGTCGCGCCCGTCCCGGTCTGGCCCGCCGTCGCGGCCGCGTTGACGCTCGCCTCGCACGGGTCGGGTGCGCAGCAGGAGATCGTGCCGTCCGTTCTGGACGGGTCGGCGCGGCTGACGGTCGCGCTGGAGGAGTTCGGGCCGTCCGACCCGGCGTCGCCGCGCTGCACCGCCGCGCGGGACGGGGACGGCTGGCTGCTGACCGGCACCAAGGCGGTCGTTCCCACGCCGTTCGGGACGAGCCACGTGCTCGTGTCGGCCTCGTCGGCCGACGGGCCCGGGCTGTTCCTGGTCGAGACGTCCGCCGGTTCCTGGGAGCGCGCCGAAACGACGAGCCGCGACGTCGCCGGGCACCTCACCCTCGACGGCGCCCCCGCGCAGGCCCTTGCTTCCGGCGCCCTGGACGCGCTGCTGCGGACGGTGCGCGTGTCGCTCGCCGCCGTCCAGGTCGGCGTGGCCGACGGCGCGCTGCGCATGGCCGCCGGCTACCTGGCCGGACGCGAGCAGTTCGGCCGGCCGCTCGCCACGTTCCAGGCCGCGCAGCACCAGCTCGCCGACTGCTACATCGAGATCGACGCGCTCCGCGTCTGCCTCTGGCACGCCGTCTCGCTGGTCGCCGCCGGGGAGGACGCCGAGACCGCCGTCCTCGTCGCCAAGTGGTGGTCGGACGAGGGCGGGCTGAACGTCGTCCACCGCGTCCAGCACCTGCACGGCGGCATCGGCGTGGACGTCGACTACCCGGTGCACCGCCACTTCCTGTGGGGCAAGCAGCTCGCCGGGACGCTCGGCGGCGCGTCGTACGACCTCGACCTGCTGGGAGCCGCGCTGTGAAGCGGTTCCAGGACGTGGCGGTGGGGGAGGAGCTCCCGGAGCTGAGCATCCCGCTGACCCGCACGATGATCGTCGCGACCGCGCTCGCGAGCCGCGACTACCAGGACGTCCACCACGACCCGGCGCTCGCCGTCGAGCGCGGCTCCAAGGACGTCTTCATGAACATCCTGACGACCAACGGGCTCGTCGAGCGGTACGTGACGGGCTGGGCCGGGCCCGCCGCCGTCGTGAAGGCCATCAAGATCCGGCTCGGCGCGCCCAACTACCCGGGCGACACCATGGTCCTGACCGGCACCGTCGCGGAGAAGCGGGACGGCGGCCGCGTCGAGATCAAGGTGCGCGGCGTGAACGAGATCGGCCCGCACGTGACCGGGACGGTCGTCGTCCAACTGCCCGTCGTTCCAGCGCAGGGGAGTGACGCATGAGCGTGCTGCCAGGGGCCGCCGCGATCGCCGGGATCGGCGCCACGGAGTTCTCCAAGGAGTCCGGCCGCAGCGAACTGCGGCTCGCCTGCGAGGCGGTGCTGGCCGCGATCACCGACGCCGGGCTGCAGCCGTCCGACGTGGACGGGATGGTGACGTTCACCGCCGACACCAGCTCCGAGATCCACATCGCCCGCAACCTCGGCATCGGCGAGCTGAAGTTCTTCTCCCGTGTCGGGCACGGCGGCGGCGCCGCCTGCGGCACCGTCCAGCAGGCGGCGATGGCCGTCGCGACCGGCGTCGCCGACGTCGTGGTCTGCTACCGGGCGTTCAACGAGCGGTCCGGGACGCGGTACGGCCTCGGCCAGGCGGACCGCCCGATGGACGTCAGCGCCGACAGCGCCGCGTACGCGTGGATGAACCCGTTCGGGCTGTCGACCCCCGCCCAGTGGGTCGCCATGTTCGCCCGCCGCTACATGCACGAGTACGGCGCGACCAGCGAGGACTTCGGCCGCATCGCCGTCGTCGACCGGGCGCACGCCGCGAAGAACCCGGCCGCGTGGTTCTACGGGCGTCCGATCACGCTGGCGGACCACCAGGCGTCCCGCTGGATCGCCGAGCCGCTCCGGCTGCTGGACTGCTGCCAGGAGAGCGACGGCGGCCAGGCTCTCGTGGTCGTCTCCGCCGAGCGCGCCCGCGACCTGCCGCACCGTCCGGCTCTGATCTGGGGTGCGGCGCAGGGGTCCGGCAACGACCAGCACATGATGACGAGCTACTACCGCTCCGAGATCACCGGCATCCCCGAAATGGGGCTGGTGGGACGGCAGCTGTACGCGCAGTCGCGGTTGACGCCGGCCGATGTGCAGGCCGCCATTCTGTACGACCACTTCACGCCGCTGGTGCTGCCTCAGCTTGAAGAGCTGGGCTTCTGCGCCAAGGGTGAGGCCAAGGACTTCGTCGCGGACGGCAATCTCGAACACGGCGGCCGGCTCCCGTTCAACACCCACGGCGGGCAGCTCGGGGAGGCGTACATCCACGGCATGAACGGAATCGCGGAAGCGGTGCGCCTGCTGCGCGGCACGTCGCCGAACCAGCCGGGGGACGTCCACAACGTGCTGGTCACCGCCGGGACCGGCGTCCCGACCAGCGGGCTCGTCCTGGGGGCGGACACGTGAGCGAGTGGCGCGGGCGGGACCTCGGCACCAGGACCGTCACCTACGACGAAACGCAGGCCATCCTTTATGCGCTCGCGGTCGGCGCTGACGCGTCCGACCTGGACCTGGTGTTCGAAGAGCGCCTTCGCGTCCTTCCCGCGTTCGCGCTGACGCTCGCCCAATGGGCGCCGGACGTGCTGGGTTCGGCCGGTGCTTTCGATGTGCGGACGGCCGTTCACGGGACGCAGCGTCTCCGCGTCCGGAATCCCCTTCCGCGCTCGGGTGCCGTGGAGATGGCGGCGCGCGTGGCCGAGGTCTGGGACAAGGGCTCGGCGGCGGTCTTCGACGTGGCGGTGGAAAGCGAGTACTTCGAAGCCACCTGGTCGATCTTCGCCCCGGGCTGCGGCGGCTTCGGCGGCGAGCGGGGCCCGTCCGCCCGCCGGCGTCCCGACGCCGCCCCCTCCGGAGCGCTGGCCGTGCGGACCGCCGCCAACCAGGCGGCCCTCTACCGCCTCCTCGGCGACCGCCACCACCTGCACATCGACCCGGGAGCGGCGAAGGCGGCCGGGATGCCGCGCCCCATCATGCACGGCCTGTGCACGCTGGCCGCCATCACGCTTCCGCTGGCCGCGTCGCTCGGCGCCCACCCGGCCGACCTGCAGGAGCTGGAAGGCCGCTTCGCCGCTCCGGTCTTTCCCGGCGACGGACTCCGTGTCGAGACCTGGAAGGACGACGCGGCGGTGCTCTTCGAGGCCGCGGCGGACGACCGGACGGTCATCTCAGCGGGGCGCGTCCGCTTCGCCTGACCGGCCGCCGGTGCGGCCCTTCTCACGATCGGCGCGCGTCCCGTCGGCGTCCAGAGTCATGTGCCGGCGCCGGCGGCCGGGACCGTTTCATCGGCCGGCGCACCGGCCGACCGGGTGCGCCGGGCCTTCCCGCCGGTGCCGAGCATGACGAGCAGCGAGGCCGCCGTGAGCGCGACCCCGAACCACACCACGCTCGTGACGCCCGAATGGTCGGCGAGCAGCCCGCCGAAGAGCGCTCCCAGCGCGATCGACGTGTTGTACGCCATCGTGTTGAGCGACATCGCGGCTTCGAACGTGTCGGGCGCGGCGGCGAGCGTCATGTTGACCTGGGACAGCTGGACGACGCCGAAGGACAGGCCCCAGAGCACCAGCGCGGCGATCGCGCCGGCCCGTCCGCCGCCGATCGCGAGCAGCAGCGACAGGGCGGCTACGAGACCCAGGCAGCCGACGATGTAGCTGCCCCGCAGGCTTCGGTTCACCGTGTACCCGGCGACGAAGTTCCCGACGGCGCCCCCGACGCCGAAGATGATCAGCACCACGGTGATGAAGGCGGATGAGGCGGACGCGTTCTCCTCCAGGAACGGCCGCACGAACGTGTAGGCCCCGAAGTGGCCGAGCACGAAGAGCACGACGATGATCAGCACCGAGCGGAGCGGCACGTTCCGCACCGGGAGCCCGAAGACCGCGCGGACCGAGACGGCGTTCTGCGAAGGCAGTGAGGGGACCGCGGCGGCGACCGTCAGGAGCACCAGCAGGCTGAGGCCGGCCCAGATGAGGAACGTGGCCCGCCAGCCGGTGAGGTCCTCCAGGACCGTCCCCAGCGGTATGCCCACCACCGTGGCGATCGAGATGCCGGACATCACGGTCGCGGCGGCCCGGCTCGCGTAGCGTTCCGGGACGAGGCGGACCGCCATGCTCACGCCGATGGCCCAGAACACTCCGCTGGCGAATCCCATGGTGAGCCGCGTCGCCAGGACCACCGGATAGTTCGGTGAGACGGCCGTGACCAGGTTCCCCAGCGCCAGTACGGCCAGCAGCGCGGACAGCAGCACGCGCCGGTTGACCCGCCGCGTCCACGCCACGATGAACGTGACGCCCAGTCCTGCCGAGACTCCGTACAGGGTGACCATCAGCGCGGCGACTCCCACGGAGATGTCCAGGCTCGTGCTCAGCGGGGTGAGCAGGCCGATGGGCATCAGCTCCGTCGTAAGGAAGACGAACAGGCTGGCGGTGATGGCCGCGACCCCCAGCCATCCGCGCAGCGGCGAGTGCGATGCTTCCTCGCGTTCGATCATCGGTCACCTTTCAACGTTGAAATGTTCAATGCTGATGACGGTAGGTCGGCTGATACCTTGATGTCAAACAGTTCAACGCTGAGGAGTCCGCGTGGCACGTGATGCCGTCGACGTCGTGCTGGAGCAGTGGGCCCGCGCCCGGCCGGACCTCGACGCGTCCCCGATGCGGGTCCTCGGCCGCCTCTCCCGGGTGACCCGGATCGCCGAGCGCGAACTGAAGAACCTCTTCAACGAGTTCGGGCTGGAGAGAGGCGAGTTCGACGTCCTCGCCACACTCAGGCGTGCCGCCCCGTCCGGCGGCATGACCGCGGGCATGCTGGCCCGCTCCTCGATGGTGACCTCGGGCGCCGTCACCAACCGGCTCGACCGGCTCGTCGCGAAGGGCTACGTCACGCGCGACCTCGACCCCGCCAACCGGCGGACCGTCATCGTCGCCCTCACCCCCGCCGGCCGCGAACTCATCGACCGCGCCGTAGCCGCCCACGTGGACAACGAGCGCCGCATCCTCGCCGCACTCGACCAAGGCCAGCAGGACGACCTCGCCGCGACCCTCCGCACCCTCCTACTGAGCCTCGGCGACGAAGCAACCTCCCCGACCGCTCCCTAGCCTCGCACGGTCCTTGCCCCTTGGAGGGTCCCGGGCTTGCCGGACGAACCGGGGGCGGTGTCCAAGCGGGGGAGGCGCGGCGCCCGCCGACGCCGGTGACGCCGCAGGTCATGCGGCATATGGCCGGGAACGTACGGCAGCATCCGACCAAGGGCGAGCCCACGCCTGGGCAATGCGTGACGTTTCTTCATATTTGCCGGAAATGTCACCGTCGCAGTGCCGCCGTTTCCGATCCCCCTCGGGGCGCCCCCCGCCCTGGCCGGGAACGGCCGCGGAAGGGCTCCCCCGATGCGACGCCTGCTTTTGTTCCTGCTACCGGCCGTCCTGGGCGCGGCGCTGATCGGCGTCCTGGACGCGCCGGCGTCCGCGACCCCGCCCAACATCCCGTCCGCCGCCACGGCCGCGAGCCGCCTGGCCGCCCTCACCGTCGCCGCCGAATCGCACGGCAGCACCTACGACCGCGACCTGTTCCCGCACTGGATCACCATCTCCGGTGCGTGCAACACCCGCGAGACCGTCCTCAAGCGGGACGGGACGAGCGTCGTCACCAACTCGTCCTGCGCCGCCACGTCCGGCCGCTGGTACTCGCCCTACGACGGCGCGACCTGGACCGCCGCGTCCGACCTGGACATCGACCACATGGTGCCGCTCGCCGAGGCGTGGGCGTCCGGCGCCTGGGCCTGGACGACCTCCCGCCGCCAGACCTACGCCAACGACCTCGGCGGCCCCGAGCTGTGGGCCGTCACCGACAACGTGAACCAGTCCAAGAGCGACAAGGACCCGGCGGAATGGCAGCCGCCGCGCAGCGCGTTCCGCTGCACCTACGCCCGTGCCTGGATCCAGGTGAAGTGGTACTACGGCCTCACCGTCGACAGCGCCGAAAAGAGCGCCCTCAACTCAATGCTCGCCACCTGCTGAGCCAGGCTCATACCGGACCACCAGTAGTCCGAGAGCGACCACGTATTGTCGGGACACGACATAAGGAAGCGCTCGGCTCTTCCATGGAACACCGGTAGTCCAAGCGGTAGTCCAGAAGTGATCACGCTTAGTCGGAGATGGGGGAACGTCCGCGGATATATCTGCTGCTCAGTAGATGATCTATATTCGCTGGACGTGACCCCATGGCCGGCGGCGTGATCGCGTGGATTGGCCGACGTGGTCCGTGTGGGCAGTATTCGTGGTCGTGCGGTGGGGGCGGCGCTGCGTACGGGGCCGCCCCTCCAAGAGCGCTATTTCAGCACGTCCAAGAATCATTGGCCGTCAGCATTTTCCAAAACGTTCAAGTCGGGCATATGGTGAATTGCGTGTGAGGTAAATTGGTTGGCCGGA
Organism: Actinomadura latina NBRC 106108; assembly: GCF_001552195.1. GTDB lineage: Bacteria > Actinomycetota > Actinomycetes > Streptosporangiales > Streptosporangiaceae > Spirillospora > Spirillospora latina. The sequence goes on from NZ_BCQS01000012.1 coordinate 219,145, forward strand.
GTCTATGTTCCGAGGGATGAAGGTGGCCTTGGTCGGGTAATATAAAAGCATGAGTTCAGTCGTGGTCGACCTCGACGCGGCGTCCACAAGAGAATTGGTGGACGCCGCATCTGCGATCGCCGCCGAACTCGCCCGCCGTACCCCACCGGAATCGGCGGCGTCCTGCATGGAACTCGCCGAATCCCTCGCCTCCGCCGGTGACATTCAGGAGGCGGCACTCGCTGGATTTGTCGGCGTCGTCGACACTGGCCGGGAAGTGCAGCGGTGGGGATTCCCCTCCACCCGGGCGTGGCTGCGCTCGCGGCTCGGAATGCGCGAGGCCCGAGCCAGAGAACGGCTGGCACTGGCCCGGCAGCGGCCCCGCCTCACCGAGGTGTCGAGCCGCTGGGCCGCCGGGGACCTCTCCCTCGGCTATGCCGCCACCATCGCCGGTGCGGTCGCCCGGCTGGACGACACGGACTGCGCCGCCGCTGAAGAGATCATGCTGGGAATGGTCGGCCAAGGGTTCTCCGCCGGGAAGGTCGCCTCCTTCGGCAAGCGCATCCGGGACGTGATCGCCGAGCGTGACGGCACCGCCCCGGCCCCGGCGGACGTCAAGCACGGCTACGAGCGTTCGTGGATCGACTCCACTCGTTCGCTGGACGGCGGCCGGTACATCGAAGGATGGCTGAACGCCGAGGACGCCGCAGTCTGGGAAGGGACGCTCGCGCCGCTGGCCAAACCCGCCGGGACCGACGACCATCGCGACCTGTCTGAACGGACGGCGTCCGCGCTCACCTCGGTGCTGTCGGGCGGCCACAAGGCCACCAAGGTCACCGTCATCTGCGACCTGGAGACGCTGACCGGCGGCAGCGTGCCCGCACGGCTGACCGACGGCACACCGATCCCCGCCGCCCAGGCCCGCCGCATCGCTCTCAACGCCGGTGTCTCGCCCCTCCTGCTCGGCAAGGGAAACCTCCCCCTTTACCTCGGTCGCACGGAACGGTTCGCCACCCCCGCCCAACGCCGCGTCCTGGAAGCGCTCAACCCCACCTGCGCCGTCCAAGGGTGCGAAGTCCCCGGCACCCTCTGCGAGGTCGACCACGTGGAAGGTTGGGCCCTCGGATCCCCGACCGACATCGACCGGCTCTCCCTCACCTGCGGCTGGCACAACAGATTCAAGGCCGCCAACCCGACCCGCGTCCACATCACCCGACACCCCGCCGACGGCCGCTACACCTACCGCCTCGTCCCACCCGCAGCCGAGACAACCGCCGCCCCCGGCCGCCCGCCACCCTGGCTCCAAGCCGCCTGACCAATCACCCGGCTCGACCCGCGCGGGACCTGTTCGCAGTCCGGATCAGTTGCCGCTGCACAAAATCGAGCCCCATCTACCGCTGAGAGCGTCCGCTCCAATTCCTGACCTGCGCAATCAGGTCATCGCGGTGATGTGATTCCGGACTTCGCAGCCCGCGGCGGGACGGGCCCGCCGCGTACGGCAACTGGTCGACGACCCTATGAGGGGGTATCTCTCCAAGCGTGGAAATTGATCTTGGTGGGTAGTTGATCGACAGGAAGACGCGCTGCGCCCGCTCGGCCTGCAACCGGGGAGGTGCTATCGGCGGAGGCGGTGGGCCAGGGTGTGAGCGGCTGCTACTCCTGCCAGGGCCAGCGCCAGGCCACGTGCGGCGTCTCGGGGGCGGGTTGGGCGTAGCGCGCCTCGGCGCCGCAGTTGCTTGCGGGCCCAGAGCGTGTAGGGGACGACTATCAGTGCCGAGGTGACCGAGCCGGGTGTGTACTGGCGGAGAGCGGCGGCCTGGCCCAGGTGCACCAGGCCGTGTAGGCCGAATCCGGTCAGGGCGGTCTGGTAGGCGGCCGAGCGTCCGGCGGTGCGCCGGCCGTCGGAGGCGGCTGCGGTGATGAGCAGGCCCATCAGGGTGACGGCGATGGCGAATTCGCGTTCGTCCACGGATTCCATCCACCGCCATACGTGTTCTGGGGTGTTCGGGAAGCGTTCCTGTAGTTCGGGTAGCCGCGCCCGGATCCAGCGTGGGGCGACGGCGAGTTCTTCCGCGTCGTGCAGTGCCCACGCGGCCAGCAGTCCGAGGCCGGTATCTCCCATCATGGCGTCCAGTCTGTCAGGATTGAAGGACGTTCTAGAATCAACTTCTGGAGGTGTCCGATGGCGGTGGATCCGACTGGTGAAGGGCTGAAGCGGTTCCTCGCGGAGGATCCCGGCGGGCCTGTGGTGATGCTGAATCTGCTGCGCTTCCGAGAGGGCGGGCAGGACAGCTACGCGCGGTACTCGAAGGTGCTCAGTGAGGGTGTCCTCGCCCGGTATGGCGCCGAGCTCCTCTACTACGGCAAGGGCTCGACCGCGCTGGTCGCCGAGGACGGCCAGGCATGGGACGCTGTTCTCCTCGTGCGCTACCCGTCCCGCGAGGTGTTCTGCCAGATGGTCGCGGACCCCGACTTCCAGGCCGTCGCCCATTTCCGGACGGAGGGGCTCAGCGAAGCCGTCCTGCAGGCGACCGTCCAGGTCGGCGGCTGAGGCGGCCCCACGGCTTCGCCACGGAGAGGACGGTCGCGAAGGTCAGGGCCGTCAGCGACACCGCGGGCGGATAGAACAGGTTCGAGATGAAGGCCGGTTCGGGCGTGCCGGTGGTCAGTGTGCGGCCGTAGTCGCCGACTTCGTCCATGCCCGGCTGCAGTAGCAGCAGGATGAGGGTGCATAGGGCGAGGTTGAGGACGAGCTTGACGGCCACCCACCAGTAGCGCAGCAGCCCCCAGCGTGTGCCCAGGCCCAGGAGCACGCCTGTCAGCAGGCATATGAGGCCGGACGTCAGCATCGGCCACACGACGAAGGTCGCCAGCGCCTGGTAGGCCAGGGCGCGCACGTCGCCGGTCGTGCCGAAGCGTCCGGTCAGCACCAAGACGGCCACCATCACGTCGATGCCGATCCACGCGCCGGCGGAGACGATGTGGACGATCAGTGTCGTCTTCCGCCATCTCCTGCTGAGGGGGAGTCGGGCATCTGGGCGGCGGCGGGTGGCGCGGTCCTTCTCCTGGGTCGCCATGGCTGGCCTGTCCTTTCGGGTGTCATCCGTCAGGACGTGACGATGGTGGGCGGGTCCGGTGCGTGTCGTCCCTTGTGCGGCGGCATCGCTCGTACGACGGGCGGCGCAGCCGGGGGAGGGCGGTACCGCGAGCGGCGTAGCCAAATTGGAGACTCTCTCTAGAGAAGTTCTCTGGAGACCGGTATGTTGCGCGTCATGAGTGAGGCTTTGCGGGTCGTCGTCACCGGCGGGAACCGGGGCGTGGGACGCGCGGTGGCGGCCGAGGCCATCCGGCGGGGGCACCGGGTGGTGATCGTGGCGCGGCGGCCGGACGCGGGGGCGGCCGCCGCGCGCGAGATCGGCGCGGAGCTGGTCGTGGGCGATCTGTCGTCCATTGCGGCGGTCAGGGAGCTGGCGGGTGCCCTTTCCGAGGTCGATGTGCTCGTCCATAACGCGGGGGTCTGGCCCAGTCGCCGGACGCTCAACGAGGACGGGTTCGAGCAGGCGTTCTTCACCAATCATCTGGCGCCGTTCCTGCTGAACCGGCTGCTGGAAGAGCGGCTGCGGCGGGTCGTCCAGGTCAGTGCCGGCCTTTATGTCATGGGCAGGGTCGACGCAGATCGGACGCCCAGGGGGGAGGATTTCCACGCCGTTCACACGTACGCCAACACCAAGCTGGCGAACTTGCTGATGGTGCCGTTGTTCGCGGAGCGGTGGAAGGACTCGGGGGTGACGATCGACGCCGTCCATCCCGGCGTGCTGCGGACGGATCTCGGTGCCCGGCGCGGCGTCTTCGGTTTCCTGCTGAAAACCGTCAAATGGACGTTGAAGCCCGCCGAGAAGAGCGGTCCTCCCGTCGCGGATCTGATCACCGCCGACGGGACGGGGCGGTACTTCCATGTGAAGAAGGAGACGCCGCTGAAGCCCCAGGCCCTGGACGCGCCTCTGGCGGCACGGCTCTGGGCCGACGCCGAGAAAGCGGTCGATGTCTCCTAAGCACCAGGGCACGGACGAGACCGTCGCGCGCATCCTCACCGAGGCGCTCCGGGTGCACGCCGAACGCGGCCACGAGGGCTTCACGATGAAGGCCGTCATCGCGGCCACCGGGATGAGCAGCGGCAGCCTGTACCACCATTTCGGGTCGTTCGACGGCCTCGCCGCCGCCCTTTACGCGCGCTGCATGGCGGAACTGCTCGACGCCCTGCTGGACGCGCTGGACGGGATCGCCGAACCGCGGGCGGGCGTCGAGGCGGTGACGCGCGCGTACCTGCGGTTCACGCGGGAGCGCAGCGACGCCGCCAGGTTCGTTCATGCCTCGGCCTATGCGGCCTTCCTGCCGCGGCACGCGGGGGTCATCGCCGCGGCGAAGGCGCCGCGCGTCGCGCGCCTCACCGCGTGGACGGCCCCGCATGTCGCGGCCGGCCGGGTCGCCCGGCTGTCGCCGGTGATGATGGAGATGCTCCTGATCGGGCCGGTCGCGGAGACCGCGCGGCGGTGGCTGTCCGACCCGCGGTCCGCCGACCTGGACGAGGCCGCCGCCGTCCTGCCGGCCCGGATCTGGAGCTCCCTCCAGCCCTGACTCAGTGGGTTTCGGCGCGGTGCCACATTTCGAGGTACGCCTCCGCTCCGCGGGCCAGATCGTCGATGACCTCCTGTCCGCTGATGTTGCGCATATCGGCGATCCAGTCGGGGACGAGCCCGTAGTTCGCGACGCCGTCGGTGTTGACGTCCCAGGTGCGCTGCCCGGTGCGCTCCCGGTCGAGCGTGACGCCGTTGATGGGAGATGTGAACGGGTAGCGCAGCGGGTTCGCGGAATTGTTCGAGCGGGGCGGGGGCAGTGCGCCCATACCGTTGGCGTCGAGCCCGTAGCCGTAGCCGAATGTGTAGCGGGAGTCGCTTGCCTGCTTGTTGCGCTTCCATTCCGCGACGAACCGGTCGGAGGCGTTGCCGTAGCCGGTGGCCATTCCGCCGAGCCCGTAGATACGGCTCATGTAGTGCTCGTCCGTCCAGCTGTGGGACGAGATGACGCCCGAATAGTGCGCGTTCTCCAGGATGTCGAGTGTCTCGCCGGCGGCCTTGGCACTCATGTGGTCGATCTCGACGATCATGTGCCGGTCCATCATGCCCTGCAGCATGTGGCGGCCGAGGTCGGTCAGGCCCAGGATGTTGCAGTGCGGCGCCTTCGGATAAAGCGGCAGCGTGATGCCCGCTTTCCCGAGTTGCCGCAGGAAGGCCGCCACATCGTCGTTGACGGTCGAGGCGGACGCGAGGGTGTTGTCGTGAATGGGGCCGGTGCACGTCTCGGCCTGCCAGAAACGGCCGGTCCCGAGGAAGTTCCCGGCGTTGACGATGGCGCCGGTGGTCCCGCCGTCGAAGCGGACGCCGCAGAGCGCGTTGTCGAACTTGTGGCAGACGAACATCGAGGAGACGCCCAGCCGCTTCACCTCGTCCAGGCCCTTGTCGATGTCCGCGCGCGTGCATTGCGGGACGCCGTTGATGACCCGGCAGCCGAACGGCTCCGACGTTTCGATTCCCAGGACGACGGCGAGTTTGCCGTCCTGGATGACCTGGCGTGCTTCGGTGGAGTCGCGCACGATGCGGAACCAGCCCTTGCCGGGGCCGCCGTTCTGCTCGTCGATGTACGACTCCAGTTCGCGCATGCGCTGCGCCTCAAGGCGGATCACGTCCATCTCGTCGCACGCGTTCCGCTTGAGCGGATAGACCTCGCAGAGCTGGCGGTTGGCGACCAGATGGTTGACGAGGATGCGCTGCCCGGCCCGCCAGGAGCGTTCCAGCCACGTGTAGTAGACCTGCTGGTGGGTGCGGGAGTCCCAGGCGGGCCAGTCCTTGAACGTGGGCCAGCCGGTGGGGTCGTGCGTCCCGAACGGGGTGCCGTGCCGCATGAAGTTCTCGAACCAGGCGAACGCCCCGTTTCCGGCGTGGTCGGGGCAGTCGCGCAGCGCCTCGGTGATGCCGCGCGGGTCGAACGGTTTGCCGCAGAGCACCTGCCCGCCGAACGCCTCGTACGACATCAGGTGGCTGTGGGCGTCGATGTAGCCGCGCACCTCGCCGTCCGCGTGCGCGGGCGGGACGGGGTGGACGGCGATGAGCAGGGCGGCCAGCAGGGCGGCCAGCAGGGCCAGGACGACGGGGACGTGGAGAGAGCGTCGGAAGGGCATGGGGGGCACCTCGACCGGGGTGGGGGGCCACGGCTTTCTCATCGAGTGAAACACCGATCCCGACAAAAGTGAACAACCCTCACATTGGGGGATTCAGGGGGTACCGGTGAGCGGGACGCCCTGGCCCGATCCGCCCTGCCGCGCCCATCATGGAGGGTTATGAGCGAGCTGACGATTCCGGCTGTGCTGGCGCGGGCCGCGAAGGACTTTCCGGACGCGGAGGCGGTCGTGGACGGGGACGTCCGCGTCACCTACGCCGAGCTGCGCGACAGCGTCCGCCAGGCGACCGGCGCGTTCATCGGCGCGGGCGTCGGCCCCGGCGACCGCGTCGCCATCTGGGCGCCGAACGGCCTGCGCTGGATCGTCACCGTGCTCGGCGCCCTGGGCGCGGGCGCGACGCTCGTCCCGCTCAACACCCGGTACAAGGGCGACGAGGCCCGGTGGCCGCTCGCCAAGGCCGAGGTGAAGATCCTCTTCGTGGAGGACGGGTTCCTCGGCATCGACTACTCGGGCATGCTCGGCGTGGACGGGACGGGCGGCGTCCCCGGCCTGCCCGCGCTCGGATCCGTCGTCACCTTCAGCGGGCCGGCGCGTCCAGGCGTCGCCGGCTGGGACGACTTCCTCTCCAAGGCCGTGCCGGCGGACGAGGCCGACGCCCGAGCCGGAGCCGTCGAGCCGGACGACATCGCCGACATCCTGTTCACGTCCGGGACGACCGGCAAGCCCAAGGGCGCCATCGTCACGCACGAGCAGAACGTCCGCACCTACACGGCGTGGACGGGACGCACCGGCGTGAAGGCCGGCGACCGGTACCTCATCGTGAACCCGATGTTCCACTCGTTCGGCTACAAGGCGGGCGTGCTGGCGTGCCTGCTGAAGGGCGCCACGATGGTGCTCCAGCGCACGTTCGACGTCCCGGAGACGCTGCGGCTCATCGAGCAGGAGAAGATCACCGTCCTGCCCGGCCCGCCGACGATCTACACCTCGCTGCTGGACGCCCCCGGCAGGGACGAGCGTGACCTCTCGTCCCTGCGGCTGGCGGTGACGGGCGCGGCGGACGTGCCGGTCGCGCTGGTGGGGCGCATCCGCGCTGAGCTGTTCCCGCAGGTCGTGACCGCGTACGGGCTGACCGAGTCGTCCGGCACCGTGTCGGCGTGCTCGGTGGACGACGATGACGAGACCATCGCCACCACCTGCGGCAAGGCCATCGAGGACGTCGAGATCGCCATCGCCGGCGAGGACGGCGAGCGGGTCCCGGCCGGCACGGACGGCTCGGTCCTCGTCCGCGGCTACAACGTGATGAAGGGCTACCTGGACGACCCGGACGCGACGGCGGAGACGATCCGCGACGGCTGGCTCGACACCGGCGACCGGGGACGCCTCGACGAGCGCGGCAACCTCACCATCACCGGCCGGACGAAGGAGATGTTCGTCGTCGGCGGCTTCAACGTGTACCCGGCCGAGGTCGAGGACGTCCTCGCCCGGCACGACGCCGTCGCCGAATCCGGCGTGGTCGGCATGCCGGACCAGCGCATGGGCGAGGTCGGACGCGCCTACGTCCGCCTCCGCCCCGGCAGGCGGGCGACGCCGGACGAGCTGATCGCGCACTGCCGGGAACGGCTCGCGAACTTCAAGGTCCCCCGGGAGGTCGTCTTCGTGGACGACCTCCCGAAGACCGCGTCCGGCAAGGTCCGCCGCGTAGAGCTCAAAGAGGTCACAGAGCGGCGATGACGCGGGCCCTGTGCTCGGCCACCGAACCCCAGGCCGAGTACAGCGCGCGCGCCTTGCGGATCCACAGCGACGGGTCGTACTCGTCGGTGTAGCCGATCGCGCCGTGCACCTGGAGGGCCGTCTTGGCCAGCCCGTAGGACGCCTCGGAGGCAGCGACCTTCGCGGCGGAGACGTCCCGCGCGAAATCCGCCGTGCCGTACGCCAGCGCCGCCCCGTACACGAGCGGGCGCGCGAACTCCAGCTCTACCATCGCGCTCGCCAGATGGTGCTTGATCGCCTGGTATTCGCCGATCGGGCGCCCGAACTGCTGCCGCGTCTTGGCGTACTCCACGGACACGTCCAGCAGCGCCTGCCCGAGCCCGACCTGCTGCGCCGCGCACAGCAGCGCACCGAAGTCGGTGAACCCGCCGCCTCCTTCGGCGCGGAACAGCCGCCGCGCCGGATCGAGGGACGCGAGCGCCTCCCCGGCCCGCCGCTCCACCTTGTCCACGCTCAGCACGAGGTCGGCGACGTCGGCGTCCAGCGCGTGCGGGACGGCCAGCGACACGATCGCCTCGCCCTCCGCGATCCGCGCCAGCCACGGCGACTCGCCCAGCAGTTCGGCCGCCGCGAGCGTCTCCACGTAGGGCCCGGGAGCGGCCGCGCGCCCCAGCTCCTCCGCCGCGACGACCAGCTCGACCGGCAGCGGCCCGGCGCCGCCGAACTCCTCCGGCACCGCGACCGCGAACACGCCGGCCTCCGCGACCGCCGTCCACAGCGCCCGCCCCGGACCGGTGTCCCCGGCCGCCCACGCGCGCGCGATCTTCGCGGTGCCCGCGTCGGCCAGCAGCCTGCGCAGCGTCTCGCCGAACATCCGCTGCTCGGCGTCCAGAACGAACTTCATCGGGATCCCCTCGGCAGGCCGAGCAGCCGCTCGGCGATCACGTTGCGCTGGATCTCGTTGGTGCCCGCGTAGATGGGGCCGGCAAGCGAGAACACGTAGTTCTCCAGCCACTCCGACGCCAGCTCGCCGTCCGCGCCGAGCAGGTCGAGCGCCGTCTCGTGCAGCGCGACGTCCAGCTCCGACCAGAAGATCTTGTTGAGGCTGGACTCGGCGCCGATGTCGTCGTCCCGCGAGATCGTCTCGAAGCCCTTGAGCCGGTAGGCGCGCGACCTGATCCACGCGTCCGCGACCCGGTCCCGCAGCGCCGTGTCGGACGGGTCGGCGCGCTCCCTCCACAGCTCGACGAGCCGCTCGGTCGCCGCCGTGAACCGGCCGGGGCTGCGCAGCGTCAGCCCCCGCTCGTTGCCCGCCGTCGCCATCGCGACCCGCCAGCCGTCACCGGCCGCGCCGATCACGTCCTCGTCCGGCACGAACACCTTGTCGAGGAACAGTTCGGCGAACGCGGGCTTCCCGTCGAGCCGCCCGATCGGACGCACGGTGACGCCCTCGGCGTCCAGCGGGAACATCAGGTAGGTGAGCCCCTTGTGGCGCGCCGACTCCGGATCGGACCGGAACAGCCCGAACCCCCGGTCGGCGAACGCGGCCCGCGAGCTCCACGTCTTCTGCCCGTCGAGGAGCCAGCCGCCGTCCGTCCGCGTCGCCGTCGAGCGCAGCGCCGCGAGGTCGCTGCCCGCGCCCGGCTCCGACCACGCCTGCGCCCAGATGACCTCGCCCGCCGCCATCGGCGGCAGGATCCGCGCGAGCTGCTCCGGCGTCCCGTGCTTCAGCAGCGTCGGCGCGAGCAGGTTGATCCCGTTCTGGCTGACCCGTCCGGGCGCGCCCGCCGCGTAGTACTCCTCCTCGAAGATCAGCCACTGCAGCACCGACACGCCGCGGCCGCCGTACTCCGCGGGCCACGACACCACCCCGAGCCGTGCCGCGCCGAGCGTCCGCTCCCACTCCCGGTGGGCCGCGAACCCCTCCTCGGTCTCCAGCGAGGGGAGCGGCTCCGCGGGGACGTGCGCGCGCAGCCACTCCCGCACCTCGGCACGGAACGCCTCGTCCGCCGCCCCGAACTCAAGATCCATGAGAACCTCTTTCTAACAACTGTTTGGTAGAGTAACCGCCTTCCCGGCCCTCTACCCGCACGCCCTCCCGTCCAGTGAGATACGCAGAGCGCCCTGCCGGCGCAGGACGCTCTGCATCGTCGATCGAGGTTGCTGTCGGAGTCCGGGCGTCAGGGGATTCGGGCGACGCCGCAGAAGGCGTCCACCTCGGGCGGCTCGCCGAACGGGGACGGCTCGGGACGCCAGCGCGACACCGGGACGACGCCCGGCTCCAGCAGTTCCATGCCGTCGAAGAACCCGGTGATCCGCTCGGGGGAGCGGAGGTTGTAGGCGATGCCGCCCGCCTCGACGTAGCGGCCGATCGCGCGGGCGCGGGCGGTGTCGTCGACGCCGTCCGCGCCGGGGGTCCCGAACACGTTGGTCCCGTCGTTGACGACCACGTGGCTGCCGGGCGCGAGCGGCGCGACCAGGCGGGCGAGGACGCCCTCCGGGTCCTCCTCGTCGGTGAGGTGGCCGAGGATGCCGAGCAGCAGCAGAGCCACCGGCCGGTCGAAGTCGAGCGTCTCGGCCGCCTTGGCCAGGATCGTCTCCGGCTCGCGGATGTCGGCGTCCAGGTAGGACGTGGCGCCCTCGGGGGTGGACGTGAGCAGCGCGCGGGCGTGCGTGAGGACGAGCGGATCGTTGTCGACGTACACGATCCGCGCGTCGGGCGCGACGCGCTGCGCGACCTCGTGGGTGTTGTCGACGGTCGGGAGCCCGGTGCCGACATCGAGGAACTGCCGCATCCCGGCCTCGCCCGCCAGATACCGGACGGCGCGGCCGAGGAAGGCCCGCGAGTGCTTGGCGATGTCCACCTGGCCCGGGAAGATCTGGACGAACTCGTCGCCGACCTCCTGGTCGATGGGGTAGTTGTCCTTGCCGTCCAGCCAGTAGTTCCAGATGCGCGCGGAATGCGGGACGGACGAGTCGATCGGGGGGTGTTCGGCCATGCGACCCTCCAACGCCGAGATTGTCGCGGTCTGCGAGTGATCTTACTTGCCGCGCCGTTCGCGGGCCCCTGTCGGAGACGGCGGGGCGGGGCTAAGATCGCGCTCTAGAATCGCGTTCGGAATCCCCGGAGGGCCCATGGCGAGGATCGTCGAGCACGGCACCTGGAACCTGGAGCCCTCGGACGAGGGGCTGCACGAACCCGGCCCCGAGCAGCTGTGGAACGAGTCCTACTACTTCGACTTCGCCGCCCCCGACGGCTCGATCGCCGGCTACGTGCGGCTCGGCCTCTACCCGAACTGGGACCGCGCCTGGTACTGGGCCGCGCTGGTGCGGCCGGGCCGGCCGCTGCTGCTGATCGCCGACAACAACGCGCCGCTGCCCGAGCCCGGATCCGCCGACGTCCACGCCGACGGGTACACGGCGACACAGGAGATCACCGACCCGTTCGGCCCGGCGAGGGTCACCCTGCACGGCACCGCGTCCGTCCTCCCCGACCCGGCCGCGCCCTACGGCGGCCCCGGCGCCGCCGACACCATCGGGCTGTCCTTCGACCTGCGCTGGGACACCGTCGGCGGCGTCTACCCCTACCGGGACCTCCCGCGCTACGAGATCCCGTGCACCGTCACCGGCCTGGTCAGCGTGGGCGGCGCGAAGATCGCCGTCGACGCGCACGGGGAACGCGACCACAGCTGGGGTGAGCGCGACTGGTGGAAGGTCTCCTGGCTCTGGACGTCCGGCCGCCTCGGCGACGGCACGTTCGTCCACGGGATGCAGGCCAACATCGGTTTCCCGCTCGCGTGGCCGTGCTTCGCCGTCCCGCCGGACGGCGACATCGAGCACCGAGCCGGCTTCTCCGCCGGGACGACGTTCGCCGGCGGCCTGCCCGCCCGCTCGGACCTCCGCTTCCCGGGCGCGCCGATGACCGTGACCCCGGTGGCGTTCGCGCCCGTCGCCGTCACCTCGCCCGACGGGCGCGAGGCCCGCTTCCCCCGCGCCCTGTGCCGCTTCGAGACCGAGGACGGGCGAACCGGCCACGGCTGGACGGAGTGGCACCAGCCGCCCGGCTGGGAAGACCACGGCTGGACCCACCTCGCCGAGGAGACCGCATGACCGGGCCCGTCTCCGGCGCCGGCGCCCTGACCGCGTCCTGGCTGACCGGCGCGCTCGGCACGGAGGTGGCCGCCGTCCGCACCGAGCCGGTCGGCACCGGCCAGGTGTCCGACAGCCTCCGCCTGTTCCTCACCTACGCCGGCGGCACCGCCCTGCCGCCCACCATGGTCGCCAAGGTCCCGGCGGCCGACCCGTCCAGCCGCGCCGCCGCCCGCGCCATCCGCACCTACGAGGTCGAGGCGAGCTTCTACGCCGAGATCGCCGGCCGCCTCGACGCCGGCGTCCCCACCTGCTACTTCTCCGCCTACGACGCCGAGCAGGACGAGTACGCCGTCCTCCTGGCCGACCTCGCGCCCGCGCAGCCCGGCGACCAGCTCGCCGGCGTCACCCCCGGGGACGCCGCCGCCGCGATCGCCGAGATGGCCGCCCTGCACGCCGCCGGCTGGGACGACCCCGGCCTTGCCGCGCTGACCTGGCTGAACCGGCACGACGCCGACTCGGCCGCCTTCACCACCGCGATGGTCACCGACCTCTACACCGGCTTCAAGGACCGCTACGCCGCGGACCTGGGCCCCGAAGTCATCAGCCTCATCGAGGACTTCCTCCCCTCCATGGGCGCCTACCTGGCCGCCCGCGAAGGCCCGCCGACCCTCACCCACGGCGACTTCCGCGCCGACAACCTGCTGTTCGGCGGGCCGCGCGCCGCCGTCCTGGACTGGCAGACCGTCACCTACGGCCCCGGCCTGGCCGACCTCTCCTACTTCCTGGGCTCCAGCCTCCCCGTCGAGGCCCGCCGCGCGCACGAGAGGGAACTGGTCGAGCGCTACCACAAGGCCCTGACCGCCCACGGCGTCGCCCTCACCTGGGACGACTGCTGGACCGCCTACCGCCACCACGTCTTCCACGGCATCGTCATGGCCATCGGCGCCTCCATGCTCGTCGAACGCACCCCGCGCGGCGACGACATGTTCCGCACCATGACCACCCGCCACGCCCACCACGCCCTCGACCTGGACTCCCTCGCCCTCGTCCCCTGACGCCGAGACCATGAACCGGCTGCGGCTTCTGTTGGCGGGAGACGTCCGGCCGTTTCAGCGGTTGGTGGGGGAGCCGCAGCATTTCTTGTACTTGCGGCCCGAGCCGCACCAGCAGGGGGCGTTGCGTTCCGGGGGCCAGCCGAGGGTGGGGGCGCCTTCGCGGATGCGGGTCATGAGGTGGTCGGCGCGGGTCTGCTGGTCCCTCGGGTCGCGGTCGTGGTCGTCCGCGTACTTGAGGAGGTCGTCCACCATCGTGGGGAGGACGCGGAGTACGGAGGCGCCGATCTCGTCGCTGGAGGTGCGCCAGCCGCGTTCGACGTCGCGGAAGTAGCTGGACGCGTCGGCGGGAGCGGTGCCGTGGACCAGGCCCTCGGCGAAGGCGCGTTCGACGTCCGACCGGACGAAGAACGAGCCCGCGTTCGGCTGGGACGGGGCCGCGGCTTTTTCCAGAAGTTCGGTCAGTTCGGCCTGCTCGTCCTCGGTGTGCAGGTCGATGGCGTCGGGCGGGAGGCCGAGCGCCTGGCGGACGCGCTGTCGTCCACGTAGCTCGGGCCGGGCGAACAGCTTGGCCTCGGCGAGTTCCCCGTCGTCCGCCATGAGGTCGCGGCACGCGGTGTTGAACCAGGTGAGGGCCTCTTCGAGCCGTCCCTGCGCTTCGAGGAACTCCGCGACCAGTTCGGCCGGACCCGGGTGGACGCGGGTGCGGCCGAGCCGGGCGATCTCCGCTTCCGCCTCATCGGTGCGGCCGAGGTCGGCGAGCAGGGAGATCTTCTCCACGGTGGCGAACTGGGCGTCCTCGCCCCTTTCCGAGGCGATGATGTCCTCGTAGATCCGCAGTGCCCGGTCGGGCTCGCCCGCCTGGGACCACTCCCTGGCGGCCTCGATCAGGATCTCCGCACGCTGCTCGGGGTACTTCGCCGCATCGCGTTCGAGATCTTCAGCGAGTCGTCGTGCTCGTGGCCTGGAGTCCGTCACCGGGTCACCGTACCGTCAGGAGGCCAGGTCGGTGAGGAGGTCGGTGAGAACCTGTTCCTCCTCTACGCGGACGGCGCGGTCCTTCATCGCGGTAACCAGGGAAGGGTCCCATGGGGTCGGGACGGGACGGCCCGTCAGGGGCGTGTCCGAGGCCGCCTTGAGGTAGGCGGCCTCGTCGTAGCGCCAGGGGCGCCAGCCGATGCGGGCGTGGACGGCGGCGGCGATCGCGGCCCCGCCCCAGTCGAAGTCGCCGTGGTAGGCGAACTCGGCGCCGCCGTCGGCGAGGAGTTCCAGAAGGCGCCAGACCGCCGTTGACGGACGGCCGTTGCAGCAGACGAGCGGCGGGCATGCTGAACCCAGGGCGTCGGCCGCGGCGGCCACCACGACCGGGTTTTCGCAGATGCGGACGAAGCCTGCCCGTATGGGGGCCGTGTGGCGGCGTAGTTGGCGGAGGGTGAGCGATACGGGTTCGCCCTTCATGGCGGCGAGCATCCGGCCGGTGGGGGTGTGCGCGTCGCCGGGCAGGCCCAGGCACAGGACGGTGGAGGAGAGTTCGTCCAGGTGCACGCCCACGGCCGCCCAGGTTCCGCGGCGTGATTCGGCGCCGCCGTCCGCGCGGAACGGCAGGCCGGTGAGGGCGCGGGCGGCTGACAGGGCCAGGGTGGCGAGGGGGCCGTCGTCCAGGGCGTGGGCGTGCCCGCAGGTCTCGGCGGCGAACTGGCCGAGGGGGATGTCGGGGGACGGAAGGCGGCGCACGACGGCGGCGAGGCGGCTGAGCACGTCCGCGGCTTCGGCGGGACCGGACGTCAGCCGCCGGACGAGGCCGGTCGCGTCCAGCCAGGCGCGCCATTCGGCGAGTTCGGGGCGGGAGGCGAGGGCTTCGTCCAGCGGGGCGAAGGCCGCAGCCCACGCGGCGGCGATCGAGGCGTTCTCGCGGGCCAGGTCGCGGACGGGGCCGTCGAGGAGTTCGACGGCGGCGGCCAAGCCGTCCGGAGACGCTCCGCTGGCGCGCAGGACGCGGTCGACCTCGGGCAGCGACACCGACAGCGACGTCCCGGTTCCCGCGCGGCGGCCGAGCAGCAGCTCGGCCGCGCGGCGTTCGGCGGCCGTGGCCCGCGCCAGGGTGACCTTGCCCGTGAGCGGCGTGCCGCGTTCCAGCCGGGAACGGACGCGCTGCACCAGCCACGCGGTGTCCGGCCCGCCGAGCAGGCGGCGGAGGCGGTCGGTGCCGGTCATTCGAAGATGTCCGCCTGCCCGGTCACCGGTTCCGGCTCGGGCAGGTCGGCGCGGGTGCGTTCGCGGCCGTCCCAGCGCCACGGCGTCACCAGGACGGCGTCGATGCCGTCGCGGCGGGACAGCTGGCAGATCGACAGGCCCGGCACCTGCGGGTAGCAGCCCCATTCGCGTTCGCTCGTCATGACGACGTCCATGTCGAAGGTGGCGAGGAGGCCGAGGCATTTGGCGCGCGAGTCGTCGTCCACGCCGGCGAACGCCTCGTCCAGCGCGACGAGGCGCGGGGCGTGGGGATTGCCGGCCGACTTGTAGTGCGCGGACGCGGCGGCGAAGAGCGGGACCGAAGCGGCGAGCACGCGTTCGCCGCCGGACGCCGGGCCGGTCGCGGGGCGCCACTGGCCGTCCTGGAGCCGCTGGATCGCGAACGCGTGCCAGGACCGGTAGTCGAGCGCCCGGGTGAGCTGCTCCGTCCACCCGGACGCCGGGTTGTCGGCGTGCTCGCGCGCGATCTGCTCCTGCAGGAACCGGCCCACGGCGGCGCGGTCGTCGACCGACCAGGCGTCGACGGTCTGCCGCAGCTTCTCCCGGACGCGGCCGAGGCCCTCGGGGGCGTCCTTCGCGGGCTTCCAGACGAGCCGCAGCCGCATCCCCGTGGACGTCGGGCGGGACGTCAGCTCGGCGTTCATCTCCCGCACCTCGTCCTCGGCGGCGGCGATGAGCTCCTGCAGGGTGCCGGCGACCTCGTTCAGCAGGTGGTTCTCCAGGATCTCCCGCTCCCGGGCCGACAGGAGGCGGGCGCGCTGCTCCGTCTCGGCGTCGAGGGCGTCCGCCAGGCTGGGGACGTCGCGGGTGCGGCCCTGGAAGACCACGTCCACGACCATGACCCCGTCGCGGACGGTGAGGCCGACCGAGTGCCCGTGCCGCGACATCGCGTCCGACAGCAGCTTGTGCTCATCGGAGACCTTCTTCTGGACGCGTTCCCACGGGTTGTCGCCGTCGTCCACCGCGTCGAGTTCGGTGTTGACGGCGCGGGCGAGGAGCACGGCGGGGCTGGCCGCCCACTCCTCGGCCGGGTCGGGGACGTCGAGGCCGGGCACGGCGACGGACAGCAGGCCGGTGCCGGCGAACGCGCGGAAGCCGGCGACGGCCTGGTCGCGGGCCCCGGCCGCCTCGGTGATCTGCGCGCGGAGCCCGTCGCGGGCCCCTTCGGCCTTGCCGCGCTCCTCCAGCGCCGACCGCTCCCGCCTGCGTGCCGTGAACTCGGCGCCGTCCCGGTCGGAGAGCGCCCGCTTGACCTCCTCCAGCCGCCGGAACAGCTCGTCGACGGCGGCGCCCGCCGTCTCGACCAGCGCCCGGTGCGCCTCGGCGGCGGCGTCGGCCTGCTCGCGCGCCTGCGCCGCCCGTTCCGCCGCCTCGTCCAGCCGGTCCCGGACGAGCGCGAGTTCCCCGGCGGCCTCGCGCGCCGCCTCCCGCGCCGACAGCAGGGCCTGCGCGGCCGGCCACAGCTCGGCCAGCGCCAGCCGGTAGCCGCCGATCGCCTCGCGCACCCGCGCGAGTTCCGGTCCGCCGTCCGGGAGGCCGACGTCCGAGGCGAACTCCGCGGCCTGCTCCGCCGCCGCCGAGACCTCGCCGCGGCGGCGTGTCACGACCTCCTGCGCGCGCGTGTGCTCCCCGTCCAGCTCCCGCCGCCTGCGGTGCTCCCCGGCGAGCCGGACCTGCGCCTCGCGCAGCGCGGTGTCGCGCGGGACGGCCCGGTGCTCGGCGGTCAGCGTCTGCCGCCTCGCCGCCAGCTCGTCCAGTTCCGCGCCCAATGCCGCGATCCGGGACCGGGTTTCGGCGAGGTCGCCGCGGAGCCGGGCGAGGCGGGCACGGCGGGCGGCCTCGCGGGCGCCGTCGCCGATGAAGTCGGCGGTGTCCTTGCGCCAGGAGCCGCCGAGGACGCCGTTCGCCCACCGGCCGTCCACCGCGACCCAGGTCCGCGCGCCCGGGCCGAGGCCCAGCCCGGCGAGGACGGCGTGCACCGCGTCATCGGTCAGAGCGGCGGCCCCAGGGTCGGCGCGGTCGATGGCGGGACGCAGCACCAGCGCGCACGACGGCCCCTGGACGGCTCCGCCGGTCAGCAGGAACGTGTCGTCCTCGCCGAGCAGCGCGCCGTCCGGCGTCACCCACGCGTCCAGGATGCCGGCCGCCTCCAGCGCGGCCTCCAGCCCGGCCCGGTGGTCGGCGGGCACCGTGCCGGCGAAGTCGACGACCTTCCACAGCGGCGCGCCCGGCCGGCCCTCGCGGGAGGCGGTGCGCGTATACGGGACGGGCGGGACGTCATGCCCGCCCGACTCCAGCCGTCCGATCTCCTCCAGCAGCGACGTCTCGGCCCCGTGCTCGGCCCGCAGCCGGGACTCGGCGTCCGCGACCCGGCCGCCGAGCGCGGCCGTGGCCTCGCGGGCGGCGTCGTCCACGGCGGTCGCCGCCGGGTTCCGCCCGTCGGCGGTCTCGGCCCATTCCGCCAGCTTCGCCAGGACCGCGTCCGGGTCGTCCACCCGGATCTCGGCCAGCCCCGCCAGGTAGCCGACGTACTCCTCCAGCAGGCTCTCCGCGCCGGTGCGAGTCTCGGCTTCGGCCGCCGTGATCCGCTCGGACGCGGCCTGCAGCTCGCCGACCAGCCGCTCCGCCTCGGCTGTGGCGGTCTCCAGCCGGGTCCGCGCGGTCCCGACCGCCGCCATCAGCCGGTCGAGTTCGGTGAGGGCGCGAGAACGGTCGTCGGCCAGGACACCGGTGGTGCGGCGCGCCGCCGCGGGATCGGTCTCCCAAGTGTTCATCGCCCCGGCGTGGGCGGTCCCGCATCCGGCGACCGCCGCGAGCGCCGCCGAACGGTCCCGGACGGTCCCGAAGGACGCCTCGGCCTCGTCCGCGCGCGACCGCGTCGTCTCGGCCCTGGACTGCTTGCGCGCCGCCTCACCGGACAGGCCGTCCCGGTCGCGTTCGAGCCGTGTCGCGTACGCGTCGCGGCGCTGCGCCTCCGCGCCCATCTGCTCGATGCGCTCGGCGTCGCGCATCTCCGGGCTCGCTTCGAGGGCCTGCCGGCGGGCATCCAGCCGGGTCTTCGCCGCCGCCAGCTCGTCCAGCAGCCGTGCCGCCTCGGCCAGCTCGGTCTCGGCCGCCGCGAACCGCGTCTCCGCCTCGGCGAGGTCCCGGTTGAGGTGCTCGTACCTGCTCTGCGTGAGGCGTGGCCCGGCGGCCTTCCGCTTCGCCGCGATCCGGGCGTACCGGGTGTAGTGCCCGAGGAAGCCGGTGGCGGCCCTGTGCGCCTCCTCCAGGGCCCGCAGCGCGTCCCGCTCCTCGTCCAGGCCGCGGAACGCCTCCGCCACCGTGGTGATCAGCGCGGGGCTGAGCGGCGGCAGCGCCTCGGTCAGCGCTCGCGACAGCAGCCGCTCGTCCGGCTTCTTCGACAGCTGCGGCTGCCGCAACTGGATCAGCAGGTTGACCAGCGCCTCGTACCGGTGCTCGCCGAGCCCGAACAAGGCCTCGTCCACGGCCCGCCGGTAGTCGGTGGCCCGGTCGTACACCGTGCCGTGGCCGTCCACCGCCTCGCGCAGCTTCTCCCGCGTCAGCGACACGCCGCCGGCGGAGACGAGCGACAGGTCGACGCCGACGCGGCGGGTGGTGACGAAGAACCAGTGCCGGACGATGCCGCGGTCCTTCACCGCCTTCAGCCCGCAGCCCAGCGTCCGGTATTCCGCCGTCCCGTCCGGGTGGAGGCGGCCGAACTCCAGCCACGTGTAGCCGAGCCGCTCCGGATGCGGGTGCTTCCCGCCCAGCAGGAGGTTCCACTCCATGCGCTTCTGCCGGTCGCCGTCCGGCTCGACCCGGTGCGGGGACAGCTCGCCGTCCAGCAGGAACGGCA
The DNA here is from genome assembly GCF_001552195.1 of Actinomadura latina NBRC 106108. Taxonomy (GTDB): domain Bacteria; phylum Actinomycetota; class Actinomycetes; order Streptosporangiales; family Streptosporangiaceae; genus Spirillospora; species Spirillospora latina. The sequence goes on from NZ_BCQS01000012.1 coordinate 238,325, forward strand.
GCGTCAGCGCCAGCACCTTCGACTTCCCGGTGCCGTTGTTGCCGCGCAGCAGCAGCCGCCCGTCATGGAACCGGAACTCCTCGACGTCGTAGTAGAACATGTCGACGAGCCCGGCGCGCAGCGGCTTCCAGCGCTCGGACGTCGGAACGGGCGTCCCGTTCACCGCACGGCCCCCTTCGTGTCGCGGACGGTCGGTTCCTCCACGGCGTAACGCGCGATCGCCGGACGCGCCCGGACCCGGCCGTCCGGCAGCACCTCCACCAGCCGCAGCGCGGCCAGCTTCCCGAGCGCGATGTCCAGCAGTTCGTCCTCGGCGCCCGGCTCGGTCACGCCCTTGCGCCAGAACGACCTGTGCCGTGCCGCCGCGTCCCGGACGAACGCGGCAAGCTCGTCCCGCCCGGCCGCATCGCGTGTCGCCAGGTACTCGGCGACCAGCAGCGTCACGTGGCCGTCCGTGCGCTGCTCCGGCATCCGCACATCGGTGAGTTCGTCGTCCGGATCGACCATCGCGACGCCCTCCGCCCGCAGTTCGGGCACCAGCCCCGTCGCCTCCTCGATCCGGCGGGTGATCGCCGCGCGCTGCGACACGAGGTAGCCGCGTTCGGCGTCGTCCAGGTCGCCGTAGTAGACCACCGGGTCCTCCAGCAGCCGCCGGGTCAGCCCGCGCCGCAGCGCCCGGTTCCGCAGGTCGTCGGTATCGGGGACGGGCTCGTCGGTCAGCTCCGCGAGCCGCTCCTCGAACCCGGCCGCGGCGACCGTGGACGGCCCCCGCACACCGGTGAGCAGCGATGCCAGCACCACCCGGCGCACGTCGTACAGGACGTCCCCGGTCGCCGACAGGTACGACTCCTCGTCCCCGGACACGCGCCGCAGCACGCCCCAGCCGAGCAGCAGCCGCACCACCGCGACCAGATCGGACCGCTCCGCCCGGCTGTCCAGCGTGAACGGGAACGCCAGATCGGGCTCGGCGGCGGCGTTCAGCACTTCTTCCGCGAGCCGCCCGAGCGTCGTCTGCGCGTCGGCGCGCTCCAGCACCGCCAGCGCCAGGCACAGCACGACGTAGCGGCGGCGGCCGAACGGCTCACCGGCCTTGCCGCGCGCCGGATGCGTGCCGTCGTCCAGCGTCGGCGCCGTCTTGAACAGCCGCGCGGTCTCGGCGTCCACCTGGAGCCGCCAGCCCGTCTCCCGGCTCAGCCAGTCCCGCAGCTCGGACTGGTACCGGCGCACGAGGACGAGGGCCTCCGGCTCGGACTCGACCGTCAGCAGCGGGCGCTTCAGCAGCGCCCGCAGAGCCGCCCGCCGCCGGGCGAGGTCGTCGTCGCTCACGTCGCGTCCCCGCTCAGGTCGGTGATCTCGATGACGTGCTCCGGCCCGGTGAGCACGCCGTCCTCGGTCGCGATCCGCACCTCACCGCCGTCGGGTACCAGCGACAGCCGCACCTCCATCGACCCGTCCCCGGTCAGTGCCTTCACCTCCGTGTCACCCGGCAGCCGCGCGGCCAGCGCGTCCCCGAGCAGCGCCAGGAACAGCCGGAACGCCCGCGGGTCCAGCACGTCCAGCTCCGACAGGAGGACGGGGCCGCCGGTGTGCAGCCGGGCCCGCGCCGCCGCCGTCTCCGCCGCCTCCCGGTCGGCGCGCTCGCGCAGCAGGCGGCGCATCTCCGACCGGTCCTGGACGCGGTTCGGCTTGCCGCGCCGCTCGTAGGAGCCGGTGCGGCGCAGCTGCGGCGAGATCCGCACGGGCGGCGCCTCCGCCCACGGCAGCCCGTGCGGCGCGCCCTCCTCCCACGCCGCGACGGTCGCGGCGGTGACGGTGAGGTGCCGCGCGGACGTCAGCCCGAACGCCGCCCGCCACAGCCGGTGCCTCGCCTCCTCGTCCGGCGCCGCCGCGAACCAGCGGGCGAGCGTGCGGAAGTCGGCGGACCGGTCCGAGCGGCCCGACCGGCGCTCGTTCAGCAGCCCGACCGTGTCGACCAGCTGCTTGATCGCGGTCACCGCGGACTGCCGCAGCAGCCGGGCCTGCGACGGGCGGGCGGCGCCGCCGGAGACGAACCAGTCCCGCAGTCCCCGCCACCGGTTGCGCCACGACTCCAGCGCGGCGGCCTCGGCCCGGCCGAACGCCTCGGCGGCGTCCGCGCCCTCCGGCACCGCGTCGGACGCCTCCCGCCGCGCCGCCACCGTCAGCAGCCGCTCGTGCCCGCGCGCCTCCACCTCGTCCAGCAGCGCCGCGATCCGCGCGCCCGAGTTGGCGAGGTCGGCGATGAACCGGTTGATGTAGTCGATGAGACGTTCCTTGTAGGCGATGAATCCCGCGACGTCGCCGTCGGAGAAGTCGATCGCCCGGCGCAGCGACGCCATGAACGCCTGCGCGTTGTCGGCCAGCGAGGAGAACCGCTCGGCCAGCGTCAGCAGCAGCAGATGGACCTTGGCCGGGTCCGGGCCGGCCTCGTCCGCCAAGGCCGCCAGGGCGGCGAGCTGGTCGGCGATGTCGGCCAGCGCCACCGACTGCAGGACGCCGCGCTGCCCGATCGCCTCCTCGTAGAACGCGATGGCCTGCTCGGCGGCGTGCCCGGCCGCGGTCAACTGGAACAGGAACCGCTTGCGGTGGAAGTCCTCGACGGTCGTGACCCGGCCGGTGTCGGCGTCGGCCCGCAGGTTTCCCCACTCGACGAGCTTGTCCAGCGCCTGCGCGAGCTGCTCGTCGCTGTCGCGGCGCAGCTCGGCGGCCACGTCCTCGGGTCGCAGGTGGACGATGAACCGCTCCTTGGCCCGCGCGAACGACAGCAGCACGTCCCGGTAGAGGGACGCGTTCGGCACGCTCAGGTGGGCGAAGGGCTGTGGTCCGTCCGGCCCCGAGTCCAGATCAGTCACCGCCCCATTGTGCCGTCTGGGCGCGGCTGCGCGTGCCGACTCCCGCGTCCCGTCCGGGTCCGGTCGAGTGCGGTGGCCACGAACGCCGGCCGTGTCGCCCCCGGGCTCGGGCAAGTAGCTTGGGGCCATGGTCAGCGAGAACGCCGACAGGCTGGCAGTGCTCATCGACGCCGACAATGCCCAGGCATCCATCGTCGAAGGACTGCTGGCCGAGGTCGCCAAGTACGGCACCGCTCACGTCAAGCGCGCCTACGGCGACTGGACCGGCACGAGCCTGCGGAGCTGGAAGGAGCACCTGCTCGCCCAGTCGATCCAGCCGATCCAGCAGTTCGCCTACACCACCGGCAAGAACGCCACGGACGCCGCGATGGTCATCGACGCGATGGACCTGCTGTACTCCGACCGCTTCGACGGATTCTGCATCGTCTCCAGCGACAGCGACTTCACGCGCCTCGCCGCGCGGATCCGCGAGTCCGGCCTGACCGTCTACGGGTTCGGTGAGCGCAAGACCCCCAAGCCGTTCGTGGCGGCATGCGACAAGTTCATCTACATCGAGAACCTCGCCTACGACCAGGTCTCGAGCACGCCCGCCGCCGCGACGCTCAAGCCGGCGCCCCAGACATCGGCCGCGAAGCTCAAGCAGGACGCCGCGCTCGTCAACCTTCTCCGCAACGCCGTGGAGGCGGCTTCCGACGAGGACGGGTGGGCCGCCCTGGCGTCCGTCGGCCACATCATCACCAAGCAGCGCCCCGAGTTCGACTCCCGCAACTACGGCTACGCCAAGCTCAACGAGCTGATCGCCGCAACGACGCTGTTCGAGCAGGACCGCCGCAGCCCCGGCGACGGAAAAGCCAGAATCATCTACGTCCGCGACAAACGCCACCAGGACAAGAAACCCGGCTCATAGCGCCCGCGCAGAATACGCCGATGCCGTTGGCGACGGCGCGTTCTCCGCCACCCGACGGGACGTTGCGGACGGTCACCGACGCCGCGCCGGGCAACCGCGTGACCAGGGTCGACGAGCCGCCGCCGTCCAGGTTCACGGCGTCGTCGAGCCCGGCCTCGTCCAGGAGGGACGCCAGTTCGGCGAGGGTCAGGCCGCCGCTTCGCTCCGACCGGCCGTCCACCACGACCAGGTACAGGTGCCGCCCGTCGCGGCTGACACCGGCGGCGGTGCGCGGCGCCGGGCCTCGCGGGCTCAGGCCGTCCAGCGGCTCGCCGTCCCGCAGGATCGGGAACCCGCCGACGGCGAACCGGAAACGGATCGGCCCGGTGAAGCGGTAGGAGACCCGCACCCGATCGCCGGGCCGAAGCCGGCGCAGCGCGTCCGCCCCCTTCTCCCGCCCGACCAGCACGGTCGTGCCTTCCGGGATGGCGCCCGCGCCCACCACATCGGACACGCCCGCCACCGCACCCTGCCGGACGGTCACCTCGGCGGTGTTCGTGCTGCACGGAGCGCCGCGCGCCTCGTCCGTCCCGCACACCGCCCGCCGCCGCGAAACCGCGCCCCACCGCGAATCGAACACACCGACGCTCCCGACCTGGAGCGCGTACTGGTTGAGCCCGCGCAGTGCAATGGACGTCTTCCCGGACCGGACGACCCCCGTCAGCCGCAGCCGCGCCACATGTCCGCGCCGGTCGCCTGCGACCCCGATGACACTCTCCCCGGAAGCACCCACCGGCAATGCCGGCCCGAACCGCTGCCCGTCCGGCACCGCGCCCTTCAGCGGACGTCCGTCCACGACCTCGGCCCCGGACGACGACCCGGTAGCGGCCACCCCGGGGTGCGTCTCGCTGACGTTGAAGAAGTCGCCGTTCACCCCGGCGACCGCGCGCTGCCCGTCCGCCATGTCGGAGACCGTCCGCCGTGCGGCGACCACCGGCGGACGCAGCAGGCCCACAGAGACCTTCGGATTGCGCAGGTCGGCGTCCAGCAGATCGCCCAGCACCCGGCCACCGCCCCCGGACGTCTCGAACGTCCGAAACCGCACCCCAGGCGCGATCCGCTCGGACGAGGTGAACCGTACGTCCCCGACCTCGGCCGACGCCGGTAAGGCCCGCGCATCCGGCCGCTCCCCGGAACCAGCCCCGTCCACCCCGGGCGGCGGCGCCTCGTCCGCCCAAGCCGGCGCACCGCCGACTCCGGCCACCAGGACGGCGACCACCAACCCCGCGCCCCACACCCCGACCACCCGCCACGCCCCTCCCCGCAGAACCGAACCCATGTTGATCATGGCTCGCGGAGGGTGAAGCGATGCCAGCCCACCCCCAACAGCGGGCGACGGTTCCGTAAACACGTGGATCAGTGGGTGTTCCGGACATGCCAGCCGCCCTGCCAGGAGGCGAGGCCGTTTCAAAGGGAAATCACGGGGCTGCGCCAGTAAGGGGTCGAGCCGGCTCAGCGCGACCGCAGCTCACCGTGGCGAATCAGGCGTCGGGGCTCGGAACTGACGGACGTACCCTTCCGTCTCCATGGGAGAGCACGGGATGACCGACCCAGTGCAGGCACAGTGGGGCTGGGCCGCGGCCACGGATTCGGGCGAGCCAGCGGCGCTGCTCCAGAGCGCTTAAGCCTCTACCAGCTTCACAAAGGCTTCCCGCTTGCCTGAAGGAGCGTTACGTAGCACGCGTCGAGCACGCAACAGGGCATCCACATCGGCGGTGGCGGCGGCGACTTCCGCAGCAACCGAGTCGATCTTCCCGAGCCCGGCATCAGCGAGCCAGCGCGACACCTGTGCCCAGGAGTACAGCTTGACGCGACTGCCGCGATGGATGACCGGAGCGGGAAAGCCTTTAGGCCCGCGTTCACCGGTCGTCCAGTGCCCGACCGCTGGGGCGGACCTGCTGGTCTTCTCGGCGATGTCGTCGATGGTGACCAGGTCCTCCATGACACCGGTCACCGACAGCCCACTGCGCTCGCTGTCGTCGATGGCCGACAGGATCGCCCCGATCGCGTTGCGCGCCTCGCGTGAGAACAGGACGGTGCCCCCCTGCTCGTCGCCGGAGAGTTGACCGTCAGCGCAACGCGAGTACAGCCGCTCTGCGGCTTCCTCAAGGTCGCTGACCGGGCCGACCTCAAGCTCGAACCAGTAGGTGCTCATCAGCCCTCCCCTTCCTGTCGTTCGGTCACCTTGGCGTTGTGCTGTCGCATCCGCCTCCGGATCTTCTGTGCCTCGTGTTCGTCAACGTCGGGAGTTCCGTTGATCGAGAACGGAGGAGTGCAGCAGCCAGGGCCGCCAGGGCAGGATGCTCTCGCATAGGCGTGAGCCCGCCCGCTCGTGTAGGTGACCTGCCACCCCGCGTCCTCTAACTCCTTGATGGCCGCCCGCGTGTGCTTTCCCGGCATGTAGTGATAGTACTACCCATGTAGAGCTAGATTAACACGCCCGTTCGATGGCGCCCAGCACAGTTACTTTCGCTGGACTGCGCGGCCCGGTGACCACAGGCATACGCGCCGGCCGCGGACGGCCGCTCTCCGGACCCGGCCCCGGCTCCGCGACCGCCGGCGCGCCCCCCGCCACCACCATCCCGGCGACGACCGTCCATGCCACCGCCAGTCCTGCTGGGCCCCACCGCATCCGCGCCGCTCCCCTCAGCGATCTCCAGCCCGCTGATAATGACGCGCTCCTGGTGAAGCCCCCCACCCGCCGGACGCCAACACTCGCGCAAGACCACGCAATGAGCCGCGGAGCGAAGAAGACGCCGCCCAAGCGATCTCCCCGAGGACTGGTCCGGTGCCCCGGCCTTTCGTCGTTGGCCACCCGCCCTGCGGACGACGGGGGAACCCACCGAGCTGGGGGAGCCGGTGGGACGTGCTCCGCAGGGCGGGGGCGGTCTATGAGCGCAGCGGCGTGCGCGGCCTCTCCACGTGACGCAGGCGCCCGACGATCGGGAGGCCCGCTTCCCGTGCAGCGTTGATCATGTGTCCGCGGTCGATCGCGATCCGCGCCCACACGGCTTTGCCCGCGCCCACCTCGAACCATCCGCAGCCGCCGGACGCGAACGCCTGGACGAGGACCAGACCACGCCCGGACGTGTCGAACGGGTGGGGCTGCTGGATCACGGGCCGGCCGGGGTGGTCGTCCCACACGCACAGTTCGACGCCCTGGTCGATACGGCTGACCCACACGCGGATGTTCCTGCCCTTGCAGAGCCGGGCCGCGTTGGACGCGAGCTCGGTCATGATCTGGCAGGCGTCCCCCTCGAAGGCGCCGAGCCCCCAGGACGCGAGGGCGCTGCGCGCGAGTTCGCGCGTGAGATAGACGGTTTCGGGATAAGCCCGGAAGGTCTCGCTGAGTATGTTTTGCTGATCTATGTCCACTTTGGAAATCCCGGACATCGGCTGGCCTTTCGCGGTTCCTGTTTCTGCCCACAGACTGGCGTCAGCCGGTTATGCTTGTCTTCTTTCGTTCATAAATATCAAGATTAAGGATCTTGAATGGCGAAGGCCGACCGACTCGACCCCGACAACAACCCATGGCACTGGCTGGCCGCTGACCTGCGGATATGGCGCCTCGAACGCAACCTGTCGCAGGCGCAGCTAGCTGAGATCCTGGGTGTTGATACTTCTACGGTTTCGAACTATGAATCGGGCACGTCGAAAATCCCTGAGCGTAAGGCCGATATTCTTGACCAGCTTTGGCGTACTCGCGGACACTTTGTCCGGATGCGCCGGTATGCGGAGTCGATGCATAACCCGGACTGGCGCCACCAGAACGTCGAGCATGAGGCAAGGGCGTCTGTGATCAGGGCCTACGAGAGTTCGCTGGTGCCTGGTCTCATTCAGACAGAGGGCTACGCACGGGCCGGGTTCGAATCCGCAGGCATCGGCAAGCCCGAAGCGGACGAACTATGGGAGCAGCGGTCGGCACGTCAGACGATCCTGGATCACCCCGACCCCCCGCAACTCTATGTGTTGCTTGATCAGGCAGTGATCACACGCCATGTCGGCGGGCGGGAAGTCATGCGCGAGCAGCTCGCCCGGCTCCTGGAGGTGGCCGATTGGCCGCACACCATGTTGCGCATCATCCCTTGGGAAGCTGGCGCGCATATGGGGCAAGACGGCGCGTTCAAGCTGATGACGGTCGAGAGGGGCAGTGTCGTCTACATCGAGGCTGCGATAGAGGGAAGATTGATCACTGATGCGGCAAAACTCGCCGATATGGGGCTACGGTGGGAGCGGATCGGGGCGCGGGCGCTGCCTGAGAGCCTGACCCGTAGGTTGATCGCCGATCAGATGGAGTCCAAGCGATGACCGAACCCGCCTGGCGGAAGGCGAGCCGCTCTAGTACCACGGGCGGTGACTGCGTTGAGGTCGCAAGCCTCAACATTGCGATCGCTGTGCGTGACAGTAAGGACCCCGGCGCTGGACACCTCACGCTCTCCGCAGAGAGCTTCGCTCAGATCATCAGCGCCGTGAAGCGGGGAGAGTTGCACCTTTAGCCCCGCAGTGGCAGAACGGCCCGCCGGCGGGGCCGTTTGCGCGAGAGCCGGGGGCGAGTCTCTCCGTACCGCCCGGCTCCCAGCATCGCCCGCACAGTTGCGGGCTCAGGTCATGTGGACCCCTGGCCTCTGGACCTGGCAGGGGGAAGCCGTCGTCTGGTGCGCAGTCTCGGCCGCACTCACGGGCGTGATGTTCACGGCCGTGAACAGGGCGATTGCGCCGGCCATTACAAGGAGATATCTCATCGTTGAGAGCCTTGTCTGCTATGGGGTGATTCGCCGGGTTCCCCCGGCTATCTGGTAGCGAAGCATACCGATCCCGACGAGTCTCGCATGCGACTTTGGCGACTCTCGTACCCAGCAGTCCGAATTGAGCCTGTCCGTGCGCGGACGTCGGCGAGGCCGAGTGCGTTGACTTGCGGCGTGTTGTTGCTATCGGCCTTGCCATAGCAACAACACGCCGCAAGTCAACGCGACCCGGCCGAGGTTCGTGGTCACCGCCCTAGGTGCCGGTGGCTTGGTCCAGGTCCTCTAGGCGGGCGCGCAGGGCGGAGGTGGGGAGGGCGATGGAGTCGAAGATCTCCAGGGCGTCCCGCCAGTGCACGCGGGCCTGGTCCCGGCCTTGGACGTGCAGGGACGCCGCTCCGAGGGCCTCCAGGGCCTTGGCTGCCTCGTAAGGGACGCCGATCAGGGCGGCCAGGTCGTGCGCCTGGCGGAGATGGTCGATGGCCGCCGTGTAACGGCCCGACGCGGTCAGGGTCTCGCCCAGATGGCGGAGGGCCAGGGTCTCCTCATAGCGCTCGCTGATCTCGCGAGAAATGGCCAGGGCGCGCTCGTGGTGAATCACGGCCTCGCTGTAGCGGCCGGTTTCGTGGAAGGTGGCGCCGATGCCGATGAGCGTTTCGATCTGGGTGCGTCGGTCCCCCAACTCCATTGATATGGCCAGGGCCTTGCGGTAGTTCTCCAGGGCGGGTTCGTGATGACCGGTAAGGCGGCTTATATTCGCCAGATTGATAAGGACGATCGCCTGGTGCTGGCGGCCCAGTTCCGCAGCGGCGGACGCGGTTTTCTCGTAATATTCGACCGCGGTTCCGACATTGCCCATGCGCAGGGCCAGGTCGCCCATGTTGTTGAGGGCCATCGTACGGGCGCGGGGATCGTCGATCTCGGCGAAGATGGCGAGGGCGCGCAGGCGCAGGCGTTCCGCCTCCTGGTACTCGCCCTTGTATTCGAGGAATATCGCCGTGTGGTCGAGGCTGCGGGCCTCGCCGCGCCGGTCGCTGAGCGAGCGGTGGATCTCCAATGCCTTCCGGCAGTGGGCCAGCGCGTCGGGGAGCCGGGAGCCGTGCCAGTGCACGAGGCCGATGTGGCCGAGCATTTCGGCCTCGCCGTGTCGGTCGCCCAGTGTCCGGAAGATCGTTAGGGCCTCTTCGGCGTCTTCCAAGGCGATGTCGTACTCGCCGCGGCGGAATCGGACGAGACTGCGGTCCGCGAGAGCGTGCGCGAGGTCCGGACGGCCGGCCGGGAGGGCGGTGATTGCGCGGGTGTGCAGGCGCTCCGCCTCGTCCCAGTGCCCGCGCGACTCCAGGTCCGCGGCCAGCAGACGGGCGAAGCCGGCGATGTGGCCAGGGTCTTCCGCGGTGGCGGCGGCGCGGAGGAGGCAGTCGTGCTCGGCGGCGAACCAACCGGACGGTTCGTCCGGGAGGGGCGGCAGGTCCGGTGGCGGATGGACGAGCCGCACGTCGGCGGCCTGGCGGTGCGGGGCCAGGTGCCGGGCCGCTCGGTCCGCCGCCGCCAGGTAGAAGTCCAGGATCCGGTGGACGGTCCGGCGGCGCGAATCCTCGGGGTCCAGGTCGCGGGCGAGGCGGCGGGCGTAGGCGTGGACGAGGTCGTGGAAGCGGTAGCGGCCGCCGACCGGCTCGGTGATCAGGTGCCGGTCGAGGAGTTCCTCCAGGATCCGCTCGGCCTCCCGGACGGGACGGGCCAGTGCCGCCGCCGCCGCGTGGGCGGTCAGATCGGGCCCGGGATGCAGGCCGAACGCGCGGAAGGCGTCCCGGAGGGCCCGCGGCAGTCCCCGGTAGGACAGCTCGAACACCGCCGTGATCTCGTGTCCCTCGACCCGCAGCTCGTCCAGCCGCCGGTCATCGGCGGTGAGCCGGGCGAGAAGGTCGCCGGCGTCCCAGGCGCGGCGGTGCCGCAGCCGGCTCGCCGCCATGCCCACCGCGAGCGGCAGCCGGCCGCAGTGCTCGACGATCGCGGCGACGTCGGCGGCGGCCCGCGCCCGTCCGGCCCCGGCGATGGTGGTGAACAGGGCGGCGGCCTCCCGGACGGGCAGCACGTCCAGCGACAGCGGCCACGAGTCGTGCAGCCCGGTCAGCCGCCGCCGGCTCGTGACGATCACCAGGCATCCGGCGGACGCGGGCAGCAGCGGCCCGACCTGGTCGCGGCCCGCGGCGTCGTCCAGCACGATGATCGCGCGGCTGCTCGCCAGCTGCGACCGCCACATCGCGGCCCGCTCGTCCAGCGCGCGCGGCACCCGGGCCGCCGGGACGCCGATCGTGCGGAGCAGCGTGTCGAGTGCCTCCGCGGGGTCAACCGGGTCCCGTCGGGCGTCGTGCGCGTGCAACTGGAGGAAGATCTGCCCGTCCGGGAAGTGTTCCTCGAGGCGGTGCGCGACGTGGACCGCGAGCGCGGTCTTGCCGACTCCGGGCATGCCGTCGATGGCGATGACGGTCACCGCGGCTCCCGGCTCGCGCGCGATGGGCGCCACGTCCAGGAGTTGCCGGACTTCCTCGTCGCGTCCGACGAACGCCCGCGAGTCGTGCGGGAGGTTGTGCGGGGGGCGGTCGACGCTGAACCGGGTACCGGGAACCCGCAGTAGCGCAGGATCGCCGCGCAGGATGCGCTGTTGCAGATCCCGCAGTCCAGGGCCTGGGTCGGTTCCCGACTCCTTGACGAAAAGGTTGTGGGTGCGGCGGTACGCCTCCAGTGCCGCGGCCTGCCGCCCGCAGCGGTAAAGGGCGAGCATGAGCCGTTCCACCGGTCGCTGGTCCTGCGGATGGCGCTCGACGAGGTCCGACAATTCGCGGACGAGGTCGGCATGGTTCCCCTTGGCCAGTTCCATGTCGATGCGCATGAACGCGGCGGCCAGCAGTTCCTGCTCCAGGTTGTGCCGGGTGCGCGTGGCCCAGCCGCCGATGAGGTCGGCGAGCGGCTCGCCCCGCCAGAGCGCGGCGGCCCGGCGGTGGTGGTCCAGCGCGTACTCGTCGTCGCCGCTCTCGGCGATCGCGCGAGCCTGGTCGCGCAGCAGGCGGAACCGGTGCAGGTCGATCGATTCGTCCGCGACGTCGATGAGATAGGCGCCCTGCCGGGACCGCAACGCGACGCCCGGTGCCCCGTCGAGCCGGCGGCGCAGCCGCGTCACGTAGGAGTAGAGGCTCTGCCGCGCCTTCGCCGGCGGTTCGTCGTCCCAGACCCGGCGGATGAGGGTCTCGGCGGGCACCGGCTGCCGCGGGTTGAGCAGCAGCACCGCGAGGACGCACCGTTCCTTGGTCGTTCCGAGGTCGCGCCGCTGGCCGCTGACCCACAGCTCAACGGGGCCTATGACGCGGAACTCCACCGACGCCCCTTTGTGGAAATCTCCTCCGGAACCCATTTTCGCACCGCCTGCATGGCGTGGCCAGAGTGGATCCACCGTTCACTTGGCCAACATGGGACGCCGCTACTCACACAGTCAGGATGATTGCAAGTTTTCGTCAAGTTTCCGGGCGGACACTCGATTCCGGAGGCGGGTCTTTTCGATCCGCGACGGAGGGACGGATGTTCGCATCCGAGGTCAAAGGGGGTTCGTTGACGGCAATGACCGGCTTCGAATGGCGTCGGGCCCTGAGCGGGTTCGACCCCGGCTGGTGGGGACGGCTGGGGGACCGGCGCACCGTGCTGGTTGTGGTGGGCTCGCCCGTACCGGGGCAGCCCGCACTGGACGTGGCGCGGCTCGCGGGAACCGACCCGCGGCTGCGCGTGCTCTTGGCGGCGGCCCCGGGGCCGTCCTCGGCCGCCGTGGAGGTGATGCTCAAGGACGCGGGCGCCGCACCGCTGCCCTGGTCCGAACTCGCGGACGGCGACGTCGGCCTGGTCGTCACCGCGCACCGGGTTCCGGCGCGCCCGCCGGGTGCGCCGCTCATCGCCCTGCCGGGAACGATCCCGGCGGAGGTCAAGCACCGGCCCGCGCCGGCCGTGTTCACCTACGCCCACCACCTGGACCGCCCTCCGGACGCCGAGGACGGCCACGTGGTCGGCGACTCCGACCACGACCGGCTGGTGGCGAGCCTGCCGCTGCGCGACTTCTACCGGCGGGCGCTGGGCGTCGGCGGGCGGCGCGGCCTCGTCGTGGTGGCCCTGCCCGCGGCCGGCGGCGCGGGTGCGTGCGTCCGCTGCGGGCCGCTGGACGTCGTGCGCCGCCTGCTCGCCGAACTGCCGTCCGACCGGTACCACGTCCTCGGTGTCCCCGAGCCGCGCGGTGACCGGTGCCCGGGCGGGCCGGGGCTCGCCGTCCACCTGCGGGCGGGGCTGAGCCTCATGCCGCCGGAGGCGGACTGGCGGGCCGCGCTCGTCGCCGCCGACTGGATCCTCGGCCCCCCGGGCCCCATCACGCGGTACGGGACGGTCACGGGGGTCCCGGTGCTCATGACCGGGCCGCCGCCGGGGGACGCGCTGCGGCTCCTCGCGGCCCGGCTCGCGGCGCACCGGCCCGTCCGCCCGCAGCTGACCGAGGCCGCGGCGCGGTGGCGGCCGGAGCGGGTCCGGCCCGTTCTCGGGCGGATCACGTCCGAGCCGGGACGGTTCGACCGCAACGTGCGCAGCCTGATGTACGGGCTGCTGCGGCTGCCGCAGCCCGCCACGATCCCCGTGGCGGACCCGGTCTCGCCGCCCTTCCGCATCGGCTGCCGGGACGGGGAGCTGCTCGGCCATGTCCCCCAGGGGAGGTCGAGATGAACGTCCCGGTGGACGCGTGGGTGCCGGGCCCGTTCGGGCTCGACGCACTCAGAGGCGCGACGGTGCCGGCGCGGCGGGCGGTCCTCGCCGTCGCGCACCATCTGACCGCGGCGACGCGGCTCGCCGACGTCATACCGCTGCTGGAGAGCGACCGGCGGATCGCGGTCGCGTACACGGCCGCGCCGGCGTCGGCCAACACCGGCGGGCTGGACGCGCATCTGCGGGGCCTGGGCGGGCTGGTGCTGCCCTGGCGGCAGGCGGTCAGCACCAGATGGGACCTGGTCGTGGCGGCGGGCCACGGGATGCTGGAGAAGTTGCACGGACCGGTCATGACCGTGTCGCACGGTGCCGGTCCGGGCAAGTTCCATCCGCGCAACGCCGGTTCGGGGCCGCCCGCCGCGCGTCCGGTCAGCGACCTGATCAGGGAACGGCTCGTTGTCGGCGGGCGGGTCGTGCCGTCGTCGATCGTCTTGCCGCACGACCGGCACCTGGAGATGCTCGAACAGGAGTGCCCCGAGGCGCGCCCGGTGGCGTTCGCCGCCGGCGACCCGTGCCTGGACCGGCTGGTGGCGAGCCTGCCGTACCGGAGGGAGTACCGCCGCGCGCTCGGCGTGGGGCCGGGCCGGCGGCTCGTGTTCGTCAGCTCCACGTGGCACGAGGACTCGCTGTTCGGCCGCGATCCCGACCTGCTGCTGCGCGTCGCGGCCGGCCTCCCACGCGACAGGTACCAGGTCGTCGCCGCGCTGCACCCGAACGTGTGGTCCTTCTACGGCAGGCGTCAGGTCCTGGCCTGGCACGCGGACTGCGTGCGGCTCGGTGTCAGGCTCTTCCCACCGGAGGAGGGGTGGCGCGCGGGTCTGGTCGCCGCCGACGTGCTGCTCGGTGACCACGGGTCGGTCACCTGCTACGGGGCGGCGATCGGGGTGCCGGTGCTGCTCGGCACCTTCCCGGAGGACGCCGTGGTGCCCGGGACCCATGTCGCCGGGCTCGGCGCGTTCGCGCCGCGCGTCGACTGGGCGCGGCCACTGGCCCCGCAGCTGGAGCAGGCGGCGCACGCCTTCTCGGGACGGGTCCACGCCGCGATGCGGGGCGCCATCACCTCCCGGCCGGGGGAGGCGGCCCGGCTCATCCGCGGGGAGATGTACCGGCTGCTGCGGCTGCCCGACCGGGACCGCCCGCCGGACGTCGAGCCCGTCCCGCTCCCGGGCCCCACCCTGCGGAGGGCGGCGTGATGGCCACGCTGGTCAGGGTGTGGGACGACCTGCCGGGACCGGTGCGCGTGCTGATCGGCGGGCGGGCGCTGGCGCTGCGTCACTCACCCGCCGGCGGTTCCGGGCCGCCGCCCTGCGACGAGCATCTCGTCGCCGGGCCGGCGGAGACCTCGCGGGCCTGGCTGGCGTGCGCGGACGTGATCGTCGGCCGGGCGGGGGACCCGGCCCGGCTCCTGGCGGCCCACCCGGGCTGCCTCGTCGCCGCGACCGCCGCCGGGCGGGGCTGCCTGGTCGCGGCGCGCGGACTGGACGTGCGGCTCGATCCGGTGCTCGGCGGGGCGTGCTCGCCCGCCGACGTGGCCGTGTACGCCTCAGCCCTGCACGCCTGGCTGGTGGCGGGCGCACGACCGGTGGGCGTGCTCACCCGGCTCACCCTCGTCCGCGGCAACGCCGCCGCGATGGTCAGGGTCAGGCATCGCCGGGCGGCGCCGCCGGGGGATCGGAGAGCCGTTCTCTGATGGCCGCCGCATGGGGAGAACCCAGCTCCGTATAGATGGCGAGCGCCTGCTCCAGATGCGGGCGCTCCGCCTCCGGGTCTCCCCGCCGCGCGGCCACCCGGGCCAGCTCGCGCAGCGCGTCGGCCTCGACGTGCGGCGCGTCGATCTCCCGTGCGACCTCGCGCGCTTCGCGGAGCGCGGCGGCGGCCTCGTCCAGGCGTCCGGCCCGCAACCGGGCCTCGCCGAGGCATGCGAGCGTCCGCGCGTGGTGGTACGGCTCGTCGTGCCGCGTGAACATCTCCAGGACGGCGGTCAGCGTGGCGTCCGCCTCGGCGTGTCGGCCGGCCACGCTGAGCGCCTCGCCGATGTGCCGGTCCATCAGCGCGATCCCGCGCGGACGCCCTTGGTCGACGTGCACGTCCCGCGCGCGGCCGAACAGGTCGACAGCGCGGGACGGCGCGTCGGTGGCGAGCGCCACGACGCCGAGTCCTTCGAGCGCCGTCCCCTCGCCGAGCCGGTGGCCGGCCTGCCGCTCCAAGGCGAGGGCGGTCTCGTAGTGGCCGGCCGCCGTGCCGAACTCCTGAAGGTTGAGGTGGGCGACGCCGAGTCCTTCGAGCATCCGCGCCTGGGCGCGCGGATCGCCGCAGGACGCGGCGGCGGCGCGCCCCAGCTCGTACATCCGGATCCATGACGCGTAGTGCTTGCGCTGCAGGAACAGCGGCCACATCGCTTCGGCGAGCTGCCAGGCGACGGCGTGCAGCCCGCCCTCGTGCGCCTCCCGCGCCACCGCCTCCAGGTTCTGCCGCTCCCGTTCGAGCCACTCCAGCGCCGCCGGACGGGACGCGAAGAGGCCGTCCGGCGGGTCCGCGTACCGCTCCCCGAGGTGCCACCGCCCCGGCATCAGGGTGCGGTCGGCGCCGACGGCGGTCGCCAGGTACCAGCCGGCGAGCCGCGCGAACGCGGTTGCGCGGTCGGCCGCGGGGGACGCGTCCCGCGCGTGCAGGCGGACCAGGTCGTGGAAGCCGTACCGGTCGCCGGGGCCTTCGAGCAGCAGGCTGGCGTCCACCAGGCCGTCCAGGAGTCCCGCGGCGTGCTCGGCGTCCGTCCCGATGAGGGCCGCCGCGGCGGCGACGCCGAGGTCGGGCCCCGGATGGACGCCCAGCAGCCGGTAGGCCGCCGCCCGCTCCGCGTCGAGCGCCTGGTAGGAGGTGTTGAAGACGGCGCCCACCGAGATGTCGCCCTCGCCGGTGCGCAGCGCGGCGAGGCGCCGCGCCTCGTCGTCGAGTTCCGCCACCGCGCGGGCGATCGGCCAGCGCCGCCGCGCCGCGAGCCGGGCGCCGGACGCGCAGACCGCCAGCGGCAGGGTGCCGCACAGCGCGACCAGCGAGCGGGCGTGGTCGCGCTCCGCGCCGATCCGTTCCGTCCCGATCAGGCGCTCCAGCAGTTCCAGCGCCCCCGGCTCGCCGAGCGGAGCGACGTCCAGGAACCGGGCGCCGTCCACCACGAGCCCGGTCAGGCGGTGGCGCGAGGTGACCACGACCAGCGACGCCCCGGCCCCGGGCAGCAGCGGGCGGACCTGCGCCGCCGACACGGCGTTGTCGAGCATGACGACCAGGCGGCGCCCCGTGGTCATGGACCTGAACAGCGCCGACTGCTCGTCGGCGGCGGCCGGGATGCTCTCCGGGGCCGCGCCGAGAGCCCGCAGGAAGCGCTCCAGCGGCTCGTCGGGCGGCAGCGGCTCGGTGCCGGAGAAGCCGCGCAGGTCGATGAAGAGCTGGCCCTCGTAACCGTCCTTGATGCCGTGCAGCCAACGCAGCGCCAGCGTGGTCTTGCCGACGCCGCCGGGGCCGGTGAGGACCACGAGCCCCGGCCGTTCCGCGAGTGCCGCCAGGTCCCGCAGCTCGCTGCGCCGGTTGGCGAACAGCCCGGGTGGCGGCAGCTGGGCGGGGGCGGGAAGGGGCGTCGCGCCGGACGCGGTGATGTGCACGCCGCCGGCGATGGACCCGGCCTGGACGCTGGACCCCGCTATCCTCCCCGTCAGTTCGTTGGTCCACCGGTCCCGTTCGTCGGGAGACTGCACGTTCTATCCATCCCATTGGCTCGCTGGCGCGTCGATCGCCCCGCTTTACGACTAACGTACCCGGACGTCCAATTTGTACGGGTAAGAGCGGGGCGGTATTTGCAATTTGGGTCAGGTCGCTTGCGCGAAACGGGTCAGAATGGCGATTGTCCGCACCCGTCCCGGCGTGATGAACTGTGACCGTGACAGATCCGATGACGGTCGCCGTCGCCACCGCGATGGCCGGGAAGGCCGTCGAAGTGGCCGGTGAGCCGGTCCGGGCCGCCGTCGCCGAGCTGTCCCGGCGGGTCCGCGAGCGATTCCGGGGGCGTCCCTCCGGCGAGGCGGCGCTGGTGCGGGCCACCGCCGACCCGACGCCCGAGAGTGTCGAGGCCCTCGTCTCGGCCATCGAGCACCTCATGGCCGACGACCCCCGGTTCGGGGCGGAGGCGCGCCACCTCTGGAACCAGGCGCAGACCAACGCCGCCGCATCGGGTGACGGCGTGGTCAACGTCCTCAACGGGCGGGCCGAGAAGGTGATTCAGCTCAGGGACGTCCAAGGCGACCTGAACATCAGCTGATCGCCGCCCGGTCAGGCGTCGGCGGGGAGGTCGTCGCGCTCCTCGTCGGACGGGCGGGGCGCCTCGGGGCCGTCGCGGCCGAGGCGGAGCATGCGGGAGACGCGGACGGTGCGGAACTCGCGCCCGCGGACGCTGAACGAGTGGCCGGGCGTGGCCCGGATGCCCGCGGCCATCGCCTCCCACTCGGCGAGTTCCGCGGCGGACGGCGGGTCGCCCTCGAACTCGCGGAGCCGGGGGAGCAGGCCGGTGAAATGCCGGGCGAGCCGGTCGCGGGCGTCGTCGGGGTCGTCGCCGCCGGTGAGCGGCGCCCACGAGTCGCCGTCCAGCTCCACCGAGACGAACGTCGGCGGGAGCAGCACCACCGCGGGATGCGCCTGGATCGCGTGCCGCGCCTCCGCCCGGACGGCGTCGGGAACGCTCCCGGGCTTCGGCATGAACCCGACGAGGTTGAGCCGCAGCTGCGCCTCCCACTGGCCGCACGGCGCCGCCGGGTCGATCGGGTGGTCGCGCAGCAGGCCGTCGCCCGCGAGGTCGGCGTCGGTGGACCGCGGCGGCTCCAGCACCCGGTCGCCGAACTGGATGAACTTCTCCACCCGGACGATCCGGTACCGGCGGTCGCCGATCTCCCACTCGTCCTTCGCGAGCTGCTCGCCGTCCTCCGGGTCGAGCCGGTCGGCCGTCGCGAGCATTGCCTTGGCCGTCGTGAGGTCGGGCTCGCCGGGGGCGGCCGTCCGCAGGTCGATGGCGAGGCTGTACCGGGCCGAGGACGGGTCGTCGCAGCCGAGCGCGCCGATGCGCCATGCGCTTCCGCGCTGCACAGCATGGCCGAAATCGGGGGAGCCGAATGAAAAAATCCTCGGATAGCGCCGGATTCGCTCGCCGAGTTCCCGGTCGCGCACCGCCGCGACCGGATCGAGGCGGGCGACCACGTTGATGTGGTCGTACCCGCGCATCAACGCGAAGGTCATGCCCGCATCCTGGCCGGACGCCCGGTTCCCGCGCACGGCTTTTCCCGCATTCCCATGCCGGAATTGTCTGTCTTGTCCGTGATTACGGGCAATATTCAGGCGGACTTTCGGACGACGCAGGCGACCGCGGCGACGCCACGCGTGCACAGGCGCGGCAGATCGCCGACAGTGGCAGGCGCCCCCCGGGTCAGCCGAGGTCGATGACGACCTTCACGTCGTCCGGATGCGGGGTGAACGCCTCCTCGTAGCGCTCCAGCGGGACGCGCCGGGAGATGAGGCGGCCGAGCCAGTCCAGGTCGGCCTTCGCGAGCGCCTGAGCGGCGGCCGCGTAGTGGCCGAGGTTCGCGTTGACCGACCCGACGATCGCGTCGTTCTCCAGCACGATGTCGCGGTTGAGCGCGCCCGCGTCGACCTTCAGCGGACGCCCGGTCGGCGACACCCCGGTCAGGCACACGACCCCGTACGCGGCGTTGTTCGCGATCGCGCCGAACACCAGCCCGGCCACGCCCGTCGCCTCGATCACCACGTCCGGCTCGCACCGCCGGACGGCCTCGTCCAGGCCGTCGTGGTGGTAGGTGCCGCCGAGGTCGGCGACCAGCCGCGGCTTGGGGCCGTCCGGCACCCGGTCGAGGACGTGCACGTCCAGGCCGCGCTGCGCGCCCAGCAGCGCGGCGAGCAGCCCGATCGGCCCCGCGCCCGTCACCAGCACCCGGCGCGGCTCGAACCACGCCCGCCCGCCGATCTTCTCGATCTGGTCCCACGCCTTGGTGACGACGCTGGTCGGCTCCATCAGCACGCCGACCTCGGCCAGCCGCGGGTCCAGCTTCACCGCGTAGCCGGCCTCGACCCGCCACGCCCGGCTCGCGTACCCGTCGATCTCCTTGATGCCGCGCTCGGTGTACCTCCCGTTGCGGCACATGTCGAACTCGCCGTGCGCGCACGCCCCGCACGGCACCGGATCCGGCCGCCGGACGACGCCGACGACCAGGTCGCCGGAGGAGAAGCCGCTGCCGGCCGGCGCCTCCCGGACCCGGCCGAGCGACTCGTGCCCGATGACCAGCCGCTCGCGTCCGGGCGGCGCCCACCCGTAATCGCCGGCGGCGATCTCCCTGTCGGTGCCGCACACCCCCACGGCGATCCCGTCGACCAGCAGGTCGTTCTCCCCGCGCTCCGGGTCGGGGACGTCGGTGACGGCCAGCGAGCCGCCCTTCCGCGGCAGGACGGTCAAGGCGCGCATGCGATCTCTCCTTCGGCTTCCGGCGTCGAGGCGTTCAGGACCGGCGGTGGGCGGGCCGGGTGCCGCTCAGGTGCCGTGCGGTGTTGACGAGCCCGACGTGCGAGTACGCCTGCGGCGTGTTCCCGATCTGCCGCCCGGCGGTCGTGTCGTACTCCTCGCTGAGCAGGCCCAGGTCGTTGCGCAGGCCGAGCAGCCGCTCGAACAGCTCCGTCGCCTGCTTGGTGCGGCCGATGCCGTGCAGCGCGTCCGCGAGCCAGAACGTGCAGGCCAGGAACGAGCCCTCACCGCCCGGCAGGCCGTCCACGCCGCCGTCCGCGCCCGTGTCGTAGCGGAGCATGAACCCGTCCCGGTACAGCTCGCGCTGCACCTCGTCGACCGTGCCGACCACCCGCGGGTCGTTCCACGGCAGGAACCCGACCTGCGGGATGAGCAGCAGCGCCGCGTCCAGTCCCCGCGATCCGTAGAACTGGGTGAACGTGCCGCGGTCCGCGTCGAACCCGTTGGCGCACACGTCGTCGTGGATCTGCCGCCGCAGCGCCTTCCACTTGCCGACCGGCCCCTCCAGGCCGTACCGTTCGACGCCCTGGACGACGCGGTCGACGCCGGTCCACGCGAGCACCTTCGAGTGGACGAAGTGGCGGCGTTCCCCGCGCACCTCCCACAGGCTGTTGTCGGGGTCGCTCCAGTGCCCTTCGAGGAAGTCCATCAGCGCGAGCTGCAGGTCCCAGGCGTTCTCGTCCGCGTCGATGCCGGCGGTCCGCGCCAGGTACAGGCCGTCCAGGACCTCGCCCCACGTGTCCAGCTGGAACTGGTCGGACGCCGCGTTCCCGACCCGCACCGGCGACGACCCCTCGTACCCGGGGAGCCAGTCCAGCGTGAGCTCGGGAAGCCGCCGGGTGCCGTCGATGCCGTACATGATCTGCAGGTCGGCGGGGTCGCCGGCGACCGCGCGCAGCAGCCACTCCCGCCACTCCTTCGCCTCCGCGGCGAACCCGGTGCCGAGCAGCGCCTGCAGCGTGAACGTCGCGTCCCGCAGCCAGCAGAACCGGTAGTCCCAGTTGCGCGGGCCGCCGAGCTGCTCCGGCAGGGAGGTGGTCGCCGCGGCGACGATGCCGCCGGTCGGCGCGTAGGTGAGCGCCTTCAGCGTGATCAGCGACCGGCGGACGGCCTCGTCCCAGCGCCCCTCGTAGTGGTAGCGCTCCATCCAGTCCGACCAGAACGCCTCGGTGTCGGTGAGCGCCCGCTCGGGCTCCACCGCCTTCGGGCGCGGCTCGTGGGACGGCCGGTAGGTCAGCACGAACGGCACCCGGTCGCCCGCCGACACGGCGAAGTCCCCGTACGTGGCGAGATCGTGCCCCGCCAGCTCGACGGGCGTCTTCAGCCACGCCGCGTCCGGGCCCGCGATCGCGTTGCGCTCGCCCTCGCGGTGCCGCACCCACGGCACGATCCGGCCGTAGTCGAACCGCAGCCGCAGCTCCGTGTGCATCGGGACCCGTCCGCTGACGCCCTCCACGATGCGGACGACGTCGGCGGCCTCACCGCGCGGCGGCATGAAGTCGATGACCCGGACGGTGCCGTCCGGGGTGTCCCACTCGGTCTCCAGGATCAGCGTGTCGCCGCGGTACCGGCGCCGGGTGGCGAGGCCGCCGGACGCGGGCGCGATCCGCCAGAACCCCGCGCTCTCGTCGCCGAGCAGCGCGGCGAAGCAGGCGGGGGAGTCGAACCGGGGCAGGCACAGCCAGTCCACCGACCCGTCCCTGCCGACCAGTGCCGCCGTCTGCGTGTCCCCCAGCAGTCCGTAGTCCTCGATCCTCAGTGCCAAAACGCGCACCCCCGCACTCGGTTCTCCGCCGTATTCCGATCTACCCGTGATAGTGGATGTATGTCCTGCCCGTCCGAGTTTCCGGGGAATGGCCCCGGAAATGGGCCGGCACGGCGACCTGGGAGCTGCCGCCGTGCCGGGTGTTGCCGAATATCCGTGATCAGGGTGCGCTGCAGGTGATGGACGGGTTGGACACATCGCCGCCCGGCGCGTTCGCGGTGAAGCCGAACGACGCGGAGCTGCCCGGCGCGAGGCTGGAGTTCCAGCCGACCGGCTTGACCGTGACGACGTTGCCGCTGGTGCTGGGGCTGCCGTTCCACATGGCGGCGATCGACTGCCCGGAGTTCATGGTCATGACGACCGTCCAGGAGCTGACCGCGCTGCTGCCTGCGGTGACGGTGACCTGGCCGTTGAAGCCGTTGTTCCACTGCGCGGTGCGGGTGTAGGCACACGTGACGGTGCCGTCGCCGCCGCCGTCATCGCCTCCGCCGTCGTCCCCGCCGCCGTCGGAGGTGCCGCCGAGGGCTTCGAGGGCCGCGTCGTACGCCGGCTTCTTGCCGTAGTTGTCGTCGAAGAGCAGCGCGGCGCCCTCACCGGGGAACGTGTCGGGAACCCACGAGTACTTGTCGGTGATGCCCCACACGGTGATGACGGTGCAGCGCGACACGGCGAGGCAGGCGGACACGACCTTCTTGTAGTCGTTCGCCTGGGTGGCGAGCTTCGAGCTGTCCGCCGGGGTGTTCATGCGGATGTCGAGTTCGGTGATGTGGACGTCCACGCCCAGCGCCGCGAACCGCTGCATGTTGGCCTGCATGTCGGACGGGACGTTGCCCAGGGTCAGGTGCGCCTGGAGCCCGACGCAGTCGATCGGGACGCCGCGCGCCTTGAAGTCCTGCACCATGTTGTAGACGGCATTGCTCTTCGCGTTCTGGCCGTCGATGTTGTAGTCGTTGTAGCAGAGCTTGGCGTTGGGGTCGGCCTGGCGGGCCGCCCGGAACGCCTCCTCGATGTAGCTGTCGCCGATGACCCGCTGGAACACCGAGTCGCGGCGGGCGCCGGAACCGTCCTGGAACGCCTCGTTCACGACGTCCCAGTAGTTGATCTTCCCGGCGAAGTGCCCGGCCTCCTTCGCGATGTGGTTCCGCATGACGCTGAGCAGGTCGTCCCGCGAGGAGATGCTGCTGACCCAGTCCGGCAGCTGGCTGTGCCACACCAGCGTGTGCCCGCGGATCGCCATTCCCTGCCCCTGCGCGTGGCTGACGAGCTGGTCGGCGGCGCTGAAGTTGAACGAGTTGCGCGACGGCTCGGTGGTGTCCCACTTCATCTCGTTCTCGGGTGTGAGCTGGTTGAACTCACGGTCGAGCGTGTTCACGTACGCCGACTCGCCCATATGGCCCTGGGCGGCGGCGGTTCCGAAGACGCGGCCCTTGGCGGCGGCCGCCTCTCCGAGCGTGCCGGGGGCCGCCGACGCGGGGAGCGCGACGGCCACCAGCATCGCGAGGAGCAGTGACACTGCTCCCAGCACTGCGGTGAGTGCTCTTCTCATGGTTTCGTTCCTCCTAGGAGAGTGGGGGTCGAGCGAAACCCGGCCCGCCGGCTTTCCGCGGGCCCGAGATAAGAGGTCCTGAGTCCTCCGGTGTCGACCACGATCTTCTGCAGAACGACCGTGGGGTCGACCATCCAGAACTTCAGGGTGTGCGTCCCCGATTCGGTGATGCTGTGGGTGGTGACGGTGCGGTTCACGTTGTCGGACGTGTTCCGTTCCCACTGCTTGTTCATGGTCGTGTCGTTGGCGCCGGTCTGCGTCGTGATGTTCACGACCTGTGGTTGTTCGTCGTCGATCGAGACGGCGTATTTCAGGCCCTCGGCCGAAAGGACGCTGTTCCGCGGCGACAGGTAGGCCCAGACCTTCACCGGGCCGGTCGTGGTCAGCGTCATGTCGTATTCGAGGCGCGGGCCCTTCCCGGGTTCCTGACTGGACGCAGTGACCGGGAACGGCTCCATTCCGGCGCCGGTGCGGCCGATTCCGGCGACGCGCTTCCACTGCGCCGCTCCCGTGTCGGTCGCGCGGCTGTAATGGTCGGCGTCCATGGAGACGTAGCCGCCCGCCTCGACGAAACCGTGCGCCGGGTACGACGCCGGCTTCTTGACGACGGCCTGGACGGTCACGGTGCGTCCGTCCGGCCCGGAGACCTCGATGGGCACGCGGCTGGTCCCCTTCGGCGCGCGCGACCAGTCGACCCGCACCGTCGCCCGGACCTGCTTGTCGACGCGTCCCCGGTCATGGGTGACGTGCACCCAGGGCTCGGCCGGGGTGATCCGGTACTGGAACGGGTCTGACCCTCGGTTGAACACCTCGATGTACTGCGCGGGGCCGCTCTGGTAGGGGCTGAACTCCGGGAGGACGGCCTCGGACTTCGCGTTCGGCCACCATTCGTCGGAGCCGTCGACGGCCACGCCCATGTCGGCGCCGTCCGGGACATCGATCCGCTGGAGCTTCGGGAAGATCTCGTCCGGCAGGGCCACGTTGTCGCGTTCGGGCTGCTGCCAGGGCGCGTTCGGGCCGTACCGCTCGACGTCGCCGTAGCCGATGTGCGGCTGGCTCTGGAAGCCGTCCCATTTCCCGCCGGCGAGCCCGGTGTTGTAGTGGTCCGACATCGCCTGATCGTCGGCGAAACGGGCCTCGGCGAGGTCGGCGTACTCGTTGGTGGCAGCCCGTCCCTGCTTCGCGTAGCGGATGTTGGTGAACTCGGCGTCCCGGAGTTCGTACAGGTTCGCGGTCGCCTTCACCTGGTAGTAGACGAGCTGGTAGTAGGCGTCCTGGTATGCGTCGGGCAGCCGGTCGCGTATCCGTTCCGCCTGCGCCGCCAGCCGCTTCCACCGCGCGGTCACCGTGGCCGATTCCCTGTACTGGTTCAGGTGGAACGGCGTCTGCTGGTCGTCGTAGACGACCGCGCTGGAGTCGGTCGAAAGGTCCTTGCCCGGGTCGACGGTGATGCGGCGGTTCAGCAGTTCCGGCTTGCGCAGCGCTTGGAGGTTCCCGTACGTGTCGAGGACGTCGGCGATCTCGTCCGCGTGCTCGGTCCCGAAGTTCTGCGCCGCGTACTGCCGCTCCCATTCCTTGAGGTTCTCCAGCGGCCACTTGTCGGGGTTCCACGCGTAGTCGAGGAAGAACTGGAGAGGCAGCTCGTCGTTCTTCATGTCGCCGACGTTCGCCACCCACAGGTTGCGGATGCCGTACTGGTACGACTGGTGCAGCTGCTCCCACGTGTTGCCGAGCTGCGCGGTGTCGACCCACTTGTAGTTGCGGCCGCCGCCGACGTAGTCGAAGTGGTAGTAGAGCCCGTACCCGCCCGCCCGGTCCGGCAGGCTCCGGTCGGGCATCTTGCGCATGTTGCCCCAGTTGTCGTCGGTGAAGACGACCGTGGCGTCGTCGGGCACGCGCAGGCCCCGGTCCCAGTACCGCTGGACCTCCTTGTAGAGCGTCCACACCTGCGGGGTGGCGGACGGGTCCTTGCCGGTGACCTCGCCGAGGATCTCGCGCTCCTTGGCGATGATGCTGCGCATCAGCTCGATGCCGTCCCCGTCGGGGAGGCCGACGTCGCCGTTCCCGCGCATGCCGAGCGTGACGACGCCTTCGAAGTCCTCGTCGGCCATCCGCTGGACGCCGTCTTTCCAGTATTTCTCGATGGCGGCGGCGTTCCGGCGGTAGCTCCATTCGCCCGTGCCCCCGTACGGGTCGTGGCCGGGCTTGACGATGTTGCCGTCCGCGTCCCGCTGGGCCGGGACGGCGTGCCGGTTCCATTCCTCGATGCCGCGCATCATCGGCGCCTCATGCGACGTCCCCATGACCACGCCGTACTTCTTCGCAGTTGCGTGGTTCAGCGGATCGTCCTCGGCGAACGCCCGCCCCCAGACCGCCGGCCACAGGTAGTTGGCCTTCAGCCGGAGCATCGTCTCGAAGATCTTGGCGTAGAACTCGTGGTTGAAGCCGTTCGGATAGCCGGGCGCCTTCCCGTTCCCGAAGAACTTCGGGGCCCACCGGTTCAGCGCCGGGTTCTCGTCGTTGATGAAGAAGCCCCGGTATTTCACCGCCGGCGTGCCCTGGGTGTGCCGCCCCGGCCTCACGTACAACGCCCGCCGGTGCGCGGACGGGACGTCGTCCCAGAAGTACCAGGGTGAGACGCCGATGCTCTTCGAGACGTCGTACGCGCCGTAGATCGTCCCGCGCTGGTCGCTGCCGGCGATCACGAAGGCGCGGCGGACACCCGGCATCGGGTGCTCCACCACCTGTTCGAGCGTCGTCTCCCATTGGCCCGCGATGCCCTTCACGTCGAGCTTCCCGGACGAGACGAGACGGTTGATGAGCGGGCTCCTGCCGATGGTGCCGACGATGACGACGTCCCGCCCGGACGGCGACTCGTCCTGCGTGACCTCGGGCTTCACGCCCGTCACGCGCTCGACGTCGGACTGCAGGTCGCCGACGACGCGCACGACGCCGGGGAAGTCGGCGCCGCTGACCACCAGTGGCGCGGCCCTGCCGTTCTCGACGAGCGGGAAGTACCCGCGCCCGTCGCGGAACGAGATGTAGGACGCCGGGTCGGCGTGGCGGGGTTCTCCATGGCCGGACGCCCCGGCGGCCGGTGCCGCGCCGGCGGGGACGGCGGTGAAGACGACGACGGTCGGGACCAGGGTCAGGAGGACTTTCCACGTCCGCGGGGATCTGCCCATCGGCGGTCTCCTCAGTGGGGAGCGGCCTCGAAACTTTTCGATACATTTTCGAGAGTAGACAGGAAAATAACCCCAAGTGCCCCTACCGTCAACCACTTCCACACGCTTTCAAAGGTCAGCCTGTACAGAGGGCGTGCGGCCACCATGATCGTTCGTTCGAAATCTTTCGAAGCGAGCGCCGCCATGCGTCCGGCAGGCCGGCCCGGACCCCGGTCGGCGGGATCGTCTTCGGCGAGAGCTACGGAAATCCTCCTTCCGAAACCCGATCAGCATGGATCAATGCCCGAGCGGGCATCATCAAGTAAGGCGAGCGGAACACATATCCCGGGACCTTATCGTTCCTCTTCCGAATAGCACCGTGCCTTCGGCGGCGGAAGGAGAAAGGCCATGGACGGCTGCGCTGACCTCGTTCTCGAAGGCGGCGGAGTAAAAGGCATCGCGCTGGTCGGCGCGATCGCGGAAATGGAGGCGCGCGGATACCGGTTCGGCGCGCCCGCGCGCATCGCGGGAACGTCCGCCGGCGCGATCGTCGGGTCGATGCTGGCCGCCGGAATGCCCGTCTCCGACATGGTCCGCGTCATGCGCGAAGTGGACTACCGCTCGTTCCAGGACGGCTCCCGGTTCGCCGTCGTCCGCGGCATCTCCCTGCTCGCGACCCTCGGCATGCACCGGGGCGACGCGCTGCACCGCTGGATCGCGGCGCGGCTCCGGGACTGCGGCGTCGAGACGTTCGGGCAGCTCAGACTGGACGACCCCGGCTCCGCGCTGCCGCCCGAGCACGCCTACAAGCTCGTGGTCGTCGTCTCGGACGTCAGCAGCGGGCGCATGGTGTGCCTGCCGTGGGAGTACGAGCGGTACGGCCTCGACGCCGACGACCAGCCGGTGGCCGACGCGGTGCGCGCCTCGGCGTCCATCCCGGTGTTCTTCCGCCCGTGCCGCATCTGCCGCAAGGACGGCCGCAAATGCGTGCAGGTGGACGGCGGCATGCTGTCCAACTATCCGATCACCATCTTCGACCGGGAGGACCGCGAGCCCCGCTGGCCGACGTTCGGCGTGAAGCTGTCCGGCCGCCCGCCGTCCGGCGGCGTGTTCCGCCAGTGGCGCGGGATCCGCGGCCCTGTCGGCTACGGGCGGGCGCTGGTCTCCACCATGGCGGAGGCGCACGACCGGGTGCAGATGGACGAGCCGTCCATCGTGGCCCGCACGATGTTCGCCCGCACCGGCGGCGTCCTCGCCACCGACTTCGACCTGGACGCGCAGACCCGCGACCGCCTCTACGCCGCCGGGCGGGAGGCCGCCGCCCGCTTCCTGGACGGCTGGGACCACGGCGACTACCTGGCGAGGCACCGCTGCCACCGACCGGTTTGAAAGATTTACGTAATTACGTAGTATCGAGGTCGTGACTGAGGAGAACCTGGCGGACCGGAGCCTGGCGGACCGGGTCGAGCGCCTGGAGGAGCGGGTGGCCCGGCTGGAGGGGCCGCGGCCGGCGGCCGGGCACCGTCCGGACGCGGACGACGCCTTCTGGGCACTGAACGCCCTGAAGGACCGCGCAGCCGATCCCGGCGCGGTGCTGTTCACCGGCTCGGTGACGCTGCCGGCCGGGGAGCACTACGAATGGCAGCAGGGCCACCCGGTGGACGACCTGCTGGC
This sequence comes from Actinomadura latina NBRC 106108, assembly GCF_001552195.1. Taxonomy (GTDB): domain Bacteria; phylum Actinomycetota; class Actinomycetes; order Streptosporangiales; family Streptosporangiaceae; genus Spirillospora; species Spirillospora latina. Next base: position 266,391 of record NZ_BCQS01000012.1, read on the forward strand.
GGACGACTGGTCGCAGGCCGCCGAGACGCTGACCGCGCTGGCGCATCCGGTGCGGCTGCTGCTGCTCCGCGAGATCCTCCAGGGCTCCCGCGGCACCGCCGAACTGGCCGCGCACGAGCGCCTCGGCACCACCGGCCAGCTCTACCACCACCTTCGCCAGCTGGTCGCGGCCGGCTGGCTGCGCACCACGTCGCGCGGGCAGTACAGCGTCCCGGGCGAACGGGTGGTGCCGCTGCTCACCGTGCTCGCGGCGGCCCGCCGCTGACGACCGATCGGAGAAGAGATGCTCAGGACGATCGCCCGCTTCCGGACCGTGTGCCTCCTGCTCGGCATACTGCTGGCCCTGACCGAGTCCCTGCACGGCGTCGCCGCGCTCTTCTGGGCGGGAGCCGCCCTGATCGTCGCCGGGATCGTGCTGTTCTTCGTCCCCAGCGGCGCCTCGGACCGGGAGCCCGTCGTGGTCCGCGGCCCGGTGCGCGGACGCTGGGTGCCGGTCAACAGCCCCGCCGACAAGGTGCCCAGCCACGGAACCCACGAGCTGGGTCAGACGTACGCGATCGACCTCGTCCACGTGCCCGATGAGGCGCGGACGTGGACCCCGATCCACCGGTGGCCGCTCGCGGCACGCCCGGAGACGTTCCCGGCGTTCGGCCAGGACGTGCTCGCCCCCGCCGACGGCGTGGTCGTCCACGCCAGCGGGTGGCAGCGCGACCACTGGAGCCGGAACTCCTGGCCGGGCGTCCTCTACCTGCTGGTCGAGGGCATGGTCTTCCGGCAGGTGCTCTCGCTGCTGACCCTGTCCGGGGGGCGGTTCATCGTCGGGAACTCCGTCACCCTGGACCTGGGCGACGGCGTGCACGCGGTCTTCGCACACCTGCGCCGGGGCTCGCTTCGCGTGGCGAAGGGCGACCGCGTCCGCGCGGGCGACGTACTCGGGGAGGTCGGCAACTCCGGGAACAGCTCTGAGCCGCACTTGCACTTCCACCTCATGGACCGCCCTCGCCCGCTGGCCGCCGCCGGCATCCCGTTCGCCTTCCCCTACGCATCGGCCGGCCAGACCCGGATGGGCGTCCCCGGCACTCGCACCGCCTTCACCTGCGAGAACCCGGAGACACCAGTACCCGGACGCTGAGAACGGCACATCCGGATTCCGGCATTCCGGACCGCAGCTATCGGCAACAAACGCCAGATTTCGCTATTTGACGTATATAACGCTCAGGACGCCCGAATGCGTTGATCGTCGTCCGCCGGTGTGCCACTCTTACCGATGCCCCCGGCAGCAGGCGATTTCGCCGATCGGCGCCCACCGCGCCTCTGCCGTGCTGTCCGCTGCTCGCGCCCAGGTGGAGAGGCCGCTGTGAGGAAAAGCCGGATCGGCCGGGATGCGGACGCGTCCGCGACACCGCCCGGAGCCCGCCGGTGAGATGGCGGAGGCGCAGGTCACCGGACCCGTATGCGGCGGTCCAGGTGCCGCCGGAATACCGGGCGGCCGTTCCGATGCCCATTCCGTCCGCGCCGCGAATGGCGGCTCCGGACCTGTGGCCCGAACTGTGCGAACGATTCTGCCTGCAGTTCCTCGTCCTCGCCGAGAAAATGCGTCCGGCCATGGACCTGCTGGAGGAGAGCGAGGAGGACCCGGACCGCCTGGAGGCCCTCTACAGGATCGACCACGGCGTGACCCGGATGCGGCGGGCCGCCCGCGACCTGCGGGTGCTCGCCGGACGGGACGGCGAGGAGCTCTCCGGCCCCGACACCTCCCTGCTGGACGTCGTGCGGATGGCCGAATCGTCCATCGAGCAGTACCGGCAGGTCACGATCCTGCGCGTGGTGGACCTCGCCGTCGCCGCCTACGCGGCCGAGGACCTGGCCTCGCTCGTCGCCGCGCTGCTCGACAACGCGACCCGGTACTCGCCGGCGCACGTGACCGTCAGCGCCCGCCTGCTCGACGACGGCGCCGTGATGATCCGGATCGAGGACTCCGGCATCGGCATGTCGCCCGCGCAGCTGGACGGGCTGAACGCGACGCTCGCCGGCCCCGTGCCGCCGATGACGGGGGAGACGGCGCGGTCCACCGGATTCCCCGTGGTGCACCGGCTGGCCCGCAGGCACGGCGTCGGGGTCCGGCTCGCCGCCAGGGCCACCGGGACGGTCGCCATGGTGACCGTCCCGCCCGCGCTGCTCTGCGAGATCCCGGCGGACGAGCCCGCCGCCTCCCCCGCCGGCGGGTCGGCGGGGATGGGGCACCTGGCCATGGCGCGCGGCGCGGAACGTCCGGCCGGGCCGGTCGCGGCCGTACGCGGCGCCGGGACCGTGACCGACCTCGGCGGGCTGCCGCGGCGGGAGCGCACGAGCCTGCGCCCGGCCGCCGCGCCCCCCGGGCCGGAACCGGCGCCCGGCGGCGGCTCGTTCGCGGCCGACCTGGACGCCTTCACCTCCGGCGCGCGCCGCGACGCCGGCGGGTCCGCCGGCGCAGAACGTGAGGAAGGACGGCAGTGACCATCGCCGCCACCGGGCCGAAGGGCCCGCAGGACTTCGGCTGGCTGCTCAAACAGTTCGCCTCCGCCACCCCCGGCGTGACGCTGGCGCTGATCGTGTCGTCGGACGGCCTGGCGCTCGTCGAGTCCGGCTCGATGCCGTCGGAGTTCGTCGATCCGATGGCCGCGCTGACCAGCGGCATGATCAGCATCGGCAACAACATCGCCAAGCACGTCGGCGCGGGCGGCTGCGACCAGGTCATGCTGAAGTTCGCCACCGGGCACCTGCTGTTCATGGGCATCGGGCAGCTCGCCGGGCTCGTCGTCCTGGTCGGCGAGGGCGCGAACCTCGGCGCCGTCGCCCACGAGATGACCAAGTTCGTGCACGCCGTCGGGCACGTCCTCACCCCCCAGATGCGCGACGACCTGCGCCGCATGACCGAGCGGGCGGCGACGTGAGCGCCAATCCGTGGGTGCGGCCCTACGTGCTGACCGGGGGACGGACCCGCGGCCGGCGGCACCTGCTGGTGCACACGCTCGTCACCGGCGGCGGCTACGACGCGGCGTTCGCCGAGCGGCTCCTTCCCGAGGCCAGGGCGCTGTACGAGCGGGCGCACGCCGGCGGTGAATCGGTCGCCGAACTGTCCGCCCACTGCGGGGTGCCGCTCGGCGTCACCCGGGTCCTCCTCGCCGACCTGGCCGCCGGCGACCGGATCGTGATCGTCGCCGAGGACGTCTCGCCGTACGACTCGCACGTCCTGGAAAGAGTGATCGATGGTCTACGCGAGCTCGCCTGACCCGTCCGGGCCGAGGCCGGCCCCCGGCGTCCCGCCGCGCTCGCCCCTGCGCGGCATGACCTCGGTCAAGCTCGTCGTCGCGGGCGGGTTCGGCGTCGGCAAGACCACCCTGGTCGAGGCCATCTCGGAGATCCCGCCGGTGAACACCGAGGCGTGGATGACGCAGGCCGCCAAGAACGTCGACCGGCTCGGCGACGGCGGCGACGGCGGCGACGGCGGTGGCGGCGGTGGCGGTGGCGGCGGTGGCAAGACGACCACGACCGTCGCGATGGACTTCGGCCGCGTCACCCTGGCGTCCGACCTGGTGCTGTACCTGTTCGGCACGCCCGGCCAGCCGAGGTTCTGGCCCATGTGGGACGACCTGTGCCGCGGGGCCAGCGGCGCCGTCGTCCTGGTGGACACCCGGCGGCTGGACGTGTCGTTCCCGGCGGTCAACTACTTCGAGAACGACTCCGACGTGCCGTTCATCGTGGCCGCGAACCTCTTCGACGGGCGGCAGACCCATCCGCTCGGGCAGGTCCGGGAGGCGCTCCGGCTGGACCCCGGCGTCCCCCTCATCACCTGCGACGCCCGCGAGCGGACCTCGGCCGTCGACGTCCTGACGCGGACGCTCGGCCACACCCTCGACCGCACCGCCGGCCGCGCGCCGGCCATCCGCTGACCCCCGGAGGAGGAGACGTTGCGAAGGATCCTGATCGTCGGAGCGGGGCAGGCCGGCCTGCAGCTGGCCCTGAGCCTGCAGGCCGAGGACTACGAGGTGACGGTCATGTCGGCGCGGACCCCGGACGAGATCCGGGGCGGCCGCATCATGTCCACGCAGTGCATCTTCTGGCCGCAGCTGCAGATCGAGCGCGACCACGGCCTGAACCTCTGGGAGGACCGCGCCCCGCAGATCGTCGCGCAGCGCGCGACCGTGGCGGCGCCGCCCGGCACCCGCGCGTTCCAGACCCTCGGACGCTGGGACCACTACGCCCAGTCGGTGGACCAGCGGGTCAAGATGGCCGGCTGGCTGGAGCTGTTCGAGGAACGCGGCGGCAACACCGTCTACCACAGCGTGATGACGTCCGACCTGGAGGGCCTCTCCGCCCTCTACGACCTGACGATCATCGCGGCGGGCAAGGGCGAGCTGGTGGAGCTGTTCGACCGGGACGCGAGCCGCTCGCCGTACGACCGTCCGCAGCGGCGGCTGTCGTGCGTCTACCTGCACGGGATGACGCCGTGGCCCGACCACCCCGAGCCCCACGTCCGCATCACCGCCACGCCGGGGATCGGCGAGCTCTTCTTCATGCCGGGCTACACGAACACCGGCCCCTGCGACATCCTGCTGTGGGAAGCGGTGCCGGGCGGGCCGTTCGACTGCTGGGACGACCGTCCGAGCCCTTCCGACCACCTCGCCCGGACGCTGGACCTCATGCGGCAGTACGCCCCCTGGGAGTACGAACGCACGGTGGACGCCGAACCCACCGATGCGCGCTGCACTCTGTACGGGGGATACGCGCCGGTCGTCCGGCATCCGGTCGGGAACCTGTCGCCGACCGCGCACGTACTCGGCATGGCGGACGTCGTCGTCGCCAACGACCCGTGCACCGGGCAGGGCTCGAACAACGCGGTGCGGTGCGCCGAGGTGTACTTCCAGTCGATCCTCCGCCACGGTGACCGGCCCTTCGATCCGGCCTGGATGCGGCAGACCTTCGAGACCTACTGGGAGTACGCGCAGTACCCGACCGCCTATACGAACATGATGCTCGGGCCATTGCCGGAGCACGTCCAGAAGGTCCTGGCGATCGCCGCCGAGAACGAGGCGGTCGCCTACCGGTTCGCCTACGGGTACGCCAATCCGGGCGACTTCGCCAACTGGCTCCTCGACCCGGCCAAGACCGAGGAGTACCTGGCGACGGTCACCGGTCCGGCGCCGCACTAGCGGTCCGGGGGTTGTACGAGGCCCGTGTGGCCGCCCGCGGGGACGGGCAGCGCTTGAAGAGGCACTGCAACCCCCTCCTCTCCGAACCGGCCCGCACGATCGGCGACGGCGACGACGCCCGTCAACGAAGTGTGTGCGCCAGCCGTACCTTGGCCTGGTCGATCTCACCGGTCCGCACGGTCACCGAGATCAGCCAGCGCCCCGCCGCGGTGAGCGGCGGAGTGCGGGCCGAGTAGCGGCCGGCGGCCAGCCGGTCCACCCGTGCGTCGATCGGCCCGATGCGCCGATCGGGTTGCGACCACGCGATGGTCAGCTCGGCCACGTCCTTCGGCCTGCCGGAGCCGTCCCGGACGCGGACGACCGAATCGGTGAGCCCGCGCGCCCGGTTGGGCATGCGGATCGCGAGAGTGCCGGACCCTTCGGCGCCGCCGGTGTCGAACCCGGCGGTCAACGTGACCGGCTTGGCGGCGAACGCCGTCCCCGCGGGCTGCATCGACACGAGCGGCGCCGTCACCATGATGACGGCCAGCGTCCCGGCCGTCTCCACGGCCACCAGCCGGCCCAGCCGGACGGGCACGGCCGCGCTCTTCCGCCGTTGCAGGACGCGCCGCGAGAAGAAGGCGACCGCCACCACGCCGGCGACGAGTGCGAGCTTGACGAGGAGCGTCACCCCGTAGCCGGTGGTCGTGAGCGCCTCCGGTGTCTCCACCCGCAGGCGGGCCTGATGCAGGCCCGTGAGCGCGAGCACGGCGACGCTGCCCGCCGCGACCCACGAGAAGCGAGCGGCCGCGGTGCCCGCCGCCGGATCTCCGGCACGGGCCCGGACGGTCACCGCGAGGGCGGCCAGGCCGCCCACCCACAGCCCCATCGCGCACACGTGCGCGGTGCCCGCCACCGTGGTGAGCAGCGGACGCGGGCCCGCGACGGCGTGCCCGGACAACGGCCAGGTCACCGCGAGGGCGCAGGCCGCCACCGCGGCGCAGACCCCGAACACCAGCCGTTCCTTCGCACGCGAACCCGGCAGCCCGGCCCAGGCCCGGTAGAGGAGCAGGGGCGACACGACCGCGATGGCCGCCTGGACCACGAGTGCGCGACCGGCCGGATCGAGCACCGTCTCACGCAGCGAAGCCGGACGGAACGCCGAGGCCAGGGACGTCCCGTTGATGTAAGGAGCGTGCAGCAGCAGGGCGCCGAGCGCACCGGCGACCAGTGCCGCCCAACCGGCCGCCATCACCCGTCGCAACCCGCGCAGCTCCGGCCCCCCGCTGAAGGCGTAGGCGCAGAAGGCCGCCGCCCCCGCGAGCATCGCGAAACCCGCGTACCCCAGAAAGCGCGCGACGGAGCGCAGCACCGGCACGGTCCGGGCCCCATCCGGGAGATCGGCCGCGCTCCCGTCCCCGCGGACGCCCCCGGCCTGGGCGGCGCTCGGGTGGCCGACCGCGAAGGTGAAGGCGCCGGCGACCGGATGGGAATCGGCCGAGACCACCCGCCAGCTCACCGTGTACGTGCCCTGCACGGCGTCCGCGTCGGCCGGCGGGCGCACCGCCACCGTGACGCCGGAGCCCTCCGCCGAGACGGCCCCGCCCACGTCCTGGCCGGCCGGGCCGAGCACCCGGATCCCACCGGTCACGGGGCGTACCGGCTCAGTGAAGGTCAGGATCACGCGCGCCGGTGTCCCGGTCACGACCTCACCGTCGGCAGGGGAGGAGGAGCGCAGCATCGTGTGCGCATCCGCGGGTCCGGCCAGGAAGACCGGCGCGATGAGGGCCGGCACGATGAGGGCGAGCGCGAGCGTGACCAGCCGCAGGGTGAGCCGGTGGTTCATCAGCGCGACGGCCGTCGGCGGGCGAACACCCCGGTGGCCAGCGCGACCAGCGCGACCAGGAGCGCGGCCGCCCCGAGGACGGTGGACGCCGTACTGCCGCCCTCGTCCTCGGTCCCGGTCGACGCGGCCGCGGGGGTCGTCGCTGGAGCGGCCTGCTTGACCAGGCTGAGCGACGGCGCGGGGTGTTCGGGCTTCTCGGTGCCGCTCGGGATGTCGATCCACCGGACGACGTCGGTCTTACCGGACTCGTCGGTGTAGGTCTGCAGGGCCTTGAAGTACAGCTTGGGGGTGTCGGTGGGCAGCGGACCCAGCGAGACGCCGAACTGCTGGAACTGCCTCGGGGCGATCTTCCCGCCGGACCAGACGATCTTCGTGACCGCCTCGGTCACCTCTCCCTTGCCGGTCTTGATCGGCTGCTCCAGCCGGTCGACGGTGGTCTCGACCTTCCAGCCGGGGGTGGGCTGGACGAGAACGGAGGCGATGGGGTGATCGGAGGGCAGGAACAACTCCACCTTGGTGGTGTCGGCGTCGGGCTTCTCGTTGGGGACCCGCACGGTGACGGCTCCGTAGCCGCCCGGCTCGGCCGTGTTCGGACTGATGGTGACGTGCGCGAACGCGGCCGAGGCCAGCGCCGTGATCAGCGCGGTGGCGGTGACCGAGCCGGTGATCAGAGCGCGGCCGACGACGGACGGAGCGGGCATGGTGCCTCCAGGCGCGGCGGTGCAGCGGGGATGGGCGAGGTTTTTACGAATGTTCTAGTTTTTACATGTCTCGCCTAGAAAAATGCAAGCCAGAGGCTGTGTGTCCTGGTCAACAGGTGTGCGGCATGGCTTGCGCTAGCCGTGCCCCCAGCATGAGGTGATCGGGGCTCGGGTCTTGCTGACGTGAGTCGCACTTCTGGGGCGGCGCGAGCACCGCCTGTACGCGTACGCCTGCGTCCTCGCGTCTGGAGACGGTGCGACCGGTTCACCTCGCACTCGCAGGGGACTGCGAATGAACGAGAGGGCCTTTGAAGCCTGGGATGACCGGGATCGAGGTATGGGGCCCAACAAAGGCAACGCACCCGCGGATCAAACCGCAGGCTTGCGAACACGGGCCCGCACAGGCCACCGGAGGGAAAATGGGGGGTCGCCCCCCAATAAAAGGCAAGGCACCCGCGAAGCAAGCCGAAGGCTTGCGAACAGGGGTGCCCGAGTGCGCCGTCAGGGACTTGAACCCCGAACCCGCGGATTAAGAGTCCGCTGCTCTGCCAATTGAGCTAACGGCGCATGTCTGGGGGGCCTCGGCCGTGGCCGGGGGCCCTTGCGACAGGAAGAACAGTACCAGGGGCCGCGGGGCAGTGCGAATCGGTTACTCCCGGACGGGGAGGACGCTGACCATGCCGCGCCAGAGGGCGATGGCGGTGGCGCGGGAGCTGACGCCGAGCTTGGCGTAGATGCGGTTGACGTGGTTCTTGACGGTCTTCTCGGACAGGAAGAGCTGGCGGGCGATCTCGCCGTTGGAGCGTCCGGTGGCGATGAGGTCCATGACCTCGGACTCGCGGGCGGACAGGCCGAGGGTGGTGCGGGACGCGTCGCGGACGCCCCGGATGAGGTCGCGGACGGTGAAGGAGCCGGGGACGAGGTGGCCGCAGGCGCCGGCGCGCAGGGCGGTCTCGACCGCGGGCTGGTCGTCGGAGTGGAGGAAGACGCGGGAGGCGGCGCTGAGGGCGGCCGTGTGGGCGGCGGCGGGCGCGTCGAGCAGGACGATGTCGGGACGCAGGCGCTCGGCGAGGGTGAGGGCGGTCAGGGGGTCGGGGGTGTCGGCGACGACCCGGAGGTCGTCGCCGGCGTTGAGGAGGGAGATCACGTCCGCGCGGACCCGGGGATCGGCGTCCACCACGAGGACGCGCAAGGGGGCCGTCTCGTCGACACTCATCGCTGCCCTTGACGTGTCGTTGACATTTATAGGGACGGAGCATAACGGGACCATCTTCAAGAGTCGATGGACCGCGCCGCACACGACGAAGGCCCCGGCCTTATGACCGGGGCCCCGCACCTGGGGTGAGTGAGGGGACTTGAACCCCCGACATCTTGGACCACAACCAAGTGCTCTGCCAGCTGAGCTACACCCACCGCGGCCGGGAGCGCGTCCCGGCTCCCAGTAGTGTAGCGGCTCCGTGAGGGTGGGTCAGCCGGAGGAGACCTTGGCGGCGATGGAGCGCGCCATGTCGGAGTCGGGGCCGGGCTGCGGGACGAAGACGGCGGCGCGGTAGTAGCGCAGTTCCTGGATGCTCTCGGTGATGTCGGCGAGGGCGCGGTGGCCGCCCTTCTTCTCCGGGCTGGCGAAGTACACGCGCGGGTACCAGCGGCGGGCCAGTTCCTTGATGGAGGAGACGTCCACCATGCGGTAGTGGAGGTGCGCGTCGAGGGCGGGCATGTCGCGGGCCAGGAAGGACCGGTCGGTGGCGATGGAGTTGCCGCACAGGGGCGCCTTCTTGGCGTCCTTCACGTGGGTCCGGATGTAGCTGAGGACGATCTCCTCGGCCTCGGCGAGGGTGATGCCGCTGGGGAGCGCCTCCAGGAGCCCGGACGTGGTGTGCATGTCCCGGACGACTTTGGTCATCTGGGTCACGGTCTCGGGGGGCGGCTTGATGACGACGTCGACGCCCTCGTCGAGGATGTTGAGCTCGCTATCGGTGACCAGCGCGGCTATCTCGATGAGCGCGTCGTTGCGCAGGTCGAGTCCTGTCATCTCGCAGTCGATCCAGACCAGCCGCTCGTTCATGGATTCACCCTACGGCCATGGACGACTGCGCGGGGCATTGAGCGGGATGGAATTAGGAGGTCACACGGCGGGCGATATGCCCTGGAATGGCGATGCCCGGGCGGAGTAGCGGGTCGGGGGAGGGCGTCCCGAATATCTGGGTGACAGGGATGACGCCGGCCCAGGTGTCGAGGGCGTAGTCCTCTTCGTCGTCGGAGGGCGGGGCCTGGCGGATCTTGATGGAGGCCTCCTCCAGGGAGAGGGCGATCACCGAGGTCGCGGCGAGTTCCTTCCGGTTGGGCCCGCGGGCCGCGTCCCATCGGCCGGGGACGAGGTGGTCGACGACGGTGCGCAGTCCGGTCAGCTTCTCGTCCGGGTCGGTGACGAGTTCGGGCGTCCCGAAGATGACGGCGCTGCGGTAGTTGACCGAGTGGTGGAAGACGGACCGGGCGAGGACGAGGCCGTCCAGGTGGGTGACGGTGACGCAGATCTCCTGGGACGGGGCGGCCATGAGGCTGCTCGCGCCGCTGGAGCCGTGGACGTACAGGGTGTCGTCCAGGCGGCCGTAGCAGGTGGGCAGGACGCGCGGGGAGCCGTTCACGACGACGCCGAGGTGGCAGATCATGCCGGCGTCCAGGATCTCGTAGAGGACGGAGCGGTCCGCGCTGCCGCGTTCCGGGGCCCTGGTGAGGCGCGTGCGGGCGGTCGATGAGAGTGGGGTCATGTCCGTTTACGCTAGAGGGAGAGTGGCCTGGCCGGTATGGCCACTTGGCACTCAAAGCCGGAGACCACTTTGTCGATCGATCTGCCCCTCGTCGTCGACCGGGGCGCGAAGGAGCCGATGAGCGCTCAGCTCGTCGGCCAGTTGCGGGACGCGATGACGGCCGGACGGCTTGCCGCGGGGGAGCGGCTTCCGTCCAGCAGGGCCCTGGGCGAGTCGCTGGGCGTCAGCCGGACGGTGGTGACGGAGGCCTACGAGCAGCTGTATGCCGAGGGCTGGCTGGAAGGACGCCACGGGTCCGGGACGTACGTGACCGAAGGCGTCGCCGCCGCGCCCGTGCCCAAGCCGCAGAGACCGGCGACGAGACCGGCACGGAGGGCTGCGGCTCCACATGAGATCGACCTGAGACCGGGCGTCGCCTGGATCGGGGCCCTGGACACACCGGCATGGCGCAGAGCATGGCGACTGGCCGCGGGCATGCCACCGCAACAGCGCCAGGACCCGCACGGCCTGCCGGGACTGCGGGCGGCGCTCACCGACTACCTCAGGCGTAGCCGCGGCGTGAGCTGTCCTCTGGACGGGCTCCTGGTGACGCGGGGAGCGACGAACGGGCTCGATCTCCTGGCCGCGACCGTGCTTCGCCCTGGCGACCGCGTGGGGGTAGAGGATCCCGGCTATCGGAAGGCACGCATCGTCCTTGAGGGACGTGGCGCGGAACTCGTGCCGTGCCCTGTCGATGAGCACGGCCTCATCGTCGACGGCTTGCCCGACGATTTGCGCCTCGTCTACACGACGCCGTCGCACCAGTACCCGATGGGCGGCGTCCTGCCCGTCCCGCGCCGGCGGGCCCTGCTCGCATGGGCGAGGCGTAACGGGGCGCTCATCGCCGAGGACGACTACGACGGCGAGTTCAGGTTCGACGTGGCGCCCCTGCCCGCCTTGTACGGGCTCGACCCCGACGTGGTGGTCTATCTCGGCACGACGGCGAAGATCCTCACCACGGACATGGGCGTCGGCTGGCTGGCGGGACGTCCCGACCTCGTGGGGGACGTGGCGCTGCGCCGGGAGCAGTTGAACGACCGCACGGCCATCGTCCCGCAGGACGCGCTGCGCCTTCTCCTGGAACGCGGCGATCTCGACAGGTACATCCGGCGGATGCGCGCCGAGTACGCGCGGCGCCGGGAGGTGGTCGTGCGGGCGCTGGACGGCCTTCCGCTGCGCGGCGACACGGCGGGTCTGCATCTGGTGGTGGACGTCCCCGAGGCCGAGGCGCGGCGCATCTCGGCGGAAGCGGGCGAACGGGGCGTCCTGGTGGAGACTATGGAGCGGCACTGCGCGGGGACGAGGCGCGCGTCCGGTCTGGTCATCGGCTACGGCTCCGCCGCGACCCTTACCGAGCTGCGCAAGGGCTGCGAGGTGGTCCGGAGCCTGGGCGGTTGACGGGTCAGTTCGACATGGCGGACTGACCGACGGGTACGGGCTCCGAGGCCGGACGCAGCGGCGCCGGGGCCGGCGGGTCGCCCTGCGGCGGCCGGACGGGGTCGGGCGTGCGCGGCCGGGGCAGCAGCCGGGCTCCGCCGGGCACGCTCGGCGCGCGGGGCTTCGGGATCGGCGCGACCGGGGTGTCGGGCCCGGTGATGCGCCGGATGTCGATGCCGCCCGGATCGGGACGGCCGAGCGCCGGCACCTGCGACGCCCCGTAGTAGCCGCCGCGCGCCCACTCCTTGCGGCTGCGGCTCGCGTGGTAGGACTGCGGCGACGGCAGCGGGGGACCGGCGGGCCAGCGGCGCGCGACGCCCCAGTCGTCCAGCCACTGGACGATCGCGTCGAGGCCGGTGAGCAGCGATCCGGTGGCGGTGAACGGGGTCCGGGACTGGCCGACCACCATGATCTGCGCGCAGACGCGGCCCTCCCGGCCGATGCGGTCGCCGAGCAGCAGGGCCGCGCGGGTGATCGGGAGGAGCTGGACGATCTCGCCGGTGCCGGGATGCCACACCAGGTGCGCCGGCCGGCCCTCCTTGCCGAGGTCGGCGGCCACCGAGCGCGCGGAGACGGTGCGCGGATCGTGCTCTCCGGCGCACCAGACGGCACGGGGAGCACCTCCCCGCAACGCTCCGCCGTCGTGTCGTGCCGGCATGCGTCCGGCTCCCGGCAGCCATGCGTCTGCCACGGTGAGTCCCCCCCAATCGGGCGGTCTAGTCCCGAGTGGTCTAGTCCTATTCTCTTAGCCCAGCGAGACTCATAAGTCCAGCCTGCCGTCTCATGGGCCGGGATGACGGCTGCCGACATCCGCGCCGGGGGGCGGCCCGCGCGCTCGGGTGTCGTCGCTGAGGCGTACCCCCGGTGTCCAAAGATTCCACCTGGAGTCAGGTTTTTCTCCAGAGACTTTCGGTGAAATGTCGGCCAGAGGCCGGATGTCGCCCGGTTTGTGCAGGTCAGCCCGGATCCTGAAGGCCAGGTGAGGCGTCCCTGCAAACCGGCCGGAAGTGGCCGACAACGGATCGGGCGTATTCGCGTCCGCGCGCAGGTGAGCGGCTGGAAACGGGGGTGGGGTTCCCCGCCTGGACCGAGCCGCGTTCTAATAGTGGGTCATGACCGTTGACGCAGAACTTCCGGCCGGAGTCCCCGGCATCGACGTCCCCCGCCTCGCGTCCTGGCTGGCCCGCGAACTGCCCGGGTCGGGACGGATCACCGCGATCGACCTGATCGCGGGCGGACGGTCGAACCTGACGTACGGGATCACCCTGGACGGCGGCCGCCGCGTCGTGCTGCGCAGGCCGCCGCTCGGGCACGTCCTTCCGACGGCCCACGACATGGGGCGCGAGTACCGGGTGCTGTCCGCCCTCGGCGCCGGGACGGCCGTGCCGGTGCCGACCACGCTGGCGTTCTGCGACGACGAGGACGTCATCGGCGCCCGCTTCTACCTCATGGACTTCGTCGACGGCCGCGTCCTGCGCACCCGCGAGGACGCCGAGGACATCTCCCCCGAGCAGGCGCGCGGCCTCTCCGGCGCGCTGGTGGAGGCCCTCGCGGCGATCCACACCGTCGACGTGGCGGCCGTCGGGCTGGCGGACTTCGGGCGTCCGAACGGCTACATGGAGCGCCAGCTCAAGCGCTGGGGCAAGCAGTGGGACAGCTCGCAGGAGGCGATCCGGGCCACCGGGACGACCCGCGACCTGCCCGAGTACGACCGGCTCGTCGCGCGGCTGGCCGAGCGGCTGCCGGCGGACGCCCCGGCGCGGCTCGTCCACGGCGACTTCCGGCTCGACAACGCCCTCGCCCGGCTGGAGCCGCGCCCCGAGATCGCGGCCGTCGTCGACTGGGAGATGTCGACGCTGGGCGACCCGTTCTCCGACCTGGGCCTGACGCTCGTCTACTGGGCCGAGGCCGCCGACGCCGAGGAGCTCCCCGTCGGCGCGACGATCACCTCGGCGCCCGGCTTCTACACGCGCCGCGAGTTCACCGACCGGTACGCGGCGCTGACCGGCTTCGACCTCGCCGACCTCGACTTCTACGTCGCGTTCGCCTGCTTCAAGCTGGCGGTCATCCTGGAGGGCATCCACGCCCGCTTCCTGCAGAACGCGACCGTGGGCGAGGGCTTCGACCAGATCGGCGGCGGCGTCCCCCTCCTGCTGGGCCGCGCCCACCGGACCCTGGACACCGGCTCGATCTCGTAGAGGGTCGTCCGCCGGGCGGACGTTCCCGCCCGGCGGACGGCGCGGTCAGCAGTAGGTGACCCGGGCGGAGCCGCCGGGGGACACCGACACCGATCCGCTCTTGCGCCCCCAGCAGATGACGTTCGTACGGGACACCGTCACGCTCGCCGACTCGCCCGACGACAGGTGGCCGCCTCCGCTCGCGCGCAGCTCGCCGGACGTCCCCGTCACGCGCCAGTCCACCGGCCCGCCGACGGCGGTGATGCGGATGGCGCAGGATTCGCCGTCGCCCATGGCGCAGCCGGCCACGGACAGCCTGCCCGGCCGCGGCGGCTCCGGAGCCCGCGTGGTCGGCGGTGCCGGGGCCTTCGTCGTCGGCGTCTTCGACGGGCTCTTGGACGGCGACGGCGACTTCGACGGCGACTTCGACTCGGTCGGGGACGGCGAGGTGACCGTGGGGGACGGGTCGGTCGGCGTCGCCTCGGGCACGCGCGAGTCCCCCGGCGAGCCGCTGTCGCCGGGCACCGCCGGACCCGTCGCCGAGGCGTTCGTCCCCCCGCCGCCGCTGTGCAGCCAGGACCAGGCGCCGACGCACAGGACCGCCACGCCGACGGCCACGGCGACGGCCGCGAGCATCGGGGCGCGCCGCCGCGGCGACCGGTCGCGGCCGCGCGGCGCGGCCGGCTGGTAGGGGAGCGGCCATCCGTACTCGTCGAACGGCTCGGTCCACGCGGCGATGGCGCGGCGGTTCCCGGCGCGGTCCCCGGCGGTCGCGGCGGTCAGCACGTCCAGCCGCAGCTCGGCCGGGATCGCCGCGATCGGCAGGACCGACAGCAGCCGGTCCGGCGGCAGCGGCGGCGTCTCCTGCACCTCGCACACCGGGCAGCTCGCCACATGCCGGACGAGCGACGCCGACGTCTGCGGCGTCAGCGGCCACGACTCGGTCAGCGCCGCGACGCTCGGGCAGTTCTTCCAGTGGTTCTGCGCGATGAGGGCGGCGCGCAGCGCGGCGGCGAGGTCCTCGCGGGCCTTCGCGACCAGCGCGAGCGTCTCCTCCAGCGGGATCCCGAAGACCCCGCACACGTCGACCTCGTCCAGCTCGTGCCGGACCGACAGGTCGATCGCCTCCCGCTGCCGGCCGTTCAGCGCGGCGAGCGCGCTGTGCGCGAGCAGCCGGCGCTCCTCGCGGCGGGCGAGCTGCTCGGGGGTCAGGTCGTCGTCGGCCTCCGGCGCCTCCTGCCCGATGTGCCGGTTCGGGCTGTCGCGGCGCCGCATGCACTCCTTGCGGGCGATCGCGTAGAGCCAGCCGCGCAGCCGGTCCGGCTCGGTGAGCCGGTCGACGTGCTCGCGGGCCGCGATGACGACGTTGCGGAGCGCGCCCGCCGCCTCCACCCGGTCGCGGAGCAGACCGTGGCAGTAGTCGTAGAGGAACGGCGCGTAGGTGTCGTAGACCTCGGTCAGGGCGATGACGTCCCCGGCTCGCAGCGAGTCCGCCAGCCTCTGGTCGTCGTTCCGCCCGGGCCCTGGCTCACCGGCCACGGGAACCCTCCCAGTCGAATTCGGTGGTGTTGTCGATCGTGCCCCCGGCGAGCCCCGACGCCTGTCGGCCGACTCTGGTTGCCTGATCTTGCCACCAAGCTGCTGGAATTTCTCCCGTATGAGCAGATTCCGTGACGGGTTCGGTACGCGGTGTGGCCATCTGTCCTAGTCGAAGGCCACCCGGTCACATAAAAGTGATCTAGCTCACACCGATCGATCAGCCGCCGTTTTGCGGGTTTCCACCGCCCCCGGACGGCGGACCGCAGGTGACCGAACCGACGCCGCTGGGAGAGAAGCTGACGGTTCCGGAGGTACCGGGTTGGTCACAGCTGCCACTCACCTGCGCGTAGGCGGTTCGACCAGCGGCAAGGGTGCCGCCGCCGCTCGCGGCGAAGCCGTTGGTCGCGCCCGTGGCCCGCCATCGCACCGTGCCCCCAACCGCGCGCACGGGGAGTTGGCAGCTGTTCTCAGGCGGATTGATCGTGCAGGAACCCACCGACAAGGTCCCCGTCACGGGCTTCTGCGTGGTCGGGCGCGGCTTGGAGGAGGTGGACTCCGGCTTGCGCGTCCGGGTCGGCGTCGGAGTCGCGGACGTCGTCGTGGGGGTGGGCGTCGGCGTGTCGCTCTCCGTGGGCGTGGGCGAGTCCAGCGGCTCCTCGGAATCCGGCGGCGAGGACGGGTCGAGCACCGACGCCCCGCCGGACGGGCCCTGCGCGCTCGTCCCGCCGCTGGGCGACGACCCCGACATCACGTAGAAGGCCCCGGCCACGATCACGATGACGGCCGCGGCCGCGGCCAGCGCCGGCCACAGCGCGCGGGAACTGCGCCGTTCGGAGGCGTCCCGCGTGGACGCCCGGTCGGCGACGACGGGCCAGCCCCACTCGTCGAGCGGCTCGGCGCGGTGCGCGATGTGCGCCATGTCCGCGGCGAGCGCGGCGTCGGTGGCGGTCGCCATGACGTGCCCGCGCAGGTCGTTCGGCATCATCGCGACCGGCAGCACCTGCAGGAGCCGCGCCGCGGGCACCGCCCGGCCGCGCCGCGAGTCGCAGGCCGGGCACATCTCGACGTGCTGGACGAGCTTGCGGACGACCGGCGGCGGCACCGGTCGGCCGCCCTCGTCCGCGATGGCGGCGATACCGGGGCAGTCACCGCGCCCGGTGCGCGCGATGTGCAGGGCGGCGATCGCCTCGTCCAGGCGGGCCTGGGCGGCGCCGGTCAGGTCGGACGCCTCCTGCGCGCCGAGGCCGAGGACGCCGCCGACCTCGAAGGTGTCCAGGCCGTGCCGCAGCATGAGGTCGAGCGCCTCGCGCTCGCGCCCGCGCAGCCCGGACAGGGCGCTGTGGACGAGCCGGCGGGTCTCCTGCCGCCGCGCGAGCTCCGCGTCGTCCAGGAAGCCGTCCTCGGCCTCCGGCGCCTCGTGCCGCCCGGCGGGCCGGTCCGGGTCGCGCAGCCGCCGCGTGCACTCGCCCCGGACCAGCGCGTACAGCCAGCCGCGGAACCGGTCGGGTTCGCGCAGGACCGGGACGTGCGCGTAGGCGGCGATGAGCGCGTCGTGCAGCGCGCCGGCCGCCTGGTCCTGGTCGCGCAGCAGCGCGTGGCAGTAGTCGTACAGGCGGGCCGCGTAGCGATCCATGACCTGGATGAGCGCGCTCGGATCGCCTGCGGCCAGCGACCGGGCCAGGCGTTCGTCGTCGGCGCGGTCGTAACTGGGCCAACCGGACACGAGGTCCTCCCGCGGGCAGTGTTCGTCTTCCGCGTCCGCGGCATCGGGGACGGGCCGGAAGATCCAAGAGGGGAGCGGTGCGCTCTCCCGCCGCCGGTTCTCGCCCGGCGGTCACGTCCCCGTCACGGGCCGGGGGGAAAGCAGGTCGGAGGCCCGACGGCCCCGCTCCCCGTCGGGCCTCCACACGTTGGACGATCGGCCGACGCGCCCGGTTGACACTGAACCGCAGGAAAAATCAAGAACTACCTGACGCGTCCGTAAGATCACCCACAGGTGATCACTGGATCCGGCGGGACAGCATCTTGAGGAAGATCTTGGAGATCTCCTGCGGCGTCTGGGCGACCTGGACGTTGCCGTTGGTGGCCGCGGCGATCTGCTCCAGCTCGTTGCGGTCCACGCCCTTGCCGAACCCGATCATGTTCACCTGGATCGGCTTGTTCGGGTCCTGCATGGCCTTCAGCTGCTTGAGCGTCGACGACAGCGAGGGGCCGCCGTCGTCGTCGTTCTTGCCGTCCGTCAGCAGCAGGATCGAGTTGCCGAACTCCGGCTTGTAGGTCTCGTTCATCTTCTTGTACGCGGCCAGCATCGTCCGGTACAGGCCGGTGTCGCCGTTCGGCTTCGGCTTCATCTGGTTGAGCGTCGACAGGACGAGGCCGCGCCGGGTGTTGGACCCGATCCGGTCGCCGAGCGCGCCGATCGGCACCGTGATCTTGTACGGCAGGTCGCCGTTCATCTTCGTCGAGAACAGCCACTGGCCCATCTCGGTGTCGTTCGACATCATGCTCAGGCCGCCCTGCGACACCTGCGCGATCGCCTGCAGCCGGTTGGTGTTCGGGCCGACCTTCTCCAGCATCGAGCCGGACACGTCGATCAGCGTCAGCATGCGCAGGCCGAGCGACAGCTTCGACCAGGCCTGCATGACCTTCGCGACGTCCTGGCTCTTGGGCGTGGGCAGCTGCCGCGGCTTGGCGGGGCTGACCCCGGCCGCCTGGGTGAAGCCCGACGGCGCCTTGCTGTCCGGGGTGCGGAAGCCCAGCTCGTGGACGTCCTTGCGGGTCGCCTCGGTGCTCATCGCCTTCTCCAGCAACCGGGCGGCCTTCTGCTTGGCGTCGTCCTTGCTGGTGACGGTGAACGGGTAGTCCATCGACAGCGTGCCCTCGATCGGGTACAGCGCCACCGCGGGCTCCGCCGGCTTCGTGTGGTTGTACTGGTAGAGGGCCTGCTCGGACGACAGGGAGATCGGCTTCTTGCCGCCCTGGTCCTTCCGGAACGCCGAGAACTCCGCCTCCGTCGAGGGGACGGTGCTCTCCCGGACCGTCCGGACGATGCCGGTGAAGATCGAGTCCCGGTTGGGGTCGTTCGCCAGCAGCATGCTCGTCACCATGAGCGAGCCCATGCCGGCCGCGTTCCGCATCGGGTCGGGCACGACCAGCCGCACCGAGCCCGCCGGGATCATCTGGTTCTTGGTCACCGCGCCGCCCGCGGTGCCGCCGGCGGCCTTCAGCAGGTTGTCCCAGGACGGGCTCGCGGTGATGCCCTGCTTCTTCAGCTGCACGGCGAGGGACTGCGGCAGCCCGACGACGATCGGGCTCTTCGCGACCGACGTCTTGGTGGAGATGACGCCGCCCTTGTCCCCGCCCTCGGCGCCGGCCTGGGCCAGCGAGATCCACAGGGACGAGTCGGGGATCCACACGTCGGGGCGCTCGTTGGACCCGCTGGCCACGGCCTGCCCGGACAGCAGCGGCGTCACCGCCGACGGCTCGACCTTCTTCACCGTCGCCTTGACGCACTTGCCGTCGACCTTGCTCTTGCCGTCGTTGAAGCGTCCGGCGGCCTTCTCCACGACCGGCGCGATGTCCGGCGCCGCCGCGACCGACAGGTTCAGCGCGTCGTCGCCGGAGCAGCCGCCGCCGCTCTCGGCGAACGCGTAGACGCCGACGCCGAGCAGCAGCGCCAGCCCCACGGCCCCGGCCATCGGCCCGATCAGCGCGGTCGCGCTGCGCTTGCGCTTGCGGCGCCCGTACTCGTAGCCGCCGGACCCGCTGTCATAGCCGCCCGATCCGCCGCCGTAGCCGCCGGAACCGCCCGAACCGCCCGAACCACCCGGGCCGCTGGACCCGCCTGACCCGCCGCCGAAGAACCCCGACGGGCCGCCGTCCGAGCGGCTGATCGAGTCGTACTCGCTGTACCCGGTGCCGGCGAGCGGCGAGGACTCGGGCGGGGGGCCCTGCGGGGACGACTGCCGCGGCTCGCCCTGCGGGTACCCGCCGGACCGCCCGAGCCCGTAGCCGCCCGCGTCGGAAGCGCCGCTGAAGCCGCCGGAGCCGTAGACCGGCTCCTCCGACGACTGCCGCGGCGTGAACCACTCCGGCGTCTCGCCCGAAGCGCCGGGCGGCGCGCCCTGCGGCCCCGCAGGGGGCTGGGAGAGCGGCCGGCCCTGGCCGTCCCGCCCGCCGAACCAGTCGGACGACCCGTCGTTGGCCGGGCCGAAGACGGGCCTGGACGGGTCGTAACCGCCGTCCATCCCCTCAGGGAAGTCATTGCGATGACGTCCGCTCATGGCCTGCCCTCGATTCACCAGAAACCCGCCGATGTTCCCCGGCACTGTAGTAGTACGAACCAGAGGTTACAAAGAACTCAAAACTGATAATGACGCAGGTCATCACCGTATGTCCCGACGAACCTGGCATTGCCCCTGGCCGTCACGGACCGCAACCGCGGCGGTACGGATCGGCGCGAACATCCGTTCAAGGCCGACCGAATCCGGCCGCGGCGGGCGGCAGACTTGGGGACATGGCCGACCTCGAACCCGTCTCCGACCCTGCCGACCCGCGCCTCACAGACTATGTGCACCTGCGGGATGTGAACCTCCGCAAGAGCCTGGAGGCCGAGCACGGTCTGTTCGTCGCCGAGGGCGAGAAGGTGATCCGCCGCGCTGTCGCCGCCGGTCACCCCGTCCGCTCCCTGCTCATGGCACGCCGCTGGGCGGAGCCGCTGGCCGACGTCCTGGACGGCCTGGACGCCCCGGTCTACGTCGCGGACGACGCCACCATGGAGTCGATCACCGGCTTCCAGGTGCACCGCGGCGCGCTGGCGTCCCTCGAACGCCTCCCGCTTCCCCCGCTCGGCGCCGTCCTCGCCGGCGCCCGCCGCATCGTCATCTGCGAGGACATCGTCGACCACACCAACATCGGCGCGATCTTTCGCTGCGCCGCGGCGCTCGGCGTGGACGCCGCCGTCCTCGCGCCCCGCTGCGCCGACCCGCTCTACCGGCGCTCGGTCAAAGTCTCCATGGGCGCGGTGTTCGCCCTCCCGTACGCTCGCATGACCGACTGGCACAACGATCTCTCCGTGATCCGCGCCGCGGAGTTCCAGCTCCTCGCCCTGACCCCGGCCTCGGACGCGGAGCCCATCGACGAGGTGGAGACGGCCGGCCGCCGGGCGCTGCTCCTCGGCTCCGAGGGGGACGGGCTGTCGTCCCGCTGGCTGCACGAGGCGGACCACCGCGTCCGCATTCCCATGAACGAAACGGCTCTGGCGCGCGGCGTCGATTCCTTGAACGTCGTGGCGGCCGCCGCAATAGCCTGCTACGCCCTAACTCGATCCTGACTTCATCAGGGGAGAATTCGCGGTGAGTGCTCAGCGGCTCGTCACCCGGAATGACCAGCTGAAACCCGCCGAGCCGATCAGTGAATGGATCATTTTCCGAACATTCCGCGGCGGGTGCGCCGATGCGTTCCCTGCACGCGCTTAACGGCTCCGGCGGGCATGCTCCGCCGTCCGAGCCGCAATTGTGTGAGCAGCAGCGAGAACGCGACCAGAAGGGCGGCCAGCCATGCGATCTGCGTGCTGGCCATTCGCTCGAAGGTGACGTCCTGCGCGACGGGCGCCTTGTTCCCCTGCAACCGGCTCTGCGGCGTTCCCGACCCGGCCACCGGACTCGGCGCGACCGACGGACTGGGCGCCTGAATGGGCGGCAGCGCCACCTGCGGGTCCTTCGGATCGAACGACGAGTTGGGCGACGGCGGCACGATTCCGCCCGACCCCGACCCGCTGGACGACGATGATCCACTGCTCGAACTCGACCCGCCGCTCCCACCGGAACCACCGCCCCCGCCCGACCCGGACGACTTCGTGGGAGTGGGCGACGACGAAGGCTTGGACGGCTTCCGCGACGTCGGCGGCTTGGACGGCGGCTTGGACGGCGGCTTCGACGTGGGCGGCTTGCTGGTCGTCGGTGTGGGCGTAGGCGAGGGCTTCGGCACGACGTACGTGATGGTCATGGACGCCTTGGCGGGGTCGACGCCGGCCGCGTCGACGGTGACGGTCACCTCGAACTTCGACGTGCTGTCGGGACCCTTCTCCGGCACGTTCACCGTCGACTTGACGGCGCCGTCCTTTCCGCTGGCAAGGTCCCCGACATTGCACTCCGCGGCGGTGAACGGCGAGCCGCACAAGCCCGTGACCGTCGTTCCCTCAAGGGTCGCCGTGACGTTCGTGACCTTGACGCCCGCCAGATCACCGCCAACGGCCGTGATGGCCGTCGTGATGTCGAAGGAGTCCTTCGGATCGACCGTCGCGGCGACCGGAGTGACGCGCACTTTCAGCTCGCCCACGGCGGGCGCCGTAGTGCCCGGCTCGGACGGACTCGGAGTGTCTGCGGCTATGGCGGACGCACCGCCGGCGGCCAGAACGGCCGCCGTGCCGATACCGATGAACATCGGTTTGACCGCCGATCGGCAGATCACCGCCGCAGCACCTCCGTCGCGTCGCCGTTGAGCGCCCGTGCCCGATATGCAATACCCGAGGGATCGCCTCGGGTATCAAGCGAACACGGATCCGCGAGCCAAATCAACCCCGTCCGGCGTCAGATCATCTCCTCGCGGACGTCCTCGACCTCGGCGGCGGGAGCCCACGTCTGCCAGATGCCCTGGTCGATGCGGTCGAGCCCCAGACTTTCGGCGACCGGGGCCCGGCCACCGGCGTATTCGACGCGCAGCCAAGTTTCATGCTCGCCCACGATGACGAAGCGTTCACCGCGCCACCGGCACGTCGTCCGGACGTACCGGAGGTCCTCGATCTCGGACGCGGGGACGATCCGGCGGAACCGTCCCTGCCGGAGCTCCTCGAACCCGTCCGTCGGACCGGGCGCGTACAGCCTGATCTCACCGTCGGCGCCCGGCGCGGCCTCGAAGTCGCGTCCGAGCCAGCGCGCGACGTACCCGTCCCGGATCATTGCGCGGCCTCCCGCCCGTTCGCCTCCGGCCGGAGCCAGGCGAGCCTGTCCGGGTCGTACATCGCTACGAACTGCTCGGACCGGTCATGGCCGAGGTAGTACATCTCCGCCCCGTACGGAAGCCGGACGCTGTCCACCTTGTACTCGCGGATGGACCCGGCGCTGCCCGGCGCGAACCCGCCGCCGAGGAACGGGGCCCGCTCGACGACCCAGCCGGCGTCGCCCCAGGCGGCCAGCTCCGCCTCGTCCCGCCCCCCGAAGGGAATCCGGTACAGGTCAGGACAGTAAGCGGGCCACCGGATGACGTACACGCCCTCGTCCGACGGCGAGAACGGCGACCCGTCGTACAGCAGCCCCAGCGCCTCGTACAACTGGCCGGGCGTCTGCAGCTCGGCGACGTCACCGGTCGAGTGCACGAACCCGCCGACCCGGTCGTAGCCCTGCTCCAGGTACCAGGCGACATGCCCGTGCGGGACGACCTTCTGCATGATCGTCAGGGATGAGACGCGGTCGTCCAGGTCGTCCGGCGACTCCGCCGGCACCGGCTCGGGCCGCGGCGGCGGCAGCGGAACCTCGGGCCGCGCCCGGACGAGCCCGACCCGCACCGCCCACTCGCTGAGCGCCCGCACCTGCTCGCCCTGCAGCGACGCCCCGATGCGCGTCCCGGGGTTGAGCAGCATCGTCCAGTCGTCCCGCGGCCACGCGCCGATCAGCTCCCGAAAGTCCGCGTACACGAACCGCGACTCGGGCAGCACCTCGCGCAGCCGCACCAGCGACGTGAACACCTGCACCGCGGTCTCGCTCCGCAGCGCCGCGTCCCACCGGAACTCCCGCTGCATGGGCGTCACCTCGAGCGGTGCCGCCGCCGGAATCGGCACGAGCACGTTCGCGTTCAGCAGCACCCGCAGGAACGCGTCCGAGTCCCCGCCCACCGCGGCCTCGTAAAGCTCTTGGTCAATCCGGTTCCCGGGCTCGAACACCGCCCCCACGGCCCGCAACTGCGGGCCCGTACCGGGCGCCCCGATCGCGTCGACGCCGTGCCCGCCGTCCGCCACATCAGACGCATCCGCACCGTGCTCGCGCGGCGCGCCGGCATGCCGTCCACCACTCGGCCCGGCAGCGCCGGACGCATCGGATGCGCCGAGAGCGCCGTACGCCCCCTCACCGCTGTAGACACCGGACTCCGTGCCCGGCGCGCCAGACGGGCCTGCGCCGCCGGCCACATCGGGCGCATCCGCACCGTTCAAGGCGCCCTCGGGCGGCGAACCGGCATGCCGCCCGGCCGCGCCCCCGGACACCACGTCGCGATCGCCGCCCATACCGGACGGGCTCGCGCCACCCGGAACGCCCGGATACGGCGAGACGGCCTCGCCCCCGGATGCGCCCGCGATGCCCTCGTGCGGGGTACCGGCGTGGTGGCCGCCCTCTGGACGGGGGGCCGCGCCATGCGTACCAGGTCCACCGGGGGAGCCGCCCGTGACGCCTTCCGGCGACGCGCCGGGCTCCCCGGCGTCGCGGCCACCGGTCGACCCGGGCGCGGCGGCGCCCAGGCCGGCGGCTTCGCCGGACGCGCGTAGAGCATCGTGCGTCCCGTCGCCGAGATAGGTGGAAGGCTCCTGCCCGGCACCCGGCGTCCCTGACGAGTCAGCGGCGCCGGACATGCTGGACGCGCCCGGGGCGCCGGCGTGGTGACCGAGTTCGGGGTGTGGTGCCGTGTTGGGCGCACCGTGTCCGCCTGCCGTGCCTATGACACCGTTCGCGCTGCCCTGCTCTGGCGTGCCGGTCTGGTAGCCGGGCTGTCCTGCGTCGCGTCCACCACTCAGCCCGACGGCGTCGTCGGACGCGCGAAGAGCTTCGTGCGTCCCGTCGCCAAGGTAGGCGGAAGTCCCCTGCCCGACCCCCGGTGTGCTTGACGAGTCAACGCCGCCGGGCATGCCGGACGCGCCTGCACCACCCGAAAGGCCCTCGTGCGGAGAGCCGGGTGCACCTGCGGGGTCCTCTGGACTGCCGGACAGGCCGGGCGTGCTGGACGGGCTCGCATTGCCTGAGATGCCCTCGTGCGGAAAGCCGGGTGCACCTGCGGGGTGTCCGGGTCCGGCGGGTGTGCCGGACATGGTGGATGGGCCTGTGTCGCCCGGGGTGCCCGGCTGTGGCGAGCCGGTGGGCTGGCCAGGCTGAGCGCCGGATGTCGTGTCGTGTATGCCGGGCTGTCCGGCTACTCCGCCGGATATGTCGGACGTCCCCTGCTGTGGTGGGGTGGCGTGCCGGGCGGGCTCAGGGCCGGGCGAGTGCGGCGTTTCCGCCGGGCGGTCAGCTGGGCCTTCCCCTGTGGGGACGCCCGGCGTGCCGATGTTCGGTGTTTTGGGCCCGGCGGGGACGCCAGTGGCGGGTTCCGTCGGCGGGACGGCGTGGCCCGGTGTGCCCGCGGAGGGAACTGCGGGGGGAACTGCGGGGGCCACCGGGACGGCCGGGGTTTCCGGGGGCGGGGGTGTGGAGGCCGACGGGGGCGTCGCCGGGCCGCGGAGGGTTCGGATCTGGTCGCCGGGCATCGAGGCGTCGATGGGGGTGCCCGGGTTCAGGACGAGCGTCCAGTCGGTGTCGGGCCAGGCGGCGACCATCTCGTGGAGGCTCGGCATGATGAAGCGGGACGAGCCCATGGCCTCGTTCATCCACTTCAGGGACGTGAACACCTGGATGGACGTCCGGCCGTGGACGGGGACGGGGCGCCACGGGAAGTCGGGGTCGCCGGGGACGATGCCCCAGGGTGTGTCGGTCTCGGCGGGGACCAGGACCTGGGCGCCGAGGAGGGTCTTGTAGAACGCGTCGGTGTCGCGGCGGCGGGCGAGGTCGAGGAGGCGCTGTTCGACGTCGTTCTGCGGTTCGAAGTTGTCCGTCATGCGCTGGGCGGCGCGCTGGTCGGCCCAGGTGGCGAGGCCGGGGAGCTGCTGGGCCAGGACGGTGCCGCCGGCCGGGGAGCCGGAGTTGATGGCGAGCAGCCAGTCGTGGTTCGGCCAGTAGCGCAGGACGACGGTGAACGGCAGCTTGATGTACTCGGCGCCGGCGGCGGACGCTTCGTGGAGGCGTTCGGGGGACGTGAAGACGGGCACGACCGTGGAGCCGTCGACCTCGCGGGTCTGCCACGGGAAGCCGGGACGGCCCGGACGCAGCGTGAAGTCCATGTCGTCCGGGACGGGCAGCAGGACGTCGGTGTCCGCGAGCGTCTGCAGGAACAGGTCGTGGTCGTTGTTGGAGGCCGCGCGCAGCAGTTCGCGTTCGACGTCGTTGGCGGGCTGGAACTCGGGGCGGGGCGACTGCCGGGGCAGGTCGCGGTGCTGGTCGCGGAGCTCCTCCCAGGGGGCGGGCGCGCGGCCGACCTGCGGGGGGCGGCCGTCGCCCTCGGCCACCTGGCGGACGAACCAGGCCGGCATCCGCGCCTCGATGGGCAGGACGGTGCCGACGCCGTGGGCGGGCGCGTCGATGGCGAGCCACCAGCGGGCGTCCGGCCACGTCTCGGCGATGTCGCCGAACCGCACGGTCATGAAGTGCTGGTAGGACGGCCCCAGGCAGGCGCGCATCGCCGAGGCCGAGGTGTAGACGAGGACGTGGACGCGGCCGTCCTCTTCCTGCGTCGGCCACGACGGCTGCGCCTCGTTGGCGAGCACGCCGTCCACCAGTTCGGGCGGGACGGGGACGACGAGCTCGCTGTCCGCGAGGAGGCGGAAGTAGCTCTCCTGGTCCCCGGCCCGTACGGTCTCCTGCAGTCGGTGTTCCAGCTCCGACGTGGGTCGCCACGCGTCGGCCACGGTCGCCACCCCCTGTTTCCTCCGTGCTCGTCCCCACGCGACTGCCTACGCTACATGGGCGAACAGGACCAAAGAGCATAATCACCTGACTGCTCGCGGGTGCGTGCAGGTCAGCGCGCTGTCAGCCCGGCGAGGGCGGTCAGCAGCCGGTCGATGTGCTCCTCGCTCGTACCGAGTCCGAGGCTAGCGCGGACGGCGGTCCCGTCCCCGCCCGCCAGGTGCCGGACGAAGGGGTGCGCGCAGAACCGCCCGTCCCGGACGCCGATGCCGTGCTCCTCCGACAGGGTAAGCGCCACGTCGCGCGCGTTCCAGCCGTCCACGGTGAACGACACGATCCCGACGCGCGGCGCCCGGTCGCCCCAGAGTGACAGTTCTCGCACATGCGGGAGGGCGGAGAGCCCGGTCCGGAGCCGTCCGACCAGGGCCGCCTCATGGATGGCGAGGTCCTCCCAGAGGGGGGACAGGGTTTCGCAGGCGGCGGCCAGCGCGATGGCTCCGAGGACGTTCGGTGAGCCCGCTTCGTGCCGCTGCTCCGCGGCGGGCGCCCACCGGGTCGCCGCGCCGACCGCCGCGCTCGCCCCGCCGCCCTTGAGGTACGGGCCGGCGGCGCGCAGCCAGTCGGCGCGGCCGGCGAGGACGCCGGCGCCGAACGGCGCGTACAGCTTGTGGCCGGAGAACGCGGCGTAGTCCAGGCCGAGCGCCGTCATGTCGAGCGGACGGTGCGGGACGAGCTGCGCCGCGTCCACCGCGATGCGGGCGCCGTTGCGGTGCGCGGCCCGCGCCAGCTCCTCGATGGGCCACAGCTCGCCGGTGACGTTGGACGCGGCCGTGACGACGAGCAGCCGCGACCCGATCGGGCAGGCGCGCAGCGCGCGGTCGGCGGCGGAGATCGCCTCGGCCGGGGTGGCGGGCGCGGGCAGCCGCACGGCCCGCTTCCACGGCAGCAGCGACGCGTGGTGCTCGGTCTCGAAGACGACGACGCTCGTCCCTGCGGGGACGGCGTGCGCGAGCAGGTTCATCGAGTCGGTCGTGTTGCGGGTGAACACGACCGCCGACCGCCGCCACGCCCCGAGGAACGCGCGGACGGTCTCGCGGGCCTCCTCGTACGCGCGCGTCGTGACCTGGGACGCGTAGCCCGCCCCGCGGTGGACGCTGCTGTAGTACGGCAGCGCGCGGGCGACGGCCTCCTGCACCGCCTCCAGGCAGGGCGCGCTGGCGGCGTAGTCGAAGTTGGCGTAGGGGACGTGGCCGCCGTCCCGCAGCGGCACCGGGACGTCCGCCCCGACAATGCGCGGAATCCGGCGAACCCGGACCCCCTCGGGGCGCGTCACAGCAGGCGTGATGGGGGAGAGCAGTGTGGGCATACCGGGACCTTCCGGGCCAGGGACCCCGGATGACAGGTCGGGATCCGCGCTTGCCGGAACGCGGAACCGCGTCCGGCCAGGTCCTCACCCGGGGCACCCCATCGCGGACGAAGGGTTGCCGGCCAGCAAGCCGGGGCTTGACGCTGGCGCTCATGACCTAGTGCGGAATCATATACGGGTGCGGTCGGGGATCAAGCTGGAGGAAGCGATGCGGTACGGGGTGGTTCGGGCGCTGGCCGGAGGTGCGTTGGTGCTCGGCACCCTGAGCGGGTGCGGGATGCTGGGCGGCAACTCCGGCCAGGTGTGCACCGACACGAAGAAGGCGTTCGAGCAGTACGTCACGCAGGTCAGGAGCATCCCGGCGGCCGAGCCGGCGCAGTGGCGGCAGCCGACCGAGCGGCTCGCGGGACGGCTGGACGGGCTGGCGAAGAAGGCCGGCGACGGAGACCTGAAGAAGGCGCTGGAGGCGGAGGCGGGCAGGCTGCGCGCCGCCGCCCCCGCCGTCGGCGCCGGCGACGTCTCCCAGCTCAGCGCCGTGATGAAGGAGGCCCCGGCCAGGATCGGCAAGGCCTGCGACTAGCGGCCCGGGGCGGCGGTCCCCGCTCGTGGCCGGGCAGGGACCGCGCAGGTCAGCCGTTGGGCCCTGTGGGGCCGCCGCCGTCGCCGGTGCCGCCTCCGCCGGTGCCTCCGCCGCCGCCGTCACCACCACCACCACTACCACCGCCGCCGTCACCGCCGCCCCCGCCGTTCGGGGGCTCGATGATGGTCGGCAGTCCGGTCGGCGGTGTCGGGAGGTTGGGCTCCTCCGTGGTCGGCGGCGGTCCGGACGGCTCGGTCGTGCGCGGCGGCTCCGTCCGGCCCGGCGTGCTGGGGCCGGACGGCCGCTCGTAGCCGCCGCCCGGCCGCATCGACGGCTCCCCGAACGACTTCGGCGCGTAGTCCTTGATGTTGACGGCTTCAGCCATGTAGGTGCGCCAGATCTGCGCGGGCAGCTGCCCGCCGTACGCGCCGTAGCCGGGGATGTTCAGCGGCTTGTTGTCGCTGCGGAACATCGCGACCGACGTCGCCATCTGCGGGATGTACCCGTTGAACCAGATCGCCTTGCCCTCGTCCGTCGTGCCGGTCTTGCCCGCGACGTCGCGGCCGTCCGGGAGCTGCGCGTTCGTCCCGGTACCGCCCTGGACGACCTTCTCCATCGCATACGTCGCGTCCCGCGCGTTCTGCGCGCTCAGCGCCCGGTTCCCCTTCTCGGTGAACGTGCGCTTCTCGTTCTCGTTGTCGGTGACGGACTTCACCACGAACGGCGTCCGATGCACGCCCTCGGACGCGAACGTCGCGTACACCCCCGCCTGCTGGACGGGGTGCAGCGACACGATGCCGAGCGGGAACGTGGCCGCGTTCCGCTGGTCCTTGGTCATCTGCGACGCCGGGATGCCCATCTTCTCGGCCATCTCGGCGATCTTCTCGTTGCCGACGTCCTGGCCGAGGTTGACGTAGGCGGTGTTGATCGAGTGCTCGGTGGCGGTGACGAGGTTCACCGACCCGAAGCTCTCGTTGCTGTCGTTGTGGAGGGAATGGCCGCCGAACGTCTGCGGCGAGCTGCCGTCGTAGGTGGTGCTGAGCGACCGGCCGTCCCGCAGCGCGGCGGCGAGCGCGATCGGCTTGAACCCGGACCCGGCCTGCGCCCACTCGCCGAAGGCGCTGCTCAGCGCCTCCTCCAGGTAGCCGCGGCCGCCGTAGAAGGCGAGCACCTGCCCGGTGGACGGGTCGACGGACACGGCCCCGGTGCGGATCTTCTTGCTCATCCCGTCCGGGGTGTTCTGCGCCACGGCCTGCTTCATCGCGTCCATCAGCCGCTTGTCGAACGTCGTGGTGATCTTCAGCCCGCTGCGGTTGATCTCGTCCTCGCTGTAGCCGCGGCGCTCGGTGAGCTCCTTCTTGGCCACGTTGACCATGTAGCCCCTCTGGCCCTTGAGGACGTCGGTGATCTTCTGCTTGACCGGCGTGGGGAACTCCATGGCGGCGGCGTCGGCGGACGTCAGGTAGCCGTCCTGCACCATGTTGCCGACGACGGCGCGCCACCGCTGCTCGGCGCGGACGCGCTGGTCGCCGGTCGGGTCGGAGAAGTTGCTCGGCTGCTGGATCGCCGCCGCGAGGAAGGCGCCCTCGGCGGGGGTCAGGTCGGAGACGTCCTTGTCGTAGTAGGCGTGCGCGGCGGCCTGCACCCCGTAGGCGTTGCGCCCGAAGTAGATCGTGTTGAGGTACTGCTCCAGGATCCAGTCCTTGGGCTTCTCCCGGTCGACCTTCAGCGCGACCATGACCTCCTTGAGCTTGCGGGTGACCGAGCGCTCCTTGCCGATGCCGCCGTAGTAGTTGCGGACCATCTGCTGCGTGATCGTGGACCCGCCCTGCAGCTGCTTGCCGGTCACCGTGGACCAGAACGCCCGCGTGGTGCCCTCGACTGATACGCCGGGATCTTGGTAGAAGCTGTCGTTCTCCGCCGCGATGACCGCGTTGCGGGTGCTCTCGGGGACGCGGTCGAGCTCGACGGCGTCCCGGTTGATGCCGGTCTTGGCGATCTGTGTCTTGCCGTCGGAGTAGTAGAAGGTCGGACCCTGCGCGATCGCCTTCTCCTGCGGGGACGGCACGGGGGTGAACAGGTACGCGACGCCGAACGCGGCGAGGAAGAACCCGATGAACCCGAGCAGGGTGAACAACGTCCGGCGCAGCAGCCGCGATCTGCGGCTCCGCGGCTTGCCGCGGCGCTTCCCGCCGCCGTCTCCACCGCCGGCGCCGCCGGGCGGGGGCGGTCCGCCATGCTGGGACGATCCGTGCTGGGACGAGGCGGCGGGCATGGTCTTGGTATCACCCGTGACCGGCGCTTCAACACCATCGGCCGCCGGTTCACCCGAATCCTCAGGGGACTCGCCGCTCTCGCCGGGTTTCTCCGCCTCGCCCGCATCATCCGATTCGGCGGCGGCCGTTCCGGCCTCGGCCGATTCCGCGGCAGGCGTTTCCGCATCAGGTGATTCGGTGCCAGGTGATTCGGTGCCAGGCGATTCGGCGGCATCGTCGGCGAAGTCGGGCGCTTCGCCCTCCTTGTCGCCGTTCTGTGATTTGTCTCGCACGTCCGGGAATTCCGTGTCGCGGGCGGATTCGCCGGTGTCCTCGGTCAGCGTGCCGGTCGCCGGTCCGTCCGCGCCGGCCGGTGCCCCGGCCCCGGTGCCGTGCCGGTCCACCTCGGAAGGCCCGGCGGGCGCGTCGCCCTCCGGGCCCTTTTCGCTGTCGCTCACAAGCCCCCCGTGATTAATGCGTCACCGACGATACCTGAGGGGACACGTGCGTCGGCCGCCCAATGCGCAACCCCACGGACTCCCAATAGGAGGACGGGTGATCCGGCCCGCCGGTTGTCGTGCCGGGCGCCGCGATGGCGGCTTTCCGTGAACGCCGAGCGGCGGGGCCCCACCGGGTGCCCCGCCGCTCGCACATCGTCCCTCAGGCGATCCCGCCCGCGCGGCCGTGCCGCGCCCGGCTCACTTCTGGATCTTCGCGATGACGTCCACCACGAACACCAGGGTGTCGTCGCCCTTGATCTTGGGCGGGCTGCCCTCCTTGCCGTAGCCCTCCGCGGGCGGCAGCACGAGCAGGACACGGCTGCCGATCTTCGCGCCGGTCAGGCCCTTGTCGAAGCCGGGGATCGTCGCGCCGGTGCCGATCGGGAAGTTCACGGGCTGCCCGTTGGTCCAGCTGGAGTCGAACTTGTCGCCGCTCTTCCAGATCTTGCCGACGTAGTTCACGATCGCGTCGTCGCCCTTGGCGAGCGCCGGCCCGTTGCCCTGAATCACCGTCTTGACCTGCAGCTTGTCCGGGGCGTCCGCGTCCGGAATGGTGATCTTGGGCTCCTTGGCGCCCTTGTCCTCCACCTTCGGCAGGTTCTTGTCGTCCAGCTTCTGGGCGGTGCCCTCCGGCTTCGGGTCCTTCGGGACGGCGGCCTGGACGTCCATGATGAACACCACCGCGTCCTTGGCGGTGATCTGCTGCGGGCTCAGCTGGCTGAGGTCCTTGGACGGCGGGAGCTGCAGCACGACGCGGCTGCCCACGGTCTTGCCGACCAGGTTCTTGTCGATCTCCTTCAGGCCGCTCTTGCCGATGACGAGGGGGCGCGGGCCGCTCGGCTGCTGGCCCTGCTGCTGCTCCCAGGTGGAGCTGACCTTCTCGCTGGTGCTCTTGACGCGCGAGTTCTCCTCGTCCTTGTCCGCGGCCCACTTGTAGGTGGCGAACGAGACGTAGGCGGTGTCGCCCTCGGCGATCGTGCGGCCGGACCCCTTGATCGGGGTGGTGATCTTCAGCTTCTTCGTCGGCGCGAGCTTGGTCGGGATCTCGACCTTGGGCTCGGACGCGAACTTGCCGGTCACCTCGATCACCGGATCGGGGCGGTTGACCCACCAGTACACGCCGCCGGTGATCGCCAGCGCGACCACCACGATCCCGGCGATCATCATCAGCCGCCGGTTGCGCGCCTGCTTGGCGGTGAGCGCGGACGGGGCGGACGGCCGGTTCAGCCCGCTGCCGCGCCCGGCGCTGATGCCGTGCGGGGTGAACTCGGGGCTGCGGATGCTCTGGGCGTTCGGGATCTTCGCCTTCGCCTTGACCGCCGGCTTGCCCCGGGGCTTGTCATCCTCGGACATGGTTCCTCACTTGCTCCGGGTTAGACGACATCGCGAACGTGACCACCCTTCCAGGGCCGGGCTAAGCACAGCGTGAAAACCGTGTAAAGGAGGCCGACCCGCAATCTACCGGTCACGCGGGGGCCGCGGCGCCGTCCGGCAGGGGACTGGAGAAGCCGCCAGGATATCCCCGCCGGCGGAGTGGCTCGCGCCCTCGGATGGCAGGCTGGTGGAATGCGCCTCGCGACGTGGAACGTCAACTCGGTGAAGGCCCGGCTGCCGCGCCTTCTCTCCTGGCTGGACGAGACGAAGCCCGACGTCGTCTGCCTGCAGGAGACCAAGTGCGCCGCCGGCAAGTTCCCGTCCGCCGAGGTGGCCGAACTCGGCTACGCCACCGCCGCGCACGGCGACGGGCGGTGGAACGGAGTCGCGGTTCTTTCACGGGTCGGCATTGAGGACGTCTCGAAAAGCTTCCACGGTGAGCCCGTATACGAGGGCGAGGCGGAGGCCCAGGCGAAGCTGACCGAACCCGTCCTGCTCACCCCCGAGGCCCGCGCGATCGGCGCCACCTGCGGCGGGATCCGGGTCTGGTCGCTCTACGCGCCGAACGGCCGCACCCCCGAATCGGCCCACTACCTCTACAAGCTCGCCTGGTTCGCCGCGTTCCGCGACGCGCTGGCCGCCGAACTGTCCGCCGGGACGCCGCTGGTCGCGACGGGCGACTACAACGTCGCCCCCACCGACGACGACGTCTGGGACCCGTCCGTCTTCGTAGGCTCGACCCACGTCACCCCGGCCGAACGCCAGGCACTCGCCGAACTGCGCGACCTCGGCCTCCACGACATCGTCCCCACCCCGATGAAAGGCCCGCACCCTTATACCTACTGGGATTACCGGGCCGGGATGTTCCATAAGAACCTCGGCATGCGCATCGACCTCGTCTATGGGAACGGCGCCTTCGCCGAACGGGTCGAGTCCGCCTACGTGGACCGCGAGGCCCGCAAGGGCAAAGGCCCCTCCGACCACGCCCCGGTCGTCGTCGACCTCCGCTGACGTGCGGCAGGTGGGGCGGTACGGCTAGCGGCGGGCCAGGAGTCGGCGCTTTCCCGTCGCGGGGACGTCCGATTGGTCCAGGACGGTGAAACCGGGTGGCAGGAGCGCGGCGGGTTCGCCGGGTGCGAGGCACCATTCGGCGGGTATCCGCGGCCGGTCGCGGCGAACGTCCTCGGTGAACGCCTCCCAGCCCAGCAGGCCGCCGGGCAGGACGGCCCCGGCCGCGCGCCCGAACACGGCGCGGTCCCAGAACCCGGTGCACAGGACGAGCGCGTAGCCGTCCGGCGCCGGCCGCCACCGCCCCAGGTCGGCGTGGACGAGAGTGATCAGCGAGTCGAGGCCGCGCCTCCGCGCCTCCGCGCCGAGCCGGTCGAGGGCGACCTCGGAGATGTCGACGGCCGTCACGCGGCGCCCGGCTCCGGCGGCCGACAGGGCGCTCCCGGACGGCCCCGACGCGAGGTCGAGCACGCCGCCGTCCGGGAATCCCAGCGCCAGCGCCCGCTCCATCAGCGGATGGACGTGCGACGGCTCGGGGGCGTCCCCGTACTTGCTGTTCCACCGGAGCCTGTCCGGATGCTCGGCCAGCTCGGGGTCCATGCCGTCGACCCTAGCGGCGCTCCGCGATCAGCAGCATGAACATCGCCGTGGGGAAGCCCTTGCGCCACCACGGGTCGTCCCGCAGCTGCTCTTCCGTCGGGTGCGGTTCGCGCAGGTCCGCGATGACGAATCCGGCGTCTCGGAGCGTTCCAGCGTAGTACTCCAGCGGCCGGAGCCAGCTCGTGATCATCGAGGGGGATTCCATGCCGTCCACCAGGAACCTCTGGTCGATGCCGCGCGAGGCGAAGTACTGCGCCGCCGGGACGCTGTTCATCGCGCCCTGCTCGGAGTTCTCCACGTAGAAGCACGGGTGCAGGGTCAGCAGGATCAGCCGCCCGCCGCTCTTCAGCACGCGCGCGAACTCGCCGATGGCGCGGGCCGGGTCCTGCAGATGGCTGAACAGGTGGTTGCAGAGGACGAGGTCGAACTGCTCGTCGTCCAGCGGGAGGTCCTCGACGCCGGCCCGGGTGAACGTGGCGCCGGGTGCCGCGTGGGACGAGGCCGCGTCGATCAGACCTTGGGCGGCGTCCACGCCGACGACGTCCGCGCCCATGGAGGCGAGCCTGCGGGACAGGTAGCCTTCGCCGCACCCGGCGTCCAGGACGCGCAGGCCGGCGCAGGGGCCGACCGCGTCGAGGACGGCGGCGTCGGTCAGTTCGGTCCGGTACCGGTCGCGGCCCTCCCTGATGACCTTGACCCAGTACTGCGCGTTGGCCTCCCACCTTTCACGTGTCAGATTCGCGATGGCTTGCGCCGTGTCCTCCACCGGCTCCCCATTCCTCAGGTGTTCCACGCAGGTTCAGGCGGCGCCCTTGAGCCGCCGCACCAGCGTGTTGCAGGTCTGTCTGGTCGTTCTGTCCCGGCACTCGACCCCGCGCAGTTCCAGCGCCTGGACCAACTCGACGATCTTGCCGCCGAACGCGGGGTCGCGTTTCAGCGCCAGCGGAATGTACGTCGACACCAGGTAGTACAGGTAGGCGTCGTTGTAGACCGCTATCTCGCGCAGCACCTCGGTTGCCGTGTTGCGCAGCGACAGGGAGCTCGGCAGAGTGAAGTCGCTGCTGATCCGGCCGTCTCTGGTGTAGGTCGGGAACGCCCATTCCTCAAGGGCGGCGTACACGGGGGTGGCATCCAGTTCCCTGCGGTACCGCTCGGCGAGGTCGAAGTCGTCCGAGCTGATCAGGGACCCCATGACGACGCCGCGCATCATGAACGCGCTCTGCCGTCCGGGGACTTCGAAGCTGAGGTCGGCCTCCAGCTTCCCGGTCACCTTGCTGACCTGGTGCGTCAGGATGTTGAGCGCCAAGATCGAGTGGAACGAGTAGCTCTTGCGGTTCAGCCGGGGCGCCAGGTCGAGCGAGGCGTCGAAGAGTTTCTGCGGGTCCTTCAGCAGGCCCTCGCCGGGGTCGGTCGAATAGATGGACTCCAGCGCGCGGTCCTGTTCCCGTCCCCAGAAGCGGGCGATGAACGAGGACGTCTTCTGCGTCGCCTGCCCCCGCACGATGTGCAGGGCCGCCTCCAGCGCGTTCAGCAGATGCTGCTGCGCGACGGTCGAGTTCTCCAGGGCGTCCAGGTCGACCGCGAGCCCTTCGCCGTGCAGGTCGCCGACGAGCCCGTCGCGCCTTTTCCGGACGGCGTGCGCCATCGAGTACTCGGCGATTCCCGGAACGGACGACATGAGGCTCTGCAGCGACCGCCCGCTGACCCGGTCGAGCCATTCGACGTTGTCCCACAGCCGGAAGATCGTGCTCTCGTCGAGGCCGGAGAAGGCCGCCACGTCGGACATGTTCAAGCCCATGTCCTTGGTGATGTCCGAGAGAGACTTCGGCGCACCGTCCGCTGTCATCACTCGCCCTCGAGGTGGCAATTGTCGACGCCTCGATCCTAGCGAAGCGGCGGCTGCCCGGGACGGACGATCCGCGGATGTGTCCGTCCCGTCACCGGTGGCGGCGGCGAGCGCGGCGGAGAGCACGGCGGCCGGTCACCCGAGGCCGGCGCGGTCCAGGAGGCCCCCGCGCACCTGGACGGCCCGCGGCCCGGGAGTCACGGCAGCCGCCACTCGTCCCGGACGCCCATCCCGAACCAGAAGGTAGACGTCCCGTTCCGGCCCCGGTGGGTGCCGAAGTCGGTGGCGAGCGCCTTCATCAGCGCGAGGCCGCGCCCGTGCACCGGCGGGTGCTCGTCCGCCGGCCGCGGCTGGCCGGGCGCGGGCCCGCCGTCGGTGACCTCGACCCGCACGTACCGGTCGAGGTGCAGGACGGCCAGCATGACGGTCCCGTCCCGGCGCGGCCGCGCGTGCAGCACCGAGTTGGTCATCGCCTCGCTGGTCAGCAGCTCCAGGTCGCCGAGCTCGGACCGCTCGGCGCCGAAGTGCTGGCCGACGAGCTCCCGGACGTAGGACCGGGCGAGCCGGACAGCCGGCGGCGTGGCGGCGAGGTCGATCTCCCCGATGAGCCGGCCGGACGACTTGCCGTTGCTCCAGGCGGACGGGATTCCGAGTTCGAGTGAGGGTGCGGGAACGAGCACGGGCCCCCCGGACCACGCGTCTGATGCGTTCATGGCGGCGTTGGTTTCACGTCTCCGTGTCGGGCTGTAAGCGAACATGTGTTCTCAAGGCCAAGTCGGAAGTCGGACGTGGAGTGAAACAACACACACTCTTACGCAGCCTGCACGACCCAGTCACCGACCCTTGCGCGCATGCAAGCCCCTTGCCGCACCCAGCGGTCGATGACCGAGCGCACGCGGCCGGTCACTCACCGGCCATCCAGTGGCCGCCGGCCGACCAGCCGAGGAACCGCCGGGCGTTCGGCGCGGACCCGTCGTCGAGGGCGCCGCCGGCCAGCACGTGCCGGAGCCCCGCCAGGACCGGGTCGAGCCGCCGGACGGCGTGGCCCGGCTGCCGGTCCAGCTCGTCCTGCATCCAGGCGATGACGGCGACCTGCTCCTTCAGCCCGCACAGCGCCAGGTAGAAGACGGTCTGCCGCCAGGCGTAGGCGGCGTCCTTGACGGTCGGCAGCGGCCGCCGGTTCCCGTGCGTCTTCCGCACCAGCCGGCACACGACCTCGAACGACCGCCGCGCGAGCCCGTCCCAGCCGTCCACCGGCGTGACGCCGACCGGGTGGACGAGCGCGGCCAGATTGTGCGTGGTGAGGATCTGCGACTGCTCGATCACCATCCCGTTGCCGGCGACCGACCACCCAGCGGGCTTTCCGGCCCGCTTCAGGCAGAGCTTGTCGAATCCCCACCTCATCGACCGCACGGCCGCGTAGTCGACGCCGTAGTACCGCTCGTAGAGCGTGCCCTCCAGGACGTCGCCCGCGAGCCGCGCCGCCCGCAGGAACTTGACCGAGAACGTGCCCATGAAGATGTCGGCGGCGAGTTCCTCGACGAAGGGCACCCGCAGACCGGCCTGCTGGGCCAGCGCGGAGAGTTCGCCGACCATCGGATTGGGCACGATGGTCCCCGGAAAGGCCTGGAGGGTGAAAGATCGCGGGGTCCGGCGGCAACGGATTATCCGGTGGCCGTCCCGATGATGACGCCGCTCGCGGCGGGACGTCACGGGATCAATTGGGGGAGGAGGGTGTCGCGGAGGGCTGTCAGGGTCCTGGTCTCGGTCGTCGCGGCCTGGACGCGGGCGGCCAGGGTGGAGGTGAATTCGTGGAATCCGCGGATGGCCGCGTCGCCGGGCCAGGGGATCTCGAAGGCGGCGATGTCGGGCCATCGGGCGCGGGGCATGCGGGTGCCGTCGCCGACGGCGGACGCGTGGGCGATCACGGCGTCGCTGGACAGGGCCGCGAGCAGCCAGCCGCGGTGGGCGGGGTCCTTCGGGCGGACGACGAGGATGTCCGTCGAGGCGACGCCGTCGACGAACGCCAGCCCGGCCTTGTGGAAGTAGGGGCGGAGCTTGCCGAAGAGGATGTCGCCGGCGGTGAAGCGCCTCTTCGCGCTGGTGATGCCGGACGCGTCGGTCCAGGTCGAGAGCCACATGTTGCGCTTCGGCATGTGTTCGAGGGCGATGTAGTTCTCGGCGGGGGAGATGCCGGCGGCCGGGACGTTCGACCGGACGAGGTCCGCCAGGTCGCCGATGCGGACCCGGGTGCGGGGGGCGGACGCGTCGTAGCGGGCGCGGACCAGGGCGTCGGCGCAGGCGGCGATGCGGTCGTTCACCGCGGCCTTGTCGTCGAGGGCCCCGAGGACGGAGGCCGCCGAATCCTGCTCCGCCCCGGTGAGGCGGGTCGCGGTGAGGCGGTTCAGGATTCCGTGGGTGAGGAGGGGCTGTCCCGACCCGATGCGGTACCGGTTCAGGGCGAGCCTTCTCAGGAGGTAGTAGATGTAGCGGGGGTTCGCTCCCTCTTTCGGGGTGGCGATGATGGCGTTGTCGGTGACCCAGCACGGCTCCGCGCTGTACTGGACGGCGCCGCAGTACGTGCCCACGCGTCCGACGATGGTGCTGTGCGGGCCCGCGTTGAAATCGCCGGAGGTGCCGATGACGCCGTTGGCTCCATAGGTCCGGTAGGCGGAGCCCTGGGCGGGGCGGGACCTCCCGTTCGCGAACGCGACGATCTCGCCGAGCGTCACGTCAGCCATCCAGGCGTCCCAGTTCCGCCCGGACGACCCCGTCGAGCCGCGCCGACTCCTCGAAATGGGCGAAGAGTTCCTTGGTGAGGCGTTCGGCCCTGGCGGCCGCGGGTTCGTCGGAGGGATCCGCCTGAGCGGCGCCTGCATAGCGGCCCGGGGTGAGGACGTGGTCATGGGATCTGATCTCGTCCAGGCCGGCGGAACGGCAGAACCCCGGAACGTCCGAATAACCGGTGCCGCGCCAGGAACGGTATGTGCCTGCTATCCGGGTGATGTCGTCATCGGTGAGGACTCGCTCGGTGCGGTCGACCATCGTCCCCATGTCGCGGGCGTCGATGAAGAGGACCCGGCCGCCCGCCGAACGGTCGAAGAACCAAAGGCACGCGGGGATCGGGGTACTGCGGAAGAGCCGGTCCGGCAGTGCGACCACGCACGACACCAGGCCCGCCTCCAGCAGCGACGCGCGGATCGCGCCCTCGCCCGACTGCCGGGACGACAGTGAGCCGTTCGCCATCACGACGCCCGCGCGGCCGTCCGGCCCGAGCTTGGAGATGATGTGCTGCAGCCAGGCGAAATTGGCGTTCCCGGCCGGCGGGACGCCGTACCGCCAGCGCGGGTCGCCGGTGTCGCGGTACCAGTCCGACATGTTGAACGGGGGATTGGCCAGCACGAAGTCGGCGTGCAGATCGGGGTGGGCGTCCGCGTGGAAAGTGTCCGAGCGGCGGAGGTCGCCGGAGATCCCGTGAACGGCGAGATTCATCTTGGCGAGCCGCCACGTCCGCTCGTTCGCCTCCTGCCCGTAGACGGCGATGTCGTCCAGCCGTCCGCGATGGCTCCGGACGAACTTCTCCGCCTGGACGAACATGCCGCCGGAACCGCAGCACGGGTCGTACACCCGCCCTTTGAAAGGCTCCAGAATCTCGACGAGCAGCCTCACCACGCTGGGCGGCGTATAGAACTCGCCGCCGCGTTTGCCTTCGGCGCGGGCGAACCTCTCCAGGAAGTACTCGTAGACCTCGCCCAGCACGTCCCGCGCGGCCTTGCCGCCGAAGCCGACCTCCCCGATCAGCGCGACCAGGTCGCCGAGGCGCCGCTGGTCGACCCCGCCGAAGATCTGCGGGAGCGCGCCGCCGAGCGGCGGGTTGGCCCGCATGACCGCGTCCATCGCCGCGTCGATCCGCGCGCCGAGGTCCTCGGTGGCCCCGGCGAGATCCGTCCAGCGCGCCCCGTCCGGGACGACGAAGCCCCCGTCACCGGACGAGTCGGACACGTACTTGAGGAACACCAGCCCGAGGACGAAGTCCTTGTACTGCGCCGCGTCGACCGCCCCCCGCAGCTTGTCGGCGGCCTTCCAGAGAACTTCCTCCATCGCCGCGAGACTCTAGCCCAGCGACGCGCCCGGTGGACGGACGCCACAGCGTGATGCGACGCTGCGAAGCGTGGTGATCGTGGACGTCCTCGCGCTGGCGGCACTCGCCGGATGGCTGTACCTGGCGTTCGGCCACGGCGCCTTCTGGCGGACCGGGCCCGGCCTGCCGGAGCGGGACGATCCACCGGAATGGCCGGAGGTGGCGGCGATCGTCCCGGCCCGCGACGAGGCGGCCATCCTCCCTGGAACCCTGCCGACGCTGCTCGCCCAGGAGTATCCGGGCGTCTTCCGCGTGCTCGTGGTGGACGACGGCAGCAGCGACGGCACCGCCGAGACGGCCGCCGGCCTGACGGAACACGTCATCTCAGCGAGAGGCCGTCCCGAGGGGTGGGCGGGCAAGGTGTGGGCCATGTCGGAGGGCGTCCGAGCGGCCGGAGACCCCGATTTCTACCTTTTCACCGACGCCGACATCGCCTATGAGCCCGGCACAGTGACAAGGCTCGTCCGCGAGGCCGCCGGCGCGCGGCGCGACCTCGTCTCACTCATGGCGACGCTCAGCGTCCGCACACGCTGGGAAAAGGTTGTCGTCCCGGCGTTCGTGTACTTCTTCGCGCAGCTCTACCCGTTCCGCCGCGTCACCCGGGACGGGGCGCGCACCGCCGCCGCGGCGGGCGGCTGCATGCTCGTCCGCCGCGCCGCGCTCGACGGGGCGGGCGGCATCGCGGCGATCCGCGACGCGCTCATCGACGACGTGGCGATGGGCCGACTCATCAAGCGCGCGGGCGGTCGCTGCCGCCTCGACCTGAGCCGGGACGTGGTCAGCCGCCGCCCCTACCCCCGCCTCGCCGACCTGTGGATGATGATCGCCCGCAGCGCCTACCACCAGCTGCGCTATTCGCCGGCCCTGCTGGCGGGCACCGTTCTCGGCCTGCTCCTGCTCTACGCCGCGCCGCCCGCCGCGACGCTCACCGGAGCCCTCGCCGCCCGTCCCGTGGCACTCGCGGCGGGCGCCCCGGCCTGGGCGATCATGACGCTCACCTACGTTCCCATGCTCCGTTTCTACGGGCTCTCGCCCCTGCGCGCCCTCGGCCTGCCCGCCGTCGCGCTGATGTACGCCGCCATGACGGTCGACTCCGCCCGCCGCCACCGCGCCGGAAGGGGCGGCGCCTGGAAGGGCCGCACGGCGACCGCGCCCTGACCCCGCCGTCCTTGTCGCGCCGAGACAAAACGGGTGACTCCGATGTGTCCCGAACCTCATTGGAGTAAGTGTCCAATTACGTTACGGTCGGGTGGCCGTCGCGCCGACGGCAGGCGAAGACGAAGGGTTGCCCGCCATGTCCATCAACGTTCGCCGGGTGCTCCGCACCGTGGCGGCGTCCTGCATCGGGCTCGCCATGGCGGCGACCGCCCTGCAGGGCACCGCCGCGGCCGCACCGCAGGACCCCGTACCCCCCGCCCAGGACCCGTTCTACACGCCGCCGTCCCCGCTCCCGGCCGGCCGGCCCGGCGATGTCATCCGGTCGCGTCCGGCCGTGTTCTCCATGGACCCGTTCGGCCGCTCGCCGTACGAGGGCGTCACGTCGTGGCAGGTCCTGTACCGGTCGGAGACGGCGCAGGGCGAGCCGGCCGCCGTGTCCGGCATGGTGCTCGTCCCGACCAAGGCGTGGACGGGCCAGGGCAAGCGCCCGGTCGTCTCCTACGCCGTCGGGACGCGCGGCCTCGGCGACGCGTGCGCGCCGTCCTACACCCTCACCCAGGGCATGGACTACGAGATGTTCTTCGTCGCCGACGCGCTCAGCCGCGGCTGGGCCGTCGCCGTCACCGACATGGAG
Organism: Actinomadura latina NBRC 106108; assembly: GCF_001552195.1. Lineage (GTDB taxonomy): Bacteria > Actinomycetota > Actinomycetes > Streptosporangiales > Streptosporangiaceae > Spirillospora > Spirillospora latina. The sequence goes on from NZ_BCQS01000012.1 coordinate 308,291, forward strand.
GGCCTCGGCACGCCCGGCCAGCACACCTACGAGGTCGGCCGCTCCCAGGGCCAGGCCGTGCTGAACATGGCGCGGGCCGCGCAGCGCCTCCCGGACGCGGGCCTCGGCGGCTCGCCGATCGGCCTGTGGGGCTACTCGCAGGGCGGGACGTCCTCGGGCTGGGCCGCCGAGCTGGCGACGTCGTACGCGCCCGAGCTCGACATCAAGGGCGCGTTCGCGGGCGGCGTCCCGGCGGATCTGACGGCGGTCGCCAAGGGCCTGGACGGCTCCCCGTTCGTCGGCCTGATGTTCATGGCGGCCGTCGGCTACGACGCCGCCTACCCCGAGCTGGACCTGGAGAAGTACCTCAACGACAACGGCCGCGAGCTGCTGAAGAAGGCCGAGAACCTCTGCCTGGTCAGCGTCGACGGCATCGGCACCCTCGCCGGGACGCTCTTCAGGAAGATCAGCGACTACACCACCAGCGACCCGCTGAACACGCCGCAGTGGCAGCAGCGGCTGGAGGCCAACAAGCTCGGCTCCACCGCCCCGTCCGTCCCGGTGCTGCAGACCCAGGCCGCCTATGACGAGATCATCCCGTTCGCGCAGGCCGACACGCTGCACAAGGCGTGGTGCGCCAAGGGCGCGAACCTGACCTGGAAGACCTACACGTTCGCCGAGCACGCCACCGGCATGCTCTGGAGCGAGCCCGACGCGATGGCGTTCCTCTCCGACCGGTTCGACGGCAAGCCCGTCGCCGGCAACTGCGCCGCCTGATCCCGCTCGTGATCCCGCTCGCCTTCCGGCCGTAGGGACACTCATGGGGCCATCCCGCACTCGCAGAGGGCAGGATGGCCCCATGGACTTGGTGGAGTTCCTCCGCGCCCGGCTGGCCCGCGACGAGCAGATCGCCCGCGACAGCTCGTCCGCCTCCTGGAAGGCCACGCCCGCCGGGACGATCAACATCGACTCCGACGACCCCGCCTTCGTCGCGAAGGCGGAGAACGACGCCTACGCCGAGCACATCGCCCGCCACCACCCCGCCCGCACGCTCGCCGAGGTGGCGGCCCGCCGCCAGATCGTCGACGACTACGAGAAGACCGCCTGGATCCTCGGCCAGGGCCAGCGCACCGCCGAACTGGAAGCCGCCCAGGCCGTCCGCGAAACTGTCCTCCGCCTCTTGGCCCTCCCTTACGCGACCCACCCCGCCTACCGCGAGGAATGGCGCCCCTGAAGGCCGGCCGCCCGCATCGTGGGACACGACTGACACATCGGAACCCGGGAAGGTAATCTCTCGTAAGGGTCCGAGAGGCGCTGCAACGGGCGACTGCCCGCCACGCTCGGGCCCGTGACACTTCCGCAAGGGCGCCTCCCACATGAACTGGGAGGTGCTCGGAAACCTATGACTCACACCAATCTGCGCGAGCTTCTGGAGCAGCGGATCGCGGTGCTGGACGGCGCCTGGGGCACGATGCTCCAGGGCGCGGGCCTGAAGCCCGAGGACTACCGCGGCGACCGCATCGGCGACGACCACGCGAAGGACGTCACCGGCGACCCCGACCTGCTGAACCTGACCCGCCCGGACGTGATCCTCGACGTCCACCGGCAGTACCTCGACGCCGGCGCCGACATCACCACGACCAACACGTTCACCGCGACCAGCATCGGCCAGGCCGACTACGGGCTCGAGAGCCTCGTCCACGAGATGAACGTGCAGGGCGCCCGGCTGGCCCGGCAGGCGGCCGACGAGTACGAGGGCCGGTTCGTCGCCGGCTCCGTCGGCCCGCTCAACGTCACCCTGTCGCTGTCGCCCCGGGTGGAAGACCCCGCGTACCGCGCCGTCACGTTCGACCAGGTCAAGGACTCCTACGCGGCGCAGATCGCGGGCCTCGCCGAGGGCGGCGTCGACCTGCTGCTGATCGAGACGATCTTCGACACGCTGAACGCGAAGGCCGCGATCGCCGCGGCCCGCGAGGTCGCCCCCGACCTGCCGCTATGGGTGTCGGTGACGATCGTCGACCTCTCCGGCCGGACGCTGTCCGGGCAGACCGTCGAGGCGTTCTGGCGGTCGATCGAGCACGCCGAGCCGCTGGTCGTCGGGGTGAACTGCTCCCTCGGCGCCGAGGAGATGCGCCCGCACGTGAAGGATCTGGCCCGGATCGCCGGAACCTACGTGGCCAGCCACCCGAACGCGGGCCTGCCGAACGCGTTCGGCGGCTACGACGAGACGCCCGAGGAGACCAGCGCGCTGCTGCGCGACTTCGCCGAGTCCGGCATGGTCAACCTCGTCGGCGGCTGCTGCGGAACGGGCCCGGCGCACATCGCGAAGATCGCCGAGGCGGTCCGGGGCGTGGCGCCGCGCGAGGTCGCCAGGCCCGCGAAGGCGAGCCGGTTCAGCGGCCTGGAGCCGTTCGAGATCGGCGCCGACACCGGCTTCATCATGATCGGCGAGCGGACGAACGTCACCGGCTCCAAGCGGTTCCGCAAGCTCATCGAGGCGGGCGACCACCAGGCCGCGGTGGACGTGGCGCTGGAGCAGGTGCGCGGCGGCGCGAACCTCCTCGACGTCAACATGGACGCCGACCTGCTCGAAAGCGAGCAGGAGATGACCACGTTCCTGAACCTGATCGCGACCGAGCCCGAGGTGGCCCGCATCCCGATCATGGTGGACAGCTCGCGGTGGAGCGTGCTGGAGGCCGGGCTCAAGACCGTCCAGGGCAAGGGCGTCGTCAACTCGATCAGCCTCAAGGAGGGCGAGGAGCCGTTCCTGGCGCAGGCCCGCCGCATCCGCGACTTCGGCGCCGGCGTCGTCGTCATGGCGTTCGACGAGGCCGGCCAGGCCGACACCGCCGACCGCAAGGTCGAGATCTGCGGGCGCGCCTACGACCTGCTCACGCGGGAGGCCGGGTTCCCCGCCGAGGACATCATCTTCGACTCCAACGTCCTCGCGGTCGCGACCGGCATCGAGGAGCACAACGACTACGCGAGGGCGTTCATCGACGCGCTGCCGCGGATCAAGGAGCGCTGCCCCGGCGCCCGCACCAGCGGCGGCATCTCCAACCTGTCGTTCTCGTTCCGGGGCAACGAGGTCGTCCGCGAGGCGATGCACTCGGCGTTCCTGTTCCACGCCGTCCGCGCCGGGCTCGACATGGGCATCGTCAACGCCGGGCAGCTCGCCGTCTACGAGGACATCCCCGCCGAACTGCTCGAACTCGTCGAGGACGTCCTGTTCAACCGCCGCCCGGACGCGACCGACCGGCTCGTGTCCTTCGCCGAGAACGTCAAGGGCAAGGGCACCGTCCGCGAGGTCGACCTCTCCTGGCGGGACGCCCCCGTCGCGCAGCGCCTCTCGCACGCCCTCGTCCACGGCATCGTCGACTTCATCGAGGATGACACCGAGGAGGCCCGGCAGCAGGCCGCCCGTCCCCTCGACGTCATCGAGGGCCCGCTGATGGACGGCATGAAGATCGTCGGCGACCTGTTCGGGTCCGGCAAGATGTTCCTCCCGCAGGTGGTGAAGAGCGCCCGCGCGATGAAGCGCTCCGTCGCCTACCTGGAGCCCTTCATGGAGAAGGAGAAGGAGGAGGCGCTCCGCGCCGGGCGCGTCACGGAGGACCGCGGCCAGGGCAAGATCGTCCTCGCGACCGTGAAGGGCGACGTGCACGACATCGGCAAGAACATCGTCGGCGTCGTCCTCGGCTGCAACAACTACGACGTCGTGGACCTCGGCGTGATGGTGCCCGCCGCGAAGATCCTCGACACGGCGATCGCGGAGAACGCCGACGCCGTCGGCCTCTCCGGCCTGATCACCCCGTCCCTGGACGAGATGGTCTCCGTCGCCGCCGAGATGGAGCGCCGCGGCATGCGGCTGCCGCTGCTCATCGGCGGCGCCACCACGTCCCGGCAGCACACCGCCGTGAAGATCGCGCCCGCCTACGAGGCGACGACCGTGCACGTCCTGGACGCGTCCCGCGTCGTGGGCGTCGTCTCCGACCTGCTCGACGAGGACCGCGCCGCCGCGCTGGCCACCGCGAACCGCGAGGAGCAGGCCCGGCTCCGCGAGCAGCACGAGAAGAAGCAGCGCCGCCCGATGCTCACCCTGGAGCAGGCCCGCGCGAACCGCGAGAAGGTCGACTTCACCGACCTGCCGACGCCCGCGTTCGAGGGCGCGCGGATCGTCCAGCCGCCCATCGCCGCGATCCGCGAGATGATCGACTGGCAATTCTTCTTCCTGGCCTGGGAGCTGAAGGGCAAGTACCCGGCGATCCTCGACCAGCCCGTCGCCCGCGAGTTGTTCGACGAGGGCAACGAGCTGCTCGACCAGATCGTCGCGGACGGCTCGTTCGAGGCGTCCGGCGCCTACGCGTTCTGGCCCGCGCACTCCGAGGGCGACGACATCGTCCTGCCGGACGCCCGCTTCCCGATGCTGCGGCAGCAGACGTCCAAGCCGGAGGGGCGCCCGAACCGGTGCCTCGCCGACTACATCGCCCCGTCCGGCGACCACCTCGGCGGCTTCGCGGTGACGATCCTCGGCGCCGAGGACCTCGCCGCGAAGTTCGAGGAGCAGAACGACGACTACAAGGCGATCATGGTGAAGGCCCTCGCCGACCGGCTCGCCGAGGCGTTCGCCGAGTACATCCACCTGGAGGCCCGCCGCGCCTGGTTCGAGCCGGACGCCGCCCCCGAGATGGCCGACCTGCACGCCGAGAAGTTCCGCGGCATCCGCCCGGCCCTCGGCTACCCGGCGAGCCCCGACCACAGCCTGAAGCGGACCCTCTTCGACCTGCTGGACGCCGGCCGCCTCGGCATGAAGCTCACCGAGTCCTACGCGATGTCGCCCGGTTCCAGCGTCAGCGGCCTGATCTTCGCGCACCCGGCGTCCCGCTACTTCACGGTGGGCCGCATCGGCAAGGACCAGGTCGAGGACTACGCCGCCCGCTGCGACCTCCCCGTCGCGGAGGTCGAGCGCTGGCTGGCCCCCAACCTGTCCTACGACCCGAGGTAGACGGGAAAACGCCTGACGGCCACCGCGCCGCGGCCGTCAGGCGTGCTCGTGCGTCCGCTCGAAGCGGCGCCGTTCCGCACAGTGCGCTCGGCCGTGCGGCGCTCCCGGGCGCCGCACGGCCGAGCGCACTGTCATGTCCTCAGCCGCGTCATGTCCTCAGCCGCGGGTGATGCGGACCTTCCAGACCTCCGGGCCCGCCTCCTCGTAGTCCCAGGTGAACTGGCCGGGGTACTGGGAGGCGAACTGGTAGTAGAGCGGCTTCGGGTCGTGGTCGTTGACGAGGACGAACGCCGTCCCGGCCGCCAGGGCCTCGAACGTCGCGAAGATCTGCTGGTGGCGCTGGCCGTGGGCGAGGACGCGCACGTCGAGTTCGCCCTCCGCCACCTCGGCGGTGGCGCCCGGGACGCCGGGGTAGGCCTCGTGGCCGCCGCAGGTGCAGTCGTGCCCGTCGTCGTGGGACGCGCCGCCGCCCTCGCCGAGGATGTCGTGCATCCCTTCGAGGAGCGCGCCGAGGTTGACGCCCGCGTCCACGAGCGCCGGCAGGATCTGGTCGTTCTCGCGCTCCAGGTGCGACTGGAACAGGGCGTTCACCACGGCCGCCGCGGCGACGGTCTCCGCGGGCGTCCGGGCCGCCTCCAGCACGCCGACCTTCTCGCGCAGGACGACGTGCTCGCGCAGCATCGCGCGCAGCAGCAGCCGGGCCTCGGGCAGGTCCTCCGCCGCCTTGTAGAGGGTCTCCTCCTCCGCCGCGGCGTGCGGGACGATCTCCTCCTTCAGGAACGCGACGAGCTTGTCGCGCCGCGCGTACGGGGCGGTGAGCTGGTCGACGGCGCGGGCGATGGTGAGCGTGTGGTCGGCCAGGGTCCGGCCGAGCCGCTCGTGGTGGTCCAGGATGGCCCGCACCGTCTCCTGCTGCGGGCTCGCGGTCGATGTGGTCATGCGCACTGCACTCCTCGTGCCGGGCCTGTTTTTTACAACACTACTTGTATTTATAATAGCGGGCATGGAGAATCAGGTCACAGGGGTACGCGACCGACACCCCCGGGCCGCGGCACCCCGGCTGGCGGCGCGCCGGCTCCCGCTACTGGCCGGCGCGCTGCTGACCCTGCTCGTCGCGCTCTGGGGCGCCCTCGGCCTGCTGGGCCTCGACGTCCCGCTGCCGCGCACGTCGTTCGCGCAGCAGCACGGGCCGCTGATGGCCCTCGGCTTCCTCGGCACGCTGATCTCCCTCGAACGCGCCGTCGCCCTCGGCCGTCCCTGGGCCTACGCGTCCCCGGCCCTCGCCGCGGCCGGCGGCCTCGTCACCGCCGCCGGGTTCACCGTCCCCGGACGGCTGCTGCTCACCGCCGCCGGCGGCTGGCTCATCGCGATATACATCACAGTTCTCGGCCGGCGGACGGGACGCGACCTCGCCGTCCAGATCATGGGGGCCGCCGCCTGGTACGTCGGCGGCATGCTGTGGATCGGCGGCCGGACGGTCGGCGACATCGTCCCGTGGCTCGCCGCGTTCCTCATCCTCACGATCGCCGGGGAGCGCCTCGAACTCGCGCGCGTCGCCTTCCTGAAGCGCCGCACCGCCGACGGGCTCGTCGCCGCGGCGGCGCTGCTCGCCGCCGGCGCGGCCGTCTCGGTGTGGTGGTCCGAACCGGGCTGGCGCCTGACCGGCCTCGGCATGGTCGCGCTCGCCGGCTGGCTCGCCCTCAACGACGTCACGCGCCGCACCATCCGCGGCAACGGGCTGCCCCGCTTCGCCGCCGCCTGCCTGCTCGCCGGATACGCGTGGCTGGCCTTCGCCGGAGCGATCTGGCTCGCCGCCGGACGTCCCGCGTCGACCGGCTTCTACGACGCCGCCCTGCACGCGGTGTTCCTCGGCTTCGTGATCTCCATGGTGTTCGGGCACGCGCCGGTGATCCTGCCCGCCGTCCTGCGGGTCCCGCTGCCCTACCACCCGATCCTGTACGTGCCGCTGGCGCTGCTGCACGCGTCGCTCGTGGTGCGGGTCGTGGGTGATCTGGCCGGCGTCTCGCTCGCGCGGACGACCGGGGGCGTGCTCGGCGAGGTGTCGCTCCTGCTCTTCGGCGTCTGCGCTTTCGCGGCATCGCGGCTGGCGAGAAGGGCCGCGCCCCGCCCGCACGGAAGGGAACGGACATGACGTCCATCGGTGTGCGCCCGAAGGTGGGCCCGCCCCCGGCGCCGCGCCGCTCGCGGTCCGTGTGGCACGCCGTCGCCAACGGGGTGGTGCTGCTCTGGCTGGCGCTGACCGTTGTCGCCGCTTTCATCCAGCCTGAGCTGCCTGTCCCGCGATGGCTGCTGATCCACCTGTTCCTGCTGGGCGCGGTGACCAATGCCATCGTGACCTGGACGGAGCACTTCGCCTCCGCGCTGCTGCGCGTTCCGGCTCCGCCCGACTGGTGGCCGGTGACGCGTCTGGCGGTGCTGAACGCGGGGATCGTCGCGGTGTTGTGCGGTGTCTCCGAGGGATTCCCCTGGTTGGCCGTCGGCGGCGCGGCCGCTGTCGTGGGCGCCGTCGCCGCGCATGTCGCCGTGCTCGCCCTGCGGGGCCGGGGCGCCCTGGGCGGACGTTTCGCGCACGTCGTCTCCTGGTACCTGTGGGCCGGCGCCGCGCTGATCATCGGCGGGACGCTGGGCGGGCTGATGGCGTCCGAGCGCGTCCCGTCCGACTGGCACGAGCGGATGCACGCCGCGCACGCGCAGGTCAACATCCTGGGCTGGATCGGTCTCGCCGTGCTGGGCACGCTGTTCACGCTGTGGCCGACCGTGCTGCGCACCCGCATGGTGGACGGCGTGGGGCAGATCGCCCGCTGGTCGCTCCGCTTCGCCGTGCCGGGGCTCGCGGTCGCGGTCGGCGGCCTGCTCGCCGGGTTGCGGTGGGTCGTCGTCGCGGGTCTTCTGGTGTACGCCGGTGCCGCCGCGCTGGCCCTCGTTCCCTTCGTCCGGACGCTGCGCCGGCGCCGCCCGCACACCCCCGCGTCCTGGATGCTCGCCGCCGGAACCGCCTGGTTCGCCGTCACCCTGCTCGTGGACGCGTCCAGGCAGAGCCTGACCGGGCTGCTTCCGCTGGTGCTGGTCGGGTTCGTGGGGCAGACCCTGCTGGGCGCCCTGACGTTCCTGCTGCCCGTCGTCCTGGGCGGGGGACCGGCCGCGCTGAAGGCCAACTCGGCGCTGATCGAACGCGTCTGGCCGGTGCGGGTGGCGGCGATCAACCTCGCGGTGCCGCTGCTCGTCCTCCCGGTGCCGGAATGGGCTTCGCGGGCCGCGTGGATCGTCGTCCTCGCAGCATTGGCCGCGTTCATCCTCCTGGCGGTCGCGACGATCCTTCGCTCCCACCGTCCGTCTCCCGTCATCGCGGGCCTCGCGGCCGGCGTTCTGCTCACCGCGCTGGCAGTCGGAGTGACGGCGGGCGGCGGCCGCGACTCGTCCCCTCAGACGGTCGCCGCGTCGGGGACGCGCGTGGTGGACGTGAGTCTGGCCAACATGCGCATCCGTCCGGGGACGATCGAGGCCGCTCCCGGTACGCGGTTGGTGTTGCGCGTCACGAACAAGGATGCGATGCAGCACGATTTGCGTTTGGCGTCGGGGCAGGCGACGCCGTTGCTGGATCCGGGGGAGTCGGCGACGCTGACGGTGCCGTCGGTGAAGGGGACGATCGATGGCTGGTGCACCGTTCCCGGTCACCGCGCGGCGGGGATGACCATGCAGATCAAGACGGCGGGGTCGTCGGCCGAGTCGCCGATGGCGCCGATGGATCATCAGGCGATGGGGACCGGGCAGCTCGACATGGCGGCGCACCCGTCCCCGGGCTGGAAGCCGTATGACGCGGCTCTCAAGCCGGCGCCCGGTGCGAAGGAGCACCGGCTGGAGTTGCACGCCACCGACCGGGAGTTGGAGGTGGCGCCGGGGGTGCGGCAGACGATGTGGACGTTCGGTGGCAGCGTCCCGGCGCCGGTGCTGCGCGGCAAGATCGGTGATGTCTTCGTCATCACCCTGGTCAACGACACCGCCATGGGCCATGGCATCGACTTCCACGCCAGCACCCTGGCCCCCGATGTGCCGATGCGCACCATCGGGCCGGGGGAGCGGCTGACCTACCGGTTCAAGGCCGAGCATGCGGGGGCGTGGCTGTATCACTGCTCGACCATGCCGATGCTGCAGCACATCGCCAACGGCATGTACGGCGCGGTCGTCATCGACCCGCCCGATCTGCCCTCGGTCGACCGCGAGTACGTCCTGGTGCAGGGCGAGCTGTACCTGGGGCAGCCCGGCGCCGCGGAGCAGGTGGCCAAGATGCGCGACGGCCGCCCGGACGCGTGGATGTTCAACGGGACCGCCGCCGGCTACGACCATGCGCCTTTGACCGCCCGGTCGGGGGACCGGGTGCGGGTGTGGGTGGTGGACGCCGGCCCGTCGTCCAGCACCGCGTTCCACATCGTGGGCGCCCAGTTCGACACGGTCTACAAGGAGGGCGCCTACCTGCTGCGCAAGGGCGACCCCGGCGGCGCCCAGATCCTGGACCTGGCCCCCGGCCAGGGCGGCTTCGTCGAAACCGTCGTCCCCGGACCCGGCCACTACCCCTTCGTCGACCACGACATGCGCCACGGCGAATCCGGCGCCCACGGCATCCTCAAGGTGACCGAGTAATGCCATCACCCTGCCCGCAGAGACAGAAGACCGCCTGGTCCCACAAAATCGTAGCTAACCGGCAAAGAAGACGCCTTGTCGTATCCCTTATGACCAGCGGGAACGGCCCATCCTGACTAACTCGTCAAATGGCCCGCGCACAGGCGACTTTAACGCTAAGAGAGGGGACGGTTACCGGTAGTTTGCTCGTCATGCCGTCAACCGATCACGAGCTGCCGCTGGAGATGTTCCGCAACCAGCCGCAGCTCGCCCCGACGATATTGCGGACCGTCTTCGGGCTGGACATACCCGGCAACGACGCCAAGGCCACGGTGACTTCGGAGTCCTTCGCGGGCCTGAACCCGGCCGAGTCGCGCTGCGACGCCACCGTCCTCCTGGACGACCCCAAGAAGCCCGGCCACGGCGTCATCGTGGAGTCCCAGCTCAGGTTCGATGAGGAGAAGCACTTCAGCTGGCCTGCCTACGTGGCGCTGCTTCGGCTCCGCCGCAAGTGCCGGGGTGAGCCTGCTGGTCTTCTGCCGTAACGAGGCGGGCGCTCGGCGCTGTGCCGAGCCGATCGACATGGGACATCCCGGATGGGTGCTCAGGCCGTTGACCTTTCACCCCGGGATGCTGCCCCCCATCACCGACCCCGACCAGGCCCGCCGACTCCCCGAACTGGCCGTCCTCAGCGCCCCCGCCCACGCCGACGGACCGCACGCCGAAGCCGTCGTGACCAGCGTGGCAGCCGCAATCGACAGCCTCTCCGGTGACACCGGCGACCTGTACCATGACTACCTGACGGCGCGGTTCTCCGCCGCCGCCCGCAAGCTCCTGGAGGAGATCGTGAAGACCGCCGACTACGAATGGGAATCGGACTTCGCCAAGAACCACATCGCCAGGGGAGAGGCCAAGGGCGAGGCCAGAGGTGAGGCCAAGTCGGTCCTGCTGGTCCTGAAGGCTCGCGGGATCGCCGTTCCCAACGAGGTCCGTGAGCGCGTCGAGAGCTGCACCGACACCGACCAGCTGGAGCGCTGGGTCCAGCGCGCCGCCGTCATCGACAAGGCCGAAGACCTCCTCGACTGACCGTTCTGCTCCGGCCCCGCCCGCGCTCGTGGGCGGGGCCGATGTCGTCTGACGGTTATCCCTGTGCCCCTCTCCGTGCTGGGCGGGCAGCCCGGACATCGTTGGACGGGGAGGCTTACTGTGTATGGGTGGAGTCGGCAGGAGGGGGATGGGTGATCCCGGGGAGCGACGTCGACGGGGTGGCTGAGCGGGCTCGTATTCCGCTGAGCCGGAGGCGGGTGTTGCGGGCCGCTGCGGGGCTCGCCGACCGGGACGGGCTCGACTCGCTCACCATGCGCCGGCTGGCGCATGAGGTCGGGGTCGAGGCGATGTCGCTCTACCACCATGTCGCCAACAAGGAGGCTGTCTTCGATGGTCTCGTCGAGGTGGTCCTCGGGGAGATCGTGGCGGCGGTGGAGGAGGTTGACGCTCCGGCCCCGGAAGAGGACTGGCGGGCGTTGCTGCGTGCGCGGATCCTCGCTGCCCGGGAGGTTCTCCTGCGCCATCCGTGGGCACCGCGGGTGCTCGAATCCCGTGGCGCCATGAGCCCGCTGATCACCGCTTACTACGACCGCGTTGTCGGCATTCTGCGGGCGGGCGGGTTCTCCTTCGAGCTGGCCCACCGGGCGCTGCACGTCCTGGGGAGCCGCGCGCTCGGGTTCACCCAGGAGCTGTTCCAGACGGACGGCGGCGGCAACGACGACCCCGCGATGCTGGAGCAGCTGGCCGACCAGTTCCCGAACCTCGCCGGGATGATGGCCGCCCACGACGACCCGGACGGCACCCTCGGTTTCTGCGACGCCCGGTTCGAGTTCGAGTTCGCGCTCGACCTGATCCTGGAGGGGCTGGAGCGGCGCCGCGTCGCCGGTTCCTGACGTCCCTTCTCCGCCACCCGCTCTTGACTGCCTTACGCCGTATGCTTACCTTACGACGTATGACAACCTTACGTCGTACGACGGACATCGGAGGGGCGACCGCGATGAAAGCCTGGGGCTGGGACCGCTACGGCTCGCCCGACGTGATGACCCTCAAGGACGTCGCCGAGCCCGGCATCGCCCGCGATGAGGTGCTCGTCCGGGTGCGGGCCGCGTCCGTCAACCCCTACGACTGGCGCCATGTGCGAGCCGACCCGGCGCTCGCGCGGCTCGCCAACGGACTGCGCCGCCCGAAGCCGGGCCTGATCCTCGGTGCCGATCTCGCCGGCGTCGTCGAGCGGGCCGGCGCCGAGGTGACGGGCCTCCGGCCGGGGGACGAGGTCTTCGGCGAAGTCCGGCTGGGCTCGTTCGCCGAGGTCGTCGCCGTCCCGTGGAACAGGCTGGCCCTCAAACCCGCCCGGCTCACGTTCGAGCAGGCGGCATCGGTGTCGATGGCCGCGCACACCGCGCTGCAGGGGCTGCGGGACGCCGGGAGGATCGCCGCCGGTCAGCGGGTCCTCGTCAATGGGGCGTCCGGCGGGATCGGCACGTTCGCCGTCCAGCTCGCCAAGGCGCTCGGAGCCGAGGTCACCGGCGTGTGCAGCACCCGCAACGTCGAACTCGTCGCCTCCCTGGGCGCCGATGACGTCGTCGACTACACCCGTGCGGACTTCACCGACCGTGCCGGACGATACGACCTGCTCATGGACATCGTGGGCGACCGGTCACTGAGAGAGCTGCGCCGCCCCCTGACGTCGCGCGGGACGCTCGTGCTCGTCGGCGGCATCGCCGCGGCCCGCGGCCGCCTGCTGGGGCCCGCCGCACAGCAGTTCCGCGGGAAGCTGGCCTCCCCCTTCGTCGGCCAGCGCATCGCCACCGTCAGCTGGAAACCGAACTCCGCCGACCTCCGGTACCTGGCGGAGCTCATGGAGAAGGAACAGCTCACACCCGTCGTCGACCGCACTTTCCCGTTCGCCGAGATCCCGGACGCGCTGCGCTACATCGAGCCCGGCCACGCCCGAGGCAAGGTCGCGATCACCTTCTGACGACCTCCCCGTTCCGCGTATACGGCGGGTAGATCTTTCGTTTTCCCTGGTCGGGGGTCGTTTAGCTCGTTTCGTTCTGGTGTGTGGGGCTATGGGGTCTGAGTGAGAAGGGACGTCAACGAGGAAGCGAAGTGGTGACCGTGACGGAGACGGACACCGGAGACCGCGGCAACGCCAAGGCCACGGAACTCCCGGTCGAGCAGCTCAAGGACGCCGTCCGGGAGTTGGGCCAAGCGCTCATGGTGCGGACGCTTGAGAAGGCCAGCGGCCAGGTGGAGGGCCTGACCCAACGGCTGAACGATGCCGCTGACGACGGTGGAGGGACCGGCTCCAAGATGGCGGCCGCCGGTGTGGGGAAGATCGCCCAGGGCGGCTCCCCGCTCAAGGCCGGTGTCGCCGCGGGTGTGACCGGCGCGAAGGAGAAGGTGAAGAAGGCCGTGGGCGCCGGGGGCGACGGCGGCAAGGGCAGGGGCGGCGGCGGTGCCAAGGTGATCAACATCATCGAGGAGTTCGATGTGGGCCTGCCCCGGCGGGTCGCCTACGACCAGTGGACGCAGTTCGCCGACTTCCCGAGCTTCACCAAGAAGGTCGAGAGCGTCGAGCAGGAGTCCGACGAGAAGATCAACTGGCGTGCGCAGATCTTCCTGTCCCATCGCAGCTGGGAGTCGACGATCATCGAGCAGGTCCCGGACGAGCGGATCGTCTGGAAGTCCAAGGGCGCCAAGGGCTACGTCGACGGCGCCGTGACGTTCCACGAACTCGCTCCGACTATGACGCGCGTCCTGATCGTGGCCGAGTACCACCCGGACGGCTTCTTCGAGAAGACCGCGAACCTGTGGCGCGCCCAGGGACGCCGCCTCCGCCTCGACTTCAAGAACATCAAGCGGCACATGATGACCCAGACCCTTCTGAACCAGGACGACACCGAGGGCTGGCGCGGCGAAATCCGCGACGGCGAGGTCGTCAAGACCCACGAGGAGGCCCTCCAGCAGGAACAGGAGGGCCAGCAGGACCAGGACGGCCAGGAGCAGGCGGACAAGGCCCCAGACCAGGGTGGCCAGGAGCAGGATCAGGAGGGCCAGGAGCAGGCGGACCAGCAGGAGGAGGGTCAGGATCAGGCAGACGGCGCCGGAGAGAAGGTCGAGAGCAGCAGTGCCTGACCTCCGCGACCAGGGCGTCGCCGGTGACGTTTCCTCTGGTCGGCGTGGGGTAGCGAGTCGGGACGCGGAGAAGACCGGCCGAGACTCGGGGGGAGCGATGGACGGCGGCACGTCTGGCAGGCCAGAGCCCGAGCGGCGGCGGAGCGAGCCGGCTCGTGCGGCGGAGCGTCCGGCCAATGGTGCCGCCCCTCCGCCCGGTCGGCCGAACTTCCGCGATGGGCCGGACGTGCACCTCGACGTCCCGCAGCTCGAAGTCGAGGAGATCTCCCTGGAGGTGGAGAACCTTGAGGCGCACGTCTCGCTCGTCGCCCAGGTACTCGACCTGCTCAGGCTGAACGTCGGCGCGGACGTCTTCCTCGGCAGAGTGAAGCTGGAGATCAAGGGAGTCGAGGCACAGGCACAGCTCGACGTCCGGCTGGACAACGTGGCCGTCATCGTCGACCGAGTGCTGACCACGCTCGACCGCAATCCGGAAATCCTGCAGCACATCGGACGCGGCGTGGAGGCGGCGGCGCGCGACATCGGCGCCGGAACCGGTACCGCAGTGGGCGAGGTGGGCCGCGGTGCCGGAGGTGCGGTCAAGGACGTGGGCCGTGGCGCCGGCAGTGCCGTCGAGGACGTGGGCCGCGGCGCCGGCAGTGCTGTCGAGGACGTTGGCCGTGGTGCCGGAGGCGCGGTTGAGGACGTCGGGCGCGGTGCCGGTGGGGCTGTCGAGAATGTGGGCCGCGGTGCCGGGGGTGCGGTCGACAGCGTCGGTCGGGGAGCCGGAAGTGCCGTCGGCGACGTGGGCGCGGGAACGGGTGGTGCCGTCCGCGATGTGGGCACGGGGGCCGGGGACGCGGTCAAGGACGTCGGTGCTGGTGCCGGCACGGCAGCCCGCGACCTGGGCGAGAACACCAAAGAGAAGGTCGAAGACGCAACCGGTGACGGCGAGGACGCAACCGGTGACGGCGAGGAAGCCAATGCGGCCTCCGCACCGGCGGAGGGCGAGCGTAAGGAGGATGAGCCAGACACCTCCACTACCGAACAGGAGGAAGAGGCCACCGCACTCCAGGACGCTTTTCACGAGACCGAGGAGTCCGTGCGCGACCTGGGACGGGCGCTCCTCCGCGTGCTCCGGTCGTCCGGGTGAGGAGGCACCGCCATGGACCATGATGAGCAACTGCCGGTGGACATCCGCTTCTCGGCCAAGATAAAGGCCGACGAACTCCGCTTCGACGTCGCACCTGAAAACTCGGTGGTGTTCACCGGTGACGCCGCGGACGACTCCACGTCCGGAAGCAAACGAACCAATCTGCCGGACGAGGTCGAAGAGAACGTCACCTACCGCGACGTCCACATCGACTACCTCATCGAAGCGAAACTACTTCCCGAAGCACCGGGCTGAATTCAGGGGCAAGTCCGCCGTGACCAGTGCCTCAGCGGTGACCGAGCACGTTGACCACTCGGCCGTTAGGGTCGCGGACGAAGAAACAAGGCCCGGCAGCCGCAGGCAGCAGATTACGCAACTCGTCGAACAGCGTCTGCCGGGCATCGGCCTGCCGCAGCACCTTCGGAACGTTGACCGCCACATAAGTCACCCGCGCCGCAACGTCCCCATCGTGGCGGTGCAGGCTGACCGTCCTCGCCTGCATGTCACGGTCGGCGGCATAGACGATGAACGCTGTCGGCGGCTCCTCCGAGCGGCTGGTGGCCTGCGCGTACACAAAGCTCTGGTACAAGTCAGAGGTCGCGACCTTCTTTTCCGCGTAGAGCTTGTACTTGGCGTCCACGGACCATAGCCGGGACTTCGCCCCGTGCCCCCGGACCAATTGCACGTCCGGCTGTATCGACGTGTAGGAAGCAGTCTCCCCGCGCACGGCTCCGGGCAGAGACTCCTGCGCGCGGACGGCGACATCGGATCCCGTGAAGGCGTCTCGCAGCAGCCGTGTGACGAAGTCCTCGAACAGCCGATTCATGTCGATCATGAAGGCGTGGGACGTGCCGCCGGAGGTCGCGTACAGGCCGGCGAACGATGTTCCTCCCAGCAGCATCAGGGCCCACCGGTGCGCGGTGCGGTAGTGCTCGTTCCCGCGGTCGTAGGTGAGGCGGTCCGCGGCCGCGCGGGCGTCGAAGCCGCCGAGCGTGCAAGCCGCATCGAAGTCGGCGGCGAGATGCCTGGCGCGGTTCCGCACGTCGGGGTTCCCGCAAGTGTGCGCGGCGACCCGCAGGGCCGCCGCGCACAGCCGGTTGTCGAGGATGTCGGCGCTCCGCTCGTCGTACCGGCACTCCAGTCGGTCGAGCATCCCGAACCGCCGCATCACCTGCCGGTCCGCCAGCAGCCGCCCCCGGACGACCGGCAGCGCCTCCTCACGCCGCAGATAGTCGCGCCGCAACCCATGCCGAAGCAGCCTGTCGCACTCCTGCGTGAGCAGCAGGCAGACGAGGTCGCGTAGGTGAAGCCCGCTACCGAGCCGATGAAGAAGCGGCAGATCGCGCAGTGAGTCCAACCCGGCGGCATAGTCGAGCATCTGCAGCACACCGAGGTCGGAGCCCACCAGCTTCGGCCGGACGTGTATGGACGCGCATTCCAGCTCGACCACACCTACATGCGACCCGGCCTCGATCTCAAGCGTGTCGCCCTGCAGCCAGCGCAGCGTGACCCGCTTCGACACCTCCTCGGACTCGGCCACGGCGAGGTCGGCCGGGCCGGGCCGGACACCCCGCACCCGGCGCCGCCCGTACTCGTCCAGCTCGATCGGCTCCACTATTCGCCCGCGTTCGCCTGGAGTTCCGTGGAAAGGGCCTCGACGAGCCGCTCGTCGCTCAGCCCGGCGACGGTGTGCGCCTGCACGTCCACGATCTCCTGCCCGAGGAACCGGGACAGCATCGAATAGTCGTCATAGGCGTACTCCTGGAGCAATGGCATCACCTCGGTGCGGACGATGGCCGCGAGCTCGGCCTCGCTGTCCACCGGTTCCCCGCCCGGCATGAAGAACGAGTGCCCGATCTGCCGTTCCCGCCCCAGCTCTTTGACGACCCGGCGGTTGAGTTCCCGAAGCAGCAACCCGAGATCCACCTCCCCGACCTTCTGCCCGTCGAGGACGTCGGTGTCGGGCAGCAGCTCATGGAACGCGAAACGGCGCCGCAGCGCGGAGTCGAGCAGCCGGATGCTGCGGTCCGCAGTGTTCATCGTCCCCAGGAGGTAGACGTTGGACGGCACAGCGAAGCGCTTGCCGGACGGCAGCGTGACTTGCATGCCCCGCTTGTCCGGCTCCAGCAGCGTGATCAGTTCCCCGAGGATCTTCGGGATGTCGCCCCGGTTGATCTCGTCGATCAGCAGCAGGTACGGCCGTTCGGGGTTTGCCGCGGCGGTCTCACACACCCGCTTGAATACCCCGTCCCGCAGCACCAGCCGCAGCCCGCCGCCACCGTCCTCGTCCGGACGGAATCCTTCGATGAAGTCCTCGTATCCGTATGCGGGATGGAACGTCACCTGCGTCAGGGATCCGGCCTTGTGGAAGCTTTCCAAGGCACGCCGGAACCCGGCTGTGCCGTATTCGGCGAGCGTCTCCACCTTCATGTCCGGCATCTGGGTCGAGAGCCACCAGAGCGCGAAGCGCAGGCTCGTGTACGTCTTCCCGGTTCCAGGCGGCCCGTACAAGACGACCTGTCCCTTGCGTGCGAGAAGCCCGGCGATCTCGGTGAACAGCGAGTCCGCGGGGACGATCCTGTTCTCGGGTCGATCGTCGCCCCCGGACGGCTGCAGGGATTTCCACAGCTCCGCCGAGACTTTGGCGACGGTGACCGTGCCCCATGACTTCTGCGGTTTGGCCAGCGTCTGCGCGTAATCGGTGTCCCAGTCGACGGAGACGGTGTGCTGGAAGGCCGTGCGTTCGTCACGCCACCTGTAGCCTTCCTCGGTCACCGTCCCGACCCCGAGGACCTCCTTGGTGCCCTTGTTGGCCACGACCAGGTCACCCGGTCTCAACTGGTACAGCCGCCACACCTCGTTGGCCTTCGCTGAAATCTTGCTCCTATTGCCTTTGTACTCGCTGGAGTAGGCCTCCTCGAATGCCGTACGGAATTCTTCCTCCGAGTTGTACTCGCTCAGGTCCCCGACGTCTTCCCAGCCGACGCAGATGTACCCGTCCGCGAGGCACTCGTCCCAATACTTGGCGTTCTCACCAGGCGCGATCTTGAGAATTGTCCGGGTGGGCGGACGAGGGTCGGCCCACCCGTACAGGAATCTCCCGATCTCGTAGGGGTGCCATCCGTCGAAGCGCCCGTCGTCATCGATCACCTGCTTGAGCCGCTCGTGTGCGGCGAACGCGTCCAGGTTGGACTTCTCTCCGGACAGATGGAAGACGAACGCGCGCACATGGTCGCGGCTTGTGACCGGGATGAGGGTGCCGGGAAAGTAGCAGGAGATCGCCTTGGCCGTCAGCGCCGGCGCTGGGCGGATCGAGTCGATGGTGTCGATTTCGCTGAGCCGTCCAGCCTGGATGGTCTCAAATGCCTCGACAAAGCCCGCCCTCACGTTCTCCCAGGCGCTCTGCTCATCGCCGTACTCGGAGGGGTATCTCCATACGCCCTCCTTCTTACGCCGAAAGATGATGTGCTTGGCGGCGCTCCCGCCTCTCATGCTGCACAGCCCAAGTGTGCCGAACTCCATGCGGTGGCAGAAGGAATCCTGGTAAACGTCCGTCCCCAGCGCATACCGTTCCAGGGGCATGGTCGGCCAGGCGTCCAAGGGGAAGTCGCGCACCACCTGTGAGATCTCTGCGTCCGCCTCGGCGATGACGGTCGCAAGGTCGGAGCGGTCGAACTCGGCGAGGGCCGTCGACAGCGGCTTGGCGGGCGTTGCGACACCGCCAACGCTCGGGAGCGGGACGAGTGTGCATGTCTGGCAGACCTTGGAGATCGGGCGGCCCGCACCGTTGCGCAGGCCGGCCGCCTCCGCGAACGCCTGCCGCCCCCGCACGTCGTCCGCTGGGGCGGTTTCCGAGAGCCGCCGCCACAGGTTCCGATCCGGATCGGGATAGATCTTCCACCCGTTCTCGTATCCGACCATGTGCGTGCAGGTCCGGCTGTGATGGAGAGCCGTCCCGTCGCTCGCTGGGCAGATCACCTCGCCGGACGAGGAGGTCAGCTCATAGGACTGCCCGTCGTAGTGGACGATGCGGCGCCCGTCAGGGGTCTCGTTGATGGTGACGCTCAGCCCGGTACCCATACTCCATTGGTAGCGGCATGAAGCCGGGTGACTTCAACCCGTGCATGGATTTCGTGACCGACTTGCGACACTCCCTGAGTTAGGCGTTGTGTTCGACGGTGCTCATGTCTCCGGTCGCGGGGGTACCTGCGGCGAGCGCGTAGCGCAGGTACACGGTGCCCTTCGGGCCTGCCGCAGGCGGTTCGAGGAGTGTGACGTTCGTGGGCACCGCGCCATTGTCGAACACCTTCTTCCCGACGCCGAGCACGATCGGGTGCACCCAGAGGTCGAGGCGGTCGAAGAGCTTCTCGCGCAGGAGGGTCTGCACCAGGTTCAGGCTCCCGACGACCTTCACGTGCTCGTGCCGGTCCCGGATCTCGCGCACCGCGCCGGCCAGATCCGGGCCGAGCTGCGTGGACCCGGCCCACGGGAGGTCGGGCTTGCCGCGGGATGCCACGTACTTCGGGACGCTGTTGAACAGCGTGGCGATCTCGCCGTCCTCCTGGTGCGGCCAGTAGCCGGCGAAGATGTCATACGTCCGCCGGCCGAGCAGCAGGGCGTCCGTTCCGTCGTACGCGGCACTGATCTGCGCCCCGGCGACCTCGTCCAGCAGGGGGGCCTGCCAGCCGCCGAACGGGAACCCCTCCGGGTCCTCGTCGGGGCCGCCGGGTGCCTGCCCGACGAGGTCGAGGGTGGTGAACAGTTCGATGTGGATGAGACCCATGTCCTTCTCCCCGATGAGTCGGTTGTCTCGGTCGGAAGATAGACCTGCGGGCGTCGGCAGACTCATCGCCGCGACGCCACCAGGCTTCCCCGCCTCATGCGCCTCCCGCAGTAGCCGCCGGGTCGGCCGGCTCCTCCGGTCGGTACCGTCCGCGAAAGCCCCGGCGCCGTCCTCACATGACCGCATCCGGCCGATGTGTACGGACTACACGAGATGTCTGTCCGTTGATGCGATATATCCAGATGCCGTACGGTGGCTCGACCGCATCGGCCGGATCGGGACGACGCTCGGCGTGGCCCTCACCCCCCCTGTGCTAACAAGTAGCAGCAGCTCATGACCCACTGAAGGAGACCCGCGGTGCCGTCGACTGTGACCGATGAGCGTCCCGTGCCCGGTGCCCTTGTGCAGGTGCGGGGGCAGCGCTGGGTCGTGAGCACCATCGATGAGCAGCAGAAGAGCACCCTCGTCACCCTCCAGTCCGTCGAGGACGGACGTTACGGGGACACGCTCTCCGTCATTTGGGAGGTCGAGCCGGGCCGCCGCACACTCCCGTCCGGTTCCCTCCCAGAGGTCGGCCAGGGCAAGTTCGACTCCCCGGAGCGCCTCGCCGCGTTCCTGGACGCGGTCCGCTGGGGCGCGGTCGCGTCCGCCGACGTCAAGACGCTCCAGGCTCCGTTTCGTTCCGGTGTCGCCATCGAGGACTACCAGCTCGAACCGGTCGCCCGCGCGCTCGACGCGCCCCGCGTCAACCTCCTCCTCGCCGATGACGTCGGCCTCGGCAAGACGATCGAGGCGGGCCTGGTCGCGCAGGAGCTCCTGCTCCGCCAGCGCGGCCGCAAGATCCTCATCGTGTGCCCGGCCGGCCTGACGGTGAAGTGGCGGGACGAGATGGCCGAGAAGTTCGGCCTCGACTTCACCATCATCGATTCCGCGCGCTGCGCCGAGGTCCGCCGGACGCACGGCAGCGCCGCGAACCCGTTCGAGGTCTACCCGCACGCGATCGTGTCGCTGCCGTGGTTGCGGGGAGCGAAGGCGCAGCGGCTCTTGGACGAGGTCCTCCCGGCTGGAGGCCCGACCTACCCGCGCACGTTCGATCTCCTCATCCTGGACGAGGCGCACCACGTCGCCCCCGCCGCGCCCAAGCAGATCTACGCGATCGACTCGCAGCAGACGAAGCTCATCAGACGCCTCGCGCAGCACTTCACGCACCGCCTGTTCCTGTCGGCCACCCCCCACAACGGCTACCAGGCGAGCTTCACCGCGCTCCTCGAAATCCTTGACGACCAGCGCTTCGCGCGCGGCGTGAAGCCCGACGACTCCGCCGTCAGGGACACGGTCGTCCGCCGCCTGAAAAGCCAGATCATCGAGGGCGGCAGCCCCCGCTTCAAGGAGCGCGACGCCCGCGAGATCCCGGTCGCCTACCCCGACGACGAGCGCGAGATCCACCGGTTGCTCCAGGAGTTCGCGCAGGCCCGCCGCAGGCGCCTGAACCAGACCCGCGGGCGCAAGGCCGCCGACCTGGTGACGCTGCTGCTGAAGAAGCGCCTGTTCTCCAGCCCGGCCGCGTTCGCGCACACCGTCGCCGCCTACATGGAGACGCTCAGGTCGAAGTCGCGGCACGGCCTCCCGCCCGAGGACGAGTGGCTGGAGGATTTCTTCGACGACGTCGCCACCCTCGATGACGAGTCCCTGGACGAGGCGGAGTCCGACGCCCTCACCCTCACCACCCCGCTCGTCGAGACGAGGGACGACGAGCTGGCTCTTCTGCAGCGCATGCACGACTGGGCGGCGGCGCACGAGGCGCAGCCGGACGCGAAGGCCCTCAAGCTCATCGAGTACCTGAAGTCGGTCTGCCGCCCCGGCCGCGACTGGACGAACGAGCGCGTCATCGTCTTCACCGAGTACCGCGACACCAAGGACTGGCTCCGCGAACTCCTCCGCGCCCAGGGCCTCGGCGGCGACCGCGTCGCGGAGCTCGACGGCGCGATGAACACCGATGACCGCGAGAAGCTGCGGCTCGCGTTCCAGAAGGCGCCGCACGAGCATCCGGTCCGGATCCTGCTCGCCACGGACGCCGCCAGCGAGGGCATCGACCTGCAGAACCACTGCCACCGGCTCGTCAACTACGACATTCCGTTCAACCCGAACAAGCTGGAGCAGCGGATCGGCCGCATCGACCGCTACGGCCAGAAGGAAACCCCCGAGATCCGCCATTTCGTCGGCACCGGCTGGGACAAGGCCGTCGACTCCTACGAGGCCGACCTGGAGTTCCTGTCCCGCGTCGCGAAGAAGGTCGTGCAGCAGAAGGAGGACCTGGGGTCGGTCAACCCCGTCCTCGCCGACGCCGTCCAGCGCCGCCTCCTCGGCGAGCAGGTCGACGTGGACGCCGAGACGGCCAGGGCCGCGAAGAAGGAACGGGTCCCGTCCGAGTCCAACGTCGGTGACCAGGTCCGCAAGCTCCGCGACAACCTGGACGAGACGGTCAGCGCACTCCGCATCACCCCGAACGGCGTGAAGCGCGTCGTCGACACGGCGCTCGCACTGGCCCGCCAGCAGCCGCTGAAGAAGGCCGTCGACCCCGACGACGGCGTCTATGACGTGCCCGTCCTCACCGGGTCGTGGGAGCGCGCGTCCGCCGGGCTGCTCGAGAAGCTGCCGCCGGACGGCCGGCCGCCCCGCCAGCTCCCCGTCACCTTCAGCCAGCAGACGGCGAAGGACCGGGACGATGTCGTCCTCGCCCACCTCGGGCATCCGCTCGTCGCGATGTCGACGCGGCTGCTGCGCGCCGCCGTGTCCAACGACCGCATCGACCTGAACCGTGTCACGGCCGTCGTCAGCGACGACCCGGAGCTGGAGACGACGCTCGTCGCCGCGTTCTCCCGGTTCGTGCTCGTCGGCGCGGACGGCGTCCGCCTCCACGAGGAGGTCCTGTACGCGGGCGGCTGGGCCCCGGACGGCGGACGGTTCCGCCGCCTGGAGAACCTCACCCGCCTCGGCGGTTTCCTCGACGGCGCCCTCACCGCCGGAACGTCGGCGACTCCGCGCATCCAGGCCCGCCTCGCCGAGCGGTTCGAGTCGCTGCGCCCCGGCCTCGAAGCCGCGATCAAGTGGCGGGCGGACACCCGGCACGAGTCCCTGGCCCGCCGCCTCGACCAGCGCCGCGAGGCCGAGTCGCGCCGCATCACCGCCAACATCGAGCAGTTCGCCGAGAGTCTCCGCGGCCAGCTCGCCCTGGGCGACGAGGCGGACGCGATGTTCTCCATGATCGAGGCGCGCAGCCGCGAGGAGATCCGCCAGTACCAGAACGACCGACGCTCCTGGGAGGAACGCCTGCAACGCCTGTCGGACGAGAAGGACCTCGAACTCCAGCAGATCGAGTCCCGTTACGCGAGCCCCGAACCGCACTCGTTCCCCGTCGCGGTCGTTTTCGTCGTCCCGAAGCGAGAGGCGATCTGACATGGCCCGGTTCCCACGCCACAGCGACGACTTCAACCACGCCGACTGGCTGAGCCTGATCGACGTGTCCGGGCCGTTCCTCAGCGTCCCCGTCCTCCGCCGCGTCTGGCCTGCCCTCGACGCGCTCGACAAGGGCGCCCGCGAACGCCTCCGCCAGGAGCACGCCGCCCTCCCCGGCCGCCCGTGGATCGACTACGTCCTGACCGAACTCCTCGGCTGGGACGACGCGGCGCACTTCACCGGCCTGGACGCCCTGTCCATGGACGTCCCCGAGCACGACACCGCGGTCACCCCGTCGTTCGCCCTCCTCGAACCGGGCACGACCCCCGGCGCGGACGCGAAGAACGTCCGGCTCCTCGGCCTCATCAGCGACGACCGCCCCACCCAGCGGATCAAGGACTCGGAGTGGGCCGCGACGTCGGCGGACCGGCTTGCCCAGCTCTGCCGCCACCACGACGTCCAGCTCGGGCTCGCCACCGACGGACGCTGGTGGGCGCTCGTCTGGGCCCCGCGCGGCGGCGTCACCACCACAGCCGTCTTCGACGCGGTCAACTGGCACGAGGCCGCCGAACGCGACGTCGTCCGCGCCTTCGTGTCGATCCTGAACCGCGCCCGCTTCTTCGCCGTCCCGGACGACGAGACGCTCGTCCGCCTCCTCGACGTCAGCAAGGACAACCAGGAGGACATCACCGAGGCTCTCGGCGTCCAGGTCCGCCAGGCCGTCGAGCTGCTGGTCGCCGCCATCGGACGCGCCCACACCGCCGACGTCGCCCAGGGCGGTCGGGGCCTTGCGGACGTGTCCGCCCACGAGGTCTACCGGGGCGCCGTCGCCGTCATGATGCGCGTGGTGTTCCTCCTCTTCGCCGAGGAACGAGGACTCCTCCCCGCCGACAAGGAGCTGTACCGGACGGCCTACTCCGCCGGCCTCCTCTGCTCCGAACTCGAACAACGTGCACTGGATGGCAGCGAAGACGACCTCGAACACACCTACACCGGCTGGCATCGCCTCCTCGCCCTGTTCAACGCGGTGTATTACGGCGTCGACCACCCCGAGATGAAGATGCACGCCCACGACGGCTCCATCTTCAACCCGGACACGTACGCGTGGCTCCCGCACACCATCGACGACCGGACCGTCCTGCACATGCTCCAGGCGGTTCAATATGTCGAGATCGGCACCGGGAAGAGCCGCGAACGCCGCAGGCTCTCCTTCGCCGCCCTCGACGTGGAGCAGATCGGATACGTCTACGAGGGCCTGCTCTCCTTCGAGGGCTTCCACGCGGACGAGACCTACGTCGGCCTGATCGGCAAGGCCGGATTCGAAGAAGAGGTTCCCCTCCGCACCCTGGAGGAAATCGCCGCCGCCTGCCCGGACGTCCCGTCGCTGGCTGCCAAGCTCGCCACCGAATACAAGGACTCCCGGATCGGCTCCGCCAAGGCGCTTGAGAAGCGACTCGCGCCCCTCTCGGACGCCGAAGAGCAGGACGCCAAGCGCAAGCTCCTGGCCGTCACGGGAGGCGACTACCCGCTGACCGAACGCCTGCTGCCGTTCTTCAACCTCATCCGCACGGACCTCCGCGACCTGCCCGTGGTGATTCTGACGGACGCCCTGTACGTCACAGAGTCGTCGCTGCGGAAGAACACCGGCACCCACTACACGCCCAGCTTCCTCGCCAAGCAGGTCGTCGAAGGTGCCTTGGAGCCGCTCGTCTACTCGCCCGGCCCCTTGCAGACGGCGGACAAGAATGAGTGGAAGCTCAAGACCTCAGACGAGATCCTGTCGCTGAAGGTCGCCGACATCGCCATGGGCTCGGCTGCGTTCCTGGTGGCAGCCTGCCGTTACCTCGGTGACAAGCTCGTGGAGGCGTGGGTCCGCGAGGGCGATGAGCGCGTCCGCGACTACAAGGGCAAGTCGACCACCACGGCCGCCGATGCCGAAGCGGACCCGGTCACCGTCGACGCCAGCCGCCAGATCATCGAGCACTGCCTCTACGGCGCGGACATCAACGAGATGGCCGTCGAAATGGCCAAGCTGTCGTTGTGGCTCGTCTCCATGGACCCGCACAAGCCCTTCACGTTCCTGGACGACCGCCTCATCGTCGGCGACTCGCTGCTGGGCATCACGTCACTCGACCAGCTCGAAGTCATGCACATGGACGCCAAGGCCGGCCGGAAGCTGCACGAGGACGACGGCGCTCTCTTCAACCTGACCACGGGCATTCGAGAACTGGTCGGCCGCGTCGCTGAGAAGCGCCGCGAACTCGTCGCCATCGAAGGCACCGACCTGGACAAGCTGGCCGCCAAGCGCGCCATGCTCGCCGAGGTCGAAAAGGACACCGAACGCGCCCGCCTCCTCGCCGACCTCACCACCGCCGCGGCCCTGGCCTACGCCAGCAGAGAAGCGGCAGGTCTGGACACAGCCTCCAAGCAAGCCGTGACCCAAGCACTCAAGGTGGAGTCCGGTGACGAGGCAGCGGAACTCGCCGCGCGTGACCAACTCAACCTGTGGCTCCGTACCGACCGGCCGGACGGAGCCTTCGAGCGTGAGTCAATTCACTGGCCCCTCGCATTTCCGGAGGTCTTCGAACAGGGTGGTTTTGACGCCATCATCGGCAACCCACCTTTCCTTGGTGGAAAGAAAATTAGCGGGGTCGCCGGGACTGCCTATAGAGAATACATCGTGAATACTCTCGGGCTAGGTGTTCGTGGACACGCGGATTTGATCGCCTATTTCACTTTGAGAGCGCATCATTTGATTAGCTCTTCCGGTCAGACGGGTCTTATTGCAACGAATACCCTTGCCCAGGGGGATACTCGGGAGGTCGGGCTAGATCAAGTAGTCGCTAAAGGGGTAGAGATTCGGCAGGCGATTAAGTCCAAGCCGTGGCCGTCGAAAGGTGCGGTGCTTGAATACTGTGCGGTATGGACGAGTGCGGCTACTCTCGGCAAGACCGCGAGACGGGTAGTAGACGGTACGGCTGTGCTCAGGATCAACTCATCGTTGGCTCCTGGATCAAGGATCGACGGCCCCGCCCGGCCTCTAGCCTCCAATTATGGCAGGGTCTATATCGGCCAGTACGCCATGGGTATGGGATTCACTATGAGTGAAGAGCGGGCTCATGGGCTTATTCATGATGACGTTCAGAATCGTGACGTCATTTTCCCGTATCTTAGCGGCCAAGATGTGAACACACGGGCAGACTGCTCTCCCAGTCGCTGGATCATCAACTTCCATGACTGGCCTGAGAATCAAGCGGCCCAATATATTGACTGCTTTGCTCAGGTGGCCAGAGAGGTTAGACCTGAGCG
This sequence comes from Actinomadura latina NBRC 106108, assembly GCF_001552195.1. Lineage (GTDB taxonomy): Bacteria > Actinomycetota > Actinomycetes > Streptosporangiales > Streptosporangiaceae > Spirillospora > Spirillospora latina. The sequence goes on from NZ_BCQS01000012.1 coordinate 334,778, forward strand.
GATGAAGCAAAAAGATGAATATGGGCGTCGATATTGGTGGAGATTCTTCCGTCAGCGTCCCGAACTGGAAGAAGCGATCGCCGGTCTCGGCCGAGTGATTGTGATCACGCGAGTCAGTAAAACCGTGATGCCTATTTCGACTCGGACGGGTAAGGTTTTTTCAGACTCTCTCGCAGTCTTTCCGACAGACGATACTGCGATGTTGGCTCTGCTGAGTAGTTCAGCTCACTACTGGTGGGCAGTATCGCGAGCCTCTTCAATGAAGGCGGACCTCCGTTATACACCCTCGGATGTCTTCGAGACGTTGCCGTTGCCGGAAATGACGCAGGAGATGCGGGAGCTTGGGGCTAAGCTCGATCAGTTCCGGGCGGACGTCATGCTGGCGCGTCAGGCTGGTCTGACTAAGACATACAACCTCGTCCACGACCCGGAGTGCAGCGATACGGATATCGCACAGTTGCGTGGGATACACAAAGCGATCGATAAAGCCGTGTGTCGGGCGTATGGGTGGGACGATCTGATCGCGCAGCTCGACCACGGGCACCACAACATCGGACGCGATACGCGGTACACCGTTGGCCATGTCATGTGGCGGGAGTTCGTGGATCGGCTGCTTGAGTTGAACCATGAGCGGTATGCGGCCGAGGTCGCGGCCGGCCTGCACGACAAGAAGGGGAAGAAGCGCCCAAAAGCCAGTGAGCAGGACGGGCTCTTCTGACTCGTTGATCTGCGGCGTGTTGCCCTTATGGGGACGCCTATAAGGGCAACACGCCGCAAGTCGATGGGGGTCAGGCGGGGGAGCGGTCGGCGATGGCCTTTCGGATGCGGTTGAGGACGGTCCTCGGGCTGCGGAACAGGCCGTCCTTGTTGACGCGAATGACGATCCAGCCATGCTCGATCAGACGCCCGTCGCGTTCGATGTCGTAGCTGTACTGCTTGTAGTCCTGCTGGTGGTGAGCGCCCTCGTACTGAATCGCGATCTTGAGCGCCGGGTACGAGAGGTCTGGCCGAGCGAGCCAGACGCCTCGCTCGGTGACGACGTCCTGGTTGACGACGGGACGAGGGAGGCCCGCGTCCACGATGAGGATCCGCAGCCTCGTCTCTGGTGGCGAGTCGCTCTTCTCGTCCAGGTGCGGCATCGCGAACCTGGACCGTCTGACCCCGCGACGCCTGTAGCAGTCCTCGTTGAGGAAGTTGTTGAGCCGTGATCGCGTGGTGAGCCCGTGCCGCAGCATGTGGTCACCAGCGATGATCAGGTCCATGCGCGGCACTGCCGCTGCGAGTTCGAGGAAGAGGCGCTCCGGGCTGACTACCTGCCGGCCGTCCCGCAGGCGCAGATGCGCTGGCGGAATGGTGTAGCTGTGGACCCGCAGTTCCTTGATTCGGGGGACCGTTGAGCTGGCGGACGGGACGGCGGCGTGGATGCGCATGTCCCGGTCAGGCACCGGGACGCCATAGAGCCGTGCGGCCGTCACGCCGCAGAAGACCGCGGCGGATGGAAGGAGTAACCTCGCCGCGTCGCAGCGAAGCCCGAGGTTATCGGGCAGATCAGACTGGACGTACACATCGTAGAATATGCGCCTATATTGCAAGGAACGGAGTTCCTTGGCGGTCAGCCCGGCGCTCTGAGCTTCCGCAATCCGGAATGGCCGTTTTCTTAGACTATCGGGCACCTCTCGGGGGGATCTCACCTTGAAGTCCTACGCCCGTCGATGATCCACAATTAAGCCCGTACGCAAAAGGCATCCAACTCGTAGCCAGATCGTTGATCCCGGATCGTTGAGTTGCGGCGTGTTGCCCCTATCGGCCCCTCCATAAGGGCAACACGCCGCAAGTCGACGGGGATCGTGGAGTTACCTCGGCGGCGCGCATCTCCCAGTGAGATACGCGGCAAGCTGGTCGGTCGGGACTTGGGCCTGCTCTCCGGAATCCATGTCCCGCACCGTGATCACCCCCGCCTCCTCGTCGGATGCCCCGTAGATCAGTGCGAACCGCGCTTTACGGTCTGCGGCCCACTTCAGCTGCTTGGCGAGTTTGCGGCTGGCGGCCAGATACACCTCGGCCCGCATGCCGGCGTCCCGCAATCGTGCGGCGAAACCCATGACCTCGGGCGCGGTGTCCTCAGCGATCACCGTGACCGCGACGTCGATCCGGTGCGCGTCGCCCTCGTCGTCTCCCAGCAGGCCGATGATCCGCTCGACACCGAGCGAGCCGCCGCAGGCCGGGACGTCCGGGCCCCCGAGCGCGGAGATCAACCTGTCGTAGCGCCCGCCGCTGGCGATCGAGCCTGGCATGCCTTCGGCGACCACCTCGAAGATCACCCCGGTGTAGTAGTCAAGCCCCCGGACCAGGCTCGGGGTGAACGCGATCCGGTCCTCGCCCACCTTCGGGGACGCCAATTGCAGTAGGCGGCCGATCTCCTCCAGACCCGCACGTCCAGCCTCGCTGTCCTTAAGCGTTGTCTGCATCCGCTCCACGGCATCGGCGGCCGTCAGGTCACCCACGAGCGCATCGGCGATGTCGGGTGCCAGCGATCGGGTGTCCACCAGTTCGGCCGCGACCTTCTCCGGAGAGAGCTTGTCGAGGGTGATCAGGACCCCGCCGCCGAGGTCGGCGGGAACGCCATAAACCTCCAGCAGACCCGACAGCGCCTGCCGCGAGTTCACCAGCACCCGATAGCCACGCACGCCGACAGCGTCGAGTGCGTCGGTGAGCGCGCACACTACTTCGGCGTCGGCCAGTGGGGACGCCGACCCGACCACGTCCACGTCGCACTGCGCGAACTCGCGGAACCGTCCCTTGCCCGGACGGTCGGCCCGCCACACCGGCCCCATCGCATACCGCTTGTACGGTGTCGGAAGTTGTGAGCCGTAGCTTGCGACGACCCGGGCCAACGGGACGGTCATGTCGTAGCGGAGCGCGAGATCGGCTTCGCCGGTGGCCTCATGTTCCCCGCGCCGCAGGATCTTGAAGATTAGCTTGTCGCCTTCGTCGCCGTATTTGCCGGTCAGAGTCTCCAACCGCTCGAACGCCGGCGTCTGCACCGGCTCGAAGCCGTACCGCTCGAACACCCCGCGGATCGCCGCGAAGACGTGCTCGCGGGTGCGCAGCGCACCGGCGAGGAAGTCGCGGGTGCCCGAAGGGGGCTCGAACTGCTGGGACGCCATGGGAATTCCTGACCAACGTGACCGGGTGATGAGATAAGGCAATTCATGGGAACAGGTCCACATCCGGACGTCGTGCGAGCCGGGGAACCAACGCACTCCGATCGTATAGACGGCACCGCGTCCAGGCCTTGCAACCGTGCATCAGCGCGTCCACCCTTGCCGCGTCGGGGACCCCGATCAGTAGAGGCCCAGGAGAACCTGCCCCGGCCTGGGGTGACCGGGGCAGGGGGCGGGGTGTTGCGGCTCAGATCGGGTTGGCCGGGGTGTCGAGCCAGATTGTTTGCTCGTCGGGTGTGACGGTGATTCCGAAGCGGGTGATGTCCGGGCGGCCCCACTTGAGCCATTGCAGGTAGGCGGCTTCGGTCTCGTCCCATAGGGAGCGGTCGCCTGCCTGTTGAACCTCGTAGTCGGGTTGGCCGGGCTCGTAGTCGACCGAGGCCCACGCGCCCTCGTGGGACTCACGGTCCAGGATCCAGAGCGTCGCCTCGTCGGCTTCGGTGTAGAACTTCGAGATCACGCCCGGTACGAGTGCCGCGATGGTTAAGTCGATGCTCACCGGGCCGTAGGGCAGCGAGCGGGGGTCCAGTCGGGTGCGGCTCACTCGGACGTTCCTCTGGACGGCTTGTGCCCATGATCGGGCCGAGCCGTAGGCAGGGCGTTGTGCGCGCATCACCATGTAGTCGGCCGATCCGCTGAATCTGCCCACGGCCGTGCCGTCGTCGAGCACGTCGAGGCGTAGGACGGCGCCGCAGCCGTACCCCGCTGAGAGCGGGGTCACGATCACGCCGCCGGGGCGCGTCTGCTCCACCCAGGCATTGGGCACACGCGGTACCGCGCATGTTGCGTGTATTCGGTCGTAGGGAGCGCCCTCGGGCCATCCGTCTGCGCCGTCACCGACGATGGTGCGAGGTCCGTAGCCGGCCGACTTGAGTCGTGCGGCGGCCTTAGCCGAGAGCCCTGCGTCGACCTCCACTGTGGTGACGTTGGGAGCACCGACGCGGGCGGACAGCAGTGCGGCCGTCCATCCCGCCCCCGTGCCGATGTCCAGGACGCGATGGTTGTCGAAGGGGTCGAGCTGTTCCAAGAACTCGACCACCATCGTCGGCATGGACAGCGACGAACTGGCCAGTCCTTCACCCTCGGTTCGGCCGTCCTCGAATTGCGTCACCAAGGGCTGGTCGAGCGCCACGACCTCGTCCCACTGGGCGGGGTCGGTCGCGCGGTCAATGCGTGCCCAGGGGCCGGGCCCCAGGTCCGCCCACACCACATCGGGTGTGAACGAACGCCGGGGCACCGCGCCGATGATCTCGTGCCAGTCGGTCACTTACGCTTCCCGTCGGTGGGGTTGCCGTTGGTCTTGTCACCGCTCCCACGGGACCCGCCCTGCGGCTTGTTCCCGTCGGTGCTGGTCTTCCCGTCGCTGTTGTCCTTGTCGTGCTTGCCCATCGTGTTCTCCTTGAGTGTGTCGTTGCGGCTGGTGAACCGCACTGGAACCTCCGGACGGACGGCCATGTGCCGCGCTCGGAACTCCGTCCGCCCGGAGGGGTCTAGTTGGCGAGGCGGCGTCGTCGTTCAGCTCCGCCGGCTCGGGCTCGGCTACTGCGGTAGCCACGATCGTTCGCCGAGGCGACGGAGCCGGAGAGGCTCCTGGTAGGCGGCCCTGGTGTTCTCCAAGGCGGGGCCACCTCGGCGGTCGTGATCGGGGGGCTCATCGGCGCAGCCTCCGGAGCAGTCGCCGGGTTCGGTACACCAGGCCCGGTCCCAGGACGTAACCCGCCATGGCTCCGAAGAGCAGGCACACCGTCCCGAAGAGGAGGATGAGCTGTGCCAACTCTGTGAACTCGCCGCCCATCATGGACGAATCCCGAGGTGAGCCCCGAGGGCATGGGCGATCGTCTCGGCGATCTGCGTGGGGGAGTTGGCCGCGCCGATCGTTGTGCCGGTGGGCGCCCAGGTGAACATCCAGGTACCACCGATGAAGTCGGCGCCGATCTCGGTGAATTTGCTCGGCGACTCCGTGTTGATCACGTACAGCACGGGTGTGCCGCTGCGCGGGACGATGCCGCACGACATCCCGCCGTGCTTGTGCACGGCCTTGTCGAGAGCGGTCAGTGCCGAGCGCCGTCCGCTCATGGCCGTCAGACGATCAATGGCCATCCTCGTGCTACCTCCCGTCGAGGGTCGTGCCTGGATTGCCGCTACGGGTGCATCCGCGACCAGACCCACTTGCCGCCGGCCGGGTCGGCGGTGACGCCGCACTTGGCGGACATGGCCTGGACGATGTGCAAGCCCCAGCCGCCGTTGTCGTCGAACGCCTCCTCGGACAGGTCGAGGTCTTCGAGGGTGAGCTCGGTCATCGGCTTGGCCTTGGGCAACTCGTGGTCGGCGTCCCAGACGGCGATGATGATTCCGAAGGCGTCCCGGCTGAGCTGGAGACGGATCTCCTCGTCCGGCGTCTGGCGGGCCGCGTTCGTGACGAGTTCCGAGACGATGAGAAGCGCGCTGTCGAGAATGCGCGAGTAGTCCCATTTGCGGATCTGTGCGTCCGTGAAGGTACGCGCCAGCCCCACCGCGGAAGGTGTGCCCATAAGGGACATGATCGGCTCTGCGGTCGCCGTCATCGCCATCGTCCTGTCCTTGCCCGAGATTCCGATTTCCTGGGACAAGGATCACCGGAACGTTCTAAGGTTTTCCTGTTACGAAAACAAAGCCAAACAGGAGATGCCGATGCCCATCGTCCGTGATCCCCTAGAACCCAAGATCTCCCTCTGGCACCTTCTGGCCTTCTACCTGCGGTTTCTACGCGAGAAGGCAGGGCTTTCGCTGACTCAGTGCGGAAAAATCATTGGTGTCACGCGGTCGACTGTTTCGAACATTGAGGCAGGCAGGCAGCGTCCGCAGGAGGACCAGCTTGCGAAGCTTGACGAGAAATATGGCACCGGTAGGCTTCTGCAACTGCTGCTCTGGTTTGCCCGAAATGCCCATGACCCCGATTGGGGACGGCAGTTCCTCCGTTACGAGGAACAGGCCGACGCGCTCAGGCTCTACCACGGCAAGACGCTCCCCAGGCCCTTTCAGACCGAGGACTACATGCGCGCCCTCGCCACGGCTGGAAGGCCCCAGGATCCCGACGACACCGTGGCCAGGCTCCTCGCCCGTCAGCAGGTTCTCCTTGATCGAGATAACCCGCCGTTCTTCTACGTGATCCTCGATGAGGAGGCGCTTCGTGCTTGCGTCGGTGGCCCGCCGGTCATGAAGGCACAGCTCATCCACCTCCGGCAGATGATGGACCTTCCCAACGTCATCATCCGTTTCGTCCCGCCTTCGGCCGGTGCACACGAAGGCTTCGATGGTCCATTCCAGATCATCAGCATGGAGAGCAGGGACGTCGCCTATGCGGGTGCCCAGTACGGCGGACGGCTCATCGAGGCGCCCAACGAGATAAGGGATCTGTGGGCTACGTTTGATCGCATCGGCGCGAAGGCCCTCCCGGAAGATGCCTCGCGCGCCCTCGTCGAGCGGTACTTGGAGCAGTACACATGAACGTTCAGTGGCGCAAGAGCACCCACAGCAGCGGTGTCAACGACGAACACTGCGTTGAGCTGGGACGTCTTTCGCCAGGGGCCGGGATCGGGGTGCGGGACAGCAAGGACCCGGATGGGGGGCACCTCACCTTGTCCGTTGCGCAGTTCGCCGGTCTGGTCGAGCAGGTCAAGCAGCACTCCGCCCGCTGACCGTCCCGTCCCGCCCGATGTCCTGACGCTCGTCCGAGGCCGTCGCACCGTTCCTCCTCCGCCCGCGCGTGCGTGAGGCGCCAGAGGCGTGTGAGCGAGGTGCGGCAGCAGGGTGGTCGGATGACGCGGCACGGACCGGGTGAGAACCGGCGCGGCGACATCTTCGAGGACGGCCTCTTCCATCCGGTTCTCCGCACCTTCAACGAAGGTGTCGGGGCCGGGGGATCTCGCTGATCGACGCAACCCTGTCGCGTGGCTGGCTCCATCGGGTTCTGCGCCGTCGCTGCCTCTGTGCCGCCGTCAGCGACTCCATGCTTGGTCCGTGGCCACTCGCACCACGGCCCGCTGCCAAGGACGCCGCCTCACGCTCGCCCCAAGCGACCCCGCGCCGCCCCATTCGGTCTCTGCCTCTCGAACTCCCGGACGCCGCCCTCCTGACCCCGGCGCCGGTCCGGCCTCGGTGCCTGCGACGGACGCTGGTAGGCCCTCATGTGGGCCCCGCGCGGCGGCGTCACCACCACGGCCGTGTTCGACTGCGGCCGACTGGCGCGAGGCGGCGGAACGCGACGTCGTCCGCGCGTTCGTCTCAATGCTCGGCCGGGTTCACCAAGACCTACAACATGGTGCACGACCCAACGTGCATGGAAACGGACATCGTGGAGCTGCGCCAGCTCCACGAGATGATCGATGAGGCGGCGTCGATCGGCTGCTTGAGCTGAACCATGAGCGGTACGCGGCCGAGGTCACCGCTGGTCTTCACGACAGAAGGCGAAGAAGGGCGGGCGCAACCGGACCGCTGATCAAGGTGGCCTCACAAGCGGTCGGCAAACCTCTTGAAGATTGAGTTCACAGTGCTTATAGTGCCTCGCAAGTGACGTTCGCCCTGGTGAGGTTGGTATGGGGTCGAGTGAGTACTGGGTCGACGGCCGGCGCAAGCGGGCCATGACGGTCAGCGGAGCCGGCGGCGGGGCGAGCGACCGCGAATCTCGGAAAGAGGTCGCGGAAGTGGAGTGGAAGCGGTTCCTGGCGCGTGAACTGGCGAAGGCCCCCGTGAGCAACAGCCGTGAACGGCGCAAGGCGAAGAGGCAGCTCCTACGCCGCATCCAGCAGCATCAGTCAGAGAGACTGAGAAGGGTCAATGGATTGTGAGGGCGGGGAGCCGCAACCCCGCGCCTGCCTTGCGGGCGGGGCTTGGCGCTCATGGGTCCGTACGCACGGGCAGACGGCCAAGGGCGTGCTCGTAGGCGGCACGCTCGTGGGCCAGTTCTGACCAGTCGCCGGGTGCTTCGGCGACTTTGAAGCAGTCCTCGCCGGTGAGGTCCCAGATCTCCGACTCCACCCAGCTCAGATGCCGGTACTTGCGCGGGGCCATGGCCTGGGAGCCGAAATCCCAGCCGACCGCCGACACCGGCCGTCCGGCGAACTGCTCGCGGGCCCGCTCGGCATAGCGGGCCCGCGTGATCGTGTCGGGGTGGAGGAACGACAGGTCGAAGCCGTTGTCTCCCAGGCCGAACGCAGCGAGGCCGTACAGGAACGTCGCCTCAATGCCCTGGCTCGTGCAGAACTCGGCGATTCTGGTGGCGCCCACGAGCGTCCCCGCATAGGAGATGACGAAGACGCGCCGGAGCGGGTGGACGTCCAGGAAGCGGCGCAGCGCGGTGATGATCGTCTCGCCGGACGCGACGGTGTCACCGATGAGCAGGGTCTCGGCCGGCGCCTCGAAGCAGCAGTACGGGACGTCGATCCGCGCCGTGTCGTGGGCGACCGCCGTCCGGGACGTGGCGATCAGGTTGGTGGGCAGATTGTGGCCCGTCTCCGCCGAGACGGCTTCCGCGAGTTGGTAGGCGAGGCCCTTGCTGAGGATCACCAGTTCGGCGGTCTCCTCGGACAGGTACTCGTCGGCCAGATGGGCGATGAACCACCGGCTGGAACGGAGGCAGGCCGCGCGAAACCCGGCGCCCATGAGGTTGCGATCGAAGAGCAAGTCCTCAAGGGCCTCGTTGTGGACGAGATAGAGCCGTGGGTCGTCCCCGACGAGTTCCGCGCTGCTCCGTTCCAGCTCGGTGATCAACGGTCAGCGTCCTCTGGCGAGCGACGGCTCGTGCAGGCGCTCCAGGGCGGCCAGCATGGGCGGGTCACCGGGCAGGACGTTGTCGCGGTACTCCGTGATTGCCTCATCGAGCCACTGGGGCATGTGGTCAACATCGCGGACCTTCTGCGGTGCCAGCTCGGGGAGCAGCTCCCCGGCGGTCACGAAATCGTCGACGACCGCGGACGCCAGCGCGGCCACGTGCGGGTGGACGTAGTCGCGGACGAGGACACCGCGGTATTCCAGCTCGTCCGCCCGGTACTTGGAGTTGCGGGGGGCGACGACGATGATCGGGGTGCCGAGGAGGGCCGCGGCGGACATCTCCACCCCGATGCCGATGCCGCGCCGTTCCCGGGCGTCCACGACGACCGCCGTCGCGACCATCACCTGGTACATGTCGCGGCCGAACTGCCCGAGTGTGTTGGACGGGTCGGTGATGGGGTCGTCCGGGTTCAGGAAGACGACCTCGCGCGGGGACGCGCCTTTGGCGACCTCCCGCCGCTCGATGTCGGACCAGCAGAGCTTCTTCTCGTCCGCCGCGCCCTTCATAATGGAGCCGGAGCAGTATATGGATATGTTCATCGATCGTCTCTCCATGTTGTTCTGCCATTGAGCGTGAAATCGGCCATGGTGCCGGCCACGGCCTGCACGTTCGACTTCGCCTCGGCGTAGGTGCGGGCGAGCCGGAATTCGCGTGATCCGCGTACCGCCAGGACGGCGATCCGCAGCGCGTCGAGCGAGGTTTCGTCGTAGGCCCGGTCGATGACGAGTCCGAACGCGGGCAGGGAGCGCAGCCGCAGCAGTTCGTCCCACTCGGCGATGCGGTGGACGAAATCCGCGATGCCGAGCCAGTGCAGCACCGTGTCGAGCCGCCGCGCCGAGCGGAGTCTGCCGTCCATGTCCGCTGAGCTGCGGCTGAGCCCGCAGGTCAGGTCGCCTGCGGGGAGGTCGGTGAGGATGGCGGCGTCCAGGTCGAGGAGGTAGCTGCGCAGGTAGGCGCGGGAAAGGAAGAAGGCGAGCGAGGTGCTTTCGGCGGGTGAGAGAGGCACGGGCAGCGTGCGTTCCACGAACCGCGCGATGAACGCCTGGCCTTCAAGCCGTTCAGGGGTTCGTGCGAGCAGCCGTTCGGCCCGTCCCCGCGGCCGGTGCCATCTGCGTGCGGTCCCGCGCGCGACATGGTGCAGTGCACCGCCGGGCTGCAGAGCCGCGCGCCACAACTCGCCGATTCCGGCGGCCGTTCCGCCGCCGTGCCGGGGAGCCCAGCGGAAATCGGGATCGGCGCAGATGCCCTGTAACCCGGCGTGACGGTAGGGGTTGTTCCGGTCCCGGCGGTACTCGTGGACTTTCATCTCCCGGTAGTCGGCGAGGTCGGGGACCGGGGCGACGTAGCGGAGGGCGCCCGCCCGCACCAGCGGCTCCACGCACCCGAGGAAGATCGGGTACCAGGGGATCTCGAAGATGTAGGACGCGGGGATGAGGAGGTGCCGCTCGGTCAGCAGCAGGGCCAGCCGTGTGGCGTCCAGTGCCTGGGTCAGCGTGAGCGCCGCATGCCTTTCGCCGACGTCGATGCCGTAGCACGCCAGGATTTCCGGATTCGTGTACTGGACGAAGAGCGGCCGTTCGCGCTTGAGGCCACTTCCCGCGGCGGGGGATGACTGCGGCGTGCTCCCCAGCACCGCGGTGACATAGATGTCTCTGGCCGCGACGAACGCGTCGCGTCTCGCCCACACCTGCTGGGTGGGAGCCGGACGTTCCAGCTCCTCACCCATCGTCGTCCAAGGTCAGGGATATGTGCTGGTCCCGGCCCGCGATGAATGCGTTCCGCCCGGTGGTGATGTTCTGCACGACGTGGACGGTGTCCGCGTCCGGTAATGCCTCCCGGATGTGCCTGACGAAGTCCTGGAGTTCAGCCGAAGCCTCCATGTGCTCGGCGAGGAAAGCCGTCAGCAGAGCCGTCCATCTCGCCTGCTCGGCCGACATGGCCGCCTGGTCCGGTGGGAGTCTCCGGCTGACCCTGCCCGCCGACTCCTCGAGTTCCCGGGTCAGGTCCGACTCGGCGGCCTGCGCGCCGCGGCCGACGATCCGTGCGAGCCGGGTCCTCGCGGTGCCCCAGAAATCGGTCGTCATGGCGTCCACGAGGGCCGCCGCGACCGCGCCGGCGAGCCCTGCCAGCGCGGGATCCATGTCGCTGCCCTTCCCGGTCTGCTGCGGTCGCCCGTGTCCCTTATTCAGGTCTCATTATGGGATGGTAATCGCGGATCTTCCAGGGCTATCGCACACAGGTAGGTCGCGGCCAGGGAACATTAACTTCCATTTCGGTCACAAATGGTCGGCTTTCCGGATGTGTCCGCGCGGCCGTAACCCGAACATGTTTCGCGTCGCGGTTGCCGTGCCTGCCGAAACGGGCGGGCATGGACCTGTCTACTTTCGGAGTTTCTGTCCATAAATGTGTGGTCCTGCAGGTGCGTCAGTTGCTGCATAGAGACGCAGATCACGGCCGGGAATTCTCAGTGAATCGGCTGTTCGGCGTTTCGTTCGCAGACAGTCCCGGGGTGGCCGACACCGGTCGCGCGGAGGCTTTGAGAGGCCGGGCGCCGCCAGAGTGTCGGCGGGCTGTGCTTGTGTAGCGTGTACACGGAATCGAGAGGTCGGAGGCGCGGCGTGACCGAGGACGACGGCGGGCTGTTCCCGCAGCCGGGGGACGTGCAGCTCTCGCTGGTGAAAGGGAAGCCCGCAGAGATGAAGCCGCCGCTGGACGTGCCGCAGGCGTTCACGCGTGGCACGTCGTTCGAGGTGCGGGACGGGCTGGAGGAGCTCGTCCGGCGAGACCTGCTCGGGCCGTGGGACGGGCCGACGGAGGAGTTCAAGCCCAAGGCGATGGGCCCGCGCGAGCGGTACCTCGTCGGGATGCTGGGGCCGCGGCCCTCGCCGGCGTCCACGATCGAGAACGCCGACCAGGTGCCCGACACCGAGACCGGCGTGGACGGGGACGCGGCCGAGGGAGGGCTTCCGGAGGTCGTCACCCCGCAGACGCTCGGCAAGATCTGGGCGTCGTCCATGGGGCTGTCCTTCTGCGTCGGCGACGATGTGGACGCGGTCGCGGTCACGGCGACCTGGGGGCGCTACGACCAGCACGAGCAGGAAGGCGAGGACGGCAAGAAGGTCCGGGTCTGGGCGCGGGAGCCGGTCACGCACGAGAAGGAGGTGCGGCTCGACGCGGAGGAGTCCTACAAGATCCCGCTGACCGGGGCGCACGAGGACGCGCCCGGCGTGCTGCTCAGCGTGAACGTCCGGCCGCGGGACGGCAGGCGCGTCGTGGAGGTCGCCCTCGTCAACCAGCAGACGGAGCCGACCGGCAACAAGGACACGGCGTGGCTGTTCCAGCCCGAGCTGACCGTGACGGCTCTCGACGGCGCGAAGGCCGTCTTCCTGCCCGTGGACGACCCGGCCGACGACCTCCAGGCCGTCGGGGACGACGCGGAAGAGCTGCACCTGCGGCTGCTGTACCGCAACGAGCGCCGGTACGCCGCCGGACGCAACGTCGCCGTCCACCCCGACGTCGCGGAAGGGCAGCGGACCGCGCACCGGCTCACCACCACCTGGCTGCCGGTCCACAACGTGCCCGCGACCATCGCGCCGACCGGGCCCGGCACCCCGCTGGAGCACGTCACGCTGTCCATGGACGTCCTCGCCAAGGCCGTACCCGCGCAGCTCAAGCAGGGCCTCCAACCCCTGGTCGACGGCTACAACACCTGGCTGGACGCGCGGGAAGCCGAGATCCCGGGGCTGCCGGACGGGCTCAAGGATGCCGCGCGCAGGGCCGTCCACGACGCGCGAAGAGCGGCCAACCGCATCGAGGCCGGAATCAGGCTGCTGTCCGACGAGACCAGTCCCGGGCACAAGGAAGCCCTGGCCGCCTTCCACTTCGCCAACGAGGCGATGGCCCTGCAGCGCCGCCACACCGCGCTCGTCCCGCACCGCGAAGAGGGCCTCGGCTATGGCGAGGCACTCCGGCAGATCGACGCGCAGGGGGAGAAGGCCGCGAGCTGGCGCCCGTTCCAGCTCGCGTTCGTCCTGCTCAACCTGCCGTCGCTGACCGACCCCGGCCACCCCGAGCGCACGGCCGACGCCGCCGCCCTCGTCGACCTGCTCTTCTTCCCGACCGGCGGTGGCAAGACCGAGGCGTACCTGGGCCTGACCGCCTACACGTTCGCGATCCGGCGGCTACAGCGCACGCTCGGCACGGCCGAGGACGCCCGCGACGGAATGGCCGGCGTCGCCGTCCTCATGCGGTACACGCTCCGGCTGCTCACCGCCCAGCAGTTCCAGCGGGCCGCCGCCCTCGTGTGCGCCGCCGAGGTCATCCGGCGGCGCGATCCGGCCACGTGGGGGGACGAGCGGTTCCGCATCGGGCTGTGGGTCGGCGCAGGAGTGTCGCCCAACTGGTTCGAGGACGCCAAGGACCAGATCATCGAGGCCCGCGACCAGGGAAGCGGCCACCGCGCCAACGTCCTGCAGACGCTCGCCTGCCCCTGGTGCGGCGAAGGGCTGCGCGCCGAACGCGACCTGCACATCGACGACGACCGGCGCCGCATCCTGCTCTACTGCCCGCGCGGTGAAGGGGACGCCTGCCCGTTCTCGCGCAAGGTGGCCGCGGGCGAGGGGCTGCCGATCCTGACCGTGGACGAGGAGATCTACCGGTACGCGCCGAGCCTGGTCATCGCCACCGTCGACAAGCTGGCCCAGCTCCCCTGGAGGGGCTACGCCGGGATCCTGTTCGGACGCACCCGGAGTCACTGCGACCGGCACGGCTTCCGCCACGACGACCTCGACGACAAGACCGGGTGCGCGAGCAAGCACAACAAGAAGGGCCCGCTGCCGGCCGTCAGCGCCCGTCCCGTCATGCGGCTCCGCCCGCCCGACCTGATCATCCAGGACGAGCTGCATCTCATCTCCGGTGCGCTCGGCACGACCGTCGGCCTGTTCGAGGCGGCCGTCGCGGAACTGTCGTCCTGGCCGCACCGGGGAAGCCGCACCGGCCCGAAGATCGTCGCGTCGACCGCCACCACCAAGCGGGCCCGCGAGCAGGTCCGCGGCGTCTTCGGCCGCGAGCTGGCCGTGTTCCCGCCGCAGGTCATCGACGTCGCCGACACCTTCTTCTCCCGCCAGGAACCGATCACGCGGAAGACGCCGGGGCGGAGATACCTGGGCATCTGCGCGCACGGCGTCCGCATCAAGTCGGCCGAGATCAGGCTCGCCGAGATCCTGCTGCTCGCCGGGCAGACGCTCTTCGACAAGTACGGCGAACCCGCCGACCCGTACATGACGATGGTCGGCTACTTCAACGCCACCCGGGAGCTGGCCGGAATGCGCCGGTACCTGGACGACGACGTGACGACACGCGTCCGCCGGCACGGCAGGGCCAAGGGGCTGTCCGACCGGATCGTGCAGCGTGGCGGCATGCTGACCATCCAGGAGCTGACGTCCCGCATCTCGTCCGGTGACATCAGCGACGTGCTCAAGTTGCTGGAGCACGGCTTCGACCCCGACCTCGACACCAGCCGGCGCCGCGCCGAGACGGTGAACGACATGCGGCGGCATCTACAGGAGCGCCGGGACTCCAAGGCCAAGGTCGTCCCCGCCCATCCGCTCGCGCAGCGGTTCTACGACCGGGGCCGCGACGGGCTCCAGCCGGTGGACGTGGTGCTCGCGACCTCCATGCTGCAGGTCGGCGTGGACGTGTCCCGCTTCGGCCTGATGGTCATGGTCGGGCAGCCCAAGAACACCGCCGAGTACATCCAGGCGTCCTCCCGCGTCGGGCGCGACGCCGAACGCCCCGGCCTGGTCGTCACGCTCTACAACTGGTCACGTCCCCGCGACCTCGCCCACTACGAGGACTTCGAGCACTACCACTCCACCTTCTACCGGCAGGTCGAAGCCCTCTCCGTCACGCCCTACACGCGCCGCTCCCTCGACCGGGGCACGGCCGGAACGCTGGTCGCCGCGGTCCGGCACGCCGCCGACGAGTTCTCCCGCAACCCCGACGCGTTCGACGTCGACCGGTCCGACCCCCGCGTCCAGGAGATCATCGACCGGATGCTGGACCGCGCCGAAGCCGTCGCCGGAACGCGCGGACGCGACTACATGAACGAGCGGGTCCAGGTCGTCCTGGACGCGTGGGAGAGCCAGAAGTCCGGCGGCAGCGCCCGGCTCGGCTACCAGGACGGAACCTGGAACAAGCAGACGATCAAGGGGCTGCTGCGCAAGGCGGGCAGCGGCCGGTGGGAGACGATGACCGCCGGCATGTCCATGCGGGAGACCGAGAACGAGATCAACCTGCTGTTCCCGGGCGGCGAGGCGATCTACCACCCCCTCTACAACGAACCGGACTGGTCGTTCGGCCCGCCCGCCGAACCCGACGAGGACGAGCCCGAAGGCGACGAACTCGGACAGTCCACCCTCGACGCCGCGACCGGACGGGAGACCCGATGACCGAGCCCGCGATCTTCCGCCGCCGCGTCGGCAGCGTCCGCCCGAGCCACCTCATGTTCACCAGCGGCGTCGGGGCACTGGTCGACCTGCCGAACTTCTCCGTCCTGGTCAAGGGCCTGGACGACTGGAACCACCAGGGCCTGCCCGAGGCGATGCCGATCGCCGAGCCGCGCCTGCTCGCCGCCGTCCAGCAGAGCATCGGCAAGAGCGTCCAGAAACTGATGCCGGCCCCCTGGATGGAGGGCCTCGACAAGGACCCGATGGGTCCGGCGTCCAGGATCGGCGTGCCCGTCGCGCCCTTCCCCGGCTGGCTGCGCTGCACCCACTGCAACGAGCTGGGCGGCCTCGACTCGGGCATCTTCCGCTTCGAGAACACCAAGCCGCGCAAGCCGCACGAAGCCCGCTTCTTCCACGAGAAATGCAAGAAGCGCAAGCCCCTGGCGGTGGCGGCCCGATTCGTGCTGACCTGCACCAACGGGCACCTCGACGACTTCCCGTACGCGCACTTCGTGCACCGCGGCGAGACGTGCGTCAAGGCCAGCCACCCGCGGCTCCGGATGGAGGACCGCGGCGGCAACCTCGGCGCCAACGTCGAGATCAAATGCGTGAACTGCGGGGAGCACCGCAACATCCGCGACGCGCAGGGCAAGCGGGGCGAGGAGAACCTGCCCAGCTGCCGGGGCCGCCATCCGCACCTGGCCACCTTCGACCCGCAGGGCTGCGACAAGCGTCCGAAGCTCCTTGTCGTCGGCGCCTCCAACCAGTGGTTCGCCAAGGGCCTCGCGGCCTTGGCCGTCCCGCAATCGGGCGCAAGCGCGCTGGACGCCAAGGTCGAGAAGAACTGGGGCGCCATCAAGGACCTCCCCGAGGCGATGTACGCGTGGGCCCGCGAGAACGCGCCGGCCTTCAAGGAACTCGACCAGTGGAGCGAGGAGGAGATCTCCGAGGCGGTCGCCAGGCATCGCGCCAAGCTCGAAGGAGCGCGCGATGAAAAGGCGGACAAGAACCCCGACCTGCGCACTGCGGAGTGGGAGGTGTTCTCCGCCGCCAAGCTGCCCGACCCGAACGACGACTTCACCCTCCGTCGCGCCTTCCAGCCCGTCCCGGACGAACTGACCGGCATCTACGCCGACGTCGTCCAAGCCGAGAGGCTCCGTGAGGTTCGCGCCCTGATCGGCTTCACGCGGCTGGACGCCCCGGACCCCGAAGACCCGAACCTCGTCAAACTCGTCCAGCTATCCAGGTCCAAGCCCGCCTGGGTGCCGGCCAGCGAGGTGCGCGGCGAGGGCATCTTCCTCAAGGTCCCCGAAGACCTCCTTCAGGCGTGGGAGGAGCGCGTCGAGAAAACCGAGGCGATGCGCCTGCACCGCGAGGCGTACGCACGGCACCGCCGCAACCGCTACTCCGACCGCATCGCCACCATGTCGGACTTCGACGAGATGGCGCACTGGCCGGGCGCCCGCTTCATCGCCCTGCACCCCCTCTCCCACCTGCTGATCCGCACGATCTCCCTCGAATGCGGATACAGCTCGGCGAGCCTGTCCGAACGCATCTACTCCGGCACCGACGACGATCCGCACCGCAGCGGCATCCTCATCTACACGGCGGTCCCCGACGCCGAAGGCACCCTCGGCGGGCTCGTCTCCCTGGCCGAGCCCGACCAGCTCGTCCGGCTGACCCGCCGCGCCCTCGCCGACGCGCGGCACTGCTCGTCCGACCCGCTGTGCGCCGAACGCCTCCCGCAAGCACCCGCCGACTTCCTGCACGGCGCCGCCTGCCACGTCTGCCTGTTCGTCTCCGAGACGACCTGCGAACGCGGCAACAAGTTCCTCGACCGCCGCTTCGTCGTCCCCGTCGGCGACACCGACCTCGCCCTCTACCCGGAGCTGCCGTGAACGGGTTCGACGATGAGGATGACGACGACGCCGACCTCGGCCTGAATCCCCTCGACCGGTTCGAGCGGGGCGCCCGCGAAGCCGCCATGCGGATCGGCCCGGACGGTCTCCGCGCCATGGCCGAGAAGTTCGACTGGTGGCCGACCGCCTCGTCCGTCCGGGCGTGCGTGCCCGGATCGGAGGACGAGGCGGACGCGCTCATCGCCGCCTCCCGGCAGGAAGACCTTCCCGGGCGGGCCGTCGCGGCGTACCTCCGCGGCGTCGCGGCGGCGAAGGAGCAGGCGGCCGTCCAGGTGGAGTCGGTGTGGAGCGGGCCGACCAGCCATGCGGTACCGGTCCGGGCGACCGCTCGGGTGCTGTCCCAGGTCGTTGGACGCGCACGGCATGAGTTGCTGCTGATGACGTACTCCGCGAAGCCGTATCAGCCGTTGCGGGACGCGCTCAGTGGCGCACTCGCGCTGGGTGTCGCCGTGCGGGTCGTGGTGGAGACGCTGCAGGGGGCGGGCAGCGCGATCTCCGGAGAGGAGCCTGCCGCGGCCTTCCACGGGCTCGGAGTGGAGCTGTGGCACTGGCCCGTCGCGCGAAGGGACGACGACAAGGGGCGGATGCACGCCAAGATCGCGGTCGCCGATCGCCGTGAGCTCCTCGTCTCCAGCGCCAACCTCACCCAGTCCGGGGTGAACAGCAACATCGAGGCCGGGCTGCTCGTCCGCGGCGGCACGGCTCCCGAGCGTGCCGCCGAGCACTTCGACGCGCTGCGGGCCGCCGGAATCCTGGAGCGCCTGTGACCGAGCACAAGCCGCCGCCGTCCAACCACGAGGTGGGCGGGACCGACGCCGGGCAGACCGAGGTGGGTGCGGACGCGAGGGCGGCGTCAGCCAGTGGGGCCGGGGTGAGCGCGATCCAGAGCGGGATGCCCGCGGTCCGCGGTGGTGTGGTCGCGGGCGTGGCCGGGGCGCTGGTCAGTGCGGCGGACATCGCGCGGCTGAGCGGGTTCGGACGGGCCGCGGTTTCCAACTGGCGGCGGCGGTATGAGGATTTTCCGCGGCCCGTCGGCGGGACGGCCAACAGTCCGCTGTTCGCGTTGGCGGACGTGGAGACCTGGCTGGCGGGTCAGGGGAAGCCGCTGACGCTGACGCCGGAGGAGCGGCTGTGGCAGCTTCTGCGCGCCACAACGGACGACCTCGGCCTCGGTGGTGTGGTCGGTGACCTGGGGGTCGACGTTTACCTGGGGGAGCGCGCGGCGGTGGCTCCCGCGAGCCTGGTGGCGGCGGCGCGGGAACTGCGGGAGCGCGGAGGGGCGGCGACGTTCGAGTACCTCGTCCGGCGGCTCGTCGAGGCCCATGCCCGGCGGATCGTCCCCACCCCGGAGCGGACGGCGCGGCTCATGGCGCGGCTCGTCCAGGTGAAGGGACGCGCGGTGTACGACCCGGCGTGCGGCCTCGGCGACCTGCTGCTCGCCGCGCAGAACGGTGGCGCGGCCCGGCTCGCAGGGCAGGACCGCGAGCCGTACGGGGCCGACATCACGCGCACGCGGCTTCGCCTGAACGGCGACGGCCGCGGCGGTGGTGGAGGCGAGGGGGTCCGGGTCGTGACCGGAGATTCGCTGGGGGCTGACGGGTTCTCTGGCGAGCGTTCTGACGTCGCCCTGTGTGATCCGCCGTTCGGTGATCGGGCATGGGGATATGAAGAGCTGACCGGTGATCCCCGTTGGATCCATGGGCTGCCGCCGCGTGGCGAGCCCGAACTGGCCTGGGTGCAGCACGTCCTGTGGCATCTGCGGCCGGGGGGCGAGGCGGCCGTGCTGATGCCGCCGGCCGCCGCGCACCGCCGCTCCGGCCGCCGGGTCCGGGCCGGGCTGCTGCGCACCGGCACCCTGCGGGCCGTGCTGGAGCTGCCCGCCGGTGCGGCGGCGGGGTCACCCGCCGCGCCGCACCTGTGGCTGCTGCGCCGTCCCGACGGTGCGGAACCTGTCCCCGGCCATGTGTTCTTCCTCGACGCGTCCGGCGAGCTCGATGATGCGGTGGTCGAGTGCTGGGCCGGGTTCCTCCGCGGGGACGGCCCGGGGGCTGGGCGGGCCGTCCCGGTGATCGATCTGCTGGACGACGCGGTCGACCTCACCCCGGCGCGGCTCCTGCGCGGCGGCGCGGACGTGCGGGCCGAATTCGAGGAGGCGCACGGCCGCCTCCGCGAGCGGCTGGCCGAGGTCAATGCGCTGGTGGACGGGCTGGCCCCGCTGGGCGAGGCCGCCAAGCACACGATGACGACGCTGGCCGAACTGATCCAGAATGGGACCGCTGATCTACTGCATCCACCTCTCAAGATGGAACTCGGAACCGGTGAGATACCCGTTCTGACCGGCAAGGACATCATGCTTGGGCGTGGCCCGTCCGCCCGTACCGCGGCTGCTCCCGGCCTCCTGCTGCTCCGTCCGGGGGATGTGGCCGTCGCGCAGAGCGGGCGGCAGGTTCACCCGCGAGTGGTCGAAACCGGCGGTGCCGCGGCCGGCCCGCAGGTGCAGGTGTTCCGTGCCGATGAGACCCGAATCGACCCCTACTTCCTTGCCTGCTACCTGCATGCGGCCGGGCTGGCCGGCGCCGCGTCCACGTCGTCCCGTGCCGATCTCCGCCGGACGCCCATCCCGCGCCTGCCGATCGAGGAGCAGCGAGCCCACGGGGCCGCCCACCGCAGGCTCGTCAAGCTGTCCGCGGCGCTGCGCGAGCTGGCGGACGCCGGGGACGCGGCGGTGGCACTCGGAATCGAGGGTCTCGGTGGCGGCGGGCTCCGGCCGGACGGTTGAATAGCGACGTGACGACCATCGTCGGCCGCTATGAACTGGACCCCGTCCACATCGGCAAGGGCGGGATGGGCGAGGTCTGGGGCGCCACCGACATCCGGCTCCGGCGCCGCGTCGCGGTCAAGTTCGTCCGGTTCGGCGACGACCCGGAGCTGGTCAGGCGGTTCGTCCGGGAATCGCAGCTCACCGCACGCATGGGCCATCCGGGCGTGCCCGTCCTGTACGACGCGGACAGGGTCACGGGCGGCCCGTTCGACGGGCGCCTCTACCTGGTCATGGAGCTGGTCGACGGCATCAACGTCGACGACCTCGTCGCCGAGCACGACCCGCTCCCGGTCGGCTGGGCCGCCGCGATCGCCGCGCAGGTCTGCGCCGTCCTCAACTACGCGCACGCGAAGTCGTTCGTCCACCGTGACCTGAAGCCCAGCAACCTGATGGTCGACAAGGACGGTGCGGTCAAGGTCCTCGACTTCGGGCTGGCCGTCGCCCTGGACGCCGACGAGCGGTCCCGCCTCACCAGCACCGACCAGCTGCTCGGCACGCTCGCGTACATGGCGCCGGAGCAGTTCCGCGGGCAGTACAGCCCGTCCAGCGACCTGTACGCACTCGGCTGCGTGCTGTACCAGATGCTCAGCGGCAGGGGCCCGTTCCAGGGGCCCGACCATGTCTCGCTGATGCACGCCCACATCTACGAGGAGGCGGTTCCGCTCCGCCGGCTGCGCGCCGACGTCCCGCCCGACCTCGAGAACCTTGTGCTGCGGCTGCTGGCGAAGGCCCCCGAGGCGCGTCCCGCGTCCGCCGACGAGGTGTTCGACGTGCTGCACCCGCACACGGCGGGCCTGCGCGAACTGCCCGGGGCGGTGCGGGCCGGGCGCAGCGCGCTCCGCATGTACGCGGACATCGCCGGCCGGACGCTCACCAGCTACACCGATCCCGCGCCCACCGCGCCCACCGCGCCCACCGCGTCGCCGGCACCCGCGAACCCGCCGCCCGCGGACTCGTTCAGCCTCGGCGACGTGGCCCGCGCCAGGCGCAGCGCCGAACGGCTCATGCGCGAGTCCCGGTTCGACGAGGCGGCGCGCACGCTCGACCGGACGTCCGCACGGGCGGAGAGCGTCCTCGGCGGTGAGCACTCCGAGGTGATCGCGCTCCGCACCGAGCGCGCGGACGTCCTCTTCCAGGCCGGCGACTACGCCGCCGCGGCGTCCGCTTTCCACGCGCTCGCCGAGGGCGCGGCGCGCCGCGACGGCGCCGGCTCGGACACCGCCCTCGGCCTCCGCCTCAAGGAGGCCAACAGCCGCGCCCTCAGCGGCGAGATCGACCGCGCGTTGGCCCAGCTGAGGGACCTCATCGGCGACGAGGCCCGGCTCTTCGGCAAGGACGACGCCAGGGTTCTCGACCTGCGCCGCCAGCAGGCCCTCCTCATGCACGGCGCCGGCCGCACCGCAGCGGCCGTCCGCGTCCTGGAGGACCTGGGGGACGACCTGGCCCGCCTGCGCGGCCCGGACGACCGAATGCTCCGCACCGTCCGCGAAGCCCTGGCCCGCATCAAGTCCTAGCGGGCTACCAAGGCCCGCAGCCGGAATGAAGCGAAGAGAGCTCGTGATCCCGGGCGGCGCCGCGGACCTACTGCGCCTGCTGGGCGAGATGGTCGTTGGTGGGCAGGTGAGGTGCTCTGCGGCGGTGGGTCAGTTGGGAGCGGTTGTGGTGTGGGGGAGGGCGACTGTGGAGAGGACGTGCTGGGCGGGGCTGCCTGCCGGGGCGTAGAGGAGCAGGGGGTGGCCGGGGGCGGCGGTGCGGGCGTTGGCCTCGTGGAGGACGGCTACGCCGGCGCTGGCGAGGTGGGTGACGCCGGTCAGGTCGACGGTGAGGGGCTGGGTGCCGCCGCGGGTGCGGAGCTGGAGTTCCTCGCGCAGCTGGGCGGCGGTCGCGGAGTCGACGGGGCCGTCCACCCGGATCTGCGGGGCGCCGGGGGAGGGCTGGTCCAGGATCAGCAGGAGGCCGGGGGATTCCGGCGGGGCGGTGGGCGATGCCGGGGGGACGTGGGCGGAGGTCAGCAGGCGGGTGGGGCGGGACAGGCGGTGCCGGACGGACGCGGTCGTTCCCGACGGTCCCGTTTCGATGGTCAGCTCGTCGACGAAGTCGCTGGCCATGGCGAGGCCGCGGCCGCGGTCGGTCTCGCGGCGGTGTTCGAGCCAGCGGCCTTGGTCGCGGACCTCGATCTCGACCATGCCGCGGCTCGTGGAGTGCCCCCGCACCCGCACGCCGCCGGGGGACGTGCCGTAGGCGTGCTCGACGGCGTTGGTGACGAGTTCCCCGACGCCGTGCCGCAGCAGGACGACGTCCTCCGCGCGGGCGCCCAGGTCGTACAGCCACTCGTCCAGGGCCTTGCGGGCGGCCGGGATCGCGGCCGGGTCGGCCCGCAGATCCAGCAGGAGTGGCGGTGGCAGGGCGGTCCGCTGCGCGGCCAGCAGGGTGATGTCGTCGGTGTGCCCGGCCGTCCGGACGAGCAGTTCGAGCGTCTGCGTGGTCAGCCGGTCGACGGCGGTGAGCCAGTCCTCGCGGAGCGCGCGGTCGGCGGCGATGTCGGTGGTGACCTCGGCGAGTTCGACGGTGCTGGCCCGCAGGTCCCGGCCGGGCCGCTCGATGATGCCGTCGCTGTAGAGGAGCAGGTGGTCGCCGACGCCGAGCCGGTCGGCGGCGAGGGGGAAGCCCGACCCGGTGCCGAGCGGGCCGCCGCCGGACGCGGGCAGGTAGCGGGCATGGCCGCCGGACGGGATCAGCAGCGGCGGCGGATGCCCGGC
Organism: Actinomadura latina NBRC 106108; assembly: GCF_001552195.1. GTDB lineage: Bacteria > Actinomycetota > Actinomycetes > Streptosporangiales > Streptosporangiaceae > Spirillospora > Spirillospora latina. The sequence continues at coordinate 357,756 of NZ_BCQS01000012.1, forward strand.
CGTGCAGTACGTGACCCGCCCGTCGGCGGGGTCGACGGCGGCGACGCACACCGTCGCGGCGCGTGCCGCGGGCAGCCGGCCGGCGAGCCGGTCGACGGCGGTGAGCGCCTCGACGATGTCGCCGGCGTGGTCGAGGCGGTCGTGCAGGACGGCGCGGAGCTGGCCCATCGCCGCCGACGCGGCGACGCCGTGCCCGACGACGTCCCCGATGACGAGGGCGGCGCGGCCGTCCGGCAGCGGGACCGCGTCGAACCAGTCGCCGCCGGCGGAGCCCTCGGTCCCGGCGAGCAGGTAGCTGCCGCCGACGCCGAGGCCGGGCAGGACCGGCAGGCTCGGCGGCAGCAGCTGCCGCTGCAGGACGTCGATGACGTCGCGGACCTCCGCGTACCGCTCCTCCGCCTCGGCGGCGCGCCGCTGCGCGGCCTGCCGGTCCCGCACCCGCCCGGTGACGTCCTGGACGATCGCGACGAGCCCCGTCACAGTGCCGTCCGGGGACCGGCGGGGCACGATGACGCAGTCGACGTAGATGTCCTCGGGGATCAGGTCCTCGCCGTGGGAGAGCTGGATGCGCCACTCGTTGATCAGTTCTGGCGCGCCGGTGGCGAAGGGACGGTCCAGCGCGCCGACGAGCTGCTGCCCGATGGCCCCGGGCAGGAGGTCGCGGACGTCGCGCCCGATGAGCTCGTCGTGGCGCAGCAGCCCCCGGAAGGCGGCGTTCGCCGCGACCACCGTGTGGTTGGGGCCGTCCAGGCCGACGACCGCGGCGGGGACCGCCTCGAACACCTGCCGTACCGTCCGGGCGTCGCCGACCAGCCGGCGGAGCCCCTCCTCGTCGTCCTCACCAGGGCCGTGCATGAATGACCTCCATGCCATCGCCGCCGTGCGTCCGTTCTTTCCGTTTCGTCCGGATCCATACACGGCACCGGCGGCGTATCGGGACGATTCGACCTGTGGCTCGGGTGATGCCGTCCACGGCCCGCCCGAAACCGAGAGGGAGGAAATTCCCCGGTGGGCCTAGGCCGATCGGACGTAGTCGTCTGGTCCCCTTGCCCGACGCGGGCGAACCCGGGCGGACGGCAGCATGGCTGACATGACCGCAACCGACCTCACCGGCCAGGACGCGGCGCGGCCGGCCGGGAGGACGCCGGGCTGGGCCGCGCTGCTCGCCGCGTCCATCGGCCAGTTCCTCGTCGTCCTGGACGTCTCCGTCGTCAACGTCGCCCTGCCCCACATGCGCGAGGGCCTCGGGCTCGGCACCACCGGCCTGCAATGGGTCGTCAACGCCTACTCGCTGACGTTCGCCGGGTTCCTGCTCCTCGGCGGCCGCGCCGCCGACCTCTACGGGCGCAAGCGCGTCTTCCTGACGGGCCTCGGGCTGGTCGTCGTCGCCAGCCTCGCGGGCGGGTTCGCGCAGGACGGCGCCATGCTGATCGGCGCCCGCGCCGTGCAGGGGCTCGGCGCCGCGATCCTCGCGCCCGTCACGCTGTCGCTGGTGACCGCGACGTTCCCGGCCGGGCCGGCGCGGACGAAGGCGATCGCCACGTGGACGGCCGTCGGCACCGCCGGCGGCGCGACCGGCGGCCTCGTCGGCGGGCTGCTGACCGACTACCTCGGCTGGCGCTGGGTCCTGCTGATCAACGTCCCGGTCGGCGTCGGCGTCGCCGTGGTCGCCGCCCGCCGGCTGCGGGACGACCGCCACCCGGAGGGGCGCGCCCGGCTCGACGTGCCCGGCGCCGTCCTCGTCACCGCCGGCGTGGGGCTGCTCGCCTTCGGCATCGGGCAGACCCAGGACCACGGCTGGACGTCCCTGATCCCGCTCGCCGCCGGGCTCGCCCTGCTCGGCCTGTTCGTCGGCGTCGAGGCCCGGACGCGGCATCCGCTCGTCCCGTTGCGGCTGTTCCGCCTGCGCAGCGTGGCGGTGGGCAACATCGCCACACTCGTCCTGATGACGGCCGGTTTCGCGCTCTGGTACTTCCTGTCGCTCTACATGCAGAACGTCCTGCACTACAGCGCCGTCCGGACCGGGCTGTCGTTCCTCCCGCACACCGTCGGCATCATCCTCGGCTCAAGGCTCGCGCCCGCCCTCATGGCCCGCATGGACGCGCGCATCCTCGCCGGCGCCGGGGGTCTGCTGGCCGCCGCCGGGTTCGCCTGGCAGAGCGCCGTGCTGGACGCCGGCGGAACGTTCCTCGGCTCCATCCTCGGACCGGGCGCGACCATGGCCCTCGGCTTCGGCCTCCTGATGACGCCGCTGGTGGAGGCGTCCACGAGCGGCGCGGACGACTCCGAGGCGGGCACCGTCGCGGGCGTCGTCAACACGTCCCGCGTGATCGGCGGGGCGATCGGCCTCACCGTCCTCGGCACGGCCGCCGCCGCGAGCTCCGACCTCGCGGACGGCTACGCCACGGCGTTCCTCGTCGCCGCCGCCATCACCGCCGCCGGGACGGCCCTCGTCGCGTTCCTGCCCCGCCCGCGCCGCCAGGACGAGGCGGACGCGAAAACCTGACGCGCCGCCGCTCACGACCTCCCGCCGGGCCTCGCGAATCGGAGCCGGAGCGTGATGACGCCGAGCAGGTCGTCGTGGACGGTGATACGCGCGTTCTCCCCGGCCGCCGCCGGAATGCGGCCCGTCACCGTCCGGGTGGCATCGACCCAGCCGGAGAGCCTGCATTGGAAGCAGGCGCGCTCGTCCGTGCGGCGGCCGTCGCACGCCTCGCACCGGATGGCCGACCCGCGCCAGCGTCCCCGCCCCTCGCAGTGGCCGCACGGAAGCAGGATGCGGCCGACCCCGTCGCATTGGGGACAAAGCTCGCGATCGGGGACGGTGAACGGGTGGGAGACCGTGCCCTGCGACGCCGCGTCCGGGGAGACGTGGACGTCGATGTCGTCCAGCAGGCCCCTCGTCACGGAGCCGAGCCCGCGGTCGTACCCGGCCCGGCGGCGCGGGTCGCCGATCCGCCGGTAGGCGGCCTTCAACCTGCCAGGGACGGGCCTGCCCGCCGCCCGCACCAGCTGCCGGTACCGCTCGGAGATCTGCGCGCCGGACGCGTCGGGGGCGATCCCCAGCACCTCGTAGCAGGTCCGGACGGCGGCCGGCGGCGGCGGGGCCGCGCGGTCGTACTCGCGGCGGAGCCGGGGATTACCGAGCACCTCGCCGGCCTGGTGGACGAGGCGGAACCGCTCGGCGGCCGCGGGATCGCCGGGGTTCGCGTCCGGGTGGGCGTCGCGGAGCCGCGCGCGGCGGGCGGCCTTGATCTCCTCCGCGGACGCGTCCCGCCGCACACCGAGAACGGCGTAGTAGTCGCACTCAGGCGAATTCACGACGCGACAACTTCGGGCCGCCGCGCGGCCTGACGAGTGGCCGAGTGGGAGAGGCGGCGGCCGAGGCGTTGGGAGGGGGCCTCTATCCAGCGTTGCGATGCCCAGCTGGCGGCGATCAGGGCCAGCAGGAAGAGGGCCAGGCCCACGGCGTCCTCGCGTCCGGAGGCGCCGAGGAACTGCGCCGCGACCATGAGCAGCAGCGGGTGCAGGAGGTAGAGGGAGAAGCTGATGGTGCCGAGGCCGGTGGCCCAGGCGGGGAAGCGGCGGTGCCGCAGGCGCCACGCGACCGCGAAGGTCAGGGCGGCCGACACGACCGCGCCGCACCAGACCAGCTGGGCGTTGGGGCCGTAGGGGGCGGCGTGCCAGATCCCGGCGGCGAGGGCGCCCGCGAGGACGACGCCGCCCGCCGCCGCGCCCGCCCGCCAGGTGATCTGGCCCCGCTCGGCGCGGTGGACGGCGGTGCCCGCGAACATCGTCGCGAGCATGATGAGGCTCTCCCACGCGCTGACGCGGCCGTTCACCGAGACGAGCACGAGGGCGAGGAGGCCGCCGAGGAGCCCGCCGGCGATCCGGGCCGCGGGGCGCCGGGACACCGCCGCCGCGATCGCCACCAGCAGGGCGGCGACGGTCACCGCGACGACCGGGCCGGTCCCGGCCGTCCGGGAGAGCAGGGCGGCGGGCGCGTGGTCGCCGGTCAGCAGGCCGGTCGCCGTGAGGGTGACCGCGACGAGCGCGACGACCGTGAGGACGACGGCGGCCGGCGCGGACCCGCGGTGCCCGCCCGCCACGAACAGCGCGACGATCAGCAGGTAGAAGGCCATCTCGTAGGACAGCGTCCACAGCACGTTCATCGCGTTGGGGACGTTCAGCAGGTCCTGCAGCATCGTCATGTGCGCCAGGACGGCGGTCGCGGGGGAGTACTGCTCCAGCCCGGCGCGCAGCCCGAGCACGCCCAGCAGGAACGGCAGGATCGCGAGCAGGCACGTCACGGCGAACAGCGGGTAGATGCGGAAGAAGCGGCCGATCCAGAACCCGCGCACGCTGCCGCGCCGCTCCAGCGACGCGGGGACGATGTAGCCGCTGACGAGGAAGAAGACGAGCACGCCGAACAGGCCGGGATCGAACCAGTCGGTCAGCCAGACCCGTAGTGAGGGGAGGTACACGTAGCTCGCGTGGTGCAGCGCCACCGCCAGTGCCGCCCCGCCCCGCAGCGCGTCGAGCCACCCGAGTCTGGACGGAGCGGAGGAAACCCCCGAAGCGGCAACCATTCCGACAGACTAGTCGCTCAATCCCCAGGTACCTCACAAAACCCCAAGGGTTCCCTAAAGCGCCTATTTGCCGTGAAATAGGTAGGGATGGTTGCCGCCGCGTCGCCTTGAGGGCGCCGAATGGGAGGGTTCATGCCCGCGATCACGCACCGCTCGACCAAGGAACCGGCGATCAGGTCGCGCTTCCTTTCGCACGGCACACTCAAGATCACCGATGTGGCGGCCACCCGCCGTTTCTACGAGGAGGTCTTAGGGCTCGAAGTCGTCCAGCCGATGATGGCGGCGCTCTACATCCGGCTCGGCGGCGACCACACGTACGTGTGCGTGGAGTCCAAGCCGGACCGTCCCGACATGCCGCTCCTCTACCACAACGGCCTCGACGTCGGCAGCGACGACGAGGTCGACGAGGCGTACCACCGGATCGCGGAGGTCGCCGGCGAGTACGGCGTCAGGGAGCTGAACAAGCCCGTCCGCCAGCACGGCGTCTACTCGTTCTACCTCAAGGACCTCGACGGCAACTGGTGGGAGATCGGGCACCTGCCGCCGCGCGGCTACCGGTTCCGGTTCACCGACTCCCGCAACGACCTCACCGGACGGACCGACCTCACCCCGGCGGAGGCCAAGGACGTGTTCCTCAACCCGGTGGTCGACGTGGACTGATCGCGGGGCACGATGGGCGCATGACGACACTGCCACTGAGCCCGGACGAGCTGCTGACCACGACCCGCACCGTGCGCAAGCGCCTCGATCTCGACCGTCCCGTGCCCCTCGAACTCGTCCGCGAATGCCTGGAGATCGCCCTGCAGGCGCCGAGCGGCAGCAACCGGCAGGGCTGGCAGTGGATCGTCGTGACCGACCCCGCGCAGCGGGCGGCGATCGGCGAGCACTACCGGCGCGCGTTCGCCGCCTACGCCGGCTCGAAGCAGTCGGCCGCCGCCCTCTACGAGGACGACCCGGACCGCGCCGAGGTCCAGCGCCGCGTCGGCGACAGCGCCGCCTACCTGGGCGAGCGCATGGGCGACGTGCCGGTCCTGGTGATCCCGTGCCTGCGGGTGGAGGGCGGGAAGCTGCCGGGCGGCAACCAGGCCGGCCTCTGGGGTTCGCTCCTGCCCGCCGCCTGGAACTACGCGCTCGCCGCGCGCGCCCGCGGGCTCGGCACCGCCTGGACGTCCCTGCACCTGGTGTATGAGCGGGAGGTCGCGGAGGTGCTCGGCCTCCCCGAGGACGTCCGGCAGGGCGCGCTGCTCCCGACCGCCTACTACACCGGCGAGACGTTCCGCCCCGCCCCGCGCGTCCCGCTGGACGAGGTACTCCACCTCGACCGGTGGTGACGGCACTCCCCTAGAGCCCGCGTGCCACGGCGCGCGGGCTCTGCCGTATCCGCTTATTGGCGGATCGCCAATAGCCTATTGCCACCCCGCCAATAAGTGTTCTAGTGTGCCGTTGCACCGGGGGCCCCGCGTGAGCCACGTCTTCGCGCCAGACGCACGCGGGGCCCGCCGGCCCCCTCGCCCCGACGAGCCCGTCTCCCGAAACGGAAGTGGTGCCTCCTTGTCCGCCATCCAACTCCCGCGCCGCGTGCACGGCCTGCTCGGCGAGGTCGGCGAGCTGTTCGTCATCGCGCTGGAGGCCGTCCGCCGGACCTGGGACGTCCGGACCTGGGCGTGGGAGTTCGCCGAGCAGGCGTGGTTCCTCGCCCGGGTGACGAGCATCCCGGTGATCCTCGTGTCGCTGCCGCTCGGCGCGACGGTCGCGCTCCAGGTCGGGCAGCTCGCGGCGCAGCTCGGAGCCCAGTCCGCGACCGGCGGCGCGGTCGTCGTCGGGCTGGTCCGCGAGGTCGCGCCGATCGCCGCCGCGCTGATCATCGCGGGCGCGGGCGGGTCGGCGATGACCGCCGACATGGGCGCCCGCCGCATCCGGGACGAGCTGTCGGCGATGGAGGCGATGGCGGTCAACCCGGTGCACCGGCTCGTCACGCCCCGGCTGTGGGCGGCGAGCCTCGTCTCGACGCTGCTCGCCTCGCTGGTCATCGTCGCGGGCGCGGCCGGCGGGTTCGTGTTCAACGTGCTGCTGCAGGACGTAACGCCGGGCGCCTACTTCGACGGCGCCGTGTCCCTGCTGCAGACGTCCGACCTGGTCGTGACGCTGCTGAAGTCCTGGCTGTTCGGCGTGATCGCGGCCGTGGTCGCCTGCTACATGGGGATGAGCTGCGCGGCGAGCCCGGTCGGCGTCGGACGCGCCGTCAATCGCGCGATCGTCGTCGCGTTCATGCTGGTGTTCGCCCTCAACTACGTGATCACGACGGTGTACTTCGTCGCGTTCCCGCCGAGGATCTGATGGCGAGCCTGCCGGTGATGGAGAGGATCGCGCCGCGCGCCGCCCGCGCCGGGTCGGCGGCGCTGCGGCGGTCCGGGGACCTCGCCCAGTGGCCGGTGTTCGTCTACCGGATCCTGCTGTACTCGGTGCGCGACCTGGTCCTGCGCCGCAAGTACACCAAGACCGTCGCCCGGCACGTGTCGGACGTGGTGGTGGGCGTCGGCGCAAGCGTCGTCGGCGGCGGCATGATCTTCGTGATCTTCACGATGGCGTTCTTCGTCGGCACCGAGGTCGGCCTGCAGGGCTACACCGGGCTCCAGTCGATCGGCGCGCAGTCGTTCATGGGCCTGGTCGGGTCGTTCGCGAACGTCCGCGAGATCACCCCCGTGATCGCCGCGGTGGCGCTCGCCGCGCAGTGCGGGTCGGCGTTCACCGCCGAACTCGGCGCGATGCGCATCTCCGAGGAGATCGACGCCCTGGAGGTCATGGGCATCGGGTCGTTCGCCTACCTGGTGTGCACCCGGGTCGTCGCGGCGCTGGTCGCGCTCGTGCCGCTCTACCTGATCGCGCTGTTCGCCAGCTTCTTCGCGACCCGGCTGATCAGCACCGGCTTCTTCGACCTCGCGCCCGGCGTCTACGACTACTACTTCCGGCTCTACCTGCCGACCATCGACCTCGTCTACAGCGCGGTCAAGGTCGCGGTGTTCGCCTTCGCGGTGATCACCATCCACTGCTACTACGGCTACTACGCGACCGGCGGACCGGCCGGGGTGGGCCGCGCGGCGGGCCGCGCGATCCGGCTGTCCATCATCGTGATCGTCGCCCTGAACCTGCTGCTGTCCTACGTGTTCTGGGGCAACGGCGCGACCGTGAGGCTCACCGGATGATCGACGAGGAGATCCCGCTGCCCCGCCGGCTGCTGATCAGCGCGGTGACGCTGGCCGCCGTCGCGGGGCTGCTGTACGTGCTGGCCGCCCGGCCGGGACGCGACCCCGGGACGGTGCTGACCGCCGAGTTCGGCCGCGCCGGGCAGGGCCTCGGCTCCGGCACGCCCGTGAAGATCCGCGGCGTGACGGTCGGCTCGGTGGCCGGCGTGGAGCTGACCGGCGGCGGCCGGGCGCGGGTGAGCCTGCGCCTGGACCCGGGGACGCGGGTCCCCGACACCGTCACCGCGTCCGTCGAGCCCGCGTCGGCGTTCGGCCCGAAGTTCGTTGACCTCGTCCCCGGCGCGCACGGCGAGACCGGCCCCTACCTGGCGCCGGGCGCGCGGATCACGCGCACGTCCGACCCGCGCGACCTGTCCGACCTGCTCGCCCGCGCCGACGCCGGGCTCGGCGCCGTGGACGCCGAGGAGGTCGGCACGATCGTGCACACGGTCGCGACCGGCCTCGAAGGGCAGGGCGCGCGGCTGCGCGAGACCATCGACCAGACCGGCATCCTGCTGAACGTCGCCTACCGGAACCGCGCGAATGCCCGCACGTTCATCGGCGACACCGCCGACCTGTCCGGCGCCGTGTCCGACAAGGGCGACGAGATCGTGGCGATCTCCCAGGACACCAACGCGATCATCGGCACGGCGGCGCGCGGCCGCGGCCGGCTGGCCGGGTTCGCCGGCGGGCTGTCGGACGTGTCGCTGCTCGTCGCGCACGGGTTCGACAGGCGCGGCGGTCAGCTCGGCGAGATGTTCCGGTCCTCCGAGCGCACCGCGCTCATCATCTACGCGCAGCTCGGGCTGGTCGGCGACGCCGTCCGGACCGGGAACAGGCTGCTGCCCCTCTACGGGGAGCTGACCTCGCTGAAGGGGCCGGGCGGAAAGAACTACCTCCGCTCCCAGGGCTACCTGCCGACCGATCCGTGCGGGCTGCTGATCGGGCTGTGCGGTCCCGGCGGCACCCCGGGCGCTCCTCAGCAGGGAGGACGGTGACATGGCGTCCACCCTTTCGCGGCAAGCCCGCATCGGCCTCGTCGTCCGGCTCGCCACGTTCGTGACCGTCACCGGCGTCCTCACGACGGTCATCGGGATGCAGATCGCCCGCGTCGACACCTCGGGCGGCCGGCACGTGTCGGCCACCTTCGACGACGCCAGCGGCCTGCGGAAGGGCGACCAGGTGAAGATCGCCGGGGCGCCCGTCGGCCGCGTGGACGAGGTGAGGGTCGTGGACGGCAGGGCCCGCGTCGACTTCACCGTCCGCCGCGCGGTGACCGTCCCCGCCGACAGCGAGGCCGCGATCCGCTGGCGCGACGCCATGGGCCGCCGCGTCGTCTACCTGCTGCCCGGCAGGAGCACGGCGAAGATGAAGGACGGCGCGCACATCACGAAGACCCGTTCGGCCGTCGACGGCAGCGCGCTGCTCGACCAGCTCGGGCCGCTCGTCCGCAGCCTGGACCCCAGGCAGGTCAACACCGTGCTCGTGTCACTCTCGCAGGCGCTCGACGGCAACGCCGGCAACCTCGACCGGCTGATCGCCGACATCGACACGCTGTCCGCCACGATCGCGAAGCGGCGCACGATGCTGCGGCAGATGCTGGCCGACTACGCGACCGTCACCGGCATCATCGCCCGCCGCGACAAGCAGATCGGCTCCGCCGTGGACGACCTCGTCAGCCTCAGCGACGCGTTCACCGGCAACCGGAGGCTGATCGACGGCACGCTCGTCCAGCTCGCGGCCCTCGCCCGCACCTCGGACTCGCTCCTCGCGGGCAACGAGCGCGAGCTGAGCCAGGTCGTCGACAGGCTGTCCGCGTTCGCGGGCGGGGTGGGCCGCAACAGCGGCGCGCTCCTGGACGTCCTGCGGTCGGTGACGCCGAAGCTCCAGCACATTTTCGCCGCCGTCGACAACGGGCAGTTCGTGGAGGCCGCGATGCCGTGCATCACGCTCGCCGCGCCGCCTTGCCCGTACCCGACGCGGCTGCCCGGCCCCCGCGAGGGCGCCGGCGGCGTCGACACGCCCAAAGAGCTGGAGAACCTGATGGTCGGGGGCACGCGATGGGGATGAGATCCTTCCGCGACCGCAACAAGATCGCGGTCGGGCTGGTGTCGGCGGGCACCCTCGCCGCGCTGGTCCTGTCGGTGTACCTGGTCGGGACGCGCGGGCTGCTCAAGGACCGCTACACCGTCACCGGCACCTTCGCCGCGACCGGCGGGCTGCGGGCGGGCGACGAGGTGCGGGTCGCCGGGGTGCGGGTCGGGGACGTCGCCTCCGTCCGGCCCGACCACCGGCACGGGTACGTGGTCGTCACCTGGAAGGTCGACGGCGGGGTGGACCTCGGCCCGGACACCCGCGCCGAGATCAAGGTCGCGAACGTGCTGGGCGGGCGCTACCTGCGGCTGTCCGGCCCGGTCGCCGCCCCGCACCTGGCCGGCCTGCCCGCGGACCGGCGCCGCATCCCGCTCGACCGCACCCAGGTGCCGACGACGATCAACGACGTGCTGGACGCGTCCACCCGCACGGTGTCCAAGCTCGACACCAGGGCCATCAACAAGATCGTGTCCGAGCTGAACGGCATCGGCGCGGACGACCGGGGCCGGCTCGGCCGCGCGCTCACCAACCTGGCGGGCCTCGCCGAGACGGCCGACGAGGCGGACCCGCAGATCAGGAAGCTGCTCGACGGCGGCGACCGCGTCCTCAAGCTCGCGCACGCCAAGGACGCGGAACTGTCCCGGCTGCTCACCAACGTCCAGGCCATGCTGGACGAGCTGCGCACGCGCCGCACCGAGCTGGCCGCGTTCCTCGGCAGCGGCAACCGGGCGGTGGAGAGCCTCACCCAGCTCATCGACGACCGGCAGGCGAAGCTGCTGACGCTCGTCGCCGACCTGCGCGGCACCCTCGGCACCCTCCGGCCGGCGACCGGCGACTTCAACTCCCTGCTCGCCTGGGCCGGGCCCACGCTCTCCGGCCTCTCCGGGACGGGCGGGAAGGGGCCGTGGCTGGAGGTCGTCGCCACCGGGCTCGGCCCGCTGTCGCCGAAGGACCTCGCCGAACTCGCCCGCGTCGCACCGGAGGAGGCCCGCCGATGAGACGTCCGGCCGCGGCGGTCACCGTGCTCGCGCTGACCGCGACGCTCGGCGGCTGCGGCATCGCCGCCGAGCCCACCTACCCGATGACCGTGTACTTCGCGAAGGCGCCGTCGCTCTACGAGCAGTCGCGGGTGAAGGTGATGGGCGCCGACGCGGGGACGATCACGTCCATCAAGGACGAGAGGAACCGCGTCCGGGTGGACATCGAGGTCAAACGGTCCATTCCCGTCCCGGCGGGGGTGCACGCGGCCATCGACTCGTCCGACGCGCTCGGCGAACGGTTCGTCAGCCTGCACCCGGTGTGGAGGCCCGGGATGCCGAAGGCCGCGGCCGGCGCCGTCGTCCCGCCGGAGCGGACCGAGCTGCCGGTGGAGATCGACGACGCGCTCGCCGCGTTCGCGCGGCTCAACGACTCGATCGACGCGGGCGCGCTCGGGCCCGCGATCCACCGCGCCGCCGAGTCCGTCCGCGGACGCGGCACGGGCGTCAACGACGCCCTGCGCAACACGTCCGAGCTGACCGGCGACCTCGCCGCGCAGGACCGGAAGATCGCGTCGCTGGCGAAGGGCCTGCACAGCCTGGCCGCCGACCTCAACGGGCGCGACCGGCAGCTGTCCGGCCTGCTGGACTCCTTCGCCACGACCAGCCGGACCCTCGCCGAGGAGCGCACGAAGCTGCGCGACTTCGTCGCCGGGCTCGCGGCGGCGATCCGCAAGAGCGACGTGCTGATCACCGCCTACCGGGAGCAGTTGCCGTCCACGGTCGCGGACCTGTCCAACATCGTGCTGAGCCTCAAGGGGAACGTCGCCGGGCTCACCCAGGCCATCGACAGCCTCGGCCGGTTCGCGGACGTCGCCGTCCAGGCGTGGGACCGCCGCAACCACGTCGCCACCATCCGCATCGTCGTCCACACCACCGTGCGGGCCTGGCTCCAGCCGCTGTTCACCGCGATGGGCTGGGGGACCGTCCCGTGCGTCAAGGACGCCCCGGCGCTCGCCGACTGCCAGCCACCACCGGGAGGACGAGGATGAGACCGTTCGTGACCCTCGCCCTCGTCTGCGTCCTGGGCGTGGCGGCCGGGGGCTGCTCGCTGCAGACGGTCGGCGCCCCGCGCGGCGACACGACCCTGCACGCCGTGTTCGACGACGTGCAGAGCCTCGTCGTCGGGCACAGCGTCCAGGTCGCCGACATCCGCGTCGGCACCGTCACCGGCATCAGGCTGGACGGCTACCGCGCCCGCGTCACCATGTCGCTCCGCGAACGCGTCCCCACCGGGACCACGGCGACGATCGCGAAGTCGTCGCTGCTCGGCGAGAACTACGTGCGGCTCGACCTGCCCGCCGGCGCCCGCCTCGACAGCGGCCCGTTCCTGGCGTCCGGCGCCACCATCGGACGGACGTCCGTGCAGCCCGACCTCGAGCAGATCAGCGAGAAGGCCGGCCCGCTGCTCGCCGCCCTCGGCGGGCAGGACGTCGCCACCATCGGCGCCGAGTCCGCGACCGCGCTCGGCGGCAAGGGGCGGCAGCTCAACACGCTGATCGCCCGCGCCGCGGACGTCGGCGACCAGTACGCCGCCGCCAGCACCGACCTGGGCCGCGCCCTCGACTCCCTCGGGCGGCTCGGACGCTCGCTGAGCAAGGGCTCCGAGGACCTCGACCGGCTGCCCGGCACCGTGGAACTCGCCACCCGGCGGCTCCAGGACGACCGGGACGAACTCAAGCGCACCATCCAGGCGCTGCTCAAGCTCGCCTCCTCGGTCAACGCCAAGGTGCAGCAACGCCACGCCAAGCGGCTCGCCGTCCTGCTGAAACGCGCGGACGAACTCCTCGCCGCCGCGCTGCGCGGGCGGGACGAGCTGAAGACCCTCGCCGGGACGGTCCTGAACTTCCTGAACGGCCCCTCGGTGTCGTCCAGCGGGCAGGCCCTCCTGTTCCTCTGGATCAAGGGCTTCCTCCCGCATCCCGGCGCCGCCGCGACCGCCGCGACCGGCGCGACCGGCAAGCGAGCGAACCTCCAAGGACTGCTGGGGCCGCGCCCATGAGGTATTCCCGCGTCGCCGTCAACCTCGTGTTCTTCGCCGTGCTCGGCGTCGTCCTCGCGATCTGGGCGGTCCGCAGCGTCATCCACATCGAGGCGCTCGAACGGCCTTTCACCGTCACCGCCGACTTCGCGTCCTCGCCCGGCCTGCACGGCGACCTGGAGGTCACCCACCGGGGCGTCCGCGTCGGCGAGGTCGGCACGGTGAGGCTGCGCGGCGACCACGTCGCCGTCAGCCTCAACCTCGACCGGGACGCGCGCATCCCGGCCGACGTGGGGGCGCGCGTGCTGCGCAAGTCGGCGATCGGCGAGCCGTACATCGACCTGACGCCGGCGGCGTCCAGCACGTCCCGGACGCTGGAGGCCGGCGACCACATCCCGCTCGCCCGCACCGCCGGGACGACCGACTACAAGCAGCTGTTCGACGGCCTCAGCCGCACCCTCGACGCCGTCGACCCGCGCGACACCCGGACCCTCGTCCACGAGCTGGCCACCGGCCTCGCAGGGCGCGGCGACGACCTGCACGACATGATCTCCGACGCCCACCGGCTGACCGGCACCCTCGCCGCCGACGCGGGGACCCTGGACGCGCTGTCCCGAGAACTGACCCGCCTCACCGCGACGCTCACCGCCCACCGCGGCGACATCAGGTCCGGCGTCAACGACCTCGCGCTGCTCACCGCGTCGCTGCGGCAGTCGAACCGCGACCTCGACAGCGTCCTGGCCTCCGGCCCCGGCGCCATGGAGAACCTGCACGGCCTCCTCCAGGACGCGCGCCCCGGCCTCGACTGCCTCCTCGCCGCCGCCGCGACGCCCACCGACCCGCTGATGACGCCGGCCAACCTGAAGAAGATCAACCACGTCCTGCGGCTCGTCCCGACCCTCCAGGCGCTCGTCGCGGACGTCACCGCGACGGACGCGAGCGGCAAGTACCTGCGCGTCACCCCGGTCATCACGCTCTCGGGCGCCAAGGCGGCGACCGAGTACACGTCCCCGGTGCCGAAGCCCGAGACCCCGAACCTCTCGTTCTGCAAGGTCTCCGGCAACCAGCAGGCCGCGAAGGCCGCCACAAAGGTGAAGCCCACGCCGCCGCCCGGCGCCGACTCACCCGCCGGCACGTCACCGGACGGCGACCTGCGTCCGGTGAAGGCCGATGGGGAACGTCCGGTCTCCCGCTGGCTGCCCCTCCTGCCACCCGTTCTCGGCGGCCTCATCGTCGTCCTCGCCGTCCTCAACTCCCTCCGCGTCGCCCTGCGCCGCCGTTCCCGATAGCCCTTGGAGACCCAGTGAGCAAGACCGACGCCCCCGCGAAGGACGCCCCCAAGGCCGAAGCCCCCACGGACGACGACCCGGCCACGACTGCTCCGGAAGACCCAACGGCAGAGGCGGAGCCGAAGGCCGATGACAAGCCGAAGGCCGACGAGGCCGAGGGGCGGGCTTGGCGGGGGGTGCCGGTCAAGACGTGGCTCGTCCGAGCCACGGTGGCGGTGGCGCTCGTCGGGTCGGCGGTCACGGCGGGGCTCCAGTGGCACCAGGCCGGCCAGGCCGGGCAGCGCGACCGGGAACGGCAGGAGGTCAGGGCCAGTGCCGCCGAGTTCGGGCGGGCGCTGCTCAGCTACGACCACACCAAGCTGCAGGACGCCCGGCACCGCGTCCTCGCGCTGGCGTCCGACGACTTCGCCAAGACCTACGACGAGGCGTTCACCGGCGGGCTTGAGGGGGTCATCACCAAGCTGAAGGCGGACGCGACGGCGGACGTCCAGGCCGTGTACCTGGAGAAGGTCGAGGACGGGACGGCGAAGGCCGTCGTCGTCATGGACTCCGAGGTGCACAGCACGGCCGGAACCCGGCGGGTGCGCGGGTCGTACCTCGACATGAGGCTCGTCCGGCGGGGCGGCGCGTGGAAGGTCACCGACGTGACGTCGGTCGGCGCGGCGAACGAGAGCATGACCGACCCGGAGGGCAAGCAGCAGAAGCCCGGGGAGGACGTCCCGGCCCCCGAGAAGAGCCCTTGATCCGCGGGGATGGGACGGGGCCGGCGCCGCGAGCGGGGGAGCAGCGCCGGCCCCGGGATCAGGGAACTCAGTTCAGGCCGTCGTCGAGGGCCTTCGTCGGGACGCCCGGGTCGCCGGACATCTCCCAGATCATGGCGCCGAGCAGGTTCTTGCTCCGCAGCCATGCGGTCTTCTTCTGGATGGACCAGGCGTCGTCGAAACTCCACCACTGGCCGTTGCCGCTGGTGTAGCAGGACGTCGCGACCGCCGTTCGCGGACTGCCATTCGCCGCCCTTGCCGCCGTCCGCCACGTTCTGCCACCCGCGCCCGTAGTAGGCGAGGCCGATGGTCAGCTTGCGCGGGTGGACCCCGGCGTCGAGATACGGCTGGACGGCGTTCTCCACGCTGAAGTGGAACGAGTACGGGTCGTCGGCGTCGGCGTAGAGGTTGCCCTGGTGGCCCGTCCGGTTGGGCTCCCAGGAGTTGTCGCTGCCCGCGCCGTGGAATCTGCAGGAACATCACGTCGGTGCCGTTGAACCCGGCTCCGCCGCGGGCCGCGGCGGGGGCGGGGCCACCGGGCGAGGATCCGCCCGTGGCCCCGCACTGCACGACCAGCAGCAGCCCGCACGCCGCGAGCAGCACCAACGCGCCGTACGCCGACATGCTGCGCCTCATGGTGTCCCGATCAGGCCGGTTGCCAGAGCGCGGGCGTGTTCGGGGGTTCCCAGCCGGCGATCGCCGTGTGCGCCTGGCGGCACGTGTAGGTCGTGCCGTTGTAGGTGACCCGGTCGCCGGTGGCGTAGGCCGTCCCGGCCTGCCAGGTGCCGCTCGGCTGCTCGGTCGGGGTCGGGGTCGGCGTGGGAGTCTCGGTCGGGGTGGGCGTCGGCGTCGGGGTCGGGGTGTCGGTCGGGGTGGGCGTGGGTGTCGGGGTCGGGGTGCCGGAGCCGCCGAAGTCGATGTCCGAGCAGGTGTAGAACGCCTCCTCGCTGCCCACGACCCGCTGCCAGATCGAGTACAGGATGTGGCGGCCCGTCCGGGGCGGGATGTCGAGCGTCCACTTGGTGAACGTCGTCGGGTACTGGTGGGTGAACGACGCCAGCGGGACGAGGTCGGACCAGCGCAGCGGCTGCGTCGGGTCCCAGCCCTCGCGGGTGATGTAGAACTCGAAGTCGCTGTTCGAGTGCGGCGCGGTCGCGTGGTAGATGATCGTCTGCCGACCGGGCTCCATGCGGGTGGCGGGCCAGTCGGCGCGCTGCAGGTCCAGGCCCCGGTACTTGGCGCGTCCGGCGCTGCACAGCTGGCCGTCCGGGACGATCTCCCGGCTGTGGCCGCCCGCGTTGAGCAGCGACACCTCGTTCCAGTCGTAGAACGCCTGGGTGCCGCTGGCCGCGACCGCCGCCTTGCAGGCGTCCGACTGCGGGGTCTCCGGGCCTTCCTCGAAGCAGGTGTAGACGCGGCTCGGCGGGTCGGACATCGTGCCGTGCGCGCTGGCGGCGGTCGCGGTGCCGAGCACAACCAGCGCGGACGCGGCCGGCACGGTCACCGCCACCGCGGCGGCCTTCGAGCGGATGGATCTCATGTGTCTCTTCCTCCGGTGGGGTGGGGGTACCGGGACGTGCCGGCTAGGGGAGGCCGTTCAGGAAGGGCTCGTGGCTGTCCATGAACTCCCAGCCGTAGTAGCGGTCCCAGTTGATCGACCACGTCATGAGCCCGCGCAGGTCCGGGGACGTCCCGCCGCGCAGCGTGTAACCGCCGCAGCCGGTGCCCTTCACCAGGCACGTGACCGCCTGCTGCACCTGGGCGGGCGGCGTGTACCCGTTGCCCGCGCTGACCGCCGCGGGCACGCCGATGCCGATCTGGTCGGGACGCAGCCCGGGGAACGTGCGACCGGTGTTCGCGACCGGGAACCCGGCCTTCACCATGTCGGTCATCGCGATGTGGAAATCGGCGCCGCCCATGGTGTGGTACTGGCCGTCCAGGCCCATTACGGGACCGGAGTTGTAGTCCTGGACGTGCAGGACGGTCAGGTCGTCCCGCACCGCGTCGATGACGGGGAGGTAGGCGCCGGTCCGATTGTCGCCGGCGCTCGAACCGCCGTAGAACTGGTGCCCGACCTGCACGAAGAACGTCTCCGGCGCCATCGTCAGGACGAACTTCGCGCCGTACTTCGCCTTCAGCGACTTCAGCGCCGAGATCAGGTTCACGATGACCGGGGTGGTCGGGTCGCGGAAGTCGGTGTCACCCGCGTCGAGGTAGAGGGAGTGGCCCTCGAAGTCGACGTCCAGGCCGTCCAGCCCGTACCGGTCGATGATCGCGGAGACCGAGCGGACGAACGCGTCCCGCGCGGCCGCCGTCGTGAGCTGCACCTGCCCGTTCTGACCGCCGATCGAGATCAGCACCTTCTTGCCCTGCGCCTGCTTCGCGCGGATCGCGGCGATGAACTCGTCGTCGCTCTCCACGTTCGGGCATTCGGCGACCGGGCAGCGGGTGAACCGGATGTCACCGGACGTGGGCGACGTCGGCTCGCCGAACGCGAGGTCGATGATGTCCCACGCGTCGGGGACGTCCGCCATGCGCACGTAACCGGAGCCGTTGGCGAAGCTGGCGTGCAGGTAGCCGATGAGAGCGTGCTTCGGGAGGCCGGTGTCGACGCAGCCGGACGTCCGTCCGCTGACGGGCGACGACCTGGACGACTCGCCGGCGTCGTTGTAGGCGGCGACCGTGTAGGTGTGCGAGCTGCACTTCGCGAGGTTGGAAACGGTGGCGCTCGTCCCGGTCACGGTGGCCTTGACGGTGTCGTTCTCGTAGACGCGGTAGCCGGTGACCGTCCCCGATGGCTGGCCCCAGCTCAGGGTGATCGAGGTGTCGGTGACGGCGCCGAGCCGGGGTGCCGCGGGCGTACCGGGCACTCCGGGCTCCGGGTCGCCGCCGGGATCGCCGGGACTGCCGGGGCCGTCCAGGACGACGTCGTCCGCGTAGTACGTCCCGTTGCCGTACCAGCCGTGCAGGAAGATCTGCGCGGACGTCTGGTCGGCGCCGGTCGTGAACGTGACCGACAGCTTGGTGAAGTCGGTGGCGGACGGCGTCCAGGTGGACGATCCGCCGGTCGCACCGAGGTACACGTAGTTGCCGCGCACCCAGGCTTCGAGCGTGTAGGCGGTGTTCGGCTGCACCGTCACGGTCTGCGTGCACTGGCCGGTGCTGCCCGCCGTGACACCGCCCGCGAGCGCGTGGCTCCCCGTCCTCGCCGGGCCGGCCACGACCGAGCCGCCGTCGCAGGCCCACGGGCTCAGCGAACCGCTCTCGAAACCGGCGTTGGCCAGGATGTTCGCCGCCTGCGCCGGGGCGGTGACCCCGACCAGCATCCCGGCGACCAGCGCCGCCAGGACCCAGATCTTCCTCATGTCCGTCCTCCTACGGCAGCGTGTCGAGGTGCGGGCCGACGGTGCTCGCGAAGCCGCCGCCGTTGGTGACGTCCCAGTTGATGGACCACGTCATCGCGCCGCGGATGTCGGGATACGTGCGGGACGGCTTAAACGTCCCGCACCCGGTGCCCTTCGCGAGGCAGTCGAGCGCGTTGTCGACCACCGACGGCGCCACGACGCCGCCGCCCGCCGCGCCCGGACCGGCCGGCAGGCCCAGCGCCACCTGGTCGGGACGCAGGCCGCCCTCCAGTTGGATGCAGGCCAGCGCGGTCATGAAGTCGACCGTCCCCTGCCCGTACACCTTCTGGTCGCAGCCGAGCATCGCGCCCGAGTTGTAGTACTGCATGTCGACGCCGTCGAACCCGTACTCGGTCATCAGCCCGTAGACGGAGTCCGCGAAGAGTTGCGCGGAGGTTCCGTCCGAGACCCGGATGGCGCCCCTCTCACCGCCGACCGACAGGATGACCTTCTTGCCCCTGGCCTGGAGCGCCGCGATGTCCGACGTGAACTGGGCGTCGGTGTAGCCGCCGAGCGCGGTCGACAGTTCGGGGTCGACCCGGAAGGCGACCTCGCCGGGACGGGTCGTCGACTCCCCGAACGCGACGGCGATGAGGTCGTAATCGTCCGGCACCTGGGAGAGCTTGAGTTCCTGCGCCGGGTTCACGAAGTCGTGCCAGTAGCCGGTCAGGAAGTGCCGGGGGAGCGGCCCGGTCGCGCATCCGCTGGTCGTCGCGGTGGCGGCGTCGCTGGCGGCCGACTCGCCGTCGGCGTCGTACGCCTTGACCGTGTAGGTGTGCGTCTCGCACTTCGCGAGCCCGCCGATGGTGGCCGTGGTGCCGGTGACGGTCGCCTTGACGGCCGAGCCCTCGTAGACGCGGTATCCGGACGGCGTCCCGGCGGCGGGCTCCCACTTCAGGGTCAGCGAGGTGTCGGTGCGTCCGGTGACGGTGGGGGTGCCCGGTGCGCCGAGCCCGCCCGGATCGGTGGGGCCGCCGGTGCAGGGTTCACCGTTGAACGTGCAGTTCTGCGGACTTCCCGGACCGTTCCCGAGGAAGCCGAACGTGACCGAGCCGCCCGCCGGGATGGCGGCGTTGTAGCCGCGGTCGGCGAACGTGTTGTGCCGGCCGTCCTTGGTGAGCAGGGCGTCCCAGTAGGACCCGACGGACGTCCCGGCCGGGAGGTCGAACTCGACCCGCCATCCGTTGATCGCGGTGGAGGTCCCGTTGGTGAGGGTGAACCGTCCCTCCCAGCCCGAGCCCCAGTCGGAGGGCTTGGTGAACGCCGCGGACGCGCCCGCGGCGGCATGCGCGGTGGCCGGGACGAGCAGGGCGAGGAGCAGGACGGCGAGGAGGCTGAGAACAGAGCGGGGGCGCAAGGGCTGACTCCCTCGGTTCGAAGCTGGCGGATTCCCCCGAACCCCGATCGACCGCATTTGACAGTAAAGTTTCCTATCTATTTGCGAGCAAGATAACCAGCGCCCGTGACCTGGGCAACCCCCTGTGTGCGGGCCTCCGGCAACCACCGCAGCTTGGGCACCGAACCAGCACGGGCCCGGGACGAAAATCGGCATGAAACGCCGTGAAAACGCGACTTCTCCAGCAAGAGTTGCCAGTCAGCCGGTGCGCGCCCCGCTACCGCCGGCCCCACCCACGTTGACCGGCGCCGCACTAGCGGTCGATGACGGCCCGGATCGTGGACTCGGCGGCCTGATCCGCGGGTCCGGCCTCGGGAACGGCGCCGTTCCATTTCTCGGCGAAGGCGTCCGCGTTCTCGCGGAACGATCGCCTCATGGCGGGGCCGGACAGCACCCCGGCGAGCGCTACCAGGTGACGCGCCCACGCATGGCCTTCGACTGTGGCGGCGACGTTCACCGTCCATTCCCCGCCGTCGTCCGCGACCCGCTCGACCGTCAGGGCCGCTTCGCCCACCGGGTGCTCGGCGGTTCCGGTGAGCGGGGAGCCCGCACTCCACCAGCGCTCGAGATCCGCCTCGGCCGCGGCGGTGACGGACGTGAAGCCCTCGAACTCGCCGGCGAACCCGGCGCGGACAGTGCCGACCTTCCGGGCGCTGTCGATCTCGATCCACCCCGTCTGCACGTCGTCCGGGCTGCTGACCTCGATGCGGTTCGGCCCGTCGAACTCCCACGCGGCGACGTGCACATCGACCGGCTCGACCTCGTCCTCGGGCGTGAAGGCGATGCGATAACTCGTACCCGGCCTGATGTGCTCACCCCTGAGGAGCCGCACACTGAAAGCACCCTCGGTGTCCTTGACGAGCCGGTGCCTGCGGAAAGGCAACCCCTCAATCTCCCGATGAAGGGCCGCCACATACGTTTCGACCCACTCGCGAGACACGGCTTTGAGGGTTATCCGGTGCTCGAAACTGAGACGCTCTTGCATACCGCGTTTCGCCATGCCGGGCACTTCCGCATTCCAAGCGGCCACGGTCTTGGTGAAGCCCTCGTCCAGCGTGCGACGGATGCGGCCACGCATGTAGGCGAGCCCCACCGCCGCCACCGGACGCAAGAGAGAACGCCCACCGAAGCGCGCGGCAGTCCGGACGGACCAGCGCCCGCGCCTGTCCTTGCCCCGCGAGATCCGCAGATCGGCGAATGCGAACGGATGCACGACCCTCAGCGAGATGGGAGACGCCTTCGAACCGAGCGCGGACCACCACTGTTCGGCCCGGAACTCGGCTACCCATTTCGCGCGCCGCAGTCCCCGAAACGGCTTCGGCCCCTGGTAGTCGCCCGTGACGCGGACGGTATGGAGCCGTCGCCCGGCCATGCGCAGATCCACTTGCACATTGACCGTATGACCGCCGGCGTCGGTCGTGACCTCGATCCGCGACTCCCCGGCCCGATTCCAGGCCGGGACGTGCGCCTCGGCCACGAACCCGTCTTCCTCTACCCGGTAGCGCGCTCCCGCGGCGAGGTGCCGTCCCTCGACCAGCCGCACGTCATCGATGACCTCGTCCCCGAACTCGAACCCGCGCTCGCTGATGGGCGCCTCGTCCGCCGCATCGAGGATCGCGCGGACGACCTCGTCCAGCAGATCACGAGGAAACGGTTCAAGCTGGGCATCGCGCCGATAACGGGCCATGTCGACCATGATCCCTTACCTGCGACCAAGCGGCCAGTTCGTATCGCGACCTCATCCCGCCGAGGTGGTGAGCGGTCAGCGCTCCCGCATCACGTACCTGGCGCGCTCGACAGCGGCGGCGTCCGCGGCGCCGATCATGTCCAGCAGCCCATCGACGTCGGACGCGGACACCGAGACCTGGCGAACGGCATGCCAGACGCCATCGCCGTCGAGCGTGATCGTCCACTCCGGCCGGAAGAGATGCTGAAGCAGCAGCAGGGCGACCGGCTCGTTCAGCGCAGTTTCGCCCACGTGACCTTGCCGCCCTCGTTCAGCGGACGGACGCCCCACCCGTGGACGATCTGCGCCATCAGCAGGAGCCCCCGCCCCGATGTGGCCGCGTGATCCTCCGGCCGGACCCGCGGGCGTTCTTCGCCGGCGTCCCACACCTCCACGACCACCAGGCCGTCGCGCTCGTCACGAAACACTCGCACGACGATCTGCCCCTTCCCGTGCAGGTAGGCGTTGGTGACGAGCTCGCTGACCACGACCCGCCCCACGTAGTCGTCCGAGATCCCCCACTCGGCGAACCGCTCGGCGAGAAACCGCCGTGCCAGCCGAGGCGCCTGATCGTCGGGCTCAAGGACGAGTGTCGGAGCCTCGGGTGCGTGCGCTGCCGTCGCCATGTGTCTGACCTCCCTGAAACACCGCCCGAACTCGTGCGTTCACAGACTGGACCGAAAAGGCTACGTTCCGTAGGAAACTCGTGACACTCTGGGATGGTCCTGAACTCGACCGGCGTGCTGTCGAAGTTCGGTGAAGTCGTTGAACTC
>NZ_BCQS01000013.1 GCF_001552195.1 Actinomadura latina NBRC 106108
CAGAGCTTGATGACATCCTGGCGCAGCCGCCGCAGGAGCCGGTCACGCGTTCAGGCGCGGCTGGTTGGACGTGGATCTCCACCGGATGCGTGGACCTACCCTGCGGCGCCGACCGGTGGGCCACTATTCCGCAATCGTTAGGGCCCGGAGCAAGAGCCGCGCGCCGTGTGCACCAGATCCTTCGCGAGCGGTATGGCGGCCGCCTCTGCTCTGAGGCCCATGCCCGTCCGGAGGTCGCCCGTCGGCCGATCAGGACCGCTCAGTGTCAGGAGGGGCGGTCAGAGATGGCGCGGCTGGGCCGGTCAACGGGCGGGGAGTGAGCCGCCTTGCCATCCGAATCGGTTGTTTCGGGATTAATGGGGCATAGTCATATCATCTAAATAGTCCCGCGCTTGAAGCCGCGTTGTTCTGTGCTGCCCAAGCAGGCGAACGAAGTCCTTGGATAGACGGGGTATGGGACAAAGATATGGAGGCAGAGGCAGTCTGCCGTCAATATCGGCACGTGCAAAGTTCAAACGTGCGCGATTACATAGGGGCCGGTGTGGCCTGAGCGTCAGCCCCGCGCGTCACGGGACACGCCCTGCGAACCATGCGACGGGCAGGTTCGCGCCCCCCGTGGAAAGGGCCGCCGGCGTGGGCGTGGAGAACAAGGGCGGTACCGACACCGGCACCGAGACCGCGGACCCCTCCACGACACGCGACCGCATCCCTGGGCCGCCGCCCGACAACCCGGGCTCCCCCGGCCAGCCGTCCCGCCTGGAAAGCCACGCCCGCGCCCGGCAGAGCCAGGAACAGAACGGGTCGCAGCAGACCGAGGCCACCGGTTGCGGCGCCCAGGCGGACGGGCGGCGCGAGGGCAAGCCCAGCTCGCCGCAGGGCGGCGGGACCGAGAAAGCGGAAGCGTCCGGCAAGCCCGAGAGCGGGCAGGCCGGGCGGCGGGACGAGGAGCCGCGCTCACGCGACAGCGGCACTCAGAGCGGGGGGCACACGGCCGGTGGTCGTGACCGTCCGCAGGGCCAGGCGTCCGAGCGGGAGGCCGACACCCGGGTCGAGCCGGCGGACAGGCCCGCGTCATCGGCGCGGCCGTACACGCTGCCGGCCGACAACCCCGGGTCGCCCGGCCAGCCGTCCCGGCTGGAGAGCCACGCCCGCGCCCGCGAGGCCCAGCAGCAGCGGAACGCGCAGAACGCCGAAGGTACCGGCGGCGGCAGCGGAGGGCAGTCGGGCGAGGCACGCGACGGCAAGCCCACCCCTCCGCAGGAGGGGAACCGGGCCGACAAGGCAGCGCCGGCAGGGCAGGCGGAGGCTGGTGCCACCGGGCGGGACACGCATGCCGAAGGGCACGGCGAACGCGAGGCCGCCGATGGTGAGGGCGTGCGCCAGGACGGGCGCCCGCCGGAGGCGCCACCCGCCGACACCCCCGCCGCGAGCGGCGGCGAGGCGTCCGGCGAGCGTGATCGGCCCGCCTCCCCGCCCTCCGGCGAGCAGGCCGGCGGCCCCGCGCCGGAGACCGGACGCCCGCAGGACCGGGAGCACTCGCCGCTCCCCGGTCAGGACAACGCCGCCGCACTCTCCGACAGCGGGACGCCGCCGGGGACCGAGCAGAACCCGCAGGGCACCGACAAGCAGGGCGCGGACGAGCAGGGCGACAGCCCGCCCCGGCCCGAACCGGCCACGGAGACCGGCGATCGGACCACCAGACCCACACCAACCCCGCCAGACAGCACGCACGGGACCCCGGAACCGTCAGACCGGGACGCCCAGCCCGTGCGGGAGACCGGGACGAATTCTCAGGCGCCGGACGGACACGCCGACAACGGCCGCACGACCCCGCCCGAGGCACCCGAGTCGGCCGAGGCCGGTGAGTCCGGCGCGGAGCAGCCCGCCCATCGGTCGCAGGACCGTCCCGGCACCGAGCAACCCGGCGAGGCCGCCACCGGCACCCTCGATCGCGGAACCACCAGCGACGCTCCCTCCGTCCCCCAGGAGGGCGAGCCCGCCCAGCCCGGCACAGAGACCCGCGAAGCCGTAGCCGGCGGCACCGCCCCCGACAGCGGAACGGACGACCAGCGCAACACCGATGATGCGCCGCCCCCGTCCGAAGAAACGGACCAGAGCGCCGGGGCACCGGAACCTCCCGGCGAATACGACGGCGACCATGGTAAGAAAGGCCAGGAGGACGGCTCCGAGCAGGACCCGGACGAGACCAATCAGACAAACCCGGAGGCCCCCGCCAATCCCATTATTTCCAACGTGTACACCGACGGCCGTGGCCAAGTCCACGTCGAACCCCGATATGGACGAGAGCACACCAGCGAGCCCGGCGCAGAAGTAGCCCGGAACCAACCGGAGACAACAGAACCCGCACAACTTCCCGACCGCGAAGACCTCGACCCGGTAGGGGCTCAGGGCGGCGAGGCCGAACGCGGCGAACTCCGCGACCCGGAGGACGATCCAGAAAGCCGCGACTATCAAGACGGCGATCCTGACAAGCCTTCGAGACGACTCGATTTGGCCCGTGAGGCTTTCGCGAAGGCCGACGACATCAAGGATTCCATAGAGAAGCTCACCGACCCGGCCCAGAAACACTTGGAACGAGTACAGCCTACCGGACAGACATGCGGCACCCGTCCAAATTTTGATCACATAAAAGCAGGAGATTCCCAACTGCAGATCGGAAATGCCGCGATCGGCATATTCACCACAGGAGTATTGATGGTGGAAACGGGGCGCATGGGCGTGAGGCTGGTCCGAAACCTACTAGGAAGGAACCATGACCGTAACTGATGAGCAGGCTGCAACGTTGCGCGCCCAACTTGCGGGGCAGGTCGACGAGCACCGGCGGCTGGCACAACAACTGGATCCCGAGCAGGCCAAACTTGGATACGCCGCCCTCGTCGCCGCAGCCTTCATCGTGGCCGTTGAGCGACGTTTCATGAAAGACGGAAAAGTCTCGGACGACACAGAGGTAATCGACTTCATCGCAAGCGCTCGCGAGCGAAGCGACGACTCAGCCGAGATCATCAATCCCGAAGTAGCAGAAACGATGATCCTTCACCTACTCGGCAGAGGATCCGTGGCTGGAATAGACGAAAATACCAAATTTGAGCACCAGATCATCCTGCTCGCCGCGCTGGTCGGCCAAGCCCAACTCAACGACTCCGAGCTCGACACTTTCATGACCGAAGCAAGGTCACTGGCCGACCAAATTCTCGCATAATGAACATCTCCGCCGTAAGGATCGGCGAAGAGAACATGCTCGCGTTACGGTCGTTCCTATTGGAAGGGCCACAGGCGTGGATCCCTCTGCAAGACGAGATGCAGAAGAACGACGAGACTGCGGCCGGGTACAACTTGCTGCTCTTCGGGGCGTTCGAGGTCGCGGTGCGGCGGAGGTTCGCGCCGACCTACACCGTTGGCCAGATCGTCCGCCTCGTCGCCGACCTGCGGGTCAGGCTCGGTGAGGACGCGAACGCGATCAACCCGATCATCGCCGAGGACATGATCCGTCGCGCCGTCGACGCTCCCCCGCTCAAGGCCGACGTGCCGGACGACCTCACGGCCACACTGAACGCCCAGGTCTGCATCCTGTTGTACCTCGTCGGCGAGGCGGACTTCGATCGGGCGGGGCTGGAGCAGTTCATCGACGAGGCCACCGCCTACACCGAGCAGTGGCTTGCCGCACGGCAAAGCGAGCAGGCCGGAGCAGACCGAGCAGCGACAGGCGACCGCTGCATCTAGCGCCTCCACCCACCCGGAGGCAGATCGGTCTCCGCATCCGGCCGCCCGCCACCAGCCTGGCTGAGGACTGCGTGACAATCGACTCGCCGGACGTCCGGCCAGTCGATCCTGCGTCTCAAGCCAACGCGTCACCTGTGTTCTGTGCCTCACTGGTGGACGCGGGCCGCTGACCGACGGCGAGGGCGACGGACAAGCCCGTTCGACCAGGGCCACCGTCCGGGCAGGCAATTGCTCACTGCTGACCGACGTACTGCCACGCGCCGCCCCAGTTCGGGGCACTGATTCGCAAATCCGACACTTGCGGATAAGCGGGATCTACAATCCGGACCTTTTGAGACAAATAGAGTGCCCGAAGGTCGCACGTTCAGAATTTGCGCGTGCGGATGCCGAGGGCATGTTCCTTTCCGGCGCGCGGATCGACTGTTTGTCCGAGCGTGACCGTACGATTACTCGATAGTGGCCGATCGTACAGAGTCAATGATCGGCACGGATCGTGTCCGATGCGATATCGGGAGGACGGCCGATGCCGAGCCCCTACGTTCGCCGCCGGCAACTGGCGGCCGAGATACGCAAACTCCGCGAGAGCCGCGGCCTCACCACCGACGGCCTGGCCCGCATCATGTTCTACAACCGCGCCAAGATCTCCCGCCTGGAGAACGCACAGGTCCGCCCGGACGTCGGCGAGATCATGAACATGCTCGACATCCTCGAAATCACCGGCAGCCAGTACGACAAGCTCCTCAAGCTCACTCGCGAGGCTGCCCACAAAGGCTGGTGGGACAAGTACGGCGTCTCCATGGGACCGCGCCAGAAGCTCGCGGCCGATCTGGAGTACAACTCCGCCACCGTCCGCAGCTACGACCAGACGGCGATGCCCGGCGCCCTTCAGTGCCGATCGTTCATCGACGGTCTCGTCAGCCTCGACGAGAGCCAGAAGACGCTCGACTATGAGCCGGACCGGATGGCCGAGGCTCGCGAGCGTCGGCAGCGCGAACTGCTCAGGCCAGGGGGGCCAGCCTACGAGATCATCCTCGACGAGTCGGTGATCCACCGGCTGGCGGTACCGGCTGAGGCGATGGCCGCCCAACTCCAGCACATGATCCAAATGGTCTCGGCGGAGGAGCGGATCACCGTTCGCGTGCTCATGCACAACGCCCGCATCCCTGGAGGCTTCCTCCCGAAGGCGTCGTTCTACCTTTACACGTTCGCAGACCCCGGCGACCAGCCGATCGCGATCGTCGATACCGTCACCACCGACCTCGTTCTTACCAAGCGCGGCGAAGTGGCACGGTATACCGGGATATATGACCGCCTCCGGGAGGCCGCTCTGTCCACGGAGGACAGCATCGCCTTCCTGACGGAGGTGGCCGACCGGCTCACCGACCAGACAGGATCGGGAACATGACCAAGCAGTTCCACGACTGGCGTAAGTCTCGCCACAGCGAACCCAACGGCCACTGCATCGAAGTGGGCCGGGCAACCGACGGCACGATCGGCGTCCGGGACACCAAGCTTCACGGCAACGGTCCGACCCTGGAACTCACCAGGGAGGAATGGCGGGTCCTTCTCCAGGAGATCCGCGCCCACGATCACTGATCCCCCCCCACCAAATATCGCGGCCTTGAGGCGAGCTCGCTCGTCTCAAGGCCGATGGCGTCTTGGGCGCCCACACTCACCTGCCGGGGTGACGCGGTCCTTCCGATCCGGTGCCGGTGGTGAGGACGTAGCTGTCATTCTCGAGCGCCGCTTCAATCGACTGGCGCTGGTGCCGGTGCAGGGTGCGGGTGCGCTTCGCATCGTCCTTGGGGTGCTCTTTGGCGCGGAAAGAAGCGAGCGCAGTACAGGTGGAGCTTCTTCTTTTCGGCCAGCTCGGCGACGGTGCCTGCGGGCTCGAAGTTCGGGTCGAGCGATCGGCTCGTTCCTCGGACAGGAGGCGGTGGACCTGTACGGATTCCAGTTGCCCCATCCGGTGCGCTCGCGCGATCGCCTGCCTGCGGGGCAGGCCGGAGGCGGGTCGCCGGTGGGCCTCGTGGGGCGATCGTCCACGCCCAGAATCGACGGGTGCGGTCGGCCAGCGGGAGCCCAGCCGCAGGACGAGCGCGGCTCCCCGCCCCGGTGGCCACGAACCGCCGCGGTCGTATGCCGCGCCCCCTCGACCGCTCACGCGCGATTAACGCGCCGACGGCTTCATTCTCGGCGCTGGTGGCGCAGGTATCGACGCCGAGGGCAAGCGGCGCTCGTCCAGCAAGTTGACGTCGGCGGGTGATTCCGTGGTTGTCCGGAGGTGGTCGGGGGTTGTACGGGGTTCAATCATCTTGGGGGGCGGGGTGCTCCTAGGATGTTCGGACCTGACGGGTCGTCAGGGCTGGTGAAAGGGCGGTGCGGGGTGGCTCAGCTTGCTATTGCGGATTCGTTCATGCCGCAGTACGCCAAGTTGGAGCCGAAGGTGCGCAAGGGCGTCGAGGCGGCGATCGCGAAGTTCGCGGAGCACACACATGCGGGGCTGCACCTGGAGAAGCTCAACAACGCCAAGGATCCGCGGATACGGACGATCCGGATCGACCAGTTCTGGCGCGGGGTGGTGCTGGCGCCGGAGACGGGGGACGTCTACTGTTTGCTGGCGGTGAAGGCCCATGATGAGGCGATCGCGTGGGCGAGGAGCAGGAAGTTCTCGGTCAACCAGGCGATCGGCGTGCTGGAGGTGCGGGACCAGGTCGCGCTTGAGGAGATGTCGCCGGCGCTGGAGAAGGTCGCGGAGAAGACGAACTTCCGGCTGCTGGGCCATGTCTTCGACAAGGATCTGGTGCGGCTCGGGGTCGATGCGGAGCTGATTCCGCTCGTCAAGCTGCTGACCGACGAGTCGCATCTGCAGGCGATGGAGAAACTGCTTCCGGACCCGCAGTTCATCGCACTGCTGGCGCTCGCTCAGGGCATGAGCGTTCAGCAGGCTTGGGAAGAGGTCGCGAAGTACCTGCCGGCCGAGGAGAAGCCGACCGCCGTTGATCCGGACGACCTGGTGACCGCGATGCGGCGGACGCCGGGGCAGGTCGTTTTCGTCAATGGGCCGGAGGAACTGCGGGACATTCTCGCGCACCCGTTCGATACGTGGCGCATCTTCCTCCATCCGACGCAGAGCCGGGTCGCGCTGCGACCGTCGTACAGCGGGCCTGTTCAGGTAACGGGCGGGGCCGGGACGGGGAAGACCGTCACGGCGCTGCATCGGGCGAAGTTCCTCGCGGGTAAAGGCGGACGTGTTCTGCTGACGACGTTCACGCGGAACCTGGCGGAGGCGCTGCAAAAGCAGATCGATCTGCTCGTGGACGATCCGGAGGTGCGCGAACGGATTCATGTGCAGCACGTGGATTCGCTGTCGTACTCGATCGTCGGACGGCACCACCGGCCCGGTATCGCCGGAGCGGATGTGAAGGACCCGCTGTGGGAGGAGGCGGCGGAGGGGACGCCGTTCTCGCCGACGTTCCTGGAGCGGGAATGGGAGCAGATCGTCCTGGCGCAGGGGTTGCAGAGCGAGGAGGAATACCTCGCCTGCACGCGGGCCGGGCGCGGGGTGCCGCTGGGGAAGACGCAGCGGGCGGTCGTGTGGCGCGCCATCGGGCATGTGGTGGACGGGCTCGCGAGAGACGGGAAGTCGACGTTCCATCAGCTCGCCAATGAGGCGGCCGAACTGGTGGACGAGCCCGAATACGACCATGTGATCGTCGATGAGGCGCAGGACATCCACACGGCGCAGTGGCGGCTGCTGCGGCGGCTCGTCGCGGAAGGCCCCGATGACCTGTTCATCGTCGGCGACCCGCATCAGCGGATCTACGACAGCCATGTTTCGCTGACGAGTCTCGGCATCAGCGTCCGGGGGCGCAGCACCAAACTGAAGATCAACTACCGGACGACGCAGGAGATCCTGGCGTGGTCCGTGCCGTTGCTCGGCCATTCGCCGGCTCAGGGGCTTGACGATTCGGCGGACACGCTGGACGGATACCGGTCGCCGATGCATGGACGGCGACCTCTGGTGAAGGCTTACCCGGATCTGGATGCGGAACTGGATGGGCTTGTCGAGCAGGTCCGTGCCTGGCTGGACGCCGACGTCGAGAAACATGCGATCGGTGTCGCGGCGCGTTATGTGTGGGTGGCGCGGAAGGCCGCCAAGCGGCTGAAGGACGAGGGCATCGCGGCGTATCAGGTGCCCAGCAAGTCACCGGGTGTTCAGGTCGGGACCATGCACCGGATGAAGGGCCTTGAGTTCCGGTGCATCGCTGTCATCGGTGCTGATGAGAATGCGCTGCCGGCGTCGAAGGCGATCACGCCGGAGGACGAGGACCCGAAGGCGCACGCGCAGGACGTCCAGAAGGAGCGGTGCCTGCTGTTCGTCGCCTCTACGCGGGCGCGCGACCATCTGTACGTGTCGTATGCGGGGTCGCCTAGCCCGTTCCTGCCTGGGTGAGGTCGTAGAGGAGGGTCTGCAGGGCGGGGATCTGCGGGTGGTCGTCGCCGTAGCGGCTCGTGAGGTCGGCCAGGAGGCCGGTGAGTTCCTTGCGGGCCTCGTCCGTGCGGCCCGCGGCGAGCTTGAGGCGGGCCACGCGTTCGCGGACGCGCAGACTCACCATGTCGTAGGGGCTGCCGGGTGAGAGGTCGTCCAAGAGTCCTTGCAGGTGGGTGAGGGCTGTGTCGGTGGCGCCGAGGTGGGCCTGGCTGGCCGCTTCCTGTTCGCGGCAGTTCAGGACGTGCGGGTCGTCCGGCCCGTAGAACTCCGACAGGGTCACGGCGGCGGCGCGGTAGGCGTGGACGGCCCGGCGGTAGTCGCCGCCCTGGTAGAGGACGTCGGCCAGGTCCAAGCGCAACCCCATGTACTCGGGGTCGTCGTCGCCGAGCGCGAGGCGAGCGGGTTCGGTCAGGTCGGAGAGGAGTTCCGCTGCCTGGGTGTAGCGGCCCGCCTCGGCCAGCTCGCCTGCTTCCGCGCGCGCTTGGACGACCTCGTCGAACGTGGGCAGTTCCACCGGTTCTTCGGGGCGGGTCGGCGGAGGCGTGCCCGTTATCCGGATTCGGCTGACGGCGGTCGAGTACAGGTGCTGCGGGGCGATCGTGTCCACGATTCCCGGCAGCGGTTCCAGGGACGAGACGAATTCCAGGAGGCGGTGGTAGACCTCGTCGGCGTCCGCTGGGCGGTCACCTGGTTGCTTGGCGAGAAGTTGCAGGACGAGGGCGTCGAGCGCGGGCGGCATGTCCGTCCGCAGAGCGCGCGGTGGGGTCGGGGCCTCGTCCTCGTGACGGCGCAGCACCTCGTAGGGGGTGTTGCCAGGGAAGACCTGGCGGCCGGTGAGCATCTCGTAGAGGACGCAGCCGAGCGAGTACAGGTCGCTCTGCGGGCTTGGGCTGCCGTACACCTGCTCCATGGCCGTGTAGCCCGGCGTGTAAGGCGCGCCAAGGCCGGTGGTGGTTCGCCGTACGTCGCCTGGCCCGAGACCCACTGCGGCACCGAAATCAAGGACCTTGACCGAGCCGTCCGGGCACAGCATCAGGTTGCTGGGCTTGAGGTCGCGATGTACCAGAGGACGTTGATGCGCGACGTTCAGCACCGCGCACACCTGGGCGGCCAGCAACGATGCCCACGAGACGGAGAGGCGCTCCTCCGCGTCCAGGACGTGGTCGACGGTCATGCCCTCGACGTACTGCATCACCAGGTAGAAGTTGCCGCCGTGGCTGCCGAAGTCGTACACGGTCGGGACGCCGGGATGCTCGAACCAGGCCGTGCTGCGCGCCTCCTGCTCGAACCGTCCGACGAGCGACTCGTCCGAGACGCGGGTGAACTTGACGGCGAGGCGGCGGTCGAGGAAGCGGTCGTAGGCCCGCCACACCTCGCCCATCCCGCCGCGCCCGATCGCCTGATCGAGCTCGTACCGCTCGCGTTCTCCGAGGAGATCGCCCCGCCTCAACGCCCACCTCCACTGGCCCGTGCAGGCAGCGTACTCGCGTCAGCGGGACGGGCGGAGGGTGCCCGCGCCCAGTCCTTCGAGGCCGAGGCGCAGGACGTCGGCCCCGAGGCGGTAGATGTCGCGGAGGGCGGCTTCCAGATCGGTGAGCTTGCGGAACGCCCTGCCGAGTTCGGCCTGCTCGTCCAGGGTGAGGCGGGGCAGCCGGGCGCGCCGGACGTCGAAGCGGGCGGACGAGGTCGAGCTGCGGAGCGCGGCGCCCTGCGCGCCGAGCAGCAGCCAGCCGGCGATGAAGTCGGGGTCGGTCCGGGACGGTTCGGCGCGCACGAGGGCCAGGCCGGGGCCCAGCACCGCGCCCGCGCCCGCACCGGCGATCACGCGCGCCACCGGGTGGCGTGCGGCGAGCGACACGGCGACGTC
The DNA here is from genome assembly GCF_001552195.1 of Actinomadura latina NBRC 106108. GTDB lineage: Bacteria > Actinomycetota > Actinomycetes > Streptosporangiales > Streptosporangiaceae > Spirillospora > Spirillospora latina. The sequence goes on from NZ_BCQS01000013.1 coordinate 10,104, forward strand.
GCCGGCCGCGACGCGCACATGCTCATCGTCCGGCGCGGCGGTTCCCGTGGGGTCCTGGCCTGCCGCGACGTCCTCCAGGGTCAGGACGGGCACGTTTCCCTCGCCCATCCGCACCTTGGCGGGAGGACGCAGTACCTGGACCACACCCGCTTTGGCCAGCTCCCCGATCGTCGTCATGGGGACGTCACCCTGCGCGGAGGCCTGCGTGAGGGACGACAGTTCGGTGACCGCTCGCGGCAGTTCGGCGGCCCTCTTCTCCAGAACGTCGCGGGCGGCGACGAAGGAGCCTTCCGCCGTGGGCGCGCTCCGCTGCGGCAGGTAGCGGGCCGGGGTCAGGTCGACCTCGTCGTCCAGCAGGTCGATGATGCGTACGACGACGCTTGAGTCCGTCCCGCCGGTCTTGCCCTTCTCATAGCGGCGCCACGCGTTGAGGGCCGTCTTGTGGAAGTTCTCAGGGTCGGCCGACGTGTCGACCATCAGGATGTCGTCCGCAGGGGTGTCGCCAGGGGACGGACGGCGCAGAACCCACACCGCCAAAGCGACCGCCATGTTCGGCACCGCGCCCTGGGGCAGGCCGATGACGGCACGGAGCGTCCCACGGCGAAGCAGTTCGGAGCGGACACGGCGTCCGGAACGACGGTTCGCGACAGCGGGAGGCATGAGCAGAACGACATGCCCCCCTGGCTCGACATGGGCGAGACCGTGCTGGAGCCATGCCAGTTCCGATTCCATGCGCGGCGGCAGCCCGTACTCCCAGCGCGGATCGCCGGTCAGTTGCTCATAGCCCCAGCCCCTGTCGTTGAAGGGCGGGTTGGAGACGACAAGGTCGACCGTGCGTCCGGGGAAGGCGTCGGCCAGCAGCGAGTCACCGGGGCGGACCTCGGCGGGGGCGTCGCGCAGCGCGAGCTGGATCGCGGACATGCGCGCGGTCGTGTCGTCGATCTCCTGCCCGAGGAGCTGCTCGACGTCCTTGAACATCTCGTGGGCGGCCTTCAGGTACGTGCCCGTGCCACAGGCGGGGTCGAGGACGGTGCGTGCGGAGCCGCCGAGTTCGAGCATCAGCCCGACGACCGGTTCCGGCGTCAGGTACACGCGGCGGCTGTGGTGCTCCAGGTAGCGGGTGCGCAGGAACTCGAACGTGTCCGTGACGCCCAGTTCGTCCACGAGCTGGGAGAGGGCGCGGACGAGCGGGACGGAGGACGGCGGCGTGAGATCGGTGTCCGGGGCCGCGCCCCCGGGCAGCGCGCGGACCGCCTCGGGCAGGGCGCGGGCGACTTCGGGCAGGGCGCGGGCGACCTCGTCGTCCGGGGCGTCCGGCAGTCCCGTCCAGCGGCCGGGGTCGGCGCGCAGGTGGAGGAGGAACCCGCCGGCGAAGGTGAGGACGTCGGCGAGGTCCATGCCCTCGGAGGCCGCCGCGCGCAGTGTTTGCCAGACGCGTTCGCGGACGGGCGAGTCGGCCAGCTTTCCCTGTCCGCGGAGCCAGTCCTCCACCTCGGTGAGGGAGAACGTCGGGCTGACCGCCGTCCCGCCGACGGGCTGCGGGAAGTCGTCGTGGCGGCGGCGCCAGTTGCTCACGGCGGCGCGGCCCACCGCGGCCAGGCGGGCGATGTCCGCCGCGGTCACCGTCGCATCGTTCGACACCAGCACTCCCATCAGCCCACGTGCCCGATGACCTCACCCTAGCGTCTCTCACGGCGGTTGATCTGGTTCACGACGCCCCAGTCAGACATCTCGGCTCTCCGTTGAGTGCACATCCATTTTAAGGTTGATTGCATTCACAGCATCGGGTGTGGTTTGCTGTGTACAGCCGATCTGCTTCCCCCTGATCAGAGCGGAGCTGATGACCGATGCCCGTCCCGACGATGCCGCTGCGGGAGTTCGACGCCGCGCAGCACCAGGTGCCACCGAGCCTCGCCGAACGGACCCAGCGTTTACGGGCCTGCGCGACGCGGGCCGGAATGTGCGCGTGCTGCGGGGTCGCCCGCCGGCTGCTGTGGCTGTGCTTCGCCGCCGTCCGGAACGGCGACGGCCCGATCGCGGAGATGCTCGCCGCCGAGGCCGGGCACTACGTCGACACGGGAGAGCACCACCCGGGGTGCCCGCACCTGCCGCCGCGTCCGCGCGGGGGCCGGACGCCGGTGGAGGGGCGGGTCCCCGGGTGGCCCGCGGAAGGCCTCGTCGCCGCGACCGACGCGAGCTGGAAACGCGGCACCTGCGGGATCGGCTACGTCGTCAGCGACGGCCGGTGGGGCATGCGCGGCTGGACGTTCGGCCACCAGGACCCGACCGGCCCCAGCAGGGTCCTCGTCAGCGAGCTGCGCGCCGTGGGCCTGCTGCTCGACCGGGCCGGGGACGGCCCGGACCTGACGCTGCTGATCGACAGCCGGCCGGCGCTGCGCTTCCTGCGGGCCTGGCGGCGCGGCGACACCGGGCTGATGCCGGACGGCTACGACCTGCGGGACCGCCGCTCCGGGCCGCCGTCCCTCGTCCGGCTGGCGCGCCGCGTCGCCGGCCGTCCCGGGCTGGTGTTCGAGCACGTCAAAGGCCACTCCGGGCATCCGCTCAATGAGACCGCGGATTCCCTCGCGTCCATCGCCCGCCGCAATGTCGCCGAACCCTTCGACATCCGCTCCCGCGCCGAGGGCCTCGTCGAGGCGTTCCTCCGCGCGTGGCACGACACCGCGGGCCACGGCCCCGGCGAGATCGCCGCCTGAACCTCCTGGAGAACGAAATGCACCCGAACCGGTTCGACACCGGCCCCGAGGCGGCGGTATGGGCGATCGAGGAGTCCGCGTCGTTCTCTCGGCAGACCGACCCGGGAGACGTCACGGTCGCCCTCGGCAAGCGCTGAGCCGGAGCCCGGACGTGCGCGCCACCGTCATCTTCGCCGGACGCGACGAGATCGCCGGCCGCCTCCGCGACAACATCTGGGAGGCGGCGCGCGCGGTACTGGAAGGGCGCCCCGAGCGAACGGCCCGGGAGCTCCTCCTGGACGGCGGGCAGGTCCCGTTCAGCCACGTCCTGGGGCCGGCCGACACGGGCACGGCGGAGCTGGTCCGCTCGGCGGCGCGAGCCGTCCACCGGCTCGCCCGGGACGCGGACGCCGGCGACCAGGAGGCGTACATCCGGCGCTCGCCGGTGACCGCCCGCATCGTCGACGCCCTCCTCGCCGCCCTCCGCGACCGCTTCCTCCTCCTGGACGTGGGCGAACTGCACCGCGACCCGTCCGGCTGGCCGGAGTCCTGGACGTGGGAAACCCGCGACCACGCCGAGTTCCACCGCGTCCTGGGCCGCTTCTCCACTGACAGGGCCGAACACCACGGCCGCCTCTTCACCCCTCTCGTCAAGTGCATCGAAACGTCCACCCCCTGAAGGAGCCCTAGCTTGACCGATCGCAAGACCGTGCTCGCGGAGGAGCAGCGCGCGGTCGACTACGCCTACGCCTGTTACGAGGGCAGGTTCGCGGCCAACCGCGAGACCTTCCGGCCCTCCGAGGTGACGGACGCGCACGCGGGCACCGCGTTCATTCCGGACGTCGCGCCCGAGGTGCGGTTCGAGGGCGACCTCGACGGCGAGGCGCTGGTCATCGCACGCGTCGACGACATGGACGAGGACGGGCAGGCCGGCACCTGGTACATCGGGCGCCGCAACGTCCGGAACGAGTCGTACGACACCTTCGTGGTCAACTGGCAGGCGCCGCAGGCGATCGAATGGATGCTGCGGCGGCCGGACGACCCGCGCGGCATGACGCTGCGCCGCAGGCTCCGCTGCGACCGCGACCGGGTCAGGGACTTCCGGGACGAGATCAAGATCGTCCCGCCGCGCGTCACGGAACCGGCCCCCGCGCCGCCCGGCGAGGAAGCCGCGCCCCCGCAGAAGGCCGCGCCCCCGCAGAAGGCCGCTGAAGAGGCCACGGAAAAGACCGCCGCCCCGTTCGAAGGGCTGAAGGACTTCCTGCTGGAGGACCTGGAGCGGGCCCGTGACGGGCGGATGCGCGACATCGTCGAGACGATCCAGCGGGAGCAGCTCCTCCTGGTGTCGGACGAGCGCAAGGGCGTCCTCGTCGTCCAGGGCGGGCCCGGCACCGGCAAGACCGCCGTCGGGCTGCACCGCATGTCCTGGCTGCTCTACAACAAGGTCTTCAAGACGGGCGAGGTCCTGGTGGTCGGCCCGCACCCGGGCTTCCTCGGCTACGTGCGCGGCGTCCTGCCCCGGCTCGGCACACGCGACGTGACGGCGGTCGAGCTGAACCGGCTCTGGGACGCGCCGCGCGGCTCCGACCCGCGACCCGCCCGGCTGGTCAAGTCGGACGCCAGGATGGCGGAGATCGAGCTGCTCGGCCGCTCGATCTCCCCGAGGACGCCGTTCCCCCGGTCGATCCGGCCCGCCGGCCCGGACACGGTCACGATCGTGCCGGCGGCGTCCGCGCTGCGGGACGAGGCGGTCGCGCGGGCGCGGGCACTGGCCTCGCCCGGCGACGACCGCTCGGTCGCCGTGATCGTCCCGGAAGCGTGGCACGACGACGTACCGGCTCTCCGCGCCGCGCTGCCTCGCGGCGGGCGCGCCACCGTGCTCACCGCCGCCGAGGCCAAGGGCCTGGAGTTCGACCACGTCGTGCTCGTCGAACCCGCCGGGATCGCGGCGCGCACGCCCGGCGGCAACGGCCTGCTCTACGTGGCGCTCACCCGCTGCACGCGGTCCCTGGTGATCGTGCACGCCGACCCTCTCCCCCGGATGCTGCGCCCGGCGACCGACGACCCCAAGGAAGGCGATTACGTGATCGACGCACCCGCACCCGAGACGCAGGCCGATTTCGAGGCGTTCGTCGCCTTGATCGAAGCGGCGGTGCGCGAGGAGCGGCGGAGCACCGTCCACGAACGCGTCCGGCACGCCCTGATCTCCGAACTCTACGGTGCCGGTCTCCTCCCGACCGTCGACTCCCCCACCGCCGACGTCATCTGCGACGGCCCCGGCGGCAAGGCCTTGTACGAGGTGCTCGGCGAGGGCGGGAACACGTACCGGCGCATGCGCGACGCCGTCCTGCGGCTCCTGGAGATCCAGCACGCCGAGGGGGAACCGGCGGAGCACCGCTACCTGGTCCTGCCCGAGCCCCCGGCAGAACCCTGGGCGCCCGGGGTCCTGTCCGAAGCGTTCGGAATATCCGTCATCTGGCGAACCACCGACGGCTGGGCCGGTCAGGACCTCGCCAACGCACTCGGCGAACCGCCGGCCTCTATGACCTGACGCACCGGAGCCCCCGCAACCGGCGGCGTCAGGACGGGCGGAGGGCGTCCGCCAGCTGCCGGACGGCCTCCGCGATCGCCGCGACCGGTGCGACACGGTCGGCGAGGCGCCGCAGGGCGTTGTCGCGGCGTTCGGGGTCGGCGTCCTCGGCGTCCACCTCCTGGCGGACGTCGGCCAGGTCGCGAACGGCCCGGGACGCCTCCGGCAGCTCCGCCGCGTGCTCGTCGATCAGTGCGGCGACACGGTCGAGGAGGTCCCGCTCCGGGGACGCGGCAACGGTGTGCTGTTCCTGCCGCACAATGCGTCCCATGGCGACCTGGCCGCTGATCTGGGCGTCCCCGCCGATGTACATGTTGTCCGACATGTGTTCTCCCGTGGGGTCAGCTGTGGGCGGCGTGCTGCTGGACGCTGCCGTTGGAGGCGAACGCGACCTGCCCGGTCACCGTGCCGCCGTTCAGGATGAGCGAGTTGTTGATGATGGCTGCGGCCTGGGCACGGTACTCGGAGACGTCGATGTTGCGGTCGTGCTGAAGGTGGTCGAGGAGCGCCCCCATGACGCGGCGTTCCATCAGCCGCGTGTACTTGTTGACGTCGAGCATCTGGAGGAACGTCGAGAAGGCCGATCCCGCCGCCATCTCCCGGACGGAGACCCGGGCGCCGTAGTCGAAGGTGTGGAGCCGCTGCCGCCCGGCCCCCTCGCCCTGCCACAGCAGCAGCCCGGGCTGCCGGGAGGCCCCGAGCAGGCGGAACGGGGCCGCGATCGCGTCGGCGACGGCGTGGACGCCGGTCTGCCGGAACGCCTCGGCGACGACCGCGCCGAAGGTGAGGCCGGGAAGGACGTCCACGACCCTGAACCGCTTCGCGATCGGCGGCAGCGCGTTGCAGACGAACTGCGCATACAGCATGCGGCCCTGGACGGCGAGGTAGAGGAACGCCGTGACCTGCACACCCGCGTACCTGCCCGGCACCACCTGGGCCCGCATCGGGTCCGTCACGGGAACGGCCTGCGTCTGCAGGGTGATCCGCTGGTAGCAGCGGATGTCGGCCTGCGGGTTGCGGACGAGGAGGTCGACGGCCTCGGGGCTCGCCTTCGAGTAGGGCCGCCACACGTCGCGGTCGATCAGCGGGTGCCCGGCGACGTGCGGTCCGGGAACCATCGGGTCGAACGGCCGCGGGCCCTGCACGCATTCGCCTTCCGCCACGACGTGGTCGTCGACCATGAGCGCGACCGATTCGGGGCGCGGCAGCCCGTCGCGCATCGAGGACAGCTTCCGCTCGATGGCCCTGCGCAGCTCGACCGGATCGACGGGCAGGTCCGGTCTGCCCGCTTCGGCGGGACCCGCCCGGTCGAGTTCGATGTCGAGCGACCACGCCCTGGCGCGGTCGGTGAGGAGGCGCCCGGAACCGATGAAGGGGTTCTGCCGCGAGTACAGCGTGACGTTGCCGAACTGGGCCGCCCCGACCTGCTCGATCCGGTCGTCGACCGCCTGCGAGCGAACCCGCGGCGCGGGGGCCGTACTGTTCGGTCCGAGCGAGCGCAGCGCCTGCAGGGTCAGCCAGCGGTGCGCGACGGGAACGGCCAGCATGAAAAGGAACAGGAACAGCGCGCCGAGGAACCATCTGCCGGGCCCGCCGGGCATGGTCACGGCTTCGAAGTCCCCGGCGACGATCTGCTCGATTCCGAACGCTCCGGACCGGAGAAGGCCCACCGCGTTCAGGAATCCCATTCCGATGTAGAGGACGATCGGGCCGCCGACGAGGATCAGCACCGCGTTGAGCGCCGCGGGCATCGGGACGCGCGAGCGAATTGCCCCGATCGCGACGACCAGAAGGGTCAGCGCGAAAAGCACCGCCACGGTGGCGGTCCATGAGATCAGCAATCCGGCCACCAGCACGAGCGTCAGCACGGTGTCCCGTATCAGCCGCAGACGCCGCGCTTCCAGGCAGTGCGCCAGCACGGGCCGGAGGTCGAACCCGTAGGACGGGACGATGGCGCGGTGCTCTTCGTAAAGGCATTCCTTGAGGATCCGCCGCGACATGTCCTCGTCCAGATGGGCCGCGCAGCACAGATACCGCGTCGCGTCCTCCATCCGATCCCGATGCGGCATTTCGGGCGCGTGCGTGAAGTAGTCTCTCGGGCGAGCCGCCCCGTTTCCGTGCACCTTGTTCTCTCCCCCATTACCGACCCCCGGATCGTTCCAGTGAACGTCGTTTCTGGGTGCGAGAACAACCGTGTTAATACGGGTTCGCAGCACAAAAAGCCGAACGGCCGGAAACGGCCAATCTCCTGCGGTTCAGCCGCCGGGGAGGGCGGAGAGCGCGGTGACGTAGAGGTGGACGGATCGTCGGCCAGAAGGGGTGTCGACGGCACGCGCCAGCGGGGACCAAGGTGGGCGGACGGGGGTTTCGGTATCGACGCCCAGGTGTCGCCACGGCGGAGCATCAGGTGGGTCTTGCCGGGGCCGCTCAGCAAGACGCCAGCCCGGCGGTGACACCAGGGATCATGACACGGATTACTGGCGAGTTTCGGGGCGCGCCCTCAGAAGGTGCAGGCGGGGATGTCGGGGATGGGGTGGTCGCGCCAGGTCGGGGAGACGGAGGAGGCCGGGTACCAGCCCCAGCCGTCGTTCTTGTAGCGGTCGTCGCCCTGGGTGTAGAGCCAGGTCGTTCCGCTGCCTTCGGGGTTCGCGGCGCCGTCCGTCTGGCAGACGAACCAGTTGCTGGACGACTTGATGTAGCCGGTGGTGGTCCCGCCCCCCGGTTCAAGGAAGAGCGGCCCCTGCTGCGCGGTGCGGCAGGACCAGGTGTCGAACGAGCGGCCGTGCGGATCGGTCACCTGCTTGCCCTCGAAGGAGCAGTGCTGCACCGCGGGCGTCTCGCCGGCCGCCGGCGCCGAGGGGCTGGACGGGCCGACCGGGCCGGAGGGGCCGGAGTTCGACGCCAGGAGCAGGCCGGCGACCAGGGTGGCGGCCAAGCCGAGCGCGCCGATTCCCACCCAGAGCGGCCACGTCTTGCGGGTGCGCGGCGGCGCCACGGCGGGGGCGGGCGCTCCCATGCCCGGCACCCCCATGGCGGGCGCGTACGGGGCCGGGGCCGGCCGGGCGGGGACGCGCGGCAGGGGCCGGGGCATCTCGGACTGGTACTGGTCGACCATGCGGGTCGCCTGGGCGGGCAGCCATTCGCCGATCGGGGCGACCTCGCCGGACAGGCCCAGCCGCCGCAGCACCTCGGTGGGCGCGGGACGGGCGGCGGGGTCCTTCATCAGGCAGGCGGCGACGAGGTCGCGCAGTCCCGACGGCAGCTCGGACACGTCCGGCATCTCGTGGACGATCCGGTACATCAGCGTCTGGGCGGGGCCGTCGCCGAACGGGTGGACGCCGGCCGCGTGGCACAGGACCGTGCCCAGTGAGAACACGTCGGCCGGCGGGCCGGCTTCGTCGCCGCGGACGTGCTCGGGCGCCATGAAGCCGGGCGTGCCGACGGAGCCGCCCGGCACCGTCAGCGCGGTCCCCTCCAGGGCCTGCGCGATCCCGAAGTCGATGACGCGGGGCCCGTCGGACGCGAGCAGGATGTTGGACGGCTTCAGGTCGCGGTGCACCAGGCCCGCGGCGTGGATGGCCTCCAGCGCCTCGGCGAGGCCCGCGCCGAGGACGCGCAGGGAGCGCTCGGGCAGGGCGCCGTACTCGGCGACGACGGCGGCGAGGGACGGCCCCGGCACGTAGGCGGTGACGAGCCACGGCGGGTCGGCGGCCAGGTCGAGCTCGACCACCTGGGCGGTGTGGAAGCCGCCGACCCTGCGGGCGGCCTCCGCCTCGCGGGCGAAGCGGGCGCGGAACTGCGCGTCGGCGGCCAGCTCGGACCGGATGACCTTCACCGCCACCGGCCGCCCGCCCGGCGAGGAGCCGAGGAACACCTCGCCCATCCCCCCGGAGCCGAGGCGCCCGGTCAGCCGGTACCGCCCGATCGCCTGCGGATCGCCCGGACGCAGCGGTTCCATCGTCCCCCATTTTCCGGCTCCGGGGCCGGCACCGGCGGCCGCCCACCCCGTTTCGCTGGACATGGACCATACCGGTGGCGGCCGGGAGGCGGAGCGTCCTCAGCCGGCCGCCGGAGGCGTACGGCCGGGCGCCGGCCGGGGGCGGGCGCCGAGGGCGGAGACGAGGGCACCGGCGAGGCCCTTGGCGGACGCCGCCAGGAAGGTCGTCCAGTCGAAGTAGTCGCGCCACAGGGTGATGCAGTCGTCGTGCACTTCGAAGGTGCCGCAGACCCAGAACTCGGCGCGCCAGGAGCCCCGCTCCAGGACGTCGGTGCGTTCGGTGAGGACGGCCGGGCCGTTCGCGGCGATGGTGTGGATGCGGGCCTCGAAGCCGGTGCCGTAGCGGGCCATGCCGCGCAGGGCCTTCTCGACGGCGGGCAGGCCGCGGGCGGGCGGGAGCGGGACGTTCTGGTAGACGATTCCGGGCGCCGCGTAGGTCAGGGCGCGGTCGATGTCGAGGTCTTCGAGGGCGGAGAGGAAGTCGGTGACGATCTGAATCTCGGTCATGGCGCTCCTCCGAGGTCGGGAACACCACGGTAGTGCGGGAGAATCCGGGCATGCGGTTCGGCATCCTTGGAGCGGTCGAGGTTCGGCGCGGCGGCGACGTCCTGCCGGTGGGCGGGCCCACGGTGCGGGCACTGCTGGCCATGCTGCTGCTGGACGCGGGACGGGTCGTCCCCAACGAGCGGCTCATCGACGGCCTCTACGGGGAGGAGCCGCCGGCCGGGGCGGCGAACGCGCTGCAGTCGCAGGTGTCGCGGCTGCGCAGGAGCCTGGGGGACGCGGCGCTCGTCGAGGGGCTGCCCGCCGGGTACCGGCTCGGCGTCGACCGCGGCGACGTCGACGCGCACCGGTTCGAGCGGCTCGCCCGCGATGCGCGGCGGGCCGCGACCGCCGGCGAGGCCGCGCGGCTGTTCGAGGAGGCGCTCGGCCTGTGGCGCGGCGACGCGCTGGCCGATGTGAGCGCGCCCTTCGCGGCGGCGCAGGCGGCTCGGCTGGCGGAGGAGCGGGCAAGCGCCGTCGAGGGCCTCGGGGCCGCGCGGCTCCGCGCGGGCGACCCCGAGGCGGTCGTCTCCGTGCTGCGCGAGCTGGTGGACGCGCAACCGCTGCGGGAGCGGGCGCGGGCGCTGCTGATGCGGGCGCTGCACGGCGCCGGGCGGCAGGCCGAGGCGCTCGCGGTGTTCGAGGACGGCCGGCAGGTGCTGGCCGACGAGCTGGGCGCTGACCCGTCGGCGGAGCTCGCCGAGGTGCACCTGGAGATCCTGCGCGGCGAGGCGGGGCCGGAGCGGATCCGGCCGAACCTGCCCGCGCAGCTCACCAGTTTCGTCGGGCGCGAGGAGGAGCTGCGGCGCGTCGGGAAGATGCTCGCGGCCGGGCGGCTCGTCACGCTGCTCGGGCCCGGCGGCGCGGGCAAGACGCGGCTGGCGATCGAGGCGGCGGGCCGGGAGGGCGGCGAGGTCTGCTTCGTCGACCTGGCGCCCGTCGTGGCGGCCGAGGTGCCGAAGGCGCTGCTCGGCGCGCTCGGGCTGCGCCAGGGCGGCATGCGGCCCGCTCCCGGCGAGCCGTCGCCGGACGCGATGGAGCGCCTCGTCACGGCGCTGGACGGGCGGCGCATGCTGCTCATCCTGGACAACTGCGAGCATGTCGTGGCGGTCGTGGCCGGGATCACGCACCGGCTGCTGAGCGCGTGCCCGGACCTGCGGGTGCTGGCGACGAGCCGGGAGGCCCTCGCCATCACGGGCGAGGCGCTGCGGCCGCTGCCGCCGCTGGGACTGCCGCCCGAGGGCACGCCGGTCGGGGAGATGCCGGGCTATCCGGCGGTGCGGCTGTTCCTCGACCGGGCCGAGGCGGTCCGTCCCGGGTTCGCGGTGGACGACGGCAATGTCGCGCCGGTGCTGCGGATCTGCCGGGCGCTGGACGGGCTGCCGCTGGCGATCGAGCTGGCGGCGGCGCGGCTGCGGTCGCTGCCGGTCACCGAGGTCGCGGCGCGGCTGGACGACCGGTTCCGGCTGCTGTCGCGCGGGAACCGGGCGGCGGCGCCGCGCCACCAGACGCTGCGCGCGGTCGTCGAGTGGAGCTGGGACCTGCTGGACGAGGGGGAGCAGACCCTCGCCCGGCGGCTCACGGTATTCTCCGGCGGCCTCACCCTGGACGCCGCCATGGGCGTCTGCGACCTGGACGACGCCGACGAGCTGCTGATCGAGCTGGCCGACAAGTCCCTCGTGCAGAGCGACGGCGCCCGGTACCGGATGCTCGACACGGTGCGGGCGTTCTGCGCCGAGCGGCTCGCCGAGGCCGGGGAGGCCCAGAGGTTCGAGCGGGCGCACGCGGAGTACTTCGCCGACCTTGCCCGCCGCGCCGACCCGCATCTGCGCGGCGCGGAGCAGCTCGAATGGCTGGACCTGCTCGCCGCCGACCACGGGAACCTGCACGCGGCGCTGCGGTGGTCCGTCCGGTCGGACCGGGTGCTCGCGCTGCGGATGATCGCGTCGCTGTCCTGGTACTGGTGGCTGCGCGGGCGCGTGGAGGGCGCGGCGCTGGCGGCCGAACTGCTGGACGAGGTCGGCACCGACCCGCCGGAGGGCCTGGACGAGGAGTACGTCCTGTGCGTGACGAACGCGGTGTCGGGCGGGGTGACGGGTGAGCGGGCGGTCGCGTGGCTCGACCGCGCCGCGGACCTCCTGCGCCGCATCGACCGCCAGCTGCGGTATCCGGTGGCCATCGTCCTGTGGGCGCTCACCGCCGGGCCGGACCGCACCGACTACGCCGTTTTCGCCAAGCAGGTGGGGGACGACCCGTGGACGCGGGCGCTGGTCCGGATGAGCGAGGGGTTCCTCGCCCAGTTCGGCGGCGACCTGGCCGAGACGGAGGCGGCGTGCGGCGAGGCGGTGCGGGGCTTCCGCGCCTGCGGCGACCGCTGGGGCACGGCCAACTCGCTGGACCCGCTCGCCCAGGTGGCCGACTGGCGCGGCGACCGGGAACGCGCCCTCGCGCTGCTGGACGAGGCGCTGGAGCTCGTCGGCCGGCTCGGCGCGCTGGAGGACACCGCCGACCTGCTCTACCAGCGCGCCTACGTACTGATGCACGCGGGCGACCTGGACGCGGCCGGCGCCGAGTTCGAGCGCGGCATCGAGCTGGCGCGGCGCGCGGGCACTCCGGACAAGATCGCCGGCGGGTACCAGGGACGCGGTGAGGTGGCGCGCCGGCGCGGCGACCTCGCCGGGGCGCGGCGGCTGTACGAGACGGCGCTGACCGGGTACTCGTCGGAGCGGTTCATCGCCGCCGCGGTGCGCGGCTCGTCGCTGGTCGGGCTGGGGTGGCTGGACCTCGCCGACGGTGCCGCCGGACGGGCCCGGGAGCGGTTCCGCGAGGCCGTCGACATGTCGTTCGACCATCCGATCTTCATGTACCAGGTGGCCGCCGCGACCGGGCTGGCGGGCGTCGCGGTCGCGGACGGAAAGGGCGAGCGTGCCGCGCTCCTGCTCGGCGTGGGGAGGGCCCTTCGCGGCATGCCCGCCGCCGATGACCCCGACGTGGAACGCGTGGCGTCCGCCGCCCGCGCCCTGCTCGGCGACGCCGCCTATGAGGACGCGTACCGGCGGGCCGCCGCGCTCCCCCGCGACCGGGCCATCGCCCTGCTGACGGCTCGCTGACGGGGGACGGCCGCGCTGTCAGCGGACGGTGCGGGAACGGTCAGCGCGTCCCGCGACCGTTGCGGCATGAACACATCGGCCCGCAAATGGGGCACGTTCGCGATCTGCCTGCTGGTCGCGCTCGTCCCGAACGTCGACCTGACCGCGCTGAACCAGGCCATCCCGCACCTGAGCGCGGACCTGGACCCCTCGGCCACCCAGATCCTGTGGATCGCCGACGCCTACGGCTTCGCGCTCGCCGGCCTGCTGATCACGATGGGCGGGATCGGCGACCGGGTCGGGCACAAGAGGCTGCTGCTGATCGGCACGGCGGTGTTCGCCGCCGCGTCCGCCGTGACCGCGTACGCGCCGAGCGCCGAGCTGCTGATCGCGGCCCGCGCGCTGCTCGGCGTGGCGGGCGCGACGCTGATGCCGTCCTGCCTGTCGCTGATCCGCCGGGTGTTCCCGGAGCCGAAGGAGCGGACCGCGGCGATCGGCGCGTTCAGCGGCGTCGCCGGCCTCGCGGTCGGGCTCGGCCCGGTCATCGCCGGTGCGCTGCTGGACCACTTCTGGTGGGGCTCCGTCTTCATGATCAATGTGCCGATCATGGCCGCCGCGCTGGTCGCCGGCGCGATCGTGCTGCCGGAGTCGCGCAACCCCGTCCCCGGCCGGCTGGACCTGCCGAGCGTCCCGCTGTCGGTCCTCGGGGTGCTCGGGGTGGTGTACGCGATCAAGGAGGCCGCCGCGCACGGCCTGGACGAGACGCGGATCTACCTCTCCCTGGCGATCGGCCTGGCGGCGCTGGCGGCGTTCCTGGTCCGGCAGGGCCGGGCGGCCGAGCCGCTGATCGACATCAGACTGTTCCGCAGCCCCGCGTTCGCCGGCTCGATCGGCACCAACATGTTCGCGATGTTCGCCCTGGTCGCCCAGTCGCTGATCTTCTCGCTGTTCTTCCAGCTGGCGCTCGGCTGGTCGCCGCTGAAGGCGGGCCTCGCCGGGCTGCCCGGCGCCGCCGGCGCCATGATCGGCGGCGCGCTGCTCGCCCCGCCGCTGATCGGCGCGCTCGGTCGCGCCCGCGTCGTCGCGGCCGGCATGCTGATCTCGGCCGGCGGCTTCTCGGCCTACCTGCTGATCGGCCTGCACACTTCGTACTGGGTGATGCTCCCCGCGATGCTGGTGTCCGGCCTGGGGATGGGGCTGGCGATGACGGTCACCGCCGACACCGTGCTCGCGTCCGTCCCGAAGGACCGCTCCGGCGCCGCGTCCGCGATCTCCGAGACGGCGACCGAACTGGGCGGCGCGCTCGGCATGGCGGTCCTCGGCAGCGTGCTGAACGCCGTCTACCGGAACACCCTGGACCTGCCCGCGGGTCTGCCGGGCCCGGCAGCGGCCGCGGCGCGCGACTCCCTCGGCGGCGCCCTGCAGGCCGCGGCGGACCTCCCCGCGGCCCTCGCCGGCCAGGTCGGCGTCGCCGCGCGTGAGGCGTTCGTGGACGGCATGCACGCCGCCCTGGTGTGCAGCGCCGGCTTCGCCGCGCTGGTGGCCGTCTTCGCGCTGGTGACCCTCCGGAACGTCCCCAAGGTCATCGAGGAGAGCGAGGAGCCCGAGGAGCCCGACCTCGTCACCGCCCCCTGAGCACACCGGCCGCGCCCCCGGATGGCAAATGTGATATCACTTTGCTATGTTGGTGATAACCAAGGAGGAGGACGACATGGCGGACACGGGGGCCAAGGTGGAGATGCCGCGGCCGAAGATCGGGGAGCGGCCCGCACGGGACCGCGGCGGGTGGACGATGCTCGGCGTGGGCGTGCTGTGGATCGCGGTGGGCGGCGCGGGGATCGCCCTCGGCGCGCTGGCCGGCGGCGGCGCCGCCATCGCCGTGGGCGTCACGGTGGGCTCGCTGCTGGCGCTGGCCGGGCTGGTCGTCCTGGCCGGGCTGACACCGGTCGCGCCGGGCGAGGCGCGCGTGCTGCAGCTGCTCGGCCGGTACTCCGGGACGGTCCGCACCGACGGGCTGCGCTGGGTGAACCCGCTGACCGAGCGGCGCAAGGTGTCGACGCGGATCCGCAACCACGAGACCGGCCTCGCCAAGGTCAACGACCTCGACGGGAACCCGATCGAGATCTCCGCAGTGGTGGTGTGGCAGGTCTCCGACACCGCGCGGGCGGTGTTCGAGGTCGACGACTTCGTGGAGTTCGTCGCGTTCCAGACGGAGGCGGCGGTCCGGCACATCGCGGGCGCCTTCCCCTACGACGCCGCCGACCGGACGTCGCTGCGCGACAACGCCGACGAGATCACCGCGCAGCTGTCGGAGGAGCTGGCGCAGCGGGTCGCGTCCGCCGGGGTCGTGATCATCGAGTCGCGGATCACCCGGCTGGCGTACGCTCCGGAGATCGCGCAGGCGATGCTGCGCCGGCAGCAGGCGGGCGCGGTCGTGGCGGCGCGGCAGCGGATCGTGGAGGGCGCGGTCGGCATGGTGCAGCTCGCCCTCGACCGGCTGGACGAGGAGAACGTGGTCGAGCTGGACGAGGAGCGCAAGGCGGCGATGGTCAGCAACCTGCTGGTCGTGCTGTGCGCCGACCGGGACGCCCAGCCGGTGGTCAACACCGGCACCCTCTACCAGTAGCCCGGAACCAGTGGCGGAGCGGAAGAAGATCCTGCTGCGGCTCGACCCGGCCGTCCACGACGCGCTGGCCCGGTGGGCGGGGGACGAGCTGCGCAGCACCAACGCGCAGATCGAGTTCCTGCTGCGGCAGGCGCTCGCCGACGCGGGCCGGATGCCCGGGTCGGCGGGACGGATGAGAAGGCCCGGGCGCCCGCGCAGGGCGGAGCGTCCCGGGGACGGGGAAGACGGTAACGACCCGCCGGAGGGCGGGGGCGAGGACTAGCCATGGTCGAAGTTCCGGAGTCGCTGCCGGCCCGCATGTACCTGCTGGCGTACGACCTGAGGAAGCAGAGGATGACCAGGGGCGGCGTGCGGCTCGGCTACGTGCTGCGGGCCGCCGCGCTGACCGAGCTGTACCTGGACGGGCGGCTCGGCGAGGAGCGGCGCCGGCCCGTCCCGGGGACGCCGGGCGGCGATCCGTACGGCGTGCTGGCGCAGATCGCGGCCTCCCGGCCCCGGTCGTGGCAGCACTGGGTGCGCAAGGACGCCAAGGCCCTCCTCGGGACGGTCCAGGACGAACTGGTGCGGGACGGCTGGATCCGGGTGCGGGGGCGCCGGATCCTCGGGCTGTTCCCGCACCAGGAGGTCACCGTGAAGGACCCGCGGGTCGTGAAGGCGCTGTGGGGCGGGGCGTCGTCGGCGCTGCGAGGACGTCCGGTGGCGCACGTCAACAGCTACGACGCGGCGGCGGTGGCGCTGGCGGCGGCGGGCGAGCTGACGTCGGTGCTGCCCGGCTCGGACCGGCGGCGGCACAAGCGGCGGATCGAGGAGCTGACGGCGCGCAGCGGACCGGCGGCGCCCGCCGTCCGCAAGCTGATCCGGCAGCTGAACGCGGCGGCCGCGAGCGGCTGAGCCGTCCCGGCGCGCCCCCGCCATTGCGGATTCCTACAAGATCGGAGCCTCCCGGTTTGTATCGGGCGCCACCGGCGGCGGGGACGGCGGCGCCCATAGCCTTCTCGGACATGGATCCCGAACGCGTCATCTACCCGCTGATGAAATACGTCCTCCTGGGGCCGGCGATGCGCGCCGCCTTCCTTCCCCGGGTGAGCGGCCTGCGGCACGTCCCGCGGGTCGGCCCGGTGATCCTCGCCGCGAACCATCTCGCGTTCCTCGACTCGTTCGTGCTGCCGCTGATCGTGCCGCGGCGGGTCCACTTCCTCGGCAAGCACGAGTACTTCACCGGGGCGGGGGTGAAAGGCCGGGCCACGGCGACGTTCTTCCGCGGCGTCGGCGCCATCGCGGTCGACCGGTCCGGCGGGCGGGCGGCGCTGGACGCGCTCGACACCTCGGCGGCGGTGCTGGAGCGCGGCGGCGTGTTCGCGATCCACCCGGAGGGCACCCGCTCTCCCGACGGGCGGCTTTACCGGGGCCGGACCGGCGCGGCCCGGCTGGCGATGCGGACCGGCGCGCCCGTCGTCCCGGTCGCGATCCTCGGCACCGACCGGGTGCAGCCGCGGGGGCGGGCCGTCCCGAAGCCGGGGCGGATCGGGCTGCGCATCGGGCCGCCGATGGACTTCCGCGGGCGCGCCGACGGCGTTCCGCGCGGCAAGGCGGCCCGGCAGGTCACCGACGAGATCATGGAGGCGATCCAGGGACTGTCGGGGCAGGAGTACGTGGACGACTACGCCCCCCGGCCCGCGGCTCCGGAGTGACCGCCGGCCGTCCGGCCCATGTTTGAGCGTGACCGAAAGGGCACGACATATGGGGACGGACGGAGATGATGTGGAAATCAGCCTGGACCTCCAACTCCCGCGGGATTCCGCGAGCGTCCCGGCGACGAGGAGGCTTCTGGACGCGGCGCTCGCCGCACTCGGGGTCGAGGACCACATCCGGGACGACATCGAGATGATGCTCACCGAGGCGTGCACCAACGTGATCAAGCACGCCGAGCACGGTGCCGACTACACGGTCCGGGCCGTCATCCAGGACTGCCGGTGCGTCATCAAGGTGATCGACTCGGGTGCCGGGTTCGACGCCGGGCGGGTGCCCCGGCCGGAGCCGTCCGCCGAGCACGGCCGCGGCCTGCTGATCATGCGGTCGCTGGCCGACGACGTGCGGTTCCGCTCGTTCCCCGAGGACGGCGCCCTGGTGTCGCTGGAGAAGCGGCTGGCCTACGGGGAGGACAGCCTCGGCGGGCTGCTCACCGCGGACAGCAGGGTTCCGGTCGTGACCGGAACCGACCCGGAGGCGGAGGACTTCGCGGGCCGGCTGTTCGAGCTGGCGCGGTCCGGCGAGACCCGGCGGCTCGTCGACTACGTCGAGGCCGGAGTGCCGGTGAACCTGTCCAACGACCGGGGCGACACGCTGCTCATGCTCGCCGCCTACCACGGCCACCCGGAGACGGTGCGGGCCCTCGCGGCGCGCGGCGCCGACCCCGAGCGCGCGAACGACCGCGGCCAGCGGCCCCTCGCGGGCGCGGTGTTCAAGAGGGAGACGGGGGTGGTGCGGGCCCTGCTGGACGCGGGCGCCGACCCGCGGGCGGGTTCGCCGTCCGCCGCCGACACGGCGCGGATGTTCGGCAACGCCGAGTTCCTCGCCTGGTTCGACGAGGCGACTCCCCCGCCCGCCTGACTCACCGCCGCACGCGCAGGACGAGCACGGCCACCGCCAGCGCGGCGGCGGCGAACGCCGAGCCGGTCGCGAAGGCGGCGTCCATGCCGGGCACGCCGCCGTGCCCGGACGCGGCCGACCCGTAGGCGGTGACCATGGCGGCCGACCCGAGCGAGCCGCCCGACCACAGCATCGTCTGCGCCACCCCGGACGCGGCGCCGGAATGCCCCGGCTCCACGCTGGCCAGGATGGTCGCGTTCAGCGGCATGATCGTCAGCCCGCCACCCGCGCCGATCAGCAGCAGCGGGACGAGCAGCCCGGCGGCGTAGCCGTCCCCCGGCGCGAGCCGCGACAGCCACAGCAGGCCGGCGGCGAGCAGGACCGCGCCCGCGACGACGAGCGGCCGGGCGCCGGCGCGCGCCATCAGCCGCGGCGCCAGCCGGACGAGTACCAGCTGCGTCCCGACGCAGGGCAGGAACGCCGCGCCGGCGCGCAGCGGCCCGTAGTGCAGGACCTGCTGCAGGTACTGGGTGAGGAAGAAGAACGAGCCGAACATCCCGGCCGTCAGGCACAGCTGGACGAGGTAGGAGGCGGCGCGCTCGCGCCCGGTCAGCAGCCACAGCGGCATGATCGGCTGCCGGGCGCGGTGCTCGATCGCGACGAAGGCGGCCAGCAGGACGGCGGCGGACCCGGCCGCGGCGATCGCCCGCGCGTCGCCCCAGCCGTCCTCCCCGACCCGGATCAGCGCGTAGACGAGCGCGGTGAGGCCGAGCGTGGAGACGACCGCGCCGGCGAGGTCGAAGCGGCCGGGGCGGCGGGCGGTCTCGGCCAGGACGCACGGCGCGGCCAGCAGCAGGACGAGGCCGACGGGGACGTTGACGAAGAACACCCACCGCCAGGACCCGGCCTCGGTCAGCACGCCGCCGGCGAGCATGCCGGCCGCGGCGCCGGCCCCGGTCACGGCGGAGAAGACGCTGAGCGCGCGGACGCGGGCGGGGCCCTGGAAGTTCACGGCGATCAGCGCCATCGCGCTGGGCGCGGCGACGGCGGCGGCGGCGCCCTGGGCGGCGCGGGCGGCGAGCAGCCACCAGCCGGCGTCCGCGAGGCCGCCGAGCAGGGACGCGGCGGTGAACAGCGCGATCCCGGCGGTGAACGTGCGGCGGCGGCCGAACACGTCCCCGGCGCGCCCGCCGAGGAGCAGCAGGCCGCCGAACGCGAGCATGTAGGCGTTCTGGATCCAGGCGAGGCCCCCGGTCGTGAGGCCGAGCCCCAGCTTCACCTCCGGGAGCGCGATGGTGACCACGGAGGTGTCCAGGCCGATCATGAGCTGGCAGCCGACGATGACGGCGAGGATGATTCCTGGGCGATGATGGGAGGCGGCGGCTTCTCCCGGAGCGGTGGACTCCGGGGGCGCGGCCGTCCGCTCGTTGGACGAGGTCAAGGCGGGACCTTCCCGAGATTTAAGGAACGGCGACGTACACTATGTGGGGAACGTACCACCGATTCGCGCAAAAGAGAACGCTAGCGTTCACTATTTTGGGGAGCGCGTCGTGACCCCGGCCACCCGCCGCCGCGGCGGCGACCTGGAGGCGGCGATCTTCGACGCCGTGTTCGCGCAGCTGGAGACCGCCGGCTACCCCGGGCTGACCATGGAGGGCGTCGCGGCCGCCGCCCGCACCGGCAAGGCCGCCCTCTACCGGCGGTGGAAGTCCAAGGACGAGCTGATCACCGACGCGCTCAAGCACGTCCTGCCCGAGCCGCCGACCGCGCCGGACACCGGCAAGGTGCGCGAGGACCTCCTCACCATCCTCACCTGCACGCGGGACACGCTCGTGGCCTGCCGGGGCGCCGCGTTCAAGGTCCTGAAGGAGGAGACGGAGAAGGGCAAGGGCATCGTGCACGAGGTCGTCCACGACCGGCTGTCCAAGCCCGTCCGGGACCTGCTGTACGACGCGCTGGTGCGGGCCGCCGAGCGCGGCGAGATCCGGCCCGGGGCGGCGACCAGGCAGATCGCGAACGTCGGCCCGGCCGTGATCGTCTACCACAACCTCGTCGAGGGCGGCCCGCTCGACGACGCCTACGTGGCGTCGGTCGTCGACGAGGTGATGATGCCGCTCGTCCGGCCGTGACGGGCTAGAGGGCCAGCTCGTCCCGGCGCGGCACGCCGTTCGTGCGGGACGGCTCGTCCAGCGCCACGCGGTGGTGCCAGTACGGCGGCGCGATGCCCTCCTCGCGGAGCGCCCGGTGCAGCCGCTTGAGGAACTCGTGCTTGATCGCGAACTGGTCGCCGAACTCGCTGGACCGCAGGATCACGTGGAAGCCGACGGCGGCGTCGTTGAAGTCGTCGAACCGCACCAGGACGTTGCAGTCGGCCACGCCGCCCTGGACGTCCTTCATGACCTCGTGGCCGACGCGGATGAGGAGCTGCTCGACCTCGTCCAGGTCGACCTCGTAGTGCACCTTCGCGTACACCAGCACCGACATGTCCTGCGCGGGCCGGTGGTAGTTGGTGAGGATCGTGTCGGAGAACCGCTGGTTCGGGATGACCTCGATGTTGTCGGACAGCGTCCGGATGGAGGTGTTGCGCCAGTTGATGTCGACGACGTACCCCTCCTGCCCGGTGGAGAGCTTGATGTAGTCGCCGGGCTCGATCGTCTTGGACGCGAGGACGTGCACGCCCGCGAACAGGTTGGCGAGCGTGTCCTGCAGGGCCAGCGCGACCGCGAGACCCCCGACGCCCAGGGCGCCCAGCAGCGGCGTGATCGACACCCCGATGCTCTGCAGCATCACCAGGACGCCGATGCCGAGCACGATCACCCGGGTGATGTTCGCGAAGATCGTGACGTTCGCGGCGACGCCCTGCCGGGCCAGCGCGATCGAGGTCACCGACGCCGCGATCAGCCGGGCCAGCGCCAGCGAGACCACCAGGATCGTCACCGCCGTCAGCACCTTGGCGGTCACGTCCAGGGTGCCGCGCGGCAGTTCGAGGACCTTCGCCGCCGACCAGAGGCCGAGCAGCACCGCGAGCGGCATCGCCAGGTCCCGGATGAGGCGGGCGGCCAGGTCGTCCCACGTCCAGCGGGTGTCGCCCGCCCGCCGGAACAGCCGTCCGGTCGCCAGCCGCAGGAGGACGGCGATCACCAGCGCGACCGCCATCACGGCGGCGGCGACGATGACGCGCGCCCAGCTCAGGTCGCCCAGGTCACCCATAACGCGTGAAACTCTCCCTCCGCGGGGCCGTCACGGCCCGCAAGATCCCGATTTGCCGTGTTACGGCGTCCTCGATCGTAGTGAAGACCCGGAGTGCTGCGAGGGACATCACGGGTGTTGTGGCGCGGAGTTCGGCCGATCTGGCGATTACGATCGGACGGGTGGTAGCGGTGGGAATGATGCGCCGGCTGGGGGTCACGGCGCTGGGACTGCGGAACGGCCCCCACCGGGTGACGGTCGAGCGCGACCTCGCCGTCCCCGCCGCCGACGGCGTCACCCTGCTCGCCGACCGGTACGCCCCGGTGGACGTCGCCAAGGCGCCCACGGTGCTCGTCCGCTCGCCCTACGGCCGGCGCGGGCCGTTCGGGCTCATGTGCGGGCAGGCGTTCGCGTCGCACGGGTTCCAGGCCGTCGTGCAGAGCGTCCGCGGCGGCTTCGGGTCCGGCGGCGTCTTCGAGGCGCTCGACGAGCGCGAGGACGGCCTGGCCACCATCGAATGGCTGAAGTCGCAGCCGTGGTTCGGCGGCACGTTCGCCATGCACGGCCCCAGCTACCTCGGCTACGTGCAGTGGGCCGTCGCCGCCGAGGCCGGGCCCGAGCTGAAGGCCCTGTCGATGCAGGTCACCGCCTCGACGTTCCGGGACGCCGTCAACGTCGGCGGCACGTTCGCACTCGAGTCCGCGCTCATCTGGGTGGACCTGACCGCGCGGATGAAGAGCTCCCTCTCCGGCATCACGACCGGCATCATGTCGCCGCGCCGCGCCCGCCGCGCCACGCTCTCGGGGCGCCCGCTCGCCGAACTCGACCGGCTCGCGACCGGTGCGCAGCAGCGCTTCTTCCAGGAGCTGCTCGTCAACGGCCCCGACACGCCGTTCTGGGACAAGCGCGACTTCAGCCCCGCCGTGGCCGAGGTCACCGCGCCGGTGAACATGACGGGCGGCTGGTACGACATCTTCCTGCCCTGGCAGATGAAGGACTACGCGGCCCTGCGCGCCGCCGGCCGCCGCCCCTATCTGACGATCGGCCCCTGGTTCCACGCCGACCAGCACATGATGCGCGGCTCCGTCGCCGACTCGGTCCGCTGGTTCCGCGCGCACCTCCTGGACGACCCGTCCGACCTGCGCGAGAACCCCGTGCGCCTCTTCATCACCGGCGCGGGCGAGTGGCGCGAGTTCCCCGACTGGCCCGTCCCCGGCATGCGCGAGGAACGCTGGCACCTGCGGCCCGCGGGCGCCCTCTCCCCCGACGCCCCGCCCGAGTCCGACCCCGACGCCTACCGCTACGACCCGAACCACCCGACGCCGTTCCTCGGCGGCCCCACGCTGCTCGGCGAGACCCGCCCGTCCACCGACCAGAAGCGCCTGGAACGGCGCCGCGACGTCCTCACCTACACCTCCGCCGTCCTGGACGACGACGTGGAGGTCATCGGCCCCGTCACCGCCGACCTGCACATCCGCTCGAACCGGGAGCACACCGACTTCGTCGTGCGCCTCTGCGACGTCACCCCGGACGGCGAATCGCTGAACCTCTGCGAAGGCATGCGCCGCCTCGTCCCCGGCACGCCGGAACCCGACGCCGACGGCATCCGCGCCGTCTCCGTAGAGCTGTGGCCGGTCGGCCACCGCTTCCGCCGCGGCCACCGCATCCGCGTACAGGTCGCCAGCGGCGCCTACCCCCGCGTGGCGCGCAACCCCGGCACCGGCGCCCCCATGGGCACCGCCACCGAGATGCTCACCGCCGACCAGGAGGTCTTCCACGACCCGGCCCACCCCTCCACCATCAACCTCCCCATCGTCGGCTGATCCGCGGCGGGCGCGGCGGGCGCGGGCGCTAGGAGGTGGAGGCCGCCTTCCGCAGGGCCTCCAAGGCCTTGTCGGCGTGGGTGTTCATGCGGACTTCGCTCTTGATGACGGCCAGGACGCGGCGGTCGGTGCCGATGACGAAGGTCTGGCGCCTGGTGGGGAGGAGCGCCAGGCCGCGCTTGACGCCGAAGCGGGCGCGGACCTCGCCGGACGGGTCGGACAGGAGCGGGTAGCCGAAGGCGTGCTTGTCGGCGAACTCCTTCTGCCTGGCGACCGGGTCGGCGCTGACGCCGACCGGGTGGGCGCCGGCCTCGGCGAACTCGGCGACCAGGTCGCGGAAGTGGCAGGCCTCGGTGGTGCAGCCGGGCGTCAGGGCGGCGGGGTAGAAGAACAGGACCACCGGGCCCTTCTCCAGGAGGGCGGTCAGGGTGCGGGGTTCGCCCGTCTCGTCGGGCAGTTCGAAGTCGTCCACGATGTCACCGACGTTCATGGCCCGAACCTAGCAGCGTGATGATCGCCCGGGGCGTCCACGCCCCCTCGGCGCCGGGCCTGGCGGCCAGGTAGGACGCGGCGCGGCCGGCGGTCCAGCCGTGGGCCTCGCGGAGGCCGTTGCCGAGCATGGCGAGGTAGGGGGCGGTGGGCGCGTTTGGGACGGCCCGGTGCGGTGAGGTGAAGGTGAGCATGGGGTGGCCGGCCCGTTCGCCCACCCTGATGACGGTCTCGTAGCGGCCGGGGCCCAGGCGCTGGCGGCCGCGGGTCAGTGCCTCGGAGAGGTCGTGGTCGGTGCCGGTGCCGCGGCGCATCTCCTGGGAGAGGACGTCGCAGAACTGGCGGCGGGTGAGGAGGTAGGCGCGGGCGGCGGCGCGGCCCGGGAGGTCCGGGTCGTAGAAGGCCATCCCGCCGCCCCAGGTCAGGGAGGTGTGCCCGAAGTAGATGCCGCCGGGGACCGTGATCGACTGCTCGGCGCGGGCCGGGCGGGGATCGCGGCAGCCGGGGTGGCGGCGGGCGGCGCCCGGCGGGGTGCCGCCGGCGAGGTAGCAGTGGAACCTGTCGCGGAAGAGGTTAGAGCCGTACGCCACGTACCAGATCGGATCGTCGCTCACTTGGTCCAGTATTCACGCAGGTCGGGGGTGGTTTGGTAGGGCCAGGCCGGGCCGGAGGGCGTTTCGCCAGGTTTGACGGCGGGCGCTACCGGATAGGAAACTGGCCGAGCAGGTGTCTACGACGCAGATACCTCCGAGCTTCCCCTGTGTTGTCCCGGAGGACCGTCATGCATCGCTCTCTTAACATCGCTCTCGTGTCCGCCTCCGACCTCGACGGCGAACACCTGCAGTCAATCCACGTCCGGGATCTCGCTCGCTCGCTGACCCGTCCGCTCACCTCCGACGGTGAGCCGAACCAGGTCACGGTCTATGCGCGGCGTGAGGACAAGTCGGCGCGCGGCCGGGTGCGGCTCGCGCCCGGCGCCACGCTCGTGCACCTCGACGCCGGACCGGCCCGCCCACTGTCGGACGAGGAGTCGCTGCAGCACATCCGCGATTTCGCGGACGGGCTGCGCCGCCGCTGGTCCGGCGCCGGACGCCCCGACATCGTGCACGCGCACGGCTGGATCGGCGGGCTCGCCGCCTGCGCCGTCGCGCGTGAGCTGGGCATCCCGTTCGCGCAGAGCTACCACGGCGTGGCCGCGACCGAGCGCCGCGCCGGGCGCCGGGTGCACCCGCACCGCGACCGCCTGGAGAAGGCCATCGGCCGGGACGCCGACATCGTCCTCGCCGGGCACGCGGAGGAGGCCGGCCAGGTCGTGCGGATGGGCGTGCCGCGCCCGTCGGTCGCGGTCGTCCCCTACGGCGTGGACGGTGAGCACTTCGCGCAGGTCGGCCCGGCGATGCCGCACGGCGACCGGCGCCGCCTGGTGATGGTCTGCGACGACCTGGAGACGGGCGACGTCGCGACCGCGCTGCGCGCCCTCGTGCACGTCCCGGACGCCGAGCTCGCCGTCGCCGGCGGCCCGGAGCGCGAGGAACTGGAGAGCGACCAGGGCGTGCACCGGCTGCGCCTGCTCGCCAAGGAACTGCACGTCGCCGACCGGGTGATCTTCCTCGGCCGGGTCCCGCGCAAGAACCTGCCGAAGCTGCTGCGGACGGCGAGCCTCGTGCTCTGCCTCGCGCCGCACGAGCCGTGCCCGTCGGTGCCGCTGGAGGCCATGGCCTGCGGCGTGCCCGTCGTCGCGACCCCGGCCGGCGGGAACGCCGACGAGGTCCTCGACCACATCACCGGGCTGCACGTCCCGGCGGGACGGCCGGTCGTGATCGGCCGGGCGGTCCGGCAGCTGCTGGCCGAGGACACCACGCTGCACGGCTACTCGATCGCCGCCGCCGACCGCGCCCGCTCCCGCTACGCGCTGGAGCGGATCGCCGCCGAGACGCTGCGCGCCTACGTGAAGGTGCTGCCCGTCCCCGAGCCCGAGCTCGAGCCCGAGCCGGCGCCCGAGGACGAGACCGGAAAGGCCCCCGCCCTGGTCAGCTGACACCGTCCTCGACTGACACCGTCCTCGACACGGCGGGGCGCGGGCCCCGGTTCCCTCCCCGGAACCGGGGCCCGTCCACGTCCCGCCCGGTGGGATACTCGGCGGAATGAACGGGGTGCTGATCGGCCGGGGCGCGGAGCTCGCGGAGCTGACGGCCGCGCTGGAGCGGGCGGCGGCCGGCGCCGCCGGCGCCGTGCTGGTCAGCGGCGACGCCGGCGTCGGCAAATCGCACCTGGTGGCCGCGCTGACCCGGGCCGCGCGCGGCAAGGGATGCGCGGTGCTGGTCGGGCAGTGCGCGGAACTGGGCGAGAGCATGCCGTACCTGCCGCTCGCGGACGCGCTGTGGACGGCCGCGCAGGGCGGCGCGCCGGCGGCGGGCGAGGTGCGCGCCGCGCTCGACGCCCGCCCCGTGCTGCGGCGCCTGCTCCCGGACGGCGACGGCGGCCCCGGCGCGGCGTCGGAGCTGGGCCAGCAGCAGCTCTTCGGCGGGGTGCTCGGGCTGCTCGGCGAGCTGGGCCGGGACCGGCCCGTCCTGCTCGTCCTGGAGGACCTGCACTGGGCCGACCGGTCCACCCGGCATCTGCTGACGTTCCTGTGCCGCGTCCTGCAGCGCGAGCGGGTCTGCCTCGTCGGGACCTACCGGTCGGACGACCTGCATCGGCGGCATCCGCTGCGCCCGGTGGTGGCGGAGCTGCTGCGGCTGCCGAACGTGACCGGCGTCGAGGTCCCGCCGTTCGGCCCCGGCGAGACCGCCGAGTACCTGGCGGAGCTGTCGCGCGGGGCCGCGCCGGTCACGGCGGAGGTCGTGGAGCGGGTGCACCAGCGCTCGGAGGGCAACCCGTTCTACGCCGGCGAGCTGTACTCGGCCGACCCGGACCTGCGGGACGGGCCGGCGGAGCTGCCGTCCGGGCTCGCCGACCTGCTGCTGTCGCGGGTGGAGCGGCTGTCGGACGCCGGGCAGCGGGTGGTGCGGGTCGCGGCGGTGGCGGGGCGCCGCATCGACGACGAGCTGGTGCGCCGCGTGTCCGGGCTGGACGAGGCGGCGGTCGGCGAGGCGCTGCGCGAGGTGGTGTCGCACCAGCTGCTCGTCCCGTACGGGACCGGCTACACGTTCCGGCACGCGCTGCTGCGCGAGGCCGTCTACGCCGACCTGCTGCCGGGCGAGCGGACCCGGCTGCACGCCGACTTCGCCCGCCTCCTCGCGGGCCCGCCGGACGGGACGCGGGGGCCGGCGGCGGAGCTCGCGCACCACAGCCTCGCCGCGCACGACCTGCCGGCCGCGTTCGCCGCGTCGGTCGAGGCGGGCCGGGAGGCCGACCGGCTGGGCGCGCCCGCGGAGGCGTTCGAGCACTACGAGCGGGCACTGGAGCTGTGGGAGGCCGTCCCCGGGCCGGCCGAGGCCGCCGGCGTCGACCGGATGTGGCTGTCGCTGACCGCGGCGCAGGCGTCCGCGCGGGCCGGGGAGCTGCGCCGGGCCGTGCACCGGCTGCGCCGCCTGCTGGAGGTCGCCGACCCCGCCGACGCCGTCCTCGGCTCGACGATCCGCGAGCATCTCGCGGCCTTCCTCGGCGACATCGACGAGGACGCGGAGTCGCAGGCCATGGCGCGGGAGGCCGTCGCGATGCTGCCGGCCGCCCCGCCGACGGAGGAGCGCGCCCACGCCCTCGCCACCTACGCCCGGACGCTGCTGTACCGCGACGCGGACGGCGAGCTCCCCGCGCTGGCGGAGCGGGCCATCGAGGAGGCGCGCGCCGCCGGGGCCACCGGCGCCGAGTCGAGCCTGCTGGTCACGCTCGGCCTGTACCGGGAGTCGCGGGAGGCCGACACCGGCGTCGCGGAGGTGTTCGAGAAGGCCCGTGATCTGGCCGCCGCGAGCGACGAGACGTCGATGAGCGCCATGCGGGCCGCGTTCCATTACGCGCGGACGAAGTTCGACCGCGGCGACCTCGCCGGCGCGATCCGCGCCGCCGACGAGGGCGTGAAGTTCGCCCTCGACAACGGGCTCGGCTGGAGCACGTTCGGGACGGTGCTGCGCTCGCTGCGCTACCTCGTCCACTACACGACGGGGAACTGGGCGGAGGCGAACCGGCTGGCGGACGGGTTCTCGGTCCAGGTCGTCCGGCCGTACGAGGCGCAGGTGTCGGCGTACTCCCTGTTCGTCGGGGTCGCGCAGGGCTCCCCCGACGTGGAGGAGCGGCTCCGGTGGATCGAGCCGCTGTGGGGGCGGGACGCGTTCCTCAACTACGTCGCGCGGGGCCTCGCCGCCGAGCACGCCCTCTGGCAGGGCGACCCGGACACCGCGATCGAGCATGTCGGGAACGTCCTCGGCACCGTCTACCTCAACACCTCCGGAGCGATCCGCATCGCCGCGACCGGGCTGTGGGCGGAGGCCGACCGGGCCGCGCGGGCCCGCGCCGCCGGCGACGGCGCGGCGGCGCGGGCGGCGGCCGAGGCGGGCGACGAGCTGCTGCGGGTGGCGCGGACGGTCGTCGCGGTCAGCGCCGACGGGCAGCCGCGTGCCTGGCTCGGGCTCGAAGGCCTCGCGTGGCTGGCCCGCGCGGAGGCGGAGCGGCGGCGCATCGACGGCGTCCACGACGTGGACCTGTGGCGGAGGACCGCCGACCTGTTCACCTACGGCGACCCGGGCGGCGGCTTCGTCTACGAGGTGGCGCGGTCGCGGTGGCGGCTGGCGGAGGCCCTCGCCGAGAACGGCGACCGCGACGAGGCGGCGGTCCAGTGGCGCTCGGCCGCCGAGATCGCCGAGCGCCTCGGCGCGACACCGCTCCTGTCGGCCCTGCGCGACCTCGGCACCCGCGCCCGCCTCAGCCCGGCCCGCACGGCGCCCGCCTCGTCCGGCGGCCCCCTGGCCCCCCTCACCGCGCGGGAGCGGGAGGTGCTGAAGCTGGTCGCGGACGGCCGCAACAACCGGGAGATCGCCGCGGCGCTGTTCATCTCCCCGAAGACCGCGAGCGTCCACGTCTCCAACATCCTCGCCAAGCTCAACGTCACCAGCCGCACCCAGGCCGCCGCCGTCGCGCACCGCGAAGGAATATGAATCTTGCCATGGCGCGCCGGGTTCAGTAATCTCCGATTCGTGACTGCCGGGTCGGCCTCAGGCCATGAGCGAGTGAGGTTCCCGGCCTCCGAGTGAGGCCGGGGCGGGCGCGCGGCCCGCCTTTTCCACTCGCGTTCTCCCTCTTCTCTTCACGCGCGTCGCGCGACGTCATCGGGCATGCCCGAATCCTCGGCATGCCTTCCACACCCTTTTCGCAAGCCACGGCTGCACGCCATTCCCGTGGCTTATTTCGCCATGCTCGAAAACAGCTCAGGAGACAGATGGATTTCAACAGGCAGGTCATCGAGGAGTTCCGCGCGAACGGCGGGCGGGTCGGCGGCCCGTTCGAGGGCGGGCGGCTGCTCCTGCTGACCACGACCGGGGCGCGGTCGGGCGCCCGGCGCACGACGCCGCTCGGGTACCTGCCGGACGGGGACGGCCGCGTCCTCGTCATCGCGTCGGCGGGGGGCTCGCCGAAGAACCCGGCGTGGTTCCACAACCTGGTCGCGAACCCGCGCGTCACGGTGGAGAGCGGCGCCTTCGAGTACGAGGCGGACGCCGTCGTCCTGGCGGGGGCCGAGCGCGACGCCGCGTTCGCGCGGGCCGTCGGCTCCGATCCGGGGTGGGGCGAGTACGAGGCCGGGTCGGGGCGGACGCTGCCGGTCGTCGCGCTGGTTCCGGTGGTGGCCGGGCCGCCCGGTGGGCCGGAGACGCCGGGGGCCATGCTCGTCGCGGTGCACGACGCGTTCCGCGGCGAGCTGGCCCTGATCCGCAAGGAGGTCGCCGCGTCGGGGGCCGGGCTGGGGGCGCAGTTGCGCGTCAACTGCCTGACGCTGTGCCAGGGGCTCGGCAACCATCACATGGGCGAGGACCAGCAGCTGTTCCCGCTCCTGGAGCGGCACCATCCGGGACTCGCGCCGGCCCTGGCGCGGCTGCGGGACGAGCACGAGACGGTGAAGGAACTGCTGGAGGAGCTGCGCCGCGTCCTCGACGACGGTGACCCGGCGGCTCTGCTGGGCGAGGTCGAGCGGCTCACCGCCGCCGTGGAGGCGCACCTCGACCGGGAGGAGGAGCGGCTCGTGCCGCTGCTCGACGCGCTCGACCTCTAGAGGAGGCCGCGGCCGGTGATCAGCGGGAGGTCCAGCGCGGTGAGCAGGCCGGGCGGTGCTTCGACGACGGCGGGGATCGCGTTGACCAGGCGCATCGCGGTGGCCTTCAGCCCGGCGGTGTTGATGTCGCCGTCCGAGCCGAGGAGCCGCAGGTCGACGGTGTAGTCCGGCTCGCCGCTGACCTCCACCCGGTAGCAGCCGGCGCCGGCGGGCCGCGGCCAGTCGGGGGCGAGGTCGTCGCGGAGCCGGGTGACGTGCTCCAGGACGATGACGGCCTCGCCGCCGCGCATGCCCCGCAGTTCCCACCGCAGCGCGGCGGCGGTGCCCTTCCGGACCGTCCCGGCGGAGACGTCGAACGTGTCGGGGGCGGGGAGGCGGGTGTGCCGTTCGGCGATCTCGTCGAGCTCCACGTCGAGGCCGGCGGCGAGTTGCCGGACGACGCTCCCCCACGCCATCGTCAGGGCGCCGGCCCGCAGTAGCGGCGGCGTCTCGTCCAGGGGGCGGCCGAAGCCCATGAAGTCGAACAGCACCGTGCCCTGGTCGTAGGTCGCCAGGTTGATGATCTCCATGCAGCGGAGCCGGTCGACGCGCTCGCTGATGCCGGTGACCGCGAGCGGCAGCAGGTCGTTGGCGAAGCCCGGGTCGATGCCGTTGACGAAGATCGACACCCCGCCCGCGGCGGCCGCCTCCCGCACCGGGCCGACCAGCCCGGGCGGGACGCCGCCGCCGTCCGGGAACTGCAGGAACATCACGCTGCTGGACACGACGTTGACGCCCGCGCGCAGGATGCGGCACAGGTCGTCGACCGCCTCCGCCGGCCGGACGTCCGCCATCGCGGTGTAGACGACGCAGTCGGGGCGGGGCGCGAGCAGCGCGCCGGCGTCGTCCGTGGCGGTGATCCCGAGGTCGCGGCCCAGGCCGGCCAGCTCGCCCGCGTCCTTGCCGACCTTGGCGGGGGTGGACGTCCAGACTCCGGCGAGTTCGAGGTCGGGGCGCGCGTCGATGCCCGCGATGGCGTTCCGGCCGACGTTGCCTGTGCTCCAGGCGACGACGCGGTACGTCACAGGTCCTCCAGGCCGAGATCCAGGTTGGGCGTCTCGATGCCGCCGTCGACGCGCAGGAGGCTGCCGGTGACGTAGGCGGAGGCCGGCGCGGCGAGGTAGAGGACGGCGGCGGCGACGTCCTCGGGGTCGCCGACGCGGTGCAGCGGCGTCAGGCGCTCCATCTCGGTGCGCAGGTCGTCGTTGGTCATGACGACGTCCAGCGCGGACGTCGCGATGGAGCCGACGGCGATCGCGTTGACGCGGACGCGCGGGGCCAGGTCGAACGCGGCGAGCCGCGTGTAGTGGGCGAGCGCGGCCTTGGCGCTGCCGTAGGCGAGGTAGCCGCGGCCGGCGATGCGTCCCACGGCGGAGGAGATGTTGACGACGCTGCCGCCGCCCGCCTCCAGGAGATGGGGGACGGCGGCGCGGGTCAGCGCGTGCGCCGTGGCGACGTTGAACCGGAACGCCTTCTCCAGGTGCCGGGGCTTGGTGTCCATGAAGGGGGCCGGCATGGCGCCGCCCATGTTGTTCACCACGATGTCGAGGCGGCCGAGGCCCTCGACGGCGCGTCCGGCCAGTTCGGCGGCGGTGTCGGGGTCGCTGAGATCGGACGGGACGACCAGCGCCCGGCGCCCGGCGGCCTCGATCTCGGACGCGACCTTGCGGAGCTGCTCCTCCGTGCGCGCGGAGATCACCACGTCGGCGCCGGCCTGCGCGAGCGCGACCGCGGCGGCCGCGCCGAGGCCGCGGCCGGCGCCGGTCACGACCGCCACCCTGCCATCGATTCGGAACCGATCCCAGATCACCGGCGTCACCTCCGGGCCGTCGCACCGCCGCCCGCACAGCCTACGCAGAAAGTAGAACATGTTTCAATACGCGCCCCGCGCGGCAGTCCCGTGACCGCCGCACGATGACGGCCGGTAGATGTTCACGGGTCATTCGTTATTTCCGCTACTAGCCGTTTACCGGTGGTCCTGCAATTCTCTATTGCGGAGCGCGGCAACGGCGGGTCAACGCGGAAGGGAATTCGGCTGTGGACAAGGGGTATGAGCTTTACTGCCTCGCGGACGAGGCGTTCTATGACGCTCCCCCGGTCAACCGCCGCACCGATTTCGACATCGCCGGCCGCGAACTGCCGGACGGCTGGGAACAGGTATTCGGCGATGAATGG
Source organism: Actinomadura latina NBRC 106108 (assembly GCF_001552195.1). Lineage (GTDB taxonomy): Bacteria > Actinomycetota > Actinomycetes > Streptosporangiales > Streptosporangiaceae > Spirillospora > Spirillospora latina. The sequence continues at coordinate 42,148 of NZ_BCQS01000013.1, forward strand.
ATCGTTTACGTTCCGCCGGAGCAGCGCACTCCCGCGCAGGGCTGGAAAGTGCATGTCACCGGGTGCGCGGAAAGCGCCGGGAAAATCCTTTCCGGGACGTGGGAGTACTGCGTCGGCCACGGCATCGAGTTCAAGCACCTGCGCGGCCCCGGCACGCTGCGGAGGCGGAACGCCAAGTACGCGCCGCGCGGCGCGAGCGGCAAGCTCGTCACGATCTACCCCGAGGACGAGCGCGCGCTGGAGCGGGTGCTGACCGGGCTCGGCGCGGTCCTCGACGGCCTTCCCGGCCCGTACATCCTCAGTGACCTGCGCATCGGCGGCGGTCCGCTGCACGTGCGGTACGGCGGGTTCGCCGAGCGCCGCTGCCTGGACGAGCAGGGAAGGCTCGTGCCCGCGCTGGAGAACGGCGCCGGCGAGCTCGTCCCCGACCGCCGCGATCCGGTCTTCTCCGTCCCGGCGTGGGTGAGCCTGCCGGCCTGCCTGGCACCGCACCTCGACGCGCGCGGAGCCACGACGACGACCGACCTGCCGTACCGCATCGAGAAGGCCCTGCATTTCTCCAACGGCGGCGGCGTCTACGAGGCGATCGACACCCGCAGCGGGACGAGGGTCGTCTTGAAGGAGGGACGTCCGCACGCCGGCCTGGCCGCCGACGGCGCGGACGCGGTGACCCGGCTCGAACGGGAACGCGACATTCTCCAGAAACTCGGCGGTATCGAGGGCGTCCCCGCCGCACTCGACTGGTTCGCGCTCGGCGAGCACCATTTCCTCGTCCAGGAGTTCATCGAGGGGCGCACGCTCAACACGTTCTTCGCCGAGCGCCATCCCATGCTCGATCCCGAACCTGATCCCGGGAGGACCGCGGAATACACGAAGTGGGCGCTGCGCGTCCACGAGGGGGTGGAACGCGTCGTCGCCGCGATCCACGAGCGCGGCGTGGCGTTCAACGACCTGCACATGTTCAACGTGATGGTCCGCCCGGACGACTCGGTCGCGCTGATCGACTTCGAGACGGCGGCGCCCGCGTCCGACGGCGGCCGGCAGACCCTCGCGAACCCGGCGTTCCTCGCCCCGCCGGACCGGCGCGGCACCGGCGTCGACCGCTACAGCCTGGCCTGCCTGCGGCTCGCGCTGTTCGTCCCGCTGACCACGCTGTTCGTCATCGACCGGGGCAAGGCGCGGCAGCTCGCCGACCTGATCGCCGAGAACTTCCCGGTGCCCCGGGCGTTCCTGGACGAGGCCGTCGAGCAGATAGCGCGGGACGTCCCGCCGGTGCCCGCGCCGAGGTTCGTCCCGGACGCGCCCGGCTGGGACCGCGCCAGGGAGTCCCTGTCGCGCGCCATCCTGGCGAGCGCCACGCCCGGCCGGGCCGACCGGCTGTTCCCCGGCGACGTGGAGCAGTTCTCCGGCGCGTCCCTCGGCCTCGCGCACGGCGCCGCCGGCGTCCTGTACGCGCTGGACGCCACGGGCGCCGGCCGGTTCCCCGGGCATGAGGAATGGCTGGCCGGGCAGGCCGCCGATCCCCGGCGCGGCACCGGGCTCGGCCTCTACGACGGGCTGATGGGCGCCGCCCACCTGCTGGCCCGCCTCGGTCACGAGGACGCGGCGCTCACAGCCGTCCACCACTGCCTCAACGAACGCTGGGAACGCCTCGGCGACGACCTCTACGGCGGGCTGCCCGGTTTCGCCCTCGTCCTGGAGGACCTCGCGGAGAAGACCGGTGACGCGTCCCTGCACGACGAGGCCCGCCGCGCCGCCAACCTCGTCGCGGAGCGGGCACCGGACGGGCGGAGCACACGCCCCGGCCTCATGCACGGCGGCGCCGGCGCCGCGCTGATGTTCGTCCGCGCCCACGAGCGCACCGGCGACCCGCATCTGCTCGACCTCGCCGCGGCCGCGCTGCGCCGCGACCTCGCCGCCTGCGTCACCGACGGCAACGGCGCGCTGCACGTCGACCAGGGCAGCCGCGTGCTCCCCTACCTCGGCCGGGGCAGCGTCGGCATCGGCCTCGTCCTGGACGAGTACCTCGCACACCGTCCGGACGAGGAGTTCGAGACGGCGCGCATGGCCGTCCGCATCGCCGCGATGTCGCGCTACTACGCGCAGCCGAGCCTGTTCAGCGGACGCGCCGGGATGCTCCTCTACCTGGCCCGCCACGACCGGAGCGACCCGCGCGTGGCGGGGCACGTCCGCGACCTCGCCTGGCACGCGCTCCCCTACGGCGGCGGCCTGGCGATGCCGGGCGAGCACATGTACCGGCTGTCGATGGACCTCGCGACCGGCACCGCCGGCGTGCTGCTCGCGCTCGGCGCGGCCCTCCACGACGCACCGGCCGGGCTGCCGTTCTTCGGGACGGCCCGCGAACTCCCCGCGGGGACCCCCGCGGCGGTCACCTCTATCCAGCCCGAAAGGAGGTGAAGAACATGGCGCTTCTCGACCTTCAGGGAATGGTGTCGGAGAACGGCGGTGGCGGCGGCAACAGCAGCCTCAGCCTGCTCTGCCACAGCTCGCACAGCATCACCATCTGCCTGTGACGGCCGCTGACGGCCATGGCCTCCCCGCGAGGCCATGGCCGTCATCGTCATGGAGACGATCATGACCGCAGAACCCGCGGCGGCCGGGCCGAACCGGCTGCTGCTGCGCGCCACCGGGCGCGCCCGCGGCTGGACGGCGCTCGTCGCGGCGGCCGCGCTGGCGGACGCGGCGGCGGCCGTGCTGCTGCCGCTCGCGCTGGCCCGCGCCATCGACGCCGTCCCGCCGGGCGGCTCGCCCGCGACGGCCGCGCTGTGGCCGTGCGCCGCGCTCGTCGCCGTGTCCGCGGCCGCCGAGGTGCTCGCGGAGCTGGCGGCCGGCAGCGCCACCGCGCGGGCGACGGCCTGGCTGCGGCACACCCTGGTCCGGCACCTCCTCGCGGTGGGGCCGGCCCTGCGCATCCCTCCCGGCGACGTGGCGGGACGGGCGGTGGGCGGCGCCGCCGAGGCCGGGGTGGCGCCCGCCGCCGCGCCCGAGGCCGCCGCCGGGCTGCTGCCCGCCGCGGGCGCGCTCGCCGCGCTCTGCCTCATCGACTGGCGGATCGCCGCGGCGATCGCGGTGGCGCTCCCGGCGGTGGCGCTGCTGATGCGCGCGTTCGTCCGCGACATCACCGCGTCCGCCACCCGGTACCTGAACGTCCAGGGGACGATCGCGGGCCGCCTCGCCGAGGCGCTCGGCGGCGCCCGGACGATCGCCGCCGCCGGCACCGCCGACCGCGAGACCGCCCGCATCCTGGAACCCCTCCCCGGCCTGCGGGCGGAGGGCGAGACGATGTGGCGCGTCCAGGGCGGCGTCGCCGCCCGCGGCCTGCTGGCGCTGCTCCTCCTCCAGGTTGCGGCGGTCGGCGTCGCCGGGGCGGAGCTGGCCGCGGGCCGCGTCACGCCGGGCGAGCTGGTGGCGACCGTCCAGTACGCGGGGCTCGCCGCCGGGTTCGGGCCCGTCCTGACCCAGGTGCTCCGCCTCGGCCGCGCCCGCGCCGGCGCCCGCCGCGCCGCCGAGATCCTCGCGCTGCCCGTCCCCTCCCACGGCCCGGACGCCGCCCCGCCCGGCCCGGGGCGCCTGGAGTTTCGCGGCGTCACCGCACTGGGGGTCCTGGACGGCCTGGACCTGACCGTCCCCGGCGGCCGCGCCGTCGCGGTCGTCGGCCGGTCCGGCTCCGGCACCTCCGAACTGGCCGCGCTCGCCGGCCGCCTGGCCGATCCCGACGAGGGCGAGGTCCTGCTGGACGGGACGCCGCTCCCCCGCCTCACCCGCACGGCGCTCCGCCGCGAGATCGGGTACGCCTTCGCCCGCCCCGCCCTGTTCGGCGCGACCGTCCGCGACGCGCTCGCGTTCGGCCCGGCGCGCCCGCCGGAGGCGCGCCTGGTCGAGTCCGCCCGGGCGGCCCGCGCCGACGCCTTCATCCGGCGCCTGCCCGGCGGCTACGACACCCCGCTTCGGCAAGCCCCGATGTCGGGCGGCGAACTCCAGCGCGCGGGCCTGGCCCGAGCGTTCGCGCACGCCGGCCGCGTCCTCGTCCTGGACGACGCCACGTCCAGCCTCGACACCGTCACCGAAGTGGAGATCACCGACGCCGTCCTGACCCGTTTCGCCGACCGCACCCGCCTGATCATCGCGCACCGGGCCTCCACGGCCGCCCGCACGGACCTGGTCGCCTGGCTGGAGAACGGCCGCCTCCGCGCGCTGGCCCCCCACGCGGCCCTCTGGAACGACCCCGCCTACCGGGCCGTCTTCACGGCCCCCGAGGCGAGGACCACGGCATCCGGGCCGGACCGCCGCGCCTCCGATGGCGGCGTCCCCGACGGCCGGGAGGCGGGATGAGCGGGAGGCGGGAGGCGGCGCGGGTTCTCCGGAGGACGGTCGGGGAGGCTGTCCGGGCCCGGCCCCGGGCGGTGGCGCGGGCTCTCGCGTGGTCGGTGGTGGAGGTCGCGCCTACCGCGGTGTTCGGCCGGGCCGTGGGGGAGGCTGCGGACGCGTTCCGGACGGGGCGGACGCACGGCGCGGTGGTCTGGCTCGGGGTGCTCGCGGTCTCCGCCTTCGTCGGGGCCCTGGGGAGCCGGCGGTTGTATCCGGCGCTGGCGGCGATCGTGGAGCCGTTCCGGGACGACCTCGTCCGGCGGGTCGCGGGCGGCGCGCTGTACCGGTCGCTGCGGGGGCGGCCCGACACCGGGGCGGTCGCGCGGCTCACGCATCAGGTGGAGATCGTCCGGGACACCTTCGGCGGGCTGCTCGTCGTCGCGCGCGGGTTCGTGTTCTCGGCCGGCGCGGCGCTGCTCGGGCTGCTGACGATGATGCCCGAGGTCGTCGTCCTGGTCGTGCCGCCCCTGCTGGCCGGGCTCGTGCTGTTCGGGGCGGTGTTCGGGGCCGCCGCCGTCCGGCAGCGGGCCCTGGTGGTCGGCGAGGAGGACATCGCGGAGCGGACGGCGGCGCTGGCCGAGGGCCTGCGGGACGCCGTCGCGTGCGGCGGCGAGGAGGCGCTGCGGGCGGAGCTGGGCGCGGCGGTGGAGGCGCAGGCGGCGGCAGGACGCGCGGTGGCGCGGTTCGCGGCGCTGCGGGCGGTGTCCCTGGCGGTGAGCGGGTGGCTGCCGCTGCTGCTCGTCCTCGCGGCGGCGCCGTGGCTGATGCGGCGCGGCGCCACGCCCGGCATGGTCATCGGGGCGCTGACGTACGTCCTGCACGGGCTCCAGCCCGCGCTGCGGACGCTCGTGCAGGGCATGGGCGGCAGCGGGCTGCGGCTGGCGGTGACGCTCGGCCGGATCCTGGAGACGAGCGCGCCCGACGCGCCCCGGCCGGTACGGGCGGAGCCCGTCGAAGGCGCACCGGCGGTCGAGTTGCGCGGGGTGACGTTCGGGTACGGCGCGCGGCCGGTGATCGAGGGACTCGATCTCGTGGTGCCGGACGGCGACCATCTGGCGGTGGTGGGGCCCAGCGGGATCGGGAAGTCGACGCTCGCGGCGCTCATCGCGGGCTTGGTGGAGCCCGACGAGGGCGAGGTGCTCGTGGCGGGACGGCCGGCGGGCGACCCCGGGCGGCGGGTGCTCATCCCGCAGGAGGCGTACGTGTTCAGCGGGACGCTGCACGACAACCTCGCCTACTACGCGCCCGGCGCCGAGCCCGAGGAGGTCGGGCGGGCCGTGGACGCGCTGGGCCTCGCGGGGCTCGTCCGGGATCTCGGCGGCTACGGCGCCCGGCTGGAGCCGGGCACGCTGGGCGAGGCGCGGCGGCAGCTCATCGCGCTGTGCCGCGCCTACCTGGCGCCGCAGCCGGTCGTCGTCCTCGACGAGGCCGCGTACCGGCTGGACGCGGCCGCCGAGGCACGGGCCGAGCATGCGTTCGCGCGGCGGCCGGGCACGCTGATCGTCATCGCGCACCGGATCAGCTCGGCCGTGCGGGCGCGCCGCGTCCTCGTGCTGGACGGGACGCGCCCGTACCTCGGGCGGCACGCGGACCTGCCCGCGGTCTGCCCGCTCTACCGGGACCTCATCGGGCGCTGGGAGGAGGGATCACAGCCATCCGGCCTCCTCGGCGATCCGGATGGCCTGCACCCGGTTCTGCGCGCCGATCTTTCGGTTGATGCGGGACAGGTGGTTGCGGACGGTGCCGATCGTCAGGACGAGGTCCTCGGCGATCTGCGCGGCCGAGGCGCCCCGTGAGGCGAGCGAGAGCACCTCGGCCTCCCGCTCGGTGAGCGGACTCTGCTCCGAGCCCAGTTCGGTGAAGGCCATGTCGGGGTCGATGACGCGGGCGCCGTTCGCGGCCCGGCGGATCGCGTCCACCAGGTCGCCGGGCGAGGTGTCCTTCAGGACGAGGCCGGACGCGCGCGCGGCCACCGCCCGGCGCAGGTCACCGGTCCGGCAGCGGCCCGCCATCAGGACGATGCTGCACTCGGGGACGGCTTCGCGGAGCGCGCGGGCCGCAGTGAAGCCGTCCAGTCCGGGGAGCCCGACGTCGATGAGCGCGACGTCGGGCCGCTGCCCGCGCGCGGTCCGGAGCACCTGCTCACCGGTACCGATCGCGGCGACGACGTCGATATCCTTCACCCCTTCGAGCAACGCGACCAGCCCGCCGCGGAGCAGAGGCGCCCCCTCGGCGAGAAGAATGCGAATCATATTCGTCTCCATTGGCCAGCCACCCACCGTGGCCCTGGAAGAACGTCATTACTGAACGCCATTCGCTCTCGACGGATTCACGGGGGCGATCTCATGGGTAATCCTGGGATTCGGTCGGGGTGAAATCGAGATTCCATCGGGTCACCTTGACGAGATCGACAGGTCGGCTAACTCAGAGGAGTTAACACTATTCAGGGCGTCATTGCAAAGGAGTGCATACACAGGTCCACCGACCGGTATTCCGCGAAATGGGCGATACACACCTGATCACGTCAGGAAATCGAACTCCACGCCGGCGCCGGCGGCGCGGGCCGCCCGGTAGGCCGTCCAGCTCAGCGCGAGGTCCTGCCAGGGCAGCCCGACCGGCGCGTACACGGTGACCTCGCCGCGCTTCACCCGGCCGGGCACCTGGCCGCACAGCAGGTCGCGGAGCGTCCCGGCGGCGTGCTTCACGTCGAGGCCCGCCCCGGCGAGCACGCCCATCTCGACGGCGAGCGGGACGTCGTCGACGACGACGCGGGCGCCCTCCAGCAGGTCGGCGCCCAGCTCGGCCTTGCCGGGCTCGTCCGCGCCGAGCGAGGTGAGGTGCGTGCCGCGCGCGACGTCGGCGGCGTGCAGGAGGGGGCGGCGCGCCCAGGTCGCCATGACGACGATCCCGGCGTCCCGGACGGCGGCGCGCGGGTCGGCGGCGACGGCCGCGCGCAGCCCGAGCCGGGCGCCGTGCCGTTCGGCGAAGCCGGCGGCGCGGCCCGCGTCGAGGTCGCAGACGGTGAGGCCGCGCACCTCCCGCAGTTCCGAGAGGCCCCGCAGGACCAGTTCCGCCTGCGCGCCCGCGCCGATCACCGCGACGGTTCCGGCGTCGGGGCGGGCGAGCGCGTGGGTGCCGAGCGCGGCGGCCAGGCCGGTGCGCCAGGCGGTGACGGTCGCCGAGTCCAGCTGCGCCAGCAGCTCGCCGGTGCCGAGGTCGTGCAGGCAGACGACGCCGCGCAGCGCCGGACGGCTGCCGGGGAACTTGGCGTTGACCTTGACCGTGTAGGCGGGGACCTCCGCGACCACGCCGGGCAGCAGCGCCGTGGCGGTGCCCTGGCCGGGCAGCTTCGCGATCACCCGGCGGGCGGCCGTGCCGTCGGCCGGGGCGGTGAAGCCGCGGCGCAGCGCGTCGAGGCAGGTGGCGGGATCGAGCACCGACTCAAGGTCGGAACGGGTCAAAAGGAGCGTCACGGGACCATTCTCCCGTTCCCCCCGTCCGGTGACTAGCCGGGCGGCCGGCGCCATCCCGCGACGAGCGTGTCCCAGTCGGCCAGCCAGTCGCGTCCCTGCTCGTCGACGAAGGAGCCCGGCGGCGGGGTGACCCGGTGATCGCGCAGCCACTCGCCGGGGCGCCGCATCGAGGGGCGGCGGCTGCCGTCGCTCGGCATCAGCTGCGGCGGGATCGGCGCCGGCATCGGCGGCGTCTGCGGCTCGGCTGCGGCGTCGGCGACGTCCTTCTCCTCCGCCATGCCGATCGGACCCTCGCGGCGCGCGTTGAAGAACTGGTTGACCGCCGGGTGCGTGCTGGACAGCACCATCTCGCGCGGCCCGAACATCACCAGGCCGCGGCGGAACAGCAGGCCGAGGTTGTCCGGCAGGACGCGGGCGGTGCCGATGTCGTGCGTGACGATCAGGAACGTGGCGCCGAGCTCGGCGTTCAGGTCGACGAACAGCTGGTTGAGGTAGGCGGTGCGGACGGGGTCGAGGCCGGAGTCCGGCTCGTCCGCCAGGATGATCTCGGGGTCCAGGACGAGGGCGCGGGCGAGCCCGGCGCGCTTCTTCATCCCGCCGGAGATCTCGCCGGGCAGCTTGTTCTCCGACCCGGCCAGCCCGACCATGTCCATCTTCTCCAGCACGATCCGCCGGATCTCCGACTCGCCCTTCCTGGTGTGCTCGCGCAGCGGGAAGGCGATGTTGTCGTAGATGTCCATGGAGCCGAACAGGGCGCCGTCCTGGAACAGCACGCCGAACTGGCGGCGCAGCTCATAGAGCTCGCGCTCGCCCAGCCGCGGGACGTCGCCGCCGCCGACGTAGACGTGGCCGCGGTCGGGCCGCAGCAGCCCGACGAGGTTCTTGAGGAACACCGACTTGCCGGTGCCGGACGGCCCGAGCAGCGCGGAGATCTCACCCGCCGGGATCGTGAGCGACACGTCCTCCCAGATGACCTGCCGCCCGAACGACTTCCTCAGCCCTTCCACCCGGATCTCGACGCCCATGGGCACTCCCGTGCCGGGGAACCGGGGGCGGGGGGATCCGCGTCAAAGGTCCGGTCCCCCGCCGCCTCCGACTCTACGTCGGGAACGGCGCGCCGGGGAGGCCCATGGGACGCCCGGTCCAGGAGGGCCGGTCGGGATGCTCCGGCCGCATCCCGAAACATAATCGCGTTCGGTTGGACGGGCCGGGGCCGCCGCATGCCCGGACTGACCACGCAGGGCCCCGCAGGATGCCAACGACCTCGCCCGGAATTAGTCACCTTCTGCGTCTTACGTCCGCATTGACGGTTCTTACACCATGTCCAGGACCTCCGGCGCACCACAAGGGTGCGCCAACCCCCCCGCTGGAGGCACAAGTGAAGAACCGTCAGAGGCGCGTCGGCGCCGCCGCCGTCACCACGGCGACCGTCGGCCTCGTGGCCGCCACCCTCGCGGCCGCTCCCGCCGCGTCCGCCAGCCCCGCCGCGCCGGCCGCACCGGCCGCACCCGGAACGCTGGCGAGCTCCCTTGCGAGCACGCTCGGCTCGCAGACCGCCGGCTCCTACCTCAAGGGCGGCAAGCTGGTCGTCACGGTCACCAACGCGAAGGCCGCGCAGGCCGTCCGCGCCGCGGGCGCGGTGCCGAAGACCGTCACGCGCAGCGCCACCGACCTGAAGAAGACGATGTCGGCGCTCAAGCGCGAGGCGACCGTCCCCGGCACCGCCTGGGCCGTCGACCCGGCGAGCAACCAGGTCGTCCTCACCATGGACAGCACGGTCAAGGGCGCCAAGCTCAAGAAGGTGAAGGCCGCCGCGGCCAAGCAGGGCGCGGCCGTCCGCACCGAGCGCGTGGCCGGGGCGTTCCGCCCGCTCACCCTCGGCGGCGAGGCCATCTACACCGGCGGCGCCCGCTGCTCCCTGGGCTTCAACGTCCGCAGCGGGAGCACGTACTACTTCGTGACCGCCGGGCACTGCACCAACATCGGCACGACCTGGACCGACCGCTCGGGCCGGACGCTCGGCCGGACCGTGGCCAGCAGCTTCCCCGGCAACGACTACGGCGTCGTGCAGTACACCTCGACGCCCGCCGACACACAGGGAGCCGTGCAGCTCTACAACGGCACCTACGACATCACCCGCGTCGGGAACGCCACCGTCGGGCAGACCGTGTACCGCAGCGGCAGCACCACCGGCCTGCACAGCGGCAGCGTGACCGCGCTCAACCAGACCGTGAACTACCAGGAGGGCAGCGTCAGCGGCCTGATCCGGACCACGGTCTGCGCGGAGCCGGGCGACAGCGGCGGCTCGCTCCTCGCCTCGCCGAACACCGCCATCGGGCTAACCTCCGGCGGCAGCGGCAACTGCTCCTCGGGCGGGACGACGTTCTTCCAGCCCGTCACCGAGCCGCTCTCCCGCTACGGGCTGAGCGTCTACTGATCTCGCGGCTCGACTGAGCAGACGGCACCGTGAGAGAGGCGGGCCGTCCCCACGTGAGAGGCGGGCCGCCCCCACCCGGACTCCGTGGGGGCGGCCCGTCCGCCGTGTCAGGGCCCGGCCGGGCCGCCCGGCCGGCGCGCTCAGGCGGGCACTTCGAGGGTGCGGTGGATCTCCGCGATGACGTCCGCCTGCCGGTCGGTCAGGTAGAAGTGGCCGCCCGGCAGCACCTTCAGCGCGAACCGCCCGCCGGTGGCCCGCGCCCAGCCGCGCGCCTGCTCCTGCGACACGTGCGGGTCGGCGTCCCCGATGATCGCGGTGAGCGGAACGTCCAGGCGCGTCCCGTCCCGGTGCGCGTAGTCCTCGATCAGGGCGAAGTCGTTGCGGACGTACGGGAGGACGAGCTCGCGCAGCTCCGGGTCCTGCAGCAGCTCGGCATCGGTGCCGCCGAGCCCGATCATCTCCTTGACCACGCCGTCGTCGTCCCGGTCGGAGACGCGGTCGTCGGGGCGGTCGTGCGGGGGGCGGGCGCCGGAGGCGAACACGTGCACCGGGGCGCTGCCCCGCTCCTGCAGCAGCCGCGCCACCTCGTAGGCGAGGACGGCGCCCATGCTGTGCCCGAACAGCGCGGCGGGCCGGTCCATCAGCGGCGCCATCGCCCCGGCGACGAGGCGGGCGAGCTGGTGGGCGTCGGTCACGAACGCGTCCGCCATCCGGTCGGCGCGGCCCGGGTACTGGACGGCGTGCACCTCGACGGCCGGGCTGATCTCCTTGGCCCACGGCCGGTAGAACACCGCCGACCCGCCGGCGTGCGGCAGGCAGAACAGCCGCATCGACGCCCAGGGGCGCGTCTCGGCGCAGCGGAACCAGGTCACGTGATCAACTCCTCCTCCTCGTACCGGCGGGACGCCCGGCGCGGGTCCTGCGGCAGCGGCCAGGGCGCGACCCTCGGGTCCGGGACGAGCTTCGGGGCGGTGGTCTCCGCCGCGACCTTGAAACCGCGGCGCCGGTAGTTGGCGATCGCGTTCGGATGGTCGAGACTGCTGGTGCGCAGCCACACCCGCGCCGCGGGGCCCGCGCCCGGGGCCCACAGCTCGCCGCGCTGCCAGGCGCGGCGGGTGCACTGCTCGACGAGGTAGCCGCCGTAGCCGCGGCCGACGAACGCGGGGGTGAGCCCCACGAGGTGGATCTCGGTGTTCCCGCCGGGCTGCGCCTCGATCTCGAAGAACCCCGCGATGGTGCCCTCGGCCATGGCGATCCACGTGCTCAGCTCGGAACGCTCCACCCAGGACCGCCACTGCTCGTAGGTCCACGGGAAGCGGTCCGTCCAGCAGACGCGGGAGCCGACCGTCGCGTACAGGGCGCGGCTGACGTCGGCGGACGGCAGCGCGGCCAGCGTGAACGTCATCTCGACGCCGGGCAGCGGCGCGGGACGCAGGTCGGCCGCGTCCAGCATCTCCATCTCCCACTCGGTGACCGAGGGGATCTTCACGGCGCCGTCTCCCGGGGGCGGCCCCCAGACCCCGTCAGCCACCCATCGCCTCGATGAGGCTCTTGGGCCGCATGTCCGTCCAGTTCTCGTTGATGTAGTCCAGGCACGCCTGCCTGGTGTCCTCGTCCTTGGCCACCGTCCAGCCGGCGGGGACCTCGGCGAAGGACGGCCACAGCGAGTGCTGGCCCTCGTCGTTGACGAGGACGGTGTACGTGCCGTCGGGGTCCTCGAACGGGTTGCTCATCTGTATCCCTTTCAATGACTGCTGCGCAGTTTGTCCAACTTAGCGGCGAGCACGGCGCCCATCTCCGCGGCCGGGCCCGGCTCCATGAGCAGGTGGTGGTCGACGTCGAGGGGGTAGTCCTCGATCTCGCCCTCGACGAGCGGGCCCCAGTTGGACCGGCCGGTGGGCGAGCCTTCGGTGCGGCCCTGGAGCGCGGTGAAGAACACGATGTCGCCGCGGAACCGCCCCGGCCGGTACTCCTCCGCCTGGCGGAGCCCGTTCTCGTAGTTGCGGTAGACGTTCACGAGGTCGTCCTCGCCGAGGGTGGCGAGGGCGTCGTCGCGGTCGGCGAGCACCGCCATGATCTGCGCCATGTCTGGGTTGCCGTCCGCGGCGACCATCTTCGCGTCGATGCCGATGGCCTCCAGCAGCTCGGGGAGGACCTCGCGCCGCTCCGACTCGAGGTCCTGGCCGTGGTAGGCGTCGATGAGGGCGAGGAGGCCGACGCGCTCGCCGGCGGCCTGCAGCCGGACGGCCATCTCGTAGGCGACGAGCCCGCCGAGCGACCAGCCCGCGAGGTGGTAGGGCCCGGCCGGCTGGACGGCGCGGATCTGCTCCAGGTAGTCCGCGGCCATCTCCGCGACGGACTCCGGCAGCTCGGACCGGGTGAACGCGCGGGCCTGCAGCCCGTAGATCGGCTGGTCGGGGCCGAGGTGCCGCTGGAACTGCAGGTAGCCCCACGACAGGCCGCCGGCCGGGTGGACGAAGAACACCGGCGGGCGGGTCCCCTTGGTGCGGATGGGCAGCAGCACCTCGAAGCCGAGCCGGTCCTCGGGTTCGCCGACCCTGGTCAGCGCCTCGACGGTCTGGTGGGTGAAGACGTCGCGGGGCGTCAGCTCGATGCCCGCCTGCCGGGCGCGGGTGACGAGCTTCAGCGCGGCGATGCTGTCGCCGCCGAGGTCGAAGAAGCTGACGTCGGCGCCGACGCGGTCGAGGCCGAGGACGTCCGCGACGATCCCGCAGAGCCGCTCCTCCTCGGGCGTGCGGGGGTCGCGTCCGGCGGCGGCCTCGCCGTAGTCGGGCGCGGGCAGGGCGCGCCGGTCGAGCTTGCCGTTCGGGCCGACGGGGAACGTGTCGAGCCGGACGAACGCGGCCGGCACCATGTACTCGGGCAGCCGGTCCTTGACGAACTCGCGGAGGCCGTCGATCGAGGCGGCGATGACGTAGGCGACGAGGGTCTTGACGCCGGGGGCGTCCTCCCGGGCGACGACGGCGACGTTCTGCACCGCCGGGTGGGCGGCGACGGCCGCCTCGATCTCGCCCAGCTCGATCCGGAAGCCGCGGACCTTGACCTGGAAGTCGGCGCGGTCGACGTATTCGAGGGTGCCGCCCGGCCGCCACCGGACGAGGTCGCCCGTCCGGTACATGCGGTCGCCGGGCGCGCCGAACGGGTCGGCGACGTAGCGCTCGCCGGTGAGCGAGGGGCGGCGCAGGTAGCCGCGGCCGAGCCCGGCGCCCGCGATGTACGCCTCGCCGACCACGCCGGGCGGGACGGGCCGCAGCCCCTGGTCCAGCACGTAGACGCGCATGTCGTCGATGGGGCGGCCCAGCACCGCGGACGTCTCGGACGGGTCGGCGAGCGGCGCCCGCTGCCCCGCGATGGTCGTGTACGTGGTGGCCTCGGTCGGCCCGTACACGTTGCCGACCTCGGTGTCCGGGCAGGCGGCGAGGACCTTGCGGATCGCGCTCGGCGACCCGGCCTCGCCGCCGGTCAGCACCTCGCGCAGCCGCGCGAACGCGTGCGGCCGCTCGTCCGCGACGAGGTTGAACAGCGTGGTGGTGAGGAACAGGCCGGTGAGGTCCTCGGCGGCGATGACCTCTTCGAGGGCCTCGCCGTGCAGGTGTCCGGGCGCCGCGACGACGGCGGTGCCGCCGTGCAGCAGCGGCGTCCAGATCTCGTAGATCGAGGCGTCGAACGCGTGCGGCGAGTGGACGAGGACCCGGTCGTGCGCCCCTCCCCTGAGCCTGCCGTCGGTGGCGAGGTCGACCGCGTCGCGGTGCCGCAGCATGACGCCCTTGGGCACGCCGGTCGAGCCGGAGGTGAACAGCACGCAGGCGAGCTGCTCGGGATGGCACCCGGCGTCCGGGGCGGTGTCCGGCTGCGCGTCCGTTCCGGGGTCGGCGTCCACGACGAGGATCTGCGCGGACGTGTCGAGATCGGCGACGCGGTCCCGCATCGGTGAATTGATCACGAGGACGGGCGCGTCGATTTCGGCGACCGCCCAGGCCATTCGCTCGGGCGGATAACTGTGATGAATTGGCGCGTAAGCCCCGCCCGCCTTAAGAATTGCCAGCGAGACCACGACGATGTCGGCAGATCTTTCGAGCAGAACCGCGACGGGAACGTCGCGCCCGACCCCGAGCCCGGCGAGCCGATGCGCCAGCCGGTTGGCCCGCGCGTCCAATTCGGCGTAGGTGACCGACTCCCCCGCCGCGCGGATCGCGGTGGCGCCGGGGGTTCTGGCGCACTGTTCGGCGAAACGGGCCGTGAGGGTGCCGGGACGGCGGCGCGTCGCCGGGCCCTGCCAATCCCCGAGGACCTGGGCGCGTTCGTCGTCGTCCAGGACGGCGATGCGGCCGAGGGGCAGGTCGGGGCGGTAGGCGATCGCTTCGAGGATGCGGGTGAAGCGGCGCATGAGGCGCTGCGCGTCGTCCTCGCTGTAGAGGTCGGTGCGGTGGTCGATGCGGAGGGACAGGCCGCGGCCGGGGACGGCGGCGAACGTCAGCGGGTAGTGGGACGCGTCGTAGCCGTCGACGTCGTGGAGGGTGAGGCCGCCGAGCGCGGTGCCGGCGGCGTCCGGGTCGAACGGGTAGTTCTCCAGGACGGTCATCGTGTCGAACAGCGTCCCGGTGCCGGTGAGGCGCTGGATGTCGGACAGGCCGAGGTGGTGGTGCGGCATCAGCGCGGCCTGCTCGTCCTGGAGGCGGGTGAGGGCCTCGGCGACGGTGCCGGCGGGGCGGACGCGGACGCGGATCGGCAGCGTGTTGATGAACAGCCCGATCATCTGCTCGACGCCGGCCAGCTCCGGCGGGCGGCCCGACACGGCGGCGCCGAACACCACGTCGGTGGAGCCGGTGAGGCGGCTGAGGAGCGTCCCCCAGGCGAGCTGCAGGACGGTGTTGAGGGTGACGCCCTGGGCGCGGGCGCGCGCGCTGAGCGCGGAGGTGAGCTCCTCGGTGAGGCGGGTCCGGACGCGTCCGGGGGGCGCGGCGCCGGGCTCGGGTGCGCCCGGGGCGACGAGCGTGGGTTCGTGGACGCCGTCCAGGGAGCGGCGCCAGGCGTCCTCCGCGGCGGGACGGTCCTGGGCGGCGAGCCACGCCAGGTAGTTCTTGTAGGGGGTGACACGCGGCATGCCGGTGTCGTCGCCCTTGGCGAGGTACAGCGCGAACAGCTCGGTCTGCAGTACGGGCGTGGACCAGCCGTCCAGGAGGATGTGGTGGTTGGTGAACACCATGCGGTGCAGGCCGTCCGCCAGCTTGATGAGCATGTAGCGCAGCAGCGGCGGCTTCGTCATGTCGAACGGCCGGGCGCGTTCGGCGTCGGCCAGCTCGCGGGCCGTGGCCTCGCGCTCGGTCTCCGGGAGCGCGGAGAGGTCCTCGTCCTGCCACGGCAGCCGGACCGCGCGGTGCACGACCTGGACCGGTGAGCCCTCCTTGCGCTGCCGGAACCCGGCCCGCAGGTTCGCGTGCCGGCGCAGGAGGGTGGCGGCGGCGGCCTTGAGCGCGTCCACGTCGAGGGGGCCGCGCAGGTCGAACACGATCTGCGCGGTGTAGACGTCGTGGCCGGAGTCGTAGAGGGCGTGGAAGAACAGCCCCTGCTGCAACGGGGACAGCGGGAGGATGTCCTCAAGCTGCGACTTGCTCAATCCAGCTCCCATTCGCCGTCGAGCTCGGCGGCGAGCTCGTCGATCTCGTCCTGGCTGACGTCCACCAGGGACAGGTCGGACGGGGTGAACCCTCCGACGGGCCCGTCCGCGGGACCGTCGACGACGTGCGCGACGAGGCCGCGCAGCGCCGCGTACCAGCGGCCGGCGAGGTCCTCGACGGCGGCGTCGCCGAACAGGCCCCCGGCCCACGTCCACGTCGCGGACAGCTCGGGGCCGCCGGGCAGGTCGCGGGTGTGCGCGTTGACCTCGATGGCGTGGACGAGGCCGAGCGCGCCGTCCTGGCCGGCGCCGAGGGCGTCGCTGTCGGCCTGGTCCGCCGGGCCCCAGTCGGTGGCCTCGGGCGCGGTGGAGCGGCCGAGGTAGTTGAACGCGATCTGCGGGCGGGCGGTGAGGCCCGCGCCGGCCGCGGGGTTGAGGTAGCGGAGCAGGCCGTACCCGATGCCGTTGTCGGGGATCTCGCGGAGCTGCTCCTTGACGCGCTTGAGCGCGGTGCCGGCGGCCTGCCCGCCCTCGCGGACGTCGGCGGGCTCGACCCAGCCCGCGTCCAGGCGGACGGGGTAGATGGAGGTGAACCAGCCGGCGGTGCGGGACAGGTCGACGCCGGGGACGATCTCCTCGCGGCCGTGCCCTTCGAGGTCGATGAGGACGGCCGTCTCGTCGGACGTGCCGCGTTCGCGCCGCCATTCGGCGACGGCGAGGGCGAGGCCGGTGAGCAGGACGTCGTTGACCCGTCCGTGGAACGCGGCCGGGACCTCGGTGAGGAGGGGCTCGGTCACGTCGGCGGGCAGGTCGAGGGTGAGGTGCCGCGCCGTCCCGAACGTGTCGGCGGCCGGGTCGAGCGGGCGGGCGCCGAGAACGGGGTCGGGGGTGGCGAGGACGTCCTCCCAGAGCGGCAGCTCGGCCGTGCGGGCGGGGTCGGACGCCTCGGCGGTGAGGCGCTGCGCCCACCGGCGGAACGAGGTCGGGACCGGGTCGAGCTCTCCCCCGGCCCACGCCGTGACCAGGTCGGGCAGCAGGATGCGCCAGGACACGCCGTCCACGACGAGGTGGTGGAGGGTGAGGAGGAGGCGTCCGGAGGCGGCGGGCCCGGCGTCGAACCAGACGAGCTGCGCCATCGTCCCGGCGGCCGGGTCGAGGCGGCGGCGCGCGGCCTCGCCCTCCTCGGCGAGGACGGCCCGGAGCGCTTCGGTGCCGAGGCCCGCCACGTCCACGCGGCGGACGAGGGGCGCGGCGTCGACCGTGCCGGGTTCGCCGGCCTCGAACTCCTCGCCGTGGACGCGGAGGCGGAGCATGTCGTGGTGGTCGAGGACGCTCTGGAGCGCCCTGGTCAGCTCGTCGAGGCCGGCGCCCGGCGGGACCTGGAGCAGCATCCGCTGGCTGTAGCCGCCGACGGGGCCGTCCAGCTCCTGGAACCAGCGCATGATCGGGGTCGCGGGAACGCGGCCGGTGCCCGTCCCGGGCGCCTCGGCCTCGACCCGCTCGCCCTCGCCGACCGGTGTGGCGGTCGCCGCGAGTTCCTCGACGGTCTGGTGCTGGAACACGTCGCGGGGCGTGATGACCAGGCCGGACTGGCGGGCGCGGGACACGAGCTGGATCGCGATGATCGAGTCGCCGCCGAGGTCGAAGAACCCGTCGTCGACGCCCACGCGCTCCAGGCCGAGGACCTCGGCGAACAGGCCCGCGAGGGTCTCCTCCTCGGCGGTGCGCGGCGCGCGCGACGACACCTTCGCGGCGAAGTCCGGGGCGGGCAGCGCCTTGCGGTCGAGCTTGCCGTTGGACGTGAGCGGCAGCGCGTCCAGCTCGACGACGGCCGCGGGGACCATGTAGTCGGGCAGCGACCGCCCGGCGAACCGGCGCAGGTCGGACGAGTCGGCGCCCGATCCGACGACGTAGGCGACGAGGCGGTCGTCGCGGACGATCACCGCGGCGTCGCTGACGGCTTCGTGCCTGGTCAGGACGGCCTGGATCTCGCCCAGCTCGATCCGGAAGCCGCGCAGCTGCACCTGCTGGTCGGCGCGTCCCAGGTATTCGAGGGTGCCGTCGCGGCGCCTGCGGCCGAGGTCGCCCGTCCGGTACATGCGGGTGCCCGGCTTACCGTGCGGGTCGGCGACGAACCGCTCGGCGGACAGGCCCGGACGGTTCAGGTAGCCGCGCGCCAGCCCCGCGCCCGCGACGTACAGCTCACCGGGCACGCCGGGCGGGACGGGCTGGAGGCGCCCGTCGAGGACGTAGACGCGCAGGTCGGGGATGCCGACGCCGATGATGCTGCCGGGCGCGGTGGCGGCGTGGACGCGGTCGAGCGCGATGTACGAGACGTGGACGGTCGTCTCGGTGATCCCGTACATGTTGACGAGCGTCGGGGCGTCCTCGGGGTGGCGGGAGTACCAGTCCTCCAGGCGCCCCAGGTCGAGGGCCTCGCCGCCGAACACGATGTAGCGCAACGCCAGGTCGGTGCCGGGATCGTCCCGGTCGGCGGCCATCAGCTGGTAGAACGCCGACGGGGTCTGGTTGAGGACGGTCACCCTCTCCGCGGCCAGCAGGGCGAGGAAGTCCGCAGGCGTGCGCGAGGTCAGGTACGGGACGACGACGAGACGGCCGCCGTAGAGGAGTGGCCCCCACAGCTCCCAGACGGAGAAGTCGAACGCGTAGGAGTGGAACAAGGTCCACACGTCGTCCGGGCCGAAGTCGAACCATTCCTCGGTCGAACGCAGCAGCCGCACCACGTTCTGGTGCGGAACCACCACGCCCTTGGGACGACCCGTCGAACCCGACGTGTAGATGACGTACGCGGGGTGGTCCGGGTCGATGGCGACGCCAGGGTTGGTATCCGGCTGGTCGCTCGCCTCCACGTCGTCCTGGCGAAGGGTGAGGACGGGGCGGGCGTCCTCGACCATGTACGCGATGCGGTCTTCCGGGTAGTCCGGGTCGATCGGGACGTACGCAGCACCCGCCTTCAACACGGCCAGGATCGCCACGACCAGATCGGCCGAGCGCGGCAGCGCCAGCGCCACGAACTGCTCCGGCCCGACGCCCTGCCCGATGAGCCGGTGCGCGAGACGGTTCGCCTTCGCGTTGACCTCGGCGTACGTCCACGACACGCCCTCGAACGTGACGGCGGGCGCGTCCGGACGCGCCGCCGCCTGCGCCTCGAACAGCGCCGGGATCGTCGTCCGCTCGACGTCGCCGCCCTTGCCGCCGGCCCAGCGGCGCAGCAGCGTGCGGCGCTCGCTCCGGTCGAGGATCTCGGCCGTGGTGATGGGCGCGTCCGGGTCGGCGACCAGGGCGCGGACGAGGCGCTCGAACCGGTCCGCGATGGTGACGGCCGTGTCGGCGTCGAAGAGGTCGAGGGCGTATTCGAGACCGGCCTCGATGCCGCCCGGCGCGCCGTCGTCGCCGTGCCGCTCCTCGACGTAGAGCGACAGGTCGTACTTGGCGGCGCCCGCGGTCAGCGGCTCGGCGCCGCCGGTGAGCCCGTCCAGTTCGAGCCGGGCCTCCGGGTTGTTCTGGAACGACAGGACGACCTGGAACAGCGGGTGCCGGGCCATCGACCGCGCCGGGTTGAGCACCTCGACGAGCCGCTCGAACGGAAGGTCCTGGTGCGCGTACGCGGCGAGGTCGCGGTCCTTCACCCGCGCGATCAGCTCGCGGAACGAGGGCTCCCCGGACGTGTCGGTCCGCAGGACGAGCATGTTCACGAACATGCCGACGAGGTCGTCCAGCGCCTCGTCGGTGCGGCCCGCGATGGGCGAGCCGATCGGCACGTCCGTCCCCGCGCCGAGCCGGGTCAGCAGCGCGGCGAACGCGGCCTGCATGACCATGAACAGGCTCGCGCCGTTCTCGCGGGCGAGGGCCAGCAGCCCTGTGTGCAACTCGGCGTCCAGCTCGAACGCGTGCGTCCCGCCCCGGTAGGACGCCTCCGCCGGACGCGGCCGGTCGGCCGGAAGCGCGAGCTCCTCCGGCAGGCCGGAGAGGGCGTCCCGCCAGTAGGCGATCTGCTGCGAGATCAGGCTCCCGGGGTCGTCCTCGGAGCCGAACAGCTCGCGCTGCCAGAGCGTGTAGTCGGCGTACTGGACGGGCAGCGGCGCCCACTGCGGCCGCCGCCCCTCCGCGCGGGCCGCGTAGGCGAGGATCACGTCGCGGGCGAGCGGCGCCATCGACCAGCCGTCCGCCGCGATGTGGTGCAGGACGATCATCAGGACGTGCGCGCCGTCCCCGAGCGCGAACAGCCGGGCGCGCAGCGGCGGCTCCACCGACAGGTCGAAGCCGCGCCCGACCTCGGCGGCCAGCGCCATCGGCAGCCCCGCCTCGCCGGTCTCGGTGACGTCGAGCCGGGGCCGCGCGGCGGCCGGTTCGAGGACGAGCTGCCGGGCGGTGCCCGACCCGTCCGGGAAGATCGTGCGGAGCGACTCGTGCCGCGCCACCACGTCGGCGAGGGCCTCCCGCAGCGCCTCCAGGTCGAGGGAGCCGCTGAGGCGCAGCGCGACCGGCATGTTGAACGTCGCCGACGAGCCCTCGAACCGGTTGAGGAACCAGAGCCGCTGCTGCGCGTACGACAGCGGCACCACATCGGGACGCTCGGCCCGCACCAGCGGCGGGCGCACCTCACCCGCCGCCTCCGACAGCCGTTCGGCGAGACCGGCGGGGGTCGGCGCCTCGAACAGCGCCCGGACGGGCAGCTCGGCGCCGAGCGCGGACCGGATCCTGCTGACGAGCCGGGTCGCGGTGAGCGAGTCGCCGCCGAGGTCGAAGAACCCGTCGTCCACGCCGGCCCTCGGCACCCCGAGGACCTCCGCGAACAGCCCGCAAAGGATCTCCTCCTGCGGGGTGCGCGGCGCGCGGCCGGCGGCGGCGCCGGCGTCGGGCGCGGGCAGCGCGGCCCGGTCTAGCTTGCCGTTCACCGTGAGCGGCAGCGCGTCCAGGACGGTGAACGCCGGGACCATGTAGTCGGGCAGCCGCTCGGCCGCGTACCGGCGGGCGGCCGCGACGTCGGCGTCCGGGCCCACGAGGTAGGCGGCGAGGCGCTTGTCGCCGGGCCGGTCCTCGCGGACGACCACGGCGGCCTGCGCGACGCCCGGGCACCCGGCGAGGACGTTCTCGATCTCGCCGGGCTCCACCCGGAACCCGCGGATCTTGACCTGGTCGTCGGCGCGGCCGAGGTACTCGATCGTGCCGTCCGGGAGCCACCGGGCCAGGTCGCCGGTGCGGTACATGCGGTCGCCGGGCGCGCCGAACGGGTCGGCGACGAACCGCTCGGCGGACAGGCCGGGCCGGTCGAGGTACCCGCGCGCGAGCTGCACGCCCGCGAGGTAGAGCTCGCCGGGAACGCCCACCGGGACGGGCTGGAGCGCGGTGTCGAGCACGTACGACCGGGTGTTGCGGTACGGAGCGCCGACCGACGGGTGCTCGCTGCGCGCGACGACCTGGTTCATCGTGTCGATGGTCGACTCGGTGGGCCCGTAGAAGTTGCGCGCGGTGACGCCGGGGATCGCGCGGAGTTCGGCCCACAGGTTCTCGCTGACGGCCTCGCCGCCGAGGAGCAGCTGCGCCGGCAGATGCCGCCCGTCGTCGTCCAGCAGTCCCGCTTCGCGGAGCGAGGCGAAGTGCGACGGGGTGGTGTTCACCAGGTCGATCTGCGCGCGCGCCACGTACTCGGTGTACGCCTCAACGTCGCGGCGGGTGTCGTCGTCGATGAGGTGCAGCTCGTGGCCGTACATCATCCACAGCAGGCCCATCCAGGACGTGTCGAACGAGAACGACGCCAGATGCGCGAACCGCATCCGCCGCCCGCCGGCGGCCGCGATCGCCGGGTCGATGAACGCGTCCCGATGCGCCTCGAAGTAGTTGAGCACCCCCACATGCGGGACGGCCACGCCCTTGGGCCGACCAGTCGACCCGGACGTGTAGATGACGTAGGCGGCGTTCTCCGCCCGCAGAGCGCGGACCCGCTCCCCGTCCGCCGGATCGTGCGCCGGCCGCCCGGCGGCCTCCGCCGGACCGTCGTCGCCGATGATCAGAACGGCCGGATCGTGCGGCGTACGCGCGACGACGTCCGGCCGGTCTCCGGTGGTGAGGGTGAGGGCGGGGCGGGCGTCGGCCAGCATGTAGCCGATGCGGTCGGACGGGTACTCGGGATCGATCGGGACGTACGCGGCGCCCGCCTTGAGGACGCCGAGGATCGCGACGACGATCGCGGGAGTGCGCGGAAGGACCACGGCCACGCGGTCCTCGGGGCCTATGCCCCGCGCGATCAGCTCGTGGGCCAGGCGGTTGGCGCGTTCGTTCAGCTCCGAGTACGTGAGGGCCGTGTCACCGCAGACCAGGGCCGCGTCCGAGGGCGTGCGGTCGGCCTGGGCCTCGAAGAGGGCCGGGAGGGTGCCGGCCGGGACGGGCCCGGCGGTGTCGTTCCAGCCCTCCAGCAGAACCCGCTCGTCCTCGCCCGCAAGGTCGACCGCGCCGATGAGGCGGTCGGAGTCGGCGGCGAAGGCCTCCAGGAAGCGGCGGATGCGGGCCAGGACCGCTTCGACGACCTCGTGCTCGTAGACGTCGGGGCGGTAGTGCAGGCGGAGCGACAGCCTGTCGCCGGGCGCGGCGACGAACGACAGGGGGAAGTGGGTCGCGTCGTAGGAGTCGGCGCCGGCGATGCGGACGCCGTTGAGGGAGCCGTCCATCGACGACGGGTCGAACGGGTAGTTCTCCAGCACCGTCATCGTGTCGAACAGCGCGCCGCCGTGGCCCGCCACGCGCTGGATGTCGGTGAGGCCGAGGTGGTGGTGGGCGAGGAGTTCGGTCTGCTCCTCCTGGAGGCGTTCCAGGAGGGAGCCGAGCGACTCGTCCGGCCGGTGGCGGACGCGGATCGGCAGCGTGTTGATGAACAGCCCGATCATCTGCTCGATGCCGGGCAGTTCGGGCGGCCGGCCGGAGACCGTGGCGCCGAACACCACGTCGTTCGTGCCGAGGAGGCGGCCGAGGACGAGGCCCCAGGCGCCCTGCAGGACGGTGCTGAGGGTGACCCCGTGGCGGCGGGCCGCGCGGGTGAGGCGGCGGGTGGTCTTCTCGTCGAGTTCGGTGATGGTCCGCTTCGGGGGTTCCGGGGCGCGGGCGGCGGCCTCGGGGGCGACGAGGCTGGGCTCGTCCACGCCGTCCAGGGCGCGGCGCCAGGCCTCCTCGGCGGCGGCGCGGTCCTGCCGGGCGAGCCAGGCCAGGTAGTTCTTGTACGGGGTGACGCGTGGCATCCCCGTGTCGTGGCCGCCCTGCATGTAGAGCAGGAACAGCTCGGTCGCGAGGATCGGCGTGGACCAGCCGTCCAGCAGGATGTGGTGGTTCGTGAAGATCAGCCGGAACCGCTCGGGGCCCATCCGCACGAGGACGAAGCGCAGCAGCGGCGGCGCCGTCATGTCGAAGCCGCGCGCCCGCTCCCGGGCGACGACGGCGTCGGCCTCGGCCCCCGACGCGGTGACCTCCTCCCACGGCAGCTCGACCGTGCGCGGGATCACCTGGACGGGGCGCGACAGGTCCTCGTGCCAGAACGCGGCGCGCAGGTTGGCGTGCCGGCGCAGCAGCGTCTCCGCGGCGGTGCGCAGCGCGGCGGCGTCCAGGGGGCCTTCCAGGTCGAGGACGAACTGGGCCGTGTAGACGTCCCCGGCGCCCGCGTCGAAGAGGGCGTGGAAGAAGAAACCCTGCTGCAAGGGCGACAGCGGCAGGATGTCCTCGAGGTCCCCCCGGTTCACGACTTGTGCCTCCACGCGGTCTGCAGCTTGTCGATCTCGTGCTGGTCCAGCTCGACGAGCAGGTCGGACGGGGTGAAGCCGCCCGCGTCACCGGCGGCGACGTCGGCGGCGAGGGTGCGCAGCGCGGTGAACCAGCCCTCGGCCAGGGCCCGCACGTCGGCGGGCTCCAGCAGGCCGCCCGGCCACGTCCAGGTCGCCGACAGCACGGGCCCGCCGGGCAGGTCGCGGGTGACGGCGTTGATCTCCAGGACGTGCGCCATCGGCATCGCGGGGTCCTCGCCGGCGGGGAGTTCCTCGGCGGAGAGCGTCCAGTCCCCGCCCTCGTCGCCGGACGCGACCCGGCCGAGGTAGTTGAAGGCGATCTGCGCGGGCGGGACGCCGGCCAGTTCCTCGGCGGCCTCGCCGCCGCCGTAGCGGAGCAGGCCGTAGCCGATGCCGCCGTCCGGGATCGCCCGGAGCTGCTCCTTCACCGTCTTCAGGGCGGCGCCGCCGGTCGCGTTGCCCGCGTCCAGCCGGACGGGGTGGATCGAGGTGAACCATCCGGCGGTGCGGGAGACGTCGGCGCCCGGGACGACGTCCTCGCGGCCGTGGCCTTCGAGATCGATGAGGACGCCCGTGCCGCGCCCGCCCCGGTGCCGCCGCCACTGGGCGACCGCGAGGGCGAGGCCGGTGAGCAGCACGTCGTTGACCCGTCCGTGGAACGCGGCCGGGACCTCGGTGAGGAGGGGCTCGGTCACGTCGGCGGGCAGGTCGAGGGTGACCGAGCGGGCGCGGGCCGCGACGTCGGCGCGCGGATCGAGGGGGCGCCCGGCGAGGTTCTGCGGCGGGCCGTCGACGATGTCGAGCCAGTCCTCCAGCTCGTCCTCGTCCCGCTCGGACGCGGTGAGCTTCTGCGCCCAGCGGCGGAACGACGTCGGCACCGGGTCGAGGCCTCCCCCGGCCCAGGCGGTGACGAGGTCGGGCAGCAGGATGCGCCACGACACGCCGTCCACGACCAGGTGGTGCAGGACGACGAGGAGGCGCCCCTGCTCCTGGCCCGCGTCGAACCAGACGAGCTGCGCGACCGTCCCGGCGGCCGGGTCGAGGCGGTCGCGGGCGGCGGCGGCCTGCTCGGCGATGACGGACTGGAGCTTGTCGGCGTCGAGCCCGGCGACGTCGACGCGGGTGACCAGCGCGGCCGCGTCGGACGATCCGGCCGGCCGGACGACGGGCTGCCAGCCGTCCAGGCGGAGCCGGAGGACGTCGTGGTGGTCCAGGAGGGTCTGGAACGCGGCGGTCAGCCGCTCGATGCCGAGGTCCGGCGGTGTGCGCAGCAGCATCGACTGGTGGAAGCCCCTGATCAGGGCGGCGTCGCCGTCCACCCGGTCGCGCAGCCACGCGACGATCGGGGTGACGGGGACGGGGCCGACCCCGGCGCCGGGCGCCTCGGGCTCGATCTCCTCGCCCTCGCCGACCGGCCTGGCGGTCGCCGCCAGTTCCTCGACGGTCTGGTGCTGGAACACGTCCCGGGGCGTGATGACCAGGCCGGACTGGCGGGCGCGGGACACGAGCTGGATCGCGATGATCGAGTCGCCGCCGAGGTCGAAGAACCCGTCGTCGACGCCCACCCGCTCCAGGCCGAGGACCTCGGCGAACAGGCCCGCGAGGGTCTCCTCCTCGGCGGTGCGCGGCGCGCGCGACGACACCTTCCCGGCGAAGTCCGGGGCGGGCAGCGCCTTGCGGTCGAGCTTGCCGTTGACGGTGAGCGGCAGCGCGTCCAGCTCGACGACCACGGCCGGGACCATGTAGTCGGGCAGGTCCTTGCCGGCGAACCGGCGCAGCTCGGACGAGTCGGCGCCCGATCCGACGACGTAGGCGACGAGGCGGTCGTCGCGGACGATCACGGCGGCGTCGGAGACCGCGTCGTGGCGGGCGAGGGCCGACTCGATCTCGCCCAGCTCGATCCGGAATCCGCGCAGCTGCACCTGCTGGTCGCTGCGGCCGAGGTATTCGAGGCGGCCGTCGTTCAGCCTGCGGCCGAGGTCGCCCGTCCGGTACATGCGGGCGCCGGGCTCGCCGAACGGGTCGGCGACGAACCGCTCGGCGGACAGGCCCGGACGGTTCAGGTAGCCGCGCGCCAGCCCCGCACCGGACACGTACAGCTCGCCGACGACGCCGGGCGCGACCGGCTGGAGGCGGTCGTCCAGGACGTAGAGGCGCAGGTCGGGGATGCCGACCCCGATGACGCTGCCGGGCGCGGTCGCCGCGTAGGCGCGGTCGAGTGCGATGTACGAGACGTGGACGGTCGTCTCGGTGATCCCGTACATGTTGACGAGCGTCGGGGCGTCCTCGGCGTGCCGGGAGTACCAGTCCTCCAGGCGGCCCAGGTCGAGGGCCTCGCCGCCGAACACGATGTAGCGCAACGCCAGCTCGGTGCCGGGAACGTCCCGGTCGGCGGCCATCAGCTGGTAGAACGCCGACGGGGTCTGGTTGAGGACGGTCACCCTCTCCGCGGCCAGCAGGGCGAGGAACTCCTCCGGCGAGCGCGACGTCAGGTACGGGACGACGACGAGACGGCCGCCGTAGAGCAGCGAGCCCCACAGCTCCCACACGGTGAAGTCGAACGCGTAGGAGTGGAACAAGGTCCACACGTCGTCCGGGCCGAAGTCGAACCATTCCTCGGTCGAACGCAGCAGCCGCACCACGTTCTGGTGCGGAACCACCACGCCCTTGGGACGACCCGTCGAACCCGACGTGTAGATGACGTACGCCGGGTGGTCGGGGTCGATGGCGACATCGAGGTTGGTGTCGTCATAGCCCGTGGCGTCGAGGTCGTCGGGGCCGAGGGTGAGGACGGGGCGGGCGTCCTCGACCATGTACGCGATGCGGTCTTCCGGGTAGTCCGGGTCGATCGGGACGTACGCAGCACCCGCCTTCAACACGGCCAGGATCGCCACGACCAGCTCGGCCGAGCGCGGCAGCGCCAGCGCCACGAACTGCTCCGGCCCGACGCCCCGCTCGGCGAGGCGGCGCGCCAGGCGGTTCGCCTTCACGTTGACCTCGGCGTACGTCCACGAGACGCCCTCGAACGTGACGGCGGGCGCGTCCGGACGCGCCGCCGCCTGCGCCTCGAACAGCGCCGGGATCGTGGCCCGCTCCACCGGGGCCGCGCCGGTGCCGGCCCACTCGCCGAGGATCAGCGACCGCTCCTCCGCCGACAGCACGTCGGCGGCGCCGATGGGCGCGTCCGGGTCGGCGAGCAGCGCGGACAGGTACCGCTCGAACCGCTCGACGAGCCGCCGCGCGGTGGCCGGGTCGTAGAGATCGAGCGCGTACTCCAGTTCGCCGTCGAGCCCGTCCTCCCGTTCGGTGAGGATCATCAGCAGGTCGAACCGGGACACGCCGGCGGTCAGCGGCTCCAGCTCGGCGCTGAAGCCCGGCATCTCCAGCCGCGCCTCGGGGTTGTTCTGGAACGTCAGCCCGACCTGGAACAGCGGGTGCCTGGCGAGGTGGCGCGGCGGGTTCAGCACCTCGACGAGCCGCTCGAACGGGACGTCCTGGTGCGCGTACGCGGCGAGGTCGGTCTCCTTGACCCGGCCGACCAGCTCGCGGAACGACGGGTCCCCGGACGTGTCGGTCCGGAAGACGAGCATGTTCACGAACATGCCGACGAGATCGTCCAGCGCCTCGTCGGTGCGGCCCGCGATGGGCGACCCGATCGGCACGTCCGTCCCCGCGCCGAGCCGGGTGAGCAGCGCGGCGAACGCGGCCTGGGCGACCATGAACGGGCTGGCGCCGGTCTCGCGGGCGATGTCGAGCAGCCGGGCGTGGACGCCGGCGCCGAGCCGGAACCGTTCCGTCCCGCCCCGGTAGGACGCCTCCGCCGGACGCGGCCGGTCCGCCGGGAGCCGCAGCTCCTCGGGCAGCCCGGCCAGCGCGTCCCGCCAGTGGGCGATCTGCTGCGAGATCAGGCTCCCGGGGTCGTCCTCCGACCCGAAGAGCTCCTGCTGCCAGAGCGTGTAGTCGGCGTACTGGACGGGCAGCGGCGCCCACTCCGGTGCCGCGCCCCCGGCCCGTGCCGCGTAGGCGGTGATGAAGTCGCGGGCGAGCGGCGCCATCGACCAGCCGTCGCCGCCGACGTGGTGCATGAGCAGCAGCGCGACGTGCTCGTCCGGCGCGACCCGGAACAGGTGGGTGCGCAGCGGCGGCTCGGCGGTGATGTCGAACGCGTACCCGGCGGCCATGGCGAGCCGCGTCGGCAGCTCCGCCTCGGTCGTCTCGGTGACCTCCAGCTCGGGGCGGGCGGCGGCCGGGGCGAGGACGAGCTGGCGCGGCACTCCCCCGCCGTCCGGCAGGATCGTGCGAAGCGTCTCGTGCCGCTCCACGAGGTCGCCGACGGCGGCGCGGAGCGCGGCCACGTCCAGGGGGCCGCGGATGCGCAGCGCGGTCGGCATGTTGTAGGTCGCGGACGGCCCCTCGAACCGGCTGAGGAACCAGAGCCGCTGCTGCGCGTACGACGGCGGGATCACGTCGGGGCGCTCGCGCCGCTCCAGCGCCGGACGGGCCGGGCGGGCGGAGCCGCCGCCGAGGAGGGCGGCGAGGCTCGCGACGGTCGGCGCCTCGAACAGCGCCCGGACGGGCAGCTCGACGTCCAGCGCGCGCCGGACCCGGCTGACGACCCGCATGGCGATGAGCGAGTTGCCGCCGAGCGCGAAGAAGTCGTCGTCGGCGCCGACCCGGTCCGCGCCGAGCAGCTCGGCGAAGACGGCGGCGACGGCCTCCTCCGCCTCCCCGGACGGGGCGCGGTACGCGGTCGCCGGGGCGATCGCCAGTTCCGGCTTCGGCAGCGCCTTGGCGTCGACCTTGCCGTTCGCCGTGAGCGGCATCTCGTCCAGGACGACGACGGCCGCGGGCACCATCGACTCGGGCAGGCTCTCCCGGATGTGGGCGCGCAGCTCCTCGGGGTCGAGCTCCTGGCCGGGCGCGGCGACGACGTAGGCGACGAGCCGCTTCTCCGTGGGGCCCTCGACGGCCTCGACGGCCTCGGCGACGGCGGCGCCGGGCAGGTCGAGCCCCGCGACGGTGACGGCGCCCCGCGAGGCGGCGGCGGCCTCGAGCGTCCGCCGGAACCAGCCGGCGAGCCGCTCGGCCGTGTCGCGGTCGAACAGGTCGAGCGCGTACTCCAGCGTCCCGGCGAGCGCGCCGGAGCCGTCGCGGGCGTCCTCCAGCAGGAACTCCAGGTCGAACTTCGCGACCCCGGCGTCCACCGGCTCGACGGCGACGTGCAGTCCGGGCAGCTCGACCGACGCCTCCGGGTTGTTCTGCAGCGTCAGCATGACCTGGAACAGCGGGTGCCGCGCCAGCGACCGGACCGGGTTCAGCACCTCGACGAGCCGCTCGAACGGGATGTCCTGGTGCGCGTAGGCGGCGAGGTCGGTCTCCCGGACGCGGGCGAGCAGCTCCGCGAACGACGGGTCGCCGGACGTGTCGGTCCGCAGCACGAGCGTGTTCACGAACACGCCGACGAGGTCGTCCAGGGCCTCGTCGGTGCGGCCCGCGATGGGCGACCCGATGGGGACGTCCGTCCCCGCGCCCAGGCGGGTGAGCAGCGCGGCGAGCGCCGCCTGCAGCACCATGAACACGCTGACCTGGTGGTCGCGGGCGAGCGCGCGCAGCCCGTCCGCCAGTTCCGCCGGCACCTCGAAGGGGACCTGGCCGCCCCGGTAGGACGCCCGGTCGGGGCGCGGCCGGTCGTGCGGCAGCCGGATCTGGTCGGGCAGCCCGGCGAGGGCGTCCTTCCAGTAGGCGAGCTGGCGGGCGGCGAGGCTGCCCGGGTCGCTCTCGCTGCCGAGCAGGTCGCGCTGCCAGAGCGCGTAGTCGGCGTACTGGACGTCCAGCGGCGCCCACTCGGGGGCGCCGCCGTCGCGGCGGGCCAGGTAGGCGGTGATGACGTCGCGGGCGAGCGGCGCCATCGACCAGCCGTCGCCGGCGATGTGGTGCATGACGATGAGGAGGAGGTGCTCGTCCCGGTCCGATTCTCCGCGGTCGGTCCTGTAGAGGTGGGCGCGGACGGGCAGCTCGTTCGCCAGGTCGAACCCGCGCGTGGCGTCCATGTACAGGGCGCCGTGCAGGTCGGCCGGCTCGGTGACCGTGACCTGCGGCTCGGCCTCGCCGGGGGCGAGGATCACCTGGTGCGGCTCGCCGTCCGCGTCGCCGAACAGCGTCCGCAGCGACTCGTGCCGGGCGACGACGTCGCGGAGCGCGTCGCGCATCGCGCCGTGGTCGATCGCGCCGGTGAGCCGCAGCGGGATCGGCATGTTGTAGGTGGCGGTGAGCCCTTCGAGCCGGTTCAGGAACCAGAGCCGCTCCTGCGCGTACGACACCGGCAGCGGGACGGGCCGCTCCACCGGCCGCAGCGCGGGACGGGCCGCGCCGGCGGCCGAGGCGATCCGCGCGGCGATGCCCGCGACCGTCGGGGCCTCGAACAGCGCGCGGACGGGCAGCTCCACGTTCAGCGCGGCGCGGGCGCGGGCGACGACGCGGGTCGCCTTCAGCGAGTCGCCGCCGTGGTCGAAGAACCCGTCGTCGACGCCGACCCGGTCCAGGCCGAGGACGTCGGCGAAGATGCCGCAGAGGATCTCCTCGCGGGCGTCGCGCGGGCCCCGCGCGGTGAGGTCGGCGGTGAAGTCCGGCTCGGGCAGCGCGGACCGGTCGAGCTTGCCGTTCGGGTTGAGCGGCATCGCGTCCAGCACGACGATCGCGGACGGCACCATGTAGTCCGGCAGCGTGTCCGCGACGAACGCGCGCAGCTCGGCGGGGTCGACCCGGTCGCTTCCGGGCGCGCCGACGACGTAGCCGGCGAGGACGTTGTCGCCGACCGTGTCGCGGCGCGCCACGACGACGCTCTGCGTCACCGCCGGGTGCGCGGACAGGGCGGTCTCGATCTCGCCCAGCTCGATCCGGAAGCCGCGCACCTTCACCTGGTGGTCGAGGCGGCCGAGGTACTCGATGTGGCCGGCGCGGTTCCAGCGGACGAGGTCGCCCGTCCGGTACATGCGCTCGCCCGGCCCGCCGAACGGGCAGGCGACGAACCGGTCCGCCGACAGGGCGGGGCGGCGCAGGTAGCCGCGGGCCAGGCCGTCGCCCGCGAGGTACAGCTCGCCCGGCACCCCGACCGGGACGGGGCCGAGCCGGTCGTCCAGCACGTAGGCGCGGGTGTTGGCCATCGGGCGGCCGATCGGCGCGAAACCGTCGGTGTTGCCGTCGTCGTACCAGCCGGTGACGAAGATCGTCGCCTCGGTGGGGCCGTAGATGTTGGAGATGCGGGCGTCCGGCAGCAGCGCCCGGACGTCCCGGACGAGCTGCGGCGGCAGCGCCTCCCCGCCGAGCGCCACGTCCCCGGCCTCCAGCCGGAGCCCGCCGCGCGACAGCAGTACCGACACCGCCGACGGGACGCCGCTGATCAGCGTCCCGGACCAGCCGCCGCGCTCGGCGATCTCCAGCAGGTCGCGGACGACCTCGATCTCGCCGCCGGCGGTGAGCGGCACCAGCCACTCGAACACCGACACGTCGAAGTTCAGCGACGTGGAGAACAGCACGCGCCGCATCCGGCCGGGGCCGTAGCTCGCCATCGACTCGGCGCAGAAGTCCACGACGTTCGCGTGCGAGATGACGACGCCCTTGGGGCGGCCCGTCGAACCGGACGTGTAGATGATGTACGCCGGGTTCGCGGGGCGCAGCGGCCGGACGCGCTCGGCGTCCGTGACGTCCGCCCCGGAGAGGCCGCTGAGGGAGAGCGTGTCGAGTTCGACGCGGGGCGTCCCGCCGGGCAGGCCGGCCGCCGACGTCGTGATGACGCAGGCTGGGGCGGCGTCCTCCAGCATGTAGGCGATGCGGTCGGACGGGTACGCCAGGTCGATCGGCTGGTATCCGGCGCCCGCCTTGAGGACGGCCAGCGCCGCGACCACCAGGTCGGCGTCGCGCGGGAGCGCGAGGGCGACGAAGTCCTCGGCTCCGACGCCGCGCTGGATGAGGTGGCGGGCGAGCCGGTTCGCGCGGGCGTTCAGCTCGGCGTAGCTGAGCCCGGTCCGCCCCGCGATGACGGCGGTCGCGTCCGGGGTGCGGGCGGCCTGCCGCTCGACCAGCTCCGGGACGACGGCGGGCGCGACCGGCACGCCGGTGTCGTTCCAGCGGTCGAGGAGCATGCCGCGTTCGGCGTCGTCGAGCAGGTCGACGGCGCTGAGCGGCAGGGACGGGTCGGCGGCGACCTGGGCGAGGAGCCGCTCCAGGCGGGCCGCCATCGACGCGGCGGTCTCCGGGTCGAACAGGTCGAGCGCGTACTCCAGCCGGCAGTCGATCCCGGCGGGGGCGCCGGCCGCGTCGCGCGTCTCGTCCACCAGCAGCGCGAGGTCGAAGCGGGACACTCCGGGGTCGACCGGCTCCAGCGCGACCGTCAGGCCGGGCAGCTCGACCCGCGCGGACGGGTTGTTCTGGATCGAGATCATCGCCTGGAACAGCGGGTGCCGCGCCATCGACCGCTGCGGGTTCAGCACCTCGACGAGCCGCTCGAACGGGACGTCCTGGTTCGCGAACGCGGCGAGGTCGGCCGCGCGGACCCGGCCGAGCAGCTCCGCGAACGTCGGGTCGCCGGCGGTGTCGGTGCGCAGCACGAGGGTGTTCACGAACACGCCGACCAGGTCGTGCACGGCCTCGTCGCCGCGGTTCGCGACCGGCGAGCCGATCGGCACGTCCGTCCCGGCGCCGAGGCGGGTGAACAGGCCGGCGAGCGCGGCCTGCAGCACCATGAACAGGCTGGCGCGGTGGTCGCGGCCGAGCGCGGTGAGCGCGGCGTGCAGGCCGGGCGGCAGCGTGAACGGGTGCTGGGCGCCCCGGTAGGTGGCGCGGGCCGGGCGCGGCCGGTCCGCCGGGAGCGCCAGCTCCTCGGGCAGCCCGGCGAGGGCCTCCCGCCAGTACGCGAGCTGGCGGCTGATGACGCTGCCCGGGTCGGCCTCGTCGCCGAGGACCTCGCGCTGCCAGATCGCGTAGTCGGCGTACTGGACGGGCAGCGGCGCCCACTGCGGCTCCTCGCCGGCGGCGCGGGCGGCGTAGGCGGTGATGAGGTCGGTGGCGAGGGGCTCCATCGACCAGCCGTCGCCGGCGATGTGGTGCATCACCAGCAGGAGCAGGTGGTCGTCGGCGGCGACGCGGAAGACGTGCGCGCGGACGGGCGGCTCGGCGGCCAGGTCGAACCCGCGGGTCGCGGCCTCGAACACGGCGTCCTGGAGCCCGTCCGGGCCGCACGACGTGATCTCCGGCTCGGCCCCGAATTCGCCCGGGGCGAGGACGCGCTGGTACGGCTCGCCCTCCACCTGCACGAACACGGTCCGGAGGGCCTCGTGCCGCGCCATCATGTCGTGCATCGCGTCGCGGACCGCGGCCAGGTCCAGCGACCCGGTCAGCCGCAGCGGGATCGGGATGTGGTAGGTCGCGGCCGCTTCCCCGGCTTCCAGCCCTTCGAAGTCCTGGATGAACCAGAGGCGCCGCTGCGCGTACGAGAGGGGGACGAGGCCGGGGCGCTCGGCCGGGACGAGCTTCGGCCTGGCCTCCTCCTCGGTGTCCCTGATGGAGGCGGCGAGCGCGGCGACCGTCGGGGCCTCGAACAGCGCCCGGACGGCCAGTTCCGCGTTCAGCGCGGCGCGGGCGCGGGCGACGACGCGGGTCGCCTTCAGCGAGTCGCCGCCGAGGTCGAAGAAGTTGTCGTCGATGCCGACCCGCTCCACGCCGAGCACCTCGGCGAACACCGCGCACAGCGTCTCCTCGCGGGCGTCGCGGGGCGCGCGGCCGCCGGCGGACGCGGCGAAGTCGGGCGCGGGCAGCGCGGCCCGGTCGAGCTTGCCGTTCGGGTTCAGCGGCATCTCGTCCAGGACGACGATCGCCGCCGGGACCATGTACTCGGGCAGCACGGCCGCGACGGACCGCTTCAGCTCGGCGGTGTCGACGCCTTCGGAGACGGCGTAGGCGACGAGGACGGTGTCGCCCGCGCCGTCCCGGCGGGCCACGACGACGCTCTGCGTCACCGCCGGGTGCGCGGACAGGGCGGTCTCGATCTCGCCCAGCTCGATCCGGAACCCGCGGACCTTCACCTGGTGGTCGAGGCGGCCGAGGTACTCGATCTGGCCGTGCTCGTTCCAGCGGACGAGGTCGCCCGTCCGGTACATGCGCTCGCCCGGCCCGCCGTAGGGGCAGGCGACGAAGCGGTCGGCGGTCAGCTCGGGCCGGTGCAGGTAGCCGCGGGCCAGGCCGTCGCCCGCGAGGTACAGCTCGCCGGGGACGCCCGCCGCGACGGGCTTGAGCGCCGCGTCCAGCACGTACGCGCGGGTGTTGGCGATGGGGCCGCCGATCGGGGCGTGCCCGGCGGTGTTCCCGTCGTCGGACCAGGCCGTCGCGTAGACGGTCGCCTCGGTCGGGCCGTAGATGTTGGAGATGCGGGCGCCCGGGACGAGGGCGCGCAGGTCCTGGACGAGCCTCGCCGGGAGCGCTTCGCCCGCGAGGACGATGTCGTTCGCCTCGAGGTCGAGGCGCTTCTGGGGAGACGGCCCCCCGGCCCCTCCGCCGAGAGCGCCCGCGGCACCCGTGGCGAGGAGCGCCGACATCGCGGACGGGACGCCGGAGACGAGGGTGCCGTGCCAGCCGCCGCGCTCCGCGACGTCCAGCAGGTCGCGGACGACCTCGATGTGGCCGCCGGCCGTGAGCGGCGCCAGCCACTCGAACACCGACACGTCGAAGTTGAGCGACGTGGAGAACAGGACGCGGGCGAGGCGCTCGGGCCCGAAGTCCCTCCTCGCCCACGCGCACAGGTCGGCGGCGCTGGCGTGGGAGACGACGACGCCCTTGGGACGTCCCGTCGAGCCCGACGTGTAGATGACGTAGGCCGCGTTGCCGGGGCGGAGCGGCCTGACGCGGTCGGCGTCGGCCGGGGCCGACGCCGACTCGCCGGCCAGATCGAGGGCGTCCAGGAGGACGCGCGGCGTCGTGCCCGGAATCTCGGCGCCGGACACCGTGATGACGCAGGCCGGGGACGCGTCGTCCAGCATGAACGCGATGCGGTCGGACGGGTACGCCAGGTCGACCGGCTGGTACGCGGCGCCCGCCTTCAGCACGGCGAGGGCCGCCACGATCAGGTTCTCGTCGCGCGGCAGGGCGAGCGCGACGAAGTCCTCGGCGCCGACGCCGCGGCCGATCAGGTGCCGGGCGAGGCGGTTGGCGCGCTCGTCCAGCTCCCGGTAGGTGAGCGTGGCGCCGTGGTGCGTCACGGCGGGGGCGTCCGGGGTGCGGGCCGCCTGCGCCTCGAACAGGCCGGGGACGACGGCCGGCTCGACCGGCACCGCCGTGTCGTTCCACTCGTCCAGGACGCGGGACCGCTCGGCGGCGTCCAGCAGCTCCACGTCCCGGAGCGGCGTGGACGGGTCGACGTCGCCCAGTGCCCGCAGAAACCGGACGTAACGGTCCAAGTGCGTGGAGACCTGGTCCTCGGTGTAGAGATCCGGGTGCGCCTCGAAGTCGACGCGGACGCCGTTGCCGTCGAAGTTGTCGTAGATGTTGATCGACAGGTCGTCGATCGGGCCGGTCGTGATGGCGTGCGTCCGCGCCGGCAGGCCCCCGAAGTCGAACCGGTAGTCGAACGCCATGATGTTGATGACCGGCCCGTAGAGCCGGCGGCGCTCACCGAGCAGCTTCAGGTCGCGCAGCAGGTCCTCGCGCCGGTAGTGCTGGTGGCGCAGCGCCCGCGCGCTCGCCCGCGTCACCGTGCGGACCAGCTCCTCGACCGTCATGTCCGGCCGGACGGTCACGCGCAGCGGCAGGACCGTCGACAGCATGGCCGGGGTCTCCAGGGCCGCCTGCGAGGTGCGGCCCGACACCGCGAGGCCGAGGATCACGTCCTCGGTGCCGGTCATCCGCGCCACGTACGCGGCCGTCGCGGCGATCGCGAGGCCCTGCGTGGCGGTGCGCAGCCGGCGGGCGCCCGCCGCCAGGTCCGCGGTCTCGCGCGGCGGGACGACGGTGATGAGGCTGAGGTAGTCGGAGGTCGGCTCGGCCATCTCGTCCGACAGCGACACGGCCACCGGCCTGTCGGCGAACCGCTCCGTCCAGTAGGCGCGGTCCCGCTCGAACTTCTCCGACTCCCGGTAGGACTCCTCGGCGGCGAGGACCGCCCGGTAGTCGCCCACCTCCGCCGGGACGTACTCGCCGCCGTCCGCCAGCAGCGTGTAGACCTCGGCGGCGCGGCGGCTGATGAGCAGGCCGCTGTAGGCGTCCAGGATGGTGTGGTGGGCGCGCAGGAACCACCGGTGCAGGTCCGGGGCGAGGCGCAGCAGCGCCGTGTGGAACAGCCGGTCGCCGTCCAGCGGCAGCGGCGCCGACATCCGCTCCCGCATCCACGCGCGCGAGGAGGCGTCCGGGTCGGGCTCCCCGGACAGGTCCACGAGCGGGATCGCCACGCTCGCGTCCGGGTCGAGGATCTGCCGCGGAACCCCGTCCTCCTCCGCCAGCCGCGCGTTCATCGCCGGCGACTCGTGCGCGGCCATCCGCGCCACCCGATCGAACAGCTCGTGGTCGACCGGCCCCTCGATCTCGATGTACTGCGCGATGTGAATCGGCGTTTCCGGCGCCAGTTGCTGCGCGTACCAGACGCTCTGCTGAGCGGCCGAAAGAGGAACGAACTCGGTGGACATCAAGCGGCACTTTCCCGGTCGAAGGGGGTTTCCTTTGCGCCCGTCATCGGAACCGGCACGGCGCCGACGGGCGGAAAATCAGAAAGAATGACCACAGAACTGATCGGGCTTTCCCCGTCCCCTTTCACCCCGAGTCCCTGCCGGGAACGCGACCGGCCCGCGTTATCCCGGAGTCAACGCCCTGTGGTCCCGGCAATACAGAGCGCCGTCACTTTCCGCCCCTCGACCGGAACCGCCCTCGACCCACGTTCTACTCAGGAGTAGCGGAGTCACAGTCAACCAGCCTGTCACATGCCTCGCAATCCCCTCAAAAGTAGAACTTGGCCGGTCCCGTTGCTAACAGGAGTGACAAAACGGCCGGTCGCCGCGCAGGAACCGCAGGCCCGGGACGCTCACCGGGTGACAAAGGTTGACAACCGAATCGACCCAACCCGGTCACCCAGTGTGATCACCGGTGGGTCGTCAGCGGGACGGGTACTCGTGCACGACGACCGCCGCGGCGCCCACTCCCGGGTGCCGCTGCAGGACCGCCTCGATCTCGCCCAGCTCCATCCGCACCCCGGCGATCTTGACCTGCCGGTCGACGCGCCCCAGGTACTGCAGGGTGGGCCGGTCCTCGCCGCCCGCGCCTGCCGGCAGCAGGCGCACCGCGTCGCCCGTCCGGTAGAGGCGGCCGGTGGGCGACGCCGGGTCGAACGGGTCGCGGTAGAACGCCTCGCGGGTGCGCTCGTCGTCGCCGAGGTAGCCGCGGCCGACGACGACCCCGCCGACGAACAGCTCGCCGGTCTCGCCGATGTCGCAGGCCGCCCAGGTTCCGTCGTCCTCCTCGCGCAGCGCGTAGAGCCGCGTGTTCACGATGGGAGTGCCGATCGGGAGGCGGAGAAGCTCCAGGTCACCGGCGGTCACGGTGTGGTGGGTGACGTCGTCGGAGCACTCGGTGGGGCCGTAGGCGTTGAGGAGCCGGGCGTGCGGCATCGCGTCCAGCCAGCGGCGGGACAGCTCCGCGGGCAATTCCTCGCCCGTCGCGATCATCCACCTCAGGGCGGTCAAAGAGCCGTTCCGGGGGGCCTGGGGGGTCGTCCCCCCAGAATGAGAGGAGCCGGGGGCCAGGTCGTCCAGCAGGTGCCTGACCATGGTGGGGACGAGCTCGACGACCGTGATGCCCCGCTCGTCCACGGCGCGGGCGAACGCCTCCGGGTCGTGCGCGACGCCGTCGCCGACCACGTCGACCCGGCCGCCCAGCAGCAGCGGGCACAGCATCTGCCAGATGGAGATG
Organism: Actinomadura latina NBRC 106108; assembly: GCF_001552195.1. Taxonomy (GTDB): domain Bacteria; phylum Actinomycetota; class Actinomycetes; order Streptosporangiales; family Streptosporangiaceae; genus Spirillospora; species Spirillospora latina. The sequence continues at coordinate 79,819 of NZ_BCQS01000013.1, forward strand.
TCGAAGCCGAGCGGGGCGGTGAACGCGACGACGTCGGCGCCGGTCAGCTCCAGGTCGATGATCTTCGCCCAGAGGTGGTTGAGCATGCCCTGGTGCTCGACGACCGCGCCCTTGGGGCGGCCCGTCGAGCCCGAGGTGAACAGGACGTACCGGGGCTGGTCCAGGGCGTCCAGGCGGGGCCGTCCCGGCCAGGGCGCGAGACCGCCCGCCGCGGCCGCCGCGACGACGCGGCAGCCGGCCTCTTCCGCGCCCTCCAGCAGCGCGGGCGCGGTGGCGGCGTCCACGGTGACCAGCACCGACGCGCCCGCCTGGGCGAGGACGTCGTGGACGCGCCCGGCGGGCCAGGTCTCGTCCGCCGGCACGTACAGGGCGCCGATCAGCTCGATCGCGAGGAACGCGGCGATGACGGCCGCGCAGCGCTCGCCGCCGACGCCGACGACCGTGCCCGGCTCGACGCCCTCCGCCTCCAGCAGCGCGGCGACGCGGCGGGCCTCGGCGGCCAGCTCGGCATAGGACAGGGTGCGGTGCCGGTCGGCGACCGCCGGGCGGTCGCGCTCGGCGGCGAACCGCTCCACGCGCGTGATGACGGGGTCGGCGAGGTCGACGTCCCGCTCGCGGACCATCCCGTGCCGGACGGCCAGCTCCCGGGCCCGCTCCGCCTGCGCCGCCGGTACGTCCAGGGCGGGCAGGCCGGCCAGGGGGAGCAGCCGGTCCACGGCGGGTCCGCGAGCAGTCATCATTACTCTCCGTGATGTAGAACCACTCCGCTGTAACAGCAATACAAGCGGAGGCCATAGCTTATGTCCGGCGTTCGCCAGAAGCACCGCGCATTGCACCCTACCCGCCGGTAAGCAGAGGGTTGCGATGGGAAGATGCACGAAGGTACGGTGATGCTCCGCATGGCTCTGGCGTGAGGCCCGGCGGCGAACTCGGGGGAAGATGAGGGAATTGTTTCTTCATTTGAGGGTGGACGCGTGCCGATAATCACCTCGCCGCAGGATTTCAATGTCGACGACCTTTACGTCGATCTTCGGCATGTCATCGAACGGCCGCTCTACCTCAAATGCGAGGGCTTTAATTTCGCCGGCTCGGTCAAGCTGAAGGCGGCCGCCGCGATGGTGGAGGCGGCCGAACGGGAGGGCGTGCTCACCGCCGGCTCGATCATCGTCGAGTCGTCGTCCGGGAACCTCGGCATCGCGCTCAGCCTCATCGCCGCGAGCCGCGGCCTCAAGTTCGTGTGCGTCACCGACCCGCGCTGCAACCCGGCGTCGATGCGGGTCATGCGGGCGCTCGGCGCCGAGGTCCGCGTCATGTCCGACAAGGACGCCAACGGCGGCTACCTCGGCGGCCGCATCGCCTTCGTCCAGGGCCTGTGCGAGTCGGACGAGCGGTACGTGTGGCTCAACCAGTACGCCAACCGCAACAACTGGCTGGCCCACTACCGCGGGACCGCTCCATCGATCGACCGCGAGTTCCCCGACCTGGAGATCCTCTTCGTCGGAGCCGGGACGACGGGCACCCTGATGGGCTGCGCCCGCTACTTCCGCGAGCGCAAGCGGCCCGTCACGATCGTGGCGGTCGACGCGGTCGGCTCGGTCACGTTCGGCGGCATCCCGGAGCGACGGATGGTGCCGGGCCTCGGCACGAGCAGCCGGCCGGCGCTGGTGGACGAGTCGTTCATCGACGACGTGGTGCACGTCCCCGAGCCCGACACGATCCGGACCGTGCACGCGCTCGCGGCCCGCGGGTTCCTGTTCGGCGGCTCCACCGGCACCGTCGTGTCCGGCGCGTCCCGCTGGCTGGACGCCAAGTACCCCGGCGAGGACCCGGTCGCGGTCGCCATCGCCCCCGACCTCGGCGAGCGCTACCTCGACTCGATCTACGAGGAGAGCTGGGTGCGCGAGCACTTCGGCGACGTGCTCTCCGACACGGCCGGTATCCTCGGCGACTGATCATCGAGAAAAGACGGAGTTTCCACCATGACGCAGGTCCCAGCATTCGCCGTGATCTCCGGCGCCCAGGTCCACGAGGCGGTCGGCGGGCGCGAGGCGGAGGTCACCCGGATGGTCGAGGCGGCCTACCGGCTGCACGGCGAGGGGCTGACCGTCAACCCGGACTCCTACTTCCTGCGGTTCCCGGACCGCCCGTCCGACCGGATCATCGCGCTGCCGGCCTCGGTCAAGGGCGACGTCGGCGTGCACGGCATCAAGTGGATCTCCAGCTTCCCGGGCAACGTCGCGAACGGCATCCCGCGCGCGTCGGCCGTGCTGATCCTGAACGACGCGGAGACCGGCTACCCGTTCGCGTGCCTGGAGAGCTCGATCATCTCCGCGGCCCGCACCGCCGCGTCCGCCGCCCTGGCCGCCGCGACCCTCGCCGACGCCCGCGGCTCCCGTCCCCGGCGGGTCGGCTTCATCGGCGTCGGCCTCATCGCCCGCTACATCCACACGTACCTGGCGGGCAACGGCTTCACGTTCGACGAGCTGGGCGTCCACGACCTCTCGCGGGAGCACGCGGAGGGGTTCCAGGGGTACCTTGAGCGGTCGGAGAAGGGCGAGGTCACGATCCACGAGTCGGCGGAGTCGCTGATCCGCTCGTCCGACCTGATCGTCTTCGCGACCGTCGCCGGTGAGCCGCACGTCCACGACCCGGCCTGGTTCGAGCACAACCCGCTCGTGCTGCACGTGTCGCTGCGGGACCTCTCCCCCGAGATCATCCTGTCGTCCTACAACGTGGTGGACGACGTCGAGCACTGCATGAAGGCCGGCACGTCCCCGCACCTGGCCGAGCAGAAGGTCGGCAACCGCGACTTCGTGGCCGGCACCCTCTACGACGTCCTGATGGAGAAGACGGCGCCGCCCGCCGGCAAGCCGGTCGTGTTCTCCCCGTTCGGCCTGGGCGTCCTGGACCTCGCGGTGGCGAAGTACGTCTACGACCAGGTCTCGTCGTCGGGCGCGCTGCACACCGTCCCCGACTTCTTCCACGAACTGAAGCGCTACGGGTGACCCCCGGCGGCGGCGAGGGAGCAGGGCCGGCGCCTCGCTACTCGCCGACCCATCGAACGCCTCGCCGTCGACGGCGGCTGGACTGCCCAGGGGTCAGAGCCCGATGGTGCTCTTGGCGCCCACGTACGAGCCCGCGCCGGGCCACCGGGACGTCCGCGACTTCTTCCTCACCCGCCGGACCGGGTAGGGCTGCCGGGCTCCGCCGCCCGCGGGGGGCGCGGAGCCGGCCGCCGGTGCTCCGGCTCCGCGGCCGGGCGGTGGCCCGCCGGCCTCCCGGCGGGGAGGGCGATGGCGGGGACGAGCGCCGCGACCGTGATACCGATCGCCCACCAGAACGCGCTCTGGAAGGCGGTGGTCGCACCATGGTCGAGGAGCGACTGGAGGACGACGGCGACGACCGCGATACCGAACGAGGCGCCGACCTGCTGGGCGATGCGGGTGTTCATGGTGGCGTGGGGAACGTCCGCCGGCCGGGCGTCCTGGTAGGCGACGGACATCGCCGGGATCAGCACCGCCCCGATGCCCAGGCCCCGGACGAGCAGTGCGGCCCCCAGCCACCACAGGTTCGTGCCGGGTCCGGCCAGGGCGAAGGGGACGGTGGCGGCGGCGGTGAGCAGGAAGCTCGCGATCGTGACGGCGGACGCTCCGAAGCGGTCGGCCAGCCCGCCGACCGCGAAGCGGGCGGCGAGCGCCCCCACGCCCTGCGGGATCATCAGCAGCCCGGCCTCCAGCACGCCGGCGCCCCGCAGCTGCTGGTAGTACAGCGGCAGCAGGAACATGGCCGCGTACAACGCCGCACCGGCGGCGAACAGGACCGCGGAGGCACTGCCGAGCGAGCGCAGGCGCAGCAGCCGGACGTCCACGACCGGCCGGTGCTCGCCGGGACGCGCGGCCCACCCGGCGAACGCCGCCAGCAGGGCGGCCCCGGCCGACAGCGGCACCAGCACCCCGGCACGGCCGATCCCGCCGTCCCCGGACAGCTGGGAGAGGCCGAGAAGGACGCCGGTCAGGCCCGGCGCGAGCAGTGCCAGGCCGATCCAGTCCAGGCGCGCGCGTCCGGCCGCGGGCCCGGGGCGGTCGGCGGGCAGGAACCGCCACGCCAGCAGCAGCCCCGCGGCGATCAGCGGCACGTTGATGAGGAACAGCCAGCGCCAGCTCAGCCAGGTGAGGACGATCCCGCCGATCACCGGGCCGAGGATCGGGCCGAGCGCGATCGGCAGGCTGGCGGCCGCCATCAGCCGGCTGCTGACCCGCCCGCCCGCGGCCCGGACCGCGAGCGTCTGCATCAACGGGAAGATCAGTCCGGCGCCGAAGCCCTGCAGCGCCCGGAAGCCGATCAGGCTCGCGTCGTTCCACGACACCGCGCACAGCATGGAGGCGAGCACGAACAGCACCAGCGCGGCCATCCAGACCCGCTTGCCGCCCCAGCGCCGCTCGGCCCACCCGGTGACCGGGATCGCGACGGCCATCGCCAGCAGGAAGCCGGTGGTGACCCACTGGATCGTGCCGGTGGTCGAGTGCAGCTCCACCACCAGCGTGCGGATCGCCAGCGTCACCATCGTCGAGTCGAGGATCGCCGCGATCCCGCCCACGATCAGCGCCAGGAGCGCGTTCCTCACCTGCGGCGGCAGCTTCGCCTCAGTGGTGTCCGCCATCGCCCCGTCCCAACATAAGAGTGGAATCCATCTCTTACGAAGGTAGGGCGCGTTGCCAAGGAATGCAAACCTTCCTTATCCTGGAACCGTGACCGACACCGACGCCGACGCCGCGCCCGCTCGCCGGCGCCGGCGCGGGCCCGAGCTGGAGGCCGCGCTGCTGGACGCGGCCTGGGACGAGCTGGTCGAGACCGGTTTCGCGAAACTGACCATGGAGTCCGTCGCCGCCCGCGCCGGCACCGGCATCGCCGTGCTGTACCGCCGCTGGGCCAACAAGGACGACCTCGTCCTCGCCGCGCTGGAGCACTACGGCGCCACCCACCCCGTCGACGTCCCCGACACGGGAACCCTGCGCGGCGACCTGCTCGCCGCGCTGACCGGCATGGGCGAGGCCCGCGCCGCCTTCTTCGCCATCGCCGCGGCCACCGCCTTCTCGGGGCTGCTGGCCGGCACCGGGCTCACCCCCGCGCAGGTCCGCGACCGGATCATGGGCGCCCAGCCGGTCACGCGCGTCCGGACGATCTACCAGCGCGCCCACGACCGCGGCGAGATCGACCTGGAGCGGATCCCCGCCGCCGTGCTCGCCATGCCGTTCGACCTGGTGCGCCACGACCTGCTCATGGACCTCGAGCCGCTGCCGCCCGCACGCATCCGGTCGATCATCGACGAGCTCTTCCTGCCCCTCGTCCACGGCCACCGCGGCTGAGCGTCAGATCTCGATCACGACCTTGCCGGGGACGCCCGTGTGCTTGGCCTCGAACGCCGCGCGGGTCTCGGCCAGCGGGTGGACGGCGCCGACGTGGGCCCGCAGGTGGCCCGCCCCGGCCAGCTTCGCGAGTTCGGCGAGCTGGTCGCGGTCCGGCTCGACGATGAAGAAGACGGCGCGTCCGTTCGCGGGCTCGACCGGGGGCGGCGCGGTGATCGAGACGAGCGCGCCGCCCGGCTTGACCCTGCTCGCGGAGCGGGACAGCAGCTCGCCGCCGATGGTGTCGAAGATCAGGTCGACGGGCTCGACGGCGTCCTCGAATGACTGCCCTTCGAGGTCGATGAAGGCGTGCGCGCCCATCTCGGTCGCGACGCCGGCGGCGCGGGCCCGGCCGGTGGCGATGACGTGCGCGCCGGCGTGCCGGGCCAGTTGGACGGCCAGGCTGCCGGTGCCGCCTCCCCCGCCGTGGACGACGACGGTCTGCCCTGCTTCCAGGCCGCCGTGGACGAAGAGCGCCTGCCAGACGGTCAGCCCCGCGAGTGGCAGGGCCGCCCCTTCGGTGAACGTCAGCGAATCGGGCAGCCGGGCGAGGTTGCGGGCCTCCACCGCGACGTACTCGGCCGCCGCGCCGTCGCGGTGCCAGTCGGTCAGGCCGAAGACGCGGTCGCCTGCGGCGAAGCCGGACGTCCCGTAGCCGACGTCGGCGACGACGCCCGCGACATCGTGGGCCGGAACCGACGGCGTCCGGTCGCGTCCGGCCCGGTCGACCCAGGTGCCGGGCCAGTCGAGCTCGTCCGGCACGAACCCCGCCGCGTGCACCCGCACGACCACGTCCCCCGTGGCCGGACCCGGGCGCGGCGCGTCCTCCAGGACCAGGCCCTCGCTACCGCCGCGCTCGTGAATACGTATCGCTCTCATGGTCATCCACTCTCCCTGGGGTCACTCCTCCCCAAGAAGACGCGGATACCACCGGCCCTGTGACAGGTGGCGAGTCCGGCGAAGACCTCCCGGGCAGATAGAACGAGGTGAAGTGGGCACCTTTCGGTTATGGATGAGCGAGATGTCGGACGCGGGGACGTCCAGGAGCTGACGGACTTCGAACTGACCGTGTACGAGACCGTCGCGGAGATCGACAAGGAGCGCGGCGCGGCCGACTTCGAGGCGATCGGGGCGCTCGTCGAGGCGCCCGAAGAGGATCTGTGGGCCGCGCTCGGGCATCTGGTGTCGATCAACCACCTGCACTCGACCAGCGAGGGGTACGTGCTCGGCCCGCACGACTGGGCGCCCTGACCGTCCCGCTGGATGGGAACGCCGGTGAGGGGGCGGCCGGCGCGCGGCACGATGACCGGGTCAGCCTGGGACGCGTGTGGGAGGCCGCCGGAATGAAGCTCGTCGTCACCGAGGAACAGCGGGAGCTGCGGGACGCGCTGCGGCGTTTCTTCGCCGACCGGTCCCCCGCCGCCGAGGTGCGGCGGCTGATGGAGACCGCCGGAGGCTACGACGCCGCGGTGTGGGCGCAGATGGCCGGGCAGCTCGGCCTGCAGGGCCTCGCGATCGCCGAGGAGCACGGCGGCGCCGGTTTCGGGATGCGGGAGCTGGCCGTCGTCTTCGAGGAGATGGGGCGGGCCGTCGTGTGCGCCCCCTTCCTCGCGACGATCACGGCCGCGGCGGCGCTGGAGGCCGGTGAGGGCGGGCACGACCTGCTGCCCGGCATCGCGGACGGATCGGCCATCGCGACGCTGGCGGTGGCCGAGGACGGCGGGTCCTGGGATCTCGGCGACGTGGAGGCCGCGTTCGAGAACGGGGCGCTGCGGGGGAGCAAGAACTTCGTCCTGGACGGTCACATCGCCGATCTGGTCCTCGTCGCGGCCCGCAGCGAGGACGGCGTCGGGCTCTACGCCGTGGAGGACCCGTCACGGCTCGCCCGGACCCTCGTGCCGACGCTCGACCAGACGCGGAAGCTGGCGCGGATCGGGCTCGACGGCGTCCCGGCCCGGAGGGTCGGCGGCGAGGACGCCATCGGGCGGGCGCTCGACATCGCGGCCGTGGCGCTGGCGGCCGAGCAGCTCGGGGGCGCGCAGAAGACCCTGGACATGACCGTCGAGTACGCGAAGGTGCGTTACCAGTTCGGGCGTCCGATCGGGTCGTTCCAGGCGATCAAGCACCGGTGCGCCGACATGTTCGTGCTGGTGGAGTCCGCGCGGTCCGCGGTGCTGAACGCGGCGGGCGCCGCCGACGAGAGCCCGGACGAGCTGCCCGCCGCCGCCGCCCTGGCGAAGGCGTACTGCTCGGACGCCTTCTTCCACACGGCGGGCGAGGCCATCCAGCTGCACGGCGGCATCGGGTTCACGTGGGAGCACGACGCGCACCTGTACTTCAAGCGCGCCCAGGGCTCGCGGCAGCTGTTCGGCACGCCCGGCCGGCACCGGGAGCGGCTGGCCGCGCTCGCCGGCCTCACGGGTGCAGTCTCAGCCCCTTGAGGACCTTGTCCACGCCGTTCCTCGGGCCGTGGACGGCGAACCCGACCAGGGGCATCTCCGCCGCCGCGACCGCGCGGACGGTCTCGCGGTTCGCCTCGTCGTGGCCGGTCTTGAACATGTCCTCGATGTAGACGGCGATGTCCATCTCGCGGGCGAGGGCCCGGCCGTGCGCCGTCAGGATCGCTCCGGCGCCGGCCTCGTAGACCAGGACGGGCTGCCGGAACATCGCCAGGTACCGGTTTCCCGACGCGTCCTCGTACGGCTCGCCGATCACGCCGGGGACGCCGCCCGCCACGGCGCTGGAGAGGAACGCGGTCACGTTGAGCCGCTGCCACGCGGCCAGGTCGTCCCGGACCACGATCCCGATCTTGGTGTCGAATCGCATGCGGGACAGGATGCCGCGGCGGACGGCGGCCCGTCTTGAACGCTCGTGCGCCAGACTGGGGACGTGGACTGGAGCCGGTACTGGCGGTCGCCCGACCGCCCCCTGGAGGCGATGCACGCCCATTTCGAGCGGCACGTGTACCACCGGCACAGCCATGAGACGTACTCGTTCGGCGTGACCGAGGACGGCTACCAGGCGTTCCGCTGCCGGGGCGACGCCCACACGAGCGCGGCCGGGATGGTCATCGCGTTCAATCCCGACGACCCGCATGACGGCCATGCCGCCGACGAACTGGGCTTCACGTACCGGATGGTGCACATCGGACCGGAGCTGGTGTCGGGCGTGCTGGCCGACATGGCGGGGCGGCCGGCCGGGCTGCCGCTGTTCGCCTCCCCCGTCGTGAGCGACCCCGTCCTGGCACGGAACCTGCGCGGACTGCACGCGGCGCTGCTCGGGGACGCCCCGGCCCTGCGGCGGGACGAACTGCTGACCGCGACGGTCGGGGCGATGGTCGACCGGGCGGCCACGCGGCGCCCCGGCACCGGTCCGGCCGGCGGCTTCGTCGAGCGGGCCAGGCGGCGCCTGGAGGAGGCGTACCTGGACGACATCGGCGCCGCCGAACTGGCCGACGCGGCGGGGTGCAGCCGGTTCGCGCTCTACCGGGGCTTCCGGCGGGCCTACGGAATGGGGCCGAGCGACTACCAGCGCCAGCTCCGCCTGCGCGCGGCCCGGCGCCTGCTGGCCGGAGGCGGCGCGATCGGGGACGTCGCGGCCCGGACCGGGTTCGCCGACCAGAGCCATCTGACGCGCTGGTTCGTCCGCTGCTACGGCATGACGCCCGGCCGCTTCCAGCGTGCCGGTTGAGGAAGAATGCGCGCTATGAGACGGGCGAGCGGGGCGATGTTCGGGCTGGCGTACGGCGACTCCCTGGGAGCGCCGACCGAGTTCCTCACCATGAAGCAGATCCGGCGGCGCTTCGGCGACCACGGGCCGACGCGGCTCGACGGCGACCCGGCGCTGGTCACCGACGACACGCAGATGGCGATCGCGGTCGGCCTCGCGCTCCTGGACGCCCTCGCGAACCCGCCGTTCACGCCCGACCTGATCACCCCGATGTGGCGGCGGCGCTTCATCGACTGGCTCAACAGCCCCGACAACAACCGGGCGCCCGGCAACACGTGCCTGCGCGCGTGCCGGAACCTGGAGGCCGGGCAGCCCTGGGTGAAGGCGACCGTGGCGGGCTCAAAGGGCTGCGGCGCCAACATGCGGGTGGCGCCGGTCGGTCTCGCCCCCGGCCTGACGGAGGCGACGCGGGCGGGCGCGTCCCAGCTCCAGGCGGCCCTCACCCACGGACATCCGACCGGGCTCGCCGCCAGCGAGCTGACCGCGTTCGCCGTCCGGTGGCTGACCGACGGCATGGAGCCCGCCGCCCTGCCGGCCGCGCTCCGCGCCCGCTGCCACGACCAGCGCACCACCTACCACGACCGCTGGCTCGGCACCCTGTGGCAGCGGCCCGGCATGGACTCCCCGGAGACCTTCATCTCCCGCGGCTGGGACGAGTGCCTGGCCGTCCTCGACCGCCTGGACGAGGCCCTGGCTCGCGGTGACCGCTCGTCCGACCCCTGCGAGACCACCGGCGCCGGCTGGGTCGCCGAGGAGGCCCTCGCGACGGGGCTGCTGTGCTTCCTGCTCTTCCCGGACGAGCCGGTCGAGGCGATCTGGCGCGGCGCCGCCAGCTCCGGCGACTCCGACTCGATCGCGTGCCTGGCCGGCGCCTTCGCGGGCGCCCGCCTCGGCATGGACGCCTGGCCGGCCGAGTGGTCCGCCCGCATCGAGTACGCCGGGGACCTGGCGAAGATCGGCGGAGCCTGGGACTGATCCCGCTAGGAGGCCGACCAGCCCGTCCAGGTGTCGATCGTGATCGCTATGACCGGGCCCTCGGGCGGACGGCCGCGGTACTGGGCGTAGCGGCCGGTGAGGAGTCGGACGGGATCGGCCATGCGCGCCGGGTCCTCGACGATGGACGCGCGGCCGTCGACACGGACCCACCAGAGGCGGGTCCAGTCGTCCTCGTAGTGGTCGGCGAGCAGCGCCACGCGCGGGTTGGCGCGGATGTTGGCGAGGCGACGCAGGTCCCTGGTGCTCTTCGGCTTGTGGTCGACGGCCGTGTAGACGCTGCCCCGGTGGACGGCGAACGTCACGGGGACGAGGTGCGGCCGCCCGTCGTCCCCCACGGTCGCCAGGCGCACGACCGGGACGGTCGTCAGCAGGCGGCGCGCTTCGTCCGGCGAGAGTTTCGGCACCCCGTCAGCCTGCCATGGCTCAGTCCTTGAAGTCCGGGGGGCGGTGCTCCTTGCGGGCCTTGATCGCTTCCTCGAAGTTGTGCGTCGTGAGGCGGACGTAGAGCTGGGCGAGGCCCTCCTGGCCCATGTGCGCGTCCAGGCTCGCGGCGTCCAGGCTGGACCACAGCATCCGCTTCGTCAGCTCCACGCCGGGACGGCTGAACGCGGCGATCCGCTCGGCCAGGTCGTAGCAGGAGTCCAGGAGCTTGTCGCCGGGGACGACCCGGGAGAGCAGGCCGATGCGCTCCGCCTCGGTGGCGTCGACATCGCGTCCGGACAGCATCAGCTCGAAGGCGCGGGACGAGCCGATCGCGCGCGGCAGCAGGTAGCTGAGGCCCAGTTCGCTCGCGGTCAGGCCGTTGTTGATGCCGGCGGCGCGGAACAGGGCGGTCTCGGAGCCCAGCCTGATGTCGGCGGCCAGGGAGAGGCAGAGGCCGCCGCCGATCGCCGGGCCGTTGACCGCCGCGATGACCGGCTGGTGGACGCGCCGCATCGCGCGGATCACGTCGTCCAGCAGCTCCATCGAGCGCAGCGCGATGGTCGGGAGCGTCAGCCCGTCGATGCCGGGGAGGTTCCCCGGGTTCTCCAGGTCGGCGCCGGAGCAGAAGCCGCGCCCGGCGCCGGTGATGACGACGGCGCGGGTGTCGTTGTCGCGGCTCACCTCTTCGAGGGCCTCGCGGAGCGGGACCATCACGTCGAAGGCCATCGCGTTCATGCGCTCGGGCCGGTTGAGCGTGATGAGGGTGATGTGCGGGCGCGGCTTGTCGATCAGGACGAAGGGCAAAGCGGGCCTCCCGGAGTCAACCTAACAAGCGTTAGGTTACACGCGCGGGAACTCCGGGGGCGCGAGGCCGCGCTCGACCACCGCGGCCAGTTCCTCGTCCGTCAGGACGCGCGGCTCGCCGATCGTCCTGGCCCGCACGTAGACGCCGCAGAGCCATTCGAGGAGCCGCGCGTTCTCGTACGCCTCGTCCAGGTCGCGGCCGATCGCGACGCCGCCGTGGTTGGCCATCAGCGCGGCCCGCTTGCCGCCCGCCATGGCCGCCCGGACGTTCTCCGCGAGTTCGGGCGTCCCGTAGGTGGCGTACTCGGCGACCTTCACCACGCCGCCCAGCAGCAGCGTGTTGTAGTGGATCGGCGGCAGCTCGGACATGGTCGTCGCCACGACGGCGCCGTAGGTCGAGTGGGTGTGCACGATCGCCGCCGCCGGCGTCGCGTCGTAGAGCGCGAGGTGCATGGGCGTCTCGGACGACGGCGCCCGCTCGCCCTCGACGAGTTGCGAGGAGAGGTTCACGACCGGGCAGTCGGCGGGCTCCATCCGGTCGAGCATCATGCCGCCGGGCGTGACCGCGACCAGGTCGCCCAGCCGGACGCTGATGTTGCCCGACGCGCCGGTCACGAGGCCGGTCCCGGCCAGCCGGCGGCCGATGGCGCACAGCTCGTGCCGTTCATCCTTCAACAACATATGAATACCTCTCACGTTCCACGGGCTCCACCGCGTACGCTACGGCCCTGACGATCATTAAGGGGCCGGTCATGACCGTTGTCACTCTCGGCGCGCACATCCTGGACGTGCTCGCCCGTCCCATCGAGGGCATCCCGGACGGGCAGGACACCGTCGTGGTGGAGCAGATCCGGGTGACCGCCGCCGGCGCCGCCGCCGGGACCGCGGTGGCGCTCGCCAGGCTCGGCAACGACGTCATCTCCGTCGGCGCGATCGGCGACGACGACCTCGGCGACCTGCTCGTGACGATCATGACCCGGAACGGCGTGGACGTGACCGGCCTCGTCCGGCGGACGGCCGACCAGACGAGCGCGTCCATCCTGCCGATCCGGCCGGACGGCGGCCGGCCCAGCTTCCACGTCCCCGGCGCCAACCTGACGCTGACCGCGGGCGCGGTCGGTCCCGGCCTGCTCGGCGCGGCGAGCGTCGTGCACCTCGGCGGGCCCGACGTCACGTTCGGGCTGAACGACCCGGCGTTCTTCGAGATGCTCGCCGCGGCCCGCCGCACCGGCACCGTCGTCACGATGGACCTGCTGTCCAACATGCCCGACCTGCTGACCGGCGCCGCCGCCTTCCTGCCGTACGTCGACCACTTCCTGCCGAACGAGGAGCAGGCCGCGGCGATGACCGGCGAGAGCGATCCCGAGAAGGCCGCCCGCGCGCTCCTCGACTTGGGGCCGGGCACGGTGATCGTCACGCTCGGCGCGGACGGCAGCCTCGTCGCGACCGCCGGGGTCGTCCACCGGCTGCCCGTCCTGCCGGTCGAGGTGGTCGACACGACCGGGTGCGGCGACGCGTACTGCGCCGGGTTCATCACCGGGCTCGCGCACGGGCGGGACGTCCTGGAGGCGGCCCGGTGGGGCACGGCGGCGGCGGCGACCGTCGCGCAGGGGCTCGGCTCCGACGCGTGCCTCACCGATCTGGACGCCGTCCTCGCCCTGCTGGGATGAGTCAGATCTTCTCCTTCCGCCCCTCCCAGTACGGGTCGCGCAGGAGTCGCTTGTAGAGCTTGCCGGTCGGGGTCCTCGGCATCCGGTCGACGAAATCGATGGAGCGCGGCGCCTTGTAGCCGGCGAGCGACGCGCGGACGTGCCCGATCAGCTCGCGGGTGAGGGCGTCGGACGGCTCGATCCCGTCGGACGGCTCGACGGCGGCCTTCACCTGCTCGCCGAACTCCTCGTCCGGGATGCCGAACACCGCCACGTCCCGGACGGCCGGGTGGGTGATCAGCACGCCCTCGATCTCCGCCGGGTAGATGTTCACCCCGCCGCTGATGATCATGTCGATGGCGCGGTCGGCGAGGAACAGGTAGCCGTCCTCGTCCAGGTAGCCGACGTCGCCGGTGGTGAACAGGCCGTCCTCCCGGTGCACCGAGCGGGTCTTCTCCTCGTCGCCCCAGTACTCGACGTCGTCGCCGCTCGTGTAGCGGAAGTAGATCTGGCCGCGCTCGCCGGCGGCGGCGGGCTCGCCGTCCTCGCGCAGGATGCGGACCTCGGTCGTCGGCAGCGGGCGGCCGACGCTCCCGGGCTTCCTCAGCCACTCCTCCGCGGTGATGACGCTGTTCACCGACGCCTCGGTGGAGCCGTAGTACTCGTGGACGATCGGGCCGAACCAGTCGATCATCCGCCGCTTCACCTCGGGCGAGCAGGGCGCGGCGCCGTGCCAGACGACCGCGAGGCTGGAGCCGCCGAAGGCCGCGCGGGTCTCCTCGTCCAGCCGCAGCAGCCGGACGAACTGGGTGGGGACGAGGTGAACGTTCGTGATCGCGTGCTCGTCGATGAGGTGGAGCGTCTCCGCCGGGTCGAAGTCGCGCCGGATCACCACGGACCGTCCCCTGAGCAGGAACACGAGCGACCACAGCCACTGCGCCGAGTGGTAGACGGGGCCGACGAGCAGCGACCGGCCGTCCGGCGGGATCCGGAGCACCTCGGCGAACACGTCGCCGACGAGGCTCGCCGCCTCGATCGGGGCGCCGACGCCCAGCTGCTTGCGGCTCACGCCCTTCGGCCGGCCGGTGGTGCCCGAGGTGTAGAACATCGGGAAGCCCATCACCGGGTCGGCGATCTCCTCCCCCGCGCCGGTCGCGAGGAACTCCTCGTACGGGGTGAAGCCCTCGATCGCGTCGCCGAACGCGACGCGGGCGGTCAGGCCGAGGCCCTCGGACGCCTCCCGCGCGGTGCCGCCGAACGCGTCCTCGGAGAACAGCACCCGCGCGCCCGCGTCCGCCAGCACGTAGCGCAGCTCGTCGGCCGTCCAGTGCCAGTTGACCATCACGTAGCGGAGCCCGATGTGGCCGGCGGCGCACATCAGCTCGAAGTACTCGCGCCGGTTGCCGGAGTGGATCGCGATCGCGTCGCCGGTGGCCAGGCCCAGCCCGCGCAGCGCGTTCGCCAGCCGGCCGGTTCTGGCGTCCAGCTCCCGCCACGAGGTACTGCCGCGTTCGTCGGTGAGGGCGGGCTCGTCCGGCTTGGCGTCGGCGTACGGGCGGAGCAGTGCGGCCATCGGCCACCTCCTGGAACGCGGCGAGAGTCGTGGATTGCGACTCTAGGACCGGTTCACCCGAAAGGCCAGGTCAGAACGCCGGCCGCCCGGACGGGACGCCACGCCGCGTTCCGGGGGCCGACCCGTCCGCACGTGTCGTTCTGAGAAACGGAGCCGCAAGTCGGTGCTGGAATGACGGGTACGGGTCAAACTAGAGTCCAGGCAAGGTCATCATCAGGCCTGTCGTCCGCACGCCGTCCAGCATTAAGGTAACCGCACGTGTCGAGGGACGGGGAACCCCCAGTCAACGAGGACTCCGGAGCCGAGCCGGAGCCGGCCTCCGCCGGGGACGAGGCGGACGGTGCGGCGTTCCGCGCCGACGTCCGGGAGGCACTCGCCGGGCTGGCGGCGCGGCTCGGCCGCGAGCACGAGCGGGCCGCGCACCGCGAGGCCGTCATCGACCGGCTGCACGAGGAGAACCAGCGGCTGCGGCGCGGGGAGCTGCAGGGGATGCTGGAACCCGTCCGCACGGCGCTGTACCGGCTGCACGACCAGGCGCGGCGCGAGTCCGACCGGCTCGCCGCGCCCGGACCGGCCGAGCCGCCCGACCCGCGGCGGACCGCGCTGCTACTGGCGGCGTTCGCCGACGACGTCGCGGACGCGCTGGCGCGGCTCGGCGTCGAGCGCTTCACGGTCGAGGCCGGCGCGCCGTACGACGCGTCCCGGCACCGCCCCGTCGCCGTCACGCCCGTCGCCGACCCGCTGGCCGACGGCACCGTCACCGCCGTCCAGTCCGACGGGTTCGAGCAGAGCGGGAAGGTGCTGCGCAAGGCGGCGGTCAGCGTCGGGAAGCTCGACGAGAACGCGAACGGAGCGGCGGCCACGGTCAAAGCCGCCCCAAGTCGCCACGATGGGGCGGAACGTGGCGAGACGCTGAGCAGCGGACGAGCACAGAACTCAGGACTCGGGACCGACAGGTGAGAGGGACATGGCTGTCTACGGGATCGACCTCGGAACCACGTACTCCTGCATTGCCTCCATCGACGATGTAGGGCGGCCCGCGGTCCTGCGCAACCTGGAGGGCACCGACACCACGCCGTCCGTCGTCTTCTTCGAGAGCGGCGAGAACGTCGTCGTCGGCGCCACCGCGAAGGACACCGCGGTGCTGGAGCCCGACAACGTCGTCAGCCTGATCAAGCGGGACATGGGCCGGGACGTGACGCGGCCCATCCACGGGATCGACTTCACGCCGGAGGAGGTGTCGGCGTTCATCCTGCTGAAGCTCGCGACGGACGCGCGCACCACGACCGGCGAGGACGCCCGCGACGTCGTCGTCACCGTCCCGGCGTACTTCGGCGCGGCCGAACGCGACGCGACCCGCAAGGCGGGGCGGATCGCCGGGCTGAACGTCATCGACATCGTGTCCGAGCCGATCGCCGCCGCCATCACCTACGGCGTCCTGAATCCCGAGCAGGACCGGACGATCCTGGTGTACGACCTCGGCGGCGGGACGTTCGACACCACCGTGATCACGCTGCGCGAAGGCCACATCGAGGTCGTGTGCACCGACGGCGACCACGAGCTCGGCGGCGCCGACTGGGACGCGCGGCTCGTCGAGTACCTCGCCGAGCGGTTCCGGGAGGAGCATCCCGACGCGGGCGACCCGCTGGACGACAAGCAGACCGAGCAGCAGCTCCGCCGCGACGCCGAGGACGCCAAGAAGGCCCTCACGACCCGGACGGCCCACACCGTCCGGGTGATGCACGGCGGGCGGGTCGCGGCCGTCGAGGTGGCGCGGGAGAAGCTGGAGGAGCTGACCAAGGACCTCCTCGACCGCACCGTGGAGATCACCGGCCGGACGCTGTCGACCGCCGCCGAGAAGGGCGTCGACGACTACGACGACCTCGTCCTCGTCGGCGGGTCCACGAAGATGCCGGTCGTCGCGGCGCGGCTGGCGACCGAGCTGGGCCTCGCCCCCCGCCTCCAGGACCCCGACCTCGCGGTCGCGAAGGGCGCGGCGCTGTACGCGTTCGAGGAGACGTACCGGCGGCTCGTCCGGGAGGGCGCCGCCGAGCGCGCCGAGGAGATGGCGACGCGCGCCGGCCTGTCCGCCGAGCAGCAGAAGCAGATCGCCGGACGGCAGATCAAGACGGTCGCCTCGCACGCCTTCGGGATCGTCGTGGTCGACCGGGAGACCGGCGCCGAGAACGTCGCGCACCTCGTGCACGCCAACGACGAGCTTCCCGCCGCCAAGACCGAGGACTTCTTCACCGTCTACGACGACCAGACGTCCGCCGACATCCGGGTGATGGAGCAGGCCGGCGTGGTCGAGTCCGCCGACCTGATCGACAACACCGAGATCGCCACCGGGGAGATCCGCGTCCCGCCGGGCAAGAAGGCGGGCTGGCCGATCGGCGTCACGTTCGCGCTCGACTCGTCCGGGCTGCTGAACGTCACGGCCGTGGAGAAGGAGACGGGCGAGAGGCTGGAACTCAAGGTGGACGTCGGCGGCATGTCCGAGGAGGAGGTCGAGCGCTCCCGGAAGGCCCTCTCCCGGGTCCAGGTCAGCTAGCGGCCCGCCGACTCCCTGGAGGCGCCGTGGCGTTCGACGACGACTACCGGCGGGATGTGCTGGAGCCCGCGCGGGCGGCGGGCGACCAGCCTCCCGAGGACCTGCGCGCCCGCTACGCGCTGGCCGGCCCGCCCGCCGCCCCGCTGGACGGGCAGGCCGTCGCGGCGCGGGTGAAGCAGGTCCGGCAGTGCTGGCGGCGGGCCCGCGGGCAGCTGAAGTACCGCAAGCTGATCGACCGGCTGGAGGCCGAGCACCGCGAGCTGGCCCCGCTTTTCGACGCCGCCGAGCGCGGCGACCCGCGCCCGCTGGAGGCGCGGCTGCGCGGCGGCCGGGAGCGCACCGAGCGGCGCCGCGGCCAGGCCCGCGCCCGCCTCGCCGACGCCGCCGGGACGCTGCGGATGGCGGCGCCCGCCGAGGTCGAGGCCATCGCCCGCACCGGCGGCGTGACCCGCGCCGAGCTGGCGGAGCTGGCCGCCGCCGACGGCATCGAGATCCGCGAACCCGACTCGCTGCCGTCCACCGCGCCCTACCCCGCGTACCGGAAGGTGCGCGAGTCGCTGGACGTCCTCGGCAAGCGGCACCTCGCCGACTTCCTGTTCGGCCCGACCGGCCGGATCCGGGTGCTGGACGGCTTCGCGGCGCCCGGCGGCGACCATCGCCCCGATGAGCATCGCCGCGGCGAGCATCGCCTCGACGAGGCCGCCGTGGCGGCCGCCGGCGCCGAGTGGGCGCGCCGCAGCCGCGACACCAGCACCACCCACGCCGACACGATCCTCGCCGCGCTCCGCTCCGACGCCGACCCGCACGCCCTGCTGCTGTTCGACGTGGTCGACCGGCTCCGCGAGCGCCTCCGGCAGCGGGCGTCCGAGCGGGCCCTGCTCCGGCACGCCGTCGAGGACCTCGGCATCGACGAGGGCGACGCCCGCCGCCTGGTCTTCGCGATCGTCCGCGAGACGGGCCCCGGGGGCGGTCTCGCGGGCCGCCTGCGCGCCCTCCTCGACGCGGGCGATGTGTACGCGGCCGCCGAGCTCGCCGACGCCGCGAAGATCCCGCACCCGTCCCCCCGGCCGTCCTCACACGGGGAGCCGCCCGAGGAGGAGGTCCTCGCCGCCGAGGCCCGCCACCGCCTCGACACGGCCCTGCGCCTCCGCGAGACCGCCGCCGCCGAACCCGACCCGGACCGCGCGTTCCGCCTCCTCGCCGACGCCCTGCGCCTCGTCCGCGACCTCCCCGGCGCCGCCCAGCACCAGCGCCGCCTCCCGCCCCGCCCCGTCCCCGCCCTCCACGCGGACGTGGACCCCGCGGCGGTGCGGTTGTCGTGGGACGGGTCGCCCTCCACGGCGGGTGAGATCGGGTATCACGTCGTGCGGCGGGCGGGGCGGGCGCCTCGGGACGTCCGGGACGGCGAGGCCGTCGCCGGGGGCCTCGACGAGCGCCCGCCGGTGAACGTGCCCGTGTACTACGGGGTGTTCGCCGTCCGGGGGGAGGGCGTTGCGGCGCCCGCTGTGGCGGGGCCCGTCGTGGTGCGGCCCGAGCCCGCGGACGTCGCGCTGGTCGCCGGGGACGGGCAGGTCACCGGGCGGTGGCGGTGCCCGGCGGAGGCCGCGCGGGTCGTCGTGCTGCGGGACGGGCGGGCCGTGGCCACCGGACGGGACGGGTTCCGCGAGCGGGTGCCCAACGGGCGCACCCACCACTACCTGATCTGCGCCGTCTACCTGGACGAGACCGGGCGGGAGGTCGCGACGGACGGGGTGCGGGTGTCGGCCACGCCCAGTGCTCCGCCCGAGCCCGTCTACGACGTCGCGGCCGAGACCGGGCCGTCCGATCCGGGACTGGTGCGGGTGCGGTTCGACCCGCCCGGGAACGGGGCCGTGGAGCTGGTGCTGTCGGAGGGGCCGCCGCCGTGGCCGCGCAGTGCGATCGTCCCGCTGGAGGAGGTCCGGCGGGAGACGCGGCGCCTCGCGTGCACCCCGGTTCCCGGCGGGCTGGAGGTGCGGCCGGGGTCCAGCGGGTGGCTGCTCGCGGTGACGGTCGCGGAGGGCACCGCCGCCGTCGGCGCCTACCACCGGCACGTGAACCTGCCGCCGCCGCGCCGGCTGGTCGCCGAGCGGCGCGGCGCGTACGTGCACGTCGGGTTCGACTGGCCGGCGGACGTCGCCGAGGTCGATCTCGGCTACCGGGTCGGCGGTGAGCCGAGGGCCGAGACCGTGACGCGGGCGTCCTACGACACGCAGGGCGGGATCCGGCTGCCCGTGCCCGAGGACGCGGCCGTGGAGGTCTCGGTCGCGGCGGCGGGGACCGTGGGCGGCGCGCGGGTGACCGGGCCGCGGGTGACCGCCGTGGTCGCGGGGCGCACGATCGTCCGCTACGACGTGCTGCGGTCGGGGCCGCCGTGGCGGCGGTCGCTGACGATCCGGCTCACCTCGTCCCGCCCGCTGCGGGTCGCGCGGCTGTCGCTGGTGCTGCGCGCCGGGCGGGTCATGCCGCACCGCGCCGGAGACGGCGACACGCTCGGCGCGTGGGAGCAGGTGCCCGTGCCGGGCGAGCTCTCGCTGGCGGCGCCGGACGCGCCCGGACCGTACTGGCTCCGCTGCTTCGCCGACGACGACGGCGTCGAGCTGAGCGACCCGCCCGTCCGCCGGCTCCAGGTCACGCGATGACGCGGCCACTGGCCCGGGTGGGGATCCCCGGGATGCCGTCCAGGCAGGGCATCACCTGCCCGTACTGCTTCGCGCCGGTGGCGCCGCAGCGGGTGCTGTTCCGGTGCCGCGGGCAGGTGGGGCGGCGCCAGGGCTGCGCGCCGGTGCTCGACGAGGAGCTGGCCGAGTACACCGGGTCCACCGCGGGCGCCTCCTTGCCGCCGGTGTTCGCCGCGGCCGGGAGGAAGGGGCGGGCCGACTGCCCGCGGTGCGGGCTGCCGACGGGGAACCGGGCCTGTCCCGGGTGCCACAATCCGCTGCCGTCCGCCTACTGCGATTCACCCGGGCGCATCGTGGCGCTCGTGGGGGCCAAGAACGCCGGGAAGAGCACGTACATCGCGGTGCTGCTGCACGAGCTGATGAACCGGGTCGGGACGGAGCTGGACGCGTCGCTCGTGGCGTGCGACGACCGGACGATCGAGCGGTACAAGCGCGACTTCGCGCGGCCCCTGCTGGAGGAACGGCGGCTGCTGCCGACCACGGCCAGCGCCGCGACCGGTCCGCGCGAGCCGCTGGTGTACCTGCTGACGCGGACGCGGCGGGGGCGCTTCTCGCGTGCGCGCAACGAGTCGCTGGCGCTGGTGCTGTTCGACACGGCGGGCGAGGACCTGCGCAGCAGGGAGGTCACCGACCTGCACCTGCGGTACCTGGAGGCCGCCGACGCCGTCATCTTCCTCGTCGATCCGCTGGAGCTGCCCGGCGCGCGGGCGGGCGTGCGGGACGCCGTCCCGGGGCCGCGCGCCGCGGGCGAGGACCCCGACAGCGAGCCGCTGAACGTCATCGCCCGGGTGACGGAGGCGCTGCGGCAGCGGCACGGGACCCGTCCGGGCGAGCCGCTGCCGGTGCCCGTCGCGGTCGCGCTCACGAAGATCGACGTGCTGCGGCCGGGGCTGCTGGAGCAGTCGGCGCTGCACCGGTCGCGGTCCGGGCAGGGCGTCCTGGACCTGGACGACCGGGACGCGGTGGACGAGCAGGTCCGGGCGCTGCTGCACGACTGGCAGGCCGGGCAGCTCGACACCTACCTCGGCCAGCAGTACGCCGACCACGCGCTGTTCGGGCTGTCGGCGCTCGGCGGCGTCCCCGAGCGGGGACGCGTCGGCGCGGGCGGCGTCCGGCCGTACCGGGCCGAGGACCCGCTGCTGTGGCTGCTGTACCGGTTCGGGATGCTCGACGGCGTCCGCCCCGGAGGTGGCTAGTGGCCTGGCAGCTGCACTACACGTCGGCGCGGCGCGGGCCGACCGGCCGGGCCGGGTTCCAGTTCGTCGCGGAGACGCCGGGCCTGCCGGACGGGCTCCGGGCGGGCGTGACGCCGTACCTGTCGTACCGCCCGCCGCCGGACGCGCCGCTGTCCCCCGACGACTCCGAGCTGGGCCTGTTCCCGGTGTCGCTGCTGTACGACCGGGTGGACGGGCGTCCGCTGCTGCTGCGCTGCCGCTACCTCGGCCGCGACTACTCGGGGCGCTACGGCAACTTCTTCGCGCACGCGGTGGTGGCGGAGCCCGAGGAGCTGGAGGGGCTGCGGCCCGCCGAGCTGTGGCACGCCGCGCACTGGACGCAGTCGCCGGTGCCCGGCACCGTCCTCGACCCGCTGGACGAGCTGACTCCGGGCGCCGCGCTCGATCCCGAGGCCCTCGCCGCGTGGCTCGCCGGGTCCGGCCCGGACGACCCGTACGCGCTGCTCGCCCGGCTGGTCGACGCGGTCGCCGGCGTCCTGGGCAGGGGCCACGGACGCGTCGTGCTGGTCGCCGACGACGTCGAGCTCATCGCGCGCTGGATCGCGGTCGTGTCGTACTCGCTGCCGGTCGCGGCGGCGGCGCGGCTGTCGTTCGTCACCTACACCGCCGACCCGGACGGCGCCGCGCAGCGCCTCGTCGGGACCACGCCCGCGGTCTGGGCCGCCGTCCGCCACCACGCCTCGCACGCGTCCGCGTTCGACCTGCGCGAGGGCGGCGCGGACGGCCGGGCGAGCCGCTTCGCGCGGACCGTCGCGGACTGCTGGCGCGCGGCCGACTTCGGCGGCCTCGACGCCCTCGGCGAGCTGGCGCCGCCGGACGACCCCGGGCGGGAGGGCGCCGCCGCGCTGCTGGCGCTGTGCCGGGGCGACGCGGCCGTCACGGCGGAGGAGGAGCGCGCGGCGGCGGAGCTGCTGGCGCGGCACGGGTCCGGGATCCCCGAATGGGTGTGGCGCGACCTCGTGCCCGGCGTCCCGTCCATGGGGCTCGATCTGGCGCTCACCGTGCACGGGCGGGCCCCGGCCGCGCTGCGCGACGCGGTGCTGGACGGGGTGCTGGACGGGATGGCCGCCGGTCTCGCGGCGGGGCGGGCGGCGCCGCTGACGCCGGACGGCTGCGATCTGCTGTACCAGCACGCCGCGCGGCTGCGGGCCGTGCCCGGCGTCGCGGTCCCCGTGCTCACGTCCGTCGCCCGGAGGCACCGGGGGCGCCGGATCGCGGTCACGGGCGAGCTGCTGCGGCTGGACGGCGCCGACGGCGCCGACCTCGACGCGGCGCTCCGCGAGGTGTGGGAGGCGCCGCCGTCCGCCGGCGAGTGCACGGACCTCCTGGACGCGCACGGGCCGCATCCCGCGCTGGCCGTCCTGCCGTCCCGCACGTTCACGCGACTCGCCTTCCCCGGCGGCGAGCACCTCGCCGACACGGCGACGCTGCGGCTCGCCGCACGGGTCCGGGAGGTCATGCCGGACGGGCCCGCCGGACGCGACGCCGCCGTCGTCCAGGCGTACGGGACGGCGATCACCGCGAGACCGGAGGGCGCGGCACGGGCTCTGGAGGCGATCGCGGACGCGGCCGGCGCGACCCGGCAGCTCGCCGACGAGGCGTTCGTCGGCGCGGCGCGCCGGCTGGCCGGGCGGCCGCCGCGGTTCCGGGCCGAGCTGCTCGCGGCCGTGCCCGCGCCCGTCCGGGCCCGGGTCGCCGAGCGGTGGACCGCCGAGCTGGCCGGCCGGGCCCGCGCCGGCCGCGGCCCGCTGCTCGGACGCGAGATCGAGCAGCGCAACGACCTGGTCGAGGTCGTGCTCCGGCTGCGCAAGGGCGGCGTCGCCGAGCCGTCCCTGGAGGCGTGGGCGCGGGCCGCGGCCGGGCGGTGGCTGGCCGGCAAGCAGCTCGACGCGCACCTGGCGCGCAGCCCCGAGCTGCGCGCCGCGCTCCGCGACCTCCTCGCCGAAGGCGGGGGGTGAGGGCGTGCAGCCGATCATCGTGCTGCTGCTGATCGCCGTGTGGCTGGGCGCCATGTGGCTCGGGTTCATGTACGTGTTCCCCGTGCTGTTCGCCGCGACGCTGGTCGTCGCCGGGGCCGCCGCCCTCGGCGTGTACTGCCTGCACGCGTGCCGGACGCTCGCGCCGTCCAGCCTGGAGGGCCCGTCGCCGGTCGCCGCGCCGGACGTCGCCTACCGGCACTACCTGCTCGGCCAGGTGTGGCGCGACTGGTGGACGATCAGCCGCACGGTCGTCCCGCAGGTGTACCGGACGGCCCGCGGCATCGTCGTGAGGCTGACGCGGACGCTCCTCGGCGGCCCGTGGGGGTTCTTCGTCTTCCCGGTCTGGCTGGCGCTGTGCGCGGGCATCGTCGCCGCCGCCGTCCCCGCCTCGGTGTTCGTGCTGACGCTGACCGTCCTGTACGGGGTGGTCGCGGCGGCCGGGCTCGCGGTCTGGCTGGCCTGCGTGCTCGTCCTCGCGGCGGTGGAGCGCGGCTTCATGATGTACGGGCGGATCCTCCAGACCTGCCCGCACCCGTTCTGCTACGAGCGCATCGGCCTGCCTGAGTACGAATGCCCGGGATGCGGGGCGCGGCACCGGCATCTCGCGCCGGGCGCGGGTGGCGCGTTCCGGAACGTGTGCCGCTGCGGGGCGCGGCTGCCCACGACCGTCCCGCTCGGACGTTTCCGGCTCGCCGCGTACTGCCCGCACTGCGGCGGGCGGCTGCCGGAGCGGATCGGGCGCGTCCGCGTGGAGCCGCTGCCGTTCGTCGGCGGCCCGGCGGCAGGCAAGACCACGTTCATGGTCCTCGGCATACGGGCGCTGCACGCGCGGGCCCGCGCCGTGCACGGGCGGCTGGCGTTCGTCGAGCAGCGGCACGCCCAGGCGTACGCGGGCGCGATACGCGAGTTCCAGCGCGGCGGACGGCTCGCCAAGACCGGCCCGGAACTGCCCCTGGCCACCATGGTGGACGTCGAGCTTCCAGGTCGCGCGCGGCGCATCCTGTACCTGTTCGATCCCGCCGGTGAGCACTACACGGGCGCGACGGAGGTCGAGTCACTGCGCTACCTCGACCACAGTGAGGCGCTGCTGTTCATCGTGGACCCGTTCGCCCTCCCCCACCTGCGCCGCACCCTCACCGGGGACGAACGCCAGTTCATCGACCAGGCCGCCGTGTCGTCGGAGGAGGACCCGGCCGACACCCTGCAGCGGGTGCTGAACGACCTGCGGTCCCGTCCCGACCAGGGGCGGCAGAAACGGGTCGCCGTCGTCGTCACCAAGACCGACCTGCTGGTCCGCACCGAGATCGGCCGCTGCCTGGGCGCCGACGGCGACGGCGACCTCCGCGCCTGGCTGGGTCGCGTCGGCCTCGGCAACACCGTCCGCACCCTCGACCAGGTCGCCTCACAGGTGCGGTACTTCGCGTCGGGTCTGGCCACCGAGCCGGCGGACGTCGCCGAGCTGCTCGGCTGGGTGACCGGTCTCGGGCCCGCCGGGACGTCCAACGGCGACGCGCCCCTCACCGACGCGCCGCCGGAGCCGCCCGGAACGGCGCCGCTGCGCGCCCCCTGGCCGGTGCGCGGACGGGGCTCGGGCCGCGTTCCCGCCGGGTACCAGGTCGGACGCTGGGCCGTGCTGTCCGGGGTGTCGGCCCTGACCATCGCGACCGTCACCGGAGCCGTCGTCGCCGCGGCCGAGCGATTCCCGTTCTGACCCGAGGCTCGACTACGACCAGCTGGTCACTACTGTTTGCCCGTCCGATCCCGAGTACGCCCGTCAGCTTTGGAGACCCCCATGACGCAGGCGGCCGACGCGCGCGCCGGAACCTCCCCGGCCGGGCCGCAGAACCGGCGGCTCGCGCTGATCTTCCTGCTCGGCACGCTGACGGCCGTCGCACCGCTGTCGATCGACATGTACCTGCCGGCGCTGCCCGCGCTCACCGGCGACCTGTCGACGGGCGCGGTGCAGGCGCAGCTCACGCTGACGGCGTGCGTCGCGGGCCTCGCCGTCGGGCAGGCCGTGGCGGGGCCGCTGAGCGACCGGCTCGGACGGCGCCGGCCGCTGCTGGCCGGGCTCGCCGCCTACGCCGCCGCGTCGCTGCTGTGCGCCGCCGCGCCGACCGTGGAGACGCTCATCGCGCTGCGGCTGGTGCAGGGCGCCGCCGGGGCCGCCGGGATCGTGATCGCGCGGGCGATCGTCCGGGACCTGTACGACGGGGTCGCGGCGGCGAAGTTCTTCTCGGTGCTGATGCTCATCAACGGGCTGGCGCCGATTCTCGCGCCGGTGCTGGGCGGGCAGTTGCTGCGGGTCGTGCCGTGGCCGGGCGTGTTCGCCGTCCTCGCCGGAATCGGCGTGGCGCTGTTCCTGGCTTCGCTGGCGGGGCTGAGGGAGACGCTGCCGCCCGAGCGGCGCGAAACAGGCGGGCTGCGGGCGACGGCGGGAACGTTCCAGGCGCTCCTGCGCGACCGGGCGTTCGTCGGGTACGCCCTCACGATGGGCCTGGCGTTCGCGGCGCTGTTCACCTACATCTCGGGTTCGCCGTTCGTGCTGCAGGACATCTACGGGCTCTCGCCGCAGGCGTTCAGCCTCGCGTTCGGCGCCAACTCGCTCGGGCTCGTGGCCGCCGGGCAGGCCGGCGGCGCGCTCGCCGGGCGGGTGCCGCTGCGGCGGCTGCTGGCCGCCGGGCTCGCGGTCGTGGCCGCCGGCGGAATCGGGCTGCTCGCCGCGGTCCTCGCGGGCGCGGGCCTGTACGGGGTGCTGCCGGCGCTGTTCCTCGTCGCGTCCGGGCAGGGGCTGATCCTGCCGAACGCCACGGCGCTGGCGCTGTCGGGACGCCCGCCCCGGGTGGCCGGGAGCGCGTCGGCGCTGCTCGGGGTCGCGCAGTTCGCGCTGGGCGGCGCCGCCGCACCGCTCGCCGGGGTCGCGGGGCCGGACACCGCCGTCCCGATGGCGGTGTCCATCGCGGCCCTCTCCATGCTCGCGGCGGCCGTCACCGCGACCGCCACGCGCCCCGCGAAGGTTGTGTCACAGAACTGACGCGACGTACGGTCGGGATGTGATCATTCGCATCGGCATGGCCCCGGCGGCGTCCACCCTCGGGCCCGACGCGCTGACCGCGTCCGAGCCGGAGCTGCGTCGCACCGGGCGGCTCTCGGACGGATGGCTCGCCGCGTTCACCACCCCGGCCGAGGGCGAGCGCGGCCGGCTGACCGTCCAGGAGACGGCGGCGGGTGCCGGGCGCGAGATCGAGGAGGAGCACTTCGGCGCGGTCGTGCCCTACCGGCGCGGGCCGCTGCCGGCCGAGGCGGAGGCCCGGTTCGCCCGTGTGCGGCGGGTCAGCGGGCCCGCCCCCCTCAAGGACGTCGCCCCCGATCTGGACGGCCTGGAGGCGCATCTCGGGCGGCTCGTCGAGGCGGGGCTGTCGAAGTTCGTCCTGGCGCCGCTCTCACCGCCGGACGACTGGGACGCCGAACTCGCCGACGTCCGCGACGCCGCGCTGCATCTCCAGACGCGGCGCTGGTCCAGCGCTGGTCCGGCGCTAGGCCAGGGCGGCCAGGACGAAGCCGGCGACCTCGTCCGCCAGTCGCGCCGCCGGCTTCGGGCCGTCCGGGCGGTACCAGGCCGGCATCTGGTTGACCATGCCGAGCGCGACGATCGTGACGGTATCGGCGGGCGTGGCGGTGCTGAACACGCCGTCCCGCTGGCCCTGCTCGACGATGCTGCGGAACGTCACGTGGTAGCGGCGGCGGTCGGCGCGGACCGAGCGCATCCGGGCGTCGTCCAGCCGGTCCTTCTCGCGGGCGAACACCTTCGCCTCGTCGATGTGCTCCGCCGTGCTGAGGATCAGCCCGGTCAGCACCGCGTGGACGGCCTCGCGCGGCGGCAGCCCGCGCGCCAGCACGGCGCCGAGGTCGGAGAGCTGGCGGGCGATCAGCGAGTGGTAGATCTCGTAGAGGAGATCGTCCTTGGAGTCGAAGTAGTGGTAGAGCGCGCCCTTGGTGACCTCGGCCGCCTCGACGATGCCCTGCACGGACGTCCCGTCGAAGCCGCGCTCGGCGAACATCCGGAGGGCGGCGTCCAGGATGCGCCGCTCCACGGCGCTCTGCCGGACGGGCGCCGTCGACTCCGGCACCGGTACCGTGTCCGTCACCTGGGCACCTCCATGGGGAGCGGGGCATTGACGCGGGTGCGTCCGTGTCTTAGCTTGCCAGAAACCGACCGGTCGGTATGCACCGGTGGCGCGAATTTTCGAGGAGTGCCGATGCCCGCAGTAGAGACCGTCCGCGGCCCCGTCGACGTCACCGGCCTGGGACGCACGTTCATGCACGAGCACGTCTTCGTCCTCAGCACCGAGAACGTCGAGAACTACGGCCTGGGCGACTGGTGGGACGAGGAGGAGAAGGTCTCCGACGCCGTCGGCAAGCTCCGCGAGCTGGCCGGCCGCGGCATCACCACGATCGCCGACCCGACCGTGTGGGGGCTCGGCCGCTACATCCCGCGCATCCAGCGGATCGCCGAGCAGGTGCCCGAGCTCAACATCGTC
This sequence comes from Actinomadura latina NBRC 106108, assembly GCF_001552195.1. Lineage (GTDB taxonomy): Bacteria > Actinomycetota > Actinomycetes > Streptosporangiales > Streptosporangiaceae > Spirillospora > Spirillospora latina. The sequence continues at coordinate 107,403 of NZ_BCQS01000013.1, forward strand.
GTCGCGACGGGCATCTACACCTACAACGACATCCCGTTCCAGTTCCACTTCCGGGGTCCCGGCACGATGCTGGACGAGGGCCCCGACCCGATGATCGCGCACTTCACCCGAGACCTGACCGAGGGCATCGCCGGGACCGGCGTCAAGGCCGCGTTCCTCAAGTGCGCGGTGGACGCCCCCGGCCTCACCCCGGGCGTCGAGCGGATCCTGCGGGCCGTCGCCGGGGCGCACCGGGAGACGGGCGCGCCGGTCACCGTCCACACCGAGAGCTCGATCCACGCGGGCCGGACGGTCGTGGACATCCTCGGCAAGGAGGGCGTCGACCTCGCCAAGGTCGTCATCGGGCACGCGGGCGACAGCAACGACCTCGACTACCTGATGGAGCTCGCCGACACCGGCGCGATCCTCGGCATGGACCGGTTCGGCCTCGACATCATCAACCCGACCGGGAACCGGGTCGCGACCATCGCGTCCCTGTGCGAGCGCGGATACGCCGACCGGATCGTCCTCAGCCACGACGCGAGCTGCTTCATCGACTGGTTCGGCCCCGACCCGGCGACCGTCCCGGCGATGCAGCCGAACTGGAACTACCGCCACATCAGCGACGACGTCCTGCCCGCCCTGCGCGCCGCCGGCGTCACCGGCGCCCAGCTCGACCAGATGCTGGTCGAGAACCCCAGGCGCTACTTCACCCGCTGACCCGCGCGCCCCGGCGCCTCCCCCGACATATCGGACTAATCCCGGGAGATCGGGAATCATTGGGGGAATCTGCGGGAGGAGGCACCGAGGTGAGCGAATACCCCGTGCGTCGCGGTGTCCGCGCCGCGGTACCGGTACTGCTGGGCATGCTGCCGGCCCTCCTCGTGCCCGGCTGCCGGGTGATGGAGAGCGGCGGGCCGGAGGACATCCCGCCGCCCGTCAAGACCACCGCGGCCGAGCAGGCCAAGCCGAGCGGGCGCAAGCCCGGCGTCGTCAACATCGAGACCGAGCAGGACCTGAACGGCACCCGCGCCGCCGGAACGGGCATCGTGCTGACCCGGACCGGGCTGGTACTGACCAACAACCACGTGATCAAGGGCGCCACCGCGATCAGGGGGACCGACACCGACGACCGCCGCGACTACCCCGCCGAGGTCGTCGGCTACGACCGGGCGGGCGACATCGCGGTGATCCGGCTGACCGGCGCGACCGGGCTCAAGATCGCCGCGTTCGCGTCCGCGTCCGGGGTGGGCGTCGGCGACGTGGTGACCGCGGTCGGCAACGCGGGCGGCAAGGGCGGGACGCCCGCCGTCGTCACCGGCAGGGTCACCGGGCTGGAGCAGTCCGTGACCGCCCGCGACGACAGCAGCGGCACGTCCGAGCGGCTCACCGGGCTGATCGAGACGAACGCGCCGATCAAGCCGGGCGACTCCGGCGGCCCCCTCCTCAACACCGATGGCAAGGTCATCGGCATCAACACCGCCGCGTCCGCCGGGGTGTCCACGAAGGGGACGAAGGGGAACAAGGACCACCGCGGCTACGCCATCCCGTCCGACCGGGCACTGGAGATCGCCCGCCAGATCCAGCGCGGCGAGTCGTCCTCGACCGTGCACATCGGGCCGACCGCCATGCTCGGCGTCAAGGTGCGCTCCAACGGCCGCTCCCCCGGCGCCCTCGTCGCCGAGGTCGTCCCCGGCACGCCCGCCGAGGCCGCCGGAATCCCGGTCGGCGCCGCCATCGTCGCCTTCGGCGAGGACGCGGTGGACTCGCCGTCCACGCTGACGTCGCTGATGCACGCCCGTCACCCGGGCGACAGCGTCCGCATCGAGTGGACGACCCGCCAGGGCACCCGCATGGGGACCACCCTTCGCCTGACGGAAGGCCCGCCCCAATAGAGGCGCCCGGCGTGCGAAAGTGGAAGCAGCCGCCGACACGAGGATGTGTTCCCATGACGCGCAGGGCGCCTGCCGACGATTCCAACGATTCGGGTCTCGAGGTCACGAAGCCGAAGACGTGGGCGGCGGGCGTTCCGGGGGTCACGGCGGCGCTGCGCCACTCGTACGAGCAGATGGGCGTCCGGCGGACGGCGCTGACACTGCTGCGCGTCAACCAGAAGCAGGGATTCGACTGCCCGGGCTGCGCGTGGCCCGAGGGCGACCACCGGCACGTCGCCGAGTTCTGCGAGAACGGCGCGAAGGCCGTCGCGGAAGAGGCGACGGCGCGGCGCGTCACACGGGAGTTCTTCGCCGAGCACACCGTCGCGGAGCTGGGCGGGCGGTCCGACCACTGGCTCGGGCAGCAGGGACGGCTCACCGAGCCGATGGTGAAGCGCGCCGGCTCGGAGCACTACGAGCCGATCGGGTGGGACGAGGCGTTCGGGCTGCTGGCGTCCGAGCTGAACGCGCTGGACTCACCGGACGAGGCCGTCTTCTACACCTCGGGCCGGACGAGCAACGAGGCCGCGTTCGCCTACCAGCTGTTCGCGCGCGCGTTCGGTACCAACAACATGCCGGACTGCAGCAACATGTGCCACGAGTCGTCCGGGTCCGCGCTGAGCGAGACGATCGGCATCGGCAAGGGCTCGGTCCTGCTGGACGACCTCTACAAGGCCGATCTCATCTTCGTCGTCGGCCAGAACCCGGGGACGAACCACCCGCGGATGCTGTCGGCGCTGGAGAAGGCCAAGAGGGAAGGCGCCCGGATCGTCGCCGTGAACCCCCTGCCCGAGGCAGGGCTGATGCGGTTCAAGAACCCGCAGCGCCCGTCCGGGGTGGCGGGGCAGGGCACGATGCTCGCCGACCGGTTCCTGCAGATCCGGCTGAACGGCGACCTGGCGCTGTTCCAGGCGCTCAACCGGCTGCTGCTCGAATCGGAGGCGCCGGAAGCCCTCGACCGCGAGTTCCTCGCCGCCCACGCGCACGGCTTCGAGGCGTTCGAGGAGCACGTCCGCGCGCTCGACTGGGACGACGTCCTGGAGGCGACCGGCCTGACCCGCGGCGAGATCGCGGCGACGCTCGGCGACGTCCTCGCCGCGAAACGGATCATCGTCTGCTGGGCGATGGGCCTCACCCAGCACCGCAACTCGGTGCCGACCATCCGGGAGATCGTCAACTTCCTGCTGCTGCGCGGCAACATCGGCCGTCCGGGCGCGGGCGTCTGCCCGGTGCGCGGCCACTCCAACGTGCAGGGCGACCGGACGATGGGCATCTGGGAGAGGCCGAAGCCCGCGTTCCTGGACGCGCTCGCCGCCGAGTTCGGCTTCGAGCCGCCGCGCGAGCACGGCCTGGACACCGTGGACGCGATCCGCGCCATGCGGGACGGCAAGGTCGGGGTGTTCCTCGGCATGGGCGGCAACTTCGTCCGCGCGACCCCCGACTCGGCCGTCACCGAGGCGGCCCTGCGGAACTGCCGGCTGACCGCGCAGGTCTCCACGAAGCTGAACCGCTCGCACGCGGTGACCGGCGAGCTGGCGCTGATCCTGCCGACGCTCGGCCGCACCGAGCGCGACGACCAGGACTCAGGCCCGCAGTTCGTGTCCGTCGAGGACTCGATGGGCATGGTGCACGCGTCGCGCGGCCGCCTCGCCCCCGCCTCCGGGCACCTCCTCTCGGAGGTCTCCATCGTGTGCCGCCTCGCGAAGGCCGCCCTCCCCGGCTCGGGCATCGGCTGGGACGCGATGGAGCGCGACTACGACGTGATCCGCGACCACGTCTCCCGCGTCGTCCCCGGCTTCGACGGCTACAACGCCCGCATCCGCGAGCCGGGCGGCTTCACGCTCCCCCACGCGCCCCGCGACGAACGCAGGTTCCCGACCGCGACCGGCAAGGCCAACCTGACGGTGAACGAGTTGGAGGTGCTGCGGGTCCCGGAGGGCCGGCTGCTCCTGCAGACCGTCCGCAGCCACGACCAGTACAACACCACCATCTACGGCCTCGACGACCGGTACCGGGGCGTCAAGGCGGGCCGCCGCGTCGTCTTCGTCAACCCGGCCGACCTGTCCGGCCTCGGCCTCGCCGACGGCGCGACGGTCGACCTCGTCTCCGAATGGTCGGACGGCACCGAGCGCCGCGCACCCGGCTTCCGCGTCGTCTCCTACCCGACCGCGCCCGGCTGCACCGCGGCCTACTTCCCGGAGACCAACGTCCTCGTGCCCCTCGACAGCACCGCCGAGGTGAGCAACACCCCCACGTCCAAGTCGGTGATCGTCCGGCTCGAACCGGCCTGACGGACCCGCCCGCACGAGGCGATCAGGACGCCTTGCTCATTGGCAGGAGCTGGACGTTCAGCTGCATCGCCAGAGCCGCCGCATAGCGCTCCAGCACGGGGATCGTGGGCATGGTCCCGCCCGCCTCGAACCTGGCGACGGCCGGCTGCTGGAGTCCCGCGCGCTCGGCGAGTTCCGCCTGGGTGAGACCGAGTTCCTCCCGACGCTCCCGCACCGCCCTGCCCAGCTCGTAGCGAATGCGCGTCGCCTCGTACGCCGCTCCGGCACCCGGCCGATCCATGATCTCCGCGCGCTTCTCCGTCCAGCTCTTCCTCCGGGTCATGACACCTCCTCATCGACCGCATGTCTCTCTGCGATGCACCGCTGCATGGCCCGTCGCGCCCTGGCCAACTCGCGTTGTTCGCGCATCTGCTGCTTTCGGAAGACCGTCAGCAGGATGATCCGCCGACCGGGGGCAATCCAGTAGGTGATCCGCACCTGTCCCCGCTGAAGATGAAAGCGCAACTCCCTGAGTTTGCCATCGAGCTGCCGTGTGTACGGTTCGTCGAGCAGCACTGTCCCTGCACGCTCAGCGACTAGTCGGCTGGGTCCGGGCCGGCGGCGATGCGGTCGAGCCATTCGGCGAGCATCGCCGACTCCGTGGCGGTCAGCGCCGGTGGCGGGTCCGCGGTCAGGGCGGCACGCAGGGCGACCGCGCGGGCGGCGGTCGAGGTCCCGCCGCCGGCCGGTCCGGCGTCGGCGACGGTGACCGCGGCCAGCACCGCCTCGCGGGTCCGGACCGACAGCTCGTCGTCGTCCCCGCCGGAGATGAGCGCCAGCACGACCCCGACCCCGGCGGCATGGATCATCCGGACGGCCGTCGCGACGGAGACGCGGAGCCGCCCGGCGCGGGCGGCGGCCTCGACCAGGCCGGTCAGGATGCGGTGCGCCTCCTCGGCGACGGGCGGTGTCCGGGACGTGCCGTACATCAGCGTGTAGAACGCGGGGTTCGTGCGGCCGAACTCGACGTGCAGGTCCCAGCCCTGGCGCAGGTCGTCGACCGGGTCGCCGGTGGGCGGCTGGGCGCGCTTGCTCTCCAGGTACTGCTCGAACCCGTGCGCGGCGACGGCGTCGAACAGGCCGCGCTTGTCGCCGAAGTGGTGGTAGAGGGTCGGCGCCCCGACCCCGGCGGCGCTGCACACGGCCCGCGTCGAGACGGGTTCGCCGTCCGCCTCGGTGATCAGCTTGGCGGCCGCGCGGATGATCCGGTTCCGCGTGTCGAGGTCCTTCTGAGCAGTCACAACATCGATGTTACAGAGATTTCACGAACATCGCTATGCACGATGCTGTAGCGTCACTATAGTTATCGCTATACCAACGCTATGGCGGCCGCTCCGGCCGCCGGCAGAACACGAGAGGGGATGCGCTCATGCGCAGCGCCGTTCTTTCCGCCGCGGGCAAGCCGCTGGAGATCGTCGAGCGCGAGGTGCCGCGGCCGGGCCCCGGCGAGATCCTGGTCAGGGTCACCGCGTGCGGGATGTGCTTCTCCGAGGTCAACCACCTGCGCGGCCACTACCCGTTCGGGACGTTCCCGGCCGTCCCCGGGCACGAGATCAGCGGCGTCGTCGCCGCGCTCGGCGAGGGCGTCGGCTGGCCCGAGACCGGCACCGCGGTCGGCGCCGGATGGATCCACGGGTCGTGCGGCCACTGCGACTACTGCGCGCGCGGCGACCAGATCCTGTGCACCGGTGCGCCCAAGCAGGTCACGGGCGTCAACACCGACGGCGGCTACGCCGAGTACTTCGTGGCCCGCGCCGGGTTCGTCACCCCGCTGCCGGACGGCCTCGACCCGGTGGCCGGCGCGCCGCTGATGTGCGCCGGGATCACCGCGTTCAACGGGCTCCGGCACGCCGGCGCCGCCGCCGGGTCGAAGGTCGCGGTGCTCGGCACCGGCGGCGTCGGCACGATGGTGCTGCGGTTCGCCGCCGCGATGGGCGCCCGCGTCGCCGTGGTGTCGCGGTCGCGGCGCGCCGAGGAGGAGGCGCGCGGGTTCGGCGCGGAGGAGTTCGTGGCCACCGCCGAGCAGGACCCCGCCGAGGCCCTGCGGGCCTGGGGCGGCGCGGACGTGGTGGTCAACACCGCGCCCGACACCGCCACCGGCCTCGCCGCGTTCGGCGGTCTGCGCCCGGACGGCACCCTGCTCTACCTCGGCATGGGCGCCGAGAACGTGAGCGTGCCGCCTGCCGCCCTCGTGCTGAACCGGGCGCGGGTGATGGGCGTGCCGTCCGGGTCGCCGCACGACCTGCGCGACACCCTCGGCTTCGCGGTGGCGCACGGCATCGTCCCGGAGGTCACCCCGGTCGCGCTGGACGAGGCGCCGCGCGTCCTCGCCGCGATGGACGCGGGCACCCACCGCGGCCGCGCGGTCATCACCTTCGGCTGAACCGCTTCCACGGACGGGCCCGCTCGAACGCCGCGCAGGCGGTCATGACGAGGGCGTCGGCGTGCCGGGCGCCGACCACCTGCAGCCCGATGGGCAGGCCGTCCGAGGTGAAGCCGCACGGCAGGTTCGCGGCCGGCTGCTGGGTCATGTTGAACGGGTAGGTGAACGGCGTCCAGCTCGTCCAGCGCGGGGACGGGGAGCCCTCCGGCGCCTCCCGGCCCGCCGCGAACGCGGCGATCGGCATCGTCGGGGTGAGCAGCAGGTCGTACCGCTCATGGAACAGGCCCATGCGGCGCCCCAGCTCCATCCGGCGGGCCGTGGCGGTGAGGTACTCCATGGCCGAGTACCGCGCACCCTGCTCGCAGATCTCCCGGAGGCCCGGGTCGAGCCGCGCCCGGGCCTCGGGAGACAGGTGCTCGACCACCTTGGCGGCGCCCGCGAACCACAGGACCTCGAACTCCTCGACGGGGTCGCCGCCGAACCCCGGATCGGCCTGCTCGACCTTCGCGCCCAGCTCGGTGAAGAACTCGGCCGCGGCGGCCACCGAGGCCGCGATCTCCGGGTCGACCTTCGCGAACCCGAGGTCGGGGCTGTACGCGATGCGCAGGCCGGTCAGGTCGTCGGGCCCGCCCTCGGCGAACGGGCCGTCCGGCGGCGGCAGCGCCGACCAGTCGCGGCCGTCGGGGCCGCACACCGCGTCCAGCAGCAGCGCCGCGTCCGCGACCGTGTTCGTCATCGGGCCGGTGTGCGCGAGCGTCCCGAACGGGCTCGCCGGATAGTGCGGGATGCGGCCGTACGTCGGCTTGATCGTGAAGGTGCCGGTGAACGCGGCGGGGATGCGCACCGAGCCGCCGCCGTCGGTGCCGAGGGCGAGCGGCGCCATGCCCGCCGCGACGGCCGCCGCCGCCCCGCCGGACGACCCGCCCGGCGTGCGGGACGGGTCCCACGGGTTGCGGGTGACGCCGGTGAGCGGGTTGTCGGTGACGCCCTTCCACGCGAACTCCGGCGTGGTCGTCTTGCCGGCGAACACCGCGCCCTGCTCGCGGAGCCGCGCCACGGCCGGCGAGTCCTCGTCCCAGGGGCCGGCCGGGTCGATCGTCGTGGAGCCGCGCAGGGTGGGCCAGCCGCGGGTGAGCAGGACGTCCTTGATGGAGACGGGCACCCCGTCCAGCGGGCCGAGCGGGGCGCCGCGCGCCCGGCGGTCGGCCGCCGCCCGCGCCATGTCGAGCGTGGTGTCCTCGTCGACGAGGCAGAACGCGTTGAGCTTCGGGTCGTCCCGCGCGATGCGCGCGAGGACCGCCTGGGCGGCCTCGACCGGGGAGAGCGTCCCGGCCTCGTACGCCGCCAGCAGTTCGGTCGCGGTCAGGTCGGCCGCGTCGGCCATGGCTACCCCCTCTGGTTCGTTCCGGACCCTGCCCTCGAGCCGACGTAGCCGAGCCGCTTGTCCACGACGTTGAGCAGCGGGCGGCCCGAGGTGTAACGGCCGAGGTTGTCGGTGAACAGCCGGACGAGCTCGTCCCGCCAGCCGACCACGTCGCCGGACATGTGCGGGGAGACGACGACGTTCGGCATCTCCCAGAGGGGGGAGGACGGCGGCAGCGGCTCGTCCTCGAAGACGTCCAGCGCGGCGCCCGCGATCCGGCCGTCGCGCAGCGCCTTGACGAGGTCGGGCTCGGCGACCAGCGCGCCGCGTCCCACGTTGATCAGCCGCGCGGACGGGCGCATCCGGTCCAGCGCGGCGGCGTCGATCATGCCGCGGGTCCGCGGGGTGAGCGGCGCCGCGAGCACGACGTAGTCGGCCGCGCCGAGCGCCTCGTCCAGCCGCTCCATCGGGACGACGGACCCGAGGTCGGGATCGGCGTCGCGGGCGGTGCGGCCGGCGCCGGTGACGGCGAGCCCGGCTGCGGTGAGGCGGCGGCCGATGGCGCGGCCGATCGGCCCGGTGCCGACGACGAGCGCGCGGGCGCCGGTGACGCGCTCGGTCTCGCGGTGCCGCCAGCGCCGCTCGGCCTGCAGCCGGAGGGTCGTGTGCAGATCCTTGGCGAAGGCGAGCACCAGGCCGAGGACGTACTCGGCGATCGGCTCGTCGAAGACGCCCCGCGAATTGGTGACGACCGTGTCGCCCTCGACCAGCGCGGGGAACAGCAGGCGGTCGACGCCGGCGCTCGCGATGTGCACCCAGCCCGGCCCGCCCTCGGACGGCCACGCGCCCGCGAGCGCGTCCGACAGGAAGTCCCACATGAAGACCGCGCCCGCGCCCGGAAGGGCCCCGGCCAACTCTGTCTCGCGCACGTACCGGATGCGGGCGAGACTCTCCGCCTCCGCCATCCCGCGCGGGTGGCCGTCCCCCACGAGCACCACCACGTCGGGCGGCCCACCGGCTGCGTGCTGAACAGGCTCCATCGGTGTCACTTCCGGGTGTGCGGAGTTTACGAGAAGGCAACTCGGGGAGGCATTGACACGCTAGGAAGGGATCGTAGGATTGTCAACAATCAGCGTGGTGTACTGCGGCCCCGGTTCACCGCACTGAAACGTGCTGCAAGACCGTCGCAACCGTTGCCCAAGCACAGGCCAGGACGGATCCCAGAGCGCTCTAACGGAAGAGTCCTGCGGGTGGCGACGCTCTCGCCCACCCCTGTTCACGGGGAGGTCCCAGCATGCCCAAGCTCATGACCATCACACTGGAGCGTCGTGGCGTCTCGTGCGTCGCGGAGCTGCTGGAGAAGGACGCGCCGCGGACGTGTGAGGCGGTGTGGCGGGCCCTGCCCCTCGGAGGCGACGCCTACCACGCCAAGTACGCCCGCAACGAGGTCTACACGATGGTCGAACGGTTCGCCGAGGACGAGGTCGGCCTCGAGAACCCCACCGTCACCCCCATCCCGGGCGACGTCGTCTACTTCTCCTTCCCGGGCGGGATGCTCGACCGGAAGTTCAAGGAGGAGAAGAACATCCACGCGCTGCCCGGCGTCATCGACCTCGCCATCTTCTACGGCCGCAACAACCTGCTGCTGAACGGGGACGTCGGCTGGGTTCCCGGCAACGTGTACGCGACGATCGTCGACGGGCTCGACCGGATGGCCGAGGCGTGCAACGACGTCTGGCGATCCGGCGCCGTCGGCGAGCGCCTGGTCTACGACCGCGCAGAGTCCTAGAGCGGTGGCCTCGCACATGACATTCGACCCCACGCTGGTCGTCGGCCCCGAGCTGCTCGCCCAGCACGGCATCGGGGTGGTCGCCCCGTTCGACTTCGCCCTCGACCGCGAGCTGTGGCGGTGGACGCCCGACGACGTGTCGCTGTTCATGACCCGGCTGCCCTACGTCCCGGTCCCGGTCACCGTGGAGATGGCGTCCGCGCTGTCGGACCAGTCGATCGTCCGGCAGGCGACCCGGGACGTCCTCGCGCCCGAGCCGCTCGCGGTCGCCTACGCCTGCGCGTCGGGCAGCTTCATCCGCGGCAAGGCGGGCGAGCTGGAGCTGCACCAGTCGATGATGCGGGCCGGCGCGCCGGTGTCCACGACGACGTCCGGCGCGCTGGTGGAGTCGCTGCGGCTGCTCAACGTCTCGCGCATCGCGGTCGTCACCCCGTACATCGACGCGGTCACCGAACGGCTCGTGTCGTTCCTCGGCGAGTACGGGATCGAGGTGGTGGCGTCGGTCGGGATGGGGCTGCTCAGCCACATCTGGAAGGTCGGCTACGGCGAGATCGTGTCGGCGGTGTCGACGGTGGACGGCCCCGAGGCCGAGGCCGTCTTCATCAGCTGCACGAACGTGCCGACCTACGACATCATCGCGCCGCTGGAGCAGATGATCGGCAAGCCGGTGCTGACCGCCAACCAGGTGACGATGTGCTCGGCGCTGCGCGCGATGGGCCGCTCGGCGGCCGGTCCCGGGCAGTCGCTGGTACAGCTCGCCCCGTCCACGGCGGCCTGACCGCCATGATCCGCGAAGGTAGGGTTGCCGACGACATGCGGCAGAGCACGGTGAGCGCCGGATTCCTGTACCCGGGATACAGCGCCGAGGACGACTACCCCGCCATCGAACGCGCTCTGCGGCGTTCGGGGCCGGGCGAGGTGAGCCTGCCGGTCGTGCACACGCTCATGCGCGAGGACGCGCACCGCGTCGACGCGCTGCTGGACATCGGCGGCGCCGACGTCCTCGGCGAGGGCGCGCGCGCGCTGCGCGGCATGGGCGTGCAGGCCGCGGTGTGGGCCTGCACCAGCGGGAGCTTCGTGTTCGGCTGGGACGGCGCCGCGCGGCAGGTCGCGGGCGTGCGGGAGGCGGCGGGCGTGCCCGCGTCCAGCACGTCGTTCGCGTTCGTGCACGCCGTGCGGGCCCTGGGCGTGACGAGGGTCGCGGTCGCCGCGACCTACCCGGCCGACGTGGCGGAGCGGTTCGTCGCGTTCCTCGGCCACGCCGGCATCGAGGTGGTGGCGCTGTCCTGCCGGGGCATCGTCACCGCCGCCGAGGTCGGCACCCTCGGGCGCGACGAGGTGCTCGCCTTCGTCGCGGCCAACGACCATCCGGACGCCGAGGCGGTGCTGGTGCCCGACACCGCGCTGCACACCGTGTCCTGGCTCGACGAGCTGGAGGCGCGGACCGGCAAGCCGGTGCTGACCGCCAACCAGGTGAGCGTGTGGGAGGGGCTGCGGCTCGCGTCCGGTCCCGGGGGGCTCCCGCCGCGCACCGGGCTGGGCCGGCTGTTCGCCGTGCCCGCCGCCGTCTCCGCCGTCCCCGCCGGCAGCGCCGCCGGGCAGGGACGACATACCTGGCAGCTATGACGAAAGGGGCCCGCGGCATGGGCCGATTGGGTGAGCTGGAACCTGTCCCCCGCAAGTCGACCGTCGAGATCGTCTCGGACGAGCTGCGCTCGGCGATCATGTACGGGTCGCTGGAGCCCGGCGCGCAGCTCGGCGAGGCCGACCTCGCCGCGCGCCTCGGCATCAGCCGTGGCCCGCTGCGCGAGGCGATGCAGCGGCTGGTCCAGGAGGGGCTGCTGGTCAGCGAGCCGCACCGCGGGCTCTTCGTGATCACGCTGGACGAGGGGGACGTCGAGGACGTCTACCTCGCCCGGCTCGCGATCGAGCGGGAGGCCTGCAAGCTGATCATGGCGCGGAACCGCGGTGAGGCGGTGGCCCGGCTCACCGAGGCCCTCGAAGCGCTGGTGGAGGCGGCGAAGCAGCGCGACCGGGTCGCGATGAGCGACGCCGACCAGGCGTTCCACGAGGTGCTGGTCAGCTCGTCCGGCAGCCCCCGGCTGGAGCGCATGGCGCACACCCTGCTGGTGGAGACCCGGATGTGCCTGAACGCGCTGCAGGACACCTACCCCGAGCCGTCCGACCTCGTCGAGGAGCACCGCCGGCTCGTCGACGCGATCGGCGACGGCGAGGAGGAGCGGCTGCTCGTGCTCATCGAGGAGCACATGACCGACTCCATCCGCCGGCTCGGCAGCTCCCGGAAGTAAACGAAGGACGCCCCCTGGACATCCGTTCCAGGGGGCACCTAGATTGCAGATTGTCGACAATCTACCGGAGGGACGCATGGCTACGCTCTCACCCCTGCTCAAGCAGGCCACTCCCGTCCTGGCCGAACGCGGCGAGGGCGTGTACCTCTACGACACCGCCGGCCGCCGGCACCTGGACTTCACCGCGGGCATCGGCGTCACCAACACCGGCCACTGCCACCCGCGCGTGGTGGAGGCCGCGCGGAAGCAGATCGGCACGCTCATCCACGGGCAGTACACGACGGTCATGCACGAGCCGCTGCTGCGGCTGGTCGACGCGCTCGGCGAGGTCCTGCCCGGCGGCCTGGACTCGCTGTTCTTCCTCAACAGCGGCAGCGAGGCCGTCGAGGCGTCCATCCGGCTGGCCCGGCACGCCACCGGACGGCAGAACATCGTCGTCTTCCACGGCTCGTTCCACGGCCGGACGATGGGCGCCGCCGCGCTCACCACGGCCGGCACGAAGTTCCGCGCGGGCATCGGCCCGCTGATGCCGGGCGCCGCCATCGCGCCGTTCCCGCAGGCCTACCGGTACGGCTGGTCCGAAGAGGAGGCCACCCGCTTCGCGCTGCGCGAACTGGACTACCTCCTCATCACCGCGAGCCCCGCGTCCGACACGGCCGCCTTCATCGTCGAGCCCGTGCTCGGCGAGGGCGGCTACATCCCGGCGCCGCCGGCGTTCCTGGAGGGGCTCCGGGAGCGCGCCGACCGGCACGGCATCCTGCTGATCATGGACGAGGTGCAGACCGGCTACGGCCGCACGGGCCGGTTCTGGGGCCACGAGCACTCGGCGGCGCGCCCCGACGTCCTGATCACCGCGAAGGGGCTGGCCAGCGGATTCCCGCTGTCGGCGATCGCGGCGCCGACCGCCCTCATGGAGAAGGCGTGGCCCGGCTCCCAGGGCGGCACCTACGGCGGCAACGCGGTGGCGTGCGCCGCCGCGATCGCTACGCTCCAGGTCATCCAGGACGAGGACCTCGTCGGCAACGCCGCCCGCCAGGGCGCACGCCTCAACGACGGCCTCCGCAAGGTCGCCGCCGACCACCCGGAGATCGGCGACGTGCGCGGCCTCGGCCTGATGCAGGCCAGCGAGTTCACCGCACCGGACGGCGAACCCGACCCGGCCGCCGCGCAGCGCGCGCACAAGGCCGCCGCCGAGCACGGCCTCCTGCTGCTGACCTGCGGCGCGCACGGCAACGTCGTCCGGATGATCCCGCCGCTGATCGTGACCGAGCCGCAGATCGACGACGCCCTCGCCCGCTGGTCGCAGTCCGTCACCGACGCGGTCGGCTGACCGCGCCGAAGCGGCACCCGGCGGCGGGGAGGCCGCCGGGCGCCGCCGCACGCGTCAGCCGAGCGGCTTGGCGCAGTCGATGGGCCAGTACGGGCCCCAGATGTCGAGCGAGTTCAGCACGAACTTGATCGCCACCGGGTCGAAGGCCATGCCGACGTGGGCGTTGGTGTCGTCCGCGCACTTGTCCTGCAGCAGGACGTTCTGCGCGTTCGAGCCGTTGAGGAACGCCGAGGTGTAGGGCGTGACGACCTCGTCGTACTTGGTGGCGAGGACGATGTAGGTCGGGCCGGGCACCGTGTCGCCGCCCGCGTTGAGGTTCTTCAGGAAGTCGGAGTCGGTGATCTGCTGGCCCGCCGCCGGCGCGGCCTTCACGACCGCCTGCGTGATGCCGAGCAGGCTGCCGAGCTGGACGAGCCCGGCCAGGCTCGTGCCGTGGTTGGACGGGACGAGCCCGACGAGCTTGTTGACCTTCGCGGCCCCGCCCAGGAACTTCATGTAGTACCGGGGCATCATGCCGCCCTGCGAGTGCCCGACCATGTCGACCTTGGACGCCTTGGTCGAGGCGAGCACCTTGTCGACGAACGCCGACAGTTCCCCGGCCGACGCCGGAATGTCATAGATTCCTTGGATGGGGCCGTCCTCCGGGCCGCCGTAATTGAGGGCGTAGACGCAGTATCCGGCCTTCTTCAGCGCCGGGGAGAGTTTCTGCCAGTTGAACGCCATGTTCTCGAACGTCCCGTGCACGAGCACGACCGGACGGGGATGCCAGAACGACGGCTTGCAATTCCAGTCGTTCGCGCCGTCCGGGCTGGTCTCGGCGTGCGCGGCGGGCGCGACCAGGCCCGTCATGCCGACGGCGGCGGCAGCCGCCGCGGCGGTGACCGCCCAGGTCCGGAGTCGTCTGAAACGCATGTGCATCTCCCTCGTGAGGGCACGCCGGAAAGAGGCCGCGGCCCGCGCGAATTCAGCCGGGCCCGGCCGCTCATCGGCGTGATGATCGGGGGTGGAGTTCCCACAACGTACGGCCGCTTTCCGGCGCGGTCTTGTGGGACGACCGCCGGTTACCCGGGAGAAATTGTCAGCCGACTCACAATCGGATCAGCCCGCATACCGCTCGGCCTGCGGCGATTCGCCGCAGGCCGGGTGGACGGGTGGACGGGTCAGGCCTGCGCCACGGCGCCTTCCTTGAGAAGGGTCTCGGTGTCGTCGAAGCCGAGGTCGTCCAAGATGGCGCGGGTCTGGCCGCCGGGGAGGGCGGGGACGCCGTCGGTCTCGGTGCCGGTGCGGGAGAAGCGGGGCGCCGGGGCGGGCTGGCGGTGGCCGGCGAGGTCGGGGAAGACGTCGCGGGACGTGTTGAACGGGTGTTCGGCCGCCTCGGTCATCGAGAGGACCGGGGCCACGCAGGCGTCGCTGGGGACGAAGATCTCCGTCCACTCGTCGCGTGTCTTCGTCCTGAAGACGGCGGCGAAGCGCTCGCGCAGGGCCGGCCAGCCGGCCCTGTCGTGCTGGTGCGGGAGGTCCTCGCCGTCCAGGCCGGCGAGGCGGAGGAACTCGGCGTAGAACTGGGACTCGATGGCGCCGACCGCCATGTGCTTCCCGTCGGAGGTCTCGTAGACGTCGTACCAGGGGGCGCCGGTGTCGAGCATGTTGACGCCGCGGCGGTCCTCCCAGAGGCCGCCCGCCATGAACGCGTGGATGAAGGTCGACAGGTGGGCGGTGCCGTCCACGATGGCGGCGTCGACGACCTGGCCGCGCCCGCTCGTCTTCGCTTCGAGGAGGGCGGACAGGACGCCGACGATCAGGTACATGCTGCCGCCGGCGAAGTCGCCGAGGAGGTTCATCGGGACCTGCGGCGGGCCGTCCGCGCGGCCGATGGCGTGCAGGGCGCCGGTGACGGCGATGTAGCCGACGTCGTGGCCGGCGGTGTGCGAGAGCGGCCCCTCCTGGCCCCAGCCGGTCATCCGGCCGTAGACGAGCCTCGGGTTGCGGGCGAGGCAGTCGTCCGGGCCGATGCCGAGGCGCTCGGTGACGCCGGGCCGGAACCCTTCGAGCAGGACGTCGGACTTCGCGGCGAGGCGGAGCACGACCTCGCGGCCCCGCTCGCTCTTCAGGTCGATGGCGATCGACCGCTTGCCGCGGTTGGTGAAGTCGGTGCCGCCGGTGGTCTCGCCGTCCCGGACGGCGGAGGCGCGGTCGACGCGGATCACGTCGGCGCCGAGGTCGGCCAGCAGCATCGCGGCGAACGGCCCGGGACCGATCCCGGCCAGCTCGATCACCCGTACTCCGGACAGCGGCCCCTTGCCCATCTGCGACTCCCTGAATCTTGTTCGGTCCCCCAAGTGTGCACCATTCGGGTAAGCGCGCGCTGACTCGGGTTCCGCTCAGCGGGCGGTGAGGGCGACCGGGGTCTTCGGGGTGCCGGTGGCGATGAGCAGGCGCTTGCGCGTCGTCGAGCGGCGGACGCCGTCGGCGTGCGGGACCAGACCGCGGCCGGCGGCGGCCAGGTAGTACCAGCGGTCCGACGGGGCCCGCCACCAGGTGCCGCTGACCGGGCGGTCGGCGTCGCAGGCGCCCGTGGGCCGTGTCTGCGCGCCGAGCAGCGTCGCCTGGCCGGTGCTCCCGCCGGCGGCGTAGCCGAGCCGGGTGCACACCCAGTCGGCGGGCCCGCCGCCGTGCGGCAGCCTCCCGGACCAGAAGTCGAACGCCAGCGCGTCGGACACCGGGCGGGACGGGCTGGGCAGCGCGCAGGCCAGCCGGTTCCAGGTGCTGCGGCCCTCCCGGCCGAGGCGCTCCGGCGGCCGGGCCGGGCGGGGCCGCCAGGCGGGCGAGTGGTAGGTGAGGACGGCTGCGCGCGGGCCGCCGAGGTCGCCGACCGTCCGGGAGCCGAGGTGGAACAGCGGGCCGCGCCCGCAGCCGGTGTCCGCGCGGGCCGGGGCGGTCACGCCGCCGGACGCGGCCAGCCGCTCCCCGGTGAGGGTCTCGGGCCGCGCGTCCCAGGGGGCGAGGAGGTACCGTCCGCCGCCGAGGGCGATCGGGGCGGACGGGCCGGTGCCGGCGGGGACGACGTCCAGCCGGCCGGGCGTGTAGCGGGCCAGCCGGTCGCCGCGCCGCATGACGGCGACGGGCCTGCCGTCGAGGCGGCCCGCGTACAGGAGCTGGGCGGTGCCGCCCTCGGCGCGCCGGCCGCCGGGCGCGCCCGCCCAGGCGCCGGCGGCCCGCCGGACGAACGCCCGGTCGCCGGCGAGGTCGCCGCGCGCGGGCCAGGCGTCCAGGGTGCGGGCGCCGCGCGTCCAGGCGTCCGGGGCCGCGGACACCAGGCGCGGCGCGTGCGCGGACGCCCGCCGGGGGTCGCCGTGCTCGGTCGCGACGAGCGCGCCGACGAGCCCCGCGGTGAGGATGGCGGCGGCCGCGAGCGGCAGCACCGACCGGTTGCGGACGGGGCGCAGCGACTCCGGCTCGAACCGGTGGGAGCCGCGCGGCGCGGGCACCCGGACGGCCTCGGCGGCGCGGATCGCCGACCACGGGTCGCGCACGCCCAGCTCGATCAGCTGGTCGCGGACCCGGTACTGGGGCAGCCCCTCGACGTGCCGGAGCACATAGGCGGCGCGGACGTGCGGCGCGAGCCTGGACAGCGTCGCGGTGAGCGCGGGGTCGGGCAGCCGCGCGGGCAGCGCGCGCAGCCAGGGGCCGAGGCCGATCTGGAGGCGGCGGGAGGGGCGCAGGGCCCGGCGCAGCACGCGGGTGCGCCAGCGGGCGTGCCCGGCGGCGGAGCGGTCCCGGGCGCCGCGCGCGGTGCCGTCCACGATCCGGCGGGCGATCGCCAGCCGGTAGACGCGCTTGCCCCTGCCCGGCAGAACGAAATACGCCATTCGGACAAGGTCCCCATAAGCCGATTTTGTCGGCGGCGTTTCCGTCTCCGGTTGCGTCATGACATCTTCCGTCACGGCGGGCCACTCCCTCTGGGCCGTTCCTTCGTCGCGGAACCCGAGGCTAGGGCGCGGCGGGCGGCCGGCGGCGCGGAATTGGCACAACGATTAATCAACCGGATGGAAATGTCATCTCATTTCCAGACGGGTACGCGGCCCGGCGCGTGTTCGCCGGAGGAGCCGCGCCTGATTCGTCCCCGTACTACGCTGGTGGCCCCCGCCGCGACCCGGACGAGACGAGCGACGAAGAGGGACCCCCGACCCATGACCCCCCACCGATGAGCCCGCGCCCATGAGCGAGGACGTCCCCGGCTACCGGGTGCTGGAGCAGGTCGGCGAGGGCGGCTTCAGCGTCGTCTACCGCGCGCACCAGGAGCGGCTCGACCGGATGGTCGCGCTGAAGGTCCTGTCGGTCGGCGCGGTGGACGCCGCGGCGATGCGCCGCTTCCAGCGCGAATGCAAGATCACCGGGCGCCTCTCCGGGCATCCGAACATCGTGACCGTGCTGGACACCGGCACCACGCGCTTCGGCCGGCCCTACATCGCGATGGAGTACTTCGAGCACGGCGCGCTCACCGACCGGCTCGCGAAGGAGGGGCCGCTGCCGGTGGCGGACGTCCTGCGCATCGGGGTGAAGATGGCGGGCGCGCTCGCCGCCACCCACGAGACCGACGTCCTGCACCGGGACGTGAAGCCGCAGAACGTGCTGCTGTCGCGGTACGGGGAGCCGGCGCTCGCCGACTTCGGCATCGCCCGCCTGGTCGACTCCTTCGACGCCACGCACACCCAGGCGTTCACCCCGCACCACGCGGCGCCCGAGGTGCTGGAGGGCCGGCCGCCCGGCGTCGGCGCCGACATCTACTCGCTCGGCTCCACGCTGTACCAGCTGCTGGCCGGGCAGCCCGCGTTCAAGGGCCCGCCCGGCGAGGGCATCGCGCTGCTGATGCTGCGGATCCTGCACGAGGCGCCGCCGCCGATCCCCCGGCCGGACGTCCCGCCGCAGGTCGCCGACGTCATCGGGCGCGCGATGGCCAAGAGCCCCGAGCAGCGCCACGCGACCGCGGTGGAGTTCGCGCAGGCGCTGCAGCGGACGCAGGCCGGGCTGGGGCTGCCGGTCACGGACGTGGCCCACAGCGCCGCCGCCCTCCGGCCCGGCCCGGCGCCCGGCCTGCCGGGGCCGCCGCTCGTCCCGGAGTGGGCGCCCACCGCGAGCGACACCAACGCGGGCGGCCCGCGCGCGAGCGGCTCCCACGGCAGGACCGGCCCGACCGCCCCGCACACAGGCCCGACCCCGCACACAGACCCGACCGCGCCGCACACGGGCCCGCCCCCGGCCCTCCCCGGCGGGCCGCAGGACGGGCCGCAGGACGGGCCGCGCCGCGGGCTGATCGTCGCGGCCGCCGTCGCGCTGGTGGGCGGCCTGGCGCTAGGCGTCGGGGCCCTCGCGCTGGCCGGCCGGGGAGGCGCGGAGGGCGGGCGGCAGTCCGCGGACCCGTCGCCGTCCCAGACCGTCCCGCAGGCCGGGGCGGGGCAGGAGCCCGTGACGGCCGCGCAGCTCGCGGCGGCGCGCCCGCGCCGGGTCGCCGCCCGGTGGGCCGGCAAGGCGGCCGCACTCGGCTGGACGCTGCCGCCCGCCGCGCGGGAGCTGCCGCTGCTCGTCCAGCGGCAGCCCGCCGGGTCGCAGCCGATCGTGACGGTCCCGGCCGGGTCGCGCTCGGCGACCCTGCCGGGGCTGCGGCCGAAGACCGCCTACTGCTTCAAGGTCGGCGCGGTGCTGCGCCTCAACCAGGGCCGGGCACCGGACGTGGCGTGGTCGGCGCCCGCCTGCCTGCGCGCGGGCAAGGACAAGCCCGCCAAACCGAAGCACCGCTGACCGGCGGCTCTACTTGCACTTCCAGACGGGCGGGCCCGCGACGCTCTTCCAGTCGCCTGGCGTGTTGACCAGGTAGCCGAGGAGGTAGCCGGTCTTTCCCTGCCAGGTGACCTTGGCGTACATGTCACCCGCGAGGTTGGAGTCTCTCGGGTGGGTGTAGTACACGCCCTTCTCCTGGCACAGGACGGTGATCATCTCGCCGTTGTTGTCGTGCATGGTGGCGACGAGCGCGCCGTTCCTGCCGTCGGGCGTGGCCCGGATGTAGGCGTCGGAGTTGCCGTTGCGCTCCACCGGGTACCTGGTCGCGGGGCCGGTCAGCGTGGTGTCGAGGGTCGCGGCCGCACCGGTGCCGGCGTCGTTGGCGGCCGTGAGCGTGAAGGTGTAGCCGCCGTTCGTGTACACGTTGGCGAGTGTCGCGGACGTGCTCGGCCCCGTGATCGCGCCGCTGACCGGGCCGTCGTGGGCGAGCCGGTAGGCGACCGATCCCGCGCCCGCCGGCGGCGTCCACGACACCTTGGCGCCGGACGGCGTCGCCTGCGCCGCGAGGCCGGTGGGCGCGCCCGGTGTCACGCACGGCCGGACGGGGTCGCTCGCCGCCGACGCCTGCTCGCGGGTCCGGCCGCGGGCGTCCCTGTAGCGGACGGCGACGCGGAACCTGTACTCGCGCCCGCACTCACCGCCGCCGACGGTGAACGTGAAGGGGCCCGCGCCCGGCCGGATCGCGGACGGGCTCGCCGTCATGCCGGACGGGACGTCCTTCAGCACGTACCCGAGGACGCCCTCGCCCTGCGAGGGCTGGAAGTCGACCCGCATCGTGCCCGAGCCGGGCGTGACGGAGATGTTGGACGGTGCGCCGGGCGGTCCGCCGGGGGCCGGCGGCTCCAGCGGCCGGGACGGCGGCCGCGCCGTCCGGGGAGGCGGCGGGGCGTCCCCGCCGCCGGGCAGCGGGATGGGCCGCCGGCTCCGGCCGCCCGGCACCCGGTCCTTGTACTTGTCGACGCCCTTCCCCGCGCCCTGCCGGTCGATCACGACGGCGCGCGGGCCGGACGGGTCGTTCGCCCAGAGCATCCCGTCGCGGACGAAGACGTCCAGCCTGGCGGGGCGCCCGGTCACCGGGACCGGCTTCTCGAACCGGTTGCTCGCCGAGTCGTACACGATGAGCGCCCCGGCGGTCTCGTCCGGGATGTAGACCTTCGCGCCGAGCATCTGCGGCGGCCGGTAGCGGTGCTCGGGCATCGCGAGCCGCGTGCTGGAGTACCGGCCGGTGTCGGTGTCGACGGTGACCAGCGACCCGGTGCCCGGTGCCAGCAGCGGGACCGTCTTGCCGTCGGTGGCGGCGGGGGCGAGCACGCCGCCGCGCCCCGCCTGCGTGACGGTCGTCGGCAGGCGCACGGTGAGCTTCGCCCCGGACGGCTTGACGACGGTCGCGGTCGCGGCGGTGGAGTTGGTGACGACCGGGTCGCCGGCCGCCATGGTGAGCGCGAGGCCGTCGCCCGGCTCGCCGACGCGGACGGGCGGCCGGAGGCGGCCGCCGGAGAACGCCGCGACCTCCCCGTTGCGCGCCACCGGCACCCAGAGCGCGCCGCGCGCGTCGATGCCGGCCTGCCCGAGGACCGGCGGCAGCGTCGCCGCCGCGCCGACCGGGGTCAGGCCGACCGGGTCGATCTCCTGGACGGCGCCCTTGACCGAGTCGACCGTGTACGCCCTCCCGGCCCCGGCGAGGACCTGGATGCCCTTGCCGAGCGGGCGGCTCGTCCCGATGTCCAGCTGGGACGGGTCGAGCCGGCTGACGACGCCGGTGTCCAGGTCGATGATCAGCACGGTGCCGCCGTCCTGGACGACCTTGATGTTGTGGCCGCGCATCTGCGGGATCACGCCGGTCCTGCCGTCGACCTTGCCGGCCGGCCCGTTGACGTGCACGACGAGGCCCTTGCCGGCGGCGGTCAGCCAGGCGCCGACGTCGGCGAGCCGGTACTTGGCGCTCGCGACGCCCACCCCGTAGACGGCGGCGGCGATCACTAGCACGCCGACGAGCCCGACCGCGACCTGCCCCGTCAACCGGTCACGTCGGAACAAAGACCCCAGAAACGCCAGACGCACGCGCGTTCACCTGCCCCGTTTCGCACCGGAAACCGTAGTGGCTCCCGCCGCAGGCTCGCCCGGGTTTCCCGGATAGATCACTTTTCGCTTATTGCGGCGACATAGGTGGAGACGGTGATGTTGCGGCCCGAGACGACCACCACGGGGCGTCCGGTGATCTCGACCTGACCCGCGAGGACGGCCGCGACGCCCGCGGCGCCCGCGCCCTCGGCGACGAGGCCGTGCTCCCGGAAGAGCCACCGCAGCGCCGTCCGGATCCGGTCATCGGTCACCGAGGTCAGCTCGGCGGTGTCCCCGATCACCGCGGGGGTCACGCAGCCGGGTTCCAGGTTGCCGGGCAGGCCGTCGGCGAACGTCTCGCCGACGTCGACCCCGACGACCCGCCCGGCCGCCACCGAGGCCGACACGCCGCGCGACACCGCCGACTCGACGCCGACGACCCGCACGTCCCCGCGTTCGCGCGCCCAGAGGCAGAGACCGGCGAGCAGCCCGCCGCCGCCGACCGGCGCGATCACGGTGAGCGGGCCGTCCGCCTGCCGGTCGAGCTCGCGGCCGATGGTGCCCTGCCCGGCGATGACGGCCGGGTCGTTGTAGGGCGAGACGTAATGGCCCGGGAGGGTCATCGCGTGCGCCTCGGCCTCGTCGTAGGTCAGGCCGTGCCGGACGAGCCGCACCGGGTACGCGCCGATCTTGTCGACCTTGACCTGGGACGCCCGCGTCGACACGACCACGGTCACGTCCGCGCCGGACTTCGCGGCGGCGTACCCCATGCCGAGCCCGTGGTTGCCCGCGCTCGCCGTGACGGCCGGCACGCCGTCCGGCAGCGCCGCGACGGCCGCGAGCGCGCCGCGCACCTTGAACGCGCCGGTCGGCTGGCACGTCTCCAGCTTCAGCAGCGCGCCGGGCGCCAGCCCGGACGGGACGAGCGGCGTGGGGCCGAGCTCGGCGGACACGGCCCGCCAGGCGCGCTCCAGGTCGTCCGGGCCGGGCGCGCGGACGGCCCGCACCGTCACGGCCGCTCTCCGGGCGCGTCGCCGAGCCGCTCGTGCAGGCGGTCCCGTATCTCGTCGGGCGTGTAGGCGCGGCGGCGCCGCTCGGAGCGCACGATCACGGCACCGGTCGCGGCCACGCCGACGAACCCGGCGATGCCCAGGATCTTCCACGGGCCCGGCGTCTTCCACCGGCCGCGGGTCTTCAGCCATCGCATGCGGCTACCGTAGCGATCATGCCGGGTACGAGCATCTCCCTCGACGAGGCCGCCGAGCTGACCCGCACCGGGGACGTGTGGCTGTTCCGCGGCCGGACGGTCGCCGACCGCGCGATCCAGATGACGACGAACAGCCCCGTCAACCACGTCGGCATGGCGGTGGTCCTCGACGACCTGCCGCCGCTGATGTGGCATGCCGAGCTGGGCCGCTCGCTGCGCGACATGTGGACGGGCGGGCACCACCGCGGCGCGCAACTGCACGACCTGCGCGACGCCGTCCTCGCCTGGGGCAACCGGTACGGGCAGCGGGCATGGCTGCGGCAGCTCGATCCGCCGCCCTCCCCCGCGATGGAGGACGCGGCGCTGCGCACGGTGGCCCGGCTGGACGGCACCCCGTTCCCGTCCACGTCGAAGCTGGCGACGCGGTGGCTGCGGGGCAGGGTGCCCATCCGGCGTCCGGCCGAGCGGGCCATGGATCTGGAGACGGCGTTCTGCGCGGAGATCGTCGCGGTGACGTACCAGGCGATGGGGCTGCTGCCGAAGGGCCGCCGCCCGAACTGGTTCGACCCCGGCCGGTTCTGGAGCGGCGACGACCTGGAGCTGGAGACGGGCGCCGTGCTGGGCGGCGAGATCTCGGTCAGCGTGCCGGTGCCTTGACGGCCGGTGCCTTGACGGCCGGTGCCTTGACCGCCGGTGCCTTGACCGCCGGTGTCCTGACCGCGCGGCGTCTCAGGGATCTCGGATGGAGGCGGCGGCGGAGCCGGCGGAGGCGGCCGGCCTCGGCGGTGACGAGCCGTCCCAGCTCGTCGGCGTGGTGCCAGGCCCGGTCGGCGTCGCGCGGGTCCGGGCGGGACGCGGCGAAGCGGCTGCGGTTGACCAGGTCGGCGAGCGGATCCAGGTGGCCGCGGGCGGCGTCGCCGATGCGGGACGCGCCGAAATGCGCGACCTCGTGCGCGGTCAGCGTCCGGGCCGTGGACAGGCCGACGTCCGCGAGGTGGTCGAGCGCCTGGTGCCAGGCTCCGGTGATGCGGGCGGCGGGCGTGCCCGTCCGGCGCCGTCGTCGGCGCAAGGCGGGGGCGAGGAGAACGGCGCACAGGTAGCCGACGACGAGCGCGCCCAGGCCGATTGAGGTGAACACCCACCACGGCGTGGGCGAACCGTCGGCGGGGGCCGGTTTCCGCGCCTCCTGCCGCGTCGTCTTGGCCGGTCCCTGGTCGCGCTGCTGGGAGGCTGCGCTCTTCTGCGCCTGCTCCAGCTTCTGCTCGGTCTCCCCTGCGGCGACGCCCTGGTTGTTCTTGGACGGGCGTGCGCTGTCCGGGAGCGGGTTGAAGCGGATCCAGCCGAGGCGGTCGAACTTGATCTCGGGCCACACCATCACGTCCCCGGAACGGACCTGGACGGTGCCGCCCACGCGCTGCCCGCCCTCGAACCCCACGACGACGCGGGACGGGAGCCCGAGCGTCCGGGCGAGCAGGGCGTAGGCGGTGGCGAAGTGCTCGGGCGTGCCGCGCCTGCCCTGGCCGAGGAAGTAGTCGATCTGCCGGTAGCCGTGCCCGGGCGGCGCGGTCACGTCGTACTTGGCGTAGACCTTGAGGTAGTCGGCGAGCATCGCGGCCTTCTGGAGGGGCGTCCGCGCGCCCGGGGTCGCCGCCTGCGCGAACCGGCGGAACTCCGCGACCTGCACGGGCGGTCTCGTCGCGCCCGGCCCCCACGGGAGCCGCCGCGCGGCCTTCGCCTCGGCGTCGGTGGCGACGCCCGCGCCGGCCAGGTCGTCCGCCGTCCACTCGGGCACGGCGGAGTCGACGCGGTAGGTCTGGCCCGCGCGGAGGGGCCGCGCGGCGGCGAGGGCGCCGCTGCCGGGATCGACGAGGACGGGGAGCCCGTCCACCTGCCGGGGCCGGTCGGGCGCCGGGACCCACACGCCGGTCAGCTCGCGGATCGTCACGCGCTGGGCGATCTCATGGCTCCGGTCCGGCTTCGGCCCCTCGGGCACGCGGCTCCCAGTCGGCACGAACCGGGCGGTGGACGACCAGGTCACGCCGTCGAACTCGGCCAGGACGGCGAGCCGCTCGGCCGCGGTCCCGCCCGGGCCCACGGTGAACATGACCTGGCCGGGGCTCAGCAGCCAGCCTCCGACGCGGTCGAGCGGGCTGACCCCGTCGCGCTGCTGCGGCGCCGGCGCCCGCACCTGCTCGCGCGGGTCGTAGGGCGCGGCGCTGACGGGCACGAAGGGGCCCGCGGCGAACGCCAGCGCCCCGAGGACGGCGGCGGCCGGCACCCCCGCCGCGAGCGGTCTCCAGGCGACCCCCGCGTCGGGGCCGTCGGCGCGGACGAGGACGAGCACGGCGATGAGCACGGCCGTCGCCGCGGCGAGCGGCATGTTCGATCCGGGGCCGTCCACGCCGAGCAGCAGCGCCACCGCCCACACGCCGAGCGCCGGGACGGCCGGGGCCGCGCGCAGCGGCGTCCGGAGGGCGAGTTCGGCGGACGCGAACGCCGCGAGCCACACCACCACGCTGACCAGGACGAGGAACTCCGGCTCGGCGGGCGCGGGCAGCAGCGTGGTCAGGATCGCCTTCCACGAGCTGAGCACGCCCTCACGCAGCGTCTGCGGCAGCGTCCCGGCGCCGAGGGCGGGGCGGAGGACGGTGACCGACACCGTCCCGGCCCAGGCGAGCACGGTCAGCACGAGCGAGATCCACAGCGGCCACGGCCCCTTCCTGCGCGGGCCCGACAGCAGCCCGGCCACCGCCGTCGGGACGGCCGCCGCGACGGCGGCGACCGGGATGACGGGCCCGAGCCCGAAGACGCGCTGGAAGGACAGGCCGGCGACGGCGGCCAGGCAGGCCGTCAC
Organism: Actinomadura latina NBRC 106108; assembly: GCF_001552195.1. GTDB lineage: Bacteria > Actinomycetota > Actinomycetes > Streptosporangiales > Streptosporangiaceae > Spirillospora > Spirillospora latina. Next base: position 132,780 of record NZ_BCQS01000013.1, read on the forward strand.
GGCGAGCGAGGCGTACCGGGTCATCGAGCCCGCCGCCACGACTCCGCCAGCCCGTCCAGGTCTCCGACGTCGATCACCTGGACGCCGGGCGGCGCGGACGCCGCCCCGGCCGGCCTGACGCGCAGCACCACCACCCGGTCGAACCGGGCCCGCACGGACGTGATCGGCCCCATCTCGGCATCGCCGGTCGTGACGACGACGAGGGAGCCGCCCGCGCGCACGCTCCGCACCGCGTCCACGGCCGGCCGCCGTCCCTCGTCCGTCCCGACCGAGGTGAGCGCGTCGAGCAGGGTCTCCAGGTCGCCGGGGCCGCCGCGGGTGGCGGCCAGCGGGCCGCCGCCGGTGAGCAACCGGACCGGGAAGCCGGCCGACGCCGCCCCGGCGGCCACGGACGCCGCCGCGTCCACGGCCAGCTCGAAGGCGCCGGGTTCCGGCCACGCCGCCGCCCGCGCCTCCAGCACGACGGTCGTCGTCGGGAGGCTCGCGTCCACGAGGCGGCGGACCATCAGCGTCCCGGTGCGGGCCGACGACTTCCAGTGGATGTGGCGCAGCTCGTCCCCGATCACGTACTCGCGGAGCGCGTGGAACGTCGCCGTCCCCGCCGGCGACCGGTCGCTCGTCGGCCCCTCCAGGTGGTGGGCGCGGCCGGACGGCAGCACCGGCAGCCGCACCGTCCGCGGCCGGACGAGCAGCACCCGCGGCTCGCCGTACTCCCGGACCCGGCGGGCCAGCCGCAGCGGATCGGCCCGCACGAGCCGCAGCGGGCCCACCGGGATCTCCCCGCGCCGCCCGGTCGGCAGCGTGTACGTCACGGTGCGCCTGCCTCCCGGGCGCAGGCGCGGGATGGCGACCGCCACGTCCGCGGACCCGGCCGCGTCCCGCGCGCTGAGCCCCCGGACCGCGCGCCCCCGGTTGGCCACGTGCAGGACGCCGACGGCCGGTTCCCCGCGCTCGACCTTCGCCGGCGCGATCTCCCGGCCGACGTCCAGCCGCGGCTTCGGCAGCGTCCACAGCAGCGCGCCCGCGACCGCCGCGAGCCCGGCCACCGCGAGCGCCGCGGGCTCCGGGTAGCCGAGCCACCAGCCGGCCGCGTAGAGCGGCACCGAGACGGCGGCCGTCCCCCATCCGAGCGGCGTCAGCACGTCACGCCCGCCGCTCAGACACCGGCGGCCTGCGGGGTCGGCACGTTCCGCAGGACGTCGCCGACCACGTCGGCGCCGGTCCGTCCGCGCAGCTCGGCCTCCGGCGTCACGAGCAGCCGGTGCGCGATCACCGGCACGGCGAGCGCCTTCACGTCCTCGGGGACGAGGTAGGAGCGCCCGGCCGCCGCGGCCCGCACCCGCGCCGCGCGCAGCAGCGCGATCCCGGCCCGGGGGCTCGCGCCGAGCCGCAGCTCGGGATGCTCGCGGGTGGCCGCGACGACCCGCACCAGGTAGTCGTGCAGCGGCCCCGCGACGTGCAGCCGCTGCGCGAACTCGATCGCGCGGGCGAGGTCCTCCCCGCCGAGCACCGGCGGCAGCCGGTCGAGCGCCGCGCCGGTCGGCCCGCCCGCGAGCAGCGCCACCTCGGCCTGGTGGTCGGGATAGCCCATCGAGATCCGCATGAGGAACCGGTCGAGCTGCGCCTCCGGCAGCGGATACGTGCCGTCCATGTCCACCGGGTTCTGGGTGGCGATCACCATGAACGGGCGCGGCACCGGGTGCGGGACGCCCTCCACCGTCACCCGGCGCTCCTCCATGACCTCCAGCAGCGCCGACTGCGTCTTCGGCGAGCCCCGGTTGATCTCGTCGGCGACCGCGAGATTGGCGAAGATCGGGCCGGGATGGAACTCGAACGCGTTCGTCCCCTGGTTGAAGATCGAGACGCCGGTGATGTCGCTCGGCAGCAGGTCGGGGGTGAACTGGATCCGCGTCCACTTCGCCTCCACGGACGCCGCCATCGCCCGCGCCAGCGTGGTCTTCCCCACGCCGGGGACGTCCTCGACGAGCAGGTGCCCCTCCGCGAGCAGGCAGATCAGCGCCAGCTCGATCCTGTCCCGCTTGCCGCGCACGATCCGCTCGACGTTCTCCGCCAGTGCCGCGAACAGCCGCGCGAACCGCCCGGCGAGCGCCTCCGCGTCCATCGCCGCGTTCTCGGTCATCCGCCCGGACCCCCGTCCACCTGCCGACGCGAAGGCACACTAACGGCAAAACGGGTGGGAGACTGCAAGATCCCCGAACATCGCCCGGATCCAGGACGAACCGAACGCGAACGTTATCCCCGGCGTCCTACTGTTGGGCATCGCGACGACGACTCCGAGGTGGACGTGGAAGACGTAAGCATCGCCGACATGTGGAACCGCTTGACGGGTTCGCAGCCGGACCCGCCGCTCTGGCTGGTCGGCCTCGTCGGTCTCATCGCGCTCGGCTCGGTGCTGCACGGCCCCACCTGGCGGATCGCCCGCAACACCGTCACGATCGCGCACGAGGGCGGGCACGCGCTGATCGCGCTGCTGACCGGCCGCAAGCTGGACGGCATCAAACTGCACTCCGACACGTCCGGGGTGACGGTGTCGCGCGGCAAGCCGCACGGCCCCGGCATGATCTTCACGGCGCTGGCCGGGTACATCACGCCGCCGCTGCTCGGCCTGCTCTTCGCGCTGCTCCTCGCCGCGGGCCGCATCACGCTGATGCTGTGGTTCTCCCTCGCGCTGCTCGCGGCGATGCTCGTGATGATCCGCAACGCCTACGGCGCGCTCTCGGTGATCGCCACCGGCGCGATCATCTTCGCGGTGTCCTGGCTGGGCAGCGCCGTCGTCCAGGCCGGGTTCGCCTACCTCGCCGCCTGGTTCCTGCTGCTCGCCGCGACCCGCCCGGTGATCGAGCTGCAGCGGATGCGCACCCGGCACATGGCGCCGAGCTCCGACGCCGACCAGCTCGCCCACCTCACCGGCGTCCCCGGCCTCGCCTGGGTCGGCCTGTTCGCCGCCACGGCCCTGCTGGCCCTCCTCGCCGGCGGCGCCCTTCTCGTCCCCGACTTCTCCGTCCCCGCCCTCCCCACCCCGCCGGGCTTCTGACCGGGTGCTCGCAATGTCGTAGGGCGCCGATAGTTTCGGCTGTGTGAGCGATCGATGGGCTCGGGAGCAGGTGCTCGGGCTGGCGCCCGACGCGGCGGCCGCGAAGGCCGCCGGCGGGGTCGCCAAGCCGGGGAAGTGGGGCGGCACCGGGTGCGACGACGAGGCCGTCTGGGGTGAGTGCCAGGGCAGCGGCAGGTCGGTGTACCGGACGTGCGCCGATCTGACCGAGCCCGCGTTCCGGTGCACGTGTCCCAGCCGGAAGTTCCCTTGCAAGCACGCCCTTGGGCTGCTTCTCCTCTGGTCGGACGGGGCGGTGGACGGCGGGCCCCGGCCCGGGTGGGCCGCCGAGTGGGTCGAGGAGCGGCGGGCGCGGGCCGATCGGGCGGCGGAGCGGCGGGCGTCTTCGGCGGGCCCGGCGGGAGGCAGGGCCCGTGATCCGAAGACCGTGGAGCGGCGGGAGCAGCGGGTCGGGGACGGGCTCGCCGAGCTCGACCAGTGGCTGCGCGACCAGGTCGCGCACGGGCTGGCGCAGGCGGAGAAGGCGCCCTACCGGCTGTGGGACGACGCGGCGCGGCGGCTCGTCGACGCGCAGGCGGGCGCGCTCGCCGGGCAGGTGCGGGGGCTCGCCGCGATCCCGCGCCGGCCCGGGTGGCCGGGCCGGCTGCTGGAGGAGTACGCGCTGCTGCGGCTGCTCGTCCGGGCTCATCAGCGGCGGGACGAGCTGCCGGAGGCGTTGCGCGACACCGTCCGGTCGCGGGTGGGGTTCACCGTGCCGCAGGAGGAGGTCCTGTCGGGCGGGGAGCGCGTCCGGGACCTGTGGTGGGTGATCGGTTCGCGTGACACCGCGCAGGACCTGCTGACCACGCGGCGGGTGTGGCTGCGGGGGCGGCGGACGGGGCGTCCGGCGCTGGTGCTGTCCTTCGCGGCGCCGGGGACGTCGCTGGACGCGTCGTTGCTGGTGGGCACGGAGATCGATGCCGAGCTGGCGTTCTATCCGGGGTCGCAGCCGTTGCGGGCGCTGGTCGCCGACCGGTACGGAGCCGCCCAGCCGGGCACACCGGACGGGACGTCCGTCCAGGAGTTCCTGGACGGGCACGCGGCGGCGCTGGCGCGTGATCCCTGGCTGGATCGCTGGCCGGCGACGCTGGTGAACGTCCGGCTGGCGCGGGCGGAGGGGGGCGGCCTCTCCGTGGTCGACGAGGCCGCAGACGCGCTGCCGCTCCGGACGGGCGATCCGTGGCGGCTGCTCGCGCTGTCGGGAGGAGGTCCGGTCACACTGTCCGGGGAGTGGAGCCCGCGCGGCCTGCGCCCGCTGGCGGCCTGGCATGGCGACGAGGGGACGGTGGTCCTGTGAGCGCGTGGAAGGAGCATGTCAGCGCCGCGCTGCTCGGCACCGAGCGGCGGGATCCGCCCGCCCTGCCGGAGGCCCCCGGCGAGACCGGCGACCGGGCGGGGCGGCTGCTCGACCAGGCGGCGCTGCTGGCCGTCCGGCGGCGGGCGGGGCTGATGCCGCCGGACGCGGCGCCCGAGCCGGTGGCGCTCGCCCCGGTCGAGGACGCGCCGGTGGTGCCGCGGGCGGCGGCGGCGCGGCTGCGGCGGATCTTGAGCGGGGAGCAGATCCGGGTGCTGCCCGAGTGGCTGGACGCGGCGGCGGAGCGCGGGTTCCGGGTGCCCGCGCAGGCGCTGCCCGACCTGCTGGAACGCGGTCGCGGCGACCGGATGCTGCGGGCGTCGATCGCGCGGGCGTCCGGGCGGCGCGGCGTGTGGCTGGCCCTGCAGAACACCGACTGGGCGTATCTGGTCGGCTCCGGCGACGATCCGGGCGGCGGCCCCGAGGTGTGGGAGACCGGGACGCGCAACCGGCGAGTGGCCTACCTGACCAGGCTGCGGAACACCGACCCCGAGCGCGCGCGGGCGCTGCTGCGGGAGACGTGGGGCAAGGAGTCCGCGCCCGACCGTGCCGCCTTCATCGCGACGTTCGAGCATGGGCTGTCGCAGGACGACGAGGAGTTCCTCGAGGCGGCCCTGGAGGATCGGGGGAAGGACGTCCGGCAGCTGGCGTCCGATCTGCTCGCCCGCATGCCCGGCTCCGCCTACGGGGCGCGGATGGCGGCGCGCGCCCGCGGCTGCCTGGCGCCGGAGATCCGCACCGTGCGGGGGCGGCGGCAGACGTGGATCAAGGTGGATCCGCCGCACGCCCACGATGAGGAGATGGCCCGTGACGGCATCCCCTTCCACCCCAGCGGGTCGTTCGCGCCGCGCGGCGGGGGCGGGCCGGTGGGGACGCGCGCGGCGTGGCTGCGCGAGATCCTCGCCCGCACCCCCCTGTCCGCCTGGACGGAGCTTTTCGCGCTGCCGCCCATGGAGATCGTCTGTCTCCCGGTGTCGGAGTCGGACGGGCGGGACGTCCACATCGGGTGGGCCAAGGCCGCGCTCGCGCAGCGCGACGGCGTGTGGGCGCGGGCGCTGCTCAAGGGCGGCGTCATGGTGGACGAGCCGGAGGCGCTCGCCGACCTGCTGTCCGTCCTGCCCGGGGGCGAGCGCGACGCGGCGGCGGCCGACCTGATCCGCTGGGTGGAGGGGCAGCCGGATCTGCTGCGCGTCCTCGAACGGGTCCCCGGGCCGTGGACGGGGCCGCTCGCGGCGGCGGTGGTCGCGACGCTGACCGTGTCCGCCGAACGTCCCACGCGGCGCGACGAGCACCTGATCACCCAGCTGTGCCGGCTCGCCGACCAGCGGCTGGACCCGGCCGCCGCGTCCCGCCTCGACCCGGTGACCGGGCCGGGCGACGCCGCGCCGCGCGCCGTCACCGAGCTGATCGCCACCCTGCGCTTCCGCGCTGACATGCTGAAGGAGCTGACCCCTTGACCGAGAACGCGGTACTGCGTCCGCACGCCGAGCAGGAGTACGCGGGCGAGCTGGCGCGGCTGGCCGAGCACGACGACCGGTCCCGGCCGCCCGGCTGGCGGCTGTCGCCGTGGGCCGTCACCACGTACCTGCTCGGCGGCGAACTGCCGGACGGGACGGCGATCAGCCCGAAGTACGTCGGCCCGCGCCGGCTGATGGAGGTCGCGGTGGCGACCCTCGCGACCGACCGGGCGCTGCTGCTGCTCGGCGTCCCCGGGACGGCGAAGACATGGGTGTCGGAACATCTCGCCGCCGCCGTCAGCGGCGACTCGACGCTGCTCGTGCAGGGGACGGCGGGCACGGCGGAGGAGGCCATCCGCTACGGGTGGAACTACGCGCGGCTGCTCGCGGAGGGACCGTCGGAGAAGGCGCTGGTGGAGAGCCCGCTCATGCGGGCGATGCGGCGCGGCCAGGTCGCCCGCATCGAGGAGCTGACCCGGATGCCGTCCGACGTCCAGGACACGCTCATCACGGTGCTGTCGGAGAAGACGCTGCCGGTCCCCGAGCTGAACACCGAGGTCCAGGCGCGGAAGGGCTTCACGGTCATCGCGACCGCGAACGACCGCGACCGGGGCGTCAACGAGCTGTCCAGCGCGCTGCGCCGCCGGTTCAACACGGTCGTGCTGCCGCTGCCGGAGACCGCCGAGGACGAGGTCGGCATCGTCGCCCGCCGCGTCGACCAGATCGGCGCGGGGCTCGAGCTGCCGGAGTCCCCGGCGGGGCTGGAGGAGATCCGCCGCGTCGTCACGGTGTTCCGCGAGCTGCGCTCCGGCGCCACCGCCGACGGGCGCACGAAGCTGAAGTCGCCGAGCGGGACGCTCAGCACCGCCGAGGCCATCTCGGTGATCACCAGCGGGCTGGCGCTCGCCGCGCACTTCGGCGACGGGGTGCTGCGCGCCGCCGACGTCGCGGGCGGCATCGTCGGCGCCGTCGTGCAGGACCCGGTGTCCGACCGCGTCGTGTGGCAGGAGTACCTGGAGGCCGTCGTCCGCGACCGCCCGGAGTGGCGCGACTTCTACCGCGCCTGCCGGGAGGTGTCTTGAGCCACGTCGAGGTCTACGGGATCCGCCACCACGGGCCCGGCTCGGCGCGGGCGCTGCGCGGCGCCCTGGAGGAGTTCAAGCCGGACGCGGTGCTGATCGAGGGCCCGCCCGACGCCGACCCGATCGTGGAGCTCGCCGGCGACGCCGGGATGGTGCCGCCGGTCGCGCTGCTCGCCTACTCCCCCGCCCCGGACCCTGCCTCCGGGGAGGGCGGCCGCAAGGCCGCGTTCTGGCCGTTCGCCGAGTTCAGCCCGGAATGGCAGGCGATCCGGTACGGGCTGGCCGCCGGCGTCCCGGTCCGGTTCTGCGACCTGCCGGCGGCGAACCAGCTCGTCCCCTCCGCGGAGGAGCCGCCGGACGAGGGGATCCGGCTGGACCCGCTGGGCTGGCTGGCGAAGGCCGCCGGCTACGACGACGCCGAACGCTGGTGGGACGACGTGGTCGAGCACCGCGGCGGCGGCCCGTCCCCGTTCCCGGCGATCGCGGAGGCCATGACGGAGCTGCGGACGCAACTAGCGGAGGAGGCCCCCACCGGCCACCGGCAGCGGGAGGAGCAGCGCGAGGCCCACATGCGGCGGACGCTGCGCCGCACGCTCAAGGAGGGCCACGAGCGGGTCGCGGTCGTCTGCGGCGCGTGGCACGTGCCCGCCCTGCGGGCCAAGGTTCCGGCGGCCCACGACGACCGGACGCTGCGCGGGCTGCCGAGGACCAAGGTCGCCATGACGTGGGTCCCGTGGACGCACGGCCGCCTCGCGGGGCACTCCGGCTACGGCGCGGGCGTCCGCTCCCCCGGCTGGTACCACCACCTGTTCGCGGCCCGGGACCGTCCGATCGAGCGCTGGCTGACGGCCGCCGCCCGCGTCCTGCGCGACGAGGACCTGCACGTCTCGTCCGCGCACGTCATCGAGGCGGTCCGGCTCGCCGAGGCCCTCGCCGCGCTGCGCGGGCGCCCCCTCGCCGGGCTGGACGAGGTGACCGAGGCGACCCGGGCGGTGCTGTGCGAGGGCGCCGACCTGCCCGTCGAGCTGATCCAGAAACGCATGGTCGTCGGCGAGCGGCTCGGCGCCGTCCCCGAGCGAACCCCCATGGTGCCGCTCCAGCGCGACCTCCAGGCCGAGCAGCGCCGCCTGCGGCTCAAGCCGTCCGCGCTCGACAAGGAACACGACCTGGACCTGCGCAAACCCACCGACTTGGAACGTAGCCGCCTCCTGCACCGCCTCCGGCTCCTGGACGTCGACTGGGGCGTCCCCGCCGACACCGGTCGCTCCAAGGGCACGTTCCGCGAGACCTGGACGCTCACCTGGCGCCCCGAGTTCGACGTCGAGCTGATCGAGGCCAGCGCGTGGGGGACCACCGTCCGCGGCGCGGCGACGGCCCGCGCCGAAGCCCTCGCCGCCCACGCCGCCGCGCTCGCCGACCTGACGTCCGTGGCCGAACGCTGCCTCCTCGCCGACCTCGGCGACGCGCTCCCCGCGGTCATGCGCGCCCTGGCCGACCGCGCCGCCGTCGACACCGACGTCGCGCAACTGATGTCGGCGATGCCCGCCCTCGTCCGCGCCCTCCGCTACGGCGACGTCCGCGGCACCTCCACCGGCCCGCTCCGCACGGTCGTCGACGGCCTGGTCGTGCGCGTCTGCGTCGGCCTCCCGCCCGCGGTCACCGGCCTGGACGACGACGCCGCGCGCGAGTTCCTCGCCCACGTCGACGCCGTCCACGGCGCCCTCTCCCTGCTCGCCGACGACGACCACCTCGAACGCTGGCGCAGCACCCTGGAGAACCTCCTCACCCGCCCGGACGCCCTGCACGGCCTCATCGAGGGCCGCCTCACCCGCCTCCTCCTCGACGCCGGCCGGCTCGGCGACGTCCCCGCGCGGATGGCGCGCGCGGTCTCCGCCGGCGCCGCCCCGGACCGCGCCGCCGCCTGGGTCGAGGGCTTCCTGTCGGGCGGCGCACTGCTCCTCCTGCACGACGAGCCCCTCCTCCGCCTCGTCGACGCCTGGATCGCGGGCCTGCCCGCCGGCTCCTTCACCGACGTCCTGCCCCTCCTCCGCCGCACCTTCGGCGCCTACCCGGCCGCCGAGCGCCGCGCCATCGGCGACCGGCTCCGCCGCCCCGCCTCCCCCCGCGAGGGCCCGCCGCCCGCACCGGACGAGGACCTCGACGAGACCCGCGCGGCTCCCGCCGCGGCCACCGCCCTCCAGATCCTCGGCTGGCCGACCTCATGACCATGATCCCCACGCGCGGCACCACCGGAAGGCGGCCGGACGAGCGGCCTGCGGGACGGGTCGGGCGGATGAACGAGAGGAGCCGGTGTGGACGGTGACGGTGTGGACGATCGGCTGCGTCGGTGGCGGCTCGTGCTCGGAGGTGAGCGCGCCGACGGGACCGGGGTGTCGCTCACCGGGGACGACGTCCGGATGGACGGGGCCCTGGAGAAGCTCTACGGCGGCGGCTCCGGCGAGGGGCGGTCGCGGCCGGGGCGGCGCAGTGCCGGTCTCGGGGACTCGGCGCCCTCGGTGGCGCGGTGGCTCGGCGACATCCGCGAGTACTTCCCGTCCAGCGTCGTGCAGGTGATGCAGAAGGACGCGATCGAGCGGCTCGACCTCACCCGGCTGCTGCTCGAACCCGAGATGCTGGACGCCGTCGAACCCGACGTGCACCTCGTGGGGACGCTGCTGTCGCTGAACCGCGTGATGCCGGACCGGGCCCGCGAGTCGGCGCGGGCGGTGGTGCGCAAGGTCGTCCGCGATCTGGAGCGGCGGCTCGCGCAGAAGACGCGGTCGGCGGTCGGCGGGGCGCTCGACCGGTCGGCGCGGGTGCTGCGCCCCAGGCGGCTCGCCGACGTCGACTGGGAGCGGACGATCCGCGCGAACCTGCGGCACTACCTGCCCGAGCACGGCACCCTCGTCCCGGAGCGGCTGATCGGGTACGGGCGGCGGCAGCAGGCCGTCAAGCGGGACGTGGTCCTTGCCATCGACCAGAGCGGGTCGATGGCGGCGTCGGTGGTGTACGCGAGCGTGTTCGGGGCGGTGCTCGCCTCGATGCGGTCGCTGCGGACCTCGCTGGTCGTGTTCGACACCAGCGTCGTCGACCTCACCGACCAGCTCCACGACCCGGTCGAGGTGCTGTTCGGCACGCAGCTCGGCGGCGGCACCGACATCAACCGCGCCATCGCCTACTGCCAGGGCCTGGTGACCCGTCCCAACGACACGATCATGGTGCTGATCAGCGACCTCTACGAAGGCGGCATCCGCGACGAGATGCTGCGCCGGGTGGGGGCCCTCACGGCCGCGGGCGCGCAGGCGGTGGTGCTGCTCGCCCTGTCGGACGAGGGCGCGCCCGCCTACGACCACGACAACGCGGCGGCGCTGGCCGCGATGGGCGTCCCCGCGTTCGCGTGCACGCCGGACGCGTTCCCCGAGCTGATGGCCGCCGCGATCGAGCGCCGCGACCTCAAGGAGTGGTCCGAGCGGCGCACGCCATGACCGGGACGAACCCCGCACCAACACGACGACGAGGACGGTGACGACGGCGTGCCCTCCGAGCGGGGGACGCCTCAGCGGGACGAGCGGGACAGGCCCCTGGCCAGCAGGACCACCACGACGGCGGTGACGGCGGCGTGCCCGGCCAGCGCGCCCGCCTGAACCTCCACGAGCGCGCCCCAGGCGCCCCACATGGCGACGCGGACGACGCGCGCGGCCATCACCGTCCACGCGGCGGTGCGCGAGCCGCGCCACGCGAGGATCACCGCGACCAGCGTGACTACGGCGACGATGGCGAACGAGGACGCCACCACGGGCAGCGCGTCCCCGCGATGCCCCTCGGACAGGGACGGCCGCGCGATCAGGATCGCAAGAGCGGCGACGTCCAAGGCGGCGAGAAACCCGGCGAGGAGCAGCCCGCTGACGACGGCGGGCCCCCGCCGCAACCGTCCCGCACCCGCCGGACCCCACGACGCCGCACCGGCCGGTTGCGGGGTCTGGCCGGAACCGCCGGGCCCGCTCCAGCCGCGATCCGGCGGCGCGCTCGACTCGGTCGCCGGGCCGGAGCCGGGCACCGCTCCGGAATCGGGTGGCCCGCCCGGGTAGGGCACCGTGCCCGGATCTCGCCCCGCACCGGGGGTGAACGCCGCCTCGGGCGTCCGGCTCGCGCCCCAGGCGTGCTCCGGCGGCACGCTCGGATCGAACGCCGTACCGGCATCGGATCCAGCGGCCGGACTGGGCCGCGTGCCGGGAGCCTCGCCCGCGCCAGGATCGGACCCCGCGCCAGGATCGGACCCCGTGCCCGGATGGGGCGGCGTGGCGCGGACGGGTGCCCGGTCAAGGGCCGCGCCCGCGTTCCAGGCGCGGTCCGGCGGCGCGCTCGGGTCGGACGGCGTGCCGGGAGCGGATCCCGTACCCGAGCCGGGGTAGGGGGCCGCGCCGGTGTAGGGCGCTGTGCGGAGGTCTTGGGGCGTGGCGGGGTGCGGGGCGGTGAGGGTTCGGGGGGTGCGGTGGCCCAGCAGCCAGAGGAGGACTTCCTCGGAGGTGGGGCGGGCCGCCGGGTCCTTGGCCAGGCAGGCGGCGGCCACCTCGGCCAGCTGGGGTGGGAGGGGACGGAGGTCCGGGGTCTCGTGCATGATCTTGTACATGACGGCGGGGAGCGGGCCGCCGGCGAACGGGTCGCGGCCGGTGGCGGCGAACAGCAGGGTGCCCGCCCAGGCGAACAGGTCGGCGGCGGGGCCGGCCCGGCCGGCGAACTGCTCGGGCGCCATGTAGGCGGGGGTGCCGACGACCTGGCTGGTCAAGGTCGTGCCGGCGTCGAACGCGCGGGCGATGCCAAAGTCGATCACGCGCGGGCCGTCCGGCCCCATGAGGACGTTCTGCGGCTTGAAGTCGCGGTGCGCGACGTTCGCGCGGTGGATCGCGGAGAGGGCCGTCACCGAACTGATCGCCAGGCGGTCCAGGTCGGCGCCGGTCCGGGGGCCCTCCTCCTGGACGAGGGCGCGGAGGGAGGGGCCCGGGACGTACTCGCTGACGATGTAGGGGCGGTCGCCGGCCATGTCGGCGGCGAGCATCTGGGCCGTGCAGAACCCGGCGACGCGCTGGAGCAGGGCGAGCTCGCGGACGAAGCGCTCGCGCGCGTTGGCGTCGCCCAGCAGCTGGGCGTGGAGGAGTTTGACCGCGACGCGCGCCGGGCCGGGGCCGGGGCCGGCGGGGCGGCCGAGGTAGACCATGCCCTGGCCGCCGGTGCCGAGGCGGCCGAGCAGCTCCCAGTCGCCGAGCCGGGTCGGATCGGCGGCGTCGAGGGGAGCCGGGCCCGCCATTTCGCACCCCCGTGAAAAACTCGGCATTCCGCCGCGCACAAAACCGCTCCGTGCGGCATCAAAGAGTATAGGTTCGGCGAGCCCGGAGCGGGAGTAGACGCATGCTAGAGATCCATTCGCCAATTGCCCGGCACCGGGCCGTCGCGGGGGCGGTCGCGGTACTGGCGCTGACGGCGGGCACGCTGGCCGGCTGCGGGGACGCGGGCGCGACCATCACCCGGCTGACCGTGGGGTCGCCGGGGCCCGACCCGTACACGCTCATGGCGAACACCGACAAGATGGACGTCAAGGAGCGGCCCCAGGCCGGCGGGACGAAGGACGGCGACTCGCCCGGCCTCTACGGCGGGACGCGGCAGGCGTCGACCTGCGACCAACAGAAGATCATCGCTTTCCTGCAGGCCAATCCGGACAAGGCGCGGGCGTGGGCCGGCGTCCAGGGCATCCCGGTGAGCGACATCCCGCGCTACGTGTCGCGGCTGACGCCGGTGCTGCTGCGCACCGACACGCTGGTGACGAACCACGGCTACCGCGACGGGAGGGCGACGAGCGCGCCCGCCGTCCTGCAGGCCGGAATGGGCGTTCTGGTCAATGGTTACGGTGTGCCCGTGGTGAAGTGCAATTGCGGTAATCCGCTGACCCGGCCGGAGAAAAAGATCTCCCCCGGGAACGCGTCCTACACTGGCCGGTCCTGGCCGGGATTCGAGCAGCGGAATGTGACGAAGATCCAGCCGCGGGATTCCCGGAAGGGCACGATCGTCACGTTCGTCCTCGTCGATCCGGGGGCGACGATGGGGTTCGAGCGCCCCCGCGCGACCGAGGGCGAGTCGGACGGGCCGCCGGCCGCGCTGCCGCCCACGGAGACGGACGTCACCGCGGACGACTCGCCGTCGCCGTCGGACTCCGGCCTGGACTCGCCCGGCGTGGAGTCGCCGGCGCCGGAGTCGCCGGGCCTGGAGTCTCCCGCGAGCCCGGGAGCCGAGTCGCCGGGCGCGGAGTCCCCCGATCCCGGAACCTCGCCCCAGTCACCGGGCGTGACGGACGGCGACCCGGGTACGGGCACCGGCGGGATGGCGCCGCCGGAGGAGGAGCCGCGGACCCCGATCTCGCTGCCGCCGTCCGAGGAGCCGGCCCCGGCGATCTCCTGAGCCGGTCGTACGCTACATTTGCTCATATGAGCAGTCAGTCAGATGTCGCGCCGGCCGGCGCGCCCGCCGAGGCGTGCGCCGTCCGGGTGGTCGATCCCGCGAAGGTCGCCATCGTCTCCGCCGCCATGCCGGGCGCGGAGACCATCGCGGAGCTGGCGCAGGTGTTCGGGCTGCTGTCCGACCCCGGGCGGCTGCGGGTGATCACCGCGCTGCTCGAAGGGGGCGAGATGTGCGTGTGCGACATCGCCGCGTCGTGCGGGCACTCGGAGTCGGCGGTCTCGCACGCGCTGCGGCTGCTGCGCGCCAACCGCGTCGTCCGGGTCCGCCGGGCCGGCCGGATGGCCTACTACCGGCTGGACGACTCGCACGTCCGGATGCTGCTCGACCTCGCCCTCACGCACGTCGGCCACGGAGAGGAGGGCACGTGAGCGCGGACGGCCACGGCGCAGGGCACGGGCACGGGCACGGGATCTCGGCGGGGGCCGACCGGCGGCTGCTCGCCGGCGCGCTGGCGCTGATCCTCGCCTTCATGGCCGGCGAGGTGGTCGTCGGGCTGATCTCCGGGTCGCTGGCGCTGATCTCCGACGCGGCGCACATGATGACCGACGCGTTCGCGATCGCGCTGGCGCTGGTCGCGATGCGCATCGCCGCGCGCCCGCCGAAGGGCGGCTACACGTTCGGCCTGCGCCGCGCCGAGATCCTCTCCGCGCAGCTGAACGGGCTGACGCTGATCCTGCTCGCGGCGTACTTCGTCTACGAGGGCGTCCGCCGGCTGATCGACCCGCCGCCCGTCGAGGGCCAGTTCGTGTTCTGGACGGCCCTCGCCGGCATCGCCGTCAACGTCGCGGCGACCTACCTGATCAGCAGGGCCGACCGGAGCAGCCTCAACGTCGAGGGCGCGTTCCAGCACATCCTCAACGACCTGTTCGCGTTCATCGCGACCGCGGTCGCGGGCCTCGTCGTCTGGACGACCGGCCTGTCCCGCGCGGACGCGGTCGCCTCGCTGGTGGTGGCGGCGCTGATGGTGAAGGCCGGGTACGGGCTGCTGCGGGACGCGGGGCGGGTGCTCATGGAGGCGGCGCCGGCGGGCCTCGACCCGTCCGAGCTGGGTTCCCGGCTCGCCCGCCGCCCGTGCGTGGAGGAGGTCCACGACCTGCACGTGTGGGAGGTCGGCTCCGGCTATCCTGCGCTGTCGGCGCACGTGCTCGTGGACACGCAGGGCGACTGCCACGCCGTCCGCCGCGATCTCCAGGAGCTGCTGCGCGACGCGTACGGGATCACGCACACGACGCTGGAGGTCGACCACGTGGACGAGCCGTCGGAAGGCTCGCACGTCCACTGCGAGGACGCGCACGGCCCCCGCCATGTGGCGGAGGCCGGTGAGCCCCACGATCACGCGGGCAGCTCCCCCTGCGACCACTGACCTCTCGCGCGTGTGGTGGGTCGCCCCGATCAAGGAGGGGCGGCCCACCGCACGTCGCCTGTCAGGTCTTGCAGGGGGCGCCGTTCAGGGTGAAGGCGGACGGGGACGGGTTCGTTCCGCCGCTCGACCCGTTGAAGCCGATCGTGATCGAGCCTCCGGGCGGGAGAGCGCGGTTCCAGTCCAGGTTGCGGGCGGTGACGTGCGCGCCGTCCTGCGCCCAGGCCGCGCTCCAGCCGTGGGTGACGCGCTGGTCGGCGGCGAAGGCGAAGCCCAGCGTCCAGCCGGAGACGGGCGAGGTGCCGGTGTTGGCGACCGTGACCTGGGCGGTGAACCCGCTCCCCCACTGGCTCTGGACCGTGTAGCCGACCTTGCACACCGGCGCGGCCGGCCCGTCGTCCGCCGGGATCTCGACCAGCGTGATCGAGGACGCGGGGAACGTCGAGGTGAACCCGTCCGGGCCGACGGCCACGTCCGGCGCCTTGGCGATCGACGCCAGGTCGGCGCCGCTGTACCGGTAGACGTGCCCGGCGGCGGAGCCCGACCGGCCGGCGATCGAGACCGTGCTGGTCAGGTCGTCGGTGAGCGACTTGTTCACGATCATCAGCGTGAGCGCCCGGTCGGACGAGCGCCGCGCCGCGTACACGGCGAGCTTCTCCTGATCGGCGCTCGTCGCGCTGACGGACGTGTCACCGAACTTCGCCCCGGCACCGTCGTAGTCCAGGTACATGCGGAAGGCGTACGCGCCGGGGTCGGATGCGCTCGGCGGCGACCACAGCGTGGCGAGATCGAGCCCCTCACGCCCGAAGATGCCGAGGACGTCCGCCTGGGCGACCGCGCCGTTGATGTGGTTGAGCGCACCCCAGTTGTACTCGGTGATCGCGAGCTTGGTGCCGGGGTAGTTCTCGTCCACCAGCTGCCGCATGCGCGGGATGTACTGGATCGGCTGGTTGATCCAGCTCTCGTCCGTGTACGTGGGGTCCCAGAGCTGCCGGGTGGAGCGCAGCCGGAGCTCCTGCGTCGCGGCGTCGCCGGCCTCGCCGAACGCCACCCCGCTCTGCTGCGGGTACAGGTGCTCGTCGAAGTAGTCGAGGACGCGGGTGCCGTGCTCCTGCTCGTACGCCCGCATCTGCTGGAGGTACCAGGCGGCGAAGGGCGTGCCGCCGTGCGCGGCCCGGTCCGGCGGGTCGGACCAGCAGTCGCCGCCCTCGGCGTCGCACGTCTGCTTGTCCAGGCCCGACATCGTCAGCGACTGGAAGCCCCAGCCGACCGGGCCGAGCGTCTTGGCGCCCGGGTCGGCGGCCTTCACGGCGGACGCGATCGCGTACGTCTGGTCGCGCATCTCGTCGTAGCCCGCGCCCTTCGGGTGGACGTCCCGGTGGGTCGCGTGCCAGAGATCGGGCTCGTTGTCCAGGTTGTAGAACTGGACGCCACCGTCCGCGGCCTTGCCGTACTTGCCGGTCAGGTGCGCCAGCCAGTCGGTGACGTACTCGGGCCCGGCGGGCACGCTGGTGTCGGCCGGGTCGTTGCCGGTGACGTTCGTGCCGTCCGGCTTGACGCCGTTGCCGCAGTCCGGGCGCCACTCGGTGTCGGCCTTCTCCTGCGGGCCGTACTTCTCGATGCCGAAGCCGCACGTGTAGTCGCGGCCCTTCGGCGTCCAGCCGATCAGCGGGACGGTCAGGATCGTGCCGGTGCCGGTCCGGCGGTCCTGCTCGGTGAACTGGTCGGTCTCGGACCCGTCCGGGAGCGCGTCCGGGTCGGGGGCCGGGCCCGGCACGTTCTCGAAGTACCAGTCCGAGCCCCGGTTCGTCTCGTCGTACAGGTAGTTGTAGCGGGTGGTCGCGTTGCCGCCCCACCGCCGGACGGGGAGCCGCAGCTCCTTGGCGAGGTCCTCGCCGGCGAAGTTCATCCCGTAGATGTACGGGCTGATCGCGTGCCGGGACGCGGACGGGTCGACGCTCAGCGCCGGTCCCTCCGCCGCCTGCGCCGCGGGGGTCGCCCACGGCAGCAGCGCGGCGGCGAGGACCGCGGCGAGCAGTGCTCCGCGGGCCATGTCAGGCCTCGCAGGGCTGGTCGTCGAGGTCGAACCCGGCAGGGGCGCCGGACGGCGAGCCGGTCGCCTGGAACCCGATCGTCTGCGACGCGCCGGGCGCGATGGCGCCGTTCCAGGCCATGCTCTTCGCGGTCACGTCGGCGCCGGACTGCGACCAGGTCGCGCTCCAGCCCTGGGTGACCTTCTGGTCGCCGGGGAAGGCGAACCCGAGCGTCCAGCCGTCCAGCGCCTCCGAGCCGCTGTTGGTGATGGTGACCTGCGCGGTGAAGCCGCCCTGCCAGCTGTTCTGCACCGTGTAGACGACCTTGCAGGAGACGCCCGGGGTGCCCGGGTCGCCGCCGCCCGGGTCGCCGTCGCCGGGGTCGCCGCCGCCGGCGTCGAAGGCGCCGAGCAGGTACGGGTCGAGGTAGGCCTGCTTCGCGGTGTTGACGGTCGTCCAGTCGCCGTTCAGGATGCCGCCGGTGTCACCGGAGTTGGGGTTCCACGACCAGAACGTGAAGGAGATCCCGCTCGCCCCCTTGCCGAGGTAGGCCATCAGCGTCCGCAGCCAGGCCTGGTCGCGCGGGTCGGTCAGGGTCGTCCCGAACTCGCCGAGCAGGACGGGGGCCACGTTGTTCTTGTAGAGGTAGCCCCAGTTCTTGTCCCAGATCGCGGCGAGGTTGTCCGGGAAGCTCGGGTCGTCGAACCACGGCTGCGGGTACACGGACGTGGCGTAGTCGTGCGCCGAGTAGACGAGCCGGTTCGCGACATTCAGCCGCACCGGGTACTGCGCCGCGCCCTGCAGGTTGCCGCCCCACCAGTAGTTGTCGCCGTCGTGGTCGTTGACGCCCTCGACGATGATCAGCCAGTTGGAGTTGACGGCGAGGATCGCGTTGCCGGCCCGTTCGGCGGCGAGCCGCCAGTCCGTCGCCTGGACGCCGCAGCCCCAGCAGGCCGGGGAGTGCGGCTCGTTGTGCAGGTCGGCGCCGATGACGGTGGTGTTGCCCGCGTAGTGCCGGGCGAGCATCTCCCAGTCGGAGATCCAGCGCGATTCGGGGTAGGCGTCGGTGTACCAGAGCGCCGACTGGCCGCCCGCGTCGGGGCGGTGCCGGTCGAGGACGACCTTGAGCCCGATCTGCCCCGCGTAGGCGATGACCTTGTCGAGGATCTGGAGCCCGCTCAGGCCCTGCAGGTCGGGGTTCTTGGAGTAGTCGATGCTGTTCGGCGCGCTGCCGGAGTCGAACAGCTGGTTGGTGTACGGGAGCCTGAGCGTGTTGTACTTCAGGCCCTTCATCTGGTCGAGCATGTCCTTGTAGCCGCGCGTCCATAGGCCGTGCGGGGAGTAGTTGGACGTCTCGGCGCCGAACCAGTTGATGCCCGTCATCCGCACCGGCTGCCCGTTCGAGTCGACCAGCTGGCGGCCGTCGGTGTGCCAGTACCCGGTGCCGGCCGCCGCGTGCGCCCGGGGCGGCGCGGCGGGGACGAACACCAGCGCCAGCAGCGCCGCCATGATGATCAGAAGGATGCGCCTTGTTCCGTATGACCCGGTCATGAGTCGTTTCTCCAATTGCGGGGACCTCGTTCGACGGTGTGGGAGCGCTCCCAAAGTCGCGAGTGCCGCAGGTGCTGTCAAGAAGCGGGATCGGGTCCCGTTATGACCAGCCGTCCGGCGTGAAAATCCATGAAACGGGCGGCCCGCCCCTTATGACAGCCCGAACAGCTTGGCGGCACCGTGCCAGCAGACGGTCCGGAGCCAGTCGTCGCCCAGGTCGAGCGCGGCCAGCGACTCCAGCTGGTGCGCGTACTCGTAGGGGATGTTCGGGAAGTCGGTGCCGAGCAGGATCCGCCCCTCCAGGCCCAGCTCACGGAGCCGGGGCAGCAGCGCGTCCGGGAACGCGGCCAGGCTGGCGAACCTCGTGAAGACCATCGTCGTGTCCAGGTGGACGCGCTCGTAGGCGTCGGCCAGGGCGAAGAACCCCTCGAACTCCGGGGCGCCCAGGTGCGCGACGATCGTCGTCAGCCGCGGATGGCGGGCGAGGACCTCCCCGTACGGGCCCGGACCGGTGTAGCCGTTCGCGACCGGGCCCGAACCGGCGTGGACGAGCGCGGGCACCCCGGCCTCGGCGAGCATCCCCCACACCGCGTCCAGTTCCTTGACGCGCGGGTCGAACCCGCCGACCTGGAGGTGGACCTTGAAGACGCGGGCGCCGGCGTCCAGGGCGCGGGCGACGTACTCCGCCACGCCCGGCTCGGGGAAGAACGTGGCGGTCGGTACGCATTCGGGAACCCTGGCGGCGAACTGCGCGCTCCACTCGTTCAGCGACTCGGCCATGCCGGGGCGGTGCGGGTAGGACAGCGACGTGAACGCGCGGACGCCGAGCCCGCGCAGGAACGCGAGCCGCTCCTCCTCCGAGTCCCGGTACCGGATGGGCCACTCGGTGCCGATCAGCGGGCCGGCCTCGTCGAAGTACCCCCAGACCGCGCTCATCAGCCGCGGCGGCATGAAGTGGACGTGGACGTCGATGATGCCCGGCAGCCCGAGCGCCTGCCAGAACGGGGGAACGGCTGCATCAGAACGAGGTTCGGCCACGCTCCGACCCTAACCGCCCGTCAGGTGATCTCGGCCAGCAGGGCGGGCAGCGCCGCGCGCAGCTCACGCCGCAGTAGGGCGAGGTGTGGGTGCCCCGGTAGAAGTGCGTCGTGACCGGGATGCCGAGCCTTCCCAGCTTGCCGGCGAACTCCCGGGACACCGTGCAGGCCAGGGTCTCCAGCACGTCCGCCGCCGCGCCCGCGTCGTAGGGGCCGGGGGTGCCGTCGCCGGAGCTGACGTGCAGGCGGACGCCGGCGAGCCGGCCGGCCAGGTCGTAGGGGTTGTGCTGCCGCCACACGACGCGCTGCTCGTCGGGTCGGCGACGTCGAGCCCGCACGGGTCGCGGTGCAGGGTGTGCACGGGCCCGCTGAACGAGGCCGCCGCCCGGAAGAGGCCGCGGTGCCGGGCCGCGTACGCCAGCGCGCCGAGGCCGCCCGTCGAACTGCCGGCGACGGCGCGGTCCGGGCCGGCGCGGTATCCGCGTTCCAGAATCTGCCGGAGTTCGGCGAGATGGAACGTCTCCCACTTCGGCGCGCCGCCGCCGCCGCGATTCCACCAGTCGGTCGGCGCCATGTTTCAACGCTCTGTAATCGGTTTATAAAATGTCGGGCCGGGATTCCGGTTCACGTTCCTTGTAGGGTGACGCGGACGAGGAGGGCGACCGGTCGAGATGCGGAGCGTCGAGATGCGGAGCAAGGCGGAACTGGAGTCGGCCATCGCGGGCGGCGGGCGCGCGGTGCTGGTGATCAACTCCAGGTCCCGGCGGGGCCGCCGGCTCTACGGCACGGCCCGCCGGCTGCTGCGCGAGTCGGGGCTGGAGTTCCTGCACGTCTTCCCGGTCACCGATCCGACCCGGCTGCGCGAGCTGTTCACCGACGTCCTCACCCTGGAGCCCGACCTCGTGGTCGTCGGCGGCGGCGACGGGACGGTCGCCGAGGCCGTCGGGCATCTGGCGCACCGCGACATCGCGCTCGGCGTGCTCCCGCTCGGCACCACCAACAACTTCGCCCGCAGCCTGGAACTGCCGCTCGACCTGCCCGGCGCGATCCGCACCCTCGCCGTCGGCGGCCCCGACGGCGGCAAGGTCGCGGACGTGGACGTCGGCTGGTTCGAGTCGACCGGCGACCCGCAGGGCGAGGGGCCGGGCGCCGACCGCGAGCACATCTTCGCGAACATGGTGAGCCTCGGGCTGTCGGTCCAGGTCGCCGAGAACGTCCCGCACACGCTGAAGCGGTTCGTGGGGCGTCCCGCGTACGCGCTCACGGCGGCGGGGCTGCTGCCCCGGCACGACGCGTTCACCGCCCGCATCACGATCGGCGGCGAGACGCACGAGGTCGCGACGCACCAGCTGAACATCGCGAACGGCGCGCACCACAGCGGCCAGCGGATCGCCCGCGACGCCAGCCCCGACGACCGGCTGCTCGCCGTCTACCGGCTGGGCGACGAGCGGCGGCTGCGGCTGGCGTCGGCGACGGCCCGGCACGTCCTCACCGGGCAGTGGCGGTCGCTGGCCGACGACGCGTTCCTCACCACCGCGCAGGTCGAGATCGAGACCGACCCGCCGATGCGGGTGGACGTGGACGGCGAGATCCGCGGCCGCACGCCCGTCTCGATCAAGCTGCGCGGCAACGCGCTGCGGGTGATCGTCCCGCGCTCGTTCTCCGACACCTGACGGCCGGGCCCGGCGGGGCGGCTAGCCCGGCGCGGCCTCGCCGGCCATGACGTAGGCGCCGGACTCCAGCCGCTCGATCAGCCCCCGCGTCCACCGCGTGGCGGACTCGGCGGAGTGCACCCAGTAGCCGAGCAGTTCGCGGAGATGGTCGGACGGGTCCTGCTCGTCCAGGTGCGGGGCGACCGACGCACGCCACCCGGCCAGCCCGTCCAGCCGCTTGCGCAGCAGCTCGACCGCCTCGGCGCGCGGCAGCTCGGTGAGGAAGCCGAGCCCGGCCGTCAGCATCTCCGGATGCCGGATGTCGACGGTGGCGAGGGCGCAGCGCAGCAACCGCAGGAACTCCTCCCGCCCGGCGCCGGTGATCTCGTAGTCGGTGTGCGGCGGCCCGGCCTCGCTCTCCTCCACCTCGTGGGCGAGCAGCAGGCCCTCCTTGGCGAGCTGCCTCAGCGCGTGGTAGATCGAGCCCGGGTTCACGTGGGCCCACTCGTCCGAGCCCCACGACATCAGCTCGCGCCGCACCTCGTACCCGTGCGCCCGCCCGAACCGCCGCACCCCGCCGAGCACCAGCAGCCGCGTCGTCGACATGGTCTCCCCCTGTACGCAAAAACCTGTCCAGGGTAGACGGTCCGGGCGGATGCGGGGACTAGCTCCGCAAGGCGGCGAGATCTTCGCTCGTCAGTGCCAGGCCGGCGGCGGCCAGGTTCTCCTCCAGATGGTCCGGGGACCCGGTGCCGGGGATCGCCAGCATCACGGGCGAGAGGGCGAGCAGGCCCGCGAGGAGCACCTGCGGGACGGTCGCGCCGTGCCGCGCGGCGACGGCGTTGACGCGGACGTCGTCGGGGATGCCGAACCCGCCGAGCGGGAAGTACGGCACGTAGGCGATGTGCTCGCGCTCGCAGATCTCCAGGAGTTCGGTGTCCCTGGGCTGGGTGATGTCGAAGCGGTTCTGGACGGCGGTGACGGGCGCGATCCCCCGCGCCTCGGCGAGCTGCGCCGCGCTGATGTGGCTCAGCCCGAGATGCCGGATGAGGCCCTCCTCGCGGAGACCGGCCAGGACCTCGAAACGCTCCCCGATAGGCTCGTCCGCCGGGTCCTCCAGGCCGCCCGGCCGCAGGTACACGAGGTCGAGGTGGTCGCGTCCCAGCTCGCGCAGGTTCCGCTCCACCTCGGCGCGCAGCCCGGACGCGGGGATCTGCCCGGACGGGATCGGGTCGCCCGGCCCCCGGTACGGCCCGACCTTCGTGGCGATGACCAGGCCGGACGGGTAGGGGCTCAGCGCCGCGCGGATCATCTCGTTCGCCGCCGGCCCGTCCTGGTGGTAGTAGAACGCGGCGGTGTCGATGTGGTCGACGCCCAGCTCGACGGCCCGGCGCAGGATCTTCAGCCCGGTGCCGCGGTCGTTCGCCGGGCCGTGGAGGGTGCTCACGGGCAGCCGCATCGCGCCGAAGCCCATCCGGCCGACGCGCAGGTCCCCGCCGATGTCGAAGGTGCTCTCTGTCGTCATGCGCTCCACGGTGCTGCGCGGCGGCGCGGGGGGCGAACGGCTGGCAGCTTGCTGCCACCGTTCACGTGGCAGACTCGATGGCGATGAGCGTTGATGTGGACCGGAACGTGGTGCTGCGCGGCGAGACGGAGCTGATCGAGCGCGCCGGGCGGCTGTTCCTCGCGTGCGAGGAGTTCGCCTGCGCCGCCACCGACATGAACACGTGGGCGCTGCCCGGCTCCCGGGAGCGGATCGTCGCGCAGCGGCACGCCATGGGGGTCGCGCCCGACGTCCGCAAGCTCTACAGCCCGGCGGCGCTCGCGGACGAGGAGTCCGAGCGGCATCTGGTCGAGCTGGACCGGGCCGGGGTGCGGGTGCGGATCTGCCCGGCCCCGCTCCCGCACGAGACGATCATCGTGGACCGGCGGGTCGCGATCCTCGCGGGCCCGGCACAGGGCGGGGTGCGCGAGTACACGGTCGTCCGGTCGCCGAGCGTGGTGCGCGGCGTCGTCTCGCTGTACCGGGCGACCTGGGAGACGGCGGTCGAGCTGGCCGACTACCGCCGCGACCGGCCGCCCGCGCTGTCGGAGGAGAGCCGGCACATCCTGCGGCTGCTCGGCGGCGGGCTGAAGGACGAGGCGGCGGCGCGGCGGCTCGGCCTGTCGCTGCGCACCTACCGACGCCGCGTCGCGGAGATCCTCACGCTGCTGGACGCCGACTCCCGTTTCCAGGCCGGCCTCCGCGCCCACGAGTTCGGCCTGATCGGCTAGCGGTCCTCGGGTCCGTCAGGCGCCTCGCTTGATCCGCGCCAGCACGGTCTCGTCGCTGATCCTGTGGTCGGCGGCGAGCGTCGCGCGCACCTGCCTCACCAGGGACTTCAGCTCCCTGATCTCGGCGGCGAACGGGACCTTGAGCGCGCCCGGGACGGTGCGCAGCGGCCGGCCGTCCGCGCCGGTGAAGGTGAGCCGGACGGTCATCGGGTCCTCGATGACGAGCACCGCCTGGTAGGCGCCGATGTCGCGGGCGAGCGAGCCGTCCCGGCCGAGGCCGTGCGCGGGCACGCCGCGCTCCACGAGCTGCGCGGGCGTGATGCCGCGGCGGGCCGCCGCGGCCTCGACGGGCCGCGTTGAGCGCGTCCAGATGCGCCCGCAGGTCGTCGGACATAGAGGTGATCTTTACAGAAGCCACCGACGGTTCCGGGCGTTTCCGGTGATCATCACCTGATCCGGGCCAGGATCGCAGAGCACGGCGGGACGCCGGCGGAGGGCACCGACGGAAACCGGGCGGTGGGGGCATCTGTTCAGTGACCTCATGGTCACCTAGGCTCGGTGGGTACCGAGTAGAACGAGGTTCGGGACTGCCATGACGCACAGCGTGGTGATCATCGGAAGCGGGTTCGGCGGGATCGGGATGGCGATCCGGCTCCGGGAGGCCGGCGTCCGCGATCTGGTGATCCTGGAGAAGGCCGAGGGGCTCGGCGGCACCTGGCGGGACAACACCTATCCGGGCGCGGCGTGCGACGTCCCGTCCCACCTGTACTCGTTCTCGTTCGAGCGCAAGACGGACTGGACGCGCCGCTTCCCGCCGCAGGCCGAGATCCTCGACTACCTGTGGCACTGCGCCCGCAAGTACGGGGTGCTGGAGAAGATCCGGTTCGGTACCGAGGTCACCGAGGCCCGCTTCGACGAGGACGCCGCGATCTGGCGGATCTCCACGACGGACGGCGACCTGGAGGCGCGGGTGCTGGTCTCGGCGTGCGGGCAGCTGAACCGGCCCGTCCTGCCGGAGATCGAAGGACGCGACTCCTTCGCCGGGACGAGCTTCCACTCCGCCCGCTGGGACCACGGCGCCGACCTGCGCGGCAAGCGGGTCGCGGTGATCGGGACGGGCGCGAGCGCGATCCAGTTCGTCCCGGAGGTCGCGAAGGAGGCGGCGGAACTGCGGCTGTTCCAGCGATCCGCGCCGTACGTGATCGACAAGCCGGACCGGGTGTACCGGACGTGGCAGCAGGCCGTCATGGCGAAGACGCCCGGGTTGTGGGAGCTGAACCGCGTCTACACCTACCTCGCGTACGAGGCGCGGGCGCTGGGGTTCATCAAGTACCCGAAGCTGATGGCGATGCTGGAGAAGCGGTTCAAGGACACGCTGAGGGACGGCGTCGAGGACCCGGTGCTGCGGGATGCCCTCATCCCCGGCTACCCGATGGGCTGCAAGCGGATCCTGATCTCCAGCGACTACTATCCGGCGCTCGCCCGGCCCAACGTCGACCTCGTCACCGACCCGATCGAGCGGATCACGCCGTCCGGGGTCGAGACGGCGAACCGCGCGTACGACGTGGACGTCATCGTGTACGGGACGGGGTTCCGGTCCACCGAGTTCCTCTCCCCCATGAAGATCGTCGGGCGGGACGGCCGGGAGCTGAACGAGGCGTGGCGGGACGGCGCGCAGGCGCATCTCGGCATCACGGTCAGCGGCTTCCCGAACCTGTTCCTGCTGTACGGCCCGTACACCAACCTCGGGCACAACTCGATCATCTACATGCTGGAGTCGCAGATCCGGTACGTCCTCGGCTGCGTGGAGGCGCTCCGCGGCGCCGGCCTCGCCTGGATCGACGTCAAGCCGGACGTGCAGGACGCTTTCACCCGGGAGATGCGCGAGCGGATGCGCACGACCGTGTGGGAGGCGGGCTGCCAGAGCTGGTACATGACCGCCGACGGCACGGTCGTCAACAACTGGCCGGGGTTCACCTTCGCCTACCGCCGCGCGACGCGCCGTCCCGACCCGCGGCACTTCACCGTCCGGGGCGCGGCTTAGGCACCGGGCCGCTTAGGCTCGAAGGCATGCCGACCGCCTTCATCACCGGCGCGACCGCGGGCCTCGGCGCCGCGTTCGCCCGCCGCCTCGCCTCCGACGGGTTCGACCTGGTCCTGCTCGCCCGCGACGCCGAACGCCTGGACCGGACCGCCGCGGAGCTGCGCGGCCGGTACGCCGTCCACGCCGAGGCGCTGCCCGCCGACCTGTCCGCCGAGGAGGGTCTGGCGGCTGCCGAGGAGCGCGTCCGCAAGGACGTCGACCTGCTGGTCAACAACGCCGGGTTCGGCAACAAGGGCGTGTTCCTGGACGTCCCCGTGTCGGACGAGCTGACCATGCTGAAGGTGCACTGCGAGGCCGTCCTGCGGCTCACGCACGCCGCCCTGCCGGGGATGCTGGAGCGCGGCCGGGGCGCGGTGGTCAACGTCTCGTCGATGGCGGCGTTCGCGACGCGCGGCACCTACGGGGCGTCCAAGGCGTGGGTGGTGAGCTTCAGCCGGGGCATCGCGGCCGACCTCCGGCAGCGGTCGCGCGGCGGCGTCCGGGTGATGGCGCTCTGTCCCGGTTTCGTGCACACCGAATTCCACGAGCGCGCACAGATGGACATGTCAGGTCTGCCCGACTTCATGTGGCTGGACAAGGACGACGTCGTGGACACCGCGCTCCGCGATCTGCGCCGCGGCGTCGAGGTCAGCATCCCGGGCGCGCAGTACAAGGCGCTCGCCGCCGCCGCCCGGTTCGTCCCACGCGGACTGGTCACGCGCCTTTCGTCCACCACCGGCCGCGGATACGACTGATTTCCAGGTAAGCGGTCACTTGCAACGGGAACGCCGACGGGGCAGGCTGAGAGCAAGGTCGATTCGATGGCGCGCCGAACGACATGCCCCGTCCCCGTCCACCGAGAGGCTCCTCCCGATGGGTTCCGACCTGGGTTATGCCGCCCTCGCACTGATCGCGACCACCGTCTACTACATCGCCTTCATCGTCTTCCGCGCCTCCGCGCGCCGCATGGAGCCGCTGCGCGGCAGCCGCCCGTTCCGTGTCGCCCGGCTCATGCTGACCGACCCGCTGTGGCTCGGCGGCGGGCTGCTGCTGTTCCTCGGCCTCGGCTACGAGGTCGTGGCGTTCTCCGCGATGCCGCTCGCCGTCGCCCAGCCGATCTTCGCCGTGGCCCTGGTGCTGCTCGTCGCCTACGCGGTGCGGTTCCTCGGCGAGCGGCTCAGCGTCCGGGAGTGGACGAGCGTCGCGCTGTTCGTCCTCGCCACGATGCTGATCGGGCTGTCGGCCACCGAGGAGGGCGACCTGCACGCCGACGCCACGCTGGCGGGCACCCTCGCACGGCCCTGGATGATGATCGCCATCTGCACCCCCGCGGTGCTCATCGCGGCGCTGGTGTGGCTGGTCGGAGACCGCCGCGCGACCGGCCGGCACGCCCGCAAGCTGGCCGGCGTCGCCTACGGGATCGGCGCCGGGGCGTGCGCCGGGCTCGCCGAGGCCGGCGTCCGCGGCATCTCGATCGTCTACCAGGAGACCGGCAGCGTCCAGGCGGTGCTGCAGTCCGCCTACCCGTACCTGACGATCGGCCTCGCCGCGATCGCGCTCGGGCAGCTGCAGGTCGCGCTGCAGCGCTGCCGGGTCGCGATCGTCGCGGTCGTGCTCACCGTCATCGGCCGGTCCTACCTGCTCCTCGCCAGCAGTGTCCTGTTCGGCGAGGACTGGCCGCGCGACGCGGGCCCGTTCCTGTTGCGGGCGGGCGGCTTCATCCTGGCGCTGCTCGCGCTCGTGCTGTTCCCCCGGCACGAGGAGCGGGCGCCGGAACCGGCCGTCCGGAACAGCGTGCACCCGGCCTTCGATGCTCGTACATTGCCGAGATGGCCCTCCACTCCCGCCGGCCCCTCCTGACGGCCGCGCTCGGCGCCGCCCTCGCGCTGACCGGCACCGCCGCGGCGCTGCCGCTGGCGCCCGCCCCCGCGTCCGCCATCGTGGGCGGCGCCCCGGCGTCGTCGGCGGCGTACCCGTGGCTGGCCGCGGTGGGGTCGCCGATCTTCTTCGTCCGGCCGTCCGGGCAGTTCTGCGGCGGCGCGCTGATCAAACCGGACCAGGTGCTCACGGCGGGGCACTGCGTGTCGCTGTTCCGCTCGGTGCCGGGCCTGCTCACGGCCACTTTCGGCCGGGACGACCTGACCGGCGGGGGCGGCGAGACGGTCGCGGTGACGTCGCTGCGCATCCATCCCGAGTACCGGGAGACCTCGTTCAAGGACGAGACCGTCCTGCACCACGACGTCGCCGTCCTCACGCTCGCGCGGCCCGTGAACCGGCCCCTCGCCACGCTCGGGCAGCCCGGCTCCGCCCGGACGGGGAAGATCCTCGGCTGGGGCTTCACGTCCCAGAACGACCTGCTCAACACGCGGCTGCGGGCGGCGGACGTCCCGCTGCGGGGCGACGCGGCGTGCCGGGAGGCCTACGGCGACTCGTTCGATCCGTCCGACATGCTCTGCGCCGGATCGGACCGGGCCGACACGTGCCAGTTCGACAGCGGCGGGCCGCTGATCGTCCGCGGCCGGGTCGCCGCGCTGACCTCCTGGGGCTACGGCTGCGCCGAACCCGGCTACCCCGGCGTCTACGCGAGGCTCCGCTCCCTGCCTTGAACCGGGCGACGCCGCGGCTCGATGCTGGCCGCATGCGCATACTGGTGACGGGGGCGGCGGGATACATCGGGTACGCGGTCGGGCGGCGGCTGGTCGCGGCCGGGCACGAGGTCGACGGGCTGGTGCGGCGGGACGCCGAACTGCCGGGCGGCGTCCGCGCCGTGCGCGGTGATCTGCTCGTCCCGGACGGGCTGCCGCGCGGGCCGTACGACGGGGTGTGCCATCTCGCTGCGCTCACCCGCGTCCGCGAATCGTTCGAGCGGCCGCTGCGGTACTTCGCGGCGAACGTCCAGGGCACGGTGAACCTGCTGGAGGCCGTGGCCGCGGACCGGATCGTGTTCGGGTCCACGGCCGCCGTGTACGGGACGCCGGAGCGGCAGCCGATCCCCGAGACCGCGGCCACCGCGCCCGCCAGCCCGTACGGGGCGTCGAAGCTGGCCGCCGAGCAGGCCGTCCGGTACCACGCCCGGACGGGCGCCGCCGGCGCGGTCGTGCTGCGCACGTTCAACGTCGCCGGATCGGTGGACGGCCGGATCGACCCCGACGAGACCCGGCTGATCCCGAAGGCACTCGCCGTGGCCGCCGGGCGCGCCCCGCACATCGACATCAACGGCGACGGGCTCGCCGTCCGCGAGTACCTGCACGTCGACGACCTCGCCGCCGCCTACGTGCGGGCGCTGGAGGCCGTCCGGCCCGGCGAGGACCGCGTCTACAACGTCGGCAGCGGCATCGGCACGGCCGTCCACGAGGTCGTCGCCGCCGTCGGGAGGGCGACCCGCCGGCCGGTGCCCGCCCGCCGCCGCCCGGCGCGGCCGGAGGCGCCGGTGCTGGTCTGCGACGCCACCGCGATCCGCGCCGAGCTCGGCTGGCGGCCCGAGCGCTCCGCGCTGCCGGAGATCATCGCGGGCTCGTGGGACGCCCTGACCCGCGCGGACGGCTAAACTCGCCGGCGTGTCCGAGCCCAAGTTCGAAGTCCAGATGCTGCACGACCGGGTCATGATCAAGGTCGAGAAGGACAGCGGCGAGCGCCGCAGCACCGGCGGGATCGTGATCCCCGCGACCGTGGAGCAGGAGAACCGCCTGGTCTGGGGCGAGGTCTGCGGGGTCGGCCACCACGTGCGGACCGTCAAGCCCGGCGACCGCGTGCTGTTCCACCCGGGCGACCAGTACGAGGTCGAGATCCAGGGCGAGGACTACCTGGTCATGCGCGAACGAGACCTGCACGCCATCGCCAGCGAGCGTCCCGAGCACGGCACCGGCCTCTACCTCTGACCGCGCCGCCCGATCGTGCGCCGTCGGCACGTGATTTTCACTAGTTGATATGCATAAACTCGGAGGCATGGACGACCGCGAGTGGGTGGACGCGGAGCCGTCGGTGGCCGAGGCGGGACTCGGCGGCAGCCGCGCACGGGTCCTGCAGGTGATCCGCGAGGCGGGCGCGGCTCCGCTGGGCGTGCGCGATATCGCCGAGCGGGCCGGGCTGCACCCCAACACGACCCGCTTCCATCTCGACGGGCTGGCCGAGGCCGGCCTGGTGGAACGGGTGGCCGAGGACCGCGACCGGCCCGGCCGCCCGCGCATGATGTACCGGGCGGAGGCCGTGGACGGCCGGCACAGCTACCGGCTGCTCGCCGAGATGCTGGCGAGCCTGGTCTCCGGTCTGCTCCCCGATCCGGAGCGGGCCGCGCTGGAGGCGGGCCGCGCCTGGGGCCGCCATCTCGCCGACGCGCCCGCGCCGTTCCAGCGTCTCGGCCCGGCCGAGGCCCTGAAACGCCTCAACCGGATGATGGCCGGCATCGGGTTCAGTCCCGAGTTCGAACACGACACCGACCATGCGGACCCGGACGAGATCCGCATCCGGGTGCGCAACTGCCCCTTCGGCACGGTCGCCGAGCAGCATGCGGACGTGGTGTGCAGGCTGCACCTCGGCCTGATCCAGGGCGCGCTCGCCGAAATGGACGTGCCGCTGGTGGCGGATCGGCTCGATCCGCTGGTGGAGCCGCACCTCTGCCTTGCGTACCTGCGCCGCGCCGCCGAGACGGACGGCGAGGCCGATCAGCCGGACGACAAGGCGGATCAGACGGACGGCGAGGCCGCCTCGGCGGACGGCGGGACCGATCAGACGGACGGCGAGGCCGGGGGCTGACGGTCCGGACGCGCGGAAGGCCCGCGGGCCCCCTTTCGGGCGTCCGCGAGCCAACGGCCGGGCCGGGCGGCGTTCAGCCGCTCCGCTCCGCCGATTCCTCCGCGGCCGCCCCGGAACGCTCCGCCCCGGAACGCTCCGGCTTGGGACGCGAGCGGCGCAGGGCGAGCAGGATCCCGCCGACCAGCGCCAGTTCGGCGACGCCGCTCAGCACGTCGAGGACGCCGACCGCCTCCGCCTCGCCCGACTCCGGGCCGAAGGGCAGTCCGGCGGTGCGGCTCACCACCCACAGGGCGAGGACGCCGAGGTTGACGGCGAGCCCGGACAGCAGCAGCGGCCGCTCCTTCCCGGTGTAGGCGAGCACGGCCCAGACGAGCTGGAACATGCCGACGGCGCTGAAGAAGACGCCGTACGCCCACCATTCGTTCACGTGCTCCGGCACGACGGCGTAGTGGATGAACGCGGCGAGGACCGAGCCGATCGCCGCGACGCGCCTGGCCGTGGGCACGGCCGAGAACGCCGGGGCGGCCGTCGTGCCGCTGCTCTCGATGGTTGTCATGGTCACCTCCTGAGGGTGGATCAGCCGACCTGGAAGACGCCGACGCCGCCGGCGGCCATGTTCTGCATCTTGTGGCCGAGGAACGGGTAGGTGCCGGCGTCGGGGAGGGTGAACTCGACGAAGCCGCCCTGCGTGGGCTGCAGGTCGAGGACCTGCGCGCCGCCCTTGTCGGCGTTGTCCTTGCGCACCCTGTAGGCGCCGTCCTTCCAGACCGTGTCGAAGATCGTCCCGACGACATGGAAGGCGATGTTCTCGTTGGGGCCGCCGTCGTCCACCCACACGCGGACCCGGTCCCCGGGCTTCACCTTGATCGGGGCGTGGACGTACTGGTTGTGGTAGCCGTTGAAGACGACCGCGTCGTACTCGCCGGCCAGCATCTTCTTCATGTCGCCGGGCTTGCCCTGCGGCCCGAGGTACAGCTCGGACTGCACGAGCACCAGCTCCTTGTCGACCTTGTCGAGCTTCGGCGGGTCGATGATCACGGCGCCGTGCATGCCGTTGCCCATGTGGTAGATCATCGGGTCGGAGCCGCAGTGGTAGGTGAAGATGCCGGCGAACTGCGCCTTGAACTCGTAGACGAGCGTCTCCCCGGGCTTGATCGTCCTCATCTGGACGTTCGGCGCGACCTTCGAGGCGTGGAAGTCGACGGAGTGCCCCATCGAGCCCTTGTTGACGAGCTTGATCCGGAAGGTGTCGCCGACGTTGCCGCGCAGTGTGGGGCCGGGCGCGGTGCCGTTGTAGGTCCACCGGGTCTGCTTCACACCGGGGGCGACCTCGGTCTCCTGCTCGGTGACGGTGAAGGTGACCTCGTGGACGTCCTTGCCGTCGTTGGCGGGCGCCGTCGGGTCGTGCGGCTTCCACCCGGCGGCGGGCTTGGCGGCCGGGTCGATCTTGGCGTTCGCGGAGTCGCCGGTGGCGCCGGCCCCGGTCGCGGCCGCGTCGGTGCCGCCCGCGGCGGCCGTCGAGGCGCTCTCGCCGCCGGTCACGGTGACCTCGACGAGCATGCCGGCCTCCTTGTGGCCGGGGATGACGCACCACGCCTGGGTGGACTGGGTCAGCACGCCCCAGTGCTGCGTCTCGGACTTGCCGGGCTGGAGCTGGTTGCTCGTCTTGCCCAGCAGGCTCAGGGTGTGCGCCTGGCTGCCCTTGTTGACGACGTTCACGGTGACGTCGGCGCCGGCCGGGACGGTGACCTTGTTCGGCTTGATGTACATGTCGCCCTCTTCGAAGTCGAGGGTGACCTTCTTGCCCTTCCCGGGAAGGGCTGCGCCGCCGCCTGCGGAGGCGGCCGGGGCGGCGTCGGCCGCCGAGGCCAGCGTGCCGTTCTCGTGGCCGGGCGACGCGCTGACCATGAGCAGCCCGACGATCAGGCCGAGGGCGAGCGCCGCGCTGATGGCGGGCAGGAACCCGTTCAGGGCCGCGACCCAGCGGCCGCGGGCGGTGCGGGCGGTGCGGGCGGTGCGGGCGGTGCGGCCGGACGGTCTGTCCGGTGCCGGGTGATCCGGCGGGGGTGTGATGGGCATTGCCTTACTCCAGATTGCGAAATGGGGGGTATGGGCGGTCGTACGGGCCGCGCGCGGCGGCCGCGCTCGCCTCGGTCAGCTGATCTGCATCTCCATGACCAGGCCGAACATGCCCTGGGGGCCTTCGGCGTGGGGGAAGATGTGGCAGTGCCAGATCCACTTGCCCGGCTGATCGGCGTGGATCAGGACGGTGTAGCGCTCGCCCGGCGCGACGTTGATCGTGTCGGCCTTGTAGGTCTGCTCCAGGGGGAACCCGTCCTTGGCGATGATCACCTGGTCCACACCGTGGAGGTGCATCGGGTGGGCCATGGTGCCCGCGTTGACGTAGGTGACCTGCACCCAGTCGCCCAGCTTGGCCTTCAGCGGCTTGGTGGCGGGGAACCCCTTGCCGTTGAGCGTCATCCCGATGACGCCGGAGTCCTGGATCTGGATGATCTGCTTCTGCGCCACCTTCTCCTTGTTCGGAGTGGGCATGTCACCGAACTGGATCGCGCCCCACAGCCCGCTGCTCACCTGCTTCACACCGTCGTAGTGGGAGTGGTACCAGGTGTCCTGGATCCGGGTCACCGGGAACTCGTAGGCGAACGACTTGCCCGGCTTGATCGAGTCCTGGGTGACGTTGGGGACGCCGTCCATCTTGTTGGGCAGCTGGATGCCGTGCCAGTGGACGCTGGTCGGCTCGGGCAGCTCGTTCTTGACCACGATGCGGACCTTGTCGCCGACGTTCGCGCGGATCGTCGGGCCGGGCACCATGCCGTTGAAGCCCCAGGCGTCCACGACCTTGCCGGGCTCCACTTCCCACTTCACGGGCGCGGCCGTCATGTGGAACTCCTTGGTGCCGTCAGCCAGCACCTTGGGGACGAGGTCCTGCCCGCCCTGGCCCTTGGTCGCCGCGGGGAAGCTCTTGTCCCGCTTCGCCATGGCGTCGTCCATGGCCTTCCAGCCGTCCGCACCGCCGCCGGACGCGTCGTGCGATGTTCCGCCGTTCTCCGCGGCGAGCGGCTGCGCGGCCCCGGCCGGCTCCGCCGCCTGTGAGGACTCCGCCGCGTGCGATGCCTCGGCCGCGCCGCTGCCGCGTGGAATCGTCCACAGCGACACGGTCAGCGCGAGCGCGAACGCGATCGCCGCGACCAGCGCCCTCGATCTTGCTCCATCCATCCTGCCGACCCCTTCCGGGTCTTAATTTTCACGAGAGCATTAGGTTTAATTGCTCAACCCGGTCCAGGTCCATAGGCGGGAGGTGTGAAGCACCGCACAACATCGACTGTCCGCATAACCTTGCTGGTCAGAGAAGTGCGGGGCCGAGAGGCGGGGGACGCGCGCCGGCACTGCGACCCCCGCCTGCACGGCCATATTTTGACCAATTACACTAGTTTTTTTGCCGCATCGCTGGGCGAGGTGTCCCCCGCCGGCGCGTGCATCTTCGGCGTCTCAGACTCCGCGGACGGCGGCGATGGTGAAGGGGATCTCGGGGGTGCCGGCGCCGAGCGGGCCGCCCTTGTCGAACTGGGAGCGCACCACGTAGAGGGTTCCGTGGCGGCGGACGAGCGTCGTCGGAACCTGCAGGGACGCGTCCTTGAGGGTGCGCTCC
Source organism: Actinomadura latina NBRC 106108 (assembly GCF_001552195.1). Taxonomy (GTDB): domain Bacteria; phylum Actinomycetota; class Actinomycetes; order Streptosporangiales; family Streptosporangiaceae; genus Spirillospora; species Spirillospora latina. The sequence goes on from NZ_BCQS01000013.1 coordinate 166,707, forward strand.
AGGCTGGCCCCGGTCCCGCCGGACGTGATGCGCCAGCGGTTGATGACGTTGTCGACGTTGTGGGCCGTCCAGAGCCGCCCGTGCTGGAGTTCGAGCCCGTCGGCGTTGTGCATGTCGCCTCCCTCCAGGGCGACTTCGCGGATGGCGCCGGTCGCGAGGTCGAGGCGGTACAGGTCTCCGCCGAGCATGTCGCCGGTCAGCAGGTAGCGGCCCGCGGGGTCGGCGACGATCCCGTTGAGGGTGAAGTCTCCGGGACGGTGCGGTTCGAGGACGTCGTCCAGGTCGAAGGCCACCGCGAGTGTCGCGCGTCCGCCGAGGGCTTCGGCCAGGTCGCGCGGTGTGACGCGGTAGACGACGGAACGGGCGCTGTCGGTCAGGTAGGCGCTTCCGCCCGGGGCGATGGCGAGGTCGTTGACGAACCGGCCGCCGCCGCCGGGGACGGTGAACCGCGCCAGGAGGCGGCGGGTCCGCGTGTCGTACACCGATACCCCGGACGTGGAGTCGGCCACCCACAGCCGTCCGGCCCGGTCGACCTTGAGGCCGTTGGCGGTGTGCCGGCCGTCCGCGCCGGCCGGGAGGAACACCTCGGCCACGCGGCGGCCCGGCCGCATCCGGTACACGGTGCCGTCCTCGAAGGATCCGGCGTAGAGCGCGTCGCCGCGGGGGTCCGCGGCGACGCCCTCGGGGTACACGCGGTCGCCCGGCAGGACGTAGGCCGTGGAGATCGGCGCCCGGTGGGCGACCTCGCGGGCGGCGGCGGGCGGTGCCATGGCGGCGGACGCCGGGAGGACCGCCACCGCGAGGGCCGCGCCCACGGCCGCGGCGGAGCGCTGGAAGGGGGACATGAACGTCTCCATTCGTGGTAGATCATTAGAACGCGTACATACGATAGTTAGAGTTCTAATGCTCGTCAACGGTCTTCCGTTCGGCGGCTGGATACGATGCGGGCATGACCTCGATGCCCGTCCCGGAGCGGATCGGCTCCCACCTCAAGCGCGCCGAGCAGGCGCTCAGCGGAGCCAAGCAGGCGGCGCTGAAGACGAGCGGGCTCACCGTGCCGCAGTACTCCGCCCTGCTCCGGCTCGCCGAGAACCCCGGCATGTCGGCCGCCGCGCTCGCGCGCGCGTGCGCCGTCACCCCGCCGACGATGAACACCGTCCTGAAGAACCTCCAGGAAGGCGGGCTGATCGAGCGGACGCCGCACGAGTGGCACCGCAACGTCCTGGAGACCCGGCTCACCGCCGCGGGCGAGAAGGCGCTCGCCGACGCCGACGCCCGCGCGGTCAAGCTCGAACGGGGGCTCGCCGCCGAGTTCGACGAGGCCGAGCGGGAGACGCTGATCGCGTTGCTCGGCCGGTGCGTCGGCTTCCTCGAAGCGGCCCGGTCCCCGCGCCGCGGCTGAGACACTCCGTACGGAACGGGACGGACCGCGCGTCCGTCGAACGGCACACCGAACACCGGAGGGACCGATGGGCGACGAGATCGACCACGACAGGTCTAGCCAGCTCAAGCAGATCGAGAGCGGGCTGATCCCCGGCGAGCAGATCATCGCCGTCTACGACGCGGTCGGGGCGGGCACCGGGTTCGTCGGCCTCACCGACCGGCGCGTGATCATCCAGGACAAGAGCTTCGCCGGCAAGAAGTACGCGATCACCAGCGTGCCCTACTCCAAGATCACGTCGGTGAGCGTGGTCAGCAACAAGTCGTGGGCCGGGTCCTACTTCTCCACCGGCTCGATCGCGATCAACGTGGGCACGCACACCTACGAGATCGAGTTCCGCGGCAGCGACAAGAGCCACCACGTCCACAACGTGATCCTCCAGTACATCTCGTGACGCCCGGCCGATGAGTTCCGGCCTCCCGCCCGGTAGTACCCGTGAGGGCCGTCCGCCCTCACCGCTACTCGACGGCCGGGAGGCCACATGCGCAGGATTTCCACCGAGGGCCGGGTGCTCGCGCTGACATCGGCGGCAGCGCTGATGATCTTGCTCGACATGCTCGTGGTGACGACCGCCCTCGACACGATACACGCACGGGTCTCGGCGCCTCGATCGAGACCCTCGAATGGACCGTCAACGCCTTCACGCTCACCTTCGCCGTCCTGCTGATGCCGGCGTCGGCGCTCGGCGACCGCCACGGGCGCCGCCGCGTCCTCGGCGCCGGGCTCGCGGTGTTCACGGCCGCGTCGGCGGCGTGCGCGCTCGCGCCGGGCGTCGGCACGCTGATCGCGGCGCGGGCGGTGCAGGGCGCCGGCGCCGCGATGGTCCTGCCGCACGCGATGGCGCTGCTCAGCGCGGCCTACCCGGCGGAGCGGCGCGCCCGCGCCCTCGGGGTCTTCAGCGGGGTGACCGGGCTCGCCACGCTCTGCGGGCCGCTCGTCGGCGGCGCGATCACCGAGGGCCTCAGCTGGCAGTGGATCTTCTGGCTGAACGTCCCGCTCGGCCCGGTGCTGATCCTGCTCGTCCGCGCGTTCGTGCCGGAGAGCCGGGGCGCCGCGCGGCGGGCGGACCCCGGCGGCGCCGTCCTCGTGGCGGGCGCGGCGCTCGGCCTCGTGTGGGGGCTCGTCCGCGGGAACGCCGCCGGCTGGGCCGCCCCCGAGGTCGCCGGCGCGCTCGCCGCCGGGGCCGTGCTGACCGTCGCGTTCGTGCTGTGGGAGCGGCGCGCCGCCGAACCGATGCTGCCGATGCGCTACTTCCGGGTGCCCGCCTTCGCCGCCGGGAACGCGGCCGGGTTCCTGCTCTACGCCGCGATCTTCGGCGCGGCGTTCTTCTTCGCGCAGTTCCTGCAGGTCGGGCTCGGCCACGGCCCGCTCGGCACCGGGCTGCGGCTCGTGCCCTGGACCGTCACCCTGTTCGTCGTCGCGCCGCTCGCGGGCGCGCTCGTCGCCCGGTTCGGGGAGCGTCCGCTGCTCACCGGCGGGCTGCTGCTGGAGGCGGCCGCGTTCGGGTGGATCGCGCTGATCGCGGCGCCGGGCCTGGACTACGCCGCGCTCGTCCCGCCGCTGGTGCTCGCCGGGGTCGGGGTGTCGCTCGCCATGCCGGCGGCGCAGAACGCGGTCATCGGGTCGGTGCCCGCGATCGGCGTCGCGGCCGGCACGTTCAACACGCTGCGCCAGCTCGGCGGGACGTTCGGGATCGCGGTGTCCGCCGCGGTGTTCGCCGCGTCCGGCGGGTACGCCTCGCCGCGCGCCTTCACCGACGGGTTCGCGCCCGCCGTCGGCGTGCTCGGCGCGATCGCGCTCGCCGCCGCGCTCGCCGGGCTCGGCACGTCCGGCCGCCGCGCCCCCGTCTCCGCCGGTTCCGCGGCACCCGTCCCGTCGGAGATGATCCGGTCATGACGACGGCCGACGAGTTCGCGGGCCGCACCGACCCGTACCGGCGGGAGCTGCTGGCCCACTGCTACCGGATGCTCGGCTCCGTCCACGACGCCGAGGACGCGGTGCAGGAGACGCTGCTGCGGGCGTGGCGGTCCCGCGGCACGTTCGACGAGCGGCGCGGGCCGCTGCGCGGCTGGCTGTACCGGATCGCGACGAACGCGTGCCTGGACGCGCTCGCCCTGTCGGCGCGGCGCCCGCTGCCGTCGTCGCTCGGGCAGCCGAGCGACGCCCCGGAGGGTCCGCTCGACCCGCCGGCGGACCGGAACGCGTGGCTGCAGCCGTGGCCGGACGCCCTGGACCCGGCCGCCATCGCCGTCTCCCGCGACAGCGTGCGGCTCGCGTTCGTCGCCGCGCTGCAGCTGCTGCCGCCGCGGCAGCGGGCGGTGCTGATCCTGCGGGACGTGCTGGCGTGGCGGGCCGCGGAGGTCGCCGAGGCGCTCGGCACGTCCACGGCGGCGGTGAACAGCATCCTGCAGCGGGCGCGGGCACGGCTGGCGGAGGCCGACACCGGACGGGTCGTCGAGCCCGCGGAGCCGGACGCCCGGCGGCTCCTGGACCGCTACGTCAGCGCGTTCGAGAACGCCGACGTCGCCACGATCACCGCGCTGCTGCGCGACGACGCGATCCTGGAGATGCCGCCGCGGCCGACCTGGTTCCGGGGACGGCTCGACGTCAGCCGTTTCCTGGCCCGCATCTTCGCGACCCGCTGCGGGGCGGACACGTGGCGGCTCGTCCCGACGGCGGCGAACGAACAGCCCGCCGCCGCCGTGTACCTGGACGGGCGCCCGCACTCCATCCAGGTGCTGACCGTCTCCGGACCGTCGATCGCCCGGATCGTGGCGTTCCAGGACCCGGCGCTGTTCGAGGCGTTCGGGCTGGCCGCGGAGGCGCCGGTCAGACGATGATCCGCGCGGTGGAGCCGGCGCGGTCCTTGGTGACGCGGAGCTGCGCGGGGATGCGGGCGCGCAGCTCCGCGACATGGCTGACGATGCCGACCGCCCGGCCGCCGTCGCGCAGGCCGTCCAGGACGTCCATGACCTCGTCGAGCGTCTCCTCGTCGAGGGTGCCGAAGCCCTCGTCGACGAACAGCGTGCCGATCTCGGTGCCGCCGGCCTCGGCGGTGACGACATCGGCGAGGCCGAGCGCCAGGGACAGCGAGGTGATGAACGACTCGCCGCCCGAGAGGGTGACCGGGTCGCGGGTCAGGCCCGTCCAGGCGTCGGCGACGCGGAGGCCGAGGCCGCCCGCGCCCTTCGTGCGGTCGCCGGCCGCCTTCCCGGTGGTGTGGACGAGGGCGTAGCGGCCCCCGGACATGCGGGACAGGCGCTCGTTCGCGGCGGCGACGACCTGTTCGAGGCGGGCGGCGAGAACGTACGCCGACAGCGACATGGCGTGCCGGTTCGCGGGGTGCTTGCCGGACGCCAGCCCGGCGAGCCGCTCGGCGACCTCGTGGCGTTCGGCGGCGGGCCGCCATTCGGCGACGGCGCCGGTGAGCTGCCCGCGCAGTTCGGCGAGGCGGTCGCAGCGGTACCCGGCGCGGTCGGCGGCACTCGCCGCCTCCGTGTGCGCCGCCTCGGCCGCCCGCACGGCCGCTTCGAGGGCGGGCAGGTCGGGGGCGAGCGCGTCGGCGGCCTCGATGAGCGCCGGGTCCCTGAGCAGGGCGCGGACCTGGGCCTCCTGGTCGTCCCACTGCCGGATCCGGTCGCGGAGGCCGCCCTGGTCCTCGTCGGGCAGCGCGGCCTCGAGGACCTCGTCGGGCGTCCCGAACCCCTGCTCCTCGGCCTCCCGCCTCGCCCTCGCGCGGGCGGCGGACAGCTCCTCGTCGGCGCGGCCGGAGGCGCGCGACGCCTCGACGGCCTCGCCCAGCGCGTCGGCCTCGCGGGTGAGGCGGGCGATGCGCGCCTCCAGGGTCGGGTCGTCGCCGCGCGCCTTGTCGAGGTCGGCGGTGAGGCGCGCCTGCTCGGCGGCCAGTTCCCTGCCCTGCGCGCGGTTCTCGGTGAGCAGCCGGGACACCCGGTCGTGCTCGTCCCGGGCCTGGTCGAGTTCCTGTTCGTGCCGGTGGAGCACGGTCTCCAGCCGCTCGGCCTCCGCCGCCCGCGCCATGGCGGCGTCGAGCGCCTCCTGGGCCTCGGCGAGTTCCGCGGCGAGGACGGCGGCGGGCGCGTCCCCGGCCGTCTCCGCCAGCTGGTCGCGTTCGGACCGCCGCGACTCCACCTCGCCGGTCTGCTTCTCCCGCCGCTCCTGCGCCTGCTCGTAGGCGGCCTGGGCGCGGTCGACCTCGTCCTCGGTCGGGACGACGGCGAGCGAGGCGACGGGCGCGGGATGCTCGGTGGAACCGCAGACCCGGCACGGCTCACCGTCCGCCAGCTCCGCGGCGAGGACGGCGGCCATGCCGTCCAGTCGCGCCTGCCGGAGCTCCTGGGCGCGGTCGCGGGCCTCCTGCGCGGCGTCGACCGCGGCGCGCTGCGCCTCCTCGGCGGCGGTGAGCAGGCTTTCGACCTGGTCGCGGCGGTGCGCGGCGTCGAGCCTGCGCCGGACGTCCCGGACGGCGGCCTCGGCCCCGTTGAGGCCCGCCGCCGCGATCCTGGTCTCGTCCAGCTCGGCCCGGACGGCGGCCACGATGCCGGGAAGCTCCGCCAGCGCGGCGGCGGCCCGCGCCTCCTGCGGCTCCCGGCGGCGCAGCTCGGCGGCCAGCGTCTCCCGCTGCCGCTCGATGTCGCGGAGCCGGGCGGCCGTGGCGCGCCCGCCCTCCAGCGCGGCGGCCTCGTCGCGGCGGTCGCGCTCCGCCTTGGCGAGGACGTCCTCCGGCGCCTTCGGCGGCAGCAGCGCGGCGACCTCGGCCCGGGTCTCCTCCGCCCAGCGGCGCGCCTGCACCGCGCGGCCGTGCCGGTCACCGACGTCCTTCACCAGCGGGACGACCCGGGCGGCGCGGGCCGCGGCGTCGAGCCGCGACGCCATCCGCGACTTCTCCTCCGCGTGCCCGGCCAGGGCGTCGCGTCGGGCGACGGCCTCGGCGTGGCTCTGCTGCCGCCCGGCGAGCGCCCTTCCCTCGTCGAGGGCCTCGCGGGCCGCGTGCAGCGTCGCCGTGACGCCCGCCCGCAGCTCCTCGGCGGCCGCGCGGATGTCGGCGTGCCCGGCGGCCAGCTCGGCCGCCCACGCGGGCAGCGCCTCGACCTCGGCGAAGGGCTCCACGGCCGGTTCCGCGCGGCGCGGCTGCGGGACGGCCGGGCGCTCGCCGCGCGGCGACGCGGCGCCCGTCGCCTCCGCGATCCGGTCGGCGATCGACACCGCCGCGGAGCTCAGCTCGGCGGCGGCCCGCCCGGTCGCGGCGCGCCGGTCGGCCAGCCACTTCTCGACCTGCGTGAACACCTCGGCCGCGAACAGCCGCTCCAGGACCTTGCGGCGCTCGTCCGCGCCGGCGCGCAGGAACCCGGCGAACTCCCCCTGCGGCAGCAGCGCCACCTGGCAGAACTGGACGGCGTTCATCCCGAGCATCCGCGACACCAGGTCGCCCGCCTCGTCCAGCCGCGTGGTGAGCCCCGTCCACGCGCCGTGCTCGAACTCCTCCAGGACGACCTTGGCGTGCTCGGTCGTCGTCCCGGACCCGCGCAGCTTCGGCCGCTCCCACGCGGGCGACCGCGTGATCCGCAGCCGGCGGCCCCGGATCGTCGTCTCCAGCACCACGCGCGGCCCGGCGCCGGGCGGCGCGTGGTCGCTGCGCAGCCCCTTCACCGCGTTGCGCACGCCGGGCACCTGCCCGTAGAGGGCGAAGCACACCGCGTCCAGGATGCTCGTCTTGCCCGCCCCCGTCCGCCCCTGGATGAGGAAGAGCCCGGCGCCGGACAGGGCGTCGAAGTCGATCACCTCGGTGCCGGAGAAGGGCCCGAACGCCGCGACCTCCAGCCGATGCAGCCTCATCCGGCCCGCCTCGCTCCCGGCCCGGCCACGGCGGCGCCCGCCCGGGGAGCCCGGCCCTCGGCCGGGGCGCGGTGGGCGGTCACGCGAGGGCCTCCTTCTGGCGGCAGGCCTCGAACGCCTCGCGGAGGAGGGCGCGCTCGGCGTCGGTCGCGGGGCCGTCGGTGACCTCCGCGACGAAGTCGCCGGCGACGTCGAGGGCGGAGCGTTCGCGGACGCGTTCGGACCAGGTGCGGGTGCCGTCCGTCCCGCCGCCCTCGGGGTCGAAGCCGAGGACGAGCGTGTGCGGGAAGCGGCGGCGGAGCCGTTCCATCGCGGCGGACGGGCGGCGCGCGTCGGTCAGCGTCACCTGCAGCCAGCGGTCTTCGAGGGCGTCGTGGGACGGGTCGGCGAGCAGGTCGTCGATGCGGCCGCGCAGCCGGGCGAGGCGGCGCGGGACGGGCGCCGGCACGAACTCGCCCGCGACGCCGTCCGCCGTGAGATCGATCAGCCAGGAGCCCTTGACGTGCTTCTCCTCGGAGAACGAGTAGGCGAGCGGCGAACCCGAGTAGCGGACGCGGTCGGTGATGCGCCAGGCGCCGTGCAGATGCCCGAGCGCCGCGTAGCCGACGCCGTCGAACACCGACGCCGACACCTGCGACGACCCGCCGACCGAGATGTCGCGCTCGCTCTCGCTGGACTCGCCGCCCGTCACGAACGCGTGCGCCAGCACGACCGAGCGCTCCCTGCGGCCCGCGGCGTCCTCCCGGACGCGGCGCATGGCCTCGGTCAGCGCGGCGGCGTGGCTCCGCTCGTCCAGGTCCCAGGGGTGCCGGACGAGTTCGGGCTCCAGGTACGGGATGCCGTAGATCGCGGCGTCGCCGACGACGACGGGCCGCCCCACGGTCGCGAAGTCGGTGCGGACGTGCACACCCGCCTTGTCCATCAGCGCGGACCCGAACCCGAGCCGGCGCGCCGAGTCGTGGTTGCCGGCGATGAGCACCACCCGGGCGCGTTCGGCGAGCCGTGCGAGGGCCTCGTCGCACAGCTTCACGGCGTCGACGGCGGGCAGCGCCCGGTCGTAGACGTCCCCGGAGACGAGCACGCACTCGACCCGCTCCGCCGCGACCGTCTCGACCAGGTGGTCGACGAACGCCGCCTGCGCGGCCAGCAGGTCCTCGCGGTGGAACGATCTGCCGAGATGCCAGTCGGAGGTGTGCAGGATTCGCATGTCGCAGCAACCATAGGCACCCCCTCCGACACATCCTGCGCAGAAACGCCGAGCCGCCCCAAAGGATCTTCGACCGCCGCATCCCGGCGGCTCCCGTAGGGTTGCGTCGTGAGTGATCGTCCCTACGTGCTGCTGAGCTGCGCGATGTCCGCCGACGGCTATATCGACGACGCGGGCCCCGAGCGGCTGCGGCTGTCCAGCGCGGCGGACTTCGACAGGGTCGACGCGGTGCGCGCGGGATGCGACGCGATCCTCGTCGGCGCCGGAACCGTGCGGGCCGACGACCCGAAGCTGCTGATCCGCTCCACCGCGCGCCGGGAGCACCGCGCCGCGCGGGGGCTGCCCGCCGACCTGACCAAGGTCACGCTGACCTGGAGCGGCGACCTGGACCCGGCCGCCCGGTTCTTCACGACGGGCGAGGCGCCGAAGCTGGTCTACGCCCCGTCCGCCGCGGCCGCGGAGCTGGCGCCGCGCCTGGACGGCCTGGCCGAGGTGGTGGACGCGGGCGACCCGCTCGGCCTCCCGGCCGTCCTGGGCGATCTGGCGGCGCGGGGCGTCCGCCGGCTGATGGTCGAGGGGGGCGGCGGCGTGCACACCCTCTTCCTGACGTCCGGGCTGGTGGACGAACTGCAGCTCGTGATCGCGCCGTTCTTCATCGGCGACCCGTCCGCGCCGCGTTTCGTCCGCTCCGGGGTGTTCCCGCAGTCCCCGGACCATCCGATGCGCCTGGAGGACGCCACCCGGATCGGCGACCTGGCGCTGCTGCGGTACCGCATCGGAGCGGCGCGTGGATGATCACGGCTGGCTGGAGCTGGCCTGCGATCTCGCGGAACTGTGCCCGCCGTCCGGCACCGCCTTCTCCGTCGGCGCGGTGATCGTCGGGCCGGACGGCCGGGAGGTGGCGCGCGGATTCTCCCGCGAGAAGGACCCGCTCGACCACGCCGAGGAGGCGGCCCTGGCCAAGACCGCCGGGGATCTGGCCGGCGCGACGATCTACACGTCCCTGGAGCCCTGCGGGCACCGGGCGTCCCGCCCGCGCCCCTGCGCCGAACTGATCATCGCCGCGGGCCTGCGGCGGGTCGTGTTCGCCTGGCGGGAACCGGCCCTCTTCGCGGCCGGCGTGGGCGCGGAACTCCTGGAAGCCGCCGGAGTGGAGCTCCTGGAGGTGCCCGAGCTGGCCTCCCGGGCCCGCACTCCGAACGCCCACCTCCGCTAGGACGCGGCGGCGAGATGAGACGCGAGTCTCATTGCTCTTGCCAACGCCCCGGGACCTCATGCGATGCTGTGCCCAAGCAAGCATTCGGTTACCCGAACTCGCCCCGTCGGGCAGGGAGGCACAGCACCATGCGCGAGCACGATCGGCTGTTCATCGGCGGCGAGTGGGCCGCCCCGGCCGGCACCGGCACGATCGACGTCATCTCCCCGCACACCGAGGAGGTCATCGGGCGGGTGCCGGAGGGCACCGAGGGCGACATCGACGCGGCGGTGGCAGCGGCGCGGCGCGCGTTCGACGAGGGCCCCTGGCCCCGGATGACGCCCGCCGAGCGCGCCGAGATCGTCGGGCGCCTCTCGGCGATCTACGCGGAGCGGCAGCAGGAGATGGCCGACCTCTGCACCGCCGAGATGGGCTCGCCCATCATGTTCTCGGTGTTCGGGCAGGCCGCCATCCCGCAGATGGTCCTGCAGTACTACGTGGACCTCGCCGCCACCTACACGTGGGAGGAGGAGCGGCAGGGCATGCTGGGGCCGGTCACGGTCACCCAGGAGCCGGTCGGCGTCGTCGCGGCGATCGTCCCGTGGAACGTCCCGCAGTTCACGCTGATGCTGAAGCTCGCGCCCGCGCTCATCGCCGGCTGCACGGTGGTGGCGAAGCCGTCCCCCGAGACGCCCCTCGACACCTTCCTGCTCGCCGAGTGGATCCGCGAGGCCGGCATCCCCGAAGGGGTCGTCAACTTCGTCCCGGCCGGGCGCGAGGTCGGCGCCTACCTCGTCGCGCACCCCGACGTCGACAAGGTGTCGTTCACCGGCTCCACCGCCGCCGGACGCAAGATCGGCGCGGTCTGCGGCGAGCAGCTGAAGCGCGTCACCCTGGAGCTCGGCGGCAAGTCGGCCGCGATCATCCTGGACGACGCGGACCTGGCGTCCACCATCGAGGGCTTCAAGCTGGCGTCGCTGATGAACAACGGCGAGGCGTGCGCCGCGCAGACCCGCATCCTCGCGTCCCGCCGCCGCTACGACGAGGTCGCCGACGCCCTCGCCGCCATGGTCGGCGGCCTCAACGTGGGCGACCCCGCCGACTACGCCACCGAGATCGGCCCGCTCGTCGCCAAGCGGCAGCAGGAGCGCGTGGAGAACTACATCCGCATCGGCCAGGACGAGGGCGCCAAGCTGATCACCGGCGGCCTCGACCGGCCGCACGACCGCGGCTGGTACGTGGCCCCGACCGTGTTCGGCGGCGTCGGCAACGACATGCGCATCGCCCGCGAGGAGATCTTCGGCCCGGTGCTCGTCCTCATCCCCTACGAGGACGAGGCCGACGCCGTCAAGATCGCCAACGACAGCGACTACGGCCTCGGCGGCTCGGTCTGGACGTCCGACGTCGACCACGGCGTCGACGTCGCCCGCCGCATCCGCACCGGCAGCTGCGGCGTCAACATGTACACCCTCGACCCGAACACCCCGTTCGGCGGGTACAAGAACAGCGGCATGGGCCGCGAGCTGGGCCCCGAGGGGATGCGCGCCTACCTGGAGCACAAGTCCATCCCCCACCCCGCCCCGTCCGCCTGAGCCGGGTCCCGCGCATCCGCACCGCGCGGATGCGCGGGCCGGCCACGGCGGGGGCGCCTCGATTCTGCGTTGGGGGCGCGGGGGTCGTACCGTAGTGCGCCGTGTCCCCCAGCTCCGAGAACGCCGCCGCCAGCCTGGACGATGTCCTGGTCGGCGAGGCGGTGCTGGGCGTCTACCGGCAGATGTTCGCGGCGCTGGCGCGCGACAGCGGCGCCGTAGTCGACGATCCGGAACTGGTGGACGTCGCCGAGACGCTGCTCGCGGCGTTCGCCGACGCGGGCGAGGACGGGCTGAGCCGCGAGCAGATGCGGTACGTGTGCCGGCGCTACCCGCCTGAGGTGTTCGAGAACCGGCTGCGGGTGCTGAAGGGGCTCGGCGCGGTCCGGGAGGTGTTCCCGAAGCCGAACCAGCTGCGGTACCGGGCGTCGTTCACCAGTGTCGTCGGGCTGATGTTCGTCCGCCGGATGATGCTGGACGGCGGCCAGAGCGAGATGCACCGGCTGCTGGCGCTGGAGCAGCTCAACGCGGCCGACCCGCGCATGACGCCGGAGCAGGCGCGGGACGGCGCGGACGGGCTCGCGCGCGCGTTCCGGCTCTGGAGCGTCGAGCTGGTCACGCTGACGAACGGGACGATCGAGGAGCTGCGGGAGCAGGCGCCGAAGCTGTGGGGGACGGAGGAGATCCTGCTGCGCGCCGAGCGGCTGCACGGCGCGATCCTGCGGCGGTGGCCGCAGCTCGACCGGACCTGCACCGACCTGCGCGCCGCGATCTACGCCTACGGTGACGCGTCCCGCCGCGCCGCCGCCCGCCTGTCGGACTCGGCGGGCACGACCCGGAACCTGACGCTGCTGCCGCCCGAGACGTGGCGCACGTTCACGCGTACCGCGTCCCGCGAGGACCTCGCGGCCGTCCTGGACGGGTTCGTGTTCGACGCGGCGGCCCCGTGGCACGAGCCGTCGGCGGTGGTGACGGCCGTGGAGGACGGCCCGCGCGCCACACCGCCCCGCCCCGCGCCGCCCCGCCCCTCGGTGCCCGACTCGGGCCTTTCCGGCGACACCGGGTCGGACACGGCGGCGAAGGAACGGCTCCGCGACATCGCCGAGCAGGTCCTCCGGGGGCGGGACCGGGCCGCGGTCGAGGACGTCCTCGCGCCGGACTGGGCGGCGGCCCGCCGCGTGCTCGCCGACCTCTCCTCGGTGCATCTGCATCCCGAACTCCCCTACCGGCTGGTCTGGTCGGACGGCCTGGACGTGCGCCCCGAGGGCTCCCCGACGTGGGTGACCCCGGGCTGGTTCGAGAGGACGGGCCCGTGACCGCCGACCCGCAGGGGGCCGCCGCCGGGCACCGGGGTGTGGACCCGCGCGTGCTGGCCCGCGCCCGCGCCCGGCTGCTGGGCGGGCCGTCGCTGCCGGCTTCCGGCCCCGTCCCGCCGGGCACGGTCGCCGCGACGGACGGCGACCGGGTGTGGCTGCTCCCCGCGTGGCCGGACGGGGCGACGCCCGCGCTGCTGGAGGAGTACGAGACCGCCCCCATGCCGCTGGACCGCGCGGGCCAGGCCCGCCGCGTCCTCGCCGCCGCGCTGCGCTGCTGCTGGACGCGCCTGGACGACGCCCCCTGGCCGGGCGTCCCCGCCACGGTCGCGGACGTCCTGGAGGTCTACGCGAACATGTCGCGCGGCGACACCGGCCTGGCCCGCCGCTGGGCCACCGGAGAACTGCGCCGCCTGCGCGACACCGGCTGGCTGCTCCTGGACGAGGCCGCCGGCGCCGTCCGCCCCGGCCCCCGCGTGGCCCTGTGGCCGGAGGCTTCGCTGGCGTCCCTCCGCGACCTCCTCCACCGCCTTCCCCGGCCCGGTGGGGAGGGCGCGGGGTGAGCGAGCTGTTCGAGCCGTTGCTGCGGTCCTACGACGAGCGGCGGCGGGCCGAGCTGGTGGCGGCCTACATGGCCGTCGAGCATGCGGCGGAGCCGGTGCCGGAGGTGCGGTTCGCGGCGTTGCGGGAGCCCGCGCTGCGCAGGACGGTCGAGGAGATGCTCGCGCTCAGCGGGCGGACGCTCGTCCGGTCGCAGCAGACGCGCTGGATCTCCGGTTACCGGGACGACGTCGCGAGCGAGCTGGCCGCCGACCCCGCGTGCGTGCCGCCCGTGCGGGAGCGGGCCGTGCTGACGCTGGTGCTCGTTCATTCGGTGGCGATCCCCAGGGCCGCGGGGCTGCTCGAAGACGACACGTGGGTGTCGCCGCACCCGACGCCGGTGGACGAGCTGCGCCGCCGCACGCAGTTGCCGGTCGGGGAGCTGGAGGCGTCGCTGCGGCGGCTGCGGCTGGCGGGGCTGGTCTCGCAGGTGAAGGCGGGCCCGGACGACGCCGGAGGGTTCGTGCCGGGGCCGCAGTTCCACCGGCTGACCGACGCCGCGCGCAGGCGGCTGCAGGAGGAGCTGATCCTGTCCGCCGGACCGGACTCGCCGCTCGCCGCGGCGATCCGGGCCAGGCGGAGGGGACGGGGGGAGAGCACATGACGGCCGTCACCGAACCGATGCTGACCGCGCGCGACACCGAGAACGTCGTCGGCGACCGGACGCTCGTGGCCGTGCAGGCGGTGAACATCTCGCGGCTGTCGACGCATCCGGTGCCGACCGTCCCCGGGACGCTGATCGTGGTGGCCGGGCAGGGTCCGAAGGACTCCAACGGCGCGGGCAAGTCGTCGTTCATCGCGGCGATCACGGCGCTGCTCGGGGACGAGCAGTGGCGGTTCGCGTCGGGTGCGCGGGCGGTCGCGGAGCTGCTGTTCAACGCGGAGCTGGCGGCGCAGGGCGACAGCCAGTGGGCGAGCGCCGGCCACGGGTACATCGTCGGCGTCTTCGACCACGCGGAGCCGGTGGGGGGCGGCCCCGAGGGGGAGAGCACGGCCCTCACCGTGTGGCTGCGGGTGAACGTGGACGCGCCGCACCTGGAGATCCGGTGGCGGCAGGGCGTGTACCTGGCGTCGGCGCCGTCCGAGGCCGACCGGGTGGCGCTCGCCGACCGGCTGTGGGCGAGCCTCCCCCGCAGCGCGGGGCGCCGGGATCTCGTCGCGAAGGACCTGGGCCGCGTCCTGTACGGGGGGCGGGTCAGGTGCGTGTCGTTCCTGTCCACGTCGGTGCGGTCGAAGGTCGCGACGAACCTGCTGTCGCAGCCGCTGAACGAGATCGGCCCCGAGCGCATCTTCAGCGCGATCGCGGCGCTGACCGGCCTCGACCGGGAGCTGGAGGCGGAGCGCACGTCCCGCGCCGAGGAGCACCGGGAGCGCGCCAAGGCGGCGGAGGCGACCGAGCGGCTCGCCGGGTGGGAGCGGGAGGCGGCGGGCCTGCTGGCGACGTTCGACCGGCACGACCGCGCACGGGACGAGGTGGCGGCGGCGCTGCGGCACTGGCGGACGTGGCAGGCCCGCCTGCTGGTGGACGCGGCGGAGGCCGACGCCGCGCACGCCGCCGAGCAGGAGCGGCTGCGCCGGGAGAGCGACGAGCTGGCGCAGGCGGCGAAGGCGGCGGAGCGGGAGATCGAGCAGCTCACCGGCGGTGCGCTGGACGAGCGGCTGCGGGAGGCGCAGGCCGCGCTCGCGGAGCTGAAGGGGCAGGCCGGCAAGCTCGGCGCCGACAAGGCCGTCGCCCGCAACCGCCTGGACGAGCTGCGCCGGCGGATGTCGGCGCTGGAGGAGCGGGGGCGTGAGTCCGACGGGCGCGACGGGACCACCGCCCGAGCCGAGCTGAAGGAGGCCGAGGCGCGCCGCGACGAGGCGCAGCAGGAGTACGGGATGGCCAAGGGCGCCGTCGCGCGCGCGGAGCGGTCCCTGGCGGAGGCCGAGGCGGGCGAGGGCAGCGCACCGGAGCAGATCCGCGCGCTGTCCGCCCAGGGCATCGCGGCGGTGGGCCTGCTGGACGCGGTGGAGCTGGCCGAGGACGTCCGGGAGCGCTGGGAGGCCGCCCTCTGGCCCTACCGGGAGGCCGTCGTCGTCGCGGCGGACGACCTCGGCGAAGCCGTCGGGGCCCTCACCGGCATGCCCGGTTCCATGATCGTCCCGGCGGGCGGGGACGGCCTGCCGGAGGGGGTGCGCTGCGATCTCGCGCTCGGGCGGTTCTTCGCCGCCCTCGACGGCGACGGCATCGGCACCGGCATCGGGGACGGCACCGGCACGGTCGTCGTCGGCGGCTTCGCGGAGCCCGTCACCGGACGCGTCGCCCGCGTCCAGGCGGCCCGCACCGCGCTGGAGGCCGCGCGGGAGGCACTCGGCGACGCGCGGCAGGCGACGTCCGACGCCGCCGCCGACGTGGCCCTCGCCGGGCGCAGGCTCGGCGGCGCCCGCGCGGCGGAGGAGCTGGACGAGGTCCGCGAGCGCATGGCGGAGCTGCGCGAGGGACTGGCGGAGCTGGCGGGCGGCGAGTCCCGCCTCGGCCCGCGGCTCGGGTCGGCGGAGCAGGCTCTGCGGCGGCTCCAGGCGAAGGCCGACACCCGCGCGCTGGAGATCGACCGGCTGCGCGGCCGCAGGGACGCGCACGAGAAGGAGCGCGACAGGATCCGCCGGGCGTCGTCGGAGCTGGCCGGCAAGCGGGCCGCGCTCGGCCTGGACGACCTGGAGAAGGACTGGGGCGGCTCCCGCGAGGGCGCCGCCGAGTGGCTGTCCGGGCTGAACGACGACGAGGCCACCTGGACGCCCGCCGAGTGGTGGCACACCGCCGAGAAGCACCTGTCGGAGGCGCTGCGCCGCGTCTTCCCCGACGGCCCGTCCGACGAGGACATGCCGGAGGAGGTCCGGTTCCTGCTGCGCGAGCGCGCCGGGGGCGAGGGCCGCCGCAGCGACCGCGAGCAGTCCACGTTCGCCCGCCTCGCGCAGGCCCTCGAAGGGCATCTGCGCAGGCAGGAGGACTACGAGAAGCACCAGCGGCGGCAGATCGAGGTGCAGCTGTCGGGGCGCCGCGCCGACCTGGAGAAGGCGCAGAAGGGCGCGACCGAGGCGGCGGGCGCCGCCGAGGCGCACCGGACCGCGCTGACCGCCGCGATCCGCGCCCGCCTGCAGCGGGTCGCGGAGGAGTTCGAGAAGCTGGACGTGGCGTACGGCGGCTACGGCGCGACCCTCGAATTCCCGACGCCCGAGCAGCCGGGCGACCCGGAGCAGGAGTGGCGCTGGCGGGTCACGCCGAAGTGGCGCCGCTCGGACGGGCAGCGGTACGTCCCCTACAACCGGCGCGCCAACACCGCGCTGATGGACGAGAAGGCCGTCAAGCTCGTCTGCGCGGCCGCGCTCGCCAGCACCGGCGGCGGGAAGGCGGGGGCGGGCCAGGGGGCCGGCAGCCGGCTCGTCCTCGTCCTGGACGAGCTGGGCCGCAACCTCGGCAAGGAGCACCGCAAGGAGGCCGTCGCGCTCTTCCGCAAGATCGGCGAGACGCACGGCATCACGGTCATCGGCGCCCTGCAGGACGACATGGAGCCGTACGCGATCGACGCCTGCGGCCAGTACGTGAAGCTGCGCCGCTCGTCCGACACCATGCCGTACAACGAGCCCCCGGTCGTCATCGGCTACGACGACCACGAGCCCCGCGTCCGCATGCTGGCGGACCAGATGACCGCCGCCCGCCCCGACCCGGAGCGATCCGGAGATCCCGATTGAACGGCCGGAACCGGACGTGCCGGGCGTCAGGGCGTCCCGTCTCAGCAGCCGGGTGGGATAAAAGCGGATGAATCAGGGCGGGTGATGCGGCACGATGCGCGTCATGCGCGCCGATGATCTGCTCGCCGAGATCGAGCCCCTGTCGCATCCCGCGCGTCACATTGCTGGATCGTTCAGGACGAGACCGAGGGGTGGCCGGTGACGCAGTGGCGGGTATCGGAGTTCGACGAGGTGCGCGAGCTCGGCCGCGGGGCGCAGGGACGGGTGGCGCTGGCCCGGCACGCCGGGTCCGGCACCCCCGTCGCGATCAAGTATCTGCCCGCCGGCGCCGATCCCGGGGCCAAGGACGCCTTCCGCAACGAGGCCCGGATGCTCGGCCGGGTCGACGACCCGCACGTCGCGCGGCTCTACCGGCTGGTGGAGCACGAGGACGGCGCGGCGCTGATCATGGAGGCGGTCGAGGGAGTCTCGCTGAAGACGGTCCTGGCCGAGCACGGCGCCCTCGGCCCCGAGGCGGCGCTGCTGGTGCTGAAGGGATCACTGCGCGGACTGGCCGCCGCGCACGCCGCCGGGGTCGTCCACCGCGACTACAAGCCCGCCAACGTCGTGGTCCGCGCGGACGGCCTCAGCAAGCTCGTCGACTTCGGCATCGCCGTCTGGACCGGCGAGGGCGGCAGATCGGGCACGCCCGTCTACATGGCGCCCGAGCAGTGGCGCGGCGAGCCCGCCACACCGGCCACCGACGTCTACGCCGCGACCTGCGTCTTCTACGAGTGCGTCACCGGTGAGCGGCCCTACCGCGCGGAGGATCAGCTCGCGCTGATGGGGTTGCACGCCACCGCGCCGATCCCGGCGGAGAACGTCCCGGAGCCGCTGCGCGCGCTCGTCCTCCAGGGGATGTCCAAGGAAGCCGCATACCGCCCGCCGAGCGCGGCGCACTTCGTCGGCGAGCTCGACCGCGTCGCCGTCCAGGCGTACGGCCCCGACTGGGAGCAGCGCGCCGTGCGCGCCCTGGCCGTCGCGGCGGCCGCGTTCGCGGCGCTGTTCCCGCTGGCCGCCGCCGGCCTGGTCCCCGCCGGAGCGGGCGCCGCGGGCGCGGCGGGCGGCGCCGGGGCCGGTGCGGCGGGCGCGGGCGCGGCGGGGGCCGGCGGCGCCGCGGGCTCGGGCGGCGCGGGGGCGGGCTCGGGCGGGGTGCTGTCCGCGGTCGGCGGCAAGGCGGGCCTGGCGATCGCGGGCGCCGCCGTCGCCGGCACCGCCGCGGCCGGCGTCGGCGTCTACACCGCGACCCGCCCCGACCACGCCGCCGTCGAGGCCGCTCCGTCGCCGTCCGGGCAGCGGATGTCGTTCGGCGGGCTGACGCTCACGGTGCCGGCGGCGTGGCGGCGCACCGAACTGAAGGACCTGCCCGGCGATCCCCAGGGCGACTACTGGGTCGGCACGCCCGGCGCGTGCTCCCCGCAGACGCTGAGTGCGACCCCGCCCGAGGGGCGCGACGCCAAGGTCTACCGGAACAACTGCCCCGGGTTCCTGGTGATCGGCGAGCCGTGGCGCAATGACGGGACGACCGGCTGGTCCGGCTTCGCCACCACCGGCCCCTGGGGGGCGGAGACCGAGGCGTTCCGCGCCTGCCCGCGCCGGGGCGACCTCAACGGCATCGGCGTCCAAGCCGACCGGGAGAAGCCCGCCCGCACCGCCACCGCCGCGGTCGGGACGCGGCGGGCGCAGTACCGCGAATGGCGCTTGAGCTGCGTCTTCATGACCGGCCCCAGGCAGTTCCAGCCCGCCGGCGCCGGCTATGTCCAGCGGTACTGGTACCTGGCGAACCCCAGGCTCCTCATCCTGGACGAGTGGAACACGCCGGGCCTCGACAAGATCCTCGCGAAGGCGGCGTGGACCTGATGGACGGCTACCCGGCCGACGCGTGCGCGCGGTCGAGGGAGAAGCGGGTCTGGAAGGCCACGGCCACCGCCATCAGCGCGGCCGGGACGACGGTGACGCCGATGAGGATCGCCAGCACCGCCGAGTCCGACTGGGCGATGGCGTGGCCGTCGGTGGTGGAGACGAAGCCGCCGATGGCGAGGGCGGCGGAGTACACGTACGGGCCGATGGCCGTGCCGGTCGCGTCGGTCGCCGTCCACACTCCGGTGTAGGCGCCGGCGCGGGCCGTGCCGCGCGACTCGGCGGCGGCGACCACGTCCGGGACGAGGGAGAACGAGAAGAGCTGGAGGCCGGCGAAGGCGGCGCCCAGCACGGCGATCACCGCGACGGTCGCGGGCAGGCCCATCGCGTCGCCGGGCCACAGGGCGAGCGGGCCGAGGACGAACGCGCCCTGGCACAGCAGCAGAGCGCGCTGCTTGCCGGTCCGCTGCGACACCTTGCTCCAGATCGGCCCGGCGATCGCGGCGGGCACGAGGAAGGCGCCCATGAGCACCGCCGTGAAGCCCTCGTCGTCCAGCATGTACTCGGTGTAGAAGGGCACCGCGGCGAGGAACAGGTGCACCGTGACGCTCGTGAACAGGTAGGACAGCACCAGCGTCCGGAACTCGCGGTCCCGCCACGCGATCCGGACGTCGGCGAGGGCGGAGTGGCCGTGCCCGTCCGGGATCCGGAAACCGCACCGGTCGGTGAGCCGCCGGACGAAGACCACGGCGACCACGCCGGTGACGACGAGCGCGCCGGCGAGCAGGACCGCCATCCGCGCGTAGGCGCCGCGCTCCCCCGACGACACCAGCGCCGGGGCCGCGACCCCCGCGCCGAGCAGCCCCACGGTGAGCAGCAGCATCCGGTACATGAACACGCGGGTGCGCTCGTGGTAGCCGATCCGCAGATCGGACGGCGTCGTCAGGTACGGCACCTGGAAGCACGCGTACAGGACGTTCCCGGCGATGTAGAAGCCGCCGACCCACAGCGCCGCCGACCAGCCGGAGACGCCGGACGGCACCGAGAACAGGCCGATCCAGGCGAGCGCCAGCAGCAGGCCCCAGCGCAGCATGCCGCGGCGGTGCCCGGCGCGGCGCGCCTGCCGGTCCGACAGCGTCCCGAACAGCGGATGCGCGACCGCGTCGATGATCTTCGGCAGCAGCAGCGTGAGCCCGGCCAGGACGGGCGACACGCCGAGCGTGTGCGTCATGAAGTACAGGAGCAGGAGGCCCGGGACGGTGACCCACACGCCCATCCCGAGCGAACCGGCGGCGTACCCGGTGAGGTCGAAGGCGCGGGGCCGGGCCTCGGTGCCGGGCCGCGTCGACTCGGCGGTGCTCACGAGCGGCCCGCGTGCCGGCGCACGACGCGGGCGGCCAGTTCGGCGCCCTCGAACGCGCCCGAGCGGACCCGTTCGGAGAACGTGCGGGCGACGATCCGGTCGGTCAGCGCGGGCAGGTGCCGGGCGAGGAAGAACTCGACGGCGCCGCGCCGGGTCGTCGTCACGTCCCGGCGGGGACGGCGGGACAGCGCGGCCGACAGCACCGCGTCCACGACGCCGTCCAGCGGCTCGTAGACGCTCACGCCCTCAAGGGAGAGGCCCGCCGCAGCGGTCGAGTCGTGGATCGGGCTCCGCACCGCCGACGGGTACACGCACGTCACGCCGACGTGGGTGCCGATCTCCATGCGGAGGGCGTCGGCATACGCGACGAGTGCCCGCTTGGACGCACCGTAGGCGGCGGCCAGGGGGAGCTGCATGACGGCCATGCGGGACGACAGCATGATGACCCGTCCCCGCGACTCGACCAGGGCGTCCACGCACACCGACGTCACCCGCCAGGCGCCGAGCAGGTTGATGTCGAGCTGGCGGCGCACCTCCTCGCCGGGCGGGAGCTCGGCCGGGGCGGGGCCGCCGATCCCGGCGTTGTTGATCAGCAGGTCGAGGCCGCCGAGCCGCTCGACCGCCGCCGCGACGGCGGCGGGGACGGCGTCGTCGCCGGTGATGTCGCACGCGATGACCTCGATCGGGTCGTCCGGGCGGGGCGCGACGTCGAGGCCGATGACGCTGGCGCCGAGGCCGGTCAGCCGGGCGCCGATCGCGCGGCCGAACGTGCCGGACGCGCCGGTGACGATGACCCGCATGCCGCGCGGGTCCCGGCCGCCGGCCGGACGGGATGTGCTCATGCGGGGGTCTCCTCGCGGTGCGTCGGGGTGAACGGCCGGGCGGCGCCCCGCGCGAGCCGGGCGCGGCCCGCCTTCGCCTCGCGGGGCAGCTCGGCCACGTACTGGTCGAAGTCGACGCGCATCATGGGGCGCCGGTCGCCCCACCGCGCGGTCGCGGCGCGCAGGGCGCGGGCGACGGCCCGCCGCTGCTCCGCCGGGGACGGCAGGGCATAGGCACCGGAGAAGTAGGCCGCCGCCAGCTTGGCCTGCGCCTCCACGATCGGCAGCGCCGCGCCCGTCGACTGCATCAGCCCGACGAAGGCGAGGCTCGGGTCGTCCAGGTGGAAGACGCGCTTGTAGAGCGGGAGCCGCTCGGGGTCGCCGCCCACGAGGGCGCGCGGCAGGAACGGGATGCTCACCCGGTAGCCGGTCGCCCAGACGACGAGGTCGACGGGGTCGGCGGTGCCGCCGGTGAACACGACCCTGTCCCCGTCGAAGCGTTCGATGCCGGGCCGCGCCGCGACCTCACCGTGGGTCAGGCGGTGCAGGATCGTGTCGCTGATCGTGGGGTGGTTCTGGAACAGGCCGCCCGCCGGCGCAGGCAGGCCGTAGTCCTGCGGGCGGCCGACGGCGAGCCGCAGCATCGTCTCGGCGACGCGCTGCCTGATCCGCCACGGCAGCGCGGCGAGGGCGCCGCCGGTCGCGTCGGCCGGCCGCCCGAACAGGTACTTCGGGACGATGTGGACGCCGCGCCGCGCCGACAGCAGCACCGGGCCGCGCGCGACGTGGGAGGCGTCCACGGCGATGTCCATGGCCGAGTTTCCCATGCCGACGACGAGGACGCGCTTGCCGCGGAACACCTCGGCGTCGCGGTAGCCGTGCGCATGCATCTGCGCGCCGGCGAACTCGCCGGGCGGCGCGGGGTCGGGCCATCGGGGGTCCCAGTTGTGGCCGTTGGCGACCACGACGGCGTCATACCGTCCGACGTCGCCGGACTCGGTGGCCACCGCCCACGCACCGGCCCGGTCCACCGACGCGACAGGGCTGTCGAAGCGGATGTGCGGGACGAGGCCGAAGCGCTCCGCGTAGTCGGCCAGGTAACCGCCGATCATGTCGGCGGACGGGTAGTCGGGCCAGTGCCGGGGCATCGGGAAGTCGGCGAACTCGGTGCGGCCCCTGCTGGTGTTGAGGTGCAGGGACGCGTAGGCCGGCGACAGGCCGCTCCCCCGCGCCCACAGCCCGCCGGGACGGTCGCCCCGCTCGTAGAGCACGACCTCCACGCCCGCGTCGCGCAGGGCCTTGCCGGCGGCGAGACCGGCCGGTCCGGCGCCGATCACGGCGACTCGGCGGGCAGAGGTCATGAGGCGCTCCCGGAGACGGCGTCGGCTTGTGGTGGACTCCAACACTAAAGACGGCCACCGGCCGCGAACATGGAGGACGGCACGCGTTTGGCGGCCGAGGGTGTGGCGCACCACAATCGGAGCCATGGACCAGAGCGACACCGACTGGACGCCGGTGATGGACCTCATCGAGCGGATCTCCGGCGAGGAGGACCTGCTGCCGTCCGTGGTCGCCGGGGTGACCTCGCTGGTGCGGGAGGTCTCCGTCCTGCCGCCCGCCGACATCGCCGGGCACACCCGCGCGCTGCTCGCCGCGGCGACCCGCGCGATCGCGGCGCGGCGCGGGCCGACCGAGGGAGAGCTGGCGTTCGTCGCGGAACTCGGCGTGACCCGCGCCCGGCAGGGCGTGCCCGTCGAGGCGGTGCTGAGCGCCATCCATGTCGCCGAGCGCGCGATCTGGTCGCGGGCCCGGGAGGTCGCCGCGGCCGAGGGCATCGGGGCCGGGCTGCTGCTGGACGCGCGGGAGCTGTACGACGACTGGGCCGAGGCCGTCCGGACCCGGCTGATCCAGGCGCACCGCGAGGCGCACCGGGAGGCGCGGGCGGGAGCCGGGCCGGGACGGGGGGAACGGGACGCGGCGCTCCTGCGGCGCCTGCTCGACGGCGGCTCGGCCGCCGCGCTCGCCGCCGCCGAGGCGGGCCTCCCGGCGGGCGGCGCGCTGTGGGTGCTGGCCGCCCGCCCGTCCGGCGCCGACCGGGAGCGCCCGCCGCCCGCCCGGCCGCCGGCGCTGTCCGCGCTGCTGGACGGCCTGCTGTTCGCGGTGACGGCCCGCCGTCCGGTGTCGCCCGGCGGCGCGGCGGCGGGGCTCGCGGGGCCGGCCGAGGCGGAGAACCTGGCCGCCGCGCGCCGGCTCGCCGTGTCCGCGCTGGCCGCCGCCGAGGCGACCGGGCGGACCGGCGTGGTGCACGTCGCCGAGGTGGCCGTCGTCGCGGCGGCGGCCGACCGCACCGACCTCACCTCGATCCTGCTCGACCGGCACCGGCGGGCCCGCGCGGAGCTCGGCGCGAACACCGGGCCGGTCGCCCGCGCGGTGTGCGCCTGGCTGGAGGAGGGGCGCGACGTCACCGCGGCCGCCGGACGCCTGTTCGTGCACCCCAACACGGTGCGGAACAGGGTCCAGCGGTGCGCCGAGGTCACCGGCATCGACGCGTCCGACACGTTCGGCGGCGTCAACGCCTGGTGGCTCTGCCGCGCCTGGCTCGAACCCTCCTAGCCGTCGGACGGGGTCGCCGCGGCGTCCAGTTCGTGGGCGAGTTCCTCCAGCTCGCTGCCGCCCGCCATGAGGCCGGTCAGCTCCTCCCGGGTGATCTCGTCCTTGGTGCGGTAGCCGATGCTCTGGCCCCGGTTGAGGATGAGGAAGCGGTCGCCGACCGGGTAGGCGTGGTGCGGGTTGTGGGTGATGAAGACGACCGCGAGGCCCCGCTCCCGCGCCTGGACGACGTAGCGCAGCACCACCCCGGCCTGCTTCACGCCGAGGGCGGCCGTGGGCTCGTCCAGGACGAGGGCCTTGGCGCCGAAGTAGACGGCGCGGGCGATCGCCACGCACTGGCGCTCGCCGCCCGAGAGCGTCCCGATGGGCTGGTCGACGTCCCGCAGGTCGATGCCCATCGCGGCCATCTCGCCCTGGGTGGTCTTCCGCATGAAGTCGATGTCCATGCGGCCGAAGCCCTTGCGCTTCTCCGAGCCGAGGAAGAAGTTCCGCCAGACCGGCATCAGCGGGACGACCGCGAGGTCCTGGTAGACGGTCGCGATGCCCCGGTCGAGCGCCTCGCGGGGCGAGTCGAAGGCGACCTCCTCGCCGTTGACCTCGTACGTGCCGGTGTCGTGCCGGTGCAGGCCCGCGACCACCTTGATGAGGGTGGACTTGCCCGCCCCGTTGTCGCCCAGCACGCACGTGACCTCGCCGGCGGACGCCTCCAGGTCCACGTCCCGCAGGGCGATGATGGCGCCGTAGTTCTTGCCGACGCCGGTCAGCTTGATCAGCGGCGCGCGGCCTGCATCCGGCTTGGCGTCCGGCTTGGCGTCCGTCATGACGACCGCTCCACTCTGCGCCGCACGATCAGGTTCACCACGGTCGCGATCAGCAGCATCGCGCCGAGGAAGAACCGGAACCAGTCGGGGTTCCACTCCGCGTACACGATGCCCTTGTTCGTCATGCCGAAGATGAACGCGCCGATCGCCGCGCCGATCGCCGACCCGTAGCCGCCGGTCAGCAGGCAGCCGCCGATGACCGCGCAGATGATGTACAGGAACTCGTTGCCGACGCCCTCGCCCGACTGGATGGTCGCGAACGCGAACACCAGGTGCATGCCGGAGAACCAGGCGCAGAACGCGACGCCCATGAACAGGCCGATCTTCACGCGCGCGACGGGGACGCCGACCGCGCGGGCGCTGTCGGCGGAGCCGCCCGCCGCGAAGATCCAGTTGCCGGCGCGGGTGCGCAGCAGGAGCCAGGTGGCGATCGCCGTGAACAGCAGCCACCAGAACACCGTGATCTTCACGTTGACGCCGAGGACGTCGACGTCGGACGCGAAGATGGCGCGGGCGGCGCCGAAGCCGTCCATGTCGCGGACGGAGTCGCTCGCGACGTTGCCGGTGAGCGCCTTCGTCACGCCGAGGTTGAGCCCGGCGAGCATGAAGAACGTGGCGAGCGTGATGATGAAGCTCGGCAGCTTCGTCTTGACGTAGAGGATGCCGTTGACCATGCCGAGCGCCAGCGTCAGGACGAGCGAGACCGCCACGCCCACCCACACGTTCACCGTGAACTGGTAGGCGGTGAGCGCGGCGATCAGCGCCGACGACGTGACCATCACCCCGGCGGACAGGTCGAACTCGCCGCCGATCATCAGCAGCGACACGCCGACCGCCATGATCCCGAACGTGGAACTGGCGTACAGCACGGTCGAGAACGACCCGGCGCGCAGGAACGCGTTCGCGACGATCGAGAAGAACACGAACAGCGCGACCGCGCCGAGCAGCGCGCCCAGCTCCGGGCGGCCCAGCAGCCGCCGCAGCGGCGAC
Organism: Actinomadura latina NBRC 106108; assembly: GCF_001552195.1. Taxonomy (GTDB): domain Bacteria; phylum Actinomycetota; class Actinomycetes; order Streptosporangiales; family Streptosporangiaceae; genus Spirillospora; species Spirillospora latina. Next base: position 192,138 of record NZ_BCQS01000013.1, read on the forward strand.
TGCCGGGCCAGGCGCTCGTCGGAGCCGGGACCGGCCGGCGGGGGCGGCTCGGCCACGGCTCGCGTCATCGCGTCCCCCGGTTCGCGAACGCCTCCAGCCCACCCGCGTTGGCCTTGGTGACGATCGCCGGGCCGGTCAGCACCGGGCGCCCGCCGCCGAGCACGTTGCCGTTGTTCTTCAGCAGCCACAGCTGGTCGACCGCCTCGTAGCCCTGCAGGTAGGGCTGCTGGTCGACGGCGAACTCGATCGTGCCCGCCTTGAGCGAGGCGATGAGGTCCTTGTTCAGGTCGAACGTGCCGATCTTGGCCTTGCTGCCGGTCTCCTTCACCGAGTCGACGGCGGTCGCGGCGAACGGGGCGCCGAGCGTCAGGATCCCGTCGATGCTCTTGTCCGACTGGAGCTTGGCCGTGATGGACGACTTGACGTCCGGCATGTTCGTGCCCTGGACGAACAGGTTCTCCAGGTCGCCGCCGAACGTCTTCTTCGCGCCCGCGCAGCGGGCCTCAAGACCGACGTTGCCCTGCTCGTGGACGACGCACAGCGCCTTCTTCGCGCCGATCTTCCCGAGTTCGGTGCCGGCCGCCTCGCCGGCGATGGACTCGTCCTGCCCGAAGTGCGCCATCGCGCCGAGCTTCGCCGAGTCCTCCGCGCCGGAGTTGATCGACACGACCGGGATCTTCGCGGCGGTCGCCCGGGCCAGGACGTCCTTCATGGCGTCCGGCTTGGCGAGCGTGACGATGATCCCGTCGACCTTCTTGTCGATCGCGGCCTGGACGAGCTGGGCCTGCTTGCCGCCGTCCGGGTCCGCCGAGTACAGGAACTCGACGTTGTCCTTGGCGGCGGCGGCCTTGGCGCCCTTCTGCACGATGTCCCAGAACGTGTCGCCGGCGCCCGAGTGGGTCACCATCGCGATCTTCAGCCGGGGGCCGGCGCCCTCGGGAGCCTCCTCGGACTTCTTCCCGCCCGAGCTGCTGCAGGCGCTCAGCGCCAGCAGCCCCGCGGCGGCCAGCACCGCGAGGCCCCTGGACGACCCGCGCATGAAAACGCCTCTCATCGACTGCTCTCCATTTCTCCCCTGATGGTCGTTCTGAGGAGTTGACCATAGATGGTGGTGGTCTGGGGTCCCATGCCGCTCACAATTCGGCAGCGGCCGCGGCCGCGGCGCGTCAAGGGCGTCCGCCGGCCGAGGTCAGCGGAAGGCGCGGATCGATCTCCTGACCCGCCCAGGTGCCGCGGATCCACGCGTGCGCCGGGTCGTCGCAGATGCGCCAGGCCCGCTCCGGGGACGGCCCGGCCATCACGTTCAGGTAGTAGAGGTCGTGGCCCGGCGGCGCCATCGACGGGCCGTGCCAGCCGTGCGGGATCAGGACGGCGTCGCCGCTGCGGACCTCCGCGAGCACGTCGACCGGGCGTCCGGGCGAGCCGTAGACGCGCTGGTAGCCCATGCCGTCCCGGGCGACCTCGAAGTAGTAGATCTCCTCCAGCACCGATTCGCCGGGCCGGTCCTCGTCGTGCTTGTGCGGCGGGAAGGACGACCAGCAGCCGCCGGGCGTGAGCACCTCGCAGGCGATCAGCTTCTCGGCGAACGGAAACCCCTCGGGCGTGCCGAAGTTGTTGACCTGGCGGCTCGCCGCGCCCGCGCCGCGCAGCTCCACGGGCACCTTCTCGGCGGGCCCGTAGCGGGGCTCCCGGCGGCTCTCGCAGCGGGCTCCGGCCAGCGCGAACCGGCCGCGTCCCCGCACGGTGACCTGCGCGTCGCGCGGGACGTAGGCGAAGTCGCCGACCCGGCTGAACACGTCGTCGCGGCCCTCCAGTTCGAACCGGGAGCCGTCGCACTCGACGACGCACGACCCGGCCAGCGGCAGCACGATCGTCTCGGACCCGCCGGTGCCGAAGGTGTGCTCGCCACCGCCCGGCAGGTCGAGGACGCGCAGCGACGCATGCGCCCAGCCGGCCGATTCGGGCGTGACGACGAGCCCGTAGGGGCCTTCCGCGGCGGTGCCGGCGGGCAGGTGGTACCTCATCCGGCCTCCTTGAGGAGTGCTTCGACCTCGTCCTGCGCGGGCATCGCGTCGGAGCAGGCGATGCGGGACGCGACGATCGCCCCGGCGGCGCCCGCGAACTCGATGAGGCGCCGCAGGTCCCAGCCGGCGAGGAGGCCGTGGCAGACGGCGCCGCCGAACGCGTCGCCCGCGCCGAGCCCGTTCACGACGTCCACCTCGACCGGCGGAACCCGCACCGTCTCGCGCTGCGTCGCGGCCAGGACGCCGTCAGGGCCCATCTTCACGATGGCGAGTTCCGGGCCGCGTTCGAGGATCGCGCGGGCGGCGGCCTGCGGCTCCCTCTCCCCCACCGCGACCTCGCATTCGTCCAGGTTGCCCACTGCGACCTTGGCCTGTTCCAGTGCGAGGCCGGCCCAGTGCGGTGCCTCTGCCGGCTCGCCCCAGAGCATCGGCCTGTAGTCGAGGTCGATGATGGTCTGCCCCGGGTGTTCGGTCAGCGCTTGCAGGGTCGCCTCACGGCTGGGCTCCTGGGAGAGGCCCGTGACGGTGGCCCAGACGATGCGGGCCTCACGGATCGCTTCCAGGTCGAGCTCATGGGGACGGATCTCGAGATCGGGCGCCTTGGGGTAGCGGTAGAAGTACAGCGGGAAGTCGTCCGGCGGGAAGATCTCGCAGAAGGCCAGCGGTGTCGGAAGGCCGGGGACGGCCGTGACGTACCGGTCGTCCACGTCGTACCCCTGGAGCGCCTTGTGGACGAACCGCCCGAAGGGGTCGTCGCCAGTGCGGGTGATGACGGCGGCACGACGGCCGTACCTGGCGGCCGCCACGGCGACGTTGGTGGGACTGCCGCCGAGGTACTTGCCGAACGAGTCGACATCCTCCAGCGGGACGCCGACCTGGTCCGGGTAGACGTCGACGCTCACCCGTCCCATCGTGATGAGGTCGAAGCTCATCGCCGTACCTCGTCGGCGCCGACGATCCGGCCCTCGCGCATGGACAGCTCGCACGCCTCGGCCAGGTAGAACGCCTCCAGGGCGTCCTCGGGCGGGCAGGGGTTGGCGCGGAGACCCGCCACCACGTCCACGAACGCCCGGATCTCCGCGTCGTAGGCGTCGGAGAAGCGCTCCATGAAGCCGCTGTAGGCGTGTTCCGGCTCGGCGCCCCGTTCGGGCAGCGGGGTCGCGGGCGTCCGGTCGTCCATGCCGGTGACGACGCTGTCCTTGGAGCCGAACAGCTCCAGCCGCGCGTCGTAGCCGGCGGCGTTGTAGCGGGTGGCGGAGACGACGCCGAGCGTCCCGTCGTCCAGGACGAGCAGCGCGGACCCGGTGTCGATGTCGCCGCACTCGCGGAAGAAGTCCTCGCCCCGGTTGGCGCCGGAGGCCATCACGCGGACGATCTCGCGCCCGGTGACGAACCGGATGAGGTCCAGATCGTGGATGACGCAGTCGCGGAAGAGCCCGCCGGACGTCGGGACGTAGTCGGCGGGCGGCGGCGACGGGTCGAAGCTGCAGGACCGGACGGTGTGCAGCCAGCCGAGCCGCCCGGACGCGAGCGCCTCGCGGGCCGCCGCGTTCCCCGCGTCGAACCGGCGCTGGAAGCCGACCTGCACCGGGACGTCGGCGGCGGCTGCCGACTCCACTGTTTGGAACGTTCCATCCAGGTCCGAGGCGAGCGGCTTCTCGCAGAAGACGGGAATGCGCGCGGCGACGCCCTGCTCCACCAGGGTCGCGTGCGCGTCGGTGGCCGCCGCGACGACCAGCCCGTCCAGGCCGGCGCCGAAGAGTCCGGCGACGGCGTCGAGTGCCCGCGCCCGGGACGGGAGGCGGGCGGCGAGATCACGCGCGCGGGCGGCGTCCGCGTCGGCGATGACCAGGTCGTCCACCTCGGGCAGTGCGCAGAGAGCGGCGGCGTGGCGCGCACCGATGCGCCCCGCGCCGGCCAGTCCGATCCTCATCGATCCCCTCCCGGTCGGCGGTCAGGTGAGGCCCCGAGTGTGCTGGACCGTTCCAGAGGCGTCAATGACGAGCCGTCCGCCTTCCGGTGATCCAGGTGTCCGAAATTGCGGCGGCCACACCGGGCCCGGCCTGTCGCCCCGCCGGGACCAAGCGCTAGTTTTGCCCCTATGCGGATCTTCGTCACCGGCGCCTCGGGGTTCGTCGGGTCCCACACCGTCCGCGCCCTCGTGGCCGCCGGGCACCGCCCGCGCGCCCTGGTCCGCGACCCGGGCAAGGCCGCCAGGGTCCTCCGCGCGGTCGGCGTCGCGGCCGGGGACGTCGAACTCGTCACCGGCGACATGCTGGACGCGGACACCGTCGCCGCGGCACTCGCCGGCTGCGACGCCGCCGTCCACACCGCCGCCGCGATCGACGTGACCGGCGGCGACCGCGATCTGGTCGAGGTGAACGTCCGGGGCACCCGCAACGTGGTCGGCGGTGCCGTCGCCCAGGGCCTCGCGCCGGTGATCCACGTGTCGACGGTCGCGGTGTTCGTCCCGCCGTCCGGCCCGGTCATCACCGCCGCCGACGCCCTGGCGAGCCCCCGCACCGACTACGGGAAGTCGAAGCTGGCGGCCGAGCGCTACGTGCGCGGCCTCCAGGCGGACGGCGCGCCGGTCACGATCATCTACCCGGGCGGCGTGTGCGGGCCGGACCAGCCCGTACTGGACGCCCTGATGGAGGGGCTCGCCGCCGCGCTCGGCAAGGTGTGGCCCCTGCCGGGCGGCGGTGTTTCGGTCATCGACGTCCGCGACCTCGGCGAGGCGCTGGCACGTTCCGTGGAGGCCCGCCAGGGCCCGAGCCGCTGGGTGCTCGGCGGCCACTACCTGACCTGGCCGGAGTACGCCGACCTGTGCGACCGCCTCACCGGCGTGAAGTGCCGCCGTATCCGCGTCCCGTCCCGCGTCATGCTGGGGCTGGGGTCGGCCTTGGACGCGGCCAAGCGCGTCCGCCGCTTCAACTACCCGCTCACCCGCGACGCCGCCGAATTCATGGTCACGCTGGTGCCGACCGACGACCGCCCCATCCTGGACGCGCTCGACCTCACGCTGCGTCCCGTCGAGGAGACCGTCGCCGACGGGCTCCGGTGGCTGGCCCGCAGCGGCCACCTGGACCCGCGCCGGGCCGGACGGCTCGCCACCGAGGAGAAACCGATGCCGACTCTCATCCAGCGCACCTTCGGGCCCGTCTTCCAGCGGGTCTCGGGCGCCGAATGGTTCTCCAAGGTGGGGCCCAAGGTCGTCCCGCCGATCGACCGGACGCTCCACCGGGCCAGCGGCGGCCGGTTCATGCTGGGCCAGCTCCTCGTCCCGAGCCTCGTCCTCACCACGACCGGCGCCGTGAGCGGCCTCCGCCGGCAGACGCCGCTCGCCTGCCTGCCCGACCCGGCCGGCGGCTGGTACGTCGTCGGCTCCAACTTCGGCCGCGAGAAGCACCCCGCCTGGACCGGCAACCTCATCAAGAACCCGGACGCCGAGGTCAGCTTCCAGGGCCGCACGACCCCGGTCACCGCCGACCTCCTGGACGACGCGGAACGCAAGGAGATCTGGCCCCGCCTGACCGCCGTCTGGCCCGTCTACGACCAGTACGTGGAACGCGCCCACCGCGAACTGAGAGTCTTCCGCCTCACCCCGCGCTAACCCCCGCGGAGCGTCTTGGACAGGCGGCGGCCCAGGAGGACGTAGGCGATCACCACTCCGGCGACGTTGAGGATGACGTCGTCCACGTCGAAGGCGCGGCCCATGACCAGGAGGCCCTGGACCGTCTCGATGGCCAGGGACAGCATGCCGGTCACGAGGGCCAGTCTTATGGGGCCCCGCAGGGTCGTCCAGACCAGGGGCAGGAGGACGCCGAGGGGTGCCAGGAGCGCCAGGTTGCCGCCTATCTGGAGGAATGCCTCCTTGGTGGGGCGGTCCAGGTAGAAGCGCAGCGAGCGGCCCGGATCGGTGTTGCCGCCCGCCTGGCCGTTGTCGCGGACCGGCGTCAGCGTGAGCCTGAACGCGAAATAGAAGAAGACGCCGAGGAGGCCCAGCGCGATCAGCACGACGACGACGCGCAACACGACGAGGTACCACGGGACCCGCTCACCCGGCGCCGCGGGCTGCCACATCTCCACCAACACCCGGCTCGTCGTCCCCGGCCGGGGACGGACTATGTGCGCGACCTGTTCCGGCTTGTCCGTAATGCGGCATGCGAACGCCCGCGCCGGGCGGCGCGGGCGTTCGCCCAGGGTTTCGCTCGGGGTCAGGCCGCCACCGCGGTGGCGGTCGCCGGCTCCAGGGCCAGGTCCAGCACCTCGCGGACGTCGCTGACGGTGAAGACCGTCATGTTCTCCAGCACCTCGGCCGGGACGTCCTCGAGGTCGGGCTCGTTGCGCTTCGGCACGATCGCGGTGGTGATGCCGAGCCGGGACGCGGCCAGCAGCTTCTGCTTCAGGCCGCCGATCGGCAGCACCCGCCCGGTCAGCGACACCTCGCCGGTCATCGCCACGTCCGCGCGGACCGGCCGTCCCGACAGCAGCGAGGCCAGGGCCGTCGTCATCGTGATACCGGCGCTCGGGCCGTCCTTCGGGATCGCGCCGGCGGGCACGTGGACGTGCACACCGCGGTCCTTCAGGTCGCCGACCGGAAGCTCCAGCTCCGCGCCGCGCGAGCGCAGGTAGGACAGCGCGATCCGGGCCGACTCCTTCATGACGTCGCCGAGCTGCCCGGTGAGCGTCACGCCGGTGTCGCCGGTCTCCTTGTCGGCCAGCGACGCCTCGATGTAGAGCACGTCGCCGCCCGCGCCGGTGACCGCGAGGCCCGTCGCCACGCCCGGCACGCCGGTGCGGCGCTCGCCCCGGCTCAGCTCGACCTCCGGGGTGAACCGGGGCCGGCCCAGGTAGTCCTTCAGGTCGGCCGCGCCGATCGAGACCGGCAGCGTCACCTTCTCCAACGCCACGTTCGCGGCGACCTTGCGCAGGACCCGCGCGATCGAGCGGTCCAGGGACCGGACGCCCGCCTCGCGGGTGTACTCGGCCGCCAGCAGCCGCAGCGCGTCGTCGCCGAAGCCTACCTCGGACGCCTCCAGCCCGGCCTTGTCGAGCTGGCGCGGCAGCAGGTGGTCGCGGGCGATGGTGACCTTCTCGTGCTCGGTGTAGCCGTCCAGCTCCACCAGCTCCATCCGGTCGAGCAGCGGCCCGGGGATGGCCTCCACCACGTTCGCGGTGGCGAGGAACAGCACGTCGCTCAGGTCGAGCTCCACCTCCAGGTAGTGGTCCCGGAAGGTGTGGTTCTGCTCGGGGTCGAGGACCTCCAGCAGCGCCGCGGTCGGGTCGCCCCGGTAGTCGGCGCCGACCTTGTCGACCTCGTCCAGCAGGACGACGGGGTTCATCGAGCCCGCCTCCCGGATGGCGCGGACGATGCGCCCCGGAAGCGCGCCCACGTACGTGCGGCGGTGGCCCCGGATCTCGGCCTCGTCCCGGACGCCGCCCAGGGCGACGCGCACGAACTCGCGCCCCATGGCCCGCGCGACCGACTCGCCCAGCGAGGTCTTGCCCACGCCGGGAGGACCGGTCAGCGCCAGCACGGCGCCGCTCCTGCGTCCGCCCACCACGCCCAGGCCGCGGTCCTCACGCCGCTTGCGCACGGCCAGGTACTCGACGATGCGCTCCTTCACGTCGTCCAGCCCGGCGTGGTCGGCGTCCAGGATCTCCCTGGCGCCCGCGATGTCGTAGGCGTCCTCGGTGCGCTCGTTCCACGGGATGTCGAGGACGGTGTCGAGCCAGGTGCGGATCCAGCCGCCCTCCGGCGAGGCGTCGGACGACCGCTCCAGCTTGTCGACCTCCTTCAGCGCCGCCTCGCGCACCTTCTCGGGGAGGTTCGCGGCCTCGATCCGGGCCCGGTAGTCGTCCTCCTCGTCGGCGGGGTCGCCGTTCAGCTCGGCCAGCTCCTTGCGGATGGCCTCCTGCTGCTGCCGCAGCAGGAACTCCCGCTGCGTCTTCTCCATGCCCTCCTGGACGTCCTTGCGGATGGTCTCCGCCACGTCCAGCTCGGCGAGGTGGTCCCGCGTCCACCCGATCAGCAGCTCCAGCCGCTCGACCACGTCGACGGTCTCCAGGACCTCGATCTTCTGCTCGTCCGTCAGGTACGGCGCGTACCCGGCATTGTCGGCCAGCGTCGACGCGTCGTCGATCTGCTGCACCACGTCCACGACCTGCCAGGCGCCGCGCTTCTGCAGGATGGCGCTGACCAGGCCCTTGTACTCCTTGGCCAGCTCCTCGGCCCGCCCGGACACCGGCGGCGCCTCGACCACGGTCCCCTCGACCCACAGCGCCGCGCCCGGCCCGGTCGTCCCGGTCCCGATCCGCACCCGCGACACACCGCGGACGACCGCGCCCGGCTCACCGCCGGGCAGCCGCCCCTCCTGCTCGATCACACCGAGCGTGCCGACATCCGCGTACCGCCCGTTGAGCCGGGGCACCAGCAGCACCCGCGGCTTGCCCGCCGACCGGATGCCCGGCCCCTTGGACTGGGCCACCGCCCGCGCGGCCTCGATGGCCGCCCGGACCTCCCCGTTCTCGGACAGGTCCAGGGGAACCACCATGCCGGGCAGAACGACCCCGTCTTCCAGGGGCAGCACCGGCAGCGTCAGGGTTTCGCTCATGCTCAGCTCCAAGTCCGTCGGCGACCCAACCTCAAGTTGAGTCATACACACTCAAGAAAACGGAGCAACTTTTTGTTTCCGCAGCAACGTTCGCTCTCAGCGATCACACCGGGGGACCTGTCTTTCAGCGCGCTGTTCATTGGGCGGGAGCTGTGCCTGACGGGTCGTTGACCAGGTCGTAGGTGGCCTCGGCGAAGGCGATGACGCGTGCTGTGGCGTTGTCGGCCCGCCACAGCAGGCCCCATCGCAGGGGCGGGGCGTCGGCGAAGGGCACGTAGGCGACGTCGGGACGGGCGTAGTAGCGCCTGGCCTGGGCCCCGACCGGGAAGACGCCGCGGCCTGCGCCGATGAGGGTGAGCATCTCGTTGAAGGTGGAGGCCGAGGGGCCCGGGGCGATCGGTCGTCCGGACGGTGTGGCGCGGGGGGTGCGGTCGCGGCGGAGGGACTCGGGCAGCGTGTCGGGAAGCTGGAGCAGAGGAGTCCGCGCGAGGTCTTCCAGGCGGACGGACGAGCGGCGCGCGAACGGGTGCCCGACCGGTACGGCGAGCATGCGCGCCTCCGACACCAGGACCGGACCGGTGGCGATGCCGGGTTCGTCGATGGGGAAGGTGCCCAGGGCGAGATCGACCTCGCCGCCGCGCAGCCACGGCATCAGGTCGGTCATCTGGGCTTCGCGGAGCTGGACGTCGCAGTCGGGGTGGCGCCGGCCGAACAGCTCGGCGGCCCCGGCCAGCAGCTGCCCGCCCGCGGCGCCGACGAACGCGACCCGCAGGGTGCCGGTCACACCGCGGCCTGCGGCGACGGCCTCCTCGAAGGCATCGGTGATCTGATCCCAGGCGGGGCGCAGCCGCTCGTGCAGCCGCCGTCCCGCCGCCGTCGGCTCCACCCGGCGGCTGGTTCGGTCGAACAGCGGCACCCCGACGCGGCGCTCCAGTTTGGCGATCGTCTGGCTGATCCGGGCGGTCGACACGTGCAGCCGCTCGGCGGTGCGGCCGAAGTGGAGTTCCTCGGCGAGGGTGAGCAGCGCCTCGATCTCATACCGCTCCAGCACATCTCCCCCTCATCGTTAAGCCCGGCTTGACGATCGTTGCACAGCGGCGCGTTGATCCGCCATGGGCTCCGGCCCAGAGTGGAACCGCTCGACGACCACTCTGACCTGCCGCACGGGAGGCTTCGGCTGATCCCTCCGGCTCCGAACCCTAGGAAGACGATGAACGAGCTGAACACCCTGCGGTCCGCCGTCGAGGGACGGGTGTGGCTGCCCGGCGACCCCGGTTTCGACGCCGTCCGCCGTCCCTGGAACCTGGCCGTCGAGCAGCCGGCCGCGGCCGTGGTCGAGGCCGCCGATGCCGACGATGCCGCCGCGCTGGTCCGGTTCGCCCGCACCGAGGGGCTGGGCATCGCGACCCAGCCCAGCGGGCACGGCGCCACCGGCCGCACCGACGGCGCCGTCCTGCTCCGCACCGCCCGGCTCGACGCGGTGGAGATCGACGCCGCCGCCCGCCGCGCCCGCATCGGCGCGGGCGTGCCGTCCGGACGGTTGCAGGCCGCCGCCGCGCCCCACGGACTGACGGGGCTGCCCGGCAGCTCCCCGATCGTCAGCGTCGCCGGCGTCGCCCTCGGCGGCGGGCTGAGCTGGTTCGGCCGCGCCCACGGCTGGGTCGCCGACAGCGTGACCGCGTTCGACGTCGTCGACGCCCGCGGACGGCGCCGGCACATCACCGCCGGCACCGACCCCGACCTGTTCTGGGCGCTGCGCGGCGGAGGCGGCGACTTCGCCGTCGTCACCGCCCTCGAACTCGCCCTGCATCCCGCCCCCCGCCTGTACGGCGGCCGGATGCTGTGGGCGGCCGAGCACGCCCCCGAGGTGATGGACGCCTACCGGCAGATCACCGCCGCGGCCCCCGACGAGCTGACCGTCTGGCTGGATCTGCTGCACTTCCCCGGAACCGGCCCCATGGTCGCCATCGACGCCGCCCACCTCGGCGACGCCGCGCAGGCACGCGATCTGCTGGCCCCGCTGAACCGCCTGCCCCGGCCGCTGTCCGACTCCAGAGGGACCATGGCGGTCTCCGAACTCGGCACGATCACCGCCGAACCCACCGAGCCCGGCCCCGGCCTCTCGCGCGCCGAACTGCTCACCGACCTGGACGACACCGCCGCCAAGGCACTGCTCGCCGAACCCATCGCCCCGCTGCTGAGCGTCCAGATCCGGCATCTGGGCGGCGCGTTCACCCGCCCCACCGATACCCCGCACGGCCCGCTGACCGAGCCCTACGCCCTCTATATGTTCGGCATCCCCACCGACCCCGCGACGGCCCGCGCCGTCGCCGCCGGGCAACGCGCCCTCGCCGACGCCCTCCCCGTCAGCGGCCGCAAACCCCTCACCTTCCTCAATCCCGCGGAGACCGCGGCCGACGCCTTCGCCGCCGCCGCGCTCGACCGCCTGCGCCGCATCAAGCACCACCACGATCCGCACGACACCTTCCGCAGCAACGTCCCGGTGGAAGGCTGAGGCGTTCTTTTCGATACGCACGTTGCGTTATTTCGGCCGGGCGAGTACGGTCGAATTACGAAACGTGCGTATCGAAAGGAGAATCGTGCCCCCTCCAGCACGCCGTGGCAGGCCCCGCGACGCCGGTGCCGACGAGCAGATACTGCGGGCCGCCGAAGAGGAGCTGCTGGCCAACGGCTACGCGGCCTTCACGGTGGACAGGGTCGCCAGGTCGGCGGCCGTCGCCAAGACCACGCTGTACCGGCGCTGGCCCACCAAGGACCACCTCGCCATCGCCGTGATCGCCCGCATGCAGGACGAGGTTCCCGTGCCCGACACCGGGGACCTGCGGGCCGACCTCGTCGACTACCTGGAGCAGATCGCGCTGGGGCTCAACCGGACGCGACTGGCCGGGCCCGGCCACGCCCCGGACGACCCCTCGTCCGGGCTCGTCGGCGAGCTGGTCGCGGCGGCCGCGCGGCATCCCGACATCGGGGCCCTGGTCCGCGCGGTCTTCGAGCAGCGCAACGCACTGGTCATCGGGCTGGTCGACCGGGCCCGCCGGCGCGGCGACCTGCGCCCGGACACCGATCCGGAGCTGCTGTTCGACCAGCTCGCCGGCGCCCTGTACTACCGGCTGCTCATCACCGGCCGCCCCATCGGCCGCGTTTACGCCGAACACCTCGTCGACGCCGCACTCTCCGGCGTCCTCGCCGCGAAGGAGAAGCGGACATGACCACTACAGCCGCCGCCCCCGTCCCTGCCCGGACGCACCGCCCGAGGCGCCGCCGCCTGCTGATCGCGCTCGGGATCATCGCCGTCCTGCTGGCGGGCTACGCGACCTGGACCAACGTGCGTCCCTTCACCCTGCGCGCCTCGATCGAGATCGACGCCACGCCCGAGCAGGTGTGGACGGTCCTGAGCGACCTGCCCGCCTATCCCCAGTGGAACCCGTTCATCGTCTCCTCCAGCGGCCGGCTGGAGAAGGGGGCGACCCTGCGCAACGTCATGCGCGACTCCGGCGGGGACACCACCTTCACCCCGACCGTGCTGGAGGCCGCCCCCGGCCGGGAGCTCCGCTGGATCGGCAAGATCGGCCCCGGCGGCATCTTCGACGGCGAGCACCGCTTCCTGATCGAGCCGATCACCCCCGGCCGTGTCAGGCTCACCCAGAGCGAGCGGTTCACCGGTGTCCTGATCCCCTTCTTCCAGAACCAGCTGACCGACCGCACCCTCCCGCAGTTCCAGGCGATGAACAAGGCCCTCGCCCAACGCGTCAGCGCAACCCGCCCCTAGCGTCCCGGGTGAAGCGCGGCGCAGGTCAGGCCAGGCGGTGACCGCCGTCCACGTGCAGGACCGTTCCGGTGATGAAGCCGTTGTTCATCACCGACGTGAACGCCTGGGCGATGTCCTGCGGGGTGCCGATGCGGCGGGCGGGGAGGCGGGCGGCCAGGTCGGTGAAGGCGGCGTGCTTGTCCATGGCGAGCTGCTCCCAGATGGGGGTGTCGACCCAGCCGGGTGAGATGACGTTCACGCGCACCGGGGCCAGCTCGATCGCCAGGCCGTAGGCCAGGGACGCCAGGGCGCCGTTCGCCGCGGCCACGATCGTGTTCGAGCCGTTCGGACGGTAGGCGTTGATGCCCGAGGTGTAGGTGATCGACCCGGTCACGCGGCCCGCGCCGTGCTTGGCGACCAGCCAGGCGCCCAGCAGTTTGGTGTCCACGAACGATCGGGCGGTCTCCGTGGCGACGTCGGTGGTGGGGCCGTACGCTCCGGTCGCGTCCGCCGCGGTGATCGCCACATGGTCCACTTTCTCGACGCGGGCGAACAGTTCGGCCACGTCCTCCTCGCGGCCGATGTCGGCGCGCATCGTGCTGAGTTTTCCCGGGTCGGGCCGGAGGTCGGCTCGGGCGGCGGCGAGGCGGGCCTCGGAACGGCCCACGATGGTCACGTCTCGGCCTTCGGTGAGCAGGGTCCGGGCGAGGGCCAGGCCCATGCCGGAGGCGCCTCCGATGATCATTGCGTCGGTCATGCGGCGAGTCTGCGCCGGTGCTCCCGGGGCGCGGAAGGCCGTGGGACACCTGGGTGTGACACGGCCACCCGGAGGCGGGACGCCCGGTGGCAGACTCGACGGTATGAACGCGATGGCGGAGTTCCTGCGGGTCCGGCGGGGGCGGATCGGGCCGGCCGACGTCGGGCTGCCCATCGGGCCGCGCCCCCGGCGCAATCCCGGGCTGCGCCGCGAGGAGCTGGCCGCGCTGGCCGGGGTGAGCGTGGACTACTACACCCGGATCGAGCAGGGCCGCGAGACCGCGCCCAGCGACTCGGTGCTGGACGCCCTGGCCCGCGCGCTGCGCCTCACCGACGACGAGCACGCCCACCTGCTCGGCCTCGCCGACCGGGTCGCGGGGCGGACGCCGCGCCGCCGCACCGCCGGGCCGCGGCCCGCCCGTCCGGGGCTGCTGCTGATGCTCGACTCGCTGCGGCCGAGCCCCGCGTACGTGCTCAGCGAGGTCAACGACCTGCTGGCCGCCAACGCCGAGGGGCTGGCGCTGATGAGCGGACTCGGCGACTGGCCGCCCGGGCAGCGCAACGTGATCCGCTACACCTTCCTGCACCCGGCCGCGCGGACGGTCTTCGCCGACTGGGACCGGGTCGCCCGCAACAGCGTCGCGCATCTGCACACGGCCGAGCTGACCGCCGCCGAGCCCGCCGCGGCGCTGGTCGCCGAGCTGTCGGCTGCGAGCGGCGAGTTCGCCGAGCTGTGGCGCCGGCACGAGGTGCTGGTCAAGCGCGCCGGGGAGACCACGTTCCGGCATCCGGTGATCGGCACGCTGACGCTGGCCAGCGAGATCCTCGGCGTCGCGGGCGACGGCCAGCGGATGCTGGTCTACCAGGCCGAGCCCGGCACGGCCGAACACGATGCCCTGGTGCTGCTGGCGATGGCCGCCGAAGAGGTCGGCTGAGAGGTCGGCCGAAAGGTCGGCTGAGCCGCGCGCGGGCAATGCGGGGGCAAAGTCCGCAAGGTGATCTTGATTCTTTGCGCGGAGCGCGTTTACGTGCGCATGACGTGCGGGTACTTAACGCAACGAGATCGTGACACACGGTGAACGAGAGGCCCTCGGGGCGGCAAAGTCCCAGGTCGAGAGCGAGGAGGATGCCGATGCCGCGCACCGAGCGTGAAAACCGGCCGGCCCTCGCGCCCCTCTCCCCACGCGGCCCGGTCCGTACGGCCGAGGGCGTTCGCGGCCCCCTCCCCCGCCACCCGTCCCCCAGCGGGTGCGGCGGCGCGCGGCGACACACCTCGGGTCCTCGGCCGTACCGGACCGGCCCGCTCCCAGGCTCACGGGCGCCGCACGGCGCCCTCCCTCCGCCGCCGGGTGGAGTCACGCCCGCCCGGCCGGACCAGGAGGGAGGTGGGAATCAGCCCCCAGACGAACCGGCGCCGAGCCGGTAGTGCACAGGCGGCCGGAACTCCGTCCGACCCCCGTCCCGGCCGCCGACGCAGTAAGGGATCGCTGCGGAACCGGGCCCGTGGAGGCAGGATGCCCCCCGGGCCCGGTTCACAGCTTCCTGCGCCACACCTGCCCGTGGACGACGTCCCCGAAGCGCTCCACGGGCGGCTCCTCGTCCTCCAGGACGAACCCGGCCCGCTCGTAGAGGCGGTGCGCCGGACGCTGGAGCGCCGTCGTCCACAGCATGATCTCGGCGTAGCCGGCTCCGGCGGCGAAGCGGACGCAGGCGTCGACGAGCGCGGCCCCGACTCCCAGGCCGCGGGCGTCGGGCTCGACGTGCAGGAGCCGCAGCTGCGCGACGTCCTCCGCGCGCTTGACACAGAACACCCCGCCCACCCGGACGCCGTCCGACTCGGCGATCCACGCGTTCTCCCGCGCGGGATCGTGGTCGCGCACGTAGTCGGCGACGACCGAGGCGACCAGCGCCTCATAGGTGCGGTCCCAGCCGCATTCGACGTCATAGAGGGCGCCGTTGCGCTCGACCACCCAGCCGAGGTCGCCCGGACGCAGCGGGCGCAGGGCGAAGCCGTCCGGGCGGGGACGGTCGCCGAGGATGCCCTGGACGGTGCGCATCGCGGCGAGCAGCCGGCCGCGGTCGGCGGCGGGCAGGCCGTCCAGCAGCCCGCGGATCTCGGCGGCGGTCCGCTCGTCCAGCATGGCGAACACCTCGCGGCCCCGGGGCGTCAGCCGGGCGATCTGGCGGCGGGCGTCGCCGGCGGCGCGCTCGCGCACGAGCAGCCCGTCGGCCTCGAAGCGGGCCAGCATCCGGCTGAGGTAGCCGGCGTCGAGGTCGAGCGCCCGGCGCAGGGCGAGGACCTCGGCGTCCTCCCGCTGCGCCAGCTCGAAGATCACCCGCGCCTCGGTCAGGGAGTAGGGCGACCGGACGAGCCCCTCGCCGAGCACTCCCATGACGCCGGTGTAGAAGCGGTTGAACGCGCGGACCGTGCCGATGTCCTCGGCGGTCACCTCCATGCCGCGACCTCCCAACGTTTGACTGAGTCAAACGTATGCGAAGGGAGGGGCCGGGCACCAGTCCCGGAGGTGGATCAGACGCTCGCTTCCGCCCCGGCCTTCGCGGCCGGCAGCTCGCGCGCCTCGCGGACGATCTTGCGCTCGACGATGAAGGTCATCAGCGGCACCACGCCGCCGAGCACGATCCACACCATCCTGCTGAGCGGCCAGCCGGTGCGCCGCCACAGGTCGAACGCCAGCGCCACGTAGACCATGTAGAAGAGGCCGTGGATCGGCGACACGATGGCCACCATCTCCGGCATGTCGGTCGGCCCGTACTTGAGGACCATCCCGATCGTCAGCAGCACCAGCAGCGTGCCGACGATCAGCGCCAGGATCCGGTACCTGGTGACCGCGCCTTCCACAGGAGCACACCTTTCGTTCAGCGGGCCGGACGCGCCAGGGCGGGGCCGCGCAGGGGTCAGCGGCGTCCGCGGCTCTCGGAGCTGAGCCGGGCGAGGTAGCGGTTGTAGGCCGCGAGGGCGGGGTCCTCTTCCTCGTGCTGCTTGATGATCTCCCGCTTGACCTTGGCCTCGGCGGGCTCCTCCAGCACCTTGGGCGCCGGCTCGACGCCGGCCCGCTCGTCCCGGATCATCTTGACCCACATCACGATCACGAAGATCGCGAAGATCGGCCACTCGAACGTGTAGGCCCAGCTGCGGTCGTTGCCGGACTGGGCGCGGTCGAACTGCCACCAGCCGAAGCCGATGAACGCGCCGCACAGCACGATCGCGAGCGCGTGCAGCCCGAGCCAGCCTGGGGTGAGGAACCGTCGCACGCCACCGAGCCTACCCCCGGTTCCGCACGGTGCCGCCCCGACCCCGTGCCGGGGGTTCCGTGCTCAGGCGGGGGGCGGGCCCACGTAGACGGCGCGGGGACGCAGCGGACTGCGCCGGCCGTACTCCTCCAGCGCGTGCGCGAGCCAGCCGGCGGTGCGCGCGACGGCGAAGACCGCCTCCCCGGCTCCGGGCACGAGACCGGCGACCGCGCCCAGCGCGGCCAGCGCGAAGTCGACATTGGGCGCGGGCAGGCGGCGGCGCTCGGCCTCGGCCAGGACGGCCTCGGCGGCGGCGAGCCGCTCGTGGCCGGGCGCGGCGGAGCGGACGAGGTCCATCAGCAGGGCGAAGCGCCCGTCGCCCTGCTTGTAGACACCGTGGCCGAAGCCGGGGATGCGCTCGCCGGCGCGCAGCCGCTCCTCGATCACCCGGGACGCCTCCGCCCGGCCGGCGACCCCGGCGATCAGCCGTTCCGCACCGTAGGACGCGCCGCCGTGCAGGGGGCCGCTGAGCACGCCGAGCCCGGCCGCGACGACCGCGTACGGGTCGGCGCGCACGGACGCGGCGACCCGCGCGGCGACCGTGGACGCGGCCAGCTCGTGGTCGGCCAGCAGGATCATGGCGGCCTCGAAGGCCCGCAGCAGGCCGCCGCCGGGCTCGGGCGCCCGCGGGCACAGCCGGTTCCAGAGCCGCTCGGCGATCCCGTCCGCCGCGGGCCGCCCGGCGGCCGGCGGCAGCGCCTCGACGAGCCCGGAGATCAGGGTCCGCCCGGTCTCGGTGACGCCCTCGGGGTCGAGGTGGTGGCGCAGCGGGTCGGTGGCGGCGAGCGCCGCGACGATCACCTGGAGCCGGTCGAGCGGGAGGAGGCCGCCGGGCAGGCCGGACTGGGCGGCGACGGCCGCCGCGACGCCGTCCTCCCGGGGCCGCCAGGGCCCGGTGCTCGCCTCGCCGCCCGTCCAGAGCCAGGCGGCGGCGTCCTCGAACGTGCGGGTCTCCGCCATGCCCAGGACGTCGCGGCCCCGGTAGAACGGGCGGTCGGCGCCGAGCGCGGTGATCGCCGACTCGATCG
Source organism: Actinomadura latina NBRC 106108 (assembly GCF_001552195.1). Lineage (GTDB taxonomy): Bacteria > Actinomycetota > Actinomycetes > Streptosporangiales > Streptosporangiaceae > Spirillospora > Spirillospora latina. Next base: position 209,644 of record NZ_BCQS01000013.1, read on the forward strand.
CCAGCTCTCCCGGGCCGGGCGGGCGGCGCGGCTTTCCGCGCCGGGCCAGCTCCTCGACCTGCGCGGCGTCGAAAAGGCTGCGGCGCCCGTCCGGGGCGTGCCTGCGGCGCAGCACGCCCCGGCTCACGTACGCGTACAGCGTGGCGGGCTTCACACCGAGCCTCTCGGCGGCGGCCTTCGCATCGATCCACCCGCTGACCTGCTCGTTCTCCACGATCCCTGCCTCTGAACATTGATTATCATCAATATTGATACATGTAGACGACGGTGTCAATCTGTGGGCATGCCTCAGATTCACTTCCTGGACGTCACCAACCGCGACGGCGTCCAGACGGCCCGGACCGGGCTGTCCAAGTTCGGCAAGACGATGGTCAACTTCTACCTGGGACGGCTCGGCGCGGCGCAGTCGGAGATCGGCTTCCCGTTCCTGTTCCACGAGGTGCCCTACGTGCGGGCGCAGATCGCGCTGGCGGAGGCGGGCGCGTTCGGCGGCCTGCGGCTGTCCGGGTGGTGCCGGGGCGTCGCGCAGGACGTGGAGAAGGCCGTCGCCGTGCGGGCGGGCGGGACCGGCCTGGCGCACTACAACCTGTCGATCTCGACGTCCGACTACATGATCGCGAACAAGTTCCGGGGCCGGCTGGACCGGGACGCGATCATCCGCGAGATGGTCGCGGCCGTCCGCGCTGCCAAGGCGGGCGGGGCCCTGACCGTCGGGGTCAACGCCGAGGACGGCTCCCGCACCGACGACGGCTTCCTCAAGGAGTTCGCCCTGGCCGCGAAGGAGGCCGGCGCCGACCGCGTCCGGTACTGCGACACCATCGGGGGCGACACCCCGGACCGGATCAGGGAGCGCTTCGCCAAACTGGCGTCCGCTGTAGGGATGCCGGTCGAGACCCACTGCCACAACGACCTCGGCTTGGCCGTGGCCAACTCCATCAGCGGCGCGCTAGGCGACCTGGAGGCGGGCCAGGACGCGTGGATCAACACGTGCGTGAACGGCATCGGCGAGCGGTCGGGCAACGCCGACCTGCTGTCCACCATCCTCGCGTTCCGGCACGGGTTCGGGTTGGAGGAGCGCGGGATCGAGATCGGCGACCCGATCGATCTGTCGTGGGCGCGGCGGTTCGCGCTGTGGGCGAGCTACGCGTTCGGCCAGCCGCTCCCCTACAACCAGGTCGGCGTGGGACGGAACGCGTTCGCGCACGAGTCCGGCATCCACGCGGACGGCGCCCTCAAGGACCACGGCAACTACGAGCTGTACGACGAGCAGACCCTCGGCCCGTTCCCGGACGACTGGCACACCCGTCCCGGACGGGTCGTCCTCACCGGCGAGTACGGCGGCAAGGCCGGATTCAGGCACGTCATGGACGGACTCGGCATCGAGCCAGTGGACGAGGACCTCGCGTTCAAGCTCGTCCAGCTGTGCAACGCCCAGACGAGCAGCCCGCTGACCGACGACGAACTCCGCCTGATCGGCACCTACCCGCGCGAACTGGCCCTGCTGTTCCCGGGCCAGATCAGCTGATCGCGCGATTTGTCCGAGGCGGACTCTACGTTCTCGGGCATGGCGAGCAGCACAACGGCGGCCGGGGCCGCGCAGTCGTACACGTACACACGGCCCTCCGGGCTGGACACACGGCCCTCCGGGCTGGACACACGGCCCTCCGGGCTGGACGCGGGGCCGTCCGGGCCGGGCGCGGCCCTCGGCAGGCTCGTCGCGCTGGGCCGCGTCCCGCTGTCCCGCACCCTCAAGGCGCTCACGTCCGCCGCCGACGCGGGCGCGCACGCCGGCGTGTGGACGATCCTCGCCGCCGCCCTCCCGCACGTCCTCCCCGAGCCGGGCGGACGCGCCCCGGCCGGGCTCCCGTCCATGATCACCCTGGCCGCCCGCCTGGCCGAGATCACCGGCGCCAGGGGCGCCATCCCGGACGTCGCGGACGTGGCGGCGCGCGGCGGCTCCAGCCGCCTGGTCAAGGAATCCGCCCGCCTCCACCGCACCCTGACCGCAACCTGACCACGCGTACCGGTGTTGACGGAGATGCCGGTCCCGCATGGGACGCTGAACACACCGGGAAGGAGCGCCGCACGATGACCGAGACCCTCGCGTTCGGCACGGTCGACACCGTGCTCGGCCGCCTGCTCGTCGCGGAGACCGAGACGGGAGTCGTCTCGCTGGACTTCCGCGACACCCCGGGCGCCCGCGCCCGCACCGCCAAGGCCGCCGGCCTGCCCGTCGTGGACGCCCCCGGCCGCCTGGCCCCCGTCCTCTCGGCGCTGCGCGACTACTTCGCGGGCGACCTGAAGAGCTTCGAGATCCCGATCGACTGGCGCCTCACGTCCGACGCCCAGCGGCAGGTCCTCACGACGCTGTACGAGTCCGTCCCGTACGGGGCGGTCCTCACCTACGGCCAGCTGGGCGACCGCAGCGGAACCGGCGTCCACGCCCAGGTCGTCGGCCAGATCATGGGCGGCAACCCGATCCCGCTGATCGTCCCCTGCCACCGCGTCGTCGCGTCGAACGGCCTGGGCGGCTACAGCGGCGGCTCCGGCGTCGAGATCAAACGCTGGCTCCTCACCCTGGAGGGCTCGATCCCCGCGACCCTCGACTGGGACATCACCCGGGCCCCGTGAACTCACCCGCGGGCGGCCGGCGGACCCGCGGGCCGGCGGGCGCCGGGGGCGTCACCGCCTCGACGATCGTCCAGGCGATCCGGGGGCTGAGCCGGGCGCGTAGCCGATGCCCGTGAGGGCTTCGGAGACCTCCCAGAGGCGCTCGCCCTCGCGGTTCGCCCGCGGGGGCGTGGGCACCTTGGCGGGGGCGCCGCGGTACTGGAGCAGCCGGGGGCCGTAGCAGGCGCCGCCCTCGACGTCCGCCGTCGCGGCGTAGAGGGACGGCAGCGCGCCCGCGGCGGCGGACTGGGCCATCACCGCGTTGCCGATGCCCGCGGCCCTCTCCATGAGCGAGCTGCCCTGCATCTTCGGGCCGGCCTGCTGGAGGTTCGTCGCGGCGTAGCCGGGGTGAGCGGCGACGCTGGTCAGTTCGGGGACGCGCCGGTCCAGCTCCTTGGCGAAGACGAGGTTCGCGAGCTTGGCCTGGCTGTAGGCGGCCCACTTGCGGTACCGGCGCTCGCCCTGCAGGTCGTCGAAGTCCAGCCGGCCCGTCCAGGCGAAACCGGAGGTCACGGTGACGACGCGGGCGGACCCGGCGCGCAGCGCGGGCAGCAGCAGGCCGGTGAGCGCGAAGTGGCCGAGATGGTTGGTGCCGAACTGCATCTCGAACCCGTCGGCGGTGGTGCGGTGCGGGATGGCCATGACGCCCGCGTTGTTGACGAGGATGCCGAGGGGGTCGTCGCCGAACCGGGCCGCGAACGTCCGGACGGACGACAGGTCGGCGAGGTCCAGCGAGCCGAGCGTGAGATCGGCGCCCGGCGCGGCGGCCTTCATCCGGTCGAAGGCGGCCTGGCCGCGTTCGGCGCTGCGGCAGGCCAGCACGACGGACGCGCCGTGCCGCGCGAGCTGCAGGGCGGTGTGGTAGCCGATGCCGCTGTTGGCCCCGGTGACGATCGCCCGCCGGCCGCCGAGGTCGGGGATGTCGTTCGCCGTCCAGCCGCGCATGGGAACCTCCACGTCCTGTCGGACCTCACAAGCTAGACGGGCCATCGAATAGAGCGCAACGCACTCCGCTGTGGCGCGATTCACATCCGCGCCGCAGCGGAGGGCGCGGCCGCGCTCAGGCGGGGAGGTTCTTCTCGATGGCGGCGACGACGTCGGCGGACTCCGGTTCGGCCTGCGGCGCGAACCGGGCCGCGACCGCGCCGTCCGGGCCGATCAGGAACTTCTCGAAGTTCCACCGGATGTCGCCGGTGTACCCCTCGGCGTCCGGGACGCCGACGAGGTCCTGGTAGAGCGGGTGCCGCCCGTCGCCGTTGACCTCGACCTTCTCGGTCATCGGGAACGTGACGCCGTACGTCGCCGAGCAGAACTCGGCGATCTCGTCGCCGGTGCCGGGCTCCTGGCCCATGAACTGGTTGCAGGGAACGCCGAGGACGGTGAAGCCGCGTTCCGCGTACCGCTCCTGCAGCCGCTCCAGACCGGAGTACTGCGGGGTGAGGCCGCACTTGGACGCGACGTTGACGACGAGCACGGCGGTGCCCCGGTACTGCGCGAGGTCCGCGGAGCCGCCCCGCAGACCCTCGATCTCTACATCGAAGACAGACATGAGGCCGATCCTAGGAGATCACTCCTCCGATCGGCCCCTGCCGGTCACTTGCCCAAGGCGTTCACGAAGGCGGCGAGCTGGTTGCCCGCCTGGCCAAGCTGGTCGAACGCGTTGTTCACCACTCCTGCCGCGTCCGTCGGTGAGCTCAGCAAGTAGAAGATGACGAACGCGATCGCCACATAGCGGAGGTTCTTCTTCATCCGTACGCCGTCCCTGGTTCGTAGCGCGCGACACAATTGACCCGATCCAATTGTGCCCAGCCGCGTCTGCCCGCAAAGCGCGATTTTACTGTGACGCGCGCGCCACCGCTTGGTGCCCCGGACGCGAAGAAGCCCCGCACCGCCGGGGGTACGGGGCCTGGGAGCCGTCCGTCAGTTCGGGATCGCGCTCATGAACTGCGACAACGACTCCGCCGCGTTGCCGAGCCCGCTCAGGGCGTTGTTGACCAGACTCGCCGCCCCCTCGGGCCTGCTGATGACGTACCACGCCACGAAGGCCATGGCGGCGATCTTCATATGCTTCTTGTTCACTTCAACCACCCTCTGCGGTCGCTTGCCTACGCAGAGTGTTTCCCAGGGGCGGCCGAACAGAGATCAAGGCCGGGCAAAGAGAAGGTCAAGTCCGGTTGGAATGCTCCGTGATGTACCCGATGTACATGGGCCTTAGCGCGTCCCCCACCTCGCCCTCCCCCGCGTGCGTGAACTCCTCCAGCAGCGACAGGCCGTGGAAGAGGTCGAACTCCGCGCGGTCCACCTCCCCGGCGGCCGCAGCGGCGGCGGGGATCGCGCGCAGCAGCTCCCACAGGAAGCCGACGTCCCGCCGCTCCCTGGCGAGGCCCATCGCGCGCTCGTACAGCTCCTTGGACGACAGCTCGTCCAGCTTCGCGGCGTCCGGCGTCACATCCGACATGGTCCGACTGTAGCCGCGGCGCCCGTCACCTCACCTGGTGATGACGGTCACTTGGTGATGACGTCCGGCGGGAGCGGCTGGTCCTGCTTGAGCGCGCCGAAGAGCTTGGACGCCTTGGCCCTGTCCCACGTGATGTAGGAGCCGGCCGCCGCCGAGCTGCCGCTGCCGCCGATCGGGACGGTCGTCGTCACACCCCCGCCGCCGCTCACGCCCTTCATCGCCCACATCATGCGGACCAGGTCGTACAGGTGGTCGTTCTCGTCCACCAGGAAGTTGCTGGTGGCGTTCATCGCCAGCGGGACGCTGCGGAACGGGTTGAACATCGTCCCGGGGCTCGTCGCCTTCTTCATCAGCGCGGCGAAGAACTGGCGCTGGTGCTCCACGCGTTCGAGGTCGGCGCGGGCGAACGCACGGGTCCGCACGTAGCCGAGCGCCTGGCCGCCGTTCAGCGTCTGGCAGCCGGCCTTGAGGTTGAGCCCCGCCTTCGGGTCCTTGATGTCGTCCTTGACGCAGATGTCCACGCCGCCGACGGCGTCCACCACGCCCACGAAGCCGCCGAAGCCGATCTCGGCGTAGTGGTCGATGTGGATGCCGGTGGCCTTCTCCACGGTCTGCACGAGCAGCTTGGGGCCGCCGAACGAGAACGCCGCGTTCAGCTTGTTCGACCCGTGCCCCTGGATCGGGACGTAGGAGTCGCGCGGCAGGCTGATGAGGGACGTCCCTCCGGACCCGTAGTGCAGCAGCATCATCGAGTCGGTGCGGCGGCCGCCCGCGAATCCGGTCGCGAGCCGCTTCTGGTCGGCCTTCGTCAGGCCCTCCCGGCTGTCGGACCCGACGATCAGCCAGTTCGTCCCCGGGGTGTCGGCGACCCGGCCGGGATAGTCCACCAGGACCGACTCCCGCTTCAGCCGCGAGTCCAGGTAGAAGTAGCCGCCCACGATGATCAGCAGCAGCACGACCGCGATGGCGCCGAGCACCCGCGGCCAGCGCCGCCGCCGGCGGCGCCGGACCGGCGCCCCGCCGCGCGGGCCGCCCTGGTCGTGCCGCGCCCCGGCGAGCTGGTCCCCCGCGTACGGGTCGTCGTACGGGTCGTAGCGGTCCCCGTACGAGTCCCGCCCGTAGGCGGCGTGCTGATGCGCCCGGCCGTCGTTCATGGATAGACCTTAGACAACCCGGAGGGTGCCGCGCGTCCATCCCGCGCATGATTGTCGCCCAGAACAAATCACCGCGCTATGTGACACATGAAGCGGACACCGTCCCCCTTACGTCGCACACTGCCCCTGGCGGGGAGTACGCAGGGAGGGTGGCGCATGGGTGGACGACGGCGTTCTTCGAGGTGGACACGCCGCCGTGGCGGCGGCAGGCGGCAGGCGGAGGGCTCCGCCGGGCCCGAGCTTCCGGAGCTGTCCGCGCACCGATGGCACGAGAAGGACAGGGAACTGGCCGAGACGGGGCTCGGCACCGTCGCGCGGCGGCTGCCGGCGGTGATCGCGCAGGCCGCCGGGCTGGCCTGGCGGGCGAGCCGGGTCGACACGATCGCGACGATCTCCCTCAATCTCGTCGCGGGGGTCTTCACGGCGTTCTGGCTGCTGGCGACGACCGGCGTGCTCACCGCGCTGTTCAGCGCGGCGCCGACGCCGTCCCGGGTCCGGGACGCGCTGCCGTCGCTGGCGGTGGTCGCGGGCGCGGTGGCGCTGCGGGCCGCGCTGCAGGCGTGCGCGGGCTGGTCCCAGTCGCGGCTGAACCCGCAGGTGCAGCGGCTCGCCGAGCTGCGGCTGTACGAGGCGACGACCGCCGTGCACCTGGCCGCGCTCGACGACTCCGACTTCCTGGACGAGCTGCAGCGCGCGCAGACCCGGGGCATGATGTCGGCGCCGCGGGTCGTCCAGCAGGCCGTGGACGTCCTCACCGGCATGGTGGGGATGGCTGCGGCGGCGGGCACCCTGGGCGTGCTGCATCCGCTGCTCCTGCCGCTGCTCCTGCTGACCGCCGTACCGGAGGGGTGGGCGTCCGTCCGCAGCGCCCGGATGCAGTACCTGACGATGCTCTCGCTGGTCGAGGTCGCGCGCCGGAAGTGGATCCTGTCGGACCTGATGGTCGAGCGGGAGCACGCCGCGGAGGTGCGCTCGTTCACCATGCGGACGTTCCTGCTGGACCAGTACGACCGGTCGGCCGCCCACCAGCGGAGCGTCGAGCTGGACCTGGCGCGCCGCCAGACGCTCGCGCGGGTCACCGGCGACATGCTGAAGGGCGTCGCGACCGCGCTCGTCTACATCGCGCTGGGGATCATGCTGTGGAAGGGGGCGGTGCCGCTGGCGGTCGCGGGCACGGCGGTGCTGGCGATCCGCTCCGGCCAGTCGTCCCTGGCGAACCTGGTGTTCGCGGTCAACCAATGCTACGAGGAAGGGCTCTACTTCGGGGACTACCTCGGCTTCTGCGACGCCGCCGAGGAGCGCATCCCGCACCGCGTCCTCGCACCGGCCGGGGAGCAGCTGCCCGATGACTTCTCCCGCATCCGGGTGCGCGACGTCGTGTTCACCTACCCGGGTGCGGACGCGCCGTCCCTCCGCGGCGTCTCGCTGGACCTGCGCAAGGGCGAGGTGGTCGCGCTCGTCGGCGAGAACGGCTCCGGCAAGACGACCCTCGCCAAGATCATGGCGGGCCTGTACGACCCGGACTCCGGCGAGGTGCGCTGGGACGACGTGCCGCTGGCCGCCGTCCCGCCGCAGGACGTGTGGGAGCGCATCGCCGTCATCGCGCAGCAGTACACGCACTGGCCGATGACCGCGCGGCAGAACATCACGATGGGGCGCGGGCGCGACCACGCCGAGGGCGAGGACGAGGACCCGGCGATGCTCGCCGCCTCGCGCGGCTCGGGCGCCGACGAGGTCGTCGCCGAACTCGCGCGGGGCTACGGGACGCTGCTGGACCGCCGGTTCAAGGGCGGCGCCGACCTGTCCGGCGGCCAGTGGCAGCGCCTCGCGGTGGCGCGCGGCTTCTTCCGGGACGCGCCGCTGCTCATCTGCGACGAGCCGACCGCGGCACTGGACGCGCGCGCCGAGCACCAGCTGTTCGAGCGGATCCGCACGCACGCCGACGGCCGCACCGTGCTGCTGATCACGCACCGGCTCGCGAGCGTCCGCTACGCCGACCGGATCTACGTGCTGGAGCGCGGCGAGGTGATCGAGGAGGGCGACCACGCGGCGCTGATGGCCCGCGGCGGCCTCTACGCGGACCTGTACTCCCTGCAGGCCGCCGCGTACGGCGCCGACGGCCCGCAGGCGCAGGCCGGCTAGATGTAGAGGCCGTAGACGGCGTCGTCGTCGCGGGGCGGCGTGTCGGGGAGGTCCTCGGGGCGCAGCGTCCCGACCTCCGCCGCGCCGACGTCGCGGCCCGCGTCGTCCTTGGCGGTGATGCGCTGCGCCTGCCGGGAGATCGCCGCCTCCAGCAGGTTGCGGACGAGCCGGGCGTTGCCGAACGAGGCGCCGCGCGGGTGCGCGGCGACACGGCCGCGCAGCGCGTCCAGCACGCCGGGCGCGAGCGCGAACCCGGCCTCCGCCGCCATGTACTCGAAGATCGTGACGAGCTCGTCGTCGGTGTAGTCGGGGAACCGCAGCCGCTTCGGGAACCGGGACGTCAGCCCCGGGTTCGCCTCCATGAACCGGTCCATCTCGGCGCCGTAGCCGGCGACGATGACGACCAGGTCGCCGCGGTGCTCCTCCATCAGCCGCAGCAGCTCGGCGATCGCCTCGTGGCCGAAGTCGCGCCGGTCGCCGCCCGCGGACGACAGCGCGTACGCCTCGTCCACGAACAGGACGCCGCCGAGGGCGCGCTCGACCGCGCCCCGCACCCGCGGCGCGGTCTGCCCGACGAACTCGGCGACGAGGTCGGCGCGGGTGACCTCCACCAGGTGCCCGGACGACAGCAGGCCCAGCCGGGCGAACACGGCCGCGATCAGCCGCGCGATCGTCGTCTTGGCCGTGCCCGGGTTGCCCATGAACACCATGTGCCGGGCCGGGGGCGCCGGGGACACCTTGGCGTCGCGCCGCAGCTGCTCGGCGCGGACCTCGGCGACCAGCGCGGCCACCTCCCGCTTGATGTCGGCCAGCCCGATCAGCCGCTCCACCTCGGCGAGCGGGTCGCCGGGCACGTCGTCGCGGCCCCGGGTGAGGGTGTCGGGCACGTCCTCCAGCAGGATCACGTCGAGGGACTCGGTCTCGTCCACGATCCCGTCGGCGAGGACGCGGCGGCCCTGCATGGCCACGGCGCGGTCGAGCAGGTTCGTCATGATGCGGACGTTGCCCAGCCCGCGTTCGCGCGGCGCGGCCTCGACCAGCGCGCGGACCTTGTCCAGCACGCCGGGGGCCAGCTCGAACCCCGAGTCGGCGGCCTTGGCCCCGAACACCCGCACCAGCTCGTCGTCGGTGAGGTCGGGGAACCGGATCGTCCGGGGGAAGAACTCGGCCAGGTCGGGATGCGCCTTCAGCAGCCCGTTCATCTCCGCGTGCGGGCCGGTGAGCACGACGACGAGGTCCTCGGTGTGCGCCTGGACGCTGGTCAGCAGGACGTCCAGTACCTCCCGGCCGCGCGCGGCGTCCGCCGACACCGACACCAGGGCGTGCGCGTCGCGCACCAGCAGGACGCCGCCGTGCGCCTGCTCCACCGCGCGCCGCACCCGCAGCACGCTCTCGCTGGCGTACTCACCGAGCAGGTCGGCGCGCTCCACCTCGACCAGATGGCCGGACGACAGCACGCCGAGGTCGGCGTAGACCCGGCCGAGGATCCGCGCGATCTTGCCCTTGCCCGTGCCGGTGTTGCCGGTGAAGACCAGATGCCGGCGGCGCGTCCGCGCCGTCATGCCCGCCTCCCGGCGCAGCCGCGCGGCCTTGGCCTCGGCGATCAGGGCGTCGACCTCGCGCTTCACGGAGCCGATGCCGATGCAGGCGGCCAGCTCGGCGAGCGGGTCGCTGTCGGCGGGACGGCCCGCGATGAGGCGCTGCGGCAGGTCCGCGTCGGTGACCTCGAGGGCGTCGCCCCCTCGCGCGCGGGCGGCGGCGACGGCCTGGCCCGCCATGTGCTCGGCGAGCCGGGCGCCGCGCAGGTTGAGCAGCGGCGGGGTGCGGCGCAGCATCCCGCCGGCCGCCGCCGCGACCTCCGGGCCGACCCGCGCGCCGCGCCGGACGGCGGCGAGGGCGAACAGCTCGGCGAAGTCGTCCTCGGCGAAGTCGCGGGTGCGGGCGACGTCGAACGCCCGGACCAGCGCCGGGTTGGCGTCGAACAGCCGCCGGTCGCCGCCGGGCCGGCACAGCGCGACGACGTTGAGGGACGGCGCGCGGGCCATGAGGCGCCGCAGCTCCTCCACGGCGGCGGCCCCGCAGCGCTCGCCGGCGGCGAGCTTCTCCAGGTCGTCCACGACGAGGAGCATCCGCCCCTCCAGGCAGTCGCGGACGCGGGCCTGCAGCCACAGGACGGCGTCGCTCACGCCCAGCGACGCGAACACCTGGTCGGAGATCCAGTGCGCCTCCCGTACCGCGCCGCCCTTCGCCAGCAGCTCCTCCGCGATCTCGGCGGCGGTGCCCTTCCCGGTGCCCTCCGGGCCGGCGATGAGCAGCCGGACGGCCCGCTCCCCCGCCAGCCGCGCGGCCACCGCGTCCCGCAGCGCGCGGGACAGCTCCGGCTGCCCGACGAGCCCCGGATCCGGCACCGCGGCCCGCCCGGGACGCTCCTCCGCCGCCTCCCCGTCCCGCCGGCCGGCCTCGAACTTCAGTGTGTTGAGGACCCGCTTGGCGGTGAACAGCCGCCGCAGGTCGGCCTGGAACGGGCGCACCGGCACGCGGCACTTCGGGCTGGCGGCCGCCTCGGGCAGGCCCTGCACCGAGCCGGTGATGCGCACGGCCATGTCCAGCCAGGCACGGGCGGCGTCCGCCTCCCCCGCGACCAGGGCGCGCGCCAGCCACGCGCGGACGCCGTGCTGCCACGCCTCGACGGAGAACCCCTCGCGCACCGCGCGGAACCGCTCCTCCACGTTCTCGTAACGCGCCGTCCCCAGCACGACCGCCAGCTCGGCCGGGACGACCGGCGCGTCCGCCGCCAGCAGAAGCCGGGCGAGCGCGACATCGGGCTCGTCCCCGTCGGCGACGGCCCCGGACAGCCGCTCGTGCGCCGCGTCCAGGCCCTCGCAGGCCCACCCGAGGTACCCGACCGGCCCCGACAGCTCCGGCAGGACGGCCAGCTCCTCCTCGGTCAGCCCCGCGGCCCAGGCGTCCTCCAGCCGTCCGTTCGGGACGGACATGTCCACCTCGCGCAGCGCCGGATCCGCCGCGCGCCGGTCGAACAGCCCGATCAGCGCCTGCCGGCGCCGCTCCACCGGCGCCAGACCCTCGAAGACGTCCAGGCCCGCCCGCGCCAGCTCGAACATCACCGCGCGCCGCTCGGGGTCGTCGCCCGCCGGCTCGGGCAGCCACAGACCGGGCGGGCGCCACCGCCCGCCCTGCGTGAACCACGCCCCCTGGTCCCGCACCGCCGACTCCGGCGTCGCCAGGAAGTCCGACAGCAGCTCGTAGTCGACGTCGCCGCGCGACCCGCCGCGGACCGCCGACGCGCCCAGCAGGAACGTCAGCAGCGACCACTGCTCGGCGCCCGCCGCGCTGGTGCGGTCCCCGTAGAAGTCGCTGAGCCGCCGGGTCAGCACGACCGCCCGCTCATCGGTGTTGTAGGCGACCGCGCGCTCGCGGATCTCCTCGTACAGACCGTCCGGCACCCGCCACGGACCGTGCGCGTACACGTCCAGCACGGGCTCCTCGGTGAGCAGCACTTCGAGATGGTCCGGCAGCCGGGGGGCACTCACTGGGTCCGTCTCCTACGCAGCGGAGGGGCGTACACGTCCGACAGCACCCTATGACCCGGCAGGATCGGGCACACCCCCGTCGCGGCGGGTTGGCAGGCGGCCCATCGTCGGCGATAGTTGTCACATGGAAAGCATCCCCGGACGGCCCTCCGGGGATGCTGTGCTCACAAGAGGGGATCCCCCCGTGCCACCTTTGACAGTGACCACGCGGCCGGACGGCGGGCGGACCGTCGTACGGCTGTGCGGAGAACTCGATATCGCCTGCTCGGAAGACCTGCGCAGGGACCTCAACGAGGCGCGCCGCGAACACGGCGAGCACCTCGTCCTCGACCTCGCCGAACTGGAGTTCATGGACTCCAACGGCCTGTCCGTCATCGTCGCCTGCTACAAGGCCACGACCGCTGCCGGCGGCAGCCTCACCCTCGCCGGCCCCCGCCCCATCGTCCGCCGGGCACTGGAGATCACGGGCCTCCACCGCCGCATCCCGGTGACCACCACCCTCCAGGAAGCCCTGACGCCCTAGTCACATCCCGCTGGTCGCATCCCGCCAGCCCCCCGGTTCAGCACAGGGGCGTAGCCGTTGGACGCTTCGGGGGGCGGCCGTCACCGGAGGAGCGGCCGGTGGCCCGGCGGCCTATCCAGGGGACGAGGTAGGTACGGGCCCAGCGGACGTCCTCGCGGCGCATGGTGAGCCAGTCGGCGCGGTCGAGGGGCGGCCAGGGCTCGCGCCAGTCGCCCTCGACGGGGACGCCGACGACGCCGGCGACGAGGAGGGCCATGCGGCGGTGGCCCTCCGGGGACAGGTGGAGGCGGTCCTCGTGCCAGGCGCGGGGGTCGTTGAAGGCGCGCAGCGGCCACAGGTCCACGACGTCGCAGCCGCGGCGGTCGGCGATCGCGCGCAGGTGCATGTTGTACGTCGCCGCCTTGCCGCGGATGCGGGAGCCGGAGCGCAGGCCGCGGGTGTCGAAGCCGGTGAAGACGACCACCCGGGCGCCGGTGCCGCGCAGCCGCCGGACCGCGTCGTCGAACACGACCGCGAGCGCGTCCGGGTCGGCGCCCGGGCGGATCATGTCGTTGCCGCCCGCGCACAGCGTGACGAGGTCGGGCGCGAGGTCGACGGCGCACGGCACCTGGTCGTCCACGACCTGCCGGACGAGCTTGCCGCGCACGGCCAGGTTGGCGTAGCGCAGGCCGGGGTTCCCCGCGGCGATGTGCTCGGCGAGCCGGTCCGCCCAGCCGCGGAACGTGTCGTCCGCACCCGGGTAGGGGTCGTTGAGGCCCTCGGTGAAGCTGTCGCCGAGGGCTACGTACGTCCGGATCTGCTCCACTTCGCGCATCGCGACCCCCAACACGGATTCATGGTCAATCACGAGGATTAATCATGCATCGTGCACACGACCTACGCGACCGTAGCTACGTCCAGCTCGGCGAGGTGGAGCCGGGCTGCTGCGCGGGCGTGGCGGCGTGCGCACCGCCCGCGTGCACCGACATCGCGTGCTTGACCAGCGTGATCAGCACCTGCTTAGTGGACTCGCGGCTGCGCGCGTCGCACTGGACGATCGGCACGTGCGCGCTGATCGACAGGGCGTCGCGGATGTCCTCCACGGCGTACTGGAACTCGCCGTGGAACCCGTTGACGCCCACCACGAACGGCAGGCCGAGCTCCTCGAAGTAGTCCACCGCGGCGAAGCAGTCCTCCAGCCGGCGGGTGTCGACCAGCACCACGGCGCCGATCGCGCCGCGCACCAGGTCGTCCCACATGAACCAGAACCGGTGCTGCCCGGGCGTGCCGAACAGGTACAGGATCAGCTCGCTGTCGAGCGACACGCGCCCGAAGTCCATCGCGACCGTGGTGGTCGTCTTGTCCGGCACGGCCGACAGGTCGTCCACGTCGGCGCTCGCCGCCGTCATCACCGCCTCGGTGGTGAGCGGCATGATCTCCGAGACGGAGCCGACGAAGGTGGTCTTCCCGACGCCGAAGCCGCCGCCGACGACGATCTTGACCGAGGTCAGCTCGGCCTCTCCGCCGCGCGGCCCGGGGGCCGGGACCTGGTCAGAGCTTCCGAAGGCCACTGAGCACCCTTTCTAGCAAGCGGAGGTCCGGCTGTCCGCCGGCGGTGGTGGGGGACTGCGACTGGTGCAGGCGCAGCAGTCCCTCGACGGCCATGTCGGCGACGAGCACGCGCGCCACGCCGAGCGGCAGGCGCAGCAGCGCCGACACCTCGGCCACCGAGCGGGCGGACCGGCACAGGTCCATGATCGCCCGGTACTCCGGGGTCAGCACGGCCACGTCCCGCGGCGGGTACGGCGCCGCGGTGACCAGCGCCTCGATCGCCAGGTCATAGCGCGGCTTGGTGCGTCCGCCGGTCACCGCGTAGGGGCGCACCAGCGAACTGGCCTCGCTCTCCTCGCGTTCGGGCGGCCGCCCCTGCGCCGGGACCCGACTCTGGTCACCGGACCAGCGTCCGGAACCGCCCGGACCGCCTCCGTAGTGACTGCCTCGATCCATGTCGCCGACCTCCGTCAGAGTCAGTCACTGTCAATAGCGGGCGGGGCCGGCGCCCATCTCGGTCACCGGCGGCCCCGAGTACGGAGGCTGCTCCTGGGCGCGCAGCGCGGGGGTCAGCACCCGGCCCACCCGCTCCACCAGCAGCGTCATCTCGTACGCGACCAGCCCGAGATCGCAGTCGGGCGCCGCCAGCACCGCGAACACCGACCCGTTCGTGATGGACATGACGAACAGCAGCCCGCGGTCCATCTCCACGACGGTCTGGTTCACGCCGCCCGCGTCGAAGATCTTCGCCGCACCCTGGGTCAGGCTCATCAGCCCCGAGGCGATCGCCGAGAGCTGGTCCGCCCGCTCCGGCGGAAAGCCCGACGAGTACGCCATCGGCAGGCCGTCCGAGGAGACCACGACGGCGTGCGCGACCTTAGCGACACGGTCGGCGAAGTTCGTCACCAACCAGTTGAGATCCTGCCCGCTCACCGGGTGCCTCCTGTCTCGCCGTCACCCTGTGACGGCGCCTCACCTGACGTGCCTCCGCCGCGAGCCTCGTTGCGCCCGCGGTGGACGCCGCGCTGCAGGCTCGCGAATCGGTTGCGTACAAAGTCGGCCGAATGGCCGTGGTCCTGCTGACCGGGCACCTGCTGCTCCTGCGGCTGTTGTCCCTGCACAGACTGCCCTTGACCGGGCCCGCTCGGCAATGGCCTGCCCGGTGGCGACCCCGCCGGCGGCTGCGCCGCCGCGCCCGCGGCGGCGCCCGTCGCGGGCCGGCCGACCGCGCCGGGAACGCGGTTCTTGCCGGGCACCCGCTTGGGCAGCCCCACCTCCGTGCGGGACGTCGCCACCGGCTGGCGAGCGGCCTCGGCGGCGCGGAACCCCGCGTCGGCGGGCGACTCCCAACCCTTCACCGGATCCTCCCCGGATGTACTGCCGGACCTGCGTTGGAACCATTCGGACTGCATGGCGTCGAAGATGGGCGAGCGCTCGGGCACCCGGGACGGCGCCTTGGGCTCGGGCCGCACGGGCGGCGGCGGAGCCGCGGCCCGCATCGCCGGCTCGGGGGCGGGCGGATCCGGGCGGACGTACCGCTCCGCCGCGGCCGGCGGCGCGGGGTCGGCGTAGCCGTCGGAGTAGGCGTCCACCGGCGCCGGGCCGGCGTCGCCGACCGGGAGCGGCCCGGTCTCCCACGGGATCTGCCGCGCGGCGCCGGGCTCCGGCACCATCGGCTGCGCCTCCGGGACGACGGACTGCGGTCCGGTGCGGCCGCCCGGCCGGTAGATGCCGTTGCTCCCGGTGGAGCCGTGCTCGGCGGGCTCCTGCGGACGCTCGCCGCGCGGCTGGAACAGCCCGTTCGGCGCGCCGTCGTCGGCCGGCCGGCCCGGCAGGTGCGCGCCCGGCTCGCGGATCGGCAGCTCGCCCGGCCGGCGCGGCGGCGGCCCGTCGCCCGGCTGGTAGGGGTCGTCCGCGGGGCGGCGGCGCTCCCGCGGCGGGCGCCGCTCGATGGGCGGGACGGCCTGCTGCGGGCCGGTGCCGGAGTACCCGCCGACCGGGATCGGCCCCGTCTCGTTGATGACCGGCTGGGCGTCGGTGCCGCCGCGGACCGGCCGCAGCGGACCGGTGCCGCCGACCATGGGGTGCGAGCCGGTGCCGCCGCCCGCGGGGGCGCCCATCGGCGGCCCGGCGGGGCCGTAGCCGTCCTGCCGGAACGCCGGCTCGGCGGCCGTCGTGGTGAGTGCGGCGAGCTGGCCGTGCGAGCCGGACTCGCGCGGCCCGAGGCCGCGGCTGCCGAAGCTGGACTCGCCGGGGGTGACCACGGCGTCCGGCAGCACCACGAACGCGGTGAGGCCGCCGCCCTGCGCGGCGCGCAGCTCGACGCGGATGCCGTGCCGGACGGCCAGCCGGCCGACCACGAACAGGCCCATGCGGCGGGCCGCGGAGAAGTCGATGACGGGCGGGTTCGCGAGCCGCCAGTTGGCCTGCTCCAGCTCCTCGGGCGACATGCCCACGCCGTTGTCGGTGATCTGCAGCATGCAGCCGCCGCCGCTGAGCATCTGCCCGGAGACGGTGACCTTGGTGTGCTCGGAGGAGAACGTGGTGGCGTTCTCCACCAGCTCGGCCAGCAGGTGGACGAGGTCGTTGACGACGGGCCCGGCGACCGCCATGTCGCCTTGAACCCGCAGCGCGACCCGCTCGTACTGCTCAACCTCGGACAGCGACGCGCGGACGACGTCGATGAGCGGGACGGGCTTGTTCCAGCGCCGCACCTGCTCCTGGCCGCCGAGGACGAGGAGGTTCTCCGAGTTGCGCCGCATGCGGGTGGCCAGGTGGTCCAGCCGGAACAGGTTCGCGAGCTGCTCCTCGTCGCGCTCGCTCTGCTCCAGCTCCTCGATCAGGCGCAGCTGGCGCTCGATGAGCGACTGGCTGCGCCGGGAGAGGTTGACGAACATCGCGTTGATGTTGCCGCGCAGGACGGCCTCGTCGGCCGCCAGCCGGACCGCCTCGCGGTGGACCTCGTCGAAGGCCCGCGCGACCTGGCCGATCTCGTCCGTGGAGTCGATGTCGATCGGCTCCACCTCGATGCCGCCGGCCGCGGCCTCCGGGTCTCGCAGCCGGTCGACCAGGCCGGGCAGCCGGGTGCTGGCGACGTCGAGCGCGCCGGACTGCAGCCGGCGCAGCGGCCGCACCAGAGAGCGGGCCACGACGATGACGGTCGCCAGCACGATCGCGAGGACGAGGAACAGCAGGATCCCGTCCCGGATCGCGGCCGCCTGCGCGTCGGACTCGGCGTCGTGCGCGGAGACGGCGAGGTCGGCGGCGATGCTCTGCTCCACCGCGCGGAGCTTGTCGACACGCGCACCGGAGTCCGACGTCCAGCTGCGCGCGACCTTCACGCCGAGCCGGGCCTTCAGCTGCGGGGACTCGTCGGCGATGGCGAGCGTGCGCAGCCGGGTGAACTCGGCGCGGTCCAGCTCGGGGCCGGTGACGGTGTCCTCGAACAGCTGCAGCTGGGCCGGGGTGGCGGAGCTGCGGAACGCGTCGGTGCTGGTGTTCAGGTCGGCGCGGGCGTCGTCGACGGAGTCGCGGTCGATCGGCTCGAACCGGCCCTCCCAGAGCGCGGCGGACACGAGCGCCCGCTCGCGGGACGCGGCGTCCTTGGCGTTCGCGAGGTCGGCGAGGGCCAGTGCGGTCTGCGCCAGCTCGGGCGTCGGCGCGTCCTGGGAGACCAGCAGATGGAAGCTCGTGAAATCGTCGATGAACTCGCTGTACTTGTCGATGATCGGGCCGGGCGCGAGGCGCGAGGCCAGCTGGCGCAGCGACGGGAGCTCGGTGACGCGGTTCACGACGTTGCCGAGCTGGAGCTTCAGCACGGGCGAGTCGGACCGGACGCCCGCGGCGGCGTCGCGCACCTTGCGCGCCGCGGAGTCCACCGATTCCTGGCGGGATTTGAGGGCTTCGGCGCTGACGGCGCGCGAACCGCCGGCCGCCCTTTCCGCCATCGCGTCGCGCTCGTTTTCGACCTCGTGCGCGAGCGCGGTCAACTGATTACCGAGAGTAGCCAGTTGACCTGTCTGCGCATAGGCGTCGGCGTTGTCCATCGACACCGATACGCGGTAGCCCGCGAGCAGCGCGGCCACGATCGTGGGCACCGCGATGAGGGCGAACAGACGCGTGCGCACGCGCCAGTTGCGCAGCTTGAACCGGCCTCCCAGAGAGCCTCTCTTCGGGGCGTCTTCCCTGGCAGGCGGGGCTGGCTGGGGGGACTGCGAGGCCGGCTCGGCCCCTTCGGCTTTCCGCACTGCCCTCCGCTACCTCTCCATGGATCGACCGCTCGCGGCGCACAGTGACCTGAACGAGATTCGGGTCGCGTCACCTCCCCGCACGACTGCGGGCAAGCGCCGAACATTGCAACACAGAGCCACCATCATGGCCAACCCGAATGATCACACAGGTCTGGACTTGTGATGCAGAGGATACGAATGTCACTGCCTGTTGACGTGTGTTCACGTTTATGCATGTAAAGCTCGCATCTCGCCCATGGCGCCTCTGCGGTGCGCTACGCTCCCCGCTCGTTGAAAGATCAGCTTTCAGCCAGCTTCCCCCCGCAAATGGAGCGTTGTTCATGTCTGCTTCCCACCGCCGCGCGACCGTCAGTGGCGCCCTCGCCATCGCGGTAGCGCTCACGGCGGTCGCCTGTGGCGACTCCGATGACAAGAAGTCCGCGAACGGACTGGAGAAGTCTCAGATCACCCTCGGCACCATGACCGTGGCCGACACCGCGCCGATCCAGCTCGCGATCAGCAAGGGCCTGTTCAAGGCCGAGGGCCTCACCGTGAAGACGCAGGTCATCCCCGGTGGCGCGGCCGGCATCCCGCTGCTGAAGAGCGGCCGGCTGGACTTCAGCTTCGGCAACTACGTCTCCCTGCTCACCGCCGCGACGAAGGACCCCGGCTTCAAGCCGCAGATCGTCGCCGAGGGCTTCCAGAGCGCGTCCAAGACGCACACGGTGATGGTGCGCAAGGACTCCCCGTACCACACGATCAAGGACCTGGCCGGCAAGAAGATCGCCGTCAACACCAAGCGCAACATCAGCACGCTGCTGGTCCGCGCCGCCGCCAAGCCGGAGGGCCTGGACTTCGACGAGGACAAGAACTTCGTCGAGGTGCCCCCGCCCGCCATGGAGCAGGCCCTGAAGTCCAAGAGCGTTGAAGCCGTCCAGGCGATCGAGCCGTTCGGCACCCAGATGCAGGAGCGCATGGGCGCCCGCATGGTCGCCGACCTGTCCAGCGGCCCCACCGCCGACTTCCCGATCGCCGGCTACGCCGCCACGGAGAAGTTCGTCAAGGACCACCCGAAGACGGTCGCCGCCTTCCAGCGCGCGCTGACCAAGGCGCAGGGCCAGTGCGCCGACCGCAAGGTCGTCCAGGACATCCTGCCCACCTACGCCAAGGGCATCGACGCCAAGGTCGCGTCCACGATGAGCTACGGGACGTACCCGACCTCGCTGAACGCCACCCGCCTGCAGCGCGTCGCCGACGTCATGCAGCAGTTCGGCTACGTGGACAAGCGCATCGACGTCAAGCAGTACATCGCCGCGCCGTCGTCTTCATGAATCTTCGCCGTATCGCTTTCGGCGCCGCCGGGGCTGCCGGGGTGGTCGCCGTCCTCGAGGCCGTGAGCCGTGCGGGCCTCGTCGACGCGACCGCCCTGCCCCCGGCGTCGGTCGTTCTCCGGGAGGCCGGCAAACTGGCCGCCGACCAGGAGTTCCTCACCGACGTCGGGGCGACCCTCAAGGCGTGGTTCGGCGGGCTCGCGCTGTCGGTGCTCGTGGCGGTACCGCTGGGCGTCCTGCTCGGCTCGGTGCCGTTCCTCGGCACCGCGGCGCGGGCCCTGGTCGAACTGCTCCGCCCCATCCCGTCGGTCGCGCTGATCCCGCTCGCCATCATCCTGTTCTCCAGTCCCACGCAGATGAAGATGTCCTTGATCTTCTATGCCTGCCTGTGGCCGATCCTCATCAACACCCTGTACGCGCTCCGGGACGTCGACCCGGTGGCCAAGGAGAGCCTGCGCAGCTTCGGGTTCGGGACGCCGGCGGTGCTCTGGCGGGTCTCGCTGCCGAGCGCCGCGCCGTTCATCGCCACCGGCGTCCGCATCGCCGCCTCCGTCGCCCTCATCGTCGTGATCAGCACCGAGCTGATCGCCGGCGGGTTCAACGGAGTCGGGATCTACCTCAGCGACACCCAGTCCGGCGGCGGCCAGACCGACCTCATGCTGGCGGGCGCCGTGTGGGCCGGGGCCCTCGGGCTGCTGGCCAACCTCGTGCTGCTCGGGCTGGAGCGCGTGGCGTTCCGGTGGCAGAGCGCCCAGGCGGAGGGGGCCTCATGAGAGTCCTGAAGGGACTGCGCGCCTTCGCGGAGCGCGCGTGGCTGGTCGCCGCCGCGCTCATCCTGTGGGAGCTCGTCACCCGCGCGGTGAAGGAGACCTACTTCCCGCCCCCGACCACGATCGTCAAGACGCTGCACGAGCAGTGGTTCTCCGGCCCGGCGTCGCAGCTCTTCCTCACCGACGGCGCGGTGGACGACTTCTCCAGCAGCCTGGCGCACCTGTTCATCGGCTGGGCCGCCGCCGGCGCGGCCGGCGTCGTGATCGGCGCGTCCATCGGCCGGTCGCGGACGCTGAACGACCTGCTCGACCCGGTGCTGCAGTTCCTGCGCGCCGTGCCGCCGCCGACCCTGGTGCCGTTCTTCATCATGGTGTTCCAGCTCGGCGCGACCATGCAGATCGTCACGATCGCGTTCGGCGTGGTGTGGCCCGTGCTGCTCAACACCGCCGACGGCGTCCGCGCCGTGGACCCGCTGCAGCTGGAGACGGCCCGCGTGTTCGGCGTCGGGCCGCTGCGCAGGCTGCTGACGATCATCCTCCCGGCCGCGGCCCCGAAGATCTTCGCCGGGCTGCGGGTGGCGCTGTCGTTCGCCCTGATCCTGATGGTCATCTCCGAGCTGTTCGGCAGCACGTCGGGCATCGGCTCCGAGCTCATCGACGCGCAGCGCACCTTCGAGCTGCCGCGGATGTGGGCCGGGATCGTGATGCTGGGCATCCTCGGCTTCCTGTTCAACGCCGTGTTCATGCTGCTGGAGCGGCGCCTGCTGTCGTGGCACGCGGGTGCGCAGAGGCTCGCGAGTTGACGATGACCGCCACGCAGACGAACCTCAAGACGTACACACGAGAAAAGGCGGCCGCGATGCTTCAGATAACCGGCCTCACGCACTCCTACGCCGACGGCCACCTGGCCCTCGACGGGCTCGACCTCACCGTCCCGGACGGCGAGATGGTCAGCATCGTCGGCCCGTCCGGCTGCGGCAAGTCCACGCTGCTGCGCTGCATAGCCGGGCTGATCACCCCCACCGGCGGAACGCTCACGCTGAACGGGAAGCCGGTCGACGGAGTGCCCGACGACCTCGCGGTGGTCTTCCAGGACTACAGCCGCTCGCTGTTCCCCTGGCTGACGGTCCGCGACAACGTGGCGCTGCCGCTGCGCCGGCGCGGCAAGTCCCGCTCGGAGCGGCGCGCCGCGGCGCAGGAGGCGCTGGAGTCCGTGGGGCTCCCGGACGCGGGGCGCAAGTACCCGTGGCAGCTGTCGGGCGGCATGCAGCAGCGCGTCTCGATCGCGCGGGCCCTGGCGTACCGCCCGTCGCTGATGCTGATGGACGAGCCGTTCGGGTCCGTGGACGCGCAGACCCGGGAGGACCTGGAGGACCTCGTCCTTCAGGTGCACCGGCACGAGAAGATGACGATCCTGCTCGTCACGCACGACATCGACGAGAGCGTCTACGTCGGCGACCGGGTGGTGGTGCTGAACCGCTCCCCCGCCCGGGTGCACGCCGACCTGCCGGTCCCCCTGCCGTCCACCCGCGACCAGATCGAGACGCGGGGCCTCCCCGAGTTCGTCCGGCTGCGCGCCGAGGTGGGCCGGCTGGTCCGCGGCGGCGCCAAGGTGCCGGGCGCGGCACCGGCCGACACGGCGTCCGACACGGCGTCCGACACGGCTTCCGCGCTGGGATCGAAGCCGGCGCGGTGAGGACGGCCGCCAGGCGCGGCCTACGACCGATACCGGGGCGGACCGGGCACGCTGGGTGCCGGGTCCGCCCCTACCATTTGAAGGGGCGTTATATGGGCGTGCGCGACATGCGCGTACTCATCGTGGGGGCGGGCATCGGCGGGCTCACCACGGCGTTGAGCCTGCACGAGGCCGGTATCGATGCGCTGGTCGTCGACTCCGCCGCACGTTTGCGGCCGCTCGGCGTCGGCATCAACCTGCTCCCGCACGCCGTCCGCGAGCTGACCGAGCTGGGCCTCGGCGGCGAGCTGGCGGACCTCGGCATCCCCACCGCCGAGATGGTGCATTTCGACCGGTACGGCGGCCGGATCTGGGGCGAGCCGCGCGGCCGGGCCCTCGGCTACAACTGGCCGCAGTACTCGATCCACCGCGGCGAGCTGCAGATGGCGCTGCTGGACGCGGTGCTGGCGCGGCTCGGCAAGGAGTCCGTCCGCACCGGCACCGTCTTCGAGGGCTTCGAGCAGGACGGGACGCAGGTGCGGGCGCGGCTGCTCGACCGCGCGTCCGGGACCGCCGAGACCGTCGCGGCGGACGTGCTGGTCGGCGCCGACGGGCTGCACTCGGCCGTCCGCGCGCAGCTGCACCCCGGTGAGCCGGCTCCGCTGTGGAACGGCATCCGGATGTGGCGCGGCCTCGCCGAGGGCGAACCGTTCCTCACCGGGCGGACGCTGGCCGTGGCGGGCAGCAACACCGCGTGCAAGATGGTCGTCTACCCGATCTCGATGCGCGCCGAGCGGCGCGGGAAGGCCCTGCTCAACTGGGTCGCGGAGGTCAAGCTCCCGGCCGCCCGGCTCGACGCGTCCGCCGACTGGAACCGGACCGGCAAGCTCGACGACGTGCTCCCCCACTTCGCCGGCTGGACGTTCGACTGGCTGGACGTCCCGGCGCTGCTGTCCGCCTCGGCGGAGATCCTCGAGTACCCGATGGTCGACCGGGACCCGCTCGACCGGTGGACGTCCGGCCGCGTCACCCTGCTCGGCGACGCCGCGCACCCGATGTACCCGATCGGCTCCAACGGCGGCTCCCAGGCCGTCCTCGACGCCCGCGTCCTGGCGCACGAGCTGGCCAGGGCCGCCGGCCCCGCCGAGGGGCTGCTCGCGTACGAGGCGGAACGCCGCGAGACGGTCAACGCGATCGTCCTGGCATGCCGTGACATGCCCGCGGACCGCATCCTGCACACGGTGAGCGAGCGGGCGCCGCAGGGCTTCGAGCGCATCGAGGACGTCCTGACCCCCGAGGAGCTGACCGCCATCACCGGCGCCTACCGCCAGACGTCGTTCTCCGACGTCGAGGCGCTCAACGCGCGTCCCGCGTACACGACCGCAAGCTGACGGACGGCGTCCGGGCGGGTTTCCCACGGGCGCGGTGAGGTTCCGCCTCACCGCGCCCCTGAGCCTGGCGGTCGCGCCGCGGCCGTGTCCATCTGCAGCGGGTCGACGGAGCGCGCCCCGTCCGCCGTGTTGAGCAGGACGGGCCAGACGGCGCTGAACACGATCGAGGCCACCTGCATCTGGGTGCCGAGGTCGAACAGCACGATGAACACCGGGACGAGGGTGGATCTTCGCCGGGTTGCGGCTCGCGCTGTCGCTGTCGCTGATCCTGATGGGCTTCTTGAGCTGCTCCCCGGCACGTCCGACGGGCTGGGCTTCGAGCTGACCAACGCGCAGAGCCAGTCGGACCTGCCGACGCTGTGGTCGGTGATCGTGCTGCTCGGCGTGCTGGGCTACCTGCTCAACGCGCTCCTGCTCGCCGTGGAGCGGAGGGCGCTCAGCTGGCACCGGGCGGCCCGCCGGGAGCCGTGACGGCGGCCAGGCGGGTGTTCATGGCGCGGGTGGCACGCTCGTAGAAGACGGGGTCGTCGTGGAGGAGCGCGCCGGCCGCGCCGGTGCGGCAGACGGCGTCCAGCTCGAAGGCGACCTGCGGGATGTCGGCGGACGCGTCGATCTCGCCGCGGTCGCGCGCCTCGCGGAGGCAGCGTTCCAGGAAGGCGCGCCAGTCGCGCTGCGACGCGGCGATGGCGTCGCGGACGCGGCCGGGACGCGCATCGAACTCGGCCATCGTGGAGTGGAAGAAGCAGCCGCCGGGGAAGACGGGCGCGCGCTGGTAGCGCTGCCAGGCGTCCAGCAGCGCGCGGACGCGCCCGAGCCCCTCGGGGACGGCGAGGGCCGGCTCGACCACGTGCTCGCGGAACACGGCGGACGCCTTGCGGACGGTCGCGAGCTGCAGCTCCTCCTTCGAGCCGAAGTGCGTGAACACGCCGCTCTTGCTGATCCGCAGTTCGGTGGCCAGCCGGCCGATCGACACCCCCTCCAGGCCCTCCGCCGAGGCGATGTCGGCGGCCCGGCACAGGATGACGTTGCGGGTCTGCTCGCCCTTGAGGAGCCGTCCGTCGGTGCTCACGCCCACCAATGTGCACGACCGTTCGTTCAAAGTCAATGCGCCCACCCCCTTGACGGCGTGGGTCTTCAGAGAAGAAAGTACGACCGTTCGTTTAATTTTCTTCGAGAGGCCCGCCCATGACCACCGAGACCACCGCGGCGCCGCCCCTCCGGGCCCGCGCGCGGCGGGACGTGCCCTGGCTGGCGGCCGGGGCGACGTTCCTGGCCATGCTGGACGCCACCGTGGCGAACCTGGCCGTCCCCGACCTGCACGCCGACTTCCCGGGCAGCCCGCTGTCCCGGCTGACCTGGGTGATCACCCTGTACGCGGTGCCGTTCGCGGCGCTGCTCGCCCCCGCCGGGCGGCTCGCCGATCTGGTCGGGCGGCGCGCGCTGTACCTGTGGGGCGCGGGGCTGTTCACGCTCGCCTCGCTGGCCTGCGCGCTGGCGCCGAACGTGCCCGTCCTGCTGGCGACGCGCGGCGTGCAGGGCGCCGCGGCCGCCGCGCTGATCCCCGCGTCCCTCGCCCTGCTGCTGCACGACACGCCCGTCGAACGGCGGGCGAGCGCGATCGGGCTGTGGAGCGCCGCGGGCGCGTTCGCCGCCGCCATCGGCCCCGGCGTGGGCGGCGTGCTGGTGGACCAGCTGGGCTGGCGGTCCCTGTTCGTCATCAACGTGCCGGTCGGCGTGGCGATGCTGCTCGGCGGGCTGCGGCTGCCGCGCGTCCGGGGCGAGGCCGGGCGGCTGCCCGACCTCGTGGGAACCGCCCTGCTCGGCGCGGGCGTCGGCGGGGTCGTGCTCGGCGTGACGCAGACCCAGGACTGGGCCTGGACGGACGCCCGCACGCTCGCGCTGCTGCTCGGCGGCGCCGCCCTCGTCGCGCTGGCCCTCCGGCGGTCGGCGCGCCACCCGGTGCCCGCGCTGGAGATCTCGCTGTGGCGCAACCGCGGGTTCGCCGCCGCGAACGCCGCCTCGTTCCTGTACGGGACGGCCCTGTACTCCTGGTTGCTGCTCGGCGTGCTCTACCTGACCGCCGAGTGGGACTACTCGATCCTCAAGGCCGGCTTCGCCTCGACGCCCGGCGCGTTCACCGCCACCGCGGCGGCGATCGTGATGGGCCGGCTCACCGGGCGCATCGGGGTCCGCCCCGCGATCACCGGCGGGGCGCTGATCATGGTCGCCGCGGGAGCGTGGACGATCGCGTCGCTGCCGGCCGGCCCGCACTTCCTCACGTTCTGGCTGCCGGTCGGCCTCCTCGTCGGGACGGGCATGGGGATGGTCACCACCGGCACCGCCTCCGCTGCCGCGCTGTCGGCCGGCCCGCTGCGGTTCGCCGGCGCCACCGGCCTCAACACCACGGCGCGCCAGATCGGCGGCGCGTTCGGCATCGCCGTCCTCGCCGCGCTGCTGCCCGCCGGCGCCGGGCACGACGACTACACCGCCGTCTACCTGTTCTGCACGCTGGCCGCCGCCGGCGCGGGCCTCGCGGGCCTGCTCCCGGCCGTCCGGCCCGCCGCGAAGGAGAGCTCATGACCGGGACCGCCCTGTCCGAGGAGACCGACCCGGCCGTCATGTCCGCCGCCGACGGCGTCGCGCTGCTGGCGGACGCGCCCTGGACGCGGATGGCGGTGATCGGCGACAGCATCGCCGAAGGCGTCCGCGAACCCGTGCCCGGCTACCGCGACCTGTCCTGGACCGACCGCGTCGAGGAGGTGCTCGGCACGGTGACGCCCGGGTTCGGCGCGCTGAACCTCGGCCGCCGCGGCGCCCTCGTCGCGGAGGTCGCCGCGGAGCAGCTCGGACCGGCGCTGGCGTTCGGCCCCGACCTGGCGATCGTGACGGCCGGCGGCAACGACATGCTGCTCCCGGAGTTCGACGCGGAGGGGGTGCGGCGCGGGCTGGCCTCGCTGGTCTCCGCGCTGCGCGCGACCGGGGCCGACGTCGTCACGATCGGGCTGCTGGACATCACGGTGTCGGGGCTCGTCCCGGACCCGTACCGGGAGCGGCTCTCGGCCCGGACGCGGCGGCTGGGCGCGCTGACCGCCGAGGTCTCCGCCGAGTTCGGCGGCGTCCACGTGCCGCATCCGCCGGACCATCCGCTCGCCGCCGACCCCGGCATCTACAGCACCGACCTGCTGCACCTGAACGCGCGCGGGCACGCGTTCGCCGCCGCGAACACGGTGCGGGCGCTCGCGGCTCACTTGGCGTCGGCGTAGCGGTCGACGACGGCGACCTCCATCGGGAACACGACCGGGGTGTCGCCGAACAGCAGGCGGCGCGCCTCGTCGGCCGCCGCGTGCACGGCGGCGGCGACGTCCCCGGCCAGCCCGGCGGGGGTGTGCACGATGACCTCGTCGTGCTGGAAGAACACCAGCCGGGGCGGGCCTGGCGGGGTCCGGGCGGAGTTCGCCGGCGGGACGGCGGCGGGCGGGGGCTGGAGGGCGGTGAGGCGGCGGCGGAGGGAGCCGAGGAGGGCGAGCGCCCAGTCGGCGGCCGTGGCCTGGACGACGAAGTTGCGGGTGAACCGGCCCCGGCTGCGCAGCGCCTGCGCGGCCGCCGGGTCGGGCGCGTCGCCGTCGCCCGCCGCGGTCAGCTCGCGCCACCCGGCGGACGGCGGCGGGCAGGTGCGGCCGAGCCGGGACCGGACGAGCCCGCCCCGCTCCCCCGCCCGCGCGGCGGCCTCCACGTACTCGAACGCGTCGGGGAACCGCTTCCTGAGCACGGCGAGCAGCTGCACGGCCTCGCCCGTCCCGCCCCCGTACATGGCGGAGAGCAGGGCGATCTTGGCCTTGTCGCGGGCGCTGTGGCCGCCGTCGCCGTCATCGTGGAAGGCGTCGGAGAGGGCCGCGTAGAGATCGCCGTGCGCGGCGGCGTCGGTGAACGCGCGGTCGCCGGCGAGGGCGGCGAGGACGCGGGGTTCGAGCTGGGCCGCGTCCGCGACGACCAGCGACCAGCCGGGGTCGGCGACGACCGCCCGGCGCAGCACGCGCGGGATCTGCAGGGCCCCGCCGCCGCTCGTCGCCCAGCGCCCGGACACCACGCCGCCGACCACGTACTCGGGACGGAACCGGCCGCCGCTCACCCAGGTGTCGAGCCAGGCCCAGCCGTGCGCGGTGTGCAGGCGCGCCAGCTCCTTGTACTCCAGCAGCAGCGGGACGGCCGGATGGTCGAGCCGCTTGAGGACGTGCGCGCGGGTGGACGGGATCGGCAGGCCCGCGGAGGCGAACGCCTTGAGGATCTGCGCCGGCGAGTCGGGGTTGACGTGCACCCGCGGGGCGGAGCGGAGCTCGGCGGTTGACTGGTCGCGGGCGGGGGCCGGCGTGGGGGCTGGAGGACGGGCTGCCGAGCGGAGCTCGTCCTTTGATTGGTGGCGGGCGGGGGCTGGAGAACGGGCTGCCGAGCGGAGCTCGTCCTTTGATTGGTGGTGGGTGGGGGCTGGAGGACGGTCGAATGCGGCGCTGATGCGGTCGGCGAGGTCTTGCAGCCGGCGGGGGCGCAGGCCGCCGGTGGGGCGGGGGCCGAGCAGTTCGGTGAGCAGCGCGTCGTGCTCCGCGGCCGACCAGGGCAGCCCGTCGTGGCCCAGTTCGGCGGCCACCAGCGCGCCCGCCGACTCGGCGGCGGCGAGCAGCGCGAAGCCGTCCAGCCCGGCGATGGCGCGCTGCTGCGCGGCGTGCACCGCGACGACCTGCGCGATGTCGTCGGCGGATTCGGCTCGCCCCGCGTCGTCGTCGAACAGCGACGCCTGGGCCGGCTCGTCCTCGGGCGGCGGACGGTCGGGCGGCACCGGCTCGCCGCGCAGCCGCGCCCACGCCGCGCGCACCGAGCGCGGCTCCCCGTACCGTCCGGCATGGCCGAGGAGAAGGCTCTCGACCAGTTCGAGGTCGTGGCAGCGGGCCACCCGCACGCCCGCTTCGAGGAGGCGCGGGTAGAACCGGGCGGTGGACGGCCACACCCAGCGCGGCGCGCCGGCCCGCTCCTGCTCGTCGATCGCCGCGACGAGGTCGGGGACGGCGCGTGCGGGGGCGGCGGGCGTGCCGTCCTCGGCGAGCGTCCGCAGCGTTCCCGCGCCGGCGGGGCCGGCGGCCACCGCGATCCTCACGCGTCCATTGTGGCCGCGGCCCCTGACAGAACTCCGCCCGGGCGGGGCCCGGACACGCGGAACCCCTCCGCGGCGGGTGATCCGCGGAGGGGTTCGGCGTGATCTTCAGCGGGGGCCAGGGCCGTAGCCCCGGTAAAGGATCAGGTGAGCGATCCGAGGGATCAGGCGACCAGCGAGACCTGCTGGCCCGCCGGGGTGTCGCCGTAGCGGTCGACGACCTTGTTCAGCTGGATCTGGTAGTACAGCACCCCGAAGCCGAAGATGCCGAGCAGGAAGCCCATGCCGCCGCTGCAGGTGGCCTGGAGGCCGGCGGCGCGCTGGGCCTGGGCGATGCGGCCGGCCAGCTTGACGTACATGACCAGGGGCCAGATGCCGAGTGTGATCGCGCCGAAGAGCATGGACAGCAGCGCGTTGGTCGCGGCGTTGTCGATGCGGCGGTCGTACTCGTGCAGCTCGGTGTGGACCTTGAAGAACCACACCAGGCCGTAGATGCCGAAGGTGATGATGGGAAGGCCGAGCCAGGCTCCGACCGGGTTGCGGCGCTTCATGTTGTTGCCCGCGCCGACGGCGGCGGGGGCCTGCTGCTGTGCGGGGGCCGGCACCTGGCCGCCCTGGTGAGGCTGCTGTGCCTGGCCCTGGCCCTGCTGGGGGTAACTCATCGGATTTGCTCTTCCTTTGGGACGCGGTCGCTTGCGGCCGACCGTCCAAAACCGTTCACCCGTGTGATTGACCCAAGACCTTAACGGCATCCGAGCACGTCGGGGCCATCAAACGCCGGTTGTGGCCATTAACGCGCCGGATTCACCGGTATGACCGGCTAGCGCAGCGGGATCGTCACCTCGTCTTCGCACGGCGGCGACTCCTCGTGGTCGCCGCAGCCGGTCGCGGCGTAGCAGCGGATCCGCAGCCGCGACTCGGTCACGTCCAGGCGCAGGAAGCTCTTGAAGAACGGCGGCCGGTCCCAGTCGGCCAGCTCCGAGCGGAAGCGCTGCGGGAGCCGCCGCACCGGCAGCCGCAGGAACCGGGGGCGGCTGCGGCCGCCGCGCGGGACGCCGAGGACGGACGCGACGAAGCGCGCGCGGCGGGACGGCGTGGTCTCCCCGGCCGCCTTGTAGCCGCGTCCCGGCCTGATGCCGAGCCGGTGCCGGACGGCGGCGGTGGCCTCCTCCGGGGTCAGTTCGAACAGCTTCGGCAGCCGCAGCCACCGCCCGTACAGCTTGCTGTAGCGGGACAGGGAGTCGCCCCGCAGCGGGTAGCAGCGGAACTCGTTCTCCTCCACCACGCTCGTCCGGGGGATGGTGTGGGTCGCGTGCATGAAGGCGCCGCCGCCGCCCGAGACGATGTACTGGATCGTCCGGCCGTCGCCGGTCCGCACCGGGTAGCGCTGGTAGTTGTGGATGTCGCCGCCGATCGCGGCCACGTAGTGGTGCGCCGGGTCGCGGACGATCTCGTCGACCGTCCCGCCGCCCTCGATCGGCCCCGGCCGGTGGTCGTCGTCCACGTACAGGGGCTTGCCGGTCACCAGCAGCTTGGGCTTGGGGCCGCCGGAGACCTCGCGCAGCCACCGGCCCTGGTCGCGGTCGAGGCCGCCGGTGATGCCGGTGTCGATGCCGATGACGCGCAGGGACGGCGTGTCGATCGCCCAGTACGGCCCCGGCTGGACGGCCCGCTGCCCGGGCGCGCCCCGGAACGTGCGGCGCGCCTCCGCGAGGACCTCCGGGTCGATCGTGCCGGAGTGGCGCCAGAGCAGGCGGGGGACGAACGCGAGCAGCCCGCGCCAGGGCGGCGGCGAGCAGTCCGCGTCCAGGTCGCAGAAGACGTGCAGGAAGCCGCGCAGCCCGTCGTACCAGTCGTGGTTGCCGGGGATCGCGTAGACGGGCGCCGGATAGTCCTTGTAGGGGCGGAAGAACTTCTCCGGGTACTGGCGCCCGTCCCCGGTCGGGTAGACCACGTCGCTGGCGATGATCATGAAGTCGGTGCCGGCGGCGGCGTGCAGCAGCGGCGGCACCACCGCGTACTGCGACCGGTCGCCCTCTCCGGTGTCGCCGAGCAGCGCGAACGAGAACTCGGGGGACGGGCGGTGCAGGGTGAACGCGGCCGGGGTGCCGCGCTCGCGCAGGGCGGCGACGCAGCGCCGCCGGATCGCGTCGGACGGGTCGCCGAACAGCCGCGCGATCACGTCGTTGCGGGACCGCCACAGCACCGCCGGGCGGCGCCACGAGAAGTCCGGGACGCGGGCCGGGAGCAGGTCGTTGAACGTGCCGGGTCTTCCGCAGACCCACCCCGCACCCGCCTCGGAGGTGCGCGAGTTGTCGGGCGCGGGGGAAACCTCGGACACGGAACGCCTCCGGCAGCGGTGAGGGGATCCTCACAGCCTGTCCGGAGGCGTTCGCGCCGTCAAGCGCGGCATCGGGCGCCGTGTCAGACGCGGTATCGGCCCGGTGCGCGCGAGGGCGTGGTGGACGCCGGCGCCACCCCCAGGGACGCCGGCGCCACCACGTCGGGAGCGCCCGCGGTCATCATGAGTCCCCCCAGAACGGCGAGCGTGCAGTCGCCTCTCATGATGCCTCCACGGACAGCTCCAAGGTCCCGAAAGCGGGACGTAACCGACGCTATACGGAGGGCCGTAATGCAGGCGTAAACCACCCCAAACGAGGGGCCAAAACCTCAGGGGGCCAGCACCCGCAGGGCGCCCGGCATGATCCTCGCGGTGACCGGCAGCTCCCCGGGCAGCTCGCCGTCCGCCCCGTACGGGAGCGTCCGGCCGGGCGGCCCGGCCAGCTCGATCCGCACCTCCCGGCCGCGCATGACCTCCACCTCGGGGCGCCGGACGTGCGTCCCGTCCGCCAGCTCGCGCATCACGGCGAAGAACAGCGTCCGCGGAGCCCTGCGGATGAGGACGACGTCGAGCAGGCCGTCGTCCACCCGCGCGTCCGGGGCGATGTGCTTGCCGAACCCGTAGTAGCCGGAGTTCGCCGCGACGACGGTGTACCCCTCGCGCCGGTGCTCCGCGCCGTCCACGGTGATCAGGTAGTCGGCGTGCCGCCAGCTGACGACCGCCCGCAGCGCGCCGACGTAGTAGGCGGCCGAGCCGCGCAGCAGCCGCGTCTTGTTGGCGTTGTCGTTGGCGATCGCGTCGATGCCCGCGTAGACGCTGCCGAGGACGGGCGTCCCGTTGGCCTCGATGGCGTCCACCGCGCGCGGCTCGCCGTCCAGCAGCAGCGGGGCGAGCTCCGCCGCGCCGGACGGGACGCCGAGCTGGCGCGCGAAGTCGTTGCCGCGCCCGGCCGGGACGATCCCGAAGACGGCGTCCGTGCCCGCCAGGGCGCCGCCGACGCAGCCGACCATGCCGTCGCCGCCGACCCCGAGCACCACGCGCCCGGTCTCGGCCGCGCCGCGGGCGACCGCGGCGGCGTGCTCCATGCTCCGGCTGTACTCGACGTCGAGCTCGGCGCCCGCCTCGCGCAGCAGCCGGCCGAGCGGCATCAGGCAGGACGCGGACGCGGAACCGCCCGCCGCCGGGTTGACGATCGCGGTGAACGCGCGCATGGCGGCTACTCCTCCGGGGCCGGCGGGACGAGGACGCCCGGGTTGAGGATCCCGGCCGGATCGACCCGGTCCTTGACGGCGCGCAGCATCGCGGCGCCCAGCGGCCCGATCTCCCGCGCGTACCAGCCGCGGTGGTCGGTGCCCACGCCGTGATGATGGCTGATCGTCCCGCCCGCCGCCAGGATCGCGTCGCCGGCCGCGCGCTTCGCGTGCGCCCAGTGCTCGACCGGGTCCTCGCCCTGCGCCGACACGACGGTGAAGTACAGGGACGCGCCGGACGCGTAGACGTGCGAGATGTGGCACATGACCAGCGGCGGCGTCCCCGCCCCGGAGAGGGTCCCGATCAGCGCCAGGCGCACGGCGTCGTAGAGCTCCGGGACGTCCGACCAGAACGCCGCGGTCTCCAGCGTCTCGGCGAACGCGCCCACGTCCAGCAGGGAGTCGCGCAGGTAGGGGGCGTTGAAGCGGCCGTGCTCCCACTTCTCGCCCGGCCCGGCGCCGAGCGGCTCGCCGCCGGCGTCGCGGAGCACGCCCGCCGCGCCCGCCCGCCGGGCCGCCACGTCCTGCGCAGTGCCCTCGAATCCGACCACGGCGAGGCACCCGGCGGACGACGTCGCCCCGTCCTCCAGCGCCTGCCCGCCGATCGCGGCCGGGTCGGCCAGCCCGACCATGGTCTCGGCCTCGTCCGACAGCCGCAGCACCGTGGGGAGCGGGCCGTCCTGGGCGAGCCGGCGGAGCGCGGCGGCGCCCTCGGCGAAGGACGCGAACCGCCAGCCCTCGTACTCCCTCGCCGCCGGGACGGGCCGGATCCGCACGGTCACCGAGGTGATCACGCCGAACGCGCCCTCCGAGCCGAGGACGAGCTGCCGCAGGTCGGGGCCGGCGGCCGACTTCGGCGCGCGGCCGACGTCGAGCGCCCCCTCCGGGGTCGCCACGGTCAGGCCGACCACCATGTCGTCGAACCGCCCGTATCCGGCGGACGCCTGCCCGCTGGACCGCGCCGCCGCGAACCCGCCGATCGACGCCCATTCGAACGACTGCGGGAAGTGCCCGAGCGTGAAGCCGCGCTCGGCGAGCAGCGCCTCCGCCGCCGGCGCGCGCAGGCCCGGCTGCAGGACGGCGGTCCGGGAGACCTCGTCGACCGAGACGAGGCGGTCCATGCGCCGCAGGTCGAGGGCGATGAACGCGTCCACGCCCTGCGGGGCCAGCCCGCCGACGACGGACGTACCGCCGCCGAACGGCACCACCGCGATCCGCTTCCCGGCGCAGAACTCCAGCACCGCGAGGACCTCGTCGTGCGAGCCGGGCAGGACGACCGCGTCCGGCGCGGCGGAGGTCTCGCCGGCGCGGATGCGCAGCAGGTCGGGCGTCGACTTGCCCCCCGTGTGCCGGACCCGCGACTCGGCGTCGGCGCGGACGTTCCCGTCCCCGACGATCCCGGCGAGCGCGGTCAGGTCCTCCCCAGGGAGCCTGGGCGCGGCGACCTCCAGCTCCGCCAGCCGGGCCGGCGGCGCCTCGGCGGGCCGCACGCCGAGCAGGTCGCGCAGCAGCCCCACCATGGGCTCGGGCAGCGGCGCGGCCTTGGCCGGATCCCCCCAGCCGCTCCACAGCATGTCCCGCGTCTCCACGCCGCCTCCCTCTCCACCCCGCCGTCGCTTGGGCTTACACTGTGACACATGACGTCGAATCGTCACAACAGGGTGGCGGCACGGACCGCCGACGACACCGTCCTCGACGCCGCGCGCGACTGCGTGCTGGCCGTCGGGGTGCGCCGGACGACGCTGACCGACATCGCCCGCCGCGCGGGCGTCTCCCGGATGACGCTGTACCGCCGCTGGCCGGACGTCCGCACGATCGTCGCCGACCTGATGACCCGCGAGTGGACCGGCATCGGCGAGGCGCTGCAGCCGCCCGACGACGGCCGCCCCGTCCGGCCCCGGATGGTGGACGGCCTGGTCACCGGCGTCCGCACGTTCCGCGACCACCCCCTGCTCCGCAAGATCATCGAAGTCGACCCGGAACTGCTGCTCCCCTACCTGCTGGACCGCTGCGGCGCCAGCCAGCGGGCGTTCCTGGCCTGGTTCGAGGAGGCGATCGCCGCGGGGCAGCGGGACGGCACGATCCGCGCCGGCCACCCCGGCCGGCAGGCGCGGGCGCTCCTGCTGGTCGTCCAGTCCTTCGCGCTGTCCGCGCCGATCATGATCGACGCGGCCGACCCCGCCTTCGACGCCGACGCCCTCGACACCGAACTCCGCCACGTCCTGGAGCGGACGCTGGCGCCCTGACCGCTGCCCGACTCTTCGCCTTCGCCGGAAGACGGAGGCGCCTGGGAGGAAGCCCGATGACCGGACCGGAACCGCGGACGTCGCTCAGCGCGGCGCGCCGGGAACGCGAGCTCGCCGCCCTGCCGGACGAGGTGGTGGACGTGCTGGTCGTCGGCCTCGGCGCGACCGGGGCGGGCGCCGCGCTGGAGGCCGCGTCGCGGGGCCTGTCGGTCGCCGCGATCGACGCCCACGACCTGGCGTTCGGCACGTCCCGGTGGAGCTCCAAGCTGATCCACGGCGGGCTGCGCTACCTCGCGTCCGGGCAGGTGGACGTGGCGCACGAGAGCGCGGTGGAGCGCGGCGTGCTGATGCGGCACACGGCTCCGCACCTGGTGCGGGCGCTCCCGTTCGTCCTGCCGCTGACCCCGCTGGTGTCGCGCGGGCAGGCGGCCGTCGCGCACGGCGGCATGCGCGCCGGGGACCTGCTGCGCCTCGCCGCGCGCACCCCGCGCTCGGTGCTGCCCGGCCCGCGCCGGCTGTCGGCGGTCGAGACGCTGCGGCTCGCGCCCGCGCTGCGGCCGCACGGGCTGCGCGGCGGGCTGCTGTCCTGGGACGGGCAGCTCTGCGACGACGCGCGCCTGGTCACCGCGCTCGCCCGCACCGCCGCCGGGCACGGCGCCCGCGTCCTCACCCGGTGCCGGGCGGTGCAGCTGACCGGCGACGGCGCCCTCGTCCGGGACGAGCTGACCGGGCGGGAGATCACCGTCCGGGCGCGGGCGGTGCTGAACGCGGCCGGCGTCTGGGCGGGCGGCCTCGTGGACGGCGTGCGGCTGCGCCCGTCGCGGGGCACCCACCTGGTGCTGCGGGCCGAGACGCTGCGCGGGCTCTCCGCCGGGCTGCACGTGCCGATCCCGGGCGGCGGCGCCCGGTTCATGCTGGTGCTTCCGCAGGGCGACGGCCGCGTCTACGTGGGCCTCACCGACGAGCCGGCGGACGGGCCGATCCCGGACGTGCCGGAGCCGACCGAGGCCGAGATCGGGTTCCTGCTCGACGTGCTCGGCTCGGCCCTGGACGTCCCGGTCCGCCGCGCGGACGTGATCGGCGCGTACGCCGGGCTGCGCCCCCTGCTGGACGTCGGGAACGGCCGCGACACGGCCGACATCTCCCGCCGCCACGCGGTGCTGACCTCCCGGGACGGCGTCGTCACGATCGTCGGCGGCAAGCTCACCACCTACCGGCGGATGGCGCAGGACGCCGTCGACGCGGTCGTGCGCGCCCGCGGCCTCGCCGCCGGGCCGAGCCGGACCGCCCGCCTCCCGCTGGTGGGGGCGGCCCCGCGGGCCCGGCTGGACGCGCTGGACGCGCCGTCCCGCCTCGTCCACCGGTACGGGACCGAGGCGCCGCTGCTGGCCGCGCTGGGCAGGGAGGACCCCGCGCTGGCGGAGCGCGTGCTCCCGGACCTGCCGGTGACCGGCGCGGAGCTGGCCTGGGCCGTGCGGCACGAGGGCGCCCTCGACGCGGGCGACCTGCTGGACCGCCGCACCCGGATCGGGCTCGTCGCCGCCGACCGGGAGGCCGCGCTGCCGGCCGCGGAGGCCCTCCTGCCCCGGGCCGCCCTGCAGTGAGCCGGTCCACTGAGACCTCTGTCACCTCTGCCGCCGCACCCCTCCTGGTTTGGCGGCGAACCGTTAGGTTACCCTTACCTAATCGTTGGAAGATCGGCCGGGGGGATCACTTGACGCGCGGTAAGGGCTGCGGGCACTGCCTCGGCAGCCACACGGGCGAGCGGCCGTGCCTGGCGAGCGCGACCACGAAGGCGCGCGCCTGGCTGCTCGTCGAGCACCCCGGCCCATGGCCGGGGAACGTCACCGACCTGCCCGGCGCGGAGCCGGTGGGCGACGCGGTGCGCGCCGCGAAGAAGGCCGGCGTCCGGCCGCAGCTGATCCGGCGGCCCGGGCGCCGCCGGGCCACCCCGCCGATCCAGGTGTACGCCGCGTTCTCGCGCGGCGCCGAGGTCTGGATGGAGGGGCGCGAGCTGGCCGACCCGGCGGACCTGGCGTCGCTCGACCTGGCCGCGCTCGCCGCCGGCCGCTCCCCGGGGCTCGGCGAGCCGGTGGCCGCGCCGCTCCTGCTGGCCTGCACGCACGGGCGGCACAACGCCTGCTGCGCGCGCACCGGCGCTCCGCTGGCGCGCGCCCTCGCCACGCGTTTCGATCGCCTCGTGTGGGAGACCACCCATGTTGGCGGCGACCGATTTGCGGCGAATTTGGTGTGTCTTCCCCACGGGCTGTACTACGGCGACCTCGGCGAGACCGAGGCCGTGCGGGCCGTGGACGCCTATCTGCGGGGCGAGGTCGTCCTCGACCGGTTCCGCGGCCGGGCCGGGACGCCCGAGCCGGCGCAGGCGGCCGAGCACTTCGTCCGGGCGCACACCGGCGTCCTCGGGGTGGACGAGGTGACCGTGGAATCGGTCACTGGGACATCCCGGTACGAAGCAGTCGTTGTCGCCCGGCAGAGCCGTTACCGGGTCACCGTGGAGGCCGTCCAGCAGGCCGATCCCTGCGGTCCGGCCTGCGGGGAGAACCTGCGAACCCATGTTGTTAGGGAACTCACCCTTCTCAACGAGGCGGCCCTCGTGTAATCTCTCCGAGGCCCCATTCGAGGGTCTCCCTGTCGCAAGTCCCCAGGTTTCCGGAGTAACCGGGCGGGGAACAGAGCGGCAACTCCAGACGTTGGAACATTCGGCGCTTCTGACTCATGTCACCCGAAGCACGTCGAGCGTCCATGTCCCGATTTTTGTTCGAAACCAATCAAGGTGGGTGTTCCATGGCTCAGGTACGTCGGCAGGCAAACCTCCCTCGTCCCAGCTGGGGCTGGCAGGACGCCGCGGCGTGCCGGGGGGAAGACCTCGTCCTCTTCTTCGGTCCCGACGGCGAACGCCAGCCCGAGCGTGAGATCCGCGAGCGCAAGGCCAAGCAGATCTGCATGGGCTGCCCGGTTCGCACGGAGTGCCTGGACTACGCGGTGTCCCGGCCCGAGAAGTACGGCACGTGGGGCGGTCTCAACGAGGACGAGCGCGCGTCCGAGCGCCGTCGCCGGATGCGCCGCGCCAACGCCGCCTAAGCGAGCACGAAGGCGCCGAAACGCTCCCATCGCGATCCCCGGCACGCCACCCTGAAAAACGACACGGCCCCGCCCCGCGGGGCCGTTTGCGTGCCCGGACCCGGCCCGCCCCGGCGGAGCCGGTGCCGGGTGGTCACATCTGCGTCTCAGTCGAGTTACATCGTGCCACGACATTCCGCTTGGCACGCCTTTAGCGCAAACGGCTCGGCGACGTGACCCATTCACCGAAATTCGCACCCGCCATTTCCTGTGGGCCGCTTCACAGCGGGCCCGCGCCCGCGCCCCGTCCGGCCCGCTCCAGCCAGGCGGTCACGTCGTCGTCGGTGAGCTGGTCGAAGTCGCGGTACCACTGGCCCACGGCGCGGAACTCCCACGGCGCCGCCGGGACGACCATGTCGTCCACCTCGGCCTCCAGCGCCCGGACGGTCTCCGCGGCGCCCACCGGCACCGCGAGCACCAGCCGGGACGGCCCGCGCTCGCGCATCGCCCGCACCGCGGCGCGGGCGGTGCCGCCGGTCGCCAGCCCGTCGTCCACCACGATCACGGGGCGCCCGGCGACCTCCGGCAGCGCGCGGCCGCGCCGGTAGGCCGCCACGCGGCGGCCGAGTTCGGCGCGCTCGGCCGCCACCGTGGCGGCCAGGTCGTCCTCGCGCAGGCCGAGCCGGTCCAGCAGGTCGCCGTCGAACACCGGCGAGCCGCCCTCGGCGATGGCCCCGACGCCGAGTTCGGGCTGCGGCGGGTATCCGATCTTGCGGGTCACCAGGACGTCGAGCGGCGACCCGAGCCGCCGCGCGACCTCGAAGCCGACCGGGACGCCGCCGCGGGGCAGCGCGAGGACGGCCGCCCCGTCCAGCCCCAGGGGGACGAGACGCTCGGCCAGCACGCGGCCCGCCTCGCTGCGGTCGGTGTAGGGGAGCCGGACGGTCTCCGCCCGCTGGAGGCCCTCCCGTGCGGATCTGTTCCGGGACATGGGGGACACCCCCTTCCGGGGTCTCCCCTACCCACTCACGCCCCTGTGAGCCACCCCAGCGGGTTGCCGTGCAGGATCGCGTCCAGGGTTGCGTCATCGGCTCCCGCGGCGCGCAGCGCGGGCAGGAACGTCTCGAAGAGGTAGCCGAAGCCGGCGCCGCCGTAGCGGCCGATCTGCGCCATCCGCGACACGCCGGTGCTCAGCAGCACCCGGTCGGCGTGCCCGGCCTCCAGCAGGTCCATCACGCAGCGGACGCGGCGGCCGATGGCGGCGTGGTCGTCGCCGGCGAGGCCGAGCGTGCCGAACGAGACGTAGCCGCCCGTCTCGGCGATCTTGCGGTGCTGGCCGGGGTCGTCGACCCGGTCCTGCTGGCCGACCGCGACCCGGTCCGGGGACAGCCCGGCGGCGGTGAGGATCTCCAGCTGGGCGAGGCCCGCCCGGCCGTAGGTCGCGACGGACAGCCCGGAGTAGCGGGCCGCGCGCGCGGCGGCGCGCAGGCACAGCTCCTCGGTCTCGGTCGGCGCCTCGCCCCAGGTGCCGATCTCGCCGATGACGCCGGGCAGGCAGTTGGTGCCGTCCATGCCGAAGCCGACCTCGGCGAGCAGCCGCTCGGCGAGCCGCTCGACGCCCGTCGGCCCGTCCGGGCCCGGCCCCGCCGCGAGGGTCTCGCGG
This sequence comes from Actinomadura latina NBRC 106108, assembly GCF_001552195.1. Classification (GTDB taxonomy): domain Bacteria; phylum Actinomycetota; class Actinomycetes; order Streptosporangiales; family Streptosporangiaceae; genus Spirillospora; species Spirillospora latina. The sequence goes on from NZ_BCQS01000013.1 coordinate 248,792, forward strand.
ACGAACGCCGGGTGGAACGGCTCGGTGAACACGCCCGTCCCGGCGACCACGGCCACCCGGGCGCCGGCGCTGATGCGGGCGAGCGCGGCGGCGTTGCGGCCCATGCCCGAGCACGTCAGGTCGACGACGAGGCCGAGGCCGTGCTCCTTGCGCAGCGCCGACAGCTCCCGCTGGACGCCCTTCTCCTCGTCCAGCCAGCGGCCCGGATCGGAGCCGACCAGCTGCGGCCGCGCGGGCCAGCGCAGGTCCATCTGCAGGTGCTCGTGGGAGAGCACCGGCCCGGTGACGTCCGACGTCGCGATCGTGCCGGTCACGGTGCGCAACCGGCGCGGCTCCTCACTGGGGGTCATGACACGCGAGGTTACGACATGTTTGACCTATTCAGAGCCGGTTCCGGGTTTGTTTTTACCCGCGCTCGCCTGGTCGCCGGGCGGCTGCTCGTTCTGCGCGTCGCGCACGGCGCGCGCACGGGCGGTGTCGCCGCTCGGCCACAGCCGGTCGATCTCGGCGTTGAGCGCGGCCCCGATCAGCACCGCGAGCGCCGCCACGTACAGCCAGGCGAGCACCGCGATCGAGGCGGCCAGCGGCCCGTACACCGACACGCCGCTCAGCGACCCGGCCAGGTAGAGCCGCAGCCCGGCGCTGCCGGCGATCCAGATCAGCAGCGCGAGCACGGCGCCGGGCACCTCGCGCCACCAGGACGTCCGCACCGGGACGCTCATGTGGTAGAGCAGCGCGAGGAAGACGATCGACAGCGTCACCAGGATCGGCCAGTACGCCAGCTGGACGGTCTCCGCGCTCTCCGGCAGCGCCTGCCGCACCAGCGCGGGCCCGGCCACCAGCATCGGGATGACGACCAGCATGACCAGCAGCCCGATGAGGTACAGCACGAACGCCCGGGTCCGGGTGCGGATCACCCCGCGGACGCCGGACAGCCCGTAGGAGATGGTGATCGTGTCGACGTAGACGTTCGTGGCCCGCGACCCGGCCCACAGCGAGATCAGGTAGCTGACGGACACGATGTCGGGGCTGCCGCCGCGGATCACGTCGTCGATCAGCGGCACGACCACCGAGTCGACCGCCGGACCGGTCAGCACGTTCCGCGCCTGCTCGATCACCCACGAGCGGACCTCGGCGACGGTGTCGCGGCCGAGCAGGCCGCGCAGGTGGCCCATCGTGCCGATCAGCCCGATGACGAGCGGCGGCAGCGACAGCAGCGCGAAGAACGCGGCCTCGGCCGCGAGGCCGGTCACCCGGTAGCGGAACGCGCCGACCGCGGTGCCCTTGGTCAGCAGCCAGCCGACGCGGCCCGCGGTGCGCGCCGCCGACCGGGCCCGCGCCGTCAGCAGCCGGCGCAGGTTCGGGCGGGGGCCGCGCGGGTCCCGTTCGGAGTCGGAGTCCCCGGCCGAGGGGACGCCCTCGGCGTCGGAGACGGTCGTCACACCGCCCCACCGTAGAGCGTCACGCGCCCGGAACATGTCGCATCGCCCATTTCAGTGGCCCGCTCCGCGCGTCGCGTGCCGATCGCCTCCCCCGTCCGATCGTCCCGCCAGGGGCCTGCTTCCCCGTCCATCCCCTTGCCCATACCCGGTTGGACGGACCGGAACGTCGCCCGGACCATGATCACCGAGCGCGTTTGCCTCCATGGGCGACAATAGAGAAATGATCTGCCCGTCGTGCCGAGAGCGCCGCCACGAGGAGTGCCGCGGCGGTTCCTGGTGCGATTGCCAGCACCTCCCGCCGCCCGGCACGCCCGGCGAGCGGGAGCGGTCCGGGCGCCCGACCGGCGAGAACGCCGAGCCCCGGGTGAACTGGCGGCGGCAGGGATGACGCATCTCACGTGTCCGTATGCCGGACGTAACTGGACAGTGCGCGAGACGTCGTGTCAGAGTTCGAGTATGACTGCTGCGGACCCGTTGCTGGCCAAGCGCCGGCACGTGGACTTCCAGCGCGTCCGCAGCGCGATCTGTCGGTGACGCCCCGACCACGCCCCCTGCTCAGCGGGCGCGTGGTGCATCGGCGTCACCTTTGACCTGATCCTGCTCAGCGTTGAGCCGGCCGTCCAAGACTGCCGGTGCGCTACGCGTCCCTCACGCCCAACAGATGAGGACGCGCGCCGTGCCACCCGCGATCAAAAGCAAGAAGGGCGAGGGCCAGTGGGCCCTCGGCTACCGCGAACCCCTGAACGCCACCGAGGAGAACAAGAAGAACGACGACGGGCTGAACGTCCGGCGCCGCATCATCGACATCTACTCCAAGCACGGGTTCGACTCGATCGACCCGTCCGACATGCGCGGCCGGTTCCGCTGGATGGGCCTGTACACCCAGCGGCGGCCCGGCATCGACGGCGGCAAGACCGGCGCGCTGACGGACGAGGAGCTCGAGGACCGCTACTTCATGATGCGGATCCGCATCGACGGCGGCCAGCTCAGCGGTCCGCAGCTGCGCACGATCGCCGACATCTCCCGCAAGTACGCGCGCGGCACCGCCGACATCACCAACCGGCACAACATCCAGCTGCACTGGGTCGGCATCGAGGACGTCCCCGCGATCTGGGACGCGCTCGCCGCCGTCGGCCTGCACACCACCGAGGCGTGCGGCGACGTGCCGCGCACGATCATCGGCTGCCCGCTGGCCGGCATCGCCGCCGACGAGGTGATCGACGCGACGCCGCAGCTCCGCGAGATCCACGACCGCTACATCGGCTCCCCCGAGTTCTCCAACCTGCCGCGCAAGTACAAGACGGCGCTGTCGGGCTGCACCTCGCACTGCACCGTCCACGAGATCAACGACATCGCGTTCGTCGGCGTGGTGAACGAGCAGGGCGAGACCGGCTACCAGCTGTTCGTCGGCGGCGGGCTGTCCACCAACCCGATGTTCTCGCGGAGCCTCGGCGTGTTCGTCAAGCCCGCGCAGGCCCACGAGGTGTGGCACGGCGTCACCTCGATCTTCCGCGACTACGGCTACCGGCGGCTGCGCAGCCGCGCCCGGATGAAGTTCCTGGTCAAGGACTGGGGCGCCGAGAAGTTCCGCGAGGTGCTGGAGAAGGAGTACCTCGGGTACGCGCTGCCGGACGGCCCCGAGCCGGCCGCCCCGGACGTCCACCGCGACCACCTGGGCGTCCACCCGCAGAAGGGCGGGAACTTCTACGTCGGGTTCGCGCCCCGCGTGGGCCGGCTGAACGGCGAGCTGCTCGGCGTCATCGGCGAGCTGGCCGACCGCTACGGCTCGGGCCGGGTCCGCACGACGCTCGAACAGAAGATGATCATCCTGGACGTGCCGGAGGAGAACACCGAGGCCCTCGTCGAGGCGCTCGCCGGGCACGACCTGCACGCGCGGCCGTCCACGTTCCGGCGGCACATGATGGCGTGCACCGGCATCGAGTACTGCAAGCTCGCGATCGTCGACACCAAGCAGCGCGCCATGGACCTGATGGACGAGCTGGAGAAGCGGCTCCCGGACTTCGACCAGCCGCTGACCGTCAACATCAACGGCTGCCCGAACTCCTGCGCCCGCGTCCAGGTCGCCGACATCGGCCTCAAGGGCCAGCTGGTCGTGGACGAGAACGGCGACCAGGTGGAGGGCTTCCAGGTCCACCTGGGCGGCCGGCTCGGCGCCTCGTTCGGCAAGAAGGTCCGCGGGCTGAAGACCACGTCGTCCGGGCTGACCGACTACGTCGAGCGGGTCGTCCGCAAGTTCGACGAGCAGCGCGACGAGGGCGAGAAGTTCGCCGACTGGGTGCAGCGCGCCGACGAGGCCGACCTCAAGTGAGCGAGCGCATGGCGCCGTTCTACTGCCCCTACTGCGGCGAGGAGAACCTGGAACCGCGTGAAGAGCACGGTTCCTGGTTCTGCCCCGACTGCCTCCGCAACTTCACGTTGAAATTCCTCGGTGTCGGAGCTCCCCGCACCGCGAGCAAGGAGATCCCTCGGTGACCCTTCTGGAGACCGACAGACCTACCCTTGACCTCGAAGACATCGTCGAATCGGCCGCCGCCGCGCTGGAGGGCGCGCCCACGCTGGAGGTCATCCGCTGGGCCGTGGCCACGTTCGGCGACCGCATCTGCCTCACCTCGTCCATGTCGGACGCGGCGCTGATCCATCTGGTGTCGAAGGTGAAGCCCGGCATCGACGTCCTGTTCGTCGACACCGGCTACCACTTCGCCGAGACGATCGGCACCCGGGACGCGGTCGAGGCCGTCTACCCGGTGAACGTCATCAACGTCACCCCGTCCCGGACGGTCGAGGAGCAGGAGGCCGCGCTCGGCCCCAGGCTGCACGGGCGCAACCCGGACCTGTGCTGCCACCTGCGCAAGGTCGAGCCGCTCGGCCGCGCGCTGGAGGGCTACATGGCCTGGTTCAGCGGCATCCGCCGAGACGAGACCGCGAGCCGCCGCGACCGGAGGGTCGTCGAGTGGGACCGCAAGCGCGGCATGGTCAAGGTCAACCCCATCCTGGGCTGGACCCAGGAGGACATGGACAACTACATCGAGGACAACGGGGTGATCGTCAACCCGCTGCACTACGACGGCTACCCCTCGATCGGCTGCGAGCCGTGCACCCGCCCGGTCGCGCCCGGCGAGGACCCGCGCAGCGGCAGGTGGGCCGGGATGGGCAAGACCGAATGCGGCATCCACCTGTGAGCACGCCCATGGTCGCCGTGGCGCACGGGAGCAGGGACCCGCGCGCCGCCGCGGCCGTCGCCGGCCTGCTCGGCGCCGTCCGGGCGCGCCGCCCGGACGTGGCCGTGCACGCCGCGTTCCTCGACCACGGCCCGCCGGCGCCCGACCGGGTGCTGGACGGCCTGGCCCGGGACGGCGCCGGCGAGGCGGTCGTGCTGCCGCTGCTGCTCACCGCGGCCTACCACAGCAAGACCGACCTCCCGGGCGTCCTGCACCGGGTGCGCGCCCGGCATCCCCGGCTGCGCCTGCGCACGGCGGGCACGCTGGGCCCGGACCCGCTCCTGGTGACCGCGCTGGAGCGCCGCCTGTCGGACGCGGGCGTCGAGCCCGGCGACCCGGACACGGCGGTCGTCCTGGTCTCGGCGGGTTCCAGCGACGCGTCCGCCAACGCCACGATCGCCCGCCTCGCCCAGGAGTGGCGCTCGCGCGGCTGGCGCGACGCCGTCCCGGCCTACGCGTCGGCGGCCGGCCCGAAACCGGGCGAGGCCGTGGCGGCGCTGCTGGAGGCGGGCGCCCCGCGGGTGGCCGTGGCGTCCTACTTCCTGGCGCCCGGCTACTTCACCGACAAGGTCCGCGCCGAGGCCCTGGCCGCCGGCGCCGCCGTCGTGTCCCCGGCCCTCGGCGCGGCCCCGGAGATCGCCGAGCTGATCGTCCGCCGCTACGTCGAGGCGCCGTCGGCCGTGCGCAGGGCCACGGCCGTGTAGACGTTCGGCGGCGGGGCGACCGGGTATGCGGTCCGCCATGAAGCGCGAGGATGCCGGCCACGAGCCCGAAGAGACCCACGACCGCGAGTTCGCCCCCGTGAACGAGCGCTCCGACGCCCGCGGCCGTACCGTCCGCCGGCCCCGCCCGGCCGGCGGGGAGGGGACGAGCGGCACGGGTACGCCCGGCGTGAAGCACGAGCACCCCGACACGCTCCCGCCGGACGAGGCGGGCGTCGAGGAGGCCGAGCGCGGCGACGACAGCCGCTGACGCTATTTGCGGTCCCGCCACCACTCGGTGATGGCGCGGCGGACGGGCGCGTGGTGCTCATCGTCGACGATCTTGATGTCGCCCATCACGGCGGTCGCGGTGACCCGGACGACGGGGACGCGGGCGCCGGGATGCGGGTCGCGGACGTTGACCCGCCGGTCGCCGAGGAAGGTGTGGCCGGACAGCTCGATGCTGACGCCGTCCGGAACGATGATCTTGACGTCGCCCATCACGGCGGTGGCGGTGATGCTGACCTCGCCGGTCGTGACCTGCGCGCCGCGCAGGTCGAGCTCGACGTCGCCCATCACCGACAGGGCCTCCAGCGGCCCGTCGATGCGGCCGACGATGCGCTCCTTGCAGTCGCCCATGACGGCGCTGAACTTGCGCTTGACCTGGACGGGCGCGGGGTTGGCGCCGGGGGCGCCCATGCCGGGCAGGTCGGCGGTGATGCGCTCGAGGTCGCCGCGGCTGACGGCCGCGTAGGCGGCCTCGGTGCGCTCGGTCAGCTCCTCGAAGGTGAGCCGCCCCTCCACGGACGCGATCCGCAGCCGCTCGACGACGGCCTCCCGCTCGGCGTCGGACGCCCGGACGGTGTCGGGCGCGGTCGTGACGTCGAGGGGCTCCGGTACGGGCCGGTCGGGATGGGCGTCCTGCCGCCGCGCCGCCGGACGGCCGTGGCAGGACGGCTCGGGCTGCGGACTGGACTGACTCATGTTTCGAAGGTATGCCCCCGCCGCAGCGCGACAATCCGCCGGGGGGACGAGATCGCCCCACCACTTCAGGAGGATGGACGTCCGGCCACGGTAGAGGCATGATCATCCCCTGCCCGAACGAGGTTCTGTATCCTGCACGGCAACGGCGTGAACATGGGGAACGGCATGTGGAGGCCGGCGCGGTGACGCACGAGGTGGTCAATCAGGTTCCCCCGCTCACCGGGCACGACGAGGCCGACGAGGCCGTCCTGCTGGACGGGCTGGCGCGCGAGGGCGCGGGCTGGGCCGAGGCCGAGGTGCACGAGCTGGGCGTCCTGGCGGGCACCGAGAAGGCCCGGGAATGGGGGCGCCTCGCGAACGAGAACCCGCCCGTCCTGCGCACGCACGACCGCTACGGGCACCGGATCGACGAGGTCGAGTTCCACCCGGCCTGGCACGAGCTGATGAACGTCGCGGTGACGCACGGCCTGCACGGTTCCGCATGGGCCGACTCCCGCGAGGGCGCCCACGTGGCGCGCGCCGCGAAGTTCTACACCTGGCGCGTCGACGCCGGCCACGGCTGCCCCATCTCGATGACGTACGCGGCCGTCCCCGCCCTGCGGCAGTCCCCCGACCTGGCCGCCCGGTACGAGCCGCTGCTGGCCAGGCCCGAGTACGACTTCGGCCTGCGCGCCCCGCTCACCAAGAACGCGCTGCTCGCCGGCATGTCGATGACGGAGAAGCAGGGCGGCTCGGACGTCCGCGCCAACACCACCCAGGCCGCGCCCCAGCCCGACGGGACGTACCGGCTCGTCGGCCACAAGTGGTTCACCAGCGCCCCGATGTGCGACGTGTTCCTCACCCTGGCCCAGGCGCCGGACGGCCTGACCTGCTTCCTCGTCCCCCGCGTCCTGCCCGACGGCACGCTCAACCCGCTCCGGCTGATGCGCCTCAAGGACAAGCTCGGCAACAAGTCCAACGCGTCCTCCGAGGTCGAGTACGAGAACGCGGTCGCCTGGCGGGTCGGGGACGAGGGCCGCGGGGTCCGCACCATCATCGAGATGGTCAACATGACCCGGCTCGACTGCGTGATCGGCGCGGCGTCCGGGATGCGGCACGGCGTCACGACCGCCGCGCACCACGCCAGCCACCGCAAGGCGTTCGGCGCGTACCTGATCGACCAGCCGCTGATGCGCAACGTCCTCGCCGACCTCGCGATCGAGTCCGAGGCCGCGACGATCACGATGCTGCGCCTCGCGGGCGCCACCGACCGCTCGGTGCGCGGCGACGCCGGTGAGACGGCGTTCAAGCGCCTCGCCCTCGCCATCAGCAAGTACTGGATCTGCAAGCGCTGGCCCGCACACGCCGCCGAGTCCCTCGAATGCCTGGGCGGCAACGGCTACGTCGAAGAGTCGGGCATGCCCCGCCTGTTCCGCGAGTCGCCGCTGAACTCCATCTGGGAGGGCTCCGGCAACGTCGCGGCGCTCGATCTCCTGCGTGCGACACTGCGCGAGCCGCAGACGCTGGAGGCGTTCTTCGACGAAGTCGACCTCTCTCACGGGGCCGACCCGCGCCTGGACGCCGCCGTCAAGGACGCCAAGGACGCCTTCACCGATACCGCGACGATCGAGTTCCGCGCCCGCCGCGTCGCTGAGCGCATGGCCCTCGTCCTGCAGGCATCCCTGCTGGTCAGGCACGGTCACCCGGCCGTAGCCGATGCCTTCTGCGCCACTCGCCTCGGCGGCGACTGGGGCGGCGCCTTCGGCACCCTCCCGCCAGGCTTGGACGTCGCCCCGATCATCGACCGCGCCACCCCGAAAGTCACCTGAGGCCGCACTCAAGATCAGCGTCCGGAGCCCGTCACGCCACCGCATCGACGTGACCACGACCGATCCCGAGCGAGATCATCCGCTGGCGTACCGGGTCAGCTGTGGAGGCCGTGCTCGGCCAGGGCGGCCATCAGTTCCCGGTGGCCGAAGGCCGCGGTGGCGGGTTGGAAGCCGACCGCGCGCAGCCTGCCGTCGAGGATACGGCGGCAGGACTCCGCGACCAGGGCCCCGGTCTGGAGGTACGGCGAGGTCGTGTGCAGCAGTACGTGGCGGCCGGTGGTGGCTCCGCGCGCCCAGCAGGAGATGGTCGCATGGTTGACCTCGGGGACCTCCATGGGGGGTTCTGACGCGACGAACATGCCCCACTCGTTGGTCACCTCCTCGAGTTCCTCGCGGGACTTGGTCTGAGCGAGGTCCTGGTAGGCCGCGACGCGGTCCTGGATGAAGTCGACGAGCGGTGATTTGGGGAGCGCCACGAGCACCTGGCAGTTGCGCACCCGGGCATCATCCCGGAACCACAGCGGCTCGAAGCCTCCGCCCCACGGCATGCCGGTGTGGACGGCGTGGCGGCCGGGGACGGCCACGTCCACGGCCGTGCCCGCCGGCCATTCGAGCAGTGCCCCGTCCTGCTTGTACTGCTGCGGCAGGCAGCACATCCGCAGGAAGGACAACGTCGAGGCGACGGTGGGCATCGACTTCGGGGCGTAGAGGATGTCCAGCGAGTCGATGCCCGGCGTCTCCAGGGCGAGTTCGGCGGCGATCATCCCGGCCGTCCACATGAAGGCGCAGGCGGACACGAACACCAGGTCGCGGTCGGCGAACGAGGGTCCGTAGCGGTCCCGCATGCCGGTGGCGTAGTCCTGCTCGCCCGTCGTGTCGATGTAGTGGCAGCCGGCCGCGAGCGCCGCCCGGACGACCGGCTCGGCGAACTGGCCGAACGGGCCGACCACGTTCACGACGATCCGCGCCCCGCGGAACAGATCGGTCAGCGCCTCCTCGTCGTGCCGGACGGCGCACACCTGCGCGTCGTGCTCGCCCGGCACCCGGTCGAGCGCGTCCTTGAGCCGCTGCTCGTCGCGGCCCGCCGCGATGAACGGCAACCCGTTCCAGGTCAGGTACTCGGCGATCACCCGGCCGGTGTAGCCGCTCATGCCGTAGACGACGATCGGTGCCGCCATGTCATGCTCCTCGCTGTTCGGTGTGGACGGAGTCGGGGTCTTTTTCGAAGGTTTCGAGCAGGAAGCGCTCCTGCGGCTTCTCCGAGGCGGTCTTCGGGATCCGGTCGAGCACCTGGACGTACGCCGGCACCGCGCCCGGCTCCAGGCCCGCCCGGCAGGCCCGGAACACCGACTGCGGGTCGAACGCGGCGCGGTCGCGGGGGACGGCGGCGGCGACCACGTCCTTCTCCCCGGGCGCCCCGGACGCCGCCGGAACGCCGTACACGTGCACGTCGTCCACGTCCGGGCACTCGGCGACGACCTTCTCGACGACCGCGGGGGCGATGAACTCGCCGTTGTGCCGGATGCCGCCGCCCTTGCGGTATTCGAAGTACAGCCAGCCGTCCTCGTCCTGCCGGACGACGTCGCCCATGTGCAGCCAGCCGTCCCGGCATTTGGCGGCCGAGTCGTCCGGCCGGTCCCAGTACCGCACCGCGAACGGCGTGTGGTCGGCGTTGCGGAACAGCAACTCGCCCGGCACCCCCGGCGGGCAGTCGCGTCCTTCCTCGTCGACGATGCGGTGCTCCAGGCCGGGTGCCGGCCTGCCGATGCTGCCGACCGGGCCCTCCCCGACCGGTTTGATGGTGAGCCCGCCTTCCGCCGCGCCGTAGAACTCCAGCAGCCGTACGCCGAAACGCTTCTCGAAGTCGTCCCACAGGGCGGCGGGCATGCCGGACGAGATCACGACGCGCACCGGGTTGTCCGCGTCGCCGGGGTGCGGCGGCTCGGCGTAGACGGCGGTCGTCATCCCGCCGAGCAGGGCGAACGTCGTGCACCCGTACCGGCGGGTGATGTCCCATAGCCGGGACTTGGTGAAGCGGCGGGACAGCACGCAGGGCAGCCCGGCCGCCAGGGACGCGCCGAGGGTGACGAGCTGCGCGTTGGCGTGGGTGAGCGACAGGCCGGAGTAGGGCCGCTCGTCCGGGGCGTATCCGAAGATGAGCGGGGCGAGGGCGGCCGTGTCGCAGAAGCGGCGGTGCGTCATCACGATGGCCTTCGGGTCGCCCGTGGTACCCGAGGTGAAGATGAACTGCATCGGCCGGTCGGGGTCGCCGCCGGCGATCGGCAGCTCCGTGGGGCTGTCGATCAGCGCCTCAGGGTAGCGCCGGACGGTGAGCCCGGCCGGCAGGCTCGGCGCGTCCCCGGCCGGCGGCGCCTCGCCGGTGTCCAGCACCACCGCCCACCGCAGGCCCGGCGCGTCCGGCAGCGCGCTCGCCAGCCCGTCCAGCGCATAGTCGGCGGCGATCACGCCGCGGCAGCCGGTCGTGCGCAGCATGAACGCCAGCCGGTCGCCGCGGGCGCGCGGGTCGATCGGCACGAACACGGTGCCGGAGATCGCGGCGGCCACCATCGCCTCGACGAACTCGGCGTGGTTGGCCATCAGCAGGGCGAACCGCTCCCCGGCGGCCATGCCGAGGCCGAGCAGCCCGCGGGCCAGCCGCTGTGCGTTATCCCACAGGTCCAGGTAGTCGCGCACCTCGTCGGGGTGCGCGCCGCCGCCCTCGACGGTCAGCACGGGCAGGTCGGGACGGACGTTCGCGTGCTCGGCCACGATGTGGGCCAGGGTCCGCCCGGTCATCGCGTCTCCCTCCGCAGGACGCTGACCACGATGGCGCCGACGTCGCCGCCGATGAATCCGCCGCCGTTCTCGGCCAGTGCCGTCCGCGCCCCGGCCACCTGCCGGGCGCCGCAGCGCCCGCGGAGCTGATCGGCCAGCTCGACGATCTGGCCGGCGCCCGAGGCGCCGATGGGGTGCCCCTTGCGCAGCAGCCCGCCGGAGGTGTTGACCGGGATCCGCCCGCCGACCTTGGTGTCGCCGTCCTCGATCAGCCGGACGCCCTCCCCCTTGGGCGCCAGCCCCAGGTACTCGTAGTGGACGAGTTCGGCGGGCGACGAGGCGTCGTGGAGTTCGACGACGTCCAGGTCGCCCGGGCCGACGCCGCCGGTCTCGTAGGCGGCCCGCGCCGCGTACTCGACCGCCGTCGGGTCGGCGCCGGCGGGCTCGTGGTCCCAGCCGGACGCCAGCACCGAGGACAGCACGCGGACGCGGTCGCGAAGGCCCAGTTCGGCGGCCGTCCGCTCGGAGACGAGCACGATCGCGGCGGCGCCGTCCCCGATCGGTGAGCACATCGTGAGCGTCAGCGGGTCCACGACCATCGGCGCGGCGAGGACGTCCTCCACGGTGAGCGCCTTCTGGTACTGCGCCTTCGGGTTGAGGCTGCCGTGCACCGAGTTCTTCGCGGACACCATCGCGAAGTGCCGCGGGGTCGCCCCGTGCTCCCGCATGTACGACCGGGCGAGCTCGGCGTACAGGTCCATGAACACGGATCTGCCCTGGCCTTCCGTACCGGCGCCCGTCGCCGACTCGGCCTCGGCCGCCTTCCGGGCCAGCCACGCCATCGTCTCGGCCGCGGCCTCCACGTCGATGGCGCCCTGGAAGACCGAGAAGGTCCGGAGCTTGTCGGGGTGGTGGAGCTTCTCGAAGCCGGTGACGAGGACGACGTCGTAGACCCCGGCCGTGATCATGGCCGCCGCCTGGTGGAAGGCGGTGGCCGATGTCGCGCAGGCGTTCTCCACGTTGACGACGGGGATCCGGCCGATCCCCATGCCGCGCAGGACGACCTCCCCCGGGATCAGGACCTGCCCGGTGACGACGCTCGCGGCGGCGTTGCCCATGTAGGCGGCCTGGATCCGGCCGCGGTCGAGCCCGGCGTCCTTCAGCGCCGCCTCGATCGCCTCGGCCGCCAGCGATTTCAGGCCGCGGTCCAGGAACTTGCCGAACCGTGTCATTCCGACGCCCGCGACGTATGCGCGCATCTGCATCAGGTCCTCCTCTGGGCGAAGTGGTGAAGGCCGGTGGGGTTCACAGCAGGGACGGGTCCACCAGCCGGGATCCGCCCTTGATCGCCAGCAGCTCGTTGCAGCCGTCCTCGATGAGCGAGGCGCGCGCGTCGCGCAGCAGCTTCTCCATCGGGTACTCCCGGCTGAGCCCGTTGCCGCCGAAGATCTGCAGCGCGTCGTCTGCCACCTCGAAGGCGATCCGGGTGGAGGTGATCTTCGAGGCGATCGAGCCCTGCAGCGCCGGCACCGGATGCGTCAGGTTGTGCAGGAAGACCTGGCGGGCCAGCGACCGCGCCAGCTCGACCCGGCGGAACATGTGGAAGAGCCGGGCCCGCACGTTCTGGTGCCGGATGATCGGGACGCCGCCCTGCCTCCGTGTGTGCGCGTAGGCCAGCGCCAGCCCGTACGCCTCGCGTGCGACTCCCGTGAACACCGCGCCCATCGAGGCGTTGGCCTCGGCCAGGATCGAGTAGACGGCGCCCTGGTACTGGTCCGGCCCGGCGAGCACCAGTTCCGGCTCCAGTTCGACGCCGTCGAAGAAGATCTCGCCTTGGTTGAGGGAACGCTGGCCCAGCTTGTCGAGCGGCCTGCCCCGGGACACGCCTTCGCGGTCGAGCGGAACGAGCAGCACCATGCCGGGGCGGGGCCCGTCGCCTTCGTCGCAGGCGGTGTAGAGGATCGCCACCTGGGCGATGCAGCCGTTCGACACCCACGCGGACTTGTGGCCGTCGAGGACGATGCGGTCCCCTTTGCGGACGGCGACCAGGTTGGGCTGCCCGTAGTCGCCCTCCGCGTGGAAGGCCGCCCCGTCCGCGTCGAGCATGTCGGAGCCGTGGTCGGGTTCGGTGATGGCCCAGCAGCCGAGGAGCGACTCGGGGTACTTCTCCAGCAGGTCGCGCCGGCCCCACGCGGTCATCATGAGGCTCGGCAGCATGCCTGCGCCGATGGTGATGGCCAGTCCGGCGTCGGCGGCGCCGAGTTCCTCCCACAGCGCGGGCAGGAGCACCGGTAGCTCGTCGGGGGGAAGCTGCATGATCGTCGAGGCCGTGACGCCGAGTTCCCCGAACGTCCGGAGGAACGGCCACAGCGGCGAGTCCGCGGCGATGACCTCCGCGGGTTCAAGCCGGTCGAGGAGGGTTCCGGTGGGACGGACGTGCCCGTCGGCGAAGCTCCGGACCAGGTCGAGCAGGTCCTGCTGGCCGGCCGTCAGCGGTGCGCCGAGGCCGGTGGGCGGCAGCGCGAGGTACTCGGGTACCTCGGGGATGCCGATGGCGTCAGGGTTCACGTCGGTCCTCACTTCAGCGTGCATACGGGGAACGTGCGTGCCGGCGGCGGAGCCGGTGAGCGGGGTGGGCGATCGGATCGGTGATATGCCGCAGAGCGTAGGAAGGACCGAATCCGCTGCCATTGGGACGCCGTCCCGAACATTCACCGAGGCATCGGGCGCAGCGCACGAAATCGAAATCGTCACAGCCCGGGTCGCTGTTCTCCGGGGCCGCGGCTCCTACCATCGCCGTATGGACCTCAACGTGCCGGTGCATGGTCCGGTCGCGAAAGCCGTCGCCGCGCTCGATCCGAGGATCGGCGACATCACCGGCGAGATCGTCGCGAACATCCTCGACGAGAACCCCCGGCTCCGGGAGGACCTGGACCTCGTCGACCTGCTGTCGGCGAGCGTCGAGGCGAATGTGACCACCGCGGTCCACGTGATCGGGCACGGCATCCCGATCGAGCGGGTCGAGGCTCCCCCGGCCGCCGCCGAGTACGCCCGCCGGCTCGCCCAGCGCGACATCCCGATCAGGCTGCTCATCCGCGCCTACCGGCTCGGGCAGGCCGTCTTCACCCGATGGTGCTACAACGAGCTGGTCGCCCACGTACCCGACCGGGACACCGCACTGGCGGCCGGACAGGCCTTGAACCAGAGCGCGTTCGTCTATATCGACCAGGTCACCGAGTACGTCGTCACCACGTACACCCGCGAACGCGAGCAGTGGCTCCGGTACGCGGACGCGGCCCGCGCCGAGCAGGTCCGCTCACTGCTCGAAGGGGGCGCCGAGGTGGACGTCCGGGCGGCCGAGGCGGCCCTCGGCCATCCGCTGCACGGCACCCATCTGGGCCTGGTCGCCTGGATCGGCGACGCGGGCCCCGGCGGCGAGGGCAGTGCCCTGGCCAGGGTCGAACTGGTGGCACGGCGGGTCGCCGAACGCCTGGCCGCGTGCGGCCCGCCGCTGGTGATCCCGCGGGACGAGTCCAGTGCGCGGGCGTGGCTCCCGCTGCGGTCGCCGGTCCGCCTCGTTCCGGAGTCCTTCGACGACGTCCTGGCGGGGCGGGGCCGCGGGATCCGGCTGGCCGTCGGCGAACCCTCCCCCGGCGTCGAGGGCTTCCGCCGGACGATCCGCGAGGCGGAGCGGGCCCGGACGGTCGCGGTCGCGGCGGGGCTCGCGGGCCGGCCCGTGACGCTGTTCGGCCGGATCGCGCCCGTGGCGCTCATGGCGGCGGACCTGACCGGTACCCGGGAGTGGGTCGCGCGCACCCTCGGGCCGCTCGCCGCCGACGACGACCAGAACGCCCGGCTGCGGGAGACGCTGCACGAGTTCCTCGCCTCTCGCGGCAGCTACCTGGAGACCGCCAAACGGCTCACGCTGCACAAGAACACGGTCCTCTACCGTGTGCACAAGGCCGAGGAGGTGCGCGGCCGCCCGGTCGGGGACGACCGGCTGGAGGTGGAGCTCGCGCTGTTCGCCTGCCGGTGGCTCGGGCCGTCCGTGCTCTCCGCTCCCGCACCCTCCGGTGGGACGCCCCACCGGAGGTGAGCGCGGAGCGAGGTCAGGCGCCGATCCGCTCGACCGTTGGGTCGGGAGGGTGGTGTCGCACTCGATGATCTTGGCGTGGAGGATGGCGGCGCGGCGGGCGGAGAAGTCCTCCACCAGGCGCACGTCCCGAAGACACGATCCAGGGCGGGACGCAGGTGTCATTCGCTGCTGAGGACGTCCGCGACCGGGCGCCGACGGCTGTGCAGGCGGCGTGCCACGTGGCCGAGGCGCAACACCATCTGCGGATGCCCGCAGACGAGGTCGCGGCGTACCGCCGCCCGCAGGTGGGGCAGTTCCAGCGGCTGCGTGTGGAAGGCCGCGCTCACGTCCAGCGTCGCCGCGTGCAGCAGCACATGCTGGAGCGCCTGACCGGCGAGCAGCCAGTCCACCCGCCTGTCCTCCCGAGTGGTCAGCACCGCGACCGTCCCCACGGCCGCAGGGGCGGCCCTGCGGTCGAGTTCCCGGTCGCCCGCATCGCGCTCGTCCTCCCAGGGTGCACCGGCGGCGAGGTCTCGCGAGGGGAACTCCAGGCCATCCGCCTGAGCCGGGGAGGAGCCCATCGCGAGGCCGTCGACGCGCCCGCTGTCCGGCGGGGCGGTCCAGGCCAGCAGCTCGCCGAGAATACGAGGATCGCAGTGCTGGGCGGCCTCTGCGGCCTGGACGTGCTCGGCCAGGTGCCGGCACTGCGCCTCGTCCTTGACGACGCGGAGGCCGGCGCCCTCGTACCGGGCGATGCCGGTCAGCACGGTCGGCAGCATGGGCGGCAACGGGGTCGCCAGGAATCGCCCGCGGTGCGTGTGACGGCGCGGGATCGTCCGGTACAGCAGATCCTCGTAGGGCCGCGGGGCCGTCCTCGTCCCCCAGGTGACCCGGGCCAGCAGGTCCGGGTACGCCGGATTGGGCAGCAACCGCACCTGCGGAGTGAAGCCCAGGCGCCGTACCGCCAGCCGTGCATTGAACAGGGCCGCACCGCAGCTGATGAGCATCTCGCGTCCGCCCGGGTCGGCGATCGGCAGCCGGCGCGCCGGGTCGGCCCACAGCTCCAGCCCGTCGGGGCGCTCGACGAACCGCCACGGCTGGGTGTTGTGAAGGGACGGCGCCAGAATGGCCGCGCGGGCGACGAAGCGTGCCGCCAGATCGGTCCTTCCGGTGCCGAAAGGCTTCGCGGACGTGTCCCGGCGCTCCGTCGGGAATCGTGTGGCGTTGACCATCTCGATGACCTCCAGCCGTGAGGGTCCGGCACTTACAGCCTGCTGGGCGGACACCGGGGCGGCATCGTGTCCAAAGTCCCCTCTGCCAGGACCTTCGGCCCCGCGCCCGGCCTCTTCCTGCCGGGCAAGCCGAGCCTCAGCGCGTGTCACCGTCCGTGCTGTGCTCGGCGGCGCCCAGGACGGCGGCTCGGCCGGCCTCCAGGCGGGCGATAGGCACCCGGAACGGCGAGCAGGAGACGTAGTCCAGTCCCACCCGGTGGAAGTACCGCACGGACGCCGGGTCCCCGGCGTGCTCACCGCAGACGCCCAATTCGAGATCGGGCCGCCGGGCCCGGCCCTCCGCCGCGGCGATCTCGATGAGGCGGCCGACGCCGTCGCGGTCCAGGGTCTCGAAGGGCGAGGCGCCGAAGATGCCCTTGTCCAGGTAGACGGCGAAGAATTCGCCTTCGACGTCGTCCCGGGAGAAGCCCCAGGTGGTCTGGGTGAGGTCGTTGGTGCCGAAGGAGAAGAACTGCGCGGCCCCGGCGATCCGCCCGGCGGTGAGCGCGGCCCGGGGCAGCTCGATCATGGTGCCGATCGGCATGTCGATCGCGGCGCCGGTCCGTGCGGCCACCTCGGCGAGCACCCGTTCGGCGTCCGCACGGACGATCTCCAGCTCCCGCACCGCGCCGACCAGCGGGATCATGATCTGCCCGCGCGGGTCGCCGCCGGCCCCGGCGCGTTCCGCGGCGGCCTCGGCGAAGGCCCGTACCTGCATGGCGAACAGTCCGGGGACGGCCAGGCCGAGCCGGACGCCGCGCAGTCCCAGCATCGGGTTCTGCTCGTGCAGGCGCCGCACGGCGGCCAGCAGCCGTCGGTCGTGCTCGACGGGCTCGCCCCGGGCCTCGGCGACCGCCACGCGCACCGACAGTTCGGTCAGGTCGGGCAGGAACTCGTGCAATGGCGGATCGAGCAGTCGCACCGTGACCGGCAGGCCGTCCATCTCCGCCAGGATCGCGGTGAAGTCCGCACGCTGCAGCGGCAGCAGGGCCGCCAGTGCCTCTTCCCGTTCGGCGTCGGCGCCGGCGAGAATCACCCGTTCGATGAGCGGGCGCCGTTCTCCGAGGAACATGTGCTCGGTACGGCACAGGCCGATGCCGCGCGCCCCGAAGCGCCGTGCCCGCGCGGCGTCCTGCGGCGTGTCGGCGTTGGCCCGGACC
This sequence comes from Actinomadura latina NBRC 106108, assembly GCF_001552195.1. GTDB lineage: Bacteria > Actinomycetota > Actinomycetes > Streptosporangiales > Streptosporangiaceae > Spirillospora > Spirillospora latina. The sequence goes on from NZ_BCQS01000013.1 coordinate 266,247, forward strand.
TCCAGCCGCCGGACGGCGTCGCCGTGGGACAGTATCCGGTGCACCGCCAGCACTATCTCGTCCGCCTCCGGGCCTCGCGGGTCGAGCTCTCCCTCGAAGTACCGGACAACCGGGGACTGCACGACCGGCAACTCCCCCAGGTACACGGCACCGCTGGAACCGTCCACGGAGATGACATCCCCTTCGGCCACGACCACTCCCCCGGGGCCGGTGAACCGGCGACCGGCGGTGTCGACTTCGAGGTCCTCCACCCCGCACACGCAGGTGGTGCCCATGCCCCGGGCGACGACGGCGGCATGCGAGGTCTTGCCTCCGCGGCTGGTCACGATGCCCGTGGCGGCGATCATGCCGCCGAGATCGTCGGGGTTGGTCTCGCGGCGCACCAGCACGACCCGCTCACCGCGGCTCGCCCGTTCCATGGCGGTCGGTGAGTCGAACACCGCCCGGCCGACCGCGGCGCCGGGCGAGGCCGCGATCCCGGTGGCGATGGGGCGGGCGCCCGAGCCCGCCGCGAAGCGGGGGAACGCCAGCCGGCCCAGCTGGTCGCCGCCGACCCTGGCGACGGCCTCGTCCATGTCGATGAGTCCTTCGTCGGCGAGCTGGACGGCGATCCGGAAGGCGGCCTCGGCCGTGCGTTTGCCGACGCGGGTCTGCAGCATCCACAGCTTGCCGCGCTCGATGGTGAACTCGATGTCGCACAGGTCGCGGTAGTGGTTCTCCAGCGTCCGCATGACCTGGAGTAGTTCGTCGTAGGCGCGCTTGTCGATGTGCTCCAGTTCCTGGAGCGGCACGGTGTTGCGGGTCCCGGAGACCACGTCCTCGCCCTGGGCGTTCCGCAGGTAGTCGCCGTAGACGCCCGCATGTCCCGTCCCCGGGTCCCGGGTGAACGCCACCCCCGTGCCCGAGTCCGCGCCCAGGTTGCCGAACACCATGGCCATGACGTTGACCGCCGTGCCGAGTCCGTCCGGGATGTGCTCCCTCCTGCGGTATAGCCGGGCCCGCTCCCCGTTCCAGGAATCGAAGACCGAGCGGATCGCCATGTCGAGCTGCGTGCGCGGATCCTGCGGGAAGGGTCCGCCCGTGGCGGCGAGGACGATGTCTTTGAACTGTTCGACCAGGACGTTCAGCTCCTCGACGCCGAGGTCCACGTCGGCGGTGACGCCCTTGTGTCGTTTGACCCCCTCAAGCGCGTCCTCGAACCGCTCCCCGGGCACGCCGAGGACGGTCTTGCCGAACATCTGGATGAGGCGGCGGTAGGAGTCCCAGGCGAACCGGGTGTCGCCGGTCCGCGCGACCAGCCCGGCCAGCGTCACGTCGTTGAGGCCGATGTTCAGGACGGTGTCCATCATTCCCGGCATGGAGAACTTCGCACCGGAACGCACGGACACCAGCAATGGATCAGCGGCCTCCCCGAGGACCCGTCCCGCCTTTGCCTCCAGGGCGGCCAGGTGCGTGCTCACGGCCTCCCGCAGTCCCGCGGGTTCCCGGCGCTCGGCGAGGAACGCCCGGCACGCCTCGGTCGTGATCGTGAAGCCCGGGGGGACCGGCAGGCCGAGACCGGCCATCTCGGCGAGGTTCGCGCCCTTCCCGCCCAGCAGATCGTTCAGGTCCTTGCCGCCTTCGGCGAAGTCGTAGACGAGCTTAGGCACGGGTGTCTCCTCCCGCTCGCCGCCGATCACGGCGAGATCGGCGTCCGAGTCCGACTCTGCCTGAGGCGTCCTCCGGATCCACGGGGCGAAGGTCCCGCAAAGGCCTCGAAGGACGTCCCCGACCGGCGGGGCCGGGGGTCATCGGGTCCAGAGCACCGCATGATGGTGGGTTCCATCGGAAGCGGCCGCGGAGTATCCGGCGAGTTGTCCGTGATCGTTGATGCCGTAGGCCGCAGCCGAACCACCGGCGGGCAGCCTGGGCAGCGGAACCGCCCGGCCGTTCCGCCACACGATGGCGTCGGCCGTAGATGGCGATGCCCTCGGCGAGACCGACGATCACCATCGCGCGCCCGAACAACTCGGGCCGCTCACTCATCGCCGCCAGCGCCGCAGCGCCGACGTAGGCCACCGCGATACCGGCGCCGATGGCGGCCCCGGCGACGGCGATTCCGGTGCCGAGATAGCGATGCGACGGCGTGGGCCGTCATCACTTCTGCGGACATGAGCCGTCCGCCTCCTCTGCGATCATGGGAATGTGCCAGGGCCGGAACGGACGGCCCTGGCTTCGGAAGAGCCGCGAGAACAGCTCGTAGTACTCCAGCCGGAGCGCCTGCACGGCGGCGACGAGCGCCTCCAAAGCGAACGTCACGGCGGTGCCGGCGGCGAACACGACGAGGGCCAGGACCGCGAACGCTCCTCCCCGCTGCCAGACGATCACTCGCGTGGGGATGCCGGATGGGTGAGTGCCAGCCGTTGGAGTTGCGGAGTGCATGGACGATCGCGACCGGGCAGGGCGCGTGCTGTACCAGGGCGTGGCTGACGGATCCGAGCAGGCCGCGGAAGCCGCCCGGTCCCCGCGCTTGTGTCCGGCACCGCGGGCACTCGCGAATCGAGAACGAGAACCTCGCACGTGACCGAACTGGCCTCTCCCGGGAAGACCTTCCATTCGAGGCCGGCGCTTCCGTCCGGAAGACCTTCGAGAACACCTGCCACAAGAACAGCGAAACCAGCGGAGGACCCATGAACGACGAGCTGCAGTACCTCGATCCGGCCGCCTGCCTCACGCTCGTCCAAGGGGTGGCCGTCGGCCGGATCGCGTGGGCCGAGGAGGACGACACCGTCACCATCCTGCCGGTCAACTTCGTCTTGGACGGCGAAGCTCTGGTCTTCGCCACCGCCCCAGGCGCCAAACTCGACGCCATCCGCGGAGGACGCCCGCTCACCTTCGAAGCCGACGACCTCGAACCGGCGCTCAGGACGGCTTGGAGCGTGCTCATCTCCGGCCACGCCGAAATCGTCACCGACCCGGAGGAGATGGAACGCCTCCGGAACCTGCCTCTCACCCCGTGGATTCGTTCTCCCAAGCACCTCTTCGTGCGGCTGGCCCCCCGTCACATCAGCGGACGCCGCATCCCCCTGCACGCCGGCGGTGTCACAACCGAACACATCGACCCCACAGACGAACCCGCGTGATATCGCCCCCAGGTTGGTGACGGTGCACACCACCGGCAGTGATGCGGCGCAGAGGACCTTCGTCTCTGACTCCGCCCGCCGCAACCGCGGCCCTCTGGGTCCCCGAACTCATCACCGGCCGCGGCATCGTCTGCGCCGCCCAAGCGATCGTCACGCCTTGGGCCCCTGGTCGGCTCGGTTCCGGGAGGCGAAGGGTACGCGGCATGGCCATCGGCGATCGCTTCGGAGAGTTCCATCAGCCGCGACTGAGTCGCCTCCAGCCGCTCGCCGAGGAGTCCGGCGAAGCGGCGCGTCAGTTCGACGGAAGAGCCACGACCGGCCCAGCACCGAACCCGGGCCGAAAGTGTCGATGACAACGGGGCCGCGGCCGGGCACGTGCAGTGCAGGCCGGCGCTCCTCATGCCCGTCAGGAACGGTTCACGCGCAATATCTGCACTGGTCACAGCGCTCATTCGGCAGCCGCCGCAGCTGGGCCTCCCGCACCGCCCAACGCAAAGACTTGACCACTCGCTCTACTGCGCCTGCTCGTCACTGATCGGTGCGTTTGAGGACTCGCACTACGCAATGTCGCCAATGCTCGGCCTTGCGCCGGCGGCTATGACGCACATGCTGACACGCAGCAGGACGCCCGCCGCTGGGCGGGCGTCCTGGAGGATTCCGTCGGCTACTTGAGGAAGGGGAGCCTTTCCACCAGCGGGGTCTTGCCCCACCAGCGGCCGAGTCCCAGGGTGTCGCCGGCGCTGACCAGGGCCAGTCCGACGATCAGGAGTGCGTAGATGATGTGGTCGTCCATGAAGACGTTGTTCTCCGGAGGAAGGACGGCCGTCCACATCAGGACCAGCAGCGCCGCGCCGCCGGCGGCCGCGACCCGCATCCCGATGCCCAGGATCAGTGCCGCGCCGACCCCGGCCAGCCCGATCATGAACAGCCAGTCGGCCCAGGCCGCGCCGGCCAGGTCGTTGTAGAACCCGGCGAACGGGCCCTTGGGTGCGTGCGCCAGGAACCCCTCGGTGGGGCTTCCGCCGTCCAGCCAGCCCTTGCCGGCCGGGGTCGCGTGGCCCAGCCCGAACAGCTTGTCCACGAACGCCCATGCGAACACCCAGCCCAGCGCCAGTCGCGCGGCCGCCCAGATGTAGCGAGCGGCGGGCGTCTCGGTCAGCGGCTTGGGGGCGACCACGCGGATCAGAGTGCTCCGCCTCACGTGCGTCTTGTGCTCGGAGACTGCCATCGCCGTCTCACCTTCCATCACATCGCCTTGGTTTCTTCACCTCCTACTCAACGCCGTCCGCGGCCGGTGATTTAGATCCGTTTGGCGCACGATCAACGGGACGAAGGTCCCCGCGTTCGGCGGTATGTGGGGACTGAAGGTCCTCCCGGACGCGGGCCCCGCCTCCGCAGGTGTCACCGCCGAGGTCTAGCGCCGTCTAGGGCGCGTTGGGGGACAGCATCAAGAGCGCGCGACAATGTGGGCGCGCGCGGACCGCCGGTGATCCGTGACGCTGCCGCTGGATGACGGTGTCGTGCAGGTCCTTGGCGATCCGGTCGCGATCCTCCAGCAGCGCCAGCAGCTCGTCCGTCCATCGAGGTCATCTCCGTACTTCCGCCTTACCGGTTGGGGTCGCCAATTTCAAAGGCATGGGTTCGCCTATGCGCAGGACCTTCGGCCCTGGGTGTGCTCGAACGGGCAGCGCAAGCTGGGAGTAGAAGGAGGTGCGGCCATGAACATCGGGTATGCCCTCGTGATCGCCACTCCCGGCGATGGCTGGGGGCACATGGGAAACGGCGGCTGGTCCGGCTGGATGTGGCTGTGGGGGACGGCGATGGTGCTGTTCTGGGTCGCCGTGATCGGCGCGGCGGCCTGGCTGGTGGCCCGTGCCGCAGCGCCGCGTCGCACGGGGGCTCCGGGCCCCGGGAAGCCCGGGCTGGAGCACGCGCGGGAGATCCTCGCCGAGCGTTTCGCACGCGGCGAGATCAGCACAGAAGAGTACGACGAGCGGCTGGCCAAGCTGGACGGACGGAACGTCCGCGCTTGACCGGTGCCGCGTCGACACAGGGGCCGAAGTGCAAGTCCCGACGAGAACGGACCGCCAGGAGGGAACATGGCCGAGCAGCCGCCGCTGGAACAGCGCCCTGCCTCCGAGTTGATGACCCGGGACCTGCTGACCGTCGCCGCGAGCGAGTCCGTGCTGATGGCCTGGGAGCTGATGTGCAAGGCCGAAGTGCACCATCTGCCCGTGACCGATGACGAGGGCGGCTTCGTGGGCGTCGTTGACGCGCAGACCCTGACCTCGATGTGGAACGCCGCCGTCCCGCAGCATGCCCGCCGGCCCGTGACGACCCTCCTGCCGTCCTGGCCGCCCGTGACGGTCCGGCCGTCGGCCACGGTCCGCGAGGCGGCGCGCGCCATGCTCGAATCCGGCAAGGACTTCATACCGGTGACCAATGACCACGGTGCCCTGGTCGGCCTGATCACCGCACGAGACCTGATCGGCGCACTCGCCGGCGCGGAACGCGACATCGCTCCGGCAAGCGGAGGCATGCCGTCCCTCTACCGGATCGAACCGGTGCTACCGAGCACTCCGCCGGCGCACCCGGGCTCCAGCGGCATAGTGCCCGACTGAGCGAGCCCCGTCCCAGGGGGCCAGACCGTGTTGTCAGGTGGCGGGCCGATGCTGCTGGACGATCGCCACCGCGCACGGGCATGGTGCAGCATCGCCGAACTCGTCGCGCCCGCATCGTCGGATTCGTGGACGAGCGCCTCGGTGACGGGTTCGCGCCTGAGCAGCGTGGAGGCCTTCCCGCTCGCTCCCAGGTCGCGGGCCCGGGGGGCGCCCTCGCACAGCAGGGTCTCACCCGCTCGCCGACATCCTGCGGCAGCTCGGCTACGAGCACGGCCCCGACCTGGCCGCCAGGACCATCGCCGCGCTCCAGCACGGCCGTACGACACCGAGGAGTGGAAGCATCCGGAGGCCGACCAGGTCCCTCACCTGTGGGTTTCGCTCAGATCCGAGCCGAGGGAGGCACCATGAGCACACTGGAGCGGCGCGAAACGCGCGGCATCTTCCCCGAACTGTTCGACTGGATCGAGTCGCCGTTCACCGTGTTCCGCACCGGAACCGGCCAGACGATGCGGGTCGAGAACTACGTCGACGAGGGCGACCACGTCATCCGCGCCGAACTGCCCGGCATCGACCCCGACAAGGATGTCGAGATCACCGTCACCGGAGACGTCCTGCTCATCCACGCCGAACGCCACGAAGAGAAGAAGGAGGCCCACCGGACGGAGTTCCACTACGGCTCCTTCACCCGGTCCTTCACCCTCCCGGCCGCCACCGAGATCGACGACATCAAGGCCTCTTACGACAAGGGCATCCTCACCGTCCGCGTGCCGATGCCCAAGGCCGCCAAGGCCGAGGCCAAGCGAATCACCGTCGAGAAGTGACGACCCGGAAGTGACGACCCGTCGAGCGGAGAGCATCGCATTGAGCGCTCAATCGATGCCCTCCGTTCTCGTCGGCCATTCTCATTGGCGCGGCACGTCTCGTCGGCACCAGGGCTGACGTCCCTGCCCGGCCGCCCCCAGCGCCCAGCGGTCCATGCCCATGACGAAGCCGAACTGCACAATGCCCCGCTCCTCATCCTGCGCTCGGCGGCGCCGGCGGAGTCAGCACGTCATAGCGCGCGCCCAGAAAGAGATGAAGCGGGAGACGTCCTGCGCTCAACGGGCATCCGCAGCACTCTGCGCTTCCAGTGCCGAAGGTCCCCTTCCCGACGCAGCACCGCGGACGCACGCTCCGACGATGGTCCCTGGCGTCGCCCACCCGGCTTCACCGAGCCTGGAGGGGTCGCGGAGCCAGGTCGGCCGGAGAGAGTCCCCGACCGACCGGCTCAATCAGGCAGGAGACGAGATGACCACCCCGGTTGGAATCAATGGATTCGGACGCATCGGGCGCAACTACCTGCGCTTGGCGCTGGAGCGCGACCAGGAGGTCGCCGCGATCAATGACGTCACCGACACCGCCACGCTCGCACACCTGCTCAGGTATGACTCCACCTACGGCCGACTCGGCCGGACGGTCGAGCACGACGACGCGGCACTGATCGTCGATGGCCGCCGCATCCCGGTCACCGCCCACCGCGACCCCGCCGACCTCGCCTGGGACGCCGTCGGCGCCGAGATCGTGATCGAGTCCACCGGCAAGTTCCGGCGGCGCGAGGATGCCGCCGCACATCTGAAGTCCGGCGCCCGCAAGGTGATCCTCTCTGCCCCCGGCAAGGACGTGGACGCCACGATCGTGATGGGCGTCAACGAGCGCGTCTACGACCCGGACCGGCACACCGTCGTCTCCAATGCCTCCTGCACGACCAACTGCGTCGCCCCCATGGCCAAAGTGCTTCACGACACGTTCGGTGTGGCCAAGGGCTACATGACCACCGTCCACGGCTACACCAACGACCAGAACCTCCTCGACTCACCGCACAAGGATCTGCACCGCGCGCGCTCTGCCGCCGTGAACATGATTCCGACCAGTACGGGCGCCGCCCGCTCCGTCGGCGCGGTGATCCCCGAGCTGGCGGGACGGTTCGACGGCATGGCCCTGCGCGTGCCCGTCGAGGACGGTTCCCTGGTCGATCTGGCCTGCCTGCTCGACCGGCCGGCGACCGCCGAGGAGATCAACGAGGCGTTCGCGCGGGCCGCCGACGGCCCGCTCGCCGGGATCATCCGGTACAACACGCACCCGATCGTGTCCCGCGACGTGATCGGCGACCCGGCGTCCTGCGTCTTCGACGCCCCGCTCACCCAGTCGAGCGGCGACCTGGTGAAGGTGTTCGGCTGGTACGACAACGAATGGGGCTACACCTGCCGCCTCGCCGACCTCGTCGACCACGTCGCCGCCCGCCTGTGACGGCGCCCCGATCATCTCCGCCGTAGCGTCGTCGAAGCACACGATGTGATCTACGAAACTTTGTAGTGGCCGCGGTAGATTTTCGCGCCCTCGGTGGGTAGTGTTCCTGTCATCGAAGAGAGACGAGTCCAGAAGAACCGGCAGAGGACGAACTGCCGGAAGGCATGGATGACGCCGACCGGGCGTGCTGGGGCCAACGCAGTGAAAGGGGCTCCGGCAGCGGGTCGCACCGGCGGCCAGAGGGCTGCCGGGAGCAAGAGAACGCAAGAAAACGCAGTACACCGAGAAACACGCAGTACCGGTAGTGATGTCGAGGAAAGGAGGGTTCGGCGCCATCGGGATCGCCCGCTGCAGGCTCCAGTCACGCCGCACGGGTACCGCAGCTCCACAGATTGGACGGTGGTCTACGGTCACGCATCCGCGATCCCCGGGTCTCCGCCCGCGTTCGGGCGGCTGACACGGAAGACCGGCCTCTCGAGGCCAGTAGATGGTGTTGTTCCTCTGGGCCCCGGCGCCGCTGTTAGGCGCCGGGGCCCCTGTCGTCGTTGCTGCCGCCCGACCCACCCGCCTAGGCAGTATGGAAGCTTTGAGTGAAAGCACCCCGGCCGGCCCTGACCGGCGACCAGCCAGACCAACTCGACGACCGGCTTGAAGACAAGTTCGAGGACGAGGACTACCCCGCCTACAGCATGGGCCGTGCCGCGGAGATGCTGGACGTCACCCCGGCGTTCCTGCGCAGCCTGGACACCGCCCGGCTGATCGTCCCGCAACGCTCGTCCGGCGGGCACCGCCGCTACTCCCGCTACCAGCTGCGCCTGGCCCAGCGGGCCCGCGACCTGGTCGACCAGGGCACCCCGCTGGAGGCGGCCTGCCGCATCATCATCCTGGAAGACCAGCTCGCCGAAGCGAAGAGCATCAACGCCCAGCTCCGGCGGGAGGGCGCAACGCGGCGCCCGCCCCAAAGCCCGGCCCAGTAGGCGAAGGGCTTCACCGGACCGCCTCGTTCGTGTATTCGGTGGGGACGCTGAGGGCGGGGACGGCGGTGTCGTCCAGGAGGGGTTACAGCAGGGCCCTCATCCGTCGCAGCCCGCGGGTGGTGCGCGCTTTGACGGTGCCGAGCGGGATCGCCAGCCGGTCGGCGATCTCCCGCTGGGTCAGCTGCCCGAAGTGGGCCAGCACGATCGCCTGCCGCTGCGGCGCCGGAAGCCCGGCCAGCGCGTCGCGCAGGTCGCAGGCGGCGTCCACGGCGGAGGTGGCGTCGGGCACGCCGACCGTGTCCTCCAGCGGCACCGACCTGCGCGAGTGCCGCGCCTCGGCCCGCAACTGGTCGATGGCCCGCTTCCGGGCGATGGCCAGGACCCACGGCTCCAGGCCGCGTGCCGGGTCGAGACGTCGGCGTGATCGCCAGACGTCCAGGAAGACCAGCTGGACGACGTCGTCCACGGCGTGGTCCGGTACGAGCCTTCCCGCGTGGCGGCGGACCAGGGGGCCGAGCACGGTGTAGCACTCGGTCAGCGCCGTCTCGTCGCCTTGGGCGAGCCGCTCTGCCAGGGTCATGCGGTCCCGAATGCCCGGGAAAATCGCTTCAAAACTTGTTCATAGTTAAGAGTGGGTGAAGTAGCGACAAGGCAGCGCAAACCGAATGGCCCCGGCACCGAGTGCCGGTCAGAACGCTCCGAGCAGGGACGTCAGTTCGGTGACGGCTTCGGGGAGGGCCGTCACCGGCACGGCGTGCGCCGGCAGCCGGTCGCGCGCCCAGCCGGGCCCGCCGACCACCAGGCGGTGCGGCGGACGGGTCGCCGGCAGCTCCGCCAGCCATGCGGGTTCGCCGGTCTCGGCGGTCTGCGACCAGACGAACACGGCGTTCGGTCCGGCCCTCCGGATCGCGGCGGCCAACGCCGCCGGCGGCACGCGCGCCCCGAGGACCAGCGCGTCCACACCGGCCTCGGCCAGCGCGGCGGCCAGTGCGTGCACCGGCAGGCTGTGCTGCTCCTCCGGCGCGCAGGCGAGCAGCACCGGACGCGCGTTGACCGGCCGGGCGGGCGGCGCCGTCTCCGCCAGGCAGCCGAGCAGCACCGTGGACAGCAGATGCTCGACCTCCACGCACTCCCCGGACGCCGCGTGCTTGCGCCCGATCCCGGCCAGTACCGGCACGATCAGACCGTCCCACGCCCGCACGACCCCGTCCCGGCGCAGCGCGGTCCGCACGGTCTCGGCCAGGGCGGGCCGGTCCAGCGCCATCGCCGCGCGGGCCAGCCCCCGTACCGCCGCGGCCTGCCGCCCGCCTCGTCCGGGGCCGGTCTCGGGCAGGGGGACGCGGTTGCCGCCGGCGCCGTGCGCGCGCGCGGGGGGAGGCGCGCCCGGAGGCGCGCCCAGCGCGGCGCGGGCGGCCTCGCGCGGCGGCGCACCGGCGAGGATCCGCCGCTGCATGACCTCCAGCCGCGCCAGGTCCGCGGACGTGTAGCGGCGGTGGCCGCCCGGGCTGCGTCCGCTCGGGCCGATGCCGTACCGGCGGTCCCAGGTGCGCAGGGTGGACGGCGCCACGCCGAGGCGCTGCGCGACGGCGCCCACGCCCAGCCCGGCCTCCTGGTCCGCCGGCCCGCCCATGCGTCCGCTCCCCTTCGTCCCACCCGAGTTGCAAAGCGTACGATCTGCCAGGTCTTCGCCGGAACTCCATGCGCCGGTTTCACCTCGGCGCCCGGGACGCGTGCAAGTGCCGCCGCCCTGGGAAGAGGCGGGCCATGAAGTCGACGAAGAAGCCGGAGCGGCGGCCGGCGGCCGGCGGGTGGCGGACCTACGCGGCAACGGCCGCCGCCGTGACGGCGGCCGCGGCCATCGGATCCAAGGCGGTCAACGCCAACAGCGTCTGGTACCAGTCGCTGTCCAAGCCTCCGTGGCAGCCGCCGCCCTGGGCGTTCGGGCTGGTATGGACGCCTTTGTACGCCTCGGTCGCCTGGGCGGGCGGACGCGCCCTGCTGCGGGCGCGGGGACGCCGCCATCGTGCGCTGGCCACCAGCCTCGGAGTCAACCTGCTGCTGAACACCGCCTGGAACCATCTGTTCTTCGGCCGGCGCAGCACGAAGGCCGGGCTGGTGGGGACGGTGCTGCTCGACCTGAGCAACGCCGACCTGATCCGCCGCACCGCCGCCGTCGACGCCGCGGCGGCCGGGGCACTGGTCCCGTACGCGGCCTGGTGCACGTTCGCGACCGCACTGAACGCCGACATCGCACGTCGCAACCGTTAGACCGCCGACGGCGAGCGCCGGGGCCGAGTACCCGGGCCTGCGGGTCCTTCAAAGGGTGTATGGCGGGCAAAGTCCGCTTCAGGTGCGCTTGTGCAGGTCAGAGGGGGGTACGAGCTGATCGATCAAGGGGGGAATATGATCAACACTCTGCACAAGCGGGGCATCAAGTCCAGCGTCATGTACACGGCGGGCATCGCCTCGATCGGCCTCGCTTTCGCCTCCTGGGCGGCGTCCAACCGGCTTGAGGACGCGGGCCTGGAGCGCGCCGACCGGTGGGGCATCTTCATCGGCGAATGGGCCCCGACGTTCTTCGCCATGGGTCTCGCCCTCCGCATGGAGGAGACACGCGACGAGGCCGGGATGGGGACATCGGGGCAGCGCGCCTCGATGGACGAGAGGGCCGCCACGTCGCCATCCGCCGCCATGCGTTAATCGCGGCGATTCCCGGCGGACCCGGCCGCGCCTCCGGGCCCTGTGCAACCGATCGGCCGCCCGGTTCCGAAGAACGGTGCAGAACCTTTCGGACGACGATGGAGGAACAGTGCACTCCCGACATCGTGTGCAGGGTCCGGGCGGCGGGCGCTGATGGCGGCGGGCGGTCCGGTCGTCGTGATCGGGGCGGGCCTGTCCGGGCTGTCGGCGGCGGTCCATCTCGCGGCGCGGGGCCGTGACGTCGTGGTGGTCGAGGCCCGTGACGAACCGGGCGGATGCTGCGGGTCGGCGCATGCCGGCCGCTACCGGTTCGACACGGGCCCCTCGGTGCTGACCATGCCGCAGGTGCTGGCGGACACGTTCGGCGCGGCCGGCGCGGACATGGAGGACCTGCTGCCGCTCCGGCGCCTGGACCCGTTCTACCGGCTGTCCTTCCACGACGGCTCACGGCTGGACGTGGTGGCGGGCGCGGAGCGGATGGCCGAGAACGTCCGCGCGCTGTGCGGGCCGGACGAGGCGGCCCGGTACCTGCGGTTCCGGCGGCGGCTCGGCGCCATGTTCGAGGCCGAATGGCCGGCGTTCATCGACGCGGACATGACCCGGCTGCGGAGCATGGCCCGTCCCATGGCGCTGCTCAGGCTGGCGGCGGCGGGCGGGTTCCGGCGCCTGGACCGGTTCGTGGCGGGCCAGCTCACCGACGAGCGGCTCGTCAGGGCGCACACGTTCCAGGCGCTGTACGTCGGGCTTCCGCCCGCCAAGGCGCTGGCCATCTACGCGGTCGTCGCGCACATGGACACCGTCGGCGGGGTGTACTTCCCCACGGCCGGCGGCATGCACGCGGTTCCGCAGGCCCTGGCCGCCGTGGCCGGGAAGGCGGGCGCGGAGGTCAGGTACGGCGTGCGGGCCGAGCGGGTCGAGACGGACGCGTCCGAGGTGGCGGCGGTCCGGCTGGCCGGCGGCGAGCGGCTCCCCGCCGGGGCGGTCGTGGTCACCTGCGACCTGGTGGAGGCCCACCGGGGCCTGCTGCCCGACGCGGCGGGCGACTGGCGGCTGCGCCGCCCGCGGTACTCACCGTCCTGCCTGGTCATGCACTTCGGGCTCGACCACCGGCCGGCCGGCCGGGCGCACCACACGCTGCACTTCGGCCGCGAGTGGGCCGGCACCTTCTCGGCTCTGACGGCCGGACGCCCGCAGCCGGACCCGAGTCTCCTGGTCACCTGCCCCGAGGGCGACGGCACCGCGGCGCCCCCAGGCCACTGCACGCTGAGCGTCCTGGAACCCGCCCCGAACATGGCGAGCGGAGCCGACTGGGACCGTCTCGCGCCGCGGCTGGAGCAGCGCCTGCTCGGCCGCCTGTCCGACCTGGGGTACGGCGACCTGTCGGCGGCGCCCCGGCGGACCTTCGATCCGCGGGCCTGGTCCCGCCTGGGCCATTCGGCGGGCACGCCCTTCGCGCTGGACCACCGGTTCGCCCAGACGGCCTGGTTCCGGCCCGCCGGCCGCAGCCGCCGCGTCCCCGGCCTGCACTTCGCCGGGATGTACACCGCGCCCGGTGTGGGCGTCCCACCGGCTCTGATCTCCGGGCGGCTCGCCGCCGCCCGCATCCTGGAAGGCCGCCGATGACGCTGACCGCGAGCTACGAACACTGCCGCCGTCTCAACGCCCGCCACGGACGCTCGTTCTACCTGGCCACCCTCCTGCTGCCGGCGTGGAAGCGCAGGCATGTGCACGCGCTGTACGGGTTCACCCGGCACGTCGACGACATCGTGGACACGTGCGGCGAAACCGCCCCGGACACCGGCGGAAGGGCGAGAGCGCTCGACGAGGTGGCCCGGCGGCTGAGCGCGAGCCTGGCGGGCGAGGCGATCGAGGACCCCGTGCTGCCCGCGTTCGTGCACACCGTCCGCTCCTTCGGCATCGAGCGCACCGACATCGACGCCTTCCTGCGGTCCATGCGCGCCGACCTCACCGTCACCCGGTACGGCACCTACGACGACCTGCTGGCGTACATGGAGGGCTCGGCCGCCGCGATCGGGCTGATGATGCTCCCCGTCCTGGAGACGGTGCCGGGCGCCGGGCGGCCGGCCCGCGAGCCCGCCCGCGAGCTGGGGCGCGCGTTCCAGCTGACCAACTTCCTGCGGGACGTCGCCGAGGACCTGGCCCGGGGCCGCATCTACCTGCCGCAGGAGGACCTCGCCAAGTTCGGGGTGACCGAGGGCGACCTCCGCCGCGGCGGCCGCGCGCGGGCGCTGTGCGAGCTGGTGGCCTTCGAGTCCGACCGCGCCCGGGACCACTACCGCCGCGCGCTCGACGGCGTGGAGCTGCTGGCGCCGTCCTCCCGCCCCTGCATCCGGGCCGCGTACGAGCTGTACGGCGGCATCCTGGACGAGATCGCCGCGGCGGGCCACGACGTGCTGACCGCGCGGGCGCGGGTGCCGCGCCGCCGCCGGGCCGCGATCTTCGCGCGGCACCTGCTGGCCGCGGCCGCCGCCGGCCGCGCCGAACGGCGGCTCCCGGCGAGGGTGACCTGAGATGGGCGGGGCGACGCGTCCGGTGGTGCTGGACGCGATGGGCGGCGACCACGGGCCGGCGGAGACGGTGCCCGCGGCTCTGGCGGCCCACCGCGACCACGGCGTCCCCGTCCTCCTCGTCGGGCGGGCCGATGACGTGCGCCGGGAACTGCGGCGGCACGGCGGCGCCGGCGAGGTGGAGGTCGTGCACGCCGACGGGATCGTGCCGATGGCCGAGCGCGGCGCGGCAGCCGCCGCCCGGCGGGATTCGAGCCTCATGGTCGGGTGCGCCCTCGCCCGGCGGGAGGGCGGCTCGTTCGTCTCGGCCGGGTCCACCGGGGCCGTCGTGACGTGCGCGGTCCGATCCCTCGGGCGGCGGGAGGGCGTGCTGCGCCCGGCGCTGGCCGTGGCGCTGCCGACGCTGACCGGTTCCACCGTGCTGGTCGACGCCGGCGGGACCGCCGACCCGACCCCGGAGATGCTCGCGCAGTTCGCCCTGCTGGGCGCCGCGTACGCGCGGAGCGTCCTCGGCGCGCCCGACCCGTCGGTGGGCCTGCTGTCCATCGGCGCCGAGCCGGGCAAGGGCAACCGGCTCGCCCGCGAGGCCGCCGGGCTGCTGCCGGGCATGCCCGTCCGCTTCCACGGCAACGTGGAAGGGCACGACGTGCTGGCCGGAACGGTCGACGTGGTCGTGACGGACGGCTTCACCGGTAACGTCGTGCTGAAGAACATCGAGGGCTGCGTCCGGACGACCCTGGACATGGTCGCCGACGCCGGCATCGCCCCGTCCGGGCGGCTGGCGGAGGTCGCGCGGCTCTACACGGCGGACACGCATGGAGGTGCCGCCCTGCTGGGGCTGACCGGCACGGTCGTCGTGGGGCACGGCTCCTCCCGGTCCGCCGCCCTGGCCCGCGCGTGCGTGGTCGCGTCCGAGCTGGGCGCGGCGGACGAGCCGGTGCCGGCGGGCGGTCGCGCTTCCGCAGGGCCGGTCGCGTGAGGTGCTCAGCCGGGACTGAGAGCGTGCAGCGGGTCGCGCCCGTCCCAGGTGCCCCGGCTCGCGTAGGGGGTGAAACGGGCGAACAGCTCCTCGGCGTACCAGTCTTCGCCGCGCACGCGTCCGATGACGGCGCGGTGCGCATCCGTCCGGTAGGCGAATCGCGTCATGGCGGTCTCGTCCCGCCAGAGGGAGAAGGTCGCCTGCCGGGCCAGCGGCCACTCCCCCACCCCGATCGAGGCGAGGCAGCCCTCCTGGCGGCGCAGGTCCCGGTCCACGTCCGGCACCGACCGGTAGAACGCCCGCAGCCGGCCGGGACGGATCGACGCCCTGGTCAGCACGGCCACCGGCCCGTCGCCGGCGGAACGGGCGGGTCCGGCCGCGGCGAAGGGGTCGCGTCCGCCCCAGCGGCCGCGGGAGCCGAGCGGCGCGAGCCGGACGTGCCACGACTCCGCGGCCTCCTCCCGCCACCGTCCGGCCACCGGCGAGCGCGCGAGGAACTCCTCCAGCGCGGGCTCCCCGTCCCACACGGCGAACAGCGCCCAGCGGCGCAGGTCGGCGCCCAGGCTCATGGACCGGCCGCGGCCCGTGCCCAGCAGCCGCCAGAACGACAGCCCGCCGGTGCGGCGCAGCGGCGGCCGGTCGAACGCCATGTGCCGCATGGCGTCCACACCCGCGTACCTGATGAGGTGGAACGAGGCGATGACCCTGGTATCGGCGGTTCCCGTGCTCGGCTCGGCCATCGGCGGCTACCTGCTCGGCTCGGTGCCGGTCGCGGTGCTCGTCGGACGCGCCCACGGCATCGACCCGCGCGACGTCGGCGACCGCAACCCCGGCTTCTGGAACATGATGGAGCAGCTCGGCTGGAAGGCCGCCGTCCCCGTGTTCGCCGGCGACATGCTCAAGGGCACGGCGGCGGGCCTGGTCGGGCTGGCCGCGGGCGGAGGCGAGACCGGCGCGCTCGGGACGGCCGCCGGGGCGAGCGTCCTGCCCGTGTACACGGCGGTCGCCGCCGCGATGGCCGGGCACGCCTGGCCGGTGTTCGCGGGCCGGCGGGGCGGCCGCTCGATCCTCGCGTTCGCCGGCGGTTTCGCGGTGATCTGCCCGCCGGCGTTCGGGCTCGGCGTCGCGCTGCTGACCGGGGTGAGCCTGGCGTCGCGTTCGTTCGCCCGGGGCACGCGCGTCGCGGTCTTCTCCCTGCCGGTGCTGCAACTGCTCTTCGCGCCCGCCGAGCACGTCGCGGGCACCGGGGCGCTGATGTGCCTCATCGGGCTGCGCTTCGGACAGGCCGCCGTGGCGGGGCGCCGCGCCTGACCGCCGGACGGCCGTACGTCCGGCCGCGCCAGGTGCGCGCCGGCCGCAGCACCGACCACGTCAGGCGCGCCGCGGTCAGCACGTCGCAGAACGGTGAGACCGCCAGGCCCATGCCCGGCCGCGCGTAACTGGCGCGCAGGGCCGTGGCCAGGAGAAGCCGCTGGACGAGCAGCCCGAGGTCCAGCGGTGTCGGCCGTCCCGTCACCAGCCGCAGCATCGGCAGGGTGAGGGTGAGCCAGACGACCGCGAGATCGGCCGCCAGCCCGCCGCTCCCGGTCACGTCCCGCAGCGAGATCGACCGTCCCCACTCGCGCCACACATCCGCGGCCGACTCGTGCATATCGACGTCCAGCAGGGCGCCGGCGTCGCGGAAGGCGATCCGCCAGCCGTCCCGCGCGAGCAGCCGGCCGAGGGCGACGTCGTCGGTGAGATGGCCGCGGACCCGCGCGAACCCGTCGGCCTGCGACATCCGGGACTTGCGGAAGGCCAGGCACTGGCCGTTCACCAGGAGCCGGCCCGGCGACGCGGCCTCCGGGCCGATCGGCCCGAACCGGTAGACCAGGCCGGCCAGGAACGAGGCGTGCAACGCCTGCTCGGCCACGCCGCCGCAGACGAACCGGGGTCCGGCCGACACCAGATCGAAGCCGTCGAGCAGCGCCACGAGTTCCGCGCACAGCCCCGGCTTCGGGCGCGTGTCGGCGTCCAGCAGGACCACGAGCGGCCCTTCGGCGGCGCGCACGCCCTGATGCGACGCCCACTGCTTGCCGACCCAGCCGTCCGGCAGCGGCGCCCCGGGAACGACCTTGGCGCCCAGCCGTGCCGCGAGCCGTGCCGTGCCGTCGCGGGACTCGTCGTCCACGACGATCACCTCGGACACGTCGGGGTCCGCGAGCAGGGGCCGCACGCAGTCCCCGATCCGCGACTCCTCGTCCCGCGCCGGGATCACCACGGAGACCGGCCGCGGCGGCGGTCCGGAGAATCCGGGCACGAACGCCGCGGGACGGTTCCGGCCGCGCGCCAGCCGCGCGGCCACCACCCCGGCGGCCACCGTCTGGAGCGGTGTCAGCATCCTCATCTCACCCGCACGCCCGTCCCGGCCGGCATGTCCCGCTCGACGAGCGAGGCGACGATCCGGCCGCCCATCGCGACCAGCGGCAGGCCACCGCCCGGATGCGCCGACCCGCCCACCAGGTACAGCCCGCGCCGCGGCCCCCGGTTGCCCGGCCTGCGGAACGGCGCGAACGCCCCCCGGTAGGCGGTCCCGTAGATCGCCCCGCCCCACGCGCCGTACCGGTCGCGCAGGTCGGCGGGGGTGAACGACTCCACGAACCGCAGCCGGCCCGACAGGTCGTGCCCGCGGCGCGCCAGCCGGTCCAGCACCAGGTCCCGGTAGGCGTCCGGGGTCAGCGGCCAGCGGCCCGGATCGCCGGCCGGGACGTTGACCAGCAGCACCCAGTTCTCGGTCCCGGCCGGCGCCTGGGACGGGTCGTCCACCGCCGAGCAGCCGATGTAGATCGTCGGGTCCTCCGGCGGCACCCCGCGTTCGAAGATGTCGCCGAACTCCCGCCGGTAGTCGGCCGAGAAGACGACGGAATGGTGCGGCAGCCCCTCGGTGCGTCCCTCCACGCCGGCGAGCAGCAGGAACGCCGACGAGGACGGGCCCAGCCGGCCGATCCTGCGCAGCCTCCGCCGATCCGGCAGCAACCGGCCGTACAGGGCCGCGGCGTCGGCGTTCACCACCACGGCGTCGCCGCTCACCCGCTCCCCCGACGCCAGCGCCACGCCCGACACCGCCGACCGGTCGGCGATCACCTCCACCACCTCGCTGCCGGTGCGGACGTCCACACCGGCCTCGACGAGCAGCCGGGTCAGGTCGCCGGCGAGCCGGGGCAGCCCGCCCGGCACGTACCAGCCCCCCTCCCCGTGCTCGATCGCCGGGACGCAGCCGAGCGCGGCCGGCGCCCGGTACGGGCTCGACCCCGCATACGTCGCATACCGGCCGACGTACTGGCGCAGCCGCGGGTCGCGGAAGAACCGGCGGGCCAGGCCGTCCAGCGTCCGGCCCGGGGCGACCGCGGCCAGGTCGCCGATCCGCGCCCGCTCGGGGCGGCGGCCCAGCGGTCCCGCGAAGAACGTCCGGCGCGACGCGTCCAGGCAGCTCGCCGCCCAGCGGTGGAAGGCGCGCCACGCCTCCCCCTCCCCGGGGGCCAGCCGCTCGACCCGCGCCGCCATCCGATCCGGATCGCGGCAGGCGCGCAGCTCGGACCCGTCGGCGAAGCGGTAGCGGCACAGTTCGTCCAGCTCCACGAGCTCGCGGGCGACGCCCAGCTCCCGGAAGATCCCCGGAAGGGTCAGCAGCGACGGCCCCAGCGAGAAGACGAACCCCGCACGCTCGCGCTCGGCGAGCTTCCCGCCGAGCCGGTCCAGCCGCTCGTACAGCCGGACCTCGTGGCCGCCCCGCGCCAGCAGCAGCGCGGCGACCATCCCGCCGACGCCGCCGCCGACCACGATCACCTCGGCCATCGACGCCTCCAGGCCAGGACGGAGAACGTCCCCATCGCCGCCCCGCCGGCCGCGGCCACCCCCCGGTCCGGGGGGTCGAACACCGCGGCGAACGCCAGCGTCTCCATCACCGTCATCACCCCGTAGATCGCGACGAGCCCCCTGGACGCGGGCGCCCGCGTCCGTCCGACGATCATGTCGATCATTCCCATGACCAGCAGCGATACCACCAGCCATCCCGCGAAGTTGCTGAGCGGCACGCCCCGGTACGGCCCTTCGTCCGCCCACCTCCACAGGTCCAGCCGGAGCATCTGCGGATCCAGGAACAGGTCCCACGCCGTCAACGCCAGCGCGCCCGCCGCCCACCTCCTGGGCCCGCTCTCCGGGACGATCGCGGTGGCGACCGCATGCGCGGCCAGCCCCATCCCGCCCCACGCCAACGCCACGATCACCGGCACACCGCCCAGCTGAGGCCGCAGCAGCGACGTATAGGAGTACTCCCCGAACGGAACACCCGTGCGGACACCGATCCACTCCGCCGCATACCCCCCGACCACCGCGGCGCCGAAGGCCCCGGCCGCGCGGCCGGTCCCGTCCCGTCCCGCGGCGAACGCCACCGCGCTCGCCGCCAGCAGCACCACGACGACGCTCGTCAACCGGATCGGCTCGGGCCGCACCCCCGACACGACCTGCGCCACCACCATCGCGCCCAGCGACCCGGCCCCCGCGAGCGCCCAGGCCCTCGCCCGCCGCTCGACGCCGCTCGCACGCCGTCCGGCCCACCGCCCGCGCACCTGCCCCATATACGGCCTTCGCAGGAGACCACCGCCGTGGATGCACCTTCCCTCCCAGGCGATGCGGCCCGCCCTGACTCGGCTGACAACCCGCGTCCCGCCGAGGTGCTGTGCCACGCCACCGTCTGGGAGAACCGCCGGTTCCTGCAGCGCGTCGTCCACTACCTGGCCGAGGCCGGGATCGACCAGTTCATCGACCTCGGCACGGGGCTGCCCACCCAGGGCAACGTGCATGAAGTCGCCCAGAAGGTCATCTCCGACGCGCACGTCGTCTACGTGGACGGCCCCCGGCGGGATCTCCGGTGGACGGCGGGCGCCCCGGGGTAGTGGGTCTGTGCGCCCGCCGCCCGGTCTGGAGGCGGAACCGATCAGCGGAGCGGCATCTCGTCGTTCTCCGCGTGGACCGCGTCGGTGTCGGGATGGCTTCGGTGCCGCCATTGAGCCACCTTCGATCAGATCCTGTCAACATCGCTCATATAACGACATCATCGGGCCAGTACAGCGTCACCCCGCCCGCAGGGTCATGACAGATATTGATCGGACTTGCGAGAGCTAGGCGTCGCCCGGGACGGCGGCGACCCAGACGTCGACCCCCGCGTTCTCGATCTCCTCCAGCTCCGGCTTCGGCGCCCGGGCGTCGGTCACCAGGAAGGCGATCTCGTCGGCCGGGACCGTCTGGAACATGGTGTCGACGCCCACCTTCGTGTGGTCGACCAGCGCGACCACCTCCTGGGCGGCGTGCGCGAGGGCGCGGTCGACGCCGGCGACCAGCATGTTCGGCGTGGACAGGCCGCGTTCGGCCGTCAGCCCGTTGCCGGAGATGAACGCCCGGCGGACCCGCAGGCTGGCGAGGGTCTGCTCGGCGGCGCCGCCGACCAGGGCGTGGATGGCGCCCCGCAGCGAGCCGCCCGTCATCACGACCTCGACGCCGCGCGCCTCGGTGAGGACCTGGGCGACGAGCAGCGAGTTGGTGACCACGGTGAGCGAGTCGAAGCCGAGCAGCTCGCGGGCGAGCTCCCGGGTGGTCGTGCCCGCGCCGACCACGATGGCGTCGCCCTCTTCGACGAGTTCGGCGGCGAGCCGCGCGATCGCCGTCTTCTCCTCCGCGGCGACCTTGGCCTTCTGCTGGAAGGTGGGCTCCCGGGACAGCCCGCCCGGCGCCACCGCGCCGCCGTGCCGGCGGTCGAGCAGCCCCTCCGCCTCCATCGCGCGGATGTCGCGGCGCACGGTCGCCTCGGACGCCTCCAGCGTGGCCGCCAGTTCGCGCATGGAGACCGCGCCGTTCACGCGGACCATCTCCAGCAGCCGTTGCCGCCGCTCGGCCGCGAACCCCGGACGACGTGCCATGGAGACCCTTTCCGGAACGATCCGACGATGACGGCGGGCACGTCGATGATGCCAGATCAGGCGGGCCGTCACCGGCCGCGCTCCGCCGCGTCCGGGGGCGGGCGCCGCTGGGCCTCAGGGCTTGCGGGCGACGGCTCCGTAGGCGTCGATGGGGGCCGGGGTGGTGTCGGGGCGCCATTCGCTGATCGGGACGAGTCCCGGCTCGACCATCTCCAGGCCCTCGAAGGCGCGGGCGAGCTGCTCGGGGCTGCGCAGGACGTAGGGGACGCCGCCGCTCTCGACGAGCTTCTCCGCGCCCTCGACGACCTCCGCGCCGGTGTCGGTGCCGTCCCACAGCACCAGGTGGCTGCCGGACGGCGTCGCGTCCATCACCCGCCCGACGATGGCGCGGAGCACGGTCAGGTCGGGCTCGTAGCCGAGCACGCCCATGAACATGACCGCGATGGGCTCGTCGAAGTCGAGCGTCTCGCGGGCGCCGGCGAGGATCAGGTCGGGCTCGTGGTAGTCGGCGTGGACGTAGGTCGTGGAGCCCGCACCGGTGGTGCTGCCCAGCAGGGCGCGCGCGTGCACGAGGACGAGGGGGTCGTTGTCGACGTAGACGATCCGCGACTCGGGCGCGATCCCCTGCGCGACCTCGTGGGTGTTCTGCATCGTGGGGAGGCCGGTCCCGATGTCGATGAACTGGCGGATGCCGGCCTCGCCGGCCAGGAAGCTCACCGCGCGGATGAGGAACCGCCGCGACAGCCGCGCCATCGTGACGATCTGCGGGTACACCTCGGCCACGGCGGCGCCGGCGGCGCGGTCGGCCTCGTAGTTGTCCTTGCCGCCCATCCAGTAGTTCCAGATCCGCGCCGCGTGCGGCACCTCGGATTCGACGGTGGCGGGGTCGACGGACTCGGCCATGAGGGCCCCTTCCGGTCACGGCCGCGGGCTGCCCCGCGCGACGAGGACGTTGTACCGCATAAAATAGGCCATTCTCATGACGTTTTGGCGATGACCGACAAACGGAGACGTGGTGTCCATTCGACGGCTCGCCGCGATCGCCGTGGCACTGCTCGCGCTCGCCTTTCTCGCAGCCTGCGGAGGCGGTGGCGGACCGCCCCCGCAGCGGGCCCGGATGGACGTCACGGTCCTCGACGACGGCGGCGCCGAGATCGATCTGCACGCGGCGGGACGGCTCTCGTCGGACGCCGAGGTACGGGCCCTGACCGGACGCATTGCGCGGGAAATGTTCCCCACTGCCGAAAAAGTCCGTGTTCACACCAGAAAAGCGCGTGGTGTTCCCTTTGCTCGCGCCGAGATTCACCGCGCCTACCGGACGGGCCGGAAGGCGGCACTGCGGATCGACGCGTCCGGCGCCCTGCGGCGGCTCACCGCGAAGGGCTTTGAGGACACGGCGATGAGGCTGCGCGTCCCGCCGGTGCCGGGCACGGTGCGGGCGGACGGCGAACCGGCCGCGCGGCGCGCCTGGCGGCTGCGCGAGGGCGCGCCCGCGCCCGTCCTGGCGATCGAGATGAGGCCGCGGCCCGCCCGGTGGTACGGGGCGATGGCGCTGCCCGCGCTCGGCGCGCTCGGCGTCGCGCTCGGGTTCTTCGTGCGGCGCCGCGCCCTGGCGCTGCCCGCCGCCGGCCTCGCCGTCGCCACCGCCGTCCTCGCGGTCGTCCTCGCGGCGGGACGGCAGGGCGCCAACCTCGGCGTCGCGGGCCTGCTCGGCGGGACGGCGCTGAAGGCGGCGTCCGTCGCACCGCTGACGGCCGTGCCGCTCGGCCTGCCGGCCGCGATGCTGCTCGCCGCCGTGCTCGCCCGGTGGCTGACCGGCCCGCGGACCGGCGGCGCGCACGAGGCGCGGCCGCGGGACACCGGCGTGTTCTGGTGACGCCCGCCCGAGGGGGACGCCCGCGCGGCCCCGGGGCCGATTGATCGTAAACTGAGGGTCATGTCCGGCGATCGCCCCTCGTGCACCTGCGTGATGTGCCGTGACTACGGCGACCGCGACCGCCTGGACAACTTCCAGCTCCGCACGATCGTGCACGTCACCCAGTACGGGTGGAGCGTCGTCCTCGTGCAGCCCGACGCGGACGGGCCCGGCTGGGCGTACACGATCGGCCTGTGGCACAGCCACCGGGCGCCCGAGCTCGCGATGTTCGGCGGCGACGTGTACGAGACCGAGGAGATCCTCAACGTGCTCGGCCGGCAGACCGCCGAGGGGAACGGCCCGGCCGACGGCGAGCGCCGCGACGGCGTCGTCCGGGGCCAGCAGGCCGCGTTCCGGAACGCCGACCCGCTCTGGTACGACGGGCTGTTCGCGGGCGCGGTGGCGTTCTACCGGCGTCCCCCGCTGCCGATCCTGCAGGTCGTCTGGCCCAACCGGCACGGCCTGTTCCCGTGGCAGCCGGGCACCGACCTGCCGTTCCGGCACGCCCAGCCGTGGCTGTGGCTCGACCCGAAGCAGCACCCCATCGGCATCTGGACCCGGCGGCTCTGACTCTCCGGGGCATACGATCGGCGGGTGTACGGGCCGCTCGCCGAGACCATCCGTACCCAGCGCCTCGTCCTGGAGCCGCTGGCGGTCCACCACGCGGACGAGATGGCGCCCGTCCTGGACGACCCGCGCCTGCACCGCTACATCGGCGGCGAGCCCCTCACCCGCGACGAGCTGCGCGCCCGCTACGCGCACCTGGTCGCGGGCCCGGCCCCGTTCCACCAGGAATGCTGGCTGAACTGGATCGTCCGCCGCGCCCGGGACGGGCAGGCCGTCGGCTACGTCCAGGCGACGGTCACGCCCGCGGCCCCCGGCTTCACCGTGACTCCCCCGTCGGCCGGGTCGACGGTCACGCCGGGGCCGCCGCGGCACATCGCGTCCGTCGCCTGGGTCATCGGCATGCCCTACCAGGGGTTCGGCTTCGCCACCGAGGCCGCCCGCGCCCTGCTGGGCTGGCTCGGCGCACACGGCGTCGGCGCGGTCGTCGCGACCGTCCACCCGGCCAACCGCGCGTCCGCCGCCGTGGCGTCGAAGATCGGCCTGCGCGCCACGGGCGAGACCCGCGACGACGAGGTCGTCTGGCGGCTGCCGCCCCCGGGCGTACCGCCTCCGTGACACTCTGGTGGCGGCCCGTGGCGCGCGGCGGGCCGGGCTCTTAGGCCACAATCGATGGGTCGGGACGGATCGGCCGGGAGGGGAGAGCATGCGGGAGGTGTGGCCCGGGGACCCCTATCCGCTGGGCGCCACCTGGGACGGCACGGGCACGAACTTCGCCCTGTTCTCCGAGGTGGCCAGGCGGGTCGAGCTGTGCCTGTTCGACGCCGGCGGGAACGAGACCCGGCAGGATCTCCCGGAGGTCGACGGGTTCGTCTGGCACGGCTACCTGCCCGGCATCGGGCCCGGCCAGCGCTACGGGTACCGGGTGCACGGGCCGTTCGGCCCGCGCGACGGGCATCGCTGCAACCCGTCCAAGCTGCTGCTCGACCCCTACGGCAAGGCCGTGGAGGGCGACGTCCGCTGGCACGAGTCGCTGTTCTCGTACCGGTTCGACGACCCGGATGCGCTGAACGAGGACGACAGCGCCCCCTACATGCCGAAGAACGTCGTCATCAACCCGTTCTTCGACTGGACCGACGACCGGCCGCCGCGCGTCCCCTACCACGAGAGCGTCATCTACGAGGCGCACGTGAAGGGCCTGACCAAGCTGCACCCCGGCATCCCGGAGGAGCAGCGCGGCACGTACGCGGGCCTCGCGCACCCGGTGATGATCGACCACCTGCTCGACCTCGGCGTGACGGCCGTCGAGCTGATGCCGGTGCACCAGTCGGTCCCCGAGCACGCGCTGGTGGCGCGGGGCCTCGACAACTACTGGGGCTACAACACGATCGGCTTCCTCGCGCCGCACAACTCCTACAGCTCGTCCGGGCAGTACGGGGAGCAGGTGCTGGAGTTCAAGGCGATGGTCCGCGCCCTGCACGAGGCGGGCATCGAGGTCATCCTGGACGTCGTCTACAACCACACCGCCGAGGGCGACCACCTCGGGCCGACGCTGTCGTTCCGCGGCATCGACAACGCCTCCTACTACCGCCTCCGCGACGACGACAAGCGCTACCACCTCGACTACACCGGCTGCGGCAACTCGCTGAACGTCCGCAACCCGCACGCGCTGCAGCTCATCATGGACTCGCTGCGCTACTGGATCCTGGAGATGCACGTCGACGGGTTCCGGTTCGACCTCGCCTCCGCGCTCGCCCGCGAACTGCACGACGTCGACCGGCTCGCCGCGTTCTTCGACCTCGTCCAGCAGGACCCGGTCGTCTCGCAGGTGAAGCTGATCGCCGAGCCGTGGGACGTCGGCGAGGGCGGCTACCAGGTCGGCAACTTCCCGCCGCTGTGGACGGAGTGGAACGGCAAGTACCGCGACACCGTCCGCGACTTCTGGCGCGGGTCGTACGCGACCATGCCGGAGTTCGCGTCCCGCCTCACCGGCTCGTCCGACCTGTACGAGCACAGCGCGCGGCGCCCGTTCGCGTCCATCAACTTCGTCACCTGCCACGACGGGTTCACGCTCACCGACCTGGTGTCCTACGACCACAAGCACAACGAGGCCAACGGCGAGAACAACCGGGACGGCACCGACGACAACCGCTCCTGGAACTGCGGCGCGGAGGGCCCCACCCGCGACCCCGCGATCCTGGGCCTGCGCGCCCGGCAGCGCCGCAACTTCCTCGCCACGCTCTTCCTGTCGCAGGGCGTCCCGATGCTGTCGCACGGCGACGAGCTGGGCCGCACGCAGAAGGGCAACAACAACGCCTACTGCCAGGACAACGAGATCGCCTGGGTCCGCTGGGACGACTCCGACGACGTGGAGTTCGTCCGGATCCTGTCCCGGCTGCGCCACGACCACCCGGTGTTCCGGCGGCGCCGCTTCTTCACCGGGCGGGGCACCGGCGCCGCCGCCGACATCTCCTGGCTCACCCCGGCCGGCGACAGCATGACCGACCAGGACTGGAACGTCGGGTTCGCCAAGTCCCTCGGCGTGTTCCTCAACGGCGACGCCATCACCGAACCCGACCCGCGCGGCCGCCGCGTCCGCGACGACTCGTTCCTGCTGCTGATCAACGCCGGGTCCGAGCCGGTCGAGTTCACCCTCCCCGGCGCCGAGTACGGCGAACGCTGGGAGTACACCCTCGACACGGCCGAACCCGACTCGTTCGGCGACCGCCCCCGCCTCAAGGCCCGCGACACCGTCCCCCTGACCGACCGCGCGCTCCTCGTGCTGAGGCGGCTCCCCTAGGCGCGGGTCACCCGGATGGCGGTGAGGAAGACCAGGACGAGCGTCGCGACCGCCACCGCGCCGTGGACGGCGACGGCCGCGGCCGGGAACGACTGTTCCGCGCCGCGGGCGTGCCGGCCGCCGCGGCCGACGAGCCAGCGGGTGAACAGCATGAACCCCTGCAGGGCGACGACCAGCAGCGCCGCGAACGCCCCCCACGCGTAGCCGGCGGTCCCGGTGGCCAGGTAGGCGACCCAGACGCCGAGGCCGCCTGCCGCCGCCAGCGGATGACCGACCACGACCAGGATCGGAAACCGCGTCACCTTCGTCGAACGCCCCCCGTTCAGGATCCAGATGACCAGCAGGTAGCCGCCCGCGACGGCGGCGAGGATCCACGCGCCCAATGCCGCGTACTCCACCCCCCGCTCCCTTCTGTGCACTTCTGCTCCCCGTCCCCGAGGGCAAGTGTCGCCTCCAGACACTCCCGGCATGACGGATTCGTACAGATTGGTGCACAGCCTGTTGCGCGGCCGTCCGGAACGGAACGTGCAGTAGCTTGAGATGCCTATGCGGACTCTCTCTCCGGAGCCCGGCGAGGTCGATCTCGCCGAGCGCTACGCGTATCCGGCCGGGACCACCTGGCTGCGGGCGAACATGGTCGCCAGCCTGGACGGGGCCGCGCAGCGCGAGGAGCGCAGCGGCGGCCTCGGCAACGCCGCCGACCGGCACCTGTTCCTGCTGCTGCGGGGGCTCGCCGACGTGGTCATCGTCGGCGCGGGCACGGTGCGGGCCGAGGGGTACGGGCCGGTCAAGCGCAGCGAGGGCTGGGGCGGCGTGCGGGACGCGCGCACCCCCGTGCCGCCGATCGCGGTCGTGTCCCGCACGCTCGACCTGGACTTCGACGCGCCGATCTTCACCGAGGCGCAGGTGCCGACGATCGTGCTGGCGACCGCGACCGCCGACCCGGTCCGGCTGAAGGCCGCGCGGGAGCGCGCCGACGTCATCATCGCCGGGAAGGACACGCTGGACTTCTCCGTCGCCGTCCGGGAACTCGCCGCCCGCGGCCACAGGCGCCTGCTGTGCGAGGGCGGTCCGGGCGTCCTCGCGCAGGTGGTGGCGGCCGGGCTGCTGGACGAGCTGTGCCTCACGCTGAGCCCGGCGCTGCTCGGCGGGCGCGCGGTGCGGATCCTGAACGGGCCGGCGGTGCCCGTCCCGCCGGAGATGACGCTCGCCCACGCCCTGCAGGACGAGGAGTTCCTCTTCCTCCGCTACGTCCGCAACCGGTAGCGGACGAACAGCACGCCCTCGTCGATGTAGAGAGCGGTCGGGTCGAGCGGTATCTCGGCGTCCAGGCCGTCCAGGAGGCGGGTGTGGCGCGGGCCGCCTAGCAGGGTCGGGGCGATGTTGAGGCACAGTTCGTCCACGAGGGACGCGCGGATCAGCGCCGTCGCCAGGGCGGGGCCGCCTTCGCAGAGGAGATGCTCGTAGCCGAGGTCTTCGCGGAGGGCCGTGATGGCGGCCGGGAGGTCGACGTCGTCTTCGCCTACCGCGACCACCTGGATGTGGCTTGGGGCGCGGTTCCGGCTGCTCTGTGACGTCACCACGATGGTGGGTGTCTCGGCCTCGGTGAACAGCGGGAGCGTCCAGTCGAGGTCGAGGGAGCGGCTCACCACGACCGTGGGGGCGGGCGGTCTCCCCCGGCGCGCGCGCAGATCATGACGCAGGCGGGCGGGGCCGAGACGCCCTGTGCGGACCGTGCCCGCGCCTACGAGGATCGCGTCGGTCAGTGCGCGCAGGGTCCGGAAGACGCGGAAGTCGGCGTCGCCGCCGAGGCCGTCCGTCCAGCCCTCGGCGTCGGTGACGGAGCCGTCCACGCTCATGACCATGCCGAGCCGCAGCCCGGGCTGGTCGCCGTAGGCGTCGTAAGGGTCGACGTGGGAGTCGACGTGGGAGTCGGCGTACGGGTCGGCGCCGGCGGCGGGCCCGGGCAGCAGACGGCGCATGACCTGCACGTTATCGGAACCCCGGGATGGTGTTCTGTCGGTGGCGGGGAGCAAGATGGCGGGATGGACCTGCCGATCAGCCCGCCGCTGCCACCGATGCTGGCCAAGGCGGTCAAGACCATGCCCAAGGGCGACCTGCTGTACGAGCCGAAGTGGGACGGCTTCCGCTGCATCGTGTTCCGCGACGGCGACGAGGTCGAGCTGTCCAGCCGCGGGAAGAAGCCGCTCACCCGCTACTTCCCCGAGGTGGTCGAGGCGGTGAAGCGCGAGCTGCCGGAGCGGTGCGTGGTCGACGGCGAGATCGTGCTGCCGAAGGGGACGCGGCTCGACTTCGACGGCCTCCAGCAGCGCATCCACCCGGCCGCGTCGCGGATCAAGCTGCTGTCGGAGGAGACGCCCGCGTCGTTCGTCGCCTTCGACCTGCTGGCGATCGGCGGCGAGTCGCTGCTGGAGGTGCCGCTCGGCGAACGGCGGCGGCGGCTCGTCGACACGCTGTCCGGGGTGAAGGCGCCGGTCCACGTGACGCCGGCGTCCGACTCCTACGAGCTGGCGCTGCGCTGGTTCGACGAGTTCGAGGGCGCCGGGCTGGACGGCGTCATCGCCAAGCCGCGCGACACCGTGTACGAGCCCGACAAGCGCGTCCTGTTCAAGGTCAAGCACGAGCGGACGGCCGACTGCGTGGTGGCGGGGTTCCGCTGGCACAAGTCCGGCCCCATCGTGGGGTCGCTGCTGCTCGGTCTCTACAACTCCGAAGGCAAGCTCCAGCACGTCGGGGTCGCGGCCTCGTTCACGATGGAGCGCCGCGCGGAGCTGGTGGAGGAGCTGCAGCCGTACCGGCTGGAGAACCTCGCCGAGCATCCGTGGTCGGAGTGGGCGAACCAGAACGAGGCGACCGTCGACCGGATGCCGGGCGCCGTGTCCCGCTGGACGGGCAAGAAGGACCTCAGCTGGGTTCCGCTGCGTCCCGACCTGGTCGTGGAGGTGGCGTACGAGGCGATGGAGGGCGCCCGTTTCCGGCACACCGCCCGCTTCCGCAACTGGCGTCCCGACCGGACGCCGGAGTCCTGCACCTACGAGCAGCTGGAGGTGCCTGTCGCCTACGACCTGAGCGACATCTTCAGCGGCGGCGCCACGAAGGCGCGGGTCGACCGCTGAGGCGCCCCGGGCCGGGCGCGGCGGCGTGCCGCGCCCGGCGCTCGGTCGCGGCCGGTCAGGGCTGGGTCTCGTTGTCGATGGTCTGCTGGATCAGGTCGCGCTCCGACTGCGCCGACATCTTCGCCTTCGCGTACGGGCGCAGATAGGCCTGGTTGACGCCGGGGACGCGGTCCTCGATGACGAACGTGGCCTTGGTGGAGATCTCGGCACCCGGCGTCCGGACGGTGGGCAGCGTCTTGAAGTCGGCCTTCATCTCGTCCTTGCCGATCGTCGTCAGCACATAGCCCCGCTGGTTGTTGTAGAAGCGCAGGTGCGGGTTGATCTTGAGGTAGGGGTGGTCGGCCGGGTTCGAGTCCGCGCCGTCACCGGTGCTGGTGATGGACGTGCACACCAGCTCGGAGCCGACGGTCTTCGAGTCGGGGTCGTCGTAGTCGGTCTTCAGGTCGCTCGCCCAGTGCGCGTGGACGTCGCCGGTGAGCACGACGGGGTTGCGGACCTTCGCGTCCAGCCAGCCCCTGGTGATCCGGTCGCGGGACGCGGCGTAGCCGTCCCACGCGTCCATCGAGGTCTTCTTGACCGGCCCGGCGGTGTTGTCGCGCTGCGCGAAGAACACCTGCTGGCCGAGGACGTCCCAGCGGGCGCGGGAGCGGCGGAAGCCGTCCAGCAGCCATGCCTCCTGCGCGTTTCCGGTGATGGAGCGCTTCGGGTCGGCGGCCTCGGGGCAGTCCTTGTAGCCGTCGCCGCAGCCCTGGTCGTCGCGGAACTGGCGGGTGTCGAGCATGTGGAAGTTGGCGAGCCGCCCCCACTGGACGCGCCGGTAGATCTGGATGTCCGGCCCCTTCGGGACGGAGCGTCGGCGCAGCGGCATGTTCTCGTAGTAGGCCTGGAACGCGGCGGCGCGGCGGGCGCGGAACGCCTCGTAGGACGGGGTGTCGGAGTTCGCCTCGGGGATGTCGTCCGCCCAGTTGTTCTCGACCTCGTGGTCGTCGAACACGACGAGCCACGGCGCCGCCTGGTGCGCGGCCTGGAGGTCGCGGTCCGACTTGTACTGGGCGTGCCGCAGCCGGTAGTTCGCCAGCGTGACCGTTTCGGGGCCCTCGTGGTCGCGGACGTTGCCCCCGGCGATCGTGTAGACGTCCTTCTTGTACTCGTACTGGTAGTCGCCCAGGTGCAGGACGAGATCGGGGTTCTCCTCGGCGAGTCGCCGGTACGCGGTGAAGTAGCCGTGCTCGAACTGGCTGCAGGAGACGAAGGCCATCGCGAGGGCGGGGCCGTAGGTGGCGGGGTGGGGGGCGGTGCGGGTCCGTCCGGCCGGGGAGATGTGCCGGCCGGTGCGGAAGCGGTACCAGTAGTCGCGGCCGGGGCTCAGGCCGTTCAGCTCGACGTGGACGGAGTGGGCGGACTGGGGGCGGGCGGCGGCGGTGCCGCGCCGCACGATGCGCCGGAACCGCTCGTCGGACGACACCTCCCAGCCGACGGGGACGGTGCGGGCCGGCATGCCGCCGAGGCCGTCGCCGGCGAGGGGGTCGAGGGCGAGGCGGGTCCAGAGGACGAACCCGTCCGGGCCGGGATCACCGGACGCGACGCCCAGGGTGAACGGGTCGCCGGGCAGGGTTAGGGAGCGGGGGGCGGCTGCGCGGGCGGTGCCGGGCAGGGCGGTGACGGCGGTGGTGGTGACGGCGGTGGCGGTGGCGAGACCGGTCGTGACCAGGAAGGTGCGCCGGTTCAGCGGGTGCGCGGAGTCTGCCATGGAGGAGCGACCTTTCGGAAGGATCCGGCATTGATCGCCGGACAGCCTCACGAAGATCGGTGACCGATGGGCGCCGCGCGGATGACACCCGCCGCAACAAAGACGATCTTTTGGGCGGCGTTAGAAGATCATGCAGAGCGACACGAAGGATGCTAGGCTGGCAGCTTGGAAGTTGCGCACAGAAAACCCAATCCTATAAATAGGAGTGTAGCCGAAGCATGGGACTCCGTCAAGCGGACGCTGTCAACCCCGACCGCGATAATTCTGTGCCGGTGCGCGTCGAACAGGCGTACGTGGACCGCGTGTACGCGAGGCTCGACGTCGAGCGGGCCAAGGCCGAGTCCGCGCTGCGCGACGGGCCGGCGGCGGGCGGCGGCGCCGCGTTCCAGGCGCGGGTGGAGAGCGCCGTCGCGACCGACGAGGCGGCCCGCCGGCTCGCCCGGCTCGGCGGTGTCGAGAACGGCCTGTGCTTCGGCCGGATCGACCACCGCGCGGACGCCGGCGGCCCCGGCGACACGTTCTACATCGGCCGCGTCGGCCTCCGCGACGAGGATCACGAGCCCATCCTGATCGACTGGCGAGCCGCCGCGGCCCGCCCGTTCTACACCGCGACGCCCGGCGCGCCCGGCACCCTCGCGCGCCGCCGCCACCTGCACCTGCGCCACCGCGAGGTCTTCCGGCTGGACGACGAGGTCTTCGACCTGGAGGGCCTGGCGGAGTCGGAGCGGCGCGGCATCGTCGGCGAGGCCGCGCTGCTGGCCACCCTCCGCCGCGGCCGGACGGGCCGGATGAGCGACGTGGTCGCGACCATCCAGGAAGAGCAGGACCAGGTCATCCGGTCGGGCCTGCAGGGTGTGCTCGTCGTCCAGGGCGGCCCCGGCACCGGCAAGACGGTCGCCGCCCTGCACCGCGCCGCGTACCTGCTCTACACGCACCGGGACGTCCTCGAACGGCGCGGAGTGCTCGTCGTCGGCCCGAACGCCACGTTCCTCCGCTACATCGAGCAGGTCCTTCCCGGCCTGGGCGAGACAGACGTCGTGCTGGCCACGGTCGGCGAGCTCTATCCCGGCCTCAAGGCGACGGCACGGGAAACCCCCGCGGTCGCCGTCATCAAGGGCGACCTCCGCATGGCCGACCTCGTGCAAGCGGCCGTCCACGATCGGCAGCGCGTGCCCGCGGACGGCGTCCACATCGACACCGACGGCCTCACCCTCACTGTGGACGCCGAGAAGTGCGAACAGATCCGTGATCGTGCCCGCGCCTTGCGTCTCCCCCACAACGTTCAGCGGCGCCGCTTCGTCCACGACATGCTGGAGGCCCTCGCCGTCGACCGGGCTGAGCAGTACGACCGCATCATGGACGAGCCCCTGGAGGAGATCGCCAAATCGGGAGGTCTCCCCACCTGGCTCCAGGAACTCATCGACGAGGCCGAGGACGAGCCCCTCCTGGACGAAACGGACCTCCGCCTGGCCAAGGAGGCCCTCTGGCAGGACCCGGCCGTCAGCAAGGTCCTCAACGACCTCTGGCCCGAGCTGACCCCTCAGCAGCTGCTGGCCGACCTCTACGCCTCCCCCGACACCCTCGCCCGTCTGGGCGCCCAGGCGGGCCTTCCCGACTGCGCGCTCCTGCACCGTCCAGCCGACTCCCCCTGGACCGTCTCGGACGTCCCCCTCCTGGACGAGGCCGCCGAACACCTGGGCAAGGACGACTCCGCCGACAGGGCCCGCCAACGCGAGGCCGACGCGGCCCGCGCCGACGAGGAGCGCTACGCCCGCGAGGTCATCGAGTCCGCCGGCACCACGAACCTGCTCTCGGCGCGCGACGTGATCTCGGCGAGCGACCTGGCCGGCCGCCACCACGACGGCGGCCCGCCCCTCACCACCGCGCAGCGCGCGCTGGCCGACCGCGAATGGGCGTACGGCCACGTGATCGTGGACGAGGCGCAGGAACTCTCCGAGATGGCCTGGCGCACCGTCATGCGCCGCGTCCCCACCCGCTCCCTGACCGTCGTCGGCGACATCGCCCAGACCGGCAGCGCGGCGGGCGCCACCACCTGGGGCCAGATGCTCGACCGCTACGTCCCGGGCCGCTGGCGCGAGCAGCGCCTCCTCGTCAACTACCGCACCCCGGCCGCCATCATGCGGATCGCCGCCGACGTCCTCGCCGCCGTCGACCCGGGCCAGACACCACCCGACCCGGTCCGCGACGACGGCCCGCCCCCCACCGCACTGGCGCTGCCGATCACCGAACTCCCTGCCCTCATCCAGTCCGAACTCGCCCTCATCACCGACGACGTCTCCGCCGAGGGCCGCCTGGCCGTCATCACCTCCGGAGCCCGCCACGCCGCCGTCCTGGACGCCCTCCCGGACGCCGCCGCCGGCGCCACCCCGGACGCCCTCGACGCCCCGGTCGTCGTCCTCACCGCCGAGGAGGCGAAGGGCCTGGAGTTCGACTCCGTCATCGTCGTGGACCCGTCCGGCATCCTGACCGAGTCCCCCAAGGGCGGCCAGGACCTCTACGTGGCCATGACCCGCCCCACCCGCCGCCTGACGATCCTCCACGACAACGACCTCCCGCCCCTCCTAGCCTCCCTGGAGTAGGACGGCGAGGGTCTGGGTGAGTTCGGCCTTGATGATCTGGCCGGCGGCGGACGGGTCGCCGGCACGGATGGCTTCGACGAGGGCGGCGTGGGCGGCGCGGCCGTGGGCGGTGTCGGAGGTGCGGACGTCGACCAGGGCGGCGAGGTCGAGGAGGCCGTCACGCAGGACGGGGGCGAACTCGGCGAACAGGTCGGCGAGGATCGGGTTGTGCGCGGCGGTCACGACGGCCGTGTGCAGGGCGATGTCGGCGTCGATGAACGCCTCGATGGCGGGGCCGGCGAAGGCGGTGTCGCGGGCGGCGAGGGCCGTGTCGAGGGCGGCGAGGTCATCGTCGGTACGGCGCTCGGCGGCCAGTTCGGCGGCGCGGACCTCCAGCATCATGCGGATCTCGTAGACGTCGGCGACGGAGGCGCGGCGGAGGCGGGCGGGCCAGTTCCCGTCCGGTTCGGTCGCGATGACGAACACGCCCGCGCCCTGCCGGGGCTGGACGAGCCCGGCGCCGGCCAGGGCCCGGAGAGCCTCGCGGACGGTCGAGCGGCCCACGCCCAGTTCGCCGGCGAGGGTCGTCTCGCCGGGGAGTCTCGTCCCGACCGGCCAGGAGCCGCCGGCGATCTGGTCGCGGAGGCGCTGGGCGGCCTGCTCGACGAGCGGGCTGGGCCGGAGGGGGCCGAGCGGAGCTCGTCCGCTTGGCGGCGGGTGGGGGCTGGCGGACGGTGGGCCGAGCGGCATCGAGGTTCCTCCGGGAGAGCAGACCACCAGGGTAGCTTCCCTCAGCTTGTCTGAGGAGCTGAGGTGTGGTTGGCTGGCGGGCATGTCGTGGCGGGTTCTCCTTCTCGGTCGCCGCGGCGGGGCCTGATCCAGACCGGCACCCCGCTGCGGGGTCCGGTGCTGCCGGTCGTCCGGCGATCACGAGGACACGCCCCATGGACTTCCCGACTCTGAGCACTCCCTCCGGCCCGGTGGCCGGGCCCTTCTGGAATCCGCAGCGCGGCAGCTCCATGCCGTTCCACCGGTACCGGTCGATACACGACCGGGTTCCGTCACCCGTCCCCGAGGTCGAGCGCACCTGGCCGTCCAGGCGTGCCGGGGAGGCGCCGCTGTGGGTGCCCGTCGACCTGCGGGACGGCAACCAGGCGCTGGCCGAACCCATGGACACGGCGCGCAAGCGGCGCATGTTCGATCTGTTCGTGACGATGGGTTTCAAGGAGATCGAGGTCGGTTACCCGTCGGCCAGCCAGACCGACTTCGGCTTCGTCCGGCACCTGGCGGAGGCGGGCGTACCGGACGACGTGACGCCCGTGGTGTTCACGCCGGCGCGGCGCGAGCTGATCGAGCGGACGTTCGCCTCGGTCGAAGGGCTGCCGAGGGCGGTCGTCCACCTCTACACGGCGACGGGGGCGGTGTGGCGCGACGTCGTGCTCGGGTCCGACCGGAACGGGGTGAAGCAGCTGATTCTGGACGGAGCCGCCGACGTCGCGCGGCTCTCCCGGCCGGGAGTGCGGTTCGAGTTCTCGCCCGAGACCTTCAATTTCACCGAGCCCGACTACGCGCTGGAGGTCTGCGACGCGGTCACCGGGCTGTGGGACGCCTCCCCCGACCGGCCGGTGATCCTGAACCTGCCCGCGACCGTCGAGATCGCCACGCCGAACGTGTACGCCGACCAGATCGAGTACATGCACCGGCACCTGGCCCGGCGGGACGCGGTGATCCTTTCCGTCCACCCGCACAACGACCGCGGGACGGGGGTCGCCTGCGCCGAGCTGGCGGTGCTCGCGGGCGCGCAGCGGGTCGAGGGATGCCTGTTCGGCAACGGCGAGCGGACCGGCAACGTCGACCTCGTCACCCTGGCGCTGAACCTGCACGCGCAGGGCGTCGACCCCCGGATCGACTTCTCCGACATCGACGAGATCCGCCGGACGGTCGAGTACTGCAACCGGCTGCCCGTCCACGAGCGGCACCCGTACGGCGGCGACCTCGTCTACACGGCGTTCTCTGGGACGCATCAGGACGCGATCGGCAAGGGCATGGCCCGGCACGCCCGCCGCGCGGAGGAGACGGGGACGTCGCCGGAGGAACTGCCGTGGGACGTCCCGTACCTGCCGATCGATCCGGCCGACGTGGGACGCGGGTACGAGGCGGTCATCCGCGTCAACAGCCAGTCCGGTAAGGGCGGGATCTCCTACCTGCTGCGCACCGGGTACAGGCTCGACCTGCCGCGCCGCCTGCAGATCGAGTTCTCCCGGGTCGTGCAGCGGGCGACGGACGGCAGCGGCGAGGAGATCACGGCGGCCGAGCTGTGGGACCTGTTCCGCGGCGAGTACCTCGACCCCGCCGGCCCGGTGTCCGTGGTCGGCTGGCGGACGGCCGGCACCGGCCCGGCGCGGCACGGCTTCACCGGCGTCGTCCGCGTGGACGGCGACGAGCGCGAGCACACCGGCTCGGGCGGCGGCCCCGTCGAGGCGCTCGCCGACGCCCTGTCGTCAGCCGGGATCAAGGTGGACGTCCTGCAGTACGCCGAGCACGCGACCGGCTCCGGCCCGGGTCATGCCGGGGAGACGGACTCCCGGCGGCTGCACGGGGCCATGGCCGTCGCCTATGCGGAATGCCGGGTCGACGGTGTGACGTCGTGGGGCGCGGGACGTGACGCGTCCGCGCTGACCGCGTCGGTGGACGCTGTCCTGTCCGCGGTGAACCGCGCGAAGCGCTAGTCGCGGCGGCGGCCGAGCGAGCGCCGCCAGGACAGGCCGGTGCCGGGGATCCGGAACGTCACCTGGCGGCGCCCGTCCGCCGAGCGGGTGTAACGGGCGCCGCGGGCGCCGACGCTGTGCCCGACGCCCTTCTTGGACAGGTTGATGCGGAACGGTCCCATCCGGACTGCTTTTCGGTAGCTCCATCCCATGCGGAGGGGGATGCCCGGACGATCTCCGGGCATCCCCCTTCCGCTTTACAGACAGACCGAGATCACCATTTCGGTCAGGCCGGAGGGCGCAAGGGCAGGAGGTGACCAAATCCGGTCCGAGTTCGTCGTGCGCCGCCCTTTACCCCGCGTCCCGCGGCGAGGAGCGTGTGCCCCCGTAGAGATCATTTTCTCAGCCTCGGAGGTGCGGGTTGGCCAGGCGATCCCTGAGACGAACCCGGCGGACGATGACGGTGGCCGCGCTCACGGGCGCCGCGCTCGCCGGCGCGGGCGGCGGCGCGACGGCGCTGGCCCAGCCGTCCCCCAAGATCGTGGTGAAGGGCGGCGTGACCCAGCCGGTCTTCTCCTACAAGGACGCGATCCGCGAGCACGTCTACGTCGAGTCGAGCGTCGACAGCGACCAGGACGGCAAGAAGGACCGCGTCAACGTCGACATCATCCGGCCCAAGGAGACCGAGCACGGCCTCAAGGTCCCCGTGATCATGGACGAGAGCCCGTACTACGACAACGCGGGACGCGGCAACGAGGGCGAGCTCAAGACCTACGACGCCGACGGGAACCCGGTGAAGTTCCCGCTGTTCTACGACAACTACTTCGTCCCGCGCGGGTACGCGTTCCTCGCCGTGGACATGGTCGGGACGACCCGGTCCGACGGCTGCCCGGTCAGCGGCGGGCCCACCGACGTCCTCGGCGGCAAGGCCGTGGTCGACTGGCTCAACGGCCGCGCGAAGGCGTTCACGCCGGACGGCGCCCCGGTGCGGGCGACGTGGACGACCGGCCGCACCGGCATGATCGGCAAGTCCTACGACGGGACGCTCGCCAACGGCGTCGCCGCGACCGGCGTCGAGGGGCTGGAGACCATCGTCCCGATCTCGGCGATCAGCAGCTGGTACGACTACAGCCGCATGAACGGCGTGAAGTACTGGACGGACGAGCAGCCGTGGCTGGCGAGCTACGTCGACACCGACCCGCCCGAGAAGTGCGCCGCCGTCAACGCCGGCCTGGACGAGGGCGAGGACGACGCCACCGGCGACTACAACGCGTACTGGAAGACCGCCGACTACCGGAACGGGACGATCGCCCGCGCGTCCCGCGTCCGCGCGAGCATCTTCGCCGCGCACGGCGTCAACGACCTGAACGTCAAGGACGACCAGTTCGCCGAGTGGTGGAGCGCCCTCGCGCGGCGCGGCGTGCAGCGCAAGGTATGGCTGTCGCAGCGCGGCCACGTCGACCCGTTCGACATCCGCCGCGACGCCTGGGTGGACACCCTGCACCGCTGGTTCGACCACGAGCTGCAGAAGATCCCCAACGGCATCATGCGGGAGCCGCGCGCCGACATCGAGATCGGCCCCGACCAGTGGATCACCCAGCGCGACTGGCCGTCCCGGGACGCCCGGGACATCGTCCTGCGCCCCGGCCCCGGCGGCGCCCTCGGGCTGGAGCGCGCATCCCGCGGGACGACGGCGACGTTCACCGATGCCCCCGGCCCGCGCGGCGACGGCCACTCCGAGGGCGCGATGGTCTCCGACCCGACGACCGCCCAGCCGTACCGGTCCGCCTTCGTCTCGGGCCCGCTCCCCGCGACCGGACGCCTCTCCGGCACCCCCGACGCCCGCCTGAAGATCAAACTCGACAAGCCCACGTCGAACCTCACGGCACTGCTCGTCGACTACGGGGATGACACCCGCGTCGACTACCTCGGCTCCGGCGCCGGCATCCGGACGCTCTCCACCGAGGACTGCCACGGTGAGAGCACGCCCGCCGACGACGCCTGCTACAAGCAGACCGAGGTCACCACGGTCACGTCCCCCGTGAACGTGGTCGCGCGAGGCTGGCTCGACGCCCAGAACGCCCGCTCGCTGAGCAGCCCGAAGCCGCTGAAGCCGGGCCGCTACTACACCGTCCGCTGGCAGACGCTCAGCCAGGAGTACCTGCTGAAGAAGGGCCACCGCCTGGCCCTCGTCCTCGCCGGTACCGACGCCGACTACAACACCGAGACCCCGACGGGCGCCCAGGTCACCGTCGACCTGCGCGGCAGTTCCGTCACCATCCCGGTGACCGCCGCCGAGGACGACCCGGCCACCATGATCGCCCCCGCCCAGCCGCGGACCGCGTGGCGGGGCCCGGCCCAGGTGACCCTTCCCGTCCAGGAACGCGACCTCTCCTGACCCGCGGTCTCCGCCGGCGACGGCCCCGCCACCCCCAGGCGGCGGGGCCGTCCCCGGCAACGCGCGGCGCCGCGAATACCCGCGGTCAGTGGTTGTCGGTGTCCTTGCTGGGCTGGACGCGCTTGGGCTCGCCCGGCATCTTCGGGTAGTTCGGCGGGTACGGCATGTCGCCGAGGCCGTGGTCCTTCTCGTCGCGGTCGGCCAGGTCGAGGAGCGCGTCCAGCGAGAAGGACTCGTCGTCGATGGACGCGTGGAGGTCGCCCAGCTCGGCGAACCGGGCGGGCATCGTGGCGATGGTGAAGTCGCGCGGGTCGACGTCGGGCAGTTCGTCCCAGGTCACGGGGGCGGAGACGGGGGCGTGCGGGGCCGGGCGCACGCTGTAGGCGGACGCGATCGTGCGGTCGCGCGCGTTCTGGTTGAAGTCGATGA
The DNA here is from genome assembly GCF_001552195.1 of Actinomadura latina NBRC 106108. Lineage (GTDB taxonomy): Bacteria > Actinomycetota > Actinomycetes > Streptosporangiales > Streptosporangiaceae > Spirillospora > Spirillospora latina. The sequence goes on from NZ_BCQS01000013.1 coordinate 305,694, forward strand.
AGATCTGCTCGCCGCGTTCCTCCTTCCACCACCTCGTCGTGACCTCGGCGGGGTTGCGGCGTTCGACCTCGCGGGCGAAGGCGAGGGCGGCGCGGCGGACCTCGGTGAACGTCCAGCGGGGCTCGATGCGGACGTAGATGTGCACGCCAGCCTTGCCGGACGTCTTGACGTAGCCCGTGTAGCCCAGCTCCGACAGCAGGTCGCGAGCCGGGCCGAGCGCCACCCGGACGGCGTCGGAGAAGTCGGTGCCGGGCTGCGGGTCGAAGTCGATGCGCAGCTCGTCCGGATGGTCGACGTCGCCCTTGCGGACGGGCCACGGGTGGAAGGTCAGCGTCCCCAGGTTCGCGGCCCAGGCGATCACGGCGGGCTCGGTCGGGCACACCTCGTCCGCGGAACGTCCGCTGGGGAAGGCGATGCGGGCGGTCTGCACCCAGTCGGGCGCGCCCTTCGGAATCCGCTTCTGGTAGAACGCGTCGGACTTTCCGGCGCCCATGCCGGACTGGCCGCGCGCGTAGTCCTCGCGGGTGGCCATCCTGGCGCCCTCGAAGACCCCGGCGGGCCAGCGTTCCAGGGTCGTCGGGCGGTTGCGGGTCGCGCGCAGGATGCCGTCGCCGACGGCCAGGTAGTACTCCACCAGCTGCCGCTTGGTGTAGCCGTGCTCCGGAAAGTAGACCTTGTCGGGATTGGTCACCTTGACGAGCCGATCCCCGACCGGGATCTCGATGAAGGGCGAGGCCATAACCGCACGTTAACTCACGGGCACGACAGTCCTGCGCGAGCGCCTCGCGGGGTACCTTCGAAGGCATGGAGAAGATCCGCAAGAGCGAGGACGAGTGGCGGGCCCAGCTGAGCCCCGAGGAGTTCCAGGTGCTGCGCGAGGCCGCCACCGAGAAGCCCTTCACCGGCGAGTACACCGACACGAAGACCGTCGGCGTGTACCGGTGCCGCGCCTGCGGGACGGAGCTGTTCCGGTCGGGCACGAAGTTCGAGAGCCACTGCGGCTGGCCGTCGTTCTACGAGCCGTCCGACTCCGACAAGGTCACGCTGATCGAGGACCGCTCGCTCGGCACGGTCCGGACGGAAGTGCGGTGCGCCGTGTGCGACTCCCACCTGGGGCACGTGTTCCACGGTGAGGGCTACGACACCCCGACCGACGACCGCTACTGCATCAACTCGATCTCGCTGACACTCGAACCCACCGAGTAGCCCACCAGGCAGGGCGGCGGGAGCCGCTAGCGGGTTTCGCCGACCTCGCAGTCGTCCTTGTCGCTCTGCTTGTTGGCGAGGACGACGCTGCCGTTGTCGTCGCTCTTGCCGTGGACGAAGACGCGGGGCTCGTCGTCGCCGCCGTCCTCCAGGAACTGGGTCGTCCACTCGCAGAGATCGAGGGCGGGCTTGGAGTTCTCGTCGTCCTCGCCCAGGTCGGTGTAGACGCGCACGAACTGCCCGCTGTGCCGGACGTCGGTCACGTGCGCGACGACCTTCCCGTCCGGGTCCTTCGTCCTGAAGTACGGCACCGCGTCGGGGATCTCGTCGGGGTCGCCGACGGCGGCGTCGATCTTCTCGTGCGGGGACGGGGACGTGTCCGTGCGGGCGGCGACGGCGGCGTGCGGCTCCGGGGAGGAGCCGCCGGTCAGCGTCAGCGCGGTGACCGCGACGACGGCCACCAGCGCCGCGGCCACGGTGCCGGCCACCGCCAGCCGGCGCCGCCGGGACGTCCGGACCGCCGTGACCAGGCGGTTCCAGCGGACCGCGAGCTCCGACGGCGGCCTCGCGTGCCGTCCCCGGGGCGGCTGGGCGGGAGACTTGGTCACGGACGGCACCTTACTGCTGTTTCGCCCCGCCCCTGGCCGGGTCAGGCCAGATTCGCGACGAGTTCGGCGACCGGCTTGCGGCGCCCGGTGTAGAACGGCACCTCGAGGCGGGTGTGCAGCCGCGCCCTGGCGCCGCGCAGGTGGCGCATCAGGTCGACGATGCGGTGCAGCTCGTCGGCCTCGAACGCCAGCATCCACTCGTAGTCGCCGAGCGCGAACGACGACACGGTGTTGGCCCGGACGTCGGGGTACTCGCGCGCCATCTTGCCGTGCTCGGCGAGCATCGCGCGGCGCTCGTCGTCCGGCAGCAGGTACCACTCGTAGGACCGCACGAACGGGTACACGCACACGTAGTTGCGCGGGTTCTCGTCGGCCAGGAACGCCGGGATGTGGCTCTTGTTGAACTCCGCCGGGCGGTGCAGCGCCATCTGCGACCACACCGGCTCGCTGGCGCGGCCCATCGCCGTCCGGCGGAACCGGGTGTAGACCTCCTGCAGGTCATCGGACGTGGGCGCGTGCCACCAGAACATGAAGTCGGCGTCCGCGCGCAGCCCGGCGACGTCGTAGAGGCCGCGGGTGGTGACGTCCTTCTGGGCGGCCTGGTCGAGGAGGTCCTGCACCTCGGCGGCGTCCTGCTCGCCGAGCGTGCCGGGCTTCGCGACGCGGAAGACCGACCACATCGTGTAGCGGATGACGTTATTGAGTTCGCGTGCCTTCGGCTTGCCCGCCGGATCGGTCATGTCCTGCTCCTTCTCGACTGCGCAGATGGTCCAGCACCCGGGTCGCCGCCGCACGCGCCGAGGCGATGCAAGCGGGGATGCCGAGGCCGTCGTAGGCGGCGCCCGCGACGGCCAGCCCCGGCGCACCGGCGACCGCGGCCCGGACCTTGGCCACGCGGTCGGCGTGGCCCACGTTGTACTGCGGGAGGCCGCCGCCCCACCGGGTCACCCGGCTCTCGGCGGGCAGCTCGGTGACGCCGCACGTCGCGGCGAGCTCGGCCATGGCGGTGGCGGCCAGCTCCTCGTCGGCCTTCTGGAGCGTGCGCTCCTCGCCGAACCGGCCGATGGAGCAGCGCACCGCGATGACACCGGGGTCGCGGTCGCGCAGGTGGGGCCATTTCACCGAGCTGAACGTGACGGCCTTGACGCCGCGTCCGCCGCGCTCGGGGTCGCTCTCCACGCCGGGGACGAGATAGCCGCTGCCCTTCGGCACGCGCGGGAACGCGGTGGCCCGGTAGGCGAGCGTGATGATCGCCATGCTGGCGTAGTCGATGCCGGCCAGCTCGCGGGCGGCGGCGGGCGCCTCCTCCTCGAGCAGCCGGGACGCGGGAGCGGCCGGCACCGCGATCACCACGGCGTCGGCGTCCAGGTACTCGGGGTCGCGGGTCGGGCCGATGGTGAGCCGCCAGCCGTCCTCGCGGCGGCGCAGCTCGCGGACCATCGCGCCGGTCCGGACCGTCCCGCCGGCGGCGGTGATGTCGGCGGCGACCAGGTGCGGGAGCGTGCCGAGCCCGTCCGGGAGCGTGGCGAACACGGGCCCGGGGTCCTTCGGCGCGGCGTCCCGGATGCCCTGCACCGCGCTGATGAGCGAGCGGTGGCCGCGCGCGGCGGCGGCGACGCCGGGCAGCGTCGAGTCGAACGACAGCAGCTCGACCCGGCCCGCGTACACGCCGCCGAGCAGCGGCTCGACGAGCCGGTCGACGACCTCGCGGCCGACGCGGGCGCCGATGAAGTCGGCGACGGACACGTCCCCGCCGCGCGGCGTCTCCGGCAGGACGAGGTCGAGCGGGACGCGCGCGAGGCCGGCCGGCGACAGCACCCGCGACGCGGCGAGCGCCTTCAGGTCGGACGGGACGCCCATGACCTGGCCGGACGGGATCGTGCGCAGCGCGCCGCGGCTGAAGATCGCCGAAGAGGTGGTGCCCGGGTTCACCAGGTCGCCGATGTGCCCGAGGTCGCGGACGAGGTCCATGCCCTCGGGGCGGCGGGCGAGCATCGACTCCGCGCCCTCGTCCACCGGGATCCCGGCGATCTCGCCGACCCGGAGCTTGCCGCCGATCTGGGGGGAGCCTTCGAGCACGGTCACCCGCACGCCGTCCCGGGCGAGCACGCGGGCGGCGGCGAGGCCCGCGATGCCGCCCCCGACGACAACGGCATGGGACGTGGTCATGGCTCCAGCCTTCCAGACGTTCCGCCGGATCGCGCACCGGGGCGGCCGGAGCGGCGAGCATCACATCGGCGTGCCGCACCACGGCGGGGCGCCTTTTTGTCGCGGAAGTGACAAGATCCGAATGACCATGCCAGCAGATACTGGCGTGCATGACTTCTTGGAAGGCTCTGCCGGCCGCCGCCGCGGCGGTCCTGCTGGCCGCCGGGCTCGCGTCCCCGGCCGCCGCCGCGACCCGCGGCGACTTCACGCCGGTGTCCCTGCCGTTCTTCTGGCCGAACAACTACCTCTACGACCTCGACGCCGCCTCGCCCGACAGCGTCTGGATCGCAGGGACCCAGGGCGAACTGGTCGTCCCCGGCCCCATCCCGGGCAGTGGCACCACGCTCCCCGGCAACCCCGTCGTGCGGCGCTGGAAGAACGCCCGCTGGGTCGAGTATCCCCTCCAGAACCTGGACAGCAGGGGCAGCATCACCGACGTCGACGCCGCCGGCCCCGAGGACGTGTGGATCAGCGGCTTCAGGTACGCCGTGGGCGACGCGTACCCCACGACGTTCCCCTACCTGGCGCACTTCACCGGTGCTGGGTTCGAGCAGGTGTCCCTGCCGTCCGGTGCGCGGAACGCGACCCTCCAGGCGAGCGCGGCCGGCGTCTGGGTGAGCACCGGCAGCGGCGTCTACCGCCGGACGGGCGACGCCTGGACGCAGATCACCGCCCTCCCGGACATGGACCGGAACACGTCCTACATCCGGGCGGACGACGACATCTGGGTCCTCGGCAGGGTCTCCCAGACCGACCAGACCCTCATGGCGCAGCACTGGGACGGGCAGTCCTGGACGAGCGTCCCCGTGCACGAGCCGTCCGTCGCCGGCGCCGGCTTCACCGACATGATCGCCCTCTCGCCCACCGACGCGTGGGCGACCGGCATCAGCTACACGACGTCGCCGGCCACGCCCGTCCTGATGCACTGGGACGGCACCGCCTGGACGAGCGTCACCCCGCCGTCCGGCCTCAACGCGCTCACCAGGATCATCAAGAGCGAGGCCGGGACGCTCTGGGCCCTCGGGCACGACCTCGACGAGCCCGCCAAGCCCGCCCTGCTCCGCTACAGCGGCGGCACGTGGGAGCAGGTGCCGACAACCGCCGTGCCGAACCGGAGCAACATCTACGCGACCGCGCTGGCCGCCGTCCCCGGCACCGGCGCCCTGTGGACGCTCGGGTCCGTGAACATCGGCGGCCCCGTCGTGCTCACCGACGGCTGAGCGGGCCGAGCCGGTGCGTCCGGTCACGGCCCGCAGCGGGGCCGGGCCGTGACCGGCGTGCCCCGCATCGTGGCCCTTTCGTGATTCACCCCACGGAACGGTGACCTGCATCACCTCGTCCAAGCCGCATGCGGATCGTCAGGAACGTCACATGTGCGCTGGTCGTCCTGCTGCTGGCCGGGGTCCTGGCCGCATGCGGCGGCGGCTCGTCGGATTCGTCGGAGGCCGTGGACCGGGGCGGCGCGCCCGCTCCGGCGACCCGGAACGAAGCGGGACCGGCGGGAGGCCCCGCCGCCGGGAAGGCCGCCGGCGGGAACACCGCCGACGGGAGCACCGCGAGAGGGCCGCAGGCGCCGCTGCCGGCCGGGCGCGAGGTCGTCCACACGGCGCGGCTGCGGGTCCGGGCCGGGGACGTGGAGGACGCCGCCGCCAAGGCCAAGCAGATGGCGACCTCGGCCGGCGGCTACATCGAGCAGGAGTCGAGTTCCAGCGAGCCGGCCCGGTCGGAGATCACGCTGAAGGTCCCCGCCGACCGGTACACCGACGTGCTGAACCAGCTGAGCACACAACTCGGTACCAGGCTCTCCCTCTCCCAGGAGGCCGAGGACGTCACCGGCGAGGTCGCCGACGTCGACGCCCGCGTGCGGTCGGCGAAGGCAGCGCTGGAGTCGTTCCGCAAGCTGCTCGGCCGCGCGAACTCCGTCGGCGAGGTCATCCAGGTCGAGCAGGAGATCGCCGAGCGCGAGGCCGACCTTGAGGCGCTGCAGGCGCGGTCGAACTCGCTCAAGCACCGCACCCAGTACGCGACCGTGACCGTGACGCTGGTGACCAAGACCGCCGCGCCCAAGGAGGACGACGAACGCGGCGGGTTCATCGGCGGACTCCAGAACGGCTGGGACGCGTTCACCGCGTTCATCGGCGGCATCGCCGCCGTGGTCGGCTGGCTGCTGCCGTTCCTCGTCCTCGCCGCCGCGATCGGCTGGCCCCTGCTCGCCTTCCGCCGCCGCTTCCGCGGCCGCAGGCCGGACCCGAACCCGAACCGGGAGCCGGAGAAGGCCGCCGCGGGCGCGGGACCGTCGCAGGAACCGCCCGCCTAGCCGTTGTCGCCGCTGCTCGCCTCGTGGACGAGATCCGCGAGGCGGGCCAGCACGTCCGGGTTCGTGGACGGCAGGACGCCGTGGCCCAGGTTGAAGATGTGGCCCTCGGCGGTGCGGCCCCGGGCCAGCACGTCGCGGGCGCGGCGCTCCACCGTCTCCCACGGCGCGAACAGGATCGCCGGGTCGAGGTTGCCCTGCAGGGCCTTGCCCGGTTCGACGCGGCTGACGGCCTCGTCGAGCGGGACCCGCCAGTCGACGCCCACGACGTCCGCCCCGGCCTCGCCCATCGGGCCGAGCAGCTCGCCCGTCCCGACGCCGAAGTGGATGCGCGGCACGCCGAGCGGCTCGACCTCGGCGAAGACGCGGCGGGTGTGCGGCAGCACGGACTCGCGGTAGTCCTGCGCGGCGACCGCGCCGACCCACGAGTCGAAGACCTGCACGGCGCTCGCCCCGGCCGCGACCTGCAGCTTCAGGAACGCGATCGTGAGGTCGGCGAGGCGGTCCATGAGGTTCGCCCACAGCTCGGGCTCGCCGTACATCACGGCCTTGGTGCGCTCGTGGTTCTTGGACGGGCCGCCCTCGATCAGGTACGAGGCGAGCGTGAACGGGCCGCCCGCGAAACCGATCAGCGGCGTCGCGCCCAGCTCCCCGACGAGCCCCTGCACGGCCTCGGTCACGTACGGGACGTCGTCCGGGACGAGCGGGCGCAGCACGTCGAGGCCGTCCGCCGACCGGATCGGGTCGGCGATGACCGGCCCGACGCCCGGCTTGATGTCGAGGTCGACGCCGATGGCCTTGAGCGGCACCATGATGTCGCTGTAGAAGATCGCCGCGTCCACCGCGTACCGGCGCACCGGCTGCATCGTGATCTCCACGATCATGTCGGGGCGGGTGCACGACTCCAGCATCGGGACGCCCTCGCGGACCCGCAGGTACTCCGGCAGGGAGCGGCCGGCCTGGCGCATGAACCACACGGGCGTGTGCGGCACCGGCCGCCTGCGGCAGGCCAGCAGGAAGGGGCTCTCGGCGAGGGCGGCCTTGTCAGGGGTGTTCGCAGAGTCGTCACTCGAACGGGCAGCGTCAGCGGTCACGTTGTGATGGTCCCACGAAACGCAAGGTGGGAAGGCACCGGTGTGGCGGCTGAGGCGAAACGAACTTCCGGACACGCCGAGCGAAGTCCCGCATTCTGTCACCGGCGCGTGCGAACGTGATGCGTGTCATAGCCGAGGGAGGTTCCCCCTTGTACTGCTCCACCTGCGGTGATGAACGTGAGTTCGAGCAGCCGCCGTGTCCCGACGGGCACGGTGCGGAGTGTCCCGAGCGGGCCTGCGTCGAGTGCGGCGCGGCGGTCCTGGTCGGCCTGCCGCCGGTGACCGCCGCGGCCCGCGAGACCGGCCCGCAGACCGTTCAGGCGCCCCGCCGCGCCGCCACCGTGCGAGCCGTGGCCTGAGCGGCCCGGCCCCCGAGACGAAACCACCTGTGCCGTGCCTGTTTCCCCTCCGCGTCCCCCCGTCGCCGCGCGCGGCGGCGCCCCGTCCCGGCAGCACCGACCCGAGCCGATCCCCGGCGCCCAGCCACTCACTCGCGACCAGGCCGGTCCACCCATGAACCCACCTGCCTTCCAGCGGGCCGTCGACGTGCTGCGCTCCTTCCTCGACGGTCCCGCCGTCCGGCCGGAGCTCGACCTGGAGGACATGCCCGCCCCGCAGCGCCTCGCGCCCTACGCGGCGGCCATGTCCGGCAGCGTCTACCGCGACGACGACACCGAGGTCGCCACCGGGCGCCTCATCGTCCTGTACGACCCGGAGGGCAGATCCGGCTGGACGAACGGGTTCCGCGTCGTCGCCTACATCCGCGCCGACCTGGAGCCCGACATCGCCGCCGACGAGCTGATCGGCTCCGTCGCCTGGGACTGGCTGCTGGAGGCCCTGGAGCCCGCCGGGTACGCGAACGTGTCCGGGACGATCACCCGGGCGGTGTCGGAGAGCTTCGGCGACAAGCGCGACGAGCCGTCCACCACCGAGCTGGAGCTGCGCGCCTCCTGGTCGCCGACCGGCGACGACCTCGCCGGCCACGTCGCGGCGTGGTGCGAGGTGATGTCCACCACGGCCGGGCTGCCGCCGTCCGGCGTCGCGGCGCTGCCGGAACGGCCGGGCGGGGGGGACGGTTGAACGACGTACGGTAGGGGGCGTGAGCACAGCGCCCGAGACCGGATCTGTCACCAAGCAGGCGGCGGGGGAGAACGCGGAAACAGTGGGAGTGTCCGAAACGCGCGCCACCGGCCCCCAGCGGGAGACCGGTGCGGAGGAGACCGCGGCCGAACGTCCTGGGACCGTTCCCGAACAGCCGGGAACGGGTCCCGAAAGCGCGGAGGCCGCTACCGGCCCGCCGGCCGTCCCCCTGCTGGAACCGCGCGAGGGCGTCCCGCCCGTGATCGAGACGGCCGCCGAGCTCGACCGCGCCGTCGCGGCGTTCGCCGCGGGCAGCGGCCCGGTCGCGGTCGACGCCGAGCGGGCCTCGGGCTACCGGTACGGGCAGCGCGCCTACCTGATCCAGTTGCGCCGCGAGGGCGCCGGCACCGCGCTGATCGACCCGATCGCCTGCCCCGACCTGTCCGCGCTGGACGCCGCGCTCGCCGACGCCGAGATGGTCCTGCACGCCGCCAACCAGGACCTCCCGTGCCTGGCGGAGGTCGGGCTCGTCCCGCGCCGGCTGTTCGACACCGAGCTGGCCGGGCGGCTGCTCGGCTACGCGCGGGTCGGGCTCGGCTCCATGGTCGACAACGTGCTGGGCTTCGTCCTGGAGAAGGGCTATTCGGCGGCCGACTGGTCGACCCGCCCCCTCCCCGAGGACTGGCTCCGCTACGCCGCGCTCGACGTCGAGCTGCTGGTCGAGCTGCGCGACGCCCTGCAGGAGGAGCTGGAGACCGCGGGCAAGCTGGAGTGGGCGCTGGAGGAGTTCTCCGCGATCCTGGCCACGCCGCCGAAGCCGCCGCGTCCCGACCCGTGGCGCCGCACGTCCGGCATCCACCGGGTGCGGAACCGGCGGGCGCTCGCCACCGTCCGCGAGGTGTGGACGGCCCGCGACAAGATCGCCCGCGAGCGCGACCTGTCCCCCGGCCGGGTGCTGCAGGACGCCGCCATCATCGAGCTGGCGCAGAAGTCCCCGAAGACCCCCGCCGAGCTGCAGGCCCTCCCGACGATGCGGGGGCGCGGCGCCCGCCGGCACCAGTCGGCGTGGCTGCGCGCCGTCGCCCGCGCCCGCGACCTGTCCGACCGGTCGCTGCCGGAGTCCAACCTGCCCGGCGACGGCCCGCCGCCGGCGCACCGCTGGGCCGACCGCGACCCGGAGGCCGCCAAGCGCCTCACCGCCGCCCGCGCCGTCGTCGCGGCGCTCGCCGACGAGCACTCGATGCCGTCGGAGAACCTCGTCCAGCCCGACTCCGTCCGCCGCCTCGCCTGGACGCCGCCGGCGGAGTCGTCACCGTCCGCGATCGGCGCCGCCCTCCGCGGCCTGGGCGCCCGCGCCTGGCAGGTGGATCTGACCGCCCAGCCCCTGGCCAAGGCCTTCCTCCGGCTGGAGACCAAAGGAGACCTGTAAGGCCTCTTGCCGGGGGTGCATGCGGGGCGCAAACTTGGTTAGGTTAGCTTTGCCTAAAAGGTTTGTGCCATCGGGAGGAGTGCGGCGATGCTACTGGGCAACTTCCTCATCGGACTGCGTGAGGGGCTGGAGGCCGCGCTGGTCGTCAGCATCCTGATCGCGTACCTGGTGAAGACCGGCAACCGCCGGGCCCTGGTCCCCGTCTGGACGGGGATCGGCGCCGCCATCGTGCTCGCGTTCGCGTTCGGCATCGCGCTGAGCGCCGCGTCCTCGGAGATGCAGTTCAAGACGCAGGAGCTGTTCGGCGGCGTCCTGTCGATCATCGCGGTGGGCCTCGTCACCTGGATGGTCTTCTGGATGCGCAAGACCGCCCGGTTCATGAAGGCCGAACTGGAGGGCAAGCTCGAAGGCGCGCTGAACGTCGGGCCGCTCGCCCTCGCCGCCGTCGCGTTCCTCGCCGTCGGGCGCGAGGGCCTGGAGACCGCGCTGTTCCTGTGGACGAACATCTCCAACTCGTCCGGCGGCTCCACCGAGCCGATCATCGGCGCGTTCCTCGGGCTCGCCGTCGCCGTCGCGCTCGGCTACCTGCTCTACCGCGGCGGCCTCAAGATCAACCTGAAGCGGTTCTTCACCTGGACGGGCGCCGCGCTCATCGTCGTCGCCGCCGGCGTGTTCGGCTACGGCTTCCACGACCTGCAGGAGGCCGAGGTCTTCCCCGGCCTGAACGCCGTCGCGCTGGAGCCGCACGCGTTCTTCGCCCGGTTCGGCGGCGCCGGCGACTGGATGCAGACGGTGTTCCAGGGCGTCCTGAACGTCACGCCGCAGATCACCTGGCTGCAGCTGATCATGTGGGCGGCCTACCTGGTCCCGGTGATGTTCCTGTTCCTGCGGGCCCCGTCGCCGTCCAAGCCCGCCCCGGCCAAGGCCACCGAGCCCGCCACCACGTCCTGATCCGGCGGGGACGGCCCCGAACCCCCGGCTCTCAGAGGTCGGGCAGCGGGTCCCGGGGGAGGCTGTCCCGGGCGAAGATCTCGGCGTCGGCGGCGTTGACGACCGGGACGTACTCGTCGTCCACCTCGAAGACGGCGCCGGCGAACTCGAAGGACGCGCCGGCGCCGGTCTCCACCGGCCCGATCCGGGTGCCGCGCGGGTAGCTGCCCCAGATCGTCTTCGGGTTGCCGCTCCGCGGCGAGCCGGTGGAGATCACCGCGACCTGGTCGTCGGTGACGACGAAGAGGAAGCCCGCGCCGCCGCCGTAGGCCATCGCGGGGAAGATGTAGCGGATTCCCCCGTCGACCCCGAGGAACTCCCGGCAGCGCTCACGAAGCGGGCGTGGCACCGGCATGGCTGTTGAGGCACCTCCCCCGGGGGCGGAACACGGCTGCCGTCACAATCATGCACCGCCCCGGGCGAACGTGACCAGTGTCAGACCGACGCCAGCGCCGTCGTCGGCGGCAGCCGCGCGGCCCGCACCGCCGGGTACAGCCCGGCGGCCGTCCCGATCGCCAGCGTCGCGGCGAGCGCGCCGCCGAGCGCCCACACCGGCACGACCGGCGGCCAGCCCTTCCACAGCGCGAACCCGGCGGTGACGGCCGTGCCGAGCACGGTGCCGGCCGCGCCGCCGAACGCCGACAGCAGCAGCGACTCGGCGAGGAACTGGGTGCGCACCTGCCCGCGGGTCGCGCCCAGCGAGCGGCGCAGCCCGATCTCGCGGCGCCGCTCCAGCACCGAGATCACCATCGTGTTGGCGACGCCGACCCCGCCGACCAGCAGCGCGACCGCGCCGAGCCCGAGCAGCAGCCCGGTGAACGCGCCGGCCGCCGCGGCCTTCGCCTCCAGCGCGTCCGAGGGGCGGCTGACCTGCACCTCCTCGGGATGCTCGGGGTTGACCGTCCGGGCGAGGACGTCCCGGACGTCGGTCACCGACGCGTCCGTGGAGCGCTCGTAGATCGTGGTCGGATGCCCGTCGAAACCGAGGTGGCGGCGGGCCGCGTCCCAGCCGACGAGGGCCGAGCGGTCGATCTCGGGGGCCAGCTCGGCGGGCCGCAGGACGCCGAGGACGACGAACCACCGGCCGCCGATCCACACCCGGCCCTTCTCCACACCCAGCCGTTCCGCGGCCTCGGAGCCGAGCACGACGCCGGGATAGCGCCCGGTGCCCGCGTTCAGCCAGCTGCCGCTCGCGGTATCCACGTCGAGCGTGCCGAGCAGTTCCGTCGTGGCCGCCTGCACGGCGATGCCCTGCGTGACCTCCGCCGGGATCTTGTCGGTCCTGCGGACGGTCGCGTCCACCGCCCCCGTCGCGCCGACCGCGGTGACCGGGCCGATCCGGCGCACCATCCCGGGCGCCGGCTCGGGCAGTTCCGCCTCGTCCCCGAACAGGGTGTCGCCCGGCTTCGCGGTCAGCAGGTTGGTGCCGAGCCGGTCGAGCCGCGCCAGCAGGTCCTCCTTGCTGGACGAGGAGATCCCGATGACCGCGACCATCGTGGCGATCCCGATCGCGATGCCGAGCGCGGACAGCACGACCCTGGCCGGACGGGCCCTCAATCCGCCGAGGCCGACGCGCAGCACGTCGTTCGCGCCGAGCCGCGCGGGCGCCAGTTCCGTCTTCATCGGCTGCCCGCCTCCGCCTGCTCGTCCGCGACGATCAACCCGTCCCGGACCCGGACCCTCCGCCGCGCCCGGCCGGCCACCTCCGGATCGTGCGTGATGATCGCGACGGTGGTGCCGGCGCGGTTCAGCTCGTCCAGCAGGGCGAGCACCTCCGCGCCCGCCGCCGAGTCGAGGTTGCCCGTGGGCTCATCGGCGAGAAGCAGGTCGGGCTCCCCCACGACGGCCCGCGCGACCGCGACCCGCTGCTGCTCACCGCCCGACAGCTGGTGCGGCCGGTGCCCGGTCCGGTGCCCGAGGCCGACGCGTCCGAGCGCGGCCCGCGCCCGCTCCCGCCGCTCCGCCGGCCCGGCGCCGCCGTACAGCAGGCCGTCGGCGACGTTGCCGAGCGCGCTCACGCCCGCCGCCAGATGGAACTGCTGGAACACGAACCCGAGGTGCCGTGCCCGCAGCGCCGACAGCTCCCGGTCACCGAGTTCGCCGACCTCGTGCCCGGCGACCCGCACGCTGCCCCCGGTGGGACGGTCGAGCGTCCCGATCATGTGCAGCATCGTCGACTTCCCCGACCCGGACGGCCCTACGATCGCCACCATCTCCCCCGGGGCGATCACCAGGTCGACGCCCTTCAGCGCCGCGACGCCGCCCGCGTACTCCTTGGTCACCCCGGCCAGCTCGACGATGTTCTCGCCCCGCACGTCCATGCCCAGCGTGTTCATTCGGCAGGCACCCCGACCTTCGCGCCCTCGCGGACACCGGTGATCTCGACCCGCCCGCCGCCGAACGCCCCGACCTCCACGGGCACGAGCCGCCGCCCGCCGTCGACGACCTCCACACCGAACCCGCCCTCCCGCAGCGCCAGCAGCGCCTCCACCGGCACCGACAGGACGTTCTTCCGCCGCTCGCTCTCCAGCTCGACGCTCACCGGCGCCTCGTCCAGCCGTCCCGTCCCGGCGTCGCCGATCGAGATGTCGACATCGACCGTGGTCTTCTTGTCCTGCCCCGACCCGGTGCTCTCCGCGACGCCGCTGATCTCGATGATCTCTCCCTTCACGGCCTTGCCACCGGGCAGCTCCACCGAGACTCCGGCGCCCTTCTTCGCGAGGTCCTGCTTGTCGGCGTCGAGATCCACATGCACGACCCGCTTCGTCCCGGCCACGGTCAGGACGGGCTGCCCCTGCCCGACGCGCTTCCCCTCGGGCGCCTTGACCTCCCGTATCCGCACGGCCCCGCTCAGGAAGACGACCTGACTGGAATCAACGGCACCGGTCTCCGCGAGCCCCCGATCGTCCTGCCACTCCCGCACCGCGGCCTCGGTCGCCCCGGTGAACTCGTCGTCCACGGCCATCCCGTCGTACCCGAGCGCCCGCAGGTTCTCCTCAAGCCGCCGGACGTCCGTGCCCGACTCCCCGCTCCGCAGCGTCCGGTACATGGGGCTGCCGCCGTACATCAGCGTGACCGGCTCGCCCGCCACCTTCAGCAGCGTCCCGCCCCGCCTGACCTCCGCCCCTTGCTCCGGCGCCCACGTCACGACACCGGCCGCGCCCGTCCACACCTGCCGCACATCGTCGTAGGTGAGCTTCCCGTCGACCGTCTCGGTGTCCACGAGATCACCCCGGCTCACCACGGCGGTGGCCAGCCGGGCCGGGTGCCCCGCCGCCGCCTCACCGCCGCCCGCCGTCCAGGCCAGCACGCTGCCGCCACCGGCGACCACCACGACGGCGACCGAGCCGACGACCAGGACGCGCCTCACCGTCCAACCCCCGGCAGGCTGCCCTTGCACGCCTCGCGCGCCTTCTCCAGGGCGCTCCGGTCGATGTCCCCGGCCGGAAGCCTGATCTGCCCGTCCGGCCCCGGATCGGGGATGTCCACCCCGTGCTCCCGCATGCACTGCGCGAACTCGACGTACTGGTCGCGCACCTTCGGGTCCTTCAGATCGGGCATCTTCCCGCCCGCCTGCAACCACTGCCGACACTTCTCCAGCGCACCCTCCAGCTTCTTCCTGTCGCCTCCCTTCCCGAGCCGCATCGCCCTCTGGTCCCCACTACCAGGATCAGGGACGTCAACCCCGTTCTCCCGCATGCACTGCGCGAACTTGAGCTGCGCGTCCTCCGCCGAAAGCGACTGACTGGGCGAAGCCGACGCGGACCCCTTCCCCGCCGCCCCACCGGCGGAAGCGACCCCGCTCCCGTCGTCCCCGCATCCCGCGAGCCCGACCACGAGCGCCGCAACGACGCCCCACACCCGAAGCCTCATCACGCTCCTCTCCGCCGGGACGCTGTGCCCTGGCGAAGCACCATGAGACTGACGAAGGGGTTAAACCCGCATTAGCCGCGCTCGTTCCGACGGGATCCGACCAAGTCGCGGAACGTCGCCGGACGAGCCTCTCAGCAGCAGAAACGTCCGAAGGGGTCCCGGTGAGTCGGAGTGGATCGAGCCCCGTTGGCTCCCCACTCTGGCTCCCGTGGCTCCCCGGGCAGAGTGGAGGCGACCCGAGCCGCAGCGACCCACGCGCACCACCCCATAACGAGCAACGCGCCACCTGGCACATCTCGGACAACCAGGCACCGAAGTGGAGCAAACCCCCAAAGCAAGTGCTACTCGCGGAGTGTCTCGCAAGCCTGGACGGCCCAGGCAGCCACGTCTTCCAGCGCCACCTAACGACCTCGTGCATGGTCGTGGTGACGCGGCGCCTACCTGATCGTTAATCACCGAACTGGTCACCCCAGGCCCGTCGTCCGGGCCTGCTCGATCTACTCAAAGCCAGCCCGCCGATGCAAATCCTGGGCGACGCAGGATTACCAGCCTTGGTGGCCAGACTGGCGGCCCGGCGGGAACGCCACCGCAACCGAAAATCGCAAAGAACACGCCGCCCTGCGGATCCGCGTCGAGCACGCGATGGCGCATCTGAAGAACTGGCGCGCTGTGGCCCGTCATCACGGACGCAGTTAACATCTCGACCACATCGTCAGGCGGCCGCGGCGCCGCTTTCCCGTCAACAAGCCTGCACCCGCACAAGCGCGTCTCAGGCGTGATCTCCGAGAATCTCGCAGGATTACTAACGCGCCATCACAACCATGCTCGAGATCGCTAATCACGATGTGCCGTAACCCGCCCAATCAACCTTCCGCGGGTCGGTCAACCCAAAAATCAAAGAAAAGGTTGAATCAATATCACTCCGGCAGAAATTTGTTCGGAGATGGAATTCCAATCCGATGTCTTTTCAAGCATGGAGATATATCTATTTGGATCTGAGACGAAGAGAGTTAGCTTGCGGGGGTAGCCCGCGTTCTCCAGCACTCGCCTAACAAGGCTTACAGATAGACTCATTGCCGAGATATCGGTGACAATCAATGCAATCTCTTCACCTTCTTCAATGTGCTCCATGTCAAAATCCCTGACATCTACATGACGAGCATCAATCTCTCCATTCACGGTGATGGCTAGTTTTGCAATTGAGTTACCTTTGTCGAATACCCAAGTCGATCGAGTCACGAAATTCACTCCCACTTTGTGGCAGACAGGCTAGCAGCAAGAGAATCGGAGTGACCAAAAGATCGATTCCTGGACAACCATAATTAAGATCCTTGTGACGTTGAACCGTTTACTATGAGACTATCGTGACTGGAGTGACGAAGGAGCAGTCAAAACCTTCCAAAAATAAGCTCTGCACTGGTAGACTTAGGTAGGAACGCCAAGTTATTAGCAATACGATCGCCGGTCTCACGACCAGAAGTCGGAGCCGGCGAGGACTAATCTTCGCCGCTTGAAATCATAGCAAGGAGACAAAAATGCGATCCGCGGACCCTCCCCACTATGACTCGGAGTTCCTAAGGAATCGACAGGCGCTCCAAGCCTTGCTATTCTCAACCACGAAGTTAATGGAAATATCTGCAAGTGTACTGGTGCGCACCCCATCGATACCCCAGAAGCTTGAGCTGTCCCGCAATATTTGGGCCCTCGCTCAATCCTCCCAACTTCTAGTCGATAGAATCGGCTCATTAAGAACGCGAGTTGCTCTTCCACGACCAGGTAGCCGTGAATATGCCGACTTCATCGATGATGTGATTTCTCTGTCAGATCCCGTTAGGGAGCACGAGATACTGGAAAAACTTGCGTATCCAGACTTGAGAGATTGCGTGGAGCTTCATCGCACACGAGTTCCGGCCTCAGACGAGGTGACAGTGGACTGCTTGAACCAAGTCAGAGAACGACTAACGGAACTGAGTCTGCCTGGACCTCAGGAACCTGTCTCAGCGCCACTGCACTTCCCTTTCCCGAAGACCGGCGCTTTGTCCTGCGGCCTGGTCAGGGAAAACCTGTCACTGGAAAAGATCTTCATTGGGCGACGCACTCTCGAAAGAATCCCGAATCGACCTGGTCGCGACGCATTGGTTACTCAAGAACGTACACGCGACCGAGAAGAAAGACTTTCCAAATACGGCCCGATACTCTACGATTTTGCATTTCGAATCGAATTGTGTGCCGCCGAAATTTGTGCCGCGCTATTGGCACACCATACCGAAGCTCCATGGGGACTTCGATTTGATTTGGCGAGACAGCTTAGGGATGAGATCCGGCATTTCGAGCTGTTTATATCTCGCGCGAATGAACTTGGATGTAAAATTGGCGATCTTCCGGTTCGGTTCGAGGTCTGGGATAATTTCATTCTCGGTAACGATCTGGCTGAGCGTTTAATCATAGAGCAACGTCTAGGAGAAGGCGGCGCTATTGATAGTGCGGACAACATCTATAAAAGGCTAAAGGAGGACGGAGAGGAGGAATTGGCATCCGCATTTCAGTATGTCACTGCCGATGAAATCGTCCACGTCGCCAACGGCAATAAATGGCTCCGATATCTACTCGGAAATGACGAAGCAGTGGCAAAATTGGAAAACAAGATCAAGGACCGCTTGAAAGCCTGTCGATCGGTTGAGGTTTATAAGCACCCCATAAGCGTTGAAAATCGGCAACTGGCAGGATTCACGCTAGTAGAAATTGAAAATATTCAGCAAGAGTTTACGGCCCGCGAGAACGGCTGATTATAGATTGTTTCGAGGGCATTACTCGGCGGCTCTCTTTATCCGCAGAAGCGTCATTCTTTAACACCTGGAGTGGATTTGGAGGATTTCAAGCCGCTAAGAGACCAGGATCCTTCTAATATTGGTTCCTATGCCGTAATTAGACGGCTAGGGTCCGGTGGGCAAGGAACTGTGTATTTGGTGCGAACAAGCAATGGTGCATTAGTTGCGCTTAAGTTGCTTCACGCTCACTTCGCCGGTGACGAGACAGCGCAGTCCAGATTTCTTCGTGAAGTTGACGCTGCTCGTAGAGTCTCGGCCTACACCGCCCGCGTTCTGGACTTAGGGACGCATCGAGGAGTCCCGTACGTAGTTAGCGAATACATACCAGGCGAGTCTCTGGCCAGCTACATTTCCCGTGAGGGCCCTCTTCAATCTGACCCATTACATCGCCTTGCCTCGGGAACTCTCATTGCGCTTGCCGCTATTCATGCAGGCGGCATTGTACATTGCGACTTTAAACCAGAAAACATCCTACTTGACTCAGACGGCCCTAGGGTTATTGATTTCGGAATTGCGCGAGCGCTGGATACTATAACCTCCAATGTGAGTCGGCGTATTGGGACGCCAGCGTATATGGCCCCTGAGCAAGTGGATGGAGGAAAGCTGAGTCCTTACACCGATATGTTCGCTTGGGCTGCAACAATGATCTTCGCCGCCACAGGGAAACATGCGTTCGACGGCAGTTCCCTGGCGGCCATTATGAGTCAGATTATCGCCGTTGATCCAGACGTATCTGGAATTCCAATGCCGCTGAAAAAAGTAGTGTCGGCCAGTTTTAGTAAACCTCCAAAGCAACGTCCCAGCGCCACCGAGGCTCTACTTTGGCTCCTGGAAGGGAAATCTCCGAACAGGATTTTTCGGGGCAATATAGATGCAAGTAGGACTGTTATCGATTCGACTATTCCTGCACATATATTTGGCCTTCAAGTCGGAGTGCCGCTTAGGGGGCAAGCGCGCGAGCTGGTGACGATTGCCTACTCATGGCGAGACGGCAGACCGATCCTGATTGCCAATGGTGCCGGGAGTGCAAGCCAGATGTGGGACTTGGCCACTGGCCAACAGATCGGCGAGCCACTCGCCGGCCACACCGAACCCGTGTGGGCGGTGGCCTGCACGGTGCTGGGT
>NZ_BCQS01000014.1 GCF_001552195.1 Actinomadura latina NBRC 106108
ACTCCCGGTCTACGCCGTAGCCTGCACAGCGCTGGGTGGGCTGAATGTGGCGATTACGGGGGGCTTCGATGGAACCGTCCGTACTTGGAGTCTTGGATAGGATGATCAATCGCCGTGATGAGGTGCATAATATAGCTTTTATGGCAGGCCGAAATTTAGAGGCATATCGGCGCGTCAAGTACCTCGAGAGTCGGCTAGTATCTGGGGTATAGTTCATTGATCAAGAATTTCAATGGAGATCACTATGGAGATCACTATCGAGACCATCGAGTCTGGCTGGAACGCGGTCGTCGATCTGTTTCGAGACGACGCTCCAGTCCGGATCGCGACCCGAAACGGTGTGTCTTTTGACATACCAGGGCTCACGATAAATATAAATAACGTAACTAACACCGCCTTGCCGACACTGTATAAGTATCCCGAATTGGCCAAGGACTATCTTGACCGACTTCTTGGGTCGATGCGAGGCGAATCAATGCTCTATCATCGTCTGTATCGATGGGAGGCTGGAGAGAAGCCCGAGTTCAATCAGATTGCCGAAATTAAAGAAGTGCTAGCGAACGACCGCAACAGTCGATCTGCCGTATTCACTGCTTGGCGGCCAGAAGAGGATCTCGGTTCTCTTTATCCCATTTCTCCGGTCGATGGATGTTTTAGGATAATAGAAAATGTCCTGCATGTATTTTTGACTGCAAGAAGCACCGACGTTATGGTAGGACTAGTCCCAGAATTGATCGCTTGGGCTCACTTTGTCGCCGACATGACACTTGGCTTGAGTGTAGAAAAGGGCGTTATCCACTACCATTGCTGGAGTCTTCATATGTATGAGATTGATTTCGTAAGTTCTCTGGGATAAATGGGAGTCCAAAGTGGAACGGTCGCTCACCATGCTTAATGGCAGCTTGATGGATATGCGGGCAATAGATCGCATCCTTCAAGCTGTTATCTTCTTCGCGGATTCCATAGCCATCCGCGCCACGTATGAAACCGATCCCACCGACGTAGGCCAGTCGCGCGATCTCTCCTATTTGATCAATAACTTGCGTGAGCAGGGATTTATCAAACTCTGGGCGCATGAGTACGAGGTCAATGATGCTGGGTACGCACGAAGTCCACGTGGTGCCGGAGGAGAAAGCCGCCCTGCAGACTTGGTAGTTGACCGAGATGCGCTTGCAGCAAATATGACCGAAATGGATCAGATGTTTCGTGGCATGCGCGAGCATGCGTACGAATCCTCGCCCAGAGGGCATCGCCGGCCTCTGCGCCAAGGAGTTGGGGAAATCATCAATCTAAGGGGTCATTTGGCCTCCTTGGTAATCTCCTCTGAACTCAATCAAGACGGCTTGCTGGCTAGTCAGGCAACTCACAACGCTTTGGTCAATGGCGCACGCTCAAGCGAACCGTTTGGGCCCGGTGTGGTCCGTGAAGTGTTAAGTCTTCTGCAGCTCGGTTCGCTCGCTAACCTCTCTCCTGACCAAATACTGGAGTGTCGCCGGTATAGCTCAGACTTTCGATCACTTCTTGATGATTCGCTCTTGGCCGTAGCCCGTGGATCGGATCCTGTATTGACACCCGAGGCTACAGCCCGCGAATTGGTGGGCCGTTATAAGGCAATATCGTCCGAGTACGCACTTGCTAGAGGAGAGGGTAGACGGAGCGGAGGTTTCCTTTGGGAAATATTGGGTGCAAGTCTCCCGACGAGTCTCGCAATCGGAGCTGGCGACAGGACCTTCAAGTGGCGTAAAGATGAAGCGGAAATGAAGCCCTATCTCCTTCTAATGCATCTTGAACGCGCGTTGGCAGGTGGGCGGCGGTAGACTTCTTCACCGTCTTGCCGATTGCACGGAACGCTTTCCTGATAACGAAACACGTTCATGCACTAAATCATAGGCTCTACCAAGTTTTTGGGTGAGAGGTGGCTCATGACTGACATCGGTTCTGTTAAGGCGATCACTGTGTGCAGTAGTTCAAAGTTTTATTCGACCGCGCGTGTGGTTGCAAAGGATCTCGCAGAAAGGGGCTATAAGATTTACACCCCGCGGTTCGAATACAGCGAGGAGGTAGTCGCCGTCTCCGCTGAGGAGAAAATGATGCTGACCAAGGAGTTTCTAAACAAAATTCATTGTTCAGATGCGATTTATGTCATCGATGAAGGCGGGTATACGGGGCGCAGCGTATGCATTGAAGTGGGGTACGCCTTTGGCTCGAAGAGAGGAATCATTTTGTCGGAACCTGCTACAGAGGACGCGATAACGGCCCTTGCTGATGCGGTCGTACCGGTTGATCAAATCGGACAGTGGCTGGCGCAAATTTCCCGTGACTAATCTTGTCGGCATCCCATTTTTCAGCCTGTCAACATTATTGCGTAGTTCATTTGAACCCGGCGATGATGCTTGTAGGGCCAAAATGTGGTCGGGCGGTTTGGCGCGACGCGACTGGACGGAACGGGCCGCACGCACGGCGCGCCAGGGTGAGCAGCCACCCGCGACGCGAAGCGGCGCCCTAAAAGACGTTTCATTCGTAAGCGCACTTTCCGACGTCCATCGCCGTTTAGTTGGTAAATTATGGTGTTGTCTCGGACCAGACGTGGTCGAAGCTGTGTTGGTATGTGGCGGCCATGTCGGTGGGTTGGGTGCTGCGGAGGTGAAGGACGGGGGCGTGGGATGCGGGGATGCCGTAGGCGTGGGGGTTGATCAAGAGGTCGTCGTCGGCTCGGTAGATGGAGTTGTAGAGGACTGTGTCGTGTAGGCGGATCTCTACGTTGTCTAGGTCGCGGAGGGGTTCGTAGAGGACGAGGGCGTTGCGGGTCTTGGCTGCTAGGGAGTCGCCTACGCCCTCGTCTGCGCCCCGTTCTGAGATGCGGGAGCCGTCTGGGTTGCCGAGGAGGATGCGGACGGCGACGCCCTCTCGGGCCTTGTCGGCGATGGTTCGGATGACGCCTTGGTCTTCGGCGAGGAAGAGGCCGGCGTAGGCGAGGATGCCGATCTCGTGGCGTGCGCTGGCGAAGTGGTGTTGCCAGACCGCTCGGGGGACGGCCCAGCGGTGCGGGTAGGTGGCGAGGATCTGGGCGCCCGGTGGTTCGGGGAGCGGACGCGGTGCGGAGAGCTGGGGCCACAGGTCATCAGCGGTCTGGTCCAAGAGGTCACAGAGGGACGCTCGGTGGCGGGGGTAGGGGATGCGGCCGGACAGCCAGCGGTGGACGGTCTTGGGGTCTACGTCGAGGCGCTTGGCTACGTCGTCTTCGGTGAGTTGGGCCTCTTCGAGGGCTCGCCGCAACAGGTCGTTCACCGGACCTCCTGAGATGCAAGGTAAGGACTGACGCTAACAGAGGACGTCCCTAGACGTCCCTAGTT
Source organism: Actinomadura latina NBRC 106108 (assembly GCF_001552195.1). Classification (GTDB taxonomy): domain Bacteria; phylum Actinomycetota; class Actinomycetes; order Streptosporangiales; family Streptosporangiaceae; genus Spirillospora; species Spirillospora latina. The sequence goes on from NZ_BCQS01000014.1 coordinate 3,354, forward strand.
GCCGGTGGAGAGGTCCCGGCCGGCCAACGAGGCTTCTGGACATGCCCGAGGTTCCGCACCTGCGGTTTCTCAGCGGTCAAGTCCCCCCAAGCAACCTCGTTGAGGAGGCCCCATGTCCTTCGACCGGCCCCGTGAGACCGATGCCGAGTCGACGTCCTTCTCTGGTCTGAGCGCGGCCGAGGCGCGGTTGGCCGCGCTGGGCGCTCACCTGCGCGCGCATCGCCTCGTCGTCGAGTTGACCTCGACGGGACTGGCTGTGCGCAATCCGGACGCGCCGGGTTGCTGCGACGAGAACCCAGTGCTGTCCGACAAGATCACGTGCCGGCCCTTCGATCGGGACGGCGGTCACCTCTGGTTCTTCGACTCGTCGGGGCAGCCGATCACTGAGGCCGAGCGCATCGTCGACGCGGTGGTGTGGGTCAAGGGCAGGCTCGCCAACCGAGACAGCCTTCCTGCGGTGGAGGGCACGCTCTGATGGCGCGGGCTGCTGGACGGCATCGACGCACCTGCTCGCCGCCACAACCTGCCCGAAGGACCGTCAGCCCTCGTCCGCAAACGGACGCGGCGGGGCGGTGGGTTGCTGTCTCCCCTGCGAGCAGGCCCACGCGCCACCCTGCCTCCCGCCCGCCGGTGCCGAGTTCCTACGGCGGAGGCGGAAGGCATCGGCGTGGGCTTGCTCGGCGCATCCTCGGCGCCTTTGTGGATCTGGGGTGAAGGTCGGGGGTGAGGTGAGGCCCAGAGCGGTCGCCGCTCTGGGCCTCATGCGTGTGTGGTGGGGTGTGCGGTGACACGTGCCTCGGGTGCCGCGTACCGGAGGATTGCTGAGGTACTGCGGGCGCGTATCGCGGAGGGAACCTATCCCGCCGGTGGGCGGTTGCCTGGAGAGCATGAGCTGAGCAGGGAGTTCGCCGTCGCTCGCGACACGGTGCGGCACGCACTGCGGGTGCTCCAGGACGAGGGGCTGTTCAGGGTCGTAACGGGCCTGGGCAGGTTCGTGTTGCCAGTCCCCGCGGACAATGTGGGGCCAACGTACGAGCGCATCGCGGCCGACCTCAGGGCGCTGATCGAGAACGGCTCGTTGCCGGTTGGCAGTCTCTTGCCGAGCGAGTCGAGGATCTGCGAACGCTACGGCGTCGCGCGGTTCACCGTGCGACGGGCACTTGAACAGTTGGAGGCCGCTGGACTGGTGGAGTGTGTTCATGGTCGGGGACGGTTCGTGCTGCCAAGACGTCCCTAGATGGTCCCGCGGCGTCCGTGGATGTCCAGTGACCTGCCCGTAGCGTCAGGGACATGGACAGCACCGCCGAGTGGGCACGCGAAATCGCACGTCATCACCTGGAGAGCGCGTTGCCGCGCCGCTGGGCGCACACGCAAGGTGTCGCGCGCCAGGCTAGGACGCTCGCGCCCCTACTCGGCGACCGTGCCGACCTGCTTGAGGCCACCGCTTGGCTGCACGACCTCGGCTACGCGCCTGATCTCGTAGTGACTGGGTTCCATCCCCTCGACGGTGCGCGCTTCCTGCGGGATGCTCACCACGCGGACGAGCATCTGTGTCGGCTCGTGGCTCATCACTCATGCGCGGTTGTGGAGGCTCGGGAACGCGGGCTCGTCGACGAGTTGACGAGCGAGTTCGGGACCGAGCCTCCGGAGCTGACGGATTCACTCATCTACTGCGACATGACCACGAGTCCGGACGGCGAGGAGTTGGCGGTAGAGGATCGGCTTTCGGAGATCCTGTCCCGGTACGGGGACGGTCATCTCGTCACGCGGTCCATCACTACGTCGTCCCCGCACATCATTGGCGCCGTTCACCGCGTTCGGGACGAGTTGATGTCGCACCTTTGAGCCGGTCAGGTGATGACCGGCTGTTGCCTGTTCTCCAGGTAGTGGCCGATGCGGAGCTTCATCGATCGGTCCATCTGCCTGTCTGCGGCCTTGTCGGCGGGGACCCAGAGGACTTCGCTCGACTCGTCGCTTGGGCGAGGTTCGCCGCCTGTGGGACGTCCTGTGAGCAGGATCGAGAATTCTTGGCGGACCTCGTCGTTGCTCGTGTAGTGGATCAGGTGCTTGGGGTCTGAGTAAATCCCTACGAGGCCGGTGATCTCGCAGTCGACGCCGGTCTCTTCTTTGGTCTCGCGGATCGCGGCCTGTGCGACGGATTCGCCCAGGTCGATCGCGCCTCCTGGCACTGCCCAGTTGTCGTTGTCCGTGCGGCGAATCATGAGGATGTCGCCGTTGTCGTTGGCGACGACGACGTTGACGGACGGGACGAGGCTGTTGGCCTCGGGGGCGTTGGGGTCGTCGTAGTAGTCGATCCTGCGGCCCAAGTCAGTCCCCCGTTGGTAGTGGCTTGGCGGCTTCCCAGACGCGCTCGAAGCTCTCCATGTAGGTCGTGACGACCTCGCCGCCGGGGAGCCGTCGCAGGTGCCAGAACGGGGCATCTGATGCGCCTATGCCGTAGATGTGCGTGTTGACGAACATCTGGTCATCGGCGAAGTAGATCGAGTTGTAGAGCACCGTGCCGTGCAACCGGAACTCGACGTTCTCCAGGGCACGCAACTTCTTGTACAGCACCATCACGTATTGGATCTTGCTGGCAAGGGTGTCGCCAATGCCCTCGTCCTCGCCGCGGTCGGCGACCTGCGGAGATTCCGGGTCTCCGAGGAGGATGCGGACGCGAACGCCGGCTTTGGCCTTGTCGGCGAGGATGCGTTGAGCGCCGGTGTCCTCGGCGAGGAAAACGCCGCTGTAGACCAGGATGCCGATCTCGTCTTGCGCCTCGGCGAACAGACGTCCCCACGCGTCCCTTGGGACGGCCCAGCGATGCGGGTAGAGGGTGACAAGCTCGCTGTCGGACGCCGAGGTGATCTGTTCCTTCGTCAGAGCCTCGGGCCAAAGGTACGTCTCATCCACGCCGAGATGAGAAGCCACTGCGTAGCGGTGCCGTCGGTACGGAGTGCGGTCCTGTGTGATCCACCGTTCGACGGTCTTGGGATCGACCTCGATCGCCTCGGCGAGCGCGGCGAGGGTCATGCCCCGTTGAAGCAGCGCGGCGCGTAGGCGTTCGTTGGGCAAGGCACCTGTCCGAATCCGGGACGTCCTGGGACGCGGTCAACCCTACGAGGACGTCATAAACACGTCCAGTCATGTAGTGATCCCGTCCCACGGGTCAGGCGCACTCTCTTCTCACACCACAGCACCGACCGCCCGAACCGCCCCCGCCGGACACGGGCCTTACGAGAGGAGTGGTCGCAAATGATCCTCGTTCTGGCCTCCATCATCGCCGTCTTCCTCGCCGGCTCCACCTGCGGAATCTTCGCGATGCTGGTCATCGGCATCCATGCCGAGGAGCGCCGCGCGATGCGGCGCGATTCCTCGCCCTCCCGGATCGGCAGCGCGTCCCGTCGCGTCCTCACCGCGCGGACGACGTGTGACGACGCTCCCGAGCGCGTTCCGGCGGGGCGGTGACCCGATGCGGATGCCTCGCCTCATCACCGCTCATCGCTGCCCGTGCGGCGCGCGAGTCGACCCCGGTAACCGCAGGTGCCGCAAATGCCGTGCCCGCGCCCGCTGGATGCGGCGCGGGCGCGGGCCCGGCCACCCCGACATGTGGCCGTAGGGGGTGAGCGCGTGAACGTCTCGATTCCGCTGGTCGCCATCCTCGGCGCGGTCGTCTGGCTCGCATGGCGGTACATGGGCCTGCGCGCGTGGCAACTCGCGGTGTGCCTGCTGTTCGGGTTCTTCCTCGCCGCGACCAGCGCCGCGCCGGAGATCCGCCAGCTGGTGACCGTCCTCGTCCAGTCCCTCTCTCAGAACTGACGTCCCGCTTGAAGGGAGTGATGCCCCAGTGCCCGACATCCCTCAGCACGTCAAGATCGACCTCCAGGGGGTTCGTGCCCGCAACCTCGCCGCCCGTGAAATCGTCTCCGCTCTGTCGGAAGCGATGCCGTCCATCGCCGATCTGTGGCTACGCGTCAATTCCGCGCTCGCCGATTCCCCAGCCCTCGTCTCCGAAGTGTCGCGCCTCACGGCCGAGCTGGTGAGGGTGCGCCGTGACCGCGCGAACCTGGCAGCCGCGGGACGCGCCACCCTCAAGGCCACGCGGGATGCGGAACCTGACCCGCTGTACTACCTGCGCGACGAGTTGCGCGCCCAGGGACACCTTCCGCCGGACGAGCGGGGGCGTTCATGAGCCGGACGCGTCAGATGCGGCGGCACGCGCAGAAGATGCGCCGCAACGGGCTTCAACCGATGGTCATCATCGACCGTGACGACCAGTTCCCGGACGTCGCCGCTGTGCTGGTGGCTCGGGTGCTGTGGCGGTACCGGTCCGAACTCGCTCCCCTGTACCTGGTGACCGCGCTCGTCGTCTCGGGCCTCGTCCTGCACGTCACGTGTCCGCGCTGGTGGCCGTACCTGCTCACCGTCGCGGCGGTGACCGCGTGGGTGCTGGCCATGTCCGGGGACCGGTTCGGGCTCGCTCTCCGCACCGAGCGGCTCTACGGCGCGGCCGTGGTCATGAGTGCCGGTGGATGGCTTGCGGCGGTGACCGCGCTCGGTATCGCGTTCTCGCCTCTCCCCCAGGTGCTCGCCATGGGTGGGTTCGTGCTCGCCGTGCCGTGGTGGGTGCATCGGCGCCGGCGTGCCAAGGTGCGCGTCGATCGGCAGATTGCCGCATGGCCTGAAATCGCGCAGTCGATCGGGCTCGCTGGCTCGCGTGCACAGTCCGCTGTGGTGGACGTGTGGGGGTGGCGTGCGCGATTCGCTCTCGCGCGTGGCCAGACCATCCAGGACGTCACCGCGAAAGTGCCCGCGATCGAATCGGCGCTCGGGACGTTCCGCGGCGCGGTGCGCGTCTTCCCCACGCGCGACGACAAGGCCAACCGGTTCGAACTCCGGGTGCTCAACACCGACCCGCACGCCGACGCGATCCCGTGGCCCGGACCGTCCGTCTCATCCATTACCGAGCCGATCGACCTCGGGCCGTTCGAAGACGCGACCAGCGCACGCGTTCTGCTGCTGCGACGTCACGGGCTCATCGGAGGCGTGGCCGGCTCGGGAAAGAGCGGCGGAATCAACGTCCTCATGGGCAGCCTCAGCGCGTGCCGCGATGTGGTCATCTGGGCCATTGACCTTAAGCGCGGCATGGAGTTGCAGCCGTGGGCGTCCTGCATCGATCGGCTCGCCACCACGCCCGAGCAAGCCCGCGCCATGCTGCGCGATGCCGTGACGATTCTCGAGGCGCGCGCCGAGTGGCTCACGGCGAACGGCAGGCGCGTCTGGGACCCGGCGCCGAGCTTCCTGCCCTCCTCGTCATCGTCGTCGATGAGTACGCCGAACTCGCCGATGACGCACCGGACGCGGCAAGTGACACGGACTCGATCGCGCGCCGTGGACGTGCTGTTGCCGTGACGCTCATCGCGGCCACGCAGCGCCCCACACAAAAGGCCATGGGCAAGGGCGCCGTCCGCTCACAGATGGACGTCCGGGTGAGCTTCCGCGTCCGCGAACGCAAAGACGTCGACCTCATCCTTGGACAAGGGATGCTCAACGCCGGATGGCACGCCCACACCCTCAACGCCCCCGGCAAGTTCCTGCTCTCCGCACCCGAACACGACACGCCCCGACGAGGCCGCGCCTACCTGCTCACCGATGACGCGGTGAGCGAGGCCGCACAGCGACACGAGGCTCTAAGGCCCGTCCTGGACGAGGTCTCGCGGCGCGCGCTGGACGAGGCCAGTACGCCCCTTCTGCGACCCGTCTCGGTGCCGTCCGTCCCGCTGAGGCCGTCCGGGGAAGAGCGCGCCGAAAGCGTCTTGCGGGAAGCCCTGGACGGCGCGCCGAACGAGGGGCTTCCGATCGCTCACCTACTCATGATCACCGAGATGAGCCGGCCGACCCTCTACCGGCGTCTCAACGAGCTGGTGAAGACCGGCCGGGCCGTCCAGGTCGGACGAGGCCGCTACAAGGCGTCCGACCACACTCCGTGATCGTCTCAACGTCTCGTCTCAGGCGCGCGCCTGCACGTAAGGAGCCGAGAGACGTCCGTGAGACGAGACGGAGACAACCACCGTCCGCAACCAAGGAGTTGATCGCCAACCCGCACCAGGCACGCGCCCGAGACGACCGCTCGGGCGAGAGGAGGTGGTGACCGTGCAGGCGTACACCGTCGAGCAAGTGGCCGAGATCCTCAACATCGGCCGAGACAAGGTCTACTTCCTGATCCGCACCGGCCAACTCCACAGCATCAAGATCGGCAAGCTGCGCCGCATCACTGACCGGCACATCGCCGAGTTCGTCACCTCCCTCGAAGAGGCCAACCGCTGACAACCGCCGGGAGGTCCGTCCGCACATGACCGCGAACGGACCTCCCCACACAAGGGACGTCTAGGGACGTCTTGAGTTATGGTCGGTGGTGACCTCGACCGATACGAGGAGGGATCCGGTTGGCGAAGATCCTCATCGGCAAGTACGAGGGGACGATCTACGAGGAGGGCGACGGGTACACCGGCGCCATCTCGCTCGGGTTCGGCCCGGACGGCAAGCGCAAGCGGCTCAAGAGGAAGGGGCGGACGAAAGCACAGGTCAAAGAGAAGCTCGTCAAGGCCGTCGACGATCTAGAGAAGGGCATCAGGGAGGAGCGGAACCACACGGTCGAGAAGGCCGTGAACGCCCTACTCACCCACCTCGCCAAGCAAGACAAGAGCGAGGCGACGATGAAGACCTATCGCGGTCTCGCCGATCATCACATCATCGGCAGAATCGGCAAGGTCAAGCTCGCCGACCTCACGGCCGACGACGTTGAGGCGTGGCTAGACGACTGCGCCGAGAGCATGACCACGCAGACACTGAAGATCGTCCATGGCCTTCTACGGAGGTCGATCCGGCTCGCAGAGCGGCGCGACAAGGTCGGGCGCAATGTGGCTCTACTGGTGGACACTCCCAGGGGCAAGCGGCCTTCAAGGCGGTCGCGGTCGCTCTCCCTGGCACAGGCGACCACCCTTCTCAAGGCAGCACAGGATCCACGGCACCGACTCGGCGCGTACGTCATCCTCGCGATCGTCTCGGGTCTCCGTACGGAGGAACTCCGAGCGCTCACGTGGGCTGACGTGGATCTCAAAGAGAAGGTCGTCTACGTTCTCCGTTCCGACCGGGACGGGGGCGACACCAAGACCAAGAAGAGCCGCCGGGGCATCGCCGTGGCGGACATGGCCGTTGACGCGCTCACGGCGCTGCGCAAGCGGCAGGCCGCAGAGAAGCTCGCAGCGGGCGACCTGTGGCAGGGGCACAACCTCGTCTTCTGCCGAGAGAACGGAGCGCCCTACACGAGTGACGACGTCCTACGCCGCTTCCAGAGCCTCACACGCACTGCTGGCCTCGGCTCGAACTGGGTGCCGCGCGAGTTGCGGCACACGTTCGTGTCCATCATGAGTGACCAGGGCGTTGCCCTGGAGAAGATCAGCGACCTTGTGGGGCACGCCGGCACCCACACCACGCAGACCGTCTACCGGCACGAACTCCGGCCCGTCATCACCACGGGCGCCGAGAAGATGAACACCATCTTCAACGAAGACAAGTCCAGGTCAGCCTAGCCATTGGCTCCCGGCCGAACTCCCCTTGACGACGTCCGATTCCCTGAGCAGGCACGCAGCAAGATCATCGGGTGCACCCGCATTAGCCGCGCCAGCTCTGAGAGAACCCACTGCCGCGGATGTCGATAACGGTTCGCCGGCTCCGTCTCAGGGGCAGATGCGGCCGACGTGGCCGTACCGAGCCAAGGAGGCCCAGCGTGACGCTCCAGCGGATGGACAACGTCCTCATCGTCGTCGACGACCTTGAGGCGGTCATCGCGTTCTTCGTCGAACTAGGAATGGAGCTTGAAGGCAAGGGGCCGCTCGAAGGGCGTTGGGCGGAACGTGTCATCGGGCTTGAGGACGTCCGCCAGGACGTCGCCATGCTGCGGGTACCGGACGGCCCCGGACGAGTGGAGCTGGCGAAGTTCCACAGGCCGAAGGCCATCACCCCCGAGCCGAAGGAGGCACCGGCGAACACGCTGGGCATTCGCCGCGTCATGTTCGCAGTCGACGACATCGACGACGTCGTCGCCCGCCTGCGCGCGCACGGCGCCGAACTGGTCGGCGAGCTGGAGCAGTACGAGAACCTCTATCGCCTCTGCTACGTGCGCGGCCCCGAGGGCATCGTCGTGGGACTCGCCGAGCAACTCGGCTGACGGCGCCGCGCACGCGGGCCCCCATGGCCGCCTGGACCCGCTCGCTTTCCCTTCTTCGGGTGACAAAGGCCGGGCGGGAAGTGTGGGTTGCGGAAGAGCACTGCACGAGCTCACGGCGGCATAATCCCCGGCGTGTCCAGTGCGCCGCCGTTGAATGAGGACTTCCGGCTGGTCGAGGCGCTTCAAGCGCAGCGGCCGGGGGCGGTCGGCCATGTCTACAACGTGTACGGGCCCGAGCTGGTCGAGTACGCGGAGGGGCTGCTCGGTGAGCGCGGGCGGGCGGTGGGGGCCGTCCGGGAGGCGCTGCTCGCGCTGCAGGACGCCGAGGTGCCGGACGCCGGGACGTTCCGGGACTGGCTGTACGAGCTGGTGCGCGACCAGTGCCGCGCGACCCCCGCGCGGAAGCGGGGGCGGCTGGTACTGATCGGGGGCGCCGCGGCCGCGGTCGCGTTGACCGGCGCGACGCTCGTTCTGTTCGAGTCCGCCGATGCGGAGCCGCAGCCCTCGGCCGCGCCACCGGTGGCGATGATCACGCCGGCGTCGCCGGCGCCCTCGGTGACGTCCGCGCCGGCGTCCGGGGAGAAGGCCGAGAAGGACGCGCCGAAGCCGGAGAAGAAGGCGGCCAAGCCCGAGAAGTCGCGCAAGGCGCCGACGGGGCCGGGACGGTTGTCGGTCAACGACGCGGGGTGCCAAGGGGTTCGGGCGGCCGGATCGCCGGCGCAGTGTCACATCAGGCTGACGGCCGTCGGCGGGTCGGTGAAGTGGTCGGTGGCTGCGGTGCGGGACCGGGCCGGGCGGGTCAGCGCAGGCGGCAGCGGAACGCTGAAGGCGGGACGGTCGGCCTCCGTGACGGTGACCGTAAGGCCGACGGTGCTGTGCTTCGTCGGCGGACGCGGAACCGGGACGGTCTCGTTCCAGCCCGCCGGCACGGCCACCGTGACCTACACGTGCTGGCGGCGGTAGCGCTTATCGGGGTTTAACCTGCCGGGCGGCATGCTCGGCGGCATGCGTGTTCTGGTTGTTGAGGACGAGCGGGTGCTCGCGGACGCCATCGCCGAGGGGCTCCGCGAGGAGGCCATGGCCGTTGACGTCGTCTATGACGGCGACGAGGCGTTGGAGCTGGCCTCTTACAACGAGTACGACGTCGTGGTCCTCGACCGGGATCTGCCTGCGGTGCACGGGGACGACGTGTGCCGGGAGCTGGTGGGGCGGCGGAGTCCCGGGCGGATTCTGATGCTCACGGCGGCCTCGGATGTCGATGATCGGGTGGACGGCCTGTCGCTCGGGGCCGACGACTATCTGCCGAAGCCGTTCGTGTTCAGTGAGCTGGTCGCGCGGGTGCGGGCGCTGGCCAGGAGGTCGGGGGTGCCCGTGCCGCCGGTGCTGGAGGGCAGGGGGATCCGGCTCGATCCGTACCGGAGGAAGGCCGCACGGGACGGGCGGGAGCTGCGGCTGACCAAGAAGGAGTTCGCCGTGCTGGAAGAACTGATGCGGGCCGAGGGCGGTGTGGTGTCCGCCGAGCGGCTGCTGGAGCGGGCGTGGGACGAGAACATCGACCCGTTCAGCAACATCGTCCGGGTCACGATGGCGACGCTTCGGCGGAAGCTCGGGCAGCCGCCGGTGATCGAGACCGTGACGGGCTCCGGCTACCGGCTGGAGGCGATGTGAAGAGGCCGGCGGTGAAGAAGCTGAGCGTCCGGACGCGGCTGACGCTGGTGTACGGGTCGCTGTTCCTGGTGACCTCGGCGGTACTGGTCTCGGTGACGTACCTGCTGACCGTCCGGACGATGGACAACCGGCTCTCTGCCCGCGGCGACATCGACCCGGAGGCGCTCTCGCGGCTGCGGGCCATGGCGCTCGACGGCGACATGAGCCAGCTGATGGCGTTGAAGGCCGATGCCGACCGGCAGCTGGCGCAGCAGAAGCACGATGTGCTGGCGCAGCTGCTGCAGAGTTCGCTGGTCACGATGCTGGTGCTCGGCGTCGTCGCGGTGGTGATCGGGTACCTGGTCGCCGGGCGGATGCTGCGGCCGCTGCACAGGGTGACGGCGACGGCGCGCCGGCTCTCGGAGAGCAACATGCACGAGCGGATCGCGCTGGACGGCCCCCAGGACGAGATCAAGGACCTGGCCGACACGTTCGACCGGATGCTGGACCGGCTGAACCGCGCGTTCGACGCCCAGCGGCGGTTCGTCGCGAACGCCTCGCATGAGCTGCGCACGCCGCTGACCATCAACCGGACGGTGCTGGAGGTCGCGCTGGCGAGCCGGAAGAACCCGCCGGAGACGAAGGCGCTCGCGGACGTCCTGCTCGGCAACACCGCCCGGCATGAGCGGCTCATCGAGGGCCTGCTGCTGCTCGCCAAGTCCGAGCGGGAACCCGGCACCCGGGTGAGCACTCCGCTGCCGGACGTGGTCCGCAGCGCGCTCGACCAGCTCGACGACCCGGCGGTCGACGTGGAGGCGAGGCTCGCGCCGGCGGTCGTGACCGGTGATCCCGTCCTGCTGGAGCGCTGCGCGGTGAACCTGCTGGAGAACGCCGTGAAGTACAACGTGCGGGACGGCCGTGTCTGGGTCCGCACCGGAACGCGGGACGGGGAGGCGTTCCTCCAGGTCGTCAACACCGGGCGGCCCGTCCCCGGCTACGAGGTCGCGGCGATCTTCGAGCCGTTCCGGCGGCTGCGCGCCGACCGGACGGGGTCCAGGGACGGCGCGGGCCTCGGCCTGTCGATCGTCCGGGCCGTGGTGAACGCGCACGGCGGCACGATCGAGACGGTGCCGCGGCCGGACGGCGGCCTGTCGATCACAGTCCGGCTGCCCGCGGACGCGGCCACTCCACATGCCCCTCCGGTAGCGGCCGGCCTGGGCGCGCGCTGAGCCAGCGGGTCACGACCTTGCCGGTCGCGTTGCGCGGCAGCTCGGCGATGAAGTGCACGTCGCGCGGCGCCGCGTACCGGGCGACCTGCGCGTGGACGTACTCGCGGACGGCGTCCGCGTCGAGCCGGGCACCCGGCCGCAGGACGATGTAGGCGGCGAGCCGCTGCCCCCACTCGTCGTCGGGCACCCCGGTGATCGCGACCTCCTGGACCTCGGGCAGTTTCAGCAGCGCGTCCTCCACGTCCTTCGGGAGGACGTTCTCGCCGCCGGACACCACCATCCCGTCGCTGCGGCCCTCGACGAACAGCAGGCCGCGGTGGTCGATGTGGCCGAGGTCGCCGGTGGCGAGCAGCCCGTCGCGGACCTCCATCGGCTCGCCGCCCGTGTAGCCCTCGAACAGCAGCTCGTTCGCGGCGAAGATCTGCCCGCGGGTGGAGCGGCCCACGCTGCGGCCGTCGGCGTCCAGGATCGCCAGTGCCGTGTTGCGCGGCGGGCGCCCGGCGGTGCGCGGGTCGAGCCGCAGGTCGCGCGGGGTGGCGATGGACACCCAGGACGCCTCAGTGGACCCGTAGACGTTGTAGAGCCGGTCGCCGAACGCGTCCATGAACCGGGTGGCGAGGTCGCCGGGCAGCACGGCGCCGCTCAGCGCGAAGATCCGCAGCGAGGACGTGTCGTGGCGGCCGCGGACCTCCGGGGCCAGCTCCAGGATCCGCTGGCACATGACCGGGACGGCGAAGACGGTGGCGTCGCGGTGGGACGCGATGGCCCGCAGCGTCTGCTCGGGGTCGAACCGGCGGTGCAGGACGACCGGTGCCCGCAGCGCCCAGGCCATCTGCAGCGCGGCGTACCCCCAGGTGTGGAACAGCGGCGCCTCGACGATCATCGTCTGCCGGGCGCGCAGCGGGATCCGGGACGTCATCGAGGCGAGCGGCCACAGGCCCGGCCGGGGCGGGCGGCGGGCGCCCTTGGGGCGTCCGGTGGTGCCCGAGCTGAGCATGATCGTGCGGCTCTGGATCTGCGGCGGCCCGGCCGCCGCGCCGGACGCGGGCGCCGAGCCGATGATCTCGTCGATGCCGGGCCCCGGCCCGGCGGCGGGGCGGGGGGCCGCCTCCACGGCGGGACGCGGCGCGGGCGGCAGCGCCGCGAGCGGGACGGGCGCGGCGAGCGGCATCCCGGCCGGCGGGCGGCGGTCGGCCCACAGCACGTTGCGGCGCAGCGCGATGGGCACGTTGGCCAGCAGCGGCGCGAACTCGGCGTCGGCGACGATGAGGGCGGGCCGCAGCTCACCGAGCACGGCGCGGATCTGGCCCGTTCCGAAACCGGTGTTGAGCAGGACGACCTCGGCGCCGCGCCGGGAGCAGGCGACGAGCGTCAGCGCCATCCCCCGGTGGTTGCGGCACAGGACACCGACGCGCGGGCGGGGGCCGTGCAGCGGCAGCCCGGCGGCGAGGCGGGCGGCCAGCTCGTCCAGTTCGGCGAAGGTGAGGACGCCCTCGTCGTCGATCAGCGCGGGGCGGGACGGCGACCGCACCGCGGACGAGGCGACGAGACCGGCGAGCGTGGTGCCCCAGCGCCGCAGCGCGCCGAGTTGCCGGAGCATCCGGCGCGGGCCGCCGGCGAACAGCAGTCCGGTGCGCAGCAGGAGCGCGGCGAGATCGCGGATATGCCCGATCCGCCGGCGCATCCCCGGCCGGTACGCGGGCCTCGCGTGCGTCACCGTGCCTCCTCCCCCGCCACGTTACTCACCCGTCAATGACCGAACAAGGGCAGCGGCGGGTCAGTGGTTACTGACGAGTAGCATTGTTGGTTACCAGCGAGTAGCATCGCTGTCGCGGGCACTCGTGCCGCCGTCGAAGGCAGGGGCGGCACGAGGCTCGACGACCCCCACCGAGCCCGAGCCCACCGCAGGGAGGACGATCCGTGCCTCGCACCGCACGCGACGTCGTGTTCGTCGACGGCGTCCGCACGCCGTTCGGCAAGGCCGGCCCCAAGGGCCTGTACGCGGAGACCCGCGCCGACGACCTGGTCGTCCGCGCCATCCGCGAGCTGATGCGCCGCAACCCGTCCCTCCCACCCGACCGGGTGGACGAGGTCGCCATCGCCGCCACCACGCAGACCGGCGACCAGGGACTGACCATCGGGCGGTCCGCCGCCGTCCTGGCCGGGCTGCCGAAGAGCGTGCCCGGCTACGCCATCGACCGGATGTGCGCGGGCGCGATGACCGCCGTCACCACGTCCGGCGCCGGGATCTCGTTCGGCTCCTACGACGTCGTCATCGCCGGCGGCGTCGAGCACATGGGACGGCACCCGATGGGCGAGGGCGTCGACCCGAACCCGCGGTTCCTCGCCGACAAGCTCGTCGACCCGTCCGCCCTGGTCATGGGCACGACGGCGGAGAATCTGCACGACCGGTTCCCCGGCATCAGCAAGGAGCGCGCGGACGCCTACGCCGTGCGCAGCCAGCAGAAGGTCGCCGCCGCCTACGCCGCCGGGAAGATCCAGCCGGACCTCGTGCCGACCGCGATCCGCTCCGCCGAGAAGGGGTGGGGGCTCGCCACCGAGGACGAGCCGCCGCGCCCCGGCACCACGCTGGACGACCTCGCCAAGCTGAAGACCCCGTTCCGCGTGCAGGGCAACGTCACCGCCGGGAACGCCGCCGGGCTCAACGACGGCGCCACCGCCTGCCTGCTGGCGGCCGAGGACGTCGCCCGCGACCTCGGCCTCGCGCCGAAGATGCGGCTGGTCGACTTCTCGTTCGCCGGGGTGGAGCCGGAGGTCATGGGCATCGGGCCCGTCCCCGCGACCGAGAAGCTCCTCGCCCGCAACTCCCTGACGATGGACGACATCGGCCTCATCGAGATCAACGAGGCGTTCGCCGTGCAGGTGCTCGCGTTCCTCGAGCACTTCAAGATCGCCGATGACGACGCGCGGGTGAACCCGTGGGGCGGCGCGATCGCGCTCGGCCACCCGCTCGCCTCGTCCGGCGTCCGGCTGATGAACCAGCTCGCGCGCCTGTTCGAGGAGCGCACCGACGTGCGCTACGGGCTGACCACGATGTGTGTGGGCATGGGCATGGGCGGAACCGTCCTCTGGGAGAACGTCAACTGGGAGGACGGCAAATGAGCGACGGAGTCGTTCGGGGGGTCCGGGGGACCGCCCCCGGGGGGAGCACAGTGAGCGGTCTTGGAGAAGTCTTCGGCGACGAGGTCGTCACGCACGCGCACGTACGGGACGTGGCACTCCCCTACGGCGCGGGCACGCTCGCGCTCATCACACTGGACAACGGCTTCGACCACACCAAGCCGAACACCTTCGGCCCCAACGGCCTCGCCGAGCTGAACGCCGCCATCGACACGATCGCCGGACGCGATGACATCGCCGCCGTCGGCGTCACCGGCAAGCCGTTCATCTTCGCGGTCGGCGCCGACCTCAAGGGCGTCCCGCTCATCACGAGCCGGGAGGACGCACAGGCCATCGGCAAGCTGGGCCACGACGTGTTCCGGCGGCTCGGTGAGCTGGGCGTCCCGTCGTTCGCCTACTACAACGGCGCGGCGATGGGCGGCGGCGTCGAGATCGGCCTGCACTGCGCGTACCGGACGATCTCGTCCGGAGTCCCGGCGTTCGCGCTGCCCGAGGCGTTCCTCGGCCTGGTGCCCGGCTGGGGCGGGACGTACCTGCTGCCGAACCTGATCGGCGCGGAGAAGGCGCTCAAGGTCGTCATCGAGAACCCGCTCGCGCAGAACCGGACGCTCAAGGGCAGGCAGGCGTACGAGCTGGGCATCGCCGACGCGATCTTCGACTCGGCCGACTTCCTGGAGGAGTCGCTGGCCTGGACGGCACGCGTCCTCAACGGCGACATCACCGTCACCCGGCCCGAGGTCGACAAGGGCAAGGCGTGGGACGACGCCGTCGCGATGGCCCGCTGGAACCTGGACGGCAAGCTGCACGGCGCCGCCCCCTCCTTCACCCGCGCCCTCGATCTCGTCGCCGCCGCCAAGGACCGCGGCCGCGACGAGGGCTTCGCCGCGGAGGACGAGGCCCTGGCCGACCTCATCATGAGCGATGAGCTGCGCGCCGGCCTGTACGCGTTCGACCTCACCCAGAAGCGCGCGAAGAAGCCCGCCGGGGCGCCCGACAGGTCCCTGGCCCGCACGGTCACCAAGGTCGGCGTCGTCGGCGCGGGCCTGATGGCCTCGCAGCTCGCGCTGCTGTTCGCGCGCCGCCTGGAGGTGCCGGTCGTGCTGACCGACCTCGACCAGGAGCGCCTGGACAAGGGCGTCGGCTACGCGCACGGCGAGATCGACAAGCTGCTCGGCAAGGGCCGCGTCTCCCCCGACAAGGCGAACCGCCTCAAGTCGCTCATCTCCGGCTCGCTGACGAAGGACGCGTTCGCCGACGCCGACTTCGTCATCGAGGCGGTGTTCGAGGAGATGTCGGTCAAGCGGCGGGTGTTCGCCGAGGTCGAGGAGTACGTCTCGGCCGAGTGCGTCCTCGCGACCAACACCTCTTCCCTGTCGGTCACCGAGATGGCGTCCGGGCTGAAGCACCCCGAGCGCGTGGTCGGCTTCCACTTCTTCAACCCGGTCGCGGTGCTGCCGCTGCTGGAGATCGTCCGGGGCGAGCGGACCGGCGACGCCGCGCTCGCCACGGCGTTCGCGACCGGCAGGGCGCTGAAGAAGTCGTGCGTGCTGGTCAAGGACGCCCCGGCGTTCGTGGTCAACCGCGTCCTGCTGCGGCTGCTCGCCGAGATCGTCCAGACGGTCGACGAGGGCACCCCGATCGAGGTCGCGGAGCGGGCCGCCGCGCCGCTCGGCCTGCCGATGCCGCCGTTCGTCCTGATGGGCCTCGTCGGCCCGGCGATCGCGCTGCACGTCAACGAGACCCTGCACGGCGCGTTCCCGGACCGGTTCCCGCTGTCGGACAACCTCGCGAAGATGGTGGCGGCCGGCAAGTCCGGCGTGTACCTGCCGGACTTCTCCCTCGACCCCGAAGTCGTGGAGATCTTCGCCGGCGGGACGAGCCCGTCCACCGAGGAGCAGGTCCTCGACCGGGCGCTGGCCGCGCTCGCCGACGAGATCCGCATCATGCTGGACGAGGGCGTCGTCGCGGCTCCGGAGGACATCGACCTCTGCATGATCCTCGGCGCGGGCTGGCCGTTCCACCTCGGCGGCATCACCCCGTACCTGGACAGGTCGGGCGTCGCCGAGAAGGCGGCCGGCCGCCGCTTCCTGGAGCCGGGGGTCGCCTCCCTGCCCGCCTGATCCGCCCGCCCCGATCCCCGGCCGCTCCCGGTGAAGAGGCGTCCCGAACGTGGTTCGGGACGCCTCTTCTCCGGCATTTCCGCACGTCACGGACCCGCCGCCGTTTGAACTGATCATAAGCCGCGCACATATGGGCATACGGCAGACGGCCGAGTACCACGGGACGCGGAGGGGCACCGAGCATGAACGTGCTGCGGACGAAATCGGTGGAGCAGTCGATCCAGGACACCGAGGAGCCCGCGCACCGGCTCCGGCGCGACCTTTCCGCGCTCGACCTCACCGTCTTCGGCGTCGGCGTCATCATCGGCACCGGCATCTTCGTCCTCACCGGGCAGGTCGCCAGGGAGAAGGCCGGCCCCGCCGTCGCGCTGTCGTTCATCCTCGCCGCCGTCGTGTGCGGCCTCGCCGCGCTGTGCTACGCCGAGTTCGCCTCGACCGTCCCGGTCGCCGGGTCGGCCTACACGTTCTCCTACGCGACGCTCGGCGAGTTCCCCGCCTGGATCATCGGCTGGGACCTCATCCTGGAGATGGCGCTCGGCGCCGCCGTGGTGTCGGTCGGCTGGTCGGGCTACTTCGCCTCCCTGCTGGACAGCATCGGGATCACCCTGCCGGCGTCGATCGCCGCGCCGCCGGGCGAGGGCGGGACGGTGAACGTCCCCGCCATCTGCCTGGTGCTGCTGGTGACCTGGCTGCTGATCCTCGGCATCAAGATCTCCTCGCGGATCAACGCGGTCGTCGTCGCGATCAAGGTGTCGGTGGTGCTGCTGGTGATCTTCGCCGGGCTGTTCTTCGTGAAGGGCGCCAACTACAAGCCCTTCATCCCGCCCTCGCAGTCGACCGCGGAGGTGAGCGGCCTGAAGGCGCCCCTCCTGCAGGTGATATTCGGGATCACGCCGGTCAGCTTCGGCTGGCTCGGCATCTTCGCCGCCGTCGCGATCGTGTTCTTCGCCTACATCGGCTTCGACATCGTCGCCACCGCCGCGGAGGAGGCCCGCCGCCCGAAGCGGGACCTGCCCATCGGGCTCATCGGCTCCCTCCTCGTCACGGCCGTCCTGTACGCCGCGGTGTCGACCGTCGTCGCCGGCATGCAGAACTACACCCAGCTGAGCGCGGAGGCGCCGCTGGCGGACGCGTTCAAGGCCGTCGGCCACCCCGTCTTCGCCACCATCATCAGCGTCGGCGCGGTGATCGGCCTCACCACCGTCGTGATGATCCTGCTGCTCGGGCAGAGCCGGATCTTCTTCGCGATGGGCCGGGACGGCCTCATGCCGCCCTGGCTCTCGGTCGTCCACCCGCGCTTCGGCACCCCCTACCGGTCGACCGTCATCATGGGCGTGATCGTCGCCGTCCTCGCCGGGTTCATCCCGCTCTCGGAACTCGCCGAGCTGGTCAACATCGGCACGCTGTTCGCGTTCCTCGTCGTCTCCATCGCCGTGATGATCCTGCGCCGCACCCGGCCGGACCTGCCGCGCGCGTTCCGCACCCCGTGGGTGCCGGTCATCCCGGTCCTGTCCGTGCTCGCCTGCCTGTTCGTGATGATCAACCTGCCCGTCGAGACGTGGCTGCGGTTCCTCGCCTGGATGGTCGTCGGCACCATCGTCTACGCCTCCTACGGCTACCGGCACAGCCGCGTCCAGGTCGCCGAACCGCCCTCCGCCAAGCACTGACCCGCCCCGCCGTGACGGGACTCACGGTAGGCATTTGGGCCCCGGGTGGGCACAATGGCCCGCATGGCTTCTCCAGTGCTCGTCGCGGTGATCGGTTCCGGCCCGGCGGGGATCTACGCCGCCGAGGCCCTCGTCAAGCAGACCGGCGGCGACGTCCGGGTGGACGTGTTCGACCGGCTGCCGACGCCGTACGGGCTCGTCCGCTACGGCGTCGCTCCCGACCACACGTCCATCAAGTCGATCGCCCGGTACCTGCAGAGGGTCCTGGAGAATCCCGGCGTCCGGTTCTTCGGCTGCGTCGAGCTGGGCCGCGACATCACCCGCGCGGACCTGCTCGACTGCTACGACGCCGTCATCTACGCGACGGGCGCGATGGTCGACCGGCAGATGCGGATCCCCGGCGAGGAGCTGCCCGGCAGCATCGCCGCCACCGACTTCGTGAACTGGTACTGCGGGCACCCCGACGCCGCCGACCACGAGTTCGACCTGTCCGTGGAGGAGGTCGCGGTCGTCGGCGTCGGCAACGTCGCCGTCGACGTCGTCCGCATCCTCGCGAAGACGGCCGGCGAGCTGCGCGACACCGACGTGCCCGAGCAGGTCATCGAGGCGCTGTCGCGCAGCCGGGTCAAGCGCGTCCACATGATCGGGCGGCGCGGCCCCGCGCAGGCGAAGTTCACCACGAAGGAGGCCCGCGAACTGGGCGAGCTGCCCAACGCGAGCATCCACGTCCGGCCCGAGGACATGGACCTCGACCCGGCGAGCGCCGAACTGGCCGCGAGCGACCGCAAGACCGGCGGCAACATCAAGGCTCTCAACGCCTGGACGGGCGAGCCCGCCCCCGGGCGGGCCCGGCACATCGACGTCCGGTTCTGGCGCGCGCCCGCCGAGATCCTCGGCACCGGCCGCGTCGAGGGCCTCAAGCTGGAGAAGACGGAGCTGGACGAGTCGGGCCGCGTCGTCGGCACCGGCGAGTTCGAGACGCTGCCCGTCGGCATGGTGCTGCGCTCGGTCGGGTACCAGAGCGTCCCGCTGGACGGCGTCCCGTTCGACGAGCGCTCCCACGTCGTCCCCAACGAGGGCGGCCGGATCCTCGGGCCCGACGGCGCGCCCGTCCCCGGCGAGTACGTCGCCGGGTGGATCAAGCGCGGCCCGTCCGGTGTCGTCGGCACCAACAAGTCCGACGCCGCCGAGACCGTCCGCAACCTCCTGGCGGACGCCGCCGAGAGCGACTCGGCGCCGAAGCGCACCATCGAGGAACTGCTGGAGGCGCGCGGGCTGCCCATCGTCACCTACACCGACTGGCTCAAGCTCGACGCGGCCGAGATCGCCCTCGCGCGGAGCCTCGACCGCGGCGAGCGGGTCAAGCTGGCCCGCTGGGAGGCGATGACCTCCGCCTGCCGCGGCGCAGAGTGACGCCCGTGTAATTCATCTTCTCGCGAATTCCCCACCGGCAAGGTAGTGACGGACATGTGACGCGGGCGCTACGGTGCGGCGTGTGACCGGCGGTCCAGAACTGTACGGGTTCCCCCCACCCGAGACCGTCCCCGACCTCAGGTGGCTGGGCCCCGACTACGTGTCCGTACTCGTGTACGACCTGACGCAGGGGCTCCTGCGCCAGGATCCGCGCACGTCCGTCATGGGCGTGCGGTGCGAGGGCGAGCCCAGGCTCGACCCCTCGGTCGACCCGGCGGGCGTCATCCGCGCGCACGACGCCTGCTTCCCGCTGCAGGTCTTCGTCCAGGACGGCGCCGGACGCCCCTGGCGCCTGCGCGGGCGGTGGACGTACTCGGGACGCGAACTCGGCACGTCCGCCGCGTCCATCACCCACTCCTGGCGGCTCATGTCCGCC
Source organism: Actinomadura latina NBRC 106108 (assembly GCF_001552195.1). Lineage (GTDB taxonomy): Bacteria > Actinomycetota > Actinomycetes > Streptosporangiales > Streptosporangiaceae > Spirillospora > Spirillospora latina. The sequence continues at coordinate 23,237 of NZ_BCQS01000014.1, forward strand.
GACGGCGTGTAAAGCCCGCGGGCGCCGGACGTCACCGATGCGTCCGGCGCCCGCTCGGCAGGGTCAGGGCTTCTCGTCCGACGTCTCCGCCTCCGTCGCGTCCGCGGTCTCGGCATCCGTCGAGGTGATGCGGGCGACGTACTCGGTGACGTCGCGGGCGAGCGCCTGCGGCGTCAGGCCGATGTCGATGAGGATCTCGCCCCGCGAGGAGTGGTCGAGGAACTCCTGCGGGATGCCGAACGTGCGGATCGGGGCGTCCACCCCGTTGTCGCGCAGCAGCCGTGCCACGGCGTCGCCGACGGCGCCGGTGCGGCCGTTGTCCTCCGCGACGGCGACGAGCGCGTGGTCGCGGGCGAGGTCGAGCAGCGCCGGGTCGAGCGGCTTCACCCAGCGCGGGTCGACGACGGTGACGCCGATGCCCTGCGCGGCGACGAGCCCGGCCGCCTCGACCGCCGGCGCCGCCATCGAGCCGGCCGCCACCAGCAGGACGCGGGTGCCGTTGGAGCCGTCGTGGCGGGCCAGCACGTCCATCCCGCCGGCCTTGCCGATCGCCTCGATGTCGGCGGCCGCCGGGCCCTTCGGGTACCGGATCGCGGTCGGCCCGTCGGAGACGGCGACGCACTCGCGCAGCAGCTCGCGCAGCCGCGCGCCGTCGCGCGGAACGGCGATGCGCATGCCGGGCACCAGCTGCAGGATCGACATGTCCCACATGCCGTTGTGGCTGGCGCCGTCGTCACCGGTCACGCCGGAGCGGTCCAAGGCGAACGTGACGGGCTGCCTGTGGAGCGCCGTGTCCATCAGGACCTGGTCGAAGGCGCGGTTGAGGAACGTCGCGTACACCGCCACGACCGGGTGCAGGCCGCCCATGGCGAGCCCGGTGGCGGACGTGACGGCGTGCTGCTCGGCGATGCCGACGTCGAAGATGCGGTCGGGGAACGCCTCCGCGAACGGCGCGAGCCCGACCGGGTAGAGCATCGCGGCGGTGATGCCGACGACGTCGCGGCGCTCCCGGCCGATCGCCACCATCTCCTCGCCGAAGACCTTCGTCCAGGCGGGGCCGCCCTTCTTGGTGACGAACTTGCCGGTGGCGGGGTCGAACGCGCCGCCGCCGTGCATGCAGTCCTCGGTGTCGTTCTCCGCCGGGGCGTAGCCGCGCCCCTTGGTGGTGATGCAGTGCACGATGACCGGGCGGCCGAACCCACGCGCGCGGCGCAGGGCGCGCTCGACGGCGTCCTCGTCGTGGCCGTCGATCGGGCCGACGTACTTCATGCCGAGGTCCTCGAACATGGCCTGCGGCTGCAGGACGTCCTTGAGGCCCTTCTTGATGCCGTGCAGCGCCTCGTAGGTGAGGTTGCCGACGACCGGGGCGCGCGGCACCGTCTTCTTGATGAGGTCGAGCGCGTTCTCGTAGCCCTGGGTGACGCGCAGGTCGGCGAGGTGGGACGCGAGGCCGCCGATCGTCGGCGAGTACGACCGTCCGTTGTCGTTCACGACGATGATGACGGGACGGTCGACGCCGGCGGCGATGTTGTTGAGCGCCTCCCAGCACATGCCGCCGGTCAGCGCGCCGTCACCGACCACCGCGACCACCGCGCGGTCGGGCTCGCCGCGCAGCTGGAACGCCTTGGCGAACCCGTCGGCGTACGAGAGCGCGGTCGAGGCGTGCGAGTTCTCGATGACGTCGTGCTCGGACTCGGCGCGGCTCGGGTAGCCCGACAGGCCGCCGCGCCTGCGCAGCAGCTCGAAGTCGTGCCGGCCGGTGAGCATCTTGTGCACGTAGGCCTGGTGCCCCGTGTCGAAGAGGATCTTGTCGTGCGGCGAGTCGAAGACGCGGTGCAGCGCGATCGTCAGCTCGACCGCGCCGAGGTTGGGCCCCAGATGCCCGCCGGTCTTGGAGACCGCCTGAACGAGGAACTCGCGGATCTCCTCCGCGAGCCGAGACAGTTGAGCGGCGTCCAGTCGTTTGAGGTCGTCGGGACCTTTGATCGACTCCAGCAAGCTCACTCGTTTCAACTCCTCCGTCGGGGATCGGGTCTCCCCTGTCTCGGGCCGTTCCGAGTTTAATCCCGGTTCGCCCCCGACGCGCCGAGGGGCACGCGCGCGCCGGGTGTGAAAAAGCCGCCTCCTCGCCGGGGATGGGGTAGGAGTAGAGCATGGGCGTCGAAGAGATCGTGCTGCTCAACGCGGACGACGAAGCCGTCGGAACCGCTCCGAAGAGCGCCAGCCACCACAGGGACACGCCGTACCACCTGGCCTTCTCCTGCTACGTGGTCGACACGGAAGGTCGTGTCCTGATCACGCAGCGCGCCCTGGACAAGGGAACGTTCCCCGGTGTCTGGACGGGGAGCTGCTGCGGCCATCCCGCACCGGGCGAGAAGCTGCGCGACGCCGTGCTGCGGCGGCTGCGCGACGAGCTGGGCATGCCGGCGGCGTCGCTCACGTCCGTCCTGCCGCGCTTCCGGTACCGGGCCGTCGCCGCGGACGGGACCGTCGAGCACGAGCGCTGCCCCGTCGTGCGCGCCACCGTCGCGGACGGGGCCGTCCACCCGAACCCCGGCGAGGTCGAGGCGGCCGAGTGGTGGCCGTGGGAGCGCTGCCTGGAGCTGGCGGAGCGGCCCGAGTCCTCGCCCTGGTACCGGCTGCAGCTCGCCGAGCTGGCGCCGCTCGGCGCCCCGCTCGACTGGCCGGACGCCGGGCCGGGAGGGCTGCCGCCCGCGCTCGCCTGGTAGGTCCGCCCGCCCCGCATCACCTCTTGATCACTTTTCCGTCCCCGGTGTTGACCGGCGCGCTCGTCCGAACGGACGCTTGCCCTCCCGGGGTTACCGAAGGGACGGACGATGCGAGTACGTGCTTTCCGGCGCCGCTGGACGGTCTTCGCGGCCGTGGCCATGACCGGTGCCCTCGCCATGTCGGGCTGCGGCGGTGACGGCGGCGGAGACTCCAAGAACGACAGCTCCGAGGTCGAGGTCTTCTCCTGGTGGACGGGGCCGGGCGAGGCCGACGGGCTGCAGGCCATGCAGGCCGACTTCGAGAAGAAGAATCCCGGTACGAAGTTCGTCAACGCGGCGATCGCCGGCGGGTCGGGGACGCAGGCGAAGGCCGTCCTGGCGAGCCGGCTGCAGAACCGCAAGCCGCCGGACTCGTTCCAGGGCCACGCCGGCGCGGAACTCCTCGACTACATCAAGGCCGGGCAGATCGAGCCGCTGGACGACTTCTACCAGCAGAACAACCTGAAGTCGGTCTACCCGCAGCAGCTCCTCGACCAGATCACCTACAAGGGGCACATCTACTCGGTGCCGGTGAACATCCACCGGTCCAACGTGCTCTGGTACAACCCGGACATCCTCAAGGACGCCGGGGTCGGCGGGCCGCCGAAGTCGGTCTCCGAGTTCATCACGGCGCTGAAGGCCGTCAAGGACAAGACGAAGAAGATCCCGCTGTCGCTCGGCGCGCAGTGGACGGCCGACCACCTGCTGGAGAACGTCCTGCTCGGCAGCCTCGGCACCGACGGCTACAACGCACTGTGGAAGCCGGGCGCCGACTGGAGCACCCCGGCGATCACCAAGGCGCTGAACGACTTCGGCGAGATCATGAAGTACACGACGCTGGAGGCCGCGTCCACCGACTGGCAGGGCGCCGCGAAGGCCGTCGTGGACGACAAGGCCGCGTTCAACATCATGGGCGACTGGGCGTACGGCTACTTCGTCGGCGCCGCCCCCAACGGCCTCGGCAAGAAGCTCGACGTCGACTTCAAGTACGCGCCGGCTCCGGGCACCGAGGGCACCTACATGTGGCTCTCGGACAGCTTCACCCTGCCCAAGGGCGCGCCGCACCGCGCCGGGGCGACCGCGTGGCTGAAGGAGGTCTCCAGCAAGGAGGGCCAGGACCTCTTCAACCCGAAGAAGGGCTCCATCCCCGCACGCAAGGACGCCGACAAGAGCCTCTACACCGGCTACCTGCAGACCGCGTTCGAGGAGTGGAACAACCCGCAGACCAAGCTCGCGGGCTCGTTCTGGCACGGTGTGAACGCCAATAACAAGTGGCACACCGACATCGACACCGCGATCGGCCTGTTCCTGCAGAACAAGGACGTGGCCAAGCTCCAGCAGGGGCTGGTGAGCGCCGCCAAGAACAGCGGACAGTGACCGCCTCGGAAGAGGGCCTGAAAGCAGCCGGCCCCGGCCGCCGGGAGGCGCCGGAGGAGCACCGCTCGTCGTTCGTCCGGCGCAGCCGCAAGTGGCTGCCGGGGCTGCTGCTGGTCTCGCCGTCCATCGTCGCGATCGGCCTGTTCGTCTACGGGCTGCTGTTCTGGAACACGCGGGTCGCGCTGAGCGGCAAGCACGACGAGATCTCCGAGTACGGGTTCGACAAGGGCAGGAACTTCGTCGACCTGTGGTCCCAGCCGAGCTGGCCGGGGGCGGTGAAGCACGCGCTGCTGTTCACCGCCGTGTTCGTCGTCGGCGCGCTCGTCCTGGGCGCGTTCCTGGCGTTCCTCATGGACAAGGGCGTCCGCGCGGAGGCGGGCTTCCGCGTCGTGTACCTGTTCCCGATGGCGGTGTCGTTCATCGCCAGCGGGGTGGTGTGGCGATGGCTGATGAACCCGGCGCCGCCGCAGCGCGCCGTCGGGTTCAACCAGCTGTTCGACAAGATCCATCTCGGGTTCCTGTCGAACAGCTGGTGGCAGGACCCGGACTGGGGCATGGCGGCGATGGCCCTCCCCGCCATCTGGCAGATGTCCGGATATGTCATGGCTTTGTATCTGGCCGGGTTCCGCAGCGTCCCCGAGGATCTGCGCGAGGCGGCGCGGGTGGACGGCGCGTCCGAGTGGAAGGTGTACCGGTACGTGGTGTTCCCGCAGCTCCGCCCGGTGACGCTGTCCGCGCTGATCATCCTCGGGCACATCTCGCTCAAGGTGTTCGACCTGATCATGGCGATCGCGGGCAAGCAGATCATCACCTATGTGCCGGCCATCGCCACCTACGTGGAGATCTTCGACCGGCACGACCCGGCCAACGGAGCCACCATCGCCACCTACATGCTCGTCGCGGTGGCCGTCCTGGTGATCCCGTACCTGGTCTGGTCCGTCCGATCGGAGCGGACCCGATGACCGCCGTGGGCGCGCCGGGCCGCTCGTCCGGCACCGTGCAGGCGGTGAAGCTGGTCGTCCTGCTGGCGTTCGTGCTGCTGTTCCTCATCCCCGTCTACGTCCTGATCGTCACCAGCTTCAAGCCGCTGGACGAGGCGGACCCGAGCAGCGCGTGGAGCCTGCCGGGCCACTGGAGCACGTCCGGCTGGAGCTCGGCGTGGGACGCGCTGAGGCCGGGCCTGGAGAACAGCGTCAAGATCGCCGTGTCCGGGTCGATCATCTCGGCCGTGCTCGGCTCGCTGAACGGCTTCGTCCTGTCCAAATGGCGTTTCCCGGGCGCGGACGTCGTCTTCACCCTGTTCCTGTTCGGCATGTTCATCCCGTACCAGGCGGTCATGATCCCGCTGGCGGGGCTCCTGACGGACATGGAACTCTCGGGCACGATCCGCGGCCTCGTCCTCGCGCACGTCGTGTACGGCATCCCGATCTGCACGCTCATCTTCCGGAACTACTACGTCACGATTCCGGACGAGCTGATCGAGGCGTCCCGCGTGGACGGCGCCGGCATGCTGCGCACGTACTGGTCGGTGATCCTGCCCGTGTCGGCGCCGGCGTTCGCGGTGACGCTGATCTGGCAGTTCACCTCGATGTGGAACGACTTCCTGTTCGCGGTGTTCCTCGGGGCCCCCGACAGCTGGCCGGTCACCGTGATGCTGAACAACACCGCGGGCTCGGGAGCGGTCGCCGTCCAGTACAACCAGCAGATGGCATCGGCGCTTCTTGCGTCCCTGCCGACCCTGCTCGTCTACCTGCTGCTGGGCCGTTTCTTCATGCGCGGCCTCATGGCGGGAGCACTCAAGGGATAAGTCGCATGAGCACGTCAACCCGACCCCGTTCTCATGCGTCACATGGGTGATCGAAGGAGATCCGCATGGGAGTCGAACGGCCCGGCAGCCGTCCCATGACGGACATCAACCCTTTCGACCCGTCCGTTGGCAATTTCGCCGGGATGCGCCTAGCCTCTCGGGCATCGTCGCGCGGCACACCGGCATCCCGCCGGGGCCTCGGCGATCCCGGGGGCGACGGAGACGGGACGAGCAGTGGAGGTGGCCGCGTGCAGGCGATGAGTGTTCAGCAGCCCTGGGCGTTCGCGATCGCGCGTGGCGGCGGGTCCGTCTCGAACCAGAGCCTGCCCACCGCCTACCGCGGCCCCCTCCTCGTCCACGCCTCCATGCGCGTCGACCTGAAGGCCTGCGACTCGCCGCTGATCCAGGCCGCCGGCTGGGACCCGCGCGACCCGCTCGCCACGATCGGCGCCGTCATCGCCGTCGCCGACCTCGACGACGTCTGCTCCGCCGCCGTCCAGGGCGGCTCCTGCGACTGCGGCCCCTGGGCGGAGCGCGGCCACCACCACTGGCACCTCGGCGCCGTCCGCCCCCTCCCCCGCCCCATCGTCGCCCTCGGCCGCACCGACCTGTGGCAGCCCCACCCCACCCTGGTCAACGAGGTCGACACGATGTTCGCCCTCAACCCCGCCACCTGAGAGCGCGCAGCCGCCGCGACCGGGAGATCAGCACAGAGGCGAGATGGCGGCAAGGAACGTGCCGCACGCCTCAGAGATCTCCAGGGGCGCCGGCGGCCTCGCGGAGGCGGCGGAACTCGGCGGCGAGGCGGTCGAGCTGCCAGCTCGCGTTGAGGCCGCTCGGGTTCGGGAGGACCCACACGCGCGCCGCGCCGAACGTCTCGTCCTGCGGGCCGATCCGGGTGCGGGGACGGCCGAAGGCGGTGCGGTAGGCGGTGACGCCGGCGACGGCCAGGTAAGCGGGACGGTACCGGTCGACGAGGGCCTTCAGGCGGCGTCCGCCTTCGCGGAGCTCGTCGTCGGTCAGTTCGTCCGCGCGAGCGGTCGTGCGGTGCACCAGGTTGGTGATGCCGAGGCCGCACCCCGGCAGGAGGTCCTGCTCGGACGGGGACAGGAGCCGGTCGGTGAAGCCGGAGCGGTGCAGGGCGGGCCAGAAGCGGTTGCCCGGACGCGCGAAATGGTGCCCCGTGGCGCCGGAGTAGAGGCCCGAGTTGATGCCGCTGAACAGCACGCGGAGCGTCCCGCCGTCCGGCGGAAGGACGTCGGGGATGACGAGGTCGCGTGCGGCCTCCAGATCGGCCTTCGTGGGACGCATCGAACAAAATTACCGGCGGCCCGGCGGCACCGTGAACGCGCCGCCTTCGCGGGACGCATCAGAGCAGGTTACGGACGATCAACACCACCGCGGACGTTCCGACGACGACGAGGAGCGCCAGGCGGAGGCGTCCCGCGTCCAGGTAGCGGCGCAGCGGCCCGGCCACGAGGAACCCCGCGAGGACGAACGGAAGCAGGGCCAGGCCCGCGACGACCTGCCGGGCGGGAAGGTGCCCCGCGAGGCCGAGGACGGTGAGGGACAGCAGCGTGCCGCCGAAGAAGTACAGGGCGAGGGTCGCGCGGACGCGCGGGCCGCTCTCACGCTGGTAGAGCAGCGCGATCGGCGGGCCGCCGATCCCGGACGCGGTCCCGGTGGTGCCGGAGACGACTCCGGCGGCGGCCAGCGTCCGGCGGTTGCGCGGCACGTCCCGCGCCCCCGCCGTCATGGCGAGCGCGGCGAGGACGATCGCGCCGATGATGACGCCGAGGACGCGGTCGGGGACGGCCGCCACCAGCCACACCCCGAACGGCGTCCCGGCGAGCCGGCCGCCGAAGGCCCAGCCGAGCCCGCGCACCTCGACGTGCCGGACCTCCTGCGCGAGGGTCGCGAGCGGAAGCAGCAGCGCGATCACGAGGATCGCCCCCGGCATCAGCGACGGGAACAGCATCGTCACGATCGGGGTCGTGACCAGGCCGACGCCGAGGCCGACGCTGCCCTGCACGATCGCGCCGATCAGCGCCGCCAGCCCGCCGACCAGGAGAAAGTCGATATGCGGCACGTTGTGTGACGCTACATCCCGACTTATCAGGTCATCATCAGGCGGATGCGTCGGTCCCGTGTCGGGACGGAATCCCGGCCGAGGAGAGCGTCATCAGGCGGATGCCTCGGTGAGGCGCTTGAGCTGGTCGTCGGTCAGGGTCGTCCGGGCGGACTCGACGAGCGGCGGGAGCTGGTCGAGGGTGCGGGCGCTGGCGATGGGCGCGGCGACGGTCGGCTGCGCGGCGAGCCAGGCCAGCGCCACGGTCGCGACGGCGGCGCCCTGCTCCTCGGCGACGATGTCGAGCGCGGCCAGCACCGCGCGTCCGCGCTCGGTGTCGAGGTGCTTGGCCGCGCGCCCGGCGCGCACGCTGTCCACGCTGGCGCCGGGACGGTACTTGCCGGTGAGGAAGCCCGACGCGAGGCCGTAGTACGGGACGGCGGCCAGCCCGTGCCGTTCGGCGATGTCGCGGCGCGGGCCCTCGTAGGTGTCGCGGGACACCAGGTTGTAGTGCGGCTGGATGGCCACGTAGCGGGCGGTACCCTCCCGCTCGCTGAACTCCAGGGACGCCTCCAGCCGGTCCAGCTCGATGTTGGACACCGCGATCTGCCGCACCTTGCCCGCGGTGACCAGCTCGTCCAGTGCCGTCATGATGTCCTCGACGGGCACGGACGGGTCGTCGAAGTGCGTGTAGTACAGGTCGATGCGGTCGGTGCGGAGCCGCCGCAGCGAGTCGTCCGCGGCGGCCTTGATGTTCGCCGGGGCCAGCCCCTGGCGGTCGGGGTGCCTGCCCACCTTGGTCGCGATGACGATGTCGTCCCGGTTGCCGCGCGACTCCGCCCACTCCCCGATGATCGCCTCCGACTCGCCGCCGCTGTTGCCCGGCGCCGACGCCATGTAGGAGTCGGACGTGTCGACGAAGTCGCCGCCGGCCGCCGCGTAGGCGTCCAGGATCTCGAACGACCGCTCCTTGCCGGTGGTCCAGCCGAAGACGTTGCCGCCCAGGCAGAGCGGAAAGACGTCCAGATCGCCGATCTTCTTCATGCCAGCCATCCCTTGATCCAATCAGAGGTTCCGGGACGGCCATTCCCGCCGGGCGGTGGAGCACTCCTGGCGCGATTTCCGCAGGGTCACCGCCTGCCCGATGCTCGCCGCCACAGCCTTCGTCGGCTTCGGCCTCCGCCCGAAAGGCGACGCCTCCGGACACGGAACGGGCCGCCCCTGGTGGAGCGGCCCGTCGCCGTGGTGCGGGTTACTTGCGGATCAGGTTGCGGAGGACGTACTGGAGGATGCCGCCGTTGCGGTAGTAGTCCGCCTCACCCGGGGTGTCGATGCGGACGGTGGCGGTGAACTCCTTGCCGTCGGCCTTCACCGTGACCTCGTCCGGGACGCCGCCCTCGTTCATCGCGGTGACGCCCGTGATGTCGAAGGTCTCGGTGCCGGTGAGGCCGAGGGACGCGGCGGACTCGCCGTCCTTGAACTGCAGCGGCAGGACGCCGAGGCCGATCAGGTTGGAGCGGTGGATGCGCTCGTAGGACTCCGCGATGACGGCGCGGACGCCGAGCAGCGCGGTGCCCTTCGCCGCCCAGTCGCGGGACGAGCCGGAGCCGTACTCCTTGCCGGCGATGACCACGAGCGGGATGCCCTGGTCGATGTAGTTCCGCGAGGCGTCGTAGATGAACGCCTGCGGCGAGCCGTCCTGGGTGAAGTCGCGGGTGTAGCCGCCCTCGACGTCGTCCAGGAGCTGGTTGCGGAGCCGGATGTTGGCGAACGTCCCGCGGATCATGACCTCGTGGTTGCCGCGGCGCGAGCCGTAGGAGTTGAAGTCCTTGATCTCGACGCCGTGGTCCCGGAGGTACTGCGCGGCGGGCGTGCCAACCTTGATGGACCCGGCCGGGGAGATGTGGTCGGTGGTGACCGAGTCGCCCAGCTTCGCCAGGACGCGGGCGCCGTGGATGTCGGTGACCGGCTCCGGCTCGGCGCCCATGCCGTCGAAGTACGGGGCCTTGCGGACGTAGGTGGACGACGGCTCCCACTCGAACAGGTTGCCGGTCGGGATGTCGAGGCCGGTCCAGCGCTCGTCGCCCTTGAAGACGTCGGCGTAGTCCTTGACGAACATCTCCTGCCCGATGGACGACTCGACGATCGAGGCGACCTCCTCCGGCTCGGGCCACAGGTCGCGCAGGTAGACGGGGCCGTCGGTGCCCTCGGCGATCGGGTCGTTGAGGATGTCGATGTCCATCGTCCCGGCCAGCGCGTAGGCGATGACCAGCGGCGGCGACGCCAGGTAGTTCATCTTCACGTCGGGGCTGATGCGGCCCTCGAAGTTGCGGTTGCCGGACAGCACCGCGGTGACCGCCAGGTCGTTGTCGTTGACGGCCTTGGAGATCTCCGGCTGCAGCGGGCCGGTGTTGCCGATGCAGGTGGTGCAGCCGTACCCGACCAGGTTGAAGCCGATCTTGTCGAGGTACGGGGTGAGGCCGGCGCGCTCGTAGTAGTCGGTGACGACCTGCGACCCCGGCGCGAGCGAGGTCTTGACCCACGGCTTGCGCGTGAGGCCCTTCTCCACCGCGTTCCTGGCCAGCAGCGCCGCGCCGATCATCACGTACGGGTTGGACGTGTTGGTGCAGGACGTGATGGCGGCGACGGCGACGTGCCCGTGGTCGAGGACGAACTCCGTCCCGTCCTCCAGCTTCACCGGGACGCGCTTGTGCGGACGGCCGGAGCCGTTGGCGTCGACGTGCCGGGGCTTGTCGCCCTCGGTCTCCTGGGTGATCGCCGGGGTGTCCGAGGCGGGGAAGCTCTCGTTGGACGCCTCGTCCAGCGCACCGAGGACGCTCTCGACGTAGTTCTGCACGTCCCGCCGCCAGGTCGTCTTGGCGTTGGACAGGGAGATGCGGTCCTGGGGGCGCTTCGGGCCGGCCAGCGACGGGACGACCGTGCCGAGGTCCAGCTCCAGGAACTCGGAGAACTCGGGCTCCACCGACGGGTCGAGCCACATGCCCTGCGCCTTGGCGTACGCCTCGACGAGCGCGATCTGCTCCTCGCCGCGCCCGGTCAGCCGCAGGTACTTCAGCGTCTCGTCGTCGATCGGGAAGATCGCGCAGGTGGAGCCGAACTCGGGGCTCATGTTGCCGATCGTGGCGCGGTTCGCGAGCGGCAGCGCGTGCACGCCCTCGCCGTAGAACTCGACGAACTTGCCGACCACACCGTGCTCGCGCAGCATCTCGGTGATGGTCAGCACCAGGTCGGTGGCGGTCGTCCCGGCGGGCAGCTCGCCCGTCAGCTTGAAGCCCACCACGCGCGGGATGAGCATCGAGATCGGCTGGCCGAGCATCGCGGCCTCGGCCTCGATGCCGCCGACGCCCCACCCCAGGACGCCGATGCCGTTCTCCATCGTCGTGTGCGAGTCGGTGCCGACGCACGTGTCGGGGTAGGCGACCCCGTTCCGGTCGAACACCACCCGCGCCAGGTGCTCGATGTTCACCTGGTGGACGATGCCTGTGCCAGGCGGGACGACCTTGAACTCGTCGAACGCCGTCTGCCCCCACCGCAGGAACTGGTAGCGCTCCTTGTTGCGCTCGTACTCCCGCTGGACGTTCCGCTCGAACGCCTGCGGCGTCCCGAAGTAGTCGACGATCACCGAGTGGTCGATCACCATCTCGGCCGGCGCCAGCGGGTTGATCTTCGTGGGGTCGCCGCCCAGATCACGGACGGCCTCGCGCATCGTGGCGAGGTCGACCACGCACGGCACACCGGTGAAGTCCTGCATGATCACCCGGGCGGGGGTGAACTGGATCTCCTTGCTCGGCTGGGCCTGCGAGTCCCACTGCGCGAGCGCGCGGATGTGCTCGGCGGTGACGTTGGCGCCGTCCTCGGTGCGCAGCAGGTTCTCCAGCAGCACCTTGAGGCTGTACGGGAGACGGGCCGCGCCCTCGACGGCGTCCAGCCGATAGATGTCGTACGACTTGTCGCCAACTTGCAGCTTGTCAAGGCTGCCGAAGCTGTTCGCGGACACGGACTCCTCCTCCATCGCAACCGCGCGTCCGGTCCGGGACATGAGCGCGCGGCGCTCGTCTTGGTCTTCGATGTGCCCGTCCCCCGGGGGCCGACACGGAGCGGCGCACGCCGGGACGGGTGCTCGTCTACCTTGATCCTGCCTTAGTCGGCTCCATCACCCATAACCAGGGCCGCCTAACTTCCGCAGGTTTTCTCTTGACGTCAAGCTATCCCCAATTTATCTCGACATCAAGCTACTTGCACCCCGTGCGTCGGGGACGGCACTGCGAGCGCGGCAGGCGGCATTCGCATCGTCCGGAAGCCGGTTCTCCCCGGCTTGGTGGACGTGCGCCCGCCGCCCTTCGAGAGTTCCCTTGCACGGGTCGTGCCCCCTCCCGCAGCAGCCTGACAGCCCGCCGCGCGGCAACCGGGTCGGCTGCGACGAGTAGCGCAAGCAACCCGTCCAGATCGCCGCACCAGTTCAGGCCGCGGTTGGCGACCCGCCAGCCCCCGCGCTCGTCCCGCGCAACGCCCCACCCGGGAAAGAGATGCTGCAGCAACAGCAGCACAACGGCCTCGTTCATTCGGAGATGGCGATCTTCGCCCACACGACCTTCCCGCCCTCGTTGAGGGGCCGGACGCCCCACGCGTGGACGATCTCCGCCATGAGCTGGAGCCCGCGTCCCGAAAAACCGGCGTAGTTCTGCGGCCGGACCACCGGCCGCCCCTCACCGCCGTCCCACACCTCGATCACCGGCAGGCCGTCGCGCTCGTCCCGCAACACCCGCACGACGATCGGCCCCTCACCGTGACGGTACGCATTGGTGACGAGTTCACAGACCACGAGCCGCCCAACGTAATCGTCCTCGATCCCCCACTCGGCGAACCGCTCCGCGAGAAACCTCCGGGCAAGCCGGGGCGCCTGGTCATCGGGCTCGAGAACGAGCGGAGAGGCCCCCTCCGGGGCAAGTGCAGTGATCATCGCTGAGACCTTCGACGTGAGTTGTGTGCGAATCACGACACAGAGTCACGTGGTCACGCTAAGTTGGCATGCGTACGTAGTGCAGTCGAAACAACACGGAACGCAGAGGCCCTCCCCCATGGCCACCAACGCACCGCCGGACCCGAAGAGCAGCATGTGGTCCTTCGTCGCCTACTACTTGCGTTTCTGCCGCAACCAGCGCGGGCTGTCCGGCGAAGCGGTGGGACGCATCATCAACGCGAGCAAGGCGACCGTTTCACGCATTGAGAACGGCATAGACCGCCTGGACGCGCAACGCGCGGCCCTCCTCGACAAGGCGTGGGAGACGTGCGGGGTCTTCTCGATCCTGGTCTGGTACGCCAGCATCGGCCACGATCCGCAATGGCTGGCACAGCTCTCAACCTTCGAGAAGCGGGCGCGCATCATTCGGATCTTCGAGCCGCAGGTGATCACCGGTCTGTTCCAAACCGAGGAGTACGCCCGAGCGCTCCTGACGGGCGGAGGCGTGCCCGACCCCGAGCCGGACGTCACCGAACGGATGGATCGACAGGGCGTCCTCGACCGGACATTCGTCATGGTGCTGCTGAGCGAGACCACTCTGCGGTGGCCCGTGGGAAGCCCCCGCATCATGCGGGAGCAACTCACGCACGTCCTCGAAGTGGCGGAGCGGCCGAACGTCGTCGTCCACGTGATCCCGCAGACCTTCGCGACCGGCGCGCACCCCGGCCTGGACGGTGGCGTGAAGCTCGTTACGGGCGACGATTTCGGTGAGGTCGCCTACACCGAGTCGCTCGGTGGCGGTCGGCTTATATCGTCTCCTGTAGAGGCCGCAGAATACGCGATCCTGTTTGCACGGATCAGCGCGAGGGCTCTTCCCGAGCACAGGTCCAAAGACGTGATCAGGACGGCTATGGAGGCGTTCAGTGACGACGACGTGGCGCAAGAGCAGTCACAGCGGCACCCAATCCGGGAGTGACTGCGTGGAGGTCGCCCGTTTCCCCCAGACGATCGCCCTCCGCGACTCCAAGAACCCGCACGGCCCCAAGCTCGTCGTGGGACGTGACGAGTTCGCAGCCCTCCTGGCAACCCTGAAGCGCTGACGCCTGCCGAACATTCGGCGAGCAGTTGTCGAATCCTGTGGGCCTTCGGTGCCTCAAACTGTTCGTAGCCAGTGGTTGAGGGCTGCGAAGTCATCGTCGGTGATGCCTTGGGCCGACGCGATGTGGTGGAGGAGGGCTCGGCCGGGATGGTGCGTGGACACCCAGTCCCGATCGGCGTCGGTGATCTCGTCGTCGACCCAGGCGAATGGACGCTGGTTTGCCCAGGCCACCACGGTTCTGGTCTTCCAGCAGAGCCCGAACCAGTGGTCCTCGCGTTCGTGCTCGTCGGAGGGCTCGGGCCAGGTCACGACGGGGAGCCGTGGCAACCCGATCCGGGGCGCGATCAGGGCGTTCGCCTCGTCCTCCCAGGTCGTGGCCCAGACCAGGTCGCATGGCAGGGCCGCCAGCCGAAGCCCCACCTGCGGGTCGAGCCGCCCCAGGTGCGCGGTCGGCCCTGCGCCGGACCGCACGCCCCGTGAGCCGTCGCCGAACGGCAGGAGCGGCCCGTCGACATCAAGGAAGAGCAGGGGGCGTTCCTGGTGGCCGGTCATGCCGCGCTGTCCTCTTGGCGTTCAACCATGTGGCCGCCCCGGCCGAGCGGCTGGGTTGTCAAGATCGTTGGCGGCGCCGGCGACGGCCGGGCCGCAGTTGTCTGGGAGGTGGGCGATGACCACAGCGACGGCGTCGTAGGGGCTGTCGGCCACTGCGATGGCGGGGCCGTCAGGTGAGCGGTCGTGCCACCAAGTGATGCGGTATTTCCCATTCGTCCCAGGGCTGATCACAGGAACGTCGTGGGTGTAGGGGAAGCCAGTGCAGCGGCTGAAGTTCAGCGTCCGGTGGCTGTGGAAGGGGAACAGGACTCGTAGCTCAGGTTGGGCGTAGGCGGCCTCGATCAGATCATGGTCGACGTGTGAGGCCGCTGTGGTCCGGTAAATCACCCACTGCGCTTCGACCGCGTTCCCCCTTTCGTGTGCCTCGGCAAGGCTGCCGTACTCGACGAACGGGCACACGCTCTTAAGTTCAGCCAAGCGATAGCCCGCCTGCCAAGTTCCGATGGCTTCGGCTGCAGCGTCCAAGTCGCCGGTCTTGGCCTTGGCCATCATGACGCCCTGACTCCAGAACTCCATCAGCAGGCATCGCTCCTGGCTGGCCGCGACGACACTCACGTGTCGATGACCCTCCCCGACCCGGGTAGCGCAGTCCCACCAACCGGGCGCACCGGCCTGGAGCGCGGTCAGCTCATAGCCCGCGCGATCGAACGCGAACTGCATCGCGGCCTGCAGGCTTCCGGCTGAGCCGATCTCGGGGTAGAGGCGAACATGGTCTCCGCGCGGTGGTCGTGGCACGGCTCCCACTGTGCCGCACCGACTCTGGACCTGGATGATCGGCAGAAGCGCTGATCCGGCCGGAGCACCGATCGCGGTGAGCATGCGCTGCTGCCGCTCGCCGAACATCCTGTCGAGTCCCCGTGAAGGACCGGACCGTCCGGTCGGCGCAGCGCTATCGCCGGTCGGGGCGGACGATGTACCAGGTGCCCGATGGTGTGACCCAGATCAGCAGGCCGGGCCAGACTTGGACGAGCCGCCAGTCGGGGCGTTGTTTCAACCTGTGGTGGCGTCGGCAGAGGGGCGCCAGGTTGCAGCGGCACGTGGTCCCGGGACGCCACGGCACCGTGTGGTCAAGGTCGCACCGGCGGGATGGCTGGTTGCAGCTCGGGAACACGCAGGTCTCGTGCCGGGCCTCGACCTCCCGGCGCATGGCGGCGGACGGCCGGTAGCCGGGCCGGCCATGCGCCTCGTCGTCCCCTCGGCACATCGCCTCCCGTGCTCCGGCGAGCTCATGCTGGATGCGCTGCACGGCGCGCCGCACGGCACCCGGCAACTCCCGCGAGGGAACGCGTCCGCTCACATGGGTCAACCGCTGAGCGATCGTGTCCGCCAGAACCGCGATCTCGGTCTCAGCGCGAGCACGCCCCTCCGAACCTGAACTTTCGCGGCCATCGGGTGGTTCGTCGTCTCCAGACCCGCAGGCCGGGTCACCGCGACTCCCGACCGGATCGGGTTCGCGATGCGCGCCGCAGCCCTCGGCGTGGTCGAGTCTGGCCAGTGCCCGCACGGGCTCGCCGTCCGGCCGCTGGACGTCGCCACAATGTGGGGCGCTGTGGGCGACGCTTGCTGATCGCGTCCGCGATGCGCCGCCGACCACACCCGAGGAAGGCCCATCGTCTGTGCTCTCCCAAGTACAAGAGAGGCCCCTGGCCGCCGGGACGGAAGCAGGACCATCGGGCATCTGACCGGAATGAGCCGCCACGCGCACCGGGACGGGATTGCTCTCCGCGTTCAGGGGAGCTGATGTCGAATGGGTGTCGGCGCAGGTCTGGGCAACGAGGGTGCGGACTGCCTCGGGGAGAGGCAGACCTTGCAGGAGTTGGGCGGCCAGGTCGGCTCGGATGGTTTTCAGGGGGCGGGGGTCGCCGTCGGTCTTGATCCCGTGCGCGGCCGCAGTGATCTTGTTGTAGATGGCGTGGGCGTCTTCGGCCGCCAGGTCGCAGAGGGACAGGTCGGCGGTGCCGGACGGGGTGTCCCAGAGTTCCAGGCGTCGTTGCCGGACGGCCTCCTGCTTGCGTTCTTCGATGGCTTCGGGCGCGAGGCGCTGGGCGATTCGCCGGATCCGGCGGCGCAGTTGCCCGGTCGTCTGGGTGGACGCCTTCTCCAGCGCCGCCGTCTGGACCCGTTGGGTTACCTGCTGGGGAAGGCTCTCGGTGAGGTCGCTGATGACCCGGGCTTTGGGCAGGTCGATGCGTCCGGCTTCGAGGGCCGCGCCGGTGTCGGCGAGCGGGCCGGTGAGCTGCTCGGCCAGGTGGACGAGGGTGGCCGATGCGTTGCCGGTGATGCTGAGGGCCGCGGCGACTTCTTCGGTGACCGATTCGCGGGCCGACAGGATCCGGTGGTCGGGTTCGTCATCGGCTTCGGCACGGGTGCGCCGCTGGGCGAGTTCGGCGATGGCGGCCAATTCCCGGGCCTGCGCCCACGAGC
>NZ_BCQS01000015.1 GCF_001552195.1 Actinomadura latina NBRC 106108
AAAAGGATACCGAGCCTGGTCGCTCGGACGTCGACTTGCCCACCCCGCCGCGTGTGGGGGTGGTGCGTTGAGGCGTTCGGTGGTTTTGGCGAAGGGGAAACACCCGGTCCCATCCCGAACCCGGAAGTTAAGCCCTTCAGCGCCGATGGTACTGCATGGGAGACTGTGTGGGAGAGTAGGACACCGCCGGACTCATATTACGGAAGGGCCCCGCCGACACGGCGGGGCCCTTCCTCATTTCCCGACGATTATCAATCCCGACGAAGAAGGACCCGGCACGCATTGCCGACCCGGGTGGCTCGGCCCGCGCGCTCGTGATCGTGTCGCGTCTTGGGCCGGGTGGGCCGCGATATCACCGGTGCCACGGTGCGCTCCCGTCGCGGCATCAGGCGGGCGTCGGACGCGGGCTCTGCCAACTCATCCGCCTGGCCCGCTGGCGGACCCGCTAGAACCGCCATGCGCGCGGGATGCCGCAGCCCCAGCGGCGCCTGGACAACTGGCCTTGCGGGGCACACCGGTCATAGTGCGGACTTACCCGGCTGGAGCGGCACGATCAACCACTCCGGGCGACCAATGCCGGACATGCCTGCGTCGACGGCGTGCACCGCACGCCTGGCATGAACACCGCTCCTTGCCCGCCCGAGCACAAGCACCCCTGGCCGGCGCGGACGCTGCCGGGCGGACACACAACTCAGTCCTCACTCACCAGCCCCGCCCGCGGCAACCCGTCCAGACCCGCTAGCCGGTGACCGGCTGGTAGCCCCACCGACAGCGGATCTTGGCGGTCGGCCGCGTCACTGCCGTTGGCATGGCGGGCGGCTGATGTCCGGGGCAACCGACAAGCACCACTGCGGCCGGCCACCAGGACGCCAGCAGACCGACGACGAGCCGGGTCGAGTATTGGGTGGGGGCGGCGACAAGCAACCCGGGGATCTTGGGCAGCCGCCGCAGCATTCCCGTCCAGATCGGTGTTGTGCACCCGCCAATCCGTACACTTATGACACCGCCCCCGGCACCGATCCCCGCGAGCAGTTGACCGATCGCCACGAGCACCGAGCAGCCTGGCTTGAACCATTAGTGAACGGCCTCGGCGCAACCCCTGAGCAGACCGCGCCGGAATGGTCCGCCCATGCGCGCCGTCTGGACCCGGTGCAACTGTGCCAACTGCGACACGCCGACCGTCAAGGCCGCCCGGACTCGGCCTCGTCCGCGACCGCGATCGCGCATGGCACCCGCAGGCGCCAAAGCCGCAACTGCACGTCCCAGCCCTTCGATACCTGACGATCAATGGTCGCGCCCGAAGGACGCTTCCCGGGGGGGGGTGAACCTTCTCCCGACATCGATGCGGGTACCGGCCTATACCCCGCAGAGCCCTTTCAGGATGGTTCGGATCGGCCGCGTACCGGGTTTGGAGTGTCCAAAAAAAGGCGTCTGGAGTCATGCGGGTGAGGAGGGTAGGAGGCGGACGGTCACACAAGGAGGACATGGATGAACCGTCCTGCTTTCGCCAGTGCCAGGTGGCGTAAGAGTTCCCGAAGCAACGGCTCCAGTAACTGCGTCGAGACCGCCGGTCTGCGAACCGGCATCGCAATCAGGGACAGCAAGGCGCCGGCGGAGCCCGCGCTGGTCCTCGGACCGGATCATTGGAGGACGTTCATCAGTGCCATCAAAGCGGGATTCCACGATCTGAGCTGACCGGACGGCTCGACCACCGCACTCGCCCGCCGATGGACTACTGTCGGCGGGCGGGTCATCGAGCGGACTCCATACCGCGCCGCTGCTGGCATGAGGCCCCGGTATCTCGACGCCACGAAACCCAGTGCAGGCGCTCATGGCGCGGTTGGCTCCACCGAACGCTGGTTCTCGCGAGTGTTCCAGGTTCATCACCCGGCGTCACTCAGTGCAGCACCTCATGGTGGTGTCTGCTCCACCAAGCTCTGGCTGTGGCAAGTGCTCGAGTTCTTGCCCGAGACCAGTCCGGCGAGTTTCCGCCGCCGATGAAAGGTGGCTGACTGGAACGCGACGCCATTGGCCTCGGACGTTGCGGTGATGGGCAGTGCCTCGCCCTCCGGGACGGAGTCGCCGAGGATGTGCACCTTGGGACGGCCCCGGCGCGTGGGGCGGATCACTGCGGCGGACGCGGGCGTATTCCGTCCGGCATCGAGGTGTATACCGTCCGCTACCTCAGCCTCAGCGGCGTCGAGCAGCAGATCGACGGACTCACCAGGTCAGCCCTCGGTGCCGCCGTCGATCCGGTGGGGCCTGGCCGGCTGAGTGAGCGTCATGCCGCCGACTGTGCCGCCCGGTCGTCATGGCGTCGGCCCGGCACGTCGCAGCCTTGGCGTGGGCGATGTGGGGGCGGACGGCAGAAGCAGGTCAGTGTTCCAGGGCCGTCAGGTGGGCTTGGACGGCGTCCAGGTCGGCTTCGCTGAAGACCGTGATGCCGGAGCGTTGGAGGAGGGCGGTCGTCACGCCCGTGCCGGGGGACGCGGCACCGGTGAAGGTTCCGTCGTAGATGCGGTGGGTGCCGCAGGACGGGCTGCCCTCCTTGAGGAGGGCCGTGCGAGCGCCGGAGCGCTGCGCCGCC
The DNA here is from genome assembly GCF_001552195.1 of Actinomadura latina NBRC 106108. Taxonomy (GTDB): domain Bacteria; phylum Actinomycetota; class Actinomycetes; order Streptosporangiales; family Streptosporangiaceae; genus Spirillospora; species Spirillospora latina. The sequence continues at coordinate 2,588 of NZ_BCQS01000015.1, forward strand.
GCCAGGGCCAGGCGGGCGCCCTGGAGGAATTCGGCGGTCACGTCCTTGCCGGTGCCGGTGAGGACGCGGGCCGTTCCGGTGAGGACGTCGCCGCCGTCGCCTCCGACGATCTCGGCAGCCGGGCGTGGAACGGTTAGGCCACCCGATACTTCGGGGCAGAATGGTACAAGGCGTCCCTCAAGGCGCCAGCGCTCGAAGAGGTCGACTTCTACCGGCTTGGCTGCCCCGTCGTAGCGGACGGGCCGCCCCGCAAGGCAGGAGCTGACCAGGATGCGTTCCACGTCGTCCAGCCTATGCCGGTCGTTTTGCGGGCCCTACCGGGTTGTGATCTCCGTCACCGGCTCGATCGGGGTTGTGACCGAGGTTAGGTTAGTTGCAGGACGGCAAATATCACACTCATGGGTGGGAAGTTGGAGAAGTCCACGGATTCTGGGCAGGACGCCGCTCGCAAGCTCGAGAACGTCCTGGCGATCACCGATGAGGCGTTCGCCTACATGGGCGTGGACGAGTTCCTGGACACCCTGCTCGAACGCGTCCGCCAGATCCTGGACGCGGACACCGCCGTCGTCCTGCTCCTCGACCGGCAGCGGCGGCTCCTCGTGGCGGCGGCCGCGAAGGGCATAGAGGAGGAGGTCACCCAGGCGGCCCACGTCCCGGTGAGCCAGGGGTTCGCCGGACGTGTCGCGGCGGAGTTGCGGCCCGTCTACATCCCGGACGTGCCGACCGCCGGCGTGTTCAACCCGCTGCTGGTCCAGCGGGGGCTCCGGTCCCTGCTCGGCGTGCCGCTCATCAGCGGCGGCACGCTGGTCGGCGTCCTGCACGTCGGGACGCTCGCGGCGCGCCGGTTCACCGCGGACGACACCGAGTTCCTCCAGCTCGCCGCCTCCCGTGCCGCGATGGCCGTGCACTCGCTGCAGAGCCGGGCCGAACGCGCCGGTGCCCTGGAACTGCAGCGCAGCCTGGTGCCGACGGCGCTGCCGGACATCCCCGGTGCCGAGATGTCCGCGCGCTACCGTCCCGGCAAGGCCGATGTCGGCGGGACTGGTACGACGTGTTCACGCTTCCGTCCGGCGAGATCGGCATCGTCATGGGGGACGTCGCCGGGCACGGTCTCTCGGCCGCCGTGGTCATGGGGCGGATGCGCAGCGCGCTGCGGGCCTACGCGCTGGAGGCCGCCGACCCCGCCGAGGCGCTGCACAGGCTCGACCGGAAGATGCAGCACTTCGAGCCCGACGCGACGGCGACCGTGCTGTACGCGGTGTGCGATCCGGGGCTGGAGCGCATCCGGCTGTCGTCGGCGGGTCACCTCCCGCCGGTGATCGCGGTGCCCGGGCAGCCCGCCTGGACGGTCGACGCCAAGCCCGACGTCCTCATCGGCATGGACACCGAGATCCCCCGGCGGACGGTGACGATCACGCTTCCGCCGGGAGCCGTGCTGTGCTTCTACACCGACGGCCTGGTGGAGCGGCGGCGGGCTTCGCTGAACTCCGGCATCGACCGGCTGTGCGAGGCGGTGTCCGCCGGCCCGCCCGAGGACGTCGGCGCCGCGGTCATGGCGGCGATGATCGGCCGCGAGCAGGCGGCGGACGACGTCGCACTGCTGGTCATCCGGCGTGCCACCGCCTGACCGGGGTCACTTCTCGGAGCGGATGCGGTTCACCGCGATCTGCGCGACGCGGACGGCGGCGCCCGGGTTGAGGCGGACGCCGCGCCACGCGATCCGGCCGTGCGCCGGGGAGACGATGAGCGCCTGGTTCTTCGCGACGCCGCGCATGATGTCGCGCGCCAGCTTCTCGGCCGTGTAGAGGCGCGGGGACGCCTTGGCGATGTCGCCGGTCGCGTCGCCGCTCAGCGCCGTCTCCGGCAGGTCCGGATTGACGTTGTGCAGGAGCGGGGTGTCGACGAAGGACGGGCAGACGACGCTGACCTTCACGCCGCGCCCGGCCGCCTCCGCTCGCAGGCCGAGGGAGAGGCCGACGACGGCGTGCTTCGTGGCGGTGTAGGGGATGCCGATCGGCATCGGGACGAGCCCGGCCAGCGACGCGGTGTTCACGATGTGGCCGCTGCGCTGCTCCAGCATGATCGGGTAGGCGGCGTGGACGCCGTGGACGACGCCCTTGAGGTTGATGTCGATCGCGCGGTTCCAGTGGTCGAGGGTGAGTTCCTCGGCCATGCCGCCGATCGCGATGCCGGCGTTGTTGAACACGAGGTCGAGCCGTCCGTGGTCGGCCTTGACGCCCTTGTAGAGGTCGCTGACGGCGTCGGCGTCGGTGACGTCCAGGGCGGCGGAGGTCGCCTTGCCCTTGCCGAGGGTGTTCAGCTTGTCGGCGACCTTCGCGGCGCCCTCGGCGTTGATGTCGGTGACCACGACGGTGTCGCCGCGCGCCACCAGGGACGTGGCGATCGCACGGCCGATGCCGGATGCGCCTCCGGTCACGATCGCGATGCTCATTGCGCGCTCCACTCGATGAACCGCGGGCCGGGTCCGGAGGGGAGTGGACCCGGCCCGCGGTGGCTAATTGGATTTGAAGTTCAATTACGGGGGATTCTACGGGCTGGGCGGTCCCCGCCGATACTCAGGCGTCGACAAAACCGCGCTCGCCGTCCCGCCGCTCGATCTGGAAATCGCCGGGGTTCAGCCTGCGGGTGCGCAGCCAGAAGTTCAGTGTGGACGCCGGCCAGGCCGCCCGATTTACGCCGTTCCGGTCGAGGTACCAGCTGTCGCAGCCGCCGGAGACCCAGACGGCGCCCTCCGACCTGCGCTGCACCCACTGGTTGAACCGGTCCTGGACGGACGGCTTCACCGAGATCCGCGCGCCGCCCGCCGCGTCCAGCATCGCCAGGCATTGCAGTACGTACCGGACCTGCGCCTCGATGATGAAGATCATCGAGTTGTGGCCGAGCCCGGAGTTCGGGCCGAGCAGCAGGAACAGGTTCGGGAAGCCCGCGACCGCGACGCCGAGATGCGCCTCGATGCCGTCCTTCCACGCGTCCTGGATCTTCAGCCCGTTCCGGCCGACGATGTGCGCGCCGTCGAACGCGTCCGTGACGTGGAAGCCGGTGCCGAAGATGATCGCGTCGACCTCGTGCTCGCGTCCGTCCCGCGTGACGATCGAGTGCTCGCGGACCTCCGCGATGCCCTCGGTGGTCAGCTCCACGTTGGGCCGCATCAGCGCCGGGTAGTAGTCGCTGGACACGAGCGTCCGCTTGCAGCCCATCGTGTAGCCGGGCGTCAGCTTGCGGCGGAGGTCCCGGTCGGGGACCTGCCGGGCGAGATGCAGCCGCGCGAGCGAACTGGCCGCCTTCAGCAGCCTCGGGTTCTTGAACCCGAGGACGAAGCTCTCCTGCATCAGGTAGATGCCGTTGCGGTACCCCCGCTGGACGAGCGGGACGCGGCGGAACAGCGTCCGCTCGACGCCGGTAACCCGGCGGTCGGGCTTCGGGAGGATCCACGGCGGGGTCCGCTGGAACACCGTCAGCCGCCGGACGCGCTTCGCGATCTGCGGGACGAACTGGATCGCCGACGCGCCCGTCCCGATCACCGCCACCCGCTTGCCGGTCAGGTCGTAGGAGTGGTCCCACTCGGCGGAGTGGAACGTCCTCCCCTCGAACGCGGCCAGTCCGGGCAGGTCGGGGATGCTCGGGTGGTGCAGCGGCCCCATCCCGGCGACCAGTGCCCGTCCCCGGACGATCTCGCCGCCGTTGACGGTCACCCGCCAGGTGTCGGTGGCGTCGTCGTACTCCGCCCCGGTCGCCTCGGCGTTGAACCGGATGTGCTGCCCCAGGTCGTACTTGTCGACGATGTCCTTGATGTACTGCAGGAGCTCCGCCTGCTTCGGGAACATCCGCGACCAGTCGGCCTTCGGCTCGAACGAGTAGGAGTACAGCAGCGACATGATGTCGCACGCGCAGCCCGGGTAGGTGTTCTCCCGCCACGTCCCGCCGACCTCGTCCGCCTTCTCCAGGACGACGAAGTCGTGCACGCCGGCCTTCTTCAGCCCGATCGCCATGCCGAGACCGGAGAAGCCCGTCCCGACGACGACGACCTTGTACGGGCCGCCCGGCCCCGCCGCCGGCGTCACCACGGCGGGGCCCCGCTGCCTGCCGGCCATGCTCAGGCGGCCTTGGGAGCCTCAAGGGCGCGGCGCGCGCCGGGCTCGTCCCAGATGCCGAACGCCTTCCAGACCCGCTTGTTCACCGGGCCGACCACGTTCAGCTCGGCCATCAGGTCGCGGATCTTCCCGACCGAGTTGGAGATCTCCGCCTGCGACACCTCGTTCTTGTAGGCGGCGCGGACGACGTCCTTCGGGATGTTGAAGTGCCGCACCATCGGCCCGGGCGGGGACAGCATGATCCGCGCCATCACGCCGAGCACGATCGGGGTCGCGACGCCGAGGATCCGGCGGCGCGCCGGGCTCATGTTCGGCACCCGGTGCTTGAGGTAGTGCCGGGCGAACGAGATGTGCCGGGCCTCCTCCGCGATGTGGATTTTCATGATGGTCTCTTCGAGCGGGTGCTTGATGTGCCCGCCCTTGAGGGACTTGCGCTGGACGTAGTCGATGGGGTCCTCGCCGCCGAGCACGAAGACGAAGAACATCTCGGTGCTGACCAGCGGGATCCACGGCGCGGCCTGCGCGATGAGGCTCAGCGAGCGCGGCATGCCGCGGATCGGCATCTTCGTCCGGTTCACGAACTCCTGGAACATCATCCCGTGATGACATTCCTCGGTGGTCTCGTGGTAGACGTACCGGAACTCGGGCCGCCCGTTCGGCAGCCGGTAGGCGTAGTTGAGCAGCCCGCGCTTCAGCAGGTTCTCGAACTGCAGGCCGATCTTCATCGCGGTGGCGACGCGCCACAGCCCGATCTGCGCCTGGATCTCCGGCGGCTGCGACTTGTACCAGTCCGTCTCGCCGAGCCGGTCGAACTGGGGCAGGACCCAGCGCGGGTCGTTCTTGTCGACCGTGAACTCGGGGTCGTCCCAGGGGATGTCGGCGTAGGCCTCCCAGTGCTTCTCCACCGACGCCTTGTTCAGGCGGTCGATGACGCCGAGGTACGACTTCTTGTCCTTGACCTGTTCGCGGAGCTCGTTGGCGAGGTCGGTGGGGGCTTTCGGCATGTGGGGCGCTCCCTCGGGGTGCTGCGGCCGGCTCATGCGGAGGGCGGGCCGGCGGTATTGCAGGAGGTTGGGTCGTTGGTCGGGGTGGACTACCGCTCGGACGACGCGTCCGCGGGCGTGTCGGGCATGGGCCCGCCCGCGGGGGTGCCGGGCTGCGGGACGATCAGCTGCGCGACGTCCTTCACCTGGCGGAGCACGGCGGCCTGGTGGCCCGCCGCGTCGTCGTCCAGCGCGTTCTGTATGGAGAGCCCGACGAACATCGCGAACAAGGCGCGCAGCATCGTCGGGACGAAATCGGGGGGCAGCGTGTTCTCCGGGAACAGCCGCTCGAACGTCTCCAGGATCACCTGGAGGACCCGCTCGTTCAGGTCGATGCACAGCGGCCGCAGCTCGTCGTCGGTGCGGGCGGCCACGGCCAGCTCCATCAGGGCCTTGGCCGGACGGCCGCGGAACACCTCCCACAGCAGGTCGAGGGCGCCCGAGACGTTGCGCCGCTCGGCCGGCAGCACCGCGAAAGCCGTCTCGTAGGCCAGCCGCTGCGCCTCCAGCAGGTGCTCCAGCGCGGCGGCGACGAGCACCATCTTCGTCGGGTAGTGGTGCTGCTGCGCCCCGCGCGACACGCCGGCGCGGCGGGCGACCTCCGTGGTGGACGTCCTGGACCAGCCGAGGTCGACCAGGCACTCCATGGTCGCCTCCAGGAGCCTGGCCTGCGTGCGCGAGCGGCGTTCCTGCTGCGTGCGGCGCCCGGACGGCCCGTGGCGGTGACGTCGGCGGCTGCTTACTGCCATGGGTAGGACGGTACGAGCGAACAAACAAGCAAGCAAGCCTGCATGTATGTTGCCCCGGTCACAATTGGACATCGAGTCTTATTGATCTCCGTGAGTACTGCGGGGGACGTAGCCGGAACGGGGCCGGGTGCGTCCGGGGGAGCAGCGAGGATGCCTCTCCCCGCCCGACGACGGAAGGCATGGCGCGCGGCCACGATCCGGGGCATGGGAAACGCAGCAGAAGCAAGACGAACGATCAGCGAACCCGGCGGCGGCGCCCGCACCGTCCGCCTCGGCAAGGTGTACGGGTCCGACGCCATGGCGGTGCGCGCGCTCGACGACGTCACCGTGGAGTTCCCCGCCGGGCGGTTCACCGCGATCATGGGCCCGTCCGGCGCCGGCAAGTCCACGCTCATGCACTGCGTGGCCGGGCTGGAGGACGCGACGTCCGGGAAGGTCTACGTCGGCGACCAGGAGCTCGGGACGCTGTCGGACCGGCGCCTCACCAGGCTCCGGCGCGAGCGCATCGGGTTCGTGTTCCAGGCGTTCAACCTGATCCCGACCCTGACCGCGCGCGACAACATCCTCCTGCCGCTGACGCTGGCGGGGACGAACCCGGACCCGGAATGGCTGAACACCGTCGTCCGCGTCCTGAAACTGGGTGACCGTCTGTCGCACCGTCCGTCCGAGATGTCGGGCGGTCAGCAGCAGCGGGTGGCGCTGGCGCGCGCGCTGGTCACCCGCCCGCAGATCGTGTTCGCGGACGAGCCGACGGGCAACCTCGACTCCCGCACCGGCGGCGAGGTCCTGGCGCTGCTCCGCAACGCGGTGGACGACCTCGGCCAGACCGTCGCGATGGTCACCCACGATCCGGTCGCCGCCGGGCACGCCGACGCGGTCGTGTTCCTCGCCGACGGCCGGATCGACGACGTCATGGACGCCCCCACGCCCGACCGGGTCCTGGACCGCATGCGGGGACTGGGGGACCACCGATGATCGGGCTCGTCTTCAAGGAACTGTGGGGGCGCAAGCGCCGGATGGCCGGCTCCCTGATGGCGGTCTTCCTGGGCGTGACGTTCCTGACCGGAACGCTCGTCCTCGGCGACACGCTCGCAGCGAGCATCGACGGCTACTTCTCCAAGGCGTACGGGCACACGGACGTGACCGTACGGAACGCGACCAAGGTGAGCGATGCGCCGTGGGGCGCACGCGGGCAGATCGACGCATCCGTCTTGGACAAGGTCCGTCAGGTGGACGGCGTGGCCAACGCCGAACCCACCATCCAAGGGTCGGGGCAACTGCTCGCCAAGGACGGCACCACCATCCAGTCGCGCGGCCCCCGGACTGCCGGCAACTGGATGACCGACCCTGAGCTCAACCCGTATCACCTCGTGTCGGGACGGGCGCCGCGCGCGGCGGACGAGGTCGTCGTCAACAAGATGTTCGCCGACGAGGGGAACCTCAAGGTCGGCGACCGGACGGCGGTGCTCACGCCGCAGAAGGTCCCGGTGACGGTCGTCGGGATCAGCCGGTTCGGTGACGAGGACGCCTTCGGCGAGACGTCGTTCACGGCGTTCTCCCTGGCCGGGGCCCGCCAGTACGTCGCGAAGGGGACCGACCGCATCAGCGGCGTCGCCGTCCGCGCCGACGGCGGTGTCGGCCAGCGCGAACTGGCGTCCCGCATCGAGCCGGTGCTGCCGGCCGGGACCGAGGCCGTCACCGGGAAGGCGCAGGTCGAGGAGGGCATGAGCCTCGTCGAGAGCGGCTTCCTGCGCGTGTTCCGCATCGTCCTGGCGGCGTTCGGCGGGGTGGCGCTGCTCGTCGCCGCGTTCTCGATCCACAACACGTTCGCGATCACGATGGCGCAGCGGACCCGCGAGTCGGCGCTGCTGCGCGCCCTCGGCGCCGGCCGGCGGCAGGTCGTCACGATCGTCGGCTTCGAGGCCCTCGTGGTCGGCGGCGCCGCCACCGCCGCCGGGCTCGCGGGCGGGCTCGGGTTCGCGGCCCTGCTCCGGCAGCTGTTCACGCAGTTCCGGATCGGGATCGCGATGGAGGGTCTCACCGTCGCCGCCACCTCGGTCCTCATCGCGGTGCCGGTCGGGCTGCTGGTCACCCTGGTCGCGGCGCTCGGACCGGCGCTGAAGGCGTCGCGGGTGCCGCCGCTGGCCGCGCTGCGCGAGGTGGCGGCCGAGGCGTCCCGCCCGTCGGAGACCCGGCTCATCGTCGGCGGCGTGTTCGCGGCGGTCGCCGCCGGGACCGTCGTCTTCGGCGCGGTGACCGGGCAGATGGCGATGGCGGCCGCGGGCGCTCTGGTGACCGTCGTCGCGATGGTGGTGCTGGGGCCGGTCGCCGCCCGTCCGGTCGCGGCGCTCGTCGGCGGGCCCGCGGCGCGGCTGCGCGGCGTGCCCGGGACGCTCGCCCGCGACAACGCGTCCCGCAGCCCGGCCCGCACCGCCGGCGCCGCGACCGCGCTGATGATCGGCGTCGGGGTCGTCACGCTGATGACGGTGTTCATCGGGTCGCTGCGCGCGTCTCTGGAGGACGGTGTCGCAGGGTCGTTCAAGGGCCCGATCGTGGTGAACGCCGGCAACAACGAGACCGGCGGGTTCAGCACGGCCCTCGTCCAGGACGCGGCGAAGCTGCCGCAGGTGAGCGCGGTCGCGGGGCTCGGCACGGGGAGCATGCGCGTGGACGGTTCACCGTCCACCGTGAGCGTCGCCGACCCGTCCAGCCTGCGTCGCGTACTCGACCTGGACGTCAGGGACGGCGCCCTGAGCGACGCGTTCGCCGTGTCGGCGAAGGTCGCGGACGGCAACGACTGGCACGTCGGTACCCCGGTCGGCGTGACGTTCGCGGACGGCACCTCGCAGAAGCTCACCGTCGGGGCCGTCTACGAGAACACCGACCTGACCGGCGACTACCTCGTCCCGCGCACCGTATGGGACGCGCACACCGAGCAGCCCTTGGACACCCGTGCCTTCGTCGAACTCGCCCCAGGTGCGTCGGTCGCGTCCGCCCGGCAGGCCCTGACGGCGCTCGCCAAGCCGTACGGAGCACCCGAGGTCCAGTCGCGGGACGAGTTCGTCACCGCCCAGACCGAGGAGATGGCCGGTTTCATCACGGTCGTCTACGGGATGCTCATCCTCGCCATCGTGGTCGCGTTGCTCGGCATCACCAACACGCTGTCGCTCGCCGTCCACGAGCGGACCCGTGAACTCGGGCTGCTCCGCGCGGTCGGCGCGACCCGCCCGCAGATCAGGTCGATGGTCCGCTGGGAATCGGTGATCGTGGCGCTGTTCGGCACGGGCGGCGGACTCGGCCTCGGCGTGTTCCTCGGCTGGGGCCTCGGCACGGCCCTCGGCAACCCGTTCGCGCCGTCTCCCGCCACCCTCGGGGTCATCGCGGTCGTCGGCGCGATCGCCGGTGCCCTCGCCGCGATCCGCCCCGCCCGGCGCGCGTCCCGCCTGGCGATCCTGTCCGCGATATCCGCGCCGTGACGCCCGCCGTCCCCGTTCCCCCGGCTCCCCCGCGGCCGGGGGATCGGGGCGCGCGCGGCGTCCGGCCCTGGCCACGGGCGCGGCGGGGTGGCGCGCGTGTCGCGTACCGTCCGCGGTTATGGTGAGTCCATGCAGGTCAACCAGTCGGGCAAGCTGACCAACGTCTGTTACGACATCCGGGGACCGGTGCTCAAGCGCGCCAAGCAGCTGGAGAACGAGGGCAACCACATCCTCAAGCTGCACATCGGCAACCCGGCCCCGTTCGGGTTCGAGGCCCCGCCCGAGCTCCTCCAGGACATGATCCGCAACCTGCCGGAGGCGCACGGCTACAGCGACTCCAAGGGCATCCTCCCCGCGCGCCGCGCCATCGTGCAGCGCTTCGAGGACCACGGGGTCAGCGGCATCGACGTCGAGGACGTCTACCTCGGCAACGGCGTGTCCGAGCTCATCGTCATGACCCTGCAGGCGCTGCTCAACGACGGCGACGAGGTCCTCATCCCCGCGCCCGACTACCCGCTGTGGACGGCGTCGGTCTCACTCTGCGGCGGGACGCCCGTCCACTACCTGTGCGACGAGGACGACGGCTGGCAGCCGAGCCTGGACGACATCGAGTCCAAGATCGGCGACCGGACCCGCGCGATCGTCATCATCAACCCGAACAACCCGACCGGCGCCGTCTATTCGCGCGAGGTCCTGACCCGCATCGTCGAGGTCGCCCGCCGCCGGAACCTGATCATCTTCGCGGACGAGATCTACGACCGGATCCTCTACGACGACGCCGAGCACGTGCCGATCGCGTCGCTGGCCCCCGACCTGCTGTGCCTCACCTTCGGCGGGCTGTCGAAGAACTACCGGGTCGCCGGGTTCCGGTCGGGCTGGGTCGTCCTGTCCGGGCCGAAGGAGCACGCCGAGTCCTACATCGAGGGCCTCGACATCCTCGCCAACATGCGGCTCTGCCCGAACGTCCCCGGCCAGCACGCCATCCAGGCCGCGCTCGGCGGCTACCAGAGCATCGACGACCTCGTCCTGCCGACAGGCCGGCTCGGCGAGCAGCGCGACCGCGCGTGGAAGCTGCTGAACGACCTGCCGGGCGTGAGCTGCGTCAAGCCCCAGGGCGCCCTCTACGTCTTCCCGCGCCTCGACCCGGAGATGTACCCGATCGAGGACGACATGCGGTTCGCCCTCGACCTGCTCGAACAGCAGAAGCTCCTCGTCGTGCAGGGCACCGGCTTCAACTGGCCGTCCACCGACCACTTCCGCGTCGTCACCCTGCAGTACGCCGACGACCTGGAGGACGCCGTCGGCCGCATCGGCGACTTCCTCAACACCTACCGCCGCTGACCCATCCCACCCTGGCGCCCACCCCGGCGCCCGCCACGGAGCCGGTGTGTCGGCTGCGGGACGTGCCCGTGGTCGCGGCTCCCGTGGTGCACGGGCGGGTGTTTCAGGGTTTTGGTGTTTCAGGGTTTTCTGTCGCGGCCGTGTCGAGGCGGCGGAGGGCGCCGCGGGCCACGGCCGGGTCGGTCGTGGCCCAGAAGGGCGGGAGCGAGTTCTTCAGGAAGCCGCCGTACCGGGCGGTGGCGAGGCGCGGGTCGAGGACGGCGACGACGCCGCGGTCGTCCATCGACCGGAGCAGGCGTCCCGCGCCCTGCGCGAGCAGCAGTGCCGCGTGCGTCGCCGCCACCGCCATGAAGCCGTTGCCGCCGCGCGCCGCGACCGCCCGCGACCGCGCCGACGAGACCGGGTCGTCCGGGCGCGGGAACGGGATGCGGTCCATGATGACGAGCTGCAGCGACGGGCCGGGGACGTCCACGCCCTGCCAGAGCGACAGGGTGCCGAACAGGCAGGTCCGCTCGTCCTCGGCGAACTGCTTGACCAGCAGGGACGTCGAGTCTTCGCCCTGGCACAGCAGCGGATGGGACAGGTGGTCCTTCAGCTCGTCGGCGGCCTGCCGCGCGGCCCGCATCGACGAGAACAGGCCCAGGGTGCGGCCGCCCGCCGCCTCGATCAGCTCCGTGATCTCGGTGAGGTAGGCGTCGGCGAGGCCGTCCCGTCCGGGTTGCGGCAGATGCCGCGCGACGTACAGGATGCCCGCCTTCGGGTGGTCGAACGGCGAGCCGGCGTCCAGCCCGGACCACACGACCTCCGTCTGCTCGCCCGTCTGCTCGCCCTTCTCCGTCGCGGTCTGCGCGAGCCCCTCGGCGGCGGTCTTGGCGTCCCGGGGACCCTTCTCGTCCAGCGGCGGCAGACCCCACTGGCGCGCGAGCGGTTCGAACGACCCGCCCAGCGTCAGCGTCGCCGACGTCAGGATCGCGGTGCGCTGCTCGAACAGCGTGGTCCGCAGCAGGCCGCCGACCCCGATCGGCGCCACGTGCAGCGCCGGCGGACGCTTCGGGCGGCCGTCCTGGACGAACGGCTTCTCCACCCACACCACGTCGAAACGCTGCGCCATCTCCGGCTGGAACGCCTCCAGCATCCGCACGGCCGTGTCATGCAGCTCCCCCAGTGACGACCGTGCGGCCTTGCGCGCGGCCATGTCACCGGGGTCCGAGTCCTTCTTCTCCGGCCCGATCGCCGTGATGCAGGCGTGCGCGGCGTCCCGTACGACCGCGAGCGTGTTGCCCAGAGCGGACGGGAGGACGTCCATGCGCCCTTGCGGCAGATCTTCGAGCAGGACGCCGAATCCCTCCGCGGCCTCCTTCAGGCGATCTGCGACGGCCTCCTCGATCAGCCGCCCGCAACGCCGTGCGGCGGTCTCGACCCCGGCCGCGCTCAGATCCCCGGTAGCGACCGACGTGACCCGGTCGACCAGCTCGTGCGCCTCGTCCACGACGACGACATCGTGCTCGGGGAGGACCTGGAACTCCTCCAGGGCATCGATGGCGAGCAGCGCATGGTTGGTGACCACGATGTGCGCCTCACCGGCCTCCGCCCTGGCCAGCTCGGCGAAGCACTCCGTCCCGTGCGGGCACCGCTGCGCGCCGAGGCACTCCATCGCCGTGACGGCCACCTGCCGCCACGCCTGCTCGCTCACCCCGGGCACCAGCTCGTCCCGGTCGCCGGTCCGGGTCTCCTCCGCCCACTCGTTCAGCCGCTTGACCTGGCGCCCCAGCGACGACATCTGCTGCGGATCGAACAGGCTCGGCCCGTCCTCCTCCTCGGGCACCCCCGTCTGCACACGGTGGAGGCACAGGTAGTTGCGGCGCCCTTTCAGGATCGCGAACTTCAGCTCCGTCCCGAGCATCGGCCCGAGGGCCTCCGCCAGCCGGGGCAGATCACGGTCGACGAGCTGCCGCTGCAACGCGATCGTCGCGGTCGACACCACCACCGTCGTCTGCTTCTCCACCGCGTGCCGGATCGCGGGCACGAGATACGCGAGCGACTTGCCGGTCCCCGTACCGGCCTGCGCCGCGAGATGCTCCCCGGACTCGATCGACTTCTCCACCGCGAGCGCCATCTCGACCTGACCCGGGCGCTCGGCGCCCCCGATGGACGCGACGGCCGCGGCGAGCAAGGTCGCCGTGTCCGGAATCTGGGTATCGCTGCCGGTCAGCAGATCAGGGGTGGGCACGCCGCCCAACGCTACCGCCCTCGGCCGACACCCGCGCCCGCCGCGGAGTTATCCACAGGGAGTAGCTGCCTTCCACGGGCCTGCCCGTCACCTTGAGTTATCCACAGTCTTGCGTTCCGCCACCGGGCGGCCGAGGGCCCTGCGAGCGTCGACGGCATGGCACCTCTCGTGATCCGCACCGCTCAGGACGCCATCGCGGCCGTCCCGTACCTGCTGGGCTTCCATCCGTCCCGCAGCCTCGTCGTGATCGGCTTCGGGGGCCGCGACCGCGGCACATGCGCGATCCGGCTCGACTTACCGGCCGTCGGGGCCGTCGGGGCCGCCGGCCGGGTGGCCGCCGTCCTCGCCGCCAACGGCTTCGCCCGCTCCCTCCTCCTCGGCTACGGCCCGGCCGCCGAGGTCGAGGAGTCCGCCGGCCCCATGCGCGAGGCCCTGGCCGCCGCCGGCGTGCCAGCGGCCGAGGCGATCCGCGTCGGCGACGGCCGCTGGTGGTCGCTCACCTGCGACGACGCCTGCTGCCCGCCCGAAGGTGTCCCGTACGACAGCTCCGCCAGCGTCGTCGCCGCCCAGGCGACCTACGCCGGCCACGTCGCCCTCGCCGACCGCGCCGAACTCGTCCGCTCCGTCCAGCCCCTGGACGACCTCGCCCGCACCGCCATGCGCGAGGCGACCGCCCGAGCCGAAAAGCGCCGCCTCGCGCGCGACCGCACCCCCGACGAGGACCTCGCCTTCCTTCTCTCCCTGCTCGCCAACGCCCGCACCGGCATGGCTCCCACCGACGACGAGGTCGCCTGGCTCGGCTTACTCCTCACCGACCTGCGCCTCCGCGACGAGGCCTGGATCCGCATAGACGAGGAGGCCCCCGCCGCCGACATCGCCTTCTGGCGCGACATCCTCCGCCGCGTCGAGGAGCCCTACGCGCCGGCCCCCGCGTCCCTCCTCGCCTTCGCCGCCTACTCCGCCGGTGACGGCGGCCTGGCCAACGTGGCCCTCCAGCGTGCCCTGGACGCCGACCCCGCCTACTCCATGGCCGCGATACTCCGCGAGGTCGTCAACGCCGGCATCCCGCCCTCCGAACTCCGCCTGCGCATGACCTCCGAAGACCTGGCCGCCGCCTATGACCACCCCCGGAAGGCCGGCTAGTGGGGAGGGTCAGGGGGCCACGGCCTGGCCGGGGGTGCCCGGGTCTATCCGCCGGTCGGTGTTGCGGGCGTTCCAGGCGCGCATGCGCGGCGGGTAGCCGACTATCTGGACGTCGTAGATGGGGAGGCGCAGGTCGCGGGCCACCTTGCCGATGACCTTGGGGGATCCCACGCGGCGGCGGGTCCATTCGCCGTCGTGCGCGACGGCGACGGCGGTGGTGTCGGTGGCGAAGGTCTCCGGCTCGACGAAGAACTCGACGCCGCGGCGGGACCGAGCGAAGGCGATCAGTGCCTCGATGTCGGTGTCGGTCGCCTCGCGGTCGAGCCTTGTCACCGTGGACCCGCGGTTCTTGCGGATCCCGAACCGGTCCCGGAACCTCATCGCCTACCCCGTCGTCTGGTGCGGATGCGGTGTACGACGATAACGACAACTCGGCGGCGCCGGTTCCCGACACAGCGCCGGGATCCCCGGCGGGCAAGGGCCTGAGCCCTAGACTGGCCGGGCTTCGGGGGGAACGGCAGCGGGGGTGTTGATGGACGGGCTCGACCTCGTCCGGCGGGGGGCCGCGGTGGTGTTCGCGGTCGCGATCTTCGGGGGATTGAGCACGTTGTCCCCGATTTCTGGGGAGGTGGGGGTCGTCGCCGCGCCGAAGCCGGTGCCGAAACCCAGGCCGAAGCCGAAACCCGAGCCGCCACCGGATTGCTCGCGGGTGAAGTGCGTGGCGCTGACGTTCGACGACGGCCCGGCGGAGAGCACCGCGAAGTTGCTGGACGTCCTCGCGGCCAGGCATGTCCGCGCGACGTTCTTCCTGGTGGGGGAGAACGTCGTGAAGCATCCGGAGCTCGTCCGGAGGGAGCATGAGGCGGGGCACGAGCTAGGCGACCACAGCTACACGCATGCGGATCTCGCGAGCGGCTCGAAGAAGAAGGTCCTGTCGGAGCTGACGCGGACGCAGGACGCCATCCGGCGGGCGTCCGGGGTCACGCCGGTGCTGCTCCGGCCGCCGTACGGGTCGATGTCGGCGAGGCTCACGAAGATCACGCGGGAGATGGGGCTGGCTCAGGTGCTGTGGACGGTCGACCCGCTCGACTGGGAGCACCGCGACACCGAGTACGTGCGGAAGCGGGTGCTCAAGGCCGTGAAGCCCGGCTACGTCGTGCTCATGCATGACATCCACCCGACGACGGTGGGCGCCGTCCCGAAGATCATCGACCGGCTGGCCGCCGAGGGGTACGTGTTCGTGACCGTGTCGGAGCTGTACGGCGGGAGGCTCGTCCCAGGGAAGGAGTACGGGCAGACCGGCCGCAGGATGGTCCACCGGGACGATTCAGGGGCGGCTCAGGGTCTTCCCTGATGGCCGTCGGGCGGTGGCCGTGTCCAGCATGGAGGTATGAACAGCAGCGGGGATCTGAGGGTCTCGGACGCCGAGCGCGAGCCGGTCATCGAGCGGCTCCAGGACGCGTACGCGGAGGGACGCCTCGATGAGGACGAATTCGACATGCGCGTGCAACTGGCGATCACCGCCAGGACGTACAACGAGCTGGGCGCCGTCACCCGTGACCTGGTGCCGGTGCGGCGGGAGGCGGTCACTCCGGCCGAGACCGGCGAGGACCGGATGCTCGCCGCGGCGGCCCACGCCGTCGCGGTCCCGACGCTCTTCGTCGGGCCGCTCGTGCTGATGCTGGTGAGCGGCAAGCGGTCGGAGTACGTCCGGCGGCAGGCGGCGGAGGCGGTGAACTTCCAGGTGACGCTGCTGCTGCTCACGATCGTCACGCTGGGGATCGGCGGCGTCGTGTATGCGGTCGCGTGGGTGCTGTCGGTGGTCGCCGCGGTGTTCGCGCTGACAGGCCAGACGTTCCGCTACCCGTGGATTCTGCGTCTGGTGAAGTGACCGGTGTTTGTCGGCATGCGCCTTCGGGGAAAGGTTGACGTGGCCGCCCTGTAGCGGTTCTGTCGCCTCCAGGAGACGAAAACGACGCCGATGTGTACACCTGTGTGCTTATTCCTCTCCCTGCCTGTGACTCCTGCAACGTCCGAATTATGTGGACCGTGCATAGGATGATCGATTAACTGTGTCCGGGAGGGGTGGATGACGGAGCTTGCGGTCAAGGGCGATCACCAGCGCGCGGTAGAGGCGCTGAAGCGGTCCTACGAGGCGATCCCGGCGGGCACGCCGGTGCGGCTGGCGAAGCGGACTTCGAACCTGTTCCGGTGGCGCGACCCGTCGGCGGCGCCCGGGCTGGACGTGTCCGGGTTCGACAAGGTCCTGAGCGTCGACCCGGGGGAGCGCACGGCGCAGGTCCAGGGCATGACGACCTACGAGGACCTCGTCGACGCGACGCTGCCGCACGGGCTGATGCCGACGGTCGTCCCGCAGCTGAAGACGATCACGCTCGGCGGGGCGGTGACGGGGCTCGGCATCGAGTCGACGTCGTTCCGGGACGGGCTGCCGCACGAGGGCGTCCTGGAGATGGAGGTCCTCACCGGGGGCGGCGAGATCGTCACGGCGACGCGCGACAACGAGCACGCCGACCTCTTCTACGGGTTCCCGAACTCCTACGGGACGCTCGGCTACACGCTGCGGCTGAAGATCGAGCTGCGGCCGGTCGGCCCGTACGTCCGGCTCCGGCACCTGCGGTTCAGCGACGCCGCCGAGCTGGCCAAGGCCATGGGCGAGATCACCGAGTCGAGGACGTTCGAGGGCGAGTCCGTCGACTTCCTGGACGGGACGGTCTTCAGCGCGGGCGAGCAGTACATCACGCTCGGCTTCTTCACCGACTCGGCGCCGTACACGTCCGACTACACCGGCCAGCAGATCTACTACCGGTCGATCCAGGAGCGGTCGGTCGACTTCCTGACGGTGCGCGACTACATCTGGCGCTGGGACACCGACTGGTTCTGGTGCTCGGGCGCGTTCGGCGTGCAGAACCCGACCGTCCGGCGGCTCTGGCCCGACAAGTACAAGCGCTCCGACGTGTACCGCAAGCTCGTCGCCTACGACCGCCGCTACCACGTCGTCGCGCGCGCGGAGCGGTGGCGCGGGCTGCGTCCGCGCGAGGACGTCATCCAGGACATCGAGGTCCCTGTCGAGCGGCTGCCCGAGTTCCTGGAGTTCTTCCACGACAAGGTCGGCATGAGCCCCATCTGGCTGTGCCCGCTGCGTGCGAAGGAGCGGTGGCCGCTGTACCCGCTGGAGGTCGGCCGCACGTACGTGAACGCGGGCTTCTGGGGAACGGTCCGGATTCCGCCCGGCCAGATCCCCGAGTACCACAACCGGCTCATCGAACGGAAGGTCGCGGCTCTCGACGGGCACAAGTCGCTCTACTCCACGGCCTTCTACGGCAGGGACGAGTTCTGGCGCTACTACGACGGCGAGAGCTACCGGCGGCTCAAGGGGCGGTACGACCCCGGCGAGCGGCTGCTCGACCTCTACGACAAGTGCGTGCGCGGACGCTGACCATGCGCCCGCCGTATCGGGGGAGCCCAACGGGCCGGCAGGTACCGGCCTGGGCGGACAGACAGGAGGGAACAAGATGACGCTGGCCAGGGTCTTCGAGCGGCTCGCCGGGGCTGAGGCGCCAGTGGAGTTCACGGCGTACGACGGATCGCGGGCGGGGGTGCCGGGCGCGGACATCCGGTTCGACGTGCGCTCGCCGCACGCGGTGTCGTACCTGCTGCACTCGCCGGGTGCGCTGGGCCTGGCCCGCGCCTACGTCACCGGCATGATCGACGTCGACGGCGACATGATCGAGGCGCTGACGACGATGCAGCAGGTGCTGAGCGACGTGACACCGCGTGACAAGGCGCGGATCCTCCGCGGGGTCCTCGGCGACCCGCTGCTGCGCGCCGCCGTCTCCCGCAGGCCGGACCCGCCCCCGCAGGAGGCGCCGTTCAGCCGCATCCCGTCGTGGCTGCGGCACTCCAAGCGGCGGGACGCGAAGGCCATCTCGCACCACTACGACGTGTCCAACACCTTCTACGAGTGGGTGCTCGGCCCCTCCATGGCGTACACGTGCGCGTGCTACCCGCACGAGGACGCGACGCTGGAGGAGGCGCAGTTCAACAAGCACGACCTGGTCGCGAAGAAGATCGCCCTGAAGCCGGGGATGCGGCTGCTGGACGTGGGCTGCGGCTGGGGCGGCATGGTGATGCACGCCGCGAAGGAGTACGGCGTCAAGGCGCTCGGCGTCACGCTGTCCAAGCAGCAGGCCGAGTGGGCGCAGAAGGCGATCGCCGACCGGGGCCTGTCCGACCTCGCCGAGGTCCGGCACATGGACTACCGGGACGTGACCGAGACCGGCTTCGACGCGATCAGCTCCATCGGCCTCACCGAGCACATCGGCAAGGCGAACCTCCCGTCCTACTTCTCGTTCCTGTACGGGAAGCTGCGCGAGGGCGGGCGGATGCTGAACCACACCATCACGCGTCCGGACAACAGGGCCCCGTCCCGCAAGGAGAACGGGTTCATCAACCGGTACGTGTTCCCGGACGGTGAGCTGGAGGGGCCCGGCTACGTCCAGATGCAGATGAACGACGCCGGATTCGAGATCCGGCACCAGGAGAACCTGCGTGAGCACTACGCCCGCACGCTGACCGCCTGGTGCAGGAACCTCGACGAGCACTGGGACGAGGCCGTCGCCGAGGTCGGCGAGGGCACCGCCCGCGTGTGGCGCGTCTACATGGCGGGCTGCGTCCTCGGCTTCGCCCAGAACTGGATCGAGCTGCACCAGACGCTCGGCGTGAAGCTGCACGACGACGGCACGAGCGACATGCCGCTGCGTCCCGACTGGGGTTCGTGACGGCGGAACCGCTCCCGCAACGAAGACGAGCCGACCGGACGTTCCGGCCGGCTCGTCGCCGTTTCACGGCCTGGCGTCGTCCCAGGCGGGGCTGCTGAGGAAGTAGGTGTCGTAGAGCTCCTGGACGTCCAGCAGGCTTTCGGGCGGCACCTTCCCGTAGGCGATGCGCTCCAGGTGCCGGAAGTACTCGAACCGTTCGACGCCCGGCGTGATGACGATGAGGATGTCGGCGTCCTCGCCGGGCGCGGCGGCGAAGGCGTGCGCGAGCCCCGGCGGGACGACGACGAGGTCGCCGCGCCCGGCGGTGACGACCTGCTCGCCCGACAGCAGCTGCGCGGTCCCGTCCAGCATGTAGAACAGTTCGGCGGACCCGTCGTGGCGGTGCGGCCGCGCCCCGTCCGCGCCTGCGTTCAGGGTGACCCGCTGCGTGGACAGCGCTCCGCCGGTCGAGCTGCTGTCGGCCAGCAACCGGATGGTGGTGGGCGCGCGGCCGACGACGTCGGCTTCGGCGGAACGGACGATCACGGACTCGTCGAAGTCCGGTGAGATCAACGACATGGTCACTCCCCGAGTGTTCGGCATGGATGGATCAGACGGCGAAGAGCAGGGCGGCGCTCACCAGGACGACGACGGCGGTGGCGAAGTGGATGCCGAAGGCGACGGCCTTTGATCCGCCGTGCCGCAGGACGATGAGCGTGTCTCCGAGCGGCGCCAGCGCGACGACCAGCATGTACCAGCCCGCGGCGTGGGCGCCGGCGAAGGCGATCAGGGCGAGGCCGAGGATGCCGAAGGTCAGGTCGCGCAGGCCCTTGATCTCCAGGTAGGCGGCGTCGCCGTCCGGCTTGCCGGGGACGCCGTAGCCGGCTGCGGCCGCCTGGGGGGAGATCAGGAACTGTGCGCCGATGAAGGCGACGAAGAGGGCGAGCACGGTGGCCAGGGTGTAGGCGGTGGCGGTGAGCATGAGGTCTCCGTAATGCGAGCGATGCTAGGAACAGGAATGACGCTAGCATAGCGTTGCCACAATCGCTAGCGCTGCTAGAAACGCGGTCAGCCCGATCCGGCGTCTCCCGAACTGGCCTCCCGCCGGTCAACATTCATCTTCCCCGATATCGTCGCAGGTCAGCCTGGGTAGACCATGATCACGAGCAGCGAGCGCGGGGGACGGGAGGCCATGCACATCCGGTCCCCGGTCAAGCCGATGCTGGCCGCGACGATCGACCGCATCCCGCCGCCGCAGGCATGCCCGGGCGGCTGCCGGTACGAGCCGAAGTTCGACGGGTTCCGCGCGGTCGCGATGGTGGACGACGCCGGCGCCGTGCACCTGTGGTCCCGCCGCGGCATCGCCTTCAACGAGGCGTTCCCCGAGATCGTGCCTGCCGTCCGCGAGCGGCTCCCGCCCGGCACCGTCACCGACGGCGAGATCGTCCGCTGGGGGCCGGACGGCCGGCTCGACTTCGGCGCGCTGCAACGCCGGCACGTGGCGGGGCGCCGCCGCGCCGAACTCGCCCGCGCCGAACCCTGCCACTACGTGGTCTTCGACGTCCTCGAATCGGACGGCGCCGACCTGCGCCCGAAGCCGCTGAGCGAACGGCGCGCCGTCCTGGAGGCCCTGCTCGGCGGCGACGACCCCGGCGCGCGCGTGATCGGCACACCGCAGACGTCCGATGTGGAGGAGGCGCGGCTCTGGTTCGACGCCCTCGCCGGCCAGGGCATCGAGGGCCTGGTCGTGAAGGACGCCGACGGCCCCTACCGGGAGGGACGGCGCGGCTGGTGGAAGGTGAAGCGGCGGGTCACCGCCGAGGCGGTCGTCGGCGGGGTGACCGGGACGCGGCGGGCGCCCGAGTCGCTGATCCTCGGCCGCTACGACGCCGGGGGCCGGCTCCGCGTCGTCGCGCGGACGACCCCGCTCGCGCCGTCCGCCCGCACCGGCCTGGCCGCCGTCCTGAAGCACGCCGGACCGGACCATCCGTGGCCGCCCGAACTGCCCGCCGGGTTCGCCGGCGGCCTGTACGGGGCGCACCCGCCGATCCGCTACGTGCGGACCGAGCCGGAGGTCGTCGTGGAGTTCAGCGGGGACGCCGCCGTGGAGGGCGGCCGGTGGCGGCACGCCGTCCGCCACGTCCGGATCCGGACGGACCTGTCGCCGGCCCAGGTGCCGCCGTTCGGCGAACCGCCCTGACCATGGACGCGGCGCCGAGCCGGTGGTAAGCAGACACTGACGGGCCGGGTGTCGCGGCCCGGAGAGCGCGGAGGCCCTCATGGACTACGACTACGTCATCGTCGGCGCCGGATCCGCGGGCTGCGCCCTGGCCGCGCGGCTGTCGGAGGACCCGTCCGTCAGCGTCGCCCTCCTGGAGGCGGGCGGCCCGGACGACAAGAACGAGATCCACGTCCCGGCGGCGTTCGCCCAGCTCTTCAAGACCGAGTACGACTGGGACTTCACCACCGCCAAGCAGGCCGAGCTGGACGGCCGCGAGCTGTACTGGCCGCGCGGCCGGATGCTCGGCGGCTCCTCCTCGCTGAACGCGATGATGTGGGTGCGCGGCCACTCCGCCGACTACGACGGCTGGGACGTGCCCGGCTGGTCGTACGCCGACGTCGAGCCGTACTTCAAGCGGGCCGAGGGCCGCGTCGGCAGCAACGAGGGCGACGTGTACGGGACGTCCGGTCCCGTCACGATCTCCGAGCAGCGCAGCCCGAACGAGACGACCCGCGCGTTCCTCGCCGCGTGCGAGGCCGCCGGCCTGACCCGGCTGCCCGAGCTGAACGGACCGTCCAACGAGGGGTACGCGCAGACCCCGGTCAGCCAGCGGCGCGGCCGGCGGTGCAGCACCGCCGACGCGTACCTGCGTCCCGCGCGCAAGCGCCCGAACCTCTCGGTCGTCACGGGCGCGCAGGTCTCGAAGGTGCTGATCGAGGACGGCCGCGCGACCGGCGTCGAGTACGGCGGTGAGCGCGTCGTCGCCCGCCGCGAGGTCGTCCTGTCGGCGGGCGCGATCGGCTCGCCGCAGCTGCTGATGCTGTCCGGGATCGGCGACCCCGACCACCTGCGCGGCGTCGGCGTCGAGACCGTCCTCGAACGCCCGGAGGTCGGCCGCCACCTCCAGGACCACCTGTCCGCCGGCGTCGTCCGGCACTGCCCGAAGAACGTCACGCTCGCGGGCGCCGAGTCGCTGCCGAACGTCGTCCGCTACCTGCTCGCCCGGCGCGGCCCGTTCACCTCGAACGTCGGCGAGGCGGTCGTCTTCCTGCGCAGCGACCCGTCGCAGCCCGCGCCCGACCTGGAACTGATCTTCGCGCCCGCCCCGTTCGTCGCGCACGGCCTCACTCCGCCGACCGAGCACGGCGTGACGCTCGGCGTCGTCCTGCTGCGGCCCGAGTCGGCCGGCCGGATCACGCTCGCGTCCGCCGACCCGTCCGCGGCGCCGTCCATCGACCCGGGATACCTGACCGGCGAGAGCGACCTGCGCCGCCTCGTCCACGGCCTCCGCTACGCCGACGAGCTGCTGTCCGGCGACGCCCTCAAGCCCTACGTCGGCGAACCCATGGACCCGTACGTCGGCCCGGACGACGACGAGGCCCTCGCCCAGTACGTCCGGGGCCATTCCGAGACCCTGTACCACCCCACCGGCACCTGCCGCATGGGCACCGACGACGACGCCGTCGTCGACCCGGACCTCCGCGTCCGCGGCATCGACGCCCTCCGCGTCGTGGACGTCTCCGTCCTCCCGGAGATCACCCGCGGCCACACCAACGCCCCCGCCATCATGATCGGCGAAAGGGCCGCCGACCTGATCAGGTCAGCCAGCTGAGGATGCGCCGGTTCACTTCCTCCGGGTCGTCCAGCTGGAGGAAGTGGCCGGCCCCGGGGACGTGCTCGGCGCGGGAGCCGGGCGGGAGGGCCGCGCGGACGCTGTCCAGGTCTACCGCATCGGCGCCGAGGCAGCCGTCCTCGGTGCCGTGCAGGTAGAGGACGGGCAGCTCGCCGATGGCCGAGGCGGCCTCCTGCTCGGCCGCGTACCGTGCGATGAGGCGGGACGGGTCGAGCATGGCGCGGTAGTAGCCGATCGCCGCCTCGATGTTGGCGGGCGTGGCGAGGCACTCCATGACGTGGTCGACGTCCTCCGTGCGGACGCGGCCGTCCGGCGGTGACCAGTCGCACCAGAGTCCCTCCACGAAGGCGCGGTTCAGCGCCATCCCGGCCAGCGGCGTCTGGAAGACGAAGATGTAGAACGAGCGCTTGAGCTGCTCGTACTCGAAGAAGGCGGTCCCCATGACCGACATCGGCGGGACGGACATGGCGACGACCTTCCGCCACCGCTCGGGCGCGACGTTCGCGGCGCCGTAGGCGGTGAACGCGCCCCAGTCGTGGCCGATGACGACGGCGTCCGAGCCGCCGCCGAGCGCTTCGTGCAGGGCGACGGCGTCGGCGGCGAGGGCGCCGGTCTGGAAGGCGCCGTCGTCCGGGACGGACGTGGGCGCGTACCCGCGCATGAACGGCGCGACGGCGCGGTGCCCGGCGGCGGCGAGTTCGGGCATGAGGTGCCGCCACGTGTGCGGCGAGTCGGGGAAGCCGTGCAGGAGCAGCGCCAGGGGGCCGTCCGGAGGACCCGCCGCGAGGTATCCGAAGTCGAGCCCGTTCGCCGTGACCGATCCGGTCGTGAAGTCGCTCATGTCCGCCTCCTCGGGTTCGCGGCGCACGCTACCCGGCGGCCGGGCGGACGTGGCGGCCGGGTCGGCTAACCTTCGGATATCGGTGTGAGACTAGCTATTTACAGCGGATTCCGTGCTCACTTAGCATCATGACGACTGGATCAATCGCACTGAGGGAAGCGTGATGATGGAGCCGGACGTGACCAGCCAGCAGCACGACGCGATGCAGAGGGCGGCCCGCGACCATCTGTGGATGCACTTCGCGCGCCACTCGGGATCCCAGGCCGGCGGCGAGATCCCCATGATCGTCCGGGGGGACGGCCCGTACGTGTACGACTCGGCCGGCCGCCGCTATCTGGACGGGCTGTCCGGCCTGTTCACCGTTCAGGCCGGGCACGGGCGCGAGGAACTGGCGCAGGCCGCCGCCAAGCAGGCCGCCGAGCTGGCCTACTTCCCGATCTGGTCGTACGCGCACCCGAAGGCGGTGGAGCTGGCCGAGCGCCTCGCCGGCCTCGCGCCCGCCGGCCTGGACCGCGTCTTCTTCACCACCGGCGGCGGCGACGCCGTCGAGAGCGCCTGGAAGCTCGCCAAGCAGTACTTCAAGATGACCGGGAAGCCGGCCAAGCACAAGGTGATCAGCCGCGCGGTCGCCTATCACGGCACCCCGCACGGCGCGCTGTCGCTGACCGGGCTGCCCGAGCTGAAGGCCCCGTTCGAGCCGCTCGTGCCGAGCGCGTTCCGGGTGCCGAACACCAACATCTACCGGGCCGCCGAGCACCGCGACGACCCCGAGGCGTTCGGCCGGTGGGCCGCCGGCCGCATCGAGGAGGCCATCGAGTTCGAGGGCCCCGACACCGTCGCCGCCGTCTTCCTGGAGCCGGTGCAGAACGCCGGCGGATGCTTCCCGCCGCCGCCCGGCTACTTCGAGCGCGTCCGGGAGATCTGCGACCGGCACGACGTCCTGCTGGTGTCGGACGAGGTGATCTGCGCGTTCGGCCGGCTCGGCACGATGTTCGGCGCGCAGCGCTTCGGCTTCACGCCCGACATCATCACCTTCGCCAAGGGAGTGACGTCCGGGTACGCGCCGCTCGGCGGCATGCTCGTCACCGACCGCCTCTTCGAGCCGTTCAGGCACGGCACCGAGATGTTCGCGCACGGCTACACCTTCGGCGGTCACCCGGTGGCGGCGGCCGTGGCGCTGGCCAACCTCGACCTGTTCGAGCGCGAGGACCTGACCGGCCACGTCATGCGCAACAGGGACGCGTTCCGCGGCACGCTGGAGCGGCTCCTCGACCTGCCGATCGTCGGGGACGTCCGCGGCGACGGCTTCTTCTACGGCATCGAGCTGGTGAAGGACAAGGACACGCGGGAGACGTTCGGCGACGACGAGTGCGAGCGGCTGCTGCGCGGCTTCCTCGACAAGGCGCTCTACGAGGCGGGCCTGTACTGCCGCGCCGACGACCGCGGCGACCCCGTCGTCCAGCTGGCGCCGCCGCTGGTCTGCGACCAGGGGCACTTCGACGAGATCGAGCAGATCCTCCGTTCCGTCCTGACGGAGGCGTGGGCACGGATGTGACCGGAATGTCGGCTCCGGGGGTGTCCCGGGGCCCGGCACGGTTAATGTGAGGCGGGTCACCGCCCGGATCAGTGTGCACGTGCAGCTTTACTTTGAGAGGCTGCATGTAAACCGAATCGGGTTCGGAAAGTGATTTAGGTGGTGGGCGCGTGCTCAAGGTCGAGGACATCAACCTGACGGACTGGGATTTCTGGCGGCGGCCGCACGAGTACCGGCACGACGCGTTCAAGGCGCTGCGCCGGCACCCGGAGCTGGTCCACTTCGAGGAACCCGACATCGTCATCGCGCCGCAGGGCCCCGGCTACTACGCGCTCACCCGGCACGCCGACATCGTCGAGGCGTCCCGCCGCGCGCAGGACTTCTGCTCCGGCAAGGGCGCCATCAGCATCCCGGACATGCCCGGCGACATGCACGAGTACTTCGGCTCCATGATCAGCATGGACGACCCCCGGCACGCCAAGATCCGGCGGATCGTGTCCCGGGCGTTCTCCCCGCGCATGATCGAGCGGTTCGAGGACAAGGTCGAGTCCGTCGCCGGGGAGATCGTCGAGAACATGGCGGCCGGCGGCGGCACCGGCGACTTCGTCGCGGACGTCGCCGCGCGGCTCCCGCTGCGGATCATCTGCGGGCTGATGGGCATCGGCGAGGAGCACTACCGGACGGTCCTCGACTCCACCAACGTCATCCTCGCCGGAAACGACGCCGAGTTCATCCCGTCCGACAACGCCGAGGAAATGGCGATGGCGCTGCTCGGCGCGGGCGAGACGCTCAAGGGCATCGTCGAGGACCTCGGCCGGCAGCGCCGCGAGAACCCCACCGACGACCTCATCTCCGCGCTGGTGAACGCCAACGTCGACGGCGAGTCGCTCACCGACCAGGAGCTCGGCTCGTTCTTCATCCTGCTGGTCGTCGCCGGGAACGAGACCACCCGCAACGCCATCGCGCACGGCCTCGACCTGTTCACCCGCCATCCCGACCAGCGGGCCCTGCTCACCGAGGACTTCGACGGCCGCATGCCGGGCGCGATCGAGGAGATCGTCCGGTACGTGTCGCCGGTCATCTGGATGCGCCGCACCGCGACCCGCGACACCATGCTCAACGAGCACGAGATCAAGGAGGGCGACAAGCTCGTCCTCTACTACGGGTCGGCCAACCGCGACGAGTCCGTGTTCACCGACCCGGACAAGTTCGACATCCTGCGCGACCCGAACCCGCACGTCGGGTTCGGCGGGCCCGGGCCGCACTTCTGCCTCGGCGCGCACCTGGCCCGGCGCGAGATCACCGTGATGTTCCGCGAGCTGCTGCGCCGGACGCCGGACATCCGCGCCGCCGCCGAGCCCGACCGGCTGGAGTCCAACTTCATCAACGGGATCAAGCGCCTGCCCTACACGTTCTGACCACCACGGGCCACCACCACAGGCCGACCACCACGCGCTGATCTACCAGGGCAGCCGGCCGTCCTCGGCGAGGAACGCGCCCGTCGGGCCGTCCTCGCCGAGCACGGCCACCCCCGCGATCACGGACGCCCCCTCTTGCGGCGTCCGGTCCCCGGCGTGGTCGTTCAGGTCCGTCGCGCAATAGCCGGGCGTGGCGGCGTTCACCGTGATCGAGGTGCCGGCCAGTTCCTTGGCGTAGGCCACGGTGACGGCGTTCAGCGCGGACTTGGACGTGTTGTACGGCAGCAGGTTGACGCCGTGGACGGCGCTGGACGGGTCGCTGTGCATGGTGAGCGAGCCGAGTCCGCTGGAGACGTTGACGATCCGCCCGGCGGGGGAGCGGCGCAGCAGCGGCAGCATCGCGTTGGTGACCGCGACGACGCCGAACACGTTGGTCTCGAACGCGGTCCGGACCAGGTCGGGGGCCGTCCGGCTCGGCGGGCACGAGCGCCCGCCGTCGGCGGCGTCCGTCGTCGTGATCGCGGCGTTGTTGATCAGGATGTCGAGCCGCCCGAACTCGGCGTCGATCAGCTTGGCGGCGGCCTCGACGGTCTCCGGGTCGGTGACATCGAGCCGGACGAAACGGGCGTCGATCCCCGCGGCCTCCAGCGTGGCCGCGGCCCGCTCGCCGCGCTCGGCCGAACGGGCCCCGAGCAGGACGGTGATGCCGCCGGCGCCGAGGATGCGGGCCGTCTCGAAGCCGATGCCCTTGTTGGCTCCGGTGATGAGTGCGATTCGTGTCGTCATGCCGTCCAGGCTTCTCGGCGGCGCCGGCGATGAGGAGAGACCGGCCGAGGCTGGGACCGGCCGTACCACCCTCGGCCTGGCGCCGCCGCCGCGCCGTCGGACATGCTGGAGGGCATGGACCGGAAGGAGATGGCGGCGTTCCTGCGCTCCCGCCGCGCCCGCATCCAGCCCGCCGACGTCGGGCTCCCCGGCGGGCCCCGGCGCCGCACCCCCGGCCTGCGCCGCGAAGAGATCGCTCAGCTGGCCGGCATGTCGGTGGACTACTACATCCGGCTGGAGCAGGGGCGCGGGCCCCATCCGTCCAGGCAGATCCTCGGTGCGCTGGCACGCGCGCTGAGGCTCACCGACGACGAGCGCGGTCACCTCTACAACCTGGCGGGGGAGCAGCCGGACCCGCCGCACGGGCCCTCGCGGGACGTCCCGCCGGGCATCCTGCACCTGCTCGAACGGCTGGACGACACGCCCGCCTACGTGCTGAACGCCCGGCAGGACATCCTCGCCTGGAATCCGCTGGCCGCGGCGCTCATGACCGACTTCGCGGCGATGGCGCCCCGCGACCGCAACGTCGTCCGCTGGCTGTTCACCGGGCCGGCCATCGAGCGGTACGGCACCGACGAGTACGTGACGCAGCTGGCGCGCGAGCTGGCCGCGGACCTGCGGGCGTCGTCCGGCCGGTATCCCGGCGACCCCGGCATCGCCGAACTCGTCGCCGACGTCGCGGCCCGCAGCCCGCTGTTCGCCCGGCTGTGGGACGAGGGCGAGGTCGGGATCAGGCGCGGCAGCCGCAAGCTCATGAGGCATCCCGTCGTCGGCGAGCTGGAGATGCACTGCGACGTCCTGTACGTCCCCGAACGCGACCAGCGGGTCGTCCTCTACACCACCGCGCCCGGGACGCCGTCCCACGAGGCGATGAAGCTGCTGCGCGTCGTCGGGTCCCAGGACCTCAGCGTCCGCTGAGGCCCCGGGCCCCGGCCCCGGTCAGCGCAGTCAGCGCAGCTCGCGCTTGAGGATCTTGCCGGTGGCGGTCATCGGCAGCTCGTCCCGGAACTCCACGATCCGCGGGTACTTGTAGTTGGCGAACTGCTCCTTGCCCCACGCGACCAGCTCGTCCTCGGTCACGGTGGCGTCCGGCGTCCGGATCACGTACGCCTTGATCTCCTCGCCGTGCGAGGGGTGCTCGACGCCCACGACCGCGGCCAGCGACACCTCCGGGTGCGTCATCAGGACCTCTTCGAGCTCCCGCGGGTACACGTTGTACCCGCCCCGGATGATCATGTCCTTGGAGCGGTCGATGATGTAGTAGTAGCCGTCCTCGTCGCGGCGGGCCACGTCACCGGTCCGGAACCAGCCGTCCCTGATGGACGACTCGGTCGCCTCGGGCCGGCCGTAGTAGCCCTTCATGATGTTGTGCCCGCGGATGGCGATCTCGCCGGGCCCCTCGCCCTCGATCTCCTTCCAGTCGTCGTCGATCAGCTTCATCTCGACGCCCCAGACGGGCAGGCCGATCGAGCCGGGCTTGGTCGGGCGGTCCGGGCGGTTGAACGAGGCCACCGGCGACGTCTCCGACAGGCCGTAGCCCTCCAGGACGTCCACGTCGAACTTGCTCTTGATCCCCTTGAGGACCTCCATCGGCAGTGCCGACCCGCCCGACACCGCGACCCGCAGGTTCTCCTTGATGGCCGCGATGTCCTCGGCGGACGTGTCGTCGGTGAGCAGCCCCCAGTACATCGTCGGGACGCCCGCGAAGATGTTGACCTTCTCCTTCACCATCAGCTCGACGGCCTGCTTGGCGTCGAACCGCGGCTGCATGACGAGCGTCCCGCGCCGGTAGAAGCCGACGTTCATCACGCACGTCTGGCCGAAGATGTGGAACAGCGGCAGCGTCACCAGCGACGTGTCGTGCAGCGTCCGGTAGAAGAGCGTGTCGTCCACCATCGCGTTCGACAGCAGGTTGCTGTGCGTGAGTTCCGCGCCCTTCGGCTGGCCCGTCGTCCCGCTCGTGTAGATGATGACGGCGGTGTCGTCCGGGCTGGTCTGCGCGCTGCCGAACGTGCTCGGCTGCCCGGCGAGCGCGGCCCAGAACAGCTCCGCGCCCTCGACCGGGGACTCGGTCGCCGCCGGGTTCGCCGGCAGCAGGAAGAAGTGTTCGCAGGCGTCCGCCCGCGCGAAGCCGGCGTGCCCCATCTCGCCGAGCGGCAGTTCCGGCGTCCCCTCGAAGCAGAAGAACGCCTTCGCCTCGGAGTCGCCCAGGTGGTAGGCGATCTCCCGCGGCTTGAGCAGGACGTTCAGCGGGACGACCACCGCGCCCGCCTTGAGCGCCCCGAAGTACACCATCGGGAAGTAGGGGAGGTTCGGGCTGGACAGCGCCACCTTGTCGCCCGGTCCGATGCCGCGCGCCCGCAGCAGGTTCGCGACCTGGCTCGCGACCGAGTCGATGAACGCGTAGGAGAGCCGGAGGTCGCCGAACACGACGGCGTCCCGGTCGGGCGTCTCCCGGGCGGCGTCCTCCAGCAGCACGGACAGGTTGAGCATGGCACTCCTCGCGCGAAAAGGTGACCGGCCGGTTAGTTACCGCCGAGTCTACGAACGGTTCCGCACATCCTGCCGCCCGGGGTCGTCGGAAAGCCAACTTTTCCGGCGCTTTGACGTGCCGTTTCAGCCGACCCTCCCGCCGGCGGGGCCCGGCCGGGGCCAAATACCGGCGGAAGGGCTTGCGGCTGCGCTACTCTTGATGTATGTCAGCCAGGCTGCTCCTCGAACGACCACGTTGACGCACTGACGTCAGCGTGGTGGCCCCTCCTGTGCGAGGGGCCGTTTCATGTCGGCGGACGGCCCCTGACCCGGAAGCACGAAGTCCAGCAGCACGAAGCGGAGTCTGTAAGCGTGAGCAGCGACGAGCACTACGACCCACGGGCGGTTCAGGACAAGTGGCAGGCCCGCTGGGCGGAGCTCGACCCGTTCGCGGCCGACGAGAAGGACACCGGCACCGAGCGCCGCTACGCGCTGGACATGTTCCCCTACCCCAGCGGTGACCTGCACATGGGGCACGCGGAGGCGTTCGCCATCGGCGACGTGCCCGCGCGCTACTGGCTCCAGCGCGGCTACAACGTCATGCACCCTATTGGGTGGGACTCCTTCGGCCTGCCCGCCGAGAACGCCGCCATCATGCGCGACTCGCACCCCGCCGAATGGACGTACGCCAACATCGAGACGCAGGCGGCCTCCTTCCACCGGTACGCGCCGTCCTTCGACTGGTCGCGCCGCCTGCACACCTCCGACCCCGAGTACTACAAGTGGACGCAGTGGCTGTTCCTGCGCTTCTACGAGCGGGGACTGGCCTACCGCAAGGGCGGCCACGTCAACTGGTGCCCGAAGGACCAGACCGTCCTGGCCAACGAGCAGGTCGTCGGCGGGCACTGCGAGCGCTGCGGCGCACTGGTCGAGAAGCGCGTGCTGACCCAGTGGTACTTCAAGATCACCGACTACGCCGACCGGCTGCTGGACGACATGGCGCAGCTGGAGGGCAAGTGGCCCGAGCGCGTCCTGCTGATGCAGCGCAACTGGATCGGCCGCTCCACCGGCGCCGACGTCGACTTCGTCATCGAAGGACGGGACGAGCCCGTCACCGTCTACACCACCCGTCCCGACACCCTGTTCGGCGCCACGTTCATGGTGGTCGCCGCCGACGCCGCGCTGGCCGAGGAGATCTGCCACCCCGACCACCGGGCCGAGTTCGAGGCCTACCGCGAGGGGGTCTCGCGGGAGAGCGAGATCGAGCGGCTGTCCACCGAGCGCGAGAAGACCGGCGTGTTCCTGGGCCGCTACGCGGTCAACCCGGTCAACGGCGAGCGGCTGCCCGTGTGGGCGTCCGACTACGTGCTGGCCGAGTACGGGCACGGCGCGATCATGGCCGTCCCGGCGCACGACCAGCGCGACCTGGACTTCGCGCTGAAGTTCGGCCTGCCCGTGCGCGTCGTCGTCGAGACCGGCCTGCCCGACCCCGCCGAGACCGGCGTCGCCACCCCCGGCGACGGCGCGATCGTCAACTCCGGGCCGATCGACGGGCTGACCAAGGCCGACGGCATCGCCCGCATCACCGAGATCCTGGCGGAGCGCGGCACCGGCCGCGCCTCCGTCAACTTCCGGCTGCGCGACTGGCTGGTGTCCCGGCAGCGGTTCTGGGGCTGCCCGATCCCGATCGTCCACTGCGAGTCCTGCGGGGAGGTGCCCGTCCCGGACGAGCAGCTGCCGGTGGCGCTGCCCGAGGGCCTGCGCGGCGCCGACCTGGCGCCCAAGGGCACCTCGCCGCTGGCCGCCGCGTCCGACTGGGTGAACACCGAGTGCCCCAAGTGCGGCGGCGCCGCCACGCGCGACACCGACACCATGGACACGTTCGTCGACTCGTCCTGGTACTACTTCCGCTACTGCTCGCCCGGCTACGAGCACGGCCCGTTCGACGTCGAGCAGGTCCGCAGGTGGATGCCCGTCGACCAGTACACGGGCGGCGTCGAGCACGCCATCCTGCACCTGCTGTACAGCCGGTTCTTCACCAAGGTCCTGTACGACATGGGGATGGTCGACTTCACCGAGCCGTTCACGCGGCTGCTGAACCAGGGCCAGGTGATCAACCAGGGCAAGGCGATGTCGAAGTCGCTGGGCAACGGGGTCGACCTGGGCGAGCAGATCGGCGAGTTCGGGGTGGACGTCGTCCGGCTGGCGATCCTGTTCTCCGGCCCGCCCGAGGACGACATCGACTGGGCGGACGTGTCCCCGCACGGCATGTCGAAGTTCCTGTCCCGCGTCCACCGCATCGCCACCGAGGTGACGTCGCCGGTCGACGCCGATGTCACCACGGGCGACACGGCGCTGCGCCGCGTCACGGCGCACACCGTCGACGAGGCGACCACGCTGGTCGAGACGGAGCGGTTCAACGTCGCGATCGCGCGGATCATGGAGCTGGTCACCGCGACGCGCAAGGCCATCGACTCCGGGCCCGGCGCCGCCGACCCGGCCGTCCGCGAGGCCGCCGAGACGATCGCGATCCTGCTGTCCCTGTTCGCCCCCTACACCGCCGACGAGGCGTGGGAGTTGCTGGGCCGCACCGCCCCGGTGATCCGCGCGGGCTGGCCCACGGCCGACCCGGCGCTGCTGGTGGAGGAGTCGGTCACCTGCGTCGTCCAGGTCGCCGGCAAGGTCCGCGACCGCCTGGAGGTCCCGCCGGCCATCGCCGACGAGGAACTGGAGCGCAAGGCCCTGGCCTCGCCCAAGATCCAGGACGCCCTGGCCGGCGCCGAGATCGCCAAGATCATCGTCCGCGCCCCCAAGATCGTCAACATCGTCCCCAAGCGCTGACGAGCCCCCCGCGCCCCTTCCGCGGGCGCGGGGACTGCTCCCTCATCACCGTCCGTTGATGAGGGCATAGCCGAGACGGCCGCCGGACTCGTCCGGCGGCCGTCTCGGAGTGCTCGTCCTACATCTTGCGGAGGACCGCGACGACGCGGCCCAGGACGGACGCCTCGTCGCCGGGGATCGGCTCGTAGGCGGAGTTCTGCGGCATCAGCCAGATATGGCCGTCGTCGCGGCGCTTGAACGTCTTCACCGTGGCCTCGCCGTCGATCATGGCGGCCACGATGTCGCCCTGCTCGGCCACCGGCTGCTGGCGGACAACGACCCAGTCGCCGTCCGCGATCGCGGCCTCGATCATCGAGTCACCGGTGACCTTCAGCAGGAAGTGGGTGCCCTCGCCGACGAGCTGCTTCGGCAGCGTGAACACGTCCTCAACGGCCTCCTCGGCGAGGATCGGGCCACCGGCGGCGATCCGGCCGACGAGCGGTACGTAGGCGGGCGCGGGCTGCGTCGAGGCCGGCTGGCCCCCCGCCGCCTCGAAGGCCTCCTCGTCGGTGCGCACCGGCGTCGTGCCCGGCACCCGCACCTCGACCGCGCGCGGCCGGTTCGGGTCGCGCCGCAGGAAGCCCTTGCGCTGGAGCGACCGGAGCTGGTGCGACACGCTGGACGTGCTGGTCAGCCCCACGGCCTCGCCGATCTCGCGCATGGAGGGCGGATATCCGCGGCGTTGCACCGAGTCGCGGATCACCTCCAGCACCATGCGCTGCCGCTGCGTCAGGCCCGTCTCGTCCATCGGGCCGTCGGGCAGCTCCCGGACCTTGCTCATCGCTCGTCGCCTCCCGGGCGCCTCGATCGGTCACTCCTTGTCATGAGACGCTATCGCGTCCCGGCCTAATGATCAAACAATTGTTCGAAGATGTACTCGCTTTTTCCGGCCGCCCCCTGGTAGAACATCGTACAGGCGTTCGATCGAAAATTCATTCGACGTCGAGGAGGGGAGAGATGTCCGGTTCACCGCACAGTGACCGCCCCCCGATCCGCCTGACCCGCCGCGGCCGCGCCGTCCTGGTCGCCTTAGCCTCCACCGTCACGCTCGTGGCCCTCTGGCTCACCGTCGGGCCGGGCGCCTTCGCGGGGTCTCGCGACGACCATCGCGGCACGTCCGGTCCCGCCAGGACGGTCGTCGTCGAGCCGGGCGACACGCTCTGGGGCATCGCCTCGGCAGCCGACCCCGGCGCCGACCCGCGCTGGACCGTCCAGCGCATCCTGGACCTCAACGGCCTGGGCGGCGACCCGACCGTCCGGCCCGGCCAGGAGATCCGCCTCCCTGCCGGCTGACAGCCGCCCGCCCTGCGGCCGGGCCCGCCGGCGGTCTGCCCCGGGCCGGGGCGATAGTGCGTCCGACCAGGTGATCTGTGACGGCGGCGGACGGTGCGTGACGACACGCCCGGGACGAAATCGGGGACGCGGGAGGTGACCTGCGCGGACGCGTCGGATGTGACTCCTGGGACCCCGGATCAGGTTGCGAACGCCTGCGTCGAGTCGTACGGTTGGACCACAACATCTAGTAGTCACATCGATGTGATTCCCTATATATGGCACTCACATCGGTGTAACTCGTTTACGTCAGGGGAGGGATCGAGCGTGCACTGCCCGTTCTGCCGCAACCCTGACACCAAAGTGATCGACAGCCGTTCCACCGACGACGGCGGCGCCATTCGGCGGCGCCGGTCGTGCGCGGAATGCGGCAAGCGATTCACGACACAGGAGAATGTGCTCGTGATGGTGGCCAAGCGCAGCGGGGTCACCGAGCCGTTCTCCCGGGAAAAGATCATCGCCGGGGTGCGCAGGGCCTGCCAGGGCCGCCCGGTCGACGAGGATGCGCTCGCGAAGCTGGGACAGCGGGTCGAAGAGGCGATCAGATCGTCCGGATCCGCGGAAATCCCCTCGCACGAGATCGGCCTCGCCATCCTGGGGCCGCTCGGCGAACTCGACGAGGTCGCCTATCTGCGATTCGCCTCGGTCTACCGGAGCTTCGAGTCGCTGGACGACTTCGCCAAGGAGATCGAAGCACTGCGGAAGGCCGGTTCCTCGGGGGAGCCCGGCCCGTCCCGGTAAGGGACGGTTCCGGCACCACACATCAGCACATTGGAGGCGCCTCCGCGCGGGCATGACCCGTGCGGCGGCGGAGTTGTTCCTGAGCAGGGTCCGGCGGGAGGGCCCGAGAAGGGGGAAGGCCATGACGGAGACGGTGAGCGGCTCGGCGGCGCGGCGCGGCAAGGGGGGCCGCAAAGGGCTGAAGGTCGAGCGCATTTTCACCACGCCCGGCGTGCATCCGTACGACGAGATGCGCTGGGAGCGTCGTGACGTCGTCATGACCAACTGGCGCGACGGCTCGGTGAACTTCGAGCAGCGCGGCGTCGAGTTCCCCGACTTCTGGTCGCTGAACGCCGTCAACATCGTCACGTCCAAGTACTTCCGCGGCGCGGTGGGCACCGCGCAGCGGGAATGGAGCCTGAAGCAACTCGTCGACCGCGTGGTGCGGGTCTACACCGAGACCGGCGTCAGGGAGGGCTACTTCGCCTCCGAAGAGGACGCCGAGATCTTCGACCACGAACTGAAGTACGCCCTGGTCCACCAGCTCTTCAGCTTCAACTCCCCTGTCTGGTTCAACGTGGGCACGAAGTCCCCGCAGCAGGTGAGCGCGTGTTTCATCCTGTCGGTGGACGACACGATGGAGTCGATTCTCGACTGGTACAAGGAAGAAGGGGTCATCTTCAAGGGCGGCTCCGGCGCCGGCCTGAACCTTTCCCGCATCCGCTCCAGCAAGGAGCTGCTCTCCTCCGGCGGCACCGCCAGCGGCCCGGTCTCCTTCATGCGCGGGGCCGACGCCTCCGCAGGGACGATCAAGTCGGGCGGCGCGACCCGCCGCGCCGCGAAGATGGTCGTGCTGGACGTCGACCACCCCGACGTCCTGGAGTTCATCCAGACCAAGGCGCGCGAGGAGGACAAGATCCGCGCGCTGCGGGACGCCGGGTTCGACATGGACCTCGGCGGCAAGGACATCGGCAGCGTCCAGTACCAGAACGCCAACAATTCCGTCCGCGTCTCGGACGAGTTCATGCAGGCGGTCGAGTCCGGCGGCGAGTTCGGGCTGCGCGCCCGCATGACCGGCGAGGTCATCGAGACCGTCAAGGCCAAGGACCTGTTCCGCCTCATGGCGAAGGCCGCCTGGGAGTGCGCCGACCCCGGCATCCAGTACGACGACACGATCAACGACTGGCACACCAACCCCGAAACCGGACGTATCACCGCGTCCAACCCGTGCTTCCCCGCAGACCAGCGGGTGGTCACCGACAAGGGCCTGGTCCGCATCGGCGACATGGTGCGCCGCGCCGCGATCGGGGAGACCTACGGGATCTACACCAACGACGTGACCTCCGAGTCCGACGCGCAGGACCGTATCGTCGCGACGGACCCGGTGCGCTACATGGTGACCGGCACCAACGAGATCCTCGAACTGCGGTTCTCGGACGGCTCGCGGCTGCGTTGCACCCCGGGTCACCGTGTCTGGACGGCCAACCGAGGCTGGGTGCACGCTGAGGAGTTGACCGGGGCCGACCGGGTCGTCCGGTCCTTCCACCGCGCGAGCCGGACGGGGGCGACGGGTGAGATGCCCGTGGCCGCGCTCCATGCGGCGCAGGCGGCAGCGTCCCGGCACGCGCTGGAACTGCCGGAGAAGTGGGATGAGGAATTCGCCCACTACCTTGGGTGGCTGACAGGTGACGGGTGTGTCACCGATGTCAGCGCGATCACGGTCTACGGCACTGAGCGGGAGCAGGAGACCGTGATGCCGAGGCATGAGGCGCTCCTGCGTCGCATCACCGGTAGCGAGCGCAAGCCCAGCGTCCAGGCGAACGGTACGCAGCAGCTTCGCGTGGGTCACGAGGCATTCCGCGCCTTCCTCCGCGCTCTCGGCGTCTCGGACGGAAAGGCCCCCGAGAAGATCGTCCCGGCCGCTGTCTACGAGGCGCCGGAAGCGGAACTCGTGGCATTTCTCCAGGGACTCTTCGACGCGGACGGGTGCGTCGTCAGCATGGAGAACGGCACCCGGTACGTCGGGCTCGGCAGCCGGTCCGAGGAACTGCTCCTCGGCGTCCAGGAACTGCTCGCGTCGCTGGGCATCTCCGGGCGGATCTACCGGACGGGGCTCAAGAAGGAGAGCTTCCGCTACACCCGTAAGGACGGAAGCGAGGCGACCTACGGGTCGAATGGGCCGAGCTTCGACCTGCGGGTCAGTGGCCAGGGCATGGTGGAGTTCGCAGCGGTGGTCGGGTTCGGCCTGCAGGCCAAGCAGGACGCGCTGCTCGGCATCCTCGACACGACGAAGCGCTACAAGAAAGACCTCTCGGTCCGCATGGTGTCCCGCGAGTCCCAGGGCTTCGAGACCACCTACAACCTCACCGAGCCCCGCAACCACTCCTACATCGTGAGCGGGTTCGTGGTCGCGAACTGCTCGGAGTACATGAGTCTGGACAATTCGTCCTGCAACCTCGCGAGCATCAACCTGCTGAAGTTCCTCACCGACGCGGGCACGTTCGACATCGCCAAGTTCGTGAAGCTCACCGAGCTGATCATCACGGCGATGGACATCTCGATCACCTTCGCCGACTTCCCGACGGAGAAGATCGCCGAGACGACGCGCGACTACCGGCAGCTCGGCATCGGCTACGCCAACCTGGGCGCGCTGCTGATGGCGACGGGGCACGCCTATGACTCCGAGGGCGGCCGCTCCATCGCCGCCGCGATCACGTCGCTGATGACGGGCGTCGCCTACAAGCGGTCGGCGGAGATCGCCGGCGTCGTCGGCCCGTACGCGGGCTACGCCCGCAACGCCGAGGCGCACAAGCGGGTGATGCGCAAGCACGCCGCCGCCAACGACGGCATCCGCCCGCTGGACGAGACGGACAAGGCCCTCCACGCCGCCGCCGCCAAGCAGTGGGCGGACTGCCTCAAGGCCGGCGAGAAGTACGGCTACCGCAATGCCCAGTCCTCGCTACTCGCGCCCACTGGAACTATCGGGTTGATGATGGACTGCGACACCACCGGCATCGAGCCCGACCTCGCGCTGATGAAGTTCAAGAAGCTCGTCGGCGGCGGGTCCATGCAGATCGTCAACCACACGGTGCCGCGCGCGCTGGAGAAGCTCGGCTACCAGCAGGAGCAGATCGAGGCGATCGTCGAGTACATCGCCGAGCACGGCCACGTGGTGGACGCCCCCGGCCTGCGTCCCGAGCACTACGAGGTGTTCGACTGCGCGATGGGCGAGCGGGCGATCAGCCCGATGGGTCACGTCCGGATGATGGCGGCCGTCCAGCCGTTCCTGTCCGGCGCGATCTCCAAGACGGTCAACATGCCGGAGAAGGCCACCATCGAGGACATCGAGAAGGTGTACTTCGAGGGCTGGCGGCTCGGCCTGAAGGCCCTGGCGATCTACCGCGACAACTGCAAGGTCGGCCAGCCCCTCTCCGTCGCCGGCAAGAAGGAGAAGGAGGAGCCGGCGGAGACGCTGGCCCCCCGTCCCGTCCGCCGGCGGCTGCCGAAGCAGCGTCCCGCGACCGTCACCCGGTTCTCCGTGGCCGGCGCCGAGGGCTACATGACCGCCTCGTCCTACCCGGACGACGGCGTCGGCGAGGTCTTCCTTAAGCTCGGCAAGCAGGGCTCCACGCTCGCCGGCGTGATGGACGCCTTCTCCATGGCGATCTCCATCAGCCTGCAGTACGGCGTCCCGCTGGAGACGTGGGTGGAGAAGTTCACCAACATGCGGTTCGAGCCCGCCGGCATGACCGACGACCCCGACATCCGCATGGCGACCTCGGTGATGGACTACATCTTCCGCCGCCTGGCGCTCGACCACCTCCCGTACGAGGACCGCGCGGAACTCGGCATCTTCACCGCCGGGGAGCGCGCGATGCAGGCCAACGGCGAGGACCCGGCCGCCCTGCACGCCGAGGACGAGGTCGACCACGAGTCGCTCGCCCAGTCCGCCGCGATCACCAGGCCGGCCGCCCCGGCACCGGCCCCCGCGCCCGAGGCGCACTCGTCCATGGAGGCGATCGAGAGCCGCCAGGGCCGCACCGCCGACGCTCCGCTCTGCCTCACCTGCGGCACCAAGATGCGGCCGGCGGGCAGTTGCTACGTCTGCGAAGGCTGCGGCTCCACCAGCGGCTGCAGCTGAGAACCAGCGAGTCCTTGTCCGCTGAAATAGCGGTCTGATCGACTCCGGCTGAACTGCCAGATGCCTAAGGGGAACCGGCCATGGTCGGTTCCCCTTGGGCATGGTGGTCGTCCGGATGGTCTCGGTCCGTGAGAAGGGCCCTGACCAGCCGGAGGTGCTGCGGAAGACTATGATCAGGCTATGCCTTTGACGGTGGATGACGTCGACCGGTTCGAGTCGGCGAGGCCCCGTCTGGAGGCCATCGCCTACCGTCTCCTCGGCTCCGCGGACGAGGCGCAGGACGTCGTGCAGGACACGTTCCTGCGCTGGCAGGCCGCCGACGTCGACCGCGTCGAGGTCCCCGAGGCTTGGCTGACGAAGGTACTCACGAACCTGTGCCTCAACCAGCTCGCCTCCGCGCGGGCACGCCGCGAGACCTATGTGGGGCGATGGCTCCCGGAGCCGCTGCTCGCAGGGGACCCGATGCTCGGCCCGGCCGACACCGCCGAGCAGCGCGAATCGGTGTCGTACGCGGTCCTCACCCTCATGGGGCGGCTGTCGCCCAACGAACGGGCCGTCTACGTGTTGCGGCAGGCCTTCGACTATCCGCACCGGGAGATCGCCGAGATCCTCGACATCACCGAGGCCGCGAGCCAGCAGATCTTCCACCGTGCCAAGAAGCGTGTCGCGTACGGCAAGGTCCGCAACGAAATCGACAAGGCCGCCGCCCATCGGATTGTGGAGGAGTTCCTCGCGGCGGCCACCAGCGGTCGGACCGATGAGCTCGTACGCCTGCTCACCAAGGACGCCATCTCCATCGGCGATGGCGGTGGGAAGGTCCCGGCACGCACCAAGGCGTTCGAGGGAGCCGTCGCGGTGGCGAAGTTCGTGAGGGGCCTTTTCAAGCCCGCCGAGGCCAAGCGCGCGATTGTCGGCGGCTCGTCCGCGATATACGCCTGGGTCGCCAATGGCGAACCCGCCGTTGTGGCCGTGGTGGAGGGCCGGGTCGTCGCCGTCATGTGCCTGGAGGTCACAGCTGAGGGCATCGCCGCCTGCCGTACCCAGGCGAACCCTGACAAGCTCGAACGCGCGACCGGGCAGTGGGCGGCGGCCGACCGTGGGGAGCCTCTCTTCATGGTGTGACGTACGTCATGTCCGACTCCTGTCAGCAATCGGCGTGCCATCCGGTTCAAGTGGCGAACTCGAACCCGAGAGCAAGGAAGCCGACAATGAAAGTGCTGGTGGCAGGAGCGACCGGAGCGATTGGCAGGGAACTCCTGCCTCGTCTGATCGAGGCGGGACACGAGGTGTTCGCCATGGTCCGCAGCGATTCCGCCAAGTCCACGGCGGAGGGGCTGGGCGCGGTGCCGGTCACCGCCGATGTGCTCGATCGCGCCCAGGTCGAGGAGGCCGTGCGCCAGGCGGCCCCAGAGGTGATCGTCAACCAGTTGACCGCCATCGGGCACGTGGACACCCGCCATTTCGAACGCAGCTTCGCCGCAACCGACAAGCTGCGGATCGAGGGCACCGACAACCTGCTCGCGGCCGCGCGCGCCGCCGGAGTGCGACGGTTCGTCGCCCAGAGCAACGGCGCGTTCACGTACACCCGGACCGGCGGGAAGGTCAAGAACGAAGAAGATCCCCTGGACCCCTCACCGGTCGCCCCGATGGCCTCGATGATCGCCGCGGTCCAGCATCTGGAGAAGGCCGTGCTGGACGCCTCCTGGATCGAAGGGATCGTGCTGCGCTACGGCGCGTTCTACGGACCCGGCACCTCCATGGCGCCGGACTCCGAGCAAATCGAGATGATCCGCAAGCGCAAGTTCCCGGTCGTCGGCGACGGAGGCGGGGTGTGGTCGTTCGTCCACGTCGCCGACGCCGCGGAGGCCACGGTCGCAGCGGTGGAGAACGGCGACCGCGGCGTCTACAACATCGCCGATGACGACCCCGCCCCGGTCGCCGAATGGCTGCCGGAACTGGCGGAGATGCTGGGCGCCAAGAAGCCGATGCGCGTGCCGCGGTTCGTCGGACGGCTGGCCGCCGGAGAGGCGGGCGTCGTGCTCATGACCGAACTGCGCGGTGCGTCCAACGCCAAGGCCAAGCGCGAACTGGGCTGGAAGCCGGCACACCCCACCTGGCGTAAGGGCATCGTGGAGAAGTGACTCGCTGGGCGTCCTCCGACCGGTTCGGCGGCGGCGGGCGCTCGCCACCCGGTTCGCTCGCCCTCGCCGGGGTGCGCGGCTGCGGACGTGCGTCAGGGGGATGCGGGTTTCTCGTCGGCGGGGGATTTGATCGGCTGGGTGGTCGAAGAGCGGCGGCGTTGGCCGGTCTTGCGGCGGCCTGCCACCAGGAGGTCGTCGCCAAAGCCTTCGGCGGCTGGCTTCT
Organism: Actinomadura latina NBRC 106108; assembly: GCF_001552195.1. Classification (GTDB taxonomy): domain Bacteria; phylum Actinomycetota; class Actinomycetes; order Streptosporangiales; family Streptosporangiaceae; genus Spirillospora; species Spirillospora latina. Next base: position 43,841 of record NZ_BCQS01000015.1, read on the forward strand.
CCTGGGGCTCGGCTGGTTCGGGTACGGAGGGCTTCGCGGCGCGGCGGGGCTTTTTCGGGGGCTTCGACTCGGCCTGGCGGAGGGATTCCACGAAGCTCGCGGCGTCCTCCTCGTCGTCGGCGGTGTCCGAGGCATGCCTGCGCTTGCCGATGATCCACTGGTCGGCGGTGAGGCGGCCGCCGCCGCCCGCGGCGAAGACGAGGCTGGCCATGCCGAGGGCCACGACGAGTTCGTAGCCGTTGCGGAACGTTCCGCCGTCCACCACGAACAGGCCCTGGTCGCCGTGGACGAAGATGAACGCGCCCGCCATGTCGATGAACAGCAGGGCGCCGGTGACGGGCAGGCCGAGTCCGGCGATGAGGGCAGCGCCGCCGAGCAGTTCGACGAACGCGGAGTAGACGGCGGCGGCGGTGGGGAGCGGCACGCCGAGGTCGTCGAACGAGCGGCCGGTCGCGGTGATGCCCGCCTCGATCTTCTGCCAGCCGTGCGCCATGAAGATGATGCCCACGCCGAGCCGCGCGAGGACTGCCACAACGTCGTAGAGCGGCCGAGAGCGCATGCGGTCGACTCCTTCAGCGCGGGGAACGGGGGCCCGGTCAGACGGAGAGTATGACGGCCTGCCCCGACATATCGCTAACGTCGCAGGTGGGGGCTATTGTCGGCGGGTGAGAAGCCATCAGTACGAAGTGTCGGTGACCTGGACGGGGAACACCGGGTCGGGGACGAGTTCATACCGGGACTATGAGCGGGCGCACGAGGTTCGTGCGGACGGCAAGCCGCCGATCGCGGGCAGTTCGGACCCCGGTTTCCGGGGCGACCCGGCGCGGTGGAATCCCGAGGAACTGCTCGTCGCCTCGCTGGCGCAGTGCCACATGCTGTGGTTTCTCCATCTGTGCGCCGTCGAGAAGGTCGTGGTGACCGGGTACGAGGACCGGCCGCGCGGCGTGATGGTCGAAACGGCGGACGGCGGCGGACGGTTCGAGGAGGTCGTCCTGCGTCCCCGGGTGACGCTGGCCGACCCCGGGCAGGCGAGCCGGGCCGCCGAACTGCATGAGAAGGCCCACGAGATGTGCTTCATCGCGAACTCGGTGAACTTCCCCGTCCGCCATGAGGCGGGCCTGCCGTAGGTCAGCGCGTCCGGCCGCGGGGCTTCAGGCGCGTCGGCGGCATGGCGGGCGCCGCGAGGCGGGCGCCGTGGTAGCCCTCCACTGTGCCGAAGCGGCCGCCCGTCATCCAGTCCTCCCGGGCCTGGGCGATCTCCTCGCCGGCGCGCGCGATGAAGTTCCACCACATCACGAGCTTCTCCTCGAAGGGCTCGCCGCCCAGCAGCACGAAGCCGCCCGGTCCGTCGGCGGCCCGCACCGGCAGCTCGCGGCGGCCGCAGCCGAGGTAGAGCATCGAGCCCGGCTCCACCTGCTCGCCGTCGATGTCGAGGACGCCGGACATGGTGAGTGCCGCGTACTCGAAGTCGGGTTCGACCGGTAGGCGCACGGCGGCGCCGTCCTCCAAGGCGATGTCCGCACCCATGATGGGGGTGAACGTCGTGCCCGGAGAGGTGGCGCCGTCGAGTTCGCCCAAGAGGAGGGTGGCGGCGAAGCCGGGGGCGCTGACCACGGGCAGGTCGGCGTGGTACTCCCAGTTGGGTTCCGTGTGCCGGTGGACGTCCGGGAGCGCGACCCACAGCTGGGCTCCGTGCAGGATCGGGGAGTGCGCGCGCGGCGACTCCTCCGAGTGGGAGATGGCCCGCCCCGCCGTCATCAGCCCGAGTTCCCTCGGACGGATGGTCTGCAGGCTGCCGAGGCTGTCGCGGTGCAGGACCTCGCCGCAGTGCAGCCAGCTCACCGTCTGCAGTCCGATGTGCGGATGCGGCGGTACCTGCATGCCGGGCTGGTCGGTGATGTCGTCCGGCCCGTAGTGGTCGACGAAGCACCATGCGCCGACCATCCGCCGTCCCAGGCTGGGCAGCAGCCTCCGGACGACCGTGCTCTCGCCCAGCGGGACCCGCCGCGGCGGCAGCAGCTCGTGGACGGGCCCTCCCGCAACGTCGTCGCGCCCGCCGCACTGGACCGGCTTGGGCCGGACATCGAGGTTGCTCACCAGAACCGTCCCTCCCTGCAATGCCGTCCCTTAACGATGCCCTACGGCCTGCGCCGTTGAACCCACGGAATGGTGCATGCGGCCGGCGGGTTCACGTGTATGTGATGCACGGTGAGTACAAGGTCCCCGGTGGCAAGCTCGTGGTCGCGGATATCGACGTCGTTGACGGTCTCCTGCGCAACCCCAGGATCAGCGGCGACTTCTTCCTCGAACCTGACGCGGCCCTGGACGCGATCAACGGCGTTCTCGACGGGCTGCCCGCCGCGCTGGACGCCAAGGCGATCGGCGTCCGCGTCCAGGCGGGGCTGCCCCGCGGCACGGTGATGCTCGGCATCACCGCCGAGGCCGTGGGGATCGCGGTGCGGCGGGCCATCACCCGGGCGTCGGACTGGCGCGACCACGGCTGGCGGCTGATCCACGAGCCGCCGCAGGAACCCGCCCTCCACATGGCGATCGACCAGGTGCTCGCCGAGGAGGTCGGCGCGGGGCGCCGCCCGCCCACGCTGCGGGTGTGGGAGTGGGCGTCGCCCGCGGTGGTCATCGGCAGCTTCCAGTCGCTGCGCAACGAGGTCGACGCCGCGGCGGCCGAGCGGCACGGGGTCGAGGTCGTGCGGCGCATCAGCGGCGGCGGCGCGATGTTCATCGAGCCCGGCAACACGATCACGTACTCGCTGTACGCGCCGGAGACGCTGGTGGCGGGCATGTCGTTCGCGGAGAGCTACGCCTTCCTGGACGACTGGGTGCTGGGCGCGCTCGGCGAACTCGGGATCAAGGCCTGGTACCAGCCGCTGAACGACATCACGTCCGACAACGGCAAGATCGCCGGCGCGGCGCAGAAGCGGCTCGCGTCTGGCGCGGTGCTGCACCACGTGACGATGGCCTACGACATCGACGCGGAGAAGATGCTGCAGGTGCTGCGGATCGGCCGCGAGAAGATCTCCGACAAGGGCATCGTCAGCGCGGTGAAGCGGGTGGATCCGCTGCGGCGGCAGACCGGGCTGCCCCGCGAGGAGATCATCGACCGCATGATCGGGCACTTCCGGACCCGCTACGGGCTCGCCGGCGACCGGGTGGGTGAGGACGAGCTGCGGCTGGCCCGCAAGTACGTCACCGACAAGTTCGGCACACCGGAGTGGACGGCCCGCATCCCCTGACGTCCGGCGCGGTGCGGCGGAACCCTGGGGCGCCGCCGTGCGTCCTCCTCTCATGGCAGGTCGCGGGGGCGGGCGGCACGCCATAGGTTGGTGACGTCGGCCAGATGATGAGGAGCGTTCATGTCGATGCAGAAGGGCGCCAACACCGCGGTGCCGGTTCCCTCGGTGCGGATCGAGCTGGGCTGGCAGGCCGGTCCCGGCGTGCCGGACGCGGACGCGTCGGCGCTCCTGGTGACCGAGAGCGGCCGGGTCCGCTCGGACGCCGACTTCGTCTTCTACAACCAGCCGGCGCACGCCTCCGGCGCGGTGCGGCACGAGGGCAAGCAGCAGGGGCCGACGGTCCTGGACGTCCTGGTGGTGGACCTGAACCGGGTCGAGCCCGCCATCGAGAAGGTCGTCATCGCGGCGTCCTCGGACGGCGGGACGTTCGGCCGGTTCCAGGGCCTGTACGTGCGGGTGGTCGACGCGGCCGGCGGCACGGAGGTCGCGCGGTTCGACAGCCAGGGCGCCACCACGGAGACGGCCTTCGTCCTCGGTGAGCTGTACCGGCGGCAGGGCGCATGGAAGTTCCGCGCGGTCGGCCAGGGCTACGACTCGGGTCTCGCGGGCCTCGCCACCGACTACGGCATCTCGGTCGACGACCCCGGCCAGGCGGCACCCCCGCCCGCGCCCCCGCAGCCGGTGCAGCCGCCCGCTCCGCCGGCGCCGCAGCAGCAGTACGCCCCGCCCCCGCCGCCGCCCGGCGGCCAGTACGTACCGCCCCCACCGCCCCCACCGCCGCCGGCCCCCGGCCAGTACGCACCCCCGCCGCCCCCGCCGGGGGGCCAGTACGCGCCGCCGCCCCCGCCCGGCCAGTACGCGCCGCCGCTCGGCCAGTACGCGCCCCCGCCCGGGCCGCCGCAGCCGCAGCAGCAGGGCGGCAAGATCTCCCTGACGAAGAACGCCCCGTCGGTGTCGCTCACCAAGCACGGCGCGACGGGCGGCCACATGCGCGTCAACCTCAACTGGACCGCGCGCGAGGGCGTCGCGAAGGGACGGCTCGGCAAGCGCCGCCGCGGCGTCGACCTCGACCTGGACCTGTGCTGCCTCTGGGAGCTGCAGGACGGCCGCAAGGGCATCATCCACGCGATCGGCGACATGGGCGCGCTGGAACGCGCGCCGTTCATCAAGCTCGACAAGGACGACCGCACCGGGGCCATCGAGTCGGGCGAGAACCTCCACATCAACCTCGACCACACCAAGGACTTCAAGCGGATCCTGGTGTTCGCCGAGATCTACGACGGCGCCGACGACTTCCGCGGCCTGGACGCGATCGCCACGCTGTTCCCGGTGGGTGCGCCGCCGATCGACATGCGGATGGACGACTGCGTGGACGCGTCCCGCGACGCCGTCCTGGCGCTCATCGAGAACGTGAACGGCGAGCTGGTCGTCCGCCGCGAGGGGCGGTTCATCCTGCCGCCGCCCGGCCGCGCGCGCTGGGGCAAGATGGCCGTCGACCAGGCCTACGCCTGGAACCTGGAGTGGGTCGCCTCGCGCGGTAAAGACTGACCGGCCGTCCTTGCCCGCGAGCGCGTGGTCACGCGGCTTTCAGCTGGTCCGCCAGCTTCTTGTCGTGGGCGACGCGCACGAGCGCGGCGGTGAATCGGGCCAGTTCCTTCTCCGGCACCTTCCCGGCGAGCTGGCCGGGGTCGGTGGGCAGGCCGAGCCGTTCGGCGCCCTTCTTCACCTGGTCGTCGATGTGGGGGCGAAGCCAGGGCCAGATGGCCTGGGCCTCGCGGCAGAAGATGTCGACGCCGGTCGGGCCGATGCCGGGGAACTCCTGCAGCAGGCCGGCCGCCTTCTCGGGGTCGCGTTCGGCCTCGATGGCGAGGCGCCGCAGATCGCCCTTGTACTTGTCCTGGACCATCTCGGCGGTGTCGCCCAGGCGGGACGCGGTGGACTCGTCGTAGCGGACGTAGTGGCCGCGTCCGAGCGCGTCCACCCGGTCCTGCCACGACAGCCTGCCCATCCCGCGCGCGGTCCCGCCGCCGGCCTCGAACAGTTCGCGGGCGGCGGAGACCGCGATGTCCGACGAGATGCGCGCGCTCAGCAGGTTGGCCAGGACGAGCAGCTTGAACAAGGCCGCCGGCTGGTCCTTCAGCGTTATGCCGGCCTCCTCGGCGAACGTCCGGCCGGACTCGTGCAGCAGCTTCTTCACGACGGCATCCATGGCATGTACCTCCCGTGGATGGCGCCTACCCGGCCGGCGGGGGATGACTCACAGGAGGCTGAGCTGTCCTTCGCCGGCGAGCGGGTCCCGGTGCTTCTTCAGGTGCCGCCAGCGCGGGAGGTCGTCCAGGTAGGACCAGGACATCCGGTGGTGCGGTGTGGGCCCGTGCTCCTCGAGCGCCCTCTGGTGGACGGGCGACGGGTACCCGGCACTGTCCGCGAACCCGTAACCGGGGAACTCGCCGTCCAGCTCCGCCATCAGCCGGTCACGGTGGACCTTCGCCAAGACGGAGGCGGCGGCGACCGTGACCGACCTGAGGTCGGCCTTGACCTCGCAGCGGACCCGCCAGGGCCGGCCCAGAAAGTCGTGCTTGCCGTCCAGGATGACCACGTCGGGCCGGACGGGCAGTGACTCCAGCGCGCGGACGGCGGCCCGCCGCAGCGCCTCCGTCATGCCGGCCTCGTCGATCTCCTCGGGGGACGACGCGCCGATGGCGTGCCCGGCGAGCCAGCCGGGCAGCAGGCCGGCGAACGACTCGCGGTGCGCCTGGGTGAGGAGCTTGGAGTCGGTGAGCGCGATGGTCTTCTTGCCGCGGCCCGGCAGGACGGGCGGCGCGCTCAGGTCGGTGACCGCGGCGCACACCACGACGGGGCCGGCCCAGGCGCCGCGGCCGACCTCGTCGACCCCGGCGATCGTGACCGGACGCGCGGCCCGGAGTTCGTCCTCGATCCCGTAGCCCGCGGCACGGGGCAGCCCTCTGGAGCCGGAGGGGGCGGAGTCGAACCCGGGCAGGGCGTCGCCGGTGGGGTCGGTCAAGGAGGCTCCTCAAGAACGCACGAATGCCGCGATCGCGTGGCCGAGCCGTTCCCCGTCGTCCTCCTGGAGGAAGTGGCCAGCGCCGTCGATCGTAGGGTGCCCGATGCCCTGCGCGCCGGGAACCAGCTGCTTGAACAGCGGCGCCATCGCCCCGGTGATGGGGTCCTTGTCGCTGAAGGCCACGAGGAACGGCTTGTCCCACGCGCGCAGGACGTCCCACGCGTCGCGGTTGGGCTGCGCCTCCGGGTCGTCGGGTTCGGCGGGGACGAGCGCGGGCATCGCGCGCGGCCCCGCCTTGAACGCCTCGTCCGGGAACGGTGCGTCGTAGGCGGCGCGGACGTCGTCGGACAGCGCGGTGCGGCAGCCGGAGGCGATGTTGCGGGCGATGTCGAACTCGGCCGCCGTGCGGACGGACTGGCGGAACTTGAGCCATGTCTCCGGCATCGGGAAGTCGCCCGTGGGGAGGCCGGTGTTGGCGGCGACGACACGGGAGAACCGGTCCTGGTGGGCGGTCACCAGGCGCAGGCCGATGAGGCCGCCCCAGTCCTGCCCGACGAGGGTCACGTCCCGCAGGCCGAGGGCGTCGAACACCAGCGAGCGCGTCCACTCGATGTGGCGCGCGTAGGTGTGGTCGGTCATCTCGGCGGGTTTGTCCGAGCGGCCGAAACCGACCAGGTCGGGCACGACCACGCGCAGCCCCGCGTCCGCCAAGACGCGCATGACATGCCGGTAGAGGAACGACCAGCTCGGCTCACCGTGCAGGCACAGGACCACGGGACCGTCGGACGGGCCTGCCTCGACATAGGCCATGCGCAGCGTGCCGTCACCGTCCTGGGTGGGGACGTCGGCGTAGCGCGGTTCGTAGGGGAAGTCCGGGAGGCCGTCGAAGCGTTCGTCGGGGGTACGCAGGATCCGCATCCGCCCATCATGGCAGCGGCCCCGTCGTGGTGGCGGCCCCTGTCATTGCAGTGGCCCCCGTCCTGCAGGGAACCACGGCGCGGGTCAGAGCCAGCCGTTGTGCCGCGCCGCGCCCACCGCCTCGATGCGGTTGCGCGCCCCCGTCTTGCCGATCGCGGACGACAGGTAGTTGCGGACGGTGCTCTCCGACAGATGCAGTCGTCCCGCGATGTCGGAGACGGGTGACCCGTCGGCCGCGGCCGCCAGCACGTCCCGTTCCCGGTCGGTCAGCGGGTTCGGGCCCACCGACAGCGCCGCCGTCGCCAGCGCGGGGTCGACCACCCGCTCCCCGGCCAGGACGCGCCGCAGTGCCGTGACGAGGTCCTCGATGGGGCCGTCCTTGACCAGGAACCCGCTCGCCCCGGCCTCCATGGCGCGGCGCAGGTAGCCGGGCCGCCCGAACGTGGTGACGATCAGCACCCTGCACGCGGGCAGCTCGCGGCGCAGGTCGGCGGCCACGTCCAGGCCGCTGCGGCCGGGCATCTCGATGTCGAGCACGGCGACGTCCGGGACGGTCCGCAGCGCCTCCGGCAGCACCCGCGCGCCGTCGCCGACCTCGGCGACGACCTCGATGTCCTCCTCGAGCCCGAGCAGCAGCGCGAGCGCGCCGCGCATCATGCCCTGGTCCTCGGCGAGCAGAACCTTGATCACGTCCCTCATTGTCCACCCGCGCCCTGCGCCGCTCCGCCGGGGACGGTGACGGTGAGCAGGAATCCGCCGCCGGGTGCGGGGCCCGCCTGGACCGTGCCGTCGGCCGCCCCCACCCGTTCGGACAGCCCGCGCAGCCCGTGACCACCAGATCCTTCGACGGCTCCGTCATTACCGGCTCCGCCCACGCCGTCGTCCTTCACCTGGAGGACGGCCTCGTCCTCGTCTACGCGGACCGTGATGTCGCAGTGCGCGGCCCCGCTGTGCCGGATCACGTTGGTGACCCCCTCGCGGACCGCCCAGCCGAGCAGCGCGTCCGTTCCGGCCGGTGGCGGCGGGCCCGTGCGGCGGATCGCGGCGTCCACCCCCGCGTCCGCCAGCGCCAGCCGCGCGGCGTCCAGCTCGGCGGCCAGGCCGCGGCCCCGGTACCCGCTGACGGCCTGCCGCACCTCGTTCAGGGCCCGCCGCCCCACGGTCTCGATGTCGGCGGCCTGCCGCGCGGCCACCGCCGGGTCGCGCTCGGCGATCAGCCGGACGGCCTGCGCCTTCACCACCATCAGCGACAGCGTGTGGCCGAGCAGGTCGTGCAGGTCGCGGGAGAAGCGCAGCCGCTCGCGCGCCACGGCCGCCTCGGCGAGCTCCTCCCGCGCGTCCCGGAGCAGGCCGATGACGGTGAACAGCCGCAGGATGACCGCGGTCACCACGCCCGCCGTCGCGGTGCCGTACCAGTTCGCGGCGAGGGCGCCGCCGTCCTCCCCGCCCGCCCAGCCCACCAGGACGCTCAGCGTCGACACGCCGCCGATGCCGAGGAGCATCGGCAGCTCCGGGCCGCTCCCGCGCCGCGGCAGGTGCCCGACGAGGACGCCGGCCGAGAGCCCGAGAAGCGGGAACATCGTGTACCACCGGCCCTGGAAGCCCAGGGACGCGGCGGACGCGACGCCCGCCTGGGCGACCAGCAGCGCGGTCGGGACCCGCAGCGGGAACCGTCCGTCGAACGAGGTGCGGATGACGCCGAGGTGGAGGAACGCGAACACCAGCAGGGCCGTGACGGCGAGCCACACGGGATGGGTGCGGCCCTGCGCCAGATCCCAGAGCGGCCACACCAGGACGATGAGCCAGAACACGAAGGCGTGGCCGCCGGGCCCGTCGCGGTCCACACTCTCCAGGTCGAGGTCGGGAACACGCCGCTGCGGAGTGCCCTTCCAGGGGATCAACCGCCGTTCTCCGCGTCCACGAAGCCACGGTATGCCCACGCCGCCGTTCACAGCGTGCGGGCGGAGCGCCGGTAGCCGTAGGCGGCGAAGGCCACGAAGGCGGCGGCCCACGCCGCCAGGAGCACGACGCCGGTCAGCGTCGGGGCGTGGCCGTCCGTGGCACGCCAGGACAGCTCCCCGTAGCGGTTGATCGGCGTCGCCGCCGCGATGTGCCGGAGCCACCCGGGGAACCTCGCGATCGGCACCCACAGGCCGCCCAGCAGGGACAGGCCCATGTAGCAGGTCAGCGCCGCCATCTGCGCCTGCTGCGCGGTGAGCAGGTACCCGAGGCCGATCCCGAGGACCGCCATGGGCGCGATGCCCGCCCAGAGCAGCACGACCACGGCCGCCCACTGGGCGGCGCCGAGCGACACCCCGTTCACCAGGGCGCCCGCCAGGCAGATCGAGAGGATCGGCGGGAGGGTGACGGCCATCGCGCACAGCGTCCGGCCCACGACGACCTCGGACGGACGCAGGGGCAGCAGCCGGAGCTGCCGTATCCAGCCGAGCGGCTTGTCCTCGGCGATGGACACGCCGTTGTTCAGCACGGCCCCGACTGCGCCGAACCCCGCCATGCCCACCATCGCGTAGACGGCTCCCGCCTGCCCGGACCGACCGGTCAGATCGAGGTTGGTGAACACCAGGTACATCGTGAGCGGCGATATCAGGCTCATCACGAGATAACCGGGGTCGCGCAGCAGCCGCACCATTTCCAGCCGGATGTAATGCAGGATCATCGCACTGCCTCCTTCCGTTCGGTCAGGGCGAGGAACGCCTCCTCCAGGCCCGCCCCCGTCACTTCCAAGTTGCGGACCATGCCGGCCCGGGCCAGTGCCAGGACCGTCGCGTCCGAGTCGGTGGTGTGCAGCCGGACACGGTGCCCGCGCACCTCGCTGCCGACCACGCCCGGCAGGCCGTCCAGCGCCGCCACCGACCCGTCCAGGTCGAAGCCGACGGTGCGGCCGGGGACCCGCCGCTTGATGTCCTCGCTGGTCCCGTCGGCGATGACCCGGCCCCGGTCGAACACGATGATCCGGTCCGCGTAGTCGTCGGCCTCCTCCAGGTAGTGGGTGGAGAACAGGATCGTCCGCCCATGCTCGGCATAGGAGCGGACGCTCGCCCACAGCTCGCGCCTTGCCTCGATGTCCAGTCCGGTGGTGGGCTCGTCCAGGACGAGGAGGTCGGGCGCGCCCGCCACAGCGATCGCGAACCTGACGCGCTGCGCCTGCCCGCCCGACAGCTGGTCGGCCCGCCGCCCGGCCAGGTCCGTGACGCGCGCGGTCTCCATCAGCTCGGCGAGCGACGGGACGTCCCGGCCGCCGGACTTCGCCGCGTACGCGCGGCGGACGAAGCCGAGCAGCTCCCGGACGGTCACCCCGCCGATCAGCCGCCCCGTCTGCGGCATCGCGCCGACGCGGCCGTCCCGCACGGCCCGCTGCGGTGCCGTGCCCAGCACCCGCACCGTCCCCGCGTCGGGCGGGACCAGGCCGAGCAGCATCGCGATCGTCGTGGACTTGCCCGCCCCGTTCGGGCCGAGCAGCGCCACGGACGTCCCCCGGCCGATGCCCAGGTCGAGGCCGTCCACGGCCCGCACCGTCCCGTAACTCTTGGCCGCACCCGTGAAGAGCACGGCCGTTTCCGCAGTTCTGACTTCCATGACTCGGACGTTACGGATTCGGCCGGTCCCGGCAGCAGATTCGAACCTCCACTTCTGGACAGTACAAATGTCCTGGTCTCGGGATCAGGGCGCGGCCGGCCCCGCCCCAGGCAGGGTGGGCGGGCGCCAAGGAACCGGGCGCGGGGAGTCCCGTTCCGGGCGGTCCTGCGCTTTACTCGCCTTGATGGCTTTGTTCGACAGGTCCCGTTCCCGCCCGGCTAAGGACGCCGCGGCGCGGGATCTTTTCGAGCGCCTGCGGGTGCGCTACTTCCACATCACGCCGGGGCTGAGGTTCTTGGCCGGGCTGGTGCTGATCGCGCTCGCCCTCGCCGCGGCGGTCGTCCTCGATGGGCCGATCGCGGGTGCGGCGGTGGGCACGGTCGTCGTGCTGGTCGTGGTCCACCTGACGCTGCGCTCGCCCACGAGCATGGCGGTCGTCGCGGTCATCGCGTCCTGGCTCGCGCTGTCGGTGCCCCTGGGCAGGCTCTACCCGGACGGCGGCGACCTGTCGTACCTGAGTCCGACGGTGCTCCTGGCCGTGCTCGCACTGCCCGTGGCGGTGGCCGCCTTCCGCCTGCGCGGGTACGCGCCGTGGAGCACCACCCTGCTCGCCCTGGCCTCCGCGGGGGTGGCGACGGCGGCGACCGCCCGGCTGCTGCCGGAGGCGAACGCGGCGCCCGGCTGGGCGGCGGCCCTGGCCGTCCTCGCCTACCGCTGGGACCGGGCGCGCCGCACGGTGCCCGCCGAGGCGTACGAGACCGGCTGGGTGCAGGAACAGGCGAGCCCGAAGGGGGACGCGATGCCGCCGGGCCCGCGCAAGAACCCGCCCGGTCTCGATAAGCCGGACAGGAAGCCGACCAGGCCCGACCGGCGCGGACCGGGCGACGAGCCCGCCGCCGCGGCGGCCCAGCCGGCCCACGAGCAGCGCGCCGCCGCGCAGGCGGCCGAGTCCGCACCGGCCCCGGACCGCCAGGCTCCCCCCGAGCGCCGGACCGCCGCGGCACCCGACATCTCCGTCGCCGACGCGCTCGCCGAACTGGAGCACATGATCGGGCTGGAGCCGGTCAAGCGGCAGGTCCGCTCGATCGCCGCGTCCATCGAGGCCGCGCACCTGCGCGCCGCCGCCGGCGTGCCCACCGAGAAGCCCATGCGGCACTTCGTCTTCGTCGGCCCCTCGGGGACGGGCAAGACCACCGTCGCGCGCGTCCTCGCCAAGATCTTCTACGCGTTCGGGCTGCTGCCGGAGCCGGCCTTGGTCGAGGCCCACCGCGCGGACCTCGTCGGTGAGTTCCTCGGCGCCACGGCCCTCAAGACCAACCGGCTCGTCGACTCCGCCTTGGGCGGCGTCCTCTTCATCGACGAAGCGTACGCCCTGGTCAACTCCGCCGAGGGGCAGCCCGACCGCTTCGGCGACGAGGCCGTCCAGACGCTGCTCAAGCGCGCCGAGGACGACCGCGACAACCTGGTCGTCATCCTCGCCGGCTACGACGTCCAGATGGCCGAGTTCCTCGACTCCAACCCCGGGCTGGCCTCGCGGTTCGGCACGCGCGTGCACTTCCCGTCGTACCGGCCGTCCGAGCTGCTGCAGATCGCCGACTACCACACGGGGCTCCGCGAGGACCGCCTCGACCCGGAGGCCCGGCGGCGGCTCGCCGCGCGCTTCGAGGAGGTCGAGCGGCGCGGCATCATCGACGAACTGGGGAACGGACGGTTCGTCCGGACCCTGACCGAGGCGGCGGCGCGCGCGCGGGACGTCCGTGTCGTCGACGCGGCGTCAGGCACGCCGGGCACGCCCAGCGCCGACGACCTCGTCACCCTCCGCGCGGAGGACGTGGAGGCCGCGTTCGCCGAGGTCACCGAGCGGTACCGCGGCTACGCCGAGACGCCGACGCTGGACGAGGCGCTCGGCTCGCTCGACGCGATGATCGGGCTGGATCCGGTGAAGCGGCAGGTCAGGGAGATCGCCGCGCAGCTCCAGGTGGCCCGGATGCGGCAGGAGCAGGGCCTCGTCACCCGCCCGCCGACACGCCACTTCGTCTTCACCGGGCCGCCCGGGACGGGCAAGACCACCGTCGCGCGCGTACTCGGCCGCATCTTCGCCGCGGCGGGGCTCCTCGCCCGTCCCGAGGTGGTCGAGGCACAGCGCGCCGACCTCGTCGGTGAGCACCTCGGGGCGACGGCCCTGAAGACGAACAAGGTCGTCGATTCGGCGCTCGGCGGCGTCCTGTTCGTGGACGAGGCGTACGCGCTGAGCAACCAGGGCTACTCCGGCGGCGACGCGTTCGGCGCGGAGGCGGTGCAGACGCTGCTCAAGCGAGCGGAGGACGACCGTGACCGGCTCGTGGTCGTCCTCGCCGGCTATGACGCCGACATGGACCGGTTCCTCGCGTCCAACCCGGGGCTCGCCTCCCGGTTCGACGTGCGCGTCGGCTTCCCGTCCTACGGCCCGGACGAACTGCTCCGCATCGCCCAGCTCGTCGCCGAGCACGGCGGCGACCGCTGGGAGGACGACGCCCTGGACGACCTCGCCCTCGTCTTCCAGCGCGTCTGCGGGACGGGCCGGATCGACGAGTTCGGCAACGGCCGCTTCGCCCGCTCCATGTATGAGAAGGCGTGCGCGTGCCGTGCGCTGCGGGCGGCCGAGCTCGGCGACCGGGCCACCGCCGACGACCTCACGCTCCTCACCACCGCCGACGTGCGCAACGCGTTCGCCGATCTCGCCCACCGCCTGGCGTAGCGGGCGCCGTCCTCCCGTGGGCTTGCGCGGTAAGGCGAGGCCCGTTCGACGCGGCGCCGGATCGGTCGTCTAGGGTGCCGTCCGTGGACGAGCGGGATGAGCCGGTCGAGTACCGGCAGACGCGGTACAAGGCGCCGAACGGCGCGACCGAGCTTCTTCTCATCAGGCACGGCGCCTCGGCCCCGGCCCGCGCCGACCGGCCGTTCCCGCTCGTGGACGGCCAGGCCGACCCCGAGCTCGCCCCCGAGGGACGGGAGCAGGCCGACCGGGTCGCCGACCGCCTCGCGGACGAGAGGCTCGACGCCATCTACGTCACGCCGCTGCGCCGCACCGCGGAGACGGCGGCGCCCCTGGCCCGCCGCCTGGGCCTGGAGCCGCGCGTCGAGGCGGGCATGCGCGAGGTCCACCTGGGGGAGTGGGAGGGCGGGCTGTTCCGCAAGAAGGTCGCCGAGAACGACCCGGTGGCGCAGCGGATGTGGGCCGAGGAGCGCTGGGACGTCATCCCGGGCGCGGAGCCCATCGCCGAGTTCGCGGCGCGCGTCGAGGAGAGCCTCACCCGGCTCGCGGCGGCGCACGCGGGCGGCCGCATCGCGGTGTTCACCCACGGCGGGGTGATCGCGCAGGCGCTCGCCGCCACGACCGGCGCCAGGCCCTTCGCGTTCCTCGCCCCCGACAACGCGTCGATCTCCCTGCTGGTGCGCATCGGCGAGCTGTCGTCGATCCGCGGCTTCAACGACGTGTCCCACCTGGACTGGTCGGTTCCGGCGCCGCTGACCTAGAGGCGGAAACGGAGCTTCTGGCCCGGCCGCAGCTGCGCCGCGTCGGCGACGGCGGCCGAGCCGATCACGGCGATGACGGGATAGCCGCCCGTCGTCGGATGGTCGGCCAGGAAGATGATGGGCAGCCCGCTGGGCGGCACCTGGACCGCCCCCGTGACCATCCCTTCGCTGCCCAGTTCGCCTTCGCGCGCGCGGGCGAGGGGCGGTCCGTCCAACCGGACTCCCACGCGGTTGCTGTCGGCCGACACCTCGTAGAGCGCGGACGTGAGCGTGGCCAGCGCGTCGTCCGCGAACCAGTCGTTACGCGGACCCGGCCTGACCTGCAGCACGGGAGTCTCCGGAAGGGGAGGCACGGGGGCGACGTCCACGGCGATACCGGTAAGGCCCTTGCAAGAACCGATCGGGAGGCGGTCACCCTGCGCCAGCGGAGCCGGGCCAAGGCCGGACAGGAGATCGGTCGACCGGCTCCCGAGAACCTCATCGACCACGACACCGCCCCGCACCGCGAGGTAACTGCGCAGCCCGGACGAAGGCGTACCGACCTCCACCACGGCACCGTCCGCCACGAAGCATGGCGCGTTCGTCCCGTGCGCGCGGCCGTCGACCCGCACGGTCACCGGCGCGCCCGTGACCGCGACCCAGGCGTGCCCGTGAAAACGCAGCGCCGCGCCGCCGAAGGTGAGTTCCACGCCCGCCGCGCCCTCGGGATTGCCGACGAGCCGGTTCGCCAGCCTCAACGCGCGCTCGTCGGCGGCGCCGGAGCGCGGGACGCCGAGATGCGCGCGGCCGGGCCGGCCGAGGTCCTGCACGGTCGCCAGCGGGCCGGGCCGCACGACCTCGATCAACACGGCGCCTCGATCAACACGGCCCCTCGATCAACACGGCGCCCCGATCAACGACGCTCCTCGGGGACGAAGCGGACCCGCGTGCCCGGCCGGAGCAGCGACGGCGGATCGCGCGTGACGTCCCACAGCCGCAGCCGGCTGCTCCCGAGCAGCCGCCATCCGCCCGGCGACCGGGACGGGTAGACGGCCGCGTACGGCCCGGCGATCGCCACCGACCCGGCCGGGACGGCCGTGCGGGGCGACTCGCGGCGCGCCACGTGCAGCGCCGGGTCCAGGCCCGTCAGGTAGCCGAAACCGGGGGAGAAGCCGACGTAGGCGACCGTGTACAGGCCCCCGGAATGCCGGCGGACGACCTCCTCGCGCGACAGCCCCGTCAGATCGGCGACCTCGTCGAGGTCCTCGCCGTCGTAGACGACCGGGATCTCCACCGGCTCCGCGCCGCCCTCCGCGTCCGCCGGCAGCGGCAGCCGGGGCAGGCGCGCGGCAAGGCGGTCGAGGTCGGCCGACGGGTCGGCGACCACGAGGACGGTCTGCTCGCCCGGCACGACGTCCACGACGCCTGGCAGCGGGTCGTCGCGGAGGGCGGCGTTGAGCCGGTGAGCGGTGGCGAGGTCGCCCGTCTCCACGAGCAGGGCAGTGTCGCCCGCCCGCAGCACTCTCACGTGAACGGCTCCAGCGCGACACCCGCGTCGGACAGCGCCGAACGGACCGACCGGGCCAGCGCCACCGCGCCCGGTGTGTCACCGTGCACGCAGATGGAACGCGCCTTGAGCGTGACTTCACTGCCGTCCACCGCGACGACGGTTCCGTCTACGGCCATCCTGACCGCGCGCTGGACGACGGCCTCCTGGTCGTCAACGACAGACCCCGGCTCACGGCGGGACACGAGCCCGCCCGCCGGCGTGTAGGCGCGGTCGGCGAAACACTCCGCGACGACGGTGAGCCCATCGGCGACGTCATGCACCGCAGAGCCCGGCAGGGTCAGCAGCGGCAGAGACGAGTCGTACACCCGTACCGCCTCGGCCACCGCACTGGCCTGGACGGGGTCGCGGCTCACGCGGTTGTAGAGCGCGCCATGCGGCTTGACGTAGGCGACACGTCCGCCCTCCGCGCGCGCGATGCCGTCCAGGGCCGCGAGCTGGTAGAGGACCTCGGCGGTCAGCTCGGGCGCGGCCACGTCGATCTCACGGCGTCCGAAACCGGCCAGATCCCGGTACGACACCTGCGCGCCGATGGCCACGCCGCGCTCGACGGCCGCCGCGCACACCCGCCGCATGATCAGCGGGTCGCCCGCGTGGAACCCGCACGCCACGTTCGCGCTCGTGATCACGTCGAGCAGCGCCAGGTCGTCGCCCAGCTCCCAGATGCCGAACCCCTCGCCGAGGTCGGCGTTGACATCGATGACCGTCATGCCGGCACCCCCGTTCCCCGTGTCAGACGGTCTCTTCGCGCAGGTCCTCGACCTCGTGCCTGGACGCCCACGCCTGATACACGCCGCGGTCGAACAGCTCCAGCCCGAGCCCTTCGGCGACCGGCGCCTTCCCGCCGCAGTACTCCACGCGGAGCCAGCCGTCGTGCTCGCCGAGCACGACGAACGGCTCGCCGCGCCAGGTGCAGTGCGTGGTCACGTACCGCACGCGGTCGACCTCCGCCAGAGGCACCACCTGGACGTACCGGTCGGGTGAGATCTGCCGGAACCCGTCGGCGTGCCGCACGGCGTAGAGCCGCACCCGGTCGCCGTCGGGGCTCGCCTCGTACTCGGCGCCGCGCCAGCCCGCGTAGAACCCGTGCCGGATGCTCATTCCCGTCCTCCCGGCAGTTTCACCAGCCACCTGCGCAGATCGGCGTCGAATTCCGCGACCAGGGTCTCGGCGCCGCGCGCGTCCAGGCGGTACAGCTCGGCGCCGTGCGGGAGCCGCTGGCTCTCGATCTTGAACTCCGGGATGGCGGGGCCGTCGCCCGGCGCGTACCCCGACCCGGGGAACGGCGCCCGCTCGATCACCCAGCCGCCCGGGATGATCCCCATGCTCCACTCGTCGATCCCGCCGAGCGGGCGGCGGAACAGCGCCGGCTTCACCGCCGGCCAGCGGATCACGAAGATCTGCTCGTCCGCGTGCGTGAAGGGCGACCCCTCGTACATGAGGCCGAGCGCCCGGATCGTCGCCGCGGGGGACCTGATCTCCTGGACGTCCCGCAGGCGGTGCACGTAGCCGGCGACCAGGTCGTAGCCGCCCTCCAGGTAGTGCTGCACGTGCTCCGGCCGCACCACCTTCTGCATCACCACGACTTCGGACGCCGCGTCGCGGGCCCCGTCCGCGGCCCGGAGGTCGCCCGCCTGCGCGGCGGGGGCGGTCTCCCGCCTGCCCTGGCCGTAGAGGGGGGCGACGGGGAGGCCGTGCGGGTCGCTCGGCGTCTCCCGCGACACCGGGGGCTCGGGCCTGCGCCGCGCGGGAGCGGGTCGTTGCGGCGCGGCCGACGGTCGCTGCGGCGCGGCGGCAGGCGGCCGCGTGGCCGCGGCGCGGTGCTGGGCGGCGGGTGCCTGCGGTCGCGGGGCGGGCACCGTCGGCTGTGGGGCGGGCGCCGGGGGCCGAGCGGCCGGCGCCGGGGGCCGCTGTGCGGCGGCGGGACGGCGGGCCGGGGCGGCGGGACGCTCGGCGGGGGCCGGCGGCGCGGGCACCGAGGCAGGGGACGGGGCGGCGGGGGACGGGGCGGGCGGAGACGGGGAGACCGGCGACGGGGAGACCGGAGACGGGGAGACCGGCGACGGGGCGGCCGCCGGCGCGGGTGCGGCGGGGGCGGCGGGCTGCGCCCGGCGGGCGGGCGGCCGCCGCGCGCCGGAGTCGTCGCGCGGGTCTGTGGGGGCCTGTGGCGGCGCGGCGGCGGCCGGGGAATCCTGCGGTCGGCTCCGCACCGGTTCGGGGCTCTGCGGCGGCCTGGGGGCCTGCCGGCCGGCGCCGGGGCGGTTGCGGGGCGGCTTGACGCCGCGGGTCCGCGTGCGGGACGACGGGCCCGCCACGTGGACGTCCGTCGGCACCGGCGGCGTCGGGGCGGCGGGCTTGCGCGGCTCCTCCGGCTCCAGCAGCGCCTTCGCGTCCAGGTACGAGGCGCTCGGCAGGCCCGGGTTGACCGCGAGCTGCCATTCCGGGTGAGGCCAGCGGCGGGACAGCTCCGCCAACGACGCCTCCCGGTGGTGGACGGCCTGGCCCTGAAGGGAGCGGTCCATGGCCTCGGGCGAGGTGAACGCCAGGACGAACGTGCCGTCCCCGAACTGCGCCGTGGCGAACTGGTGCCCGTCCGCCCCCGGCTCGCCCGGCGAGGGCAGGTACAGGACCGCGCGCGCGAGGAGCTCCAGGTAGCCGTGCTGGTCGCCGCGTTCCCGGGCGTCGGTGAGGGCGGTCTCCAGGGCGGAGCCGGAGGGCCGGGCGGCCCGCGCGGAGGACGCGGCGGAGCGCCGCTCGTCCTCGGGGACGGCCAGCGGGATGCCGAGGCCGGGCAGGGCCAGCGGCCCGCCGTCCGGGCCCGCCTTGCTCGCCTGGTAGACCAGTTCGAGCGGGGACTCGATGCCGTACACGTCGCGGAAGGCGCCGACCACCTGCCCGGCGAGCATCGCGCACGCCTCCAGGTACTCGGCGGAGGCGCGGCCGCCGCGGTCGCGCCAGGTGAACCGGTCCCACCAGTTCTTGCGCTCCTCCTCGTCCGGCGGCTCCCAGCCGAGCGCCCTGAGCCGGCGCTCCTGCCGCGGGGCCAGCGGGCGGGGCAGGAACGCGCTGCCGACGGCCTCCGCGTCCAGTACGCCCTCCGACCTCATCGCCTGGGCGTAGGGCAGCCCGCTCGGCCCCTGCACGATGAGGAACGACGTGACCGGGAGCCTGGAGAGCTCAAGCGTCAGCCGTTTGGCGAAGTCGTTCCAGTCCACTCGGATCCACTTTCACGTCCGCGGGGCGAGGTTCCGTACTTGACGGTAGCCGAACGCCGCGTCACTCGGTCCAGGGAGCCGGAACGGCGTCGGTCCGCACCTGCGCCCAGACCCCGCCGATGGCGTCGTACACCGCGAGCGGCGTCTCGTCACCGTCGCCGGCCGACCGCCAGAGGCGGGTGCCGTGCGGCGGCCTCATCGGGACGCCGGCGGGCTGCCTCGGCGCAGCGGGCGCCCTGTCCGGCACGCCGTCGCTGCCGGGCGGCGCGCCGATGCCGGGCGTTGCGTTGTTGCCGGGCGTTGTGCCGATGCCGGGCGTTGCGTTGTTGCCGGGCGTTGTGCCGATGCCGGGCGTTGCGTT
>NZ_BCQS01000016.1 GCF_001552195.1 Actinomadura latina NBRC 106108
GGGCGTTGCGTTGTTGCCGGGCGTTGTGCCGATGCCGGGCGTTGCGTTGTTGCCGGGCGTTGTGCCGATGCCGGGCGTTGCGTTGTTGCCGGGCGGCGCCTGGTCGGCGGGCGTTCCGCCGTCCGGTGCCCTGTCCGGCGGCGGGGCGTCCGGCGCCCTTTCCGGCGGCGCGCCCAAGGGCGGTGCGGCGGCCGGTGCCGGTTCGCGCGTCCCAGGCTCGGCGCTGCCCCGCTCCAGCGCCGCCCGCAGATCGGCCACCGTGTACGGGTCGATCGCCGTGTGCGAGTCGTCGTAGGGCCCGTCGGCGCCAGAGGCCGAACCGTTCAGACCCGAGGTCGCGCCACCGGCGACGGGGTTCGGCCCGGAAAGCGCATGGGGGTCGACCGTCCCGTACGGGTTGGGCGTGTCCGGCCCGGCGGCGGTGGGCGGCACGTCCTGGCCGCCGCTCAGCCGGCCGATGGCGGACGAGTCGAGCAGCACCTCGCTGGGCAGCCCCCAGTTGATCGCCACCCGCCACGCGGGGTCCGGCCAGCCGGACGCCAGCCGGGCGAAGGACGTGCGGCGGTACAGGCCGGGATGGCGGTCGCCCGTGCGCGCCAGCGCGCCCGGCGAGGTGAACACCGTGACGTAGGTGTCGGCGCCGATCGTGATGGTGGGGAACTCGGCGCGGTCGGGGTCCTCCACGGCGGAGGCGGTCGCGGGGAGCACCAGGTCGGCGCTTTCCAGCAGCTCGAAGTAGGTGGTGTTGTCGCCGTTCGCCTTGGCCTCCGCCAGCCGGGGCTCAAGGAGGTCGGCGTCCGCGCCCGGCACGCCCTCCGTCGACAGCGGCATCGGTGTCCCCACCGGGGGAGGACCGGCCGGCAGCGGGCCCGCCCCGGGGAAGGCGCCGCTGGACGTCGCCCTCTGCTTGTCGACGCGGGACGGGTCGGCGACGTCGATGCCGAAGTCGAGCAGTTCGATGAGGCCGCTCCCATGCCGGTGGAACGACTCGTACACGAGGTCGGACGGGCGCCGGACGCCCTGGACGTCCCGCAGGGCCGTGACCATCACGTCGGCCAGCCGCGAGTAGTCGCCGTCCGTCACGCCCAGCATGCCGCCGGGGGCGCCCGCCTCCGGCAGTTCCGTCCACCAGTTGCGCGGCGCGGGGTCGACGGGCGGGCGCCAGCCCGCGTCGCTCATGACCTCCTCGTCCGCCAGCGTCAGCAGCAGCGGCCCGTCGAGGAAGTTGTTGCTCACGGCCTCGGCGTAGAGCCGGTCGGGCTCGCGCATGGCCTGGACGTAGTGACGGCTCTCATCCCGCTCGCGCACGATGAGGATCGTGTCGCGCTCGAGCCCCGCCAGCTCACGTCCCAGCCGCCGGGCGAACTCGGACCACTCCAACAAGATCACTCCCTACGACCGGGGGCCGGCCCCGGGCCCCCGAGACCCCGCGAGACCATGCCCGGGTCCCGATGATTGTCGCAGCGGACGCCGCGCGCAAACCGGGAGTTCACTCGGGCGGGGGTTCGTGACGCAGCACACGCAGGGCTTCGCGGAAGGCGTCCGGGTCGTCCCCCGAGCGGTCCAGGACGTCGATGAGTTTGTGCAGGATCTCGTGGCGTTCGTAGCCCACGTCCAGCAGCGCCTGGGCGGTCGTCCACAACTGCGGGGGCCGGCCGTCCCACAGCTTCTCCGCGAGGCGTTCGTGCGCGTCGAGGTGGGCTTCGTCGGCGCCCGGGTGCTCGAACTCGAGGATCACGCGGCGGTCGTCGGGGTCGGCCGGATCCAGCTTCGACAGGTTGATGAACCCGTGCCGCCCCGACCGCCGGTGGGTGCCGGACAGGAAGGGCAGGGCGAACGCGCGGCGGGGGAGTGCCTCCAGGTCGCCGTCGGGCAGCAGCCGGGCGACCAGGTCGCGGTCGAGGCCGAACGCGGCCGGATCCCGGTAGGCGTCGGCGAACTTCGCCGTCGCGTCCCACAGGGCGTCCAGGGTGGCCCTGATCCCCTCCTCCGGAAGGCCGGTGCGCTTGCCCGCCCACCGGACCCAGGCGGCCAGCACGTGGGGGACAGCATCTTGTTCCGTCGGGGAGAGCAGGACCTTTCTCGGCAGCCAGTCGAGGAGGAACATCTCGCACTTGACCGGGGAGACCCGCAGCGGACGGCCGAAGTCGTGCGTGCAGCCGTAGTCGATGATCCGGTCCACGCACCGGCTCGCCGCGGAGAGGTCCGACAGCCCCTCCGCCTCGTCCGACGCGAGGAACCGGGCCGCGATCGTCGCTCGCCTGTCGCGCCCGTACACCGGCGGCTGCGGCAGCCGCCCGCCCGGAGGGAGGATGTCCACGCGCGCGCGGACGAACGCGTGGTACGAGCCGAAGTTCTCGTGCACCGGCGGGTCGTCGAGTCGGTCGGTGAGGTCGAGGGCGCTCCGCAGCAGCGCTCCCGTGTCGCGCGGGTCGAGTTCCTCGAACCGCATCAGCGGGTTGTCGCCGGCTTCACGGCGGCACTGGTCGAGGAGGGTGTCGACCCTGGAGGTGACCCAGGCGTCCCTGACCATCCCGCTCACCGGTGGAGGTCCCGCTACGGCGCCGGGGCCGAACGGGTCGCCGGACGGCCGGACGGCCCCGCCCTTGGTGCGGTCGACCACGATGACGAGGGCATGCCGTTCGGTGCCGCCGTAGGTGTAGGTGCAGACGACGGAGTCCTGGTCGCCGTACACGTCCCTGGACACGAAGCAGCCTTCGGGTTCGACCATCCCGACACGGTCGGCCCATCCCGGCCTCGCCACGCCGCCGGCCATGAGTTCGAGCGCGGCGCGTTCGGCCTTGGCCGCCTGCCGGGGCGTGCCCATGTAGGCCATCCCGGTGAGCAGCGCCAGGGCGGCGGACGTCCGGGCGGCCGCCGCGTAGCCGACCAGGGCCTCGCCGATGACCTCCTCGACGTCGCCGCCCGGTACCCGGTGGCCCCACCAGGAGCCGAGGATCTCGCTGACGATCAGTTCCGCGTCCAAGGGGCTGCGCACGGCGAGGAGTTCGCGGGCGTGCTGGAGCATGCCGTCGAAAATCGCCGAGACCTCGTCCGGGGGCGTCGATCCGTCCCGGGCAGGGTCCCCGGAGGAGCGGTTGCGGCTGCGGGGACTCACCCTTCTAGCCTCTCAGATCCCGCGCGGACGATGTCGGGGACACTGCCGAACACCGCGCCCGCCGCCCGGGGCGGCCGCTCAGCCGTCCACCCCTGCGCCGGAGGCCCGCCCGGACGGCGGCTCCGATTTCAGGACTCCCGTGAGATGCTCACGCGCCATCCGTTCGACTCTGGCGGGCGTGGCTTCCAGCCCAAGGTGGGCCATGCACGCCTGGACGTCGGCCACGCACCGCTGGACCGCGTCCGAGGGGAAAGTAGCGAACTCGTCGGAAAGCCGTCGTGCGAGCGCGTCGCGTGTCTCGCTTCTGTGATCGGCCAGTGCAGGCATTTGCGCACACCTCCGCACACGGGGATCCGGCGGGCGGGGACGCCGCCGGCCGAGGCGGAGCAGGGCACGGACCGACCCTGGTGGGAGCTTCCGCGAAAACCCCGCCTCGATGTCCCATTCCAGCGCTTTTGTGGGGAGAGTCAAGACATGCCGGGGCGTCGTTTGGCAAATTCCGGACCGTCTTCGGGTGTCTTCCGGGTGCCGGACCATGCCGCGTGATGGCGCGCCGCCCAGTCGCGGTCGACCCGCCCGGTCAGCATCCCGGTGAGCGCGTCACGGTCCCGCAGCGCCTCCCACAGGTGGCCGGCGGTCACCACGACGATGGCCAGGAAGAGCCAGTCGTGGACGAACGTGGCGCCCGTCCGCCACCGGTCGCCCCACGGTCCGGGGAACGTGAGGATCTCGCCGGTGCCGAGCATGACCAGGATGGCCCCGGCGGTGAACGCCGCGTTGAGCTTCTGCCCGGCGTTGAACTTGCCCACCGGGAGGATCCCGCGGCCACCCCGCACGGCCCTCCGGTCACTGCGTTTGAGCCACTCCCAGTCGTGCGGGGCGAACCTGTTCAGCCGCCCGAGGTCGGCCCTGAACGCACGGGACACCAGGCCCAGCACGATCGGCACCGGCAACGCGAACCCGCACCACACGTGGACGGTCTTGACCATCTCCCGGCGGCCCACCAGCGTCGACAGCACCGGCAGGTAGAGCAGCGCGGCGGTCAGCAGGCACGCGAGCATCAGCAGGGCCGTCACGTGATGGATCGACCGCTCCGCGCGCGTGAACCGCACCAGCCACCTTGAGGCGTCACGTTGCCGCGCATCATGTGGGTGCGCGTCATGTGGGTGCGCGTCAGGTAGGTGCATCGTTACGTCCGTTCGAGCGGCCCACCCAGGCGTCCACGTCGTACCCGAGGTTCTCCCAGTAGCCCGGCTCCACCTTGTCGGTCAGTTCGATGCCTCCGAGCCACTTCAGCGACTTGTAGCCGTACATGGGCGCCACGTAGAGCCGCGTCGGCCCGCCGTGGTCGTGTGTGACCGGCTTTCCGTCCATCTGGGTCGCCACCAGGACGTCCCTGCGGCGCGCCTGGTCCAGCGTGAGCGATTCGGTGTAGACGCCGTCGAACGACGTGAACTTCACGGTGCGGGCCTGCGGCGACACGCCGACCGCGTCGAGCAGGTCGGGCAAGGCCACCCCGACCCAGTGCACGTCCGGCACCCGCCAGCCCGTCACGCACTGGAAGTCGCGATCCAGGACGGTCTGGGGGAGCCGTGCGAGATCGGCCAGCCGGAAGGCCTGCGGCTTCTCGACGAGGCCGCTGACGGTCACGCGGTGGGTCGCGGCGCTGTGCCGCTTCACACCGTCGGTGACGGAGTAGTAGCGGAACCCGCCGGCGGCGGGCAGGACGTCCCCGATCGGTCCCACCGGCGCCAGGGTCCGGCTCACCTTGTCCTGGACGGACGCTCCCACGGCGACCCCCGCGACGCCGAGGCCGAGCATCCCGAGCACCACCCGCCGCCCGACCGGGCTGCCCTTCGTCCACTCCTCCTCGTTCACCTCTTCATTCGAGCACCGCGGGCTCGCATCCCGCCAGGGGTTCGCGGCCCACGTAAGACTTCTGACAGATCTCGGCGCCGCTCTAAGCTGGCCCCATGGCCACGAAGGTTCACCTCGCACAGCGTCCGGAAGCCGACGAGCTGCTCGGACGCAGCCCGCTGGCCGCGCTGGTGGGCATGCTGCTCGACCAGCAGATCCCGATGGAGTGGGCGTTCTCCGGCCCCTACACCATCGCCCAGCGGCTCGGCACCGACGACCTGGACGCGCACGAGATCGCCGCCTACGACCCGGAGCGGTTCGCCGCCCTCCTGGCGGCCAAGCCGGCCGTCCACCGCTACCCGGGGTCGATGGCCAAGCGCGTCCAGCAGCTGTGCCAGTACCTCGTGGAGAACCACGACGGGGACGCCGAGAAGGTGTGGAAGGGCGCCGACAGCGGCAAGGAGCTGTTCAAGCGCCTCAACGGCCTCCCCGGCTTCGGCAAGCAGAAGGCGCAGATCTTCCTGGCGCTCCTGGGCAAGCAGTACGGCGTCCGGCCGGAAGGCTGGCGCGAGGCCGCCGGCGCCTACGGAGAGGAGGGCTCGCACCGCTCCGTGGCCGACATCACCGGGCCGGAGTCCCTGGCCAAGGTGCGGGCCTTCAAGCAGGAGCAGAAGGCCGCGGCCAAGGCCGCGAAGTAGAAGACACACCCGGGATCGGGGAGTTGACGCGCCGTGACGCCCGCGGGCCGTAACATCTCCTACTCGCCGTCCGGGCGGGCCGCCTCCGCGTTCCCCTGCGGCGGCGTCCGAATCCGACGCGTTCGTCCGGGACCGAAGGCACAAGGATGTTCAGCAGGGGTTCCGTACACGGCGAACCATCGGGATGATGAATACCTGACTCCGACCGGTGTTGTGATGGAGGCGGGAGCGCTAGCCTGCTCCCATTCACTCATAGTGATGAAAACTTGCCGCGCGGTACGGGACCCTCTGGGGCGGAGGTGTTGTCCATGAGCACCGAGACGTCCGTCCCGCATCCCCGCGTCTCAGGGGTGGAGGGGCAGCCCATGGATGCGTCCGACGCCGCGCTGTACGCGACCTTGCTGACGGAGGCCCCCGGCGGGCTGGCCTTCTTCGATCGTGAGCTGCGCTGCCGCAGGGCCAACGACGCGCTCGCGGCGCTGCTGGGCGTGCCGGTGCGCGAACTGCAGCAGCGCAGGCCGTCCGAGGCGCTGCCCGCGGCGCTCGCGGCGGCGTTCGAGACGGCGCTGCGGACGGTGATCGACGAGGACCGCCCGGTCAGCGACCCGGACCTGGTCGTCCCGGGGCGGGAGCCGGCCGAGCCCGGTGACGCACCGGGTCACGCACCGGATCACGCACCGGGCGGCCCCGGTGCAGCCGAGGAGCGCATCCTGGCCTGCACGTGGCTGCCCGCCAGGAACGGCGACGGCGAGAACCTCGGCGTCGTCCTGACCGCGCTGGACGTGACCGAGCGGCGCCGGGCCGAGGAGGTCATCCGCCGCAAGGAGCAGCGCTACCGCTCGCTCGTGGAGGCCAGCGCCCAGGTGGTGTGGGTCGCCGCCCCCGCGGGCGGCGTGATCGACGACGCGCCCGAGTGGCGCGCGATCACCGGGCAGACGCCGGACGACTACGCGGTCGGCGGCTGGCTGACCGTGGTGCATCCCGAGGACCGTCCCCGCATCGAGGGCGCCTGGCGCGACTGCGTCGAGGAGAACCGGGTCTTCGAGACCAACTACCGGATCCGCACCAAGAGCGGCACCTACCGGCACTTCGACGTCCGGGCCGTGCCCATCTGGCAGGGCGACGCGGTGATCGAGTGGGTCGGCGCCAACACCGACGTCACCGGCCAGCGCGAGGCCGAGGAGATGCGGGGCCGGCTGACCGAGCAGCTGTCCGCCGCGGCGCTGCGCACCGCCCGCCTCCAGCAGGCCACCTCGATGCTCGCCGAGGCCCTGACCGTGTCCCAGGTCGTCCAGGTCATCACCGAGGTCGGACGGTCCGCCATAGGCGCCGACTACTCGGCCGTGGCGCTGCTGGACGACGACAAGCTGCGCCTCAGCATCGTGGCGCCGTCCAAGCCGGGGGCGGAGGGCGACACCAGTCCCGTCTCCCGCGACGACATCAAGGTCAGTGAGCAGACCGTGATGTCGGTGGCGGTCCGCGAGAGCCGGCCGTTCCTGGCCGAGCATCCCGACAGCCTGCGCCTGCAACTCGGCCACGGCGAGCGCGACCTGTTCGCCCAGCACACCGAGGAGCGCGCCTGGGTGGGCCTCCCGCTGCTCGCGGCGGGCGCCCCGATCGGCGCGCTGCGCTTCTCCTTCACCCGGCCCAGGGAGATCACCGAGGAGGAGCGGGTCTTCCTGGAGGCGCTGGCCGGACAGTGCGCCCTGGCCGTCGAGCGGGCCCTGCTGTTCGAGCGCGAGCACAAGACCGCCGAGGAGCTCCAGCGCAGCCTCCTGCCGAGCGACCTCCCGCAGCTGCCGGGCATGGTGCTCGCCGCCCGCTACAACCCCGCCACGCGCCACGTCCAGGTCGGCGGCGACTGGTACGACGTCTTCCGCCTCCCGGACGACCGGCTCGCCGTCGCGGTCGGCGACGTCATGGGCAAGGGCGTGCTCGCCGCGGCCGGAATGGGACGCGTCCGCAACGCCCTGCGCGCGCTCGCGCTGAACGACCCGCGCCCCGCCGCGGTCCTGGCCGGCCTCGACCGGCTGTTCAGCGCCACCGAGGACGAGGAGCAGTTCACCACGGTCGCGTACGTGGTCATCGACCCCGAGACCGGGCTGGGGGAGTTCAGCAACGCGGGCCACCCGCCGCCCCTGCTGATCTCGCCGAACGAGCCCGCGCGCGTCAGCACGCTGGAGCCGGGAACGCCGCTCGGCTGGCCCAGCCAGCGGCAGCAGACAAGTTTTTCCATCGAAACCGGCAACACTGTGGTCTTCTATTCCGATGGACTTGTGGAGAACCGTAGGCGTGGGGTGGACGCCGGGCTGGACGAGCTTGTCGCCGTGGCCGCGGACGCCCCACCTGAAGTGGTAGGAGATCCCGAGAGACTCGTCGACTTCCTGGTCGATCGGATGCTTGCCGGATACGAGCAGGTGGACGATGTGACCGTGCTAGCCCTGCACGTCCCGCCCGAGCCCGCGTGAAATCCGCCCGAGACCGCTTGGAGACGGAGCCGCACGTTCGAAGGACCGCCCCGCGCCCTCTAAGGTGGAGAGTTACCGGGTAGGACTTCAGGGCGGAATGCGCAGCAGTGCCAGAATGCTTGACCCAGACAGAGCGGGTACGCTGCGGTCCCGCACCGGTGGTCCGCTCCGTGTGTGGTCCCACTCAGTGTGAGGCCGAGCCCGTCAGGGCACTTGGGTCAACCAAGCCACACGTTCGTTCGAGAGGTATTTGTGTCGCCTGCTAGCTCGACCTCGAAAGCGTCGGATCTGCACGATCACGTCATCGCGCAACTGATCGAGCGTGGACGGTCCCAGGGTTACCTCGAAGCCGACGACGTACGCCGTACGTTCGAGGAGGCCGACATCCCCGTGTCGAAGGCCTCCAGCATTCTGCGGAGCCTCAGCAAGGAGGGTGTGACCGTCATGGTGAGCGCTGCCGACTCCGCGGCGCCCAAGCGTCCGCGCAAGCGCGCGACGCCGGCGGCGCGCAGGCCGAAGACCGCCGCCGCGGCCAAGGAGCAGCCCGACACGGTGACCGCCGTCGTCGGCGACGACGCGCCGGAGGAGGCCGCCGCCGAGCCGCGCGCGGCCGCCGCCAAGGCCGCGTCGGCCAGGAAGGCCGCGCCCGCCAAGGGCGCGAAGGGCGCCAAGGCGAAGAAGGCGGCGCCCGCCAAGAAGGCCGCCGCCGCCGTCAAGGGCGTGCCCGCCAAGGCCGCTCCGGCCAAGAAGGGCGCCGACCCGGAGGTCGACGACGAGGTCGAGGTCGATCTCGACGAGGACCTCGCCGACCTCGACGTCGAGCTCGCGGACGACACGGCCGCCGAGGCCACCGAGGCCGAGGAGCCCGAGGCCGACGAGGAGGAGGCGGCCCCGGCCGCGCCCGCCGCCAAGGCCGCGCCCGCCGCCAAGCCGGGCGCCGAGGGCACCGCCCCGGCCGAGGAGGAGGGCTTCACCCTCGGCGACGACGACGAGGACGCGCCCGCCCAGCAGATCGCCGCCGCCGGCGCCACCGCCGACCCGGTGAAGGACTACCTCAAGCAGATCGGCAAGGTCCCGCTGCTCAACGCCGAGCAGGAGGTGGAGCTCGCCAAGCGCATCGAGGCCGGGCTCTTCGCCGAGGAGCGCCTCGCCGCGTCCGGTCCCGCGATGTCCGAGGAAGACCTCGAGGACTTCGAGTGGATCGCCGAGGACGGCCGCCGCGCCAAGAACCACCTCCTGGAGGCCAACCTCCGCCTGGTGGTCTCGCTGGCCAAGCGCTACACCGGCCGCGGCATGCTGTTCCTGGACCTCATCCAGGAGGGCAACCTCGGCCTGATCCGCGCCGTCGAGAAGTTCGACTACACCAAGGGCTACAAGTTCTCCACGTACGCCACCTGGTGGATCCGGCAGGCGATCACCCGCGCGATGGCCGACCAGGCCCGCACCATCCGCATCCCGGTGCACATGGTGGAGGTCATCAACAAGCTGGCCCGCGTGCAGCGGCAGATGCTCCAGGACCTGGGCCGCGAGCCCACCCCGGAGGAGCTGGCCAAGGAACTCGACATGACGCCTGAGAAGGTCGTCGAGGTCCAGAAGTACGGCCGCGAGCCCATCTCCCTGCACACGCCGCTCGGCGAGGACGGCGACAGCGAGTTCGGCGACCTCATCGAGGACTCCGAGGCCATCGTCCCGGCCGACGCGGTCAGCTTCACGCTGCTGCAGGAGCAGCTCCACTCCGTCCTGGACACGCTCAGCGAGCGCGAGGCCGGCGTGGTGTCGATGCGGTTCGGTCTCACCGACGGCCAGCCGAAGACCCTGGACGAGATCGGCAAGGTCTACGGCGTGACCCGCGAGCGGATCCGCCAGATCGAGTCCAAGACCATGTCGAAGCTGCGGCACCCGTCCCGTTCCCAGGTCCTTCGCGACTACCTGGACTGATGATGAAGAAGCAGGGGCCCCGCTGGTAGGCGGGGCCCCTGCTTCTTTGCCGTGTCGTTGCCGGCGCGTCAGTCGTGGAGGACGACGTCCAGGTTGGTGCCGTTCAGCTCGACCGTGTGGCCGAGGTCGGCTACGGCCTTCAGGAGTTCCTCGGGAGTGCGCGGTGCCGCGCCCGCCTTGAGCAGGTCGTGGGCGATCTTGCCGCGGGTGGCCTTGGCCATGTGGCTGACGACCGTCCGCTTCGGGGTGCCGCCGACGACCCGTTCGCGGAACACGCGGACGGCGACGGCCGGCTGGGGGGCCTTCCACGCGGCCGCGTAGGGCCCGGACCGCATGTCGATGACAAGGTCGCCGTCCGGCCGGAGCGCCTTGCGCATCGCCCTGTGCATCGCGGGGCGCCACAGCGTCCCCAGACGGCCCACAGGCGGGAGCGACACCGCCATGGCCAGCCGGTAGGGCGGGACGCGGTCGGTGAGCCTCAGCGCGCCCCACAGGCCCGAGAACACGATCACCTGCGCGGCCGCTGCCTCGGCGTCCAGATCGGGGAGGTCGAGGTTGTCGTAGAGGACGCCGGTGTAGAGGCGGGCGACCGGCAGTGCGGGCGCCTCGCGCAGCACCTTGTTCCGGGCCAGTGCGTCGTCCGCCTGGCCCGGCGGCAGGCCGAGCACGTCGCGAGCGTCGGACCGCCGGGACGCCTTGGCCAGGGCCGACAGGACGCGCTTCCGCACCGGGTTCAGCTCGGGGAAGCTCAGCGAGGCCAGATCGAGGGGCGGACCGTCCCCGTCGGTAGCCTTCTTCTCCGACGGCGGCAGCAGGATGTGCACGATCCCCCCGAAAGCGGTGACAGATGACGCGGGCTCTGGGAACGCGGTTGGGCGAACTCGTCGCCGAGGCATGGCCCGCGCCGTCCACCCAGGATATTGGCGGCTGGCTGCTGCGCCACGCCGACGGTGTGACCAAGCGCGCCAACTCCGTTCTGCCGTTGGGCGACCCAGGGGACGTGGGTCTCGCCGTAGAGCAGGCGGAGCGCTTCTACGGCGAGTTGGACTTGCCGACCGTGTTCTCGGTGGACGCCCAGGCGCGCCCCGTGGGCCTCGATGGGTTTCTGGAGGCCAGGGGCTACGAGCTGGTCGATCCGACGATCGCCATGGTGGCGGACCTGGCCGGCCACTGCGAGCAGGACGGAGTGGAGGTCGCGCGGGCGCCGTCCAGGGAGTGGCTCGACCTGTGGTGGTCGGTCGATGGCCGGTACGACCACCAGCTGCCGATGGCGGAGAAGATCCTGACCGGGGTGCCCGCGGGCTACGCGTCGTTGGACGGCCTCGCCGTCGGCCGTGGGGTGCCCCAAGGGGAGTGGCTCGGCATCTACGCCATGGCCGTCGCACCGGAGGCGCGGAGGCGCGGTCTGGGACGGCGTGTACTGCGGGGACTTCTGAGCTGGGGACGTGCCCAGGGGTGCGAGCGGGCGTACCTGGTCGTCGTCGAGCGGAATGCTCCGGCGCGGGCGATGTACGAGGCGGAGGGCTTCGGACAGGCCGGCGGCTATCACTATCGAGTGAAGAATGTCACCGTCGGGTAAGGAGCAGTCGATCTAGTGATCTGCCTCACCGAAGACCCGATCCCGCTACAATCTGCGATGCTCTGATTACATTTCGTGATGGGTATGATTCGGCCGCGGCCGGATATGCGAACGGCGGCCACCGTCTCCGGTGACCGCCGTTACTGGGGTTTCTATGTTGATCTACCGCTCTTCGTCACGTGCGGTGGCCTGGGTCTCGGTGAGCCGGTCGGTCTCGTCCTGTATGTCGGCCCCGTTGGCGCGCAGCGCTTCTGAGTATCTGCGTCCGTGGTGGGCGCAGAACAGAAGGTCGCCGCCGCCTACAAGAACAGCACGGACGTAGGCCTGGGCGCCGCAGCGGTCGCATCGGTCGGCGACGGTCAGCGGCTTGGTCGGGGCAAGGGCTCCAGTCACGGCACCTTCCTCATGCTCGGGGTCGGTACTTAAGACAACATCTAACCCGACGCTGGCGTTCCCAACCTGGTTCTTCGTACGCCCACAGCGGAATGGCTCAATAAGTGACCGAGGTCACATTAGGCCGCCTCCCAGCGGAACAGGCGCACGGCGATCAGCGCGCCGACCACCGCGACGCCCACCAGGACGCCGATTTGCGGCAGCGCGGACATCGGGCCGAGCCCGCGTCCCATCACGTTGAGCATCCCTTCGTTGAGATACCGCAACGGGAAGATGTAGGACAGCGTCTTCATCCAGCCCGGCGCCGCGTCCAGCGGGAAGAAGGAGCCGCCCAGGAAGGCCATCGGCAGGACGACGAGCTGCGTCACCGCCTGGGCCGTCTCCTGCGTCTTGGCCCACGCGCCGATCAGCATCCCGATCGACAGGAAGGCGAGCACGCCCGCGATCACCATCGGGACGGCCATCCACCAGGCGCCGCTCAACTGCAACCCGAACATCGGAAGCTGGGCCACGAGCACGAACAGCGCGAACTGCACGAGCGCGACGGCGAGGCTGACCGCGACGCGCGCGGCGAACACGGTAGGTATCGGGGCGGGGGAGAGCTGGAGGCGACGCAGGATGCCCTTGGTCCGCCATGACACCAGCGTCTGGGACGCCCCGAAGACGCCCGCCGAAGCCAGTGCCCAGCCCAGCAGGCTGGGTGTGAAGAACTGGATGGCCTTCAGGGAGTCGTCCTCCACCTGCTGGGCGGACATCGTGTAGGCGGGCGGCTTGCCGGTCGCCTCCTGGTTCGCCGACTGGACGATCGAGTCCATCAGCCCGCGCACCGTCCCCGACTTGACCTGGTCGGCGGCGGAGTAGTGGACGATCAGCTGGTCGCCGCGCTGCTCGACGGCGGCGTCCGCGTCGCCCTTCTCCACCTTGTGCAGGGCGCCGGCGCGGTCGGTCGCCTTGGTCACCTTCATGACCTTGCCGAGCTCTTCGGCCCCCTGCGTGACGGCCTGCTCCAGGATCGGGGCCTTGCCGACCTCCAGCACGTTCACCTTGGACGTCGTCGCGTGACCGAAGATGCCGCCGAAGATGAGCAGGAACATCAGAGGGAACAGGATGGTGAAGAACAGCGCGGTCCGGTCCCGCTTGAAGCCCAGGTACATGGCCCTGGACAGGCTCTTGAAGCTGGCGAACGTGCTCACGCCCTGTACTCCCGCCCGGTGAGGTCCAGAAAGACGTCCTCAAGGGTGGCGCCGCGGATCTGCACGCCGTCCAGGGCGTCCTTGGCAGCCATGGCCGCGACCACGGCCGACGGGTCGCGGGTGGTGATGGTCAGCGAGACGCCGTCGTCGGCGGCCTCGTCCGCGCTCGGCAGCAGCAGCGCGTCGCCCACGGCCAGGACGCCGCTCGCCACGCTGATCCTGGCCGGCGCGTCCAGGCCCCGCACGAGCACGGCCGGCGGGCCGAGCCGCAGGATCCTGCCCGAGTCCATGATGGCGACGCGGTCGCAGAGGATCTCGGCCTCATCCATGTAGTGCGTGGTCAGGACGACCGTGCGGCCTTCCGTGCTGATCTGGCGCAGCAGGTCCCAGAGGTTGCGGCGGGCCTGCGGGTCGAGCGCGGCGGTCGGCTCGTCCAGGAACACGAGTTCCGGGTCGTGCACGAGCGCGCACGCGATGGACAGGCGCTGCGCCTGGCCGCCCGACAGCTTCTCCACCCGGACGTCGGCCTTGTCGGCCAGCCCCACCAGCTCCATCATCGCGTCGGCCTTCTTGGCGGGGACGCCGTAGAGGGAGCCGAACGTCCGCAGCTGCTCGCGGGTGGTCAGCCGCTCGAAGAACGACGAGGCCTGCAGCTGGACGCCGATCCTGGGCAGCAGCCTGGGGTTGCGCGGCCATGGGGAGGCCCCGAGCACCGAGACGTCACCCTCGTCGGCCTGCCGGAGCCCTTCGATGATCTCAAGCGTCGTCGTCTTCCCCGCGCCGTTCGGGCCGAGGATGCCGAAGAACTCGCCCTCCTCGACCCCGAACGTCACGCCGTCCACGGCCCGGACGTCCCCGTAGCGTTTACGGAGGCCCGAGACCTCGATCGTTTGCACCATGCGGCGAACATTAGGCAGTGCGGCAGACCCCGCACACCCACCTAAAGGTGGACGTTAAGGTCTAGAAGTCGGAGCCCGGATAGCCTGGCGAACCGTCCCGAGCCGCCGCGCGGACGTGCGGAGCGCCCGTGGCGGCGAGCCTTTCGGTGGATTGTCGGCAGCCGGGGGTACCCTTCTGCCGACCGTCCTACCCCCGAGGAGCGCACGCACGTTGACCGCCGCGACCGCCGAAGCGACAACCGAAGACCCGCACGGCTACTCCGCCCGGCACCTGTCGGTGCTGGAGGGGCTGGAGGCCGTCCGGAAACGACCTGGCATGTACGTCGGGTCGACCGACAGCAGGGGCCTCGCCCACTGCCTGTGGGAGATCGTCGACAACTGCGTCGACGAGGCCCTCGCCGGCTACTGCACCCACATCAGTGTGACGCTCCATGCCGACGGGTCCTTCGAGGTGGGCGACAACGGCCGCGGCATCCCCGTCGACCTGGAGCCCAAGACCGGCCTGCACGGCGTCGAGCTGGTCATGACGCGACTGCACGCGGGCGGCAAGTTCGGCGGCGTCTCCTACACCGCGTCCGGCGGTCTCCACGGCGTGGGGGCGTCCGTGGTCAACGCGCTGTCCGCGCGGCTGGACGTCGAGGTCGACCGCGACGGGCACACCCACGCGATCAGCTTCCGGCGCGGCCTGCCCGGCGAGTTCGCCGACGACGGTCGCCCCAACGCCCGGTTCAGGAAGAAGTCGGGCCTGCGGCAGGTCCGCAAGGTCGCCAAGAAGGTGACCGGCACCCGCGTCCGCTTCTGGCCCGACCTGCAGATCTTCCTGAAGGACGCGACGGTCGAGCAGGAGCTCGTCCTCGACCGGATGCGGCAGACCGCGTTCCTCATCCCCGGCCTCACCATCGACGTCCGCGACGAGCGCGGCGAGGAGATCGTCGACGAGACGTTCCGGTTCGACGGCGGCATCAGCGAGTTCTGCACCTACCTCGCCAAGGACCCGCCGCTCATCGACGTGCTGCGGCTGCGGGGCCACGGCCACTTCACCGAGACCGTCCCGGTCCTGGACGACCAGGGCCACCTCACCCCGACCGACGTCGAACGCGACCTCGAAGTCGACGTCGCCCTGCGCTGGGGCAGCGGCTACGACACGATCACCAAGTCGTTCGTCAACGTGATCGCCACCCCGAAGGGCGGCACCCACCTGCGCGGCTTCGACCGCGCGGTGCTCAAGGTGCTCAACGAGCAGCTCCGCGCGGTCAAGCTGCTGAAGAACGGCGATGAGGACGTCATCAAGGAGGACGTCCTGGAGGGCCTCACCGCCGTGGTGACGGTCCGGCTGCCCGAGCCGCAGTTCGAGGGGCAGACGAAGGAGGTCCTCGGCACGTCCGCGGCCACCCGCATCGTCTCCCAGGTCGTCCTGCGCGAGCTGCGCGCGATCTTCGAGAACCCGCCGCGCGGGCAGAAGCAGCCGCTGCGCGCCGTCCTGGAGAAGGTCGTCGGCGCGGCCAAGACGCGCATCGCGGCCCGCACCCAGCGCGACAACCAGCGGCGCAAGAACGCCCTGGAGAACTCGGCGCTGCCGGCCAAGCTCGTCGACTGCCGCACCACCGACGACCGCAGCGAGCTGTTCATCGTCGAGGGCGACTCGGCGCTCGGCACCGCCAAGCTCGCCCGCAACTCCGAGTTCCAGGCGCTGCTGCCGATCCGCGGCAAGATCCTCAACGTGCAGAAGGCGTCCGTCGCGGACGTGCTGAAGAACGCCGAGTGCGCCGCGATCATCCAGGTGCTCGGCGCCGGCTCGGGCCGCACGTTCGACGTGGACGCGGCCCGCTACGGCCGCGTCGTGATCCTCGCGGACGCCGATGTCGACGGCGCGCACATCCGCACGCTGCTGCTCACCCTCTTCCACCGCTACATGCGCCCGATGCTGGACGCCGGACGGGTGTTCTCCGCCGTCCCGCCGCTGCACCGCATCGAGCTGGTCAAGCCGAGGAAGGGGCAGGACAAGTACATCTACACCTACTCCGACGCCGAACTGCGCAAGCGGCTCGTCGAGCTGGAGCGCAAGGGCCAGCGCTGGAAGGAGCCGATCCAGCGCTACAAGGGCCTCGGTGAGATGGACGCCGACCAGCTCGCGGAGACGACCCTCGACCCGCGGCACCGGGTGCTGCGGCGCGTCCGGATCGAGGACGCCGAAGAGGCGGCGAAGGTGTTCGAGCTGCTGATGGGCAGCGAGGTGGCCCCGCGCCGGGCGTTCATCACCGCCGGCGCCACCGAACTCGACGTGGAGCGCATCGACGCCTGAGCGTGCCCGATGGCGGGGGGCGGGGCCGTCCCCGTGGTGGACGGCCCCTTGGCGACGTGGATCAGTCGCCGATCTTGAGGTTGCGGAAGGTCTGGACGGGGTCCTGCACGCTCCGCGCCGTCATCGTGGCGTTCGCCGGTGCGTACGGCGCCGTGGCCATGTACAGCTGGAACGACGCCGCGTTCTGCCCGGACGCCGACGGGAGGCCGGCCTTCCAGTCGATGATCGGGCCGAAGATGCCGCAGCCGTAGGTCTTCGGCACCGCGAAGGTCTTGTCCTCGGTCGGCATCCGCAGGATGGGCGGGCTGCTGAACGGGTCGTTGATGTCGCCCTCGGTCACGACTGTGATCGTGCTGAAGTCGATGGCCAGGTTGAGCTTCATCGGGTCCTTGTTGGAGCCGATGAAGCAGCCGTTGCCGATAGCGTCGTTGATCAGCTTGATCTTCATGTTGATCGCGGTCGTCGGCAGGTTGAAGTCGAACCCGCCGGCGTACTTCGCCTGCACCTGCACCTTGTTGTAGGGCAGGTCGTCGATCCCGCCGATCGGGAAGCCCAGCAGGCCGATGACGCCGCCGGGGACCGTCATCGGCTTCCCGGTCATCTTCACGCTGGTGAACACGGCCGGCTCGGACCACGACGGCTGCACCGCCTGGATGACGGTCCGCATCGGCTGGGTGATCTCCTGGGTGAGACCGCCGAGCTTCATCGAGCCGCCGGTCACGACCAGCTGGAGGCAGGTCGCGAGCTTCGGGTCCTGCCCGGCGGGCAGCGGCGGGCACTGCTTGGCGAAGTCGAACTTCGGCACGTCCGACGGCAGTTCCAGCGGGGCCGCGTCCGGCGCGGTCACGGGGGCCTGCGGGGCGGCGGCCTGGGCGGGGGCCGCGGCCATGCCGAGCGCGAGGCCGACGGGCGCCGCCACGAGGGCGGCGCGGGAGAGGAGTTTCACAGGCTTCGAGGGCCCTTTCTCAGGAGGTGGTGCGGAACCGCAGATTGGATCGGTCCACACAAGGAGCTCGATTCAAAAACAAGACCGTTTCTAAAACAAGCTCTTGGACGCGTCCACAACCGGCCATGGGGTCGAGATCGGGGGCCGAGGCGTCCACCCGCAGGTGGAGGGGCAGTTTCCAGCCGTGCGCCGATCCGCTCCGGGGCCGCCGATCCTTAGCGTCGGATCATGAACACGTTGGACAACCTCCTGCTGAGCTCGGCGGTGCCGACGCTCGGGCAGAGCCACGTCACCGGCCGTCGGGCGTACGGTATCGCCGGGTTTGCACAGGTTAGCGTCGGATCGTGAACTGCCAGGTGGGGGTCAGGGAGCGGCTCGTCCGGTTGCTCATCGTCGGCGTGCTGGTGACGTGGGGCCTCGTCGCGTACGTACGGGGGTTGCTGCACGCGGACCCGGCCCCTGCGCTGCACGGTGTCGGGCTCGCCTTGGTCGTCCTCAACGTGGTGATGTTCGCCCTTCTGGCAACCGGCATCGTGCTGGGACGCCAGAAGGACTCGCCCTGGCAGGCGACGGGGATCGTCTTGCTGCTCCTGGCCGTCGCGGCGGGGATGGCGCTGTACGCGATCGCCCCGCACGCCGGCGGAGGGTTCTTCTTCTGCATGGCCGGGCTCTGGGTGCTGATGATGCGGCTGCCGCTGCCGTGGGGCATCGCGGTCGCCGGGCTGACGGTGGTCGCGATCGGCGGGCTGGGGGAGGCGCTCCGGCCGGGCGGGGCGGACTTCGGCCTCATGTCGGCGTTCGCGGGGCTCACGCTCGGTGCCGTCGCCAGCCGCCAGGGCGTCGCGGCGCAGGAGGCCACCCGCCGCGCCGAGGCGGCCAACGCCGTCCTCGCCGAACGGTCGCACATCGCCCGCGAGATCCACGACATCCTCGCGCACTCGCTGTCAGCGCAGCTCGTCCACCTGGAAGGCGCCAGGCTGCTCCTCTCACGCGACGGCGACCGCGTCCAAGCCCTGGACCGTGTAGAGCGCGCGCGGAACCTCGCCCGCTCCGGCCTGGACGAGACAAGGCGCGCCCTGGCCACACTCCGCGGTGAGATACCGGAACCCAAGGAGGCGCTGGCGGAACTCGCCGAGGAGTTCTACGCCAGCACAGGACGCCCGTGCGATGTTCAAGTGACGGGCGCGCCACGCGAACTGTCACCCCAGGCAGGGCTCGCAGTGGTGCGCACCGCTCAGGAAGCGCTCACGAACGTCCGCAAACATGCCCCCGGCGCGCGCGCACAGGTCACCCTGCGCTACCTCAGCGACAAGGTGGAACTCGAAGTGACCGACAGCGGCGGAACGGAAACGGTGGTCGAACTGGACGGAGGCGGATACGGCCTCGTCGGCATGCGGGAGCGCGCCGAGCTCATCGATGGGACTCTTGTCACCGGACCGGACGGCAAGGGCTTCCGTGTGTCCCTCCAGGTGCCGGCGTGATGGGAGACGCGGTGAAGACGAGGATCCTGGTCGTCGATGACCAGACCGTGGTGCGGGAGGGCCTGGTCCTCCTCCTGGAACTGCTGCCCGGCATCGACGTCGCCGGCGCGTGCGGCGACGGTGAACAGGCGGTCGCGCTGGTGGCATCGCTCCGGCCCGACGTCGTCCTGATGGACCTGCGGATGCCGCGCATGGACGGCGTCGAGGCGACCCGCCGTATCAAGGAAGCCCACCCCGATGTCGGGATCGTCGTCCTCACCACCTACGCCGACGACGACTCGATCTTCGCGGCCCTCCGCGCCGGAGCCCGCGGCTACCTCACCAAGGACGCCGACGCCGACGAGATCGCCCGCGCCATCGCCGCCGTCCGCGACGGGGCGTCCCAGCTCGACCCGGCCGTCCAGCGCCGGCTGGTCGAGGCGGTCGCCGCCGGTGAACGCCCCCGCCGAGCGGGCCTCCCCGACGGCCTCACCCGCCGTGAGGCGGAGGTCCTCGCCCTCATCGCGCAGGGACGCTCCAACGGCGAGATCGCCGGTGACCTGTTCATCTCCGAGGCCACGGTCAAGACGCACATCAACAACCTGTTCGCCAAGGCGAACCTCCGCGACCGCGCCCAGGCCGTCACCTACGCCTACAGGCACCGCCTCACCGGACAGGGCCTGCCGCCCCGCCCCCGCGAGCCCTGAACAACCCCGGCGTAACTCGATCGTTTGTGATTCCGCCGCTGGCATTCGCCGGCGTAATTACACCCGGCCAGCCGACCAAGCGATCGCTTGCTACTCTTCGCCCATGCCGACGCAGGAACACATGAAGCAGGCGCTCCAGACCTACATCGACGCCTTCAACGCCGCCGACGCCGCGACCATCTCCAGCCTCTACGCCGACGACGCGGTCATCGAGGACCCGGTCGGCCACCCCCCGATGTCCGGCCGCGCCGCCATCGAGGAGTTCTACACGAACGCCATTGCCGGCGGCGCCAAGCTCACCCTGGACGCCCCCATTCGCGGTTCCCACGGAGACCGCGCCGCCATGGCCTTCACCGTCGACATCCCCGGCATGCGCATCCGCGCCATCGACGTCATGACCTTCAACGAGGAGGGCCAGATCGTCCGCATGGACGCCCACTGGGGCCCCGACGACATGGAAACCTGACCGCTCGGATCACCACCGGGCAGATCGGTGGCATGGTGGGGACGTGACCGATGACCCGGTGCTCTACGTGATCGCCTGCGGCGGACGGCCCGCTGCGGACCTCCCGCGCTTCGTCGAACGGCTCCAAGCCGACGGGTGGACGGTGTGCGTGGTCTCCACCCCGTCCGGCATGAAGTTCCTGGACGCCGACCGCCTGGCCGAGCTGACCGGCTTTCCCGTCCGCTTCGACTACAAGCATCCTGACGAACCCGACGTCCTCCCACCCGCCGACGTGTTCGCCGTGGCGCCCGCCACGTTCAACACCGTCAACAAGTGGGCTCACGGAACCAGCGACACCCTCGCCCTGGGCCTCCTCAACGAGGCCGTCGGCCTGGGCCGCCCCATCATCGCGGCCCCCTGGCCGAACGCGGCCCTCGCCCGCCACCCCGTCTTCGTCCGGAGCATCGCCGAACTGCGCGACTGGGGCGTCACCGTCCTGCTGGACCCCGCCAAGCTCCCGACCCCCGACTCCGGCGACGATCCCAAGGGCGTCTTCCCGTGGTCCGAGATCCGGCAGAACCTCGCCGAACTCCACGCCCGGCTGAGCTGAGAGCCCGAGCCGCCCAGAGTCCGGCGTGCGGTCAGGACGGCTTCGCGGTGACCTCGGCGTCGGCGGCGTAGGCCGCGTCACGGCGGGCCTCGAACGCGGCAAGCCGCTCACGGAGCGCGGACGTGACGTTCTCGTAGGCGTCGGAGTTGAGCAGCAGCCGAAGCGGCGGGTCGTCGGAGAGCGCGGCCTCGATCGTCGCGTGTGCGACGCCGGACTGGCTGGCGGGCATGTCCTCCACCGGCGGTGACGGGGTGTCCGCCGGGCCGCCCCGGTAAGGGGCGCTGAGGGGGACGCGTTCCGCGGCGTCGTAGAAGCTCGTCCGGACCATGCCGGGCTCGACCAGGATCGTCTTGATGCCGAAGGGCTCGACCTCTAGCGCCAGAGCTTCGAAGTACCCTTCGATGCCCCATTTCGTCGCGTGGTAGATGCCGAACTTCGGAAACGCGATGTGCCCGCCCATGCTGGACATCTGCACGAGCACCCCGCCGCCCTGCTCCCGCAGGTGCGGAACGACCCGCCGCGCCAGGTGGATGGACGCCGTCAGATTCGTGGCGATCGATCGCTCCACCTGGTCGTCGGTCAGGTCCTCGGCGACCCCCAGCACACCGAAGCCGGCGTTCGAGACGACCACGTCGATCCGTCCGAGATCGGCGAACGCCGTGCCGACCACCGTGTCGAGTTGGGCGGTGTCGGTGACGTCGAGCCGGTACCGGCGCAACCGGTCGCCGTACTCGGCGGCCAGATCGTCCAGCTGCTCGGGCCTCCGCAGTGTCGCGGCGACGCGGTCCCCGCGCGCGAGGATCCGCTCCGCGAGTTCGCGGCCGATGCCGCGCGAAGCGCCGGTGATGAACCAGGTCTTCGAACCGTGTGAGCTCATCCCGCAAGCCTTCACCCCGGAGCGTGCTCCAGGTCAAGTCAAGCCATGGACAGACGGAAGAACGTCGCCGTCTCAAGAGGGGATGAATGCTGAAACGACCGGCCGTAGGGTGGTCACGGTCTGACCGCTGACGGAGGGGCTGTCGTGGCGATGGTGAAGAAGGGGTCCCGGCGCATCACGGTCGACGGGACCGAATACCGCTGGAAGGTACGCGGGCGTCCGACGTACTGCCAGGGGTTGGCGTGGTCGCCCCTGGTCTTCGCGGTCGAGCATCGCGAGCGACCGGGAGCCCGGCTGGTGGTGTCGTTGCCGTGCGCGCACCCGAGCAACTGGATGCCGGCCCCGGCGGGCGTCGTGCTTCCGCGGACCGTGGCATCGGCCATCAGATCGGCTGTGCAGGCCGGGTGGACCCCAGCCCTCCCGGGACCCGTCCGGCATATGGAACTGGACGACTCAGCGGTCGTCCCCTGCGCGAACTGAGGAGTCCCCGCCCCGACCGCCCCTCGTGCGATCGAGGGTCAACCTCCCGACGGTCTCCCAATCGGCGCGGTCGAGCCCGTGGCCGGCGCCCTTGAGCGGCACGAAGTCGGCGCCTGGAATCTCCTCGGCCAGGGCCACGCCGTGCTCCAACGGGAACATGGGATCCGCTGTCCCGTGAATGACGAGAGTGGGCGCTGCGATCGATGACAGCGGTCCCCAGTGGCGCTCGTCCTCCGGGATCGCGTTGTGGTTCTGGACCGCCTTGATGTCGCGGGCCCGCTCCACGTCACGGCGCACCAGATCCCGCACAGCGGCCTCGTCCGGCGGGCGCTCGGAGCCCGCGAGCATGACCTGGTAGCCGACGAGGTAGTCGATCACCGAGCCGGTGTCGGACCAGTCGACCCGCGCGGTCGAGATGAAGCGTCCGAACTCCTCGGTCGGGGGCGGTAGCTCCCGGCCCCCCGGCACCGCGCGGGTGGTGCTGATGAGGACCAGCGAGAGGACGCGCCGGGGATGGTCGAGCGCGAGCAACTGCCCGAACGCGCCGCCCGCGGACACCCCCACGACATGCGCGGCGGGGATGCCGTAGGCGTCGAGCACACGGGCGGCATCATCGACGAGATCGGAGCCCGTGTATCCGGGACGACCCATGTCGTAGGTGGTGGAACGCCCTGTGTCCCGGTGGTCGTAGCGGATGACGAAGCGTCCCCCCTCCGCGAGCCGCCGGCAGAAACCCTCGTCCCACCAGAGCATCGACGCGCCGATCCCCATGATGAGCAGGATGGGCGGGTCTCCAGGATCGCCAAAGGACTCCGTGCAGATCTCGACACCGTCCACCGCGACCATCTGCTCCGCCATCTGCAACGCCTCCTGAACTCGGGAGAGGACATACCCGGCACGCTAACGGCACCGACTGACACTCTCTTCAAAGATCCACGGCCCACCCGAGGGCTCGGTCGACCGACCGGCGGGTGAGGCCCGTCGAGGGGTCGAGGTGATGCGGTGCAGGCTCTGGACCGGGTGGTAGGCCCCGACTCGGAGCTGGAGCAGCTCTGGGACGAGGGCGATGGCGGGGAGGAATGGCGCGCGGAGATCAGCTGACTGCGTCTGGTGCTTTCCGAACACCCGGAGTGATCTCATCGGCGCGATGCATCGGGGGCTCCGGACGGGTTCGACGATCTGCAAGCAGGGGCACCTGGACACCAGGTGACCTGACTTCCTGTCGGCGGACCGGGCGCGGCCATGCACAACTACCCGAACTACCGAACCGATGGCAGAGGCCGAGGACTTCGGGACGATCAAGAAGGCTGGACGGCCGCCCTCCAGTACATGGGGGAGTGCCGTGATCGCTTCTACGCTAGCGCGGGGCGTGATCTCGGCATGGCCGGCCCGCTTCCACCGTCCGGCCGCTGGCCTCGCACATGGCGTCGGGATGAACTCGCTCAATGACCCCGCCCAGTGCGCTGTCCACGAACGCCGCCCGGTCGAAGCTCGTTGAGTTGCGGCGTGTTGCCCTTTCCGACGCGTTCATAAGGGCAACACGCCGCAAGTCAACGCACCTGTTGAATGCGTGCCGGTGGCTTGGAACCCCCAGCAGATCAGGGGAGGTCATGGGTTCCTGTCTTGATCGCGTTGAGGAGAGCTGACCACTCGGCGGCGGTGAGGGCGAGGACGGGGCCGGTCGGGTTCTTGGAGTCGCGGATCGCGAGCTCGTCGCTGAACTGCGCGACCTCCACGCAATCTGCTCCCTGTGCTGAACGAGAACTCTTACGCCATAGGGGTTCGCTATTTTTAGTGCTCATCGATACCAATATGCCGCTTTCGATGCAGCTTGGCCAAGTCGGAGATCATGGTGAGTGACTCGTCGGCCCCGAGGGCCGCCATTGCCAGCTGGTTGAACGCGAGCGAGTAGGTGTGAACCTGCGCATCGTCCTCGACGTACAGCGCGCTGGTCAATCCATCGATGTAGACGATGTCTGGCATGTGATGCTCGGGGAACTCCATATGGGCGAAGGCTCCAGTCGTTGCAGGGTGGGCGCCTGCGGGGAAGGGGAGTACCTGAATCATCACATTGGGATGCTCGGAGATGCTGAGCAGGTGATCACACTGCCTGGCCATCACTTCTGGACCGCCGATCGTACGTCTGAGGGCCGCTTCATCGATGATCGACCACACTCGGAGCGGTTCGGGTTCTTGGCGTGTGATGAGTGTCTGCCGTGTTCTGCGGACTTCTACCCGGCGATCGACCTCCGAGAGCGGTGCGAACTGCATAAGGCCCACTCGGATGATCTCGTGGGCGTACTCCTCGGTCTGTAGGAGCCCGTTGATCATCAGGGCGTTGTAGCAGCGGAGGGACTTGGCTTCGGCTTCGAGTTCGATGTAGGCCGCGTAGTCGGTGTGGATCGTGTCGGCGTAGGCGTCCCACCAGCCGCGTTGGCGTGCCGTCCGGGTCAGGGCCAGCAGTGCTTCGCGCTTCTCGGCCGGGACGCCGTAGAGGTCGCAGAGTTGGTTCACGTCCGAGGTCTTGATGCCCTGGGCCGCCGTCTCGATGCGCGACAGCTTCGGGGCGGACCATCGTCCCCCGCACTGCACCTGTAGCTCGGCGGCGACCTGGTCCAAGCGCATGGTCGAGCGTTCGCGCAGGCGGCGCAGTTCGGCGGCGAGCTTGCGCTCCCGGATCGTGGGGCGGCGTTCAGGCATGTACTGAGTGTGCCGTGTCCGCTACGCCTGCGGGGCGATTCTCCAAGATCGTTCGCAGTGAAGGATGGAATTTTTCATTTCTCCTTGCGATCACTGCCTGTTCTGGAGCACGATGCGTCGCGTCGCCGACACGGAGAGTGGCTCTCGGTTGTGGATCAGGGAGAGGTGAGGTGTCGGATATGTCCAGCGCTGCCGGGGTGGTTCGGCTGGGTGGGTGTGCGGTGTGGGCGTTGCCGGCGGAGGCTCGGTGCGCTCGGGTGGCGCGGGAGGTCGTCCGGGAGACGCTCGGGGCGTTGCCGCTGCCCGAG
Source organism: Actinomadura latina NBRC 106108 (assembly GCF_001552195.1). Classification (GTDB taxonomy): domain Bacteria; phylum Actinomycetota; class Actinomycetes; order Streptosporangiales; family Streptosporangiaceae; genus Spirillospora; species Spirillospora latina. The sequence continues at coordinate 24,979 of NZ_BCQS01000016.1, forward strand.
GGGATGGTGGACGACGCGGTCACGATGGTTTCCGAGTTGGCCACCAATGTGTTCGCGCATGCGTTGGGTGGGCGGGCGCTCGCGATCATGCCTACGGCCGGGCTGCCGGAGGTGCAGATCTACGGGCAGGGGCGCGGGACGGAGGTCGTTGTGCGTGTCTTCGACTCTGCGGCCTGGTGTGGGACGGTGCGGTCCGGGGCGGGCCTTCGTCCGCCGGTGGATGCTGAGGGTGGCCGCGGGCTTGAGCTGGTCAATGCCCTGGCCGTTGAGCACCGGGGGCGATGGGGTGCGCATCGGAGCCGGTCGATGCTGGGGTCCGTGCCGGTTTCCGGGAAAGTCGTCTACTTCGCGCTGCCTGCGGCCGTGGCGTGGAGTCCGCCTCGGCGGGACTGCCATGAAGCGGCTCGGGAGTTGCGGCGGTTGCTCGGGGTGCGGGGGATCGGGCCGCTGCATCTGAGTGAGGGGTGGCGGATGGCAGTGCTCTCAGTGCGGGCGGAGATCACTGTCTGGGTGCGGGACGAGACGTTCTTCGTCACCCTGCCGGAGGCCGGTGCCCTCTGCCGTCCGGTCTGCGACGTCGTCGAGGTGGCGGAGACGATCGTCCGGTGCAACGAGGATCTCAATGCCCGGGTGCGGCCGGTGGTGTGAGGGAGAGACGGACGAGGCCCCGGGAGCCGTCCCGGGGCCTCTTCGCGTCATTCTTCGGTTGTTCCGTTTTCTTCTGGGGCGGGGCCTATGGGACCGCTGATGGAGACGATGGGGCTGTCCAGGGGGTCGCCGGAGCCGTCTCGGCGGCCCATGGTGACGTTCAACATCGCCGGCTTGCCGTTGGCGGCCGCCGCGCGGAGCGGCGTCGGGGCGGCCCATGCCTGGAGCAGGACGTCCTCGCCCTTGAGGAAGCGGTGGGCCCGGACGCCGCCCGTCGCGCGGCCCTTGGGCGGGAAGTCGGCGAAGTCGGCCAGCTTGATCGCGCCCGTCTGGGTGCCGGGGAGTGCCGAGGACGAGCCCGAGACCGTGATCACGCGGGCCTCGCGGGCCGGGTCCAGGGCGCCGAACCACATGACGCTCGCGCCCGCACCGAGCTTGATTCCCGCCATGCCGCCTGCGGCCCGGCCCTGCGGACGGACGAGGGACGCGGCGAAGTGCAGGAGTTGGGCGTCGGTCGTGATGAAGACGAGGTGCTGGTCCTCGGACAGCAACTGGACGGCGCCAATGACCCGGTCGCCCTCCTTGAGGCCGATGACCTCGAATTCGTCGCGGTTGGCCGGGAAGTCGGGGACCACGCGCTTGACCACGCCGTGCGCCGTCCCCAGGGCCAGGCCGCCGCCTTCTTCGCCCACGGCGGCTATGCCCACGGCGGCTATGCCCACGACTGTTTCGTCCGGTTCCAGGTCGACGTACTCGGCCACCGGGGCTCCGCCCGCCAGGGACGGGGGTGTCGCTGAGGGGGGCAGCGTCGGCAGGTCCAGGACGTCTATGCGGATCATCCGGCCGTGGGACGTCACCGCACCCACCTGGCCCCGGGCTGTCGCGGGGACCACCGAGGTCAGGACGTCGTGCTGGGCACGCGGGCCGCTGTCGGGCAGGGGCGACGCGTCATGGGTGCGGGCCATGAGCCCGGTGGACGAGAGCAGCACCGTGCACGGGTCGTCCGCCACCTCAAGGGGGACGGCCGTGGCCGCCGTCTGGCCCGAGGATTCGAGGAGGATCGTCCGCCGGGGGGTGTTGAACTCCTTGGTGACGTCGGCCAGCTCCTTGGAGACCACGCCGCGGAGCTTCTTCTCCGACTCCAGGATCGCGGTCAGGCGGGCGATCTCCTTGGCGAGCTGCTCCTTCTCCTTCTCCAGTTCGAGGCGGTCGTACCGGGTGAGGCGCCGGAGCGGGGTGTCCAGGATGTACTGCGCCTGGATCTCCGACAGTTCGAAGATCTGCATGAGGCGCTGCTTGGCCTGGGCGGCGTCGTCGCTCTGCCGGATGACCTGGATGACCTCGTCGATGTTCAGCAGCGCCACGAGCAGACCGTCCACCAGGTGGAGGCGGTCTTCGCGCTTCTTGCGGCGGAACATCGAGCGCCGGCGGACGACCTCGATGCGGTGGTCGACGTAGACCTGCAGCATGTCGCGCAGGCCCAGGGTGCGGGGCTGGCCGTCGACCAGGGCGACGTTGTTGATGCCGAACGTCTCCTCCATCGGCGTCAGCCGGTAGAGGTCGGCCAGGACGGCCTCCGGGTTGAAGCCGTTCTTGATCTCGATGACCAGGCGGAGGCCGACCATGCGGTCGGTGAGGTCCTTCAGGTCCGAGATGCCCTGGATCTTCTTGTTGTTGACCAGTTCCTTGATCTTGGCCTTGACGCGCTCCGGCCCGACGGCGTACGGCAGTTCGCTGACGACGATGCCCTTGCGGCGGGGCGTGACGTTCTCGATCGAGACCGTGGCGCGGGTGCGGAACGTTCCCCGGCCGCGCTCGTAGGCGTCCCGGATGCCGTCCAGGCCGACGATCTTGCCGCCGGTGGGCAGGTCCGGGCCGGGGACGAAGCGCATCAGGTCGTCGAGGGTGGCCTCGGGGTTGTCGATCAGGTACCGGGCGGCGGAGATGACCTCGCCGAGGTTGTGCGGCGCCATGTTCGTGGCCATGCCGACCGCGATGCCGGACGCGCCGTTGACGAGCAGGTTCGGGAACGCCGCCGGCAGGACCTCGGGCTCCTGCTCCTGCCCGTCGTAGTTCGGGCGGAAGTCGACCGTGTCCTCGTCGATCGACTCGACCATCAGCATCGCTTCGCGCGACATCCGGGCCTCGGTGTACCGCATGGCGGCGGGCATGTCGTCGCCGCCGAGCGAACCGAAGTTGCCGTGGCCGTCCACGAGCGGCATCCGCATCGCCCACGGCTGCGCCATCCGCACCATCGCGTCGTAGATGGCGCTGTCGCCGTGCGGGTGCAGCTTGCCCATGACCTCGCCGACGACGCGGGCGCATTTGACGTGCCCGCGGTCGGGGCGGAGCCCCATCTCGTTCATCGAGTACAGGATCCGGCGCTGGACGGGCTTCATGCCGTCGCGCGCGTCCGGAAGCGCCCGCTGGTAGATCACCGAGTAGGCGTACTCAAGGAAACTGCCGCGCATCTCGTCGGAGACATCGACGTCGACGATGTTCTCTTCGAAGTCCGGCGGAGGTGGAGGGGCTTGGGATCCGCGTCGTGCCATGCCCCACATTGTGGCCGGTCCCGGGGACATCTTTCGCCCGCCCCACCGAGTGCGCCGCCCAACTCGGGGGATTGGTGCCGTTCCGTCACCTTGGCGGACCTGGCAGATTGAGGGCGAACGCTTTCGATATCCCCAGGTGGAGGTTCCCTTGAGCGGTCTGGCCGACTTCCAGAACTCGATCTATCTGCAGGGCCTCGGCGACATCGTCCCCTCGCTGCCCACGGACCTGACCAAGCTGGAGGGCCTCGCGGAGCGCTCGCTTTCGGCGCGGGCGTTCGGGTACGTGGCGGGATCGGCGGGCAGCGAGGCGACCGCGCGCGCCAATCGGGAGGCCTTCGACCGGTGGCGGATCGTGCCGCGCATGCTGCGGGACGTCGCCGACCGGGACCTGTCGGTGGACGTGCTGGGCACCTCGATGCCCTCCCCGGTCTTGCTCGCCCCCATCGGCGTCCAGTCCATCTTCCATCCGGAGGGCGAACTGGCCGTCGCGCGGGCGGCCGCGGCCGACGGGGTGCCGATCGTGCTGAGCACGGCCTCGTCGTTCTCCATGGAGGACGTGGCCGAGGCGAGCGGGGACGGGCCCCGCTGGTACCAGCTGTACTGGCCCAAGGACAGGGAGCTTGCCGTCAGCTTCCTGGAGCGGGCCAAGGCGGCCGGTTACACGGCTCTGGTGGTCACGCTCGACACGTTCACAATGGCGTGGCGTCCGCGCGACCTCAACCAGGCGTACCTTCCGTTCCTGCGCGGGATCGGTGTCGCCAACTACTTCAGTGACCCGGTCTTCCAGAAGGCTGTGGGCGGGCCCATCACGGACGCCAACAAGGACACCGCGATCCTGCACTGGGTCGCCAACTTCGGAAACCCCAGCCTGACTTGGGACGACCTCATCTTCCTGCGGGACCACTGGGACGGCCCCATCGCGCTCAAGGGCATCCAGCATCCAGATGACGCCCGCCAGGCCGTGGACGCCGGCATGGACGCGGTCATCGTGTCCAACCATGGCGGACGCCAGGTGGACGGGGCCATCGCCTCACTGGACGCCTTGCCCGGCGTCGTCGAGGCCGTCCATGACCAGGCGACCGTGCTGTTCGACAGCGGAATCCGGACGGGATCGGACGTCGCCAAGGCGCTCGCACTCGGCGCCAAGGCCGTCCTGGTCGCGCGTCCGTACGCCTATGGGCTGGCGCTCGCCGGTCAGGCGGGAGTCCAGCACGTCTTGCGTTGCCTCCAGGCTGAGTTGGAGCTGACCATGGCTCTCTCCGGGATCAGGACTCTGGAAGGACTGACCCCGGACATCCTTGTGCGCGGGTAACGGCCGCCATCGCGGCGGCCGCCGGTACGTCATGGTTTTCCGGGTAGGGACACCGGCATGCGCTGGCCCGATCACGCCATCTGGTGGCACGCCTACCCGCTCGGTTTCGTCGGCGCCGAACGCGAGGCCCTCCCCGCGGGCGCGCCCTCCGTGCCCCGGCTCGCCGGAAGGTTCGCAGGCTGGCTCGACCACCTTGTGGAGCTCGGCTGCAACGGGCTGGCCCTCGGCCCCGTGTTCGCGTCCGAGACCCACGGCTACGACACCGTCGACCACTACCGCATCGACCCAAGGCTCGGCGGCGAGGACGACCTGCAACGGCTCATCGACGATGCGTCCCAGAAGGGCGTCAGAATTCTGCTGGACGGAGTCTTCAACCACGTCGGACACGGCTTCGAACCATTCAGGGATGTCGCCGCTAGAGGCGACGAATCCCCGTACCGGAACTGGTTCCACGCAGACCTGCGCACGTTCGAAGGCCATGACCGCCTCGTCACGCTGAACCACGACGAACCCAAGGTCGCCGACTACGTCACCGACGTCATGACCCACTGGCTGGAGCGCGGCATAGACGGCTGGCGTCTCGACGCCGCGTACGCCGTCCCGCCACCCTTCTGGCGGACGGTCACAGACCGCGTCCGCGCGCGCTTCCCCGACGCCTGGTTCGTCGGCGAGGTCATCCACGGCGACTACACGCGCCTCGTCGAGCACACCGGATTCGATTCCGTCACCCAGTACGAGCTCTGGAAGGCCATCTGGAGCTCGCTCAACGACCGCAACTTCTTCGAACTGGCCCACGCCCTAGAACGGCACAACGGGATGCTCGACACGTTCGTCCCGCAGACCTTCCTCGGCAACCACGACGTGACCCGCCTCGCCAGCCGCCTGAACCAGAAGGAACACCGCGACCATGCGCTCGTGGTCCTGCTGACCATCGGGGGCGTCCCGTCCATCTACGCAGGCGACGAGTTCGGTTTCGAAGGCATCAAGGAAGAACGCATGGGCGGGGACGACGCGATACGGCCGGCCTTCCCCGAACGTCCCGACGAGACCCCTGGCTACGCAGCCCCTTACCACCGTCTGCATCAAGAACTGCTCGGCCTAAGGCGACGCCATCCATGGCTGGTCCGCGCCCGGACAACGGTCGCCACCTTGACCAACACGGCTCTCTCCTACACAGTGGGGCACGGCGCGGATCGGCTCGCGGTCGTCCTCAACCTGGACGACGAGCCCGCCACGGCCGGCCTGCCCGCCGCCGACTGGACGTGTGTAGCCGGTGAAGCGAGCTTCACCACCGACACCGCCGCCGTCCCCCCGGCAGGATGGGCGATCGCCGAACCATGACATCCGTCATGGGTCATCCACGCATTCCTCACAGTCGCTTCCTGACGCCTGTGACTGCACGTCCGCGCCGCGGGCGGCCAGCATGGATGTCATGAAGGCACCTGTGATCGAGGTACGCGACCTGGACCTGAACGAGGCCGTCCGGAACGTCTCCTTCACCGTGGCCGAAGGGGAGATCTACGCGCTGCTGGGCCGGTACGGCTCCGGCAAGACGACACTCCTGGAAATGCTCGCCGGCCTACGCCGCCCCACAAGCGGAACCGTCCGGTTCAGGGGCGCCGACCCCTACACCGACCGCGACTCCGCGCGCGCTGGGGCCGTCTGGCGTGACGGTGGCCTGTTCCCAGGGCTGACCGTCACCGAGGTCATCGACACATGGCGGCGCTGGACGCTCGACCCGATCACCCGCGACGAGGCCCTGCGCATGGCCCGCCTCACCCACGTCGCCGACGTCCCGTTCGAGAAGCTGACCCCCGGCCAGCGGCGCATGCTCGACCTCGCGCTCGCCCTCATCGGACGTTCCGACGTCCTCTTCCTGGACGAGCCCACCGCAGGGCTCGACGCCACCGGCGCACGCGAGGTGTGGTCCGTCCTGCTCATGCTGGCCGCGCACGGGGTCGGCATCGTCGTCACGACCCGCGACCCCGACGAGGCGTGCCGCGCCGACCGGGTCGGGATCCTGGACGAAGGCCGCCTGGTCACCGGCCGGGACGCCGTCCGGCTCCGCGCGGCCTGACCGGCGGCGCGTCCAGTGACGGCCGCATACGCTGGGCGCGTGCAGCCCAGCATCCCGCGTCCCACCGTCATCGCCGCGATCATCGTGGGGATGACGGTGCTGACGCTGGCCGGGTTCCTGCTGCCGGCGCTCTGGTACGAGATCACCGAGCGGCGGGAGGCCGGCCACCTGCTCCTCGCCCTCAGCGGCGTCGCCGCCGCGTTCGTCCTCTACGCCCGGCTCCTGTGGCAGAACCTGATGCGCCGCACCGCGCCCGCCCACCGGCTCGGGCTCGCCGCGATCGCGCTGATCTGCTGGGCGATGCCGCCGCTGCTCGGCACCGGGCAGGGCTGGGGGAACGCGCTGCTCGTCCCGGCCGGGCTCATCGCCGTCGTGCTCCCGGTCCGCGAGGCGATCCCGGTGACGGCGGCGGCGACCGTGCTGACCCCCGTCTACGGCATGATCCTCGGGCTGCCCACCCTGACCGTCCTGTACGAGATCACCGGGGTGCCGCTCGGCGCCTTCTCCGGATACGTCACCGTCTGGCTGTTCCACGTCGTCCAGGAACTCCGCGAGGTGCGAGCCGAACTCGCCCGCTCGGCGGTGGGGGAGGAGCGGCTTCGCTTCGCCCGCGACCTGCACGACGTCCTCGGCCACAGCCTGCAGGCGGTCGCGCTGCGCGCCGAGGTCGCCGAACGGTTCCTGGAACGCGACGACGGGCGCGTCCGCAAGGAGCTGACCGAGATCCAGACGATGGCGCGGGACGCCGTCCGGGACGTGCGCGAGGTCGTCCGCGGCTACCGGGCCACCTCCCTGCGCACCGAGCTGGACGGCATGTCCGCCGTGCTGCGCGCCGCCGGGATCCGGTGCGAGCGGCCCGAGGTGTCCCCGTCGCTGCCCGCGCACGTCCACGAGCCGCTCGGCTGGGTCGCCCGCGAGGCCGCCACCAACGTCCTGCGGCACTCCAGCGCCACCTGGTGCGAGATCACCGTCGACGCCGGCCGCGACCGCGTCCGGCTGGAGATCGTCAACGACGGCGCCGGCCGCCGCGCCGGCGACGCGGGCAGCGGCCTGGCCGGCCTCACCGAGCGGATCACGGCCGCCGGCGGCGAGTTCACCGCGGGCCCGGCCGGCGACGGGACGTTCCGGGTGACGGCCGCCGTCCCGGCCACGACCGAGGGAGAGCCATGATCCGCGTGCTGCTGGCCGACGACCACCTCCTGATCAGGGAGGCGCTCGTCCTCCTGCTGGAGACCGAGGACGGCATCGAGGTCGCCGCCGACGTGGGACGCGGAGACGAGGCCGTCGACCGCGCCCTCGCCCTCAAACCCGACGTCGCCGTCCTCGACATCGACATGCCCGGCCTGGACGGGCTCGCCGCCGCCGAGCGCCTCTCCCGCGACCTGCCCGGCTGCCGCCTGGTGATCGTGACCGCGCACGGGCGGCCCGGCAACCTGCGCCGCGCCATGGCCGCCGGCGTCCGGGGCTTCCTCGGCAAGGACGCGCCCGGCCGGCAGCTCGCCGAGGTCATCCGGCAGGTCGCCGCCGGCGCCCGCTACATCGACCCGCAACTCGCCGCCGACGCCCTCGCCGCCGAGGAATGCCCCCTCACCCCCCGTGAACTCGACACCCTCCGCGCCGCCGCCGACGGCGCCCCCGTCTCCCGCATCGCCCGCGGCCTCGGCCTCTCGGAGGGCACCGTCCGCAACTACCTCTCCGCCGCCGTCACCAAACTCGGCGCCGACAACCGCCACGCCGCCGCCCAGGCGGCCCGCGACCTCGGCTGGCTCTAGTCTTTTTGCGGACGCGACCGCGACGTCGAGGTCGTCGACGGCTCGGGTCCGGACGGGTCGGCTAGCGGCGGGCTACGACGAGGCTGCCTCGTTTCGTCACCGGGAGAGGGGTGCGGAGCCTGGTGGCGGCTTCGGTGGCCTGGGGGCGGGGTACGCGGCGGGCGATCAGGTAGTCGCGGACGGCGGCGCGGTCGGGGAGCGTGATCAGCGGGGCGTCCCAGCGTTCCACCTCGACCTCGCCGAAGACCTCGCAGACGCGGTCGGGGGCGTCCTCGGCGTCGAACGGGCTCGGCTCGGGACGCCAGACGGGCGCCAGCTCGGGGCTGTCGTCCCGGCGGACCGCGGAGGCGAGCAGCAGCCCGCCGGGGGCGAGGACGCGGCGGGCCTCGCGCAGCGCGCGCCCCGGATCGTCCAGGTGGTAGAGCACGTTCACGGCCACGGCCGCGTCGAACGTCCCGTCGCGGAAGGGCAGGCGCAGTGCGTCGGCCCGCACGCGGGCGCCCGGATGGGCGCGCAGGAGGGCGCCGGACGCGTCCAGGCCCACCAACCGGAGCGGCGGCGGATGGGGGAGGGCGGCGCTGAGGGCGCCCTCCCCGCAGCCGATGTCCAGGACGAGGGACGCGCCGGCCTTCAGCAGCTTCGAGGCGATGTGGTCGTGCAGGCTCCGCGCCCCGATCAGGTATTTCCTGGTGACCCTGCTCGCGAGACGGAAGCGCTCGGGGTCGGAGTCGGAGTCGGGTTTGAGGGCCATGCATAAGGCATGCCCGGTGAGCTGCCGCGAAAGCGTTGTCAGGCGGTGGCGCCGCCGTCGATGACGAGGTCATGGCCCACCACGTGGGTCGAAGCGTCAGAAGCGAGCCACAGGACCGTTGAGGCGACTTCAGCGGTCGCTGCTACACGGCCGGCTGGGACCGCCGTGCGCATCCGGGTGGCGCGGTCGGTTTCGTTCTCGCCGGGGAGGAGCGACATCGGGGTGTCGCTTGCCCCGGGGCTGACGGCGTTGATGCGGACGCCGTCGGCGATGTGGTCGAGCGCAGCCGTCCGGGTGAGGTTGCTGACACCGGCCTTGGACGCCGCATACGCGGCCATGCCGGGTCGCCGTCCATGCGCTCCGATGTTGGACGAGACGTTGACGATCGTCCCGCCGCCGTGGGCGCGCATGTGGGCGATCTCGTGCTTCATCGACAGGAACACCCCGGTCAGGTTCACCGCGAGGACGTCGTCCCAGGCGCCCTCGTCGATGTCGGCGACCGGGCCGGCCGCGCCGAGGATTCCCGCGCTGTTGACCGCGACGTGCAGGCCGCCGTGGCGGGCGGCCACCGTTTCGACCAGCCGGGCGGCGGACGCGGTGTCGGTCACGTCCGCGACCACGTGATCGGCCGTGCCGGGGCCGATCTCCTTGACGGCCTCGGCGAGCGCGGTGACGTCCCGTCCGGCGAGGACCACGGTGGCGCCCTCGCGGGCGAACGCGTGCCCGATGGCGCGGCCGATGCCGCCCGCGCCGCCCGTGATGAGGACGATCTTGCCGCTGAAGGTCATGGTCGGGCTCCTTGATTCTAGATCGATCAGTCTCGAATTGGGGTGAAAAGGACCCCGGCCGCGCCGGCCAGGGGAAGGGTCAGCCGAGCAGGCCCAGTGCCTCGCGCGCCGCGTCCCGGAGGCGGCCCTCGTCGGCGGGGGCCCGGCCCAGGACGCGCATGCCCTGGAACAGGACGAGCAGCAGGCGGGCCAATGAGCGCGGATCCCTGCCGGGCGGCAGCTCGCCCTGTGCCCGTGCGCGTGTCAGCGCCGACGTCAGAGATGCCTCCAGGAAGGCCCAGCTGGCCTCGACCAGCCGGGCGGCCTCGGCGTCGCGGGCGGCCAGCTCGACCGCGGTGTTGACCACCAGGCATCCGCGCCGGGGCCGGTCTTGGGCCGCTTCCTCCGCATAGCGCTCGATCAGCGCGCGCACCGCGGGCAGGACGGGCCCCGGCTGCGACAGCGCCTCCGCGATCTTCGGGTCGGTGTCCTGGAGATAGCGTTCGAGGGCCTTCAGATACAACTCGTGCTTGCCGCCGAACGTCCCGTAGATGCTGGCGCGGGCGATGCCGAGACGCTCCACGAGATCGGCCATGGAGGTCGCCTCGTAGCCGCGCTCCCAGAACAGGTCGAGGGCGCGCCGGAGCGCGGCGTCGGGGTCGAACTCCTTCGTCCGTGCCATGGCAGGACGGTAACCCGTTCAAGAACGAACGGTCAAATATCAGCTCTGCGGGCGCGCGGGAACGGCCGGGCGGTCGAGGTCCATGGCGTCCAGTACGGACCCGTCGGCGGCGAGGGCCTCCACGACCGGCCCCCGGCGGGCGCCCCACACCACGACGACGTGCCCGTGCGCGGGGACGTCCAGGATCCGGTTGCCGACCCTGACCCGCGCCACCTCCGCCGAGGCCCGCAGCCGCGCCTCGTGCACCCACTTGGCGCCCCAGGGCAGCAGCCGGTTGGAGTTGCGGACGGTCCGGCCCGACCCGTATTTCAGCAGGTGGCGACCCATCTCACCGGACGACCGGCGCATCAGCGGGTCGGCGGGCGCCGATCCGCCGGCGCCGCCCAGCTCCCGCCACTCGCCGTCGCGGCGGTGGAACGTCCAGCCCTCGATGAACGCCGACGCGTCGGCCCACTGGTGCAGGAACGTTACAACGGCGACGTCGCCGTCCATGTCGAGGCCGAGCGGAAGGAAGTCCCGTCCGTTCTCGAAGGCGGCGGGAGCGGGAACGGGCAGGCCGTCCGTGAGGAGCCTCAGGCACTCCTCGTGCACCTCGTGGTCGTTCATGTGCGGGACCTCTGGATTGTGCAGGCAGGACAAAGGGCCCTCCCGCGAGAGGGCCCTCACGTGGCACTCACTCTAGAGGTCCGGCTCGTCTGGTTTCACCCATCTGACGTACTCCCTTCCATCTCCCTTCCATGCTTTGCCGATCATCGTTCACCGGAACGTCGATCACGGCTCCACGCTGCGTGAACGACCGCGCCGCCAGGGCCGCGCACAGGGCCGCCAGCGGCAGTTCCAGCACCGCCGCGAGCATGATCGCCGACGTCCGGGCGGGCCCGGACGTGGCGGTCATCACGTCGAACCACGCATCCACCACCAGGAGGGTGCTTGCGACGGCGGCGCCCAGCCCGTACCTGGGGTCGCGGCGGAGGAGCAGCACGCCCGTCCCCAGGAGGGCGGCGGCCTCCACCGCGTCGAGCCCGACCCAAGCCGCCGACCAGTTCGACACCGTCGTGGTGGACGGCATCGTGGTGGCGAGCACCCACATCCACGGCACCAGCGCGGCCGAGCCCGCGATCAGTCCCCATCCGACCCGCCGCCTGTCCGCCGTCCGCTCCCCGGAACGGCGCCGGTGAACCGCGGGCGGACGCGCAACGTGCCCGCTGTCAGGACGCCCCCGCAAGGGGGCCGGCCGGGCGGAGAGCGGGCGGGACGGGACTCCTCCGTGGAGGCGGACGACGGTGGTGACCATGGGGGGCTCCTGCGGATGATGATCGATGCGCATCCGCTCTCCGGATGCATGATCAAGCCTCGCCGCGGCACCCATCACGGTCAGTAGCGTCCGTATCCGACTTGGGGTGGCATTAGGTTCACCCCCGGGCCTCCGGCCAGGTTCATGGTGGCGGGCGAAGCACGGCAATACGGTTGCTTCATGGCATCCAGCGCCGCGGTCCGCCGTGCCCGCGTGCACGCGCCGTGGTCGGCGGCGGCATGGCGGGACACCGTGTTCGTCGCCTCGGGGGTGCCGCCGCAGTGCGCCGGATGGCTGATCCTGGGCTCGGGCTGGACGTTTTGGACGCCGGTGAGCGTCACGCCGATCCTCGTCCTGGCCGGCGCGTCGATCGTCGTGCTGCTGCTCGCGCTGCGCCCGCTGACGTCCTGGCAGCGGGAGCGGTGCTGGGCCATGCTCGGCCTCGACATCCCGCGCATGCCGGACCTCGACGACGGCCGTCCCTGGGACCCGCTCCGCAACCTCCGCTCACCGGACCTGTGGCGGGTGCTGCGGTACCACCTGGTCGTCGGGCCTCTCATCGCGATCGGCGGGCTCACCGTGATCATGACGTGGGCGGCGGGGCTCTTCCTCGCCGCCTCCGGCCTGTACGCGTGGGCGCTGCCGGCCGGCGCTCCGGCCGGCCATCCCGCACGCGTCGGCGCGTTCACCGCGATCGGCCTCCTGCTCCTCGTGGCGGCGCCGTGGGCAGCGGCCGGCGTGCGCGGGCTGGACGCCCGCGCCGCCGCCGCGCTCCTCGGCCCCGACCGCGCGGAGGAACTGCGGCGGCGCGTCGAGGACCTGGCCGAGAAGCGCGCCGGCGTGGTGGACGCCGCCGACATCGAGCGCCGCCGCATCGAGCGGGACCTGCACGACGGGGCGCAGCAGCGGCTCGTCTCGCTCGCGCTGAACCTCGGACTGGCCCGCGAGACCCTCGCCGGCGTCCCCGACCACGCCATGCAGGTCATCGTCGAGGCGCACGAGGAGGCCAAGGAGGCGCTGGCCGAGCTGCGCACGCTGATCCGCGGCCTGCACCCGGCCGTGCTGGAGGACCGGGGCCTGGACGCCGCGCTGTCCGGCGTCGCCGCCCGGGTGCCGCTGCCCGTCCGGCTCAAGGTCGAGGTGGAAGCGCGTGCCTCGTCCACCGTCGAGGCCGTCGCGTACTTCGTGGTGTCCGAGGCGCTGACCAACGTCGTCCGGCACGCGCGCGCGGACGAGGTCGACATCGCCGTCGTACGCCGCGGCGACGTGCTGCGGGTGACCGTCCGCGACGACGGCGTGGGCGGCGCCGACCCGGCCGGCGGGACGGGCCTGACCGGGCTGGCACGCCGCGTCCGGTCCGTGGACGGTACGTTCCGGATCACCAGCCCCGCCGGGGGCCCGACGACCGTCACCGTGGAGCTGCCGTGCGCGTTGTGATCGCCGAGGACTCCGTCCTGCTGCGGGCCGGGCTGGTCAGGCTGCTGGAGACCGCCGGGTTCGAGGTCGCGGCCGCCGTCGGCGAGGCGGAGGGGCTGCTCGCCGCCGTCCGCGAGCACCGTCCCGACGCGGCGATCGTGGACGTCCGGATGCCGCCCGGGTTCACCGACGAGGGCGTCCGCGCGGCGCTGGTCATGCGGCGGGAGTCGCCGGGCGTCGCCGTCCTGCTGCTGTCGCAGTACGTGGAGGAGCGGTACGCCGCCGACCTCCTCTCGGCGGGCACCGGCGGCATCGGCTACCTGCTCAAGGACCGCGTCGCGGACGTCTCGGTCTTCCTGGACGCGCTGCGCCGCGTAGCTTCCGGCGGCACCGCCCTCGACCCCGAGGTCGTCTCGCAGCTGCTGCTGCGCCGCCACAGCGACCCGCTCGACCGGCTCACCCCGCGTGAGCGGGAGGTCCTGTCGCTGATGGCGGAAGGCCGCTCCAACGCGGGGATCGCCGCGGCGCTGGTGGTGAGCGAGAGCGCGGTCGCCAAGCACATCAACAACATCTTCGCCAAGCTCGACCTGCCGCACGCCGAAGGCGACCACCGCCGCGTCCTCGCGGTGCTCCGGTTCCTGGACGGCGAGACATGACGGTCGCGGCTCCGGGCAGGCCCCGGCGGCGCGGCGTCTGGATCGCGATGGCGGTCGTGACCGCGCTGGCCGTGGTGACGCCCGCCCTGCTGACGGCGCTCGGACGGGCCGTCCGGCAGACCGCGACGTCCGTCACGCCCTACCACCACGCCATCAGGGAACTGCGGCTCGACGTGGCCGGAGCCGACGTCTCGGTCGGCCCCGGCGAGGACGGCGAGGCGCGCGTCTACAAGAACCTCCGGTGGGGGCTGAGCAAGCCCGACGTCACCGAGTCGCTGGTCGGCGGCATCCTGTTCGTCGCGTTCCGCTGCACGGGGACGGACGTGCCCGGCGGCGGCTGCGGCGCAGACATCGACGTCCGGGTGCCGGCGGGGACGCGCGTGTCGGCGGTGTCCGGATCCGGGGAGATCAACGTCCGGGGGCTGGCCGGCGACCTCGATCTGCGGACCGGGTCGGGCGGGATCGGGGTCGCCGGCGCGAGCGGGCGGCTGCGGCTGCTGGCCCGGTCCGGCGCGATCACCGCGACGGGCCTGACGTCGCCGACGACGCGGGCGCGGGTGTCGTCCGGCTCCCTCGACCTCCGCTACGCCGAGCCGCCGGACGCCGTGGAGGCGTCGGCCGGGTCGGGCGCCGCGAAGATCATCGTGCCGCCGGGGTCGCGCTACGACGTCCGGGCCTGGGCGGGATCCGGTTCGACCCATCTCAACCAGGCCGTCGTCGACCCTCGCTCGCCGCGGTCGATCTCCGTCCACAGCGGCTCCGGCGCCGCCTACGTCGACTACCGGGACGACGCGCGCTGAGCTGAACCGCCGCGGGCGTCCTCCGGTGGGAAACCACCGCGGTTTGTCCGCCCGTCCTGATAGGACATGTCCGGACGAACTCGCAAAGGGGATCCATGGGCGTTTATCAGCACCTTGAGGAATATGCCGGCCTGCCGGTGGCCACGTTCAACGAGGACACCCGGCCGGACGCGGAGGACGGCGCGGCCGGCGACCCGGTCACCGGCGAGGACTTCCCGCCGGCCGCCGAAGCCGCCTGGTTCGTCGGGACGTCCTTCGACGAGGAGGACTTCGGCGACGTCTTCGCGCGGTTCCTGCGGACGGTCGACACCGCCGAGGTCACGGCGCTGATCATCGGCTACTGGGGCGCGTCCTACGACGACGGCGCCGCCGACCCGGTGGCGCTGCTCACCGCGGCCGCCGCGTCCTTCCCCAAGCTCAGGGCGCTGTTCCTCGGCGACATCACCGGCGAGGAGTCGGAGATCTCCTGGATCGAGCACTCCGACATCACGCCGCTGTTCACCGCGTTCCCGGACCTGGAGCGGTTCGAGGTGCGGGGGGCGCAGGACCTCGCCCTCGATCCGATCAAGAGCGAGAGGCTCCGGGTGCTGCGGTTCGAGTCGGGCGGGCTGCCGGGGCGGATCGTCCGGTCCGTGGGGGCGAGCGAGCTGCCGAACCTGGAGCACCTCGACCTGTGGCTCGGCGAGGAGAACTACGGCGGCGACACGACGGTCGCCGACCTCGCGCCCTTCCTCGGCGGCGAGCGGCTGCCCGCGCTGCGCCACCTCGGCCTGGAGGACAGCGAGATCCAGGACGAGATCGCGGCGGCCGTCGCGGGCGCGCCCATCGTCGCGCGGCTGGAGTCGCTGAGCCTGGCGATGGGCATCCTCACCGACCAGGGCGCCGAGGCGCTGCTCGCCGGGCAGCCGCTCACCCACCTGCGCAGGCTGGACCTGCACCACCACTTCCTGTCCGACGCGATGGTGGAGCGGGTGAAGGCGGCGCTGCCCGGCGTCGAGGTCGACCTGGACGAGCAGGAGAAACCGGACGGCGACTGGCACTACATCGCGGTCTCGGAATGATCCAGGAACGCCTCTCGACGTTCGCCGGCCTCCCCGTCCGCACCTTCGACGGGGAACCGGAGGGCCCGCTGCCCGACCCGGGCGGTGTGGCGTGGGGCATCTATCACCACGTTCACGACAACGGGGCGTGGGGAGCGGAGGTCCCGGAGAACTTCGACCTCTTCCTCCGGACGGTCGACACGACGCAGGTCACCCACCTCGTCATCGGCTACTGGGGGTTCGACTGCGAGGAGTTCGACCCGGTGGAACGGCTGCTGGACGCGGCCGGCCGCTTCCCGAACCTGCGGGCGCTGTTCCTCGGCGACATCCGCGACTGGGACCTGCACCTCTCCTGGATCAACCCCGAGTGGCTGAAACAGTGGCGGCGGTACGAGCTGGACCTGAGCGGCTCCTACATCGCGGTCGCCGAATGAGCCTCGTCGTCGTGGGGACGCCCGGCGACCGGCGTCCGGCCCTCTTCGCGGCGGCGTGCCGGGCCGCCGGGCTGCCCGAGCCGCGGCTCCTCGCCTGGGCGGACGTGCTGCGCGGCGCCCCGCTCGGTCTCGCGGCGGGCGACGTGCTGCGCATCGACTCGCCCGGTGAGGACCGCGAGGCCGACGCGCTGCTGCGCGGTCCCGGCGAACCGGCCCGGGTGGGCGGCGGCGCGCGCTGGCACCGGACGTTCACGGCGGCGCTGCGGCGGCTGTCCGAGGCGGCGTCGGCGGCGGGGGCCCGCGTTCTCGGCGACGTCGAGGAGATCGCGGTCATGTTCGACAAGCGGCTGGCGCACGCGCGCCTGCTCGCCGCCGGCGTCCCGGTCCCGGCCGCTTTGCCGGACATCGACGGCTATGCGACGCTCCGGTCCCGGATGGACGAGGCGGGGGAGCGGCGGGTGTTCGTCAAGCCGGCGCACGGCTCGTCCGCCTCCGGGGTCGTCGCGCTGCAGACCGCGCCGGGCCGGGTCCGCGCCGTGACCTCGGCCTTCATGGCGGAGGGCCGGCTGGTCAACTCGCTGCGCGTGCGCTCCTACGAGACCGGGGACGAGGTCGCGGCGCTGATCGGCCTGCTCGCCCCGGACGGCCTGCACGTGGAACGGTGGCTGCCCAAGGCGACGCTCGGCGGCCGCGTGTTCGACCTGCGGGTCGTCGTCATCGGCGGCGAACCCACGCACGCCGTCGTCCGGACGAGCCGGACACCGATGACCAACCTGCATCTGGGCGGGACCAGAGGAGACCTGGGGGCCGTGCAGCGCGCGCTTGGCGATGAACGCTGGCAACGTGCGCTCGACGTGTGTGCGCGGGCCGCCGCCTGTTTCCCTGGCAGTCCGATGGTCGGCGTCGACCTGCTGGTGGGGGCCGGCCTGCAACGGTTCGCGGTGTGCGAGGTGAACGCGTTCGGTGACCTGCTTCCTGGACTGACCGGTCTGCCGGGCAGCCCCGCCGAAGGGCTCGACACCTATGCCGCACAGGTTGGATTGCTCGAATGCACGACATGAACCAAATCATCGGCAGCCACGACGTGCTGCTGGTGACCCTCGACACGCTGCGCTATGACGTGGCCGCCGAACTGGCCGCGTCCGGTGAGACACCCACTTTGAGCGGACTGCTCCCAGGTGGCCGCTGGGAGCGCCGCCACGCACCGGGCAGCTTCACCTATGCCGCGCACGCCGCCATGCTGGCCGGATTCATGCCGACGCCCGCGTCCCCTGGGCCGCACCCGCGCCTGTTCGCGGGTGCGTTCCCCGGAAGCGAGACGACCTCGTCCCGTACATGGACGTTCGACGCCGCCGACCTGCCGTCCGGGCTCGCAGCCGCCGGGTACCACACCGTCTGCGTGGGCGGCGTGGGGTTCTTCAACAAGCTGACGCCGCTCGGGTCGGCGCTGCCGTCGCTGTTCGCCGAGAGCCACTGGGAACGCGGGTTCGGCGTGACCGACCCGGAGGCGCTGCCCAACCAGATCGGCCGCGTCGCTGAGATCATGGAACGGCTGCCTGCCGACCGGCGCCTGTTCCTGCTGTTGAACGTCGCGTCCTTGCACCAGCCCAACTGGTTCTACCTGCCCGATGCCGCGAAGGCGGGCGGGGACACGCGTGCCGGCCACGCCGCCGCCCTCCGCCATGTCGACGCCCACATCGGCCGGCTGTTCGCGCTGATGCGCCGCCCGTGCTTCGTCATCGTCTGCTCCGACCACGGGACGGCCTACGGCGAGGACGGCCACACAGGGCACCGCATCGGCCACGACGTCGTCTGGACCGTTCCGTACGGGGAGTTCGTTCTAACGTGAAGCCATACCAGGGGTACGTGTACGCGTACCCGCACAAAACCGCCTACCGGCCCTTGGCCCCTCCGCCCCTGCTGCGGGACGTGTGGGCGGGGGAACCGCTCGATTCGCTCTTCCTCTACCTCCACATCCCCTTCTGCGAGATGCGGTGCGGTTTCTGCAACCTCTTCACCCGCACCGGCGCGCCCGAAGAACTGACCGGCGCCTACCTGGACGCGCTCGACCGGCAGGCGGCCGCCGCCCTGGACGCCCTGGACGCTCCCGTCCTCGCCACGGCGGCCTTCGGCGGCGGCACCCCGACCTACCTCACCGCACCCGAACTGGAACGCCTCTGCGACATCGCCGGACGATTCCCGGGCTTCGGCTCGGTTCCGCTCGGCGTCGAGACGTCCCCGGCGACCGCCACCACCGACCGGCTGACCGTCCTCGCCGACCGCGGAACCACCCGCATCTCCATCGGCGTGCAGAGCTTCCTGGACGAAGAGGCTCGTGCGGCCGTCCGACCCCAGAGACGCGCTGAGGTGGAGGCCGCGCTGGACCGCATCCGGGCTGTGGGCTTCCCGACCCTCAACATCGACCTCATCTACGGCATCGACGGCCAGACGTCCGCGACATGGACGCACTCCCTGGACGCCGCCCTTGCGTGGCGTCCAGAGGAGATCTACCTGTACCCCCTCTACGTCCGGCCGCTGACCGGTCTCGGGAGGCGCGCCCAAGACTGGGACGACCAGAGACTCACCCTCTATGGCATCGGCCGTGACCACCTTCTGGCCGAAGGCTACGAGCAGGTGTCGATGCGGATGTTCCGCCTCCCCGACGGCGCCGCCCATGGGACGGAGTACTGCTGCCAGACCGACGGCATGGTCGGCCTGGGCTGCGGAGCCCGTTCCTATACCTCCCGCCTGCACTACTCGTTCGAGTACGCGGTCGGTCCGCGCCACGTGCGCTCCATCATCGATTCCTACGTGAGCGAAACCGACTTCACGACCGCCCGAGTGGGCTTCGCCCTGGACAACGACGAACAACGCCGCCGGTACCTCCTCCAGTCACTTCTCCAAGCGACCGGTCTCGACCGGGACACGTACCGCGCGCGCTTCGGCATCGACCCACTGGACGACTTCACCGCCGACCTCAAGCCATTGGGCGACCGGGGCTGGCTGGAGACGTCCGGCGCCACCCTGAGGCTCACGCCCGAAGGGCTCGCCTACTCCGACGCCATCGGCCCCGCACTCTTTTCGTCCCACGTCCAGTCCCTCATGGACTCCTACGAGGCGCGCTGATGGATCACCTCACGATCCTCTACCGGGGCCCCCTGGCGAGCTGCGACTACGACTGCTCGTACTGCCCCTTCGCCAAGCGCCGCGACACGACGGCCCAACTCCGCGCCGACCGCGCCGCCCTCGAACGCTTCACGGCATGGGCCGCCGCCTGCGAGCACCCGATCTCCGTACTCTTCACACCATGGGGCGAGGGCCTGGTGCGCTCCTGGTACAGGCAGGCCCTCACCACACTGAGCCACCTCCCGCACGTCGAACGGGCAGCGATCCAGACGAACCTCAGCCACCGCGTCTCCTGGACGGCCGGCGCCGACCTGACCCGGCTCGCACTGTGGGCGACCTACCACCCCGACCAGGTCCCCTACGATCGCTTCGTGGGCAAATGCCGCGACCTGGCCGCCCGCGGCGTCCGCTTCAGCGTCGGGATCGTCGGGCAGCCCGATCACCTCGACGCCGCCCGCCGCCTCCGCGCCGACCTGCCCACCGGCACGTACCTGTGGGTCAACGCCGCCGAGGGACGCGTCTACGACGACGCGGAGGCCGCCTCCTGGACCGAGATCGACCCGCTCTTCCCGCTCAGCCGCCGCCCCCACGCCAGCCGCGGCCTTCCCTGCCGAACCGGCGAGACGGTCGTCTCCGTGGACGGCGACGGCACGGTCCGCCGCTGCCACTTCGTCCCGTCCGTCCTGGGCAACCTCTACGACGGCACGTTCCGCGACGCCCTGGCCCCGCGTCCCTGTCCCCTCGACACGTGCGACTGCCACATCGGCTACGTCCACCTGGAGCCCTTGGCCCTTTACGACACCTTCGCCGGCGGCGTCCTGGAACGAATCCCGACCCTCTCCGCCCTGGGCGCAGGCCGCGGCACCGTGAGGGCGGACGTCCCTTGGTGACCGGGGAAGTGCGGCCAAGGGACGCCCGCGGGCTTCTCAGGTCTGCTTCTCGGGTTGGTAGTCGGCCTCGTCCACACCGAACGTCCAGGCGACGCCCGCGCGCGCTGTGCGGGTGCCGGGTGGGACGCGCAGATAGTAGGTGCGGTACGCCCCGTCCGGTTCGGGCGTGGAATTGACCACCTCGACCATGACCACGGGTTCGTCGCCGGGCAGGTCGATCGACCACAGGACGCCCGTCTCGTCCCGGTGCAGAGGACGCGCGCCCGTCTCGGCCAGGTAGCGGTCGTATCCGAAGATCTCCAGCATGACCCGGCGCAGTTCGGCGTTCTCCTCGGACGAGATGCGGTCCGCTGTCAGGCCGGTCAGCGAGGAGACGAAATCGGGCGGGATCGGCATGCCGCGCCAGGCGTGCAGCGCGAACCCGTCCGGATAGGCGAGGGCGGGACCGTCGCCGCGGTGCAGCCGTCCGGGCTCGTCGCGGTGCAGCTCGCTCGGACGTTCCGAAAGGATCACCAGCCGCTCGTAGGGCCACCACCAGCCGGCCGAGCGGGCGACCTCGGCGAGGCCTGCGAGCGGGCCGTCCAGCCGTCCGAGCGACTCGAACAGCGCCAGCCACGGCGCGTCGTGCTGGCCCAGGACGGCGTCGAGTGCGGCGGCCCGCAGCAGGGACGCGGCTCGCTCCCGCTCCGGAGCCGGGAGCGGGTTCCCGGCCGGGAGCGCACGGGCATGGGCCTGTTCCCCGATGGCGTTACGGACCCGGGTGACCAGCGACTGGACCTGGTTCCAGAGCAGGCCCCCGGTGTCGGCCCACGTGCGCGGCCACTGCTCCGGCCCCTGTTCGGAGCAGGCCGCCGCACGTTCCGCCTCCCAGGGACGGGTCCGCACGTCCGCGAGGACGCTCCCGCCCGCGGCGCCCTCACCCAGGTCGGCATGGGCTTGCTTGAGCAGGTCGTCCAGCCCCGCCGCCCGCAGGGCCTCGCCGTGACCCGCCAGCACGGCCGCCACGGCGGCCCCACGCGCGGGGGAGGGCACCCACAGGTACCGTTCGGGGGCGTGCAGACCGGCGGCGGCGTAAGCCGCGGCCACGCCCGCCTCGGCCCGGCCGCGGTCGGCGGGGCCGGTGCCGAACGCCGCCGACTGCCAGTCGCCGACCACGTAGTGGGTCTCGCGTACCGTTCCGGTGAGCATCCCGGCCCCTTCAGTCGGCCACGACGCGGACCGCGCCGGGCACGTACTCGCGCTGGCGGACCACCCGGTACCACCCCTTGGGCAGCGTGATCGCCGCGTGCTCCTCGTGGACCAGCCGCCCGCCGGACGGCAGGTGCAGATGGTCCGGGGCGAGCGGATCGGGGACGCGCAGCAGCGAGCCGGGCGCCGACAGCGCGTGCGCGTGCCCGGTGGCCTCGCCGAGCGCCAGCACCATGCGGCCGCGGCCGTCGCGCGGGGCGGGCGGCAGGTCGCGGACGGCCTTCGGGACCGCCTCCTCGGGCACGGGCAGGATCAGGATGTCTCCCTGTCGGTACATGCGGCGAACGTAGCGTCCGCCACCGACAGAACGCGGGCCCGACAGAACGCGGGCCCGACAGAACGCGGGCCCGACAGAACGCGGGCCCGAGAGAACGCCGACGTCAGAAGCCGCGGGTGCGGCGGGCCGCCGGGCGGGCCCACCGCCCGGACGCGCCGAGGCCGACGTGCTGGAACGCGCGCACGAACTCGCCGCCGAGGTTCACCCCGGCGGCCAGCGCGAACGCCACGGATATCGCCCCGATGAGACTCAGCACGCCCGTGTTCGGTGAGCCGGTGTTGAGCTCGACCATGCCTCGGTAGAGGGCCGTGCCGGGCAGGAGCGGGCCGATGGCCGGGACCACGTACGGCATCACGGGTTGCCGGTGCCTGCGGGCCAGCCAGTTCGCTCCCACCCCGACGAAAGTGGCCGCGACCGCAGCCGCCAGCACGGGCGGAACGTTCCACCCGCGCACGAGGACGTACAGCACCCAGATCAGTGCTCCGCCCAGCGCGGCCGCCGCCAGGACGTCCCTGGGCGCGGCGAGGGAGATCGCGAACGTGACGGAGATGGCGGCCGCGGCGACGACCGCGACCGGTCTCAGCTCCGCCGCCGGCGTGGGCAGGTGCTTGACGTCGATCGCCACGCCCATGCTGACCGCGACGTAGACGACCGCGCCGAGCCCCGCGACGATCGCCGCGATCATGAAGAAGACCTCCAGCACCCGGGCCCCGGCGCTCACCAGGTCGCCGGTGATGCCGTCCTGGATGCTGGCGACGAGCGGACGTCCCGGCAGCAGCGCCAGGATCGCCCCGGTGACGACCGTGGACGCGTGCCCGGGGTTGCCCATGGCCACCACCAGGGCCGCGGCGGCGGCGCCGATCGCGGCGGCGACCGTCAGCTGGAAGAACTCCGCGATGCCGCGCCGCGCCAGCGCGGCGGCGGTGCGGTCGCCGAGCAGCGTGGCGATGAACGCGGTGGCCGCCACGAGCGGACCGCCGCCGGACAGGACACTGCCCGACGCGGCGATGAGCCCCAGCGACACGACCATGAGCCAGGCCGGATACGGGGCCCGGCCTGCCTTGATCCCCCTGAGCTGCTTGTGGGCCTCGTCCAGCTCCAGCATGCCGATGGTCGCGTCCTGGACGAGCTGGTGCAGCGCGGTGAGCCGCCAGTAGGCCGGGGTACGGCGCCTGATGGCCCGCGTCCCCGTCATGGGCGCCGCGCCCTTGCCGGGGTGGGCCGAAACCAGGAGGCTCGTCAGGGTGACCTGTACCTCGCAGCGGGGAAGCTCGTAGGCCACCGCCAGGCTGAGCATCGCCTCGTTGACGCGCTCGGTGGTCTCGCCACTGGCCAGCAGCAGTTCGCCCACGCGGAGCACGAGGTCGACCGCCCGCGGGTCGACGATCTCGCTGGGTTCCTCTTCGGGCGGTTCCGGGGGAGACCCGTCCATCAGGACCTGCCATGTCCGCCGCAAGCGTTCGGCCGCGCGCATTCCCCCGCTCGTGCCCCTTCCCCGCCTTGTCGCCGATCTTGACTGGCAGGCTACCCGCGGCCTCCGCGGTCCAACTCCGCGGCTCCCTCCGCCTTTTCCACAGAACGCGGTTCTGGTGCGGTGCCTTCGCCGGCGCTGGTACCAAGGACGCATGAGCACTCCAGACCAGCTCCGGGACGATGCCGAGCGGTGCCTGCGCGCCCTCGCCGGCGACCACGCGCGGCTCCGCGACGACCAGTGGACGGCGATCAGCGCGCTCGTCGTCGAGCGGCGCCGGGCGCTGGTCGTGCAGCGCACCGGCTGGGGCAAGTCCGCCGTCTACTTCGTGGCGACCCGGCTGCTCCGCGAGCGCGGCGCCGGCCCCACCGTGATCGTCTCGCCGCTGCTGGCGCTGATGCGCAACCAGATCGCGGCCGCCGACCGGGCCGGCATCCACGCCCGCACCATCAACTCGTCCAACACCGAAGACTGGGACCAGATCTTCGCCGAGGTCGAGCAGGGCTCGGTGGACGTCCTGCTGGTCAGCCCGGAACGGCTCAACAACCCCGACTTCCGCGACCTCGTCCTGCCCAAGCTCGCCGCCGGCGCCGGGCTGGTCGTCGTCGACGAGGCGCACTGCATCTCCGACTGGGGCCACGACTTCCGGCCCGACTACCGGCGGCTGCGCACCCTCCTCGCCGAACTCCCGCCCGGCATCCCCGTGCTCGCCACCACGGCGACCGCCAACGCCCGCGTCACCCAGGACGTCGCCGAGCAGCTCGCCGGCGACGACGCCCTCGTCCTGCGCGGCCCGCTGGAACGCGAGTCGCTGCACCTCGCCGTCGTCGCGCTCCCCACCGCCGAGCAGCGCATCGCCTGGCTGGAGGAGCACCTCGCCGACCTGCCGGGCTCCGGCATCATCTACACGCTCACCGTCGCCGCCGCCCACGAGATCACCGGCCATCTGCGCGACCGGGGCCACGAGGTCGCCGCCTACTCCGGCCAGACCGAGCAGGCCGAACGCCTCCAGGCCGAGCAGGACCTCCAGGACAACAAGCTCAAGGCCCTCATCGCCACCAGCGCACTCGGCATGGGCTTCGACAAACCCGACCTCGGCTTCATCGTCCACGTCGGCGCCCCGCAGTCGCCGGTCGCCTACTACCAGCAGATCGGCCGTGCCGGACGCGGCGTCGACCGCGCCGAGGTCATCCTGCTGCCGGGCCGCGAAGACCGCGACATCTGGGCCTACTTCGCCAGCCTGGCATTCCCCCCGGAGCAGACGGTCCGCACCACCCTGGACGTCCTCGAAACGGCCGGCCGCCCACTCTCCACCGGCGCCCTCGAACCGATGGTCGACCTCACCCGCTCCCGCCTCGAAATGATGCTCAAGGTCCTCGACGTCGACGGCGCGGCCCGCCGCGTCAAGGGCGGCTGGACGTCCACCGGACGGCCCTGGACCTACGACCGCGAACGCTACGAGCGCGTCACCGCCGAACGCCGCCGCGAGCAGCAGGCGATGCTCGACTACATATCAACGCGGGACTGCCGGGAGGAGTACCTGCGCCGCCAGCTGGACGACCCGGACGCCGCGCCCTGTGGCCGCTGCGACAACTGCACGGGCCGCCACTGGCCCGCCGACGTCTCCCAGGAGAGCACCGCCCAGGCCCGCGACCGCCTGCACCGCCCCGGCGTGGACATCGCACCCCGCCGCATGTGGCCCACCGGCGTCAAGGACGACCTGGGCGTCTCCGGCCGCATCAAACCCGACCTCCAGGCGGAGACAGGCCGCGCCCTGGGGCGCCTCACCGACATCGGCTGGGGCAACCGCCTCCGCGACCTGTTCGCGGGCCCCGACACCGACGTCCCCGCCGACCTGGTGGACGCGGTCGTCAAGGTCCTCGCCGCCTGGGACTGGCCCGCCCGCCCCACCGGCGTCGTCACGATCGGCTCCCGGTCCCGCCCCCGCCTGGTCACGACCTTCGGCCAGAGCATCGCGCGGATCGGCCGGCTGACCTACCTGGGCGAACTGGCCCCCGTCGGCGACCCCGTTCCACGCCGCCACAACAGCGCCCAGCGCCTCCGCTCCGTCTGGCACACCCTGATCGTCCCCGATGACCTGGCCGCCGCCCTCCCCGGCAATCCCGGGCCCCTGCTCCTGGTGGACGACCGCATCGAAACCGGCTGGACCATGACGGTGGCCACCCGCCTCCTCAAGGAAGCGGGCGCCGACAAGATCCTTCCTCTGACCCTGGCCATCCCCAACTGACCCGGCCGCTCCACCGCGGATCTCGCCCGCGCCAACTGCCGCCCCGCCCGGCTCTGTCGTGTTGCCGGGCGCCGAGTCCCCGCCAGGGCCGATCGTCGCTCCTGCCCGGCTTTCCGCGTGGCCAGTGTCGGGTTCCCGCTGGGGCGGCCAGTCGCTTCTGCTGTGCTGGCGGCGCTTCTGCTGTGCTGGCGGCGGTCGAGTGGTCGGGGTGCAGTGTTAGTCGGCGGGGTGCGGCGTTAGTCGGCGGGGTGGTAGCGGGTCTGGCTGAAGCCGCCCTTGGTGAAGGCGAGGACCTTGCTCGGCCGCACCCTGAAGACGAGCGCCCGGGCGCCGTCCTCGTGCGTGAATCCGGTGTCGGTCGCCTTGAACTGCCACTGGCCGTTCCACTTGGCGGCCCAGGCGGTGGCGAGCCGTTCCAGGGCGGCGCGCTCGGTGACGCGCTCGGCCGCGCCCTCCACGACCACGTCGAGCCCCTTGTCCCACCGGTTGCAGCCGGTCGTCAGCGCGACCTGCGGGTTGGCGGTGAGATTCACGGCCTTCTGCTCTTCGGAGCCGGTGGTGAAGTGGAGCGCCTCGTCGAGCCACACGCCCACGAGGGGGGTGATATGGGGCCGTCCGTCCGAGCGGACGGTCGTGATCCAGAACAGCTGCGCCGATTCCAGTGCATCCTGCGTGGTCGCCCAGGGCACCGGCTGGGCGCCCGGGTCGCTGAAACGTTCGTCGAGCCGGGAGGTCGGGTTCTTCATGGTCGCTCCGATCGAGTGCGTGCGGGGAAGGTGTCGTCGACGATGCGGTCGATCCGGGAAACCGCCGCCATGTCCGGGCTGAAGCGATTGCGCATCACCGCGACGGCGATGCCGGAGTCGATGTCGGCGTACGCGGCCGTGCCGTTCACGCCGACCATGCCGAAACACGATCCGGGACGGCCCCCGGCGCCGCCCGGACGATGAGGGCTGAAGCCGAAGGCCCATGCCGCCGGCATTTCCATGACCTCGTCCATGCCCTCGTAGTGCAGCGCCGCCATCTCGGCCCGGCGAGCAGCCGAGACGAGATCGACTCCGTCGACGTGGCCGAGCAGGGCGGCGTACAACCGTGCCGCCCCGCGGGCGGTCATCGTCCCGGCCGAAGGGATGTCCGCGCCGAGGACGTCCGGCCGGTTGGCATAGGCGGCATCGGGCTGGATGCCCGGCGGGATCGCCTTACCGGCAGGCGACCCCTGCTTGGGCCGGCCGAAGGGCTCGACCGGCGGCTGCTGAACCGCCACCCCGGTCAGCAGGTTCTCGGGCACGCCGAAGTGGACCTCGTCCTCAATGCCGAGCGGACGGGTGACGGCCTCGCGGAGCCACCATGCCAAGGTGCGTCCCGTCCCGCGCCGCACGATCTCACCGAGGAGGAAACCGAACGTCTGCGCGTGGTAGCCGAAGCGCGTCCCGGGCTCCCACCAGGGCCTCGACTCCGCCAGCACCGCGCACATATGGTCCCAGTCGCACAGATCCTCGACCGTGGTGTCGTACGGCGGGGCGGGAACGCCCGCGGTGTGCAGCAGGACATGGCGGAGCGTCACCCCGCCCTTGCCGTGGGCCGCGAACTCGGGCCAGACGTCCGCCGCCTTCATGTCGTAGGCGAGTTCCCCGCGCTCCACGAGCACGTGAGCCACCGCTGAGGCCACGCCCTTGGCAGCGGACGCCGCGTAAAAGAGCGTGCCCGGCGTGACCGCCCGCGCGCGTTCACGGTCGGCCAGACCAGCGACGACGTCCGCGACCACCCGTCCCCGCTCCATGACCACGGCCTGGAGGCCGACCTCGGCGCCGGACGCCACCAGCTCATCGGCCACCGCCTGGACACGCTCCTGCAAAGACATCACCGGACGCCCCCGCCGCGCAGATGAAGAACGCCGCGCGCAAGAACGTTCACGACTTGCGTGCGCATGGTGGCGGCGCCCAAGGCCGGGCTCGGGGGCGGCCGGGTGCGCGGTGCGTGCGTGATCGCTCTGCTGGGCATCCCTCGGCTCCTCTCTGCGGTGTTCAGGGCGGACGGCCGCCACGGTTTCGTGCGGCCTCAATAGAGACCTTCATGCCCCGGCATATTCATCGGTGGAGCCTCGGTCTTCCCGGCGGGACGCCACCGGGAACCCAGAAGACGCGTGTCGGGCCGGGGGCCGGTGGTGGTGTCGCACGCGGTGGACCAGGTCGCTGGGGCGGCGTTCGGGGTGGTGCCGGCCGCCGCGCCGCGCGGGGCGTTGCCAGATCGTCCGCCGCCCGCGCGCCCCCGTGGGCGCGGGCGGGACGATCGTGCCGGCCCGTGCGCGCGGCCCCGCGCACGGGCCGGCGGCCGGTCCCGGCGCCGCGGCGGAGAAGAGCCGCGGCGAACGGGAGTCCGTGCGGCGGCCCCGGCGGCCGGCACCGCCGGGGCACGCCCGGGAACGCCGCCGTCCTGGTGGGACGGATGACGGCGGCGTGGTCGAGAGAAAGTGTTCTAGAGATTAGAAAACTCTGTCCAGTTGTTTGCAAGAACATCTTGAGATAAGTTGAGCAGGAAATGTCATCATTTCCCGCTCAGTTGGCCGTCCGGCCATTTCCGCGGGACGGCGGAACAGGTAGTAATGTCCCTCACCGTGTCACCGGGTCTCGATGCGCTTCTGGATTGTCCGTCCGGCCTGCTCGATATGACGTTCGATCAGCTGCGGACGCTGCTGGTCGTGCATGAGACGGGGTCCGCGCTGCGGGCGGCGCGCGTTCTCGGCCGCGAGCAGTCCAGCGTCCAGAAGCAGCTCGACATTTTGAACCGCAACAGCCAGACGCTGTGCGGCGAGGTGCTGACCGTCCGGCAGGGGCGCGGCAGGGACTACCTCTTCACGCCCACCGGAGAGGCCACCGTCGAACTGGCGCAGCTGACGTTCGACAAATGGCTGGAGTCCATTCATTTGAGCCGCCGCCGTCTCGGGCGGATGCTGACCGTCGGCACCACGGAGTTCACCCTGCCGATCGTCTCCCGGGCCTGGAACCGTGTTTCCGAGGAGTTCCGTCAGCGGGAGGTGGAGTTCAAGGTCGCGCACGTCCGCACCAAGGACGTGTGGTCACGCCTGGAGAACCGGCAGGTCGACCTCGTGTGCGGCAGCATCGTCAGCACTCCGGAGGGCGATCTGCGCCTGAAGGAGTACGAGGTCATCGAGTACGCGCGGGGCCAGGCGCTGCTGCTGACGAATCTGCTGGAGGGCGAGCTGCCCGACACGCCGGTCGAGACGAGCGAACTCGGGCGCGTCCCGCTGGTGGTGCCGCCCGCCGGGCTGGTCGCCGACCTGCTCGCCACCTGGTACGGGACGAACTTCCGCGACCGGCTCAACGTCGTCGCCGACATCGACGACGTCCACTACGGGCTGTCGCTGCTGCGGTCGGGGTTCGTCCGCGGCTGCATGATCGTCACCGGGTCGATCGGCCGCGGCATGGCCGCCCAGGAGGACCCGGACGCCGTCCCGCTGCGCGCCGTCCAGCTGCACGACGATCTGGAGCCCAAGGCCGAGCTCATGACCGGCGCGTTCGTCCGGCGCGCCGACCTGGAGCGCTACGACGCCGGGCATCCCCTCAACCGCC
Organism: Actinomadura latina NBRC 106108; assembly: GCF_001552195.1. GTDB lineage: Bacteria > Actinomycetota > Actinomycetes > Streptosporangiales > Streptosporangiaceae > Spirillospora > Spirillospora latina. Next base: position 54,030 of record NZ_BCQS01000016.1, read on the forward strand.
TGTGGGCGGCGGTCAAGGAGGACGTCCGAACCTACACGCCCCTCGCCTGACCCCGGCCGCCGGACGCGGGCAGGCACGCGGAGGGAGCGCCGGCGACCGCAGCGGGCATGCCCGCCGAGCCGGGTGACCGCAGCGACACGACACAAACCCGCACGGTCACAACACACCGAAACCGTGGCGTGAGGATCGACCGGCTCGTGACGGGGGTTCCAGGGGGTCGCCCCCCTGGGCCAACACAGCCCCTACTTGATCTGGTTGTCGACCACATCGAGGGTGGGGCGGGCGCCGAGGTGCTTCATGGCCCGGGCGGCGAGGCGGCAGCCGGCGGTGAGGGCGTCGGCGGGCTGCTTGCCGTCCAGCCAGGGCGGCAGGAACCCCGCGACGAACGCGTCGCCGGCGCCGGTGCCGTCGACGATCTTGTCGACGGGTTCGGCGGAGACGGTGACGGGTTCGGGGCGGCCGTTGGTGTACCAGAGGGCGCCCTCGGAGCCGTTCTTGATGACGACCTGCGGGTACCAGGCGGTCAGGACCTTGGCGGCCTGCGCGGGCGTCTCGCGGCCGGTGAGGATCTCCGCCTCTTTGGCGTTGAGGACGAGGAGGCGGGCGCCCTGCGTCCACTCCAGGAAGGGTTCGGCCCCCATGCGCTTGAGCGGGGAGGACGAGCCGCCGTCGACCGACACGGACATCTGCGCCTTGCGGGCGAGGTCCAGTGTGTAGATGGCGGCCTTCCGGGAGCCCTCGTTGATCAGCGAGTAGCCGGACAGGTGCAGGTGGGTGCCCTGTGTGAACAGGTCCCTGCAGCGCTCGATGTCCTCGGGGAGGAGCGCGCCGTTGGCACCGGGATCGGACAGCATGGTCCGGTCGCCTTTGTGCGTGACCATCACCACACAGGTTCCGGTGGGACGTTCCTGGTCCATGACGAGGCGGGCGTCGACGCCGTACCCCATCATCTCCATGTCCCGGTTCCGGCCCGCGATGTCGGAGCCACGGCGTCCGACGAACGCGGTCTCGACCCCCTCCAGAGCGAGCCAGGCGGCCACATTGGCACCCGAGCCGCCCCCATGGGTCGTCACGGCGGCGGGCGTGTCGCTCCCCTTTGCCAAGGGGAACGCGGCACGCGCCACGGTGTCTGACATAAGATCGCCGACCACGACCACGCGCGTCATGGAGTCATCACCTCGATCAACACGGCCCGCGCGAGCGGCAATTCCTGGGCGTGTGGTCGACCGTAACAGCTCTTGAGCCCGGATTAGGTCTCGAACGCGCAGCGAAACACGGGGAAGACCGTTTTTCCCGGCGCGGGCCTGGGGGTGTCCGTGCCTTACCCTCGGGTACGTGACCGAGCGTTACCCGGATCAGTGGGAGGCCGACGTCGTCCTGAGCGACGGCGGGACGGCCCACCTGCGCCCCATCCGGCCCGATGACGCGGGCCTGCTGCGGTCGTTCCACGAGCGGCTGTCCCCGGAGTCGATCTACTACCGGTTCTTCTCGCCGCGCCCGCACCTGTCGGACCGTGACGTCGAGCACTTCACCACCGTCGACCACGACCGGCGTGTCGCGCTGATCGCCACGATCGCGGGTGTGATGGTGGCGGTCGTCCGGTATGACCGGCTGGGCGAGCGGCCGGAGACGGCGGAGGTCGCGTTCCTCGTGGAGGACGCGCACCAGGGCCGCGGCATGGCCGCGGTGCTGCTGGAGCACATCGCGGCCGCCGCGCGGGAGCGGGGCGTGCGGCGGTTCGTGGCGAGCGTGCTGCCCGACAACCGCCGGATGACGCGGGTGTTCCGGGAGGCGGGCTACCGGGCGGAGCAGCGGTTCGAGGAGGGCGTGATCGAACTCGTCCTCGACCTGGAACCGACCGACACCTCGCTGGAGGTCATGACGGCCCGCGAGCACCGGGCCGAGTCGCGGTCGATCCAGCGGCTGCTGTTCCCGGGGTCGGTCGCGGTCATCGGGGCGAGCCGCGCGGAGCACAGCGTGGGGCAGACCGTCCTGCGCAACCTGCTGGGCGGGGACTTCAGCGGGCCGGTCTACCCGGTGCATCCGACGGCGGTGGCGGTGGCGGGGGTCCGTGCTTACGCGTCGGTCCTGGAGATTCCGGACGATGTGGACCTCGCGGTCGTCGCCGTCCGTGCCGACACCGTCCACGAGGTCGTGGAGCAGTGCGCGGGCAAGGGCGTGCACGGCTTGGTCGTGGTGTCGTCCGGCTTCGGCGAGGTCGGTGAGGAGGGACGCGCCGCGCAGGAGGAACTGGTGAGCCTCGCCCGCGCCTACGGGATGCGTGTCGTCGGCCCCAACTGCCTGGGCATCGCCAACACCGACACGGATGTGCGGCTCAACGCGACCCTTGCGCCGACCATGCCGGGACGCGGGCCGGTGGGTTTCTTCTCGCAGTCCGGTGCGCTGGGCATCGCCATCTTGCAGCGGACGGCCGAACGCGGCCTGGGCCTGTCGACGTTCGTCTCCGCCGGCAACCGGGCGGACGTCTCCGGCAACGACCTCATGCAGTACTGGGAGGAGGACCCGGCGACCAAGGCCGTCCTCCTGTACCTGGAGTCGCTGGGCAACCCCCGCAAGTTCGCGCGGCTGGCGCGCAGGCTCGGCCGCCGCAAGCCGATCGTGGCGGTGAAGAGCGGACGCAGCACGCAGGGAATCCCGCTGGGGCACGCCGCGCGCGCCCTCACCCTGCCCGACCACGCGGTCAGCGCGCTGTTCGAGCAGGCGGGCGTCATCCGGGTCGAGGACCTGGCCGAGTTGTTCGACGTGGCGCAGGTGCTGGCCTACCAGCCGCTCCCGGCCGGTGACCGCGTCGCGATCATCGACAACTCCAACTCGCTGGGACTGCTGGCGCAGGACGAGGCCGTCGCGCTCGGCCTGGACGTCCGGCCGCGCGTCGACCTCGGCCCGAGCGCGGACGCCGACGACTACGAGGCCGCCCTCGCCGACGCCCTCGCCGACGACGCGGTCGACGCGGTCGTGGCGCTGTTCACCCCGCCGACGATCGGCGGCTTCGACGTGCGCGTCCCCGAGAAGATCCTCCGGCTGGCCGCCGGGGCCGGGAAGCCGATCGTGGCGACCTACCTGGGCAGCGAGGGCATGCCCGCCGAGCTGCGCGTCCCCGGCCCCGACGGGATGCCCGCCGAGGGCTCGGTGCCGTCCTACACCTCGCCGGAGGACGCCGTCCGGGCGCTGGCGTACGTGATCCGGTACGCGCAGTGGCGGCAGCGCCCCGCGGGGCACACGCCGGTGTTCGCGGACGTCGACCGCGCCCGCGCGCGCGTCCTGGTCGCGGAATGGCTCGGCGACGGCGGCCCGGTGGACGTCCCGCCGAAGCAGGCGGCGGAGCTCCTCGGCTGCTACGGCATCGACGTCGCCGAAGGCGGCGACGGGGTGCCGACCCGCGTCGTCGTCAGGGAGGACCACTCGTTCGGCCCGCTGATCTCGTTCGGCATCGCCGACGAGACCGCCGACCTGCTCGACGACCGCGCCTACCGCCTGTCGCCGCTGGCGGACGTGGACGCCGCGGAGATGATCCGCGCCATCCGCACCGCCCCGCTGCTGCTCGGCCACCGGGGCGCCGAACCCGTGGACGTGGCGGCCCTCGAACAGCTGCTGCTGCGCGCGTCCCGCCTCGGCTACGACCTTCCCGAGGTGGCGCGCCTGGAGCTGAACCCCGTCATGGTGGACGGAACGGGCGTCACGGTGCGAGAGGTGAGGCTGACACTGGAACGCCCCCTGGGTCCCCGCACCGAGATGGGCCCTCGCCGCCTCTGACCCCGGCCTGCCCGCACCCTCCTCAGACTTCAGACCCCCGCGCGCTCCAAATCATGGGGCGGGTCGTGTCCTGGGCGGGCGTTACCCCGGAGGCGCCGGTGGCCTGGGCTCCGGGGTGGGCGGGACGGGGTCCGGCTCGGGGCCCGGCGGGATCGGCTCCGGCGGCGGGGCGGGCGGCGTCGGTTCCGGGGCCGGGCCAGGCGGAGTGGGCTCCGGCGGCGGGCCGGGCGGGACCGGTTCGGGCGACGGGCCCGGCGGGACGGGGCCGGGCGGCTGCGGCGCGGGCCCCGGTGACGGGCCGGGCGGCGGCTCGGGCGGCACCGGGGGCTGCGGCGTGGGGGCCGGGTCCGGGGTGGGCGGCGGCACCGGCGGCGGGGTCGGCAGTGGATGCTCGTCCATGCCCGCCCCCTACCCCGCAGGCGCCCGGATGACCGCCCACCGGGCCGGTCATGTGCGCGGCCGCCCCGGACAGGGCAGGATGGGGCCATGAGGGAAACCCGAGCGACCGCAGGCGGGTTGCGCACGGCGATCGAGCGCAGCGGCTACTACCCGGCCCTGGTCGCGGACGCGGTCGAGTCGGCCGTGGGCGACGAGCACGTCGTCGCCTACGTCGTTCACCACGAGGCGACGTTCGACCCCGCGATGGAGGTGCGGCGGCACGTGACGGTGCTCGTGCTGTCCGCGAACCGGCTGCTGGTCTGCCACACCGACGAGCATCCGCCCGGCGAGGGGATGGCCCAGCCGCACGCGTCCACCACCACCGAGGCCGTCAAACTCGAACGCGTCCAGTCGGTCGCGGTGACGCGCGTCGTCCCGGACCCCGCGTCCTACGTGCCGGGCGTGCCGCCCACCGAGGTCGTGCTGACCATCGGCTGGGGCGCCATCGCCCACATCGACCTCGAACCGGCGACGTGCGGCGACGAGAACTGCGAGGCCGACCACGGCTACACCGGCAGCGTCACCGCCGACGACCTGTCCCTGCGGGTCAGCGAGGCGGCCGACGGCGCGGACGCGGTGGCCCAGGTGCTGGCCTTCGCCGAGGAACTGTCCGCGGCGACCGCCCGGTGACGGGGGCGGTCATGGAGCCGCCCGTCCCGAGGTACGGGGCGGGGGCCCTCGCCGACCTGCCGGGCTCGGTGCTCGCGGCGCTGGGCGTGCCGGGCGAGGCCGACGTGCTGGGGCTGCCCGAGCTGCCGCGCGCCTGCGTCCTGCTCGTCGACGGGCTCGGCTGGGAGCAGCTCAAGGCGCACCCGGACGAGGCGCCCTACCTGAACGCGATGGACGGCGGCCCGATCACGGCCGGGTTCCCGGCGACGACCGTCACCAGCCTCGCCTCGCTCGGGACGGGCGCGCCGCCCGGCGCGCACGGGCTGCTGGGCCTGCAGGTGGCGGTCCCGGGCGCCGGGCGGCTGCTGAACTGCCTGCACTGGACGGACGACGACCCCGACCCGGCGGACTTCCAGCCCGTCCCGACCGTGTACGAGCGGGCGGCGGCGGCCGGCGTCGAGGCCGGGTACGTGTCGCTCCGGCAGTACAAGCGGTCCGGGCTGACCCGGGCGACCGCGCGCGGCGCCGACTACCTGTCCGCCGAGAGCCTCGGGCAGATCGTCGGGCGCGCCGAGATGGCCCTGCGCCGGGGCGACCGCGCGTACGTCACCGTGTACCACGCCGACCTCGACGCGACCGGCCACCGGTTCGGCGTCGACTCCGCCGACTGGCGGCACCAGCTCCGGTTCGTGGACATGCTCGTCCAGCGGGTCGCGGCCGTCCTGCCGCCCGGTTCGGCCCTGTACGTCACCGCCGACCACGGCATGGTCGACCCGGCCGAGCGGGTGGACGCCGACACCGTCCCCGAGCTGCGGGAGGGCGTCGCGCTCCTCGGCGGGGACGCCCGCTGCCGATACGTCTACAGCGAGCCGGGCGCCCACGGCGACGTCCTCGCCGCCTGGACGGCCCTGCTCGGCGACCGGGCCTGGGTGGTCCCGCGCGAGCGGGCCGTGGCGGACGGCTGGTTCGGCCCGCTCGGCGACGGGATGGCCGAGCGCATCGGGGACGTGATCGCCGTCCCGCACGGCGACCTCGCGATCGTCGCGTCCGAGCGGGAGTTCTGGCTGGAGCGGATGGTCGGCATGCACGGCTCCCTCGTCCCGGCCGAGCAGCTCGTCCCGCTGCTCACCACGTCCCGCCCCTGACACCCCGCGGATGTGAGATGAACCAGGCCTCGCCCCTCCCTAATCCGGGCATCGGCGGTCAAACTGGCCGTGTGCACCCTCTCATCGAAGTGCCCGCACTGGACCGGCTGCTGCGACGCCAGACGCCCGTGATCCTGCTGGACGTCCGATGGCACCTGGCGGGGCCGCCGGGGATCGAGTCCTACCGCAAGGGGCATCTGCCCGGCGCCGCCTTCATCGACCTCGACCGGGACGTGGCCGGGCCGCCCGGCCCCGGCGGCCGCCACCCCCTCCCCGAACCCGTCGATTTCGAGTCGGCGATGCGCCGCGCCGGCGTGTCGCAGGACAGCCTGGTCGTGGTCTACGACGACGCCGACTCCACGTCCGCGGCCCGTGTGTGGTGGTCGCTGCGCTACTTCGGGCACGAGCGGGTCCGCGTCCTGGACGGCGGGTTCCGCGCCTGGACGGAGGCGGGCCTCCGGGTGAGCGCCGCCGAACCCGAGGTGAAGCCGGGCGACTTCATCGCCAACCCGGGCCGCCTTCCGGTCCTGGACGCGGAGGGCGCCGCCGAGCTGGCCAGGGCGGGCGTCCTCCTCGACGCCCGCGCCGCCGAGCGCTACCGCGGCGAGCAGGAACCGGTCGATCCGGTCGCCGGGCACATCCCGGGCGCCCGTAACGCCCCCACGTCCGGCAACGTCGGCGTGGACGGCCGCTTCCTGCCGCCCGGACTTCTGCGCGAGCGCTTCGCCCAGCTCGGCGCGACCGACGCCCTGGACGTCGGCGCCTACTGCGGCTCCGGCGTCACCGCCGCCCACGAGATCCTCGCCCTCAGCCTCGCCGGCATCCCGGCCGCCCTCTACGTCGGCTCGTGGTCCGACTGGGTGACCGACTCGACCAACCCCGTAGCCACCGGCGACAACTGACCCGCCCCCGGCACGGCCGGCGCCCGCCGGCCGGGGTGTGCCGCGGGAGGGACGCGTCGCGGCGCGAGGCCCGCTGGTCCGCGGAGGCATCAGCCGGCGCCCATGGGCAGGAAACCCAGGGTGGCCGCGGTGCGGGGGAGGGCCGCCAGCGCCTTGGACGGTGATCGGCCGGCCTTCACGGCCTGGTGGAAGGCGGCCATGAACTCCGGGGTGGCGTCGTCGCGGACCGGGGTCACGCTGGCGATCACCGTGGCGGTGCCGAGGGCGAGGAGGGCGCCGGCCATGCCGAGGACGGCGTCGCCCTCGTCGGCGCGGCCGATGTCGCAGGCGGACAGGACGATCAAGCGCGGCGGGACGGCCAGCTCGTCGAGGTCGTGCACCATCAGCGGTCCGTCGGCGAGGCGCAGCCGGGAGAACAGGGCGTTTCCCTCGCGGAACTCGCCGTGCGCCGCGATGTGGGCGACGGCCGCGCCGTCGAGGGCGTCCCGGACGGGTTCGGCGCGCGCGCCGGGACCGGCCAGCACGCGGGCCTCCGGGTGCAGGCCGCGGAGGGCCGTGACCTCGCGTTCGGCGTGCTGGAGGTCGGGGCCCGCGACGAGCACCGTGTGCCCGGCGGAAGGCGCCGCCGCCACCGCCTGGAGCCAGGCGCCCGCGGACGGGACGAGCGTGAACGGGCGTCCGGCCAGCGACGGGAGCGCGGCCCAGGGCAGGCCGTGCAGCGTCCCCGTCGGGGCGATGACGAGGTCCCGGTCGCCGAGGACGTCGTGCAGGGGAGCGAGCAGGAGGCCGTCGAGGCGTCCGGCCGTCCCCGCGAGGGTGGCGAGCGCCTGCGGGTCGTCCCGCTCGGCGGCGCGGCGCGCCGCGAAGCGGAGGAGGCCGGTCTCGTGGCCGATGCCCTCGCACGGCCCCAGGCGGTGACGGCGGAGCCGGCCGCCCGCGACGGTGACGGCGTGCAGGCCGCCGTCGATCGCGATCAGCTCGACGAGGGCGCGGTCGCCGAGCGCCGCGGCGATCTCGGTGGCCTCGGCGGGGCGGGGCGGGAACGCGCCGGACGGGCGGCGCCGCGTCCGGGAGCGGATCCGCGCCTCCAGGGCGGCCATGTCCGGCAGGAGCGCGGACGGCGCGCCGCCCCGCGCGGTGTCGGCCGTGTGGTCGACGCTCAGGGCCCGGAGCGCGGCCAGCGCGGCGGCGCGCTCCGGGTCCCCGGGCGGGCGGACCCGGACCGGCCGCGCGATCGCCCGCCGCCGCTCCTCCACGGTCAGCAGCTCCCGCGCCGAGCGGGCCAGGCCGAGCCCCAGTCCGGCCAGTTCGGCGGCGAGTCCGGCCGCGCGGGCGCGCAGGTCGAGCGCACCGAGGATCTCCGCGTGCTCTTCGGTCACCTCCAGCCCGGCGCTGACGGCCGCCACGGCGCCCTCGCGGTCGTCCCGCGCCGCGCGTTCGAGGGCCAGGGCGTGCCAGGCGGCGATTCGGGCGCGGCCGCGCGAACGCCCGACGGAGGACAGCAGGTGCCCGGCGGGCCTGCCCAGGGTGAGCGCCACACGCGCGGCCACGATGCGGGCCTCGTCGGCGGCGTCGGGCCAGCCGCCGCTCTCCAGCCGTTCGGCCGTGGCGGCCGCCGAGCGGAGCAGGACGGGAGACCGTTCACCGGACGCCCACCTGGCCCTGAGCAGTGCGTGCTCGGCCAGGAGCATCCATCCGGTGCGCTCTTGCCGGGCGAATGTGGTGCGGGCATGCTCGGCCGCATCGGTGGCGTGTTCGGGGTTGCCGTCGGCCAGTTCGGCGTGGGCGAGGAGGAGGAAGCCGTCCGCGACATCGCATCCGTAACCGTTCGCCATGGCCGCATCCAGGGCGGCGGTGAGGACGGGACGTGCCTCAGCGGGCAGGCCGGCCATGATGAGGGTTTCCGCCTGGTCGAACCGGCACTGGGCCAGGCGTTCACCGGTCAGCCCGGGTTCGGCCTCGGCGAAGAGGCGAAGCGCGCGCGGGACGTCCCCACGCCGCGACACCGCGAACGCGAGGTTGCCCTTGGACATGGCCGTTTGATGAAGCAGCCCAGCGGCCTCACCCACGGAGACGGCCTCCGACAACGCCTTCTCGGCGCCGTCGTAGTCGCCACGGAAGGCCAGCGCCAGACCGAGGTTGGTGAGGAGACCGTTCAGCACGGCCGGGTCATGACCGCCGCGCAGGCGGGGCAAGGCGTTCGCGGCCACTTCGCGTGCCTCGTCCAGCCGTCCGGCGCGAGCCAGGGCGCACGCCTTGTTCGCGGCCAGCCGGTCCGCGTCGGCGCCGTGCAGGACGGTCTCCGCCTCACGCGCATGGGACAGCGCCTCATTGACGTCACCGCGCGCGGTGAGCAGGCCGACGAGATTCATCCGCACCTGCGCCTCCGCATAACCCTCGGCCAGGTGCAAGGCCCGGTCGAGGTAGGCGAGGCCCTCGTCCAGCCGCCCCAGCTCCTTGGCGGCCAGCCCCGCAACGCGCAGCGCCAGAACGTCGTCGCCGCCCTCCAGCAGGTCCAGGGCCCGCGCGAGGGCGGTCGCGGGGTCCGTCGCCGCAGCCAGCAGCAGCGTGCGTTCGTCCCGCCCGGTCACAGGTGGATCCAGCTCGTCACGATCGAGGACCCGTCCTCCAGCCGGAACACCAGGCTGACCAGGCCCTGCGGGACGCGGGGAACGCAGAACAGCCCGGCCGGCTCGGCCCGCGCCGTGATCCCGTCCGGCGGCAGGTCCCGGTGCCGGACCTGGACGACCGCCGCCGCGGACGGGACGAGCCGCCCGGTGATCTCCCGCTCCCGGCCGCGTTCGGCCACCTCGATCTCCACCGTCGCGCCGGGGCACGCGAACGTCAGCGCCCGGCCCGCCGTGCCGCGCACCCCGGCCGCCGCCCGGCCGGCCCGGTCGTGCGCCAGCTCCGCGAGCGTCGCGGACGGCGTCCGCCACGCGATCGACGCGCGCGCCGCGGCCAGCACCTCCGCCGGCACGGGGTCCAGGAGCTCGAACGCGTCCCGGACCCCGGACATCAGCTCGTCGTCGTTCACGGGACGAGCCTCCGCAGCGCGTCCAGGCAGCGCGCCCGCGTCGGCGCCACGCTGCCGACCGGGATGCCGAGCGCTGCGGCCAGCTCGGCGTGGCTCGGCGCCAGCGCGAACAGCCGCAGCAGCGTCCGGCAGCGCCGCGGCAGCGTGTCGAGCGCGGTGCCGACCCGGCCGAGCCGCTCGCGCGCCGCGACCACCTGGTCCGGGCCCGGCTCCGGCCGCCGGGGCGCGGGCACCAGCGGCAGGTCGCGGCTCCGCCGCCGCACCAGCCGCAGGCTCTCGTTCCGAGCCGTCGTGGCCAGCCAGCACGCGGTCGCGGCCGGGTCCCGCAACCCGTCGATCCGCTCCACCAGCCGCAGCCACGTGGTCTGCACCACGTCGCCCGAGTCGGCGTCGTTCAATCCGTGCGAGCGGGCGATCGACCACAGCAGCGCGCTGTGCCGCTCGACCAGCCGGGCCCACGCGTCACCGTCGCCGTCGCGCGCCCGGACCACCAGTTCGTCCGTTCCGTCCCTATGGGCCACCGAAGTCTCCTTCCGAGGCCCCCCGCTGATCCATGACCCTATGCCATCGCCTGCTGACAGTCAGTACCTTCCTGCGAGTCGATGACGACGCCCAGGCCGGCGAGGACCGGATGCGTCGCCGGATCGAGGACGCGGTCCGCCGCCGTGACCGCGTCGACGCCCTCCACCGCCGCGCGCCCGGCGATCCGGCCCGCGACCGCCGGCGCCGCGAACGACGTCCCGCTCCACGTGGCGTAGCCCTGGAAGAGATCGGGATCGATGCCGCGCATGGGCGGCCGTGCCCCGTCGAACGACACGAACGTGCCGGCCACGCCGACGCCCTGTGCGCACGCGTCCACCCACCAGCCGTGGTTGGAGAACCAGGCCCGCTCACCGCCGTCCAGCGCCGCGACGCCGATGACCGGCTTCATCGCGGCGGGCCAGAACGGGCGGTCGGTCCCGGCGTTGCCCGCGCACGCCACCACGACCGTCCGGCGGCCGAGCGCGGCGATCGCCCGCGCGAGCACCGGTGAGGGACGGTCGTCGTAGGTGTGGCAGCCGAGGGAGATGTTGACGACGTCGGCGCGTCCCCACTCCGCGAGCCAGTGCAGCGCCCGGATGACGTCGAGTTCGTCGCCCACCCCGTCGCCGCCGATGACTCGGCGGGCCCGCAGCCGCGCCGCGGGCGCCTGGGTCAGCACGACGCCGGCGATGAACGTCCCGTGCCCGGCCTGCGCGTCCAGCTCGAAATCCAGGTCGGCGTCCAGGACCTCCGCGACCTCCGCGCGCTGCTCGCGGTACCAGTCGGCGCCGGCGTACCAGGGGTGCGGCGACAGACCGGTGTCGAGGATCGCGACGGTCACGTCCCGCCGCGTCGGGGCGGCCCGGGGCCGCGGCATGGGCGCGGCCGGACGGGGCAGGTCCGCGGGCCCGCTCCACCACATCGGCTGGCCGAGGACGAGGTGGTTGGGCGAGGCGCTCAGCCGCCGGAACCGCGCGTCCGCCGTGAGGAGGGCGGCGAGTTCGCACACGTCCACCTTGGCGGGGGCGCGCAGCCGCAGCCGCGTGACGCCGCGCTCGTCCTGCCGCGAGTCGGACCAGCGGCGGACGAGGTCCTCGGCGGCGCCGGCGTCCTGCCCGGCGACCAGGATCTGGTCCCGGCGGACCAGCGCCGGCCGCCCCGGCAGCGGCTCCACCACCACGGCGTCGGGATGGCGCGCCAGCAACCGGTCGAGCCGCGCCTGCTGATCGAACATCGGTCCTCGCTCTCGCCCGCGACCGCCCCTGCGCCCATGGTGCCGGATCCGCGACGTTCCGTCACCGGCATTGGACGGAACGTCGCCGCGATCGCGGCCGACGGGCTGCCCTGTCCGGCTTGCGTGCTTTGGCCCTCCGGCCGGCGTCCGAGCGTCTAGTCTTGGCGCGCGTGTTCGGTGAACGACGTGCATCGCATGGTCAAGCGTTCAATAAACCCCCGTCTCCCGGTGGTGCGAGACGGGCCGATGATGCACAATGAGGGACGCGGACGCCGACTTGGGACGTACGAGGCCGTAGGGGAAGACGAGCCTCGGTACAGATCCAGGAGGTCCGGTGACCGCACGTGGCGTCTTCTACGTCCACTCCGCGCCGCCTGCGCTGAGCCCGCACATCGAGTGGGCCGCCGCAGGTGTTCTAGGTGTGCCCGTTTCCCTTGAGTGGGCGGATCAGGCGGCCGCGCCGGGAACGCTGCGCGCCGAGCTGCATTGGGAGGGAAAGCCGGGCACCGCCGCGGGCATCACCTCCGCGCTGCGCAATTGGAAGCTCGTGCGGTTCGAGGCGACCGAGGACCCGACGCCCGGCACCGACGGCGTCCGGTTCAGTTTCACCCCGTCCCTCGGGGTCTTCTCCGGTGTGATCGGGGCCAACGGCGACATCCTGGTCCCCGAGGACCGGCTCCGCTCCGTCATGGCCAACGCCGCGGTCGGCAAGACGACCCTGGAGCACGAGCTCGACCGCCTCCTCGGCACCCCGTGGGACAACGAGCTGGAGCCCTTCCGCAGGGCCGGCGACGGCGCGCCCGTCCGCTGGCTGCACGCCGCCGTCTGAGGCCCGGCCCCGGAACCGGCCCGGGCACGGGCAGGTGACGGATCGGCACGGGGCTTCGGGACGTGTGGCGCGACAGAAAGAACGGCCCGGCGGGCTCGAAGCCGCCGGGCCGTTCCGTCGCTCGTGCGTCAGAGAGCGCGCTGGAAGGCGACCGACACGTTGTGGCCGCCGAAGCCGAACGAGTTGTTCAGCGCCGCGGCCGGTCCGTCGGAGATCTTGCGCGGCTCGTCCCGGACGATGTCCAGGTCGGCCTCCTCGTCGAGGTCCTCCAGGTTGGCGACGAAGGGGATGAGGCCCTCCTTCAGCGCGAGGATGGTGAAGACCGACTCCAGCGCGCCGGCGCCGCCGAGCAGGTGCCCGGTCATCGACTTGGTGGCGGTGACGGCCACCTGGCGCGCGGCGTCCTCACCGAGGCCCGCCTTGATGGAGGCGAGCTCGGCCACGTCGCCGGCCGGAGTGGAGGTGGCGTGCGCGTTGACGTGCACGATGTCGGACGGCTCGAGACCGGCGTCCTTGAGGGCGCGCTGCATGGCCTTGGCCTGGCCTGAGCCGCTCGGGTCGGGCAGGACGATGTCGTAGGCGTCGCCGGAGTAGCCGGCGCCGGCCGCGATGCCGAGGACGCGGGCGCCGCGGGCCCGCGCGTGCTCCTCCGACTCCAGGATCAGTGCCGCGGCGCCCTCGCCGAGGACGAACCCGTCGCGGTTCTTGTCGTAGGGCCGGGACGCGCGCTCCGGGTCGTCGTTGCGGGTCGACATGGCGCGCATGGCGCCGAACGACGCCATCTGCAGCGGGTGGATGCACGACTCGGTGCCGCCGCAGATCACCACGTCGGCGCGGCCCGCGCGGATCATGTCGATGGCGTAGCCGACGGCCTCGCCGCTGGACGCGCAGGCGCTGACCAGGGCGTGCGAGCCGGCCATCGCGCCGAACTCGATGCCGACGTGCCCGGAGGCGCCGTTCGGCATCAGCATCGGGACGGTGAAGGGCGAGACGCGCGACCAGCCCTTCTCCTTGAACACGTCGTAGCTGTTGAGGGCGGTGTGCAGGCCGCCGATGCCGCTGGAGAACACGACGCCGAGGCGTTCACCGTCCACGGTGTAGCCGCCGTCGATCCCGGCCCGCTCCATGCCCTTCTGGGGCTTGCCGCCCGCGGCCGGGGCGAACCCGGCGTCCGCCCACGCCTCGCGGGCGGAGATCAGCGCGATCGCCTGGTTGCGGTCGAGGCGCCGCATCGACTGCCGCGGCAGGACCTCGTCCGGCTGGACCTTCAGCGTGGCGGCGAACCGGACCGGCAGGTCCTCGACGCCCTCCCAGTCCAGGGGGCGGACCCCGGACTCTCCGGCGAGCAGGGCGGACCAGGTCGACGGCAGGTCTCCGCCGAGAGGGGTCGTTGCACCGAGACCGGTCACCACGACTCTGGTCTGGCTCTTGCTCATGTGGGTGCTCCTTGCGGACTGTGAGGGGGAGTGAAGGTCGGGCGCGCCGCCTCCGGCCGGAGCGACGGCGCGCCTTCCCCGCGGATCTAGCTCTGCAGGTTCTGGACGAAGTTGATGACGTCCTTGACCGTCTTCAGGTTGCGCAGCTCGTCGTCGGGGATCTCGACGCCGAACTGGTCCTGCGCGGCCACGGCGATCTCCACCATCGACAGCGAGTCGATGTCGAGGTCGTCGATGAAGTTCTTCTCGGGGGTCACTTCGGACTTGTCGATGCCGACGATGTCGTCGATGATCTCGGCGAGGCCGTCCAGGATCTGCTGTTCGGTGGCGACTGCCATGGTTCTGCGTTCTCCTTCGGTGGGTTGGTCCAGAGCCTGCCAGAGGCGTGACGGCCTACGGGATCTGGATGACTTGGGCAGCGTAGGACAGTCCGGCACCGAATCCGACCAGCAGGGCCGGGGCACCGGACGGTACGTCGCCGCGTTCGATCATGCGCGACATCGCGAGCGGGATCGAGGCGCCGGAGGTGTTGCCCGACTGGACGATGTCGTCGGCGACGACGGCGTTCGTGGCCTTCACCTTCCGGGCGATGGCCTCGATGATGCGCAGGTTCGCCTGGTGCGGGACGATGGCGGCGAGGTCTTCCGGCTTGACTCCGGCGCGCTCGCACGCCTGCAGCGCGATGGGCGCGATGGCGGTGGTGGCCCAGCGGAACACCGCCTGCCCCTCCTGCCTGATGAACGAGTGCCGGTCATCGATGATGATCTTGTCGTACTTGTCGCCGGCGCTGCCCCACACGACCGGGCCGATGCCGGCGGAGTCGCTGGCCGTGACGACCGCCGCGCCCGCACCGTCCGCGAAGATGATGCAGGTGGAGCGGTCGGTCCAGTCGATCCACTGGGACATCTTCTCCGAGCCGATGACCAGCACGTTGCGGGCGCTGCCGGCCCGGACGGCGGCGCTGGCGGTGGCGAGCGCGTAGCAGAACCCGGCGCAGGCGGCGTTGAGGTCGAACGCGCCGGGCGCCTCGATGCCGAGGCGGTGCGCGACGAGCGCGGCGTGGCTCGGCATCGGCGACTCCGCCGAGCAGGTCGCGAGGATCACGAGGTCGATGTCGGACGGGTCGAGGCCGCTGTTGGCGAGGGCCTTGCCGCCGGCGTGCACGCCCAGTTCGACGATGCCCTCGTCGTCGCCGGCGATGCGCCGCTCCACGATGCCGACGCGGCTGCGGATCCACGCGTCGTTGGTGTCGACGGTCTCGGCCAGCTCGTCGTTGGTGACGACGCGGGCCGGCCGGTAGTCGCCGAACGCCAGGACGCGGGAGCCGGCGGTCACCTCGGGGATCTGCAGCCCGGCGGTCATGACGCGTCCGCCTTGATCAGCTCGCGGGCCTTGTCGAGGTCGGCGGGGGTCTTGAGGGCCACCAGCTCGACGCCCTTCAGCTCGCGCCGGGCGAGGCCGGTGAGCGTCCCGGCGGGCGGCAGCTCGATGATCGCGGTGACGCCGAGGTCCCGCATCGTGGTCATGCACGAGTCCCAGCGGACGGGCGTGCTCACCTGCTCGACGAGCCGGCCGACGAACTCCCGGCCGTCCTCGACGGCGGCGCCGTCGCGGTTCTGCAGCAGCGTCGTGCGCGGGTCGGCGACGGGCGCGCCGGCCGCGAGTCGGCGGAGCGTCGCGACGGCGGGCTCCATGTGCTCGGTGTGGAAGGCGCCCGCGACCGACAGCGGGCGCAGCCGCGCCTTCGCGGGCGGCTCGTCGGCGAACTTCGCGAGCTTCTCCATCGTCCCGGCGGCGACGACCTGGCCGGCGCCGTTGACGTTCGCGGGGGTGAGCCCGTGCTTGTCGATCGAGGCGAGGACCTCGTCGGGATCCCCGCCGAGCACGGCGGTCATCCCGGTCTCGGTGACGGCGGCGGCCTCGGCCATCGCGCGGCCCCGCTCCCGGACGAGCACCAGCGCGGCCTCCGGCGTCAGCACCCCGGCGATCGCGGCCGCGGCCAGCTCGCCCACGCTGTGCCCGGCGACGGCGCCGGGCCGCGCCCCGTCCGGGTAGAGCACCTCGTAGGCCGCGAGCGCGGCGGCGACCAGCAGCGGCTGCGCGACGGCGGTGTCGCGGATCTCCTCGGCGTCCGCCTCCGTCCCGTACCTGACCAGGTCGAGCCCCGTGACGGCCGACCACCACGCGAGACGGTCGGCGACTCCGGGTATCTCTAGCCATGGCTGCAGGAAGCCGGGGGTCTGGGCGCCCTGGCCGGGCGATGCGAGGAGAATCACAGCGTCCAGCCTGCCGTCAATGTCCCCGGACCTCGATACCGATCACGACGAACTTTGGTGAGCGGGCTTTGTACGACCCCTACAAGGGGTCAGCGGTTCTGGAAGCGGCCCAGGACGAGGGCTATGCGGAGGGTGAAGGCGTTGCGTCCGTCGGTGGGCGCGAGGCCGGTCAGCTCGGTGACCCGCCGCAGGCGGTACCGGACGGTGTTGGGGTGGACGAACAGCAGCCGCGCGGTGGCCTCCAGCGACGACCCCTGTTCGAGGTAGGTGGTGAGCGTGTCGAGGAGGGGCGCGCCGGCGGCGAGCATGGGGTTGTAGACGCTCTCCACCAGGTAGCCGCGCGCGTCGTCGTCGCCGTCCAGGGCGCGTTCCGGCAGCAGTTCGGTCGCCTGGACGGGACGGGGCGCGTCGGGCCATCCGGCGGCGGCGCGCAGCCCGGCGACGGCGGCCTGCGCGGAGAGGCTGGAGTCGTAGAGGTCGGGGACCTGCGGGCCGACGACGACGGGCCCGGGACCGCACTTGGCGGCGATGGGACGGGCCGCCTCCATGGGGTCGATGTCACCGCCCATGATGACGATGACGCGGCGCCCTTGGACGCCGGCCAGCACGTCGGCGCGCGCGCGGCGTGCCGCAAGCTGCATCTGGTCGATGGTGACCTCGGGCTCCTCGTCCTCCGGGGTGAGCCCCGCGATGACGGTGACGGGCTTGGACGTCCAGCCGAGGGCGGCGGCCCAGGAGTGCATGCCGTCGTCGACCTCGCCGCGCAGGACCGCGTTGACGACGAGGGCCTCCAGCCGCGCGTCCCACGCGGCGCGCGTCTCGGCGGCGCGCGCGTAGACCTGGGCCGCGCCGAACGCGACGTCCCGCGTGTAGCGGAGGATGGCCTCGCGGAGCTGGGCCTCGCCACCGGGGGCGGCCAGCTCGTCCAGCCGGTTCTCCACCACCTCGATGATGACGCGGATCATGTCGATGGTGTGGTGCAGCTTGATGGAGCGCAGCAGCTCGCGGGGCGCGGTGCCGAACACCTCGCCGGCGATGGCCGGGCGCGTCTTCTCGTTGTTCTTGAACCACTCGACGAACGCGGCGATGCCCGCCTGCGCGACGAGACCGATCCAGGAGCGCTGGTCGGCCGGCATGCGCCGGAACCAGGGGAGCTGCTCCTCCATGCTCGTCAGAGCCGCGGTGCCGAACGTCCCCATCGCCTTCTCCAGGCGCTGGCTGGTCAGCTCGCGGATTTCGGTCTCGTTCGCGGTGTTCACCACCCCAGAGTGCCACCACGGCGGCCGTGGCCCGTCCCTAAGTGAGTATTACGGTCAGTCCCGACTTACCTCGGAGACATGCCCGAGTGCGATGTCGGTGAGGTTGCGCAGGGAGGCTGAACCGGGGGCGAGGTAGTCGCTGTGGCCGCCGGATCCGGCGTCGAAGACCCGCGCGCCGAAGGCGGGGGAGACCGGGTCGGTGCCGAGCCCGAGCCCGAAGATGCGCACGTGGGGGACGTCCTCCATCCAGTCCGCCGACCCTCGTCCCGCCCAGACGCGGGCCGTGCCGCTCAGCGTGGCGGCCGACCATGCCGTCGTGCCGGGACTGCCGTACAGGGCGATGTCCGTGACCTGGCGCCAGGCGGCGCTGCTGGGGCCGTCCAATGCCGCGCGGCCGCACACCACCGAGCCGTAGCTGTGGCACAGCAGCCCCACGGTCGCCCCAGGGTTAACCCGATGCAGGCCCTTGAGGAAGTGGCGGAGCTTCCCGGCGCCTTCGGACGCTCTGTCGTCGGTGAGGACGTCACTGCTGAACGTCTTGGGCGCCGCGTATCCGAGCCAGGCGACGACCGCGAGGCCGGGGTCCGGCGACATGGAGCGGGCCTGCGCGTAGACGGCGCGCGCGCCGCCGCCCGGCGTCGACCACGGCTTGTCGCCCCGCCTGTCGAACGCGGAAAGCGTGGTGTCGGCCCCCGGGACGAGTATCGCGATCCGCCGCGCCCTGGTGATGTCGCCGATGACCTCGATGGCCCGTCCGCGGCCGCGCGGGTCGAAGTAGAGGAAACGGCGTCCGGGCTGGAGGAACGCACCGAGCGCCTTGCCCCGGTCCACGTCGCCCACGTCCTGCGCGGTCTTCAGGGCCCTCTCGATGGCCTGGCGTTCGGCGGCGTACCGGACGTCCAGTGTCGAGGGCGCTAGCGTCGGGACGGAGACGGGCGCGGCGTAGGGGTCGGCGTGCCCGGTCCCGGCCGTCGTCAGCATGATCACGGCGATGGAGGCGGCGCCGGCCAGGAGCCGCCGCGGCCGCCGGGTGCGCCGGGTGCGACGGCTCCCGCGTGGTGCCCTGGCGGGCGTGGGCGGTGTCCTGCGGTACGGCGGCATCCTGCCTATCTCTACCATCCAAGATCTCTACGTGGGCGGGACTGCCCGCGTTCGAACCGGCCCGCCCGTGCAGGCTACCCAACGTGACCGGCCGCGCGGGTGACCTCCGCGGTGCGGCCGAGGGCGATCATGGTGAGGTTGCGGAGCGCCGGGGAACCGGGCTTGAGGTAGGCGCTGTGCGGGCCCCTGCCCGCGTCGAAGCGGAGGGCGCCGAAGCCGGGGGAGACGGGGTCCGTGCCGAAGCCGACCCCGGCGAAGCGGATGTTCGGCATGAGACGCATCCAGTCGCCCTTCGCCCTGGCCGCCCATACGCGCGCGGACGTGCCGAGATCGGCGGCCTTGCCCACGGTTGTTCCGGGACTGCCGAAAAGGGCGATGTCGTCCACGGGCAGGGGCGCGACGCGCCGGGCGGCCTTCGCGCAGACCACCGAGCCGTAGCTGTGGCAGAGCAGGGCGAACCGGGCGTGCCCGTTCACGCGGTGGACGCCGGTGAGCAGGCGCTCGAGGCCGCGCGCGCCGTCCTCCGCCTTGTCGTCCGTCAGGACGGCGGGGCTCAGCGTCGAGGGGGAGTCGTAGCCGAGCCAGGCGATCACGGCGACGCGTGAGCGCGGTGCGTCGGCGCGGGCCTCCAGATAGAGGGCGCGGCTGTCGCCGCCGACGAACTTGGGCGAGTCGTAGTTGGCCAGCGCGTTGTCCGCACCGGGCACGACGACGGCGATGCGGTCGGCGCGCTCCAGGTCGCCGATGACCTCGACGGCCCGTCCGTCGCCGCGTGGGTCGAAGGCCAGGAACCGTCTGCCCGGGGCCAGTAAGGCGGACAGTGCCCGTGTCCGGTCCGCGTCGTGCAGGTGTTCCGCCGTGGCCAGGGCCCGGCCGATGTCCCGGCCGGTGGCCCCGTAGCGGGCGTCGAGGGTCGT
This sequence comes from Actinomadura latina NBRC 106108, assembly GCF_001552195.1. Classification (GTDB taxonomy): domain Bacteria; phylum Actinomycetota; class Actinomycetes; order Streptosporangiales; family Streptosporangiaceae; genus Spirillospora; species Spirillospora latina. The sequence goes on from NZ_BCQS01000016.1 coordinate 73,509, forward strand.
GGACGACAGCGCGGGCGCCGGTGCGGGGGCGGCGTACAGTTCGGCGGAACCCGCCGCCGGTCCCGCCGCGCCGACCGCGAGCAGCGAGACGGCGGCGACGGTGGTGCGGGCACGCGGCATCCGGTGCGTCCTTCCCGATCAGTGGTTCGCGGTACTGAGCAGGAGGCTAGAAACCGAACGGTGCATCGGAGATCAACCGGCGGAGTGAACTTGCGGGGTGCGACCCGGGTCCGACGTCTCGCGCGCAGGTATCAGTCGCCGGGCCGGACCAGGCCGATCTCGTAGGCGTAGACGATCGCCTGCGGGCGGTCCCGGAGGCCCAGCTTCATCAGGATCCGCCCGAAATGCGTCTTGACGGTCTGCTCGGCGACGACGAGCTTCCCGGCGATCTCCCCGTTCGACAGCCCCCGCGCCACCAGCGCCAGGACCTCCGTCTCCCGCTCGGTCAGCTCGTCCAGCCGCTTGCGGGACGGTGCGCGCGGCCCGCCGAGCCGGGAGAACTCCGCGATCAGCCGGCGCGTCACCGACGGGGACAGCAGCGCGTCGCCCGCCGCCACGACCCGCACCGCGTCGGCCAGCTCGGCACCGGCAGCGTGGCGGTCACGGCGAATCCTCCCTCGGCCGTGGGACGGGCGGTCAGCTCACCGCCCAGCGCGGCGGCCCGCTCCCGCATCCCGAGCAGCCCGTGGCCGCCGCCCGGCAGCGGGGGGCGCGGCACCTGCCCGCCGCCGGGCGGGCCGTTGACCACGCCCAGCCCCACGATGCCAGCATCACCGTCATCCCGGGAAACCCGGATTTCGACCTGCGAACCGGGCGCGTGCCGCATCGCGTTGCTCAGCGCCTCCTGCAGGATCCGGTACGCGGTGAGGCCCACGCCCGGCGGCCGACCATGGTGGGACACGTCCCGTAGTACCTGGGTACGGTGCCAGGCGTGGAGCCCGTCGAAGCGCTGCGCCGGATCGCGTTCCTGCTGGAGCGCGCCCATGAGCCGACCTACCGCGTCCGGGCGTTCCGCACGGCCGCGGACCTCGCCGAGCGCACGTCCCCGGACGAGCTCGCCGACCGCGCCCGCGACGGCACGCTGACCGCACTGCCCGGCATCGGCAAGGTCACCGCGCTGGTGATCGAGGAGGCGCTGCGCGGCGAGACCCCCGTCTACCTGCGCCGCCTGGAGGCGACCGAGGGCGAGCCGCTGGACGAGGCCGCGGCCGCGCTCCGTTCCGCGCTCAAGGGCGACCTGCACACCCACAGCGACTGGTCGGACGGCGGCTCGCCCATCCTGGAGATGGCCGAGACCGCCCGGGCCCTCGGCCACGAGTACCTCGCGCTGACCGACCATTCACCGCGCCTGAAAGTGGCGAACGGACTGTCCGCCGACCGCCTCCGCCGCCAGCTCGACGTCGTCGCGGCGCTCAACGAGGGCCTCGCGCCGTTCCGCATCCTCACCGGCATCGAGGTCGACATCCTGGACGACGGCACCCTCGACCAGGACCCGGACCTCCTTGAAAGGCTGGACGTCGTCGTCGCCAGCGTCCACTCCAAGCTCCGCATGGACCGCGTCGCCATGACGACACGCATGGTCGCCGCGATCGCGAACCCGCGCGTGAACGTCCTCGGCCACTGCACCGGACGCATCGTGAAGTCGGGCGGCAAGCGCGGCGGCCTGCGTCCGGAGTCGGAGTTCGACGCCGCCCTGGTCTTCGACGCCTGCGCCGCCTACGACGTCGCCGTCGAGATCAACTCCCGTCCGGAGCGCCTCGACCCGCCCAAGCGCCTGCTGCGCCTCGCCGTCGAGGCCGGCTGCCGCTTCTCGATCGACTCCGACGCCCACGCGCCGGGACAGCTCGACTGGCAGCCCTTCGGCTGCGAGCGGGCCGCCCGGTGCGCGGTCCCGGCGTCCCGGATCGTCAACACCCTCCCGGCCGACGACCTCCTGACCTGGACGCACTCCAAGCTCTGACGAACTCTCGGTGCCCTTTCACGAGGTGAGGGAGCACGTGTTGACGAGGTCGCCGGAGGCGGGGCGGGGCAGCGTGGTGCTCGCCGGCGGGGGTGTGCCGTTCCGCGTCCAGGATTCGAGGGCCGTGAAGGCCGTGCGCATGCAGGGGAGGAGAGGGCGCAGGCGGTCCGGGTAGGTGTCGTAGAGGCCGTCGACGTGGTTGGCGGCCTCCAGGCGGTAATAGCGGTAGGGGGCCTTGCCCCGGGCGCGGACGAGTTTCGCGTAGACGTCGGAGTCGGTGCTGATCGGCAGGAGCGAGTCGTAGGTCCCCTGGAGAGTGATCAAGGGCTTGCCGATCCGGCCGGTGAGGGAGATCCGGGCAACGGCGCGGTGCACTTTCTTCGGGCGGGCGGCGTAGTTGTAGTCGGCCTCCTCGCCCGTGTAGGAAGGGTCGAATTCTTCCCGGTAGATGCGCTGGGTGAGTTCCCAGTAGACCTGGTCGTGGAATGGCCAGAGGAATTCCGAGCCGGGAGCCAGGCCGGCCTTCAGGAGCGCCTTGTGGGCGGACGGGTCGCCGGTGGCCGCGTAGTACGGGTAGGCGCGGAGGACGGCCGGGAGGTAGGTGAACAGGTTGGGCCCGCCGGCGCGCCAGAGGGTGCCTTCCGCGTCGATGCCGCCGTCGTAGAGTTCCGGGCGGTTCTCCAGCTGCCAGCGGACGAGGTAGCCGCCATTGGAGATCCCGGCCGCGTAGGTGCGGCGGGGGGAACGGCCGTAGCGTTCGCCGACGACCTTCTTGGCGGCGCGGGTGAGCTGGGTCAGGCGGTGGTTCCATTCGGCGACGGCGTCGCCGGGGCGGCGGCCGTCCTTGTAGAACTCCAGGCCGCTGTTGCCCTTGTCCGTCGCGGCGTAGGCGTAGCCCTTGCCGAGCGCCCAGTCAGAAATGGTGAAGTCGTTGGCGTACTGGCGGCGGTTGCCGGGGGAGCCGGCGACGACGAGGCCGCCGTTCCAATGGTCGGGCAGGCGGATGACGAACTGCGCGTCGTGGTTCCAGCCGTTGTTGGTGTTGAAGGTGGAGGTGTCCGGGAAATAGCCGTCCAGCTGGATTCCGGGGACGCCGGACGGGTTGCGAGTTCCGGCGGCGTGCAGACCGGCGAAGTCGGCGGGGACGGTGTGCCCGGACGCGATCGTCCCGGCGGTCGTGAGGTCGTCCAGGCGCGCGGTCACCAGCTTCTCCGCGCCCGGCACGGTGAGCGCGCGTTCTTGCGCGTGCGCCGGTGCGGCCAGGGCGGCGGCGACGGCGCCGACGGTCAGGACGGTGCGGACGAGCATTCCGCCTCCTCGGGAAGGACGTAGGGTGCCCGCCATGGTGGGCGTCCGCTGTGACCACGACCACGTGGTTCGTCCACACATCGGCGAAGCGCCTCATGTGCTGGTGGTGGTGACCTGCGGGTGATGTGGGTCACAGCCGTATCGGCGGGGCCGAATGTGGCGACGGCTCACATGGTCCGGTCTTCGGGCGCGGCCTAGCGTTCCCGGTCACGGCGGCCCGGTGCGCTCCGGGCCACCTTCGACGAGCGTGAGGAGGGCGCATGGGCGACCCCGTCCCGGAGGCCCCGGTTCAGGCGGCCCCGGTTCAGGCGGCTCCGGTTCTGCAGGCTCGGGGTCTGGTGAGGGAGTTCCGCGGTTTCCGCGCGGTGGACGGCGTCGACCTCGACATCGGGGAGGGTTCCGTCCACGCGCTGGTGGGGCCGAACGGCGCCGGCAAGACGACACTGTTCAACCTGCTGACCGGGTTCCTGAAGCCGACCGCGGGCAGTGTCCGGCTGGGCCGCCACGAACTGGCGGGCCGGGCACCGGAGCGGATCGCGCGGCTCGGCCTCGCCAGGTCGTTCCAGATCACCAGCCTGTTCGCCGAGCTGACCCCGCGCCAGCACGTGGAGCTGGCGCTGGCCGGGCGGTCCGGGCTCGGCTGGCGGTTCTGGCGCTCGGACCGCGCGCTCGGACGCTACGGCGAGCGCGCCGCCGAGCTGCTCGGCCAGGTCGGCCTCGGCGAGCACGCGGACATCGCGGCGGGCGCGCTGGCGTACGGCCGCAAGCGCGCCCTCGAACTGGCGCTGGCCCTCGCGCTCGACCCCAAGGTGCTGCTGCTGGACGAGCCGACCGCCGGCATGGGCGTCGAGGACGTCGGCCGGACGGTCGACCTCGTCAAGAAGGTGCGCGCCGGACGGACGGTGGTGCTCGTCGAGCACAACATGAGCGTCGTCTCCAGCCTCGCCGACCGGGTCACGGTGCTCCAGCACGGCCAGGTCCTCGTCGAAGGCCCTTATGCCGAGATCCGTCACGACCCCCGTGTCGTCACCGCCTACCTCGGAGATTCCAATGCTGCGCATTGACGGACTGTCCGCCTGGTACGGCGAAGCCCAAGCACTCCGTGATGTGTCCCTGCACGTCGACGAGGGCGAGATCGTCACGCTCGTCGGACGCAACGGCGCCGGCAAGACGACGCTCCTGCGCGCCCTGATGGGACTTCACAAGGGGACGTCCGGAACGGTCCGTTTCATGGACGACGACATCTCCGCTCTCAGCTCGCACAAGCGTGCCCGGCGCGGCCTCGGCTACGTCCCGGACGACCGTGGCATCTTCGCGACGCTGTCGGTGGAGGAGAACCTGACGCTCCCGCCGCGCATGGGTCCCGATCCGTGGTCGCTGGAGCGGGTCTATGAGACGTTCCCCCGCCTTCGAGAACGGCGCCGGTTTCCCGGGACGAAGCTGTCGGGCGGCGAGCAGCAGATGCTCGCACTGGCCCGGGTGCTGCGGACCGGTGCCCGGCTGCTGCTGTGCGACGAGCCCACCGAGGGCCTGTCGCCCCTGATCGTCCAGCAGATCGGCGCGATCCTGCGGGAGGTCAAGGCGGCCGGGGTCACCGTCCTGCTCATCGAGCAGAACGTGCACTTCGCCGCCACCGTCGCCGACCGCCACCACCTGCTCGCCGAGGGCCGGATCGTCGAGTCCATGGACAACGACGAGGTCCGCGCCCGCGAGAGCGAACTCCTGCAGTACCTCGGAATCTAGGGAGAACCCCCATGAGAATCATCGGACGCTCGGCCGCCATCGCGACCGCCGGAGTGCTGCTGGCCGGCTGCGCGGGCGGCCCCGGCGGGGGCGGGGGCAAGATCAGCGACGACAAGATCGTCCTGGCGGTGCTGACCGACCAGTCCGGCGTGTACGCCGACCTGTCGGGCAAGAACGCCGTCAAGGCGGTGGAGATGGCGGTCGCCGACTTCAAGGCCAAGTACGGCGACAAGGCGGTCAGCAAGAACATCGAGGTGATCTCCGCCGACCACCAGAACAAGCCGGAGATCGCCAACTCCAAGGCGCAGGAGCTCTACGACCGGCAGAAGGCCGACATGATCGTGGACGTGCCGACCTCCTCGGCCGCGCTCGCCGTCGCCACCGTCGCGAAGAACAAGAAGAAGGTGTTCATCGACGTCGGCGGCGCGACGACCGAGCTCGAAGGCAAGCAGTGCAACAAGTACACCTTCCACTACGGCTACAACAGCTACATGCTGGCCCACGGCACCGGCACCGAGGTGACCAAGGACGGTGCCAAGAACTGGTACATCGTCTACCCGGACTACGCGTTCGGCCAGGACATGCAGAAGACGTTCACGGCGGCCGTCAAGGGCGCCGGCGGGAAGGTCGTGAAGAGCGACCCGACGCCCTTCCCGAACGACAACTTCTCCACGTTCCTGCTGAAGGCGCCCAACCTCGACCCCAAGCCGCAGGTGCTCGGCGCCATGCAGGCCGGCGGTGACCTCGTCAACCTGGTGAAGCAGTACAACGAGTACAAGCTGCGCGACAAGGGCGTCGGTCTCGCGGTCGGGCTCATGTTCCTGACCGACATCCACTCCCTAACCCCGGACGCCCTGTCGGGGACGTACTTCACCGACTTCTGGTACTGGAACGCCAACGCGGGCAACCGCGCGTGGGCCGACAAGTTCAAGGCCAAGACCGACACCCGCCCGACGGCCGTCCACGCGGGCGACTACTCGGCGGCGCTCCAGTACCTGGAGGCCGTGCAGCGCGGCGGCACCGACAAGTCCGACACCGTGGTCAAGCAGCTCGAAGGCCACAAGGTCGACGACGTGTTCACCTCCACCGGCACGATCCGGGCCGAGGACCACCTGCTCGTCCACGACGCCTACATCGCGCAGGTGAAGCCGTCCAGCGAGGTCAAGGAGCCCTGGGACTACGAGAAGATCGTCAAGACGATCCCGGCGGCGGAGGCGTTCCAGCAGCCCGACGCGGCCTGCAACCTGTGAGGGCCTGACGTGCTGCAACAGGCGTTCAACGGGCTGGTGGGCGGGGCGTTCTACGCCCTGCTCGCCCTCGGCCTGTCCGTCATCTTCGGGATGCTGGGCGTGGTCAACTTCGCCCACGGCGCGTTCTACATGCTCGGCGCGTTCGGGGCGTTCATCGCGCTCGACTCGTTCGGCGTGAACTTCTGGCTGGCGCTGCCGATCGTCCCCGTCGTCCTGGGCGTGGCCGGGACGGTGCTGGAGCGGCTGTTCATCCGCCGGCTGGCGCCCCTGGATCCGCTCTACAACTTCCTGTTCACGTTCGGCCTGGCGCTGATCCTGCAGGACCTGGTCAAACGGCAGTACGGCGTGCAGTCGCAGCCGTATCCGCGCCCGTCCGCGCTGCGCGGGTCGATCGACCTGGGCCTGTTCACCTATCCCGCGTACCAGGTGTTCGTGCTCGCGATGTCGGTGCTGCTCTGCGGAGCCGTCTGGGTGGTGCTGACCCGCACCCGCGTCGGGATGATCGTCCGCGCGGCGACCGAGAAGCCGGAACTGTCGCGGGCGCTCGGCATCGACGTCGCCCGCTGGGTGACGCCGGTGTTCGGGTTCGGCATCGCGCTGGCCGCGTTCGCGGGCGTCCTCGCCGCGCCGATGCGGGCGGTCAACCCGCTGATGGGCTCGGACCTGATCATCACGGTGTTCGCGGTCGTGGTGATCGGCGGCCTCGGGTCGGTGTTCGGCTCGGTCGCCGCGGGGTTCGCGGTCGGGCTCGTCTCCGCGCTCGGCAACTACTACGTCCCGTCGCTCTCGCAGACGCTGGTGTTCATCCTGATGGCCGCCGTCCTGCTGTGGCGCCCCGCCGGCCTGTTCGGACGCGAGGAGGCCCTGTGAACGAGGAGGACCTGTGAGCGAGGAGAAGCAGTGATCCTGTCCAAGCTGGCCGGACGGCCGTTCCTGCTGGCCGTGGGGCTCGTCGTGGCGCTCGTCCTGCCGTGGTTCATCTACCCGCCGGTCGCGCTGGACATCGCCTGCTGGGCGCTGTTCGCCGCCGCCGTCGACCTGCTGCTCGGCTTCACCGGGCTCCTGTCGTTCGGGCACGCCGCCTTCTGGGGCGGGTCCGCGTACGCCACCGGCCTGATCGCCTTGCACTCCGGGCTGCCGTTCCCTGTGGCGGTCCTGGGCGGGGCCGTCTTCGCGGGCGTTCTCGCGGTTCCGATCGGGTTCCTGTCGGTGCGGCTGCGCGGCATCTACTTCGCCATGGTCACCTTGGCGTTCGCCCAGATGGTGTACTTCGTCGCCAACCAGTGGCGGGACGCGACTGGTGGGGAGAACGGCTTGCAGGGCATCCCCAGGGAGTTCTTCGGGCTCGACTTGTCCGACCCCTTCTTCTTCTACTACGCGGCCCTCCCGTTCGTGCTGGCCGGGCTGTTCGTGGCCTGGCGCATCGTCCGCTCCCCGTTCGGACGGGTCCTGATGTCCATCCGCGACAACCCGAACAGGGCGCGGGCGCTCGGCTACAGCATCGACCGCTACAAGCTGCTCGCCTTCGTCCTGTCGGCGGTCCTGTCGGGGCTGGCCGGCGGGCTGTTCACCATCGGGCACGGCTTCGCGTCCCTGCAGGGCGTCTACTGGACGACCTCGGGCCAGGCCGTGATGATGGTCGTCCTCGGCGGCATCGGCACCCTGTGGGGCGGCGCCATCGGCGCCGCGCTCATCGTCGAGCTGAACGACTACCTGGCCACGGCCGGGTTCGAGGAGACCGGGATCATCACCGGCGCGATCTTCATCGTCGTCGTGCTGCTGTTCCGCCGCGG
>NZ_BCQS01000017.1 GCF_001552195.1 Actinomadura latina NBRC 106108
TTTCAGTGTGAGAGGCGGTGCAGGCGGAGGGCGAGCTGGAGTTCCAGGGCGCGCTCCGGGGCCTGCCAGTCCTCGCCGAGCAGGCGCGCGATGCGGTCGAGGCGCTGGCTCACGGTGTTCACGTGGATGTGCAGGCGCTCCGCCGTCCGCGACAGGCTCCCGCCCGTCCCGAAGTACGCCTCCAGGGTCTGGACGAGGGACGTGCCGCGCCGCTCGTCGTAGTCGAGGACGGGCCCGAGCGCGCTCGCGAGGAAGCCCGTCACGTCCCGGTCGTCGCCGATCAGCAGGCCGACGAACCCGAGTTCCGCCGCCCCGGCGCCGTCCCCGCGGCGGCCGAGCGACAGCAGCGCGTCGGCGCAGCGCTGCGCCTCCCGGTACGCGGCCGCGACGCCGGCCGGCCCGCTCACCGGGCCGGCCGCGCCGACCGTCGCGGGCCCGCCCAGCGAGGCGCCCAGCTCCTTCGCGACCCGGCGCGCAGCGTCACCCGGGCGGTCGCCCGGCAGGAGCAGCACGATCTCCTCCGCGCGGTCGGCGGCGAGCCCGTGCTCCACGGTCGCATAGGACGACGCCCAGAACGCCGCCCGCTGCCGGTGCTCGCGCGACTCGTACTTCGCGCACAGCACGACATGCGGGGCGTTCAGGTCGACGTCCACACGCCGGGCGCGGGCCGTCAGCGCCTCCGCGCCCGTCCGGCGGCCGGACAGCAGGTCGTCCAGCAGCTCGCCGCGCACCCGCCCCTCCGCCTCGGTGACGCTCCGCTGGAACAGCAGCAGCAGCGCGGTGACGAGCGCGGCCCGCTCCAGGATCCGCTGGTCGGCGTCGTCCACCTCGTCGGAGGTGCGCAGCGCGAGCGTGCCGAGCATCTCGTCGCCGGTCGACACCGACGCGATCCACAGATCGCCGCGCCTGACCGTCCGGCCCTGCGCGCGCGCAGAGTGCGCCGAGGCCGAGACCCCGGCCAGTTCGTCGTCGCCAAGGGCGCCTGGCACGGCGCCCGTCGTGGCGAGCTGGCGGCCGTCCGCGTCCAGGACGAAAAGGGTGCCGCCCAGCAACTCGGTCACGACCGCACCGACGTCTTCAACGCCACCACCCCGGACGACGACGGCCGTCATCCGGTCGTGCGCGCGCGCCGCCCGCTCTACGGCCGCGCTGCGCGCCTTGACCTCCTCGTTGGCGGCGCTCAGCTCGTCCAGAGCGGTACGGGTCTCGTCCAAGAGGCGCGCGTTGTCGATGGCGATCGCGGCGTGCGCGGCCAGCGACCCCAGCAGCGCCACCTCTTCCTGGTCGAACGGACGCTCGCTGCGGTTCGCGGCCGTCAGGACGCCGATGACGCGGCTGCCCAGCCGCATCGGCACGCCGAGGATGGCGACCAGGCCCTCCTCGGAGACGGCGTCGTCGATGTAACCGCGGTGCTGGAACTGCCCGTCCCCCAGGTAGTGGGCGCTGTTGTACGGCATGGCGGTCTGCGCGACGAGGCCGACGAGCCCGGTGCCCATCGGCAGCCGCAGCCGCCGGAACGCCGCCGACACCGACCCGTCCGTCACCCGCATGTAGGTGTCGCCGCGCTCGTCGTCGTTCAGCGTCAGGTAGGCGATGTCGGCGTTCAGCAGCCGCCGCGCGCGGCGGGTGATCGCCTCCAGCACCGCGTCGAGGTCGCGCAGCCCGGCGAGGTCGCCCGCGGTGTCGAACAGCGCCGCCAGCTCCGCCTCCCGCCGGGCGTGCCGCCGCATGATCATCCGGACCCGGAGCGCCGCCAGCTTGGCCGCCTCCAGCTCCTCCAGGACGGCGGGCGGCGCGCCGTCCGCCCGCGCCTGGACGAGGGGACCCTCGAACTCGACGGGGGAGGCCTCTCGGGCCAGCAGTTCGAGGAAGACGCCGCAGGACATACGGGCCATTCTCAATGGGCCGTCCAGCCGCCGTCGAGGGCGAGGGACGCGCCGGTCACCATCGAAGCCGAGGACGAGCACAGGTAAGCGACCAGCTCGGCCACCTCGTCCGGCTCGATCAGCCGCTTCATGGCCGCGTGCGCGAGCATCACCCGCTCGACGACCTCGCCCTCAGGCATGTCGTGCGCGCGCGCCTGGTCGGCGATCTGGCTCTCCACCAGCGGCGTCCGCACATAGGCGGGATTAACGCAGTTGGACGTCACGCCATGCGCGGCGCCCTCCAGTGCGATCACCTTGGACAGGCCCTCAAGCCCGTGCTTGGCCGTCACATACGCCGACTTGTACGGCGATGCCCGCAACCCGTGCACGGACGAGATGTTGACGATGCGTCCCCAGCCCCGCTCGTACATGCCGGGCAGCGCGTCCCGCACCAGCCGGAACGGCGCCTCCACCATCAGCCGCAGGATCCGCGCGAACATCTCCGGCGGGAACTCGTGGACGGGCGCCACATGCTGGATGCCCGCGTTGTTGACCAGGATGTCGACGCCGGCCGCCAGCCCGCCGAGCGCGTCCACCTCCGCGAGGTCGGCGAGCAGCGGGACGCCGCCGATCTCGGCCGCCGTCCGCTCCGCCGCCGCCCCGTCCAGGTCGGCCACCACCACCTCGGCGCCCGCCGCCGCCAGCCGCCGCGCGCACGCGCGGCCGATGCCGCCCGCACCGCCGGTGACCAGGGCGCGGCGGCCCGCCAGATCCAGCGTCCCCGAACTCCCCGCGGCCGCCCGCGGGCTCACGCTCGTCATGGGCAGAACCTACGGAGCCGGGCCCCGCCCTCCCATGTGTCCCGGGCACACAATCCACCCCTGAACCGTATGGCCGGACGGCACTGCGCCGTTCCGGCCATCCCCCCGCCCGAACTGGAATCGGTGGGGCTACCGTTGGCTCGCACGGTCCCGCCCACCGCGAGGGATATCGATGACCGAGATCACGCATCGCTTCGTCCAGTCGGAGAGCGGCCTGCGCATGCACGTCGCCGAGGCGGGCGAGGGACCGCTCGTGCTGCTCCTGCACGGCTTCCCCGAATGCTGGTACTCCTGGCGCCACCAGCTCACCGCGCTCGCCGAGGCCGGGTTCCACGCCGTCGCGCCCGACCAGCGCGGCTATGCCCGCACCGGCGGCCCCGCCGAGGCCGGCCAGTACACGATCCTGCACCTCGCGGGGGACGCGGTCGGGCTCATCGGCGCGCTCGGCGCGGACCGGGCCGTCGTCGCCGGCCACGACTGGGGAGCGCCGGTCGCGTGGGCCGTCGCGCAGATGCGCCCGGACAAGGTGCGCGGGGTGATCGGCATGTCGGTCCCGCACCGTCCGCGTTCCAGCCGGCCCCCGGTCGAGTCCATGCGCCGCCTGTTCGGCGACGGGTTCTACATGGTGCGCTTCCAGCAGCCGGACGCCCCGGAGGCCGACCTCGACCGCGACCGGGCGGCCACCTTCCGCCGGATGCTGTACGGGATGTCCGGTGACGGACCCGCCCCGGCGCTGGTCGCCCCCGAGGGCGGCGCGTTCCTCGACGTGCTCCCCGAGCCGGAGAAGCTGCCCGGCTGGCTCACCGGCGCCGACATCGCGACCTACGTCGAGGAGTACGCGGACAGCGGCTTCACCGGGCCGGTCAACTGGTACCGCAACCTGGACCGCAACTGGGAGCTCACCGCCGCCTGGCACCGCGCCCCCATCGGCCCGCCCGCGCTGTACATCGCCGGTGACCGCGACGTCGTCGCCGCCGGCGCCCGGAACGTGATCGACTCCATGGCCGACTTCGTGCCGAACCTCCGCGACACCGTCTGGCTGTCCGGATGCGGCCACTGGACGCAGCAGGAGCGCCCCGCCGAGGTCAACGAAGCGATGCTCGCCTTCCTCCGCGCCCTCTGACACTCCGAGACTCAGCAGTCGGTGCCAACGGGAAGGCGCACCTTCGGTACGTAGCCCGGAAATGTCGGAGCCCGCGCGTACGGTCGCCGCGTGAACCGGACCGACCGCTTGTACGCCCTCGTGGAGGAACTGCGCGCCTGCGCGCCGCGCCGGCTCGCCGCGCGCGAACTGGCCGCGCGGTACGAGGTGAGCGTCCGCACGATCGAGCGCGACATCGGCGCGCTCCAGCAGGCCGGCGTGCCGATCTTCGCGGACGTCGGCCGGGGCGGCGGCTACACCCTCGACAAGAGCCGGACGCTGCCGCCGCTGAACTTCACCCCCGCCGAGGCCGTCGCGGTCGCGATCACGCTGTCCCGGGCGGGCGGCTCACCGTACTCCCGGTCCGCCCGCACCGCCCTGCACAAGATCGTCGCCGCGATGTCGGCGGACGACGGCGCCTCGGCCCGCGAACTGGCCGCCCGCATCCGTTTCCTGGCCCCCGCCGAGAACGACGACCGGGCGTCCGTGCCGGCCGTGCTGGAGGAGGCCGTCCTGGCCCGCCGGGTGGTCCGCCTCACCTACGTCGACCGGACGGGCACCGAGACCGAGCGCGACGTCGAGCCCGTCACCTTCACCGCGTCCGGAAAGGGCTGGTACCTGACGGCCTGGTGCCGGCTGCGGGGCGGCTGCCGCGTGTTCCGCACCGACCGCGTCCGCCGCGCGGCCCTGCTGGAGGAAACCGCCCCCGACCGCTCCACCGAGGCCATGCACGACGACATCCCGTCCGACTACGTCGTCCGCCCCCTGGAGTTCGTCTAGAACCTCCAGGGCAGTCGCCGCCCTTTCCGAAGCTGGTTCCCGTCATCGGTTGGGGCGCGCCCGGAGCTTGCCTTTCCACACGCGCCGTTCCGGCTCAGCCGGACGCTCCCGGCCCGTCGAGCCCGTGGCGAATGATCGTGAGCAGGCGACGCACCCGGCCGGCGTCGGTGTCCGCGAGGGCGGCGGCGTTCGCGAGCGTCAGCACCTCGGCCACGGTGACGTCGGCGCGGACGGCGCCCGCCTCCCGGGCTCTGGCGAGAAGCGCCTCCGCCGTCGAGGTCATCGAGGCGTGCCAGTGGTGGAACAGCGCGGTGCGCCGCTCGGCATCGCCGTCGGTGCCGGCGAAGGCCAGCGTGCGCCTGGTCGCCACGTGGACGGCGAAGGCTTCCAGCCAGTCGAAGAGCGCCTCCCCGGGCGCCGCTTCCCGCAGCAGGGCGGCGCCCCGGTCGCAGAGCGCGGCGACCTCGTCGGCGTAGACCGCCACGAGCAGGTCACCGCGGGTCGGGTAGTGCCGGTAGAGGGTCGCGTTGCCGACGCCCGCCCGCCTGGCCACCTCGTCCAGGGCGACGTCCGGGCCGCGCTCGTCGAACAGGGCCCTGGCCGCCGCGAGCAGCAGCCGGGCGTTCCGCTCGGCGTCCGCGCGGCGCGGGCGTCCGAAGGCGGTCGTCATCCGGGCTCCCTGGTTGCTGAACGGGGATGTCCCCGCTTAGCTTAGCGGGGTCGATGACCGGGGAGATCCCCGTTTCGTTCCCGGCGAGGCCGCGCCCGCCGGCCCGCCTCCAGGAGGAGCGATGGCGTTCACCGCCGACGACCGCACCGCGATCACCGAGCTGATCTCGATGCACGGCCACCTGTGCGACAGCGGGGAACTGGACCGGCTGGGCGAGCTCTTCACTCCCGACGTCGTCTACGACGTCTCCGACTTCGGGCAGGAGCCCCTGCTGGGCGTCGCGGCCTGCGCAGCCGCGGGGCGTGCGCTGGGAGAGCTCAACCCGGTCGGCCATCACGTCACCAACGTCGTCCTCGCCGAGGTCGCCGACGACCGGGTGCACGCGCGGTCCAAGGGGCTCGGCGTCAACGCCGACGGGACCACCGGGAGCGTGACGTACGAGGACACCGTCGTCCGCACCCCGCGGGGCTGGCGGATCAGTCACCGGAAGGTCCGCGCGCACCGCAGGCCCCTGGGCGGACGGGCCTGATGCCGCGTGATGAGTTTGGCGGCGATGCCGCCTGGAGACCGGCAGCCGCGGTGAGCCGCATGGGGCACGGAGCGGCGACCGGCCCCGCGACCCGTTCGGCGGCATGGGCGGCCGGGGCGGTCAGGAGCGGCGCTTCGGCGGGAAGAGCGCGGTGACGGCGCGGATGACGGCGGCGCGGCGGGCGGCCAGGGTGGGATCGGCGGTGGCGCGGCGGGCGACGGCGGCCAGTTCGGCCTGGTCGAGCCAGGTGTGGGCGATCTGGGAGAGCACGGCCATGACGTCCACGGGATCCCACGTGGGACGTCCTCACCGATGAGCGCGGGCGCGACCTGCGCGAGGTGCTGCTCGAACTCGACGCCGGCCTGGCCCGGCAGCAGGAGGCCATCGGGGCGCGGCGGGCCCGGCTCGCCGCGCTGCTGGAAGAGGCGGAGCTACGGCCCGATTCGGCCGTCTCGCCCGAGATGGCGGATGTCCTGCGAGACCTGCCGCGAGGGCAGCCCGCGCAGCGCTGTTCGTGGCGGCGCTCCGGAGCGTCGGACTCCTGCTGCCCGCGAAGCTGCGCAGGATCATGGCGTTCGATGCGAAGGGCATGGTCAGCCTGGCGCTGCTCGTCGCGCGGCGCCGGCACGGGGTGCCGCCGGGCGCGGTCGGCGTAACGTACTCGGGCGCCCAGCTCGCCCTCCAGGCGGGTTTCCTCTTCGCGATGGTCGTCGAGATCGTGGGCGTGGAACTGCTGCTGCGGGCCATCGACGCGCCCGAGGGGCTGCGTGCGGCCTTCCTGGTGATCGACCTGTACTCGATCCTGGTCGTGCCGGCGGTCATCGCGGCGTGCGTCACCCGGCCGCCCGTGCTGTCGGACGAGGAACTGCGCGTCCGGTACGGGGCGTTCTTCGACCTCCGCATCCCGCGCACCCAGATCTCCTCTCTCCGGATCGTCCGGAACTACAACGAGAGCGGCATGGTCAAGGTGCTGGACGACCGGCTCGCGGTGGCGGTGGCGTCCCAGACGAACGTGGTCGTGCCGATACCAGGTTCCCGGCTTACCGCCGAGGTCGGCCGGGTCCGCCGGGCCGACCGGGACGAACCCGGCCTTGGTCAGCACCCTCTGAGACGCGGCATTGTTGCGGGAGGCGGCCGCACGCAGCGTGCGCAGCCCGTGCCGCGCCACCGCCAGCCGGCACAGTTCCCGGACGGCCGCGGTCGCCACGCCACGTCCGGTGACGTGCTGCGCGACCCGGTAACCGAGTTCAGCAGTGCCGTCCCCGAAGCGGTACAGGTTGAACCGGCCCAGAACCGAGCCATCCTCGGCGACGAGCACGTAGAAGGCGCTCTTTCCGGCCTCTTGCTCAGCCAGCAGGGCGCTGTACAGTTCGGTGAACTGGTCGAAGAACTCGTCACCGCGGTCGGAGACCGAGGCGGCGAAGTAGGCGCGGTTCACCAGCTCGAAGGCCAGGACCGCCGGGGCATGGCCGGCATGCAGCCGCTCCAGCTCGGGCACCGCCCGACACTACCCGGAAGATGTGTTGAGGCCACCTGGGTTTCCGCCGGCGGCGGACAGCCCCAGGGGGTGCGTGCCGGCACCGCGCTAGGCAGACTCGCGGACATGACCGAGAAGATCACCCGAATCAACCCCGAGCAGCTGCATGAGACGCCCGGCTACCACCACGTCACGGTGGTGGAGGCAGGGCGTACGGCCTACCTGGCGGGACAATGCCCGCTTGATCGGAACGGTGACCTCGTCGGTGCCGGTTCCCTTGAGACGCAGGTCGACCAGGTCGTCGCGAACGCCCTCACTGCCCTGGCAGCGGCGGGTGCCCGGCCGCCACACGTGGTGCGGTCAGTGATCTACGTGCGGAGCGACGAACGGGAACATCTCGCAGCCGCATGGCGTCGGCTCACCGAGTCCGCCCTGGGGGCGGCGTTCACCACCGCCAGCACGCTCCTCGGCGTTGCCCAGCTGGGCTTTCCCGGACAACTCGTCGAGGTGGATCTCACCGTGGCGCTGCCTGACTGACGTCGAACGGCGCATAGAGCTGGGTAGCCCAGCCGCGGTGCTCTACGCGGGACGATCAGCGCAAGCGCTGGACAGGCCAGCACCGGGTGCGTTCACTTGCGGCGTGTTGCCCTTTCCGGCGCGCTCATAGGGGCAACACGCCGCAAGTGAACGAGTGTCGACCCGGCCGGGGTTCGTGGACGGAGGTGAGTGAGGAGGTCGGCGAAGCTCGAGCGGGTGAGTGTGAGATGTCCTGCGGCGGGGTCCTTGCTGTCGCGGATGCCGATGCGGCCGTCCAAGTGGGCGATCTCGACGCACTCGCCTTCGTTGCCGCCGCTGTGGGTGCTCTTGCGCCAGTGGGGCGGGGTGGTCACGGCTGGGACGTCAAGTGGGTGAGGAGGGCGGCGAAGCCCTGACGGGTAACGGTCAAGTGTGGGGCGGTGGGGTTCTTGCTGTCGCGGATGCCGACGCGGTCGTTGAGGTCGGCGATCTCAACGCAGTTGCCTTCGTTGCCGCCGCTGTAGCTACTCTTGCGCCAGATGGACTGGGTCAGTTCGGGGGCCCTCATGATTGCGACGCTATCTCGTCCATGAGCTTCAGCGAAGCGGTTCTGCTCAGGGCTGCCGAGAGCAGCAGTTCGAAGGTCTCCTCGTGGGCTGCGACCTTCTCCTCATCCTCAACGAAGAGGTTCTGGGCGTACTGATCGACGACGGACACAGTTAGGCGTCCGGGCGGGCGCAGAGAGATGAGAAGGTGCGGGCTGCCGAACCAGAGATACTCGCTGGCAGTGCTGGGGAGTACGCGGAGGTCCACGTGATCGAGCGGGGCGACTTCGGCCAGCCGACGATTTTGTGTGCGCAGGATCGCGGGATCACCGCCGACCTGGTTGTGGAGGACCGCCTCCGCGATGATCGGCATATAGCGGGGTGGGTCGGGACGGTTCAGCACTCGCTGGCGGGATAGCCGGAAATCGACCAGTGTCTTTGCGTTGCGCGGCTGCTTCGCAGGGCCGACGGAGATGAGCTTCTTCGTGTACTCAGGGACTTGAAGGAGTCCCGGGACGATGCTGGGCTCGAAGTTGCGGATCTCGGCGGCGTCCTCTTCAAGGCTGGCCAGGTCCAGGGCAGCGGCGGAGATCCGGTACTCGTAGGCCCGCTTCCATGTGCCGGGTTTGTGGGTGGCGAGGTGGAGGAGGGATTCGCGGAGGGGGCCGTCCTCGATGCCGTAGAAGTCGAGGAGGTCGGCGAGTTCGTCGGGGGCGATGGTCTGGAGGCCGTTCTCGACCATGCTCATCCAGCCCTGCGAGCGGCCGAAGCGGCGGGCGACGGTGGCGACGGTCAGGTTGTGGTGGTCGCGTGCTTTGCGGAGCGCCGAGCCGATCCGGCGCTGGCGAACGGTGGGGGCGTTCCCGGAAGGCATCTCTCCAGCGTGTCACCGAGCGTGGTTGCTCGTACACGGAATCGCGGCGGATTGAACGTTCAGCCGGGAAACGTTCAGGGCGGGCGACACGAGGGCTTCGGGCGGCGAATGTGGCGGGCGATTCCGAATCGAAGGGAGGCGCAGGAATGGGAGCGCCCGAGACGAGAAGGACGCCGGCGGCCCGGCGCGGTGTGTCGTGGACGGCGGGGTGATGAGCGCCGGGATGGTCGTGCTCGGCACGCTCACGCTGCCCGGCGTCCGGCGGTCGGTGGGGTTCGCGCGGCGGTTCCTGCGCGACCTGCTGCCTCCGGGGCATCCCGCGCTGGACGACCTGGTCACGGTCGGCAGCGAGACCGTCTCCAACGCAATCGCCCATACGGCCTCGGGCAAGGGCGGCCGGGTGACGGTCAGCCTGCTCGGCGGAGGGGACTTCTACCTGCTGGAGGTCGCCGACGACGGCGCGGGCGGCGGACGGCCGCGGGTCGAGGCGGAGACCGGGGCCGAGGGCGGGCGCGGGCTACGGATCGTGGAGGCCCTGGCGGAGGCCTGGGGGTTCCGGACGGACGGCGACCGCACCATCGTGTGGGCGCGGTTCCACTCGCCGTGTGGAATTCTCCTGGCAAACACCGACAGGGGGTTGTCGCGAAGCTCCGGGACGCTGGTGCCAGCAGCGTTCGAAGGAGGAGATCAATGAGTGTTCCCGCGTTCAACACCGTGGCGTGGTTCCAGGTGGGCACCGACGCGCCGGAGGAGGCCCGCCGCTTCTACGGCGACATGTTCGGCTGGCAGTTCGCACTCGACCCGGACGCCGACGGCTACGACCTGGTGAGCTACCCCGGGGCCGACGCGCCGAGCGGCGGCATCTCGCACGAGCCGGACCCCTCCCGCAATCACGCGATGTTCTTCGTCCTGGTCGAGGACGTGGAGGCCGTCTGCGAGCGGACGGTGAAGCACGGCGGCAAGGTCGCCATGCCCGCCCTGACCACGGGCAACGGCCTCACGTTCGCCTACCTCCAGGACACGTCCGGCAACACCTTCGGCGTCTTCAGGCCCCCGGCCGGCTGACCTGGGAGCACGAAGGGCCCCGAGGCGAACCTCGGGGCCCTTCCGGTCATTGCGGCCTACACCTCCGCAATCACCGCGTCATCCCTGGTCAGGCGTCTCCGCCCGTGTTGCTCTCGGCGCTGCCCACGCCGCCCGCGAAGACGTCGCTGACGGACGCGTTCAGGCGGTAGCGCTCGATCGCCTGCGGGAGCGTCTCCGGCTTGACCTCGCCGTGGCGGGCGAGCCGGGTCAGCACCGCGAGGACGATCGACGCGGCGTCCACGTGGAAGAACCGGCGGGCGGCGGCGCGGGTGTCGGAGAAGCCGAACCCGTCGGTGCCGAGCGCGGTGAAGTCCGTGTGCACCCACGGGGCGATCTGGTCGGGTACGGCCCGGGTGTAGTCCGATACCGCGACGATCGGCCCGGCGACGTTGTCGAGCGTCCGGGTGACGTACGGGACGCGCTGCTCGGCGTCCGGGTTCAGCATGTTCCACTCGTCGCACGCGCGGGCCTCGCGGGCCAGTTCGTTCCACGAGGTGGCCGACCACACGTCGGCGGCGACGCCCCAGTCCTCGGCGAGGAGGCGCTGCGCCTCCAGCGCCCACCGGCCGCCGACGCCCGACGCGAGGATCTGCGCGCGCGGCGCCTCCCCGTTGCCGGACGCCCCGGAGGCGGCCCTGTACCGGTACAGGCCCTTGAGGAGGCCGTCGACGTCGAGGTCCGCCGGCTCGGCGGGCTGCTGGTACGGCTCGTTGTAGACGGTGAGGTAGTAGAAGACGTCCTCGCCGCCCGGGTGCTCCTCGGACGACCCGTACATGCGGCGCAGCGCGTCCCGCACGATGTGGCCCAGCTCGAACGCCCACGCCGCGTCGTAGTGGACGCAGGCGGGGTTGGACGCCGCGAGCAGGGGGGAGTGGCCGTCGGCGTGCTGCAGGCCCTCACCGGTGAGTGTGGTGCGCCCGGCGGTGGCGCCGAGGAGGAACCCGCGGCCCATCTGGTCGCCGAACGCCCACATCTGGTCGCCGGTCCGCTGGAACCCGAACATCGAGTAGAAGATGTACACCGGGATCATGTGCTCGCCGTGCGTGGCATAGGCCGTGCCCGCGGCGATCGCGGACGCCATCGAGCCGGCCTCGCTGATGCCCTCGTGCAGCATCTGGCCGCTCTCGGACTCCTTGTACGACAGCAGCAGCTTGCGGTCCACCGCGTCGTAGGTCTGCCCGTGCGGAGAGTAGATCTTGGACGTGGGGAACAGCGAGTCCATGCCGAACGTGCGGTACTCGTCCGGGGCGATCGGCACGAACCGGGCGCCGATGTTCTCGTCCTTGATCAGGTCCTTGAGCAGCCGGACGAACGCCATGGTCGTGGCGACGTTCTGCTTGCCCGAGCCCTTCTTCATCTCGGCGTAGACCGGGTCGCCGGGCAGTTTGAGCGGCTTGGACCGCACGTCCCGCTTCGGCAGGAACCCGCCGAGCGCGGCGCGCCGCTCGCGCATGTACTGGATCTCGTCG
Source organism: Actinomadura latina NBRC 106108 (assembly GCF_001552195.1). GTDB lineage: Bacteria > Actinomycetota > Actinomycetes > Streptosporangiales > Streptosporangiaceae > Spirillospora > Spirillospora latina. The sequence goes on from NZ_BCQS01000017.1 coordinate 11,774, forward strand.
GAGTCCTCGCCCGGATGGTAGTAGGGCGGCAGCGGCTGCTCCAGCGCCGAGTCGGGGATGTCCAGGTAGAGCCGGTCCCGGAACTCCTTCAGCTCGGCCTTGGTGAGCTTCTTCATCTGGTGGGTGGCGTTGCGGGCCTCGAAGTCGGAGCCGAGCGTCCAGCCCTTGATGGTGTGGGCGAGGATCACCGTCGGCTGCCCGACGTGCTCGCGGGCCGCCTTGAACGCCGCGTAGACCTTGCGGTAGTCGTGGCCGCCGCGCGACAGCTTGCGCAGGTCGTCGTCCGGCAGATGCTGGACGATCTTGCGCAGCCGCGGGTCGGCGCCGAAGAACTTCTCCCGGATGTACTCGCCGGACTCGACGGAGAACGTCTGGAACTGCCCGTCCGGGGTGGTGTTCATCTGGTTGACCAGCACGCCGTCGACGTCCTGGGCGAGCAGCGGGTCCCAGTCGCGGCCCCAGATGACCTTGATCACGTTCCAGCCGGCGCCGCGGAAGAACGACTCCAGCTCCTGGATGATCTTGCCGTTGCCGCGTACCGGGCCGTCCAGCTGCTGGAGGTTGCAGTTGACGACGAAGGTGAGGTTGTCGAGCTCCTCGCGGGCGGCGAGGCCGATCGCGCCGAGCGACTCCGGCTCGCCCATCTCGCCGTCGCCGAGGAACGCCCACACGTGCGAGCGGGACGTGTCCTTGATCTTGCGGTTGTACAGGTAACGGTTGAACCGCGCCTGGTACACCGAGTTGATCGCGGTCAGCCCCATGGACACCGTGGGGAACTCCCAGAAGCCCGGCATGAGCCGCGGGTGCGGGTAGGACGACAGGCCGCCGCCGGGGTGCGACTGCTCCTGCCGGAACCCGTCCAGCTTCTCCTCGGGGAGGCGTCCCTCCAGGAAGGCGCGGGCGTAGATGCCGGGCGCCGCGTGCCCCTGGATGAACACCTGGTCGCCGGACTCGCCGTGGTCCTTGCCGCGGAAGAAGTGGTTGAAGCCGACCTCGTACAGAGACGCGGCGGAGGCGTAGGTGGCGATGTGGCCGCCGACGCCGAGTTCGGGGCGGTTGGCGCGCGACACCATGATCGCGGCGTTCCACCGGATGTAGGCGCGGATGCGCCGCTCCACGTGCTCGTCGCCGGGGAACCAGGGCTCGTGCTCCGGCGGGATGGTGTTGATGAAGTCGGTGCTGCGCAGGCCGGGCACTCCGACCTGCAGCTCGCGGGCCCTCTCCAGGAGGCGGAGCATCACGTACCGCGCCCTGCCGCGGCCCTCGGTCTTGATGACCGTGTCCAGCGATTCCAGCCATTCCCGGGTTTCGTCCGGGTTGATGTCGGGCAGCTGGCTCGGCAGGCCGTCGCTGATGATCGAAAAGCGTTGACGTCCGGAAGCCACGGGGTCCCCTCTGTCCTTACCGTCTTTGCTGGTGAGACCGGTGGCCGCCGCACGGGAGGCCACCGGTCCCCGGCAGACTGTCGGTGGCTCGTCTGGTGATCCCATCGTCGCCGTTTATGACGGCTAACGCATCTCTACCAACCGGTAACCATTCGCCCCGGTCAACCGGGGTACCACCCTCCGCGAGGACGCCTTTTTCCCGTCCCGGGGGGATTGCCCTCGACGGGGTGCGGGGACGTTTGAGGCTGGGGGGAACGACCCGCCAGATACCCGGCACGGTCCGTCCCGGTGGCGGACGAACGAGCTTGGGAGAAGAGATGAACGGACAGATCGGGGACCGGCTGCACGTCCATGGCAACGTCGTGGGGCAGCCGGACCGGACCGGCGAGATCATCGAGGTACGGGGCAGGGACGGCGGCCCGCCGTTCCTGGTCAGGTTCGAGGACGGCCACGAGACGCTCGTCTATCCGGGGCCGGACGCGGTGATCGAGTCCCGGGAGCATATCCCGCACTGAGGGAGCCGCTGGGAGAGCCGTACCGCGAGGAGATCCGTGCGGGCGCGGGCGCGTCCGGTGCCGCGGATGGGGTAGACACGGGATCATGGAGAGCACCGTGGTCCGGGTGGCCACGGTACGAGCGAGGCCGTGCACGACATCACGGCCGAATGCGAGCGGTTCGCCGCGTCGGCGGGCGGCGACGGGCTGCTGCACGTCTTCGTCCCGCACGCGACCGCCGGCGTGGCGATCCTCGAACTGGGCTCCGGCAGCGACGACGACCTGCTGGCCGCGCTGCGCGACCTGCTGCCGGCGGACGACCGCTGGCGGCACGCGCACGGTTCCCGGGGGCACGGGCGGTCGCACGTGATGCCCGCCCTCGTCCCGCCGTTCGCGACCCTCCCGGTCGTGGGCGGGCGCCTCGCCCTCGGCACCTGGCAGTCGGTCGCCCTCGTCGACCTCAACGTGGACAACCCCGATCGCCAGGTCCGGTTGTCCTTCATCCGGGGATGAGCGGAGCGAATCGGGGCGTGCAGGAGGCCGCCACCCCGCGCGAGGCGGGGGTGAAACGAGGAATCCGGCCAATGAGGGCGGCAAAAAGGCCGGAAGACACTTGCGCTAGAGGCCCTCACTTGTGTGGACTGTCCCGCAAACACCGCACAGGTGCGGGCGGCCGCCCATCCCGGGGGGCTGGGGAACGACAGAGCACGGCACCGTGCGGACTGACGACAATGGGAGGACTTTCGTGAGCGCGACCGCGGGTCAGGCGCAGTCTGAGCGCAGCCTGGCCGAACGGCTCGGCCTTAAGGCGGGCCAGGTGGTGCAGGAGATCGGCTTCGACGACGACGTGGACGAGGAGCTTCGTCGCTCCGTCGAGGAACTCACGGGGAACGAACTGGTCGACGAGGACTACGAGGACGTCGTCGACATCGTGCTGCTGTGGTGGCGCGAGGAGGACGGGGACCTGTTCGAAGACCTGACCGACGCGATGATCCCGCTCACCGGCGGCGGCACCATCTGGCTGCTGACGCCCAAGGCGGGCCGGGACGGGCACGTGGAGCCGAGCGACATCGGGGAGGCCGCGCAGACGGCCGGGCTCTCGCAGACCAGCAGCATCAGCGCCGCCAGGGAGTGGTCAGGCACGCGGCTGGTCGCGCCCAAGGTCCGCAAGTAGCGGGGGACGGTACGCGACTTGGCCGTCAACACGGGCGACAATTCGGGCGGCGTCGACGTGGGCGACGAGGCGCCGGACTTCGAACTGCGGGACCAGCACGGCACGCCGGTGCGGCTGTCGGGCCTCCGCGGTGAGAAGAAGGTCGTCCTCGTGTTCTATCCGCTGGCGTTCAGCGGCGTGTGCACGGGGGAGCTGTCCCGGCTGAGGGACGAGTTCCAGGACGTGGCCGGCGACGAGGGCGACGTGCGGTTGCTCGCCGTCTCGGTCGACTCGATGTTCGCGCTGCGCGCCTGGTCCGATCAGGAGAAGTTCTGGTTCCCGCTGCTGGCCGACTTCTGGCCGCACGGCGGGACCGCGCGGCGCTACGGCGTTTTCGACGAGGCGAAGGGGCTGGCGCTTCGCGGCACCTTCGTCATCGACACCGAGGGCGTGGTCCGGTGGAAGGTCGTGAACGCGATCCCGGACGCACGTGACATAGACGAGTACCGCAAGGCGCTCGCCGGGCTCTGAGCGAAACGGACCGGTTCCGGGCCACCGAGAGGGATGGCCGGAACCGGTCCCCGCACCTCTGGAGGTGTGATGCCCTGCTTCCGCTGCGGGGCGCGGCAGACCGATCCCGTGCGGGGCGCGAGCCCGTGGAAGCGCGGGGTCCGGGCGGACCGCCAGGTCCTGGTCTGCCCCGGCTGCCAGGCCGTCCACGACTGGGCGGACGACCTGGACCGCTGCTCGGCCTGCGGCTCGGCGGCCCTGGTGTGCCGGCTGGGCGAGGTCGAGTGCCGCGACTGCGGGCACACCCGCGCCGCCGTCCGGGAGGAGACCGGTCCGGGCGACCTGGTGCACTCCGGCGCCGAGCGGCCGTCCGGCGCGGACCGGCCGTCCGACGGCGGCCTGTCGGAGGAGGTGGCGGCGGCCCTGTCCCGCGTCCTGAAACGCGGCCCGGCCCGCTGAGCGGCGGGGTCCCGTTGGCCGTGTCCGGCCAGGGGCGTCGCACGGCGTGGCCGCGTTTCCGGGGTTTCCCGGCTTGACGTGGGGATTTGCTCGCTGCGACGCTGCGCGGATGCCGATCGTGCTGTTGCGCCTGGTGAACCGGATCACCGGGCGGTCCTGGCGGATGCCCGCGCTGGTGCTCGCCGCGGCCTTCCTGCTGGGGTGGCTGCTGATCGCGGTGTTCGAGGAGCCCGGCGCCGAGCTCAAGAACCCCGTCGACTACGTCTGGTACTTCGTCGTCAGCGGCACGACGACCGGGTACGGGGACCTGTCCCCGAGCACGGCCGGCGGCCGGATCGGCGGCGTGATCATCATCGTGGCCGGGCTCACCGCCGGGCTGGTGATGTTCGCCGAGCTGACGCTGTGGATGGGGAAGGGCAGGATGATGAAGGCCACGGGCCGGGCGCGGTTGCAGAAGCGGGGCCACGTCGTGGTGGTCGGCTACGAGCGCGAGGCGATGCGGGCCATCATCGGCCAGCTGCGCGCCGACCCCGCGTTCGCGAAGACGCCCGTCGTCGCGCTGTTCTGGCCGGAGGAGCTGCAGGGCGAGAACCCCGACCCCGATCTCTACGACGTGGTCGCCAACGACGACACCGCCTACGAGCGGGCGTGCCTGGAACGTGCCCGGACCGCCCTCATCGTGGGACGTTCCGACGACGAGACCGTCCGGGTCATGCTCGGCGTGTCCGCCTACCTGCGGCGCAACGGGGAGCCGCCCGTCCATCTGCTGGCGGGGCTGCGCGACGGCGGCCGCCGCGCCGAGATCACCGAGGCGCTGAACCTGGTCAGCACGGACATCGAGCCGGTCGACATCGACGATCCGGCGGTGGTGGCGGTCGCGATCCGCAACCCGGGCGTCGCCGCGATCTACCACAACCTCGCCAGCACGCTCGACACCGACGGCACCCTCTACCGCGTGGACGTCCCCGAGGACGCCGGCGAGTGGTCCCGCATCGACCTCGCGATCTTCCTGCTCCGGCAGGGGAGCACGCTGCTCGCGGTCGGCGAGTCGCACCGTCCCAACGCCCGGTTCCGGCTCACGTCCCTCCCGGGCGAGAAGGTCCGGGGCGGGCAGTCGCTGGCGGTGGTGGCGCCCGACCGTCCGACCATTCCGTGGCACGAGCTCTGACGAAGTTGCCGGGAGGGCGCCGGCGCGCCCGCGTGGCGCCCTCCCGGCGGCCGCCTGCGCGCGGCCCGGGGCACAGGTCCGAAGCCCCGGGGCCTCCCCGCGCGCATGCGGAGCCTTATGCGCTCATGCCGCCTGCCGGTGGTCGGCGTCGAGCAGGTGGTACAGCAGGAGCAGCTGAGTGATCGCCAGCGGGTCGCTGGTGCCGGCGTCGCCGAGCCTGCCGAGCGCCTCCGGGTCGGGGAGCGCGGCCCCGGCGCGGGGGCCGAGCCGTTCCCAGATGGCCTTCTTGACGACCTGGGACTCCTCGGGCGAGACGTAGCCGTGGACGTGCAGGGCGTCGACCGGGCGTCCGTCGGTGTCGCGGTGCAGCCGCAGGTGCATGGCGGTCTCGGTGTCGCCGGGCCCGCCGTCCAGGACGTCCACGAGTTCGGGGTGGTCGATCGTGGGGCGCAGCAGCAGCTCGGCGGACAGCGGCGTGCCGGGCGGGTCGAGGCGCTCGGCGACCGGGGCGAACCGGACGACGATGTCGGCGTGCTTGCGCTGCGGGCGGATGTAGGCGGCGCTCTCCGGTTCGCGGCGCGCCAGCTCCGCCATGACCTGCTCGGGGCTGTAGCCGCGCTTCTCGCAGTCGCGGCGCACCTTCCAGGAGTGGCGCAGCGGCTCCGGCGGGTCGAGGTAGACGGTGATGTCGAAGCAGGCCCGCGCCATCCGGGTGTGCAGCGGCAGCAGGCCCTCGACGATCACGAAGTCGCGGGGCTCGACCAGTTCCGGCCGGACGAGCTCGCCGGTCGAGTGGTCGTAGACGGGCTTCAGGATCGGCTCGCCCATCGACAGCAGCTGGAGGTGCTGCTCCATGATGTCGATGTGGTTGCAGTCGGGGTGCAGCGCCGTGAACGGCTTGCCGGCCCGTTCCGCGCGGTCGTAGCGGTGGTAGTCGTCCACGCAGACGGCGGTCATCCGGTCCGCCCCCAGACACTGCACAAGCCCCCTGGTCAGCGTCGTCTTGCCCGCGGCGCTGTCCCCCGCGATGGCGAGCATGACGGGGCGGCGGCCGGACCCGCGCGCCCGGAGCATATGCACGATCCGATGGGGCACCTGGCTCCTCCGTTCTGCGGAAACCAATTTTCGTCTAGGAGAGTATGGGGATGCGCGGTCGGGTTCGTCCCCCAATCGGGGGAGAGCGGGAGTGAAACGCGGAGGCGCCCTCCGCACCGGGGCTACTGATGAGTAGCTTCCGGTTGTTATCGTGCCGGGATGAGTGTCCCCGTACGCGTCGTCCTGGTCGACGACCACGAGATGATCCTCGCCGGGCTGCAGGCGATGCTGGCCGGGTTCTCCGGGCGGGTGCGCGTCGTCGGCCAGGCGGGGACGGGGGACGAGGCGACCCGGCTGGTGACCGCTCTCCGCCCGGACGTCGTTCTGCTCGACGTCCGGCTGGGCCCGGAGAGCGGCCTCGACCTGTGCCGGCTGATCACCGGGCGCGTCCCGGAGACGCGGGTCGTGTTCCTGTCGGTCTACGACGACGAGCAGTACGTCTTCGAGGCGCTGCGCGCCGGGGCCGGCGGCTACCTCCTCAAGCGGGTGGACGGCCCCGAGCTCGTCCGGCGGCTGGAGGAGGTCGCGCGCGGCGAGACGGTCGTCGACCCGACGCTCGCCGGGCGGATGGCCGTCACGGCCGCGCGGCTGACCCGCGGCGAGTTCTGGCCGGGCGCCAACCGGGGCCTCACCCAGCGCGAGAGCGAGGTGCTGTCGCTGCTGGTCGGCGGCCTGTCGAACAAGGCGATCGCGGCGCGGCTCGTGCTGAGCGAGGAGACCGTGAAGAGCCACCTGCGCGCCCTCTACCGCAAGCTCGAGGTGACCGACCGGTCGGCGGCGATCGCGGTCGCGCTGCGCGAGGGCCTGTTCCGGTGACGTCGCCGCTGGAGTCGCTCGCCGACCGCGGGACCGACCTGCTCGTCCGCATCGCGGCCGTCGCCTGCTCCGACCGCGAGCTGCCCCGGATGGCGCAGGAGCTGGCCTGCCTCGTCGTCCGGTCCGCGCGGGCGCTGACGTTCTGCGACGTGTACGTCCTGGACGAGGAGGAGCGCGCCCTCGAATGGTCGGGGCCGCCCGTCCCGCTGGGGGAGGGCGACGCCGGCTGGGTCGCCGCGCACGGCAGGGCCCGCCCGCACCCGGACGGGCGCGGCGCCGCGATCCCCGTGCACGGCGACGGCGGGGTGATCGCGGTCGTGGACGTCCGGTCCGCCGGGCCCGCGCCGCCGGAGGACCTCGCGCTCGTCACCGCGCTCGCCGGGCTGTTCGCGCCGGTGCTGTCGTCCTGCCGCCGGCTGCGCACCGCGCGCGAGCGCGAGCACGCGGCGGAGCGGTTCGCCGAGCGGGCCGTCGAGGCGCAGGAGGCGGAGCGGTCCCGGCTGAGCCGGGAGATCCACGACGGCATCGCGCAGCGGCTCGCCAGCCTCGGCTTCCACCTGTCGGCCGCCGAGCGGGCGCTGCCCGAGCACCATCCGGAGGCGCTGGCGCAGATCATGATGGCGCGGCGGCTGTGCGAGCTGTCGGCCGCCGAGACGCGCGCCGCGATCGGGGGGCTGCGGCCGCCCGTCCTGGACGACCTGGGCCTGTCGGCGGCCCTCGCCACCCTCGCGCGGGAGGCCGGGGACGGGCCGGGACCGTCCGGCGCGATCGACGTGACGGTGACCATCGAGGGCGAGCTGGAGGACGAGCTGCCCGACCACGTGCAGACCGCGCTGTACCGGATCGCGCAGGAGGCGGTCGGGAACAGCCTGCGGCACGCGTCCGCGAGCTGCGTCGACCTGCTGCTGGAGCACTCCCTCGACCGCGTCCGGCTGCGGGTCGCCGACGACGGGACCGGGTTCTCCGTCCGGGACGTCCTCGCGCAGGGCCGCCGGCCCGACTGCTACGGGCTGCGCGGCATGCGGGAACGCGCCGAGCTGCTCGGCGGGCGGGTCGCGGTGAAGAGCCGGCCGGGCGCCGGGACGATCGTCGAGGCCGTCATCCCCGTCCCCGGCCGCCGCGGCGTCACTTCGAGTCGAGCACCCGGAAGGTCATCCCGGCCTTGACGAGGCGGTCGATCAGCGCGTCGCCCATCGCCGTCGCGGTCGTGACCTGCCCGGACGTCTCGGGCAGGTCGTCGTGGGCCAGGCACAGCGCCGACTCGGCCAGCATCTTCGCCGTCTCGGTGTAGCCGGGGTCGCCGCCCGCGACCTCGGTGACGACGCGCTTCCCGCCGCCCTCGCCGGCGAACTTCACGCTGAACCAGTTGCGGTCGCGCCGCTCGCGCGACGGCCCGTCGCCGGGGCTGCTGATCCGCAGCAGGAGGCGCCGGGTCGGCGGCAGCGCGGCGAGCGCGGTCAGGGCGCCGAAGCCCGTGGCCAGCGCGGCGGCGGTCGGGAGGTGCTTGACCGCGACGTAGTGGCCGTAGGAGAAGTCGGGGCCGTAGCGGTCGAGGGCCGCCGCCGACCGGGTGACGATCTGCGGGTCGATGGTGGGCAGCGGCAGCGGCCAGCCGTCCCCGACGCGGGCCTTCGGCGCCGGGCCGCGCGAGATCCGCACCTTGCGGCCGGCGGGCCGGTCCTCCAGCCTGCGGCGCTCCCGCTCGGCGCGCAGCATGCCGGGGGCGTCCCCGATGATGCCGACCGCCGAGTGCAGGGTGCCGCCGGACGCGGCCCCGCGGACCCGCACGAAGCCCTCGACGTGCAGCGGGACGCCTTCGGGAAGCTGCTTGACCGTGAAGTAGGCGCCGAGGTCGTGGGGGATCGAGTCGAACCCGCAGGCGTGCACGATCCGCGCTCCGCTGCTTAGGGCCTCCTGGTGGTACTTCACGTACATGCGGTCGACGAACGTGGGCTCTCCGGTGATGTCGACGTAGTCGGTTCCGGCGCGCGCGCACGCCGCGACCAAGGGCTCGCCGTACTTGACGTAGGGGCCGACCGTGGTGATGACGACGCGCGCTGATTCGGCGATGGCGTCGATCGAGGCGGCGTCGGTGGTGTCGGCGTGCAGCAGCGGCAGCTCGGCGCAGGCCGGGTCGATCTCGGCGAGCCGGTCGCGGACCGCCGCCAGCTTGGCCTGGTTGCGTCCGGCGAGGGCCCAGCGCGTGCCGGAGTCGGCGTGTTCGGCGAGGTACTCGGCGGTCAGGGCGCCGGTGAAGCCGGTGGCGCCGAACAGGACGACGTCGTAAGGGCGAGCAGGGTCGTAGCGGCGGTCGGCGGTCATGATGCCCCTCTCACGGTTCCGAACCCGATTCTGTCCTCTCGGGCGCGAGCGATGTGCGGCGGGGCGCCGATGTGAGCGACCGCACTCCTCTAAGGTTGCTGCGATGACGGGAATGGTGGCGTGGTGACCGGGCTGGCCGTGGCGATGGACGTCGTCGCCGTGGGCTTCCTCGCGTTCTTCGTGGTGCTGCTGACGCGGGGGAGGAGCGCGCAGGGCGACGAGGGCGGACGATCCGTCGCCATGGTGCTGATCGCGGTCAGCCTGGGCCTGCTGTCGGTGTCGCTGTGGAGCCTGCCTTAGCGGGCTCCCATCCCGGCGCGTCGAGCAGGTGCCGGACGAACAGCAGCGTCGTCGGGGTCGGCGCGGCGCCGCCGACCGCGTGCCAGGGCCGGTCGAGCGGCATGCCCGGCGCGTCCACCACCACCAGGCGCCCGGCGTCGAGTTCGGCGCCGACCGCGTCCCGCGACACGAGCGCGACCCCCAGCCCGGCCGCCGCGCCCGCGATGACCGCGCCGTTGGAGCCGAGCACGAGCCGGGGCGGCGCGACCTCGTGCTCGGTCAGGTAGGCGTCGGCGGTCGCCCGCGTCCCCGAGCCGGGCTCCCGCATGACCCAGGGGGTGCGGGCCGGCGCGAAACCGTCCGCGAGGCCGGGCGCTCCCACGACCACCAGCTCGTTCGGGCGCCGGGCCAGCACGGTGGCCGCGACCTCGGCGGGCGGGCGGCCGGCCAGCACCAGGTCGGCCTCGTGCGCGGCGAGGCTGCTCCACACCTGGCGGCGCGGCCCCACCTCGAGCGCCAGCTCCACGTCCGGCCAGCGCGTCCGGAACGAGGCGAGCAGCTCGGGGAGGATCTGGTCGGCGGCCGTCGTCACCGCCGCCAGGCGCAGCGGCCCGCGTCCCGGGTCGGCCGCGCCGCGCGCCGCGGCCCGCCCCTCCTCCAGCAGCCCGAGGACCTGCCGCGCGTACCCGGCGTAGACGGCCCCGGCGGGGGTCAGCCGGAGGCCGCGGCCCACCCTCTGGACGAGTGCCACGCCGAGATCGCGGGTCAGCGCCGCGACCGCCGCCGAGACCGCCGACTCGGTCACGTACAGCCGACGCGCCGCCGCCCGCACCGACCCGGTGTCGGCGAGCGCGACGAACGTCCGCAGCCGCGCCTCCGTCATCTCCCGGCCTCCTCGTTCAAGTGAATGCTTGATTGTCACCGTAGAACACTTGATGGACATCGCAAGTATCGGGAGGCGAAGCTTCGAGGCGTCACGGTTGCACGCGACCGGGACGCGGCGCTCCGCTCCGAATCCCCCTGGGACATGCCGTCCTTCACCGGGGCGGTGCGCCGCGCCCGGTCGTCCAGGAAGGAGCGGCGATGAGCTCGGGCAGATGGTCGGCGGGCGTGATCCCCTACGCGGAGATGGGCTACTGGCGTCCGGACTACGAGCCGAAGGACAGCGACATCCTCGCCGCCTTCCGGATCACGCCGCAGCCGGGCGTGCCGCCGGAGGAGGCGGGCGCGGCCGTGGCGGGCGAGTCGTCCACCGCGACGTGGACCGTCGTCTGGACGGACCGGCTCACCGCCTACGAGAACTACCAGGCCAAGTGCTACAAGGTGGAGCCGGTTCCCGGGCAGGAGAACCAGTTCATCGCCTACATCGCCTACGACCTCGACCTCTTCGAGGAGGGGTCGATCGCGAACCTGACGTCGTCCATCATCGGGAACGTCTTCGGGTTCAAGGCGCTGAAGGCGCTCCGCCTGGAGGACATGCGGATCCCGACCCACTACGTGAAGACGTTCCAGGGGCCGGCGCACGGCATCGTCATGGAACGCGAGTACCTGGGCAAGTTCGGGCGTCCGCTACTGGGCGCCACGGTCAAGCCCAAGCTCGGGCTCTCGGCGCGCAACTACGGACGCGTCGTCTACGAGGCCCTCCGAGGCGGCCTCGACTTCACCAAGGACGACGAGAACATCAACTCCCAGCCGTTCATGCGCTGGCGCGACCGCTTCCTCTACTGCATGGAGGGCGTCCACAGGGCGCAGGCCGCCACGGGTGAGGTGAAGGGCCACTACCTCAACGTCACCGCCGCGACGATGGAGGACATGTACGAGCGCGCCGAGTTCGCCAAGGAACTGGGCAGCGTCATCGTGATGATCGACCTCACCATCGGTTACACGGCGATCCAGTCGATGGCCAACTGGGCGCGCAAGAACGGTCTCATCCTGCACCTGCACCGCGCGGGGCACTCCACCTACACGCGGCAGAAGTCGCACGGCGTGAACTTCCGCGTCATCGCCAAGTGGATGCGGCTCGCGGGCGTCGACCACATCCACGCGGGGACGGTCGTCGGCAAGCTGGAGGGCGATCCGAACAGCGTCCGCGGCTACTACGACACGCTCCGCCTGGACAAGGTGGAGGCCGACCCGGTGAAGGGCCTGTACTTCGACCAGGAATGGGCGTCGATGCCGGGCACGATGCCCGTCGCGTCCGGCGGCATCCACGCCGGGCAGATGCACCAGCTCCTGCATTACCTGGGCGAGGACTCGATCCTGCAGTTCGGCGGCGGGACGATCGGCCACCCGATGGGCATCGCCGCCGGCGCCACCGCCAACCGCGTCGCGCTCGAAGCGATGATCAAGGCGCGGAACGAGGGCCGCGACTACCTCGCCGAAGGCCCCGACATCCTGCGCGCCGCCGCCAAGCAGAGCCGCGAGCTGGACGTCGCCCTGTCCACCTGGGGCGATATCACCTTCACGTACGAATCCACCGACACCCCCGACGTTGTTGAGACCCCGGTGAGCGTCTGATGCGAATCACTCAAGGAACCTTCTCGTACCTGCCCGACCTCACCGACGAGGACATCGCCCGGCAGGTCGCCTACGCCCTCGACCAGGGCTGGCCCTGCTCCGTCGAGTTCACCGACGACCCGCACCCGCGCAACTCCTACTGGGAGATGTGGGGCCTGCCGATGTTCGACCTCGCCGACCCGGCCGGCGTCGTGTACGAGATCAACGAGTGCCGCAAGGCGTACCCGGACCGCTACATCCGGCTGAACGCCTACGACGCCCGCTACGGGCGGCAGACCACGGCGCTGCAGTTCCTCGTGCAGCGTCCCGCCGAGGAGCCCGGCTTCCGGCTCGACCGGACCGAGACGTCCGACCGGCGCGTCCAGTACACGCTCCACCCCTACGCGCTCGACCGGCCGGAGGGCGACCGGTACGGAGCGGGACGTTGACCGAACGCCCCGGCTTCGGGATGCGCCAGAACGGCTCCCCGGTGGACTCTTCCCAAGCTCCCGCCACCGGGGAGCCGCTCCCCCCCGGCGCCCGCGTCGACCTCGCCAGGGAGCGCGCCGAGTCGCAGGCGGACTCCGTCCTGGACGCCCTCGACGCCGAACTCGTCGGCCTCGCCCCCGTCAAGACCCGCATCCGGGAGATCGCGGCGCTGCTGCTCGTGGACCGCGTCCGCGCCCGGTTCGGCATCGACTCCGGACGTCCCAACCTGCACATGTGCTTCACCGGCAGCCCCGGGACGGGCAAGACGTCCGTCGCCGTCCGGCTCGCCGAGCTGCTGCACCGCCTCGGCTACATCCGCCGCGGCCACCTCGTCTCCGTCACCCGCGACGACCTCGTCGGCCAGTACGTCGGCCACACCGCGCCCAAGACCAAGGAGGTCCTGAAGCGGGCCATGGGCGGCGTGCTGTTCATCGACGAGGCGTACTACCTGTACCGGGCCGAGAACGAGCGCGACTACGGGCAGGAGGCCATCGAGATCCTCCTCCAGGTCATGGAGAACCAGCGGGACGACCTGGTCGTCGTCCTCGCCGGCTACAAGGACCGCATGGACTCCTTCTTCGCGTCCAACCCCGGCATGAGCTCCCGCATCGCCCACCACATCGACTTCCCCGACTACGAACCCGGCGAACTGGAGGCCATCGGACACCTGATGATGGAGCGGGAGGGTTACGGCCTCGCCCCCGAGGCCGAACCGGTCTTCCGCGACTACCTCTCCCGGCGCCGCGCGCAGCCCCGCTTCGCCAACGCCCGCTCCGTCCGGAACGCCATCGAACGCGCCCGCCTCCGCCACGCCAACCGCCTCCTGGCCCAGGGCGGCGACGTGGGCCGCGAAGACCTCACCACCCTCCACCCGGACGACTTCCTCGCCAGCCGCGTCTTCAAGTGACCCACGTCACGTCCGATCCGGGGATGAGCCTCCACATGTCCTAATGTTGGGTTGACGACATGTAGAGGTGGGGGAGAAGTTGCTTAACCCTGAGGATCTGTACGAGCTCGACGCCGACCTGCCGGAGATGACGGGTCCGGTGCTGCTGCACAGCCTCGACGGCTTCGTGGACGCCGGATCCACCGGGCAGCTCGTGCGCGAGCACCTCCTGGAGTCACTTGAACACCGCGTGATCGCCCGCTTCGACGTCGACTCGCTGATCGACTACCGGGCCCGCCGGCCGCCGATGACGTTCGACCGCGACCACTGGTCCGCCTACGACGCGCCCGAGCTGGTCGTCCGGCTGCTGCGCGACGAAGCCGGCAGCCCGTTCCTGATGCTGTCGGGGCCCGAGCCCGACCGGCTGTGGGAGGGCTTCACCTCCTCCGTCGTCCACCTGGTCGACAAGATCGGCGTCGGCGTCGTCGTCGGCTTCCACGGCATCCCGATGGGCGTCCCGCACACCCGTCCCGTCGGCACCACCGCGCACGCCACCCGGCCCGAGCTGATCACCAAGAACTCGTGGTTCGACAAGGTGCAGGTGCCCGGCAGCGCGGCCGGGCTGCTGGAGCTGCGGCTCGGCGAGGCCGGGCACGACGCCGTCGGGTTCGCCGTGCACGTCCCGCACTACCTCGCCCAGTCCGCCTACCCGGCCGCCGCCGTCGCCGCGCTGGAGGCGATCGTCTCCGCGACCGGGCTGGCGCTGCCCGTCGACCGGCTCCGCGACGCGGCCGCCGCCACCGACGCCGACATCGCCGAGCAGGTGGACGGCAACGACGAGGTCGAGAAGGTCGTCCGGGCCCTGGAGCAGCAGTACGACGCGTTCGCCGGCGCCGCCGAGCGCGACAACCTCCTCGCCGAGTCGCAGGACATGCCCACCGCCGACGAGCTCGGCGCCCAGTTCGAGCGGTTCCTCGCCGAGCAGGACGGGCCCGACACTTCCGGCTGACATATCCCGTCCGCCGCTGGGTAGGCGAGCGCCCGAGGGAGGGTTCGCTCATGGCCCAGAAGGTGAACGAGGTGATGACGCCGGTGCCGGTGGCGGTGTCCCCGGACACGTCCCTGGTCGAGGTCGGGGACCTCATGCGGCAGCACGGCATCGGCGACGTCCTCGTCGTCCACGAGGGGCGGCTGCGGGGCCTGGTCACCGACCGGGACATCGTGGTCCGCGCCGTCGCCGCGCAGCGCGACATGTCCGGCACGACCGTCGCCGACATCTGCAGCACCAACCTGATCACGGTCGCGCCCGGCGAGGACGCCGAGGAGGCGGTGCGGCTGATGCGCGAGCACACCGTCCGCCGGATCCCGGTCGTGGACGGCGACCGCCCCATCGGCATGGTGTCCATCGGCGACCTGGCCGTCCAGCGCGACGAGCGCTCGGCCCTCGCCGACATCAGCGCGGAACCGCCCAACACATGATCACGCTGAGGTTGAAGGACGCCGAACTGCCCGGTGACCTGACCATCCCGGACGGCGCGACCGGCGTCGTCCTGTTCGCGCACGGCAGCGGCAGCTCCCGGCTGAGCCCCCGCAACCGCGCCGTCGCCGAGGGCCTCAACGCCGCCGGCATCGGCACGCTGCTCATCGACCTGCTCACCCAGCACGAGGACGAGGTCGACCGCCTCACCGCCACTCTGCGCTTCGACATAGAACTCCTCACCCTCCGGCTGATCGGCGCGATCGACCGCCTCACGGAGGGCCTGGAGTCCGCCCCGCACACCGCCGGCCTCCCCCTCGGCCTGTTCGGCGCCAGCACCGGCGCCGCCGCCGCCCTCGCCGCCGCCGCGGCCCGCCCCCGCATCGGCGCGGTCGTCTCCCGGGGCGGGCGCCCCGACCTGGCGGGCCCGTCCCTGCCGCGCGTCCAGGCCCCCGTCCTCCTGATCGTCGGCGGCCGCGACACCGAAGTGCTGGCCCTCAACGAGCAGGCGGCGGGCAAACTGGACCACTCCGAAATCCACATCGTCTCCGGCGCGACCCACCTGTTCGAGGAGCCGGGTGCCCTGGAAGAGGTGACCATGCAAGCGGCCGACTGGTTCAATCAGAACCTGTGATGCACGATGTCATCGTGGTCGGAGCCGGCCCCGCCGGATCGTCCGCCGCCTGCCACCTGGCTCGCGCCGGCCTGGACGTCCTCATGCTGGAGAAGACGTCCTTCCCTCGCGAGAAGGTGTGCGGCGACGGCCTGACACCCCGCGCGGTCGACGAACTCCGCTCCCTGGACATCGACCTCTCCGGCTGGTTCCGCACCGAGGGCGTCCGCCTGATCGGCGCGGGCCGCAGGCTGGAACTCCCATGGCCGTCGAGCCACGGCCTGACCCGCACCCGCAGCGACCTGGACGAGCTCCTGGCCCGCCAAGCGGTCTCAGCCGGCGCGACACTCCTCGAGAACACCAAGGTCACCGCACCCGTCCGGTCCCGCGGCCGGGTAACCGGCGTCCGCACCACCGACGGACTCCGCAGCTCCCGCCTGGTGATCGCCGCGGACGGCGCCTCGTCCCGCCTCTCCGTCGCCCTGGGCCTGCACCCCCGCCGCGACCGCCCGATCGGCATCGCGGGCCGCCGCTACTACCGCAGCCCCCGCCACGACGACGCCCACCTGGAGATCTGGCTCGACCTGGCCCCCGCCGGCTACGGCTGGATCTTCGGCATGGGCGACGGCACCTGCAACGTAGGCGTGGCCCTCCTGCGCACCGACCACCCCGACTACCACCACCTGTTCACCAACTGGCTGAAGACCCTCCCCTCCACCTGGGGCTTCACGGACGAGAACGCCGCAGGCCCGTTACGCGGAGCAGCCCTCCCCATGGGCTTCAGCCGCCGCCCCCACTACCTCCCCGGCCTCCTCCTGGTCGGCGACTCGGGCGGCATGGTCAACCCGTTCAGCGGCGAAGGCATCGCCTACTCCCTGGAGGCGGGCCGCCTGGCCGCCGAAGTGATCACCGCGGCCTTCCACGGCCCCTTCCCGGAGAGGACCCTCCGCTCGTACCCGTCCGCCGTCCGCCGCGCCAACGGCGCCCCCTTCACCCTCGGCCGCGCCTTCACCCGAGCCATCGAAAACCCCCACGTCATGCGACTGGTAACACGCCAGGGCCTCTCCCACCCCGCCCTGATGCGCTTCGCCATGACCCTCTTCGACGGCATGCCACCGGCCTCCGTCCCCACCGCGACCGACCGCCTGGCCACCGCCCTGACCCACCTCACCCCCACCTCCTGACCAGCCCCGCCGTGCCCGCTCACGACACCACCCGCCCACCCTCCGGAAACCGTTTCGCGATCGCCCCCGCGAACCGGGTACGCTTTCCCGGCAACAAGGGCGCGTAGCTCAGGGGTAGAGCACTCGCCTTACAAGCGAGGAGTCGGCGGTTCGAAACCGTCCGCGCCCACCCACGTCAAAGGCCATGATCCGCCGCCACGGACCATGGCCTTTGGGCTTCGCGGGGCCGGGTCCGGGGCGGGGCGGCTCACCGGCGCTCCGGTGGGGTATGCGTGTTGTGGGTTCGCGGACGATCGGGTTCCTGAGGTTGGGCTCGGTTCGTCATGCGTCAGGGCCGTAGTGGGCGGCGATGGCTTCTGAGCCGGGCCAGCGGGTGTAGGTGGGGGATTGCGGCCAGCCCTTGGGAGAGTCCTGCCATTCTTCCTGGCGGCCGTATGGCAGGAGATCTATCAGGGCGAAGGAGTGGGTGAGTTGCTCGGTGCCTCGGCCGTTGGTGTGCCAGGTGCGGTAGACGGTGTCTCCGTCGCGTAGGAAGACGTTGACCGCGAAGCCGCCGCCGGGTGGTGCGCCCACGTCGGTGCCGAAGGAGTTGTTCGCGGTGGAGTACCACGTCATCTTGTTTCCGACGCGGCGTTTGTAGGCGAGGGCCTCGTCTATCGGGCCTTGGGTGACTATGACGAACCTGGCGTCGTAGGCATCCAGGAACTCCAGGCGCGTGAATTGGGAGGTGAAGCCGGTGCAGCCTGGGCACTGCCAGGTCTCGCCGGGGAACCACATGTGGTTGTAGACGATCAGTTGGGACTTGCCGTCGAAGATGTCGGCGAGTCGGACCGGTCCCTCCTCGCCTTCCAGGGTGTACTCGGGCATCTCGACCATCGGCAGGTGGCGGCGCTGGGCGGCGATCGCGTCGAGTTCCCGGGTCGCCGCCTTCTCCCGGACGCGCAACTCGTCGAGATGGCGTTGCCAGGTCTCGGCGTCGACGACGGGCGGTAGTGCCTTGGTGGTCATGGCTCCTCCGAGGGTCACGTACTGCGGTCTGTACGTGTGGACCATGCCCGCTTGCCGAACTCATCGGTCTTTCGGGCGGGGTCTAGGAATGCGCAGGTGCGGACGCCATCGGGTGGTCGACCGGCTCCTGCATCACTTCGGCGCCGGTGGCCTCGATGTGCTCGAAGGTGGCGTCGCAGTCCTCGGCCAGGAAGGTGAGACGGCCCGGTGATCGTGCAAGGGGCGAGCTTGAGATTCATGCCGCCGTCCGGTCTGGTCATCGCCGTTCGGCGGAGAGGAAGACGATGTCGAGGTCGCGGAGCCGGTCCGGGGCGGTGTCGATGGTGATGCGGATGATCTTTCCGGCGGTGATGGTGAAGGTGAAGAGGGCCTTCGGGCGGCCGTGGTGGGACCAGACCGCTGCCGGGACGCCGTCGACGAGGGCGAGGCGGGCGGCCTTGGCCCGTCCGGCGAAGAAGGCCGCCACCTCGTCGGCGCCGCGGATCTCGCCGACGGCGGCGTCCGGATCCAGCAGTTCGAGCAGGGCGGTGAAGTCTCCGCTGCGGGAGGCGGTGAGGAAGGCGGCGACGATCTCTCGTTTCGGGGATCGCGCGGCATCGGATTCCTCGGCTGCTCCCTGGACCCGGCGGCGGGCCCGGCTGGCGAGCTGGCGGGCGGCGGCCGGGGACTTGTCGATGATGGCGCCGATCTCCGCGAACGGGACGGCGAAGACGTCGTGCAGGACGAACGCCAGGCGCTCGGTGGGAGTCAGCGTGTCCAGGACCACTGTCAGCGCGACGCCGAGCGCATCGGCCAGCAGTGCCTCGTCCTCGGGATCGGCCTGGGGGATCGCGTGCGGCGCGGCCGGTTCAGGCGGCAGCGCACCGGTGGACTCCTCGCGCCGGGTCCGGCGTGCTTCGAGCATGTTCAGGCAGACGCGGGCGACGATCGTGGTCAGCCACCCGCCGGGGTTCTCGATCTGGCCGGTGTCGGCGCGGCCGACCCGCAGCCACGCCTCCTGCACCGCGTCCTCGGCCTCGGTGGGGGAGCCGAGCATCCGGTAGGCCAGCGCCCGCAGGCGGCCCTGGTGCTCGGCGAACCGCTCGTTCAGCCAGTCGTGCTCGACCATCCGTCACATTCCTCCGTCCGGGCCTGTCATACCGACTGACCGGCGAAACCACGCCGATGTGACACCGAGACCGCGAGTCCAAAGGGGACAAGGTATGAAAGCGCATGTCAGCACGATCCTCATCGGCGTCCAGGACATGGACCGGACCAAGCAGTTCTACACCGAGGGGCTCGGCTGGGAGATCAAGGACGACTACGGCGTCTCGATCATCTTCTCGTCGGACGGGTCCTCGCTCGTCGGCTTCTACGGCCGGGAGGGGCTGGCAGGCCAGGTGGGCACGAGCCCGGAGGGCAGCGGCTTCAGCGGGATGGTCCTGACCTACGTCGTCCGGAGCGAGGCGCGGGTCGACGAGATCATCGCGGCGGCCGAGAAGGCCGGCGCCACGATCCTCAAGCCGGCCGGCCCCCTGTCGTGGGGCGGGTACGGCGGCACCTTCGCGGACCCGGACGGCTACATCTGGAGCCTCAGCTACAGCGCCCAGGGGGCCGACCAGCCTTACGCGGAGTAGCGGCCATCGCGATTCGGACGGCAGCCGACCCCCTGTTTCCGCGGCGGAAACAGGGGGTCGTGCCCCCGTGGTCATGGGCGGAGGTAGCGGGACGGGTGGTGACGGGTGAAGGCCGGGGTCGTCGGGTGGAGGCCCGGCTCGGGGTCAGGGTCGAAGACGGTCTGGTGGACGGGGGTGAACCCGGCTGCGGTCAGGTTGAGGGTCGTCGGGCGGGTGCTGGGCCAGTGGTGGGTGTTCAGGCGGGTGAGGAGGGTTTGCAGCGTCACTATCTCTTCGGACGCGGTGAAGGTGCAGTGGTTGCCGCGGTCGACGTAGAGCTGCCTCAGGTTGGTCGGGGTGCCTGCTCGCCGGACTTGGCTCGCGTACCAGCGCTGGTTCTCCGGCGGGACGTTGCCGTCTCCCGTTGAGTGGAGGGTGACCACCGGCCAGGGGGTTCGGCCGGTGGGGGTGCCGTAGCGGTCCAGATGGCGGACGGCGTTGGGATCCGCCTTGATGCGCGGTGCCGCGTTCAGGCGTCCCAGGTCCTTGCGGAGGCTCAGGCCGGCCTCGCGGTATTCCTGCTCGACCAGGGATTTCTGGCTGGAGCGGGCGAAGAGCCTGCGGTAGTCGACGCCGGTGTTCCAGGACGGGTTCCCGCCCGCGCGGGCCTCGATGTCGGTGCGGTTGAGGCCCCAGAAGGCGCCCCGGTCGTAGGCGGCGTAGAAGTACTGCTGCTGGACCTGCTCGGTGATCGTCTTCGGCGCCGGGGCGCGGGACGTGTAGCGGGCGGGGACGTCGGCGAGTGCGCCGGCCAGGGCGAGCCGGGAGATCGAGACGCTGTGCGACGGCGACGTCCGGCTCCAGGGGCGCGGGGTCGTGTTCATGCCTTCGCCGTTCGTCACGGGGCCGCGCGTCCTGATGGCCGGAGCCGGCCCGGCGACCGTGGTGCTCCCGACGTCCCGGCCGCTCAGCGGCACGAGCCGGGCCGCCCTTCCGCGGGTGTTCGGCCGGACCCGGGCGGCCGTGCTCCAGTCGGTCGCGGACGGGGAGCTCACCACGGGGGCGCTCGCGGACCGGCTCGGGGTCAGCGCGGCGTCCGCGTCCCAGCATGCCACCGCCCTGCGCGGTGCCGGTCTCATCACCAGCGAGCGCCGGGGCAAGACGGTGCACCATGCGCTGACCCCGCTCGGGGAACGGTTTCTGCGCGGCAGACCCCCACGGGACGCGGAACGCCAGAAGACCCCGATCCCGGACATGGGAAAGGGGTCTTCATGATGCCCGCGTGTCAGGTCAGCAGAGACCGCGGGGCGTCGAGGTGTGGCACTTGTTGTGGACGAAGCGGTTGGTCCTGCTGCCGCTCCTGTTCACCAGGTCGTACGGCGCGTTGCCGCGGGCGACGTTGGCCTTGATCAGGTTGTGGCGGGCCGGACGGGCGTGGCCGTGCTCGGGGGCGACGCCCGGGAAGAGGACGATGCCGCCGGAGTAGGCCAGCGTGCCGCGGTTGTACTTGACGATGTTCTTCTTGACGGTGTTGTGCTCGCCGCCGAAGAACAGGATCCCGGTGCCGCCGAGCGGCGGGACGGGCCCGTGCCCGGCGCAGGACCGGTTGTTCTTGTAGACCTTGTTCTTCCAGACGTTGTTGTGGCCCTGCCCGCCCTTCTGGCCGTCGTCGATGAGGGCGACGCCGACGCAGTTGCCGGCGATGTCGTTGTCATGGACGTTGACGTGGTGGGCGTGCCGGACGAGGACGCCGAGCGTGTTGCCGATGGAGTGGTTCCAGGCGACCTCGGTTCCGCGGGCGTTGGCGGTGTCCCCGACGTAGAGGCCGGCGTCCTCGTCGTTGTCGAGGGTCCAGTTCCAGACGAACCGGCCGCGGGTGGAACGGAACTCGGCGATGCCGTACTCGCCGTTCTTCTTGGCGAGGACGGCCAGCACCGCCAGGCGGTCGGTGTACATGCCGTGCACGCCGTTGCCCTTGAAGCCCTGCACGCTCAGGTTCCGGATCGTCACGCCCTCGACGGGGTGCTTCGACCGGCCGATCACGCAGATTCCCATGCCGGGCGCGCCGGCCTTCGCGCAGTGGTCGTGGTGGCCAGGGCGCAGGATGGTCTTGTTGCCCTCACCCCGGATGGTGAGGCGCTTGCGGACGAGGACTCCCCCCTCGTAGTGCCCCGCCTTGAGCCGGATGGTGTCGCCGGGTCTGGCGCGGTCGACGGTCGCCTGGATCGAGTGGCCGGGCAGGACGACATGGGTACGCCCGCCGCCGCCGGCCGCCTGGCTCGCCGGCGCGACGGAGGCGAGCCCCGCCAGCACGACGACCGTGCCCAGCGAGGCCGAGAAAATCCGCCTCATCCGTTTTCCCCCGTTCTGTTTCTTCTGGGTAAGGATCCGCCGCGGCGCGAGCCGGGACGGCATTCCTCGATCATCTTGGAACGGGCGGCGTAATCTGCCGGGGCCGGTGAAGTAAACAGTCGGGGGGCTTTGTGGCAAACGCCGCCCGGCCCCGTCCCGGGACGGTTCGTGTGACGAAGGTCTCCGCAGGTCACGTTGCGTGTTACATGGCGTTCACATACGGGCAACAGATGCGAAATGCCCGGTTGGCACGTTCTGTAGGGCCGAACCCGTGAGGCCAGGCAGACACGAGAGGACCGACGTTGAGCTACAAGGCCGAGTACATCTGGATCGACGGCACCGAGCCGACCGCCCGCCTGCGGTCGAAGACGAGGATCCTCGCCGACGGCGCAGATCTGCCGGACTGGGGGTTCGACGGGTCCAGCACCAACCAGGCGCCCGGCGACCACTCGGACTGCGTGCTCAAGCCGGTGTTCTCCTGCCCCGACCCCATCCGGGGCGGCGACAACAAGCTCGTCCTGTGCGAGGTCTTCCTCGTGGACGGGACGCCCCACGCGACCAACGAGCGCGCCAGGCTGCGTCCGATCGCCGAGCAGTACGCCGACCAGGATTCCTGGTTCGGGATCGAGCAGGAGTACACGTTCTTCAAGGACGGCCGTCCGCTCGGCTTCCCCGAGCGCGGCTACCCGGCCCCGCAGGGCTTCTACTACTGCGGCGTGGGCGCCGACGAGGTCTTCGGGCGCGACATCGTCGAGCGGCACATGGACGCGTGCCTCGACGCCGGCCTGAAGCTCTCCGGGATCAACGCCGAGGTCATGCCCGGGCAGTGGGAGTTCCAGATCGGCCCGGCGGGCCCGATCGAGGTCGGCGACCACATGTGGGTCGCCCGGTGGCTGCTGTACCGCATCGCCGAGGACCACGACGTGTCCGCGACCCTCGACCCGAAGCCGGTGGAGGGCGACTGGAACGGCGCCGGCGCGCACACGAACTTCTCGACCAAGGCGATGCGCGAGGGCTACGACGCGATCATCACGGCGTGCGAGGCGCTCGCCGAGAAGGCGGACGAGCACGTCGCGAACTACGGCGCCGACATCGAGCGCCGGCTGACCGGGATGCACGAGACGGCCGCGTGGAGCACGTTCAGCTACGGCGTGTCGGACCGCGGCGCGTCCGTCCGCATCCCGTGGCAGGTCGAGGTGGAGAAGAAGGGCTACATCGAGGACCGCCGCCCGAACGCCAACGTCGACCCGTACGTGGTGGCCCGGCTGGTCACCGGCACCTGCTGCGCGGCGCTGGAGAAGGCCGGCCAGGTCTGACGACCGGCGAGACGACGCCCCCGGGAACCTCCCGGGGGCGTCGCCATGCCGGGGGGTACGTGGCCAAACAACTGCAAATTGTCGAGCATGGGCGAGTTCCCCCCATCGGTGTCGGGTAGCACACCTACGTTCGCACCCGGGGGAGGGAACATGCCCGACTCGCCATCCGGGCGGTACCCCGGCGGCCTGCCCGGCAGGCACGCCGGCCGTCCTGCGCCACGGCCCTGGGAACGGTCGTTCCGGTGTCCCTCCACGGCGCGGCGGCGCCCGGTGGAGGCGCCGCCGAAGCGGTACGAGGACTTCGTCGCGCTGCACGAGGAGATCGCCGCCGAGTCCGGGCCGCCGCTGCGCCCGCTGTGGTGGACGGGGATCTCCGCGTCGCTGGTCGGCGGCGGTCTCGCGTTCGCCGCCGTGATGGCGCTGCGCACGATGCTCGGCGTGGAGGTCCCGGTGTTCGCGGGCGGGCACACCGCCGCGACGCCCGCCGCGACCAGTTACGCGCTGTGCGCGATGGCGGCGACGATCCAGGCGACCGCGCTGATGCACCTGCTGCTCGCGACGGCGGCGCGTCCCGTCCGGGCGTTCGCGTGCATCGGCGCGATCGCCGTGTTCCTGCTGACCGTGCTGCCGCTGACGATGCGCGGGCCGTTCGACGCGGCGCTCGCGACGTCCGGCATCAACCTGGCCGGCGGGACGGCCGTCGTGGTGCTGCTGTCGGCGGTGGTGGGGGCCTCCCGGCAGTTCCCGTGGGACGGGCCGTTCAGGCGTGCCCGACGGTGATCGTCAGCGGGTCCGGCGCGGCCGAGGACGTCACCCGCACGTGCCGGAGCCGTCGCCACACCTGGACGTCCACCGGCTCGTCGGGGGCGAGCAGCCGCATCTCGCGGTGCATCCCGGAGAAGCCGAGGCAGAGGGAGACCTCCCAGATGCCGCGCGGCAGCGGGTCGTCGATGAACGCCCGCGTCACCGGGACGGCGGCGGTGTAGCAGAGCCGGCCGGGATGCTCCTCCAGCATGGCGATGACCTCGAACCTGCGGTCCGAGGGAGGCTGGCTCAGCAGCAGCGTCCCGGAGATCGGCATGCTGATCTCCCGCAGGTCGACGTGCCCGGTGACGATGATCTCGGCGCGCCGCTCGTTCCAGCTCGTCCCGTCGGCGCGGACGGATCCGGCGGAGTGCGAGCGCCCGCCCACGTCGATCTTGAAGCCGCCGTCGGTGCCGAAGTAGGCGGTGACCGTGGCGGAATCGGGCAGGAAACGCCGCTGCGGTGACGCGTCCAGGCCCGGGACATGCCCCAGCGGTACGACGCTGTGCGAGGGCGGCGCGCCGATCGCCAGGTTGACGTCCCAGAGCCTGCCCGGCAGGTGCCGCCCGCCCACGATGGACGCGACGTCCACCTCCGCCTCGAAGATGACGACGCCGTCGCGGGTGTCGGCGGTGACGGGCACGCGCAGTTGCTCACCGTCACCGTGCTCGTGCAGCAGCAGTTCGATCTCGGGGACGGGCACGCCGGGCGTGAACCGGCCGGCGAGCCGCAGCGCCGACCCCGCCCAGCCGATCTCCGTCAGGAGAGGATCCGGCATCGCCACCTCCGCCTCCAGCGTCTCACACCACCACCCGTCCCCTCGATGCCGCCGTCGAACCGGCGCAGGGCAGACGAGGAGGGAAGAGAAGGGAGAGGCGGCGCGGCGGGGGGCGCTGGGGCGGCCCGCACGGGGTCCGGGCCGCCTCGGGTCGCCACGGACTGTGATCGTCATTATGCGCCAGGTCGCGGCGGCGTGCGAGATTCTCACGAGGCCACCTCTGGCCCGCGCTGTCAATCCGAATTCACGCAGGCTTCACAGCGGGGTGATTTCCGGGAGCCGGTGACCAGTGTATTAATGGCCTGGACGGCGGAGGCCGCCTTTGGTCAATGCGCCGCCGCTGTTCTCCACGAATGCGGATGGATACTGACGAAATGATCCTCTCCCCGCGAGGCATGCGAGACGCGACGTCCAATCTCCTCCGGCTGGCCCGGCCCGGCCGGCTCGCCGATCTGCGGCCGATGCCGGCGGAGACGATCGACGACGAGCCGGGGCGGACGGTGCGCCGCTACCGTCCGCCGGAGGGGCTGGTGCCGGCCGGTCCGCCGGTCCTGTTCGTGCCGCCGCCGGGCGCGCCGGCCCGCTGCTACGACCTGCGCCGCGGGTGCAGCCTCGCCGAGCACGTCGTCCGCGCCGGCCGCCGCAGCTACCTGCTCGACCACGGGGCGCCCCGGTACGACGAGCCCGACCTGGGCGTCCGGCGATGGGTCGGGAACGTGCTGCCGGGCGCGATCCGGGCGGTCAGCCGGGACGCGGGCGGCCAGCCCGTCCAGCTCGTCGGCTGGTGCCTCGGCGGGATCATCGCGCTGCTGGCCGCCGCCGCCGACCCGGGCCTGCCGATCGCGTCGGTCGCCGCGGTCGCCGCGCCGGTGGACGCGACGGCGGCGCGGCTCGCCCCGCCGCCGGCGAACCGGACCGGCGTGGACAGATTCCTCCTGCGTCCCTGCACAATACTGAGCCATCTCGACAACGCCGATTTCCTCGCGCAGATCGAGGCCATGGATCATTTCCGGCATTTGCTGATCGCCTATCCGGGGCACGCCGCCCGGCGGATTTACCGTGCCCTTCTGGACGGCGGCGCGCTGCTGCGCGGCGGCCTGGAGATCGGCGGCCGGGGCGTGGATCTCGGCCGGATCGGCGTGCCGGTGCTGGCCGTCGCGGGACGCGGCGACGGATTCGCGCCCGTCCGCGCCGTCCGGCCGCTGGTCGGCCTGCTGGGCGGGGCGCCGGAGGTGCGGTTCGAGATCGCGTCCGGCGGCCACCTCGGCGTGCTGACCGGGCGCGAGGCCAGATCGACCACGTGGCGGCACCTCGACCGGTGGCTCGACGAGGGCATCGTCCGGCACGGGATCCGCGCCCAGCGCGCCGCCGTCCCCGGCTGACCCCGGCCCTGGCGGGTCTTCCGGACGCCAAGGGACGTACCAATCTTCTTTGCGGTGCCGCCAGCAACACGCCCATAGGTGTGTCGTCTCGGTAATCAACGTGTCGCCGACCGTAGTGTGGCGCTCCGTTGTTGGCGCACGGGACGTCGGGGGGCCGAAGCATGACGGCGGACACGGGCGAATACGGCATGTCCCGGGGGCACCCGGCCCCCGGGGAGATCATCGGGGCCGCTCCGTCCGGCCGTCCCGAGCCCCACCTCGCCGTGGCCGTCGCGCGCGCGGGCGGGACGGGGGTCCTCGACCTGGGCGCCGACCGGGCGCCCGCCCTCGCCGCCCTCGCCGACGTGCGCCGCTGGTGGACGGGCCCGTTCGGCGTCCGCGTCCGGCCCGGCTGCGGTGTCCGCGCGGCGGAGATCCCGCCCGCCGCCGCCACCGTCGTGGTGGACGCCGCCGCGCTGGCGGCCGACGGCTGGCTCGACGTCGCCGGGATCGCCCGCGGGCGCCGCCTGCTGATCGAGGTCGCGGATCCGGCGGACGCGGCCGCCGCCGTCCGTGCCGGGCGCGGCCTGACCGACGACGTGGGCATCATCGCGCGCGGTGGCGAAGGCGGCGACCTGACCACGTTCATCCTGCTCCAGCGGCTCCTCGCCGACGTCGACGTCCCGGTGTACGCGGCGGGCGGCATCGGCCCGCACACGGCCGCGGCGGCGGTCGCCGGGGGCGCGGCCGGGGTCGTCCTGGACGAGCAGCTCGCCCGCGTCCGCGAAATGGACCCGTCCGGGCACGACGCGGCGGCACCGCACGACGCGGCGGTACCGGCCCTCGCGCACCGGTACAGGACGGCCGGGGGAGTGGTCCGGGCCGTCCGCGAGCAGATCGTCGCGCATCTCCGGGCCGCCGTCCGGGTCGAGCCGCTGGCCCCGCGTCCCGATCCCGTCGTCGTCCAGGGGCCGATGACGCAGGTCAGCGACCGGTCGGCGTTCGCGGGCGCGGTCGCGCAGGAGGGCGGCCTGCCGTTCCTGGCGCTCGGCCCGATGGACGCCGGCCGGGTGCGGGCCCTGCTGCGGGAGACCGCCGACCGGCTCGGCGGCCGGCCCTGGGGCGCCGGAATCCCCGGGAACGCGCCGCCGGAGCTGCGCGCGGAGCAGCTCGCCGCCGTCCGGGCCGCCCGGCCCCCGTACGCGATCATCGGCGCGGGGCGCCCGGCGGAGGCCGCGCCGCTGGAGGCCGCCGGGATCAGCGTGTACCTGCAGGTCCCGTCCCCGGAACCGCTCGGGCGGTTCCTCGACGAGGGCGCGCGGAAGTTCGTCTTCGCGGGCGGCGAGTGCGGCGGCCCGGTCGGACCGCACGCGAGCTTCCCGCTCTGGGACGCGCAGGTCGAGCGGCTGATGGCGTTCGGCGGCGACGCCGGCGAGCTGTCGGTGATGTTCGGCGGCGGCGTCCACGACGAGCGGTCCGCCGCGATGGTCGCTGCGCTGGCCGGGCCGCTGGCCGCGCGCGGCGCCGCCATCCGCGTCCTGATGGGCACCGCCTACCTGTTCACGCCGGAGGCGGTCGCGGCGGGCGCGATCATGCCCGGCTACCAGGACGTCGCGCTCGCCTGCGCGGCGACCGTCCTGCTGGAGACGGCCCCGGGGCAGGCGATCCGTTGCGCCCGCACCCCCTACACCGAGACGTTCGAGGAGACGCGGCGCGAGCTGGAACAGGCGGGAACGCCGCGGCAGGAGGTGCGGCGCCGCCTGGAGAAGCTGAACGCCGGGCGGCTGCACCTCGCGAGCCGGGGCCTGCGGCTCGACCTGCCGGTCGACCCCGTCCGGCAGCGGTCCGAGGGCATGTACGCGATGGGGCAGGTGGCGGTGCTGCGCTCGGCCAGAACCGGGATCGCCGCCCTGCACGAGCAGGTCACCGCCGGCGCGACCGCGTTCCTCGCGGCGCGCGCCGCCGAGCTGGGCATCGGCGCGCACGAGCCCGGAGGGGACGCCCCGAGCCCGGCCGACATCGCGATCATCGGGATGGGCTGCGTCCTCCCGGGCGCCCGCGACGCGGACGGCTACTGGGCGAACATCGTCGGCGGCGCCGAGGCCGCGTCCCCCTCCCTCCCCGACGTCCCGTTCGACGCGGAGGCGCACGGCATCGCACCGGACGCGCTCGGCGGCATCGACCCGATCCAGCTCCTCTCGCTGGAGACCGCGTCCCGCGCACTGCGCGACGCCGGCTACGCCGACCGTCCGTTCGACCGGTCCCGGACCTCGGTGTTCTTCGCCGCCGAAGGCGGCGGCGATCTCGGCACCGCGTACGCCCTGCGCGCGACGCTCCCGGCCTACTTCGGCGGTCTCCCGCCCGGCCTGGACGAGCAGCTCCCGCACCCGGCCGGGGAGTCCCTCGACGGCGTCCGCCCCGGCGCGGTCGCCGCGCGGATCGCCGACCGGCTCGGCCTCGGCGGCGCCGCCTGCACCGTCGCCGCCTCGTCCCTCGCCGCGCTCGACGCCGCCTGCAAGGACCTCGCCGCTGGCTCCAGCGCCATGGTGCTCTGCGGCGGCGCCCACCTGTGCGACCGCGTCCACGGCCAGCCGCCGCCCCCGTCCGGCGAGGGCGTCGCGTGCGTCGTCCTCAAGCGCCTCGCGGACGCCGAGCGCGACGGCGACCGGATCTACGCGGTGGTCCGGTCGGTCGCCGGATCCACCGGCCGGCCGGCGCTGGACCGCGCGCACGAGCGTGCGGGCGTCCCGCCGTCGGCGGTCGGGCTGGCCGAGACGGACGGCCGCGCCGGGCTGATCAAGGCCGCGTACGCGCTGCATACGGGCGTGCTTCCGGGGACGTCCGAGCGCGGGGCCCGCCCGTGGCCCGTCCGTCCCGGCGAGCGGTTCGCCGGGGTGGGCGGAGCCGGGGTCGGCCGCGCGCACTTCCACGCCGTCCTCTCCGGCTACGAGGGCGCTCCCGAACCGGTGTCGGGGCTCGCCGAGTGGCCCGCCGAGCTGTTCCTGATCCGCGCGGGCGACCGGGCCGCCGCACGGGAGGAGATCGACCGGCTGTCGCGCCTGCTGGACGGGGAGCCCCGGCTGCGCGACCTCGCCCGGACCGCCGCGTCGCTCGAAGGCCCGGTCCAGGCGGCGTTCGCGGCCTCCGGGCCGGACGACCTCCGGGAGAAGCTCGCCCTCGCCGCGCGGTTCCGTCCGGCCCCCGGCGTCCACATCGGACCCGGCGAGCCGGGCCAGGTTGCGTTCCTCTTCCCGGGCGAGGACGGACGGCCCGGCATGCTCGCCGACCTCTTCGCCGCCTTCCCCCGGCTCCAGCGCCTCCTGCGCCTGGCCGGCGGGCGGCACGAGGGCACCGGCATCGCGGGGCTGGCCGTGCACCGGCTGCTCACCGCCGTCGGCGTCCACCCGGACCTCGCCGCCGGCCAGGGCCAGGGCGAGCTCGCCGCGCTCTGCGCCGCCGGGGTCATCGACGACACCGGCATGATCGAGGTCGGCGCGGCGTGCGCCGGCGCCACCCCGTCCCGCGACGACCTCCTCGGCCGCGACCTCCGCTCGCCCGCCTTCCCGGTCTGGGCGAACACGACCGCCCGCCCGTACGAGACGGGCCCGTCCGATCTGGCCGCGGCTCCGGCCGCGCCCGTCCGCGTCGCCGAGCAGATCGAGGCGATGTACGGCGCGGGCGCCCGCACGTTCGTGGACACGGGCCCCGGGCGCGCCCTCGCCGAGCTTGCCGGCACGGTCCTCGGCGACCGGCCGCACACCGCCGTGAGCTGCGCCGCTCCCGGCGAGAACGGCCTGGTGGCGCTGTTGCGCGCGCTCGCCGAGCTGGCCGCCGCCGGTGTCCCGGTCGACCCGCTGCCCCTCTTCGCCGGACGCGGCGCCCACCCGCTCACCGGCCCTCCCGCCGCGCCCGGCTGGCTCGTGAACGGCCATCATGTGCGCACCGCCGGCGGCGACTACCCGGCCGGAGCCCTCCGCCCGCCGGAGCGCGTCGCGGACGTCCGCCCGGCCGACCCCGCCGTGCTGGCGTACCTGCGCACCGGCCGGGAGATCATCGCGGCTCAGCGCGAGGTCGTCCTGCGGCATCTGGCGGCGCCCGTCCCGGCGGCCCGCCCGGACCCGCCCGCCGAGCCGCCGCGTCCGAGCGTCCCGCCGCCGGCCAGGACCGGCGCCCACGTGCGGACCATGGCCCTGTCCGGCGGCCCCGCCCCGGCCGCCCGGGAGGAACCGGCGGCGGAGGCCGCGGCCGTCCCGGCGGGGAGGCGCGAGGCCGACCGGCAGGTGTGGCCGCGTCCGGAGGCGCCGATCGCCCGCCGGGTGGTGCGCCGGGTTCCGCGGGTCGTGGACCTCGATCCGCTGCCCGCGCCGCCGGAGTCGGGGACGGCCTTCGCCGGGCGGCGGTTCGTCCTCGTCGACGACGGCTGCGGCATCGCGCTGGAACTGGGCGGCCTGCTCGAACGCCACGGCGCGCAGGCGCGGACAGCGCAGGACGCCGACGGCCCGTGCGACGGGCTCGTCCATCTGGCGGCCCTGCGGCCGGGGGCGGCGAGCGTGCTGCCCCGGGCGTTCGCGGGGATCGGGCGGGCACTGTCCGGCGACCCGCGCTGGGTCGTCCTCGCGAGCGGGGCCGGCGGGACGTTCGGGCGCGGCTTCCACGGCGGCGTCGTCGGCGATCCGGTACCGGGTGCGGGCCTGCGCGGCCTGGCCCGGACGGTCGCGCGGGAGCGTCCCGAGGCGCTCGTACGGGCACTGGACCTGGACACCGAGGACACCCCGCGGGCGATCGCCCGGCGGATCATGGCGGAGCTGCTGGCCGCCGGCGCGCCGGTCGTGGTCGGGCACGAGGGCGGCCTGCGGCGCGGGCTCGAACTGCCGCCGTCCGGGCCGCCGGACGGCGACGGAGGCCCGGAGATCGGGCGGGACGGCGTCGTCCTGCTGACCGGCGGCGAGCACGGGGTCGCCGCGCGGACGGCCCTGGAACTGGCCCGGACGAGCGGCTGCCACATCGAGCTCATGGGCCGCGCCCCCGAATCGGACATGACGTTGGAGGCCCTGCGGGAGCACGCGGCGTCCGTCCGCTACCACGCGGGTGACGCGCAGGACCCGCAGGCCCTCCGGAACGCCGTCGAGAACGTCCGCCTGACGCACCGGCGCCTGGACGGAGTGATCCACGCGGCCGCGCTCGCCGGGACGCCGGAAGAGCCAGACCAGGCGTATCGGGCGAAGGTGGACAGCGCCGCCGCGCTCGCCGAGGCGCTCCCGCCGGACGCGGGATTCTTCGTCGTCCTCTGCGGCCTCGCCGGTGCCCCCGGCGACCGGGGACGGGCGGGCGACGCGGCGGCCGACGACGCGTGCGGAACGCTCGCGCACGCGTGGCGCAGGCGGCTGCGGGGACGGGTCCTCGTCGCCGGCCTCGACCCGTGCGCGCTGAGCGATCCGGACGCCTGCGCGGCGGCGCTGCTGCGGGAGATCGCGGGCGGCGGCGAGACGCACGTGGCGCTGACCGGGGAAGTCCGGTGAACGAGGACCGCGAGCCGATCGCGATCGTCGGCGCCGGGGCGGTGTTCCCGGGCGCCGGGTCGGCGGCCGAGCTGTGGCGCAACGTCCTCGCCGGGTTCGACGCGATCTCCGAGGTGCCGCCCAGCCGCTGGGACCCCGCGCTCTACTACGACCCGGACGCCTACGCGCGCGCCCCGGAGAGCGACCGCTTCTACTGCCGGCGCGGCGGGTTCGTCGACGAGCTGGCCACCTTCGACCCGGCCCGGTTCGGGATCCTGCCCGCGGCGGTGCGGGGCATGGAACCCGACCAGCTCCTCGCGCTGCGCACCGCCGGGGACGCGATCGCGGACGCGGGCGGCGACGAGCGGCTGCCCGACCGGTCCAGGATCGGCGTGGTCATCGGGCGCGGCGGCTACATCACGCCGGGCGTCGCCCGCTACGACCAGCGCGTCCGGACGTCCCACCAGGTCACCGCGATCCTCGCCGAGCTGGTGCCCGACCTCGGGGAGCGGCGGCTGGCGGAGATCCGCCGGGCGTTCTGCGAGCGGCTGGGCCCGGACGGCCCGGACGCGCCGATCGGGCTGGTGCCGAGCCTCGCCGCGTCGCGCATCGCCGGCACCTTCGACCTGCACGGCCCCGCCTACACCCTCGACGCGGCGTGCGCGTCGGCGCTGCTGGCGGTCGAGCACGCCGTGCGGGCGCTGCGCGGCGGCCAGGCCGACGCGATGCTGGCCGGGGCCGTCCACCACGCGCACCACGCCACCGTCTGGAGCCTGTTCAGCCAGCTGCGCGCGCTCAGCCCGAGCGAGACGATCCGCCCGTTCGACCGGGCCGCCGACGGCACCCTCCTCGCGGAGGGCACCGGGATGGTCCTGCTCAAGCGGCTGTCGGACGCCGAGCGCGACGGCGACCGGATCCACGCGGTCGTCCTCGGCGCCGGGTCGTCCAGCGACGGCCGCGCCACGAGCATCATGAGCCCGCTGGTGGACGGGCAGGTCCTCGCGGTCGAGCGCGCCTGGCGCGACGCGGGCCTCGACCCGGCGGAGCCCGGCGCTGTCGGGCTCGTCGAGGCGCACGGCACCGGCACCCCGGCGGGGGACGAGGCGGAGCTGGCGACGCTGCGCCGCGTCCTCGGCGCGGGCGGCGGCACGGGGGGCCCGCCGATCGGGCTCGGCACCGTCAAGTCGATGATCGGGCACGCGATGCCCGCCGCCGGGATGGCCGGGCTGATCAAGGCGGCGTTCGCGCTGCGCGACGGCGTGCTGCCGCCGACCCTGCACGTGGACGACCCGCATCCGGCGCTGGCGGACGTCAGGCTCCGGCTCGTCCGGGAGACCGCCGAGTGGGAGCGGCACGGCGGCGGCCCGCGGCGGGCCGTGGTCAACGCGTTCGGGTTCGGCGGGGCGAACGCGCATCTCGTCCTGCAGGAGCCGCCGGCGCAGGCCGTCCGGCGCGCGCGGCGGCGCGGGCTCGGCGCGCCGCTGGACGGCGAGGCGGTGCTGCGGCTCGCCGCGCGCACGACCGGGGAACTCGCCGAGGCCCTGGCCGCCCCCGACGAGGAACTGCTGGCGCAGGTCGCCGGGGACGTCCCCGACCTTCCGTGCCGGCTCGCCATCGTCGGCCCGACACCGCGCAGGCTCGACCTGGCGCGGGCCGTCCTTCAGCGCGGCACCGCCTGGCGCGGCCGCAGCGACGTGTGGTTCTCCCCCCGGCCGCTGCTCGCGGACGGCGGGCGGCTGGCGTTCCTGTTCCCCGGATTCGAGCCCGCCTTCGACCCGCGCGTGACCGACGTCGCCGAGCACTTCGGGCTGCCGGACCCCGGGCTCACCGGCCGCACCGACCTGCTCGGGCACGCCGCCGACGTCCTGGGCGCCGGGCGGCTGCTGGCCGCCGCGCTCGCCGAGCTGGGGGTCGAGGCCGACGTCATGGCGGGGCACAGCCTCGGCGAATGGACGGCCATGGCCGCCGCCGGGATGTGCGACGCGGGCGCGCTCGTCCGGGACCTCGACGGCGCCGCGCTCGAAACGCCCGACGCCGTGTACGCGGCGCTCGGCTGCGGCGCGGCGCGGGCGCAGGAGGCCGCCGCGGCGGGGTCCGGGGTCTTCGTCAGCCACGACAACTGCCCGCACCAGTCGGTGATCTGCGGCCCCGCCGGAGCGGTCCGGGAGATCCTCGGGCGGCTCGCGTCCGAGGGCGTCCTCGGCACCGAACTGCCGTTCCGGACGGGCTTCCACACGCCGCTGGCGGAGGCGTTCGAGAAGCAGGTGCGGCGCTCGTTCGAGGCGCTGGAGATGCGCGAACCCCGCGTCCCGGTGTGGTCGGCGTCGACGGCGGCGCCGTTCCCGCGCGGGGCCGAAGCGGTCCGCGACCTCGCGGTCCGGCACCTGCTCGAACCCGTCCGGTTCAGCGAGCTGATCGAGGAGCTGTACGGCGCGGCGCACGTGCGGGCGTTCGTCCAGGTCGGGCCGGGCGGGCTGACCGGGTTCGTCGCCGACCGGCTCGGCGAGCGCGAGCACCTCGCGATGGCCGTCAACGTGCCGAAACGGGACGGGATGGCGCAGCTGCGCCGGGTCGTCGCGGCGCTGTGGGCCGAGGGCTACGGCGCCTCCGCGCCGCCCGCGCCCGCCGCCGGCATGCGGCTCGACCTCGGCACGCCGCTGGTCAGGCTGGACGGGGCGGTGGAGCCGATCCGGCTCGCGCCCGGTGTCCCCGCGCTGCCGGCCGACGATCCCGTCCTGGCGGAGCTGGAGGCGCTGCTCAACGACGCGGCGAGCGGGGCGCAGTCCGTCCTGGAGGCGCTCGGGGGCGGGCCGTCGTCCGCAGCGGCCGGGGAGCCGTCGCCGGGGGCCGCCGAGCTGAGCGTCTCCCGCGTCTTCTCGGTCGAGGCGATGCCGCACCTGGCCGACCACTGCCTGGTCCCGCAGGCCCCCGGCTGGCCTGACATGTCGGACAGGTTTCCGATCGTCCCGCTGGCCACGCTGGTCGAGATGATGGCCGGCACGGCGCGCGAGCTGCTGCCCGACATGGTCGTCGTCGGGTTCGAGGACGTCCGCGCCTTCCGGTGGGTCGTGGCCAACCCGCCGACGACCGTCGACATCCGCGCCTACCTCGTCGACGACGGCGACCGCCCGCGCAGGGTGAAGGTCGTCATCCCGGACTACGCGGACGGGACGGTCCTGCTCGCCGAGCACTACCCCATGTCGCCCGCCCCGGACCGCTCGCCGCTCACCATCGAGGGGCCGCCCATAGTCACCGCTGAGCGGCTGTACGAGGAGCGGTGGATGTTCCAAGGCCCGCTCTTCCGCGGCATCAGCGAGATCACGGCGCTGGCGGAGGACGGTGTGCGCGCCGTCCTGACCGCGTTGCCCACGCCGGGCGCGCTGATGGACAGTGCCGGGCAGCTCTGCGCGCACTGGATCCAGGTGTACGGCGACACCAACCAGACCGTGTTCCCGGTGGGGATCGAACGGGTCCTGCTGTACGGGCCGTTGCCGTCCGCTGGGGAACGCCTGGACACGACCATCTGGAACCAGTCGCTCACGGACACGACCATGCGCTGCTCAGCGGAGTTGGTCCGCGAGAACGGAACGGTGTGGGCACGCATCGACGGCTGGACCGCGCACCGCTTCTACAGCGACGAAGCCCTCTGGCGGATGAAGTTCACTCCCGAGGTGTCGGGCACGGGTGAGCCCCAGCCCGGCGGCTGGACGCTGGCCCGCAAGCGCTGGGACGGCACCGCGTCCCGGGACCTGCTGATGCGCCAGTACCTCTGCGCCGGTGAGCGCGCGGAGTACGACGCGCTTCCGCCGGTCGCGCAAGGCCCATGGCTGCTCGGGCGGATCGCCGCCAAGGACGCCGTGAGGGACCACCTGTGGCGCAACGGCCACGGCCCCCTGTTCCCCGCGGAGCTCACCGTCCAGGACGGGCCGACTGTAACGGGGCCTTTCGACGAGCCCCTGACCGTCTCGATCGCCTCGGACGCCGAACTGGGCGTGGCCCTGGTGCGGCCCGGTCACGGCCCGGCCGGCATCGGGCTCGCCGTCAACGAGAACAACGCACGGGTGCGCGCGGCCAAGCAGGCGGTGCTGCAGTCGATGGACACGCAGTCGATGAACACGCAATTGATGAACTCAGGGGCGAACCGTCCCGACATGGTGGTCACCGTCGCCGACGCCGAACGGCTCCTCATCGCCGCCGGCGGCACGGTCACCACGGTGCAGACCCGCGAACTCGACGGACACGTCGTCGCCTGGACGACCGCGTCCGGCGGAACGGACATGGAGGAAAGCCGAGCATGACCCAGCGCCGCACGAGCGCCCGCCGCGTCCAGGTCCCGTCGATCCTCGGCGAGCCGGGAATCCAGCGGGTGCGGGCACCGGAACGCCGCTTCCTGTTCGCCGTCCCGCCGCTCACCGGCCGCATCGCCCCGGCGCAGGCGGTCGCCGCCGAACTCGCCCGCCGCGGCCACAAGGTCGCCTGGACGGGGCACCGCCCGTCGCTGGAGCCGCTGCTGCGGCCGGGCTCCCGCATCTTCGGCGCCGGGGACGACTTCGGCGCGGTCCGCGACCGCTGGCTGGAGCTGCGCGGCCTCGACGCCCTCCGCTTCCTGTGGGAGGACTTCCTCGTCCCGCTCGGCCACGCGATGATGCCGGGCGTCGAGCGGGCGATCGACCGGTTCCACCCGGACGTGGTGGTCTCGGATCAGGGCGTCCTCGCCGCGCCCGTCGCGGCCCGGCGCCGCGAGATCCCCTGGGCCACCTCCGCCGCGTCGCCCGCCGAGTTCACCCGCCCCCTCGCCGGCCTGCCCGAGGCCGAGGCGGAGATCCGCGACCACATCGGGGACTTCCAGCTCGACCACGGCATCGAGGACCTGCTCGACCTGCGCTTCTCCGACCACCTCACGCTGATCTTCTCCACCTCGGCGCTGGTCGGCGACACCTCGTTCTTCCCGGACCATTTCGCCTTCGTCGGCCCGGTGGCGGGCCGTTCCGCCCCGTGCGCGTTCCCGTGGGAGTGGCTGGACGGCCGCCCCGCCGTTCTCCTCACCCTGGGCCGGATCACCGGGCCGCCCGCCGGCCGGCTCTTCGAGGCCGCCGCGGAGGCCGTCCGCGACCTGGACGTCCAAGCGATCTTCGTGGCGGCCCCCGGCACCGCGGCGGCGCCGCCGAACGTCCTCGTCCGCGAGCGCGTCCCCCAGCACAAGCTCCTGGAACGCCTCTCCGCCGTCATCTGCCATGGCGGCCACGCCACGGTCTGCGCATCCCTCTCCCACGGGGTGCCGCTCGTGGCGGCCCCGATCCGGGACGACCAGCCGGTGATCGCCCGCCGCGTGGAGGCCGCCGGCGCGGGCATCTCCGTCGACGACCCGGCGGAACTCGGCACAGCCCTCGCCACCGTTCTCGCCGGCGGCCCGCACCGCGCCGCCGCCGAGGCGGCCCGTGCGACGTTCGCCTCCGCCGGAGGCGCCGCCGAGGCCGCCGACCGCCTGGAGAAGCTCGCCTGACCACCTGCGGGTGCTGCGCGGCGTCCGTCCTCTTGTTTTTTTCACAGATTTGACTGTAAAAATAGGTAAGGCAACGGAAAAATCTGTGCTCGGTCACGGTGGAAGGAGAGGGACATGGCGATCGCTGAGCGTACGGCGGAGACCACCTGGGAGGGCAGTCTGGCCAAGGGCAGCGGCACGCTGAGCGGTTCGACCGGCGCCTTCACCGGGCTGCCGGTGAGCTGGGACGCCCGGACCGCCCGGCCGGACGGGATGACGAGCCCCGAGGAGCTGGCCGCGGCCGCCCACTCGTCCTGCTTCGTCATGGCGCTCGCGCTGCGGCTCGGCGAGCACAAGGCCAGGCCGGAGCGGCTCACCGTGGCGGCGACCGTGACGCTGGACGAGGTGGACGGCGTGCCGACCATCGTCTCCTCGGCGCTGCGCGTCCAGGGAAAGGTGCCCGAGCTCGACGCCCCCGGCTTCCAGACCGCGGTGGACGAGGCGGCCGAGCTGTGCCCGGTGTCGCGGCTCTTCGCCGGCGCCGAGATCAGCGTCGAGGCCGAGCTCGTCAAGGACTGAGCCGCCGGGTCAGGACGTGAGCGTCGTGTGGAGGCGGCGGGCGCTCTTCAGGGTGGCGTCGAACGAGGCCTCGGCGATGGCCTTCGTCATGAAGTGGCACACCCAGGTGACGAGGAAGGTGCCCAGGATCAGCACCGGCGCCCACGTCCAGGTCAGGTGGACGACGATCCGCTCGATGGTGGCGTGCGGGTCGGCGACGGGCTCCCAGCTGTTGAGGCGGGCCCAGCGGCCGAGGAAGACGCCGATGGCGCAGAGGGCGTGCGCGGCCAGGGTGACCCGGCCGTTCCAGGCGCCGAGGCCGAGCCGGGTGAGGTGGCGGGTCGCGGCGGCCAGGGCCAGGTAGTACGCGAGGAAGCCCGATGCGATGAGGAGTGCGTAGACGGGCAGGATCGCGGTCACCACCGGGCCGCCGTGATCGGCGAGCACGATGTCGCGGCGCAGATGGACCAGGTCGGTGACGACATAGGGAGCATTCGGCAGAAACAGGACGAAGAGGGTCAGGCCCGTCCACCAGAAAGGCGACCGGGAAACGCGGTCGCCGCGGAAGAGGAGGAACGCGAGGCCGGCCGGAATCCAGGCCAGAAAGGTGTTCCAGCCCATCCACCAGGCGTCGCGGTGGAGGACGTCGATCAGGTTCGGTGCCACCTGTTCCAGAATCCCCATGCCTTCCATGGTGCCTGAGGCGCCGTCTAATCGGTGGAGATGAAGGAGCCGAGCAGGCCGTCCACGTTGCCGAGGCTGGCGGTGGCCTCGCGGAGGCGGCTGGGCCAGTCGGCGTCGGTGCGGGCCGCGCCCACGGCGGTTTCGATCGTCGCAGTCGAGCCCCAGAGCGCGAGGGATCGGGCGTCCAGGTCGCGTTGGTCGCGTTCCCACCAGGCGGTCACGTTGCTGAGCTGATCGGCGAGAGTGTCACCGGGAATGGTGCGCATGTAGACGGCTTCCCATGTGTCGCTAAGTGGGTGACGGCCGCCGTCGGGGTCCGTCTTGTGGGCTCTTTGCAGTTCCTCCAGGACGAGGCACCAGCGGTAAGGGGTGGCGACAAAGGTCATCTCGTCGCCGGCGCAGGAGTCGCCGTGCAGTGCCGCGACCAGATGGCGGGCCAGTTCGCCGGGAGCGGCGCGGGACGCGACGGCCGCGTCGACGGCGTGCGAGACGGTGCAGTCGCGGAGGCGGCGGGGCAGCCCGTCCAGGATCGAGGGGTCCGGGTCCGGGGCGCCCCAGCCGGTCAGGTGCGCGGCGGCGGCCAGCTCCGCCCACAGCACCAGTTCCGGGCGGTCGGCCACGGCGCGCTGGGCGGTGCGCATGTCGCGGAGGGTGCAGGGGGAGTCGCGGCAGTCCGCCCCGCAGGTGCCGCTCCGCGGGGTCACCAGGACGCCGGGGGAGGCGAGCGGCGCCGCGTGCTCCAACCCTGAGCCGTCCGGTATGCGCACGAGATGGGGGAAGTCCATGCCGTCGGTGAAAACCGCGCCCTCGCCGGGCGTGAGCGTGACGAGGAACTGCGACTGGGCGTCGGTGATGTTCATGGTGGCGCCGACCGCCTCCCGGTCGTCCCGCGCGGGCAGCCGGTGGACGATCTTGACGGCGGTGTTCTTGATGACGTCCGGGACGAGCTTGGACGGGATCTGCTCCGCCACGATCAGCCCCTCCCCGTACGCGCGGATCTCCGCGAGCAGGCTCGCGAACGTCTCCACGGCGTGCGACGCGGGGCCCGCCCGCTCGCTGCGGCGCAGCAGCCGGTGCGCCTCCTCGAACACGCTCAGATGCCGCAGGCCCGCCGCCCCGCCCTGCCGCATCCGCAGGTGCTCCACCAGGCGGACCAGGACCGTCCCCATCAGGAACGCCTTGTCGCGGTCATCGCCGACGTCCTCGATCTCCAGGACGACGTTGCGGGCGAGCAGCGCGTCGAAGTCGATCGGGTGGCCGCCCTCGAAGAACCGCCCGGTGGTGCCGAGCCGGAGGCTGGACAGCCGCACCCGGATGAACCCGCGCACGTTGTCGGTGATCTCCTGCCCGTAGCCGATGTCGGTGACGACCTCCTCGGCGACGGCCTGCAGATCGGCGAGGGTCGGGTAGCGCGGGGACGTCCCCGCGACGGCCGGCTCGCCGAGCGCCAGATCCCACCCCAGCCGCTCGTAGCAGCGGGTCAGCGCCGCCGACAGCACCTGCGGGAACGGCTCGTCCGCCTCGAACGCGGCGAGGAACAGCGCGCGGACGAGGTCGGCGTGCGTCTGCAGCGGGAACGGCCTCCCCTCCGGGCCGTGCGCCGGTTCGAGGGGGTTGATCCCGGCCGCGATCGCCTCCGCGTCGCCCGGCCGGATCGCGACGACCTCCGCGCCCGGCAGCCCCGCCGCCGACAACCCCGCAGCCGACAATCTGGACGCCATCAGCCGGTACTCGGCCTTCGCCGGCTCCACGACCAGCCACGGCAGCCGGGCGGCGGAGGCTGCGGTGAGCAGCGACCGGATCGTCTGCGACTTGCCGGCGCCCGTCGCCCCGCACACGAACGTGTGCCGGTTCAGGCTCGGAAGAGGCAGCGACAGCGACCCGACCTCGCGGCGGTTGCGGTCCAGGACCCGCCCGAGCGGGACCCCGTCGCCCGCCGACTCGGGCGTGACGTCGAACTCCGGCCGCATCACGAACCGGACCCCGGGGACCTCCCGGACGGGCGGCCGCGCCAGCGCCGCCACCAGCCGCGTGCTCGCCTCGAACGGCCCCTCCGCACCCGGCACCAGCGCGTACGGCAGCCCGGTCAGGTCGGCCGACGCGCACACCAGCGCCGCCACCCGCACGGCGGCCTCCGGCGTCGCGGCCCCGGCCATCAGGTGCACGCGCCACAGCCCGGACGTCGCCGACCGGCGCAGCTCCCGGTGCCGCCGCTCCATCCGGACGGCGGTCACCGACTCCTCCGGCGACATCTCCGCCATCGACTGGGCGCGCTGCTGGCGGTCGGCGAGGTCGTCGGCGAGGCGTCCGGCCTCGGACGCGTCCACGGGCTCGGCGACCAGCAGCCAGGCGAACGGCTGCATCCACACCGAGAGCAGGCCGTCCTCCAGGGACGGCCGCGCGGGCTCCTCCTGGAGCCCGTCGTCGACGAGCAGGCCGTCCGCGATGCCGCCGATGCCGACCCAGTGCGGCATCGACTCCTCGGCGACGCCGTCCGGGAGCATCACCCCGCGCCCGCCCGCGGGCAGGCTCAGCGTCGCCGTGCGCCCGCCATGGTCGGCGACGAGCCCGGCCCCGCCGACGAACACCTCCGTGGGGCCGGACGCCGCCGCGCGCCGCCAGCCGACCAGCACCGGCTCCCCGCCCGCGTGGTACGCCGACACCAGCGCCGCGAGCCGCTGGTCGCGCCACTCGTCCCGGCCGTCCGCCCGGTCGGGACGGGGCACCTCCAGCAGCCGGCACACCGGCAGCCCGCGCAGCAGCTCCCACATTTCCGTCCCGCCCGCCATGGGGAGTCAGGCTATTGAGCAAGAGCCGCCGTGTGAAGGCCGATATCAGCCGGAGGGCCTGACAAGTCCCCTGTCAATCTGCTTTGGTGGTCAGCGGCATCGCCGCGCGGGCCTGGAGGCGTGACGATCGAGTCGGCACCCGAGCGGAAGCGGGGTTCAGCGTCGTGACGGGCGAACCGGTCGATCACGGGGGGCTGCTGTCACGCCGCGAGCGGCTCTTCAGCCCCGAGCCGCGCCTCGGATGGGTGTTCCGCGACCGGTGGTGGTTCCTGACGCCGTTCCCGGAGGCGCCGCCCCGGCGGCAGGCTCTTCCGGAGTACCTGGCGCGCCGTGTCGCCGAGACGGAGCGGGCCGCGCAGCGCAGGCTGCGCCGGACGCTCCCGGTCAGCGCCGCCGCCGCCCTCGTCCTGGTCATGTTCGCGGCGTGCTCGGCCGGCGCCTCGGCGAACCTCTCGATCGGGTCGCTGCTCCTCGCCGTCATCGCGGTGGCGCCGGGCGCGGCGCTGACGTGGTGGGCCGTCCGGCAGCGGCAGGCCGCCCGCCAGGCCCACGAGCTGGCCCAGAAGCAGGTCGCCGGGGGCTACCAGGAGCAGGCGCGGCAATGGCACGCGCGCAAGCAGGCCCACGACGCGGGGGAACGGGCGCGGCTCGACGGGCTGCCCGAGTGGGGCGCGGCCCCGCGGCCCGGCCGCCGCCTGGACGTGTTCGGCGGGACGCTCTGGGCCTGGGAGGCGCTGCTCACCACGTACGGGACGTCCGCCCTCGCCGTGCAGCCGCTGCTGGTGATCGACCTGTCCCGGGAGGTCGTCAGCCGCGAACTGGTCGAGCTGGCCCGCGCCGCCTGGATGGGCGTGGACGCGCAGTTGCTGCCCAGCCGCCAGGCGTCCTCCAGCCTGCTGGCCGACATGCCGCCGCAGGAGCTCGTGGACGCGATCGTGGAGTCCATGCACGGCGGCACCCCCGACGCCGCCCGCGCCGAGCGGAGCATGGACGACCGGATCCTGACCAAGGTGTGCGGCGCCCTCGGCGACGACATCACCCTCGCCCGGATCGCTGCGGCCCTGCGCGTCCTGATGGGGGAGCCCGACGAGGGGGAGGCCCTGACCCGCGACGAACGGCGGCGCATCGCGGGTGAGCTGTTCACCGTGGAGTACCGGCGCCAGGCGCATGCGAACCTGTCGCGTATCGAGTCGTACGTCCACCCGCTGGAGAACCTCGGCACGGAGCCGTCCAAGGCGGGCGCGGGGTACCTGACCTGCATCGCGCTGGACAGCCAGGCCCGGAACGTGCGGTCCGAGCTGCTGACCGACCTGATCGTCCAGTGGGTCACGCACCGGATCACCGCGTCCTGGGAGTCGACACCCGCGCTGGTGATCGCCGGCGCGGACGAGCTGGCCCGCCGCCACCTGGAGCGGCTGTCGGACGCGTGCGAGCGGCGCGGCGTCCCGCTGACCCTGCTGTTCCGGCGGCTGCGCGAGACGTCCGCCGAGCTGATCGGCGGCGGCGCGGTCGCGTTCATGCGGCTCGGCAACCACGAGGACGCCGTGCGGGCCGCCGACTTCATCGGACGCGACCACCGGTTCGTCCTGTCGCAGGTCACGAAGAACGTCGGCGGGAACGAGTCGCACACGTCCACCGACACGCGGGGCGAGGGCGACGCGGAGACGCGCAGCGCCAGCCGCACGACGGGAACGTCCCGCAACTGGGGGACGAGCAGCTCGTCCGGAGTCAGCTACTCGGGCGGCGAGATGTTCGGGCTGTTCCCCGACCGTGCGACCTCCAGCCAGCGCGGCCGGAACCGGGGCGGTGCCACCAACCAGAGCGACACCGAGGGAACCGCGACCTCCACCTCCCGCAACTGGTCGGCCGCCTACGCCTACGCCGAGGGCACCAACTGGAGCGACGCCGACACGACCCAGCGCGTGTACGAGTACGTCGTCGAACCGGTCACCCTGCAGCACCTTCCCGACCACGCGCTGCTGCTCGTGCGGTCCGAGCCCGGCGGGGGCCGCACCGTCACGCCCGTCGAATGCGATCCGGCGATCATCACGCTGGACCGCGTCGCCACCGGCCCGCTCCCGGCCCCGCCCGCCCCGCGCCAGGCCCTCCCCGGCCCGGCAGCCCTGTCCCGGCAGCCGCCGCAGTGGTCCTCCCCGCCCCCGCAATGGGCCACGCCTCCCGCGCCACCGCCCCCGCGGGCGCCTCTCCCGTCCGACTCCGGCCCCCCGCCCGGCCCTCCACCCGGCCACCGGCCCGGACCCCGCCAGGGACCGCCGCCGCTCTGGGGCGGCGAGAACTGATCATCCGAGCCGGCGCCGCAGCCCCTGAGCCCGCCGGACGAGGTCGAGCGGCAACCCGTGCCGCGCATGCTCGATGCGATCCTCCACGGCCGCGACGAGTTCGGCGCCGAACCCGATCCGCACGGCCACCGCGTCCGCGCGCCCCTCCCCGCGCCCGCCCAGCAGCCGCGCACCGATCGCGGCGACGCGTGCGACGGCGGCCGGCAGCGCCACGACCGCCGTGACCGCCGTGGCCGACACCGCCAGCAGGAACACGAGCACGAACCCGATCGGCCGGTGCCACGCGACGGCCCGCTTCCACATCGGGCCGATCGGCGACCACGACCTGCGCAACGTCCACATCAGCGCCCGGCTCGGCAGCGTGACCTGCGCGTGCACGAACGCCGGGACCGCCCGCCACCCGAGGAGATGCCCCAGCTCATGGGCGAGCACGGCCTCCAGCCGCCCGGGCGGCAGCGACCGCGCCGACGCCGACGTGACCGCGACCGTCCGCCCGGACGGCACGCAGGCGTTCAGCGCCTCCGACTCGACGACCACCAGTCGGTAGCCGGCCCCCGCGCGGCGCTGGACGTCCCGCCACGCCTGCTCCAACTGGACGCGCTCCGCACTGGTCGGCTCCCGGTACCCGTACACGCGGCCCGCCCCGAGCGGCGCCACCAGCACGACCCCCCACACGGCGACGACGGCCACCGCGCCCCAGAGCGGCCACACCGCATGCAATCCGAACGCGACGGCCGCGACAACGACGGCCTCCGCCCCCACGACGCCCGCGACCGGCACCCCGCCCCGGCCCGCCCCGCCCCGGCCGGGCGGCAGATGGCGCCCGGCCTCAGAACCCCGCCCAGGCGGCAACCCGCGCCCCGGCACGGCCGGCGCCCCCGCTGCGTGCGGCTGAGCGACCGTGCCGACCGGCGGCCGCGCCGGTGCGGCGGGCGATGCCGG
This sequence comes from Actinomadura latina NBRC 106108, assembly GCF_001552195.1. Classification (GTDB taxonomy): domain Bacteria; phylum Actinomycetota; class Actinomycetes; order Streptosporangiales; family Streptosporangiaceae; genus Spirillospora; species Spirillospora latina. The sequence continues at coordinate 56,067 of NZ_BCQS01000017.1, forward strand.
CGGCGTTCCACCGTGCTTCGCCAGGAACGTCGACGCGCCGGTGCCCGGCGGCGGTGCGGGCGAAGGCGGCGCGGCTCGCGGGGAGGAGGGCGGTGGCGTCACGGGAGCGGACGGCGGCAAGTGCGCCTCGGGTGGTGCCCAGGGTGGTGGCGCCTGAACCGGTGCGGCAGCGGCCGTCGGCGGCGGGATCGGCGGCGGGATCCGCGGCGGCGGCGCGGGCGCGGCGGGCGATGCGGCTCGCGGCGGTGGCGCGGGCGAGGCCGTGTCCGGGAGGGCGGCCGGCGGCCGGAACGCGGGTGGCGGGCCCGGCGGAGCGGGTGCCCCCGAGGCGGCCGCAGAAGCCGGCGCGGGCCGCTGCGACGCTCCGGATTCAGGTGGCGCTGGAGCGATCTCGGCGGACGCCGGGGGGTCTGCGGGTGGAGTGATGGGGAGGGAGGTGCGGCGGCGGGTGCGGGGTTCGTAGCGGCGTGACTGGCTGGTCCAGGTTCGTCCGTCCCAGTAGCGTTCGCGGCCCATCCACTCTGGATCTGGGTACCACCCAGGTGGTGCGCTCACCGGAAACCCGCCTCCCGTCAGGATCAGATCAAAGGCTTGCGCACGTCACGACAGCCAGTCAACGGAATCGTTAAAGCTTGGGGGTGAAGGGGCGGCGGTGAGCGGGGTCGTCGGGCTCGGCGAGGCCGCGCAGGGCCGTCTCGACGAGCTCGATGGCGCGCAGGACGGCGACGAGGCGGGCGCCCTCGCGGCGGTAGGCGTCCAGGACGGAGTCGACGCCGTGCGGCGGGACGACGTCGCCGAGGTCGACGCGGGCGGTGCGGAAGCCCTCGCGGGCAGCCTCGACGGACGCGCCGACGTGCTGGCGGGCCATCCGGGCGAGGGCGATGGGGTAGCGGCGCAGGACGCCGTAGCGCCGGTACTCGGGCGGGACGAGCTCGAGCAGCCAGCCGAGGGCGGTGTCCTCGAAACGGTCGGTGCCCGGTGGGTGCACCTGCGCGGGCCAGCCGGGCGGAACGTAGGTGCTCACGAAGGCAGGATAACGCGAATTCGAATCTATGTTCGATACAAAACGGACACTATTCGAGGCGCGGGGTGCGCCGGATCCGGATCTTGCCGGAGTTCAGGTCGTCCCGCGTGCTGCCGTCGCCGGCCTGCTCGTGGTCGTCCTGGCGCAGCACCTTCTGCCGCTCCTGCTCCTCGACCTTGACCTTCTTCGAGCCCTCGAACGCCGACGCGAGGTCCTCGAACAGGCCGCCGCCGGAACTGGCGCCGGTCTCGCCGTCGCCGCGGATGGCTGCCATCAGGGACGACTTGCCCGTCCCCTCGCGGGGCCATTCGACGATCTCCGGCTCGGCCGCCTCCGGGCGGTTGCCCATCGGACGGCCCTTGACGCGCTTGCGGCGCCGAAAGGGTGACTTCACACAGACTCCAACGCGATGAGTCTCCAGATTGATCCCAGCGGACATTCAGGTTACAAACGACCACCGGGTGGGAGAACCGGTGAAATCTCCCTGGCGGAGCCCGAACACCGACTGTGGGCGCACCGCTACGGTGGCGTTCACCTCCGGGTCCAGGAAGTCGACACGATAGCGGGTGGCGTACTTGGAGTTGACCAGGTCGATGAACCGCTGGAGATCCTTGGTCTCGGTGAGGATCTCGGCCCGCCCCTCGATGACGACGGGGTTCTCCGCCTCCTCCGTCGTCACCACGACCTGCGGGTTCGCCCGCAGGTTCACCATCTTCCGGGACGGGACGGCGCTGCTGAACAGCAGTGCCTCGCCCGACCAGGCCCCCCACACGGGCATGGCGTGCGGGCGCCCGTCCGGCCGCACCGTGCACACCCAGAAGTTGCGTGCCGCGCGCAGCTGTTCGACGGCCCACGACCAGGGCAGCAGTCCGCTCCCCTCGTCCGGCCCGACGATGCCGTAACCGGGCATGTACGGGCGTTCGGCCTTGGGCCCGGCCGGGTCGATGGGCTCGATGGGCTCAGGTTCCGCGGCGGCGGCAGCCGGCATGGCGTTCCCTTCTCGATCGTGCACTGTCCCGTCCCATATCGTTACAGACCCCGGCCTCCTGTGGCGACGCTCGGCGGCTCGGTTGCGGCGGCTCGGCGCGGTAGCCTGCGGGACGTGCGCCTATCCCATGTCATCACGGTTCTGGAGGAGCTTTACCCACCCGCGTGGGCGGAGTCCTGGGACGCGGTCGGCCTGGTCTGCGGCGACCCCGACCAGGAGGTCGGACGGGTCCTGTTCGCCGTCGACCCCGTCGCGGCCGTGATCGACGAGGCGCTGGAGTGGGGAGCCGACCTGGTCGTCACGCACCATCCGCTGCTGCTGCGCGGGGTGCACTCGGTCGCCGCCACCACCCCGAAGGGCCGGCTCGTCCACCGGATGATCGCGAACGGCATCGCGCTGCACACCGCGCACACCAACGCCGACCGGGCCGACCCCGGCGTCTCGGACGCGCTGGCGCGGGCCGTCGGCCTCACCGGCGACCTGCGTCCGATGGTCCCCGACGGCGACGATCCGCGCCGCGGACTCGGCCGCATCGGGGAGCTGGACGAGCCCGTCACGCTGCGGGAGTTCACCGGGCGGGCCGCCGCCGGGCTGCCGTCCACCGCCTGGGGCGTCCGCGCCGCGGGGGACCCGGACGCCGTCGTCCGCACCGTCGCCGTCTGCGGCGGCGCCGGCGACTCCCTCCTCGACACCGCGCGGTCCGCCGGTGTCGACGCCTACCTCACCGCCGACCTGCGGCACCACCCCACGTCGGAGTTCGCCGAGCACGGCGGCCCCGCCCTGGTGGACGCCGCGCACTGGGCGACCGAATGGCCGTGGCTGGCCGACGCCGGACGCCGGCTCGCCGCGTCCTCCCCAGAAGCGGGCAAGTTGGAGACACGGGTGTCCACGCTCGTCACCGACGCGTGGCGCCTCCACGCAGAAGGAGCACAGTGAAAGCCGCACCGCAAGCCCAGCTTCGCCTGATCGACCTGCAGGATCTCGACAGCTCGCTGGACCGGCTGGCGCACCGCCGCCGCACGCTGCCCGAACTGGCGGAGATCGAGCGGCTGGAGGGACGTCTCACCGAACTGCGCGACGCGCTCGTCGCGGCCGAGACCGAGGTCGGCGACCTGCAGCGGGAGCAGCGGAAGGCCGAGCAGGACGTCGAACAGGTCCGCACCCGCGCCGACCGCGACCAGAAGCGGCTCGACTCCGGCCAGGTGACCTCCGCGAAGGACCTGAGCAGCCTGCAGGCGGAGATCGAGTCGCTGCAGCGCCGCCAGTCCGACCTGGAGGAGGTGGTGCTGGAGATCATGGAGCGGACGGAGGAGGCCGAGGGCAAGGTCGCCGCGATACGCGCCGACCAGTCCGCCGCGCAAGAGGAGCTGGCCGGGCTCGCCGAGCGTCGTGACACCGCCCAGCGGGAGATCGACGAGGCGGCCGGGACGACCAGCACCGCGCGCACCGCCGTCGCCAAGGACGTCCCGGACGATTTGCTCGCCCTCTACGAGAAGCTGCGCGGCCAGTTCGGCGGCGTGGGCGCGGCCAAGCTGTTCCGCGGCGCGTGCCAGGGCTGCCACCTGGCCCTCAACACCGTCGACCTGAACACCATGCGCGCCGCGGCCGAGGACGAGGTCATCCGCTGCGAGGAATGCCGCCGGATCCTCGTCCGCACCCCCGAGTCGGGCCTGTGAGTGTGGTTGCCGGGGGGCGTGGGGGGTCGTCCCCCCACAAAGGCACGACCCGCAAGCTGGTCGTCGAGGCGGACGGGGGTTCGCGCGGCAACCCGGGCCCGGCCGGGTACGGGGCCCTCGTCCGGGACGCGCTGACCGGTGAGGTCCTCGCCGAGGTCGCCGAGTCGATCGGGCACGCCACCAACAATGTGGCCGAGTACCGCGGGCTGATCGCCGGGCTGACGGCCGCCGCCGGGATCGACCCGTCCGCCCGCGTCGAGGTCCGGATGGACTCCAAGCTCGTCGTGGAGCAGATGTCCGGCCGCTGGAAGATCAAGCACCCGGACATGATCCCGCTGGCGCTGGAGGCACGGGAGGCCGCGGCCGGGCTGGGCTCGGTGTCCTACGGCTGGATCCCGCGCAACCGGAACGCGCACGCCGACCGGCTCGCGAACGAGGCCATGGACGCCGCCGCGCGCGGCGAGCACTGGACCCGCAAGGTCGAGGAGGCGCCGGGGGAGCCGGAGCCGCCGCCGCGCCGGGCTTCCTCCACTCCGACGACCACGGTCCTGCTGCGGCACGGCGAGACGCCCCTCTCGGTCGAGAAGCGCTTCGCCGGAATCGGCGACGTTCCGCTGACGGCGAACGGCGTCGCCCAGGCCCGCGCCGCCGCCCTCTCCCTCAAAGACCGCGGGCTCGACGCGATCGTCACCTCGCCGCTCGCCCGCTGCCGCGACACGGCCGCCGAGGTCGCCGCCGTCACCGGCCTGGACGTCCGCGTCGAGGACGGATTCCGCGAGACCGACTTCGGCGAGTGGGAGGGCCTCACGTTCGCCGAGGCGGGCAAGGGGTGGCCCGCCGAGATGAAGGCCTGGCTCGCCGACCCCGACGCCTCGCCGCCCGGCGGGGAGAGCTTCGCCCAGGTGTCCCGCCGCGTCCGCACGGCCCTGGACAAGCTCAAGGTCCGCTACCGCGAGCAGACGGTCCTGGTGGTCTCGCACGTCACGCCCATCAAGCTCCTGGTCAAGGACGCCCTGGGCGCGCCCATGCCGTCCCTCTACCGGATGCACCTGGACGTGGCGGCACTCTCGTCCATCGACTGGTACGCCGACGGTCCCGCGACCCTGCGCGGCTTCAACGACGTCCACCACCTTCCCTCTTGACCCACGGACGCCTACCCTCCCCATAGGTGACCTGGGGAGGGACCGTGAACACCAAGATCCTGCTGGACGAATCGAAGCTCCCGAGCCGCTGGTACAACGTCGTCCCCGACCTGCCCGCGCCGCCGCCCCCGCCGCTGCACCCGGGGACGCGCGAGCCGGTCGGGCCGGACGACCTGGCCCCGCTGTTCCCCATGGACCTCATCGCCCAGGAGGTCAGCGGTGACCGCTACATCGACATCCCCGAAGAGGTACGCGAGGTCTACCGCCTCTGGCGCCCGACGCCGCTGATCCGGGCGCACCGCCTGGAACGCGCCCTCGGCACGCCCGCCCGCATCTACGTCAAGTACGAGGGCGTCTCACCGGTCGGCTCGCACAAGCCGAACACGGCCGTCCCGCAGGCGTACTACAACGCGCGCCAAGGCGTCCGCCGGCTGACCACCGAAACCGGCGCAGGCCAGTGGGGGAGCGCCCTGGCCTTCGCATGCGCCCAGTTCTCCCTCGACTGCGAGATCTGGATGGTGCGGGCCTCCTACGACCAGAAGCCGTACCGCCGCTCGATGATGGAGCTGTACGGCGCCCAGGTGCACGCGAGCCCCTCACCCCTGACATCCTCCGGCGCCAAGATCCTCGCGGACGCCCCGGACTCGCCCGGCTCCCTGGGCATAGCGATCTCCGAAGCGGTCGAATCCGCCTCCCCCGACGACACCCGTTACGCCCTCGGCAGCGTCCTGAACCACGTCCTCCTGCACCAGACGGTCATAGGCGAGGAGGCCCTGGAGCAACTGGCCATGGTCGGCGACACCCCGGACCTGATCGTGGGCTGCACCGGCGGCGGCTCGAACTTCGCCGGCCTGTTCTTCCCGTTCCTCCGCGAGAAACTGCAAGGCCGCATGAACCCGGACATCCGCGCCGTGGAACCCGCCGCCTGCCCGTCCTTCACCCGCGGCCACTACGCCTACGACTTCGGCGACACCGCCGGCTTCACACCCCTCCTCAAGATGCACACCCTCGGGCACGACTTCATCCCCGACCCCATCCACGCGGGCGGCCTCCGCTACCACGGCATGGCCCCGCTGCTCTCCCACATGTACGAGCTGAACCTCTTCGAGGCCGAAGCGAAGCACCAGCGCGAGTGCTTCGAGGCGGGCGTCCTGTTCGCCCGCACGGAGGGCATCGTCCCGGCCCCCGAACCCACCCACGCCCTGGCCGCCGCCATCGCCGAGGCCCGCCACTGCGCCGAGACGGGCGAACCCAAGGTCATCCTCACCGCCCTCTGCGGCCACGGCCACCTCGACATGGCGGCCTACGACCGCTACCTTTCCGGCACCATGGAAGACCACGCCCTCCCCCAGTCCCGCCTGGACGAGGCCATGTCCACCCTTCCGTGACCGCGGGGCGAGCGCCTCGCTCGACCCGCTAACCTTCTACGTACGGCGGACGAGCCGGCCGGGCGGCCGCGTCGGGGAGCGATCCCCGTCGAGGAAAGTCCGGGCTCCACAGGGCAGGGTGGTCGGTAACACCGACCCGGGGTGACCCGCGGGACAGTGCCACAGAAAGCAGACCGCCACCGCCTCGCGCGGTGGTAAGGGTGAAACGGTGAGGTAAGAGCTCACCAGCGCCCACGGTGACGTGGGCGGCTCGGTAAACCCCACCCGGAGCAAGGTCAAGAAGGGGCCCCGCAAGAGGCCCCGCGCAGGCGCTTGAGGGCGGCCCGCCCGAGCCTGCGGGTAGACCGCTGGAGGCCGCCGGCAACGGCGGCCCGAGATGGATGGCCGTCACCCGCCGCCCCGCAAGGGACGGCGGACCACAGAACCCGGCTTACAGGCCGACTCGTCCGCCCTGTCCCTCTCGCCTGCGCCGCAGCCCTCATTGTTCTCGGCCATCGTGGCGTGCCCTAGACGCGGCTGGACGGCCTTCGGGTTCAAGCTCGCCCGGATGAGCCGGGGCGTGGGGAGTCGCGTTGCGCCAGGCGACTCTGGCGAATCGGGTCACCGGACACAGAAGGGATGAAACACGGCGCTTACTGTCCTGGTAAGAGCTGATCGCCTTGATCGGTGACAGCGGCGGGGCCGGGGTTCTGGGCCCCGTGGAGAGGAGCGCTGATGATCATCATCGTGTTCATGGCCCTCGTGCTCGCCGGGCTGCTGGGTGGCCTCGCGTACCTGTGGGACTTCTCGCGCGCCAGCCGGCGTGACGCGCTGTTCCTTCCGGCGCAGGACGGCCGCGCCCGCCGCGCGCGCCGGGTGACGGGGATGTACGTGCGCGACTACCGGGACGACGACGAACGCGACGGGCAGCTGGTCGGCTGACCGGACGCCGGCGGATCGGGGGTCGCCGATCCGCCGGGGCACGGGGGCGCGGCGCCGGACCGCACGCACCGGGGTGTGCGGACCGGGCGCCGGCCCGCCGGGCGCGGGGCCGGGGTCTCCGCCCGCGGGACGAGCCCGCCGGGAAGCCGGGGCCGGCGGGAGGCGTGCGGGCCGTCCTGACGGGGGGACGGCCCGCACCTCGTTCAGCCGACGGTGTGGGTGTCCGGGGCCTCGTCCGGGACGCGGGCGAACGTGCCGGTGGCGCGGTCGAGGATCTCGACCGTCGCGGACGAGAGGTCCAGGTAGAGGCCGACCAGCTCGATCTCGCCGGACTCGACCCGGTCCCGCAGCCACGGGTAGGTCAGCAGGTTGTCGAGCTGCTGCATCACGTTGATCTTGCAGAGCCGGGTGAGGGGCGGCTCGTCCCAGCCGTCCGGGTCGGTGGCGAGGAAGCGGGCGAGGCTGTGGTTGCCGTGCCGCAGCCACCGCGACAGCCCGGTCAGGTGCTCGACCTCGGTGCCGCCGGCGAGCAGCGCGGCCATCGCGCCGCAGTTGGAGTGGCCGCAGATCGTGATCGTCCGGATGTCGAGGACGTTGGTGGCGTACTCGACGGTGGCGGAGACGGAGTCGTCGGGCGTCCGGGACCCGTGCCGGGGGACGAGGGCGCCGACGTTGCGGTTGATGAACAGGTCGCCGGGGCCGCTGGCGGTGATGATGTTGGGCACGACGCGCGAGTCCACGCAGGTGATGAACAGGTGCTGCGGCTTCTGCTCCATCGCCAGTTCGGCCATGATCGGCCGGACGAGGCGGGCCGTGCTGCCGTGGTACTCGCGGACGCCGTCCAGCAGGACCGCCGCCGGGGACGTCTCCGGCGCGTCGAGCTCGGCCTCCGTGCGGCGCCGCCGATTCGCCCAGGGGGCCCACCAGCGGGACGGCGGGGCTGCTTTACGTGGCTGAGTCATATCGCCTGTCACGGCTCTTTCATACCAAGCCTCGTGAACCTCGTCGATGTCGACCCTCCCCCCTTGGCGTTCGTGCGCGAGCCGCCACTGGTGGATCGCGTCGAACGCGGCATGGTCCATGAAGTCGACATTGAGGTCCAGGTCGACGCCGTAGCCGGCCGGGATCTCCTGCAGCGCGCGGGTCACCCGGGGGACGCCGAGGAAGGTGAACGTCCCCTCGACGACCACGTGCCGGCGGGGCGGGACGGGCCCGTCGCCCGGCACGGGCACGAGTTCCTCGGTCCGGACCGACAGCCGCGTCAGTCGGCGCAGCGCCATCACCGCCATGATCGCGACGCCCACCAGGACGCCTTCGCCCAGCCCCAGCAGGACGACGCCGGCGAGGGTGCCGTAGTAGGCGGGCGCCTCCCGGTGGTGGCGCAGGTCGCGGACGCGGGCGAGGTCGGTCAGCCGCAGCCCGAGCACGACCAGCAGCGCGGCGAGCGCGGACAGCGGGACCCGCCCGATGAGCGGTGCGCACGCCAGCGCGAGGACGAGCACCCAGACGCCGTGCAGGACGGGTGACAGCCGGGTGCGTCCGCCGGCGTCCACGTTGGCGGTGCTGCGGACGATCACGCCCGCGACCGGCAGCCCGCCGAGCAGCCCGGACACGGCGTTGGCGGCACCTTGCGCGCGCAGCTCCCGGTCGAGGTCGGCGGGCGGGATCCCGTCCGGCCTGATGCGGTCGACCGCCACGCTGCACAGCAGCGACGCGACGGCGGCGACCAGCGCGACGGAGACGACGGCCCCCGCGATCCCGATCGGCGAGCCGTCCGGGAGGACGGGGGCGGTCCAGCCGTCCAGCGGCGAGTCCGGCAGGTGGACGCGCGGCACCGGCAGGCCGAGGCCCCAGGCGGCGGCGGTCGCGAGGGCGACGGCGGGCAGCGGACCCGGGACGAGGCGCAGCCGCCCGCCGCGCGGCAGCCGCGACCAGCCGGCCAGGACGAGGACGGTCAGCGCGCCGATGAGCGCCGGCCCCGGCGCCGGGTGCAGGAGCTGTCCGGGCAGTTCCCGCAGGTCGGCGACGGCGGACTGCTGCGGGCTGCCGCCGAGCACGACATGCGCCTGCGCGAGGACGATCACGACGCCGATCCCGGCGAGCATCCCGTGCACGACGGCGGGGGACACGGCGAGCGCGGCCCGCGCCACCCGCCCGGCGCCGAGGAGGAGCTGCACCAGCCCGCCGAGCATGGTGATCGTGCACGTGGCGCGCCAGCCGTAGGTCTGGACGAGTTCCGCCACGAGGACGGTGAGCCCGGCGGCCGGCCCGCTGACCTGCAGCGGGGAGCCGCCCAGCAGGCCCGCGACGATCCCGCCGGTGACGGCCGCGATCAGCCCGGCGGCGACCGGGGCGCCGGACGCGACCGCGATGGCGAGCGACAGCGGGACCGCGACGAGGAAGACGACGAACGACGCGAGCAGATCCCGTCGCAGAATGGACACGTTGCGTGTCTTTGAAGTCACACACCGTATATAAGCATGACTAAGCGCGGCTTCACGCACGCACGCGCCCGGAACACGGCGAGGGCCGCCGGACGGATCCGGCGGCCCTCGGTCGTGCGCGTGCGCGTCAGCGGCGGTAGTTCTCCCAGTCGTCCTGGGACTGGCGGTTCCCGTACGGAGGGTTGTCGTCCTGCTGGCCGCCCTGGTAGCCGCCCTGCTGCTGCGAGCCGCCGCTGTAGTAGCCGGGGTTGTACGCCTGCGTGGAGTTCGGGTCGGCGTAGCCGCCCTGCGCACCCGGGTCGTGCGGCGCGGCCAGCGGGTCGCCGCCGCCGTTGTAGCTGCTGCCGCTGAAGTCGCCGTAGACGCCGCCGGAGCCGCTGCCGGAGCCGCCGTACGGTTCGTGGCCGCCACCGCCGAGCGGGTCGTCGTAGCGCGTGGACTCGCCGTAGGCCGGGGCGGTGGGGTAGCCGTCGTTCTGCGGCTGGCCCTGCCCGTAGCCGGACGGTGCGCCGAGGCCGGAGTCGTAGCCGGAGCCCATGCCCGGGTCGTACCCGCCGCCCTGCCCGCCGCCCTGCCCGCCGGACGACCACGGGCCGGTGTTCCCCGTGCCGCCCGTGCTGCCCGAGGGCGAGCTCGTCCCGTAGGAGCCGGTGCTCAGCGGGTCGCCGAGCGGGTCGTTCAGGGAGCCGCCGCCGTAGGAGCCGCCCGGGTCGGACGAGGGCGCCGAGCCCACCGTCCGCTGCCGGTCGGACTGGATGCGCTGGAGCAGCTCGTCCACCGTCGGGAGCTTGTGGCCGTCGGTGTCGGTCCCGCCGCCGTGCGCGGCCGCGGGCACCGGAGCCGCGGGGGAGGGGGGCGGTCCGGCCGGCTCGTCGGGACGGCCGAGCGGCAGCCCGAGCGGGTCGGACGCCCGCGGGTCGCCGCCGCGCCCGCCGCCGGGGCCGAGCGGCATGTCGTAGTCCTGGCGTCCGCCGGGAGGCGGCCCGGCGGCCGGGCGCCCGCCCAGCGGGTCGGCGCCGTAGTCGCCGTAGGACGGTTCGCGTGAGCCGTACTGGGGCTGCTCGGGAACGCCGTACTGGTCCTGGCCGCCGTAGGACGGGTCGCCGGCGGCGCCGTACGCGGGCTGCGGCTCATGCCCGCCGTACACCGGCTGGTCGGGCATGCCCGGACCGCCGTAGGACGGGCCGCCGAGGTCGGCGGGGACCGGGTCGAGGGACGTCGCGCCGGGGTCGTTGCCGAACGGCGCGCCGCCCGGGAACCCGCCCGGGGCCGGCATCTGCTGCGGGCCGGTGCCGCCGCCCTGCCCGCCGGGGTGGCCGCCCAGGCCGTTGAGCACGGTGCCGTCGGCGCTCAGCGAGACCGGCTGGGTCAGCTGGGGCTGCTCGGCCGGCGGCTGCTCGGGTGGCGGACCCTGCGCGTTCAGCGGGTCGGCGGCGAAGTCGGGCTCGGGCCGCTCGCCCTCGTGGTCGCGGTCGTGCTGCCAGGGGAACTTGGGCTTGTCGAAGGTGATCGTCGCCCAGTAGTCGTCGTCCTCCATCTCGTCGGACGCCTGGCCGCTCGGCGCGGGGGGCGGCGGGGACGGGACGGCGGTGGGCGCGGCGAGCGGCCCGCCGCCGCCGCCGGCGACGCGGCGGTCGGGCGCGGCCACGGGCTCGGGCGCGCGGTCGTAGCCGCCGTCGTAGCCCTCGTCGTACCCGTCGTTGTAACCGGGGCCGTAGTCGTCGTGAACGCCCGGCTGTTCCTGCGGCGGGACTCCCCGGCGGCCCCGCGGCTGCTGCGGTTCGTCGTCCATCCAGTCGTCGTCGTCGCGTCCCGCCCTGCTGGCCCGCAGGCCCAGGGCCACGAGGACGACCACCAGGACCACGACCACAATGAGGCCGAAGACCACGATGTAAGAAGTCATGCCACCACCCAATGCCTTGGCCCAGCGAGAGTCGCCGGCGCGGACCGCGGGTCCGTCCCGATTGTCGCAAGCGTCCGGATATTCACGGGCCTAACCCGATTCTGTCCGACCGCTATGACCGTTGTCACACCCTTCGCGCATATTCACCCTCACACGGCGCGTACCGATCGGCCAACCTCGCCGATCCGCACACCCCTGTCGGCTCCGGCCCCCCGAGGGGTCCGCCTTGACCCGGTGCTCTCAGGCCCCATGGTCAACGCGCCTGCTCGCCGCCGAAGTTCCCGATGATCCGCCCGCGCCCGATGGTGTGCTGGGCGATGGCCGGAAGCGAGTCCTTCAGCTCGGCGCCGTTCTGGAACGGTGCCGGATCGTCCAGTGCGTAGATGGTGAACCGGTACCGATGCTCTTGTCCCTTGGGCGGGCACGGTGCCGAGTAGCCCGCCTTCTTGCCTGTGGTCAACCCTTCGACGGCCCTGTCCAGCCGGGCGTCCTCGACGATCTCGTTCACCGTTCCGTCGATGCCCGCGATCACCCAGTGGACGTAGGCGCCGCCGGAGGCGTCCGGGTCGTCCATGACGATCGCGAACGACTTGGCGCCGGCCGGCGCCGACCATCGAAGGGGCGGGGTCCTTCCCTGCCCGCCAGGGTACGTCGTGCAGCCGTACCGCGGGGGCAAGTCGCCGCCATCGCGGAAGACCGGGCTGGTCACCGTGAACCACTCCGACAGTTCGGCGCTCTTGTTCTGCGGCGGCCCGATCAGCCCGCAGCCGCTGAGTGCCCCGGCGAGGGCGAGGGCGAGGACGCCCGCCGCGGGCGGGGTCGGACGCCGGTCTCTGCTCATCATCGATACGCTCCCGGGCGAGATCGTAGCCCGCGTGCCGCGGGGTCGCCGTCATCTCGGTCCCGCTCATCGGCCGCGCGCGTCCCGCCGGCGGCGCCCCCTTCCTCGTCCGCCCCAACCATAGGGCTTTCCCGGGAGTGCGACGGGCGGTTCGCGGGGCCGCCCGCCGGACGGTCCGGCGAAGTCTCCTGTGACGTGCGTCATGCGTGCTTTGCCCCGCTCCACCCTGTTATTTGAGAAGGAGTGGCGGGTTTCACACCCGATCCGGCCCCCTGCTTTACCAGGACAGGAAGTTTTCGGGTTCTTCGCTGGTTAATCGTTGGTGTCAGACAGGTTCCATCGGCTAGCTTGTGAATGTCTTCACAAGCCGACCGTGACATTGGAGGGCCGCAATGGCCAGGACCGCCGAGCAGACCTCTGGCGCTCCCCACATCCTCATCGTGGGTGGCGGCTATGTGGGCATGTACACCGCGCTCCGTCTGCAGAAGAAGCTGAAGCGGGAGCTCAGACGCGGCGAGGTCAAGGTCACCGTCGTTGACCCCAACTCGTACATGACGTACCAGCCGTTCCTCCCCGAGGCCGCCGCCGGGAACATCTCCCCGCGGCACGTCGTCGTCCCGCTCCGCCGGGTGCTGCCCAAGTGCACCGTGCGCAAGGCGCGCGTCACCGAGCTGGCACACGACGAGGGGTGGGCGATCGTCCAGCCGCTGTCCGGGCCCCCGGAGCGGATCTCCTACGACTACCTGGTCATGGCCGCCGGGGCGGTGCCGCGCCTGCTGCCGATCCCCGGGCTCGCCGAGCACGGCATCAGCCTCAAGACCGTCGGCGAGGCCATCCACCTGCGCAACCACGTGCTGGAGCAGCTGGAGATCGCCGAGTCGACCGACGACGTCGAGGTGCGCCGCAAGGCGCTGACCTTCGTGTTCGTCGGCGGCGGTTTCGCCGGCGTCGAGGCCGTCGCCGAGCTGGAGGACATGACCCGCGACGCGACCAAGTACATGCGCAAGGTGACCCCGCAGGACCTGCGGTTCATGCTCGTCGAGGCCGCCGGCCGCATCCTGCCCGAGGTCGGCCCCGACATGGGCAAGTGGACCGCCGAGCAGCTGCGCGGGCGCGGCATCGCCGTGAAGATGAACACCTACCTGGAGTCGGCGGTCGACGGGCGGATCGAACTGTCGGACGGCAGCAGCTTCCAGGCCGGGACGCTGGTGTGGAACGCGGGCGTCAAGCCGTCGCCGGTCGTCCGGAACGGCGACCTGCCGCTGGACGAGCGGGGCCGCGTCAAGGGCACCGAGTACCTCACCATCGAGGGCCTGGTGCGGGCGTTCACCGCCGGCGACAACGCCGCCATCCCGGACCTGACGCAGGAGGGCATGTTCTGCCCGCCGAACGCCCAGCACGCCGCCCGGCAGGCGAAGGTCCTCGCCGACAACGTCGTCCGGTCCATGCGCGGCAAGACCCTCAAGCCGTACGTGCACGCCAACATCGGCGCCGTCGCCGGGCTCGGCCTGCACAAGGGCGTCGCCCAGGTCTACGGCTTCAAGGTCAAGGGCTGGCCCGCGTGGTTCATGCACCGCAGCTACCACGGCGCGAAGGTCCCGACCTTCAACCGCAAGCTGCGCGTCGTCGCCGACTGGACGCTCGCGCTGTTCCTCAAGCGCGAGACCGTCTCGCTCGCGACCGTCGAGCAGCCGCGCGCCGACTTCCAGCTCGCCGCCCTCGACGACACCAGGGCCAAGAGCAAGGCCAAGGAGGCCGCGGCCTGACCGCGCTCTGACCCCGGCCTCAGGCCGGCCACCTCACGCCCCGGCGGTTCCCGCGACCGCCGGGGCGTTCCGCGTCCCCGGGCAAGGGACAATCGGCGGGTGCGGATCGTCTTGCCCGCCTCGCACGTCCACCCACGGGCAGGCGCGTGGAGCGAGCGCCTGCCCGTGACGGGGTCAGCGGGGGACTACCCCCGACAGATCATGCGCGCCGCTTGAAGGCGCGCAGGGACAGCGGGGCGAACACCAGGGAGATGCCGACTCCCCAGGCCAGGGCGATCATGGAGTGTTCGAGGACGGGGCCGCCCACCAGGAGACCGCGCATGGCCTCGACCAGGTGCGTCACCGGGCTGTTGTCCATGACGTACGCCACCGGGCCGGGGATGCCCTCGGTCGACTTGATGAACGCGGTGCTGAGGAAGCTCAGCGGGAAGATCACCACGAATCCGAAGATCTGCACCTTCTCCGGCTCGTTGACCTTCATCGCGATGTAGACCGAGGTCCAGGAGAACAGGATCGCGAAGGTCAGCAGGAGCAGGAACGCGGTGATCAGCGCGATCACGTTCGTCTCGACGCGGAAGCCGATGGCGAAGCCGACCAGCAGCAGGATCACCATCGACCACGCCTGCTTGACGGTGTCGGCGATGATCCGCCCGGCGAGCGGGGCGCTGCGCGCGATCGGCAGGCTCCGGAACCGGTCGAACACCCCCTTGGTGATGTCGGTGTTCAGCCCGAAACCGGTGCTCATCCCAGCGAACAGGGCGTTCTGCGCGATGATCCCGGGGATCACGACGGGCAGGTAGGCGTGGACGCTGCCCTCCATCGGCGGACCGAACACATACGCGAACAGCAGCACGAACATGATGGGCTGGATGGACAGGTCCAGCAGCTCCATCGGGTTGTGCTTGATCTGGACGAGGTTGCGCCAGGCCAGCGTGGTCGTGTTGAGCAGGGCCGTGCCGGGGGCGACCCGCTTGGACAGATCCTGCGGCGCGAGCGACGCGGTGGTCACGTGGACGCCCCTTCCTTGTCGACGGACTGGGCCAGCTCGCCGGCCTCGGCGTCGATGTCGTCGGTGTGGTGGCCGGTGAGGGCGAAGAACACCTCGTCCAGGCTGGACTTGCGGAGCGACAGCTCGCCGACCGCGACGCCGGCGTCGTCGAGGCGGCGGACCACCGCCGGCATGATCTGCGGATCGGTGATCGGGGCGCTGATCAGGCCGTCGCGCACCTCGGGGACGGCCCCGGCCAGCTCGCCGACGATCCTCGCCGCGGTGCCGCCGTCGGCCGCGTGGACCGGGCGCACCTCCAGCACCTGCCCGCCGACCTGCGATTTCAGTGTGTCGGACGTGCCGTGCGCGATGGCCTCGCCGCGGTCGATCACGATGATGTCGTCGGCCAGCTGGTCGGCCTCCTCCAGGTACTGCGTGGTGAGCAGGACGGTGACGCCGTCGTCGGTCAGGCCGCGGACGATCTCCCATAGGCCGTTCCGGCTGCGCGGGTCGAGGCCGGTGGTGGGCTCGTCCAGGAAGAGGATCTGCGGCCGCCCGACCAGGCTCGCCGCCAGGTCGAGGCGGCGGCGCATCCCGCCCGAATAGGTCTTCGCCGCGCGTTCGGCGGCCTCGGTGAGCTGGAACCGCTCCAGCAGTTCGGCGGCCCGCGCCTTGGACGCCCGCCGGGGGATGCCCAGCAGCCGCCCGATCAGGACGAGGTTCTCGGTGCCGGTCAGCATCTCGTCGACCCCGGCGTACTGGCCGGTCAGGCCGATGAGCTGCCGCACCTTGTGCGCGTCCCGGACGACGTCGAACCCGCCGACCTGCGCGCTCCCGGCGGTCGGCTCGATCAGCGTGGCGAGGATGCGGGTCATGGTCGTCTTGCCGGCGCCGTTCGGCCCCAGCACCCCGAGGACCGTCCCGGGTTCCGCGGTGAGCGAGACGCCCGCCAGCGCCCGGGTCTCACCGAACCGCTTCTCCAGGCCCTCGGCCTGGATCGCGTAGGTCATGTGATCTCCTGGTGTTCGTCTGCCGGACGTCTGTGCCCCTCCGACCGGGGGCCAGCCAAAATATGCGGTGTCCGGGGTGGTGTGCATTCGGTTTTTCCGCCGCCCCTGCCAAGCTCTGCCAGATGCGTGAGACGCGTGCTCAACTTCGCATCCGCCACTGACAAAGTCGCATCCGCCACTGACAAAACGTCGCCGGCGCCGCGATCGTGCCGCCGTTTCCGGTGATCGGTCCCGGACGGACCGGCTGTAGGGGGCCCCGCGGCGTTCTAAACTCGCGGTGTGACGACGGTGCGGCGCGGTCACCAGAGGGACGGCGGGGGGCCGCGCCCGCCGCGGCTGCGGCCGCCCGAACACCGGGTCTCGCCCCGCGCCATCGCGCACTGGGCGATCGAGTACCTGCTGCTGTGGGGGCTCGCGTTCGGGCTCGCGCTGGGGGTGGCCGCCTGGGTGGGCGACTCCGACTGGGACGCCCTGCCCGGCTGGGTGTCCGGCCGCGTCGGCTGGCTGCCCTACATCGTCGGCGCCGCCGGGCTCCTCATGGTGACCGTCGCGCCCGTCTGGCGTTACCGCGTCCACCGCTGGGAGGTCAGCGCCGACGTCGTCTACACCCGCACGGGCTGGTTCAGCCGCGAATGGCTTCTCGTGCCCGTCGGACGCATCCAGACCGTCGACAGCAAGCAGGGGTGGATCGAACGGATGCTGGGGCTCGCCACCATCGAGGTCAACACGGCCTCCCACACCGGCTCGTCGGAGGTGTCCGGGCTGCCCGTGGACGTCGCCACCCGGCTGGCCGAGGACCTGGCGCACCGCGCCCACGACCTCCGCGACGACGCGACGTGAACGTGCGGCTGCACCCGCTCACGTTCGTCGTCGGCGCCGTCCGCGAACTCCTCGCCCTCATCGCCGCCGGAGCCACGGGCCTCCTCGTCGGCGGAATGTCCACGGCGTTCTACTTCACCCTGGTCGGCCTCGCGCTGGGGCTGCTCTTCCACATCGCCAACTGGATGACGTTCACCTACGTCCTGCACGACGACCGCATAGAACTGCGGCGGGCCCTCATAGGACGGTCGGTCAAGAGCATCCCGCGCGACCGCATCCGCGGCGTCGACATCAGCGCGAACCTCCCGCACAGGCTGCTCGGCCTGGCGATCGTCCGCATCGACGCGGGGGCGGACGGCGGCGAGGGCGAGCTCAACGCCGTCTCCCTGCGGGAGGCTGAACGGCTCCGCCGCGTCCTGCTGGCCCGGGACGCCCCCGCCCCGCCCCGCCGCGTCCTCGCCCGCATGCGCCGCCGCTGGTACGTGTACGCCCCGCTCAGCGGCGCCTACCTGCTGACCCCGTTCGCGGTCGCGGGCAGCCTCCTCGGCACCCTCTACAACCTCGGGGACGACCTCGGGCTGATCACGCGGGAGCGCGTGGAGGACTTCGGCCACGACGTGGTCGGCCTGTCCACGGCCCTCGTCGTCGCGCTGATCATCCTCGTGCTGATCGCCATGCCGGTCATGTCGGTGATCGCGTTCATGCTCTTCAACTGGGACTTCACCGTCCACGAGCGGGACGGCTCCGTCGTCGCCGAGCGCGGCCTGCTCACCCGCCGCAGCGTCTCCCTCGAACGCCGCCGGCTGCGCGGCGTCGAACTCACCGACAACCCGTTCGAGCGCCTCGCCCGCGTGACCCGCGTCGGCGCCCTCATCACCGGCCTCGGGGACGCCGCCCACCGGGGCCGCCTGCTGCCCGCGGCCCCCCGCCCGGTCTCCGAGTCCCTCGCCGCCCGCGTCGTCGGCAACGTCCCCGGCCCCCTGATCGCGCACCCGCCCGCCGCGCGGAGCCGCCGCGTCGCCCGCGCCGTCGCGCCCCCGGCCGGCGTCGCCGTCCTGGCCGTCCTCGCCGGCCAGCCCTGGGTCGCCGGCGCGTGCGCCACCGCGGCCGTCCTCGCCGTCCCCCTCGGCCTGGACCGCTACCGCCAGCTCGGCCACGCCTCCGACGGCGAGCGCCTCACCGTCCGGTCCGGTTCGCTGCGCCGGCGCCAGGTCGTCGTCGAGCACAGCGCCATCGTCGGCTGGCGCGTCCGCCGCACCCTGTTCCAGCGCCGCCTCGGCCTGGCCACGCTGTTCGCCGCCGTCGGCGCGGGCGACGGCGGCTACTCCTCGGCCGACATGGCGGAGGGGGACGCGGTGGCGCTGGCCGCCGCGATCACCCCCGAGTGGCTGACCCCGTTCCTCGCCGCCGGCGCGCCGCCTAGTCGGGGCGGCGCGCGCCGAACATGATCTCGTCCCAGGACGGGACGGAGGCGCGCTTGGCCTTGGACTTGCGCCGCCGCGCCGGCCGCTGCGCCGGCGTGCTCTCGCTGCTCGCCGCCGCGGCGGGCGAGCCGGTGGCCGGCTTGTCCTGAGCGGCGGGCATGGTCGGACGGGTGCCCGGCTTCTTCTTCGCCGGCGCCCGCGCAGGCTGCCGCGGCGCCGGCGGCTTCTGCACCGGGGCGGCCCTGCCCGCGTCCGCCGCGCCACGCGACCGCTCCTCGGCGTCCGGCCGCGCGTCGGGTTCGTCCCCGTCCCGCGCCCGGGCGGCCTCCCCGGCCACCTCGTGCGCTTCGTGCGCTTCGTGCGCTTCGCCGGTCTCGTCCTCGTCCTCGTCATCCGGCTGGACGGCTTCGCCCGCCGCCACCTCACGCTCGTCCCGCACTGCCGCACCGGACTCGCCGCGCGTTCCCTGGGCGCTGTCACCCTGACGTGCATCGCCGGTTTCGTCGTGGTCTTGCGGCTGGACGGTGTGGTTCGCCGGGGTGGTGTCGCCGGCCTGTGCCACCTCGTGTTCGTCCTGCGCCGAGGTGCCGCGCGCCTCTTGCTGTGCTTGGCCGGCTTCTTCGGTTGTCCGGACGTCCGTGCCGGTCGGTGCCGTCTCACGTTCGCGGCGTGCTTCCTGCGGCTGGGTGTCCGTGCTCTGGGTCGCCGGGGAGGTCTCGCCGCCCTGTGCCGTTTCGCGTTCGTCCTGCACCGACGCGCCGCGCGCCTCCTGCGGCGCTTCGCTGACCTCCTGCTCGCGGGCGCCGCCCGCCGTCGCCTGGCGCTCGTCCAGCGCCGGCCGGCGTGGCTCTTCGCGGCCGCGCTCATCCCGGGACGGGACGCCCGCACCCGCACGCTGCCGTGCTTCGCCTTCGTCGCGTGCCCGCGAGGCGTCGCGCAGGCCGGTGGCGGGGTCGTCCCGCGTGCCCGCGTCCTCGGCGCGCGGACGGACCGCCTCGGGTTCGCGGGTCTCGGTGAGGTCGAAGTCGTCCTCGTCGTGGGGGCGGGGGGTGGCCGGAGCCTGTGCCGCCTCGTGCCGTCCGAGCGGGGCGGAGGCCTCGCGCAGGGGGGCGGTCCCGGGCGGTTCGCGGAAGGCGGGGCGCGGGTCGATCATGCGGCCGCGCTCGATGATGTACTCGCGGGGCTCGGCGGCGCGGAGGGACCCGGGAGGGCCGGGCTGCTCCGGTTCGGGCGGTAGGCCGCGCACGTCGCGGTCGCGGTCGCTGCCGACGACCTTCATCGCGGGACGGCGCGGGACGAGCGGGGTGACGGTGTCGGAGAGCGCGTCGTCGTCCCATTCGACGGAGGTGAGGCGGGCGGCGATCTCGTCCAGCGGGGAGACGTGCCGGCGGCGCGGGTCGAAGGTCCACTCGGCGGCGTGCGGGCGGCCGCCCTCGAAGAAGGACAGCCGGACGCGCCAGGTGCCGTCCTCGCACTTCCAGGAGTCCCACTCGACCTCGTCCAGGTCGACGCCGCCGCGGCCGAGGCGCTCCTCGACGGTCTCGCCGAGCGGCGGGCCCGGGGTGGACTCGCCGGGCCGGCGGACGGAGACGCGCTGCGCCTGCTGGGCCATGTACTCGCGTTCCTGCAGGACCGGCCCCTCGAACCAGCGGACGCGCTCGACCGGGATACCCGCCGATTCGGCGATCTCCTCAGCGGTCTCGCCGGAGCGGATGCGGGCCTGGATCTCCTTGGGGCGCAAGGGATTCTCCACTTCGATCTCGAACTGGCCGAGGCGGGAGAAGTGCCCACGGACCGCTGCGCGGAGCCGGTCGTCGACGGGCAGGGTGAACCGGGTGCCTCGGCCCGCGGTGGCCAGGACGAGGTACGTACCGTCCTCGCTGACCGCGACGAGGCGCAGCTCCTGCATGCGTGTCCTTCCTGCCCTGTCCTGATGGCACGGAGGACGCCGGATCGCTCGGCCGTGCTCTCACGGCCGGCCGCCCGATGCCCACCGAGGGCGCATGCGTGCCCTTTCCCCCGGGTTCCCGAGTCTCTCTTCCGGACACACCTGCTGCCAGCACCGTACCCGGCATGTCCGAACATCGCCGCTCTCGAAGCCCCCTTCACGAGGTCGAAGAGGGCACCTGACCAAGCTTGCCCGCGCCGCGACCCGCGAGAGGGCGCCATGCCCGATTCTTGTGCATCCTTTTCCACACCGTGCCTGACGAGCCTGTCCGGTTCCAGTGGTGGACGTTGCGAGAGTCACGTCGTGGGCAGGAACACGCAGATCTTCCGATTACGTTCTTGATCAGGGGGATTTAGTCAGGGCCCGGGCGAAGCTCGCCGATGGAACGGCGGCGGGCGGGGGGCCGGACGGACGCAGACAGGGGTGAACGCAGGCATGCCGCGCAAGCTGCCGGATCTCAGTACGACGCAGCTGATCGCGAGTGCGGCGGCGACGGCGGTCGCCGCCCTGGGGGCGTCCTACCTGGGCGTGTACGGGACGATCATCGGCGCGGCCCTGATGAGCTTGATCTCGACGGCGGGGTCGGCGGTCGGCAAGCACTACCTCGACCAGGGC
This sequence comes from Actinomadura latina NBRC 106108, assembly GCF_001552195.1. GTDB lineage: Bacteria > Actinomycetota > Actinomycetes > Streptosporangiales > Streptosporangiaceae > Spirillospora > Spirillospora latina. The sequence continues at coordinate 76,964 of NZ_BCQS01000017.1, forward strand.
CGGGACCAGATCAAGGAGCTGACGCACCTGCAGACCGCGGTGCGGCGGCGGACGGCGGCCGAGAGCGCGGCGGACGAGGCGAGGAGCGCCGACCCGACCCGGACCGCGGTGTGGTCCGGGGACCCGAACGCGACGCGGTTCGATCCGTTCGGCGACCCGAACGCCACCCGGCTCGATCCGGGCGGCGACCCCGGCGCCACGCGCCGGGACCCGGTGGACGCGGTCGCCGGCTCGCTTGCCGGGGAGGCGGGCGAGGACGCGGTGCGCGAGGTCGTCCGCCGGACGGCGTGGCAGAACACGGTCGAGTGGGCCAAGGCGCACTGGGCGAAGCTGGCGGTGTCGTCGGCGGCGGTGTTCGCCATCGTCATCGGCGGGATCACCGCTTACGAGGCGGCCACCGGCGAGCCCATCGGCGGGGGCGGCAACCGGGGGCTGACGGTCACCAACGTGGTGGACGGCGGCGGCGGGCAGCCGGACGGCACCCCGTCGCAGGACCCGTCCGGAGGCCCCACCGAGCCGGGCACGACCCCGAGCCAGGAGCCGACCGGGGACACGCCCTCGACGGACCCGGGGACGCCGGCGCCGCAGCCGACGGATCGGCCGACCGAGCAGCCCACGCAGCAGCCGACGACCCCGGTGCCCACGGCTCCGGCCACGCCGGCGCCGACAGGGGGCCAGCAGGACGGCGGGGCCGGCGGCGGTCAGGGCGTGGAGCCCCCGCAGACCCCGGCCGGCTAGTCGCCGAAGACCTGCGTCGTGTACGGGTTGGCGAAGAGGCGCTGGGGGTCCAGCTCGTCGCGCAGGGCGCGGAAGTCGCCGAACCGCGGGTAGACCTTCTCCAGGTAGGACGCGTCGCGCGTGTGGAGCTTGCCCCAGTGCGGACGTCCGCCGAGCGCGGTCAGCAGTTCCTCGACGCCGCGGAAGTAGTCCTCATGCGGGTCGCGGTGGTAGACGTGCACGGCGATGAACGCGCTCTTCCGCCCGTGGGCCATCGACAGCCAGGCGTCCTCCTGCGGCAGGAGCCGGACTTCGATGGGGAAGCTGATCCGCCAGTCGCGCTTGGTGAACAGGGAGCGGAGTTCGCGCAGCGCCGGGACGAGCTCCTCGCGCGGGATCGCGTACTCCTGTTCCTTGAAGCGAACCGTCCGCGGGCTCGTGAAGATCTTGTAGGACGTGTCGCTGTACGTGCGGGCTCCGAGGGCCTTGGCGGACACCTTGTTCACGAACGGCGTCGTGGCCGGCGCCAGGTGCGTGGCCTTGTTCACGACACCGAAGACCGTGTTCGACAGGAACTGGTCGTCGAGCCAGTACCGGAACTTGGACACCGGCTCCGGGGGGCCCTCGACGCGGTTGTTGCGCTTGGTCAGGCAGCCCTCGGTGTGCGGGAACCAGTAGAACTCGAAGTGCTCGTTGGCGGCGTCGAACTCGTCCACGCGGGACAGGACCTCGTCCCACTTCATCGGCTCCTCCTGCGCGCGCAGGAGGAACGACGGGACGGTCCGCCATGTGATGGCGGTGACGACGCCGAGCGCGCCGAGACCCGCGCGTGCGGCGTCGAACAGGTCGGGACGCTCCTCGCGCGAGCACGTGACGGTGCTGCCGTCGGCGAGGACGATCTCCAGCGCGGTGACCTGGGAGACGAGCCCGGCCGCGTCACGTCCCGTGCCGTGCGTGGCGGTCTGCAGGGCGCCGGCGACGGTCTGCTCCTGGATGTCGCCCATGTTCGCCAGCGCGAGACCGTGCTCGTCCAGCACCTGGTTGAGCACGTGCAGCGGGAGCCCCGCCTCGACGGTGACCAGACCGGTGGCGGTGTCGACCGAGCGGACCGCGGTGAGCGCCGTGGGACGCAGCAGGACGCCCTCGGCGACGGCGGCGCCGGTGAAGGAGTGCCCGGTGCCGGTCATGCGGACGGTGAGGCCGTCGCCGGCGGCCGACCGCACCGCCGCGGCCACCTCGTCGGCGGTGCGCGGCGTCACGACGCGCCGCGGTGTGGCCTGCTGGTTTCCCGCCCAGTTCTGCCACGTTCGGGTGTTCTCGGGGGACATGCGGCGACTCTACTCGGCAAATGATTGTGAGGAAAGTTCATGTTTCGGGGCCGGGGGAGAGCGTGGAACCGGCGATAACGTACGATCCCGTAACCACGGCTGGGTAACCGTCCGTAGCGAGACTCGTTGGGAAATGTTGTGGCTTCTCCATCAGCATCACGCACCGGCCCCGTCGCGGGAGCGTCCGGCGATATCGCGGGAGCCTCCGGCGATGCCGCGGGGGCGGCCGGCGAGGGCGCGGCGCCCGCCGCCCGCCCGCCGAGGCCCAAGCCGGAGAAGAAGCGGCGCGACCCGCGCGGCGGCGGGAACGCCCGGACGCGGCGGGGCGGCCGGGCGCTGCCGTTCCTCATCGGCGGCATCGCCGTCCTCGCCATCGCCAGCACCTCCGGCGGCGTCTACGCGGCGCTGACCGCGGAGAAGTCGGAGCCCGCCGCGTCCGACCCGCCGCGGAACCCGCCGCCCGGCGCCGGCGACCCCGTCAACGTGGCCACGGGCGGCCAGGTCGCGCCGCTGCGCCGGGTGGTCCCCCCGGACGTGCTCGCGGTCGGCGGCGGCACGATCTCCGCCGCCAAGATCAGGCGGATCGCGAAGCTGAGCCGGGTCAAGGACGTGACGGCGGTCGCGGGCGGCGCCGTCCAGATCCAGGGCCGCCAAGTGAACGCGTTCGCCGTGGACCCGTCCTCGTTCCGCTCCTGGACGCCGCCCGGCACGGCGAAGAAGACCGAGCTGTGGGAGGCGCTGGCCGGGAACCAGTTCGTCGTGTCCCCGGCCGCCGCCGAGCAGCTCCAGCTGACCAGGGGCTACCAGTACCCGGTGGTCGGGCGGACGGTGCCGAACCTCACGATGGGCGGCTCCGGCGCGCTCGGCCTGCCCGGCATCGACATGCTCGTCAGCGAGAAGACCGGTACCGAGATGGGGCTCGTCCCGAACGTGGCGGTGCTGGTCAACGCGCCCGGAGTGAGCCCGGCCAAGGTCGTCAAGGCCGTCGGCAAGGTGCTCGGCTCCGGCACGGACGTGCTCAACCTGCACGAGAGCAAGTACCAGTCGTCCGGCGGCGGCCGCTCCGCCAGCTATCTGGACCTGTACAAGCAGGCGGCCACCACCTGCCCCGGCCTGTCGTGGACGGTCCTCGCCGCCATCGGCCAGGTGGAGAGCGACCACGGACGCAACGCCGGCACCTCCAGCGCGGGCGCGCTCGGCCCCATGCAGTTCATGCCCGCGACGTGGAAGGCGTACGGGGTGGACGGCGACCGGGACGGCAAGGCCGACATCACGAACCCCTTCGACGCGATCCCGGGCGCGGCCAAGTACCTGTGCGCGAACGGCGCGGGACGCGGCGGCAAGCAGCTCTACAACGCGGTGTGGCACTACAACCACGCCGACTGGTACGTCCAGAAGGTCCTGAACCTCGCCAGGGCCTACGCGGCGAAGTACGACTGACCCAGAGCCGGGCATCCGGCGGCGGCTGGTTGGATGGAGGCATGAGGTCGTACGACGCGCTGCTTCTGCTGTCCTTCGGGGGACCGGAGGGGCCCGAGGACGTGATCCCGTTCCTGGAGAACGTGACCCGCGGCCGCAACATCCCGAAGGAACGGCTGGAGAAGGTAGGGGAGAACTACTACCGGTTCGGCGGGGTCAGCCCGATCAACCAGTTGTGCCGGGACCTCAAGTCCGCGATCGAGGCCGACTTCGCGGCCCATGGCGTGGACCTGCCGGTCTACTGGGGCAACCGGAACTGGACTCCCTACCTCGCCGACACCGTCCGGCAGATGAAGGCCGACGGGATCCGGCGCGCGGCGGCGTTCGTGACCTCCGCCTACAGCGGCTTCTCCACGAACGACCAGTACCTCAACGACATCGCCCGCGCGCGTGAGGAGGTCCCGGACGCCCCGGAGATCGACAAGCTCCCCGTCTACTGCGACAGGCCCGGCTTCGTCGACCCGTTCGTGGACGCGGCCAAGGACGCCCTGAGCCGGGTCCCGGAAGGCGCACGCCTGGTCTTCACCGCGCACAGCGTCCCCCTGTCACAGCCCAACCAGGAGCTGTACGTCGCGGAACTGGAGCGGGCCGCGCGGACGGTCGCCGGTAGGGCGGCTCCGGGAGCGCCGTGGGATCTCGTCTACCAGAGCCGGAGCGGGCCGCCGAGCCAGCCGTGGCTGGAGCCGCAGATCACCGACCACCTGGAGGAGCTCCACGGCGAGGGCGTCCGCGCCGTCGCGGTCGTGCCGATCGGTTTCGTCTCCGACCACATGGAGGTCAAGTACGACCTCGACGTGGAGGCCGCCGACCGGGCCGCCGAGCTCGGCCTCGCGTTCGCGCGCGCCGCGACCCCCGGCGCCGACCCGCGCTTCGCCGCCCTGCCCCGCGACCTTCTTGGAGAAGCATGAGCCTGGCCGACGACCTTCTCGAACTCGCCGCCGCGACCGCGCGGGAGGCCGGCCTGATGCTGGTCGACAAGCGCCCCGCGGACGGCCCGGACGTCGTGCAGACCAAGTCGTCCCCGACCGACGTCGTCACCCAGATGGACCGCGCCGCCGAGCAGCTGATCATCGAGCGGATCCGGGCGGTCCGCCCCGACGACGCGTTCCTCGGCGAGGAGGGCGGCACCCGCGCCGGGGGCAGCGGCGTCCGGTGGGTGGTCGACCCGATCGACGGGACCGTGAACTACCTCTACGACCTGCCCGACTGGGCGGTCAGCATCGCCGCCGAGGTGGACGGCGCCGCCGTCGCCGGCGCGGTGGAGGTGCCGCGGCGCGGCGAGTCGTACACGGCGGTGCGCGGCGGCGGCGCGCTCCTGCACACCGCGTCCGGCACCCGCGAACTGCGGGTGAACGCGCGGGTGCCGCTCGGCAAGGCCCTGGTCGCCACCGGGTTCGGCTACGACGCGGCGCGGCGCGCCCGGCAGGCGCAGGTCCTCACCGGCGTGCTGCCGAACGTCCGCGACATCCGCCGCGGCGGCTCCTGCTGCGTGGACCTGTGCTCGCTCGCGGCGGGACGGGTCGACGCGTACTACGAGCGCGGCGTCCAGGCGTGGGACATCGCCGCCGGCGCGCTGATCGTGCAGGAGGCGGGCGGTCGCGTCGAGGGTCTGGACGGGGCGCCCGCGGGCCCTGAGCTGACCGTGGCGGCCGGGCCGGGCACGTTCGAGGCGCTGCACGCCCTCCTGGCCCCGCTAGACCCCACGCGCGACTGAGCGCCGCCGACGTGCGGACCGCGAGAGGCCGTGAACGGCGAGGAGCCCGGGACCGGCGGATGGTCCCGGGCTCCTCGACCACGGTCGCGCCCTCTGGAACGCGGCGGTCAATCGCAGCGGGGTGGTTCGACGCCGATGTCGTTGTTCGCTGCGATCCGGCGCAGTTCGCTGATCTCCTCCTGACGGATGTCCGCCAGGTAGGTGTCGCCTTCTGCGTGGGCGGTGCGCAGCGACGCGTACGCGTCATCGAGCCGCTGCTGGATCATGCGTGACAGCTCGCCCATGGGCCTCCTCCCGGATCGTTTCCATGCCCTACCCAGACCTAAGCTGAAAGCAAACCTGTTCGCGGGTGCAATTTTCGCGGATTGTTGCGTCCGCGCGGGCACCGGGGGGTGTACACGGAGCTGAACGCCTGTTTACGGGCGTCTTACGGCTCCCGTGGCATATCTGAGAGCCGAGGGCCGGCCGTGCCCACCAGGAGGGGGACCCTGTGCGTGTTCTAGTCGTCGAGGACGAGCGGGTGCTCGCCGACGCGATCGCCACCGGCCTGCGCAGGGAGACGCTGGCCGTGGACGTGGCCTACGACGGCGCGGGCGCGCTGGAGCGGGCCGGCGTCAACGAGTACGACGTGATCGTGCTCGACCGCGACCTGCCGAAGGTCCACGGCGACGACGTCTGCAAGCAGCTCGTCGCGCAGCGCTACCCGGCGCGGATCATCATGCTGACGGCGGCCGGCGAGCTGGACGACCGGGTCGAGGGCCTGTCCATCGGCGCGGACGACTACCTCGCCAAGCCGTTCGCGTTCGCCGAGCTGATCGCCCGGGTGCGGGCCCTCGGCCGGCGCGCGGCCGCGCCGCTGCCGCCCGTCCTGGAACGCGCCGGGATCACGCTCGACCCGGCCCGCCGCGAGGTCGCGCGGGACGGCCGCCCGGTCGAGCTGACCCGCAAGGAGTTCGCGGTCTTGGAGGTGCTGCTCAGCGCGGACGGCGCGGTCGTCAGCTCCGAGCACCTGCTGGAGAAGGCGTGGGACGAGCACATCGACCCGTTCACCAACGTCGTCCGGGTCACGATGATGACGCTGCGCAAGAAGCTCGGCGACCCGCCGGTGATCGAGACCGTGCCCGGCGTGGGGTACCGGCTGTGACCGCGCCCCAGCCCGGACCGGACGAGCCCGGCACGTCCGCGCAGGCTCCCGGGGCCGGCGACACGCGCCCGAACACCGCGCAGGACGCCGATGCGCGGACCACCCAGCCCACCGCCGTCCCCGCCGGTGACGGCGGCGCGCGGCGCGGCGGCCGGTGGCGGCGGCCGGGCCCGCAGCAGGTCCCGCAGCCGCCGCCGGCCCCGAAGGGCATGTGGCGCGGCGACGGCGGCCCGCTGACCGCGCTGCCCGGCCGGATGAGCGTGCGGCTGCGCCTCACCCTGCTGTACGGGCTGCTGTTCTTCATGGCCGGCGCGCTGCTGCTGTTCGTGATGTCGTTCCTGATGGCCAACATCCTCGGCAACGTCAAGCTGATCGTCCCCGGCTTCACCGAGGCCGAGAACGCCGAGCTGCAGCGCCAGTTCATCGAGCAGACGATGAAGCAGCTGGTCGGGCGGTCGCTGCTCGCGCTCGGCGGGGTCGGGGTCATCACGCTGGTGCTCGGCTGGTTCGTCGCCGACCGGGCGCTCAGCCCGCTGCAGCGGGTCACCACGACCGCGCGCCGGCTGTCGGAGAGCACGCTGCACGAGCGCATAGCGCTGGAGGGCCCGGACGACGAGATCAAGGAGCTGGCCGACACCTTCGACGCGATGCTGGAGCGCCTCGGGCAGGCGTTCGACTCGCAGCGCCGGTTCGTCGCGAACGCCTCGCACGAGCTGCGCACCCCGCTCGCGATCAACCGGACGCTGCTGGAGGTGGCGCTCGGCGACCCCGAGGTGTCCGACGACCTGCGCACGGTCGGTAAGACGCTGCTGGCGACCAACGCCCGGCACGAGCGGCTCATCGAGGGGCTGCTGCTGCTCGCCCGCAGCGAGCGGCAGCTGACCGCCCGCACCCCGGTCGACATGGCGGAGGTGGCGGCGACGGTGCTGGAGCAGTCGTCGCGCCGCGAGCGCGACAACGACGTGGCCGTCCACCCGGAGCTGACGCAGGGGACGGCGCTCGGCGACCCGGTGCTGCTGGAGCACCTCGTGTCCAACCTCGTGGAGAACGCGGTCAAGCACAACGAGGCGGAGGGCGGCGAGCTTTGGATCCGCACCGGAATGCTCGACGGCTACGCCACCGTCCAGGTCGAGAACACCGGGCCCGTGGTGCCTGCCTACGAGGTGGAGCGGCTGTTCGAGCCGTTCCGGCGGCTGAACGCCGACCGCGTCGAGTCGTCCAAGGGCGCGGGCCTCGGCCTGTCGATCGTCCGCTCGGTGGTGCTCGCGCACCGCGGCGCCGTCTACGCGGTGCCCCGCCCGGGCGGCGGGCTGATCGTGACCGTCCGCCTCCCGCCCGGCTGACGCCCCCGCCCCCGCCCCTGAAACGCGGAACGCCCTGGCTCGCCTCCGGGAGGCGGACCAGGGCGTTCGGCCGATCGGACCGGGATCAGGACTTCGACACGTTCCCGTACGCGCCGGGGCTCGGGTCGGTCTGGTTCTGCCGCCACTCCCACCGCATCGACGTACCGGACGAGGTCGGGATGAAGGTGATGTACCCGGCGGCGCACTCCTCCGGGTCCATCCCCGCCATCGGAGTCTCGCGGTACTCCACCTTGTCGTCTTCGGACGACAGCAGCGACAGGCGCGTGTAGCACTTGTCCTGCGCGCCCGACGGGTAGGTGTACGTCGCGACGCCGGTCGAGTAGATCAGGGAGAACTTGGCCTCGAACTTGTCGTGCCCGGACCCGGCGCCCGGCTGGTTCCCGTCGCCGGTGAAGTTGCCGACCAGCCCGCCGGTCGCGCGCGGCGTCGGGGTGGTGTCGTCGGGCGGCGTGTAGGTGCTCGTCGGGTACGGCCTCGGGTACGGATCCGGGTCGTCGTCGCTGTTGGCGCCGATGATCGCCAGCACCACGACCACCAGGATGACGATCAGCGCCAGCCCGCCGCAGCCGATCGCGATGATCGGCCCGGCCGAGCTGGACCGCTTCGGCGGCGGCCCGTACCCCGGCATCGGCGGCATGCCCTGCTGCATCGGCATGCCCTGCTGCGGCGGGGGCGGCGGCGGGACGGCCGGGCCCTGGTACATCGCCATGGGCGGCGGCGTGATCGGCTGCGGCGGCGGCGTCGCCGGGCCCGCCATCGCGCCCTGGTGCATCGGCATCGGCGGCGGGGTGATCTGCGGCTGCGGCCGGTGCTGCGGCGCCGGCGGGACGGGTGGCGGCGGCGGCAGCTGCGAGGCGATCCGGGTGCCCTGGTTGAGCAGCTCCTCCTGCCCCGCCGCCTGCCCGGCGGGCGCCGCGCCGACGGCCCCGAGCAGGTTCAGCAGCAGCTGCGGGGCGGGCGGGCGCAGCCCCGCGTCCTTGGACAGGCAGCGCCCGACCAGGTCGCGCACCGGGCCCGGGGGCAGCGCCGACAGGTCCGGCTCCTCGTTGAGGATCCGGTTGATGATGACCGGCAGCGTCTCGGCCTCGAACGGCGACTGCCCGGTGGCGGCGAACACCATGGTCGCGCCCCAGGCGAAGATGTCGACGGCCGGGGTGAGCGGCGCGCCGGTCAGCTGCTCGGGCGCCAGGTAGCCGGGCGTGCCGACCACCATGCCGGTCGCGGTGACCGCGCTCTCCTGCGAGTTGACCGTCCGGGCGATGCCGAAGTCGACGACGCGCGGGCCGTCGGCGGCCAGCATCACGTTGTTCGGCTTGAAGTCGCGGTGCACGATCCCGGCCTCGTGGATGGCCGCGAGCGCGGTCGCCGTGCCGATCGCGAGCCGCTCCAGCTCCTCGGCGCTCCGCGGCCCGTTGTGCGCGACCACGTCGTGCAGGGACGGCCCGTCGATGAACTCGCTGACGACGTAGGGCTGGTCACCGTGGACGTCGGCCTCCAGCACCCGCGCCGTGCAGAAGGGCTCGACCTTCTGCGCCGCACTCACCTCGCGGGTGAAACGGGCACGCGCGGCCGGGTCGTTGGCCATCTGCGCGTGCAGCAGCTTGACCGCGACGTACTCGCCTCCGGGCGCCTTGCCCAGGAAGACGGCGCCCTGACCCCCGGCACCGAGGCGTCCGATGACCTCGTACTGTCCGAGTGCCCTCGGATCGCCCGGCTCCAGCGGAGCGGCATCCGGCATCTGACCCTCCATTGACCCGCAGTGATGTGCGCGACATTGTGCGCAGGACCCGCCGCGGGCCTCGTGCCGGCGTTCTGACGAACCACCGGGTGAACCTCCGCAGGGGCCCGCCCCCAACCTCAGGCGGGCACGATATCGCGTTAGTTCAGACGTTTCACCGATCAGTCTGGTTCGCTGTTCCGGCGGCCGGGTCGGGCCGTCTCGCCGCATGTCCCGGCACGCGTCCCGCCGCGCGGGGCCGGTCGGCGCGCGCAACGCCGCCGGGACCGATATGATCCCGGCCGCCGCGGGAACTCCGGCTGGTGCCCCGGTTCGGCAACCGGGCCGCCGGCACGCGCCGGATATGTGACGGAAGACACAGTGCGAGGAAAGATGCGGGTGACGGGTGTCACTCGCGGGAACGGTCGCGCCTCGTGTGTCGCAGGTCACCAACCGTGACAGAATTTCCCGCCCGGATCGGGCACAAGAACGGCCCCTTAAGCGTTAGATCCGCGCGACGGGGCGCATAAAGCACTGAGGGGGATGGAGATAGAAGATGGCGACCGACTACGACAGCCCACGCAAGACAGACGACGATCTCAGCGAGGACAGCCTCCAGGAGCTCCAGGCCCGGCGGGCCGACAAGGCCGCCAGCATCATCGACGAGGACCTGGACGCCGGTGAGGTCGCCGAGCTGCCCGGGGCCGACCTGTCCAACGAGGAGCTCACCTTCCGGGTGGTTCCGCGGCAGGCCGACGAGTTCACCTGCACGCGCTGCTTCCTGGTGCACCACCGCAGCCAGCTGGCCGGCGAGAAGAACGGTCAGCCGATCTGCCGCGAGTGCGCCGCCTGACCGGGAGTGGCCGGGTGTCGGGAGAGATCGAGAAGCGTCATGACGAGGTGGAGCCGGCGCGCGGCGACGGCTCCACGGAACTGGGTGAGCTGATCGGACGGCTCACCGCCGACGAGGACATGGACCGCGAGACCCGCGGCCGCCTGCTCGGACGACTGGCCAGGCTGCTCGGCCAGAACGCCCGCAGGGTGGGGGCCGCGGGCGTCGCGCGCGGCAAATGGCTCGGCGACCTGCTCGTCGAGGCCGCGCCGCACATCCCGATCCGCGACCTTGAGACGTTGCAGGCCCACCACCGCGGGCTGATGGGCGAGGAACTCGCGGACCGGATCGTGAAGGTGGCGGGCAACGGCACGACCGCGGTCGGCGCGGCCGGCGGCGCGCTCGCCGCCGTGCAGTTCAGCGCCCCGCCCCTGCTGCTGACCGCCCCCGCCCAGCTCGCCGCCGAGACGCTCGTCGTCGCGGCCGTCGAGGTCAAGATGATCGCCGAACTGCACGAGGTGTACGGCGTCCGCGTCCAGGGCACCGGCACGGCCCGCGGCGCCGCGTTCGTCACGTCCTGGGCCCGGCAGCGCGGTATCAACCCCCTGGAGGCCGGGTCTTTCGCGAGCGCCCTCGGCACCGCCGCCAAGTCCGCCCTCCGCAAGCGGATGCTGCGCACCTTCGGCCGGACCATGACCACCATGGGACCGTTCCTGACCGGTGCCGCCGCGGGCGCCGCCCTCAACCGCTCCGCGACCAGGGCCCTGGCCATGAAGGTCCGCAACGACCTGCGCGAGAGCGCCGGGACCCCGCCCCCGCTCCCGGGCGACCACCGCCGCCGCGACCTCGAGCCCTAGCCGGGCCGCACGGCCGCGACGGCGCGGCGGTCAGCCCTCGGTCTTGAAATGGGAGGGGAGTTGGCCGGTGCCCTTGGCGTACTGGTGCGCCACGGCCCGGGTGGCGAGCAGCCGGGCCAGCTCCATGCCGACGCCCATGACCACGGCCCACCCGACCGCCTCGGCCAGGTCGACGTCCGGTGACTCGGGGTTCGTCGGGGGCTCCTTGCCCGTGCTCTTCTTCCAGATCATCGTGATGGCCTTCTTCGCGACGAAGCCGCCCGCGAACGCTGCGGCGCCGGCCATCACCCGCCAGCCGATGTCGCCTTTATCCGCCATATTCGTCCTCCACTCGTCTGTCGTCTCCGACGCTACCGGAACGGTCCGCCCCCGGCGCCCGCGGTGATCGCCGCGTCGGCACCGGTCAAATGGCGTGCGGCCCGTGCCGGGGTCAATACCATTGGTTCATGACAGAGCAGCCGCGTACTCCGCATGTCCCTCCGAAGCCCTCCCTGGACGGCCTGGAGGAGAAGTGGGTACGCGCCTGGGAGGACGGGGGCGTCTACCGCTTCGACCGCACCCGGCCGCGCGCCGAGGTCTACTCGATCGACACCCCCCCGCCCACCGTGAGCGGGTCCCTCCACGTCGGCCACGTCTTCTCCTATACCCACACCGATACCGTCGCGCGGTTCCACCGCATGCGCGGTCGCGCGGTCTTCTACCCGATGGGCTGGGACGATAACGGCCTTCCGACCGAGCGCCGGGTGCAGAACCATTTCGGTGTCCGGTGCGATCCGTCCCTTCCGTACGACCCGGACTTCGAGCCGCCGGCCAGGCCGGACCCGAAACGCCAGCTGCCGATTTCGCGGCGCAACTTCATCGAGCTGTGCGAACGGCTCACCGAGGTCGACGAGAAGGCCTTCGAGGAGATGTGGCGCCAGGTCGGCCTCTCGGTCGACTGGAACCACCTCTACACGACCATCGGGGACGTCTCCCGGACGGCGTCGCAGCGCGCCTTCCTGCGCAACCTGGCGCGCGGCGAGGCGTACGTCTCCGAGGCGCCGACACTGTGGGACGTCACGTTCCGCACGGCCGTCGCGCAGGCCGAACTGGAGGACCGGGAGCATCCCGGGGCCTTCTACCGGATCCGCTTCCACGGCGACGAGCGCCCCGTCTACATCGAGACGACGCGCCCGGAGCTGCTGCCCGCGTGCGTCGCGCTGGTCGCCCACCCCGACGACGAGCGGTACCGGGAGCTGTTCGGCACGACCGTCCGCACGCCCCTGTTCGGCACCCGGGTGCCGGTCCTCCCGCACCGCCTGGCCGAGCCCGGCAAGGGCTCCGGCATCGCGATGATCTGCACGTTCGGCGACGTCACGGACGTCATCTGGTGGCGCGAGCTGAACCTGCCCACCCGCGCGATCATCGACTGGGACGGCCGCCTCGCCGCCGGCCCGCCCGCGGGCGTCGCCGCGGAGCCGTACGCGGAGCTGGCGGGCCAGACGGTCTTCTCCGCCAAGGAGCGCGTCGTCGAACTGCTCCGCGAGTCCGGCGACCTGGACGGCGAGCCGCGCAAGATCAGCCGGCCGGTGAAGTTCTACGAGAAGGGCAGCAAGCCCCTGGAGATCGTCACGACCCGGCAGTGGTACATCCGCAACGGCGGCCGCGACGAGGGCGTCCGCGCGGAGCTGCTCGCCCGCGGCCGCGAGCTGGAGTGGCACCCCGGCTACATGCGCGCACGCTACGAGAACTGGGTCGAGGGCCTGAACGGCGACTGGCTGATCTCCCGGCAGCGGTTCTTCGGCGTGCCGATCCCCGTCTGGTACCCGCTGGACGACGCCGGGGAACCGCGCCACGACGCGCCGATCGTCCCGGCCGAGGACGCGCTGCCGGTCGACCCGTCGTCCGACGTCCCGCCGGGCTTCACCGAGGAGCAGCGCGGCAAGCCGGGCGGCTTCGCCGGCGACCCCGACGTGATGGACACCTGGGCGACGTCGTCGCTGACCCCGCAGATCGCGGGCGGCTGGGAGCGCGACGCCGACCTGTTCGGCCGCGTCTTCCCCTACGACCTGCGGCCCCAGGCGCACGACATCATCCGGACGTGGCTGTTCTCCACGGTCGTCCGGGCGCATCTGGAGCACGGCTCGCTGCCGTGGCGGGGCACCGCGCTGTCCGGCTGGATCCTCGACCCGGACCGCAAGAAGATGTCGAAGTCCAAGGGCAACGTCGTCACGCCGATCGACCTGCTGCGCGAGTACGGCTCCGACGCCGTCCGCTACTGGGCGGCCAGCGGCCGCCCCGGCACCGACACCGCGTTCGACACCGGCCAGATCAAGGTCGGCCGCCGCCTCGCCATCAAGATCCTCAACGCCTCCAAGTTCGTCCTCGGTCTCGGGGAGGTCGAGGCCGGCGCCTCGGTGACGGAGCCGCTGGACCGGGCGATGCTGGCGACCCTCTCCGGTGTCGTCCAGGAGGCGACGCAGGCGTTCGAGGGCTACGACTACACGCGGGCGCTGGAGCGCACCGAGCGGTTCTTCTGGGAGTTCTGCGACGACTACCTGGAACTGGTGAAGGCCCGCGCCTACGGGGACGGCCCGGAGGCGCAGTCGGCGCGGGCCGCGCTGCGCTCGGCGCTGTCGGTGCTGCTGCGCCTGTTCGCGCCCGTCCTGCCGTTCGTGACCGAAGAGGTCTGGTCGTGGTGGCGGCACGGGTCGGTGCACGCGGCGTCGTGGCCGGCGGCCGCCGAGCTGTCGGCGGGCGGCGACCCGGCCGTCCTCGCCGCGACGGGCGAGGCGCTCCGCCAGGTCCGCAAGGCGAAGTCGGAGGCGAAGGCGTCGATGCGCGCCGATGTGGCCCGCGCCGTCGTCCGCGGCGCGGAGGTGATGCACATCGCGCGGCCGGATCTGGCCGCGGCCGGGCGCATCGCCGACCTCACGCTGGAGGCCGCGCCCGCCGACCTGTCCGTCGAGGTCGTGCTGGCGCCCGCCACCTGACCCCCGTGGCGCCTGCCCCTGCTCAGATCAGAACGTGCAGGGCAGGTGCTTGATGCCGTTGATGAAGCTGGAGAAGAGGCGGTCGGGCTCCCCGGTGGCGCGGATGTCCGGCACGCGGGTGAACAGCTCGCGGAACATCACGGTGATCTCGCGGCGGGCCAGGTTCGCGCCGAGGCAGAAGTGCGGGCCGGGGCCGCCGAATCCGACGTGCGGGTTGGGCGAGCGGGTGATGTCGAAGACGTCGGGGTTCTCGAAGACCGTCTCGTCCCGGTTGGCGGAGTTGTAGAACAGCAGGACCTTGTCGCCCGCGCGGTACTGGTGGCCGTTCATCACGTGGTCGCGCGTCAGCGTCCGGCGGAACTGGATGACGGGCGTCGCCATCCGGACGATCTCCTCGACGGCGCCCGGCATGCGCGCGTCGAAGTCCTCCATCAGCAGGGCGCGCTGCTCGGGGTTGTCGGTGAACAGCTTGAGGCCGTGCGACATCGCGTTGCGGGTCGTCTCGTTCCCGGCCACCACGAGCAGGATGAAGAAGGAGCCGATCTCCTGGTCGGTCAGCCGCTCGCCGTCCACCTCGGCGGAGATCAGCGCCGACACCAGGTCGTCGCCCGGGTGCCGGCGGCGCCGCCGGGCGAGCTTCATCGCCAGGTGGTTCAACTCGTACCCGGCGACCATCACCTTGAGCAGCCCGTACAGCGCGCCGAGGCGGGTGATGCCGTCGCGGGTGTAGTCCTTGCCGCCGCTGTACTCGGGATCGCCGAGCCCCAGGATGATGTTCGTCCGCTCGTACACCATCGGGCGGACGGGCTCGGGGATGCCCATCATGTCGCAGATGACCTGGAGGGGAAGCCGTGCGGCGACATCGGTGACGAAGTCCGCCGACCCCTTCGCGATCAGGTCGTCCACGATCCGGGTCGCGGCGGACTGGAGGTCGGTCTCCATCTTCTCCAGGATGCGCGGGGTGAACGCCCGCGACACGATCTTGCGGATCTTGGCGTGCCGCGGGTCGTCCATGTTGATCATCGAGCCGAAGTACCGCGCCAGGTACCCGGGCAGGTCGGCGATGCTGTTCGAGCACGGCTCGCTGCTGAAGATCTGCGGTGTGCGGCTGGCCTCGACGACGTCGGCGTGCCTGGCCAGCGCGTAGAAGCCGGGGCCCTGCTTGACGAACGGCAGCTTCAGCTCCTGGAAGAACGCCGGATGCTCGCGCCGCCGCAGCCCGGCGAACTCGGCCAGCCGCCGTTCCTGCGGCAGGGCCCAGAAGGCCAGATCCGACACGCTCAGCTTGCCGGCGTCCGGCACCGTCGTCGTCACTGCGCACCGTCCTCGCGTCCAGAATCTGGTTCGGTTTACATCGAACCGAGATACCGGGCGCGCCGTCAAGGGGAATCAGCCGGCCGCCGCCATCCGCCGCTGCAGCACGGCCCGCTCCACCGCCGCCCACGCACCGGACGTCACCAGGTACAACCCCGCCGGAGGCGTCACAGAAGAAGGAGCGCGAGGGCGGAAAGGGAGGCGATGGCCGTGGTGGTCTTCGTCAGGGGCATCCGGGCGGCTATCGCGGCGTCCCGGTGGTGGTCGCGGGCCAGGTAGGTGAGGGCGGCGCTCAGGGCGCGGCCCAGGCCGAACGCCGCGCCCGTGAGGAGGACGGTCAGCAGGTTCTCGTGGACGAAGAGGAGAGCCAGCGCCAGGACATAGGGGGCCGTGGCGGGAACGTAGGTGCGGACGCCGGTGCCCAGTTCGAAGCCGAATTGGAGGGTGCCCCGGCGCAGGCGGGTCTGGAGGACGTCCGGGGGGATCTGGCGGGCGTTCTGCGGGAGGGGGAGGCGGATCAGGCCGAGTTCGCGGGCTGCGCCCACGGCGGCGACCGCCAGGACCGCCCAGGTGTGGGCCGCCGGCGGGAGCGGCGCGGAGAGGCCGGACAGCAGCCACACCACCGCGGCGCTGAGGGTGCCTCCCAGCAGGAGCCCGGAGGTGAAGACGGCCAGGACCTCGCCCTGCCGTACGGGAGCTCGCCAACCTGGCGAGAACAGCACGGACTCGCTGTTACGCGTTCAAACGCTGCCCGACAGCGAGAAGCCGGCGAGGGCCCCGATCGACGCCCAGCACAGGACGGCGGCGTCCAGGGCGGCGGCCGAGACCGCGAGGAGGACCAGGGCCGCGACGGGCAGGAGGGGATCGGTGAGGCCCCGCCGCAGCCGCCCGGCCGTCAGTTCTTGCACGCCATCGCTTTACGGCAGATCGTCTTGTACCAGTTGCCCTTCTTGGACTTCTTCCAGCCGTCGTGGCAGCGCCAGGTGACGCCCTTCTTGCAGCTGCCGCAGCTCTTGGTGTAGGCCCAGAGCCATCCGTCGTAGCCGCCGCCGTAGCACTGGTTGGGGCGCAGCTTGTACCGGCCGGGGTCGGAGACGCCCGACTTGTGGAAGCCCTTGTACTTGCCGCTCGTCCGGCAGCACCAGCTGCACACGTAGCTCGGCCCGCAGCCGGGGGAGCAGTTGTGGTCGGCCGCGTACGAGGGGCAGCGCGGATAGATGTCGTAGTAGCCGACCAGCTGGAACCCGGACGAGAGCGCCTCCCGGGCGGGCGGGAACACGCCGAGCGCCTTCAGCCCGGCGGTGGCGCCCGCCGCGGCCAGGCCGGTCAGGACACTGCGCCGGACGGGCCGGAACCTCCGCTCGTCCGCCGGGACGGGACGCCGCCGGACCCGCCGGGCCCCGGCGGGGCGCGGCCCGCGCAGCGGCGGGATGTCGTCCAGTTCGATCATTGGACCGCCTCCGGGGTCAGCTCATGGAGGGCTTCGGGCGAGCCCACGGGCTGCGCGGCCCGCACCCGCCCGTCCGTGCCGACGAGCACGGCGAACGGGGTGGCGGGGACGCGGTAGTCGGCGAACAGGCCGTCCTGCTCGCCGGTCAGCACGGTCACGCCGGCGGGCGACCCGTCCTCCGGCGGCGGGCCCGCGAAGATCGCGTGCAGCGGCCGGTCCAGCGCGCCCGCGGCGGCCAGCACGTCGGTGCAGACGCCGCAGTCCCGGTCCAGGAAGAGCAGCAGGCCCGGGCCGAGCCGGTCGAAGGCGGGCGCGGGCGTGCCCGGCGCGAGGCCGAGCCCGGCCGTGCGGGGCGCCCCCTGGCCGAGCGCGTGCACCTGCCGGACCAGACCGGCGACCACCAGGGCGAGCAGCAGGATCGCGACCCACGACAGCAGCAGTGCGCTGTTCTGGAAGCTCATCCGGCCGTCCTCCTCTCCGTGAGCAGTGCGCGGGGGAGCGTCCAGAGGAGCACCGCGAACCCCAGCCCCGCCACGCTGGCGATGAACATCTCGTATGCGGTCGAACCGGCCGGAAGGCCGTGCAGCGCGCCGGTGAGGGCGAGCAGGGCGAGCGCGGCGGCCCGTCCGGCGACCCAGCCGGTCATCGGCGTGCCGTCGCCCGCGCACCCGCACGGGACGCCCTTCCGGGTGCGGGACACGTACGTCCCGTAGACCGCGTAGACGCCGAGGAGGACGGCCGCCGCGCCGGACGCCGCCCGCATGGGGCCGTCCAGCCAGAGCAGCAGCGCCGCCGCGCCGGCCGCGCCGGTCAGCGCCTCGGCGACGATCACCGAGGCCGCCAGGGCGGTGGCGAGCCCGCGCGGGAACACCCGCTGCGCCCGCAGCGCGGCGGCCAGCGCGCGGGGGTGCCTGACCTGCCCGGTCACCGAGGCGAGCAATACCAGCGGGACCGCGACCGCGGCGATCCCGGCGAGCAGCCCGGTCACCGGACCGCCTCGACCGCCAGCCCGGCGAGCCGCCGCGGGACCTCGCGCACCCGGTCCTCCTCCGGCAGGACGGTCACCAGCAGCGATCTGAGCGCCAGCAGGAAGTAGGGGCCCTGGCCCTCCACGGTGTCCTGGAACAGCTCGCCGCCGGCGACCGGCGCGCCGCGCCACGACGGCAGCCGCTTGCGCGTCTGCGTGTTCAGCGCGGTGATCTCCAGGAGCCCGAGGCCCGGGACCTCCTTGACCATCTCGGCCGGCTCGGGGCGGCGGGCCCGGCCGCGCGGGACGGCGGTGATCCCGTCCTCGTGCTCGGTCAGCCGGACGGTGTCGAAGAACGCCACGGCGTCCGCCGGCCGCCCGTGGTAGAGATGCGTGAACACCGCGTGCCGGCGCCCCTCCCACACGGCGGCGAGGACGGGGTCGCTCAGCCCGGTGTCCCGGTCGCGGGTCGCCGTCCGGCCCACCCGCAGCCGCCCGCCCTGGATGCGGAACTCCTGCTCGAAGCGCTCGACGCCGATGTCCTCGGCCCAGCCGAGCGCGTCCGCGCGGGTGCCGCTGGAGATCTCGTGCAGCCGCCCGCGGTCGGCGATCCGCGCGACCGACGTGCACGGGCGCCCGAGATCGTGGGCGCCGGTGAGCCGGACCCGCACCCCGTCCAGCGACCGGTGGGTGACCTTGCGCTCAGGTGCTCCCATACCGTCCCCTTCCTGCTGGGATGGAATGTCCCACAGCAGCACCGCAGGTAACAGAGGCGACAGTACGCATAATCCGATTCTTCAGGGCCAAACCTTCCGGAAGTGGTCACGTCCGGGAACGGGTAGGGTCAACTGCCGGACTCGCGCGGCGGCGTTTCGGCTGCGGCCGGGCACGGCGCCGTGGGTAGGGTCGTGTGGTTCTCCGGCAGGTAAGCGTCGAGGTGGAGTCCCGTGAGCAAGGTCGATGTGCTGATCCAGCGGCTGGATCCGGAGCTGCCCCTGCCCGCGTACGCGCACCCGGGCGACGCGGGCGCCGATCTGGTCGCCGCCGTGGACGTCGAACTGCCGCCGGGGGAGCGCGCCGTCGTCCCGACCGGGGTCGCGATCGCGCTGCCGGACGGCTACGCGGCTTTCATTCACCCCAGGTCCGGATTGGGCGCTAGGTTGGGAGTGACCATAGTCAACGCACCCGGTACGGTCGACGCCGGCTATCGGGGTGAGATCAAGGTGACCCTGCTGAACACCGACCCCCGCGCCACGGTGACGCTGCGGCGCGGAGACCGCATTGCGCAGATGGTCGTGCAGCGGGTGGAGCGCGCGGTGTTCCACGAGGTCGCCGACCTTCCCGGAGCGGCGCGCGGAACCGACGGATTCGGCTCCACGGGCGGGTTCGGCGCCGTGCGCGTAGCCGGGGACAATGAGCACAGTCGAGAAGGAGTGTGAGTCGTGGCTTTTGGACGTCGCCGGCAGGCCGAGGAGCCCGAGAAGGGCGCCGAGGTCACCGAGGAGCCGGCGGAGAACGCCGAGGAGGCTCCCGCCAAGGCGGAGTCGGCCGAAGGCGGCCCGTGGGACTCCGAGGACTCCTTCCCCGAGATGCAGCGGCTCGACTTCGGGTCCCTGCAGGTGCCCGTCGCCCCGGGGCTGGGTTTCCAGGTGAACTTCGAGGCCACCCAGGTGGACGAGGAGGGCAACCCGCTCGACGGGCGGCCCGTCGCCGTGCTGGTGCAGTACGAGGAGAGCGCCATGCAGCTCCAGGTGTTCGCCGCGCCGAAGCGCAGCGGCATCTGGGACGACGTGCGCCGTGAGACCGCCAAGGACATCACGGAGGAGGCGCAGGGCCAGACCCAGGAGGGCGAGGGCCCGTTCGGTCCCGAACTGCTGGCGATGGTCCCGGCGGCGCTGACCGAGGAGGTCCTCGCGGAGATGCCGCAGGAGGTCCGCGAGCAGATCCCGGCCGAGTTCGTCGAGCAGGGCTGGGCGCCGCAGATCATCCGCTTCCTCGGCGTGGACGGCCCCCGCTGGTTCCTCCAGGCCGTGGTGCAGGGCGCCGCGATCGAGGACGAGGAGCAGTGGCAGGTCCTGGAGGACGTGCTGCGCGGCGTGGTCGTGGTGCGCGGCGACGCCCCGATGCCGCCGCGCGACCTGCTGGAGCTGCAGATCCCCAAGGAGTTCAGCGAGGCCGGGCAGGACGACGAGGAGGGGGCCGAGGAGACCTTCGACCCGTTCGAGCGCGGTCCCGAGATCACCGAGGTCCGCTAGCGGACCGCCCGGCCCGCCCGTGCCGCACGCCTTTTCGGACGTGCGGCCGGGCGGGTTTCGTCTTCCGGCGCCCCGCCCGGCCCCTTGCCTTGACCGCCCTGCGGGTGGTCAATCGGGACATGTCGAAGAAGACGCGCAAACGCCGTGCCCGGAAGCGCAGCAAGCACAACAAGGGCAAGCGCCCCAACGCCCGCCGCTAGCTGTCGATCATCTCGAACGTCATCGCGTGCCGGACGCCGACGGCCTGCCCGGCCGGCTCCGCCATGCCGGTGAGGAACTCCGCCGCGTCGAAGTCCGCCCCGAGGTTCGTGAAGTAGGCGCGGTGGGCGCGCAGGGAGGCGATCCCGGCCTGCAGGTGGCCGGTGACGTCCACGTAGTGCGCGGCCTGCGGTGATCCGCCGAACAGCGCGAACCGGACGCCTTGCCACGGTTCGAGGTCGAGGTCGCGGAACACCCACCGGTTGGCGGCGTCCCTGATCGCGTCCGCGACGGCCAGCCCGAGCACCCGGTGGTCGGCCATGTTGAACCCGCCGCCGGGGAAGGTCTCCCGGAAGTTGACCGACAGCACCACCTCGGGGCGGTGCCACCGGATCGCGCCCGCGAGCGCGCGCCGCAGCGGCAGCCCGTACTCCAGCATCCCGTCGGGCATGTCCAGGAACTCGACGGTGTCGACGCCGACGAGCCGTGCCGCCTCCACCTGCTCTGCGCTGCGGATCCGGCGGACGTCGTCGGGGTCCATCGCGTCGATCCCGGCCTCGCCGCGGGTGGCGAGCACCTCCGTCACCGCCTTGCCCTGCGCGGTCCACTTGGCGATCGCCGTCGAGCACCCGTATTCCAGGTCGTCCGGGTGCGCCACGATCGCCAGGGCCCGCTCCCAGTTCTCCGGTACCGCTTCCATGTCTTCATCCTGGCCGATGGCCGGCCGGTACGGAGGCTCACCGCCACGGCCGTATCGGGCGCAACGGCATGCACGCGGCGCTGCGGCGGCGTGACATGCCCAGGTAGGGCTACAGGTAGCGGAACCAGAGGTACGGCGTGGAGAGTGCGACCGTGACCAGGGTGACGACCAGGCCGTAGCGGGTGAAGCGCCAGAAGCTGATGGGGGTGCCGTTGCGGGCGGCGATGCCGAGCACGACGACGTTGGCGCTGGCGCCGATGGCGGTGGCGTTGCCGCCGAGGTCGGCGCCGAGGGCGAGCGCCCACCACAGGACGTGCCCCTGGCCGCCCGGGTGCTGCTGGACGAGGTCGGCGACGATCGGGCTCATCGTCGCGACATAGGGGATGTTGTCCACGATCGCCGACAGCACGGCGGACGCCCACAGCAGCAGCATCGTGGCGCCGCCGAGGCGGCCCTCGGTGGCGTCGGCGGCGGCCTTGGAGATGTCGCCGATGACGCCGGTCTCGACGAGCCCGCCGACCATCACGAACAGGCCGGCGAAGAACACCAGCGTGGGCCATTCGACCTCGCTGAGCGCCTCCTCGGTGGTCACCTTGGTCGCGGCGACCAGCAGCCCGGCGCCGAGCAGCGCGACCACGGACGGCTCGTAGTGCAGGACGGGGTGCAGCACGAACGCCGCGATGACGACGGCGAGGACGCCGAGGCCCTGCGCGAGCAGCCGCCGGTCGGTGATGGCCTCCCGTTCCTCCAGCTCCATGACCTCGGCGGCGAGGTCGGGGTCGTAGCGGAACGCCGAGCGGAACAGCCAGCGGCAGAGCAGGCAGAACACGACGATCAGCACCACGATCAGCGGGGCCAGGTTGACGAGGAAGTCGTTGAACGACAGCCCGCCCCGGCTGGCGATGATGATGTTGGGCGGGTCGCCGACGAGGGTCGCGGTTCCGCCGATGTTGGACGCCATCACCTCGGCGATCAGGTACGGCTCGGGCGCCAGCGCGAGCCGCTCGCAGACGAGGAACGTGACGGGCACGATCAGCAGGACGGTGGTGACGTTGTCCAGCAGTGCGGACGCCACCGCCGTCAGCACGATCAGCATCACCATGAGGCGGTAGGGACGTCCCCGCGCGCGCTTGGCGGCCCAGATCGCCACGTACTCGAACACGCCGGTACGGCGCAGCACCGAGACGATGACCATCATCCCGAGCAGCAGGAAGATGACGTTCCAGTCGATGCCGGAGTCGGCGGAGAAGAAGGCGCCCTCGGAGTCGGTGATGTGCAGCAGCAGCATCAGGCCGGCGCCGCCGAGCGCCACCGCCGTCCGGTGCACCTTCTCCGACGCGATCATCACGTACGCGATGACGAAGATGACGATCGCGACGGTGGCCTGCACGGAACCTCCTGGTCGGCATGCGGATGACGGGACCTGCCGACCAGACTTCCCGGCGCACCGGGGGCGACTCTAGTCCGCTCCAGGGTCCTGGCGAAGCGCGGCCCCCGGCGATGGTGGGGTTTTGCCTACCCCGACCGGCGTGCTGGACCCATCCTCGGCCGCGTCCGCCGTCCGTAATTTCGTTCCCGAGGCGCCCCGCGAGGGGGCGCCGGGCGGAGGTGAGGACGATGTTCGGACGAGAGCGGACCGCTCCGGCGGCCCAGGCGCCCGGTGAGGCGCTCCGGCTTGAGGGCGTGCGCAAGGTCTACGGCGCCGAAGGGAACCGGGTGGCGGCCCTCGACGGGGTGTCGCTGTCGCTGCCGGCCGGGTCGTTCACGGCGGTGATGGGCCCGTCCGGGTCGGGCAAGAGCACGCTGCTGCAGTGCGCGGCGGGCCTGGACCGTCCGACCGGGGGCCGGGTCTTCGTGGACGGCGCCGAACTGACGGACGGCGGCGAGGCCGCGCTGACCAGGTTCCGCAGGCAGCGGATCGGTTTCATCTTCCAGCAGTTCAATCTGCTCCCCACGCTGGACGTCATGCAGAACACGGTGCTGCCGCTGAAGCTCGCGGGACGCAAGGTCGACAAGGCGCGGGCACGGGCCGTCCTGGAGCGGGTGGGCCTCGGCGACCGGCTCGACCACCTGCCGGCGGAGCTGTCCGGCGGCCAGCGGAATCGATGACGGCCGCCGCCACCGACGACACGGGGCTCGGCGGGAAGCGGATCGTGTTCGCGGTCCTGTTCCTCCTGCTCGCCGTGAGCGAGGCGGTCCTCACGATCACGGCGATGGACGGCAAGGGCAGCGACGCGATGGCGACGTCCGGGCAGGCCGACATCTTCGCCGCGATCGGGCTGGCGCTGCTGGCACCGGCGATCATGCGGCGGGTGACGGCCCTCGCCGCCGGACGGGTGCGCTGGCGTCCGCGGTCACGCCGGTGATCCTGTTCGTCGGGACGGCTGTCGGCACGCTGTTCCTGCAGGCCACCGAGAACGCGGCGATGGACGCGGCCGGCCTCGCCAAGACCGCCGAGCAGAAGAGCATCGAGACGCTCAACTTCGTGGTCATCGGCATGGTGGTCCTGTTCACCGCGATCATGCTGGTCAACACGATCGTCCCGTTCGGCCTCGCCCGGCGCGGGTCCGCCGTCCCGGGCGGCGACGTCCGGATCTACCTCGCGGTCGCCGCCCTCGCCGCCGTGCTGACCGGCGCGACGGCCTACGGGGCGGCCCGCCGCACGATCCGCGTCCCGGCCGTGGAGGCCGCCCTCCGCTGACGGCGGCCGCTCGCGCGCGTCCCCGGAACCGGCCGTCCGGCTGAGGACGGGGACCCGCGCCTGCGGGCATACTGGCGCCTCCGGGGGTGGTGCCGATGGACGAGCCCGGCAAGCGGCGGATCCTCATGCCGGGGGTCATCGACGAGGCGGAGCGCGCGGAGCCGCCCGGCGAGCCGGAGACCGGCCTCGTCCCCGTCCGCGACCCCGGCGACGTCGGCGATCCCGGCACCGCCGACCGGCAGGGCCCGGAGGGCGACGAGATCGGCGGCGCCGCCCAGGCCGCCCCGCCGGGCGTCGCGCACTCCAGCGCCGTCATGGCGATCGGGACGGTCTTCGCCCGGCTGACCGGCTTCCTGCGCACCGTCGTCATCGGCGCCGCGCTCGGCACCGCGCTGCTCGGCGACGCCTACCAGGCCGCCGAGATGATCCCCTACACCGTGTACGAGCTGCTGCTCGGCGGGCTGCTCGCCAGTGTCTTCGTCCCGTTCCTGGTGAAACGCCGGATGCGGGACGCCGACGGGGGAGCGGCGACCGAGCAGCGGCTGCTCAGCGTCGTCCTGCTCGCCCTCGCCGTGCTGACCGTGCTCGCGGTGCTGGCCGCCGACCAGCTGATCTCCCTTTACGCGGGCGGCTACTCCGGGCGGCAGCGCGAGGTCGCGGTACTGCTCACCCGGCTGCTGCTGGCCCAGATCTTCTTCATCGGCGTCAGCGGCCTCGCGAGCACGCTGCTGAACGTCCGGCAGCGGTTCGGCGCGCCGATGTGGGCGCCGGTCGTGAACAACCTCATCACGATGGGCGCCGGGCTGCTGTTCCTGTGGATCGCGGGGCGCGGGCAGACCACCGAGACCGTCACCGACGGGCAGCTCACCATCCTCGGCGTGGGGTCGGCACTCGGGACGGTCGCGCAGAGCGCCGTCCTCGCGTGGATGCTCCGCTCCGCCGGGTTCCGCTGGCGGCCGCGCCTCGACCTGCGCGGGTCCGGCCTCCGCGAAGCCGCCCGCACCGCGACGTGGATGCTGCTCTACATCGTCGTCGCGCAGATCGGCGTCCTCGTCACCGCGAACGTGGCGACGCGCGCCGGCGACCGGGCCGCCGCCGCGGCGGGCCGCCCGGTGCCCGGCAGCGGCCTCGCCGTCTACAAGTTCGCCCTCGTCGTGTTCCAGCTCCCGTACGCGATCATCGCGGTCTCGGTCATCACGGCGCTGCTGCCCCGGATGAGCGCGCACGTCGCGGACGGGCGGCGCGACCTCGTCCGGGACGACTTCTCGCGGGGCCTGCGCCTCGCCGCCGCGCTCCTCGTCCCGCTGTGGCTCGGCATGCTGGTGTTCGCGATCCCCGGCTCGGTCACGTTCTTCGCCTACGGCAGCCTCACCCCGGACGGGGCGCGCCGCATCGGCGTGGTCCTCATGGTCTTCGCCGTGCTGGTGCTGCCGTTCACCCTCCACCAGCTGCTGATGCGCGTCTTCTACGCGCTCGGCGACACCCGCACGCCCGGCCTGATCGCGGTGCCCGCCGGGATCGCGCAGGCGGGGGCGGCGTTCGCGCTGCTCGCGTTCGTCCCGGCGCGGCAGGTCGTGATCGGCCTGCCCGCCGCGTACGGGCTGTTCTACCTCGTGGGCGCCGCCGGAGCCGGGCTCGTCCTGCGCAGGCGGCTCGGCGGCCTGGACGGGCGCCGCATCCTGCGCGCCCTCGTCCGCCTGCACCTGGCCGCCCTGCCCGCGCTGGCGTTCGCGGCGGCGGCCGTCTGGGCGTCCGGCCGCCTGCCCGGCGACCGCCTCCCGGCGCTGCTCGCCGTCGCCGTCGGCGGCCTCGGCGGCGGCGCCCTCTACCTCGTCGCGGCCGGCCGGATGGGCGTCCCGGAGATCGGCTACTTCACCGCGATGGCGAGGGCGCGCCTCCGCCGTTCCTGACCGGCCGAGGGGGTCGATTCGGGTGGGGATGTCATACGCTTCGAGGTATGGACGAGGTTTCGGCCCGCACGTCGCCCCGGACGGGATCGGAGGCCCGCGAGCACGGCAGGCGCGGCCTGCGGCGCTTCCTGCGGCGCATGACGGCCGGCAACGCCGAGCTCGAGGCCGAGGAACTGCAGAAGACCACCGGTGACGAGGGTGCGACGCCGATCTGCGACTGCACCGCGCGCGAGCGCCACTGCGTGGCGGGTACGCTACGTACCGTGACCCTGCGGCCGCGGGGCGGCGCGCCCGCGCTGGAGGCCGAGCTCTACGACGGCACCGACGTGGTCAGCCTGGTCTGGCTCGGCCGCCGGAAGATCGCCGGCATCGACCCCGGGCGCCGGCTGCGCGCCGAGGGGCTGGTCAGCGTGCAGGACGGGCGAAAGGTCATGTTCAATCCCCGATACGAGCTGCGCGGCGGCTCGTGAAGCGTGGTGGCGGCGTGAACGAGACGACGGCGAGCGGGATGGCGGCGTGAGCGAGACGACAGCGGGTACCGGGCGGGAGACCGCCGCGCACGACACCGTCGAGGCGGCCGTCCGCGCCCAGCTCACCAAGGCGCTCGGCGGCGTCCGCGGCATGCTGGAGGCCGCCGTCCCCACGATCGCCTTCACCGGTACCTACGTCGCGATCGACGACGTCAAGCTCGCCGTCGCGGCCGGGATCGGCGCGGCGGTGGTGCTGCTGGCCGTCCGGATCGTGCACCGCTCCAACCCGCAGTTCGTGCTGAACAGCCTCGTCGGCATCGCGATCGCCGCGTTCTTCGCGCTGCGCTCCGGCAAGGCCGAGAACGCCTTCCTGCCCGGCATCATGCTCAACGCCGGCTACGGCGCCGCGATGATCTTCTCGATCGTGGTGCGCTGGCCGGTCGTCGGCTTCATCATCGGCTCGGTCACCGGCGACCCGACCGCGTGGCGCGCCGACCGCGGCATCGTGAAGCTGTGCTCACGGCTCACCTGGCTGCTGGTGCTGCCCTGCGTGGTGCGCGTCGCCGTGCAGTACCCGATCTACCTCGCGGACGGCGACCAGAGCGGCCTGCTCGGCACCGCCAAGATCGTGATGGGCTGGCCGCTGCAGGTCGCCGCGCTGGCCGCGATGGTGTGGCTGCTCGCCCGCGGCCGCACCCCCATCCAGCGCGAGGAACCCGCCTGACCGGCGGGTCCCCCCGGCTCGCCGCCCGCCGTCAGCTCATCGCCCGCCGTCAGCTCATCGCCCGCCGAGCAGCGCGGCGAGCTCGTCCTCCACGTCCTGGCTGGCCACGAACATCAACTCGTCGCCCGGTTCGAGGGTGTCGTCGGACGAGGGCACCAGCACCCGCCCCTCCCGCAGGATCGCCACGAGGGCGGTGTCGCGCGGCCAGTCCACCGACCCGACCCGCTGCCCGCCGAGCGGCGCGTCCTCGGGCAGCGTCAGCTCCACCAGGTTCGCCTCGCCCTGCCGGAACGTCATCAGCCGGACGAGGTCGCCGACGCTGACCGCCTCCTCCACCAGCGCGGACAGCAGCCGCGGCGTGGACACGGCCACGTCCACGCCCCACGACTCGTTGAACAGCCACTCGTTGTTCGGGTGGTTGATCCGCGCCACGACGCGCGGCACCCCGTACTCGGTCTTGGCCAGCAGCGACACCACCAGGTTGACCTTGTCGTCACCGGACGAGGCGACCACGACCTGGCAGCGCTCCAGCGCCGCGTCGTCCAGCGCGGAGATCTCGCACGCGTCCGCGAGCAGCCATTCGGCGCGCGGCACCATCTCGACCTTGATGGCCTTCGGGCTCTTGTCGATCAGGAGCACCTCGTGCCCGTTCTCCAGCAGCTCCTGGGCGATGGAGCGGCCCACCGCGCCGGCCCCCGCGATCGCGACCCGCATCAGGCGTCCTCCCCGTTCCGTGCCGCGACGGCGGCGTTGACGCGCTCCAGGTCGTCGGCGCTCGCCATGACGTGCACGATGTCGCCGTCCTGGATCACCGAGTCCCGCTCGGGGACGAGGGCCTCGCCCATCCGCGACAGGAACGCGACGCGGGTGCTCGCGTGCTCCTCCAGCGCGCCGACCTTCTCGCCGACCCACAGGTGCCCGGCGTCCAGTTCGGCGAGGACGACCGCGCCGGTCGGGTCGCGCCACAGCGGCTCCGCGCCCTCCGGCAGCAGCCGGCGCAGGATCTGGTCGGCCGTCCACCGGACGGTCGCGACCGTGGGGATGCCGAGCCGCTGGTAGACCTCCGCGCGGCGCGGGTCGTAGATCCGGGCGACAACGTTGTCGACGCCGAACGTCTCGCGCGCCACCCGGGCGGAGATGATGTTGGAGTTGTCGCCGCTGCTGACCGCCACGAACGCCGACGCGCGCTCGATGCCCGCCTCGGCGATCACCTCGCGGTCGAACCCGAACCCGGTGATGCGGCGGCCCCGGAACCCGCTGCGCAGCCGGCGGAACGCCTCCGGGCTCTGGTCGATGATGGCCACCGAATGGCCCTTGTCCTCCAGGATGTGGGCGAGCGTCGAGCCGACCCGCCCGCATCCCATGATCACGATATGCACGGCCGTTCCCTCTTCCGTCAGGGGACGCTCCCCCTGTACCCCCGCGCCGGTGCACGGCATCCGTCGCTGCGCCGCCGACGCCGTGCCGCACCCGAGGCCCGTTCTCCGTCAATGATCCTGCCGGGCTGCAAACCTACACATCCCCCCAGGCGAGTACTACCCGGCCGGACGGCGGGGCCCGGAAACACCGTCCCCGCCGACGGTTAGGCTCTCTATCCGTGTCAAAGGTTCCGGACCTCACGAAGAGGCTCCTCCTCGGCCGTGCGCTGAGCAGCTCCCAGCAGCACGAGCAGCTGCTGAAGAAACGGATCGCGCTGCCGGTCTTCGCCAGCGACGCGCTGTCCTCGGTGGCGTACGCGCCACAGGAGATCCTGCTCGCGCTCGGCGCGGGCGGCCTCGTCATGTACAACTACACCCCCTGGGTGGCGGCCGCCGTGGTGGTGATCCTGCTCACCGTGGTCGCCTCCTACCGGCAGAACGTCCGGGCCTACCAGAGCGGCGGCGGCGACTTCGAGGTCGCCACCACCAACCTCGGCGACAACTGGGGCGTCGTCGTCGCGAGCGCGCTGCTCGTCGACTACGTGCTCACCGTCGCGGTGTCGGTGTCGTCCGGCGTGGAGAACCTCGGCGCGCTGCTGAAGTTCATGCAGCCGCACGAGGTCGCCGTGGCGATCTGCATCGTCGTGCTGCTCACCCTCGGCAACCTGCGCGGCCTCAAGGAGGCCGGAGTCGCCTTCGCGATCCCCACCTACCTGTTCATGTTCGCGGTCCTCAGCATGCTGGCGTGGGGCCTGATCCGGCTGGTCTCCGGCACCGACCTGGAGGCCGAGACCGCAAACTACGAGGTCCGCGGCGACGAGATGGGCGTCGCCGGGTTCGCGCTCGTCTTCCTGCTGCTGCGGGCGTTCTCGTCCGGCTGCGCCGCGCTGACCGGGGTCGAGGCGATCAGCAACGGCGTGCCCGCGTTCCGCAAGCCCAAGGGCGAGAACGCCGCCAAGACACTGCTGGCGCTCGGGCTCGTCGCGATGACCATGTTCGGGGGCGTGACGGCGTTCGCCCACATCACCGACGCCAAGTTCGCCGAACCCGACCAGGGCAGCCACCTCGTCGACCCCGCCACCGGCAAGGCCGTCACCGACGCCGACCCGGTGATCGCGCAGGTCGCGCACACCGTGTTCAGCAACTTCACCCCCGGTTTCGCGCTCGTCACCGCGATGACCGCGCTGATCCTGTTCCTCGCCGCGAACACCGCGTTCAACGGGTTCCCGGTGCTCGGCTCGGTGCTCGCGCAGAACCGCTACCTGCCGCGCCAGCTGCACACCCGCGGCGACCGGCTCGCCTACAGCAACGGCATCATCATCCTCGCCACCATGGCCGGGCTGCTGATCTACGCCTACGACGCGTCCGTCAGCCGGCTGATCCCGCTCTACACCGTCGGCGTGTTCGTGTCGTTCACCGTCAGCCAGGTCGGCATGGTCCGGCACTGGAACCGGCTGCTCGCCACCGAGGAGGACGCGGCGCAGCGCCGCCGGATGAAGTCGTCCCGCGGCATCAACGCGTTCGGCGCCACCCTCACCGGCATCGTCCTCGTCGTCGTGCTGATCACGAAGTTCGCGCTCGGCGCCTACATCGTGTGCATCGCGATGCCGCTGCTGTTCCTGCTGATGAAGGCCATCCGCAAGCACTACGACCGGGTCGCCGCGGAGCTGGTGCCGTCCGGCGAGGACGTGGCCCTGCCCGCCCGCAACCACGGCATCGTGCTCGTCTCCAAGATCCACAAGCCGACGCTGCGGGCGCTCGCCTACGCCCGCGCCACCCGTCCGTCCACGCTGGAGGCGGTGACCGTCGCGGTGGACGCCGAGGAGTCGCGGCGGCTCCAGGAGGAGTGGGACGCCCTGGACATCCCCGTCCCGCTGAAGATCCTCGACTCGCCGTACCGGGAGATCACCCGGCCCGTCCTCGCCTACGTCAAGAGCGTCCGCCGCCGCAGCCCCCGCGACGTGGTCACCGTGTTCATCCCCGAGTACGTCGTCGGCCACTGGTGGGAGCAGCTGCTGCACAACCAGAGCGCGCTGCGGCTGAAGGGCCGGCTGCTGTTCCAGCCGGGCGTCATGGTGACGAGCGTCGCGTGGCAGCTCCAGTCGTCGGACCGGCTGAAGGGACGGGTCGAGCCGCCCGGCCCCGGCGCGTCGCGGCGCCCGCCGCGGCCCGGGGCACGCCCCGGTGCCGGTAATGTTTCGGATCGTGACTGAACTCGAACCCGACGTCCTCGAACTGGAGGTCGGCAACGTCGCCAACGGCGGTTTCTGCGTCGCCCGGCACGAGGGCCGCGTGGTCTTCGTCCGCCACGCCCTGCCCGGCGAACGGGTGAGAGCCCGCGTCACCGACCGGACCAAGAGCTTCCTGCGCGCCGACGCCGTCGAGATCATCGAGGCGTCCCCGGACCGCGTGGAGCCGCCCTGCCCGTTCGCCGGGCCCGGCCGCTGCGGCGGCTGCGACTGGCAGCACGCCTCCCTGCCCGCCCAGCGGGCCCTCAAGGCGGCCGTGGTGGAGGAGCAGCTCCAGCGCCTCGCCGGCATCACCCGCTCGGTCACGGTCGAGGAGGTCCCGTACCCGGTCGACTCGGAGGTGGCGCCGCCGCCCGGCCTCGGCTGGCGCACCCGCGTGCAGTTCTCCGTGGCGTCCGGCGCCGTCGGGCTGCGCAGGCACCGCTCGCACGACGTCGAGCCCATCGACGAATGCCTGATCGCCCATCCGGGCGTCGAGCTGATGGGCATCGAGCGCAAGCGCTGGCCGGGCGCGACCGGTGTCGAGGGCATCGTCTCGGCCACCACCGGCGACCGCCTCGTCGTGCTGCGCGGCCGCGACCGGCGCAAGATCCGGGTGCCGCGGCTGGACGTCCCGGTCCGCCTCGTCCGGGGCAAGCCCGAACCCGGCGCCTCCCTCCCGTACGTCCGCGAGGAGGTCTCCGGGCGGCTGTACCAGGTGAGCGGCAGCGGCTTCTGGCAGGTCCACCCGGGCGCCGCGCAGCTCCTCGCCGACGCCGTCGTGGACGCCCTCGAACCGAAGCCCGGCGACATCGCCGTCGACCTGTACTGCGGCGTCGGCCTGTTCGCGGGCGTCCTCGCCGACCGCATCGGCCCGGACGGCCTCGTCGTCGGCATCGAGTCGGACGGGCAGGCCGTCCGCGACGCCCGGCACAACCTGCGCGGCCTGCCGAACGTGTCGATCGAGCGCGGCCCCGTCGAGACGGTCATCGCCGACCTGGAGTTCGGCCGCGCGTCCGGCGGCTCCCGCACGCAGAACAAGCGCGGCGGCGGCCACCACCGGGGCGAGCGCGTCCGCCGCGCCGACCTGGTCGTCCTCGACCCGCCCCGCACCGGCGCGGGCCGCGACGTCGTCGAGCACATCACCCGGCTCGCCGGCCGCAAGATCGCCTACGTGTCCTGCGACCCGGCGACCCTGGCCCGCGACCTCTCCTACTTCAGCGAGCGGGGCTGGACCCTGGAGACCCTCCGCGCCTTCGACGCCTTCCCGATGACGCAGCACGTGGAGTGCCTGGCGACCCTGGTCCGCGGTTGAAAACCGGTTGCGGTCCCGGCATACCGTAGATCTCATGATCGAGATCAGGGACGTGCCGGAGTCCGACGCCGACCGCATGGTCGACTTCGCCGGCATGGTGTTCCACGCCCGCATCGACGACCGCGAACGGCACTCCTGGGTACCGCGCCGCGCCGAGCGCCGCGGCGCCTACGACGGCGACGACCTGGTGGGCCAGCTCGCCGTCCTCCCGATGCGCTTCGCCGTCCCCGGCGCGTTCCTCGACTGCTCGGCGGTCACCCTGGCCGGCGTGCTGCCGACCCACCGGCGCCGGGGCGTCCTCACGTCCCTGATCGACCGCATGCACGCCGACGCCATCGCCGCCGACCGCCCGATCGCCGCGCTGTGGGCGTCCCAGGGGGCCATCTACGGCCGCTACGGCTTCGGCCTGGCGACCCGCGCGATGGGCGTGGAGGTCGACACGTCCCGCCCGCTGGACCTCCGCACCACACCGGACGACAGGCCCCTCCGCCTGGTCGACACCGCCTCCGCCCCCGAAATACTCGACCCCATCCACAAGCGCGGCCTCGCCGCCCGCCCGGGCGGCCTGGTCCGCGATCCCGAATGGTGGACGCGCGCCATCCTCCGCTCGGTCGACGAGGAGGCCACCGGCTACACCGCGCCGCGCGTGGTCGTCCACCCCGCCGGTTACGCCGTCTACCGCGCGAGCGAGAGCAAGACCATCAGGGTCGTCGACCTCGTGGCCGAAACTCCCCAGGCCGAAGCCGCCCTGTGGCGTTTCCTGGCGTCGATCGACCTGACGTCCCGCGTCCACGCCCCCAGCCGTCCCGTGGACGACCTGCTCCCGCACATGGTCACCGACCCCGACCAGGTCACGATCAGGGAGAACTACGGCGCCCTCTGGCTCCGCCTGATCAACGTCCCGGCCGCCCTCCGCGCCCGCTCCGGGGCCACCGAGGACACCTTCGTCCTGGACATCGAGGACGCCCGCATCCCCGCCAACTCAGGCCGCTGGCGCCTCACCACGGGCACCACCCCGGCATGCGTTCCGACGACCGATTCTCCCGATCTGGCCATGACCGCAGCCGACCTGGCCGCCATCTATCTCGGCGGCGGCAGCCCGGTCGCGCTGACACGCATCGGCGCGGTGACCGAACACACCCCGGGCGCCGCCGCTCGCCTGGCCGCCTCCTTGGCCGTCCCGCTGGCCCCCTACATCAACGACGACTTCTGAGGAGCGGTGTGTCGAGGAGGGCCCGACCTTGCGAGCACCGGACGGCCAGGACCGAGGCTCGGCCGAGCGATGAGCCGGCCGAACGAGATCAGCCGGATATGTCGCGGGAGTTGTAGCCCCGCAGGTGCGGCGGACGATCGGACGGGGACAGGGGCCTCGGCCGTTGACCGGTCACCGCCAGAAGAAGACCTTCGCGCTGCCGTCCGTGACGGTCGCCGGGGAATCGCCGTGCTGGACGAGCTGGAAGCGCACCCGGTGCCCGGAGCGGACGGTGTCGGCGGAGAGGGCGTACACGAGGTTGGTCGTGGCGCCCACCGAGAGGAAGTCCTGGATGGGGCCCACCTCGTACTTGCTGGTGTCCGCGATCTCGACCTCGATGGCGCGGGCCTGGATGAGGGTGCCGGCGGGGACGCCGGTGACGGTCGCGGCGACGGTGAGGCTGTAGCGGGCGGAGCCGGTCATGAGGCTGGGCCCGCCCGGGTTGTTGTGCTGGTGCTCGGAGTCGGAGTACTCGTGGTCCCAGGAGACGTTCGTCCACTTGCCCGGTGAAAGCTGCTGCTCGGTGTCAGTTCCGACGGACACGTAGTCGGGCATGTCGTCTTCTCCCTCGGGCGAGACGCCGACGCGCCACTGCCCGTAGTCGCTCTTCACGGCGCGGTCGTAGTCGACGCCGACGCCGTTGATGGTGTGGTCGTTGGAGTACTGCTGGAGTTGCGCGCGGGCGTCCCAGCGGCCGCCGGACCAGGCGTACGTCTGCCAGCCGTAGGTGATCTTCCCGGCCTCGAACGCGCGGTGGACGGGGCCGTAGCCGCCGTAGAGGCCGACTCGGTCGCGGCCGAGGACGCCGGCGGCGCCGTCCAGGTAGGCGTTGATCTCGTCCTGCTGGGAGGCGGTGGCGTCCCAGTCGGCGGCGAAGTAGACGGGGCGGTCGTCCGGCATGCCGCAGGCGGCGGCCTGGGCGGCGGCGGCCCTGGCGTCGGCCGCGCCGGCGGAGCGTCCGGCCAGCGGGCGCTGCGGGGTGGATTCCCAGACGACCACCAGCCAGATGCCCGCGTCGGACAGGTCGTCGGCCTCCGCGCGGGTCAGGTTCTTGCCGGTCGTGTCGTGCGACAGGTACCGGCACGCGAACTTCACCCTGGCTCGCTTCAACGCGGCGGCGCCGGGGCGTCCCCACGCGTAGTCGACGCCGAAGACGGCCATGACAACTCCACGGGTCGGGGGGTCGGTATTGGCTGATTCAACAGCGTTCTCCCTTTACACCGCAGCAAGTTGGACATGTTCGCCGCTCAGTGATGCCACCCGCGACGACACGCCGCCAGGGCGCTAGGCGGCCGGTTCGGGGGTCGCTAGAACGGAGTGTCCGCAAGGAATCCGCAGGCCACGGGGGGTCTCAACATGGTCCGGACATGGAAAGGGCGCGGCCTGGCACTGCTCGCCGCCGCACCGCTGCTGGGGGCCGCGCCGGCAACGGCCTACGCCGACGGTCCCGGCCCGACCACGCACAAGAGCGACAAAGGGAGCGTCTCCAAACCGGCTCCCAGACCCAGAACGCACGCCAAGCCAAAGGTGCACGTCAAGCCGAAGGCGCATGCGCAGTCCAAGGGGCATGTGCGGCCCAAGGGGGTCGTGTTGCGTATGGAGAGTCCCGGGCAGGCCGTCGTTCCCGGGCGCATCTACGAGTGGACGTTCACGGTGACCGCCAAGGGACCGAAGAGTTCCGGCCAGGCGGTGTTCAGGACGACGTTGCCGAAATCGCTGGCGTTCGTGTCCGGTGAGAGGGACTGCAGGCCCGCCGGACAGAGGGTCGTGTGCCACCTCGGCACTGTCAGGAGGGGGCGGAAGGCCGTCGGCGTCGTCAGGGCGAAGGTGTCCCGGCTTGCCGAGCCCGGCGAGACGATCAGCCCGCGTGGGACGGTGACGTGGGGAAAGGCGCATGTCACCCGCCGGTTCCCGGCCGTGCGGGTCGCGCGGACCGCCGACCTGGCGCTGACGAAGACGGCTCCGGCGACGGCGCGGAAGGGCGCGAAGATCCCGTACACGCTGCGGGTCCGCAACCTCGGCCCGGCCACGGCCGGGAACGTGACCGTCGAGTCGGGCGGGCCGATCGAGGTCGTCGGACGGGACACCGCGTGCGTCCCGACGGGGCGCGTCTACCGGTGCGCGGTCGGATCGCTCCGGGCCGGCGAGTCGCGGGCGCTGCACCTCGAGGCCGTGCCGCGCGAGGACGTCCGGGCCGGGACGGTCCTGGAGTCGTCCTGGACGGCGGTCTCGCCGGTCACCGACACCGACGAGGCGAACAACCGCGCCGTGGTCCGCACGAAGATCACCGAGCGGCGCCGACCCGGTGGCGCGACCCGGGCCGGAGGCGTACGAGGATGGAGCCATGCGTCTTCGGATCTTCACTGAGCCCCAGCAGGGGGCGAGCTACGACACACAACTGGCGGTCGCCAAGGCGGCCGAGGACCTCGGCTTCGACGCGTTCTTCCGCTCCGACCACTTCGTCAAGATGGGCGACGTCACCGGTGAGCCGGGCCCGACCGACTCCTGGATCACGCTGGGCGCGCTGGCCCGGGAGACCAGCCGGATCAGGCTCGGCACGCTGGTGACGGCGGCGACGTTCCGGCACCCGGGGCCGCTGGCCATCGCGGTCGCGCAGGTCGACCAGATGAGCGGCGGACGCGTCGACCTCGGTCTCGGGACGGGCTGGTTCGACCAGGAGCACACCGCCTACGGCATCCCGTTCCCGAGCCTCGGGGAGCGGTTCGAGCGGCTGGAGGAGCAGCTCGAAATCCTCGCCGGGCTGTGGGGGACGCCCGCCGGGGAGACGTACTCGTTCAGCGGCGACCACTACACGCTGGCCGAGTCGCCCGCGCTGCCCAAGCCCGTCCAGGCGGGCGGCCCGCCGATCATCATCGGCGGGTTCGGGGCGAAGCGGACGCCGCGGCTCGCGGTCCGCTACGCCGACGAGTACAACGTCCCGTTCCACCAGGTGGACGAGACCGGTGCGGCGTTCGGCCGGGTCCGCGCGGCGTCCGCGGAGGCGGGCCGGGCGAAGCCGCTGGTGTACTCCGCCGCCCAGGTCGTCTGCTGCGGCCGGGATGAGGCCGAGGTGCGGCGCCGCGCCGACGCCATCGGGCGAGAGGTGCCGGAGTTGCGCGACAACGGCCTGGCGGGGACGCCCGGCGAGCTCGTCGACAAGATCGGCAAGTTCGGCGAGCTGGGCGCGGAGTGCATCTACCTGCAGGTCCTCGACATGCACGACCTCGACCACCTGGAACTGCTGGCGTCGGAGGTCCTCAGCAAGGTTTGACAGGCGGGAAGGCCCGCGGCGGGCGAGCCTGCCGCGGGCCTTCCCGTTCGGTCAGGCCGTCTCCTCCTCCGGGCGCGGGTGCATCGGCAGCAGGAACGCGGCGAGGAACGTCAGGCCGAGCAACCCGGCCTCGACCCACAGCGTGATCTTCATGGCGTCGCTGAAGCCGGCCTTCGCGGAGTGCTCGCCGGCCCGCGCGACCGCTTTCTGGACGGCGGGCGCCGACTGCGGCGCGGCGGCGATGGCGGCCTCGACGTCGTCCTGCAGCCGGTGGCAGGACGCGGGGACGGCGACGGGGTCCTTGGCGGTGGCGCGGTCGTGGCCGCAGTCGCGCAGGCCGGCCACGATCCGGTCCTGCTGCGGGGCGGGCACGGACGCGGCGGCCAGGTCGCGGCGCAGCGCGGACGCGCCGTCGTCGGCGGCGGCCGCCACGTGCCCGCCGAGCAGCCCGAAGAAGATCGTGCCGAGGACGGCGGCGCCGAGCGCGCTGCCGAGCTGCTGGACGGCGGTGAGCGTGCCGCCCGCCGACCCGGTCTCCTCCGGTTCGACCCCGGCGAGGACGGTGTCGAAGAACGGCGCCATCAGCATGCCCATGCCGAGGCCGGTCGCGGTCAGCGCGGGGACGAGCTGCCAGGCGGTGACGTCGATCCCGGCGTACTGGAGCGTGGCGTAGGTTCCGGCGATGCCGGCGGCCATGACGGCGATGCCCGCGTGGATCACCTTGCGGCCGAAGCGCCGCACGGCCTGCGCGACGCCGAACCCGATGATGATGCCGACCGACCAGGGGATCTGCGCGAGCCCCGCCTTGAACGGCGAGAAGCCCAGCCCGAGCTGGAAGAACAGGGCCAGCACCAGGCCGAGGCCCGCCATGCCGGAGAAGAACACCAGGCCGACGACGAGGCCGCCGGTGAAGCCGCGCTTGCGGAACAGGCTCGGCACGATCAGCGGGTCGTCGCCGGCGCGCTGCCGGCGGGTCTCGTACCCGGCGAAGACGCCCCAGACGGCGAGGGACGCGGCGATCATCAGGAACGTCCAGAGCGGCCAGTCGTGCTCGCGGCCCTGGACGAGCGGGTAGACGAGCAGGCCGGCGGCGAGCGAGGCGAGGGCGGCGCCGGGGAGGTCGAGGCGGGTCGCGTGCTCGGCCCGTCCGGCGGGCAGGAACTTCAGCCCGGCGAGCACGGCGGCGGCGCCGAGCGGCAGGTTGATCAGGAAGATCATCCGCCAGCCGGTGCCGAACAGGTCGGCGTCGATCAGCCAGCCGGCCAGCACCGGGCCGCCGACCGACGACAGGCCCATGACCGGGCCGAACAGCCCGAACGCGGCGCCCATCTCCGTGGCGGAGAACATCTGCTTGATCATCCCGATGCCCTGCGGCAGCATCAGCGCGCCGAACAGGCCCTGCATCGCGCGGGCGCCGATGAGCATCCCGGGGGAGGCGGCGACGCCGCACAGCAGCGACCCTGCCGTGAAGCCGGCCGCGCCGATGACGAACATCCGCTTGCGGCCGTAGAGATCGCCGAGCCGGCCGCCGGTGATGAGCCCGACGGCCATGGACAGCGTGTACCCGGCGGCGAGCCACTGGATGGTGGCGGCCGATCCGCCCAGCTCGGCCCGGATCGTGGGGGCCGCGATGTTGGTGATCAGCGCGTCCAGCATGTCCATGATCTCGCCGGCGAGGATCACGAACAGGGCGACCCAGCGCCAGCGGTAGCCCGCGTCCGCGGTGTCCCGGCCGCGGGACGTGCGCGAGCTGATGCTCGACCGGGTCGCCGCCGAGATCCGGATCCCCGTCCCGGACCCGGCGCGCTGGCAGGAGCAGCTCAAGGAGCTGGCGCGCGAGATCCGCCGCGTCTACACCTCGCACCGCGACATCGCGACGGTGTCGATGGGGATGGTGCCCACCGGCCCGCACCTGATGGACGTCGCCGAGGCGCACCTCGCGCTCATGCGGGCCGGCGGCGTGCCGAAACGGGTCGCGGGTATCGCCGTCGACACCCTCGGCATGTTCCTCGACGCCGACGCCGTCGAGGACACCATCAACCTCGCGAAGGCGCCGGCGGGCGAGGACCCGTGGGAGCACTTCGGGAAGTACATCAAGCAGGTCCAGGAGTACTTCGCCGCCCTGCCGCCCGACCGCTACCCCAACCTCGTCGACATGGTGGACGAGCTCACCGCCGAGGGCGGCGAGGCACGGTTCGAGTTCGGGCTCGACCTCCTCGTCCGGGGCATCGCCTCCTACGTGCAGGAGGAGGAAGGTCCCGGTTAGGCGAAGACGTCGAGGAGCGCGTCGAGTTCGTCCGGCCGGTAGAGGACGGTGCCCTCGACGGCGCGGGCAAGGCCGTCCGCGATCGAGACGGCGCGGCCGGAAGGCGCCGTGTAGGAGCCGCGCTCAAGGATGGCCACGGTCTCCTGCGCGGTCGTCCGGCGGCGATGTCTGCTCATGTCGCGCCGCATTCTGCCGGAAAAAGGAATGCCGGTCATCCGGTTATGTCCGCCACACTTGGGGCGTGCTTCTGACGATCACGACGACCATGGGCCAGGCGACCGACCTGGGGTTCCTCCTGCACAAGCATCCGGACCGGGTGCAGCGGTTCGAGCAGTCCTTCGGCACGGCGCACGTCTTCTATCCGGACGCCGAGGAGCAGCGCTGCACGGCGGCTCTCCTGCTCGACGTCGATCCAGTCAAGCTCGTGCGCACGCGCGGCAGAGGCACCCCGGACTTCTCCCTCGGCCAATATGTGAACGACCGCCCTTACGCGGCCTCGTCACTGCTCGCCTCCGCGATGGCGAACGTATTCCGTACCGCCATGCGCGGACGGTGCAATCTGCGTCCCGAACTGGCGGAGTCGCCGATTCCGCTGGAAATCGTCCTGCCGGCCCTTCCCTGCAGAGGCGGCCCGGGGCAGGCGGAACGGTTCTTCGCGCCGCTGGGCTGGGACGTGTCGGCGGTGCCGGTTCCGCTCGATCCGGAGTTCTCCGAGTGGGGCGACTCCCGGTACGTGACGCTCACGCTGACCGGGACGCTGCGCCTTGCCGACGCGCTCAACCAGCTGTACGTGCTGCTGCCCGTCCTGGACGACGCGAAGCACTACTGGCTGGCGCCGGACGAGGTCGACAAGCTCATCAGGGCGGGGGAGGGCTGGCTCGGCGCGCACCCGGACCGGGGCGCCATCACCCGCCGCTACCTGGCCAACCGGCGCGGGCTCGTCCGTACCGCGCTGGGGCGGCTCGCCGACGCCGAGGACGCGTCCGAAGAGGAACTCGACCCCGTGCAGGTCGAAGAGGAGCCGACGCCCAACGAGGAGGACGAGAAGACGGTTTCGCTCGCGGAGCGCCGCCTCCAGTCGGTCGTGCAGGCGCTGCGCGACGAGAACGCCCGCCGCGTCATCGACCTTGGCTGCGGCTCGGGGAAACTGCTCGCGCAGCTTCTCAAGGACGACTTCTTCAGCGAGATCTCCGGGGCGGACGTCTCGCACCGCGCGCTCGGCCACGCCTGGCGGCGGCTGCGCTGGGACGACCGGCCGCGCCGTGGGAACGACCGCCTCCGGGACGTCTTCCAGGGCGCGCTGACCTACGCCGACGAACGGTTCGGCGGCTACGAGGCGGCCGTGCTGATGGAGGTCGTCGAGCACATCGACCCGCCCAGGCTGGGCGCGGTCGAGCGGGTCGTGTTCGGGCACGCCGCGCCCCGCGTGGTCGTCGTGACGACCCCGAACGCCGAGCACAACGTCCGCTACGAGGGGCTCGCGCCCGGCGCGATGCGCCACTCCGACCACCGCTTCGAATGGACGCGGGCCGAGTTCCGCGCCTGGTCGGACCGGGTGGCCGCCGCGCACGGCTACCGCGTCCGCCACGTGCCCGTCGGCGACGACGACCCCGAGGTCGGCGCGCCCACCCAGATGGGGGTCTTCACCCGATGACCGAGATCAAGGTTCCGGAGACGGGGCTCGTCGTGCTGGTCGGCGTGACCGGGTCGGGGAAGTCCCACTTCGCGCGCAAGCACTTCAAGCCCACGCAGGTGGTCTCGTCCGACTACTGCCGCGGGGTCGTGTCGGACGACGAGAACGACCAGTCCGCGTCCGGCGACGCGTTCGAGCTGCTCCACTACATCGTGGCCAAGCGGCTGCGGCGCGGGCTGCTGACCGTGGTGGACGCGACCAACGTGCAGGCCAAGGCGTGGCAGGCGCTGCTGCGCATCGCCAAGGACCACGACGTCCTGTCGGTCGCGATCGTCCTGGACGTCCCCGAGGGCCTCGCCGCCGAACGGAACGCGACGCGCCCCGACCGGGACCTGCCGCCGCACGTGATCCCGCGCCAGCGGCGCGAGCTGCGGCGCGGGATGCGGGAGCTGACCCGCGCGTTCCGCCGCTACCACGTGCTGACCGGCGCGGCGGAGATCGACGCCGCGACGATCGCCTACGAGAAGGCGTGGAACGACAAGCGGGAGCTGACCGGCCCGTTCGACATCGTCGGTGACGTGCACGGGTGCCGCGCGGAGCTGGAGGACCTGCTCGGCGGCCTCGGCTACGAGATCGAGCGGGACGCGCAGGGCCGCGCCGTGGGCGCCGACCACCCCGGCGGGCGGACGGCGGTCTTCGTCGGCGACCTCGTCGACCGCGGGCCGGATTCGCCGGGCGTGCTGCGTCTGGTCATGGGCATGGTGGCCGCCGGCGACGCGCTGTGCGTCTCGGGCAACCACGAGGCGAAACTCGTCCGTGCCCTGCGCGGACGCAAGGTGCGGGTGACGCACGGCCTTGAGGTCTCCCTGGAGCAGTTCGCGGCCGAGGACGACGAGTTCCGCGAAAGCGCACTGGAGTTCATGGACGGCCTCATCAGCCACTACATGCTGGACGGTGGCGGACTGGTCGTGGCCCACGCCGGGCTCAAGGAGGAGTACCACGGGCGTTCGTCCGGGCGGGTCCGCTCGTTCGCGCTCTATGGCGACACCACAGGGGAGACCGACGAGTACGGGCTTCCCGTCCGGTATCCGTGGGCTCGCGACTACCGGGGCAAGGCGATGGTCGTGTACGGGCACACGCCCGTCCCGGAGGCGGAATGGGTCAACAACACCATCTGCCTGGACACCGGTGCCGTGTTCGGCGGGAAGATGACCGCGCTGCGCTATCCGGAGCGTGAGCTCGCGTCGGTTCCGGCTCGGCAGGTCTGGTACGAGCCGACGCGTCCGCTGGAGAACTTCTCCGCGGGAGGGCAGCGGGAGAACGACGTCCTCAACATCGGCGACGTCCTCGGCAACGATGGGGTCGAGACCCGCCTCATGGGCCGCGTCGCCGTCCGGGAGGAGAACGCGATGGCGGCGCTGGAGGTGATGAGCCGGTTCGCCGTGGACCCGCGCTGGCTCGTCTACCTGCCGCCCACCATGGCGCCCGCCGACACCTCGGCGCTGCCCGGATACCTGGAGCACCCGGCCGAGGCCCTGGCCGCCTACCGGGACAAGGGCATCACCCGTGTCATCTGCGAGGAGAAGCACATGGGGTCCCGCGCGGTCGCCGTCGTCTGCCGTGACGCCGCGGTCGCGGCGGAACGCTTCGGCGTGGCCGACGGGACGGCCGGCGCCGTCTACACGCGCACCGGGCGGCCGTTCTTCCGCGACCCGTCCCGCACGGCCGAGGTCCTGGACCGGCTCCGCGCCGCGATCGGAGCCGCGGGACTGTGGGACGAACTGGACACCGGATGGCTCGTCGTCGACGGCGAGCTGCTGCCGTGGTCGGCCAAGGCCATGGACCTCATCCGCACGCAGTACGCGGCGACCGGCGCGTCGGCCCGCGCGGCCCTGCCGATGGCGTCCGACGTTCTCGCGCGCGCTGACGCACGCGGCCTCGACCTCGGCGGGCTCCGCGAGCACATCGACAAGCGCGCCGTGAACGCGTCCCGCTTCCGTGACGCCTACGCGCGGTACTGCTGGACGGTCGACGGGCTGGCCGGCCTGCGGTTCGCCCCGTTCCAGATCCTCGCCGGGGAAGGCCGCTCCTGGGCGGACGCACGCGACCACGAGTGGCACATGGCCGTGGCGGAACGTCTCGCGGACGGCGACACGAGCGGGCTGATCCAGCGGACGGAGTCGGTGACCGCCGCCCTCGGGTCGCCGCAGTCGGAGTCCGCCGTCACCGAATGGTGGGAGAAGCTCACCGCGGCGGGCGGCGAGGGGATGGTCGTCAAACCGCTGGGGCCGCTCCCCGGCGACGCGAAGATCCAGCCGGGCGTCAAGTGCCGCGGGCCGGAGTATCTGCGGATCATCTACGGCCCCGACTACACCGAGCCGGAGAACCTCGACCGGCTGCGCCGCAGGTCCCTTGGCCGGAAGCGGTCGCTGGCGATGCGGGAGCACGCGCTCGGCGCCGAGGCGCTCGGCCGGCTCGCCGCCGGGGAACCGCTGTGGCGCGTGCACCAGGCGGTCTTCGCCGTCCTGGCGCTGGAGTCCGAGCCCGTCGACCCCCGCCTGTGACGGGTGCGCCTGTGACGGGCGCGGCCCGCCTCGTCAGGGGCGGGCCGCATCGGGTCGGGTCAGGTCAGGTCAGGTCGAGAACAGCATGTTGAACACGCTGCCGTGGTGGGGGCGGCGGTGCCCGTGGTGATGGTGGTGCACCGACGGCGAGGGCGCTCCCCATCCCGGCGCCGCGGCGGGCGGCGGCGCCGTCCGGTACTGCGCCTCCATCTGGGCCAGGGCCTCCAGCTCGCCGTAGTCGAGGAAGATCCCCCGGCAGCTGTCACATTGCTCGATGTGGACGCCGCTGCGGGTGTAGGTCCGCATCACGCCACGACACTTAGGGCAGTGCATCGCCTTGTCGTCCTTCCGGTATGGATCCCCAGGTAGAGGCTAAATGTAGGGCAGGTTTCGCGCTACGTCATGCCGCGTCCCCCGTCGCGGATATTCTCACGCAGGCGTCGATCATCGCCTGCTCCGGCTCGTCGAGTGCTCGTTCGTCCCTCCCCGCCGATATGACGCACGTGGCGGCTATCTG
The DNA here is from genome assembly GCF_001552195.1 of Actinomadura latina NBRC 106108. Classification (GTDB taxonomy): domain Bacteria; phylum Actinomycetota; class Actinomycetes; order Streptosporangiales; family Streptosporangiaceae; genus Spirillospora; species Spirillospora latina. Next base: position 120,241 of record NZ_BCQS01000017.1, read on the forward strand.
GATCGCAAGACTTCGTGCCGGTATGTCCAGGCTCGTCCAGGGGTCGTCCTGCGCGGGGACCGCCGGGCCGCGGGCCGCCCTGTACGCGCCCAGGAACCGCTCCCAGTCGTCGGGGGGCAGGACTCCGGCGGAGTAGAGCGCCGCTGGACGGGCGAGGTCCCAGGCCGGGTCGCCTCTGCCCATGTCCTCGATGTCGATGAGCCGCCAGTGCCCGTCACGGGCGCGGACCATCTGGCCGAGGTGCCAGTCTCCGTGGATGAGGTGTTCCCTCCGAGCCGGGGGCTCGTCCTCCTCGCCGCGTATCCACGCGGGAAGAGTGGCGAACCCGCGTCGCACGGCGTCCTCGGCGGGACCTTCGCCCAGCCGCGCGACCAGCCGGGCCACACGTGCCGGACGTCCCCACGACGGCGCCTCAGCCGGAATTCCCTCCGAGTGGAGAGCCGCCAGCAGCTGCGCACCCTCTTCCCAGGGAAGGTCTTGGGCCGGGTCGACCGGCTCACCGAACGGCGAGACCGTGACCGTCCTGCCGTCCACGGTGAGAGGCGGGCCCAGCGGCGCTATGACGAGATCAGGGAGGGCGGTCGCCAGCCGTATCCGCTCCAGGAACGGGGTTCCGTGCTCACGGTCGGCCTGATGCGCCTTCACCACGACGTCGCCGACGCGCACCACCAGCACGCCGTGCCGGTCGTACAAGGTCTCCGGGGATGACGCGGCGGCGCGGGCCGAACCGCGCCCGATCTCAACGAGCCGCGCGAACAGCGCGGACTGGACGGCCTCGGTCTGCACCCGCCCAGTCAACCACTTTGGGCCGACCCCATCCGGTCGTCCGGGGACTCGGCGAACTCGTCCCGCAGCCGCTGCCGGACGACCTTGCCCAGCAGGTTCCTGGGCAGCTCCGTGCGCGGACGGAACTCCGACGGGACCTTGTAGTGCGACAGGTACCGCTTGCAATGCCGCCGCAGCTCCTCGGCCGAGAAGGGGTAGGCGGGGTGCTCCACCACGTGCGCGATGATGCGCTCCCCGCGCCGGGCGTCCGGCACGCCGACCACGGCGCAGTCGTGGACGGCGGGATGGCGGCGCAGCACCTTCTCCACCTCGGTCGGGAACACGGTGAAGCCGCTCACCTTCATCATGTCCCGCATCCGTTCCAGGATGGTGATGAAACCGTCCTCGTCCATCACGGCGATGTCACCCGTGCGCAGCCAGCCCTTCGACAGGGTCTGCGCGGTGGCGAGCGGCGCGTTCCAGTAGCCGGCGAAGACCTGCGGCCCGCGCACGACCAGTTCGCCGGCCTCGCCGGGCGGCAGGACCCGCGTCGGCTCCTCCTGGTCGACGATGACGACGTCGGTCATGGGCAGCGGCAGCCCGACGGTCAGGTTCCGGGCGGTGCCGTCCAGCGGGTTCCCCGTGACGGCGGGGGACGACTCCGTGAGCCCGTAGCAGTTGATCAGCCCCTTCGCGCCGAACCGCTCCAGCCGGTCGATCGTGTCCTGCGTCAGGCTCATCGCGCCCGAGATGAGGACGCGCAGCGACTGCAGGTCGGTGGGCCGGAACCGGGGACTGTCGAGGACCTGGTCGTACAGCGTCGGCACGCCGGGGAAGATGGTCGGCCGGTACTTGCGGATCGCGCGCACCACCCGGTCGCCGTCATAGCGCGGCAGAAGCACCACCGCCCCCGCCGTCATCACCGGCGCGACGAGGCAGCTCATCAGGCCGAACGAGTGGAACAGCGGCAGGACCGCCAGCGTCACGTCCTCGCCCGGCCGCCGCCCGCCGACGTCCCACGCGTGCTGCTGGCAGGCGTTGGCGACGAGGTTCCGGTGCGTCAGCATCGCGCCCTTGGGGCGTCCCTCCGTCCCGCCCGTGTACTGGATCGCCGCCAGGTGCCGCCGCGGGTCGACGGGCAGCTGCCGCACCGGCTGCCGCGGCGGCCGCTGCAGGTCCTTGAACGGGACGACGCCCGGATCGTGCGGCACGTCCGCGGTGATGGCGGCGCGCCGCCGCTGCATCTGCACGAGCGGCAGCCGCAGCGCGACCCGCCGGGGCGCCGGGAGGTAGTCGAGCACGGACGTCACGACGATGTGGTCCAGCCGCAGCCGGGACCGCACGGCCCGCACCGTCGCGAAGGAACGATCCAGGACCACCGCGACGCGCGCGCCGCAGTCCGCGAGCTGGCGGAGCATCTCCTCCTCGGTGCAGAGCGGGTTGTGCTGGACGGCGATGGCCCCTCTGCGGAGCACGCCGTAGAACGCGATGACCTGCTGCGGGCAGTTCGGCAGGATCAGCGCCACCCGGTCGCCGGGCTGGACCCCGAGCCGGTGCAGCCCGTCGGCGAACCGGTCCACGGCCTCGCGCAGGTCGCGGTAGCAGATCTGCCGGCCGAAGAAGATCAGTGCCGGTTTGCGCGGATACTGGTCGGCGGCATCGTCGAGGAACTGTGTGACGGGGATGTCTGGGATGTCGAGATCGACGGGAACACCAGGCTGATACCTCCGTCGCCAGGGCTTGGAACGCAGTGACGAGTGCCACATAGCGCACGATTCAACCATTTCTCGGACGTCCGTGCCGCCGCTTCACGTCCCGGAAGGCTCCCGGCGGGTCCAACCGCCGGAGGCCGTGACCGTCCGGGCGCCGGGTTCCGGGGGTGCGACGGAGCGTCCCTCGTAGGCGGTCGACAGGACGATGTGGGAGTTCATCTCGCCGTGCTCGCCGAGCCGCTCCAGCAGCCCCTCCAGGTGCTGCATCGACGCGACCCGCACCTTGAGCATCGAGCACCAGCTGCCGCTCAGCTTGTGGATCTCGGTGACCTCCGGCAGGTCCTCCGCCGCGGTGGTCTTCAGCAGGCAGCGGCCGAGGGCGCAGCGCATCTGGACGAACGCCGTCAGCGGCTGCCCGACCCGCCCCGGATCGACCTGCGCCCGGTAGCCGGTGATCACGCCCGACTCCTCCAGCCGCCGCACCCGCTCGGCGACGGCGGGGGAGGAGAGATTGACCAGCCCCGCCAGCCTGCTGAACGACAGGCGCCCGTCCCGCTGGAGCTCGGCGAGGATGCGCCAGTCGGTCTGGTCCAGCTCTCTGTCCATGCTGAAAGTCCTTCCGGTGAAAGTCCTTCCAAACTAGAGGCGGCAGGGCCCGATCACCATCGATCGGCCCTTCATCGGAAAGATCGACGTTCATAGCGTTAAGGCATGACGAAGCGCTCACGTCCCATGGCGGCCCTGTGCTCGGGCACCGCCCTCATGAACGCGTCCATGGCGGTCGCGAGCGCGACGGGCACGCTCGTCGCCGCGGACCGGCTCGGCGCCGGCTGGGGCGGCGTTCCCAGCACCGCCGGCATCGTCGGGACGGGCGCCGGCGCGCTCGTGCTGACCCGGCTGGCGGGCCGGCTGAGCCGCCGCGCCGCCTTCGTCCTCGGCTACACCGCCGCGGCGGCGGGCGCCTGCCTGGCCGCCGTGGCGGTCGCGAACGGCGACGTCGCCGGGCTGTGCGCCGGGATGCTGCTGCTCGGCCTCGGCAACGCGGCCGCCCAGCTCTCCCGCTACGCGGCGGCCGACCTCCACCCGGCCGGGCGGCGCGGCTTCGCCATTGGGCTCGTCGTGTGGTCCGCGGCGGCCGGCGCGGTCGGCGGCCCGCTGCTGCTCGACCCGTCCGGCGCCCTGGCCGGGGACGCCGGCCTCCCGGCGCTGACGGGCCCGTTCCTCCTCGCCGTCCTCACCTGCGCGATCGCCGCGATCGCGGCCGGCGGGGCACCGCGCGGGCGGTCGGCGCGGCAGGCGGCACCGCCGCTGCGCGCCCTGATCCGGACGCCCGCGGCCCGCTCCGCGCTGACGGTGATGGCGACGGCGCAGGTCGTGATGGTCGCCGTCATGACCGCCGCGCCGCTGGACATGCACATGCACGGCGACGGCCTGGACCTGGTGGGGATGACCCTGTCCGCGCACACCCTCGGCATGTTCGCCCTGTCTCCCGTGACGGGCCGCCTGTTCGACCGGTTCGGCGCGCGCCCCGTGATCGTCGGCGGGCTGCTCACCCTGGCGCTGTCGACGGCGCTCGCGGCCGTCGCGACCGGCCACCTGGGACGCCCCGTGGCGCTGTTCCTCCTCGGCTACGGGTGGAACCTGTGCTTCGTCGGGGGCAGCGGACGGCTCGCCCGCGATCTCCCCGAAGCGGACCGCCCGCACGTCGAGGGCGCCGTCGACGCCGCCGTCTGGACGCTCGCCGCGGCCGCGAGCCTGCTGTCGGCCGTCGTCCTCTCGGCCGGCGGCTACGCCGTCCTGGCCTGGACGTCCTGCGCGATGGCCCTGGTCGCCCTGTCCGGGCGGGGGCGGGCGCGGTGACCGGTCAGATGCGTCCGGTGCCGCGGCAGACGTTGCATCTCTCGTGGGTGGCGGTGCTGGTCCCGGTCCCGTTGCAGCCGGGGCACGACCGCGTCGCCGGCTTGTTGTGCTTGCCCACGTCCACCACCTCCCCGGCGTTCATCCTAGAGGGTCCGGCCCGCCGGGCGCCGTCCCTGTCCAACAGTTCGAGGGAGGGGCGGCCGGGGGTTCAACCGGGTGTCGCGTTGATCACGTGCACCGGGCTCCGCGCCCGCGGCGGCCCGGCACTTGTACCCTGTCCTTCACGAGCGCCGACCTCCCGACGTGGCGCACCGATTGAGGAGAACGCGCGGGTTGGTGCCCCTGCCGCTGTCCACCGTGATCCGGCCCTACGACTGGGGGTCGCGAACCGCGTTGCCGGAGCTGCTCGGCGCCGAGCCGACCGGCCGTCCGCAGGCGGAGCTGTGGGCGGGCGCGCATCCGGCCGCCCCCTCGTCGGTGGACGGGACGCCGCTCAACGTCCTCATCGAACGCGACCCGGCCGGCATGCTCGGCGCGTCCTCGGTGGCCCGTTTCGGCCCGACGCTCCCGTACCTGCTCAAAGTGCTGGCCGTCGAGAAACCGCTGTCTCTCCAGGTGCACCCCACCACGGCGCAGGCGGAGGCGGGCTTCGCCGCCGAAGAGGCGCGCGGCATCCCGATCGACGACCCCGCCCGCACCTACACGGACCCTTTCCACAAGCCGGAGATGGTCTGCGCGCTCACCGACTTCCACGGCCTCTGCGGCTTTCGCGACCCCGGGGAAACGGCGGTCCTCCTGGAGAGCCTCGCGGTCCCCGAACTGGGCCCCTGGATCACCGCCCTCCGCACGGACCCGCCCGCGGAAGCGCTGCGCACCGTCCTGACCCAGATGCTGGACGAGAGCTCCCGCCCCGTCCTCTCAGCGGTCGAACCCGTCCTCACCGGCGCCTATGCCGACATCGCCCGCGCCCACCCCGGCGACCCTGGAATCCTCGCCGCGCTCCTGCTCAACCACGTCCGGCTCAAGCCCGGCGAAGCGCTCTTCCTCGCCGCCGGAGTCCCCCACTCCTACCTGGGCGGCCTCGCGATCGAGGTCATGGCGAACTCGGACAACGTCCTGCGTTGCGGCCTCACCGGCAAGCACATGGACATCCCCGAACTGATGCGCGTAGTGGAGTTCGCCCCGTCCGCCCCGGCCCGGGTCGAACCGGCCGGAAACCGATACAGCACCTCCGCCGAGGAATTCACCCTCGTCCGCCACGGCCTCACGGACGACCCGGAGGAACTGCCCGCCGGCCTCCCCCAGACACTGCTCTGCCTGGACGGCGAGGCCCGGCTGGCGTCCTTGACCCTCAGCCGGGGCGAAGCCGCATTCATCCCCGCCGGGGCCCCGGCCGCCGCCCTCACCGGAAAGGGCACGCTCTACCGAGTGCTCCCGGGGATCGCGTCGTGACCGTCCTCGCCGTCGACATCGGCGGAACCAAGTTCGCCGTTGCCCGCGTCGACCCGTCCGGGACGCTCCTCGACCGTGCCGAGCACCCCGTCGGGCAGTCGCCCACCGCCACGCTCCGCGGCCTCGTCGCCGATTTCGCCGATTCCGCCGTCACCGGCGTCGGCATCGGCTCGGCGGGCCCGATCGACACGGCCGCCGGCACGGTCAGCCCCATCAACATCCCCCGCTGGCGCGGCTACCAGCTCGTCGCCGCCGTCCAGCGCCTCGTCCCCGGCGTCCCCGTTTCCCTCGCGGGCGACGCCCAGTGCATGGCCCTCGGCGAATGGTGGCGCGGCGGCCACACCGGCCCGTCCCTGCTCGGCATCGTCGTGTCGACCGGCGTCGGCGGCGGCCTCATCCTCGACGGCCGCCCCTGGACGGGCCGCACCGGCAACGCCGGCCACATCGGCCACGTCCTCGTCGACCACGACGGCGAACCTTGCGTGTGCGGCGCCCGCGGCTGCCTGGAGACGATCGCCTGCGGCCCCAGCATGGTCCGCTGGGCGCTCGCCCAGGGCTGGACCCTCGCCACCGGCCGCCCCGACGCCAAGGCCCTCGCCGCGGCCGCCCGCGACGGCGCCCGCATCCCGCTCGCCGCCTTCCAGCGCGCCGCGAGCGCCCTCGCCACCGCGATCCTCGGCACCGCCGCCGTCCTGGACATCGATAACGTCGTCCTCGGCGGCGGCGTCGCCGCCGCCGGCGACCTCCTCCTCGACCCGCTCCGCAAGGCGATCGCCGAACGCGCCGGCATGCCCTACCTCCGCGACCTGCGCGTATCGCCGACCGCCCTCGACCACGACGCCGGCCTCTACGGCGCCGCCGCCCTGGCCCTCCTGGCCTCCGGCACCCCCCTCACCCAATCCCACTGAATCCCACCCTCAACGCTTCCTTAACGCGGGCATAAGGAGGGGGCGGGCGGGGCGCCGGGGTGCGAGGTTTGCGGCGTGGCACTGCGAATGGGCAAAGACACCGGTTCGTTCGTCCCCGGTATGCCGGGGGAGCGGATGCGCCCCGCGGTGGTCGCCCGGGCCTTCCAGGCGCTGCCGTCCGCGCATCGTGAGATCCTCACCGAGACGGTCTTCCGGGACCGGTCGGTCAACGAAGCCGCCGCCTCGCTGGGGGTGCCGGTAGACGTGGTCAAGGTCCGCGTCTACCACGCGCTCCGGGCGTTGAGCGCGGCCCTGGAGGGGCCCGTCCGCGAGCGGCACCCAGGCCGGGCCGGGCGCGTGTGACAGCGCGCCTTGCCGGACGCGGACGAGACGCCGCTCAGGCTTCCCCTGGCCGATAAATAGGTTGCCGGGGCGGGAACCGCCCCGGCACCATGGGCGTCAGACGGAACGAGACCGGAAGGAGAGGGAAGATGCGTCGTCATCGAATGCGCAGCAGCAGCCTTTCTGGTCTCGGGAGTCGTCGAGGGACGTGAGAAATACCGTCCGCGGCCGCCCGGAGATCACGGGCGGTCTTTTTTGTTTCCCGGAGGGTTGGCCGAGCGGAAAGGCAGCGGCCCGCTAAGCCGTGGTCAGGGTCACCCCTGCGCGAGTTCGAATCTCGCACCCTCCGCGCCAGGTGAGGACACGGGTTCAATTCCTGGCACCTCACGTAGAAAACACGTCTCCGTGGCGCAGTGGAGAGCGCGCCGGGTTGCGGACCCGGAGGTCGCAGGTTCGATTCCTGCCGGAGACACGGCCTTCGTGGTGTAGTGGTCTGCACGCCGGGTTGTGGTCCCGGAGGTGTCGGTTCGATCCCGATCGAGGGCCCTTTGCCCGGTGCTGAGCGGCAGATATTGCCCATGCGCTGATATCCGGTTGCGTTGCGTTTGATCAACCCTGGAAAAACCTTCCGCATGTACAGCCTGCGTGCGATGCGGTCCCGGCTTGCGGCGTTCGGCATGCTGGCGGCGCTGGCGCTCGCCGCCTACGGCGGGCCCGTCCGGGCGGACCCCGGCCCCGCCCCCTACCTGGACCCGCACCTGTCCGTCGGGGACCGGGTCGACGACCTGCTCGACCGGATGAGCCTGGACGACAAGCTCGGCCAGATGACGCAGCCGGAGCGCCGGTACGTCGGCCCCGAAGAGATCACCCGGTACCGGATCGGGTCGGTGCTGTCCAGCGGCGGGTCGGCGCCCGACCCGAACACGCCGCAGAGCTGGGCGGACATGTACGACGGGTTCCAGAAGGCCGCGCTCGCCGGACCGCTGCGCATCCCGATCATGTACGGGGTGGACGCGGTGCACGGCGACAGCAACATGGCCGGCGCGACGATCTTCCCGCACAACATCGGGCTCGGCGCCGCCCGCGACCCGGCGCTGGTCCGCGCGATCGGCGCCGCGACCGCGGCGGAGATGGCGGGGACGGGCGTCGACTGGGATTTCGCCCCCTGCGTCTGCGTCGCACGCAACGACCGGTGGGGACGGACGTACGAGTCGTTCGGCGAGGTGCCCGAGCTGCCGTCGATGATGACGACGATCATCGACGGGCTGCAGGGGGACGAGCTGGGCGGCCCCACGTCCGTTCTGGCCACGGCGAAGCACTTCGTGGGGGACGGCGGTACCGAGGGCGGCGACGACCGGGGCGACGCGAGGATCCCGGAGAAGGAGCTGCGCGCGGTCCACCTGCCGCCGTTCCGCGCGGCGGTGAAGCGCGGCGTCGGCGCGGTGATGATCTCCTACAGCTCGTGGAACGGGCTGAAGATGCACCAGAACAAGTACCTGATCACGGACGTGCTTAAGGGCGAGCTGGGTTTCAAGGGGTTCGTCGTGTCCGACTACAACGGCATCGACGAGATCGACGGCAGGCCCGGGTTCACCGAGGACGAGGTCGCCGCAGCGATCAACGCCGGCATCGACATGGTGATGGTGCCGACGGAGTGGCGCCGGTTCATCGACTACCTGCGCGAAGCGGTGAAGGACGGCGACGTCCCCCTTTCCCGCATAGACGACGCGAACCGCCGCATCCTGACGAAGAAATTCGAGCTGGGCCTGTTCGAGCATCCGATGGCCGACCGCAGGTACCTGAAGACGATCGGCAGCGCCGCGCACCGCAGGCTGGCGCGGCGGGCGGTCGCCGAGTCGCAGGTGCTGCTGAAGAACGACGACGACGTCCTCCCGCTGGACGACGACGACAAGGTGTTCGTCGCGGGCCGCAGCGCCGACGACATCGGCATGCAGTCCGGCGGCTGGACGATCACCTGGCAGGGCGCGCCGGGCCCGATCACGCCGGGCACCACGATCCTGGACGGCGTCCGCAAGGCCGCCGACCCGGACGCGACCGTCACCTACAGCAAGGACGGCACCGGCGTCGACTCGTCCTACGACGCCGCGATCGCCGTGGTGGGGGAGGCACCGTACGCCGAGTACCACGGCGACCGGACCGGTGACCTCGCACTGGACGACACCGACCTGAAGACCATCGACCGGCTGCGCGGCGCCGGCGTCCCGGTGATCGTGGTGCTGGTGTCGGGCCGTCCGCTGGACATCGCCAAGGAACTGCCGAAGTGGGACGCGCTCGTCGCGGCGTGGCTGCCCGGCACGGAAGGCGAAGGCGTCGCGGACGTCCTCTACGGCGACGCCGCTCCCTGGGGCAAGCTCCCGGTGACGTGGATGCGGAGCAGCGACCAGGAGCCCATCAACAGGGGCGACGGCAAGAAGCCCCTGTTCCCGTTCGGCCACGGCCTGACCTACGGCGGCTGACTCCGGCGGTCCGGCTCCGGCCATCGCGGGCGCGGAGCCGCTCACGGCCTCGATCACCCCTGTTGACCTGGGTATCCTTGGCGCTGCCGAAACCGCGCACGGCATAACGCAAGCATCCGCCGATCGCCCGCCGTCAAGAGGTGCCGTGTCGCCACATCCGCTGCACGGGGGAGACCCCTCCGTGCTCCGCCGCCTCAACTCGGCCGCGACGCTGCGGGCGCTCCGCGACGGCGGCGAGGCGACGCTGTCGGAGCTGGCCGGACGGGTCGGGCTGTCCCGGCCCACCACCGAGGGTGTGCTGGGCGAGCTGATCCGCCGCGGGCTGGTCGCCGAGAGCGCGCCGCGTCCGGGCGCCGGGATCGGCCGCCCCGCCCGCCGCTACCGGTTCCGCGCCGAGGCCGGGCACGCGCTCGGCATCGACGTCGACGCGCACCGGGTGCGGCTGCTCGTCGCCGACCTCACCGGAGAGGTCGTCGGCGGCCACAGTGCCGCGCTGGACGTCGAGGCTCCGCCCGGCGAGCGGATCGCGGCGGTGCGCGCCGCGGTCAGGGCGTGCCTCGGCGCGGTGCGGATCCCCCGGCGGTCGCTGTGGGCGGTCGGCGCCGGCACCCCCGGCGTCGTCGCGCCGGACGGGACGGTCACGTCCTGCACGGCCGTGCCCGGCTGGGAGGGCGTCCGCCTGGCCCGCGAGCTGGGGCGCTCGTTCCCCTGCCCCGTCCTCGCCGAGAACGACGCCAACCTCGCCGCGATGGCCGAGCGGTGGCGCGGCGCCGCGCGGGACGCCGACGACGTCGTGTGCGTGTACGCCGCGCTGCACACCGGGACGGGCGCGCTGATCGGCGGGCGCCTGCACCGGGGCCGCGGGGGCGCCGCCGGCGAGATCGGCATGCTGCCCGAGCTGGGGCTGCGCGACACCGCCGCGGCGCTGGCCGGGGAGGCCTCGCTGGCCGCGGCAGCGCGCGTCCTGGACGCGGCGGCCGGCGGCGACGCCGAGGCGAAGGCCCTGGTGAACGCGCTCGCCGCCCGGATGGCGCGCGGCGTCGCGGCGATGGCCCTCGCGCTCGACCCCGAGATGATCATCATCGGCGGGCCGCTGGTCCGGTTCGGCGGGCCGCTCGTCGCGGAGCTGCGGCGCCGGGTGCGGCCGCTGTGCCTGGCCCCCGTCCGGATCGAGGGCTCCCAGCTCGGGGACGAGTCGGTGGGGTTCGGCGCCGTCCGGCTCGCCCTCGACCGGATCGACGAGGACCTCTTCCGCCTCGACCCGGACGTGCCGCGCACCTGAACGCCACCGGTGGAGTCGATCCAGCCGGGGGACCGCGGCACCGTCGAGATCACCTCGTAGTCGGCCGCGCCCGGCCGTCGCGACAGAAGGTCCTCCGTCCTGTCGGCGGGGCCTAGTAGGGTCCCCGGTGTACGGGCGAGCGGGGGCCGAACCGGACGGACGGGAGCGACATGAGCGCAGAACCACTGGAACCCTCCGTGCCGTTCTCGGGCCCCGCCTACGGGATCCCGCGGACGATCAAGGGCATCAGCGAGCGGCTGCCCGAGGAGAAGCGCGCGCTGTTCATCGAGCAGGTCACGACCGCCGAAGTCGGGGCCGACCTCGACGAGGTGATGCTCGTCTGGTGGGGGCAGGCGGTCCTGGCGCAGGACCCCAGCCGGGAGAAGCGGCTCGCGGACGCGCGGGCCGGCCGTGACCTCGTGCCGCTGTCGGAGGTCCAGCGCCGGCTCGAACGCCGCGACGGCGCCGGATGACCTTCCACCACCGTGGATGGACTGTCTTCTGCACCGAGAAGGTGGTCAATGTCCTTCTGGCCATGCCGAAGCCGGTGGAGAGCGTCCTCAACCGGCAGTTCTGCGACCTGGCCAAGCGCGGCGGCGAGGCGATCGACGTCGGTCGCCCGCCCCCGGGGGTGCCGCTGGACACCGTCGGCGTTCACTACTCCTTCTCGCTCAGGGAGGGCGTGAAGGGGATCGCCGAGTACCTGGTGATCGCCGACATCAAGGAGTTCTACGTCACCGAACTCCTCTTGGTCGACTGATCGAAAGGCCGGGCTAGGGGGTCAGCGGGTCGCTGAAGGTCCAGCCCTCGGCCAGCAGGGCGTCGGTCGCCGTGACGGCGGCGGCCAGGCGGTGTTCGTGGGGACCTGACACGGTGATGTGCGGCAGGTCCCGTTTCGCCAGTTCTTCCTGGAAGCGGCCCGACATCCACGACCGGATCGACTCGCCGTCGCGCCAGCCGTCCTGCTCGAACGGGACGCCCTCCGGCGAGGTGAGGATCCACAGGTGATGCCCCACACGCTCGTGGACGGCCTCCACCTCGGGCGCCGGAACGCCGAGATAGCGCTCGTGCCAGATGGCGGTCGCGAATGCGTCGGTATCGCAGACCAGCAGCGGTGAACCCGACCGCGCCGCCGCGTCCTCCAGGGCCGCGTGATGTTCGGCGATCTGGAGGAACTCCGCCGGCTCCCACATCAGGGCGTCCAGCCACAGCGACGGGTCGCCGGTGGCGCGGCGGGCGGCGGCCAGCTTCTCCTCGGTGAACGTCCGGCCGTACTCGGGCACCCACCGGGTCGCGGCCCAGACGCCGCCCCGCGACGCGTAGTGGGCGGCGAGCGCGCGGGCCAGCGTCGTCGTCCCGGTCGACTCGGCGCCGACCACCACGACCCGCCGCGCCAGATGCGCCCGGACGGGTGGCGCCAGGAACTCCCAGTTCGCCACGGGATCGGCCCGGATGGCCGTGCTGCTGACCGGGAAGCGGCCGCGCGGCGGGTCGACCGCGACGTGGACGGCGGAGAAACGCTCGGCCAGCTCCGGTCCGTACGCCTCGGAGCTGAACACCGCGTCCACCGGCGGGACGGGCACGCCGAGGCCCGACCGCATCGCGAGTCCCGCCCGGAACGCCGCGACGTGCGCCGACCAGATCTCGTCGGACTCGTAGTCGATGTCCGCGTCGTCCACGACCGGGAAGACCTCCACGTGCGGCTGCCGGTGCGTCTCGCGCAGCCACGCCGTCCGCAGCGCCAGGGGGATGCTCTCGACGGTGGACGCCGCGACGACCACGCTCACCCGCGCGCACGCCGCCGCCGCGGTGTCGATCAGATGGCGATGTCCGGCGTGCGGCGGATAGAACTTGCCGATGACGAGGCCATGCGCGTACTTCACGCGGCCGCCGGTTCCGGGGCCGGGGTGCGGGCGAGCAGGTCACGGCGCCAGGCCAGCAGCCCGAACACGCACAGCGTCAGGAAGATGACGTACAGGACGGCGTAGAGGCCGCCGTCGAGGAAGACCAGCCCCAGCAGGATCACGTTCGCGATGCCGATCGGCCAGTTCAGGATGTTCTGCCGGACGACGAGCCACACGTTCACCGCGCCGGTCGTGAAGCCGAGAAGCTCCGCCCACGTCGTGGGCACCGACCCCAGATGGAAGGCCGGATCGAGCAGCGGACCCAGCGGAACATGCACTGACATGCCCGCAATGATCACATATCGTCAGACAGACGACAAGGGGCGGCCGCTTGACGTCTGAGTGAGCACTCACCCAGACTGTAATGAGCAGATACTCAGTGAACCGAGGGAGGGATCACCGATGACGGTCACGATCCGCAACCCGAGCACGAAGTATCCCCGCGCCGCGCTGCGCGAACCCGCCCCGTACGGCTACGTCTACGTCGGCGCCGCGGTCGACCCGCCCGGCCGGGCCCCGTTCGTGCGGCGCAGCGCGCGCCGCGACAAGGTGCTGGCCGCGCTGAAGGCGCACGCGTCCCGCCTGGAGGCACTCGACACGGTCGTGAAGGCCACCGTCTACCGTGCGGTGCTGATGCCGCCGGTCCCGGGCGCCCCGCGCTTCGACGCCGTCGTCCTCATCGAGACGACCGCGCCCGAGACGATCGACGGCGTCCGGGACACGGCCGAGTACGGGCAGCTCCTGGACGCGGCGGGGGAGACCCGCGTCACCACCCTCCGCAACGTCAAGCGGATGGGGGACGTCGACAAGAACCGCCAGGGCCTGTTCCTGTTCAACCACTTCGCGGCGGACGATCCCGAGGTCGCCGCGAAACTGTGGGAGCACCTCGCCGGCTGGTACGCCGCCGAGACCGGCCTGGACAACTCCACCCTGCTCCAGCCGATCGGCGAGGCCCCCTTCACCCTGGTCAACCACGCGCGCTGGGACCACGGCCTCGCCCGCTTCGCCGTCCACCAGTTCACGAAGCCGAGCTTCCTGACGTTCGTCCGCGCCAACCTGCGGGCCAACGGCACGAAGGCTATGCCCGTCCTCTACAAGCTCGCGTAGAGCGCGCCTACCCCGCGCCCGGCGGGACGGCCGTACCGGCCTCCGCTCGACGTCGCCGGAGGCCGGGTCACGCGCATGTCCTCCCGGCTAAGCCACGATCAGGAGGGGGTTCTGCAGGAGGCCGGCCAGGTGGTCCAGGTACTTGGCGGCCGTGGCGCCGTCGGTGGCGCGGTGGTCGACCGAGAGGGTCAGCGCCATGAGCTTGCCGGGGACGACCTGGCCGTCCCGGACGACCGGCGCGTCGCGGACGGCGCCGACGGCGAGGATCGCCGCCTCCGGCGGGTTGATCACCGCGGAGAACGAGTCGACGCCGAACATGCCGAGGTTGCTGACGCTGAACGTCCCGCCGCTCATGTCGTTGAGGGAGAGCTTGCCCTCGCGCGCCCTGCCCGCGAGCTCGCGGGTCTCCTGGCCGATCTCGGAGACGCTCTTGCGGTCCGCGTCCTTGATGACGGGGACGACGAGGCCGTCCTCGACCGCCACCGCGACACCGACGTGGACGCGCTTGTGGAAGAGCAGGTTCTCCTCGGTGTAGGAGACGTTCACCGCGGGGTGCTCGCGCAGCGCGGTCGCGACCGCCTTCACGATCAGGTCGTTCACGCTGACCTTGGCGGGGGCGAGCGCCTCGTTCAGCGTCTTGCGGAAGGCCAGCAGCGCCTCGGCGTCCACCTCGCGGTTCAGGTAGAAGTGCGGCGCGTCGCGCTTGCTCTCGGTCAGCCGCTTCGCCGCGACCTTGCGGAAGCGGTTGAGCGGGACGGCCTCGACGTCCGGGTCCTCCGCGCGCGCCTGGACGGGCGGCGCCGACGGCGCGGGAGCGGGCGCCGGGGCCTCGGCCGGGGCGGTGCCGCCGCGGACCGCGGCCTCGATGTCGGCGCGGACGATCCGGCCGCCCGGGCCCGACCCGCTCAGCGTCGCCAGGTCGATGCCGTGGTCGCGGGCCAGCCGGCGCGCGAGCGGCGACGACGGCGGGCGGGTGGCCGCGGAACGCTCCGGGACCCGCGCGGGCGCCTCGGCGGCCGGTGCCGGTGCCGCCTCCGGCTTCGGCTCTGCCTTGGCCTCGGCGGCGGGCTCGGGCTTCGGCTCCGGTTCCGGCTCGGCGGCCGGTTCCGCCGGCGCGGCCCGCTCGGCGCCGCCGGCCGGGGCGATCCGGGCGATCGGGGCGCCGATCGCGGCGGACTCGCCCTCGGGAACCAGGATCTCCTCGAGCACGCCGGCCTCGAAGGCCTCGTACTCCATGACCGCCTTGTCGGTCTCGATGTCGACGATGACGTCGCCGACCGCGACCTCGTCCCCCGGCTTCTTCTGCCAGGAGCTGATGACGCCTTCCTCCATGGTGTCGGAGAGGCGGGGCATGAGGATCTCGGTCATGAGACGTTCTCCAGGGCACGGCCGGTCGCGCGGAGCGTGTCGCGGACGGCGGTGAGCAGGGACTCGGCGGACGGCAGCGCGGCCGACTCCAGGGACTTGGCGTAGGGGAGCGGCACCTCGGCCATCGCGACGCGGCGGACGGGGGCGTCCAGCCAGTCGAACGCGCCCTCCTGGATGGTCGCGGCGATCTCGGCGCCGATGCCGTAGGTGAGCCAGTCGTCCTCGGCGACGACGGCGCAGCCCGTCTTGCGGACGGACTCCACGATGGTCTGCCGGTCCAGCGGGCGCAGGCTGCGCAGGTCGACGACCTCGGCGGACACCCCGTCGGCGGCGAGCTTCTCGGCGACCTCGCCGGCGACCCGCGCCATCCGGGAGTAGCCGATGATCGTGATGTCGGTGCCCTCGCGGGTGACGCCGGCGCGGCCGATCTCGGCGGGCTCGATGTCCTCGACCGCGGCGGGCAGCTCGGCCTTGGTGTTGTAGAGGGCGAGGTTCTCCAGGAACAGCACCGGGTCGTCGTCGCGGATCGCGGCCTTCAGCATCGCGGACGCCTCGGCGGGCGTGCTCGGCGCGAGGACCTTCAGCCCCGGGATGAACGCGTAGAAGAGCTCGACGTTCTGCGAGTGCGTGGCCCCGAGCTGCTGCCCGCCGCCGCCCGGTGTGCGGATCACCATCGGCACGCTGGCCTGCCCGCCGAACATCCCGTAGATCTTCGCGGCGTGGTTGACGATCTGGTCCAGCGCCAGCAGGGAGAAGTTGATCGTCATGATCTCCACGACGGGACGCAGGCCGAGCATCGCGGCACCGATCGCGGCGCCGACGAAGCCCTCCTCGGCGATCGGGGTGTCGCGGACGCGCTTCGGCCCGAACTCCTTCAGCAGCCCCTCGGTGATCTTGTAGGAGCCCTCGAAGAGCCCGATCTCCTCGCCCATCAGGAAGACGTTCTCGTCCCGCAGCATCTCCGCGCGGAGCGTGTCCCGGAGGGCCTGGCGGTAGGTCACGGTTGCCATGGGGGTGCCTCTCAGGAACGGAATACGGGGTCGGCCGGGAAGCGGCGGAGATCGCCCGGGACCGGGGTGGCGTAGGTGTAGTCGAACAGCGTGGAGACCTCGGGCGCGGGGCTCTCGTCGGCGAACGTCGCGGCCTCGTCGATCTCGGCCGTGACCTCGGCGTCGAGCCGCTCGCGCTCCTCGTGGGAGAGGATCCCGGCGTCCTCCAGGTCCAGCGCCATCTTGGCCAGGGGGTCGGCCGCCTTGAGGGCGTCCTTCTCCTCCTTGGTCCGGTAGCGGGCCGGGTCGACGACCGAGTGCCCCTTGAGCCGGGGGCTGAGGGTCTCCAGCAGGTAGGGCTTGCTCTCCGCCCGGGCGCGCTCGACGGCGACGCGGGCGGCGTCCCGCACCGCGACCACGTCGGCGCCGTCCACGCGGGCGCTCTCCATCCGGTAGGCGGCGCCCCGCTTGTACAGCTCGGGCTCGGCGGACGACCTCTCCACGGTGGTGCCCATACCCAGGCCGTTGTTGACCACAACGAAGACGATGGGGAGGTCCCACAGGCCCGCGATGTTCAGCGACTCGTGGAACGCGCCGATCGCGGCCGTCCCGTCGCCCATCTGGCACATGACGACCTCGTCGCCGCCCTTGTAGGAGACGGCGAGCGCCGCGCCGGTCGCGAGCGGGAGCTGGCCGCCGACGATGCCGTACCCGCCGAGCAGCCGCGTCTCGGTGTCGAACATGTGCATCGACCCGCCCCAGCCCTTGGACACGCCGGTGGAGCGCCCGTACAGCTCGGCCATCACGCGGTCGGGCTCCATGCCCTTGGTGATCGCGTAGCCGTGCTCGCGGTAGTTCGTGAACAGGTAGTCCGTGGGACGCAGCGCGGCCATCAGCCCGACGACCGTGGCCTCCTCGCCGAGGTTCAGGTGGCAGTAGCCGCCGATCTTGGCCTCGGTATAGGCCCGGGCGGCCCGCTCCTCGAACCGCCGGATCAGCAGCATCTGCCGGTAGTAGCCGACGAGCGTCTCGGCGTCCTCCGCCGGGACCTTCGGCGGCGCCGCGGCGCCCTTGGGCTCCGAGCCCTTGGCGCCGCGCGTTCTCCGGCCTCGCGCCGGAGCGGCCTTGACGGTCTCAGCCATCGGCGACCTTCCTCTGTCCGGGGCAGCGCCATAGGATCGCCACAGCACTCCCGATCATCATTGATCTATGATCGATCATATTCCACGGAATCAGGATTCGCCTACCCCATCACGAGGTACTTACCCATCGTGGCGCTACGATCGAGTTTCGTGAACACGCCCTCCCAACTGCTGCGCACCGGACTCGCCGGCCAGATCCGGGAGTTCATCGTGGAGGGCATCAGCGCGGGCCGGTGGGAGCCCGGCGAGCGCATCGTCGAACGCCGGATCGCCGCCGAGCTGGGGGTCAGCCAGGGGCCGGTCCGCGAGGCGCTCCGCCAGCTGGAGGCGCAGCGGCTGATCGAGTCGCTGCCGAACCGCGGCGCCCGCGTCCGCGACTTCACCGAGCGCGACCTCGCCGAGATCTTCCCCGTCCGCGCCGGGCTGGAGCGGACGGCCGTGGAGCTGGCGCTGCCCCGCCTCGCCGGCTGCGTGGACGCCCTGGAGGAGCACAACGACCGGCTCGCCGAGGCCGTGCGGGACGGCGACCTGCAGGAGCAGATGCGGCTCAGCATCGCCTTCCACCGCGAGATCGTCGAGACGGCCGGGAACCGGCTGCTCGTCTCGGTCTGGGAGGGCCTCGGCATCGAGCTGTGGACGACCCTGTCCCTGCGCCTGCACCAGACGGAGATCTACTCCAAGTCGGCCGAGCACGCGGAGCTGATCGAGGCGTTCCGCCGCGGCGACCCCGAGGCGCCGCAGCTCCTGCACGACCACGTCATGAATTACGCGCCCTGATCACGCCTGCTCCCGGTAGGCCTTGGTGAGCTGCGACTCCGCGTCGTCCAGGTAGGAGCGCAGCTCCCGTTCGGCGGCCGCGGCGTCACCGGCGGCGATCAGGTCGTACAGGCGCCGGTTGCGGGTGAGGTACGGCTCGTGGAACTCGCGCGGCGAGCCCATCTCGTGGAAGACGAGCCGCATCTCGGCCAGCAGGTGCCGGATCATCTCGTCCACTCGCGGGCTGCCCACCAGCGCGGCGAGGGCCTGGTGGAAGCGGATGTCGGCGGTGCCCACGTCGGCCCAGCGCTCCGCCGCGGCGGCGCGCTCGCCGTCCCGTACCGCCGCCTCCAGCCGGGCGAGCGCCTCGCGCGGGGCGTCCGGCGCGCACCGCACGCCCTCGCACTCCAGGATCCGCCGGACGCGGTACAGGTCGGCGAGGCCGTCGGCGGTGACGCGGCGCACGAACACGCCCCGGTTGAACTCGTGCACGAGCAGCCGTTCCTGGACGAGCAGCCGGAACGCCTCCCGCACGGAGTTGCGCGACACCTTCGCGGCGGCGGCCAGCTCCTTCTCGGGCAGCTGCGCGCCGGGGACGAGCCGGCCGTCGGTGATCTGGCCGCGCAGCAGGCCGGCGACCCAGGCCGCGGTGCTCGTCCGGTCCAGGCCGCCCCGCGCCGCAGCGATCTCGTCGAGCCACGACTCCGTCATCGGCCGCCCTCCCCGCGTACCCGCCCGCCGCGTACGTGCGGGGCCAGCGTATCCCACCGCGAGGGAAATCCTTCAACAAGGGGATTGCTGGATTGTTGAACAATCTTTACGCTGTCGGAAAGCCGTAACCCAGAAGGGTCACCCCCATGACGGACCGGACCACCCTGGACACGACCCCGGCCCCACCCGCCTCGTCCCGCCGCAGCGCGCTGATCGGCGCCATGTTCCTGATGGCCACCAGCGCCATCGGCCCCGGCTTCATCACCCAGACCACCGTGTTCACCGCCAAGCTCGGCGCCGCGTTCGCGTTCGCGATCGTCGTGTCCGTGCTGGTGGACATCGCGATCCAGTTGAACGTGTGGCGCATCGTCGGCGTGTCCGGCATGCGCGCCCAGGAACTCGGCAACCGCGTCCTGCCCGGCGCCGGCTACGGCCTCGCCGCCCTCGACGTCTTCGGCGGCCTCGTCTTCAACATCGGCAACATCGCCGGGACGGCCCTCGGGCTGAACGCGCTCCTCGGCCTGGACGTCAAGATCGGCGGCGCGATCTCCGCGCTGGCCGCCATCGGGATCTTCCTGATCCGGCGCGCCGGCGTCGCCATGGACCGGATCGTCGTCGTGCTCGGCGGCGCGATGATCCTGCTGACGCTGTACGTGGCGATCGTGTCGGACCCGCCGCTCGGGGACGCGCTGAAGCAGAGCGTCGCGCCCGAGACCGTCGACTTCCTCGTCATCACCACCCTCATCGGCGGGACGGTCGGCGGCTACATCACCTACGCGGGCGCGCACCGCATGATCGAGTCCGGGCTGACCGGGAGCGCGAACGTCCGGGAGATCAACCGCAGCGCCGTCACCGGCATCCTCATCACCGGCGTCATGCGCGTGCTGCTGTTCCTCGCCGTCCTCGGCGTCGTCGCCGGCGGTGTGACCCTCGCCAAGGAGAACGCCCCGGCGTCGGCGTTCGAGAACGCCGCGGGCGAGGCCGGGCTGCGCCTCTTCGGCCTGATCATGTGGTCGGCGGCGATCACCTCGGTGATCGGCGCGTCCTACACCTCCGTGTCGTTCCTCGTCTCGTTCTCCTCGTTCGTCGAGCGGCACCGCAACCGCCTGGTCGTGGCGTTCATCCTCGTCTCCGCGAGCATCTACCTCGCGATCGGGACCGCGCCGGCCAAGCTGCTGATCCTCGCGGGCGCGCTCAACGGGCTGATCCTGCCGTTCGGCCTGGCCGTCCTGCTGTGGGCCGCCGGACGCCGCCGCGACCTGCTCGGCGGCTACCGGTACCCGGTCTGGCTGCTCGTCCTCGGCGCCGCCGCCTGGCTGCTGTCGCTGTACCTGGGCTGGAACTCGCTGTCCGAACTCGACACTCTCTGGAGCTGACGGGTGCGGATCCTCCCGAGCGGCGACGCGGCACTGCTGGTCGAACCACCGGACCCGGCGGCCCTGTACGCGGCGCCGGCCGCGTCCCCGCCGCCCGGCGTCGCCGCACTCACCGGGCTCACCCCCGCCGGGGTCGTCGCCGCGCACACCGGGACCCCGTGGCGGGTCGCGTTCACCGGGTTCGCGCCCGGGTTCGGCTACCTGGAGGGCGGGGACCCGCGGCTGGACGTCCCGCGCCGCGCCGTCCCGCGCGTCCGCGTCCCGGCGGGCGCGGTCGGCCTCGCCGGGCGCTACAGAGGCGTCTACCCGGTCGAATCCCCAGGCGGCTGGCAGCTCATAGGGCGCACGGAGGCCGTCCTATGGGACCTCGACCGCGACCCGCCCGCCCTGCTCCGCCCCGGAACCACGGTTCGCTTCATCGAGCGGGAACCATGAAACGGGGGCTGGACGTTCTCACCACAGGGCCCCTGGCCACAGTCCAGGATCTGGGCCGACCGGGTCACGCGGCGCTCGGCGTGGGGGTGTCGGGCGCCGCGGACCCGGTTTCTCTCCGCCTCGCCAACCGCGCCGCCGGGAACCCGGACGGCGCGGCGGCGATCGAGGTCACCCTCGGCGGGTTGCGCGTCCGCTGCCGGGGCGGGCTGTTCGCCGCGGTGACCGGCGCACCCGCCCCGCTGCTGGCCGGCGGGCGTCCCGAAGCGCCCTACTCGGTGTTCCACCTCCCGGACGGCGCCGACCTCCGGATGGGCACCCCGCCCGCGGGGCTGCGCAGCTACCTGGCGGTGCGCGGCGGGATCGCCGTCCCGCCCGTCCGCCCGCCGGCCCCCGGCGACGTCGAGCTGCGCGCGATACCCGGCCCGCGCGCCGACTGGTTCGTGCCGGGCGCGCTCGGCACGCTCTTCACCGCCGCCTACACGGTGACCAGCGACATCGACCGCGTGGGCACGCGCCTCGACAGGCCGGCGCTGACCCGCGCGGAACGCGGCGAACTGCCCAGCGAGGGGACGGTCACCGGGGCGCTCCAGGTGCCGCCGTCCGGGCGGCCCGTGCTGTTCCTCGCCGACCACCCGCTGACCGGCGGGTATCCCGTCATCGCGGTGGTCGCGTCCGCCGACATCGGGCGCGCCGCCCAAGCCCGCCCCGGCCGGCGGCTCCGATTCCGGCCGCACCCGGCCCCGCACCTGGGAAAGGATCCATGATGACCGCACCCATCGATCCGGGCGCGCTCAGCCCGGACCAGGCCCGAGCGCTGTTCCGGGCCGGCCTCCGCGTCCCCACCTCCGGCTGGTGCGCGGGCTGGACGCAGGCGAACCTCATCGGCGTCCCGCGCGAGGACGCCTACGACCTGCTGCTCTTCGCCCAGCGCAACGCCAAGCCGTGCCCCGTCCTGGACGTCACCGAACCCGGCGGGACGTCCGCCTCCCTTTTCGCCGGCGACCTGCGCACCGACCTGCCCGGCTACGTCGTCTACGAGGATGGCGAGCCGGTCGCCGAGGTGTCCGACGCGACCCCCTGGTGGCGCGACGACCTCGTCTCGTTCCTCATCGGCTGCAGCTTCACGTTCGAGGACGCCCTCCAGGAGGCCGGCGTCCCCGTCCGGCACGTCGAGCAGAACCGGAACGTCCCCATGTACCGCACGAACCGGATGTGCCGCCGGGCGGGCAGGTTCGGCGGCCCGCTCGTGGTGTCGATGCGTCCGATCCCGGCCGCGCAGGTGGCGGACGCCGTGCGGGTGACGGCGCGCTACCCGTCCGTCCACGGCGCGCCCGTGCACGTCGGCGACCCCGTCGAACTCGGCATCGAGGACCTGGGCGCCCCCGACTTCGGCGACCCGGTCGAGATCCGGGTGGACGAGATACCCGTCTTCTGGGCGTGCGGCGTGACACCGCAGGCGGCGGTGATGGCGTCCCGTCCCAAGCTCGCCATCGGGCACGCGCCCGGCCACATGGCGATCACCGACGCCCGCGACACCCGCTACCTCGTCCCCTGACTCGGGCATAGGGTGCGTCCATGCCCGAGATCGTCGCCCCGGGCGACCGCCTGGGGGACCGCTACCGCCTGGAGCGCCCCCTCGGCGCCGGCGGCATGGCGACCGTCTGGCGCGCGGTCGACCTCGTGCTCGACCGCGCCGTCGCCGTCAAGGTGCCCAAGGAAGGCTGGCCCGAGGAGTTCACGCGGCGGCTCCGCCAGGAGGCGCAGGCCGCCGCCGGACTCACGCACCCCAGCATCACCGGCGTCTACGACTACGGCGAGCAGGGCTCCGTGCCGTATGTGGTCATGGAGCTGCTGGACGGGGAGAGCCTCGCAGCGCGCCTGGCCGGCGGGCCCCTGGCCTGGAGCGAGGCGGCCGGGATCTGCGCCCGCGTCGCCGACGCGCTGGCCGCCGCCCACGCCGCCGGCATCGTCCACCGCGACATCAAACCCGCGAACGTCTTCCTGACGCCGGTCGGCGTGAAGGTCCTGGACTTCGGCATCGCCTTCACCGGACCGTCCACCGCCGGCGGCCCCGTCCTCGGCACGCCCGCCTATGTCGCCCCCGAACTCCTGACCGGCGCGCCGCCGACCTCGGCCGCCGACATCTACTCGCTGGGCGTGGTCCTTCGCGAGTGCCTGGCCGATGGCTCGCGGGTCCCGGCCGAGGTCGCCGCCCTCACCCGGGACTGCCTGCGCGAAGACCCCGAATCCCGCCCCTCGGCCCGCGAGGCGGCCCGAGTCCTGGCGGACGCCTCCGGTGTCCAGCTGGTCCAGCTGCCGCCGCCCCCGGCCGAGCACGGGCTTTGCATACCGGACGCCCCGGGCACACCGGACGTCCCGGAGGCCGAGCATCAGCCGACGCGCGTCCTGGACGAGCCGCAGGTCGCCGCGGCACCGCCTGCGCCGGCGCGGAAGCCGCTGGTCATCGCCGGGGCCGCGGTCGGCGCCGTGGC
Organism: Actinomadura latina NBRC 106108; assembly: GCF_001552195.1. GTDB lineage: Bacteria > Actinomycetota > Actinomycetes > Streptosporangiales > Streptosporangiaceae > Spirillospora > Spirillospora latina. The sequence continues at coordinate 143,319 of NZ_BCQS01000017.1, forward strand.
GCTGGTGGCGGTGCTGCTGGCCGCGCTCGCGCCCGATTCGTCCCGGGAGAGGGCCGCGCCGCCGTCCGCGAGCCCGTCCGCGAGCCCGTCCGGGACGACGACCGCCGCGGCCGCCTGCTCGGTCTCCTACCGCGTGGACGGCACGTGGCCGCAGGGCTTCCAGGCGACGGTGCGCATCACGAACCTGGGCGACGGCGAGATCGACGGGTGGAAGCTCGGCTTCGAGTTTCCGGACGGCCAGGCGATCACGCAGCTGTGGAACGGCAGCCGGCTGCAGGAGGGCTCGTCCGTCACGGTGACGGCGGCGGACTGGAACCGGTCGATCCCGCCGCACGGCACCGCCGAGTTCGGCTTCCTCGGCCGCCAGGACGGCGCGAACGGCGCACCCGCCAAGTTCACCCTCAACGGCGGCGAATGCGGCGGCTGAGCCCCGGCAATGGGAGCGCTCCCAGGTCGTCTGCGCAGATCAGCGGGCACATGGCCGAATTGATGCCGGGCGACCTATTGTGTTCGCCCTGGTCAAGGACTTAACATCCGGGGCAATCGAAGCGCTTCGACAACGTTCGGCAGGCACGGCGGTCCCACCCCCGGAGGAAACCCATGATCAAGGCAGGCAGGAGCGCGGCCGTCCTCGCCGCCCTTGCCGCGGCGGCGCTGTCGCTCACCGCGTGCGGCGGCGACGACGGCGGCTCCGGCGGCAAGGAGTTGAAGCTCTGGCACTACGAGGCCCCGGACAGCGCCATGGGCAAGGCGTGGAACGAGGCGATCAAGGAGTTCGAGGCGACCCATCCCGGCGTGAAGGTGACGTTCGAGGAGAAGGGCTTCGAGCAGATCCAGAAGACCGCGCCGATGGTCCTGAACTCCAAGAACGCCCCCGACGTCATGGAGTACAACAAGGGCAACGCGACCGCCGGCCTGCTGTCCAAGCAGGGCCTGCTGACCGATATGACGTCCGAGGTCGCCAAGCGCGGCTGGGACAAGCTGGTCAGCCCGAACGTCCAGGTCACCGCCAAGTACGACGACAAGGGCACGATGGGCGGCGACCAGTGGTTCGGCGTCCCGAACTACGCCGAATACCTGCAGGTCTACTACAACAAGGACCTGTTCAAGAAGTACGGCGTCGAGATCCCGAAGACTTACGACGAGCTCGTCGCCGCGATGGACGAGTTCACCGCGAAGGACGTCACGCCGCTGACCAACGCGGGCGCCGAGTACATGGCGCACCAGTTCGTCTACCAGCTCGCCCTGGACAAGGCCGACCAGAACTGGGTGGACGCCTACCAGCGCTACACCGGCAAGGTCGACTTCCACGACGCCGCCTGGACGTACGGGGCGACCACCTTCGCCGACTGGGTGAAGAAGGGCTACATCGCCAAGAACTCCGTCAGCCTCAAGGCCGAGGACGCGGGCGTCGCGTTCATGAGCGGCAAGTTCCCGATGATGTTCTCCGGCAGCTGGTGGTTCGGCCGCGTCGCGTCCGAGGCGAAGTTCGACTGGGAGACCGCCGTGTGGCCCGGGGCGAAGATGACGCTCGGCTCGGGCGGCAACCTGTGGGTCGTCCCGAAGGGCTCGGAGAACAAGCAGCTCGCCTATGACTTCATCGACATCACGATGAAGAAGAAGGTGCAGAACATCCTCGGGAACGCGGGCGGCATCCCGGTCGCGGCGGACCCGTCCGCGATCACCGAGCCGAAGGCGAAGAAGCTCGTCGAGGACTTCGACGGGCTGGCGAAGTCCGGCGGCCTCGCCTACTACCCGGACTGGCCCGTCGCCGGCTTCTACGACGCGTGGGTGTCGCAGACGCAGAAGCTCATGAACGGCGAGTCGCCGGACAAGGTCCTCGGCAACGTCCAGAAGGCGTACGAGGACGGTCTGCCGAAGTGACGGTGCAAGGCCGCAGAGGCCGGTCGCGGGAGCAGCTGGGGTACCTGCCCTACCTGCTCCCCGGCCTGCTCCTGTTCACCGCCGTCATCGGCGTGCCGTTCCTGATGAACATCGGGACGAGCTTCACCGAGTGGACGGGCGTCGGCACTCCTGAGTGGATCGGGCTCGACAACTACCGGGAGCTGATGAAGGACGAGCAGTTCTGGGCGTCCTTCGGGCACAACGCGCTGGTCATCCTGGGGATGGCGGTCATCCCGACGCTGATCGGGCTGGTGCTCGCCGCTGCCCTGACCGACCTGATCGGCCGGCATTTCGGGGCGCGGACGGCGAGCGTCCTGCGCGCCTGCGTCTACCTGCCCCAGGTGTTGCCGATCGTCATCGCGGGCGTGGTGTGGAGCTGGCTGCTGGCCCCGGAGACCGGCGCGGTGAATGCTCTGCTCACCAAGATCGGCCTCGGCTCGCTCGCGCACGACTGGCTCGGCGACCCGGCGACCGCGCTGTGGAGCGTCATCGGGGTGATGGTGTGGATCCAGATCGGGTTCCCGCTGGTCATCTTCATGTCGGGCCTGCAGCGGGTCGACCCGTCGCTGTACGAGGCGGCGGAACTCGACGGCGCCGCCTGGGCCCGCCGGTTCTGGCACATCACGATCCCGCAGATCCGGCCGGAGATCTTCGTCGTCCTGCTGTGGACGACGATCGCCGCGCTGAAGGCGTTCGCGCAGATCTTCGTCCTGACCAAGGGCGGGCCGGGCGGCGCGACGAACGTGCCGGCGTACTACTCGTGGGTCCATTTCTTCGAGAAGGCGGACGTGGGCTACGGCTCGGCGATCGCCACCGTGCTGACGCTCGTCATCGTCGCGCTGACCGTCGTCTTCCTGCGCATGCAGGGACGTGATCTTGGGGAGGCCCAGTGACGGCGACCCTGCCGGAGAAGGCGGCCGCACCGCCGCGCGGAGGGCGGGACGCGCCGCACCGCCGCCGCCGTGGGCCGTCCGCCTATGCGGTGCTGGTGGCGCTGACCGCGTTCGCGGGCGTGATGCTGATCCCGTTCGTGGTGGTGGTCTTCAATGCGCTGAAGACGCCGCAGGAGTACTCCTCGAAAGGCCCGCTGGCGCCGCCGGACGGGATCAACCTGGACGCCGTCCGCGCCTTCTGGGAGCGGACCGACTTCGGGAACGTCCTGCTGAACAGCGTGCTGATCAGCGGCTCCGTCGCCGTCCTCGCCGTCCTCATCTCCGTGCTGAACGCCTATGCGCTCGGGATCGGCCGGATCAAGGGACGGATGTGGATCCTCGTCCTCCTGCTCATGGCGAACACGGTGCCGCAGGAGGCGCTCGTCTACCCGCTCTACTACATCTCCAAGCAGGTCGGACTGTACGACACGAAACTCAGCGTGATCATCGTGTTCACGGTCATCCAGGCCGCGTTCGGCACCTACCTGCTGTCGTCGGTGCTGGCGGCGTTCCCGCGTCCGCTGCTGGAGGCCGCCCGGATCGACGGCGCCGGCCGCCGGCAGATCCTGTGGCGGGTCGTCGTTCCCGTCGTCCGGCCGACGCTGTCGGTGCTGCTCGTCTTCTTCTTCGTGTGGACCTGGAACGAATTCCTGATCCCCATGACCTTCCTGATCTCCAACGAGAACCAGACGGTCTCGGTCGCCCTCGGCGTGCTGCAAGGGCAGCGCCTCATGGACGCCACGATGTCCAGCGCCGCGTCGCTGCTCGGCCTCCTCCCGACCGTCGTCTTCTTCCTCATCTTCCAGCGGACTCTGTCGCGCGGACTCACTGCGGGGGCAATCAAAACATGAAGTTCAGTGACGGCTACTGGATGATGCGCGAGGGCGTGCACGCCTCTCATCCGGTGGAGGTCCTCGACGTCGATTCCGGGCCCGGCTCGTTCACGGTGTTCGCGCCGGTTCAGAAGATCCGGCACCGGGGCGACCTGCTCAAGGGGCCGGTGGTGACGGTGGCGTGCGAGTCGCCGATGCCGGACGTCATCGGCGTCACCCTCACGCATTTCGCGGGGGAGAGGCGGCGCGGCCCGGATTTCGAGCTGGTCGCCGACCCCACCGGAGAGGTGTCCATTGACGATGACGCGGCGACCCTCACGTCGGGTGCGCTGTCGGTGCGGGTCGGGCGCGGGGAGGAATGGCGCGTCGACTTCCTCGCGGACGGACGCCGGCTGACCGGTAGTTCGCCCAAGGCGCAGGCCGTCATCGACACCGGCGACGGACGCCATTACGTCCGGGAGCAACTCGATCTGGGCGTCGACCACTTCGTCTACGGGCTCGGTGAGCGTTTCGGGCCGCTGGTGAAGAACGGCCAGTCCGTGGACGTGTGGAACGCCGACGGCGGGACGGCCAGCGAGCAGGCGTACAAGAACGTGCCGTTCTACCTGACGAACGCGGGATACGGCGTGTTCGTCGACCATCCGGGGCGCGTGTCGTTCGAGGTGGCGTCGGAGGCCGTCGCGCGGACGCAGTTCAGCGTCGAGGGCCAGTCGATGCGGTACTTCGTCATCTACGGGCCCTCGCCGAAGGAGATCCTGCGCAAGTACACCGCGCTCACCGGGCGTCCGGCCCGGGTTCCGGAATGGTCGTTCGGGCTGTGGCTGTCGACGTCGTTCACCACGTCGTACGACGAGGAGACGGTCACGTCGTTCATCGACGGGATGGCGGAGCGCGACCTGCCGCTGAGCGTCTTCCATTTCGACTGCTTCTGGATGCGCGAGTTCCAGTGGTGCGACTTCGAATGGGACCCGCGGGTGTTCCCCGACCCGGCGGGGATGCTGCGGCGACTGCGCGAGCGCGGGCTCCGGGTCTGCGTCTGGATCAATCCCTACATCGGCCAGCGCTCGCCCCTGTTCGAGGAGGGCCGTTCGCGCGGCTACCTGCTGAAACGTCAGGACGGCGACGTGTGGCAGTGGGACAAGTGGCAGCCCGGCCTCGCCGTGGTCGACTTCACCAATCCCGAGGCGCGGGAATGGTACGCGGGCAAGCTCGAAGCGCTCCTCGACATGGGCGTGGACTGCTTCAAGACCGACTTCGGCGAGCGCATCCCGACCGATGTCGTCTACCACGACGGTTCCGACCCGGAACGCGCCCACAACTACTACACCTATCTCTACAACCAGACCGTCTTCGATCTGCTCCACAAGAAGCGCGGTGAGGGCGAGGCGGTGGTCTTCGCCCGGTCCGCCACGGTCGGCGGGCAGCGTTTCCCGGTGCACTGGGGCGGCGACTGCGAATCGACGTTCGAGGCGATGGGGGAGAGCCTGCGCGGCGGCCTTTCCCTGGGCGTGTCCGGGTTCGGGTACTGGAGCCACGACATCGGCGGCTTCGAGGGGACGCCCGATCCGGCGCTGTTCAAGCGGTGGATCGCGTTCGGCATGCTGTCCTCGCACAGCCGCCTGCACGGCAGCCATTCCTACCGGGTGCCGTGGCTGTTCGACGACGAGTCCGTGGACGTCCTGCGCGACTTCACCCGGCTGAAGATGCGGCTCATGCCGTACCTGGCCGGCGCCGCCCGGCAGGCGTCCGGGGAGGGGCTGCCGATGATGCGGGCGATGGTCGTCGAGTTCCCCGACGATCCCGCCTGCACGCACCTGGAACGCCAGTACATGCTCGGCGACGACCTCCTCGTCGCGCCCGTGTTCTCGTCCGAGGGTGAGGTCTCCTATTACGTGCCGGGGGGTGTGTGGACGCACTACCTCACCGGTGAACGCGTCGAGGGCGGCCGGTGGATTCGGGAACGGCACGGCTTCGACAGCGTGCCCCTGCTCGTCCGTCCGGGTGCGGTCATCCCCGAGGGTGCGGTGGAGGATCGTCCCGACTACGACCACGCGGACGGCGTCACGTTGCGCGTCTACGAGCCGTCCAATGGGACCACCGTCGTCACCCAGATCGGCGATGTCGCCTTCAGCATGACGAGAAACGGTGAAAACGTGCGCGTGACGGGCGGGGGAGCCTGGAACGTCCTTCTCGTCAACGCACGCGTGGCAGCCGTAGAGGGCGGCGAATCCGCGGACCATCCACAAGGTGTTCTCGTCAAAGCGACCGGTGACGAACTGGTCATCACCCTGGAAGAGGAGAACTGATGGGGTTCCCGCAAGGGTTCCTATGGGGCGCGGCCACTGCCGCCTACCAGATCGAGGGGGCGGCCCAAGAGGACGGCAGGGCGCCGTCCATCTGGGACACGTTCAGCCATACGCCGGGCAAGGTCCTCAACGGCGACACCGGCGACGTCGCCACCGACCACTACCACCGGTGGCAGGAGGACATCGCGACGATGGCCGCCCTCGGCATCGGCGCCTACCGGTTCTCGATCTCCTGGTCGCGCGTCCTGCCGGACGGCACGCCCAACCAGAAGGGTCTCGACTTCTACTCCCGCCTGGTCGACGACCTGCTCGCCCACGGCATCGCCCCGGTCGCCACCCTCTACCACTGGGACCTCCCTCAGGACCTGGAGGACGCGGGCGGCTGGCCCGAGCGCGACACGCCCCGCCGGTTCGCCGACTACGCCGAGCGGATCGGGCGCGTCCTCGGCGACCGCGTCCACACGTGGACGACGCTGAACGAGCCGTGGTGCTCGGCGTTCCTCGGCTACGCGTCCGGCGTGCACGCCCCCGGCCGCACCGATCCGGCCGCCGCGCTCGCCGCCGCCCACCACCTCAACCTCGCGCACGGGCTGGCCGTGCGGGCGCTGCGCGGCGTGACCTCGCCCACCGCGCGGCACTCCGTCACCCTCAACCTGCACCACCTGCGCGGCGACGCGGAGGCCGTCCGGCAGGTGGACGCCGTCTCCAACCGGGTGTTCCTCGACCCGATGCTGGGCAACGGCTACCCCGCCGACCTGCTGGACGACACGGCGTCCATCACCGACTGGAGCTTCGTCCGCGACGGGGACGAGGCGATCATCGCCGCGTCCCTGGACGTGCTGGGCGTCAACTACTACTCGCCGACCCTCGTCCGCGTGTGGGACGGGACGTCCCCGCGCGAGCACGCCGACGGCCACCGGCAGGGCGCGGCGACACCGTTCGTCGGCTGCGACCGCGTCGAGTTCGCCGCGCAGCCCGGCCCCTACACGGAGATGGGCTGGCCGATCGACGCGAACGGCATGGAGGAGCTGCTTCTCCGCCTGCACCGCGAATACCCGGACACCCCGCTGATGGTGACGGAGAACGGCGCCGCGTTCGACGACGCCGTGGAGGACGGGCGCGTCCGCGACGAGCGGCGCATCGGCTATCTGCGCGACCACATCGCGGCCGTGGAACGGGCGTGCGACGCCGGCGCGGACGTGCGCGGATACTTCGCCTGGTCGTTGCTGGACAATTTCGAATGGGCCTACGGCTACTCCAGGCGCTTCGGCCTCGTCCACGTCGACTACGCGACCGGGAAACGCACCTGGAAGGACAGCGCCCACTGGTACCGCGACACCATCGCAGAACGCCGCGGGAGCCCATGAACCGGACCCGGGCGCGGACCGCGGTGCTGGCCCTGTCCCTCGCCGCGTTCTGCTTCGTCACGACCGAGAGCCTGCCGATCGGGCTGCTCCGCCTCATCGCGGACGACCTGGACGTCTCGCCCTCGGCCGTCGGCATGCTCGTCACCGGGTACGGGATCGTGATCGCCGTCGTCTCCGTCCCGCTCGTCCGGATGACCGCCGGGGTGGGGCGGCGGCGCCTGCTCACCGCCGTGATGCTCCTGTTCGTCGTGCTGTCGTTCGCGTCGGCGGCGGCCCCCGGCTACGGCGCGCTGATGGGCGCGCGGCTGGTCACCGCGCTCGCCCAGGCGGTGTTCTGGCCGGTCGCGGCCGTGGCGGCGGCCGGGCTGTTCCCGCCGGAGCTGCGCGGGCGCGCGGCGGCCTACGTGTTCGCGGGCGGGTCGCTCGCCGTCGTCCTCGGCGTCCCGCTCGGCACCTGGCTCGGCCGGCTGGCCGGCTGGCGCCTCTCGTTCGCGGCGCTCGGCGCGCTCTGCCTGCTGTCCCTCGCCGCCGTCGCCGTCCTGCTGCCGGGCGGCGGCGAGGGCGGCGCGCACGCCGTCCCCGCGACCCGCCCGGACGCGCGCCGGTTCCGGTTCCTGCTGGTCACGGTCATGCTGGCGGTCGGCGGCGTGTTCACCTGCTTCACCTACATCACCGAGTTCCTCACCGGCGTCAGCGGCTTCCCCGGCTCGGCGATCAGCCCGCTGCTGCTCGCCAACGGCGCCGCCGACATCACCGGGCTGGTGATCGCCGGCATCGTGGTGGACCGCGGCCCGCGCGCCCTCCTCGCGGCGGCGGCCGGGGTGCTGGCGGCCGGCATGCTCGCCCTGTTCCTGTTCGGGACGGCCGCGGTCCCTGCGGTCGCCGGGCTCGTCCTGCTCGGGCTCGGGCTGCCCGCCTTCGTCACCGCGATGCAGGCGAGGGTGCTGGAGTCGGCGCCCGGCGACACCGACGTGGCCTCGGCGTGGACGGCGTCGGCGTTCAACGTCGGCATCGCCGGCGGCGCCCTGCTCGGTGGCGCGCTGCTGCCGGTGACCGGTGTGCGCGGCACGGCCCTCGCCGGGGGCGTGCTGGCGGCCGCGGCGATCGCCGTGATCGGGCTGGAGCGGCCGCTGCGGACGGTGCTCCGGCCTACGCCGGCCGCGGCTAGCATCGAACCCGCTTTGAAACGCTTCGACGCTGACGGGACGGTCCGTGGTCAAGATCACTGATGTGGCGCGGCACGCGGGAGTGTCGCCGAGCACGGTCTCCTACGTGCTGAGCGGCAAGCGCTCGATCTCCGAGGAGACGCGGCGGCGCGTCCGGGAGAGCATCCGCGAGCTGGGCTACCGCCCGCACGCGGGCGCCCGCGCGCTCGCGAGCAGCCGCTCCAACGTGCTCGCGCTGATGATCCCGCTGCGCTCGGGCATCGCGGTGCCCGTCGTCATGCAGTTCGCCGTGTCCGTGGTGACCGCCGCGCGCCGGCACGACCACGACGTCCTGCTGCTCACCCAGGAGGAGGGCGAGGACGGCCTGCGCCGCGTCGCCGACAGCGCGCTCGTCGACGCGCTGATCGTCATGGACGTCCAGATGAAGGACCCGCGGCTGCCGCTGCTGCGCTCCCTGGACCGGCCGAGCGTGCTCATCGGCTTCCCCGCCGACGCCGACGACCTGACCTGCATCGACCTCGACTTCCACGCCGCCGGCGCCGTCTGCGTGGAGCATCTCGCGGAGTTCGGGCACCGCGAGATCGCGCTGATCGGGTCGCCGCCCGAGGTGTACGCGCGGCAGACCGGCTACGCGCAGCGGGTCGCGGACGGGTTCGCCGAGGCGGTGCGCGTGCACGGCCTGAGGGGCGATCTCCACCCGTGCGAGGCGACGGCCGACGCCGCCCGCGAACTGGTCGGGCGGCTGCTCGCCGAACGTCCCGGGCTGACCGGCGTCCTCGTCCACAACGAGCCGGTCGTCGGCCCGGTGGTGCGGGCGCTGCGCGCGGCCGGGCGGCGCGTCCCCGAGGACGTGTCCGTCGTCGCGATGTGCCCGGACGAGATGGCCGAGCACGCCGAGCCGCCGCTGTCGTCCGTCGCGATCCCCGCGCAGGAGGTCGGCGGGCGCGCCGTCGACCTGCTGATGGCCAAGCTCGACGGCGTGCCCGTCCCGGCCGCCACCCTGCTGCCGCCCACCCTGACCCGGCGCGCCAGCAGCGCGCCCGCCGCTCACTGACACCGACGAGAAGGAGGCCCAGGGCCTTTCGCGGTCCGTTATCGAAGCGCTTCGATATGTCACTCGGGGGCAAGTTTCCAAGAGGAGAATCGGTGCACAGACCCCATCGAAATCCCCGTTCCCCCGGCCGGCGCAGCCGGTCGCTGACCCTCGTCCTCGCCGCCGCGCTGGTGGCTCCCCTCGCGTGGGCGGCACCCGCCGCCGCCCGCGAGACCTACCCGTTCCGCGACCCCGGGCTGCCGGTGGACGCCCGGGTCGACGACCTGCTCGGCCGCCTCACGCTCGACGAGAAGATCTCCCTGCTGCACCAGTACCAGCCCGCCGTCCCGCGCCTCGGCATCGGCCGGTTCAAGACGGGGACCGAGGCGCTGCACGGCGTCGCGTGGTCCACCGACGTCCACAACAGCGGCGCCGTCGTGACCGCCAAGGGAACCGTGTTCCCGCAGTCGGTCGGACTCGGCGCCACCTGGGACCCGGCACTGCTCAAGCAGATCGGCTCGGCCGTGGGGGACGAGGCCCGCGGCTACAACAGCGAGAACCCCGACGTGTGGGGCCTGCAGCTGTGGGCGCCCGTCGTCAACCTGCTGCGCGACCCGCGCTGGGGCCGCAACGAGGAGGGCTACTCCGAGGACCCGCTGCTCACCGGCCTGCTCGCCACCGCCTACGGGCACGGCATGGAGGGCGACGACCCGGACCACCTCAAGACCGCGCCGGTGCTCAAGCACTACATGGCGAACAACAACGAGATCCGCCGCGACCAGACGTCGTCCAGCCTCCGGCCGCGGGTGAAGAAGGAGTACGACGAAGTCCCGTTCAGGATCCCGCTCAGCCGGGACGCCGCGACCGGGATCATGACGTCGTACAACCTGGTCAACGGCCGTCCCGCGACGGTCACGCCGGACGCCGGCGGCCTCGTCCGCTCCTGGACGGACCGGACGCTGTTCAACGTCACCGACGCCGGGGCGCCCAACAACATCGTCAACTCGCAGAAGTACTACCCCGATCTGGCCTCCGGTGACGCGGCGATCGTCAAGGCGGGCGTGGACAGCTTCACGACCGACGACACCAACTCGTCCATCACCGTCAACGCGATCAAGGACGCGCTGTCGCGGGGGCTGCTCGCCGAGGCCGACGTCGACCGCGCGGTGAGCCACATCCTGAGCATCCGGGTGCGGCTCGGCGAGTTCGACCCCGGCGGCGGGGCCTACGGGAAGATCACCAAGGACGTGGTGGACAGCCCGGCGCACCGGGCGCTCGCCCGCAAGGCCGCGGCCGAGCAGATGGTGCTGCTGAAGAACCAGGGCAAGGCGCTGCCGCTCTCGTCCGGGAAGGTCGCGGTCGTCGGGCAGCTCTCGGACACCCTCTACACCGACTGGTACTCCGGTTCGCTGCCCTACAAGGTCACGCCGCTGGACGGCATCAAGGAGCGGGCCGGTTCGGTGACGTCCAGCGAGGGCGTCGACCGGATCGCGCTGAAGGACGTCGGGACCGGCGAGTACATCGCGGGCGGGACCGGCTCGGGCGCCGTTCTGAAGACCGGCCCCACGTCGGCCTCCGACGCGACGGCGCAATTCGACGTGTTCGACTGGGGCCAGGGCGTTGTGACGCTGCGCAGCGCCGCGAACGGCAAGACCGTCGGCCGCTACAACTGGGGCGACACCTTCGCCAATGACCAGGACCAGCCGAACGGATGGTTCGTCCAGCAGATGTTCAAGCTGGAGAAGCAGGACGACGGCGACTACCTGCTCCGGTACGCCGGCTATGAGAAGGCGTACGACTGGGCCGACCCGGCCAAGACGTACGTGAAGGCGGCGGACGACGGGACGCTCGTCCTCACCACCAAGGACGGCGCTTCCCGGTTCGCCAAGGACGTCATTAGCAGCGGTGTCGACTCGGCGGTGAAGGCGGCCACCGGCGCGGACACCGCCGTCGTCGTGGTCGGCAGCATGCCGTTCATCAACGGCCGCGAGGACCACGACCGCACGACGATGGCGCTCGCCGAAGGGCAGTCGGAACTCATCAAGGCCGTCCGGAAGGCGAACCCGAACACGGTCGTCGTGGTGGAGAACAGCTACCCGACGACGCTGAACTGGGAACAGGAGAACGTCCCGGCGATCCTGTGGACGAGCCACGCGGGCGCCGAAACGGGCAATGCCCTGGCGTCCATTCTGTTCGGCGACGAGAGCCCGTCCGGGAAGCTTCCGCAGACCTGGTACCGCTCTGAGCAGCAACTGCCCGACATTCTCGACTACGACATCATCAAGTCGGACCGGACGTACCAGTACTTCAAGGGGAAGCCGCTCTACCCGTTCGGGTACGGCCTCTCCTACACCACGTTCCGGTACGGCAAGGCGCGGCTGAGCAGCCATTCCGTGGGGCGCGACGGAACGGTCACCATCACCGTGCCGGTCACCAACACGGGCAAGAAGGCCGGGGACGAGGTCGTCCAGCTCTACACGCACCAGCAGAAGTCGCGGGTGAAGCAGCCGGTGAAGGCACTGCGCGCATTCGACAAGGTGCACGTCGCCCCCGGGAAGACGGTGACGGCGACACTGCGGCTGGACGCCTCGGACCTCGCCATCTGGGACGTCACCCGCAACAAGTGGACGGTCGAGAAGTCGAGGCAGGATCTGCTGATCGGCTCCTCGTCCACCGACATCCGGCAGCGCACGACGCTCAACGTGCGCGGCGAGACGATCCCCGGCCGGGACCTGTCCAAGGCGACCCGCGCCGCCGACTTCGACGACCAGAACGGCATCGAACTGGTCGACGAGACGAAGGCGAAGGGCGACGCGGTGGCCGGCGCGGCGAACTCCTGGCTGAAGTTCGCGGACACCGACCTGGGCCGCTCCACCGGCACGATCACCGCGAATGTGGCGGGCACGTCGGCGACCACGATCCAGGTCCGCCTGGACGCGCCGAACGGCCCCCTGGCCGGAACGCTGAACGTCCCGGCGACCGGCGACAAGTACACCTACAAGGAGATCAGCGCACCGCTTGGCAACGTCCGTGGCGACCACGACGTGTATCTGGTCTTCAACGGCGAAACCCGCCTGAGTTCCTTCTCCCTCACCCGATGAATCCCTCGGCCCGCCCCGGTCTTCCGGGGCGGGCCGGTCCGCTGCAAAGGACGCCATCCATGCGTGCCAACAGCAAACTCGCCATCATCGCCGCCGTCCTCACCGCCGCCGCCTGCCTCTACGCTCCCGCTTCTCCTCGCCCCGCCCAGGCCGAATCCCACCGCGTCGGATACGACCGCTACTCGCTCACCGTGGACGGACAGCGCGTCCTGCTGTGGGCGGGCGAATTCCACTACTTCCGGCTCCCGAGCCCGGCCCTCTGGCGGGACGTCCTGGAGAAGACCAAGGCCGCCGGGTTCAACGGCGTGTCCCTCTACTTCGACTGGGCCTACCACTCGCCGGCTCCCGGGAAATACGACTTCACCGGAGTGCGGGACGTCGACCGGCTCCTTCGCCTGACCGACGAACTCGGCCTCTATGTCGTCGCGCGGCCAGGTCCCTACATCAACGCCGAAACGACCGGCGGCGGCCTCCCCGCCTGGCTGAAGACAGTGCCCGGCCGCGCCCGCTCCAGCGACCCGAACTACACCGCCGCCTACCGGGACTGGCTCGCCCACATCGACCCGATCCTCGCGAAGCACCAGGTCACGCGCGGCGGGTCGGTCATCGTCTACAACGCCGAGAACGAATACGCCGCCAACACCGACCCCGCTTACATGGAGGACATCCAGCGCCAGGCCCGCGCCCATGGAATCGACGTCCCCATCTCCCACAACCAATGCTGCGATGCCTCTTGGACGCCCACATGGGCGACCGGCCAGGGCGCCGTGCAGATCCCAGGAGTGGACGACTATCCGCAGGCATTCGAATGCCGCGACCCGGACACCTGGGGAACCTGGGGCGAAGGCGTCACCGAGCGCCTCAGCCCGGATGCGCCCGCCTACGCCGCCGAATACCAGGCCGGCGCCATCGACGCGAACCGCGCCGGCTACGACAAGTGCCGAGAACTCACCGGCCCGAAGTACATGAAGGTCTACTACAAGTCGAACCTCATCACTTCGGGCGCCACGATGTTCGGCTACTACATGGCCTTCGGTGGAACGAACTGGGGACGGCTCGCCCAGCCGAACGACGTCTACACGTCCTACGACTACGGCGCGCCCATCACCGAGAACCGGCAACTCACCGCCAAATACGACGAGTTCAAACGCCAGGGCCTCTTCTTCACCACCGTCGCGCCGCTCACCAAAACCGACCCGGTTGAGGCGCCCGCGTCCGACAACCCGGCCGTCCACGCCGAGACTCGCGCCAACCCCGACACCGGCACGCAGTTCGTCCTCGTCCGGCACGCCGACCGCAAGACCGACGGCGACCAATCGGCGAACCTCACCTGGAACACCCCGGACGGCACCTACAACCTCCCCGTAACCCTGAAAGGCCGCGACGCGAAAATCCTCGTGGCCGGCTACGACATGGGCGGCCAGCGCCTGGCCGCCACGACCTCCGAACTCCTGACCCATACGACCAGCGGCAGCCGAGACACAGCCGTCCTCTACGGCACCGAAGACGTAGCGGGAACGACCATCCTGCGCTACGACTCCCGCCCTGAAGTCAAGGTCCTGGACGGCTCGGTGAAGTCGACCTACTCGAACGGCAACCTCGAACTCGACTACGAACACGAGGGTCTGGCCCGGATCCAGATAACAGGCGGAGGCCGGAAGCCGGTCCTGCTCCTCATCGGCACGGAGGCGGAAGCCGCCAAGTTCTGGCGTTCCGGCGACACTCTCGTCCGGGGCACCGATCTGGTCCGCTCCGTGCAGACCAAGAACGACACGGCAGCGATACGAGCAGACCTGGCCAAGCCAGGCGACATCGAGGTCTTCTCCTCCGCTCGCCGAATGACGCTGAACGGCAAGCACCTCCACGCCCGGCCAACACCAAGCGGCACACTCCTCGCCCACGCCAAGGGCCCCCACCCAGTCAAACTCCCGGCCTTGAAGCATTGGCATGCCAAGCAGGGCGCACCCGAGACATCTCTCGACTTCGACGACTCGACTTGGAAAGTCGCCGACCACACCACCACGGTCAGCCCGATCAAGCCGAAGAACCCGCCCGTCCTCTACGCAGACGACTACGGCTTCCACCACGGCCACGTCTGGTATCGCGGCCACTTCACCGCAACGGGCGCAGAGAAGACCGTCAACCTGAACGCCATCACCGGTAAGCACGGCATCTACCAGGTCTGGCTGAACGGCCACTACCTCGGTTCGGCGGCCGGCGGCGAGCAGAAGGACGCAGACGCCCCCATCAACGAGAACCCGGGCCCAGGCGCCTTCACAATTCCCTCCAACCTCCTCCAGAAAGGCCAGAAGGCCGTCCTCTCCGTCCTGGTCGAGAACATGGGCCACAACGACGACTGGACCGCCGACGACTACCGCCAGAAGCAACCCCGCGGCCTGGTCAACGCCGAAGTGACAACGAACCCGGTCACGTGGCGGATCCAGGGCACCCGAGCCGAAGACCCGCTCCGCGGCCCCTTGAGCACGGGCGGCCTCTACGGCGAACGAGAAGGCTGGCACCTCCCGCCCGCCCGCACCGCCACCTGGCGATCCGCGTCCCCGACGACCCCCATCCAGCCAGGCGTCCACTGGTACAGCACGAAAACGCGCCTATCCATCCCCAAGGACCAGGACGTCCCTGTAACCCTGCACTTCGACGAGGGAACAGGCGACTATCGAGCCCTCATCTTCATCAACGGCTGGAGCATGGGGGAGTACGTCAACGGTGAAATCCAGCAAGACTTCACCCTCCCTGACGGAATCCTGCACCCCTACGGCCACAACGCCATCACTCTCGCCGTGATCGCAGAAGACACGTCACGCCCAGGAGCCGTCTCCCTGAAGGCCGCCGCGAACCTGAGAGGAGGCGTCCCGGCTCCCTGACCCGTCGTCACCCGGCGGCGGCCAGGCCCCCAGCGACCGAGGAGCCTCGGCCGCCGCCGTCTAGAACACGACACACTGACCAGCGCGCTCCGGTTCGCCCGGCCCCCGGGCGAGGCGAATAGGGAGACCACCGGAACGGGCTCATGCGGATGACGACTGCCTACCGCGAGCCCGCGCCCGGCCGCCTCCCTGCCCGCGAGCCGCCGAACCCTTGTGGACTTTCAATAGTTGCGAGACACGCTGCGTTGAAACTTCGAGAACGATTCCGATCTCTCTTCCCGTGAGACCCTTTTCATGAAGTTTTCGGGCGACCTCCCGGGAGTGCCGGGCGGCGTCGTCCCGCGCCTTCTCGGCCGCCTTCGTCTCCGCCTTGGCCTGGAGCACTTCCTGGGTCAGCCCGTCTCCCACGTCGGGGACGAGAACCAGGTCGAACGAGTCGGCGGGCACATCGAGCGCCAGCCGGATGTAGTCCCGCGCCATCATCTCGGCGTCCTTGAGGCTGTGTGACTGGGTAGCGCCGACCGACTCGATCTCAAGCTCCCACCCGTGCTCCCACCGCCGCGCATGAACGGTGTACAGGCTTCGACGTTCGGTGCTGCTCACTGGAGCCATCCCTCCTCAAGGCAAGGCAACCCTTGGATCGTGTTCTTCACCACGAGCGCGGAGATCTCCTTATGTCGTGGGATGATCGCGCGATGCTCGCCGCACGGACAGTCCCACTTCGTGTGCGGCCCCCTGTCCGGGGTCCGCTTCTGACAGCCGTGGCTTCTCATCGCGCGCTCAAGGTCGACTAGCTTCATCGGTTTCGGCACCAGTGTAATCTAGCCCCCCTTGATGTCGACAGTGACCGGAAGAATGCATTACGTGACGGACGAGGACCAGCGGGGAGGTGTTCGGGGTGGCGTAGGTGGTGGGTTACGTCGCCGGCTAGGTCGAGGGTTATGCGGCGTTCGGTGAAGCGCCATCCGTCTTCGTGGCGGGTGAAGGTGTCGTGGTAGGTGCCGCAGGCTATGGGCTGGAGGGGGAGGTCGGGGACGGCCTGGAGGACGGTGTAGTACGCCCTTGAGGTGGCGGTGCCCGCGTCCTCGTCTACCTCGATGGCGAGGTTCGTGGTGACGTGCTTGGTGCGCAGGGTGCCGTCGGCGTGGACGATCACCGTCTTCTCGAACATGCGGGCGATGGCGTCGCCGCCGTGGAGGGTGCCGCCGCTGCCGGTGAAGGCGGCGTCGGCGAACAGGTCGCGGATGCCCGCGAAGTCCGCCTTGTCCACGCACTCGGCGTAGCGGTGGATCAGGTTGGCGATGGCCTGGTGAGCGCACGGCATGGGTGCATCATCGGCGAGCCGGGACGGGGAATTGGAACGTGCTCCCGGTGAGCGGGACGGGATATCACATGCGCGGGTCAATTTGTGTTCAAGCGGCATTGCACGATTGGGCAGACTTGATTTAAGTGTTGACCAGTGGCCAGGTTGGGACTTGATCTGCCCTTGTTTGTGGGAGTTTGCGGCGCCTAATGTCTGGATGCGGCGGGAAGCCCACCACAATGCGGCGTCCCGCCGGCCCAGTGCCGCAGATCGCGGCGGGCGAATCCAGGGAGGAAGACATGCACATGTCGCGTGCCCGATTCCGGTGGGCGGCCGTGCTGGCGGGAATGGCGGTCCTCATACAGGCCGCGCCCGCGCAGGCGGACGAACCGGCCGGCTCCTACCTGCTCAGGGTGGCGCCGGAGCACGGCCCCAGCACCGTGCGCAGCCTCTACTGCGACCCGGACGGAGGGACGCTCGATGCCGCGTCCGGAGCATGTGACCAGTTCAGAGCCGCCAACGGTGAGGTCGGTCGCATTCCCGCGGAGACGGGGCCGTGCACGATGCAGTACGCACCGGTCCGCGTGAGCGCACGCGGCAGCTGGCACGGCAGCCCCCGGCACTTCGAGCAGATCTTCCCGAACCGGTGCGTCGCCGCGCGCGACACCGGCGGAATCCTTTTCGGCGAGTAACCCCCACGGACCGCGGGCCGCCGGAATGGGGAAGCGGGGTGCTGTCCGGCGGCCCGCATGAAAAGGAGACGTCAATGCTCGCTTTCACCGGGCCGGACGTGCTGGTCACCTATGAGCGCACCGGCGGATTCGCCGGAATTCGGGAACGGGTGACCGTCGGCAATTCGGGAACGGCCCTCATCAATGGGAAAAGGGTCGCGCTGGCGGACGATGAAATGCGCGGCCTGCGGGACGCGCTCGATGGTGTCGTCACCACGGAGTCGTCGGAGGAGGGGTGCCGGGTGGCCGACCACTTCACCTACACCCTCGCCTATGGCGGGCACCGGGCCACGCGGTGCTGGCTGCCGGACGACTGGCGTGCCGCCGTCGAACGGCTGGAGGCGCTGACCCGCAGGTGAGGACGTCGCCGCCCTCAGGCGCAGGCGCGGGTGTGCAGGTCGCGCATGGTCGCTCCGAGGGCGGCGACCGGTCCGTCC
This sequence comes from Actinomadura latina NBRC 106108, assembly GCF_001552195.1. GTDB lineage: Bacteria > Actinomycetota > Actinomycetes > Streptosporangiales > Streptosporangiaceae > Spirillospora > Spirillospora latina. Next base: position 161,315 of record NZ_BCQS01000017.1, read on the forward strand.
ACCCGGACGCCCGGCGCGACCTCCTGGATCGGGATGGCGGCGACCGGCCCCGGCGGGACGCCCAGTTCCGTGCGCAGAGCGACCAGCTGGCGGGACGACATGATGTACACGATGCGGCCGAGGCCGACCCACGCGTGCGCGGCCGAGCACATCGGGCAGTGCTCGCCGGACGTGTAGACGGTCGCCGCCGCGCGTTCCCCGGGCGTCATGTTCACCGCCGCCCAGCGGGCGATCTCGAACTCCGGGTGCCGGGTCTGGTCGCCGCCGGCCACCCGGTTGCGGTCCTCGAACAGGACCTCCCCGGACGCGGCGACCAGCACCGACCCGAACGGCTCGTCGGCCGACTCCAGCCCCTCGGCGGCCAGCTCCACGCAGCGGTTCAGATGGACGAGCTCATCATCGGACGGTTCGTAACCCATCAGGCGATCGTAGATCAGGCGGAATCGCGCAGCACCAGGTGCGGCTGCAGGATGACCACCGGGTCCTCGACCGTCTCGCCGCGGATCCGGGACACCAGCAGCCGCGCCATCTCCACGCCCATCTCCTCCAGCGACTGGTGGACCGTGCTGAGCGGCGGGTCGGCGAGCGGCGCGGCGGACGAGTCGTCGAACCCGATCACCGCGACGTCGTCCGGGATGCGCCGCCCGCGCCGGTGCAGGATGCGCAGCGCGCCGAACGCCATCGGGTCGCTGGCGGCGAACACCGCGTCCAGCCGCGGCTCGGTGGCCAGCAGCTTCTCCGCGGCGGCGAGGCCGCTGGCCTCGCCGAAGTCGCCGTACGCGACGTACTCGGGCAGCCCCGCGTCGGCGAGCGCCTCCCGGTAGCCGGCCAGCCGGTCGATGCCCACCCCCATGTCCTGGGGGCCCGCGATGGTCGCGATGTGCCGCCGGCCCCCGGAGATCAGGTGGCCGACGGCCTCGCGGGCGCCGCTGCGGTTGTCGACGTCGACGTAGCTGACCGGCGTCAGGCCGGGCGGGCAGCCGCCGAGGACGGTCGGCACGCCGTTGGCCTCCAGCTTCGCGGGCAGCGGGTCCTCGGCGTGCAGCGAGGTGAGGAGCACCCCGTCCACGTGCTGGGTGGTGAGGTACTCCTCCAGCCGGCCGTACTCGGCGGGGGAGCGGGCGAGGGCGAGCAGCAGCTGGAGCCCGGTGTCGCCGAGCCCGTTGCTGATGCCGCGGATGATCCCGGCGAAGTACGGCTCGCCGAACAGCCGCTGGTCCGACTCGGCGACGACGAGCGCCACGGTGTCGGTACGGCGGGTGACGAGCGTGCGGGCCGCGCGGTTCGGCACGTAGCCGAGCTCCTCGATCGCCCGCAGCACCGCCTCCCGGGCCTGCGGGCTGACCCGCGGCGAGCCGTTGACCACGCGTGACACCGTGCCGCGGCCCACTCCGGCGCGCGCCGCCACCTCTTCCAATGTCGGACGCGTGCTCCTGCCCGTCATCCGGCCCCCTTCGTCCGTACCGTCCACCGTCCCCCGCGTCAGGCCCGCTCGGGCAGCCCGCCGTGCCGGATCACCCCGGCGTACCAGCGCGCGCTGTCCTTGGGCACGCGGCGCTGCGTGGCGTAGTCGACGTGCACCAGCCCGAAACGCTTCGAATAGCCCCAAGCCCATTCGAAATTATCCAGCAGCGACCAGGTGAAGTAACCGCCCAGCGGCACCCCTTCGGAAATGGCGTCGTGGCAGGCGCGCAGGTGCGCGTCCAGGTAGGCGATGCGCTCCGCGTCCTGGACCGTGCCATTCCCGTCAAGGGTCTCGTCGTAGCCCGCGCCGTTCTCGGTGATGTACAGCGGGACGGACGGGTACTCGCGGTGCAGCCGGGTCAGCACCTCGTGGAGGCCGCGCTCGTCGATCTCCCAGCCCATCCCCGTGACGGGACGCCCGGCGGGGACGAACCGGACATGGTCGCTGCCCACCCAGGGGGAGTGCGTCGAGAACGGCGACGACGCGGTCTGCGCCGCCTCGCCGGGGGTGCCGGCGACGGTGTGCCGCGAGTAGTAGTTGATGCCGAGCTGGTCGATCGGCTGGCTGATCGCGGCCAGGTCGGCGTCCGGCGGGGTGAACCCGTAGCGGGACGTGTCGGCGAGGACGTCGTCGGGGTAGCGGCCGAGCAGCAGCGGGTCGAGGAACAGCCGGTTCTGCAGCCCGTCGATGCGGCGTGCCGCGTCCACGTCGGCGGGGTCGTCCGACGCCGGGGACACCGCGTACAGGTTGACGGCGGCGCCGAACCGGTTGTCCGGGCGGCGGGCCCGCATCGCCTCGACGGCGAGGCCGTGGCCGAGCATCAGGTGGTGCGCGGCCAGCAGCGACGCGGCGGCGTCGCGCCGTCCGGGCGCGTGCTCGCCCGACGCGTAGCCGAGGAACGCCGCGCACCACGGCTCGTTCACCGTCGTCCAGTGGTGGACGCGGTCGCCGAGCGCGGCGTGCACGTGCGCCGCGTACTCGGCGAACCGGTGCGCGGTCTCGCGCTCGGGCCAGCCGCCCTTGTCCTCCAGCGGCTGCGGGAGGTCCCAGTGGTACAGGGTGGGCCACGGCTCGATGCCGGCCTCCAGCAGCGTGTCGACCAGCCGCCGGTAGAAGTCGAGGCCCTCGGCGTTGAAGGTCCCGGCCCCGGTCGGCTGGACCCGGGGCCAGGAGATCGAGAACCGGTACGCGGTCAGGCCGAGGCTCGACATGAGCGCCACGTCCTCGCGGAACCGGTGGTAGTGGTCCACGGCGACGTCGCCGTTCTCACCATTGAGGACTTTGCCCGGCGTGCGGCAGAAGGTGTCCCAGATGGACGGCCCGCGCCCGCCCTCTCCGGCGGCTCCCTCGATCTGGTAGGCGGCGGTGGCCGCCCCCCAGCGGAAACCGGTCGGGAAAGGTGCGGCGGGAGCCGCGCTGGTGTCGTCCTGTAGGGAGGTCACGCCTTCACAGCACCTTCCATGATTCCGCCGATGATCTGGCGGCCGAAAATGATGAACACGATGAGGAGCGGCAGGATGGCCACGCTCGTGCCGGCGAACATGAGCGTGTAGTCCTTGAAGTACGCGTTCGCCAGGTTGTTGATGGACAGCTGCACCGTCGGGTTGTCGGGCTGCAGCACCGCGAGCGGCCACATGAACTCGTTCCAGGTCTGCATGAACGTGAACAGGCCGAGGACGCCCGCGGCGGGACGCAGCGCGGGCAGCACGACGCGCCAGTAGATGCCGAACGTGGTGCACCCGTCGACGCGGGCCGCCTCGATCAGCTCGTCCGGGACGGCCTGGTCGGCGTACTGCCGCATCATGAACACGCCGAACCCGGTGACGAGGAACGGGACGATGACCGCCTGCAGCTGGCCGGTCCAGCCCAGCTTCACCATGATCATGTAGAGCGGGATGATGCCCATCTGCACCGGGATCATCATCGTCGCGATGATCGTGAGCAGCAGCCCGTTCTTGCCGCGGAAGCGCAGCTTGGCGAACGCGAAGCCGGCCAGCGAGGCGAAGAACACCGTGGAGATCGTCACCGCGGCGGAGGCGAGCGCCGAGTTCAGCAGGCCCTTGGCGAAGTAGGCCTCGGGGTTGTCGAACAGCCGGCCGACGTTCTCGGTGCCGTGCGCGCCGGGGAGCAGCGGCGGCGGGACGTCGGCGACCACGCTGTTGGTGCGGGTCGCGACGATGATCATCCAGTAGATCGGGAAGATCGACAGCACCAGCGCGGCGAGCAGCGTGATGTAGGTCAGCGGGCTCGCGTTCCACATGCCGCGGAACCGGCCGGATCGTGCGGCGGCGTGCCGTGCTCTGTTGTTCGGGGCGTTCGGCCGTCCGCCGGGGCCTGCGAGGAGCGTGGTCACTTGGTGCCTCCCCCTCCCGTGCGCCGCACGGCCAGGAAGTTGATCAGGGAGAACACGATGATCATCACGAAGAGCGCCCAGGCGACGGTGGCGCCGTAGCCGTACCGGTCATGGCCGAACGCGTTGTCGTACATGTACATCGTGATCGTCTGGAACTGGTGCAGCGGGCCGCCGTCCATCTTGTTGGGCGTGGCGACGCTGAACAGGACGGGCTCGGTGAACAGCTGCAGCCCGCCGATCGTCGAGATGATCACCGTGAAGATGATCGTGGGCCGCAGCATCGGCACCGTGATCTGCCAGAACTGCCGGATCCTGGAGGCGCCGTCGATCGCGGCGGCCTCGTACAGGTCCTTCGGGATCGCCTGCATGGCGGCCAGGTAGATCAGCGCGTTGTAGCCGGTCCAGCGCCAGTCGACCATCATCGCGATGGCGATCCAGGACCAGCCGCGGCTGCTCGACCAGCTGATCGGGTCGATGCCGACCAGCCCGATCACCCAGTTGATCATGCCCCAGTTGGTGTCGAACATCTGGGTGAACACGATCGCGACGGCGGCGGTCGAGGTGACCAGCGGGGCGACCATGCCGATCCGGAACAGGGTGGGGAGCCGCATCCGCCGGTTCAGCGCGTTGGCGACCAGCAGCGCGATCAGCAGCTGCGGGACGGTCGAGACGACGAAGATGCCGAGGGTGTTGACCGTCGCGTGCCAGAAGTCGGCGTCCGTCAGCAGGTAGTCGTAGTTGTCGAGCCCGACGAACTTGCGCGTCCCGGACGCCAGCTCCCAGTCGTGGAGCGAGACCCAGAGGGTGTAGACCAGCGGGAACGCGCCGAAGATCAGGAAGACGATGTAGAACGGCGAGATGAAGGCATAGGGTGCGGCCTTCACATCGAGCCTGGCGAGCCGGGACCGCCAGCTGCGGCCGGGGCCGGGGCGGGCCTTGGCCGGCGTGGGCGGCGGCGGGCCGTTCCGGCTGGGGCGCAGATCGGTGGTCATCGTCGTGCGCCTCCTTTCCGAGGACGGGACGAAGCGGGAGAGGCGGAATGGGTACGGCGGCGGCGCCGGCGGGGAGGTAACGGCGCGGCGCCGCCGCCGTGGTCACGGGTCGCCGGGGGTTACCTGGCGGCCTTCTTGGCCTCGTCCACGGACTTCGACCAGGCGTCGGCCGGCTTCTGCTTGCCCTGGCCCACGGAGACCAGGACGTTCTCCACCGCGGCGCGCACGTCCTCGTTCTTCGGCCCGAGGTAGACCGGCTTCACGCCGGCCGCCAGCTCACCGAAGATCTGGCCCACCGGGGCGTCGTTGAAGTACTTGCTCTTCGCGCCCGCGACCGCCGGGTCCTGCGCGGCCTGCGGCGAGGAGGGGAAGACGTTCGCGGACTTGTAGGCGGCGACCTGGCCCTCCGGGGAGGTCAGGAACTCGGCCAGCTCGGCGGCGGCCTTCGCGTGCTTGGTCTGCTTGGGCACGGCCAGCCAGCTGCCGCCCCAGTAGCCGGCGCCGCCCGGGGTCTTGGCGACGTCCCACTTGCCCTTGCCGAAGTCGCCGGAGAACTCCTCGATGCCCCCGAGCATCCAGGAGGGGCACGGCAGGGTGGCGAAGGTGTTCCGCTTGAGGGCGGTCTGCCACGGCGGGGTGAAGATCGACATGTCCGCGGTGAGCTTGTTCTCCGCGAACTTCAGCGACGTGTCGAACGCCTGCTTGACAGCCGGGTTGCTGTCGTAGACGAGGTTGTCGCTCTTGTCGAAGAAGCTGTAGCCGGGGCCGCTGCCGGCGTTCTGCAGGACGGTGGCGCGGAAGACGGCGGTCGGGCCGTCCAGCCACTTGCTGCCGGGCACCTTCTGCTGGAACCTCTGCCCGGTCGCGAGGAACTCGTCCCACGTCGACCAGAGCTGGCCGACCTTCTCGCGGTCGGTCGGCAGGCCCGCCTTCTTGAAGAGGTCCTTGCGGTAGCACATGGCGAGAGGGCCGATGTCGGTGCCCAGGCCGATGAGCTGCTTGCCGTCCGGCGTGACGCCCATCTGCCACTTCCACGGCAGGAAGTTCTTCTCCAGGTCCTTGCCGCCGAAGTCGAAGAGGTTGACGAACTTCGCCTGCTGCTGCATGTACAGCGGGAGGATGCCCTCCTCCAGCATGACGACGTCGCCTGCTCCGCTGCCGGTGGCCATCCACTGCTGGATGCGCGGCTTGTACTCGTCCAGCGTCGAGACCTTGCGCTGCTTGATCTTGACGTTGGGGTGGGACTGCTCGTACTGCTTGTAGAGCGCGTCGTAGCCCGGCTCGCCGAAGACGTCGACGGTGAGCTCGATCGGCCCGCTGTCGGAGTCTCCCTTGTTGTCGTCGCCGTCTCCGCCGCACGCGACGGCGAGGCTGCCGACGAGTACCGCGGCCATCGCTGTACTCAGTCCGCGCCGCATGATGGCCCTCATGGCGGACCCCTCTCAGGTTGTGTCTTGCACCAGTGTGGGAGCGCTCCCACGAAGGAAAGACCGTGACCGGGCTCACTGTCAATGCGCCGAAACATAACCGTTACAACAACCTAGCTGCGAGGCCAGCGTGGTCAGGCCCCGTCCGACAGCCGGTCAGCCCTCGGTCACGGGGTCAGCCGCGCCGCCGCGGGAGCGGGCGCCGTCGACCGCCGGACGACGAGTTCCGGCCGGTAGAGCAGCTCCGTGCGGGGCGCGCGGGCACCGCGGATCTCGTCCAGGACGGTGCTCACCGCGGCCATCGACATCTCACGCACCGACTGCCGGATCGTGGTCAGCGGCGGATCGAGGTAGGCGGTCAGGGGCGAGTCGTCCATGCCGGTCACGGACACGTCCTCGGGCACCCGGAGGCCGCGCGCACGGGCCGCCCGGATCGCGCCGAGCGCCATGATGTCGTTGCCGCCGCAGATCGCCGTGCACCCCGCATCGAGCAGTTTCGCCGCCGCGGCCTGCCCGCCCTCGACCGTGTACATGGTGTTGACGATCAGCTCGTCCACCTCGTCCGGCGCGAGGTCGCTGTGCGCGGCCATCCCGCGCCGGAACCCCTCGGTCTTGCGCCGCGTCGGCACGTACACGTCCTGGCCGATCGCCAGCCCGATCCGCCGGTGGCCCATTGCGGCCAGATGCGCGACGATCGCCTCCAGCGACGCCACGTCGTCGTTCGAGATGTACGGCGCGTCGATGTCGGGCCGGTACCCGTTGACCAGGACGATCGGGAGCGCCTGCTCCAGCAGCCGCGCGTACCGGGCCCGGTCGGAGTTGGCGTTGGCGTGCAGGCCGTTGACGAAGATGATCCCCGCGACGCCGCGCTCCAGCAGCATCTCGATGTAGTCGTCCTCGGCGACGCCGCCCGGCGCCTGCGAGCACAGCACCGCCATGTACCCGTGCCGGGCCAGCGCGCTCTCGATGACCTCGGCGAACGCCGGGAAGATCGGGTTGGTCAGCTCCGGGATGATCAGCCCGATCAGCCCGGCCCGCCGCTGGCGCAGCCGGGCGGGGCGCTCGTACCCGAGCACGTCCAGGGCGGTCAGCACCGCCTGGCGCGTGGTCGGGGACACGCCCGGCTTCCCGTTGAGCACGCGGCTCACGGTCGCCTCGCTCACCCCGGCATGCGCCGCGATGTCCGCCAGGCGCGTCGTCATGGGTTTCAAACTATCCCTCCTCGACGTCCCACCACAGAGCGGTGTCCGGGGCCAACTCCACGTGGCCGCCGGCCACGTGGACGGGGCCGCTCGCGAGGAGCGGGGCTCCGTGCAGCGGGACGCGGGCCGTGCGGTCTCCCGTGTTCACCGCGCACGCGAGCCGCCTTCCCCCGTTCTCCCGGACGAACACCAGTGTGCCGGGTGGGGCCCCCTGCCAGCGGAGCCCGCCGTCGCCGAGCGCCGGATGATCGCGGCGGATGCGCAGCGCCTCGCGGTAGAGGGCCAGCATCGAGTCCGCGTCGGCGCTCTGCGCCGCGACGGTCAGGTCGCGCCACGCGGTGGGGATCGGCAGCCAGGACGCGGCGCCCGCGCCGAAGCCGAACGGGGGCTCCTCGCCCTCCCACGGCATCGGGACGCGGCAGCCGTCGCGGCCGGCGCCCTCGCCGCGGAGGCGCTGCGGGTCCTGCTGGAACTCCTCCGGCAGGTCGAGCACTTCGGGCAGGCCCAGCTCCTCGCCCTGGTAGACGTAGGACGAGCCGGGCAGCGCGAGCGTCAGCAGGGCCGCCGCGCGGGCGCGCCGCAGCCCTCGCTCGCCGTCGCCGTACCGGGTGACGTGGCGTTTCACGTCGTGGTTGGACAGGACCCAGGTCGCCGGCGCGCCGACCGCCGCGGCGGTGCGGAGCGACTCGTCGATCACCTCGCGCAGGCCGCCGGCGTCCCAGGGCGCGGTCAGGTAGTGGAAGTTGAACGCCTGGTGCAGCTCGTCCGGACGGGTGTAGCGGGCGAGCCGCTGCGGCGTGGGCGCCCATGCCTCGGCGACGGCGATCCGCTCGCCGTCGTAGGAGTCGAGGAGGCGCCGCCACTCGCGGTGGATGCCGTGGACGGGATCCTGGTCGAAGTACGGCAGGACGGCCGTGCCGAGCATCTCGACCTGGTTCGGGTGGCCGACGTCCGGCAGCCCGGGAGCCTTGGCCATGCCGTGGGCGACGTCGACGCGGAAGCCGTCCACGCCGAGGTCGAGCCAGAACTTCAGGATGTCCGCGAACTCGGCGTGGACCTCCGGGTTCTCCCAGTTCAGGTCGGGCTGCTCGGACGCGAACAGGTGCAGGTACCACTGGCCGTCCGGCAGCCGGGTCCAGGCGGGGCCGCCGAACACCGACTCCCAGTCGTTGGGGGGCTCCGCGCCGCCGGGGCCGCGTCCGTCCCGGAAGATGTAGCGGGCGCGCTCGGGGGAGCCGGGCGGCGCGGCGAGCGCGGCCTGGAACCAGGCGTGCCGGTCGGACGTGTGGTTCGGCACGACGTCCACGATGATCCGCAGGCCGTGCGCGTGCGCGTCGGCGATCAGGTCGCGGGCGTCGGCGAGCGTGCCGAACAGCGGGTCGACGTCGCGGTAGTCGGCCACGTCGTAGCCGAAGTCGGCCATCGGCGAGACGTAGAACGGGGTCAGCCACAGCGCGTCCACGCCGAGTCCGGCGAGGTAGGGCAGCCGGGACCGGACGCCGGGCAGGTCGCCGACGCCGTCGCCGCCGGAGTCGGCGAAGCTGCGCACGTACACCTGGTAGATGACGGCGTCGCGCCACCACCGGGTGCTGCCCTCCCGGCGGGAGGCGTGGGCGAGCAGGGTCTCCTGGGTCATGGACATCCTTCGGGTCGGGAGCCGGCCGGGTGCTTCACTTGACGCCGCCGGCGGTGAGGCCGGCGACGATCCGGCGCTGGAAGACCAGCACCACGACGATGAGGGGGACGGTCACGATCACCCCGGCCGCCATCTGGGTGCCGAACGGCTGGTCGAACCCGGAGACGCCGGTGAACTTGGAGATCGCGACCGTGGCGGTCTGCATCTCCTTCTTGTTGACCATGGACAGCGCGATGAGGAACTCGTTCCACGCCGCGATGAAGGTCAGGATCGCGGTGGTGAACACCCCGGGCGCCGCCAGCGGGACGATGATCTTGCGGAACGCCTGGCCGCGGGTGCAGCCGTCCACCATCGCCGCCTGCTCCAGCTCCAGCGGCAGCTGCCGGAAGAACGCGGTGAGCAGCCACACCGACAGCGGCAGCGCGAACCCGAGGCTGGGCAGCACCATCGCCTGGTAGGTGTTGATCCACCCGATGTCCGTGAAAAGTTTCAGCAAGGGAACAAGCTGCGAGATCCCCGGGAACATCGTGGTCGCGATGATCAGCCCGAGCACCGCGTTCTTGAACCGGAAGTCGAGCCTGGCCAGCGCGTACGCGGTGAAGGTGCCGATCAGCAGGGTGAGCACGGTCGTGCTGCCGGCCACGATGACGCTGTTCAGCAGGGCCCGCCCGAATCCGTTGTCGCCGGAGAAGACCGCGGAGAAGTTCTCCCACGACCACCGGGCCGGGACGATCGAGTTGTCGAACTGGTCCTGCGGGCGGCGGAACGCCGAGATCGTCATCCAGTAGAACGGCGCGAGGCAGTAGACCGCCACCGCGGCGAACCCGAGATAGGACAGCAGCCGCTTCGTCTGTGTCATGCCGCCTTCCTCCGTCCCCGTCTCGACTGCCGGCGGGCCTCGCCGATGATGTCGGCGCCGAGCAGCTTCACGAACAGGAACGCCATCAGCGCGATGTACAGGAACAGGACCGTCGCGTACGCCGCCGCCGACCCGTACCGCAGGTTGGACGCCTCGAACCAGGCGATCATCGTCAGCGTCTCCACCGACTTCTGGTTGACGCCGATCAGCACGGCGGGCAGGTCGAACATGCGCAGGACGTCCAGCATGCGGAACAGCACGGCGACCAGGAGCGCGGGCTTCACCAGCGGCAATGTGATGCGGAAGAACTGCTGGACGGGCCCGGCGCCGTCCACCCGCGCGGCCTCGTAGACCTCCCGGGGGATCATCTGCAGCCCGGCGAGGACGAGCAGCCCGATGAACGGGGAGGTCTTCCAGACCTCGGCGATGACGACGGCCGCCTTGGCGGGGAAGCCGTCGGCGGTCCACAGGATCTGCTGCCGCAGCACCGCGTTGGCGGCGCCGTCCGCCTGGAAGATCCACCGCCACAGCAGGCCGGAGATCGCGGTGGGGATCGCCCACGGGACGAGGATGCCGGCGCGCACGATCGCCCGTCCCCTGAACGCCTGATGCATGATCAGCGCCATCGTGACGCCGATCAGCGTCTCCAGGACCACGGTCGTCAGCGTGAAGAACGTGGTGTTGGAGAAGGCGTTCCAGAACGCGTCGGCGCGGTCGCCCTGGAAGATCGCGGTGTAGTTGTCCAGGCCGACGAACCGGTCGCCCTCGACGACGAACCCCTGCGCGTCCAGGCCCTCGCCGCGCGCGTACAGCGACTCGCGGAACCCGGCGAGAACGGGGTAGCCGATGACCAGTGCGAGCACGAGCAGCGTGGGGGACAGCAGCAGCGCCGCCAGCCGCTTCGTCCCCTGCACGTCGCGCGTGCGTCGGCGGGGCGCGTCCGCCGCGGGGGTGCCCGCGGCGGACGGCGTCTCGGTCGTGGTCACGTGGCTCACTGCGCGGTCAGCGGCTGGAGCTTGGCCTGCAGGTCCGCCAGGGCCTGGCCGGCGGGCTTCTTGCCGGTCACCGCGTCGTACATCTCGCCCTGGATCGCGGCGGTCACGTCGCCGTACTTCACCGCGACCGGGCGCGGCTTGGCGTTCGTGATGGCCTGCTTCAGGACGGGCAGGTACGGGAACTTCTTCACCATCTCCGGGTCGTCGTACAGCGCGGCGATGGTCGGGGCCTGCGAGGTGGCGAGCAGGTTGTCGCGCTGGGCCTGCTCACCGGTGAGGTACCGGATGAAGTCGAGCGAGGTCGCCTTGTTCTTGGCGAAAGCGGAGATCGCGAGGTTGTGGCCGCCGAGGTTGGCGACGCCGGGGCCGTTCAGCCCGGGCAGCGGCGCGACCGCGAACTTGCCCGCCACCTTCGACGAGCCGTCCTTCTGTCCGGCCAGCGCGTACTGGTAGGGCCACTGCCGCTGGAAGACCAGCTTCCCGGACTGGAAGTAGCGGCGCCCGCCCTCGGTGTCGAGGGTGACGGCCTCCTTGGGCATGTGCTCCTTCTTGGCGTTCACGAGGAACTCGACGCCCTGCCTGGCCTGCGGGGTGGTCAGCGCCGGCTTGCCGTCCGCGCCGATGATCGAGCCGCCGGCGCTGCCGATCGCCTCGACCGCGCTGATCGTCAGGCTCTCGGTCTTGTTGACCTCGGTGAAGAAGCAGTCGATGCCGCCCTCGCCGGAGAGCTTCTTCACCTTCTCGCAGTCGTCCCACATCTCGTCGTAGGTCTTCGGCGGCGCGGAGATCCCGGCCTTCTTGAGGAGGTCCTCGCGGTAGTAGAGCATCCCGGCGTCGGACGTGGACGGCACCGCGTAGAGCCGGTCGCGGTACTGCCCGGTGGTGATCGTCGCGGGCAGCATCTTCGACAGGTCGATCTTGTTCTTGGGCAGTTCGGCGAGCCAGCGGTTCGCGGCGAACTCGGCGGTCCACACCACGTCGAGGTTCAGCACCGAGTAGGCGTCCGACTTGGTCGTGGCGTTCTGGATCATCTGCTGCCGCTGGTCGTTGGGCTCGTCGGGCAGCTCGATGACGCGGACCTGCTCCTTCGCGTGCTCGGCGTTCCAGGCGTCCACCTGCTTCTGCAGGTTGCCCGAGCGGTCCTTGCCGGTGACGAAGGTGATGGGGCCGCGGCCGTCCAGGGCCGCCGCGCCCGCGCCGCCCGCGGAGCCGCCGCCGTCATCGCCGCCGCAGGCGGAGAGCGAGAGCGCGACGGCGGCGCAGACGATGCCGCCCGCGAGAGGTGCGCCGCCGATCAGGGGGATGCGCCGCATGGTGTCCTCCTTCGCGGGACGCGCCCTCGCCGGGGCCGCCGTCCCGCAGGTCCGTACTGGGGGTGACTGGACCGGGACGTTAGCAACGCGTTGCAGGCTCGTAAACCACTTGCAGAAAGTTTCAGCAAGTTCGTGCCCATTCTGTAACCGACTTACAGCGCCCGGACAATCGGGTCGACGCGCCCGCGGACGCTGCGCCAGGCTGCCCCCGTGACGATCTCCGACCATGGCGCCGCGCTCGACCTCGTCCGGGACCACACGATCCTGTCGGTGGTGACCGGGTCGCGAGCCTACGGGCTGGCGACCGGCGACAGCGACGTCGACCGGCGCGGCGTCTACGCAGCCCCGGCCCCGCTGTTCTGGCGTTTCACCAAGCCGCCCGCCCACGTGGACGGCCCGCTGCCCGAGCAGTTCTCCTGGGAGCTGGAGCGGTTCTGCGAGCTGGCGCTCGCCGCGAACCCGACCGTCCTGGAGTGCCTCTGGTCGCCGCTGGTGGAACGCGTCACTCCGGTGGGGGAGGAGCTGCTGGCCGTCCGGCCGGCCTTCCTGTCCCGGCACGCGCACCGCACGTTCCTCCGCTACGCCGAGGCCCAGTTCCGCAAGCTGGAAGGCGACTTGCGCAGCGGTGGCGCGCCGCGCTGGAAACACGTCATGCACATGCTGCGGCTGCTGGTGAGCGGCCTGCACCTCGTCCGGCACGGGGAGCCCCGCGTCGGCGTCGGCGACCTGCGCGACCGGCTGCTCGCCGTCCGCCGCGGCGAGGTCGCCTGGGACGAGATCGAGACCTGGCGCGCCTCCCTCGCCGCCGGCTTCGACGAGGCCCTGGAGCACAGCCCGCTGCCGCCCGAGCCCGACCGCGCGACGGTCGAGGACCTGCTGATCTCCATCCGCCGCAGGAGCGTGACCTGGTGAAACTCCCCGAAGGCATGATCGAGCGCTTCGCCGCCGACCATCCTTACCCGCGCGCGTTCCTCACCGTCAGCGGAGCGCATCTGTACGGGTTCCCGTCCGAGGACTCCGACATCGACCTGCGCGGCGTCCACCTGCTGCCGCTGGAGGAGATCGTCGGCCTGGAGAAGGGCGACGAGACGATCACGCTGATGTGGGACCACGACGGTGTGGAGGCCGACGCGGTCACCCACGACCTCGCCAAGTTCTGCGCGCTGCTGCTGCGGCGCAACGGCTACGTCCTTGAGCAGGTCATGTCGCCGCTGGTCGTGGCCACGTCCGAGGTGCACGCCGAGCTGAAGGCGCTCGTGCCGGGGCTCGTCACGTCCAACCACGCGCACCACTACCTGGGGTTCGCGCGGTCGCAGTGGCAGCTGTTCGAGAGGTCGCGCGAGCTGAAGCCGCTGCTCTACACGTTCCGGGTGCTGCTGACGGGCGTCCACCTGATGCGGACGGGCGAGGTCGAGGCCGACCTGACCCGCCTCACCGGCGACGGCCCGTCCTACCTGCCGGACCTGATCGAGGCCAAGCGCGCCGCCGAGCACGGCGCCCTCCCGGCGGACGCGCCCGCCGCGTCGCGCCTCCAGGACGACGTCGCCGCGCTCGCCGCCCGGCTGGAGGACGAGCGCGACCGCAGCGCCCTGCCCGGGTCCCCCGCGGGCCGCCGCGCTCTTCACGACTTGGTGGTTCGCACGCGCCTAGGCTGAACCCTGCGGTGCCTCCCCTGCGTGCCACCGGTTATACGGACCGTTTGGACGCAACCACCCGGATATGTGGCCACGTACCAGAGGTGATTGCGGAGCCGAGGAAGGGGAGCGATGCACGAGCAGGGCATCGACCAGAAGGACATCGCGGAGGCGGATCTGCGGACCAGGCGCGGCGTGTTCCGCGCCGTCGCGTTCCGCGACCCTGTCGACGGGCACGAGCACATGGCGCTGGTGCGCGGCGACGTCCGGGAATGCGGGGACGTGCTCGTCCGGATGCACTCCGAGTGCATGACGGGCGACATCTTCGGCGCCACCCGCTGCGAATGCGGGGACCAGCTCGGCGCGGCGCTGGACACGATCGTCCGCGAGGGCGCCGGCATCCTGGTCTACCTCCGCGGGCACGAGGGGCGCGGGATCGGGCTGGTGGCGAAGGTGCGCACCCACATCCTGCAGGACGACCAGGGCCTCGACACCGTCGACTCCGCCACCGCGATCGGGCTGCCGGTCGACGTCCGCGACTACGGCCCGGCCGCACGGATCCTGCGGCACCTCGGCGTCCGGTCGGTGCGGCTGATGTCGAACAACCCCGACAAGGTCCGGGCGCTGGAGTCCTACGGCGTGCTCGTCGCCGCCCGGGTGCCGCTGCTCGTCCCGGTCAGCGACGACAACGTCCGCTACCTCACCGCCAAGCGCGACCGCCTCGGCCACGACCTGCCCCAGCTGGACGCCGCGGTTCTCGGTGAGGCACCGGTCAGCGAGGTGCACTGATGGTGCGGCCCATGACCTTGACGCGGCCGCCGCTGCGGCCGCCGCTGCGGGCTCCCGTGCCGCTGCCGCGCCGGCCGCGCCTCACCCGGGGGCCCGAACTGGGGCTCGCGGTGGCGGCGCAGCTCGCGCTGCTGGCGGTGCTTCGTCCCGGCCACGCGGGCCTGGCCGTGGGCGTCGGATACGCGCTGGCGTCGTGGGCGCTCCTCACCCGGGCCTTCCGGCGGCGGCGCACGCTCGGACCGGCCGATCACGTGACGCTGGCGCGGGTCGTGCTCACCGGAGGAGTCGCGGCGCTGGTCGCGGGGCATCTCGCCGGCGCCGGGCACACCGCGGCGCTGGTCGCGGTCGCGTCGGTCGCGCTCGTCCTGGACGGCGTGGACGGGCAGGTCGCCCGGCGCACCGGGACGGCGTCGAAGCTCGGTGCGCGGTTCGACATGGAGACCGACGCGCTGCTGGTGCTGGTGCTGAGCGTCGAGGTCGCCTGGTCGGCCGGGGCGTGGGTCCTCGCGATCGGCGCCATGCGGTACGCGTTCGGCGCGGCGGCCTGGGCGGCGCCGTGGCTGCGCGCCGACCTGCGGCCGAGCGTCGCGCGCAAGACCGTCGCGGTGGTGCAGGGCGTGGTGCTGGTCGTGGCCGCGGCGGGGGTCGTCCCGTACGCGGGCCTGCTGGTGGCGGCGGCGCTCGCGCTGCTGGTGTGGTCGTTCGGGCGGGACGTGCGGTGGCTGTCGGCGCGGCGGGACCGGCGCGCCGGCACGGCCCGGGGGAGGAGCACGGATGGAGCGCGACGCGCGCGCCTTCTGGATCCGGTCGCCCGGTAAGGGGGAGATCGGTGACCTCGTCCTGCCGGAGCCGGGGCCGGGCGAGGCAGTCGTCCGCACGCTGTACTCCGGCGTGAGCCGCGGGACCGAGGCGATCGTGTTCCGCGGCGGCGTCCCGCCGAACCAGCACGCGATCATGCGGGCGCCGTTCCAGGACGGGACGTTCCCCGGCCCCGTCAAGTACGGGTACCTGAACGTCGGCGTGGTCGAGCACGGGCCGCCCGAGCTGGCCGGGCGGACGGTGTTCTGCCTCTACCCGCACCAGACCCGGTACGTCGTCCCGGCGAGCGCGGTCAGCGTCGTCCCGGCCGGTGTGCCGCCGGAGCGGGCCGTCCTCGCCGGGACGGTCGAGACGGCGGTGAACGCGCTGTGGGACGCGGCGCCGCTCGTCGGCGACCGCATCGCCGTGGTCGGCGCCGGGATGGTCGGCTGCTCGGTCGCGGGGGTCCTGGCCGGGTTCCCGGGGAGCCGTGTGCAACTGGTCGACACCGACCCGTCCCGAGCTTCCGCGGCGAAGGCGCTCGGCGTCGAGTTCGCCACGCCGGAGCGGGCCCTGGGCGGCTGCGACCTCGTCGTCCACGCGAGCGCGACCGAGGCGGGGCTGGCGCGGGCGCTGGAGCTGCTCGCGCCGGAGGGCGAGGTCATCGAGCTGAGCTGGTACGGGGACCGGCGGATCAGCGTCCCGCTCGGCGAGTTCTTCCACTCGCGGCGGCTGACCATCCGGGGCAGCCAGGTCGGCGCCGTGCCGCCGTCCCGCCGGGCGGGCCGGACGTTCGCCGACCGGCTCGCGCTGGCGCTGCGGCTGCTCGCGAACCCCGCCTTCGACGCGCTCATCACCGGGGAGAGCCCCTTC
Organism: Actinomadura latina NBRC 106108; assembly: GCF_001552195.1. Taxonomy (GTDB): domain Bacteria; phylum Actinomycetota; class Actinomycetes; order Streptosporangiales; family Streptosporangiaceae; genus Spirillospora; species Spirillospora latina. The sequence continues at coordinate 177,651 of NZ_BCQS01000017.1, forward strand.
GCCGAGCTGCCGGAGCTGATGCCGCGGCTCGCGAACGGCGAGATCCCCGCCCTCTGCCACCGGATCGTCTACTGAGCCGGATCTCAACTGAGCCGGATCCCTACTGTGTCGGATCGTCAACGAGGAGGACGCTCTTGTTCGGCATCACCGTCCGCGACCACGTCATGATCGCGCACAGCTTCCGCGGCGAGGTCTTCGGGCCGGCGCAGCGGCTGCACGGCGCCACGTACGTGGTGGACGCGACGTTCCGCCGGGCCGGTCTCGACCCGGACGGGCTCGTCGTCGACATCGGGCTCGCCACCCGCGAGCTGGGCGAGGTCCTGGGCGGGCTGAACTACCGCAACCTGGACGAGGAGCCGGAGTTCGCCGGGGTCAACACCTCGACCGAGTTCCTCGCCAAGGTCATCGCCGACCGGCTCGCCGGCCGGATCCACGCGGGCGCGCTCGGCGAGCACGCGCGCGGCCTGTCCGGCATTACGGTGACGCTGCACGAGTCGCACGTCGCCTGGGCCAGTTACGAGCGGGACCTGTGACCGCGCCCGAGATCTGCGTCGTCGTCCCCGGCGGCATCGACGACGCCGGCGCCCCGAGCGGCGGCAACCACTACGACCGGCGGCTGTGCGACGAGCTGGCGGCGTCGGGGCGTCCCGTCCGCGAGGTGCCGGTGCCGGGGTCGTGGCCCCGCCCGGACGCGGCGGCGCGGGAGGGCCTCGCCCGCTCGCTCGCCGCGCTGCCCGACGGCGCCGTCGTCCTGATGGACGGCCTGGTCGCGTGCGGGGTCCCGGACATCGTCGTCCCGGAGGCCGGACGGCTGCGGCTGGCGGTCCTCGTCCACCTCCCGCTGGCGGACGAGCCCGGACAAGCCGACCTGAACGCCGGGGAGCGGAAGGTGCTGGAGGCCGCCGGGGCGGTCGTCGCCACGAGCCCCTGGGCCAAGGACCACCTCATCGCCCATCACGGGCTCGACCCGTCGCGCGTCCACGCCGTCGTCCCGGGCACCGACCCGGCGCCGCTCGCGTCCGGCGCCGACGGCGCGACCCGCCTGCTGTGCGTGGCGTCGGTGACCCCCCGCAAGGGGCACGACGTCCTCGTGGAGGCGCTCGCCGCCGTCGCGCACCTGCCCTGGCGCTGCGAATGCGCCGGCCCCCTCGGCAGCGACCCCGGCCACGTGGCGCGCGTGCGCCGGCTGATCGCCCGGCACGGCCTCGGCGACCGCGTCGACCTGCGGGGGCCGCTGGCCGGGAAGCGGCTGGACGACGCCTACGCCGCCGCCGACGTGCTCGTCCTCGCGTCCCGCGCCGAGACGTTCGGGATGGTGGTGACCGAGGCCCTCGCGCGCGGCATCCCCGTCGTCGCGACGTCGGTGGACGGCGTCCCCGACACGCTCGGCTGGGACCCGACCGGCGCCGTCCCCGGCCTCCTCGTCCCGCCGGACGACCCGGCCGCGCTGGCCGCGGCGCTGCGCCGCTGGCTCGTCGAACCCGAGCTGCGGGGCCGCCTGCGCGCCGCCGCCCGGCTGCGCCGCGGCATGCTGCCCGGCTGGAACGACACGGCCCGCCGCATGGCGACCGTCCTGTCCCGGCTGCGGAGGGAGGCACGATGAGCTTCGACCCCGACTGGCTGGCGCTGCGGGAGAGCGCCGACGCCGCCGCCCGCGCCGCCGACCTGCTCGAACCGCTCCGGGCCGCACTCCCGCCGGACGGGCCGCTGGTCATCTGGGACCTCGGCTGCGGCACCGGCTCGCTCGGCCGCTGGCTGTCCGGGCGGCTGCGCGGCCCGCAGCACTGGATCCTGCACGACCGCGATCCGGCCCTGCTCGACCTCGCCCGCGCCAACGACTACGTCACCGCCGACGGGCTGCCCGCGACGATCGAGACGCGCGCGTTCGACCTCGCCGCGCTGCGGGCGTCGGACCTGGTCGGCGCGTCGCTCGTCACCGCGTCCGCGCTGCTGGACGTGCTCACCGCCGCCGGGATCGAGACGATCGCCGCGGCGGCCGCCTGCCCGGCGCTGCTCACCCTGTCGGTCGTCGGCCGCGTCCGGTTCTCCCCGTCCGAGCCGCTCGACGCCGTGGTCGCCGCCGCCTTCGACGCCCACCAGCGCCGCGGCGGCCTGCTCGGGCCGGACGCCGTCACCGCCGCGATCAAGGCGTTCGGGCGGCGCGGCGCGACCGTCCTGACCCGTCCGAGCCCATGGCGGCTCGGCCCCGGCCAGTCCGCGCTGACCGCCGCGTGGCTGCGCGGCTGGGTCGGCGCCGCCGTCGAGCAGCAACCGGACCTGGCCCCGTCCGCGGACGACTACCTGAGCCGGCGCCTCGCCGACTGCGCCGCCGGCCGGCTCACCGCCGAGGTCCACCACCTGGACCTGCTCGCCATACCTGGGAGAACTTCATGAAGAGGCTCTGGCCTTGGGGGCGCCTGCTCGTCGGGCTGGGCATCCTTGCCGGGCTGCTGTGGTGGCACAGCACGGACGCCTTCGTGGCGGCGCTCCACGCCATCGATTCCGAATCCGTGGTCCTGGCCCTCGCCATCGGCCTGCTGACCACGGTGCTCAGCGCGGCCCGGTGGTGGCTGGTCGCCCGGCGCGTCGGCCTGCGCCTGCCCATGGCCGGCGCCGTCACGGACTACTACAGGTCCCAGTTCCTCAACGCCGTGCTGCCCGCGGGCGTCCTGGGGGACGTGCACCGGGCGGTGAGCCACGGCCACCGATCGGGTGACGTCGCCCGAGGGGTGCGGGCCGTGTTCCTCGAACGGACCGCCGGCCAGGGCGTCGCCATCGTCGCGGGGCTCGCCGCGCTGTTCGCGTACCCGGCCCTGGTGTCGGCGATGGCCCCGGCCCTCATCCCGGTGGGGATCGCCCTGGCGGGGGTGCTGGCGCTGGGCCGCTGGAAGCATCCGGCCCTGGCGTCCACGTTCACCGACCTGCGCGCCGCTGCGGGCGCCTGGCCGGGCATCGTCGGCCTGTCGGTCGCGGCACTGGGCGGACATCTGGCGCTGTTCGTCGTCGCGGCCCGCCTGGCCGGCGCGACGGCTCCGGTCGCCACCCTGCTGCCGCTCCTGCTGCTCGCGCTGCTGGCGATGGTCCTGCCGATCAACATCGGCGGCTGGGGGCCGCGCGAGGCCGTCCTCGCGCTGGCGTTCGGTGCGGCCGGGCTCGGCTCAGCGCAGGGCCTGACCGTCTCGGTCGTCTACGGGGTGCTGAGCCTGGTCGCGTGCCTGCCCGGCGCCGCGACCCTGCTGCTGAAGCACCGCGAGGACGTCCCCGAACGCCGCGACAAGGCTCCGCAGCGCGTCCCGGCCCTTGCCGGCGCGGGCCAGTGAAGGCTGCCCGATGACGCCCGACGCCGTGTAGGCGGCCATCCCCGCCGTCAGCAGATGCCGCCGGTCATCGGCCAGATGATCGGCGGTGTCGTACCCGTCCCGGAGCAGGCCGGGGTGGGCGTGCAGCAGGATCGACGCCTCCAGTTCCCCGGCGTGCATGTCGCTGTCCCCGGACGTCTCGACGCCCGCCGCCTTCCGCGCGGCCTCCCAGTCCTCGAACCCCGGGAAGAGGGCCATGTCGCCGTGCGCCTCCTGCACGACGTTGCCCAGGACATAGTTCCCGCCGTGCCCGCTGACCAGCACGAGCTTCGGGACCCCGGCCCCGCGCAGCGACTCGGCGACGTCCCTCACGACCGCGTGCAGGGTGGCCGCGGAGATGCTCACCGTCCCGGGCCAGCCGGCGTGCTCGTGCGAGCACGAGATCGTCACGGGCGGGAGCACCTGGACCGCGTGCGCCTTCGCGATCTCCTCCGCGAGCGTGCAGGCGATCACCGTGTCCGTCGCGAGCGGCAGGAACGGCCCGTGCTGCTCGAAGCTGCCCACCGGCAGCACGGCCACGGGGACGTCCGGAACCTCGGCGCTCGTATGCATCGGCAACATGCCCCAACTCTGCCGCATCCGCCGGGGCCGCGGCTCAGCCGCCGAGCACTTCCCGGACGAGCGCGCCGACCTGGCCGATCTCGGTGAGGAAGCCGTCGTGGCCGGACGTCGACCCGATCACCCGCGGCCGGTCCGCCCCCGGGATGCCGGCCGCGAGCTCCTCCTGCTGGGACAGCGGATAGAGCCGGTCGGAGTCGACGCCCGCCACCAGCGTCCGGGCCGTCACCCGGCGCAGCGCGGCGGCCGTGCCGCCTCGTCCGCGGCCGACGTCGTGGCCGTTCATCGCCTCGGTGAGCACCACGTAGCTGCCCGCGTCGAAACGTCCCACCAGCTTGCCCGCGTGGTGGTCGAGGTAGGACTCCACCTGGTAGCGCCCGGACCGCCACGGGTCCTCGCCGTCCTGCGGGCGGCGGCCGAAACGGGCCTGCAGCTCCGGTTCGCTGCGGTAGGTGATGTGGGCGAGCCTGCGGGCCGTGCCCAGCCCGGCGTGCGGGCCGTCCCCCGGCGCGGCGTCGTAGTAGTCGCCGCCGCGCCAGCCCGGATCCGAGCGGATGGCGTGCAGCTGCACGCCGGCCATGGCGATCTGCTCGGCGCTCGCCGCGGCCGTGCTGGCGAGCAGCAGCAGCGCCGCGGTGCGCTCCGGATACGTCACGGCCCATTCCAGGGCGCGCATCCCGCCCATCGAACCGCCGGTGACCAGCGCCCAGCGGCCGATCCCCAGCGCGTCCGCCAGCCGCGCCTCGGCGGCGACCATGTCGCGCTGCGTCAGGTACGGGAACGAACCGCCCCAGGGCCGCCCGTCCGGCCGGGGCGAGGACGGCCCGGTACTGCCCTGGCAGCCGCCCAGCACGTTGGGGGCGACGATGAACCAGCGGTCGGTGTCCAGCGGACGGCCCGGCCCGACCAGCCCGTCCCACCAGCCGGGCGTGGGATGCCCGGGTCCGGCCGGCCCGGCGACGTGGGCGTCCCCGGTGAGGGCGTGCAGCACCAGCACCGCGTTGGAGGCGTCGGGGGCGAGCCGCCCCCAGGTCTCGTACGCGAGCCGCACCCCGGGGAGCGCGCCGCCGGCCTCCAGCGGCAGCGGCCGGTCCAGGGTGACCCACTGCCGCCGCCCGGGCGGGTCCCCCTCCCGCCAGGCCCCGGAGGCCGGCGGGAGGGAGACCGGTGCGGTCTCGGAGTCGGTGCTCAGGACGCGCCCTTCGCCGCGCGGAAGCCGGCCTCCAGATCGGCCTTGAGGTCGGTGACGCTCTCGATGCCGATGCACAGCCGCACCAGCCCGGGGGTGACGCCGGCGGCGGCCAGCTCGTCCTCGTTGAGCTGGCTGTGCGTGGTGGACGCCGGGTGGATGATCAGGCTGCGCACGTCCCCGATGTTGGCCAGGTGGCTGAACAGCTCGACGCCCTCCACGAACCGCCGTCCCGCCTCGATGCCGTCGCGCAGCTCGAAGGTGAACACGGCGCCCGAGCCCTGCGGCAGGTAGCGCTGGGCGGCCTCGTGCCACGGGCTGGACGCCAGCCCCGGGTAGTGGACGGCCGACACCTCCTCGTGCTGCTCCAGCCACTCGGCCAGCTCCTGCGCACTGGCCGACTGCCGCTCCATCCGCAGGCTGAGCGTCTCCACGCCCTGCAGCAGCAGGAACGCCGAGTGCGGCGCGATGGCGGGGCCGAGGTCGCGCAGCAGCTGGACGCGCAGCTTGATCCCGTAGGCGCCGGGGCCGAGCGCCGGCCAGTACTGCAGGCCGTTGTAGCTCGGGTCGGGCTCGGTGAAGTCGGGGAAGCGGTCGGGGTGGGCCCCGAAATCGAACGTTCCACCGTCCACGACCACGCCCGCGATGGTGGTCCCGTGGCCGCCGATGAACTTGGTCGCCGAGTGCACCACGACGTCGGCGCCGTGCTCGATCGGCCGCACCAGGTACGGGGTCGCGATCGTGTTGTCCACGATCAGCGGCACGCCCGCCGCGTGCGCGATGTCGGCGACGCCCCGGATGTCCAGGACGTTGCCGCGCGGGTTGCCGATGCTCTCGGCGAACACCGCCTTGGTGTTCGGCCGGATCGCGGCCCGCCAGGCGTCCAGGTCGTCGGCGTCGACGAAGGAGACCTCGATGCCGAACTTCGGCAGCGTGTGCTGGAACAGGTTGTGGGTGCCGCCGTAGATCGTGGAGCTGGAGACGATGTGGTCGCCCGCGCGCGCCAGGTTCCAGATCGCCATCGACTCCGCGGCCTGCCCCGAGGCCACCGCCACCGCGCCGACCCCGCCCTCCAGCGCCGCGATGCGCTTCTCGAAGGCGTCCTGCGTCGGGTTCATGATGCGGGTGTAGATGTTGCCGGCCTCGGCGAGCGAGAACAGGTTCGCGGCGTGCTCGGTGTCGCGGAAGACGAACGAGGTCGTCTGGTAGATCGGCACCGCCCGCGCGCCGGTGGCCGGGTCCGGCTCGCTGCCGGCGTGCACCTGCTTCGTCTCGAACGACCAGCCGGCCTCGGCGGACGGGGCGGGGTCGGCGTGCTCACTCATGGCTCTCCTCGGGCTGTACGGGGGCGACGGGGACTGCGGTGGGTTCGTGCGGGTCCGGCGCCATCACGAGCGTGCGGAATGCGATGGTGCGAGCGGGTGGGCGCCGGGGGCGCGGGGGTGCGCGCCGGGGGGGATCGCGGGACGGCGCCGGGCAGGGGGCGGCGGCGTCAGTGCGTCGCGCGGCAACAGCTGCAGCTGGTGACGCGCCCGTAGTCGACATGGCGGCGCGCCACGAGCATGGTCATTTGCGCAGTTTACCCTGGTCAGCCTGTCGCTTATGAGTAACCTGCATCACACCCGAGCCGGATTCGGCCTCCGTCGGCCTCGCGACGCGAAAGGCGCATGAAAGGAGGTAGAGCTAACTCCACCCCTTCCGTAGATTTCAGGTCATGATCAGTGGTGAATGGCTCAACCCGCCCCCCGGGGCCGTGCGGGACGGCTCCGCGCTGCTCGTCACCGCCGCGAAGGGCGGCGACTTCTGGCGGACGACGTCCTACGGCTACGACCGCGACAGCGGACACGCCCTCCTGTCCCGCCTCGGGCCCGAGGCCGCGATCGAGGTCTCGTTCATCGCCGACTACGACCAGCAGTTCGACCAGGCCGGCATCCTCGTGCGCCTGGACGAGGAGACCTGGATCAAGGCGGGCGTCGAGTACTGCGACGGCGCCCTCCAGTTGGGCGCGGTGGTGACCCACCGGGTCTCCGACTGGTCCTCGGCCCCCGTCCCCTGGACGGGCCGGGAGGTGACCCTGCGGGCCAGCCGCTCGGGCGACGCCGTGACGATCCGGGCCCGCGCCGGCTCCGGCCCCTGGCAGATGATCCGCCTCGCCCCCTTCCCGCCGGGCGTCGAGGCCACCGCCGGGCCCTACTGCTGCGCCCCCGAACGCGAGGGCCTCACCGTGCGCTTCACCGGCGTGACCGTGGGCCCGCCGGACGAGACCCTGCACCCATAGGCACCCAAGCACTTACTTGGTATGCTCCCGGCCTGCGACGGCGGGAGGACGCACGATGACGCTCGCACCGGTGATCGAAGAACGCGCGGGATGCGGCCGGCCCGCGCGGCTGGCCGCCCGCCTGGCGCGGCTGCTCGTTCGGCCGCTCATCACCCACCTCCCGTGGACCCCGTTCACGCTGCGCTTCGCCCCGCTGCTCGACCTGGGCGCGGCCCTCCTGCCGCCGCCGCGCGGAACGAAGGTCGCCAAGGTCCGGAACCTCGGCTGCGCGGCCGAATGGGTCCGCGGCCGGGGCGTGCCCACCGGATCCCGCCAGGTGATCCTCTACTTCCACGGCGGCGGCTTCGTCGCCTGCGGCCTGCGCACCCACCGCCGCATGATCGCCCGCATCTCGCAGGCCGCCGGCATGCCCGTCCTCTCGGTCGCCTACCGCATGCAGCCCCGCGTCCCCATCCAGACGTCCATCGACGACTGCGTCGACGCCTACCGGTGGCTCCTGGAAAGCCGTGAACCGGACGACATCGTGATCGCCGGCGACTCCGCGGGCGGCTACCTCGCCTTCATGGGCCCCCTCCACGCCCTCCGCGCCGGCCTGCCCCGCCCGGCCGGCATCGTCGCCCTCTCCCCCTTCACCGACCTGGACATCACCGCGAAGATCGCCCACGCCAACGCGGCCCTGGATCCCTTCATCCCCGCCCCGCGCATGTGGGACATGGTCCGCACCTGCTTCCCGGACGCCGAGTACACCGACCCGTGGCTGAGCCCCGTCCACGCGGGCCTCTCCGGCATGCCGCCCACGCTCATCCAGGCCGGCTCGATCGAGGTGCTCCGCGCCGACGCCGAGCTGATGGCCGAACGCCTCGGCGCCGCCGACGTCCCCTGCACCCTGCAGATCTGGGAAGGCCAGATGCACGTCTTCCAGATCTTCGCCGACATCTCCCGCGAGGGCCTCGCCGCCATCAAGGAGATCGGCGCCTTCGCCCGCCGCACCACGACCGCCGCCAGCCGCTCCCAGGCCGCCTAGCGCCCCCCTGCCGGACACCTCCCCGTCATCCTCCCGTGCGTCGCCGCCCTCGCGGCCCGGACGGCCGAGCCGTCATCGCCGTCCTCCTCGCCGAGCCGCCGATCTCGGGCCTTGGCCGGCCGGGTTGGTGCGGCTAGCCTTCCGGCATGCACCGCAGCCGGCTGGTCGGGATCCTCATTGACACGCCTGCCGCGCAAGCCGGAGCGGCGGCGGACTTCTGGTCCGCGGCGCTGGGCGGGCAGGCGTTTCCCGCGCCGGGCGAGGAGCAGTTCACCGTCGTGGCCGGCGCCGTCGCCGGGCTGTTCACCGTCGTCCAGGCGGTCGACGACGCGCCGCGCTACCACCTCGACATCGAGACCGACGACCTGGCGGCGGAGGTCGCCCGCCTGACGGCGCTGGGCGCGGAACCGGTGTCGAGCTGGCAGGAAGCCCATACCCTGCGCGCGCCGGGCGGCCACCTGCTCTGCGTGGTGCCCGTGCACAGCGACCCCGAGACGTTCGCCAACTCGGCCCGAACCTGGCCGTAGCCCTGGAGTAGCCATGCGCAAGACGGTCGTCACCGGCAGCACCAGGGGAATCGGTTTCGCGCTCGCGCGTGAACTGGTGCGGCGGGGGCATTCCGTGGTCGTCACGGGGCGTACCCAGGCGGCGGTGGACGAGGCCGCCGGGCGGCTGCGGAATGAGGCGCCCGACGGCGTGACGGTGCATGGGCGCGCTGTGGACGTCACCGATGCCGCGCAGGTCGAGGCGCTGTGGAACGCCGCGGTGGAGGCACTCGGCGGGGTCGACCTGTGGATCAACAACGCCGGTGTCGCCCACACGACCCGTCCGATCGTCGAGACCCCGGCCGACGAGGTCCGATCGATGGTCACCACGAACATGCTCGGCACCGTGTACGGCTCCCAAGTCGCGGTCCGCGGCATGCGCGCCGATGGCGGCGGCCAGGTCTTCAACGTCCTCGGCGGCGGCAGCGACGGCCGCGTCCGGCCCGGCATGGGCGTCTACTCGGCCACCAAGCGCGGTCTTGATTCCTTCACCCGCGCACTGGTGAAGGAGGCCGCCGGGACGGGAGTGCGCGTCGGCTGGATCAGCCCCGGAATGCTCATCACCGAGGGATGGCTCCGGGAGGCCGCCGCCGCGCCGGATCAGGTGGCGGACCAGCGCAGGATCCTCAACATCCTCTGCGACCACGTCGACGACGTCGCCCCCTACCTCGTCGGCAAGATGCTGGCCAGCACCAAGAACGGGGACGCCATAGCCTGGCTCACCACGAGCCGCATGACCCGCAAATTCCTCGCCCCGCGCAAACGCGACGTCCTCGCCCGCTACGGCCTCTGACCTCGCGAAACACTTCCCACCGGTTTCCGCTGCCCGGACGCGAACGGGGCCTGCGGCGGCGCCCGGAGCGCTGGCCTGATCAAGTCGCGTCGATGGCGGTGGGGGAGAGGATGTTGGTCAGGACCATAGCGGCGCAGCCGGTGAGGCCCGCCTGTTCGCCGAGGCGGCTCGGTTCGATGCGGAGGGTGCGGGTCGCCAGGGCCGTGGAGCGCTGGTAGACGATTTCGCGCAGTCCCGCTATCAGGGGTTCGTCGGCGCCGACCAGGTCGCCGCCCAGCACCACCACGGCCGGGTTCAGCAGGTTGACGGCGGTGGCGACGACCTCGCCGATGCGGCGGCCGGCGTCGCGGAGGAGGGCGACGGTGGCGGGGTCGCCGGAGCGGGCCAGCGCGGCGAGGCCGGGCAGGTCGTCGGCGGGGGAGCGGGCCAGGAGCGCGGTGCCGCCGGCGATCGCCTCGACGCAGTTGACGTTGCCGCAGCGGCACGGTGCGTCGAGCGCGGACGGGACGGGGACGTGGCCGATCTCGCCGGCCGCGCCGAGGGCGCCGCGCTGGATGCGGCCGCCCGCGATGACGCCCGCGCCGATGCCCGTGGAGACCTTGACGAACAGGAGGTCCTCCACCCCGGGGTGGGCCTGGTGCTCGCCGATGGCGGCGGCGTTGACCTCGTTGTCGAGGTAGGCGGGGACGCCGAAGCGGTCGGCGACCGGGCCGGTGATCTCCACGGTGTCCCAGCGTCCGGCGGCGTGCTCGACGGCGTCGGGGACGCCGAGCCCGGCGCCCCGGACGGACGACTCGTCGATCCCGGCGGAGGTGAGCAGGGACGTCCACTCGTCGAGGAGGCTGGGGAGGGTCTTGCCCGGGGACGTCTCGGCCGGGGGGCCGTCGGTGCGGGCGAGGACCGTCCCGGCGAGGTCGCAGACGGCGAGCTGTCCGCGGGACTGGCCGAGGTTCGCGACGAGGACCGTCCCGCCGGCGGCGTTGAACTCCAGCCGGGCCGGGGGGCGTCCGCCGGTGGACGGGCCGGTGCTCCGCTCGACCACGAGGCCGCGGGCGATCAGCGACGCCACCCGGGACGCCACCGCGGGACGGGACAGGCCGGTGAGGCGGCCCAGGTCGGCGCGGGTGGCGACGCCGTCCTCGCGGATCAGGCTCAGCACGTCGCCGGCCGTGGAGGGACGCGCCGAGCTCCGCTCGTCCTTTGGATGGCGGTGAGTGGGGGCTGGAGGACGGTGGTCGGCGGGGCGGGGCATCCGGCCAGTCAAGCACGACCCCTTTTAGTCCGTCTAGTTGGCGCAAGCTAGCGACTTTTGTCATCCAAAATTCATAAGAAGGGTTGAAGAGATGACCTATGTCTCGGTAGCTTGCTGAACCGAGACATCCCCCCTGGTCTGGAGCGTTCCGATGGCCGTACATCCCGTGCTGGAGGCAGTGACCCAGCGCGTCGTCGAGCGGAGTGCCGGAACGCGCGGCGCGTACCTGAGCCGGATCCGCGACGCCCGGACCGAGGGCCCGGTGCGCACCGGCATGGGCTGCGCGAACCTCGCCCACGGCTTCGCGGCGTGCGGCGTCCAGGACAAGCTGTGGCTCAGGGGCGACGTCACGCCCAACATCGCGATCGTGTCGTCCTACAACGACATGCTCTCGGCGCATCAGCCGCTCCAGGACTACCCCGACATCCTGAAGGGCGCGATCCGCTCGGCGGGCGGGACGGCGCAGTTCGCCGGAGGCGTGCCCGCGATGTGCGACGGCATCACGCAGGGCCGCGCCGGCATGGAGATGTCGCTGTTCAGCCGGGATGTGATCGCGATGGCGGCGGCCGTGGCGCTGTCGCACGACATGTTCGACGGCGCGCTGATGCTCGGCGTCTGCGACAAGATCGTCCCGGGGCTGGTGATCGGGGCGCTGTCGTTCGGGCACCTGCCGGTGATCCTGGTGCCGGCCGGGCCGATGGCCTCGGGGCTGCCGAACGGCGAGAAGGCGAAGGTCCGCAAGCGGTTCGCGGCCGGGGAGATCGGGCGCGAGCAACTCCTCGCCGCCGAGGCCGCGTCCTACCACTCGCCCGGCACGTGCACCTTCTACGGGACGGCCAACTCCAACCAGATGCTCATGGAGGTCATGGGCCTGCACCTGCCGGGGGCCAGCTTCGTCCCGCCGGGCACGAAGCTGCGGGACGCCCTGACCGAGGCGGCCGGCAGGCGCATCCTGAAGATCACCGACCTGGCGGACGAGTACACGCCGATCGGCGAGCTGCTGGACGAGCGCGCGTTCGTCAACGGCGTCGTCGCCCTGCTCGCCACGGGCGGCTCCACCAACCACACGCTGCATCTGGTCGCCATGGCCGCGGCGGCGGGCATCGAGCTGACCTGGGACGACTTCGACGAGCTGTCCACGGTGACGCCGCTGCTGACACGCCTCTACCCGAACGGCACCGCCGACGTGAACCACTTCCACGCGGCGGGCGGCACCGCGTTCCTCATCGGCGAGCTGATCGACGCCGGGCTCCTCCACGAGGACGCGCGGACGGTCGGCGGCGCCACCCTCGCCGAATACCGCAAGGTCCCGGAGTTCCTCGACGGCAAGGCCGAGTGGCGGGACACCGTCACCGGATCGGGAGACACGAGCGTGCTGCGCCCGGTCGCGGAACCGTTCGACACGCACGGCGGCCTGCGCACCATGCGCGGCAACCTCGGCCGCGCGGTCATCAAGGTGTCGGCGGTGAAGCCGGAGCACCGGGTGATCGAGGCCCCGGCCCTCGTGTTCGACACGCAGGAACGGCTCCAGGAGGCGTTCGCCGCCGGGGAACTGGACCGGGACGTGGTGGCGGTCGTCCGCAACCAGGGCCCGCGCGCCAACGGGATGCCGGAACTGCACCGGCTCACCCCGCCGCTGTCGGTCCTGCAGGACCGCGGCCACCGGGTCGCGCTGGTCACGGACGGCCGTATGTCGGGCGCCTCAGGGGCGGTGCCCGCCGCGATCCACGTGTCACCGGAGGCGGCGGCGGGCGGGCCCCTCGCCCGCGTCCGCGACGGCGACCTCGTCCGGCTCGACGCGGACAGGGGGGTCCTGGAGGTCCTCGTCCCGGACGAGGAGTTCGCCGCCCGCGAGCCCGCCGCCGCGACGTCCGGCCAGACCTACGGCGCGGGACGGGAGCTGTTCCAGGTCTTCCGGAACGCCGTGGGGCCGGCCGAGCGAGGCGCGGGGGTCTTCGCATGAGCGCGGCGAACCGGGGGGAGCGGCAGATCGTCCGCCACGGGAGGCGCGCATGAGCTGGCTCGTCGCCGATGTCGGCGGGACGAATGCCCGGTTCGCGCTGGTGGACGGCCCGGACGGGGTCCCGTCCGACGCCGGGTCGCTCCCCACCCGCGACTATCCCGGGCTCGCCGAGGCCGCGGCCGCCTATCTCGACGCGGCCGGCGCGCGTCCGTCCGCCGCGTGCCTGGCGGTGGCGGGCCCGGTCGTCGGCGGGACGTACCACCTGACCAACGCCGGCTGGCCGAGGGGGACCCTGGAGTCGGTGCGCGCCCACCTCGGCGTGCCGCACCTCGACATCATCAACGACTTCGAGGCCCTCGCCTACGCCCTCCCGCGCCTCACCGCGGACGACCTGATCGTCATCGGCGAGCAGGCCCCGGCTGCCGACGCGGCGGTCGCGGTGGTCGGCCCCGGCACGGGCCTCGGCGTCGCCGGGCTCGTCCCGGCGCCGTCCGGCTGGGTGCCGGTGCCCGGCGAGGGCGGCCAGGTCGACCTCCCCGCCGCGACCGACCGGGAGATCGAGGTGACGCGGCTCCTGCGCGCCGAGAAGGGCGCCGCCACCGCCGAATACCTGCTCTCCGGCGCCGGCCTCGCCCGCATCCACCGGTACCTGGGGACGCTCGACGACGACCCCGGCGAGGAACTCACCGCCAAGCAGATCTGCGAGCGCCGCGACGACCCGCGGTGCGACGAGGCGCTGCGGATGTTCTGCGCCCTGCTCGGAGCGCTCGCCGGCAACGTCGCCCTCACGTTCGGCGCCCGCGGCGGCGTCTACCTCGGCGGCGGGATCCTGCCGCGCATGGTGGACGTGCTGCGGGACAGCGCGTTCCGTGCCCGCTTCGAGGGGAAGCCCCCCGTCGAGGACTACGTGCGCGCCATCCCGACCGCGCTGATCGTCCACCCCGGCCCGGCCCTGGTCGGCGCCGCCGTCCGGCTCGCGCAGAGCCTGCCCGACGTCCTGCCCGATAGGGAGCCCGCATGATCGCCGAAGACCTGTTCGACCTCGTCCCCGTCGTCCCCGTCGTGGTGCTGGACGACGCAGGGGCCGCCGTCCCGCTCGCCCGCGCCCTGGTCGAGGGCGGCCTCCCGGTGATCGAGGTGACGCTGCGCACCCCGTCCGCGCTGGAGGCGATCACCCGGATCGCGGCGGAGGTCCCGGACGCGGTGGTCGGCGCCGGCACGGTCGTCCGGCCCGAGGACGCGGAGCGGTCCGCCGCCGCCGGAGCCGGGTTCCTGGTCAGCCCCGGCTGCACGCCCCGGCTCCAGGCCGCGATGACGGCGACCGGGCTGCCGTTCCTGCCGGGCGTCGCGACCGCGTCGGAGGCGATCGCGCTGCTGGAGGGCGGGATCACGGCGATGAAGTTCTTCCCCGCCGAGGCCGCCGGCGGCACCGCCTACCTGAAGTCGCTCGGCGGGCCGCTCCCGCAGGTCCGGTTCTGCCCGACCGGCGGCGTCAGCCGACGGAACGCCGCCGAATACCTCGCGCTGGAGAACGTCGGCTGCGTCGGCGGTTCCTGGCTGACCCCGGCGGACGCCGTCCGCGACGGCGACTGGGACCGCATTCGCGAACTCGCCTCGGAAGCCGCAGCTCTACGGTGATGTCACGCCCGGGAGCGGGTATCTCGTCTCCTGGATATGAACACCACAACAACGCTTGAGAGCTGGAAGAAGCAGAAGACCTTCCTGCTGACGTCCTACCGCAAGGACGGAACGCCCGTCGGGACGCCGGTCAATGTCGTCGTGCTCGGCGACCACGCCTACTTCCGCACCTACGACAAGGCGTTCAAGTCGAAGCGGCTGGCGCGCAACCCGGAGGTGGAGATCGCGCCGAGCACCTTCCGGGGGAAGGTCACCGGTCCGGCGGTGCGCGGACGCACCCGGCTGCTCACCGAGGAGGAGTCGCAGCCGATCCGCCGGCTCCTGGCCCGCAAGCACCCGTTCCTGCAGGGCTTCGCGGTGCCGCTCGCCCACCGGGTGAAGCACTACCGCACCCTCCACTACGAGGTCACCCTCGCCTAGCTCGGGTCCGTGCGCCGGGCCGCGGGTGGTCATCCTCGGCCCGGACCGTGGGGGCAGGGACCGGCGGTCAGGGGCCGGGCGGTGCCGTGGGGGAGCAGGTCCATGCGGAGGCGCCCGCACGAGCAGCGGGTCCAGACGACGATGCCCTCGCTGGTGAGGTGCCGGGAGACAAGCGTGTTCTCGTTCATGTACCGCAGTCTGCAACCGGCCGAACGTTGCCGTCCATTTCAGATTTCCGCATTGGATCATGCAATATGGTTACATGATTGATCTGCGGCGGCTGCACATGCTCCGGCTCGTCCACCAGTACGGCACGGTCACGTCCGCGGCGGAGTCGCTGCACCTCACGCCGTCGGCGGTCTCCCACCAGCTGCGCGAGCTGGCGCGTGAGCTGAAGGTGCCGCTGCTGGAGCCGCAGGGCCGCAAGGTGCGGCTCACCCCGGCCGCGCACCTGCTGATCGAGCACGCCGACGGGCTGCTCGCCAAGTGGGAGGAGGCCCTCGCCGACCTGGAGTCGCACCGCGCCGGGGCCGCGGGCCCGCTGCGCATGTGCGGGTTCACCACGGCGGTCGGCGGGCTCGTCGCCCCGGCCGCCGGGGCCCTGCTCCGGGACGATCCGGACCTCAAGGTCGAGGTCCGCGAATGCGACACCGACGTGGCCATGGGCCTCCTCGCCGCCGGCGGGACCGACATCGCGGTCATCGAGCCCACCGTGTACGCGCCGCCGCCCGGCGACCCGCGCTTCGACCGGGAGCCGCTGCTGGAGGAGGCCTACGACCTCATCGTCCCGGCCGGGCACCCGCTCGCGCACCGGCCCGGCGTCCGGCTGGAGGACGCGGCGGACGAGACGTGGATCAGCGTCGATCCCGACGTCTGCGCCCACCACCAGCAGGTCGCGACGTACTGCGCCGCCGCCGGATTCACGCCCCGGTTCGCGCACAACGCCACCACCTGGTCGGTGATCTGGGCGCTCGTCGCGAACGGCCTCGGCGTGTCGCTCGTGCCGCGGCTGGCCGGGGGACCGTCCGACCAGCCGGTCGTCGCGGTCCCGCTGACAGGCCACGGCGTCCCGACGCGGCGCGTGCTGACCTGCGTGCGGCGCGGCAGCCGCGACCACCCGCTGATCGCGCGCGGGCTGCGGGCCCTCCACGACGCCGTCCCGGCGAACTGCGCCCGAGCGGCGGCGTAGCTACTCCGTCGCGATCGCCCGCAGGACGTTCATCCGGGCGGCGCGGCGGGCGGGCCACACGGCGGCGATGACGCCGATCAGCGCCCCCGCCGCGACGTACACCGCCAGCCGCAGGTAGGGGATCGCCAGCACCTCCATGCCGGCGTCCCCCTCCGCCATCGCGTGCTGGACGACGATCCCGAGCACGATCCCGGCGGCCACGCCCAGCACCGCGCCGAACAGCGAGACGGCGACCGCCTCGCAGCGGATCATCCGGCGGAGCTGGCGGCGCTGCATGCCGACCGCGCGGAGCAGCCCGATCTCGCGGGTCCGCTCCGTCACCGCGAGCGCGAGCGTGTTGACGATGCCGAGCGCGGCGACGATCACCGACAGCACCAGCAGCCCGAGGACGAGGTCGAGGAACAGGCCGATATCCCCGGCGGCGTCCTCCTTGACCTGGGCGCGGTCCCTGAGTTCGAGGTTGGGCCACGGGGCGAGCGCCGCCTCCAGCGCGCTCCGGGACGCGGCCGTCACGTTGATCTCGATGCGGTCGATGGGCGCGTCCGGGGCGTGCGCCCGGTAGCCCGCCCAGTCGATGATCATGCTCGGCGCGGACGCGGTGATGGACGGACGGTCGGCGTAGACCCCCGCGATGCGGAACGTGCGTCTCGCCCCATCCTGGTACCGGCCTTCGATCGTGCTCCCGACCGTCCAGCCCTGCGCTTTCGCGACGCTGCGGCCGACGAGCAGCTCGTCGCCGTGGACGCGCGGCGACCCCGACTCCAGCGGCAGCCGGAAATGGCCGAGCAGCTCGCCCGGCGCCCCCGCCGCGGCCGTCCGCACGGATCCGTCCAGCTCGAACCGGGCCGTGCGGATCGGGATCGCCGACCGCACGCCCGCGACGCCCGCCGCCGCGCGCACGGCGTCCGGCGCCACCGGCGTGATCTGGCTGCGCCCGGTGACCCGGTAGTCGGCGGTGAGGCCCGCGTCGAGTTGCCGGTCCACCGACGCCGCCATCGACTGGACGATCACCGACACCGCCGCGATCAGCGCCAGCCCGATGATCAGCGCGGCGGCGGTCGCCGCGGTCCGCCGGGGATCGCGCAGCGCGTTCCGCGCGCCCATCCGGCCCGCGCTGCCGCCGAACCGCGCGAACGGCCAGGCCAGCACGCGGATCGCGGGACCGCTCAGCAGCGGCGACGCCGCGACCGCCGCCGTCATCAGCGCCAGCGCGCCGGCGCCGGTCACGACCAGCTCGTCCGCCGCGGAACCGGCCGCGACGAGCCCGGCGCCCGCCGCGAAGGCGGCACCGGCGCCGATGACCCGGCCCCGCAGCGGCCGCGGCGCGGCCGTCCCCTCGCGGAGCGCCGCCACGGGCGGGATCCGCGCCGCGCGCCGGGCGGGGAGGAACGCGGCGGCCAGCGTGACGAGCGTCCCCACCGCGCAGGACACGATCACCGTCGTGGCCGACACCACCGGCGTCCCGAACGGCAGCGCCTCCCCTCCCGTGGCGACCGTCATCAGGCGGCCGAGCCCGATCGCGACGCCCACACCGGCCGCCAGGCCCAGCGCCGATCCGGCCAGCCCGACCCCGGCCGCCTCGCCGAGCACCGACCGCGTCACCTGCCCGCGCGACGCCCCGACCGCGCGCAGCAGCGCCAGCTCCCGGATCCGTCCGCTCACCAGCATCGCGAACGTGTTGAAGATGATGAACGAGCCGACGAACACGGCGATGACGGCGAAGACCAGCAGGAACGTCCGGATCAGTTCCAGGATCGACGTGACCGGCGCCGCCCGCTCGTCCGTCGACTGCCGCCCGGTGATCGCCTCGACCCCGGGCGGCAGCGCCGCCGCGACCGCGTCCCGGAGCCGCTCCTGCGACACGCCGTCGTCCGCGTGCACGACGATCCGGGCATACGTCCCCGGACGGTCGGCCAGCAGCCGCTGCGCGGTGGCGGACGTGAACGCGGTCATCGCGAGCTGGTCGCTCAGCGCCGAGTCGCCCACCTCGAACAGGCCGGTGAGCCGGAACGTCCGCTCCCCGGACAGCAGCGCCACCGTCACCCGGTCGCCGATCCGGTAGCCGGAGCCGCGCGCGGTGGTGACGTCGATCGCGACCTCGTCCGCGGCCGACGGCGGGCGCCCGGACGTCAGGCGGGGCAGCGACAGGTCCGGGTCGCCGTCCCAGGCGACGCCCGTCTGCGGCTCGGCGCCGGCGATCTTCCCGTGCCGGTCGACGACGGCGGCGAACCCGGTGACGACCCCGTGCGCCTTCGCCACCCCGTCCACGCCCTGGACGGCCGCCAGCACCGACGCCGGGACGGGACGCTCCGCCGACCGCTCCCCGAGCCCCGGCTCGAACGCCCGCTGCGACCGGACGAGCACGTCCGTGCCGCGGCCGAGCTCGGCGAAGGCGCGGTCGAACGAGCGGTCCAGCGTGGCGGAGAAGATCAGCGTGCCGGCGACGAACGCGACCCCGGCGACCACCGCGACCATCGACAGCAGCAGCCGGGCGCGGTGCGCGGCGAGGCCCCGCACGACGAGCCTGACCAGCGGCGGGGTACGGAGGGCCGTCCGCCCGCGGAGAAGGCGCGTGACCGGGTGCGGGGTGCGGAGAGGCGTCCGCCCGCGAAGGAGGCGCTTGACCATCATGCGGCCGATTTCAGCCGAGGGAAGGGCCCGCCGGCAGCGCGGTTCGTCGTGGCCGGACCCTACGAACGGGCTTGGGCACACGACTTTCGTAGGGGTGGCCGGCCCGTGTCAGGTGCGTACCGTATTGGGATGAGCGGAGTGCAGCGGGCGAGCGTCCCCTCACGAGGAGCACGTGCGCGCCTGCCTGCACGGCTATGGGTCCTCGCTGGCCTCCTCCCACCCGGACGGCCCCGTGACCTGATCGCCGATGGCGTCGTCGTGCTGTCCGGGGTGGCCGTCACCTGGTTCACCGTCATGGACCCGTACACGATCGTCCGCTGGCGCGGCGGCGCGGTGCTGCTGCTCCTGCTGGTGCCCGCGCTCGCCCTGCTCTTCCGCCGCCGCGCCCCGATGACGGTCGGCTGGATCACCGCCGGCGTCGCCGTCCTCGGCTGGCTGGTGGAGCTGGCCGCCCCCGGCACGCTGCTGCGGGTGGACGCCGATCACAGCCTCGACCAGGTGATCTGGTGGCCGCCGACCGCGCCGCTCGCCGCCTACGCGGCGATGGCGTTCCCGCGCGAGGGCGGCCGCCCGGCCTGGCTCCGCGGACTGCCCGTCGCCGCGCTGCTCGTCCCGATCGCCCGGATGGGCGACGTGCTCCCCGAATCGGCGATGCGGCACTTCATGGCCGGGGAGACCGGCAGTGTCGATGCGACGATCTTCCGCAGCGTCGCCGTCGTGACCGGCGCCGCGCTGCTCGGCATGTACACCGCGGCCCGCCGCCGCGCCCTGCAGGCCCTCACCGAACGCGCGGAGCGGGCCGAGCGGGAGCGGCATCTGCTCGCCGAGCGGGCCCGCGCGGAGGAGCGCGCCCGGCTCGCCGCCGAGATGCACGACGTCGTCGCGCACCGGGTGACGCTCATGGTGCTGCAGGCGGGGGCACTGCGCGTCCAGGCGCCGGACGAGCCGACCCGCACCGCCGCCGAGGAGCTGCGCGGCACCGGCTGCCAGGCCCTCGAAGAGCTGCGGGATGTCATCGGGCTGCTCCGCCGCGCCCCCGGGCAGGCCCCCGCGGAACCGCTGCCCGACCTGTCCGCGCTGGTGGCGGAGTCGGCGGCGGTCGGCGTCCCGGTCGAGCTGGCCGAGCACGGCGACCCGCCGTCCGCGTCGCCCGCCGTCGGACGCACCGCGTACCGGATCGTGCAGGAGGCGCTGACGAACGCGCGCAAGCACGCGCCGGGCGCCGCCGTCCACGTGGACGTCCGCTACCGCACGGACGGGGTGACGCTGAGCGTCCGGAACGCCGCTCCCGCCCGCGCGCCGGACGCCGAGCTGGCCGCCAGCGGTTCCGGGACGGGCCTCGCCGGCCTCCGCGAACGCGTCGAGCTGATCGGCGGGACGTTCACGGCGGGCCCGCACGAGGACGGCTTCCGCGTCATGGCGTCCCTGCCCGCCTACGTCCCCGTCGCGAGGCCCGCCTCATGAGCGCCCGGGCGGCGTCCCCTCAGCGGCAGACGCAGATCACGGTGCTGCTGGTGGACGACGAGCCGATGGTGTGCGCGCACCTGCGCACGATCCTCGGCGCGGCCGACGACGTCGAGGTGGTCGGGGAGGCGCACGACGGGGCCTCCGGCGTCGAGGCGGTGGTCCGGTACCGCCCGCACGTCGTGCTCATGGACCTGCGGATGCCGGGCGTGGACGGCCTCGCCGCCATCGAGCGGATCGCCGCGCTGCGCTCCCCGCCCGTCGTCGTCGCGCTGACCACGTTCGACGCCGACGAGTACGTGCTCCGTGCGCTGCGCGCGGGCGCGGCCGGGTTCCTGCTGAAGTCGACGCCGCCCGAGGACCTGGTGAAGCTGGTCCGGGTCGCGGCGGACGGGCACACGGTGATGTCGGCGGCCGCGACCATGCGGCTGCTCGGCGCCGCCACCGGGCGCGCGTCCGACCGGGACCGGACGCGCGCTCTCCTCGACGGCCTCACCGAGCGGGAGACGCAGGTGCTGGCCTGCCTCGGTGAGGGGCTGTCCAACGCGCAGACCGCGCGCCGCCTCCACCTCAGCGAGGCGACCGTCAAGGGCCACGTCTCCCGTGTCCTCGACAAGCTCGGCTGCGCGAATCGCACGCAGGCCGGGCTCATCGCCCGCGACGCCGGCCTCCCCTGACGCGGGCCGGGTCAGGCGCCCGGCAGGTGCCGGCGCGACCGCCGCACCCCGAACGCCAGCAGGACCGCGCGGACCACCCAGACGACCAGCGCGACCTGCAGGACGGCCAGGAACCCGGCGCCCGGCCCGACCGTGAACGCCAGCACCAGGAACACCCCGAGCAGCAGCGGGAACGCCGGGAAACGCGGCCCATGACGGTGGGCCATGTGCCGGTGATGGCTCTGCCACGCGGGGTGCCCCGGCCCGCCGAACACAGGCCCGCCGAACACGGGCCCGCCGAACACGGGCGGGGCGCCCGCAGCGGCCGCCTTCACCGGTTCGGGCAGCCCGGTCGGGGACGGCAGGTCCTTGACGAGCGTGCGCAGGTCGCCGCGCGTCCTCGCGGACAGCACGGCGTCCATGCGCTCGTCCAGCTCTCCGCGGTCCAGGCGTCCCTCGGCGAAGTGGTCGTGCAGGGCCACCATGACGGCGTCGCGCTCGGCGTCGCCGATGCGGATCTCGTCCTGATGTGCCATCTCTACTC
Source organism: Actinomadura latina NBRC 106108 (assembly GCF_001552195.1). Taxonomy (GTDB): domain Bacteria; phylum Actinomycetota; class Actinomycetes; order Streptosporangiales; family Streptosporangiaceae; genus Spirillospora; species Spirillospora latina. The sequence continues at coordinate 199,154 of NZ_BCQS01000017.1, forward strand.
CTCGTCTTCAGCGGTCGGGTCGTCTGCCGTGGCCGGCCTCGTGTCGTCGAGGTCGTCGGCCAGGATGCGGTACAGGTCGCGCCGGGTCTCCGCCAGGACGTCCCTCGCCTGGGCGACCTGCTCGGACGACCCGGAGTGGACGATCTGCATCACCGCGGCCCCCGTCTGCGCGGCCTGCTTGAACAGTTCGGGGACGCCCTCGCCGAAGTCGGGCGTCATCTCCGCCCACGGCTCGGCGAGCCGGTCGGCGTTCTCCTCGACGTGGGCCCGGCCCTCGTCGGTGAGGTGGAAGGTGCGGCGGCCGCCCGCCTCGTCCCCGCTGATCAGGCCCTCGTCGGCGAGCTGCTGGAGGGCCGGGTAGACGGCGCCGGGGCTGGGCTTCCAGGCCCCGCCGCTGCGCTCGTTGATCTCCTGGATGATCTGGTAGCCGTTGCGCGGCTCCTCGGCCAGCAGCACGAGGATCGCCGCGCGGACGTTCCCCTTGCGCGCCCGGCCGCCGCCGGCGCCCCGGCCCCACGGGCCGCCGCGCCCGCGCGCCCAGGGTGGACGCGGGCCGTGACCGAACCCGCCGGGCCCGCCGCCGAAGGGCGCACCGGGCGCGCCGCCGAACAGCGCGCCGAGGTTCGGGAAGTCACCGCGTCCCCAGGGGCCGTGTCCGTGTGTGTGTCCCATGTTCTGCACCACCTTCTGAGATCTCTCTATGATCCCTCGCGATACGACAACGATATATCGAAGACGTACGGATCGGCCAGTTGGTTCCCGGACATTCCGGCGACAGGGGAAGGCTTCGCTCTCGGTGAACCGGGCATGATCCCCGATACCGGGCGGCACCGTCTGATTCCGCGAATCCTGGGTAGGCACCAGATCCGAGGGGGACGATGGGCACACACGAGGCGGTGGCCGCGCCGGACGCGGCCGTGACGCCGGGCGCCACGGGCGACAGGCCCCGCGCCAGGGCCGAGCTGCTGCTCGGCCTGGCGCTCTTCGCGGTGTACTCGCTGGTCACGATGCTGCCGGAGGAGGTGAGGCGGCCGGAGGCCCGCGCCCACGGCGAGATGCTCTACCGGCTGGAACGGGCCCTGCACATCGACATCGAGCCGGCCCTCAACGGCTGGCTGGCGGACCAGCCGGCCCTGCGCGTCCTGGCCAACTACGAGTACGCGATCACCTACATCGCGAGCGCGCTGGCACTGCTCACCTGGTTATTCATCCGCCATCCCGAGCGGTACCGGACGGCCCGGAACTCCTTCGTCATGCTCAACGTGGCCGGCCTCGCGTGCTTCGCCCTGTTCCCCGTCATGCCGCCGCGGCTGATGCCCGACCTCGGGTTCGTCGACACCGTCACCGAGGGCCGCACCTGGGGCTCGTGGGGCTCGCCGATGGTCGAGCACGCCGACCAGTTCGCCGCCGTCCCGTCCCTGCACATGGCCTGGACGATGTGGGTCGGCGTCGAACTCGCGCGCGTGAAGGCGAAGCGCTGGGTGCAGTGGTTGAACGTCACCCACATCCTTCTTACGCTCTACGTCATCTTGGCGACCGCGAACCACTTCCTGGTGGACGCGGTGGCCGCCGTCCCCTTCGTGGTGGTCCCCGTGTATCTCGCCGAACGCATCGCCCACCCTCCGGCCGCCCGCGTCCAGGGTCCCGACGCCTTCTTCCTCGCCGTGGAGACGCCCGCCGCCCCGCAGCAGGCCGGCGGCGTCATCATGCTCGACACCTCGCGGGGCGAGGTGGGGCGCGACGATCTCGTCCGCGTCATCCGGGAACGGCTGCCCGGGCTGCCCAGGTTCCGGCAGCGGCTCGTCCGGCGGGGCCGCTGGCGCCGCCCCGTCTGGCACGACCACGACCCGGTCGACTGGGAGTGGCACGTCGCCGAACGGCACGTCGACGGCATGGCCGGGCTGCGCGCCGCGGTCGCCGAGATCCAGTCCGAGCGGCTGCCGCTCGACCGGCCGCCGTGGCGGATGGTCGTGATGAAGGGCGCCGAGCCCGGCCGCACCGCCGTCGTGTACCTGATGCACCACGTCGTCGCCGACGGAGTCGGCATCGTCGCGCAGGCGATGTACCTGATGGAGCCGCCGCCCGACAACCTCGGCGCCAAGTTCCCGCGCAAGCCGTTCCAGAAGGCCCTCGCCACCGTGGTCGGGCTCGGCCAGCTCGCCACCGCCGTGACGAGGCCGGAGCGGCTGCCCGGCGGCGGGACGTCCGGCCGCCGGTTCGGCTCCATGCAGCTGCCGCTGGCGACGGTCCGGGACGTGGGGCGCCGCTACGGCGCCCGCGTCACCGACGTCGTGCTGTGCGCGGTCGCGGGCGCGCTGAACCGCGTCGTCAGCGAGGACGACGGGCGGCCCGACAGCTGCCGCGTCGCCGTGCCGCTCATGATGCGTCCGCCCGGCAGCGCGATGGTCGGCAACCACACGACCGCCGTCATGGTCGACCTGCCGGTCGGGAAGATGGCCGAGGCCGACCGTCTCGCGCTGATCGCCAAGCGCAGCCGCGTGCTGCGGTCCGGCACCCGCGCGCAGGCCGCGTGGTTCGTGATGTGGCAGGCGGGACGCGTCATGCCGGGGCCGCTGCACGCCCGGTTCGCCCGCATGTCGTACAGCGGCCGCTTCCTGCAGGGCACCGTGTCCAGCCTTCCGGGGCCGGACAAGCCGCTGCGGCTGGCCGGCGCGCCCCTCACCGCCGTGTACCCGATCGTCCCGCTCGCGCCCGGCGCGCCGCTCGCGATCGCCGCGCTCGGCGTCGACCGCGAGCTGTGCTTCGGCGTGTCCCTCGAACCCGGCCTGGCGGACGACGCCGACGCCTTCATGGACGCCGTCCACGACGTCATCGAGGAACTGCGCGACGAGCCGGAGTGACCCCGGGCGCCGGCCCTCGCCGAGGGCAGGCGCGCGGGATCACACGCTCCGTATCGCGCGGATCGACTCCTTGAGCGAGCCCATCGTCGCGAACACGGCGGTGGGCTCGTAGCCGCAGTGCGCCATGCAGTTCGCGCAGCGGTCGTCGCGTCCCCGGCCGTAGGCGTCCCAGTCGGTGGTGTCGAGCAGCTCCTGGTAGGAGTCGCAGTAGCCGTCGTCCATCAGGTAGCAGGGCCGCTGCCAGCCCTTCAGCGAGTACGACGGGATCGCCCACGCCGTGCACCGGAAATCGGCCTTCCCCTCCAGGAAGTCGAGGAACAGCGGCGAGTGGTTGAACCGCCAGCGCTTGCGCCTGCCGTCCGCGAACGCCTTCGCGAACAGGTTCCGCGTCTCCTGCACGCCGAGGAAGTGGTCCTGGTCGGGCGCCTTCTCGTACGCGTACGCCGGCGAGATCATCATCTGGTCGACGCGCAGGTCGTCGTTCAGGTAGTCGAGGACGTCGATGACGGTCTGCGGGGTGTCGGTGTTGAACACGGTCGTGTTCGTCGTCACCCGGAACCCGCGCTCCCGGCACATCCTGATCGCCTCGACCGCCTGGTCGAACACGCCCTCCTTGCAGACGGACGCGTCGTGCCGTTCCCGCAGCCCGTCGATGTGCACCGCCCACGCGAAGTAGCGGGACGGCGCGAACCGATCGATCTTCTTCGGGATCAGCGCGGCGTTCGTGCACAGGAACACGTACCGCTTCATCTTGATCAGCCGGTCGACCAGTTCGCCGATCTGCGGATGCATGAGCGGCTCGCCGCCCGCGATCGACACCATCGGCGCGCCGCACTCCTCGATGGCGGCGACCGCCTGCTCGACCGGCATCCGCTGCTTCAGCACGTCCGCCGGATGCTGGATCTTGCCGCAGCCGGCGCACGCCAGGTTGCACGCGTACAGCGGCTCCAGTTCGACGATCAGCGGGAACTTCGACCGCCCCGCCAGCTTGTTGCGCAGGACGTACCCGCCGACGCGCAGGCTCTGGCGCAGTGGCATCGCCATCTGTCAGGACCCCTTCAGGTACCGGCCGAGCGCCGCGAGCGGGAACACCAGCCGGTACAGGTGGTAGTTGATGTAGAAGTCGCCGGGGAAGCCGGTGCCGGTGAAGTGGTCCTCGTCCCACGTCCCGTCCGGGCGCTGGCGCTCGGCGAGCCAGCGGACCCCGCGCTCGACGGCCGGGCCGCGCTCGCCGGCGGCGAGCAGCGCGAGCAGCGCCCACGCCGTCTGCGACGCGGTCGACGCGCCGTGCCCGACCCACGACCGGTCGCGGTAGGAGCGCAGGTCCTCGCCCCAGCCGCCGTCGTCGCGCTGGTGCCGCTCCAGCCAGCCGACCGCGTCCCGGATCACCGGCTTCTCCGGCCGGACGCCCGCCGCGATCAGCGCCGGGACGACGCTGCCCGTCCCGTACACATGGTTGGCGCCCCACCGGCCGAACCACGACCCGTCGGGCTCCTGCGCCTTCAGCAGCCACACGACGGCCCGCTTCACCAGCAGCGAGTCGGCCATGCCCCGGTGCGCCATCGCCTCCACCACATGCGCGGTGACGTCGGCGGACGGCGGATCGATCACCTCGCCGAAGTCGCAGAACGGCAGCCTGCGGCACAGCTCGCGGGTGTTGTCGGCGTCGAACGCGCCGAACCCGCCGTCCCTGGACGCCATCCCCGCCATCCAGCGGACCCCCCGCTCGATCGCCGGTTCCGCCATCGGGTGCCGGACGCGGTTCAGCGCGATCACGACCTCGGCGGTGTCGTCGACGTCGGGGTAGCAGTCGTTGTCGAACTCGAACGACCAGCCGCCCGGCGGCAGGCCGGGGCGCCGCACCGACCAGTCGCCCGGCCCCTTCACCTCCTCGCCGATCACCCACTCGGCGGCCCGCTCCAGGGCGGGGTGGCCCTCCGGCAGGCCCGCGTCGGCGAGCGCGTTCATCGCGAGAGCGGTGTCCCAGACGGGGGACTGGCACGCCTCCAGGCGCCGCCCCTTCTCGTCCCGGATCGTGAACCGCTCGAGCCCGTCCAGGCCGCGCTGTACGACCGGGTGGTCGAGGCCGTAGCCGAGCAGATGCAGCGCCAGCAGCGAGTACACCCACGGCGGCTGGATGCCGCCCCACGACCCGTCCCGCTCCTGCCGCGCGACGATCCACTCGCCGGCGCGGCGCAGCGCCGCGTCCCGCAGGCCCTTGAGCGGGCGCCGCCGGTAGAGGTGCAGGGCCTTGTCGAGCGCCCCGAACGCCGCGCCCCAGCCGGGCAGGCCCCGCCCGCCCTTGCGCGGGACGTCGTAGTCGGGGACGAGTTCGTCCAGCTCGAACGGCAGCGGCCGGACGGGACGCAGCGCGCCCACCACCGCCAGCGGGACGATCGTCTGCCGCGCCCAGCACGCGAAGTCGTAGACGTTCAGCGGGAACCAGCGCGGCAGGAACACCATCTCCGGCGGCACCACCGGCAGGTCGTCCCACGACCACCGGCCGAACATCGCCAGCCAGAACCGGGTGAACACGCGGGCCGCCGGGACGCCGCCCTCGCTGCGGATGTAGGCGGCGGCGCGGATCATGTGCCCGGCGTCCGGCAGGTCCCCGGCGAGCCGCAGCGCCACGTACGCCTCGACGGTCGTGGACAGGTCCGGCGGGCCGTCGTGGAAGTTCGCCCACGTCCCGTCCGGGGCCTGCTGCGACCGGATCCAGCGGGCCGCCTCGTAGGTGTCCTCGTCGGTGCGGATGCCGAGGAACTCGCGCAGCAGCAGGTCCTCGGCGTCCATCGTGACGTTGGTCTGCAGCTCGCCCTTCCACCAGCCCTGCGGGGACTGGAGCAGCAGCAGGTGGTCGCGGGCGGCGTCCAGCGCCTCGGCGGCCGTCCGCGATCCGGTGCGCTCCGGTGTTTCCGGCGTTTCCAGCGTTGTCATCGTGATCCCGGATCTCTCAGTGGTCCCGGCGGGTGACGAAGTCGGCGATGCGGAGGAACTCGGCGCGGACGGGCTCCGGCAGCCGGGCGGACAGCAGGTGCTCGGCGGCGCGCTGGATGCGGCTCTCCGCCTCGATCTCGGCCCAGGCGCGCCCGCCCGCGGCCTCCACGAGCGCGGCGGTCTCGGCGACGTCCTCCTCGGACGGCTCGGGCCGCGCGTAGAGCTCGGCGAGCGCCGCCGCCTCCGGCGTGCCGGAGTTCAGCGCCGCCACGACCGGCAGCGACATCTTGCGGGACCGCAGATCGGACATGGCCGGCTTCCCGGTGGTCGCGGGGTCGCCCCAGATGCCGAGCAGGTCGTCGACGAGCTGGAACGCGACGCCGAGGTCCGTGCCGAACGCCTCCAGCGCGTCCGAGAGGGACTCGGACGCCCCGTCCAGGACGGCCCCGATCGAGCAGGAGCACGCCAGCAGCGCGGCGGTCTTGTCGGACGCCATGGCGACGCACTCGTCCACGCTGATCTGCCGCCGGGTCTCGAAGTCCATGTCGAGCGACTGACCGGCGATGAGGCGGCGCACGGCGGCCGACAGCGCGCGCGCCGCCTTCGCCGAGCCCTGCCCCGGCGCCTCCAGCAGGACCTCGCCGGCAAGGGCGAGGAGCGCGTCGCCGGCCAGGATCGCGGACGCCTCACCGAAGACCGTCCATGCCGCCGGACGGTGCCTGCGCGTCCGGTCGCCGTCCATGATGTCGTCGTGCAGGAGCGAGAACGCGTGGGTCAGCTCCACCGCGACGGCCCCCGGCAGGGCGCTCTCCGGCGGAGCCACCGCCGCGCGCGCCGACAGCAGCGCGAGCGCCGGGCGGAGCGCCTTCCCCGCCGGCGCCTTGCGCGGGTGGCCCTCCTCGTCCGTCCAGCCGAGGTGGTAGGCCGCCACACGGTACGTGCGCGGATCGAGCCGGCCGACGGCGGCGCGCAGCGCCCCGTCGACCAGCTCCCGGACATCGGTCATCGAGACCGGAACGGTCGTCACAGCGTCCTCACCCTGCCCAAGTTGTGGTGGACCGGTCGAGGACGGGCGGAGACAGTGGTCACAGCGTCCTCACCTTGCCCAGGTCGTCGCGGATCGGTTGAGGACCGGCGGATGCGCGCGTCACCGGTCCCTCACCCCCTCCAGGTGGCGGCGGACCAGCCGCGCTGCGGTGAGGCCGCTGCGCACTGCTCCCTCCATCGTGTCGGGCCAGCCCGTGTCGGTCCACGCGCCGGCCAGGAACAGACCCGGCGCCCGTGTCGCCGCGGCGGGCCGGGCCGCCGCGCTGCCGGGCCGCTGCCGGAACGTCGCCCGCCGCTCCCGCGTCACGAACAGCTCCCGGACGGCGGCGTCCCGCGCGGCCGGCAGCAGCCGCCGCAGTTCCGGGACGAACCGGGCGCGCAGCTCGGCGGTCGGCATGTCGATCCACCGGTCGGCGGCCGACAGCGACACCGCGAGGTACTGGCCGCGGCGCAGCCCGCTCACCGCCGTCCGGTCGAACACCCACTGGACGGGCGAGGCGACGGCGGCGGCGAACGGCGCGTCCATCACCCGCCGGTCGAAGACGACGTGCACGTTCACGATCGGGCTGGCGTCCAGCTCGGGCCAGCGCAGCGGCTCGGGCAGCGCCTGCGCGGGCAGCAGCCGCGCCGCCGCCTCGTGCGGCACCGCCAGGACCACCGCGTCGGCGGCCACCGGGACGCCGTCCACGACCACCTTCGGGTCGGTGGTGACGGCCTCGACCTTCGCCTTCAGCCGGACGGTCCCGCCCATCTCCGCGATGCGCCGCAGCGCCGGGCCCCCGTGCAGCTCCTCCAGCGGGACGAGCGGAACCCCGATGTCGGCCGCGTCGGCCCGTCCCAGCAGCGCCCGCTTGCACACCATCGCGGACAGGCCGAGCGCCGCGTCGTCCACCTCGGCGTTGAGCGCCGCCGTGATGAACAGCCCCCACAGCGCGTGCCGCGCCCACGTCCGCTGGCCCCGCTCGGCCAGCCACGTCCCCGCCGACATCGTGTCGAGCACCGGGTCGGCGGGGTCGAGGCGGCCGAGCCCGGCCGCGGCGCGCAGCGCGCGGAGCCGGTCGCCGGGCGCCAGCGGCGAGTACCGGGCCAGCGCGGGCACCAGGTGCAGCGGGCTCGGCAGCCGCGCCCGGCGCAGCCGCGCCCGCTCCGCGCCCGGCCGCAGGACGGCGACGTCGAACCGGTCCTGCACCTCCACCAGGTGGTCGGCGCGCAGCCTGCGCAGCAGCCCCTGGTACGCCGAGCAGCACCGCAGGAACACGTGCTGCCCGTTGTCGACGCTCAGCTCGCCCCGGACGAACGAGTGCGTGGCGCCGCCGAGCCACGGGCGTGACTCGACGAGCGTCACCGGCACGCCCGACTCCTGCAGTGCGATGGCGGCGCTGATACCCGCGAGCCCGCCGCCCACGATGACCACGCTCACGATGCCACCCCCGACTCCTGCGCCGCTCCCGGCGGTTCGCCCACGCTCATGACGCCACCCCCGGCGCCGGCGTCCGTCCGGCGCCGGTCACCGCTCGACTCCCGACAGTGCGCGCGCCGCCACCACAGCCTTCTGCCAGGTCGGCAGCGACACGCGGCCGTTCAGCGCGATGGACGGCTGCGCCGCGATCGTCTCCAGCAGCCGCCGGTAGATGCCCGCCATCGCCGCCGTGCAGGCGGCGCTGCGCCGGTCCAGCAGCGGCAGCAGCCGCAGCCCCTCCGCGTACCAGGCGCGGGCCCGCTCCGCCTGGAAGCCGACGAGCTTGTTCAGCCGCCACGGCGGGTCGATGAACGTGCCCGACTCGTCCAGCTCCAGCGTGCAGCCGAACCGGTCCAGGTCCTCGCGCGGGATGTAGGCGCGGCCCGCCAGCCGGTCCTCGCGCAGGTCGCGCAGGATGTTGGTGAGCTGCAGCGCGACGCCGAGCGAGTCGGCGAGGCCCTCCGCCCGCTGCCGGCCGTCCGACCCGAACACCCCGAGCGACAGCCGCCCGACCGTCCCGGCGACCCGCTGGCAGTACCGCAGCAGGTCGTCGAACGTGTCGTAGTCGGCGCCCCGCACGTCGTCCTCGCAGCCGTCGATCAGCTCGTCGAACGCGTCAAGGGGGATCGGGTAGCGGCCCGCCGCGTCCGCCAGCGCGGTCAGCACCGGATGCCCCTCCAGCGCCCGGACGTCCGCGCGCCGCCGCAGCACCTCCTGCACGGTCAGCAGCCGCTGCCGCGACCGGTCCAGCAGGTCGAGCCGCACGCACGCCGGCTCCGGGCCGTCCCCGATGTCGTCGATGCCGCGCGCGAACGCGTAGATCGCGCTCATCGCCCGCCGCTTCGGCGCCGGCATCAGCCGGATCCCGTAGGAGAAGTTGCGGGCCTCCTCGTGCACCACCCGCTCGCAGTGCCGGTACGCCTCGACCACCCGCTCGGACCGCTCGCACGCCTCCGACACCGTCATCGCACACCCCCTCTGAGGGCGGGGTGCGTCAGCGCTCGCACGCCTCCGTCCGGCAGCACAGTCATCGTCCCCCTCCAAGAACACGCGCCCACCTGGCGGGCAGCGTGGCGTGCCGCGGGCGCGGCCGGTGCGCGAGCACGTCGTAGCGCCCGCGCCGCAGGGCCGACAGAGCCGCGCGGCCGCCGGCCACGTAGCCCGCGACGGCGATCCGCGCCCATCCGGTCAGGCCGGCCATGAGCGGCGGCGCGCCCCGGTCCAGCAGCTCGGCGGCGCGGCCGGCCTGCAGCGCCAGCACGCCGCGCAGCCGCGTCGGCGTCACCGGGCGCCCCAGGTCCGCCTCGGCGCAGCCGAACCGCCGCAGGTCCGCGCCGGGCAGGTAGACGCGCCCGGCCCGGTAGTCCTGGCCCGCGTCCTGGCAGTGCTCGATCACCTGCAGCGCCGTGCACACGTCGTCGGACGCCGCCACCAGGGCGGGCCGGTGCGCGTGGAACAGGTGCAGGACGATGCGCCCCACGGGCGCGGCCGACAGCGCGCAGTAGCCGACCAGCTCGTCGAACGTCTCGTACCGGTGGACGGCCTGGTCCTGCCGGTTGGCCCGGACCAGGTCGCGGAACGGCGCCGCCGGGATCCGGTGCGCGTGCACCGTCCCCGCCAGCCGCCGTAACTGCGGCAGGTTCGGCGTCCGGCCGGCGAACACGCGGTCCAGGTCGTCGTCCACGAGCCCGAGCAGCTTGGACCGCTGCTCCGGCGGCGCCTCGTCGCCGATGTCGTCGACGAGCCGCGCGAAGCCGTAGACGGCCCGCAGATCGGCGCGGTGCCGGGCGGGCAGCAGCCGCGCCGCCACCGGAAAGTTCTCCCGCGCCGCGAGCCGGTCCAGCGCGCGATCGTGCTCCTCGGCGCTCCAGGGCGGTTCAATGATCACCTTGGGAAGATCGACCGGTATGGCACCAGAGAAACTCTGGCCGAGGTATGGAGTTATTTAAACGCCGCGTGTCCTGCCCCTGAACCGCTGCGGGGACGCCGCCCGCCGAGTCGGTACGCTCGGGTGATGGGGACGCACGAGCGCGAGATCACCGAACCCGTCGACCTGTGCCTTCCGGACGGGCGGCTCGACCCGGACGCGGTCGGCTGGACGCGGCGGCCGCTGCACCGCGCGAACCTGCGCGGGTGGGGACGGGCGAAGCGGTGGGAGTACTGGGGCATCGTCACGCCCCGGCACATCATCGGGCTGGTGGCCTCGTCGCTCGACTACGCCGGAGTGCACGGCGTCTACGTCCTCGACCGCGAGACGGGCGAGGAGACCGGGAAGGACGCCGTGGTGCCGTTCGCGCGCGGCGCCGTGTTCCCCGATCGGAGCGGCGCCGGCGAGGCGTCCGTCCGGGGCGGGGGAGTGGCGGTCGGCGTCCGGCAGGGTCCGTCGGGATCGCGGGTCCGGGCCGTGGCGCCCGGGGTGATCGATCTCGATGTCGAGGTTCCCCTGCCGGACGGGCACGAGTCGCTCGGCGTGGTGATCCCGTGGGGGCCGCGGCGCTTCCAGTACACGGTCAAGGACGTCGGGCGTCCCGTGCACGGGCGGCTGACGCTGCCTTCGGGGGAGCACGAGATCGGGGAAGGCGCCTTCGCCGTCCTCGACCACGGGCGCGGCAAGTGGCCGTACCGGATGACGTGGAACTGGGCGGCGGCCGCCGGGCCGGGTCTGGCGCTGCAGTTCGGCGGCAAGTGGACGGACGGCACCGGCATGACCGAGAACGCCGTCGTCGTGGACGGCCGCCTCCACAAGATCGGCGAGGAGCTGGACTGGACCTACGACCGGTCCGACTGGTCGCGCCCTTGGACGATCAGCGGGAAGCGGGTCGAGATCGAGTTCCGCCCGTTCCACGAGAAGGTCGCCCGGACCGAGCTCGGCGTCGTCGGCACGGAGACCCACCAGTGCTTCGGGCATTTCAGCGGTCGCGTCGAAGCCGACGACGGTGCGTGGCTCGACGTCGACGGGCTCACCGGGTGGGCGGAGGAGGCCCGCCAGCGATGGTGAGCCGGGCGTTCACCGCACGCACCAGACCCTCGGGGAGCTTGCAGATCTCGCGGTCGTAGGTGAGGAGGCCGTTCAGCTCGTCCTCCACGTCCGAGAGCTGGGTGTAGACGGTCGCGCTGAGGCCGCGCGGGATCGCCGGGACGATCTGCCGCGCGTGCAGCCGCGCGAAAGCCGCGCCGAGCCGGTCGCGGGAGTCGTAGCGCTTGTAGCCGAAGTCCTCGTCATTGAAGGCGTGGCCGCCGACCCGCAGGTTGTATCCGCCGTATTCGGACAGGACGAGGACGCGCGGGTCCCGGCGGCGGGGCACGCGGAAACGCCGGAAATAGACGTGCAGGCTGCGCAGGTCGCCGGCCTTCTGGTCGTGCCATCCGCTGGCGTGGTCGATGGTGCGCGTCGGGTCGAGCGCCCTGGCCTCGGCGGCGATGTCCGCCGCGTCGAACTGGCCCCAGCCCTCGTTGAACGGCACCCAGACGGCGATGCTCACGACGTTGCGGAGGTGCTCGATCGTGGCCCGCATCTCTTCGCGGAAGCGCTCGCGGGAGGCGGCGTCGGCGCGTCCGAAACGCCTGTGGTTCGTGTCGTTCAGGCGCAGCGGGGACACCGCCGGCGCCGTGACCACCTCCGGGCGGTACGGGCCGCCGCCGTTCACCATGTCCTGCCACACGAGGATGCCGAGCCGGTCGCAGTGGTAGTACCAGCGGCTCGGCTCCACCTTGATGTGCTTGCGGAGCATGGTGAAGCCGAGCTGCTTCATCGTGGCGATGTCGTGCACGAGCGCCTCGTCGGACGGCGCGGTGTACATGCCGTCCGACCAGTAGCCCTGGTCGAGGACGCCGGCGTGGAAGTACGGGCGGCCGTTGAGCAGCAGCCGGAGCACGCCGTTCTCGTCGGGGCCGGTGCCGAACGACCGCATCCCGACGTAGCTTTCGACGCGGTCTGTGCCGAGTTCAACAGTGATGTCGTAGAGGAAGGGGTCTTCGGGGCTCCAGGGGCGGACGTCCGGGATGGGGATCCGCACGGGTTCGTTGGCCGGCGTTTCGGCGTGTGCGATGGCCTGGTCGCCCGCTCGTATCTCGATACGGGCCGGTTCGCCGGTGCCGGCGTGGACGGTCACTTCGACGCATGATTCGTCCAGGTGCGGGACGAGCGTGAGCCGCTCGACGTGCACCTCGGGGACGCACTCGATCCACACCGTCTGCCAGATGCCGGACTGGGCCGTGTACCAGATGCCGCCGCGCTTGAGCTTCTGCTTCCCCCAGCCCCGGTCGCCGCTGTCGGACGGGTCCCGAACCTCGACGACGAGGGTTCCGGTGCCGTCCTCCAGGAGGTCGGTGATGTCGAAGCCGAACGGCAGGTAACCGCCTTCGTGCCGTCCGGCCTCCCTCCCGTTGACCGCCACCCGGCAGGTCTGGTCGACGGCGCCGAAGTGCAGCAGGACCCGGTGGCCTTCCGGGCGGAACCCGTCCGGCAGCCGGACGCTCCGCCGGTACCAGAGCGTCTCGTCCGGGCGGAGTTGCCTCCCGACGCCCGACAGCGCCGACTCGGGCGAGAACGGCACGACGATCTCGCCGTCGTACTCCGCCGGCTCCTCGTCCGCGAACGCGTACTCCCAGCGCCCGTTGAGGTTGAGGAAGCTGCCGCGGACGAGCTGCGGCCGGGGATGCTCCGGCAGCACCGCGTCCGGATCGAGCGCCCTGCCCCACCTGGTGAGCAGCGTCATCGCACGGCCTCCCTCATCCTCGCGTCCCGGCGGCGCAGCGCCAGCACCGGCGGGACGATCAGCACCAGCACGGCCGCCGCCGCCAGGAAGATGGCGGGCGTGGGGACGTGCTTGAGCACGCCGAGCTCCTCGTAGCGCTCGTCCGCGCCCTTGATGACGGCGGCGCCGAGCCACGGTCCCACGAGCATGGGGACGAGGATGGCGAACACCATCCGGAGCCCCTGCACGTGCCCGGCCCGTCCCGCCGGCGTGCAGTCCCGGACGAGCGCGCCGACCGGCGCCAGGACCAGCATGAACCCCGACATCAGCACCAGCCCGGCCCCGATCACCGGGACCATGCCGCGCGCGAGCGGCATCAGCAGCAGGCCCGCCGCGTACACCGCGATCGCCGGGGTGAGGAACCGCACCTTCCCGACCCGGTCGATCACCCGCCCGGCCAGCACGCTGACCGCCGACGCCCCCGTCAGGACGACGGCGAGCACCACCGCGTACCCCTCGATGTCCAGGTACCGCTGCAGGTAGATGAGCAGGTACGGCAGGAAGACCTGCGTGGAGATCCCCCACACGCACCAGGCCGCCAGCGCGAGATACAGCCCGGGGTTCCGGCGCATCGCCGCCGGCCGCAGCCCGTGGACGAGCGCGCCGAGGTATCCGTCCGAGTGCCGCTCCACGGGATGATCCCGGACGAACACCCACGCGACGACACCCGCCGCCGCGATGATCAGCCCGATGACGAGGAAGAACAGCGGCCACTGCCCGTCCCGCGTCATCCAGTCGAATCCGCCGAACACGACGAGCATCGACATCAGCGGCATGACGGCCAGCACCGACTCGACCCGTCCCCGGTTCTCGGTCCGGGTCACGTCCGTCACCCACGCCTGGAACGCCGCGTCGTTCGCGCCGGACCCGAGGAACGACATCACGCAGTCGAGGACGACGACGGTGGCCGCCGCGACCACGACCGCGTCGGCGAACGGCGCGACCTCTGCGACCGTGTCCACGCTGATCAGCCCGAACGCCGCCGTGGACAGCCCCCAGGCGATGTATCCGCCCGCGATGAAGGCGCGCCTGCGGCCCATCCGGTCGGACAGCGCCCCGATCGTCATCGTCGCGACGGTCGCCGCCACCGCGCTCGCCGCCACCATCGCCGCGATCACGTCGGGGTTCCCGCTGATCGTGTCGTAGACGAACACGTTCAGGTACATGTTCTCGACGGTCCAGGCGAGCTGCCCGACGAAGCCGAGCGCGACCAGGGTCGTCCAGAGCCGCCGTCCCAGCGAGACGGTGTTTCCCGTTGTCACGGACGAGACAGTACAACCATCACTTACCGAGGCATTCGCGCCTTGCCGTCCGGGAGGGTTGCATCAATCCTAGAATCGAGTTCTAATTTGGATCCGGGGGATCGGGGGCACCAGAAGCGTCGTGCTGAAAGGGGGCCCTGTGAGGCTCACCGGCATCCCATTGCTCGCGTCCGCTCTCGTCCTGGCCGGGGCGGCTCCGGCCGTGGCCCAGCCCGGCCCGCCGGATCCGGCCGCCGTCGTCCGCACCGACCTCGGCCTGGTGCGCGGCCAGGCCGATTCGGATCACCGGCTCTTCCAAGGCATCCCGTACGCCGCACCACCGACCGGGAACCTGCGCTTGAGACCGCCGCAGCCGGCGCGGCCGTGGCAGGGCACGTACGACGCGACGTACCCGCGAAGCCAGTGCGCGCAGCTCGCCCCGCCCTACGGCGGCGAGACGACCTACGGCGAAGACTGCCTCTACCTGAACGTGACCACGCCCACCCGCGCACACCGCCGGCAGGCGCTCCCGGTCATGGTGTGGGTGCACGGCGGCAGCAACACGACCGGCAGCGGAAGCGTCTACAACGCCGCCAAGCTCGCCGCAGACGGCGACGTCGTGGTCGTCACCGTCAACTACCGGCTCGGCCCGCTCGGCTGGCTCGCACACCCGGCCCTGGAGACCGGCGCCGACCGCCGCTACCAGGCGGGCAACTACGGGCTGCTCGACCAGCAGGCCGCCCTCCGCTGGGTACAGCGCAACGCCAGGGCCTTCGGCGGCGACCCGCGGAACGTGACCCTGTTCGGCGAATCCGCGGGCGCCGCGGACTCCTGCGCCAACCTCGTCTCGCCGTCCGCCGCCGGACTGTTCCACAAGGTGATCCCGCAGAGCTTCAGCTGCGCCACCCCGGTCCGCTCCGAAGCCTCGGCCGAGGCCGACGGGGAGGCCCTCGCCAAGGCCGTCGGATGCGACGAGGGATCGTCCGCCGCGTGCCTGCGCGCATTGCCCGTCAAGACGCTGCTGGAGACCTTCGACGCCAAGGGGATGAGCGCGGGCCCCGTCGCGGGCGGCGACCGCGTCCTGCCCCTGCAGCCCGTACAGGCGATCGAGCGGGGCCGCTTCAGCCGGGTGCCGGTCATGCACGGCAACACATTGGACGAGATGCGCCTGTACGTCTCGCTCTACTACCCGCGTCCCATCACCGCGGCACAGTACGAGACCATCGTCCGCTCAACCTACGGCGCCGGCGCCGACGCGGTGCTGGCCCGCTACCCGGCCGGCGACTACCCCGACCCCAGGATCGCCCTCGCCACGATCCAGACCGACGCCGGCGGCGCCCTGTCGTCCTGCCTGCACCAGGACGCGTTCCGGCTGCTCAAGCGCGCGGGCGTGCCGGTGTACGCCTACCAGTTCGCCGACCGCACCGCGCCTCCGCTGATCGACGTCCCCGGCTTCGAGGAGGGTGCTGAACACGCCACGGAGCTGACGTTCCTGTTCCCGGGCCTGCTCGGCGAGCTGAACCCGCAGCAGGCCCGTCTCTCCGACGCCATGGTCGCCTATTGGACGTCCTTCGCCCACGACGGCAGGCCGAGGGCGACGCACGCGCCCGACTGGCCGCGCTTCCGGTCGTCCGGCGACGTCCTGTCCCTGGCGCCCGGCACCGATGGCATCCATCGGACCGACACCGCCGAGACCAGTAACTGCTCCTTCTGGAACTCGCTCTGATCGGGTTCATTGGTCGTCGAGCTGGTCGTCCAGATGGGCGTCGTGTTGGTCGTCCGGTTGGGCGTCTCGTCAGCTGAGGCGCTCGGCGAGGTGGACGGTGACATCGTCACCGATGTCCTTGCCGAGCGCCTGGCGGAGTTCTGCCTTCACGGCGAGCTTGTGGTTGCCGTCGCCCAGCGCCATGAAGGACCCCTGGAACGGGTGGCCGTCGACGGTCCCCTTCACCTTGACCAGGCCCCGCGTCTTGAAGAACTCCGCAGACTCGGGCCAGATGACGTACGTCCAGCCGCCCTTGGCGGGACTCTTCTGCAAGCGGGCCGTGAACTCCTTGTCGAGCGGTGTGGTCATCGTTCCTCTCCTATCGCCGGCGCGTTCCTCCTGCGAGGTGTAGACCGTCGAAGGTGGTGATACTCATCGGGCGGGTGTCGCAAGAGCTCACATGGCTCACATGGCTCACATGAGGGGCCTTCCGGAGGTCGGTGCGCCCGTTCCTGTTGTCGCTGGTGTCTTCTTGAGCGTTCCCTGTGGGCGTCCCCGCGCACCTTGGGGTGTGCGCGTGGCTGAGGTCTTCTTTTTACCGGTTTTAGTGTGGTTGCTGCTCCTGGGCGGCTGAGGTGGCCTTCCGAAGGCGGGTGCGTCCGTTTCTGTCGTCACCGGTTGCTGTCACGTTGGTTGCGGTAGGTGGCTGGGATGATCGGTTATTTCGCGGCCCGGGTGCGTGGTTGCTGTTCATTTTGCGCTACGCGCAAGATCGGCGAGGGATTGGGCTTGTTTATGTGCGGCGTGCTCGTGCTTCGGTGCGCTGATCATTGGTGCTGACGCGCGCGTAGCGCGCTTTGTGACCATGCCCTGTGCCTGCCCTTTCCTGGACATGATTCCGCAACCCGTCCACCGCAACCAACGTGACTTCAGCCGGTGACCGCCTGCGGGTTCGCGCCAAGCCGCAGGGGCCACCTCAGCCGTCCACCCGCAGCAACCACCCCATCCCGATAAAGCCGTGCTCAGCTGTCTCCGGCCGTTGGATGGGCGCCGACCGCAAGGAGCGTCCTTTCGTTTCAGTGATCCGCAAAGTGAACGTGACGTGTCCAAAATGTCCAGTGAAGCTGGCGAAGATTTGCGCTAGAATTAAAGGACGAGTTCGGGTTGTGGTGGGAGGTAAAATCGTCGTATCGATGTCTGCGGTGGTCGTTGCTTCCCGGCGTGAATGGGAAGATCGGGAATGGTTCCCTCCTAGTCCGCAACTGGCCGTCTGCCTTTCCGGCGACAAAAGCCGCCTGGCTGACCTGACCGATGACGAGCTCCTCCAGGTTGCCGCCGCCGCGCGCCGCCAGACCTCGTGGGCC
>NZ_BCQS01000018.1 GCF_001552195.1 Actinomadura latina NBRC 106108
CCCGCGGCGCCACCCTGCGCCGCCACCTGATCAGCGTTCCGGCCCGGCTCGCCCGGCACGGCCCGGCAGGACCAGCAGGGCACATCACCGTGCACCTGCCCGAGCACTGGCGCTGGCAGGCCGAGTGGATGAACACCTTCCGGGCCGTCCACGACCCACCACCAGCGACAGCGGCCTGACCCGCCCCGACCCTGTCACCGCTCCCGACGACCATCACAGTCACCGCGCCCGCCGGCGCATCCCACCCCCGATCCGCACCCCCGGACAGGCCACGGACCTGCGCGTGGCAGACCCCGCACGCCCCCGAAATGCCGCTCTGCCAAGCAGACCGGCTCTCATGACGAGATCGGAACCAACATGGATCACCGGAAATCACGCCGTGGATCCAGGCTCAGGTGCCGCCTTCAACTCCGCCCGCGTCCGGGCGAATCCATGCCGATGAGCGGCCTCACGAATCTGGTCGAACCACCGGTCGCCCTCCGGCAGGTGCTGGTACTCCTTGCAGAATTCCGTAACGAACGCCCGGATGACGGCAGGGTCGACTCCGCCGTAAGCATCGTTGGCGAGCCCGGTCACAGGCGTGAAGAACTGCGGGAAGAAGTAGCCGTACACGTCCCGGAAGTCCGACCACTTGCGCAGGTCCTTACGCGGGTTGGGAACTCCGTCGCGCTCGACCTTGAGCGCACGGACCGCGAGATCACGCTCCGCGGCCATCACTCCGGCCAGTTCCTCGTCGTGGCCGGACGCCCAGTCGTGCACCGCCGAGAAGATCGCCGCCGCCGGAAGGTCTGCGATGTGGTCGGCGCTGATGCTCTCCAGCTTCGCCATGTCCACCAACGCGCCCGAGACGTTGCACTCGGCGAGATCGATCCGCGCGCCTAGCGCCTGGTCCAGCGGAACTTCGGCCAGCCGGCCGTTGACCAGCCCGCGCAGGTAGTAGGCGACCGCCGCCGGCGGATAGCCGCGCTGCAGATAGAAGTCGACCGACGCCTCGGGATCCTTGCGCTTGGACAGCTTCCGCTTGCTGGAGCCTTCCTGCTTCAGCAGGGGCGCCACATGGGCGTAGTCGATCCGGTCCAGTCCCAGGGCGTCGAAGAGCTGGAGGTGCACCGGCGTGGAAGACAACCATTCGTCACCGCGAATCACCAGGCTGACCCGCATCAGATGGTCATCGACCACATGAGCGAAATGGTAGGTCGGCAGCGGTGGCTCGGCGTCGGACCTCTTGAGGATGACGACATCGTTCTGGTTGGCGGCGAACTCGAGGTCGCCGCGGATCCGGTCCGTGAACGAGATCCGGTCCTCCGGACCTGCCGTACTGCGGTAGCGGACCACGTAGGGCAGGCCACGGCCGAGCGCTTCCCTGACCGCCTCCACCGGCGCACCCCGCCACTTCGCCCACGTGCCGTAGTAGCCGGTCGGAATCTTCGCGCTGCGCTGCTGCCGCGCCATCTCGGACAGCTCCTCGGGAGTGGCGAAGCAGAGGTATGCCTTGTCTTGGCGGAGCAGTTCGCGGACATGGCTCAGATAGATCTGCGACCGCGCGGACTGGGTGTAGGGCCCGTACGGCCCGCCGGCCGGCTCCGTGGGGGCGACCCCGAAGTACTCGAAGGCGCGGTCGAACTGGTCCACGGCACCCGGCACCTCGCGCGCCTTGTCGGTGTCCTCAATCCGCACAAAATAAACACCTCCGGAGTTCTCCGCGATATCGCGGCCAATGATCGCCGTGTATATCCCGCCGATGTGCATCGGCCCGGTCGGGCTGGGACAGAATCGCGTCACGAAGGCGCCTTCCGGCAGGGCACGGCGCGGGTATCGGCTCTCCCAATGGTCCACCGCCGGAAGGTCCGCCGGGAAGAGTCCATCAATTTCCGTGCGCTCGAGCACCGATTCTCCTAAGGAATATCGCAATTCCGGTTCCAGGCCGGTAATATATCACGCCACAGATAGCAGTTCGGCGTTCTCCAGTCGATCGCATGCCTCGTTGAGTGCCGCCAATGGCGCACCCAAGTACATCCGGACATAACCGTTGTCGCCGGTAATGCCAGGCCGGGCCATCGGCCAGGCGTCGGCGAGCAGGACGCCTGCCTCGGTCGCGCACCGGCACAGGAATCCCCGAGTGCTTGCCGCCGCCCCGGTGCGCGGCACCGGGAACAGGAGGTAAGGGGCCGCCGGTCCCGCGATGAGCCGCCCGGCGGGCAGGCTCCCGCTCAGCCGCCGCGCCACCGCACGCCGATGCGACCCGATGCGTTCCTGCTCGGACCGCAGGTACGCGCGGACGGCGTTCCCGTCCTCCAGCCAGTCCGCCATGGCGTGCTGAAGGTTGGCGGAGTAGTTGTACGTGTGGCGGGTCCGTATCTCGTTCACGAAGAGTTCGAGGAAGCCCGGCTCCGCGACGACGGCCCCCAGCCCCCAGCCGTTGCAGCGGAACTGCTTTCCCAGGGAGCGGACCCCCAGCCAGGGAATCTGGTCCATCCGGTTGCCCAGCCGTTCCAGGAGGATCGCCAGGGCGGAGGTCGGCTCGGGACAAAGACCGAAGTAGGCGTCGTCCACGAGGACGGCCGCCCCTTGGTCCAGGGCCGCGTCCACGAGCGCACCGATCAGTTCGGAATCCCAGTTCGCGCCGGTCGGGTTGTGCTGCGCGTTGATCACGACCAGGCCGAGACCGGGCGCGGCGGCCGCGGCCCGCACCAGGTCCGGGTCCGGGACCAGCCCGGTCGCGGGCCCGGCCGTCACGTAGCGCATGCGGAACCCGAGTGGCTCCAGCATGCCCGCGTAGTCCCAGGACGGCGCCACGACGAGGGCGTCGGGTCCGCGGCCGGCCCAGCCGGCGCGAACGCGGTCGCAGAAGTCGAACATCGCGCTGCGCGTGCCGGTCCACCCGACGGCCACCTCCCATCCCGCCGGCGGCAGCGGCCCCTGTGTGGCGTCCACGTACTCGCGCAGTACCCGCCGCAGCCTCGGGTAGCCGTACATCGAGAGCTGGTACCCGTGCAGGGTGTCCGGCGCCCTCCGCAGGGCGGCGAGCAGCTCTGGCGGGGTCCCCGACCAGGTCTCGCCCAAACTCAGCATGAGCGGTTCGCCGGCGGGCGATCCTGCCGCCGTATAGGCGTTCAACCACTCCGTGTCCGGGAGGCGGTTGGGCCGGATCCGGCGCTCGATCAGCGGACCCGGGATGCGGCTCATCCCGCGCCTCCCGCCGCCGCGAGCCCCACCGTCACCGCGGCGGCCGGTCTGGTCCGGTGCAGGACGGGTTCCGGGTTCGGATGGCCCTTCCGGAAGACCATGATCGAGAAACCGGCGTAGGTGAGGTTCTCATCGAAGAGCTCGTAGAAGTAGCGGAGCTGTTCTCGCAACGCTCCGGCCTTCTCCTCGGGCAGACCGGCCAGATGCTCGGCGGAGACCACGCGGTCGACGTACGCGGAGATCCGGTCCCGGGTCTGGCGCTCGTACACGTACGGCTCATCGGCGATGAGAGTGGCCTCCGGCCGAGCGAAGACGTCCTCCCAGTACTCCCTCGTGGTCACCGGCAGCGGAGCACCGATCGCCTCCTCGACCGAGCGTCGCAGCGTCTCCGGCGGAGCGGTGCGGTAGTAGATCGGGACCACGACCAGGGCGCCGCGGTTCGCGAGGACGCGGTAGTACTCGTCCCGGGCCCGGCGGTGATCCGCCATGAACGACGTGACATTGCTGCAGAAGACCAGGTCGAACGACGCGTCGGGGAAGGGCAGCCGGAGACCGTCGCCGAGGACGAAGCTGACATTGTCCACCCCCGCCGCGGCGGCCTTCCGGCGCGCGAACTCGTTCGACACGGGGTTGATATCCACTCCCGTCACCGGGGCGTCCACCCAGCTCGCGAACTCGATGCTGCTGTAGCCGGTGTTGCTGCCGACCTCCAGGATCGGCCGTCCGGTCTTGGGCGCGGCCAGTTCGATCACGCGGCGCACCGTGGCGCCTCCGCCGGACGGCATGTTCGGCTCGTTCACGAGCGCGACAACGCGGGAGAAATCGAGGCCGCGGATCTCCACGGCGGTCAGCCGGGCGAGTTCGGCGGCGACGCTCGCCACCGGTTCTGTCAGGGCCACGCGGGACTCCTTGCGGTTGGCGTGAGGTGATCAGGCGGACGGGACCGGTGCGGGGACGTCCAGCTCGACGGCGACGGCGCCGACCGCCGCCGGCCGCACTCGCAGGCGGCTGAGCTTGTGCAGCGCCTCCTCGCGGGTGAGACCGCCGAGCCGCACATGGTGGGCGATCTCGTAGACGTAGGGGTGGTAGCCATGGCGCCGCAGGTGGTCCAGGATCAGCAGGCCGTTCAGTCGGCAGTTCGTGGAGCAGGAGTCGGTGTCCTCCGGGGCCCGCCAGCCGTGCCGCTCCAGTTCCGCCAGGACCTGCTCCTCCACGTACTCCTCTCCGTAGAGGGGATTCACCAGGCCGGACGGAGAGCCGGTCTCCGATGCCCGCCAGCCGTCCAGTCCCGTCTCGAGATCGGGCGAGGCCAGGGTGATCGGATCCAGGTTCCGCCGCGCGACGTCGCGCAGGAAGGGGGCGGGCACGAACGCGGAGGTCGTGAACTGGCCGGGCGTCCAGCCGCCGGCGAGCAGCGGGATCCCGTAGCCCTCGGCGGTCCGCAGGCCGGCCGAGAGGACGAGCCCGATGCAGGAACCGCAGGCCGCGGTCGAGTACTTGGTCGTCTCGGCGCCCAGGTCCGCCGACAGCGCCGTGCGGTAGACACCGTGCATCAGCTTCCGGCTCGGCCGCAGCATCACGTGGTCCGCGCCGGTGGCGTCGAGGACGCGCCTCATGTTCTCGCCCGTCCGGCCGGCGAGGAAACCGTTGTCCACGGTGAAGGCGAGCACGCGCAGCCCGTGCTCGCGCACGAGCCGGATGAGCGCGAGGGAACTGTCCTTGCCGCCACTGAAGAGCAGCAGGCAGTCGTGGGACCGCTCGGAGCGGCCGGGCGTGACCCACCGGTCGAAGGCGGCTTGAACCGCCTCGCGATCGTATTCCAAGGTCTCGTCCTCGTCCTCGCAGTAGGAGCACACGCCGTTCGCACCGAAGCCGATGCCGGGAAAGCTCTCGGGTAGGACGCACCGGGTACAGACGCGGTAGTCGTGCTCGATGACGACTAGGTCGTTTTCGGTCGTGAAGCGCAGACGTTCGGTCGCGGAGTTCTGACGGCTCATGAGGTTCTCCTGGACGGGACGGAGTCGTGGTGAGGGTCGGCGTGAAGCGTGATGAGCTGTGCGTCGGCGTCGATCACGGCCCGGCCCCCCACGGGAAGGGTGAGGCGCGGCTCGGTGTGGCCGAAGTCGACGTCGGCCAGGACGGGTATCGCGCGGCCGTCCAGCGCCTCAAGGATCACCGCGTCGAAATCGGTGCTCCCGGCCGCCGCGGGCACCGGTCTGTAGTGCCGCCCGATGACCAGCCCGGCGATCCGGTCGAGCACCCCCGCGGCCGCCCACTGTGCGAGGAGCCCTTTCAGCTGGTCCGGGCCCATTTCCAGCGTCTCCAGGCACAGGATCGCGCCGTCGCTCGCCGGCATGTAGGGGGTGCCGAAAAGCCGGGCGGCGGTCGGCGCGCACCCGGGCAGCAGCCATCCCTCCGCCCTGCCGGGGACGAGCGTCCGCCAACGGGCCGGCCGGGATCGCCGCGGCCGGTCGTCCTCCTTGTCCCACCACAGCAGTTCGTCGGTCCAGGCGGGCGGCGGCCGCAGCGCGACGTCCGCGGACCGCGCCCGTTTCCCGAGGGCCTGCCGGAAGTGGTGCAGCGTATAGGGCCAGGGACCGCCGTGCTCGCCCCACTCCGAGACGACCATCGGGCCGTGGAACGTGACGAGCCTCGCCCGCGCCAGCGCGCCCCACAGCAGTGAGGTGATGTCGCTGTACCCGACGACCGGTTTGGCCGCGGTCCGCAGCAGGGCCCAGTCGACGTACTCCAGGACGGGCAACATCGTGAAGCCGCCGCTGGTACAGACCACCGCGTCGACCCTCGGGTCGTCCAGGAGCAGGTGCAGGTCATCGGCGAGAGCGCGGGGGGCGGCGGCGGCCGTGCCGTCGCTGCGCCGGCAGGTGCCGCTGAGGACGCAGCCGTATCCGCTGCGGCGCAGCGCCTTCAGGGCGCGCTCGAATCGTGCGGGGAACAGCGCGGGCGCCGGAGACGACGGGGTCCACAGGCCCAGTGTCGCCTCCGCGGGCAGCGGCCTCGGCAGAACGAGCGGAGGGGCTCCGGTGGTCATGGCGCGGCCGTCACTTCCCGCAGGGCCCTCAGCAGCCGGGCGCGGGTCTCCTCAACACCGAGCACCGCGGCCAGGTCGTCGGGGCTCAGCCTGCTCGGCCCACCGGCCAGGATGCCGACGACCGGCCTGATGGCCTCGCCCCGGTCCAGCCCATGCCGCTCCGCGGCGCGCGCGAGGACCGGGCCCAGCCCGGTGCCGTCGGCCACTGCGGCGGCGCAGTCGAGCAGCGCCGTCCGCAGCGCCGCCGTCTGCACGCCGGTCAGTCCCCCGGGCAGGGCGGGACCGTCCGGGGGCGTGAACGCGAACCCCAGCAGTGCCGCGGCGTCGTCGGCGCAGGCCATCCGGACGCGGATGACGTCGAGTGAACGCTCGACGACGGGCCGGGCCTGCGCCGGGGAGGCCAGCCCCGCGCGCACGACGGCGTCCGTGCAGACGGCCACGGTGTCCACCCGGGAGGCGTGGCGCTGCAGGTACTGCCTGTTCACCCACCCCAGCTTCTGCGTCGACTGCTCCACAACGGCCTTGCGGCTGATCCGCCGGTAGTCGAAGGCGTCGACGAGTTCGTCCCGGCTTTGGATCTCCGTTCTCCCGCGGTATCCGTAGCCCAGGTGGGCGTAGTAGTTGACGATCGCTTCAGGGAACCATCCGGCGGCACGCAGGTCGTCGATGTAGAGGGCCTGCCCGGACGGCAGGAAGCGGTCTCCGAGGCGGAAGTCCTCGATGCGCACCAGCGGAAAGTGGAGATAGAGCGGCTCGGGCAGACCGAGGGCCTTGTGCACGACGGCCTGCGGGGCGATGTTGGCCAGTCCCTCCGAGCCCCGGATGACGTGGCTGATCCGCATCAGGCTGTCGTCGACCACGACGGTCAGGTGATAGGTGGGCCAGCCGTCCGGACGGCAGATCACGAAGTCCGACAGCTCGTCCGCCGGCGTGCCGACCTCGCCGCGCAGCAGGTCGGCCGAGCGGATCATCCCGGTGTCGGGGACGCGCAGCCGCACGGCCGGGACGATCCCCGCCGCGCGGGCGGCACGCCGGCGCGCCGCGGTGAGGTCGCGGCACCGGCCGTCGTAGGCGCGTGCACGGCCCTGGCGGGACCGGGCCGACAGTTCCGCCAGGCGTTCCCGGTCGCAGTAGCACTGATAGGCCTTCCCCTCCGCGAGCAGCCGCTCGATCGCGTCCCGGTACAGGTCCAGTCGCCCGGATTGGCTGTAGGGACCGTAGTCGCCGCCCACCTCCGGCCCTTCGTCCCAGTCGAGCCCGAGCCATCGCATGCCGCGCGGATAGCTCTGAAGCGCTCCGGGGATCTGCCGGTCCAGGTCGGTGTCGTCGAAGCGGAGGATGAAGGCGCCACTGTAGCGGCGGGCGAACAGCCAGCTGTAGAGGATCGTCCGGGTGAAGAAGGCCGCGTAGGCGATCTCGCCGTTGGGCGCGAAACGTACCCGAACGTCGGACAGACCCGGAGGCATCGGCAGGTCGCCGCTGCGCTGCTCGGACGCGGTGTCGACAGTGCTCATGGCTCGGTCCTCACCATCCCTCAGGCCACAGCCACGGCCGGTTGAAGCGACCGGGGCACATGAACGCTGCCGTGGTAGACGGCGAGCAGCAGCGCGTCCGCCGGCATCCGCGCGGTCTCCGCACCGTCCAGGTCGACGTGGGCCGTACCGTTCGCGACGGTGACCGGCCGAACCTGTCCCGCTTCCACCAGCACCTCGTGCAGGCCGGCCGGCAGCGCCACCCGCCCTGTCGCGGCAACGCCGCGTACCGACGCCGCCAGCACCGCGGCGATCGCCTGCTGGTACTCGACGACGGTCCGGTACTCGTCCGCCGGCGGGCGCGTCTCGGGCCGCAGGGCGTTCCACAGGTACGCGGCGGCGGCGGCCACGAACTCCCCGGTCCCCTCGCTCGCGGCCAGATGCCGGATGATCGACTGGTAGTGCGGATGTTCGGGAATGCAGTCCGCCGGCAGGTAGCGGCCGAGCAGGCCGGTGTCCAGCGCTTCCGGATCGAGCAGGGACTCGAAGTGGTCGGCGGCCAGCCGCCGCACGACGGGCTCGGGGCAGCCGTCGCCGAGGAAGCCCACCAGCAGATCCAGCATGTCGACGACGCGGACTCCCATCCGGGCGTGCAGGTAGCGGAGCAGGCTTCGCAGCAGGCACCCGTGGAACACCGCCAGCGCGAGACGGATCGCCATGCCCCGCCGCCAGTCCGCGAGTGGCATCGCCCGGTGCTGGACGACGAACTCGGCCTCCATCTCGGGATTGCTCACCTGATAGGGCAGGACCCTGGTGACCAGTTCCTGCTCGTCGCGGACGCTCGCGGTCGTGTACTCGGTGTTGTTGAGGAGCAGCAGCGGATAGACGACGGGGTGGCCGCCGGAGGTGATGGCCTCTTCGACGCTGCCGAGGTGGGTGGCCAGCGTCTCCCCCGGCAGTCCCCAGATGAGCTCGGTGTACGTCGGCACGCCCATCGCTTGGAAGTCGCTCTGCAACTGCCGGTAGTAGGACGTGCGGATGTTGGAGCGGCGGGCGATCTGCAGGACCTCGGGCGTGAACGACTGGGCGGACAGGGTCACCGCGGAGATCAACTGGTTGGAGTAGAGGATGCGTGCCGCCTCCAGCACCCGCTTGTTGGTGTTCTTCGCCCAGTTCGTGAAGAGGAACATCCGCTTGCCCTGCCGTTTCAGCTCGGTGACGAGCCATTCGGCGATCTCCGGGTCGCGCGGCAGGATCCCGAAGTTGGCGTCGGCCAGGAAGATCGTGGCGTGCGGCGGGGCATGGGTGACGATGTGGGTGATCTCCTGCTTCACCCGCGCGAGGGGGAAGGGCCGGACCTTGGACTTGGTGGCCCCGCCCCAGTAGCAGAACGAGCAGGAGTAGGGGCAGCCGCGGTTGGTCTCCAGGATGATGGTGCGCGAGGCGGCGATGTCCTCATCGGAGTAGACGC
Source organism: Actinomadura latina NBRC 106108 (assembly GCF_001552195.1). Classification (GTDB taxonomy): domain Bacteria; phylum Actinomycetota; class Actinomycetes; order Streptosporangiales; family Streptosporangiaceae; genus Spirillospora; species Spirillospora latina. The sequence continues at coordinate 9,179 of NZ_BCQS01000018.1, forward strand.
CGCTGAGCAGCGGTGAGGGCAGGCAGGACAGGTCGGTGATGCGTTCGGCGGCCGCCGTGGTCACCACGCGGCCGGACCGCCGGTAGCTGATCCCGGGGATCTCGTCCAGCGCGCCGGTCGCCGGCCCCGAGGCGAGCAGCCTCCGGAACGTGATCTCCCCTTCGCCGTGGACGAGCACGTCGACGGCCTCCTCGGCGAAGACCCGCTCCGTCTGGTGGCTCACGTCGTTGCCGCCCAGGACCACCGTGCAGTCCGGCCATCGCCGTTTCACCTCACGCGCGATGAGCATGACCGGTGCGCGGTTCCAGAAGTAGACCGGCAGGGCGACCACGTCTGGGCGTTCCAGCCCGGCGACCCAGTCCGGCAGGCGCGCCATGAGACCGGGATCCTGGAAGATCATGTGCTTGTGGAACCGGTAGGTCCCGGCAACCACGGGATCGTCCTGGGCCGACGCCTGGAGAGAGCCGAGGATCACGCTGTACCGCACATCGGGCATCGCCGTCACCTCGATGAGGTGGCACGTCCTGCGTCCGGTAGGAGTCCCTTCGGAGCGTGGCTGCTCTGTCTTCACTCTCTTCGCTCCCATCGGGCGGACTGGAGGGGCGGGCTCAGATGAAGGCCGGGGCCGAGCGCAGCACCGTGGCGCCGAACGCGGGCGCCCGGACCGCGGGGGCGGCGGGTCTCAGCCGCGGCAGGCGCTCGTGCAGGCACTGCAGGAGCGTTCGTATCTCGGCACGGGCGAGTGCGGCGCCGGCGCAGTAGTGCCCGCCCCGGCCGAACGCGAGGTGCCCGCCGGCGCCGCGGACCGGATCGAACGTCTGCGGTGCGGCGAAGCGACGCTCGTCCCGGTTCGCGGACGCCAGGACGAGGGCGACACGTTGCCCGTGGCGCAGCGGACGGCCGCGGAAGGTGAAACCCTCCAGCACGCGGCGCGGCGCGAAGTGGAACGGCGAGTCGTAGCGGAGCGCCTCCTCCACCACCGCCGCCCAGGGGATCTCTCCCGACCGGACGAGCGAGAGCGTCCGCGGCTCGGCGTGCAGCGTCAGCACGCACACGGCGATGGCCACGCTCACCGGTTCCACGCCGCCGGTCAGCAGCTGGGTGAAGGTCGCGGCCGCCTCCTCCACCGTCATCGCACGCCGCCGGACCGCTCCGGCGAGGCGCCCGCCCACCGGTCCCTCGGCGCGGGGCAGGACCGTGTCCGCGACGTAGCGGACCAGCGCGTCGACGGCCGCGGCGGCGCGCTCGGCCACGGCTGCGTCCGCCCTTGACGACAGGTAGTCCATGACGGCCCGCGCCTGGACGTCGAGGTCGCCGAGTTCCGTGGACGTCGCGCCGAGCACATCGCCGATGACGGCGAGCGCGTACGGCTTGCTCAGGTCGGCGATCAGGTCGCCGCCGTCCGGGAACCGGCCGGCGGCCGCCAGCGCCCGCTCGCGGAGCGGCCGATCCAGCCCGGCCACCGCGGCAGGGCCGAAGGCCGGCGCGATGACTTCTCGTACCCGCGCCTGGTAGGGGGCGTCAGAGAAGACCATCCATTTGCCCAGAAACCGTTCGACGGCTTCGGCACGCGCCCGCGCCCGCGGCGGCAGCGACGCCACGGAACCGCCGGTGGCGCGTGCGCCCAAGCGGCGATCGACGAGCAGCTCGTGCACGTCCGCGTAGCGGGTGATGAACCAGGCCTGGACCGCCTCATCCCAGTACACCGGTTCCGCGTCCCGCAGTCTCGCGTACATCGGGTACGGGTCCAGGGCGGTGGCGGGATCCTGGAACCCGAGCGGGCAGGTGGTGTCCGCAACCGGGGACGTCTCGCTCAAGGCTCGATCCGCGTTCCGTGATGCCGCTCCACCAGCTGCATGGCACGGATGTCGGGATTGCTCAGCACCCACATGAAGAAGCGCTCCACCCCCATGCCGAAGCCACCGGTGCGCATGGGACGGGCGTCCTTTAGCGTGCTGTACCAGGCGTAGTCGGCTTCCGGGACCTCGTGCGCGGCCAGGGCCTTGCGGACGTCCTCACCCGTGGTGTGGCGCTCCCCGCAGCCGATCAGCTCGCCCGGGCCCAGCAGCAGGTCCGCGCACAGCGCCCGCTCTCCGGACTCATCGTAGGCCTGGTAGAAGGGGACCGAGAGGTGATCGAAGTGCGTGACCCAGACCCCGGGTCCGGCCTGCGCCATCAGGCGCCGTTCGCCCTCCCGGGTGAGGGTCCGCCACCCGTCGTGGACGTGGACGGAGGCGGGGTCGCCGTCGAGGGCCTCGACGGCCTCGTCGAAGTCCATCCGGGTCGTGCCGCCATCGAGGAACGCCTCGATGTGACTCAGGTCGATCCTCAGCGACTCCAGCGACGAGCGCAGGTTCCCGAGCACGGCGCCGGCCAGATGCCGGACATAGGAGTCGGCGACTGTGATCACGTCGTCGAGGCCGCCGGGAATCTCCGCCTCACTGTGGAAGAACTCGTTGAGATGCATGGAGTCGGCCTGCTCCGCGCGGAAGCTCGGCATCACGTAGTAACAGCCCCCGGCCGACAGCCTGCAGCCGTACTCCAGCATGAACTGCATCGAGTCGGCCAGGTACGTGGGCACGCCGGCGAGCTCCACCTGGACCGGCAGTGAGTCGCTGCCGAGGCCCATCGGGGACGACACCGAAGCCGTGGTTATCGGCAGATACACGCACCGGACGTTCCGTTCCCGCCAGAAGACGGCGGTCTCGTGGCCGACCAGGTCCTGAAGCTCGACGACCCGGGCATAGAGCGGATCGTCCAGGACCCGTAGAAAACGAGGCTTCACCTCACCGCCGGGCAGCTCGTCGAGCAACGCCATCTCGCCTCCTACGGACCGCTCGCGGACGGGACCAAAATGTGACCCCTGTTTGGGAATTTCCATTACTGTCCAGAAAATCCGGGAGGAATGTCATGTCCCGAAAATCCGGGACATGAAGAACATGCCGACCGCCTGCTTCAATCGCCGGCATGGCGCCGCAGTTCACGCACGCACGGTTCGAAGGGATCGCCGCCCTTCACCGTGATCGCACCGCCCTCACGTGTATTCAGGGCGAGCTGAGCTATGCGCAGCTGAATGCAGCGGCCAATCGCCTCGCCCACGCGCTGGTCCGGTTCGATTGCGGCACCGGATCGCCCGTTGCCGTCCTGGTGGACGAGGAGCGGGCGGACTGGGTGATCGCGGTCCTGGGCATCTGGAAGGCGGGCGCGTGCTATCTGCCGGTCGACCCCGCGCTGCCGGAACGGCGGATCCGGCGGATGCTCTCGGCGGCCGGCGTACGGATCCTGGTCGGTGCGGCCGCGACCGCCCGGCCGTTCGCGGACGTGGTCGAGACGACGCTCGCGCCGCCCGACTGCGCCGGCGAGCCCGCCACCGATCCCGGCGTCCCTGTCCCACCGGACGGCATCGCCTACATCGTGCACACGTCGGGGTCGACGGGAGAGCCCAAGCCCGTCGCGGTCGGCCATCGGGCACTGATGACGGTCTTCCAGGGCTGGTCGGAACTCTACGAGCTCGCGGCGGCGCCCCGGGTCGTCCTCCAAGCGGCCGGCCCTGCCTACGACGTGCACGTCGGAGACCTCGTCAGGGCGCTGTGGTCCGGTGGGCGACTGGTCCTCTGCCCGCGGCGCGTCCTGCTCGACCCGGCCGAACTCAGTCGGCTGATCATCGCCGAGTCCGTCGACACCGTCGAGCTCACCCCCGCGGTCCTGGACGTGTGGACGTCCTGGCTCACGGTCGGCGGCGGCCGCCCCTCCTGCCTGCGCCTGGTCGTCTCCGGCGGGGAGGGCTGGACCACGGCCGGCTGCCGCGCCCTGCGTGAGGTCCTCGGCCCGGGCACGCGCATCGCCAACACCTACGGTGTGGCGGAGGCCGCCATCGACAGCACCTGGTGCGAAGTGGACGACGAGCTGCTGGGACGGCTGGGCCCCGCCGACGGACTCCCGATCGGCACACCGCTCCCCGGCGTCCAGCTCCTCGTCCGCGACGCGGCGGGCGCAGACGTCCCCGACGGCCGGGCCGGTGAGCTGTGGATCGCCGGCCCGACGGTCGCCGCCGGTTACCACCGACAGCCGGACGCGACCGCACGCAGGTTCGGGCGGCTCGACGACGCCGGGACACCGCTGTATCGGACCGGTGATCTGGTGCGCCGGGCCGGCGGCCTGCTCTTCCACCTCGGGCGGATCGATGACGAGGTCAAGATCCGGGGGGTGCGGGTCCGGCTCGACGCGGTGGAGGCGACGCTCCGGCGGCACCCCGACGTGCTGAACGCCGCAGTCGTCAGGCACCGGCGGGACGGCGACGCCGTCCTGGTGGCCCATGTCGAGGCGAGGAGCGCCGAGGGACTCGCCGAGCAGCTTCGCCGGCACGTGGCCGCGGAGCTTCCCGCGGCGATGGTCCCCGCGCAGGTCGTCGTCCATGACCGCCTGCCGCTCAGCGGGTCGGGCAAGGTCGACCGGTCGCGGCTGGCCGGGCCAGCGGCGCCGGAACCGGCCGCTCCGCGGGGCCGCACCGCAGCCGAGGAGCGCATCGTCGCACACTGGATCGAGCTGCTCGGACGTCCCCCCGCCGACCTCGGCGAGAACCTGTTCGCCGCCGGCGGCTCCTCGCTCACCGCGGCGTTGCTCTCGGTGTTCCTGCGCCGGGAGTTCGGTGCCGAGGTGTCGGTTGCGGAGATCTTCGCTGAGCCGACGGTCGCCGGGCTGGCGCGCCTGGCCGGCTCCCCCGCGCCCGCGGACGCGTCCATCCCGGCGACGGAGCACGACAGCGGCCCCCTCGCACCGAACCAGCGCCGGTTGTGGTTCCTGCACAGGCTCGCCCCGGACGACCCGTCCTACAACCTGCCCGCCGTGCTGATGCTGCGCGGTCCCGTCCGGCAGGACGTCCTGCGCTGTTCGCTGGACCGCCTGGTTCAGCGACACGAGGCGCTGCGCACGAGCTTCGAGGTGGGTCCCGACGGCCCGGTCGCGCGGGTCAGGACGCGGGCGCGCATCCCCTGGGAGCTGATCGACGCGCCCTTGGACGGCCATCAGACCGCCATCGACGAGTTCGCGCGGCGGCCGTTCATGCTGGGCACGGGGCGCCCGATCAGGGCCGCTCTCGTCCGCGACGGCACCGGTCGGCACGCGCTCGTCGTGGTCGTGCACCACATCGTCTTCGACGGGTGGTCCGAGCGCGTGTTCTTCGCCGAGCTCGGCGTCATCTACAACGCGCTCGCCGCTGGCGCCGAACCCGTCCTGCCCCCGCTGCCGGTCCGCCCCCTCGACCTTGCACGCTGGGAATCGGAACGGCCGGCGGTCGACCTGGAGCGGCAGCGCGCGCACTGGCGGGCGCGCTTCGCGGACCCGGTGCGCGAGCTGCCGCTGCCGGAGGGCCGCCGGCGCCCCCCGGCCGGACGGACGACACCGCCGGGAGTGGTCCGCCGCGCTCTTCCGCCGGCGACGGCGCAGGCCGTCAGGGCCACCGCCACCCGCCACCAGACCACGCCCTATCTCGTGCTGCTGGCTTCGTTCGCGGCTCTCCTCGGCCGCTGGTCGGGACAGCACGATCTGGTGGTGGGCGTGCCGTTCGGCGCACGCTGGATGCCGGAGACGCAGGCCCTCATCGGGTTCGGGGTCGCGACGCTGCCGCTGCGGCTCACCGTCGGCCGGGACGCTGACTTCCGTTCCGTGCTGGCGGGAGCGCACCGAGAGTTCGCCGCGGCGACGGCCGCCGCGCAGGTGCCCTACGACGAGATCGTGGCGGCCGCGCGATCGGCGGGCGGGGCGGACGGCCCCCTGTTCCGCACCTGGTTCAACTGGCTCGGCGAGGACACGCAGGCTCCCGCCATGGACGGTCTGGAGACCGAGATGGCTTCCGCCCCGGTCCCGGGGGCCCTCTTCGACCTGAGCGTCTACGTGACCGATACGGGCTCCGGTTACGGGCTGAGCCTCGTCCACGACGCCGATCTCTTCAGCGGCGCCCTGATGGAGCACTTCGCAGATCAGTTCGCGACTCTCACGGCGTACCTGTGCGCCGAACCGGACGCGCCCGTGGCGGCGCACCGGCTCGGGCCCGCCGATCGGGGCTGGCCGGACCTTTCCGCGGAGAGCCCGGCCGTCCTGCCCACGATCGCCGATGTGCTGGCACGGTCACCCGGCGAGCCGCTGATCCGCGGGCCAGAGACGGACATGACCCGCGGCCGGGTCCGTGCCGCGGCCGCATCGATGACCGCCGCGCTGCTCGACGCCGGCCTGGCCGCCGGCGACACCGTGGGAATCCTCGCCCGGCGCACCCCCGGCCTGGTGCCGGCGCTCCTCGGCGTCCTCGGCGCGGGCGGCAGGTTCGTCGTGCTCGACGCGGACTACCCGCCCGCCCGCCTGGCGGCCCAGCTGGCCGGGGCCGGGGCCGGCCTGGCGGTCTCGCTGGACGCCGAGGTCCCCGGGGAGCTGCGCGACGGGCGGGTCTGGGTCGAACCCACCGGCGAGGGTGCGGACGCGTGGCCGCTCGCCGACCCCGGCGACGACGCCCCCGCCTACGTCGCGGTCACCTCGGGCACCACCGGGGAGCCGAAGGCGATCGTTGGCGCGCTGCGGCCGATCGGCCGGTTCCTCGACTGGTACTGCTCGCGGCACCGGATCGGCGCGGCCGACCGGGTCGCCATGCTGTCCGGTCTGTCCCACGACCCGCTGCTCCGGGACATCTTCGTACCGCTCTGGACGGGGGCACGGCTCTGCGTTCCGCCGGCCGCCTACATCCGGGCCCCGCGCGAGTTGCGTTCCTGGCTCGCCGCGGAGGGTGTGACGATCCTGCACCTCACGCCCGCGCTGGCAAGGCTGATCGGGCTCGCGCGAGGCGCGGCACCGCTCACCGCGGCGCGGCTGGTGGTCTGCTCGGGGGATGCCGTCTCGGCCGCTGAACTGGCGGCGATCGGCGCGTGGGCGCCGAACGCGGAGGTCGTGCACGGCTACGGGACCACCGAGACGCCGCAGCTGGCCAGTGCCCGGTCGCTGTCGCCCGCACGGCTCCCGTCCGCGGGCGCGGAGGCGATCAGCGCTCTGTCGCCAGGCGCCGAAGTCGTGGTGCTCGACGACCGCGGACGGCGGGCCGCGATCGGCGAGCTCGGCGCCGTCGTGGTCCGCGGCCCCAACCTGGCGCTCGAAGTCAAGGGCGGGAACGGGTTCGAGCCCGACCCCGTCGCGGGCCACCGCAGGTACCGGACCGGCGACCTCGGTAGGTACTGGACCGATGAGCTGATACTGCTCGCCGGCCGCTCGGACGACCAGGTGAAGGTCGCGGGAGTGCGGATCGAGCCGGCGGAGATCGACCAGCGGTTGCGGGCGCACCCCGGAGTCCAGGACGCGGCCGCCTCCGCCCGGCCCGGAGCGGACGGACGGGATCAGATCGTCGCCTGCGTCGTGCCGCGCGAAGGCGCCGAGCCGCCCTCCCTGGACGCGCTGCGCGGATTCCTCGGCACCGCGCTGCCGAGGTTCATGCTGCCGACCGGCATGGCCGTCCTGGACTCGATTCCGCTCACCGCCAACGGCAAGGTCAACCGCGGCGCGCTGCCGGCGCCCCCGGCCGCGGACCCGCCCCGGACGCCGCGCGACGCGCCGGCCGGCGACCTCGAACAGCTCGTCGCCGACGTGTGGGCCGGGGAACTGGGCGTCGGCCGCCCGCCGCGGGACCGGAACTTCTTCGACCTGGGCGCCAATTCGATGCGCATTGTCCGGGTGCACCATGCGATCGAGGACGCGCTGGGCCAGAGAATTCCGATCACCGCCTTCTTCGAACACCCGAACATCAGGGATCTCGCACGGTACCTCCACCGCGGTGCCCAGGAGCCCGCTTCGGTCCCCAGAACCGCGTCCAACGTCCACGATCTGCGAGCGCGGCGGTTCGCTGCGCGGGAAACAGCGATGCAAGGGGAGATGAATACATGAGCTCCTATCCTTCGGAGAGCATTGCCATTATCGGCATGGCGGCGAGGTTTCCGGGCGCCCAGGACCTCGATGAGTTCTGGAGCAATCTGCGGAAGGGCAAGGAGTGCATCGTCTTCCCCTCCGACGCCGAACTGCTCGCCGCCGGAGTGCCGCCCGAGTTGCTCGCCGACTCCTCCTACGTGAAGGCCCACGCCGAGACGCCGGACATCGAATCGTTCGACGCGGAGTTCTTTGGCTTCACCCCGCGCGACGCGGCGATCCTGGACCCGCAGATCAGGATGTTCATGGAGGTGTGCCACGACGCCGTCGAGCAGGCCGGCTATGACCCCGCGAAGATCGGTGACGGGGTCGGCGTCTTCGGCGCGACCGGTGTCAACAACTACCTCGATCTGCACATCCGGTCCGGCTCGGGCTACCAGATGCTATCCGCGACGGGGGTCGCCGCCAGCGCCCTGAGCTACCCGGACTACGTCGCGACCCACGTCGCCTACCGGTTCGGGTTCCGCGGCCCGGCGCTGACGGTGTCCACGGCCTGCTCCAGCTCCGCCGTCGCAGTCCATCTGGCCTGCCAGGCGCTGCGGCTGGGCGAGTGCGACCACGCGATCGCGGGCGGCTCGGAGGTCGAGATGCCCGCCCGGCAGGGCTACCAGTGGGACGCGGGTGGGCCGCTGTCCGCCGACGGCCACTGCCGCCCCTTCGACAGGCTCGCCGGCGGCACCGTCTTCAGCAGCGGCGCGGGGGCGGTCCTCCTCAAGCGCCTTGAGGACGCCATCGCCGACGGCGACCACGTCTGGGCGGTGATCCGGTCCTCGGCGGTCAACAACGACGGCGCGACCAAGGCCGGCTTCGCCGCGCCCGGAATCCCCGGGCAGGCCGCGGCGGTCACCGAGGCGATCTCGCTGGCCGGCCTCACGGCGCGCGACCTCGATTTCGTCGAGGCGCACGGCACCGGGACCGCGCTCGGAGACCCGGTCGAGGTGGCGGCGCTGGCCACGGCGTTCCGCAACTGCGGTGGCGGCGAACGTCCGGGATCGGCCGGGCTCTCCTCGGTCAAGGGCAACATCGGTCATCTGGGCCATGCCTCCGGCATCGCCTCGATCGTGAAGACGGCACTCTGCCTGCGGCACGAGGAGAGGGTGCCGACGGTCAACTTCGTCGAGCCCAACCCGCGCCTGGAGATCGGCAAGACGCCGTTCCGCGTCGACGCGGCGACCATCGCGTGGCCGAGATCCGACCGGCCGCGCATCGCGGGCGTGAACTCTCTCGGTTTCGGCGGCACCAACGCGCATCTCATTCTCGCCGAGGGGCCGGTCGACCACCGGACTCCCGGCAGCGGTCGTCCCGAGGTCGTCATCTGGTCCGCGCGTGCGGAACGGGCGGCCGCCGATTACCGGCAGGCGCTGACGGAGCACCTGTCCGAGGCCGATGACGACGCCTTCTGCGACATCGTGGGCGTCCTCCAGGAAGGACGCACCGAGCACCCCGTCCGCCGAGCCATCGTGGCGGGCGACGCCGCCGAGGCGGTCGAATGCCTGAAGGCGGGCGAGATCTTGGCGCACGACGCCGACGGCGGCACCGGTGAGACACCGCGCCAGATCGTCTTCGCCTTCCCGGGGCAGGGCTCGCAGCACTCCCGGATGGCGTCCGGGCTGTACGGGCGGGAACCGGTCTTCACGAAGGTCTTCGACGAGTGTCTGGAAGGTTTCGAGCGGGCGGGAACGGCGGCGGAGCCGCTGCGCGACACCTGGCTCGGCGGGGACGAGACAGCCGTGAATTCGACGCTGACCGCGCAACCCCTGCTGTTCGCCGTCGAGATGGCGCTGACCGCCATGTGGTCGTCCTGGGGCATCGAGCCGGACGTCGTCGTCGGGCACAGCCTGGGAGAGATCACGGCCGGTGCCGTCGCAGGGGTGTTCACCCTGGACGAGGCGATCAGGCTGGTGCATGCGCGGGCCCGGGCGATGGCCGCGCTGCCCGGCGGCGCCATGGCCGCCGTCACCGCGCCCCCGGACCGCGTCGCGGACGTCCTCGGCGGAACGCCGGCCATCGCCGTCGTGAACGCGCCGGACCAGACGGTGATCGCCGGCACGGCGGAGGAGATCGACGCCGCGCTCACGGCGTTGTCCGCTGCAAACCTGCGGGGGCGCCGGATCGCGACCTCGCACGCCTTCCACTCCCCGTCGATGTCCCCGGCCGTCGCGGAATTCGCGGCGGCGTTCGCGGAGGTGGACCCGCGACCACCGGCCATCCCGATAATCTCCGCGTCGACCGGTGCCGCGGTCGGGGACGAGGCACGGGATCCGATGTTCTGGGCCGCCCAGATCGCCGAACCGGTCCGCTTCGACCTGGCGCTGGCGGCCCTTCCCGATCAGCACGGCACGCTGGTGCTGGAGGCCGGCCCGGGACAGGTGCTCACGGCGCTCGTGCGGGCGGGGCTCCGGGAGGCCGCCACCGTGCCCACGCTGCCCCACCGGGACGGGCCGGAGACGGACCTGCGGTCAGCGCTGTCCGCCGTCGCCACGGTCTGGGTCAATGGACACCGCGTCGACTGGGCGAACGTGCGGCTGGGCAGGCCCGTCCGGCGGGTACCGGTGCCCGGGTACAGATACCAGCGCAAGCGGCACTGGATCGAGCCGTCGCCCCGGACGTCGGGGCCGGGCGCCGAGGCCGGTTCGTCCGCGTCGGCATCGGCCCTGCGGGCAGGCACCGCGCCCGGCTCCGGCTCCGCGGAGGTCGGCGACGACCGGCCGTTCAGCGTGCTGACCTGGACCGCCGACCCGAATCCGGGCTCGCGGCGGACAGTCGGCGACCGCGGGCTCGCCCTCGTCCTGCTGCCCGCGGACGAGGCTGCCGGCATGACGGCCGTGCTCGCGCTTCAGCGGGCGGGCCACCGCATCGCGGTCGTACGCCCGGGTGCCCGTTTCGAGGAGACGGACGGTGAGTTCCGTGTCCGGCTGGACGACGCCGCCGACATCGACCGGGTCTTCCGGCGACTGGCCGATCGCGGGCAGCCCGTGAGCACGCTGGTGCACGCGCTGGCGCTGACCGACTGGCCCCGGCCCACCCCGGACAACATCGACGAACTGCTGACCCTCGGCCACCACGGTCTGAGCCTTCTCGTCCAGCGGGGTGCACGCCACATCACCGCCCCCGAAGTCCTCGTCCTCGCGGACAGCTCCGCCGACATCACCGGAGCCGAACCCGCCCACCCGGTCAAGGCGGCCCTGCACGGTGCCGTGCGCAGCCTCGCCCAGGAGGCGCCGGAGATGCGCTGCCGCCTGCTGGACCTGGCGGCGGTCACCGCGGAGGGCCTCGCCGCGGAGCTCGCCGCGGCCGGCGGGCCGACCGTCATCGCGCTGCGCGGTCCGCGCCGCTGGATCCGCACCGAACGGTCCTACCTTCCCGGCGAGCCGGACCGGCCAGCGATCCGGCACCGCGGCGTCTACCTCATCACCGGCGGGTTCGGGGGGCTCGGCACGGAGGTGGCACGGAGCATCGCGGCCACCGGAATGGCGCCGCGTCTGATCCTCGTCGGGCGCTCCCTGCCACCGGACCGGCGGCTGGCGGAACTGACCCGCTGCATCGAGCGGCTCGGCGGCACCGTGCAGGCCGAGGCATGTAACGTCGGAGACCAGCGGGCCATGCGGAGGATCTTCGATACCGCGCGCGCACGACACGGCGCCGTCCACGGAGTGCTGCACCTCGCCGGCGTGCCCGGCGACACTATGCTGCTGCGCCGCGAACGGCAGGACGCCGCGGCCGTCCTGTGGCCCAAGGTGCGGGGCGCCCTGGTGCTGGAGAAGGTCCTCCAGAAGCAGCCGCCGCTCGACTTCCTGGTCATGTTCTCCAGCCGCGCGGCCGTCTCCGGCCTCGTCGGCGGCGCCGACTACGCGGCCGCGAACTGCTTCGGCGAGGGCCGCCCCGGCGTCCATCAGGACCCGTCCTCAAGCTCCAGTTGCCGCTTACGTCCCCGTCGCCCCAACTCCACACCCCTTCACATACCAGGAGTGTTGCGACAAGTACTGGAACCCGCCCGTCTCGCCTGGGGGTCAGTATTCACGCGTCGTCGACAGCAGTGCCCGCGCGAGCCGGTTGAGCAGTAGCCGGGCGGTGAGTGGCCGAGGCGGCGCGGTTAGTGCATCCGGGGGGATAAGCACCCGCCGCGCCGCCTCAGCCTCCCCCGAGGCCACCCCACCCAGCGCGGGGACGGCCCCATCCGGTGATGGCGGGGTCCAAGCCACCATCACCAGGCCCTTTTCATTACCGGACGCCCCGCGCGCTGCCGCTCCTGCGTCAGCGCCTCACGCAGCGTCGCCGAGTCCGACCGGATCACCGTCGCGTCGACGCCGGCGGCCGGGTCGTGCAGGGTCGCGACCCAGTCGCCGGGAGCCCCGTCCCAGCGCCGAGCCCGCCAGATGCGGTGTCCGGTGAACTCTTCCCGGAGCTGGCGGAGCGCCGGGTCTTCGGTCTGCGTACGTGTTTCCATCGCGGGGTTCCTCACTCGGAGTCCTTCATCTCAGGCCGCCCCGCTCTCACGGGCCGGACAGGTCGATTCCGCCCCGTGAACCCGAGCCGTGATCTGCCGCGTCCGAGCGTGGAGTTCATCGAGTTCCGCAGTGATCTCGGCGAGTTCCGCGAGCAGGAGCTGACGCTCTTCCTCGGTCAGTCCGACCGCCTTCTTCCTGGTCATCGATTGCCGTGCGGGGGAGATGCGGACGACGGCCGTCCGCCGGTCGCCGGTCATCGCGCGTCCCCCGATCCGGTGAACCGGTCGAGCCGGTTGCGCAGTTCGCTTGCGCTCTGCCCGTACAAGGCGCCCCACCCCGGCCGCTTGGCGACCCACCGGCCCGAGCACTCACGCGCGATCAGCCAGCCGGGAAAGTCGGCTTGCAAACTGTTCTCCAGCCGCTTGATCAGCGCCGACGTCCCGCTACCGGTGAGGCCGTTCACGACGTCACCGCCTCAGCGCCGCCCGGACGAACCTGCTCGGCGATCCGGCGAGCCGCCCCTGCAATGTCGTTGACCGGGTGCTGACGCCCGTCCTGGTCCCAGGAGAAGTACCGCCCGGAGTAGCCGACGAAGACCCAGACGAACACGCCGCGCATGTCGGTGAAGACGGCCAGGCCGGCGACGTTCTCACGGACCTCGGATCGCACCTCGTATTCGGTCAACTCGGCCCGCAGCTCCGTCAGCAACTCGATCTCAGGAGTGGTGTCGGTGTTCACGCTTCTAAGGTGGCCGGGAGACACGTCACGTCGCATTACCGCCTGTATCGCATCCAGGACGGATCGTTCTCGTCTTGTCTCGTCTGATACTCGTCTGTGTTACGTTCCTGCCGTCGAGAGGTTGGTGATGGCGAATCCCCCCGTACGGCTGAAGGTGCTACTTCGAGAGAAGCACTGGCAGACGCACCAGGCATTTTGTGGCGAATACGACAAAGCGGCAAAGGGCATTGACCCTGGACTTGTCGGCACCTGGCCAAGCCGGGCGCAGTTCCACCGCTGGCTCAGTGGCGAACTCAAAGGGCTCCCGTACCCGCATCACTGCCGCGTGCTGGAGAGGATGCTCCCCGGCTGGACGGCGGAACAGCTCTTCGAGCCGTGCCCGCCGAAGGAGTCCAACCAGCCGCAGAGCGACCCTGACGAGCCCATGGCCCCCGATGTTGCCGAGCTGCTCACGACCCTTGAACACCACATCGACACCCCCGAGACCGGCGAGATCAGTTGGGGTGCCACTGCCCGAACCATCCCCGCCGCCAAGGCCCGACTCGCAGGCACCAGAACAGCCACCAGCGACCACGCCCAGGACCTCGGCCGCAGACTCCTCCAACTCCAGCGCGAACGCCGCCTGAACGACGCCGACATCACCGAACTGGCCGGCCTCACCGGCCACGTCGTCGAACTGGCGAAGACCATCGACCTGGAGATTGCCGCCGACGGTGCCGCGCGACTGGAATACCGCTTCGACCTGCTGAACCTCAGCGACAAGCCACAGGCCCGCATGTCCCGCGAAGTGTGGTTCGAGCACACCACCGGTCCCCTGGTCATCAAGCCCGTCCCCGACATTGACCGGCGTATCGCCATCCAGCGCATCCACGACACGACCAACCTCGCCAAATTCGCCTTTCAGATCTCACCCCCGCTACGGCCAGGGGAGTGGGCGCGCGTCGGCTACGTCTGCGAGGGCGGAAAGTTCGACCTGAACCACTACTGGCGCGAGGCGATGCCCCGCTACTGCCGCCGCTACGAGATCAATGTCCGCCAACGCCGCGTGGACCTCGGCGGATGCACCGCGAGCGAGGAACACCCGGACGGTTCGGAGAACTCCGCCACAGATAGCCTCGTTTGGGATATCGACGGCCAGGACGCCGTCATGTCATTGACCCGTGACCACCTACGCCCGAACCAGTTCGTGACGCTGCGCTGGGAGCCGATCCGTGAACCTGCGTGACGAGATCGAATCGACCCTACGAGCCTGGCACGCCTACGAGACCGGCCGCGGATCAGTCGCCGTCATCGACTTCGATTGCGCCCCCACCACCACACCCCCAGAACCGGCCACCAGCCGCCTAGCCGTCTACCAGCGGCTCGCCGATCTCCACACCCGCGCCACCGAGACCGGAGCCACCCGCCTCACCGCCCGCCTCACCGCCGACCTGGCATACCTAGGCGCCCTACTCGGCGAACACCCACCCCTCAGCGCCTACGTCCAGGCGACCCAGGGATGCCCGGCCGCCGGATGGCAGGACGGCTACATCACCCACCGAGGCGACCAGGCCCGCCAAGCACTCGCCGCCCTGGGCATCCAGTGGGGACCCGACACCGCACGCGACCTCAACGCCATCGAAGGCCCCATAGAGACCGATGAGGCCCCCGACGCGATCCGCCAGGCCGCCGCCGACTACGAGCAGGCCGTCCGCCAGGCCACCGGCAGCCAGGCCCCGTTCAACCTCACCATCGAGACCACCGAGGTAGACGCCTACTGGGCATATTGGCTCGACGGCGCCGGCGACAAGGTTCGCCTACGCCTCAACCTGCCCCGCGCCAGCTTCACCAAGGTCGCCGCCCGCCAGTTCGCCCTACACGAAGTCCTAGGCCATGGCCTACAAGGCGCGAGCTGGTCAGCGCGAGCCGCTGCCGAAGACGTTCCGTGGGTACGCCTGATGTCGGTACACGCACCGCAACAAGTCCTCCTCGAAGGACTCGCTCAGGCCCTACCCCTCTTCATCGCCCCGGACGACGAGCTACTCGTCACCCGCACCAAGTTCGACCACTACAACCAACTTGTACGCGCCGAGCTGCACATAGCTCTCAACCAGGGTGCCAGCATCGCCGAACTGGCCGACCATGCCCGCTTTCGCATGCCGTGGACGAGTGACGCCGCAATCGCCGACGCCCTCACCGACAGGGGAGCCAACCCTCAACTCCGCTCCTACCTCTGGGCCTACCCGGCCGGACTCGACTGGTTCGCCAACCTCGCCGAAGCCGACAAGCCCACAAGGACCACCGTCCTACAGGCTGCCTACCGCGACCCGCTAGCCCCAAGCGACCTAGAGTCCCTCTGGCCAGCAGGCCCGACCATCGGCGGCCAAGGCACCTAGAACCTAGGATCACCAGGCAGCCCGCCCGCCGGATGAGACCTTTCTTTACGTTTTCAAGGGCGCCCGCTCTGCGGCCGCCGCCGGGCGGTCCGGGCCGGGCATGCGGCCTCTCCGGGCCGACCCGCCCCGGCCGCCCGGCCACCTCCATCACCGGGATAAATGAACGTTTCGGTTCCTGGACATATCCGACCTGGAGACGACCGACAAGCTAAGATACGTTGCTGGCGTGGAGGTGTTCGTGAGCGAGCATAGTAGTGATTCACCCGATCCTCCCGAAACAGGCATTGGGTCCCACGGCAGCCCGGTAATGGAAAGACTGAATCTTTGGCTTTGGTTTGGCCTAGTATTTGGAGTCCTCCCGGTCATAATCGATTTTATTCGTGCAGCAATGTCGGCAAAAGGGGTAAGTGTTGACGGCATTCTAGGTGACGGGGAGATTCTAATATCCGGGGCAGCTATTTCGGGGGCAGCCACCGGGGAGCTCTTGTTTGCTCAGAGTGAAAGCTCCGGAAGAATTAGAAGACTCAATATAGGTTCGGCTACTCTGCTGATCTGTCTATGCAATTCTGCGGCCTATACGCAAGTCGATCCCTCGCGGCCGGAAGTAACTGTCATCACCAGCCTTATATTGTTTCCCCTGACAGTGATTACGAGTGCTTTCTGTGTAGGAATGGCGGCCCGCTCATGAGTTGGGTGAACATAGCTACCATAGTCATTGCTTTTAGTGCGACTGGCGTGGCCGCATGGCAGGCGGCCAAGACCTTCCTGCTCAGGAGGAAGACCGGAAACGTCGATGTATCGATCACATCTGGCGATATGCGCTTCAATATGTCTGGGAACATGGACTCAGAAGAGGTTCGGCGCATCGTCGAGCTTCTCCTAGCGCGTGACCAATCTACTGCCGTTGCCAGAGAAGAGGGTATTCTCACTGCTTTTAAAGGCGCAAAGGGGGAAGATCATCCCGACACTTTGGCGAGCGCCTCGAAACTCGCTAGCGCGTACCAAGATGCGGGCCGCATACAAGAGGCGATCAACCTTTATGAAAGCACGCTCGACAGTATGCGACGGGTCCTAGGCGAGGATCATGCCGACACTTTGGCGAGCGCCTCGAAACTCGCTAGCGCGTACCAAGATGCGGGCCGCATACAAGAGGCGATCAACCTTTATGAAAGCACGCTCGACAGTATGCGACGGGTCCTAGGCGAGGATCATGCCGACACTTTGGCGAGCGCATCGAAACTCGCTAGCGCGTACAGAGACATGGAAAGTAGAGATAACTGATCACAGATCCTCGATATCCCTCCACTGATGGGGTGCTACCGCCAAACCTGGGGCAACAGACCCAGTGGTTTGCATGGGGGTGGTATCACGTGGCCAGGTTCTCGTCGGCTGGGCGAGCGCGAAGCGGGGGTCTCGCGACCCCCACCCCCCGGCGGGCCGGAGGGTACGCCCGCGCGAAGCTGTCTGTCACACCGTCTCGCCGTTCGCGCGGGCGCACCCTCCGGGACGGATGCGGGTGCCGACGAGCCTGATAGTTGCAGGTCGGATGATCTTGGTGCGGCAACTTCAACAGGCAAATGGCTTTCGCTGCGGGCACTGAAAGGGATCACTCACCGCTCTGGTCGCTGACGACCTGGCGCCGCAAATCCTGGATGTAAGTCGCCCGAAGTACACGCCTAGCGCGCGGGCGCTGGCCAGCATTGATCTTCTCAACATACTTCGCCAGATGCTGCGGGTTCTTCCCCGACCATCCGTTGGCGAGCGCCCAGCCCTGCATGGCCGGGCCGTCCAACCGGATACGGGCGTCGTGGAGTGCGAGCAGGCTGCTCACGACCATGTCCTTCTCGAAGCCAGCCGTGATGGTGTTGTTGTGGTTAATCGTCTGTGTTAGGCCCTTCATCGCCTCGGCAACGATCGGGTCAAGTTCGGGAGTGGGGTTGTTCCAGGCAGAGCCATCTCCAAGGATCGTCGGTTGTACCGCTGTCACCCAGGGCCTGATTCGGTCTTCGGCCCACGTGATGATGCACAAAGCTCGAATCTTGTTGCTGCCGTACTGCACCAGCGTGCCGATGTCGTCCATGTCAGCCCATGCCATCAGCACCGGGCCGCGAGCGCGTACGACACCGCCACCCCTGCCTGTGACGTGCTCGACGTTGGAGTGCCGCTTGACGAATTGCTCCAGTTCCGAGCAGTTAGACAGGTTGGACTTCTGGCTTGTCCACACCGTCAGAGTGTCCCCGTCTTCCATATGCTCACGACACCAGTCGATGGCGGTACGCACACCCTCGTCGTCATAGCTTGCGACAGCCTTCGGATAGTCCGCGTTGCGATCGAACATGGCTGCTCCCCCCTGCTCTCGGCCTTACTGGACACACTACGTGGAAGTGTTGACGCCACGGCCGTGCTGTAGAGATCTCTAATGTTATGTCGACGAGAGTGGCGTATGGGGCCTGTGTGACCTTCTGTCTTATTCGTTTCGATGTGGGCGTGTCCACGTGATATGCCGGCGCACCATCCGGGACGGGGCAGGTGCTAACGCACGTGCTAACAACGTGGTCGGATGACCTTGGACGGGTGTGGACGGGCGGGAGGCTGCCGCGCTGGTGAGGAGACGTGTGCGGACATGCCTGGACGTCCTGGATCTTCCTACGGATCAGACGGTCAAACCAGCTTACTCCGAAATACTCGGCATCAAGTCACCAACTCTTGTTGCGGTGGACGCAGTCAATGGGCTCGCTATTGGTAGCAACTCATATAAGGTTTTGTCGAGCTGCCCATGTGACCGCCTCGATAGGAGTGTTTACTTCTAATTGGTCGCAGACATTGCGCAGGCGTCGGCGAAGCGTCCGCGCACTCAAATCAAGGCGATGTGCAACCTGATCTGCGGTGCGTCCCGTAGCGATCTCGCGCAATAGGGTCACATCCGCTTCGCTAAGGCGAGGCTCCTGATGACTCCGGCTTTCAGGTGGGGGCGATGCATCGGCATCCTCGTTGCGAACACTATTCTTGGCATGGTTGATAATCTGTTCGGCTCGCAGTTCTGCTTCCCAGATGATTTCACTGGCACGCCGTTCTGCGATGCTTATGATTTCTCGATCTGGACTAGCGGCTGGAGTCGCGGGTGTTCGCATGCTCTCGAAGTGAGCGGTCAACTGACCATTCATCTCCGACTCGGCTGCTCTTTCCCAGGCGCGGCGCCAAGGCGGTATGCGGTCAACGCGGACGCCACAGGATTGCACAAAGGCGAGACATACGGCTCTACGAGGAAACCGTTTGCCGGCAAGCATGTCAGACACTGTTGAGCGGTAGAGCACTTGCTTGCTGTGCTTCGATGCTAGTTCGAGTTCACGCAGAGAAGGGCGATCCGCTCGCGCGTACAAGCGGCGCAGGTAACTGGCCAACTCCAATCGCGTGGTCACTGTCTCCAGTTCGAAGTCGTCTGTGGTGGGTTCCTCGTCCATGTGCGCCTCTCAGAGTGTCCGAGCATGTCCGATGCTGTCCGTGAGTGTACGCGAATCGGCTCCTTGCTGGAGCGGGTTTGGCCGCGACCGAGCGGATTCACTTCCCATGATTGGCCGGATACGGTCTCCTGGGCTTGTCCGTATCCGGCCATCTCCTCGAAGGAAGCCACCATGTGGGAACAGGCGATCCCGATGCTCGCGAACCTCCTGGAGGCGATCGCGTCCGGAGTGGTACTTGCAGGCGCGGTCACGGAAGTGGTGCGTCACCGGCGTCGGCGCCGGCGCCGGTCGGAATCGACCTCGGACAACGCGGATACATGACTCGGGGAGCCAATATCGAGTGGTGCCGAGCCCAGGCGAGAGCACGGGGGTGCTGCTGTACAGCACGGAAGTACAGCAACGGCCCCTCACAACTGCTTACGTGAGCTTACGGCGGCACACGCCACGACCTGGGTGACGCGGTGACGGGCCAGGGGTGCCGGTGGTTCGCATCGAGAGGGTGTCGCACGATCGCTGGGAGCCCACCGGTTCGGTGCAGGTCAGCGGGGGCACGAGGCGTGCAATTAGCGTGCAATTAGGCAGGGTGATCAAGGGGCAGTCACGGTCACTGGCGGTGTGAGCGGAGGCCAGGTCAGAAGCCGTGACGGCCGGGATCGGTTTGATTCCCAAGCTGACAGCGCGGGTTCGATTCCCGTCACCCGCTCCCAAGCCGAAGGCCCAGGCCAGTGACTTATCACTGACTCTGGGCCTCTTCGGTTCATCGGCCACCGTGCCCGCTACGTGCCCGATCCCTTGGGCTTGCGCCGCTTCTTGCCCTTCTTGAGTTCCCGCGTGGCCATCTTGCCGAGCGACGAGGCGATCTCCCGGTCCCGCTCTTTCCGCGCGTGCAGGTAGACCTGTGCGGCTCGGGTGGACGAGTGCCCCATCCGGTTCATCAGCTCGGCCAGCGATGCCCCCGACTCGGCCGCGTAGGTGTTGCCCGTGTGGCGGAGGTCATGGACGTGGATCGCACCGACCTCCAGCTCTGCCTTCTCCAGCGCCCGAGCCCAGACCTTGGAGAAGTTGCTCCGCCGGAGCTGCCCACCGCGGACGCCGACGCACATGAACCCCTCGGGGCCGGGTTGGGCGTACTCGTCCAGGTGCTTGCGCAGGTCAAGAATGATCAGGTCGGGGAGGACGACCGTGCGCCGGCTGGCCTCCGACTTGGGCGTTCCCTTCACCAGCGGCCCCAGCTCATAGACGGTTTCGTCCACCCGGACCGTCCCGGCGTCGAGGTCAAGGGGTGGCCGCGCATCGGTGCCCGGCCGCGCTTGTCCGCTGGCTACCCGTCCGCTCTGGGGCGCGCCGCCGCCTGGACGAGGCATGGTTGTAGGCCGCAGGGCACTCGTCAACGAGCACCAGGCCGTGGGCGCGGTTGGCGTCTGTGCAGCTCGTGACGGCCGGCACGGAGCAAGTTCGGTTGATCGAGCTCGAACAAGGGGGCTTCGCAGCCCCCTTGGCCCTCGCGAGCCGGGGCGCCCGTTCGCGCGAAACCGTCTGTCACACCTTGCGCGCCGTTCGCGCGAACGAGCACCCCGGAGCGTCATGCACCGGTGCGGCGGGGTGGAAGCGGCGGGCGAGGTGATTCCCGTTTACCAGCTCACCTCGACTTGCGGCCTCGAACCCGGTTGAGCCAAGCGGAGAAGGCGCGGGAGATCCTGAGCGCGAGGGAAGGGTCCCCACCGCCGGACAGCGATTGTGTGCCGATGAACTCTGCGTTGGGGTTCTGGCGGTGCTCGTACTCCGCATTGCTCTGACCAGGAAGACGTTTCTCGGGCGCGGCCATCGCTGCTCCAACGGTCGTTGAGGATCTTGCCTCACTCTAGAGGTCTCGGCTGAGTGTGGCGATGCCCAGGCGTCCCCGTAGCTCGCTCCTCGGGCACCCGCGACCAACCTCTGGCTCTGACCTGCTGCTCTGAAGAGCAGCCGCCCCCCTCACGGATCCCGAGGGGAGCGGCGGCGGTGGTCGGGAGGCTCGGTATTGCGTTGCTCGCGGATGGAGGCGGGCTTGCCGAGCCAGTCGGCGTAACCGGATCGGGAACCGTCCAACACTCGGCAGGCCATGTCGTTCTCGGCGAACTCAGCTTGCGGAGCAAGCTCGCCGAGACGCGTGCGCCCTCACTCGCGCAGAATCCCTTCGCGGGTGACTACGGCCTCGAACAACGCCTCAAGGCGAGCGCCGCCGGATGTCTCGTGGGCTCCATAGGCACGTGCCCCGTTGCGGCGGCGGCCTGGCCTACGTCGACCACACGGTGTTCGCCATCGCCGTGGCGGTCGCCGACGGCCGTCCCTCTGGCTGGTTCCGCCGGGCAAGCCGCAGGTGACGGGCGTCCCACACGCCCCATTAGCGCCTGCCGCGCGCCGGGACGTCCGGCCGGGACGGGTTTGCCGCGAGCCCCTGCGCTTCTCGTGGGTGGCGACATCCCTGAGTGGGGAAGGGCCCAGCTGCTTTCACCCGGATGACGATCACGCCGGTGAGCTGGTCGTCCTGTTTGCGTGGTGTTTGCGTTACTTTGCACCTTTGGTATGGTCCGTCCCTATTCGGTGCTTGCCAGGCGCCGAAACCACATGTCAGCGTCCGCTTCACCGCTGAGCCGAACGGCGGCTCAAGGTCCGGCTCGTCAATCATGCGACCCGGTGCTCAGGTGAGGCGGCGACGCCGAGTCCGCTTCTGTGCGGAGCCGGGGAACCAGCGCGAGGACGATCCAGGCCAACGGAGCTTGGCGCCTCGCAGGGGTGAATCGGCCTCTCCTCGCCATGATCGAGGGAGGTCGTAGGGCGACTTCCATGCCCGAATCCGTCAGCTAACCCGGTAGGCGGTATGGAAGGAGAGAATGCCGTGAGACCTCGGCATGCCAAGAAGACGAACAAGTTCGCCGCTCCGGTGTCCGGGATGGTTCTGGCCGGCGTGTTCGCCGGTTCCCTCGGCCTGATGCCCGGTGGCGACTCCGAGAACCCCGCGCCCCGTACGACGCGGCCCGCGATCCTCGCCGCCGACCGAGGGGAAGGACCGCCTGAGCAGGGGGCAGCGCACCAGGCCGACAAGAGCAAGGCCGAGCCGGCCAAGCCGCCGGCCACCTGTAAGCCTTCGGAGGCCAAGAAGCGAGAGTACGCGAACGGACGGATCCCGACTCGAGAGCTCTGTCCGCTGCCCCAGCGGGGAGAGTTCCTGCGAGCGGACGCGGCCGTGGCCTTCTACAAGCTCAACGCGGCCTACAAGAAGCGCTTCGGCAAGGACGTGTGCCTGAGGAGTTCCTACCGCACCCTGGCGAAGCAGAAGGAACTCTACGAGCGCATGCCGGCGGGTATGGCCGCACGGCCCGGCCGCAGCAAGCATGGAGACGCCATCGCCGCCGACTTCTGCGGTGGCGTGCAGAACGATGAGTCGCCGCAGTTCAAGTGGATGCTCGCCAATTCGAAGAGGTTCGACTGGGTGCACCCGGAATGGGCCTTCGGCAGCCCGTTCGAACCGTGGCACTGGGAGTTCGACATCGGTCAGGAGGCATAGCGCGGCCCGGCCTGCGTGACTGATCGCGCAGCAGTGCGGGCGGGCCCGGGGCCCGCCCGCACCCTCCGCATTTCGAGAGTGATCGGCGCGGCGGTGATCAGGCCACGCGGACGCCGCCGGCGAACGGGCGGCCGGAGATCGAGCTGATCTTGACGACGTCACCGGTCTGCGGGGCGTGGACCATCTTGCCGCCGCCGATGTACAAGCCCATGTGGTGCAGGTCGCTGTAGAAGAAGACCAGGTCACCGGGCTTCAGCTGGCTCTGTGAGACGCGGGTGCCCGCGTTGTACTGGGCGCCGGTGTAGTGGGGGAGGCTGATGCCGACCTGGGCGTAGGCGTACAGCGTCAGTCCCGAGCAGTCGAATCCCTTGATGTTGGCGCCCTGGGCGGTGCCGTAAGACGGGCCGTACGCGTTGCCGCCGCCCCACGAGTACGGAACGCCGCGCTGGCTCAGGGCCGCGTTGACCGCTTGCATGGCCTTGGCCGAGGCACCCCCGGGATCCACGTTCGGGGCGGGGCCCGCGTTGGCGCGGGCCCCCGGCCCGACGCCGAGTTTGGCTTCGACCTTCTTCAGCTTGGTCTGGAGTTCCTTGCGCTTCTTCTTCGCCTCGTCGGTGAGCTCGCGAACCTGCTTCGCGCGCGCTTCGGCCGATTTGCGGGCGCGCTCGGCCCCCTGCATCGTCTGCAGCAGGTGGGCGACGCGGCTGCTGTCCTGGCGGGCGAAATAGTGGAGCGTGGCCGACTTGTCCAGCACGGCTTGAGGGTCGTCCGCTGACGCGAAGGCGACCGCGGGGTCTGCCGGACCGTTCTTGTAGCTGTCGGCGGCGAGCTTGACGATCCGGTCCCGGGCCTCGTCCAGCGCCTTCTTCTGGCGGACGGCGTTGCCCTCGGCGACCTTGGCGGCGCGCTGCGCCTGCTGCAGGCGCACGCGCAACCCGTTGTACTGCTCGCTGAGCTTCTCCGCCTCGTTGGCGAGCTTCTTCTGCTGGGAGGTCAGCTCTTTGCGGGTCGGTCCGGGCTCTGCCCAGGCGGTTGGGGGAGACACGAGCGTCGCGGAAAGGGCGAGCGATGCCGTCCACACCGTGCTCGTGACGAGCCGGCGGTGGACCGGCCTTCCTTCTCCGGCAGCTCGTCGCCGCATGCGCCGTCCTCTCCAGTACGCCTACCGGGTAGCTGCCGGGCTCGGGCCGGCCCGCGGGAATCGGCGTGGCCGTCGCCGTCCCCGGTGGGGACACCGCACGATGGCTCCTACGGAGCGTAGGAGATAGCGGTCGCATTCGCCACCCAAGTGGCCGAATGCGACAAACCGCCTCTGTGGTCTCAGCAGATCCCGGACAGTTGCACGATGGTCGCGGCGGCGACCAGGAGGGGCGTGGCGACGGCGATGGCGACGAAGGTGGAGGCGGCCGCCCGGACGGCCCGGCGGGGCTGCGCCGCCTCGGTGGACTCCAGCCGCAGCACGCGTTCCGTCAGCGCCCCCGGAGAGGGACCCGCGGCACCGAGGGCGCCCGTCACACCGGGCGTCGCCGCGAGCCGGCACAGCGCGTCCGCGAGCGTCCGCTTCCCGTACTCCCGGGCCGCGGCGTCGTCCGCGGCCATCTCCAGCAGCAGCGGGACGGTCGTCTTCGCCCGGCGGACGGTGGGCAACCACGGCAGGAGCGCGTAGGCGAAGTCCAGCAGGAGCAGCATGGCGTGGTGCCGCTGGCGCAGGTGCGTCCGTTCGTGGGCCAGGACCGCGCCGAACTCCTGGGGAGTCAAGGTCTCCTGCGTGCCGGTGCTGACCACTATCGCGCGGTCCCGAGCGGGCAGCGAGTACGCCACGGGGACGGGGTGGTCGAGGACGAGTACGTCGTCGTACCGTCCATGCTCCTTGGCGACGAGCCGGAGCATCTCCCGGTGCCGGCGCCGGTGCCGCACGGCTCGGCCGAGCCGGGGCAGGCCGCGGGCGAGTCGGGAACCGCAGGCCGTCAGCAGCACCAGGCTCGCGGCGGCCGCCATGATGATCGCCTCGTCGCCGTGGTGCGGCAGGCAGTTGCGCAGCCACTCCAGCAGACCGTGGCCGGGTGCCGGCGGCGACAGCAGCGCCACCGCGACGATCCCGACGTCGGCGATGAAGGTACCGGCCAGGACCGCGAACCAGCAGGCGATGGCGACCCCCGGCTGCACGGCGGGGCTGCGCAGCCGATCGAGGACGGGTCCCGCCAGGCATCCCAGCAGGACCGCCGTGGACACCAGGCCGACCACGAGGTAGATCACGCCGTCATGCCCCTTGGCCGCCGGACGTCCGCCGGCGCAGGGCGTCCAGCAGGTGGCGGGCGTCCTCGGGCGGGACGGCTTCGGCGAACCTCGCCAGGATGCTCCCGTGATCGCCGGACTCGGTGAGCGCGTCGAGCATCAACTCGACCGCGTACTCCTCCCGCGCACGGGTGGGGGCGTAGCGGAAGGCCGTCCCGTCCGGGGTGCGCCGCAGCAGCCCCTTCTGCGCCAGCCTCTCGGCCACGGTCTGGACGGTGTTGTAGGCCAGGGCCTTGTCGGCGTCCTCGTTCAGCTTCGCGAGCAGTTCACGCACCCGCAGCGGGCCGGGCGCGTTCCAGAGCACGTCCATGATGGAACGTTCGAGTGCTCCACCCAATCCGGCCACGCGCCACCTCCGTTCTGCGCACATTGTGCCGGAGATCCTGGCCCGTGCTCGAACGTGGAGCGGCTAGGTATGCCGCGCTCGTGACTGACGCAGGTGTATGGCGCGGTACAGCGCCATCCTCCGCGTCGCCGCTCTGGTCTCAATATCGCGAGCCGACCTGGCCGCGATGACCGCCTGACTTGGGGCGGCCCGTGTCCGGGCGAGGGATCAGCCTGCGGCGCCGGTGCCGCGATCCTGGCCCGGAGCCGGGTCGCGGACCCCCAGGCGCAGATGCTCGCTGTGGTAGACGGCCTCGTCCAGCAGCATGGCGACGTGGTCGTCGTGCAGCCGGTAGACGATGCGCTGGCCGGACCGCTCACCCACGACCAAGCCGAGGTTGCGCAGCAGCCGGAGCTGGTGGGAGACGGCCGACTGCTCCATGTTCACCGCCTCCGCCAGTTCGGTGACCGAGCTGGGGGCGTGGCGGAGCCGCCCGAGGATCAGCAGGCGGGACGGGGCGGCCAGTGCCTGCAACGTGGCGGCCACACGGAGGGCGGTGCCGGCGTCCAGCGTCGCCGGCGGGGTGTCGCGTCCCTCCACTCCATGGCCCATGACCCGATGCTAGCAATGCCGTATAGATGAACATATCTTCATATACTCCTGACGCCCGCGATGCCGGTCTGCCCGTGCCCGGGGCTGAGGACTTCGTCTCCGTCCCAGGCCAGGGCATCACGGCCCAGGTCGACGGCCACCAGGTGCGGATCGGCAGCCCCGGGCGCGTCCTCGATGGCCGCGCCCGGTCGCCCGTCATCGAGTCGCTGGAAGACGATGGGCGGACCGCCGTGGTCATGGCCGTCGATGGGGAACCGGTCGCCGTCCTGGGCCTGGCCGACCAGGTACGTCCGGACGCCCCGGAGGCCGTCGCCGCACTGGAGGCCCTGACCGGCGCGACCCCGGCCCTGCTCACCGGCGACAATCCGCGCGCGGCCAGCGCCCTCGCCCGGGAATGCGCCATCACGGACGTCCGCGCGGGTCTTCTGCCCCAGGACAAAGTGCGGGCCGTGCGCGACCTTGAGGACGGCGGGCACCGCGTCCTGCTGGTGGGCGACGGCGTCAATGATGCGCCGGCCCTGGCCGCCGCCGATACCGGCATCGCCATGGGCGAGGCCGGATCCGATCTCGCCCTGGACACCGCCGACGCCGTCATCATCCGCGACGACCTCACCGCTGTTCCCGCCGTCATCGTCGGCCTCAACGGCCTGCGGCTCCTCCGCACCGCGGCCTGGCGTCAGGCCGCCCGCCGACCCGTCGGGCGGGACGGTCAGTACAGGTAGACGTCCACCAGAAGTGCCGCCACCTGCGCCAGGGTGGATTTGCCGGCGCCGCCGCGTCGCAGAACCACTTCATGACGCACGTCCCTATCATTGCCGAGCGCACCGCCGATGACATCATGGCGATGGGCCGGACGGATTACTGCGCGTGAGGTGTTCTGTCATGCTTTGTGTGCCGTTTACGTGAATGGGCACCGTGAATTAGTCGGCGTGAAGTAAGGGGGATTGGGCTCCAGTGTGCTGGAAGTGGTGGTTGCCGAGGTCGCGTGGCTTATGGCGCTACCTCTGGTGCGCTGCAGGGCCCGGCTCCTTCTGCGGACGGGATCCCGGTGGCCGGGGGGTGGGTCACCTTTGGAGGGTTGCGGGCGTCTGGAGTGTGGATAACTACCGAAGGTGGGAGGCGGTGTGATGGCGGAGGGTGCCGCGGTGTTCGATCGGGAGCGGTCGCATCTGCTGGCGGTGGCGTTCCGCATTCTCGGGTCGGACGCCGACGCGCAGGACGTGGTGCAAGAGGCGTGGACCAGGTACGCCCGCGCCGATGTCGGTGAGATCCGCAATGCGCAGGCGTGGCTGACGACCGTGGTGACCCGGTTGTGCCTGGATGTCCTGCGGCGGTCCCGTGAGTCTCCCCGGCGCCCCGAGGATCTGCCCGAAGTCGCCGGTGGGGAGGATCCGGAGGAGGTGGCGCTGCTGGCCAGTGAGCTGACCGCGGCCTTCACGGTGGTGGTCGAGGAGTTGACGCCTCCGCAGCGGGTCGCGCTCATCCTGCACGACGTGTTCGGCTCGCCCTTCGAGGAGATCGCCCACATTCTGGGCACGACCGTGGGGTCGGCCAAGAAGCTGGCCAGCCGCGCCCGAGGACGCGTCCGCCATTCCGAATGGCCGGACGTGGAGTCCAGCGACGCCCAGCGAGTGGTGAACGCCTTCATGAAGGCCGCGCAGCAGGGCGATATCGACGGTCTTGTTGAGGTTTTGCATCCGGATGTGACCGCCACGGCCGATCCGCAGGCGCTTCGGCCCGGTGCGGCGCAGCGAGTGAACGGGCGCACGGCCGTGATTGAGGAAACCCGTGTGATGCGTGCCGCCGCACAGCAGGCTCGTCTTGTCGTCATTGATGGGCGGCCCGGTATCGCGGTGGGGCCGGGGCCGCTTGCCGCTCTGGTCTTTCATATTGCCGGCGGCCTCATCGTCCATTACGACGTCATCGCCGATCCGCGGCGGCTGGCGCTACTCCATATCGAGGATTGACATGTTCATCACGTACGTTGTCGTCACCCTCGTCACGGTCGCGGTCAATGTCGCGATCGTCGTCGCTGACGTGGCCAAGGCCGAATTCGTTGTCGCCAACTCGGCCGAAGTGGGCCTGCCGCGCTCCTCCCTGCCGCTGCTGGCCGCGTTGAAGGGCGCCGGCGCGGCCGGGCTCGTCCTCGGACTGCTGGGGCTCGATGTGATCGGCATCGCCGCCGCGGCCGGCCTTGTGGGCTTCTTCGTCATCGCGGTGGCCGCTCACGTGCGGGCCCGGGTCTTCTACAACATCGCCTTCCCTGGCGCCTATCTCGCCCTGGCCGTCGCCTCGCTGATCCTCGCGGCCACCAACTGACGGAGGTCGCGAGCCGGTCAGGACATGCGTGCGAGAGTGACGATCTCGTCCACGGTCGTGAGCGGGAGCACATCGGCACTGGAGTGGCTTCTACGTCCAACGTCACGTGCACCATCTGGGGATGCTGGCATACGACTGCCATCTGAGGTCGGCTTGCCGGTCGGAAAGGGTTGGTTCGGCTTCGTAGGCGGGGTGGCTGACCTTGATGTAAAAGCCTGATGTATGCTCAACGGTGCTGTGAGTCCCGGTGGCGCGGAGTTCCCGACTCAAGAGATCAGCACTACGAAGGCCCTACCAGGGGGACGCGACGTGCCCAGCACCAAAGGCAACACCTCCGGCCGCTCCGGCAAGGGCACGGCGAGCGCGCTGCCGGTCAGTCGGCTGCGTCCGGCCTACCAGCAGGTCGCCGACCAGCTGCGGGAGCTGATCCTGGACGGGTCCCTCGCCCCGGGCGACCGCCTCCCGCCGGAGGGCGAGATCGGCGGCAACTTCGGGGTCAGCCGCAGCACGATCCGCGAGGCGCTGCGCGTGCTGGCCTCCCAGGGCCTCGTCAAGACGGTGCGCGGCACCACGGGCGGCACGTTCGTCTCGCACATCGAGCCCGACCAGATCAGCGACTTCCTGGAGGCAGGGCTCGGGCTCATGTCCGGCTCGGACGCCCTGCCCCTCGCGGCCATCCTCGAAGCCCGCGAGATGCTGGAGGTGCCCGCCACCGCCATCGCGGCGGAGCGGCGCGAGCAGCGGCACCTCGACGCGCTGCACGCGGCCATGGAGCGCGAGAAGCGCTCCCGGGGCCGCAGCATGAAGTTCCAGGAGCACCGCCACTTCCACGGGATCATCATGGAGGCGACCGGCAACGGGCTGCTCACGATGATGACGCGGCCGGTCTTCCACGTCCTGCGGAGCCGGTTCCTGAACACCGAGTCGCCCGCCGAGTTCTGGACGCAGGTCGACGACCAGCACGGGCAGATCATCGAGCTGCTCGAAGCGGGCGACGGCGAGGCCGCGAGCGCCGCCATGCGCGACCATCTGCACCACATCCGCGGCGCGTACCGCGAAGCCTGACCGTCGAGTCCGAGAGCGGGGCCGGTCCGCCGGGTGGGCTGAGCCGCTGCACCGCCTCGGCCGGCCGGTGCTCCAGGCAGTCCGGGAGCACGATACCTCTGATGTTTTGGATCAGGCTGGGCCCGGCTACCTTTTCCGGCTCGCCTGAAATGCGATATGCGCGGGCATGACCTGCAGTGCAGGTCGATACATGACGTCCTCGGGCTTGGACAGGGCGCCGACACCTATCCTAGAATCGAAATGTCTGACATTAGCTAGATCGGTGCTATGTGAGAGGGACGGCAATGGCGCTCAAGGACGGGTGGGCCGGACGGTTCTTCGAGGACTTCCAGGTGGGCGACGTCTACCGGCATCCGCTCGGGCGCACGGTCACCGAGAGCGACAACACCTGGTTCGCACTGCTGACGATGAACACGAACCAGATGCACTTCAACAGTGAGTACGCCGCGAAGTCCGAGTTCGGCCGGCCGCTGGTCGTGTCCACGCTGACCGTGGCGATCGCGGTCGGGCAGAGCGTCATCGACACCACGCAGAACGCGTTCGCCAACCTCGGCTGGGAGGACATCAGGCTGCCCCGCCCGGTTTTCGCCGGTGACACGCTGTTCAGCGAGTCGATCGTGCTGGACAAGCGCGAGTCCGCGAGCCGTCCGCACGCCGGGATCGTCACGATCCGAACCCACACCCTGAACCAGGACGGCGACGAGGTCTGCACGTTCCGCCGCACCTTCTACGTCTACAAGCGGGGCGCCGAGCCGCTGGACGACCTGTTTCCGGAGCCGAAGACGCCGCTGACCCTCGACGCCGACGCCGACGCCGACGCCGATGCCGACGCCGAGCGCGCATGAGGATCACGTTCGCGCCGTGGGGGGAGACGCTGGCGGAGCTGGCGGACGTGGCCCGCCGCGCGGAGGCGGCCGGCGCGGAAGTCATCTGGGTCCCCGAACTGCACCGCAGCGCCACGGTCGCCGCCGCCGCGCTCGCCACCGCGACCGAGCGGGCCCGCATCGGCACCGGCATCGCGCTCGCGTTCACCCGCAGCCCGATGACCACCGCGCTGGAGGCGCTCGATTTGGACGAGCTGTCCGGCGGCCGGTTCGTTCTCGGCCTCGGCACGGGCGTGCAGCGGCTCAACGAGGACTGGCACAACGTGCCGTTCGGCAAGCCCGTGACGCACATGCGGGAGACCGTCCGCAACGTCCGCCGGTTCTGGGAGACGTGCACCACCGGTGAGCCGATCGACCTGCCTGGCGAGGAGGAGCCGATGCGGATCCGCGGCTACCGGCGGCCGTTCGCCGTCCGCCGCACCGGCATCCCCGTGCACATCGCCGCGATGGGCCCGGCCATGACCCGGCTGGCCGGTGAGATCGGCGACGGCTGGATCGGCCACGAGCTGTGCTCGCCGCGCTACCTCGCCGAGCGGGTCCTGCCGGAGTTGGAGACCGGGATCTCCCGCGCCGAGGGCAAGAAGCGCGCGGACGTGGACGTCGTCGTGTCCGCGTGCTGCTCGGTGTCGGACGACCGGGCGACCGCGCTGCGCCGCGTGTCCGGGCTGGTCGGCTTCTACGCCAGCGTCCGCACCTACGCCGACTTCTTCGCCTTCCACGGGCTGGCCGAGCAGCAGCAGCGGGTCGTCGGCGCGTTCCGCAACGGCACGGGCGCCGAGCATCTCGCCGAGGCGGTCTCCACCGAGATGATCGACGCGCTCACGATGGCAGGCGGGCGGGACGAGGTCGCCGAGCGCGTCGCCGGCTACGAGGGCCTCGCTGATTCGGTGAAGCTCAGCTCGCCCACCCACGGCCTCAATGCGGCCGAGATCCGCGCGGCCCAGGACGACCTCCTCGCGCTGCTGCCCGATCTGACCGGGAGTGCCTCGTGAAACCGCTGGAAGACGTCCGCATCATCGCCGTCGAGCAGTACGGGGCCGGCCCGTTCGGCAGCGTGCACCTGGCCGACCTCGGCGCCGAGGTGATCAAGATCGAGGAGCCGCGGTCGGGCGGCGACGTCGGCCGCTACGTCCCCCCGTACGGCGAGGGCGAGGACTCGCTGTTCTTCGAGACGTTCAACCGCAACAAGCGCAGCCTGTCCCTCGACCTGTCGACGGACGCGGGCCGCCGGGTCTTCGAGGACCTGGTGAAGGTGTCGGACGTCGTCTACTCCAACCTGCGCGGCGACGTCCCCAAGAAGATCGGCATCACCTACGACGACCTCAAGCACCTGAACCCGGCGATCGTGTGCTGCTCGCTCACCGGATTCGGCATGACGGGGCCGCGCAGCAGAGAGCCGGGCTACGACTACGTGCTGCAGGGCCTCGCCGGATGGATGGACCTGACCGGCGAGCCGGACGGCCCGCCCACCAAGTCGGGGCTGTCGCTGGTCGACTACTCCGGCGGGTTCGTCGCCGCGATCTCGCTGCTGGCCGGGCTGCACGCGGCACGCCGCGACGGCGTCGGCATGGACTGCGACGTCAGCCTGTACGACACGGCGATCGGGCTGCTGACCTACCCGGCGACCTGGCATCTCAACGCCGGGTTCGAGCCCGCCCGCACCCGGCATTCGGCGCATCCGTCGCTGGTGCCGTTCCAGGCGTTCGAGGCGAGCGACGGCTGGTTCATCGTCGGCTGCGCGAAGGAGAAGTTCTGGACGCGGCTGGCCGCCGTCGTGGGCCGTCCCGAGTGGTCCGAGCCGGAGTCGGGGTTCGGCTCGTTCGCCGACCGGCGGCGCAACAAGGAGACCTTGATCCCCCTCCTGGCGGGTATCTTCCGGCGGCGCACCGTGGACGAGTGGCTGGCCGTCCTTTACGAGGCGTCCATCCCGTGCGGCCCCATCAACAATGTGGAGCAGGCCATGGAGGAGGAGCACACCAAGGCGCGCGGGCTGCGGGTGACGACCGAGCATCCGCGTTTCGGGACGGTCGAGCAGCTCGCCTCACCCGTGCGGGTGGGGAGCGAGCCGCCGGAGTACCGCCGGGCGCCGTTCCGCAACGAGGACTTCGACCTGGTCGTCCGGCAGATCGCCGGGTACGACGACGCGGCGGTGGAGGAGTTGCGCGCCGGGGGAGCGTTCGGCCCCGCCGCCGGCCCCGCTGCCGGGCCCGCGACCGGGCAGGACGACCAGGCGGGGGCGGCATCGCGATGATCGCACGGGAGCTGGCCGGCTGGGCGCTCGGCCTGGCCGAGGTGCCGGAGCCGGTCGCCGCCGCCGCGTCCCGGCACCTGCTGGACGGGTTCGGCACCGCGCTCGGCGCCCTGCGGACCGGCGCGGCGGGCCCCGCGATCGAGGTGGCGCGGGGGCTCGGCGGCCCGCCGGAGGCGGCGGTGCTGGGCACCGGCGACCTGCTGTCCGCGCCCGCCGCCGCGCTCGCCAACGGCACGCTCGTGCACGCCCTCGACTTCGACGACACCCACGCGGGCGGGCTGGTGCACGCGACGGCGGTCGTGCTGCCCGCCGCGTTCGCCGTCGGGCAGCAGACCGGCGCGTCCGGGCGGGAGATCCTGACGGCGGCCGTCGCCGGTTACGAGACGGCCTGCCGGGTCGCGGCCGCCGCGCCGCACGGGTTCCACGCCCGCGGGCTGCACGCGACCATGGTCGCCGGGGTCTTCTCCTCCGCCCTGGTCGCCGCGCGGCTTCTCGGCCTGGACGCCGGGCGGGTGGCGAACGCGCTCGGCATCGCGGGCAGCCAGGCGGGCGGCCTGCTCGCCTTCCTCGGCACCGGGGCGTCCACCAAGCAGTTGCACCCGGGGTTCGCGTCGCAGTCCGGGATCATCGCGGCGCGGCTCGCGGCGGCGGGCGCGACCGGACCGGAGACCGTCTTCGACGGCCCGCACGGCGTGTTCGACGCCCTCTCCGCCAACCCCGCGGACCCGGCGTCCATCGTGGACGGGCTCGGTGAACGGTGGGAGACCACCCGGATCGGGATCAAGCCGTACGCGGCGTGCCAGCTCTCGCACGCCACGATCGACGCGGTCCTGGACGCGATGGCGCGCGAACGGTTCGGCCCGGAGGAGATCGCGGGCATCCACGCCCAAGTCCACCAGGACTCGGCGCCGACCGTCTGCGACACCTCCCGCGACCTGACTCGTCCCGCGACCCCCTACGCGGCGAAGTTCTCGCTGCCCTGGACGGTCGCGGCACTGATCACCGACCGTGGGCTGACCCTGGAGACCTTCGCGCCCGACTCGATCGCCCGGCCCGAGGTGACCCGGCTGGCGGCCCGCGTCCGCTGGGACGCCACCCCCGCGCCCGGAGTTGCCGCCGACGCCCCCGGCCGCGTCACGATCACGCTCACCGACGGCCGCGAGGTGACCGGTTCGGTACCGCGCAGCGAGGGCGGCGGCGACCGCCCGCTCGGCCGCGCGGCACTGCTCGCCAAGTTCGCGGGCAACGCCGGCGTCCCGGCGGCGGACGCGGAGGAGTTCGCCCGGGCCGTCGAGACGCTCGCCGACCAGCCGGACGCCGCCGCCGTCATGCGGGCCGCCGCCAGGCTCGCCCACCGCACCCAGCAGGAGAACGGATGACACTGCAAGCGATCAGGCCCGCCGAGTTCCCGTGGTTCCCCTACGAGGGGTTCACGTTCTGCCTCGGGCTGTCGGAGGACGGGGGCGCGTGGTCGTCCGGGCACACCGCCGCCGCGCAGGACGCGTCCATCGGGAAGATGACCGTCTCCGGGACGATGACCGAGCAGGCGCGCACCGCCTACACGAAGACCATGACGATCATCGAGGCCGCCGGATACGGGCCCGGTGACGTCGTGCACGTGACGGAGAACGTCACGCTCGCCGGGCTGGCCGACTACGAGGCCGCCGCCGCGATCCGCAAGGAGGTCTTCGGCGCGCACGCCCCCACGGTCACGACGGTCGTCGTGGAGCGGCTCGTCCGCTCGGCGGCGCTGCTGGAGATCGAGCTGCACGCCGTCCGCGGGGGCGGCGCCGAGTTGCTCGCGGCCAGCGAGCGGCGCGAGGCCGGAGCCTGGGTGCCCTCGCCGGTCCGGGAAGGCCACGACGGCACCGTGCACCTGCCGACGATGGTCCCGGTGGACGAGACGGGCGGCATCGTCAGCCCCGGCGACTTCGTCGGCCAGTACGCCTACTGCCTGGACCGGGCGGACGCGCTGCTGCGCAAGGCGGGCCTGTCGCTCGACAACGCGGTGACGACCTACGACTACTCGACGCCCGCCAGCCGTGACGTCTACCGCAAGAGCCACCGCGTCCGGAAGGAACGGCTCGGCGGCGCGGGCGTGTACCCGGGCGCGGGCGGCATCCTGATGAGCCGGCTGCACCACCCCGAGGCGCTCGTCGCGATCGACGTGACCGCGTCGCGGCACCCCCTCGAACTGGTCAACCCCGGCTGGTCCCGGTACGACACGCTGACCTACGCGCCCGGTGTCCGCGCCGGACGGACTCTGTTCATGTCGGGGTTCGCCGCGCTCGACATGCAGACGCAGGAGGCGCTGCACCCCGGCGACATCGGGGCGCAGGCCGAGGTCACCTACGGGGCCGTCCTGCATCTGCTGGAGTACGCGGGCCTCGGCCCGGCGGACCTGCTGTCGACCATCGAGTTCTGCGTCGAGTCCGCGCTGCGCGACTACCGCGCGGTCGCGCCCGTCCGGGAGCGGCTCCTGTCACCGCCCTGGCCCGCGTCGACCGGGGCGATCTGCAAGACACTGCTGCGCCCCGAGTTCCTCCTCGAAGTGTTCCCGACCGCCCTCTACCCGGCGGGCGCACCGACCGTGAAGGACGCGCCATGACGCTGCTCACCGACGAGATCCGCGCGCTGGTCGGCCGGACGAAGGTCTACACCGCACCCGAGCCGCTCGGAGCCGCCGCCGGCCGGTACTTCGGCCTGGCGATCGGTGACCACAACCCGCTGTACTCCGATCCCGAGTACGCGCGGGCGCAGGGCCTCGCCGACGTGACCGCGCCGCCGACGCTGATCTGCGAGACCAACCAGTACGCCAACCTGCCGATCGGGCCGGACGGAGACGCGGGCCACAACTGGGGCATCGAGATCCCCGGCACGCGGAAGGTGCGCGGCGGCAACCGCTACGTGTTCCACCGCCGGATCCTGCCGTCCGACATCGTCACCGCCACCTGGGAGATCGCGGACATCACCGCCAAGACCAACCGGGCGGGCGCGGAGATGCTGATCGTCACGTCGCGGGCGACCTACACGCGGCAGGACGGCGCGACGCTCGCGGAGAACGAGGAGACCATCATCTTCGTATCGCTGGAGGCTGGAGCATGACCGCTCTACACGAGACAGGGGAGGTCGTGCCTCCGCTGGAGCGCCGGATCGGGCTCCCGGACATGATCGCCTACGCCGGGGCCACCTGGGACTGGTACCGGCTGCACTACGACACCGAGTTCGTCAAGGCGTCCAAGCTTCCCGGCCCGGTCGTGGACGGCCAGGTGTTCGGCGCCCTCCTGGTCGAGCAGATCCAGGACTGGCTCGGCCCCAAGTGCTTCGTCCGCGAGCTGGAGTTCAGCTTCAAGGCGCTGGTGTTCGCGGAGGAGACCGTCCGCTGCGAGGGCACGGTCACCGAGGCCGGCGACGGCTACCTCGACCTCGACCTGCGGGTCGTCGTGGTCGACGGCGGCGGCGACGGCGGCGAGGCGGACCGGGTCGCCGTGGCGCCCGCCCGCGCCCGCGTCCTGCTCGGCCGCGCCGACGGCCCCGGCGCGGAGGTGGCGCAGTGAGCACGGGTGTCGCGATCGTGGGCGCCGCCGAGTGCGACCTCGGCGTGACGAACCGGTCGATCCTCGGGCTCCAGGCGCAGGCGGTCAAGCGGGCACTGGACGACGCCGGCCTCGCCCTGCGCGACGTCGACGGTGTCGCCACGACCGGGGTGTCGCGGTTCTCGGCGACCCAGCTCGCCGACTACTTCGGCATCGAGCCCCGCTGGACGGACTCGACCTACGCGGGCGGCTCGGCGTTCGAGATGTTCGTCGCCCGCGCCACACAGGCCATCCAGGCAGGCCAGGCCAAGACGGTCGTGATCAGCTTCGCGTCCAACCAGCGGTCGGCGCGGTCCCGCTCGCTCGGCGGCGTCATCGAGGACCATACGCCCGAGGCGCAGTTCGAGACCCCGTACGGGCCGCTGTACCCGCTGTCGTACTACGCGATGGCCGCGCAGCGGTACCTGCACACCTACGGCAAGTCACGCGAGCAGCTCGCCGAGATCGCGGTGGCGGCACGGGAATGGGCGCTGCTGAACCCGGCCGCGTTCCGCTACGGCAAGGGCCCTCTCACCGCGGCCGACGTGCTCGGCGCAGCGATGATCTCCAGCCCGCTCACCGCGCTGGACTGCTGCCTGGTCACCGACGGCGGCGGCGCGATCGTCCTGACGTCCCTCGAACGGGCCCGTGACCTGCGGCGCACGCCCGTCGAGGTGCTCGGGTACGGCGAGCGGACGACCAACACCTCGATGACCGCCGTCCCCGACCTGACCGTCACGGGCGCGGCCGGTGCCGGAGCCGACGCGTTCGCCCGCGCCGGCGTCACCCCGGCCGACATCGACGTCGTGCAGGTCTACGACTCGTTCACGATCACGGTCGCGCTGACGCTGGAGGCGCTCGGCTTCTGCGGGCGCGGCGAGGCCCTCGACTGGATCGCGGACGGACGGATCCGCCCCGGCGGCGGCTTCCCGCTCAACACCTCGGGCGGCGGCCTGTCCTACTGCCATCCCGGCCAGTTCGGGATCCTCCTGCTGATCGAGGCGGTGCGGCAGCTCCGCGGGGAATGCGGGGACCGGCAGGTCGACGGCGCGCGCCTCGCGGTCGCGCACGGCACGGGCGGGATCCTTTCGACGCACGCCACGGTGGTCCTGGGGGTGGACGCATGACCGGCCTCGACGGTTTCAAGCCCGACGTCCCGGCGCCGGACGAGATCACGGCCCCCTGGTGGGAAGCCACCAAGGAACACAGGCTCATGCTCCAGACGTGCCCGAGCTGTGCCCGGGTCCAGCATCCGCCGCGCGCGCTCTGCACCCACTGCGGATCGGACGAACTCGACTGGGTCACGTCCGGGGGCCTGGGGGTTGTCGACTCCTTCACGGTCGTGCACCGGGCGCCGCGTCCCGACCTCACCGTCCCCTATGTCATCGCCCGCGTCCGCTTGGCCGAGGAGGTCGTCCTCCTGACCCGCCTCCAGGAGCGGGAACCGGACGAGTGGCGCATCGGCGAACCGGTGCGGGTCGCCTGGGTCGACCTCGATGACGGGCGCGCCCTCCCCGTGTTCGTCCCGGACGTCCCGTCATCGCACTGAGAAAGGCGGCAGCCACGTGGATTTCCAGCTCAATGAGGACCAGCGCGAGTTCCGCGCCGTCCTGCGCGACTTCGTGGACAACGAGATCATCCCGGTGGCGCGGGACTGGGAGCACTCCGGCCGCTACCCCACCGAGATCGTCAAGGGCATGCGGGACATGGGGCTGTTCGGGATCACCGTCCCCGAGGAGTACGGCGGCCTCGACCTCGACCCCGTCTCGTTCGCGCTGGTCTTCGAGGAGATCGCGCGCGGCTGGATGGGCATCGCGGGCATCCTCGGCAGCCACTCGCTCGCCTGCCGCATGATCGCCATGCGCGGCACCGAGGAGCAGAAGAGCAAGTACCTGCCCGGCCTCGCGTCCGGTGAGCGCCGCACCGGCATCGGCCTCACCGAGCCGGACGCCGGCACCGACCTGCAGGGCATCCGCACCACCGCCCGGCTGGACGGCGACCACTACGTCGTCAACGGCACCAAGATGTGGATCACCAACGCCCGCCACGCCGACCCGCTGCCCGTGCTGGTGAAGACCGACCCGTCCGCGTCCCCCGCGCACAAGGGCATGAGCATCCTGCTCGTGGACGCCGGCACCACCGGCTACCAGATCACCAAGGACATCCCGAAGCTCGGCTACAAAGGCACCGAGTCCTGCGAGATCGTCCTGGACGACGTCCGGGTGCCGAAGGAGAACCTGCTCGGCGGCGTCGAGGGCAAAGGCATGCAGCACGCGCTGTCCGCGCTGGAGTGGGGACGGGTCAACATCGCCGCCCGCTCGGTCGGCATCGCCCAGCGCGCCCACGACGAGGCGCTCGCCTACGCGGGGCAGCGCAGGGCGTTCGGGCAGACCATCGGCGAGTTCCAGGCCGTCCAGCTCCAGCTCGCGACCGTCGCCACGCAGCTGCAGGCCGCGCGGCTGATGGCCTACTTCGCGGCGGACGCGGTCCGGCGCGGCCGCGCCGACGGGCAGACCGGCATGGCCAAGATCTTCTGCTCGGAGGTCGCGCTGCAGGCGTCGATCGAGGCGATGAAGATCCACGGCGGCTACGGCTACTCCACCGAGTACGAGGTCGAGCGGCTCTACCGCGACGCCATCCTGATGAGCATCGGCGAGGGCACCAACGACGTCCTGCGGACGGTCGTGGCCAAGTCCCTGCTGCGCGGCGAGACGGTCGTGCGGTGACCGCCCCGGAGCGGCTCCCGCGCAGCTACCTGTACGTGCCGGGCAACGCCCCGGACAAGCTCGGCAAAGCACTCACCCGCGGCGCCGACGCGCTGATCGTCGACCTGGAGGACGCGGTCCCGCCGGACGGCAAGGACGCGGCCCGCCGCACGGTCAGCGACTGGCTCCGCTCGGGCCCGGACACCGGCGGCACCGAGCTGTGGGTCCGCGTCAACGCCGGTCCGGTGGGGGACGAGGACGTACGGGCGCTCGCCGGGCTGGCCGCGCTGACCGGGCTCGTCCTCGCCAAGGCCGAGGACGCCGCGCACGTCGCGGCGGTCGCCGCGCTGCTCGCCGGCCTCGGGGACGTGACGACGCTGCTGATGCCGCTGCTGGAGACCGCGGGCGCGATCCTGGACGTCCGGGACATCGCCCGCGCGCCCCGCGTCCACCGTCTCCAGATCGGCGAGGTCGACCTCGCCGCCGACACCGGGCTCGACCCCGGACCGGACGGGGCGGAACTCGCGTTCGCCCGCAGCATGACCGTGTTCGCCAGCGCCGCCGCCGGCATCCGCCCGCCGGTCGGCCCGGTGTCGACGATCAGCGCCGACCCGGAGGCGCTCGCGGCGTCCACCGACCGGGTCCGGCGGCAGGGCTTCGTGGGACGGGCGTGCATTCATCCCGCGCAAATCCCGGTCGTCCATGCGGCGTTCACGCCGTCGGCCCGCGACGTGGCGCGGGCCGAGGACGTCCTGGCGAGGTTCGAGTCGGCGGCCGCCGCGGGATCGGGCGTCGTGCTGGACGCCGACGGCCGGCTGATCGACGCGGCCGTGATCCGGCTCGCGCGGCGCACTCTGGCCACCACCGGCCGCCGACCTGAACGAAATAAATCTGACATATAGAGGACCTAGCCCTGCGAGGCCGATGCAACGCAAGATGAACCCAGTCGGAGCCCGATAGCCAAATAGATCAGACGACGGCCTGAGAAAGAGGCGGGCAGCCATGGCACAGATGAACATCGCCAGCGGGATCCGCGAGTTCGCGCGCAGCACGCCGGGCGCCACCGCGCTGATCGACGGGGACCGGCGGCTCACCTTCGCCGAACTGGACGACCGCAGCAACCGCGTCGCGGGCCTGCTCATGGACGCCGGGTTCAAGGCCGCCGACCGCGTCGCCGTCCTGCTCGGGAACCAGCTGGAGTACGTGGAGGTGGCGGCGGGCGCCGCGAAGGCGGGCGTCGCGATGGTCCCGCTCAACCCGCGCGGCACCGCCGCCGAGCACGCCTCGCTGATCGAGCGGTCCGGCGCGTCCGGCCTGGTGGCCGACGCGGCGTTCGCGGCGAACGTCCCCGGCCGGGTCGAGGACCTGCCGCTCGTGCTCGGCGTCGGCTCGGGGGACTGGGGGCACCCCTACGAGAAGGCGCTCGCCGCGGCGCGGCCGGCCGACCCCCGCGTCCAGGTCAGCGAGCTGGACCCGTTCTGCGTGCAGTACACGTCCGGCACCACGGGACGGCCGAAGGGCGCGCTGCTCACCCACCGGTCCCGGGTGCTCACCATGTTCGGCTGCGCGGTCGACTACGGGCTCGGCCCCGGCAAGCGCACCGCCGCGGTCGCGCCGATGGCGCTCGGCGCCGGGTTCTGCTTCGCCTACGCGGGCCCGTTCATGGGCGGGCAGACGTCCATGCTGTCCCGCTGGGACCCCGAGCGGCTGCTCGACATGATCGAACGTGACCGGCTGCAGACGATCTTCCTGGTGCCGACGCACGCGCTGACGCTGCGGGAGCTCATGGAGCAGTCGCCGCGCAGGTGGGACCTGTCGAGCCTGGAGACGTTCTACTTCAACGCCGCCGCGCTGCCCGTCCCGCTGAAGGAGTGGGTCGTCGAGACGTTCCCGCACGTCGGCGTGCACGAGCTGTACGGGTCCACGGAGGCGGGCATCGTGACGGACCTGCGTCCCGCCGACGCCCTGCGCAAGGCCGGATCGGTCGGGCACCCGTGGTGGATGACCGACGTGAAGCTGCTCGACGAGGACGGCCGGGAGGTCGGGCCGGGCGAGCCCGGCGAACTGTTCGGCCACTCGCCGTTCAACATGACCGGCTACCTGGACGACCCCGAGGCCACCGCCGCTGCGATCAGGCCGGACGGCTACCTGTCGTCCGGGGACGTCGCCGTCCGGGACGAGGCGGGCTTCATCACCATCGTCGACCGCAAGAAGGACATGATCATCTCCGGGGCGGCGAACATCTACCCCCGCGAGATCGAGAACGTCCTGGCCGGCTGCGACGGCGTCGCCGAGGTCGCCGTCGTCGGCCTTCCCGACGACAGGTGGGGCGAGGCGGTCGGCGCGTTCGTCGTCCCGCGCCCCGGCCGCGTCCTCGACTTCGCCGCCCTGGAGGCCGCCGTCCGCGAGCGCCTCGCCGGCTACAAGGCCCCGAAGGTGTGGGAGCAGGTGGACGAACTGCCGAAGAACGCCAACGGCAAGATCCTCAAGCGCGTCATCCGCGACACCTACGCGAACTGAACCGCGCCGGGTTTTGGGGGGTGGTGGGGGGTAAGGGTGGTGCCGACTAGTGATGTCGTGCCTGGGGGAGGCCGGGATGAGCATGCCGCAGAGGATGGTACGTCGGCTGGAGCGGGCGGAGGCGCTCGACAAAGCCGCCAAGCCGCTGAGCAAGGTGGTACAGCGGGCGGTACGGCCGCGTTTCGTCCGCAACGCGCTCAGCGGGACGAACATCGGGCATCCGCTGCACCCGGCTCTCACGGACGTGACGATCGGCGCGTGGAGCATGGCCACGCTGCTGGACGCCATCGGCGGACGCGAGGTCGAGAAGGCGTCCGACATGCTGGTGGCCACCGGCGTGTTCGCGGCGGTGCCCACCGCCCTCACCGGGCTGAACGACTGGTCCGACACCCTCGGCGGGGACAGGCGGGTCGGCCTGGTCCACGCCACCTCCAACACCGCCGCGCTGTCGCTGTACGTGGCGTCGCTCGTGTCGCGCGCCCGCGGCAACCGGGGCGTGGGCAAGGCGCTGGGCTTCGCCGGGTTCGGAGTGCTGTCGGTGAGCGCCTACCTCGGCGGGCACCTTTCGTTCGTGAAGGGCGTCAACGTCAACCGCACCGCCTGGCAGGAGGGGCCGGACGAGTGGACGCCGACCGTCACGGCGGACGCGCTGGCCGAGGGCGATCACCGCACGGTCGACGCGGGCGGAGTCGAGGTCCTGCTCCACAAGATGGACGGCGAGGTCTACGCGCTCGCCGCGACCTGCAGCCACATGGGCGGCCCGCTCGGTGACGGGACGTTCGAACGCGGCTGCGTCACGTGCCCGTGGCACGGCAGCACCTTCCGGTTCGCCGACGGCGGCGTCGTGCGCGGCCCGGCCAGTTCGCCGCAGCCCCTCTACGAGACGCGGATCCAGGACGGCCGCATCGAGGTGCGCATCGCCCCGGCGGGCCTCCCGAAGGGATCGCGCGAGGGGCGCCCCCGCCGGGCGAACCGCCGAGTGCTCGCACGCATGCCCTGATCAGCGGCGCCCGCCGGGCTCCCATGGGTGGACTTCGACGGCGGCATACCGATCACGGGTGAGGACGGCGCGCGCCGCGTCCGGGCCGGGCGCCTGGACCAGCGCCGCCGTCCCGAGCCAGGCGCCGCCGTCGTCGGACAGCAGCGGCCCGTACGCGATGAGGTCGTCCCGTCCGGACGGCACGTCGAGGTCGGCGGCGGGGCCCGCCCCGAAGCCCAGCACCAGGAACCGGTCTCCGGGGCCGCCCGGGAAGTCCCACATCGTGCGGCCGAGCAGGTTGCGCCAGCGGCGCAGCAGCACGTCCCGGTAGGCGCCGGCCTGGTAGTTGGGCTCGTCGAAGGCGAACGCGCGGGCGGCGGCCGGGTCGGGCAGGTCGACGATGTGGACGCTGCCGCTGAGCGTCTCGCCGTCGCCGGCGAACGTCGGCCCCCGCGCGATCAACTCCTCGGCGAACCGGTCCATGTACGACCAGTGGGCCTCCGCCAGCTCGTGGCGCAACGCCAGCGAATCGGGCCGATCACGGTGATAACAGAAGAACTCCATGCCCGGCCACGGTAGCTCGTGGGCCATCGCCGTAGCCGAACTGGCCGGCCCCGACGCAGCCCTGACGATCCTCGACCGGCTGGACCTCGACCACTACCGCTACTACCACTCCACCCGCGCCGACCTGCTCCGCCGCACCGGCCGCACCACCGAAGCCAGACGGGCCTACGAACGCGCCCTGGCCCTGACCCGAACGACACCCGAACGCCACTACCTCGAAGCCCGCCTGACCGAACTGGACTCCCCCGGCTGATCCTCGGGTTCGGCGTCCGGCGGCCGTCAGAGCGTGAGGTGTGCCAGCTCGCCCCGCGAGGACACGCCCAGCTTCGGGAACGCCCGGTACAGGTGGTGGCCGACGGTGCGCGGGCTCAGGAACAGCTGCGCCGCGATGTCGCGGTTGGACATGCCCTGGGCGGCGAGCCGGACTACCTGGAGTTCCTGCGGTGTGAGGCGGTCGAGGGCCGAGCCGCCGGGTGCGGCGGCGCCCGCGTCGCCGGTCGCGCGCAGTTCCGCGCGGGCGCGCTCTGCCCACGGCGCCGCGCCCATCCCTTCGAAGACCTCCAGTGCGGGCCGCAGCAGGGCCCGCGCCTCCGCCTTGCGCCGGCCGCGCCGGAGCCATTCGCCGTACAGCAGCTCCGTCCGGGCCCGTTCGAACGGACGGCCGCCCTTGGCGTGGACGCGGGCCGCGCCGGCGAAGTGCCGTCCGGCCTCGTCGCCCGTGCTGACGAGGCCCCGGCAGCGCAGCAGGACACCCTCCGCCCACGGCTGCCGCGTGGCGAGGCTCCACTGCTCGAACCGGGCGAGTGCCGCGTCCGCCCGTTCCGGCAGGCCCGCGCGGACGGCGGCCTCGACCTGGTCCCCGGCGAAGTGGATCAGGTTCATCAGTCCGACGGAGCCGTCTGCGGCGCCGCGCGCGGCCGTCTCCAGCCGGTCGAGGGCGCGGTCGGGCCGGCCGTGGCCGAGGTCCAGAAGGGCCAGCGCCATCGACCCCCACGCGGCGGTGCGGGCGATCCCGGCGATCCGCGCCCGGGCGACGGCCGGCTCGGCGAGCGACCGGCAGGCGTCCTCGTCGCCCGCGAGCGCCGCCGCCCAGGCCAGCACGCAGCGCAGATGGTCGATGCGGTGCAGCTGTCCGGTGCTCTCGGCGAGCCGCAGGCCCTCCTCGGCGTGCACGACCGCGTCCCGGCGGCGGCCGAGGAACAGCTCCGTCACCGCCTGGTGCTCCAGCACGTTCGGCAGCCAGCCGATCTGCCCGGTGTCGCGCGCGTCGGCGACCAGCGGCTCGTAGATCTCCCGCGCGGCCTCGTCGTCGCCGGTCAGCATGCCCATCGCCCCCGCGATGAGCCGCTCCCCGGTACCGGGGACGGCGCCGCGCCGCGCCGCGTCGAGCAGGACCCGCATCCGCGGCATCGCGTCGGCGTGCTCGCCCGCCATGAGCCGGGCGAGGCCGCCGAGCGCCACCGCGCCGGGCGTCCGCC
The DNA here is from genome assembly GCF_001552195.1 of Actinomadura latina NBRC 106108. Taxonomy (GTDB): domain Bacteria; phylum Actinomycetota; class Actinomycetes; order Streptosporangiales; family Streptosporangiaceae; genus Spirillospora; species Spirillospora latina. The sequence continues at coordinate 53,276 of NZ_BCQS01000018.1, forward strand.
CGGCCACCTCGGCGAGCCGGTCGGCGGCACGGCGGGCCAGTTCGGGATCCCCGCCGAAGTAGCTGTCGCGGACGGCCTCCGCGAGCATCCGCGCGGCGGTGTCGGGCGCCGACGCGGCGATCGGCTCGGCGCCCGAGAGCAGGGTCGCCGCCGCGGCCAGCGGCGACCCGCGCTCGAACTCGACGCCGGCCAGGACGTGGGCCAGCCGCGCGGTGAGCGCGGGTTCCGCGGTGGCCCGGCCCGCCCTGCGCGCGAGCTTCGCCGCCCGCGCGAGATCGCCGGCCGGCAGTGCGGCCTCGGCCGCCGCGACGAGCCGCTCGCCCTGCCGCGCCGGGTCGGGGGTGAGTTCGGCCGCGCGTTCCAGCGCGGCGGCCTGCGCCGAGTACCCGGCCCGCGCGCCCGCCTGCTCGGCGGCACCGGCCAGCCCGGCGGCGACCCGCTCGTCCGGCCCGGTCGCGGCCGCGGCCAGATGCCAGGCGCGGCGGGCCGGGTCCCCGGTCTCGGCGAGCGCCCGGTGCGCGGCCAGCCGGCTCACCAGCGGCGCGTCCTCGACGACCGCCGCCCGCACGAGCGGATGCCGGAAGGTGACGGCCATCCCCGAGAACGACAGCAGGCCCGAGCGTTCCGCCCGCTCCAGCGCGCACGGTCCCGCGCCGAGCGTCCGGGCCGCGCGCAGCACCACGTCCAGGTCGCCGGTCTCCTCGACGGCCGCGACCAGCAGCAGCGTGCGGGTGTCCGCGTCCAGCCGGGCGGCCTGCGCGCCGAAAGTGCGGCGGACGCGGTCGGTGAGCGGCAGCGCGCCGATGTTGTACGACAGCGGCAGCACCGTCCCGCCGCGCTGCTCCGGGGTGAGCGCGGCGTGCATCTCGATCAGCGCCAGCGGGTTGCCCTCGGACTCGGCGAGGACGCGCTCCCGGACGGCCGGCGCGAGGCCCTGGGCATGCGCGGCGAGCAGCGCGGACGACGCCTCCCGGTCCAGCCCCCACAGGTTCAGTTCGCGGATGCCGTCCAGCCGGGCGGGGCCGCCGCTCCGGACGGCGAACAGCACGACGACGCCCTCGCGGTGCAGGCGTCGCGCGGCGAAGGTGAGGGCCTCGGCGGAGGCCCTGTCGAGCCACTGCGCGTCGTCCACGACGCACAGCAGCGGGCCGAGGCCGGCGAGGAGCGACAGCACGGCGAGCCCGACCAGCAGCGGGCCGTCCTGCCCGGCGGGGCCGAGCCCGAACGCGCTGCGCAGCGCGGCGGCCTGCCGCTCGGGGACGGCGTCGATCCGGTCGAGGACGGGCCCGAGCAGCAGGTGCAGACCCGCGAACGGCAGCTCGGCCTCAGACTCGACACCGGCGGTCCGGATGACGCGCAGGCCGTCCGCCCGCGCGACGGCGTACTCCAGCAGCGCGGACTTGCCGATGCCCGGCTGGCCGCGCAGGACGAGGGCGCCGCTGCGTCCCGCGCGGGCCTCCTCGAGAAGCCCGTCGAGGACGGCCTGCTCCGCATCCCGACCGATGATCACCAAGAGAACGTACCTAAGTAGCGCTTACCTGCTTCATCCGGACGCCAGTCATCCGACCGATTCCTCCGCATCGCGCGCTCCCTAGCGTTCTGACCACTAGCAGGAACGACGCAAGGAGAACGCGATGACCGCACAGGTTCCCGTCTACTCGACGGCGGAGCGGGACCGGCGCTGGGCGCTGGCGCGCGAGCTGATGGACGCCGAGGGCGTCGAGGCGCTCGTGGTGTACGGCGAGCACGAGTCGAGCGGACCCGCGCCGTTCGCGCCGGACGTCTACTTCACCAACGAGCGGCCCGGCGCGATCGTCGTGTTCCCGCGGGACGCCGACCCGATCTCGCTGGTGTGGTCGCCGATGCACATCGCCGACCACATCGAGGCGCGCCGCCGCGGCGAGGCGTGCTGGACCGAGCCGCGCAACATGCGCGTGGCCAAGCACGCGCCCGGCCTGGTCGAGGTGCTCAAGGAGCACGGCCTGGAGCGGGCGGCGATCGGGGTGATCGGGCTGGAGCCGTACCCGCCGTTCCACTTCAACCCGATCATGCCGCACGGGTTGTGGTCGGCCGTCCTGGAGCAGCTTCCGGACGCGACGTTCAAACCGGTGTGGCTGAGCTTCCTGTTCCGCACCCTCGCCCAGTCGGAGGAGGAGCTGGCCGTGCTGCGCCACTCCGCGGACATCGGCGAGGCGATGGCGCAGGCCATGCTGGACGCGACCCGGCCGGGGGTGAGCGAGGCCGACGTGTACGCCGCCGGCATGGCCGCCGGGTTCCGGCTGGGCGCGGCCGCGCCGGGCATGCTGATCCAGTCCGGTCCCGGCTACGCGTGCTGGGGGCCGCCGGTGTGGTCCTACCGGCCGCAGGCGCCGCGGACCATCGAGGACGGCGACATGATCCTCGCCGAGGTCTTCTGCTCGTACGGGATGCGCGAGTCCCAGCACCAGGTCGCGATCGCGGTCGGCGAGGTGCACCCGGACATCGAGGCCGCCGCCAAGGTCGCCCGCGCCTCCTACGACGCGGGCGTCGCGGCGCTGCGGCCCGGCGCCACCTTCGGCCAGGTCGTCACGGCCATGAAGCAGCCCATGGAGGACGCGGGCGGCTGGAACGTCCATCCGCTGGTGCACGGGCTCGACCCCTACGGCACGGTCTGCGGCTTCGGCGCCGGGCTGCGGGAACTGCCGGAGGCGGCCGACTACGGCCTGATCACCGAGGTGCCCACCATCGGGAGCGACCTGCCGCTGGCCCCGGGCATGGCGTTCGCGTTCGAACCCAACTGCGTCCTGAACGGCCGGCTCGCCAACCTCGGCGGCACCGTCGTCGTCGGCGAGGACCGCGCGGTCGAACTCAACGCCCTCACCACCGACATCCTGCGCGCCTGCTAGAACCACGATCGGGGGCCCTGGCCTCGCCGCACCCACGGCGAGGCCAGGACGTGTGGCGACAGATGCCGGGCCGCGGCCGCCTAGTGGAGGCGGTGGTGGAGGGGGGCGGCCAGCTCGGCGGTGCTGAGGACCAGGGCGACCGTGTAGTCGATCAGATGGTCGCGGTCGATGCCGAGGTCTCCGCGGAACCAGGTGGTGAACAGCTCCCAGAGGCCGGCGGTGAGGGTCAGGCCGGTCAGCTCCACGTCGATGTCGGGGAGGAGGACCTGGTCCAGGGTCTCGTGGGTCTGGACGGCGAAGATCGCGGCCATGGTCCGGATGATCTCGACGCGGCGCCGCTGGAGCAGGGGTGAGGCGGGGAACGCGTGCGTGAGGATGTGGGCGCGGCGCGGATCGCCGGTCAGGAAGTCGAGTATGGCGGTCACCACGGCGCGGGTGCGGGCCTGCGGTTCGCGCGGGGCGCGGCGGGCGGCGGACAGGATCACCTCGGTGCCCTGGACGACCTGGTCATCGACGATCGCCAGGAGCAGCGCGTCCCGGTCCGGGAAGTTCTCGTAGAAGTAGCGGTCGTTGAGCCCGGCTTCCGCGCACACCTTCCGGACGGTCGTGGCGGCCCACCCCTGGGTGCCGAGGAGCTCCAGCCCGGCCGCCAGCAGCGCGGCGCGGCGGCGGGCCCGGCGCTGGTCGGCGGGCACGCCGCGGTAGGGGCGTGCCCGGGAGGGCTCGGACGTCACAGCCCGATTGTGCCGCATCCCTTGACTTCGCCCGGAGATCTGAGGACGCTGAACACCAGATATTTCTGGTGTGACGCTTCACCAGAAAGCGACGGAACGGGAGTGTGAGGTCCGGTGGCCACGGAGAACCCCCCTCAGCTGACGCGGGCGGACATCGACCTCAGCGATCTGCGGTTCTGGACCCGCCCCCTGACGGAGCGGGCGCAGGCGTTCGCGGTGCTGCGCGCCCAGCCGGGGCCGATGTTCAACACCCTGCCCAAGCTGCCGTTCCTCCCGCAGAGCCCGGGGTCGTGGGCGCTGACCCACCACGCCGAGGTGACGGAGGCCAGCCGCAACCCCGAGGTGTTCAGCAGCGAGCCCAGCGCCACCAGCCCGGCCGACATGCCGCGCTGGATGGACAAGTACTTCAACTCGATGATCGACATGGACGATCCGCGGCACGCCAAGATCCGCCGGATCGTGTCCCGGGCGTTCACCCCGAAGATGCTCGCCGGCGCCGAGGACGACATCGCGCGGCGGGCCGCCCGGATCGTGGACGAGCTGATCGAGGCCGGCGGCGGCGACTTCGTGTCCCAGGCCGCCGCCCGGCTCCCGGTCGAGGTCATCTGCAACATGCTGGGCATCCCCGTCCAGCACCACCGCCGCGTGGTGGAGTGGACCAACATCATCGTCGGCTACAGCGACCCCGAATACGTGGGCGCCACCGTCGAGTACGGCAGCGGCGGCACCGTGAAGCTGGGCCGGCTCGCCACGATCCGCATGCTGGGCACGGTCGCGTCGGCGGGCTGGCGGCTGCACCGGCTGGCCTTCAAGCTCGGACGGGCACGCCGAAAGACCCCCACCGATGACCTCACCTCGGCGCTGGTGAACGCCAACGTCGACGGCGAACGGCTGAGCCCCCGCGAGTTCGCCGCGTTCTTCCTGCTGCTGGTGGTCGCCGGGAACGAGACCACGCGCAACGCGATCGCGCACGGCCTGAAGCTGTTCACCGAGCATCCCGACCAGCGCGAACTGCTCCTGGAGGACTTCGACGGACGCATCGCCGGGGCCATCGAGGAGATCGTCCGCTACAGCAGCCCCGTCATCTTCATGCGCCGCAACGTCACCCGCGACTACGAGCTGAACGGCCACACCTACCGCAAGGGCGAGCGGGTGACGCTGTTCTACTGGTCCGCCAACCGGGACGAGGCGGTCTTCACCGACCCGGACCGCTTCGACATCCTGCGCTCCCCGAACCCGCACGTCGGGTTCGGCGGCCCCGGCCCGCACTTCTGCCTGGGCGCCAACCTGGCCCGGCGCGAGATCACCGTGATGTTCCGCGAACTGTTCACCCGCCTGCCCGACATCACCGTCGGCGAGCCGGACAGGCTCATGTCCGGCTTCATCAACGGCTACAAGCGCCTCCCCTGCACCTTCACCCCACCCAAGACCCGGCCCTCCACCTAACCCGGCGACCGAGCGCAGCCCTACCCCGCAAGTCAGTTGAGGGTGTCCAGGAAGGGCGCTCGGGGTGCTGGGCGGCGATCCGGTAGGCGGTGATGCCGCCGCCGGAGTGGCCGAGCGTCACGGCCTGCTCGACCCCGAGGCCGTCCGGGTGGGGGACAGGACGGCTGTCCCGCATCGCCATCACCGCGGCTTGGGGTGGAAGGGATCTTGACGTAGGGCGGTCAGGGGCCGAGATTCATGGTGTGCGAAGGACACTGCGCAGGTCACGGGTGATGTGGGCCGTCGTCGCGGCCTTCGTCTCCCTTGGCACGCTCGGTGGTGGCGCGGTGGCCGTCCATGCGCAGGACCCGCGGAGACCGACCGTGCGGTCGCCGGACGGGGGCCTGGCGCTGACAGTGTCCGTTGGGGGCGGACGGCTTGAGTACTCCGTCAGGCGGGGTGGTTCCGTTCTCGTCCAGCCGTCGGGGCTGGGGCTGAGACTCGTCGACGGGGCGGTGCTCGGAAGCGATGTGGAGGTCACGGGGAGTCGCGTCACGGCGAGGGACGGGACGTGGCGGCCGGTTTGGGGGGCCGACTCGCGGGTGCGCGATCGTTTCCGGGAGCTCACCGTCCGGCTTCGGCAGGCGGATGGAAGGGTCTTCAACGTCATCGCCCGTGCCTATGACGATGGGGTGGCGTTTCGGTACCAGGTGCCGGAGCAGACTGGTTTGCGGTCGCTGGAGATCGTGGACGAGGCCACGGAGTTCGCGCCGGCCGGGGACCCCACGGCGTGGTGGACGGAGCGAGATTTCGATTCCGATGAGAAGCCGTGGCAATCGTCTGCCTACAGCGCCATGGGGGCGTCCAACACTCCGGTGACGTTCCGCTATGGCGACGGGACTTACCTGTCGATTCACGAGGCCGATCTGAACGATTACGCGGCGATGACCCTGGTGCCGGAATACGGGCGGCTGCGTGTTGCCCTCGTGCCGACGCCTGGGCGGACGGCCGCGGTCGTGACCCGTACTGGGCGGGTCACTCCTTGGCGGGTCCTGACCATCGCCGGGAATGCGGGCGGGCTGATCGAGTCGCATTTGGTGGAGAACCTCAACCCGCCGTGTGCGATCTGCCAGGGCGACACGTCGTGGATCAAGCCGATCAAGTACGTCGGCATCTGGTGGCTGATCCAGCACGGGAAGGCCACGTGGGAGGACGGGCCGCGGCACGGGGCCACCACCGGACGCGCCGAGCAGTACATCGACTTCGCGGCCGCGCATGGCATTCAAGGATTGCTCGCGGAGGGGTGGAACCGGGGTTGGGAGGGCTCTTGGGCCGACCAAGACTTCACGCGGGCCACTCCGGACTTCGACCTCCCCCGGGTCGTCGCCTATGGCAAGAGGAGGGGCGTCGAGTTCATCGTCCACAATGAGACCGGTGCCGGGGTCGATAACTATGAGAAGCAGCTCGATGCTGCGTTCGCTCTTTATGAGCGGCTCGGGATCCGCTATCTGAAGACGGGGTACGTGGGGAGAATCCCCGGGCACCACCACTACGACCAGCGGATGGTCAACCATTACCGGCTCGTCCTCGAAAAGGCCGCGCAGCATCGGATCAACGTCGACTGCCACGAGTGCGTCCATGGGACCGGGGAGGTCCGGACGTATCCCAACGCGCTCGCCCGGGAGGCCGTGCGCGGCCAGGAATGGGACGCCATCGGGGACGGCAACACCCCCGAGCACACCCTCATCCTGCCCTTCACCCGCATGCTCTCCGGCCCGATGGACTACACGCCCGGCATCATGGACGTCCTGTGGGACCCGCGGGACGCCGGCCGCCGAGTGCACACGACGGCAGCCAAGCAGCTGGCCTACTACGTCACCTATTTCTCGGGTGTGCAGATGGCCGCCGACCTGCCCGAGCACTATGAGAAGTCGCCCGGTCTCACGTTCATCCAGGACGTGCCGGTCACATGGGACGAGACGAGGGTGCTGTCCGCGGAGATCGGTGATCAGGTGGTCATCGCGCGTCGTTCGGGCGCGGAGTGGTACGTCGGCGCGATGACGGGCGAGCGGGCGCAGACCCTGCGCTATTCGCTGTCCTTCCTGGGTGAGGGGACGTGGGCCGCGGAGTCCTATTCCGGTGGGACAGCGGCCGATCCGGCGTCGATCAACGTCGTCCGGTCCGTCGTCACCCGCGAGGACACCTTCACGGCCGTCCTCAAGCGCAGCGACGGCCAGGCGGTCCGCTTCCGGCGCGTCGGCTGAGCAGCGGCACTGCCGTCCGGGCACACGCGGGATGCGGCGCGCTTCAGGAGCCGTGACCGGGTTCGCGGGCGGCGAGGCGGCGGGCGAGTTCGTCGCGCTCGCGGGTGATTTCGGCCAGCTCGTGCTGGAGTTCGAAGATGCGGCGGATGGCGGGCAGGGTCATGCCGTCGCCCATCAGGGTGACGACCTCCTGGATACGCCCGATCTCGTGCCTGCTGTAGCGGCGCTGCCCGCCGACGGAGCGCTCGGGGGAGACGACATGGTGGTCGTCGATGCGGCGCAGGAACGCCTGTTGCACGTCGAGCATCTGCGCGACCTGGCCCACGGTGTACAGGGCGGCGTGCTCGTCGTCGAACGGCAGTTTCATGGGCTCTTCTTTCGCCTGCGCCGCGGCCGCCGGGGTGGCCCCGGCCCGCGTGGGGGGATGCCGCGGATCCGGGGCCGTGTCCGGAACCGTGGCGGTCAGCTTCTGATCGCCTTCTGCCCGTCGCCGGTCTGCTGGACGGCGACCTTGCGCGGTCGGGCCTTCTCCAGGACGGGGATGCGGACGGCCAGGACGCCGTTGTCGTAGGCCGCCTCGATCGCTTCGGCGTCGAGGTGCTCCGACAGGTAGACCCGGCGGGTGAACGAGCCCATCGTCCGCTCCCGGACGAACACGCGCTCGTCCTCGCCGAACTCCTCCTCGCGGCGTGCGGTCACCGACAGCACGCCGCGGTCCACGGTGACCTCGATCGAACCGGGGTCGATGCCCGGCAGGTCGAACCGCAGGACGACGTCGTCGGCGCGGCGGATGCCGTCCATCGGCATGCCGTTCCCGTTGCCCGCTCCGCTGACCTGGCGGATCGCCCGGTCGAACTGACGCTCGAACTCCTGCACGAACGGGTCGATCGACGTCAGCAACATGACCATCACCTCCGAAGACCTTCGGCGCCCCACCTGACGCCGAGTACCTGCTCCTCACAGAAGAGGAAACCTACGAGTCCATTTATAGGTTTCCACTCGCCCCGTGTCAACCGACCGCATCCAGGTCGTGGCCCTCGGGTGCTGGGCGCTGCGTAACATCCGCAGACCTGAAGGTGTGCTTGACAGAAACCTGCAACCTTGGCTATAGGAGTAGTAGAAGCGGTCAATGACCTGGTGGCGCTTACAGAGGTTTCCGGGGAGTGATCACCATGCCGGACTCGGGCACCCTGCCGGTGAGCGCAGGGTTCGCGGACCTGATCTACGCCGACGACGACTGGCTGCGGCAGGAGTTCGACGCACTGGTCGAGGCGAGCTTCGGCGCCCCGCCGGACAGGCCCGGGCCGCCCGCACCTCCCCGCACGCCGCCGTCCGGTCGGCCGTGGCGATATCCGTCCGGTGCCCGCGGCGCGCGGACGCCGTACCGGCCGGCCCGGGTGGCCGGCAGGCGGCGCCCGCCGCGCCGCCAGCGCTCTCCTCCGCCCGCCCGTCTACGCGCGGTCGGCGGCGAGGCGTTTGGGGGCCGAGAGGCGCCAGGCCTCGGTGACCAGTTCGGCCAGTTCCTCCCGGTCGACCCTGCTGAGGTTCACGTTCACCCAGGCGAAGCGGCCGCTCGCCCAGGACGGTGAGAAGACATCGGGGGCCTCGGCGACGAGGGCGGCCTGTTCGTCGCGGGTGGCCTTGAGCATGACGGTCTCGGCCGCTTCGTTGAGGTAGGCGAAGCCCTTGCCGCGCACCTTGAAGCCGGTCATGCCGCCGTACGACTCGTTCTCGGTCACCTCGGGCAGGCCGTGCGCGGTCTCCAGGAACTGTTCGATGCTCACATACGAAGCTGTACCCGCCGCGTCGGACAGTTCAGCCGGCAAGCCGATCAGCGCGCACCGCTCGGACGAAGGAGGGCGACACCGGCCACTCCCTGATCGTCATGGTTCGCCCGCGGCGCCCCGGGACATGGCCCGGAAGGCGGTCGGCGGCATTCCCGTCCGTTGCTGGAAGAACGCGCTGAACGACGTCTGGTAGCCGAAGCCGAGGCGGTCGGCGATCGCGGACGGCGGCAGGTCCGTATGGGACAGCAGCCGTTTCGCCTCCAGCAGGATCTGGTCGTCGATGAAGCGTTTGGCGCCGCAGCCCGTCGCGGCGCGGGTGGCGCGGGTCAGGGTGCGGACGCTGTAGCCGAGGCGGGCCGCGTAGTCGGCGACGCGGTGGCTGCTGGAGAGGTCCTGGTCGACGGCCTGCTGGAAACGCTGGAAGACCTCGCCCGCGGCGGCGGGCGAGCCCGGCCCGCCGTTCAGGTGCGTCAGCCGCAGCAGGATGACGCCGAGCAGGTGGCGCATGACGTCGATGTGCGCTTCGAGGGGGAGGTCGGCGAGGCGGCCGGACTCGTCCTCAAGGAGACGCAGCGTGCCGTCCAGGGCGGCCTTCTGCGTCCCCGCGGGTGTCAGCGGACGATGGTGGACGCGCAGGTCGAGCCCGACCGCCTCGCGGGTCGCGGCGTCCGGGAAGTCGGAGGTGAACAGCACCACCGTCGCCTCAGCCTGGCGGAGGTCGCCCATATAGCGGTGGATCTGGCCGGGCCGCATCCAGAGCCAGCTCCCCGCGGGCACCCGGAACTCGTTGAAGTCGACCGAGCAGCGCACCGTGCCCTCTTTGACGGCGATGAACTCGTGGAACACCGGGCGTCGCGGGGCGTAGATCTCAACCTCGTGGGCGCGGGCACGCGAGATCAGCCGGGGCAGGTCCAGAACTTCCACGCCCGGTGGTGCCCCCGCGGCGGGACGGTACGGGATGTGCGGAATGTCCGCCCGCTGAGGTTGTCCGTTTTTCTTCATCCGCTGTCCTTGATCTATGACAGCGATTATCAGCCCTCGCCCTAGCGTGAATCGCGGCGCCGGACAGGCGTGACCGAAATCTCAGGGGAGTGGACGGCCATGCGACTCATCGTCGGAATGACGGGTGCGACGGGAGCGGTGTTCGGCGTCCGGCTGCTGGAGAACCTGGCCAGGCTCCCGGACGTCGAGACGCATCTGGTGATGTCGCGGTGGGCGCGGGCGACCGTCGAACTGGAGACCGGGCTGTCGGCGCGGGAGGTCGGGGCACTCGCCGACGCCGTGCACGCGCCCGACGACCAGGGCGCGCCGATCTCGTCCGGCTCCTTCCGGACGGACGGGATGATCATCGCGCCCTGCTCCATGAAGACCCTCGCCGCGATCCGGACCGGCTACGCCGAGGGGCTCGTGGCCCGCGCCGCCGACGTGGTCCTCAAGGAGCGGCGCAGGCTCGTCCTCGTCCCGCGCGAGATGCCGCTCAGCGAGATCCACCTGGAGAACATGCTCGCGCTGGCCCGCATGGGCGTGCAGATGGTGCCGCCGATGCCCGCCTTCTACAACCACCCCGAAACGGTGGACGACATCGTCGACCACATCACGGCCAGGGTCCTGGACCAGTTCGACCTGCCCGCCCCCGCACGCCGCTGGGAAGGAATGCGGGCCGCCCGTGAAAGGAGCAACCACCATGCCCTATGACGATCTCCGCAGTTTCCTGGACGCCCTCGACAAGGAGGGGCAACTGCTGCGCATCACCGACCAGGTGATGCCCGAACCCGACATCGCCGCCGCGGCCAACGCCGCCTGCCGGATGGGCGATGACGCCCCCGCGCTGTACTTCGACAACGTCGCCGGGTTCACCAGCGCGCGCATTGCCATGAACGTCCACGGGTCGTGGGCCAATCACGCGCTCGCGCTGGGCCTGCCCAAGGGAATGGGCGTGAAGGAGCAGGTCAGCGAGTTCAGCCGCCGCTGGGACACGTTCCCCGTCGCGCCCGAATGGCGCGCCGGCCCGCCGTGGGCGGAGAACGTGATGGACGGCGACGAGGTCAACGTCTTCGAAGTGCTGCCCCTCGTCCGGCTCAATGACGGCGACGGCGGTTTCTACATCGACAAGGCCGCCGTCGTCTCCCGTGACCCCGAGGACCCCGGCAACAGCGGCAAGCAGAACGTCGGCATCTACCGCATCCAGGTGAAAGGGAAGCGCAGGCTGGCGCTTCAGCCCGTCCCGATGCACGACATCGCGCTGCAATTGCGGAAAGCCGAAGAGGCCGGCGAGGACCTGCCCGTCGCCATCACCATCGGCAACGACCCGGTCATCTCGATCGCCGCGTCCACTCCGATGCGCTACGACGAGAACGAGTACGAACTGGCCGGGGCGCTGCGCGGCGCGCCCGCACCGATCGCCGAGGCCCCGCTCACCGGACTTCCCGTCCCGTGGGGTTCCGAAGTGGTGATCGAAGGCGTCATCGAGGGCCGCAAGCGCGAGATCGAGGGGCCGTTCGGCGAGTTCACCGGGCACTACTCGGGCGGACGCAACATGACCGTCATCCGCATCGACCGGATCTCCTACCGCACCGACCCGATCTTCGAGCACCTCTACATCGGCATGCCGTGGACGGAGGTCGACTACCTGATCGCCGCCAACACCTGCGTGCCGCTCTACCAGCAGCTCAAGGCCGAGTTTCCGGAAGTGCGGGCGGTCAACGCCATGTACACGCACGGCCTCGTCGTCATCGTCTCCACCGCGAAGCGCTACGGCGGCTTCGCCAAGGCCGTCGGGCTGCGCGTGCTCAGCACCCCGCACGGGCTGGGCTACGCCGCCACGGTCATCGTCGTGGACGAGGACGTCGACCCGTTCGACCTTCCGCAGGTCATGTGGGCGTTGTCGACCAAGATGAACCCGGCGGGCGACCTGATCCAGGTGCCCAACATGTCGGTACTGGGGCTCGCGCCGCAGGCGACGACACCCGGCATCACCGACAAGCTCGTCATCGACGCCACCACCCCCACCGCCCCCGACCCGCGCGGAAATTACGGAAACCAGGTCCGCGATCTGCCCGAGGCCGCCGAGTGGCTCGTCCGCCTGCGCGACCTGGCCGCCCGCCGCTGAGAGGAGCACCCGAGATGACCTGCCCGCGTTGCGCGCACGAGACAGTCGAGCCGCTGTTCGCCTCCCCCGTCCCCGGCGTGTGGGAGGTGCTGCGGTGCGAGCGCTGCCTGTACTGCTGGCGCACCACCGAACCCGACCGCCGCACCCGCCGCGACCGCTACCCCGACGCGTTCAAGCTGACCGCCGAGGACATCGCGTCCGCCCCGGAGATGCCGTCGATTCCGCCGCTGCGAAGCCGGTGACCGGCGCGTTCCGGGACGCGCTGGCCGCCTGCGCCGTCCTCAACCTCGCCTACGCGGACGAGGACGGCCCGCAGGCGTGCGCGGTCTTCTACGCCCCGGCCGCGGACGGCTCGCTGGTGTTCGTCAGCTCGCCCTCGACCCGGCACGGCCGCGCCCTGGCGGCCGACCCGGCGGGCGTGCCGGTGGCCTTCACCGTCCAGGCCGACGACCAGAGCTGGCGGACGCTGCGCGGCGTCCAGGGGCGCGGCGTGTGCCACCGCCTGACCGGCATTGACCTGGACGTCGCCCGGAAAACCTACGCCGCGCGCTTCCCCTTCGTCGCGGACGACGCCCGGCTGGCCGGCGCGCTGGCGGCGGCCGGCCACTGGCGCGTCCGCCCGACCTGGCTCCGGCTCATCGACAACGCCCGCGGCTTCGGTCACAAGACCGAATGGCCGTAGGCCGGCCATTTCCATCCATTGCCACGTGTCGCCGGGAAATTCTGGGACACCGCCCGGATAAGGGGGACGTTGGTCCCGCTGAACATGGACCGAACGGACCTACGGGCAAGGGCCCGGCCAGGGTTGAGTAAGAGATGAAGAAACCAAGGCGATGTGATGGAAGGTGAGACGGCGATGGCAGTCTCCGAGCACAAGACGCACGTGAGGCGGAGCACTCTGATCCGCGTGGTCGCCCCCAAGCCGCTGACCGAGACGCCCGCCGCTCGCTACATCTGGGCGGCCGCGCGACTGGCGCTGGGCTGGGTGTTCGCATGGGCGTTCGTGGACAAGCTGTTCGGGCTGGGCCACGCGACCCCGGCCGGCAAGGGCTGGCTGGACGGCGGAAGCCCCACCGAGGGGTTCCTGGCGCACGCACCCAAGGGCCCGTTCGCCGGGTTCTACAACGACCTGGCCGGCGCGGCCTGGGCCGACTGGCTGTTCATGATGGGGCTGGCCGGGGTCGGCGCGGCGCTGATCCTGGGCATCGGGATGCGGGTCGCGGCCGCCGGCGGCGCGGCGCTGCTGGTCCTGATGTGGACGGCCGTTCTTCCTCCGGAGAACAACGTCTTCATGGACGACCACATCATCTACGCACTCCTGATCGTCGGACTGGCCCTGGTCAGCGCCGGCGACACCCTGGGACTCGGCCGCTGGTGGGGCAAGACCCCGCTGGTGGAAAGGCTCCCCTTCCTCAAGTGACCCCGATCCGAAAGGCGCCCGCCACGGCGGGCGCCTTTTCGCGTTGTCCGGGCCCTTCTCGATCTTGCCGGGGCCGCGTGGTGTGATTTGCGGCTGACGGGTAGCCATACCGCTGATCGATTCGGTCGGGGGCCGACCGCCGGTTCGTTGGAGGGCTGACCGCATGACCGCTGATACACGCGTAGGGACGATCACCACGCGGATCCCGGCGCGCCTGGACCGGCTGCCCTGGTCGCGGTTCCACTGGATGGTCGTGGTCGGCCTGGGCACGGTCTGGATCCTCGACGGCCTCGAGGTCACCATCGTCGGGTCCGTCGCGGCGCGGCTGACGGAGTCGGGCAGCGGCCTCGGCCTGACCGCGAGCGACATCGGGCTCGCGGCGGCGATCTACGTCACCGGCGCGTGCCTCGGCGCGCTGTTCTTCGGGCAGCTCACCGACCGGTTCGGCCGCAAGAAGCTGTTCATCCTGACGCTGGGCGTCTACGTCCTCGCCACCGTGGCGACCGCGTTCGCGTTCGCGCCCTGGTACTTCTTCGCGTGCCGGTTCGTCACCGGGATGGGCATCGGCGGCGAGTACGCGGCGATCAACTCGGCGATCGACGAGCTGATCCCGGCGCGCGCCCGCGGCCGCGTCGACCTCGCGATCAACGGCAGCTACTGGCTGGGCTCCGCGCTCGGCGCCGTGGCCGCGCTGCTGTTCCTGAACACCTCGATCTTCGCCAAGGACATGGGCTGGCGGTACGCGTTCGCGATGGGCGCCATCCTCGGCCTGACGATCATGCTCGTCCGGCGGCACGTCCCGGAGAGCCCGCGCTGGCTGTTCATCCACGGGCGCGAGGAGGACGCCGAACGCATCGTCGACGGCATCGAGTCGGAGGTACGCGAGCAGACCGACCACACCCTGGAGGAGCCGGGCGAGAGCATCACGGTGCGGCAGCGCAAGGCCATCCCGTTCCGGGAGATCGCCCAGGTCGCGGTCAAGGTCTATCCGAAGCGGGCGACGCTCGGTTTCGCGCTGTTCGTCGGGCAGGCGTTCCTCTACAACGCGGTGACGTTCGACCTCGGCACGATCCTGAGCAAGTACTTCGACGTGGCGTCCGGGGCGGTGCCGTACTACATCGTCCTCTTCGCGCTCGGGAACTTCCTGGGCCCGCTCCTGCTCGGGCGGATGTTCGACACGGTGGGCCGAAAACCGATGATCTCCGGGACGTACTTCATCTCGGCCGCGTTGACCGTCCTGCTGGGGGTCTTCCTCTGGACGGACGCGCTGTCGAACTGGTCGTTCATCCTGCTGGTCTGCGTGACGTTCTTCTTCGCCTCGGCCGGCGCCAGCTCCGCCTACCTGACGGTCAGCGAGATCTTCCCGATGGAGACGCGGGCCCTCGCCATCGCGTTCTTCTACGCGGTCGGCACGGCGGTCGGCGGCATCTCCGGCCCGCTGCTCTTCGGCAGGTTCATCGACAGCGGCATGCTGAGCAGGGTCGCGATCGGCTTCCTCATCGGTGCCGTGATCATGATGCTCGGCGGCATCGCGGAGCTGCTCTTCGGCGTCCGTGCCGAGCAGGCGTCGCTGGAGAACATCGCCAAGCCCCTCACCGCCCACGAGGCCGACGAGAAGGAAGCGGCACCGGCCGGGCAGGAGGCGCCGGCCGGGACGGCCGGGGAGGCGGACGGCGGCCCCGGGCGTCGCGCCGCGCTGGAGGCGCGCCGGCACGCCGAGGAGACGCGGGCGCGTGCCGCCGAGCACCGCGCCGCCATCCACCAGCTCAGGCCCCGCGTGCAGGAGGGCGGCGACGGCGCCGCCGAACGGCTGCGCGTCGAGGAGGTCCTCGCCCAGATCGCCGAGTGGGACGCCGAGCGCCTCACCGAGGAGGCGACCGCGCACGACGAGCGCGCCGGCGCCGAGCGGGCCGGGAACGACACCGAGCGGGCGAGCGCGCTCGAGCGCGCCGCGGCGGCGGACGAGCGGGCCCGCGCGCTGCGCGAGCGGTCGGCGGCGATGTCCGCCGAGAACGAGGCGGACGCGGAGATCCACGCGGCGCTCGCGGAGGCGGCGGCGGAGCGGGCGCGGGCCGGCGAGCAGCGGGCCATGGCCGCCGAGACCCGCGGGCGCGCCGAGGGGCTCGACGGGATCGAGGCCGAGATCGCGCTCGACCAGGCCGAGACCTACGACGAATGGGAGCGCATGCACGCCGAGCTGGCGCTCGCGCATGTGGCCCGCGCCGAACACGACGACACGGCGGCGGAGCGGCACGAGCGGCAGGCCGGCGTCCACCGGATGCGCGCCGAGTCCGCCGCCGACCGGATGGAGGCCGCGCAGCACCGCTCCACCGCGGAGTCGCTGGCGGCGGAGTCCGGCTCGGTCGAGCAGGCGGAGCGCGAGCGCGCCGAGGCGGCGGAGCGGGAACGGGCCGCGCGGGAACGCGACGAGCGCATCCGCGAGCGCGTCCTGCGCCGCGAGCGGGAGCAGCGCGCGGGGCTGCGCCGGTTCCGCCCCGGCCCCGGGCGGGCGTTCTACTCGCCGACCCTGATGACCGGCTGGACGACCGACTGGGCGTCCGACGCGGACTTCGCCCTCGACCGGGAGGTCAACACCATCGCGCAGGCGCTCGCCGAGCACGGGCCGACGGCCCGGAACCGGCTCGCCGAGATGGTGGGCGCGCGCTACTGGGGCCCGGGACGGTTCCGCGCCGCGCTGCGCGAGGCCGTCCACGAGGGACGGGCCCGGCCGCTCGCCCGCAACCAGTACGGGCCGCCGGAGAACAGGGAAGGGTGACCTCATGCTGGCCTGCCGCATATTCGGGCACGACTACCGATTCACCGCCGAGGGAACGACGATGCGCTGGTCGTGCGTGCGCGAGTGCGGTGCCGGAGGCGCGAAGGAGTACGACGCGGCAGCGCGGGCGCAGCGCTACGCCCGCGCCTTCGACCGGAAGGACACCGACGACCTGGGGCGGCGTGCCCCGCTCATCGGCCTGTTCCCGTTGCGCATGATCCGCGCCATGCGTGAACGCATAGGCCGTGAGGGTGCGGCCCGGGAGCGGGCAGCCCGCGAGCAGGCGGGCCGGCGTCAGGCCTGAGTGAACGTGTGGGTCTGGCCGGGCTCGATGTAGGTCGCCTGGTCGCCGAAGCCCCGGCGCTCCATCTCGTGGCGGAAGTCGTCCAGAGGCGAACTGAAGACGCCGTAGTCGTTGTAGTGGACCGGCACGGCATGTCCAGGGCGGATCGCCTCGAAGAGGTCGGCGCCTTGCGCGGCGTCCATCGTCACGATGAGCCCGCCGGGCAGCTTGGTGCCGCCCAGGTGGAGGACGGCCAGGTCGATGTTCCGGTTCCGCCGGGCGATCTGCCGGATGCCGTCGAACATCAGCGTGTCGCCGGTGATGTAGAGGCGGTACTGCACCTCGCCGGTGGCCGGCCCGAACTCCAGCAGGCTGCCCATCACCGGAGGCAGCAGCATGCGGGCCGGGCCGGGCGCGTGCCGCCCCGGCATCGCGGTGATACGGAGCATCGCCCCGTCCTTCACCAGGGTGTGCGACTCCCAGGTGCGCAGCCCGGTCGCGTGCCGGAAGCGGTGCCAGCCCTGCAGCCGGCGGGCCGCGTGCGGCGTCGTGACGATCGGCAGGCCGCGGTCGAGCTTCCCGCGCGCGACCCGGTCCCAGTGGTCGCCGTGCAGGTGGGACAGGACGACGGCGTCCAGGCGCGGCAGTTCCTCGATGTTCAACGCCGGCTCGGTCAGCCGCTTGGACGAAAGCCCGAACCCCAGATAGGCGCGCTGCCCGCGATGCAGGAAGTTGGGATCGGTCAGCAACGTGAACGGCCCGCAGCGCAGCAGCGTGGTGGCGTTACCGACGAACTGCATCGTGACCTGGCGTAGTGCGAGATCAGGTGCGGTTTTCATGCTTGATTCCCCCTTTTCCGGCCCGTGATGCCCGGCGGGACGACGCCGAACCCTGCCGTGCCGGACGGATACCGTTCGCTGCCGGATCATCGCCTCGGGTGGCCGCATTGCCTCATAATTCGTGCATCACAAGTTGTGGCAATGGAGGCGAAACGGTGAGCGACATCGAGCAGGCTCCCCCCGGGGTGGACGCCACAGTCCCCAGCCCGGCTCGAATGTACGACTACATTCTCGGCGGCTCGGCCAACTACACGGTGGACCGCGAGGCGGTGGAGAAGGTCCGCGCCCACATGCCCGACCTGGAGGACGCGGCGTGGGCGAACCGCGGGTTCCTGCAGCGTTCGGTGCGGTGGCTGGCCGAGCACGGCATCCGGCAGTTCATCGACATCGGCGCCGGCCTGCCGACGGGCAACAACACCCACGACGCGGTGCAGAAGATCGCGCCCGACGCGCGGATCCTGTACGCCGACAACGACCCGCTGGTCGAGATTCATGCGAAGTCCCTGCTGGAGGGGGTGCCGGGGACGGCGTCCATCACGGCCGACTTCCGTGACCCGGACGCTCTGCTCGGGCACGAGAAGACCCGGGAGATGATCGACTTCACGCAGCCGGTGGCGCTCCTCCTGGTGACGGTCACCCACTTCGTGTCGGACGAGGACGACCCGTGGGGGCTGATCCAGCGGTACGTGAGCCGGCTGGTGCCGGGCAGCTACGTGGCCCTGTCCGCGATCAGCAGCGACCGGCAGGTCAGCGAGGAGCTCGACGAGGTCACGGCGGTGTACGCGAAGTCGTCGTCTCAGGGCGCCTACCCCCGGTCCCGCGCGGAGATCGAGCGGTTCCTCACCGGGCTGGAGCTCGTCCCGCCGTACGAGGGGGCGCCCGCGGAGCTGTGCCATCTCGGGGTGTGGGGGGCCGATGACCCTGACGCCGCGAACAGTGATGGCTCACGGCTGGGCTATGCCGCTGTGGCCAGGAAGCCAGAATGACGACGCCGGCCGCGAAGGCGGCAAGGGAGGCGGAACGGTGAGCGGTACCGAGCAGGCTCCACCCGGGGTGGACATCACCATCCCCAGCGTGGCCCGAATGTACGACTACTTCCTCGGCGGCACGGACAACTTCGAGGTCGACCGTGCCGCCGGGGAGAAGATCCGCGCGAACATGCCCGAGGCCATGGACACGGCGTGGGCGAACCGCGGGTTCCTGCAGCGTTCGGTGCGGTGGCTGGCCGAGCACGGCATCCGTCAGTTCATCGACATCGGCGCCGGCCTGCCCACGATGAACAACACGCACGACGCGGCGCAGGCGGTCGCGCCCGACGCGCGGATCCTGTACGTCGACAACGACCCGCTGGTGCGGGTGCACGCGAACAAGCTGCTGGAGGGCTCGTCCGGGACGGCGTTCATCACGGCCGACTTCCGCGACCCGGACGGGCTGTACGGGCACGAGGTCACCCGGGAGACGATCGACTTCACCCGGCCGGTCGGGCTGCTGATGGTGGCGCTGACCCATTTCGTGGCGGACGAGGACGACCCGTGGGGCCTCATCCAGCGGTACATGAGCCGGCTCGTGCCCGGCAGCTACCTCGCGCTGTCCGCCGCCACCGGCGACCGGCAGGCCGATCGGGCGCTCGGCACGATCAAGGAGGAGTACTCCCGGTCCACCGCGGCCGTCCACATGCGGACCCGCGCGGAGGTCACCCGGTTCTTCGACGGGCTGGAGCTCGTCCCGCCGTACGCCGGGGCGGGGCGCGAGGTCTCCTACACCGGTGAGTGGGGTGCCGAGGACCCTGTCGCCGCCGATAGTGATGGGTCGCGATGGGCGTACTGCGGTGTAGCGAGGAAGCCAGAATGAAGAAGCCGACGGTGGATGAGCTGGGCGTCGACCCGGACGCCTTGGACTGGCGGCGCTCGGGGAGCGACGAGGGCGGCGTCGAAGTCGCTTTTGTCAGAGAATGGACGCTTTTGCGGACGTCCGGGGAGCTGATCTCGGTCTTCGACCAGCACGAATGGTCGTGCTTCCTGGACGGCGTGCGGAAGGGCGAGTTCGACCGGGCCGCGTCCTGAGGCGGTCGCATGATGCCGTTACCTGACGGGATTCGTGATGCGCTTCCTGATTCGGCCAAATCTGTGATTCACAAATTCGGAAGGCGTATGCTGATGCCGGCCGTATGTCAAGGGAGGTGGTGCCGATGAGCGAGGCGTACGGCGCCACCATCGCCAAACGGGGGCTGGCGCGCCGCCTGCGAGAGCTGCGCGTCGAGGCCGGATACACGGCCAACCAGGTCTGCGACCGGCTGAACTGGGGACGGGGGAAGGTCGGCCGGTTCGAGGCCAACAACTGGGTTCGCCCCGAGCTCAGCGACATCCGCGACCTGGCACGCATCTACGAGGGCAGCGACCTCGACGAGCTCGAGGAACTCGCGACGCGCGCCAGGCAGCGGGCCTGGTGGCGTGACTACCCGGAGGTGTTCAACAACGAGTTCCCCGGCTACGAGGGGGACGCGTCGAGCATCCGGGTGGTCATGCCGCTGGTGCTGCCGGGGCTGCTGCAGACCCTGCCGTACATGCAGGCGCTGCTGAGGTCCGGGACGCAGTCGCCGGAGTGGCGCGAGCAGGCGCTGCGGGCGCGGCTGCGCAAGCAGCAGATCCTCGACCGCGACGAGGGGAAGGCGCCGGAACTGGTCGCGCTGATCACCGAGGCGTCCCTGATGTACGAGTGGGGCGACCCCGGCGACCGCCGCGCCCAGCTGCGCCACCTGCTGACCATGTCGGCGCGGCCGAACGTCGAACTCCGGCTGCTGCGCCTGTCGGACGGCCTGCACCCCGGCATGTCGACGCTGGTCAACATCTTCCGGTTCCCCGGGGGAGAGCCGTCCATGGTCTTCCTGGAGAACGACGCCGACATCCAGGAGATCGACGACCCGGCCAAAGTGGAGGCCTATGGCGAGATTTTCGAAGAGATCCGCGGAGCGGCGCTGAGCGCCGCCGACACCGCGGCTCACCTGGAGGCACTCATCGCGAAGCTGGAGTAAGACTCATGGACCTCTCTCAGGCACGGTGGTTCAAGGCCACCGCGAGCGCGAGCAGCAACGGGGGTTGCGTCGAGGTCGCCGACCTCGAGACCGCCACCGGGCTGCGTGACAGCAGGACACCGGAGGCCGGGGCGCACGTCGTTCCCCGGTCCGTCTTCGCCGCGTTCCTCGAAGACGTGCGGGCCGGCAGGTACGACCGCTGACTGACCGGGCCGCACACAGGATCCCCCAGGGCTGCACCCCTGGGGGATCTTTCATGTGTGCGGCCCTCTCTCAGGCGCGTCCACGGTACAGCGCCGCGCGCCGGTCGTCGCGTGTCCTCCGGTACACGTTCGCGGTACCGCGCGGCAACGCGGTTTGGACGGTTTCGTGCACATCGATGAACGTCTCAACTTCTCTGCATGATCCTTGCCATCCACTGCACCATCCGGCCAGAAATGTGCAAAGCTGGGTTCTGTGATTCACACATAGCGAGTCGCGAACCATGGAGGTTCAAGCCGCGAATGTCTGAATCGTGAATGTCTCCGGAAACCCCCCGAGGTGGGCGTCATGACGAAGGCCGCGGCGACGTGCGGGATTCCGTGGAGGCTGGAGAACGGCGGTTGCGCGGCCCTGCCGCTGCCCACCGACGACTCGATCGCGCGGGTCGCCCGCGCGCACGTCACGGGACTGCTCCCCGCGCTCGGACTCTCCGTCCAGGACGCCGACGACATCACCCTCATGGTCAGCGAGCTGGCCACGAACGTCTTACAGCACGCCACGCCCGCCGACGGCGGCGAGTCCGGCGCCGAACTGTGGGTCTACCAGCGCGTGGACGGGCGGGGCAGGGACGAACTGGTCGTCAAGGCGTTCGACACGCTCCGGGGATGGCGCCCCCAGGCGCCCGCCGGCCCGATGCTCGAACACGGCCGCGGCCTGGAGATCATCGAACTGCTCACCCAGGGGCGGTGGGGGCACCACCCGTCCCGCTCCCGGCTCCGGACGCCGGCCGTCCGGGGGAAGGCGACCTGGTTCGCCCTGCCCCTCCCGCGCACCGCGCGCCGCCACCGGCACAGCTGGCGGCTGGACGAGCCGCACGCCATCAAGGACCTGCACGCCCTGCTCCTCCAGCGCGGCATCGACGACCTCACGCCGAGGGACGAACTCGGCATGTCCATCCTGTCCGGGAACGGTGACCTGACCATCTGGTGCGAGTCGGCGACGTTCCGCTGGTGCGCCCGGTCCGGCGAGACCGGCAAGCTCCCGATCGCCGACATCACCGAGGTGTGCGAGCAGCTCGTCCGGATCTCGGAGTCGTTGAACGACTGAGGCCGGTTCCGGCCGCATGATCGGCCGCCGCATGGCCCGGGGTGGGGGCGGGCCATGCGGCGGCAGGGGTCAGCCGGGGGTCAGCGGGGGGTCAGCCCAGTTCCCGCCGGACGCGGCGGGCGGCCGTGACCAGGTTCCGCAGCGACGCCTCGGTCTCCGGGTAGGCGCGGGTCTTCAGGCCGCAGTCGGGGTTGACCCACAGCCGTCCGGGCTCCACGGCCCGCAGCGCGCGCCGCAGGTTCTCCTCCATCTCCGCGGCGGCGGGGACGCGCGGCGAGTGGATGTCGTACACGCCGGGCCCGATGCCGTTCTCGTACCCGGCGGCGCGCAGGTCGCCGACCAGCTCCATGTGCGAGCGGGCCGCCTCCACGCTGGTGACGTCGGCGTCCAGCGCCCCGATGGCGCCGATGATCTCGCCGAACTCCGAGTAGCACATGTGGGTGTGGATCTGGGTGGTGTCCTTGACGCCGGACGTGGCCAGCCGGAACGCGCCGACCGCCCAGTCGAGGTAGGCGGCGCGGTCCTCGTTCCTCAGCGGCAGGAGTTCGCGCAGCGCGGGCTCGTCCACCTGGATGACGCCGATGCCGGCCGTCTCCAGATCGGCGATCTCGTCCCGCAGCGCGAGGGCGACCTGCCGGGCGGTCTCGGCGAGCGGCTGGTCGTCGCGGACGAACGACCAGGCGAGCATCGTGACGGGCCCGGTGAGCATCCCCTTGACCGGCTTGCTCGTCAGCGACTGGGCGTAGGTGGCCCACTCGACGGTCATCGGGCGGGGGCGCGCGACGTCGCTGTGCAGGATCGGCGGCCGGACGTACCGCGACCCGTACGACTGCACCCACCCGTGGTCGGTGGCCGCGTACCCGTCGAGCTGCTCGGCGAAGTACTGGACCATGTCGTTGCGCTCGGGTTCGCCGTGCACGAGGACATCGAGGCCGAGTTCCTCCTGGAGCGCGATGACGCGGGTGATCTCGTCCTTCATCGCCTTGACGTACGCCTCGCCGGTGATGCGCCCGGCGCGGCGGTCGGCGCGGGCCCGGCGGATCTCGGGGGTCTGCGGGAACGAGCCGATCGTGGTGGTCGCGAGGTCGGGCAGGCCGAGCGCGTCCCGCTGCGCGGCGAACCGGGCGGCGCGGTCACCGCGCCGCGCGTCGCCGACCGACCCGAGCCGTTCGCGGACGGCCCGGTCGACACCGGCCTCCGGCAGCGGCGTGCCGTCCTGGACGGGAACGCCCTCGCTCAGCGCCCGTCCGAGCGCGACGACCTCGGCGACCTTCTGCCGGGCGAACGCGAGCCGTCCCCGGACCCGCGGGTCGAGCGCGGTCTCCCGGTCGAGGTCGATCGGGACGTGCATCAGCGAGCAGGACGTCCCGACCACGATCTGATCGACGAGCCCGAGCACAGAGGCGCAGGTGGACAGCGCCTTCCCCGCGTCGGTCCGCCAGACGTTCCGCCCGTCGACCACGCCCGCGACGAGCGTCTTGCGCGGCAGCCCGCCGACCTTGGCGAGCACCTCCACATTGCCGGGCCCGGCGACGAAATCGAGGCCCACGGCCTCCACCCGGCTCCGCGCCAGCACCCGCAACGCGTCCGCCCCGACGGCGCCGAAGTACGTGGCGACCATCATCCGCGGCCGGCTGGTCAGCTGCCCGAGCCGCGCATAGGCGCGCGCCAGCGCGGCGATCTCGTCCTCGCTCCGATCGCCGGCGAGCACGGGCTCGTCCAGCTGCACCCACTGCGCGCCGGACCCCGCAAGCCGCTCCAGGACCTCGGCGTACACGTCCACGAGCCCGTCGAGCAGCTCCAGCGTCCGGAACCCGTCCACCGCCGGCTTGGCCAGGAGCAGATACGTGAGCGGCCCCACGAGCACGGGACGCGTCTCGATCCCGAGCGCCTTCGCCTCGCGGTACTCGGCCAGCGGCTTGGCGGCGGCCCCGTCCGCCAGCCGGAACCGGCTGTCCGGCCCCAGTTCCGGGACGATGTAGTGGTAGTTGGTGTCGAACCACTTGGTCATCTCGAGCGGCGGGACGTCCTGCACGCCGCGGGCCATGGCGAAGTACCGGTCGAACCCGTCCAGCCGCCGGTACCGCTCCGGGACGGCGTCGACCAGCACGCTGGCGTCGAGCATCTGGTCGTAGAACGAGAACGTGTTGGACGGGATCGCGTCGATTCCGGCGTCGCGCAGGCCCGTCCAGACGTCGGCGCGCAGTGCGGCCCCGGTCGCGGCGAGCGCGTCGGCGCTCGTGCGTCCCGCCCAGTAGTCCTCGGTGGCGAACTTCAGTTCCCGGTCCGCCCCGATTCGGGGGTATCCGAGGATGGTGGTGTTCAAGGCGGCTTCCCTCGCTGTGCCACGGGCGGACCCATGGGACGCACGGCACGGCCGCGAAACCGTGTCGCCGGCCGTCCCACGAGGCCGCGGACCACCGCGCGCCGGCCGGCGCGCGGGCGGAGGCAGGTCTTCGGACTCGCGGGCGCCGCCTCAAGAAGGCGTCCTACTGGCCGTCGCTTCCCAGGCCGCGTAACCCAGTGCGTATGACGGCGGTCGTTCCCACTCACCGCTGCGGGGCAGTCCCGGACTCGCACCGGGTTCCCTCTTACGACACTCGAAAGGAGTGAACCGTCCGCACCCGGAGTCTACGACGCCCCCCGCCCGCGGCGTCGGCACGGGGTGAGGGTCGCCGCCGGCGCGTGCCGGGCGGGCGATCATGGGCTCGTGCCCCGAATCACGAGGAGACTTCGATGCAGCGGACCTTCGTAGTGACGGGCGGCGGGCGAGGCGTCGGCCGCGCCGTCGTCGAACGGCTGGTCGCGGACGGCGCGACGGTCGTCGTGGTCGAGCTCGACCCGGCGGCCCTCGACTGGGCGGACGACCGGGTGATCCCGGTCGCGGGGAGCGCCGCCGACGAGGACGTCGCCGAACGCGCGGCCGACCTGGCGCAGGAAGCCGGAACGCTGACCGGGTGGGTGAACAACGCCGCCGTTTTCCGCGACGTCCCTTCTCCGTCCGCGCGCGAACTTCTCGACCTCGTCGGCCTGAACTTCGATCCGGCGGTGGTCGGCTGCGTGACCGCCGTCCGCCGTTTCCTGGACGCCGGGACGGGCGGTGCGATCGTCAATGTCTCGTCCCATCAGGCGCAGCGCCCGGTGCGCGGTTCCCTGCCCTATGCGACCGCGAAAGCGGCCATCGAGGGCCTGAGCCGGGCCCTCGCCGTCGAGTACGGCCCGCACGGCATTCGCACGAACGTCGTGGCCCTCGGCTCGATCACGACCGACCGCTACGAGACCTTTCTGGAAAGACAGAACGGTGCCGAGAGGCGGCGAATCGAGGGCGAAATGCGGCTGCTCCATTCGGTCGGCCGTGTCGGTCGCCCCGCCGAAGTGGCCGCGGCCGTCGCGTACCTGCTCTCGGACGGGGCGAGTTTCGTCAACGGCGCGGTCCTCCCCGTGGACGGCGGGCGCCACGCGGTCGGCCGGGACCCCGAAGAAGCCCGTGTTTTCCCGGACGACCTGCGGGAACGCGGTACGTAGGACGCGTGGTGGCCGAGCCCGGTTGACAGCGGACCCGGAGTTGGCCAGCAGCCCCCGAGCGGCACGGGATACCGGTACATATAGGGATTCGTTCGATCTGAAGGGATCCACAGGGTGAGGAAGATTCTCGTCACGGGGGCCGCCGCGATCGCGGTGGCGGGAGCCGGAGTGGTGGTGGCGGCGCCGGCCGAGGCCGCGAGCCCGGTGCAGATCTACCGCGTCTACTACAACTCGCCGGGCAGCGACACGGGGTCGAACAAGTCGCTGAACGCCGAATGGGTGCAGCTGTTCAACACGTCGCGATCGTCCAAGAACCTGAAGGGCGTCAAGCTCCGCGACAAGACCGGCTACACGTACACGTTCGGCTCTTACACGATCAAGGGCCGGAAGTCCGTTTACATTCACACGGGCAAGGGGACGAACAGCGCCGCCCACCGCTACTGGGGCAAGAGCTGGTACGTGTGGAACAACACCGGCGACACCGCCTACCTTCTCTACCCGAGCGGTCGGCTGGCCGACAAGTGCTCCTGGGGCAGCAAGGGCTCCTCGAAGTACTGCTGACCATTCCGCGACGCGGCTCGGCCCTCGCACACGGGGGGCCGAGCCGCGAGGTCAGGCGGTCTTGGCCTCGGTGACGGCCCCGCGCAGGGCGGCGAGGAACGCCGTGCCGTCGGGGTCGCCGCCCAGGCCGATGAAGAAGGAGGCGGACTTCGGGCTTCCCACAGCCGGCACGGCCGTCAACTGCATGCGGCCTTCTGTCTGGCCAGTTTGGTGGATACCCGCGCCAGATCAGCTCGCCGGTGCTTGGGAATGACGTCGTCCATCATGCGATCGGCTGTCAGCAGCGCGTTGAAGAACACGGAAGCGCGAGCGACCTCCACGGCGGTGTGGTCGACGTCGCCGAGCCTGTTTCGAACGAGCCAGTCGGAAACCTGAGCCCAGGAGAACAGCCGCTGCCGGACCGGCTCGGGAAAACCGCCGGGACCACGCACACCTCCGATCCAGTGCCGAACGGCGTGGATCGTCACCTTTGCTCTGGTGGCTATCGTCTCGACGGCGACGAGGTCTCCACCGTCGACGCCGGTCACCGTCATCCCCGCTTCGCGGACGTCCGTGATCGCCGACATGATCGCACCGGCGACGTCGTCGGCCTCACGGGAGAACATCACGACCCCGCCCCGGTCATCGGCCTGGACGGTCGCGTCGATGCCGTCACCGGCATTGGCGATGATCACTTCCGCCAGCCGGTCGACGTGCTCGTCCGTTACCGGCCCCGCGATCTCAAGATCGAACCAGTACACGTTCACTTCGCACTCCTTCCTCAGTGGCTGGCCGGGCACCCGGCGACGGCCTTGTAGATCTTCGCTGCCTCGTGCTCAGCCACACGTGGCGTTCCGTAGATGTTCAGTTGGGGGCAGCAACCTCGCCCGCCCGGGCAGCGCAGTTTGCAGTAGACGTGAGCGCTCCCTCCTGGCTAATCAGCGGGCTCCTGCCACCCGGCTTCGACTGCGGAACGGATGGCAGCGAGGATCTCCTTCGCAGGCATGTGGAAAAGCCTAATCCAGATGTACTAGTTCGCAGTACATGATCGGTGCGCTGAAGGCAAGAGTTGGGAGGAGGCAGAGCCCTCGGACGAGGACGGAGGGGTTCTGTCGGTGGGGTGGGGCATGGTTGCGGGACAGCGATGGGAGGGCACTGGTGATCATTATTTCGGGGGCGTTGCAGGTGGACGCCGATGCCCGTGACGCGTATCTGGACGGGTGCCGGGAGGTCGTCGAGCTGGCGCGGGCCGCGCCGGGATGTCTCGACTTCGCCCTGTCGGCCGACGTGGTCGAGCCCGGCCGGATCAACGTGTACGAGCGGTGGGAGAGCGGTGAGGACGTTGAGCGCTTCCGGGAAGCGGGCCCCGAGCCGGAGCAGGCGGCGCAGATCCGGCATGCCGAGGTGATGCGGTATCTGATCTCGGGGGTCGAGGCGCCGTAGCGCCGGTGGCAGAGTTGAGGGGTGCGGGTAGCCATCCTCGGGCCGCTGGTCGTGACGGACCAGGAGCGCCATGTCGCCGTCGGCGGGGCTCGGTTGCGGGCGCTGCTGGTCCGGCTGGCGCTCGAGCCTGGGCGGACGGTCTCGGTCGAGGCGCTCGTCCAGGCGTTGTGGCCCGAGGGCGGGCCGGGCGTGCACGCGTTGCAGGCGCTGGTGTCGCGGTTGCGGCGGTGCCTGCCGGACGGGCGGTTGCGGTCGGTCCCCGGTGGTTACGTCCTCGATGTCGAGTCGGTCGATGCGCCGGAGTTCGAACGGCTGGCCCGGGAGGGAAGGCGGGCACTCCGGGACGGGGACGCCGAGGGTGCGGCACGCCGGCTGCGGGAGGCGCTCGCGCTATGGCGCGGGGACGCGCTGGCCGACGCGGCCGGGATTCCGTTCGCGGACGCGGCGGCCGTGCGGCTGCGGGCCCTCCGGACCGCGGCGGTCGAGGATCGGGTGGCCGCCGAGCTGGCCGGTGGGGGAGACCCGGCGCGGCTCGTCGCGGAGCTGGAGGAGCTGGCCGCGCTGCACCCGCTGCGGGAGCGGCCCCGGGCGCTGCTCGTCGAGGCGCTGCACAGGGGCGGACGGTCGGCTGAGGCGCTGGCGGCGTTCGAGCAGTTCCGGGGCTTGCTGGCGGAGGAGCTGGGCGCTGATCCCGGGGAGGAGCTGCAGGACGCCTACCTGGCGGTTCTGCGGGCCGCCCCCAAGCAGCGGGCGCGCGGGAATCTGCGGGTGCCGCCGACGAGTTTCGTCGGGCGGGAGACCGAGTGCGCGTGGGTCGCGCGGGCGCTGTGGGCCGGGCGGCTCGTCACGCTCATCGGCCCCGGTGGGGCGGGCAAGACCCGGCTCGCCGCGAAGGTCGGGGCCGACGTGGCCGGACGGTTCCCGGGCGGGGTCTGGCTGGTCGAGCTGGCCGCCGTCGACGATCCGGCGGAGGTGCCTCGGGCGATCGCGGACGTCCTCGGGGTCAGGGACGGGACGCACCGGCTGGTCGAGGCGCTGTCCGCCGACGAGACGCTGATCGTCCTGGACAACTGCGAGCATGTCGTGGACGCGGCGGCCCGGGTCGTCCACGAACTGCTCGGCACCTGCCCCAGCCTGCGCGTCCTCGCGACCGGCAGGGAGCGGCTGGGCGTCGACGGGGAGGCGCTCTGCCCGGTGCCGCCGCTGGAGGCCGCGTCGTCCGTCGAACTCTTCACCGAGCGGGCGCGGGCCGTCCGACCGGGGTTCGAGGCGGACGGAGAGGCCATCGCGGACATCTGCCGGCGGCTGGACGGGCTTCCGCTCGCGATCGAGCTGGCCGCCGCCCGGCTGCGGTCGATGTCCCTGGAGCAGCTCGCGGCCCGGCTGGACGACCGGTTCCGCCTGCTGACGGGCGGGAACCGGACGGCGCTGCCCCGGCATCGGACGCTGCGCGCCGTCGTCGGCTGGAGCTGGGACCTGCTGGACGACGCGGAACGCCGGTTCGCCGAGCGCCTGTCGGTGTTCCCCGGCACGATCACGCCGGAGAGCGCGTCCGAGGTGACCGGCGCCGGGAACGCCCTGGGCCTCCTCGACGCGCTCGTCGACCGGTCGCTCCTCCAGGCCGTCGACGGGCCCGAGCCGCGCTTCCGCATGCTGGAGACCGTCCGCGAGTACGGGCTGGAGCGGCTGGCGGACGACGACGAGGTCGGCAAGGTGCGGGACGCGCACGTCCAGTGCTTCCTCGACCTGGCCGAACGCGCGGAGCCGCACCTGCGCCGTCCCGAGCAGCTGACGTGGATCCCGCTGCTCGCGGCGGAGCGCGACAACCTGCTCGCCGCGCTGCAGCACGCCGTGGACGGGGGCGATGCCGAGAAGGCCGTCCGGATGGGCGCCGCGCTGGCCGCCTTCTGGATGATCCAGGGTGATCACGCGGAGGCGGCGCGGCGGCTGCGGCTCGCGCTGGCCGTTCCGCGGCGGGGCCCGGTGCCGGGGGAGGCGGCGGCGCTGGGCGGTTACGTGTTCAACACCGTCCTGTCCGGCGGTGACGCGCGCGACGACCCGCTGATCGGTGAGCGCCGGGAGGACGCGCATCCGCTCGCCGCGCTGATCGAGCCCGCGGCGGCGCTGCTGAACGACGACCCCGCAGGAGGTGTCGCCGCCATCGACCGGCGCCTCCCCGACTCCGATCCGTGGACGAGCGCGGCGTTGTATCTGATGCGCGCCATGCTCAACGGCAACCGGGGCGAGATGGGCGCGGCGAGGGAGGACATCGCCGCGGCTCAAGCGGGCTTCCGGGAGGCCGGTGAACGGGCCGGGCTGGCGCTCGCGCTCACCTTCGCGGCCGAGACGCAGATCGTCGACGGGCATTTCGACGCCGCCGTCACGGCGCTGGAGGAGTCGGTCGGGCTGCTGCGCGAACTCGACCAGGACGGCGACACGGGCATGCAGCGGGTGATGCTCGCGATGGCGCGGGCCCGCTCCGGCGACGTCCGGAGAGCGCGGGACGAGCTGTCGTCGATGATCGCGCCGGGAGCCGCGACCCCGTCCCGCCACCTGGTGCAGGTGCTGCTGGCGCTGGGCGACCTCGCCCGTCACGCCGGCGACGCCGAGGAGGCCCGCGAGCACTATGCCGCCGCCGGCCGGGAACTCGACCGCGTCCCGTCCTACCCCCAGTACCGCTCGCTGCTGGAGGCGGCGTACGGCCGGCTGGCGCTCGGACGGGACGATCCGGCGGCGGCGCGCGGGCACCTGCGGAAGGCGCTGGCGCTCGCCGCCGACGCGCCCGACATGCCGATCGCGGCCGTCGCCGGCTACGTGGTCGCCCGGCTGCGCGCCGCCGAAGACCCCCGCGGGGCGGCCGAGGCGCTCGGCGCCGCGTCCGTCCTGCGCGGCGCGCCCGACGCGTTCAACCCCGACGTCGTCCAGCTGACCCGCGATCTAAGCGAGGATCTGGGCGAACGCGCCTACCGCGACGCCTACGGCCGAGGCCGCCGGCTCGGCGTGGACGGCGCGCTCGCCCTCCTGCACGCTCAGCTGCGCCGCCGGTAGGCGGCGACGGCGAGCGGGCCGAACACGAGCAGGAACCCGGCCGACCACAGCAGCGTCATCGTCGCCGGATGCGCCACCGGACCGCCGATCAGCAGCCCCCGCGAGGCGTCCACCGCGTCGCTGACCGGGTTGACCCTGACCCACGCCTGGAGCCAGCCGGGCATCGTGTCCACCGGGACGACCATGTTCGTGCCGAACGCCAGCGGGAAGATGCCGAGGAACGCCACCGTCTGCACGATGACCTCCTCCTTGATCAGGACGCCGATCAGCACGTTGATCCAGCCCATCGCGAAGCCCAGCACGGTCGCCAGGCCGGCCGCCGCCAGCGCCGACGCCGCGTCCGTCTGGACCCGGAAGCCCATCAGGTAGCCGGTCGCGAACAGCACCACGGCCGCGACCACGTACCGGATCACATCTCCGAGGACGATCCCGATGAGTGGTGCCGAAGGTCCGATGGGCAAGCTGCGGAACCGGTCGAAGACTCCCTTCTTGATGTCGGTGTTGATGCTGAGCCCGGTCGCCAGCATCCCGGCGAGCAGCATCGTCATCACCAGCACGCCGGGGAACACGTACTGCAGATACGCGTGCGTCGAGCCGGACACCGCGCCGCCGAACAGGTACACGAACAGCAGCAGGAAGATGATCGGCATGAACAGCGCGTCGCTCAGCACGCCGGGGCTGCGCCGGGTCTTGGTCAGGCTCCGTCCCGCGAGCAGCAGGGAATGCCGGACGAGCCGGTAACGGGGCTTCGCGGCCTGTCGGAGGTGGGCGCCCGATTCCAGAACGATGCCGCTCATGCCGCCTCCTCGTCCGTGTGGTGGCCGGTCAGGGTGAAGAAGACCTCGTCCAGGCTGGGCAGCCGCAGCGACAGCTCGGTGACGCCGATCCCGGCGGCGTCCAGGCGGCGGACGGTCTCGGTGAAGTCGCCGTCCCCGCCGACCGGCACCGACACCACGTCCCGGCGCGGCGGCTCGACCTCGCGTCCCGACACCGCGCGCAGGATCGCGACGACCTCGTCCAGCCGGTCCGGTTCGCGCGGCCGGACGGTGATCGTCTGCCCGCCCGCGATCCGCTTCAGCTCGGCGGGCGTGCCGGACGCGATGACCTTCCCGCGGTCGATGACCGTGATCTCGTCGGCGAGGGCGTCGGCCTCCTCCAGGTACTGGGTGGTGAGCAGGACCGTGCCGCCGCCGTCCGTCATCGACCGGATCAGCCGCCACGCCTCCTCCCGCCGGCCGGGATCGAGGCCGGTCGTCGGCTCGTCCAGGTAGATCACGGCGGGACGTCCGATCATGCTGGCGGCGAGGTCGAGGCGGCGCCGCATCCCGCCCGAGTAGGTCGAGACGCGGCGCCCGGCGTCCTCCGTCAGTTCGAACCGCTCCAGCAGCTCCGCGGCGCGGGCCTGGGCCTCCGCCTTCCGCATGTCGAGGAGCCGCCCGATGAGGACGAGGTTCTCGGCCGCGGTGAGGTCCTCGTCCACGGATGCGTACTGCCCGGTGAGCCCGATCAGCTCCCGCACCTTCGCGGCGTCCCGGACGACGTCCAGCCCGCAGACCTCCGCCCGCCCCGAATCGGGACGCAGCAGCGTCGCCAGCACCCGGACCGCCGTGGTCTTCCCTGCGCCGTTGGGGCCCAGGACCCCGAGGACCGTCCCCGGCCGCGCCGCCAGTTCCACCCCCGCAAGCGCGGTCGTCCTCCCGAACCGTTTGGCCAGGCCCTCAGCCTGAAATGCGTAACTCATACCCGGAGGCTGCCGGGCGCCGCTCACAAACCGCTCACACGGCGCCCGCCCCCTGCCTTACTCCAGGTCGAACTTGACCTTCTGCCCCTCGATCGAGGTCACCGTGATCGACACCGACCCCACCCGCGCACGCTCACCGTTGGGGATCACCGCGGGCGCGGACCCGTCCGCCGACACCGTCATCCCCTGGTCGGAGATCTGCGAGACGGTGACGTCGACGTCGTTGACCTCGACGGTCTGCCCGGCGCCGGTCACGGTCACGTGGCACTTGCCGTTGACGCAGCTGTGCGTGTTGCTCTGGCAGCCGCTGAGCAGCAGGACGCCGCCGAGTGCGGCAACGGAGAGAACCGGGACTGCACGCTTCACAAAAACCCCCATGTCAGACGATCTCGCATGTATCGATGCGCCGCCCGCCCGCCCGGTTCCACCCTCAACTGGCACAAAGCGGTCAGCGGGGACGAGAACTTCACGCCGCCGAGCCGCGTCCGCGCACGCCGAATCCGCGAGTTCGCCTGCGCCGGCTCACGTCAGACGGGGATCAGGGCCTGGTCAGCGAATGGCCCGGCCAGTTCGCCGCCCTGAACCGCGAGAGCACCGACGCCCTCAACGCGTTCATCGACCGCCGCCCCGGCCTCGACCGCGAGCGCCTCGTCTTCGCCACGGTCGACGTCCCCTACGGCGCCGTCCGCCGCCACCTCGTGGGCCGCC
The DNA here is from genome assembly GCF_001552195.1 of Actinomadura latina NBRC 106108. Classification (GTDB taxonomy): domain Bacteria; phylum Actinomycetota; class Actinomycetes; order Streptosporangiales; family Streptosporangiaceae; genus Spirillospora; species Spirillospora latina. The sequence goes on from NZ_BCQS01000018.1 coordinate 86,142, forward strand.
GCCCACCCCCGCCCAGCGTCGACCTCCTGATAACCACCACCTGCCGCGCCGTTCTGACCGGCTTCAAGCGTTGAGGATGGCCTGGATGACGGCGGGGGTGTCGGTCAGGTCTTCGAGGACCATTTCGGCGCCGGAGAGGCGGAGGGCCTCGGGCGGAGTGGCGCCCGTCGCCACGGCCACCACGCGGGCGCCGCCTTCGTGGCCTGCGCGGACGTCGTAGGGAGTGTCGCCGATCAAAACCGTGTTGGACGGCGTGAACTCGTCGCCGTACTTGCCGGACGCGCGTCGCTGTGCGAGGGCCACCAGCGGCGGGCGTTCGATGCCGTCCATGCCGTAGGCGCCCACGTCCAGGTCGAAGTAGCCGATCAGGCCGAGCGCGCTCAGCTTGGTGGCGGCGATCTGCTCCATGTTGCCGGTGAGGGCCGACTGGATCACGTCGGGGCGGGCGGCGAGGGTCTTCAGGGCGGCGTCGGCGCCCGGCAGGACGCTGCCCCTGGAGGCGATCTCCTGGGCGCGGGACGCGAACGCCTCGGCCAGGGCCGTCGTGAAGGACGTCAGGAGGGCGGGAGTCGGGTCAACGCCGTGGTGGCGGAGGGTCTCGGTGGTGATGGCGAGGTCGGTGCGTCCGGCCATGGACGCGACCTTGGCGGGGCGGTGGCCGATGAGGCGGTGGAACACCGACGCGTAGATGTCGGCGCTGATGCCGCCGGCGTCGATGAGCGTGTGGTCGATGTCCCAGAGCACCAGTGTTCGCACGCACGCATGCTAGGCCGGGTTGCCGGAGTAAAGGTTTCCCCCGCAGTTCACCGGGGCGTGAAATGCTTGTCACCTGGGTGTGCGCGTTGATTCCCGAACGTCCCTGAGGAGCAGAGCGTGGCCGAAAGGCATCTCGAGATCGAGCAGAAGTACGATGCCGCCGCCGACTTCGTCCTGCCGGAGCTGGACGGGTTGCCGGGCGTGGCGGCGCTCGGGGAGCCGCAGGTCCACGAGTTGCACGCGACCTACTTCGACACCGCGGACCTCCGGCTCGCCGCCAACAAGATCACGTTGCGGCGGCGGCGCGGCGGCCCGGACGCCGGGTGGCATCTGAAGATGCCCGCCGGGCCGGACAGCAAGCAGGAGCTGCGGGCGCCGCTCGGCCGGCCGCTGGTCGTCCCGGCGCGGCTCGCGGGCCTCGTCGCGGTGTACACGCGGGGCGCGGAGCTGCGTCCGGTCGCGACGCTGGAGACGCGCCGGACGGTCGTCCGGCTGTTCGGGGCCGATGGGGCGGAGCTGGCGGAGGTCGCCGACGACCTGGTCACCGGGCGGGGCGGGGAGGACGCCGAGCCCGAGCGGTGGCGGGAGATCGAGGTCGAGCTGGGGACGGGCCCGCCCGACCTGATGAAGGCCGCCGGGAAGCGGCTCCGGAAGGGCGGCGCGAAGAGGGCGAAGTCGTCGTCCAAGCTCGGGCGGCTGCTCGGCGACGCGGTCGTGCCGTCGGAGGCGGCGGCCGCCCGGGCGGCGGCCCGGTCGCGGATCGCGGCGGCCACCAGCAACGGGAAGGCGCCGGCGATCACGACCGGCGAGGTCGTCATGGCGTACCTCGCCGAGCAGGTCGAGGCCGTCGCGAACCTCGACCCGAAGGCGCGGCTGGGCGAGGACGACGCCGTGCACAGGATGCGCGTCGCCGTGCGGCGGACGCGGAGCGCGCTGCGCAGCTACCGTTCCGTCCTGGACGCGGAAAGGACCGTCCCGCTCGGCCCGGAGCTGCGCTGGCTGGCCCAGGAGCTGGGCGAAGTGCGCGACCGCGAGGTGCTGCGCATGCGTTTCCAGGGCGCGCCCCAGTTCCTGCTGGACGATCTGGAGAGGCAGGAGCGGTCCGCGTACCGGCGGCTGAACGCCTGCCTGAAGGAGCCGAGGTATTTCGCGCTGCTCGACGGGCTCGACCGGCTGATCGCCGATCCGCCGCTGGCCGCGGACGCGGACAGGAAGGCCCGCAAGGAACTGCCCGGCCTCGTCACGCGGGCCTGGGACCGGATGGCCAAGGAGTACGCGTCGATCAAGACGGCCGGCGACCCCGACCGCGCGCGCCACGAGACCCGGAAGGAGGCCAAGCGGGCCCGGTACGCGGCCGAGCTGGCGGTTCCGGTGCTGGGCGTCGCGGCGAAGCGGGTGGTCGAGGACGCCAAGCGCATCCAGGGCGTCCTCGGCGACTACCAGGACGGGGTCATCGCCATGGAGCATCTGGCGGCGGCCGCGAAGCGGACGCGGATTCCGGCGGAGGCGTTCACGCTCGGCGTCCTGTACGGCAAGGAGCAATGCGAGGCGATGTCCGCGCGAGACCGCCTGGCGACGACCTGGTCACGCACCCTCGGCCCGTCGTTCTGACGCGTCGTTCCGGCTCCGCTGGGGGCTGTGGCGTTCCAGGGCGGTCATCGAGTCGCCGGTCAGGTGGGCGGCCCAGAATTCGGCCTTGCGGAGGCTCGGGTCGTCGGGGACCTTCTCGCCGAGTTCCCTGCACAGGCCGGAGACGAGTTCGGAGACGATCTCGCCGTGCGTGCACACGAGCGCGGGGACGCCGGTCAAGGAGAGCAGCCGTTCCATGGCCTGCTCCGGGCCGGTGTCGCCGACGGTGAACGCCGCGTCCGTGGCGATGGACGTCCTGACGAGGCGCGCATAGGGCAGGACGGTCTCCAGGCAGCGGGCCGTCGCCGAGCTGATCACCTGCAGCGGCCCGTAGGCGTGCAGGAGGCCGGCGAGGGCGGCGGCCTCGCGCCGGCCGGCGGCGTCCAGCGGGCGCAGCGAGTCGGGCTCCCGCCACTCGTGCTTCTCTCCGGCGGACGCGTGCCGCAGGATGATCAGTGGCGCCGTCCGCAGCGGGCCGCGCAGGAACTCGTGCAGCAGGTCGACGTCGTGCCGGTAGCTGAGCCGGGCCTCCGCCTCGGCGGCCGGCAGCCACACGAGCTCGTCCACCTCGTCGTTGGGCGTGAACGCGCTCGACGCGGCGGGCCGGGCCGCCCAGTAGTCGACCAGCTTCGTCCGCTCCCCGAGCGGATAGGTGCTGGTCGGGAGCCGGCGGCCGAGGCGGGCGACGATGCCCGTCTCCTCCTCGGTCTCGCGGACGGCGGCGCGCAGCACGTGCTCGCCCGGGTCGACCTTGCCCTTGGGGAACGACCAGTCGTCGTAGCGGGGGCGGTGGATCAGCGCGAACTCGGGCCCGTGCTCCGGCCCGTCCCGCCACAGCAGCGCGCCGGCGGCGCGGATGACCTCAGCCATCGATCGTCCTCCACCGGCGGCTCTTGACCAGGTGCGTCTGGATGTCGAGGAGCGTCTCGCCCGGCCGGGGCCGCGCCCGCGTCCACGTGCCGTCGCCGGCGAGCGCCCACGCGTGGGTGCCCGGCTCCATGGCGCGGTCGAGCAGGGAGAGCAGGTCGTCGCGCTGCGCGCGGTCGGTGACGGTGACGAGGGCCTCGACGCGGCGGTCCAGGTTGCGGTGCATGAGGTCGGCGCTGCCGATCCACACCTCGGGCTCGCCGCCGTTCTCGAACGCGAACACCCGCGAGTGCTCCAGGAACCGGCCGAGGACGCTGCGCACCCGGATCATGTCCGACAGGCCGGGCACGCCGGGACGCAGCGCGCAGATGCCGCGGACCCAGACGTCCACTGGAACCCCGGCCCGCGACGCCCGGTACAGCGCGTCGATGATCACCTCGTCGACGAGCGAGTTGCACTTGACGCGGACCCGCGCGGAATGCCCGGCCCGCCGGTTGTCGATCTCGTGCTCGATCCGCTGCACGAGCCCGGACCGCAGGCTGTTCGGCGCGACGAGCAGCCGGTGGTAGGAACTCTGCCGCGAGTACCCGGTCAGGTGGTTGAACAGGGCGCTGACGTCCTCGCCGACCTCGGCGTCGGCGGTGAGCAGCCCGAAGTCCTCGTAGAGGCGGGCGGTCTTCGGGTGGTAGTTGCCGGTGCCGATGTGGCAGTAGCGGCGCAGGTTGCCCTCGTCGTCCTGCCGGACGATCAGCGCCAGCTTGCAGTGCGTCTTCAGCCCGACGAACCCGTACACGACGTGGCAGCCGGCCGTCTCCAGCTTGCGCGCCCACGCGATGTTGGCGCGCTCGTCGAACCGGGCCTTCAGCTCCACGACCACCACGACCTGCTTGCCGGCCTCGGCGGCGTTCATCAGCGCGTCCACGATCGGGGAGTCGCCGCTCGTCCGGTACAGCGTCTGCTTGATCGCGAGGACGCGCGGGTCGGCGGCGGCGTCCTCGATCAGCCGCTGGACGGTCGTGGTGAACGAGTCGTACGGGTGGTGGACGAGCACGTCCCGCTCGCGGATGGCGGTGAAGATGCTCGCGTCCTCGGGCAGTGCCTCCTTCGACGGCACGAAGGGCGGGTACTTGAGCTCCGGGCGGTCGAGGTCGGCGATGGACGCGAGCCCGCCGAGGTCGAGCGGCCCGATCACGCGGTAGATCTGGCTGTCGTCCACGGCCAGCTCGGAGGTGAGCAGCTCCAGCACGCCCTCGGAGATCGACTCCTCGACTTCCAGCCGGACGACCGGGCCGAACCGGCGGCGCAGCAGCTCGCGCTCCAGGGCTTGGAGCAGGCCCTCGCTGATGTCGTCGTCGATCTCCAGGTCCTGGTTGCGGGTGACGCGGAACGCGTGGTGCTCGACGACCTCCATCCCGACGAACAGCTGCCCGAGGTGCGCGGCGATGACGTCCTCCAGCGGCGTGAACCGGTCGGGGGACGCCTCGATGAAGCGCGGCAGCAGCGGCGGGACCTTGACGCGGGCGAACATCGTCGCGTCGGTCTCCGGGTCGCGGACGATCACCGCGAGGTTCAGTGACAGGCCCGAGATGTACGGGAACGGGTGCGCCGAGTCGACCACGAGCGGCGTGAGCACCGGGTAGATCCGGTCGCGGAACAGCCGCCGCAGCCGCTCCTGCTCGGTCTCGGCCAGCTCGTCCCAGCGCAGGATGTCGATGCCCTCGTCCTCCAGCGCGGGACGGATCTCGTCGCGGAAGCAGGACGCGTGCCGGCCCATCAGCTCGTGCGCGACCTCGCCGGTGCGTTCCAGCACCTCGCGGGGCTGCCGGCCGCTGGCGGACTGGACGGCGAGCCCGGTCGCCATCCGGCGGGCGAGGCCGGCGACGCGGACCATGAAGAACTCGTCCAGGTTGCTGGAGAAGATCGACAGGAAGCGGACGCGCTCCAGCAGCGGCAGGCCGGAGTCCTCGGCGAGCTCCAGGACACGCTGGTTGAATCTCAGCCAGCTCTCCTCCCGGTCGAGGAAGCGGTCGTCCGGCAGCGCTTCGGGCTGATGGGGGAGCTGTCCTGGGTTGACGGTCATGCCTTAATTGTCCCTGACCAAGATGAACGGCGATCGAACTCGGCTGTTTCTCCGACGTATCAGACCCTCCGATCATGCCCCGGGTTCCGGCTGATCACTCGATATTTCCGCCCCCGAGCACCGGCTACGTACCGCCGTGGCCCGGATGCGCGATGTGCGCGGTGTCGGCGCGCTCGTCATGGTTCACGGCGGACGCGCCGGCGCACACCAGGGCCACGATGACCGCGAGCCAGGCGACCACGCGTCCCGCGCGCAGCCCGTAGCCGCAGGTGATCCAGAGCAGGTGCAGGCCCAGCCGGCGCAGCGGATCCCGCTCGCCGCGCCGCCGCAGCTCCAGCGCCCCGTACCGGAAGTCCCGGGCCAGCCGGCCCCGGCCGGAGTCGGCGGTGGCGCGAGCCAGCTCCAGGTAGAGCGTCCGCAGCCGGTCGCCGCGGCCGGCGTCGCCCGCGCCGCGGACGAGGCCGACGAGGTCCTCGGCGAGTACGGCACGCCCGCGGCGCGCCCAGGGCCGCAGCGTCCGCCGGTCCGGGACGGTCGCGAACGAGCAGTCGCCCGTGATCGCCAGCGTGTCCGGGCGGCGCAGGCCGAGGAAGGCGCAACCGCTCAGGTCCAGGTCGGCGAGGTGCAGCCGGGCCGCGTCGACGCGCCGCAGCGACGTGACCCGGACGCCCGCCGGGCCGGCCGGAGGCGCCAGCCCCTGGATGGGGCGGGCCAGCGACCGGACGGTCGCCGGGCCGTCGAACACCGCGTCCTCCAGGTCGAGCTCCGCGTGCCGCAGCCGGAACCCGGCCTCCCCGTGCACGGTCACGCCGCGCGCCGTGACCTGCGGGGCCGCCGCGTGGACGCGGAGCCCGCCGTGCACGGTCGCGTCCGACAGCCCGACCCGGCCGCCCGCCGCGAGCGGGCCGAGCCACACGCCCTGCCGGAACCGCGTCCGCTCGAACCGGGCGTGCCGGGCCACCTGGACGCGCTTGAACGAGACGGGCCCGCCGAAGCACGCCGCCTGCATCGCCGCGTCCCGGCCGAACCGGGCGCGGTCGAAGCAGGCCGCGCCCATGAACACGGCCTTCCGGAACGAGGCGTCGGCGTGCCAGCGGGCCTCCCCGAACAGCGCGTCGCAGGTGAAGACGGCCTCCTCGAACGTGGTGTACCGGTGGAACCGCGCCTCGTGAAAGGACACGTTGCGGCCGAACCGCGCGCCCCGGAACGAGACGTTGCCGAAGAACCGCGCGTCGTAGAACGAGACGCCGCCGAGGAAGCAGGCGCCGTCGAACGAGCTGTCGCCCTCCACGCAGGCGCCGCGCAGCACCGCGCCGGACGGCAGCACGGCGCCGTCGAAGCGCGTCCGGCCGAGGTGGGGGCGGCCGTCCGGCCCGGTGACGGCGTCGAGCACGGCGTCGAGCAGCCGCGCCGGGACGGTGACGCCGCGCAGGTCCAGGTCGCCGCCCGGACGCAGGGCGCGCACGAACTCCTCGAACTCGCCGGGACGCAGATGGGCGGGGCAGCCGCCGGACGGCCCGGCCGCCCGTCCGCTGCATCCCGGGACGGCCGAACATCGAGGCCAGAACACCGCCGGTGGGGAAGGCTCGGGATAAGTCACGGTTCTCGTTGTACCCATGGCGCCCCGCGGAGTGAAGGTCTCCTGGAGGCCAGGTGCGTGCGACCCCGGCGCCAGCCGGCGGCGCCACCCGCCCCGGGCGACCCGCGGATAAAAGGCGGGCTTGTTTTGTCAGACCCTTGCGTAATGATTTGTGTTATGAGCAGAGACACCCATCCGGGGGTGCAGTGCCCGCACTGCCAATCGCATCTCGCGCTCGTCCCCGTGCCTGGAAACCCCGTGCCCGGAAACTCCGCCGTACCCGTCCCCGCGTCCGTCCCCGCCGTGCCGATCGTCGCCAAGGAGGAATGGCAGCCGCCGCCCGTCGCCGAGGTGCTCGCCGTTTACGCCGGACGCGCCAAGGACACCGTGACCGCGACGCGCGGCGCCGCCAAGGTCAGGGAAAGCCTCAACCGCGCGAAGGCCGTCGCCGCGCAGCGCAGGGCCGTGCAGAAAACGGCCCGCCGGACGCCCAAAAGCGCCTGATCACATCTCGGCCACTAACGCCGGGAAGGGACGGCGCCATCCGGTGGCACCGCCCCTTCCGCCGACGGGTCAGCCCGGGTGGGAGTTCGTCCATTCCGTGGTGACCGTGACGGTGGAGTCCACCGTCCGCCCGGACGGGATCTGCGTCCCGGCCGCCGGGGCCAGCATGATGTCCTCGCTGGCCAGCGCGGTCCCCGAGGACAGATCAATGATCATCTGATGGCGGATCACGCCGCGGCTCGTCTTCTCGTCCACCGCGATGGCGCTTCCCGCCCGCCCCTGCGGGTCCTTCACCTTTCCGACCGACCGCACCGCCGGAAGGGCGGCCAGCATCCGGAATCCGGCCGCCCGGACCGCCGGCTTCACCGGCATGTCCATCACCAGGCCGCGCGCCACCTCGTAGAGCCATTCGTCGGACGGCATCGGATCGTCCGACTCGGTGCCGTGGCCCTTGTACGAGCGCATCAGTTCCGCCCTGAGGCGCTTCGGGTCGGACGGCAGTGACCGCAGATCCTTCATGGTCACGTTCCGGCCGAGCCAGAACACCTTGTCGCCGTCGACCAGCGGTGAACTGCTCACCTCGGGACGGCCCGGCGCGGTCGTCGCCGTGAAGGTCTTCAATCGTCCCTTGCCCGCCTTGGAGGGCGCGGGGGCCTCGATCTTGAAGGTGGCCGGTGATCCGGCGCGTCGCCAGGCCGCCGCGTCCGCCATGGTGGCGGGTTTGGCGCCGAGGTTCTGCTGGAGGACCCACGTCTTGACTCCGGGCTTGCTCGGAGTCCATGTCTCCGCCTTCTGCCGGACGGCGACGCCGTAGCGGTCCGCGCCCGTCCCGACCATGTAGAGATGGGACGAGATCGTGGCCTGATGCCAGTACGCCCGCATGGTCTCGGTCTGCCCGTCCGCCTGCTCGGCCGCCGTGAGCAGCACGGACTTCGCGTCGAGCGCCGGCTCGGCCGCGCCCGGCCGCGGTCCCGGGCCGGGCGGGTTCCCGCCGGTCGTGACCACGGCCGCCGCGACGATCGCCCCCGCGGCCACCGCCCCGGCGAGGCTCAGCCCCCACATCGGGCGCACCCGCCGCCGCGCCGGCCCGGCCTGCGCGTCCGCCAGAGTGCCCGCCGGTGTGCCCGCCATGGCACGGGCCAGTTCCGCGTGCCGGACGCCGTCGTCGATCCGCGTGTCCGGGTCCAGTTCGGCGGGCCTGGCCTCCCGCAGCGTGTGCAGCACGTCCCTCATGACATCTCCTCGCTCACGATCCCCATCTGCGGCCGCACACCGGCCCGCTCGCGGGCTTCCGTCGCTTCTTGGCCGGCCGCCGCACGCAGAAGGCGGCGGCGGGCCCGGTGCAGGCGCACCCGCAGCGCGGCCGGCGAGCAGCGGACGACCTTCGCCGCGTCGCGCGGCGTCAGTCCCTGCCAGGCGATGAGGATCAGGATCTCCCGGTCCTGCTCCGGCAGCGCCGCCATCGCGCGCAGCACGGCGAGCCGTTCCGCGACGTCGTCGGCGATGTCGCCGGCGGGACGCGCGGCCCACCGGGCGAACTCCGCCGTGAACGACTCGCGCCGCACCTCCGCCCGGCGGCCGTCGCGCAGCACGTTCCGCGCGACGCCGAGCAGCCACGGCAGGGCCGGGTCGGGGACGTCGGCGAGCCGCCGCCACGCGACCGCGAACGTCTCGCTCACCACCTCGTCCGCGGCCTGCCGGCCGGCGCGGCCCGCGGCGTACGCCCACACGTTCTGGCGGCACGCGTCGTAGATCGCGGTGAACCGCTGTTCATCGGGAGTCACGCCGCGTCACCGCCCGTCCCTCCGCCGCTGTCGTCCGTCACCGCGTCTCCGTCCGTCCAGGTGTGCATGTCACGAGGTAGTGGCCGGGGAAGCCGCATTGTTACACCGCGGAACCGTCCCGGCGGAGGGCCGGGCGCCGGTGTCGTCCGCCCGGGGGCCTACGCCGGGGGGAGGGAGTCGAGGAAGCGGGCCACCAGCGGGGCGATCTCGGGGAGGTGGTCCTCCAGGGCGAAGTGGCCTGTGTCGAAGACATGGAGTTCGGCGTCCGGCAGGTCGCGCAGGTACGCGCGGGCGCCCGGTTCGGGGAAGAACGGGTCGTTGCGTCCCCAGACGATGAGGGCGGGCGGGGTGTGCTCGCCCAGCCACGCCTGCCAGGCCGGGTACCGCTCGACGTTCGAGTGGTAGTCGAAGGCGAGGTCGAGCTGCGGCCTGGTCCGTCCGGGCAGGTCGAGGAAGTGCTGGTCGAGAGTCCAGCCGTCGGGGGCGATCAGCCCGGGGTCTCTCGTCCCGCCCTCGTACTGGCCGCGCGTGGCGGGAAGCGTCAGCAGGTCGCGGACGGTCTCCTCCGCGCCTTCCCCATCGGGACGCAGGGCGATGAACTCCCGCGCGCCCGGCGACAGGCCCTCCTCGTAGGCGTTGCCGTTCTGGACGACCAGGCCCGCGATCCACTCCGGGTGCCGCAGCGCCAGCCGGAAGCCGACCGGCGCGCCGAAGTCGAAGACGTACATGGCGAAGCGGTCCAGGCCGAGGCGTTCGACGAAGCCCTCCATCACGTCGGCGAGGCCGTCGAAGGTGTAGCGGAACGTTCCGCCGGTGGACGCCGGCTCGGGGACGTCGCTGTGCCCGAAGCCCGGATAGTCCGGGGCGATCAGCCGGTACCGGGCGCCGAGCACGTCGATCAGGCGCCGGAACTGGTGCGACGCGGACGGGAAGCCGTGCAGCAGGAGCAGCGCGGGCGCGTCGGCGCGCGCGGGCAGCGACTCGCGGTAGAAGACGCGGATCCCGTCCACGTCGATGAGGCGGTGCGCGGTGCGGGCGAGGGCCGGGATCGTCATTTCACATGCCTCCTGGACGTGAAGATGCATTAGTCCTAACCCATGACGATCTAATGTGTCAATGAGCGGATGTAGCATTAGAGCCATGACCGACCCCGTCCCGCTGACCGGCGAGCCGCTCGCGCTGGACCTCGTCAACACCCGCCCGGCCGGCGCCGACCTGATCGCCACCGTGGACGGCCTGGCCGCCTGGCTGGCCCTCGAAGGCGACCGGGTGCCGGAGCCGGCGGCCCTCACCGCGGCCGACCTGGCGCCCGTGCACGCCGTCCGGGAGCACGCGGCCGTCGCGATCGGGCACGCGCGGCGCGCCGAGCGGCCGCCCGGCGCGGTCCTCGGCGGCCTCACCGAGGCGCAGCGGCGGGCTCCGGCGATCAGGCGGCTGAGCTGGGACGGAACGGCCGTCACCGCGACCCCGGAACGTCCCGGCCGCTACGGCGACCGGCTGGCGGCGCACCTCGCCGAGGCCGTGGCCGACCTGCTCGCCGGCCCGGCGATCGGCCGCGTCCGGCAGTGCGAGGGGGACGGCTGCGTCATGCTGTTCCTCCCCGCGCACCCCCGCCGCCGCTGGTGCTCCGCGACCCGCTGCGGGAATCGCGCACGGGTCGCCCGCTACTACGCGCGGCGCACCTAGGTTGGTCGGGCAAGAGGGATCGTTTCGGTCGTTTGCCGTGCATTCCAGCGATCGATAACCCTTAATATTTGCTCAACGACAACCAAACCCCGTTGGACCCATCCGGTGGCGCCGGACCGAAGGAGCTGAGACATGGCCGCGATGCACAGTCGCGGTGCGGAGCGACTTCTCGGCGTGGCCGGCTCCCCGCACCTCCTCCTGGTCGAGGACGATCCGGGCGACGCGTTCCTGTTCGAGGAGCTGCTGGCCGAGGCTCAGCCCGGCCTCCGGATCACGGTCGCGACCACGCTCCGGGAGGCGCTCGACGCGCTGCGGCCCGAGATCCAGTGCGTCATCGTCGACCTGTCGCTGCCGGACGCGCAGGGCCTCGACGCGCTCCACCAGGTGCGCACGCACGCCCCGACCACCGCGGTCCTCGTGCTCACCGGCCTCGACGACGCCCACGTCGGCGTGGAGGCCGTCGCCGCCGGCGCCCAGGACTACCTCGTCAAACAGGACGTGGACGGCGCGCTGCTCACCCGCGCGATCAGCTACGCCATCGAGCGCCAGCGCGCCGACGAGACCGAGCGGCAGCTCGTCGAGGCGCGCGCGCTGAGCCGCGAGAACGCCCGGCTGGAGCGGGGCCTGCTGCCCGTGCCGATCCTGCACGACGGCACGCTGCGGCACCACACCCGCTACCGGCCCGGACGCGACCGTGCGCTGCTCGGCGGCGACTTCCACGACACCGTGGAGACCACCGACGGCGCCGTCCACGTGGTGATCGGCGACGTCAGCGGGCACGGCGCGGACGAGGCGTCCCTCGGGGTGCGGCTCCGCATGGCGTGGCGGACGCTCGTCCTCGCCGGGCACGCGGGGCCGCTCCTCCTGGACACGCTGGACGCCGTCCTGCAGCACGAGCGGTGGGCCGAGGAGATCTTCACGACCGTGTGCATGCTGACGATCGCGCCCGACCGGCGCAGCGCCCGGCTGTACCGGGCGGGGCATCCGGCGCCGCTGTTCTTCGGGCCGGGCGGCGTCGCGGCCGTCCCGGACGAGCCGCGCGGCCCGGCGCTCGGGCTGATCCCGGGCGTCGAGTGGCCCGCCCTCGACCTCGAACTCGGCGAGTCGTGGACCCTGCTGCTCTACACCGACGGGCTGATCGAGGGGCATGACGGCGACGGGTACCTCGACCTGTCCGGGCTGGTCGAGCTGGCGAAGATCGCGCACGGCGAGGGGCAGCGCGGCGACGTGCTCATCGACGGGCTCATCGCGGAGGCGGAGCGGCTTAACGGGGACGTCCTGTCCGACGACCTGGCCGTCCTGCTGCTGAGCCGGGGGGACGGCTGATGGCGGACGGACCGCGGACGCGGACCTCGGCCGACGCCGCGCCGCGCCGTCCCGAGGCCGCTCCGGAACTGCGGATCGGCGGCCCGGCGGTCGTGCTGCCCGCGGCCGACATGCCCGAGGGGCACGGGATGAGCCGGCTGCGGCTCGTCCGGATCTACCAGATCGGCGCGCTCGTCCTCGGCCTGCTTCTGATGGCCGTCTTCGCGCAGGCCGGGACCGCGCTGTACGGGAACAACAAGGCGCGGGACGTCCTCGTCAACCAGGTCGACCCGGCGACGCTGGAGCAGTTCCGGCTGTCGACCGCCGTCGCCAACCAGGACACGGCCATCCGCGACTACGCGCAGGACGGCCGGGACGAGCACCTCGCCCAGTACCGCCGGGCCGTGCGGCAGGAGGCGGACTCCGCGGCCACGATGCGCCGGCTGCTGTCCGGCGTGCCCGGCAGCGCGGGCGTCGACCGGCTCCTGGACCGGGCGACCGACGACTCCAGGGCGTGGCGGGCCGCGTTCGCCGACCCGATCGCGGCCGGACCCGGCGGCGAGGGCGTCGACGCCGCGCGGAGCCAGGACGCGCGGCGGCTGCTCAACCAGGCGCGCGGCGACATGACGCCGCTCCAGGTCGGCATCACCAAGCTGCACGACAGGGCCTCCTCGACGCTCCAGTCCCGCGCGCGGGCGGCCCTGTGGTCGACGATCGCCGCGCTCGTCGTGGTCGTCGTGGCCGCGCTGGCGCTCGCCGCGCTGCTCCGCCGGACGGTGCTGACGCCGGTGGCCTCGCTGACCGGACGCGTCCGCGCCGTGTCCCAGGGCGACCTCGAAGCCCGGCTGGACGTCCCCGGCCCGGCCGAGATCAACGAGCTGGCGGCGATCATCGACGCGATGCGCGACCGGATCATCCGGCAGTGGCGCATCAGCGAGGAGAAGACCCGGCAGCTCAACGAGCAGACCGCGGAGCTGCGCCGGTCCAACGCCGAGCTGGAGCAGTTCGCCTACGTCGCGAGCCACGACCTGCAGGAGCCGCTGCGCAAGGTGGCGAGCTTCTGCCAGATGATCGAGCGACGCTACGGGGACCAGCTGGACGACCGGGGGCAGCAGTACATCGCGTTCGCCGTCGACGGCGCCAAGCGCATGCAGGCCCTCATCAACGACCTGCTGAGCTTCTCCAGGGTCGGGCGGATGACGCAGCCTGAGGAGTCCGTCGACCTGGCCGGCGTCGTGCGGCGGGCCCTGGACAACCTGGCGGCGCTGCGCGAGGAGACCGGCGCCGAGGTGGACGTGCGGGACCTGCCGGACGTCTCCGGCGACCGCACGCAGCTCACCCAGCTCTTCCAGAACCTCATCGGGAACGCGATCAAGTTCCGCCGCGAGGGCGTGCCGCCCCGGGTCGTCATCGACGCCCGCCGCGACGGCGACGAGTGGGTGTTCGGCTGCGCCGACAACGGCATCGGCGTCGAACCCCGCTACGCCGACCGCATCTTCCTGATCTTCCAGCGGCTGCATCCGCGGGACGAGTACACCGGCACGGGCATCGGGCTGGCGCTCTGCAAGAAGATCGTCGAGTTCCACGGCGGCCGTATCTGGCTCGACGCCCGCGACCCCGGCGACGGGCCCGGCACGACCTTCCGCTGGACCCTGCCGGTCCGATCGCACATCGGCAACGGAGACGACACGTGAACGAAGGCCCGCACCCCATCGAGGTCCTGCTCGTCGAGGACGACCCCGGCGACGTCCTGCTGACCGTCGAGGCGTTCGAGCACAACAAGGTCAACAACACGCTGAGCGTCGTGAACGACGGCGAGCAGGCGATGGCGTTCCTGCGCCGGGAGGGCGAGTACGCGGATGCGCCCCGCCCCGACCTGGTGCTGCTCGACCTCAACCTGCCGCGCAAGGACGGCCGCGAGGTCCTCGGCGAGATCAAGGCGGACGACGACCTGCGGACCATCCCCGTCGTCGTGCTGACGACGTCCGAGGCCGACGAGGACATCCTGCGCAGCTACCACCTGCACGCGAACGCCTACGTCACCAAGCCGGTCGACTTCGAGCAGTTCATCTCCGTCGTCCGGCAGATCGACAACTTCTTCGTCACCGTGGTCAAGCTGCCTCGCTGACCCTTTTCAGCGGTCGCGTCCGGTCCAGTCGATGCAGACGATCACGGCGTCGTCGGCCGGCTCGCCTTCGTCGTGGTACTCGACGAAGCGCCGGACCACGGTACGGACGGCCTCCGGCGGGTCCTGCAGCCGGGTCGCGCGCAGCGCCTGGAGCAGCGAGTCCGGCCCGAACGGCACGCCGGACGGGGACTGCGCGCCGTGCACCCCGTCGCTGACGACGACCAGCCGGTCGCCCCGCTCGACGGTGAACTCCTCGGTCGTGTAGCGGGTGTCGCCGAACATCCCGAGCGGCATCTGCGCGTCGAAGTCGATCGCGTCGGTGGCGCCGCCGCGCAGCCGGTAGATCCGCGGCGAGCCCGCGTCCACCACCCGGACCCGCCCGGTGCCGAGCTCGAACTCCAGCAGCAGCGTGGCCACGTGCTGGTCGCCGCGGTGCCGCGCGAACAGCGCCTGGTCGCCGAGCGCCGCCTGGTCGACGATGCCGGCGCCGGACCGGCGCGCGTTGCGCAGCGCGCTGATCGCCAGATGGGTGAGCGCGGCCGCCCTCGTCCCCGACCCCATGCCGTTGCTGACGGTCAGCGTCAGCTTCTCCGCGGACACCGACCAGTCGAAGTTGTCGCCCCACACCGCGTAGGCGGGTTCGAGCTGGCCCGCGAAGCGGAACTCGGCGGCGTTGTAGGCGGGCGGGGGCAGCAGGTCCCACTGCATCTCCGCGGCGAGCGTCAGCCGTGTCCGGCGGCGGAGCCGCCGGTACAGGTCGGTGCCCCCGTCGGCGATCTTCAGGGCGCGGGCGAGGGCGTCGGCGAACGCGGCCAGCCAGCCCGGCCCGCCGTCCGGGAGCCGCACGGTCAGCACGCCGAGGCGCTCGCCCTTCACGGTCATCGGCAGATGGAGGGCGTCGCCCTCGCCGATGGCCCGCTGGGCGGCGAACGCGTGGCCGGGCGCGGTGTTGTCGACCGGCACGCCCTCGCCGTCCCCGGGGACGGTCCGGACGAGGAACGCCTGCCGGTAGTCGACGAGGAGCACCTCGGCGCCGGTGGCGCCCGCGTGCCGTCCGAGCAGGCCGGTCGCGACGTCGATCAGCTCGTGCGGCGGAGCCGCCCACATCGCCGCTTCGAGCGCCGCCGGGAGATCGTCGTCCGCAGGTTCGCCTGGCATCGCCGTCCTCGCGGGAATAGGGGCCGGGCCGCCCCCGGCGTCCGGCGGACCCGCAGGTCCAGGGATGCCGTCGGCGGCGTCGTATGTAACAGTGGAGGGCATGGTGGCCACGTCGGGTGAGGATGCCGCGGATGCCGCGGCGGCCCTGGACGACGCGGCCTCCACCCTCATGAACGTCTGGTCGCGCGCCCACAATGCCCCGGATGTACCCGTCCCGTCTACGCAACTGCGGGCGCTGTTCGTGCTGGAGCGCGGCCCGGTCAACATCAGCAACCTGGCGGGCGAGCTGGACGCGCTGGTGTCCTCGGCGAGCCGGCTGTGCGACCGGCTGGAGGCGTCCGGGCTGCTGGCCCGCGACCCCGGCCGGGACCGCCGCGAGGTGACCGTCCGGCTGAGCGCGGACGGGCAGGCGCTGCTCGACCGGCTCCGGGTGCGGCGCCTGGAGGAACTCGCCCGCGTGCTGGCGCAGATGCCGGCGTCCGCGCGGGCCGCGCTGCTGTGGGGGCTCATGGAGTTCCACGAGGCTGCCTCCAAGCCGGACGACGAGGACGGTTCCTTCTCCATGCTCGCCTGATGCGCCCGGTTTTATTCGGGTAAGTTACAACGCTCCGCAAAGCACCTGCCAAATTGGTGATTGTCATTATTTGTAATGGCGGCTCTCGGCGCGTTTTCCGCCATTCCCCATACGCGCGCCTTCACCGCCACTAGCATCCCGGCTCATGGCGACCATCAATGCCCCGCGGCATTCCCGCCGCGCCGTCACCGCCGCCGGGCTGCTCCCGGCGGCCGCCGCCGTGCTGCTGCTCGGCGGGTGCGGCGGCGGCTCCTCCGCGCCCGGCACGGCGTCCGGGAAGGACGCCGGCCGGCCGCCGGCCGCGGTGGAGGCCGGCGCCGCCAAGGTCCCCGAGGCCACCACGTTCGGCACCCTGCGCGGCGCGCCCAAGGACACCGCGCCGGACGGCGCCACCGACGGCCTGGTCGTCCACCCGGCCGGGCCGACGCCGGTACTGGACCGTCCGGGCGGGCGCCGCGTGGCCACGCTCCCCACCACCGAACTGGGCGGCCCCACCTGGGTGCCCGTGGTGGAGAGCTCCGGCGGGTGGCGGCGCGTCCTGCTGCCGAGCCGCCCCAACCAGGCGAGCGGCTGGATCTCCGGCGCCGGGCTGCGGACCGCGCACACGCCCTACACCGTGCGGGTCGACCTCGGCCACCGGCGGCTCACGCTGCTCAAATCCGGGCGGCAGGCCGGCCGCTGGCCGGTCGCCGTCGGCGGCGCCGAGACCCCGACGCCGCCCGGCCGGACGTTCGTCCTGGCCTCCATCGTGCCGTCCGACAAGAAGCAGAGCCCGATCGTCCTGCCGCTCGGCACGCACTCGGCGACCCTGGACACCTTCGGCGGCGGGCCGGGCACCGTCGCCCTGCACGGCTGGCCCGACGCCTCCGTGTTCGGCAGGGCCGTCACGCACGGCTGCGTGCGGGTACCCGCGGACGCGCTCAAGGCGCTGTCGCGCGTCCCGCTCGGCTCGCTGGTGTTCATCACCGCCTGACCTCAAGAAACGGAGCACATCCATGCGTCACAGCCATGCCCTCGGGCGCCTCGCCACGACCGGCCTGCTCGCCGGCGGCCTCGTCGCCGCCGGGCTGCCGGCCCTGGCCGCCACCCCGGCCGGTGAAGGCTCCGCGTACGGGCTGGCGGTCACCGGGCCGCTCGCCGTCCCGCCGGTGCCCGCCGTCTCGTCCACCACGGGGGAGGTCAACAAGCGCCTGCTGCGGGAGGACCACACCAAGCTGGTCAAGGCGTCCGCGCTGGACGTCAGCGCCTCGGCCGCCCGCGCCCGCTCGTCCGTCGCGCGGCTCGCCGTCCCGTCGGCGAAGCTGGCGGCGGGCGCCGTCTCCGCCCGGTGCGTGAACGGCCAGGGCTCGGCGAACCTCGCGCACGCCGTCCTCGCCGGCAAGCGGTTGGACTCCACGCCGCCGCCGAACACCACCGTCCCCGTCGACGTGGACGGCCTCGGCCGGACGTCGATGACCCTCAACAAGCAGCAGCGCACCGCCGACGGCCGGCTCGCCGTCACCGCCATGGAGCTGATGCTGCCCGGCGGCAAGGGCGCGCTCAGGGTCGCGTCCGCCACCTGCGGGCGCGGCGCCGTGCCGAAGGGCCCGGCCGAAGCGCCCGAGCCGACCCCGATACGGCACGACCTGCCGGTCACCGGCTGACGCCGACGGCCCGGCCGACACTGACGGCCCGGCGGACACTGACGGCCCGGCGGGCGCGCGCCCGCCGGGCCGTCAGCCCGCCAGCGACTTCTCGAAATGCACCACCGAACCGTTCCGGTGCACGCGATCCGCTATCTGAAGCTCCTCCGTGAACGCCCGCATCAACTGCAGCCCCCGGCCGTGCTCGGCGAGCGGCGGCGCCTGCAGGGTCTCCCAATCGGCGCCGTCCTCCGCGTCGCCCGTGCCCCCGTCTATGACCTCGACGACGCATCTCGCCCCGTCCATCCGCGCCCGGACCTCGTACTCCATTCCGGCCGCGGCGTGCTGGATGACGTTCGCGCACGCCTCTCCCAAAGCGAGCGCGATATCGGCACGGACCTCGGATGCCACCCCGAGGCCGCGGAGAGAGGCGTCGAGCGTATGCCGCACCAGCGGAGCGCTCTCGGCGTTCCTCGGCAGGGTCATTTCGAGAACGACCTCCATGCCAATCGCCTCCGTTCCCTCTAGCAGGCAGATTTCCCAACCACCACAACGGGAAACTCCGGCCACCAGAAAAACGCGGCGACCCGCATATTCGCCGGACTACTCGTCTCGCCGGACTACTCGTCGGCCCGCCCGGCGAGCTTCCGCAACGCCGCGACCTGCTCCTCGTCCAGGCCCTCGTAGTCGCTGTGCCGGCGCTGCTCGGCCTGCTCGTCGATCCACCGGCCGTGCGCCTCCCAGGCGGCCTGCTTGCTGACGCCGAGCGCTCCCCCTATCTGCGTCCACGACGCTCCGGCCCGCCGCGCCGACCGGACGGCGAGCTGCCGCCCGTAGACCGCCTTGCGGGCGATGACCTCCCCGAGCGCGAGAAGCTCCAGTACTTCCGCGCGCTCCAGTGGCATGTCCCCGACCGCGTCCCGAACCCACAGCTCGTCATACCGGACGGCTGCGCTCGTCAACGTGATGTCCCGCTCGATCCCATCAGGAGTGACCATGCCTTTGAGCATGCGCGTCAAGCCGCCCTGACGTCAAGTCGTCCTGACGTTATTCCTCCAAGGCGCGGGCTCGCCGGACCCAGCCGGCGAACAACTCCTCGTCCACGTCCTCCAGGCCGCTGAGCTTCACGCCCGCCATCTGCCGCGACATCGCCTCCAGCCGCCCCGACGCGTCCTCGATCTCCTGCCCCCGCCACAGCCCGAACGTCACGTACTTCGCGTACGCCTTGATGAAGCAGACCGGCTTCTGCCCGGCCTTCTCGCCGAGGCTCCACGTCGGCTGCGCATGCCACAGCGCGACCTCCACCCCCGGCAGCGCGGCGTCCACCACCGCAAGCGCCTTCTCCGCCACGTCCCGCAGCCCGGCCGGCACGTCCGCCATGTACTCCCGAACGTTCGCGTGCTTACCCATCCCGATCTCCTCTCGTCACCAA
This sequence comes from Actinomadura latina NBRC 106108, assembly GCF_001552195.1. Taxonomy (GTDB): domain Bacteria; phylum Actinomycetota; class Actinomycetes; order Streptosporangiales; family Streptosporangiaceae; genus Spirillospora; species Spirillospora latina. Next base: position 105,246 of record NZ_BCQS01000018.1, read on the forward strand.
CGCGTCGCACGGGCGCCGACCAGATCGACGGCCCGCCCGAACTTCTTCGAGAAAATCTCGGGGCACGCCTTCGGGGCGGGACCGCGTCGACCGGAAACTCTTCCTCCTCCAGCCGTGGGCATACGGGGGCGGGTATCAGCCCTCCCCGGTCAGGTCGGCGGCGATGTCTCGGTCGCCGTAGCCTTCGGGCGCCGCGACCTCGACGATCGGTTCCGGGCGGTCGTCGAATTCGAGCCGGAGGGCGCGGCTCATCGTCGCGTGCATGTCGTACATGCAGGTGATGTAGGTGAGTTGGAGGATCTCCTTGTCGGAGAGGTGCTCCTTGAGTTTGTCGAAGACCGCGTCGGGTGTGCGGCCCCCGTCCAGGACGAGGCAGTCGGTGTAGGCGAGGACGGCCCGTTCCAGCGGCGAATAGCAGTCGGCGGTCTGCCAGTGCGGAATGGATTGGATCCGCTCCTCGTCCATGCCGAGCGCCCGCATCTGCTTGCAGTGCTGCGAGAACACGAACTGGCTGCCGCGCGCCCAGCCCGCCCGGCACTGGCCCAGCTCCCGGAGGACGGGGTCGAGGCCGGAGTTCCGGTACAGCGCGAAACCCTTGACGGCGTGCCGGAACACGTCGGGGGACTGGGCGAAGACCGTCCACCAGTCGCCGGGGGAGCCGGTCGCGGTGCCGTGGTCGACGGCCGGGTCGCGGTCGGGCGCGAAAAGGTGGTCGTAGAAGAACAGGATCTGCTCGTCGGTGACTTCGGCGCGGGGAACCTCACGCAGTCGGGGCATGCTGCTCCTTCGGGGCGGTGCGGTCGGCGGCGGTCTTGGGCTCGTGGGAGACGTCGGAGTCGTCGAACGTCCGCGTCCAGCAGGCGAATTCGAGGAGGATTCCGTCCGGGTCCTGGAAATAGAAGGAGCGGACGAACACCCCGTCGTCGACGTCGCGGGAGATGCCCATCGGGCTGTCGTCGTGGTTCAGGATGGGGCTGACCGTGACGCCCTTCTCCTTCAGCCGCTTCCGGTACTCCTCGAACTTCTCGGGCGGGACGTGGAAGGCGACGTGGTTCATGGACCCGACCGCGCTGAGCAGTTCGCCCTGCTCGGGACGGCCGGCCGGGGCGGAGATCCCGGGGACGCCGTCCGGCGCGTCCGGGAACCAGAAGAAGGCCACGCAGTCGCCGCCGCCGCAGTCGAAGAAGAAGTGCTGGCCCAGGCCGGCGGGCAGGTCCAGCGTCTTGATGAGCGGCATTCCGAGGACGCCCGAGTAGAAGTCGATGGTGCGTCTCATGTCGGACGACACCAGCGCCAGATGGTTGATCCCACCGAGTTCGAATTCGGTGTTCATGCGACCCTCCCTGGAAGTTGACTTGACAGTCATATCAACTTGCTCGATGCTCGGATACTGTTCCTGCGAACATCGGGTTGTCAACACCCAGGGCGAGAGGAACCACGGCGATGCGGGACGATCCCGGCGGGCAGCCGCTCACCGAACGCGGCGCCCGGACCAGGGAGCGACTCCTCGCCGCCGCCCGCGAGGTCTTCGAGGAGCGCGGCTTCCCGGAGACCCGCGTCGCCCACATCACCCGGCACGCCCGCGTCGCCTACGGGTCCTTCTACACCTACTTCCCGTCGAAGGAAGCGGTGTTCCTGGAGGTCGCGGACCGGCTGTTCGAGGACATGACGGACCACGACCTCGTCCCGTCCGCCGGGCCGGAGCCGGCCGCGCGCATCCGCCGCACCAACCGGGCGTACTACCGGGCGTACCTGCGCAACGCGAAGATGATGGCGATCATCGAGCAGGTCGCGACGTTCAACGCCGAGTTCCAGGAGCTGCGGCGCAAGCACCGGGCCGCCTCGGCGGAGCGCTCCGCGAGGGCGATCTCCCGCTGGCAGCGCGAGGGGCTCGTCCCGTCCGACCTCGACGCGGAGATGGCCGCCCGCGCCCTCGCCGCGATGGTGGACCATTCGCTGTACCTGTGGCTCGTCCAGGGCAACGACCCCCCGGGCACCGAGCGCCTCCTGGACACCCTGGACATCCTGACCGTGCGCGCCCTCGGCCTGCCGTCCTGACGAAGGAGACCCGTGGAACTCGCCGACCCCCTCCGCGCCCTCGCCGCCGCCCAGCCCGCGGCCCGCACATGACCGCCGTGGAGGCCGCGCTGGCGGCCCGGCTGCACGCGAAGATCACCGGTCTCCGCCGCCTCTCCGGCGGCGCCAGCCGCGAGACCTGGTCGTTCGACGCCGACGGCCGCGCCCTGATCCTGCGCCGCGACCCGCCCGGCTCCCCGGACCCGGCCGCGATGGCCCGCGAAGCGGCCCTCCTCGCCTCGGCGGCGGCGGCCGGCGTGACCGTGCCCGCGCTGGCCGACCACGGCGACGACCTGGCCGGCGCGCCCTTCCTCATCATGGAGCGCCTGCCCGGCGAGACGATCCCCCGCCGCCTCCTCCGCGACGACCGCTTCGCCGCCGTCCGCCCCGCCCTGGCCCGCGACCTGGGCGCCGTCCTGGCCCGCCTGCACACGATGGAGCCCGTCCCCGGCCTGCCGGACCTCGACCCGCTCGACGCCCTCACCGAGCACTACGCGAACTTCGAGCCCCGCCCCGCCGTGGAACTGGCGCTCCGCTGGCTGAACGACAACCGTCCACCGGCCTCGGACCGCCGGACGGTCGTCCACGGCGACTTCCGCAACGGCAACCTGATGATCGACGAGACCGGCGTGCGCGGCGTCCTCGACTGGGAGCTGACCCACCTGGGCGACCCCGCCGAAGACCTGGGCTGGCTCTGCACGAAGGCCTGGCGCTTCGCGTCCCCGCACCCGGTAGGCGGCTTCGGCTCCCGCGAGGACCTCCTCGCCGGCTACGCCTCCGCCGGAGGCACCCCGCCCACCCTGGACGAACTCCACTGGTGGGAGGTCTACGGCACCCTCCGCTGGACGATCCTGTGCCGCCACCAGGCCGAGCGCTACCTGAACGGCTCGGACCCGTCCATCGAGTACGCCGTCCTAGGCCGCAAGGTCTGCGAGCAGGAACACGACCTACTTCTGGCCTTGGGCCTGACCGAACCCACGACCGTCCGAGACCCCTTGGAAAAGGCCCAGCCGACCGACACACCCCCGCACGACCGCCCCGACGCCGGCGCGCTCATAGACGCAGTGGGCGCGTTCCTGCTCCAGGCAGACCAACCCGACGACCGCCTGCGCTTCCATGCCCGCGTCGCCGCCGCGGCCCTCGTCATAGCCCGTCGGGAACTCCTCCTGGGCGAAACCCACAAGGCCGCCCACGAGGAACGCCTCCGCAACCTCGACTGCGAGTCGGACGCCGACCTGGCCAAGGCCATCCGCGAGGGCACCCTCGACACCCGGATGGACGAGGTGACCGAGGCGGTACGAGCGTCAGTCGTCGACAAGCTGATGGTGGCCAACCCCCGCCACCTCTCCCTCCCCGGCGCCTGAACAGAGCCCGGCGCCTGAACAGAGCCCGGCGCCTGAACAGAAGAGTTGTCAGGTGAGGTGGTACTTCATGCCCATGTGGGAGGGGCGGAAGCCTATCTTCTGGTAGAAGCGGATGGCGTCGGGGCGCTGGCGGTCGGTGGTGAGCTGGACGACGCGGCAGCCGCGGGTGCGGGCCTGCTCGATGACCCAGTTGATCATGAGCTGGCCGACGCCGTAGCCGCGCTGCTCGGCGGCGACGCGGACGCCCTCGATCTGGGCGCGCTCGCCGCCGGTGTAGGTGAGGCCGGGGATGTAGGTGAGTTGCAGGGTGCCGGCGAGTTCGCCCGCGACCTCCGCGACGATCACCGCGTTGTTGGGGTCCTTCTCGATCGCGGCGAAGGCGATGAAGTAGGCCTCTGGGATCTCCTCTCCCGGTGTTTCGCGGGTGGATCCGAGGGGATCGTCGGCGAGTAGCCGGACGATCTGCGGAAGATCGGCCGCCGTCGCCTCGCGGAAGGTCACTTCTTGATCACGCTGCACACCTCCCAGGTTATCCGGACGCTAAGTTGCAACGTTCACGTATGTCTTGTAGTACTACGGGTCGTAGTACTACGTTGAGTGGAGACCACCCCCGCCGAGTTGACCCGCACGGTGGTCTCGTCGCGGCGCAGGGAGAAGCCAATGCACAGCAACGAGAACAACGAGAACGAGGAACACTGGACCGACCACGCCATCTGCCGTGGGGCCGACCCCGACCTCTTCTTCCCGATCGGCTACTCGGCGCCGCTGCTCCAGGCGCAGGAGGACGCGGCCAAGGCGATCTGTGCGAACTGCCCCGTGAAGGCCGAGTGCCTCGCGTGGGCGCTGAAGGTCGGCGAGCCCGACGGCATCTGGGGCGGGACGACCCCGGAGGAGCGCCGCTACCTGCGCCGGACGGCCGATGCCCCGGTCCGGAAGCCGCTGCCCGTCATCGTGGTGCGCGGTGACGTGTCCGAGTCGGAGCACGCCTCGGCGGCTTAGGGGAGCAGAGCCACCTTCCCCACGACGCGGCGGTTCAGCAGGTCGTCCATGATCTCGGCCGCCGATGCCAGAGGTGCCGTGCGGGGCGGCACCGGGGTGAGGTCTCCCTTGGCGACCATGGCGAGGAGCTCGTCCAGGAGGGCGCGCTGGTCCAGCGGGTTCCGCATCGACCACGCACCCCAGTCGACGCCGACGATCGCGCGGTTGCGCAGCAGGACCTGGTTCAGCGGGAGGGACGGGATCTCCCCGGACGCGAACCCGATCACGACATGGCGGCCCCGCTCGCGCAGAGAGCGCAGGGCCGGGTCGGCGAGCGCGCCGCCGACCGGGTCGTAGACGACGTCGACTCCGCCGTCCGACCAGGCGCGGGCGGCCGTCTTGACGTCGGCGGCGCTGTCGAGGGTCTCGTCGGCGCCCGCGGCGCGTGCCGCCTCTCGTTTCGGCGGCGTCGACGCCGCCGCCAGCACCTGGGCGCCCAGGCACTTCGCGACCTGGATCGCGGCGAGGCCCACGCCGCCGCCGGCGCCCAGGACGAGCACGGTCTCGCCCGGTCGCAGATGCGCGCGGTCGCGGAGGGCGAACAGGGCGGTGCAGTAGCTCTGCGTGAACGTGGCGGCGCGCGGGAAGTCCAGTTCGTCCGGGATCGGGACGGCGGACGCGGCGGGCACGGCCACCGCGGACGCGAAGCCTCCGAGGCCGCACATCGCGAGGACGCGTTCGCCGGACGGGAGCGTCCCCGCCACCTCGCTCCCCGGCACGAACGGCAGCGGCGGCTTGATCTGGTACCGGCCGTGGACGAAGAGGGCGTCCACGTAGTTGACCCCCGCCGCCTCCACCGTCACGAGCACCTGACCGGGGCCGGGGACGGGAGCCTCGGTGTCCCTGACGACGACGGAGCCGAGTTCTGCACAGATCGCTGCACGCATCCGTCCACTATGCCGGAAAGGCCTGGTGGCACCTTCCGGACGCCCCGCTCGTTGACGGCTCAGGGACGTCCAGACTTACGGTGGAGAACATGAGCTACACCCCCGACCGGCAGCGTTCCGATGACCTGGCGAAGCACGGGGTCCGCGCGCTGTCGTCGCTGATCCTGGTCGTTTCGATCACCGCGGTGATGTGGGTCCTGGAGGCGTTCGACTACACGACCGACGGGTGGCTCGACCGGTTCGGGATCCAGCCGCGCGACGTCAACGACCTGCCGGACATCTTCACCGCGCCGTTCATGCACGCCGGCTTCGGGCACCTGATGGCCAACACGCTGCCGTTCCTCATCCTGGGGTTCATCGCGGCGGCGCGCGGCATCGCGAAGTTCCTGGTCGCCAGCCTGATCATCATCGTGGTCGGCGGGCTCGGGGTGTGGTTCCTCAGCTCGGCGAACACGCTCGGGTCCAGCATCCTGATCTTCGGGTTCTTCGGCTACCTCGTCGGGCGCGGGATCTTCGAGCGGCGGCTGCTCGACATCGGCATCGCGGTCGCCGTCGTCGCCGTCTACGGGACGATGATCTTCGGGGTGATCCCCAGCGACCCCGGCATCTCGTGGCAGGGCCACCTGTTCGGTCTGATCGGCGGTGTCCTCGCGTCCTGGTTCCTGCGGCGCGACTGACACGCGGGTGCGCCGCCGCGGAGTCAGTGCGGCCGGACGGTGACGTCCGAGATGACGGCGTCCCGGGACGTTTCCAAGGCCGCCACCAGGACGCGGGCCACGGTTCCGGGGGCGGCGAAGTCGTCCTCGGCGTAGGGGTGGCCCTCCTGGGCGCGGACCCTGCGCTGCATCTCCGTGGCCGTCCGTCCCGGGTAGACGGTCGTGACGCGCAGGGACGGCTCCTCCGCACGCAGCGAGTCGGCCAGCGCCCGCAGCCCGAACTTGCTCGCCGCGTACGCCGACCATTCGGGGTTCGCGCGCAGGCCGGCGGTCGAGTTCACGAAGACGACATGGCCTTCGGCGGCGCGCAGAGCGGGCAGCAGCAGGCGGGTCAGCTCCGCCGCCGACACCAGGTTGACCGACAGGTGCTCCATCCACTCGTCGGCCTCAAGGCCGGCGACCGGGGACAGGTGCACCATGCCCGCCGCGTGGACGACGCCGTCCAGCCGCTCGGGGATCCCGGCCATCGCGAGGGCCGCCTCGATGCGGCGCGGCTCCGTCAGGTCGAGCGGGATCGTGGTGACGGACGCGTTGCGCGGCGGCGACGGCACCGCGCCGGGGTTGATGACCTGCGTGGCGGAGTACGCGCCGCCCGCCAGGGTCTTGGCGAGCCGTTCGAGCCGCTCGGCGGACCGGCCGGTGAGGATCAGGTCGTGCCCGCGCTCGCGCAGCAGCTCGGCGACCGCCGTCCCGATGCCGCCCGTCGCGCCCGTGATCAGATACGTGCCCATGAAGCCCCATTCTCGTTGATGCCCTCTTCGGGTGGACGCCCGAGGCGGCGGGTCAGTTCGGACGCAGCACCCGGGTGACGCCCGCGATCAGCGCCGTGGCCAGCACCCAGCCCGTCGTGACGAGCCCGTACGCCACCCAGCGCGACCAGTCCACCGCGTCGTACGACAGCTGCTGCCCGAACGTGTCGAGCGGGATCAGCAGGTCGAGCGTGTAGATCAGCGCGTGGAACGCGGGCAGCTCGTTGCCCGGCTTGATCGGATGGGGCCGCTCGATCGAGAACACCGTCGTCCCGACGGCCAGCAGGACGGCGAACCAGGCGAACGCCAGCCAGGGCCGGTAGCCGAAGCCGACCGTCCAGTCGAGCAGGTGGTTCCAGGCCTTGCCGACGGGGTTCAGCCTGCGGCGCCGCGCCCGCAGCTTGGCGAGCTGCACCTTTCGCGCCAGGTCGTCGTGGCCGATGCCGTGGTACCAGGCGGCGAGCTGCTCGTAGGGCTGGAGATGGAACTCCTTGTCCCGCGAGACCCAGCTGAGCCGGTCCTTGAACTCGGCGCCGCGCAGCGTCTGGTACGTCAGGCCGTTGAGGTACAGCTCGTCCGGCCAGACGGACGGATGGTCCATGAGCAGGTCGATGCGGGAGTACGACAGCGACACCCGGCCCTGGATCTTCTCTTCCGGCCACAGGAGCAGTTCGTCGGCCTGGATATGGCTGGCGTGCAGCGCCATCCGGGACGGGTCGGCGGCGTCCAGGCGCGCCCGCGAGAACGACAGGATGCCGTTGAAGCGGGCGCTGCGCAGCCGGACGGTGCCGAGTGCGGTGAAGCCGTTGCTGAACTCGGCGGCGTCCTCGACGACCATGTTCTGCGCGTCCAGCGCGATCCGCCCCGGGTTGGACAGGGTGGTGCGCTCCATGAACAGGCCGCCGTTCATCCGCGCCCCGACGAACCGGACGCCGCCGGTGATCTCGGCGTCGCGGATGAACGTGCCGACGTCCACGACGAGCCCGCCGCTGAAGATCGCCCACTTTTCCGGGGCGGACGCGGTGATGCGCGTCCCGTTCATCCGGAGGCCGCCGCTGAGCTGCGCCCTCGGCAGCCGCACCTCGCCGTCGATCTGCGACCCGGACAGGCTGAGGTAGCCGTCCGCGCGGAGGCCGCCACCGTCGAAGCCAGGCATCCGGCAGCCGGACAGCCGCAGCTGGCGGGTCTCGGCGTTGGAGAAGTCCGGTTCCTGGACGAGCCGGCAGTCCTCCAGCCGCAGCTCGTACTCGACGGTGCCGCCGGTGACGTCCAACTGCCCGGTGATGTAGGCGCCGCGCAGCCGGACGGACGCGACCGCGCCGGCCTGCGACTCGCCGGCGCCGAGCAGCAGCCGGGTGATGATCTCGGCGCGGACGATGCGGCGGGGGTCGGGTCCGGCCGGGCAGTCGTCGCCGAGGACGACGGTCGCGCCGGTGGGGAACGCGGCCCAGAGGCGCCGTTCCGCGTCGTTCAGTCCGGGGGGCTGGGGCACGGAACCTCTTTCTACGCGTCGATCCCCTCCGCGATCAACTTCGCGGAGGGGATCGCTTCGCGGCGGTTGGAAGAAGCCGCGCGGCTAGAAGAAGCCGCGGCGCCGGCCGGCGTCCTGGAGGAAGCCGTCGAGCTGCCGCTCCCAGTCGGTGTGGTCGACGCTCGCGTAGTCGACGGTGAACCGGCTGAACGCGTCGTGGCCCTCGGTGAACACGCCGCCGCGCTTGTCGAGCTCCAGCACGACCTCCATGGAGTGCGGGTTCGACACGAACGTCACTTCGAGCTGCTTGATGCCGCGCGCGTACTGGCCCGGCGGGTAGAACTCGATCTCCTGGTAGAAGGGCAGCTCCTGGTGGACGCCCCAGATGCGCCCCTTCTCGCAGTCGGCGTTGCGGAAATTGAAGCCGAGGTTGGAGAACGCCGCGAGGATGCGCTCCTGCGCGGGCAGCGGGTGGACGGCGATGGGGTCGAGGTCGCCCGGGTCGAGCGCACCCGCGACCTCGAGCTCGGTCGCGATACCGACGGTGGTGCCGTGCAGGGGGTGCCCGTACATGTGGGTGAGCGGCGCCTCCCACGGGATGGGCATCTGGAAGGGAATGCTGTGCCGCGCGCCCTCCTGCAGGCTGAACCCGCCCGCGACGGGCATCTTGGCGTACTCCAGGTTGGAGGTGTACTCGTTGTCGCCCGACTCGACCTCCACTTTGGTGCGCAGGGCGAGGTTCACCGACTTGATGTCGGAGTTGTACTGGCCGCCGATGATGGTGACCTCACCCGTGACGACGCCGCCCGGCGTCGTGTTCGGGTCGTGCAGGATCGTTTCGATCGATGGGCCGCCGATTCCCATCGCCTGCCGCAGCTTCTTGAAGACCAAGGCCGGTCCCTCCCGTGTTCGAGCACTCCCCGCGCTCTCGTCGTCCCATAGACGCTGCTACGGGAGATTACGTTCCGGGAAAGTCATCTGACCTGCCAATCGCCGGGATTCCTGGCCGTGAGTGGCCGCCCGCGGGGCTTGCTCAATGCCCGCCGGGGGTACGGCGCCGCTTGTCCGGAGGATGCTGGGCCCTCGTCCTCGCAGTCGTTCACGAGCGGCCGGGTGCGTAGGAGCGTCCCAGCGCCCGGTACTCCCAGCCTGCTTTGCGCCATTGCGCGGCGTCGAGGGCGTGCCGTCCGTCCACGATGCGGCGGTGCCGGACGACCTGGGCCAGCGCGGCCGGGTCGACCTCCCGGAAGTCCGACCATTCGGTCAGCAGGACGACGACGTCCGCGTCCTGGGCGACGTCGAACGCGCTGTCGCCGTACCGCAGCTCGGGGAACGCGGCACGCGCGTTGCCGAGCGCGGCCGGGTCGTAGACGCGGACGTCGCCGCCGAGGCCGTGCATCGTGCGCGCCACGTCCAGCGCGGGCGCGTCCCTGATGTCGTCGGAGTTGGGCTTGAACGCCGCGCCCCAGGCGGCGATGCGCTTGCCCGCGAAGTCGCCGCCGAGCAGTTCCCGGACGAGGTCGACGGTCCGGGCCCGGCGGCGCCGGTTGATGTCGTCCACCTGCCGCAGGAACGACACGGCCTGGCCGACGCCGATCTCCTCGGCGCGATGCGCGAACGCGCGGATGTCCTTCGGCAGGCAGCCGCCGCCGAAGCCGAGGCCGGGTTTGAGGAACCTGCCGCCGATCCGGTCGTCCAGCGCGAGCGAGTCGGCGAGGTCCTTGACGTCGGCGCCGACCGCCTCGCAGACCTCCGCCATCGCGTTGATGTAGGAGATCTTGGTGGCGAGGAAGGAGTTGGCGGCGACCTTGACCAGCTCGGCGGTGGCGAGGTCGGTCCGGATGACCGGGGTGCCGAGGTCGAGGACGGGTTTGAACGCCGCCCGCAGCCGCTCGTCCGCCCAGTCGGAGGTGACGCCGAACACCAGCCGGTCGGGGCGCATCGTGTCGTCGACGGCGAAGCCCTCGCGCAGGAACTCGGGGTTCCACGCCAGCTCGACGTCCTTCCCGGCGGGCGCCAGTTCCTGGACGACGCCGGTGAGCCGCTGGGCCGTCCCGACCGGCACCGTGGACTTGCCGACGACGAGGGCGCGGCGGCGCAGGTGCGGTGCCAGGGAGCGGACGGCGGCGTCGACGTAGGTCAGGTCGGCGGCGTCCGAGCCGGCCTGCTGGGGCGTTCCGACGCAGACGAAGTGGACGTCGCCGAATTCTCCGGCCTCCTCGAAGGAGGTGGTGAACCGGAGCCGGCCGGAGTCGAGCGCCTTGGTGAGCAGCTCGGGCAACCCGGGCTCGAAGATGGGGACCTCGCCGGACGCCAGCCGGTGGATCTTGTCCTGGTCGACGTCCACGCCGAGGACCTCGTAGCCCAGCACAGCCATGCAGATGGCGTGCGTGGCGCCGAGGTAGCCGATCCCGATGACGGTCAGCCTCGGGGACTCGGGCTCCTCCTGGTTCATGCGCACCTCCTCGTCCTCACGGTGTTCGCGCCCCCGCACGATCTTCCCACCACGGTCCGGCGGCGCGCGGCAGGGGCTGCTGCCCGATTCGCGCACCCTGCCCGACCTTGTGAGTTGCGTCACGCGAGCCGCCGAGGCGTGATATCGATGTGGCCTACGTCCTCCGCATCCGGGTGGTTTGGGTGGTTGCCACTGGTTACCAGCGGGTAGCATGATGTTGGGTTACTAACCAGTACGTTGCGGGGCCGCCGGCCGCCGCCGGAGTCGAGCGGAGTCGCGAATGGGGCACTACAAGAGCAACCTGCGGGACCTGGAGTTCAACCTCTTCGAGGTATTCAGGCGCCAGGACCTCCTCGGCAGCGGTCCGTACGCGGAGCTGGACGAGGACACCGCGCGCAGCATCCTCGACGAGGTGAACCGGCTGGCCGAGGGCCCGATCGCCGAGTCCTTCGAGGACGCCGACCGCAACCCGCCGAAGTTCGACCCCGCCGCCGGCACCGTCGAGATGCCGGAGAGCTTCAAGAAGTCGTACAAGGCGTGGATGGACGCCGAGTGGTACCGGCTCGACCTCAAGCCCGAGTTCGGCGGCAGCGGCGCCCCGCGCTCGCTCACCTGGGCCGTCTCCGAGCAGATCCTGGGCGCCAACCCGGCCGTCTACATGTTCTCCTCCGGCCCCGGCTTCGCCCAGATCCTGTGGCACATCGGCACGCCCGAGCAGAAGAAGTTCGCCGAGTTGGCCCTTGAGCGGCAGTGGGGCGCCACGATGGTGCTGACCGAGCCGGACGCGGGCTCCGACGTCGGCGCCGGGCGTGCCAAGGCCGTCCAGCAGCCGGACGGCACCTGGCACATCGAGGGCGTCAAGCGCTTCATCACCTCGGCCGAGCACGACATGGCGGAGAACATCTTCCACTTGGTGCTGGCCCGCCCCGAGGGCGCCGGCCCCGGCACCAAGGGCCTGTCGATGTTCCTCGTGCCGAAGTACCTGGTGGACGTCGAGACCGGCGAGCTGGGCGAGCGCAACGGCGCCTACGTCACCAACGTCGAGAAGAAGATGGGCCTCAAGGTCTCCACGACCTGCGAGCTGACCTTCGGCGAGAAGCACCCCGCGATCGGCTACCTGGTCGGCGACGTGCACGAGGGCATCAAGCAGATGTTCCTCGTCATCGAGTACGCCCGGATGATGGTCGGCACCAAGGCCATCGCGACCCTGTCGACGGGCTACCTGAACGCGCTGGAGTACGCCAAGGAGCGCGTCCAGGGTGCGGACATGACGCAGATGACGGACAAGACCGCTCCGCGCGTCACGATCACCCACCACCCGGACGTCCGGCGCAGCCTCATGACCCAGAAGGCGTACGCCGAGGGCATGCGCGCGCTCGTGCTGCTCACCGCGTCCTACCAGGACGCCGTGCAGATCGCCGAGTACGAGGGCCGCAAGGACGAGCAGGCCGAGAAGATCAACGACCTGCTGCTGCCGATCGTGAAGGGCTTCGGCTCGGAGCGGGCGTACGCGCTGCTCGGCGCCGAGTCGCTGCAGACGCTCGGCGGGTCCGGCTTCCTGCAGGACTACCCGATCGAGCAGTACATCCGCGACTCCAAGATCGACACCCTGTACGAGGGCACCACCGCGATCCAGGGCCAGGACCTGTTCTTCCGCAAGATCCTGCGGGACAACGGCGAGACGCTGAAGGTGCTCGCGGGCGAGATCCAGGCGTTCGCCGAGTCCGAGGCCGGCAACGGCCGGCTGAAGAACGAGCGGGCCATGCTCGGCCGCGCGCTGGAGGACGTGCAGGGCATCATCACCCCGATGGTCGGGTGGGCACTCGGCTCGATGGAGAACCCGAAGGAGCTGTACAAGATCGGGCTCAACACGTCCCGGCTGCTGCTCGGCCTCGGCGACCTCGTCGTCGGCTGGCTGCTGCTGCGCCAGGCCGACGTCGCGCTGACCGCGCTCGGCGGCGGCGACGTGTCCGACTCCGACAAGACGTTCTACAACGGCAAGGTCGCGGCCGCGCAGTTCTTCTGCCAGACGGTGCTCCCGCGCCTGGCGTCGGAACGCGCCATCACCGAGGCCACCACCCTCGACGTGATGGAACTGCCCGAAGAGGCGTTCTGAGCTAAGCCTCACGACAGGCCCCCGCCGGACTCCCGGCGGGGGCCCTGTTCGTTCAGGCCGGTTCGCCCGGGGTCAATCCGGAATCGGGCTCATCATTTCATGACCACGGTATGGCCCGATATTCGCTGATCACTCTTACTCATTGCAGGCTTCATGTCCCTATGAGGCCATGAACTCATGGCCGGCGTTTCTTCAGGACATGGCTCGGGTAGGGTCATCGGCGGCTATTCGGGAGGCTCCCATGAAGGCGATCGGCCGACTCGGCAAAGCACCTGCCGAGCGTGGTGACACGACCTCGACGACCGGCTCTCCTGATATCCTCACCCTCAGTGATGGCGCTTTCGCGGTCATCGGTGTTGATATCACCGAAGAGCTTGGCCCGAATCCATTGCAAGACGCCCGGTGCGCACCGAACGAACGCATCGTCCGCATCACACGCACCACTCTCATCGCCGCTAAGAAAGACATCCCGGACGAATGATGCACCAACCGCCTGCGTGGGTACTGGACGGAAGCGAACGGCTCACTCTGGAAGGCTTCCTGGAGGCGTTCGGTGAAGCTTGGGCGCGCACAGAGCAGCGCTTCCTCAAGCTGGAATGCTGGCAGTCCTACCGCGAGGCCGACGGCGTCCGATCGCAGGAGGCGTTCCAGGACGGCGACGCCGCACTGGCCCGCCGCCTTCTGCGGGAAGAAGCGATGGGGGACCAGCCTCTGCGCGACGAGGTGAGGTCGCGGAACCTGGAGTTCACCCGGGTGCGGTTGCTCTCCCACCCCCTCACCGACTACCTGCACTACGAAATGATCAACTACGAGGTGCGGAGCCGGCTGGGTGAGCACATCGAGTTCTTCGCGCCGCCTTCGCCCGTGGAGAACTACTTCGACTTCCTGTTGTTCGACGGCCACCGCGCCCTCGTCCACGACTACGGACCCGGCCCCGTCGGCTACCAGGTGGGCGGCTGGCTCATCCAGCATCCCAAGACGCTGGACGCCCTCGCGGACATCGTCGATGACGTGCGTATCCGCGGCAAAAGACTGCGGCCGCTGGAAGGTGTTCCGGTCACATACCGCGCCTAATATGGCGGTGCCATGACAGGCAGAATGAGGCGCGCCCTCCCCATGAGTCTCGCGATCACCGCGGGTCTCCTCATTGTTGTTTCCTGCATCCTCGTCCCAGTTCTTCTCCTGCTTCGCCTGGACGACGACCAGTTGTCGCGCTGGTCGGACATAGGCCAGGCGATCAGCCCGATCGCGGTCTTCTTTTCCGGTGCCGCGTTCCTGGGCATCACCGCCGCGCTCCTGATGCAGGGCCGCGAGCTGCGAAACCAGCGCGAAGAGCTGAGAATCGCCCAGGAGGAGCAGGCGCGGAGCAGCGAACTCGCGATGCGCGAACTGCACACCGATCTGATCAAAATGGCCATCGAGGACAGCGAACTCCGCTCGGTCTGGCCCGCCCCAGCGCCCGGCGAGCAGACGACCCGCAAGGACCACTACTGCAACCTGATCCTCAACCTCCAGAAAGTCGCCTACGAGACCCACACCATCGAGCTCCCGGAACTCCGCAACGCCCTGCGGTTCCTCATGACCAGCCCGGACATGCGTGCCTTCTGGACCCGAAGCCGCCAATCCCGCGTCTCCATCACCGACGGCGACGATGCCGAGGACACCTTCACGGCCGAGGTGGACGCGGCGTACACCGACACCATCGCGCCGTAGAGGGAAGGCGCGGGCGCGACGTAATCGGGTGATGGCTGAGCGAGCCGACCACTTCGTACGGCCTGGTCCCGGCGTGACTGACCGCCTCTCTGCTGCCCTCCACGAGGCGCCGATCCGGGGCTGTCACGGGAGCGGCGTTGCGGGTGTCAGGTGGAGGCAGGCGGTCAGGAGCCAGCGGACGACGCGCCGGACACGCCCGCCCTGTTTCACCGGTCGCTGGGTGGCGGACTTCGCGGTCGTCCAGGTGCCGTCTGGCCGCCGCGCGGACGGCCGAGGGCGGCGCACGTACGGCTCGGGCCTGGCGTGGGGACGCGGGCGGGGCAGAGCGGCATGGAGCCGGCGGGCCAGGTCGGCGGCCGTCTTGGCTTCGACCAGCCGGTCCGGGAGGAGCGCCCATAGCGAACCGCTGAACTCGCCGTGCCAGATGCAGATGCCGGGAAAGGCGCGGCGCAGGTCTTCGAGGGCCCGGTCGATGTCGAGATCCAGCTCCAAACGACCGGCTGGACGTGCGGACAGCGGTGGCGCAGGCGCTATGCGGGCTCGCGCCGGTCGGCCGTGCCACGCCTCAGGTGTGCGGATCATCGGAATACCTCCGGTCGCGTTACCAGGTGGCCGGGAACATGCGGTGTTTGAGGACGGCGTCCACCTGGTCGGCGGCCTGCTTGGTGTCGCCGCAGGGCGAGAGGTAGCCGTGCCGTCCGCGTCCTGCCTCGTAGTAGGCCCAGCCGCCGCCGGGCACGGCCTGGACGGTCACCGCGACGCGGACGTGGTCGTCGAGGCTGAACGCGAACACCCACAGCACCGGCGGACGGGTGGGGAACTCGTCGGCCTGGTACAGCTTGACGTACCGGTAGCTCCTGGCCTGGAGGGCGACGGCGAGCAGGTCGAGGTTGCGGATCGCGGTAGTGCGCCCCAGCCGGGTCCGCCACCGCAGCAGGTGGCGGCCCGCCCGGACGTTCAGCGGGCGCAGCGAGCCCATACGATCTTCCCTTCCTCGTTGAGCGGCCGGACTCCCCAGTTGTGGACGAGCTGCGCCATCAGCAGCAGACCGCGCCCGCTCTCGGCGTCGTCGTCCTCGCGCTGGACGACGGGGAGGGCGGTGCTCTCGTCCCATACCTCGATGACGGTGAGCGGTTCGTGTGCGTCCGGGAAGATGCGGACGATGATGTGCCCGACCCCGACGTGCTTGTAGCTGTTGGTCACCAACTCGGTAACCACGAGTCGGCCGACGGAGTCGTCGGCGTGCCCGAGCTCGCGGAACCGGTCGGTGAGGTAGCGGCGCGCTTTCGCGGGCGCCTCGTCGGACGGATCGAGGACGAGCGGCGGCGCCTCTGGCGCGAGCATGACCGCTGGCATCGATGAACCCCTCCAGCCTGGACGGAGGCTGATCTCGAACGGGGCCAATCCACCAAACCGGAAGAACCCGCCGTTATCACCCTGTGTTATCGAACGAACGCCATTCAGCCAGGTCGCGCCTTAAAATCTCAGGAGAGTCAGGTAGTAGCCACATTCGACTAGCAGCTATTAGCGCGCTACTAGCATCTGCAAGGAGAGCAGCCATGTCCGCATCTGGTGGCGCCAGGCCAAAGATCGACCCCGAACTGGTCGGCTTCGGAACTGTGGTCAAGCGGTGCCGTGAGGCGGCGGGCTTGAAGCAGGGTCAACTGGCGGACCTCGTCAACGTTGCACGGTCTTACATCAGCCATGTGGAGTGTGGCCGGACGAAGTGCCGCAGGGACTTCGCCGAGCGCGTGGACAACGTGCTCGACGCCGGAGGCGAGATCGTCCAGGGTTGGGACGACCTTCTGGAGCAGATCAAGCAGGTCAGGTACCCGACCCACTTCGTGGCCTTCCCAAAGGCGGAGGCGTCGGCTGACCAGTTGCGGGTGTATGAGCACTATCTCGTCTATGGGCTGTTTCAGACACAGGCGTATGCTCGTGTCCTACTGGTCAACGAGGATGCGGTAGCTACCCGGATGAAGCGTCAGGCGCTCTTGTCCAGAACGCCCCGCCCCATGATCAGCGTGGTGATGGAGGAGAGTGTCCTGCACCGCGAAGTCGGTTCCAAGGAGGTCATGCGTGAACAACTCGAACACCTGATCGAGCTGTCATTGAGGGAAGGAATCTTCCTGCAGATCGCCCGAACCCGCTATTACCGAGGTGTACGAGCTTCATTCACCATCGCAACCCAAGGCGACAGAAGCGAGATCGCCTACATCGTTAAAGCTACGGGAGGTGAAACGACCCGTGATCCGTCAGAACTTGCGAAGATTAGCGAAGTGATGCACACGCTAAATGCGCAGTCGCTCAACACAGAGGATTCGCGAGCGCTGATCCGAAAGGTGATTGAAGAAAGATGGACCTAAGTTCTGCAACCTGGCGAAAGGCGTCCCGTAGCCACGATGACGGAGACCAGTGCATTGAGGTGGCATCTGCCTTGGACCTTGTTGCAGTCCGAGACAGCAAGGATCCTCACGGCCCCAAACTCGTCATCAGCCAGAGCGATTTTCAGAGTCTTGTAAGAATTGTCAAAGAATCGCCGCTCTGCTGAATGGTCGGGTTGAGAGAGCTGAAGCTGGACGAGGCAGAGTGGTCTAAGGCCACGCGCGTAGCACCGCCGAGGGAGAGAGTTGCGTCGAGGTCGCCGGGACGTTGAGGATCGTGGTGTTTGTGACAGCAAAGACCCCAACGGCCCGATACTCGCGGTGAGTCGCCGCGATTTCGACTGCTTCGCTCAGGCGCTCAAGAACCTTGAGCAACGCAGCGCGACGGAAGGCCCGACCAGGTTCGCCGTGCCCAGCAGGCCATGAGCCTGTACGGGCGAGGAGCTGGGCGTCCGCGTAGAGCTTGGCCTGCTGCTGGCCGGACACCGCGTCCCTGGTGGTGCGCTTGGCCTCGACCAGTCCGAGCGGCCTGCCGTCGTCGTCCCAGAGGACGTAATCGACCTTGCCCTTGCCCGACGGCGACGGCAGCCCCTCGACCGGGAACTCGCGGCCCGTCGGCTGACCGCCGACATCAAGCGCGGAGCGCACGACCTGCCCTGACAACAGGCCGACGAAGTTGGTCGCTCCCGGCACGATCACCGCCCGGACCTGGCGATTCGACTGAGCTGCGGCTTGATGGAGGATCGAACATCGTGCGGCAGGTTTCCAGGCCCTCGACGGTGATGTCCGGCTGTGCATGAGCCGCCCACTGCGCGCGCGTGAGGACGAACTCCTGCACGTGGACCAACTGATCGTCGACGGCGATTCGCCGGATTCCGTTGGGAACGTATCCGAACTTGGCAGAGATCGCGCGGGACGGCCCGTTGTGGGCGAAGGCGGTGGAGGTGACGCGTTCAGCGCCCAGAGCGAAGGCTAGGTGGAGGGCGGCGGCGCGCATTTGGGTGCCGTAACTGCGGTTGTGGTGGCGTCGGCCGACCCAGAAGCCGGTACGGGCTTCACGGGTGACGACGAAGTCGCGGGCGGAGAGGTTCTGCTGTCCGATCACGCGCCCGTCGCGGTGGACGGCGGTGAGGTGGAGTCGCCAGTTGCTGCCGCGCCAGTCGGCGCGTGCCCACCAGTGGTTGCGCAGGACATTGTCGGCGACCTCGTCGGGGGTGCCGCTGGTCCAGGGCTGGGGGAAGACGGTCGTGCCGGGAGGGTGGATGCCTTGCCCGGCGAGGTGGGCGAGGTCGTCTAGGAGTTGGTCGTCGGGGACGCGGAGGATCAGGTCGGGGGTGGTGATGGTCAGCTGGGTGAGGGGCCAGTGCCGCACGGTCGCCTCCACACGGGGACGGGGGTCAGGGGCCATCGAGTCCGATGATGTTGCCGAAGGGGTCCACGATCTGAGCGATGCGATGTCCGGTGCCGTCGTCGGGGGTGTAGGGGCCGCGGTGGCGGGTGCATCCGGCGGCCAGAAGGGTGTTCAGGGCAGTGTCGAGGTCGGAGACGGCGAAGTAGGGGACCAGGCCGCCGCCGCGCGGGTTGTTCTTCTCGTCCAGCATGTGGAAGCCCACCTCGAAGCCGGCGATGGTGAGCCAGGCGAACACCGAGTCTCCCTTGACGTCCAGGTCCACGGGGGCGTCCAGGACGTTTCCCCACCAGCGTGCGGACTTCTCGGGGTCCTCGGAGAAGATCATGATTCGGGTGCAGGCGGTGAACATCGCGCTCTCCTCGGTTCGGTGTCTCACCATCCTTTCTCACACGCTGGATTCGCCGAGGGTGTGTTAGGGGCGTTCATTCGGCGAGACCGTGCAGGGAGTGCAGGCCGGTGGCCCGGGCCCACAGGGTCAGGGCGCGTATCAGGCCGGCGTCGGTCCATTGGGCGCCGTGGTCGCGGGTGTGCCGCAGGTAGGCGCGGCGGATCCGCCGAGCAGATCACCATGAAAGCCGCACTCCACCTCGATAACAGCGGCACCGCCACCCCTGATGCCGCCAACGCCTTGGCGCAGATCTACTGCACCAGCGCCTACAGTTCCGCCCAGGCAGGAGACACCGACACCGCCCTGACCCTGATCAAGGAAGCCGAACGCGCCGCCCGGAGCGTCGTCCCGCGTGCCCTGGCCCGTCCCAACCGCTTTCCCGTCGACCCCGCCCAGGTCCGGCTTTATGAACTCGGCGTCCGCTGGGCGCTCGACGACCTCGGTGAGGCCATGCGAGTCGGTAGGACTCTGCGCGCGGCCCAGTTCGACACACAGGAACGCCGAGCACGGCTCTACACCGACCTCGGCCGGGTGTGGTGGCGGGCAGGCAAACCCGACCAGACCGCAGCCGCACTATTGGCCGCCCACCGGCATTCCGCCGCCGAGATCCGTCGCCCGAGTATCCACGCTCTGGCGCAGCAGGTCGTGCGCCGGCATCCGCGAGCGCGCGGGGCCGACCGGCTTGCGCTGATCATCAGCGTCTGAAGGCGATCCAGCCCGAAACCTATGATCTGCGTGTGTGGCCCGACGCTGGGCAGACATGTCCCTCTCCCCTGTGGAGGCCCCCTGCCACGCCAACGTCGCCCGCGTCGGCTCCCGAGGCGGTTGGCCGGTCGCGGCGTGGTGGAATGCTGGATTCTCGACTGGCGTGTGTGGCGGGGGCTGCCGCCGTTCACTACTATCGGCGCGTCCCTCGCTCGTTCCCCCCGACCGGATGGCCGATGCGTGTTTCGCCCCTCGCCGTCTCTCTTGTCGGCCTGCTCCTTGCCGCCGGTTGCGCCGACAGCGGGGCCGAGAAGGTGCCCCCGCCGACCGTAACGGTGGGCGGTGCCCCCAGCCCTGCCGCGCAGAGCGGCGGGACGTTCTCCAAGGAGGGCTGGTTCGGGGGCGCTGACGGGCTGCACGCGCGGATCAACGTCAAGAGCGTCCAGCGGCAGGTGGGCAAGGCGGTGCTGCGGTACAGCGTGACGTCGCTGGACTCGTCCACGAAGTCCGCGCCGTTCGAGATCGCGCTGATCGACCCGGTCGGGCGCAAGCTCTACAAACCGACCGGGACGACGAGCGGCTCCGGCTTCACGCCCGGGGCGACGCGGGAGATGGCCGCCGAATACCCGCCGATCCCAGCGGACGTCCAGAAGGTCACGGCGATCACTCCTGGGACGGCCGGGGAGTTCACCGGCATCCCGGTGACCGATGCCGCCTCCTCCGGGAGCCCGAGCGCGTCGGCGCCCCCAAGCGGGTCAGGAATGCCGACCATGCCCTCCAGGACGCCCTCTGGCAGGCCGCCGGCCCGCGGCGAGCCGTCGGTGGGCGCCGAGCCCTTCGGCCGGGTCAGGCCCTTCACCGCCCCCACGCTGTCGCCCTCCTCCTCGCCGTCCACCTCTCCCTCAGCCGGCACAGGAGCCAACCCCGTTGACCTGTACGACATCGTTGAGGGCGAGACGAGGGACGTCACGTCCGGCCCGTCGGAGGTCACCGTCAGCCTGCGCGCCGACGTGCTGTTCGACGGCGCCTCGGCGAAGCTGTCGGACCGCGCAAAAGCCGTCCTGGACGAGACGGCGCAGCAGATCAAGACGAAGGCAGCGGGCGCGCTGACATTCGAGGGCCACACCAGCGAGGCCGACACAAACCTGTCCAAGGACCGGGCCGACGCCGTCATGAAGGAAATGAAGACGCGCCTGGGGGACGGCTTCACTTACACGGCGAGCGGCAAGGGGAACACCGAGCCCGTAGCCAAGGACGCCGCCCGCAACAACCGGGTCGAGATCTCCTACCAGGTGAAGGCAAGCGCGCGCGGCACCACCTCACCGGCCGCCTTCCGGCCGGAGGACGGCAAGACGGTGGCGACGCGCACGGCGAGTTTCGGTGCGGACAAGAGGCGGCTGGACGTCAAACCCTTCTACCGGGACGGCGCCTACATCGTCGCCGTGTTCGACATCGTGAACCAGGGGCCGGGGACCACCCCGCCTGACGCGTCCTATCCGGACCCCAACTATCCGGGGGGCGTGTTCGGCTCGTTCTCGATCCAGACGCCCGGCGGCAAGGACGTCTACCGTGCCGTCCGCGTCGGCCCGGCCAATCCGAGCGGTACGAGCATCTACGTCGACCCTGGTCGCGCCACCTTCCTGACCGCTGTCGGCAAGCCCGACCGTGGCTTCGTCTATCTGCCGGCCCCGTCCGGCAGCGTCACGTCAGTGACCTTCAACGCCGGCCCCTTCGGGAAGATCGAAAAGGTCCCCGTCTCATAGAGGCCGCGACGTGTGGCGGACGAGCCGGACGGATAGGTAAAGAGCACTGCATTGGATCGTCCGGCGGAGGTCATCGATGGGTATCGGCGTCAGCGTTTTCCTGATCACGATCGGGCTGATCCTCAAGTTCGCGATCCAGCCGGACGCGATGACGGACCCGGTGGACATCCACATCGTGGGAGTCATCCTGATCGTCGTCGGCGGGGCGACGTTCGTGCTGCAGATGCTGATGATGGTCCGGGGGCAGGGCGGCCCAGGTCCGGGCCCCGGCCCTCGTCGCGACGAGCGGATGTACGACGACGACAACCCGCCGCGCTGAGAAGGGCCGGCGCCGCGTCGACGGCGCCGGCCCCAGGACGTTACCCCCAGGCGAGCATGCGGATGGGGTCCTCCAGCATGTCGCCGACGTCGCGCAGGACGCGGGAGCCCAGTTCGCCGTCCACGATCCGGTGGTCGAACGACAGGGCGAGCGTGGTGACCTTGCGGATCGCCAGTTCGCCCTCGTGGACCCACGGCATGTCCCGGATCTGGCCGAACGCCAGGATCGCGGCCTCGCCGGGGGTCAGGATCGGGGTTCCTGTGTCCACGCCGAACACGCCGACGTTGGTGATGGAGATCGTCCCGCCGGACAGGTCGGCCGGGGACGCCTTGCCCGCCCGCGCCTTCTGGGCCAGTTCGTTCAGCGCGCGCGCGAGGCCGGGCAGGTCGAGGTCCTGCGCGTCCTTCACCTTGGGCACGATGAGGCCGCGTTCGGTGGCGGCGGCTATGCCCAGGTTCACGTAGCGCTTGACGACGATTTCTGCGCCGTCCGGGCCGTCCTCCCAGGTGGAGTTCACCATCGGGTGGCGTCGCACGGCGGTGAGCAGCGCGCGCGCCACCAGCAGTAGCGGCGACACCTTCACGTCCGCGAACTCGGGCAGTTCACGGAGCCGCTTGACCGTCTCCATGGTGCGCGTGACGTCCACCTGTAGGAACTCGGTGACGTGCGGAGCGGTGAACGCCGAACCGGACACCGCCGCTGCCGTCGCCTTGCGCACCCCCTTGACCGGCATCCGCTCCTCACGCGGGCCGGCCTGGACGGGCGCCTGCTGGGGCGTTCCCTGGGCGGCGAGGACGTCGTCCCGCGTGATCGAGCCCTGGGGACCCGAACCCGTGATGGTGGCGAGGTCGACGCCGAGGTCCTTCGCCATCTTCCGGACGGGCGGCTTGGCCAGCGGCAACCCGTTGTCCACAGGCTGTGGACGAGGCGCGGGCGGCTTCGGCTGCGCGGCGCCGTTGGACCCCTTGCGCGGACGCCGCTTGGTCGACGCCTCCTTGACCCCGTACCCGACCAGGACGGGCTGGCGTTTCGGCGGCTCCTCCGGCGTGACCATGCCCGGCTCGTTCGCCGTCGGCACGCCCTCCTCGCGCAGCGCGGCGGTCTGCGCCGGCGGCTCGGACACCGGCGTCGCCACCGCGCTCTCACCCTCGGTGTCCACCGAGATGATCGGCACGCCGACGTCCACGGTCGCACCCTCGGTGACCAGCAACTCGGTCACCACGCCATCGAACGGACAGGGCAGCTCCACGATCGCCTTGGCCGTCTCGATCTCGACGATGGTCTGGCCGTCCTCGACGGTGTCGCCCGGCTGGACGTGCCACTTGACGATCTCCGCCTCCGTCAGGCCCTCGCCCACGTCCGGCAGCTTGAACAGTTTCGGCTCGCTCACCGGCGTCACCACGCGAAGGTACGGTCGACCGCGTCCAGGATGCGGTCGAGGTCGGGCAGGTAGTGGTCCTCAAGGCGGGACGGCGGGTACGGGGTGGAGAACCCGCCGACGCGCAGCACCGGCGACTCCAGCCGGTAGAAGCACTTCTCGGTGATCCGCGCGGCCAGCTCGGCGCCGTACCCGTTGAACACCGGGGCCTCGTGCACCACCACGCAGCGTCCCGTCCGGTTCACCGACTCCGTCACGGTGCCGATGTCGAGCGGGTTGAGCGAGCGCAGGTCGATGACCTCCAGAGACCGGCCCTCCTCGGCCGCCGCCGCGGCCGCCTCCAGGCACGTCTTCACCGACGGCCCGTACGCCAGCACGGTCACGTGCTCGCCCGGCTGGACGACCCGCGCCTGGTGCAGCGGTGCCCAGTCCGCCGAGTCGACGTCCACCTCGGCCTTGTCCCAGTACCGGCGCTTCGGCTCGAAGAAGATCACCGGATCGGGCGAGGTGATCGACTGCTGGATCATCGAGAACGCGTCCGCCGGGTTCGAGCACGACACCACGCGCAGCCCGGCCGTGTGCGTGAAGTACGCCTCGGGCGACTCCGAATGGTGCTCCACCGCACCGATGCCGCCGCCGCACGGGATCCGGACGACCACCGGCAGCGACAGCGTGCCCAGCGACCGCATCCGCATCTTCGCGAGCTGCGTGATGATCTGGTCGGCCGCCGGGAACACGAACCCGTCGAACTGGATCTCGCACACCGGCCGGTATCCCCTGAGCGCGAGCCCGATCGCCGTCCCGATGATGCCCGACTCGGCGAGCGGCGTGTCGATGACCCGCTCCTCGCCGAAGTCCTTCTGCAGGCCGTCCGTGATCCGGAAGACCCCGCCGAGCTTCCCGACGTCCTCGCCCATCACGAGGACCTTCGGGTCGTTCTCCATGGCCTTGCGCAGGCCCTCGTTCAGCGCCTTGCCGAGGGTCAGGGTGGTCACTTCGACTCCTCCTCGAACGACGCCAGGTAGGCGGCGAACCGCTCCTGCTCCTCCGTCATCAGCGGATGCCGCTCGGCGTACACCTCGTCGAACATCGACAGCGGCTCCGGATCGGGCATCGACCGGCAGCCCTCGCGCAGCTCCTTCGCCAGCTGCTTGGCCTCGTCCTCGACCTTCTCGAAGAACCCCGCGTCCGCCAGGTCGCTGCGCACCAGGTACGCCTTGACGCGCTCGATCGGGTCCTTGAGCTTCCACGCCTCCTCTTCGGCCTTCAGCCGGTACCGCGTGGGATCGTCCGTCGTCGTGTGGGCGCCCATCCGGTACGTGTACGCCTCGACGAGCGTCGGGCCCTGACCCGTCCGCGCGTTCTCCAGCGCCTTCCTGGTCACCGCGAGGCAGGCGAAGACATCGTTCCCGTCCACCCGCAGCCCAGGGAAGCCGAACCCCTGCGCCCGCTTGTAGAGCGGGATCCTCGACTGCTTCTCCAGCGGCTCCGAGATGGCCCACTGGTTGTTCTGGCAGAAGAACACGATCGGCGCGTTGAAGACAGAGGCGAACACGAACGACTCGTTCACGTCCCCCTGTGACGTCGCACCGTCCCCGAAGTACGCGATCGTGGCGCCCGCCGACGGCGTGCCCAGCACCCCGTCCCGCTGGATGCCCATCGCGTACCCGGCCGCGTGCAGCGTCTGGCTGCCGATCACGATCGTGTACAGGTGGAACCCGTGCTCCGCCGGATCCCACCCACCATGATTGACGCCCCGGAACAGCCCGAGCAGCTTGAGCGGCTCGACGTCCCGGCACCACGCGACGCCATGCTCCCGGTAAGTCGGAAACACCATGTCGTGCTCGGTCAAGGCGCGCCCGGACCCGATCTGAGCGGCCTCCTGCCCCAGCAGCGAGGCCCACAGCCCCAGCTCGCCCTGCCGGGTCAGCGCCACGGCCTCCAGGTCGATCCGCCGCACGATCACCAGGTCGCGGTACAGGTCACGCACTTCCTCGGCGCTGAGGTCCAGGGGGTAGTCGGGATGCTCGACGCGCTCCCCCTCGGGGGTCAGCAGCTGGACGAGCTCGGGCTCGGCGAGCTCCGGGGTGTCGGGCGCGCCGCGCACGGAGTCGATCGTCATCGATGACACTCCTCGTTCGGGGCCGGTACACGGGATCGCCGCGCCGCCGGCCGATGTCAACGGCCATCGGCCCCGGTAAGGGACAAAAGCCGCAATGCCATCGTGGCAGACATCACACCCTGCGATGCAAGTCCCGCCACCGTGATCCCTACCCCACCGCCAGGCCCCTGACCCAACCCCGAGCACCCGACCCGGCGTCCTGGCATCATCGACAGGTGCGTTACACAAGGGTCATCCCGCCAGTAGCCCTCCTGACGGCCCTGAGCGCCTGCACCAACGGCGAGCCGTCCTTCAACCCGACCCCGGCCCCCACCCGCCCCGGCCAGGTCGTAGTGATCGCCGGCTCCCCGGACGACTTTCAGACTCCGCGGGACGGCGAGTACGCGATCGCGGCCGGCGCCCATTCCGACGGTGGCCTGGCCGTAGACCCCACGACCGGGCTGACCTACTACCGCGCGCTGGGGCGCGAGCCACTGATCGCCCGCATCGAGCGGGATGGCCGGGTCAGCACATTCCGGATCGATAACTCTGGCGACCAGATTGGCATCGCGTCCGGGGAGATCTGGATCATGTCCTCCGGAAAGACTGGAAGATTGTCCAGGGTGTCCTTGTCTTCCTTCCGTGAAGAGGACGTGCTGCGCGCAGGCCAGGGCCGGACGATAAAGATCATTGGCCCCTCTGGCCGCAGCCTCGATCCAGGTCAGCTGGACAAGTCCTGGGAAGGCGCACGGTTCGCCCTCCGGGAGGATGGTGTGCCGGTCATCGCCACGCGTGCGGGGGATCTTTTCGAGGTTGTCGGTGATAACAAGGTCCGGAAATGGGAGCCCGAAGGATACGAGGCGGCTGTCCACCAACTGGCCGGAACGAATGATCTGCGTCCACAAGACGTGGCAGAGGATGGACGGCACGGCTTGATCGTCCTCGGACTCCGAGGTCTTATACGCGTCAAGGTAGACGGCCCTGCGCGGGCCGTGCGCTTCCCCGCCACGACGAAGGAACTCCCGCCATGGTCGGCGGTGACCCCGCTCGCCGACGGCTCAGCCCTCTTGCTGGGTGGCACTTCTGCCTTCCAGCGGGAACCACGACCGGTGCTGGTGCGTCCGGACGGCCGACTTGAAAGGCTCGCGTTCGGCGGAGCGCAATGGTGCGACCAGTTCAACGGCACTTTGGCCGCCGTCGCATCAGCCGAGCCGGGCGGCCTAGCCCGGACCCGGGACGGCAACTACGTACTCAGCGACAAGAACTGCGGCCGCATCTACCGTTTTCGTCTCCCGAAGGAGATGAGCGGTGTGCCGTATCGCTAGGAATCAGCAGGTCGAGTCTTGGTGCCATCAGGAGGGCGGTCCTTGGAGGTCGGCGTTATGTCCGACCGGGCCTTCAAGTTGGTTCACAATAGCCCGCCCAGTGTTGGTGCTTCCTTCGGTCGGCCCAGGGAATGGGTGGTCGAGGGCCCAACGTCTGATCAACTTCTCCTCTTCCGGTGAAAGTTCCTTCCTTTGAAGGAGCGCGTCGATCCTCGTATCGCCGGTATGACCGTGCGTCTTCAGATAGAAGGCCCGAGCGAGATCCATCATGAGCTGATCCGAGTAGTTCGCATATGCATCGCCGATTTCCTGGCTCTTCTTGTCAAAGTCTTTGTAGGAGACTTTCTCGAGAGCAAGGCCTGTGCCGACCGAGTACGCATCCGTCGCGCCGGGCACGGTGCTGATCGGGCTCGCGCCGAGGAAGGAGCCAGTGACATCGCGGAGCAAGGTCAGATGCTTTTGGGCATCCTGGAACTGCTTCTGCGTCAACTTTTCTCGTGTGATGCGCTCCTTGCCGTACGCGCTGATGATCGTACCCTCCATATATCCAGCTCGTGCGATGGCGTCATCGAGCCGATGATGGGCCATTCCCCAGGCGAGGATGCGCTGCCGATACACCTGGGTGTCGTGGGCGATCTGTGCCCAAGCCTTGTCGTCCATGGCAAAAGTGCGCAGGAACCCCGCCATATCGCCGCCGCCGATGGTGACGTAGGTGCTTCCGGTGGCCGGGTCCCGGCTGGGGAGGTCGGTCCCCGTGGACGACGAGTTCGCGTCTCCGATGGAGGGAACGTACATATGGGCCATCCGCAGCAGACCGGTACGCAACCCAGGGCCGAGTTCGAGAGTGTAATGCTCGCTGTGTGCCGTACCGGGAGGTGCCTGGTCCATTCGGGGGAGGATGTTGAACCACGGAATCAAATCCGGCGGTGCGCCACTCGTGAGGGGCTTCTCGACCTTCTCGCGGCCCTTGTCGTTCCACCAGGCGACGGACTTCATGATCTCAGCGGCGTTCATTGCGGCCTGGTCTTCGTGACCCTTCACCGGCGTGGTCGCCAGCTGGATGACCGACCCGGCGACGGTGCCGCCGTCCGGCCAGTCGGGAGCGACGAGCAGGGAGGCGTAGGTGCCTCTGGTGCCGCGGGTCAGCCAAGTCAAGGCGGACGCTTTGTCCGGATCCTTGATGATGTACGCGTCGTCCAGCTTCATGGATGCGAGGTTGCGGGCCGCGGTTAGGTCTTTCTGGGCGGCGATGCGGCCCAGCACGGCGAGTGCGGGGTCGTATTCGCGAAGCGTCCTGACATCCGGATAATTGCCGTCCGGGTAAGGAATTCCCCAGGTCTCCCACCAGAGGCCGTTCGGTTGATTGAGTACCTTGGTGTGCCCGCGATTCCCCTCGTCGTAGGTGTGCGTGATCTCGTACGACGGGTGCTTCTGGCGCCAGAGGAGGGCGGCTTTGCCCAGGTCGGCCAGGATGGCGCTGCTCCATTTGACATTGGGGGCGCTCAACTTGACCAGGAGGGCTTGGCCGGGCATGTCCGCGCCGGCGGGGCCCAAGGCCTTGGCGGCTACGCCTTCGGTTTCCTTCTTGCGGGACAGGGCGGCTAGGGCTGTGCCGAGGTCGCCTACCGTTTTTTGTCTTCAGGGGTCAGGCCGCTGGAGTGGTGTAACTGGTGGAGGCGGTAGGGCAGTTTTCCTGCGGAGCCCGGTGGGATGTTGGAGAAGAACATCGCCAGGTATGTGGTGTTCTTGCTGTTCTCGCGGAGGGTGCGGGCTATCTCGGACATGAGGGCCGGAGTGGCGGAGCCCGGGTGGGTCGTGTGCTTCAGCCAGGTGCGGGCCTGGAGGCGGGCCAGGTCGGTCATTTGCTTGGAGCCGAAGCGTTCCAGGTCGGGGATTTGAATCACCGGGCCCTGGATCAAGGGGGTCGCGGCCACCTCGTTCTCGGCGAGGGCGTACATGATGCGGGTGCGCATGCGGGTGGCTTGCGTGCGGCACCAGGCGGCGGCGTTGTCGCAGGCCGTGGTGCTCGGGATGTCGGGGTGGGCGAGGGCCAGGTGGCCGCGGATCATCTTGGCGCGGTGGGGGAGATCTGCTGCGGCGCGGGTCAGGGCCGTTTCCAGGCGTTCCAGGGCGGACGGGGAGACGGACGCGACGCCGGGCTTGCCGCCTGGTGGGGTGACTCGGGGGATGTCTGGTGGGTCGAGGGTGAGGGGGACCTGGTTGAAGCGGACGACCGTTCGTTCCACTTCGAGCATCAGGCGGTTGAGTGCCCGGTTGTGGCCTTGCAGGTCGGTGGTGAATGCGGCGGCGGAGCCGCCCTGCCAGGTCTGCGGGCCCATCTGGCGGGTCACTTCGGACATCGCCGTTGATATCGCCTGGAGTTCGGCGTTCACGGCGCGGGCGTCGATCTTCAGGGTCATGACCCGTCCCCTTTCATCCTGTGGACAGTAGTGAAAGGGGAGGTGGCAGGTGCGGAAACGGTGTTTCGGGTGGAGTGAAACCCGGGTTTATTCGCGGGAGAGGGCTCGGGTGGCACCGGCGGCGACCGTGAGGCCGAGGACGAGTCCGCCGGCGACGATGAAGTTCGCTATCCACTGGTAGACGCCCTTGGGGGCGAACTCGATCTCCTGGCCGAGGCTGCCGATGGGCAGGAGCAGGTCGAGCGTGTAGAAGAAGGCGTTGAAGTGGGGTTTGTGGCCCTCGTCCAGGACGTCCGGCTGGTGCAGGGAGAAGACGATCGTCCCGAAGGCGAGGAGGCCGATCAGCCAGCTCGCGGCGCGGAACGGGCGGTAGCCGTAGCCGACGAGGATGTCCTGGAACCAGCCGACGATCTTGCGGGGGAGGCCCTGGGTCTGCCGCCGGTCGCGGGCCTTGGCGAGCAGGACGGAGCGGCCGTCGGCGTCCAGGCCGAGGGTCCGGTAGGTCTGGGCGAGGCGCTCGTAGGGCTGCGGGGCGTAGCCGTCGCTGTCGCGGCGCAGCCAGGCGAGGCGTTCGCGGGCGGTGAGGGGCGGTTCGAGGGTCTCGTACTGGAGGCCGTCCAGCTGGAGGCGTTCCGGCCAGGAGGCGGCGTCGTCGCGGAGCAGGTTGATGCGGGCGTAGGACAGGTCGGCGGTGCCCTTGATCGGCTCGGCGGTGCGCAGGAGCAGTTCCTCGGCCTGGACGCGCTGCAGGCTGAGGGCCGTCCCGGTGTCGTGGCGCAGCCGGGCGTCGCGCAGGCTGAGCTGGCCGGTGACGCGGGCGCCGGAGAAGCTGACGGCGCCGGTGGCGGTGAAGCCGTCCGAGCAGTAGATGTCGGTCTCGACGGCGAGGTCGTCGGCGTTGAGGGCCGTGCGCTCCGGGGCGGACAGGGTCGCGCCGACAAAGGAGAGGTAGCCGCCGACGCGGGCGCCGCGGAGCCGGATCTCGCCCTCGGCGGCGAACCCGCCGTCGCAGAACACGTTCGCGGCCACGTCCAGGCGGCTGGCGTACAGGGCGACGCCGGACGGGTTGTAGAGCCGCGCGCCACGGAAGATCAGCTGGCCGCCGATGCGGGCGCCCGGCAGCCGGACCTCGCCGTTGGCGATGAACCCCTGGTCGCAGTAGACGTTCGCCTCGACGGCGAGGCGGTCGGCGAGCAGGGCGTCCCCGCCCGGATTGGTCAGCTGGACGCCCGACATGTTCAGGATGCCGGTGATGTTCGCGCCGTCCAGCCACAGGCCGCCGTTGATCCGGCTGCCCTCCAGCCACAGGTGGCCGTCGACGCGTGTGCCGGACGCGACCAGGCCCGGCAGGCGGCAGCGCATCAGGTGGACGCTGGTCATGCTCGCCCAGTACAGGTGCGGTGCCTCGTCGAACGCGCAGCCGGTGAGGGCGAGGGGGACGGTGACCTCCGCGTGCCCCAGGTTCAGCGAGCCGGTGATGCGGGCGCCGGCGAGCCGGACGGCGGCGACCTGCCCCGGTTCGGGCTCCACCGCGCCGACGAGGAGCGCGACGAGGACCTCGGCCCTGACCACCCGGTCGTGCCCCCACCGGTCGGCCTGCCCGATGTCGTCGAGCGCCGGGTCGCCAGTCGACAGGTCGACGGATTCACCCTTCGGGAAGGCCTTCCACAAGCGGCGCTCCGAGGGGGTCAGGTCCTCGATGTTCATCGGGTGGCTCCGGGGGGATGTGGATGGCTCGTGAAGAGCCATGGTGCCGTACGCTCAGATCGTAAGGAAAAGCGCAGATCAGTGGAGGGGGCGGTCGTGGCGCGTGTCGTCGTGGACGTCATGCTCAAGCCGGAGATCCTCGACCCGCAGGGTCAGGCGATCGCCAGGAAGCTGCCGCAGATGGGATTCGACGGGGTCGTCGCCGTCCGGCAGGGCAAGCGGTTCGAGGTGGAGCTGGAGGGGGACGCCGACGAGGCGGCCCTAGAGCGGGTCGGCAAGATCGCCGAGACGCTGCTGGCCAATCCGGTCATCGAGAATTACGAGGTTCGCGTTCTCTGACCGGCATCGGCCGGGAATGGCCAAAGAATACTGTTCGGTATCGGTGCGGAGCCGATCAGTTCCGAACCGTTGCACGACGCTGTGAGATTCTCGGAAGACCCGTGAGTATAGCGATTACGGAGTATTCCGCCGGGGAAGTGTTAGCTCCGTCGAGTCGTCGAGCGCGCTCCGGGGCCGGGGGAATCGGGAAGCCCGGGGCCATGACACGAGGTGTCCGGGTGGATATGAGGTTCTCGCTCGCGCTGCCGCGCGAGGCGCTGAGCGTCCCGGTGATCCGGCGGCTGGTGGGGGACGCCCTGCGGGGTCTCGGCGTCTCCGCGGACTGCGTCGACGACGTCCTGGTCGCCGCCTCCGAGGCGTGCACGAACGTCGTCCAGCACGCCCGCTCGTCCGGAGAGTACGAGGTGACCGGGCACGTCGACGACGGTGTGTGCCTGCTCACCATCATGGATTGGGGCCGCGGGCCGCGGCCCGCCCACGCCGAGGACAGGGGCGCTTTGTCCGAGTCCGGACGCGGGATTAAGATCATGCGGGCGCTGGTCGACGACCTGGACATCGACTCCTCCCCCGACAGGGGCACCATCGTTCACCTGCGAAAGCGGCTGACCTGGAGCGACGGGGCCCTGGTACGCCGCCTCGACGCCCGCCTCATGCACAACGCCGGGTAGATTAGGACGCGCGCTGGGGGTATTGCGACGCGCAGCGGGGTGATCGGCGGACGAGATCCCGACCGTCCCGGCCGCACCTCATTTCGGAGGAACAGAACAGATGGACGCTGCCCGGGTAGGCATCATCACCTTTCCCGGTTCTCTGGACGACAAGGACGCCGCACGCGCCGTCCGGTTGTCCGGCGCCGAGCCGGTCGCGCTCTGGCACGGGGACCATGAACTGCAGGGCGTCGACGCGGTCGTCCTGCCCGGTGGGTTCTCCTACGGGGACTACCTGCGGGCCGGGGCTATCGCCCGGTTCGCGCCGCTGATGAGCGAACTGGTGGCCGCCGCCGGCGCGGGGCTGCCCGTGCTCGGCATCTGCAACGGCTTCCAGGTGCTGTGCGAGTCGCACCTGCTGCCGGGGGCGCTGCTCCCGAACGCGGGCCTGCACTTCGTCTGCCGCGACCAGCGGCTGCGGATCGAGAACACCGCCACCGCCTGGACGAGCGAGTACAGCGAGGGCCAGGAGCTGGTGATCCCGATCAAGAACCGGGACGGCCGCTACACCGCCGACCGGGAGACGCTGATCGAACTGGCCGACACCGGCCGGATCGTCGCCCGCTATGTCGACCTGAACCCGAACGGCTCCCTCGACGACATCGCCGGCATCTGCAACGAGGCCGGCAACGTGGTCGGGCTCATGCCCCACCCCGAGCATGCCGTGGAGTCGCTGACCGGTCCGTCCACCGACGGGCTCGGTTTCTTCACGTCCATTGTCAAGAGACTGGTCAACGCATGAGTGAGCAACGGCCCCACGCTTCCGGACGAGCCACCCGGAACGCCTCCGACGAGCCGTCGATGGAGTGGCTCGGGGAGCTCAAGTCCGACGCGGACGACCCCGAGCTCCAGCCCGTCAACCCCGCGGTGACCCAGGGCTTCAAGGCCATCATCGAGGAGGACCGGAACGCGAGCCCGGCCCCCCGGCCGGTGCAGCAGGACCCCGCCGCCCCGGCCCCCTCCGGCCCGTTCACGGGCCCCATGCCGGTGCTGGACGGCGAGCAGTTGCCCGCTCCCGCCCCTGCCGTACCCCTCGAGGGCCCCGACCAGGACTTCGCCCGTGCCCTCCAGGAGGAGCGCGCCGCCGGGAACCCCTCGTCCACCGTGGTGGACCCGTCTCTGACGATGCCCGACCTGAACGGGTTCGCCGGGCCCCGCCCGCCGGCTCGGCCCGGTGGCTCCGGCACGGGCCCGCAGCCCGCGCTCGGCACCGGTACGGGCCCTCAGCCCGCCGCAGGGTCGGGGACTGGTCCTCAGCCGACCGTGGGCCCGGGTACGGGCCCGCAGCCGGCCGTTGGCTCCGGTACGGGTCCGCAGCCCGCGGTCGGGCCTGGCACGGGTCCGCAGCCGATCATCGACCTCAACAGTGGGCCGCTGGCGCGTCCCGAGGGTCCTGGCACCGGCCCGCAGCCGGCCGTTGGTTCGGGGACGGGTCCGCAGCCCGCGGTTGGGCCCGGGACGGGTCCGCAGCCGATCATCGACCTCAACAGTGGGCCGCTGGCGCGTCCCGAGGGTCCTGGCACCGGGCCGCAGCCGGCCGTCGGTTCGGGTACCGGCCCGCAGCCCGCCGTGGGGACGGGGCCGCAGCCGGTCGTGGGGACGGGGCCGCAGCCGGTCGTGGGCTTCGGCACCGGGCCACAGCCCGCCGTCGGTTCCGGGACGGGTCCGCAGCAGGTGGTCGGGCCCACGAGCGGCCCGCAGCCCATCGTCGACCTGAACACCGGCCCGCTGGCGCGTCCGGAAGGTCCCGGCACGGGCCCGCAGCCCGCGATCGGCTCCGGTACCGGCCCGCAGCCCGCCGTCGGTTCCGGGACGGGTCCGCAGCCCGCGGTCGGGCCCGGTAGCGGCCCGCAGCCCGTCGTCAGCATGAACACCGGTCCGCTGGTGCCCGTGCGCGCCGAAGGCGCCGGGACGGGGCCTCAGCCTCGGATAGGCCGCGGCACCGGCCCGCAGCGGGCCGTGGGCCCGGGGACGGGCCCCCAGCCCGCGCTCGGCCCGGCCGCAGGGCCGACGGTCGAGACCGGAACCGGTCTGCAGCCCCTCGGGCGGGGGACCGGCCCGATGCCCGCGATCGAGACGTCCGGCCCGGCCGGGCACGGTACGGACACGGTCGCGATCGCCGCCGCGACCCCCGAGCGCCCGCAGCCGTACGCCGAACTGGGGATGAACGAGGACGAGTACCGGCGCGTCCGGCACATCCTCGGGCGTCGTCCCACGTCGGCGGAGCTGGCGATCTACTCGGTCATGTGGAGCGAGCACTGCTCCTACAAGAGCTCCAAGGTGCACCTGCGCCAGTTCGGCGACAAGGCCCCGAAGACCGACAAGCTGCTGGTCGGCATGGGGGAGAACGCCGGTGTCGTGGACATCGGCCAGGGTTGGGCGGTCACCTTCAAGGTGGAGTCGCACAACCACCCGTCCTATGTGGAGCCGTATCAGGGCGCCGCAACCGGCGTCGGCGGGATCGTCCGCGACATCATGTCGATGGGCGCGCGTCCCATCGCGGTCATGGACTCGCTCCGTTTCGGCCCGGCGGACGCCCCCGACACGCAGCGCGTCCTGCCCGGCGTGGTGGCCGGTGTGGGCGGCTACGGGAACTCCCTGGGCCTGCCCAACATCGGCGGTGAGACCGTCTTCGACGCCTGCTACGAGCAGAACCCGCTCGTGAACGCCCTGTGCGTCGGTGTGATGAAGCATGAGGACATCCAGCGTGCCGTGGCCCCCGGCCCCGGCAACAAGGTGATCCTGTTCGGCGCGCTGACCGGGCCGGACGGCATCGGCGGCGCGTCCGTCCTGGCCTCGGCGACGTTCGACGAGGAGTCGCACCAGAAGCGGCCGTCGGTCCAGGTGGGCGACCCGTTCATGGAGAAGCTGCTCATCGAGTGCTGCCTGGAGCTGTTCAGCGAGGACCTCGTGGTCGGCATCCAGGACCTCGGCGCCGCCGGGGTGTCCTGCGCGACGACGGAGCTGGCCGCGGCCGGCACCGGCGGCATGCACGTCGACCTCGACGACGTCCCGCTCCGCGACGCGACGCTCCTCCCCGAGGAGATCCTCATGAGCGAGTCGCAGGAGCGCATGATGGCGGTGGTCTCGCCCGGCAAGGTCGAGCGCTTCATGGAGATCTGCGGCCGCTGGGAGATCCCGGCGACGGTGATCGGGACGGTCACCGACACGCGCCGGCTGGTCATGACGTGGCGGGGCGAGACGATCGTCGACATCCCGCCGGTCACGGCCGTCGACGAGGGCCCGGTCTACAACCGCCCGCTGGAGCCGCCGCACGACCTCGGCGCCCTGCAGGCCGACACCCCCGGACGGCTCACCCGTCCGTCCAACGGCGACGAGCTGCGCCGGACGATGCTGTGGCTGGCCGGGTCCCCGAACCTCGCCAGCAAGACGTGGGTGACGTCGCAGTACGACCGGTACGTCCTGGGCAACACCGTCATGGCGATGCCGGAGAACGCGGGCGTCGTGCGGGTGGACGACGAGTCCGGGCTGGGCATCGCGCTCTCCCTGGACGGCAACGGCCGCTACACGCGCCTGGACCCGTACTCGGGCGCGCAGCTCGCGCTGAGCGAGGCGTACCGCAACGTCGCCGCCACCGGTGCGCGGCCCCTGGCCGTCACCAACTGCCTCAACTTCGGCTCCCCCGAGGACCCGGGCGTCATGTGGCAGTTCGCGCGCGCGGTGGAGGGCCTCGCGGACGGCTGCCAGTACCTGGGCATCCCGGTCACGGGCGGCAACGTCAGCTTCTACAACCAGACGGGGGAGACCCCGATCAACCCGACGCCGGTGATCGGCGTCCTCGGGGTCCACGACGACGTCCGCCGCCGGGTGAACATGTCGCTGACCAGCGACGGCGCCACGATCGCGCTGCTCGGCGAGACGCGCGAGGAGTTCGGCGGCTCCGAATGGGCGCACGTCGTCTACAACCACCTGGGCGGCCTGCCGCCGCTGGTCGACCTGAAGGCCGAGGCGGCGCTGGCGTCGGTGATGGTCAACGCCGTCCGCGACGGGCTGGTCACGGCCGTCCACGACCTGTCGGACGGCGGCCTGTCGCAGACGCTGGTGGAGTCGTGCCTGCGCGGCGGGCTCGGCGCCCGCATCACGCTGCCGGGCGACCCGTTCGTGGCGCTGTTCAGCGAGTCGGTGGCCCGCGCCATGCTGGTGGTCCGGCCCGGCGCCGAGGCGCGGCTGGCTGCGCTGTGCGAGTCCGCGGGCGTCCCGGTCACCCAGATCGGCGTGGCGGGCGGCGACGCGCTCCACGTGACCGGACGCGGCCCCGAAGGCGACCAGCAGGAGCTGTTCAGCATCGGCCTGTCCGAGCTCCGCGAGGCGCACGAGCGCATGCTCCCCAGCTACGCGGACTGACCGGCCGGCAGACGAGAAGGGGCGCTCCCGAACCCGGGGGCGCCCCTATCGCGTCCATCGGGTCCGTCTAGCCTGAGAGGGCAACCGGTGGAGGGGGAGGCATGGTGGGTTCCAAGCGCTGGTCCGAACTCAGCCGAGGGGAACGCCTGTGCATCGCGGGCGCCGCGACGGTGCAGCTGTCGCTGCTGGCCTCCGCGCTCGCCGACCTTCAGCGCCGTCCGAGCGATCAGGTCAAGGGATCCAAGCGGCTGTGGCGGATGCTCGCCTTCGTCAACTTCGTGGGCCCGATCTCGTACTTCCTCTTCGGCCGCAGGAAGTAGGGCACGCCGTCGACCCCCCCTGACGCCCTCGGCCCGCCCTAGAAGACCGAGACGTGGACGTGGTCGTAGTGGTTGGCGGTCACGCCGCCGCGGTTCTCCATCGCGCGCCAGCCGGGGCTGCGCATGTCGTAGATGCGCTGGCGCCAGATGACGTACTTGATGCCGAGGGCGCTCGCGTGGGAGATGGCGTACTCGGCGGTCCGGTCGCCGAGGGCCCTGGCGCTGCCGCTCGCCATCACGCCGCCGGTCGTCACCATGAAGTCGCAGGCGTGGCCGGTGCCGTGGTCCTGCGGGTCACCGGTGTGCCGGACGCAGCCGATCGTGGGGAACGGCCCCATCTCCAGGTCGAGGGTGTTCTTGACCTTGAGCATGCGGGGGGTGACGCCGCCCATGCCGATGCTCGGCGACTCGGGCTTGTACTTCTTGACCAGCTGCTGGATCTGGGCCTTGCGGCTCTGCAGGTCCTTGATCTCCTTCTTCAGCTCCGTCATCTTCTGCTGGGCCTTCTTGCGGGCCGCGAGCTGGTCGTCGACGAGCTTCTGGATCTGCGCCACCTTCGTCGCCTTGTTCTGCGCGAGGTGACTGACCAGGGTGGCGTTGCTGAGCAGGTCCGACGGGTCGTTGTCGGCCAGGAAGGTGACAGTGGGGTCCTCCCCGCCGGTCATGTACTGGTTCGCGGCGATCTGGGCGACGAGGTTGCGCGCCTCGACGAGGTCCTTCTGCAGGTCGTTGGACTTGCTCAGCGCCTTCTGGGCGGCGTACTGGGCGTCCTTCAGCTTGGCGAGGTCGCCGCCGTACGCCTGGTCGAGCTTCTCGATCTGGCGGTTCAGCTTGCTGAACTTGGCGCTGTCGCCCGGGTCCATGGGGGCGGACGCGGGCGGCGCCGCGTTCGCTGTCGGGGTGGCGGTGCCCATCAGCGGCAGCGCGACGGCGATGACCGCGAGAGCCGTGGCGGCGCGTCGTCCACCTCGCCGGCGCTCGGTGGGCCGACAGGTGGAGGCGGGGGACTCCACGTGTTCTCCTCTCGTCATGGCCGTAGGTACGTCGTTCGTTGTACGGAGGACCGGGGGCCTGAAGGTCAATGAGCGCTGAAGAAGTCCGGCCTCGCCAAGGTTAGACCCACGGGCCTGGTGGGACGGCTTGGTACGCGAGAAGCCCGGCCCCCTTGCTGGGAGCCGGGCCATCTTACGTGACAGGTCTCACAGCGTGCCCTTGTAGAGCAGCCGGTTGGCCTGCGAGCGCAGCCGGTGGAGGCTGTGCGTGGAGTTGTCGTTCAGCCACTTCTGCACCGTCGGGAACGTGGCCGTCTTGTGGGTGGACAGGTAGAGCGCCGCGACACCGCTCACGTAGGGGGTCGCCATGGACGTCCCGCTGAGCTTCTCGGCGCCGCCCCCGGGCCAGGTGGACCAGATGCCGTAGCCGGGCGCGTTGATGTCGACGCACTTGCCCCAGTTGGACCACGTCGCGCGGTTGTCGTAGGTGGTCGTCGCGCCGACCGCCATGACCCAGCCCGCGCTGGACGGCGAGTAATTGCAGGCGTCCCTGTTGTCGTTGCCCGCGGCCACGGACACGAACACACCGGACTTCGACAGGTTCGTCACGGCCGTGTTCAGCGCCGAGGACTTCGGCCCGCCGAGCGACAGGTTCGCGACGGCCGGCTTGGCGGCGTTGGCGCGCAGCCAGTTGACGGCGGCGATCACGTCCGACACTGAGCCGGAGCCGTCGCAGTCGAGGACGCGCAGCGCCCGCAGGTTCACGCCCTTGGCGGCGCCGTAGGTCTTGGAGCCGATGATGCCCGCGACGTGGGTGCCGTGGCCATTGCAGTCGCTGCCGTCGCCGCCGAACCGGCTCGCCGCCCAGGCGACGGAGGCGCGGCCGCCGAAGTCGCTGTGGGTGACGTCGATGCCGGTGTCGATGATGTAGGCGTTGACGCCGCTTCCGGTCGACTTGTAGTAGTAGCTCTTCGAGAGAGTCCTGGACCGCTGGTCGATCCGGTCCAGACCCCAGGGCAGGGGGTACTTCTGGGTCGTGTTCGCCTTGACGACCTGGTCCTGCTCGATCGCGGCGACACGGTGGTCGTTGCGCAGCTTGTTCAGCTGGTCGCCGCTCAGCTTGGCGGCGAAGCCGTTCAGCACGCCGTCGAAGCGCTTGACGCCCGCGGCCTTGACGTTCTTCGCGGCGGCGTCGGCGGACGCTCCGGGCTTCAGCGTGACGATGTACTGGCCGGGCACGGGAGTGCCTTCCGCCGCCGTCACCTTCACCCGCGACGAGGAGTCGTCGGCGAGCACGGGGAGCGTCGCGGCGGCGCCCAGGCACGTCGCGACCGCGCCGGCCAGCAGCAGCCTTCGGTGGACAGCCC
Source organism: Actinomadura latina NBRC 106108 (assembly GCF_001552195.1). GTDB lineage: Bacteria > Actinomycetota > Actinomycetes > Streptosporangiales > Streptosporangiaceae > Spirillospora > Spirillospora latina. The sequence continues at coordinate 143,822 of NZ_BCQS01000018.1, forward strand.
GCAAGGCCTCTCCTTCTGCAGGGGGGACCACTCGCGGCGGGCCCCGTCACATGATCGATGATCTCGACCGAGGAGAAACTTTAGCGGAACTGTCCTGATTTGAGGTGACAAATTGGACGTGATGCCAGATGTGGCTTTCCTGTTGCCAAAACGAGTCCGCTTCCGGACGAGCGCCGGCCGGGGGTCAGCCGCGGCTCAGCCTGCCTCCGTAGCCGAGGCTCGTGCCCGGCCTGCTCCACGTGTACTGCAGCGTCCCGTCCGGCTGCCGGGTGATCTCGACGACCCCGCTCGTGCACGGCTTGCCGACGGCGAGGTTCATCTTCAGCGCGCTCTCCGTGCCCCTGGTCAGCGTCAGCGTGCCGCTGCACCCCTCACGCGGATACACCGCGCGCGCCGTGGTGCCGCCCGCCTCGAACGTGACCTCCGCGGGGAAGGACACGTTGCGGTTGGTGTTGACCAGATTGCCCTTCCAAGTCCCCGCGAAAGAAGCGGGGATCGTGGTCACCGGACGGTTGTTGGACGCGTTCGTGCTGTCCGGAGGGGGCCCGTTGTCGTCCTTGAGTTGGGGCCACAACACCAGCGCGATGATGGCGACACCGACACCGACACCGATGAACAGTGAAAGTGCGACACCGAGCACATGGTTGCTGGGGCGCCGCATCCGCCCGACGGAGGACAGCGGTGAGGAACGACGCTCGCCGCCGTCCCGCCCATGGCCGAGACCAGGGATGAGGTTCTCCGAGATGTTCGGGTGGTCGTGCAGGCCGACCGCGTCGAACGTGGCCGTCGGGTCGGGACCCACCGCGTCGAACGTGGCCGTGGGGTCGGGACCCACTGGGTCGAACGTCGCCGTCGCGTCGTGGCCGACGGCGCCGAACGTCGTGGTCGCCTCGAAGGCCGCCGGGTCCAGATCGGCCGCGAGCGGCTCCGGTTCGGGCGCGGGCTCGCGGCGGGGCCGGCGGGTGCGCGAGAGCTTCCCGAGGAGGGGGAGCGGCGGCGACGGGGCCCCGTGCGCCGGTCCCGGCGGGCGCGGCGGCATGAGCGGTGCGGCCGGCGGGACGCCCTCCGCCATGGGACGCGCCGGGGCCCCCATGGGAGGCCGTGGCGGCGGCACGTTCGGGGGCACGTTCGGGGGTACGTTCGGCTGGGTGGCCCGGCCTGCGGCCAGGGCGCGTCCCTCTTCCACCATCGAAGGCGGGATGCGGCCGGGGAGCGGGCTGTCCGCCCCCAGGAGCCGCTCAAGAAGCTGCGGTGCCGTAGGACGCTCAGCAGGGTTCTTGGCGAGAGCGCTCGCCAGTACGTCGCGGAGTGCATCCGGGACGGCCGACAGGTCCGCCTGGTCGTAGACGATGCGCTGCATCACCTCGTGCGGCGAACCCTGCCCGAACGGCGGCTTGCCCGTGGCGGCGAACACGAGGGTCGACGCCCAGGCGAACACGTCCGCGGCCGGGCCGATGCCCATCCCGCTCAGCTGTTCCGGGGCCTTGTAGGACGGGTCCTCGGTGATGTGCCCGGTGAAGGCGACGTTCACCGCCTCCAAAGCGCGCGCGATGCCGAAGTCGCTCATCCTCGGCCCGTCCCGTCCCAGGAGGACGTTCCCGGGCTTCAGGCTGTGATGAAGCGCACCCGCCCGATGGACGGCCGCGAGCGCCACCGCCATACCGACGGCCACCCGCTCGACGACGGCGCCGCCGCGCGGGCCCTCCTCGTCCACGAGCTGCTGGAGGGACGGGCCGTCCACCCATTCGCTCACCACGTAGGGGCGGTCGCCGTCCACATCGGCGGCCCGGATCGCCGCCGTGCAGAACCCGGAGATCTTCCGGGCGGAGGAGAACGCGCCGGTGAACCGGGACCTGGCGACGGGCTCGCCGCTGAGCCGCACGTGCAGGACCTTCACGGCGACGTGGCCGCCGGCCGGGTCCCTGCCGAGGAAGACGGCGCCCTGCTCACCGACGCCGAGCCGGCCCGTGATCTCGAACGAGCCGAGTCTCAGCGGGTCACCCGGCTGCAGAGGCAGCGCCTCGGGCATCTGACGAACCTCCGTGTCCTCCGGGGACGCGTCCCCGGCTCCCCGTTCAACTCGCTTCCCCAAGCCTGGCACCGGGGTCCTTTGTACCGCTTACGCGCACTGTCCGTGGGGGGTCGCCCCCGCACCCCCGGTTCGCTGTCGCTCATCCGTCCACGGTGGCCGACCGGGTAGCTTCATTCGCGATGCCGCGAACTCCGCTTTCTCTCGCTGTACTGAACGAGCAGCGGGCCCTGCTGGGCCTGCCGCCCCACACGGGTCCGGACGAGCCCGCCGCGCTTCGTCGCGCGGCCCTGGACACCGTCCTCGCCTCGGCCGAGGCAGGAGGCGCCGAACCGTCCCGTCCGGTGGTCAAGGGGGCGGTGCGGTTCCTGCTCGACCGGCTCGCCGAGTTGGCGCCCGGTCGTTCGGTGGAGGTCAGGGTCCCTCCGCACGCCGCCGTTCAGTGCATCGACGGCCCGCACCATACCCGTGGAACGCCACCCAATGTGGTGGAGATGGGCGCCGCAGCCTGGATCGCGCTGGCCACGGGCCGGTTGTCCTGGGCGGACGCGGTCGCGGACGGACGGATACGGGCCAGCGGCGCGCGCGCGGACCTGTCGGGATATCTTCCCCTGCCCATCGACTGAGACGCCGCCGTGCGGGAGTATCCGCCTTGCTGGAGGTGATCCCCGTGTTGATCGCGCATTGGACGTTCGACGTCGACACCGTGGAAGGCCGCAGGGTCGCGGAGGCGACCGGCGCCGGACCCGCGGCCGAACTGGACGAGACCGCCGGGATCGTCCCCGGCCGGGACGGAGAGGCGCTGTCGCTCAACGGTGGCGACCGTGCCGTGATCCCCGCCACCCCCCAGCTCGTCCTTAGCCAGGTGTTCGGGTTCAGCCTGGCGTTCTTCGTCCAGGTCACCGAGCCGCCGACCGGGGAGTGGCGCAGCCTCGTCTACAAGCCGGTCGCGGAGGACGACGCCCGCGGCCTCGGCCTGTGGCTGTATCCGGACGCGATGAGGCTGCGCGTCCAGTTGTTCACCGTCAAGGGACCGGACTACGTCGACAGCCGTACAAGGCTGGCGCTGGGGGAATGGGCCCATGTCGCCTTCGCGGTGAACACCCAGGGGATGTGCCTCTACGTCAACGGCAAGCTGGATGTCACCGTCCCGCTGGAACACCCCGTCGTCACACCGGCCGGCCCCATCTACCTGGGCAGCGAACCCACCAAGCCCGGGTTCGGCGGGCTCATGGACGACTTCCGCGTGTACGCGTCGCCGCTCAACGAGGAAGCCGTCCGCGCGCTGTCGGAGTGACCCTGCGCGAACGGGAACTCGCGTTCGACGCAGCCCCTGCGCGACGCCTCATCCGGGTACCGCGCCTCGTCCCCGCAACGCGCGGCCTTGCTCAGCAGCCAGAAGAGCGACCCCGCGCCAATGGCGAGGGCAAGGGCGGAACAGACGACCCCCACGACGGCGGGTCGCCGGTCAGGGTCGCGCCGTACGAGGGCGACCGTCCCCATGACGAGACCGGCGAGTGCGGGGATCACACCCAGCAGGCAGAGCACGAGCCCCGCCAGCCCGGTGATTCCGAGCACCTGCGAGGCCCTCGCCAGACCGCTCCGCCGGGGCGGCGCGGGCGGCGCGTAGGTCTCGTACCCGGGCAGCGTCATGTGTCCCTCCACGTGTCGTCCCTCAGATTCCCCCGCACCCCGTGATGCCTGTGGTTCGGGGGAGTAAAGGTCCGTTAAGACATGCCACCGATCGGAGCAGGTGAACCGGGCATCTAGACTGATAGGCGTGCCTCTCCGTGACGGACGTCTGAGCCACGACATCGATCCTTCCGACCGCGCCCCACAGGACGCGTGCGGGGTCTTCGGCGTCTGGGTCCCTGCCGACCAGGCGTCGCAGGCCGAGGTGAGCAAGCTCACCTACTACGGCCTCTACGCGCTCCAGCACCGCGGCCAGGAGTCGGCGGGAATCGCCGTCAGCGACGGCTCCCGCATCGTCGTGTTCAAGGACATGGGCCTCGTCGCACAGGTCTTCAACGAGTCCGTGCTGAACACGCTGCGCGGCCATATCGCCGTCGGCCACTGCCGCTACTCAACGACGGGTTCGCCCACCTGGGAGAACGCTCAGCCCACGTTCCGGTCGACGGAAGCGGGCGGGCTGGCGCTCACCCACAACGGCAACCTCATCAACACGCCGGAGCTGGCCGCGCGGCTGGAACCGGGCGTGCTGACCGCCACGTCCGACACCGAGGTCCTCACGGCGCTGTTCGCGTACCACGGCGAGGGCGGCCCCATGGCGGCCGCCCGGGAGATCCTCCCGGCCACGCGCGGCGCGTACTCCCTGGTCTTCATGGACGAGGGCACGCTGTACGCGGCCCGCGACCCGGAGGGCGTCCGGCCGCTCGTCCTCGGCGCCCTGGAGGCCGGCGGCTGGGTGGTGGCGTCCGAGACGGCCGGGCTCGACATCGTCGGCGCCCGCTTCGTCCGGGAGATCGAGCCGGGCGAGCTGGTCGCGATCGACGGCGACGGCGTGCGGTCCGAGCGGTTCGCCGAGCCGCGCCCCAAGGGCTGCCTGTTCGAGTACGTCTACCTCGCGCGGCCCGACACGACCATCGCCGGGCGCAGCGTCCAGGCCACCCGCGTCGAGGTGGGGCGCCGGCTGGCCCGCGAGCACCCGGTCGAGGCCGACATGGTCATCCCGACGCCCGAGTCGGGCACCCCGGCGGCGATCGGCTACGCGGAGGCGTCCGGGATCCCCTACGGCCAGGGCCTGGTGAAGAACTCCTACGTCGGGCGGACGTTCATCCAGCCGTCCCAGACGATCCGGCAGCTCGGCATCCGGCTCAAGCTGAACCCGCTGCGCGAGGCGATCGAGGGCAAGCGGCTGGTCGTGGTGGACGACTCCATCGTGCGTGGCAACACCCAGCGCGCGATCGTGTCGATGCTGCGGGACGCGGGCGCCGCCGAGGTGCACGTGCGCATCTCCAGCCCGCCCGTCTCCTGGCCGTGCTTCTACGGCATCGACTTCGCGACCCGTGCGGAGCTGATCGCGGGGAACCTCGCCGTGGAGGAGATCCGCGACTCCATCGGCGCCGACACGCTCGGCTTCGTCTCCCTGGACGAGCTCATCTCCGCCACGCAGATCGCCAAGGACAACCTGTGCCGGGCGTGCTTCGACGGCATCTACCCCATCCCGGTGGACCAGGACGCCCGCGGCAAGCATCTGCTGGAGGTCGGCCGGTGACGTCCTATGAGGCCGCCGGTGTCGACATCGCGGCGGGTGAGCGCGCCGTCGAACTGATGAAGTCCCGTGTGGCTCGCTCACGGCGCCCAGAGGTCGTCGACGACGTCAGCGGCTTCGCGGGCCTGTTCGACGTGTCCGCCCTGCTGACGTACAAGCGCCCCCTGCTCGCCACGTCCACGGACGGCGTCGGTACCAAGGTCGACTTGGCGCGACGTCTCGGCATCTACGACACGGTCGGGCACGACCTGGTCGGCATGGTGATCGACGACCTTGCCGTGTGCGGGGCCGAGCCGCTGTTCATGACCGACTACATCGCCTGCGGCAAGGTCGTCCCGGAGCGGATCGCCGACATCGTCGGCGGGATCGCGGACGCCTGCGCCCTGGCCGGATGCGCCCTCATCGGCGGCGAGACGGCCGAGCACCCCGGCCTCCTGGAGGCGGACGAGTTCGACCTCGCGGGCGCGGGGACGGGTGTCGTGGAGGCCGACGAGATCCTCGGCCCGGAGCGCGTCCAGGTGGGGGACGTCGTGCTCGCCATGGCGTCGTCCGGCATCCACTCGAACGGGTACTCGCTCGTCCGGCACATCCTGGCCACGACCGACCTCACGTTGGAGTCCGCGCCCGCCGAACTTGACCGTCCGCTGGGTGAGGAACTTCTCACCCCCACGCGCATCTACGCCAGGGACTGCCTGGCACTGACCCGGGCCGGCGGGGTGCGCGCCTTCGCGCACGTCACGGGCGGCGGGCTGGCGGCGAACCTGGCCCGCTCCCTGCCGGCGACCATGGACGCCGTCCTGGACCGCTCGTCGTGGGAGGTGCCGCCGCTGTTCCGCGTCCTGCAGGCGCACGGCGGCGTGCCGCAGCCCGAGATGGACAAGACGTTCAACCTGGGCGTCGGGATGGCCGCGATCGTGAGCCCGGACGCGGCCGACGCTGCACTCCGCCTGCTGACCTCCCGCGGCGTCCCCGCCTGGGTCCTCGGCGAGATCACCGAGGGCACCGGCCACGCCGCCTTCGCCTAGACCCAAGGACCCTAGACCCAAGGACTGGGACGGACGGCCCGGCGGAGTTCCGCAACCGCGATGTCCCGCAACCGTGATGAGCAGCAACCACGATGAAGCGGTGGCCCGGACGGGCGTGTGACGGGCTGAGAGGGGCCGTGAGCGCCTCTCAGCCCTCAGCTGTCACACGGCTGGCATGAGCCGCCGAAGGTGCCCCGTAGGCGCTCTCGGCGGCCGTCGGAAACCATGGCCCAACACACCCCCATTGAGGAAGAACCGCGGCGAACATGGAGAAGTCACGACAAACGCCACTGCCCGTAGCGGGCAGTGGCGCACTGTCTGCCGGTCAACCGGAGGTGCCGTCCTTGCGGGGCTCCGTGCCGTATTCATCGGCGTAGTCGGCGTACTTCTCGGCGAGCTCGTCGTACGAGTCGTCGCCGGAGTCCGGGACTCCCAGTTCATCCTTCAGGCGGTCGAGGTCCGTGTTGCCGGTGTTGTATTTGAGCTGCCGGGCAACCTTCACCTGCTTGGCCTTGGCTCGGCCGCGACCCATTGGCTCGACCCCCTCGATGGTCAGGGCTTTCGTGGGCCCATCAACGCGCGCGTGTACCACACGAACCGGTGCCTGATGAGCCATGCGTCAGTCACGGGTACAACCGTACCCGTTTTGCGCCTGGCTCGGTACATCGACGGTACGTGGCGGCGCCCCTGTTGCTGATAACAACAGTGTATCCGGTGGTCACGAGTACGCGCCTAGGCCGCCGTGGGACGGTCGTACGGTGCCCCACGGCGGCCCTTACAACGGTCTTGCAACGGTCTAAACGGGTCTAGGAACCTCACTGTCCGGACCCGCCGGACAGACCGGCGGAGCGGGTCTCAGAGGAGGATTCCGCGCAGCCTGCCGATCTCGGTCATCCGCCGCTCCGCGAGCCGGTCGGCCGCCACCGCCGGCGGGACGCCGTCGTCGGCGGCCAGCGCGAAGATCTTCCGGGTGGTGTCGTAGATCCCGGTGGCGCGGGCCTTGGCGCGGTCGAAGTTGAAGCCCTCGATCTCGTCCGCGACCTGGATCACCCCGCCGGAGTTCACCACGTAGTCGGGCGCGTACAGGACGCCGCGGTCGGCGAGGCCCTTCTCCACGCCCGTGTGGGCGAGCTGGTTGTTCGCGGCGCCGCAGACGACCTTGGCCCGCAGCACGGGCACGGTGTCGTCGTCGAGGGAGCCGCCGAGCGCGCACGGTGCGTACACGTCCAGATCCGCGCGGATCATGGCGTGCGCATCCGCGACGACCTCCACCTCGGGGTGCAGTGACCGGACCCGGTCTACGGCGGCCTCGTCCACGTCGCAGATCACGACGTCCGCGCCGTCCTCGCGCAGGTGCTCCACCAGCCGGTGGCCGACCTTCCCGACGCCCTCCACCCCGACCCGCTTGCCGCGCAGCGTGGGCGCGCCCCACACGGTCTCGGCGGCGGCGCGCATGCCCTGGAACACGCCGAACGCCGTGAGGATCGAGGAATCGCCGGCACCGCCGTGCGCGACCGTCCGCCCGGTGACGAAGCGGCACTCCCGCGCCACGACGTCCATGTCCTCGCTGAACGTGCCGACGTCGCACGCCGTGTAGTAGCGGCCGTTCAGCGACTGGACGAACCGTCCGTACGCCCTCAGCATCGCCTCGGACTTGTCGATGGCGGGGTCGCCGATGATGACGGCCTTGCCCCCGCCGAGGTCGAGCCCGGCCAAGGCGTTCTTGTAGGCCATCCCCCGGGACAGGTTCAGCACATCGGCGAGTGCCTCTTCCTCGGAGTCGTACGGGAAGAAGCGGGTTCCCCCCAGGGACGGGCCGAGCGCGGTCGAGTAGATGGCGATGATGGCGCGCAGGCCGCTGGCCTCGTCCTGGCAGAAGACGACCTGCTCGTGTCGGGGTTCGGTGCCCTTGTGGGGCGCCCCGAAGACATTAGGCACGGTAGTGCCCTCCTCTCAGTCCTCTAGATCAGACTAGGGTGCCGGATGGCCCACGTCCGCCCCGATCTCGTGTAACGATGCGATGGTGCTTCCGTACGCCGCGTACCTACGGGTTTATGAACCGGTGACCGCCTTCCCGGAGCCCGCGCGGACCCTGTGGACGGTCTACGCCGATTCCAGGCGGCGCCCGCGGCGGATCCACGCGCTCGGTGTGGAACACCGCCATGCCGCGCTCAGGCTGACCGGGTCGCCGCCGGAGGTCGTCCCGGAGCGGGAGAGCAGGGACGCCTATGTGCGGCGCCTCGACGACATGATCTACATCTGCCCGTGGGCGACGCGGCTGCGCTCGTGGCTGGCCTTCGAGCGGTTCAGGAACGAGCACGCGGCCGGCGTCGCGGCCGCGTTCGTCCCGCCGCCGGTCGCGGAGCGGGCGATGAGCGGCTTCGAGCAGTGGAAGCGGGCCGGCCGGCCGCTGCGCCCGCACATCCTGACGAGCACCTGGCACGTCCCGCTGGACTGGTTCGTGCCGTTCGCGCGCGGCGAGCGGTGCCTGATGCTCGGCACGCCGGGGACCGGCTACCGCAAGTCCGACGAGGCGTCAGGGGCGTCCGGGGCGTCCGGGGCGTCCGAGGAGTTCGCGGGCCAGGGCCCTGCCACGGCCGCGCCCGCGCGGACGCTCATCTACCTCACCTCGATGGGCGAGGCGCGCCGCCGGGTGGCGGCGGCGCTCCCGGTGGTGCGCGAGAACCTCGGCGACGGGACGGAGGAGGTCTACCTCCTGTCGGCCGGACGGCTGGAGACGCTCGGCCGGTGGCTGGGCGAGTTCCATCCGCATGCCCTGGTGGAGCTCGACTACGGCGGGCTCGTCCACCTGCTGGACGACCGGGCCCTGCGCGCGGACGAGTCGGTCGCCGAGATGACCGTGGCCCTCACCGGGATGGAGCGCGGCGAGGTCGAGCTGACCGTGGCGATGTACAAGCGGCTGCTGGCCCGCTGGCGCCCGGTCCGGGCGCTCGAGGCGGCGAACTAAAACAAATTTCCCGAATCCGCGCGCGATACGACTATACGTGTCGCTAGAATCACGCAGCGTGACCCAGTCGCCGTCGCTCGGATGCGGCACCCCGCGAGTGCGGGGATGTTTGCACGCAACTACCGCCAGGAACTTGCTTGTTGCGCTGAGTGGTGGCAAGGTTACACGTTGTGATGTCATAGTGGCTCTTTCGGGCCATAGGGGACATCAGTGACCACGCGAGGATCAATCGCAGGATCGCTGTCATCGGTCCACGAAGGAGAGGCCGCAAACATGTCAGCACGTACGCCAGAGGCCGAGCCCCTGCTGACGCCGGCGGAGGTGGCGACGATGTTCCGCGTCGACCCCAAGACCGTCACGAGGTGGGCGAAAGCGGGAAAGCTCACGTCCATCCGGACGCTCGGGGGGCACCGCCGCTACCGCGAGGCGGAGGTGCGGGCACTGCTCGCGGGAATCCCGCAGCAGCGCTCGGAGTAACACGCACGTCAGGGGGACGGCCGGGAGGCCGCTGGGCGATCTCGCGCGCGAGGGCCGGCCCAGGGGCCTCCCGGACGAGCGGCCGGGGACCACGGTCATCCGAGAACCGTGGGTCCCGGGCCGGTCACCGTGCGGCCGGCATCCCGCCCGCGCACACGCGGGCGGGGTCTGGCCTGCACGGAATTTCGGACACCCTAGGCTCAATCGTCCACAATCGGACACCTGACCCGGCAGCCCCAGGGGTTACTTGCCCAACTCCTCCTGGGAGAGGCGGTCGAACAGGGCGCCGGTCCCCGGATCGTGGCGGCCGGCCGTCTGCATGATGGCCACGAGCTGGTCGACGAGCAGCCGCTCCAGCTCCGGCCGGGAGACGTCGCGGTTCTCCAGCCAGTCCAGGCCGGCGGTCTCCACGACGGCCATCCAGCTGCGGAGCGTGATGCGCAGGACGGGCGGCGGCACGCCCACGTCCAGCGAGTGCAGGATCCGGTCCAGCAGCAGCTGGCGGATGCCGTCGACGATCTCGCCGGCCTCGCCGGAGCGGTCGGCGGGACCGCCGCGCAGCAGCGCCGTGTAGCCCGCCGCGTGGCTCTCCACGAAGTCGAAGTACCGCTGCAGCGAGATGCGCAGGCGTTCGAGTGGCTTGCCCTCCGCGGGCGGATCCAGCAGCACCGACAGCTTCTTCGCCGCGCTGCCGAGCGCCGCGATGTACAGCTCGTACTTGCCGCCGAAGTAGTGGTAGACGAGTGCGCGGGAGGCGCCCGCCGCGGCCGCGACGTCATCGATCGAGATGTCCTCGGGCGAGCGCGCGCTGAACAACTGGAGCGCCGCGTCGATCAGCTCCTCGCGCCGCTCGTCGACGCTGAGCCTGCGCCGGCCTCGTCCGCCGCCCTGCCGGCTCCGCGCCTTGTCGCCGGCCACCGCACGTTCTGCCACGTGGGCAGCGTATCCGAGCCGGGCCCGCGGCAGCTCCCGCCGACCGGCGCGCAACCCGGCTTTTCACCGGGTCGTGATCATCCGCGGACACCGCTGTGATCCGGAACACCACAGGCCTGAACCACCATTCCCGGCTGCCCGTTACTCCCTGTTGCGACGGTTCGGGGGAAAGGCGCGGCATCATGGCATCTCCTCCCGAGCGGAGGACGGCGCGCCGGCTCCCCCGGCGGCGCGCCGTCGCGGCAGGTCCTGCAGGTCCCCCCGGACGGAGTGCCATGTCAGCTGATGAACCGAACCCCCCGTACGACAGGCAGGGAGAGGGCGCGGTGCCCCGGCCGCGCAGCGGCTCCTCGCCCGCCGGGCGCGACGAGGGGAGGTCGGTGCCCGCGCCGAAACCGACGATCCGCAACGTCGCCGAGCGCGCCGGAGTCTCCAAATCGCTCGTCTCACTGGTGATGCGGGGGTCGCCGCATGTGAGCGAGCGCCGGCGGCAGGCCGTCCTGCAGGCCGCCCGCGAGCTCGGCTACCGGCCGAACGCCGTCGCGCGCAGCCTGGTCGAGGGCCGTACCCGGCTGGTCGGCGCCATCGTCGCCGACCTGCACAACCCGTTCTTCGCCGAGTTCCTCGACGGGCTGCAGGAGAGCCTGCACGGCGCGGGCCTGCGGATGCTGGTCGGCAGCGGCCGCTGGGACCCGCTGTTCGAGGCGGAGGCGGTCGAGGCGTTCCTGGAGATGCGCGTGGACGGGCTGGTGCTGCTCAGCGTCGTCCCCGAGTCGCTCAAGGAGGCGGCCGCGAGCGTCCCGGTGGTGGTCGTCGGCGAGCGCGACGTGCACGGGGTGGACATCGTGGTGGACGACGACGAGCTCGGCGCGAGCCTGGCCGTCGACCACCTCGTCGAACACGGGCACCGCCGGATCGCCCACATCGAAGGCGCGCGCTCGACCACCGCCCACTACCGCCGCGCCGGCTACGAGAAGGCGATGCACCGGCACGGGCTCGCCGCCGAGATCGTCGTCGAGCCCGGCGACTTCACCGAGGACGGCGGCTACCGGGCCGCCGGTTCGCTGCTGCGCCGCGACGCCCGCCCCACCGCGATCTTCGCTCCCAACGACCTGGTCGCGACCGGCGCCCTCTCGGCCGCCGACGAACTCGGCATGCGGGTCCCCGCCGACCTGTCGATCGTCGGCTACGACAACACCCATCTCGCCGCGATCCGCCACATATCGCTGACCAGCGTGGATCAGCCGCGCCGCGACATGGGGCGGGTGGCCGCCGAACTGCTCACCGCGCGCATCGGCGACCCGTCCCGGCACGCCCGGCAGAACCTGGTCGTCCCGCACCTGGTGGTGCGCTCCACCACGGGGCCCGCTCCCGCGACTCCTCGCTAGCCCCGAATCCCGTCCCCCGCCGCATCTCGCTCCCGCACGTTCGTGCTCCCGCTGAGGCCGCGCCCGCTGGCCGGTTATGGCCGTGGTAGGGCGACGGTCCATCGTCCCCAGAACCGGTGTTGGCCGGGTAAGGGGCTGGCCAAGCCTGCCGCATTCGCCGGTCCCCGCCCCGGTGCCGGGTGGTTAATGGACTCACCGTCCGACGGGTGGACCCGGGCGGCCTCGGGGGAGGCCGCCCGGACGAGGCCACCGGGAGAGTCCTATGGGGGTTCAGCTCGTGCGTGATCCGGAACTGGTGTCGTGCGCGCAGCGCGCGGCGAGCGAATTGGAACAGGCGTGGTCGGAGTGGCGGCACGCGCGCGGCCTGGCCGAGCAGGTGTCGGAGTCCGTCGCCAGTTACGTGGCCCATTCGATCGACCACCCCTGGGGGCGGCCCCGCGTCGTCCTCGGCCTGGACGCGGACGAGGCGCGAGCCCTCGCGGCGCTGCTCGGCAGGGAGGACCCGCTCCGCTGATTTCCCGGACTTCATTTGACGAACTCGTGCGGCCGGGCAAACTGTCAGGGTCCCGGTAACGAAGTCATCACGGAGGAAGCGGCCTGTGCGAATCCATCGAGGCGGCCCGCTGGTCGCCGGTCTCGCGCTGTGCCTCGGCGTGCTCACCGCGTGCAACGACTCCTCGGGCCCGTCCGGCGGCGACACCGCGGCGCCGCCCACGGCCAACGCGCCGTCGTCGGCCGAGCAGAGCCCGGCGTCCGCGAAGGACGACGCCTCGTCGCTGGACGGCAAGGTCATCGTCATCGACCCCGGACACAACGGCGGGAACGCCGACCACCCGTCCGAGATCAACAAGCAGGTCAAGATCGGCAACGGCAGCAAGGCGTGCGACACGACCGGCACCGAGACCGGCGCCGGCTACGCCGAGCACGCCTTCACCTGGGACGTCTCCAACCGGCTCGCCAAGATCCTGCGGGCACGCGGCGCCAAGGTCGCGCTGACCCGCAAGGACGACAAGGGCGTCGGCCCCTGCATCACCGAGCGCGCCGCCCTCGGCAACGAGCTCAAGGCCGACGCCGCCCTCTCCATCCACGCCGACGGCGCCGCCGCGTCCGGCCACGGCTTCCACATCATCGAGCCGATCTCCATCGGCCGGAACGCCGACATGGTGTCCGGTTCCGCCAAGCTCGGCCAGGCGCTCCGCGACGCCTACCGCGAGGGCACCGGCATCCCGTACTCCAACTACCTCGGCAAGAACGCCATCGACCGCCGCGACGACCTGGGCGGCCTCAACATGTCGAAGGTCCCCAAGGTCTTCATCGAGTGCGGCAACATGCAGAACAAGTCCGACGCGGCCAAGCTCTCCAGCGCCTCGTTCCGGCAGCGCATAGCCGACTCCCTGGCCAAGGGCTTCGAGCGGTATCTGGCGTAGTCCGCCGGGTGGAGGATGGGCGGGTGGCTGATCTTCTTCGGGTGCGTGAGTTGCTGGTCGAGGCCGGTTACACGGTCGGCGGGGTGCGTGAGCTGCTGGGGCCCGTGGCGGGTGGGGCGCTGGCGCGGGACGAGATCGTGCCGGCGTTGCGGGCCACGCGGGGCGCGTCGCCTCTTGAAGTGCTGACTCGGCTGTTCTGGTTGCAGGTGCCTGTGCCGGCGGACGCGATTCCGGCGGACGCATGGGCGGCGGCGGGGCTCGTCGAGGTGTCCGGTGGGGAAATGCGCGCGCTTTCGCGGGTTGAGCCGCTGGAGGACGTGAGCGGCGACGGGCATGCCGGTTATGTCGTGTCTGATCTCAAAGTGCGGCCCGGGGCGGGGCGCCTTCCCGGTGGCGATCATGTGGTGGGGACGGGCGGCGCGTCCGGGAGTCTTGCGCGGCTGGTTGTCCACAGGGGTGTGGATAACTTGCTGGATCTCGGGACCGGGTGCGGGGTGCAGGCCGTCCATGCGGCGGGCCGGAATCCCGGAATGAGCGTCACTGCTACGGACGTCAATCCGCGGGCCCTGGAGTTGGCCGCGAAGAGCTTCGCGCTTTCCGGCGTGGACGGCGCCGAGTTGGTGCGGGGGCCGTTGCTGGAGCCGGTTCGGGGGCGGCGGTTCGATCTGATCGTGTCGAATCCGCCGTTCGTCGTGGCGCCGGACGAAGGGCCGCGATTCACTTACCGGGAGTCCGGGATGGAGGGGGACGACTTCTGCCGGGTGCTCGTGAAGGAGGCGCCTCATTACCTGAATGAGGGCGGATATTGCCAGCTCCTGGCCAATTGGCTGCATGTCGACGGTGTTCCCTGGGAGGAGCGCGTCGGTGGCTGGGTGGACGGATGCGACGCGTGGATCGTCCAGCGGGACGTCCAGGATCCGGCGGAGTACGCCGAGTTGTGGCTGCGGGATTCGTGCGAGGCCGGGACACCGGAGTACCGGGCCAGGTATGAGGCGTGGCTCGATCACTTCGAGCGGCGGAACGTCGTCGGGGTCGGCTTCGGGTGGATCACGTTGCGGCGGAGCGAGCGTCCGGCGGTCCGGGTGGAGGAGTTGCGGCACGCCGTCGAGGAGCCCGTAGGCGCCTATGTCGAGGACGTTCTGGACGGGCTGAAGAAGGGCGCCGGGTTTTCCACAAGCTGTGGACAAGTGTTGGCGGCGGCGCCCGGGCTCGTCCAGGAACAGGTCGGCCCGCCCGGTGCCGAGGATCCGGAGCGGATCGTCCTGCGGCAGCCGGGGCGGCTGCGGCGCGCGGCCGGCGTCGGGACGGTCGAGGCCGGCCTCGCGGGAGTCTGCGACGGCACCTTGCCGCTCGATCCGCTGCTCGGCGCCATCGCTCAGCTGACCGGTGCGGACGCGGATCAGGTGCGGGCGCATGCCGACGCCGTCCTGCCGGAGCTGATCGCGGACGGTTTCTTCACCTAGTGCGGACGACCGTCGCCATCGACGAACCCAGGTCGCGATGGCGCGCGATCAGCACGGAGAAGCCGATCGCCAGGTAGACGCCGGAGAGGACCAGCCGGGCGCTCTCGCTCGGCAGCACGAACTGCACCGCGAACAGGACGAACAGCACCGCGGCCTCCCACCGCTTGAAGACCAGGTCGATGAGGAGCGCGAGGCCGAGGACGGTCTGCGCGGCGGTCAGCAGCACTTCCTCGGTCTGCCGGGAGTCCAGCGGCAGCGACCAGGCGCCGCCGCCGATCCGGTAGGCGATCGGCAGGGTGCCGATCAGCAGCGTCCACTGGTTCACCTTGCTGGACAGCAGCGTCCCGATCGCGTCGGCGTCCCGCAGCCGCCACGCGAACATGGCGGCGACGAGCAGTTCCGGCGCCTCGGACGCGAGCGGCGCCAGCCACTGCACGAGGAGGAACTCGTCGATGCCGAGCGACGCGCCCGCGTCCACCAGCGCGTTCGCGAACGGCTTCGCCGAGACGACCACGAGGACGGCGCCGAGCGCGAACCCGGCCCAGGTCACCAGGCGCCGCCGCCGCTTCGGCAGCGTGACCAGGCGGGCGGGGACGCCGGCGAGTTCCTCGACGTCCCCGTGGCGGTCCCGCGAGATCCGCACGATGTAGAGGACGTAGAGCGCGATCAGGACGATGGAGATGTACCATCCGATCTCGCCGGTCAGCGCGGGGATGAAGCCGAGGACGGCCGCGAGCGCGAGGAAGCCGAGTTCGATGCGGTGCAGCGGGGTCAGCCGGACGTCCCGGCGGCCGGTTCCGCGCGCCGCGTGCCGGCCCCGTCCGCCGCCCCGTCCGCCGCCCCGTCCGTCGCCGCGTCCTCCTGCCCGTCCGGCGGCGCGGCGGACGCCGAGCGTGAACGCCAGCACCACCAGGGCCCATCCGACCCCGACGAGCAGCCGGTTCGCGCCCGTCATGTTGGCGGCCGCGTACGCGGTGTACGCGGGTCTCGTCCCGGCGGCGTAGGCGTAGTAGAGGTCGACGGCGTACTCGGGCAGCACGGCGATGAGCGCCAGCAGCGCGATCGCCAGCGCGCCCGACATGTCGGCGCGCGCGGTCTCCGCCGCCCACATCAGCAGGATCGCCGCCGCCAGCACTCCGATGCCGAACACGACCATCGCCGCCACCGCGGGGAGATCGAACCCGCCCGCCCGGGTCACGATCGCGGGGAGCGCGAGGAGCAGCGCCAGCGCCACCCGGACGAGCAGCGTCCTGCGGGACATGGACTCGCCGGCCATACCTGCACCCGTGCCCCGCCCGCCCGGACCGATGCCGCCGCCCAGGGCAACCAACCGGCAAAGCCCGGCCCGCCGGGCGTCCGTCACCTTTGTGGGACGGTCGGCCGCGTCGCGGATGGTTGCCGGTGGCGGACGGTCAGCGGCGGGCCTCGTCCAGGGTGCGGAAGGTGCTCGCGCGGAGGCGGCGGGAGAGCGCGCGGTTGACGCGGTGCGCCCAGAGCGGGCCGCCGTAGATCATGCCGGTGTAGCCTTGGACGAGGGTGGCGCCCGCCCGGACGCGCTCCCACACGTCGTCGGCCGTCTCGACGCCGCCGACCGAGATCAGCGTGAGCCGTCCGCCGGTGCGGGTGCGCAGCCGGCGCAGGACGTCCAGGGACCGCTCCTTCAGCGGCGCGCCGGACAGCCCGCCGGTCTCCTTCACGAGGACGGGCGGGCTGAGCAGGGCGTCCCGGGCGATGGTGGTGTTGGTCGCGATGACGCCGTCCAGGCCGAGGTCGAGGGCGAGGTCGGCGACCGCGTCGATGTCGTCGTCCGCCAGGTCCGGCGCGATCTTGACGAGCAGCGGGACGCGGCGGGCCGTCACCCGGTCGGCGGCCTCGCGGACGGCCGTCAGCAGCGGGCGGAGATGCTCGACGGCCTGGAGGTTCCGCAGGCCGGGCGTGTTGGGGGAGCTGACGTTGACGACCAGGTAGTCGGCGTACGGGGCGAGCCGCTCGGCGCTCGCCACGTAGTCGGCGGCGGCCGACGCCTCCGGGACGACCTTCGTCTTGCCGATGTTGACGCCGACGATCGTCCCGGCGCGGCGCTCGCGCAGCCGGTGGGCGGCGGCCTCGGAGCCCGCGTTGTTGAAGCCCATCCGGTTGATGACCGCCCGGTCGGGCGGGAGCCGGAACAGCCGGGGGCGCGGGTTGCCGGGCTGCGGGCGCCCGGTCACCGTCCCGATCTCGACGTGGCCGAACCCGAACGCGCCGAGCGCCTCGTAGGCGACGGCGTCCTTGTCGAACCCGGCGGCGAGCCCGAGCGGGCTCGGGAAGTCCAGCCCGAGCGCGTGCACGGCGAGCCCCGGGTCGCGGGCCGCGAGCAGCCGGCGCAGCAGCGGCGCCAGCCCCGGCACGGACTGGATCCCGCGCAGCGCCCGCAAGGTCAGGTGGTGTGCGGTCTCCGCCGGGACGCGGGAGACGACGAGTGAGAACAGGAGTCGATACATCACCGTGAGTATCTCAGGCCCGCCCAGCGAAAACCCGTTGAGGACCCCCTGAGGCGATGCCTAGCCTGGTCGCATGCTGATCGATTTCGCCGCCACCCTGTGGCGGCCCACTCCGAAGCGCGTGTACCGCGAGCGTCCCGCGGCCGGGTCCGGCCGGGCCGCGATACGCGTCTGAGCTGCACGCTCCCGCGCGGCCGGACCTGGGTGCAGGCAGTCAGCACACCCAGCCGAACGGGAGAAGACCATGTCCAAGGGCCGCGGCCGAAACGGAATGTCGAGCGTGGGCGGTCAGCGCAGGAAGCTGTCGCGGGGCGAGCTGCGCGGCGGGCGGGGCAAGTCCCGAGCCGCCGCAGGCGACCCGGCCGCCGAGAAGAAGGAACTGCTCAGGAAGATGCGCGAACGCGCCGAGCAGCGCGCCGATTCCGAACGCGGCGAATAGCGCGGAGGCCGCGCCGGCTCCCTCGGGGGCGGCGCGGCCTCAGCGTCCGCCGAAACTGCGGCGCAGGGTGCGGCGGACATCCTGGCTCGCCTGCCGCATCGCCCGCCGGGCGGCGGCGAGCGGTTCACGGACCGACACTCGCCACACCCCCCGGATGCCGTGGCCGATCGGGCGCAGCACGCTCGTCCCCATCCAGCGGGCGGGGGCGACGACCACGACCCGGACCGGGACGACGACGAGCGTCCGCCAGAGCCAGCGGAGGAGGCGGGACGCGAGCCGCCACGTGCCCGCGACGCCCGCGACCACCGGAGCCAGTACATACCGCCACAAAGCCCGTGCCGGAAGGACGAACAGCACGCGTCCCAGCCACCCGAGGCAGCGCCCGAGCAGCCGCCATGACCAGACCAGCCCGGCCGCGAAGGCGCTCAGCCCGGACGCGAGGACGCTCCCGAGCGCGGCGAGGAGGGCGAAGGCGCCGCGTCCGAGCCACGCGAGACCGAGCAGCGGCGGGCGCAGGACGTACCGCCACAGCAGCACGGCCGGCATGACCACGAGCACGCCGATCAGGAACCCGATCCCCTGGAAGAGCAGCGCGAACCCGCGCCCGATGACGGCCAGCAGCCGGCCGGCCGGAGCGATCAGCACGCGGTAGAGCCAGCGTCCCAGCCGACCCGACCCGCGCCCGAACCAGCGCAGGAACCCGAGGATCACCACGACGCCGAGCCACCGCAGCGGCCGGACGACGAGAACGTCGAGCAGCGTGCCGACCCCGTGCCCGATGGCCGCCATCAGTCGTCCGATCGGGGCCAGCAGCCATCGGTAGAACGCGAGCCAGACGCCGCGCAGCAGCCCTCCGATGAAGCGGCCCAGCCGCCCGAGTGCCCGCGTCAGCGCGTTCCAACCTCGGCGAAGGCCGCGGCCGGTCACCACGAGCAGGTCGTGGACGAGGCGCAGCGGCAGCACGACGATCAGCGCGATGACCCGGGCCGGGACGACGATCCAGGCCGGGCCCGGCCGCGCCGGAACCGGCTCCTTGCTCAGGTCGATCGTGCCGCCCGCAGGTTCGTTCCCGGTCACCGCTGCCTTCCTTGCCGGTCTTCGTCCTGCTTTGACCTTTTCCGCGGTCATCCGGTTCCCGGGCTTGAACCCTTCCGCGCGGCTCACCGTACTCCTCCTCGATCCGGAAGAGCGGTGCGGCAGCTCGACCTGGATCAACGTGCGGACCCGGACCGGAGACCGGGCCCAGACGACCTGGAGGACCGATGAAATTCCCACGTTGGGCGATCCCCGTCGTGGCCGCCTTCGCCGCATCGGGGCTCGTGCTGAGCGCGTGCGGTCAGGAGCGGCCCGGAGCGAAGCAGAACACCGGGGCGCAGGCGCCCGCCGCACCGGCCGCACCGGCGGCGCCCGCCGCCGCACCGACCGCGCTGGAGGTGGCCAGCGTCTCGAAGCTGGGCAAGGTCGTCACGGACGGGAACGGCAGGACGCTGTACCGGTTCGACAACGACACCGCGCGCCCGCCGGCGTCCACCTGCGCGGACGCGTGCGCCAAGGCGTGGCCGCCGGCGGCGGCCGGCACGGGCGACACCGAGGTGCAGGGCGTCCAGCAGTCGCTCGTCGGCAAGGTGAAGCGGCCGGACGGCACCTGGCAGGTCACGCTCGGCGGATGGCCGCTGTACCGGTTCGCCAAGGACCAGAGCCCCGGCGACGTGAAGGGCCAGGGAGTGGGCGGCACCTGGTACGCCGCGGCCCCGACCGGCAAGAAGGCCACTCCCGTCAAGCAGGCGACCGACAACCGCTGGAAGGGCTGGACGGTCATCAAGGCGAAGAGCGACCCGAAACTCGGCACGATCCTGACCGACGGGAACGGCCGGACGCTCTACCGATTCGACAAGGACACCAACAAGCCGCCGACCACCACCTGCTTCGGCAAGTGCAAGAAGGCGTGGCCGCCCGCGACGTTCAAGGGCTGGAAGAAGCTCAAACTCGAAGGCGTCAGCAAGAAGGTCGTCAACTTCATCGAGCGCAAGGACGACGGCAAATGCCAGCTGACCATCAACGGCTGGCCCATGTACTACTACGCGCAGGACGAGCAGCCCGGCGACACGAACGGCCAGGGCGTCGGCGGGGTCTGGTGGGCGACCACCCCGACCGGCAAGAAGGCCGCCGCCACCGGTGCGGGCACCGGCACCGGTGACGGAGGCGGCGGCTACGGCTCGGGTGGCGGCTACTAGCCCGCCCGCGAAAGCGAAGGCGCGGAGGTTTCGCGGGTCGGTCGGGGTCCGCGAGCCCTCCGCGCCTTCTCCAGTGCGTCCGGAGACAATGCAAAAGTGACCGTCCGCATGGTTTAGCGCGCCCATTTCCCTGAATGGTGGGACGCAATTACACTGTCGTGATCAGTGGGGCGGATGTTGTCCCGGATGATTACGCATTTGGTTCTCGACAGGGGGCGGGTGCGGTGTTCGAATGGAGGTCCGTTCCCGCCGTGGGTGCGGCCCGCGGAAGTGCTCGCAGCCTGGTGGGAGGCTTCGGGAGGCCCGCATGGTCGAGCGAGTCGGACGAGCGGACAGTGCGGACGTGCCGGGACGCCGCCGGCGGCGGGGCAGGGTGGCCGGGCGGCACGGTCCACCGGGAGGGGCCGCCGCGGCGGTCGCGCTGATGATGCTCGCCGGGGGGCTCGCCGGGTGCGGGAGCGGCGACGGGACGCCGAAGCTCACCTGGTACATCAACCCCGACAACGGCGGGCAGGCGGCCATCGCGAAATCCTGTACGCAGGCGGCGGGCGGGAAGTACCGGATCGAGACGTCGCTGCTGCCCAGCGACGCGACGCAGCAGCGCGAGCAGCTGATCAGGCGGCTTGCTGCCAAGGACTCCGGGCTCGACCTCATGAGCCTCGACCCCGTGTTCGTCCCGGAGGCCGCCAACGCCGGGTTCCTGCGGCCGTTCACCGCGAGTGAGGCCGGGCCGCTGACCGAGGGCGTGTTCGAGACGGCGGTGCAGAGCTCGACGTGGAAGGGCAAGCTCTACGCGGCGCCCTTCTGGGCCAACACCCAGTTGCTCTGGTACCGCAAGTCGGTGGCGCGGAAGGCGGGCATCGACCCCACCGCGCCCGACTTCACCTGGGACAAGCTGATCGACGCGGCCGTCCGCACCAACACCACGATCGGCGTGCAGGGCAACCGGTACGAGGGCTACACGGTGTGGATCAACTCGCTGATCGCCTCCGCCGGCGGCCGGATCCTCAGCGACGCCGAGAAGGGGGACGAGGCCGCCATCGACATCGACTCCCCGGCCGGCCGGCAGGCGGCGTCGATCATTTCCAGGCTGGCCCGGTCGACGGCGGCGAGCCCGACGCTGTCCACCGACATCGAGGAGCAGTCCCGGGCGACGATCAACGGGCCGAGGGGCGGCTTCCTGCTCAACTGGGGCTACGTGTGGCGGGCCGAGAAGGGCGACGCCGAGGCGGGCGCCATCGACCGGAACGTCGTCGACGACCTGGGCTGGGCCCGGTACCCGAGGGTGAACCCGCAGCAGGAGAGCAGGCCGCCGTTCGGCGGCATCGAGATCGGGATCGGCGCGTACGGCGAGCACCGCGACGACCTGGCGGTGGACGCGGTCCGCTGCATCACCTCACCCGCGAACATGAAGCGGTACATGCTCGACGAGGGCAACGTCGCCGCCCGTCCCGCGATCTTCGACGATCCGGACGTCCTCAAGGAGTTCCCGATGGCCCCGCTCATGCGGGACTCCATCGCCGCGGCGGCGCCCCGTCCGGCCACGCCGTACTACGCGGACGTGTCCGGCGCCATCCAGAACCGGTGGCACCCGCCGGCGTCGGTGAACCCGGCCACCACGCCGCGGAAGTCCGCCGAATTCATCCGCGAGGTCCTGCGAGGCAAGGCCCTGCTCTAACGGAGGTGTTCGGATGACGTCCGCAGAAACGGCGCTCAAGCGTCCCGCCGGCGCCCCCGTCCGGGCGGAGATCTCCGACCGGAGCCGGGCCGAGCGCAGGCTGGGGCTGCTGCTGTCGGCGCCCGCCGTGGTGGTGATGCTGCTGGTCACCGCGTACCCGCTGATCAATGCGATCTACCAGTCGCTGTTCAGCTACCGGCTCACCGCGCCCGACGACCGGCGCTTCGTCGGCCTCGCCAACTACGGGACCGCGCTGTCGGACCCGCTGTTCTGGCAGACCGTGCTCACCACCCTGATCATCACCGTGGTGACGGTGGGCGTGGAGCTGGTCATCGGCTTCGCGCTGGCCGTGGTGATGCACCGCGCCGTGTTCGGGCGGCGGACGGTGCGGACCGCGATCCTGCTGCCCTACGGCATCGTCACGGTCATCTCCGCGTTCGCCTGGAAGTACGCGTTCGACGTCCAGTCCGGGTTCGTCAACTCCTGGTTCGGGCTCGGCGACTTCGCCTGGTTCTCCGACCGCTGGGCCGCGCTGTTCGTGATCATCCTGTCGGAGATCTGGAAGACGACGCCGTTCGTGTCGCTGCTGCTGCTCGCCGGGCTCGCGCAGGTGCCGCGCGACCTCGGCGAGGCGGCGACGGTGGACGGCGCGACGGCGTGGCAGCGGCTGAAGCGGGTCACGATCCCGAACATGAAGGCCGCGATCCTCGTCGCGGTCCTGTTCCGGACGCTGGACGCGTGGCGGATCTTCGACAACGTCTTCATCATGACGTCCGGCCAGGAGAAGACGCAGGTGCTGTCGTTCCTGACCTACCAGCAGATCATCACCCGGACGGAGCTCGGCCTCGGCAACGCCGTCGGCGTGCTGCTGTTCCTGTCGGTGGTGCTGATCGCGGCCGTGTTCATCAAGGGGTTCCGGGTGGACCTGTCCCAAGTGCGAGGTGACCGCTGATGGAGTCGGCACGTTCGAAGTCGCTGTGGATCGTCGCCTCGCTGCTGATCCTGGTGTGGACGGCGTTCCCGATCCTGTGGATCGTGATGCTGTCGTTCAAGACGCCCAGCGAGATCGGCAACGTCCAGGGGTTCTTCCCGCAGGACTGGACGTGGGAGAACTACGAGACGGTCTTCAAGACCGACCTGTTCACCTCGGCGCTGATCAACTCGATCGGGATCTCGCTCATCGCCACGTTCATCGGGGTGGTGTTCGCGACGCTCGTCGCCTACGCGATCGCCCGGCTGGAGTTCCCCGGCAAGAGGATCATCCTGTCGTTCGCGCTGGCCATCGCGATGTTCCCGGTGGTGTCGCTGGTCGGGCCGCTGTTCGACCTGTGGCGGAACATCGGCCTGTACGACACCTGGCCGGGCCTGATCATCCCGTACATCTCGTTCGCGCTGCCGCTGGCGATCTGGACGCTGTCGGCGTTCTTCCGCGAGATCCCGTGGGAGATGGAGCAGGCCGCGCAGGTGGACGGCGCGACGACCTGGCAGGCGTTCCGGAAGGTGATCGTCCCGCTGGCGGCGCCCGGCGTGTTCACCGCGGCGATCCTGACCTTCTTCTTCTGCTGGAACGACTTCGTCTTCGGGATCTCGCTGACCTCCACCGACAACGCCCGGCCGGTGCCGGCCGCGCTGGCGTTCTTCACCGGCGAGTCGTACTTCGAGCAGCCGACCACCGCGATCTGCGCCGCCGCCGTGGTCGTCACGGTCCCGGTCGTGATCATCGTCCTGGCGTTCCAGCGCCGCATCGTGGCCGGGCTGACGTCCGGCGCCGTCAAGGGTTGAGGGGAAGCCATGGCCGCCATCACCATGAAGAACATCGTCAAGCGGTACGGCGACGGGTTCCCGGCCGTGAACGACGTGTCCCTGGAGGTGCGGGACGGCGAGTTCGTGATCCTCGTCGGGCCGTCCGGGTGCGGGAAGTCGACGCTGCTGCGGATGATCGTCGGGCTGGAGGACATCACGTCCGGCGAGATGCTCATCGGCGACAAGGTCGTCAACAGGGTCGCGCCGCGGCAGCGGAACCTGTCGATGGTGTTCCAGAACTACGCGCTGTATCCGCACCTCACGGTCTTCGAGAACATCGCGTTCCCGCTGCGTCTCGCGAAGGTGCCGGACGAGGAGGTGCGGCGCCGCGTCGAGGAGACCGCCGAGCTTCTGGAGTTGACCGAGCATCTGGAACGCAAACCCGCGAACCTGTCCGGCGGGCAGCGGCAGCGCGTCGCGATGGGGCGGGCGATCGTCCGGCAGGCGGACGCGTTCCTCTTCGACGAGCCGCTGTCGAACCTGGACGCGAAACTGCGCGGGCAGATGCGCACCGAGATTGCGCGTCTCCAGCGTCGTCTCGGCGTCACGACCGTTTACGTCACGCACGACCAGACGGAGGCGATGACGCTCGGCGACCGCGTCGCCGTGCTGCGCAGGGGCGTCCTGCAGCAGGTCGGGAGCCCGCGCGAACTGTACGAGGAGCCCGTCAACCTGTTCGTGGCGGGATTCATCGGGTCGCCGTCGATGAACTTCCTGCCCGCGTCGGTGGACGGCGGTTTCCTCGACACGCCGCTGGGCCGCTTCGAACTGCGGGACGCGCGCAAGGCCGCCGCGGTCGGCGACCGTTCGGTGGTGCTGGTGGGAATCCGGCCGGAGCATTTCGAGGACGCCTCGCTGGTCAGCGAGGAGAAGAAGGCGAAGGGCAGTATCGTCCGGGCCCGGGTGGACGTCACCGAATGGCTGGGCAATGAGCTGTACGCCTATGTCCCGTACGAGGCGCCCGCGGAACTCGCCGCGCAACTGCGCGACCTGTCCCGCGAACTCGACAGCGACCAGCTCCGCACCCAGGCCGTCGTCGCGCTGGACGCGGCCAGCCTGATCACGCCGGGTCGCGAGGCCGAACTGTGGATCGACACCTCGAGGGTGCACATCTTCGACCCGGCCACCGGCGACAACCTCACCCGGGACGAGGAGCGCGTCGAGGAGCTCAGCAGGATGGCCGAGGAATCGCGCGCCGCGCAGCGCGAGGCGCAGCGCGAACCCGCGGGCTGACGCGTTTCCGTTCGGGAGACCTGACCGGGACTGGGCGTCCCCCTGACAGAACGAGTTGATCTTTTCTGGCACGATCAACGACATGTATGAGCGTTTCGCCCACGAGTATGCAATCCACGCCGAAGTCAGCGCCTACAACGCCCTCTACGACCGTCCCGCCGTGCTCGGCCTCGCCGGCGACGTGACCGGGCTGTCCGTCTTCGACGCCGCCTGCGGCCCCGGCCTGTACAGCGCCGAGCTGCTGCGACGCGGGGCGCGCGTCACCGGCTGCGACGCGAGCTCGAGCTTCGTCGACATGGCGCTGGCGCGCACCGGAGGCCGCGCCGACCTGCGCGTCCACGACCTGTCCCGGCCGCTGACCTGGGTTCCGGACGGCTCCTGCGACCTGGTCGTCCTCGCCCTGGCCCTGCACTACATCGACGACCGCGCGGCGCTCCTCTCCGAATTCCGGCGGTAGGCCTCAGCCGACCGGGTCGTCCTGGAGGTTGTACGGGCGGCAGCCGTGATGGCCGCTGTCCGGCGCGAGCCCTTCGCTGGTGACCAGGTGGTCGGTGCCGTAGCCGCGCCGCTGCTGGTAGGCCCAGTAGGCGGTGTGCCGGCCGCTGGTCCACTTGTCGAAGATCAGTACCTCGCGGACGTCGGCGCCGCCGCTCGCCTTGATGACGAGGTCGCCCGGCCGCAGCGCCGACTGCCCGATATGGCGGCAGTACGACGCCTCCAGGAGCGCGGAGTTGGGGCCGGGCTTCGGCAGCCCCAGCACCATCGACGCGTAGCCCGAGCCGTCGGTGCGGTAGCCCTGGTAGCCGGCCGTCTGGTCGTAGGGCACGCGGTTCGGAGCGTGCGGATGCCATGCCCGCGTCCGCGCCATCGCCTCCCGCCGAGTGATCACCTTGACCTTCGGTGGCGCTGCCCCGGCGGGCGAGACGGACTGGTCCCTGCCGCCGTCCTCCGCCGTCCCGTGCAGCGTGGCCCCGAGCGCCACCCCGGCGGTCCCGGCGGCGAGCGTGCATGCGACGACGGCCCCGAGAAAGAGCAACCGCCGCCGCTTCCCGCCGCCCGTCCCCGCACCGGACGAGGGCGCCGCGCCGCGTGGGACCTCCGCGCCGGGCGAGGAGCCCGCACCGCTTTCACGCCCCGTGCCGGGTGAAGAGGACCCGGCCCCGGAAGCCTCCGCGCTGGGCGACGGGTCCGGGTCGTGCGGGGGCGGCGGGCCGGACGCGGTCTCCGTGCCGGGGGACGGGCGCCTGGCCTGGTCCGCCACCTCCCAGAGGATCTCCATGCGGCGGCGGTCGGCGCCGCACAGGTCGGCGAGGGAGCGGACGGCGTCCGCGGGGATCCATGTCTCGCCGCTGAGCCAGCGACCCCACGACGAGCGGCTCGCGTGCGTCTTGCGTTCGAGGGCGCGGAGGTCGTATCCGGACTCCTCCTTCATCCCGCGCAGCTCGGTGAGCAGGATGCGCACCGCCTCCGGCAGGCCGTCCGGCAACGGAGTCGGTGGTCGGCTTCGGCTCATTCGCGATTCTCCCGCAGGTCACACCGCCGATGCGAAAGTCGCCCGGCGCTTATGCGCGCATCGGAAACTCGGTTCAGCGCTGGCCCATTATGCCCGCTCCGCAGGTGCACGGACGGCATCCTCGATTGATCACCTACCGTTTTCGAATGTGCACCCATGGTGATCGACAGGAGTGGCTCAATTCTGTCCCACCGTCCCGCCCGGCTCTGTCGCGGGGTCATGTCCCCGCAGGTCAGAGCCGTCCCATGCGCGGCGTGTCCCAACCTTCCGGCGTGATTGGCGAATGCGGCGGCGCAGTCCCTAATGTTTGCCGGGTCGATCGGCAGAACTCCCGCTCACGGCTCCCGTCAAGGGTGCAATTCCCAGCCATTCCAGGAGGATTTCCAATGGCTTCCCCCCGAACTCTTCTCATCGGCGTCAGCTCGCTGGCGCTGGCCGGTGGTACCGTCTTCGGCCTCACCGGGGTGTCCACGTCCGCCGCGCCCTCGGCGCCCGCGCAGGGCGTCCAGCTGCAGGCGGCGGACGGCCAGGTCGCGGTGGCCGCCGTCCCGAAGGTCACCCGCGCGCAGGTCATCACCCGGGCCAAGACCTGGCACCCGCACACCAGCAAGCGGGTGCCCTACAGCCAGTCGAAGACCCACGGCGGCTACCGCACCGACTGCTCCGGCTACGCGTCCATGACGCTGCGGCTGCCGAAGCCCGGCCCCAACACGGTCGGCCTCGCGTCGTCGAAGTACAGCACGCGCATCAAGATGTCCCAGCTCAAGAAGGGCGACCTGATCATCGACGCGATCGGGAGCAACACCACCCGGCACGTCGTCATCTTCGAGAAGTGGACGTCCAGCAAGCACACCGCCTACTGGGCGTACGAGCAGCGCGGCGGCTACGGCACCGACCACCGCACCCGCACGTACGGCCTGTCCAGCGGCAGCCAGTACAAGGCGTACCGGCCGAAGAACCTCACGTGAGCTGACCGCCCCCCGCGAAACGCCCGGCCGGGCTCCCCGGCCGGGCGTTTCCTTCGTTCGGGCGGATCAGGAGGTCTCCACGATCCGCCACCGGCCGACATCGCGATGGTCGGAGTCGAAGATGTCAGACTCGTCGCCGGCCTTCAACTCGTAATGCCGGACGTTGCCCGCCCAGTACCGCAGGATCCGCCCCAACTCCTTGGCGGCGTCCTTGGCCACGGCGCCTTCGCTCATATCGACTTCCAGCACGAACTTCACCGCTCTCACCTCCGCCTTCAATCGTTTCATTGAATTACCCAGTGAGAGTTCGCGTGCGGTTTCGGCTGGCGGATCGGCCTGTCGGTCGGCCAACCCTCAAACCGCGTCCAACGCGGTGGTCATGCCGACCTACTTTCGTGTTAGTATCGATTATCATGAAAAGGTCGTACACCCAGGGGGCTCGGGCGCGGTCGGCGGAGGCAACTCGGCAGCGGATCCTGGACGCCGCGGTGACGCTGCTGAGTTCGCGGCTGCGCTCGGACGTCCGGCTGGAGGACGTGGCCGCCGGGGCGGGCGTGAGCGTGCCGACGGTGCTGCGCGTGTACGGCAACCGGGGACGGCTGATCGAGCTGGCCCTGGAGAAGGTGCTCGAAGAGATGGGCGACGAGCTGCGGCGGCCCGAACCGGGGGACGTCGCGGCCTCGGTGACGGCATGGTTCGACCACTACGAGAAGTTCGGGGACGTGGTGGTCCGCAACCTGGCGGACGAGTCCGACCCCGCGGTCGCGCCGATCGTGCGGATCGGGCGGACCCGGCACCGGCGGCATGTCGAGAGCCAGCTCGGCCCGCGGCTCGCCGCCGTCCCGGAGGAGCGCCGCGCCATGGTCGTCGACGCGCTGGTCTGCGCCTGCGACGTCTACACCTGGAAGCTGCTGCGCCGGGACATGGGACGTGCGAGGGCCGAGGCCGAGGCGACGATGACGCTGATGATCGAGTCTCTGCTGGAGGGAGCGTGACATGTCCGGCTGGTTGCTGCTGACCTGGGACGGGGCCGGGAACCAGGGCCCGATGATCGCACTTGCGCAGCATCTGGCGGCGCGCGGCCACAAGGTCACGTTCGCCGGCTACGCCGGCCAGCGGGCCCGCTTCGAGAGGGCCGGGTTCGCGTTCCGGCCGCTGCCCCGCGCGGACGCGGGCTACCCCGCCGCGCCGCCGCCGGAGGGCTGGCTGCCCGCGCTGGTCGGCGCGGTCTGGGCCTGCCCGGAACAGGCGGCGGACGTTGAAGAGGCGCTGGCGGACGGCTCCTACGACGGGGTGGTCGCCGACTGCCTGATGTTCGGCGCGCTCGCCCGGCTGGAGACGTCCGAGATCCCGGCGGCGGTGCTGGTGCACAGCGCGCCGGGGGCGCTCTGCCCGCCGGGGCAGGCGATGGACCAGATGCTGCTGCCCGCCGTCAACGCTCTGCGCGGCGGCGCCGGCCGTCCCGCCCTCGAACGCCTCTGGGACGCGTGGAAGCCGTTCCCGACCCTGTGCGCGAGCGTCCGCGAACTGGATCCGCTCGCCGACCAGGCGCCTTTCGACTACGTCGGCCCGATGTTCGAGGAGCAGCCGCCGTCCGGCTGGCAGCCGCCCTGGCCTGCGGACGACCCGCGGCCCCTCGTGGTGGCCGGCTTCTCCACCGGGCTGGCGTGGGACCAGACCTCACGCATCCAGCGCACTCTCGACGCGTTCGCCGCCGGCGGGCCGCGCCTGCTGATCACGACCGGGATGATGGACGCCGCCGGCCTGCGCGTGCCGGAGAACGCGACCGTCCTGGCGTGGCTGCCGCACGCCGAGATCCTCCCGCACGCGGCGGCGGTCGTGACGCATGCGGGGCACGGCACCGTGGCCGCCGCGCTCGCCCACGGCGCGCCGGTCGTCGCACTCCCGAACCCGGCCGCCGACCAGCCGATCCTGGCGGGGCGCGCGGCCGGCCTGGGCGCCGGTATCGCGTTGGACGGCGAGGCTGCCGATCCGGGGGAGATCGCGGCGGCCGTCCGCACGGTCATCGACGACCCGTCCTACCGCGCCGCCGCGCTGTCGCTGGCCGGCCGCATAGCCGCCGCACCGGGGCCGGCAGCGGCGGCCGGCCGGCTCGAACGCCTGCTCGGGAATGTGTAGCGCGCCCTTAGCCGAGCTTCTTCACCAGGAGTTCGAACTCCAGGTCGTCGCGCTTGGGGAGGCCGAAGCGCTCGTCGCCGTACGGGAACGGGCTCGTCTCCCCGGTCCGGACGTAGCCGCGCCGGACGTACCAGGCGATCAGGTCCTCGCGGACGCTGATCACCGTCATGTGCATCTCCTTCGCGCCCCACTCGTCGCGCACGACGCGTTCGGCCTCGGCGAGGACCTGTCTGCCGAGGCCGTCGCCCTGGCGGGCGGGGTCGACGGCGAACATGCCGAAGTAGGCGCAGCCGTCGTCCCGGTTCTCCAGCTGGCAGCAGGCGGCCAGGACGCCGCCCACCTCGGCGACGAGCATGCGGGAGCCGGCGCCGGTCACGACGGCCGAGACGGCGTCCGGATCCGTGCGCTGACCGTCGAGGAGGTCGGCCTCCGTCGTCCACCCGGCGCGGCTGGAGTCGCCGCGGTAGGCGCTCTCGACGAGGTCGACCAGGTCGGGGACGTCGGCCGGCGTCGCCGAACGGAAGGTGGGGTTCGCGGTGCTCACAAAGCGGACCCTAGCGCCGCGCCGGCGGTGCTCGGGCGCCGCCCACCGGGTTGCGGCAACAATACTGGATGCTTAGTATCCAGGATTATGCGGATGAGCGAGGGGGTCGAGTGGGCGATCCACAGCTGCCTCAACCTGACCTGGCTGGAGCCGGGGGAGGCCATGACGGCGGCCAGGATGGCGGCGTACTACGCGCTGCCCGCGGCCTACCTGAACAAGCAGCTGCAGGCCCTCGCCCGCGCCGGGATCCTCACGTCCACCCCCGGGCCGCGCGGAGGGTTCCGGCTCGCGCGAGACCCGGCGGACGTCACGCTGCTGGATGTGGTGACGGCCATCGAGGGCCCGGACGAGGCGTTCCAGTGCAAGGAGATCCTGCGGCAGGGGCCCGGCGAGCACGAGGGCGTCGACTACCGCAAGCGGTGCTTCGTCTCCCAGGCCATGCGGAAGGCGGAGCTGGCCTGGCGCAGGGAGCTGGCCGGGCAGACCCTCGCCGATCTCCGGGACACCGTGGAGCGCCGCCTCCCGGCCACGCCCGGCGAGACCCGCGCCTGGTTCGCGAACCTGCGGATCTGACCCCCGGCCGGGCCCGGCAGGGCGTCCGGCCATCGGCTAATCCTGGATAGAAGACGTCCAGATTTGAGGAAGGGAACCACCCATGCAGGCACGAATGAGCGTCGTGAAGCCCGCCGCCGCGGGGTACAAGGCCATGCTCGCGCTGGAGTCGTACGTCAACGGCAGCGGCGTCCCGCAGAGCACCCTCGAGCTGGTCAGGCTGCGCGTCAGCCAGATCAACGGCTGCGCGTTCTGCGTGAACATGCACGCCACCGACGCCAAGAAGGCGGGCGAGACCGACGAGCGGCTCTGGTCGGTGGCGGCCTGGCGCGAGGCGCCCTACTACACCGACGAGGAGCGGGCGGCGCTGGCGCTGGCCGAGGCGGCCACCCGCATCGCCGACGACCCGGCCGGGGTTCCCGACGACGTCTGGAACGACGCGGCCGACCACTACGACGAGGAGACCCTCGCCGGCCTCATCATGGCCATCGCCGCGATCAACGCCTGGAACCGGATCAACGTCACCGTCCGCAACCCCGCCGCCGCCCACTGAGGGACGGCCCGCCGGACGTCCCGGCTACTGGTCGACGCGGCAGTCCGGACCGATCGGGCGGGTGATCGACCAGTAGCGGCGGAAGTGACATTTCGCCATCTTCCAGCGGCCGTCCTCGATGACGTACTCGTCGTCGTACTCGCCGGTGGTCACGGTCTCGGTGTTGTCGAACAGGTTGACCTGGCGGAACTTGAGCGTCCATCGGCCGGACGCGGTCGCCTCGCCGTGGACGGTGATGTCCGGGTGCATCGCGTGGTGCATGTCGAGGATGGCGTTCCTGCCGTCGATCTTCTGGAGGGCGATCCTCTCGAAGACCCGCGCGATGCCGTCGGCGTCGTCGAAGGCGCCCAGGCGGCCGTAGTCGATGGAGGCGCCCGAGGCGATGAAGCAGGTCCGGAATTCCGCGGGGTCCTTGGCGTCGCAGGCGCGCAGGTAGCGGTGCTTGAGGGCCTTGATGTCCTCGATGGCCTCAAGCCGGGCGATGCGCGCGGCGATGTCGGGACTCGGCATGGTCGCCGACTCTGGTTCGCCGGGGGACGCGCCGTCCACCGGTGTCCCGGTGAACGGGAGGCAGAGGGATCGGAGCGGGACGTGCACCGAGGATCGTCGGTATGAGCTTCGGCGAGGGGAACGTCCGGCATCGGATGGTGGACGTCGGCGACATCGCTCTTCATGTCGCCGAGCAGGGTGACGGGCCTCCGGTGCTGTTGTGCCACGGGTTTCCGGGGCTCTGGTACAGCTGGCGGCATCAGCTTCCGGTGCTGGCGGCGGCCGGGTACCGGGCTATCGCGGTTGATATGCGCGGCTATGGGCGGAGTGGTCGTCCCGCCTCGCCGAGGGAGTACGACCGGCGGCACACCGTCGCGGACATGGTCGGGCTCCTGGACGGGCTCGGTATCGAGGACGCCGTCTTCGCCGGGCACGACTTCGGGGCCGCCCTCGTCTGGGACCTGCCCCAGTGGGCCCCCGGACGGGTCAAGGCGCTGATGCAGTTGAGCGTGCCGCGCATGCCCGTTTCGAAGCGTCCGCCCACGGAGATCTATGCGCGGATGGCGGCGCAGCACTTCGTCCATGTGCACTACTTCCAGGAGAAGGGGCCCGCGGACGAGGAGTTGGGGGCCGAACCAGCGCGTTTCCTGGCGAACGTGTTCTGGGCTCTCAGCGGTGGATACCGGAACCTCGACATCTGGCGGCACCCCAGCGAAGGCAACGGCTATCTCGATGTGCTGCCGGAAGCCCCGCCCTTGCCGTGGCCATGGTTGTCGCAGGACGAGTTCGCCCACTACGTCGATGAGTTCCGCCGGACGGGCTTCACCGGTGGCCTCAACTGGTACCGGGCCTATGACCGCGTCTGGGAGGAGAAGCAGAACCGTCCGGACGAGCCCGTCACCGTCCCGACGATGTTCCTCGTGGGCGAGCGTGACCCCGTCCTCCAGATGATGGGATCCGGCGCGCTGAAGCAGATGGAGGGGCTGGTGCCCGGGCTCCGCGACGTCCACATCGTTGAAGGGGCGGGGCATTTCGTGCAGATGGAGGCGCCCGGCGAGGTCAACGAGGCGATGCTCGCGTTCCTCGCCGGGCTCACGTAGGCCGCGCCAGCAGGATCTCCAAGGTGCGTTCGTACAGGCCGGAGTCGCTCTCGCCGGGCATCAGGTAGCCGCCGACCCACGAGCGCAGCATCAGCAGAGCGCGCAGCCGCGCGTCCTCGGCGCCGAACCCGAGGTCCTCCAGGCAGCCGGCGATGTGCCCGAGCAGCGCCCGGTCGGCGTGCCGCACCGCCTCCTCCGCCGCGGGCTCGTGCTGCGCCCACAGCCGCATCGCCCGGTCGATCGGCGCGACCTCGCGGCCGAGCGCCTGGATGCGGTGCAGCCGTTCGCGCGGATCGGTGGTGCTGCCGAGGGACAGGCCCCACACCTCGTCCGTCCGCTCGTGCGCCCACCGGTCGAGCAGCGCCCGCATCAGCTCGGGACGGTCGGTGAAATGCCAGTAGAAGCTGCCCTTCGTGACGCCGAGCCGGGCGGCCAGCGCGTTGATCGTCACGCCGCGCTCGCCCGCGCGGGCCAGTTCCAGGTAGGCGGCCTCGATCCAGTCGCGCCGCGCCATCCTCGTTCGCGTCGTCATGCCCCCGTCCACCGCCG
This sequence comes from Actinomadura latina NBRC 106108, assembly GCF_001552195.1. Taxonomy (GTDB): domain Bacteria; phylum Actinomycetota; class Actinomycetes; order Streptosporangiales; family Streptosporangiaceae; genus Spirillospora; species Spirillospora latina. The sequence goes on from NZ_BCQS01000018.1 coordinate 177,041, forward strand.
GTCAGACGAGGACGACCGGGCCGGGGTCGAGGCCCAGCCCGATCCGGCCGTAGAGGGCGTAGGACGCGTCCGGGTCGAAGACCACATGTCCAGAGATCGTATTCACATCGCGCTGCGCCCGCTGGAACGGGGAGGACGTGAACTGCGCGCTCGCACCGGCGGCGGAGCACAGCTCGTTCACGACCCGGTGCGCGGTCGCGGCCACGTGCGCGGCGACGAGCCGGGCCCGCGCCCGGTCCGTCATGCCGAGGACACGGCCCTCGGCGATGGTGCGGGCCACGGCCCGCAGCGCGTCCTCCAGGAGCAGGCGGGCGGCGGCGAGGTCGGCCGTCGCCGCGGCGAACCGGATCTGCCCGCTCATCAGGTCGCGCTGCCGCTCACCGCTGTAGGACATCACGCGTGTCGTCATCCGCTCGGTGAACCGTGCCAGCACCCCCTCGGCGGCGCCGAGCACGGGTGCCGCGCCGGTCAGCGCGAACACCGGCACCAGCGGGGTCCGGTAGAGCGGACTCGGGTGGACGGCGGCTCCCGGCGAGCGTCCGGCGGTCAGCTCCAGCAGCGGTACGGAGCGGTGCTCGGGGACGAAGACGTCCGGCACCTCGATGTCGTTGCTGCCCGTGCCCCGCATCCCGCTCGTGTGCCAGACGTCGTGGACGGTCACGTCCTCGCGCGGCATGAGGAAGAGCCTCGGCTCGATCGTGTCGCCGACGGTGACCAGCGCCATGACCATCACGTGGTCGGCGTGCATGATACCGCTGCCCCACGACCAGCGGCCGGTGACGGTGTGGCCGCCGTCCACGGGCTGCGCGGTGCCGGACGGCGACAGGACGCACGGGATCAGCGCGTACGGCCGCTCCGCCCACACCTCGGCCTGGGCCCGCTCCGGGAACAGCCCGACCATCCAGTTGTGCAGCGTGTAGATCACCGACAGCCACCCGGTGGAGGCGCAGGCCGCGCCCGCCTCCCGGCACGCCGCCGCCATCTCCTCGAAGCCCAGCTCGGGCCCGCCGAACTTCGCGGGGACCAGCATGCCGAACAGCCCGGTCGCGGCGAGGTCCGCGATGGTCTCGTCGGGCAGCCGGCGGGCCGCCTCGGCGGCCTCGGCACGCTCGGCCAGCACGAGCGCCAGCTCCCGGACACGCTGCACGATCTCGCTTCCATACTCCATGGTACGGAGACCATACTCGCAGGTATGGTGACGCGCCAGAGGCGACGGTCACGGATTCTTACGGTGGCCGGACGTAGCGTGGAACATCGGTCACTTGGAAGCATCGGTCACTTGGAGGTGCGGGTATGACTTCGTCCCCTGTGCAAGATCTGGCCACGGTGCTGGCGGTGGCCGGTGACCTGGTGGCCGGCGTCCGCCCCGGCCAGTGGGACGACCCGACCCCGTGCACGGACTGGAACGTCCGCCAACTGGTCGGTCACGTGGTCTTCGGCGACCGCATGTTCGCCGCGATCCTGCGCGGCGAGGCACCCCCGCCGCCGAGCGCCCTCGGCCCGCAGGACACCGGCGTGCTCGGCGACGACCCGGTGAAGGCCCAGCGCACGGCCGCCCAGGACCTGCTCACCGCGCTGTCCCGGCCGGGCGTGCTGGAACAGATCGTCCAGGTCCCGGTCGGGCCGGTGCCCGGTGTCGCGGCCGCGCACATCCGCGCCGTCGAGGCCGTCGTCCACGGCTGGGACCTCGCCCAGGCCACCGGGCAAGAACCCCGCTTCCCGGACGACATCGTCCGGCAGGTGCTGGAGTTCAGCCGCGCCAAACTCGCCGACATCCCACCCGGCCGCACCCCGTTCGGACCACCGCAACCGGCCCCCGCCGACGCGCCGCCCATCGTCGAACTGGCCGCCCTGCTGGGCCGCCCCGTCGGCCGATGACCCCCGTTGTCAGTGGGCGGCGGGTTCGAACAGTTCGATGAGGTTGCCGGCGGGGTCGGTGAGCAGGATCTGCCGTCCGCCGGGGCCTGCGACCACGTCGCCCTGGAACGTCAGCCCGGCGGTGCGCAGGCGATCGATCTCGGTGTCGAGGTCGCCGACGATGAGGTGGATGCGGTTGCGTCCGGGGACGGCGGGCTCGGGAGTGGCGCGGGCGCCCGAACTGGCCGGCCCGGACAGCAGCAGCCGCAGCCGCCCGCGAACCACGTCCGCGAAGGCGGGCGCCGGGTTGGTGCGCAGCGTGAAGCCGAGGTGGGTGGTGTAGAAGTCGACGGCCGCCTGGACGTCGTCGACGAGATAGCGGATGCTTGCGAGCTGGTCGGGCGTCGTCATGGCCGATCCTCCCGTGATGGACGGACGAGTTGGGGCAGCAGATGGCGGACGCGGGTGTCGATCTCCGCCGCCGTGCCGGCGAAGGCGGCGTCCCCGGCCATGGCCGGGTCCGGGATGCTCCAGTGCACGCGCCGCGGATGGTCGCCGAAGTCGGGGCAGACCTCGCGGACCTTGTCGCACAGGGTGATCACGTAGTCGAACCGGCGGCCGTCCAAGGCGCCGAGATGCCGGGGTCGCCGGTCGGAGATGTCGATGCCGAAACGCTCGTTCAGCACCCGCACGGCCTCCGGGTGCATCTGCTGCCTCGGGTGGCTTCCCGCGCTGGCCGTCTCGATGCGGCCGCCGCTGCGGTGCCGGAGCAGCGCTTCGGCGATCGGTGAACGGGCGCTGTTGCCGGTGCAGGCGAACAGCACGACCGGCCGGTCGTCCGGTGACTCCAGCGGCGGGACCGGAGCGGCGCCGAGCGCGGGGTGCAGGGCGGCGCCGGTGGCGGCGAGTGCGTGCGCGCAGCGTTCCAGGTCCAGGTGGTAGTAGCTGTCCCGCCCGTCGAAACCGCTGCGGCGCGCGGTGACGAGCCCGCCGCCGCGCAGCTGCCGCAGGTGATAGGAGACCAGGTTCTGCGGCTGGCCGATCAGGTCGACCAGCTCGCGCACCCGGTAGTCGCTCACGGACAGCTCGCTCAGCAGCCGCCACCGCAACGGGTGCGCGGCCAGCCGCACGAAGGCCGGAGCGGCTTGATCCGAGAGCTCCATGTCGCGATAATACATCAAATCAGTTTGATGCAACTAGCCTCGGAGGGCCGGAAGTGTTCTCGCCACGGTCGGACGACGGACCCGGCTCACCCGAGCCCGCCCGGGAGGGCTCCGGTCGCCTGGCGCGCCGCATGGGCACCGGGGACGCGGTGGTCATCGGCCTGGGGTCGATGATCGGGGCGGGCGTGTTCGCCGCGTTCGGCCCCGCCGCCCGCGCGGCCGGCACCGGCCTGCTCATCGGCCTGGCCGTCGCGGCGGTGATCGCGTACTGCAACGCGGTGGCGTCCGCGCAGCTGGCGGCCGTCTACCCGACCTCGGGCGGCACGTACGTCTACGGACGGGAGCGGCTCGGCCAGTGGTGGGGCTTCGCGGCCGGGTGGGGCTTCGTGGTCGGCAAGACCGCGTCGTGTGCGGCGATGGCGCTCACCTTCGCGTCCTATGCGGTGCCCGGCCCGTGGTGGGTGCGACGGACCGTGGCGGTCGCCGCCGTAGTGGGCCTGGCCGCGCTCAACTACCGCGGCGTCACCAGGACCGCGCTGGCCACCCGCGTTCTGGTCGCGACCAGCCTGACGGCGCTGGCCGTCGTGGTGATCGGGATCGCGGCCGGCGGCGGCGCGAGCACGGCGAACCTCTCCGGCCCGGGCGCCGGCGGCGTCTACGGCATCCTCCAGTCCGCCGGGCTGCTGTTCTTCGCCTTCGCCGGTTACGCGCGCATCGCCACCATGGGCGAGGAGGTCCGCGACCCGCGGCGCGTCATTCCCCGCGCCATCCTCCTCGCCCTGTCCATCGCGGTGGCGGTCTACCTGATCGTCGGCGCGGCCGTCCTGCTGGCCGCCGGCCCGCAGCGCCTCGCCGCCGCCGCCGCGCCGCTGACCACCGCGGTCCAGGCCGCCGGCGCCGGGTCACTGGCGCCCGTGGTGCGCGTCGGGGCGGCCCTCGCCGCACTCGGCGCGCTGCTGTCGCTGATCGCCGGCATCGGACGCACCGCCTTGGCGATGGCCCGCAACCGCGACCTGCCGAACTGGCTGGCCGCCGTCCACCCTCGCCACCAGGTCCCGCACCACGCCGAGATCGCCCTCGCCGTCGCCGTCAGCGCGCTGGTCGCCACCGTCGACCTGCGCGGCGTGATCGGGTTCTCCTCCTTCGGCGTGCTGATCTACTACGCCATCGCGAACGCGTCGGCCTTCACCCAACCCGCCCCCGACCGGCGCTGGCCGCGCGTCCTCAACGTGCTCGGCGCCGCCGGCTGCCTGACCCTGGTCGCCACCCTGCCCTGGCAATCCGTCCTGGCCGGCGCCGCCATGTTCGCGATCGGCCTCGCCGGCCGCAAGGTCGCGCTATCCCTGCATGGCAGCTGATCTGCAGCTGGGACAACGGCGCCGGCGTCCATCGAGATTTGCCGTGCGGAGCCCTTGTAAGGCCCCGGAACAGTGGTGGCGCGGCGAGGGACGCCGGTGGCCTGATCAGGCCATCTGAAGATCCACTGGCCCGCGCCCGCTATGATCATCCAGCTTTGTCACGCACATTCAGAAGGACAGTATGAATATCGACTTCAGCGCCGATGCCGCATTCTCGTGGTACGTGGTGTTTCTGCTGGTGTCCGGCTTCGGCATGCTCCTCATGGCGGCCATCGGGGGCGGCCAGAGCGTCGGCGAAAGGCTGCTCAACCTCGCGTTCGGCGTGGGCTTCCTCGGCTATGCCGTGTACCTGGGATTCATCTTCGACGGCGGCGAGTACTTCATGTTCTTCTACGCCTTCATTCTGCCGGTCGTCATGCTCTTCAGGTTCGCGGGCGCACTGTTCGGCGCGCGCCAGCGCGCCTGAGCTCTGGTGGCCGCCGGGGTTCTCCGGCAGGATGCGGTGGGTCTTGCGTGCCGCGGCCCGGGGGAGGGCTCATGGACATACTTCTCGTTCTGCTGCTGGTCGCGGTGTCCCTGGGCGGGCTCTTCCTGATGCATCGGCGGGCCGGCGGCTCGGTGAAGCGCGCGTTCAAGGGGACGCCCCCATCGACGGTCGCGGACGCCCCGGCGACCGGCACGTGCCGGTTGTCGGGGCGGGCGATCGCGGTCGGAGCCGTCCCGGCGAGCGAGGCCAGCGGACGCCCCTACCTCGCCCGCGAGCTGGCGATCGTCCCGAGTTCGGACGGCTCCGGCGGGACGCACCGCTTCGAGCAGGCGGTCGACTTCCTCCTCGACGACGGCACCGGCGTCGCGCTGGTCAGAGCGCCGGGCGGACGGGTCGCGGCCGAACGGGATTACACGGCCCCGGTGACGACGCTCGACAAGGCCCCCTGGGCGGACCGGCTCCTGCGCGCGGACGGCTACCGCAACGGTTCCCCGGCGACCTGCCGCATCCGCGTGTACGAAGGAGTGATCGAAGCGGGCGCCCAGGTCGGCGTCCTGGGCCGGGCCGAGCCACCGGACGCCGAAGCCCGCGAGCTGGGAGCGACCCTGGTGATCAGAGGCACAGCGTCCGAACCGGTCATGATCCGCCCCGAGCCCCCCGCCCTCTGAGCACGACCCCGCGTGGCCTGCGACAGGGCTAGCGCGCTACGCGGTAGCGGTGGTAGACGACCTTCGAGTTGAAGTCGCGGGTCTCGACGAGTTCGAGGTCCACCCGGCGCTCGTGCTGCGGGAAGAACGGAAGGCCACCGCCGACCAGGACCGGGTAGACCCGGATCCGGTACTCGTCGATCAGGTCCAATGCCGCCGCCTCGGCGGCGAGCGTCGCGCCGCCGATCGCGATGTCGCCCTCCCCCGGCTCGGCGCGCAGCCGCTCGACCTCATCCGCGAGGCCGCCGGAGGCAAGGCGGGCATGGCCCTGCACCGCCGACAGCGTGGTGGAGAACACCACCTTCGGGAGCGCCTTCCACAGCGCGGCCCATTCGAGATTCGCGTCGTCGAGCGATGGATCCTGGTCGGCGGTCTCCCAGACCAGCATCGTCTCGTACAGCCGCCGGCCCAGCAGGTGGACGCCGACCTGCCGTATCTCGTCGATCCAGGAGCGAAAGACGTCCTCGTCGGGCGCGGTCCAGTCGAAGCCGCCGTCCGGCCCGACGATGTAGCCGTCAAGTGAGACGCTCATCGAATAGGTCACGCTGCGCATCGGGAGTCCTCCTCGGTGACGGGTCCGACAGTACGACCGCCGTACCCCGCAGAACTCATCGCGCCTCGATGCTCAGTGGGGCAGTTCGTCCCGCCCGGCTTGGACCCGGCCCTTGACTTCGCCGAAGCCTATGCGGGCGCCGGACGGGCCGGGGGCGGTGGCGGTGATGCTGACCTCGTCACCGTCCTCCAGGAAGGTGCGGGGTTCGTTGTTGACCTGGATGGGTTCCTTGCCGCCCCAGGTCAGTTCGATGAACGCGCCTCGCTGCTCCTTGGCGGGGCCCGAGACCGTGCCCGAGGCGAACAGGTCGCCGGTGCGGGACGAGGCGCCGTTCACCGTCATGTGCGCGAGCATCTGGGCGGGGGACCAGTACATCTCGCGGTAGGGCGGACGGGAGACGACCTGGCCGTTCCAGGAGATCTCAAGAGTCAGGTCCAGGCCCCACGGGTTCTTCTCGTGGAGGTAGGGGAGAGGCTCGGGGTCTTGGGGCGGGGTTGCTACGCGGGCCGCTTCCAAGGCGAGGAGGGGGACGACCCAGTGGGAGATGGACGTCGCGAAGCTCTTCCCTAGGAAGGGGCCAAGGGGGACGTACTCCCATGCCTGGATGTCGCGGGCCGACCAGTCGTTGACCAGGACGACGCCGAAGACGCGTTCGGAGAAGTCCTCTGTGGTTACCGGGGTGCCCAAGGGAGAACCCGTGCCTACTACGAAGCCGACTTCCGCCTCGATGTCGAGGCGGCGGCTCTCACCGAAGGTCGGTGCGTCCTCGCCCTTGCGCTGCCCCAGGGGACGGACGATCTCCGTCCCGGACGGGATGACCGTGCCGGCGCGGCCGTGGTAGCCGACCGGGAGGTGCTTCCAGTTCGGCATCAGCGGTTCGGCGCCGGGGCGGAACAGGCGGCCCAGGTTGGACGCGTGGTGTTCGGAGGCGTAGAAGTCGACGTAGTCGGCGACCTCGAACGGCATGTGCAGGGTGACCGCGTCCAGAGGGTGGACGGCCTCGTCCGGGATGTCGTCCGACACCAGGTCGAGGATCTGTTCGCGGACCTCTACCCAGCGCGAGTGGCCCTGCGCCATGAACGGGTTCAGGGACGGTGCCGCGAAGACGTCGTCGCCCAGGGCGAGGGCCAGGTCTACGACGTGATCGGCTACTCGGACGCCCGCGCGTGGGGTCGTGCCAGGGGTCGAGAAGACGCCGTACGGGAGGTTGGCGAGCCCGAAAAGGGAGTCTCCGGGGATCGCTATGCGGGTCATCTAAAGCTCCTGAGTGTGGAGACCCCGGGCTTTAGCCCTGGGGAGGAAACACGCCCCCGCGCGATGCCCGGGTGTCACCTCGAACATGTGGGCGAACCTCACCGGCGGGAAGATAGGATGTGAGGCATGGCGCGGCAGGTGAAGCGGGCTTTCCGGTACCGCTTCTATCCCACGGGCGAGCAGGCGGCGGAGCTGTCCCGCACGTTCGGCTGCGCACGCCTGGTGTACAACCGGGCGCTGGAGGAACGCACCCGCGCCTGGTACACCGAGCAGCGCCGCGTCTCCTACGTGGAGACCTCCGCGCTCCTCACCGAATGGAAGAAGACCGGGGAACTGGCGTTCCTGGGCGAGGTGTCGAGCGTGCCGCTGCAGCAGGCGCTGCGGCACCTGCAGACCGCGTTCACCAATTTCTTCGCCGGACGCGCCGCCTACCCCCGCTTCAAGTCGCGGAAGAAGTCCCGGCAGAGCGCGGAGTACACGCGGTCGGCGTTCACGTGGCGGGACGGCCGGTTGACGCTGGCGAAGATGTCCGAGCCGCTGGACATCCGATGGTCCCGGCCGCTGCCCGAGGGCGCCGAACCGTCCACGGTCACAGTGTCGCGTGACGCGGCGGGGCGGTGGTTTGTGTCCCTGCTGTGCCAGGACGCCATCGCCCGCCTGGACCCGGTGGAGACGGCCGTGGGCATCGACGCCGGGGTGAGGTCGCTGGTGACGCTGTCGACCGGGGAGAAGGTCACCAACCCCAGGCACGAGCGCCGCGACCGGGAACGCCTGGCCCGCGCGCAGAAGGACCTGGCCCGCAAGACCAAGGGGTCGAACAACCGTGACAGGGCCCGGCAGAAGGTGGCGCGGATCCATGCGCGGATCACCGACCGCAGGCGGGACTTCCTGCACAAGCTGTCGACTCGGCTCGTCCACGAGAACCAAGTGGTCGTGATCGAGGACCTGAACGTCGCGGGCATGGTCGGCAACCACTCCCTGGCCCGCGCTATCTCGGATGCGGCGTGGCGGGACCTGCGGACCATGCTGGAGTACAAAGCCGACTGGTACGGCCGCGAACTGGTGGTGATCGACCGCTGGTTCCCCTCCAGCAGGCTGTGCGGGGCGTGCGGCACGGTCGCCGGGGCGATGCCCCTCGACGTGAGGGAATGGGAGTGCGGGTGCGGCGCCCGCCATGACCGCGACGTCAACGCCGCGAAGAACATTCTGGCCGCCGGGCTGGCGGTCACGGCCTGTGGAGCCGACGTAAGACCCAAACGGCGCAAGCCGAGCGGGCAGACGGCGACGAAGCAGGAAACCCAACCGGCGACGGTTGGAATCCCCCGCCTTTAGGCGTGGGGAGGAAGTCAACGAGTGCTCTCCTGGAGCGCGGACGCCAGCAGGCCCAGGTCCGCGAGTTCGTTCAAGGGGTCGGTGATGCTGCACGTCCCGAAGGACACGAAGCGGCCCCGGGCGGCGATCGTCCGGGCCTCGCCGAGCGAGGAGACGCGGGACGTGATGGACGGGGCGTCCCGGTCGGCGAGGATCGCGGCCAGTTCGGGGACCGGACGGCCGCGCAGGGCGGCGTCCGTCGCGAGCAGCAGGTTCAGGAAGCCGTGCTGGTGGAAGCCGGTCTCCGGGTCGGTGTTGCGGACGGGGTGGTGCAGCCCCGCCGTCGCCTTGAACGGCACGCGGGCGTCCACGACCGCCTTGATGCCGGTGGCCAGTTCGTCCGGGTCCGGGTAGAGGTGCGCCTTCACGCCGCCGGTGCGGAACTTTGCGCGGTGCCGGCGGGCCGCCACCTCGGCGATCATCGCGGGACGGCGGTCGTCGCGCGGGATCTCGACATAGACGGGCACGGTGGCGCGGCCGAGCAGGCGGAAGAACTCGTCCGGCTGCATGCCGGCCGGGACGGCGACCTCCAGGCCGCGCACGGTGATCGGCAGGTCGGCGGCGGTGAGCAGGGCCTTCGCGGCCTGGCACGGCCCGCCGGGCGCGGTGACCGACACGTCGAGGGGCTCCCCGGCGAGCAGCGGGTACAGCTCGTCCAGCGCGGTCGCGGGCACGACGAGGGGGCCGACGAGGCCGGCGTACGGGGCGGCGCGGTGCGCGCGGTGGGCCGGGACGGCGCCCGCGAGCGGCGCGAGGCCCGGCGGGAAGACGGCCGCGTCGTCGCACAGGCCGAGAGCGAACGCGGGAATCATCGCCGGCCCGCCCACGTCCAGGCATAGGCCGGGTCGTCGCAGGCCAGGCCGCCCTCGCCGAGTTCGAGCGGGTGGAAGGTGTCGACCATGACGGCGAGTTCGTCGAAGAACTCGACGCCGATGCTGCGCTCGTAGGCGCCGGGCTGCGGGCCGTGCGCCAGGCCGCCGGGGTGGACGGAGACCGAGCCCTGCCCGATGCCGGAGCCCCTGCGCGCCTCGTAGTCCCCGCCGCAGTAGAACATGATCTCGTCGGAGTCGACGTTGGAGTGGTAGTAGGGCACCGGGATCGACAGCGGGTGGTAGTCGACCTTCCGCGGCACGAAGTTGCACACGACGAAGTTGTGGCCCTCGAACACCTGGTGGACGGGCGGCGGCTGGTGGACGCGGCCGGTGAGCGGCTCGAAGTCGTGGACGCTGAACGTGAACGGGTACAGGCAGCCGTCCCAGCCGACGACGTCGAAGGGGTGCCGCGCGTAGGTCATGCGGGTGCCGACGATGCCGCGCGAGGTGCGGTGCTTGACGAGGACCTCGACGTCGGTCTCGTCCGAGATGAGGGGATCGGACGGCCCGTGCAGGTCGCGTTCGCAGTACGGGGCGTTCTCCAGGAACTGGCCGTAGCGGGAGAGGTAGCGCTTCGGCGGTGCGACGTGGCCGGTCGCCTCGATCGCGTAGGCGCGCAGCGGCTGGTCGCCGGTCGGCAGCCACCGGTGGGTGGTGGACGTCGGGATGATGACGTAATCGCCCTGTCCGGCGGACAGCGTGCCGAAAACCGTCTCGACCGTGGCGGTGCCCGACTCGATGTAGACGATCTCGTCGCCGGTCGCGTTGCGGTACAGCGGCGAGTCGGCGGCGGAGACGACATAGGAGAGGCGTACGTCGTTGTTGGCGAGGATCACCCGCCGCCCGGTGACGGCGTCGGTCTCGGCCCAGGTCTCCTTGGGGAACAGCTCGTGCAGCTTCAGATGCCGGGGCTTGAGCGGGTGGTTGGGGGTCGTCGCCATGTCCGGGACGTCCCAGACCCGGGAGTCCACGATCGCGGACGGGATGTCCCGGTGGTACAGGAGGGACGAGTCGGACGAGAACCCCTCTTCGCCCATCAGTTCTTCGAAGTAGAGCCGCTCGCCGCCGTCCCTGTGCTGGGTGTGGCGTTTCGGCGGCACGTGGCCGACCCGACGGTAGTGGGCCATGTCCCTCGCCTCCGATGATTAACGCATTAACTACTTTGTGCCGACACTACGACTCTTCTCCCGTCCAGGGAAGGGTTAACTGCGTTCCCGTGCGCCGAAGGCGGTACGGCCGGAGATGAGCTTGTCCAGCAGCATGATCAGCATGCGCTGCTCGGTCTCGGTCAGCGTGCCCGCCCACTGGCGTTCGCGCTCGTGCTGCCCGGCGAAGATCTCCAGCATCGCCTCCCGGCCCCGCTCGGTCAGCGACAGGATCACCGACCGGCCGTCCCGCTCGCCGGGGGCGCGGGCCATCATGCCGTCCGCGATCAGCGTCTTCGCGAGGTTGGAGACCGCGGCCCGGCTCATCCCGGCGAGCGTGGCGGCGCGCCCCGGCTCCAGCGGCCCGGCCAGCCACGTCACGAACAGCAGCCGGAACCCCGCCCACGAATGCCCGCGCGGCCGGTGCACCGTGGACTCCAGGTCATAGGTGACGATCGCCGAGGCCCGGTTGAGGGTGAGCAGCAGCCGGGTCGCGAGCCGGTCGGAGAACCCGAACTCCTCCGAGAGCCGCCGTCCCGCGAGGTCGACGAACGTCCAGAAGCCGGGATCGTCCCGTTCGCCGTCTTCCGCGCTCATGGCCTCGCATCCCAGATCCGGTTCATAGTTTGACTATTTAACCGGGCGGACGGCCGGTGTGTCAGCGAGGGATCACCCGGGAGGGCGTTCCGCGCTGCTAGCGGAACTCGCGGGCGATCTCGGTGAGGGCCTCGTCGACCGCGTCGGGCATCGTCCGGACCGGCTGCTCTTCGATCCAGGTCAGCGACGCGATGCGGAGGGCGGTCATGAAGGCGCCGGCCATGATGCGGGGGCGGAGGCCGCCGGGCGGGAGGCCGTCGCGGGCGGCGATCAGCTCGGCCAGGGAGCGTTCGAGTCCGGCGTAGTGGGCGAGCTGCCGGGCCAGCACGGACGGGTGGTTGCGGGCGAGCCGGACCTGCGCCGCCCACTGCGGGTCGAGCGCGCCGAACTGGTCGTGGACGGCGTCGAACGACGCCCGCAACGCCGTCCAGGACGACTCGTCCGGCGGACGTTCCTCGAACGTCTCCAGCAGGGACCGCATCCGCTGCTCGCCGCTGTAGAGGAGCGCCTCCTCCTTGCCGCCGAAGTAGTTGGAGAAGGTGCGCCGGGAGACGCCGGCGGCGTCCGCGATCGCCTCGACGGTGACCTCGTCCAGGCCGTGCTCGACGGCGAGGCGCATCGCGGCCTCGTGCAGGGCGCGGCGCGTCGCCTCCTTCTTGCGCTCGCGCAGGCCGCCCTTGGGCTCGCGCAGTCCGCCGGAGGTCTCCATGGTCAGCCCAGCCTACTCACGGTTCGCGCAGGACCCGCCGAGGCGGACGAGCCGGTACCCGCCGCGAAGGGCGGTTCGTTGTCAGCTTCGTAACAACAACAGCGCTGAAGAGCTGGGTTGAGGTAGAAGAGTACGAATAGCCGCTTTTATACGGTCGGTATCCGGAATCACTGACCCTCGGAGGCGGTAGATGAGCGGACGATCGGAGTTCGGGCGCCGCACGGCGTCGGCCGCGCGGGCGGGCGGCATGTTCGCCCGCAGCGGGCTGTGGCGTCCCGGACCGCCGCTGAAGGTCGCCCGCCAGCTCAACGCGCTGCGCCGCTGGGGCACGCTGCTCGGCGGGACGGTCGCGTCCGCCGCCGCCCGCGACCCCGACGCCGTCGCGATCATCGACGACGTCGGGGAGCTGACCTACGGCGAGGTCGACACCCGCACCGACCGCCTCGCCGCCGCGCTCGGCCGGTTCAACGACTCGCCCCGCGTCGCGGTGCTCTGCCGCAACCACCGCGGCATGGTCGAGGCGCTCGTCGCGTGCAGCAAGCGCGGCTCCGACCTCCTCCTGCTCAACACGGGGATGAGCACCGAGCAGCTCCTCACCGTCCTGCGGCAGCAGCAGGTGGACGTCGTGATCGCCGACTCCGAGTTCGCCGGGTTCATCGCGGCCGTGCCGAAGACCGTCCACGTCATCACGGCCGGCGGGACGGGCTCGGAGCTGGAGAACGCCATCGCCACCGCGCCCGCCGGGCCGGTCGAACCGCCGGCCAGGGCGGGCCGGACGATCGTCCTCAGCTCGGGCACGACCGGCCGTCCCAAGGGCGCCGACCGGCACTCGCGCCCGGGTCTGTCGCCGCTCACCTCGATCCTGTCCCGCATCCCGTACCGGGTGCACGAGCGGATGTTCATCGAGGCGCCGCTGTTCCACACCTGGGGTTACGCGATGCTGCAGACGGCGATCTCGCTGCGCGCCACGATCGTCCTGCGGTCCCGGTTCGACCCGGAGCAGACGCTCCGCACGGTCGAGGCCACCGGGGCGACCGCGCTCGTCGCCGTGCCGGTCATGCTGCAGCGCATCCTGGACGTCCCGGAGACCGCGCGGCGCAAGTACGACACGTCCTCGATGCGGATCGCCGCGCTGAGCGGCTCTGCCCTGCCCGCGACGCTCGCGACCGCGTTCATGGACGAGTTCGGCGACGTCCTCTACAACCTGTACGGGTCGACGGAGGCGTCCTGGGTCACCATCGCCACCCCCGCCGACCTGCGCGCCCGCCCCGACACCGCCGGCACGCCGCCGCCCGGGACGAAGGTCGCGATCCTGGACGAGGGCGGCCGTCCCGTCCCGCCCGGCACCACCGGACGGATCTTCGCCGCCAACGAGCTGCTGTTCGCCGGCTACACCAGCGGCGACACCAAGGAGATGCGGGACGGCCTGATGAGCCTCGGCGACGTCGGCCACCTCGACGAGGACGGCCGGCTGTTCGTGCAGGGCCGCGACGACGACATGATCGTCTCGGGCGGGGAGAACGTCTTCCCCGCCGCGATCGAGGAGGTCCTGGACAAGCTTCCGCAGATCCGGGAGGTCGCCGTCATCGGCGTCCCGGACGACGACTTCGGGCAGCGCGCCGCCGCGTACATCGTCCTGCGGGAGGGGGAGACGCTCGACGCCGACGCCGTCCGCGCCCACGTCCGGGACCACCTGGCGCGCTTCGCCGTGCCCCGCGACGTCCACTTCCTGGACGCCCTGCCGCGCAACGCCACCGGCAAGATCCTCCGCCGCTCCCTGCCCGCCGGCTGACCGCCCGGCAGGTCACTTCGACTCGACGCGGCCGAGGGGGGCGGCGCTGTTCGCCAGTTCGGCGCTCGCGGTCGTCCAGCCGGTGTCGGACGGGTCGAGCGCGCTGCGCAGGAACGCGGCGGTGAGCCGCTGGACCAGCGCGACGCGTTCGGGGCTCTCGTCCGTCGTCTCCGTGACGGTGTAGCCGGAGATCCCGCCCAGCGAGTGCTCCGCCTCGGGCAGGGAGAGCAGGCTCGTGGCGCCCGGGCTCAGGTGGTACGCGTCGGTGAACCAGTCCGGCCCCCGGACGGTCAGGGCGGACTGGTCCTTCTCCCCGGCCACCACCAGGGTCGGCGTGGTCAGCTCCGTGAAGTCCGGGTTCATGAAGGAGAGGTTCTCGGCGGCGAACGGCGTCAGGTCGGCGCCGCCCGTGCCCGCGGCGGCGAGCAGTACCCCGGCCTTGACCCGCGGGTCGGACCTGGTGGCGCCCGGGACGCCCTCGGCGTCGAGGACGCGCGCGCCCAGCAGCATGCCCGCCGTCTGGGCGCCCCAGGAGTGCCCGGCGACGGCGATGCGGCCGCGGTCGAGGCGTCCGGCGAGGCCGGGGACGGCGGCTTCGACGGCGTCCAACCCGTCCAGGACGCGGGTCAGGTCCTCGGCGCGGATGCGCCAGATCTCCGGGTGGCGGGGGTCGCCGGGCGTGACGTTCAGCCGACGCGAGTCGAGGTGGGTCGGCTGGACGACGGCGAAGCCGCCGGCGGCCCAGAAGTCGGCCAGCGGGGCATAGCCGTCCATCGACTCCCCGAAGCCGTGCGAGAACACGATGATGGGCAGGTCGCCGCCGGTCACCGGCGCCGACACCCTGACCTGGACGTCCTCGCCGCGGCCCGGGGCGGGCAGCACCACCGGGCGTACCGAGATGACAGGAGCGTGGGGCATGGGTTTCTCCTCGCTGAGTAACGTGAACAGCGCGGCGCGGCCTGGTCACGGGCCGCCTGCTCTGGCATGCTGAACAAGTGGAACGATGTTCCGGTTGCGACTATACGGATCGTGGTTCCGCTTAGCAACATGGAGGCGACAGCACAGTGGTCCGGAGCGGATCGGAATCGCCCGCCCCTCGGAAGCGGGCCGACGCCCGGCGCAACGAGGAGGCGCTGCTGGAGGCGGCCGCCGCCGCCTTCGTCGCGTCCGGCGTCGACGCGCCGGTGCGCGACATCGCGGCCAAGGCGGGCGTCGGCGTCGGCACGATCTACCGCCACTTCCCGACGCGGGCCGATCTCATCGTCGCCGTCTACCGGCACCAGGTGGAGGCGTGCGCGGCGGCGGGCCCGGCCCTGCTGGCTGACGCCGGCTCCCCGTACACCGCGCTGGTCCGCTGGATCGATCTCTTCGTCGACTTCCTGGTCACCAAACACGGCCTCGCCGAAGCGCTGCAATCCGGCGACGCGACCTTCACGACCCTGCACGAGTACTTCGTCGACCGGCTCGTGCCCGTCTGCGCCGAACTGCTCGACGCCGCCGCCGGAGCGGGCGAGATCCGCTCCGACATCGAGGCGCTCGGCCTGATGCGCGGTGTCGGCAACCTCTGCATCGGCGCCGGCAAGGACCCCCGGTACGACGCCCGCCGCATGGTCGACGTCCTCCTCGCCGGCCTGCGCGTCCACTAGCGCGGAAGCTCGCCAGGGCGGCGGCTCACTGGGGTGGCGGCCCGCGCCTCGTCAGGCGCCGGCGGACGGCCGGCGCGTCTCGACGGTGAACCAGAGGCGGGTGCGGCCGGGGCACTGGTCCAGGCCCCACTCGCCGGCCAGCGCGTCGATGACGGTCAGGCCGCGGCCGTGGTCGAGGCGGCGGCGGCCGTGCGGATCGGCGCCGGCCTCGTCGGTGTGGGCGGGGCCGTCGTCGGCGATCTCGACGCGCAGGGCGCGGCCGTCGGTCGCGACCGTCACGGTGACGAGCCCGGAGCCGTGCAGGACGGCGTTGGCCACCGCCTCGGCCGTCATCAGCTCGACGTCGTCGAGAACGTCCTCGGCCGCGATGACCTTCGCGGCGAGATCGCGGACGGTCCGGCGGGCGCGGCGGCCGCCTTCGCCGCCGACGCTGAAGCCGAACGGCTCGCCGAGCCGTTCCATCCCCACGGTCACTCGATCACCACACCTGGATTCGGAAGCGCAACGCAATCATTCCCCTGCGCTGAGTGATGGGCAATGCGACCGATGTATTGATCTTGGCCTTTCCGGGACAGGGGGGCCGGATGATACTCACCGAGGCCCACAAATCGGGTGTTTTCTCCGTCCCGTGGCGAGAATCACCGGACGCCCTCCGTGTGTAACCATCCGTTTCGGCAGCGTTTTCCGCCGGGTGGGGCGGGGACGCAGGTCGCCCCGGAGGTGCGTCATGCAAGCGGTCGTCCTCGCCTGCGCCGCGCAGGCCGTTTACATCGTCGCCTATGTCCTGTTCAAGACGGCCACCGAGCCGATGCCCCAGATCGGGGGGCGGCACCCGCTGCACGCCGCCGGACGGCTCGTGCGCAGCCCGCGCTGGTTCGCCGGCGTCGCCGTCCTGCTGGCGGGCTTCGCGCTCTCCGCCGTCGCGCTCGTCACGCTGCCCGTGGCCGCGACCCTGCCCGCCTACGCGCTGGGACTCCTCCCGCTGCTGATCGTGGGGATGAGCGGCTTCGGTGAGCGGCCGACGTCGCGGGAGTGGCTCGCCGTCCTCATCACCGTGGCCGCGATGGCCACCGCGGCGCTGTCGGTGCTGCCGGGCCACGGCGAGTCGCTGCGGGACGCCCTGCACCGCACGGGCGGCGCCGAGGCGGCCGGCGCGCTCACGCTGTGGAAGGCGGGGCTGGTGTGCGTGCCGTCGCTGGCCCTGCCGCTCTGGATGCTCTGCGTGCGCGACCGCATGGTCAGCGGGCGGCATGCGCGCCCGCTGACCGGGATCGCCTACGGCCTCGGCGCGGGCGTCCTGCTCGGCGCCACCGAGGTCTTCGGGCAGGGCATGGCGATGATGCTCGCGGCGGGCCGGGGCGCGGACGTGCTGACCTCGCCGCACCCGTACCTGTTCCTGCTCGCCGGCCTGCTCGGGCTCGTGCAGCTGTCGATCGGCCTGCAGCGCTGCCGCCTCACGATCATCGTCACCGTCGTCACGGTCACCGCGAAGACGCACCTGCTGCTGTCGGCCACGCTGCTCTACGGGGAGCCCTGGCCGCGCGAATCGGCGCCGCTCCTGCTGCGGATCGCGGGCGTCGGGCTGGCCGTCCTCGCCCTGTCGGCCTTCCCCCGCCACGAGCGCCGGATGCGCCGCGCCCGCCGGGCCATGCCGGCCGCGCAGCCCGCGCGGCCGGCGCGGACCTCGGCGCGGCCCTCGGCGCCGCCCGCGTATTCGCACCCCCTGCCCGCCGTCCTGCCCGCGCCGCACCCGGCGCCGCACCCGGAGCCGAACCCCGCGCCGCCCGCCGTCCCGTCCGGATACCCGCAGGGGCTGTCCGGCGTTCCGTCCGCCTGGGCGGGCTCGCTGCCCGGGGGCCCGGCCTCGCGGTCGCGCGTACCGCCCGCGGGCGGCCGGGCGGCGGTGCCGCCGCCGCAGCTCGGCGCGTCGCCGCCCGCGTGGTCGAGTTGGGTGGACGGCGGCCGGGAGGCGCCGCGCACTCACCCCTCCCAGCTGGGCTGATTCAATCTAGTCATTGTCAAGATACGATGGGAGGCGTTTCCGAGGGAAGGAGCCGACGCGATGACGGAGAACCCCGGCCTGGCGCGGCAGATGTGGCATCAGCTCGAACCCGTGCACGCCCTGTTCTGGTACTCGCCCGACGTCTTCGCCGCCGCCGCGGCGCTCGGGTACGCGGTGGACACCCGCTGGCCCAGCTACTTCGCCTGGCGCGCCGCACCGCTCGGCGCCGCCGGCCCCGAGCGGGTGGCGTCCGCCTTCTACAGCTTCAGCCCGCGCATGGTGGCCGAGCACGTCCCCGCCGCCTGGACGGTCGCGCCGCCCGAGCGCGTCCTCGAAGCCCGGACGCGCGCCGTCGACCGCATGTACCGGACGCTGCTCGGCGACGGCATCGGTTCGCCGGACGTCGCCGAGGCCGCCGCGCTGGCCCGCGCCGCCGCCGCGGAGGCGAGCACCGCCGGACGCCCGCTCGCCGCCGCCGGCGCCGACCTGCCCTGGCCGGACGAGCCGCATCTCGTCCTGTGGCACGCGATCGGCATCCTGCGCGAGCAGCGCGGGGACGGCCACGTCGCCGCCCTCCTCGCCCACGGCCTCGACCCGGCCGAAGCCCTGGTCTCGTTCGCCGCGATCGGCGCCGCGCCCGCGGAGACGTTCGCGAGCCGGGGCTGGACGGACGCCGAGTGGGCCGCCGCCCGCGACCGCCTCGCGTCCCGGGGCCTCGTCGACGCGTCCGGCGAGGCGACCGAGCGGGGCCGCGAACTGCGCGACTCCGTGGAGCGGATGACCGACGACCTCGCCTACGCGCCCTGGCGGACGCTCGGCGCCGACAAGGCCGACCGGCTCGCGCGGCTGACGATGCCGATCCTGGTCAAGGTGCTGGAGACGGGGCTGATGCCCGCGCAGAACACGCTCGGCATCGGCAAGGTCCAGGCGCCGCCCCGCTGAGTCGGCGCCGGGGCGGGCGCCAGGCGGTCCAGGTACGTGCCGGCCACGAGCGGCAGGAGCGGTGTCCGGTGGGCCGGGGTCACCTGGGGGTCATCACATGCGGACGCCGCGGGTCGGGCCGGCGGTCGCCGCGAGCGCGCAGGTGGGCGGCGCGGAGGGCGACCTCGATGCCGAACCGGGCCTCCGGGTCGGCCAGCTCGTCGCCGAGGGTCTGCTCGATCTTGCGCATCCGGTACCGGACGGTCTGCGGGTGGATGTGCAGCAGGGCGGCGATCTCGGCGGCGGTGCCGCGGGTGACGAGCCAGGTCCGCAGGGTCTCGGTCAGCCGGTCCTGCTGGCCGGGCGTCATGCCGTCCAGCACGGCGAGGCGCCGCCGGGTCAGCTGGTCGACCAGCGCGGTGTCGGAGAGCAGCCACAGCGGGACGAGGTTCTCCTCGCACAGCGTCACCGGGCCGTCGAGGACGCCGTCGAGCGCGAGGCCGAGCGCCTGCCGGGCCCAGCGGAGCGAGTCGGCCGCCTGCCCGATCGGCATCGTGAGGCCGACCGCGACCCGGCGGCCCGGCAGCGCCTCGTCCAGCATCGCGCGGCGCTCCGCCGTGAACGCGCCGGGGAACAGCAGGTGCGGAGCGGCGCATTCCATGTCGGCGAGGACGTCCCCGTCCAGCGACGTCCACACGCAGCGGGCCTCGGGTTCGGCGGCGACGAGCGTGACCTCCTCCGGGACGGCCCATCCGGCGGCCTCGGCCGGTTCGGCGATCTCGGTCTCCGGGCCGTCCACGACCAGCCGCAGCAGCCGGCGGCGCCGCTCGTCCAGTGCCGGGATCGGGCGCGCCCTGGCCTCCCGGTAGCCGTCGAGCGACAGCGCGGCCAGTTCGTCCAGGTAGACGAACAGCGCGTCGGCGAGCCGCGACATGACGGACGCGGAGATGTCGTGGCGGGGCGCGACCCGCATGACGCGGCGCCACGCGACCTGCCCGCCGATGCGGTAGGCGGCCTGGAGCGCGTCCATGCTGCGGCCCTCGTGCGCCTCGTACTGGCCGAGGGTCCGCGCGGTCGCGGCGGCGTCGGCGTCGCGCTCGGCCGTTCCCGGCGCGGCGACGCGGTCGGCGAACGCCGCGAGGTGGTGCTCCACGCTGCGCCGCAGCACGTGCCCGTAGGGGCCGTCGAGCGGCCGGGCGTACACGGGGACGGCGCGGCGGATCTCGGTGACGATCTCGTCGGCGAGGCTCGGCAGCTCCGGTCGCATCAGCCGGGCGAGCCGCGGTGGGAGCCGCCCCGGACGCTCGGTGAAGCCTGCGGCTTCGAGGGGGCTGGACATCGGCACACCTCCGGTTCTGCGGGACGCCCTGACCGTACGCACGCCCGGCACCACTGATCTGTAGCGCCGGAGAACAAAACTCCGCGCCCGCTGCTCACCTGATTACAAGGAACGCCCGGATTTCGATGCCACTGCTGAAGATCGTCGGTCTCCTGTCGAATATCGCGCCCGACATGCCGTGCCTCACCCTTTTCGTGCCGGCCGTTCCACGACACACATGAATAGTTTTCACAAGCGGTCTCTCGTTCCCCGGGGGCCTGCTTCTTCGCGGGTTCGAGCGGTTCGAGCGGTGGCCGGCCGCACCGCCGTGCGACGTTCCTGCGCACAATCGGACCGCCGGCCATGCGGAAATTGTCATCGGTTGACATATCTCCATTCGCCCTTCACCTGGCTGAGTGAGCGGCGTGTTTTCTTCGTCGCCGACTTGATTCATTCGGTGGTTTGCCCTGATTACGGTTCTGGATCCACGCCCATGCCGCAGCGAAGGGGAGTGCGTTGACCGCCTCGGTAGCCGTGGAAGAAGCCGCGCCCAGGACGGACCGGCCGTCCAGGTGGCCGGCGTTCGCCTGGGGATGGGCCGGCCCCCTGTTCGTCTCGGTATTCGCCGGCGTGCTGGTGTTCCACCGGCTCGGCTCCCCGCACGCGCTCGTCTGGGACGAGACGTACTACGCCAAGGACGCCTGGTCGTTCCTGCACTACGGCATCGAGCACAACTGGCGCACCGGGACGGACGGCAACCCGGCAAACACGTACTTCCTCGCCGGGCATCCGGTGGCGGGGCTGGCGGGCGGCGCGGAGTGGGCCGCGCATCCGCCGCTCGGCAAATGGCTCATCGCGGCGGGGATGGCGGTCTTCGGCTCCGGTCCGTTCGGCTACCGCAGCGCCGCCGCCGCGGCCGGTGTCCTGGCCGTGCTGCTGCTCGCCCGGATCGCGCGGCGGATGACCGGGTCGACCGTCCTCGGCTGCGCGGCCGGACTGCTGCTGGCGCTGGACGGATCGTGGCTCGTGTCCAGCCGCGTCTCGATGCTGGACATCTTCCTGCTCGTCTTCGTCCTCGGCGGGTTCGGCTGCCTGCTCCTCGACCGGGACAGGACCCGTGCCGCGCCGCCCGGGGCGTTCGCCCTGCGCGGGTGGCGGGTGGGTGCCGGAGTCTGTTTCGGGCTCGGGTGCGCGACGAAATGGTCCGGCGTCTACGCGATGCTCTTCTTCTGGATGCTGGTCCTCGTCTGGGATCGGAACGCGCGTAAGGACGCCGGGGCCGCAAAGCCCTGGCGGCGCATGCTCAAACTCGACCTCCCGCCCTCATTGCTCCAGGTGGGGTTCGCCGCCGGCCTCGTCTATGTGGCCAGCTGGTGGGGCTGGTTCGCGTCCGGGACGGGCCTCCAGAAGAGCCTGTTCGGCCAGGTCGTCCCCGGATTCCAGCGCAACTGGGCCGAGCAGAACCCGAGCGGGATCTGGCCCGGGTTCCTGGACCCCCTCCGGTCGCTGTGGCACTACCACGCGATGACGCTGGACTTCCACAGCGGCGTCACGGGCCCCAACCCCGGTCAGTCCTGGCCGTGGCAGTGGCCCTACCTCGGGCACCCGGCGGTCATGTGGCGCACGGCCGTTCCGCAGGGGCAGGACGGGTGCGACGCCGTGAAATGCGTCAGCGAGATCGCCCACCTCGGTACGCCGGCGATCTGGTGGTTCTCCATCGTCGCGCTGCTCGCCATGGTGTTCTGCTCGATCCACCTGCGGGACTGGCGCGCCGTCACGGTGGCGGGCGGCTTCCTGGCGGGCTGGCTGCCCTGGTTCCCGGCCGCGCTCGACGACCGGACGATGTACTCCACCTACACGCTGCCGATGCTGCCGTTCGCGATCCTCGCGATCGTCCTGCTCTTCGAGGCGATCCACGTGCCGCACCGGGGCCGGCCCGTGATCCGCGCCGTGACCGGCGTCGCCGGAGCCGGCTATCTCGCGGCCGTCGCGGCGAACCTGCTCTACCTCCATCCGATCCTCACGGGCACGGCCGTCCCGGACGCCGACCGGCTGGCGCGCCTGTGGCTTCCCGGCTGGACGTGACCGCCACGTGAACCCGCACGACCGCAGCAGCTCCAGGAGAGGGGATCGACGATGAGGATCCGGGCCCGCTGGGCGCTCGGCGCGGCGACGGCCGCCGGGCTCGGCGCGATCGTGACCGGGTCGCTGCCCGGCGGTGCGGCGCGGGCGCAGGAGGCCGACACCGCGCTCCACTACACGTGCGCCTTCCCGTCCGGGACGTCGGAGAAGGTGGACGTCCGCGTCCAGGGGACGTTCCCGGCGGCGGGGACGACCGGCAGGCCCGTCCAGCCGGGACGGGTCACCGTGACCGTGACGATTCCCGCGTCCGCCGAGGTGACCGGGCTCGGCGGCGCGACGGTCGTCGGCACCGCCCGGCTCGGGACGTCCGTGACCCAGAACGGCGAGGCGACCGCGGTGGGGTGGCCGGGCCTGGCCACCCCGGCGACGCCGGTCCCCGCGGACGCCGATCTGGTGCTGGCGGCGTCCGGCGACGTCCCGCCGGTGACGCCCGCCGGGACGGGCGACCTGTCGTTCGCCGCCGGCGATTTGGCCCTGACGCTCGCCCCGCGCGACGCCAACGGCGGGGAGCCGAAGGACGCGAAGCCTCCCCTCGCGATCACCTGTGAGGCACCGGGAGACCAGGTGATCGCCACGGTCCCCGTGTCGGCGGGAGCGACCCCGGCCCCCGCGGCGCCGGCCGCGCCCAAGGCCGGGCCGAAGGCCGCCGAGCCCCCCGGCGGGACCCCGGCCGAATGCGGGAAGTACGCGGGACCGACGGACGACTGGTACCCCGGCTGCACCTACCTGTCCGGGTTCTCCAACGTGAAGAAGCTCAAGGGCGCGACGGTCCTGAACGACCCGCGGTTCGGGCGTCCGGCGCTCACCAACCTCGTCTACTCGCTCACCGACACGGGCGCGGCCGTCCGGCAGAAGTTCGTCGCGCCGCTGCGGTCGAGATCGACGTTCCTTACGTTCGGGTTCATGCCCACGACCGCCACGATGGAGCTGACGCAGCGCCCCCTGAAACCCGGCGAGGACTACGGGACGTTCGAGGCGGTCAGCGACATGCAGACGGGAATCCAGTCCGTCAGCGCGCACATGAGGATGTCGATCCGCATCTACGACGTCCAGGTCAACGGGACCCCGCTGGACGTCGGCCCCCGCTGCCGGACCGCCCGCGACGTGGACATCACGCTCAAGGGCCAGATGCCCAACATCCTGCAGGGCGGGATCCTCGACGGCGCGTTCACCATCCCGCCGTTCTCGGGATGCGGCGTCGGCGAGAACCTCGACCCGCTGTTCAGCGGAACCGTCGCCGGCCCCGGCAACCTGCTGCGCGTCAGCCTCGGCTCCACCTGCATTCCGGACGCCGACATCAGCTGCCCGCCGGCCCTTCCCGAACCCTCCCGCTCCGCCGTCCCACAGAGCTGAACCGTGCCCGTCCCCGAAGGAGAGGACCGCCGTGCCGACGACACTTCCCAAGGACCAATGGCGCCGCTGGATCGCCGAGAACCTGCTGCTCGGCAATCCGCCGGAGGCGATCCGCCCGGCGCTCGTCAAGAACGGATTCACCGAGGAGGAGGCCGCGCGGGAGGTGTCCGGCGCGCTGGCCAGCCCGTACGTGCAGGGCGCGTCCCGCATCGCCAACCGGCTCCGCAAGCGCGAATGGACGCTGACCGTCTACGGCCGGCTCGCCCGGATGCGCGCGGCCGCCGGCGGGATCGAACGCCGGGAACGGCTCTCCCGGGACGAGTTCTTCGAGGAGTACTACTTCCAGAACCGTCCGGTCATCATCACCGGGATGCTCAAGTCGTGGGCCGCCTGCACCAGGTGGGACTTCGACTACTTCCGCGCGACCTGCGGCGACAATGAGGTCGAGGTGCAGTTCGGCCGCGAGTCCGACGAGAACTACGAGATCAACGGGCCGCAGCACAAGAAGCTGATGAGCTTCCGCGACTACGTCGACATGGTGGAGAACGCCGGGACGACGAACGACTTCTACATGACGGCCAACAACACGTCCCGGAACCAGCAGGCGCTGGACGTCCTCTGGGACGACATCGACCCGATCGCCGAATACCTCGACGGCGACGCCAGGGGACGCAGTTTCTTCTGGCTCGGCCCGGCCGGCACGAAGACGCCGTACCACCACGACCTCACCAACAACTTCATGGCGCAGGTCATGGGCCGCAAGAAGGTCAAGATGGTGCCGCTGCACGACACCGCGTTCATCTACAACACGGTGCACTGCTATTCGGAGGTCGACGCGAGCGCCGTCGACTACGAGCGGTTCCCGGCCATGCGCAAGGCGCAGGTACTGGAGTGCGCGCTCGCGCCGGGCGAGCTGCTGTTCATCCCGATCGGCTGGTGGCACTACGTCGAGGGCCTGGACGCCACGGTCACGATGAGCTTCACGAACTTCCTGCGCTACAACGACTTCGCGTCCGACTACACCACCTACAAGCACCTCTGACCGGCCCCCGCACCCGAAAAACTAGCACGGGGCGACAACGCTTCCGCAATTGTGTCAAACCATGAGCACGGCCTGCCCTATTTCCATCTGAATATGTCGGATCATGCGCATGACCGGCAATTTTAGAAAAGCCGCGAACCGGTGAGTGCGAACGCCTTCGATTTTGTCAGCGGACCGCGAAGACAGTGTGCATTGCAGCCGGTAGCTTACCGCTCTGAAACGCAAGGTAATGCACTCGGTCTCGTCCAGACGAAAGGCAGGAAATTGGAAGCCAAGCCCAGCAAGCGCAGGAGGACCGGGGCCAAGGGCCTCGCCGCGGCGGCCGTCGGCGGCCTCGGGCTCTCCATGCTCGGTGTGCTCGCCGCCGGCCCCGCGATGGCGGAGCCGGTCCACCAGTCGATCAACTACCACTGCGTCTTCCCGCTGATCGGCAACCAGCCGCTCACGGTGGACGTCGAGTCCGACATCCCCAAGGAGATCGCGGTCGGCGAGATGACGCCCGCGTTCCACATCAAGGCGACCGCGCACATCACGGGCACGATCACCAACGGGCTCCGCGCGGTGAAGGCCACCAGCCTGGAGGGCACGGCCACGGCCGACGCGATGCTGTCGGTGCCCGAGTCGCCGGAGCTGCCGGTGGCGGTGGACGTGGTCATCCCGTCGGTCGCCATCCCGCAGGAGGCGGGCGCGACCTGGGACCTGGTGGCCGAGGGCGACGCCCCGCAGCTCGTCTTCAGCGAGACCGGCCCCGGCTCGATCTTCGTCGAGAACATGCTGCAGCGCATCGACCCGAAGAAGGCCGACGGCACCGAGGTCTGGGCGGGCGGCAAGGACGTCCAGTGCACGAAGGACCCGGGCCAGACCGACCCGTTCGCGACCTTCCAGATCACCGACGGGACGCCCACCCCGACTCCCACCCCGACTCCCACCCCCACGCCCACCCCCACGCCACGCCCCCACCCGACCCCACGCCCCCACCCGACCCCCACCCCCACCCCTCCCAGCGGTGGTGAGCACTACGACTTCTCCATCGCCGGCCAGACGTTCGTGAAGGCTGCGAACGGCAAGGCGCCGCTGACGGGTTCCGTCGGCGCCGACCTCAACCTGGACACGGGCGAAGTCGCCGCGGACCTGAAGCTCGACCCGACCAAGGGCAACTTCCAGATCCTCGGCTTCCTGCCGGTGACCGCCGACATCGGCCTGAACTCGCAGGGCGCGACGACCGGCCTCTACAAGGACGGGCAGTTGACGACCAACACCAAGGTCATCACCAAGCTGTCGTCGTTCAAGGCGTTCGGCGCGATCCCGCTGGGCGGCGGTGACCAGTGCCAGACGAAGACGCCGTCCGACGTGCAGCTGCAGTCGCCCGCGGGCGAGTTCTTCGACCCGGGCGCCGGCGGCGAGATCAGCGGCACGTACTCGCTGTCCGCCATCGAGAACTGCGGAGCGCTGACCAGCATCCTCAGCCTGTTCACCGCCGGTGACGGCAACACCATCAACCTGACCCTCACGCCCAAGGCGTAAGCGATCAAGGAAGGCGGCCCCCGCCGCACCGAGTGCGGCGGGGGCCGTCCCGTAGCGAGGACGACAGGTGAGAACGAGACACAGCATCGCCGCCGCGCTGACCGCCGCGCTGGCCGCGACGAGCCTGCTGGCCGCCCGCCCGGCCGCCGCGGGCCCGGCGGCCCTCGGCCTGGACTACCACTGCACGTTTCCCCTGCTGGGCCCCCAACCGGTGCACGTGGACCTCACCACCGACGTCCCCGACAGCGTCGCGGTCGGCGAGGTGATGCCGGGCATCGTCGTCGACTCGGTCTCGGCCGTGAACGCCGAGTCCGCGCGCGGCCTCACCGCCCTGTACGCGACGGCCCTCGAAGGGCACGCGCTCGCGGACGCGACCCTGACCGTCCCCGAGATGCCGGACGGCCTGCCGGTCGCGGTCGACTCCGCCCTGGAGAAGACCCCGATCCCCGCCTCCGGCGGCTTCACCGTGCAGGGCAGGGGCACGGCGCCGGACCTGACCTTCTCCCAGGCCGGCCCCGGCAAGATCACCATCGGGGACCTCGTCCTGACCCTGACCCCGAGGACGGACGACGGCGGCGAATCCGGCCTCGGCACCTTCGAGTCCGAATGCACGCAGGATCCGGGGCAGAACAACGTCCTCGCGAGCTTCGACGTCGTCGACAAGAACGAACCCGCCCGCTACGGATACATGCTCAAGGGCTCGTCGACCCTCAAGGCGTCCGGCGGAACGGTCCCGCTGACCGGCGGCCTGGACACCGAGATCAAGGAAGACGCCGCCACCGCCGACCTCACGCTCGACCCGGCCAAGACCCAGCTGAAGCTCTTCGGCTTCCTGCCCGCGACGGCCGACGTGGCGTTCACCGCGGAGCCGGGGACCGGCACCTACAAGGACGGCGTCCTCACCACCACGTCCAAGGTGACCACGAGCTTCCCAGCGTTCAACGTCTTCGGCGCCATCCCGATCGGCGGCGGCGACACCTGTCGGACGTCGGCCCCGTCCGACATCACGCTGACCTCCGCCGCCGGCTTCGACCCGCGGCAGGGCGGTGACCTCACGGGCGCCTACGAGCTGTCGCCGCTGACCGGCTGCGGCGCCCTGACCGGCCTCCTCGGCTCCGCCATCACCGGCCCGGACAACCCCATCACCGTCACTCTCACCCCCAGGAACTAGGAGCCGGACGATGTCGAGTCGTGATCGTCGGCGCGGGGTGTTCGTCGCCATCGCCGCCGTCCTGCTGGCAGGCGTGGCCACTCTGCAGAGTCCGGCCACCGCGAAGGAGCCCCTGGCGGAGCCGGGGCCGGCCGGGGACGCGTTCTACACGCCGCCCTCGCCGCTGCCGGACGGGGCGCCGGGGGACGTCATCCGGGCGCGGCCGGCCAAGGCGGGGCCGCCCGCCGCGCGCTCCCTCGCGAACGCGTGGCAGGTCATGTACCGGTCGACGGACGCGACGGGCGAGCCCGTGGCGGTCACCGGGATGGTGCTGGTGCCGAAGAAGGCCGACCCGGCGACCGCCCCGATCGTCGGGTTCGGGCCCGGCACCAGCGGGCCGGCGTTCCGGTGCGCGCCGTCGCGGTTCATCGACCAGGGCGCCTTCTACGAGCAGGCCGCGCTCAACGAGATGCTCGCGAAGGGCTACGCGGTCGCCGTCACCGACTACGAGGGCTACCACGAGGACCCGGCGACCACCTACGTCGTCGGCTCGATGGGGTACTCGGTCATCGACGCGGTGCGCGCGGCGCAGAAGCTGCCGGAGGCCGGGCTCTCGGCGGACGCGAAGGTCGCGTTCCGCGGCTACTCCCAGGGCGGCGCCGCGGCGATGTGGGCGGGGCAGAAGCAGCCCGCCTACGCGCCGGAGCTGAAGCTCACCGGGATCGTCGGCGGCGGCGTGCCGTCCGACCTCGCGGCCGTGGGGCTGCCGCTGGAGGGGACGAAGCCGTTCGGCTTCCTGCTCTACGAGATCGTCGGCCTGGACCACGCGTACCCCGAGCTCGACCTGGCCTCCTACCTCAACGATGCGGGACGGGCCATGGTCAGCGAGCTCGAAGGGAACGGGTGCACGCTGGAGCTGCTGCTCGGCTACCAGGGCAAGACGATCCCGGACTACTTCACCACCAGCCCGTTCGCGAACGAGGCGTGGCTCAACAGGGTGGCGGAGAACCAGCTCGGCACCGAGCGCGTGCCGGTCCCCGTCTTCCAGTACCACTCGAAGGCGGACGAGATCGTCGCGTTCGGGCAGGCGAAGGAACTGCGCGACAACTACTGCCGGCTCGGCGTCCCCGTCACCTGGAAGACATGGGACGGAATCAGCCATATCACGCTCGTCTATCGCGGCAACAGCGACGCGATGTCGTTCCTCGCGGATCGCTTCGCCGGAAAGGCCGCCACGTCCAACTGCTGAAGGAGAGAAAATGGTTCGGCGATTCATCGCCCCGGTGGCGCTGGCCTCCGTGGTCGTCCTTTCCGCGGCCGGCTGCGGATCGGAGCAGAAGGAGGCGCCCGAGGTCGCGTGGGCGGGCAAGGCCTGCGGCGTCATGGCGCAGGGCGCCCCGCTGCAGGTGCCGAAGATCCAGAGCGCGGACGTGCTGAAGTCCAAGGCGTCGCTGGTGAAGCTGCTCGAGGGCATCTCCACGCGGATGCGGACGCTGGAGACGGGCCTGTCCGGGCTCGGCGCGCCGCCCGTCGACAACGGCGAGGCGCTCCTCGCGGGCGCCATGCGGAACCTGACCAGCACGCATTCGACGGTCACCACCGCGTCCAGGCAGCTGGAGCAGGCGAAGGTGACCGACAAGAAGTCGCTGCGGCGGGCGGTCGGCCAGGTCGGGACGGCCTTCGGCCGCTACAGCGGCTACCAGGGGCCCGAGCAGGACTTCCGCAAGGACCCGAAGCTGAACGCGGCCTTCGCCAAGGCGCCCGCCTGCCGGCGATGACCCGTCAGGACGCCGGCGCCCCGGCCGCCTTCATGCAGGCTATGAGGGCTTTCTGGGTGCGGCCGTCCTGCGCGTCGGGCTGCCAGGTGCTGGTGTTCTCGGGCACCTTCACGCCGTGCTCGCGCATGCAGGCGACGAACGCGTTGACGACCTTGGCCGGAGCGGACGACGGCACCCCGCCGGGCGCCTGCTTCGCGCCGCCCTGGGACGAGTCGCCGGCGTCCGACCCGCCCGGGGCGGACGACCGGTCCCCCGCGGTGGGCTGCGCGGACGCGGTCGGCTTGGGGTCGGCGCCGTCGTCCCCGCCACCGCAGGCGGCGGTCAGCGCCAGCGCCGGGACGAGCAGCAGTGCCGCCAGATGACGTCGGTTCACTGGGGGGTCCTTCCAGCGGGAGGGGGCCTCGACGATATCCGGTGGCGAGGCCCCTTGTCCGCCCGGCCCGGCATCTCGCCGGCGCACAACAATTGCGGCGGCGGGCGGAAAACCTGTCATCCGCCAATAGAAAACGCCGGCCCCGGGCTTTTGTGACGGGCGGCTACTTGTGGCCGGAATTTACCGGCCAGTAGTTTCACCGGAAGGCTCGAACGGGAAAGGAGGTCGGATCATGGCACCCGTGCTCGGATATCCGGTGAGCGCGCTGCGCGAGGCCGGCCGGATGTTCGCGCTCGCCGCGACCGTGCTCGGCATGTCGGTCCGCCGGCCGTTCCAGTTCCGCGAGTTCGTCGAGCAGTTCTGGTTCATCGCGAGCGTCACGATCCTGCCGACCGCGCTCGTGTCGATCCCGTTCGGCGCCGTGACGTCGCTGCAGGTCGGCTCGCTCACCCAGCAGTTCGGCGCGCAGTCGTTCACCGGCGCCGCCAGCGTCCTGGTGGTGATCCAGCAGGCCAGCCCGATGATCGTGGCGCTGCTGGTGGCCGGGGTGGCGGGCGCCACGATCTGCGCGGACATCGGCGCCCGGACGATCCGCGAGGAGCTGGACGCGATGGAGGTCCTCGGCGTCTCCCCGGTCCAGCGGCTGGTCGTGCCGCGCGTCCTCGCGTGCACGGCGGTCTCGTTCCTGCTCAACGGCCTCGTGTCGGTCGTCGGCGTCGCGGGCGGCTACTTCTTCAACGTCCTGATGCAGGGCGGGACGCCGGGCGCGTACGTCGCGAGCTTCTCCGCCCTCGCGCAGCTCCCCGACATCTACGTCGGCGAGGCGAAGGCGCTGCTGTTCGGGTTCGTCGCCGGCGTGGTCGCCGCCTACCGGGGCCTGAACCCCAAGGGCGGGCCGAAGGGCGTCGGCGACGTGGTGAACCAGGCGGTCGTCATCACGTTCCTGCTCCTGTTCCTGCTCAACCTCGTGATCACCGGGATCTACCTCCAGGTCGTCCCGCCGAAGGGAGGCTGAGCCGTGGCCGTGCTGAGAGCGGGGCCCCACCGCTGGTTCGCGTGGCTGGACCAGCCCGGCGACCAGGGCACCTTCTACGTCCGGGCGCTCCTGTGGACGCCGCGCGCGCTCCGCCGCTACCGCAAGGAGGTGCAGCGGCTGCTCGCCGAGGTGGCGTTCGGCAGCGGCGGCCTCGGCGTGATCGGCGGGACGATCGGCGTCATGGTCGCGATGACGCTCGCGACCGGCGTCGTGGTCGGCATGCAGGGCTACTCGGCGCTGCAGCAGATCGGGACGTCCGCGTTCACCGGGTTCGCGTCCGCCTACATCAACACGCGCGAGATCGCCCCGGTCGTGTCGGGCCTCGCGCTGTCGGCGACGGTCGGCGCCGGGTTCACCGCGCAGCTCGGCGCGATGCGCATCAGCGACGAGGTCGACGCCCTGGAGGTCATGGGCATCCCGTCCCTGCCGTACCTGGTGACGACGCGGATCATCGCGGGCGCGGTCGCGATCGTCCCGCTGTACGCGATCGGGCTGCTGTGCGCCTACCTGGCGTCCCGCGAGGTCACGGTCGTGGTCAACGGGCAGTCGGCCGGCACGTACGACCACTATTTCGGGCTGTTCCTGTCGCCCATGGACGTCGTCCTGTCGTTCCTCAAGGTGCTGGTGTTCAGCGTCCTGGTGATCCTTTCGCACTGCTACTACGGCTACCGCGCGGCCGGCGGCCCGGCGGGGGTGGGCCGCGCCGTCGGCCGCGCGGTCCGCACGTCGATCGTGCTGATCAGCGTCAGCGACTTCTTCTTCAGCCTCGCGGTGTGGGGGACGAACACGACGGTCAAGGTGGCCGGATGAGCGCCGCGGGGACGGTGCCGAGACGGCTCGCGGGCGTGGCCTTCCTGCTCGTCCCGCTGCTGCTGATCTGGCTGTCGGTCGCCGTCTACGACAAGAAGTTCACCAGGGTGAGCTGGGTGACGCTGGAGACGGCGAGCGCGGGCAGCGAGATGCATCCGCACGCGGACGTGAAGCTGCGCGGCGTGGTCGTCGGCGAGGTCCGCGAGATCTCGTCGGACGGCGGCGTCGCGACGCTGAAGCTCGCCATCCAGCCGGACAAGGTGCGGCTCCTCCCGAGCAACGTGTCGGCGCAGCTGCTGCCGACGACGCTGTTCGGGCAGCGGTTCGTCGCGCTGATCCCGCCCGCCGCGCCGACGCGCGCGCGGCTCGCCTCCGGCAGCCTGATCAGCCAGGACCGGTCGGCGAACGCGATCGAGCTGCAGCGCGTGATGGACAACCTGTACCCGCTGCTCACCGCCGTCCAGCCGGCGGAGCTGGCGGCCACGCTCACCGCCGTGTCCCAGGCCCTGGACGGACGCGGAGCCGAGCTCGGGCAGACGCTGGTCGACCTCGACGCCTACCTCAAGAAGATCAACCCGAGCCTGCCCGCGCTCAACCGCGACATCAAAGAGCTGGTCGAGGTCAGCCGCCACTACGACGAGGCGGCGCCCGAGATCCTCCAGGCGCTGAACGACTTCGCCTACACGAGCCGGTCGATCGTCGATCAGAAGGCGAACCTGGCGAGGCTGTACGCGGCGGTCACGGACGCGTCCCAGGACCTCTCGGACTTCCTCCACGAGAACTCGGGCAACCTCATCCGGCTGTCGGCGACGAGCCGTCCGACCCTGGAGCTGCTCCGCGAGTACTCGCCTGAATACCCGTGCACGCTGCGCATGCTGACCGACTTCGTGCCGGTGATGGACAAGGTGCTCGGCAAGGGCACCGAGCAGCCCGGACTGCACGTGAACGTGAAGACGCTGCCGTCCAAGGGACGCTACGTCCCGGGCAGGGACCGTCCGCGCTACACCGACAGGAGCGGCCCGCACTGCTACCCGGTCGGCGGCGCCGTGAAGTCGGCGCCCCTGAACGCGGACTCGCCCGTCGCCGTCGCTCCCGGCGCGCTCGGCCCGCCCAACTCCCCCGAGGAGAACCGCCTGGTCAACGAGCTGCTCGCGCCCGGCCTCCAGGAGGTTCCGGAGGCGCTGCCCGACTGGAGCAGCGTCCTGCTCGGCCCGATCTACCGGGGCGCGGAGGTGAGGCTGCAATGAAGGGCCTGACGGGACCGCTGGTCAAGTCGGCCGCGTTCGTCACGGTGACCGTGGTCGCGACCGCGATGCTGGCGCTCAGCATCACCCGGGCGGGCGGCGGCGACACCGTCCCCTACAAGGCGCGGTTCACCGACGCGTCCGGCCTGCGCGAGGGCGACAGCGTCCGGATCGCGGGCGTCGAGGTCGGGCGGGTCGCCGCGATCAAGGTCGTGGACCACCGGGTCGCGCTCGTCTCGTTCGGCGTCGACCGCGGTCACCGCCTGCCCGCCTCGTCCACCGCGACGATCAAGTACCTGAACCTGATCGGGCAGCGGTACGTCGAGTTGGAGCGCGGCGCCGGCGGCACCGGGGCGCTGCGGTCCGGCGCCACCATCCCCGTCGAGCGGACGACGCCGGCGCTGAACCTGACCCAGCTGTTCAACGGTTTCCAGCCGCTCTTCCAGGCGCTGTCGCCGAAGGACGTCAACCAGCTCGCCGGCTCGATCATCCAGGTGCTGCAGGGCGAGGGCGGGACGGTCGAGGGGCTGCTGTCCTCGATCGGTTCGCTGACCAGCGGCATCGCCGACAAGGACGCCGTCATCGGGCAGGTCGTCGCCAACCTGAACGCCGTCCTGGACACCGTCAACGGGCGCGGCGACAACCTCGGCTCGCTGATCGGGACGCTGCGGCGGCTCGTGTCCGGCCTGGCGGCCGACCGCACCGCGATCGGCACGGCGATCAGCGCGCTCGACGACCTCGCGAGCACCACCACCGGCCTGCTGAAGGACGGCCGCGAACCGCTCAAGCACGACATCGCCCAGCTCGGACGCCTGTCGGAGAACCTGTCGGACGACTCCCCGAAGGTCGACTCGTTCCTGCGGCTGCTGCCCGTGAAGATGGCGGCGATCGGCCGGATCGCCTCCTACGGCTCCTGGATGAACCTCTACCTGTGCGAGGCCGACCTGAGCGGCGTCACCTACAAGCAGTACCCGGGCGAACAGCACCCGGCGCCGACCGGCATCCCCCTCACGGACCGGAGGTGCGGCGCATGAGCAGAACCGAGCGAAGTGAACCGGGGGGTGTGCGGGGTCGGCCCCCCACCGGCGGACGTCCACGGCTCAAAGCCGTCCGGGAGCGGAATCCGATCGCCGTCGCGGTCGTGTCGCTGACGCTGATCGTCACCGCCGCGCTGCTGTCGTTCAACGCCAAGGACCTGCCCGTCATCGGCGGCGGCACCCGCTACACCGCCGACTTCAGCGAGGCGGCCGGGCTGCGGTCCGGCAACGAGGTGCGGGTCGCCGGGGTGAAGGTCGGCGAGGTCACCGGCGTCCGGCTGAACGGCGCGAAGGTGACCGTGGACTTCCGCGTCCGCGACACCTGGGTCGGGGACGCCAGCACGGTCACCATCGCGATCAAGACGCTGCTCGGCGACAAGTTCCTCGCCGTCGACCCGCTCGGCGCGCAGCGGCAGGACCCCGGCCGGCGCATCCCGCTGGCCCGGACGACCTCGCCCTACGACGTGACGGAGGCGTTCGAGGACCTCGCCGGGACGGTCGGCCAGATCGACTCGGCGCAGCTCGCCGCGAGCCTGGACGCGATCTCCACGACGTTCGCCGGGACGGCCCCGAGCGTCCGCAAGGCCCTCGACGGCGTCTCGGCGCTGTCGAAGACCATCTCCTCGCGGGACGCGGAACTGGCCCGGCTGCTCGCGAACACCCGCCAGGTCACCGGCACGATGGCGGAGCAGAGCACGAACGTCGAGGCGCTGCTGCGCGACGGGAACCAGCTGCTGGGCGAGATCCGCCGCCGCCGCGAAGCGATCCACGCGCTGCTGACCGGCACGCAGGAGCTGTCCCGGCAGATCGTCGGGCTCGTCGACGACAACCAGAGGCAGCTCGACCCGACGCTCCGCGCGCTCGGCCGCGTCACCGACCTGCTGCAGAAGAACCAGGACAACCTCGACAAGGCGCTGAAGACGGCCGGTCCGTACACGCGGCTGCTCGGCAACACGCTGGGCAACGGCCGCTGGATGGACGGATACCTGTGCGGCCTCGTCCCGGACGAGTACCGGGCGAAGGCCCCGGAGAAGGACTGCGAGCCGCCCAAGGGAGGCGGTAAGTGATGCTGCGCAAACTGGGCACACCGCTGCTCGCCGCCGGAGTCGCCGTCATCGCCGCCGTCGGCGCGTTCGTGGCCCTCCAGGGCCCGGCCGGCACCCGCGTCACCGTCTACTTCCGGGACGCGGTCGGCATCTACAAGGGCTCGGACGTCCGCGTCCTCGGCGTGAAGGTCGGCACGGTCGGCTCCGTCCGGGCCGAGGGAACCCAGGTCAGGGCGGTCATGACCGTCGACCGCGGGGTGGACGTCCCGGCCGGCGCCAAGGCGGTGGCGGTCGCGCCGAGCCTGGTCGCCGACCGGTACGTCCAGCTGACGCCCGCCTACACGTCCGGCCCGAAGATGCCGAGCGGCGCCGTCATCCCGGCCGACCGGACGGCGACGCCGATGGAACTCGACAAGGTCTACGACAGCATCCGGAAACTCGCCACCGACCTCGGCCCGAAGGGCCTCAACAAGGACGGCGCGCTGTCGCGAGTCCTGGAGACGGGTGCGGAGAACCTGACCGGCAACGGCCGCGACATCCGCACCACCACCGAGCGCATGTCGCAGGCCGCGAAGACGCTGTCCGGCTCCCAGCGGGACCTGTTCGCGACGATCCGCGGCCTGCAGACCTTCACCGCCATGCTGAAGACGAACGACGGGCAGGTCAGGCAGGCCGAACGGCAGCTGGCCGACGTGACCGGCTTCCTCGCCGCCGACCGCCACGAACTGGACGCCGCCCTGAAGGCCCTCACCGTGGCGCTCGCCCGCGTCAAAGTCTTCATCCACGACAACCGGAAGCAGCTCTCCGGCAACGTCGAGAAACTCGCCGAGATCACGCAACTCCTCGTGAAGCAGCGACGCTCACTGGCGGAGGCCCTGGACGTCCAGCCCCTCAACGCCACCAACATCCTGAACGCCTACGACCCGCGAACCCGCACCCTCATGGGCCGCCAGAACCTCAGCGAACTGACCCCGCCCCTCCCAGTCGCGGGCCCCCGAGAGGCGACACCATGACCCGCCCCCCAACGCGGCGCATGACCAGGACGCGCACTGCCACGTCACGCCCCACCTCCGCGGCGCGGCGGGTCTTCGGGGTGGTGGTCGTGGCGGGGGTGCTCGGGGGATGCGGGTTCTCCGGAGTGCAGGAGTTGCCGCTGCCCGGCGGCGCGGACCTCGGCGATCACCCGTACACGGTCACGGCGCGGTTCGCGAATGTGCTGAACCTCGTGCCGCAGTCCGCGGTGAAGGTCAATGACGTCGCGGTCGGGCGGGTCGTGAAGGTCGCGCTGCCGCGCGGCGGGTGGACGGCCGAGGTCGTGATGAAGGTCGACGGGGACGTGAGGCTGCCGGCGAACGCGTACGCCGAGCTTCGCCAGTCGAGCCTGCTGGGTGAGAAGTACGTCCAGCTCAGCGCGGGTCCGACGAACGTCCCGGGGGGTGCCGCCGCGCCGGGCGGCGCCCCTCCGGGCGGGGCCGCGCCGTCCGCGAGTACCGGGAATCTCGCGGACGGCGCGGTGATCCCGGTGTCGCGGACGAACCGGAACCCCGAGGTCGAGGAGGTGTTCGGGGCGCTGTCGATGCTGCTGAACGGCGGCGGCATCGCGCAGCTGCGGACGATCACCGGCGAGCTGAACCGGGCGCTCGGCGGCAACGAGCCGCAGGTCCGGTCGCTGCTGGAGCAGACCCGCGAGCTCGTCGGCGACCTGGACGCCAACAAGAAGGGCATCACGGACGCGATCGACGGCCTCAACCGGCTGTCGGCCACGCTACGCGGACGCAAAGCGCAGATCGGCGTCGCGCTCGACGACATCGAACCCGGCCTCGCCGTCCTCGCGGAGCAGCGGGGCGCGCTGGTCCGGATGCTGAAGTCGCTGGACGACCTGTCGCGGGTCGCGGTGACGACCGTCCGGCAGAGCAAGGACGACCTGATCGCCGACCTGCAGGCCCTCGAACCGACGCTCCGGAAACTCTCCGACGCCGGCCGCGACCTGCCGGACGCGCTGCAGGTGCTGCTGACCTACCCGTTCACCGACGCCGTCCTGCCCGCGGTCAAGGGCGACTACCTGAACGTGTACCTGCGGGTCACGGCGCGTCCGGGGACCGAGGTCGTCCCGCCGATCACGCCACTGGAGGGGGACTGATGCTGACCGTCGGCACCAGGATCAAGAACATCGTCTTCCTCGTCGTCGGCGCCCTCGCGATCGGCTACGTCGGGCTCAACTACGCCGACCTCGGCGGATATGTCGGATACCGCGACTACTACGTGGTCAAGGCCGACCTCGCCGAGGCGGGCGGGCTCGCGGAGAACGCCGACGTCACCTACCGGGGCACCTCGGTCGGACGGGTCGGCGCGCTGCACCTGACCGGCGACGGCGTGCTCGCCGAGCTGAAGATCAAGAAGTCGGCCCCGGGCATCCCGGCGCGGACGCAGGCCGTCGTGGCGAACCGGTCGGCGATCGGCGAGCAGTACCTCGACCTGCGGCCCTTGACGGCGTCCGGCCCGTTCCTGGCGTCGGGGGCGGTCATCCCGCGCGCCTCCACCGCCACGCCGGCGCCGGTCACCGACCTGCTCACCAGCCTGAACGACCTCTCCGAGTCCGTCCCGACCGACGCGCTCCGGACGGTCGTCGGCGAACTGGGCCAGGCGTTCGCGGGGCAGGGCCCCAACCTGCAGGTCCTCCTCGACAACACGCGTTCGCTGACCCGTGCCGCCAACGAGAACGCGGCGCCGACCACGTCCCTCATCGGCGACGGCGAGACCGTCCTGCGCACACAGAACGAGGAGGCCGCGTCCCTGAAGGCGTTCGGGCACAACGCGCGGCTGCTCTCCGAGCAGCTCCGCACGTCGGACCCGGCGTTCCGGAAGCTCGTCTCGACCGCGCCCGGCGCAGCCGGCGAGTTCCGCACCCTGGTGCGCGACCTGGACCCCTCCCTCAGCGTCCTGGTGGCGAACCTGCTCACCACGTCCGATCTGCTGGAGCCGCGCTCGGACGGCCTGGAGCAGCTGCTCGCCAAGCTGCCGGACGCCGTCGCGTCCGGAACGTCCGTCGTGCAGGACGGCAGGCTCAACTTCGGCATGGTCACGACGTTCTTCAACCCGCCGAACTGCACCGCCGGCTACGGCGCCACCACGTACCGCGGCGGCCTGGACACGTCGCCCGCGCCCGCCCTCAACACGGCGGCCCACTGCGCGACGCCCCCGTCCACGGGCGTCAACGTCCGCGGCGCGGGCAACGCCCCGCACCGCCCGGTACCGGCCCCCGCCCGCGCCGGCTCGGTGCTCACCACGGGAACCTCCGCCCTGCCGGGTGCGCTGGCCCTGCCGGGCGTGGCCGGAGGTCCGCGCGGCATGAGCGCCCTCCTCGGCCTCGAAGGAGCCCCCTGATGCCCGCGGTCACTGAGCCGGGGCCGCGCCGCAGGCCGCGCCGCAGGCCGCCGGGGCGGCGGCTGATCGGCTGGGCCCTGGTCGCCGCCGCCGTGGTGTTCCTCGGCTGGTCGAGCTGGGCGGTCCGGCAGGACGAGTCCGGCGCGCGGAGCGGGCCCGACCGTACTCGCGACGCCGTTCTGCGGAGCGCCGGGCAGCAGATCGCGGCGCTCAACACCATGGACCCGGCGCAGGTGGACGCCGGGCTCCGGGCCTGGTCGGACGCGTCCACCGGGGCTCTCCGCGAGCAGCTCGAACGGGACCGGGCGCAGAACCGGGTGAAGATCGGGCAGTCGAGGACGAGCGCCGCCGCCACCGTGACCGGGGCCGCCGTCACCTCGCTCGACGTCCGGGCGGGGAAGGCGAAGGTCATCGCGTCCGTGCAGGTGAAGCTCACCTTGCGGGGCGGGACGCCGACGCTTCAGCGCAAGCGGTTCGAGGCCGGAACCGCGCGCACGCCGTCCGGCTGGAAGCTCGAATCGCTCACCGCGATACCGGCCGGTGCGCGATGAAACGGCTGCTGGTGGTCGCGCTCGCCATCGCGCTGGCGGCCGCGGCCCTCCGGCCCGCGGCCGGGCTGCTGCGCGACGACGGGAACCCGCGTGACGAGGCGGTGCTGGACGAGGTCGCCACCACCGAGGTGATCGGGGACGTGTCGACGGCGCTCGGCAAGGTCTTCACCTACGGCCCTGGCGACGTCGCCGCGACCGAGCAGGCCGCCGACCGGGAGCTCTCCGGCACCGCCCTCCAGCAGTACCGGCGGCTGTTCGGGCAGGTGAAGCGGCAGGCGCCGGCCCAGCGGGTCACGCTGACCACGCGGGTCGTCCGGGCGGGGGTCGTCTCGCTGACCGGCGACACCGCTCGCCTGCTCGTGTTCCTCGACCAGGTCGCGACGCGCGCGGGCAAGCCCGGCGGGACGCCCGCCGCCGCGCAGCTCGTGGTCACCGCGCGCCGCGACCACGGCCACTGGTCGATCACCGATCTGACCTCTGTCTGAGGGGGCGCCCATGACCGACGACACTTTGCGGCGGACGGCGACCGCCCTTCTCACCCTCGCCGCGCTCTTCGCCGCCTGGGCCGGATGGTCCTGGTACGCGGCGGCGCACGACGACGCCTACGCCTACTCCCGGACGCGCGACGAGGTGCTGCAGGCGGGGGAGCAGGCCGTCCAGAACCTCAACACGCTCGACTACCGCGACCTCGGGCCCGGCCTGAAAACGTGGCAGGACTCCACCACCAGCGACCTCTACCGGCAGATCACCCAGGGACGCAGCGCGTTCGAGGAGCAGGTGAAGAAGGCCCGGACCGTCACCAGCGCCCGCATCCTGGACGCCGCCGTCTCCGAGCTGGACGAACGGTCCGGCAGGGCGCGCATCCTCGTCGCCGTCGAGATCACCGTCACGCCGCCGGACGGCGATCCCGTCACCAAGCAGAGCCGCCTCGTCGGCAAGGTCACCAGAACCCCCGCGGGCTGGAAGCTCAGCGAGCTGGGGCAGGCACCGGCGGAGGCGATGTGAAGGCCACCAGGGTCCGCGCCGAAGCGACGTCACCCGTCGCGCTCGGCATCGTCGCCGTGCTGCTCGCCACGTTCGGTGTCTGGGGGCTGCACAGGGCGGACGCCGTGCGGGACGACCCGTCCGTCCGGAACGCGGCCCTCACCGACGGCGCGGTCACCAGCGAGGTCAAGGGCGCCGTCGCCGACATGGTGGGCACGGTCTTCTCGTTCAACTACACCGACCCCGCGCGCACACAGAAAGCCGCGCGAGCCGCGCTGACCGGCGATGCCGTGCCGCAGTACGAGGAGATCTTCGCGAAGGTCCGCGAGGACGCGCCGAAGGCGAAGACCGTCCTCAGCACCCGCGTCACCGACAGCGCCGTCACCAGGCTGACCGGCGACCGCGCCACCGTCCTCGTCTTCGCCGACCAGCAGACGACCCGGACGAGCGACGGCGGCAGCACCCACGCGCCCGCCATGCTCACCGTCACCGCCGTCCGCCGCGCCGGCCGCTGGAAGATCGAGGCCCTCGACACCTTCACCGCCCGCTGACCCGTATTCGCGTCGATCCAGTTGGCGCGGTCCATAAATAAAAATGGTGGACACGGGCACTGCCTGCGCTTTTGTTAACTGACTCCATGAAACACGGGTCAACAGGTTATATCAGCGACAATCGAAATCGGAGGCCATCCGCAATCCTGGGGAAACGCCCGCATCCCGGCGGGCGTCCAGGCAGGGGGGAATGGCGAGCGATGGCCACGGCATTGGACGTCCGCACGTTCGAGGAAGTGCCGGCGTGGGTGGGGCGGCGGCTGCGGCCGCACGTGGACCGGGCGGCGGACGAGCTGCTGAACGAGCTGCGCCGCGGCGGTCCGCGGATCGGCGAGGACGAGGCCGGGCGGGCGCGGGCCGGGGTGGCCGCCGGGATCCGGCACTTCTGCGACCTCGTCGAGGACCCGGGCGCGGGCTGGGAGCGGGTGTCGGCGTTCTACCTGCGGGTCGGGCGGCATCTGGCGCGGGACGGACGCGACCCCGTGGAGACGCACCAGGCGCTGCGCCGGTCGGCGTGCGTCGCGTGGCGGACGCTCGGTGACCTCGACCTCGACCACGCCGCGCTCGGCCTCGTCATGGACGCGCAGTTCGCCTACATGGACGCCGTCGCCGAGGTGATCGCCGCCGGGTACGCCGCCGAGATCGCCGACCGCGCGGAGCGGCGGCTGGCGCCGGTCGTGCACCGGCGCCGCGCCAGGCTGCTGCACCTGCTGCTCGCCGAGCCGCCCGCCGGCCCCGAGCACGTCGCGGGGGTCGCGGCGGAGGCGCGCTGGCCGCTGCCCGCCACGGTCGCGGTGGCGGTCGCCCGGCGGCGCCGCGAGGGGGCGGTCCCGCACGAGGTGCCGGGCGACCTGCTGGCCGACTTCGCCGCGCCGGAACCGTGCCTGGTCGTCCCCGACCCGGGCGGGGCGGGCCGCGGCCGGCTGCCCGCGGCGCTGCTGCGCGACTGGGTGGTGGCGGTCGGCCCGGCGGTGCCCCTCGCGCGGGCCGCCGACTCATGGCGCTGGGCGCGCGAGACGCTCGCGCTCGCCACCCGCGGCGTGATCCCGGACGGTGGGCTGATCCGCAGCGCCGAGCACGTCCCGGTGCTGGTGATCTCGCGGGCCGGGGAGCTGATCGACGACGCGGCGGCGACCCGGCTGGCGCCGCTCAAGGCCGTCCCGCCGGCCCGCCGGGAAAGGCTCGCCGAAACGCTGCTGGCATTGCTGGAGCACAATTTCAACGCCGCCGACGCGAGCCGCCGGCTGCGTGTCCACCCGCAGACCGTCCGGTACCGGCTGCGCCATTTGCAGGACCTTTTCGGGGATGAGTTGCGCGACCCCCGCCGCTGCCTGGAAATGGAGCTGATTCTGCACGCGCGCATGGTGAACCGCGGTACGGGCGGCCAGCCGGGCGCCCGGTGACGCGCGTTTGTCAGCCCGGTGACAAGCGCGTCGCCGAATCGTTGCCCCGCACCCATGGCGGACGACGCGGCGGAGGGTCCACACTCGGGTCCTTCTCCGCGACGAAGGTGGTGTGCGATGGCCGGTGACGCCGATGACTTCGACGTGATCGTGGTGGGCTCCGGGTTCGGCGGCAGCGTGACGGCGCTGCGGCTGGCCGAGAAGGGCTACCGCGTCGCCGTGATCGAGGCCGGACGCCGCTTCGACGAGGACACCCTGCCCAAGACGTCGTGGCGGCTGCGCAAGTACGTGTGGGCGCCGCGCCTCGGCATGCGCGGGATCCAGCGCGTCCACCTGGTCGGCGGCAAGGCGGGCGTGCTGGTCCTGGCGGGGGCCGGGGTCGGCGGCGGCTCGCTCGTCTACGCGAACACCCTGTACGTCCCGCCGGAGCCGTTCTTCAAGGACCGCCAGTGGGGCCACATCACCGACTGGCAGGACGAGCTGAACCCGTTCTACGACCAGGCCCGCCGCATGCTCGGCGTCACCGTGAACCCGCTCGTCACGCCCGCCGACGAGGCGATGAAGCGCGTCGCGGACCGGATGGGCGTCGGCGACACCTACCACCCGACCCCGGTCGGCGTGTTCTTCGGCGAGAAGCCCGGCGAGGACGCCGCCGACCCGTACTTCGGCGGCGCCGGCCCGCGCCGGACGACCTGCACCGCCTGCGGCTCCTGCATGATCGGCTGCAAGGTCGGCGCGAAGAACATGCTCACCAAGAACTACCTGTACCTGGCGGAGAAGGCGGGCGTCCAGGTCATC
Organism: Actinomadura latina NBRC 106108; assembly: GCF_001552195.1. GTDB lineage: Bacteria > Actinomycetota > Actinomycetes > Streptosporangiales > Streptosporangiaceae > Spirillospora > Spirillospora latina. Next base: position 218,999 of record NZ_BCQS01000018.1, read on the forward strand.
CCGGACACGACCGTCACCTCGCTCACGCCCAGGGCGGACGGCGGCTACGAGGTGGCCACCGAGCGCACCACCCCGCTGCGCAAGCGCCGCCGGACGCTCACCGCCGAGCACGTCGTCCTCGCCGCCGGGACCTACGGGACGCAACGGCTCCTGCACCGCATGCGCGCGTCCGGGCGCCTCCCGAACCTGTCGCCGCGCCTCGGCGAACTCACCCGCACCAACTCCGAGGCGCTGCTCGGCGTCGAGCGCATGACGGTGTGGCACCGCAAGAACGACGTCGACCACAGCACCGGCCTCGCGATCACCTCGTCCTTCCACCCGGACGACAAGACCCACATCGAGCCCACCCGGTACGGGGCGGGCAACAACGCGATGGGCGTCATCCGGACGCTGCTGGTCGACGGTGGCGGCGCGCCCCGCTGGCTGAAGTTCCTCGGCCAGTCCGTCCGGCACCCGACCGTCATCCTGCGCGGCCTCTCCCTCAAGGACTGGGCCAAGCGGACGGTCATCGCCCTCGTCATGCAGACCGCCGACAACTCGATCACCCTTGCCGAGAAGAGGGGCCGCCTCGGCCGCCGCAAGCTGGTCGCGCGGCAGGGCGACGGCGAGCCGAACCCGACCTGGATCCCCGTCGCCCACGACGCCGTCCGGATGCTCGCCGAGGAACTCGACGCCACCCCCGGCGGGACGTGGTTCGACCTGTTCAACATCCCGACGACCGCGCACTTCATCGGCGGCTGCGTCATCGGGGAGACGCCGGAGAGCGGCGTGATCGACCCGTACCACCGCGTCCACGGCCACCCGGGCCTGCACATCGTGGACGGCTCGGCGGTCACCGCGAACCTCGGCGTCAACCCGTCCCTCACGATCACGGCCCAGGCGGAGCGCGCCATGGCGTTCTGGCCGAACCGCGGCGAGAAGGACCCGCGCCCCGAGCCCGGAGCGGCCTACCGGCGCATCGACCGCGTCATGCCGGACAGCCCCGCCGTCCCGGAAGGCGCCCCCGCCGCGCTGCGATCGCCGTAGCCGCGCTAGTCCTCGGGCCCGGCCTCGGGCTGGTCGGCGGGCTCATCCGGCACCCGGCGGTGGGTGGCCTGGTGGACGCGGACGGCCAGGATCGCGCGGGCGAACCGGCCCGCCAGCTCGCCGTCCATCACGTCCGGGACCTGGTCGACGCCGATCAGCCCGCCGGGCCGGGCGACGACCGCGGCGGACTCGCCGACCCGCACCCCGCGGCCGTCGTCGAGGTCGTCCACGGACGGCAGGTCCAGCGCCGCCCGCAGGGTGTCCTGCAGCGCGCGGACGGTGGCGGCGTCGCGGTCGATGCGGACCTCGGCGGCGTCGGCGCGCTCCTCCGCGGCGTCCGCGCGCTGCTCGGCCCGGTCCGCGCGGGTCATCGCGGCGAGGATGCGGTCCTCCGCGGAGTCGGCGAGCCGCTCGGCGCGCTTGGCGCGGACGGCCTGCTCCTCCGCCCGGTTCGCGGCGGCGTTCCGCTCCACGGTCAGCCCCGCGACCTCGCCCTGGACGACGCTCAACTCGGCCCGCAGCCGGCGCTCGGCGTCGGCGGCGGCCTCCAGCTTGGACCGGGCCTCCGCCAGCTCGGACCGGACGTCCGCGAGATCCTTGCGGGCCGCGGCCAGCGCGCTCTGCTCGGCGGACAGCCGGGTGGCGAGGTCGTCGCGCTCGCGCTCGGCGTCGCTGCGCGCCTGGTGCTCGGTGCTCCACGCCGCCTCGGCGCGCTTGCGGAGCCCCTCGGCGGACGCGGCCTCGTTCGCGGACGTGGCACGGGCCTGCTGGTGGGCGCCGGCCTCCTTCCACGCGTTGGCCTCGCTCTCCTGCGCCGCGGTGACGCTGGCCTTCGCGGCGGCGAGCCCCTTCTCGAACTCCTCGCGCGCCTCGGCGGTCTCCCGGCGCGCCTCCGCGGCGCGGGCGTCGGCCGCCGCGGCGCGCGCGTCCGCCTCCGCGGACTGCTGCCGGGCGCCGCGCGCCTCGGCCAGGGCCCGCTCGGCGTCGTCCAGGGTGCTCCGGACCTCGCCGTCCAGCCGGTCGCCCAGCGTGGCGGCGAGCGTGGCGAGCTGCGCCACCAGCCCGGACAGCCGCTCGACGTCCGCGCCGAACGCGCGCACCGGCGCGGGATCGACCTCGGCGCTCACCGTCGTGCCCGTGCTCGTGCTCGCGTTCGTGCTCGCGTCCACGGCCACCTCCGCGAATTCGTCCTCGCCGGCCCGGCCGTCCGGCAGCAGGAGCGGCGCGGTCAGAGCACCGTCGTCCGGGACCTCTTGATCTTCGCGCACGCGAGCATCCTAGTGAAACGCCCCGATTTGCACAGAGTTCCGATTTGCACAGAAGTCCTCCGTCCGGGCGATGGCGCCGCGTCCCGGCCGAGACTTGGACGACTCCTTATCTTGACTCGTTCAAGAAAATGAGCCAGTCTGTGTCGCGTGGCAACGCCCTTGGAGTTCCGGGAGACGCTGCGGGGGGCCGCCTTGCGGGTGACCCGGCCGCGGCTCGCGGTGCTGCGCGCGGTGCACGCGCATCCGCACGCCGACACCGACTCCCTCATCGGCGCCGTGCGCCGGGAGTTGCCGAAGGTGTCCCACCAGGCCGTGTACGACTCGCTGCGCGTGCTGACGACGGCGGGACTGGTGCGGCGCATCCAGCCGTCCGGATCCGTGGCGCGCTACGAGTCGCGGACCGGCGACAACCATCACCACGTCATCTGCCGGTCGTGCGGCGCCATCGCCGACGTCGACTGCGCCGTCGGCGAAGCCCCCTGCCTGACCGCGTCCGACGACCGGGGCTTCGCGATAGACGAGGCCGAGGTCGTCTACTGGGGCCGCTGCCCCGACTGTCAACCCGATCCATCTCCTGCTTCGTCCTGGAAGGAAGCACATGGCTGAGAACACCGAGGCCAACGTCTACGAGACGAACGAGGAAGGCGCCGGCGGCTGCCCGGTGGTGCACGGCGCCCGCGCCGCCCACCCGACCCAGGGCGGCGGCAACCGCAACTGGTGGCCGGACCGGCTCAACCTGCGGGTCCTCGCCCCGCAGCCGGCCGAGACCAACCCCTACGGGCCGGACTTCGACTACGCCGAGGCGTTCAAGAGCCTCGACCTGCCCGCCGTGAAGGCCGACATCGCCGCGCTGCTCACCGACTCGAAGGACTGGTGGCCGGCGGACTTCGGCAACTACGGCCCGCTCATGGTCCGCATGGCGTGGCACAGCGCCGGCACCTACCGCATCCACGACGGCCGCGGCGGTGGCGGCGGCGGCCAGCAGCGCTTCGCGCCCCTCAACAGCTGGCCGGACAACGTCCTCCTCGACCGCGCCCGCCGGCTGCTGTGGCCGGTCAAGAAGAAGTACGGCAAGAGCCTCTCCTGGGCCGACCTGTACATCCTCGCCGGCAACGTCTCCCTGGAGACGATGGGCTTCGAGACGTTCGGGTTCGGCGGCGGCCGCGAGGACGTCTACGTCCCGGACGAGAACGTCTACTGGGGTCCGGAGCAGGAATGGCTCGGCGACGAGCGCTACACCGGTGAGCGGGATCTGGAGAACCCGCTCGCCGCGGTGCAGATGGGCCTCATCTACGTCAACCCGGAGGGGCCGAACGGCAACCCGGACCCGATCGCCGCGGCCCGCGACATCCGCGAGACGTTCCGCCGGATGGCGATGAACGACGAGGAGACCGTCGCGCTGATCGCCGGCGGCCACACCTTCGGCAAGACGCACGGCGCGGACCCGCACGTCAACGTCGGACCGGAGCCGGAGTCCGCGCCGATGGAGCAGATGGGCCTCGGCTGGAAGGGCACCTACGGCACCGGCAAGGGCGACGACGCGATGGGCAGCGGCCTTGAGGTCACCTGGACGGACACGCCCACCACCTGGGACAACAGCTTCTGGGAGATCCTGTTCGGGTACGAGTGGGAGCTGTTCAAGAGCCCCGCGGGCGCCTACCAGTGGCGGCCCAAGGACGGCGCCGGCGCCGGCACCATCCCGAAGGCCCACGACCCGGAGGGCCGCACCCACCCGACGATGCTGACGACGGACCTGTCGCTCCGCTTCGACCCGATCTACGGGCCGATCTCGCAGCGGTTCAAGGACAACCCCGACGAGTTCGCGGACGCCTTCGCGCGCGCCTGGTACAAGCTGACCCACCGCGACATGGGCCCGGTCGTCCGCTACCTCGGCCCCGAGGTCCCGGACGAGGAGCTCATCTGGCAGGACCCCGTCCCGGCCGTCGACCACGAGCTCGTCGACGCCGCGGACATCGCCGACCTCAAGCGGCGGATCCTGGACACCGGCCTGTCGGTGCAGCAGCTCGTCAGGACCGCGTGGGCGTCGGCCGCGTCGTTCCGCGGCAGCGACAAGCGCGGCGGCGCCAACGGGGCCCGCATCCGCCTGGAGCCGCAGAGCGGGTGGGAGGTCAACGAGCCCGACGAGCTGGCGCAGGTGCTGCGCGCGCTGGAGGGCGTCCAGGAGGCGTTCAACTCCGCGCAGACCGGCGGCAAGAAGGTCTCGATCGCCGACCTGATCGTCCTCGGCGGCTGCGCGGGCGTCGAGAAGGCCGCCAAGGACGCGGGCCACGACATCGAGGTGCCGTTCACGCCTGGACGCACCGACGCCTCGCAGGAGCAGACCGACGTGGAGTCGTTCTCGGCGATGGAGCCGACGCACGACGGCTTCCGCAACTACGTCGGCAAGGGCAACCGGCTGCCGACCGAGTTCCTCCTCGTCGACCGGGCGCAGCTGCTGAACCTCACCGCGCCCGAGATGACGGTGCTCGTCGGCGGCCTGCGGGTCCTCGGCGCGAACTACCAGCAGTCCAAGCTGGGCGTGCTGACCGACAGGCCCGGGACGCTGACCAACGACTTCTTCGTGAACCTGCTCGACATGGGCACCACGTGGGAGCCGACGTCCGAGGACGCCGAGACCTTCGAGGGCCGCGACGCCTCCGGCGAGGTCCGGTGGACCGGCAGCCGCGCCGACCTGGTGTTCGGCTCGAACTCCGAGCTGCGCGCGGTCGCCGAGGTCTACGGTGCCGACGACGCCAAGGAGCAGTTCGTGCAGGACTTCGTCGCCGCCTGGGACAAGGTGATGAACCTGGACCGCTTCGAACTGGTGTGACCCTCCCGTCCGGGCCGGCCCGCTCTCCGGGTCGGCCTGGACGCCGGTCCGTCAGGGCCGGCAGCCGGGGCAGAGCCCCCAGAACGTGACATCGGCCTCTTCGACCAGATAGCCCGCCTCATCGACCGGCTCCAGGCAGGGCGCGTGCCCCACCACGCAGTCGACGTCCCTCATCGCCCCGCAGTTGCGGCAGACCAGGTGGTGGTGGTTGTCGCCGACGCGCCCCTCGTACCGCGCCGGGCTGTCACCCGGCTGGATGCGGCGCACGAGCCCCGCCGCCGCGAGCGCGTGAAGCGCCTCGTAGACGGCCTGGAGCGAGATGTGGCCCACGCGCTCGCGCACCCCGCCGGCGATCGTCTCGACATCGAGGTGATCCCCGGTCCGGACGGTCTCCAGCAGCGCGACGCGGGCGGCCGTCACCCGCAGCCCGACCCCGCGCAGCTCTTCGGCGATGCCCTGCGACGCGGTCATGCCCCACCTCTAGACGCGAGCGATTCCGACAACGGATGACAAAAGTGTAGTCGAGGCCGCTATCGCGCCGGATGTGCTCACGCTTTCGTGGTGGTCACCGGCTTTCCCAGGGTGCTGCCCTTGGCCCACTTGGTGAAAGGCAGTTGCCAGTAGCCCCAGCCGTTCGTCCACTGGAGGGCGCGCTTGGTGCCGGTGATGGTGACCACGTCGCCGCGATAGGACCAGTGGAAGAACCACTGGGCGTCGGCGGAGGGGGAGCGGACGCAGCCGTGGCTGCAGTTGCGGTTGCCGAGGCAGGACGGGTCGTCCATGTTCTGGTGGATGTACTCGCCGCTGTTGGAGATGCGGGTCGCCCACGGGACCTTCTCGTCGTACCAGCCGGGGTCGCCCTTCTTCTTGCCGGGCGGGCGCATGCGCTCCAGGCGGACGTGGTCCATGGTGAGGTGGACGCCGCTGGTGGTGAGCAGGTGGTCGACGCCGTCGCGCTGGACGTCGCCGCCGACGCCGAGGCTGACGCCCCAGGTGCGGACGGTGCGGCCGTTCTTCTTGACGACGAGCCGGTGCGTCTTCGCGTTGATGTTGATGACGTGGGAGTCGCCGACCTTGAAGGTGCGGATCACGTCCTTGTCGCCGAAGACGTTGTCGCCGATCTTCAGGCCCGCGTAGTGCACCTTGACGGTGACGCGCTGGCGCGGCTTCCACGGGCGCTTCGGGCGGAACACCATCGAGGGGAGGCCGTTGAAGGACTCGCCGGCGCTGAGCCAGCGCCACGCGCCCTCGGTCGGGGTGGTGGACGAGATCTCGGTGGCGCGCTCGATGGCGGGCTTGGCCTTGTCCGGGACGGCCTTGTTGAACTGGACGAAGATCGGCATGCCGGTGCCGACGGTCTCGTTCTGGCTGGGGACGACATTGTTGACGCGGGTGGCGGCGATGGCGCGGCTGGCGCGGAACGCGCTGGTCGCGGTTGTGGACTTGCCCTTCGGGGACGTCGCGGTGGCGGAGACCTGGTAGCTGCCGCCGGGTTGCAGCGTCCACGTGGATCGCCATTTGGTCTTGTCGGCGGAGAGGGATCCGGGGACCTCGGCGCCCTTCAGCTTGACGGAGACGGCGCCGAGCGCACCGCCCGCCGCGGTGACCGTCACGCCCTGGTCGGGGCGGGCCCTGCCGTTGCCGTCCGCCGGAGAGATCGTGACCTGCGGCGTGCCGTCGTCGCCGCCCTTCGCGGTCGCGCCGCCGGTCTCCCCGTCACCGCCGCCGCACGCGGCCGCCAGTCCCAGGACCAGCGCCAGCACCAGCGCCTTTCCTCGCACCGTCGCCTTTCCTCGCACCGTTCTCCTTCACCAGCCCGCCGGGCCCGCGCGTCGCGGGACGGCAACAAGATCGCTTACGGAACGGCCCTTATTCCCGTCCCGTCCGCAGTGGCGGGCCGGCGCGATGGCGACGTCCGATCACGTAGGACGTCCATGGTCCCGCGAAGGTTCGCGTGCGGGGGACGATTCGGCGGATCTTTCGTGGTCCGCTGACGCTTCGGGTGCTCCGTCGATCTTCTCTTCAAGACTGTGGTGGGCGCGGTTAAAAGCGGCGATCCGCCTGCTGACCAGTTGCGATGCTGGAGCGTGGCCGCCTGCGACGGCCCCGCTAGGTGAGTTCTCGGCTGTGAAGGGACGCGCGCGATGAGAGCCCAGGGGCTGAGTCCTTCCATCGACGCGGGCGGTGCCGCCGCCGATCTCGTCCCCGCGGGCGCCGACGTCCTGGTTCCGGCCGGCCGCGCCGCGCGGACGCTGGCCGGGGTGTGCCCGGCGTGCGTCGCCGTGGTGGACGGCTGGGCGATGGCCGTCGGCGTCTCCATGTCGCGGGGCGGCGTGATCGCGGGCCTCGCGGCGCTGGCCGTCGTCGTGTTGAACGCGGCGAGCGGGCTCTACCGCACGTGCCGCAGCCCGTCGCTGCTGGCCGACGCCCCGCAGCTCCTCGTGCGGATCCTCGTGGTGGCCGCGGTCGTCGCGGTGCTGCTGCCGGACCCGGTGCCGGCGCTGCTGTGGGCGGTGGCGGTTTCGGCGTCGCTGTCGCTCGGTTTCCGCGCGTTCGTGAACGCCGCCGTCCGGACGTACCGGTGCCGCCGGGCCCGGCCGCGTCCGGCGCTCGTCGTCGGGACGGGCGGGACGGCCGCGCACATGGTCGACATCCTGCGGGACCGCGGCGAGTTCGGCCTGTCGGCGGTCGGGCAGGTGGCTGCGGGAGGTCCCGCGTCCGCGCCGGCGCTCGGCGAGACGTCCGACCTGCCGGCGCTCGTGGAGGAGCACTCGATCGGCACGCTCGTCGTCGTCGCCGAGGACGTCCACCCCGACCAGCTGGACGCCGTGCTGCGCATCTCGTTCGGGCTGCCGTGCGAGACGCTGCTCGTCCAGCCGCCGTCGGACGTGGTGCCGGTGGCGCCGGCGCGGCGCGAGTATTTGGCCGGGCTGCCGTGCGCGCGGGTCGACTGGCGGCTCCGCGACCCCGCCGCCCGCTGCGCGAAGCGGGCGCTCGACCTGGCGGTGGCGTGCGCGCTGCTCGCCGTCGCCGCGCCGGTACTCGCGGCGTGCGCGCTCGCGGTGCGGATCGAGGGCGGCCCCGGCGTGCTGTTCCGGCAGCGGCGGATCGGGCTCGGCGGCGAGGAGTTCGTGCTGCTGAAGTTCCGGACGCTGAAGCCGGTGGACGAGCGGGAGTCCGACACCCGCTGGACGGTCGCGAACGACGCGCGGATGGGACGGGTCGGCCGGTTCCTGCGCAACACGTCGCTGGACGAGCTCCCGCAGCTGTGGAACGTGGTGCGCGGCGAGATGAGCCTCGTCGGTCCGCGCCCGGAACGTCCCCATTTCGTGGAGCAGTTCGCGCGCACCTGCCCCGGCTACATGCTGCGGCACCGCGTCCCGGCCGGGATGACGGGCTGGGCGCAGATCCACGGGTTCCGCGGCGACACGTCCATCGAGTTGCGGGCGCGGCTCGACAACCACTACATCGACCACTGGACGTTCGCCGGCGACCTGAAGATCCTGCTGCTGACCGCGCGGGCGATGCTCTGCCGGGACGCCGGATGACCGTCCTCGCCCCGCCGCTCGCCGCGGGCCGGGTTCCGCGGCGTCCGAGCCTGCTGGTCGCGGCGACGGTGGCGAGCGTCGGGATCCCGCCCGGTCCGGCGGCGTTCGGGCCCGGCGTGCAGGTCACCGCCGGGGACGTCGCGAGCTGCGTGCTGGTGGGGACCGCCGTGTTCCTGCTGGCCACCGAGCGGGTCGAGATGCCCCGCGCGGCGTTCTGGGCGTTCGCGCCGCTGGTGGCGGCCCTCGGCGTCAGCACCGTGCATTCGGCCGACATCGGGACGAGCATGGCCGGGTTCGTCCGCGACCTGCAGGTCTTCGTGCTGGTGCCGCTGGCCGTCGTGCTGCTCGTCCGCGATCGCCGCGACCTCGCCATCGTGTTCGCCTCGCTCGTCGGGCTCGGGCTCGCGGAGGCCGGGTACGGGATCTGGCAGGCGGTCACCGGCAACGGCGCGTCGATGGGCGGGCAGAACATCCGGGCCGTCGGCACGTTCGGCGCGCTCGACGTGATGGCGATGTCGATCGTCGTCGGCTTCGCGTTCCTCATCCTGACCGCGTTCGCGCTGACCGCCCCCGGCCGCGGCCCGGCCGCCGTCCCGGCCGCGCTCGCCGGACTCGTCGTGCTGGCCGCCGCGCTCACGCTCGCGCTCAGCCGGGGGACGTGGCTCGCGCTCGGCGCCGCCGCCGTCCTCATCCTGGTCGTCTTCGACCGGTGGACGGCCGTCAAGGTGCTGACCTGCTGCGCCGCGCTGCTGGTCGTCATGGTCACGGTCATGGGAGGCGGCGGCCAGGCCGTCGTCGAACGCTCCAAGTCGATGGCCGCCTCGGTCAGCCACCCCGACCAGTCCGTGGACGACCGGTACAACCTGTGGGCCGCCGCCGTCCGGATCTGGGAGGACCATCCGCTCACCGGCGTCGGCGTGAAGAACTTCCCCGCCTACCGCGACACCTACGCGACGATCGAGCTGTCGTCCGGCAGCGAGACCGCCGACCCCGTCAACGGGTACGTGCGGCAGCCGCTGCTGTCGCCGCACAACGAGTACCTGCTGTTCCTGTCCGAGCAGGGCGTGGTGGGCTTCGCCGGGTTCGGCGCGCTGCTCGCGGTGATCCTCGCCGGGCTGTGGACGCGCCGCCGCGTCCGCGACCCCTTCTGGCTGGCGGCCGCGGGCCTCACGGCGTTCCTGCTGATCAACTTCCTGTACGCGGACCTCGGCGGGCCGACCTGCGCGCTCACCGCCGTCGTCATCGGCGCCGTCGCCGCGTGCGCGTTCGGGACGGTGAAGGAATGACCGGCGGCGGGGTGGGCTCCGTCGGACGCGCCGCAGCGCTGTCGGGCGTGCTCATCGCCGCGGGCACCGGGCTCGGGTTCGCCCGCGACCTCGTGATGGCGCACATGTTCGGCGCCAGCGAGAGCACCGACGCGTTCCTCGTCGCCTGGACGATCCCGGAGACCGTGTCGCCGCTCCTCATCGAGGACGCGATGGCGCTGCTCATGGTCCCCGTCGTCACCCGGCTCCTCGCGCGCGGCGACGGCCTCCGCCCGCTCGCCGGCTCGACGCTGCCGCGCATGGTGCTCGGCCTGTCGCTGGTCACGCTCACGCTCGTGGTCGCCGCCCCCGTCGTGGTGGACGTCCTCGCGCCCGGCCTGGCCGAGCACGGCCCGGCCGTCCGGTGCGTCCGGCTGACGGCGATCACCGTCGTGACGTTCGGCGTCGCCGGCTTCATGAGCGCGACCCTGCGCGCCCACCACCGCTTCGGCCCGCCCGCCGCCATCTACCTGGCCTACAACATCGGCATCCTCGCGCTGATCGCGGGCCTCTCCGCCTTCGTGGGGATCACCAGCGCCGCCATCGGCGTCGCCTGCGGCAGCCTCCTGATGGTCGCCGTCCAGGCCCCCGCCTTCACCCGCTGCCTCCGCGACAGCCCGCCCGCGGCCGGAAGCGCGGCTGGGAACGCGGCCGGGAGCGCGGCCGGGAGCGCGGCCCCGCGCCCGCCCGCCGCGAGGCATGTCGAGTGGCGGCTCGGGCTCGCCGCGGTGGCGCCCGTCGTCGTGTACACGGTCACGCGGCAGTCGCAGGTGTTCGTCGAGCGGTTCCTCGGCTCCGAACTGGCCGCGGGCTCCATCTCGCATCTGAACTACGCGCAGAAGGTCGCGCAGGTCCCGATGGTGCTGTCGCTGCTGATCGTGACGGTGACGTTCCCGAGGCTCGCGCGGGCGTCGGCGGACGGCGACACCTGGCAGGTCGCGCGTCGCATCCGGCAGGACCTCGTGATCGCCAGCATGATGGTCCTGGCCGCCGCCGCGTTCCTCGTCGCGTTCGCGCCGGCCCTCATCAAGGTGCTGTTCGAGCACGGCGAGTTCACGGCCGACGACACCGCGAGCACCGCGGGCATCATGCGCGTCTACGCGCTCGGGCTGTGGGGGCAGTCGGCGGTCGGCCTCGCCGCCCGCGCGTTCTTCGCGCAGCGGCGGCCGACCTGGCGTCCCGCCCGGGTCCTCGCGCTCGGCCTCGCGGTCACCGCCGCGATCGGGGCCGCGTTCGCCGCCGCCGCCGGGACGCTCGCGCTGGCCGCCGCCAACGCCGCCGGGATCACGCTCGCCGCCGTCCTGCTGCTCGCCGGGCTGCGGCGCGGCATCGCGCCGGTCGCGCCGCGCCGGATCGCCGCCGACGTGTCCCGGCTGATGCTCGCCGCCGCCGGCGCCTGCGCGGCCGGGATGCTCACCGCGCGCGCCGCGGCCGGACTGCCGGTGCTCGTCCAGCTCGCCGTCGGCGGGCTCGTGACCACCGCCGCCTTCGCGGTCCTGACCGTCCTGGCGGGACCCGACCTCGTTGCTCCATGGATCGCATTGCGGTCGCGCCGCAGCGTGCGCGGCCGGACCGAATCGGGGGAGACCAGTGAGCCAGCCGACCGAGCCCGCGGGAACGACGCGACCGGCGAGAACGACCGAACCGGACCGGCCGGCGGAGGAGGTCCGGCCGGTCCCGCTGGTGCTGATGTACCACTCGGTCGACAACTTCGATGAGGACCCGCACCTGGTGACGGTGTCGCCGGCGCGGTTCGAGCGCCAGCTCGCCTGGCTGCGGGCGCGCGGCCTGCGCGGCGTCGGCATGGCCGAGCTGCTGGACGCGCACGCCGCCGGCCGGGCGCGCGGCCTCGTCGGGCTGACGTTCGACGACGGGTACGCCGACTTCGCCACCCGGGCCGTCCCGGCGCTGCTCCGGTACGGGTTCGGCGCGACCGTGTACGTCGTGACCGGGCGGATCGGCACCTACAACGCGTGGGACGCCGACTGCCCCCGCAAACCGCTCATGACGGCCGGCCAGATCCGGACCGTGGCGGGCGCGGGCATGGAGGTCGCCTCGCACGGCCGCCACCACGTCTCCCTCCCGGACACGGACGACACCGAGCTGCGCGAGGAACTGGAGGAGAGCCGCGCGACCCTGGAGGACATCGTCCAGGCGCCGGTCACCGGTTTCGCCTACCCCTACGGGCACGCCGGCGCCCGCGAAGTCGAGGCGGTGCGCGCCGCCGGGTACGACCACGCGTGCGACATCCGCCCCGAGGAGCCGTCCCGGCACGCATTGCCCCGCACCTACATCGGCGACCGGGACGGGCCGCTGCGGCTGCGGGCGAAGCTCGTCCGGCACGAACTGCGCCGCCGGAGCCACGTGTGACCCGTGTCCTGCACGTCATCACCGGGCTGGAGCACGGCGGCGCCGAACGCCAGCTCGCGCTGCTGCTGCGCCACCTGCCGGTCGCCTGCGAGGTCGCGACGCTCACCCGGACCGGCACGCTCGGCGCCGAGATCCGCCGCACCGGCGTGCCCGTCCACGAGATCGGGATGCGCGGCAACCGCGACCTCGCGGCGCTGCCCCGGCTCGCCCGGCTGATCCGGCGCGGGCGGTTCGACGTCGTCCACACCCACCTGTACCGGGCGTGCGTCTACGGGCGGATCGCCGCGCGGCTGGCCGGGGCGGCGCGCGTGATCGCCACCGAGCACTCGCTCGGCGACGGGCACATCGAGGGGCGGGCGACGACGCGCGGCGTCCGGGCGCTGTACCGGGCGACCGAGCGGCTCGGGTCCGCGACCGTCGCGGTGTCGCCGGCCGTCGCGGCCCGGCTGCGCGGCTGGGGCGTGCCGCCCGGCCGGATCATCGTCATCCCGAACGGCATCGACGCCGCCGCGTTCGCGTTCGACGCCGCCCGCCGCGCCGCGACCCGCCGCCGCCTCGGCATCGGCCCGGACGAGCCCGTCGTCGGCGCGGTCGGGCGGCTCGTCCCGACCAAGCGGTTCGACCTGCTGATCGAGGCGGTCGCGCGGCTGGACGGCGTCCGGCTGCTGCTCGTCGGCGCCGGGCCGATGCGCGGCGCGCTGGAACGGCTGGCGCACGGCCGCGGCGTCTCCGTGATCTTCGCCGGGGGGACGTCGGACGTCGCGGGCGCGCTCGCCGCGATGGACGTGCTCGCCGCGCCGTCCGTCCAGGAGACGTTCGGGCTCGGCGTCCTGGAGGCCCTCGCCGCCGGGCTGCCCGTCCGCTACACGGCCTGCCCCGCCCTCGACGGCCTCCCGCCCGGCGAGGCCCCCGCCGCCCGCCGCCTCCCCACCGACGCCGCGGTCTGGAGCGCGGAACTCGCGGCCGTCCTGGCGGGGGAGCACGACCGGACGCGCGTGCCGCCCGTCGTCGCCCGCTACGCCATCGCCGAGCAGGCCGCCGAGCTCGCCCGGCTCTACCTGCCCGGACCGTCCGATCGCGGGGTCGTTCCGATACGAGAAAGGGCTCAAGATGCCGCAACGTGAAGCCACACCGGAGGGCGGGAGGCTCGACGCCGCCGTCCAGCGCCTGCGCGGGCCGGCCGCCGTGCTGCTGCGCCGGTTCGGCCTGGCCACCGCGTTCGTCCTCGCCGGGTTCCTCGGCGGGCTCGGGTACGCGCTGTTCGCGCCCACCACCTACACCGCGACGGCGTTCGTCCTCGTCGTGGACGCCGGGGACGGCCAGTCCGGCCCGGCGGCGGTCAGCTTCGCGCAGGCGTACGGGCGGCTCGCGCCGCTCCCCGAGACCCTCGAACACTCCTCGATCCCGCTGCCGAAGCACGCCGCGGGCGGCACCCGCGAGCACATCCAGGCGTCCACCTCGCCGGACACCCCGCTGATCCGGCTGGCCGGCAGCGCCCGGACCGCCCGCGACGCCGCCGCGTTCGCCAACGCCGCCGCGGACGCGCTCGTCCGGTACGGGACGCAGCACCGCTCCGACACCGGCGTCCGCGTCGCGCTGATGACGCTCGCCGAGCCGCCCGCCGTCCCGTCGTCGCCGAACCCGGCGCTGGACATCGCCGCCGGAACGGCGGCCGGCGTGCTGCTCGCCGGGCTCAGCGCCGCCGTCATGAGCGGCCGCCGCGGCGCCCGCCGCGGCAGGGGCCGGCGCGCCGCCGTCCCCGCCCCGGCCGCCGTCCCCGCCCCCGCCCCGGCCGCGGCGGAGGCTCCGGCTCCCGCCCCGGCGGACGCCTCGGCGGACGCCGCCCGGGTGGAGGCTGTGGAGGCGCGGTCATGACCGCGGTCGCTCCCGTCCGGCTCGCGACGCCCGCCGTCGAATGGTCGGTCGAGGTGCACCGGGACGAGCAGGCGCTCGTCGGCCTCGCGGACGAGCTGCGCGACCTCTACGACCGCAGCCCGGCCGCGACGCCGTTCCAGACCTACGAGTGGATCAAGGCGTGGTGGGGCTGGTACGGGACGCGGGGCCGGCTGCGGCTCGTGCTCGTCCGGTGCCGGGGCCGGCTCGTCGCGGCGGCGCCGCTGATGGCGGGCGTCCGGTACGGGTTCCCGGTGCTGGTCCCGCTGGCCGGGGAGCAGAGCGACTTCACCGACTTCCTCCTCGACCCCGTGTACGCGGACGGCGCCGTCCGGCACCTCGCCCGCGCGCTGCTGGGCGAGCGCGGCTGGTGCGCGATCGACCTGCGGGAGGTCCGGCCCGGGTCGGTGGCGCACCAGGTCGCCGCGCAGTGGCCGCGCCGGACGTGGCGGACGCCGTCGTCGGTGTGCCTCGAACTCCCGGCCGGCGGCATCGACGACGTCCTCGGCCGGCTGCCGCGCCGCACCGCCGGGAAGATGCGCGCGAAGCTCCGCAAGATCGACGTCCGCGGCATCACGGCGGAGAGCGCCCCGCCGGAGCGGGCGGCGGAGGCCGTCCACGCGCTGCTGGACCTGCACGCCCTGCAGTGGATGGGCCGCCCGATCAACCCCGAGCACACCCGGGAGCGGTTCCGCCGGCACCTGGCCGAGGCGGTGAGCGGGATGGTCCGCGACGGGCGCGCCGCCGTCGTGCAGTACCGGTGGGACGACCGGCTCGTCGCCGGCGACCTCGTGCTCATCGGCCACCGCTACGTCGGCGCCTACCTGTACGGCGCCATCCCGGACCTGCGCTCCTGCGTGGACGTCTCGCTGATGATGCTGCGCCAGGACCTCGCCATCGCGCGGGACCGGCACCGGCAGGGCGTCAGCCTGCTCCGCGGCGACGAGCCGTACAAGCTGAAGTGGCGGCCGGTGCCCGTCCGGAACGAGCGGATCATCCTCGGGCGGTCCGCCTCGGCCGCCGCGTTCGCCGGCCTCGCCCGGACCCGCGGGCGGCTGTCGGCCCGGCGGCACCCCGGGCTGGACGAGCATGGCTGAGCCGCTCCGGGTCCTGCACGTCAGCCAGCCCAACGCGGGCGGCGTCGCCGTCTACGTCGGGCAGGCCGCCATGGACCAGCGCAGGCGCGGCTGGAACGTCGCGGTGGCGTGCCCGCCGGGCGGCGACCTGCCCGAGCGGTGCATGGCGGCCGGCGTGCCGTGGCTCAACTGGGATGCCGCGCGCACCCCCGGGCCCGGCGTCCTGCGCGAGTCGCTCCGCCTCCGGCGGCTGGTCCGGACGTTCGCGCCCGACGTCGTCCACCTGCACTCGTCGAAGGCGGGCCTGGCCGGGCGGCTGCCGCGCCGCCCGCGCGGGACGCCCGTGATGTTCCAGCCGCACGGCTGGTCGTGGCTCGCCGCCACCGGACGGCAGGCCGCCCTCAGCCGCGGCTGGGAGCGGCTCGCCGCGCGCTGGAGCGACGCGCTGGTCTGCGTCGGCGCGGGCGAGCGGAGCCAGGGCGCGGACGCGGGCGTGAGCGGCGCCTACCGGCTCGTCCGCAACGGGGTCGACCTGAGCCGGTTCGCCCCGGCGGACGGCGCGGACCGGCGCACCGCGCGCACCCGGCTCGGACTGGCCGCCGGGGTGCCGCTCGCCGTCTGCGTCGGCCGGCTGACCAGGCAGAAGGCACAGGACGTCCTGGTCGAGGCCTGGCCGGCCGTCACCGCCGAGTGCCCGTCCGCGGTGCTCGCGCTCGTCGGGCACGGCGAGGATCTGGAGCGGCTGCGGAGCCGGCGGACGGCCGGGGTCCGGTTCGTCCCGGCGGTCGCGGACCCGCGCGACTGGCTGGCGGCGGCGAACGTCGTCGTCCTGCCGTCCCGGTGGGAGGGGCTGCCGCTGACCGCGCTGGAGGCCCTCGCGATGGGCCGCCCCATCGTCGGGACGGACATCCCCGGCATCACGGAGATCGTCCGGCCGGGGCTCGGCGCGCTGGTGCCCGTGGACGACCCCGGCGCGCTCGCCGCGGAGATCACCGCCCGGCTCCGGTGCCCCGGGATCGCCGAGCGGGAGGGACGCGCGGGCGCCACCGCCGCGGTCGGCTACGACCTGGCCGGGACGCTGGATCTGCTCGCCGCCGTCACCCGCGACGTGGCCGGACGCGGCGGCGCTCCCGAGGAGGCCCTGGCCGACGTGCGGGCGGTGGCGGGCGGGCTCGTCCACGCGGGCCCCGCCGGCGTCGGGGACGGCGTGGTCGCCGGAGCCGGTGCGGCCGGCACGCCGCCGAACAGCTCCCGGTAGGTGGTCGACGACCGCGGGTTGCCGCCGCACGACCAGACGCCGTGCGGGCAGTAGTCGGTGATCGACTGGTACGCGACATCGTGCGACATGATCCAGTCGTGCATTCCCTGGACATATTCGGGGTTGTCGGAATTGCGGAACAGGCCCCATTCGGGGAACGAGATCGGCTTGCCGTGCGTGGCGGCGAAATCCGCCTGCGCACGCATTCCATACGGCTCGTTGACGTAATCGTCGAACGTTTTACCCGGGGGTTGGTCGTAGCTGTCGGACCCGATGATGTCGACGACGTCGTCACCCGGGTAGCACTCCGTCCACGGGATCGTGTCCCGGCCCCGCGTCGGCGCGAAATCGAAACGGAAACGAGCCCCCGGAACCGACCGCATGGTCGCGACGATACGCCGCCAGTACGCCTTCCACGCCTCGGAATCCGGGGCGCAGCGGCCGCCGTAGGACTCCCCGTTCATCTCCCAGCCGAGGACGATGACCGCGTCCCCGGCGCTGAGCGAGACCAGCCGCCGCGCCAGGATCCGGTAGTGGACGTCGAACGCGCCCGCCGCGCCGCCGCGCAGCAGCGAGGCCAGCACCGGAACCGGGACCGACGCCTCGTTCGGCGCCATCATCGGCACGTTCATCACCAGCGACCGCCGCGGATCGGCCGCCTTCCAGCGCGTCCACGGCACGAGCATCCCGCGCGGCCCCTCGATCCCGTGCCAGTCGTCGCCCGGCAGGTAGGTGCGCCCGACCGTCACCGTCGAGCCGAGCCAGCGCTGGAACCGGCCGACCCGCGCCACCCCCTCCGCGCCCGACCCCAGAAATGCCCCCAAGGGCACATATGCCGGTGTTCGCTGCACGGCCTGCGGCTGCGGCCAGGTCACCAACGTGGGCGCCACGAGCATCACCACTATGGCGAACGCGGCCAGAAGCGGAGCGAGCGGACAGAACGGAAGCGGCCTTTTCCGTCGCGCTCCGAATGGCCGCCCCGCTGAATGGATATCCGCAGCTCGCATGCGTATCGTATGCCCTTGGACGTCCACCGTGAAAAAGCCGTGCGGGCGGAACAGACCCAGAATTTACCTTAGGAAGGTTGTCGTGCGCCGCAATCCAAGGGAATACGCCTGAACATATGTTCTTCGACACCCGCACACCGCCGCGGACGCGCCTCGACCCCGGCCTTCCCGTCCTGCTGCTGCGCACCGACCGCAACTTCTTCCACCACGGGACCCTCGCGGCGATCCGGAGCCTCGGCCGCGCCGGCGTGCCCGTCCACGCCATCATGGAGGGCCGCGCCAGCCCCGCGTCCCGCTCCCGCTACCTGCACCGGGGGCATCCGTGGGCGCCGCCCACGGCGTACCCGTCCCAGCTGCTGAGCCACCTGCGCGCCATCGGGGAGCGCATCGGCCGCGAGACGCTGCTCGTCCCGATGGACGACGCCGGCGCGATCTTCGTCGCCGAGCACGCGGACGCGCTGCGGCCCCGCTTCGTCTTCCCGCACCAGGACCCGGACGTCCCCCGGAGCGTCGCCGACAAGTCGCGGCTGCGGGACGCGTGCGAGAAGCACGGCATCACCTCCCCGGCGAGCCGGACCCCCGCGTCCGCCGCCGACGTCGACGAGGCCGCCGCGGCGCTCGGCCTGCCGCTGGTCGCCAAGTGGGCGCGCCCCTGGCGGCTCGGCACCGGGATGCGCAGCACCACGGTGGTCCGCACGCTCGGCGAGCTGCACCGGCTGTTCGCCGCCACCCGCGACCGCGACCCGGACGGCGACGCCGGCCCGCTGATCCTGCAGCGCCGCATCCCGGCGGGCGGCGGGGACTGGTTCTTCCAAGGCTTCTTCGACGCGAACCTCGACTGCCTGTTCGGCGGGACCGGCCGCAAGCACCTCGCGCACCCGCCGCAGGCCGGGCACACGGTCGCCGGGGAGTGGGTCGGCAACCCCGAACTGCACCGGCTCGCGGTCCGGATCGTCCAGCGGCTCGGCTGCCGCGGCCTCGTCGACCTCGACTTCCGGCTCGACCGGGACGGCGGCTACCACCTGCTCGACTTCAACCCGCGGATCGGCGCGCAGTTCCGCCTGTTCACCGACCGGAACGGGCTCGACCTCGCCCGCGTCCTGCATCTCGACCAGTCCGGCCGCCGCGTCCCGGCCGCGAGCCCGGTGCCCGGCCGCAGCCTGCTGGTGGAGAACCACTACGTCCAGCAGGCGGCCGGCCGGGGGCTGCTGCGCGCGGGGACCCTCCGCCCGCTGCGCGAGACCCTCCGGCCGCTGCGCGAGGCCGACGAGTTCGCCTGGTACGCCGGGGACGACCTGCCGCCCTTCCTCGCGATGGGCCGCCGGAGCGTGCTCCGCGCGGTCGAGCGGCTGCGCACCAGGTAACACCACAATCACACGGGGGAATGAGAGATGAGCGACTCGGCCAGCGACGTCGTGATCGCCGGCGCCGGGCCCTACGGCCTGTCGACTGCCGCCCACCTGCAGAACGTCGGGCTCGACGTCCGGACCATCGGCGAGCCGATGCGCTTCTGGGAGACGAACATGCCCGAGGGCATGTTCCTCAAATCCGAGCCGTTCGCGTCCAGCCTGGGGTCGCCCCAGCTGGGGATGCGGTTCACCGACCTGCATCCCGGCTGGCGGATCGGGCAGCCGATCCCGCTGGAGACCTTCGTCGAGTACGGGCGCTGGTTCGCCGCCGAGGCCGTCCCGCAGCGCCCGGACGACCGGGACGCGCAGGTCGTGAACATCGAGCGCGGCAGGCCGGGCGGCTACGCCGTCACGCTGTCCACCGGCGAGACGATCGCGGCCCGGACCGTGGTGGTCGCGGTCGGCATCGGCCCGTTCGCCCACATCCCGGACGAGCTGGCGGGCATGCCGTCCTGGCTCGTCTCGCATGCCAGCGCCCACCGCGACCTCGCCCTCTTCGCGGGCAAGGAGGTCGCCGTGATCGGCGCCGGGCAGTCGGCGCTGGAGACGGCGGTCCTGCTGGCTGACGCGGGCGCGCACCCGCACGTCATCGCCCGGCGGCAGGAGCTCGACTGGAACACCGTCCCGGAGGAGCGCCGCTCCCTGCGCGCCCAGCTGCTCGGCGGGCCCCGCTCCGGCCTCGGCACCGGCTACCGCACCTGGGTGTGGGCGGAGCGGCCCGGCCTCGTCCGGTACCTGCCGGAGGCGACCCGCCGCCGGATCGTCCGCGAGACGCTCCCGCCCGCCGGGTCCTGGTGGCTGCGCGACCGGCTGGACGAGCGGGTCCGCGTCTCGACGGGCCGCCGGGTGGTGAAGGCCGTGGAGCAGGAGGACGGCCTCGCGCTCACCACCGCCGACCGCGGCGGCCGCCGCCTCGTGGCCGAGTTCGAGCACGTCATCGCCGCCACCGGCTACGTCCCGGACGTCGCCCGGCTCGGCCTGCTCGCCCCGGACCTGCGCGGCCGCATCGCGACCCGCCTCGGCGCCCCGGTCCTCAGCCGCGACTTCGAGGCGTCCACGACCGGCCTGTACTTCGCGGGCCTGGCCGCGGCCCCCACCTTCGGCCCGGTCATGCGCTTCGTGCACGGCGCCGACTTCGCCGCGGGCCGCATCGCGCACCACATCATCCGCCGCACCCCGCGCGTGCGCCCGGCAACGGCCCGCCTGTCGGACGTCCTGGAACCGGACACGTCCCGCCAGTAAGACCAGCCCGCTCGCCTCCAGGAGAAAAGACCGCCTCCTGGAGGCGAGTCCTTCGGTGCGACGGGCGGTGCCTCGCACGTGCCGGTGTGGAGATTTGTGTGGTGGGCGGTTGAGGATGTTCCTCCGGGCGGCGGGGTGCGGGTGCCGGTTCGGCCGGGGGCGGGGCTCAGTACCTCGGGGGAAGGGCGCGGCGGCGGGCGCGGTCGGCTCTGGCGGTGGCCAGGGACCACTGCACGCGCCAGTACAGCGTCCACGCGGCCGAGAGGCCGCGGCTCGTCTTCGGGCGCTGAGCAGCGGGGACGTTGGAGAGCGCGATGAGCGTGAGGTCGGCGCGGGTGAGGAAGCGGTGGACCTCGCGGCGGGGGGCGCGGTGACGGCGCAGCGGGTGGAGGCGGGAGATCGCGGACGAGGGGTTGGGCAAAGGGAGCTCCTCGATGAGCGGTCCGGTGACCGGCTGCTCACCGACTGTAGCGTACTCGATACCGGCCGCCATACTTCTCCCTGAAACGGTCGCGAGCACCGGCGAATGGGCCGAGTACGGCAAAACGGACGTCGGCGGGACGGAAAGCCGGGTTCGATAAAAGCCGGATTAACGCCGCGGTAAATGATCCCGGGACACGCCGGTGAACAAATCAATGCTCCTTGCGAACGTCCCCCGAGGTGTTACCTTCGAGCCGATCTGAAATTCGGCGGCAAGGAGAACCGGCAGTGGATTCCGCACCGATCCAGCGCGAGGCGTTTCGCCCGCAGGGTCGGCCGCGGCATGCCCTCGTCCCCGTTCTCCTGCGCCTCATCGCCATCGCCGGCTTCGCGTTCGCGGGGTGGATCGCGCTCTCCGCGCTGGCCGACTCCGCTTTCGCGGCGGAGCAGCCGCAGCCTGCGGCGCAGGCCGGCGATCAGGGGCCGGCGACGGTCCGGCACTTGGCGACGGTCCGGCACTTCACGTCCGGGCCCGGCGGGCGCACGATCACCGATGACGTGCGCGAGATCGGCGACCACCCGATGCGGTACGTCCGGTCCCGGCAGCGCGACCTGTTCGACGACAAGGACCGGGCCGTCCGCCAGGTGCGCGAGCTCGGCGACGCCGTCGGTGTCCCGCGCGTCCGGGTTCCGGCCGTCGGGCCGGCGCGGCCCGTTCTGCGCGGCCTCGTCCAGCGGGTGACCGACGCGCCGCCCGCCGGGCGGCCCGCCGCCGAGGAGCGGCCGGAGAAGCAGGGCGTCCCGGCGGGCGCCGCGCACCAGGCGGCGGCCGGGGACGCGGTCTCCGCGATCCACCATCACGCCGCCGCTGCTGCCACGGCCCCCGCGGTCCAGAAGGCGGGCGGCTGCCCGCACTGCCGCGACGATCACCGTGCGCCGGCCGTTCCCGTGCCGGGGCCCGTCCAGGACGGCCCGCAGGGCGGCGGCTCGGCGGGCGGGCACCCGTTCCCGACGGTCGGCGACCTGCCGCACCGCCGGAATCCGGTGGCGCCGCCCGCCGTGGCGGCGGGCACGTTCCAGCGCACCGCGCTGACCGACGTCGCCGCGCCCGGCGGCCCGTCCGTCGTCCCGGACTAGCCGTCCCCGTCCGGCCCCTTGAGCGGCCGGTTCCCGGCGACCGCGTGCACGGGACGCGCCGTCGCCCCCACTGAACCCTTCTCCACGCGCAACGGCCGAACCGGGCCGCTGCCAGTGCTGCGCCCACCCCGACGGTGCCGCGCAGTGATCATCACCGATGCAAAAGACAGGAGCAAACATCATGCGTACGTGGGTGAAGAGCACCTCCCGCGCCGCCCTGGTGGCCGCGGGGACCCTCGCCATCGGCGCCGCCTTCGGCACCGGGGGCGCGGCCAACGCCGGCACCTTCGGCGGCGGCCACGACGGCAAGGTCACGATGGAGTCGTCCGGCAACTTCGGCGCGCTGAACGGCAACCAGGTCTACGCGCCGATCAGCATCCCGGTCGACGTCTGCGGCAACGCGATCGCGGTCGCCGGCCTCGCGCGGGCCCAGTGCAAGGGCGGCGCGAGCGTCTCGTCGCACCGCTCGGGCGACGGCTACGCAGCGGACCCGGGCTACCGGACGGCCGGCGGCTGGGACGACGGCGGCCACGGCGGCGGCTGGGACCACGGCAAGGGCGTCGACATGCAGACGTCCGGCAACTTCGGGATCGGGAACGGCAACCAGGTGTTCGCGCCGATCAGCGTCCCGGTCAACGTGTGCGGCAACGCCGTCGCAGCGCTCGGACTGGCGCAGGCGCAGTGCAAGGGCGGCGCGTCCGTGAAGCGGTCCTCCGCCGAGCGCAAGGTGGACATGCGGTCGTCGGGCAACTTCGGCCTGCTGAACGGCAACCAGCTCTTCATGCCGATCAGCGTCCCGGTCAACGTGTGCGGCAACGCCGTCGCGGTGCTGGGCCTCGCGGAGGCGCAGTGCAAGGGCGGCGCGTTCGTCGGGGGCGGGGACGAGCACGAGGAGATGCCGCCGACCCTGCGGACCCCGCCGGTGAAGCACAAGAAGCCGTACAAGCCGTCCAAGCACCGTCCGGCCGCCAAGCACAAGAAGCTGCCCTCGACCATGCGGGCCGACGGCCGCCGCGTGGCGAACACCGGTGCGCGCTACCGCACCACGGACGGCCTGCCCGTCGTCGGTGGCCTGGTGAGCAGGCTCCAGCAGCTCGTCAAGGTCCCGGGAGTGGACGCCCAGACCGACCAGCTCGGTCCGCAGCTGCCGAGCAGCGGCGGGGCGCCCGTCCGGCTCGGCTCGCCCGTCCTGAAGTGAGCACGCGCCGGCCCGGGTGACGACCCGCGTCCGGCGGACCGAGGAGGAGGGGCGGTAGACGTGCCGCCCCTTCCCCCTGTCGGCAGAACTCCAGAGGGGAGACCCAGCATGCTCGACCGCAAGTCCCTTTCGGCGGCGGCCGTCGCCGCGTTGTGCGCCCTGCCCGTGCTCGGCGTCCCGCAGGCGCAGGCCGCGCCCGCGACCCCGGTGGCCGCTCCGGCTCGTCCCGGGACGGGCGACCTGATCGGGAAGATCCGGATCAAGCGGATGCACCTGAAGGCGGACGTCCGCGAGGGCGTCGGCCAGGCGGTCCTGCGGCGGGGCGCCGGCCACTACCCGGGGACGGGCGTGCCCGGCCGGGACGGCAACACGGTGCTGCTCGGCCACCGGACGACCTGGCTGCACCCGTTCAACGAGCTCGACCGGATGCGGCGCGGCGACCGGATCGTGCTGCGCTGGGGCCGCAGGACCTACGTGTACAGGGTGCGGGCGAAGCGCGTCATCAAGCCGGGCGACAGGCGGGCCCTGGAGCCGGTGCCGTTCAAGCGGCGCAGCGCGCCGAACGGCCGGTACATCACGCTCATCACCTGCACCCCGAAGGGCTCGGACCGGCGCCGCCTCGTCGTCGTCGGCAAACTCCAGTCGGGGCGCTGACCCGAGGCGCCGGACTGACGGCCGGACGCTGAGCGGGCGCGGTGCGGCTCCGCGCCCGCTCAGCGTCCGCCGTAGAGGGCGATCAGCCCGTCGTAGTCGCCCTTGCCGAGGGTGGCGGGACCGCTGTCGCAGGACGCGATGGACGGCGCCATCGTGAGGTTCTCGTGCTCGATGCCCTCGATGTGCGCGAGGCCGAAGACGTGGCCGGCCTCGTGCGTCGCGACGGCTTCGGCGGAATAGCTCCCGGCCGGGCACGAACCACTCGTCCACCACTTCTTGCCCTGCGCCTGCAACGCCATGTCCGCCTCGACCGTCGTCGGCCCGATGAACCAGGTGCAGGTCGCGGCGAGGACGTCCTTGTCCGCGGCCGGCATGGCGTGCCAGCCGAACGTGCTGATCCGGTCCCGGTTCCCGCAGGCGGCGGCACCGGTCACGTTCGGGGGACGGCTCGCCCGCCCGGCGTAGCGCTCGGCGATGTCCGGCGGCGGGGTGAAGCGGCGCCGGACGTTGCAGTCGGTGCGAGTGCCGACCATGTTGGAGACGCCCCTGGCGACGGGGCCCCTCGGCATCCCGGCCCCCGCGTAGTACCACCGGACGGCGGTGCCCTTCGGCCACCTGCTCGGCTCGGCGCGGTGGGCGCCGTCCCGGCAGGCGGCGGCCGGGGCCCGGAACCCGCGCGGCCGACCCTGCGGAACCCGCCCGCCGCGCGTGCCGATGGTGATCTCGCCGGCCCGCTCGTTCACCTGAATGCGCAGTTCGGCGCCGCCGTCGGTGCGCAGCGCGTGCGCGACCAGCGAGGTCCCGTCGGACGGCACGACCGCGGCGAGCCCGTTCACGCTCCGTACCGTCCGGCCGCGCAAATCGCAGTCGGCGATCTTCACCCGCTGCGGCATCGTGCGGGCGGAGAGCGTCCCGCCGGTCTTGCACCACGCGGGCGGGCGCCGTACGGCCCCGGCCGCCGTGCCGGTGAGCACCGTGCCGGTGAGCACCGTGCCGGTGAGCATGGCGGTGAGCGCGGTGCCGGCGGCCGTGGTGGCGGCTAGGGCGGCCCCTGCTCGCCGGACCGCACGTGAAATGTCGCGCATAGCAGTTTCTCCGATGTGCGGGAACGTCTTTTCGCAGTCTTTCGCGCGGCCGGGAAAAAGAAACCGGCGCTTGCTAAAATGATCACCATCTCGGCCAGCGGGGAATGCGCTGACGACCGTCTCGATGGGCATTTGTCGAGAAATGGCTGACCGGCCCCGCGGGGAGCGGTGCAAGAACGAGGTAAATCGTCCCCCATAATTGTGCAAACACGTTTATTTTGTCTTCATACGGAAAAACAGCGGGTAATCCGGCAACTCGGGATCAACAGAACACCGTTGCCGCGAGGCGGGCGCAGCAGCGACCTCCCCCCGGCCCCCCGTCCACCCGGCAGCGTTCACGGAAGCAGAGGTGTTCAACGTGCAGACGCAGACACAGGTGCGGGAACTCATGGGAATGAGCGTGACCGACACCCACGGCACCAAGGTCGGCACGATCAAGCAGGTCTACCTCAACGACGACTCGGGCTCCCCCGAGTGGGTGACCGTCCACACCGGATGGTTCGGGATGCGGGAGAGCTTCGTCCCGCTGTCCGGCGCCCGGAAGAACCAGGACATGCTGCAGGTCCCGTACGACAAGGAGACCATCAAGGGCGCTCCGAACGTCGACGCGGACGAGCACCTGTCGCACGCCCAGATCGTGGACCTTTACCGCCACTACGGCGTACGTCCGCCGGGCGGCTCCCGGCAGGGCGGTGAGCGGGACGCGGGTGAGCAGAAAACGAAGGCGGACGCCAAGGGGGAGGCGAAGGCGGACGCGAACCGGACGGCCGGCGATCGCGGGCTGACCGGCGAAGGGAAGGCCGCCAGCGGCACCACGACCGGCACCACGGGCACGGCGGGCACGGCCGGCGGCACCACGACCGGTCAGGCCGCCGCCGCGGGCACGGCGGGGGCCGCCGGGATGGCCGTCCACCCCGACCGTGCGGGGCACGGGCAGGCGATGCCGCCGCAGTCGGCGCGCGAGGGCGCCGAGGCGCCGATGACCGAGATCACCCGGTCGGAGGAGCAGTTGCGGATCGGCACCGAGCGGTACGAGTCCGGCCGCGTCCGGGTGCACAAGTACGTCGAGACGGAGATGGTCGAGCGCACGATCCCGGTCTCGCACGAGGAGATCAAGATCGACCGTGAGCCGATCGTGGGCGGCGAGCCGAACCCGAAGATCACCATCTCCGAGGACGACCACGAGATCATCCTCTACGAGGAGCGTCCGGTGATCGCCAAGGAGACCGTCCCCGTCGAGCGGATCCATGTGCGCACCGAGCAGGTGCAGGACGAGCAGACGGTGCGCGGCGAGCTCCGCAAGGAGCGCATCGAGGTGACGCGCGACGAGGACGTCGGGGGCGAGCGCGGGACGGCGGGCCGCGGGGAGCGCGGCCGCCGCTCCAAGTAGGCCGCTCCAAGCAGGCCAGCGTCCCGCCGCAGGGACGACGACTTCGGTCCTGAGAACCGCGCCACACCGGATGGCGAGCGCCCGGGACGGCTGTTCACCCGCCGGCCTCCCGGGCGCTCGCGTGGCCGGACGTGGTCACCGTGGCGGATGATGCGGAGGCGCCGACGCCGGGCGGGCAGCACGGGACGGGCGGCGGCGATCTGGCCTCACCCGTCCCGACCGGCTTTGTTCGGCACATGATTTAACATATGAATTTAGTCTCGGTCAACCCCTCTTCCCCTGTTTTCACAAGGCTCCGGTGCGCCTCGGACAGGTTCGTTGACAGGCGGTGCGGGGCCGGGGGAGGTTCCTGGGAGACGACGTCGCCGAGCGCAGAGGTCGTGGCCGTCCGGGCGAGCCATGACCTCTGCGCCCGGCCGCGCGCGGTCCGCCGGGCCGTGCGGCGTCCTCGGAGCGACCCAGGAGGGACGACTTGCGACACCCCTGCAGACGCGTCATCGCCACCCGGATCGGGCGATCACTGGTCGCGCTCGCGACCATCGCCGCCCTCCCGTCCGCCGTCGCGGTGCAGCCCGCGGTGGCCGACGGGCCGCCGGCCTACCTCAACGCGCGGCTCCCCGTCGCCGAGCGGGTGAGCGACCTGCTCGCCAGGATGACGCTGGAGGAGAAGGTCGGCCAGATGACCCAGGCCGAGCGCGGCGCCATCGACGGCGACCGCGACCAGATCACCGCCCTGGCCCTCGGGTCGGTGCTCTCCGGCGGCGGCTCGGTGCCCGCCGACAACACGCCGGCCGGCTGGGCGGACATGGTGGACGCCTACCAGTCGAAGGCGCTCGCCACCCGGCTGAAGATCCCGCTGCTGTACGGGATCGACTCGGTGCACGGCCACAACAACCTCGTCGGCGCGACGATCTTCCCGCACAACATCGGGATGGGCGCCACCCGCGACCCCGGCCTCGTCAAGCGGGAAGAGCAGATCACCGCGATCGAGACGAAGGCGACCGGACCGCAGTGGGTGTTCGCGCCGTGCGTCTGCGTCAGCCGTGACCTGCGCTGGGGCCGGACGTACGAGAGCTACGGCGAGGACCCGCGGCTCGTGAGCGAGATGGCCGTCGCCATCGAGGGCTTCCAGGGCAAGCACAAGCGTGACATGGCCACGAACCGGCACGTCCTGGCGACGGCGAAGCACTTCGCCGGGGACGGCGACACGGTCTTCGGCTCGTCCACCAGCGGGACGTACACGATCGACCAGGGCGTCACCGTCACCGACCGCCGGACGTTCGCGAAGATCGACCTGCCGCCCTACGTCACCGCCGTGCAGAAGTACGGCGTCGGCAGCATCATGCCGTCGTTCTCCAGCGTCGACTGGACGGAGGACGGCGTCGGCAACCCGGTCAAGATGAGCGCGCACAAGGAGCTGCTGACCGGCGTCCTCAAGGGCAAGATCGGCTTCGACGGCTTCCTCATCAGCGACTGGGCGGCCATCCAGCAGATCCCCGGCGACTACCCGACGCAGGTGCGGACGTCCGTCAACGCCGGCATGGACATGTTCATGGAGCCCTACAGCGCTCCGCAGTTCGTCGAGACGCTGATCGCCGAGGTGAAGGCGGGACGCGTGAAGATGTCGCGCATCGACGACGCCGTCCGCCGCATCCTGACGGCGAAGTTCGAGCTCGGCCTGTTCGAGCACCCCTACACCGACCGCGGCCTCGCCAAGACGATCGGGTCGCCGGAGCACCGCGCGGTGGCGCGCGAGGCCGTCGCGAAGTCGCAGGTCCTGCTGAAGAACTCGCACCGCGCGCTGCCGCTGCGCAAGAACGAGCGGATCTACGTGGCGGGCGCCAACGCCGACGACATCGGTAACCAGGCGGGCGGCTGGACGGTCACCTGGCAGGGATCGTCCGGCGACATCATCCCGGGCACGACGATCCTGAAGGGCATCGAGCAGAACTCGTCCCACGTCACCTACAGCGCGGACGCGTCGGCGCCGATGTCCGGCAATGACGTCGGCATCGTCGTCATCGGCGAGAAGCCTTACGCGGAGGGCGTCGGCGACGTCGGCAACGGGCACACGCTGAACCTGTCGGACGCCGACAAGGCCAACATCGACAAGGTGTGCGGCGCGATCAGGACGTGCGTCGTCCTGGACGTCGCGGGACGGCCGCAGATCGTCACCGACCAGCTGCCGGAGATGGACGCGTTCGTCATGTCCTGGCTGCCGGGCAGCGAGGGCGCGGGCGTCGCGGACGTCCTGTTCGGCAAGCGCCCCTTCACGGGCAGCCTGCCGGTGACGTGGCCGCGCAGCGAGGGCCAGGAGCCGATCAACATCGGCGACCGCGACTACAAGCCGCTGTTCCCCTACGGCTACGGGCTCCGCACCCACGGATACGGATACGGCCACGGCCACGGACACGGACACCACTGACCGGCGTCACCGCCGAGGACCGGCCGCCTACCACCCCTTGGGCGGCCGGTCCTGTTTATCCCTCTTTGCTCGGGAGAGGCTGCCCCCGTGGACGATGTCGATCGGGAGCCGCGCACCGCGTTCGTGCTCGGGGGCGGCGGCGTGCTCGGCGCGCACGAGGTCGGCATGCTGCGGGCGCTCGCGGAGACCGGCGTCCGGCCCGACCTCGTCGTCGGCACGTCCATCGGCGCGGTGCACGGCGCGTTCGTCGCGGCGGACCCGGACACGTCCGTCGACCGCCTCACCAGCCTCTGGTCGGACGACTCCGTCCGCGACGTGTTCGGGGCGCGGATGTGGGCGCGGCTGTGGACGCTCGCCCGTTCCGGCACGCACCTGCACTCCAACGAGCCGCTGCGCCGCATGCTGGACGAGCTGCTCCCCGTCCGGACGTTCGAGGAGCTGGCCGTCCCGTTCGAGTGCGTCGCCGCCGGGATCGAGACGGCGATGGCGCACTGGTTCACGTCCGGTCCGCTGATGCCTGCGGTGCTGGCCTCGTCGGCCGTGCCGGGGCTGCTGCCGCCTGTCGAGGTCGGGGGCCGGCACTACTTCGACGGCGGGCTCGTCCACAGCATCCCGGTCGGGCGCGCGGTGATGCTCGGCGCCACCTCCATCTACGTCCTGCACGTGGGGCGCATCGAGCGCGACCTGCCGCCGCCGCGCCGCCCCTGGGAGGTCGGCATGGTCGCGTTCGAGATCGCGCGCCGGCACCGGTTCTTCGAGGAGATGGCGGCCCTCCCGGACGGCCTGGACGTGCACGTCCTGCCGGCGGGCGGCAAGCCGCAGAAGTCCGGCGTCGACCTCGCCCAGATGCGCTACAGGAACGTGTCCGGAATCCAGGCTCACATCGAGCGCGCCTACCGTGCATCCTTGGAGTACCTCAAAGAACGAGCGTGAGATGCTGCCTCCCTCCATCGTCCGCCGCCTGGTGTTCACGCCGCTGCTGTTCCTGCTCACCCTGCTGGTCGTCGTCGTGTTCCCGGTCGCGTACGCGGCGGCCTTCCTGGTCGGGCGCGACCGCCGGCGCGCCCTCCGGCTGCTGTGGTTCACGCTCGCCTGGGGGACGCGGGAGTCGGCCGCCGTCCTCGAATGCGGCTGGCTGTGGATCCGGGGCCGCGCCCGCGACGACCGGCACTACGACATCATCCGCCGCTACGTCGCCGGCCTGTACGGGGCGGCGGAGCGGCGGCTCGGCCTGCAGGTGGAGATCTCCGGCGGCGGCGAGGCGACGCCCGGCGACCGCCCGCTGATCGTCCTCAGCCGGCACGCCGGGCCCGGCGACGCGCTCCTCCTCGTCCACCACCTGCTGGGCGACTACCGGCGGCGGCCCCGCGTGGTGATGAAGGCGCAGCTCCAGTTCGATCCCTGCATCGACATCGCCGCGAACCGCATGCCGAACGTGTTCGTGATGCCCGGCGGCGGCGCCGTCGACGACATCGGGCGGCTCGCCGCGGACCTCGGCCCGCGCGACGCGCTGCTGATCTTCCCGGAGGGCGGCAACTTCTCCCCGGAGCGCCGGCGCCGCGCGATCCGGCGGCTGACCCGGCTGCGCCGCACGACCGAGGCGACCCGGGCCGCCGCGATGCGCAACCTGATGCCGCCGCGCCCCGGCGGCGTGCTCGCCGCGCTCGACTCCGCGCCGTCCGCCGACGTGGTGTTCGTCGCGCACTGCGGGCTCGACCACATGGCCACGGTCGGCGACATCTGGCGGCGGATCCCGCTCACCGGCGCCGTCCAGGCCCAGTGGTGGCGCATCCCCGCCGAGGACGTCCCGGGCGGACGGGACGCCCGCATCGACTGGCTCTACCGGGAATGGGAGCGCGCCGACGCCTGGATCAGTGCAAACCGGGCACCCGTGTCCGGGTGACATCATGGACGCATGGGCGACGAGGGGTCCGTGCGAGTCGATCTGTGGATCTGGTCCGTGCGGCTGCTGAAGACCCGTTCGATGGCGACGACGGCGTGCCGGGCGGGCCATGTCCGCGTGAACGACGAGCGCGCCAAGCCGTCCACCGCGGTGAAGCCGGGCGACACGGTGCGGCTCCGCCATGACGGCCGGGAGCGCGTCGTCGTGGTGCAGAAGATCGTCCGCAAGCGGGTCGGCGCGCCCGCCGCGCAGGAATGCCTGATCGACAAGAGCCCGCCCCCGCCGCCGCGCGAGGCGCTCATCCCGATCGGCCGCCGCGAGCGCGGCGCGGGCCGCCCCACCAAGCGCGACCGCCGCGAACTGGAACGCGTCCTCGACCGCTACCGCACCCTGAACAACCCGCCCGACAGCGACTGATCAAAAGCCGGATCACTGCTCCCCGCCGGCGTAGCGTCGCTCGGACTCCAGCGCCGACGCGACGTCCCGCGGGTAGTGGCTCCGGGCCCTGATCAGCAGCAGCCCGTTGAGCAGCAGCGGCAGCAGCGCCAGCAGGAACGCCCGGTCCAGGCCGGTCGCCGACTGCCGGCCGCCGGCCAGCATCCCCGACGCCCAGCCGAACAGCACCGGCGCCGCCGCCTCCGCGCCCATCCGCACGATCGTCCGGATCGCCTCCGCGCGCCCCCACAGCCGGAAGTGGACGACGTCCAGCCGCACCGCGTCCAGCGGCGGGTTCGCGGCGGCGAGCGCGGCGGCGGCGAGCGTGAACAGCGGCAGCGCGATCAGCGCCCGCTCGGTGAGGAGACCGGGCACGAACAGCAGCGCAGAAACCGTGAACGCCACTCCCGGCACGCCGACCCGCGCGGTGACCATGCCCCTGCGGACCAGCCGGTCGGCCAGCCGCCCGCCGGCGAGCACCCCGGCGAGCGCCGCCAGCCCGATGACGGGGATGAACGCCGACAGCTCGCCACGGCCGAGCGAGTAGCGCTCCTGCACGAAGACCATCGCGAACGTGCGCAGCCCCGCGAAGAAGAAGTAGCCGATCGCCGACGCCACGATGATGATCACGTTCGTGCGGATGCGGAGGACGTACCGGGCCGCTTCCAGCAGCGACATCTTCTCCGGGGCGGCGTTCAGGACGTTCCGCGGGTCCGGCTCGACGTCCGACCTGTCTACCTGCCGCTGGGCGAGTTCCTCCTCGCGTCCCGCCCCGGTCGCCTGCGCCCCCCGCGCCGGCTCCGGCATCATCTTCCACAGCAGCACGGCCAGCACGAAACCGAGCACCGCGACGAACCAGAACGCGAACCGCCAGCTCAGGAGCGCGGCGATGTTGCCGCCCGCGATCAGCCCGAACCCGACGCCGACCAGTTCGCCCGCCAGGATCCGGCCCCACGTGGCGGCCCGCTCGTCGGGCGGGAACAGGTCGCCGATCAGCGACGCGACCGTGGGCCCCGCCGTCGCCGTCACCGCGCCGAGCGCCACCCGCGACGCCAGCAGCCACTCGTAGGAGCTCGCCATCCCCCCGACGATCATCGCGAGGCTCCACAGCATGATGCTGCCCGCGAGCAGCGGCACCCGCGGCACCCGGTCCGTCAGCTGCCCCACCGGCAGCGTCGCGATCGCGCCGACCGCCGCCGGCGCCGCCGTGAGGATCCCGACCCGCGTGTTGCCGATGTTCAGCGAATGGCGCAACTCCTGGACGATCGCCCCGACGACCCCCGTGTCGGCCGTGTTCAGTGCGAGCACGCACGCCAGCAGCAGCACGATGCGGGCGCGCCGCCTCCCGCCGAGCCGGTCCGCGAGGGCATCGGTCACCCGTCTCCACGACCGCGGGGCGGATGTCACCCTAATCCTCCGAGGACGTCCCGGCGAGGACTGTGGCGCTCATGTCAGACGGCAAGGGCCCGCCCTTCCGCAGTCGGCCTACGAGCAGAACACCCACGGCGTAAGCCGTAGGAAGTCAACAACTACTGCCCGTACACAGGCCAGGTATGTCGCCCCTCACACGTACTGGAACAACTCCACGGGGTTGCCGGACGGGTCGTCCACCAGCACTTGCTTGCCGCCGACTCCCTCGACGATCGTGTTCCGGAAGACGACCCCCGCCTCGGTGAGCCTCGCGACGTCGGCCTCGATGTCGTCCACCGTGAGCGAGATGCGGTTCCACCCGCCGGGCTCGGGCACCCGCCCGTCCGGCATGGCCTGCCCACCCCCGCCCCGCCCGGACGGCGCCGACAACGCCAGCCGCAACGGCCCCCGCCCGAGCATCGCGAACGTCTCCGCCGGATGCATCACGACCTCGAAGCCGAGGTTGTCAACGTAGAACGCAATGGCCGCGTCCACGTCGTGAACGATGTAACGCACAAGCACGGTCTCCGCCATGCTTCTCATCATCCATCGCGGGCCTTCTCAGCGACACCGTGGACTCCGCAACCTCCGGCGGCCCTTCCATGTCCGGCGCCAGGCCACAGTCGGCCATGATCAGCAACCCGCGCACAACCGCCCGCAGGATGAAGGTGCCGGTTCGTCTGCGCGGGAGGGTGCATGGGGCGTCCGCTGAGTTACGCCGAGGCGGTCAGGATGCTCGGGGAGAGCGAGAGCAGACTGATCAACCTGCTCGACTGGCTGGCCGGGCTCGGGCTGGCCGGCGGCGGTCTGGACGTCCTCGGCGCCCGCGAGGAGGCGGTGCGGCTCGGGCACGCGCTGACACGCGACCTCGGCGACCGGCTCCGCGGCCTCAACCGGCTGACGCGCACCGAGCGGCTGCGGGCGGCGCACACCGTGATCGTCCTGGCGGCGTACTTCGAGGAACTCGCGGACGCGGTCCCCGAGGCCCGGCTGCACCGGCTGAATGCCGGCGAGCAGCTGTCCCTGAGCGGAGACCACGACGGCGGGACGGGCCGCCGCGCCGTGGCGCAGGCGCTGACGCGGGTCGAACTTCCGACACCGGGCCCGTCGCACACACAGGAGTCCATCCGGCGCGAACTGCTGGCCTACTACGGCCGGCTCGGTGGCAGCCTGCTGGAGTTCGTCTCCGGGGTTCCGCAGTGGGCCCGGATAGGAGAGGACGTCCAGGCAGACACGGTCCGGGAGTTGAGCCACCTCATGCCGGGCCGGGCCCTGGACAGGTACGAGGAGATGCTGCGCCGGCTGGCCGTCGACTGCCCCGAGTTCGGGATCTGGATCGAACACTGGGAACGCCGGTCCGCCCGGACGGAGCTGATGGGCGGGATGGCCACGCTGGAGCGGCTGCTGGCGTCCATGACCGGCAGGGTCGGTGCCCAGCCGACCGCGCTGTCTCGCGCGTACCAGGCGTCACTTCACCGCCCGATCACCGCAGGCGGCGACGTGCCGTCCGGGCTGACGATCCCGACGCTGGAGCAGGGATACATCGACCACCGCCTCCGCGCGACGGTGATGGAGGCGACGGCGCGTCCGAGCCAGGACTCCTGGTGGACGGACCTTCCCGTCTACGCGGAACCGAGCCGCTTCTTCGCCGCCTGCCTGACGTCGCCGGAGGCCGTTTCGGCGCCGCTGCTGGTGCTCGGGCAGCCCGGGTCGGGCAAGTCGGTGCTGACGCGCGTCCTGGCGGCGCGCCTTCCCGCCGACGACTTCCTGCCCATCCTCGTCGAGTTGCGGCAGGCGCCGGTCGAGAGCGATCTGCAGACCCGCATCGAGGACGCCGTCCGGCAGACGACCGGCGAACGGACGTCCTGGCCGCGGCTCGTCGAGGCCGCCGCAGGGGCTCTCCCTGTCGTCATTCTGGACGGCTTCGACGAGTTGCTGCAGGCGACGGGCGTCACCCAGACCGACTTCCTGATGAAGGTGACGGCCTTCCAGGAGCGTGAAGCCGATCAGGGGCGGCCGGTCGCCGTCATCGTGACCAGCCGCACGGCGGTGGTCGACCGGGCCCGGATCCCGCACGGCTCCGTCGTCGCGCGCCTGGAGCCGTTCGATGACGAGCAGATACGCGCATGGCTGGCGAATTGGCGCGACCTCAATGAGTCGGCCCTGCGGCGGCGCGGGCTGCGGCCCCTGCCGGACGAAGTGGCGCTGGCCCATCGCGAACTGGCCGAGCAGCCGTTGCTGCTGCTGATGCTCGCGCTGTACGACGCGGACGGCAACGCGCTGCACCACCGTTCGGCGTCCTTCGACCGCACGAGCCTTTATGAGCGACTCCTGCGGGAATTCGCCGGACGTCAGATCCGCAAGCTGGCTCCCGACCTGGACGACACGGCGTATGAGCGGGCGGTCGAAGAGGAACTACTGCGGCTGTCCATCGTCGGATTCGCCATGTTCAATCGGCGTGCCCAATGGGTCTCCGACATCGACCTGGACGCCGATCTCCTCGCGCTGCTCGACCCGGAACGTGCCCGTCCAGGGAATACCGGTCTGCAGGCTCCACTCTCAGCGGCGCAGATCGTGGTGGGACGTTTCTTCTTCGTCCACGAAACCCAGGTCACCCGCGACGGCCAGGTGCTGCACACCTACGAGTTCCTCCATGCGACGTTCGGGGAATTCCTCATCGCCCGGCTCGTGGCCAACATACTAATCGGAATGGCCGTACAAGCCGCCACCGCGGCCTACTCCCCGCTTGCCGCCCAGATCAATGACGACCTTCTGCACGCCCTGCTGTCCTTCGCGGGGCTGACGGCCCGTTCGCCCGTCATCGGCTTCCTGGACGACCTGCTCGCGCAACTGGAACCCGGCACGCGTAACGAGCTGACCGAGCTGCTGCTCGAACTGCACCGCCGGTCGCTCCATGACCGTCCCGGCTCCGCCTACGATCAGTACCGTCCTCGGCCACTCTCCGTCCCCGCACGTCACGCGGCCTGGAGCATGAACCTCGTGGTCCTGGCGGTGCTCGTCGCCGGCGAGATCAGGGGCTACGAACTCTTTCCCGGCTCGGACGACACCGCTTATGCGTGGCGGGCTCAGGCGACGCTGTGGCGGTCACAACTCCACGGCGAAGAATGGGCCGGGTTCTTCCAGTTCATCGCGCTTCACCGGGACTGGGACGGAGGCAAGCGCAGCATTCGAATCGGCCGTGTGGACGAGAACTTCCAACCCGCACCGTCCGACATCTACTGGATCTACAACATCCCGCCCGGACACGCGATGCGCGATGGCATCATCTCTTACACGGCGCACGAGCCCAGTTCCATCCGGCTCAAGAGCAATATGATCTGTGGCGGTACGGACGACGTTCTGGTCCACGCATTGGAGCCGCTCGCCGCTGCCTTTCCCACCATTGCCAATCTCGCCGTTCCCGGCGAACGTGCGACCTCGTGCACCCATGCCCTGCTCGCTGCTCTGGTGGCCGGATTCCGCGACGAACCCTGCTCCAAGGTGTTCACGGACCTTGCCCGAGTCGTCCGCGAACTGTCCGTTCTTCCCGCGGAAGAAGAGCACGATCTCTACCTGAAGGCCGCCCTGGAGACTATTATTTCGGCGCTCGACCGGAGTTTGGCCGCAAGGCAGGACCTGGCGCCGATCGGTGGAGGCCTTCACCTGGACGACGCCCACGACCCCAGAGTCCGCCATCTGGGCGACCGCCTGAACGAACTGCTTCGCAGCTGACCATCTACGTCCGGGGCAGACGAATATTCGGTCCAGGCCGCACATGGCTTCATGCCCAACGTGTGTTGCCGGTCGGGTAGGCGATGACTTGTGGTGGTCCTTGGGTGGGTTGGCCGGGGCGAGAGTCAGGCCGGGGGTGCCGGGGGTGCCGGGGGTGCTGGGGTGCGGGCGGCGCGGTTGACGATGGATTGGAGGAGGGTCAGGGCCTCGCGGGCGCGGTCCGGGGTGAAGTCGAAGGTGTCGCAGATCGCCCGGTAGATGCCGGGGGCGTGTTCGCGCATGGCGTCGCCCTCGGGGGTGAGGCTCACGATGACCGTGCGCTCGTCGTCCGGGTTGCGCGTCCGGCGCAGCAGGTCTCGTTTCTCCAGGCGCTTCAGCAGCGGGGTCATGGTGCCGTAGTCGAGCTGGAGCCGTTCGACGAGGTCGCGGACGGAAAGGTCACCGTATTCCCACAAAGTCGCCATGACCAGGTATTGCGGGTAGGTCAGCCCGAGTGGTTCGAGGAGGGGGCGGTACACGGCCGTCATGGCCCGGGACGCCGCGTGCAGGTTGAAGCACACCATCTCGTTGAGGCGGACGGCGTCGTCCTCCCCGGCCGGTGAACTGTTCACGGTCCAGAGCCTAGCAGGCGATTGCCTGTGCCACTATTCCCTCGTGCACGAGGTAATGGTAAGACTGACGGAGGCGGGCACCGGTCGTCAGGTGCCCGGCGGCCGGCTGACCGAGTGGCGGTGGTGACCGTGTTACGAGGCCGACGCGCCGAGTGCGCCGAGCTGGACGGGCTGCTGGAAGCGGTCCGGAGCGGGGAGAGCCGGTCCCTGGCGATCCGCGGCGAGACGGGCGTGGGGAAGACGGCGCTGCTGGAGTACCTGGTCGACCGGGCGCCGGGTTTCCGGGTCGTGCGCATCACCGGGGTGCAGTCGGAGATGGAGCTCGCCTTCGCGGGCCTCCACCAGCTCTGCGCGCCGATGTCGGACCGGTTCCGGCGCCTCCCCGACCCGCAGTGCGAGGCGCTGCGCGCCGCGCTGGGGCAGAGCGCCGGCCGCGCCCCCGACCGGTTCCTCGTGGGCCTCGCCGTCCTCGGCCTGCTCGCCGACGCCGCCCGCGAACAACCGCTGGCCTGCGTGGTGGACGACGCGCACTGGATCGACCGGACCTCGGTGCAGGCGCTGGCGTTCGCCGCCCGCCGCCTGCAGGCCGAATCGGTCGCGATCGTCTTCGCGGTCCGGGAGCCGGACGAGGCGAACGAGCTGACCGGGCTGCCGGAGCTGGCGGTCGCCGGACTGCCCGACGACGAGGCGCGGGCGCTGCTGCGCTCCGTCGTCCCCGGCCCGTGGGACGAGCGCGTCCTCGAACGCGTCGTCGCGGAGGCGCACGGCAACCCCCTCGCCCTGCTGGAGTTGCCGAAGGAGTCGACGCACGCCGAACTCGCGAGCGGGTTCGGCGTGCCGAGCGCCGGCGCCCTCGCGGGCCGCATCCAGGAGATCTACGAGCGGCGCGTGGCGGGGCTGCCGCCGGCGACGCGGCGGCTGCTGCTCGCCGCCGCGGCGGAACCGGGCGGCGAGCCGGTGCTGCTGTGGCGGGCGGCCGACCGGCTCGGCATCGGCATCGAGGCGGCGACGCCGGCCGTCTCGGCCGGGCTGGTGGAGATCGGCGACCGGGTGCGGTTCCACCATCCGCTGGTCCGCTCCGCCGTGTACTGGGCCGCGTCGCCGGCCGACCGCCGCGGCGTCCACCACGTCCTGGCGGAGGTCACCGACGCGCGGGCCGACCCCGACCGCCGCGCCTGGCACGCGGCGCAGGGCGCGCAGACCCCGGACGAGGACGTCGCGGCGGAACTCGAACGCTCGGCGGGACGGGCGCGGGCACGCGGCGGGCTGGCCGCGGCGGCGGCGTTCCTGACGCGGGCGGTGGAGCTGACGCCCGATCCCGCCCGGCGGCAGGAGAGGGCCCTGTCCGCCGCGTGGGCGACGCACCAGGCGGGCTCGCCCGACGCCGCCCTGCGGCTGCTGTCGGTCGCCGAGGTCAGGCCGCTCGGCCGGCGGCTGCGCGGCGAGGTCGACCTGCTGCGCGCCGAGGTCGCGTTCGCCGTCGACCGGGGCCGCGACGCGCCCCGCCTGCTGCTCAAGGCGGCCGGGCGGCTCATGCCGCACGACGTGCCGCTCGCGCGCGACACCTACCTCGAGGCGATCAGCGCGGCACTGTTCGCAGGCCCGCTGGCCGACGGCGCCGGGCAGCTGGAGACGGCTGAAGCCGCTCGGTCGGCGCCGCCGCCCCCGGGCGCCCCGCGTCCGGCCGACCTCCTCCTCGACGGCATGGCGGTGCGGATCAGCGAGGGCCTCGCCGCCGGGATGCCGGTGCTGGAACCCGCGCTGAGCGTCTTCCGCGGCCCGGACCTGTCCGAGGAGGACGGCCTGCGCTGGCTCTGGCTGGCCGGCGTGACCGCGGCCACGCTGTGGGACCACGAGACCTGGTCGGTGCTCGCGGCCCGGCACGTCCGGCTCGCCCGGGAGTCCGGCCAGACGGCCGCGCTCCCCTTCGCGCTGACCCAGCACGTCGCCGTGGACGTGTTCGCCGGCGAACTGGCCGTCGCCGCCTCGCTGGTCGAGGAGGTCGCGACGGTGTCGGAGGCGATCGGGATACCCGTCCCGCCCTACGGCGGCCTCCTGGTCGCCGCGTGGCAGGGCCGGGACGCCGGGTTCGCCGAGCTGATGAAGACCGTCACGGCGGAGGCGCGGCGCCGCGGCGAGGGCAACGCCCTCACCGTCGCCGCATGGGCGAAGGCCCTGCTGTGCAACGGCCTCGGCCGCTACCGGGACGCGCTGGACGCCGTTCCCGAGGCCGGCGAGGACCGCCCGGCCGCCGTCGGCACCGGGCCGTGGGCGCTGGTCGAGTACGTCGAGGCGGCCACCCGCAGCGGCCGGTTCGAGGACGCCGCCGTCGCCCTCCGGCACCTCGGCGAGGCGACCGTCCCCGCCGGCACGGACTGGGCGCTGGGCGTCCACGCCCGTTCCCAGGCGCTCATGAGCGAGGACACCGCCGCCGAGGACCACTACCGTGAGGCGATCGACCGGCTGGGACGCGCCGGCGTCCCCGGTGAACTGGGCCGGGCCCATCTCCTGTACGGGGAGTGGCTGCGGCGGCGCCGCCGCCGGCGGGCCGCCCGGGAACAGCTGCGGATCGCCCACGAGTCGTTCACCGCGATGGGCATGGAGGCCTTCGCGGGACGGGCCGCGACCGAGCTGCGCGCCACCGGCGAGCAGGTCCGCAAACGCACCGTCGAGACCACCAGCGAGCTGACCCCGCAGGAGGCGCAGATCGTCCGGCTCGTCCGGGAGGGCCTGACCAACCCCGAGATCGGGGCGCGACTCTTCATCAGTCCGCGCACCGTCGAATGGCACCTGCGCAAGACCTTCGGCAAGCTCGGCATCACCTCGCGCAGGCAGCTCCAGCGTACGCCCACCACGGGCCGGGCCTGATCCCTGGTCGCGCCCGCCCAGGGACGCGGCCGGTGTCCCACCCTGGTTCCAGCCGGCGTCCGCCCCGCGACAGTGGTCGGCATGAGCAACCACATTCTGGAACCGGCCGCGAGGGACTTCGCCGAGGCGACGTCCAAGCCGCCGTTCATCTACGAGCTGGTCACGGGCGCGGCCCGCGGGGTCCTGGACGACCTGCAGGCCGCGCCGGTGCCGATGCCCGCGGTGGACGAGAAGTGGATCACCGTGCCCGCCGAGGCCGGCGACGTGCGGGTGCGGATCGTCAAGCCCGCCGGGACGTCTGGTGTGCTGCCCGTGGTGCTGTACGTGCACGGCGGCGGCTGGGTGCTGGGCAACGCGGGCACCCACGACCGCCTCGTCCGCGAACTGGCCGTGGGAGCCAACGCCGCGATCGTCTTCGTGGAGTACGACCGCTCGCCCGAGGCCCGCTACCCGGTCGCCATCGAGCAGGCGTACGCCGCCGCCCAGTGGATCACCGGGCACGGGGCGGGCGAGGGCCTGGACGCGTCCCGGCTGGCGGTCGCGGGCGACTCGGTCGGCGGCGACATGACCGCCGCACTGACGATCATGGCCAAGCGGCGCGGCGACGTCCGGTTCGTCCACCAGTCGCTGTACTACCCGGTGACGGACGCCGGGCAGGACACCGGCAGCTACCGCGAGTTCGCCGACGGCCCGTACCTGACCGCCAAGGCCATGGCGTGGTTCTGGGACGCCTACAGCCCCGACCCCGTCCAGCGGACCGAGGTCACCGCCTCACCGCTGCGCGCCACCCTCGACGACCTGCGCGGACTCCCGCCCGCCTTCGTCATCGTCGATGAGAACGACGTGCTGCGCGACGAGGGCGAGGCCTACGCCCGCCGCCTCACCGAGGCCGGCGTCCCGACCACCAGCGTCCGCTACAACGGCATCCTGCACGACTTCATGATGCTGAACACCGTCAGCGACACCCGCGCCGCGCGGGCCGCCATCGCCCAGGCCATCGACGTCCTCAAGACCGTTCTCGGAAAGGTGAACCCATGAGCACCGACCGTCCCGTCATCGTCCTCGTCCACGGCGCCTTCGCGGAGTCGGCGAGCTGGAACCGCGTCATCCAGCGCCTGAACGACCGCGGGTACGACGCCGTCGCGGCCGGCAACCCGCTGCGCGGCGTCCCCGGCGACGGCGCCTACGTCCGCGACGTGATCGCCGGCCTCGGCCGTCCGGTCGTGCTGGCCGCGCACTCCTACGGAGGCATGGTCATCACCGAGGCGGCGGCCGGCAACCCGGCCGTCCAGTCCCTCGTCTACGTCGCGGGCTTCGCGCCCGCACCCGGCGAGACCGCGTTCCAGCTGTCCGAGAAGTTCGAAGGCAGCACGCTCGGCGCCGCGCTGGACGGCTACCCGCTCACCGGCGGCGGCAACGAACTCCGGATCACCCCGGACAAGTTCCACGCCCAGTTCTGCGCCGACCTCGACGCCGGCGAGGCCGCCCTGATGGCCGCGACCCAGCGCCCGGTGACGGAACGCGCCCTGACCGAGGGCCTCTCGGTGGACGAGCCGGCCTGGCGCACCATCCCGTCCTGGTTCGTCTTCGGCGCCGAGGACCGCAACATCCCGGCCGCCCTGATGCACTTCATGGCCGACCGCGCCTCCTCGCGGGGCACCGAGGAGATCCCCGGCGCCTCCCACGCCCTGGCCGCCTCCCAACCGGACGCGGTGGCCACCACGATCCTGAAGGCCTGCACCTGACCCACCCACCTACGGCCCGGCCCTCACCGAGAGCCGGGCCGCCGGATGGTGTCGTCCAGCCGGTCGAGGCGGCCGATCTCCAGATGAGAGATGTCGCCACCGGAGTCGAGGGCGGCGTCGAGCAGCATGGCGAGCGACGTGCCGTACACCGGGACGTCGGCGGGATCGTCCACCAGCCGGAACCCCGGGGGAGCGGCGGCCTCCTCGACGCGGCAGACGATCCAGTGGGCGGTCTCCGCGGCGACGTCCAGGGCGGCCGCGACGCTCCTGCCGTCGGCGAGATCAATGATCGTCTCGATGGAGCAGCGATCTTCTTCACGCCATACCCGCCGATGGCCGTCAGGGGGAAGCAAGCGCCACGCGCCGCCGAACAGCGTCGCCCATCCGATACGCCGATAGAGCGCCACAAGTTCGGCGGGCACGTAGAACCCGCGCTGATCCTCTGCCGGGCCGGTGTCATGCTCGCGCACGATCCGGTCGACGACGTCCTCGATCTCGGCCGCCGCAGGCGCGAGGGACCAGCCGGCGACCGGCCGGAGCGCGCCGTCGTCGTCCTGCGAGACGCCCACGAGCCCCGCGTGCAGGGCCACGGCCCGGTTCTTCCCACTGACCTGGTCGTTGACGTTGACGATCACCCGCGACAGGGTTGCCGGCACAGCGTCACTCCGGACGCCCGGCCCGCGATAGAGGCCATCCGTGGCAGGGACGCCCCGCGGCTCGTCGATCGGCAGTTCCAGCAGCGGGTTCGGCTGCCTGGCCTCGCTCCCGTCGCTCAGATACGGGTAGAACCGCGCCGCCCACCCGGTGATCACCTCACTGCCGTAAGCGTCGACCGGGTTGTAGATGCGCTGCCAGAAGGCAACGTCCACCTCACCGGCCGCCGCCCGGACGAACTGGTCGGCGATGGGCCTCAGCGACCGGCACCACGTCTCCAGCCCGAACGCGGCGATCGCGTCCACCCGCTCCCGGATCTTCTGCCAGTCCTCGACCGTGCCGGTCAAGGTGATGGACGGGATGCCGCAGACACACGTCACCCACAGCGCGAAATACGGTGAGTAGACGTCCAGGAGCACCACTCGTCCGGCCATCTGCTCCACCCGGGTACTTGTGGAGAAGTCGCACTCGAACGCCACATCGGAATCGATCTCAGCCAGGAGCAGTTTCCCGAACTGCTCCACAACGCCCTGCCAGGACTCGGCGTCCGTGGGCATGGCCCCATCGACGACAACAGAAAGCCGCTTCTTCCCGGCATGACCGACCAGCCGCGGCCGCAGTTCCTCGACGTTCAACCGCACATGCTGGGCCAGCCCCTGCATAATGGTCAGCCACACCGCGTCCGGCGACAGCACCAGCGGCCGATGCCCGGCGAACGCCCGCCCCACCGCGCTGAGCAGCGGTTGCACCCCGTCGTTCTCCAGCACGGGAAGCCCCGGATCACCACCGAACACCAACGCGTCCGAGAACAACTCCCCGACACCCCGAGCAGGCAGCAGGTCCTCGGCCGGCGCAACCTCATCAACCCGAAAAGTAACCACGCCCGACCCTAACCCCAGCGCGACCGCAGCCATCAGGAAAGCCCGGCCTCATGCCACCCATCGGGGCCACGTCACCGGAGTACGCCACGTGAGGCCGCGGAATATCAGTCGAGCGTGCCGGATTTGCGGGCTAGGACGAGTCGGTAGCGCGGGCTGCCGTCCTTGCGTCGGCCCAGTGCCGTCAGCGGAGTTGTCGTCACGGCGAATCCGGCTCCCGTCAGGTCGTCGCGGACCGCGCCCAGCGGGCAGGTGCGGTAGTACATGACGAACGGGGGACGCCACACGGCATTCCGGACCCGCATGGCCGCGTCGAATCCGAGCAGTGCCCAATACCAGGCCGATTCGATGGGCGGCGGTGCGCCGATCGGGAAGGCGAAGAGGCCGCCGGGCCGCAGCGCGCGGTGCACCCCGGCGAAGAGCGCCGGCCGTTCGGCGGGCAGCAGGTGTCCGAGCGCCCCGAAGGTGACCGCGAGGTCGAAGTCCTCGGCGAAGGGCAGGGCCCGGACGTCGGCGCGCACCCATTCGGCGTCCGGGTGCGCGCCGCGTGCCTGGGCGAGCATGCCAGTGCTGAAGTCGACGCCCGTGATACGTCCCTGGCACAGGGGTCCGAGCGTCCGCATGCCGGCGCCGGTCCCGCAGCACACGTCCAGCCCTTCGCCGAACGGCCCGAGTGGACGCAGGGCCTCAACGGTCGCGTCGAGAATGCCGTCGGGGGTGCGGAACGGCGTCTGGTCGAATTTCGGAGCGAGCAGGTCGTAACCGCGCTCGACAGATGAGAGCGCTTGAACCGCCAGTTCACGCAGTGAAGGACCTTGAGCCGAGAACACCGGCCAAGGCTACTTCCCATTCGCCTGCGGTCAGCCGGCCTCCCCGAGGGTGTCGATTCCGGCGACGTCGTCCTTCGTGAGCTCGAAACCATCCAGGTCGAAGTTGGCGGCGATATGCTCCCGGCGCGACGACCTGGGGAGGATCACGATGTCGTGCTCCAGATGCCAGCGCAGGACGGCCTGGGCCGGCGTCACCCCGTGCCGCTCAGCGATCTCGGTGATGACCGGATTGCGCAGGTCGGTGTTCTTCAGCCCGCTGTAGCCCTCGACCACGATGCCCCGGCGGCGATGCTCGTCCAGCAAGGCCGGATCGTGCTCCGCCGGGCTCCACGGGATCTGATTGACCGCCGGTTGCTGACCTGTGGCCTCGGTCAGCAGGTCGATCTGCGCCGGGCTGTAGTTGCTGACCCCGACATTGCGGGCCAGTCCCGCGTCCTTGGCGGACAACAGCTCCTGCCACGTCGGGACGAGCTCGTCCTCGCCGGTCGGCCAGTGAATCAACCAGAGATCCACGTATCCGGTGTCGAGCAGGCGAAGACTCGACTCCAGCGTGCGACGGGCGTTCCCCGCGTCCTTCGGGCGCAGCTTGGTGGTGATGAAGACCTGCTCCCGCTCCACGCCGCTGTCCCTCACGGCTTTGCCGACGTCCGCCTCGTTCCTGTACAGCGTCGCGGTGTCGATATGCCGGTAACCGATGTCAAGCGCCGCGCGCACCGCCTCGTACGTCGTCTTGGGCCGCAGCTCCCACGTTCCGAA
Organism: Actinomadura latina NBRC 106108; assembly: GCF_001552195.1. Lineage (GTDB taxonomy): Bacteria > Actinomycetota > Actinomycetes > Streptosporangiales > Streptosporangiaceae > Spirillospora > Spirillospora latina. Next base: position 263,361 of record NZ_BCQS01000018.1, read on the forward strand.
ACCGATCAACGGCAGAGCAGTACCACCGGCCAGATTCACAGTGTGAGTCATGCACGGCATTCTCCCCCCACACCGGTGCGTATACCGGGCGTGGGACGTCCCGTCCCGGCTCAGAGCCCGAGTGCCCGCGCCACCTGCCTGAACGACTCGTCCTCGTCCATCATGGTGTCGATCTCGATGACGGTCAGTCCGAGACGCCCGGCTTCCTCGGAGAGGCGGTCGGTGAACATCCGATCGCGTTCGAGCAGGTTGTGCCGGGCCAGTTCAGGGTCGCTGGTCTTGCCCGGAATCTCCCATCCGCGACCGTCGAACGCGGCCTGCCGGAACTCGGGCGTCGGCAGGAGCCAGACCGCATGGCCGGGGTCGGCGAGCAGCGGCTTGACGAGGTGAGGCAGCAACCGGAAGCCCTCGGCGACCACACCGGTATCGGCCGGCAACCGCAGCAGATCTTCGACGATCGCGCCGAAGCCCTCGCCCCGGAACCAGTGGAAGGTCTTCAACATCGTCACCGGAGACCGTTCGACCCAGCGCTCGTCCATGCTCATGGCCTTGAACCTGCTCAGGTACGGCGCGTCTTCCGGCGCGCCGCGCCCGGCGTGGTCCGGCATCGCCTCGTCCGTCGAATACACGCGCAAGCCATGCCGGGACGCGATGCGCCGCGCAATGGTCGACTTCCCCGCGCCGCTGCCGCCACCGATCCAGTAGACATGCCGCAGCCGTGCGGCGTCCCCGCCCCCGTCAGATCGCATTCGTCCACCCATACACGGACCTGCGGCCTGTGGTCCATCGGGCACACACCGCGGAGCGCGGATCACGCCGGGGGATGAGCGTCCAGCCACAATGCCGCGCGCCGGGCGGACGCGCGCGACAACCACGCGTCCTGGACGATCTCCGCCAGCTCATCGCGGCTGAGCTCACCGAGACGACTGGCCCGCAGCAGCACCGACTTGTGTCCGTTGAAATGCGCCGTGGTGAAGAACGGCGACGCCTCGTCCTGGACCAGCGCCTGCTTGTCCCCTTCGGACGCGACCCAGAACACGATCACATCCGGATACCGCTCCCCGCTCTCGGGATCGACCGCATCCGGCCGCGGATTCCGGAAGAAGACGAACGACTTCCCACCCACCTGGTAGACCGGCTTGTCCTCGGTACCGGGATAAATAGTCACATGCGGCATGGCGAGCGCAAGCTCATGCACATCCTCGACGCGAGCAGGCCGCCCCCCACCGTCCGACATGCCCTCAGCGTAGACGCCGCACCCCTCGCCGAACATCCACAAACACCATCGAGAAGATCGCGCAAACTGGTCATCTGGCTCCGATCGGACGGCGAGCCGGCGGAGCACGTCGGCCGGACACTGCCCGGCATGTTGTCTGATCCACCCACCGGTGGTAGTGTGGCGGTAGTTGCAGTTGTGGTTCCCATGAGCTTATGTGCGCCTGCTGGTACTCACCTCAGGCGCTTTTTTGTTTCCCCGGTAGTCCGTCCGGATGGGGTCATTACGGCGACGCGTGGCTCGCAGAGTGTGGGCTCCGTAATTGCCTTTCGGAAGGGACGAGTATGACCATCGGCACTGTGAAGTGGTTCAACGCGGAAAAGGGCTTCGGCTTCATCGAGCAGGACGGCGGCGGCAGCGACGTCTTCGCCCACTACTCCAACATCGCCGCTCAGGGCTTCCGTGAGCTCCAGGAGGGCCAGAAGGTCCAGTTCGACATCACGCAGGGCCAGAAGGGCCTGCAAGCGGAGAACATCGTTCCCGCCTGAGAACCGAACAGTGCGGTGCCGGGCTCACACCTGAGCCCGGCACCCCGCCTGCCGACAGGAAACGATCTTCCTGTCGATGCCCGCGTCTGATCCTTCAGGGGTGTAGCCCTTCTACGGCGTTCCGCCGTACGGCTCCCCCAAGTACTCGGCTGCGGGTTCTCGGCTGCACACCGCTCAGCCCAGAGCCCGTCCTTCAGCCGCCTTCCGCGGTATCACGCGACGCCCTTTTCGGCTTCGACGTTGCTTCGCGGTTCACTTTGGTTCGTTCTTGCGATCGCTCCGGCCACGGGCTGCGGAGTCTTCCTCGAAACGTGCCACTTCAGGGAAGGCTTGCACATGACCCATGGCACCCGTCCGTCTCAACGTCGCTTCTCTCACTCGCCTACCAGGGCCTCGCGCCAACCGGCCGCCCGCCAACCGGCCGCCCGGCGGCAGAACGACTTCGCGCTTCCCGTCAGTTCCACGCCGCCGCTGCCCCCGGCCGCGTCGTTCGCCGAGTTGGAAATGCCGGCGGCCCTGCTGTCCACATTGACTCGACTGGGGATGGCGGAGCCGTTCGCCATCCAGGCCTCGACGCTTCCGGACGCGTTGAACGGCCGCGATGTCCTCGGCCGTGGACGTACCGGCTCGGGAAAGACCCTCGCCTTCGGCCTGGCGATGCTCGCCCGTAGCGCCGGTCGGCGCGCCGAGCCGCGTAAGCCGCTGGCCCTGGTACTCGTCCCGACCCGGGAACTGGCCGTGCAGGTCACCGACGCCCTCATGCCCTACGCCCAGTCGCTCAAGCTTCGGTCGGCCACCGTTGTCGGCGGCGTATCGATCTCCCGGCAGGCCGCCGCCCTCCATCGCGGCGCGGAGATCCTGGTCGCCACCCCGGGACGGCTCAAGGACCTGATCAACCGGGGCGCCTGCAGCCTGGAGGACGTACGCACCACCGTCTTGGACGAGGCGGACCAGATGGCCGACATGGGTTTCCTGCCGCAGGTCACCGTGTTGCTCGACCAGGTCGCCCCGGGCGGTCAGCGGATGCTGTTCTCCGCGACGCTGGATCGCAATGTCGACCGTCTGGTCCGGCGCTTCCTCACCGACCCGGTCGTCCACTCGGTCGATCCGTCGGCGGGAGCGGTGACCACCATGGAGCACCACCTGCTGCACGTCACGGAGGCGGACAAGCAGGATGCCACCACGCACATCGCCGCCCGCGACGGCCGCGTCATCATGTTCGTCGACATGAAGCATGCCGCTGACCGGCTGACCCGCAACCTCCTGAGCAGCGGCGTACGCGCTGCGGCACTGCACGGGGGCAAGTCGCAGCCGCAGCGCAACCGTACTCTGGAGCAGTTCCGCAACGGAGACGTCTCCGTCCTGGTCGCCACGAACGTGGCCGCACGCGGCATCCATGTCGATGGACTGGATCTGGTCGTCAACGTCGACCCGCCCAACGACCACAAGGACTACCTGCACCGAGGCGGCCGCACCGCACGCGCGGGCGAGTCCGGCACCGTGGTCACCCTGGTGCTGCCCAGGCAGCGCCATGAGATGGACCGGATGATGGTGACGGCCGGCATCACGCCGCACTCTGCGCGGGTGCGGTCCGGTGATCCCGAACTCAATCGCATTACCGGTGCCCGACCGCCGTCCGGCATCCCCATCACCATCTCCGCCCCGGCCTCCGAAGGACGGCGTGACGGCGGAGCCGGGCGTAACCGCCGTCCCGCACGAAACCGCCGCTCCCAGCGATTCGCGACAGCCGAGCGCGCCGGCAGGTAGGCAACCGGTCGACCTCGCGGGACTCACCGCGGGGCGTCGCGCCATTCCTCGTGGGCAATCTGCTGCACCCCTGGGCTGGCGGACGGTCGTTCGCTGGTGCGTTGCTGTCACAAAAGTAGGCCCCGAGACTGCCGTCTCGGGGCCTTTTGGCTGGTCAGAAGCGTCACCACGCAGCGCTACCTTTCCGCTGCCCGAGGAATCCGTCGATGTGTCCAAGAGGTCCGAATTGAGCGTCAACTCTGGCATGGCCATTTGTGGTCAAGCGCAAGAAGGCATGGGAATCCAGAGATCCACTCGAATACCGCCACGTCAACCAGTTCGAGTACGGCTGACCTCGGGCTTTCCCGACGCCTGCGCGTCGTCCGCGTTGCCTTGCCCAGTGCTGCTGGGCTCAGTCGACGAGCAGAGCCGGTATAGCAACGCCCCTGACGGGCGAGGGTCGGCCAAGGTTGGACCGTGGGTGAGGTGTGCCGATGGTTGGGGTCGGTTGCCGCTGTTGCTGTCACCGTTGCTGTGAGTTGGCTTGGCTCTGCGACACCGGGCCGACTCGGAGCGTCCTGAGGTGGTTGGGTCACGCTGCTGCGTGGTCGCCAACGGTGATGGTGAACGTGGTGTGCATTGCCTTGGCGATCCGGTCCAGCATTGCCAGGGTCGGCACACCTCCACCGCCCTCGATGCGCGACAGTGCGGGCTGTGTGATGCCTGCGAGTTCGGCTACCTCTACCTGGGTGAGCCCCAGTTCCCTGCGGCGCTCGCGGATCATGTCGCCGAGCCGGAGGTCAAGGCCGGCAAGGTCGTACTCGGGGTGGCTGGGTGCTCCCTCGCGCAGCCGCCGCTCGCGGTCAAGCTTCCACCTGGTGTGCCCGGCCATTACTCGCTCCTCTCGTAGACATGGTCTGCTGGTCCTGTGTGGGACGTCTCGCAGACCCGTCGTGCGTTCACTGCTCGCTCCACGTCCCGTTGTTGCGCGTCGTTGCGAACCTTCTGGAACACCGTCAGTAACACGACCAAGCGGCCAGGCCCGGTCGGTAACCAGTACGTGATTCGCCAGGCCGTGTCCTCCAGGTGGAAGCGCAGCTCGCGGACGCCGTCGCGTAGTGCCTTGGTGTGGTCTCCATCGAGCATGTCACCTCGGTCGACCAGGTAGTCGTCCACGTTGCGCATGACGCGCTGATACTGGGCGAACGTCAGCGTGTCCAGCCACGTGACGACCTCAGGCTCCATCTCGATCTCGAACATACGGTTGATGATATATACCATCGACGGTAAGTCTCGAAACCGAGTCTGTCCAGCCCCGGATCTGTGGAAGGCCCTGGCCAGCGGGCGAT
>NZ_BCQS01000019.1 GCF_001552195.1 Actinomadura latina NBRC 106108
CAGGATCGGCCCGATCCTGGAGTTGACGCGCCAAGAGTGCACGTCCCTTCTGGACTCGATTCGAGCGACGAGCTGACCGGACGTCCCTGCGCGGTCAGGAGGTGGTCAGGAGGTCTTCTTCCTCCGGCCGCCGCGCTTGAGTTTCTTGGGACGCCAGTTCTTGAGATCGTCGTCCGAGATCCCATACGTGCGCTGCTTGTCCTCCAGATACATGGCGTACGCATCGGCCGGGCTTTGCCCGAACGCCGGATCAACCTCGCCGTGCCACTGCCGCACCCAAGGCAGGACTTCGGCCAGGCCGGCGAGCAGTGGAGTCAACCGAGCCGCGTCCCACCCGTCCTGAGTGGCCCGCTCCTCGAGCAACGTCATGAGCGCCTGAGCCTGCTCCCGGTGATCCCAGCCTGCCCACCCGAGAAGCATGGACGAGTCCCCGTCCGGGCTACTCTCCGGGTACGAGATGAACCGCTCCTTGGGTACGTCCAACTTCCCTCGGTTCCGCCAATACGAAATCTTGAGGAAGTCAGTCGAGGCGTACTTAGGAGGTGCCGGAATGTCGAGCCGCTTACCCGTTCGATCCTCTTCCCGCTGCTGCTGCCAGACATCCCACCACTGTGCTCGCTTCCGCAAGCCGGATGCATCCTTGTACCGGAGCGCAGCAAGGTGCGGAACATGCTCGTCTTGCGTTATCTCATCTATCACCTTGGCCAGCTCACCATCATCACCTGCATACAGACGAGCGACATTCACAAAGTTATGGTTGTAGCGGAGTTGGTCAGCGAGCTGGTTCACCGTCATCACACGAGGCTGCCTGATACCTTGTTCATCTTCCACAAACCAGCACGACTGTTCCTCTATCCGTTCCAGCAACCAATCACGAAGCGCCGACTTCTCTTGTTTATCCCACGACTCACCGATCCATCGGCGTTTGCACTCGGGACGCTCGATCAAAGCAATATCCCTACGCATCTCGATCACCTCGATGCGCTTTTTGACTAGGTCTATATAGTCTTGAGGCCAGCAGCTAGGTATTTCCATCACAGGAGTGATTCCGTGCCGTTTGAACCACTCCGTCCGCACTTCTCCTTGCTTCACTTTACCAGCCAACAGAATCTCAAAAGCGCGCTCACCAGAGCCTACCTCAGGGACTGAACCGACCGGGAGATGCAATTTCTCATTTAGCAACCCGTATAGATAGTATGATTCCCAGTCCAATTCCTCCTGCTCCGCAATCATCTCCTTGCGAAGGGCGTTCCAGCGGGCGCGTGCGTCATCAAGAAGCCTCCGCGTCGGCACTACATCCTTGCATATAGATATCGGGTTGACAGCCTTCAGCCTTCCTGCCAAGGCATCGAGCCGCTTAGCCCGCTCAAACGGAAATTCTGGTGGAAGCGGAAACTCCTCCAGCTTAGTACCGGTGAACTCGAATCGACTTTCCCAAGCTTCATCCTGGACCCCACGCCCGATTCCGCTGCCACCTTTAGGATGGCTAACTTGCTTAAGCCAGAAGCAGGCAGTGGAGCTATTAAGCACTCCAAGAAGTCCGTGGTAATCATGCTCTGAAGCGTTGCCGTGGAGACTTATGAACGTTACGGCCTGGGTGGCAAGTACAGAGTCTCTCCTCAAAGCGAATTGCGGATGAGTCGACACAAGAGCCATCATGAGGCCCAGGGGAGCTTCCCAGCGCTTATCAGAGAAAGCCGAGTAGTGATGCCACGGTATGCCTCGACTTTCTTGCGTACCGCTTAGGCTTCGACGCCTCTTCAACAACAGCCTATTTGGCCACAGGACCTTCTCCACCGACTTAGGAATATAATCGGAATCATAATGTGGATGAGTGAACACCGCTCCAGTTCGTCGACGCATGGACCAATCGCGTAGCTGGTCACCCTCTACAAATTTGCCTCGGCATTCTGGTGGTATCCTCTGGCGCAGCAGCGTTGCACTGCCAAGCAAATAGGCATCGTCTTCACGAGTCACGCACAGGAAGCCGAAGTCTGCCATCCTGCTTCGCAGCTTCGCAGTGCCCGCCTTTTCAATTTGGCTTTTCAATTCCGCTGCACCACCGCCAGATAGCGACCAAGGATGCTTTGCAAGACGCGATCTAGGGACGTCTGCCACGCTGATCCACTCGGATTCACTCCCAGGCTGCCCTATTTGGTCAACGATTGCGCTCCAAACCAGGCCCTTTGCTGGATCACCGGGCTGTGCGGGCTCACCGCGAACTCCCATAGCCACACGGATCGGGAGGTCCCCCTTAGGCCACCGGCGGCGACCGAGCAGGATGACCGTTGGCGTTCCATGTCCCGGGATATAGGCTCCCGAACTGTCCACAATGTGAGTTAGGTCGACAGTCGCGAGGTAGCCCTCAATGAGAGCCTTGCCGAACTCCCGCTTCATAAAGGAGTTAGCGGTAATCTGCCCAACATAGCCAGCCGACGCACCTCCATACCCTCCATATATTGCTAACTGAAAGAAGCGTTCCGCGAACGGAGCAGATAGGGCATACTGCCGTGAACTGCTTTTATAAGCCCGATAGTTTTGGTTCTCTTGCTTGTCTTTTACGGTGATGTATGGAGGATTCCCGACAACCACGTGGTAACTGCCAGCCCCGAGCAGATCGACCGCGCCAGCTTTGGCATCGTCCTCACTGCCGATGAACTCGTAGATGTCTTCCGTGGCGTACGTGTGCGGCTCGGCTTCAGAGAGCAGATCCTCCTGAATGCCCGGCGCCCCACGGCCATGCAGAAGAGAGTCTCCAGTGGCTACGATAATGGGGAACTCCGGCGCCTGCGCGAGCATGGAGACCCCGCCCGCCTTCATAACTGCTGCGAGGAGGCGGAAGCGGGCGATGTTAGCGGCGAAGGGGTTCTTATCCACACCGTGCACCGACAGCAGCGTCCGGCGGATCAACTCCCAGATGTCGGTGGCCGGCTCGGCGGCCCGCCACTTGCCCAAGATCCGATGGAACGCGCCCAGCAGGAAGTGCCCCGACCCACACGTAGGGTCGATCAGCCGCAGCCCGGCCAGGCCGAACTCGTCCACGGCCGGCTCAAGGGTGTAGTCGAGGATGAACTCCTCAACGAACTCCGGCGTCTGCAACAGCGCATACGTCTTCTTCGCATGCTCCGACAAATCCTGGTATAGGTCGCCCAGGAACCGGGTGTCCCAGTCGGGGTCGGTGAAGTCGTGGACGATCTCACCGTCCTCGCCACGCCGCCTCCAGAACGCCAGCAGCGCCTTGGCCGCGTGGTGCGGGATTTCAATCTGCCACATCGGGTTGTGCGCACGATCGAACAACCCTGCGGCAACCGGGGAACGCGACATCTCCGCGAACCCCGCCAGAATCCAGTCCCGGTCGGTGTCGTGCGGGTGCTGCCGGATGTACTCGGCCTGCCGCTCCTGCGCCAAGTCCAGCCGCTCCCCCGGACCGGCCAGGAACGGCACCTCGATCAGGCCGTTGTCCTCGCAAAACCGCAGGAACACCGTCCCCAGCACCCAGGCGACCGCCGCCTGCGTCACCCGATCGTCCAGCCACGACTCATACGTCGCCGCGATCCGGCTCGCCGTACGGGCCTGCTGCCACTCCCCATACAGGCGGGCATGGGTGTCCAAATCCTCGGCCGCGCGCTCTCGCAAGTCGCCTTCGAGGGCACCGACCTGCTTCTTCAGGTCGGTGAGCAGCGCCTTGCGGTCGATCATGAAGCTCTCCCGGTCGACAGTTGATCCTGCTGCCCGAAGGTGCCGGGCAGTACGAGGCGTTCGTTGCTGGTATTGGTCTGGACGACCACGTCGTCCAGCAGGGGCAGGGTCTTCGGGTCCTGCATGGGGCACAGCAGCCACACTCCGTGCGGCGCTTCGTGCGGGTCGCGGGCCGCGTCGGCGAGGCGGGACAGGAGTTCCGGCCCACCCCTGTAGCGCGCGAGGGGCGTCGCATCGTGCAGCAGCGGCACGCGGCCGGCCGCTCGAATCACCTTCTCGACGTCCGCGAACGCTTGGGCGACGAGTTGGTGGTAGACGGGCGGGGCGGTGGCCGGGTCCGCGCCGAGCATCGTCGTCCAGGTGGGCTTGCCGCGGGCCGCGACGATCTCGCGGAGCGCCCGCATGAACTCGATGGTCACGTTGATGGGCGTGACCTCGTCGAACACGGCGAGTGCAGCGAGCACGGCCTCGGCGTGCCTCGTGCGGGTCTTGAGGGCGAGGAAACCGCCGCCGTCGATGCTGCCGAGGAGGCGTCCGGTGACCTGGTCGGTGTCCAGGCGTCCGGTCGCGGACGTCCCGGAGCTGCGCCCGTAGCTGTATGTGCGGGCGGCGTTGTCGTACCGCTTGTCGACGAGGCGCTTCCCGTCCTCGTTCCACTCGACCTGGTAGTCCGCCCTGCGGAGCGCCTTGAACAGCGCGGCGGGGGCCCCGTCGCCGTCCGGCAGTGTGGTCATGCGGGGGAAGCGGGCGAGGACGCGGCGGCGCAGGTCGCGGGGGGTGATGCCGTCACCGGCCAGGTATCCGGAGAGTTGCGCCAGCTTCAGCGCGCGCACCGGGTCCAGGTCGCGCGGGTACAGCTCCAGGCGGGCGGTGACGGCCGCGTTCGTGGACGCGGCCGCCGCCAAGGCGACGAGAGCCGTGTCAGGGAGCAGCGGCATCTCGGCCGGGACGATCACTTCGCGCAGCGTCCCGCGGACGGTGACGGCGCTGGGCAGCGGATCGAGCGCGGCCAGGTCGTCGGCGCGCTTGCCGAGGTCCTCGGCGTAGTCGAACAGGTCGGCGGCGGTAGGCAGGTCCGAGTCTTCGGGTGCGCGGAGGGCGACAAGGACGATCTTTCCGCCGGGGCCGGTGCGGCGTTTGGCGAGGCGCGGTTCGTCCAGGCGTTCCTCGGTCTCGATCGCGACGCGGAGCGCAGCGCCGGCGACGGCGCGGCGGGCGTCCGGGTCGGCAAGGCCGCTGCCCCGGCGGGCGAGCAGCTCGGTGGCGAGCTGGTCCGCTTCGAGGACGCGTCCCTTCTCGGCGAGGATCGCGACGACGTCCTCGCGCAGCGGCCGGATCGCGCTGTCGGCCGTCCAGCGGCGGCGCGCGTCGGCGAGGGCCTGCGACACGTCGGTGGGCTTGATGCGTTTGAGGTCGGCGATGTCCCGCTGCGGCGCCCACAGGTCGAGCGGGGCCTTGGCACCGTCCGGGCCGGGCAGGGCGAGGACGAGCCTGATGATCTGGGCGTCTTGGCTGTCGCCCTTGGGAACGAGGCGGCCGGCGATCTCATCGAGGGTGAGGTTCTTGTACCTGTCCTTGGCGGTGGTGCCGGCGACGGAGACGTCCTCGGCGGCGGTCCGCTGGTCCTTCGCGGCGGCGCTGACCGACTCGCGGGAGTGGAACTTCGCCCGCCATCGGGTCGCCAGGTCCAGCAGCTCGTTGCGGGGTCGGGACCCGACTCCGAGACGGCTCAGCCGGTGGACGCGGGTGGCCGGGATCGCCATCAGGTCCTTGACCGTGGACACGCCCAAGCCGTCGATCGCGGCGGACAGCGCGCGTGGCGACAGCCCGGCCTCCACGAGGGGCGTCCCCGGTTCGGCGGCCTCGGCCCGCGCCTTGCGGGCCTGGATGACGTCGTCGGTGTCCTCGTCGGTGCTGCCCGGTGTGGTCGGCGGCGCGGTCTGGTCGAGGTCGAGGAACATGCCGCGCCAGGCGTCCCGCATCTGCTTCAGCGACGCGAACCGCTTCTCCGCGTCGCGGTGCAGCGCCTTGCGGAAGAACGCGGCGAGGGCGTCGCGGAGGCCGGCGTCGAAGCGGTCCTCGGAGATCTGCGGGGTGGACTCGGCCTTGTCGATGAACTCGGCCTCGGCCATGCCGTCGCCCCAGGACGGGCGTTCCGCGGCGGCCATCTCGTGGAGGGTGACGGCGATGGCGTAGCGCTCGGCGTGCTCGTCGTAGCGGGGACGGCGGTCGGTGCCGACGAACGGGTCCCGGTAGTCGGGCGTCCCGGCCTTGACGGCGGTGTCGGGGGTGCCCGCCATGGAGAAGTCGAGCATGACCAAGCGGCTGGTGTTGTTGGCGAGGCGGCGGATGGCGAGGTTCTCCGGCTTGATGTCGCGGTGCCGGACACCTTCTTCTTCCAGGTAGTCGGCGGCGTCGAACAGCTCGTCGCCGAACTTCTCCAGCTCGTCCGGGGAGAGGCGGCCCTGTCGTTTGATGTGCTCGGCGAGGGTGGCCTGACCGGCGTATTCGAGCGCGACGACCGTGCGGCCGGCGACCTCGAACGGACCCTCGATCAGCACGACGATGCGGGTGCTGCGCAGCCGGGCGAGCAGCGCGGCCTCGGCGTGCAGGCGGTCGGCGGCGGCCTCGGTCAGCGCGACCTTCAGGACACCGGTCTGCGTGCCGTCGGGCGCTTCGCGTTCGGCGAGGAAGGTGCGGGACGTGGAGCCCTGGCCGAGGTTTCGCTGGACCGTCCACCCGTGGACGACGGTGCCGCGGACGGCTTCCAGGGGGTCCTGGTCGGGTTCGGCGTCGGGGGCGGTGAGGTCCTCCTCGATCATGTCGAGGTATTCCAGGAAGTCCTTCGCCGACTCGCAGCGTTTGAAGACCTCGACCTGGGTGGCGTCCTGGATGGCGCCGTCCATCAGCGGGGTGATGGACTCGTCCACCGCGGACGGCGTGAGGCAGTGCTCCTCGGTGAGGCGGCGGGCGAGGGCGCCGCGGCTGTCGGCGGGCGGCGCCCCGGTCATGATCAGGTAGCCGAGGGCGCCGAGCCCGAACACGTCGAGCGGGACGCTGTCGGCCTCGGCGCGTCCGAACTCCGGCGCGAGGTACGCCTCGGCGGAGCGTTCGATGTGCCCGGCGGCGGTGGCGGCGTCCCCGGCGAGGGTGGACGTGCGTCCCTGCGCCGCACCACCGGCACCGCCGCCCGGACGGGCAGCGGCCTGCCAGTCGACGATCTTCAGGGTGGGTTCGTAGCCCGCGCCGTGGAACGCGACGTAGACGCTGCGGGCGGCGAGTGCCCGGTGGTACAGGTGGCGGCGGTGCGCGTGCTCGACCGCCTCCGCGAGCTGCCGGATCATGTTCAGGCGGGTCTCGACGTCGAGGCCGTCGCCGTACTGGGCCATGTAGTGGTCGAGCCGCAGCCACTCGGGACGGTGCGGGAACACGATCGCGGGGCCGGCGTCGTGGTCGTCGCTGAACTGCTCCGCCTTGACGATCCCCGGGTGGTCGATGCCCTGCAGGACGAGGTACTCGCGGCGGGCGGCGCGGCGCGTCGACTCCTGCGCCTCGCGGGACGCGCCCAGCTCCGACAGGTAGAGGCGGACCCGCCGGTGGTCGCCTTCGAGGGCGGTGTTCTCGGCGAGGTAGTCCTCCCAGGTGGGGCCGGTGTCCATCGCCTTCGGCTCCAGCCGCCACGTCCCGACCGTGCGGTGCTTGCGGTAGCCCTGGATGCCGATGGCCTCCATCAGCTCGGGCATCTTGCGGGAGAAGGTGGCCTCATTGCGCGCCGACCCGGCGGGACGTCCCGAGCCGAGCAGGTCGTCCCAGATCGCGGGCAGGCCGTTGGAGCGGTCGCGGGCGTAGACGCCGGTGGCCTGCACCTCGTCCAGCTCCGACTTCAGCGCCGGGTCGGACAGGAACACCGCCGCGCGGATGTAGGGGACGGCGAGGCCGCGAGCCGGGTTGCGGCGCAGCGCCCAGATGAGCTGCTCCTTCAACTCCACGGCCTTGCGGTTGGCGAGGTGCAGGGGGTTCTCGATCGTGCTGACCCGGCCGCGGTGGTGGAACATCCATGTGGAGCCGTTGTTGACCAGGCGGCCCTGGTGGCTCTTGATCTCCACCAGGTAGAGGCCGGACGGGGTGACCATGAGCAGGTCGACCTCGCGGACGTGGCCGGACTTGGCGGTGAAGGTGAACGTCGTCCAGGCGCGGTAGGGCTCGGCGGACGGCATGCTTTCACGAACGAAGTCGAGGGCGTCCTGCTCCCAGGGGAACTCGGATCGCGCCCCCCACCAGCGATTACCGCCCTTTGCCATGCCTGTCTGTCCCCCGGTCTAGTCGTGCGTGGACAGGATAGGAGGCGGGACCGACAGTCCGCACCTCGGACCGGTCACGAACGTAAAACGTTGCCGGAAGCGGACGCGCGGCGTGCGTTCACCGAGAAAACCGGCAGGAACAAGGCTAAGTTCGAACGCATCTGAACACGCGCCCCCAGAGGAGTAAGCGGCGTGCCCTTCGAAACCCCACAGTACGAGTTGCGCGAGCTGGTCGAAATGGTCAATGACGGCCGGATGCAGCTTCCCGACTTCCAGCGACCATGGAAATGGGACGATGAGCGGATCATCGCGTTGCTCGCGACCGTGACCAGGCATTACCCGGTCGGGGTCATGATGGCGCTGGAGACCGGCGGGGAGACCCGGTTCCTGCCGCGTCCGCTGTCGGGGGCGCCCGCCGGGCAGGCCGCACCGGCGCTCCTGCTCATGGACGGCCAGCAGCGTCTCACCTCCCTCTATCAGGCGCTCCACTCGGACGCGCCGGTCGAGACGATGGACGCGCGGAAGAAGAAGCTGAAGCGCTGGTACTACATCGACATCGCGAAGGCCATCGACGACGACGTGGACCGCGAGGAGGCGATCCTGTCGGTCCCCGAGGACCGTGTCCTGCGCCAGGACTTCGGCAGAGGCGTCACCTACGACCTCAGCACCGTGGCAAACGAGGCGGCGGCCGGGATGTTCCCGTTGCGGCTGATCCTCGACTCGTCCGGTACCCAGAAGTGGATGCGCGAGTACGTGGCCATCGCGGGTGACCACTGGGACAGGTGGGCCCTGTTCACCTCGAAAGTGCTGAACAACGTCGGCAAGTACATGATCCCCGTCATCCGGCTCACCAAGGAGACCCCGAAGGAAGCCGTCTGCACGGTCTTCGAAAAGGTCAACACCGGGGGCGTCCCGCTGACCGTGTTCGAGCTGATGACCGCCTCCTACGCGGTGGACGACTTCCAGCTCCACGAGGACTGGGACCGGATCTGGAACGAACTGGCGGCCGGCACCATGCTGGTCGCCCCTCCCCGCACGGGGCTGGGCAACACCGACTTCCTGCAGACGATCACCCTCGTGTCCAGCTACTTCACGCGGAACGGGCGGGCGACCTGCAAGCGCAAGGACATCCTCGAACTGCCGCTGCCGGAGTACCGGACGTGGTCGCCCCGGGTCGTCGACGCCTATCACTGGACGGCGAAGTTCCTCCGGCGGCAGCGCGTCTTCAACGTCAGTGACGTCCCCTACATGACACAGGTCGTCGCCCTGGCCGCGATCCGCACCGTCCTCGGCGACGAGACCGACTCCGACGAGGCCCAGGACAAGATCTCCCGCTGGTTCTGGTGCGGGGTGTTCGGCGAGCAGTACGGCGGATCCCCCGAGACGCGGCTGCCGCGCGACCTGGAGCAGGTCGTCGCCTGGGTGCGCGGCGGCGACGAGCCCGCGTCCGTCGGCGAGGCCATCTTCCGAGAAGCGCGCCTGGACACCATGCGCAGCCGCAACAGCGCCGCCTACAAGGGCCTCTACGCGCTCGTCATGCGGCAGGGCGCCAAGGACTGGACCCACAACCGCGACCCGATCGACGAGCAGATCTTCTCCGATCACCAGGTCGGGCTGTACCTGGTCTTCCCGAAGAGCTGGTGCGAGCGGCACAAGGTACCGCGGGAGAAGTACGAGAGCATCGTCAACAAGACGATGCTGGCCCACCGCACGGGCCAGCTCGTCGGGCAGCGCGCGCCCGCCGCCTACATGCGGGCACTGGAGACCGACACCGGGCTGCCGGCGAACTGGCTGGACGACATCGTCGCCACGCACCTCATCGACCCGGCCGCGCTGCGCGACGAGGACTTCGACCGCTTCTACCAGGCGCGGGCCGCCCGGCTGCGGGAGCTGATCGAGGCCGCCATGGGCAAGTCCGCGATCCCGGCCGCTGAGGCCCCCGAGTCCGCCGCCGACTACGAGTCCGATCCGGAGCTGGTGGCATGAGCCTTCCGCCGGAGCTGAAGAACGCCGCGGACGAGCCCGTCGAGCTGACGGTGGCGGACCTGCTCGCGCTGTTCGGCGAACGCAACCGCGACCCCGAGATCGTCGGCCGGATCGAAGCCGGACTCGCCGAGGCCGAACTCGTCTGCGTCCCCGCGCTGCTGCACGGCCACCTGGACTCGACGGTGACCGTCCGCGCCGCCGACGCCGCCGACCGGGACGCCACCGCCGACACCAATGGGCAGAGCGCCACCGCCGCCCTGTGCGTCGGCGACCTCCCCACGGCGCGCCTGCCGGACGGCGCCCTCGTCAGCCTCTCCCCCGCCGACGACCTGGAACGCGCCCGCTTCGTGATGCTGGAGAGCAACTTCTCCCAGCTCCCGGTGATGGCCGGCCCCTACATGCTGCACGGCGTGGTGAGCTGGCAGTCGATCGCGCTGGCGCATATGCGCGGCCAGTGCGAGACGCTCGCCGACGCGACCGCGAACCCGCACGAGGTCGCCATCAACGCCGAGCTGCTGGTCGCCATCCAGGACATCAGTCGGCACGACTGCGTGTTCGTCCGCGACACCGACCAGAAGATCACCGGGCTGGTGACCGCTGCCGACCTCAGCCTGGAGTTCGGCAACCTCACCGGCCCCTTCCTGCGCCTGGGTGAGATCGAGCGGCGGCTGCGCCGGTGTGTCGACAAGATGTGCCCCACCCTGGACGAACTGCGCCAGGCGTCCGGCTACGGCACCGCCGAATCCCCCGACGACCTCACCATCGGGCAGATCATCCGCGTCTTCAAACGCCCGGACCGCTGGGCGCGCCTCAACTGGGGCCTGCCGCAGGACGGCTTCGTCGGAAGGCTCAACGACGTGCGGATCATTCGCAACCAGGTCGCCCACTTCCGCCCCAGCCCCCTCACCCCGGCGCAACGCCAGCAGGTCGACGTCTTCGCCGGCTTCATCAAAAACCTGATGCCGTAACGAAGTTCAAGTTGCGCTAAGGGGCCATCTCATCTACTCAAATCCCGAGTGGTTCGGGCATGCCTGCGGACAGCGCCCGGGGTCAGGCTGGATTTCGTGCGGCGTTGATGACAGCGTCGGCGTCGTCCTGCCGGCCGGCCCTCGCTGCGGCTTCCCGGATCTCGCTGTCTTCCATAGTTCGCGCAAGCTGAATCGCCTCGTGCACACCATCACCGTCACCGAAATCGAGTAGCTTCAGAAACCACCTGACGGCTTCTATTTTTTCAACCGCACCACCAGTGCCATCCGCATACCATTTTCCAAGAGTGATCATCGCAGTCGGGATGCCGGAATCGGCCGCCTTCACATAGAGATTCCTGGCCTCTTCATATTCTCCGCGATCGGCGTGCCAGTCCGCCAGCAGGGCGGCCGCCGCCGCCGGTACCCCATCAGCCAGTGCCTTACGCAGCATTTCAACTGCTCTCGCCTCATCCGGGCGTATGCCAATCCCCTTCATCAGTAGGCTGCCCAGGTTTAATGCCGCGATCGCGTCACCGGACTTCGCAGCCGCTTCGAACAGGTCGGCCGCTGCGGGGACGTCCTGCTGGACGGCGATGCCATTGAGCAGCATGTATCCGAGCCCGCGCCGGCCAGCCGGGTGACCGGCCGCGGCGGCCATGCGGAAATAGCGCAGGGCGGCATCGTGGTCGCCAATGTATTCGAGCGCCAACCCTCCTACCAGCGCCTGAGCGTCCACCCGGCCGGCGTCCGCCAGCTCCTGTAGCGCCGGGAAAATATCGGCCATTTCGTTGCGCGCGGCGGAATCTCCCTGCTTGATCCGAACAAGGAGACCTTCGCACCGCTCGACCAGGTCGTTGCCCATCCATCAAGGCTACAGCCTTCCGGGACTCCATGTAGTCGTAATCCTGAACGGCAACCCGGCATCTTCGTGCTTAAAATCGAGCGACAGCACTGCTGAACTCATCGGCCACAGTGCGATTATGACCGCATTTATATTTTCCGGGAGTCCTTCGTCTCCATAAGTGCCAACGAATGCAGGCCCGCCCAACCGGCGGCCAACTTGGGCCAGAGTCGTTCTGAACCTGATCTCGAAATCCTCCGCTAGCTGCTCTTCGCTCGTCAGACTTTTTGGGTAATCAGGCCATGCGATCTCCAGTGTCGCCTCCAGGAAGGCATGTTCTCCCTGGCCGAACTGGATCGCCACAATATCCCCCTGCCGCCATTCGCGGCGAAGCCCGCTCGAGGTCTCCCTCCAACCGGCGTCCATGAGACGGGATCTCAACGGGGTCCCTGGAGGGCCGACGGCCATTTCACTGAACATGATCAACGCTTCGGACGCTCTCAGGTCGACCATTTCGACGCCTCACATCCCGTTACCTGACACATAGGACACATGGGGTTCTCCACTTCCGCTCTGCTTCGTCGGCCGGCCGAGTTCGTCGAAGGCCCGGGTGACGGCTACGCGTCGGGCTTGGCGAGCATGGCCGGGGCTCCGTCCGGGCTGGGGGCCGGGTGGTCGGGGGTTCGATGGCCTCTATGCTGCTGGGACGTGGTGGCCGGAGCGGGGCAGGGGCCGGCTTCACACGATCGGATCGTGTCTCTTCCGGGCGGAGACGGGCCGCTCTGCGCGTTGCGGTGCCCTGCGGACTTTCGTCGTCGTTGAGGACCTCTTCATGTCGCAGTCAGGCCCCCGCCGCGAGCCCGCCGAGTCGTTGCGGGAGATCGTCGAGGCGCAGCGGCTGGGCGATGCGCAGGAGTGGCTGGAGAGCCAGCCGCCGCATGTGGTCGCCGATGAGCTCGCGCGGATGGGGGACGTCGGCGGCGGGGTGGCGTTCCGGCTGCTGGACAAGGACCGGGCGCTTGCGGTGTTCGAGGAGCTGGAGCCGGTCGACCAGCAGCAGATCCTGACGGGGCTGCGCGACCGCTCCTTCCTCGAACTGGTCGAGGGCATGGATCCGGACGACCGCGTCAGGATGCTGCGGGAGGCGCCCGCCAAGGTCGCGAAGCGGGTGCTGGCGGGGCTGAGCCCGCACGAGCGGTGGGTGACGTCCGCGCTGCTGGGGTACCCGGAGGGTTCGGTCGGCCGCTACATGACGCCCGAGGTGGTGGCGCTGCCGCAGGAGGTGACCGTCGAGCACGCGCTGCGGACCGTCCGGGAGAAGGGCGCGGACGCCGAGACGGTGTACACGCTGCCGGTGGTGGACGCCGGGCGGCGGCTGACCGGCATCGTGGAACTGCGCGAGCTGGTGCTCAACCCGCCGGACATGATGGTCGCGGACCTGGTGGTCACCGAGCCGGCCACCGCGTACGCCACCGACCCGGCCGAGGACGCCGCCCGGCTGATGGTCGAGACCAACGACATGAACCTGCCGGTCGTCGACAGCGAGGGCCGGCTGGTCGGGCTGCTGACGATCGACGACGCGGTCGAGGTGATCGAGGCCGCCGACACCGAGGACTTCGCCCGGCAGGCCGGGACGGCGCCGTGGGAGGGCCACTACATGGCCGCCTCGGTCTGGCAGCTGGCCCGCTACCGGGCGCTCTGGCTGAGCCTGCTGCTGGTCGCGGCGACGCTCACGGTCGGCGTGACCCGGGCGTTCGAGGCCACGCTGGAGCAGGTCGCCGCGCTGGCCCTGTTCATCCCGATGCTCATCGGGGCGGGCGGCAACGCGGGCGCCCAGGCCGCGACCGCGTGCGTGCGCGCGCTGGCGGTCGGGGAGGTCCGCGGCTCGGACCTGCTGAAGGTGATCTGGCGCGAGTTCCGGGTCGGGCTCGTCCTGGGCGGGCTGCTGGCCCTGCTCGGGCTCGTGGTGGGGACGCTGTTCGTCGGCGCGGACATCGCGGTGGTCGTCGGCATCACCCTGGTGCTCATCTGCGGGTGGGCGGCCACCATCGGCGGCACGATGCCGCTGCTGGCCAAACGGCTGCGGATCGACCCGGCGGTCGTCTCCGCCCCGATGGTCACCACGTTCGTGGACGCCACCGGCCTGATCATCTATTTCTTGACCGCGAAAGCCGTCCTGGGCATTTGACCCCGGCGCCGCCCTGGTCGTCACCCGACGTGAGGTGATTCCGACCCAACTGTCGATGGCCGTGGCGGCGACGCGGGCGGTGGCTGCTGTGCTTGTATATGCCGTTGTGACGGCTCCCCTCTACCTCCCCGCGGGAACTCCTGCACAGCAGATCCCGGAAAGGGACGACCGCATTGTCCGCGTGCTGGCGAGCACCGGGCAGCGGCTCGCGGCTCGCGCCATCGACTTTCTCGTGGCGTTCACGGTGGTGTTGGCGGCCATATCCCCCGTCTACGCGGTCGCCTTGCTGTCGGACGCATCCTCCTCGTCTTCGGTGATTCTCTGGGTGGCCGTGCCGGCCGCTTTCATCGGCATGGCCAGTCCGTTCCTGCTGCGTGCCGGGACGATCGCGCGTTGGGGGTGCACGCTCGGCCAGCGCGTCGCCGGAATCCGGGTGGTGCGCCAGGAGGACGGGTTGCGGCCGCCGGGCTGGCGCCGTTCTTTCCGGCGGTATGTGCTCCCCCGGAGTTCATCGTCCTTCGCCTTGTTCACCGATCCCTGGGAGCACAGGAACGACGAGCGGCTCGGGCAGTGCATGCACGACCGGCGCGCCGGGACGGTGGTCGTCCAGGCGCAGGCGCCGCCGGCGCCGGAGGAGTCGGGCGGACTGGCCGTGCTGCGGTCCTCCGGCGCCGCGGTGCCGAGCGATCACGTCCGGCGCTGGGAGCGGCGGGAGCGGGGGCGGCGTGTCGCGCTCGGGTCCGCCGTGGGAGTTCTCGCGGCGGCCATTCTCGTCACCCCGGTCGTCTTGGCGCTCGGGCCCTCCGGGCGGTCTTCCGTCGGGGACCCCGCATTCGAGGTCAATACTTTCTACGACGACATCCATTTCGAGAACGCCTTCGGCGGGCGTTCCGCGACCTACGACCGCACGGCCGCCGAGGTCTTGGACAGCGAGAAGGGATGCCTCGCCGGTGCGATGAGCGAGCAGGCCCGCGGCGTGCTGCGTGAGGCCGAGTGCGAAGGCCGGATCGAAATCGCGTTCAGGAGCACGGAAGGCGTGCTGGTCAGCAGCCACGTCCTCAGATTCCCGGACGCGGCCGCCGCGCGGATCGCCGAGCGGGGTTTGCAGCACACCGATCTGCGCTTCGTTCCAGGTGGCCCGACCGATCCTCCAGGGGGCGCCCGGATCGGCCAAGTCGGCAGCACGGACCGTTACGTGGTCGCCACGACGGCGGTTTCCCCGGCGCAGCCGGACGCCGCGGCCAAGGCGAAGAACGCTTTCACCTTCATTCACGTCCCCACCCTCAACACCATCCTCTGGCTTTGAGGGCGGCAGGTTGAAAGGAAATACAGTGCACTCTGACGGTCAGCGGGTCGTGTTCGCCGCGCCGCGCAAAGCGTGGCGCCGGATCGTCGTCGCGCTCTTCGGGGTCTGCTCGGTCCTGTTCATCGTGCTCCTGGCGACTTCCCCCGATCTGGATTCAGGCCTCGGACTCGCGCTCGTCATCGTCCTGACTCCGCTTTGGTCCATCTCGCTTTTCGGAACGCTGCTCGCCTTCCTCAGCTGGTTCGTCCAGTTTCGGCGCGGCGGCACCGGGTCCGTGGCGTGGATGGACGCGGAGGGAGTCCATGTGAAGGGCGGTCAGTCGGTCGCGTGGCCGGAGGTGGAGTCGGTCTTCACCCGGCGGGCGGAGAGCGGAGAGCTGCTGCTCTGCGTCAGGCCGGCGGAGGCTGCGGCCTTCATCGCGCGGGCACCGAGTGAGCGGCAGGACGGAATGCGGTCGAACCTCGAAACGTATGAGGCGCCGCTCTTCATCAACGTGAGCGTGTTCTGGCAGGGAACGGCCGATGAGCTGGCGTCCGCGATCACCCGTCTCACCGCCGGCCGCCTCTCGCTCGCGGCCGGCGGTTGACGCGGACGGTCAGGAGGCCGGAGGCACCACGCGGGCCGCGAGGGCCTTTTTGCTGATCTTGCCCACCGGGGTGCGGGGGAAGGTGCCGCTCTCCTCCAGGCGGTCGGGGAACTTGTAGGCGGCCAGGCCGCGGGTGCGGAGGAACTCCTTGACCTCGGAGAGGGCGGGGGCCTTCTCGCCGTCCCTGATGACGAGGAAGGCGCAGGTGCGCTCGCCCATCATGGGGTCCGGGACGCCCACTACGGCGGCGTCGTGGACGGCGGGGTGGGCCAGCAGGTGGTTTTCCAGTTCTTCGGCGGAGATCTTGTCCCCGCCCCGGTTGATCTGGTCCTTTTCGCGGCCTTCGACGATCAGGTGGCCGGACGGGAGCCGGCGGACCAGGTCGCCGGTTCGGTAGAAGCCGTCCGGGGTGAAGGAGCGGGCGTTGTGGTCGGGCGCGCGGTAGTAGCCGCGCAGGGTATAGGGGCCTCGTGTGAGAAGTTCGCCCACCTCACCAGGCGCCACTTGCTTGCCGTCTTCGTCCACTATCCGGGTTTCGTCCGCCGGGGAGAGCGGGCGGCCCTGAGTCTGCTCGATGAGGTCGGCGGGGTCGTCCAGGCGGGTGTAGTTGAGGAGGCCCTCGGCCATGCCGAAGACCTGCTGCACCTGGCAGCCGAGGGTGCCCGGCACTTCGGCGGCGCGTTCGGCGGCGAACTTGGCGCCGCCCACCTGGAGGAGTCGCAGGGACGAGATGTCCTCGTCCTGCCAGGTCACCGCGTCCAGCCAGAGGAGGGCGAGCGGCGGGACGACCGCGCAGACCGTCGCGCGCTCGCGTTCGATCAGCGGGAACGCCTCGTCCGGGGAGCCGGAGGGCGACAGGACCACCGTGCCGCCGGTGGCGAGGACGCCGAGGATGCCGGGGCAGGCCAGCGCGAAGTTGTGGGCGGCGGGGAGGACGACCAGGTAGACGGTCGAGGACGTGAAGCCGCAGACCTCGGCGCTGGCCTCCAGGTTGTAGACGTAGTCGCGGTGCGTCCGGGGGATCAGCTTCGGCAGTCCCGTCGTCCCGCCGGAGAGCAGGAAGACCCCGATGTCGGACGGGGCGGGGCCCTCGATCGGCACCGGGTCGGCGTCGACCGCGGACAGGGCGGTGAACTCCTCGGGCTCGCCGTCCACGATCACGTGGTCCACGGGGAGGGTCCGGGCCATCGCGCGGTAGTCGAAGTCGCCGTCGCGGTCGGCACAGATGTAGGCGCGCGCCTCGGAGAGCTCGCAGAGGTAGCGGATCTCGCTTTCGCGGTGGGCGGGGAGGGCCAGCACGGGGGCCGCACCGATGCGCACCAGGGCCAGGAAGGTGACGACGAAGGCCGTGGTGTTGGGCAGTTGGACGACGACCCGGTCACCTCGGCGGAGACCGAGGGACAGGAGGCCGGCGGCGGCGCGGGTGGCGCGCGCGTCCAGGTCGGCGTAGGTGAGGCGATCGGCGCCGGCCACCAGGGCGGTTCGTGAGGGGTCGCCGCGCAGGACGTCGCCCAGCAGGCGGTCGGTCCAGTAGCCCTCGGCCTTGTAACGGGCCTCCAGGTCCGGCGGCCAGGGGGTGAAGCCTTCCACGGTCACCGGACGGTTCACCGCCCCGCCAGCTGCGCGGGGGCGCCGGGGACCGGCTCGGACGGATCGGAGCCCAGGGCCACGATGCGGTTCGCGGCGTCCACGTGGACGACGTGCGGTTCGTGCCGGGACGGGTCGTCCACGGACGCGTAGGTGATGATGATGACCATGTCGCCGGGCTGCACCAGCCTGGCGGCGGCGCCGTTGATCCCGATGACGCCGCTGCCGGCCGCACCGGTGATGGCGTAGGTGACGAGGCGGGAGCCGCTGGTGATGTCGACGACGTGGACCTGCTCGCCCTCGACGATGTCGGCCGCGGCCATCAGGTCCGCGTCGATGGTCAGGGAGCCCACGTAGTGCAGATCCGCCTGGGTGACGGTCGCGCGGTGGATCTTTCCGTTCATCAGCGTCCGCTGCACGGGTTCGTCCTCTTCTCCACGATTCTCCATGAATCTCCACAATCAACTAAGGCTAGGCTTACCTTAGCTATTTCCCCGGCAGAGGAGAACCCCGAGGATGCTCCGGCGACTGGCCATGGACATCAGTCCGCTGCGCGACAGCAGGCCGTTCCGCAACGTGTTCATCGCCCGCACCGTGTCGGTCTTCGGGATCGGGATGCTCGCGGTCGCGCTGCCCGTCCAGGTGTACGACCTGACGGGCTCGACCGTGCACGTCGGAGGGGTGTCGGCGGCGGAGGGGTTCGCGCTGCTCGCCGGGTTCCTGTGGGGCGGCGTGCTCGCCGACCGGGGCGACCGGCGGCGGCTGATGCTGCGCGCCCGGACGGCCGCAGGCATCGGGTTCGTGCTGCTGGCGCTGAACGCGTTCCTGCCGTCCCCGTCGCTCGCCGCCCTGTACGTGCTGGCGGCGTGGGACGGCCTGATGACCGGCGTCAGCGTCACCGCGCTGCTGGCCGCGACGCCCGCGCTGGTGAAGCCGGACAGGCTCGTGGCGGCGGGGGCGCTGAACGCGCTGACCGTCCGGCTCGGGTCGATGGCCTCGCCGGCGCTCGGCGGGGTCGTCGTGTCGGCGTTCGGCGTCGGCTGGAACTACGCGGCCGCGGCGGCCGGCACGATCGGCACGATCGGGCTGCTGACCGCGCTCCCGCCGCTCAGGCCGGCGGCCGAGGAGGCGCCGCCGAACCCGCTGCGGGCCATCGGGGACGGGTTCCGGTTCGTCGCGTCCCACCGGGTCGTCGGTTCGCTGATGCTGCTCGGGCTGCTGTTCATGGTCGCGGGCGGCATCCCCGTGCTGATGCCCGCGTTCGCGGCGCGGAGCCTGGACGGCGGCGCCACCACGGTGGGGCTGCTGTTCGCGGCGCCCGCGTGCGGGGCGGTGCTCGCGTCCGTCACGAGCGGGTGGGCCGGGTCGGCACGCGCGCCGGGGCTGGCGCTGCTCGCCGCGTCCGTCACCGGGTTCGCGGCGCTCGCCTGCCTCGGGCTGGCCCGCCATCCGGCGCTGGCGGTCGGGATCCTGTTCGTCTACGGGTTCGTCGAGTCGGTCGAGGAGATCCTGCGGTACGGGCTGATCCAGTCGCACACCCCCGACTCTCATCTCGGACGCGTCAACGCGCTCTGGGCGGCTCAGGAGACGGGCGGCGGCGCGATCGGGTCGCTGGGGGCCGGGGCCCTCGGCCGGTACCTCGCGCCGGGTGCCGCCATCGTCCTCTACGGGACGGTCAGCGCGGTCCTCGCGCTGGCCCTGGCGCTGACGCTGACCGGGCTCCGGACGGCGAGGATGCGTCCGGAGCCCGAGCCGGGCTGATCATCCGAGGCGGGCGGCGACCTCCTCCTCGGTCATCGCCTCGACCTCCAGCCAGATGGCGGCGACGGCCTCCAGGCGTCCCGGCGCCTCCTCCAGGTCGGTGAAGCGGCGGCAGACGCGGGCGATGGTCCGCTCGGCGAACAGGACGCGCACCGGCAGCGCGGTCGTGTCGAGCGCCTCCCGCAGCCGCGCGACGACCGTGGTCGCGAGGACGGAGTCGCCGCCGAGGGCGAAGAAGTCGGCGTCCGCGCCGACGCGCTCCTCGCCCAGCACCTCGGCGACGATCCGGGCCAGGACCTTCTCCAGCGGCGTCGCCGGTTCGGCGCGGGCCGCCTCGCCCTTCTCTGCGGCGGCCAAGGCGGTGAGGGCCTTGCGGTCGACCTTGCCGTTCGCGGTGAGCGGCAGTTCCTCCACGGGGACGAGCAGTTCGGGCACCATGTGCGGCGGCAGGAGGCCGCGGGCGTGGGCCAGCACCGCAGCGGGGTCGCCCGACGCGACGACGGCTGCGGCCAAGCGGCCGCCGGCCAGCAGCGCGACCGCCCGCCGCACGGAGGGATGGTCCTGCAGCGCGGCCTCGACCTCGCCGAGTTCGATCCGGAAGCCGCGCACCTTGACCTGGTGGTCGCGGCGGCCGAGGAATTCGAGGGTCCCGTCCGGCCGGTAGCGGGCCAGGTCGCCCGTCCGGTACCAGCGCACTCCCTCGTGGACGACGAACCGGTCGGCCGTGCGCTCCGGGTCGCCGGCGTAGCCGTCCGCGACGCCGGCGCCGCCGATCCACAGCTCACCCGCCACCCAGTCGGGGCGGTCGCGGCCCCGCTCGTCCACGACCCGGCACGCGACCCCGCTCAGCGGGACCCCGTACGGGACGGCGTGCCAGTCGGACGGCACCTCCCCCGCGACCTCCTGCACCGTGGAGTGGATCGCCGTCTCCGTCGTCCCGCCCAGCGCGACGAACCGGCATCCGGGCGCGCGCTCCTCCAGCAGCGCGGGCAGGTGCGTGCCCACCCAGTCGCCGCCCAGCAGGACCAGCCGCAGGCTCTCCGGGCGGCCCGCGTGCAGCAGCATCTCCAGCACGGACGGGACGCAGTTGAGCACGCTCACCGACCAGCAGCGCACCAGTTCGGCCCAGCGGGCGGCGTCGCGCCGCTCGTCCTCGTCCGGCAGGACGACCGCGCCGCCCGCCGACCAGGGCGCGAACAGGTCGAACACCGACAGGTCGAAGTCGAGCGCCGACACCCCGAGCGCGACGTCGTCCTCCCCGATCGCGAACCGCTCGATCAGGTCGCCGATGGTGTTCATGGCCGCGCCGTGCGACACCTCGACGCCCTTCGGCTCCCCGGTCGACCCGGACGTGAACAGCACGTACGCGACCTGGTCCGGACGGACGGCGACTGGTTCCGGCAGCCGAACCGCATCGGCGAGCCCGTCTGCGAGAACCGCGCCTCTGACACTGATGCCGACCGTCGGCTCGCCAGCGGCCCCGGCCGCGACGGGGATCAGGGACGCGGCGACGCCGGCACCCGCGCGGATCCTGGCGCGGCGGGCGTCCGGCTGCTCGGTGCCTATCGGGACGTAGGCGGCACCGGCCGCGAGCACGCCGAGGACGGCGGCGACCTGCGCAGGGCTCTTGGGGAGTTCGACCGAGACCCGGTCGCCGGGCCGCACGCCCGAGGCGACCAGCCCGGACGCGATGCGCAGGGCGCGGGAGGCCAGTTCGCCGTAGGTCAGTGTGCCGTCGTCGCCCCAGTGCACGGCCGGGGCGTCCGGACGGCGCCGGGCGTGCTCGAAGAAGCCTCGGGTCAGCGTCCGCGGCGGCGGCGCGGGGGTCGCGTTCAACGCCCGCCGGACGCGGAGCCGGGACGCGGGAGCCGCGATGCCGAGCGGCGCCGACCAGTCGGCGCCGGGCGCACCCAGCCGCGTGATCGCGGACGTGTACGCGTCGAACATCGCCTCGGCGACGCCGTCCCGGAAGGCCGGCACGCGCACGTCCCAGTTCAGCAGCAGCCCGCCGGACACCTCGGTCACCTGCGCGTCCAGCAGCACCTGCGGCCCCTGCGAGATGATCCACTCCGGCTCCCCGAAGTGCTCGCGCACGCGCTCGCCGAACAGCTCCCCCAGGTTCAGGGCACTGGTGTACACGATCGGCGCCAGCACCTGCTCTCCGCGCAGCCGCGACAGGTCGCGCAGCACCTCCAGGCCCGAGTAGTCGCTGTGCGCACCCGCCGTGTGCAGGTTCGCCTGCAGCCTCCGCGCCCGCTCGACGAACGGCAGGTCCTCCCCGAGGTCGGCTTCCAGCATGATCGACCCGGTGAAGTCGCCGACGACCGAGTCCACGTCCGGGTGGACGGGCTCCCGGTGGAACAGCGGCAGGTTCAGCAGGAAGCGCGGCGTCGCCGACCAGGCGCCGACGACCTCGGCGAACACGGCGGCCAGGGCCATGGCCGGGGTGACGCCCTCGGCATGCGCCCGCGCGATGAACCGGCCCTTCTCCTCGGGCGGCAGCCGGTGGTGCCTGCGCTCGACCCGGTCGCCGGGCTCGGGCACGACGGGCAGTTCGGGCGGGCCGGGCAGGTCGGCCAGCCGCTCGGCCCACCACCGCCGGTCCTGTTCCCGTGCGGAGGCCCGCGGGTCGTCGGCGAGGTAGCGCGCGTAGCCGTAGCGGATCGGGTTGAGCGTCTCGCCCTCGTACAGCGCGGCGAGGTCGGCGAGCATGACGCGGTAGCTCATCGCGTCGGCCGCGACCATGTCGACGTCCAGGTGGAGGCGGGCGGTGCCGCCGGGCAGCAGGCTGAGGCGGGCGTCGAAGACGCGGCCGTCCTCGATCGGGAGGCGCTGCTCCGACATCTCGGCCCGGATCCGCGCCAGCTCGGCACCGGAGTCGCCCGAGCGCAGGTCGTGGACGGTCACCACGGGCTCCGGACGTTCGGGCAGGATCCGCTGCGTCCCGTCGTCCGACACCGCGACCCGCAGCATCGGGTGCCGCCGCACCAGCCCGCGCACGGCCTCCTCGAACCGCACCGGGTCGATCGCGCGCCCGTCCAGCTCGACGTACAGGTGCGCGGCGACCGAGCCGAGCGACTGGCCGGAGTCGCGGCCGATCCAGTACGCGTGCTGCATCAGCGCCAGCGGGAACGGACCATCGGGCTCGATGTCGGCCGGTTCCAGCGCGGGCGGCCCGGCGGCCGCCTCCACCTGGCCCTTGTCGGCGAGCAGCTCCCACCACTCGGCCAGCGTGGGACGTTCGGCCAGCTCGGCGAAGCGGATCTCGATGCCGCGGCGGCGCAGCCGGCCGGTCAGCCGCATCAGCCGGATCGAGTCCATCCCGAGCTCGATGAGGTTGTCGCCCGCCTCCGCGCGCTCGCCCAGCACCTCCGCCAGCGCGGTGTGCAGCTCATCCCAGGTCAGCACGGAACCCCTCTCAAATTAGGTAAGGCTAACCTAATTCACGGGGTTTTCACGGTCAACGCCCGCCGCCGGGCGGCCGGGACGATCAGCGGCGTCTCCGTCTCCGGGTCCGGGATGACGCGGCACGGCAGCCCGAACACCCGCTCCACCAGATCGGCCGTCACGATCTCGGCGGGCGGCCCCTCGGCCAGCACCTCCCCGGCCCGCATCGCGATGAGATGGGTGGCGTAGCGGCAGGCGTGGTTGAGGTCGTGCAGCACCGCGACGAGCGTCCGCCCCTCCTCGTGGAGCCGCGCGCACAGGTCGAGGACCTCGATCTGGTGGGCGATGTCCAGGTAGGTCGTCGGCTCGTCCAGCAGCATGATGCCGGTCTGCTGCGCCAGGACGAGCGCGAGCCACACCCGCTGGCGCTGCCCGCCGGACAGCTCGTCCACCACCCTGTCCGCGAGGTCGGTGACGCCGACGGCGGCCATCGACTCCCGCACGACGGCCTCGTCCTCGTGCGACCACTGCCGCAGCAGGCTCTGGTGCGGGTAGCGGCCGCGGGCGACGAGGTCGCCGACCGTGATGCCCTCCGGGGTGAGCGGCGACTGCGGCAGCAGCCCGAGCCGCCGCGCGAGCCGCTTCGGCGGCAGCGCCGCGATCGGCCCGCCGTCCAGGTGGACGGTCCCCTCACGGGGGCGCAGCAGCCGGGCCAGGGCGCGCAGCAGCGTCGACTTGCCGCACGCGTTCGGCCCGACGATGACGGTGAACGACCCGTCCGGGATCTCCACGCCGAGCCCCTCGGCGACGACGCGCTTCTCATAGGCGAGGGTCAGGTCCTCCGCGCGCAACCGGTTCACCCGCTCGTGAGTCACATCGTCCCCTTCCGTCCGGTGGTGGACAGCAGCCAGGCCAGGTACACGCCGCCGAGGACGCCGGTGACGACGCCCACCGGCACCGCGACCGGCAGATGGAGCGAGATCAGGTCGCCGCAGGCGAGCAGCGCGGCGCCGGTCAGCGCGGCGGGCAGCAGCTGCGCGCCGGGGCGGCGGGTCAGCCGGCGGGCGAGCTGCGGCGCGGCCAGCGCGACGAACGGGACGGGCCCGGCCGCCGCGGTCGCCGCCGCGACGAGGCCCACCCCGGCGACCGTGAGCAGCGCCCGCGTCCGCTGGACCGGGACGCCGAGCGCCTGCGCCGCGTCGTCGCCGAGCTCGCCCATGCCGAGCGGCCGGGCGAGCAGCAGTGCCGCCGGGACCAGCACGGCCAGCGCGATCGCTAGCGGGACGGCCTGGTCCCAGTCGCGCCCGTTCAGGCTGCCGGTCAGCCAGAACGCGGCCTCGTACGCCTCCCGCAGCTCGGCGCGGGTGATGAGGTAGGAGTTGAGGGCCTCCAGCATCGCCGCCGCCGCGACGCCGATCAGCACCAGCCGGACGCCGTGCACGCCGCCGCCCGGCCGGTGGGCGACCAGGTAGACGGCGAGGGCGGTGAACACCGCGCCCGCGACCGAGGAGGCCGTGACGGCGAGCGCGCCGCCGCCGAACACGAGGATCTGCAGCAGCGCGCCGGTCGCCGAGCCGGTGGTGAAGCCGATCAGGTCGGGGCTGCCGAGCGGGTTGCGGGAGATGCTCTGGAAGATCGCGCCGCTGAGCCCGAGCGCGAGCCCGGCGAGCAGCCCGGTCACGGCGCGCGGCAGCCGCAGCGTCCGGACGATGAACTCGGTGGCGCGGTCGCCCTGCCCGAGGACGGCGCGCACCACCTCCGGCGGGGAGATCGGGAACTCCCCCGAGCCGACGACGAGCACCGCGGCGGAGGCGGCGACCGCCGCGAGCACCCCGCACACCGCCGCCGCCCGCGGCTCCCACCGCAGCGAGGCGCCGCCCGCCCGCAGCACCCTCATAGGTCGCGCGTCCTTCCCCGCCGGACCATCACGGCGAACAGCGGCGCTCCGAGGAACGCGGTGACGATGCCGGTCTCCAGTTCGCCGGGCGCGACGACGCGGCCGATGATGTCCGCGCCGAGCAGCAGGACGGGCGCGAGGAGCAGCGAGTACGGCAGGACGAGCCGCTGGTCGGGCCCGGCGGCGGTCCGGACGATGAACGGGACGGCGAGCCCGAGGAACCAGATCGGCCCGGCCGCCGCCGTCGCCGACCCGCACAGCAGCACCACGGCGAGCGCGCCGAGCGCCCGCGTCCGGCCGGGGCGGGAGCCGAGGGCGCGGCCCGCGTCGTCGCCCATGGCGAGCGCGTTCAGCGGGCGGGCGAGCGCCAGCGCCAGGACCGTTCCCACCAGGACGAACGGCAGGACGCGGTAGAACACCGCCATCTCCCGGCCGCCGAGCGAGCCGACCTGCCAGAACCGGAAGCCGTTGAAGTTGCCGGGGGCGAGCAGCATGACGCCGGCCGTCATCGCGCTGAACACGGCGTTGACGGCGGCGCCCGCGAGCACCAGCCGCGCCGGTGACGCGCCGCCCCGGCCGCGCGCGCCGATCATGTAGACGAGGGCCGCGGCGCCCGCCGCGCCGGCGAAGGCCGCCCAGACGTAGACGAGCGCGTCGTCCGCGCGGGTGGCGCCGATGACGAGGACGACCGCGAGGGCCGCGCCGCCGTTCACGCCGAGCAGCCCCGGCTCGGCGAGCGGGTTGCGGGTGAGGGCCTGCATCACCGCCCCGGCCACGCCGAGCGCCATGCCGACGGCGATGCCGAGCAGGGTGCGCGGCAGCCGCAGCTCGTGGACGATCAGCTCCGCCCGCGACGTGTCGTCCGGGGAGAGCACACCGGGCAGCACCCGCCCGAACGGCACGTCCCCGGCCCCGACCGCGAGGCTCGCGACGACCGTCGCCAGCAGCACGGCCGCGAGGACGGGGAGCCAGAGCCTGCGCGAGGCCCGTCCCCCTTTCACCGGGGGGCGTGGCGGAGCGGTGCGCGCGGGCGACAACACAAGGTGAGGCTAGCCTAAGCTAACTTCCCCTTCAAGGTCACCCTCCCCGTGCGCCCTTCAGCAATACACGCGTATGGTATACATTCGTATTGGAGATTGAACGCTTGTATTGGAGTCATGCATGGCGGCGGAGAGGGACCCCGCGCCGGAGGACCTGACGGCCCGCGCCCGCATCCGGGACGCGGCGCTGCTGCAGTTCGCCGAGCGCGGCACGAAGGGCGCGACGTTCCGCGGGATCGCCGAGGCCGCCGGCGTCTCGGTGGGGCTCGTCCAGCACCACTTCGGCTCGAAGGACGAACTGCGCGAGGCGTGCGACGCCTACACGCTCGACACGGTCCGCCGGCTCAGCGACGCCAGCGGCGGCGCCGGCGATCCCGGCTTCCAGGCGTGGGCGGACCGGCTCGCCATGCCGGTGCGCCGCTACCTCGCCCGCGCGCTCGTCGACGGCTCCGCCGCCGCGGCCCGGCTGTTCGACGACCTGGTCGCCACCACCGAGCGGTACTTCACCGACCCGCCGCCCGCGTTCACGACCCCCGACACCCGCGACCCGCACGCGTTCTCCGCCGCGATCGTCGCGATGACCGTCGGCATCGAGGTCCTGCACGAGCACCTGTCGCGGGTGCTCGGCGCCGACACCTTCACCACCGAGGGCTCCCTGCGGCTGCGGCACGCCGTCCTGGAGGTCTTCGCCGGGCAGATGCTCAGCCCGGAGATCGTCGAGCAGGGCCACGCGGCCCTGGACGCCTACGAGGCCGCACTCACCGAGGAGCGCAACGATGAATGACGTCGTCGAGGCCGAGGGCCTGGTCAAGACGTTCGGCCGGACGCGCGCACTGGACGGGCTCGGCCTGTCCGTCCGGTCCGGCGAGGTGCACGGCTTCCTCGGCCCGAACGGCGCCGGGAAGTCCACCGCGATCCGCGTGCTGCTGGGGCTGATGCGCGCGGACGCGGGCACCGCCCGGCTGCTCGGCGGCGACCCCTGGCGCGACGCCACCGCCCTGCACCGCCGCATCGCCTACGTCCCCGGCGACGTGACGCTGTGGCCGAACCTGTCCGGCGGCGAGGTCATCGACCTGCTCGGGCGGCTGCGCGGCGGCCTCGACGAGCGCCGCCGCGCCGAGCTGCTCGGCCGGTTCGAGCTCGACCCGAAGAAGAAGGGCCGCGCCTACTCCAAGGGCAACCGCCAGAAGGTCGCCCTCGTCGCGGCGTTCGCGTCCGACGCGGAACTGCTGATCCTGGACGAGCCCACCTCCGGCCTCGACCCCCTCATGGAGGAGGTCTTCCAGGAGTGCGTGCGGGAGGAGCGGCGGGGCGGCCGGACGGTGCTCCTGTCGAGCCACATCCTCAGCGAGGTCGAGGCCCTCTGCGACCGCGTCACGATCATCCGCAGGGGCCGGACCGTCGAGACCGGAACGCTCGCCGACCTGCGGCACCTGACCCGCACGTCCGTCCACGCCGAACTCGCCGGGCCGCCGGACGGGATCCCGCTGCCCGGCGCGCACGACGTCCGCATCGACGGCACCTCCATCACGTTCGAGGTCGACACCCCGCAGCTGGACTCCGCGCTCCAGCAGCTCACCCGGATCGGCGTCCGCGCCCTGACGAGCCGCCCGCCCACCCTCGAAGAGCTCTTCCTGCGCCACTACGAGGACGACCTCGCCGGGGAGGCGGCCTCATGACCGCCACGACCCTGCGCCCGCCCGCGCGCGCCGCCCGCCGACACGGCGGCCTGTCCGGCGCGGGCCCGCTGCTGAAGCTGTGGCTGCGCCGCGACCGGATCATGATGCCCGCCTGGATCTACGGGCTGACCGCCTACGTCTCCAGCAGCGCCTACAGCTTCAAGAACGAGTACGGCACACCGGAGGCCCTTGCGAGCTTCGCGCGCGGCATCAACGACAACCCGTCCACGCGGGCGCTCTACGGGCCCGTCCTGAACGGCGACACCGCCGGCGGGCTCAGCGTCTGGCGCGTCGGCACGACGGGCGCCGCGTTCACCGCCGTCATGTGCGTGCTGCTGGTCGTCCGGCACACGCGCGCCGAGGAGGAGACCGGGCGGCTGGAGCTGGTCGGCGCCGCCGCCGTCGGCCGCCGCGCGCCGCTGACCGCGGCGCTGCTGACGGCCGCGACGGCGGCCGCCGCCCTGGCGGCCGCGGTCACCGGCGTGCTGGTCCTCTTCGGGCTGCCCGCCGCCGGGGCGGCGGCGCTCGGCCTGTCCTGGTTCGGCACCGGCCTGGTGTTCGCGGGCGTCGCGGCGCTCACCGCGCAGCTCGCCGAGACGTCCCGGCTCGCCAACGGGCTGGCGTTCGGGGTCCTCGGGGCGGCCTACCTGGTCCGGGGCGTGGCCGACACCGGCCCGGCGCACCGGCTCTCGTGGCTGTCGCCGATCGGCTGGGCGCAGCACGTGCGCCCGTACGCGGGCGAGCAGTGGGCCGTGCTCCTCCTGCCGCTCGCCGCGTCCGCGCTCCTGGTCGCCGCCGCCTACGCGCTGACCGGGCGACGCGACCTCGGCGCCGGGATCCTGGCCCCGTCCGACGGCCCGGCCACCGCCGCGCCGTCACTGCGCGGCCCGCTCGCCCTGTCCTGGCGGCTGCAGCGCGGCACGCTCCTCGGCTGGTCCGCCGCGTTCCTGCTGTACGGGCTCGCGCTCGGCGGCGTCGCGGCCGGGGCCGGCGACCTGGCCGGCGGCAACGCGGGGATAGCGGACGACATCCGCGAACTCGGCGGCCAGCAGAACCTCACGGACGCGCTGCTCGCCACCGCCATGGGGCTCATGGCCCTGTTCGCCGCCGCCTACGCGGTGCAGAGCGTCCAGCGGCTCCGCGCCGAGGAGAGCGGCGGGCGCCTCGAACCCGTCCTCGCCACCGCCGTCGGCCGCATCCGCTGGGCCGTCTCCGGCCTCGCGGTCACGGTCGCGGGCACCGTCGTCCTCCTCGCGCTCGCCGGCGCCGCCATCGGACTCGTCCACGGCGCCCGCACGCACGACCTCGACGGCCAGCTCCCCCGCCAGCTCGCCGCCGCCCTCGCGCAACTGCCCTCGGTATGGGCCGTCACGGCGGCCGCGTTCCTGCTCTTCGCCCTCCTCCCCCGCGCCACGTCCGCCGGCTGGGCCGTCCTGACCATCTGCCTGCTTCTGGGCCAGGTGGGCCCACTCCTCAACGCACCGCAGGCCGTCCTGGACATCTCGCCCTTCACCCACACCCCGAAGCTCCCCGGTGCGGACTTCACCCCGCTCCCCCTCGTCGCCCTCACCGCCGCGGCGATCGTCCTGGCGGCGGCCGGCCTGACGGCCTTCCGCCGCCGCGACATCACGGCGTGACGCTACGAGCCGGGGTGGTCGGGGTGGGAGAGGAGCCAGGTCCAGATCTCCATCGGGTCCTCGGCGGTGTGGTGGGCGCCGCAGTGGCAGATGCCGGTGAGGGTGTCGGAGCCCGGGGACCATTCGACCCGCAGGCGGCCCGTGCTCATCGGGACGTCTGCCGCTGCAGGATGCGGCGGGCGGCCAGGCCGCCGGTGTCGATGTTGATGGACAGCTCCTGGTAGCCCTCCGGCTCGGAGGCGATGACCTTCTCCAGGATGTTCAGCGCCTTCACGTCCTGCAGGACGACCGTGCGGTTGCTCTCGGCGAGGAACGCGGAGACCTTCTCGTCGTCCAGGGCGAAGTCTCGGGCGACGAGCCAGAAGTCGTGGGTGCTCGTCTCGGTCTCCGGGGTGATGGCGTAGCCGACCTCGACGTGGAACGCCTTCGAGTCGTCGCCGTCCGGGCCGGGCTCCACGCCGGTGGGCGCGATGCGGCTGTGCAGGAGGTAGAGGCACGGCGGGTAGTACTCGATGTCCTGCCAGCGGTCGATACGGCCCTCGATGCCGGTCGACTGGGAGTAGAACGGCGGGCACTCCACGTCCTTCATGCGGCGGCTCACGTAGACGATGCCCGCCTCCTCGTCGACCTCCGTGTTGATCGGGGTCTGCGCCACCTCCGGTGTGCCGATGTAGCCGGCGTGCAGGTACGTCTCGTGGGACAGGTCGAGCAGGTTGTCGACCAGCAGGTCGTAGCGGGCGGCGAGCGGCTCCATCCCGCGGACGGTCGTGTACTCCGGCGAGTCGAACCAGGTCGCGCGCGGGATCGCGGCGGCGTCGCCCTCGCCGTCGCCGATCCACACCCAGATGAACGAGTCCTGCTCGACGACCTGGTAGGCGGGGACGCGGGCGGTGCGCGGGATGCGGGTCTGCCCGGGGACGGCGACGCACACGCCGTCGGGCGCGTAGGTGAAGCCGTGGTAGCCGCAGACGATCCGGTCGCCGTCCCGGTTGCTCTCCGAGAGCGGGAAGCGGCGGTGCACGCAGCGGTCGGCGAGGGCGACGGCCTCTCCGGCCCGGGTGCGATACATGACGAGGGGCTCGCCGCAGATCGTCCGGGCGAACAGGCCGTCGCCGATCTCCTGGCTGTAGGCGGCCACGTACCACTGGTTGCGTGCGAAGACCATGGGGCGTTCCTCCGTGATCGATGGGGGGTCACGACGACCTTCGCGGCGGGACGGTGACGGAGGCCACACCGATTCCGTCCAATGGAAGAACCCGGTCAGCGGTTGTGCAGCGCGGTCTCCGGGGGGCGCAGGGCCCGGGGCGCGCCGAGGGCCCGGGAGATGCCGCGGGCGCTGGCGCGGACGACCGGGATCAGCGCCCGCGCGTCCCAGCCGTCGGACGGGACGACGATCGCGACGGCGGCGGCGACCCGGTCGTCCGGGCCGTACACGGGGGCGCCGACCGACAGCGCGAACGTCTCGACCTGGCCGTCGCTGATCGCGACGCCGGTGCGCCGGACCTCGGCGAGGACGCGCCGCAGCTCCGGCCCGGTGGCGATCGTCCGCTCGGTGAAGCGGCGCAGCGGCGCGGCGATGGCGCGTTCCTGCAGGGCGGGGTCGGCGTGCGCGAGCATCGCGAGGCCGACGCCGGTCGCGTGGGCGGGCCACCGGCCGCCGACGCGGGACAGGACGTGCACGGCGTCGCGGGCGGAGATCCGCTCGATGTAGACGACGTCGAGGCCGTCCAGGACGGCGAGGTGGACGTTCTCGTGCGTCGCCTCGTACAGGTCCTCCAGGAACGGCATCGCGGCGGCGCGCAGGGCGGGGCCGCGCGGCGCGAGGGCGGCGACCTCGAACAGCCGCAGCCCGATCCGGTACAGGCCGTCCGCGTCGCGTTCGAGGGCGCCCCAGCAGGTCAGCTCGCCGACGAGGCGGTGCGCGGTGGACAGCGGCAGGCCCGCGCGGCGGCTGATCTGCGTGATGGTGAGCGAGGCGCGCTCGGCGGAGAACGCCTCCAGGATGTCCAGGACGCGGCTGGTGACCGTCGCCCGCCCGCGCGCCGTCCTGCCGGGGGCCGTCATGGGTCGCCGTACTCCTCCCGCAGCCGCGCCTTGAGGATCTTCCCCGCGGCGTTGCGCGGGATCTCCGCGGCGAGCACGGCCGACTTGGGGATCTTGTAGCGGGCCAGTCTGCCGGACAGGGCGGCGAGCACCTCCTCCGGGCTCACGTCCGCGCCGGGACGCGGCACGAGGACGGCGCGGCAGGCCTCGCCCCACGTGCCGTCCGGGACGCCGATGACCGCGCACTCCACGACGTCGGGCGCGGCGGCGAGGATCGCGTGCTCGACCTCCGCCGGGTACACGTTCTCGCCGCCGGAGATGACGACGTCCTTCATGCGGTCGACGATGAACGCGTAGCCGTCGCCGTCGAGGCGGGCGGCGTCGCCGCTGCGGAACCAGCCGTCGCTGAACACGGCGGCGGTGTCGTCGGGCCGTCCCCAGTAGCCGCGCATGACGTGCGGGCCCTGGACGACGACCTCGCCGGTCTCGCCCGGCGCGACGTCCGCCATGTCGGGGCCGACGACGCGCACGTCGCTGAAGAAGTGCGGCACCCCCGCCGAGCCCGCCTTCGAGACGGCGTGGCCTGCGTCGAGGAAGAGCGTGCCGGGGGCGGCCTCGGTCATGCCGTATCCCTGCAGGAACGTGAGGCCCCGCTTCTGGTACGTCTCGATCAGGGACGGCGGCACCGGGGCGCCGCCGCACGTCAGGATGCGCAGCGAGGACAGGTCGGCCCCGGCCCAGCCCGGCTCCCGGGCGACCCGCTCGAACATCGTCGGCACCCCGAACATGAACGTGATCCGCTGCTCCTCGATCATAGAGAGGGTCTCGGCCGGGTCGAACGCGGCGACGAGCACGCAGGTCCCGCCCTTGAGCAGGACCGGCAGGGTGAGCATGTTGAGCCCGGCCGTGTGGAACAGCGGCGCCGACACGAGCGCCACCTCCCCCGCGACCAGGTCGTGGTCGATGAGGACGTTGATCGCGTTCCAGGTGATGTTGCCGTGGGTGAGCGTCGCGCCCTTGGGCCGCCCGGTCGTCCCGGACGTGTACATGATCATGCAGGGGTCGTCGAGCGCGACGGGGAGGTCGAGCGGGTCGCCGTCCGCGCCCGCCAGGAGCCGCTCGTAGGCGCCGTCGAGCGCGATGCGCTCCCGGACGCCGTGCAGGCCGTCCGCCATTTCCGCGTGCGACGGCCCGTGCACCAGGACGGACGCGCCCGAGTCGTCCAGCTGGTAGGCGATCTCCGGGCCGGCGAGCCGCGTGTTCAGCGGGACGAAGATCCCGCCCAGCATGCCGGTCGCGAACAGCGTCTCCAGGAACGACGGATGGTTGGGGCCGAGGTAGGCGACCCGGTCGCCGTGCCGGACTCCGAGGCCGCGCAGCACGCGGGCGAGCCGCGCCACGCGGTCGAGCAGCCCGGCGTAGTCGAGCGTCCCTCCCTCGTGGACGAGGGCCGCCGCACGCGGGGTCTTCCGGGCGCGGCGGGCGGGCCACGACCCGAGTCCTTCGTTGCGCATGCGCGTCACCCCTCCATCGGTTTCGAGCCCCTGCGGCGATCCCACCACGCGGTGGCGGACGGCACGAGGCCCTTCGGCAGGAACAGC
This sequence comes from Actinomadura latina NBRC 106108, assembly GCF_001552195.1. Lineage (GTDB taxonomy): Bacteria > Actinomycetota > Actinomycetes > Streptosporangiales > Streptosporangiaceae > Spirillospora > Spirillospora latina. The sequence goes on from NZ_BCQS01000019.1 coordinate 32,508, forward strand.
ACGACCGCGACGAGCAGCAGGCCGTACACCGCGTACGACAGGACGGCGGGCGCCGACGCCGGCATCCCCTCCCGCGTGCCGATGTCGTTCAGCAGCTGGAGCAGCAGGGTGATGGCGGTCGCGCCGGCGAGCGCGCCCCAGATCGTCCCGGCGCCGCCGACGACGACCATCACGACGTACTCGAACGACAGCAGGACGGGGAACGAGCCGGGCGCGACGTAGCCGATGTAGAAGGCGTAGACGCCTCCCGCGAGCCCGGCGAACCCGGCGGACAGGCTGAAGACGGCCTGCTTGTAGACGGCGACCGGAACCCCGGACGACGCGGCGGCGACCTCGCTGGTCGCGAGCGCCCGCAGGCCCCGCCCGGGACGGGACGTCACGATGTGCCGGGTGACCAGCACGACGAGGCCGAGGGCGCCGAGCGCCAGGTAGGCGTAGGAGGCCTCACCCGCGAACTCGTACCCGGCGACCTTGAGGCGCGGGATCCCCTGGAGGCCGATGTCGCCGCCCGTCCAGTCCTGCCGTCCGACGAGGCTGAGCAGGATGAGCTGGATGGCGAGGGTCGCGAACGCGAGCTGGTGGCCGCGCAGCCGCAGCAGCGGGACGCCGGCGAGCGCGGCGCACGCCGCCGCGACGACGGGCGCGAGCAGCAGCCCGAGCCAGGTCGGCAGGCCGTGCGTCGCGGTCAGCGCCGCCGTGTAGCCGCCGATCATGGTGAAGGACGCCTGGCCGAGCGAGACCTGCCCGGCGTACCCCATCAGCATCGACAGCCCCACGACGACGATCGCGGACAGCAGGAGCAGTACGTAGACCGACACCTGCGTCTCCGGCAGCAGCACCGGGACGAGCAGCGCGAGCACGCCGGCGGCCGCCGCCGCGAGCGTCCCGGGAGCGGGCCGCCGCCGCACCGCGGGGGCGGCCACCGGCGAGGTCTTGCGGACGGACACGCTCATCGGGCGGCCTCCTCCTGCAGCGCGGTCCTGCGCGAGGCCCGCACCATCATGATCGCCAGCATCAGCGCCAGCGCGACGACGGTCTGGTAGGACGCCTCGCCGTATCCCGCGACCATCGCCTCGGCGATCCCCAGCGTCAGCGCGCCGGCGAGCGCGACGACCGGGCGGTTCAGGCCGCCGAGCACGGCCGCCGCGAACCCGTTGGTGATCAGCAGGACGTCGCTGTCGTAGGAGATGGGCTGCAGCGGCGTGAGCAGCACCCCGGCGAGGCCCCCGAGCATCCCGCCGAGCGCGAACGCGACCAGGCCCATCTTCAGCGGGTCGATGCCCATGGTGCGCGCCGCGTACGGGTTGGACGCGCACGCGCTGAGCGCCTTGCCCGCGTAGGTGCGCCCGAAGAACAGGGCGAGCAGCACGAACACGGCGGCGGCCACCCCGATGACGAGGAACGACTGCTGCTGGACGTGCGCGCCGAACAGCGTCACGGCGCCGCGCAGCCCCGGATGCGAGCGCGGGCCGTCCCCCCAGACCATGATCTCCACCGCGTAGGCGAGGAACCCGACCCCGAGCGTGACGATGAGCGCCGACTGCGGGGACGTGCCGCGCTTCCCGGTGGCGGCGACCCCGACCGCGAGGCCGACCGCGCCCGCCACGGCGACGGAACCGGCCTCCGCGGCGCCGTGCGGCAGCCCCGCCGCCAGCAGGGACCCGGCCGTCATGCCGCCGATGACGGCGAACATGCCCTGCGCGAAGTTCACCACCCGCGTCACCCGGTGGATCACGACGAGGCCGCTGGCCAGCAGCGCGAAGCCGCAGCCGACGGCGATCCCGGAGACGAGGTACTGCACGAAGGCGCTCATGTCTCCCCTCCCCGGCCGGCGCGCCCGCCGAGGTAGGCGTCGGCGACGTCGGGGCCCGCCGCCAGGTCCGCGGCGGCGCCCTCGGCCCGGATCCGGCCCGCCTCCAGGACGTAGCCGCGCCCGCACAGGTCGAGCGCCAGCCGCGCGTTCTGCTCGATGAGCAGGACGGCGAGGCCGCGCTCGGCGTTCAGCGCGCGCAGGTGCTCGGCGAGGTCGGCGGTGACGAGCGGCGCGAGGCCGAGCGACAACTCGTCCACGACGACCGCGTCCGGCTCGGCCATCAGCGCCCGCCCGAACGCGACCATCTGCTGCTCCCCGCCCGACAGCGACCCCGCCCGCCGCTTGCGCAGGTCGGCGAGCCGCGGCAGCACCTCGTACACGCGGGCGGTGTCGCGGGCGCCCTTCGCGCGGCGGCGGCGCCAGGCGCCGAGCACGAGGTTGTCATCGACGGTCAGGTCGTCGAACATCTGCCGCCCCTCGGGGACGAGCGCGACCCGCCCGCGCAGGGCCACCCGTCCCGCCGCCGGGCGCAGCACGCCGAGGACCGCGTTGACGAGCGAGGTCTTGCCCGCCCCGTTCGGGCCGATGAGCGCGACCAGCTCCCCGGCCCGCACGGTGATCCCAACCCGGTCGAGCGCGGTCGCCGTCCCGTACCGGACGACGAGATCCTCCACCTCGATGACGGGAGGGCTCATGCGGCCTCCTCCCCCAGGTACGCGGCGATGACGGCGGGGTCGGCGCGGATCTCCTCGGGCGTGCCCTCCGCGATGAGGCGGCCGAGGTCCAGGACGGCGACCCGGTCGGCGAGGCGGGCGACGAACGCGACGTCGTGCTCGACGAGCATCATCGTCAGCCCCTCCCCGCGCAGGCCCTCGATCAGCTGCGCGAGGGACTCCCGCTCGGCGGCGCGCAGCCCGGACGCCGGCTCGTCCAGCAGCAGGAGCCGGGGCCGCGCGCACAGGGCCCGCGCCACCTGCAGCGACCGCTGCTGGCCGAGCGGCAGGACGTCCGCCGAGCGGTGCGCCCAGTCGCGCAGCCCGACCCGGTCGAGCGCGGCCAGCGCGTCCGCCCGGATCGCGGCCTCCTCGCGGCGGTGCGCGGGCAGCCGGAGCGTGGCGGACAGGAAGCCGTGCCGGGTGCGGGCGTGCGCGCCGACCATGACGTTCTCCAGCGCGGTCATCCCGTGGAAGAGCCGGGCGCCCTGGAAGACGATCGCGACGCCGAGCCGGGCGCGCGCGTGCGGGGGCAGCCGGTCGATCCGCCGGCCCGCGTACGCGAGCGTGCCGTGGTCGGCGGCGAGATGGCCGCTGATCAGGTTGAACAGGGTGGACTTGCCCGCGCCGTTGGGGCCGATCACGGCGCGGGTCTCGCCCTCGGCGACCGTCATCGCGACGTCGCGGACGGCGTACACGCCGCCGAACGCGCGCCCGACGGCGCCGATCTCCAGCAGCGCCGTCATCCGGCGGCCTTCGCGGTCTCGGCGAGCTGCTTCACCGACCATTCGGTGGGGACGAGCTTGCCGTCCTTCACCTGGTTCATGGAGATGTCGGTGGGCTTCAGGCCGGAGTGGTCGGTCTTGGAGTAGGTGTACCGGCCGCAGGGGGTGACGAGCGTGAGGCCCTCCAGCGCGTCCCGGATCCTCTCCCGGTCGGTGCCGGCCTTGCCGATCGCGGCGGCCAGCAGCTTGACGCCCGCGTAGCCGTCCATCGCGAACTGCGGCGGCTCGTAGCCGTACTTCTGCTCGAACGGCCCGGACATCTCCTGGACGGACTGCTTGAGCTTCCCGTCCGGCAGGTGGTCGGCGACGACGCCGATCGCGGACTGGACGTACACGCCCTCGGCCGCCTTCCCGACCGGGTCGATCCACAGCTTGCTGGCCTGCGCGCCGGTCATGTAGAGCGGCAGCTTGAGCCCGGACGACGGGTACTGCTTGGCCATCGTGACACCGGGCGGGCCGCTCGCCCACGCGACGAGGGCCTGGGCGCCCGAGTCGCGGACGTGGGTGAACAGCGGGCTGAAGTCGGAGGCGGTCGTCTCGAACGTCTCCTCCTTGACGATCTGCACCCCGTTCTGGCCCGCGTACTTCTGCATGCCCGCGAACCCGGCCTTGGCGTAGGCGCTCTTGGTGTCGTAGGCGACCGCGACCTTGGTGATGTCGTGCGCCTTGAAGTACGAGAGCATCGCCTGCGCGTAGGTGGACGAGATCGCCGGAACGACGAACGTGTACTTGCGGACCGGGTCGACCTGCTCGTCCGCCGGGCTGAGCGAGATGTAGGGGATCCGCTCGCGCTCGGCGAGCGGCTCCACCGCGAGGCCGACGTTGGAGAACGTCGAGCCGATGATCGCCGTGACCTTCTCGGACCTGAGCTTGTTGAAGTGCAGCACGCCCTGGTCGGGCGCGGTCCGGTCGTCGAGGGTGATCAGCTTGATCTTCCGGCCGTCGATGCCGCCGGCGGTGTTGATCTGCTCGACGGCGAGCTCCACGGTCTTCTTCGCCTCGCCGCCGAGCGGCGCGTAGTTGCCGGTCAGCGACTCGATGAAGCCGATCTTGAGGTCGGAGCCGCCGCCGGACCCGCCCGCCGAGCCGCACGCGGCGGTGGCGAGAAGGGCGGCGGCCAGAAGCGGGACGAGTTTGCGCACTTGGGACCTCCCGGGGTGGGCGTGCCCCGAAGTTAGGCGTATTCTTCACGGCAGTCAATGATTTGCCCAACATCAGCGTGACGGCGGTCCGGGGAACCCCGGCGCCGTCGTTACGCTGGCGGGATGACGGGAGCCCCAGGGGTGAGTGCACACAGCGCGGCCGGGCCGGCGCCGTCCGACGAGCCGTCCCCGAGGCTGCGGCCGCAGTCGCTGATGCTGACCTACCTCGGCAACTACGTGCTGGGACGCGGCATCGCGGTGTTCTCCGGAAGCTTCATCGACACCTTCGCGCGGCTCGGCGTGGGCGAGCACGCCGTCCGGTCGACGCTGACCCGCATGGTCGGCCGCGGCCTGCTGGCGCGCCACCGCGAGGGGCGCCGCATGCACTTCGGGCTGACCCCGCGCTCGGAGGGCATCCTGCACGACGGCGAGGACCGCGTCTGGCGGCGCGGCGTGCTCAACACCGACTGGGACGGCAGCTGGACCGTCCTCGCGTTCTCCATGCCGGAGTCGTGGCAGCGCGTCCGGCAGGACCTGCGCGCCCGGCTGACCTGGGCCGGGTTCGGGTCGCTCGGCAACGGCACGTGGATCGCGCCGTCGCGGGTGGACGTCCGCCCGATCGTCGCGGGCCTCAACCTGAACGGGCACCTGAAGGTGTTCGCGGGCCCGGCCGAGGAGCCGACGGACGTCCCGCACATGCTCCGCGAGGCGTTCGACCTCGACGGGCTCGCGAACGGCTACCGGGCGTTCCTGGACCGCTGGGACCGCCCCGGCCCGCTCCCCCACGCCCCCGACGACCTCGCCCGCTACCTGTGGATGACCACCGAATGGCTGCAGCTCGTCCGCGCCGACCCGCGGCTGCCCGTCGAGCACCTGCCCGCCGGGTGGCCGGCCGTCCGCGGCCAGCAGGTCCTGCTGGAGCTGCGCGACCGCTACGAGGCGACCGCGCGGCGCCTCGCCGACGACGCGATCGAGTACGTCCGGGTGGGCTGATCGCCCCGGCGGAGCTGCATGAGCTCCCCTTTTGGCGGGTACGCCCGGTGCCCGGGCACCAACGGAAGGTGATCAGCATGTCTCTCGGAGCCGGCGACCCGGCGGGCCCCTCCGCCGCCGACACGCTGGAGGTGCGCAGCGAGGTCCGCGGCCCCTGCCTGCTCGTGGAGGCGGACGGGGATCTCACCATCCTCACGGCCGACCGGCTGCGCGAACACGTCCTCGCCGACATGCGCGAGATGGCGGGGCCTCCGCGGATCGTCCTGGACGTCGGCGGGGTCGGCTTCTGCGACTCGTCCGGCCTCAACGCGCTCATCATCATCTGGAAGGCCGCGCACCGGGGCGGCGGCGACTTCATGCTGGCCGGCCTGGACCGGCGTTTCCGCACGATCATCGAGCGCAGCGGCCTGGACCGCCACCTCGTCGCCCACCCGACCGCCGAACAGGCCCTCGCCGCCCTGACCGCACCCTAGCCCGCTCCGCGTCGTCGCCCGCTCCGGACCGCGGCGGGCCGGGCTAACGCGGCGCCGGGAGGGTGATGGTGAGGGTGGTGCCCTGGCCGGGTGGGCTTTTGATGGTCACGTGGCCGCGGAGGGCTTGGACGCGGTCGGTCAGGCCGGCCAGGCCGCCGCGGGGGGAGGGGGCGGCGCCGCCCGCGCCGTCGTCGCGGACCTCCGCCACGATCTCGGTGGGGCCGGGGCGGACGGCCAGGTCGACGGAGCCGGCCCGGGCGTGCTTGACGGCGTTCGTCAGGGCCTCGCAGAGGGCGAAGTAGAGCGTCGACTCGATCTCCGGCGCTAAGCGGCCGGGGGGCAGGTCGAGGCGGACGGGCACCGGGGCGCGGGACGCGACCAGTTCGATGGCCGGGCCCAGGCCGGCGTCGGCGAGGATCGCCGGGTGGACGCCGCGGGCCAGGTCGTCCAGTTCGGCGACGGCCTCGGCGAGTTCACGGCGGCAGACCCGGGCCTGCTCGCGGGCGGCCGGGTCCGCCGCGGCGTCCTCCAGCCGGCCGAGGGTCTCCTCCAGGGCGCGGAGGCGGGCGCGGGCGCTGCGCTTCAGGTCGTCGGCGAGCCGCTCGCGCTCGGCGGCCTGGACGCGGACGAGGAGTTCCTGCGCGTCGCGGGCCCGCTGGAGGGCGGCCTGCGCGGCGACCTCCAGGCGGACGGTCTCCAGCGCCCGGCCGCCCGCGGTCAGCGCCGCCTCGACGAGCGGCTCGTGGTCGCGGAGCGCGGCGGCGACGTCGACGGTGGCGAGGGGCAGGCCGGCGGACGTGCGGACCTCGTGCCGCCAGCGCCCCGGCGCGTCCCCCATCGGACGGCCGTCCACGCCGACGTAGCCGCCGTCGGCCCACAGCCACAGGTCGAGGGCGCCGTCGCCGAGGACGCTGCGCAGGGCGTCGCGGACCTTCTCCACCGAGACGGGAGCGGTGAGGCGGTGCATCCGCTCCACCACGGTCAGCTCGGACAGGCGGGCGCGCAGCGCGGTGAAGAGGAAGACGATCGGCAGCGTCGTGGCGCAGAAGCCCTGGATGAAGTAGACCCGCAGGACATCGTCGAGGGTCACCGAAGTGCCGAGGAGCGTGCCCTGGACAGCGAGGGCGAGGCTGACGCCGACCGTCACGGCCGCCGCGACGGGGACGGTGAACGCCCGGTCCAGCCGCCCGGTGCGGGGCACCCGCGCCAGCAGCAGCACCACGAGGGCGCCCGCGAGGGCGACCATGGCGACCGTCACGGCCCGCTGGGCGCAGCGGAAGACCTCCTCGTCGGGGTGGACGGACGGCCAGGGGACCGAGGCCGCGAAGCCGTTCCAGTGGGGACGCGAGACCGCGCACAGCAGCGCCTGCCCGCCGACCATGATGACGACGGCGGCGGCCGTCCACAGCCGGGTGGCGGCGCCCTCCAGGCGGCCGCCCGGATACGTGACGACACCGGCGCCGATCGCGACGAAGAACACCGACTGGGCGAACACCGAGACCACCGGCGCCATTCCGGTGTTCCAGGCCCCCGACCACGTCACCGCCCAGGCCGCGGCGGCGAAGACGAACGCCGCGCCCGTGCGCCGCCCGAGCCGGCCGGCGGCGAGCAGGCCGCCCGCGGCGGCGAATCCGCCGCAGCACGCCAGGGTGACCGCCGCGGCGGCGGGGTGCCCGCGCCAGTACGGCCAGCCGCACGCCAGCGCGGCCGCCGCGACCGCCGTGCCCGCGCCCAGGGCGCGGCGGACCCGCGCGCCCAGCCACAGCGGCCAGCGGGGGACGGCCCTCACCGCCTTCCTTCCCGTGTCGTCCCGGGAAACCACTGTCCGGGAGTGGGGTTTTCCCGGATGTGCGGAGCATGCGGTACCGGGAGCATGGGAGTGTGCCGGACGAGGTGCCCTGGCACGGGGCCCCGGCACAGGCTCGCGGCGCGTGCCGGTGGCGTGCGGGGGCCACCACCGGAGCCACCGACCGACCCGACTCCTGCGGTCAGTTTTCCGCACCCCGGGTGGAAAGCGGAGGGCCCGTTACCCGATTGATGCGCGGCCTGGTCGATATCCGCGGCGTCAGCGGGTCTCGGCGGCCCGCAGCCAGGTGAGGACCGCCAGCACCCGCTTGTTGCTGTCCTGCGGACCGGGCGGCGCGCCCGCCGAGGCGATCTTCAGCTTGGTGAAGATGGCGCGGACGTGGTCCTCGACCGTCCGGGCGGACAGGTGCAGCCGCTTGCCGATGCCCGCGTTCGAGTGGCCCTCGGCCATCAGCCCCAGGACCTCCCGCTCGCGCCCGGACAGCCGGGACAGCTCCTGCTCGCGGTGCCGGGCCTCGACGAGCCGGCTCACCACGTCCGGGTCGATGACGACCTCGCCGCGCATCACCCGCTCCAGCGCGGAGCGCAGGTTGTCCACGTCGGTGACGTGGTCCTTCAGCAGGTAGCCGACGCCGCGCGGCTGGTCGCGGAACAGCTCCATCGCCTGCGGCGTCTCGTTGTAGGCCGACAGGACGAGGACGCCGAGGCCGGGGTGGCGCTCCAGCAGCCGGCGGGCGGCGACGACCCCCTCGTTGGTGAACGTCGGCGGCATGTGCAGGTCGAGGATCGCCACGTCGGGCGGATCGCCCGCCACGCGGGCGAGCAGCTCCTCGCCGGAACCCGCGGACACCACGACCTCGATGCCTACCGTGGTGAGCAGGGTGACCAGTGCCTGCCGGAAGATCCCGCTGTCCTCCGCCACGGCTACTCGCATGGAAGGTCCATCCTTACCTTCGTGCCCCCACCGGGACCGCCGCCGATTTCCACCTGGCCGTGCAGCGCCCGCACCCGCCCGGACAGCCCGGCGAGGTCGGCGGCGGGGTCGCAGGGACCCGTGCCGTCAGAGGTCATCTCCGCGGCCAGCCGGCCGCCCTCGTGGCCGACCCGGACGTGCACCTTGGTCGCATGCGCGCGGTCGACAGCGTACGACAGCGTCTCGCAAAGCACCGAGTAAAGCGTGGACTCGATCTCCCGGGAGAACCGGCGCGGGGCGACGTCGAGCCTCACCCGGACGCCGACCCGCTCGGCGAGGACCTCCAGCGCCGGGCCGAGGCCGTCCTGGACGAGCAGCGCCGGCTGGACCTCGCGGGCGAGCGCGCGCAGCTCGGCGAGGGCCTCCATCAGCTCGGCGCGGCAGGTCCGGGCGTGTTCCTTCACCGCCGGGTCGTCGGTCACGGCCTCCAGCGTGCCGAGCATCGCGCCGAGCGCGAGCAGCCGCTGCTGCGCGCCGTCGTGCAGGTCGCGGGCGAGGCGCTCGCGCTCCACGGTCTCGGCGCGGACGAGCCGCCGGTAGGCGGCGCGGACCTGCTCCAGGCCCGCGTGCACGCCGGCCTGGAGCCGCGCGGTCTCCAGCGCCCGGCCGCCCGCGGCCAGCGCCGCCTCGACCAGGGACTCGTGGTCGCGGAGCGCGCCGCCCAGCTCGACGACGGCGAGCGGGTCCCCGGCGGCGCTGCGCACCCGGCACCGCCAGCGCCCCCCGGCCGTGTCGTCCGGATCGAGGTCGACGGGGTGCCCGGCGGTGTCGACGTAGGTGCGCTCGATCGGCGCCCAGAACCACAGCTCCAGCGTCGGGTCGTGCAGGACGTCGCGCAGCGCGTCGCGGACCCGTTCGACCGACACCGGCGCGGTCAGCCTGAGCATCCGGCCGGCGACGGTCAGCTCGCTGATGCGGACCCGGAGCCCGGACGCCAGCATGGTGAGCGGGACGAGCACGATGACCGCGCCCTGGACGACGTAGACGCGCAGGAGGTCGTCCAGCGGGATCGAGTCCTCCATGATCGGCTTCTGCGTCAGCGCGGCCAGGACCGCCACGAACGCGACGGCGACGGTGACCGGGAGGGTGAGCAGGCGCCGCATCCGGCCCATCCTCGGCAGCCGCAGCATCAGCACGAGGGCGAACGCGAAGGCGAGGAAGACGTAGAGGGTACCGGAGACCCGCAGGACGACCCGGAAGACCTCCAGGTCGGGGAACGGCGCGGGCCACCACACCGACTCGCCGCGGAACGCCGCCCACTCCGGCTCGGAGGTGACCCACAGCGCGGTCGGGCAGCCCAAGAGGATCACGCACGCCAGGACCGTCCAGATCCGGTCGGCCAGGTACTCCAGCCGCCCGGCCGGGTAGAGCAGGACGCCCACGGCGAGCGCGAGGTAGAAGGTGGCCTGCGCGTACGGGGACATGATCGGCCCGATGGTCGCGTCCCAGCTCGCCGCCCAGTTGACCGCCCAGCAGACCGACGCGGCGGTGAACAGCAGCCCGGTGCGGCGGGTCCGCCCGCCGGTCGAGAGCAGCACGCCCACCACGGCGATGGCGGCACAACTGACCAGCGTGATGGCGGCGGCCCCCGGATGGTGCCGCCAGTACGGCCAGCCTGCGAGCAGCGCCAGCCCGGCCACCGCCGGCCCGGCGGCGAGGGCGCGCCTCGTCTCCGCACCGAACCACGGGGGCGACCTGCGCCGCCGCGGTGCGGAAATCACCACGACCACCCTTTCCATGCTCGGACCTCGCGGGACGTCCTGCCACCGGAAACCCACGGGGCGCCGGTCCGTGCTTTCCCGGACACGGCCCGCCCCATGCCGGCCGCCCCGGAATTGTTCCCGACTCGCGACCGGCTTCACAGTGCCGTTATCCGATCGATGCGCACGCCGTTCCGCGTTTCCGTCCCGATCTTGCAGGGCCGGAGTCCCGCGCGGCCGGGACCATTCGGGACGCGCACCCCTTGACGCGGGACGGACTTCCGTCGTGATCCTGGTCAGACGTCCTTTCAACACCCGGTGAAAGGAATTCACATTCACCGGGTAAACACGGTCGGCCGTCCGGTTCGCCTGGGTTGCCGGGCAAGCCGGGGAATGCCAGGATCATTCCCGCGAACAATGGGGGTCATGTCGAGAAAGGGGCGCGGGGGAAATGAGCAACGAGACGGCCGTGCGCGCCGGGGGGCCGGGGGCGGTGCGGCCCGTGCTCGTCGACGCGTCCGGGCCGCTGTGCCCGGTGGCCGACCGGGTACGGGTCCGGCCGCGGTACCGGGCGATCCTGGCGGTGGACATCGAGGGGTCCACCGCCCGCACCGACCCGGTCAAGGCGGAGCTCCGGCGCACGCTGTACCGGCTGCTGGAGGAGGCGTTCAACCGGGCCGGAATCGGGCGGCGGTACCGGGAGGAGTACGTCGACCGGGGGGATGGGGCGCTCGTGCTGGTGCACCCTTTCGACGAGGTCCCGAAAACGCTGCTGCTGCACCCGGTGGTCCCGATCCTGTCCGCGCTGCTCGCCGAATACAATTCGGCGCAGACGATCTCCCCCGGCGGCGACCGGCGAATTCGCGTTCGCGTCGTCGTGCACGCCGGAGAGGTGCAGAGCGACGGCCACGGCAATTTCGGCGAGGCGCTCGACGTCGCCTTCCGGCTGCTGGACTCGGCGGAGGCGAAGGACGCGCTGCGGCGCACCCGCGCGCCGGTGGCGCTGGTCGTGTCCGAGGACATCTACCACTCGATCGTCCGGCACGGGTACGAGGGGATCCGGGCCGAGTCCTACGTCCCGCTCGTCCGGCTGGAGGTGACCGGCCGCAGCCACCAGGGCTGGGTGCACGACGCCGGCGCCGCCCGGGCCGCCGCCCACCGCCGGGCCGGTGTCCCCGCGTGGCGGCGGCGGCTGCGCTCGCTGGCGGTCAGCGGCGGCGGGCCACACCCGCCAGGGTGAAGGTGCGCTCCGGGTGCGCGGCCGGCGGCGCGGACGCGTCCGGCCGCCACTCCGAGGTGTAGGCCAGGCCCGGCTCCACGAGGTCGAAGCACGCGACGATGTCGCGGATCTCGGCCCGGCTCCGGCCCCAGAAGTGGCCGCTGGTCGGCTTGAACACCCGGCCGACGTCACCGCCGGACTCGGGTTCGGGCTCCTGGGTGATGTGCGTGAACACCAGGTGGCTGCCCGGCGCGAGCGCGTCGTGCAGGCGGCGGAGCGCGGCGGCGGCCTCGGCGGCGTCCTGGATGAAGTGCAGGACGCGGTCGAGGACGACCGCCACGGGCCGCGCGAAGTCGATGAGCGCGCGGACCTGCGGGTCCGCAGCGACGGTCTCCGGGCGCACCGGGTCGCACCGGACGAAGGCCGCCCGCTGCGTCCCGGCCAGGAGCGCGCGGGCGTGCGCGAGCACGACGGGGTCGCCGTCGGCGAACACGACGGTCGCATCGGGCGCGACCTCGGCGGCGACCTCGTGGACGTTCCCGCTCGCCGGCAGCTTGCTGCCGATGTCGATGAACTGCCGGACGCCCCTGCGGGCGAGGAACCGGACGGCGCGGCCGATGAAGGCGTGGTTCTCCAGCGCCGCCATCCGCGCCTCCGGGATGACGGCGAGCAGCTGCTCGGCGACCTCCCGGTCCGCCGCGTAGTTGTCCTTGCCGCCGAGCAGGTAGTCGTAGATCCGGGCCGTGTTGGGCGTCACCAGATCCACGTCGGCGGGAGTCCACCTCTCATCGGCCATTCGCAAAACTCCGCTCGTCCCCGGTCAAATGATCGTCTCATAGCGCGCGGAGCACCCGCACCGGGACCGTCCGTGAGGCCGCCCCGGCGCGTGCGTTCGGCGGTGGAGCTATTCGTGCGAGGCCGGGTGGGCGTCGTGCCGGGCGCCGGCCGTGGCGTTCTTGTGGGCGCAGGCGACGCGCTCGATCTCGGCCGCGTCCGCCTTCTCGCTGATGAGGGCCAGGATGCGCTCGTGCTCGACCACCGAGCGGCGGGCCCGGCCGGGGACGTAGCCGAACGTGGAGCGGCGCATGTGGTCCAGGCGCGCCCACTCGGCTTCGAGCAGGGCGCGCAGGTGCCCGTCCGGGCAGTGCTCGTAGATCGAGAAGTGGAACTCGCGGTTCAGCGCGGTGAACGCGGTCGGGTCGAACTCCTCCAGCGCCTCCGCCATCCGGTCGTTGATCCTGCGGGACGCGGCGATGTGCGCGGCCGTCATGGACGGCGCGGAGATCGCGGTGGCGTAGCCCTCCAGCCGGGCGAGGATCTGCAGGGTGTGCCCGACCTGCTCGGCGTCGAACACCGCGACGCGGGCGCCGACGTTGCGCACCACCTCGACGAGCCCGTCGGACTGCAGCCGGCGCAGCGCCTCGCGCAGCGGGATCGTGCTGACCCCGGTCTCCTGGGCGAGCTGGTTGATGACCAGCCGGTATCCGGGCACGTAGGTGCCGTCGAAGATGCGCGACCTCAGCAGCCCGTAGCAGAACTCCGCCTTGCTCTCCTTGGCCCGGTCGTGCTTCTTCGCGGCGCTCACCCGGTTCTCCTCATCCTCGGCCCGCACCTCCCGGTCGTGTCCGCCGGCCCGGTCACCGCGTCAGCGCGGCCAGGACGGCCGTACGGAAGTACGGCCCGCCCGGCCCCTGGTGGGGGGCGCCGGGCACGGTGACCGTTCGGCCCCGCCGAGCCCGCCGGCGAGCCGCCCGGTTCCTCTCGACAGCTCATCATTCTCGCGGACGGCGAAGACGGGTAGGACCTTCGCGTTCCCCGGACCGCCCGCCGACGGCCTCGGCAGCGTGGACCCGTCCTAGTCGGGCAGCATCGGGACGGACATGCCCGGGTCGCGGCCCAGCAGCACGGCGCGGGTGATGGCGGACGAGCCGAACCGGTCCCGGACGCCGTCGACCGCGCCGTCCACGGCCATGGCCCGGTCGAACGGGAGGGCGAGCTGGACGGCCCGGTCGTCGTGCAGGTTGCCGCTCATCGCCGTGCGCACCCCGTGGGCCTTGGCCTCGTAGCTCGCCGCCAGCACCACACCGCCGCCGACGATCACCGGCCGCCCCCGCAGCGCGGGATCGTCCCGCTGCTCGACCGACGCGTAGAACGCGTCGAGGTCGGCATGCAGGATAGAAGCACCACCGGACACGAACATATGTTCGCATAGTCGCGCCGCGGTAGCCTCCTCGGGTGGCCGACGCCCGGTATGTGACGTCCAAGGACGGCAGCGTCATCGGTGTCAGGGTCTTCGGGGCCGGGCCGCCCATGGTGCTGGTGCACGGCGCGGCGGTCGACGGGCGCTGCTGGACGCCGGTGCTGCCGAGGCTCGCCGAGCGGTTCACCGTGCACGTCATGGACCGCCGGGGGCGGGGCCTCAGCCTGCCCGAGGGCGGCCCGTACGGGATCGAGCGCGAAGGCGAGGACATCGCCGCCGTCGCGGAGGCGGCGGGACGGGACGTCTTCCTGGTCGGGCACTCCTTCGGCGCGCTGTGCGCGCTGAAGGCGTCGCCGTTCCCCGAGGCGGTCGGACGGGCCGTCCTCTACGAGCCGCCGATCTCGTCGCCGTGGCGGGAGGTCGCCTCGCCGGAGGTGCTCCACCGGCTTCGCGGCCTCGCCGACGAGCACGACCACGACGCGGTGCTCGAAGTCGTGATGCGCGAGGTGATCGGCCTTTCGGCCAGGCAGGTGGAGGCGCTGCGCGGGGCGCGGCGGTTCTGGCGGACGTCGCTGGAGAACGCCCCGCCGCTCGTCCGGGAGACCGGGAGCGTGGGGCGCATCGAGGACCTCGGGCGGCTCACCGGCGTGCCCGTGCGGCTGCTCGTCGGGGAGCGGAGCCCCGCGTACCAGCGGACGACGGCGGAGGCGCTCGCCGCGCTGATCCCCGGCGCCGGCGTCACCGTCCTGAAAGGGCAGGGGCACATGGCGATGGTCGAGGGGCCGGACCTGCTGGCCGAGACGCTGCTGAAGTTCGCGGAGTGAGGGGCCCGTGGCGGCGGGGTGGTGCCGCCACGGGCCGTCGGAGGCGGGTTACTCGTTGAAGAGGCGGCCGTAGTCGGCCATGGCGAGGGCTACGTCGGCCTGGGCCCAGAACCGGTGGTAGTTGAACACCGGGACGGTCGAGCTGGAGCCGTTGGCGTAGGCCATGACGCGCTGGTAGTCGGGGTCGTTCTTGTAGAAGGAGCGGATGGACATGAAGGTCGAGCTGGAGTCGATCGGGTCACCGTTCGGCATGGTGCCCGTCCAGCCGGACGGGATGTAGACCGGGTCCGTGAGGCGCTTGTAGTCGGACTTCGACTCCTGCACCGAGACGCCCTTGGTGTCGGTGTGCTTCCAGATGGCGTCGAGCAGGTCCTTGGCCATCTGCTTGGCGTCGGCGTCGCCGGACTTCTTCGCGTAGTACATCAGGGTCTTGGCGTACGCCGCGGCCACGCCGACGTCGTTGGTGTAGTCCTGCACGGAGACGTGCAGGCCGGAGTTGGCGGCCGGCATGCCGCTGGCGGCGGACCAGTCGGCGTCCGGCTGCCCGGTCCACTTGAGCGTCGACGGGATCTGCATGCTGCCCGTGGACGGGTCGACCGTCGTCTCCGACAGCGCCCAGCCGACCCACTTGTCGAGGATCGCCTTGGCGTCCGCGTCACCGGTGACCTGGTAGTACTCGGCGACGCGCTCCATCGACCACGCCTGGAACCCGAACCACTGGTTGCTCGGCGGGTCGTGGTAGACGGGCTGCCAGTCGTAGGCCATGCCGTAGAACTCGGTGAGGCCGGTCGGCGGGGTGCTGTAGCTGCCCTCCCAGCTGTTGGTGACGCCGCCGGCGATGCCGCCCTCGGCGGACTGCAGCCACTTGTAGAGCTGCAGCTGCCGGGTGAGGCTCGTCTTCCAGTCGGACTTGGCCGTCGAGCCCTTGGGTGCGAGCGCCGGGTCGTTCACCAGCGCGTAGGCCGCGAGGGGGTTCTGGTAGCCGAAGTGCGACGCGCCGTCGCCGATGCGCCACGCCCAGCCGGCGTTCGTGTCGTTGGCGCCGCCCCACGCGTAGTACCAGGACAGCAGGTAGTGCTCGCTGTCCTTGCCCGACCCGGCGGGGCAGGACGAGGCGGGGTGGCAGTCGCCGATCTTCTTGAAGTACTTGTCGAAGAACGAGTAGCGCAGGTAGTCGCCCATCTTGCCGGCCTTCGCCACGGTGGCCGAGACGTCGCCGGCCTTGCCCTGGCCGTCGGCCCAGACGTTCGCCCAGTACGCGGCCTGGATGGCGCGCGCGTCGGCGTCCGGGGCGTCGGTGAACTTCCACTGCTTGGCGTAGGACGAGTCCTTGATGAACAGGTCCAGGTAGCCGTTGGTGCCGCCGAACGCGAACTTGTCGCACGTCGGCTGCGGGACGGTCTCGAACACCGACTCCTGGGAGCCGCGCTGGTAGGTGTTGATGTAGGACGGGCCGTCGGCGTCCGGGCCCTCCTCGCAGCCGCCGCCCGGCGTGTTGCCGTAGCCGTAGACGTTGTCGACGTCCTGCAGCCAGTGCATGCCGTAGATGTCGTCGGTGCCGTAGGCGGACTTCAGCTCGCCCGCGATCGGGTCCTGGCCGACCGGGATGTTGCCGTCGATCTGCGACGGGTAGTCGCTCGGCAGCGGGTGCTCGGCGGCGTAGGTGGCGGGTTTGGACGGGTCGTAGAACGAGGTCGTCGGCTGGTCCGCGTGCGTCGGGATCATGTACTTCTCCATCAGCGCCCAGGAGGCGTTGAAGGGGGCCCAGTTCTGCGTGACCTTGCCGTACATGGCCTCCAGCCAGATGAGGTAGCTGTAGGCCTCGGACGTGGTCTCGTGCCCCTGGTCGGGGGCCTCGACCATGAACGTCTCGACCGAGTGGTACGGGATGCCCTCGGGGCTGAAGTACCCGTTCGCCGGGTCCTTGATCTTGTTGTACTGGTCGAGGAACCGCTGGGTGTAGGTGTCACCGCCGGTGGCCACCTCGGTCGCGGTGACCTTGGCCGCCGCGAACCCGGTCGCGGACGAGGTGAAGGTCGCCTGGCCCGTCCCGGAGTCGTCCGCGGTGATCGTCACGTTCTGGGCCGCGGACCAGTTCTGCGGCGTGAAGGCCAGCGTGCCGCCGCCGGTCACCGACAGGCCGCTGTTGCCCGCGGTGCGCGCCGTCGTCACGGTGACGTTCGAGGACGGGGCCTCCGACAGCTTCACCGCGAACGTGGCCGTGGAGCCCTGCGCGACGGTCAGCGTGGCGGGGGTCGCCACGACGCTCGCCTGCGCCGTGACCGTGATGCCGACGGGCGCGGACTCGCCCGTCCCGCCCGCGCTGTCGGTCGCCTTCGCGTAGATCGAGTAGTTGCCGGCCGCCGAGGGCGTCCAGTTCAGGCTGTAGGGGGCGCTGGTGTCGGCCGCGCCGAGCGAGCCGTCCTGGTCGAAGAACTCGACCTTGGACACCGACGCGCCGGCCGCGGCGGACGCGGTCGCCGCGAGCGGCACCGAGGCGCCCACCGAGTACGTCGCGCCGGCGGACGGGCTGGTCAGCGCGACCGTCGGGGCGGACGTGCCGCCGTTGCAGGGCGTGCCGTTCAGGGTGAACGCCGTGGGGTCGGTGTTCGTCCCGCTGTAGGTGAACTGCGCGCCGACGGTCACGGTCGCGCCGTTGGCCAGCGAGCCGTTCCAGTTCTCGTTCTGGACGGTGACGTCCTGCCCCGACTGCGACCACTTGCCCGACCAGCCGCTGGTCAGCTTCTGGTTCCCCGAATAGGAGTACTTCAGCGTCCAGCCGTTCAGCGCGTCGCCCTGGTTGGTGATGTCGACGCTCGCCGTGAAGCCGCTGCCCCAGTCGTTCTTCTTGTAGACGACCTTGCACGCGGCGGCCGCGGCGTGCGCGGGTGCCAGCACGCCGAGGCCGCCGCAGAGGAGGGTCAGCGTCGCGCCCACGGCGGTGAGCGCGCGCCATCGTTGCCGTCTTCTCACTTCGGGTTCCTTCCTGAAACGCCCGCCGTGCGGGCATGGCGGGCCCCACCGCCGGCGGACTCCGGCGGCGGCGTCCCTTCGAGGGCCGCGCGCCCGGTGACGGGACGCGCGTCAGACCGGGGCCGTCAGCCGGACTCCCGGATGATCAACTTGGTGCGCAGCACGACGCCTCGCTCGGTGTTCGGCCTGCCGCCGGTGCAGGCGCGCAGCTCGCGGGCCAGCCGGGCGCCGAGGTCCTCGGCGGGCTGCCGGACGGTGGTCAGCCGGGGCCGCACCTGCCGGGCGACCGGGGCGTCGTCGAACCCGACGACCGCGACGTCGTCGGGGACGCGGCGGCCCGCCCGGCGCAGCGCGCTGAGCGCGCCGACGGCCATCTGGTCGGACGCGGCGAGCACCGCGTCGACGTCCGGGCGGCGCTCCAGCAGCCGGCGCATCGCCCGCTCGCCGGACAGCCGGCCGAAGTCGCCCTGGCAGACCAGCCCGTTGACGCCCATCCCGGCCTCCCGGGCGGCGAGCCGGTAGCCGGCCAGCCGGTCGACGGCCGCGCCCATGTCGGCGGGCCCGGCGATGGTGCCGATGCGGCGGCGGCCGGTGGTGAGCAGGTGCCGGACGGCGGCGTGCGCGCCGCCCCGGTTGTCGACGTCGACGTACGGCAGCGCCACCTCGTCGAGGGGGCGCCCGGCCAGCACCACGGGGGCGCCGGCCGCGGCCTGCACGAGCGGGGCGACCTGGTCGCGGCGCGCGCCGACGAGCAGCACGCCCTCGGCCCGGCCGCCGCGCAGGTAGCCGGTGGTGGCGCGCCACTCGTCCGGCCGGCCGGCCATGAGGACGACGAGCGGCGCCCGGCCGTCGAGCTCGCGGCGCACGCCCCACAGCAGGCGGGCGAAGTACGGGTCGCCGAGGACGCGGCAGGCGTCCTCGCACACGACGGCCGCGATCGTGCCGGACGACTCCCGGTCGGGCGAGCCGCTGCGGCGCCGGACGTAGCCGAGCCGCTCGACGGCCGCCTCGACCTGGAGGCGGGCCGACCGGCTGACCCTGGCGGAGCCGTTGAGCACGCGGGACGCCGTCGCGGGCGAGACGCCGGCGAGCTCGGCCACGTGGGCGAGGGTCGGGGGCCGGTCGGGGAGGGTGGGGTCTTCGGGGTGGGTGAGGGTCACGCTTGGCACTCCCTTCGGGGGGTCCCGGGCCTTGGCGGGGTGGACCGGGTCGGGAGTAGTGGGAGCGCTCCCAAGAATCGGTTCGGAGGCCGATTGTGTCAAGTGTCACAGGCCAAACGGTTTTTGCCCATGGTCCGCCCATCCCCCGTCCCGCACCGCGCGCGCGAGGCGCCGTGAAATTTCGTGAAAGGAATGGAACGGGTCTTCCACACCGCGTCCGGCCCGTTCTACGTTCACCGCAGTCCAGGAGTGGGAGCGCTCCCAAGCAGAAAGAACCGACGTGAAAGCGGAGATCTCATGAGATCGCCTTCCCCGCGCACCGCCGCGGTGGCCGCGCTGACCGGCGCGGTCTGCGCGGCGGGCTCGCTGGCCGCCGGAGCCGCGGCCGTGCTCGGCGCGCCGGCGGCCCATGCCGCCGTCGCCTGCCAGGTCGGCTACACCACCAACGACTGGGGCACGGGCTTCACGGCCGCCGTCACGATCACCAACCGGGGCCCGGCCGTCACCGGCTGGACGCTGACGTACTCCTACACCGGGAACCAGCGGCTGGCGAACGGCTGGAACGGGCGGTGGTCGCAGTCCGGCCAGACCGTCACCGTCGTGAACGAGAGCTGGAACGGCTCCCTCGCGACCGGCGCCGCCGTCCAGGCCGGAGCCCAGTTCGGCTACAGCGGCACCAACGCCGACCCGACCGCCTTCGCGGTGAACGGGGTGGCCTGCAACGACGACGCGGACCCGTCCGAGACGCCGACGACTCCGACCACGCCACCGGACACTCCCCCGGCCGACGGGCCGGCGCCGAAGCTGAAGGTCTCCGGCAACACGTTCGCGGACGCCTCCGGGAACACCGTGCGGCTGCGCGGGGTGAACCGGTCCGGCGGCGAGTTCGCCTGCGTCCAGGGCAACGGCCTCTGGGACGGCCCGATGGACGCGGCCTCGGTCGCGGCCATCAGGAGCTGGAACGTCAACGCCGTCCGCGTGCCGCTCAACTCCGACTGCTGGCTGGGCCTGGGCAACGTCGATCCGGCCTATCGCGGCGCCGCGTACCAGAACGCGGTGAAGGACTACGTCGCCCTTCTCGAAAAGAACGGCATCACGCCCATTCTGGAGCTGCATTGGAGCCACGGACTGTGGACCGGCAATGACAACCATTGCGACACGGCGAACGCGGAATGCCAGAAGCCGATGCCGGACGCCGAATACTCGCCGGAGTTCTGGAAGCAGCTCGCCACCGCCTACAAGAACGACACGGCCGTCGTCTTCGACCTTTTCAACGAGCCGTACCCGAACAATCTGCAGGTCATGGACTACGACCAGTCGTGGAAGTGCTGGCGCGACGGCGGCTCGGCCTGCACCGGCCTCGGCTACGAGGCCGCCGGGATGCAGGACCTCCTCGACGCCGTCCGCTCCACCGGGGCGGAGAACGTCGTGATGGTGGCCGGCAGCAGCTACTCCAACGACCTCGGCCAGTGGCTCGCGCAGAAGCCGTCCGACCCCACCGGGAACCTCGCGGCCGCCTGGCACTCCTACAACTTCAACTACTGCAAGGACGCGTCCTGCTGGGACCAGCAGCTCGCGCCCGTCGCCGCGCAGGTGCCGCTCGTCGCCGGCGAGATCGGCGAGAACACCTGCGGCCACTCCTACGTCGACACGCTGATGGCCTGGCTGGACGCGCACAGTGCGTCCTACCTCGGCTGGACGTGGAACACGTGGGACTGCTCCTCCGGCCCCTCGCTGATCAGCTCCTACGACGGCACCCCCACCGCGTACGGCGCCGGGCTCCGCGACCATCTGCGGTCCGCCGGCTGATCCCGCCGGCACGCCCTCGACCCTTCCGGCACGTCCCCTGCCCCTCCCGCAAGAGATCCGCTCAACCAGATGGAGGAAACCCGCATGAAGCACCCCCCCGCGCGCAGGAGGCCCGGCGCCCGGCGCCGCGGCGTATCGGCCGCCGCGGCGGCCGTCCTGCTCGCCTCAGGCACGGTCGCGCTGGCCCAGGCCCAGGCCAGCGCGGCCGCCGGCTGCACCGTCGACTACACGACCAACGACTGGGGCAGCGGCTTCACCGCCAACGTGAAGATCACCAACCTGGGTGACGCCCTCAGCAGCTGGACGCTGGAGTGGGACTTCGCCGGCAACCAGCAGGTGACGAACGGCTGGAACGGGACGTTCACCCAGTCCGGCAAGCACGTCACCGTGAAGAACCCGAGCTGGGCCGGGTCGCTCGGCACGAACGCGACGGTCACCCCGGGCTTCCAGGGCACCTACTCCGGCTCGAACGCGAAGCCAGCCCAGTTCAAGCTGAACGGGACGGTGTGCGACGGCTCGACCGGCGGCGGCGACGACACCGACCCGCCCACCACGCCGCCGGTGACACCGCCGCCGGGTGACCGCGTCGACAACCCGTACGCCGGGGCGAAGGTCTACGTGAACCCCGAGTGGTCCGCCAACGCCGCCGCCGAGCCCGGCGGCAGCGCGATCGCGAACCAGCCGACCGGCGTGTGGCTGGACCGGATCGCCGCGATCGAGGGCGCGAACGGCGGCATGGGCCTGCGCGACCACCTCGACGAGGCGCTCAGCCAGGGCGCCGGGGTGATCCAGCTCGTCGTCTACGACCTGCCCGGCCGCGACTGCTCCGCGCTCGCGTCCAACGGCGAACTCGGCCCGACGGAGCTCGACCGGTACAAGTCGGACTTCATCGACCCGATCGCGCAGATCCTCGGCGACGCCAAGTACGCCGACCTGCGGATCGTCACGGTCGTCGAGATCGACTCGCTGCCAAACCTCGTCACCAACGCCGGCGACCGGCCGACCGCCACCGAGAACTGCGACGTCATGAAGGCGAACGGCAACTACGAGAAGGGCATCGCCTACGCGCTGCAGAAGCTCGGCGCCCTGTCGAACGTCTACAACTACATCGACATCGGCCACCACGGCTGGATCGGCTGGGACGACAACTTCGGCCCGACCGCGCAGCTGCTCGCCGACACCGCCGACATGTCCGGCTCCAAGAGCAACGTGGCCGGCTTCATCACCAACACCGCCAACTACGGGGCGCTGAAGGAGCCCTACTTCACCATCGACGACTCGGTGAACGGCACGTCAGTCCGCCAGTCCTCGTGGGTCGACTGGAACCGCTACGTGGACGAGCAGTCCTACGCCCAGGCGTTCCGCCAGGAGCTCATCGGCGAAGGCTTCGACTCGGGCATCGGCATGCTCATCGACACGAGCCGCAACGGCTGGGGCGGTTCCGAGCGGCCGACCGGGCCCGGCCCGCAGACGGACGTGAACGCCTACGTCGACGGCGGCCGCATCGACCGCCGCATCCACCTCGGCAACTGGTGCAACCAGGCCGGCGCCGGCCTCGGCGAGCGCCCGAAGGCCGCGCCCGCGACCGGCATCGACGCCTACGTCTGGATCAAGCCTCCGGGCGAGTCGGACGGGGCCAGCTCCGAGATCCCGAACGACGAGGGCAAGGGCTTCGACCGGATGTGCGACCCCACGTACACCGGCAACCCGCGCAACAACAACCACATGAGCGGCGCCCTGCCGAACGCGCCGCTGTCCGGGCACTGGTTCTCCGCGCAGTTCCAGGAGCTGCTGAAGAACGCCTACCCGCCCGTCCAGTAACCGGCCTACCAGGAAACAGGCCCCGTGACCCGCTCCCGGTCACGGGGCCTCTCCCTGTCTCCAGGAGGACGGAGTCCACAGAGGTGCCCAGACCGGCCGGGATCCGGACCGGCCAGGGACCATACCGGCGGGGAAACGGCGGGCCGGGGATCAGATTGGCCAGGACCAGACCGGCCGGGAAACGGACCGGCCGGAGACCAGCCGGAGACCAGACCGGCCGGAGACACGGTAGGTGGGGACCAGACCGGCCGGGAAACGGCGGGACGGGGACCGGAGCGGCCGGGGGAACGGCGGGGCGGGGAAAGGAGCGGCCGGAACGCGAGCGGCCCGCGGCGTCCCCTGTCGGACGCCGCGGGCCGTGCCCGGGTCGGGAGCGGGTGCTGTGTCAGGAGGTCATGCAGTGCGGTTCGAGGTCCGTCGCCGAACTCGGGGCGTTGACCGTGAACCCGAACGTCGCCGAGGCGCCGACGGCCAGCGCGCCGTTCCAGGCCGCGTTCTTCACCGTGACGTCCGGACCGGACTGCGTGTAGGTGCCGTTCCACAGGCTGCCGACCGTCTCGCCGTTGGCGAAGGTGAAGTGCGCCATCCAGCCGTTGAGCGGCAGCGTGCCGGTGTTGGTGACCTTGATCTCGCCCTGGTAGCCGCCGCCCCAGCTGTTGATGGACTGGTAGTCGGCGGTGCACACCATGCCGGGCGTGCCGGGCGGGTCCGTGGGATCGGTGGGCGGATCGGTCGGGTCGCCGTCGCCCTCGCCGACGCCGGTCACCTCGCCGTTGCCGCCGTCGAACACGACGTCGGAGCAGCCGTAGAACGTCTCGTTGCTGTCCGAGCGCTGCCACACGGTGTAGATGATGTGGCGTCCGCTCTTGCCGGACGGCAGCTGGGCGTTCCAGTGGTAGTAGGCGTCCTCGTTGCCCGGCGACCCGACGCTCGCCGGGTCGGTGGCGCTGTAGAACGGCTCGCTCTCCAGGTCGTCCCAGCTGAGCGGCCGGGTCGGACTCCAGGTGTCCTTGGTGATGTAGGTACGGAACGTTCCCGGGTGCGCCGCCCACTTGTTGAACCTGAACTCCATGGTCGCGCCCGACGTCAGGTGCGTGACCGGCCAGTCGTCGCGGGCCAGGTCGTAGCCGCTGAAGTCGTACACGACCGCGCCGCCGCTGCACAGGTTCCCGTCCGGGATGAAGCCGCGGGTGCGGCCGGCGCCGTCCGAGCGGAGCACGGCGAACCAGTTGTAGAGCGAGTTCGGGCCGCTCTGCGCGACCGCCGCCGCGCAGGCCGGGTTGTGCGGGACGATCTGCCCGCTCGCGGTCAGCCCGTCCTTCCAGCACAGGTACGTGCGGCTTCCCGGCATCATCATCGCGCCGTGCGCGGACGCCGGCGCGGCCGTCAGCAGCGCGCCGGCGAGCATGGCGGGGCCGAGTACCGCCCCCGCCAGCAGCGCTCTTCGTCGTCGCTTTCCCATCGTCCTCCCGTCCACGGGGTGAGCAGAGTCCTGTCCAACCGGAAGCTAACTCCGCGTCGGCCGGCCCCGGAACGGCCCTTTCAGCCTTTCATCCGGGGCCCGGGAGGACAGGACCATACGGCCCGGACGAGGTCGTCCGGGCCGTCCCCCGTGACGGGCGCTCAGCCCTTCGTGGCGCCGGCGGTGAGGCCTCCGATCAGCTGGCGCTCGGCGACGGCGTAGAACGCCAGCGCGGGGACCATCGCCAGCACGATGTAGGCGATGACGAGCGCGTAGTTCGTCGAGTACTGCCCCTGGAACTGCTGGATGCCGACGGGGATCGTCTGCCATTTGGGGTCGGCCAGCACCAGCAGCGGCAGGAAGAAGTTGTTCCAGCTCGTCACGATGGCGAGGACCGACACGGTGCCGAGGGCGGGCCGCGCCATCGGCAGCAGGATGCGCCAGAAGAACCCGAACCTGGAGCAGCCGTCCATGATGGCGGCCTCCTCCAGTTCCGCGGGGATCGTCCGGAAGAACGACCGCAGGATGATGATCGTGACGGGCAGCGCGAACGCGGCCTGCGGCAGGACGATGCCGAGCGGGTTGTCCAGCAGCCCGAACGAGCGCAGCAGGACGAACAGCGGCAGCACCGCGACCGCGGGCGGGAACATCAGCCCCAGCGCGAACAGGGTGAAGAAGAACTCCCTGCCCCGGAACGCGTAGCGGGCGAACGCGAACGCCGCCAGCGCCGACACCGCGACCGTGATCAGCGTCGTGGCGACCGCGATCAGGATGCTGTTGCTGATCTGCCGCCAGAAGTCGCCGGACGACAGGATGCCCGTGTAGTTCGAGACCTTCCAGTCGTCGGGCAGTCCGAACGGGTCGGCGGTGAGGTCTCCGGTGGTCTTGAACCCGGAGATCACCGCGTACAGCAGCGGGACGACGATGAAGGAGCCGAGCACCCAGACCATGGCGTGCCTGGACATGCTCCGCGCGAGGGTCGTTCTCATCGGCGGCCTCCCGCGGAGGTGACGGCGCCCTGCAGGTCGCGGCGGAGCGCGTACCGCTGGTAGATCAGGGAGAAGATCATGCTGATCACGAACATGGCCACGCTGATCGCGCTCGCGTAGCCCATCTGGTAGCGCTTGAAGCCGAACTGGAACATGGTGACGGCCATCGTCTCCGTGGAGTGCGTCGGCCCGCCCGTCGTGGTGACCCATACGAGGTCGAAGAGCTGGATCGAGCCGATGACGGACAGGAACACGCTGATCCGCAGGGTCGGGGCGAGCAGCGGCAGCGTGACGCTGCGGAACCGCCGCCACGGTCCGGCCCCGTCGATCGAGGCGGCCTCCAGCACCTCCGACGGGACGCCCTGCAGCCCGGCGAGGTAGATCATCATGTGGAAGCCGAAGTACTTCCACGTCATGACGGCGAACAGGGTGGGCAGCGCGGTGCCGGGGTCGGCGAACCACTTGCCGGCGAGGTCGCCGACCAGCGGCAGGCCCCCGACGAGCTGGTCGGCCAGCCCGTCGCCCGGCAGGAAGATGATGCCGAACAGGACGCCGGCGATGACCTCGGACAGGATGTAGGGCGCGAAGAAGACGGCCCGGTACACCGCCCGGCCGCGCATCTTCTGGTTCAGCAGGACGGCGGTGCCGAGCGCGATCGGCAGCTGGACGGCGATCGAGAACACGACCAGCAGCAGGCCGCGCCAGAGGTCGCCGCGGAAGACCGGGTCGTCGGCGAGCTTGCGGTAGTTGCCGAGGCCGGCGAAGTCCTCGGGCTTGCCGAAGCCGCCCCAGTCGAAGAAGCTCGTGTAGAACGCGACGAAGATCGGGATCAGGACGAAGAAGAAGAACAGCAGCAGGGCCGGCAGCAGGAACCAGGTGGTGGACGCCCAGCCGCGCACCCGCGCCCCCATCGACGCCTGGGGGCCCCGCTTGCGCGGGGCCCGGACGGCGTGCCGCGGCCGATTCTCGGTCGTGGCGGACAATGTCATTGGCTCTTTGCCGCCTTGGTGACCGACTCGGTGACCTGCTGAGGCGTCTTCTTGCCGCCGATCAGCGCCGCGACGCTGTCATTGACCTCCTGCCCGACCGCGGGCGGGAACGCCTGGTCGAGGTAGAGCTGGAACCCGGTGGAGCTGTTCAGCGCGTCGGCGACGAGCCTGCGGTTCTTGTCGAGCTCGCTCTCGGCGCCCTTGACGACCGGCATGAACGCGCCCGAGGAGACGAGCTTGCGCTCGTTCTCGTTGTTCACCAGGAAGGCCAGGAAGTCGATGGCCTCCTTGGGGGCGTCCTTGCTGAGCGCGTGCCCGTTGCCGCCGCCGAACACCTCGGTCGCCTGGCCCTGGCCGCCCTCCACGGTCGGGAAGGGGAACCAGCCGAGGTCGTCGCCGAGGTCCTTGCCGGAGGCGTCCTTCTCCACCGCGGGCGCCCACTGCCCCATCAGCTCCATGGCGGCCTTGCCGGCGCCCATGGTCGCGGCCTGCCCGCCGGGCGCGTCGTAGCCGGCGTTCTGGAAGCCCTTCTGGAAGGGCTGCAGGTCGGCGAGCTCCTTGACCTTCTGGCCGGCGGAGACGAAGGCGGCGCCGCTGAAGTCGTTGTTCTGCTGGGCCTGCTGCAGGGCGGACAGACCGCCGATGCGCATCGCGAGGTAGGCCCAGTAGTACATCTCGGGCCACTTGTCCTTGCCGGCGATCGCGATGGGGGTGACCCCGGCGCTCTTGAGCTTGCGGACGGCGTCCAGGTACTCCGTCCAGGTCTTGGGGGTGTCCTTGATGCCGGCCCTCTTGAAGAGCGCCTTGTTGTACCAGAAGCCGACTCCGCCCATGTCGTACGGGATGGCGTAGGTCTTGCCGTCGAACTGGTACGGCTTCTGCGACACCGGCGTCAAGGTGCTCAGGACGGCGGCGCCGTCGGAGGTGACGTCCTTCACCAGGCCGGCGTCGATCTGCTGCTTGAGGACGCCCCCGCCCCAGGTCACGAAGATGTCCGGCAGCTTGCCGGAGGCGGTGAGCGCCGTCATCTTCGACTTGAACGCCTCGTTCTCCAGGTTGGTGAGCTTGATCTTGACGTCCGGGTGCGCCGCCTCGTAGGCCTTCGCGATCTGCGGGTACAGCGTCTTGGACGGCTCGGTCGTCGCGATGTCCATCCACTCGATGGTGACCTTGCCGCCTCCGGAGCCGGAGCCGGAGTCGCCGCAGGCGACGAGGAGGGGTGCTGCGGTGACCACCACGGCGCCCGCGGAGACTGCGGTCAGGAACGAACGGCGCGACAGGTGTGGAATGCCCATGATGGCCTCCTGGATCGGGGGGTGGGCTTGGCCTGGGAGGGACGGAGCGGGACCGCTCCGCTTCGAAAGTTTTCGAAAGTCTTCGAGCTTGCCGTTGCCGTGGAACTCTAAGAAAGGCCCACCCCAGGGTCAAGGGGTCAGCGCCTGTTGACCTAAATGAAATGTTGAGAAGTCCGATACGGGGGCTAGGAGTGAGCGAAACATTGCGATACTGTTCGCAATCGTTTCCTCGGGGAGGAGTGAAGCGTGCCCGTGCGCACCACCGACGAGATGCCGGACCCGCCGTCCCGGCCCACCCTGGCGCTGATCGCCTCGAAGGCGGGGGTGTCCCCCGCGACGGTCTCCAAGGTCCTCAACGGCCGCACCGACGTGGCCGCCGCGACCCGCGAGCGGGTGGAGGCGCTGCTGCGCACCCACAACTACCCGGGCCCGGGCGGCTCCCGCCGGGCCCGCAGGTCCGGCCTGATCGACCTGGTCCTGGCCGGCCTGGACAGCCCGTGGGCGGTCGAGATCATGCGCGGCGTGGAGGGCGAGTGCGCCGAGCACGGCACCGGCGTCGTCGTCTCGCTGGTCCGCGAGGACGACGCCCGGCCGCCGAGCTGGCAGAACCTGCCCGCGCTGCACCACAGCGACGGCGTCATCCTGGTCACGTCCCGGATGACCCGCCGCCAGCGCGAGCAGCTGGAGCGGGCCGGTGTCGCGCTCGTGCTGGTCGACCCGGTGAACCTGCCGGACACCGAGATCGCCAGCGTCGGCGCCACCAACTGGGCCGGCGGCCTCGCCGCCACCGAGCACCTGATCGAGCTCGGCCACCGCCGCATCGCGATGGTCGGCGGCCCGGCCGACATGCTCTGCACCCAGGCCCGCGTGGACGGCTACCGGACGGCGCTGGAGCGCGCCGGGATCGAGGTCGACAAGGACCTCGTCCGCTACGGCGACTTCCACCACCGCGGCGGTTTCGCCCGCACCCGCGAGCTGCTGGAGCTGCCCGAACCGCCGACGGCGATCTTCGCGGGCAGCGACGAGCAGGCCATGGGCGCCTACCAGGCGGCCCGGCTCGCCGGCCTGCGCATCCCCGAGGACCTGAGCGTCGTCGGCTTCGACGACCTGCCCACCTGCGAGTGGCTCTCGCCGCCGCTGACGACCGTCCGGCAGCCGCTGGAGGAGATGGGCCGCGTCGCGGCCCGCACCCTGCTGCAGCTGCTGGACGGCCGCCCCCCGCTGACCCCGCGCGTGGAGCTGGCCACCGACCTGCGTGTCCGTGCCTCCACCGCCCCGCCGCCCCCCTCGGAGGAACGATGACCGAAGCCGTCCCGGCCGCGAGCGCGACCCGCGAGCCCTGGCAGGACCCCGGGTCGCCGGTCGCCGAGCGGGTCGCCGACCTGCTGGCCCGGATGACGCCGGAGGAGAAGGCGGGGCAGCTCGCCGGGTTCTGGGCGATGCCCGCCGAACCGGGCGAGCCCGTGGCCCCGATGGAGGACGACTCGAACGAGACCGCCCCGTCCCTGGAGGAGGTCATCGACCGCGGCCTCGGCCAGCTCACCCGCGTGTTCGGGACCTCTCCCGTCCCGGCCGCCGAGGGCGCCGCGCGGCTCCGCGAGCTGCAGCGCATGGTCTCCGCCGGCAACCGGTTCGGCATCCCGGCGATGGCGCACGAGGAGTGCCTCAACGGGTTCATGACGTGGGGCGCCACCGTGTTCCCCAGCCCGCCCGCGTGGGGCGCCACCTTCGACCCCGGCCTCGTCGGCGAGATGGCCGCCGCGATCGGGTCCAGCATGCGGGCGGCCGGCGTCCACCAGGGCCTCGCGCCCGTCCTGGACGTCGTCCGCGACGCCCGCTGGGGCCGGACGGAGGAGTGCATCGGCGAGGACCCGTATCTCGTCGGGGTCCTCGGCACGGCCTACGTGAGGGCCATGGAACGGTCCGGCATCGTCACGACGCTGAAGCACTTCGCCGGCTACTCCGCCTCCCGCGCGGGCCGGAACATGGCGCCGACGCCGATCGGGCCGCGCGAGTTCGCCGACATCGTCCTCGAACCGTTCGTCATGGCGCTGCGCGACGGCGGCGCCCGCTCGGTCATGCACTCCTACACCGACGTCGACGCGATGCCCGCCGCCGCCGACGAGCGGCTGCTGACCGGGCTGCTGCGCGACGAGCTGGGCTTCACCGGCATCGTCGTCGCCGACTACTTCGGGATCTCGTTCCTGGAGACCCGGCACCGGGTGGCCGGGTCGCGGGGCGAGGCCGGCGCCCTCGCGCTGCGCGCCGGGATCGACGTGGAGCTGCCGACCGTCCGCTGCTACGGCGAGCCGCTGCTGGAGCTCGTCCGGTCGGGCGCCGTCCCGGAGGAGCTGCTGGACCGGGCCGCCGGCCGGGTGCTCACGATGAAGGCCGAGCTCGGCCTGCTCGACGGCGTGCCCGCCGGCGGGGACGGGGCGGCGCTGGACTTCGACCCGCCCGAGCACCGCGCGCTCGCGCGCCGGCTGGCCGAGGAGTCGGTCGTCCTGCTGGCCAACGACGGCGTGCTGCCGCTGCGGTCCGGCGACGGGGTCGTGGTGACGGGCCCGCTCGCGGAGGACCCCTTCGGGATGATGGGCTGCTACACGTTCCCGAGCCACGTCGGCCGCCAGCACCCGGAGCTGCCGCTCGGCGTGGACATCCCGGCGGTGGCGGACGCGCTGCGCGCCGAGCTGCCCGGCGTCCGGGTGGCGGGCTCGAAGGACGTGCTCGTCGCGGACGACGCCGACATCGAGGCCGCCGTCGCCGCGGCGCGGGACGCCGAGGTGTGCGTGCTCGTGCTCGGCGACCGGGCGGGGCTGTTCGGCCGCGGCACGTCCGGTGAGGGCTGCGACGTCGAGACGCTCGCGCTGCCGGGCCGGCAGGCCGAGCTGGCCGAGGCGGTCCTGGGCACCGGCACGCCGACGGTCGTCGTGATGCTGACCGGCCGTCCCTACGCCATCGAGGGCGTCGCCGACCGCGCCGCCGCCGTGGTGCAGGCGTTCTTCCCCGGTGAGGAGGGCGGACGCGCGGTCGCGGGCGTCCTCGCCGGACGGGTCGATCCGTCCGGGCGGATGCCGATCAGTGTGCCGCGCCGCGCGTCCGGCCCGCCGGTCACCTACCTGCGCTCGCCGATGGACGGCGGGCACGACTGGAGCACGGTCGACCCCGTCCCGCTCTACCCGTTCGGCTACGGGCTGACCTGGACGACGTTCGAGTACGAGGACCTCGAGGTCGGCGGGCGCGCCGCCACCGACGGGACCGTCACGGTCAGCGCCGTCGTCCGCAACACCGGCGGCCGGGCCGGCACCGAGGTCGCCCAGCTGTACCTGTCCGATCCGGTCGCGTCGGTGGTGCGGCCGGCGCGCTGGCTGGCCGGGTGGGCCCGGGTCCGGCTGGAACCCGGCGAGGCGGCCCGGATCGAGTTCGAGGTGCACGCCGACCGGACCGCCTTCACCGGGCCGGACCTGCGCCGCATCGTCGAGCCCGGCGCCGTCGAGGTCGCGGTGGGGCGGTCGAGCGCCGACCTGCCGCTGCAGGGCTCCTTCACGCTGGACGGCCCCGTCCGGGAACTCGGCCCGGACCGCGTCCTCACCGTCCCGGTGGAGGTGACGCCGCTTTGACCCTGCAAGGCGACCCCGTGTTCGGCAACCCCGTGCTGCCGGGCTTCCACCCCGACCCGTCGATCTGCCGCGTGGGCGACGACTTCTACCTGATGACGTCCACGTTCGAGTGGTTCCCGGGCCTGCCGGTGTTCCACAGCCGCGACCTGGTGCACTGGCGGCGGATCGGGCACGCGCTCGACCGGCCGGAGCAGCTCCCCCTGGACGGCGTCCCCGCGTCGGGCGGCCTGTACGCGCCGACGCTCCGCCACCACGACGGCACGTTCTACCTCGTCTGCACGCTGGTGGACGGGACGGAGTGGTCGGGCAACTTCGTGATGACCGCCGCCGACCCGGCCGGGCCGTGGTCGGACGCGCACCGGCTGGACGGCGAGGGCATCGACCCGTCGCTGTTCTTCGACGACGACGGCCGCGCGTGGTGCACCGGCACCCGGCTCACCGGGAGGTACGAGGGGCACACCGAGATCTGGCTGCGCGGGTTCGACCCGGCGGCGCTCGCGCTGACCGGCGACGAGCACGTGATCTGGGACGGGGCGGTCAAGGGCGCGATCTGGTCGGAGGGCTCCCACCTGTACAAGATCGGCGGACGGTACTTCCTGCTCACCGCCGAGGGCGGCACCGCCATGGACCACGCCGTGATGGTCGCGCGCGCCGACGCGGTGACCGGCCCGTACGAGGGGAATCCGCGCAACCCGATCCTGACCCATCGCAACCTCGGCGCCGGCCATCCCGTCGTCGGCGCCGGGCACGCCGACCTGGTGGAGACACCGGACGGCGAGTGGTGGGCGGTGCTGCTCGCCATGCGCCCGCACGGCGGCGACCGGTGCGTCCTCGGCCGCGAGACGTTCCTGGCCCCGGTCGCCTGGGAGGACGGGTGGCCGGTCACCGGCGGGCGGCTGGAGGCGATCTGCCCGGCTCCCTCGCTCCCGCCCCACCCGTGGCCGGCCGCCCCGGTGTGCGACCAGTTCGACGGCCCCGAGCTGGACCCGGCCTGGAACATGCTGCGGACTCCGCGGGAACGCTGGTGGAGCCTGGCCGAGCGTCCCGGCCACCTGCGGCTGCGGGTCCGCCCGGAGAGCCTCGCGGACGTCGCCAACCCGTCGTTCGTCGGGCGCCGCCAGCAGCACCACGACTTCGCCGCCTTCACCGCGCTGGACTTCGCGCCCGCCGATGAGGAGCTGGCGGGGCTGGCGCTCGTCCAGAACAGCGACTTCCACGTCCTGCTCGTGTCGACGAGCATGGGGATACGTCTCATCAAGCGCGAGCAGGGCATCGAAACGGTGCTGGCGAGGGGACCGGCCGCTGCCGGGCCGGTCAAGCTCGGCTTCGAGGCGCACGGCCGCTGGTACCAGGCGTCCTGCAGCACGGAGCCGGGGATCTGGACGCCGCTGGGCGACCCCGTGGACGGCGACATCCTCACCAGCCAGGTCGCGGGCGGTTTCACCGGCGCCTACATCGGCCTCTACGCCACGTCCAACGGGCGGGCGAGCGCGAACCACGCCGACTTCGCCTGGTTCGAGTACTCCCCTCTCTAGAGGAGCAGCGCGGGGCCGGCGATCACGCGCTCCACGACGAGCCCGGCCGCGCCGAGGACGGCGGCGCCCTCGGCGAGGCCGGAGACCTCGACCGGCGGCACCGCCCGCCGCAGCGCGCCGGAGCCGTTCGCGAGGACGTCCTGCAGCGGCGGCCGGACCCATTCGGCGAGCGGGGAGAACACGCCGCCGAGCACGATGGTGTCCGGGTCGATCAGGTTGACGACCGAGGCGAGCGCGCCGCCGAGCGCCCGGCCGGCGCGGGCCACCGCGTCCAGCGCGGCCGGGTCGCCGGCGGCGAGCCGCTCGGCGAGCCTGCCGACCGAGCCCCGCGGGCCGCCGGCCGGCCGCGTCACGGGCAGCCCGGCGGCGCGCAGCATCGCCTCCTGGCCGGCGATCTGCTCCAGGCAGCCGCGCCCGCCGCACGAGCAGGGCGGGCCGGACGGCTCGGCGATGAGGTGGCCGAGTTCGCCGGCGAAGCCGTGCGCGCCGCGGAACACCCGCCCGTCCACGACGATCCCGGCGCCGATCCCGATCTCGCCCGACACGTGCACGAAGTCGCCGAAGCGGGCGCCGCCGCCGAACCACACCTCGCCGAGCGCCGCCAGGTTGGCCTCGTTGTCGTACTCGGCGGGCAGCGCCGCCGCGAGGCCGGGCGCGCCGGTGACGGGGACGTCGGTCCAGCCGAGGTTGGGGGCGCGCCGCACCACGCCGTTCTCGCGGTCGAGCAGGCCGGGCAGGGCGACCGCGGCGCCGGCGACGGTGAGGCCCTGCCCGGCGGCGGCCGCGACCGCCTCGGCCGCGAGCGCCGACAGCGCGGCGAGGACGGCGGCGGGCTCGCGCCCGCGGTTGTCGGAGCTGATCACGTGCCGGTAGCGGACCTGCTTGGCGAGGTCGAGGACGCAGGCGGCGAGGTAGTCCACGTTGACCTCGA
Organism: Actinomadura latina NBRC 106108; assembly: GCF_001552195.1. GTDB lineage: Bacteria > Actinomycetota > Actinomycetes > Streptosporangiales > Streptosporangiaceae > Spirillospora > Spirillospora latina. Next base: position 65,733 of record NZ_BCQS01000019.1, read on the forward strand.
GGCCGAGCCCGGCGGCGCCGTCGCCGTGCAGGGACACGCCCACGCCGGGGCGCCCGCGCTCCCCCTCGTGGACGGGCGCGCCGACCCGGACCAGCCCGGCGCCCTCCAGCAGGGCGACGAGGTTGGACACGGTCGTCTTGGTGAAGCCGGTCAGCTCGGCGAGCCGCGCCCTGGTCACGGGCTGGTGCCGGGCCACGTGCTCCAGGACGACGGCGAGGTTCCGCTCGCGCATCGTCGCGTGCCGGACGGGGGCGTTCGCGGACTTTGTCATGAACAAACCTTAAATGAAGCGCTTCTATAGGCAGGGCAGCGACCCTCTGCTACCTTAATTAGTCCAAGCTCTTTACGAAAGGGGTCCGGGATGGCCGGGAGCCTGGTCGCGGGCGTCGACTCCTCGACGCAGTCGACGAAGGTCGTCCTGTGCAGGGCCGAGGACGGCGCCGTGGTCGCCGAGGCGTCGGCGCCGCACCCCGACGGCACCGAATGCCACCCCGACCACTGGTGGGAGGCGCTCTCGCAGGCGCGGGGGCTGCTGGAGCGGGCCGACGCGGTCGCCGTCGGCGCCCAGCAGCACGGCATGGTCGCGCTCGACGGCGCGGGCGAGGTGGTCCGGCCCGCGCTGCTGTGGAACGACACCCGCTCGGCGCCGCACGCCCGCGCCCTCGTCGAGGAACTGGGCGGCGCGAAGGCCTGGGCCGAGCGGACGGGCAGCGTGCCGGTCGCCTCCTTCACCGTCACCAAGCTGCGGTGGATGGCCCAGAACGAGCCCGCGAACGCGCGGCGCACCGAGCAGGTCATGCTGCCGCACGACTGGCTGACGCTGCGGCTCGGCGCGTCCGAACCGGTCACCGACCGGGGCGACGCGTCCGGCACCGGCTACTGGTCCCCCGCCACCGGCGCCTACCTGCCCGGCCTGCTCCGCGCCGCGCTCGGCCGCGACGCCGCGACGCCGCGCGTCGCCGCCCCCGGCGAGAAGATCGGCGAGACCTCCTGGGGCGCCGCGCTCGGCCCCGGCACCGGCGACAACATGGGCGCCGCGCTCGGCCTCGGGCTGCGGCCGGGCGACGTCGTCGTGTCGATCGGCACGTCCGGGACGGCGTTCGCGGTGGCGGACGTGCCCGCCGCCGACGCGTCCGGCCTCGTCGCCGGGTTCGCCGACGCGACCGGCCGGTTCCTGCCGCTCGTCGCCACGCTGAACGCCGCGCGGATCCTCTCGTCCGCCGCCGCGATGACGGGGGCCTCGCTGGAGGAGCTGTCCGCGCTCGCCCTCGCCGCCGGACCCGGCGCCGGCGGCCTGACGCTGCTCCCCTACCTGGACGGCGAGCGCACCCCCGACCGTCCCGGCGCGACGGGCGTCCTCGCGGGCCTGACCACCGCGAACGCGACGCGGGAGAACGTGGCGCGGGCGGCGGTGGAGGCGCTGCTGTGCTCGCTCGCCGACGCGGTCGACCATCTCGCCGCGCAGGGCGTCCGGCCCCGCCGCACCCTGCTGATCGGCGGCGGCGCCCGCTCCGCGGCCGTCCGGGCCCTCGCCCCCGTGATCTTCGGGACGCCGGTGACCGTGCCCGAGCCCGCCGAGTACGTGGCGCTCGGCGCCGCCCGCCAGGCGGCCTGGGCGCTCGCCGGAACGCCCGAGCCGCCCGGATGGCCCGCGCCGCCGGCGACCGAACACACCAGCGACCGCACCGGGACGGAGATCCGCGAACGCTACGCCGCGCTGCGCGACTCCGCCCCGGAGATCTGAGGAGGTTTCCCATGAGCGACTACACGCCTGCGCCGGAGGACCGGTTCTCGTTCGGCATCTGGACGGTCGGCTGGCAGGGCGTCGACGTGTTCGGCCCCGGCACCCGGCCGCCGATGCCCGCCGACCGCGCCGTGCGCAAGCTCGCCGAGATCGGCGCCTACGGCGTCAACTTCCACGACAACGACGTCTTCGACTTCGACGCCTCGCCCGGCGAGCGGCAGGAGAAGGTCGGCGCGTTCCGCAAGGCCCTCGACGAGACGGGCCTGGTCGTCACCACCGCCACCACGAACCTGTTCGGCCACCCGATCTTCAAGGACGGCGCGTTCACCGCCAACGACCGCGACGTCCGCCGGTTCGCGCTCCGCAAGGTCATGGACAACCTGGACCTCGCCGCCGAACTCGGTGCCCAGACCTACGTGTGCTGGGGAGGCCGGGAGGGCGCCGAGTCCGGTGCGGCCAAGGACGTCCGGGCCGCCCTGGACCGTTACAAGGAGGCGTTCGACGTCCTCGGCGCCTACGTCGCCGACCAGGGCTACGACCTGCGCTTCGCGATCGAGCCGAAGCCGAACGAGCCGCGCGGCGACATCCTGCTCCCGACCATCGGCCACGCCCTCGCCTTCATCCAGACCCTGGAGTACTCCGGCAACGTCGGCCTGAACCCCGAGGTCGGGCACGAGGAGATGGCCGGGCTCAACTACGCGCACGGCCTCGCCCAGGCCCTGTGGCAGGGCAAGCTGTTCCACATCGACCTGAACGGCCAGCACGGCCCCCGCTACGACCAGGACCTCCGCTTCGGCGCCGGCAACGCGCGCGGCGCGTTCTGGGTCGTCGACCTCATCGACAACAGCGACTACAGCGGCCCGATCCACTTCGACTTCAAGCCGCCGCGCACCGAGGACGACGAGGGCGTGTGGGAGTCGGCGGCCGCGTGCATGCGCAACTGGCTGATCCTGCGCGACAAGGTCCGCGCGTTCCGCGCCGACCCCGACGTCCAGGACGCCCTGCGCCAGGCCAAGGTGGAGGAACTCGCCCAGCCCACCCTCGCCGATGACGAGGACTGGCACTCGGTCCGCGACGCCACCGCCGACGCCGAGACCCTCGGCGCGCGCCGCACCGCCTTCGAGCACCTGGACCAGCTGGCCCTGGAGCACCTGTACGGCGTCCGCTCCTGACGCCGTTTCCGCGCGGAAGCCCGTCCCCTCCTCCCTGGGGGCGGGCTTCCGCATGTCAGGACGGCCGGCTCTCCCGACTAGGGCGCGGCCAGGGCCTCGGTGGGGGCGAGGCGGGCCGCCCGGACGGCCGGGTAGAGGCCCGCCACGCCTCCGATGAGCAGGGTCGCGAGGAGGCCTCCGGCCATCGCCCAGACCGGGACGACGGTGGGCCAGCCCTGTGTCACCGCGAACACCGCGGTGACGACGATGCCGAGGGCCACGCCGCCGGCGCCGCCGAGCGCGGCCAGCAGCTGCGACTCGGTGAGGAACTGGAGCCTGATCTGGCCGCGGGTGGCGCCGAGGGAGCGCCGCAGCCCGATCTCGGCGCGGCGCTCCAGGACCGAGATCACCATCGTGTTGGCGACGCCGACGCCGCCGACCAGCAGCGCGACGCCGCCGAGGCCGAGGAGCAGGCCGGTGAACGCCTTGTCGGTGGCGTTCTGCGCGGCGAGCGCGTCGGAGGGGCGGCTGACCTCGACCTCGGTCGGCGCCTGCGGGTTCGCGGTGGCGGCGAGCAGGTTCCGCGCCTTCTCCACCGCGCCCTTGCGGGCGCGGGTGTAGACGGTGGTGGGGTGGCCGTCGAAGCCGAGGTGGGCGACGGCGGCGTCCCAGCCGACGAGGGCCGTGGAGTCCACCTCCGGCACCAGCTCGTTCGGTTCGAGGATGCCGACCACGGTGAACCACTGCGAGCCGAGCCACACCTGGACGTTCGGCGCCGCCACGCCGAGCCGGCCGGCCGTGTCCGACCCGAGGACCACGGCCGGGTACTTCGCCGTGCCCGCGTTGAGCCACGTGCCGGCGGCCATCCTGAGCCCCACCGTCTCCGGCAGGTCGAGGCGGGCGGCGAGGACGGCGATGCCGCCGTTCTGCCCGTCCGGGATGTGGTCGTTGCGGTAGACGTTGGTGTCCTCCAGCTTCCCGGTCGCCGACGCGGACTCGACGTCCGGCATCCGTCCCACCATGCCGACCGACTCCTGCGGCAGCTCCGCGTCCTCGCCGAAGAAGTCCCGGCCGGGCCCGACCGTGAGGAGGTTGGTGCCGAGCCGGTCGAGAGTGGCCTGGAGCTGGGCGCGGCTGGACGTCGAGATGCCGACCACGCCGATCATCGCGGCGATGCCGATCGCGATGCCGAGCGCGGACAGGAACACCCTCATCGGGCGGGACCGCAGCCCGGCGGCGCCGACGCGCAGCACATCCCCCGGGCCGAGCCGGGGCGGGGTCGTCGCCGTGGTCACCGTTCGGCCTCCATACTTGCGGCCTCCATACGTACGTCGTCCATACGTACGTCGTCCATACGTACGTCGTCCATACGTGCGTCGTCGTGGACGATCCGGCCGTCGCGCATCCGCACCCGGCGGGGCAGCAGCGCGGCGATGTCCCGGTCGTGCGTGATCAGCACGACGGTCGTGCCGCCGCCGGACAGCTCCCGCAGCAGGTCCAGGACGCCCGCGCCGGACGCCGAGTCCAGGGCGCCGGTGGGCTCGTCCGCCAGCAGCAGCGCGGGCTCGCCGACGACGGCGCGGGCGATCGCCACCCGCTGCCTCTCGCCGCCGGACAGCTGGTGCGGCCGGTGGCCGAGGCGGTGCCCGAGCCCGACGCGCTCCAGTGCGCGGCCGGCCCGGCGGCGCCGCTGCGCGAGCGGCACGCCCCCGTACAGCAGGCCGTCCGCGACGTTGTCCAGCGCGCTGACGCCGGCGGCGAGGTGGAACTGCTGGAAGACGAACCCGATCCGCCGGGCGCGCAGCGCCGACAGCCGCCGGTCGGTCAGCCGCGACACGTCCGTGCCCTCGACCAGGACGGTCCCCGCGCTGGGCCGGTCGAGCGTGCCGAGCAAGTGCAGCATCGTCGACTTCCCGGACCCGGACGGCCCGACGATCGCGATCAGCTCGCGCTCCCCGACGGTCAGCGACACCCCGTCCAGCGCGGTGACCCCGCCCGGATAGGTCTTGGTGACCTCTTTCAACTCCACGACGGGTGTCATGAGGGCACCCCGACCCTCATGCCCTCCGCGAGGCCGGATCCCGAGATCTCGACCTCGCCCTCGGTGAACACGCCGGTCTCCACCGGGACCGTGCGGACCCGCCCGTTCCCGACCACCTGGACGGCGTAGCCGCCGTCGCCTCGGGCGAGCAGCGCGCCGATCGGCACGGCGAGGACGCCGCGGTGCCGTTTCGCGGTGAGGCCCACCTTGACGGGCGCCATGTCGTAGGAGCCGAGCGCCTTCTGCGATGCGACCGAGATCTCGATCTCGACGGTCGCCGGCTCCCCCTCCTCCCTGCCCTTCTTCGCGACCTTCCCGACCGAGGCGACCTCGCCCTTGACGGTGTCGCCGGACGGCAGCTCGACCTCCACACCGGCGCCCTTCCTGACGAGCCGCCGGTACTGGACGTCCAGGTCGACGGTCACGACACGGGTCGTGCCGGTGCAGGTGAGGACGGGGCCGCCGATCCGGTCGCCCGCATGGGCCTTGCGCTCGGCGACCCTGATCCGGCCGGACGCGACGACGGCCGCGCCCGGCTCGACCCGGCCGGTCTCCTCGACCCCGAGGTCGTCCTGCCAGCGCTTCACGGCCGCGGCGGTGGCGGCGCCGTAGGTCTCGTCCACGGTGAATCCGGTGTAGCCCAGGGCGCGGAGGTTGCGTTCGAGCTGCTCGACGTCGGCGCCCTCCTTCCCCGCGGAGAGGGTCCGGTACAGCGGCAGCCTCCCGTACAGCAGCGGCACCGGCTCGTCGTCGACCCGGTACACCGGCCGGCCCCTGGAGATCACGGTCCCGGGCCCGGCCAGCCAGGTGAGGGTGCCGCGCCCCGCGCCGGTGACGGTGCGCGTGTCGCCGTAGCCGAGCGTCCCGTCCACGTCGTGGGTCTCGACGAGGGTCGTCCGCTCGATCGGCGCCGTCGCCGGCGGCAGGGCGCTGCGCGCGGCGGCGGGGTCGCCGCCACCGCCGAGGCCCGCGGTCGCGAGCCCGGCGCCGCCGGCCACGACCACACCGGCCGCGCTCAGCGCGATGGTGCGCGTCCTGGCCACTAGTCCCCGCCCCTCGTGGTGGACCGGCCCTTCCCCTGCGGCGCGAGCTTGTCGCACGCCTTCTGCGCGGCCTTGAACTCCGTGCTCTCCGGGTCCAGCCCGGTCCCCGGGCCGGCCTTGAGCAGCATCGAGCCGTCCGGTTTCGGGTCGGGGAACCCGCTGATGCCGTGGTCGCGCATGCACGCGGAGAACGCGCGCATCCTGGCCAGCTCCTCCGGCTTGGGCTTGCGCGGCTTGCCGCCGTTCGGCATCAGGTGCGCGCACTTCTTCTGCGCCGCCTCGACCTCGCCGCTCTCCTCGGGGCCGCCGCCGGCCTCGCCGGGCTTGCGGGGCCTGCCGGACGCGCGGATCTCGATCCTGCCGTCCTTCGGGTCCGGCATGTCGATCCCGTTCTCGCGCATGCACTGGGCGAACTCGCGCAGCTTCGCGTCGTCTCCGGCGGCCTTGGCGGTGCCGCCCGCTCCGGCGCCGCCCCCGCCTCCGCCTCCGCAGGCCTGCAGCCCGAAGGCGAGGGCCGGGAGGAGCGCCAGCGCTCCGAGCGTCTGTCGTCGCATCGGTCGGTCTCCTTGGTCGGTTCCGCCGGGCGGTGCGCCGGCGGCGACCGCAAGTCCAGCGCCGGCCCGGTAACCCCGGCGTAACCGGATCGCGTTATGCCCGCGTTACGCCCGCTGCCCGAAGCTGGGTCGGCGGGAAGGACGGGGCGGGACCAAGGGAGCAAGGGGACGGCAGCGTGCGGGTACTGATCGCCGAGGACGAGCGGATGCTCGCCGATTCGATCGCCGAGGGGCTGCGGGCCGAGGCTCTCGCCGTGGACGTGGTCTACGACGGGGACGCCGCGCTCGAACGCCTCGGCGTGCACGACTACGACGTTCTCGTCCGGGACCGGGACCTTCCGGTCGTGCACGGCGACGACGTGTGCCGCGCGGTCGTGGAGTCCGGGGCGCTCGTCCGGGTGCTGATGCTGACCGCCGCCGTGACCGTCCCGGCGCGGGTCGCCGGGCTGCGGCTCGGCGCCGACGACTACCTGACCAAGCCGTTCGCGTTCGAGGAGCTGGTGGCCCGGGTCCAGGCGCTCGGCCGGCGCGCCCGCCCGGCCTCGCCGCCGGCGCTGGAGCGCGCCGGGATCCGGCTCGACCCGTCCCGCCGGGAGGTGTACCGCGACGGCCGGTACGTGCACCTGGCCCGCAAGGAGTTCGGGCTGCTCGCCGAGTTGCTGCGCGCGGACGGGACGATCGTGTCGGCCGAGCGGCTGCTGGAGAAGGTGTGGGACGAGCACACCGACCCGTTCACCAACACCGTCCGGGTGACGCTGATGAAGCTGCGCCGCAGGCTCGGCGATCCCCCGGTCATCGAGACCGTCCCGGGAGTGGGGTACCGGATCCCATGACGAAGCTCGCCGAACGGCTGCGGCCGACGATCCGGATGCGGCTCACCGTCCTCTACACCGGGCTGTTCCTCGGCACCGGGATCGTCCTGCTGGGCCTGACGTACCTGCTGGTGCAGAACAACCTGCAGCGGCAGACGGACCCGCCCAGCGTGAACCGGGTGGTCGAGAGCGAGATCCCGCAGGGCGTGGAGGCGGCCGCGCCCGGCGAGCCGTCGCGGGCCGAGGTCCGGAAGGTGCTGATCGCGGGGCGGGAGGACTACCGGCGCGAGACGCTGAACGCCCTGCTCACCCAGGGCGGCATCGCGCTCGGGCTGGTGGCCGCGGCCGGGCTCGGGTTCGGCTGGCTGCTCGCCGACCGGGCGCTGCGCCCCGTCCACGCGATCACCGAGACGGCGCGGCGGGTGGCCCGCAGCCACGACCTCACCGAGCGGATCGCCTACGAGGGCCCGCGCGACGACGTCAAGGAGCTGGCCGACACCTTCGACACGATGCTCGGCCGGCTGGCGCGGGCGTTCGACGGGCAGCGGCGGTTCGTCGCGAACGCCTCGCACGAGCTGCGCACCCCGCTCGCCATCAACCGGACGCTCGTGGACGTCGCGGTGCGCCGCCCGGACGCCACCGACGACGTCAAGCGGCTCGGCGAGTCGCTGCTGGTGGTGAACGGCCGGCACGAGCGGCTCATCGACGGGCTGCTCACCCTCGCCGGCACCGAGAACGTCGTCGTGGACCCGGCGCCGCTCGACCTCGCGGACGTCGCCGGGCACGTCCTGGAGCAGGCCGGGCCCGAGGCGCGGGCGCGGGGCGTGACCACCGGCCGGCGGCTCGGCCCGGCGCCCACGTCCGGCGATCCGGTGCTCGTGGAGCGGCTGGTGCAGAACCTCGTGGAGAACGCGATCCGGCACAACCACGACGGCGGCGAGCTGGCGGTCGCCACGCGCGGGCGGGACGGGTGGGCCGAGATCGCCGTCACCAACACCGGGCCGGCCGTCCCCGGCTACGAGGTCGAGACGATCTTCGAACCGTTCCGGCGGCTCGGCAACGACCGGGTGCGGTCCGACCGCGGCTCCGGGCTGGGCCTGTCGATCGTCCGGGCGACGGCGACCGCGCACTGCGGCACGGTGGCGGCGGCGCCGCGTCCGGGCGGCGGCCTCACCGTGACCGTCCGCCTGCCCTCCCGGAGGCCCGCCGAACCCGGCGCGCCCGGGCTGAGAGATTCCGCCCGGACGGGGTAGCGTCCATCCAATGACCAGTGCGCAACTGCTCACCGACGGGTTCGGCAGGGTCCGGGAGGTCGTCCACGGGGCGGCCGCAGGGCTCACCGCCCAGCAGCTCGCCTACCAGCCCGCCGAGGGCGCCAACTCCATCGCATGGCTCGTCTGGCATCTCACCCGCATCCAGGACGACCACGTCGCCGACGCCGCCGGCACCGGCCAGGTGTGGGCGGAGGACGGATGGGCCGACCGGTTCGGCCTGCCGCTCGACGCGTACGAGACCGGATACGGGCACGGGCCGGACGAGGTCGCGGCCGTCCGGGTCGAGTCGGCGGACCTCCTGACCGGCTACCACGACGCCGTCCACGACAGGACCGTGGAATACGTGTCCGCGCTGACCGACGACGACCTCGAGCGCATCGTGGACCGCGCCTGGGACCCGCCGGTCACGCTCGCCGTCCGGCTGATCAGCGTGATCTCCGACGACCTGCAGCACGCGGGCCAGGCCGCCTACGTCCGCGGCCTGCTCTGACGCCGGGATCCCGAAACGGCTAGACGTCCTTGAGCGGGACGCGCCAGACCAGGATCGTGCCGCCGCCGGGCCGGGCGCGGGTGCCGAAGGAACCGCCGTGGTCCTCGGCGCGCTCGCGCATGTTGCGCATGCCGCTGCGCCGCCCGCCCTCGGGGATGCCGACGCCGTCGTCCTCGACCCGCAGCGTGAGGTCGTCGCCGACGTCGATGACCACCACGGCCTCGGACGCGCGGGCGTGCCGGGCCACGTTCGACAGCGACTCCTGGACGACCGCGAGGAGCTGCTCGCCCACCGCGTCGTCGACCGCGGTGTCGAGCAGCCCCGCGAGCCGCACGGACGGCGCGAACCCGAGCCGCTCGGCGGCCGCGTCGACCAGCGCGTGCACCCGGCTGCGCAGCGACTCCTCGTCCGGCGGCGCCTGCAGCGCGAAGATGGTGGAGCGGATCTGCCGGATCGTGTCGTCCAGGTCGTCCACCCCGCGCTGCACCCGCGTCGCGACCTCCCGCTTCTGGGTGATCTTGATGGCGGCCATCAGCGTCATCGCGGTCGCGAACAGCCGCTGGATGACGGTGTCGTGCAGGTCCTTGGCGATCCGGTCGCGGTCCTCCAGCAGCGCCAGCCGCTCGGTGTCGCGGCGCCGGTCGGCCAGCTCCAGCGCGACGGCCGCCTGCCCGGCGAACGCCTCCAGCAGCCGCTGCGTCCCCTCGGAGAACAGCGCGCCGCCCGGCGGGTTGATGACCGTGATCGCCCCGCGCGCGGACGCGCCGGTGCCGAGCGGCACCACCAGCAGCGGCCCGACCGGCAGTCCCGTCGGGGCGCCGGCTCCCCGCACCGCGGCCGAGCCGTCGGCGAGCCGCAGCGGCGCCCCTTCGGCGAACACCTTCCCCGACACCGAGCGCTCCAGCGGGACCCGCATGCCCCGCAGGTGGTGGGCGCCCTCGCCGGCGGCCGCCTCCAGCACCGCCTCCCGGCCCGCCTCGTCCACCAGCGTCACGCTGCTCAGCCGCGCGTCGGCGATCTCCCTGGCGCGGCGCGCGACCAGGTCGATGACGTCGTGCGGGTCGGTGCCCGACAGCAGCGCGGTGGAGATCTCGGCGGACGCCTCCAGCCACCGCTCCCGGCGCCGCGTCTCCTCGTACAGCCGGGCGTTCTCGATGGCGACGCCCGCGGCCGTGGCGAGCGCGGTCACCACGACCTCGTCCTCCTCCTCGAAGGGGCCGCCGCCGGCCTTCTCGGTCAGGTAGAGGTTGCCGAACACCTCGTCGCGCACCCGGATCGGCACCCCCAGGAACGTCCGCATCGGCGGATGGTTCGCCGGGAAGCCGGACGAGGCGGGATGCCCGGCCAGGTCCGGCAGCCGCAGCGCGTGCGGCTCCCGGATCAGCAGCCCGAGGACGCCGTCGCCGTGCGGCCAGTGCCCGATCGCCTCGATCTCCTCGTCGCTCACCCCGGTCGTGACGAACCGGACGAGCCGCTCGCCGTCGTCGCCGATCACGCCGAGCGCGCCGTAGCGGGCGTCCACCAGGGTGGTCGCGGCGTCGACGATGCGCCGCAGCACCGTCGACAGGTCCAGCTCGCTGCCGATCGAGACGACGGCCTCCAGCAGCGCGTGCACGCGGTCGCGCGTCGACCGGGCCGCCTCCAGCCGGGAGTGCAGCTCGGCAAGCAGATCGTCCAGCTTCAGCTCCGGCAGGACGAGCCGCGCGCGCTCCGCCCCGGAACGAGACTCCTCACTCACACCGCCAGTATCGCCGTATTCTCCCCCGCGCCCGAATCAGGCCCGCCGCGGCGCTCCGGCCCGCCCGTCCGGGACGGCCGAGGCGATGAGGCGGGACCAGCGGGGGCCGATGCGCCCGATGTCATGCCGGCGGACGGACCGCAGCGCCCGCTCGCCGAGGCGGTCGCGCAGGCCGGGGTCGGTGATGAGCTTGCGGAGCGCCGCGCTGAGCGCGTCCACGTCACCGGACGGGACGAGCAGCCCGTCCGCGCCCGGGGTGATCAGCTCGGCGGGGCCGTGCGGGCAGTCGAACGCCACGACCGGCAGGCCCATGCCCATGGCCTCGATGACGACCATGGGCATGCCCTCCCGGCGCGACGACAGGACGTAGATCGACGCGCGCCGCATCTCCGCCGGCAGGTCCGGGGTCTTGCCGCGCAGCTCGACCCGCCCGGTGAGGCCGAGTTCGCCGATCGTCGCGCGGAGCCGGTCCCGCCGCACTCCCGACCCGAAGATGCGCAGGGTCCAGTCGGGATGCTCGGCGGCGATCGGCGCGTAGGCGCGCAGCAGGAGGTCGAAGCCCTTGGCGCGGACGAGCCGCCCGGCCGCGAGCACGACCGGATTCTCGCGGCGGGACGGCGGACCGGGAAGCGGCGGCGCCGCGTTCGGGATCGCGACGATGCGGACGCCGGACCCGGCGAGCGCCCGCTCGTAATCGGCGCGGGCGGCCTCGGTGAGCGTGGCGAGGACGGTGAGCCGCCGGTACGCGCGGACGACCTGCCTGCGGAGCGCGGGCTGGTAGGAGCCCAGGCTCATGTGGTCCTGCCCGATCGTCGCGACGCCGCGGGGGCCGAGTTCGGCGGCCAGCAGGACGAGGGAGGGCCGGGTCGCGATGAGGACGTCCGCCGGTGAGCCGTAAAGGGCGCGCAGGAGGCCGACGTCCGTCCATAGGCTCATGTACCGGAACGACGCCTCGTCCGCCGGCGTCAGGAGGCTCGGCAGCCGGTTCAGGAGGCGGGCCGCCCGGTTCCCGCCGGCGGGGCCGCCGCCCGCGTAGGTCACCGCGACCCCGGCGGGCAGCGGGAAGAACGCCTTCCCGCCGGGCCGCAGCGCGCTGACGATCTCGACGTCGTGGTCGCGGGCCAGGTGCCCGCACAGGTTGAGCACCGTGCGGATCGTGCCGCCCGCCCCGTGCGCGTTCTGCAGCAGGACGCGGACGCGCAGCGGGCCGCCGGGCGGCGGGACGCGGCGCCGCCACCGCAGCGGGCGCAGCGTCCAGAGGGCCCCGCGGCGCAGGGCCCGGTGCGCCCCGCGCCGGACGCGGCGGCGCAGTCTCAGCGGTCGCGGGCGCGGCGGTCGCGCTGGCTCGTTCACCGGGTCCCCGATCGTAGGCGGCCGTGTCCCGGCTCCTGCCCGATCGCGGGCCCGGCCAACGTCAACCGGCGGTCAACGTCGTCCGGTGCCCGGCGTCAGCCGGTGGTGACGGTGCGGTCGAGGGCGCTGCCCTTGACCCACCGGCTCCACGACATCTCGTAGTAGCTCCACCCGTTGTTCCAGTCGAGCCCCCGCTTGCTGCCGGTGACGATCACCGGGTCGCCGCGGTAGGAGAAGTCGTAGAACCACTTGGCGTCCTTGGGCGGGGAGTTGACGCAGCCGTGGCTGACGTTCTGCCGGCCCTGCGCCCACACGGTGGCGGCCATCGAGTGGACGTACTCGCCGCTGCTGGAGATCCGCACCGCGAACGGGATGACCTCCTTGTAGCCGCCGTTCTTCTTGTCCTTCGGGTCGACGCCCATCCACTCCGACGTCATGATCGCCGGGTTCTCCTTGCCCATCGTCAGATGGACGCCGCTGGTGGTGAGGTAGGTGTCGACGCCGTTGACCACGCGGCCGCCGCGGCCGGCGCTGATGGGCCAGCTGCGGACCTTCTTGCCGTTCCGCTTGACGACGGCCCTCTTGGTCTTGGTGCTGATGCGGGTGATGTGCGAGTCGCCGATGCGGAAGCTGCGCGTGAAGTCGGTCACGCCGTACGTCCGCTTGCCCGACTTCACCCCCGCCAGCTTGGCCCGGAGCATGACCTTCTGGTTGGGCTGCCAGTAGTGGCCGTTCTTCGTGCGGAAGACGACGGTGGTGTCGTTCATCCAGAACCACGCGCCGGTGGCCGGCTTGGCGGACTTGACCTCCAGGGACTTCTCCACGGCCTTCTTGTCGGCGACCGCGCGGTTGAAGACCACCTGGATCGGCATGCCGACGCCGACCTTCTCGTTCTTGCTCGGCGTGACGTCGATGATCTCCAGCTTGTTCGCCGCCTTGAGCGTCGCGAACGTGGCGTTGACCGTGGCCGCCTTGCCCTCGGGGCTCTTTGCGACCGCGGTGACCTGGTACTTGGCGCCGGGCCGCAGCGTGCGCGACTTCCAGCTGGTCTTGTCGGCGGCCATCTCGCCGGGGACCGCCTTGCCCTTGAGGGTGACCGACACCTGTTCGAGCGTGCCGCCCGCCGCCGTGACGACGACGCCGTCCTCCGGCTTGGCCTTGGTGTTGCCGTTCCCCGGGTTGATCGTCACCTGCGGGGCGCCGGCTTCCGCCTTCTCCCCGACGGTCACGCCGGAGTCCTTCTCACCGCCCCCGCTACAGGCCGTCGTGAACAGCAGTACTGCCCCCGCGATCCCCGCGCCCGCCCGAACTCCTGCGGAAATCCTCCGCTGCACTGCAACCTCCAGTGACCCCGCCGTCTATCCGAGAGACATTAGCGACAAAATTCGACGATCATGCCACGACCCGGGGTTTTGGCAGGTCTCTGAGATCAAAGCGTTGCACGGCGGTGGCGCGCGGCGGACCCGCGGCGGACCTGGCGGGGCCCGCCGGGAGCCCGCCGCGCGCCGGCGGTCTAGCGGAGGGCGCTGCCCTGGCTCCACTTGCCGAACGGCATCTGCCAGAAGCTCCAGCCGTTGTCCCACTCGACCTCGCGGTCCGAGCCGGTCAGCTTGATGACGTCGCCGCGCTGCATGGTGTCGTAGAACCACTTGGCGTTGGACGGGCTGACGTTGATGCAGCCGTGGCTGACGTTCGCCGACCCCTGCGAACCGACCGACCAGGGCGCCGAGTGGACGTACTCGCCGCTGTTGGAGAACCGGACCGCGTGGTTGACGACCGTCTTGTAGTAGCCGGCGTCGCCCTCCTGCCGGCCCGGCGACGTCATCGTGACGGGGTTGCCCTTCTCCATCAGGAGGTGGACGCCGCTCGTGGTGGTGAACTCCCGGGTCTGCCCGTTGCCGGCGCTGAACGGGATCGTCCGCAGCTTCTTGCCGTCGCGCGTCACGGTCATCCGGTGACCGCCGATGTCACCGGTGGTGATCTGCTCGGCGCCGATGCTGATCGTCGCCTGGGCGTCCTTGGCCCCGTACACGCCGCCGCCCGCGTTCACGCCGGCCAGCGACGCGTGGAAGCGGACCGTCTGGTGCGGCTGCCAGTACGTCTTCGTCCGGTAGACGACCTGGTCGGGCGCCAGCCACCGCCAGGCGCCCTCGACCGGCTTCTCCGGGGTCACGCGCAGCGTCCGCTCCACGGCGGCCTTGTCGGTGACCGGCCGGTCGAACCGGACGAAGATCGGCATGCCGACGCCGACCTTCTCCCCCTTGAGGTTCGGGGTGACGTCCACGATGTTCAGCGTCCCGGCCGGCTTCAGCGTGGTGAACGAGCTCGTCACCGTGCGGGTCTTGCCGTCGTCGCGGGTGTGCGCGGTGACGGTGTAGGACGTCGCGGGCGTCAGCGTGCGGGTGGAGCGCCACGTCCTGCGGCCCTCGCCGAACTTCCCGGTGATGGTCGCGCCACCGCCCTGGACGGTGACGTCCTGCAGCTTGCCGTCCGAGGCCTTGACCTCGATGGTGCCGTCCGGCTTGACCTGAGCGGTCCCGTTGGCCGGGGTGATCGTCACCACGGTGTCGGATCCGCCCGAGGCGAGCTTGCCCGCGCCGCCGATCGAGCAGCCCGTCACGAGCATCGCCACCGCGCCCGTACCGCCGGCCAGCACGACCCCCGCACGACCCTTGATCGCCACAAATCCCCCAAAACCCGTCGAAATCACCCGTATCGGTGAATCTACCTACACATAGAGACGCCCCGAACCATCCGGAAGTTCGGGGCGTTCGACGGGGAACCGCTGCTCAGGCAGCCGTCCCGGAGGCGGCGGGCTCACGGTTGATACGCCGCAGGAGGCGCTTGAAGCTCCAGACCGACAGGCCGATGCCGATCGCGCCCATCCCGGTGACGATGCCGGTGCGGATCCACAGGTACATGCTGATCGACTCGTTGAACAGCATCCAGAGGCTGACGCCGACGTTGGCCAGCAGCACCGCCGACCACAGCAGCGAGATGCGCAGGAAGAACTGGTGGACCCGGTCGTTCTTGTAGAACGCGTCGGGGATCGGCGCCATGTCCTTGGCGAGCTTCATGGCGAGCGGCTTGCCGAGCGGCACCGAGGCGAGGAAGGCCATGCTCACGCAGAGCGTGCCGAGCGTCGGCTGCAGGAAGTAGATGACCGCGCTGTGCGTGGCGGCCGCCAGGCCCGCGCGGACCGTCACGCCGACCGCGGCCAGCAGCAGCATCCCCGACACCGGGTGGCCGCGTACGTAGCGGTAGATGATCCCGCCGTACACCCAGGCGACGGCGGCGACCAGCGCGCCGTTCAGCCCGAGCAGCATGAGCGCGGCGTAGAACACCGCCACCGGGGCGATGACGCCCTCCACGAAACGCGGGAGCGCGTGCAGGAGCATCGCGGTCATCCGCGGGAGCTCGAACACGTGGTGCCCGCCGGCCGGTCCGTGACCGTCCTGCTCCTGGGGGGCCCGGGTCAGGCCGCCCTGCGCCTCGGGCGCGGGAACCCCCGCCCTCGCGGGCGGGCCCGCGGGCGCGGTCGCCGTTGTTTCCATCGAGTGCTGTGCTCCCCGATCGGTGTGCATGGACTCGGATGTGCTCACGATTCGCCCCACCGTACGTGATGATCCGCACGCACTTGTCCGTTTTCGACCGATCCATGCCGTGCGGCTTACTCCCCCCTTAGTTCGGGCGGGAGGGCCGCCGGGTGCGGGTCGCGGCCGAATGCGGCCAGAGTCGAACCGATGGCTCCGGGGCACCTCCGACTCTAGGTGCCCGCCGTCTCCCGCCTTATCCGGGGTCCCCTCGCCCCTCATCCGAGGTCGGCGCCCGTGGGCTGGACGTCCCTGGCGGCGGCGTAGATGGCGCGCAGGGTCACCGCCACCGACGGCCTGCGCACGCTCGCGGCGCGGGTCACGGCGTACACCTCGCGGGCCAGCGTGCACTCGGGGATGCGCCGCACCGCCACGCCCCGGTCGCCGGCGGCGAGCGCCAGCGCGGGCACCGCGGTGATGCCGATCCCCCGCGCCACCAGGCTGAGGATCGTGTGCAGCCCCTCGAACTCCCACGGCACGGGACGGGCGCCGCCGACGGTGTCCAGCAGCCGCTCGACGGCCTGCCGGGACGGCTCGCCGGGCGGCGCGGCCATCCACGGCTCCTCGCGGAGCCGCTCCAGGTCGACCCGCAGGTCCGGGTCCGACATCGGATGCGTCTCCGGCACGACGAGGACCAGCGGGTCGCGGCGCAGGTGGAAGAACTCCAGCGCGGCGGGCGCCTGGTCGGGGACCTTGCCCGTCCAGTCGTCGATGAGCGCGATGTCGACCTCGCCGCTCTGCACCTGGCGGATGCCGGCGCCGGGCGCGGTCTGCCGCAGCACGAACGCCAGCCCGGGATGCTCGCCCAGGCTGCGCGCCAGCGCGGGCGCGAAGGCGACCGCGGCGGTCGGGAACGCGGTGACCACGATCCGCCCCGAGGGGGCGTCGGCCTGCGCCGACAGCTCCGCCTCGGCCGTCTCGACCAGGCCGAGGATCTCCTCGGCGCGCTCGGCGAGGCGGCGCCCGGCGTCGGTCAGCTCCGCGCTGCGGGCGGTGCGGTCCAGCAGCGGGACGCGGGCCTGCCGTTCCAGCGCGGCGAGCTGCTGGGAGACCGCCGACGGGGTGTAGCCGAGGGCGGCGGCGGTGGCCGCGATGCTGCCGCGGCGGCCGAATTCGGCGAGCAACCGCAGGCGGCGCAGTTCGAGCATAAGTACATCTTACGGTAACCATCGATGAGACTCGCTTGTAATGATGCTTGCAGCGGGCAAGAGTATGGGCGAGCCCGGCCGGGTCACACAGGGGGATTCCGCGGTCACCCACCGCTATTTCGTCCTGCCATTTTTCGCCCTGCCCTTTGGAGCGTCGATGCCTGCCCACAATCAGTCCGCATCCGTCCGGCCGCTGTCCTTCGCGCCCCGCCCGGTCCCGCTGTCCGCGACGCTCGCCGTCAACGAGGCGATAGCCCGCAAGCGCAGGGAGGGCGAGCGCGTGCTCCCCCTCGGCTTCGGGGAGGCGGGGATCCCCATCCATCCCGCGCTGACCCGCGAGCTGGAGTCGGCCGCCGGCCGGGGCGCCTACGGCCCGGTCGCCGGGTCCGCCGCGCTGCGCGCCGCCGCGGCCGGCTACTGGGCGCGGCGCGGGCTCCCCACCGACCCGTCCGCGGTCGTCGCCGGGCCGGGCAGCAAGCCGCTGCTGTTCGCCCTGCTGACCTCGCTGGGCGGCGACGTCGTGGTGGCGGCGCCGAGCTGGGTGAGCTACGCGGCGCAGGCGTCGCTGGCCGGCGCGGAGCCGATCCGCGTCGCCACCCCGCCGGGTGAGGGCGGCGTGCCGAGCCCGGCGCTGCTGGCCGACGCCGTCGTGCGCGCCCGCGCGCGGGGAAGGGAGGTGCGCGCGGTCGTGGTGACGCTGCCCGACAACCCCACGGGGACGCTGGCGTCGGAGGAGACCGTCCGGCGGCTGTGCGCGGTGGCGCGCGAGCATGACCTGGTCGTCATCTCGGACGAGATCTACCGCGACCTCGTGCACACGCCCGGGCGGACGGTCCCGAGCCCCGCCCTGTACGCGCCGGAGCGCACCGTCGTGACGACCGCGCTGAGCAAGAGCCTGGCGGCGGGCGGCTGGCGGCTGGGCGTCGCGCGGCTGCCGGACGGGCCATTCGGCCGCGCGCTGCGCGACAGCCTGCTCGGGGTGGCGAGCGAGATCTGGTCGAGCGCGCCGGCCCCGATGCAGCACGCCGCCGCCTACGCGTTCGCCGAGCCGCCCGAGCTGGTCGAGCACGTCGACCGCAGCCGCCGGCTGCACGCCGCCGTCACCGGCGCGGTCGCCGGCCGGTTCGCCGCCGCGGGCGCGCGCGTCCGCCGCCCCGAGGCGGCCTTCTACGTCTACCCCGACTTCGGGCCGCTGCGGGACGTGCTGCGCGAAAACCACGGCGTCCGCACGGCGGCCGGCCTCACCGGCCTGCTGCTGGACCGGTACGGGGTCGGCGTCCTGCCGGGCAGCTCGTTCGGGGACGCGCCGTCGGCGCTGCGCATGCGGGTCGCGCCGAGCCTGCTCTACGGGGAGGACGACGAGCATCGCCGCGCCGCGCTGGCGTCCCCGGCGCCCACGTCGCTGCCGTGGATCGCGAGCGCGCTGGACCGGCTCGGCGAGGTGCTCGACGACCTGACCGCGAGCGTCACCGCCGCGGAGCCCGCACTCACCTGACGGGCCGCTGAGTGAAGGATCGGGAGCGCACCGTCACCCTTGCCGGCGGCGGCCGGTAAAGGGCGCTCGAAGGTCCCCGCCCGGCCCGACCGGCGCGGATAAGCGTGGTGTAAGGTCCAACGACGCACGGGGCGAACGTCACTAATCGACCAGCGGCAGGGCAAGGGGCATCGGGTCCTCCCTGCCCGTGGCAAAACCCGGGACGAGCGCGAGGCCACGCGAGTGATGAAGGAAGGCGAGGGGGCCCGTCATGAGGCATGCACGGGACGGGGCTGCCGCGGCGATGAGCGCCGCCTCCAGGATCCTGGTCGCGCGGGGCAAGAACGAGCCGCAGGAGATGGAGAACCCCGACGTCGCATGGGGCCAGCGGGCCCGTGACGGGGTCTGGGTGCCGACGCGGGACGGTCAGCGCATCCACTTCGGCATCGACGCCACCGCCGCCGACACGGTCGCGCAGGTGCTGCGTCCCAGCCTGCGGGTGTTCGTCGGCGTGGACGTCGACACCGACATCGTCGCGCAGACCACGGCCGGCGGGGTGCGGCTGCTCACGGTGATCCACGGGCCCGACGCCCCCTCCGAGTTCCGGTTCGCCGTCTCCCTGGCCGACGGCCTGGCCCTGGAGTCGATGCCGTCCGGCGGCTACGACGTCGTCCACCTGCGCTACGGCGCCACCGTGGGGCGGCTCTACAACCCGTGGGCGAGCGACTCGATGTTCCGCCAGGTGAAAGCCGACTACACGCTCGACGGCACCTCCGTGACGATGCGCGTCCAGCACACCGACGCCTACTACCCGGTCGTGGCCGACCCGCACTACGAACGCTGACCGAAGCCGCGGTCCTGATCCGCACCGGAATGCGCCTGGTACGCGATTGGAGCGCCGCGGGTTCATGGAACGTTCCGGCCGGATCGGGCCACCCGGCGCGCCGGTGCGTCCGGCCGGGGTGGCCGCCGCCGCCCCCCGCCCGGGTCATATGGTGGGGTCCACGGGCCGCGTTCCGGCCCCGGCGAGGGCGCCGGGAGCACGACCGCCCCGGTCCCCCGAGACTGGAGTCATCGTGATCTTCACTCATGACACCGAGCATGCGCTCGCCGTCGTCGTCGACCTGATCAACACCGGTGCGGCCACGTCCGGCGCCGAGGGGCTCGGCGGGCTGCCCGGCCTGCGCGCGTTCGTGGACCGCAACGCCTTCAGCGACGTGGGCGAGCTCACCGAGGCCGACCTGCTCCGGGTCCTGGAGCTGCGCGCGCGGTTCCACGAGGTGTTCCGCGCCGGCGACGTCCCGTCCGCCGTCCGCCGGATCAACGAGATCGTCGGGGAGGTCCGCACCACCCCGCACCTGACCGACCACGACGGCTACGACTGGCACGTGCACTTCTTCGCGCCCGGCGCGCCGCTCGGCGAGCACCTGGCCGCCGACTGCGGCATGGCGCTCGCGTACGTGGTGGCCGCGGGCGAGCTGGACCGGCTGCGCACCTGCGAGGCGCCGGACTGCGCGCGCGTCCTGGTAGACCTGTCCCGCAACCGCTGCCGCCGCTACTGCGACAGCCGGACGTGCGGCAACCGCATGCACGTCGCCGCCTACCGCGCCCGGCAGCGCGAAGCGGCGCACTGACGGCGGCCGCGGCGGAGCCGGCGGGCCTGACCGGGGGCCGCGGCGGAGTCAGCGGGTCAGGGCGGACACCGCATCGAGGGCGCGGCGCGCGGCGGGGACGTCATGGACGCGGAAGACCCGGGCGCCGAGCAGCGCGGACACGCCGAGGACGGCCATGGTGCCGACGCCGCGCTTGTCCACGGGGCGGCCGAGGGTCTCGCCGATGAAGTCCTTGTTGGACACCGCGACCAGTACCGGCCAGCCGGTGGCGGTCATCTCCTCCAGCCGCCGGGTGATCTCCAGGGACTGGCGGGTGTTCTTGCCGAAGTCGTGCGCGGGGTCGATGAGGATCGCGTCGCGCCGCACCCCGAGCGCGGCGGCCCGCTCGGCCTCGCCGGTGACGTGGGCGATGACGTCCGCGACGACGTCGCCGTAGCCGATCCGGTGCGGGCGGGTGCGGGGGTCGAGGGGCCCGGCGTGCGCGCAGACCAGGCCGATGCCGTGCGCGGCGGCGACCTCGGCGAGGTGCGGGTCGGGGCCGCCCCAGGTGTCGTTGAGCAGATCGGCGCCTGCGCGGGCGACGGCCTCGCCGACCTCGGCGCGCCAGGTGTCGACGCTGATCACGACCCGGGGGTGCCGGTCGCGGACGGCGGCGACGAGGTCCACCACCCGGCGCAGCTCCTCGGCGACGCCGACGTCCGCGCCGGGGCCGGCCTTCACCCCGCCGATGTCGACGATGTCGGCGCCGGCCGCGACGGCCCGGCCGACGGCGTCCAGGGCGGCCTCGAAGCCGTAGGTGGCGCCCCTGTCGTAGAACGAGTCGGGCGTGCGGTTCACCACCGCCATGATCGCGTGGGGGCCGATGTCGCGCCCGTTCAGCCGCAGCGGCGGCACGTACGGAGAGGTCATGATGGGTCTCACCGTGGCACAGGGGCGTCCCGGCGGGCGAACCAGAAGGGAATTCGGTTCAAACGGAACCCTCCCTCGTCATCACCCCGTCGTGGTCGGTAATCTCATATTTCACGCTCGTCGCGGGTTCACCCGTGGTGAGCCCCGCATCGGACTTATTTCAGCCATGGAGGATCCGCTGTCCAGGCGAGCACTCATCACCGGCATCACCGGACAGGACGGCTCGTACCTGGCCGAGCATCTGCTTGAGCTGGGATACGAGGTCTGGGGGCTGGTGCGGGGGCAGGCGAACCCCCATGTGTCGCGGCTGCGCAAGCACATCGGCGACGTGCAGATCACCACCGGCGACCTGCTCGATCAGGGCAGCCTGATCTCGGCGGTGGAGCGGGTGCAGCCCGACGAGGTCTACAACCTGGGCGCGATCTCCTACGTCCCGATGTCGTGGCAGCAGGCCGAGCTCACCGCCGAGGTCACCGGCATGGGCGTGCTGCGGATGCTGGAGGCGATCCGCGTCGTGTCGGGCATCAGCACGTCCCGCACGCCGGACAGCGAGCAGATCCGCTTCTACCAGGCGTCGTCCTCGGAGATGTTCGGGATGGTCCGGGAGACGCCGCAGACCGAGAGGACCCCGTTCCACCCGCGCAGCCCGTACGGGGTCGCGAAGAGCTACGGGCACTACATCACGCAGAACTACCGCGAGTCCTACGGGATGTTCGCGGTCAGCGGGATCCTGTTCAACCACGAGTCGCCGCGGCGCGGCGCCGAGTTCGTGACGCGCAAGGTGTCGCTCGGCGCGGCGCGCATCAAGCTGGGCCTGGCCGAAGAGCTGCGCCTCGGCAACCTGGACGCGCGGCGCGACTGGGGCTACGCCGGCGACTACGCCCGCGCGATGCGGCTGATGCTCACCCAGGACGCCCCCGAGGACTACGTCATCGGAACGGGCCAGACCCAGTCGGTGCGGGAGCTGGTGGAGTTCGCGTTCCGCACGGCGGGCCTGAACTGGGAGGACCACGTCGTCCTGGACGCCAAGTACACCCGCCCGGCGGAGGTCGACCTGCTGTGCGCGGACCCGAAGAAGGCCCGCGAGCAGCTCGGCTGGGAGCCGGACGTCACATTCGAGGGCCTGGTGACGATGATGGTCGAGTCGGATCTGCGGCTGCTGTCGAAGTCCGCGCGCCCCGAGGACGAGCCGTTCAGTCCCGATCATTGGTGATCCGCTGACCTGCCGCGTGGCACGATGCATGTATGGCCACTTGTGAGCATTTGCAGTCCGTTCCGGCGGTGGACCCGTCACCGAACACCCAGCAAGGATGCCAGGAGTGCCTGGAGGAGGGCACCCGCTGGGTGCACCTGCGGCTGTGCCTCGGCTGCGGGCACGTGGGCTGCTGCGACTCCTCCCCCATGCGCCATGCGACCGCGCACTTCCAGAAGGAGGGGCACCCGATCGTCCGGTCGTTCGAGCCGGGCGAGGACTGGCGCTGGTGCTTCGCCGATGAACTGATCGTCTGATGCCGGACGTCCCGCTGCGCAGTGGGCCGGGACGGTGGATCCTGCTGGCGACCGTGCTGGGGTCCGGCGTGGCGCTGCTCGACTCCACGGTCGTGAACGTGGCGCTGCCGGCGCTGGCGCGCGACCTGGACGCCGACATCGCCGGGCTGCAGTGGACGGTGAACGCCTACACGCTGACCCTCGCCGGGTTCATCCTGCTCGGCGGGTCGCTGGGCGACCGGTTCGGGCGGCGCCGGGTGTTCCTCATCGGCGTCGTGTGGTTCGCGTCCGCGTCGGTGCTGTGCGGGCTGGCGCCGAACATCCAGATGCTGGTCCTGTCGCGGGCGCTGCAGGGGGTGGGCGGGGCGCTGCTCACCCCGGGGTCGCTGGCGATCATCCAGGCGTCGTTCGCCGCCGACGACCGGCCCAGCGCGGTCGGCGCCTGGTCGGGCTTCGGCGGCGTCGCGGCGGCGATCGGGCCGTTCGCGGGCGGCTGGCTGGTGGAGGCCGCCGGGTGGCGGTGGGTGTTCCTGCTGAACGTGCCGCTGAGCGCCGTCGTGGTGCTGGTGTCGCTCCGGCACGTCCCGGAGAGCGTCGACCCCGACGCCCACGGCCGGTTCGACGTGCTCGGCGCCGTGCTGGCGGCGCTGGCGCTGGCCGGGACGACGTACGCGCTCACCGAGGCGCCGGGCGGCGGCGCCGCGCCGCCGGTGATCGTCACCGCCGCAGTACTGGGCCTGGCGGCGGCCGCCGCGTTCGTGCTGGTGGAGCGGGCGCGGGGCCGGGGCCGGCACCTGCCGGGCGTGCGGCGGGCCGGTGCCGGCGCGGCGCCGCAGCCGATGCTGCCGCTGGGCGTGTTCGCCTCGCGGCAGTTCTCCGCCGTCAATGTCGTCACGTTCCTCATGTACGGCGGGATGGGCGTGCTGTTCTTCCTGGTCGTCGTGAACCTCCAGGTCGTCTCCGGGTTCTCGCCGATCGCGGCGGGCACGGCGCTGCTGCCGGTGACCGTGCTGATGCTGCTGCTGTCGGCGCGGGCCGGCGCGCTCGCGCAGAAGATCGGCCCGCGCCTGCCGATGACCGCGGGGCTGCTGGTCGCGGCGGCCGGGATGCTGCTCGTCGGCCGGATCGGGCCGGACGCCTCCTACGTGCGGGACGTGCTGCCCGCCGTCGTGGTGTTCGGGATCGGGCTGTCGGCGACGGTCGCGCCGCTCACCGCCACGGTCCTCGCGACCGCCGACGTCCGGCACGCGGGCGTGGCCAGCGGCGTCAACAACGCGGTGGCGCGAGCCGCCGGGCTGCTCGCGGTGGCGGCGATCCCGCCGCTGGCCGGGCTGACCGGCGACGCCTTCGCGAACCCGGCGGACTTCTCCCGCGGGTACTGGACGTCGATGGCGGTGTGCGCCGCGCTGCTCGCCGCCGGGGCCGTGCTGAGCTTCCTCACCGTCGGCGACGACGCGCTGCGAGCCGCAGTCTCACGGCGTCCGCGTACGGGGTGAGCGCCTCGGTGACCTGCTGGGCGAGTTCCCGGGTGGGGACGAGGACCAGGGCCAGCGGGGCGCGCGCCGCCGCGCGCTGCCCGGCGGTGCGGGCGAGCAGGGCCAGGCCGAAGGCGAGGGTCTTGCCGGAGCCGGTGCGTCCCCGGCCGAGGACGTCGCGTCCGGCGAGGGCGTTCGGCAGGCTCGCGGCCTGGATGGGGAACGGGGCCGTCACGCCCTGGCGGGCCAGTTCCGCGAGGAGCGGCGCCGGCATCCGCAGGTCCGAGAACGACTCGACCGCGGGTAGCGGCGGGGTCGACGTGCTCGGGGCGCCGGCGTCGGACGGCTTGGCGGGGCGGCGATGGCGGCGTTCTCGTGCGGGCGGAGCGGTGCGGGGCATGGGAGACCTTCCTCGAAAGCGGTGCGTGTCGAGGGGGTGCTCTCAAGACGAACCGGAATGGTGCCGGCGGCGCTCAGGCCGCCGGCGGGGGGCGCGAACGCGCGGCGGGCGGGCCCCGGAAGGCCGCCCGCCGCACGGCGTGCCACTAGGCGGGGACGATGTTCTCCGCCTGCAGGCCCTTCTGGCCCTGGGTGATGTCGAAGGACACCTTCTGGCCCTCCTGGAGCTCGCGGAAGCCCTGGGCGGCGATGTTCGAGTAGTGGGCGAAGACGTCGGCGCCGCCGCCGTCCTGCTCGATGAAGCCGAAGCCCTTTTCCGCGTTGAACCACTTCACGGTACCGGTGGCCATGGTCGTTCTCCTTCTGGTCGGACCCGGACGCACACCTTGTACGGCCGGGGACGCCGCGATGGCCCATCCGGAAATTCCAGAGCAACAAAAAATGCGCCTGCCGAAGTAGATCCGCAGGCGCATGCACATGTCTTGGGAACCGCAACTACTACGACGCTACCACATGCTCGGCGGGACGGGGCCAGAGCCCGGGTTTTACTGTGATGAATTCCATATCGCCTGCTGAACAGGGCCCCGGCACCGCCCGGGAAGGCGCATACTGCGAGGGTGAAATCCACCGAACCCGGCAGGCGGCGACACCTGCCCACCAGCCCGTTCAAGCCTCCGCCCGCGGCACCGCCGGCGAAGGTGTTCGCACCGGACGACCGGGTCACCCACGACAAGTACGGGCTCGGCCGCATCCTGGAGGTCCACGACGGGCGGTCCGTCCTGGTCGACTTCGGGACGCAGCGAGTCAAGATCCTCGCCCCCTTCGCCAAGCTCTTCAAGCTCTGAGACCCGGCTGAGCCGCGGCCCGCTCAGCCGGCGACGAAGCGGACCGGCCCCGACAGCGCGGTCAGGGCACCGGTGCCGCAGAGGTCGGCGAGACGGGCGGCGATCATGTGCGGTCGCGAGGCGGCCGGAAGCGCTTCGTCGCACTTCAGGCCGCGGACGGCGCGTTCGCCGGCGTCGGGCGGGCAGAATCCGTCGGCGGCGTCGCCGGTGCCCGCCTTCCCCATCGCGGGGGTCAGGCCGGACCGCAGCCGGACGCATCCGTCCTCAACCGCTGCTTCTCGCCGGTGCGCCCGGCGACGGCCGCGACGAGGACGGCGTTGACGCTGAGCCCCGCCCACGTCCCCGCCCACGTCCCCGCCCACGTCCCCGCCCACGTCCCCGCCCACGTCCCCCAGCGGACGTCGCCGCCGGAGCGCGAACCCGGAGCCACCGAAGGCCGTCTTGCGCCGACGCCCTGCCTGGGCGGTCGGACGGTTCGCCGTGGCAGTGCCGCCGCTTCCAGTCGCTCCATACGGCCTGCCGGCTGTGCCCGGCCAGGACCAAGGACGCGGGGGCCGTGGGCGCGCTCGGTGAGGAGCGTCGTGTCCGTGCGGCCGATCTCCTGGCGGCCGGACATGACGATGAATTCGGGCGGGGCGGGGGCCGCGCGGAACGACTCGATCAGCAGCGCTGCGAGGCGGCGCGGATGCCGTCGTTCGCCATGATCGCGAGGGCGATGTCCTCCACCACGATGTCCGGGTGCAGATCGCCCGCCGCCTTCGCGCGCCGGATGAGTTCGAGCAGCATGCGCAGCGAACGGTCGCGGTCGGCGGTGACGCCGGCCGTCCGGGGCAGTTGCGCGACGTAGGCGCGGAACCGCGGTCGCGGGCGTGCGTCTCCAGCAGGTTCTCGACCACCAGGCAGAACCCGCGCCACGGGTCGGACGCCGCCAAGCCCTCGTCCACGACCGCCGAGCAGACGGCCATCTGCTCGGCGAACGCCTAGGCGAACATGGCCGGACGGGTCCGCGCGCCGGCACCGGCCGGGGTGGACGCGGTGTTCGACTGCGCCGGAGGCGCCCTACCCGATCTGATCGCCATCGCCGGGGACCCGGCGCGCGTGGTGACGATCGCCGACTTCGGCGCGGCGGCCCACGGCGCGCACATGTCGCACGGGGTCCCGGCCGGCGAGGCGGCCGGGGCCCTCGGAGCGTCGGCCGATGCTCAGGCGGTGCACGGCCTACAGATCGCGGTCGCGCTCGCCGCGCAGGGCAGGTTGCGGGTGCCGGTCGCGGCGGCGTTCCCGCTCGCCGAGGCCGCGGCCGCGCACGAGATGAGCGAGGCCCGCCACGCCCGCGGCAAGATCGTCCTGGTGCACTGACCGGGCGCTTCTCACTCCGAGCCGGACGGAGCCCAACTGAGATCCACCACGCAGAAGGCGTTGCCGTCCGGGTCGGCCAGGACGACGAAGTCGGGATCCGGCGGATACAGATCCCAGTCGAGTCTGGTCGCCCCGAGCTCGATCAGACGCGCGACCTCGGCTTCCTGCTCGGCCTTCGTGTCCACCAGCAGGTCGAGATGGATACGCGGATGCGCCTGGACGGGCGAGTCGCTGCGCATCAGGCCCAGGGCCTGGCCTGATCCATCCGCGTGCTCCAGTGTCCGCCAGGTCGGGCTCTCGCTCTCTGTCGCCGCCACCAAGTCCAGGGCGGACGTCCAGAACGCCACCGCACGCGGCACATCGGTCACACCGATCACTGGGAACCCGAGTCTGAGCATGAGCACGAGTCTACGAAGCCGAGGTCTTCAGACGAGCACGTCGCGACCTGGCGTCGATGACGATCACGGGCGCGCCGTCCGGCCTTCCGGCAGGGCGCGATGTTCACCGGCACGCCGACCGACGCCCCTGAACCCGCAGCCCCCTCCCGTCCGCGTCCTCGGCGAACAGCAGCAGCTGGGCATTGACGCTCTGGCCGTGCGCAGCGCCGTATGCACGTCGGGCGCGCCCGTGCGGGCCACCGTCTCCAGACCGGCGAGCGCGGGTTGCCAAGGAGGGATGTCGGGGCCAGCTCAGGTGGGGGGGAGCTCAGGCCAGGTCGAGGGTGCCGGTCTTGATCCGGTCCGCGAATGTCTTCCACACGGACGGGCCGAACACCAACTTCGGGCCGTCCGGGTCCTTGGAGTCCCGCACCGCCACCGCCGCCACCAAGTCCGCCACCTCGACGCACTGTCCGCCCGTGTCGGTACTGCGGCTACTCTTCCGCCACTCAGCACCGGCCACCGGAACCATGGACGCCACCTCAACGCACTGGTCACCGGTATGAGTGCTGCGACTGCTCTTCTGCCACTGTGCAGCCGTCACCGCCACGACTGAGCCAACCTCAACGCAGGAGCCCCCGGAAGAGTCACTGTGACTGCTCTTGCGCCAGCAGGTGACGTCAACGTTCCACATCTTCACAACTCCTCGACGACCCTTCCGATCAGGCGCTCTGACTCTTCGGCCGTCAACGCCGACGCCCTCACTTGATCGAAGACTACGACAAGCCCATCAAGATCATGCGGGCTTTCGATCAACCGGCCGTGGCCGCCGGCCGCATCGACGAAGCCCACATCTGGACGGTCGGCAAAGCTCAGAAGAATGATCTCGCCCGCCTGGAAGACGGGCGCATTCGCCGGGATGACCTGAAGCGTGACGTGAGGCAGTTGAGCCAGCTCAAGAAGGTACTCAAGCTGCCCACGCATCACCTCCGCCCCGGCTGCGACGCTCCTGACTGCGATCTCGCTGAGCATGATCAGCAACCATGGAGGCCGCTCCCTTTCAAAAATGGCTCGTCTCGCCAGTCGCGCGGCGAGAAGCTCCTCCACCCTTTCCCTTCGGTGCCCGACACTGAGCACCTTGCCTGCGTACTCCTCCGTCTGGAGTAGGCCAGGAATGAGAAGCGGTTCGAAAATTCGCATGTAGGTCGCCTCTGGCTCGATCTCGATGAAGGGACGGAACCCCGGAGGCACGACTTGGATGTGTTCCAGTTGCTGGTTCCACTTCCAAATGCGATGGAATGCCCCGTTCGTCTCGAAGAAGGAGCCGCAGTCCTTGGCAAAGTCTTCCGAGGGAGCGCTCCTGCCCGACTCGATCTGCCCGATCCACTGGGGCGTATACCCAAGCCTCTCCGCAAGCTGAGGACGAGACAAACCGGACGATTCCCGATAAGTTCGCAGTTCCACACCGAAGTATTCGGTCGGCGAGGACGGGATGCCGGGGTCGCGGGGGCGGCGGGGCACGAGAACCTCCGGGGTTTCGAAAGGCGGGGGCCACTTTCCAACAGAGCCCGAAGATTTCCATCCGTGGGCCTCTTGCTCTTCCAGAAGATAACCCGATCACAGGAAGATTTGGAGCGGTAACGGAGAGAAACCACACCGAAAGTCCAAACGATCATGGACACGCCCGTCAATCCCGCCGGCCAGGCGTTGGCCCGGCTCCGCGAGGACTTCCAGGGTCACCGAATCTGGCGTGCGACACGCTACGACGGAAAGCTCGGCGATTGGGTCGCCACTCTGCACGACCCAAAGGCCGGTATAGACCCGACCGTGGTACGCAACACCGCAGAAGAACTCCGTAGGCCGCTCATAGACGAACTCAATCGCGCGCCCACCCGGCGGAGGTCCGAACCCAGTAAGTGGGTGCAAGGCTAATGCGGTGGATCGAACCAAAGAATCTGAACGCCGGCGCCTCGACTTCTTCCATTACGGTCCACCTTGACCGACTTGCGCAGGAAGTCATCCGGGAAGGTTGGAAGGCCGTCCCGCGATACGACGGCCCGTGCCCGCTCCTGCGCGTGTTCGACCCGGCCGTCCCGGACTTCGGGGAGAGCATCACGCTCGTCCCCGGAACGACGCCCGAGATCTGGTGGTACCGGTCGGGCACGGGCGAGGACCTGGCCGCACACCAAGCCCGCCCGCGCGGCCGAGCGGATCACCCGGATCCTGCTGCCGTATGTGACGGCCGCCCTCGCCGCCCAGACCCACCGGCGGGACACGGCCGACCATCCGCGTCCCGCTCCCCGGCCCCACCCGGATCAGCCCCGCGCGACGACGATCGCCGACCTGCAGGCACGCTCCAGCGTCATCTGCTGGTACGGCGCCCGCACCGCAGAGTGGTGGGCACTCATCCCCGGCGGGACGCAAAGGAGGATCGTCAACGCCCCCGACCCGGAAGCCCTCATCGAGACGATCTTCAAGGCCCGCGCCCGTCGCTGACCATCAAGCCGCCGCGCGGCCGGGGTGGTCCCTCCCGTCCCTCCCCCGCCGCGCGGCCTCCAAGGCCGCCCTGCTCGGCCCGATCATGGACGATGTCAGCGGTCGTCCGCGCCCGGTTGTCCGAGCGGGATGTCATGCTGGTGCACATGCCCGGGACGACCGAACACGCGAAGTCCCCCGAAGCAGCCGTGCGCACGCTGCACGAAGAGCTGCTCGGTGCCTGGAACCGGCGCGACGCCCGTGGGTATGCGGCGCAGTTCGCCCCGGCGGGCGCCATGGTCGGCTTCGACGGCAGCCAGGTGAACGGCTCGGACGTGGAGGACCATCTGACTCCGATCTTCGCGGACCACCCGACCGCCGCATATGTGTGGAAAGTACGGGAGGTGCGGGAGTTGGCCGAGGGAGTGGTCCTGCTGCGCGCCATCGTGGGGATGGTTCCGCCGGGACAGACCGAACTGAATCCGGCGGTGAACGCCGTCCAGTCGCTGGTCGCCCAGAACGCGTCCGGGACATGGCGGGTGGCGCTGTTCCAGAACACCCCGGCTCAGTACCACGGCCGACCCGAACTCGCCGAACAGCACACCGAAGAACTGCGCCAGATACTCCAGAACTCACCCGGCCAGAGCTGACCGGCACGGCGGTGACCGCACCCGCCTGCCACGCCCGGTCCCCAGTACAAGGCGTTCAGGGGCAGGCGGCGGGGACGCGCATGTTCTCTATCTGAGAGAAGGCGATCTTAGTGGGCCGGGACGTACCGGGCCTTTCAACGACGGCCGTCTGGTCGTCGGCGGAGGTCAGTTCGCCGCAGGCGGTCCTCGTACCGGACGTCCCCGACGGGCGGTAGTCGATGCTGATCAGCGGCTTGGCGGGTGCCGGGGGCGCCCACCACCAGGTGAGCATCGCGCCGGCCAGCAGGGCCAGGGCCGGGACGAGGAGCCATCGGGCGTGCTTGAGCTGGACGGCCGCGCGCCGGGCTTGCGCCACGCGGAACGCGGTGACGGTGACGTAGCGGTCGCGGATGTCGGCGGCCCGGACGAGGCCCGGCTCGCCGGCGGCGGCCTGCAGGGCCCGCCACAGCGCGGCGATGGCCAGCGCAAGGCCGAGGCCGAGCAGGACCGTCAGCGTGAGGCGCCAGCGGAGCGGCAGGTCGGCGGCCTTCTCCGGGCCCTTCAGCAGGAGCGCGGTCGTGACGAGGGTGACCAGCGCGGCCATGCCGGTGCGCCAGCGTTCGGCGCTCTCCCGGACGCTCCGGACGGACTCGGCGGTCAGCGCGGCGAAGTCGTCGACGTCGCGCATCGCGGCCGGGTCGGGGCCGCGGGCGGGCTTCGGCGGCGGCGTCATGGCGTCACGACGGTGGCGGGGACCCGGTAGGCGATGCCGCAGCCCTTGCCGTTCTCGGGGCGGTCGGGGTGCTCCCGGCCGCAGTCGCACCGCAGATCGATCTCCTTGAACGCGGACTCGACCCGGTCGGCGCCGAGGGTGCCCCGCTCGGTGACGGCCGTGTGGACCTGATCGTCGGTGAAGTCGTGCTCGCACCGGGGGCAGGGGCCCGTGATGACGCTGACCTCGACGCCGTCGACGACCTTCACCTCCGCCTTGATGCGGCCTGCGAGGAGCAGGTCGTACGCCTTCTCGGTCCAGGTGTAGTCGAATGCGCCGGTCGTGCTCCAGGGCACGGGTGTGGTCATCGGGCATTCCCCTCGGTGTAGGCGCCCAGGCAGACGAGCGGCGCCCAATGGTAGAGGGCCTGGGCGCGCAGGGCGGGGTGCTTGAACAGGGTTTCGGACGCATCGCGCACCGCCTCGGGCATGGGCAGGCGGCCCAGGCGGTGCAGGATCCGGTTGACCAGCATGGTCGCCTCGGCGGTGTCTGCCAGCTCGTCCAGGCAGGACAGCACCTCGTGGCTGCCGCGCAGCAGCGCCACCAGG
Organism: Actinomadura latina NBRC 106108; assembly: GCF_001552195.1. Lineage (GTDB taxonomy): Bacteria > Actinomycetota > Actinomycetes > Streptosporangiales > Streptosporangiaceae > Spirillospora > Spirillospora latina. The sequence goes on from NZ_BCQS01000019.1 coordinate 97,037, forward strand.
CCGAACGAGACGGGATCGGCGGGGATGTCGCCTGGCGGGGCACCGCCCCAGCAGCACACCAGGGCGAGCCGCCGGGGCGGGCGGGCCGTCAGCATGTCGGCGAGCGGAAGCACCTCACCGGGGGCGAGTTCAAGGTAGACGGCACCGCCGTTGTGGCGGCCGTGCGCGACGACGGCGAGCAGGTCCGGTCCACCGTTCAACAGGGCCGTCCGGACGTCGGACGGGTTCGATGCCGCCTCCCAGCCCGCAGCGGCCGCGAGTTCGTGGGCGGACAGGTCCGGGTTCCGCCAGGACATCCGCCCGCCGGTGGTCCCAGCTCCGGCGGCGGCCGTCCGGCGCACGAGGGCCCGGTGCACGGTCAGCGACGGGCAGAGTCTGAGCCGGACATGTCCGGCCAAGACGCGCCCGGACGGCAACTGGACGGCGGGCCAGGGCAGCCGCCACATCGCGCCGATCGGCAGGACGACGAGCTCGGCGAGTCCGGTGCCGTCGAGCGCCTCGGCCAGGCCGGGCGGGAGGACGTCCGCCCAGGAGGGGGCGCGTACGGACGGGCCGAGGCGTTCCACCACGCTCGGGGCGCCGGCGCGGTCGATGAGCCGGCGGAGAGGCCCGGTCGCGGGGGCGCGGCCGCAGGCGGTGGCGCCGGACGGGTCGCGCCACAGCCAGGCCAGCTCCGGCTCCGGGGTGCCGGTCAGGCCGTACCCGCAGAAGAGGATGTGGCAGCCGGGCGGGACCGCGCCCAGCAGGTCGCTCGCCTCGGCGGGGTCGGCGGGAAGGTACAGGGCGGCGGCCGCGTCGTCGGCTTCCGCGGCGGCGTGGCCGGTGAGTCCGTCGCGCAGGGCGGTGGCGCCCAGCAGCCGTTTCACGCGCTCCTGCCGGGACGTCCCGCCGGGCAGCGGCAGCCTGCCCAGGAGGCGCTGGTCGGCGCGGGCCAGCATGTGCGCGGCGAGCCCGTCGCCCGGGACCCGCGCGTCCTCTTCCACCATCCCGGCCAGCCGCCGTCCGGCCAGGCATTCCAGCAGGTAGACGACGGCGTCCAGATGGGCGAGGTCGACGGCGCAGCGCAGCGCCGCCCCGTACATCCCGGTGAACCGGTTCCGGTACTCCACCTGGACGTCGTGGCGGTCGCTGCCCGCCCGCAACCGCTCCAGCTCCTGGACCGACCTGACGCGCTCGGCCACCTCCGCCGCCGGCCCGGCGTTGACGCCGCGGCTCAGCGCCAGGCCGTCGAAGGCCCGGACGGTGCCGACGACGTCCTCCATCTCCCGGTACCCGCCCAGGACCTCGCGGTAGAGGTCCTCCGCGGCGGGCCAGTCGCCCTCCTCCCTGGCCGTCCGGGCGAGGCCGTCCAGGGCGTTGAGCCGGCCGCGCCGGTAGCCGTGCCGCGCGGCCTCCCGCTCGGCCCGCCGGTACGCCTCCCGGGCCTCGCCGTACCGCGCGCCGGCCACCGCGACGTCGCCGATCTGCTCCAGCACGTTGACCCGACCGATGACGGTTCCGGCGGCCTCGAAGTTCACCTCGGCCTCGCGCAGCATGTCGCCCGCGTCCCCCAGGCGGCCCTCGCTCTTGAACACCGACGCCAGCCGCTCGTGCACGTTGCCGAGGCCGATGGGCGAGCCGAGCCGCGCGAAGGCGCGCCGGGCCGCCCACATGTGGCGCCGCGCGGCGGGCAGGTCCCGCTGCCGCATCCGCGTCTCGCCGAGGCCGAGCAGCGCGTTGGCCCGGTAGACCCGGTCGTCCAGTTCCGCCGCCAGCCGGGCCGCCTCCTCGAAATGCGCGCCGGCCTCCACCAGCGCCGCCTTCACCATCAGCGCGTAGCCGCAGGAGACGAGGGCGCGGACGAGGCCGGGACGGTAGCCGTCCGTGCGGGCGACGTCGATCGCCTCGCCGAAAAGGTCCAGGCACCTGTCGTCGTCCAACTGCCTGGCGGCGTCCCCCAGGCCGAACAGGGCGTGGACGGTGACGACCCTCAGACGGACGGAGTGCTCCAGGCCGGCCAGGTCCCGGAACGGCCCGGCGGCCTCGCCCGGAACGCGGCCGAGCGCGACGTCGCCCTCGTGCTCCAGGCGGATGACCTCCTGCCAGCGCGCCTCGTCGAGGGACTCGCCGAGCGTCGCGGGCAGGACGGCCGCCGCGTCGCGCAGATGCAGGAACCTCGAACGGAGTTCGACCCGTCCGGGAACCTTGACGCCGTCGAGCGCGCGGAGGGCGTCGGCGCGTTCCGTCGCGCCCGTCCACGCCCGGTAGAGGATCCTCGACACTTCGTCCATGCGCACATCCTGTCCGCTGCGCACCGGCGGTACGGGGCGAAAGCGGCAGGTGAGCCGGACCTGGTCAGGCGGGTTTGACGGCTACGCCGCCGAAGGCGCCGGCCTGGGCCTGGGTCAGGGCGGCGTCGTGGGGGTTGCCGTCCGGGCGCCAGTCGGTGACCGGGACGACGCCCGGATCGACGAGGTCCCAGCCGGTGAAGAACCCGGTGATGCGGTCGCGGGTGCGCGGCGTCAGGTTGACCCCGGCGGCCCGGTAGGTGCGGACCACGGCCGCGGCCTCCTCCGGGTCCGGCGCCAGATCGGTGGTGGAGTGCGAGAAGATCATCACGCTGCCCGGCGGCATGGCGGCCTTGTAGCGCTCCAGGACGCCGCCCGGGTCGTCCTCGTCGGGGACGAAGTGGAGCAGCGCGACGGTGATCAGGGCCACCGGCCGGGTGAAGTCGATCAGCTCGTGCGTTTCCGGGGCGCCGAGGATCTTCTCGTGGTCGCGGTAGTCGGCGTCCAGGTAGGCGGTACGGCCCTCGGGCGTGCCGGCCAGCAGGGCGCGGGCGTGCGTCAGGACGATCGGGTCGTTGTCGACGTAGACGACGCGGGAGTCGGACGCGACGGACTGGGCGACCTCGTGGGTGTTGTCGGCCGCCGGGATGCCGGTGCCGATGTCGAGGTACTGGCGGATGCCCATCGAGGCCGCCAGCCGGACGGCGCGGCCGAGGAAGCGGCGGTTGGCGCGGGCGCCGGTGGCCACGTCGGGGAAGATCTGCAGGACCTGGTCGGCGGCCTCGCGGTCGGCGGAGAAGTTGTCCTTGCCGCCGAGGTAGTAGTCGTACATGCGGGCCGAGTGCGGGACGTCGGTCCGCAGGTCGAGGGACGGTGCGTGGTCGCCCGGCCATGGATCGTCTTGCGCCACCAGAACCCCGCCCTATTTACATATCCGGAGATAACCGATCTTCCCGGACATGCTATCCCGGCCCGCTCCGTCCCGCCCTGCACATCGGAGAACCCGCCAGTTAGCCCATGCGGGAGGGCCGGTCAAGGGCGGTTCGGAAAAATCTTGGTAGAGGACGTTAGGGGCACGGCAGGGCGGTTAGAAGTATCGCGAGGCGATACAACGGCCCGCACCAAGGGCCGGATCGCCGAGCCGTGGGGACGACGAGAGGAAGGGGAGAGAACCCATGACCACTCATCCTGCGGGAAGCATCGAGCAGCACCCCGACATCGTCGAGATGCGCGCCCGGTACGAGGCCGCGGCGGAGACCCCCGTCGCGCAGGGCGTGAACGGTGTGATCGCCCTCACGGGCCTGTACCTGGCGGCGTCCCCGTGGATCGTCGGGTTCAGCGGGCTGACCAACCTCACGGTCAACAACCTGATCGTGGGGGTGGCGCTGGCCCTGCTCGCCGCCGGCTTCGCGTCCGCCTACGGCCGCACCCACACCATGACGTGGGTGGCCCCGGTCATCGGGATCTGGACGATCATCGCACCCTGGGTGGTGGCCGGTGACATGTCCACGACCTCGACCATCTGGAGCAACGTCGTGACGGGGGCGATCGCCGTCGTCTTCGGGGCGGCCGCGATGGGCGTGGCGACCATGCGCAAGCACGTCTAGACCGCGCATCCGACAGGGTCAGGGCCGGCGCCCAGCGCCGGCCCTGACCGCTCAGATCTTTCCGGTGCCCTGCAGGTCCCAGGTGTGGTTGCCCTCGCCGTCGTCGTTGACGTTGGCGACGACATGCCCGTCGGCGGTATTGCCGCTGATGTTCACGTACGAACCGGAACTGGGCAGCCGGCAGGTCTGGGAACCGGAACTGCTGCCGTTCACCGCCGAGGTGAAATCGCACGTCCTGGTCTTGATGTCGGCGTCGTTCTGCTCGATCCGGACCTGGACGTCGAAGTTCTCGAACTTGCCCGCGCCCGAGTCGCCCCAGGTCACCTTGGCCCAGGCCCAGGTGTAGCTGTTGCTGCCGCCGGACCCGCCCCAGTTGCGGCTGATGCAGAGCTCGACCTTGATGTCCGCGTTGTAGCCGTTGGTCGGATACTCCTTCGTGCTGGTCGCGCACTTGGAGTCGGTGGCGTTGGCGGAGCCCGCCGCCACCAGCGTGCCGAGCCCGGCCAGCGATGTCGCGGCCATGCCCGCCACCACGATTCGGCCCATCCGCTGCTTCACGTGATCTCCCGTTCCCCCCGCGGGGCTGGACTTCATCGATCACGCACGACCCTAGGGAGGCTCGCCCGTCAAGATCAACTTAAATGTGCTTAACAGTTCATCCTTCAATCACGTGCCGGGCGGGCGGCGGAGCGGCCCGGAGGCGGCGGTCATTCGGGACGGCGGTCATTCGGGACGGGGATGGGACGCCACGAGCGGGGTGTCCACGCCGAGGGCGCCGAGCTTGGTCGCGCCGCCGGGGGTGTCGAGCGGCTCGTCCCGGCCCGGCAGGGTCTCGGTGAAGAACCGGGCGTTGTCCTCGCGGTAGGGCTCCAGCGACGCCGGCAGGTCGTCCTCGTAGTAGATCGCCTCGACCGGGCAGACCGGCTCGCAGGCACCGCAGTCGACGCACTCGTCCGGATGGATGTAGAGCGAGCGTTCGCCCTCGTAGATGCAGTCGACCGGGCACTCGTCGACGCAGGCGCGGTCCATCACATCGATGCACGGCTCACCGATCACGTAGGTCACGACGGGTCTCCTCAGCCACGTTGATAGCGCACTCCATTTTGCACTATTGTTCCTGTATAAACAATCCAGGGCTGGATGAACCCAGGGAGGTGGGTCCGACGACCACGGTAGATCCGCCCGCCGCGGCCGCTGAGCCGGTGGCGGCACTGACCCGGCTGCTCTCCCGCGCGGTCCGCGCGCTGGGCCAGGCGGGCCACCCCGACCAGGCGAGCCGGCTCGCCGCCGACGGCTGGTCGGTGCTGCGCCACGAGCATCCCGCCGAGGCCGAACGGCTCAACGGCGTCATGCACTACCTGGCCCGCCTGCCCGAGGGCGAACAGAACGACACTGCGAAGGAGACCGCCTTGACCGCTGAGGACCGTCCGCTCGACGTCCGCTCCGAGGCCCCCGCGCGCCGCCACAGTCTGATCTTCGAGACGTGGACCTCGCTCGGCGCCGGGGAGGGCTTCGTGCTCATCAACGACCACGACCCGAAGCCGCTGTACTACCAGTTCGCCGCCGAGCACGACGGGGAGTTCACCTGGGACTACCAGGAGGAGGGGCCGGAGACCTGGCGGGTCCGCATCGGGCGCACCGCCGCCTGAGCACGCAGGACGGGCGGCCCGGTCATCGCGACCGGGCCGCTCTGCCGTGTCTCACGCCTTGGCGCCCTGGCAGACCCAGCCCTCCGGCGTCCGGCCGGACGCGATGAAGCGGTGCAGGTGATCGGCCGCCTCGGGGGGCAGCACCGCGTCGGCCTGCGGGTAGATGATCGGCTCCTCCTTGGAGTTGTGCCGCTCCAGGACGGCGAGCAGCTCCCGGGCGGTGGCGGGCCCGGCGTCCCCGCCGGCCTCGTCCTCCAGCCGGTCCATCGTGCGCCAGATCTCGCCGTGCTCGCGCAGCATGACGAAGATCGGCGCCATCAGGCCCGCGTCCCGCAGCGGCGGGAACAGGAACTCCTCTTCGAGGTAGATGTGGCGGCGCAGCGCGTCCAGCGCGCGCTTGAGCGGCGCGGCGTCCTGCCCGCCGCTCGCCGTGAACGCCTCGATCCCCTCGTCGATCTCGTGGTGCTCGCGCTCCAGCGCCGCCGCCAGCATCTCGGTTCCCATGTGGCCTCTCCCTCACTCCTCAGCTGTCCCTTGTTTTTATACAGCAGTCTCTGTAAAAACTAGGGGATGGAGAGGACACGATGAGATGAGCGAGCCCACAACCGCGGGCCGGCCGATGACGGCATGGCTCGACGACACGCCCGACACGCAGTTGCTCCGCGAGATGCTGCGGGAGGTCCTGGACCCGGAACTCGGCGTCAACATCATCGATCTCGGCCTCGTCTACGGCGTCGGCGTGACCGACGGGGTGGCACAGGTGCGGATGACGATGACCACGCCCGCCTGCCCGCTCAGCGGCTACTTCGAGGACACCATCCGCGCCGCGCTGTGGGGCGCGCCCGGCGTCCGCGAGGTCGAGACGGAGATCGTGTGGGAGCCGGTCTGGGAACCGGAGATGATGACCGACGCCGCGAAGGACATGCTCGGCTGGCGCAGGTGACCGACCGGCCGGAACATGCGACTCTGGACGGGTGCGCATCGTCATCGTCGGCGGCGGCATCATCGGCGCCGCCCTGGCCGACCGGCTCAGCCGCGGGACGAACGCCACCGGCGTGACGCTGGTCGAACGGGACCGGCCGGGCGCGGGGACGTCCGGCGCGAGCTTCGCCTGGCTCAACGCCAACGACCCGTCCGACCCCGCCTACCATTCCCTGCGCGTCGCGGCGCTGGGCACGTGGCGCCGCCTGGCCGCCGGGTTCGGCGACCCGGACTGGTTCCGGATCACGGGCAACACCGCCTGGGCCGTCGCCGACGACGCCAAGGCCGAGCTGGCCGACCGGGCGGCGCGGCTGTCCCGCCTCGGCTATGCCGCCGCGCAGATCACCGGCGCCCGGCTGCGCGACGTGGAACCGGCCCTGCGCCCGGCCTCCGGAGCGCTCATCGTCCGCTACCCCGACGAGGGATACGTGCACGGCCCCGACGCGGTGGCGGCCCTCGTCGAACGTGCCCGCACCGCCGGAGCACGGCTGATCACCGGGACATCCGCCGACCGCCTCAACCTGCGCGGCGACCGCGTCACCGGCGTCCGGCTGGCCACCGGCGACGACCTGGACGCCGACCTCACGATCTGCGCGGCGGGCTGGCGCAGCCCCGCCCTGCTCGCCACCGCCGGTCTTCGCCTGCCCATGGTGGACACCGCGGCGCCCGGGTCGGAGGCGCCCGGCCTCACCGCCACCACGACCCCGGCGGCGCCCGGTCTGATCAACGGCGTCGTCCACTCCCCCGGCATCGACGTCCGTCCCACCCCGGAGCACCGGCTGGTTCTGGAGGCCGGTGACCTGGACACCGCGACCGACCTCACCACGCCCCGCTCCGAACTGGACTCCCGCGCCGCCGAACTCCTCGACCGCGCCCGCGCGCTCATCCCCTCCCTCAGGGCCCGCATCGCGGAGGTCCATCGCTGCGTGCGGCCGCTGCCCGCCGACGGATTCCCGCTCATCGGACGGCACGCCCCGGGCCTCTACACCGCCGTCACCCACAGCGGCATGACCCTCGGCCCCCACCTGGCCGACCTGATCGCCGGCGACCTCCACGAGGACGAACCGGCCCTGGCCCGCTACCGTCCGGACCGGCCGACGCGGTCACCGGCCCGCATCGGTGATTCCTGATCTCCGACCCCGGCCGAGCGCGCCCGATTGGATACTCTGGGGCTGACGGCCGGGACGACGCGGCGCGGTCGTGATCCCACCGCGCATTTCGGCAGAATCGACGGCGAGCGCGGCCTGAAGGCGTTCGACGTGAGCGTCATCGGCGACCGCGCCCCGTCCTTCGCCACCTCCGGCCGCGCGTCCGCCCCGGCCGACGACGAGGGGCTCTGCGACGTCCTCACCACGGCGGAACTGCGCGTCGAGCTGACCGAACTGATCCTCGAGGCCGCCCCGGACCTGACCGGCGCCCACATCCTCAAGCTCCGCGAGAGCCTCCTCGCCTTCGCCCGCAAACACGGCTGGAGCGAAGACTGACCCCCTGACCCGGGAGGGGGCTTTCAGACTGCGGGGGCGTCTTCGGGGGCGGCCTGGTCTCCGGTCGTGCGGGAGCGGACGAGGCGCGCCAGCCACCAGCTGAACGCGCTGAGGACGACGAGGCCGGCGGGGGCGATCCACACCAGCGGGGAGCCGGGCTCGCGCAGCGCGTCGCCGAGGCCGGTGTAGACGAGCGTGCCCGGAACGATGCCGAGCGCGGTCCCGGCGATGTAGGGCGCGAACCGCACACCGGCCACGCCGGCGCCGTAGTTCACCGCGCCGAACGGGAACACCGACGCCATGCGCAGGACCAGGACGGACTCGAAGGCCCGGCGCGACAGGAAGGCGTCCAGGCGGGCGAGCCGTCCCGTCCCGGTGTACCGGGCCACGGCCGGGCGGCCCAGGAGCCGGGCCAGGCCGAAGGAGAGCGCGGCGCCCGCCGTGGCCCCCGCGAGCACCGCGAGCGTGCCCACGCCGACGCCGAAGAGCGCTCCGGCGGACGCGTTCAGCACCGACCCGGGCACCAGCGCCGCCACCGCCAGGACGTAGCACAGCGCGAAGACCGGCGGCCCCCACAGGCCGAGCGACTCGACCCAGCCGCTGACGTTCTCCCACAGCGCGCCGCCGGTCAGCACCACCAGCACCCCGAACCCGAGCAGGATCGCGCCCAGGACCAGCAGTTTCACGAGCGCACCCCGGGCCCGGCCCTCGCCCGGCCGCCCGGCCGGAGGCGGCGTGGACGGGGCCGGCGCGGCGGACTCGCGGCTCATGTGTGCTCCCTGCCGGGCTGCGTTAGGTGTGCTCCCCCATTTCATCGGAACCGCGGCCGTATCCCAAGTCCCGGCTCCCTTCGCGCTCGGACGCGATGGTGGCCGCGGTCAGCAGGACGCAGATCGCGGCGAACGCGGCGATCACCGCGGCCGCTCCCAGCCGCGGCGCCGCCTGCGGGAGCAGCAGGATCGCGGTGACGCAGCCCGCGACCGCGGCGGGATGGGCGAGGGGCTCCGCCACGATCGACGCGTGGACGAGCCAGAGCAGGCCCAGGAACACGCTGAGCGGGATCGCCACGGCGTAGCAGATCGCCAGCGGGGACGCCGGGATGTGGTGGCCTGTCTGCTCGACCGCGACCTCGAGGCCGGCGCCGAGCGCCGCGAGCGCCGCGAAGATGCCGTAGTGGCCGTATCCCCACAGGTAGGAGCGGTGGCGGCGGTCCCTGAGGCCGTCGCCGGCCGGCGCCAGGAAGTAGAGCCACCAGAGCGCGAACAGCACGACCAGTCCGGATACGGCGATCATGAGGAACGGGCTGCTGATCTCGCCCTCCGCGAGCGCTCCCGCGACGCCGCGGGTCGCGGCGAGGACGCTCTCGCCGAGCAGGATGATCGTGAAGAGGCCGTACCGCTCGGCGATGTGGTGCGGATGCCAGGAGGTGGGCGCCGCCCGTTCCGCCCAGGGCGGCACCGCCAGTTCGAGGACGGCCAGCCCGGCGAAGACCGGCACCAGGGCGGACGACGGCAGGACGCCGGTCTCGGCGAACAGCAGCCGCAGCAGCCACCCCACCTGCAGGAGGGAGATGCCGGCGGCGTAGCGCAGCGCGGTGCGGCGGCCCGCCGGGTCCTCGATGCCGGCGCGCAGCCACTGGGCGCTCAGCCCGATCCGCATGATCAGGTAACCGAACGTCACGCCGCGGTAGTCGGCGTGGTCGATCGCGGCCGGCACGCCGGCGGCGAGGACCAGCACGCCGGCCATCTGCACCATGGTCAGCAGCCGGTAGGCGACGTCGTCGGTGTCGTAGGACGAGGCGAACCAGGTGAAGTTCATCCAGGCCCACCACACCGCGAAGAAGACCTGGAGGAAGGGGACGAGCCCGCCGGCGGCGTGCCCGCCGGCGATGTCGTGCGCGAGGCGCGCCGTGACGGCCGCGATCGCGACCACGAAGGTCAGGTCGAACAGCAGCTCCAGCGGGCTCGCGGCGCGGTGCGGCTCGTCGACCGGGCGCGCACTCATCCGCACCCGGAGACGATTCACGTGTCGCCCTCCAGCGCCTCCAGCGCGCCGAGGAGGTTGCGCAGGCCGGCTTCGTCGCGCTCGGCGTCCGCCGGGTCGAACAGCCACTCGGAGGGGGGTGCGCCGGCGGCCTCCTCCGCACCGCTCGACTGGACCATGGTCAGTTCCACCTTGATCTCGGCTTCGAGCTCGACCTCGAACTCCCTGTCACCGTTCATGCTCATTCCCTCTCCTCGCGCGGCCGGGGCCGGATGACGGGCGGCCACGTCCGCGGCGGCCCGCCCGGCGCGGCGGGTCCGGGCGGCGGCGCGCCGCCGCCCGGACGTGGATCCGCTACTTCGCCGCCGGGACGCGGCCCGGCCACTCGCTGTACCGGGTCGTGCCGAGGACGGCGTCGCCGATCGGGACCAGGCTGTGCTCCTCGACCTCGGCGCCGAAGTAGTGCGCGTGCGCATCGGTGACCACTTCGCGCGGGTCGTCCCAGAAGGCCAGGGCGTCCCGGAAGAACTCGTCCATCCGGAACCGCTCGGGTCCGGCGGTCTCGACCGGGCCGTCCAGCGGCGAGCCCATCGCGGCGGCCGCGACCTGCCGGGCGACGTCGTCGCCGGCCATCGGCTGGTACAGCACCGGCGCCATCCGGACGGTGTCCCCCTCGGTGGCCTCGTCGGCGATGGCCCTGGTGAACTCGAAGAACTGCGTGGCGTGCACGATCGAGTACGGGATCGACGACTTCTGGATCAGGTTCTCCTGGGCGAGCTTCGCGCGGAAGTAGCCGCGCTCCGGCGGCCGGCCGGTCCCCACGATCGACAGCCCGACGTGGTGGCCGACGCCCGCCGCCGCCTCCGCGCCGAGCAGGTTGCCGGTCGAGGTCTCGAAGAACTCCAGGACCGCGGCGTCCTCGAACGACGGCGAGTTCGCCACGTCGACCACCACCGACGCCCCGGCCAGGACGTCCGCGAGGCCCTCCCCGGTCAGGGTGTTCACGCCGGTGTTCGGCGACGCCGCCACCGCCTCGTGGCCGTGCTCGCCCAGCTGCGCCACGACCTTCGACCCGATCAGGCCGGTACCGCCGATTACCACGATCTTCATGCCGAGATCCCTCCTGTTCGCGGGGGCGTCCTTCCCCGCCGGCTGCCAGAGCCGCCGGCTGCCGGCAAGGACAGGACGGCCGTCCGCCCTGTGACAGCGCGCCGAACCTCCGGGCGCCATGGCCCAACTGTCACCGCCCTAGCCCACGGACGCACCAGGGTGGATCACTGGCCACATCCCTGGGCTTCCGCCCAGGCTGCCCAGTGTCGCCGTAACGTCACTCTCCGTCATAGACGAGCAGTCCGTCGTCGCGCAAGCGTGCTCCGGACGTGGGCGGATGCTCGGTGAGGCGGCCGTCGTGGGCGAGGTGCAGGACGGGACGGCCGCGGGCCAGCACGGCGAAGTCGGCGATGATCCGGCGATGGCAGCGCCACCACACCGACTCACTGCACATCACGGCCGTGCGGGTCTGGGCGGCCTCGCGCAGCAGGTCGTCCATGGCGTCCAGGAATTCGGGAGTGCGGGTATGGCCCGCGTATCCGCGGAAGGAGTCGTTGCGCCAGAAAGTGTCGGGCGAGTCCGGCCGGGCCCTCCGGAAACCGCCGAGCCGCTTCTCCCACCGGTAGCCGATGCCCTCGGCCGGCAGCCATTCCCGCAGGGCGTCGCGGTGCACGTCCGGGTTGCGCCGGCTGCCGGGCGCGGTGCGCACGTCCACCACGGCCCGCACTCCGGCGCCGTGCAGCAGCGGCACCAGCTCCCCGCGGCCCGCGGTGCCGTGCCCGAACGTCAACAGCGGCCGACCGTCATCCACGGTCCAAGCATCGGACACCGCCCGGACGGCTGAGCGGCCGGCCCACGGTCAGCACCCGACCGATGGCGTGCGGGCCGGGCCACCGGTCATGCTCACCGGTGGCCCGGGTGCGAACGGCGTGGCCGGCCGCGGTGGCGGTCATGGCCCCGCACCCTTCCTGCGGGGCGCAGACCTAACCGTCGATGCGGTGTTGTGCCCAGAAGGCGGTCAGATCGATCGACGTGGCCGCTTGGGCGGCCTCCTTGAATTCGGATGTGGTGGAGATGCCGTACCAGTGGTCCTTGGCGTAGGTCTTGAGCAGGCCGTTCATCGCCGAGTCGCCGATCAGGCGCCGCAGGTCGTGGAGGGCGCATTTGCCGTAGCCGTACACGACCGTGGAATACCTGGAGGAATGCTGGTCCCAGTAGGCCATCGGGTTGCTGATCTTTTCCGCCGAGGACGCCCAGGAGACGTTGTTCCAGCAGCCCGTTCCGTCGACGCCGCGGTACAGGTCGGTGGCGTAGTCGGCGAACGCCTCGTCCAGCCAGGGATGGCCGTACTCGTCGTCGCCGACGATCCCGTACCACCATTGGTGGGCGAGTTCATGCGGGAGCGCCACGTTGCTGACCAGGTCCAGGATGAATCCCGGGTACTCCATTCCGCCGAACCAGAAATTGTTGTCCAGAATGGCGTCGACCTCCCCGTAGGGGTAGTCGCCGAAGCGGCCGGAGTGGGCGTCGATCGCGGACTCGGCGAGCGTCAGCATCTGCTGCGCGCTGGACGAGCCGATGCCGTCCACCCAGTACATGTTGACCTTGACGCCCTTCGGCGAGGTGCCGGAGATCTTGGAGAAGGGGCCGGCGCCCCAGGCGAACTCGCGGACGTTCGCGGCCGTCGCCGTGGTGATCGTCCGGCCGGACGAGCCGGGGGTGTCGACGGCGGTGCCGGTCGAGGGGACCTCCAGCGAGTCCGGATGGTCGAGGGTGACCTTGTAGTCGCTCGCGAGCTGGTAGAACGACTCGCCGTTGTTGGTGTAGGGGTCCAGGTGCCAGCCGTCGCCGTCGTGGACGGTCAGGACGGGCAGCGCGTTGCCGAGGAAGTTGTACGGCCCGTCGTGGCCGAAGCGGTCGGCTCCGGACGGCACCACGATGCCCAGGTCGAACGCGATCGTCGCGCTCTCCCCCTGGTTCAGCGGGCCCGGCAGCGTCACCTTCATGGCCGTGCAGCCGACGGACAGGCCGGAGGCGGTGCCGCCGGTGACGTTGCCGACCGTGATCGGTGTGCTGGACGGGCAGTTGCCGTGGGCGTTGTCCCACAGCCGCAGGTAGACCTCCGAGAGCGGGGCCGACGAGGTGTTGGTGAAACCGACCGACTCGTGGCCCTGCCAGTTGCCGCCGGAGGAGTCGCTGGTGAGGTTCACCGTGTACTTCTGTGAGCCGGGCGTCCGGTTGCCGTCGCCCGGCGGGGGCGGCGGTGGCGGCGGAGTGGTCGTGCCCGAGATGTCGAGGGCCGCGTCGTCCAGCACGAAGCTGGTCTGGAGGCCGGAGTCCTCCGTACCGGAGAAGGACAGCGTGACGGTCTTGCCCGCGTAGGCGGAGGCGTCGAAGCTCTTCTTCACGTAGCCGGAGCCGGCGTCGAGGTTGGAGAAGCTCGCGACGGTGTCGCCGCCGACCTTGGCGGTGAACGTGTCGTAGGCGGTGGTGCTCGTGTTCTCGTCCGTGTCGATGTGCAGGTAGAAGGACAGGGTCGCCTTGCAGCCGGCGGGAAGGGTCACCGACTGCGTCGCCGAGTCGGTGTGGGAACTGCCGTAGCCGTCGAACCAGGCGAAGTGGGTTCCGGTGTGGGCGCTCTCGCCGCTGCCGCTGGACGACACCACACCGGACGTGGTGGTCCACGGCGAGGTGCCGTCCTCGAAGCCGCCGTTCGAGATCAGCTGGGCGGTCGTGCAGTCGGCCGCATGAGCGGGCGCCGCGGCCGCGGTCAGTCCCGCCGCGGCGGCCAGGACGGCCGTGGCGGCGGCCATGAGTCTCTTGGTCATCTCGTTCTCCCCACGGCTGCCGCCGGCCCTCGCGAGGGCCGGCGGCAGGGGCGTGTCCGTCAGGTGGCGTTCACGGCCACGTCGTCCAAGACGAAGCTCGTGTAGAGGGCGGAGTCCTCCGTGCCGGAGAACGAGAGCGTGACGGTCCGGCCCGCGTAGGCGGAGGCGTCGATGCTCTTCTGGACGTACCCGGAGTTGGCGTCGAGGTTGGAGAAGGCCGCGACGGTGCTGCCGCCGATCTTCACGGTGAAGTTGTCGTAGGCGGTGACGCCGGTGGTCTCCTGCGTGTCGATGTGCACGTAGAAGGTCAGCGTCGCGTTACAGCCGGACGGGATCGTCACCGACTGCGTGGCCGAGTCGGTGTGGGAACTGCCGTAGCCGTCGAACCAGGCGTAGTGCGTCCCGGAGTGGGCGCTCTCACCGTCGCTGTTGGACGACACCACGCCGGACGTGGTGGTCCACGGCGACGTCCCGCTCTCGAACCCGCCGTTGGACACCTTGTTCCCCGGCGAGGAGCAGCCTCCGCCGGGCGGGTTGACCGTCCAGGTGAAGGTCGCGGTGCCGGTGAGGCCGGACGTGTTCTTCGCGGTGACCGTGACGGTGCTGGAGCCCGCCGTGGTCGGGGTCCCGGAGATCACGCCGCTGGACGCGCCGATCGACAGCCCGGCCGGCAGCCCGGTCGCGCTGTAGGACAGGGTCTGGCCGTTGGGGTCGCTGGCCTGGACGGCGAGGTTCACCGCCGTGCCGACCGTGCTGGTCTGGTTCCCGGGGTTGGTGACGCGCGGGCTGCCGCCCTGGCCGGGGCACGTGCCCGGCACCGGGTCGGAGCCGGTGACGTCGACCGCCGCCCAGGCGGCCATCACGGTGTTGTACTCGGTGCAGTGCGTGCCGTACAGGTCGGCCGCCGCCTTCAGCGAGTCCGTGCGCGCGTCGGCGTAGTCCTCGTTGCTGTTGGCGTAGGACGCGAGGGCCTTGAACCAGATCTTGGCGGCCTTGTCGTTCCCGATCCCGGTGACGGTGGAGTTGTTGCAGGTCGGGCTGTTGCCGTATCCGTGGTCGCCGCTGCCGACGGCGGTCAGGAAGAACCAGTGGTTCAGCGGGCCCATCGAGTAGTGCGGGTCGAGGCCGCCGTTGCCGCTGTCCCAGCAGTTGGGCGACTGGCCGTCCAGCGACGGGTTGTACATGTACCGCAGCGGGTCTCCGTTGCCGAAGATGTCGATGAGCTCGCCCATCGTGTAGTCGGGCGTGTCGACGGGATTGCCGGCGTAGAACTCCACCATCGTCCCGAAGATGTCGCTGGTGCCCTCGTTCATCCCGCCGGTCTCGCCGTTCTCGCCCCAGCCGACGAGCGCGCCGCTCACGCCGTGGCTCATCTCATGCCCGGCGACGTCGATCTCGACCAGCGGCCTGGCGTTGCCCTCGCCGTCGCCGTAGGTCATCTGGGAGCCGTCCCAGAAGGCGTTGACGTAGGCGTTGCCGTAGTGGGTGCGGGACGGGACGCCCCGGCCGTCGCCGAAGATGCCGTTCCGGTCGTGGACGTTCTTGAAGTAGTCGAACGTCATGGCGGCGCCGTAGTGCGCGTCCACGCCGGCCGACGACGGGTCGGAGTTGCTGCCGTTGCCGAACACGCCGGTGGAGTTGCTGAACGTGGTGCCGGTCCCGGACGTGGCGTGGTTCAGGTTGGTGGTGAACCCGTTGCCGTGCGACGGGTCCTTCATCGACCAGGTGCTGCCGGACTGCGTCAGGTCCAGGTTGACGGTGCCGACGTAGATGCCGTGCCCGCTGCCCTGGGTCAGGGCGGTCCGGGTGGCGGCGGCCGGCGCCGACCGGACGCCGGACGGCACGAACGTGGAGACCGCGTCGTCGCTCTGGACGACGCGGCCCTTCCGCGCGTCCACCATCACGTGCAGCCTGCTGGGCGTCTGGTCGGCGCGGACGCCGGACACGACGGTCTGCCAGACGAGCGTGGCCGACCGCCCCTCCATCTTGATCGCCAGCTTGGGCTTCGAGACGGACGAGACCTTGCCCTTGAGCTGCTTCCGGGCGAGCCGGGCGGCGGCCGAGGCGCCCACGGAGGGCGTCGTCCGGATCGCGCCGGCGGTGTCGGACGCGGTCTCCAGCGCGCTGTAGGAGCCGTTCGCCTTGAGGTGGACGACGAGGTCGCCGCCGTAGACGGGGAGCCCGCGGTAGGTGCGGTCGAAGCGGACGTCGGCCGAGCCGTCGCGGTCGACGGCGACCGACCTGACCTTGAACCGCTGCCCGCTGACGCGGTGCGCGCGGCCCGGGTGCGCGGCGATGGCCTTCTGCGCCCTGCCGATGGCGCGCTTGCGGACGGACGGGGACGGGTCGAGTGTGAAGGGCGCGTCCGTGAAGGCGGAGGGCCCGGCGGGCTGGCGGGGACGGGGTGGGGCCTGCGGGGTGGCCGCGGCCTCCTGGGCGAGGACGACGCCGGTCAGCGCGACGAGTGCCGCCGCTGACGTGGCGATCGCGAGGATCCGTTGGGACATGGGGATGGATGTCCTTTCACCACTGAAGGAGGGAGCCCGTGGTGACGGGGGTGACAAGCGCGAGTGTGCGGAGACCGGGGCGATTTACATAGCCTGACGAAGAATGCATAGGGATATCCCTATGCGCGCCTCAGCGGCCGGAGACGGCGAGCCGGGCGACGTCCACCCGGGAGCGGACGCCGAGCTTGCGGAACGTCCGGGTGAGCGCGGCCTCGACCGTCTTGGTGCTGAGGAACAGCCGGGCCGCGATCTCCCGGTTGGTGGCGCCCTCGGCGACCAGCGCGGCGACCCTGCGCTCGATGTCGGTGAGCACGCCGAGCGGGTCGTCGCCGGCCGCCGGGGGGACCGGCCCGGCGTCGTCGAGCCCCTGCAGTTCGGCCCGGGTCCGGGCCAGCCAGGGCCGCGCCTCGGCCTTCGCGAAGATGGCCCGCGCACGCAGCAGGTCGGCGCGGCCGCGCCGCGGATCGTCCCGCCGGCCGCGCAGCGCGCCCAGTTCCAGCCAGGCCCGGCCCTCCTCCAGCCGGTACGGGAGGGCCTGGAGCAGTTCCGCCGCGCGGACCAGCCCGTCGTGCGCCGAATCGAGATCGCCTTCGGCCGCGCGGGCGAGCGCGGCGGAGCGCTCCAGGACGGCGAGGACGCCGCGCCGTCCCAGCCTGGCGGCCCGCGCCCTGGTCTCGGCGACGAGGGCGGCGGCCTCCCCGGGACGTCCGACGGCGACGAGGGCGTCGGCGAGGTCGGCGTGCCAGCGCCGCAGCGACGGATCGCCGAGCCCCTGCCCGGCCTCCATCGCCTGGACCTGCCCCAGCACCCGCACCGCCGCCCCCGCGTCGCCGAGCTGCAGCCGGACGAGGCCCTCCGCGTGCAGCGCGCGCGGCAGGAACAGCTGGTCGCCGTCGTCCGCGCTGTGCTGGACGGCCTGCTCCGCCGCCGACAGCGCCCGGCCGAGGTCGCCGCCGGCCGCCTCCGCCAGCGCCAGCGCGTACCAGGACGGCCCCTGGCTCAGCCCCGAGTCCTCGGCCAGCTCCAGGCTCTGCCGGGCCACGCCGAGCGCCTGCCGGCAGCGGCCCTGGTAGATCTCCACCTGGGTCATGCAGTACAGGCACATGCACAGGCTCTCGACCACGCCGCGCTGGCGGACGCTGTAGATCAGGGCCCGCAGCTCGGCGCGCGCCTCGTTCACCCGGTCGTGCATCAGATGGTGCCGGTGCTTGAGGTAGACGGGGCCGTTGTGATGCCACATCACGTGCGGTTCCTGCGGCTCCGCCAAGGCCTTGCGGAGCGTCCGCTCGGCGTCCGGATGCCCGAGGAACAGCTCGATGTTCGCCTGCTTGGCCAGCGCGAACAGCTCGGTCCTGCGGTCCCCCGCCAGGGCGGCCAGCTCGGCGGACCGGCGGGCGTGCACGTGCGCGGCCTTCGCGGAGCCCCGCACCATCCACGCCCGCCAGCTCAGCCGGTAGTGCAGCGGCGCGAGCAGCGACGGGTCGCCGCGCGCGTCCTCCATCGCCTTCGGGAAGACCTCCTCCACCTCCGCGAGGGCCTGGCCGGACGAGTCCAGGACGACGATCCAGGCGCGGACCCGGTCGCCGGGCCGCGCCGTCATCTCCAGGACGCGCCGGGCGAGCCGCCTGGCCAGCGGGTAGTCGCCCGCCGCCACGGCGTCCTCGGCGGCGCGCAGCCGCCGGCCGACCGCGGCGTCCCCGGCCGCCTCGGGGGTGTGGTCGGCGGCCAGCTCGCCGAGCTGGGCGGCGGTGGACAGGCCGCCGCGGCGGCGCGCCACGGCCGCGGCCTCCGCCAGCGTCTCGGCGATCCGCCGGTCCCGGCCCGACGTCAGCCGGGCCAGGTGCAGGGCACGTTCCACCGGGTCGCGCACCGCCTGGGACAGCGCCCGGTGCACCGCCTTCCGCTCGGTGGTCTCGGCCTCCGCGTAGATGACCGCCGACAGCAGCGGATGGGTGAAGCGGATCGTCCCGCCGGCGTCCACGTCCACGATGCCCTGCCGCTCGGCCTCCGCGAGGTCGGCGCGGCCCGTCCGGCGCAGCAGGTCGACCGACGGCCGGCTCGCCGCGCTGGCCATGACGAGCGTCTCGCGGGTGCCGGGGGACAGCGCCGCCACGCGTTCGCGGATCAGCACCGAGAGGCTCTGCGGGATGGGCGGCTCGTCGGTCTCCGGATGCTCCAGGACGCTGCGGGCCAGTTCCACGGCGAAGAACGGGTTCCCGCCGCTGACCTCGTGGATCCGCGTGAGCCGCGACCGCGGCCAGGTCCGGCCGAACCGGTGGCCGAGCAGGATCGCCAGCTCGGTCACCGACATGGGCGGCACCCGGACCGTCAGCGCCGGCCGCGGGCACAGCCCGGCCGCGTCCCGCCACCGGCCGCCGCCCTCGCCCGCCGCGGGCCCGGCGGGATCGGCGGGCTCCGGCCGGGCGGAGGCGACGATCCGGAGCCGCGGCGCCAGCCCGGCCGCGCGCCGCGCCACGAAGGCCAGCAGCTCCCCGGACGGACGGTCCAGCCACTGGGCGTCGTCGACCAGCACCAGTCCGGGCCGGTCGGCGCACAGCATCCGGAAGGCGTGCAGGACGCCCAGCCGGAGGTTCAGCACGTCCCGCTCCCCGGTCGGGACGTCGTGCTGCAGCAGCGCGGACCGCAGCGCGTTCCGCTCCGGCCCGGGGAGGCGGCCCGCGACCTCGCCGACGGCCTGCGAGATCAGGTCGATGAGGCCGAGGAACGGCAGGTGGTGCTCGGTCTCGGCCGGGCAGCAGGCGAAGACGCGGTAGCCGGCGGCGGCGTGCTCGTCCGCCAGCACGGACAGCAGGGTGGACTTGCCGATCCCGACGGGGCCGGACAGCAGGACGCCGCCGCCCCCGGCGAGGTGGCCGCGCACCTCGCCCAGCACGTTCGCGCGGCCCATCGCGTTCTTTCCGGCCGGCTGGACCCCATACGTCATGTGCGGCCTCCGAACGCCCGGCGCGGCGATGACCCCGCCGCGGACGGTAAACCTCTCCGCCACCGCCGTCAAGATCCCGGGGGAGGAGCACGGCGGGCCGGGCGCGGCCGGGCGCGGTTTTGCAGGTTTCCCACAACTGAAGGCGCTCAGCGTGCGATGTCTGCGACATGGCGCTACGGGCCGGTAGGCGGAAAGGTGGCAACGTCTGGGGCGCCGTCGCGGCGCGCGCAGTGGTCTACAGGAGGGCTCGGTCGGGTGTTCAGTCGTGTCGCCATCGTCAACCGCGGTGAGGCCGCCATGCGGCTCATCCACGCCGTCCGGGGGCTTGCCGCGGAGACCGGGGCAAGGATCGAGACGGTCGCGCTGTACACCGACGTCGACCGCACCGCCACCTTCGTCCGCGAGGCCGACCTCTCCTACGACCTCGGTCCCGCCTCGGCACGCCCGTACCTCGACCTGGCGGTGCTGGAGCGCGCGCTGGTCGAGACCGGCGCGGACGCGGCGTGGGTCGGCTGGGGCTTCGTCGCCGAGGACCCGGCGTTCGCCGAGCTGTGCGAGAAGACCGGCGTCACCTTCGTCGGGCCGAGCGCGGACGCCATGCGCAAGCTCGGCGACAAGATCGGCGCGAAGCTGATCGCCGAGGAGGTCGGCGTGCCGGTCGCGCCGTGGAGCCGCGGCGCGGTCGCGACGCTGGACGCGGCGCTGGCGGCGGCGGACGAGATCGGCTACCCGCTGATGCTGAAGGCGACCGCGGGCGGCGGCGGGCGCGGCATCCGCGTGGTCACCGACGGGGCCGAGCTCGCGGACGCCTACGAGCGCACCAGCCAGGAGGCCGCGCGCGCCTTCGGCAGCGGCGTCGTGTTCCTGGAGCGCCTGGTCACCGGCGCCCGGCACGTCGAGGTCCAGGTCATCGCGGACGGGCAGGGGACGGCGTGGGCGCTCGGCGTCCGCGACTGCTCGGTGCAGCGCCGCAACCAGAAGATCATCGAGGAGTCGGCGTCGCCGGTGCTGAGCGCCGAACAGGCCGCCGAGCTGAAGGCGTCGGCCGAGCGGCTCGCCGTCGCGGTCGGCTACCGCGGCGCGGCGACGGTCGAGTTCCTCTACCACCCCGGCGACGAGCTGTTCGCGTTCCTGGAGGTCAATACCCGGCTGCAGGTCGAGCACCCGATCACCGAGTCGACCACCGGGTTCGACCTGGTGAGGGCGCAGCTGCACGTGGCGGCGGGCGGCCGGCTGGAGGGCGCGCCGCCGGCGGAGCGCGGGCACGCCATCGAGGCGCGGCTGAACGCCGAAGACCCCGACCGCGACTTCGCGCCCGCCCCGGGCCGCATCGCCCGGCTGGACCTGCCCGCCGGGCCGGGCGTCCGGGTGGACACCGGCGTCCGCGAGGGCGACACCATCCCCGCCGACTTCGACTCGATGATCGCCAAGATCATCGCCTACGGCCGGGACCGGGACGAGGCGCTCGGCCGGCTGCGCCGGGCGATGGCGCAGACCACGGTCATCATCGAGGGCGGCGCGACGAACAAGAGCTTCGTGCTCGATCTGCTCGACCGGCCCGAGGTGATCGGCGCGACCGCCGACACCGGCTGGATCGACCGCGTCCGCGCCGAGGGCGGGCTCGTCTCCCACCGGCACTCCGCGGTCGCGCTGGCCGCCGCCGCCATCGAGGCGTACGAGGAGGGCGAGCGCGCCGCCCGGCAGCGGCTGCTCGCCACGGCGTCCGGCGGGCGCCCGCAGGTGCGGCACGAGAGCGGCCGGCCGCTGGACCTCAAGCTGCGCGGCGCCGGCTACCGGGTGCGGGTCGCGCGGATCGGCGCGCACCGGTTCCGCGTCGGCATCGAGTCGGGCGAGGACGTGCGCACCGCCGACGTCGAGGTCGACCGCTTCGACCGGCACAGCGGGCAGATCACCGTCAACGGCACCCGGTACCGGCTGCTCACCGGCACGCACGGGCCGGTCCACCTGGTCGAGGTGGACGGCGTCACGCACCGGGTCAGCCGGGACGAGGGCGGCGTCGTCCGCTCCCCCGCGCCCGCGCTGGTCGTCGCCACGCCGCTGGAGGCCGGCGCCGAGGTCGAGGCGGGCGCGCCGGTGCTGGTGCTGGAGAGCATGAAGATGGAGACGGTGCTGCGGGCGCCGTTCAAGGCGCGGCTCAAGGAATGCGTCGTGTCCGTGGGCAGCCAGGTGGAGACCGGCGCGCCGCTGCTGCGGCTGGAGCCGCTCGCCGGCGACGAGGCCGAGGACGCCTCGTCCGGCCCGGCGGTCGCACTGGACCTGCCCGCCGCGAACGGGACGGCGCCGGCGCGCCGCCGCGCCGCGCGCGGCCAGGAGGACCTGCGCAGCCTGCTGCTCGGCTTCGACGTCGACCCGCACGACGAGCGCCGGGTGCTCGACGACTACCTCTCCGCGCGCCGGGCCGCCGCCGCCGACGGCCACCGGCCGCTGGCCGCGGAGCTCGCGCTCATCGAGCTGTTCACCGACCTCGCCGAGCTGAGCCGCAACCGCCCGGCGGGCACGGGAGATAGCGGCGACGGCGCGGACGGGCACGTGCACAGCGCCCGCGAGCACTTCCACACCTACCTGCAGAGCCTGGACGTCGAGCGGGCCGGGCTGCCGGAGGGCTTCCAGGCCAAGCTCGGCACGGCGCTCGCGCACTACGGCGTCACCGACCTGGACCGCTCCCCCGAGCTGGAAGCCGCGGTGTTCCGGATCTTCCTCGCCCAGCAGCGCGCGTCCTCGGACGCCGCGGTCGTCACGACGCTGCTGCGGGCGTGGCTGCGGGAGCCGCCGCCGGCCGAGGCGCTGCGCGAGCCCGCCGGGCTCGCGCTGGAGCGGCTGATCGCCGCGACGCAGGTCCGCTTCCCGGTGGTCTACGACCTCGCGTGCGGCGTGGTGTTCGCCTGGTACGCCCAGCCGCTGCTGCGCCGCAACCGCGCCCGCGTCTACGCCGACGTCCGCCGGCACCTGCGCCACCTCGACGCGCACCCGGACGCGCCGGACCGCGCCGCCCGCATCGCCGAGATGGTGCGCAGCACCGAGCCGCTGGTGCGGCTGCTCGGCCAGCGGCTCTTCCGCGGCAACTGGGACAACGCGGTCATGCTGGAGGTGCTGACCCGCCGGTACTACGGCAACAAGGGGCTGACGGGCGTCCGCACCAGCGAGGTCGGGGGCTGCGCGTTCGTCGTCGCCGAGCGCGCCGGCTCATGCCTGGCGTCCGCCGCGGTGAGCTTCGACGCGCTGGGCGGCGCGCTGGACGGCCTCGCGGACCTCGCGGCCGGCAAGGACGCCATCGACGCCGACATCTACCTCTCCTGGGAGAACCAGCCCGAGGACTTCGACGCGATGGCCGCGGCGCTGCACGACGTCATCGCCGCGCACCCGCTGCCGGAGCAGGTCCGCAGGGTGACCGCCACCGTCGCGGGCAGCAGCGGCGCGGTGATGCACCACCACTTCACGTTCCGCCCGTCCGCCGCCGGGATGGCCGAGGAGCGGCTGATCCGCGGCCTGCACCCGTACATCGCGCAGCGGATGCAGATGGAGCGGCTGCGGAAGTTCGACCTCACCCGGCTGCCGTCGTCGGACGAGGAGGTCTACCTCTACCAGTGCGTGGCGCGGGAGAACCCGTCCGACGACCGGCTCGTCGCGTTCGCGCAGGTCCGCGACCTGACCGAGCTGCGCGACCACGACGGCAACCTGCGCACCCTGCCGACCGCCGAGTTCACCATCGCCACCTGCCTGGACTCGATCCGCCGGGCGCAGGAGCGGCGGCCGTCGAAGAAGCGGCTCCCCACCAACCGGATCGTGATCTACGTCTGGCCGCCGAGCGACCTCACCCGCGCGGAGCTGGAGATGCTCGTCGAGCGCATGCTGCCGACGGCCGCGGGCGCCGGGCTGGAGGAGATCGAGTTCATCGCGCGGCGCCGCGACCGGGAGACCGGCGAGCTGGCCAAGGTCGCCGTGCGCATCTCCTTCGACGCCACCGGCGGCACCACGCTGACCGTCGGCGAGCCGTCCGCGGAGCCGGTCGAGCCGGTCGACGGCTACCGGCAGAAGGTGCTGCGCGCGAGCAGCCGCAACACGGTGTACCCGTACGAGCTGACCGAGGTGCTCGGCAGCTTCGCCGAGCACGACCTCGACGAGAGCCACGCGCTGGTGCCGGTCGACCGGCCGAAGGGGCGCAACACGGCGGCGATCGTCGCGGGCGTCGTCACCACGCCGACCCGGCGGCACCCGCAGGGCGTCACCCGGGTCCTCCTGCTCGGCGACCCGACGAAGTCGCTCGGCGCGCTGTCGGAGCCGGAGTGCCGCCGCGTCATCGCCGCGCTGGACCTCGCCGAGCGGATGCGGGTGCCGCTGGAGTGGTACGCGCTGTCCTCCGGCGCCCGGATCTCCATGGAGTCGGGCACGGAGAACATGGACTGGGTGGCGGCGGCGCTCAAGCGGATCGTCGAGTTCACCCAGGACGGCGGCGAGATCAACATCGTGGTCTCCGGCATCAACGTCGGCGCGCAGCCGTACTGGAACGCCGAGGCGACGATGCTCATGCACACCAAGGGCGTCCTCGTGATGACGCCGGACTCGGCGATGGTGCTCACCGGCAAGCAGGCGCTCGACTTCTCCGGCGGCGTGTCGGCCGAGGACAACTTCGGCATCGGCGGCCACGACCGGGTGATGGGCCCGAACGGGCAGGCGCAGTACTGGGCGCCGAACCTGGTCGCCGCGCGGGACGTCCTCATGGCGCACTACGACCACGCGTACGTCGCGCCCGGCGAGGACGCGCCGCGCCGCGCGCCGACGTCCGACCCCGTCGACCGCGACGTGTCCGACTTCCCGCACACCGTGGAGGGCAGCGACTTCACCACCGTCGGCGAGATCTTCTCCGCCGCGACCAACCCGGACCGCAAGAAGCCGTTCGACATCCGGACCGTGATGCGGGCGCTGTCCGACCAGGACCACCCGGTGCTGGAGCGCTGGGCGGGCATGGCCGACGCGGAGACCGCCGTCGTGCAGGACGTCCACCTCGGCGGCATGCCGGTGTGCCTGCTCGGCATCGAGTCCCGCTCGGTGCCGCGGCGCGGCTTCCCGCCCACCGACGGCCCCGACGCCTACACCGCCGGGACGCTGTTCCCGCAGTCGTCCAAGAAGGCCGCGCGAGCGATCAACGCGGCCAGCGGCAACCGGCCGCTGGTGGTGCTGGCGAACCTGTCGGGCTTCGACGGCTCCCCCGAGTCGCTGCGGAAGCTTCAGCTGGAGTACGGCGCCGAGATCGGCCGCGCCATCGTGAACTTCCGCGGCCCCATCGTGTTCTGCGTGATCTCGCGGTACCACGGCGGCGCCTTCGTGGTGTTCTCCAAGGCGCTGAACCCGAACATGACCGTCCTCGCGCTGGAGGGCTCGTTCGCCTCGGTGCTCGGCGGCGCGCCAGCCGCCGCGGCGGTGTTCGCCCGCGACGTCGACGCCCGCACCGCCGCCGACCCGCGCGTCCGCGGCCTGGAGGACCGCGTCGCGGCGTCCACCGGCCCCGACCGTGCCGCGCTGCTCGCCGAGCTGGACGAGCTCCGCTCGTCGGTGCGCGCGGAGAAGCTCGGCGAGGTCGCCACGGAGTTCGACGGCGTGCACGACATCCGCCGCGCGGTCGAGGTCGGCTCCGTCGACGCGGTGATCCCCGCCGCCGGGCTCCGCCCGCGCATCATCGAGGCCATCGAGTCCCGCCTGCCCTGACGGCGGCCGTGCCCCACCGAGGTACCGGTAGGGCACGGCCGCCGTTCCGCTTCTGCCCGTAGCCGATATCGGCCACAGACCGCCAGAGGCCATTACCCCCGGCACAACGAACCCGACACCACGGGATAAAGCGCACACCATGCCGGTGACACGCGCCCCTCCCGCCGGGGTTTCCTGTTTCCTCTTGTGGCCAAAGGTGGAAATATGACGATTTCGAACGGCATTCTGCACTATTAAGGGATGAACGCTATATACCTAGTCATCGGGGCCCGCAACACGACCGAACTCTGGGATGCCGGTTATAGCCGGACGCCACCCCGTGTTTCGTGTAATCTCGTGGGCCTTCCGAAACCATCTTGATATGTGCAGCGTCAAAGCTCCCGACCCGTCAGGCGACCGCTCGTTCTGGAGGAGGAATCTGTGCCTTACCCCGGAGCGAAGGGCCGACCGGAGGCATGGACTGCCCAGCCCGAGAAGCCGGAGAAATATCCTCTACGTCATCGATGGGCTGATTGGCGAGCCGGCCGCGCCGACCGAAAGATCATCGTGTCCGATGCGGCCATGATTTCCTCCTACCCGCAGCTGCCCTATCTCCAGCGTCTCCGTGCGGAACGCAACGCAATGCTGAGTACCGAGTACCAGCGGGCCGAGGTCGCGCTTTACGGGCTCACCGCCGAGCACCGTGAGGCGGTGACGGAGCGGGAGAACCTGAGACGCGCGCTCAGAACGGCGGAGGAGCAGTTCAAGGAAGCGTCGTTGGAGCCGACCGAGGAGCAGCTCGGCCGACGCGGGCACGCCGAACGCGACCCCGACCGCTGGACGGACGGGGACGTCCGCGACCGGCAGGAGCGCCGGTACCGCAACCGGCGGGACCGGGCCGACGCCGAGCGGCGGCGGGTGGCGGACGAACTGGAGCGCGTCGCCCAGCACGTCGCGGGGCACGGCCGGGAACTGCGGGCGTGCTGGGACGTCCACCTTGCCGGCGCATGGCGGATCGTCCACTACTACGCCCGCCGCGAGGCCGGCTATCTGCGGTCCCTCGCCCGCCGCAACAAGAACTGGCCGGATGTGGTCGAACTGCTCGAGCCCTTCGGCCCGGAACTGCCCGAGTGGCTGACTGTCCCGCCCGATCCTGAAACCGAGGAGGCACCATGACCGGCTGGCTGCGCTCCCGCATCGCGCGGCGCACCGAAATGGTCGGAGCCCGCCCGCCCGGCCTCCTGTCCTGGTGGTACCGGCGCGCGGACCGGCGCATCGTCGCGCGCGGCGGCGCGATCCCGGGAGCGGACGCCGTGACCGAGCACCTGCCGCCCGCCGAACCGTTCGTGCCCACCGAGGTGAACGCCGACACGGTGACCCAGCTGATCGTGCAGCGCGCGGCGGGCATGCTGCCGGGCGGCGTGGACGAGATGACCGGGCACGTCCTCGACAACCTGATCAACTCCCGGGTCGACCAGTGGCGCGCCCGCGTGCTGAAGGAGCACGCCGTCTACCTCGCGGCCGCGCGCTACCGGGAGCGGGAGGCCATGGCGACGCTGAAGCAGCAGGCGGTGCTGCTGAAGCAGACCGAGCGCCGGCTGCTGGAGACCGAGATCGCGCTGAACGCGGCGGTCTCCCGGCTGCTCGGCAAGGCATCCGCCAACGAGGCGGCCGGAAGGCGCGAGCGCCGCAGGAGCGGCCGGCTGCTACGGCTGTGGACGCGCGGCACCGGGCTCGGCGGACGAGGCCGGGGCCGCGGCGCACCGGCCCGCAGCGTGGCCGCGACGGGAGGGGAGCACAATGTCTGACCAGCGCACGGCGGACACGGAGCGCGAAGAGGACGAGCCCGCCTCCCCCGATCAGCAGACGTGGGCGCCGTGGGGCGGCGCCGATCACGCGGACCCGGTGCTGCTCGCCGGACGGCCGTCGACGATCTACATCTACGCGGTGGCGCTGCTGCTCGCAGTGATCGCCGACTTCACGGCCTTCTATCAGGTGCTCGAACTCGTCATGGCCGACCTCTACGAGGTCCTGGTCTTCCTGATGGTCGCCGGTTTCACCGGTGTCGTGCTCGCGCTGGCGCATTTCGCCGGGCAGTTGTTCCGAGACCGGCGGGCGGGTGACGCCTCGGCGAGCAGCCTGGTCACGCACGCCTGCCTCATCCTCGCCTGGCTCGCGCTGGGGGCGCTCGCCTTCTGGGTCAGGTACAATACCGACGCCCACGCGGACGCCGGGGCCTCGTCCGGACTGTCCGTGTCTGGGACGCCCTCCCCCTCGCCGGCCGGCTCCGGCGGGCAGTCGACGCTGCAGGGCGCCGCGATCTTCGCCGGGCTGTACCTGGGCACCGGCCTGGTGGCCATGGTCGGCGGTTACCTGACGCACAACCCGCTGCGCGACGGGTTCGTGCGGGCGCTGCGGCACCACCGCGCGGCGACCGAGACGCACGCCATCGCCAGCCGCCGCCACGAGATCGCCGCGGCGATCTCGGAGTTCCGCACCGCCGAGATCGAGGCCGCCGAGCGGGTGGTCGAGGAGTCCATCCGGGCCCACCTCGCGCTCGCCGAGGAGCTCAAGCAGGTGGCCCGGCTGGAGATCACCCGGCGGCTGCAGGACGTCTCGGCCACGGACAACGTCTTCACCGACGACGCCCGGCCGTACACCTACCGGCCGTTTCCCAACTAGCACCCCCGACCAGCACCCAAGGAGTCGTCCCATGACCCAACGGCGCGTCACCGCCCTGTCCGGGGCAGTGCTGCTCTGCCTGACCGCCTGCCTCGCATCCTGCAGCCAGGAGGACGAGGCCGGGGCGTTCCCGGCCACCCGGTGCTTCGCTGAGCGTCCGGCGCCCCTCGCGCTCGTGGTCGGAGCACGGTCGAACGTGCCAGAGACCCGCTTCCCCGACGTCACGATGCCGCTGCTGCGCCTCGCGGCGAAGTCCGGACAGGAGATCTCGCTGATCCGCGTGGACGGCAGGCCCAACGTCATCAAGCTGCCGCCGTTCCACACTACGGCGAAGAACGACAAGGCGAAGAACGCGGTGCTGGACGGCTACATCGGCGAAACCGTGCGCCCCGCGCTGGCGGGCAACGCCGCGGACTCCGTCCACGCCCGGGCCCCCGAGGCGGACGACCTGACGGCGCTCACGCTGGCGGCGGCGGCCGTGCCCGACGGCGGCAACATCATCATGGTGGACTCCGGCCTGCAGACCACCGCTCCGCTGGACTTCCGCCAGACCGGCCAGTTCTCCGCCGAACCGGACGAGATCGTCAAGTTCCTCACCGACCGGAAGCTGCTCCCCGACCTGCACGGCCGGAACGTGCTGCTGTCCGGGTTCGGGTACGCGGCCGCACCGCAGGAGACGCTCAGCCAGGAGTGGCGCACGAAGGTCATCGGGCAGTGGAGCGCCATCGTCAAGGCGGGCGGCGGCTGCATCGCCGTCGATCGCGAGCCCAACACGAGCACCGCGCTGCCGGGGCTGCCGCCGGTCACCCCGGTGAAGCTGCCGCCGGCCCCCACCTTCACCGGCTGCGGTGACGCCGCGCTCACCGCCGCCAACAAGGTCGGCTTCGTCAAGGGCACGGACGAGTTCGCCGACCCCGCGGGCGCGAAGAGCACACTGGGCAAGCTCGCGGCCGTGCTCACCAAGGGTGACCAGCGGTTGCGCCTCATCGGCAGCACCTCATCCGAGGGCGGCGACGCGATCAACGACCCCCTCTCCGAGCGGCGCGCGGAACGGGTCAAGAAGGAGCTGGCGACGCTCGGCGTCGCGGCGGACCGGATCACCGCGGAGGGCGCCGGCGCGCATCTCGAAGGCCGCGAGAAGGACATCGGCCCCGGCGGAGTGCTGCTGCCCGGACCGGCGGCGGCGAACCGGAAGGTGGTCGTCCGGCTGCCGAAGTGCACGAGCTGATCCCGCACGGGCGACGGAGGGGAAGCGCGCGGCGTGACCGAGGAGCGCCCGGACCGGCTCGGCCGGATCCGCTACAGCTGGTGGGCCATGCTGTCCGACTGGTACAACGGCCTGCGTGACGGGTGGCGCCGCATACCGGCCCGGACCATGGCCGAGCCGGTCACCACCCCGCACCGTGAGTCGCTGATCCGGCTGGCGGAGGAGGTCTTCGAACGTGAGCGTATCCGGTACGAGGCCGACCGGGCGGACGCGCACACCAGGGCCGAGGCCGCCACCGCCCGGCTCGCGGCGCTGCACCGGGAGCTGTCGGCGGCGACCGCCCGGCTGGCCGAGATCGGCGTTCCGCTCTCAGTGCCGGAGCAGCTCCGCCGACGGGCGGGTGACCGGCGGCACGGCGACGAGGTGGTCGTCCAGCGGCGCCGCGCCGAGTTCCGCCACACCGTGGACTCCGCGTGGGCGGACGTGGAGCGGCTCCAAGCGGAGATCACCGGCGTGGAGGCAGGGCTGAGCGCCGCCACGGCCGAGGAGGAGCAGTGCCTGCGGGTGGCGACCGCCCGGACGGTACGCGTCTACCAGCACATCCAGCTGCGGATGGCCGCCTACCTCCGGCAGCTCGTCCGGCTCCACGAACACGGCGGCTGGGCGGCGGAGCGACTGCTCGTCCCCGTCCATCTGCCGGCATGGACGAAACCCGCCCTTCTCGACCCGGACGTCCTGGAGACCGAGGACGCGGACGAGAACGAGGAGGAACCGTGGTCCGACGACGCCGGCGGGCCGCAACCGGAGGAGACCGGAGAGCAGGAGGAAACGATCCCCCTTCCGGAGCGGGTGACTCCGTTCGGTTCGGCGATGGACGCCCCGTATCGGATCGACGCCCCGGGAACCGCGCCGCGCCACTTCGCGGTGATCCATGAGGAGGACGGGCTCCGGCTGCGCGACTACGGCCACGGCAACGGCCCCTACGTCAACGGCCATCCGGTCAAGTCGGCGCGGCTGCGCGCGGGCGACGCGTTCGAGTACGCCGACCGGCGGTACCGCGTCCTCGACGGGTGCCGGGAGTTGCGGAGCAGCCCCCTCACCGACATCAAGCTCGTCCTCCTCGATGTGACGGCCAAGACGCCCAAGTCCGACAAGGACCCGAAGGCGCTGCTCTCCGGCGCCTCGCTGGTGCAGCGGGCCAACACGCTCATGGCCGTCCTCGGCCCGTCCGGCGCGGGGAAGAGCTCGCTGTTCAACGCGCTCATGGGGGAACTGCGCGTCGAGGAGGGCGAGATCTACTTCGACCACCTCGACGTCGCCCGGCAGCCGGCCCGGATCAAGGACATGCTGGGCTTCGTCCCGCAGCAGGACGACATGCACCGGACACTGACGATCCGCTCCCTGCTCGGGTACGCGTTCGATCTCCGCGACCCGCGCGGGGAGCCGGCCCGCGGCCGGGCCGTGGACAAGGTCTGCGAGATCCTCGACATCAGCCCGGGTCAGATGGACCAGCCGGTCGCCACGCTCTCCGGCGGCCAGCGCAAGCGGGTATCCACGGCGCTGGAACTGCTCCACAGACCGGCGCTGCTCATGCTGGACGAGCCGACATCGGGCCTGGACGCGGGCCTCGACCTCCGGTTGATGCGGCGGCTGCGCGCGTACGCCCGGGAGGGGCACACGGTGGTGGTCATCACCCACGCCACCGAGAACCTCGGTGTGGCCGACCAGGTGCTGATTCTCGCCCAGCGCGGGCGCCCGCTCTACTGCGGCCCGCCGGGCGGGGCGCTCGACGCCCTCGGCGTCAGGTCGTACGCCGAGCTGATGACCCTCATCGCCAGGGACGAGGAACAGGACCCGGAGCGGCACGTCGAGAGATGGGCCCGCGGCTACCGGGCAGGACCCCAGCACGGCCGGGCGGCCGCCGCCGCGAGCGAGGAGCGGAGGCAGGCGGCGAACGGCGTCCGGGGGTCCCGCATCCGCAGGGTCCGTTCGATCGGCGTCTTCTGGCGGCAGTTCCGGACGCTGGTCAGGCGGCAGGTCCGGCTGCTCCTGCCGATGGGGTCGGGCCAGCAGCCGACGCCCGCGAAACGGCTGTACGCCTGGCGCTCCGCGGCCACGCCGTTCGGGATCGCGGCGGGCGGCGCGCTGCTGGCGGCGCTCGTCGTCCGCGGCGGCGCGATGGGCGCGAAGACCGCGGACCAGATGGGGATAGCGGTCAGCCTGCTGAGCACCCTCTCCGTGCTCAGCGGCCTGGCCCTGACCTACAGCAACCTCGTGTCCGAGTTCCCCGTCATCAAGCGCGAGCACCGCACCGGCACCAGGGTGCTGCCCGTCATGCTGTCGAAGTTCCTGGTGTTCACGGTGATCGCGATCCTGCAGGCGGGCGCGATGACGCTCGTGTTCTGCGCGTTCCATGCGCCGACCGCCTCGGTCCGGCTGCCCGCCCGTATCGAGCTGTTCGCGGACCTGGCCGCCCTCGGCGTCGCGTCGATGTCCCTGGGCCTGCTGATCTCCGCGCACGCCAGGCGGCTGGAGCACGCCGTCGCCGCCTTCACGCTCGCGTCCCTGACGCAGATCGCGCTGAACGGCTACACCTCCGACCTGTCGGACGGCGGCCCGCTGAACTGGTTCTCGATGCTGCTGCCCGACCGGATGGGGCTGGCCGCGATCGCGTCCTCGACCGACCTCACGGCGATCACCGCCCGGGTGGTCCCGCGCGACCAGCTGATCGTCGACGGCAACTGGGCGCACACGGCCGGCGCCTGGCAGCAGGACCTGCTGTGGCTCGGCGTGCTCACCCTCGTCTACCTCGGCCTCGCAGCCCACGGGCTCAGCGTCCGCCTGCGCCCGGCCGGCGGCCCGCGCCGCCCGGCGAAGCGGCCTCCCCCGGCCGGGCAGGAGGGCGAGACGCCTACCGACTGACCTTCGGGTCGCCCCACGCCAGGTCGGGCAGCCTGTTGGAGACGCCGCCGGCGATGTTGGCGCCGGCCATCGCCGGATTGCGGGTGGTGCCCGGCCGGTAGGCGCGCAGCCGGAGCCGTATCACCCCGCGCACATCCAGCTTGATCGTCCTGTGGTGGCCCTGCGTGACCCGGACGGGATCGAGGTCCCGCCCGTCGAGGCTCACCAGGAACACGCCCTCCTGCGGTTCGCCGGCGGCGTCGTTCACTCCGGCGACGGCCCGGAACGTCCGGTAGCTCTTTCCCAGGACGTAGGTGAGGTCGCTGATCCCCTCATCGTTGCAGAAGGCACTGCACGAATAGTGCAGGCTCCGTTCGTACATGGTCCCGCCGATGCTGACGCCCTCGATCTCCACGTCGGAGTCGTCCTTCACCGGCTCGAGGTCGGTGAGCCACTTATTGACGGGCGGCGGCGGGGACGGGGACGGGCTCTCGCCACCGGACGACGACGTGGGCGTCACGGGCGGACTGCCGGTGCCTGCGGTCTGCGGCGGCACGGGAGGGGTCGATGGTCCGGGCGGCGGGGTGCCCGGGGACTGGGGGAAGAACCACGCGCCCAGCGCGACGAGAACACTGATCACCGCGACGACGACGGCCCACGCCTCAAGGCTGGGCGGCGGACGACGGCGGCCGGCTTCTCTGTCGGGTGTCGTCAAATTCCCCATACTGGATTATCTCTTTCCGAAGAAACGGTCGTGGAAGAAATGTCGCTAAGAGCGGCCAAGGCGCCACATCCAGCTCGGGAGCCAACTGAGCACCGCGCCGGTGAACGCCTGCCAATGCAGGTCCGTCGCGCGTCCCACCTGGTGGACCGAGAGCCGCCGCACCTCCGCGAAAAGCTCGACCGCCGCGGCGCTATCCCCTTGTAGCTTCCGGATCACGGCCAGCTCCTGCTGCGTGCGCAATGTTTCCGGATGGGCCCGGCCGAGTACCGCGCGCTGACCTTCGAGCACCGCCGCGAACAGCTCGCCCGCGCGTTCGTCCTCGTGCTGCTGCGCGCAGGCCTGGCCGAGCAGGAACCGGGCCCGCAGGTAGACCGGATGCCGCGCGCCGAGACGGCTCCGCACCGTGGCCAGGACGGCCTCCAGCTCCTCGCACGCCCGCCCGGACTCCCCCTGGGCGACCAGCGCGTGCGCATGCGCGACCGATGCGGTTAGCGCCTGCGGATGCGCGCGCCCGTGCTCGCGGACGTACCGGTCGCGCTCGTCGCGAAGCCGCGCTTCGGCCTCCTCCCATCCGGCCCGGTCCGGGCGGAGCTCCGAGAACTCCGGGGTGAGTTTGGCCTCACACAGGATCTGCCTCGCCTCGATGAGCCGGTGATGCTCGGACCGGCCGAGGCGCGTGTAGTGCCGGACCACGAGCTCGGCGGTGCGCCGGGCCCGGCGCTGCGCGTTCCCGGCTAGCTGGATCCGCGCGAGCTCCAGCCGCAACTCCTGGATCTCCTCGTCCGCCGCCTCGTCCGCTCCCTCCTCCGCCGTCGCGCCGGGCAGGAGCTCCTCCGCCAGCCGTGCGGCCTCCGCGAGCCGGCCGCGGCGGCGCAGCGCGCGGACCCGGGCCGCATCGGCGGGCAGCGCCGCCCACAGCACGTCCGACTCGGCCAACCGTCCCGCCGCGTCGAGCGCCTCGGCGCGGATCCGGTCCGCACCGCACTCCTGCGCAAGCTCCCGGGCGCGGGCCGCGTCCCCGGCGAGCAGGAAGGCCGCTGCCGCCCGCCGGGTGAGATCGGCGTCGCCGGGCAGCAGCCGCTCCAGCATGCGGGCGGCCGTCGCCATGTCCCCCGTGTCCGTGTAGTGGCCGGCCAGCCGGCGCAGCAGCTCCGGCCCGAGATCGGTGCGGTCCGCCAGTTCCGCCGCGTGCGGGAGGACGGCCGGGTCCCAGCGGTCGAGGACGGCCCGCGCCGCGGCATGCGCCATCGCCCGGTCGTGCCCGGCGGGCCGCGCGAGCGGGCTGATCTGCCAGTGCGGACCGGTCCGCGTCGCGAGTAGCCTCCTGCCGAGATCGGCGAGCGCCGCCGTGACGGCCTCGTCGGAGAGGCCGGCCGCGGCGGAGAGGACGCCGGTCGGCAGCGGCGCCGGTGCGCACTCACCGGCCAGCCGCAGGATCTCACGCTGCTCCGGAGCGAGCGCATCGATGGTCTCCGCAACCAGGCGCGCCGCGGGCGGCGGATCGGTCTCCACCCGGGCCGCGTACCCGGCCGCGCTCCCCGGCCCGCCGAGCCGGCGGAGGGCTTCGGCGTGCAGCGCGAGCGAGCGGGCGTGCCACCCGGCGGCGGCGCCGATCCGGTCCAGCGCGGCGGTGTCGGCGTCCACGTCGCCACCGGACAGCAGGAGGCGCCCGTCCTGCCGGGTCATCGTGTCGAGCCGGACGAGCCCGGCTGTCCCGGTGTAGGCCTCGCCGTCCGTGGTGGCGACCGTCCGCACCCGCGTCCCGGCCGGAATGATCAGGTCCTGGAACTCCTCATCCGGCAAGGTCGCGGGCAGGTCGTCGACGACCCACAGCGCGGGCGCGGACCCCTCCGCCAGGCGGTCGGCGACCATGCCGAGCAGCAGTTCCCGGCTCGCGGTGGCGGCCGGCAGGCCGAGCATGCCGGCGATCATCCGGACGGCGTCAGCGTACCGGGCGCGCACGTCGGCCGCCGTGCGCGCGCCTGTGAGGGAGATCCAGTGCACGCCGCCGCGGAACGCCGCGCCGAACTGCCACGCGTAGGCGGCGACCAGCGCGGATCGCCCGCTGCCCGGCAGGCCCGCCACCACCGCGGCCGGGCCGAGCGTGCGGTCCTGGGTGAGTGCGAGGTCGGCGGCGAAGAGCGCGGTGTGCAGATCCCACAGTTCCCGGTAGCGGCCGACAAATCGGGAGGCGCCCGGCACCCGGCCGGGATACCAGCGCGGTCGGTCGGCGAAGTGCACGGCGCCGATCCGCCCGTCGATGCCGCGCACCCGGTCGAGGATCAGATCGGCCAGGGTCGCGGTGTTGCGGGTTCCGGACGGCGCCACGGCGAACCGTGCGTCGGACAGCTCCACGGGCATGATGTGACCAGTGTCCGGCTCGGGGTTGACCACGATGATCCGGCGGCCGGGGTCGCCCTCCCGCTGCCCGGCCAGGAACGCGGCCGTCAGTTCCGCCTGGCACGCGGGCCGCGACGGGTAACCCGCCGAATAGTAGGCGACGAGCGCCTTGGACGAGTTCAGCGCGGACTCGATCGTCGCGGTGACGCCCTCGAAATGCGCGATCCGGTCCGTGTCGAGGAACACCCGGAGGCCGCGTTCGCGCATCGCACGGACGAGCCGAGTCACCGCCGGGCGGTCGCAGCCGCCCAGCGACATGAAGACATCGAAATCTCCCGATTCCGCCATACCGCTATCTTATGTAATTCAGTGCATTTCTCGGGCCCACATTCCGCGGAAACGCGATTGTCAAGACCAGAGGGTCAGTTCGCCGGTACTGGTCAAGGCCAGGAAGAACGTGATCGCGACTCTGCGTCCGCGGGCGCTGGGATCCACCGCGTGGAAGTAGCGCGGGTCGAACAGCAGGGCGTCGCCGGCTTCGACCGACAGGACGATCTCCTGCTCACCGTCGATGACGGAGCGGTGGTAGCCGTATCCGTTTCTCGCCCCAGTGTCCGGCGGATTCCAGCGGCGGCGATAGATCCGCGTGCTTCCCCCTTCGGCGGGCACGGACATCCAGGCGTTGAACGCGAGCTGGGCCACCGGCGCACCGCCGTCGAAGAAGTCCGGACCGTACTCCCGGCGGACGTCGTCGAAATGGACGAGTGCTCCATCGTTGATCTCGCGCAGCGCGCCCGCGAAGAGGTCCCGGCCGCGGATCCGGGCGGGGCCGAGCCGGTCGCGCCATACCTCGGACAGGCGATCGACAGAGAGGGCGAGCGGGTCGGCGCCGCCCATCCGCGAGCGCCACAGCTCGCGCGCGAGCGCCATGTCCCTCCAGTACTCGGAGCGCAGGCCTTCGCCGTCCTTGTACTCGTTGAGGACCGGGCCGAAGCGGGCGATCGGCGGGTCGACCCTCGCCTTGTCGTAGGCGTCCATGGGGAAGTCGGGCTCCGCGATTCTCGCCATGGCCTCCCGGCAGAGTTCCGCCGGGAGGAAGTCCGTGACCCGCAGCGCGGCGAAACCGCCGGCGGCGAGTTCCGCGAGGTGGCTCCGCGACAGTTCCCCGACGGGGATCGAGCGGGCGGTGAAAAGCGGATCCAGCAGGTCCGGGTGCGTCCGGGCATCGGCTGTCGCCATGGTGATCCCCCTGGGCGGTGAGGCGATCGGCGGGGCCGTTCCGCACCCCGCGATCCGTCCGATGCCACAGATGATGTCGCGCCGGCGGGGACCACTGAACGGGGCCGCCGTTTCCTAAACGGATTGGCAACGGGAAACGGCGTCGATGCGGCCGCGAACGATATCCGCGCGGCGGGTATCGCACAGCGCGGTGTAGTGGGCCAGCGCAGCGCGCCAATGCGTCAGCGCACGCTCCGAGTCTCCCTCGCCAGCCTCCACCGTCCCGAGGGCGTCGTGGGCGCGCGCCTCCTCGTACCGGCTTCCGCCGGCCCGGCCGAGCTCGGCCGCGCGGAGCAGGACGTCCCTCGCCTCCGCCGTCCGCCCCAGCCGGTGCTGGGCCTCACCGAGGCAGTTGAGCGCCATGGCCGCGTCGACGTGCAGTCCCAGCCCCGTGAACTCGTCCAAGGCGCGGTGCAGCCGTGGCACAGCATCGGCGTACCGGCCGAGTTCCATCTCGATGAAGGCCATGTCGCGCAACAGGATCGCCGTGTTCCGGACCAGCCCTTGGCGCTCCACGAAAGCCAGGGCCCGCCGACACTGCCGGAGGGCCGCGTGCGCGTCACCCCGGCGGAAATCCACCCACGCGAGGTGCGCGATCGCCGTGTTCTCGCCAAGCTCGTCCCCCAGGCCCCTGAAGATGAGGCGGGCCTGCTCGTAGTGGACGGCGGCGGCATCGTGGTCCCCCCGTTCCAGATGCGCGAGCCCGAGGTTGTTGAGCGTCATGGCCTCGGCGTCCTGATCAGCGGCCCTGCGCGCCGCCCGGAGCGCCAACTCATGCGTCTCGATCCAGACCTCCCAGGGCTTGGCCAGGAACAGGAAGCCCCGGAACGCGTAGGCCAGCCGCCAGCAGTGGTCGTCCAGGCCCGCCGCCGAGGCCGCGCGGCAGATGGCGACCAGGTTGTCCTGTTCGGCGAGGATCCAGTCGAGTGCTTCGCCGTAGTCGCGCGCTTCATGCCGGGGTCCCGCCTCCCCGCCCATCGGCCCGGGGCGATGCCGGTGCGGCGTGATGAGCCGATCGGCCGCCTCCAGGGACCGCAGGTAGTAGTCGGCCTCCCTGCGCAGGGACCCGGCTCGTTCCGTGTCCGGCAGGTCGGTCTCCGCGCGTGCACGCGCGAAGAGCCGCAGCAGGTCGTGGAACTGGAACCGGCCCGGCCGGTGCCCGGTCAGCAGATGCGCGCCGAGCAGCCGCCGCAACCGCCGGCGGGCCTCGTCCCACCCGCACCCCAGCACCGCCGCGGCGGTCTCCAGATCGAAGTCCGGCCCCGGATGGAGACCCAGCGTCAGGTAGGTCCGGCCCAGTTCCGGCGTCAGCGAGCGGAACGAGGCGCCGAAGACCGCGGCCAGGTTCCGTTCTCCGTCATCGAGATCGGCGAGGCGGTTCCGGTCCTGGTCGGCGCCGGCCGGTTCGCCGGCGTCTAGTTCGGCGCGGAACCGGGCCGACGCGATCCGCAGTGCCAGTGGAAGCCCGCCGCACCCTTCCGCGATGCCGTGGAGAACGGAATCGGTCGGTTTCTCACCCGTCCCATGCCCGTTCTCGCGCAGCGTGCGCAGCAGATCTACGGCGCCATCGTGCGACAGCGGCGCGAGCCGTACGCGGTGCGCGTCCTCCAATGCGCTGAGGTCACTCCGGCTGGTGACGAGCACACGGCAGCCGTCCGTGCCCGGCAGAAGCGGCAGGACGTGCGCGGCGTCACGGGCGTTGTCCAGGAACAGCAGCAGGGACCTGCTCGCGACGCAGTCACGGAAGAGGGCGGAACGGTCCTCTGCGTGCGGGGGGATCCCTTCTCCGGGGACACCGAGCCGGCGAAGCAGCCGATTGAGCGCGTCCGCCGGTTCGACCATCGCCGTATCGGCATACCCGTGCAGGTCCATGAACAGGCAGCCGTCCGGGAAACGGTCGCGCAACCGGTGCGCGGCGTGCACGGCGACGGCCGTCTTGCCGACGCCGCCCATTCCGACGACCGCGCAGATGGTCACCACACCGGGACCGTCCGCGCTCTCACCCGCCAGGACTTCGATGATCTCGCCGAGTTCGGTATCTCGTCCCCGCAGACCGGCCGTGTCCCGGGGCAGGCCCGACGGCCGGGCCAGGACCGGTGCAGCCGGAGACGCGGGCCTGCGCCGGGACGCCCCGAGCGCTCGGCTGCTCAGCGCCGACCGGAGGACGCCACCGGCTTCGAGGACCTCGTCGCAGCGCGCCGCCATGGCCGGGTTGGGATGGGCCAGGCCGTTCTCGATCTTGCTGAGATGGCCCTTGCTGTAATTGATCCGCCGTGACAGCTCGGAAAGGGACCAGCCGGCGGCCTCGCGCAGCCGCCGGAGTTCGGAACCGAAGTCCGGAGCGTGGTCCATCGAGCCTCGCCTGGTACCGCCGCCCCAGGGCCCCGCCCGAAGGGAGGTCTGCCGTTACATTTCCAGCGTATCGCGTCCAGCGCGCCCGGCCCGGAGCAGCACTTCGGCGTTCGCCTGGCGAGCGAACACGGCGGGCGTGGCCCACTCATTGTGGTTGGCGCTGAAGAAGATGGCGCGCCTGGCCTCGGTGACGGCCGCGTCTATGGTCAGGCCGTCGACCAGCGACGCGTAGAACTCCTCCGTGAAGGTGACGGCCGCGTCGTCGGAGATGGGGAACTGCATCGTGACGGCCGTCGGAACTCCGCGTTCGACGAGCGCGCCGCCAAGACTGGACATGGCGTCCAACTGGTCCATGGCCCCGGTTTCACACGCGTTGAGAAACACGAGCCGCAGCTGGGGGTGGTTCCGGAAGAGCGTGCCGAGATGAAACCCCGAGACCGGCGCGCTCTTGCCGTCCCTTTCGAAGTCGAGCATTCCGAGGCCTTCTCGCGCGTCCTTGTGGCCGTGCCCCATGAAATGCCATATGTGAATCGGACGGCCCGCCTCATTGGCCCTGCGCAACGTCCGCTGCAGGGCCAGCAGCGTCGCGTCCCGGGTGAAGCTCAGCTCGACGAGACCCAGTTCGATGAGCGGGCCCAACGCCACTCTGATGGTCTCGATCTCGGCCTCGGTGTCCAGGCGCGGCAGGTCCCGCGGGGAACTGACCGTGACGAGCACACGGAGCGGATGCGTGGACGTGGCGGTGGCCGGTGACGCCACGCGGTCGAGGTGGCGGACGACCGAGTGATGGGGCGAGAGGCAGAGGAAGTCGGTGCCGTCGTAGAGCAGTTCCCAAGGGATCGTCTGAAGTTCCGCCGCCTCGGCGAGCCGCAGCCGTACCCGCAGTCCGTTCCCGACGCCTACCGCTTGCGCGCGGGTCTGCTGCAGGAGGTCGCGCACCGATTCCCGGAAGACCCCGGCGAAGAGCCTTCCGCCGAACTCCGCGAGCGGTTCCAGCGCTCGCGGGACGCCGCCCTGCCGGACCGCAGGCTTGGGTCCGCAGTAGGCCAGGACGAAGTTCTCCAGCTCACCCGGAGCGAGATCGAGCTTGAGTGTGGTCCCAGCCGACCCGAGCGGCGACCGCGCGTCCAGCCGGAAGCCGTTCTCGCCCCGCGCGATGCTGAGCTCGAAGTCCACCTGCCACACCGGGGTTCGGTCCCGCAGGAGCGCGAACGCGTCCTCGTTGTCGGCGATGAGCCGCGCCTGCAGTTCGACGAGAGCGGCCGATTCCCGCGTGAACAGTTCCTTCCACAGGTCGAACGGGATGTCGCCGCCCTGACGCCGCAGCAGGAAATAGCTGCTAAGCCTTTCGGCCGCTTGGGCGAAGCGCGCCGCCGTCCCGACGTCAACCCTGCGCAGAAAGGCTAGGACGATCCGGACTTGAGCCATATATGCGGCGAACAGTTCCCTGGTGGCACGGGACTGGTCGGGGTCGGGCGCGAGGACGGTCCGCACCTCGGCGGAGCCGTCGCCGGTCGCGACCTCCTGCCGGTGGACGCCGACCATCCGCATCAGCTCGATAAGCTCCCGGTGGCGGTCGGCCAGTCCCGCGATGTGTCGCTGGTGCAGTTCGTCCCCGCCGACTCGGGTCTGTGCCGCCACCTCAGGCGACCGTGTAGCTGACTCGCGTGCGCCCGGACTTCACCTTGACGTTCCTGACCTTGAGGCCGGTGAGCTCTCCCAGGCGGCGGACATGGGTGCCTCCGCACGGCGACCTGTACCCGGCCGTGACGACCACGCGGGTCGGCTTGCCCGCCGGGATCTCGGCCGGCACGTGGACACCGTCGCCACGGAGCTCTTCGGGCTCGCAGAAGTAGCTCGTCACCTCGGCGTCCTCGGCCACCATGCCGTCCATGGCGTCCTGGACCTTCGCGGCGAAGAACTCCCGCTCCCCGACCGGGAGCGCGCTGTCGAACTCGACGTACGGACCGTTCGGGAAGTGGTAGCCCTTCGTCGGGTGATAGCCGACGAGCCGGTCGACGGCGGTCATCACCAGATGCCCGCCCGTGTGCAGGAGGGCGTGCTCGCGCCGTACCGCCGGGTCGACGGCCAGGTGCGCGGTCTCCCCCGCGTCCAGTTCGCCCTCCGCGGGGCCGATGTGCAGCACCTCGCCGTTCACGAAGGCGACGCGCCGGACGTCCAGGCCGCCCCGCCCCGTGGACAGGCGGCCGCGGTCGGTCGGCTGGCCGCCGCCCTGCGGATAGAAGATCGTCTCGTTCAGGACGACCGTGGTGTCGCCGCCGTCGTTGTGCACTCGCACGATCGTGGCGTCCGCCTCGGTGCGCCGGGAGTCGTCCAGGTAGAGCAGCCGCGTGGGCATGGGGTTCCTTTGCGTGGTACATGCCGGGTGACAAGGCCGGAAGGCCGTCATACACGTCAAGTGTGGCCAGGAGACCATAAGCAAACAAGCGACTCCGGCCGACAGGCATTAACCTTTGCTTATGCTCGATGTAGTGCGGCTGAAGGTCTTCACCCAAGTGGCCCGGACCGGATCGATCGCCCGGGCTGCGAGCACGCTGGGCTACACCCCATCCGCCGTGTCCCAGCAGTTGAGCAAACTGGAGCGGGAGGCCGGCGCAACCCTTGCGACGCGCACCCACGCGGGCGTCGAACTCACCGCCGAGGGACGCGTCCTGCTGGACCACGCCGACGCCATCGTGGACCGGCTCGCGGCGGCCGAACAGGCGGTGCGGGACGTCGCGGGGCTGCGCTCCGCAGAGGTCAGGCTGGGGGGCTTCACCTCCGGAGCCCTGACCTTGCTCGCACCGGCCATCGCCACTTTCCGCGCGCGGTTCCCCGCCGTGCGGCTGTCGCTCACCGAGATAGAGCCGCCGGGCGGATACGACGGTGTGCGGACGGGTGAGCTGGACCTGCTCCTGTCACACGTCTACCCCGGTACGGCACCGCTCGACCCCGCCGGTCTCGTCGTGGCGGAACTGTTCGCCGACCCTCTGGTCGCGGCCATACCGGCGGACTGGCGGACCGGCGCGGACACCGGCGCGCTGCCGGCCCGGCGGCTGGCAGGGCTACCGCTGATCTCCGGCGGCCCCGGCCACGCCAACAGGATCGCGCTCGACCGGATGCTCTCGGCTGCGGGCGCGGCGCCGCGGGTCGAGTTCGAGACCCGCGACTACGCGGTGACGCTGGCGCTCGTCGCGGCGGGGGCCGGGGCCACGGTGATGCCATGGTCGGTCCTGGCCGCGAAGGTACCGGCCGGGGTACGCGTATGTCCTCTCAACGACGGCGAGGCGCGCAGGGTGCTGGTCGTCCATCGCCCCATGCCCGCCGAGGCGACCGTGATGTCGTTCTTGGACGTCATGCGGCAGACGTCCGCCGACCTCCTCAGCAGCGGCACAGATTTCAGGCTCCGGGAAGAGTGAGGGTCCCGTCGTGGCGGCGGGGTAGGTGCCATGGGTTGTCGTCGCGTAGGGGCGGCGGGAGAAGGTGCGGCGGGCAGTTCTGGTAGATGACGGGGCGGAGGAAGCGGGTTATGGCGGCCGTGCCGGGCGGGGCGGCCGGAGTCGGGGTCGGGGTCGGGTATGAGTCGAATACCAGGCGGCCGGCGCGGTCGCGGATCAGGGCGACCAAGCGTGCGGCGAGGTCGGTCTCGTCAGGCTCGCTGTGGAGCGTGACCGTGCGGGTGCCGGGGACGGCGGCGAGGGCCTCGGCCAGGTCGTCCTCACCGCTGTACCCCAGGACGACGGTCATCGGGCCGAAGCATTCCTCCAGGAGGAGTTCGGACCGGCCGAGGAGGGTCACCGGGCCCGCCATGAGATGGGCGGTGACCTGGCGGTCGCCGCTCGGCCGACCGGTCGCGACCGTGCGCAGGCCGGGGATGGCCGCGCGGGCGGCCGCGCCTTCAGTGTAGGCGGCGCGGAGGGCGTCGCCGGGGAGGGTCTGCGGGGCGGCGTCCGTGACGTGCTCGGCCATCGCCTCGGGGAGGCCGGAGCCCGCGGG
This sequence comes from Actinomadura latina NBRC 106108, assembly GCF_001552195.1. Classification (GTDB taxonomy): domain Bacteria; phylum Actinomycetota; class Actinomycetes; order Streptosporangiales; family Streptosporangiaceae; genus Spirillospora; species Spirillospora latina. Next base: position 139,520 of record NZ_BCQS01000019.1, read on the forward strand.
GGCGAGGACGAGACCGGGTCCGGTGGACGCCGCCCCTTCGGCGATTTCTGCCAGGCGGGACTTCGCCGCGCCGGGGGTCACGATGAGCGGGTTGAGGCCGCAGGGCTCGCCGTAGAACGGGATCGGCTCTGGGCGGGTCAGGGCCAGGTCGTACAGGTTCCGGCCGTCGCGGGCGGTGCCGGTGAAGGCGATCGCCTTCGCTCTGGCGTCCTTGACCAGGGCGGTGCCCGCCTCGCGTCCGTGGACCAACTGGACCACGTCCTCGGGGAGGCCCGCGGCGGCGGCGCCCGCGCGCAGCGCGCCGAGAGTCAGGGCCGAGGTCTCCGGGTGGAGTTCGTGCGCCTTGACGACCACGGTGCAGCCGGCGGCGAGGGCGCTCGCAGTGTCGCCGCCGCCGACGCTGAACGCGAAGTCGGACGCGGAGAGCACGCCGACTACGCCGAGCGGGACGTTCATGCGGCGCAGGTCGGGACCGGAGTCCAGGCGGACGTCCAGGAAGGAGCCTTCTCGGAGGGTGTCGGCGAACACGCGGAGGTGTCCGCTGGTGCGCGCGACCTCGCCGGTCAGCCGCGCCTCGCCGAGGCCGGTCTCGGCGTCGGCCGCCGCGGCGAGTCCGGTCACGCGCGCGTCGAGGGCGGCGGCGACCGCGTCCAGCAGTGCGGCGCGGCCCCGCGGCCCGGCCTCGTCGAGGACGGGCAGCAGGTCGGCGGCGCGGCGGCAGACCGCTCCGACCTCCTGCGGGGTGGCCGACGCGTACTCCCCGCGCGGGCGTCCCGAGCGCGCGTCGACGCTCCAGACCGGCATCGGGGTCCGCCAGGTCAGGTCGGCGGGGCGCGGGCGGGCGGGCGGCAGCAGCGGCCCGGCCTCCGCGAGCAGCAGCCGCGCGGCCTCGATCGCGCCCGCCGCGGTGAAGTGGGTGTCGTCGGCGCTGCCGCGCGGATAGTTGGGATGCGGTCCGAGCCACAGGAAGAGCTCTCTGGTGGCGTCGGGGCCCAGTTCCCGCCAGCGGCGCGCGCTGGCGGCCTGGAGGTCGATCAGCGGGACGTGCTCGCCGGCGGCCAGCGCCTTCATCGCCGCCGGATACTCGCCGTGCGTCGGTGATCCGCCGGGCGTGCGGCGTTCGACCGACGTCACCAGCACCGGGCGGGCGCCTCGTGACCGGGCGCCCGCGACATAGCGGCGCAGGCAGGAGGTGTAGGCGCCGTAGGGGGCGGCGAACCTGCCCTGGTCGTGCCTGCCGTCGTTGTGGCCGAAGCAGATCAGCAGGGTGTCGTCCGGGCCGATCTCGCTCATGATCCGGTCGTGCATGCCGAGCCGCTCGATCGAACTGCGCACGCTGGCGCCCGGGTAGGCCGCGTTGACGACCGGGACGTCCAGCAGCGCGGCGAGGGCCTGCCCCCAGCCCGCCTGCGGCGCCTGGCCGGACGGATAGTCGGCGGCCGTGGAGTCGCCGGCGATGAAGATCCTCATGGGGCCGTCGCTTCGGCGGCGAGGCCGTGGGCCCGGCCGGGGGTCAGCCGCCCGTCGGCGACCACGACCGTGATCGACCTGGTCAGGTGATCCGGGACGGTCAGAGGTTCCTCCCACGCCAGGGCCGGGCCCACGCCGGGGTATTCGGCGACCCGGACGAACCACGGGTCGAGCCCGGTGGTCTGGACGAACAGCAGGCTCCACGCGTCCGAGGTCAGCGCCAGCCAGGGCGTGACGCTGCCGTGCACGGCCTCTTCCCCGGACGCCTCGCCGGTGAAGGCGTTCAGGCCGGCGGAGTCCTTGGGCGCGCGCCAGAAGAAGCCGCCGTAGCCCGCGCCGGTCCGGCCCTTGCAGGCCGAGCTCTGCAGGACGAGGGGCTTCCCGGTCCGGCCGGTGAGCGTGAACGCGAAATCGAGCGCCCAGGCATCGGCGACGGGGCGTGCGGTCAGGGTCCGCTCCTCGGCGGCCAGGACGGTCCCGTCCGGGCCGACCCAGTCGAGGCTCTCCGCGTAGCCACCGCCGACGGGGCGGAGCGTGCGGCGGCGCTGCCGCCCGTGGTTGGGGAGGATCTTCGGGCCCTCACCGGGGACGTAGGTGGAGCCGCCCCAGAAGTTGACCCCGTCGACGTCGGAGATCGCGACGCCCGCCCCGAAGTGGTGGACGTGGTCGTCCGGCTGGGTCTCGGTGACGACCGTCCCGCCGAGGGTCCGGACGGGGTGCAGGTGGGGCCGGGGAGCGTCGGTGGCCTGCAGGTCCCCGCGCTGGACGTAGGCGGCCACCTCCTGCCCGCCCGCACGCAGCACCGTCTCCGGCCACGGAGCCGAAACCGGCCCGAGGCTGCCGGGGAAGCCCAGCTCGGAGAGCGTCTTGAGGCCCTGCGCCGCGCGGACGATCAGACCCTCGACGCCGGGCAGGACCAGCCGGGACGGTTCCGTCCGGACGAACCGCCCCTCGATCGGCTCCGGTTCGGGGGCGAGGCGGATCGCGTCCAGCAGCCGGGTGAACCCGCCCGTGCGTGCCAGCGGCACCAGGAGATCAGCGCCGTCCCGGATGTGCGCGAGGAGGTTGCCGAGCAGATCCACGCGGCCGTAGCCGGTGCGGGCCCCGCCCGTCTCGATCTCGTCGAGGGTGTAGAACAGCCGCGCCGACCGGGTCTCGCCGTGGAGGTGCAGGTAGGGCTCGGTGCGCCGGTCGGAGCAGAGCGAGACGGTGATCGCGATGACCGTCCCGCCGGTGAGGCGAAGCCGGGCGCTGGAGGTGTCGTCGGACTCGATCGCGTTGGCGCGGTACAGCTCCAGTTCGATGCCGGCGATCGAGTCGACCGTGTCCGCTCCGGCGACGGCCAGGGCGGAGGCCACGGCGTGGGCGAAGGGGTTGGTGAGGGCCCCGTCCATGACGTCGGCCCCGTCCAGCCGGCGGCGGCCCGCCCACGCCGAGCGGGTGTAGTAGCCGAACGGGCGGGTCCACGACCCGGCCACCCCGATGGCGCGGACGGGTTCGCCGAGCACGTCCCGGGCGGCCGGGATCGCGTCCGAGCCGAGCGACTGGAAGCCGACCTGGCAGGCGAGCCCGGTCTCGGCCACCGCGGCGGAGATCGCCGCGAACTCCTCGACCGACGGCGCGGGCGGCTTCTCCAGCAGCACGTGCGCCCCGGCCCGGAGCGCGGCCACCGCCAGCGGCGCATGGGTGTGGATCGGAGTGGCGATCACCGCGACCTCGGCCCCGGTCTCCCGGATCAGCGCGGGAAGATCCGGCCCGCTCGGCACGTCCAGCCCGGACGGCGGCCGGACGTCGCACACCCCGGCCAGCTCGGCCCGGCCCGCCGCCGCCAGCCGCCGGACGTTCTCCAGGTGGTTGCGCCCGTAGCCGTTGACGCCGGCGACGACGACCTTCGCCGGTCTCACGACGACCACCTCGTCGGCGCGCCCGTCGCCCGCAGCTCCGCGCCGGTGATCTCCACCGGAGACGGGTCGGCGAGCAGCCCGAGATCGGTGAGGGTGGCGTCCTCGGCGCGCTCCACCATCACAGGGTCGTGCAGGGCGAGGGCGAGCTGGCCCGACAGCTCGGTCATCAGGTGCGGGTAGACCGGCACGTCGAAGACCCGCGCGAGGCCGGCGATGCGCAGGAACGGGGTGATCCCGCCGACCCGCACCACGTTCGGCTGGACGACGTCGCAGGCGCCGGCGGTCAGCAGGTCGCGGAAGCCGTGCGCGGTGGCGACGTTCTCGCCGACCGCGATCGGCGTGCCGATGCTTCGGCGGAGCTCCGCATGGGCGGCGATGTCGTCGGCGGGCAGCGGCTCCTCGATCCAGAACGGGTCGAACCGCTCCAGCGCCCGCAGCGCGGTCCGGGCCCGGTACAGGTCCCACCGCTGGTTGGCGTCGATCATCAGCGCCGTGCCGGGGCCGACGACCTCCCGGACGGCGGCGACCCGCTCGACGTCCTCGGCGAGCGAGGGCCGGCCGACCTTGATCTTGACGGCGGGGTGTCCCGCGGCGGCCCACCGCTCGGCCTGGGCGGTCAGCTCCTCCAGCGAGTAGTGCCGGTTGATCCCGCTGCCGTAGACCGGGACGCTGCCGCGCCGGGCCCCGAGGACGTCCACCAGGGAACGGTCACCGCACTCCAGATCCCACAGCGCGAGATCGACCCCGGCCATCGCGATCGGGACGATCCCCGACCGCCCCGCCTCGCTGAGATGGGCCGACAGCCGGTCCCACACCACGCCGGAATGCGCCGGAAGCCCGATCACGGCGTCGCGGACGTCGTGCTCCAGCAGCGCTCTGACCGAGTGCGCCCCGATCCGCGGGGTCCAGGAGATCCCGGTGCCCGAGCGCCCGTCGTCCAGCGTGAGCGTGACGAACAGGACGTGGTTGTACCGGACGTCCGCGCCCCACGGCCGGGCCAGCGGGACCGACCGCGGGACGACCGACAAATCCTTGATCATGGCGGGCCCTTCAGGCGAGTTCGGTGCGCCAGCTGCGCTTGGCGGTCCAGCCGAGCAGCCGCTCGGCCTTGGCGGCGGAGAACGCCGGGGCCGCGCCGGTGAGCGCGCCGGCGGCCTCCTCGGTCGCGGGGAAGAAGCGGGGCAGCAGCTCGGCCAGCGGCTCGCGGGCCAGCGCGTCCCCCGCGCCGGCGAAGAACACCTCGCCGTTGCGCTCCAGTTCCGGCAGCCGGGCGAGGAGCGCGCCGATGAACTCGCCGGCGTCCCGGGCGTCGAGGTAGTTGAACAGCGAGACGCTGCCGATCTCGGGCCGGTCCAGCCGCTCGCGCAGGGTGTGCCCCGACTGGGTCGGCGCGCCCTCCCACTCCTCGGGCGCGATGACGAAGCAGGGCCGGAACGCGGCCATCCTCGTGCCTGTCGCCGAGCGCGCGAACGTCCGCATCGTCTGCTCGGCGACCAGCTTCGACAGGCTGTAGACGTTCCACGGCCGCGTCGGGTGCTCCTCGTCCAGCGGCAGGTAGTCGGGCGTCCAGCCGCCGGGCGCGCCGTAGCCCAGCACCGTCGGGCTGCTCGCGACGACCAGCTCCGGCACCTCCAGCGCCACCGCCGCCGCGCAGACGTTGAACGCCAGCTGGGTGTTGACCCGGAACGTCGTGGCGTCCGTCCGGCCGAACGGGACGGCGATCGCGGCGAGATGGACCACCGCGTCCGGACGGAACCGGGTGAGGACCGAGTGGGCCTCGCCGAGATCGGTCAGGTCGGCGGGCAGGGATTCGGCGGCCTCCCGGGGGGTGCCCGGGGCGCTGTCGACGCCGATCACCTCATGTCCGGCCGCCGCCAGGGTGGTGACGACGCTGCGGCCCAGTCGGCCCGCGCTTCCGGTGACGAGCACTCTGCTCACCGCATGGACTCCTCAGCTCGCTGCAACCAGTTGCAGTAACGATTGCGCCAGCATGCCCGGCCCGTCAAGTGAGTGGCGCACGACCAGCAGAAACGGTCGCAGTGATCACCTCGAACGTGCAAACGGTTGCGTTAAGGTAGGCGCCATGGCAGTGACTATCCGGGACGTCGCCCACGCGTCCGGCGTACACGTGTCGACGGTGTCGCGGACCTTCTCCGCGCCGCACATGGTGAACACCGAAACGCGGACCCGGGTGATGGCGGTGGCCGAGCGGCTCGGCTACCGGCCCAACCGGGCGGCACGGTCGCTCACCACGGGCCGGACCGGCAACCTCGGTCTCATCGTGGCCGACCTCGCGAACCCGTTCTTCCCCCCGCTGATCAAGGCCGCGCAGGCCGCCGCCCGCGCCCAGGACTACCACCTGTTCGTCGCCGACACCGACGAGGACCCCGCGAAGGAGGAGCAGCTCGTGCTGGCCTTCTCCAAGCAGGTCGACGGCATCGTGCTGTGCAGCCCCAGGTCGTCGAACAAGGCGCTGGAGAGGCTGGTCGAAACGATCCCGTTCGTCCTGGTCAACCGGCGGCTGCGCGGCGTGACGACCGTCGTCATGGACGTCGCCCGCGGCGCCCGCACCGCGATGGAGCACCTCGCCGGGCTCGGCCACCGGCGGGTCGCGCTCGTGTCCGGGCCGTCCGGCTCCTGGACGAGCGGCGAGATCCGCAAGGCCGTCGCGGACGTGCCCGGCCTCGAAACGGTCGTCATCGGCCCCAACGCGCCCACCGAGGAGGGCGGCGTGACCGTCGCCGGGCGGGTGGCGGCGGCGGGCGTGACCGGCGTGCTCGCCTACAACGACCTCGTCGCCATCGGCCTGATCGAGGGGCTGGACGAGCTGGGCGTCGGCGTGCCCGACGACATCAGCGTGATCGGCATCGACGGCTCCATCACCGGACGCCTCTACCGGCCCAAGCTCACCACCGTCGCCATGCCCACGGCGGACGCCGGGCGCATGGCCGTCGACCTGCTCATCACGTCGATGAGCGCGGCCACCGTGCTGGAGACGCACCTGGTGGTCCGCGAGTCCACCGCTCCCCCGAAAGGACTCCCATGACAAGTCACGACATCGCCTTCGGCGTCACCCCGGAAGGCGAGAAGGTCGAACGGCACGTGCTGGACAACGGGCGGCTCCGCGTCGCGGTCCTCACCTACGGCGCGACCGTCCAGCGGCTGGAGGTGGCCGACGGCGCCAACGTCGTCCTCGGCCTCGACACGCTGGAGGACTACCTGCGGCGCAGCCGGTACTTCGGCGCGGTCGTCGGCCGGTACGGCAACCGCATCGCCCGCGGCAGGTTCACCCTCGACGGCACGGAGTACCGGCTCCCGGTCAACGACGGGGCGCACAGCCTGCACGGCGGCCTCCGCGGCTTCGACAAGCGGGTGTGGCAGGTGGAGTCGGCGGGCCCGGCGGACCTGCTGCTGAGCCTGGTGAGCCCGGACGGCGACGAGGGCTACCCGGGGGCGCTGACGGCGAGCGTCCGGTACCTGCTGGACGGCGACACGCTGCGGCTGGAGTACCGGGCGACGACCGACGCCCCGACCGTGGTCAACCTGACCAACCACTCCTACTTCAACCTGGCGGGCGCCGGGGACGTACGCGGTCACGTGGTGATGCTGGAGGCCGACCGCTACCTGCCGGTCGACGAGGGGAAGATCCCCACGGGCGAACTGGCCCCGGTGGCGGGGACGCCGTTCGACTTCACCGCCCCGGCGCGGGTCGACGCACGGCTCGGCGGCCGCTACGACCACTGCTACGTCCTCCAGGGCCGGGCGGCGGTCACCGATCCCGGCAGCGGACGCTCGATGGAGGTCACCACCACCGAACCGGGCGTCCAGTTCTACACGGGCCACATGCTGGACGCCGCCGCCACGCCGTTCGGGCCGTTCGCGGGGCTGTGCCTGGAGACCCAGCGCTTCCCCGACGCGCCGAACCGGCCGGCGTTCCCGTCCGCGGTCCTGCGGCCCGGCGAGGAGCTCGCCTCGGCCACCGAGTACCGCTTCACCGTGTCCTGAGCGACTGCAAACGGTTGTAGTAACAAGCAGCGGGGCCGGAGCTCGTCCGATGGAGCTCCGGCCCCTATTTTTGCCCTGACCTCGCGTTATGCCAGATCAGACCGCATCCGTCAGTGAGGAATCTCACTGCAAAGGGTTGACGTCATCTCCGGATCCGCGCTAAGAAAGCGCTATCTCAAACCACCTCCGACTCACCGAAGGGCCAGTGATGACGCTGAGGCCCGCCGCGGCCGACACGGCGACGGGGACGGCCGAGCCGACGGTCCCGCCCTCCGTGCGGACGGCCATCCGCCGCCCCGCCCGCCGCAAGAGCTCCCGCGCCCGCTCACAGGCATGGGCCGCCTACCTGTTCCTGGCCCCCTGGTTCATCGGCCTGTTCGCCATCACGCTCGGCCCGATGATCGCCTCGCTGTACCTGTCGTTCACCGACTACAGCCTGCTGAGCCAGGCGCACTGGGTCGGCTTGGACAACTACGACAAGATGTTCACGGCCGACAACCGCTACATGAACTCCCTCAAGGTCACGACCACCTACGTGGTCGTCTCGGTCCCGCTGCAGCTCGCGTTCGCCCTCGGGCTGGCGCTGGCGCTGGACAGGGGGCTGCGCGGCCTGTCGTTCTACCGGTCGGTCTTCTACCTGCCCTCGCTGCTCGGCGGCAGCGTGGCGATCTCGATCCTGTGGCGGAAGATCTTCGGGACGGACGGGATCGTCAACACGTTCCTCGGCTGGTTCGGCTACGAGGGCCAGGGCTGGGTCACGAGCCCGGACACGGCGCTGTGGACGCTGATCGTCCTGCACGTCTGGACGTTCGGCGCCCCGATGGTCATCTTCCTCGCCGGGCTGCGGCAGATCCCGCGGAACCTGTACGAGGCGGCGCGGGTGGACGGCGCCGGCCGGCTGCGGCAGTTCCGGTCGATCACGCTGCCGCTGCTCACCCCGATCATCTTCTTCAACGCCGTGCTCGAGGTGATCAAGTCGTTCCAGTCGTTCACGCAGTCGTTCGTCGTCAGCGGCGGCAACGGCGGGCCGGTCGACTCGACCCTCTTCTACACGCTCTACCTCTACCTCAAGGGCTTCAAGAACTACGAGATGGGATACGCGGCCGCCATGGCGTGGGTGCTCCTGCTCATCATCGGGGCCCTCACCGCCGTCAACTTCCTCATGTCTCGATTCTGGGTCTTCTATGGCGACGACAAGTAAGCGCGTGCCGGTGCTGTTCCGGCCCGCCTCGCGACTGACCAAGCACGTCGTGCTGATCGTGTTCGGGCTGTTCATGCTCTACCCGCTGCTCTGGATGATCTCCAGCTCGGTCAAGCCCGAGGAGCTGATCTTCCGGGAGCCCGGCCTCGTCCCGACCGAGGTGACCGGCGCCAACTACTCCGGCGGCTGGGACGCGCTCAAGCACTCCTTCGGCTACTACCTGTGGAACTCCGCGGTCATCACGTCCCTGGCGGTCGTCGGCAACCTGGCCGCCTGCTCGCTGGCGGCCTACGCGTTCGCGCGGCTGGAGTTCCCGCTCAAGAGGCTCTGGTTCGCGATCATGCTGGTCTCGATCATGCTGCCGCACCATGTGACGGTCGTGCCGCAGTACATCGCGTTCAGCAAGATCGGCTGGATCAACACGATCTGGCCGATCGTCGTGCCGAAGTTCCTGGCCACCGACGCGTTCTTCATCTTCCTGATGGTGCAGTTCATCCGCACCCTCCCCCGGGAGCTGGACGAGGCGGCGGCCATCGACGGCGCGGGGCACCTCCGCACGTTCCTCCAGGTGGTGATGCCGCTCTGCGTCCCGGCGCTGGCCACCACGGCGATCTTCACGTTCATCTGGACGTGGAACGACTTCTTCACCCAGAACCTCTACCTGACCAATTCCGACAACCTCACCGCCCCGGTCGCGCTGCGCCAGTTCATGGACTCCAGCGGCGACTCCTCCTGGGGGCCGATGTTCGCGATGTCGATCATCTCGCTCGGCCCGATCTTCGGTTTCTTCCTGGCCGGCCAGAAATACCTCGTCCGAGGTGTGGCGACCACCGGCCTCAAATAGGAACCGGCCCCAGAACCCTCCTCCCCCTTCCTGTCCCCCGGAGGTATGAACAGATGAAACGCATCCTGGCGGCCGCGGCCGTCACCCTGCTCGCGGTGTCGGCCACCGCGTGCGGAAGCGGCGACGACGGTGATTCCGGTGGCAAGACGAAGCTCGTCTTCTCCTACTGGGGCAGCGACTCGCGGCAGAAGCTGACCGAGGCGGCCATCGCCGAGTTCGAGAAGAAGAACCCCGCGATCGACGTCGAGGGCGACTTCTCCGACTGGGACAGCTACTACGAGAAGCTGGCCACCAAGGCGGCGGCCGGCGACGCGCCGGACGTCATGTCGATCGAGATCCGCGGCCTGGCGGAGTACGCGGGCCGCGGCATGCTCGCCGACGTGCACGGGAAGGTCGACACCGCGGGCCTCGACCAGGGCGTCCTCAAGGCCGGCCAGGTCGACGGCAAGCAGTTCGCGATCCCCACCGGCGTCAACGCGTTCCCGATGGTCGTCAACAAGGCGACCCTGAAGAAGTACGGCCAGAAGGTCCCGGACGACAAGACGTGGACGTGGGACGACTACATCGCGACGTCCCAGAAGGTGACCGAGAAGAGCGGCGGCAAGGTCTGGGGCACCGAGTACAACGAGAACCCCGCGTTCCTGCAGATCTACGCCGGCCAGCGCGGTGAGCAGTTCTACTCGGGCGGCAAGGTCGCCCTGTCCGAGCAGACCATCAAGGACTGGTGGGCCCTGCTGCAGAAGATCATCGGCAGCAAGGCCGGGCCGGGCGCCGCCGAGATGCTGGAGACCGGCACCAAGGTCGACCAGGCTCTGCTCGCCACCAACGAAAGCGCTTTCGGAAGCTGGTGGAGCAACCAGCTCGACGCGCTGACCAAGGGCTCCGGCCAGGACCTGGACCTGCTGCGCATGCCGAAGACGCCGGGCGCCGCCGCCTCCGGCATGTTCCTGCAGCCGGCGATGTACTACACGATCTCGGCCAAGACCGAGCGGGCCGCCGCCGCCCAGAAGTTCGTCGACTTCCTGGTCAACGACCCGGACGCCGGCGCGATCCTGCTCAGCGACCGGGGCCTGCCGACCAACGCCCAGGTCATCGCGGCGATCAAGGGCAAGCTGTCCCCGGCCGACCAGAAGGTGCTGGCGTTCATGGACTCGATCAAGGGCGACCTCAGCCCGATCGTCGTCCCGCCGAAGGGCGCGATGGAGATGGAGGACATCCTCAAGCGCGCCACCGACTCGGTGCTGTTCGGGAAGGCCAAGCCGGACGATGCGGCCAAGACCTTCCTGACCGAGGCCAACAACGCCCTGTCCCAGTGACGGGCCCCGCTGACGGGTGACCCCGTGACGAGCCGTGCGGCCCGTGAACAGGCCGGGCCGCACGGCGCCACCCCCGCCCCCTGGAGTTCCCCCACCATGCGATACGCCTTCGTCGGGCTCGGCCACCGGGCGCAGATGTACGTCGACGCGCTGCTCGGCGCGTGGAGCGGCACCGGCGAGATCGCCGCGCTCTGCGACCCCAACCGGACGCGCCTGCGCTACTACCTCGACCGGATCGGCCGCGACGTGCCGTGCTTCGCGCCCGGAGAGTTCGGCGCGATGCTCGGGCACGCCGACGCCGTCGTGGTCGCCACCGTCGACGCCGCCCACGCCCGCTACGTGGTCGAGGCGCTGGACGCGGGCAAGGACGTCGTCGTCGAGAAGCCGCTGTGCACCACGGCCGAGGACTGCGCGGCGATCGCCGCGGCGGCCGAGCGGAGCACCGGCAGGCTCATCGTCACCTTCAACTACCGCTACTCGCCGCGCAACAGCGCCGTCCGCCGGCTCCTCGCGGACGGCGCGATCGGCGACGTCACCTCGGTGCACTTCTCGTGGGCGCTCGACACCATCCACGGCGCCGACTACTTCCGCCGCTGGCACCGGGACAGGGCCAACTCCGGCGGCCTGCTGGTGCACAAGGCCACCCACCACTTCGACCTGGTCAACTGGTGGATCGACGACGCCGCCGCATCCGTCTACGCCCAGACCTCGCTGCGCTTCTACGGCGCCGGCAACGCCCGCGCGCGCGGGCTCGACGACCGTCCCGCACGGGCGTTCCACGCTCCGGGGCTGGGCACGGACCCGTTCCTGCTGGACATGTCCGCCGATCCCCGGCTGAAGAGCCTCTACCTGGACGCCGAGCACGAGGACGGCTACCTCCGCGACCAGGACGTGTTCGGCGAGGGCGTGACGATCGACGACAACATGTCGGTCCTCGTCCGGTACGAGCGCGGCGCGCTGCTCACCTACTCCCTCAACGCGCACGCGCCGGCCGAGGGGTACCGGGCCGTCTTCAACGGCACCGCCGGACGGCTGGAGCTGGACGTCGTCGAGCGGGCGTGGACGCCGCCGCACGCGGCGATCGACCCGACCGCGGCCGGCAAGGAGCACGCCGAGGGCGCGTCGGAGCGGCTCGTCCTGCAGCGGCACTGGCAGAAGCCGGAGGAGATCGCGATCGAGGGGGGTGCGGGCGCGCACGGCGGCGGCGACGCGCTGCTGCTCGACGACGTGTTCCGGGGCCCGTCGGAGGACCCGCTCACCCGCCGGGCCGGGTACCGCGCGGGGGTCGCGAGCGTGCTGATCGGCGTCTCGGCGAACCTGTCGGCGGCGACCGGCGCTCCCGTCGGCCTCACGGCCGGCGGCACCCGGATGGCCGGCTGATGCTCGGCGAGTTCTCCGGCCTGGCGGAGATCGCCGCCCGCGAGCGGGGCCTGTTCCCGCCGCCGGGCCCGGACCTGCCCGAGCGCCTCCGCGACGCGCTGGGCGTCCTGGAGCTGGGCGCCGGCGACGTCCGGGTGGAGCGCCGCTGGACCGACGCCGGGCTGGCGGGAGAGGAACTGTCCTGGACGGTCGGGTTCGGGCCGCGCACCCGCGCCGTCCTGCTCCGCCCGGAGGGCGCCGCGGGCCCGCTGCCCGGAGTCGTCGCGATGCACTGCCACGCGGGGATGAAGTGGGCCGGCAAGGACAAGATCGCGGACGGCCCGGAGCCGCCCGTCGCCGAGATCGTCCGGCTGCGCGCCCGGCTCTACGGCCGCCGCGCCTACGCGGGCGAGCTGGCACGCCGGGGCTTCGCGGTGCTCGCCCACGACGTGTTCGCCTGGGGCAGCCGGCGCTTCCCGCTGGCCGGGTCCACGGACGAGCCCGACCGCTACGACCGTGCCGCCCGCGACCACGAGCACGTCCTGGCGAAGACCTGCACGCTGCTGGGCACGTCGTTCGCGGGCGTCCTCGCCTCCGAGGACCTCGCGGCCGCCGCCTATCTGCGCTCCCGGCCCGACGTCGGCTCCGTCAGCACGATCGGCCTGTCGGGCGGCGGGGCACGGGCCGCGCTGCTGGGCGCACTCGACCCCGGGATCGCCGCCGTCGCCGTGGCCGCGATGGTCTCGTCCTTCCGGGACCTCCGCGACGAGCACGTGGCCGCGCACTCCTGGCTGCTCTTCCCGCCGGGCCTGACCCGGCTGGCCGACTGGCCCGGCGTCGTCGCGGCCCGCTCCCCGGCCCCGCTGATGGTCCTCTACGCCACCGCGGACCCGCTCTTCCCCGCCGCGGGCATGCATCGGGCCCATCGCCAGATCACCTACGCCTACCGGAATGCGCCGGACCATTACACCGGCGCCTTCTTCGACACCGACCACCAATTCGACCGACCCATGCAGGATGCGGCGTTCGGCTGGCTGGCCGACACGGTCGCGCCAATTACCCGGCGTTGTTCCTCATGAAAAGACGGCACGTCCATTGACGCGTTCGCGATGAACGCCTAACGTTCGAGAAAGCGCTTTCTGTAGCACCGGACAACGGACCGTCCGGCTCGTCCCCCGCCATCGAGACGGCCGCAACGGCGCAGCCGCATCGCCACAGAAGGGCCCACCCCATGCGCCCGCTCCCCCGCCGGCGAGCCCGGCCGCCCCCACCCGGGAAAGGCTCGGAACAGCGACCGATACGGCGGTCCGCACCGGTGATCCGACCATCACCGCAGCGCGTTCATCCGCCGCCGCCCCTTTTCCCGAAACCTGGTCGGCCAAGCCGACCGAGCTTGGAGACAACCATGCAAACGAAACCCGTGATCGCGTGCGGCGGCCTGCTGGCCGGCGCGCTCGTCGCCCTGTCCGGCACGGCGGCGCAGGCCGCCACCGTCCGTTACGAGGCCGGGGAGTCCCCGGCGGTGTGCAGCGGAACGATCGACTCCGACCACAGCGGCTACTCGGGCAGCGGATTCTGCAACACCGAGAACGCGACCGGCGCCTACGCGCAGTTCACCGTGAACGCCCCAGCCGCGGGCACGGCGACATTAAGGGTCCGTTTCGCCAACGGAACCGGCACCGCGCGGCCGGCGAACGTCACCGTGAACGGCTCGACCGTCTCGTCGGTCCAGTTCGCGGGCACCGGCTCGTGGGACTCCTGGACGACGGCGACCCTCACGGTGCCGCTGAACGCGGGCGGCAACACCGTCCGCCTCACGGCCACCACCGCCAACGGCCTGGCCAACATCGACTACATCGAGGTCGAGACCGACGGCGGCGACACCACGCCGCCGGACGACGCGGACGCGCTGTACGTGTCGCCGAACGGCAGCGACGGCGCGTCCGGTACGGAGTCGGACCCGACGACCCTCACGTCCGCGATCGGCCGCATCAGCTCCGGCGGCACGATCTACATGCGCGGCGGGACGTACAGGTACTCGCAGACGGTCACCATCCCGCAGGGCGACAACGGCACCTCCGGCGACCGCACGCGGCTGTCCGCCTACCCGGGCGAGACCCCGGTCCTGAACTTCTCGGCCATGAGCGAGAACTCCGCGAACCGGGGCCTGGCGGTGAACGGCTCGTACTGGCACGTGTACGGCATCGTCGTCGAGCACGCCGGCGACAACGGGATCTTCGTGAGCGGCAGCGACAACGTCATCGAGCGCACGGTGACCCGGTTCAACCGCGACACGGGACTGCAGCTCTCCCGGATGGCGTCGGACACCCCCGAGAGCCAGTGGCCGTCCCGCAACCTCATCCTGAGCGCGGAGTCGCACGACAACGCCGACTCCGACGGCGAGGACGCCGACGGCTTCGCCGCCAAGCTCACCTCCGGCCCCGGGAACGTCTTCCGCTACGACGTGTCCCACAACAACATCGACGACGGCTGGGACCTCTACACCAAGGGCGAGACGGGCCCGATCGGCCCGGTGACCATCGAGGACTCGCTGTCCTACGACAACGGCACGCTCAGCAACGGCGGCCAGGCGGGAAGCGGCGACCGCAACGGCTACAAGCTCGGCGGCGAGGACATCCCAGTCGGCCACGTCGTCCGGCGCTCCTTCGCGGTGAACAACGGCCACCACGGGTTCACCTACAACAGCAACCCCGGCTCGATGACGATCTCGGACAACGTCAGCGTCGACAACGCCGAACGCAACTTCTCCTTCGACGAAGGCGGCTCGGTCTTCCGGAACAACACCTCGTGCCGCTTCGACGGCGGCGGGTCGAACGACAAGACCGCCGGCGACGCCGACGGTTCCAACCAGTTCTGGACCGGCTCGAACGGCTCCCGCTGCCCGTCCTACGCCGGCGCCCTCGGCTGGTACTTCGGCTCGGACGGCCACCTCGTCGTGACCTTCGGCGGCAGCGCCGCGACCCCGTAACCCCCAGCACGCGAGAGAAGAGGCAAGGTTGACTTCCTCCCCACGCCTAAAGGCGGGGGATTCCAACCGTCGCCGGTTGGGTTTCCTGCTTCGTCGCCGTCTGCCCGCTCGGCTTGCGCCGTTTGGGTCTTACGTCGGCTCCACAGGCCGTGACCGCCAGCCCGGCGGCCAGAATGTTCTTCGCGGCGTTGACGTCGCGGTCATGGCGGGCGCCGCACCCGCACTCCCATTCCCTCACCTCGAGGGGCATCGCCCCGGCGACCGTCCCGCACGCCCCGCACAGCCTGCTGGAGGGGAACCAGCGGTCGATCACCACCAGTTCGCGGCCGTACCAGTCGGCCTTGTACTCCAGCATGGCCCGCAGGTCCCGCCACGCCGCATCCGAGATAGCGCGGGCCAGGGAATGGTTGCCGACCATGCCCGCGACGTTCAGGTCCTCGATCACGACCACTTGGTTCTCGTGGACGAGCCGAGTCGACAGCTTGTGCAGGAAGTCCCGCCTGCGGTCGGTGATCCGCGCATGGATCCGCGCCACCCTCTGCCGGGCCCTGTCACGGTTGTTCGACCCCTTGGTCTTGCGGGCCAGGTCTTTCTGCGCGCGGGCCAGGCGTTCCCGGTCGCGGCGCTCGTGCCGGGGGTTGGTGACCTTCTCCCCGGTCGACAGCGTCACCAGCGACCTCACCCCGGCGTCGATGCCCACGGCCGTCTCCACCGGGTCCAGGCGGGCGATGGCGTCCTGGCACAGCAGGGACACAAACCACCGCCCCGCCGCGTCACGCGACACTGTGACCGTGGACGGTTCGGCGCCCTCGGGCAGCGGCCGGGACCACCGGATGTCCAGCGGCTCGGACATCTTCGCCAGCCTCAACCGGCCGTCCCGCCACGTGAACGCCGACCGCGTGTACTCCGCGCTCTGCCGGGACTTCTTCCGCGACTTCAAGCGCGGGTAGGCGGCGCGTCCGGCGAAGAAATTGGTGAACGCGGTCTGCAGGTGCCGCAGCGCCTGCTGCAGCGGCACGCTCGACACCTCGCCCAGGAACGCCAGTTCCCCGGTCTTCTTCCATTCGGTGAGGAGCGCGGAGGTCTCCACCTAGGAGACGCGGCGCTGCTCCGAATACCAGGCGCGGGTGCGTTCCTCCAGCGCCCGGTTGTACACCAGGCGTGCGCAGCCGAACGTGCGGGACAGCTCCGCCGCCTGCTCGCCCGTGGGATAGAAGCGGTACCGGAAAGCCCGCTTCACCTGCCGCGCCATGCCTCACACCCTATCCTCCCGCCGGTGAGGTTCGCCCACATGTTCGAGGTGACACCCGGGCATCGCGCGGGGGCGCGTTTCCTCCCCAGGGCTAAAGCCCGGGGTCTCCACACTCAGGAGCTTTAGATGAGACGACACGTCGCACTGCGACTCTCAGCGGCACTGGCCACGACGGCCCTCGCGGCCACGGCCGGCGTGGTCCTGTCGACGCCCGAGGTGTCGGCCGCGGCCGGCGGCGCCACCGGCTACGCGACCCAGAACGGCGGGACCACCGGCGGCGCGGGCGGGCAGACGGTGCGCGCCACCACCGGGACCGCGATCCACGCGGCCCTGTGCAACCGGGCCGCCGCCAGCACCCCGATCACCATCGAGGTCGAGGGCACGATCAACCACGGCAACACCAGCAAGGTGTCGGGCGACAGTTGCAGCACCGCCGCCGACAAGATCGAGCTCAAGCAGATCAGCAACGTCACGATCATCGGGGTCGGCGGCGGCGCCGTCTTCGACCAGCTGGGCATCCACATCCGCGAGTCCAGCAACATCATCATCCGGAACGTGACCGTCCGGAACGTGAAGAAGTCGGGCTCGCCCACGTCCAACGGCGGCGACGCCATCGGCATGGAGAGCGACGTCCGCAACGTCTGGGTCGACCACGCCACCCTCGAAGCGTCGGGCGGCGAGGACGAGGGGTTCGACGGGCTCTTCGACATGAAGGACAACACCCGGTACGTGACCCTGTCCTACAGCATCCTGCGCAACTCGGGCCGCGGCGGCCTCATCGGGTCCAGCGAGAGCGACACGTCGAACGGCTTCGTGACGTTCCACCACAACCTGTACCAGAACATCGACTCCCGCACGCCGCTGCTGCGCGCCGGGACCGCCCACACCTACGACAACCACTTCGTGGGCCTCACCAAGTCCGGCATCAATTCCCGGGTCGGGGCGCACGTCAAGGTGGAGAACAACTACTTCGAGGACTCCAAGGACGTCCTCGGCACCTTCTACACCGACGAGCTCGGCTACTGGCAGGTCAGCGGCAACATCTACGACAACGTGACCTGGACCGAGCCCGGTGGGGAGAACCACCCGGCCGGCCCGAACCCGCAGTCCAACACCTCGGTCAGCATCCCCTACTCCTACAGCCTCGACAGTGCGTCCTGCGTGCCGAGCGTCGTGAGCCAGACGGCGGGCGCGAACAAGGGCCTGCGCGTGTCGGACGGCAACTGCACACCGCAGACACCGACCCCCACCCCGACCGACCCCACACCCACACCCACCGACCCGACGCCCACGCCGACGCAGCCCAGCGGGACCAACCTCAGCATCGGCGCCGGCTCCGACGGCTCCAGCAAGGCCGACGGGACGAGCTACGGCAACGTCCGGGACGGTGACATGAGCACCTACTGGTCGCCCTCCGGCTCGACCGGCTCCATCTCGATCAAGTGGGGCTCCGCCACCACCGTCTCCAAGATCAACATCCGGGAGGCGTCGGGCGCCACCGGCAACATCGGGTCCTGGCAGGTTCTCAACAACGACACCGGCGCCGTCCTGACCTCCGGCAGCGGCGCCGGCGTCATCACTTTCTCCCCGACCTCGCTGAAGAAGATCACCTTCAACATCACCGCCTCGACCGGCACCCCCCGCGTGGCCGAGTTCGAGACCTACGCCGGCTGACGCCCCCGCCCGGCGGGCCCGCAGCACACGGACCCGCCGGGTCGTCCCGCGTTGACCTGCGGCGTGTCGTTGTTATCGGCCTTGCCATAGCAACAACGCGCCGCAGGTCAACGCAGCCGGGCTCGGAGGGCGGCGGCGCGGCCGGCTCTGCGGCCGAAGAACGAGCCCTCGCCGAGCTGGGTGCCCGAGCAGTACCCGGCGCCGTCCTGCGCGATGTTGGACGCGCAGGCTCCGGCCGCGTAGAGGCCGCCGATGACCGTCCCGTCGGCTCGCCGTACCTCGCCGTCGACCGTGGTGGCCATGCCGCCGAGCGTGAAACCGGCGTACAGGGCGGTGCCCAGGCTGAGGTCGTAGACGCCCCACGGGCCCCGGGTCTGCGGGGCGAGCCAGTCGGGGTGCTTGTGGAAGTCGGGGTCCTCGCCGCGGGCGGCGTGCTCGTTGTAGCGGGCCATCGTCGTGGCCAGGGAGCCTGGGGGCAGTTCCAGGCCCGCCTCCATCTCCTCGATGGTCTCGTAGCCGTCCTTCAGCGGCACCAGCGGCATCCGCTGCTCCTCCATGTGGTCGCTGTCGGCGATCAGGTACGCCGTCGCGTCCGGCTGGCCGAGCACGAAGTAGGACGTGCGCGCGTGGTAGCCGTCCTCGGCCGCGAACCGCTCACCGCGGTTGTTGACGATCAGGCCCTTGACCAGGGACGACGGCGGGTAGAACGGCGCGGTGATGAAAGGCTCGTCCATGTGCTCCAGCGCGGCGCCGGCCGACTCGCCCAGCCGGATCCCGAGCCCGTCGTCATAGGTGCTGCCCAGAGTGAACAGTTTCCCGCCCAGGGCCGGTGTGTAGGTGGCGACCATGTCCGGGTTCATCACGAACCCGCCGGCCGCGATCACCACTCCGGCGGCGCCGACAACGCCGGTCCGGTCGTAGTTCCGCCACGCGACGCCGGTGACCGCGCCATTCTCGGACGCCACCAGGTTGGTCGCCCCGGTCTCGTAGCGGACGTCGACCCCGGCTTCCTCGATCCGGTCCCGCAGCAGGTCCATCACGATTCTGGTGCCGTCCGTGTCGCCGGGCACCGGCACCTTGTGCCCTCTGGGCGCCGGCCGGATCTCATCGCGGAACGGCCACACCTTCTCGTTCCCGGTGAACATCAGGCCCTCGGTACCGGGCTGGATCACCGCCTTGCCGGGAAAGTAGGACCGCTCGAACTCGAAGCCCAGCGCCTCCAGCCAGTCGAAATGGGCGACCGACCCTTCGCAGTACGCCCGGATCTTCTCCTCGTCGGGGTCCTTGGTGCTCGCCATCAGGTATCGCACCATCGCCTCGACCGTGTCCTCGTGGCCGGTGGCCCGCTGAACCGCGGTGCCGCCGCCGAGGTAGAAGTGGCCGCCCGACATGCTCGACGTCCCGCCGTGGACGGCGGCCCGCTCCAGCAGCAGCACCCGGGCTCCGGAGCGCGCGGCCTCCAGCGCGGCGCAGCCGCCGGCGATGCCGAAGCCGACCACCACGACGTCGAACCACTCGGCGTCGCCGGGGAGTTCCGCGGCCGGTATCACCTGAGGGACGGCCAGTCCCGGAGAGGATTGTGCGTTCATCGATCCTTGCCTCACGTCGGGTCGTCGGTCGCGGTCAGGCCTTGTGCGGGATCTGGTTCACCGTGCCGCCGTCTATGACGAATTCGGTTCCGGTGGCGAAGGACGATTCGTCGCTGGCCAGGAATACCACGAAGGAGGCGACGTCCTCGGGCTGGCCGGGGCGTCCGAGCGGGATCGGGACCATGTCGTCGGGAATGCCTTCGGTGATGGGGGTGCGAATCAATCCCGGATGCAGCGAGTTCACCCGGACGCCGTGCGGGGCGAGTTCGACGGCGACCGATTTCGTCAGGCCGCGCAGGCCCCATTTCGAGGCCACGTACCCGTGCGCCCAGGAGGTGCCGCGAAGCCCTTCAATGGAGGAATTGTTGATGATCGAGCCGCCGCCGGCCGCGATCAGCGCATCGGTGGCCGCGCGTATGCCCAGAAATGGCCCGGTGAGGTTGACGTCGAGGATCTGCTGCCATTTCTCCAGCTTGAACCGGTTGATGGCCGCGCCGTTGGCGATCCCCGCGTTGTTGAAGAGCACGTTCAGGAGCCCGAACTCGCCGACGGTGTACTCCACGGCGGCCGTCCAGTCCTCGGGGCGCGTCACGTCGAGGTGCACGTACCGGCCCGCGTCGCCCAGCTCGTCCGCGACGGCCCGGCCCTCGTCGTCCAGCACGTCCCCGAGCACGACCCTGGCGCCCTCGGCGGCCAGCGCGCGGGCGCTGGCCGCTCCGATGCCGCGCGCGCCCCCGCTGATCAGGGCGACCTTTCCGGCCACGCGTCCCATCGCTGATCTCCTCTCCGCCGGCGGTCAGCCGGCCAGTGCCGCCGCGAAGACGCCGCGGGCGGTGTTGAACGGCAGGTCGAGCGGTGTCCGGAGTCCGGGGGGCGCCGCGATGACGTCGGGGATCGCGTTGACGATGCGGCCGGCGCCGGCGGCGATCGCGGCGTAGTTGTGGTCGCCCTTCGCGCTGGTCGGGCAGACGTCGACGCGGTAGGAGGGCTCGCCGACGATCTCGACACGGTAGGAGCCGCCGTCCTGCGCCGGTTGCGGCCAGTCGGGACGCAGGTCGCCGCGCAGCCGGGTCGTGTGGTCGATGACGAGGACCTCCCTGCCGCCGGCCACGCCGCGGATCTGGAAGCGCATCGCCGCCACTCCGCCCGCGGGGATGTGCCCGGCGGCCACGTCGAACGCCTCCGGCGCCGGCTCCTGCTCGAACCACTCGGTGATCTCGTCCAGCTCGAAGCCGAACCCCCGGGCCAGCATCCGGAGGCTGACGCCCCAGGACGCCGCCAGGATTCCCGGCTTGAACATCCTCGGCAGGTCGCCCACGGGCCGGCCGAAGCCCATGAAGCCGAACATGACCGGGCCGCCGTCATAGCTCGCGTAGTCGGCGATCTCCGAGCAGCGCACCTGCTCCACCCGCTGGCAGGTGCTGGCGATCGCGAAGGGCAGCAGGTCGTTGACCCAGCCGGGGTCGACGCCGGTGGCGAAGACGCTCGTCCCGCCCGCCCGGCAGGCGTCCTCGATGGGATCGATCATGCGGTCCGGCAGCAGGCCCCAGGGGTAGATCAGCGGTACCGGCGAGGAGGCGGCGACGTTGCTGCCCGAGGCGAGGATCCTCCGGATGTCGTCGAGCGCCTCGGACAGCCGGGTCTCCCCCAGCGCGCAGTAGACCGTGCACTCCGGCCGGACGGCGAGGGCCGCGTCCAGGTCGTCGGTGGCGACGACTCCCGTGACCACGTCCAGGCCGGCGAGTTCACCGGCGTCCCGCCCGGCCTTCCCGGGGTTCGACACGACCAGGCCGGCCAGCTCGAAGCGGGGATCCTCGATCAGCTGCGCCAGGGCGATGCGGCCGACGTTGCCGGTCGCCACGTGAAGGACGCGGATGGCCATGGCACTCCTCGGCTAGACAGCTGTCCAGTCAGTATTCCAGAAACATAGAACACGTTCTAGTATGGCGCCATGCGCAACGGAATCGTGCTCTTCACCTCCGACCGCGGCATCACCCCGGCCGCTCTCGCCAAGGCCGCCGAGGAACGCGGCTTCGACACCCTCTACGTGCCCGAGCACACCCACATCCCGGTGCGCCGGGACGCGCTGCACCCCACAGGCGGCGAGGACCTGCCCGACGACCGCTACCTGCGCACCCTCGACCCGTGGGTGTCGCTGGCGACCGCCGCCGCGGTGACCGGGCGGATCGGCCTGGCGACCGCGGTCTCGCTGCCGGTGGAGTCCGACCCGATCACCCTCGCCAAGACGCTCGCGACCCTGGACCACCTGTCCGGCGGCCGCGTGACGCTCGGCGCCGGCTTCGGCTGGAACACCGACGAGCTGGCCGACCACCACGTCCCCGGGGACCGGCGGCGCACCGTCCTCAAGGAGTACCTGGAGGCGATGCGCGCCCTCTGGACCGAGGAGGAGGCGTCCTACGACGGCGAGTTCGTGTCGTTCGGGCCGAGCTGGGCCTACCCCAAGCCCCCGCAGGGCCGGATCCCCGTGATCATCGGTGCGGGCGGCGGCCCCAAGACCATGAAGTGGATCGCCCGCAACGCCGACGGCTGGATGACCACCCCCATCGAGACCGACGTCGCCGCGCGGGCCGACCTGCTGCGCAAGGAGTGGACCGACGCGGGCCGCGCGGGCGAGCCCGACGTGCGGATCCTGGTCGCCAAGAAGCCCTCCCCCGGCGACTTCGCCGACTGGACCGCCGCCGGCGCCTCCGAGCTGATCTGGGGCGTACCGGACGCCGACGAGGCGACGGTGCTCACGTACCTGGACAAGACGGCCGCGCGGCTCGGCCTGAGCCCCAGCTGACGGCCCGGCCGACGCGACCCTCCGCCCCCACGCGCTCCCTCCGCACGCGCCCCTTCCGCCCCCGACCGAGGAGACCGGCAGATGCCCCAGACACCTCCGAGCCGCTACGCCGATCTGTCCCGCGAGCGGCTCGCGGTCCTCGTGCCCGAGCTGCTGCTGATCGGGCAGCTCATCGACCGCTCCGGGATGGCGTGGTGCATCTCCGCGTTCGGACGGGAGGAGATGGCGCGGATCGCGATCGAGGAGTGGGCGGCGTCCAGCCCGATCTACACCAGGCGGATGCAGCGGGCGCTCGGCTACGCCCCAGAAGTCCCCGGGAAGGGCGACGTCCCGACCATCTTCAAGGGCCTCCAGCTCGACATCGGCGCTCCGCCGCAGTTCATGGACTTCCGCTACACCGTCCACGACCGCTGGCACGGCGAGTTCCATCTCGACCACTGCGGCGCCCTCATGGACGTCGAGCCGATGGGCGAGGCCTACGTCCGGTCCATGTGCCACGACATCGAGGACCCCACCTTCGACGCGACCGCGGTCGCGACCAACCCGAAGGCGCAGGTGCGGCCGATCCACCGGCCGCCGCGCCAGCCCGCCGACCGGCAGCCCCACTGCGCGTGGACCGTGATCATCGACGAGTCCCACCCGGAGGCGCAGGGCATCCCCCTGCTCGCCGTCAACGAGCGTTCCCGCGCCGCGGACCTCGAACTGGCCCCGGTCGACCCGGCCGGCGACGGCCTCGCCGACTACTCCGGCCCGCTGCTCTCCGACCTGGACTTCGCCGCCTTCTCCCATTCCGCGCTGGTCCGGATCGCCGACGAGGTGTGCCTGCAGATGCATCTGCTCGACCACGCCTTCGCGCTCGCCGTGGGCGAGCGGGCCGCCGGCGCCGACGAGCTGCTCCGGATCCGCCGCAAGCAGCTGGTGGGCATCGCCGGCGTCGCCGCGCAACGGCTCGCCCGCGCCCTGGACCTGCCCCGCGACGCGGAGGGGGCGACCCGCCTCCTGGAGCTGCACCCGCTCCTCAATCCGTCGGCCTACGTCGACGCCGGCATCGACGCCGCCGGGATCGTCGTCCGCCCGTCCGCCGCCCACGAGGACGACGCCTGGATCTCGCTGTGCGGCCCCGGCTGGACGGCACCGCTCCAGGCGATCGTCCGCGCCGCCGACCCCCACCTGGACGTGGACGCCACCGCCGACGGCGAGGGGTGGCGGCTGACCGTCGTCCGCCGCGACCGGCCGGCTCCCGAAGCCGACGAGGTCGCCGTCGTGCGGTTCAGCACCGGCGCCGACTTCGCCTTCAAGCCGCGGCGCGCGCTGCCGATCACGCCCGTCTGACACCCGCCCGGCCCGGCCCGGCCGGGCAGGTCGGGCCCCCCGCTCACAGGTAGCCGAAGAGGCGGCCCGCCACGCGGCGCATCTGGATCTCCTCGGAGCCCTCGGTGATGCGGTAGCGGCGGTGGTGGCGGTAGATGTGCTCGAACGGCTCGTGCCTCGTGTAGCCGATGCCGCCGTGCACCTGCATCGCGCGGTCCGCGGCGTCGCACACCAGGCGGTTTCCGCGGTAGTTGCACATGGACACCAGGTGCCCGATGGTCACCGCCGGCTCGCCGGCCGCGTGCACCTCGTCGAGCCGCTGGGCGGTCTTGTGGATCAGTGTCCGCACCATCTCGGCCTCCGTGTGCAGCTCGACCAGCGGCCACTGGACGGCCTGGCGGGACGCCAGGGGGCGGCCGAAGGTCGTGCGCTCGCGCGCGTAGGCGACCGAGCGGTCGATGCAGTACTGGGCCGCGCCCACCCCGCTGGCCGCCTGCCGGATGCGGTTCTCGTGGACGAACGTCTGCGCGACGGCGAGCCCCTCGCCCTCCTCGCCGAGAATCGACGAGGACGGGACGCGGACCTCGTCCAGCGTCACCTCGGCGTGGTCGGTGGGCATGTTGAGCGTCCACCAGTAGTGGGGGACGTCGAGCCCGGGGGCGTCGAGCGGCACGATGAAGGCCGTGATCCCCTTGGCCTGCCCGGCTTCGCCGGAGGTGCGGGCGAAGACGACGTCGTGCGTCGTCGCGGGGCCCAGCGTGTTGAACCGCTTGACCCCGGTGATCACCCAGTCGCCGCCGGCGCGGACCGCGCGCGTCGACATCCAGGTCGCGTCGCTGCCGTGCTCCGGTTCGGTGAGCGCGAACGCCAGGCCGTTCTCGCCCCGGATCGACGGCTCGACGAACCGCTCCCGCTGCTCGGCCGTGCCAAACCGGTGCAGCAGCTCGACGAAGACCAGGTTGCCCACCACCGAGTGCTCGGTCTGCAGGTCGTTGTGAAGCCCCAGACCACGGTGTGCCAGGTGCTCGCGGATCACCGCCATCTCCAGGTTGGTGCCCCCGTGCCCGCCGAGCTCGGACGGCAGGCTGTACCGGTAGAACCCGGCGGCGTCCGCGCGCCGCTTCGCCTCCGCGAGGAGCTGCTCCCATTCGGCGCGGGCGACGCCGTCCCGCTCGAAGTCGGTCCGCGCCCACTCCCTGCGGTGGTCGAAGAACCTGCGGTTGTCGCCCTCCTCCTCCAGCGGGACGATCTCGCGCTCGATGAAGGTGTCCAGCGCCCCCAGCAGATCGCGGGTCGTCTCGGAGATCTCGAAGTCCATGCGGTGGCTCCCGTCGTTCTCACGCGCGTCCGAGGAGGATGTCACGCGCGAGCGCGGCCGGTTCCCGCGGGCGGCGTTCCAGCACGGGGTCAGCTGAACGGGATGACGGCGACCGGGCAGCGGGCGTGGTGGATGACTCCGTGGCTGATCGAGCCGAGCTGGGGTGCGGTCCAGCGCCGCTGGTGGGCGCCGACCACGAGGAGGCGCGCGTTGCGGGACGCGTTGGACAGCGCGGTGACCGGGTGCTCCAGGACGATCTCCTCCACGACGTCCACGCGCGGGTACTTGGCGCGCAGCGGCTTGTAGGTCTCGATGACCTGGGCGCGCAGGTCCAGTTCGATCTGTCCGGCGTCGATGGCGTAGCCGGCCTCGATGAGGGTGCCGAACGTCTGCCAGGCGTGCACGACCCGGAGCCGGGCGTCATGGAGCGCCGCCGCGTCGAAGGCATGGTCCAGGACGGTGCCGGGGTCGCGCAGCGGGTCGACGCCCACGACGATCTCGCCGTGGTCGGAGGTGTCCCCGCGCACGATCACGACGGGGACGGTGGAGTGGCCGGCCATGCGCAGGCTGGTGGAGCCCAGCAGCATGCTGGCGAACCCGCCGCGGCCGCGGCTGCCCAGGACCAGCTCGAACGCCTTGTCCGACTGGTCGCGCAGGGCCTGCGGGGTCTCCTCGGTGACCAGGGCGGTCGTGACCTCCAGGCGGGGCCGGCGTTCCTGGACGCGTTCGCGGGCGGCGGCCAGCAGCCGGCGTCCGGCGTGCGCCGCCCGCTCGGTGGTCTCGGCCGGCATGAACAGCGGCGCCCGGTAGGGCCAGCTCTCCAGCGCGTGGACGATGTGCAGCGGACGTTCGCGCAGGACGGCTTCGGCGGCGGCCCACTGTACGGCGCGGTCCGACTCATCGGAGCCGTCGGTACCGACGACGATCGGCTCGGTCATCGCGTTCTCCTTCGGCTGCTCGGTTCCCTGCTCCCACGTTCCTTTCCGGCCTCGCACGCTCCCAGAGGCGAAGGTCCCCGGCCGGGCGGGCCTTTATGCCCGGGGCGGAGGAGTCCGTGGTCTCTGGGTCCTGGAGCATGGAAAGGAAAGGGTGGAACGTCCGGATACGTGGGACGGCGAGGTGGACATGCGGGCTTTGATCGCACGGCGCGGCCCCGAGGCGCTGTTCGCCCTGGCCGGTGGCGGCCTGGTGGCGGGCGCCGCCGTCCGCTGGACGGCCGGGGCGGGCGCCGGTGACCTGATCTGGCTGCTGGTGA
Source organism: Actinomadura latina NBRC 106108 (assembly GCF_001552195.1). GTDB lineage: Bacteria > Actinomycetota > Actinomycetes > Streptosporangiales > Streptosporangiaceae > Spirillospora > Spirillospora latina. Next base: position 165,810 of record NZ_BCQS01000019.1, read on the forward strand.
CGGTGCTCGCGCTCGTCCCGGCGGTCTGGTGGGTCGCGGACGGGCTGCTGCACCGCCGGTTCGGCAGCGACGTGATCGCGGTGCTGGCGCTGGCGGGGACCGTCGCGGTCGGCGAGGCGCTCGCCGGCGCGGTGATCGCGGTGATGCTGACCGGCGGGCGGCTGCTGGAGGAGCGCGCGGGACGGCGGGCCCGCCGCGACCTCAGCGCGCTGCTGTCGCTGGCGCCCCGCGTCGCGCACCGCCGGACGGACGGCGGCGGCCTGGCCACCGTCGACGTCGCCGAGGTGCGTCCCGGCGACCGGCTGCTCGTCCGCCCGGGCGAGGTCGTGCCGGTCGACGGGCTGGTGGAGCGGGACACGGCCGTCCTGGACGAGTCCACGCTGACCGGCGAGCCGCTGCCGGTGGAGCATCCGGCGGGCGACGCGGTGCGCAGCGGCGCCGTCAACTCGGGGCGGCCGTTCGAGCTGCGCGCGACCAACGACGCCGGATCCAGCACCTACGCGGGGATCGTCCGGCTCGCCGAGGAGGCCGCGGCCGAGAGCGCGCCGTTCGTGCGGCTCGCCGACCGGTACTCGGCCCTGTTCATCCCGGTGACGCTGGTGCTGGCCGGCGCGGCGTGGCTGGCCGCCGGGGACCCGGTGCGGGCCGTGGCGGTGCTGGTCGTGGCCACGCCCTGCCCGCTGATCCTCGCCGCGCCGATCGCGTTCGCGTCCGGCCTGTCGCGCTGCGCGCGCCGCGGCGTGGTGGTGAAGGGCGGCGGCGCGCTGGAGCGGCTCGCCGGGGCGCGGGTGCTGCTGTTCGACAAGACCGGCACCGTCACGACCGGGCGTCCGGCGCTCGCCGAGATCATCCCCGCCGATCCCGCGCCGGCCGGCGATCCGCTGCAGCTCGCGGCCTCGCTCGACCAGGTGTCGCCGCACGTGCTGGCCTCCGCGATCGTGCGCGGCGCCCATGAGCGCGGGCTGCCGCTCGCCACGCCGTCGGACGTCGCCGAGACCGCCGGCCAGGGCGTCCGCGGCACCGTGGGCGGCCGCACGGTGAGCGTCGGGAAGGCGAGCTGGGCCGGGGAGGCCGCCCCCGCCTGGCTGGACCGGGTGCGCAACCGGGCCGCCGCCCGCGGCGCGATCACCGTGTTCGCCGGGGTGGACGGGCGGGTCGCCGCCGTGCTGCTGCTGCGCGACCGCATCCGCCCGGACGCGCCGCGCACGTTCCGGCTGCTCCGGCGGGCCGGCATCGAACGCGCCGTGATGGTGACCGGCGACCGCGCGGACGTCGCGGATTCGATCGGCGAACTCGTGGGCGCGGACGCCGTGCACGCCGGGCTGACCCCGGCCGAGAAGGTCGCGGTGGCCCGCGCGGAGAGCGAGCGGGCGGCGACCGTGATGGTCGGCGACGGCGTCAACGACGCGCCCGCGCTGGCGGCCGCCGGGGTCGGCGTGGCGCTCGGCGCCCGGGGCGCGACGGCGTCGTCCGAGGCGGCCGACGTGGTGATCACCGTCGACCGGCTGGAACGGCTCGCCGAGACGCTCGCGATCGCGCGGCGGACCCGGTCGGTCGCGCGGCAGAGCGTCGTCTTCGGCATGGGCCTGTCGCTGGCGGCGATGGTCGCCGCGGCGTTCGGGCTGCTGACGCCGGCGGCGGGCGCGCTGCTCCAGGAGGGCATCGACGTCGCCGCGATCCTCGCCGCGCTGCGCGCGCTCGGCCCGGGCCGCGACCGGGAGCCGCGGCTGCGCGGCGACGCGGCCGAGCTGGTCCGGCGCCTGGACGAGGAGCACCGGATGCTGTGGCCGCGCATCGAACGGCTGCCCGTCCTGGCGGACACGATCGGCGCGTCCGGCGGCCGGGAGCGGGACGCGGCGCTGGACGCGCTGACGGGCTTCCTCACCGACCTCGCCGAGCACGAGCGCAAGGACGAGCGGCTGCTCTACCCGGCGGTCGCGCGGGCCCTCGGCGGCGCCGACCCGACCGGGGCGATGAGCCGCGGGCACACCGAGATCGCCGAGCTGACGCGGCGCATCGGCGCGCTCACCGCCGAGCTCCGGGCCGCGCCCGGCGCTCCGGAGCCGGTGCGCGATCTGCGCCGGACCGTCCAGGAGCTGTACGCGGTCCTGCGGCTGCATTTCGCGCAGGAGGAGGAGAACTACTTCGTCCTCGCCGACGTCCACGACTCCGCCGAGCGTTGAGGCACCGACGTTCGGCGGTGGTGACGGGACCTTGGTCACTCCTGCGCGCGGGTGTGCGGGCGGACGCTGGAATCCCCACCGAAGGACGTGAGTCCGATGCGAGGCTTCACAGCGTTCTCGACGGCGGTGCTGCTCCCGGCGACCCTGGTGACCGCACCCGCCCTGCCCGCTCTGCCCGCTCTGCCCGCTCGGGCGGCGTTCTCCCCCACGGCCCGCGCGGCGGCGACGGCAGAGGTCCCCACTTACACTCCCGGCGTCGCCGGATGGCCCAGCGGCAAGGGCTTCGACGTCGCCTACCGGGCCGCCACCACCAACGTGCTGTACCGGCGGCTGGTCGACGGCGCCTGGTCCGCCCCGCTCAACGTGGCCGGACGCCTGATCGGCGGCCCGGCCGTCACCTTCGCCGCCGGCGACCCCCACGTGTACGGGCGCGGCGTCGACGGCAGGCTGTGGGAACGCGTCCGGGCCGGCGGCACCTGGCAGCCCTGGACCAAGGTCGACGACCTGCCCATCAGCACCTCGCCCGCCGCCGCCGGGCACCCCGACGGGCGCGTCGAGGTCTTCGTCCGCGACGCCGCCGACGGGCTGCAGACCAACACCTACACCCCCGGCACCGGCTGGAGCGGCTGGACGGCCATGGACATGACCGCCGACTCCGCACCCGCCGCCGCCGTGACCGGCACCGACACCGTCCGCGTCGCCGTCACCGGCCGCGACCACGCCGTCTGGACCCGCACCCGCACCGGCGCCACCTGGTCGGACTGGACATCCCTGGGCGCGAGCACCTACAGCACCCCCGGCATCGCCGCCGACCCCGCCACCGGCAAGACCTGGGTGTTCATCCGCGACGCCGGCACCCACCGGCTGCACGTGCGCGCCTACACCGGCACATGGGGCGACTGGCAGACCATGGGCGGCCTCTACGTCGACGGGCCCGGCGCCGCGTCCGCCGGCGGCAAGACCGTATCGATCGGACGCGGCCGCGACGCCGCACGGTGGAGCCGCACCATCACCGGCACCACCTGGACCACCGACGTGAAGGCCTGGACGCCCGGACCACCGCCCGGCGTGCCCTCCGCACTGCGCGGCAAGAACGTCACCAAGATCCCCACCACCTCCAAGGTCGCCGCACTGACCTTCGACTCCGCATGGGACGCCTCCGGAGTCTCCTCCATCCGCGCCACCCTGCAACGCCAGAACGTCCCGGCCACCTTCTTCCTGGTCGGCGACTTCACCCGCGGGTTCCCCGTCTACAGCAACCTGCTGGCCGGATCGGGGTTCCGGATCGGCAACCACAGCAACACCCACCCCGACTTCACCAAGATCAGCGACACGACCGCCAAGACACAGGTCACCACCGCCCGCACCGCCATCTTCAACACCAACGGCGCACAGCCCGCACCGCTGTTCCGCTTCCCCTACGGCGCCTACACCGCCTCCGACGTCACCCTCCTCAACAGCCTGGGCTACGTCCCGGTCGGCTGGACCGTCGACTCGCTCGGCTGGCAGGGCACCACAGGCGGACAAACCGCCGACAAGGTCACCGCGCGGGTCCTGGCCGCCAAAACACCCGGGATGATCGTGCTGATGCACGTCGGCGCCAACCCCGACGACCACACCACACTGGACGCCGACGCGCTCCCCGCGATCATCACCGGCCTCCGCGCCGCCGGCTACACCTTCACCACCCTCGACGCCCTCATCCCCTGACCGGTGGGCACGCAGACCACCCACAGCGGCCCCACCGACCCGCCCACCGGGGGCCGCCGGGCAAGACCGGGACGCGGCCGGACCCGGCTCGGCCGCGTCCTCGCCCTGCTCACCGTCGCCGCGATCTTCGGCAAAGTGCTACCCGACCTCGTCGACCTGGAACAGGTCACCGCCATCCTGCGGACACGAGTACACGCCACAGACCTGGCCCTGCCGGCCGCGTTCACCGGCCTGTCGATACTGCTGTCGGCCCTCGGCCTCAGCGCCGCACTACCCGGACTGCGGCTCGCACCCGCCTCCGCGATCAACGTGGTCACCACCGCCCTCTCCTACGCCCTGCCCGGCGGAGGCGCCGCCGGCGCGGCGCTGAACGTCACGATGTCCCGGGACCTCGGATTCCGGACGGCTCCGATCGCGCTGCAGGTACTGGTCACGGGCATCTGGAGCCTCGTCGCCCGGCTGACGCTGCCGCTGCTCGCGCTCGGGCTGCTCGCCATGGCGTCGGACGTCCCGCCCGGAGTGCGCGGCGCGGGCGCCCTCGGGCTGGCGCTGGCCGCCGTCCTCATCGTGCTGACCGTGGTCATGCTGCGGAGCGACCGTGCGGCGCCGGCGATCGCGGCCGGCCTCCTCCGGGCCGCGCGGCCCGTCGCGCGGCTGCTGCACCGCCGGATCACCGACCGCACCGGTGACGTCGGACGGTTCCAGGGCGAGGCCCGCGAGCTGATCCGCGCCCGCTGGCCGGCGCTGACGCTGTCGGCCGTCGGCTACCACGTCTGCGTGTTCGCGGTGCTGTACGTGTCGCTGCAGGCGGCGGGCGTGTCCCGGGTCGGGGTGCTGGAGGCGTTCACCGTCTACACGGTGGCTCGGCAGGTGACCGCCGTCCCGCTCACGCCCGGCAGCGCGGGCGTCCTCGAACTCGCGCTGATCGGCGGGCTCGACCTCACCGGCGCGGACCTGCCCGCCGCCACGGCCGGCGTCCTGCTGTTCCGCTTCTTCACCTACCTGCTCTACCTTCCGGCGGGCGGCGCGGTCTGGGCGTGGTGGCGGTGGCGCCGCCCGCGGGTCGCCGCGCGCCCGCACGAAGCCGTGTTCCGCCACCCGATGGACGCCGTCCGGCTGGTGCTCGCGCTGGCCGTGCTGACGGCGCTGGTCGCGGTGAGCCGGGGCGTGCCCGGCTGGGACACCGACCTGTTCCGGCTGGTGAACGACCTCCCGGACGCCGTCGAGCTGCCGCTGTGGCTGCTGATGCAGGCCGGCTGGGTCGGCGCGGTCGCCGTCGCGGCGGCGGCCGCCGCGGCCTTCCGCAGGTTCCGGTTCGCCGGCACGCTCGCCGCGGCCGGAACGCTCGCGTGGGAGCTCGCCAAGGTCGTCAAGGACGTGTCGGGACGCCCGCGCCCCGCCGCGCTGCTCGACGGCGTCGCCCTCCGAGCCGACGCGACGCCCTTCGGCACGGGTTTCGTCGCCGGTCACACCGCGGTCGCCGCGGCCCTGGTCACGGTGGCCGGCGCCTACCTCCCCCGCCCGTACCGGCGGATCCTGTGGGGCGTGGTCGCCGCCGTCGGCGCGGCCAGGGTGTACCTGGGGGCGCATTTCCCGGTGGACGTGCTCGGCGGCGCCGCCCTGGGCTGGGCCGTGGGCGCGGCGGCGCTCCTCGTCATCGGAACGCCCGCGCACCGCCCCAGGCTCGCCGCGATACGCCAGACGCTCACCCGCCACGGGTTCGCGGTCACGGACGTGCGGGCGGTGCCCGGCGACCTGAGGCACGCCGCCCCCTACGCCGTGACGACGTCCGCCGGGCGGCTCTTCGTGAAGGTCATCGGACGCGATCAGCGCGACGCCGACGTCCTCCACCGGCTCGGCCGGCTGTGGCGGCGCAGGCCGGGCGAGCCGCCGTTCGCCACCGCGAAGCACCTGGCCGAGCACGAGGGCTACCTGCTCATGCGCGCCCGCCGGGCGGGCGCGCGGGTACCGGCCGTCCGGTTCGTGGCGGAGGCCGGTCCGGGCAGCTGGGCCCTGGTCATGGAGCACATCGACGCGCGTCCGCTCGGCGAGGCCGACGCGCTCCCCCAGGAGGCGCTGGACGACCTGTGGCGGCAGTGCGCGGCGCTGCGGCGCGACCGCATCGCCCACCGCGACCTCCAGCCCGGCAACGTCCTGATCGACCGGCGGGGGCGCCCGTGGATCACCGGCTGGGGACGAGCGGAGACCGACACCGCACCGGCACTGCTCGACGAGGACGCGGCCCGGCTGATCGCGATGACCTCCGCGGCCACCACCCGCGACCGGGCGATGGCCGCCGCCCTGAACGCCGCCGGCCCGGCAGTGCCCGCCCGGCCCGCGGCCATCCCACGGCACCGCCGCGCGCCCGCTCTCACCGGCCCGTTCCCGCCGGACGCGCCCGCGACCGCACGGCACCCCGGCGACGTGATCCGCCTCGCCGCCGGGCTCGCGATCTGCCTCTCGCTCGCCGTCTTCGCGGCGGACGGGTTCCTGCTGCGCCCCGAGATCGACGTCTTCCGGCTCATCAACGATCTGCCCGGCTGGCTGATCCGGCCGGTCGACGTCGTGATGCAGGCCGGCGCGCTCGGCGCCGCCGGGGCGACCGCGGCGGCGGCCCTCGCCGTCCGCCGGGTCCGGCTCGCCGTCGACCTGGCCCTCGCCGGCTCTCTGGCCTGGCTGCTCGCCAAGCTGGTCAAGGACGTCGCCGACCGCGGGCGCCCCGGCGCGCTGCTGTCGGAGGTCGTCCTGCGCGGCGCGCACGAGGGCGGGCTCGGCTTCGTCTCCGGCCACGCGGCCGTGGCCGCCGCCCTCGCCACCGTGGCCGCCGCGCACGTACGCCGCCCGGTCCGGTGGGCGCTGTGGGCGGTCGCCGTCGCCGTCCCGCTGAGCCGCGTCTACGTCGGCGCCCACTTCCCGCTCGACGTCGTCGCCGGGGCGGCCCTCGGCTGGGCGGTCGGCGGCGCCGTGCACCTCGCGCGCGGCACGCCCGACCACGTCCCGGCGCCGGCGCAGGTCGCCGCCGGTCTCGCCCGCTGCGGCCTGCCCTCCGCCGCGGTGGAGCCGGTCCGGGCGGACGCCCGCGGCTCGGTCCCCTTCGCCGCCCGCGCCCCCGGCGGGCGCACCGCCTTCGTCAAGGCGCTCGGCCGCGACCAGCGCGACGCCGACCTGATGTTCAAGGCGGCCCGCTTCCTCCTCTACCGCGAGGTCGAGGACGAGACTCCGATGGCGAGCCCCAAACGCCAGGTCGAGCACGAGGCGTACATGCTGATGCGCGCGGCCGCCGCGGGCGCGCGCGTCCCGGCCGTCATCGGCGTGGCACCCGCCGGGTCCGGCACCTGGATCCTCGCGGAGGAGACCGTCGACACCGACGGCCGGCCCCTGCGCTCGCTGGACGACGCCGCCCTCCGCCGCCTGTGGGGCGAGGTCGCCAAGCTCCACGCGGCACGGATCGCGCACCGCGACCTGCGCCTGGCCAATGTGCTCGTCGACACCGGCGGCGATCCCGTGCTCGTCGACTTCGGCTTCGCCGAGGACGCCGCGAGCGACGGGAGGCTGGCCCAGGACGTGGCCGAACTCCTGGTCTCCACGGCACTCGTGACCGGCCCCCGGCGGTCCGTCGACGCGGCCGTGGACGTCCTCGGGCCGGCCGCCGCCGAGGCCGCCGTCCCCTATGTGCAGCCGCTGGCGCTGGCGCGGTCCACCCGGCTGAAACTGCGGGACGCCCCCGGCCTCCTGGACGAGATCCGAACCGCGCTGACCCGTGCGGGCGCCACCCGCGCCACCACGCCCCGCCCCCTGTCGCGGATCCCGTCGCGCCCCTGGGTCCTGCTGCTGCTCGTCGCCGCCGGGTACGCCGTCTACCACGGCCTCATCGGCGTCACTGGCCTGCACTCCCCCATGGCGGTCCTCGCGGACGCCCGCGTCCGGTGGCTCGTCCTGGCGGTGCTGCTCGTGGCGGCGTCCTACGCGGCGGGCGCGCTCGCCCTGATCGGCGCCTCCCGGCGCGGCCTGGCGTTCGGGCGCACGCTCCTGCGGCAGGTCGCGGCGTCCTATGCCTCGCGCCAGCGGCCGGCGGGCCGGGGCGGCGGCGCCGTCCTCGGCGCCTACCTCCGCGAGCACGGGGCCGGGCCGAACGAGGCCGCCGAGACCGTCGCCCTCACCCGGCTGACCGGCGCGTTCGTGCACCTGGCGGCGCTGGGCCTCGCCCTGGCGTCGGCGCTGCTGGACGGCCGGGAGTCGTTCGACGCGCCGCCCTGGTCGCGGACCCTGGTGGCGGCCGTCGCGGGCGCGGCCGCTCTCGGCGCGGTCCTGCTGTGGCGCCGCCGGGCCGAGGTCGTCCCGCCGCTGCGGGCCGCCGCGGCGGGACTCCCCCGGCTCGCGCACCGCCCCCGGCACCTCGTCGCGCTGCTCGCCGGCACCTCCGCCGTCACCACCTGCTCGGTGCTGGCCTTCCTGGCGGTGTGCCACGCGATGAACGTGCCGCTACCCGCCGCCACCCTGGCCGCGCTCTACCTGCTGCTCATCCCGCTGCGCCTCCTCGGCCCCCTCCCCGGCGGCCTGGGCGTCGTCGAACCCGTCCTCGTGCTGGCCCTGGCCACCCTCGGGACGGGACCGACCGAGGCCGTCCTGACCGTGCTGGCCTACCGGGTCCTGAGCTTCTGGCTTCCGCTGCTCCCCGGCGCCGCGGCCTTCAGTCGCCGGTGAGGTCGCGGCGCTCGAAGAGCAGCAGGCCCGCGCCCGTGAGCAGCGCCGCCACGCCGATCATGACCGCGGCGGGGACGGCCGCGAACGGCTCCGCCGGGACCGCCGCCACGTGGTGGAACGGGGAGACGGCGAGGACCGGGTCCGGCCAGTCCAGCGTCGAGCCGATCATCTCCATCAGGTAGGCGGTGACGACCGCCGCGGCCGAGCCGGGAGCGGTCAGCCGGGGCGAAGCGCCGAACAGCAGCACCGCCAGGCCGGTCGCCAGGGCGGCCACGGGAAGCGGGTTGAGGGTCGCGGCGAGCGTGTCGGGCAGGCCGGTGCCGGCGCCGGTGACGGCGGCACCGGCCCACATCGCGGCCGCCGCCGCCGGCGCGATCAGCAGCGCCGACGCCAGCGCCTGCACGATGTGACCGCCCAGCCAGCGGTGCCGCGTGACGGGCCGGGTGAGGACGTGGTCGAGCCGCCCGGCGGCCTCCTCGGCCCGCGCGGCGCCGATCCGCCAGCACGCGTACAGGGCGATGAGCAGGCCGACCACGATGCCCATGACGCCGACGAAGCCGTCGGCGACGTCGCCGGCGTCCCAGCCGAGCCGCTTCAGGACCTCCTTGTAGTTCGGGTCCGCGGCCGCGAAGTCGGTGACGGCCGCGATCAGGGCGCCGCTGACGAACGCGTACGCGGCGATGCCGAGCATCCAGCCCGCGAGCATCCCGCGCGCGCCGCGCCAGGCGAACACCGCGGGGCCGCCGAGCAGCCGGAGCCGGGACCGGGCCCGGTCCGGCTCGCTGATCAGCGAGCCCCCGGCGTCGCGGCGGCCCCGCAGCGCGACGGCGGCGCCGCCGAGGACGGCGGGCACCGCCAGCGACACCGCGAGCGCCGCCCAGTCCGGGTCCTGGTACGGGTGCAACTCGTCCAGCCAGCCGAAGGGGGTGAACCAGCGGAGCCACCCGCGCGAATCGGTGCTGTTCGCCGCCATCCGCAGCAGGAACAGGGCCCCGAAGACGGCGGCCGAGGCACCGGTCACGCGCCGCCGCATCCCGAAGAGCTGGGCGAACACGGCCGCGACCGCCGCGAACGTCGCGGCGATGCCGGTGAGGCCGAGGCCGAACAGGACCGCGCCCGCCGTCCCCGTCCCCATGAGCGCCAGCGAGACGGCCACCGCGGCGCCCGCCACCGCCGCCGCGCCCGCCACCACGGCGGCCTGCACCAGCACGACCCGGGCCGGGCGGACCGGCGCGGCGAGGACCAGCTCGGCGCGGCCGGACTCCTCCTCGCCGCGCAGCAGCCGCCCGGCCACCAGCAGGCCCCAGATGCCGGTGATCGCGGCCAGCACCCAGCCGGCGTCCCAGACGACGAAGCCGCCGGGTGTCTCGACGGCGTGCGGGACGCCCTGCAGCATCCGCATGGCGGGGTCGTCCGACAGCGTCGCGAGCTTCTGCCGCGAGGCGAGGTCGGGATAGGTCCGCTCGTAGGTGAAGATTTCGACCGCCGCGTAGAAGGCGAGCGCCGCCGCGAGCCAGCCGGCCCCGCGCCGGATCAGCCGCACGGTCAGCCCCGCGACCCGCGCGTCCACCGGGTGGCGCCCTTCCCGCCGCGCTCGCGGAGCGGCCCCGCGCACGGCCACGGTCCTGGTCACCTGTCCGCCTCGTAGTAGCTCAGGAAGATCTCTTCGAGAGTCGGCTCGTGGCTGCGCAGCCGGACCACCGGCACGGTGCTCAGCCGGGACAGCGCCGGGGACGGCGAACCGGTGACCGACACGCGGACGCCGCCGTCGATGGGCTCCACGCCCGTCACGCCGGGCACCCCGGCGAGGTCGGGAACGGGGCCGTCGATGACCGCCTCCAGCACCGTCCCGCCGAGCCCGCGCAGCTCCTCCAGCTCGGCGACCTCGACGAGCCTGCCGGCCCGCAGGATCGCCACCCGGTGGCAGACGTCCTGGGCCTCGTCGAGGATGTGGGACGAGAGGAACACCGTCTGCCCGCGGCCGGAGGCCTCCCGCGCCAGCGCCTGGAACTCGGCCTCCATGAGCGGGTCCAGGCCGGACGTCGGCTCGTCCAGCAGGAGCACGTCCGGCCGGGTCATCAGCGCCGCGATCAGCGCGAGCTTCTGCCGGTTGCCCTTGGAGTAGGAGCGGGCCCGCATGCCCGGGTCGAAGCGCAGCCGCTCGACGAGCTCGTCCCGGAACGGCACGTCCACATGGCCGTGCAGGTTCCCGAGGTACGTGAGCGTCTCCAGGCCGGTCAGCTGCGGCCAGACCGCCACGTCCCCGGCGACGTAGCCGACATGCCGGTGGGCGCGCTCGACGTCCCCGACCGGCACGTCCATGAGCCACGCCTTCCCGGCCGTCGGCCGGGCGAGCCCGAGCAGCAGCCGGATCGTCGTCGACTTCCCCGCTCCGTTCGGCCCCAGGAACCCGAAGATCTCTCCGCGCCCGACCTCCAGGTCGAGCCCGTCCACCGCGGTCACCCGCCCAAAACGCTTGGTCAGGCCCTCAGTCCGTATCGCCGACGCGACCACCGCGCACCTCCTTATGATCCGCTCTTGAAAGTAGAGGCGCGGCGGGCGCCTGACAGCAGCCGAAAGTCCCCAAACCACCCACCGTTGGGCACCTGCCGGGAATCACCGTGATCCCGGTCCGGAGGGACGGCCTTCCGCCGGGTGCCATCAGGACCTTGGACTCTGGCAGCGCGGTGGGCGACTACGGAGCCTGGTGTCACACCAAGGAGGTGACGACATGACCATCCTGGTGGCGTACGCGAGCGCGCACGGGTCCACCCGGAGCATCGCCGAACGGATCGGTGCGGCACTGGCCGAGCGCGGTGAGCGGGTGGAGATCCGCGCCATGAGCGGTGTGAGCGACACCGGGTCGTACCAGGCGTTCGTGCTCGGCAGCGCCGTCCACAGCCGCGCCTGGCTGAGCGAGGCGACCGGCTTCCTGGAGCGGGAGCGCGACGCTCTGGCAGGGCGGCCGGTGTGGCTGTTCAGCGTCGGGATGCCGGCGGCGCTGCGCGGCCCTTGGCGCGGCTTCGGCGCCAAGGAGGAGGCCTTGCTGGCGGACGGCCTGCACCGGACGCTCGGCGCGCGGGAGCACCGGCTCTTCTCCGGGGTCTTCCGGCGCGAGCACATCCCCCTCGCCGGGCGCCTGGTCTGCGGGCTGCTCGGCGTCCGGTACGGCGACTACCGGGACTGGCCGGAGATCGACGCCTGGGCGGCGGAGATCGCGGACGGGCTGGAGTCCCGCGGATCAGTGCCTGCGGCGGCTCCAGCGGCGGAGTTCGTCGGTGCCCCAGACGATGAGCGGGAACGTGGCGATGATCGCCAGGACGTCCCAGGGCAGGGCGGCGGTGCCGAACAGGTGCTGCAGCGGCGGCAGGTAGATCAGGGCGGCGGCGAACAGCAGCTCGAAGGCGATGCCGGCCAGCAGTAGCGGGTTGGTGGTGAGGCCCACCTCGCGGAGGGAGGCGTGGTCGGCGCGGGCGGCCATGGCGGTGCCGACCTGGCAGGTGACCAGGCCCGCGAAAGTGGCGGTGGTGGCGGCCAGGTAGGCGTGGTGCAGGGCGGTGCCCTGGCCGGTGGGGTCGCCGGGATGCCAGCCGGCGCGCCACAGGACGTAGAAGAACACGAGCATGACCAGGGCGGCGGAGACCAGGCCGAGGTAGCCCCAGGCGCGGATCAGCATGTCGCGGGAGATGACGCCCTGGGAGGACGGGCGCGGCGGGCGGTCCATGATGCCGGGCTCGGCTGGTTCGCGGCCGAGCGCGAGCGCGGGCAGCGTCTCGGTGCCGAGGTCGATCGCGAGGATCTGCAGCACGGTGAGCGGGAGGGGCACCAGGCCGCCGCTGAGCGCGAACACCAGGAACGGGACGATCTCCGGGACGGCGTGGGCGAAGATGTACAGGATGAACTTGCGGACGTTGTCGTAGACGCGGCGCCCGGATTCGATCGCGGTGACGATGGTCGCGAAGTTGTCGTCGGTCAGCACCATGGTGGACGCCTCGCGGGCCACGTCGGTGCCCGAACGTCCCATCGCGACGCCGATGTGGGCCTGGTGCAGGGCGGGCGCGTCGTTGGCGCCGTCCCCGGTCATCGCCACGACCAGTCCGTGGGCGCGCAGCGCGTCGGCGACCTTCAGCTTGGTCTCCGGGGATGAGCGGGCGAAGACGATCTCGGCGTCGCTCGTGACCAGCTCGTCCAGCTCGTGGTCGTAGACCTGCTCGGACTCGGCCACCACGTGCAGGCGGGGGACGCCGATGCCCACTTCCGCCGCGACGGCGGCCGCGGTGGCGCCGTTGTCGCCGGTCACGATGTGGACGCGCAGCCCCGCGTCGTGGCAGCGGCGCACCGCGTCGGCGACCTGCGGGCGCGGCGGGTCGTACAGCCCGACCAGGCCGAGGAGGCGCAGTCCCGTCTCGGCCTCCTCGCGGCGCCCGGGCACCTCGGTGCCGGGCGGCAGGTCCCGGACGGCCACCGCCAGCACCCGCAGCCCCCGGCGTGCGAGGTCGTCGACGGCGGCCATGACCGCGGCGCGGTCGGCGCCGGGGACCCGGGCCAGGACGGCTTCGGGCGCCCCTTTGACGTAGACGGTGAGGTGGTCGCCGCGCTGCCCGACCGTGGACATCAGCCGCAGCCGCGCGTCGAACCGGAAGACCCTGCGGCGCCGCTCGTCGCGGGCGGCCAGCCGCGCCGCGACGTCCGGCCCGGCCCCTTCGACCAGGGCGATCTCGGTCGGGTCGCCCTGCAGGTCGCCGTTCCCGGCGGCGGAGACGGTGGTGCATTCGGTCATCGCCCGCGCCAGTTCGGCGGGCGGCGCCGCGGTGGCGGCGGTTCCGGCGTCCGGGGTCCAGTGGGCCTGGAGGCGCATCCGGTTCTGGGTCAGGGTGCCGGTCTTGTCGGTGCAGATGACGTTGGTGGAGCCGAGCGTCTCGACCGCGCTGAGCCGCTTGACGACCGCGCCCTGTTTCGCCAGGACGCGCACGCCGACCGCGAGCGCCAGGGTGATGGTCGGCAGGAGGCCTTCGGGGACGTTGGCGACCAGCAGCCCGATCGCGAACATCAGCGCGTCCCTCAGCGGGAGCCCGACGAGCGCGCCGAGGAGCAGGAAGACGACGCCCATGCCGACCGCGACCGCCGCGATCAGCCAGGCGACCTTCTTGACCTGCACCTCCAGCGGGCTGTCACGGCGCGGCGCGCGCTGGCTGAGCGCGGCGATGCGCCCCAGCTCGGTGTGCCCGCCGGTCGCGAACACGATCGCCCGCGCCTCGCCGCCGGTGCAGGTCGTCCCGGAGAACACCAGGTTCGGCTCGCGCAGCAGCGGCGCGCCCTCCTCGGCGGCGGCCGCGACCCGTTCCACCGGCGCCGACTCGCCGGTCAGCATCGACAGGTCGGCCTCCACCGCCCCATCGGTCAACCGGGCGTCGGCCGGGACCTTGTCGCCCTCCGCCAGCACGATCAGATCGCCCGGCACCAGCCCGGCCGCCTCGACGGCCTGCCGTTGTCCGTCCCGGATGACGTGGGCCTGCTCGGGCAGGTAGGCCGCCAGCGCCTCCACCGCGCGTTCGGCCTGATGTTCCTGCAGCAGCGCGAACACCGCGTTGATGAGGATGACCGCGAGGATCGCCCAGCCCAGCACGCCCATCCCGGCGATGAAAGCCAGCGCGCCCGCGCCCCACAGCAGCAGGGCCAGCGGATGCGCCAGCTGGCCCGACAGCAGCCGCACCAGCGACCGCTTCTCCCGCCGCCGCACCTGGTTGGGCCCGTAGACCGCCAGCCGCCGGGCCGCCTCCCGCGCGGACAGCCCCCGGTCGCCGGTGCCCAGTTCCTTGCGGAGCAGCGGCAGCGGCTCCCGCGGATCGGCGCCCGGCTCGGCCGGGCCGGTCGCGGTGCCCGCGTGATGCCGTCTGGCGGGCATGGCTCAGCGGAGGCGGCGCAGGTAGGGGTCCCAGCCGCGGCGGGGCGCGAGGCGGACGCGGGCGTCGACGGCCACGACCCCGCCCGGGCGGACCATCGTGGGGTTGAGGTCCAGTTCGGCGATCTCCGGATGGTCGGCCGCCAGCCTCGACAGCCGCAGCAGCACCGCGCGCAGCCCCGCGAGATCGCCGGCCGGGCGCGCCGGGTGGCCGAGCAGCAGCGCCGACAGCCGCGGGGCGCGGATCAGCTCGTCGGCCTCCCGGGTCGTGAGCGGCGCCAGCCGGGCGGCGCGGTCGGCCAGCGCGTCGGCGTCGACGCCCCCCGCTCCGAAGACCACCACCGCTCCGAACACCTCATCCTGGACGGCGCCGCACAGCACCTCGACGCCCTGGTCCGCCATGGCCTGGACGAGCATGCCCTCCAGAGCGTCGCCGAACCGCCCCGACAGCCGGCCGAACGCCGCCCGGACGGCGTCCTCCCCGTCCAGGCCCAGCTCCAGCGCGCCCGCGGCGGTCTTGTGGACCATGCCGCCGACGTGCGCCTTCAGCGCCACCGGGCCGCCCAGGTCACGTGCCGCCGTGACCGCCTCTTCCTCGGTCCGGGCCCAGCGCCACGCGGCCACCGGCAGCCCGTAGGACTCCAGCAGGCGGTACGCCTGGGCGGGCGGCAGCCAGCCGCCGTCCGGCTCGCCGGCCAGGAACCCGCCGATGACGCCGGCCGCCTCGTCCGGGCGCACGTCGCCCAGCGCGGGCGGCGCCTCCCGCGGGACGTCCCGCCGCCGCGCGTACGTCCAGGCGCGGGCCAGCGCGCGGGCGGCGTTCTCCGGGTAGGCGTAGCACGGGAGCGCCTCGTCGTTGATCGTGACCGTCTCGGCCTGCCCGAGCACCACCGCCGCCATCGGCACGCGGCAGTTGCGCAGCGCGGCCCGCAGGTCGCCGAGCGCGGTCGGGGCCACCAGCGCCAGCACTGCGTCCACGGCGCCGTCCGCGGCGACCAGCTCGACGGCCGCGCGGAACACGTCGGCGGAGACGGCGGCGGTGGTGTCGACGGGATTGGCGACCGCCGCGCAGGACGGCAGCAGCTCCGCCAGCCGGCGCCGGGTGGCCTCGTCCAGGACCGGGACGGTCAGCCCCGCGTCGGAGCAGGCGTCGGCGGCCAGCACTCCGGCGCCGCCCGCGTTGGACACCACCGCCACCCGCGGCCCGGCCGGCAGCGGCTGCGTCGCCAGCAGCGCGGCGGCGTCCACCAGCTCCCCGAGGTCGTCGGCGGCCACGATGCCGGCCTGCTCGAACAGCGCCCGGCGGGTCAGCTCGGGGGTCGCGGCGGCGGCCGTGTGCGACGCCGCCGCCCGGGAGCCGGGCGCCGACCGTCCGGCCAGCACGGTCAGCAGCGGCATCTTCGCGGCGACCCGGCGCGCCGTCCGGGCGAACTTGCGGGGGTTGCCGAACGACTCCACATGCAGGATGCCGAGCCGGGTCGTCTCGTCCGACTCCCACCACATGAGCATGTCGCTGGCGCTGACGTCGTACTTGTCGCCCACCGAGGCGAACGTGGAGACCCCGATGCCGAGCCGCGACAGCTCCGCGATCAGGGCGATGCCGACACCGCCCGACTGGACCGCCACGCCCGCGCTCCCGAACGCGGGGCCGCGGGCGCCGAACGTCGCGTCCAGCCTTATCCCGGTGTTGGCGATGCCCAGGCAGTTCGGACCGACCAGCCGCATGCCGTACTCCCGGCAGACGGCCAGGAGGCCGCGCCCCTGGTCGGCGGTCAGGCCCGAGCTGATCACCACCAGGGCGGGTATACCGAACCGCCCGCACGCCGCCGCCACGCCCGGCACCGACGACGCGGGCACCGTGATGATCGCGAGGTCGGGCGGCTCGGGCAGGTCCGCGAGCGTCGCCACGCAGGGGGCGCCGTGCATCTCGCTTCCGGCGCTGTGCGGGTTCACCGCGTAGACGGCGCCCTTGAACCCGCCGCCGACGATGTTGTGCAGCAGTTCGGCGCCGACCGTCCCGCGTTTGCGGGACGCCCCGATGACCGCGACGACCCGGGGCCGCAGCAGCGGCTCCAGGCTCGCCACGTCCGCCCGCCGCTCCCGCTCCGCGACCGCGTCCAGGTATCCGTCGTCGTCGGAGACCAGCGGGATCGTCAGGTCGACGACGCCGTCGGCCGTCCGCTGCCGGACCGCCATCCCGGCGTCGGCGAACACGCGCAGCATCGCGCTGTTCTCCGGCAGCGTGTCGGCCCGGAAGGCCACGAGCCCGTCGTCGCGGGCCAGCGACGCCAGGTGTTCCAGCAGCAGGGTCCCGACGCCCCGGTGATGCATCCGGTCGGCGACCGCCATCGCGACCTCGGCCTCCCCGGGCACCCCGGTCGGCTCGTACTCCGCGACGCCGATCAGGTCGCCGTGCAGCCAGGCGCCGAGCGCCGCGTGATCAGGGCCGTCCGCCCGGCAGACCCGTCCGGCCACCTCGCCCGCCATGGCCCGGTTGAGGCCGAAGAACCGCAGGTACAGGCTCTCCTCGCACAGGCCCTCGTGCAACTCGCGCACCGCGTCCAGGTCCGCCGCGCCCAGCCGGCGTATCTGGACCTGCGTGCCGTCGGTCAGCAGCGCGAACGCCCGCGCACCGGAAAGCCGCTCTGTCATGCCTCCAGCGTCTGACGGGGCGAGTCGAAGATCAGCGTCCCAAGGTCACCGGCGACCGGGACTTTGGTCCCATTCCGGGCCGCCCGCAGCCCGGCGGAGCCGCTCGACGCTCGCGGAGAGTCGCGCGCCGGGGAGGGGAGGGCATGCGAGAGGCGGGAGAAGTCCTCCGCCGCTTAGGCAGCGTTTCGAGCTGGACGGTGCGCGGTCTCCCGCTTCTCCGTCCCTTTCTTTGGCTTCTCCCGCCACCTCCATTCCACCGCGCCGGCACCGCCGGCGACAGGGACGAAGGTCCTCGTTCGCCGGGAATCAGCTTCCCGCGACCGGGAGAGTGACGCGGAAGACCGTGTGGCCGGCGCCGGCGAGTTCGGCGCGTCCGCCGTGCGCGGCGGCCACCGCCTGGACGATCGCCAGTCCGAGGCCCGTGCCTCCGGCGGTGCGGGAGCGGCCGTGGTCGGCGCGGACGAACCGGTCGAAGATCTCGTCCCGCTGGTCGGGCGGGATGCCGGGCCCGTCGTCCGCCACGTCGAGGACGACAGCGCCGCCGCGCACCGCGAGCCGGACGGTGACGTGCGTGCCGGGCGGCGTGTGGGTGCGGGCGTTGGCGAGCAGGTTGGCGATCAGCTGGTGCAGGCGGCGGTCGTCGCCGGTGACCGTGACCGGCTCCTCGGGCAGCACCAACTCCCAGCGGTGCCCCGGACCGGCGGCGCGGGCGTCGGCGGTGGCGTCCAGGACGAGCCGGGTCAGGTCCACCGGACGCGACTCCAGCGGCCGGCCGGCGTCCAGGCGCGCGAGGAGGAGCAGGTCGTCGACCAGTTCCGACATGCGCACCGACTCGGCCTCGATGCGTCCGAGCGCGTGCCGCACCTCCGCCGGGACGGGCTCGGACGTGCGCAGCGCGAGTTCGGCATGGCCCCGGATCGCGGCGACGGGAGTGCGCAGCTCATGGCTGGCGTCGGCGGCGAACCGGCGCAGCCGCTCCTCGCTGGCGTGCCGCCGGGCGAGCGCGTTCTCGACGTGGCCGAGCATCCGGTTCAGCGCCGCGCCGACCTGGCCGACCTCGGTGCGCGGGTCGGTGTCGGGGACCCGCTCCGGCATCGCCACCTCGCCGCTGGCCAGCGGCAGCTCGGTCACGCGGGAGGCGGTGGCCGCGACCCGGCGCAGCGGGCGCAGCGCCAGCCCCACCAAGAGCGCCGCCGCGATCCCGGCGGCGCCGAGCACGGCCGCGAAGACGACGGCCTCCACCAGGATCAGCCGGTGCACGGTCTCCTCGACCGGATCCAGCGGCAGCCCGGTGATCAGCACGTCGCCGTCGTCGCCGTGCACCGCCGCCACCCGGTACTCCTCCAGCGCCGACAGCGACAGCGACCGGCCGCGGCCGTCGGGCGGGACGGCGGCCAGGGAGCGCCGGTCGGCGGCGGTGAGCGGGACGGGCTCGACGTCGTCGGCGCGGACGACGACCGCCTGCGTCACCGAGCCGCCGAGCAGCCGGGCGCCGAACGTCCCGGGCGCCTGGCCCCGGGAGTCGGGCCTGTTGTCGGCGTCGCGGGGACGCTCGTGCTCCAGGCTCGCCGGGAACCGCCCGCCGGACGCGGCCAGCTGCTCGTCCAGCCGGCCGACGAGGAACCGGCCGAGCGCCGCCGCCGTGCCCAGCCCGACCAGGAGGCAGCTCAGCGCGAGCAGGACGACCAGCCCGGCGGTCAGCCTCGCCCGCAGCGTGCGGGCCGCCGCCGGGACCCTCACCTGGCCTCCGGCTTCAGCACGTACCCGACGCCCCGGACGGTGTGGATCATCGGCGTCCGGCCCGCGTCGATCTTCTTGCGCAGGTAGCTGATGTACAGCTCGACGACATGGGCCTGGCCGCCGAAGTCGTAGTCCCAGACGCGGTCGAGGATCTGCGCCTTGGACAGCACCCGGCGCGGGTTGCGCATCAGGAACCGCAGCAGCTCGAACTCGGTCGGGGTCAGGTCGACGAGTTCGCCGTCCCGGGTGACCTCGCGGGCCTCCTCGTCCATCGCCAGGCCGCCGACCGCCAGCAGCCCGGCGGCGCCGGACTGCCGGGTCATCCCGGCGCGGCGCAGCAGCCCGCGCAGCCGCGCCAGGACCTCCTCCAGGCTGAACGGCTTGGTCACGTAGTCGTCGCCGCCCGCGGTGATCCCGGCGATGCGGTCCTCGACGGCGTCGCGGGCGGTCAGGAACAGCACGCACACGTCGGGGGCGTCGGCGCGCAGACGGCGCAGGACCTGCAGGCCGTCGATGTCGGGGAGCATCACGTCCAGCACGACCGCGTCGGGGCGGAAGTCGCGGGCGGCGGCGACCGCCCCGGCGCCGTCGCCGGCGGTGCGGACCGCCCAGCCCTCGGACGCCAGCACGCGCGACAGCACCTCGGCCAGATCCGGCTCGTCGTCGACGACCAGGACCCGGACGGGCGTGCCGTCCGCGCGGCGCAGACTCGCGGAACCGGGTTCGTCACTTGTCATGGTGCGGCCAGCATCCCTCTCCGACCTCTGAGTCTCCTCTGAAAAGGCGCTGAAGGAGCGTCTTTCCCATGGTGTCAGAGGGAACACAGAAACTGCGTTGGCAGGGTGGCCGGCATGACCACGACCAGGTTCGACATCCCGCGGCACGTGGCCCGGCCCCCGCGTCCGGCATGGCGCGTCCCGTCCTCGTGGCCGCAGGTCCTCGTCTACGCGGGCGCGGCGCTGGTGCTGGCGCTGTGGTGGCGGAGCACCGGCTCGGTCACCGGGCTGGACGGCTGGCTGACCGAGGCGGGCCGCGTCACCGGGCTCCTCGCCGGCTACGGATGCGCCGTCCTGCTCGCCCTGATGGCGCGCATCCCGGCGCTGGAACGGGGCGTCGGCACGGACCGGCTCGCACGCTGGCACGCGATGGGCGGCCGGTACACCGTCGGGCTCACCATGGCGCACGTCCTGCTGATCATCTGGGGATATTCGGTGACGTCCCGCACGGACGTCGTCCACCAGACCGTGTCCGTGGTCCTCGACTATCCCGAGATGCTCAAGGGGACGGCCGGGTTCGTCCTGCTGCTGGGCGTCGGGATCACCTCGGCGCGGGCGGCGCGGCGCAGGCTGCGGTACGAGACATGGCACTACCTGCACTTCGCGACCTACCTGGCGATCTTCCTGGCGTTCTCGCACCAGCTCGCCAACGGCGCCCAGTTCGTCGGCGACGCCTGGGCGCGGGCCTCCTGGTACGCCCTGTACATCGGGGTCGCCGTCACGCTCGCCTGGTTCCGGTTCCTGATGCCGGCCGTCCACGGGATCCGGCACGGGCTGCGGGTCGCCGCCGTGCGGCCCGAGGCGCCCGGGGTCGTCTCCGTCTACATGACCGGACGCGACCTGGGCAGGCTGCGCGCCGAGCCGGGGCAGTTCTTCCGCTGGCGGTTCCTCGCGCCCGGCTTCTGGTGGACGGCCAACCCGTACTCGCTGTCGGAACCGCCGCGCGGGCACCGGCTCCGGATCACCGTCAAGGAGGCCGGGGACCACAGCCGCGCCCTGGCCCGGCTCCGCCCCGGGACGCGGGTGGTGGCGGAGGGCCCCTACGGCGGCTTCACCGGCGCGCGGCCCCACCACGACCGGGCGCTGCTGCTCGCCGGCGGCGTCGGCGTCACCCCGCTGCGGACGCTGTTCGAGACGCTCCCCGGCGACGTCACCCTGATCTACCTCGCCCGCCGCCCGGAGGACCTGGCCCTGCGCCGCGAACTGGACGCCGTCGCCGCCGCGCGGGGCGCCCGCGTGCACTACTTCGTGGACGAGCCGTCCGAGTACTCGCTGCCGCTGACCGGGCGGGCGCTGCGGTCGGTCGTTCCCGACGTGCGGCACCGGGACGTCTACCTGTGCGGGCCGCCCGGCATGACCGCCGCCGCGCTGCGGGCCCTCCGCCAGGCGGGCGTGCGGCGCCGCCACATCCGTACCGAGTCGTTCGAGTTCTGAGAGGCCGAGCATGCGCCGAGCCGTGATCACCACGGGCACGACGGTCGCGGGCGTGGTCCTGCTGCTGTCGCTGAAGCCGCACCACCAGGCGTTCTCCGGGGCGCTGCCGCCGAGCCCGGAGCCGTCCGGCTCGGGCGGGGGCGCGACGGCGCCCGCCACGAGCGGAACCTACAAGGGGCAGCGGATCGACACCCGGTACGGGCCGGTCCAGGTCGAGATCACGATGTCCCGGGGCCGGCTCACCGCGGTCCAGGTTCTGCGCGCCCCTTCGGAGAACGGCCGCGACCGGGAGATCGCCGCCTTCGCGCTCCCCCGGCTCACCAAGGAGGCCATCGCGGCGGGCAGCGCCCACATCGACGCCGTCTCCGGAGCGACCTACACCAGCGAGGGGTACATCACGTCCCTGCAAAGCGCATTGGACAGCGCGCGTGCCTGAGACGATCCGCCACGTCGAGCACGTCATGGGGACGGCGGTCACCTTCGACGTCCGCGCGGCCCCCTCCCCCGCGATCAGCGGCGCACTCGCGGAGGCCGTCGCCTGGCTCCACCACGTCGACCGCGTCTTCTCCCCCTACCGGCCCGACAGCCAGATATCCCGCCTCGCCGAGGGGCGCCTCACGGTCGGCGAATGCGATCCCGAGGTCGCCGGCGTCCTGCGCCGCTGCGAGGAACTGGAGCGCATCACCGGCGGGACGTTCACCTGCCGGCCCGGCGGACGGCTCGACCCCAGCGGCCTGGTCAAGGGATGGGCGGTCGAGCGGGCGTCCACGATCCTGCACGACGCCGGGGTCCGCGACCACTGCGTGAACGGCGGCGGCGACATCCAGGCGCGCGGGGAGAGCCGTCCGGGACGCCCCTGGCGGATCGGCCTCACCGACCCGCGGCACCGCGACCGGCTCATCGCCGCCGTGACCGGCCGCGACCTCGCCGTCGCCACCTCGGGGACCGCCGAACGCGGCGCCCACATCGTCGACCCGCGCACCGGCCGCCCCGCCGCCGGCCTCGCCTCGATCACCCTGGCCGGACGGCACCTGGCCGACGTGGACGCACTCGCCACCGCCGCCTTCGTCATGGGCGGCGCCGCCCACGCGTGGGCGGACGCGCAACCAGGCATCGAGGCGCTGGCCGTGACGTCCGACGGCTCCGCGTGGTGGACGCCCGGCTTCGAGGATGTCGCCCTCTTCCTGCCGCGCGCGGGCATGAGCCGCCCGGTCGGAGCGCAGGACGGACACGGTTGACGCGGCGCGCCTCGAAGACCCGGACGACCGCCTCGGACTCACGCCGGCCGGCCGGCCTCGCTCTCCGCGGAGGCGTGCACGACGGCCACTGGGACAGGCGCATGGTGGACCAGCGCGTGGCTCACCGAGCCGAGCAGCAGACCGCGGAAGCCGCCCACTCCGCGCGAGCCGACGACGAGCAGGCGCGCCTCGCCCGCCGCGTCCATCAGGACCTTTCTCGGAACGCCGGTGACGACTTCTATCTCGGCCTCCACCCCGGGATGGCGCTCGCGCAGCGGCGCCATCAGCCGGGCCAGCCGCGCCTCGGCCGCGGCCCTCAGGCCGGCCTCGTCCACCAGCGGCGGCAGTTCCTTCCCGGGCAGCGGGTCCCAGGCCACCAACGCGCGCAGCGAGAGCCCGTGCGCGTCCGCCTCGGCGAACGCCAGCGCCAATGCCGCCCGGGACGCCGGTGAGCCGTCCATCCCGACCACGACGCGGCCCGGCCCCTGCTGCGGGCCCTGATCGGGATCGCCTCGGACGATCACGACCGGGCACGAGGCGTACGCGGCCACCTGCGCGCCGACCGACCCGAGCGTCAGGCCCGCGAAGCCGCCGGTGCCGCGCGGGCCCAGCACGATCAGCTCGGCGGTCCCGCTCGCCTCGATCAGCCTGGCCGCGGCCGGCGCACGCGCGAGCACCGCCCGCACCTTGAGGTCGGCCGCCACCTCCTGGGCCCGCTCGATGCCGGCGTTCAGGATGTCCTGTGCCGCGGCCCGCGGATCGATCGCGGGCATGGCGGCCAGGCCGCCGGCACGGACGTCCCACGAATGCAGCACGGTCAGCGGCGCGCCTCGCCTCCGAGCGTCCTCGGCGGCCCACTCCAAGGCCCGCGCACTTCCCTCGGAGCCGTCGTACCCGACGAGCACACCGGTCACGGGTTGTTCGCTCATGTGTTCCCCCCGAAGTCGATTCCCCCCGGTCATCGATTCTCCCCATTGATCTCGCACATCAGTCTCGCTCACGGCCGTCGCCTCGAAGAGGGCCCTGGGTCCGGCCGGGCAGGGACCTTCGCCCCTCGGACGGCGCCAGGCCCTACGGCGGCGTCATGAGGGACCAAGGCCCCTTGGGGAGGCCTCCATGCGAGACCAATGTTGGCGCTACTGGTCCGTGCGTATAAGGAGGCCCACGATGCCTGGCACAGCTCGCGACGAGCTCGACATCCAGTTCACGACCACCAACGACGTGCTGCAAGAGGACATGGAGCGCACCCGCGAGATCGTCGCCGGAGTACTGGCACGCGCCCCGCGCCCCGTCCTGCACGCCAGGGCCACGCTCAGCGTCCTCCACGATCCGGCCGTGCCCCGGCCCAATCTGATCTCGGTCCAGGTCGATCTCAACGGCCTGCCGGTCGAGGCCCATGCCGCGGCGCCCTCGATGCCGGAGGCCATCAGCCTCGCCGGCACGCGCCTGCGGGCCCGTGTCGAGAACACGATCCAGTGCACGGAGCCCGGCCGCAGGGCGCCTCAGCACACCACGACGACCGGCCACGGGATCGGCCGCGGCCGGTAACGATGCCCGGACGGGGCCAACTCGCCCCGGCACGTTCGGACGCGGCGCCTCCTCAGCCCCGCAAGGTCGCCGCGTGGTCCGGGACGTAGGTCTGCTCGTCGCGCGGGGGCCGCTCGTATCCCTTGGGAGGGGGACGCTGCGGCAGCCGGAGCGCCGGGCGCTCCACTTCGCGGTACGGAATGCTCGACAGCAGATGGGAGATCATGTTGATGCGGGCCCGGCGCTTGTCCTCGCTCTCGACCACGAACCAGGGCACCTCGGGAATGTCGGTGTGGACGAACATCTCGTCCTTGGCGCGCGAGTACTCCTCCCAGCGCGAGATCGACTCCAGGTCCATGGCGGACAGTTTCCATCTCCGCATCGGGTCGTCGAGCCGGCTGCGGAAGCGGCGTTCCTGCTCGGCATCGCTGACCGAGAACCAGTACTTGCGCAGCAGAATGCCGTCCTCGACCAGCATCCGCTCGAATATCGGGCACTGATGCAGGAAACGCCGGTACTCCTGACCGGTGCAGAACCCCATGACCCGCTCGACTCCCGCGCGGTTGTACCACGACCGGTCGAACAGGACGATCTCACCGGCCGCGGGCAGGTGTTCGACGTACCGCTGGAAATACCACTGGGTCCGCTCCCGGTCGCTCGGCGCCGGAAGCGCCACGATCCGCGCGACGCGGGGGTTGAGGTACTCCGTGACGCGCTTGATGGTGCTGCCCTTGCCCGCGGCGTCCCGCCCTTCGAACACCACGGCGACGCGCGCGCCCTCCGCGCGCACCCACTCCTGCAACACCATCAGCTGCTCTTGCAGCCGGAGCAGTTCACGCTCGTAGATCTGCCGGGGCAAACGCCGGGAACCGCCCATACCGCCTCCAAGCATCGGACCTGTGCCCTCCAGTCTGGCCGATGCGGAAACCTTCGGAGATACGCGGTACGGACCGGCCGGGACGGCGCCCGCGCCGACCCCGACCGCCGCCGCGTCGGCCCTGACCCGGCCCTCCGTGCTGGCCGGCCCGTGCTAGCCGCCGGAATTCTGGGACGCGTGGACGACCGCCACCGGGCAGGGCGCATGCTGCACCAGGGCGTGGCTGACCGACCCGAGGAGCAGGCCGCGGAAGCCGCCCAGTCCCCGCGAGCCGACCACGAGCAGGCGCGCCTCCGCCGCGGCGGCCAGCAGGACCTCACGCGGCGGGCCGACCACGACCTCGGCCTGCACGTCCACGCCGGGGTGAAGCTCCCGCAAGGGGATCACCATCTGCTCCAGCCGCGCGGTGGCCGCCTTCCGCATGCCGGCTTCGTCCGCCAGCGGCGGAAGATCCTGCACCTGCACCGACTCCCAGGCCACCACCGCGTGCACCGACAGCCCATGCGACTCGGCCTCCGCGAACGCCATCGCCAGCGCGGCCCGGGACGCCGGTGAACCGTCCACGCCGGCCACGACGCGCCCCGGTCCCGTCCCCTGGTCCGGGTCGCCTCGGGCGATCACCACGGGGCACGAGGCGTGCGCGACCACCTGAGCGCTGACCGATCCGAGCACCAGGCCGGCGAACCCGCCCAGCCCGCGCGGCCCCAGCACGATCAGGTCGGCGCTCTCCCCCGCCTCGATCAGCATGCCGGCGGGCCGCCCGCATTCGAGCGCGCCCCGCACCGCCACGTCGGGAGCCTGCTTCCGGACGTGCTCGAGACCACCGTCCAGGGTCTCCTGCGCCAAGGACCGCAGGTCCACCATGGGCATGGCCACCGGGCCCCCGATGTAGACCTCGTAAGCGTGGACAACGGTCAGCGGCACGCCGCGAATCCGCGCCTCGCCGGCGGCCCAGTCCAAGGCCCGAACGCCGTTCTCCGAACCGTCGTAACCGACAACGACACCAGTGATCGGCTCTGCGTTCATGGCCTTCTCCCCACCTCAGGCTTATCGATCGGGTTCGTGCATCACCAGGCTTGCTCGCGGCGGCCCGTCCCCGAGAGTGACATCGGTCCGGATTAGGAGGGACCTTGGCCCCTCGGACGACGCTGAATCCGGCCGGCGCAGCGAAGGATGCCCAATAGCCGAGCGCGCAATCTCGGCGAGCCGGACGCCGGCGCGGGGCCGAATGGCCGCGCACGCGATGACGAAGGTCCCTAGGACGGACGTCCGTTCAGAACAACGCTTATGGCACCGATCCTCTCGCGCGACTCCCCCTAATTAGTGACAACCCACCCCCAGAGGAGAGAGCACATGTCCACGCAACGAGCGATCATCCTTGCCGGAGCCGACGGCTCCGCGCCGTCCGACCACGCCATCGACTGGGCCGCGGACGAGGCCGCGCGGCTCGGCAAGGCGCTCGGCCTCGTCCACGTCGTGGAGACGGCCACCCTGGACATTCCGGGGCACACGACCGATGTCATCTCCGAAGAGCTCGCCGAGACCGGGACCCGGATCCTGCGGGACGGCCAGGCTCGCGCATCGCTGCGGCAGCCCGGGATCGCCGTCCAGACCATGCTCGTCCACGAACGGAGCGTGCCGGCCGGGTTCCGGCAGTACGCCGCCGAGGCCGCCGAGGCCGTCGTCGGCCATCGCGGGCGGGGTGGTTTCGTCGGGCTGCTGCTCGGTTCCACCGCCCTGCGGCTGGCCGGGCACTACCCCGGCCCGGTGATCGTGGTCCGCGATCAGGCCGAGGCCGCGACCGGCGAGATCGTGGTCGGGCTGGACATGGCCGAGGACCCCGGGCCGGTGCTCACCCACGCGTTCGCCGCGGCGTCCGCCCGGGGAGCGCGGCTGCGGGTCCTGCACGCCTGGCACCCCGCGCCGCTCGCGATCGAGGGCGGCGTGGACCTGAAGATCACCGCCGACGCCCTCCGCGAGCACCTGGCCGCCGCGCTGGCGCCCTGGCGGAGCAGGCACCCGGACGTCGAGGTCGCCGAGGACGTCGTCATCGGCCACCCGGTCGAGACGCTCGGCCTGGCGTCCGCCAGGGCCGACCTCGCCGTCGTCGGCTCCCGGGGGCGGTCGCTCCCGCTCGGCTCGGTGAGCCACGGCCTCATCCACCATGCCCGCTGCCCGGTCGCGGTCGTCCGCCCGTACGAGTGACCGCCGGGTTCCGGCGCGCCGGGTGCCGCGTGCCCGGATCGGGTCCGGTGGGCCATGCAGGACAGGACTTTGGTCCACCGGGCTCGGGCCGACGCCCGGCGCCCGGCGGGCGGCCGCGGTGATCAGCTGACATCGCGGCGGTTCCGCCGCTGACCGAAGGAGGCCGCTCATGACCGCGCAACCCTCCCGCCGGCGGCTGGGGCTGTGGATGGCCACCGCCCTGGTGGTCGGCAACATGATCGGATCGGGCGTGTTCCTGCTGCCCCCT
Source organism: Actinomadura latina NBRC 106108 (assembly GCF_001552195.1). Taxonomy (GTDB): domain Bacteria; phylum Actinomycetota; class Actinomycetes; order Streptosporangiales; family Streptosporangiaceae; genus Spirillospora; species Spirillospora latina. The sequence continues at coordinate 193,026 of NZ_BCQS01000019.1, forward strand.
CCAGCGCGACGAGGCGACCCCCAGCAGCGGTGATACGGCGTAGAGGACCTTCGTCCCTGACGCCGCCCGCCGCGACCCCGGCACTCTGGATCCATGCAGCTCGATCAGAGCGGCCTGCAGCACCTGGACGAGGACGAGTGCCGCGCTCTCCTCGCGCGCGCCGTGATCGGACGCATCGTCTTCACCCACCAGGCGCTCCCCGCCGTCCAGCCGGTCAACTTCGTCCTCAGCCGCGGCGACATCGTGATCAAGGTGTCGCGGAGGTCGAGGCTCGCGACGGCCGCCGCCGACACCGTCGTGGCCTTCGAGATCGACGACTACGACACCGAGGCCGAGACGGGCTGGTCGGTGGTCGCCGTCGGCCGCGCCCGGCGCGTCACCGACCCCCGTGAGATCACCGCGCTGGAGTCCCTGCCGCTGCGCACGTGGGCACCGGTGGAACGCGACACCTTCATCCGCGTCCGCCCCGAATTCGTCACCGGCCGCCGCATCGGCAGCGCCACCGAGGCGACCGCCGCGCCCTGAGGCCCTGAGAAGGGCGAGGCCGCCCCTCTCGAACCGCCGGACATGCGGACCTTGGTCCCGTCGATCATGAGCCGAACGGACCTACAGCGCCGGCCGCGGACGGCGTTGAGTAGGAGGTGAAGAAACCAAGGCGATGTGATGGAAGGTGAGACGGCGATGGCAGTCTCCGAGCACAAGACGCACGTGAGGCGGAGCACTCTGATCCGCGTGGTCGCCCCCAAGCCGCTGACCGAGACGCCCGCCGCTCGCTACATCTGGGCGGCCGCGCGACTGGCGCTGGGCTGGGTGTTCGCATGGGCGTTCGTGGACAAGCTGTTCGGGCTGGGCCACGCGACCCCGGCCGGCAAGGGCTGGCTGGACGGCGGAAGCCCCACCGAGGGGTTCCTGGCGCACGCACCCAAGGGCCCGTTCGCCGGGTTCTACAACGACCTGGCCGGCGCGGCCTGGGCCGACTGGCTGTTCATGATCGGGCTGGGCGGGGTCGGCGCGGCGCTGATCCTGGGCATCGGGATGCGGGTCGCGGCCGCCGGCGGCGCGGCGCTGCTGGTCCTGATGTGGACGGCCGTTCTTCCTCCGGAGAACAACGTCTTCATGGACGACCACATCATCTACGCACTCCTGATCGTCGGACTGGCCCTGGTCAGCGCCGGCGACACCCTGGGACTCGGCCGCTGGTGGGGCAAGACCCCGCTGGTGGAAAGGCTCCCCTTCCTCAAGTAGCCGACGGTAGTCGCCAAGGACGCCCGCCCAGCGGCGGGCGTCCTGCTGTGCATCACCGTCACCGCGCTTCGTGCGGGGAGGACGCCTGCGGCGTCCGGGGAAGCCGGATCGTGACGCGGAGGCCGCCGGTGGGGCGGGGCGTGAGGTCGAGGGTTCCGTCGTGTGCCCGGACGATGCTGTGCACGATGGCCAGCCCGAGTCCGACGCCGGCGTGTTCGTTGGTGTGTACGCGTTGTGTCCCGCGTTGGAAGGGTTCGGTGAGGGTCGGCAGGAGTTCTGCCGGGACTTCGTGGCCGGTGTTCTCCACGCGCAGCATGCTTGCGTCGTGCTGGGGTTCGGTGTGGACCGTGACGGTGCCGCCGGTGGGCAGGTTGTGGACGATGGCGTTCTGGACGAGGTTGGTCACCATCCGCAGGAGGAGTTCCGCCGAGCCGTTGGCCATTGCTGTTTCGCCGGTGACGTCGAGGGTGATCCGGCGCTGTTCGGCGAGAGGGAGCAGTGTCTCGGCGGCTTGTTCGGCGACGAGGGACAGGTCGACGGGTTCGCGGGTGAAGCTTCTGCTGTTGCCGCGGCTCAGCAGCAGGAGGGCCTCGGTGAGGTCGATCGCCCGGGTGTTGACGGTGTAGAGGCGCTGGATGAGTTCGCCCTGATCTCGCGCGGGGTCGTTGCGGGCGACGTCCAGGAGTGCCTGGGAGATCGCCAGCGGGGTGCGCAGCTCGTGGGAGGCGTTGGCGGCGAACCTCTGCTGTTCGCGGACGTGGGATTCGAGTTGCTGGAGCATGGTGTCGAACACGTCGGCGAGCTCCCGGAATTCGTCCCTGCGCCCGTGGAGCCGGATCCGGTGGGACAGTGATCCGTCCGCGGCCAGCCGAGCCGCGTCCGTGATCCGGGCGAGCGGTGCGAGCATCCGGCCGGCCAGGATCCATCCGCCCAGCAGGCCGAACACCAGCAGGAAGGCCATCGCCTGGGCCGCGCGGGGGGCGAAGGCGCGCAGGAGGTCGGAGCGGTCGGGCATGAACTGCGGGGACGGCGCCCCGTACCTGCCGAGCCTCGGCTTGGTGACGAACGCGTTGTCGGGTACATAGCGCAGCAGGAACACCCACACCACGGCGAGCAGGAGACCGCCCGCGAGGATGAGGAATCCGGCGTAGCTGAGGGTGAGTTTCAGGCGGGCGCTGAGCCCCGGGGGCCTATTCACGGGTGCCGCCGGGGCCGGTGTCGATGCGGTAGCCGACGCCGGGCACCGTGGCGATCAGCCGTGGTTCGCCGAGGCGTTTGCGCAGGGCGGAGACGGTGATGCGGACGGCGTTGGTGAAGGGATCGGCGTTGGCGTCCCAGGCCCGCTCCAGCAGCTCTTCGGCGCTGACGACCCCGCCTCGGGCGGCGACGAGGACTTCGAGCACGGCGAACTGCTTGCGGGTGAGCGCGACGTAGCGTCCGTCCCGGAAGACCTCCCGGCGGAAGGGATCCAGCCGCAGGCCCGCGATCTCGCTGACCGGGGGCCGGGCGTGCGCGCGCCTGCGGTCCAGCGCCCGCAGCCGCATGACCAGCTCGCGGAGCTCGAACGGCTTGGTGAGGTAGTCGTCGGCGCCGAGCCCGAACCCCGAGGCCTTGTCGTCGATCCGGTCGGCGGCGGTGAGCATGAGGATCGGGATGCCGCTGCCGGAGGCGACGAGGCGCCGGGCGATCTCGTCGCCGGACGGGCCAGGGATATCGCGGTCCAGGACCGCCAGGTCGTAGGAGTTGACGGCCAGCAGCTCCAGGGCGGTGTCGCCGTCACCGGCGATGTCGGCCGCGATCGCCTCCAGCCGCAGACCGTCCCGCACGGCCTCCGCCAGGTAGGGCTCGTCCTCCACAATCAGCACGCGCATGCCTGAAGGCTAGGCAACCCGGCATATCGCCGACATATTCAAACGGCAGCGTCCACCAGGCGCGTCACCAGATCCTCGTAGGGCAGTCCTGCCGCGGCGAACATCCTCGGCACCTGGGACTCGGCCGTCATTCCCGGCATCGTGTTGACCTCGTTCAGGACGGGTCCGTGGTCGGTGAGGAAGAAGTCGATGCGGGCGACACCGGGCCGTTCGAGCCACCGCGCTCCCTCGGTCGGCCGGACGTCGGAGCCGGTGCGCCGCACCTCCGCGGTGAAGATCCGCTGCTGCTCGATTCCGCGCATACGACGGGCCGGCGCTGACAGTGATGCGCTGTGGTCCATGCCCTCACTGAAGGCGGACGCCTGTTGCGGTGCCGTATGCGGTTTTCGATACGCCCGCGATACGTCGAATTCCCGCCGTCAAGGAACCCGCGGACCGGCGGCGAAGAGGCCCCAGAACTGGTGGTTCCGAAGGGTCATTCGGTGCCCGTCGGGCCCGTTCCCTGCGAGTTGCCGTTCTGCGTGCTGCCGGGGTTGCCCGGAGAACTGCTCTGGATGTGATCTTGGACCACGGTATGGGCGCGTGACAGCAGGTCTGTGGCGCGGGGATAGTCGGCGAGCTGCTCGACGAGAAGGTCCAGTGCGGGCAGGAGGACGTGCGCGGGGACGTCGCGGGCGGCGAGGATGTCGACGGTCCATGTCATGAACGCGGTGAACAGCCCGGGATCGTCCAGGTACAGGGCGGTGCTGAAGAACTCAACGATGTGGGAGATGTCCTCGGCCGTCCGGGTCCGCTGCTCATCGGTGTAACCGGCCATCGCCGGGATCCGCGACTGCAACCCGCTCAGGACATGCCGGACCAGCTGGGGCGTCGTCCGGGTGACATGGGCGTAGGTCCGGTCGGCAAGGTGCGGCAGGTCATCGACGACGCGGTGCGGGCGCGGCTTGGGCAGCGGGCCGCGCGCCAGCCGGTCGGCGGCGGCGCGGGCGTCGGGCGCCCACGCGTCCGCGCCCAGCAGGACGGCGTAGCGGCCGTCGGGGCCGTAGGCTGCGCCGCCGACCATGACCGGGGTGCCGGTCGACTGGCACGCGGTGATGGCCGCGTGCGCGGCCGGGAGCCGGGTGGCGATCGAGGACGACAGCGCCACCGCGGCCGGGCCCGTCTCGTGCAGATGGGAGATCAGATGCGGCGTCGGCACCTGGGCGCCGAGGTAGTCGACCTGCCAGCCGCGCAGCCGCAGCACCTCGGCCATGAGCCGGGCGGGCAGGGCGTGCCACTCGCCGTCGATGCACGCCACCGCGATCCGGCCGCGCCGCTCCGCGGCCGGCACCCGCCGCCGGGCGGCCGGATGATGCGCGACCGCACCGATCACGCGCTCGTTGACGGCGGTGGCGGTGTGCTCCTGCGCGACGCTGATCCGGTTGGCCGCCCACTCGCGCCCGACCCGGGCCTGCAGGGGGGCGATGACGTCCAGCAGCAGGTCCTCGGGATCCATGCCGTCGTCCAAGGCCGCCATCACGATGTCGGTGGCGGCGTACTCGTCCCCTGCGGTGACGGCCTCCCAGAGCGCGTCCGTCCGGATGCCCGTCCCCGCCCTCCCGTCGGACGGCCGCGCCGAGCGGGTCATGGCGAATCCCCTTCCGGTTGCCGGGCCGCCCCGGCGGAACCCGCCCGGACGCGCCCCGGAGCGGTGATCGCGATCACCGCCATGTCGTCGTGCCGGCCCGCCCCGACCCATTCGGCGGCGAGCATGTGCACCCGCTCCACCAGCGCTTCCGGGGGCATGCCGCCGCACCCGCCCAGCTCGGCGCGCAGCCGCTCGTCGCCGAACATCTCATCGCCCAGCGGCCCGCCGATGGCCTCGGTGATGCCGTCGGTGTACAGCAGGCAGGTGTCGCCGGGGTCGAGCGTCGCCTCCGCGGTCGTCGAGTCGATGTCCTCGAGCACGCCGATCAGCGAGCCGCCGGTCCGGGCCGTCTCGACCGTCCCGCCGACCCGGACGATCAGCGGGGCGGCGTGGCCGGCGCTGGTCAGCCGCAGCCGCACCCGCGCGCCCTGCCGGCGGGCCGAGGCCAGCACCAGCGTGACGAACCTCGTCGAATCGTCCAGCAGCAGGGCACCGTTGAGCAGTTCCAGCAGGCGCCGGTGGTCGCCCGCCATCGGCAGCAGGGCCCGCAGCGTGGTGCGGATCTTGCCGGTCAGGACGGCGGCCTCCAGGCCCTTGCCGCACACGTCCCCCAGCACCACCAGAGACTCGGCCCGCGAGTCGGCCGTGCCTGCGGGAAACACGTCGTAGAAGTCGCCGCCGACCAGGTCCTCGTCACCGGACGGCCGGTACCGCGCCGCCAGCTCCACCCCGTCCAGCTCGTGCGTGCGGGGCGGCAGCAGCTCGCGCATCAGGGTCGCGGTGATGGACGCCTGCTCGGCGTAGAGGCGCGCGGCCGACAGCATCGCCCCGGCGCGGCCGGCGAAGAGGCGGATGGTCAGCTCCTCCCCCGCCGGGAACGCCTCCGGACCCGACAGGCGCAGCAGCACCAGCGCCCCGGCCGGAACACCGTGGCCTGGAAGCGCGATGACCACCATCGCGGCCGGCTTTTCCGGCGACGGGCGCGCGAGCCACGCGGGAGCGGCCCGTGGATCGATCCAGCGCGGGGGCACCGGAGGGAAACCCCGCAACGCCTCGGCCAAGCCCTCGACCTCCGCCGGGTCGATGGGCAGTTCCTCGTGGTCGACCCGCCCGTCCGGCCCGGAGTAGGCGACGGGATGGCCCCGCGCGGACCTCGGAACGATCACCACCGCCGCATCGGCCAGGTGCCGGGCGGCCAGCCGCGCCGTCACCTCCATGCACCGCTCCAGATTGAGCGACGCGGGCAGCTCCTCGGACACCTCGACCAGGAACGCCGTGCGCTCCCGGTCCGTGACATCCAGCAGCCACCAGATCGTCTGCGCCTGGTTCTCCGGCGTCCTGCCCTCCGGCACCGGATGAGCCTCGACCACACGGCCGCCGATCGGTCCCCGCGCGACGGCGCCCGTGCGCCGCCCTCCGGCATCCGTTCCTCCCGGACCGGCTCGATCGCCGATCGACCGCTGGGCATCGGCCAGCCATTCCGGGACGGCGGCGGCCGGCGGACCACCCGGCGGGATGCCCAGCAGCAGCCGCGCCGCGTCATTCACCTGGACGATCCCCCCGGACGGGTCGACGGACAGAACCGCGCAAGGAGCGGAGCGCAACACCGGATCGAGCACGTCCCGCACGCTGCCTTCGCCCTGGGTCGGTTCCGTCACGCCATAGCCTCCGAAAGGTCGTTCTTCCTGACTCCGAATGCCCCCACCGGCCTCAACCGGGACACGCCGCGCAGCCCATCCCGACCGCCTTGCCGGGACACGGCCCTCCATCGCCCGGACGGCTCAGCTCTTCACCCCGTACCCGCAACAGGAGCGAATTCCCTGCCTGCGGCCCGTAGACCCGGTCGGCCGGGGAGCCGCCTCCGGCAGGCGGCTGATCGCGATCCTCACCGCGCGGTGCTCTGGGTGGCGCGGTAGTGGGACGGCGAGACGCCGTACAGGCCGCGGAACGCCTGGCGCAGTGCCTCCTCGCTGCGGAACCCGCAGCGCGCGGCGATCGTCTCCACGGTCAGCGCCGTGCCGGTCAGGAGGTGCGCCGCGGCCTCGCTGCGGGCCCGGCGCACGAACCGACCCGGGGTCATGTCCAGCTCCGCCAGGAACAGGCGTGCGAGATGACGCCGGCTGACCCCCGCGCGGGCCGCGAGCGCCGCCGTCGACAGGTCCGCGGCGGGGTTCCCGGCGATGTGCGCGACGGCGTCCTGGACCAGGGAGTGGCGTGGCGAGGGAGCGGTGAACATGCTCATCTGCGCCTGGTTGCCGGGCCGCTGCAGGTACGTCACCAGCTGCCGCGAGACGTCCCGGGCCAGGTCGGGGCTCACATCGGACTCGATGAACGACAGGGTCAGGTCCAGCGCGGCGGTCACCCCGGCGGACGTGCACACGTGCCCGTCGGACACGAAGATCGGCCCGCTGTCGAACTCGACGGCCGGGAACCGGCTCGCGAGGAACGCGGCGTGCTCCCAGTGCGTCGACGCGCGCCGTCCGTCCAGGAGCCCCGCCGCCGCGAGCACCCCGGCGCCCGTGCACACCGACGACACGCGGCGCGAGACCAGGCCGAGCCTGCGCACGTGCGCGACCAGCCGCCCGTCCTCCATCGCGTCGACGTAGCCGATCCCCCCGGACACGACCAGCGTGTCGAATGGTCCGGTGGCGCGTTCCAGCGACTGCTGCGCCTGCACCGTGAGGCCCGTCCCGGTGTGGATCGGCCGTCCGCCCGGTGAGGCCAGCGACACCTCGTAGATGCCGCGACGGTGCAGGTGGTTGGCCACCTGGAGCGCCGTCACGACGCAGGCGATGTCCAGCAGCTCGGCCGCCGGGTAGCCCACCACGAGGACGCGGCGCAATTCGTGCATAGGGTCGTGCATAGGGTCACGGTATTGCCCTTCCGCCCGATCGCTGCGATGTCCGATGGACGGCCACCCCAAGATTTCGGACCCCGCCGCCTTCAGAACTGGCAGGCGAGCCACGGCGTGCGGACAGTGGTGCCATGGCTACCAGCACGCACACCCCGAGATCCGATACACAACCCCCCGCGCCCGCGACCGGCGCGTGGCGACGGCTCGCCCTGCACTACATCGAGATGGTGCTCGCCATGTTCGCCGGGATGCTCGTCCTCGGCGCTCTCCGCGATCTTCTCGGGCTCACGGTCGCGTTCGACGGACGGCCGGGCGCCCACTACCTGCTCATGGCCACCGACATGGCGATCGGCATGGCCGCCTGGATGCGCCTGCGCCGCCACGGCTGGGCCTGCACGGGCGAGATGTGCGCCGCGATGTACGTCCCGGCGGTGCTGGTCCCGCTCGTCTGGGCCGACGCCATCAGCGCCATGGCGTTCATGACGGCCGCGCACATCCTGATGATGGCCGCGATGCTGGCCGTGCTGCTCCGGCACCGGCACGCGTACGCCCGCTGAGTCGCCATGACCCCGCCCGATATCAAGGTCGTCATCCCGCTGTACGACGGGTTCACCGCCCTGGACGCCGTCGGCCCGTACCAGATGCTGGCCTCCGCACCCGGCACGCAGGTGGTGTTCGCCGCCGAGCAACCGGGCCCGGTCCTGGACGACCACCGTACGCTCCAGTTGACCGCCGTGGCCTTCGACGAGGCGCCGCGCCCGGACGTGGTGGTCGTCCCCGGCGGCCCGGGCACCGTGCACGTCCTGGACGGTGCGCTCCCGTCCTGGCTGCGCGACGTCCATGCCACCACACGCTGGACGACTTCGGTGTGCTCGGGATCGCTCATCCTCGGCGCCGCGGGCCTGATCAAGGGCCTGCGCGCGACGACCCACTACAGGCACCTGGACAAACTTCCCTTGTTCGGCGCCGTCCCGACTCCGGAGCGCGTTGTGGTCGAGCACGACGCCCGTGTCGCGACCGCCGCGGGCGTCTCCAGCGGGATCGACATGGCGCTGCGGCTCGTCGAACTCCTCACCGACGCGCGCACCGCACAGGCCGTCCAACTCTGGACGGAGTACGACCCGCAGCCTCCGTTCGACACCGGATCCCCGCTGCGCGCCCCCCAGGACGTTCTGGAACTGGCCGCCGAATACGACGCGGCCGCCCTGGACGCCGCGACACGATCAACCGAACCGCCGCACGAGGGCCACCATTTCTCATAGATACGTGCCGCGTAGTACGCGCCGTGTATTATTCCGGACGTGGCTACCAACGATGCCCCCGTTGTGCTCGACAACGTGACCAAGAAGTTCGGCGCCACCACGGCCGTCGAGTCGGTCTCCTGGGCCCCGCGCCCCGGCAGGGTGACCGCGCTCGTCGGCCTCAACGGCGCGGGCAAGTCCACCTTGATGCGGCTCATCACCGGCCTGGTCCGTCCCACCGCGGGACGGGTCTCGGTCGCCGACGTCCGCGACGGCCGCGCCCTCTCGGCGATGATCGAGGCCCCAGCGCTGTTCGGCGGGCTGTCGGCGCGGCGCAACCTGCGCATCCACGCGACGCTCACCGGCGCCGGCGCCGCCGACATCAGGCGGGTCGGCGAGCTGGCGCGCGTCGACGACGTCCTCGACCGCCGCGTGAGCGCCCTGTCGCAGGGCTACCGGCAGCGGGTCGCCATCGCGATCGCGCTGCTCGGACGGCCCCGCATCCTGCTGCTGGACGAACCCACCAGCGCATTGGACCCCGAGGCCATCCGCCGGCTCCGCCAGCTCATCCGGCATGTGGCCGACGAGGGCGCCGCCGTCATCGTCTCCAGCCACCAGCTGCGCGAGCTGGAGGGCACCGCCGACTCGCTGACCCTGATCCATGAGGGCCGGGTCCGCTACGACGGCCCGTTCGCGTCCTTCGTCGGCCCGCCCAGCCTGCGCGTGCGGACCGCCGAGGAGACCGCCAACCGCACCCTGCTGACCCTCCTGGCGAACACTGGCATCCCCGGCGAACTCGACGGCCCCGCCATCCACATCAAGGAACTCTGCGGCGACAGCGACAAGACCGCACAGCGGATCTTCAGCACCGCGGCCGCCGCCGGGATCGACCTGACCGAGCTCAGCCACGTCACCCCGACCCTCGAAGCGGCCTTCCAGACCGCCACCACCGCCGGAGCCCAGCCGTGAAGTCCTACCGCGCGGAACTCCTCCGCTTCGCCAACCGGTCGTCGGCCGCCCTCATCCTGCTGTGCATCGCCTTCACGCTCTTCTCGATGAACAACGCCGGCCCCCAGCACCACAGCCCGCTGTGGGGCTTCCGGCAAGTGGCCATCTTGACCGCCACCCTCCTCATGGGACGCGCCGCGGTGGTGGCCTCCAGCGACTTCAGCAGCGGAACCATCCGGTCCTGGCTCATCTCGCGCCCGTCGCGCACCGAGGTGTTCAGCGGCAAGCTCACCGCCTCACTCACCTTCGCAGTGCTCACCTCACTCATCACCGGCCTGGCCGGTTACGCGCTCAGCGGCGCGATGGGCGACGTGCCCGGCTTCGGCGCGATGGCCGCCGCCACAGGGCAGCTGGCGTTCGCCGGAGCCGCCCTCACCTTCTTCGGCCACGCCGTCGGAGTCCTGACCCGGTCGGTGCCGGTCGCCCTCACTCTCACGCTCGTCTGGATACTCCCCGCCGAGAAGGGCCTGCAGGGACGCTCGGACACCCTGGACAAGTGGCTGCCGGGCAGCATCCTGCAGGACATCACCCTCAACCACCTCCAGCAAGGGATGTCACCGCTCGGAGCAGCCCTGCACTCGGCGCTCCCGTTCATCGTCCTCGACGTCATAGCGCTCGCCCTCTTCCTCCGCCGCGATGTCAGCAGCTAACGCGATGTCAGCAGCTGAGGGGCGCGCACTGGCAGAGCAGCTACTCGATGCGTAATACTTGCCGCGTAGCACAGGTCGGCGGAGGGGGGAGCCGTGCAGGTCAATGATTCACAGACTTTGGTGTTGTGCGTGCTGGCCGATGGGCCGATGCACGGCTATGCCATCAACACCGCGATCGAGGAACTCACCGGGCGCCGGCTCGGCCCGGGCAGTCTGTACGGGGCCCTCACCCGGCTGGAGGCGAAGCAGTTCGTCGAGTACCTGGAGGGCGAGGGCCGCCAGCGCCCTCTCCGGCTGACGGCCGAGGGACGCCGGGCGCTCGAGGCCGAACTGCGGAGCATGGCTCACGTCGCCGCCGTCGGCCTCCGCAACCTCGGGGTGACTTCGGCATGACACCCGGTCGCGTCCTGGTGCGGTTGTACCCGGAGGCGTTCCGGGAACGGTGGGGCCCCGACCTGGAGACCGAGATCGATTCGGCCGGCTGGCGGTCCTGGCCCAACACCCTGCTCGGCGTCGCCGACATGTGGTTGCATCCCGCGCTCTGGCCGGCCCGCTCCCGGGCTCAGCGGCAACTGCGGATCACCACGATGGCCATATCCCTCACGGCGCTGTGCTGGTTCATCTCCCACATGGCCATCGAGGCGGACGGCGCGCTCTCCCGTGGCGTCGGCCACTCGCCGATGATGTCCGCCGGACTCGCGCTCATGGCGGCCGGGCTCGCCCTCGCGGCCCCGCTGCCACGACCGTCCGTCGCCGGAGTCCTCGTCCTCACCCGCACGTTCGCCGCCCGGTTCGCCGTCCCCGCGGGGACGGCCGCGGCCGTTGTGGCGGCGGCCCACCTCTGGGTGGACGGCCGCACGCCGGTACTGGCCCGGGCCGTCCTGCTCGCCTGCTGGTGGGCCGCCCTGGCCCTCGGAGCCGTCCGCGCCTGCCGGATCGCGACAGACCTCGGCACCCGCGTGGTCGCGCCGCCCCGGCCCGGCCGGCTGCGCCTCGGCACGTGGGTCCTGGCCGCCGGCGCGGCCACCGAGGCCGCGACCGTGCTCGGCTTCTCCCTAGGCCGTCGAGCCGACCTGCCGACGATCGGGGTGGCCATGGCCCTCCTCGCGCTCCTGCCGGCCTTCAGCCTGGTACTCCGGGACAGCCGCCAGCCGATAATGACCGACGGCGGATAACGGTCGCCCAGCAGGCGGAAACATGTGTGTACCGGCATCAGCTGACGACCGCCCTCAAGGGGAAAGGCGCGCTGAACACGGGTGAGCGACCTGAGGCATTACAGGTGATCACCTCGCGTGGCCGTTCCAATCCACGCGCACGTTAACGGAACGCGGCGCTCCTTCTTTTAGCCCATCCGATATCACGCCCCGGCGAGTGACTGATGGCGCGTCAGCGCTGCCCGCTTTCGACGTTCGTGGCCGGACGTGGTCGTCGCACACCCGAGTCGCTGCGAGTCGGCCGATCTATAGTCGCGGCAAGCCAATTTGTCCCATTTGCGTGGTTAAGTGCCGGGAGTAGGCGAATGCTTCGTCGATACGCAGGTCAACGCTTATGCGCCGTCTTGGTCGCCTTCTCGGTCGTGCTGGCGCTCCTGCCCGGCTCGCCGGCCGGCCTGCGGGTCACCGAGGCGGCCGCCGACGTGGCAGATGCACCGCAGGGCGGGTGGTGCGCCGGCATGACCGAGCCGGAGGAGAACCACGCCTCCATCCGGCTGCGGGTCGACGAGCCGGCGGAAAGCGGCCGGGTCGCCGTTGACGAACACGGAAAGATCCAGGTCAACGGCATCCTCCACAAGCACGCGGACATGGTGGACGTCACGGACGAGCGGGTGGCGGTGTCCGAGTTCACCATCGGCCCGCCGCCGGACGGCGTTGCGGCCTGGGCCTCGTCATGGACGGCGAGCATGCGGCCGCCGCACCTGGGTCCGAACAAGCTGTGCGCCCGCGCCGAGCGCGACCCCAAGCGCACCGCGCGGATCGAGCGCTCCTTCACCGTGGTCGACCTGATCCCGCCGAGCGACGTCCCCGGCCTGACCGTCGGCAACATCACCGCGACCTCGGCCAAAGTGAGCTGGGGCGCGGCCACTGACAACTACGGTCTCGCCGGATACGAGATCAGTGTCGACGGCGGGTCCGCGCACCACATCTCGACCGGAACCCGTTCCTACACCGTCACAGGGCTGGCGCCGCTCAGCCACCACACCGTTTCCCTGGTGGCCGTCGACCTGGCCGGCAACACGTCGAAGACGCCCGCCACCGCGTCCTTCACGACGAAGGAGCCGCCGCCGCCGTCCGACGCCGACCTCACCCTGGACGTGAGCCAGGGCGGCGCGGTGGCCTCCTGGCACCCCTATCTCCCCCCGACCGCATCGGCGGACGCCACCTACCGGGTCTTCGTGGACGACGAGGAGATCGAGGAGTTCCCGCTGGACCGGTACTGCACGAACGCCGCCGGCGCCCCGGCGACCCCGTGCACGGAGGACGACGTCGTCAAGTATCCGGTCTCCGAGCTGGAGGAGAGCACGCCTCACACGTTCCGGGTGGACGCGGTGCGCGCCGACGGCACGAAGGGCCGGGATCTCAACGGCTCGTTCACGACCACCACCGGCCCCTACCTGGTGTCGCCCGAGACGACGCAGACGACCGCCACCGAGGCCTCGGCGTGCACCGGCCGGGGAGGCGACATTTACATCGCGGCGTCGTCGCGCGGGAGCGTACCGGCACCGGCGGGCGGCACGGAGCTCTTCACGGGCTGCTACTCCGTTCCGGACAGCACGTGCATCGACAGCTTCCGGCAGTCCGACAACAAGGTCCTGAAGTGTTCCGACGACGTCACCGAACTCCTCAAGGACGTGGCGCCGCCCAACCGCGGACCTTTGCTCTCGTCCGTGGACGACCTGGCGGGCCTCACCCCCGGCCAGCTGCGCGCGAAGTTCTTCCAGCCGGGCGTCCAGCCGATCACGTGGTGCCTGCAGGGCGGATGCGCGGTCGTCCTGGAGAAGGCGGTGGAGGCCGCGGCGACCGCCGAGGTCGCCGCGGGCAGCGCCGCCGCCGTCTCCTGGCTCCTCGTCATCGCCATCGGCGTCGTCGTCGGAGTCGTCCTCGGCACGGTATGGGCGATCATCGACGCCTCGCCCATCGCCATCGGCGGGCTCCTCGAGTATCCGATCGACTACACGACCGACTTCGGGACCTACGAGGACTGGTGGCTGCAGGAGGGCGAGTTCTTCAACAGCCTGACGGTCTACGCCGAGACGGTCAAGATCACGAAAGACCTGACCGGCCTGTACGCGCTTCCGTTCGCCTGGACGAGCGGAGACGACAGCAGGTTCAGGACGACCGTGGACCGGGCGTGCGCGGCCCAGCAGGGGCACCCGACCAGCCCCTACGCCGGATGCGGCGACAATTTCTCCGTCTATGTCCCCGGGGGGACCAACTACAAGTTCGCGCCCATGAAGGAGACCGGCCGCCACATCGTGGAGGCCATGGGCAACGGATTTCCGCAGCCCCCGCAGCGGGCGCAGTGGTTCTGGCCTGCGCGCAGCGTGAACGGCCAGGCCGCACGGTCCGCCGGCTACAGCCGCCGCTGGTTCGAGACGGCGAAGTTCAAGCCGAACGCCTGTGTCGGCCGTCCGAGGGGCGACGTCTGCGACGAGTTCCCGTTCTGGAGCACGAACCAGGCGGTCGACCTGACGGGCATGGTGGCGAGCCTGAAGCCCGTCCCCGCCGCGGAGGCGGTGCCCCAACGCGATGACATCAACCAGTTCTACCGAGAGTGCAAGGTGAAGGACACGGACAAGTTCATCGTCCTGCCGGTGAAGCCCTGGGTGGAGGCGAACGCGCCGAGCTTCGGCTTCCGGGTGACCCCGACCGGGGCTAGCGTGTGCATGGCGCCCGCCAAGCCCTGAGGACGGTCATGCTCGATGATCTTCGCACCCTGCGGGAGGCGATCGACGGCTACCGCGCGGCGGCGACGGCCGCGGGCCTGACCTGGCCCGATCACGCCGCCGCCGGCGGGCAGCCGCCCGGCCTGGTCCACCGGGTGTTCGACGTGGACCGCGTCGCCGGGCAACTCGTCTGGCTGCACGCCCAAGGATGGGCCCTGGAGCGGCTCTGGCCCAGCAGCGGATGGCTCATGCCATGGCCGGACGACGCGGGCGAGGCGCTCACCAACCTGTCCTTGTCGGTGGCCACTCCCTTCCCTTGGCGGCATCAGGTGCCGCTGTTCCACTTCGATTTCATCCTCTACACCTTCGTGCTCGCCGGTGACCGCGAGGGAGAGATCTGGCGCTACGACATCGACCCGGACAGCAGCAACACGATGCGCGCCGCCACCAGCCTGGCCGCTCTCTTCACCGAATGGACCAAGGGCTTCGCCGCCGGTGTGCTCTTCTACGCCGACGACGACAAGTGCCTCCACACCGGCGAGGACATGGGCGAGCCGTTCGACATGATCGTGGAGCGGGCTCCCGGCCTCGACCCGGCCGCGTTCCCGGAGCCGATCACGGACATGTCGCTGCTCAGAGCATGGCAGCGGGAATGCGGCGTGGACATGGACCGCATCGACGATCCGGAGGCCTACGCAGAACTGAGAGACGCCATCGACGCCGCCCAACGGTCCCTCGGCCTGTAAGAGCGTCCGCGCGGCATGCGGCGTGACGTGCGGGTATCGGGTAGGTCCGGTTGGCGTGCAGGTGCCGGTCGGGGTCTGTGGCTGTCAGCCCAGTTGGTCGCGGCGGCGGATCAGGTGGGCGGTTTCGGCGGTGTTGCCTGCCAGTTCGATCGCCTTGTCGTACGCGGCGCGCGACTGCCGGCTTCGGCCCAGCCTGCGTAGCAGGTCGGCGCGGGTGGCGTGGTAGGCGTGATAGTCGGCCAGCTCGTCGTCGAGGCGGTCGACGGCGGCCAGTGCCACGTCCGGGCCGTCGAGTTCGGCGACGGCGATGGCCCGGTTGAGGGCGATGACCGGTGAGGGGTCGAGGCGGACGAGTTGGTCGTAGAGGGCGAGGATCTGTGACCAGTCGGTGTCGCGGATGTCGCGGGCGGAGGTGTGCACGGCATTGATCGCGGCGAGGATCTGGTAGCGGCCCGGAGTGGCTCCGGCGGCGGCAGCGGCGAGGCGCTCGCGTACCAGCCGGTGGCCCTCGGCGATCAGATCCGCGTCCCAGGCCCCACGGTCCTGCTCGGCCAGGGGGACCAGTTCGCCGCCGGCCGAGACCCGGGCGGCGTGGCGGGCCTCGGTGAGGAGCATCAGCGCCAGTAGGCCGGCCACCTCGCCGTCGTCGGGCAGGAGGGCTCGGATCAGGCGGGTGAGCCGGATCGCCTCGGCGGTCAGGTCGCCGCGTAGGGGGTCGGTGCCGGGGCCGGTGGCCAGGTAGCCCTCGTTGAAGACGAGGTACAGGACGGCGAGTACGCCGGACAGGCGTGCCGGGAGATCCTCGGCCGACGGCACCCGGTAAGGGATGCGGGCCGCCTTGATCTTGGCCTTGGCGCGGGTGATCCGCTGCTCCAGGGCGGTCTCCCGCACGAGGAAGGCGCGGGCGATCTCCGGCACGGTGAGACCGGCGACCATGCGCAGCGTCAGCGCCACGCGGGCCTGCATGGCCAGCGCCGGGTGGCAGCAGGTGAAGATCAGTCGGAGCCGGTCGTCGTCGATGGCGCCGACAGGCTCGGGTGGGTCGTCGTCGTACACCACCTGCGCCTCCTTGTGCTTGTCGTCGCGCTTGTTCTCTCGCCGGATCCGGTCGATGGCCTTGCGGTTGGCGGTGGTGGTCAGCCACCCGCCGGGGTTGGGCGGCACGCCGTCGGCCGGCCATCGCTCGACGGCGGCCGCGAACGCCTCGGCGGCCGCTTCCTCGGCGGTGTCGAGATCACCGAAACGCCTGGTCAGGGACGCGACCACTCGGCCCCATTCCTCCCGGTGAGTGCGAGTGATCGCCTCCCGGACGCCGGCGTCGTTCACAGGAACGGCCGCACCTCGATCTTCCGATCGCAGACCTTGGACGCCTCGGCGGCGAGCTTGAGCGCCACGTCCAGATCGGGGGCCTCCCACACCCAGACACCGGCGAGGTACTCCTTGGACTCCACGAAGGGCCCGTCGCTGAACACCGCCTCCTCGCCCCGGTTGTCGATGACCGTGGCCGCGTCGGTGTCCGCGAGGCCGCCCGCGAAGACCCAGTGGCCCTCGGCGATCAGCCGTTCGTTGAACGCGCTGATGGCCGGTTGCCTGTCCGTCCTGCCGGGATTGGTCTTGTCGTCGATCACGGAAACCAGGTACTGCATCTGAAGATCATCTCCTGTGGTCGAGGGACGTGTCCCGTGCGGGCCGCCGCACCTCGGTTGCCAACACCTCTGCCCCGATGGTCGTTCTATGTCGGAGACACCGCCAAGACCTGCACGGGCGTGGGCGCCGACGTGCCGCCCGTCCGTTACCGGCCTGTCGGCCCGCCTAATGTCCGGCCAGCTCGGCCACGACCGGAGCGAGCACGTCGGCGGAGCCGGCGCCGAAGACGAAGTAGGAGATGCCGAGTTCCTCCCGTCGCCGCCGGATCTCCTCGGCGGCCGCCGCAGGGTCGTCCGGGAGCACCGCCAGCGAGTCCGCCGCGCGCAGCGCCGCGGCGTCGGTGTCGGGGGGCGCCATGAACGGCGCGACGGTATCGCCGATCACCGCCACATGCTGCGCGAGTTCGATGTCCCGGGTGGCGAGGGTGCGGAAGTCGCGCACCACCCGGGTGATCTCCGCCCGATCGTCTCCCGGCATCAACGCGAAGGCGACCGTGTCCGCGAGGCCGGCCGCCAGTTCCCGGGCCTTCGGCCCGCGCACGGCCATCACCACCGGCGTGCGCAGGGCGGCGCCGTCGAGACCACGCAGCGCCGTCACGGTCTCGCGCACCTGGGCCAGCCGCTCGCCCGGTGGGACGACGGGCAGTCCCAGCTCGCGGAGTTCGTCCTCGATACCGGGCCTGCCGGTACCGATGCCCAACTCGAAACGTCCCTCGGTGAGCACCGACAGCGAGTGCGCCTCCCAGGCGGTGCTCCACGGCCGGCGCAATGGGGAGGCGTACACCCAAGAGCCGACTCGCAGGTCGGTGAGGGCGGCCGCCACGGCCAGCGTGGGGGCAGGAGCCGGCTGCCACCGCGGCACGTCGGGCATCAGCAGCGTGGAGTACCCGTTGCCGGCGATACGGCGCACTTGGTCTCGC
The DNA here is from genome assembly GCF_001552195.1 of Actinomadura latina NBRC 106108. Classification (GTDB taxonomy): domain Bacteria; phylum Actinomycetota; class Actinomycetes; order Streptosporangiales; family Streptosporangiaceae; genus Spirillospora; species Spirillospora latina. The sequence goes on from NZ_BCQS01000019.1 coordinate 210,717, forward strand.
CACGTCGGCAGATCTGTTCTGAGCGGGGCAACGACCCCGAATCGGAAGGGTCGGGTTCCGCCGCTTGCCGTCGAATCGGTCATCGTTCCTGTCCTCGCCAGTAGTCGGGATGGCTTCCGGTCCTGCCGGCGTACGACCGCGCGCCGGTCAGCACAGCGCGGTCGACGTCTCACCCCTGCTACGAACGCGACTCCCCCGATCCGACACCGCCTCCCAGAAATTCTGTCGAGGATTTTCGGCAGCCGACTGTCAGCAACCCGACAACGCGCCAGTTCGCGGCCACCAACCGTGCCCGGCGGCCGGCATCCTGCAGGTCCATGACCACGTTCCGGGCCGCCTGTGTCGCCCAAACTGCGGCCAGGTGAGCGGTGGTGCCCTTTCGCTGGATGGGGCTAAGCCAGGAAGGTGACGCGTTCGGCGGTCTCGATCATCTGCAGGGCGAAGTCGCCCGGTGTGAAATCGGCCGGATCGGTGTCGAAGGCCGAGGCCATGGCCGACACCAGATCAGCGATGGGCAGCGTCCGCCGCGGACCCAGCGACAGGGGAACCCGGGACCGGGCCGGGACGGTGCCGTCGCCAGTAGCCCGCAGGCTCTTGCCGTACCCGTCCGTGTCCGGCGCCTCGACCGCGAAGTGCTGCGACTCGGGTCGCTGGTGGAGATCCAGCCGGGACAGCACGCCATTGAAAAGGCACAGCAGCACGTTCGGGGCGAGCCGGTCACACCGGACGACTTCAAGGGGGGCCTTGGTGTCCTTCTGGTGGGGGTAGCCGTCGATGAGGAGCCCGGGATATCCGGCGACCACCTCGGAGCGGATCAGTGCGCCGGTGACCGGCGGATGGGAGAGGGGAAGCGGCGAGGCGGCGTCGAGGACGGCGTCGGCCCGGCTCAGCCGGCCGATGCTGTAGGCGCCGTCGATCAGGTGCCGCATCCACTGCTGGTCCAGCCCGAAGAAGCGGATGGTCTCCATGGGGAGCAGCCGTTCGTCGGGGACCAGGTAGGCGAAGGGGACTCCTTCCAGCCGGTTCAACGCGGTGAGCCAGGCCAGGACGTTCTCCGGCAGCGAATCGTCGATCTCGGTGACCGCCAGCGGGTAGTCGGCCCGTTCACGCGCGGCCCGTTTGTGCTTCTGCGCGCGGCGGCGCTTCCATTCGTAGAGCGCCGTGGCCGAGTCCCCGCTGCGCAGCATGAGCAGGCGGCCGAGCTGCCAGGCCGCGGCATGGCCGACGTCGAACATGCCCGTCCGGGGGTGGAAGCGCAGCAGGCCGTCGGCACTGCGGGCCGGGCTCACCGGCTCCCCCTCGACGGCGCCCGGCACTAGTGGCCCCCGGTACCACGCGACGCTCCGGCCGCCGTCCCGCAGCCGGTGCCGCGCGGGCACGAAGCCCTGGCGGAGGAACCCGTCGGCGAGGGGCTCGCCGCTGTCGGGAAGCCGGAAGGTGGCCGCGTCGTGCGCGAGGGCACGGGTCATGGCGGGCAGCGTCTGCCTCTCGTCCACGCAGGCGAAACGCCAGTTGGCCAGGCTGACGAGGCGGATCTCGTCGTGCGCTCCGTAGTCGAAGTCCGGGCCGCCGGGGGTGTCGTGGAACCGGTGTTCCAGGGAGACCAGGTGGACGGAGCTGGAACCGCCCGGCGCGGGAAGCCGCCCTGCGGTGATCACGGCCGCCTCGGAGCCCTCGCCGCCGCGCACATGCGTCAGGTAGCGCAGGTCCGCGTACGAGGGCAGCAGTGTGCGCAGCAGCTTGGCGGGAACGTCGATGACGGTGACGCTGCCGGTGGACGACTCGTGCCGGTCGAGAACGACCTCGGGGAAGTACGCGGGCCCCTTGGCGATCTCGCCCAGTGGGAGCACCTGCGTTTTCACCGGGTCGTCGTCGGCGAACAGCAGCAGCGCCAGCCACGGCGACCGCACGGCGGCGTCCTTGAGGGGTTCGCGCTCCCAGGGCAGTGTGGGACGGGTGAGCGTGATGTGCGGCAGCACGTTGGAGTGGTCGCCGACGCTGCCGCCCGGCGGGAACATCTCCTGGATCACCGGCGGAGCCAGCAGGAACCGCTCACCGGCGACCGTGAACCTGGCGGTCTTGGCGAAGGTCTCCAGTGCCGTGCCCCCGCGTCCGACCTCCTGCCGGACGGTGATCTCGTAGTCGCCGGCCTCCAGCGCCGGCACCAGGTGGTCGGTGAAGGTGATCGTCGTATCAGTCATGGGCCACCTGCGGCGTCTCGTGGAAGTCGGCGAGGTCGAATCCGGCCAGGTCGATCTCCGCGTCGGGAAGGACGGCCGCGACGGCGGCCGCCCTCGCCGCCGCCGTGCCGGGGTCGGCGAGGCTCGCGGTGATCGCGGCCTGGCGGCGGGCGTCGTCGTCGCCGCTGACGGCGACCGGCGGCGGGGCGTCCAGCCGGATCACCCGGGACTCGCTGTAGGGGGTCGACGCCTGGAGGGCCGCCCGGGACAGCCAGGGGCTCCGGGCGGGCGACGTGGGCGGCAGTGGACGGATCGTGTAGCCGCCGAGCATGTCGTCGATGAGCTGCGGCCCGGTCGCCGAGGGGACGAGCCTCTCACCCCAGAGGGCGACGGGCAGGTTCTTCCCCACGGGCGTGTAGCCGAACTGGTCGTCGACCTGCTCGCCGCCCATCGTGATCTCGATGTGCTGCGTGACGGACGCCTCGCCCCTCCCGATCCCGACGGGGCCCACGCCGAACTCGGTGGTCATCCCGTCGGTCCGCAGCCGCGCCGACTCGGTGCCGCGCGTGCCCGCCGTGCTCGGCACGACGGAGTCGGTGCGCAGCGCGAGCCCGGCGGCGTCGACGACGCCCAGGTCCGGGTTGTCCGGGTCGTTCGGCGCGGCCTCGCCCTGCCGGCTGTCGCCCTGGAGCGCGATCGTCACGATCTTGCCGGGTTCGGGCAGCATGGCCGCGCTGAACCGGGACCACTCGACCGCCTTGGGCTCCGGGGCCTCCCGGGTGTTCTCGGGGAAGGTGACGGTGAGGGAGATGATTCCGAGGTCGATGGCCGCGGTGCCGCCGAAGTCGGGCCCCCACAGGCGGACGTCGGCCGAGGCGTGCACGCTGATCGGGTTGTTGCCGTCGGAGGTGAAGGAGTACGAGGCGCCCACGTTCACGTGCGCGGCGGCCGTGTAGTGGTAGGGCTGCCAGGCGATGAGGAAGTCCATCGCGGCGTCGAACCACGCGTGCAGCGAGTCGTCCTTCCAGGTGGCCTTGAGGCTGCCGCCCGCCATCAGCGCGGAGGGCGTCAGCGCGAAGTAGGCCCCGCCGCTGAGCGACAGCTGCTTGGACACCTGCCAGGAGAAGCCGAGCCGGGGCACGGCCGGGTAGTGCTTCGGCACGACGACGTGCGGGTGGTACCCGCCCACCGAGACGACGAAGTCGCCGTGGTGCTCGGCGCCGAACCAGGTGGCGAACGCGAACCCGCCGGTGAGGTGGCAGTCGCGGCTGAGCAGGAACGAGTTCTTGGTCAGCTGGGCCTCGACGATGAGGTAGCCGTCCTCGGGGGCGAAGCTCGCCCGCAGCGCCAGCTGCACTTCGGCGATCGGGGTGACCCCGCCCGCCTGCGCGTCCGGCGCGGGCAGCACCAGCGTCGACAGGCCGAGGACGTCCACCTCGAACCGGTGCCCGAACTGCACGGCCAGCAGCACGAACGAGTCGATCATCTGGAACGAGGTGAAGTGCACGCCCACCGCGAGGAAGTAGTCGCCGATCGACGGCGGCAGGTAGTCCGCCAGCCGGGCGAGCTCCGCGGCCAGGTCGATGTCCCCCTCCCGTTTGCCGACGGCCTCGGCGACCAGGGGGAACTCCGCGATCTTGTCGACCGGCGGCGGGACGAGCCGGCGGTTGTACCCGAATCCGGCGGCCAGGCCCCGGACGAAGAAGACCGGGGGCCCGCCGATCGGGTAGTCGAGGATGGCGTAGACGAACAGCGACGGACCCTCGGGAAGCTGGACGTAGGAGCCGATGGCGCCTAGCCCGAGCGTGGAGGTCTTGATCTGGGCGGTGCCCCCGTACGCCGGGTACTTGTTCCCCTTGTAGGCGATCTCGCCCTTGAGGAAGGCCCCGCTGATCTGGACCGGTCCGGAGGAGTAGGACAGGCCCAGTCCGTTCAGGTCGAACTTGGGGTCGGGCTTGGCCGAAAGCGCCAGTTCGACGGCGAGCCCCTGCAGCGCGAGCGTGAGGCCGGCGAGGCTGATCGAGGCGTCCAGCAGGAACGCGAGCCTGCCGTCCCGGTAGGCCAGCCCCAGCCGCTCGATCTTGATCGGCCCGAACGAGCGCTGCACCTTCAGCCAGGTCACGTCGTCGCCGGTCTGGCTCTGCGGCGCGGTCGCCGGGGGCTGACCGTCGGTCAGGGCCTTCACCGGGGGCGGTTCCTTCGGTGCGCCGCCCACCGTGACCGCGACCGGCAGGGCCGCCGTCCCCAGCTTGAGGACGGCGTCGACGGCGAAGCCCTTCGCGATGTCGCGCTCGGGCAGCTTGCCGACCTTGTCGGGGAGCAGCGCGTTGAGCGCCTTGACCTCGTCCGCACCGAGCCGCGCCGAGGACGCGATGATCCGCAGCGGGTCCACGCCCGCCGGTGCGGGGCCGGTGAAGTGGTCCCCGACGAGGGGCAGCTTCGCGAAGTCGATCGTGGCGGCGATGCCGACCCCGAACAGGTAGCCCTTCCCGGCGGCGGCCTGGTCGAGGGCGAAGACGACGTCCCGGACGTCGATGGTGATCCCGCCGGGGATCGGCTCGGCGGCGGTCGGGGAGAACGCCCGGACCAGGCTCTTGACGTCCGGCATCGGGGCGTCGCCCGGATGGGAGTAGGTCGCCGCGAACCGCTTGGCGGTGGTGTCCTTGCTGAAACGCGCGTCGAACCGCAGGTCGAACGTCTTCTCGTCCCCGGCCGGCACGGCGACGTCCAGCCACCCGGTGAAGATCTCGCCGGGGCCTTTCGGCGCGATCGCCACCCCGAGCCGCACCGCGACCTCGGTGATCGTCATGTCCCCCTCGGCGGTGAACACGAACGCCCCGGACCCGGTCCGGTAGGAGACCGACAGGTCGCTCAGGGCGAGGGTCCGCAGCGGTTCGGGCACGTCCTTCAGACCGAACTCGTCCTCCAGCTTGGCGAGCAGGTCGCCGATCTGGAGCCGCGATCCGGGCACGGTGCGCCCCTCGAACGTCCACCCGTCCTGCGCGCCCTCGTACGCCGCCAGGACCAGCAGCCGGATCGACGTACCGATATCGATCTCCCCGTGCAGGGTGCCGGTGAAGCCGGCGCCGCCGCTGGAGTAGGTGACGGCCAGACCCAGTTCCGCGATGTCGACCGGTCCGGCCTTCCAGACGTCGTCCAAGGCGAGCTGGAGCTGGTAGACCCCGTTCCCGGGGGACGCGGAGAACCCGGCCTGGGTGACCTTCAGCGTGTCCGGGAGGCGGCCGGCGGGCAGTCCGAACCCGGTCAGCACGTCGGCCAGCGGCACCGGCTTCCCCTCGTCCAGGGAGCCGGTCAGCTCGATCTCGGGGACGCGCAGCGCGACCTGGAGCCGGAGCGCGCCCAGCGTGAGCAGGCTGGTGATCCGCAGATAGTCCAGGGCCGGGGTCCGCCAGTCGAAGCCGACCTCGACCGCCTTGATCGCGGCGTCGAACGCCGAGGTGTCGAACCCCACCTTTCCGAACGCCGATGCGGTGTCCGAGCCCGGCTTCTCCCCCGAGCCCAGGGCCCAGCGCGCGAGGTCGGCCAGACCGGGGAACGCCTCGGCCGCGGTCGGCTTCACGAACGCGTACCAGTGCTGCCCCGACTGCATGCCGATCCCGATGTCCATCGGCACGCCGCCGATGTCCGTATGGCCGACGAGCAGCACCGTGAGGGAATTGGTGGTGGCGCTCGCGCGCACGTCGACACCATCGAGCGCCGGGACGCCGGGCAGGAACGTCCACCCCGCCAGCGGCAGCGGGACGGTGAAGGTCCACTCGGCCTCGGCCCCGGTCCCCGGGTAGAAGACGAGTTCGAAGCCTGCGGCCGGCACCGTCGTGTCCTCGGTCAGCGCGCCCAGGCCCGGCGGGACCGGGAGAGCCGTGGAACCGCCGGGTTCGCCGAGCGTCAGCAGGCCGAACGGTGAGACCCGGGGAACGTCGCCGGTAAGGGTGAGCCGCCATCCGCCGGGATACGGCTCCCGGCTGGAGGCGACCTTCACGGGAGCCTGGACGGAACCGGTGAGGGGCATCGTTCCGCTCACCCAGGCGGTCGCCGCCGGCTCGGCGCCGTCCGTGAGGACCACCTCCGCGTGATCGAGAGCGATCTCGACACCGTCGAGGCCCTGGACCGGCCATCTGTCGGCTGAGGCGCCGGAGAGCGTGAGCGTCTGGCCGACGGGAGTGGCGATGGGGTCGGAGAGCGTGAGACGGCGGTTGGGCATCGTGGCCAGAAGACCGCGCAGGACGCCGGGGAAGTGCGGGTCGTCGGCGCTCAGCGAAGCAGGCTTCCCCAGGCCGGTGGAGACGTAGGTCGCAAGCTCTTGCAGGTCCATGAAGCCCTCACATCGGCTGCCTGTGCGGATATTCCCCGACCACCGGAAGTCCCTTGTCGCCGTGGTACTGGATTAGAATCTTGCCTTGCCGGTTCGAGGCCCCCTCCGTGACGGTCAGTTGAATATTTCCGGCTACTACAGGCCTTCTTCCATTGCTGCCCGCCACTCTTGACTTGTCCACCGGATCATTCTTTGCCTGCGGTCCCGGGCTTTGCCGGACATGCTCCCGGTGATATCTGCAGTTGGTCAGGAAGAACCTGGAGATCGAAGTGCTCTCGTGCAGCCTCGTAATGGTCGACTGCGTGGGCAGTTCGGGTACGGCGACGCCCTGTCCGCAGGAGATGAAAGCGATGAGCGGCCTGGCCGATTCCAGAAAATCGTCCAGTACGGTCCTGTCGCCACCATGGCCGCTGCACTTGAAGCTGGTGACCTGGTCGGCGGCGGGGAATTCACCGCCCCCGGGATTCGCGAGACCGTGTGCCCTCACGGCACCGGCGATGAGCGCGGAGGCTCCCGGCGGCAGGTCGCTGGCGCTGTAGTGCAGGAACCGGTTGAAGCGAACGACAACGCCGATGGCGTCACTGCCCAGGCTCGCGGTGTCGGGGACCGGGACCGGAGGATTGTCGTTGCCCTGCCAGACGTTTCCCTTCGCCGCCACCACGAACACGGTCGGCGCACCCACCGGTGCGAGCATGGCCCGCGACCCTGAGTTCCACAGAATCTCTGCGCCCAACGCCGGCGTCTGCGTGTGCGTGCGCCCGAGACCCGGCACCTGGGCGTAATCCCCATCGACCATCAACTGCCCCGCCGTCGCGTTGGCGACCACGTCCGCGCCGAGCGTCTCCTGGGGGCCGACCTCTATCAGATGTGTGGAATTGTAGAATCCCTCTGTATTGAATCGCGTTCCCTCGGCGACGTACCGTCCGCGTGGTTCGCCGGTCGCCTGAAGCCGGGCCAGCAGCGTTTCTATGATCTCCTGGCGGAGGGCCACCCGGGTTGCCGTCCGCACCTGGGCGTCCGGAACAGTGGCGCCCGCGCCCAGCAGGACAAGGGTCCGAGATGCCAGAAGGCCGATTTCGACGGCGATGGCGCTTGCCGATCTGGCTCCGATCAATGGGCGGTTGATCGGGGACACCTGCGGCATATGGGCCACCGCATAATCGCGTCCGAAAACGGCACCGGACTGGTCGTCGAAGACGTTCAGGTCGGCCTGTGCGCCATTTGCCATCCGTGTTATCTGTGCGATCACATCGCCGAGCGCAGGGGTGTCGTAACCGCCGAGGCAGGCGCCGTACGCCCCCACCGCCGCGCGGGCCGCGCGGCTTGTGTTCCCGATGGTGTTGGCGGCTTCGCGCACGGCGGCTGCGGCGATCTCGTCGGCGAGACGAAACAGGTTGTCGGCCTGAAGCAGTTTGACAATGCCGCTGCGGTGCTCGGTCTTGTAGTTACTCACCAATATGTGATCGAGCGGTATGTCACCCAGCTGGTTCAGGACGGCTCTGACGAAGGTGTGCACATACTCGGCTCTGTCGATGTCGCCGCCATCGATCAGCATCGTGCGCGCCTCGGTCGTGGCGGGATTCGACGCGACGATGAGGGCCGCGTCGCCATGCCCCACGTCAAGGGTGAAGATGTGCAGTTCCCAGGCCATGTGTTCGGGCTCCTCACTGCGGGGAGGTGACGCGCCAGCGGCGGAAGTCGCCTGCGGTGGCCGAGGCGAACATGTAGCTCCGCTGGGCGTCGTAGGTGATGTCGGAGGCGTAGGCGTACGCGTTGTGGGCGACGTTGAGGAGGTCGATCTCCAGCTGGCCGGCCGCCAGCCGCCGCAGGATCTCCAGTTCCGCCCGGCCGATGGCCACGTCCCCGATCGCCAGCGAAGTCGTGTGCAGGGTCCGGGCGTACAGGTCGGCCATGTCGTCGGAGTCGAGCTGGCCGGTCTTCACGTAGAGCCCCTCAGGGCGGGCCTCCAGCCGGTGCCAGAACCTGTTCGAGTGGTGGAACCGGATGCTCGGGTACACCACGTCGGCCGCGTCGTTCTGGAACAGTTCCAGGAAGAGCACCTTGTTCCCGGCGGGCGGCGCGGTATCGCGGCGGAGCTGAAGGTGCTCGGACTCAGCGCCGACGGTCAGGCGGGCGGGGACGGTGTCGGTCCCGATGCCCGCGTCGCCGGTCACCCGCAGCGACGCGAGCGTGGCGCCGTCCCCGTACACGAACTTGACGTGCAGGTCGGCCGCCGACTCCGATTCCGGGGGGCCGGTCCGCAGGTGGAGCCCGTCGGGACGGCCCTCGATCCGGTGCTGGAACAGGCCGGTCTGCTGGAGCCCGATGCCCGGGTACACCTGCACGGGCGTCTCGTCCTGGACCAGGTCCAGGAACAGGACCGCCCCGGTGGTCGCGGTGGAGGGTTCGCGGTACAGCCGCAGATGGTCCTTCTCGGCGCTGACCGTGAGCCGTGCGGACGGCGTCGTCGTGCCGATCATGACGTCGTCGGCGGTGTACAGCAGCGGGGTGCGCTCGGCCATGACGGTGTCGAAACCGTCCTGGTAGCCGGGGACGTTGCGATAGGCCACGGTGATCGGCGCGTGGCCGGCCAGGGGCAGGGCGTGGATGTTGGACAGCTTCAGGTCCAGCGGCGACGCGGGCGACAGCTCGGTGTCCTCCCGCGGCGTGACCGTCCACTGCACCGTCCGGCCCAGGTCGTCCCGCGCGATGTCCCATTCCGCGGACGGGCCCGCCGCCGTTTCCAGGATGACGTCGTCGGCCTCGCCCGCATCGGTCAGCGCCCACTCGCGTTCCTCGTCCGGGTGCTGCACGTCGAAGGACAGCACGAACTGCGAGGCGGCGTCCGCCGCGCCGGCCGTACCGGTGAGCTTGACGGCGGCGTCCGGGGACACGTTCGCGAGGCGGACGCACAGCGAGCTCGGGCTCACGCCGTCGCTGAGCACCCGGTCTCCGCCGGCGAAGCCCACGTGCAGCGGGATGTCGGGACGTCCCTGGTGGTTGACCACCTCGAGGAAGTGCAGCCGGGAGCCGGTCACCTCCTCCGGCCGGCCCACGCACCCCATCCGCTGATAGGCCCCCTCCACCCGGGTGCCGCGGGTGCCGCCCGCGCCGTCCGCCCGGACCCCGGCCAGCTCCAGGTCGGTCGATCCGCCCGCAGGGATCACCATCGGGTCGGTGCGCAGCAGGTGCAGCGTGGTCCCGTCCGCCTGCATCGACCACCCCGGCGTCTGCAGGACCGGCGGGCCGGCCAGGGTACCGGCGCGGAAGCGCAGCGCCAGGTGGTGATCGGTTTCGGACGCCTCCGGCCCGGCGGACCGCAGCTCCAGGTCGTCCCGCGAGGTGTTGACGATCCGCAGCGTCATCGTCTGGCCCGCCGGGGCGTCGTCGATGTAGAGCACGTGCTGCCCGTTGGCGTTGAACAGGTCGAAGTCGAGCGGGTGGGCTCGCGTGAACGCCGCCGCCGCCGACTCGTCGCGGTCGCGGTCCCGCTGGATCTCCACCGGGCCGAGGGCGCCGTCGTAGACCCGCACGTGCGCGACGGACCCTGCCAGGTGGTCTCCGCGGGTGGACGGATCGCGTCCGGCCACCGGCGCCGCCCCGGCCGCCGCGGCTCCGGCGGGGACCGCGTTCCTGGCGATTTCGGCGCCGTCGAGGTAGGTCACCGCGGAGCTTCCGTCGCTGGTGACCGCGACATGGTGCCAGGCGCCCCGCTCCAAAGCGCCCGGCGGGCTGGCGTAGGAGGCGCCGGGGAGCGTGTGGTGCAGGGCGCCCTGCGGGTCCACCGACACCGAGAAGCCGTCCACGGTGCCGACGATGACCATGTGCGCGTCCGCCTGCGGCGGCTCGGCCTTGACCCACGCTTCGGCGGTGTAGGCGGTCAAACGCAGGTCGGGGACGTCCCCGAGCAGCACGGCGTCGTGGACGCCGTCAAGGACCAGGCAGCTGCCGAACCGCTCGTCCGGCTTGACGGTGGGGGCGCCCTCGGCGGTGCCGTTGCGGCGGTTCCCGGAGGAGTCCAGGGCCAGGCCGCCGGGTGTGAGGCGGTCGAGAGGCCAGTGCAGCAGCAGGTCGCCGCTCATGCCGCACCTCCCGCGGACACCGGTGCGACGGGCGCGGGAGCCGGCCCGACGTGCGGCCCTACATGCGGCTCGACGTGCGGCTCGACGTGCGGCTCGGCGTGCGGCTCGACCTGGGTGAGAGTCTGCCGGTGGATCGCGTTGACCAGCTCGTACACCCGCGCGTACGGCAGGTCGCCGAGGGCCTCCAGGATCAGGTTCGTCTCCTGGAGCGACAGCGTGAGGGTGATCTGTGGCATCACGGATTTCCTTGCTCGGAGGGGGGAACGGCGCGCAGGACCAGCTCTCCTTCGCGCACGGTGAGGCCGGCCGGGAACCGGGCGTCGGCGTGCGGCACCTCGATGCAGGGACGGTCCAGCAGCGCCTCGATCCGTGCCCGCAGCGGCTCCAGCGCCGGGGGCGGCGCCGGGCGCCGGTCCGCCGGGGTGATCAGCGCCGTCCCGTCGCCCACCTCGGTCAGCCAGCCCGCCCGGGTGAGCGCCTGCCAGGCCGCGTCGCCCAGTTCGGCGAGGTCGGCGCGGCGCACGGTGGGCGGGCTGGAGGTCTCCAGCCACGCCGTCCCGTCGCGTTCCCGCCAGGACCAGAACGAGTCCTGCTCGGCGGGCAGCGGGACGGCGATCCGGTCGCCGTCGGTCAGCACGGGCGCGGCCAGGAATCCCACTTCCAGGTCCTGGGCGGCGGCCTGGTGCTCGGCGGCGATCCGCACCGACTCGGTGGGCAGGATCCCGGTGGTGGCGTGCACGGCGGCGCGGGGATCGGCCAGCAACGTGAGGTACCGGGGCGCCAGGTCGGCGGCCACCACCAGCGGGGTCTCCTGCTGGTCGAGGGGTGCGTGGTAGCGGTCTTCGAGGGTTCCGTCCGGGCGCTCCAGCCAGTAGCAGAGCGTCCCGTCCCCGAGGCGGCCGGCCTCGCCGATCCGGACCGGGAAGCGGACCAGGGGGTAGCCGTTGCTCTCCCGGACGCCGCGGCCCAGGTCCTTCCGGAAGATGTTCCAATCCTGGTGGACGGCGGGCGGCTCCCTCAGGTCCAGGCTCACCTCGGCGCGGACGACGGCGACGGGACGGCCCGCGAGCACCGCCCTGTCGCGGTGCCGGGCGGCGTCCGCCGGTTCGACCGCCGCCAGGGCGTCGTCCAGGACGCCGAGAAGGTCGCCGACCCCCTGGGCGTCGCGCAGCCAGGCGACGACCCTGCGCAGGTGGGCGTTGCCCAGCGCGTCGATGTCGGCGGCACCTCCCCCGAGGGGGGCCGGTTCCCAGGACGCGGGGCCCGCCAGGGCGGACAGGGAGCCCAGCCAGGTACCGTCCGCGGCGTACACCCGCAGGCTGTCGTCGAGGTTGTCCGGGACCAGCCAGCCGCAGACCGGTGAGCATTCCGGCAGTCCGGTGAGCGGCCTGGTGGCGTGGCCGGCGTCGAGCAGGCGCAGCCGGAGCCGGGCAGCCTGTACGAGCCGGGGCGGCATCGCGACCCGGTCGGGGTGCTCGGCCGCCCGCAGCCGTGTCGTGGTGCGGATCCGTGTCACGTCGACGTCGTGGCCGATGCCGAAGTTGTCGACGATCCGCAGCCGCTCGATCTTGGCCTCCCCGGCCCGGATCGGGTTGAAATCGTGGTTCGGCTGGGGGGCGTACCGGTTCTCGCCACCGACCCTGGCCGCCACCCGCCCCGCGAGCTCCTGCTCGGTGGGGAACCCGACCGGGTCGGCCACCGGCAGCTGGCGGGCGAGTTTGAGCATCAGCAGCGAGTCGTTGAAGCCGCCCAGGCTCTGCGAGAGGTTGTTGTCGGCGTTGGCGGACAGGTGGCGGTGCACGGCTGTCAGCGTCCTCAGGCGGGCGTCGGTCCCGTTGGTCTCGTACCAGTCGAGGACCTCGCCGGGCGCGTCGCGGAACTCCTTGGGCTCGACCGTGGGCAGCCCGGCCTCGCGCCGCGCCGCGTTGTAGCCGTCGAGCACCTTTCCCGCCAGGTAGTACAGGATCCGGGCGGACAGGACGGGGCGCGCGGCCGGCGACAGGACGGTCGTGCCGGTGTAGACGTTGGCGCCCCCGTCCGGGATGGCGTCGCCGGTGCGGGCCTGCAGTTCGACGCCCTCGTCGGGCAGCACGTAGTTGCGGGTGATGTAGTCCGCCGAGTAGTCCCGGTGCGCGGAGTCGAGGTTGCCGCCCGCTTTCGCCGGGAAGAACTCGGCCTCCCACTGGAGCAGTACCGGGTGCCACGGCGCGTGTTCCCACTGCCGGACCGCCGGGTTCGGGACGGGGAGCGCGGCGGCCGAGCCCGCGACGCGTTCCCGCAGCGCCGCGACCCGGTCCGGCGTGTCCAGCTCGCCGGTTTCCGCGTCGAGCCGCGCGCACTGCAGCATCCCGTCCGGGCGGTATGCGCCGTCCTGGCCGTAGCGGTCGGAAGGTGTCGCGGCCGCCCCGGTGAGAAGCACCACGGGGTCGTTGGGCTGATAATGGCTCGGCGCGGGCACCCCCCGCAGGACGTGCGCGGCCCGCGCCCCGCTTGTCGCGTCGACCTCCGAAAGGGCCGCGTCCACGGCTTTGTACGCGGCCTCCAGGCGGTGCGCCAGGCTGTCGCCCGGCCCCTGCGGCGGGTAGGCGCCGGTGCGGTCGGCGAGCTCGTCGATGTCGGCCATACTGCGCTCAAGGAAGAAGGCGACCTGGCTGGGATCGGGATAGCCGCCGTCACCGATCTCGGGCGGGTCGGCGCACACCAGGTACTTGTGCCAGTCGGCGAACAGCCGCCCGCGCAGCCCCGTCAGGATCTGCCGTGCCCGGTCGTACCGCTCCTGGGCCTCGTTGAGCTCGCCGAGCAGGTCGTCCAAGGCCGGGGGCAGGACGATCCGCTCACGGTCCTGCCGCTCGCGCGCGGTGGGGGCGGGGCGTCCCGCGATCCGCGCGCCCGCCTCTGTCTCGTCCTGCCGCTGGATCGTCCAGAGCGTGCCCCCCGGAAGGGGCGCGAAGGTGGCGGTGTGCCTGGCCTCGGCGAGCCCGATCGAAAGGTCCACCGGCGCGTTCTCCAGGTCGCCCGCCACCGTCAGCGCCTCCAGCAGGTCCTCCAGTCCTTCCGGCGTGACGCCGGGGAGCACGGCGCCGAGGTGCGCGGCCAGCGCCTCGGTCGCGGTGTGCCCGACGCATGAACCGGTCTCGGCGCCCGCGACCAGGGGGTTGACCATGCTCTGGGCAGGCGCGAAGGTCAGCTGCCCGAAGCACAGCATCCGCCGGGGCGCGTCGGGACCGGGGTCGGCCGCCCACCCCAGCCGCTCCGCGACGGTCTTGTGCCAGGCGGTGCCGGGGGCGGGGGCACGCAGCACATGCGCGAGTTCGTCCCGGCCGGCGTCCTCGTACCAGCCCATGACGTCATAGCGCAGGCCCGCCGGTGGCCGGCCGGTGAAGTCGGGGTCGTGGAATCCGAAGACGCTGTGGCAGTTGGGGTAGAAGGCCGCGAAAGCCGGGTCCCCGTGGCCGACCACGCTGAGCGCCGGAAGCCGGTTCCGCGGGTCCCGGGTGGGCGTCCACGCCGCCAGCGGCGTCCTGCGGCCCAGACGCCGGTAGGGGCGGCCCGGCGCGTCGAGGACGGGGTAGGCGACTCCCGCCTCGCCGTAGTCGCAGAACACGTCGCTCTCGACCACCCATTGCCCATCGACCGCCCCGTCGCGGCTGCGGGTGACCAGCCACCGGTCGGGGACGACCGGCGCCTCGGCCGTCCCCCCGGCCTGCTGTAGCCGGGTCAGGGCGTCGGGCAGCGCCCAGTGCAGATGGATCCCGGCCTTCAGCCGGAGGTTCTGGTGCTGGAACGGCGCGGACAGCAGGCTCTCCCCGAGGTACGGGAGGTCCGCCCCCACGTCGCGGCCGGTGTCCGGGTCGACGTAAGGCAGTCGGGTGAAGTCGGTCGAAGGGCCGGTGACGTCCAGGTCATCGGCGAGGCATAGGGCGTCCAGATGCACTGGGACCACAAGTGCGCTCAACGGAGCATCCTCATCGGGATCGGCTGGGCAGCGGATTGCGGTGGCCGCGTTCCTCTTCGAGGGCGAGCTCGACCGCGCGGACGAGCGCCACCCATCCGGCGAATGACTTGTCGGCTCCATGCCGGTGGCGAAGCACGCCCGTTATGGGTTCGGCCATCAGATCGACGGCCACCGCGAGCCGCGCGATCGGTTGTCGATGGTGCCGGGAGGCGTTCACGCGGAAAGTGTCACCCGGCCTCCGCGGGGCGCGCGTCAGGGTCGGCACCCTGACGTTTTCCGGCCGCATCCGGCGCTGGGCGGGACTGCTCCGGCGACATACGGTGATGGCGTTCGGTGACGGGCCGGCGCGCACCGCGCCGAAGGCCGCGGGGGCCGCGAGGGGGATGCCATGGGCACTGGATCAGCCGTGCGGCGCGCGGACGGCCGCCGGCCGAGGGCGGACGGGGACCTGCTGGAGCGGGAGCGGGAGGTCGCACGGCTGCGCGAGGCGGTCGATGCGGCCGGCCGCGGCGACGGCTCGGCCACCGTGGTCTGCGGCGCGGCCGGAACGGGCAAGACCAGGCTGCTCGCCGCCGCCGCCGAGTACGCCCGCGACGCGGGGCTGCGGGTGCTGGCCGGGTGCGGACGGGACCTGGAGCGCCGGATAGCGCTGGGCGCGGCGGTCGACCTGCTCGCAGGGCCGCTGGCCGCCGCCGGCCCGGACGAACGCCGGCGCCTGCTCGGCGGCCCCGCCTCCCCCGCGGCCGGGCTCTTCACCCCCGCGCACCGCGACGGCGAGTCTTCGCGCGGGGGCGTGCCATACCCCGCCGCGGGCGCGATCCTGCTGGGGTTGTGCTGGCTGGTGGCACACCTGACCGGGTGGGACATGCCCGGTGCGGCACAGCAGCCGACTCTGCTGCTGATGGACGATGCGCAGTGGGCCGACGCGGCGTCACAGAGTTTCCTCGCCATGCTGGCCGATCGCCTCGGCCAGCTGCCGCTCGCCCTGGTGATCGCCGTACGGGACGACGAGGACTGGACCGAGACGGCCACGCTGCGCCGGCTGATGGCGCGACCGCGCGGCCGGCTCCTGACCCCGGCCCCGCTGACGGACGAGGCCGTCGGCCGGCTGGTCACCGCCGCGTTCCCGACCGCGGACCGCGCGTTCGCCGGCGCGGTCGCGCACGCCAGTGGCGGCAACCCCTTCCTGGTCGACGAGCTGCTGCGCTCCCTGCGCGGCGACGGGGTCGCCCCGGTGGCCGGTGCCGTCCCCGACCTGGTCCCCGACACGGTGCTGCACTCGGTGCTGGTGCGCCTGGCCCGGCTGCCCGGGGACGCCGCCCGGCTGGCCGCCTCGGTCGCCGTCCTCGGCGACGGCACGCCGCTGCGCCGGGCCGCCGCGCACGCCGGGCTGGAGGTGGAGCCCGCCGGGCACGCCGCCGACGCGCTCGCCGCGGCGCACCTGTTCCAGCCGGGCAGCCCGCTGTCCTTCGTCCATCCCCTGATCGGCGCCGCCGTGTACGCCGACCAGCCGGCGTTCACCCGCTCCAGGGCCCATCGGCGGGCCGCCGACCTGCTGACCGCGGACGGCGAGGGGGTGGCGAAGGTGGCAGGGCATCTGCTGGCCACCGAGCCCGAAGGCGACCCCGCCGCCGTCGCCGGGCTGCGCGAGGCCGCGGACCGGGCGCTGCGCCTCGGCGACCCCGGCGCCGCCGTGCGCCTTCTCCAGCGCGCCGTCGGCGAGCCGCCGCCGGCCGGGCTGCGCGGCGAGGTGCTGCTGGAACTCGCCCGGGCTCAGCGGCTCGTCGGTGACATCGCCGCGGAGGCCACCCTGACCGAGGGGCTCGGGCTGCTCGCCGGCGACGCCGGCGGCCGGGGCAGGGCGCTGACGCTGCTCGCGGCGGTCCGGCACGGTCGCGGCGACCAGGCGGGGGCGGCCGCCGCCTGCGAGGAGGCGCTGGGTCTGCTCGGACCGTACGCCCCCGGCCGGCAGGACGACCTCGCCGAGTGCCTGGCGATCGCGATCTTCCACCCCCGGCTGCGGCGGAAGGCCGAGGAACGGCTGCGTCCGCTGCTGGAAGGCGCGCGCCACGGAGGACCGGTCACCAGGCCCGCCGTGCTGGCGCACATCGTCCTCTGGCGTGCGCTGGCCGGCGATCCCCCGGCGCTCGTGCGGAGCATGGCCGATCGTGCGCTGACCGCACCGGCCGCCGGATCAGAGCCGACCCCGTCCCCGCACGGCGCGCTGCTGGGGCTGGCCCTGCACGGCCTGGTCATCGCCGGCGAGCTGACGGCGGCCGAGGACGCCGCGTCCGCCGCGATGGTCGCCGCGCGCCGCCGTGGCGACACCCTCGCCTACGGCTACGCCAGCTACCACCGTGCGCTGTCCCGCCTCAACCAGGGCTCCCTACCCGAGGCCCTCGCCGACCTGGAGGCCGCGCAGGTCCCGTACGCGGCCGGCTGGACGTCGGCGGGCGGCTGGATCGGCTGGCTGCTCGCCCGGGTGCTGATGGAGTACGGCGACCGCGCGGCCGCTGCGGAGGCCCTGCGCATGGCCGACCGGCATTCGGCGGATTCCATGGAGGCGGGGCTGGTCCGGCACGTGCGCGCCCAGCTCGCCCTGGCCGAGGGCAGACCCGACGTGGCGCTGGAGGAGGCCCACGCCGCCGGACACCATCTGGGGCAGATCTACGGCATCGACCATCCGGGTCTGCTGCCGTGGCGTACCACCGCGGCCCTGGCCGCCGACCTGCTCGGCGACCACCCGCAGGCCGCCCGGCTCGCCGCGCAGGCATTGGAACGCGCCCGCGAGGTCGGCGTGACCCGGGACATCGGCATCGCGCTGCGCGTCTCCGGCCTGGTCGCGCGTCCCGTCCCCGACATCGCCCTGCTGACCGAGGCGGCCGCCACCCTCCAGCGGACCCCGGCCGCCCTGGAACAGGCCCGGGCCCTCGTCGGCCTGGGTGCGGCCCTGCGCCGGACCGGGGACCGGGATGCCTGCACCCGGCCGTTGAAGGAGGGGCTGGCGCTCGCCGACCGCCTGCACGCCCGCCCCCTCGCCGAACGCGCCCGCGCCGAACTTCGCGCCGCCGGCCTGCGCCCCCGCCGGACGGCCGTCACCGGCATCGACGCCCTGACCGCCGCCGAGCGCCGGGTCGCGCTGCTGGCCCTGCACGGTCACACCAACCGGCAGATCGCCCAGGACCTGTTCATCACCACCAAGACCGTGGAAACCCACCTGGCCCGCGCCTACCGGAAACTCGCCATCAGCAACCGCCGCGAGTTGCACACCGCCTTCGCCACGGTCGCCCGCCATTGAATTCCGGGAGCCTTGGGCCGTCCTCGTCGTCGATGTAGACCTCTACGCTCCGCCGCTTCGTGCTCATGGCGACCCGCCTTCATGTCTCATTTCCATTGTCGGCGGGGTGGGAGCCCGCGGCGGGGCGGTGCACGGGCCGCAGGGCGACCTTCCGGATGAGGTGGACGTCGGTGAGCGGTCCGGTGGACGCGGCGAAGCCGAACTTGAAGGTGTCCGGGACGGGCGTGGGGGCGCGGAACCGCAGCACTCGCTGGAAGCCCTCGCCGTCCTGGAAGTCGATGTCGACTGTCACCACCGGGTCCGGCCTGGGCGGCACTGTGACGCGCACGACCCGTTTCACCGGTTCCAGCAGGGCCTCGGCTCGCGCCGGGGCAACTCCGGCGGGCATCCTTCGCAAAGCACCGTGCAGACGTCCGGGAAGCGCGGACGGCCAAGGGCCGGTGTCCGTCTTGTTGCTCGTCGTGGCGTCGAGAGAGCAGTACCCATCGGCGCCGTTCCCCGGACCGCGGGCGGTCACGACGTTGGGGCCGGGCGGAGGCGGCTGGAAGCCCGTCCCGGCCGGGGAACGCCGCTCGCAGCCGTTCCCGCGCGATTCTCCATCGCCGAAGTAGTCGCCCAGCACGTCAAGCCCGATGCCGAGGTATCCGCCCTCGACACCCGGGACGATCTGACCGCCGGGCCTGCCGTCCGGCAGCTTCTGGGCGTAGCCGAGGCTTCCGCCGAAAGCACCCGGGGTGGTGAGCCGTTCGGCGCCGTCGGTGAGGAAGAAGGAGATCCCGTCCGCCGGTGTCCGCGTGGTGTTGCCGTACTGCCACTGCTCGAAGGTCACCTCCAGCCCATCCTCCGCCGGAATCGGCGCGTCGAACAGCACGGCGCCGGTCTCCTCGAAATCGGCATCGGTGAGCTGGAGATACCCGCGCGGCGCCGCACCGACCGGTGGGACGGGCCCGGCCGGGTCCGGGTGGCATCCGCCGAGCGGGTGGTTCGCGCCCTCCACCACCGGGCCTCCGCGTCGCGCGCCCGTCAGGCAGGCGGCCCCGTACCCGATGAAACGCGAGTCCGCGGTGGCTCCGGTGAACGACTCCTCGACCGGCGCCCATCCCGGACCCCGGTGCGCCGCCGAGGCGGCCCCGGTCGACGAGACGACCGCGGCGATTCCGATCGCCGCGATGGCACGGGGCATCCCACGTCTCATGTTTAGGTCTTCCTTCTCGAATTCGCGAAACGATCCTTCCGCTGTTCTCATGGGAACACGGCCCCACGGCGTGAACCGGACATTTCCGCGCCCGTAGCGGCATGGGCACCAGATCATTGCAAATATGCGTGGCATCCCACCGAGTGGTCACACCTTCGCCATTACCTGGCACATGGCAGGCCGTACAAGCACCGATAAGTACGTGTTTGAGACGTTGATCTCGGTCGGCGTGTCTGCATGGTGTCGTGCGCTGGTTCATGTCGGTGACGATGAAACGCTTGCGGCCAGACGATGTTGTTGACGTCGGGTCAGGGCAGCCGGTGGAAACGCCGCGCGTCACCTTGTCCAGGTGTGCGCGCGGTTGAGGTGGGCACGGGCGGTGGATCAGGTGAGGACCTTGGTCTTCGCCCGCTGGTACTCCACCTCGCTGATGTCGCCATGCTTCCTGAGCTCGGCCAGTCTGACCAACTCGTTGGTGCTGGTCGGCTCTGGGGTCCCGGCGGTCTCACGAACGTAGGCGCGGAACTGCTCATCGCGCTTCTGGATCGCTCGCAGGTCGCGTTCCCCCATGCCCCGGCCGCGTGCGATCAGGTACACGAAGGCGCCGAGGAATGGCAGCACGATCACGAAGACCGACCATCCCGCCTTCCCCCAGCCGCTCAGCCGGTCGTCGCGGAAGATGTCGGCGATGATCCTGAAGAGCAGCATCAGGAACAGCACCCATAGGAAGAACCAGAGCATGGTCCAGAAGATGTTCAGCAGGGGGTAGTCCGTGGCGGCGATGGGTGTGGCGAGCTCGTTCATGGTGGTCCTCCAGTCGTGAGGCCCTGCGCATCCGATGCCGCCTATGCTCCCCACACCCGTCTTCCCTTGCATCACCCGCAGCGGGTGGCTCTCGACGTGCGACGCACTACCGCCCCCGGCTGCCGCCTTCACGCGACGACGGACTGGTTCGGCGTGACGTCCCCCGTGGGTGATTCGGTTTCGGTGCCATGGCTCTGCCATCGGCCTGGAGTCACCCCACGCGGGTGAAGCCTTCCGGCCGTGACCTCGCCGAAGATGCCTCTGTACGTCCGACGAGAGGGGTTGCGCCCATGACCACCACCGCCACTGCCGCCCTGGCGCCGACCGAGCGGGCGGCGTGCGGAAAGCGGGCGCGCGCCAAGGTGCCCCGTTCGAGCCACGGACGGTTCGAGCCGGACGGCGAGCGACCCGATCCGGTCGGCATTCTGGAGCTGCAGTCCGCGGCGAGAGTCCCCGAACTGCTGCCGATCCGGTACGGCCGCATGCTGGAGTCGCCGTTCCACTTCTACCGCGGCGCCGCGGCGATCATGGCCTCGGATCTCGGCGCCATGCCCCACACCGGGATCCCGGTGCAGCTGTGCGGTGACGCTCACATGCTGAACTTCCGGCTGCTCGCCTCCCCAGAGCGGCACCTGATGTTCGACATCAACGACTTCGACGAGACGCTCCCCGGCCCGTGGGAGTGGGACGTCAAGCGGCTCGCCGCGAGCCTGGCCATCGCCGGCCGCGCCAACGGGTTCTCGGAGCGCGAACGCGCCGCCGCCGTACGGACCTGCGTGCGGAGCTACCGGGAGCGGATGCGCGAGTTCTCCGGTATGCGCACCCTCGACATCTGGTACGCGCAGGACAACACCGACGATCTGAGCTCGATCCGGGCGGAACGGCTGAGCGGCGGCGCCCGCCGGCGATTCTCCGCCGCCGCGTCCCGGGCCCGCACGCGCACCAACCTGCAGGCCTTCGCGAAGCTCACCCGCTTGGACGGAGGCGTACGGCGGATCGTCCCCGACCCGCCGCTGATCACCCCGGTCCGCGACCTGCTTCCCGGGGCGAAGGGGGCCGGACCGGCCGAGATGCTACGGGCGCTGATCGAGGACTACGGCCGCAGTCTCTCCTCCGAGCGCCGGGCCCTGCTCGGGCGCTACCGCGTGGCCGACATGGCACGCAAGGTCGTCGGGGTGGGCAGCGTGGGCACCCGCTGCTGGATCGTCCTCATGCTGGGGCGGGACGACGACGATCCGCTGCTGCTCCAGGCCAAGGAGGCCGGCGCGTCGGTCCTGGCCCCGTACACCGGCGCGAGTGACTACGCCAACCAGGGCGAGCGTGTCGTCGCCGGGCAGCGGCTGATGCAGGCCGCGAGCGACATCTTCCTCGGCTGGGAGACCGCCGAAGGGATCGACGGCCGGCGCCGCGACTTCTACGTCCGCCAGCTGCGCGACTGGAAGGGCGTCGCCCGGCCGGAGACCATGACGCCCGAGATCATGACGGCCTTCGGCCGGCTCTGCGGCGCCTCGCTGGCCCGCGCGCACGCCCGCTCCGGAGACCCGATCGCCATCGGGGCCTACCTCGGCGGCGGCGACGTCTTCGATCGGGCGCTCGCTGTGTTCGCCGAGGGCTACGCCGACCAGAACGAACGCGACCGCGAGGCCCTCGCCGGCGCCGCGCGCGCCGGCCGGGTCACCGCGGAAGCCGCATGACGGGCCGTCCGCCGGGAAGACCGGAGCGGAACGCGGACAGGCCGAGTGCGGACGAAGACGGGGACAGGGCGCATCGGAGGCGTGCGATGGGACGATGGGCACCGCTGATCGCACTGGCGACCGCGCAATTCGTCATGGTCCTCGACCAGTCCGTGATGAACGTCTCGATCAGCACGCTGGTGGACGACTTCGACACGACGGTCCCCGCGATTCAGACGGTCATCACCCTGTACTGCCTGGTGATGGCGATGTTCATGCTGACCGGCGCCAAAATCGGCGACATCATCGGCCGGCGCCGCGCCTTCGTCACCGGCCTGGTCGTCTACGCCTGCGGATCGGCGCTGACCGCGGCGGCTCCGACCCTGGCCGTCCTCGCGCTCGGCTGGTCGATGCTGGAGGGCATCGGCGCCGCGCTGGTCCTGCCCGCCCTGGTCGCCCTGGTCGCCGACAACTTCACGGGACACGAGCGCGCGGCCGCCTACGCCGTGATCGGCGGGGTCGCGGGCGCCGGCATAGCGGTGGGCCCGATCCTCGGCGGCTGGGCGACGACCGAGCTGACCTGGCGGGTGATCTTCGTCGGCGAGGTGGTCCTGGTCGCGCTCGTCCTCCTGGCGGCGCGCCTGCTGGCGGAACCCGCACGCAGCCGTCCGGCGCCCCGCCTCGACCTCGTGGGCACCGTGCTGTCGGCCTGCGGAGTCGGAACGATCGTGCTCGGCACGCTGCAGTCGAGCAGCTGGGGCTGGGTCCGGCCGAAGGACGCCCCGGTCGAGCCGTTCGGCCTCTCGCCGACCCTCTTCGTCATCGCGGCCGGCGGAACGCTGCTCTGGGGCTTCACCGCCTGGCAGCGGCACCGCGAGCGCGCGACCGGCGACCCCCTGCTGCACCTGGGCCTGCTGAGGTCGCCGCCGCTCCGGGCCGGTCTGATCGGCCTGTTCGCCCAGAACCTCATCCTCATGGGCGTCTTCTTCGTCATGCCGCTGTACTTGCAGCTGGTCCTCGGCCTCAACGCGCTGGAGACGGGCGTCAGGATGCTGCCCGTCTCCGTCATGATGTTCATCGCCGCCGCGGCCGGATCCCGGCTGTCGTCCCGGTTCTCGGTGCGGGCGATCGTCCGTACCGGCCTGGTGCTCACCGGCGGAGCGGTCCTGGCACTGATGGCGGCCGTGCGTCCGGATCTGGCGGGCCCGGCCTTCGCGATCTCGATGGGGGTGCTCGGCACCGGCATGGGGTTGATGGTCTCCCAGCTCGGGAACCTGGTGCAGTCCTCCGTCGGCTCGTCCGGCCGGGCGGAGGCGGGCGGCCTGCAGTACACCGGCCAGCAGCTCGGCTCCTCACTCGGCATCGCGCTCATCGGAGCGATCGTCCTGGCCGGCCTGACCGGCGTGTTCGTGTCGAAGGTCGGGCAGGACGAGCGCGTCAGCGCCCAGGTCGCCGAGCAGGTCGGCGTGGCCGCCGGTACCGGCGTCGACTTCGTCGCCACCGGCCAGATCGAGGCGGCCGCGCGGAAGGCGGGCCTCGACGAGGCCACCGCCGGCGCGCTCGTCGACAACTACGGGGAGGCGCAGCTCCTGTCGCTGAAGGCGGGACTGCTGGCCACCGCGCTGCTGGTTCTGGGCTCGCTGGCCTTCACCCGCGACCTCCCGCGGACGCCGTCGGCGCCCGGCGACGGGCCCGCCGATCCGGCGGGTGCCGGGAGGACGGGGAGGGAGCCCGTCGACGGACGGAGCCGCTCCCCCACCTGGCTCCCGGACGACAATGCTTAAGCGGTAGGAATCGGGGTGAGCGGATCGGCCCCGGCGCAGGCAGAAACGGCCGAGACGGTACGAAACGCTGCCGCACGACCCCGCCGATCAGTGGGTGAGCATCACTTTCAGCGCGACGATCAGCAGACCGAGCAGCAGGTTGACCACTGCCGACACGACGATCAGGGAGACGCCGGCCTTGGCCCGCCTCCCGGCGGCCAGGGTCCATCCGACCTGCCCTCCGAGAGCCACGAACAGCGCCGTCCAAGAGGCCGCCGCATCGGACAGGTCCGCCAGCCGGCAGGCGGCCGCGGCCGCCGCAGGCGGTATGGCCGCCTGCGCCAGCGGCCACTCGCGCCGGCCGGCCGACCGTATCTCCGCCCCGTTCATCCGCAGGCCGTGCTGCCGGTCGCCGGCGAGGCTCGCGTACACGTGCGCCAGCCAGAAGACCAGCCCGGTCGCGAGCAGCAGCGCGACGAGTGTCGGGGCCGGCGCCGGTTCATCTCGCGGGCTCGCCCCCACGACCACCGACGCGGCCAGCAAAGACCCGTAGACGGCGCCCGCGTAGTCCGCGCGCTCCCGGTCGTCCAGCTCGGCCGTCCTTCGCCGCTCGTCAACTCGCCGCCCGTCCATCACTCCTGTACTCCTGCCGCATCTCGATGGGGGTCTTCAGCATCGGCACGCCGGGAAGCCGCAGCTTCACGCGCCCCGGATGAGCGCTCACGCTCGCGAGATGACGTTCATGACCTCGGTCACGTCACGGCCGCTGCGGAGAAGGGCGGCCATGACCTGCATCGGCTGGTCGATGTGGTCGAAGAACTCCCGGTATCCCGTACACAGGTAGTCAAGACCGGACTTCCGCCCCCGCAGGCGAACAGCACCGGGCAGCAGCGGCAGTAGAGCGGCAGCCGCTCCCACCCGGCGCGGGCGGCACGGGGCCGCCGCGCTTCGGCCGTCCACGCGGTCAGCGCGGCGCGGCCGGTCCCCCGGGCGCCGGCGTCACCGGGGTCGTCCGCGTGGAAATGCGCTGTGACATGTGAACCTCCTCATTCCATGGGTCACTCGCAGAATCGCCCGGCGACGGTGCTGGGGGCTCACCCTCAGCGGGTGAACCGGATAGCACCTCCATCACCCGCGGTGGAGGATGCGGTCCGACCTGCCCGAACGGTGTCATTTCGATACAGGGCCCGTCCGGGACGCGTAAGCCGTCCGGGAGGCCGGGAAACCAGACGTAATACGTCAACATGGGAGGAGCGACGATGTCGACGACATCTCCGAGGACGGGCGGAACCGTCCCTGGTCGCGGGCAGGGCACGACGCTCACGCACATGGTGAACGAGCACCAGGCGATGGCCCTGACCCTCGGCGGCATCTCATTCTTGCTGGGCGTCGTCGTCGTGGCCTGGCCCGGTGTCACCGTCAGCGTGCTGGCCGTGCTCATCGGGCTCCAGCTCATCATCAACGGCGTCGTCCGGATCGCGCAGTCGGTCACCGGCGGCCTCACCGCCGGCACCCGTACCCTCATGGCCGTCCTCGGGGTCCTCTCGCTCTCGATCGGCGTCCTCGCCATGCGCCACCTGTTCCAGACCGTCGCCGTGCTCGCGGTGCTGTTCGGTATGTTCTGGCTGATCGGAGGCATCATCGAAGCCATCGCCGTGCTCTCGGACAGGGAGCGGCCCGGCCGCGGCCCCGAACTGCTCCTGGCCGGCCTTTCGGTGGCCGCCGGAATCATCGTCCTGGCCTACCCGGCGGCCAGTCTCGTGGCCCTGACCTGGCTGTTCGGTCTTTGGTTGATCACTTGGGGGATCATCAGCGTCCTCGTCACCCTCGGGATCCGGCACGCCGACAAGCAGGCGCACCCGCACGGTGACGCCGCACGGTGACGCCGCACGGTGACGCCCCCGGAAACGATGGCTCCGCGCCGGACGGGGCGAGAGGAGACGACGGACCGATGTCGCGCAACGGCGCACCGCAGGCGGGGTGCGACTACGAGATAAGGATCAACGGCCGGGTGGGCGAATCGCTCCGGCTCGCCTTCGAGGAACTCAGCATCACGCTCAACCCGGCCGAGACGGTGCTGTGCGGCCGGGGATTGGATCAGGCGGCCCTGTACGGAATCCTGGACCGGATCCAGGCGCTCGGATTCGAGCTGATCGAAATTCGCCGGCTCCCGCCCGCCCCGCCATGATCCCGGGTCCCCCGCCATGATCCCGGGTCCGGCCCGCCGGGACGGGATCACAGCAGCCGGTACCGACGTGCGCGGCGGACCGCCTCGCCCCGGCGGGTCACCGCGAGCTTTCGGTAGATGTTCTTCAGGTGGGTCTTCACGGTGTTGACCGAGATGTACATCTCGGTGGCTATCTCGTCCGTGGTCAGCATCCTGGAGAGCAGGGTCAGCACCTCCAGTTCCCGCTTGCTCAGCCGGGCCATGATGGCGGGGGCGGCGGCATCTCCGGCATCGGGGTTCCCTCCCAGGCCGAGCGGCCGGAGGAACCGGCGGTGCGGCCGCAGAAGCTCCGGATCATGGCGCAGCACGGGAAGCAGCCAGCTCCGGGCCCCGGCGAACGGCAGCCCGATCTTCTCGCGTTCTCCCAGGCGCAGCGCGCGCTCCAGCGAGCGGCGGCCCCGGGAGCGGTCTTCCGCCCGGTAGGCCAGGCAGGCGTCGAGCAGCCATGCCTCCACCCGGACCGCGGCCGGGGCGGACGGCTCCATCAGCACGGGGCGGACCGCCCGGGACGCCGCCGCCGGGTGCCGCTCGTGCAGGTGGACGCGGGCCCGCGCGACCGCGCCCTCGGCACCGCCGGCCTCACGGGCGGCATCCATCGCCTCCGCCGGCGCATCGTCCGCAAGGTGCGCCTCGGCCTCGGCCAGCCGCACCCTGCGCCGGAACCACGGCGTGCCGGCGGCGTCGCCGCCGATGGCGCCCAGCACGGTCAGTGCCCGATCGGGCCGGCCGGCGGCCACGTCCAGGCGGGCGGCGAGCAGGTCGTGCAGAGCGGCGAGGAGAGCGTCGGGAGACTCGGCGTTGGCCACCCGGGCCTTGTCCAGTTCGTCCCGCGCCTCGTCCAGGCGAACCTCCTCCAGGGCCACCCAAGCGCAGGCGAGATGGACCGCCGCGACCCGCTGCCCCGCGGGCCCGGTGGAGACCTCGGGCAAATGCGCCGCCGCCGAGATCAGCCGGGACGCCCGGCGGAGGCCGCCTTGGAGCGCACCCGCCAGCGCGAGAGCGCCCAGGCACCGGCGCCGCTGAAGATCGCCGCCGGTCTCCGCGGCGGGCAGGGCGCGTTCGAACTCCCTCTCGGCCCGGCCGGGCCGGCCGGCGCGCAACTCCAGGAGGCCATGCGCGTAGCCGACCAGGGCCTCCAGCTCTGGAAGGTCGTGCGACGACCCGTGCGGCAGGGCGTCCAGCCACCGGTCCAGGTCGTGGACGAGATCGCGAAGGTTCTGCTGCCGCTCCGGGCAGGCGGCGACGAGCCTGATCAGTCCCGCCGCCAGCCGCGCCGGGATCGCCCTGTCGCCCGGCAGGTCCGCCAGGAGGCGCTCCGCGCGGGTCAGGTGCGCGGCGCGGGCCGCGTCGTCTCCCCCGTCCAGCGATACCGCGGCGGCCACGAGGTGCGCTTCGGGTTCGGCCGCTCCGGTAAGGGCTCGGTCCGGGAGATCGCCGAGGAGAGGGACGAGCGTCCGTCCGTCCGACAGGCCGAGCACGCGGCCGATCGCCAGGCCGTCGACGATGAGCCGGGCGGCATAGGCCGGGTCTCCGGCCAGCACGGCGTGCCGGGCGGCCTCCTCGAGCGCCCCGGTACGGCTGAACCATTCCGCCGCGCGCCGGTGCAGCGAGGCCGCGTCCGCCGGCTGCTCTTGGCGCAGCGTCAGGTTCAGTGCCGCACCGAGCAGCGAGTGGAAGCGGTACCACCCATGGTCCAACGGCAAGACGAAGGCGTTCTCGCGCACCAGGCTCGCGAACAGCTCACCCGCGTCCGGCCCGGCGAGCTCTGCCGCCAGTTCCGCGTCGAAGCGATCCAAGACGCTGAGGCTGAGCAGCAGCCGGCGGACCGCGGCGGGCTGCACGTCCAGCACCTCCGCGACGAGGTAATCGACGACGGCGTGGTCGTCCCCGGCGAACGCGGCGGCGAAGCCGTCGGGATCGGGATGGCCCTCCATCGTCATGGCGGCAAGCCGCAGACCGGCCGCCCATCCTTCGGTCCGCTCCCGCAGAGCGCCGACCGACGCCGGAGTCACCGAAACCCCGTGGTGGGCGAGCAGTGCGCGGGTCTCGTCGTCATCGAAGGCCAGATCCGCGCTCCGGATCTCGACGAGTTCGCCGGTCAGCCGGTAGCGGTGCAGAGGAAGCGGCGGGTCGGTCCGGGAGATCAGCACCAGCCGCAGCACCGGACCGGCCCCCTTGAGGACGCGGGCCACGTCGCGAGCCAGGTCGGAGCCGGCCGGCGGGCGGAAGTCGTCCAGTACGAGGACGACCGGGGACGCGCGGCCGGACAGGGCCAACATGAGTCGCGCGTGGAAGATGTCGTGGCCGCGCTCCGAAGGCCGAGGGACATCGGCCACTCCCGCCTGCCCCAGCGCCGCTGCCACGAGACTCCAGAACGCAGCCGGACGGTAGTCCGACTCGTCCAGGGAGACCCAGGCGACCGGCCCGGGCCTGCGGCCCATGGTCGCCCACGAGGCGGCGGCGACCGATTTGCCCGCCCCGGGAGGCCCCGTCACGACCGTGAGCGGCCCCCGTGTGCCCTTTTCGAGCCGTTCCATCAAGCGATACCGGGTGATGAACCAGCTGCGGCGGGCGGGCACGCGCACCTTCGCCCTGGAGAGCGGCAACGGTGCCCTCGGACGCTCGCGACCGGGAGCCGGATCTCGCGGCAAGGCTTCGTTCATGATGCTCCCCCCACTCGCGAGAGGCTCGCACAAGAAATGAAATAGCGACAAATTTGCATATAACGGTACCTGGCGAAATCTTTGCGCTTATCTACGACAAAGCTATAAATATGGAAAGAGGGGCGGGCTTCACCACGGATCGCTCGCCGCCGACTTCTCCGAGCACGGCCGCCAGATGCACCGCCGCCCGCCCGCCGTGACGGCATCACCCGGATGAGGTGATGCCGTCACGGCGGCGGCGCGATGGCATAGGGGCGTGACCCACCACCCCGACCGGCGATGGACGGCCGGCCTCTGCCTGGCATTCGGGGCCCTGGCCGTGCTGACGCTGCTGCTCGCCGCCGGCTTCAGAAGCATCACGCTGCTCGCGGCCGGGACGCTGGCCTTGGCCGTCACCGTGGTCGCGCTCTGGTGGGCCCTGACGCACCGCGGTCTGGTCCGGTTCCTGTCCGGCATCCTGGCCGTCGCCGCACCCGTCGCCGCTGCGATGTACTACATCGCCATGGGTCTGTTGTGGGCCGTCCTGCTGTCCGCCGCCCTCTGGACCCTCACCGTGCTGACCGGACGGGCCGCGCTCTCAGCCGGCACCCCGGCGACCGTCCCCGCCCCCGCGCCGCCCGCACGGCGTCCGGTGGTCTTCATGAATCCGCGATCCGGCGGCGGGAAGGTCGAGCGGTTCCACCTGGCCGACAAGGCACGTGGACTGGGCGCGGACGTCGTGCTGCTCGACCCCGCACACCCCGCGGGCGTCGCCGCACTCGCCGCCGAAGCCGTGGCCGCCGGCGCCGACCTGCTCGGCGTCGCCGGAGGGGACGGCACACAGGCACTCGTCGCCGGCGCCTACGCGGCGATCGTGCGGAGTCCGGCGTACCGCGACGGCAAGGTCCGCACCAGCCTGCAACTGCTCCCCGAACTGCTGACCCACCATCAGGGACCACGCCTGAGCGTCCGCGCCGGCAACGTGCTCATCGAAGCTCCGCAGGCCCTCCTCGTCAGCAACAACCCCTACCAGGGCGGCGACCCGTCAGGGTTCGGGCGCCGTGAGCGGCTGGACGCAGGCGTCCTCGGCGTTCTGGCCGTCACCGTGGACAGCGCGGCACAGGCCGCCGGACTGCTGCGGGGCCGGCACGGCCCCGGCCTCTCCATGCTGACGGCGAGCGAAGTCGTCATCGACTCCGAGTGCGGCGAGATACCCGTCGGCGTCGACGGCGAAGCGCTCACCCTGCCGACCCCCGTCATCTGTGGAATCCAACCGGGCGGGCTTCGCGTCCGGGTGCCGCGCGACCACCGCATGACGCCACCGCCCAGACCCCGACTGGACTGGCGGAGGCTGTCCCACCTGGCCTTTTCCCACGGTCGCAGTGTGTGAGGTTACCGAGCGTGCCAGTCCCGGTCGAGGAGTCCGCGGCGGCAGGTCTGATCGCCGCCGGGTGCTGCGGGAGTTCGATGTCCCGGGTGGCGAGGGCGCGGAAGTCCCGCACCACCCGGGTGATCTCCGCCCGATCGTCTCCCGGCATCAACGCGAAGGCGACCGTGTCCGCGAGGCCGGCCGCCAGTTCCCGGGCCTTCGGCCCGCGCACGGCCATCACCACCGGCGTGCGCAGGGCGGCGCCGTCGAGACCACGCAGCGCCGTCACGGTCTCGCGCACCTGGGCCAGCCGCTCGCCCGGTGGGACGACGGGCAGTCCCAGCTCGCGGAGCGAGGGTGGCCGCCACAGCCAGCGTGGGTTCCGGTTTGGGCGAGCACGGTGGCTGCCCGCCCTACTCCCCGGTCGGCACCGCCGGTTGCCGCTGCGTTCGATGCCTGCGCCAAGAGCCCCAGACCGCACGCTCAGCTCTGCCGACAGGCGTGCGGCGAGAGGTTGCGGAAGCGGTGCCCGGTGACCGCTCACCTCTGAGTCACATCGTCGGAGGCTTCGATGCGGTCCGGGACGCGTTGGCGCACGTCGCGGTTGGATCTAGCACCTCGTAATCCCTGTGGTCACCGCTCTTCGGGAGTGGCCTGGTGGGCGCGTGCGATGGGCATGTACGTCGGGGCTGCGTCTGTGGTCAGGAACGCCAGGACCATGGCGCGCACCGTTTCGGGGTGCTCCATCAGCAGCAGGTGGCTGGCGTTGGGCAGCACGGCCAGTTCGGCGGTGGGCAGCGCCCGGTAGAGCGCCACCGTGTGGTCGAGCGTGACCAGATCGTCGTCGCCGGTCATGATGAGGGTCCGGGCTGTCACTGCGCCCAGCTCGGCCGGGTCCAGGCCCGGCTCGGTCGCGGCCGCGTGCGCGATCTTGCCGATGACGACCGCGAAGTGGTCACGGCCGTCGGGCGACACCTCGGCGTAGGCGTCGACGAGTTCGGCGGGCATCTCGCCGTCCGCCGACGGCTTGAAGATCAGTCCGTCCAGGTCGTAGGCCGCGCTGACCAGGACGAGGCGTTCGACCAGGTCAGGGCGGCGCATCGCCACCCACAGCGCTACCGTCCCGCCGGCGCTGTAGCCCACCAGCCGGGCCGGGCCGCCGACCACCACCTGCTCCAAGAACGCGATCGTGTCCCGCACCATGAGCTCCATGGTGATCGGGCCGGGGGCGTCGGGCGTGCGGCCATGGCCGCGGCGGTCGGGCAGGTAGATCCTGAAGGTGTCGGCCAGCCCGTCGAGGTTGCCGGTGAAACAGCGGCTGTCGGTCAGCCCGCCGTGCAGGAGCACCACCGGGTCGCCCTCGCCGCGCTGGTCATGCCACATGGGAACGATGTCGGTCATGCTCTACATACGGGACGGCGGCGCCGTACTCATCGGCAATCCGAACAACTCGAACAGGGAAGGTTCGAGGCAGGTCGTCGTGCTGGTGATCAGTCCGTCGCGAGAATCGATGATGACCAGGCCGAACGCCTTCCCGTCGCGGTACTGCGCGAATGCCGGCGATCCGTTGGCCGCCGTACGGACCAGCCGGTCATCGGCGCAGGCACCGGCCGCGCCCAGCAGGGCGGCCCGGATCGTTTCCCGGCCGCTGAGCCACCACGCGAACGGCGGCATCGACATGGTGGCGTCCTGGTGGAGCAGCGACACCAGACCGTCGACGTCGTAGGCGGTGAACGCCTTGACGTACCGCTCGATCAGATCCTCGTCGACCTCGCCGCCCCCGCCCGTCGCGCGGCGTGCGGACATGGTGGCACGTGCTCGCTGCAGAGCACTGTTGACCGCAGCCGGACTGGTGTCGAGCAGCCCGGCCACCTCCTCCGCCGACCAGCAGAGCACCTCACGCAGGATGAGGACGGCCCGCTGCCTCGGCGGCAGGGCCTGCAGGGCGGCGACGAACGCCAACCGGATCGTTTCGCGCCCGGCGGCCAGCTCGGCCGGATCGCCGTCAACGGGCAGCACAAGACGGTCGGGGACCGGCTGGACGAAGGCGGCGGCACCCAGCGGCGCGCCGAGGAAAGCGCCGGCGGGCGAGGACGGGCCGAGGTCCATCGCCAGCGCGCGCCGCTGGACACTACGGGTCATGTCGAGGCAGACGTTGGTGGCGATCCTGTGCAACCAGGTGCGCAGACCGGCTTTGCGCTCATCGAAGCGATCGGCGTTCTTCCAGGCGCGGACCAGAGTCTCCTGAACGGCGTCCTCAGCCTCAGCGGCGCAGGCCAGCATGCGGTAGCAATAGCCGGTCAGGTCGACCCGGTGCGCTTCCAACCGCTCCGCGAAGACCACGCACCCACACTAATTCAGGATTTTGACCGGACCGAGCAGCAGCCGGCGGTCGTTGTACCAGCCGACCCATTCGACGATGGCGTACTCGACCTGGTCTCGGGTGCGCCAGGTGCGGCGGTGGATCAGTTCGGTCTTGAAGGTGGCGTTCAGCGACTCGGCCATCGCGTTGTCATACGAATCGGCGACCGAGCCGACCGAGGCGGTCACGCCCGGGTCGGCCGGCCTGGTGGTTTAGCGGAAGCTGACGCACTGGCAGCCCCGGTCGGAGTGATGAATCAAGGTGCGCGGCCGCACTGGCCTTTCGCGGCCGCGTTGCCACAGCGCCATCTCCAGCGCGTCCAGCGGCAGGTCGGTACGCAGGTGATCGGCCAGTTGCCAGCCCACGATGCGGCGGGAGAAGGCGTCCAGCACGAACGCCACGTACACCCAGCCCTCCCAGGTGCGCACATAGGTGACGTCCGCCAGCCACGACCGGTCCGGGCGGTCGGCGGTGAACTGCCGGTTGACCAGGTCCGGCGGTCGTGGCGCCGTCTAGTCCGGGGTGGTGGTGCGTCGCCGGTCGCGGCGGTGCACGCCCTGCAGGCCGCGGGCGCGCATCAGCCGTTCCACCGTGCACCGCGCCACCTGCACGCCTTGTCGGCGCAGTTGCTTGTGCACCCGGTAGGCGCCATAGGTGCCGTGACTGGCCTGATGGACGTCGGTGATCTGCTTGATCAGCACCGCGTCGCGCTGGGCGCGGGCGGACGGCGGACGGCGGACGGCGGACGGCGGACGGCGTTTGCGGCCGTAGTAGGTGCCCGGGCACAGGTCCAAGACCCGGCACACCGGCACAGGCCCCGAAGCGGTCACGCAGGTGGTCGATCACTATGACTACTTCGTCCGGGGCTGGCCGAGCTCGGCGGCGAAAAGCGCGGAGGCCGCTTTGAGGATCTCTGGCGCGCCTGAGCTCGTTGTTCTCCTTGCGCAGTCGCTTGAGCTCCTCACGCTCAGCACTGGTGAGCTGCTCAGGGCGCTGCCGGCGCCGGCCTGGGCCTGCCGCACCCAAGTGCGCAGGGCTTCGCGGTGGATGCCCAGATCGGCCGCGATCTGGGCGATCGGCCGATCGGACTCCAACGCCAGCCGGACGGCCCGGTCCCGCAGCTCCTGGGGTATTTGCGTGGTACTGCCATCGCGGGGATTCTCCTCCCTGCCAGCCAAGATCATGACTGGCTTGGAGGACTTCACCGAACCCGGTGGGCTTCACGGCTGGTCGACTGAGCCGCAGGCACCCTGCGCACCACCCTGGACATCGTCCGCAAGCCCATCGACCAGAAAGGGTTCGCCGTGCGTCCATGCAGGTGGGCGGTCGAGCGGACGCTGGCCTGGCTCACCGCACACCGGCGCCTGGCCCGCGACTACGAACGCCACTCCGCCACCAGCGAAGCCATGATCCGCTGGGCCGCCATCGGCCTCATGACCCGCCGCCTGGCCCGCGGTGCACGACCCGCCGTCCGCCAAGGCCCACGCCCCCTCGCCTACCAATAACAAGGTCCTTCTCGAACACGCACTCAGGCGCGCGATAGCCGGTCGGTGATCAGGGCGCGCAGTTTCAGGTCCTCGCTGATCGCCGTGACGCCTCCCCAGTAGCTGTGGCGGCGGTCGTCGGCCAGGACGTCCCTCATGATGGCGAGATGGCCGCCGGGCAGACCGTCCACGCCGGCGAGGGCTCGGGCGGCGGCCATTGCGACGGGGAGCGGGCGGCCTTCGAGGAGTTCCCGGATAGGGCGGATAAGGATGTGGGCGCCTTCGTCTGGATCGCCGGTGATCTTGATGAGGGCGTGGGCGGCCTCGTGGGCCGTCCAGTCGTCGAGGGCCTTTGCCAGTAGCCGCAGCGTCGGTACGTGGGCGGCGGCGTGCGGGCCGAGGTCGCCGAGGCGGCGGGAGACGTGGTGGTCCTCGCCCAGGCGCGGACCCAGAATCTGCAGGGCGGGCTCGGGATCGCCGGTCACCCGGAAGTGCGCCCAGGCGATCTCAATGAGCATCCTCCGCTCGCCCGTGCCGAGCAGCCGTTCCAACTCGGGGGATGCCTGCGCCGCCTCAGGGCCGATCGCGCCGAGTACTCCGGCCGCCCGACCCCACTCGTCGCGGTCAAGGAGCGCGGCGAGTTCCGGGACGACCCGCGCGACCTCGAAGGCCTGCGTGGCGGCCCACCCGGCGAGGCACTCCAGCAGGGACCGCCGGAGGTCGCCGGCGGCTTCCGGGCGCAGATGCGGGGAGATCGCGGGGATCAGGGAGTCCGCCCAAGGCGCGCACGGCGTCAGCAACTCCGTGAGCGAGGGCGCATTCGGCCAGAAGCCGAGCTTCCCGGCGCGCTGCTCGTTAAGAGTGAATCCCCTCTCCTGCCGGGCGAGCAGGTCGACGAGGCAGGGGACGGCGCGGTCGTCGCCGGACCAGGCCAGGCCCCAGAGCGCGACGTCCCCCGACGGCCCGTCCAGGTGGGCCGCCATGAGGTCGGCGTCGCCGGCGTCCTCGCGACGGGCGTGCGCGGCGAGGATCCGCAGAGCAGGAGCCGGATCGTCCAGGGTGTCCACGCAACCGCGCAGCGCGGAGAGCAGGCCGGGTGCGCGCGTGTGGACGAGCGCTTCGCCCGCGGCACTGACGGCTGCGACGCGCAGGTGCTGTTCGGGGTGGGCGAGCAGGGTGATACAGGCCGCCTGGTTGCTCTGCCGGTCGAGATCCCGCAGCACGTTCCCGACCGTACGGGCGGGGTCGCGCGAGGCGAGGTTGCTGTGCGGCAGCGGGACGGGCCCGGCGGTGAGCCCTGCGACGATCGGGGCGGTGGGGACCGGTCGGCCGGGGAGCGCCTCGGCCAGCGCGAGGGTCGCGTACATCGCCTGCTGCGCGTCGGCGCTGTCCGCCTGGTCACGCAGGAAGATGAGGATCTCGGGCAGGACGGCCGCCGAGAGGCGCTTGGCAAGGTCTCCGAGGGCGAGCAGGGTGTCGGTCCGGACCGAGGCGTCGGTGTCGGGCCACCCGGCGACGAGGGCCCGGGCGACCTCGTCTGGGTTCGCGATGTCATTGCAGAGCGCCCAGATCACACCCGTTCGGACGGACGGGTCTTGGTCACTGAGCAGGGTGAGCAGGCGGGGACGCGCCCGCGCCCACGCCCGAGGCCAGTCGGCGGCCACGAAGCGAGCGGGGACCACCGCGGCCGTCTCCGCGAGCCGCGCGAGGATCTCCAGCACCTCCGGACGGCACGGAACGCGCGGCGACTCGACGGCCTCCATGAGGAACGGCACAATCACCGGGGCGGCCGTGCAGACGAAGCCGCCCTGGTGATACAGCTCGTTGAGCAACTCGTCCACGGCCTCGAAGGCCTCGTCGGCGACGAGCAGGGAGCGCAGGAGAGCAGGCACATCGCAGCGGCCCCAGTAGGCGTAGGTGAACTCGCCCCACGGAATGTCGTCGACGCCCTCAAAGATCACTTAACGACGATATCGCCGGGTGGGGCCGGGAAGAGTTGCCTCCAGGTCGCGCAAGGACCGGGGTGGAACTCCTCATTCGCCTGTGCCACTGCCTCAGCGGCTCCCGATCAGTGGAGCGTGCCACCCGTTCGGTGAGGACGTGGCGTACCGTTCGTGCTCGGGGTCGTGCGGCCGGTCGCCATCAGGCAGGCGCTCGAAGGCTTCAAGGGTCCTCAAGATGCACGGGAAGGCGACCGATGGGACGTCCGCCGCCCCAAATACATCCTCGCCGCCTACATGGCCTCCGGCACCTAAGCCAAGGCCCGCAGACGGAAGCGCTGGTCTGCCGATGTGCGGGTGACTGGGGCAGAGGGGTTGGCCGGTGGGTTGTGAAGCGACCGGGATCTGCGGATATGTTCCTGCGACCGGGCTTTGCGGCCCGGGGAGGTCGGTCAGTGGACCACCCGGAATCGCAGGTGGGTGGCGTTCGGAGTGTCCGTCACCATGGTGGGTTCGAGCTGGTATCGGCCGCCCAGCTGCTCGAACAGCCGGGTGCCGCTGCCGAGCAGGACGGGGATCAGGTGGATCTGGATCTCGTCCATCAGGCCGGCGGCAAGGCACTGCTGGGCGGCGCCGGCGCCGTGCACGCCGACCACCTTGTCGCCGGCCGCCGCTTTCGCCTGCTCGATCGCGCTGTGGATGCCTTCGGTGACGAAGGTGAACACCGATGGCGCCCGGATGGTCTCCGGGGCCGGTGGGTTGTGGGTGAGCACGAAGCACGGCATCGGTCCGGCCGGGCCGCCGTCGCCCCAGCCGCCGTCGCCCTCGGCCAGGTCGTAGGACCGTCGGCCCATCAGGATCGAGCCCACGTCCTTGGCCATCGCGGCCATCACTTCGGCGTCGCGTGGGTCCGGGGCGTGCAGCCATCGGTGCAGGACCTCCCCGCCGTCTCCCAGTTGTTGTTCGCGGGTGACGTTCGGCCCGGTCACAAAGCCGTCCAGCGACATTGAGATTCCCGAAATCACCTTGGCCATGGCCTCTCCTCGTGAGTTGGTCGCCCGCTGGTGGCGCTATTTCCTTGCCAGGTCGACGGCGATGCGTCGATCACCGCCCGAGAGCAGTGAGCAGGACCTCGCCCGGGCGCGGTAGACCCGGTGCGGGGCGGGCCCGATGACGTCGGCGGTTCGCCATGGTCCGATGTCCTGGGCCTGCGACCGGACGGAGTACGTCGCGATCGCCGACTCGACCTCGTCCGCGCCGACCTCCTCGGCGACGGCGTCGACGTACAGCGCCTGCGCCGTGCCGGGCACCACCGCCGAGTCGAACACGACGAAGCCGATCTCTGGCCGGGCGGCGATGTTGCGCGAGTGCCGGGCGTCCGGTCGCGACACCCAGAGGAAGTGGGCGTAGGCGTCGTGGGCGAACCAGACCGGGCACGCCCAGGGCCTGCCGTCGTCATCGGCCGTGGCCAGTGTCAGGTAGCGGTTCGCGTCGATGATCTGCCTGGCCTTCTCGCCGAGGTCGTGTTCGCCGCCCATGTGCCGTCTCCCGCGTGGCGTCGCTTCTCTTGCGCGACAGGTCTACCGGCGGCGCAGGCTCGGGCCGAGAGATTCAGCCTATTCTGAATCCATGATCCGCTACCGGTTCGGCCCGGACGACCTGCTGCGGACCCGGCTTGCGATCGCCCCGCTGATGGAACTGCTCGGAGCGTTCTACGTGCTGCGGCGGCCGGAGCGGTCCCTCGTGCACCAGCGCTGGGTGGACTGGGCGGCGCCGCGGGTAGGAGGCCTCGACCTGTCGCTGCTGGACGTCGCGGCCCCGTTCGGCGGATCGTACTGGCCGGTGTTCATCAGCCCGCCGCCGCGGGAGCCGCATCCGGTGATCGACGCCGAACTGGCCCGCGTGCGCACGACCCGGCCGGAACAGGTCGCCGCCGAGATCGTTCAGAGGTACCCCGGCGGCGTGCCGGCGGCCGGCCGCGCCCTCGTCGATGACCCGGCCGCCGCCCTGGATGCTCTGGTCGACCAGATGCGCGCGTTCTGGGAAGCCGCCCTGGAGCCGCGGTGGACGACGATCTGCGCGCTCCTGGAGGCGGAGGTCGCCTCGCGGGCCCGGAGCCTGGTCGCGCTGGGATCGCGGGCCGCCTTCACCGATCTGCACCCGACCGTGACCTGGGACGCCGGCATCCTCAGCGTGCATCCGACATGGAAGGACACCGCCGACCTCACCCTCGCCGGACGCGGACTGCTACTGATCCCGTCGGCCTTCACCTGGCCGGAGGTCTGGCCGCGCACCGATCCGCCGTGGGACCCGGCACTGGTCTACCCGGCCTCCGGAATCGGCAACCTGTGGCAGTCCGCAGGTTCGGACGACGAGGCCCTGGCAACGTTGATCGGACGCCGCCGGGCCCAGATCCTGCGGGAGCTGGATCGTCCCGCGGCCACACTCCAACTCGCCCGGCGGCTCGGCGTCGGCCCCAGCGGAGTCAGCGACCACCTCTCGGTTCTCCGCCGAACCGGTCTCGTCACCCGCCGACGCGAGGGCCGTCTCGTCATCTACACGCGCACCGCGCAAGGCGACGCGCTCCGCGGCGCATGACAAGAGCGAACGAGAAGGCCGGAGTGCAACCAGCCGGTCGTGGGCTC
>NZ_BCQS01000020.1 GCF_001552195.1 Actinomadura latina NBRC 106108
TGGCGGAAGGCACGGCAGAGCGGCGACCAAGGAGACGCATGCGTGGAGGTGGCGCGCTTCCCCGGCGCCGTGGCCGTCCGCGACTCCAAGAATCCTGACGGCCCCAGACTCCTCCTCGCCCCCCACACCTTCCGCACCATCCTCCAGGACCTCAAGCACTAGCTCCCCGACCCCGCCCGGCCCCTCCCCCAGGAGCCGGGCGCGGGTGAGGACGAAGCGACCATGCAAGACCACGTTGCTCGCCCGCAGGAGCGTCAGCAGCGGCTCCCCGGGTGCCGAAATCGTGAATCGCGGGCAATATGCCGCCTCCGGTCGTTTCGGGAACGTGGCGGCAATTGTCGCGCAGAACCATCGCCGTCCGGGACCGGCGGCGCCAGTCGGGTTGTCCGCGGTGCGGTGGTGTGCGAATGTGAATCGTGGCCGGCATTTTCCGAGCATGCACGGCGCCGCGTCCGCGCCGAGATCCCTCACCACGTCCCGCAGGTGACCGAAACCTCGGCGACGTCCCGGCTTTGTCTCGGGGCTGCAGCGGAGTGAATTGAGGCACGTGAGGAGGGGGAGCTCGTGAAGTACGTCATCTTCTACGAGTCGGCGGAGAATGTCGCGGCCAAGGCGCCGGCGTTCTTCGCCGAGCACGTCGAGCACTACGAGGGGTACGCGGCGGACGGCCGACTGGTGATGATCGGCACGTTCGCCGATGCACAGGCGGACGGGGCGATGGCCATCTTCACCAGCCGGGAGGCGGCGGAGGAGTTCGTCAACAACGACCCGTTCGTCCTGAACGGCGTCGTGTCGGCCTGGACCATCAAGGAGTGGAACGAGGCCCTGACCGGCGACGGAGACTAGGACTCCGACGCGGACGGCTCAGCGGGGGCGCTGGACGGGCCGGACTAGCGTGCCGTCACCTGGGTGATGACGAAGCGGCTGCGGGGAATCGCCGGGGCCCGCCAGGGACGGATGCTCAGGTCCTGGGCCGGAACCGAATAGGACATCCAGCGGGTGAGGGCCGTCACCGCGACCTTCATGGGGTGATGACGATGACGAGCTTGCCGCGCGTGTGCCCGCCGCGGCTGGCGTCGAACGCGGCGCCGGTCTCCTCCAGCGGGAACGTCCCGGCCACCTCGACCGTGAGCGCGTCGCGGCCGGCGAGTTGGGCGAGGTCGGCGAGCTTCGCGCCGTCCGGCCGGACCCAGATCCAGTGGCCGCCGTGCTCTTCCACGGTGTTGTCGGCGACGGACACGTGCCGTCCGCCTTCGGCCAGGACCGCCAGCGTCGTGTCCAGCTGGCCGCCCGCGAAGTCGGCGACCGCGGTCACCCCGCCGGGGGCGAGGTCGCGGACGCGGCCGGCCAGCCCGTCCCCGTAGGCGACCGGTTCGGCGCCGAGTTCCCGCAGGTAGTCGTGGTTCTTCTCGGACGCCGTGCCGATCACGCGGACACCGCGGTCACGTCCGATCTGCACCGCGAAGCTCCCCACCCCGCCGGACGCCGCGTGGACGAGCAGGACATCGTCCTCGCCGACGTCCAGCCGGTCGAGGGCGCGCTGCGCGGTCAGCCCGGCGAGCGGCAGCCCGCCCGCCTCGGGCCAGCCGAGCGCCGCGGGCTTGCGCGCGACGTCGTCCGCCGACACCGCGACATACTCCGCGAACGTGCCGCGGCTGACGACGTCCTTGCGGGCGTACGACATGACCTCGTCGCCCACGGCGAAGTCGGGTGTGTCCGGGCCGAGCGCGCGGACGATCCCGGCGACGTCCCAGCCGGGGATGACGGGGAACATCGCGTCCATCATCCCGTCGAGGCCGCCGGCCATGACCTTCCAGTCCACGGGGTTGACGCCGGCGGCGCGCACCTCGATCAGCACCTGGCCGGGGCCGACCTTCGGGTCGGGGACGTCCCCGACCTTCAGCCGCGAGTTGTCGGACGCATAGGAGTCATAGGTGACGGCACGCATGCCTCCACCCTGCCTCCGCACCCGCCCTCTAAACGCAAGGGGCGGCTGCGCGCCGCCCCGCTCGTGCCGGGGCGGCGCGGGTGCGAGTCCGGTCAGAGGGCGGGTTCCAGGGGCGGGGTGTTGGTGAACTGGGTGTTGTGGAGCTCCGCGTAGCGGCCGGCGGCGGCGAGGAGTTCGTCGTGGGTTCCTTGTTCGATGATGCGGCCGTCCTCGATGACGAGGATCTGGTCGGCGGCGCGGATGGTGCTCAGGCGGTGGGCGATGACGATGGCGGTGCGGCCGTCCAGGGCTTCGGCCAGGGCCTCCTGGACGGCGGCCTCGGAGGTGGAGTCGAGGTGGGCGGTGGCCTCGTCCAGGATGACGACGCGCTGGCGGGCGAGGAGGAGGCGGGCGATGGTGAGGCGCTGGCGCTCGCCGCCGGAGAGGCGGTAGCCGCGTTCGCCGACGATGGTGTCGAGCCCGTCGGGCAGTCCTTCGATCAGGGTGTCGAGGCGGGCGCGTCGCAGGACGTCCCAGAGTTCGTCGCCGGTGGCCTCGGGCCGGGCGAGGAGGAGGTTCTCGCGGATGGACTCGTGGAACAGGTGGCCGTCCTGCGTGACCATGCCGAGGGTTTCGCGGATGCTCTGGAAGGACATGTCGCGGACGTCCACGCCGCCCAGCCGCACGGCGCCGGAGTCGACGTCGTAGAGGCGCGGGAGGAGTTGCGCGATCGTCGACTTGCCCGCGCCGGAGGAACCGACCAGAGCGATCATCTGGCCGGGTTCGGCGCGGAACGACACGTCGTGCAGGACGTCCACGCCGCCGCGGGTGTCGAGGGTGGCGACCTCTTCCAGGGAGGCCAGGGACACCTTGTCGGCGGACGGGTAGGCGAACGTGACGTTGTCGAACTCGACCGAGACCGGCCCGGACGGGGCGGGACGGGTGTCGGGCTTCTCGGCGACGAGGGGTTCCAGGTCGAGGATCTCGAAGACGCGCTCGAAGCTGACGAGGGCGCTCATCACCTCGACGCGGGAGCTGGCGAGGGCGGTCAGCGGCGCGTAGAGGCGGGTGAGCAGGAGGGCGAGCGCGACGACGGCGCCGGCGTCGAGGTGGCCGCGCAGGGAGAGGAAGCCGCCGAGACCGTAGACGAGGGCGAGTGCCAGCGCCGAGACCATGGTGAGCGCCGTGATGAAGACGTGCTGCACCATCGCGGTGCGGACGCCGATGTCGCGGACGCGGCGGGCGCGGGCGGCGAACTCCGCGGATTCGCGGGCCGGGCGTCCGAACAGCTTCACGAGGGTCGCTCCGGGCGCGGAGAACCGCTCGGTCATCTGCGTGCTCATCGCGGAGTCGTGCGCGGCGGCCTCGCGTTCGAGCCGGGCCAGGCGGGCGCCCATGCGGCGGGCCGGCAGGACGAAGACGGGCAGCAGGACCAGCGCGAGCAGGGTGATCTGCCAGGAGATGCGGACCATCACGGCGAAGGTGAGCAGCACCGTCACCATGTTGCTGACCACGCCGGAGAGGGTGTCGCTGAAGGCGCGCTGGGCGCCGATCACGTCGTTGTTGAGGCGGCTGACGAGGGCGCCGGTGCGGGTCCGGGTGAAGAACGCGACGGGCATGCGCTGGACGTGGTCGAACACGGCGGTGCGCAGGTCGAGGATCAGCCCCTCGCCGATGCGTGCGGACAGCCACCGGTTCGCGAGGCCCAGCCCGCCCTCGGCGACCGCGAGGACGGCGATGACGGCGGCCAGCCAGACGACGGTGGACGTCGCCGCGTGGTCGACGATCGCGTTGACGACCCACCCGGCGAGGACGGGCGTCGCGACCGCCGTGACCGCCATCACCACGCTGAGCACGAGGAACGCGGCCAGTGGACGGCGGTGCGGGCGGGCGAATCCGCCGATGCGGCGCAGCGTCGCCTTGGAGAACGGTCTGCTGTCCCGCGCGTTCATGGCGTGGTGCAGCGACATCCACGCCGTGACTTCCATGTCCATGGGGCCCCCTGGTGATCGTTAGCCTGGAACGGCAAGCATGGGACCTCAAGGAAGGTTGAGGTCAAGTCGTCGCCGCGTCCAAGCATCACGCGGGGGTACGACATTTCTCGGAGGGGACCCGTGGACATCGAGGACATCCGGACCGGCACCCCCGGCTGCGCGAGGGTGGCCCACCTCAACAACGCCGGGGCGGCGCTGCCGCCGCGTCCGGTCATCGAGGCCGTCAGCGAGCATTTCGCACTGGAGTCGACGATCGGCGGGTACGAGGCGGCCGAAGCCAACGCGAAGGCCGTCCAGCACTTCTATGACGCCGTGGCGAGGCTCATCGGCGCGCGCGCGGACGAGATCGCCTACGTGGAGAACGCCACCCGGGCATGGGACATGGCGTTCTACTCGATTCCGTTCGCGCACGGCGACCGCATCCTGACGACGACCAGCGAGTACTCCAGCAGCGCGATCGCCTACCAGCAGGTGGCGGAGGCCACGGGCGTGAGGGTGGACGTCATCCCGGACGAGGCCGACGGCACTCTCTCACTGGACGCGTTGGAGGCCGAACTGTCCAAGGGCGAGGTCCGCCTTGTCTCGCTCAACCACATCCCCACGCACAACGGGCTCGTCAACCCGGCGGCGGAGGTCGGGCGGCTGTGCCGTGAGCACGGCGTCCTCTACCTCCTGGACGCCTGCCAGTCGGTCGGCCAGCTCACCATCGACGTGGAGGAGATCGGCTGCGACATCCTCTCGGCGACCGGCCGCAAGTACCTGCGCGGCCCGCGCGGCACCGGGTTCCTGTACGTGCGCCGACAGATCGTGCGGACGCTCGTCCCGCCGTTCCTCGACCTGCACGCCGCCACCTGGAAGATGCCGGGCGGCTTCGAGATGCGCGACACCGCCCAGCGTTTCGAAACATGGGAACGGTACGTCGCCGGCCAGATCGGCCTGGGCGTCGCCGCCGACTATGCGTCCGACCTCGGGATGACGGACATCGAGACCCGCGTGACCGGACTCGCGGCCGGGCTACGCGAAGAGCTGGCCGGACGGCCTGGCGTCACCGTCCTCGACAAGGGCGCGCGGCCGTCCGGGATCGTCACGTTCACCGTGGACGGCCACGACCCGGCCGC
This sequence comes from Actinomadura latina NBRC 106108, assembly GCF_001552195.1. Taxonomy (GTDB): domain Bacteria; phylum Actinomycetota; class Actinomycetes; order Streptosporangiales; family Streptosporangiaceae; genus Spirillospora; species Spirillospora latina. The sequence continues at coordinate 5,040 of NZ_BCQS01000020.1, forward strand.
CATCAAGGGCGCCGCAAGGGAACACGGCGTCAACATCAACGTCACCTACCCGCTCTCACACGGATATGACCCGCACGCCCGTCCAGCGGCCGTGCGGGCCTCCGTGCACTACTACAACACCGAAGAGGAACTGGAGCGGCTGCTGTCCGTGCTGCCCCGCGCGTGAGCGCGCCCGGGGTCGGAGGATGGGCACGGGTGGCGACCTCCGGACGCGCTCACTGGTCCCGCGCGGGGACGCCTCACATGTTGGGGCGCGCGGCGCTGATGTCCGCGAGCGCCGACTCCGAGTCCTTCTCCATCGCGAGGTCGCCGATGGACACGATGCCCACCGGACGGCCGTCCTCCATCACCGGAAGCCGCCGCACCGACCGCTCGCGCATGATCTGCGCGGCCTTGTCCAGCGTGTCGTCGGGGCCGACCGTCGCGGTCACGCTGCTCGCGATGCCGCCGATCTTCGCCTGGGCGGGGTCGCCGCCTGCGGCGAGCCCGCGGACGACGAGGTCGCGGTCGGTGACGACGCCCTTCAGGTCGTCGCCCTCCGCCACCAGCACGGCGCCGATGTCCTCGTCGCGCATCGCCCGCGCCACCGTGACGATGTCGAGCTCCGGCGACACCGACGTCGGCGAGCCGGTCATGATTTCGCGGATCTTGGTGGCCATAAGAATGCTCACTCCTTGAGCCTCGTGAACCGTTTCTGGGGGCCCGGGATATGCGGCCCCTACCCGGCAGAAACGGGTCCATTCACGGCTCCCGGAAGGCGTCGAACATCCGCTTCGCCCCGGCCGGATCCCACTCCAGGCGGTTCGGATCCCGGCGCGCGGGCCGCACCGGAACCGTGTCGAACTCGATCGTCCCGGCCCTGCCGAGACTCCCGGCCAGTGCCCGGAGCTCCCCGACGCGCAGCCTCGGGGTCGCCTCGACCGACGCGGCCATCATCGCGAGGACCTTCGCGAACCGCAGGGAGTTCCCGCTCATCTGCGCCCTGAGCTCGTGCGCGAGCGCCGCCAGGAACTGCTGCTGCCGCCGGATGCGCGCCAGGTCGGAGCCGTCCCCGAGGCCGTACCGGGCCCGGACGTAAGCGAGCGCCTGCGTCCCGTCCAGCCGCTGCTCCCCCGCCGGCAGTCTCAGTCCGGCCTTCGGGTCGGCGACCGGCCGGGGCAGCGTCATCCGGACGCCGCCGAGCGCGTCCACCAGCTGCCGGAACCCGGCGAAATCGATCACCACGGCCTGGTCGATCCGGACGCTCGTCAGCGACTCGATCGTCTTCACCGCGCAGGAGACGCCGCCCACCGCGAACACCGAGTTGATCAGCCCCGTCCGGGCCGGGACGGTCTTCCCCCCGCCGACGATCTCGCACGCGGGAAGCGGCACCAGCGAATCGCGCGGGATGCTCACCACGTGGACGCGCCGCCGGTCGGCCGGTACGTGCACCAGCATCATGGTGTCCGAGCGCGGCGGGGAGCCGCCGCCCCGCGCGTCCGCCCCGAGGATCAGCACGTTCAGCGCCCGCCCCGCCGGCGCGGTCGACCGCGTCGCCACCGGCGACGCGTCCCGCCCGTGGAAGATCATCGCCGGCACGAGGATCGCCGCCGCCGTCACGGCCGCGACCACGCCGATCAACGTCCACCGCCCGGCGCCGCGGCGCCGCCGCCGGGCCGCCTCCAGCAGCCGGTTCCGCTGCCGGGCGAGCGAGGCGGGCGGCTCGTGCTCCAGGCCCCGGCCGAGGTCACGGATCAGGTCCAGGTCGTCCACGCTCACGCCTCCTCACGCGTCGGGTCGGTGTCGCCGAGCGCCGCGCGCACCTTGCGCCGGGCACGGTTCAGCCGGGAACGGACGGTGCCGACCGGTATGCCGAGCGCCCGCGCCACCTCCTCGTAGGCCAGGTCGCCCCACGCCACCAGCAGCAGGACGTCCCGGTCCCGTCGCGCCAGCCCGGACAGCGCCGCCGCCAGCGCGGGACGCGACGCCGACGCGGTCACGCCCGCCGCCACCCGGTCGGCCGGCCCCTCCACCGGACCGTCCACGGGACTGCGCCGCAGCGCCCGGTACCGCGTGGCCTCCGCCCGGTGATGCCGCGCGACCAGTTTCGTCGCGATGCCGAACAGCCACGGCCGCGCGTCCCGCTGCACCAGGTCGTAGCGGTGCCGCTTGCTGAACGCGACGAGGAACGTCTCCCCCACGACGTCCTCCGCGGCCTCCGGCCCGAGCCTGCGCGAAACGTACCGGTACAGCATCGCCGAGTAGCGGTCGAACAGCGCGGCGAACGCCTCGGGGTCGGCGAGCGACCCCTCGATGAGTGATGCGTCGCTGTCCTGAGCCGTCGGAGGTGCGGTCATCGCGGCCACCATGGCATGCGCACCGAGCCTTCCCGTGGGGGGACGTTGTCAGCGATGTATCTCCACAACGTCCCCTCCGGGTTCACGTCCGGCCCGGGACACGGCGTCCGCGCAGGCGAATCGGCGCGAACCTTCTCGATAAACTGCGCATCCTTCACTATGCACGGGGTTGTCGGGGGGACCGCTCCGCCTGCCTGCCAGGGGTCGAGTCGAGGAGGGTCGGGACGTGGACGACGAGGCCGAGCGGGAACCGGACACGTCCGGCAGCGAGGACGAACAGGACGCCTCCCGCACGGCGACCGCCGAGTTCCGCGTCCCCGCGAAGGTCAACCTGACCCGCCCGGACATAGCGATCCGCCGCCCCCGGCAGGAAGAGCCGCCCGCCCCGAAGAGCACCTGGTACGTCCAGTTCACGCCGCAGGAACCCGCCACGGCCGCCCCGGACGACGATCCCGTGGAGGACGAGGAACCTCCGGAGACGGCCGAACCACCCCAGCACGCCGCGCGCGACACCGAGAAGTCGCCGCCGCAGGACCGCGCGCCCGAGAGCACGTCCGCGCGCAACAGCGCACCCTCACAGGACCGCTCCGGCACCGCCCCGACACAGCCCACACCGCGCCCGGCCGCGCCAAAGCACGCCGCGCCGCCCCCACAAGACCGTCCTGACAATGCCACCTCACCTGACAAGGCCACCTCAGAGGCACCACCACGCGAGGCACCACCGCGGGAGGCGTGGTCTGGTGCGGTGCCGCAGGGGGCGCCGGTCACGCGGGTTGAGCGGCTGCCGGTCGCGCAGGGATCCGGGGAGTATCCGGCGTCTCGGTCGTCCGGGCAGTGGAGCGTGCCCTGGGACGGGGCGGCGCCTCCGGCGCCCGCGGAGCCGCCGGAGAAGGCCAAGCGCGGGCGGCGCTGGCTCATTGTGCTCGCGGCGGCGCTGGTGCTGGTCGCCGGGGTCGTCGCCGGGCAGCTCATCAGGCCCGTCCCGCAGCCGACGATCGAGTTGGCCATGGCGTCCAGTCACGCGTTTCCGGGGCAGGCGCCCGTGCTGCCGTGGCCGGCGGCGGGGCAGTCCGCCGTCTACGTGGAGGGCCTCGGCATGATGGGGTCCTCGGGCGGGACGGCGCCGACGCCCACGGCGAGCGTCGCGAAGGTGATGACGGCGTTCGTGTACCTGCGCGATCATCCGCTGAAGCCGGGGCAGCCGGGGCCGGTGCTGATGGTGTCGCCGGAGGCGGCGGCGCAGATCCCGATGCGCAAGAAGCGCGAGGAGTCGCTGCTCGGCGTCACCGCCTACCAGAAGCTGACCCAGCGGAAGGCGCTGGAGGCGCTGCTGATCATCTCGGCGAACGACGTCGCGCACGAGCTGGCGCGGTGGGACGCGGGGAACGAGCGCGCGTTCGTGGCGAAGATGAACGCGGCCGCGGCCGGGCTGGGCATGACCGGCACGCGCTACACCGACCCGAGCGGTTATGACTCGGGCACCGTGAGCACGGCGGAAGACCAGGTCAAGCTGTTGCGGGCCGCGATGAAGGTCCCGGCTTTCACGGAGATCGCGAACAACCGCGCGTACGTCCCCGACAACGGCGGCGCGGCGCGGGAGGGCGGCAACTTCCTGCTGGGGCAGTACGGCGTCGTCGGCGGCAAGACCGGGTACACGGACGCGGCCGGCGGGAACTTCGTGTTCGCGGCGCGCAAGAGCGTCGGCGGGGTGCCGGCGCTGATCGTCGGCGCGGTGATGGGGCAGCGTTCACCGACCGCGGCGGGTGCCGTGAGCGCGGCGGGACGGCTCGTCACCGCGGCCGAGGACGCGCTGACCGCGGTGACGCTGGCGCCGGCGGGCGCACGGGTCGCGCGGGTCGACGACGGGCTCGGCGGGACGACGCCGCTGCGCGCCGCGTCGCCGGTGACGGTCGTCGGCTGGGCCGGGCTGACCGTGCCGGTCGACGTCGCGGGCGACCCGCCCCACCGGGGGGACGGCGGGGAGCGGGTCGGCGCCGTGACCGCCGGCGCGGCCACCGTCCCGCTGCGGCTCGGGCGGGACCTGGAGGAGCCGTCCTACCTGAAGCGCCTGATCAGGCTCGAATAGACGAGGTTCAGGTCAGGCGTAGAGGGCGGAAAGGAAGCGGATCAGGAGGGCCTCGCGGGTCGCGGGCGGGAGGGCGTCCAGGATGGCGTTGACCACGGCCATCTCGGGTTCGCCGCCGCCCGCCAGGTCGACGCCGACGGAGGCGAGGAGCCCGGCGAAACCCGCGTCGTCGAGGCTGTCGAGGTCCAGACCGGCGAGCGCGTCGACCAGCTCGGCCGGGACGTCCGGCGGGCCGGCGGCGCGGGCGGCCTCGGTGGCGTCGGCGAGCGCGGCGAGGAGCGCGTCGGCGTCGCTGACGCCGGTCAGCGTGAAGTGCAGGTTCGGCGGGATGCCCTGATAGGAGAGCTGCGGCTGGAAGAACCAGCCGCGCCGCCGGGCCTCGTCGGCGATGACGAACACGTCCAGGGCGGGGTCGGACGACGCGACCGCGACGAGCGGCGCGACCGGTTCGCCGACGACGCGCAGCCCGGGGATGGCGGCGACACCGGCGATCAGGCGCTCCGCCGACTTCATCGCGTTCTCGGCGAGGTCGCGGTACCCCTGCGCGCCGACGGCGTTGAGGGTCGCCCAGGCGGCGCCGAGCGGCCCGGCGCTCTTGCTGCTCTGGACGGTCGCGTTGATGACGGTGTAGCCGGGCCATTCGGCGGACGCGAAGTAGGCGCGCCGGCGGTGCGACTCGTCGGCGAACAGGACGACCGAGGCGCCCTTCGGCGAGTACCCGTACTTGTGCAGGTCGCAGGAGATGGACGTCACGCCGGGCACGGACAGGTCGAACGGCGGCACGTCGCGTCCCGCGTCCCGCAGCCAGGGCAGGACCCAGCCGCCGACGCACGCGTCCACATGGCAGGGCACACCGGCGGAGGCCGCGAGAGCGGCGATCTCCGGGACCGGGTCCATGACGCCGTGGGGGTAGGACGGGGCCGAAGCGACGACGAGCGCCGTGCGGGGAGTCATCGCGGCCGCGGTCGCGGCGGGGTCGGCGCGGTACGCGGAGTCCACCGGCACGTGCACGACCTCCAGGCCCAGGTAGTGCGCGGCCTTGTGGAACGCGGGGTGCGCGGTCGCCGGCAGCACGATCTGGGGCCGTCCCTCGACCGGGTGGGCGTCCCGCGCGGCCTTCACCGCCAGCATGATCGACTCGGTGCCGCCGCTGCTGAAGACACCGGAGCCGCCGCCGAGCTTGGCCGCGACGAACCCGACGAGCTGCCGTTCCAGCGCGACGATGCTGGGGAAGGCGGTCGGGTCGAGGCAGTTGACCTCCAGCATCTCCTGGTAGGCGGTGGCGGCGAGGTCGTGCACGGCCTCGCGTCCGGTGTCGTAGACGTAGGCGGTGACCTGGCCGCCGCGCACGGGCAGGTCCGCGTCCCGCAGCCGGGCGAGCTCGGCGAGCAGCTCGCTGCCGGGGCGGCCTGTTTCGGGGAGGGGGTCAGACGGCATTTTCCTGTGTTTCCTCAATACGGCGGTGGGCGGTGGCCAGCCGGCGGTAGGCCAGCAGCAGGGGGACGCTGAGCAGCAGGAGCAGCGCGGGGACGAACGTGAATCCGGCGGTCAGCCCGGTCAGCGCCGAACCCGGCTGGACGACCGGAGTATCGAAATCGGACGAGTTGAACGACGAGACGGCGAGGATCAGCGCGAAGATTCCGGGCCCGAGGGCCAGCGCGCCTGTTTCGGCGGCCGTCCACAGCCCGGTGAAGGCCCCGGACTGCGCGTGCCCGGTCCGTCCGGCATCGGCGTGGACGGTCTCCGGCAGCAGCGACAGCGGCAGCAGCTGGACGGCCGCGTAGCAGACCCCGATCACGGCGCTGAAAGCCAGCACGCCCGCCGCGGACGCGATCAGCGGGAACAGCGCGACGGCCGCCGCCGCGAACAGCACCAGCGCCGCCAGATAGCAGTTGACCAGCCCGTACCTGCGGGACAGCCATCGCCACACCGGCACCGCGAACGCGCTCGGCCCGACCATGCACACGAACATCGCCGAGGTGAGCCCGTAGTCGTCCAGCCGGTACGTCGCGACGTAGGGGGCGCCGGCCAGCATGATCGCGACGGCGAGGGTGCTGGTGACGTAGGCGCCGAGCAGCATGAAGAACGGCCGGTTCCCGCGCGCGGTGCGCAGCGCGGCGGCCAGCCCGAGCGGGCGGGGCCCGGGACGGGACGGGATCCACCGGTTCGCCAGCGTGCTCGCGATCATCGCGGCCCCCATGGCGAGCCCGATCACGGCGCCCATCAGCGCGTATCCGGCGCGCCCGCCCCCGGCGGCGTCGGTGAGGGCGGGCGCGACGCCGCCCGCGACCAGGATGCCGAGCGTCAGGCAGACGACGCGCCACGCCATCGCGCGGCCCCGCTCGGACGGGTCGGCGGAGATCTCGGCGGGCAGCGCCACGTACGGCACCTGGAAACAGGCGAACGCGCTCGCGGCCAGCAGGAACGCGACCCCGGTCCACACGGCGGCGATGCCCGGGGAGTCGGCCGGGACGGCGAACATGGCGGCGAACAGGAACGGCAGCGTGACGGCGCCGAGCAGCAGCAGCCGGGTGCGGCGCCCGGTGCGGACGGCCTCGCGGTCGCTGGCGGCGCCGACGATCGGGTTGAGCAGCACGTCCCACGCCTTGGGCAGGACGAGGACGGCCCCCGCGACGGCCGCCGAAACGCCGAGGACATCGGTGAGGTAGTACAGGAGCAGCAGTCCGGGAACGGCGGAGAACACGCCCGTGCCGACCGAGCCGATGCCGTAGCCGAGGAGCCTCCGGCGGGGCAGCGCCGGGGCGGGCCGCTCCGTCACTCGGTGATCCCGTCGGGGATCCCGATCGCGAGGGCGACGGTGTGGCGCATGTGGCGGCGGAACCGGGCCACGGCCTGCGGGTCGTCCAGGCCGCGGCGCCGTCCGTCCGTGTCCAGGACGCCGCCGGCCCCGAACCCGTGCGTGGACCAGACGATCGTCCACACGACGTAGTCGACGTCGACGTGGTCGGGGACGAGCTTGCGGGCGATGTCGACGACCATCTGGACGAGCGGCTGGACGTACTGCGCTTCGAGATGCGCGATGTCGGCGGCGTCCGACAGCCAGCGGTGCATCCACAGCGCCGGGATCTCCGGCCGCCTCATGCAGAAGTCGACATAGGCGTCGGCGAGGTCGAGCAGGCCCCGCGCGTCGTTGCTGACGGTGGTGAGCGCCGCCTCCAGCTCCGCGCGCTCGGTCTCGTGGGCACGTTCCATCACCGCGAGGTACAGGTCGCGCTTGCCGCCCACGTGGTAGGCGACGGTGGCGACGTTGAGCCCGGCCGCCTCGGCGATCATCCGGGTGGACGTCCCGTCGTAGCCGAGCGCGGCGAACAACCGGGTGGCGGCGTCCAGGATCCGCTCTCGACCAGAATCGTTACTGGTCATAGCCTCAAACTAGGACGTACCGCCCCTCCCGGTCAATCGTTTGATTGATCGTCCGGGGGTTCGGTGAGCCACACGGTGAGCACCATCTCCATCTCCAGCCGCTTGTCCGGGTCGTACAGCCGCTCGCCGAAGAGCTCCTCCAGCTGGTGCAGCCGGTACCGGACGGTCTGCGGGTGCACGTGCAGGCGGTTCGCGACCTCGGTGGCGTTGAACCCGTTCTGCAGGCAGGACAGCAGCGTCCGCATGAGCCGCTCGCGATGCCGGGGCCGGACGCTCTTCAGCGGCGCGAGCCGCAGGTCGGCGATGGCGCGCACCAGTTCCTCGTCCTTGAACACGACGAGCGCCGGCATGTGGTCGGCGCAGCGGAGCAGCCGGTCGGACGGCAGGATGCCGCGGCGCGCGAGCGGCAGCGCCGCGCGCGCCCAGCGCAGCGACTTGCCCGCGTCCTCGGTGCGGACCGTCGGGCCGAGCGCGGCGACCCAGTCGCGCAGCGCCGACTCCAGCATCTTGCCGCGGCCGGGCCCCTCGGGGTCGGGGACGAGCAGGCAGGGCTCGCGGCGGTTGACGTCGGCGAGCACGTCCGGCGGCAGCGACGGGTGCGAGAACGGCTGCCGGCCGCGCTCGTACAGCACGACCGCGGCGACCGTGCGCGGGACGCGCCACTGCGCGAGCCGGGCCAGGTCGGCGACGGCCTGCGGGGCGGCGGGCGGCTCGGCGAGCAGCATGTCCAGCAGCCGGCGGCGGCGGTGCTCCAGCTCGCCGGCCTCCTGCGCGCGGGCCTTGGTGTAGCCCTCGGTGGCGGCGCGGGCGATCTCGTCCAGGAACGCGAAGATCGCCTCGGCGATGCTGGCGAGGTTGCGGCGGGAGATGTTGTACCGCTCGGACTCGGACGCGAGCCGGCGCCACGCGACCCGGGCGCCGAGCCGCAGCGACGTCTGCAGGATGTCGAGGCTGCGGCCCTCACGGGCCTCGGCCCAGCCGATCTCCCGGTAGACGGCGGCGACCGGCTCCCAGGAGCTGTCCGGGTCCATGATCAGGTCGACGAACTGGCGGAGCGCGCCCTCGACGGCGAGCCGGACGAGCCGCGCGTACTCCTCGTCCTGCGGGCGGGAGTACTCGGGGATGCCGGCGAGGATCTCCTCGATCATCTCCTCGGCGAGGGTCTCCAGGTGGGGCCGGAACATCGTGGAGAGTTCGCTCGGCACACCGGCCCAGGGCTTCAGCGGCGAGCGTTCCTCAAGGGTCGTGGTCACCGTTCGCACCTCCCTGAGGGAAGCTACAGACGCCCGGCCGGGTGGGCTGCACCACCGGCTACGCATTGCGGGCCCGCGCTTATAAGCGAACTGACAACTGGCACGCACCGGACGCTCGCCTCCCGAGCACCGGACGCTCACCAGGGCACCGCGCTAGACGCGGCGGGCGCTGGGCGCGGCGAAGATCGCGGCGGCGCCGAGGCCGAGGTAGATCAGGCCCGTCAGGTACCGCTGCCGCCGCTGGAACGCCGGGCGGGCCCGCAGCCAGCCGCCGATCGAGCCGGCGGCGAGCGCGTACCCGAGGTCGCTGACCAGGCCGATCAGCGCGGTGGCGAGGCCCATGGCGGCGATCTGCAGCGGCACGGCGCCCGCGTCCTGGTCGACGAACTGGGGCAGGAACGCCAGGAAGAAGAGCACGACCTTCGGGTTGAGGACGTTCACGAGCGCGCCGTCCAGGTAGACGCGGTGGATCGGCTGCGGCCTCAGCGCCGGCTCGCCGAGCCGGTGGCGGCTGCGCAGCGTCCGGTAGGCGAGGTAGGCGAGGTACGCGGCGCCCGCGTAGCGCAGGAACCCGAAGACGGTCGCGGACGCGGCGACGACGGCGGACAGCCCGGCCGTGGCGGCGGCGATGTGGACGAGCGTGCCGGTCTCGACGCCGAGCGCGGACGCGACGCCGGCGCGGCGGCCCTCGCCGATGCTGCGCGTGGTGATGTACAGGTGGTTCGGGCCGGGAATGGCGACCAGCGTCAGCGCGGCCAGCAGGAACAGCAGCGGATTCGTCACGCGAGAACGCTAGGAGCCCGGTGGTCCTGACTCCAGGTCCAATCAGGCCCGCGTGACGTGGACCAATCAGGTGGGCGAGGCGGCGGCGAGCGCCCCGGCCAGCACCAGGCGGCCGGACGTCCGGACCATCGTGGCGACCTCCTCGACCGGCTGCCGCAGCGACGCCAGGCTGATCAGCGCGGCGAGCAGGATGTGCCCGAGGACGAGCTCGACGTCCTCCCGCTCGGGGACCGGGTCGCCGATCGCCGCCGAGAGCCGGTCGCGGAGGAACTGGAACAGCACGGTGCGGGCGTCGTCCACGCTGGAGTCGTCCGAGGTCACCGCCTGGATGATCGCGGACGTCAGGGTGGGCTCCCGCGCCGCGACGTACACGATGCGCTCCAGCAGCGCGGTGAGCCGCTCCAGCTGGGTGTCGCCCACCGCGAGCGCGTCGATGTCATCGGTGACGTAATGCGCCCAGGCCGCCGCGACCTCGGTGAGCAGGTGGTCCTTGGTGGCGAAGTAGCGGTAGACGGTCGCGCGGGCGACGCCGGCCCGGTCCGCCACGTCGTGCATGGTGACGGCCGGATATCCGCCCTGCAGCGCGAGCTCCCGCGCGGAGTCGATCAATCGCTCCCGCCGTGCCTGCTGGTCCTTGCTCAGCGTCCGCGTCACGGTGAACCGCGCATCGCTGCTCAAAACGCCTCCTCGCTGTGGCCGCCCCCATTCTTCCGCACATTGTCGGCGAACGCGTGCACCGAGGGCTTCCTTCCTCTTTACGGCCTGCGCCCGCCAGGTCACCATAGACCTAGCACTTGCTTGGGTGCTGCCGGCGGACCCGTCCATGATCGGGCAGGACGGAGCACTCAGGCATCACTGGTTCCGCGGGGACACCAGGCCGGATTCGTAGGCGAGGACGACGAGCTGCGCCCGGTCGCGGGCGTGGAGCTTCACCATGGCCCGGTTGAGGTGGGTCTTCGCGGTCACCGGGCTGATCACCATGCGGTCGGCGATCTGGTCGTTGGACAGGCCGTGCGCGGCCAGGGCGACGGCCTCGCGTTCGCGGTTGGTCAGTTCCTTCAGCGCCGTGCCGGCTCCCGGGTCTGGCGGCTGCGCCACGTACCTGCTGATCAGCATCCTGGTGATGGACGGCGCGAGCAGGGCGTCCCCGCGCGCGGCGACGCGTATCGAGTGCAGGAGGTCGTCCGGCTCGATGTCCTTGACGAGGAACCCGGCGGCGCCGGCGCGCAGCGCGTTGAAGACGTACTCGTGGAAGCCGTAGTTGGTCAGGATGACCACGTGCACCCCGGCCAGGGCGGGATCGGCGGCGATGCGCCGGGTCGTCTCGATGCCGTCCATGACCGGCATCTGGATGTCCATCAGCGCGATGTCGGGCAGGTGCTCCCTGATCAGCGCCAGGGCCTGCGCCCCGTCGGCGGCCTCGGCGACCACCTCGATGTCGTCCTCGGCGTCGAGCAGCGCCCGGAATCCGCCGCGCAGGAGCGACTGGTCGTCCACCAGCAGGACACGGATCACGACGGCCCGCCCACGGGGAACTCGGCCTGGACGCTGAAGCCGCCCTCCCTGCGCGGTTCGGCGCGCAGCCGCCCGCCCAGGGCGGTGACGCGTTCCCGCATGCCGAGCAGCCCGACGCCGGGCACCGGGGACGTGCCGGGCCTGGCCCTGCCGTCGTCGTCGACCCGGATGGCGAGGGTGCCCGGACGGTAGTCGATCCGGATCGTCGCCGTCTCGGCCGCGGCGTGGCGGGCGGTGTTGGTCAGCGCCTCCTGGACGATCCGGTACGCGGTCCGGTCGACCGCGAGCGGCACGTCGTGCTGCTGTCCCTCGATCGTCAGCGTCGTGTTCAGGCCCGTCCCGCGGGCGCGTTCCACGAGATCGGGGACGTGGTCGAGGCCGTGCGGCGGGGTCCTGGCATCGTCCCGCAGCGTGTCCAGGGTCGCGCGCAGCTCGCGGTTCGCCTCGCGGGCGGCGTCCCGGATCGCCAGCAGGGCCTCCGGGACGTGCTCGCCGCGCTTGCGGGCCAGGTGGACGGCGACTCCGGACTGCACCTTGATGATCGAGATCTGGTGGGTGAGCGAGTCGTGCAGCTCGCGCGCGATGTGCAGCCGCTCCTCGGTCGCGCGCAGCCGGGCGGCCTCCTCCCGGGTGCGCTCGGCCTCGTCCGCCCGCCGCTCGGCCTGCCGCAGCGCCTCCCCCGCGGCACCGGCGGCGATCAGCCAGGCCAGTTCCAGCACACCGCGGGCCTGGGTGAACGCGTCGCCCACGGACCCGTCCGCCGGGGAGGCCATGACCGCGAGCGGGAGGACGGCCAGCAGGGTCACGCTGACCGCCACCGTGACGATCCGGTGCCCCGACCGGACGGCGGCGTACACCGCGAACAGGTACGCGACGGCGGGCACGTCGAAACCGGTCGCCTGGTATCCCACCGCGCCCAGCCCGGTGGCGGCGAGGACGGCGACCGGGGCCCGGCGTGCGACGCCCAGCGCCAGGCCGCTCGCCACCAGCAGCGCGTAGCCGAGCCCGGCGAGATCGGTGCCGGGGTGGTCCTCGGCCAGTGCGGTGACCAGCAGCACCGCCGCCACGCAGACCGCGATCACCCAGCCGCTGCCCCTGGCCCAGAGACCTCGCAGTCCTGTGCTCATGTCCGCACTTTAGCCAGGTCTTTCCGCGTGCGGCTCATGCTCGCAGACGAGCCGGCGGCTACTGCGCACGCAGTACTTTCGCGGCGCCTGCGGTTTCCGCGGCAACGGGGTGCGCCATCGGCGGTAGCGCGAATTGCCTGCGATCGGCGGACGACTCGCATTGTGCCCGGCAGGGAGGATCAGGCCACATTCCCTGATCAGATTTGAGCGACCAATGGAAAAAACGCAAAGAACCGAGCCTCCCGGTACGGGCGGAGGCTTGGCGGGACTGGCCCGGCTCTGCTACCGGCGCCGCCGCCTGGTCCTGCTGGCCTGGATCGTCGGCGTGATCGCCGCGGTGTTCGCCGGCTTCGGCTACGGCGCCGCCCCCGACAACGACTTCTCCGGCGGCGACTCCGGATCCGCCAAGGCGCAGGCGCTCATCGAGAAGCACTTCCCCGAACGGCAAGGGGACACCCTCACTCTCGCCATCAAGGCGGAACGGGGAATCGACGACCCCGCCGCCCGGCAGAAGATCGAGAAGGTCATCGCCGCTCTCGCCGGCTCACCCGTCACCGGGCCCGTGGTCTCGCCGTACCAGGACGGGAACCTGGTGACGAAGGACCGCCGCATCGCCCGGACGACCATCCCGCTGAGCGACAAGGAAGTGAAGAAGGCCGACGTCAAGCCCTTGGTGGACACGGTCAAGGACGCCTCCGGCGGCGGCGTCACGCTCGGGCTGGGCGGGTACATGGCGGAAAAGGCCGAGACGCCCCCGCAGGGTCCGGCCGAGAGCGTGGGCATCCTGGCGGCGGCGGTGATCCTCTTCATCGCCTTCGGGTCGCTGGTGGCGATGGGCCTGCCGATCATCACCGCGCTGCTGGCGATCGCGGGCGGCCTCGCGCTGACGAAGCTGGTGGGGCACCTGGTCCCGGCGCCGGACTTCACGCTGATCTTCGGCGCGATGATCGGGCTCGGGGTCGGCATCGACTACGCGCTGTTCATCGTGACGCGCTACAAGGACAACCTCCGGGACGGCGACGAGCCCGAGAGCGCCACGATCGGGGCCGTCACCACCGCCGGCCGCGCGGTGCTGTTCGCCGGCACGACCGTCGTGATCGCGCTGATGGGCCTGCTCGTGATGGGGCAGCGGCTGATGACCGGAGTGGCCGTCGCCACGTCGGTCGCGGTGCTGGTGACGATGATCGCCGCGCTGACGCTGCTGCCCGCGTTCCTGGGCTTCACCGGGCACCGGATCAACTCGCTGCGGCTGCCTCGCCGCGCGTCCCGCCGGCCCTCCGGCGCGTCGGACCGGGAGCGCCGCACCCTCGCCGAGCGCTGGGCCGGCGTGGTGCAGCGGCGGCCGCTGGTCGCCGCCGCGCTGGCCGGCGCGAGCCTGCTGCTGCTGGCCGTCCCGACGCTGTCGATGCGGCTCGGCCAGCCCGACGCCAGCGTCCAGCCCCGCGACAGGAGCAGCTACATCTCCCACGAGATCCTCTCCGAGGGATTCGGCCCGGGGTACGGAGCACCCCTGGTCTTCGCCGCCGAGGTCGGCTCCGCGGACGCCGATCTGCGTCCCGTCGTCGACGCCGTCGGCAAGACCGAGGGCATCGCCTACGCCACGCCGCCCCGGATCAGCGAGGACGGGCGGGCCGCCACCTTCATGGCCTTCCCCACGACCGGATACCAGGACGAGGCGACCGCGGACCTGGTGCACGAGCTCCGCGACGACGTGCTGCCCCGCGCGCCCGGCGGCGCGGAGGTCCTCGTCGGCGGACCGAACGCCGGCACCATCGACGCCGCCGAGGAATCCGGCTCGCGCCTGCCGCTGATGATCGCGGTCGTCATCGCGATGTCCATGGTGCTGCTGATCGCGCTGGTCCGGTCGGTCACGATCGCGCTGCAGGCCGCCGTGGTGAACCTGCTGTCCATCGGCGCCGCCTACGGGGTGGTGGTGGCGGTCGTGCAGTGGGGATGGTTCGGCCCGGCCCTCGGGTTCCCCGCCACCATGCCGGTCACGACCTGGGTCCCGATGATGATGTTCCCGGTCCTGTTCGGCCTGTCGATGGACTACCAGGTCTTCCTGATCTCGCGGGTGCGCGAGGAGTACGAGCGGACCGGCGACACCCGCACGGCCGTCGCCCGCGGGCTGGCGCGGACCGCGAAGGTCATCACGGCCGCGGCCGCCATCATGATCGCCGTCTTCACCACCTCCCTGCTCGGCCCGGACGTCGCGGTCAAGCAGGGAGGTCTGGGGATGGCCGTCGCCGTGCTCATCGACGCCACCGTCGTCCGGATGATCCTCGTCCCCGCGGTGATGGAGCTGTGCGGCAAGGCCAACTGGTGGCTTCCCGGCCGCCGGGCCCCGAAGGCGGCCCCGGCCCCGCGGCCCGGAATCGGCGAAGGCGTCAGAGTCTGACCCGGCCGACCCTCGGGCGGGCCGTCCCTGCAACGGCCCGCCCGAGGGTCGGCGATGGCGGCGGTCAGGCGAACTGGCCGGGCCGGTAGTCGCCGGCGGGCTGCTGGGTGATGACGTTCCCGCGGTTGAAGGCGTTGATGACGGCGATGACGCACACCAGGGCGGCGAGCTGCTCGTCGTCGTAGTGCTTCGCGGCGTTCGCCCACACCTCGTCGGGGACGCCGCCGGCCGCGTCGGCGATGCGGGTGCCCTGCTCCGCCAGTTCCAGGGCGGCCCGCTCGGCCTCGGTGAACACCGTGGCCTCCCGCCAGGTCGCGACCAGGTTGAGGCGGGTGGCGGTCTCCCCGGCGTGCGCGGCCTCCTTGGTGTGCATGTCGACGCAGTAGGCGCAGCCGTTGATCTGGCTCGCGCGGAGCCGCACCAGCTCCTGCGTCGCCAGCGGCAGCGTCGAGTCCGGAATCGCGTGGCCGGCCGCGACGAGGTGCTTCAGCACCTTGGCCATGACCGGGCTCTCGAACAGGTTCAGCCGCGCTTCCATCGTGCTCTCCTCGTGTTCTTGACGGTTACACCCCTCATGACGCCACCGCGCGGCAGCCTGTGACACCCCGAGGATGTGACCTGAATCATGCCGCCGCCCAGGTCACACACGGTCGATCCGTTCCGTCTTCCCGTCGTAGAGACGGATTCTGAGCAGAGAGGTGAAGGTCATGAGGGTGTTCGTGGCAGGCGGGACCGGGGTGCTGGGCCGACGCTTGGTGCCGCAACTGGTGGAGCGCGGCCACCAGGTGACGGCCACGGCGACGAGCGAGGCCAAGCTGGGCATGCTGAAGGACATGGGCGCGGACGGCGTCGTGATGGACGGGCTGGACGCGGCCTCGGTCAGCGAGGCGGTCCGGGCCGCCCGGCCGGACGTGATCGTGCACCAGATGACCGCGATCTCCGTGGCGCACGCGGGGAAGGCGGACATGAAGCACATGGACCGGTGGTTCGCCGGCACCAACCGGCTCCGCACCGAGGGGACGGACAACCTGCTGGCCGCCGCCGAGGCGAACGGCGTCCCCCATTTCATCGCGCAGAGCTACGGCGCCTGGAACGGGATCCGCGAGGGCTCCCGGGTGAAGACCGAGCAGGACCCGGTGGACCCGATGACGGGCACGCCGGCCGAACCGGGGATGAAGGCGATCGGCCACGTCGAGGACGCGGTCGTCAAGGCCGGCGGCGCGGTCCTGCGCTACGGCTGGTTCTACGGGCCGGGCGCCATGGACGACCTGGTCGAGCCCGTCCGCAAGCGGCAGTTCCCGGTCGTCGGCGGCGGCGCCGGATACTGCTCCTGGGTGCATGTGGACGACGCGGCGTCCGCCACCGTCCTGGCCGTGGAGCACGAGGCGCGGGGCGTGTTCAACATCGTCGACGACGATCCGGCCCCGGCCGCCGAGTGGCTGCCCTACCTGGCGGAGTGCGCGGGAGCGAAGCGTCCGATGCGGGTGCCCGCCTGGCTGGCCCGCCCGATCGCCGGCGACGTGGCGGTGATGATGATGACCGAGGGGCGCGGCTTCTCCAACGCCAAGGCCAAGAGCGAACTCGGCTGGGAGCCGCGCTACCCGTCCTGGCGCCAGGGCTTCAAGGAGGAACTGGCCTGAGCGGGCGCTACCCGATCCCGTTCAGGAAGGTCAGCACGCGCTCCGCGAGCAGCCCGGCAGAAGGGGCGTCGTAGGAGGGGAGGCTGTTGTCCGCGACAGCAGAATCTCAGCCATTCGCCGCATCATGCCACCGGCAACTCGTCACCACCACGCGGCTCGGGTCCGGCTTGCGCGGCGGTCGCCGGTCAAGCCGGACCGGGGCCCGTTCAGGCGGAGCGGCGGTTGGCGGCGGCGCGGGCGCCCAGCCAGGCCGCGTAGACGGCGGTGCCGGCCAGGCCGGCCTTGCGCGTCCTGTCGACGGCCAGCGCGACGCCCAGCGCCAGCTCGGTGGCGCCGTTCCGCTTGATCCAGGTCTCGGTGTCCTGCGGGAACGCGAGCTGGGAGATCGGCTCGAAGACCTTGGGCGCGGCGAAATGCGCGATCCCGGTGGCGGCGAGCGCGATGCCGGCGGTGCGAAGAAGGGCCATGAGGGGTTTTCCTTTCAAACGGTGAATTCGTAGTCGTCGAGGTCGAACGTCCGGCTGCGGCGCAGCACGTAGAACCCGGACTGCGGGCGGACGTACGGGGCGTCGCCGTGCCGGTCGAAGTAATAGGAGTTGGCCCGGGCGCAGCTCGGCTGGGCGAGGATCGTGCCCTTCATCCGCTCGCGCATCCGGGCGGTGAAGGCGTCGTGCGGGCGGCGCCTGACCACCATGCGGGCCGCTCGGCGCCGGCGGGCCTCCGCGACGCAGCGGACGATGTGCGTGCTGCCCGCCTCGATGATCGAGAACCAGGACGCGCCGGTGACGGTGTAGGGGCCGTTCATGAGCCAGAAATTGGGCGCGAGCGGCGAGGCGACACCCTCGTAGGTCTGGTAGCGGTGCTCGTCCCAGTAGGCCCCCAGTTCGACGCCGCCCAGGCCGACGACCGGGAACGCCGGCATCGCGCCGATCTCCAGCGTCTTGAAGCCCGTGGCCAGGACGAGCGTGTCGATCTCCCGCTCGCGGCCGTCCCGCGTCACCACGGCGTGCTCGGTGACGCGTTCGATCGGGTCGGTGACCAGGTCGACGTCGTCGCGCATGAACGTCGGGAAGTAGCGGTTGGAGAACGAGGGCCGCTTGCAGCCGAAGCCGTAGCGCGGCGTCAGGGCGCGGCGGAGCCGGTGGTCGGGCACCTGGCGGCGCAGATGGGCGCGGCAGATCATCTCGGTCGCCCGCGCCAGGAACGGCGCCTTGCCGTAGTGCACGATGCCCAGCACCATGATCACCTCGGACGCGGCGGTGGTGAGCAGCCGGGCGAGCGACTGGACCGGCGGCACCGCGCCGAACAGCGCGCGAACGCCCCGGGGGATCGCGAAGTCGATCTTCGGGAACACCCAGATCGGCGTGCGCTGGTAGACGTCCAGGTGCGCGGCGACGGACGCGATCTCGGGGATGACCTGCAGGCCGGACGCCCCGGTGCCGATCACCGCGACCCGCTCACCGCGCAGGTCGTGGCCGTGGTCCCAGCGCGCGGTGTGGACCACCTTCCCGGCGAACGTCTCGATGCCGGGGATGTCCGGGTTCTTGGGCTGGTCCAGCGGCCCGACGGCGGCGACCAGGAAGCGGGCGGTGATCTCGCCCCGGCAGGTGTGGACGTGCCAGACGTCGGCGCCCTCGTCGAAGACCGCCCGGTCGACCTTGGTTCCAAGCCGCAGATGCGGCCGCAGCCGGTACTTGTCGGCGCAGTGCTCGGCGTAGGCGCGGACCTCGGCGCCGGGCGCGAACGACCGCGTCCACGACGGGTTGGGCTCGAACGAGTAGCAGTACGTGGTGGACGGGATGTCGACGGCGACTCCCGGATAGGTGTTGTGCCGCCACACGCCGCCGACGCTGGGCGCCGCGTCCAGGATGACGAAGTCGCGCACGCCCCGCTGCCGCAGCCGGATGCCGACGCACAGCCCGGAGAACCCGGCCCCGACGACGACCACCTCATGGTCGGGCTTCACCCGCTGCCTCCCCCGTCCGAGATACCGAAGGTATTTGGAGGTTGGACGGGATGTCAATAGTCCCGGTCGGCCCGCGCGGAGCACTACAGATACCGCCGGTATCCAGATGCCGTCACCCCCTACGATGGCGGGATGGCACGACTGACCAGGGCGGAGAGCCAGGCGCGGACCCGTGAACTGCTGATCGCCACCGCACGCCGGCTGTTCCTGCGTGACGGGTATCACGCCACCTCGCTGGAGGAGGTCGCCGAGGCCGCGTCCTTCTCGAAGGGCGCCGTCTACTCCAATTTCGGCACCAAGGACGAGTTGTGCCGGACGGTCATCGACGCGATCCGCGCCGAGCAGGTGCGGGCCATCATGGACGCCTTCCAAGGTGAAGGCTCCGACGAGGACCGCCTCGCCGTCTTCGAGGCCTGGGCCGAGCGCACGATCGGCGACCCCGGCTGGACGCTGCTGGAAGCCGAGTTCGCCATCCACGCCACCCGCCGCGACCCCGCGCTCCGCGCCGGAGTCGCCTCAGGCGGCCGCAGCTGGTCCGGAGCCCTCCGCCTCCTCCTGGAAGAGGAGGCCAGGCGCCGCGACCGCCCGCTCCCCCTCCCGGCCGGCGAACTGGCCGACGCCCTCCTCAGCCTCGGCATCGGCCTCGGCCTGCGCCGAGCGGTGGACCCCGCCCTCTCCCCCGATGCCCTGACGAACATGATCCGGCTGCTCCTCGCCCTCCCGGCCTGAGCCGACCGGGTCCCGGCCAGCATCATGCCCCGCCGATGTTCGTCAGCGAGGCATGACTTGGGCTCTTGAGCTCGTCGCCGGCACTTGCGCCGAGCCGGCGTGGTGAGCGGATCGCCCGTTCGCTATGTGCGGAAAGGGCCGGCGGGACAGGTCGGACTGAGCGGTTCCTCCGTTGCGACCGACCGCAGGCTACTTTCGGACCCGCTTACGGCTGGCTCTGAGGCGCGGCCTGGCCCTGGTCCTGGGCCGCGTTCTGAGCGGCGCCCTGCTCTTGCGGAGCGGCCTGCGCAGCGTCCTGCTGCGGAGCGGCCTCCTGCTGCGGGGCAGCCTGCGCAGCGTCCTGCTGCGGAGCGGCCTCCTGCTGCGGGGCAGCCTGCGCAGCGTCCTGCTGCGGAGCGGCGTCCTGCTGCGGGGCAGCCTGCGCAGCGTCCTGCTGCGGGGCAGCCTGGGCGGCGTCCTGCATGTTCGCCTCACCCTGGGCGGCGTCCTGCATGTTCGCCTCACCCTGGGCGGCGTCCTGCATGTTCGCCTCACCCTGAGCGGTGCCCTGCTCCTTGGGCGCGGCCTCGGCGGCCTCCTGCTCGTGCCCCTCCTGCGCTTCCGTGGCCTCGATCTGCTGCTCCGGGCTCCCGACCTCGACCGTCGCGGGACCCGCCTTCTTCGCGTGCACGGACTGCTTGATGTCGCCGGTCGTCACGGACTTGTTCGCGAGGTTCGGCGAGGCGCCCGGCGACTTGTTGAGCTCGGCGTAGTTCAGGTCGCCGGGACCGCTCTCGGAGACGTAGTGCGGCTTGATGTAGTTGGGCTTGATGTAGATGTAGACGTTCTCCGGCGCGTTGTCGCCATGGTGCGGGTGGGTGTCCGCCGAGGCGGCGGGAACGGCAAGGAGGCTGCCCCCGATGGCCAGCCCGGCCACCATCGCCGCACGAGCTATGCGTTTCATTCCTTTTTCTCCTCTTCGTGGATCTGGTTCGCATGCCGCGAACTCGTTGATCATAACAAGGTCGCGCGCGAATCCCGGGAGACGGTGACCGGCTTTTCAACAATCCTACAAACTGCGAAAATCGGACTTACCGCAGCTTTGGCAGATCAGCGATTCCAAGGCCCTTCACGTGCTGGAACGCCTAGGCTCAGCGATGCGTGGGCTGGTGGCGTCCGCGCCGATCTCGCGGGCGAAGCGGGTCGAACCGCTTCATGGACGACCGTTCACGCCGGGCTGGGGACCCGCACCGAAAATTCGCAGGGCGCATCCTCCGCTACCGGAGAGAATGCGGAGCCGGGCACAGCGCGAAATCTACTGACGAATTGCTTGACTTTGTGTTGGCGAAATTTTGCGGTCAGCCATTATGGGTAAGCCGACTTTGCTCACGACAGCCCCCGACCTGGCACAGATGACAGCCATGGGCGGGCAGGCCGCTTCGCCGGACGGCCGCAAAGGCGACGGCCCGCCCGGGCCTCCTGCGGAAGGTTGGAGGGCCGGACGGGCCGGAACATGGGGGTCAGGCGACGTCGAGGTCGCGGCGGCGTTCGGCCCACTGGAGGGAGTGGCGGATGGCGTCCTCGACGGTGTACTCGGGCTTCCAGGCGAGGAGGTCCCAGGCCTTGGACGGGTTGACGAAGGCGCCCACGACGTCGCCGGGACGGGCCGGGGCGTCCTCCGCGACGAAGCCGTCGCCGACGACCTCGCGGAAGGCGGCGACCAGTTCGCGGACGGTGGTGCCGTCGCCCGTGCCGAGGTTGACGACCTCGTAGCGGGCGTGGTCGCCGACCGGCGGGACGATCGAGTCGAAGCGGGCGGCGGCCTCGTAGAAGGCGCGGGCGATGTCCCAGACGTGGATGTAGTCGCGGATCGCGGTGCCGTCCCGGGTCTCCCAGTCGACGCCGGTGATCTTGAAGGGCACGTCGAGGGAGTAGCACTCGATCATCTTGCCGAGGGCGTGCGTGGGCTTGCTGCTCTGCAGGCCGGTGCGCAGCCGCGGGTCGGCGCCGATCGGGTTCAGGTAGCGCAGCGAGATGACGCGGAAGTCGTAGGCCTTGCAGAAGTCCTGCAGGAGGAGTTCCGCCATCATCTTCGAGCGGGTGTACGGGTTCTGCGGTTCGAGGACGGACGTCTCGGTGACCGAGAGGTCGGGTTCGGGGCGGTACATCCCGGCGGTGGACGCGAAGATCATCCGGTCGCAGCCGTTGCGGACGAGGTGGCCGGCGAGGTCGAGCGTCTTGGACAGGTTGACCCGGTAGTAGCGCAGCGGGTCGGCCATCGAGTCGGGCACCACGATCAGCGCGGCGCAGTGGACGGTCGCGATGATGTCGGGGTGGTCGCGGAAGATCTCGTCGACCAGGTCCCCGTCGCCGATATCGCCCTGGTAGAAGATCTTGCCGGCGGCGAACTCCGACCTGCCCGTGACCAGGCTGTCGAGCACGACGGGCGTGACGCCGCGCTCCGCGAAGGCGGAGGCGATCGTGCTGCCGATGAACCCGGCTCCCCCGGTGATCAGGACTTTCATGTGGCATCCCCTGCAGGCCAGTGCGTCCCCTTGCATGACACGCACAGGATCCGCAGGCCATCGCGGACGGTCAATGTCCCGCACGGAAGGTGACCGGGTCCGGACGCGGGTGAACCTGGCGGAGCAGGGGCGCGTCCGCGCACGGTTCCTGCTCCCGCCGGCCGCACCCGGGACGAGTACAGCGTTTGCAGGATCCGCCCGGCGCGGGGAACGGTCATCGTCGGTGGATGGAACCGATCCGCGTCCTCATCGTGGACGATCACGCGCTGTTCGCCGAGGCCCTCGCGGCGCGGCTGGGGCGCGAGCCCGATCTGGTGATCCTGCCGATCGCCTCCGACGTGCGGCGCGCACTCGCGCTGACCGCCACCGAGCGCCCGAAGGTCCTCGTCCTCGACCTGATGCTGGGCGGCGAGAGCGGGCTTGACGTCCTGGACCGGGTCCGCGCGGACCATCCGGACGTCCGGGTCGTGATGCTGACCGCGATGAGCGACCTGGACGCGATGCTGCAGGCCGTCCGGCGGGGCGCGGTCGGCTGGCTGGAGAAGACCGAGAGCGCCGAGCTGGTCGCGCGGGTGATCCGGTCGGCGGCGCGGCAGGGCGGGTGGATCCCGCCGGACGTGCTCGGCGATGTGCTGCGCAGGCTCGTCCAGGGCGGCGGGGAGGCCGCGGGCGCCGGCCTGCTGGCGGAGCTGACGCCTCGGGAGCGGGAGGTGCTGCAGTGCATGGTGGACGGGCTGGGACGCGCGGACATCGCCGAGCGGCTGGGGCTGTCGGCGAACACCGTCCGGACGCACACGCAGAACCTGCTGGCGAAGCTCGGGCTGCACTCGGCGCTGGAGGCGATCACGCTCGCGATGCGCGCCGGCATGCGGCCGGGCTCGTGATGCAAAAGGCGTAGTCCGGGGTCGTCTTTTGGGCGATTGCTCCGCGGAAGCCCCTTCTTACGCTCGCCGTGACGAAGCCGGAGGGAAAGATCGTGGAGATCGACGAGGTCGCGGCGCGGGTGGTTCGCAGCTACTGGGCGCTCCTGCTGGTCATGACGGTGGTCCCGCTGGTGCTGGTGGGCCTGGTGATGAGCGGGCAGGAGCCGCCGTCGGTCGCGAAGTCGCGGCTGCAGGCGAGCAGCCGCGCGACCGACGCGGCGCCCGGGGACGCGGGCGTGTCCATCGTGGTCAGCCAGGTGAAGGCGTTCGCGACGAGCGAGAACCTGCTGAGCGGAGTGCTGCGGCAGCAGCGGGTGGACCGGTCGACGGCGAAGGTCGCGAAGGCGATCGGCGTGACCGGGCTCGGGACGTCCACGATCGTCGAGCTGTCGGTGAAGGACCGGGACCCGGGGGTGGCGCGGCGGCTGGCGGACGCGATCGGCGCCGAGGTCGTCAAGGAGATCAACGCGTCCAACCAGGGCTCGATCACGCAGCAGCTGGACGAGATCGACAAGCGCGTCCGGGAGCTGGAGAAGAAGCTCGGGCCGCTTTCGCGGCGGGCGGGCGCGCAGCCGAACCCCGACATCGGGGCCGCCAACGAGCGGGAGCGGGTGCAGGCGGAGCTGACCGACCTGCGGTCGAACCGCTCGGACCTGCGGACGCAGCTGTCGACGGCCGGGACGGCGTCGGTGGTGCAGCCGGCGGTGCTGGCGCCGCGCACGAACCCGGTGGTCATGATGGCGTCGATCGCGGGCCTGGTCGGGCTGATCGGCGGCATCCTGATCGCGGTGGTGACGGAGATGGTCCGTCCCACGATCCCGGGGCAGCGGCGGGTCGCGCGCAAGCTCGGGGTGCCGCTGCTCGGCTGGGCCGACCGGGGGCCGGGGCAGCTGACCGGTCTCGGGCGGCGGATCCGGCTGGCCGCGAAGAAGGAGGGCGTCGGCCGGGTCACGCTGGTCGGCGCGCCCGGCCCGCTGCCCGCGGACCTGGTGTCGTCGGTCGCGTCCGCGGTGTACGGGGACGACACGAAGGTCGTCACGGCCCGGCCCGGAAAGGACGAGGGCGAGGACGGCGGCGGTGGCGGTGGCGGTGGCGGCGACGGCCCGTCGCTGAACAGCAGCGGGCCTGGCGGCAAGAAGAGCACGTCGGTGGTCCGCGCCGGCGGCACCGCCGTGATGACGAAGAAGTCCGAGGTGTCGCCCTCGGAGATCACCCAGCCGGTTCCGGTGCGCCGGCTCTGTCATGTGCACGCGTTCGAGGACATCGATCCGGGTTCGGACGAGGCGGTCGGCGTGGTCGTGGTGGTCGGGCCGGTGACGCGGGTGGCGGGGCTGGAGACGGTCCGCGACCTGGTCGCCGCGTCGGGCTGGCCGCTGCTCGGCGTCGTCGCCACGTCCCGGCGGATCTCCACGTCCCGGAAGAGCAGGGGGTAGCAGATGAGTCCGTCCGTTCCGTTCACGATTCCGTCGGTGTCCGGTGAAGTGTCCGATGCGGTCGTCAAGGTGCTCGACTCCGGCTGGATCACGACGGGCCCGCAGACGGCGGCGTTCGAGCAGGAGTTCGCCGACCACCTGGGCGCCGCGCACGTCGTGGCGGTCGCGTCGTGCACGACCGCGCTGGAGCTGTGCCTCCGCGCGCTGGACCTGCCGCCCGGTTCGGCGGTGCTGACGCCGAGCCTGACGTTCTGCGGCGCGATCAACGCGATCCTGCACGCGGGGCACCGGCCGGTGCTGGTCGACATCGACGAGGACACGCTCGTCCCGAGCCCGGAGACGGTGCGGGCGGCGGCGGGGCGGGCCGGACCCGCCGCGATGATCGTCCAGAACCAGGGCGGCTACCCGGTGGACGTGGCGGCGCTCGCCGAGGCGGCCGGCCTCGACCGGACGAGGGTCATCGAGGACGCGGCGCACGGGCCCGGCGCCGCGCGCGGCGGCCGGAACGTCGGCTCCGAGTCGTTCGCGGCCTGCTTCTCCTTCTACGCGACGAAGAACATGCCGATCGGCGAGGGCGGCGCGGTGGCGTCCAGCGACCAGGACTTCGCCGACCGGGTCCGCGCGATGCGGATGCACGGGATGAGCAAGGACTCCTGGAAGCGGTACCTGCCCGGCGGCAGCTGGCGGTACGACGTGAAGACGGTCGGGCTGAAGGCGAACATGACCGACGTCCAGGCGGCGATCGGGCGGGCGCAGCTCGCCGCGCTGCCGCGCTGGCAGGAGCAGCGCGCCGCGATCGTCGCCCGCTACGACGAGGCCCTGCGCGACCTGCCGGGCCTGGTCCTCCCGCAGCGGAACCTGGACGGCGTCCGGCACGCCTGGCACCTCTACCAGGTCCGCGTCCGGGACCGGGACGCGATCAGCGGCGAGCTGGAGGCGGCGGGCGTCGCAACGTCCGTGCACTTCATCCCGGCGAACCAGATGACGGCCTACCGGGAGATCCTGGGCGCCGAGGAGTGCGCGCGGGTGCCGGTGACCGACCGGGTCGGCGAGGAACTGCTGTCGCTTCCGCTGTATCCGGGGCTGACGGACGACGGCGTGGAACGCGTGGTCGCCGCGCTCACCGAGGCTTTGCGGACCCGGAGCTGACCGATGCGAAGGT
This sequence comes from Actinomadura latina NBRC 106108, assembly GCF_001552195.1. GTDB lineage: Bacteria > Actinomycetota > Actinomycetes > Streptosporangiales > Streptosporangiaceae > Spirillospora > Spirillospora latina. The sequence goes on from NZ_BCQS01000020.1 coordinate 30,279, forward strand.
TCCTGCCGCGCCGCAGTATCGGGGCCCCCGCGCCGGTCCCGGTCAGCCCGCTCGCCCTGCTGATGGGGCGGGACGAGGTGGTCATGGCGCGGCATCGCGGGCGGCGGCTCGTCCGCGGCCGGCGGGTGCTGGTCACCGGGGCGTGCGGGACGGTCGGCCGCGCCCTCTGCCACCAGGTCGGGCGGCTCGAACCGGCCGCGCTGACCCTGCTCGACCGGGACGGCGAGGGCCTCGCGCGCCTGGAGGGCGAGCTGGCCGGCGTCACGCCGGCGCGGGCCGACGTGCGGGACGAGCGGCGCGTCGACCAGGTCATCGGGGCGGCCCGCCCCGACCTGCTGTTCCACACGGCAGGCCGCAACGAGCTGGCGGACGTCGAACGGGACCCGTGCCGGGGCGTCGCGCACAACGTCCTCGGCACCCGGCACGTGCTGGACGCGGCGGTGCGGCACGGGGCGGAGCGGGTCGTGTTCGTCTCGTCCGACAAGGCCGCCGACCCGACGTCGGTGTTCGGCGCGACGATGCGGCTCGGGGAGCTGCTGCTGCGGACGGCGACGCCCGGCCCGACGTGCTTCGCGGCGGTCCGCGTCGGCAACGTGATCGGCGAGGCGGGGCCGCTGCTGAGCCTGCTCGCGCACCGCATCTCGTCCGGCGAGATCGTCACGATCACCCATCCCGAGGTGGCCCGCCACTTCATGACGGTGGAGGAGGCGGCGGGCCTGCTGATCGAGGCGGCGGCGATGGCGGAGGAGGCGGAGACGTTCGTCCTCGACATGGGCCGGCCCGTCCCGGTCGTCGACCTCGTCCACCGGTACGCCGAGCAGCTGCGGCTGCCGGAGGTGACGATCCGGTTCAGCGGGCTCGGGTCCGGCGAGAAGCTCGCGGAGAAGGCGTTCGCCGACTCCGAGCGGCGGATCCGCACCGCGCACCCGAAGATCTGGGCGACCCGCCCCGCCGCGCCGCCCGCCGGGCTCCCGCAGCTGCTGGACGAGCTGGAGGCCGCGGCCCGCGCCGGCGACGACGGCGCGGTGCGGCTGCTGCTGCGCCGGCTCCTCCCCGAATACCACCCGGTCCGGCGGCCCGGCCCCGTCGAGCCGCCGGCGGGGCCGCCCTGCCTCTGCGGCGCGGGGTGCAGCCCCGAACCGCCCGGCCTGTGAGGTGTGCGTTTCATGACCACGAGGAAGCTCAGAGTCGCCACGGTGATCACCCGCTTCAACGGCGGGGCCGGGCAGGTCGCGCTGAACGGCGCGCTGGCCCTCCCGGACGGCGGCTACGAGCGCGCGATCGTCACCGGCGGCGTCGGCATGGACAGTACGGCAGCGTCCACGAGAAACAGCGTCCTCTATGGGGACGATGCCGTCGCCAACGCCGCCGCCGGTGACCTCACTCCGCGGGCGCACGCGGCCGGGATGGAGATCGTCCAGGTGGGGCCGCTGGTGCCGCAGATCTCGCCGCGCGACGACGTGGCCGCGCTGCGCACGCTGACCCGCGTGCTGGCGGAGGGACGGTACGACGTCGTCCACACGCACAGCGCGAAGGGCGGCGTGATCGGCCGGGTCGCGGCGGCCCGCGCCGGGGTGCCGCGCATCGTGCACACCTGGCACGGGTTCCCGTTCAACGAGTTCCAGTCGTGGGCGCGGCGGCGCGTATATATAGGTCTCGAACGGATCGCCGCCAAGCGGACCGACGCGTTCCTCGCGATCGGGTCGGAGACGGTGACGACGGCGCTGCGGCTCGGGCTGACGACGCCGGAGCGGGTGCGGCTGTCGTGGCCGGCCGTGGACGTGGACGCCTACGCGACCGCGCCCGGCTCCCGCGCGCAGGCCCGCCGCCGCCTCGACCTGCCGCTCGGCGTGAAGGTCGTCGGGTCGATCGGGCGGCTGACGTTCCAGAAGGGCCCGGAGATCTTCGCGAAGGCCATCGCGCGGCTGCCGGACGACGTGTTCGGGCTGTGGGTGGGCGGCGGCCCGATGGCGGACGAGCTGGAGAAGCTCACCGCCGGGCTCGGCATCGCGGACCGGATGCGCTGGCTCGGGCACCGCGGCGACGTCGCCGACGTGCTGCCCGCGTTCGACGTGATGGCGATGGCGAGCCGGTGGGAGGGGCTCCCGTGCGTGCTGGTCGAGGCGATCGGCGCGGGGATCCCGCTGGTCGCGACGGCCGTCCCGTCCAACCAGGATCTCGTTCTCGCCGGTGAGACGGGGATGCTGGTCCGGCCGGAGGACCCGGAGGGGCTCGCGCAGGCCGTGGCGGCGCTGCTGGACGACCCGGCCGCCGCCACCCGGATGGCGGAGCGCGCCCGCGCCCGGGTCGGCGACTGGTTCTCGCCGGCGCACCTCGGGACCGTCCTCGACGAGACCTACCGAGGGAGCTCCGCACGCCCATGACCGCGACCGCCGAGGCCCCGCCCGCAGCACCCGCCGAGAAGCGGGCGCCCCTGAAGAAGGGGACGCGGCTGCCGTCCGTGATGATCGTCGCGGGCATCGCCTCGCTGCCGATGCTGATGCCGGCCGGGCTGGCGCCGGGGCCGGGCAACACCGGGCTGCCCGACGTGGCGCTCGTCGGCGTCGCCGCGACGATGCTGCTGTGGGCGGGCACCCGGAGGCTGCCGATCCGGTGGCCGTTCCTGCTCCCGACCCTGCTGACGATCATCGCGGGCGGCATCGCGGCCGTGGTCAACGACGCGGGTGCGCTCACCCTCGGCAAGGACCTGTTCGTGCTGCTGTGGGCGGTGAGCATCGCGAACTTCGGGCGCGACACGTCGCTGCTCAGGCTGACGCTCCGCGCGTTCGTGTGGATCGGGACCTGCTACGCCGTCGTCATGATCGTCGGTTTCGTGCTGGGGATCGAGGCGCTGTCGGGCAAGCAGATCGACGGCGAGCGCGCGATGTTCACCTTCGGCGACGCCAACTACGCGTCCAACTGGTTCATCTGCGTCTTCTTCGTCGCCCGCGCCTCGCGCTTTCCCGAGACGACGTGGAAGCGGTGGGCGGTCTGCGGGGTCCTGCTCACCGCCGAGGTGCTGACCGGCTCGAACGGCGGGCTGCTCGCGCTGTGCGTCGCGATCCTGCTCGGCTACCTGTTCCGGCTGTTCCGCGAGGGCAAGGCGCACCACGCCGTCGCGGTCGGCTCGCTCGCCGTGTTCGTGGGCGGCGGCGCGGTCGCGGTCGTCTCGGCGGTCAACGTCCAGCCGCTGCTGGACCAGGCCAGCCAGGCGTCCCCGATCCTGCGCGACTCCATCGGGCGGACGACCGGGGAGAGCACCAACTCGCGCAGCACCGTCCTCGCCACCACCATCCAGATGATCGACGACCAGCCGCATCCGTGGGGCATCGGGCCCGGCCAGACCGAGAAGCAGATGCTGGTGCGGCAGGAGACATACGTACGCGAGGCCCACAACGACTACGTGGCCTCCGTCCTCGAACGCGGCTTCCTCGGGGGCGTCGCGCTCATCGTCCTGGTGTTCATCCTGCTGCTGAAGTGCGTGCGGATCGCCCGCCGGGGCGCGCTGACCGGCGAGTACGCGCGGCTCGTCCCGCGTCCGGAGCTGTTCGGCGCGCTCATCGCCGTGTTCCTCGTCTCCGGCCTCTTCTACGAGACCCTCCACTACCGCCACGGCTGGGCGATCTTCGGGCTCATCGCCGCCCTCGACCTGTTCGGAAAGAAGGAGGCGGCATGACCGGCACGCGGTCTCCGGCCGTCGCCGGGCCGGGGCGGGAGTCCCGGCTGCGGCGGCGGCTGCTCGCGCTGGTCGCGGGCAACATGGCGGGACGGATCGGAGCGCTCGGGTCGCTCGGCATTGCCACGATCCTCGTCGCGCGGATCGGCGGGCCCAAGCTCGTCGGCGCGTTCACGCTCGTCCGGATCCTGCCCGGCCTGCTGTGCCAGCTGTCGAGCGCCGGGCTCCCGGGCGCCGCGCCGTTCTTCCTCGCGCGCTCCGACTACGACCAGAGCCGGGTGCGGCCCACGCTCGCGTGGCTCACCGTGATCGGCGCGGCGATCGCGGGGATCGGCTGGCTCGCGCTCAGCCCGCTCTTCTACCTGGTGTTCTTCAAGTCGTTCGGGATCTGGGTCGCGGTCGCCGCCGCCGCGCCGTCCTTCACGCAGGGGTTCGTGTCGGTCGGCAAGGGCCTCCTCCAGGGGACCGACGACCAGCCCGGCGCGAGCCTCGCCATCGCCGTCGAGGAGTTCGTGTTCCTGCCGATCTACCTGGTGATCCTCACCGGCTGGTACGGACCCGGCGCGCTCATCGCCGGGCTCGTGCTCGCCGACGTCGCCGCCGCCGCGTGGATCGCCCGGCGGCTCGCCCGCCGCGGGTTCTTCGCCGGGTGGGGACGCCCCGACCGGCGGCTCGGCCGCTCCATCGCCGGGTTCGGGTTCCGCGGCTACCTGGGCCAGCTCATCGACCTGCTGCAACTCCGGTTCGACATGGCGCTGCTCGGCGCGCTCGCCGGCCCGAAGGTGCTCGGCGTCTACACGGTCGCCAGCAAGTTCGCCGAGCTGGTGCAGCTGCCGGGGCTCGCGGTCAACTACGTCCTGTATCCCGACTTCGCCAAGGAGGACCGGGAGACGGCGACGAAGAGGACGTCCCGCCTGATCCTGCCCGCACTGGCCGTGTCGGCACTGGCCGCGCTGCCGCTCGCGCTCATCGCCGGGACCGCGCTGCCCTGGGTCTTCGGGGACGTGTTCGACGACGCGGTCGCGCCCACCTACATCCGGCTCGCCGGCGTCGTCACGTTCGGCGTGACCGGGCTCATCATGGCCTACCTGTACGGGGTCGGACGGCCCGGAGCCGCATCCACCGGGCAGGGCATCGGCCTCGTGGTGGTCGTCGTCCTCGGCGCGTACCTGATCCCGGCGCACGGCGCGATCGGGGCGGCCGTCGCCACGTCCATCTCCTTCGTCGCCACCACGGCCGCACTGCTGGTCTGGTTCCAGCACGTCAAGAACACCGCACCCGAAACCCCCGCGCTCAAAGACAAGGGGTGACCATGTCCGAGCTCGCGAACCGTCCCGTCGACATGTCCGGCGGCATCCCCCCGTCGTGGACCCGCCGCGTGCTGGACGTCGCCGGCGCGCTCACCGGGCTGCTGCTGCTCAGCGTCCCGCTGCTGCTCATCTACGCGCTGGTGCGGCTGTCCAGCCCCGGCCCCGGCGTGTTCCGGCAGCGGCGCGTCGGGCAGGGCGGGCGGCCGTTCACGATGTACAAGTTCCGGACGATGCGGCAGGGCGTCGGCGGCCTCACCGTCACCGCCAACTGCGACCCGCGGCTCACCAGGGTCGGCAAGCTGCTGCGGCAGTGGTCGCTGGACGAGCTGCCGCAGCTGGTGAACGTGCTGCGCGGCCAGATGACCCTCGTCGGCCCGCGTCCGGAGACCTACGACCTCGCCGAGCACTACGACGCGGGCTGCCGCTGGATCTTCGACCACCGGCCCGGCCTGACGGGCGTCTCGGAGGTCCGGTTCCGCGACTTCGACGTCCTCGGGCCCGGTGAGGAGGTCGACCTCGTCAACTACATCGAGCGGATCGTCCCGGCCCGCGTCGCCGTGGACGCGGTCTACCTGCGCGACCCGTCGATGCGGGCCACGTTCGGCGCGCTCTGGGACACGGTGAAGCACATCCTCGGCATCCCGGTCCCGCCCCTCCGGATCACCGGCGCGTTCAAGGAGACGCCGGAGAAGCGCGCCGCGGAGGAACCCGGCTCCGCCGCCTGATCCCGCCCGCCCGGGGGACGCCCTCCAGACCCCCGCAGCAGCCGACAGCCGATCCCGCTCCGGCCGGCGTCCGCTGCGTCACCTGATCGCTCAATCGGGGAACACGACATGGACATCCGGGACGCCCGGTTCAAGCTCTCGGCGGTGGCGGCCTCGGTCGTCCTGGTGGCCGGGTTCCTCTTCTACCTGCAGCACAGGGGGTCCGGCTACGAGTCCTACCGCGGGCCGCTCGCCTCGCCGGGCACGCCCGCCGCCGAGCCCCACAAGACCCGGCGGATCGCGCTCAACACCCAGCCCGCCGACTACCCGCGCCTCCAGGCGCTCGGCTACGACCTGGTGGACGTCAAGGCCGACGCATCCCTCGTCGCCGGCGTCCCCGCCGGAATGCAGGCGCTCCTCTGGGTCGGCAACTTCACCTGCGGCGACTTCGAACTCGGCTGGGACGCGTTCAAACGCGCCGTCCAGCAGTTCGGGCGCGACCCGAAGGTCTACGGCTGGTACCTGTCGGACGAGCCGAACACCGGCGACTGCCCCGAGGTCGCGGGCGAGATCCGCCGCCGCGCCGGCTACCTGAAGGCCCACGCGCCCGGCCAGGTCTCGTTCATCTCCCTGACCGACTGGCCGATGAGGCCGCTCACCCCGAAACGCGCCGGCGTCGACCTGGTCGGCCTCGACCCGTACCCCTGCAAGGGCTCGGCCGAGACCCGCGAGCACTGCGACATAGGGGCGATCGACCGGATGGTCCGGATGGCCGACGCCGCCGGAATCCCCCGCACCAGGATCGCGCCCGTCCTGCAGACGTTCGGGCAGAGGTGCTCAGAGGGCGACAAGCAGTACTGGCTGCCGACGGAGGCCCAGTTCCGCAAGATCCTCGCCCGCTGGGACCGCCTCACGCCCCGCCCGCCCCTGGAGATCTCCTACTCCTGGGGCCGCCAGGGCGAATGGGCCTGCCCCACCCTCTCCGACGCGACCGGCGGCGGCCACCCCGACCTGCAGACCCTCATGCGGGCCCGCAACACGCGGAACTAATGATCGCCGGCCTTGTCCGCGATGGCCGGCTGCTGTGAGCCGGACGGCACCGGGAAGTCGAACGAGCCCACCTTCAGGGCCGCGACCTCCATCACACCGACGACCAGAACGAACGCGACGGCCAGCAGGCCGAGCTTCTTGCGGTCCAAGACCCGCACCCCTTCAAACCCCCAGAAAACGCAGGTCAAACCTAACACAGGACGATCTACCACCCGCCCGGCAAGCACCGCTAAATCCCCATATGTGACCGTCTCGTTACGGCGCCCCCGACGCGCGCGGGCCGGGCGACGCGGGGTCGCCCGGCCCGCGGCCGTGGACGGGTCAGCCCACCTTCTTGCTCGTCAGGTTGGCGGCTCGGGCGTTGACGCATTCGCCGGTGGCGAGGTCGAAGGCGAAGTTGTGGGCGAGGCAGTGGATCCGGCCGTCGCGGACGACGGCGCCGACGGAGAGGTCCTCGCCGGCGTGCGGGCAGTAGCGGGGGATGTCGTAGCGGGCGCCGTCGCAGGCGACGGTGATGCGCTCGGACTCGTCCCGTCCGGTCTCGTACTCCTCGACGGCCTGCAGGGCGGGCGCGTTGGCGTGCTTGAGGAGGCCGACCAGGTAGTCGTTGTAGACGTCGGGATCGCGGTAGAGGCTGAGGCGGAAGGAGATGAGGAGGTCCTCCCAGGCCATCCGGCCGGTGAGGACGGTGTCCAGCCAGCGGCCGGCGGTGGTGATCCGGTAGTGCGGGCGGGCGTCCGGGGACGCGGCCGACACGGTGACCCCGTCCGGGGAGATGTCGACGTCCCAGACGCCGCCGTTCGGCCCGGTGATCTCGAACCGGACGATCATCGCGATCTGCCGGTTGAAGTAGTCGCTGAGGCCGCCCAGGCGGGCGAAGTGCGCCGAGAAGCGGTCGAACAGGCCGGGGCCCGGCTCCGGGTACTCCGCCAGGACGCCCGCGATGGCGGCCGCGCGGTCGGCGGCGTAGCGCTCGAGGTAGGCCTCGCGGCCGGCGTCGGCGAAGGAGAACTCCGCCGAGACCGGGTCGCGGGTGACCTCGCCGGTGTCGAGGTCGACGGCGTCGCCGGGCTTGAAGTAGTCCCAGCGCTGCCTCGGCAGGTGCTCGCGCAGCCACGCGGTGGCGGTCTCCGGGTCGCAGAACGCGCCGTCCACCTGGCCGAGCACCCAGTTCAGGTGGTCGACCTCGGCGTCCAGGAAGCACGGCGGGCCCGCGAACGGGACCGCCAGCTCCGGCTCGGTCTGCCGGACGAGCCGCTGCGCCGCGCGGAGCTTGGACATCCGCTTGGCCATGGAGACCTCCGCCATCTCCTCGGCCGGGTACTCGTAGCAGATCGGGTGCCAGGACGCCCCGGACGCCTGCAGGGCCATCAGGTCGAGCCGGCCGCCCGCGAGGTGCTTGGCGCGGCGGGTCTGCGCGGCGGTGAGCCGGGCGTCGTTGCAATGCAGGACGCCGCGGCCGTCCGCCACGATGAGAAAGGCGGCGTCGTGGCACATCGGTGACAGTTCCGGAATCACCGTGATCCAGGACCCGCGATTGTCAAGGGGGAATTTCTCCCACGGCTCGATCTCGATTACCTGGCGGCCGCCGGCGGCGGCCGTGATGCGTTCCCGGAACGCGGGTCCGGGATAACACGGAATGAGGATTCTGGTCCGCGCCGGAAGGCGCTCCAGGACCCACGGGTCGAAATGATCTAGATGCTCGTGCGAGACGGCGACCCAGTCGGCGTCGAGGACCGGGGCCAGGTCCAGGTGATCGTTTCTCGGATACTGGTGCCAGGCTCCGAGAAAGGCCCCCGTTGGAGCGAGCCACGGGTCCGCGAGCAGGTGGAACGCGGTCGCGTCCACCGCCACCCCCGCATGTCCGAGAAATGTGACCGTCGGCATGAGGAGACTGTCCCGTGCGGCGCGCACCGGCACACCCGCCGGAATGCGCAAAGCGGCTACGCCACCGGCATGAAAGAAATGCCTCGGGCAGAACTGACATTCCTGAGACGCCCCGGTAAAGGGCGAAGTTCACAGTTGCCTTCCGCATGTCCACTTCTGGTCAATCACCGGTCTGTTGCGGCCAATTGACTAGACATCCGCAGGGATGCGGGGTGACGGTCTACAGGGTGCTGGAATAGCGGACGGGGGATTTCATGGACAACGGGCGGGCGCGGTCCTCCCCAGCGGAGACCGCCGCGGGCGCGGGGACGCTCGCGGGCGCACGCGACGGCGAGCGGGACCGGCCGGGGGCGTCCGGGGCCGGCGAGCAGGTGCTGTGGCGGCGCCGGCTCCGCCACGACATCCGGCACGAACTGGGCACGATCATCATGCTGGCCTCGGCCGTCGTCGTCGCGGAGGACGTCGGCGACACCAGCCGGGCCCGCATCGACCAGCTGCTGGGCGAGACCCGGTGGCTCGACCACCTGCTCCGCCGGCTCGACGAGGGCGACGACGGCGACGCCCGGCCGCTGCCCGGCCCGGAGCGGCTCCGGGTGGACGAGCTGACCGCCGAGGTCGTCACCGGCATGCGGCTCGCCACCACGCACGAGGTGTGCTTCACCGGCGGCGAGGCGTGGGCCCACATGGACCCGGTCGCGCTGTGGCGCGCGGTCCGCAACGTCCTCGACAACGCGTGCCGCGTCGCGGCGGGGCGCGTGGACGTGCGCGTCGACGCCGACCAGGGCTGGATCGCCATCCAGGTCGACGACGACGGCCCCGGCTTCGGCGCCGGCTGGGGCGCGCACCCCGGCCGCCCGGCGCGGCCCGGCCTCGCGTCGCTCGGGCTCGGCATCGTGCACGACCTCATCTCCGGGTACGGCGGCAGCCTGGAGATCCGCACCTGCGAGATGGGCGGGGCGCGCGTCCGGATGCTGCTGCCGGCGGCACCGCCCCCGGACGACCTCGCGGCCCGGGGCACCGGCGCCGACACGTGCACCGACGACTGGCGGCTCCATCCATGAGAATGATCGTCTGCGACGACCACGCGGTCTTCGCCGAGTCGCTGTCGCTCGTGCTGGCGGACGCCGGGCACAGCGTCGTCGGGGTGGTCTACTCCCCCGCCGACGCGCTGCCCGTGCTGCGGGCCAGGCAGCCCGACGTCTGCCTGATCGACCTGCAGTTCCCCTCCGGCACGGCGCTCGACTGGATGCCCCGGCTGCGCGCCTCGTCCCCGCGGACCAAGTTCGTCGTGCTGACCGGCTTCCTGGAGCAGCCGGTGCTGGACGAGGGCGTCGCGGCGGGCGTGCGGGGGTTCGCGCACAAGGGGCAGCAGGCCGGCGACATCCTCACCGTGCTGCGCCGTGTCGCGGACGGCGAGGTCGTTTCGGGCCAGGCGGCGCTGCGCGGCGGCGCCCGCCCGCGCAGCCGCGCGCAGAAGGTCGCGCAGTTCCTCACGCCCCGCGAGCGGGAGGTCCTGACGCGGCTGGCGCGCGGCGAGTCCACGCAGGCGCTCGCCAAGGCGATGGGGGTGACGCGCAGCACCGCGCGCAGCCACGTGCAGAGCGTGCTGTCCAAGCTGGGCGTGCACTCGCAGCGGGAGGCCGTGATCGAGGCGGCCCGGCACGGCCTGGTGAGCGTCGAGACCGGGGAGTGGCTCGCGGGCTGACCCCCGAATCCGCCGGGGGCGTGGGGGTTGTCCCCCACAAACTGCGCGATACGTGGGCGGGACGGCCGAATCCGGCCCTTCAGGGTTCGGCCGGGACGCGTTAGCGTCTGCCTCGGAGAGGAGGTTCCCCCATGCCTCAACGGCGAGGCGCGCCACCCGTCTCCGATGCCGGGGCCCTCGGCCGTGCGGACACCTACGCCCGCGGGGTCCCCTACGACCGGTTCGAGCGGCTCCGGTCGCGGACGCCGGTGGTGTGGCTGGACGGGCGCGGAGCGGAGCGGCCCGGCGCCTGGGCCGTGCTGCGCTACTCCGACGTCCGGCATGCCCTCGCGCATCCCGAGTTGTTCGCGCCCTGGCCGGACGGCGCCCCGCACGGACCGGCGAGCGGCGGCGATCCGGACGTCGCCCACGACGACGTCGCCCACGACGACACGGCCCTCATCGACATGGATCCCCCCGCGCGGGCCATGCTCGCCCGCATCCCGTCCCACGGCGCGGTGGACTTCGTCGGCGCGGTCGCGCACGACCTGCCCGAGACGCTGCGGAACACCCTCGCCGGGGGCCTGCACGCGCTGCTGCGCCACCCCGCCGAGTACGTCCGGCTGCGGGAGGAGCGGGCCGACGACAGGCTGGTCGACAGCGCCGTGGAGGAGATGCTGCGCTGGTGGACGCCGGTACTCCAGGTGCGGCGGACCGTCCAGCGCGCGACGGCCGTCGGCGGCGTGCCGCTGCTGGCCGGTGAGCACGTCAGGCTGTGGCTCGTCTCGGCCAACCACGACGACGAGATCTTCCCCGAGCCCGGCCGGTTCGTCCCGGACCGCTTCCTGCGCTCCCCCCGGCCGCATCTGTGCTTCGGGTTCGGGCACCGCGCCTGCCTGGGTGCCCGGCTGGCGCGCGTGCACCTGCGCGCCATGCTCGTCGCGCTGCTCGAACGGCCGGGCCTGCCGCGGCCGGCGGGCGAGCCGGTGCCGCTGCGCTCCAGCGCCCGCCGCGGCTTCACCCACCTCCCCGTCCGCTGGACCGCCCGCTGAACCGCGGGCGGTTTCGCGTACATCGCGCGGAGTAGGGATGCGCACTCCCCGGGGCCGACGTGCCGTTGGACCTTCAGGAATTACTGTGCGGGAATGAGCATCTCACCGTCGCCCGGGCCGGGCCGCCCGCAGTTGCCGCGCCCCGGCACGTGGCCGGTGTGGGTCGTTCCGGTCCTGGTCGCGCTCGTCCAGGTCGCCGGGTCGCTCGGCGCGCAGCGCGGCCGGCCGGGCGACGGGGCGGCCGGCGGCCCGCCCTGGGAGCACGGGGGCGGCGGCCCCGCCGGGACGGGGCACACCGATCTCGACGCGCTCGGCTTCGCGCTGCTGCTCGGCGGCCCCGCACTGCTGCTGCTCCGGCGCCGGCACCCGGTGTTCACGGTGTGCGCGACCGCCGCCGTGACGGCGCTGTACTTCCTGCGCGCCTACACCTACGGGCCGGCGCCGCTCGCGCTGGCCGTCGCGATGATGGCGGCGATCGTGGCCGGGCACCGGCTGGTCACCTGGGCCGGGACGGGCCTCGGGCTCGCGGCGTTCTTCGGCCTCACCGCGCTGATCGGCGTGCCCGCCGCCGAGCGCGGGCGGGACGGGCCGTTCCCGGTGGAGGAGCCGACGCTCGGCGCGTCCAGCTTCGTCGTCGGGTGGGCGCTGGTGGTGCTGGTCAGCTCCGAGCTCATCCGGATGCGGGCGCAGCGGGCCGCGGAGACCGCGCGGATCCGCGCCGAGGAGGAGCGCCGCCAGGCCAGCGAGGAGCGGCTGCGGATGGCCCGCGAGCTGCACGACGTCCTCGCGCACAACATCTCGATGATCAACGTGCAGGCCGGGGTCGCGCTGCACCTCATCGACCAGAACCCCGAGCAGGCGCGGACGGCGCTCGCGGCGATCAAGGACGCGAGCAAGGAGGCCCTCACCGAGATGCGCGGGGTGATCGGCGCGCTGCGGTCGCAGGGCGAGTCCGCGCCGCGCGCCCCCACCGCCGGGCTCGACCGGCTGGACGATCTGCTGGACCGGGCCCGGTCCGCAGGGCTGGCGGTGGAGGCGGAGATCACCGGGGAGCGGCGGCCGCTGCACGCGGGCACCGACCTCGCCGCGTTCCGGATCGTCCAGGAGTCGCTGACGAACGTGACCCGCCATGCCGGTCCCGGGCCGGTGACGGCCCGGGTCCGCATCGCCTACGGTGAGCACGAGGTCGTGGTGCGGGTCGAGGACGACGGGCGGGGCACCCCGCTGCTGGACGACCGGCCGGGCGGCAGCGGCATCCGCGGGATGCGCGAGCGGGCCGCCGCGCTGGGCGGGACGTTCGACGCCGGGCCGCGTCCGGGCGGCGGGTTCCGGGTGCGGGCCGCGCTCCCCCTGGACGAGGACGCCGAAGACATGAGGGGTGCGCAGTGATCAAGGTGGTGCTGGCGGACGACCAGGTGCTCGTCCGGGCCGGATTCCGGGCGCTGCTGGACGCGCAGTCCGACATCGAGGTCGTCGGGGAGGCGAGCGACGGCGAGGAGGCGGTGGCGCAGGCGCGCCGGGCCCGTCCCGACGTCATCCTGATGGACATCCGCATGCCGGGCCTGGACGGTCTCGCCGCGACCCGGCGGATCGCCTCCGACGAGCGGCTCGACGGCGTGAAGATCGTCATCCTGACCACGTTCGAGCTGGACGAGTACGTGTTCGAGGCGCTGCGCGGCGGCGCGAGCGGGTTCCTGGTGAAGGACACCGAGCCGGTCGAGCTGCTGCACGCCGTCCGGGCGGTCGCGGACGGCGACGCGCTGCTGTCCCCGAGCGTGACCCGGCGGCTGATCGCCGAGTTCGCCGCGCGCGCCAAGGAGCCCGCGCCCTCGCCGCGGCTGAACGCCCTGACCGACCGGGAGCGCGAGGTCATGGCGCTTGTCGGGGAGGGCCTGTCGAACGAGGAGATCGCGGCCCGCCTCGTGGTCAGCCCGGCCACCGCGAAGACGCACGTCAGCCGCACGATGGTGAAGCTCGGCGCCCGCGACCGCGCGCAGCTGGTGGTGTTCGCCTACGAGTCGGGACTGGTCAAACCCGGCTGGCTGCCATAGAAATTTACTCTCCGGCGATTCGCTGTTGCCGTCCGCAAGGACATGACAGGCTTGGACGGGGCACACCGCCATCGACGTTGAGGAGTCCGGTGCCGAACGACACGAGGATCCTGGCCGTCGACGACCGCGAAGAGAACCTGACCGCGCTCGCGGCCGTGCTCGACGCGCTTCCGGTGGAGGTCGTGCCCGTCACGTCCGGGCAGGCGGCGCTCAAGGAGCTGCTGAACGAGGATTTCGCGCTGATCCTGCTGGACGTCGTGATGCCGGAGATGGACGGCTTCGAGACCGCCGAGCACATCAAGGCGCGGCCGCGCACCCGCGACATCCCGATCATCTTCCTCACCGCCGGCGGCGGGGCCGGCGAGCAGGCGTACCGGGGGTACGCGGCCGGCGCCGTCGACTACCTGACGAAGCCGTTCGACCCGTGGCTGCTGCGCGCGAAGGTGTCGGTGTTCGTCGACCTGCACCGCCGGACCACCGAGCTCAGGCAGCAGGCGAGGCTGCTGCGCAGCACCCTCGGCGGGGACGACGCCGAGGGCGCGCTCGCGGGCTGCGAGCGGCTGCTGGCCGCCCTCGACGAGCGGCTCGCCAAGGTGGAGGGCGAGGTCGCCCGGCTGCGGTCCGGTGAGCCGGCCGACGCCCTCGAAGAGCACGTCGGCGCGCTGCGCCTCGCGCTGGACGCCTTCTCCGCCGGCTCCTGAGCGCCGTTCCGATTCGGGACCTTCGGCCCGTACGGTCGGGGATCTTCGGCCCGTGACGATCACACTCGGTAGTTGATAGTAGTTGACCTTGCCGGTCCTTATTGACATCGAGTTCAAGAAAAATTGGCAGGTCACCGCCCAGATTCTTTACCTTGCGACCCCGTGATCCGGTTTGTCGCAAGTAAGTACTTGGTAGTAACTTGCACTCACTGTCACGAGATCGACCGGTGTCACCGGGTCCGTCCGGGCCCTAGACCCCCAGGAGCAACCCCCATGAGCGACTCCCCCGAGGCCGCCGCCGGCCGCGTCCGCTGGAAGCGGTTCGCCGCCATCGCCGCCCCGGCCGCGATCGGCGCCGGCGCCCTCGTCTTCATGACCGCGCAGGGCGCCATCGCCTCCTCCTTCGCCGTCTCCGGCGGCAGCTTCAAGGTCAGCGCCGACTCCCTCACCGGGCAGGGCTTCGTCCAGTACGGCGGGGTCGACGCGAGCAAGGACGGCGCGAAGCACCCGGTGCAGGTCTCCGGCATCAAGTCCGCGCAGATCCGCAACATGTGCCAGTCGGTGAAGGTCGGCCCGTTCACACTCCGGCTGACCGCCGGAACGGGTTCCAAGCCGGTCGAGGCCACCGACCTCGTCCTGGACGTGGAGCAGCTCAACGCCGACGCCAAGTTCTCCAACATCGAGATCGGCCGGGACGCGAGCACCCTGGACAAGGGTCCGAACGGCGCCCAGGGCCAGGCCGGGATGTTCGGCCAGCAGGCGTCCAGGATCGAGCTGACCAATGTCAGGCAGGTCGCCTGGGCGACCACCGCCGGGACGTTCAAGCTGAGCAACCTCAGCATGAAGCTCGGCGACGAGTGCTTCTGAAACCATGAACCCTGCCGAAGCAAGTCCTGCCGGACCGCGTCCCGCCGACCCTGACGGGTCCGGAACGCGGGGGGCCGGGCCGCGCGGGTTCCGCCGCTGGCGGCGGACACGCCCCTTCTGGGGAGGCGTGTTC
Source organism: Actinomadura latina NBRC 106108 (assembly GCF_001552195.1). Classification (GTDB taxonomy): domain Bacteria; phylum Actinomycetota; class Actinomycetes; order Streptosporangiales; family Streptosporangiaceae; genus Spirillospora; species Spirillospora latina. The sequence goes on from NZ_BCQS01000020.1 coordinate 45,394, forward strand.
GCCGTCCTCGCCGGCCTGGAACTGATCGCGATCCCGCTCGCGCCGATGCCGCTCGTCGTCCACCAGGGCATGGCCGGGGTGGCCAGCTGGCTGATCGGCGCGCTGCTCGTCACCGCCGGCGTGCTGATGTGGGCGCAGCCCGCCCAGCGCAGCTTCTACGGCATCCTCGCGGTGCTGCTGTCGCTGGCGTCGTTCCTCACGTCCAACTTCGGCGGGTTCTTCGTCGGCCTGCTGCTCGGCCTGATCGGCGGCGCGCTCGGCTTCGCCTGGTCCCCGGCCCCGGCACCCGCCCCTGGCCCGGACCCCACCGCTGCCCCGGACCCCGGCGCGACCATCCCGGACGCCTCGTCACCGCACCGGGAACGCGGCAGGCCGGGTGCGCACGCGGCACCGCGCGGCGGGCACCTGACCGCCATCGCGCTCCCCGCACTGCTCGGGTTCCACCTGCTCAGCCCCACTCCGGCGCCATCGCCGCCGGCATCGCCCACTCCGGCGCCATCGCCCACACGAACGCCATCGCCCGCTCCGACCACGACCCCGGCGCCCAGCGCCACGCCGACCCCCACGGCGCCGGCCTGCCCGGACGTCCCGGCGAACGGCTCCGGCCTCTCGCAGGCCGAGGCCCGCAAGCTCCTCCAGGAGTTGACGTCGAGCAAGGACCCGGCCTGCGCCCCGAAGAGCAAGGCGGCCGCATCGGGCACCCGCGTCTACAGCGACTCCGGGACGTTGCGGGCCGACTCCCTGACGATGTCCGGGCTCCGCTACGACGGTGTCGCGCCCCTGGCCTCGGCGGCCGGGACGGTGAAGGCGCTGAAGTTCAGCATGTCGAAGGCCGTCCTGGAGAACGTGGACCAGACGTCCGCGCACGGCGCGGCGACCGTGCGGATACGGACCCCCAGCCTCACGCTGACCGGCGACGTCGTCATGTACACGACGAAGATGTCGTCCAAGCTGCTGGGGATTCCGCTGACGTTCACGCCGGAGCATCCGCCGCCGCTGACACTGCCCTACATGGTGATGACGGACGTGGTGTCCGAGCAGCCGACTGTCACCGCGAACGGCGCGCAGCTCGCCGGGCTCGGCATCGCCGACGCCTGAGCGCCCGCCCGGAGCTTGCCGCGCAGGATGAACGCGCCGAGCAGCACCGCCGCCACGACGAGGACCACCGCGATCGTGACGACCAGCACCGTCCTGCGGCGTTCCCCGCCCGCCCGCGCCGGAGGCGGCGGCTGCTGCCAGTTCGAGTACTGGCGCGGCTGCTCCCACGGCGGAGGCGTCTGCGGCCCGGGCGGCTGCGGCGGAGGGCCCGTCCGGGCGGGCCCTCCAGGACCGCCGGGCGCCCACTCGGTCTCCAGCAGCGTGCGGGCCTCGCGGTCCTGGCCGGGCCGTGCGGGCGGCGGGCGGCCCGGCCCGCCGACCTCCCCGAAGCCGCCGGGGTCGCGACGCGTCACCGCCTCGCGGTCCTGCCGGGTCACCACGCCGAACTCGGACGGGTCCAGGACGGTCTCCGCGGCGTCGTCGGCGCGGCCTCCCGGCGGCCGGCGGGCGGGCGGCTCGTCCGTCACCGTCTCGCTCGCCGCCGAGCGCACCGGCGGCGGGGCCGGCGGAGCGGGCGGCGGCAGCGCCGCGACCCGGGTGAGCAGCGGCTCCGCCTGCGCGGCGGTCATCCGGTGCACCGGCTCGCGCGCCAGCAGCCCGTCCAGCACCCGGGTGAGCGGCCCCGCGTTCCGCGGCGGCGGGACCGGCTCGGTCAGCGCCGCCTGCAGCGACGACATCGCGTCCGACCGCTCGTAGGGGGACCGGCCCTCGACCGCCGCGTACAGGGTCGCGCCGAGCGCCCACAGGTCCGACGCGGGCACCGCCCGCTCGCCCTGCGCCCGCTCGGGCGGGATATAGGCGGGCGACCCCATGACGAGGCCCGTCTGGGTGAGCGTCGCGTCGCCCTCCATCTGCGCGATGCCGAAGTCGGTGAGCACCACGCGGCCGGAGTCGGTGATCAGCACGTTGCTGGGCTTGACGTCGCGGTGCAGGATGCCCTTCTCGTGGGCGTGCCGGAGCGCGCCGAGCATCTGCAGCCCGATGTCGGCCACGCGGCGGTGGTCCATCGGACCCCGCTCGATGATGTCCTGCAGGGACGGGGCGAGGACCAGCTCCATCACGATCCAGGGCCGGTCGGCCTCCTGCACCACGTCGTGGACGGTCACGACGCCGGAGTGGTTCAGCCGCGCCGACGCCCGCGCCTCCCGGAACGTCCGCTCGTACAGGACGGCGATCTCGTCGTCGTTGAGGCCCGGCGGGAACACGACCTCCTTCACCGCGACCTCGCGGTCCAGCATGACGTCGCGCGCGCGCCACACGGTGCCCATGCCGCCCCGGCCGACCACCGAGTCCAGCCGGTAGCGGTTACCGAGCAGACGTGCCTGTGTCATGTCGGAAGAGTCCCCCCATTGTCATCCCACCCCGGAGGGACGGAACGTGTCGAGCACATTCTTCACGAGCGGCTCTCTCTCGTTCCACTGGGACGCGGGAACCGCCACCACGACCGCGTAGGGCCGGCTGCCGATGATCACGCCCCGGTCGCGGGCGCGGGTGAGTCCCGCGCCGCGGGTCCAGGTGAACTCGATGTCGGCGGCGGCGTACCCGGCGACCTCCGTGCGGGTGATCTCCCCGACCCGCTGGAAGTCCTTCAGCTTGCCGTCCGCGATGGCCTCCCGCTCCCACGTGGACCAATGATCGTAGGGGTCGCCGCTCCAGACCGTCTGGTCCACCTGAATGTAAGCGCTGGACACGGGGTCGGTCCAGATGACGCTGTTGCCCTGCGCCGAGCGCCGCCATCCGCGCGGGACCCCGATCGTGTAGCCGGGGCCGGTCTGCGGGACGAGCCCGGCCGGCAGCGGCACCGTGCCCCCCGCCGGCGCGGACGCCCGCGGGGACGCCCGCGGGGACGCGGGCGTGCCGCGCGGCGTGTTCTGGGCGGCGGGCGTGGACTGCGTGGCCACGGTGCTGGGCGTCTGCGCGGTGCTCGTCCCCCCGGAGGACGGGCGGTTCGCCCAGAGCACGACCCCGGCGACCGCCAGGATCACCGCCGCCGCGGCGACGCCCCCGAGGATCGGCAGCAGCGGCGACCGCCTGCGCGGCCCCGGCGGCTGCGTGTGGCCGGGCGTCCACTGCCGGCCGGGCCCCGGCGGGATCGGCGCGGTCATCCCCGGAGACGGAGTGGGCGGGACGGGGACGGGCTGCCGCGGAGGCGCCGGCCGGGTGGCGGACCCGTCCACGGCCGTCGCCTCGCCGGAGCCGAGCCGGGCGGCGGCCAGGTTCGCGGCATGACCGGACGCGACCGCCTTGAGCGCCTCCTCCGCCTGGTCCCCGCTGAGCCGCCGCGCCGGGTCGCGTTCCAGCAGCCCGGTCAGGACGGGCGCGAGCGGACCGGCGTTCTTCGGCGGCGGGACGTCCTGCGTCATCACGGCCGCGAGGACGGCCATCGCGTCGCTGCGGTGGTGCGGCGCCCTTCCCTCGGTCGCCGCGTAGAGGGTCGCGCCGAGCGCCCACAGGTCGGACGCGGGGATCGCCGGGTCGCCGTTCACCCGCTCCGGCGACATGTACGCCGGCGACCCCATGATCAGGCCGGTGCCGGTGAGCGTCGCGTCGCCCGCCATCTGCGCGATGCCGAAGTCGGTGAGGACGGCCCGGTCGTCGTCGGCGACCAGCACGTTCGCGGGCTTGACGTCCCGGTGCAGGATGCCGATCGCGTGCGCCGCGCGCAGCGCCCCCGCGATCTGCCGCCCGATCACCGCGACCCGGCCGGGCGGCAGCGGCCCGTCCTCGTCCACGATGCCCTGGAGAGAACGGGCCCGCACCAGTTCCATGACGATCCATGGCCGGTCGTCCTCGTCCACGACATCGTGTACGGTCACGACGCCCGGGTGGTTCAGCCGCGCCGACGCGCGCGCCTCGCGGAGCGTCCGGCGGTGCCGGTTCTCGCGCTCGTCGTCGCTCAGCCCGGCGGGCAGCACGACCTCCTTGACGGCGACCTCGCGGTCGAGGGTCTCGTCGCGGGCGCGCCACACCGTGCCCATCCCGCCGCGTCCGACCACGGATTCGAGCCGGTACCGACCGGCGAGGAGGCGGCCGTCCATCAGTCGTCCGCGGGCTTGAAGTACTGGTAGACCGGCTGCAGGTCCTTGAACACCTTGTCCCAGCCGGCGTCGGGGGCGCACAGGAGGATGGCGTAGCCGTGGCCCTTGGTCACGAAGCCGCGGTCGAGGATGTGCATCCTTCCCCCGTCGCCGTCGAAGGTGAACTCCCAGTCGGCGGAGTCGTCGCCGTCACCGGTGTCGGGGACGGGCGGGTGGTCGCCGGTCGGAGCGATCCTGAGCTTCTTGTAGCCGCGGAAGCGGGTGACGTTGCGCGCCTGCCGGCGCCAGTCGTCGATCGCGCTGTCGCCCGGGTCGTCGGTCTGGCCGATCTGGAGGTAGACCCTGCGGTCGGGCGAGTAGAAATGGTCGCCGCCCGGCTTGCGCTCGGGCCCGCTCCAGCCCTTCGGGACGGGCACCTGGTAGCCGCTGGAGTCCTTGTGCGTGGTGAACCCGGCGGGCAGGCCGCCACCGCTCGGCGAGCCGCTCGGTGAACCGCTCGGCTTCGCGGACGTGGCCGGGGCGGACGGCGTCGTGCCGCCGCCCGGCGGGGCGGTCTTGTCCTTGTCGCCGCCGCCGCCGTTGGCGAGCGCGATGCCCGCGACGACCACGATGACGACCAGCACGATCGCGGCGACGATCAGCACGTTCCGGTTGGCGGCCAGCGCGGGACGGGCGGGGCGCGCCGCCGGGTGCGTCGTCGGCGGGAAGTGCGTGGACGGCCCAGGTTCGGCCGGCCCCTGCTCGTAGGAGTCCTGCTCGGAGGCCGCTACGGCCCCGGCCGGCCGGGTACCCGGGCCGGACCGCCAGGAGGTGACCCGGTCGGGGTCGGGCGCGGTCTCGCCGGGGTTCGCCGGGTCGGCCGCGCGGGCCTTGGCGGTGGGGAGGTCGAAGCTCGTCAGCTGGTCCGGGCGCGCCTCGGGGTCCTGGACGGTGGTCTGGGGGCCGGGGAGCTCGTCCATGGAGAACTCGACGGCCATGGTGCGCTGCGTGTCGACGGTCTCCTGCCGGACGATGTCGTCCAGCAGCGCGCCGGCCTCGATCGCGTCCATCCGCTGGTCGGGGTTCTTGCGCAGCAGCCCCTCGATGACCGGGACGAGCCGGCCGCCCTTCTCCGGCGGTTCGGGCTCCTCGGAGATCACCGCGACCAGCGCGGCCATCGGCTCGGGCCGCTCGAACGGCGACCTGCCGTGCAGCATCGCGTACAGGGTGACGCCGAGCGACCACAGGTCGGACGCCGGGCCGGCGACGCGGCCCCGCGCGCGCTCGGGCGCGATGTAGGCGGGCGAGCCCATCACGAGGCCGGTCTGGGTGAGGGTGGCGTCGCCGGACGCGGTCGCGATGCCGAAGTCGGTGAGCACGGCCCGCTCGCCCATCCGGCCCGTGCCGGTGATCAGCACGTTGCTGGGCTTGACGTCGCGGTGCAGGACGCCGGCGCCGTGCGCGGCGTGCAGCGCGGCGAGCATCTGCCGGCCGATCTCGGCGGCGCGGCGGGGCTCCAGCGGACCGTCCTGCTTGATCACCTGGTCCAGGGAGCGCGCCTCGATCAGCTCCATGATGATCCAGGGCCGGTCGTCCTCCTCGACGACGTCGTAGACCGTGACGACGCCGGGATGGCCGAGCCGCGCGGCGGTGCGGGCCTCACGGAACGTGCGCTTGTGGTGCACGGCGCGTTCCTCATCGGTGAGACCATGCGGGAGGATGACCTCCTTCACCGCAACGTCACGACCGAGGACCTCATCGTGCGCCTGCCAGACCGTCCCCATGCCGCCCCGGCCGACCTGGGTCACCAGGCGGTAGCGGCGGGCGAGCAACCGCTCGCCGGTGGGTTCATTTGGCATATCCGCGACCATATCGACTTTTGCTGACAACCTTGGACCGAGCTTGCAAGCAGCATCCCCCTACCCGTACGACGTCCGACGCGGGCCCGAGGTTCGCCGCCGGGCGGGCACGCGCGGACGAGAGCGTGGTCGACGTGACACCCGGTAAAAAGGAGACGGCCATACCAGCGAAGTCCCTACCACGTGCGGACCGGGGGACCATGATCGACAAAGGCCCGCAGGGCGGCCTGCGGGGCGAGTGGGGCCGGCTGATCCAGGCCGCGCCGACGATCTTCTTCTGGTACACCCGTCTCTCCGGGATCCTGTCGCTGCTCGCGTGGGTCTCCTATGGTCTCATCCTTGAGATAGCCGATATCTGGGCGCTGCGCTGGATCGGGTACCTCGGCTGGTTCCCCAGCGTGCCCATCGGGCTGGTGTGGATCCTGCTGTCGATGGGCGTCCGGCGGCGCAAGAAGGCGGCGTGGCGGATCCTCGTCCTGATCTTCTGCCTGCCCACCGCGCTCGCCGTCACCGCCGTGCTGACGACGGTGATCAGCCCGGACATGCCCACCCCCGTCGGGTTGCTCGTCACGGCCGGCGTGTACCTCGCCGTCCTCGGCCTGCTGATCGCCGCGCGCCGGCAGTTCACCACGCTGCCCGACCGCGCCAACCGCCGGCTCGCCACCATCGTCTTCACCAGCCTCCTGGTCGTGACCTGCGGAATCGGCACGTTCCTGGTCACCGTCACGGACCGGAACGCGAGCGGCGACTTCTGGACGCATCCGCTCTACGCGATCTCCCAGACCGTCCTCGGGCCGCGCGTCACCGGCAAGCCGATCGACGTCTCGGTGCCGTTCTGGGTGGACGCGATCCTGTGGAGCCTCGGCACCGGGCTGCTGATCGTCACGTTCTGGGCGCTGTTCAAGCCGGGGCGGCGCGACCCCGTCCTGTCCCCCGCCGAGGAGCTCGCGGCGCGCGCCCTGCTCGCCGAGTACGGCGACCAGGACTCGCTCGGCTACTTCGCGCTGCGCCGCGACAAGGACGTCATGGTCGCGCCGAACGGTAAGGCGGCCATCGCCTACCGGGTGGAGGGTTCGGTCTCCCTGGCCAGCGGCGACCCGCTCGGCGACCCCGAATCCTGGGACCAGGCGATCGAGGCGTGGCTGGGCGAATGCCGCGCCCACGCCTGGATCCCCGGCGCGGTCAGCGTCGGCGAGCGCGCCGCCCACATCTACAAGCGGCACGGGTTCGACGCGCTCGAACTCGGCGACGAGGCGATCATCGACCTCACCGACTTCAACCTCGACGGGCGCGAGATGCGGCAGGTCCGGCAGGCCGTCCGGCGGGTGGAGCGGGCCGGGTACACGATCCGGATCCGGCGGCACTCGCAGATCCCCGGCTGGGAGATGGCCAAGCTGATCCGCAGCGCCGACGCCTGGCGCGGCGAGGAGACCGAACGCGGCTTCTCGATGGCCCTCGGCCGCCTCGGCGACCCCACCGACGGGCGCTGCGTCATGGTCGAGGCGTTCGACGCGCACGGTGAGCTGCGCGGGCTGCTCAGCTTCGTCCCGTGGGGGCGGGCCGGGCTGTCGCTCGACCTGATGCGCCGCGACCGGCTCGCCGAGAACGGCCTCAACGAGTACATGGTCGCCAAGCTGGCGGAGAAGGCCGCCGCGGTCGGCGCGCAGCAGCTCTCGCTGAACTTCGCGATGCTGCGGTCGGCGTTCGAGCGCGGCTCCCAGATAGGGGCCGGGCCGGTCGCGCGGCTCTACTACCGGTTCCTGTCGTTCGCGTCGAGGTTCTGGCAGCTCGAATCGCTGTACCTGTCGAACGCCAAGTACCTGCCGCACTGGCGCCCCCGCTTCATCTGCTACATGCAGGGGCGGCACCTCATCCGGCTGGGCCTCGCCTATGCCCGCGCCGAGGGGTTCCTGCCGAGCTTCAACCGCCCGAAGCTGGACCGGGCCGCGGCGATGGTCCCGTCCACCGAGCTCGTCGACAAGATCCAGGAGATCGAGGCGGCGGCGGACGCGGCGCGCGCCCCGCAGCGGCGGCTGTCGGAGCAGGAACGGGTGCGGCACGCCAAGCTCGACCAGATCCGCGCCGCCGGGATGGAGCCCTACGCGCTCGGCTGCGAGCGCACCGACTTCGCCGCCGACATCCTCTCCCGCTTCCCGGGGCTGGCCCCCGACACCCATACCGGCGTGCCGGCGGCCATCGCGGGACGGGTCGTCCTCGCCCGCGAGCACGGCCGGCTGATCTTCGTCACGCTGCGGGACGAGACCGCCGACCTGCAGGTCATGCTGACCGCGGACGCGCTCGGCGACGAGTCGCTGCGGCACTGGAAGACGTTCATCGACCTCGGCGACCAGGTGGGCGTGCGCGGCGAGATCGTCACGTCCCGGCGCGGGGAGCTGTCGGTGCTCGCCTCGTCGTGGACGCTCACGGCGAAATGCCTGCGCCCGCTGCCCAACAAGAGCTCCGGACTGTCCGACCCCGAGGCCCGCGTCCGGCAGCGGTACGTCGACTTCATCGTGAACGACGAGTCCCGCCGGATGCTGCGGATGCGCGGCGACGCGATCGCCGCCGTCCGCGACGGGCTGCGCGACCGCGGCTACCTCGAAGTCGAGACGCCGATGCTGCAGCCCGTCCACGGCGGCGCCGCCGCGCGTCCGTTCACCACCCGCATCAACGCCTACAACATGCAGCTCTACCTGCGGATCGCGCCCGAGCTGTACCTGAAGCGCCTCCTCGTCGGCGGCATCGGGCGCGTCTTCGAGCTGAACCGCAACTTCCGCAACGAGGGCGTCTCGCAGAAGCACAACCCCGAGTTCACGATGCTGGAGGCGTACGAGCCCTACGGCGACTACGACACCATGGCGACGCTGACCCGCTCCCTGGTCGTGGACGCCGCCCGCGCCGCCCTCGGCACCTCCGTCGTCGTCCGGGACGGCGTCGAGTACGACCTCGCCGAGCCCTGGCAGGAGATCACCGTCTACGAGTCGGTGTCGAAGGCCGTCGGGGAGGAGGTCACGCCCGACACGTCCCTCACGGCGGTGCGGGGGCTGGCCGAACGCCACAAACTGAACGTCGACCCGCAGTGGCGGCAGGGAAAGATCGTCCAGGAGCTGTTCGAGGCCCTCGTCGAGGAGGACCTGACGGCGCCGACGTTCGTCCGCGACTACCCGGCCGAGACGTCCCCGCTGACCCGCCCGCACCGGTCGGACCCGCGGCTCGCCGAGAAATGGGACTTGATCGTCTTCGGTCTCGAACTGGGCACCGCCTACTCCGAGCTGATCGACCCGATCCTGCAGCGCCGCCGCCTCACCGAGCAGTCGCTGCAGGCCGCGGGCGGCGACCCGGAGGCCATGGAACTCGACGAGGACTTCCTGCGCGCCCTGGAGTACGCGATGCCGCCCGCCGGCGGCATGGGCATGGGCATCGACCGCCTCCTGATCACCCTGACGGGCCGCAGCATCCGCGAGACGATCCCGTTCCCCCTGGTCCGCCCCGGCTCCTAGAGCCGCCGCGGAACGGCCCGGTACCCCTCGCCGGCAAGCCATTTCCGCGCGGCTCCCCGCTGGGCGTCCTCTCCACGCGGGACGGCGGCCGGCGGGATCGGCAACCATCCCCGCCCACCATGGGGGATCTCATCTCCCGGCGGCCCGCAGCCCCCGCCCCCCTCATAGGCGGGCAGGTCATCGGCGGGCAGGACGTCGCCGCGCGCCAGGTCGAGGACCTGATCGCCGTCGTCCATGGCCGCTGCCACGGCGCCCAGGTCGACGGGCAGCGGGACGAGCGGTTCGGCGGGACGCGTCCCGAGCGCGGCGGCGAGTTCGGCGGCCAGTTCGGCATCGCCCGGAAGATCACGTTCGTGCAGTTCATTCAGGCATTCGCGAGCCAGTTCGGCGTCTGTTCGGCCCTTGGCGAGTGCGGCCACGAGCACGTCGCCGGCGTATTGGAGCACGGGCTCGAGCGGGCGTCCCCGAAGCACACCGGCATCGCCGTCGCCCGTGTGGGCGGCGGCGCGCAACCGCGCCAGCGCCTCCTCGTCCCACTCCGTCACATGATATTTGTACAGACATCCACTGACATTGGTGCGCGGATTCAGTGAGACCGCTTGTCGTCCATGAACCACCGGGCGTTCCCGGCCGTCCTGATCCGCGCCTCATCCGGGGCGCGGGTCCCAGATCGACCGTCCCGAAGTCACCGGCCGGGAAGCTCACACAGACGGGCCCGTTCTCGCGCAGAGTTCGGGATGCGGTAGTGGTAGGCGCATATCTCGGTGAAGCCCGCCCGCTCATAGAGCCGCGTCGCCGGGCCATTGTCGCGCTCGACCTGGAGATACATGCGGTCGGCTCCGTTCCCGGCGGCCCAGTCGGCCAGGGTTGCCAGCACATTTCGCGCCGAGCCCTTCCCACGGGCCCGGGGAAGAGTCGCCATGCTGAAAATGCCCGCCCATCCCCTGTCGGCTACCGCACGTCCGACGGCGACGACTTCGTCCCCCACCATCGCGGACGCGTAGGCGGACGGCAGATCAACGCGGGCGAGCATGTCCCATTCAGCGCGAGAATCACCATTCACCGCCTGCCAGGTCGCGAACCACGTCCGCGTCGGCCGTTCGTCCAGCCGAACGTGCAATCTCCTTGCCCGCTCCAGGACGCGGGAAGTGTCCGCGACCTGCAACGACACCGAACTGTGCCGGAGATATCCGCGTGCGCCCAAAACAGCGTCGAGCTCTTCCGCACAAACCCGCGGCGTAACTTGGAACCGCGGAATCGAGCCGTGCACGGCATAGAATTCTTCCGCTTCGACGACCCTGCGGGTCACGTCGTCCACACCGGCGCCACCATGCGGCAGAACCGCCCCCACCCACCAGGAGCAGTCCGGGGAGAAGCGCAGCCACCACCCACCGACGTCATCCACGCGCTCTGCGGGCTGGCCACGGGCCGCGCTCTCCTGCAGGAACATGACGTTTTCCGGGCTCTTCACGGCGTCGACCATCGACCAATCCTCACGTATCGCCCGCCGCGAAAGGCCCTCCGACGACCTGGCCGGCGTTCGTGGTCACCGCGTTAGCGGGGGCGCTGCCGGTACATCTGGACGGCGTAGCGGAGCCGGGCGCCGACGAGGAGCGCCTCGTCCTCGGGACACGCGAGGAGCCGCGCGACCAGCTCGACGATCTGATCGTCGCTGAGGTCCGGCTCGCGCTCGGCGATGCGCCCGACGATCTCGACCAGCTCGGGCCGCTTGTACGCGGCGATCGACTGCCCGCGCCGCACCTGCACCGGGGCGGCCGGCGTCTCCTCCGGCGGAACGGGCGGCTCGGTCCTGGCACCGGGCCTGCCCCAGATGGCGGGAATGTCCGAAGGCGCCGCGGGCGGCCGCCGCTCCGCCCCGGAACCGCGCTGGTCCTGCCCCGCCGCGTCCAGGCGCCGGGGCGGCGGGCCCGCGGCCCCGCGCCCGCCCGGCCGGCCCTCGCGCGGCTCGAGCCGGGGCGCGTCCAGCCTGCGCGGCGGGACGTTCGCGGACTCCGGAGCACGCTCCGGCGGCCGCACGCCCGGTTCCGCGCGGCGCGGACCGCGCACCGCGCCGTCCCTCTGCCCGGGCGGACCGCCGTCTCTTTCCCTGGGGGGGCCACTGTCTCTTTCCCTGGGCGGACCACTGTCTCTCTCCCTGGGCGGACCGCCGTCCGGGGAGACCGGTGCCCCCGGACGCGTCTGCGGCGCGTTCGGCCCCACCACCGGCGACCGTCTCGTGGCCGCCGGGGAATCCGGCTCACGACTCGCGTCCGCGGGCACGCGGGGAGCGTCCGGCCCCGGCTGCGGCGCCTGGGCCGCCGGGGGGCGCGGCCTGCGAGCCGCGCCCTCGCCCGGGGCGCCCGGCCCCGGCGCGGGCGTGCCCGGGCGCGTGGGCATGGCGTCTTGGGCGGGGGCGTCCAGTCGGCGGGGCGGGCCGCCCGGCCGTTGTTCCGATGCAGGCGGCCCGGATCGTGGTTGCGGTGTCGCGCGGGGGGCGTGGCCCGGCATGTCGCCGCGTCTTGCCGGGGGCGGCGGCGCGGGCCGTTCGCCGGGGCGCCGGACGGCCGATCCTTGTGCGGGGGCATGCGGAGGCGGCGTGGCCGGGCGTGCCTGCGGCCGTTCTTGCGCCTCGGGTCTCGGCGGGGGTTCGGCGGAGGGCCGGGGGGCCTTGATTCCCGGGTCGGGGACGGTGTCGCGCGGGGAGGGCGACGCGGGCGCCGCGGGCTCGGTCAGGGCCTTGAAGAGGGAGGTCGTCGGGGTTATCGCCTCGTGCAGGTGGGACGGGAGGCGGGTGGCGGGGAGTGGGCCCTCGGGGGGCGGCAGGTCGGGGCCGGCGGGGCCCACGAGGATGGCCCGGGGGGCCAGCCACAGGATGTAGAGGGCCTCCGCGCCGGCCTCGTGCTCGCCGTCGACGATGACGACGTCGAAGGAGTCGTGGGCGGGCGGGAGGACGTCCGGGATGCGCCAGAGCGGGAGGATCCAGGCGGGGACGTCGGCGAGCGCGACGGCGGACGCCCAGGCTCGGGCGGCCGTGAGGGCGGTGCGGGCCGCGTGGAGTTCCTCCCGGGCGGCGGCCAGGTCGGCGCGGGTGCGGTCGGCGGCGGGCGGGGCGGCGGCGGTGGCGCGGCGGGCCCAGGTCCAGGCGTCCTCCCAGCGGCGGGTGCGGGCGGTCCAGGCCTCGTCGCCGTCGGTGGCGATCAGGAGGTTGGCGAGGTCGGGGTGGACGGCGCGGACGCGGGCGAGGAGCTCCTCGCAGCGGATCTGGAGGGAGCGCTCGTGGCGGGCCTCGGCGAGGGCGCCGAGGGCGCGGCCGTAGGCGCCGGCGTCGCGGGCGTCGACGGCCTCGACGGCGGCGGCGAGTTCGGGCGGGTCGTCGGCGGCGGCGGGGCCGATCGAGTCGCGGAGCGCGTCGAGGTCGGCGCCGGCCCGGTTGACGCCGAGCCCTTCGAGGGCGTTGCGGAGGGCGGAGGCGTAGGTGTGCCACTGGACGGGGTGGGCGAGGTTGATGCCGAAGCCGCCCCGGTCGAGGAGGCGGCGCGTCGAGTCGACGGCGCGCATGGCCTCGCCGATGCGGGCGAGGCGGGCGTGGGCGCGGACGAACCGGGTGACGCGCTCGGCGGGCGGCAGGTCGGCGGGGAAGGAGATGCCGGCGGCCTCCCACACGTACTGGAGCTCGCGGCAGGTGATCCGCACCATGAGGTCGGTGTGGACGAGGTCGAGCAGCTCCGGCGTGGTGGGCGCGGCGCCGTCCACGGTGACGGTGGTGAGGAGCGGCTCGGCCTGGCGCTGGGCGGCGGAGCGGAGCGGGCCGCGCTTCAGCGTGCCGCCGCCGGCGAGGTGGGCGCGCAGGTCCTGGGCGGCCGCGGCGAGGCCGCGCAGGTCGGCGTCGGCGGGCAGCTCGACGCGGTGGGCGCCGAGTTCGGCCAGGGCGCGTTCGGCCCACTGGGCGCGGGACGTCATCTCCGAGACGCGGGACCAGATGAGCGGGCGGCGTTCGGCGAGGGCGTCCCCGAAGGCGCGGACGGCGAGGTCGGCGGCGTTCCAGCCGCCCGGGTGGCCGTCGAGGCCGAGCTCGTGGAGCGCGGCGGTGACGACGGACGCGTCGCCGTCGAGCCGGGCGAGGAGGGTGACGTCGCTGTCGGCGAGGCGCTGGGACAGGTCCGTCCTGGCGCGTTCGGCCCGCTCGGCGGCGGTGACCTCGGCGTCGATCAGGGTGCGGACGTAGGCGGCGCTCGGCAGCGCACCCGGGTCGACGTCGCGCTGCGCGGTGCGGGCCTTGCGCGCGGCGCTCTCCTCCGCGAGGAGGACGACGAGTTCGGCGGCCTCGGACCGGGAGATCGGCGGGGTCGGCGGCATGTCCGGCCGGACCGGCATCCACGACAGTTCGGGCTCTTCGTCGCGGCGGTCCTGTGCGGGTTCGTCCGCTTCGTCGTTGGCGCGTTGGGTGAGCTCGGTGACCCGCCGATCGGCGGCCCGCTCGCGCTCGGCCGCCGCCTCCAGGTCAGGTTCGGCGGCGCGGATCGCGTCCGCGACCTGGGCGGCGGTGGCCTGGTCGGTCGCCGCGAGCGCGGCGAGGCCCTGCGGGAGGGCGGCGCGGAGCGCGGCGGAGGCGGCGGGCCCCGACGTGGCCACGAGCACCCGGTGGCCGCGCGAGAGCAGCCCGGTGAGCAGGTCGGGGACGGTCTCCGGGGCACGCTCGGGTACGTGCAGGACCTGCGGTTTCCCGGCCACGAGCCGCGCCAGCCCGGCCGGCACGCCGCGCGGCAGCAGGCTCAGCAGCGTGGCGTGGTGGTCGGCGACGGCGGCGCGGCCCGGCGGCCGGACGACCAGGGCGGGCGCCAGCCGGATGCGCGGGGCGGGCGAGACGGTGTCGGTGTCGGGCGTCCAGTCCTCGCGGTAGTCGGCGGGGGTGGTCAGCGCCACCTGGCACCATTTGCGGAGGACGTCCCCGACCGACGCGTTCAGCCCGAAACCCTGCCCGGTCTGGACGGCGTCCGCGATCCAGCCGGCGGGCCGGAAACCGGGGTGCCCGGACAGCAGTTCCCTGTCGCGCAGGGTCGTGTGCCCGGCGAGGACGACGTCGATGCGTTCCGTCCGCTCGTCCACCACGATCCGGACCGGCGTGCAGAGCAGATGGTCGTGGACGGCCGGGCGCCATGACAGCAGGCCCGTCGCCAGCACGACCTCCTCGTCGGCCAGCTCCCGCAGGAGCCGGTACCAGTTGCGGAGCCCGAGCCACCCGTCGAACTCGTCCAGCACGACGGGCGGCGTGAGCGGGATGACGGGGACGCTGAACAGGACGTCGCCGGGCCCGGCGTCCGCCTCCACGTAGACGTCGCCGGGCAGGCCGGCCAGCCAGTGGACGTGGTCGTGGTCGGCGAGGTCGCGGGACGGGCGCCGCCGGGCCCGCGCCAGGTCGCGCAGGAACCCCAGCAGCCGCGCCGCGTACTCGGCCTCGCGCGCGGCGGCTCCGTCGCCGGCCGGGCCGGCCCGGCCGGGCCGGGCGCTGCGGCCGGGACCCGGGGCCTGCTCAGGCACCGCGGCTCCTTCCCTTCCCACGGCGGGGCGGACACCTTCACGCCCGGCGGTCCCCGCGGCGGCGACCGGACGGCGGAAGAGGTCCGATGGTGGTGCCCCGATCTAACACCCAAGGGCGGGCCCGGTCGAGCGCTATCAATGATCTTGAGTTACCGGGTGGACGCCATGTGGCGGTCCTCGTTCGGCATCATCACCCACAGGACAAGGTAGACGACGAACTGCGGGCCCGGCAGCAGGCACGACAGCACGAAGAGGAGCCGGACGGTCCCGGGGCTCATGCCGAACCGGCGGCCGAGGCCGGCGCAGACACCCGCGATCATCCGGTCGTTGCGCGGACGGTAAAGGCCGTTCATGGGTTCTTCTCTCCCCGTTTCGTCGAGTGGTGAACACGGCCGCGGGTTTCGCGGCCACATTCCCCACGCTACGAACCGGACGGCACGTCCCACATCCGCCATACGTCCCGTTCCCGAGCCATACTCCGGGATTAGGGGACGTCCCCTAGGGGCGCCCTACGGGGCGTTGTACTCGGCGAGGAGCTTCGGCAGGCCGACCAGGTCGTCCAGGACGAACAGGCACTCGCGCAGCGCGTCGTCGTCCTCCTGGATGTGCCCCCAGGGGCCGCGCCGCAGGAACGCCGCCCGCATCCCGAACTCCAGGGCGGGGCGGACGTCGTTGTCGATGCGGTCCCCCACGTAGAGGACGCGGTCGGGCAGCACGTCCGCGAGCTGGGCGCAGCGTTCGAAGAACTCGTGGGACGGCTTGCTGACGCCCCACACCCCCGAGATGCCGACGACCTCCGCGTCCAGGCCCAGCGCCGCCATCTGCGCCGCCGCCTCGACGGGCTGGTTGCCCGCGATCCCGACGTAGAGGCCCTGGTCGCGCAGCCCGGACAGGCACGCCCGCGCGTCGGGGTACAGGTCGTCGGCCCCGAACCCGTTCGGGACGCCCGCCCCCGCCCGGCGCCGTTCCTCCTCGGCAAGATCGAACCCGGGCCGGAAGTACTCGAAGAGGTCCCGGTAGTCGCCGCCCAGCGCGAGCACCGCGCCCAGCTTGGTGAGGAACGTGTGCCTCGGCACGCCCAGCCAGTCGGCCCAGCGCCCATAGATCTCCCCCTCATTGATGAGGGTCTCGCCGATGTCGAAGAACACGGCCTGAACGGGCCGGGGTGTGGACACTCGGTTCACTTGGCGGCCAGTTCCACGGAGGTGCCGGGGGACAGGCGGCGGAAGTCCTTGCCGAGTTCGTCGCCGGCCCTGGTGACGGCGGTCTGCATCACTGTGAGGCCGATGTCGTTCAGCAGGCCGTCGTGGATGACGAAGGCGCGCTCGGGGCCGACCTCGCGCGTGTAGGAGAACAGCTCCGTGATCTTCATCCAGGGCGCGTTGCCGGGCAGGCACAAGGTCGGGACGGGCTCGGACGGGACGGTGAGCGCGTCGCCCGGGTGGAAGACCTCCCCGTCCACGAGGAAACCGACGTTCGGGATGGGCGGCACGTCCGGGTGGAGGAGCTCGTGGTCCTCGCCGTAGACGTGGACGTCGAACCCGGCGATGGTCACGGCGTCGCCGTGGCCGACCTGGTGCACGCGTCCGCCGAGGTCGGCGAGGTTCTCGGCGACGACCCGGGACGTCCAGACCTCCAGCTCCGGGCGCTCGGCCATCGCGGCGCGCAGAGCGTCGGCGTCGAAGTGGTCGAAGTGCTCGTGGGTGATCAGGACGGCGTCGGCGGCGGCCAGCGCGCCGGACGCCTCACTGAAGGAACCGGGGTCGATGACGATGGTGCGATCGTCCTCGGCGATCTGGACGCAGGCGTGCCCGAGCTTCGTTAGACGCATCCGGCCATGGTCGCACGACGGGGAGGCCGGGCCCATTGACCGCCCCCCGGCTCCTTGATAGAACACGTTCTACTTTGGTTCGGCGCAAGGAGGCGGCGATGCCCGTTCCCGACCAACGCGATCCCGAGGTCACCAGAAGCGCGCTGGCCGACTGGCTCGCCGGGCACCTGCCCGGCGTCCGGATCCCTCATGTGGAGACCCCGCAGAC
This sequence comes from Actinomadura latina NBRC 106108, assembly GCF_001552195.1. Classification (GTDB taxonomy): domain Bacteria; phylum Actinomycetota; class Actinomycetes; order Streptosporangiales; family Streptosporangiaceae; genus Spirillospora; species Spirillospora latina. Next base: position 62,445 of record NZ_BCQS01000020.1, read on the forward strand.
CAGCGGATTCTCCAACGAGACACTCATCTTCGACGCCGAGTGGACGGACGGCGGCGAGACCAGGCGGGAGCCGTTCGTCGCACGGGTCGCCCCCACCAGGTACCAGGTCTTCCCCGAACCCCGATTCGAGAACGAGTACCGGCTCATGCGGATCCTGGACGAGCGCACGTCCATCCCGGTGCCGCCGATCCGCTGGTACGAGCCGTCGACGGACGTGCTGGGCGCCCCGTTCTTCGTGATGGGGCGCATCGATGGCCGCGTCCCGACCGACATGCCGCCGTACCACACCGGCGGCTGGGTGACCGAGGCCGAGCCGGACGAGCGGGCCGCGATGTGGTGGTCCACCCTGGGGATCCTCGCGGATCTGCACCGGCTGGACGTCGGGGAACTGGGACTCGGCTTCCTCGACCAGCCCAAGTGGGGGGCGCCCGGTCTCGACCAGCGGCTGAACTACTACGAGCACTACCTGCACTGGGCCTACAAGGGCCCGCAGGAGACCGCGCTCAAGGCGCTCGCCTGGCTGAAGGCCAACCGTCCCGAGGAGCCGGACGCGCCCGTCGCGCTGTGGGGCGACTCCCGCATCGGCAACGTGATCTTCCAGGCCGGCGTGCCGAAGGCCGTCCTGGACTGGGAGACCGCGGCGCTCGGCGCGCCCGAGGAGGACCTGGCCTGGTTCATGTTCCTCGACCGGCACCACAGCGACGGGATGGCCGCGGAAAGGCTGGACGGCTTCCCGTCCTACGCCGACACCGTCGCCCGCTACGAGGAGCTGCTCGGACGCCCGATGCGGAACATGGCGTACTACGAGATCCTTTCCGGCTTCAAGTTCTCGGTGATCATGGCCCGGATCGGGCAGGCGATGATCGACTTCGGCTGGATCGACGAGACCTCCGACTTCCCCTACAACAACAACTGCACTCAGCTGCTCGCGCGCATCCTGGAGGCCGGCCGGTGACGCTCTCGCCGCTCGACGACTACCCGATCCACCAGGCGCCCGAGGTGATGCGCCACGTCACCACGTCCGACCGCAACTTCTACGACCGGTACTACTTCAACGTCCACCCCTGCTCGGACGAGATGATGATGCTCATCGGCGTCGGGCAGTACCCGAACCTCGGGGTGATGGACGCGTTCGCGGTCGTGCGGCGCGGCCCGCTGCACAAGGTCGTCCGGGCGTCGCGCGAGCTGGGCGACGACCGCATGGACACCACGGTCGGCCCGTTCCGTGTGGAGGTCATCGAGGGCTTGAAGCGGCTCAGGGTCGTCCTGGACGAGAACGAGCACGGCCTCTCGTTCGACCTCACCTGGGAGGGGACGATCCCGGCGACGCTGGAGCCCCCGCATTACCTGCGCTGGCAGGAACGCGTCGTCTTCGACTCGCGGCGCCTCGCGCAGACCGGCCGCTGGACCGGCACCATCACGGTGGAGGGCGAGACCATCGAGGTCACGCCCGACCACTGGTGGGGGTCCCGAGACCGCTCCTGGGGCATCCGCCCCGTGGGCGAGCCAGAGCCGCCGGGCATCCAGATCAAGAACGCGGGAACGTTCTACTGGCTGTACACGCCGATCCAGTTCGAGGACCACTCGATCCTCTGCATCATGCAGGAGGACGAGAAGGGCCGCCGCATCCTGGAGGAGGCCACCCGGGTCTGGCCCGACCGCGAGACCGAGTACCTGGGACGTCCCGAATACCGTCCCGTGTACGCCGAAGGCACCCGCGACGTCGTCACCGCCACGCTCCGGTTCGCGCCGCCTGGCGGGGAGCCGTTCGAGGTGAGGGCGACGCCGATCCTGCCCGTCCACCTGATGGTCGGCACCGGGTACGGGCTGGAGCCCGACTGGAAGCACGGCATGTACCAGGGGCCGGACATCAAGGTCCAGGGCGTCGCCTACGACACCCGCAAACCGGACGACGCCGCCCGCATGTGGGGCATGGTCGACGCCGTCGGCCGCTACGAATACCTGGATGGAGCGCAACCCACCGATGCGACCACCGGCTACGGCCTCTACGAGTACTGGGCCCTCGGCCCGCATCCGTCCTTCGGCTGAGACGGGATCTGCCAGACTGGCGGTCGTGACGACCCCGCCTTCGCCCGACCCCCCGGACGCGAGACGGCCGTCCCGGCAAGAACTGGACCGGCAGGTGCGCAACCGCTACGGAACCTGGCGCGACCAGCCGCGCGGCCTGGCCTGCGCGGTGATCGCCGCCTTCATGATCCTCACGACGGCGGCCTTCGTGTTCGCCGTGGTCGCCGTCGTCGCGGCGATGCGCTGACAGAACGGCGATGCGCTGACAGAGCTGCGTCGCGATGACAGAGCGAGACCCCGGGCGCCCGGCGAGGGGGCCCGGGGTCTCGTCCCGCGCGTCAGGTAGGGGTTCCCTCGGCCCCCTCGGCGATGGTGAACGCGACGTCTCCCTGCGGGTCGACCTGCGCGTCCAGGGTCTTGTCGTCGAGCATCTCGGCGACGGTGGGCTCCAGGTAGACCTTGGCGCCCTCCTCCTCGACCACCTGGTCGCCGGCCTCGGGCGCGGGGGCGACCGAGAGCCGCAGGGCGTCCGAGCCGTCGAGCCCGGACTCGATGCGGATGCCGGTCTCCGGAGGAAGCTCCGGGTTCGCGGTCACAGTACGAATGACCTGGACGGCACCGCTGGTCAGGGTGAGCACGATCAGCTCTCCTCACGTCTCTGTCGTTCTCATATCGGATCTGCCCCACCCTCCCCGATCGGCATGGCGGCAAACATCGAGACGTGAGCAGCCCGTGAGCAGCCGGAACGTCAGTCCGCAGCCGGGGCCAGCGCCCGGACCGCCTCCGCCGCGGAGAGCCCGCCGCCGGGGACGACCGCGATGACCGGCGTGGTCAGGCCGCCGTCCACGTACTCGCGGATCCGGGCCCGGCACGCCTCGGGCGACCCGTGCACGATCAGGTCGTCGACGACCTCGTCCGGGATGACCTCCAGGGCCTTCTTCCGGTCGCCGGCCGCCCAGGCCTCGTTCATCGGGCGCAACGCCTCACCGCGTCCGAGCCACTCGTGGAACGCCCGGTAGACGGGGACCGTCATGTACGCGGCGATCATCCAGCGGCCGATCGCGCGGGCCTCCCCGGCGTCGGCGGTCGGGCACACGAACAGCCGCGCGATCAGCTCGGGCTCGTCGCCCAGCTCGCCGCGCACCGTCCGGACGTCCTTCGGCGCGAGCCAGTTCGTGATCGCGCCGTCGGCCTCCCGCGCGGCGAGGCGCAGCATGCCGGGACGCAGCGCCGCGAGGACGATCGGCGGCGGCACGGCGGGCGCGTTGTCCAGCTTGAATCCCCTGACGGCGAAGGTGTCGTACTCCTCCTTCACCTTCTCCCCGGCGAGCGCCTTGCGGAGGAAGCGCAGCGTGTCGCGCACCCGCTTGTACGGCTCGTCGAACGGGATGCCGTTCCAGCGCTGCACGATCGTGTCGGACGAGGTGCCGATGCCGAGCACGAACCGTCCGGGCGCGAGGCCCGCGAGGGTCGCGGCGTGCTGGGCCAGCAGCGCGGGCCCGCGCGTGTAGACCGGGACGATCGCGGGGCCGAGGCGCAGCTCCGGGCCCCATTGGGAGGCGAGCGCCAGCGGAGTGAACGCGTCGGTGCCGTTGGTCTCGGCGGACCAGGCGTCGGTGTAGCCGAGCCCGGACAGCTCGGCGACGATCTCGCGGTGCTCTGCCAGCGAGAGCCCGGTCAGCGGAATGGTCAGTCCCCAGCGTGACATGCGCGTCCTCCTAGGCGATCGACGGGCGGATGGTGGCGCCGCCGTCCACGACCATGGTCTGCCCGGTCATCCAGGACGAGGCGTCTCCCGCGAGGAACACGGCCGCGTTCGCGATGTCCTCGGGCTCGCCGAGGCGGCCGAGCGGCATGTACTTGCTGATCTCGGCCTCGTTCGCCTCCCACAGCGCGCGGGCGAGCTGGGTCTTGACGAGGCCCGGCGCGATGCAGTTCACCCGCACCTTGGGCGCCAGCTCCATCGCGAACTGCCGGCTGAGGTGGATCACCGCGGCCTTCGTGGCGTTGTAGTAGCCGATGCCGTGCTCGGTGACCATGCCGCCGACGGACGCGATGTTGATGATGGAGCCGCCGCGCTCGGCCATGGACGCCTTGAGCGCGAGCTGCGTCCACTGCACGACCGCGTACTGGTTGACCTCGACGGTCTTCGCGGCGGCGGCGGGCTCGATGTCGGCCATCGGCCCGAAGTAGGGGCTGGTGCCGGCGTTGTTGACCAGGATGTCGATGCCGCCGAACCGCTCCACGGCCGCGTCCACGCAGGCGGCGGCCTCGTCGGCATGGCCCACGTGCGCCGCCTTGGCGAGCACGCCCACGCCCGGGTTCGCCGCGCCGATCTCCTTGGCGACCTCGTCGCACGCCGCCTGCTTGCGGGACGAGATCACCACGTTGGCGCCCTCGGCGGCGAACGCGGCCGCGATCGCCTTCCCGATGCCCCGGGACGCACCCGTGACCAGGGCCGTCCTTCCCTCAAGTCCAGTCCGCATCCGCGCGCTCCCTACTCGCTCCCACCCCGGTGGCGGCAGTGGGCAGAATCCGACTCGGTTCACTGTAGCGAAGTGACTGACGCGTCAGTTAGCTGGCCCGGCGATCCGGTCCCGCTCACCGGACGCGCATTCTTTCTAACGATCGTTTGGTTGTTACGCTGCGCCGGACGACACGAGGAGGGGCCGCGTGACCACGACCCGCGTGAGCACACCCAAGGAGCGCCGTCCGGCCGTCGAGGGCTGGTTCACGACCGCGGACGGCGACGTCCGCCTGCTCGGAACCCGCTGCTCGTCGTGCGGAACGCCGTACTTCCCGCGCAACGAGCTGGCATGCCGCAACCCCGCATGCACGGGGCCGAAGGACGGCTCGGAACTGGAGCAGTACGCCCTGTCCGGCCGCGGGCGCGTCTGGTCGTACGCCGACTCGCGCTACAAGCCGCCGCCCCCGTACGTCTCCCCCGACCCGTTCGTCCCCTACACGGTCGCGGCCGTCGAACTCGAAGCCGAACGCATGGTCGTCCTCGGCCAGGTCGCTCCCGGCCACACGGTCGACGACCTGGAGGTCGGTATGGAGGTCGAGCTGACCGAGGGCGTCCTCTACGAGGACGACGAAGCCGAATACACGGTCTGGATGTGGAGGCCCGTCGAATGAGTCGCGACATCGCCGTCCTCGGCGCGGGGATGCACCCGTGGGGCAAGTGGGGGCGCAACTTCGTCGAGTACGGGCTCGCGGCCGCCCGGGCCGCGCTCGCCGACGCCGGGCTCTCGTGGCCGGACGTCCAGTACGTGTCGGGCGCCGACACCATCCGGAACGGGTACCCGGGGTTCATCGCGGGCGCCACGTTCGCGCAGGCGCTCGGCTGGTCGGGCGCGCGGGTGTCGAGCTGCTACGCGGCATGCGCCTCCGGGGCGCAGGCCATCAACACGGCGCGCGCGCAGATCCTCGCCGGCCTGTGCGACGTCGCCCTGGTGGTGGGCGCCGACGCCGCCCCGAAGGGCTTCTTCAAGCCCGTCGGCGGCGACCGCCCCGACGACCCCGACTGGCTGCGCTTCCGCCTCCTGGGCGCCACGAACCCGATCTACTTCGCCCTCTACGCGCGCCGCCGCATGGCGATGTACGGCGCGACGCTGGACGACTTCGCCGCCGTCAAGGTGAAGAACGCGCGGCACGGCCTGGCGAACCCGAACGCCCGGTACCGCAAGGAGGTGACGGCGGAGGACGTCCGCGAGTCCGCCGTGGTCGCCGACCCGCTGCGCCTCCTGGACATCTGCGCGACGAGCGACGGCGGCGCCGCCCTGGTCCTCACCTCGATGGACTTCGCCCGCCGGCACGGCGTCACCGACCCGGTGCGCATCCCGGCGATCTCGACGGTCACGCCGACCTTCCCCAAGACCGTCCTGGACCTGCCCGACTTCGCGACGGACTCGGCGATGACCGCCGCCGCCCCCGAGCGCCCGTTCCGCTCCGCGATCGCGCACGCCGCCTACGAGGAGGCCGGCCTCGGCCCCGAGGACCTGTCGCTCGCCGAGGTGTACGACCTGTCCACGGCCCTCGAACTCGACTGGTACGAGGACATCGGGCTGTGCGAGCAGGGCGGCGCCGAGGAGCTGCTCCGCTCCGGCGCCACGACGCTCGGCGGCCGCGTCCCGGTCAACCCGAGCGGCGGCCTGGCCTCCTTCGGCGAGGCGATCCCGGCCCAGGCGATCGCGCAGGTGTGCGAACTCACCTGGCAGCTGCGCGGCCGGGCCGAGGGCCGCCAGGTCGAGAACGCCAGGGCGGGCATCGCGGTGAACCAGGGACTCTTCGGCCACGGCTCCGCCGTCATCACCGTCCGCTGAGGGGTGTGGACTCTCCGCGCGCCGTGAGACGATCCGCTCGGCGGTTTGTCGCGAGCGCGGGGAGCGGTGATGGATCGGGACGGTGTCGGCGAACTGCGGCGGCTCCCCTCGGGCCGGCACCGCCTGTCCCGGGACTACGTCGCGAGCCACCAGGTGTCCCGCATTCTCTCGGCCGTCGTGGACATCGCCGGAACCGACGGGTACCGGAGCCTCACCGTCGATTCCATCATCGCGAATGCGGGCGTTTCCCGCGCCACGTTCTATGTCCATTTCAAGAACAAGGACGACGCCTTTCTACACGCCTATGACCTTGAAGTCGGGCAAATGATGGACAGCGTCGTGGACACCTACCGGGAGGAGCCGGACGCGCTCAGCCGGGTCCGCGCGGGCGTCGGCGAGTTCCTCCGCTACCTCGCCGCCCACCCGCGCGCGGCCCGGATGTGCGTGATCGAGTCGTTGTCCGCCGGGCCGGTGGCGGCGGCCCGCCGGGACCGGACGCTCGCCGCGTTCGCGCAGGTCGTGACCGACAACATGCACGAGCTCTTCCCCCACTACCCGAGCCCGGAACTGCTGGCGGAGACGGTCGTCGGCGGGATCTACCAGGTCGCCTACGCGCGGATCTCGCGGGGCGAGACCGACCGCCTGCCGGAGCTGCTGGACGGCCTGCTGCACACGTTCGCGCTCCCCGACTCCGACCGCTGGGGGCCGGACGCGCCCCGGCGCGAGTAGGGGTTCGGCCCCTTCCCGAATTGGCGAAAGGCGCGCAATTCCGGGACGCGCCAGGGTATTCCTTGTGCCTGCCGCTGGTCCGGTTGAGGCCACGGCACAGCCCCTCTCCGCAGGACCAAGGGTGTTCGTCCAGTTGAAGCCCGCAATGCCGGCCGGCCGAGACGGGCCCGTTCGAGGTGTGGCCGGATCCGGCCAGCGGGAACTCAAACCGAAATGACCATCGAGTCAGCTCCGCGGCGGCCGGCCGGCGCCCGCACACGCTGCGCGTTCACCGGCGACCACCGCGCAACGTGACGGACACCACACGGCCACCGGGCCCCTATTCGGACAAGCGCCGGGCCGGTAACCCGAAAGCAGAAACCCGGTCCGGCGCTCCGCCGGAATGGCCCGCCCCTTGATGAACGCCTTCATTCATGGTTCCGTCCCGTGTGCCGCGACATCCGCTGCGCGGTCACGGGCCCAGACCGTGCGGGACGTCGTGCACATGTCTCCCACCCTGAAAGAGGCAGCATGAGAAAGCTCGGCAAAATCGCCATTCCCCTGGTGGGATCGGCGGCTCTGCTCGTCGGAATGGCCGGAACCGCGCTCGCGTCCGGCACCATCACCTCCGGCGGCTCCCCGTACACCGGCAGCGTCATCGCCACCAACCTCGGCAACGTGACGCTGGCCGGGAACAGCTTCCTCGGCCCCATCATCAACAGCTGCAGCAGCGGGAGCCTCGGCGCTTACACCAAGTCCGACGGCACCAGCGGACGCCTCGACAGCGTGTCGCTCTCCGGCTGCACCAACAACCGCGGCGGCACCACCACCGTCACCGCGATCGGCCTGCCCTACACCGGCGGCCACGTTGACTACGCCCCCGTCACGGGCGGCCGGGACGGCAAGATCGTCATCGACGCGCCGAACGCGGCCGTCGACATCAAGGCCATCCTGAACCTCCCGGCCTGGGGGCTCACGGGCGTGGAGTGCCACTACGGCCTCACGACGACGACGCCGCTGAACATCGACGTCTACAACCCCTCCAACGCCAACAAGCCCGTCCCGTCCAACCCGCACGGGCAGGGCAAGCTGGCCGGCCAGTCGCTGCAGTTCATCTCCGGCGACTCGGTCTGCCCGGCGTCCGCGTCGGCCAACGGCAACTTCCAGATCGTCACCAGCCCAGGCGGCAACGACCTGCTGCTCGGCCCCTGATCCGCGTTCCCTGACCCCGTTCCCCGATCGACCCACCCCACCGGGACGGGCCATCCGCGACGGCTGGCCCGTCCCACCTCAGCCGGGAGTCCCCATGCGTTCCAGCCTCCGCCGCCGGCTTCCGGCCGGCGCCGCCGCCCTCGCCCTCACCGGGAGCCTGCTCGGCGCCGTGGCCGCCGCACCCGCCGCCTCCGCCGACACGCTGCCCGACTTCGACTTCTCCACCTGCCCCGACCTGCCCGCGGGCGCCGACCCGCAGTTCTGGCAGTGCAACATCGCCGTCACCTACGGCGGGACGTTCAAGCTCGGCGGGATCGAGACGACGATCGAGTCGCCGATCACCCTCACCTACGCGAACGGCTTCGATCCCATCACCTACGAGGCGCAGACCGTCTTCGGCTCCTTCAAGGCGAGCAAATTCCTGGTCCAGCCGGGCCTGTTCGGCGACCCGTTCGTCACGGCCGTCTACGCGCAGCCGAAGTACGCGGGCGGGCTCAACACCGACGGCGGGAAGGTCAACCTGAACCTGTCGGTGAACGTGCAGAACCCGCTGCTCGGCAGCCGCTGCACGATCGGGTCGAGCTCGCACCCGATCGCGCTGAAGCTCGGCATCGGCGCCACGGACCCGCCGCCGCCGAACACCTCCATCCACGGCGAACCGCCCGTCGTCGTGGGGACGAACCCGGTCGTGCTGAAGACGACCGTGGTCGACAACGCGTTCGCGGTGCCGAAGGCGGACAAGTGCGGCCTCGATCTCGGCCTCGAGAACTGGCTGGTCAACCTGTACGCCGGGCTGCCGTCCGCCGCCGGGAACAACACGGCGATCTTCCAGCAGTACGCGAGCTTCAAGCCCTACACCGAACTGTCCTAGCCCGGCCCGACGCGCCGTACCCGGCCCGCGCCGCTCCTCCCCGCCGGAGGGCGCGGGCCATGATCCCTCCCCCAGGAGTTGACACGATGAGAACACCCTCCATGCGGCGCGCCGCCGCGGCGGTGGCCGGTGCGGGCCTCACGGCCCTGGCCCTCACGGGCCTGTCCGGTCCGGCGGCCGCGGACGTCCCGCCCGGCTTGGACTTCGACGACTGCCCGGCGGTCAGCGAGCTGCCGCCGAACGCAGATCTGACGTTCTGGCAGTGCAACGTGACGGTGATCAGCGCCGGGCGGCTGCAGATCGGGTCCATCGACCAGGAGATCACCCAGCCGATCAAGATGACCTGGGCGACCGGCTTCGACCCGATCACGTTCGAGGGCTACAGCGTCTTCGGCCCGATGCGGGCCGAGCCGCAGCGGGTCAAGGGCGGCGTCCTCGGCATCGAGGGCACCGACGTGATCCCCATCCTGCAGATCAGCGCGCAGCCGGAGATGGCGGCCGACCCCGAACTGGCCCCCGAGGGCCAGATCGCGCTCCGCCTGCGGCTCAAGATCAAGACGATCAACCCGCTGCTCGGCGACACCTGCTACATCGGGAGCGGCCAGGACCCGATCGTGCTGAACCTGACCTTCGGGACGACGTCCCCGCCGCCGCCGAACCAGCCGATCTCCGGCACGCCCGCGCACCCGGTGGGCGACGGCGTCATCGGCTCGACGCTGGTCGACAACGCGTTCGCGGTGCCGAAGTCGTCCGGCTGCGGCTGGAACGGCCTCCTCAACGCGGTGGCCGACTTCCGCGCGGGCCTGCCGTCCGCCGCGGGCAAGAACACGGCCGTCTTCGAGTCCTACGCGAAGTTCACCGCGTACACCTCGCTGCCGAACACCACCGCCTAGAGGCGGCGGCACCACCGCCGGCCGGCCCGCTCACGAGGCGGGCCGGCCGGCGGTGCGTCCGGGGCCCCCGGTGCCCGGCCGCGGCGCCGCGCGACGATTCGGTCATGCCACGCAGTCTCGCAGATCGGACGAGTCGTCCAATAGCGCGGCCCCGGTGGCGGCGATGTGATGCAAGTCACTGCATCGAACCTGTGTGACCTGGGGCGTAGCGGTCACGTGTCAGATGTCACCGTCTCGGTGGATTCGCGAGGTCCTGGGCGCGGCTAGATTTGCACTGACCGGTCAGTTCAAATCTGCCTCCCGGGAGGGTCCGCGATGACGCCCGAGCACAAGACTCCGGGGACGGCCGCCGCGGCCGGGGGGACCGCCGCGGCCGTCTCCGGACCGGGCCCGACCGGCTCCGGGACTGGCGGGGGCCGTCCCGGAGCCGAGGGCCCGCCCCCGTCACCCGCCGCCCCTCCCCGCACTGCCGAGGACGGAGACGTCCTGCGGACGGTTTGGACGGAGCGCCCCGACACGGCACGGACAGGGCCGGCACGGGTCCCGGAGCAGCCGGGCCGGGACCCGCTGGGCGTGCGGGCGCGCGGGCTCGGCGTGCGGGGCGCGCGGGGCTGGGTGTTCCGGGACGTCGATCTGGACGTGCCCGGCGGAGCACTGGTGGCCGTGGGCGGTATCGCCGGGACGGGCCGTACGGCGCTGCTGCTCACGCTCGGCGGGCGGATGAGACCCGGCGAGGGCACCGTCTCGGTGGGCGGGTTCAGCAAGATCGGAGACGTCCAGCGGGTGGCGGCGCTCGGGCTCGTCCCGGGCGTCACCGAACTGGATCCGGCGCTGACCGTCCGGGAGCACCTGAACGAGGCGCTGGCGCTGCGCGAGGGCGTCCTCGGCAGGTTCCGGGGACGGGAGGCGCGCAGGCGGCGGGCGCTCGAACGCGTCGGCCTCGACGTCGGCCCGCGGACGCTCGCCGCGGAACTCGCGCCCGATGAAGCGCAGTTGCTCGGAGCCGCCCTGGCGCTCGTCGGCGGGCCCGGGCTGCTCCTGCTCGACGACGTCGACGAGGGGCTGCCCGCCGAACGGCAGCGTGAGCTGTGGCGGCGGCTCGCCGGTATCGCGGCCACCGGCGTCACCATCGTCGCGGCATGCCATGACACCGCGCCCGCCGAGGGCCTGGCCACGCACAGCCTTTCCCTCTAGCCAGGAGATCCCCCCATGAGACTTCCCGCGTTGACGTCCGGCGGCCTGGAGCTGCGCCGCTTCCAGCGCAACCGGTTGACCCGCATCGCCCTGGCCGGGCTCGTTCTGCTCCCGCTGCTCTATGCGGGGCTCTATCTGTGGTCCTTCTGGGATCCCTACTCCCGGCTCCAGCATGTGCCGGTGGCGCTGGTCGTCCAGGACCGGCCCGCCGCGGCGGACGGGAGGACGGTGCACGCGGGCGCCGATCTCGCGGACGAGCTGAAGAAGCGCAAGGTCTTCGACTGGCGGACCGTGTCGGCGGAGGACGCTGAAAAGGGGGTGCGGTCGGGCGAGTACTACATGTCGCTGACGATCCCGTCCGACTTTAGTACCCGTATCGCGTCGCCGTCCGGGGACGGCGCTCCCACGCCCGCCAGGCTGCGCCTGCGGATGAACGACGCGAACAACTACGTCATGGGGACGCTCGCGCAGGCCGCGTTCAAGGAGATCAGCGCCGCCGCCGGCAGCGAGGCCGTGCACGGCTATTTCGACCGCATCTTCTTGTCGTTCGGCAAGCTGCACACCGATCTGGGCCAGGCCGCCGATGGGGCCGGGAAGCTCGCCGCGGGCTCCGGGCAGGCGGAGGACGGCGCCGGGGAGCTCGCCGAGGGCGCGGGCCGGGCTGAGGCGGGCGCGGGCAAGCTCAAGGACGGCATCGACGAGGCCCGGTCCGGGAGCGGCAGGCTGACGGCCGGGCTGGGCGAGCTGCGGGACGGGACCGCCCAGGTCGCGGCCGGCATGCAGAAGCTCACCGCGACCGTCGACCGCGCGGGCGACACGCTCGTCCCGCTGCTGCGGGAGAACGCGCCGGAGATCAGGCGGGCCGCGCTCGTGGTCGCGCGGGGCGCGGACGCCCTCGCGGACGGGGCCGGGCGGCTGCCCGCGCAGACGGGCGCCGCGGTGGAGCGGGCGGAGAAGGCGCAGGCCGAGCTGGGCGCGTACCTTGCCGCGCATCCGGAGATCCCCGCGAACGTCCGGCAGGATCTCACCCGGTCCGCCGCGCAGGTCGTCGCCGTGGCGGAGCAGGTGGACGGCTACGTCCGCGAGCACACCGGCGACCTGCGCAAGGTCGCGGCCGACGCGCGGACGGTCGAGAAGGCCGCCCGCAAGATCGCCGAGGACGCGCCCACGCTGGCCGCCAAGGTCGACAAGGCCCGCCGGGACGTGGACCGCCTCAACGCCGGGACGCGGCGGGTCGACGCGGGCGCCGGGCGGCTCCTCGCCGGATCGTCCGGTCTCACGACCGGGCTCGGCACGCTCTCGGGCGGCGCGGGCGACCTGCGCGGCGGGCTCGGCCGGCTTTCGGGCGGCGCGGTGACCCTGGAGACGGCGCTCGCGCAGATCTCCGCCGGCAGCGGCGAGCTCGCGACCGGACTGGACGAGGGCGTCCGGAAGATCCCGGACTACGGCGACGAGGAGCGGGCCGCGCGGGACGACATGATGAGCGACCCGGTGCGGCTGGCCAGCGCCACCGACAACGCGGTGCCGAACTACGGGACCGGGTTCGCGCCGTTCTTCGTCCCGCTGTCGCTCTGGGTCGGCGGCATGATCATCTACATGCTGCTGCGGCCGCTGAACCCGCGCGCGATGGCGGGCACCGCGCCCGGCCGCCGCGTCGCGCTCGCCGGCTGGCTGCCCGCCGCCGTGATCGGGACGGCGCAGGCGTGCGTCGTCCTCGCCGTGCTGCATCTGGCGCTGGGGCTGCGGGCCGAGCACTGGCCGGGGCTCGTCGCGTTCCTCGCGCTCGCGTCCGCCGCGTTCCTCGCCGTGATCCAGTGGGTGAACGCCCGGTTCGGGCCGATCGGCCGGATCCTCGCGCTGGCGCTGCTGATGCTGCAGCTCACCTCGGCGGCGGGCACCTACCCGATCGAGACGAGTCCGCGCTTCTTCCAGCTGATCCGGCCGTACCTGCCCATGTCGTGGGTGGTGGACGGCGTCCGGCACCTGATCAGCGGCGGCCCGATGACGCCGGTATGGCAGGGTTGTGCGGTGCTGGTCGCCTTCCTGGCCGGCGGGCTCGCGCTCACCGCGCTGGCCGTCCGGCACAACCGGGTCTGGACGATGAAGCGCCTGCACCCGGCGCTGAAGCTCTAGGAGGCAGGGACGTGGCCCGCAGCGCGACCAGGGAGAAGCTGTTCGGCGCGGCGATCGAGCTGATCGCCGAGAGCGGGCTCGCCGCGACCACCGTCGACCAGATCGCCGAGCGGGCCGGGGTCGCCAAGGGCACCGTCTACTACAACTTCGGCAGCAAGGCGGCGCTGTTCTCGGCGCTGCTGGAGTACGGGGTCGACCGGCTCGCGACCGCGCTGCGCGACGCCGCGTCCGGCCGGCCGCCGCTGGACGCGCTGGAGGCCGCCGTCGCCGCCGAGCTGGCGTTCATCGGCGAGCACGAGTCGTTCGCCCGGCTGCTGATCGCCGAGACGTGGCGGTCCGGCGGCGACTGGCAGCGGACCGCGCGGCTCATCCGGGAACGCGCCATCGGCGTGATCGCGGACGTGCTGCGGGACGCGGTCGCCGCCGGGGACCTGCGCGCCGACCTCGACACCGGGACCGCCGCGTCCGCCGTGTTCGGGATGGTGCTGACCGTCGCGCTCGACTGGCGCGCCCTCCAGCCCGGCCGCCCGCTCGCCGACGTCCAGGCCACCCTGATGGACCTGCTGCGCGGGCGTCTCGCGGGCTAGGGCGGGGGCTAGGGAAGGTTGCGGATCTCCTCGATGACGCCGGGCATCGCCTCGTTGTTCTCGCGGATCCAGCGCAGCAGGACGTCGAACTCCTCGTCATCGTAGGCGCCGAGGCGGTCGTAGAAGGCGCGGGAGATCGGCTCGAAGTAGCGGGCGAACTCCGCGACGTTCTCCTGGACCAGCTCGACGATCACGCGGCGGCGGTCGTCGGGGTCGCGGGTGCGCTTGACGTATCCGGCGCGTTCCAGCCGGTCGATGACGGCGGTGATGGCGCCGCCGGTCGTGATGCCCATGAGCTGCGCGAGCTGACCGGGCGTCTGCGGCCCGTCCAGCATCAGCGCGTTCACGCACTGCGCGTCGCTGACGTTGAGCCCCGCCTTGCTCGCGGTGGCGTGGTGCAGCAGGACGGTGAACATGGTGCTGCGCTGCATCGCCCGCTGCAGCTCGTCCAACCGCTCGCGGTCCGGGGTCGACACGCCCACCTCTCCCTCTTCAGCTCTCGACTCCAGAGCCTAGTGGCCGCATCCGGACAGGACCACAGGGGACGGCGCGGCGTGTGGCGCAGGACTCACCCGCTCATGATCGAAGCACTCCCAGGTCACCCCTATCATGGATTTGTTAGGACCACTAACAGAGGTCCGCTCCTGGCCCCGAATCCCACGAAGGTTCGGGGCCGACCTCTACCGGGCTACTTCGCCTCCTCCGCCACCTGCTTCGCCCACCGGTAGTCCGCCTTGCCCGCCGGCGAGCGCTTCATCTCGGCGACGAACGCGTAGACGCGCGGCACCTTGTAGCCCGACAGCTCGCGGCGGCAGTGCGCGTCCAGATCGGTGGAGGGCGGCGCGTCGCCGGACGGCTGGATCACCGCCGCCACACGGCTCCCCCACCGCTCGTCCGGAATGCCGGTGACGACCGCGTCGTACACGGCCGGATGCCCCTTGAGGACGGCCTCGACCTCCTCCGGGAACACCTTCTCGCCGCCGGTGTTGATCGCCTGCGACCCGCGCCCGTACACGGCGATCGACCCGTCCTCCTCGACGGTGGCGATGTCGCCGGTGAGCAGCCAGCGCTTGCCGTCCACCATGGGGAACGTCTTCGCCGTCTTCTCCGGGTCGTTGTAGTAGCCCTGCGCGATGTAGCCGCTGCGGGCGACCTGCCCGATCACCCCCGAGCCCGGCTTGACCTGCTGGAACGCGTCGTCCAGCACGGTGACGTTCGCCACGTCCGGGGCGAACCGCAGCCCCTTCTCCGGGGTGGAGCCGGCGACCGCCTCGGCCGTCGAGCCCGACTCGGTCGACCCGAACCGGTCGAGGATCATCACGTTCGGCAGCAGCCGCTGGATGCGGTCGCGGACCGTCCCGGTGAAGATCGCGCCCGTGGAGACGTAGGCGAACAGCGAAGAGGTGTCGTAGCTCCCGCGCGCCAGCTCCTCCGCCATCGGGATCGCCATCGCGTCCCCGGTGATCGTCAGCGAGTTGACCTTCTCCCGCTCGATCGTCGCCCACACGTCCGCCGCGTCGAACTTGCGCGTGTAGACGAGCGTCGCGCCCATGAACCAGGCGATCCACGTGGCCATCTGCGCGGCGCCGTGCATGAGCGGCGCCACCGGCATCATCACCAGCGGGCCGCCGTTGCGGGCGTTCTCCACGACGTCCTCGGGCCGCGTCGGCCGCGGCAGCGACGGGTTCCAGAACGCGAGCAGCATCTGCTCGGTCGACCACATGACGCCCTTCGGCATCCCGGTCGTCCCGCCCGTGTAGATGATGTAGACGTCGTCGCCGGAACGCGCCGGGAAGCCGCGCGTGCCTGCGGCGTCCTTCATCGCCTCCGCGTAGGCGACCGCCCCCGGGATGGACGGCGTGCCGCCCACCGCGATGAGGTGCTTCAGCTCGGGCACCTCCGGGACGGTCGCCGCGACCCGGTCCTCGAACTCCACGTCGTACAGCAGCGCGACGCTGTCGGAGTCCCGGTACACGTAGAGCAGTTCGCTCTCCACGTACCGGTAGTTGACGTTGATGGGCACGGCCCGGATCTTCAGCGCGGCCAGCAGTGCCGCCGCGTACTCGACACCGTTGTAGAGCTGGACGGCGACATGCTGGCCGGGCCGCACTCCGGCGTCCGCCAGATGGTGCGCGAGCCGGTTCGCGTGCTCGTCCAGCTCGGCGTACGTGAGCCGCTGGTCACCGCAGATCAGGGCGACACGGTCCCCGATCGCGTCCGCGACTCCCTCGAACAGGTCAGCGTGGTTGTACTCCATCGGAGAGCCTCCGGAGGGGGTCTGGGGAAATCAGGGTTTGTCGCTGCCGACGATCCACATCGCGAAGAACTGGGCGCCGCCGCCGTAGGCGTGGCCGAGCGCGCGGCGCGCGCCGTCCACCTGGTGGTCGCCGGCCCGCCCCCGCACCTGCAGCGCCGCCTCGGCGAACCGGATCATCCCGGACGCGCCGATCGGGTTGGACGACAGCACGCCGCCGGACGGGTTCCACGGGATGTCGCCGTCGAACGCCGTCGCGCCCGCCTCGGTGAGCTTCCAGCCCTCGCTCTCGCCGCAGAACCCGAGGTTCTCCAGCCACATCGGCTCGTACCAGGAGAACGGGACGTACACCTCGGCGCAGTCCAGTTCGCGGCGCGGGTCGGTGATGCCGGCCTGCCGGTACACGGCCGCCGCCGCGTCCTTACCGCCCTGCGGGCTCACGGTGTCGCGGCCCGCGAACTGCATCGGCTCGGAGCGCATCGAGGTGCCGTGCACCCACGCGGGGCTGTTCGGCGCCTTCTTGGCCGCGTCCTCGGACGCCAGCACCATCGCGCACGCGCCGTCCGACGACGGGCACGTCTCCAGGTACCGGATCGGCTCCCACAGCATCGGCGTCGACTCGACCATCTCGCGGGAGATGCCGGGGATCTTCAGGTGCGCGTACGGGTTCCGCAGCGCGTTCTGCCGGTCCTTGACCGCGACGAGCGTCCCGATGTGGTCGGGTGCGCCGGACCGGGCCATGTAGGCGCGGATGTGCGGCGCGAAGTAGCCGCCCGCCCCGACGACGAGGGACGTGGTGAACGGGCCGTTCACCGTCAGCGCCCACGTCGCGTTCGACTCCGACTGCTTCTCCCACGCGATCGTGAGGACCCGCTCGTGGACGCCGGACTGGATCAGGTTCGCCGCGACGATCGCCGTGGACCCGCCGACCGAGCCGGCCGTGTGCACCCGCATCATCGGCTTGCCGGTCGCGCCGATCGCGTCCGCCAGGAAGATCTCCGGCATCACGACGCCCTCGAACAGGTCGGGCGCCTTGCCGACGACGACGGCGTCGATGTCCTTCCAGGTCAGCCCGGCGTCGTCGAGGGCGCGGCGGGCCGCCTCGCGGAGCAGGCCCGCCATCGACACGTCCAGCCGCTTGGTCTTGTACTCGGTCTGCCCGATGCCGATGACCGCGCAGGATTTAGCCATGGTTCTTCTCTCCCGACAGCACGCAGACGAGGTTCTGCTGGAGGCAGGGGCCGGACGCGGCGTGCCCGAGCGTCCGCGACGCCGTCCCGTCGTGGATGCGGGACGCGGCCTCGCCGATGCGGATGAGGCCCGCCGCCATCACCGGGTTCGCCGACAGCGCCCCGCCGGACGGGTTGACGGTCACGCCGTCGGCCAGGCCGAGTGCCTCGCGCAGGATCAGCTCCTCATGGCTGAACTGCGCGTGCAGCTCCGCGACCTCGATCCCGGTCGCGCCGGCCTTCTCCCCCGCGATGCGGGCGGCCTCCGAGCGGGTCAGGTCGCGCACGCCGAGCGCGTGCGGCTCGGTGCGGTGGTCGATGCCGGCGATCCACGCGGGCCGCTCGCACAGCTCGCGGGCCGTGTCGCCGGCCGCGAGGACGATCGCCGCCGCGCCGTCGGTGACGGGCGCGACGTCGTAGGGGCGCAGCGGCGCCACGTCGTACTCGTCGCCTTCGGGGTCCGGCAGGTGCAGCGCGAACGGGTTGTCGCGGCCGGACGCCCGGGACCGCGCCGCAACCGCGCGCAGGTCGTCCTCCTTCGCGCCCGACTTCTCCATGTAGGCGCGGGCCTGCATGGCGGCCATCGACACCTGGTCGACGCCGAGCGGCGCCAGGTGGTACGGGTCGAGCTGCTGGCTCATGATCGCGCGGAGGTCGCCCTGGGACGACTTGCCGAACCCGAACACCAGCGCGGTGTCGATCTCGCCGATCTGGAGCTTCACCCACGCCTCGTACAGCGCCCACGCGCCGTCCATCTCGACGTGGCTCTCGGCGATCGGCGGCCACGCGCCCAGCGTGTCGAGCGCGGACACGAAGGCGAACGGCGCACCCTGCAGGTAGTCGCACGAGCCCGAGCAGGTGAAGCCGAACCGGGACAGCCCCGTCCGCTCCTTGATCTCGGTGATGACCGGGAGGACCATCTCGGTCTCCGCGATCCCCTGGTCCTCGGCGCTGTGCCGGGTCTGTGCGAACGCGACGACGGCGACATCACGCATTACATGAAGTCCTTGATCTCTTCGAAGGGGACGTCGGGCTCGTCGATGGGCTCGAACCACTTGATGTTGGCCATCGACCGGGTCCACTCCTCGCGCGGCCGCCACGCCGCCTTCACCCGCATGCCCATCCGGACCTGGTCGGCCGGGATGCCCGCGACGAGCGTCAGCATCGTCAGGCCGGCGCCGTCCAGCAGGACGTAGCCGGACACGAACGGCACCTCCGGCGCGCGCGGGTCCGGGATGTTGTTGACCGCGAAGGTGGTGACGGTGCCGGTGTCGGGCAGCTCCACCTCCTCGGTCGTGGGCACGCCGTCGCGCGGGCAGAACCCCTTCATCGGCACGATGACCTTCTCGCACACCGGGCAGCGGTGCCCGGTGATCCGGCCCTCGGAGATCCCCTCCAGGAACCGGCCGAGCGCCCGGCCGCCCTTCAGCCGGTACTCCAGCCCGGCCTGCGGGTTGATCATGGTGACCTCGGGCAGGAAGCACTCGATGTCGCCGATCGTCCCGGTCCGCTCCGCGCGGTACTTCGGCCGCACCCGCATCCCGGTCTTCAGGAACTTCGGCGGCTTCGCGCCCGCCTCGAAGACGCCGAGGTCGAGCGCGTGCAGCAGCGCGGTGTCGGCGCCGTCCGGGCGGATCAGCGCCCACGCGAACGGGCGGTCGAACGGATGCTCCTTGGCCGGGCGCGGCACCCACGACCAGGTCGTGACGGTGCCGGCGGGGCCGACCTCGACGAACTCGCCGGTGACGTCCTCGCCGGTCTCGGGGTCGCACTCCTGCGGCGGGACGAGCACCCTGCCGCCCGCCGTGCGGACGCCGACCATCCGGCCGTCGCGCAGCTCGCTCAGGAAGCGCCCGATCACCGGGCCGACCGAGCGGGTGTAGCCGCCGGGGAACGCGACGAGGTGGTTCGGGGCGTCGGGCGGCGCGGTGTCAGATGGCACTGTCGCGGTCCTTCCAGTACGGGTCCCGCAGCTTGCGTTTGAGGAGCTTGCCGTTGGGCTCGCGCGGCATCGTCTCGATGAAGTCGACGGTCCTCGGCCACTTCATCTTGGCGAGCCGGCCTTCCAGCGACGCGAGGATCTCGGCGGCGAGCTCGTCGCCGGGGGCGACGCCCTCGGCGGGCTCCACGACGGCCTTGATCTGCTCGCCCCACTCCTCGTCCGGGATGCCGAACACGGCGACGTCCCCGACCTTCGGATGCAGGATGATCTCGTTCTCGATCTCGGCCGGGTAGATGTTCGCGCCGCCCGAGATGATCATGTCGGCCTTGCGGTCGGACAGGAACAGGAACCCGTCCTCGGTGAGGTAGCCGATGTCCCCGACGGTGAAGAAGTCCTTGAGGCGGTTCTTCTCCGTCTTCTCCTTGTCGCCCTTGTACTCGAACTCGACACCGGCCATCTTCATGTAGATCGTGCCGTGCGTCCCGGTGGGGACGGGCTCGCCGTCGTCATCGACGATCAGCAGCTCGCTGATCGGCCAGGCGTTGCCGACCGTGCCGGGGTGCGCGCGCCAGTCGGCGGGGCTCGCGATCGTCCCGCCGCCCTCGGTGGCCGCGTAGTACTCCCAGATGCAGTCGCCCCACCAGTCGAGCATCTGCTGCTTGATCGGCACCGGGCAGGGCGCGGCCGCGTGGATCGCCCACTTCATGCTCGACACGTCGTACCGGGACCGGACGTCCTCGGGCAGGGACAGCAGCCGCTTGAAGTGCGTCGGCACCATGTGGGTGTTGCTCACGCGGTGTTCTTGGATCACTCTGAGGGTGTCTTCGGCGTCCCACTTGTCCATGTAGACGAGCGTGTGGCCCATCTGCAGGGCGGTGCCGCCGAACTGGGTGACGGCCGTGTGGTAGTTCGGCGAGGTGATCAGATGGGCCTGGTGCTCGCCCCCCGCGGGGATCCCCGGCGGGATGCCGAACATGCCGAGCAGGAACGTCATCAGCTCGGCGCTGTCGTCGGGGTCGATCCCCATCAGGGCCCGCTTGACGCCCTTCGGTCGTCCCGTCGTCCCGGACGTGTAGTGCATCGTGGCGCCGTTGCTGCGGTCGTCCGGCAGCGTGTCGGGCTGCCCCTCGACGAGTTCGGCGAGCGGGCGGAAGCCCTCGACGTCCCCGAACGCGAACCGGCGGTGCGCCTCGATCTCCGCACCGGCCGGCACGCCCTCCCTGGCGTACCGCTCGTGGACGAAGAAGGCCTTGGCATCGCTGTCGGCGACGATGTAGCCGATCTCCGGGCCCGTCAGGTGCCAGTTGATCGGCGTGTAGTACCAGCCGGCCTGCAGCGCCGCCAGGTACAGCACGAGACCCTCGACGCCGTTCGGGACGAGCCCGCAGATGCCGTCGCCCTTCTCCAGCCCCAGCGCGCGCAGCCCGTGCACGAGCCGGTTCGAGCGGGCCAGCAGGTCGCCCGCGGCGTGCTTCGTCCCGTCCGGATCGACGCACGCGACCCACTCCGGATCAGCCTGCGCCAATCGCCAAAAGCCCAATGACCCCATCGGAACTCCCCTAAGTGATCACGGTGAGCACCGTCACATGGCGGCACTCGGCGATGAAAGTAGATCACGTTCTCGTTTTGCAGTTCAACCCCTACCGGCCAGGCACCTGCTTAACTAGAATCTGTTCTCGTTTAACACTTGAGCTGGAGGAACCATGGCGGAACGGCTGCCGATCAGCACCGAGCACTGCATCGTCGAGCGCGACGGCCACGTCGTCATCGTCACGATGAACCGGCCCGAGGCGCGCAACGCGCTCAGCTCGTCCATGCTGGTGGGCCTCGCCGACGCCTGGGCCTACATGTCGGACACGCCCGAAATCCGGGCCGGCATCCTCAGCGGCGCCGACGGGACGTTCTGCGCCGGCGCCGACCTGAAGGCCATGGGGCAGACGCCGTCGGACCCGCGCGTCCAGGAGCGGATGGCGCAGATCCCGAACTTCCACTGGAAGGGCCTGCTGCGCGAGGGCCAGCCGACCAAGCCGCTGATCTGCGCCATCGAGGGGTACGCGGTCGCCGGCGGCACCGAACTCCTGGTCGGCACCGACCTGCGCGTCGTCGCCGAGGACGCCACCCTCGGCCTGTACGAGGCGAAGCGCGGCCTGTTCCCGATGGGCGGCTCCGCGATCCGGCTGCCCCGCCAGATCGGCTACGCCAACGCGATGGACATCCTGCTCACCGCCCGCTCGGTGACCCCGCAGGAGGCCCTGGCCATGGGCCTGATCAACAAGGTCGTCCCGGCCGGCACCGCCCTCGCCGCCGCCCGCGAACTCGCCGACCAGATCGCCGAATGCGGCCCGCTCGCCGTGCAGGGCATCCTGCGCACCTACCGCGAGACCGCGCACCTCCCGGAGGAGGAGGCCCTCAAGATCTCCGACGAGATCGGCTGGCCCGTCATCGGCTCCGAGGACGCCAAGGAGGGCTCCCGAGCCTTCAAGGAGAAGCGCCCCGCCGTCTACCACGGCAAATAAGACCCTCCACGCGAACCAGACGCCATCCGCGCAGCGCCGGCACTCCGCCGTACCGGCGCTGTGCCGGCGCTGTGCTCCGTCGTGAAGGTCGCCGGTCGACGTGTTATCGGTCGTCCGTAATTCGGTCGGAGTTTGCGAGTTTTCCTGCGTGGCATCGCTGGGGACGACACGAGCCACGGAAGGACTGAGCAGGCCATGGCCTTGCAGATACGGCGCAAGCGGCCGGAGAGCATTGAGGAGACGCCCCGGCGACCGCTGTGGCGCCGGACGACGGACGACCCCGCCGCCAAGCGGAAGCCGCCGCGGTGGCGGCGCAGCAGGCCGAACCCGGTCAGCGCGATGATCATGGCGGCGGGCTGGGCCGCCGTGGCGATCCTCGCCCTCGGCATGCTGCTGGTGTGGGGCGACGCGAACCCCGGCAACTCCCTGGTGGACGCGACACTCGACGCGGGCCGCTGGCTCGCCACACCGTTCCACGACGCCTTCACCCGCACCGACCCCGACGAGCAGCTCTACATCAACTGGACGATCGCAGCCGTCGTCTACTACGTCATCGCCCGCGCCCTCTCCTGGATGACCAGGTTCTGACCGCACCGCGGTCCCGCATGTGCGAGGGCCCCGGCCGGCGTCGGGGGGTGCCGCCGGCCGGGGCCTGTGGGGAAGGTCAGGCGTCGGTGATGGTGTTGAGGCGCTCGATCGCCTCGACGTACTCCTCGATCAGGTCGTAGACGACCTGGGCGGCCGGCTTGATCTGGTTCATCGAGCCGACGATCTGGCCGACCGGGAAGGTGACCAGCTCGCCGTCGCCGGACCGCTGGATGCGCGGCAGCGCGTCCGCGATCAGCATGAACTGCATGGGCATCGGCAGGTAGCCGGGCGAGTTCTCGCTCTCCCACGCCTCCGTCCACGCGGTCTTGAGGAAGCGCGCGGGCTTGCCCGTCCACGCCCGGGACCGGACGGTGTCGCGGGACGTGGCGTTGAGCAGCTTCGGCAGGGCCCGCTCGGGGGTGTCGGCCTCGTCGACGGTCAGCCAGATCGAGCCCGTCCAGACGCCGTCGGCGCCGAGCGCCATGCCCGCGGCCATCTGCCGGCCCCGGCCGATGCCGCCCGCGGCCAGCACGATGGTGTCCTCGCCGACCGCGTCCACCACCTCGGGGATCAGCACCATCGTCGCCACGTCGCCGGTGTGGCCGCCGGCCTCGGTGCCCTGCGCGACAATGATGTCGACGCCCACCTCGACCTGCTTGCGGGCGTGCCGCGCGTTGGAGGCGAGGCCCGCGACCTTCACACCGTGCTCGTGCGCCTGCGCGACGACGTCCGCCGGGGGCGGGCCGAGCGCGTTGGCCAGCAGCGCGATCGGATGCTTGAGCGCCACCTCGACCTGCGGCCGGGCGGTGACGTCCGTCCAGCCGAGCAGCGCCTTGCCCGCCTTCTCGGACGGCGGGTCGACGCCGTGCTCGGCGAGCAGGCCCTCCAGGAACGTCTTGTGCTCGGCCGGGATCATGCCCTGCAGCTTGCCGAGCAGCTCCTCGGCGTCGCCCATGTCGGCGCCCTCGTACTTGGCGGGCATGACGACGTCCACGCCGTAGGGCTTGCCGCCGACGTTCTCGTCGAGCCACTTGAGCTCGAGTTCGAGCTCCTCGGGGGTGAAGTGCAGGGCGCCGAGGACGCCCATGCCGCCGGCGCGGCTCACTGCCGCGACCACGTCGCGGCAGTGACTGAACGCAAAGATCGGGTACTCGATGCCGAATAGTTCGGTGACTCGTGTCCGCACAGCTTCGACCCTAAGCGCGCTCCCACAAAACTGCAACAGGTTCTACTTACAAACCTCAGCACGGCCGCATGGAAAGGATCAACGTCCGACCGGACTAGAACGCGTATCAGACGGGCCGGGCCCGGACGTGCGTACGGCCCGCGCGGTGCGCGGGCCGTACGGGTCCGGTGGGTCAGCGGCGTTTGGAGGGGCCGGCGGCCTTGCGCCGCTGGCGCTGGCTGCCGGGGGCCGGCCGGCGGGCAGGCGGAGCCGCGGCGGGGCCGGGTCGCGCGGCCGGGTCGGGCGGCGCGCCCGAGCCCGGTGGCGAGAGGGGGCCGGACGGCGCGCCCGGGTCGGCGGGCGGGGCCGGGGGCTTCGGCGGTCCGGCCGGGGTCATGTCGCCGAACTTGCCGTCCGCGCGGCGGGGCGCCTCGATGGGCGGCGGCTCGCGGCGGGCCAGGCCGAGGAAGCCGCCGACGAAGAGCAGGATCAGCCCGAAGAGGACCGCGCCGGCCGGGACGTAGCTGCGCACCAGGTCGATCTGCAGCGCGGTCTTGTCCGCCAGGTCGACCATGGCCGCCTGGTCCTTGTCGACGCTGACGAGGTCGGCCTGGGCGACGATCATCTTGCCCTTGCCGTCCGCCGTCTGGACGGTGCTGCGGATGTTCTTGCGGTGCTTCACCGGGATGCCGGTGCGCGGGTCGACCCAGACGGTGTTGTAGGCCTCGGTGTAGCGGTCCACCTTCTGGTTCCCGGCGTCCTCCGGCAGGCCCAGCATTTTGGCCGGCAGCTTGGTGTCGAGCGCGGCCGTCTTCGTCAGCGGGATCGTCTGGGTGAACCGGTAGGTCGTGAGCCCGTGGACCTTCTCCACCGCGCCGAACTGCATCGGCGCCGCCTGCTTCGTCGTCATGTCGAAGAACGGGTAGTCGCGCTTCTGCACGTCCGCGAGCGGGAACAGCAGCCCGTAGCCGGACATCCGGACGGTGTTGTCCCCGTCGACGTTGACGCCGCAGCAGTTGACCAGCCTGGCCGTCCGGCGGTCGAAGGCGATGCGGTAGCCCTGGATCTGGACGGGCTGGTCCGGCTTCGCCTGGTCGTAGATGTTGGTCGTGGAGTCCCAGACCGCGATGTCGTTGTCGCCCTCGTTGGCGCGGACGTCACCGCGGACGGTGTTCTTGGCCAGCAGGGTGACGCCGGTCTTCGTCTTCAGGTCCGCCTGGTCGAAGTACGTGGAGTTCTTCGACTCGAGCAGCGTCACCTGGTACCGGTTCAGCGGCGCCACGACCACCTGGTCGGCCACATAGAAGCGGACCAGCGGCGCGAGCGCCAGGAAGAAGGCACCGAGGCCGATCAGGACCAGGCCGACCGGTCGCCGCATGTAAACCTCCGGGGGCTGCCGTCGTCAACTCAACGGCCGAGGGGCCGGGTCCGGCATGTCCGAGTTACCCTACAGGACCTCTCAAACCGCCAGTCCAATAAGAGTAGGCGCCGACCTCCGCGGAAAGGACACCGTGTCCCCCTCTCCGAGCCGCTGGCTCGCCCTGCTCGCGGTGCTGCTCGCCACGTTCATGGACCTCATGGACGTCACGATCGTCGGAGTGGCGCTGCGCGAGATCCAGTCCGACCTGCGCGCGTCCTACGCGGTCGGCCAGTGGATCAGCGCCGGTTACGCGCTGGCGTTCGCGCTGCTGCTGGTGACGGGCGGCCGGCTCGGCGACATCCACGGGCGCCGCCGGGTGTTCCTGGCGGGCGTGGCCGGGTTCACGGCGGCGTCGGCGCTGGCGGCGGTCGCGGTGTCGCCCGGCATGCTGATCGCCGCGCGGGTCGCGCAGGGCGCGTTCGGCGGGGTGATGGTCCCGCAGGTCATGTCGATCATCGCGACGGAGTTCCGGACGCCGCGGGAGCGGACCGCGGCGATCAGCCTCTACGGGGTGGTGCTCGGCGTCGGGCAGGTCAGCGGGCCGCTGCTCGGCGGGCTGCTGCTCACCTCCGGGCTGCCGCCCGGCTGGCGGACGATCTTCCTCGTCAACCTGCCGGTGGGGCTCGCGACGCTGGCCGGGGCCTGGCTGTGGATGAGCGAGTCCCGGTCCGTCCACCGGCCCCGCCTGGACGTTCCCGGCGTGCTGCTGATCTCGGTCGCGTCGCTGCTGCTCGCCTACCCCCTCGTCCAGGGCCGTGAGCTGGGCTGGCCCGCGTGGTCGGTCGCCGCGATGGCGGCCGCGGGCCCGGTGCTGGCGCTGTTCGTCCTGCACCAGCGGCGGCGGGAGCGCGCGGGACGCGGCGTGCTCGTCCCGATCGGCCTGTTCGCGCGCCGCTCCTACGCGGGCGGCCTCACCCTCATGTTCGTCCTCTTCACCGGCGTCTCGGGGTTCTTCATCGTCCTCACCTGGACGCTCCAGTTCGGCCTCGGCTGGTCGCCGCTGCGCGTCGCGCTCGTCGGCCTCGCGTGGCCCGCCGGGATCGCCTGCACCGCCCAGCTCACCAACCGCTTCGGCCAGCCGCGCGCCCGCACCCTGGTCGCGCTGGGCACCCCCGTCATGGCCGCCGCGACCGCCGGACTCGCCTGGGCCGCGCTCCACCACGGCCCCGGCCTGGACGCCTGGCGCGCGATCCCATGGATGTTCGCCGCCGGCATCGGGATGGGGCTCACGATCCCGATCCTGTCCAACCTCGTCCTCGGCGACCTGCCGGCTTCGGACGCGGGCGCCGCCTCCGGCGTCCTGAACTCGGTGATCCAGCTGGGCAACGCGATGGGCGTCGCCCTGGCCGGCGTCGTCTTCTTCGGCGCCCGCGACAGCCCCGGGCCCCGCCCCGCCGACTTCACCGCCGCCGGCGGCCGGACCCTCCTGTTCAGCGCGGCGGCCTTCGCCCTCGCCGCGCTGCTCTCCCCGCTGCTGCCCCGCCGCGTCCCCCGGACCGCCCCCGACCCCATGGCCCACGCCTCCCATCCCATGGCCCCGGCCAGCCCCTGACCCGCCCCCACCCCGCCCGCGCCCTCCGCCGTCCCTTCCGGTGGAGGCCGTCGCTTCCGGTGGAGTGGGTGCCGGGGGGTCGTACCGGCCGGTAAGCTCCCCGTTACCTCGGCGTCCGGACAGGTGAGGTGATCATTGACCTCGGCGGCACACGATCAGCCGGCGGCGCACGATCGGCCCGCGGCACCCGGCCGGGCCGCGCCCGGGCACGGCGGATGGCCGCCCCTGCCGCGGCACTGCGCGACGCTGGCGCGGTCGGTGCGGCTGCTGAGCGCGTTCCGGCGCGAGGGAAGCGAGCCGGAGTACTTCTACGACCTGATGGCGCGGGACACCGTCGCGCAGCTCGGCTCGTACACCGATCTGCGGGACGCGACCGTCGTCGACGTCGGGACCGGTTTCGGGTTCTTCGCGCGGGCGCTGGCCGCC
Source organism: Actinomadura latina NBRC 106108 (assembly GCF_001552195.1). Classification (GTDB taxonomy): domain Bacteria; phylum Actinomycetota; class Actinomycetes; order Streptosporangiales; family Streptosporangiaceae; genus Spirillospora; species Spirillospora latina. Next base: position 89,488 of record NZ_BCQS01000020.1, read on the forward strand.
GCCGGGGCGCGCTGCACCGGGATCGACCATGATCTCGATGAGCTGACCGCGCACGGCGGCCGCGGGGCGAACCAGCTCGTCGCCAGCGCCCTCGCCCTGCCGTTCCGGACGGGGTCCGCCGACGTCTGCTTCTCGTCCAACGTCCTGGAGCACGTTCCCGACCCGTGGCGGATGGGCGACGAGATGGTCCGCGTGACGCGGCCCGGCGGGACGGTCTTCCTGTCGTTCACCAACTGGCTGTCGCCGTGGGGCGGGCACGAGACCTCTCCCTGGCACTACCTGGGCGGCGACCGGGCCGCCCGCTGGTACGAGCGCCGGACCGGGCGCCCGCCGAAGAACCGGTACGGCCGCACCCTGCACCCCGTGTCGGTGTCGGGGGCGTTGTCATGGGCGCGGCGGCGCGACGACGTCCGGGTCCTGGACGCGGTGCCGCGCTACCACCCGCGCTGGGCGGAGGGCATCGTGCGGGTGCCGGGCCTGCGGGAGATCGCGACCTGGAACCTGGTCCTCGTCCTGCGGAAGAAGGACCGTTGAGGACCGCGGCGCGGCCGGCCCCGCCGCCGATCTCCGGTCACCAGGACACCATCGACGGGCTGCGGGCGGTGGCCGCGCTCGCCGTCCTCGTGTTCCACGTCGCCAGCGCGGCGGGGTCCATCACCAACCCGAACGGGCCGCGGTGGCTGTTCAACGGCGGGCAGATCGGCGTGCCGATCTTCTTCACGCTGTCGGGGCTGCTGCTCTACCGCCCGTGGGCGGCGGCCGCGCTGGACGGACGGTCCGCGCCGCGCACGATGGAGTACCTGCGCAAGCGGGTGCTCCGCATCATGCCCGCCTACTGGGCCGTGATCGCGGTCTACATGGTCACGGCGGGGCGCGACCACATCGGCGACCCGGTCACGTGGGCCTCGCTGCTCACGCTGTCGCAGACCTACCTGCCCGACCCGTGGTGGACCGGCCCGCTGGGCCCGTCGGAACTCGGGCAGTTCTGGAGCCTCGTCATCGAGGCCGCCTGGTACGTCACGCTGCCGTTCACCGCCGCGATCCTCGCCTGGTACGCGCGCCGGGTGCGGACCCACGACGTCGGCGTCCGGGCCCGGCGGCTGCTGGCCGGCATCGGCGTGTACGCGGCGCTGTCGTTCCCCTGGACGGCCGCCATGTTCGTCCCGGACCGGCACTCGCAGATGGGGCTGTGGCTCCCGCGGTACTTCACCTGGTTCGCGATCGGGATGGCGCTCGCGGTGGTGACGGTGTGGGCGCGGCTCGACGAGCGGCGCCCCGTCGCGGCGCTGTGCCGGGCCGTGTCGGACTCGTGGGCGGCGTGCTGGGCCGCGGCGGCGATGCTGTACGTGGTGGCGGCGACGCCCGCGGCGGGCCCGCTCAGCCTGCAGACGCCGGACGCGTTCTGGACGTCCACGCTGCACCTCGTCGTGTTCGGGCTGTGCGCGGCGGCGCTGGTCGCGCCGGTCGCGCTGGCGCCGGCCGGGCAGCCCACGCTCGGCGCGATCCTCGGCAACCGGGTGATGCGGTTCCTCGGCCGGATCTCCTACGGCGTGTTCCTGTGGCAGCTGCTGATCATCGTTTCCTGGTACGAGGCGACGGACCGGGGTTTCCGGGGGGACGTCGCGACGGATCTGCCGCTGATGGCGGCGGCGTCCATCGCAGCGGGGACTCTGAGCTACTACCTGGTGGAGTGGCCGGTCCAGCGGCTGACCCGGCGCCGGGACCGGGCCCGCCCGGCCCCTGCCCGGGTGCCGTCCAGCTGAGCGGGATCCGCCCGCGGGAGTCGCCGCCGCCGCGCGGCTTCGGCCGCCACAGCTCCACCGCGACGCGTCCGACGACGGCGAGCCCGAGCAGCTGGGGCGCGATGTCGCCGACCGGACCGGACGGGGCGGCCGGGTTTTCGAGCAGGTCCAGCCACATCCCGGCGGCGAGGCAGCCGGTGCCGGCGAGCATCGCGATCGCGATCGGCCACGGGGAGGCGAGCGCGCGCAGGACGGCGGAGCGGCGGGTGCGGGCCCAGCCGCACAGGACGGCGACGCCGAGGGTGACGGCGACGCCGGGCGGCCCGGCGATCCAGCCGCCGAGCGCGGCGGCGAGCCCGATCGCCGCCCACGCGGGCCAGCCCGTGCCGGCGACCATGGCGCGCGGGTCGGGCCGCCGGCCGCCGGACCGGCCCGGCCACAGCGCGACGATCAGCAGCACGAGGAGCAGGTTCAGGCCGGCGACGACGGCGATCCGCTGGGCCCGGTCGGGCGTGTAGGCCAGCTCGACGACGCCGCTGGTGCCCGCGGGGACGAGCCAGCCCTGCTTCCACCCGTCCAGCCGGACGGCGCGCAGCTCGGTGCCGCCGGCGGTCGCGCGCCAGCCGGTGTTGAAGTTCTCGTTCACGGTGAGGAACGACGCGGTGGCGGCGTCGACGTCGAGCTTGCGGGAGCTGGAGCCCCAGCTGATGACCTTGACCTGCTGCGGCGGCCGGGCGGCGGCGTCCGGCCCCGGTTTGGCCCCGACCGTGACCGTGTCGATGCGGTAGCTGTCGAGCGGCACCGACGTCAGGTGGTTCTGGCCCTTCACGAGCACGGCCTGCTTGCAGGCGCTGAACTGGAGGGGCCGGCCCGCGAGCAGGTCGCCCAGCGTCCCGGTCGCCTTCGTCTGGATCGTCTGCCGCCCGGCACCGGCCCGGCCGCCGCCGGTCCGGATCGCGGACGGGCCGGTCTGGAGCTTCGGTCCGTAGCCGCAGGGGAGTTCCAGCGGGTAGGTGCGCACGTCCGGGAACGGCTTCACGCCGGGGACGGTCAGCTCGGCGAGCTGCACCGGCTGGGTCCGGCCGTCGCGGAAGAAGGTCACGGTCAGCCGGTCGGTGGTCATCGGCGCGAACGAGAGCGTGCCCTTCTCGTCCGACAGGCCCTCGCGGATCTGGCCGTTCGCGCCCTCGACCCGCAGCCGGACCGGGCCCGCCGCGCCGGGCGGGCGGGTGACCGTCAGCGTGGACACCCGCTCGCGGCCGTTCCACTGGACGGTGTAGGCGGGTTCCGCGTCCCTCTCCCCAGAGATCCAGGACGTCGCCGGGTCGCCGTCGAAGCCGGACCGGGGCTGGTCGGCCGGGTGGGCGGACAGCGTGGAGCTGGCGGCGACGACCGGCTGGCCGTGCACGGCGGTGTACCGGTCGACGAGCTTCTGGTCGGTGAGGACCGCCGTCCCGGTGACGGGCGCCTTGCCGGTCACCGCCGAGGTGAACGTCCGGTCGAAGCCCGCGCCCTCCTCGTCGCCGGAGCCGAGGGACGGCGCGCACACCCACCGCCGGCTGCCCTTCATGCATTCGCTGGTCGCGCCGGGCGTCCGGCTCATCACGTACGTGGCCGGGCCGTCGATCCCGCCGGGCGCGGGCATCGTGTACGTGCGGGCCGGCGCCACGCCCCCGATCGCCACCTCCGCGATCGCCGCGCGCGCGAACGCGGGCACGATCGGCTCGGTGGCGAGCGCGGTGATGCGCAGCCGCAGCCAGCGCGTCGGCCCGTCCGGGGCGCTGAGCGGCTGCGGGTTCGCGCTCTGCTGGACGTCCTGCTCCAGGCTCCCGTTCTCGGTCTCGACGGCGACGCGCGTGACCGGCGGGCCGAGCGCGGTGTTCTGCACGAACGTCGCGGTCAGGTTCCGGACGTCGCGGGCCCGGTCGAAGTCGACGCGCAGCCACTGCCCGGACGGCCCGGTCCAGCCGCCCGTCTCCCAGGCCGTCAGCCGGTTGCCGTCGAACGCGGCGTACGGGACCGCCTCGGGCCTGCGGCCCTGCGGCAGCGCGTCGTCGCCGGCCGCCGACGTGGACGCCGTGACGTCGCGGACGCCGCCGCCGTAGGTGACGTGGGTGGTGTACCGCTTCCATCCCGTGTCGAGGACGTCGGTGGCCTCGCCTCTGTGCGCGGCCGACATCGTCGGGGACGTCTGGTGCAGTTCGCCGAAGTTGCGCCGCAGCAGCCGGGGCGAGTCGGTCACGACCGGGGTGCCGCCCAGGTCGGGGGCGTCGTCGTCCAGCAGGACGGGGCCGTCCGGCAGCGCCTCGTCGTCGGCCATGGCCAGCAGCGCCTCCGGCCCCCCGTACACGCGGACGGGGTCGGCCGCGCCGGTCAGGTCCGCGACGTCGGCGGCGCCCTCGACCTCGTACACCTCCAGCGGCGGGTACTTCTGGTCGACGTCGGTCACCGCGTCCTCGTTGCCGCCGCCCACCGGCCCGCCGAAGGAGGCGACCCTGCGCATGCCGGGCGAGTCGTCCAGCGCCTGGTGGAGGCGGGCGGGCCAGGCGCCGCGCAGCGTCTCCCGCCGCAGGTCGTTGCGGACCAGGACGTACCGGACGCCCATCCGGCCGAGGAAGCCGCTCAGCCCCGGCGAGCCCTGCCCGGACCGGACCTGCAGGTCGATGGCGTCCAGCGCCCGCGTGTAGCCGGGCGACCCGGCCGGGACCAGCTGCCGGACGCCCCACCGCGCCGTCAGCAGCGGCTGGACGATGTCGTCCATCGGGCGGCCCCACAGGTACTCGCCGAACGGCGCCCCGGGGACCGCGAGCACGCCCTGCTGCCCGGCCCGCGCGTTGATCCACGACGCCGCGTCCCGCCAGTACTTCGGCGTCTCCTTGAAGTCGCCGGGCCCGGACAGGCCGTGCGAGGCGGCGGTGAGGCCGATGCCGCCGAGCGCGACGGCGGCGGCGACCGGCAGGCTCAGCAGCGACCGCGCCGGCACGCCGAACGCCGGCCCGGCCCCGTCGCTGAGGCCGCGCACCCGCGCGTTCCGGGCCCTCCTGTCCCGGAGGTGCCGCCCGGCCGCGGCGAGCAGGTGGGCGAGCCCGAACGCGAGCGGCAGCCGGACGGCGGCGTCGAACTTGTGCAGGTTGCGCAGCGGCGCGAGCGGCCCGTCCAGCAGGTCGCGGAGCTCGGCGGCGAACGGGCCCGGGATGCCGCTGATGTGGCCCATGGACACGATCGCGAGACCGGCCAGCAGCGTGAGCAGCAGGAACGTCCGCTCCGGCAGCAGCCGGGCGAGCAGGCCGGCGAGGCCGAGCGCCGCGACGACGCCCGTGAGGAGGATCGGGACGGGGCTGAGCGAGAGGCCGTGCCCGACCGGCCACCAGACCTGGCCGTCCACGATCAGGTAGTTGACCCAGCGCTCCGCGCCGCGCAGCACGTTGATCAGGCCGGTCGGCCCGGTCGTCGTCTCGGCCTTCTCGGTGTAGGTCAGCCAGGAGAACCCGTACGTGCCGGTGAGCAGCAGCGGGGCCAGCCACCACGCGGTCGCGGCGCCCGCGGCCGCCGACCACCAGGCGAGCATCCGGACGCGGAACGACCCGCGCGGCCTCGTCACGATGTACATGAACGGGACGGCGAGGACGGCGGCGGTCGCGGTCGCGTTGATCCCGCCGCAGCAGGCGATCGCGAGCCCGGACCGGGCCGCGGCCTTCAGCCGCCCGCCCTCGCCGGACGCGGCGGTGACCAGCGGCAGGACGATCCACGGCAGCATCGCGACCGGCAGGTACTCCGAGGAGATCTGGCCGAGGGTCGCCAGCCCGTTCGGCGCGAGCGCGTACGCCGCCGCGGCGAACAGCCGGGGCCACTGCCCGTCCCCGTCCCGCCCGGATCCGCCGATGCCGAGCCGCCCGGCCAGCCGCCACGTGCCGATGAAGGCGAGGCACATCAGCAGCGACAGCCAGCACCGCTGGGTGATCCACGCGGGCATGCCGGCGACGTCGCCGAGCGCGAAGAACGGGCCCATCGGGAACAGGTAGCCGACGGCCTGGTTCTGCAGCTGGCCGAACTGCTCGGGGTCCCACAGGTGGAGGGCGCGGCCGAGGAACCCGAGCGGGTTCACCGCCATGTCGATCTTGGTGTCGGCGAGGATGGCGCCGGGCCGGGTGCCGAACGCGATCGCGGTCAGCGCGAGGCAGCACGCCAGCACGCGCAGCCGCTCCCGCAGCCGCGCGGCGGCGTCCTGGCCGTCCGGCCCGTCCGGCCCGCCGGGGGCGGGCTGACGGGACGCGCCGGCGCGGGGCGGATTCGCCTCTCCCACGGCCATGCTCGCCCTCCGCCCCTCTCTCTGCTCCCCCGGGACGTCAGCCAGGGTGTCCGCCACCGTACCCGCGGACGCCCGCGTCCCGGACCGCGCTACCGATCAGGTCGCGCATCCGGCCCGCCGTGCGCGCCCAGTCGAACTCTGCCGCCCACCTCTGACATTCCGTGGCCGTCCGCTCGCGCTGCGTAGGCTCGTCCAGCTCCTTCAGGGCGCGCTCGACGACATCGGCCAGGTCGTCGCCGTCGTGGACGAGCCATCCGGTGGTCCCGTCGCGGACGGCGTCGCGCAGGCCGTCCACGTCGTAGGCGACGGTCGGGACGCCCAGCGCCGCGGCCTCGATCACGCTGAGCCCCCAGCCTTCGCCCTGGGACGAGCTGAGGTGCAGATCGGCGCGGGCGACCAGGGCCGCCTTGACGTTCTCGGGGACGTACCCGTGCGCGATGACGACGCCGTCCAGGCCCCGCGCGCTGACAGCGGCTTTCAGCGCGGGCGCTTCTGGGCCGTCCCCCACGATGTGGAGCCTCAGCCCGGGACGGGTTTCGGCCAGGCACTGCGCAAGATCGAGAAGCAGGTGGAGGCGCTTGTGCGGGACGAGACGGGTCACGCACACCAGGTCCGGGTCCCCAGCCGCCTCCGAGACCAGGGCGTCGGGTGCGGCGACCGACGACCCGTTGTGGACGATATGCGCGTCTCCCGTCCACCCCAGCCGCTCCCTGACGGCGCGCAACGTGGACGGCGATACCACCACGAACGCGTGCCGCCGGTACGTCCAGCGGCTCACGGGCCCCTCCAGCACCTGCCCGAGCCAGGCCAGCCATCCAGGGAAGTACAGACCGAACTGAGCGTCGTGCACGTGGTGGATGACGCAGAACACCGGCACACGGCGCGGCAGCACCCACGGCGTGAAGAAGGGGATGCCGTTCTGGCAGTCGATGACCGCGTCGAAGCGCCGGCGATGAGCCAGCATCCACAGCAGGACGAGCGGGTAGACGGTGAACCGGCCGCCGAGGCGCACGAAGTCCACGCCGTCGACCCGTTCCCTGCGCTTCTGTCCGGGCGCCCGGCACGTCACGTAGTGGACGCGGTCCCCCTGGCCGGCGAACCTGCGCGCCAGCTCCCAGGCATAGCGTTCGGCGCCGCCCGCGGCGGGATGCCGGGGATCCCGCCAGTTGACGACCGCCAGCCGCAGTTCCGCGGTCATCCCGACTTGGTGCGCGACGCCGGCGCCTGCTCTGGGACGGCGACCGGCACCGGACGCGGCTCAGGGAGCTTCGGCTCGGCCAGCACCGTCCGGATGGGCACGACGGGGATGATCGGCGTCGCCGGAACACCGGGCATACGGAAACCGGCGCGCGCGCGGATGCGCGCGAGGTCCAGCATGCATTGGAACGAGTGACGCCGTACCGAGAACGTCGAGCCCGGACGATCCCGCCAGACCACCGGGATGGCCGTCACGGACGCCCCTCGCCGTACGCAGTGGGCCAGCAGCTCGACGTCGAACGAGAAACCGCTCGTGCGGAGCCGTTCCGCGGCGGCCCGCCCGAGCGGCCCGTCGAAGAACTTGAAACCGCACTGGGTGTCCTGGATGCCGCCCACGAGGTCCCGGACGATCCGGTTGAACGTGATGGCGCCGAGCCGCCGGACGGGCAGCGCGTATCCCTGGACGACCGACCGACCGTGGCGCCTTGACCCGACCACGACCGGGCGGCCCTCGCGCAGCAGGACGATGGCTTCGTCCAGCGCAGCGAGGTCTGTTGCCATATCGGCGTCCATGAACCCCACGTACGGGGCCCGTGTCTCCAGCAGCCCGGCCCGGACCGCCGCTCCCTTGCCCCGGCGTTCGCAGCGCACCAGCCGCACCGGCACCGGACCGTCCCACGCCCGGACGATCCCGGCCGTGCCGTCGGTGCTGGCGTTGTCGACGACGATGACCTCCGCCCGCAGCGGGAGGCCGGCGAGCTTGTCGCACAGCAGTGCCAGCCCCGCCGGAAGCCGGTCGGCCTCGTTGTAGGCGGGAACGACGATCTCCAGGAGGGCGGGGCCGTCACGCCAGGTCCCCATCAGGGCCTACAGGTCACCGGGAGCCGTAGTTGTACAGCGGCTTGATGACCGGGTCCTGCTGGGAGGCGTTCACGAGCTGGACCGTGCCGAACGACGCTCCGGCCGCGAGCAGAACGCCGACCACTGCGGCGATGGCGATGCGCATCAGGGGGTCCTTCGTCGGTGATGGGGGCTGCGGGGCTTGATACTGCCGAGTAACGGAAAGCTCAGAGTAGTACCTGAGCCCAGGATTGACCAGAAAACGACCAGACTCATGATGCCCCAGGCGACCGCGACCGGCGCTGCCGGCACTCGCTCCCCGGCCGCCTCGGCGGCCCCGTCGATCCGGTAGACGGCCAGGTCAGGGCCGCGCAGCACCTCGGTGGCCTGGCCGGACGGACGGACCGACCCGGTCTCCGCGTCCACCACGACGTACCGGACGCCCTCGGCGCGGAGCGTCTCGGCGGGCGGCGCCCCGGTCCTCGCGACCGGCGCGAGCCGGACGGCCCTCGGGTCCTCGGGCGGGACGGTCGTGCCGCCCACGGTCACGGCGTCGTCCACGATGACGCGCCGGTGGAGGTAGCGGGGCACAGGGTCGAGCACGCGGCGGCCGTGGTTCCAGGGGTAGCTCCGGTACGACGCCCACGGCAGGACCAGCACGTCGCCCTTCCCGGGATCGCGGTCGATGATCTGCCGTGCGCGCGCCCAGTCGTCCGGATAGCGGACGGCCCGCAGCTCGCCCGCCGCGCCCCACGCCAGCGTCGGCAGCAGGAGCACCGGCACGGCCGTCGCCGCCGCGGCGACTCCCGGCCACCTCGCCTCGGCCGCCCGGTCGGCGGCCGCGCCGAGCCCGACCGCGACCACCACGGCGAGCGGCGCGACGTACTGCTGCCCGTCCCGCAGCACGGCGAATCCGGGCCAGAGACCGATGAGCCCTTCGAGGACGGGCGCGGCGACCGCCCCCAGCGCCGCGATCACGAACCCGGTGGCCGCCGCGACCGCGGCACCGCGCCGCCACACCGGCTCCCGGCACCATCTCCAGTAGGCCGCGAGCGCGATCACGACCACGAGCAGCCAGATCGCCGCGGTCACCGGCGCTCCGTAGCCGGCCGGCACCGTCTCGCCGTTCCACACGCCGCCGAGCAGGAGGAGGCTCCCGAGCGTCCCGAACGGCGTGTCCGCCCGGGCCGCGAAGAGATCGACGGCCACCCCGTCCCCGGGCAGGCCCGCCGGCCGCAGCACCCCCGGCACCAGCCAAGGCAGGCTCAACACTCCCACCGCCACGACGACCCGGACCGCCCCGGCGAGCCGCACCCGAGACGTCAGGGCGACGGCCAGGGCCGTGATGCCGGTGATCGTCAGGGCGGCGAAGCCGCCGACGGCGGCGGGGAGCAGCGCGCGGACGAGGCGGCGGGTGCCGCCGGGCTCGTCGGTGCGGGCGGCGGCGGCCACCGCCCACGGCAGGGCCGCGTAGCCGAGGAGCAGTGCCCACTGCCCGAGGAGGAGCCGTTCGGCGACGAACGGGTTCCAGGCGTAGCAGACCCCGGCGGCGAGGCGCGGCAGGAGGCGGCGGGACGGCACCAGCGACGCCGCCGACGTGCACGCCATGACGAAGACCGCCAGCAGGACGATCTTCTGCACGGCGTCCGCCGGGACGACGTGGGCGAGCGCGGTGACGAACGCGTCGCTCGGGACGTGCCGGGGCACGATCCCGGTCAGCCCGAACGTCAGGCCGGTGAACGAGGGGCCGGGCACGAACACCATGTCGTACGACAGCACGAACCCGGGCGCGAGCCCCGGCCCGAGTGCCGCCAGCCCGAGCCCCAGCCCGGTCAGTGCGGCCACCAGGTGCCGCGCCCGTTCTCCCCGTTCTCCCATGTGAGCCTGGACGCTACCCGACCCGTCCCGGCGCGCGAGACGCCGCCCGCGCCGCCCGGCTACCGTGCCGGTTCAGGGTCCCGGGGCAGCCCCAGGATGCGCTCGCCGATCACGTTCAGGTTGACCTCGGTGGTGCCGCCGCCGATGCTCATGGCGCGGGACGCGAGCAGGTACCGGGTCCAGCGGGCGCGCAGGTCGTCCTTCCAGCCGCCGGTCAGCACGCCCTCCTCGCCGAGGAGCGTGAACCCGAACTCGGTGACCTCCTGGCCGTGCTCCATCGCCACCAGTTTCCGGACGTTCGCGGTGGCGCCCGGGTCGGTGCCGGAGAGCTGCTTCAGCGTCGCGCGGAGGCCGAGCAGGTTGAACGAGTGCTCGTCGCAGGCCAGCCGGCCGAGGCCGTCCCGGACGACGGGGTCGCCGTCCAGGCCGAGCCCGGCGGCGAGGTCGAGCAGCTTGGGCAGGTCGCCGCCGAGCTGGAAGCTGCTGGTCAGGCCGACGCGCTCGTTGGCGAGGGTGGTGCGGGCGACCCGCCAGCCGGCGTTGACGGGGCCGACGACGAGGTCGTCCGGGACGAACACGCCGTCCAGGAACACCTCGTTGAACACGGCGTCGCCGGTGCATTCGCGCAGCGGGCGGATATCGACGCCGGGCGACTTCATGTCGACGAGGAAGTACGTGATGCCGTCGTGCTTGGGCCGGCCGGGGTCGGTGCGGGCGATGCAGATGCCCCACTGCGAGTCGCGGGCGAGGGACGTCCAGATCTTCTGGCCGGTGATCGTCCAGCCGCCCTCGGTGCGCTCGGCGCGGGTGCGCAGCCCGGCGAGGTCGGAGCCCGCGCCCGGTTCGGAGAACAGCTGGCACCAGATGATCTCGCCGCGCAGCGTCGGCGGCAGGAAGCGCTCCTGCTGCTCCGGCGTCCCGTACTGGACCAGCGACGGGACGACCCACGCGGCGATCATCAGCGGCACCGGGCGCACCTTCGCCGCCTTCAGCTCCTGCTGGATGACGATCTGCTCCAGCGGCCCGGCGCCCCGGCCCCACGGCTTCGGCAGGTGCGGCGTCACCCAGCCGCCCTCCGCCATCGCCGCCCGCTGCTCGAGGAAGTCCATCGCGGCCATCTCGGCGACGCGGGCGCGGATCTCCGCCCGGACCGGCTCGGCGTCCTCGTCCAGCTCGATGCTCATCGGCCGCCGGACGCCCCGCACCGCGAGCGCGGCGACATCGGCCCGGTGCCGGCCGGCCCGCCCCAGGAGCGCGCGGAGCGTCAGAGCCCGCCGGTAGATGAGGTGGGCATCGTGCTCGTAGGTGTAGCCGATGCCTCCATGGATCTGGATGTTGCCCTCGGCGCAGGTGACCGCAGCGTCGGCCGCCAGAGCGGCGGCGACTCCGACCGCGTACGCACGCTGCTCCTCGGGTTCGTTCAGCGCGCGCGCCGCGTCCCACACGGCGGCCCTGGCGCGCTCGACGGCGATGAGCATCCGGGAGCACTTGTGCTTGATGCCCTGGAACTGGCCGATCGGACGTCCGAACTGCTCGCGGAGCTTGGCGTAGGCGACGGCGTCGTCCAGTGCACGTCCCGCCACACCGCACGCCTCCGCCCCCAGAAGGACCGCCGCGAGGGCTTGCGCGTCCACCCCGTCGAGGAAGCGGTCGACGGCCACCCCGTCCACAGTGACCGATCCCACAGGGCGCGTGATGTCGAGCGACTCCAGCGCCCCTACGGTGACGTCCTCCCGGTTGAGGACGACCCACCGGTCACCGGCCGGAAGCACGAACAGGTCGGCGAGCGGAGCGCCCAGCACAGGCTGCACCGTGCCCGAGACCGTCGAGCCGTCCGCGTCCAGGCTGCCGGACAGCGCCACCGCGGCGGTGCGGGAACCGTCCGCCAAGCCCGGCACGTCGGCCCCGCAAGCGTGCAGGACCGCGGACGCCAGCACGGTCGGCGTGTACGGGCCCGGCGCGAGCACCCGGCCGAGCTCCTCCAGAACGACGGCCTGCTCCAGGATCCCGAAGCCCTGCCCGCCGGCGTCCTCGGGCAGGTGCAGGCCGGGGAGCCCCTGGGCGGCGAGCGCGGGCCAGAACCCGGCGTCCGCCTGCCGCGCGGCCTCCGCGGTGATGTTCCGCTCCGCGAACCCGCGCACCGACGCCGCCAGCGCCTCGTGCTCCTCGGTCAACCCGATCGCCATGGCCACACCTTTCCTCGAACGTGGCCACAGCCTATTAGAACGTCATTCGGTTTGTCAGGGCGCGGTCTTTGGTCAGGGCGCGGTCTTCAGGTGGCCGAAGAACTCGTTGATGTCCGGCCACCGCTGCTTGTGCGTGTTCGGCATCGACGCGAACACGACCGCCGGCGTCCTGCGGCCGGTGTCGATCACCGCGGTGGCGACGATCTCGCCGGTCGCCCGCACCCCGTCCCGCTGGTAGGTGAGGTAGGACGCGATCAGCCAGCCCTTGTGACCGCCCACGGTCAGCGCCTGCGACGCCAGCGGCGCCGTCTTGTGCGGGAACGCGTAGTACTGCGCCTCATACCCCTGCGCGACCAGGGCGGTGACGTTCTTCACGCTGTCCGGGCCCTGGTAGGCGCTCTGCATGCCCGGGTGCAGCGTGCCGGTGAGCAGCTGGCCGTACCAGAGCTGCTGGGCGTGCCGCTCGGTGACCAGGATCTGCTGCCCGGACCATCCCGACGTGCCCAGCCTGTTCTTCTTCGTGGGCACCTGCCACGGCGCCGCGAGCCGCGGATACGCCAGCCCGGAATGGGCGTCGCTCACCATGCCGAGCATCCGGCTCGGGGTGCCGGCGAACCGCGCGAGCGGCTTGTCCGGCGGCAGCTTCGCCTGCGCCGCCTCGGACTGCTCCGCCGCCGACCGCTTGTCGGCGTTGCCGGCCGGCTCCGCGGGCTCGTCGCCGCCGCTCCGGGTGAGGTAGACGGCGCCGGCCGCGATCAGCGCGACGACGAGCAGCCCGACGCCGCCGAACAGCATCAGCCGGGACCGGCCGCCGCCGTCCAGCCCGTCGCGGGGCGGCTTCGGCGAGCCTCCGAGCTTGGCGTCGGCGGACTCCTCGTCCGCCATCCACTCGGGCATCTGCCAGTTGCCGCTGCTCGGCTTGCCCGGCTTCGCGGGCTGCCCCGACCCGGTCGGGACGGCCGGAACGTAGTTGGAGTCGCCCGGTCCCTCGTCGAACAGCGACCCCTCCCACTGGCGCGCGTCGTCCTCGGGGGCGGGCGCTTCCTCGGGGGCGGGGTCCTCCTCGCGGACGGGGGCGACCTTGACGTCGTCGGCGTCGCTGTCGCCGGGCTCCTGGGACGGGGCCTGCTCGACCCTGCCCCACACGTCGTGCGACCCTGCGTCCTCGCCGGAGTCGGCGGAATCGGCGGGATCGGTCGGCGCGGGCATGAACACCTCGGGAGACTCGGAGTCGGGGAAGACCACCTGCGAACCGGCCGCACCGCCGGCGCCGGGCTCCTGCCCGAACCCGTCCCGCGGCTCGCTCTCGCTCATGTCGGTCCAGCGCGCACTGCGCTCCCCCTGATCGGACATGCGGCACACGTTACGCGAAGATCAGGCGTGGGCATCCCGCGCGTAATCACGCTCGGGACACATCTTCACATCACCTCAGTGATGGTTCGCCATGCCGTTATCGCCCGGTGTGACCAGCGGGTCGTCCGCCAGGCGTTCTCTGGCCATCAGGGTCGCCCCGGCCACCGCCCCCGGCATCGCGAGCACCGCGCCCAGCGGAATGAGGAACACCACAAAAGTCGCGGCGCCGAACCCGACCACGAGCGGCCGGTCGGCCCTCATCCGCACGAACCGCTCCTTGCGCAGGATCCCGCGCCGCTCCAGCGCGATCGAGGTCAGCTCGCCCGCGAGGAAGTAGCCGGACACGAGCGCCGCGACCACCGGGACGACCGTCTGCCCCACCACGGGCAGGAACCCGCAGGCGAAGAACACGACGGCGAACGCCAGCGCGATGGCCCCGATGAGCAGCGTGTCCTTGATCGCCCGCCCGATCTGGACGAGCAGCGGGATGTCCGGCTCCGGCGGCGCGCCGCCCTGCGACTCCTCCACCCGGAACGCGATGGCCTGGTAGAAGGGGTCGCCGACCAGCAGCGTCACCGCGGTGAAGGTGATCAGCGCCAGGAACAGCGCGGACCCGAAGATCGCGATGCCCGCGACGACCCGCGCGGACGTCCGGGCGGCGTCCGCCCAGCCGTCGGCGAACCCCGTCACCCACCCCGCGAGGCCGCCGATCTCGAGCGCGAGGAAGACCAGCGCCGTCGCGTAGACGATCAGCACGATCAGCGCGGGGATCAGCCCGAACAGCCACTGCGCCGGATGCCGCGCCGTCCAGCCGACGCCGCGCGCCAGATAGCGGGCGCCGCCGAACAGATCCTTGAACGCGGACGGCTTCGCGGGCGCCTGCGGCACGGGCCGGATGTGCGGTTGGCTCACGCACCCAGACCTTATCGGGGCAAACGCACAAGGAGGGCGGAACACCGCCGGACCGCCCGTCGCAGCTCGCGGCCGCCGCCCCTGGCACAGAACTAGAACGCGTTCTAGTATCTGGGCATGAGGTTCACCTACGCCGAGGCGATGACCGACCCGTCGTTCTACGTGCCGCTGGCCAAGGCCGCCGAGGACGCGGGCTACACAAGCATGTCGATCGCCGATTCGCTGGTCTACCCGAAGGAGTCCGACTCGACCTACCCCTACACCGCCGACGGCAAGCGGGACTTCCTTGAAGACAAGCCCTTCATCGAGACGTTCACCCTCATCGCGGCCCTCGGCGCGGTGACCACGACACTCCGCTTCACCCCGTTCGTCCTCAAGCTCCCGATCCGGCCGCCGGTGCTGGTCGCGAAGCAGGCGACGTCCATCGCGTGCATGACGGGCGGGAGGCTCGGCCTGGGCGTGGGCCTCAGCCCGTGGCCGGACGACTTCCAGGTGATGGGCGTCCCATGGGAGCGGCGCGGCAAGCGGATGGACGAGGCGATCGACATCCTGCGCGGCCTCAGCACCGGCGAGTACTTCGAGTTCCACGGCGAGCACTTCGACATCCCGGCGATCAAGATGACGCCCGCGGGTCCCTTCCCGATCCTCGTCGGCGGGCACAGCGAGCCGGCGCTGCGCCGCGCGGTCGTCCGCGGGGACGGCTGGATGCACGCCGGCGGCGACGACCTCGACCGGCTGCTGACCAGGCTGACCGACATCCGGAAGGAGGAGGGCAAGGCCGGCGATCCGTTCGAGGTCCACGTCATCTCGATGGACGCCTACACGCCCGACGGAGTCAAGCGCCTGCAGGACAAGGGCGTCACCGACGTGATCGTCGGCTTCCGGATGCCCTACGCCGAGGGCCCCGACACCCAGCCCCTGGCCAAGAAGATCGAGCACCTCGAACGCTTCGCCGAAACGGTCATCGGGAAGGTGAACCCATGAAACAGGAACACGTTGCAGACGCCATCGCGTGGAACGCCCCCGACGCCGACCACCCGGCCCGGCGCGCCGGCCGCGCCTCCATGGCGGCCGTCATCGAAGGCCGCAAGGACGACTGGCTGGACCTCTTCGCCCCCGACGCCCTGATCGAAGACCCCGTGGGCCCGTCCTTCCTCGACCCCACCGGCAACGGTCACCGAGGCCCCGACGGCATCACCGCCTTCTGGGACAACTTCATCTCCACGATCGCCGGCTTCCGCTTCACCATCGCCGACTCGTTCGCCAACGGCGACTGCTGCGCGAACGTAGCCACGATCACCACCACGATGGACGACGGCTCCACCATGACCATCGACTGCGTCCTCATCTACAAGGTGAACGACGACGGCAAGATCACGTCCCTCCGCGCCCACTGGGAGCCCGACAGAGCCATGGCCACCATTACCCGGCCCTGAGTCACGACCAAGTGTCATCCGGCGGCGCCAGAAGCGACTGAGCGATCGTCTGCTTCAGCCGGCGCACCGCCATCGACTCGCCCACGAACCCCTGGACGGCCCGCAGGAACTGCTGCAACCCACCCGAATAGTCGAGGCACGTCCGCACGATGGCGAAAAGGTCGGCGCGGGCCTCCGCCGACCGCGGCACGGCCCCGGCGATCTCCAGCGACAGCGCCGCGACCAGCTGGTCGCGGCCGCGCTCGGCGCGCAGCCGGGGGATCTCCAGCAGCACCTCCACCACACGGAACAGGTCGGTCACCTCGACGCCCGCCTCCACCTCGAACGCCTCGAACCCACCCGGCTCCGGCACCGGCCCGTCCTCCTCGGGCACCGCCGGAACCCCGCCCCCGTCCGGACGGGCCGGCCGGACCCCCGGCACCATGACCCACGCCTCATCGGACGTCTCCTTCACCTGGACCTGGACCCGGTAGTAATCACCCGGATCGACGAGGCCCCGGCCATGGGACACCACGTCGTCGTACACCCGCCGCGAGACGATCAGCGCGATCCCGGTCTCCGCCGCGGCCACCGCCTCCTTCAACGGATCCGCGTCCAGCAGCCGGAACGTGTGCGTCAGCGCCGTACTGACGATCCCCCGCCCGTCCGACTCGGCCTCGCCGACATTGACCGCCACCCGCAGCCGCATCCGCGCGGGCTCACTCGCCGCCTCGTTGTGGTGCCGCACCTCCGCGCGCAACCGCGCGACCACCGCCGTCAGCAGCAACTCCGTCTGCACATCCGCCGGCAGGACGACCATCACCCCGTCCCCGCGGTCCTCGTGGTAGCAGTCGTCCAGCCGAAGCCCGACCCCCGCCAGACTCCGATCGAGCCCCTCGTACATCGCCTTCCGCACCCGTACCCGCACCGGATCGCGGCGCGAGGCGGCACTGAAGCCCGCGATGTCGCAGAGGAGGAACGAGCACATTCCCGCCGGCCGCCATCCCCCCGGGGCCGGGCGCACGGTCTCCGTCACGAGCACCTCACCGCTGGTCGCTACCCATCCCACTCTGCAACCCTCCCCCCGCCCCCGCAACAAGAGTGCGTCACCCATCACATTCCACCGTAGACAAGGTGATGAACGAGGAGGTCTCCGGGAGATACTTCCAGCGCAGTTTCGGCGTTAGGCTCCGGTTCCCACCGCCGAAGAGCCGACGCCCAGCGACCCGCCGCGAAAAAATCCACGGCGTGTCTTCATGGATCCGCACGCAGAAGGCGCCGTGTCCATATGATCGTCGCGTCGCGCGCGGCTAGGCTGACATCCCTGAAGTCCACAAAGGGAGCGCGACGCATTTCCGTTCCATGGGACAAGAGGGGGAGACGGCCGTGCCGGTCACTCATGGCAGCGCATCAGAGACCAGCGATCTCACGGGCTCCTTCTCCTGGACCCGTCTCACTCCCCGCGAACTGGACGTCTTCGAACTACCCGCGGGGACGGTCCTGAACGAGGCCGTCGACCGCGCCCGCACCGAACACGACGACCCGCACCCGGTCGGGGCCGGGTTCGACAACCGCGTGTGATGCCCGGGGTCGGATCCGACGAATGGCCGCTTCACGGCCTCGACATTCCTGCCCTGACGGCCGATGGATGGCGGCCCTTTCCGTTCTCCGAGTTTGTGGTCAAGATCCACGGCCGGTGCAATCTGGCTTGTGATTACTGCTATGTCTACGAGGGCGTGGACCAGTCCTGGCGAAGGCGGCCCACAGCGATGCCGCCCGAAGTGCTCGACGCCACGGCGACAAGGGTGGGCGAGCACGCCCGAGGCCATGCCCTCGGCAACGTGACGATCGTCCTTCACGGCGGAGAACCGCTGCTCGCGGGGAAGGACGCCATCGCTGCGGCGGCGACCCGGTTCCGCGCGTCCGTGCCCGACGCGTGCTACGTCGAAGTGAGCACTCAGACGAACGGGGTGCTCCTCACCGACTCGATGCTGGAAATGCTCGACGAGCACGATGTGGGCGTATCGGTCAGCCTGGACGGCGACCGCGCCGGCCACGACCGGCACCGGTTGCGCATCAACGGACGCGGAAGCCACGCCGACGTCATGCGCGGATTGAACCGGCTCGCCGACTCCCACCGGAGGCTCTACCGAGGGCTCCTGTGCACGGTGGACCTCGCCAATGATCCGGTCCGGACGTACAAGGCCCTTCTAGAGACGGGTCCGCCTCGCATCGACTTCCTGCTTCCGCACGGAACCTGGACTGCGCCACCGCCCGGCCGTCCGGTGAATGGCGGCGGCACCCCCTATGCCGAGTGGCTCATCGCCGTGTTCGACCGCTGGTACCACGCGCCGCGCAAGGAAACCGGCGTCCGGATGTTCGAGGAGATCATCAATATTCTGCTCGGCGGGCAGAGCCGGAGCGAGAACGTCGGGCTGTCCCCCGTCGCCATGCTGGTCGTCGACACCGACGGGACGCTACAGCAGGTCGACTCGTTGAAGACCTCGTACGCGGGCGCGCCCGAAACCGGCCTCACCGTTTTCGATCACTGCTTCGACGACGCGCTGCGGCATCCCGGCGTGGTCGCGCGGCAGATCGGTCTAGCGGCGCTCTCCGCGACATGCCGGACGTGCTCGGTACGCGACATCTGCGGTGGCGGCGCCTACGCGCACCGCTACCGCGAGGGGCACGGCTACCTCAACCCGTCGGTGTACTGCCCGGACCTCATGCGGCTGATCGGCCACATCGGCCGGACCGTCCAGCACGACCTCGCCCTCGCCCAGCCCGCGCGAAGCCGCTGACCCGGCCTGGCCGCCGGGCTCACAGGGCGGTGGGTTCGATGTCGCAGTCGAGCATTTCGCCGCGTTCGGCGGCGCGCGTCTGCGGGTGATCCCGGCCGAGCACACGCGCGAGCGAGGCCAGGGCCGAGGCGGTGCCACGCACATCGCCGCCCATGGCGGTGTGCGCACGCCGGAGATTGAGCGTGACGGCGAGCGAGTGAGGATGCATCTCGCCGAGCAGACCGGCCATCCTCCCCCGCACATCGGAGAGGAGCCGGACCGCCGCATCCAGTTCGCCGAGCAGGTAGTAGTCATTCGCCAGCCCCACCGCGGCGCACAACGCGTAGTAGTGATCCGGTCCGGGGATTCCGGCTTCGAGGGTGGAGAGCGCGGCCTGGTCGGCCTCCTGCGCCGCGTACGCCTCCGCCAGTTGGCGAAGTACGACAGCCCTGTTGACCGCACAGACGTTCACGAAGGGATGGCCGTCCCCCATCGCCCGGCGATAGCCGGCCAGCGCGTCGTCGATGAGCGGCAGCGCCTCGCCGGGCCGGCCGACCGCACTCGTCGTGAGGGCCAGGCAGACCTTGCTGGCCAACGTGTTCGCGTGGTCCTCGCCGAACCGGCGGACATGGGCCGCGAAGGTCTCGGTGGCCAGCCGGTGCGCCTCCTCGAACCGCCCGAGCTTCCGCAGGGTGCCCGCATGGCTCATCTTCGCCTGCAGGACGAGCGAATGCCCGGGGCCGAGGACCGGCCGCAGACTGCCGAGGCTCTCCGTCTGCATGGCGCAGGCCTCCTCATATCGCCCCAACTCGTGCAGGTCCCGCGCGAGGTGGTGGGTGGTGCGGAACCGCTGCCGGTAGGCCTGGCCGGGCCCGGCCTGCCTGCGCCACACCTCCAGGTCGATGTTGTAAGCCTCCTGAAAGCTTCCGAGGATCCGCAGGTCGACGGCGAGGTTGGTGGCGGCGAGCTGGGTCTCGGACGCGTCGTCCCCGTACAGCTGGCGCATGCGGCGCCACGCGTCGAGGTCGACCTCGTGGGCTCGGCGGAAGTCGCCGCGGAAGCGCAGGTCGGCACTGAATCCGGCGGCGGCGAAGAGCGTCTGCAGGTGGTCGGCGCCGAACTTGCGGCGCGTCCTCGCGAGGTTGTCCTCGCTTAGTTCCGCGGCCGCCCTGTTGTCGCCCAGGCCGCGCAGAGCGTTCGCCAGGACGCGGGAGACGTCCAGGACATCCTCGTCGTCGGGCCCGTACCGCTCCCGCCAATGGTCCAGAGCGGACTCCGCCAGCCGGCGGCTGCCCTCGAAGTCCCCCGACTGGTACAGGAACTTCGCCTGGTCGATGCCGACGTGCCGGACGTCCGGACTGTCCGCTTCGAAGACGCCGGAAGGGACGACGTGCGGAGTGATCCCGGATCGGAGTTCCCAGGTCGATTCCACTTCCGGTTCCTCCTCAGGAGTGGCCGCCGCCAGGACCGCGTGCACATGTTCCTGGACGCGGTGCTTCCCGCCCTCCCCGAGCCGGTCGTTGAGAATCGCGCGGACGAGGCGGTGGATCTGGAGTGCGGCCGACTCCTCATCGAAACGGGCGAGGGAGAACCGGCCGATCGCGCGCATCGCGTCCCGCAGCCGCGCCTCGTCGGCCAGCAGCCCCGCCAGCCGCGCGGGCAGCGCGGCCGCCCCGCCGGCGGCCAGCAACCGGCAGGACACGGGTTCGGGGCCGAACACGGCCCACAGTTCCAGTAGCGCCCAGGCGACGGGGTCCGCCTCCTGGAGCAGGTCGAGGTTCAGGCTCACCCCGGCCGCGAGGGACTCCGGGAAATCGGTGCCGGGCGAGGCCGTCGAGGCGATGTCGGTAAGGCGCCGGTCGAACAGCCGCAGATAGTCCTCGACGGTTCCGTCGGTGACGACCTGCCATGCCGCCGCCTGGTGGACCGCCAGCGGAAGGTCTCCTACACGTTCGGACAGCATGTCCGACTCGGCCTCCGACAGGCGCGGCACCAGCCGCAGCAGCAGGGCGATGCTCTCCGGCCGCTCGAAGACGTCGACGTCCACCACGGGCGCATGCCGCCCCCAACTGCGGTCGCGGGAGGTCACCAGAACATGGCGGCCCGTCCCGGGGCTTTGCGTGGACCCGCCGAGCGCCCGAGGGGTAAGTGGGACGACCTGGTCGGGCTCCTGAGCGTTGTCATATATCAGCAGCCAGCGGGCGTAGGGACGGCCGGCGCGCAACGCACGGAGGACACCGTCAACGGTCTCCTTGATGTCGTCGCTCATCGGCATGTCCAACTCGCGCGCCAGCAGGGCGAGTGCCGCCCGCACCGAAGTCGTCTGCTCCGCCGGAATCCACCACACCAGGTCGTAGTCGTCGGCGTGACGATAGGCGTACTCCACCGCGAGGTTGGACTTCCCCTCGCCCCCCATGCCGGATTCCGAGTGCGGAAGGAGCGCCGCCATACCGCCGGTCAACGCCGTCCGGACATCCGCGAGAAGCCGGTCGCGGCCGACGAAGTCCGGGTTGCGGCCGGGAAGCCACCGGCGCGGCACCGGCGCGGGCTCGGCGCTCACCGGCGGCTCCCGCCCGGTGACGGGCGCCATCGCCTGGTCCGTGCCCGCGTCGGCTGCGACTGCGCCGTCCTTCAACTGCTTCGCCATCTGGCGGTACGGCCCACCGAGCCCGACGAGTGCCTGCGCCGCCACCTGCGCGAACGGCAGCTCCGGCGACAGCGGTGCCTCCCCCCGGCGCAGCGCGGCGAGCAGCGCCGGGAAGTCCATGGACGAGCCGATGCGGTCCCGCACGACGCCCCACACCGCGCGCAGCACCTGCTGCACCTCGCGCCTGCGCAGCCCCTGCAAAAGGATCTCCCGCACCCCGTCGTGGAACTCGTAGACGACCTCTTCCTCACCGCCGTCGGACGGCCGCCCGACCATGCGGAGCAGTCCGCTGAGGAAGACCTCGGCCAGGTCGGCCGAGGTGGACGTCGGCAGCATCGCCCGCTGGACGAGACGCATCACGGGCAGCCTCAGCGGGGCCGCAGCAAGGAATGTGGCGAGCTTGAACGCCGCCGGCGACGAGGACGCCCGGAACTGCTTGACCCGCAATTCCGGCGAAACGGCGGCCGCAGAGGTTTCCGCGGGCGGCGGGTACGCCACCGGACGGCCGGTGAACAGGGCGGCGCCCATAACGTCCCGGCCTCCCCGCGCGACCATGCCCGCCCACGACCGCAGCCAGCGCGCGCTCAACTCGACCACCGGGATCGCGATGCCCGGCGGGCGGTCGTCCGGGAGTTGCAGCACTGTCCGCGTCACGGTGAGCCGCTCATTGGCGACCGCGGGTCCGGACGCGTCGAACCGCACCGGCTCGATCGCCGCCGCCGTCCGCCACCAGAGCCGCTGCGGCAGCGGCTGGACGATCGCGACGGTGCCGACGCGGCCCCACCGGTCAAGCAGCGCGGCGGCGCGGCCGTCCTGCCAGGCCGCGCCGATGCAGTCGCTGACGACCAGGATGAGGCGTCGACGCGTCGGGTCGACCAGCTCGTCCGGATCGCGCTCGGCGCCGACGCCGAACGCCGAACCGGTGCGCAGCGAAAGGCGGCGTGCACCCGTGTCCAGGTACCACGTCCGCAGGTCGCGGAACGCGCCGAGCTGTTGCAGCAGTAGCCGCAGCTCGTCGACCGTCTGCCGCCACACCACCATCGACGAGCCGACGTCCGCGACCAGGGCCAGATCGTGCCGCCGCTCCTGCGCCGGCACCATGACGGTCTCGAACACTCCGGTCTCGGCGATGCGCTGCGCGGTCGCCGTCTCGTCGAGATGCCGGCGGGTCGGCGACGGGACGGTCGTCCGCAGCGTCCGCAGCGCGCGGGACAGCGGCAGCGTCCCGGAGATGGCCGGCACGGCGGGCATCCGGACGGGGAACGCGGCGGCCGGAACGTCCTGCCCGGCCGGGTAGAGGCCCGCCTCCGCCGTCCGCGGCGGCGCCGTCTCGCGCTCCGGCGCCGCAGGCCGCTCCGGTGGCGGGACGGGGGGCGGCGCCGGGTCGGGAGACCCGCCCTCGCCGGGTCCGTCCGGGCCGCCGGTCGCCAGATGGGTCGGGCCCTCGTGCGTCCGGAACCAGCCGGCGAGCCACAGCGCATCCGCGATCTCCTCCGCCGCGGGCTGCGGGTCGAGCGCGAGCAGCGCCTCGACGAGCCGGTCGATCATCCCGCGCTGGGCCTCTCGATGGGGCGCAGCACCGTGTCGAGGATCTCCTGCAGCTTGGTCTCGGGTGGCCTGCTCCCGGACGTCGCCAGGTAGACGGCGTTGAGGAGCTGGTCGGTGGCGAGCGCCCCGTCGGCGCGGCGGGCGAGGAAGTCCTCGATGAGCCGGTCGCTCGCCGCCCTGGCGTCCGCGCCGAGATGCGCCTCGATGATCTCCGCGAGCCGGTTCCGGTCCGGTGGCTCGATCACCAGCCGGACGCACCGGCGCAGGAACGCGGGCGGGAACTCCCGCTCCCCGTTGCTGGTGATGATGACGACGGGGAAGTTCCCGCATCGCACCTCGCCGCGGTCGATCGGCACCCTCGGACCGCCGTCGGCGGTCATCACGTGGATGCGTGACTGCTCCTCGGGCAGCCGCTGCAGCTCCAGGACGTCGAACCGGCCCTCCTCGAAGACGTTGAGCAGGTCGTTCGGCAGGTCGATGTTGCTCTTGTCCAGCTCGTCGATGAGCAGGACGCGGGGGCGGTCGCCGGGCAGCAGCGCGGTGCCGAGCGGCCCGAGCCGGATGTAGCGGCCGATGTCGGGCGGCTCTGCCGTGTCGGACCTTCCGCCCGCGCCGCGCAGACTGGTCTCGTGCAGCCGCCCGATCGCGTCGTAGTCGTAGAGCCCCTGCTGCAGTGTCGTGTTGCTCGTGATCGACCAGTACAGGACGGAGCCGAGACCGAGTTCGTAGGCGACGTTGTAGGCCAGGGTGGACTTGCCCGATCCCGGTTTGCCCGTCACCAGCAGCGGGCGCCGCAGCAGGATGGCGGCGTTGACCCGGTCCACCACCGATTCGTCGGGCCGGTAGGAGATCGCCTGCTGCAGGTCGCGCCGCAGCCCTCCGCCGGTCTCGTCCGCCGGGCCGAACCGGCGCCACGGCGGGGGCGGCGGGAGCCGCCGCACCCGGTCGTGCGGACTGCTGTCGCCCCGGTAGATGCGCCAGTCACCGCCGAGGCCGCTGGTCTCTGGTTCTGTCGTCATGGACGCCTTCCGGAGGGCTATGCGGGTGGTCGGAGCCGCACGTACGGCTCGGGGATGCGGTCGGCATCGTCGAACACGAGCGTGAGATGCAGCCCGAGATGGCCGGATCCGGCACCTTCGACGCCGCCCGACAGCGCCTTGCGGCGCAGCTCCATCGTGCGGCGCGGCAGCTTCATCACGTCCGCCGCCAGCAGGCCCTTGACCTCCCTGGCGAACAGCGCGGGGTCGCGGCCGTCCCGGCACCACGCGACGACGGGGATGCCGGCGACCAGCCCGACCCAGTGCTCGTCCGGCTCGTCGCCTGCGCCGCCCCGCGGCGGGAAGGCCAGCGCGAGGACCGCGGTGGACGCCTCGGCGAGCGCGGAGAACAGCTCCTCCTTGTCGTACTCGCCGGGCCGGGTGACCAGGCAGACCGGCGCGTCGACCGAGTGCCCGGACAGCCAGTCCCACTTGTGCCGCCAGTCGTGGTGGACGGCGGCCAGCCGCATCCGGTCGAGGCTGCGCACGATCACCGGGTAGCGGATCCCGATGCGATGCTCCAGCCCGGCAATGCTGATCATGGACTGCTCGACCGGATGGTCCAGCAGCGCGCGCGGCAGGACGAACTCGATCGTGAGATCGGGGCCGGGTCGGCCGACCACGGAGCTCTCCGCGGTGAGCAGCCGCTCCAGCAGCTCCGGGATCCGGCTGAGCGGCAGCGCCTCGTCCCCGCACCGCAGTGTGCTGCCCGGTTCACGGCCGACCTGAAGCCACGCGGTGACCAGGTAGCGGTCCGCCTCCAGCGCGTCGGGCGCGCACTCGATGATCAGGTAGTTCTCGGTCTGCTCCGGCTCGGCCCGCCCCAGCTCCGGGGTCCGGCCGGGCAGCAGGACGGTACCGTCCAGGCCCTGCGCGTCGACCTGGCGGCGCACCCAGTCGCGGAACGCGGCCGCGGTCGGGTAACCCGCGTACTCGGCCAGGTCGTGCACGAACACCAGCAGCGGCGGGGTGCCGTCGGGTCCCGCGGGCATCTCCTCCAGGAGCGCGACGACGTCGTGCAAACTGCTGATCTCGCGCTCGACCTGCGGCCAAGCGGGCCCGATTGCCCGCCGGTAGAGCATCGGGAACCTGCCGAGATGCTTGAGTTCCGGGTCCGTCCGCTCCAGCGACGTGATCAGTTCATGGAGTTCGCGCCGCTCCGCCTGGTCGAGCCACGGCTCGGGAAGCAACTCCGCGACCAGTTCCCCGAGCGCCCGCACCGACAGGCTGCTCCGGTAGAGGGTGCGCAGAATCCGCACTAGCGCGTGCGCCGCCCCCGGATAGTTCAGCAGCGCCTCGACGAGCCCCCACACGTCGAGCATTTCCTTGTCCTGGCGGCCGTAGTGCAGCCGATGCCCGAGGTCGCGCTCCAGTGCCTGCACATGGACGTCCCGCTCACGTCGGACACTCATCGCATCGATGCGAAGGATCGCCTCGATCAGCCGATGCTGATCATCGAAGTTCAGCGACGTGATCAAACGCTCCGCCTCCGACCGAAAGCTGGCCGCAAAGAGATGCCGGCCGAGTTCGACGCCCGAAAGCCTACCTCCGCGACGCGCGGCGCACGGATGCCGCCTCATGCGGCAGCGACCGGAATAGGACGCCGCGAATGTGTCTCCTTACATAGTGCGCAGGAGACGGAGGGCGGACCGAGGGCTGCGGAGGGCGGCGCCGGGAGTCCCCGCCAACCGGTGGCTCCGGGCCCTCGGCAGGCTTCTCTCCTCCCGTCCGCTGCGCACCGTTTTGCACAGGGTTCGGACCACCGTGTGGGCCCGGCTTCCGGATAAGGACGGGTACCGCGATCCCGATCGCTACGAATGCGGTGGCCACGAGAGCCGCCGCGGACCGGGTCCCGAGGACGGTGATCACATAGCCGCCGGAAAAGGCCCCGAGCGTCACCGCACCCGTTGTGGTGAACCGGTGGACTCCCTCAACTCGGCCCAGAACTCGACGGGGAATGACCTTGCCCTGGTACACCGCCAGAGCGACGTTGACGTAGGCCCCGATGAAACTGCATGCGCCCCATGCGCACAGGCCGATCAGTGGGTCGCGCGCGGCGGCCACGATCACCAGAAGCGGGATCCAGAGCGCAACACAGTACTTGACCGTCTCCACCGGTGTCAGGAGCCGCACCACGGTGGGAGCCGTCAGCGCGCCCAAGAACCCGCTGACACCGGACGTTGCGAGCATTATGCCGATGACGGATCCGGAGAACCGCCGCTCAGCCTCGACCACCAGCAGGAGAATGGTGATCTGAAAACCGGTGTTCGCTACCGCGCAGGCACCCAGAGAAACAGAGAGAAAACGGTCACGGTATATCCAGCGAAACCCCTCCTTGAAAGAGTCGAGGACTTTTTCCCGCGACTCCTCCAGTGACTTCTTTCGTTGCGACTCAAAGGATCGCATGCTAGCTTTTACCCACAGCAGAGAGGCGACCGAGACAACAGAGGTCAATCCATCTAATACATATGGGAAAGTGCGCCCGAGAGTGAATAGCAGACCACCGACCGGGCGACCGAAGACAACGGCGATATGATGCCGGGCCTCACTCTTGCCCATCGCATTCTCGACCTTGCCGTCCGGGACCACACAACGTACCGCGGCGAGTTCGGCGATTCGAAAGAAGACGGCGCACGAGCCATCGATCACCGCCGCCACCACGAGCATGGGCCACGGTGCGGCGAGGACCCAGAGCCCGATGACCAGGACGATCGAGTTGAGCACGCGAGCCACCTGGCTGACCATCATGATGCGCCAGCGGTCATAGCGATCGACGAGCAGGCCGACCGGCAGGTGGAGGACCAGCCCCGGCAGTGTGCTCGCGGCCGCCACCCAGCCCGCGACGATCGGCGATCCCGTCAACGCCAGGGCGAGCAGCGGATTCGCCGCAGCGGCACCGATCGTGCCCAACTGGGAGAAGACCGACCCGCTTAGCAGCAAACGAAAATTACGACGCCAGTCATCGTCATTCTCGCCATTTGGCTCGGCTTTCCCGCCACCAACGTGAAGGTCCAATCCCGGTGAGGTGGCGGTCACCTTCTGGCTTCTCCTCGTTCCGGACCGTGGTCACCACCCCGGCCTCATGACCTTGACCGTTCACGATCGACCTCCCCCAACAAAGGGGGACGTAAAGTCGCGACGGACAAAAAACTCTGCCAGGAGTCCCCCAAGTAAATCGCCTCTTGCCCTTTCACGATCGGACTAGCGGGTTAACCCGACAGGGCAGGAATACTAGCAGCAGTGGAAATAGGATGGCACCGAAACCACAACGATCGGATTACGCAAACCAGACAAAGGAGACTCCGGCCTTTTAGGTCGAAGTCTGTACATATACGGATACTCGTCGCAGAGGGAACACTCGGCGAGATGAGTACCGGGTGGCTCGCCGAGCTACGCGGTACCGGACAGGGTCCGCTTGGCGATGAGCGCCTGAGTTGGCTCAATTGGTTAGTGCGTGGCGCGTGGGGTGTTCAGGGCGTCGAGGATCTTGCGTTGGCGGGTGGTGACGGCGGGCGGGAAGGTCTGCTGGGTGCCGTTGACCGCGATGGTCGCGCTGCGCAGTGGCCGTAGCTGGCGTACGAGGTTGCGGATCGCGAGCCCGGTGCGGTTCTGGGCCTCGCGGCTGACGGCCAGGGCGGTGAAGACGATAGTGAGGTGGGCTTCGATCGCGTCGCGGGTGTGGTGGAACATTGGCCGTGCCCTCAGGTCGGTCTTGCTCATCCGGAAGGACTGCTCGACGTGCCACAGGTCGTGGTAGGACGCGATCACCTCGGCCGCGTCCATGCAGGTGGCGGGGATGTTGGTGACATATCCCTTCAGCCCGACCAGTCTGCGGGCACGGGCCAGTGAGGTTTGGTCGAGGACTCGCTTGTCCCCGCTGGTCTTGACGAACCTGGTGGTCTTGGCCTTCTTCTCACCCAAGATGACCTCACGGGCACGGTTCTCCTGGATGGTCAGCGTCTTGTTGTCCCGCGCGGCGCGTTTGGCGGAGTAGGCCCACACCGCCCGCCACGACGCGGTGTGCTCCTGGGGGTTCCAGACCGGTTCGGCCTTCTTGGCGACGTCGTTCTCAACGATCCGGGAGTTCTTGGGGGTGATGGTGTCGACGACCTGCCCGTCGGTGAAGGCGTCGCCGTGCCAGCGGAAGTGGGAGGCCAGGTCGATGGGGCGCCTTGGTGGTCCGCGAGCCGACGATGAACTTCAGTGCGGCCTCGTCCAGTGCGGTCAGGTTCTTGGCCGACAGCATCCCCGCATCGGCGACGACCACCATGTGTGCCAGGCCGTGGCGTCGGGCGAACTGCTCGATGATCGGCACGATCGTGGTCGTCTCGGCCTGGTCTCCCTCGAAACAGCCGATCTCCAGGGGGAACCCGCACCGGTCGACCAGCAGCCCGACCACGATCTGGGGATCGACGCGACGTTCCTTGGAGTAGCCGACCTTGCGCAGGCCGTCCTCGCTCTCGGCCTCGAAATACAGGGTGGTGACGTCGTAGAGACACAAACTCACGTCACCGGCCCTGGCGGCATGGGCGAAGCAGGCGGTCGCGATCCGGTCGCGGTACTCGGCCGTCTTGACCTTGCTCAGGGTGCGTTTCATCGTCGCGTAACTCGCCGGCGCGACGCCCAGGTCGGTCAGCACCCGACCGGTGTCCAGCAGGGAGGTCGGCTCGACGATGCGGGCGATCACCAGGTCGCGGAACACCTCATCGCCCAGCGCGTCGAACCCGAGGCCGGCGTAGACGCCCGCCAGCGATTCGAACAGCACACGCGACCCGGTCGCCACAACCCGTCCGGCCCCGTCACGAGCACGGGCAGGCTCGTTCCCCAGGTTCTCGAAGAGCGCAGCCTCGCCCGCCGGCTGCGCCAAACCGGCCACCGGCACCGCCGGCTCGACGTCCAGGTCCAGCATCACCTGCCCCGGATCGACCAGCAGGCCACGGGCACGCTCGAGCAGCACCCCGAGCTCGGCCTCGGTGTGTGCCGAGCCGACGTGCTTGAGGATCCGCTGCCGTCCACCGGTGTACTCGGCGATCTGCACCGCCGTCGCTCCCGAAGCCGTACGAACCCGCCGGATGAACGCCACCCCGCGACCCTACGAGCACCCCGCTCAGTGCGTGAAACCACACTCACCCGAACACGTATCCACAGGTCAACAGGGCTCAAGGTCTGACGACATCCAAGCGAGTGAGCCAAGTCAGGCCAGACAAAGGAGACTCCGGCCTTTTAGGTCGAAGTCTGTACATATACGGATACTCGTCGCAGAGGGAACACTCGGCGAGATGAGTACCGGGTGGCTCGCCGAGCTACGCGGTACCGGACAGGGTCCGCTTGGCGATGAGCGCTTCGCGGTTGGCGCCGTCCCGTCCGAGGACGTCCTCGAACACCGCCCGGGCGGCGCGCGTCCGTCCGGCCCGCCCGAGGGCCCGCCCGAGGGCGGTCTGAACCGACAGTTCATGCGGGAGCCGGCCGGCCGCCGCCCGGAGCTGCCGCACCGCTTCGACGGGGTCGTCCTCCAAGAGGATCCGGCCGATTCCGGTCAGCAGCCAGCCGACCGCGGCATTGTCCGGAACCGCCTCGAAGATCGCCGCGGCGTCCCGATAGCGCGCCACGGCCCTGTCGGCGTCCCCGCGCTCGTAAGCGATGTCGCCGAGGAAGGCCGTCATGACGGCGAGATCCCTCAGATTCCTCTCGCTGCATCCCCGGACCGCCGCTTCCGCGTGGCGGCGCGCCAGTTCGAGATCGCCGTCCGCCAACGCCCGATGCGCCTGGCGCAGCCGGGCCGAAGGGCCGGGCCTGCGGATCGGGATCGCGGCATCGCCGATCTGCCCGAGCGGTTCGCCGAGCCTGGGGTGCAGGAGCTCGTAATACAGGCCGCCGTCACGGACCCGAGCCCGGATGAGGTGGGAGTCCTGCACCGCGTCGACGACTGCGCTCGGCACATCCTCGCGGGACCGGGCCGCGGGAACCCCCGCACGCCCCTGCGGCCCGCCGAACATGGAACGGAACCAGGAGTAGAGGGTGGCCGCCGGGAGGCTGTGGTCCGCGGCGATCGTCGAGAGGTTGTGCGCGCAGAAATCCTTGAGTGCGAGGTTCACTTCGGCGCGGAGGCGCTCCGCTGCGATCCCGGAATCGCCGGCCAAGTGCTCCCACAGGCGCCCGGTGGCGAGTTGCAGCAGCACCGGCTGGACGCGCGAGGTGGTCTGCACGCCGCTCCCCGCCCGTACCGTCCGCAGTTCGTGGACCAGAGCCCCGGCGGCGGTCTCACCGGAACGCCCGGTCAGGCCGAGCGGCTCGACCACTTCGTACGCCGCTTCGGGGGTCAGTGGCTCAAGCGCATAGGTGGCGGGCGGCTCCTGGCCCAGCCGGGCAGCGAACTCCACCGCCTCGCCGAGCGCGTCGTCACGGACGACGAGCAGCAGGTGCAAGTCGGGGAGTTCATGCATGGCCGTCGCCAGCTCATCGAGGAAGCTCCGGCGGTGTCGTTCGCGCCGGCCGGACCTGCGCAGCATGACTTCCGCCCCGTCGATGGCACCGAGCATCGGCGGTTGGCGGTCGAACCCGTCCATGCGGCGCTGCCTGCGCAGGAACGTCCCGATCGTCACCTCGGAGACATGGACGGGTGATGCACGCGTGTACCACGAGGCGAGCACGGCGAGCCGGAACGGATCGTGGTCGGCCAGCGCGGCGACGGGGAACGCCGGCCGGTACGCCATGTGCGCTATCGGGAGGACGTGTGCGCCCTCGCCTCTCAGTAACGGGACGGTGCCCGCGCACAGCAACGAGGTTTTGCCGACACCGGCGCCGCCATGAAGAACAACGAGCCGATTACTCGCCCACATCATGGCGACATCGCGGGTCTCCCGGCCCCTGCCGCGGAACATCTCCCGATCGGCCTCGTCGTAAGCGCGCATGCCCACATGGGGACTCTGCGGGCCGAGCGGAGACTGCGCGATCATCGTTCCGTCCCATGACCAGGCACCCGTTGGCAGATGGTGCCGACTGGCTCACCCGAGCGTAACGCACGGCCAGTCGAAACGGCCGGGTAATGCGACGGAAGAACACCGGTCCCGACCATCCGAAAAGCGCGAGTCGGTCAACCGCTATTAGCCGTCGGCCCGCACGAGGGCGTCCTCGGCGCGCCATGCCCCGTCATCGAGCGCGACACCCGGGCCTCCCGGGCCGTGAGCGCAATTATTGTCGAACGAGCGTCCCAGTGAACCGCGCCTGGTCAACTCCATTCGCATCCGCTGAAGACCGGGGCTCGGGGTGACCTGGGATCCTGCCGGGACATCATCGCTGGACAGTAGGAAGCTGGGCTTCAGCATCGTCTCTCCCTGCCGTGGGCACCGCTGCGACTTCGTCGCCGGATCACGTCGAGCCGCCGTCACCATGATTTCAGACGGAAGGCTTCGCCGCCAGACGCTATCCGCCTCGCCAAATCGGGCAGCCAAGGAGGAGGATCGCGGGGGACCGAAATCCGTGGGCGGCTCAGTGTAATCTGACACATATCTAAACCGCCGACTTCAATATACTGTCTTGGTTGACGCATTTGTTTGACGGCGACGTGATGCGGCTTGCTCCACAGGATTCAGCGTGACGCAAGGGGATCGAGTGATCAATACGCAACCCGACCCATCACCAAGGATTCCCCAGGTCTGGGGCAAGGTCCCTCCCCGGAACAAGAACTTCACCGGCCGCACGGATCTGCTCGCACGGCTGCGCGCAGGTCTGGGCGGCCGGGTAACGGCGGTGCTGCCGCACGCCTTGCACGGACTCGGTGGCGTGGGAAAGACCCACATGGCGGTCGAGTACGCCCATCGCTACCAATCCGACTACGACCTCGTCTGGTGGATCCCCGCGGACCAGCCCGTCCTGGTGCGGTCCTCGCTGGCGAGTCTGGCGCCGCGCCTCGGCCTTCCATCGGCCTCGGTGAGCGGCGTCGAGGAGGCGGCCAACGCCGTGCTGGAGGCGCTGCGCCGGGGGGAGCCCTATACCGACTGGCTGTTGATCTTTGACAACGCCGACGAGCCGGAGGAACTCTCCGACATCCTGCCGCAGGGCCCTGGGCACGTGCTGATCACGTCGCGCAACCACCGCTGGGCGGGTGTCGTCGACGCCGTTCCGATCGACGTGTTCAGCCGCAAGGAAAGCCTGGAGTTCCTCACCAAGCGGGTGCCGCGCGGGATGACCCCCGAAGACGCGGACCGGCTCGCCGAGGAACTCGGAGACCTTCCGCTCGCCCTGGAGCAGGCCGGCGCACTCCACGCCGAGACCGGAATCGCGGTATCGGAGTATCTGCAACTCTTGGCGCAGCGCACGAGCCAGTTGCTGTCTCAGGGCAAGCCGAGCGAGTATCCCGCGTCGATGACGGCCGCCTGGGCGCTCTCGGTCGCCAGCCTCGAGGAGAAACTGCCCGAGGCGCTAGATCTCCTGCGCTACTGCTCGTTCTTCGGTCCCGAGCCGATTCCGAGAGACGCCTTCAGCAGGGTCCTCCCGGGGCTGGGCCCGCAACTCTCCGGCCTCATCGCCGACCCCATCCGGCTCGGCCGGGCCATCGGTGAGCTAGGGCGCTTCGCGCTCGCCCGGCTGGACATTCCCGCCCGGACGATGCAGGTGCACCGGCTGATCCAGGCCCTCGTCCGCGACGAACTGCCGGAAGCGGAGCAGAACCGGCTCCGCCATGAGGTTCACCTGCTGCTGGCCAACTACATCCCGTCCGACCCGGGCAACGCCGGCAACTGGGACACTTATCTGAACGCTCTCGGGCACCTGGAGCCGGCCGGAGTGGCCCGCTGCCAGGAACCGGCGGTACGTGAACTAGCACTGAACATGATCACGTTTCTGTACGCCTCGGCCGACTACCTCTCAGCCCAGGGTTTCGTGCAGTCGTTCATCGAGAACTGGTCGGCGGCCTCCGGCCCCGATCACGAGAACGTCCTGGAACTGAAGGTGCAACTCGGCAACCTCTTGCGCGAACTGGGCCAGTACGACGAGGCTGCCAGACACGACTCGGAGACGCACCAGGCAGCCGAGAAGGCTCTCGGCCGCGATCACGACACGACCCTGCGCGCACTGCGCGGACGGGCGGCGGACCTCAGAGCGAGCGGCGATTTCCAGCAGGCGCACGAGATCGATGAGGAGGCGCTGCGCCGGTTCCGGTCGAAGTCCGGAGAGAAGGACTGGAACACCTGGCGCGCCGCCAACAGCGTTGCGCTGGACCACGGTCTCAAGAGCGACTACCAGAACGCTCGGACGCTCCTCGAAGAGGTGATCCGCGGGATCCGTGCGAGCGACCCGTCCCCCAACCCCGCCTCATACCTCAACATCTACACCGGGCTGGCGAGGGCGGTACGGCTCAGCGGGGACTTCTCCGAGGCCTGCGACCTCGGCGAGGACGCCTACGCCTACGGCGTCGAGCACCTCGGCCCCGAACACGCCTGGACGTTGCGCACCGGCAAGGACCTGGCCATCGCATCGCGCAGAGCGGGAGACTACGACCGCGCCCTGGAGCTCGCCGAAGATATTCATCAGCGCTATGTGCGAATCTTCGGGCTCGACCATCCCGACACGCTGGCGGCCGCGATCTGCTTGGCGAACATCCGGCGCACGATCGGCCAACTCCAGGAGGCGCTGCTGCTCGCCGATGACACCGTCCGCCGCTATCCGCGCATCTACACCTCCGAGCACCCCTATTTCCACGCCTGTGCGGGGAACCTGGCCATCCTGCGGCGCATCACCGGCGACCCGGGGGTCGCAAGGAAGATCAACGAGGAGGCGCTGACGGGGCTGGAACTGAAACTCGGACGGGACCACCACTACTCCCTCACCGTCGCCGTCAACCTGGCAGGCGACCTGACCGACCTCGGCGAGACGGAACCGGCGTACCGGCTGTGCGCCGGCAGTCTCCGTCGGCTTCAGGCGCTGCTGGGCGACACCCACCCGACGACCCTGACGGCAGCGGCGAACACCGTCGTGAATCTACGGGCTCTCGGCAGGGAGGATGAGGCTGCGGAATTGTTCTCCACGACCGAGGAGGGCTACCGCCGCACGCTCACCCTCGATCACCCGGACGCCCAGGTGTTCCTGGAAGGACGCAGGCTGGACGCCGACTTCGACCCGCCGCCGATCTGACGCAGATCAACCGACCGTGGCCACGGCCTCGGCCTCGGGTTCGGGCTCAGCTGCCAGTTCGCGGCTGAGCACGTCCCGGATGTGGCTGATCAGTTTGAACAGGTCCCGGCAGTACACCGAGGGGTTGCGGAATCCGGTGCCCGACCGGTACCGGTGCGGGTAGAGGCCACCACCGCACACCTCCTGGGCGGGGCAGGCCAGGCACTGGTCCGAGAGTGCCCGCCGGCCGATCTGCCGCGCGGCGACGGACGGCAGCTCCAGCACGGTGTCGAACGTGTCACGAGAAACGTGCAGCCTCGTACCCGCGGCGCCCTCGTACGCGGACTTCAGCGAGTCGACCTGCTCGATCTCACCGTTCGTCTCCACCACGACCACGGCCACCGGTGAGAGCCCGACGGCCTCGCTCGCCGACATCCGGCCGAACAGCAGCCGGATGATCTCGCTGAAGAGCCGGATGCGGACGTCGGCGGCCTCCACGGCGTACCAGCGGTCGAAGATGGCGATGAGCCAGTCCCCGTAGGGCGTCGACTCGTCCGGGAGGCGCCCCGGTGGCGGCTCGTCCCAATTCCCATGCGGCAGTAGGAAGTCCATCTCGGGCGGCCCGAAGTCGAGCAGCGACTCGTAGGTGACGATCGGGTCGTTGCGCAGTTCGACCGTGCTCAGCAGGCCGCCGAACAGGTCCCGGTACCGCGGCCCGGTGAGCCGCTCCAGCCCGTCCCGCACCGCCGCGTAACTCCCGCGCCCATCGGCACGCCGCCGGTGCCGATCGTGGCCTTCCTCGTCACCGTCCACGCTCACGCCGACGGTGACGCCGTACTCGGCGAACAGGTCCAGGAACAGTTCATCGAGCAGGACACCGTTCGTCTGCACGCTGAATCCGACACGCACATCCGGCCGGCAAGCGGCTAGGACGGTTTCGATGGCATGCCGCAGATGATCGGCGCCGGCCAGCAGCGGCTCCCCGCCATGCAGGACGACCTGGACCTCGGATAACAGGTTCATCCGGGCATGCTCGGCGATGCGCTGCGCCGTCCATTCGATGACCTGCCGTGACATTCGCCGCGGCTGCCGCCGCCAGCCCTGATCGGCCATCTCGTACATGTAGCAGTAGTCACATGCGAGGTTGCAGCGGCTATGCACCTTGAGGATGAAGTCACGGATCGGCGTGGGCCGCCACCCGTCCTCCAGAAGCCCGCGTACATCCAAGGCGTCCGGCCACTCCGCGTTGCGGACGCCCACCAGCCGACCTCCCACCGAGATCAACGACACGGAGATACTTTGCAGTGATATGTCTGTTTTGCAAGATCAATAAACATGATCAACCACACGGGCCCAGCGCTCGTGGTCCCGCCACACCCCGTCGATCTTGATGAACCCCGGCGAGAACCCTTCCTTGCGGAAACCAAGCCGCCGGACCAACTGCACGGACGCCGTATTCCCTGGCTGGATGTCCGCCTCAACCCGATGCAGACCCAACTCCCCGAAGGCGTACTCGACCGCGAGCCCGACTCCTTCGCCCACGTACCCCCGTCCCGCATAAGGCAAGAAGGCCGAATACCCGAGCATGCCGCGCTGATAGCAGCCGCGCACGATGCCGTTGATGTTGACGGTCCCGACAAGGTCCCCGCCTTCACGCAGGCAGATCACCAACCCCACCGCAGCGACCTGGTCGAACCGCTCAAGATACTCCCGGAACTCCCCTGCCGACGCGGGCAGTACGACCCAGGGGTGATGGAAGGCAGCGCTCTCCTTCGCCAACGCGACGAACCGCGCCTCATCCTCCTCCTGCACTCGCCGTACCAAGACCCGCGCCCCCACCCCCAACTCCATATCCACCCGCCGAAATCTACGCCAACCCCCCACCACCAGCGCGCCCACCAAGCAGCATCAGCATCAGCATCAGCACCAGCTTTCAGCCAGCACAGACGACACCACGAGCAGCGGCCCGAGCCGCACTCAGACCCCGCCACGCGTCAAGGCGCGGTGACCGAAACAACTCGGCGGGGAAGGCCCCGGCATCGACAGTAGACATGAGAAAGCGGCGCGCTGCGTGTCTCGCAGGCGCGCCGCTGATGTGCGTAGCCCTCACATCGGGGGTCTGGGGGGCGCCCCCCAGGTCGACATGACGAAGGAGTGGTGTGTCTGCGTTGTCCGCAGACACACCACTCCCTACTCCGAGTGGAGGTGGCGGGAATCGAACCCGCGTCCTTCGGTGATGGGTCAGGGCTTCTCCGGGTGCAGCCTGCTTGGCGCTTTCTCAGTCCCGGCGCTCACGCAGGCGTGTCGCCGACGGACTCAGTCGCTGTTTGTTTTCCCTACCGGCCCCGCGACCGGGTCGATAGGTGGAGTCTCCTTACGATGCCAGACCCCGGCTCGGAGACGCTACCGGGCTGACAGAGTTCGCTCCTCGCTCAGGCGGCGAGGGCGAACTCGGACTGCTTCTTGTTGGCAGTTATTGGTTTGCTGTCACAGGATTTACGAGGTCACGACAGCAACCCTCGACCCGCTTCCCCTGGCTCGAACGACCGAAGTCGAAGCCGGTCACCCCCATGTTGAGTTGTCAAAACGGTCGTCCTGGGACGTCCGCACGATGACGTTACTAGGTTAACGCGTACGCGGGCAATGTGATTCCCGCCCGGACGGACGTGAACCCCGGTGGGCGCGTGCTGTACCGCGCCCACCGGGGTCGACCGGCAGGGTCGGGCCGGTCCGGACGGCGGAGCCTCCCCCGAGTCGAGGCTCCGGTCTCATCACGTCGACTGGGTCCGCAACCCCCAAGCGGTGTCCCAGTCACCCGTGAAGACGCCCGGGGCCGGCGGGATGGTTGCGTCCCGCTCGTAAAGGGATCCCCAACTCTAGGAGTGGCCGGTCAGGAACCTGGCGGCGAGCTTGGCGGTGTTGACGCTGCCTTCGACGGCGATGGCGAAGGCGCGGTCGCCGCTGGAGCCGACGAACCAGGAGACGGTCTTGTTGTCGCCGCCGCGCACGTAGGTGGTGAGGGCAGCGACGCCGACGACGTCGCCGGAGACGCGGGCGGACTTGGCGTTGCCGTGGGTGGCGGTGCGGGTGAGGACCCGTTTGAGGCTCACGATGGACTCGGACTGGAGGCTCTGCGGCGCCGGCGCCTGGACGGTCTTCGCGAGGTCCTTGTCCTTGAGGACGTACGGGGGCTTCCACGTACCGTTCTGCGCGGCGGCGGCGACGAGGGCCATGGCGAGGGGGCTCACCTCGACGTTGCCCTCACCGACCATCGTGGCGGCCTTCTGGCCCTCGTCGGCGGGGGCGGGCACGGTGCCGGTGAACGCGGGGACGGACAGGCCCCAGTCCTTGCCGATGCCGAACTGGGCCGCCTCCTGGACGAGGGTCTGCGCGTCCAGCTTGGCGCCGAGCTGCGCGAGGGTCGTCTTGCAGGACGCGGCGAACGCGTTGGCGAGGGTGGTCTCGCCGTAGGCCTTGTTGGTGAACGTCGTGCCGCCGACGGTGGCGGTGCCGGGGCAGGTGGTCTCAGTGTTCTGGTTCATCCCGGTCACGTGGGAGAACAGGGCCTCCGCGGACACGATCCCGAACGTCAGGCCGGGCGGGTAGTGGCCTTCGAACGCGCGGTTCTCGCCGTTCGTCCCGTGGTTGGACACCGCCAGCACCTCGCCGGTGCTCGGCCGCACCGCCACCATGGACGCCGGCACGGTCAGCCCCTGGAGCGCGAAGTCGGCACGCGTCTGGTAGCCGGGGTCGAGGGTGGTCTGGACGCCCTGCGGCTCCTGGCCCGGCCAGGACCGCAGCTCCTCGGTGTTCTTGCCCGTCTCGTCCTGCGCCACGACCCGGACGGTCGGCGTGCCGGCGAGGCGGCGCTGCTGGAGCAGCTGGACGCCGCTGACGCCGATCGTGTCGCCCGGCTGGTAGGGGGCGCCGACCTGCTGCAGCCGGTCGGCGGTGGCGGGGCCGAGGTGGCCGACCAGCTCGGGCGCGTACGCGGGGGCGATCGGCGCCCTGGTCAGGTGGAGCTGGAGGCCGGGGATGGTGTTGAGCCGCTGGATGAGGGCGTTGTGCGTGGGGATCTGGAGGGTCAGCAGCGGCAGGAAGTCCTGCGGCGGGGCGGACCGGACGCGGCCGAGGAGGCGTTCGGCGTCGAGGCGGCGGCCGCCGTCCATCTTGGTCTGCTTGGCGAGCTGCTCCAGGGTCTTCTGCGGGTCGGCGAGCTGGCCGGGGTACACGCCGACGTTGTAGGCGCCGACCTCGCGCAGGACGGGGCGGCCCTGCGTGTCGGTGATGGGGGCGCGCTTCGGCACCTCGGTCACGACGGCGAGCCGCTGCCCCGGCTTCAGCTTCGTGTTGATGATGGAGGGGCTCCAGACGACCTTCCACTCGCCGCCGGTGCGCCGCAGGTGCATCAGGCCGGGGTACTCCCACGGCTGGCCGTTCTCACCGAGGTCGATCTTGACGGTGAAGCGGGCGTCGGCCTCGTCGCCCTTCTTGACGATCTGGTCGACGTCGCTGCCCTGCACCTCGGTGCCGAGGGACAGCCGCAGCGACGCGGCGTCGAGCTGCCGGCCGACGCGGGCGAGGGCGTCCGCGACCTCCTCCTTGTCGGCGCCGATCGTCCGGGCGGCGGCGGCCTCGTAGTTGCCGACCTGCCAGGCGATCAGGAAGTCGCGGACGGCCGGCATCGCCGACGGCTCGGCCAGCGCGCCCGGCATCATCGTCGCGCCGACGGCGCCGCAGGCGATCAGGGCGCCGGCCGCCAGCGCGATCGCCCGGCGCGGGATCCTGGGCGGGCCACCCCGCCGGCCTCGGTTCTTCATCAACACCCTTCACCGTCTCCTGAACCGGGCCGCCGCCGCCTTCTGCATCTCGCGGTCGGCTTCCCGCTTGGCGATGGCCTGACGCTTGTCGTAGGTCTTCTTACCACGGGCAAGGCCGATCTCGACCTTGGCCTTGCCGTCCTTGAAGTACAGGGAGAGCGGGATCAGCGTCCAGCCCGGCTCGGACGACGCGGCGATGATCTTCTGGATCTCGCGCTTGTGGAGCAGCAGCTTGCGGCGCCGGCGGGGCGCGTGGTTCGTCCAGGTGCCCTGCGTGTACTCGGGGATGTGGATGTGCTCCAGCCACACCTCGCCGTCCATCACGTGGGCGTAGCCGTCGACGAGAGAGGCGCGCCCGGCGCGCAGCGCCTTGACCTCGGTGCCCGTGAGCACCATGCCCGCCTCCCACGTGTCGTCGATGTGGTAGTCGTAGCGGGCGCGCTTGTGCTGGGCGATGATCTTGCGCCCGGTGTCCTTCTTGTCCTTCTTCTTGCGCCCGGTGTCCCGTGCCACGTCATCAGTCCTTGTCCGGCGTTCGTCTGTCGAGCACGGTCGCGTGCAGGCCGCGCAGCACCGTCCGGGCGCGCCACTCGGCCGCGGCCGGCGGGCGGTCGGCGGACACCGCCACGTCGGGCTCGATCCCGACCCCGTCGAGGTTACGGCCGCCCGGGGTGCGGTAACGACCGACGGTCAGCTCGATGACCGACCCGTCGGCGAGCTCGATCGGTTCCTGGACCGAGCCCTTCCCATATGTACGCGATCCTACGATCACCGCGCGGTCCCGGTCGCGCAGGGAGCCCGCGACGATCTCCGCGGCGCTCGCGGTGCCGGCGTCGACCAGCACCACCAACGGGACGTCCGGGTCGCCGGGCGTGCCGACCGTCCGCCGCTGGACGGGCCGGCCGCGCGGCTCGTAGGTCACGACGGGGCCGCCCGGCAGGAAGGACGACGCCGTCTCGACCGCCTCGTCCAGCAGCCCGCCGGGGTTGCCGCGCAGATCCAGCAGGACGCCGCCGGTGGGCCGGCCGGACGGCGACCGCCCGGTCACGGCGTCGCGGACGTCCCGTCCCGTCCCGCGCGTGAAGGCGCCGACGCGGATCAGGCGCGCGTGCTCCGGGAGAGCGGTCACGGTGACGTTTCCTCCAGGAACCGGCGTGCGGACGAGATGGAACCGCTTGGTTCGACGGCCGCGCTCCACGGTTAGTTCGACGGCCTCGTCCGGACGTCCGCGCAGCGCCTCGGCCACCCGCGAGACGCCCCAGCCGGCGACGGGCCTGCTCCCGACGGCGGTGACGGCGTCCCCGGCCCGGACCCCGGCGCGCGCGGCGGGCGTGCCCGGCTGGACGCTGGCGACCAGCACGCCGGTGCCGCCGTCGGAGCTTCCGAGCCACAGGCCGACGCCGCTGTAGCGGCCGGTGAGGCGTCCTTCGACGTCGTCGTACTCGCGGGCCGGGTAGTACCGCGCCCATTCGTCGCCGAGGCCGCGCAGCATGCCCTCGATGGCGGCGCGGTCGAGTTCGCCGCGGCCGACGGGCTTCGCGGCCCGGCGGGCGATCTGCGCCGCGGCCTCGTCCAGCACGGACCCGCCGCCCGCGACCGCCGCGTGCCGCTGCGAGCCGGAGCCGCTCGCCACGCCGAGGCCGTACGCGCAGAGGATCGCCGCCGCGACGGCCGACCCGCGCAGCGCCGACCCCGGCCGCCTCCTCAGCGGAGGCACGGGCTCAGCGGCGGCGCGGACCGGGACATGCGGCAAGTGTAGGGCGGCCGGACGGCCCGGACCGGC
This sequence comes from Actinomadura latina NBRC 106108, assembly GCF_001552195.1. GTDB lineage: Bacteria > Actinomycetota > Actinomycetes > Streptosporangiales > Streptosporangiaceae > Spirillospora > Spirillospora latina. The sequence continues at coordinate 130,045 of NZ_BCQS01000020.1, forward strand.
ACTCGGCCCGGATCCGGCCGGCACCTCAGATCTTCAGGTATCTGCGCAGCGTCAGGAACGATGCGACGGCGCAGAGCAGCACGCCGAAGCAGATCGACACGACGATGACGGCCATCACCGTGCTCCAGCCGAGCTGGCTGACGAGCTGGACGTCCCCGGCCAATCGGTCGATCAGCAGTTTCTTGCTGAACACCAGCAGGATCGAGGAGAAGATGCCGCCGATCAGGCCGGCGATCGCGCCCTCCAGGATGAACGGCATCTGGATGTAGGTGTTGGACGCGCCGACCAGCCGCATGATGCCGGTCTCCCGGCGCCGGTTGAACGCCGACAGCCGGACGGTGTTGCCGACCAGCATCACCGCCGCGATCACCTGGATCAGCGCGATCGTCAGCGCGGCCACCTGCAGGCCGTTCAGGATCCGGAAGAACCGCTTGAGGATCTCCTGCTCGTTGATCACCGTGTCGACGCCGGGCTGGCCGAGCATCGCCTGCGCGACCGCCTTGTACTCCTCCGGGTTCTTCAGCTTGACCCGGAACGAGTCGGGGATGTCGCCCTCACGGGTGCTCTCCACGAAGCCGGGCGAGCCGGAGAAGCGGTCCTTGAAGCGCTCGTACGCCTGCTGCTTGTTCTCGTACTCGACGTCGGAGACCTGCGGCATCTTCTTCAGGCTCGCCTGGAGCGTCTGCCGCTGCTGGTCGGTCACGTCCTGCTTCTGGCAGGCGGGGTTGGAGCTCGTCTTGGCGCACAGGAAGATCGAGACCTCGATCTTGTCGTACCAGTAGCCCTTGGACGCGTCGACCTGCTGACGCAGGAGCAGCCCGGTGCCGAAGAGCGCCATGGCGATGGCGACGGTGATGACGAGGGAGATCGTCATCGTCATGTTCCTGCGGAGACCGATCCAGATCTCCTGGAGAACGAACTGTACGCGCATGCCTCGCTGTCCTTGATCGCCTTTGGTCCGCCCGGAACCCGGGCGGCCTCGTGAGGGAACGCGGCCCGAAGCGGGCGGTTCCCGCCTTCCGGCTGTCGTACGCCCCGGCGGGAATCGTTGGTTCAGATGGTCAGTACGCCTGGCCGTACACGCCGCGGGACTGGTCGCGGACGACCCGGCCGTCCTCGAGCTCGACGACGCGCTTGCGGAACGCATCGACGATAGCGGCGTCGTGGGTGGCCATGACGACGGTGGTGCCGGTCCGGTTGATGCGGTCCAGCACCTTCATGATGCCGATCGATGTGGCGGGGTCGATGTTCCCCGTGGGCTCGTCCGCGAGCAGGATCATCGGCCGGTTGACGAACGCCCGCGCGATGGCGACGCGCTGCTGCTCGCCGCCGGACAGCTCGTCCGGCATCCGGTGGGCCTTGCCCTCGAGACCGACGAGGTCGATGACCTCCGGGACGACCTTGCCGATGAAGCGCCGCGGCTTGCCGATCACCTCGAGGGCGAACGCGACGTTCTCGAAGACGTTCTTGTTGGGCAGGAGGCGGAAGTCCTGGAAGACGCAGCCGATCCTGCGGCGCAGGTGCGGCACCTTCCAGTTGGTGAGCCTGCTCAGGTCCTTGCCCGCCACGTGCACGTGACCCTGGGAAGGACGCTCCTCCTTGAGGACGAGGCGCAGGAAGGTCGACTTGCCGGAGCCGGACGGGCCCACCAGGAACAGGAACTCGCCCTTCTCGATGGCGACGTTCACATGCTGCAGGGCGGGCCGGTTCTGGCTCGGGTAGACCTTGGTGACGTTGTCGAAATGGATCACGGCTGCATCACGGCGGTTCGCTGTAGGGGTTGGGGAGCGGCCCGGCCAGCGGCCACGGACGCGTCCGTGAGCACTTGCCTGCGCCGCCCGGCTTCACGACCGGGTGGGACGCGTAGCCTTCGAGCAGTGTAGAGGGGACCGGGAACTACCTCGTCCCACTCGGCGCGGTACGGGCTTCCGAAGACGTCGTTCAGCCCGATCGGTGTGTTCCTTCCGATCAGTGCCATGTGCTCCGTCTCCCGACGTCCGGCCGTTTCCTACCATCCAGGTCCCGGACTTGCCGGAACGACCATACAGTCCGGCTACGCTGGATGACGGGGAAAGATACCTAATAAGTGGACGGACACCGAAGAAGCGGACGCTTCCCCCGGACGGACCCACGTGCCGATCCCGGAGATTGGGGCCCACGACATGAGCTGCGAACATCTGATCTGCGCTCGGTGCTCGAACCCGGTGGTGGAGGGGCGGTGCCCCAGCTGCCGGGCGGCGAAGTCGGAGATGCACCGGCACGGCCCGTCCATCCCGCCGGCGCTCGTCCTGGCCGCGCTGGTGGCGCTGCTGTTCGCCGCGCTCGTCCTGCGCCGCGTCTACGGCTGAGCCCCGGCCCGCCCGTCAGGGCTTCTTCGGCGGCGGCGTCGCGGCCTTGGTGACGGCGCCGTCATCGGCGATCATGTGCGCCTTCGGCTGCGGCTTGCCCTTCTTCGCCTTCGCCGGGTCGTAGGCGGCGAAGTGCAGGGTCCTGGTCGTGTCGACCTCGTTGCCCTCGACCGTCCCGTCCAGGAGGTGCTCGGCGTCCTCGGGGATCTCCGGCTTGGGCGTGTCCGGGTCTTTCGCGACGAGCGAGGTGTTGCGGAACAGCGAGTAGACGACCAGCCCGCCGCCGCTCTCCGTCCGCAGCCCGAAGTAGGGGAACGGCGTCGCGGTGTAGACGACCTGGAGCGTGAGGTCCTTCTTCTTGGCCTTCTTCTTCGCACGCCGGTCGTCCCGGTAGAAACCGGTCGTCACGTCGCTCGGCTTCATCACCTTGGCCGCGACGCTGCCGCCGCCCTCCGCGGCGATCGTCGCCTGGATCCCGCCGACGTCGCGGGGGCGGATCAGCAGGGACGTGTCGTCGGTGCTCAGCGCCTCCGCGTACCCTTCGTCGTCGATCGCGACCTTCGGCTCCTTGGCCTTCTTCTGCAACGGCGCCGCGAGCGTGAGCTTCCACTGGTCGGACGGCCCGCGCAGGACGAACGCCATCAACGTCCTGCGCTCGCTCTTGGGCTCGCCCACGACGGAGCGGCCGACCGACACCACGAACCACTGCGGATAAGCGGCGTCCTTCAGCTTCGGCACGTACAGCCTCGGCTTGCCGTAGCCGAAGCGCCGCACCGGATCGCCGTCGTAGGCGGCCTTGCGGAACTCGGCCGCCGTCAGCTGGGACTGGCCGTCGGACGTCCAGGTCAGCGCGAGCCGCTCGTCGCCGGCCGCGCGGGCCACGTCCTCGTCGGTGACATAGGTACGGAACGCCTGCTCCGCGACGTCCGGGGTCAGCGGCACCGGAGCGGGCGGGGACGTCTCGGGCACGCTGACGGCGGGCCGCGCCTCGGTCTTGCCCTCGGCGCAGCCCGCGGCCGCGAGCGCCAGGATGAGCGGCACCGCGGCCGCGATCACCCGCAGGAACCTGTGCAAAGACCCGTCCCCCGGACCGAACTCCGTGCCGGCCGTCGTCGGCCGGCCTCCTCGGCCCGTGATTCTGCCATCAACATGATATTGGCCCTACGACCAGGCGCCGCACACGAGGCGAAGAGCAGTGCCGGGACGGCGCTAAGCTCGGACCGTGGCAGGCATCGATCCGGAAGAGCAGCTCAAGGAACTCGGCGCGACACTGACCAGCATCGAGCAGGTGCTGGACCTCGACGGCATGCGGCGCGACATCGCGGACCTGCGCGAGCAGTCGGCCGACCCCGACCTGTGGAGCGACCAGGAGCGCGCCCAGTCGGTGACCCGCCGCCTCTCGCACCTGGAGAGCGAGCTGGGCCGGGTGGAGGGCCTGCGGCAGCGGCTCGACGACGCCGACACGCTGTACGAGATGGCCCGGGAGATGGACGACGCCGACACACGCGCGGAGGCCGACGACGAGCTCGCGTCGCTGCGGAAGGCCGTCCAGCAGATGGAAGTGCGCACGCTCATGTCGGGCGAGTACGACGCCCGGGAGGCGCTGGTCACCATCAACGCGCAGGCCGGCGGCGTGGACGCGGCCGACTGGGCCGAGCAGCTGCAGCGGATGTACCTGCGCTGGGCGGAGCGGCACGGCTACTCGACGGAGATCTACGACACGTCCTACGCCGAAGAGGCCGGGATCAAGTCGACCACCTTCGCGGTGAAGACCCCCTACGCGTACGGGACGCTGCGCGGCGAGCACGGCACGCACCGGCTGGTGCGGATCTCCCCGTTCGACAACCAGGGGCGCCGGCAGACGTCGTTCGCGGGCCTGGACGTCGTGCCCGTGGTGGAGCAGAGCGACCACGTCGACATCGACGAGAACGACCTGCGGATCGACGTGTACCGGTCGTCCGGGCCGGGCGGGCAGGGCGTCAACACGACCGACTCGGCGGTGCGGATCACCCACCTCCCGTCCGGCATCGTGGTGTCCTGCCAGAACGAGCGCAGCCAGCTGCAGAACAAGGCCACGGCCATGAACGTCCTGCAGGCCAAGCTCCTGGAGCGCCAGCGCCAGGAGGAGGCGGCGAAGATGTCGGAGCTGCGCGGCGACGGCCCCGGCAGCTGGGGCACGCAGATCCGCAACTACGTGCTGCACCCATACCAGATCGTCAAGGACCTGCGCACCGGCGTCGAGGCGGGCAACCCGACCGCGGTGCTGGACGGCGACCTCGACGAGTTCATCGAGGCCGAGATCCGCTGGATGCGCAAGCAGGAGACGGCCTGACCCCTGCGGCCCGCCGTGGCCTTCGGCGGAGTTCCGCATTCACAGAGTGACTGTGCGGTCACTCTGCGAGGATGGCGTGTGATCCGCATCACCGTCGCCATTCGGGGGGCCTCATGGCACGCACTCTCACTCCGATCCTCATACCCGGCCTGCTCGCCGCGGCACTGGCCGCCGGGTGCTCCAGCGGCTCGCCCGCCGAGGCGGCGAAGCCCAGGGGGACGCCCGCGCTGACCAAGGCGCAGGCGCAGCAGGTCCTCGCGTCCTACACCCGGGGCGCGAACCGCGCGGGAAGGCGGTTCGGCGGCAGGGCGCTGCGCGCTGTCGAGGCCGACCCGCAGCTGTCGATGGACGCGGCCGCACTGAAGCTGCGGCGCGCCGTCCGGCAGCGTCCGCCGAAGCTGGCCTTCTCCAACGCCACGTTCTACATCCCGCGGCTGGCCGGCTACCCGCACTGGTTCGCGGCCGACGCCGCCACCGGCCAGGGCGACCGGGCGCTGCGGCACGCGCTGCTGTTCACGCAGGCCAAGGCGGGGGCGCCGTGGCTGCTCGCCGCCGACCCGTATCCGTCCGAGGCGGCGCTGAGCAAGATCGCCCTCGACCCGGAGGGGTACGCCACGCCGGTCGACCCCGGCGCGCGGGACCTCGGCGTCGCCCCCGGGAAGCTGCCGCAGGCGCACGCCGCGCTGCTCACCGGCGGGCCGCGCGCGTCCGGCGCCTCGCTCCTCGCGGACGGGGCGAAGACCAGCGAGACGTACAAGGCGCTCAAGCAGGGCGAGCGGGCGCTGGCCGGACGCGGCGTGACGCTGTCGTCCCGGTTCTCCGCCGCGCCGTACACGGTGTTCGCGCTGCGCACCAAGGACCGCGGGGCGGTCGTCTGGTATGTCCTGAAGCAGAACGAGGCGTATTCCGCGGCGAAACGGGGCAGGTTGGCGGTGAGCGGGGATCTTGTCGGGCTCGCCCCGGCCAGCACCGCCAGGACGCGCCTGGACACGACCGTCCTCGTGCAGTACCTGGCCACCGTTCCGCCCAAGGGCCGGGCCACGGTCAGCGGCATGTACCGCAAGGCCGTCGCGGTGCACGGCTCCTGAACTCCGCCGGGTGCCGGCCGGTCCCGCTCTTCTGACCGCTGCGCAGGACCGCCCCGGCACCCGGCGGTGCTTGTTGCCCCCTCTCCTCTTCGGGCCCATACACTGGCGCGGCAAGTCCGACAATTCGTCCGCCGAGGTGGGTCGTGCGCCGTGCGCCTCTCGTGGCTGTGGCCGCGCTCCTGCTCGCGGTCGCCGGGTGCTCCGGGTCCGTTTCGGGCACGGGCACCGAGGCGACGGAACCGAGCGGCAAGCCCGCGGTCACGGCCGAGGAGTCGCTCGACGTCCTCAAGGACTGGACGGAGCGGCACAACAAGGCCATCACGTCCGGTGAGGAACGCCAGTGGCGCGACACCGTGACGGGTGCCCTGGAAGCTCCCGTCAGCGCACGCGTGCGCACCTACGGGAAGCTGCCCGAGTCTGCGGAGATCTCGCTGTCGAACCCGGTGTTCTACGTGCCGCGGCTGGACGGATTCCCCAAGTGGTTCGGGATTGCCGGGCTGGAGCGGTCGGGCGGCAGGGACCAGCAGGTTCTCGGTGTGTTCGTGAAGGCGAAGAAGGCGGACGACTGGCTCGCCGCGCACTGGCTGACGTTCCAGGGCAAGCCGCCGCAGCTCGACTACGACCCGCAGGGCTACGCGGTCCCGGCCCCTGATCGGGGCCTGCCCGCCGCACACGCGAAGTACCTCGCGGACGGTGACGAGTCCGCCGTGGTGCCGGACCCCTACTCGCGGGACGCCCGCACCAAGAAGATCGGTGACTGGACGTCCGAGCCCGGGAAGTTCACGCCGGGGCCGGGACCGTCCTATGCCCTGCGCACCCAGGACGGCGGTTCGCTGGTGTGGTACGGCCTGAGGCAGGAGCAGGAGCTCAGCGGCGGCGAGGCGTCCACGCTGCCGGCCGGCATCCGCGACTACCTGGGCAAGGACGACGACAAGCCGGGGAAGACGCTCGACACGTCCTGGCAGTGGCTGGCCATCGGGTACGCGCCGCCATCCGGCAAGGCCCGCGTCCTCGGAGAGTCGGTCTCCCTGACGTCCGCCCGCTGAGAACGCGCGGCGCCCGCCCCCGCGAGGGAGACGGGCGCCGCCGTACGGCCTCTTACGCTTCGCTGGAGGGCAGCGAACTGGCCGTGACCAGGGTGCGGATCGCGCCCAGGGCCACGGAGAGGGTGGCCAGGTCGAAGCTGTCGCTCTCCCAGATCTCGCTCAGCGTCTGCTGGGCGCGCTGGACGGCCGGCTTGTTCTTCTCCGTCCAGTGGATCAGGCGTTCCTCGGGGCGGCCGCCGGGCTCGCTGGTGACGAGGACGTCCCGGGTGAGGGCGGAGTGCGCCGCGTACAGGTCGTCGCGGAGCGCCGAGCGGGCCATCGACCGCCACTTGTCGTCGCGCGGCAGCGCGATGATGCGCTCCCGGAGCCGGGACAGCTGCAGCCGGTCCGCGAGGTCGAAGTAGACCTCGGCGACCTCCTCCACCGGGCGGCCCGTGTCGTGCGCGATGCCGACCAGGTCGAAGGCGGAGTAGGTCGGGACGAACGCGGCGCACTGCTCGGCGAGCTCGTCCGGCACGCCCAGTTCGGCGAAGCCGTCGCGGCGCTGCTCGAACGCGGCCAGGTCGAGGCCGATGAGCAGCTTCGACACGTGCGCGCCGAGGGTCGCGGCGCCGCCTCTGAAGAAGTCGATGCTCTCCTGTATGTCGAACGGGGGCCGCCGGTTGTGCAGCAGCCAGCGGGCGGCGCGCTCGGTCAGCTTGCGCGCCTCCAGCAGCATCGCGACCTGCGTGGACTCCTCCACCTGGTGGGAGAGGCCCTCCACCGCGGCCCGGAAGCGGGGCATCTGGAACACCTCGCGGGCGACGAGGTACGCGCGGGCGATGTCGGACGACGACGCGCCCGTCTCCTCGTTCATCCGGAACACGAACGTGGAGCCGCTCGCGTTGACCACGTCGTTCACCACGGCCGTGGTGATGATCTCGCGGCGCAGGGGGTGCCGGTCCATGTAGGCGCGGAACCGCTCGCGCAGCGGGGTCGGGAAGTAGTCGACCAGCCACGACTCCAGGTAGGGGTCGTCGGGCAGGTCGGCGGCGACGATCTCGGCGTCCAGCGCGAGCTTGGCGTAGGCGAGCAGGACGGAGAACTCGGGGCCGGTCAGCCCCCGCCCGGACTGCCGCCGCTCCGCGAGCGCCTTGTCGTCGGGCAGGAACTCCAGGCGCCGCTTCAGCCGGCCGTCGCGCTCCAGCTTGCGCATGTACCGGGCGTGGACGTGCAGCATCGCGGGCGCCTGCGCGCGGGCCGCGGCGAGCACCACGTTCTGCGCGTAGTTGTCGCGCAGGACGAGCCGCCCGACCTCGTCGGTCATGTCGTAGAGCAGACCCTCGCGCTGCTTGCCGGTCAGCTCGCCGTCCCGCACGGCCTGGTCGAGCAGGATCTTGATGTTGACCTCGTGGTCGGACGTGTCGACGCCGGCGGAGTTGTCGATGAAGTCGGTGTTGACGATGCCGCCGCCGCGGGCGAACTCTATGCGGCCGAGCTGGGTCACGCCGAGGTTGCCGCCCTCGCCGAGGACCTTGCAGCGCAGCTCGGCGCCGTCCACCCGGACCGGGTCGTTGGCCTTGTCGCCGACATCGGCGTTGTTCTCGAGGGACGACTTGACGTAGGTGCCGATGCCGCCGTTCCACAGCAGGTCGACGGGCGCCCTGAGGACGGCCCGGATCAGCTCGTACGGGGTGAGCGCCTTCACCCCGCCGTCGATCCCGAGCGCGGCCCGGATCTGCGGGGTGACCTGGATCGACTTGACGGTGCGGGGGAAGACGCCGCCGCCCTTGGAGATCAGCGTGGTGTCGTAGTCGGCCCAGCTGCTGCGCGGCAGCTCGAACAGGCGGCGGCGCTCGGCGAACGAGGCGGCCGCGTCCGGGTCGGGGTCGACGAAGATGTGCCGGTGGTCGAACGCGGCGACGAGCCGGATGTGCTGCGACAGCAGCATCCCGTTGCCGAACACGTCCCCGGACATGTCGCCGATGCCGACGACGGTGACGTCCTCGCTCTGGACGTCCTTGCCGAGCGAGCGGAAGTGGTACTTGACCGACTCCCAGGCGCCGCGCGCGGTGATGCCCATCGCCTTGTGGTCGTAGCCGACGGACCCGCCGGACGCGAACGCGTCGCCGAGCCAGAACCCGTACTCGGCGGCAACGCCGTTGGCGATGTCGGAGAACGTCGCGGTGCCCTTGTCGGCGGCGACGACCATGTAGGTGTCGTCGCCGTCGTGGCGGACGACGTTCGGCGGCGGGACGACCTTGCCGTCCACGAGGTTGTCGGTCAGGTCGAGGAGGCCGGAGATGAAGTCCTTGTAGCAGGCGATGCCGGCCTTCTGCCACGCCTCCCGGTCGACGGCCGGGTCGGGGAGCTGCTTGCCGACGAAGCCGCCCTTCGCGCCCGCCGGGACGATGACGGTGTTCTTCACCGCCTGCGCCTTGACCAGGCCGAGGATCTCGGTGCGGAAGTCCTCGCGGCGGTCCGACCAGCGGAGCCCGCCGCGCGCCACCGACCCGAACCGCAGGTGCACGCCCTCGACCTTCGGCGAGTACACGAAGATCTCGTACACGGGCTTCGGCTGCGGCATGTCCGGGATGCGGGCCGGGTCGAACTTCATCGCCAGGTACGGCTTGCCCTGGTAGTGGTTCGTGCGCAGCGTCGCCTGGACGAGCGCCAGGTAGGCGCGGAGGATGCGGTCCTCGTCGAGGCTGGCGACGTCGTCGAGCTTGCCCTGGAGCTCCTCGCCGATGCCGGTGCTGCGCTCGTCCTCGCCGCCCTGCAGGGTCGGGTCGAGGCGGCTCTCCCACAGCCGGACGATCAGCCGGGTGATGGAGGGGTTGGCCAGCAGCACCTGCTCCACGTACCGCTTGGAGAACGTCGTGCCGATCTGCCGCAGGTAGAGGGCATAGGCGCGCAGGATCATCGCCTCGCGCCAGTTCAGCCCGACGTGCAGGACGAGCGCATTGAACCCGTCGTTCTCGATGTCGCCGCGCCACAGCGCCGTGAACGCGTCCTGGAACAGGTCCTTGATGGCCTCTTCGGGGACGTCCTCCGGCGGGACGTACCGCAGCCCGAGGTCGTAGATCCAGAACCCGCGGCCGTCGGAGGTGCAGATCTCGTACGGGCGCTCGTCTATCACCTCGACGCCCATGTTCTGCAGCAGCGGCAGCACCCGGGACAGCGAGATCGGCTCGCCCAGCCGGTAGATCTTCAGCCGCCGCTCGCCGGGCCCGGCGCTGTACGGCTCGTACAGGTTGATGGAGGTGTCGCCGTCCTCGGTGAGCTCGTCGAGTCGGCGCAGGTCGGCGACTGCGGTGCGAGCGGGGAAGTCGGCCTTGTAGCCCTCGGGGAACGCCTCCCCGAACGCGCGGCCGAGCGTCCCGGACCGCTCCTCGCCGCACTGCTCGATGACCGCGTCGGCGAGGTCGTCCTCCCAGGAGCGGGTGGCGTTCGCGAGCCGCTCCTCCAGCTCGGCGACGTCCACGTCCGGCAGCGGGCGGCCGCGCTCGCCGCGGACGACGACGTGCAGCCGCGCCAGCAGCGACTCGGTCACGTTCGCGCTGTAGTCGACGCTGACGCCCTCGAACGCCTGCTTCAGCAGGTCCTGGATGCGCAGCCGGACCTTGGTGGTGTAGCGGTCGCGCGGCAGGTAGACCATGCAGGACATGAAGCGCCCGTACAGGTCCTTGCGCAGGAACAGCTTCAGCTGGCGGCGCTCCCGGAGCCGGAGCACGCCGAGGGAGATGTGCAGCAGGTCGTCGATGGAGATCTGGAACAGCTCTTCGCGCGGGTAGCTCTCCAGCACCTCGATGAGGTCCTGGCCGTCGTAGCTGTCGGGGGTGAACCCGGCGCGCTCCAGCACCTCGTCCAGCTTGCGCTTCAGGACGGGGACGTGCGAGAGCGACCCGCTGTAGGCGACGTGCGTGAACAGGCCGAGGAAGCGGCGCTCGCCGACGACCTCGCCGGACGCGTCGAACTTCTTCACCCCGATGTAGTCGAGGTACAGGGGGCGGTGGACGGTGGAGCGCGAGTTCGCCTTCGTGAGCACCAGCAGGTGCTTCTCCGTCGCCCGCCGGCGGACCTCGGGCGGCAGCGCGGCGAAGCTGGCGGACTCGCGCTTGTCGCTGCGCAGGATGCCGAGGCCCGTGCCCGGCTCGGGGCGCAGCACGGTGTCGCCGTCGGTCAGCGTGTAGTCGCGGTAGCCGAGGAACGTGAAGTGCCCGTCGGCCAGCCAGTCGAGCAGCTCGACGCCCTCGGCGAGCTCCTTCTCCGGCAGCGGGGGCCGCGTCTCCTGGATCGCGGCGGCGATCTGGCCGGCGCGGGCGCGCATCTTGGGCTCGTCCTCGAAGGCGACCCGGACGTCCTGCAGGACGCGGAGCAGGTCCCTCTCCAGCGTGTCCAGGGCGGCCCGGTCGCTGGTGCGGTCCACCTCGATGTGGATCCACGACTCGTCGAGGTCGGTGCCGCTGTCGAGCTTGTGGCGGAACGCCTTCAGGTGGCCCGCGACGTCGCGGTCCACACCGAGCAGCGGATGGACGATCAGGTGCGTGGTCAGCTGGTGGCGGGTCAGCTCCATCGTCACCGAGTCGACCAGGAACGGCATGTCGTCGGTCACGACCTGCACGACCGTGTGGCCGGGGTCCCAGCCGTACTCCTCCAGCGTCGGCGTGAAGACGCGCACCTTCGCGCGGCCCTGCGGACGCTCCTCGCCGAGCGACCGGTGCGCCATCGCCGGGCCGCAGATGTCGGCCGGGTCCCGCGCCATCAGGTCCTCGTTGGCGACGTGCCGGTAGTAGAGCCGGAGGTAGTCGAAGACCTCCCCCGCGTCCCCGCCGCGCCCCCCCGGGCGCTGCGCGCACGTCTCAGCGGCCCGCCGGAGCAGGTCGTCCTTCGCTTGATCGAGCATGCCGCTCATCAACAACTCCCCTTGAGACCCTTCGCCACCTCGTTGTGGCGCCGCTCACTGCACGAGCGTAGCCAGGAATCGCCGCAAAGCCGACCTGCTATGCAGCAAGGCAACCGTGGCCTACGCCACCCTGCCAGCACGTCCCGGCCCTGCGCCGGTTCCCATGCCGTGCCGTCTCGGCGGGGACGTCAGCCGGTGCCCGTCCCCTCGCCGCCGGTGCCGCCCGCGCCGCCCGGCCCCGGGGTGCCCGGCGGGCCGGACGGGTCCGGCGGGGTGGACGGGTCCGTCGGCGGAGGACTCGTCGTCTTCGTCTTCGTCGGCGTCGGCTTGGTGGGGGTGTCCGCCGGGGTGGGGCTGCCGGACGGGGTCGGGCTCCCGGTCGGCGAGACGCTGCCCGTCGGGTTCTGCGAGTACGCCGGAGACGTCGACTGCTGCACGGGCGAGTGGCTCGCCGGCGGCGCCATGCTCGGCGCGACGCTGCTCGACCCGGGCGGCGCGCTCGGGTCGCTGACCTTCTGCCCGGCCTTGCCGCTGTCCCGGGAGCCGAGCACCAGCACCGAGGAGACCACGACGATCGCGACGAACAGCGCGGCGGCCCCGGCCAGCAGCGCGGAGCGGCCGGAACCGGCGAGCGTCCGCCGCAGCCCGCCGCCCTCGCCGACGACGACGAGATCGGGCGGCAGCGTGGTGCCGGCGCTCCAGCCGGCGGGGGTGGGCGGCCGCTCGTCCTCGTCGCCGGGCACGCCGGCGTCGTGGAAGGCGGCGGCCGCGGGCGACGCCTCCGGGTCGCGGAACACGTCGTCGTCCCTGTCTGCGTCGTCGTCGAAGACGGGGTCGTCGCCGAACACCGGGTCGGGCTCGAACACGTCGGCGTCGTCGGCCTCGGCGGCCCGCACCGACCCGGCGGCGAGCATCGCGGTCTCGTCGGGGGCGCCGGACCGGACCGCCGGCCGCGCCGTGCCCGCGGACTCCTCGTGCCCGAGCAGCCGCATCAGCACCTGCCGCGCGCCGGGCCGATGCCCCGGCTCCTTCTCCAGGCAGTCGAGGACGAGCTCGCGCAGCGACCCGTCGAGGTCGCCGAGGTCGGGCTCCTCGTGCAGGATCCGGTTGATCACGGCGGGGATGGTGTCCTGCCCGAACGGGGGCTCCCCGGTCGCCGCGAACACCAGCGTCGCGGCCCAGCAGAACACGTCCGCGGGCGTGCCGACGGCGTCGCCGCTGATCTGCTCGGGCGCCATGTAGGACGGGGTGCCGATCACCCGGCTGGTGAGCGTGGTGCCGGCGCTGATCGCGCGGGCCACGCCGAAGTCGATGACGCGCGGGCCGTCCGGGCCGAGCAGCACGTTGTGCGGCTTGAAGTCGCGGTGGACGATCTTGGCCTGGTGGATCGCCGCGAGCGCCGTCGCGGTGCCGACCGCGAGCCGGTCCAGGCCGGCGCCGTCGAGCGGGCCGTCGTCCAGGACGTGCTGGTTCAGCGACGGTCCGCGCACGTACTCGCTGACGATGTAGGGCCGGTCGCCGTCCGCGTCCGCGTCGATCACCTGGGCGGTGCAGAACGGCGCGACCTGCTTGGCGACGTCCAGCTCCCGCAGGAACCGGGCGCGCGCCTTGTCGTCGGACGTCAGATCGGCGTGCAGCAGCTTGATCGCGACCTGCCGGCCGTCCTCGGCCGCGCCGAGGAACACCGTCCCCTGGCCGCCTTCGCCCACCCGGCCGATCAGGGCGTACGTCCCCAGCCGGTCCGGATCCCCGGACCGCAGCGCCCCAACCTCCATGCGTGGAACCGTCCCTCTCTTGATCGACGAGCCGCGTCGTTACGAGCCCGGATCACCCTTCGACTATGTGACGCCCGAGACCCGAGGGAAGTTCACCCGATCCTGCGACTTACAGAGCGATCTGACCGGTGAACCACTTTAATGCCGCCACTTCGCACAGCGATACAGCCGAGCCGGGTGTCACACAAGCGAAACTGGATCCATGACAACGCTCGACGGCCGCCGTGTCTACACGCGCGCCGACCTCATGGCCGAATACGGGCTCGGACGCAGCACGCTGGAGAAGTGGTACCGCGAACGCGCGTCCAACGGCCACCCCGAACCGGCCGGGACGGCCGGCTCCCAGCTCGCCTGGGACGCCGCCGAGTGGGACCGATGGTACGCGGGCCGGCGCTCCCGCGGCGTCCCGTCCGGCCTGGTGACCCGCGACGAGCTGGCCGCGCGGCACGGTGTCAGCCGCCACCGGCTCAAGCAGTTGTGGGCCGACCGGGCCGCCAACGGCCATCCCGACGCCGCCCACCGCGCGGGCAAGGCCATGTACTGGGACGAGGCCGAATGGGCGGCCTGGTACCGCGCCCTGGAGGAGCGTCCGGCGGCGGAAGGGCCGGACGACCTCGTGACGCTGGCGGAGGCCGCCCGCATCCTCGGCCTGGCCCAGACGAGCGTCACCGTCTACGCCGGGCGGCCCCCGGCCGGCTGGCCGGAACCGGCCCGGACGGAGCCGCTGGGCGGCGGCCGCGTCCGCCGCCTCTACCGCCGCCGCGACGTCCTCGCCTACGCCGCCGCACGGGCTAAGGGGTGAAGTGGGTGAGCACCTCGGGGTTGGCCATGGAGTCGCGATTGGCGGCCTTGTCGACCGGGGTGCCCTGGAGGATCCTGCGGACGGGGACCTCCAGCTTCTTGCCGGACAGCGTGCGGGGGATGCCGGGGACGGCGGTGATCTCGTCCGGGACGTGCCGGGGCGACAGCGACGACCGGATCTCACGCCGGAGGTTCTGCACCAGTTCGTCGGTGAGGTCCGCGCCCTCGGCGAGCTGGACGTAGAGGAGCAGCCGGCCCTCCTGGCCGAGGCGGCCGGTGTCGATGACGAGGCTGTCGGTGATCTCGTCGAACGCCTCGACGACGCGGTAGAAGTCGGAGGTGCCCATGCGGACGCCGCCGCGGTTGAGGGTCGAGTCGGAGCGGCCGTAGATGACGCAGCCGCCGTCCGGGAGGATCTTGATCCAGTCGCCGTGCCGCCACACGCCCGGATACATGTCGAAATAGGAGCCGCGGTAGCGGTCGCCGTTCTCGTCGTTCCAGAAGAAGACGGGCATCGAGGGCATCGGCTCGGTGATGACGAGTTCGCCCACCTCGTCCGTGACCGGTTTGCCGTCCTCGCCGAACGCCTCGACCTTCGCGCCGAGGCCGCGGCACTGGATGACGCCCGCGCGCAGCGGGAGGAGGGGCGACGGGCCGACGAACCCGGTGCACAGGTCGGTGCCGCCGGAGAAGGAGCCGAGCAGAAGATCCTTGCCGACGGCGTCGTACACCCACGCGAACCCTTCGGGCGGGAGCGGCGAGCCGGTGGACCCGATCCCGCGCAGGCCCGAGAGGTCGTGTTCCTCGCCTGGGCGGAGGCCGTCCTTGGCGGAGGCCGTGATGTAGGGCGCGCCGACGCCCATGTAGGTGACGCCGTTGTCGGCGGCCAGCGACCACAGGTCGAGGGGGGCGCCGTCGTACATGACGATGGTGGAGCCCACCAGGAGGCCGCCGATGAGGTAGTTCCACATCATCCAGCCGGTGGTGGTGAACCAGAAGAACACGTCCTCCGGGCCGAGGTCCTGGTGGAACGACAGGGCCTTGAGGTGTTCGAGCACCACACCGCCGTGCCCGTGCACGATCGGCTTGGGCAGACCCGTCGTACCGGACGAGTAGACGACCCACAGCGGGTGGTCGAACGGGACGTCCTCGAACTCCAGCGTGTCGCAGCCGGCGCGGGGCAGTTCGCCGTAGTGCACGCCCACGCGCAGGCCGTCAGGGGTCGCGGCGGGGTCGAGGTAGGGGATCAGCACCGTGGCGGCCAGGCTCGGCAGCGCGGCCTCGATCTCCCGCACGATCTCCAGCCGGTCGAACCGCTTGCCGTTGTAGGCGTAGCCGTCCACGGCGATCATGACCTTCGGCTCGATCTGCGCGAACCGGTCGATGACCGAGGACGACCCGAAGTCGGGGGAGCACGACGACCAGATCGCGCCGAGCGACGCCGTCGCCAGGAAGCAGATCAGCGCCTCGGGGATGTTCGGGACGTAGGCGGCGACCCGGTCGCCCTTGCCGACGCCCAGGTCGGCCAGGCCCGCGCGGACCTCCGCCACGTGCAGCGCCAGCTCCCGGTAGGACAGCACCCGGTGCCCGCCGGCCTCCGACCGGAAGATCACGGCGGTCTCGTCGGGCGTCTCCCCGGCCCGCCTCAGCGCGTTCGCGGCGTAGTTGAGGGTCGCGCCGGGGAACCACTTCAGGCCGTCCACCGGCATGGGCCCGCCGGACCGGACGGGACCGTCACCGCGCTCGCCGACCACCCCGAAGTACGACCAGATCGCGTCCCAGAACGCGTCGACCTCCGTGACCGACCAGCGCCAGAGCTCGTCGTAGGACTCCGTCCGGACGCCCCGCTCCCACAGCCAGTGAACGAAGCGGGTCACCCGCGCGTCGGCGACGACCTCCTCCGACGGCTCCCACAGCGCCGAACCCTCGGAAACCCCACCGGCCATCTCGCTCCCTCCACTCCGCGCCACGGTGCGCGACCCTCCCAAATATCGGCCCGGCTCCGCTCCCCGCGCAACCTGCCCGTTCCACCCGCCACTACGCGCGGACCCTGTCCCATCCCAGGTGAAGCCCCCACTCCGAGCAACCCGGGCAACCCACACACCACCCGCCCGCGGCATCCTCGCCGTCCACACAACCCGGGTTTTCCACAGAACCGAATTCGAGTTACGCCGCCCTCCGCACCACCGGAGACTGGGGGACATGCACATGGGAACAGAAGCCGCGCCGGAATCACAGCGGCGGGGAAGGGCCGCCTGCCCGGCGTGGTCAGAGGCGGGTGAGGTCCGCTACGGCGGTGACCACGGCGTGGGTGTCGGAAAGGGTGGCGAGGACGGTCTCGGCGCCGGCGGCGCGCAGTTCGGCCTCGGTGGCGCTGCCGGTCGCGACGGCGATGATCGGGGAGCCGGCGATGTGCGCGGCCTGGACGTCGCGGGGCGAGTCGGCGATGTAGACGGTCGCGGACTCGGGGTACGCGGTGCCATGGCGGTCGCCCGCGCGGGTGCGGGCCAGTTCGAGGAGGGCGGCCTTGCTGTAGACGCCGTTCTCGTAGCCGCCCGCGCCCAGGTCGAGGCGGCCGGCGAGGCCCAGCTCGGTCACCTTCAGCATGGCGTTCGGCTGGATCGAGCCGGTCAGCACGGACTGGACGACGCCGGGGACGTGGGCGAGCGCCTCGACGGCCTCCCCCGCGCCGGCCAGGACCCGGCCGTGGGCGCGCAGGTCGGCGCGGCGGGACGCGAACGCCTCGGCGAGCGCGTCGAAGAACGCGGGCAGGTGGTCGTCGGTGGTGACGACGTCGTTGAACGCGAGGGTCTCGAAGATGATCTCGGACTCGGTGCGGCCGGGGGTGGGCGGGAGCCGGACGAGCGGCCGCCCGATCGTCCGCTGGAAGGCCTCGGCGTAGGCGTCCCGGGTGACCCGACCGACGTCGACCAGGGTGTGATCGATGTTCCACAGCACCAGCCGGTTCAGTGTCGACATCCCGTTCCCATGCGCGGTCGGAGGAGCGTGGGCGGGCGCCGTTCCCGGCACCCGCGGCGGTCAGCGAGCTTATCGTCCGGCCTCCGCCGCCCGCCCGCAAGCACCCGTGCCAGACCAGCCACTCCCATCTCAAGTACTGCCGGCCCAGCCGCGCCCGGCGGGTGCTCGTGGCCGTTTTCGGGAAGGGGGTGTGCGGGCTCAGTGGTCCATGTGGGGGTAGCGGTAGTCGGTGGGCGGGACGAAGGTCTCCTTGATCGAGCGGACGCTCGTCCAGCGGGTCAGGTTGAAGACGGAGCCGGCCTTGTCGTTCGTGCCGGACGCGCGGGCGCCGCCGAAGGGCTGCTGGCCGACGATCGAGCCGGTCGGCTTGTCGTTGATGTAGAAGTTGCCGGCGGCGAAGCGGAGCTTCTCGGTGGCCTCCGCGACGGCGGCGCGGTCGTCGGCGATGATCGCGCCGGTGAGGCCGTACTCCGAGACGCCCTCCATCTGGGTGAGGACGCTGTCGTAGTCGCCGTCGTCGTAGACGTGCACGCCGAGGATCGGGCCGAAGTACTCGCGGGTGAAGATCTCGTCGGCCGGGTCGGACGACTCCAGGACCGTGGGGCGGACGAAATAGCCGCGCGAATCGTCCAGCTCGCCGCCGGTCAAGACCTTCATGGTGTCGATGCCGCGGGCGCGTTCGATGGCCGCGCGGTGCTTGGCGAACGCGCGCTCGTCGATGACGGCGCCCATGAAGGCGGAGAGATCCTCGGCGACGTTGCCCATGGTGAGGGACTCGGTCTCGGCGCAGAAGTCGTCCCGGATGCGGCCCCAGAGGGAGCGGGGGATGTAGGCGCGCGACGCGGCGGAGCACTTCTGCCCCTGGTACTCGAACGCGCCGCGGACGAGGGCCGTCTTCAGCACGGCCGGGTCGGCGGACGGGTGCGCGATGACGAAGTCCTTGCCGCCGGTCTCGCCGACGATCCGCGGGTAGGCCCGGTAGCCGGCGATGTTCTCGCCGATCGTCCGCCAGAGGTTCTGGAACGTGGCGACCGAGCCGGTGAAGTGCAGGCCGGCGAGGTCGGGGTGGCGCAGCGCCACGTTCGAGACGGCGCGGCCGTTGCCGGTGACCATGTTGATCACGCCCGGCGGGAGGCCCGCGGCCTCCAGCAGCAGCATCGTGAAGTGCGCGGCGAGCTGCTGCGTGGGGGACGGCTTCCACACGACGACGTTGCCCATCAGCGCGGCCGACGTCGGCAGGTTGCCGGCGATCGCGCTGAAGTTGAACGGGGTGATGGCGAGGACGAACCCCTCCAGCGGCCGGTATTCCAGCCGGTTCCACACTCCCGGCGGCGACAGCGGCTGCTGCTCCTGGATCTGCCGCGCGTAGCCGACGTTGAACCGCCAGAAGTCGATCAGCTCGCAGGCGGCGTCGATCTCGGCCTGCTGCACCGACTTGGACTGGCCGAGGATCGTCGCGGCGTTCAGCGTCGCCCGCCACGGCCCGGCGAGCAGGTCGGCGGCGCGCAGGAAGACGGCGGCGCGGTCCTCGAACGCCATGGCCCGCCACGCGGGCGCGGCCTCCCGCGCCGCGACGACGGCCTCGGTCACGTCCGCCTCGGTGGCGTCGCCCATCCGGCCGAGGACGTGCCCGTGGTCGTGCGGCTCCACGACGTCGACCGGCGTGCCCGCGCCCATGCGCCGCTCCCCGGCGATGGTCATCGCCAGCTCGGTCTGCGTCCCGCCGAGCTCCTTGATCCGCGCCTCCAGCGCAGCGCGTTCGGCGCTGCCCGGCGCATACCCCTTCACCGGCTCGTTCACCGGTACCGGCACGTTCGCGACGGCGTCCATCTCACGGCTCCCTGCGATCCGACGGCGTTGTCGACCTGCCGGAGGACCTACCCGCCCCGCTCCCCGCAATCCCCCGCCACGCCCCCGCCCGCCGCCGACGCACCCGCAGAGGCCGACGAGGCCAGGCGCACTGCACAGGCCGGGCGCACCACAGAGGCCGACGAGGCCAGGCGCACCACACAGGCCGGCGACACCGGGCGCACCGCACAGGCCGACGAGGCCGGGCACACCTCAGGGGCCGGCCGGGCGCGCCACAGGGGCCGGGGGCTTCGGTGGTGTGCGGGTGGCGGCTAGTCGAGGAGGTGGGCGAGTTCCTGGGTCGCGTACCAGAGGAGTTCGTGGCCTTCGGCGCCGTCCACGGTGAAGCGGGCGTCGTCGTCGCCCGCGTCGGCGGCGGCGAGGGCCGCCGCGGCGGTCGCGATGTCGGGGGCGGCGTCCGGGTCGTCCACGTGTCCGGAGGCGATCTTCTTCCACGGGACGGCGGTGGAGAGCGCGACCTGGGCGCGGTCGCCGTGCCCCAGGTCGGCGCCGAGGACGCCCGGGGAGGGCGTCCCCCCTCGACCGGCAGGGCCGGGGCTCGACCAGGTGATCGCGTCGTCGGGCATCTCGGCGGCCAGGACGACGCGGCGGCGCGGCGCGGACGGGTCGGCGGCGAGCAGCCGGAGCGAGGCGCGGGCGGCGGCGGACATCGCCGCGTACTCCAGCTCCTCCAGGTCGCCGCTCGCGTACCACTCGCGGAGCGCGGGCGTGACGGCGTGGGCGGTGAGCGGCGCGGGGCCGATCTCCCGCGCGGCGTGGACGCGGGCGAGGAGCGTGAGCGTGGACGGCAGGTAGACGCGCATGACGAGCAGCAGTCTGCCAGACCGTCAGGGCAGGAGGTCGAGGTCGCGCAGTTCGGCGATCGTGGTGTCGGGGTCGGCGTGGTGGATGCCGCGGATCCCGAGGGCCTCGGCGGCCCGGATGTTGTGCTCGATGTCGTCGATGAAGACGCAGTCGGCGGCGTCCAGGCCGAGGAGGTCCAGGGCGTGCCGGAAGATCCGCTCGTCGGGCTTGCGCATCCCGACCTCGGCGGAGATCACGACGGCGTCGAACAGGTCGGCGAACAGGTCGCGCGGGTACTCGTTGCCCCACGAGTTGGACAGCAGCGCAGTGCGGGTCCCGGCGGCGCGGGCGGCGCGGAGCGCGGCGTACATCGGCTCGACCGGGCTGAACGCGCCGAACATCCGGGCGATGAGGCCGGCCGCCTCGACCGGGCCGCCGTCGATGGTGAGCAGTTCGGCGGCGAGGAGGCGCTCGAACTCGGCGGTGGTGAGGGAGCCGTCCTCCAGCCCGTGGATCGGGTTCGTCCCGGCGCCGTCGTAGGCCTGCTTCACCCAGGCGCGCATGACGTTCTTGTAGTGCTCGGCGTCGATGCGGTCGGCGGCGAGCCAGACGGCGATGGCGTCGGCGAGGGGGGACGTGAGCACGCCGCCCCAGTCGGTGATGACGGCTTTGACCGGTCGCTGCGAGGGCACGGCCCGATGGTAAACGATCCCGGCCCCGTTAACCGAATCCCGTTCTGCCAGAATGCCGCCATGGACTTCGAACTCAGCCCGAAGGCACGCGAGTACCAGGAACGCCTCCAGGAGTTCATGGACGGGTTCGTCTACCCGGCGGAGCCGGTGTACGCGGCGTGGCGGGCGGAGAACGACCCGCACGCGCTGCCGCCGGTCGTCCAGGGGCTGAAGGCCGAGGCGCGCGAGCGCGGGCTGTGGAACCTGTTCCTGCCGGACGTGTCCGGGCTGACGAACCTGGAGTACGCGACGCTCGCCGAGCTGACCGGGCGGTCCCCGGATCTCGCGCCGGAGGCGGTCAACTGCGCCGCGCCGGACACCGGGAACATGGAAGTCCTGCACATGTTCGGGACGGACGAGCAGAAGCGCCAGTGGCTGGAGCCGCTGCTGAACGGCGAGATCCGCAGCGCGTTCGCGATGACCGAGCCCGAGGTCGCCTCCTCGGACGCCACCAACATCACGACCTCGATCGTCCGGGACGGCGACGAGTACGTGATCAACGGCCGCAAGTGGTTCATCACCGGCGCGGCCGACGAGCGCTGCAAGATCTTCATCGTGATGGGGAAGACGGACCCGGACGGGCCCGTCCACCGGCAGCAGTCGCAGGTGCTCGTCCCCCGCGACGCCCCCGGCCTGAAGATCGTCCGGCATCTGCCGGTCTTCGGCTACCAGGACCAGCACGGCCACTCGGAGATCGTGTTCGAGGACGTCCGGGTACCGGTGTCCAACCTGATCGCCGGCGAGGGCGACGGGTTCATGATCGCGCAGGCGCGGCTCGGGCCGGGCCGCATCCACCACGCCATGCGGGCGCTGGGCATGGCGGAGCGGGCGCTGGAGTTGATGTGCCGCCGCGCCGTCGACCGCGTCGCGTTCGGCGGGCCGCTCGCGAAGCAGGGCGTGGTCCGGCAGCAGATCGCCGAGTCGCGGATGGCGATCGAGCAGGCCCGGCTGCTCACCCTCAAGACCGCCTGGCTGATCGACAGGCACGGGTCGAAGGGCGCCCGGTCCGAGATCGCCGCGATCAAGGTGATCGTGCCGCGCATCACCCACGAGGTGCTCGACCGCGCGATCCAGGTGCACGGCGGCGCCGGGGTGTCCGACGACACCCCGCTCGCCGCGATGTACACGTGGGTCCGCGCGATGCGGATCTTCGACGGCCCGGACGAGGTGCACGTGCGCACCGTCGCCCGCCAGGAACTGCGCCGCTACGAGCGCTGAGCCCGCACGGCCGGCCCGGGTCGCGGGTCGCCGGGCCACCCGCCCGTGCGGCCGGGCCCGGTCGCGGGGTGCCGGGGCACCCGCCCGTGCGGGCCGGGCCGGTCGCGGGGTGCCGGGGTGCCGGGGAGCCGGCCCTGCACGGCCGGGTCCCGGGCGTTGGTCAACCCCGTTGGTCGCGTCGCCCCGTCGTCCCGTCGCCCGCGCTTCGCACGCGGCCGGGCGCCCGGCGGTCAGGCCGAGCGCAGGCGCTGCAATGCCTCGCGTACGCCGCCGTCCGTCTCCTCCAGCACCGTCGTCGCCCGCGCCGCGGGCACCTCGCCGAGCAGCGAGACCAGCGCGACGCGGGTGTTCCCCCCCGCCTCGGCAAGCGCGTTCTCGCAGGTGCGGGCGTCCATGCCCGTCGCCTCGGTGAGGATGCGCACCAGCCGGGTGCGCAGCTTCGAGTTCAGCGCGTTCACGCTGACCATCAGGTTGGAGTAGGTGCGCCCCATCCTGATCATCAGCGTGGTGGAGAAGGAGTTGAGCACGAGCTTCGTCGCCGTGCCCGCCTTCATCCGGGTGGACCCGCTGATCACCTCGGGCCCGGTGGCGAGGGCGATGTGCACCTCGACCTCGCCCCCGTACGGCGTGCCCGGGTTGCAGCTGATCAGCGCGGTGCGCGCCCCGACCGCGGCGGAGGCGCGCAGCGCCCCCACCACGTACGGGGTGCGGCCGCTCGCCGCGATGCCGATGGCCACGTCGCCGGACCGGACGTCGCGGGCGTCCCGGCGGCCGAGGTCGGCGTCGTCCTCGACGTCGGAGACCGCCTGGGACAGCGCCCCCGGCCCGCCGGCGTGGTGGGCGACCACCCGGCCCCAGATGCCGAACGTCGGCGGCAGCTCGGCGGCGTCCAGCACCGCGAGCCGGCCGGACGTGCCGGCGCCGAAGTAGTGCACGCGGCCGCCGCCGCGCAGCGAGTCGACGGCGAGGTCCACCAGCCGGGCGACCTCCGGCAGGACGGCGGCGACGACCTTCGGCACGGTCGCGTCCTCCGAGTTGATCAGGCGCAGCACCTCCATGGTCGGCAGCGTGTCGACGTCGAGGGTCCGGGGGTTCCGGCCCTCGGTGGGGAGCTCGCAATCGATCACCGACGCCTCCGGTCGGGTCGCACGGTCCGCCCGCGGACCGCCTCGAATGTGGCTTCCAGGGCCTTGCGGGTCGGCCCGTACGTGCGCTGCGCCACCCCGACGAAGAGGCAGTCGACCACGGTGAGCTGCGCCAGCCGGCTGGCGGTGGCGCCGGAGCGGAAGGTCGTCTCCCGCGCCGCCGTCGTCAGGATCAGGTCGGCCGCGTCCGCTATCGGGGACTTCGGGAAGTTGGTGAGCGCCACGGTCTTGGCGCCCCTGGTCTTGGCGACCTCCAGCGCGTCGATGGTCTCCACCGTCGCGCCGGTGTGCGAGATGCCGATCGCCACGTCGCCGCTGCTGAGGACGGCCGCGCTGGTGAGCATGATGTGCGCGTCCGCCCAGGCCGAGCAGACCCGGCCGATCCGGTGCAGCTTCTGCTGGAAGTCGGCCGCCACGAACGCGCTGGCGCCGACGCCGTAGACGTCGACCCGGTCGGCGGCGACGACCGCGTCCACGACCTGCTCGAGCATCTTGATGTCGAGCTGCGCGGCGGTCTCCTCGACGGCCCGGGCATCGGCGAAGGTCACCTTCTCCACGATCTGTTCGAGGGAGTCGTCGGGGCTGATGTCGCTGCCGATGACCCTGCCGCCGGACGCGCTCTGCGCCCGTCCGGCCTCGGTGGCGAGGGTCAGCCGCAGCTCCGGGTAGCCGTGGAACCCGATCGCCCGGCAGAACCTGATGACGGTGGTCTCGGACGTGCCGCAGTTCTGGGCGAGTTCGGTGATGGTGGAGTTGGCGACCCCCTCGGGGTCGTCGATGACGCGTTGCGCGACTCGTCGCTCGGCGGGGGGCAGCGAGGGCAGCAGCGAGCGGACCCGCACCACGGTGCTCAGCGGCGTGGCGTCCCTGCCGGACGCCGCCGATTCCGGCGGTGCGCCGTGCTCCCCCGTGATCCCCCGCTCGGGGCCCTGGTCAGGGCCGATGGGTTTCCTCATGGAGGAAATTTTCTTACGGACAGGATGTCACGTCAACGGTAGGAAAGGCTACGGTCGCCATGTGTTGACCCATTTGGCCGGTCCTTACGTGGTCGGTATCGACGCGGGTGGCACGAAGACCCGCTGCGTCGTGCTGACGCTAGGGGGTGCCCTGGCCGGTTCCGGCACCGGCCCGGGGGCCAACCCCAACTCCGGAGGCGACACCGCGGGGGCGCTGACCACCGCCCTGCGGGAGGCGCTCGGGGACCTGGACCGAACCCACATCCTCACCGGCGTGTTCGGCATCGCCGGCGCCGGCTCCGCCGGGCGGCCCGCCGCCGTCACGGCGGCGCGGCAGGCCTGGCAGGCCGTCGGCCTGCGCGGCTCGCCCGCGGTGGTGACCGACATCGCGGTGGCGTTCGCCGCCGGAACCAGCGAGCCCAAGGGCATCGTGGTGTTCTCCGGCACGGGCGCCGGCGCGGCGGTCATCAGCGACGGGACGATCGTGCAGCGCGCGGACGGTTACGGCTGGCTCGTCGGGGACGAGGGTTCGGCGGTCTGGCTCGGGAAGGAGGCCGTCCGGGCGGCGCTCGCCGCCTACGACGGCCGCGGCTCCCCGACCCTGCTCACCGATTCGGTCCCCCGTGCGCTGCTCGGCGCCACGGTGGTCGCGGAGATCGACGCGGAACGGAGAAGACCCCGCCGCCCGAGGGCGCTGGCCATGGCCGGCGCCCCTTCCCCGTCCCCGGGCGTCTCCGTGCTGCCGCATGCCGCTTCCCTCGCCTCCGGAGGGGCGCCCCACGGTGGGGGCGGGACGGGTACCGCCGTCCTGTTCCCCGGCGACCCCCGCTCCCCGTCCCCCGTCCCCTACCCGTCCGGCGGCTACCCGTCCGGCGACGCGGCCGGACCCCCGGGCCCGCACGGACCCCCGGGCCATACCGGGCCACCGGGCTCGCTGGGGCCGCCGGGACACCCGGCGGCCCCCGGTGCGCCGGGGCACCCCGAACTGCCGGGAAACCCGCCCGACCCCCGGCTCGCCCAGGCGATCATCAAGGAGGTGTACGGCCGCCCGCCCGCGGCCCTCGGCCGCCTCGGCCCGGTGGTCGCCGCCGCCGCGGCCGCAGGCGATCCCGTGGCCAGACGCATCACCGAGGAGGCCGCGCAGTGGCTGCTGCGCGACGTCGACGCGGTGCGCCCGGCCCTGTCCGACCCCCGCGCACCGGTCGTCATGCACGGCTCGGTGCTCCGTGAAGGCCCCGTCGCCGAGGCCGTCCGCACCGGCCTGCGCGCCCGCTTCGCCGAGGCGCCGCGCTGCGCCGGCGACGGAGCCGTCGGCGCGGCCGGGATGGCGCTGCGCCGCCTCGGCCACCCCCTGCCCGGCTGAGCCGTCCCGCCCCGAGCGGCGGAAGGCCCCCGGAGGACGGCACCGCGGCCGTCCGGGTTCATCGCGATGGACCCCACCGATTCCGCAATCGCTTGCGAGTCCGGGGTCCATCGTGATTAAGCTGTTACCACGGTGGCACCAGAGCCGTCAGAGCGGTCCCGTTGGGGCCGTGTCCGGCGGGACCACCGGCCACAGACGTGGCTCGTACCGATAAGGCTGCGTTACTCCGCAGCGTCGTCCGCGCGGGACTCTCTCTCCCCGACCCGCAGGCGCATCTCCACCTCGCGCATGCCCTCAGGCGGCATGCCCGCTCGCGCCCTCCCATGCCCGGACGACGGCCGACTCCGTACTCCACGTCGAACGAGGTCGCATGCATTCCCTGCCCAGGGCCCGCCGTGTCCGGCCGGCCCTCACCCGCCTGCTCCGCATCGTCCCGTCCCGGCTGCTTCGTCCGGTTCCGCCCCGGTGGCGACCCGGGCGGCGGCTGATCGTGATCATCATCACACCGGTCGTGCTGATCGCCGCCGTCACCGTGGTCGCCTATATCCGCACGCCGGTGCCGACGCAGCCGCAGGACGGCGTGACCGACGAGGGCTCCACCGTCTACTACGCCGACGGCCGGACGCCGCTGTTCCGCCTCGGCGCCAACCGCGAGGCCGTCCGGCACGACCAGATCCCCGACCGGCTGCGCTGGGCGGTGCTCGCCGCCGAGGACCGCGGCTTCTACGACGACCACGGCGTCTCCCCCACCGGGACGCTCCGCGCCCTGTGGAACAACGTCGCCGGCGGCGACACGCAGGGCGGCTCCACCATCACCCAGCAGCTCGCCCGCAACTACTTCAAGGGCCTCAGCCGCGACCGGACGATGCGGCGCAAGGTCAAGGAGATCTTCATCGCGCTGAAGCTCGACCGGAACCGCGGCAAGGACGAGATCCTCGATCTCTACCTCAACACCATCTACTTCGGCCGGCAGACGTCCGGGGCGCAGGCGGCGGCCCGCGCCTACTTCGACAAGGACGTCTGGCAGCTGGACGTCGCCCAGTGCGCACTGCTCGCCGCGATGATCCAGCGGCCGGCGTACTTCCGGACGCGGGGCGGCGACGCGGCCGCCCGCGCGCTGCGCGACCGCTGGGCGTACGTCCTCGACGGGATGGTGTCGATGGGCAGGCTGAGCCGGGCCGACGCCGACCGGCAGCGCTTCCCCCGGACGCAGGACGAGTGGACGGGCGTCGGCCTGTCCGGGCAGGACCTCCTCGTCCGCCACCGGCTCGAAACCGAGCTGGCGGGCATCGGCATCCCGATGGACGGCGTCGTCAACGGCCGGCTGAAGATCTACACCGGGCTCGACCAGCGCTGGATGCGGCACGCCGAGCAGGCCATGCGCCGGGCGCAGGAGCCCGCGTGGCCGGGCACGGTGCGCGCCGGGCTCGTCGCCGTCGACTCCCGCACCGGCGCGGTCAGGGCGTTCTACGGCGGCGACCCGGAGCGCAGCCAGGTCGACTCGGTGTTCGCGCCGGTCGCGCAGGCGGGCTCCACGTTCAAGCCGTACGTGCTGGCCGCGATGCTGCGCAAGGGCTTCAGCGTCCGGACGAAGGTGAGCGGCCGGTCGCCGCAGAAGTTCGCCCCGAACGGCGACGTGACGCCGCCGGCCGCCCCCGGCTACCAGGTCGAGAACGACGAGGAGATCGGCTCGCTCGGCGTGGTCGACATGGTCAGGGCGACGGCCCTGTCGGTCAACACCGGATACGTGAAGGCGGCGCTGAAGACGGGCATCGCGAACGTCCTGGACACCGCGCGGCTGTTCGGCGTGCCGGACTCCGCGCTGAGGCCGTTCAAGGGGCAGGCGGGCGTCGCGCTCGGCATCCCCGACGTCTCGGCGGTCACGCAGGCCGCCGGATACGCGGCGTTCGCGAACGGCGGCACGGCGGTCGTCCCCCACCTCGTCACCAAGGTCGTCGACGCGGACGGCCGGCGGATCCCGCTGCCCTGGGACCGGCCGGGGCGCCGGGTGCTGGACGCGGAGCAGGCCGCGCAGGCCACCTTCGCGATGCGGGCGACCGTCCGGGACGGGACGGGCACGCGCGCGGCGCTGCCCGACCGCGAGGCGGCGGGCAAGACCGGCACGACCGAGCACAACCGCGCCGCCTGGTTCGTCGGGTACGTCCCGCAACTCTCCGCGGCGGTGGTGGTCGGCAACGCCAAGCCCGCCACGCTGCGGAACCTGCCCGGCTTCCCCGGGAAGGTGGCCGGGGAGAACGTGCCGGCCGCGATCTGGCACGCGTTCATGGAGAAGGTCGCCCCCGACCTGCCGGCCGAGCCGTTCCCCCGGCCCCTGTTCAAGGGGGCCGCCGCCAACTGGGTCGACACCGACCCGGCCGGGAAGGCCGCGGCGGGGAGTTCCGCCGCCCCGGATCCCGGACGGCCCGGGGGCGCGACGCCGCCGCCCGCGGGCACCGATCCGCGCAAGCTCCCGGAGAAGCCGGGCGACCGGCCGGACACCGGCGGCAAGGTCCGCACAACGGACGCACCCCGGTCGGGCGCCGGCTGAGCCCCGCCGGAGATCGAGTCGACAGCGGGACGGGGAGCGGCTAGCGTCGCGGGCGTCCGATGCGAG
Organism: Actinomadura latina NBRC 106108; assembly: GCF_001552195.1. GTDB lineage: Bacteria > Actinomycetota > Actinomycetes > Streptosporangiales > Streptosporangiaceae > Spirillospora > Spirillospora latina. The sequence goes on from NZ_BCQS01000020.1 coordinate 157,978, forward strand.
CGAGGAACCGAGACCACGTCGGGGGGCCTGGTCAGGTGCGTGCTTCACGTCCCCTCGCGCTCGCGGCGGCGGCCCTGCTGATCTGCGGGGTCGCGGGCTGCGGCGGCGGCGGGAACGGCGAGGGCGGGCGGGCGCCGTCCGCCGAGTCCGGCACGCCGTCCGGTTCGCCGGGCGCGCGCACACCGGCGCCGGACGCGTGGATCCCCGGCCGGGTCGCGGAGATGAGCGTCGCGGAGAAGGTCGGGCAGCTGTTCGTGCCGGCCTTCTCCAGCCGCGCCGACGCCCTCGCGAAGATCAAGAAGTACCGCGTCGGCGGGCTCATCTACTTCCCGGAGAACTTCGGCTCCCCGGCCCGGACCGCGGCGCAGTCGAACGCGCTGCAGAAGGCGTCGAAGATCCCGCTGCTGCTCGGCGTGGACGAGGAGCAGGGCATCGTGTCCCGCACCCCGTTCATCACCCGGTTCCCCGGCAACATGGCGCTCGGCGCGACCCGGAACCCGGCCGACGCGCGCGCCGCCGCCCGCGTCACCGGCGCCGAACTGCGCGCGGTCGGCATCAACCTCGACTACGCGCCGGACGCCGACGTCAACGTGAACCCGCGCAACCCGGTGATCGGGCTGCGCTCGTTCGGGTCCGACCCGGCGCTCGCGTCCAGGATGACGACCGGCGCGGTCGGCGGCTACCAGGACGCCGGGGTCGCCGCCACCGCCAAGCACTTCCCCGGGCACGGCGACACCTCCGTCGACAGCCACACCGGCCTGCCCGTGATCAAGCATTCGCCGGCGCAGTGGGAGCGGCTCGACGCGCCCCCGTTCCAGGCGGCGATCGCGGCGGGCGTGGACGTCGTCATGACCGCGCACATCGTCGTCCCGAAGCTCGACAAGTCGGGCGACCCGTCGACGCTGTCGAAGACGGTGCTGACCGGGCTGCTGCGCGGCAAGCTCGGCTATGAGGGCGTCATCACGACGGACTCGCTGCAGATGGCGGGCGTGCGGGAGAAGTACGGCGACGCGGCCGTCCCGGTCCGGGCGATCAACGCGGGCGCCGACCAGCTGCTGATGCCGCCGAGCCTGCCGCGCGCGTACCGGGCGGTGGTGAAGGCCGTCCGGTCCGGGAAGATCACGGAGAAGCGGCTGGACGAGTCGGTCACCCGGATCCTCAAGCTCAAGCAGCGGCGCGGCCTGTTCCAGGGGACGCTCGCCGACCCGGCCAAGGCGAGCGCGTCGATCGGGACGTCCGCGCACAAGGCCACGGCGCGGCAGGTCGCCGAGCACTCGGTCACCCTCGTCCGCAACAAGGGCGGGCTGCTGCCGCTGAAGGGCAAGAAGGTCGCCGTGTCGGGGCCGGGCGGCGACCGCCTCCTGGCGGCGCTGCGCCGCCAGGGCGTCACGACGGTCTCCCGGGGCGCCGCCGACGTCACCGTACTGACGACCGAGAACGCCGGGTCCGCGACCGCGTCCCGCATCCGGGCGCTGGGTCCGAAACCGGTCGTCGTCGCCGCGCTCGGCCGCCCGTACGACCTCGACGCCGCGGGCGGCGCGGCGGCGGCGCTCGCCACCTACTCCTCCAGCGCGGTCTCGGTGGACGCCCTGGCCAAGGTGCTGAGCGGCGCGGTGAAACCGGCGGGGAGACTCCCGGTGCCCGCGGGCGGCAAGCCGGTCGGCTACGGCCTGGGCGGCTCGTAGCCAGGGGATTCGATGGACGCGGACGGCCGCTTCCTGGGAGGATCGGGCCGCCTTCTTCCCCCCGGGAGGTCTCCGTGCCCGTCCGTCCGTTTCTCGCCGGCGTCCTGATCGTGCTGCCGCTGCTGGGCGGCTGCGGCGGGCAGGGCGAGGTCACGATGCCGCCGCTCACCCCGGAGCCGGGCGACTCGCAGTTCGCCGACACGGCGGCGGCGAGGACCGCGCAGGAGAGCTTCCCGGCCCGGCTGGCGCTCTACAGGTACCTGCGCGGCATCGCGGCGGGGAACGCCAAGGCCTGCGCCTACCTGACGCCCGCCTACCAGCGGGCGGCGTTCGGCGGGCCCGCCGCGTGCCGCTCCGGGTTCGCGAAGGCCCGCGCGAAGCTGAGCCCGCAGGACCTCGCGGCCCTGCGCGGCGTGACGGTCCCGGTCTGCGAACCGGGGCCGGGCGAGGGCGGCTACACGGTCCGCTTCGAGGACCTGGCCTGGAAGGGCGAGCCCGCCCGTCCAGGCGGCCTGCTCACGGCGACCTTCACCCTCCGCAAGTCCGGCCCCTACTGGCAGATCACCCCCTGACCCGCCTCGTTGACCTGCGGCGTGTCGTTGCTATCCGGGCGCTCAGAACAACAACATGCCGCAGATCAACGCAGCGGTCACAGGCCGAGGTCGGTGAGGGCGGGGAGGTGGGCGCGGGCCGCGTCGCGGGCCGCGTCGGCCGTGCGGGCCTCCCGCGCGGCGGCCGCCGCGCGGCGGCACTGGTCCAGCGTGTGGCGGGCGAGGGCGGCGCGTACCAGCGGCAGGGACGGGGCGCTCATCGACAGTGACGTCACCCCGAGGCCGACCAGTACGCACGCAAGCGCCGGGTCGCCGGCCGCCTCACCGCAGACCCCGCACGGGACGCCCGCGCCGGCGGCGGGGGCGATCAGGTCGAGGACGGCGGGCTGCCACGGGTCCTGGAGGCGGGCGAGGCCGCCGACCTGCCGGTCGGCCGCGCACGCGTACTGGGTGAGGTCGTTGGTGCCGATGCTGAAGAACTCCACCTCCGCCGCGACGTCGCGGGCGCGGAGCGCGGCGGCGGGCACCTCGATCATGACGCCGGGATGCTCGATGCCGGCGTCCCGGCACTGCGCCGCGAACCAGGCGGCCTCGTCGGCGTCCGTCACCATCGGGGCCATGACCTGCAGCTTGGCGGTCAGGCCGGCGGCGGCGCGGGCGAGCGCGGCGAGCTGCGCGGACAGGACGTCCGGGTGCCGCAGCGACATCCGCACGCCGCGCTCGCCGAGCGCCGGGTTCGGCTCCTCGCCGGGCGCGGGCAGGAACGCGAGCGGCTTGTCGGCGCCGGCGTCGAGCGTCCGGACGACCACGCGGCCCGCCGGGAACGCCGCCAGCACCTTCCGGTACGCCTCCTCCTGCTCGTCGTCGGACGGCGGCGCCGCGCGGTCCAGGAACAGGAACTCGGTGCGGTACAGGCCGACGCCCTCGGCGCCGGCGTCCAGCGCCGCCGCCAGGTCCTTCGGCCCGCCGATGTTCGCCAGCAGCGGCACCGGACGGCCGTCGGCCGTGGCGCCCGGCCCGGTGAACTCGGCGAGCGCGGACACGCGGGCCGCGGCCGCCGCACGGGCCGCCGTCACCTCCTCGCCGGACGGGTCGAGGCGCACGGTCCCGGCGGTGCCGTCGACGAGCACGCGGGTCCCGTCGGCGAGCGACGTCGCGCCCGGCAGCGCCACCACGGCGGGCACGCCCAGCGTCCGGGCGATGATCGCGGTGTGGCTGGTCGGCCCGCCCTCCTCGGTCACGAACGCGACGACCTTCGCCGGGTCGAGGACGGCGGTGTCCGCCGGCGCGAGGTCGCGGGCCACGAGCACGAACGGCTCGTCGGACTCCGGGACGCCGGGCATCGGCAGGCCCAGCAGCCGGGCGATCGCGCGGTCGCGGATGTCGTCCAGGTCGGTGACCCGGGCCGCGAGGTACTCGCCCGCCCCGGCGAGCATCTCCCGGTAGACGCCGAACGCCTCGAACACCGCGCGGGCCGCGGCCACGCCCTCGCCGACCTTGGCGCGGACGCCGTCGGCGAGGCCCGGGTCGCGGGCCATCAGCGCCTGCGCGCTCAGCACGTCCCGGCCGTCGGTGTTGCCGGCCGCGGCGGCGCGCTCCCCGCGCTCCTCCAGGTCGGCGGCGACGGCCTCCAGCGCGGCGAGCGCCGTGTCGCGTTCGGCGGCGGCGTCGCCGCCGTGCCGGTCACCGGCGGGCGGCTCCGGGACGGCCCCGGCGATGCCCCGCACCGGCCCGGCGCCGGCTCCCGGGCTGACGCCCGTCCCCTGCAATACGTCCGGCACCGCTCAGGCTCCCTCGGGCTCCGGCGTGGACAGCAGCCTCTCCAGATCATCCAGCAGCGCGTCGGCGCCGTCACCGTCCGCGGACAGGATGACCTCCTCACCGTGCCGGGCGTCCAGCCCCAGCACCGCGAGGATGCTCTTGGCGTTCACCGGGTCGCTGCCGCGCCTGCCCACCGTCACGTCCATCGGGGCCTTGGCCGCGGTCTGGACGAACAGCGCGGCCGGCCGCGCATGGAGCCCGACCCGGGACTCGATCTTCACGTTCCGCTCGCTCACCGCACACACTCCTACTTGGTCAGGCCCAGGCTCGGCACGCGCAGCGCCGGGCCCGGGACGACGTCGACTTCCTGAAAATCGGCCACCACATGGTCGGCCCTGGCGAGCGCGACCGCCGGCTGCGTGGTGATGACGCCCACGCAGGTCATGCCCGCGGACTTCACGGCCGCCACGCCGGCGGGGGCGTCCTCGAACCCGATCGCCTCCGCCGGCGGGACGTCCAGGTCGCGGGCGGCGGCCAGGTAGCCCTCCGGATGCGGCTTGCCGGTGACGACGTCCCCGCCGGTCACCACGAGGTCGAGCAGGTCGCGGACGCCCAACTCGTCCAGCAGCCGCTCGGCGTACGGGCGCTGGCCCGAGGTCACCACCGCGAGCGGCACGCCCGCGCCGGCCAGCGACCGGACGAGGGCGACGGCGCCGGGGACGGGCACGGCCGCCGGCATCCCCGGCAGCGACTCGTAGGAGATCACCTGCTCGAACAGCTCCTCGACCGTCCGGCCGGGGAACAGGTGCGCGAGGTCCCGCAGCACCTCCGGCCCGCGCCGCCCCGCGAACGACGCGATCAGCGCGTCGTCGCGGGGCACGCCGTGGGCGTCGAACAGCCGGGACCACATCACGCGGTTGCGCGGTTCGGTGTCGATGAGGGTGCCGTCGAGGTCGAACACCGCCGCGCCGAGCCCGATCACCGCCATGCGATCAGCTCCGTGCTCAGTTCCATGTGAAGAGCTCGGCCCCCTTCGTCACCTCGCCCGACTCCAGCACGTCCGACAGGGCGTCGGCGTTCGCGTCCAGCGCGACGACCGCGCAGATCGGCGAGCGGCCGCCCGCCTCGATCACGGCGGGGTTCCAGCCGATGACCGGCTGGCCGGCGGCGACCTCGTCGCCCTCGGCGGCGAGGAGGTCGAACCCCTCGCCCTTCAGCTTGACGGTGTCGATGCCGAGGTGGACGAGGACGCCGTGGCCCTCCGCGTCCACCACCACGTAGGCGTGCGGATGCAGCTTGACGATCTTCCCGGTGACGGGGGCGATGGCGTGGCCGGGGCCGCGCTCGGGGTCGACCGCCGTGCCCGGACCCACCATGGCCTGGGCGAAGACCGGGTCCGGGACGCCGGCGAGGCCGACGACCCGGCCGGTGACGGGGGACAGTACTCGGGTCATTGGAGGGGCCTTCCGGGTCAGTCGAGGATGTCCTCGATGTCGGTGGCGATGGTGTCGGCCTCGGGACCCACCACGACCTGCACGACGGTCCCGCTGCGCATGACGCCGTGCGCGCCCGCCTTCTTCAGCGCCGCCTCGTCGACCTTGGCGGCGTCCTCGACCTCGGTGCGCAGCCGGGTCGCGCACGGCTCGATCTCGATGATGTTGTCGGCGCCGCCCAGCGCGGCGACGATGGCCTCGGCCTTGTCCATGTCTCTCTTCTCTCGCTCGGGGTGGGCTGTCAGTCGGTCTGGGTGACCTTGTTCAGGCCCCTGGGGACGTCGGGGTCGACGCCGAGCCTGCGGGCCAGATTCTCGACCATGATCTGGCCGGGGACGATGAGGCCGAGCGGCGCCAGCCACTCGGGCAGGGCCGGGCCGGGCAGCGCGGCCGAGCACGCGTCCGCCAGCTCGGCGCCGCCGCCGACGCCGTACGCGCGGGCGCCGGCGCCCTCGACCCGCCTGGCCAGCGCGACGGTCCCGGCCAGCGTCGGGCCGGAGTCGGCGGCGACCAGCAGCGCGGGGGTCTGCGCGTCCACGACGGCGATGGGGCCGTGCAGCAGGTCGGCGTACGACAGGCCCATGGCGTGCAGGTAGCACGCCTCCTTGATCTTCAGCGCCAGTTCCAGCGCGGTGCCGAACGCGATGCCGCGCCCGGACACGACCGCGCCCGGGACCTTCGCCAGCTCCTCGACGACCTCCGGCAGCGCCGGGGACTCCTCGGTCAGCGCGATGACGCGGGCGACCTCGTCGGGGACGCGGCGCAGGTCGTCCGCGACGACGTCGGCGCCGAGCCCGAGACCGACGACCGACAGCGCGGCGAGCTGCGTCGTGTACGTCTTGGTGGCGGGGACGGCGATCTCGTCGCCCGCGTCCGTGACCAGCGCGACCTCGGCGGCCTCGGCGAGCGGGGAGCCGGCACCGTTGGTGACCGCGACCGTCCGGGCGCCGCAGTCCTTCGCCCAGTCGAGGGTCTCGACGATCTCCTCGGTCTTGCCGGACTGGCTGATCGCCACGGCGAGCACGCCGTCCAGGTCCAGTCTGCGCTTGTAGGTCGTCGCGATGGACGGGGCGGCGAGGGTGGCCAGCCGGCCGGCGTGCGACTCCACCAGGTAACGCCCGTACACCGCGGCGTTGTCGGACGACCCGCGCGCTATGAACAGCACCTGCCGGGTCTCCCGCGCGAGCGCCGCGACGTCGGCGGTGCGCGGGAGAAGCGCGTCGATCGTCCGGCGCAGCGCGTCCGGCTGCTCACCGATCTCGGCGCGCATCTGACTGGTCATGATCCCCCTCCGAAGACTTTCTGCCCGTTGACCCACGTGGTACGCGCCCGGTGGTCCGGCCCCAGCCAGACGAGGTCGGCGGCGGCGCCGGGCGCGATCCGGCCGAGGTCGGAACGTCCGATGAGGTCGGCCGGAACCCGGGTCGCGGCGTCCACCGCGGCGGCCGGGTCGAGGCCGAGGCCGATCGCGTTGCCGACCGCCTCGTCCAGCCGCAGGCCGGAGCCCGCGATGGTGCCGTCGGCGCGCAGCGGCGGGCCCTCCGCGGGCATCGTGATGGGCTCGCCGCCGAGGTCGTAGACGCCGGGCGGCATCCCGGCGGACGCCGCGGCGTCGGTGACGAGCACGACCCGCCCCGGCGCGGCGCGGAACACCAGCCGCGCGACCTCGGCCGCGACGTGGTGCAGGTCGAGGATGAGGCCGGGGCTGAGCCGGTCGTCGATGAGCGCCTGCGCGGCGACGCCCGGATCGCGGTGGTGGACGCCGCTCTGCGCGTTGAAGATGTGCGTGACCATGCGGGCGCCGGCGTCGGCCGCGGCCCCGGTCTGCGCGGCGGTGGCGTCGCTGTGCCCGACGCTGACCAGGACGCCCGCCCCGGTGAGCGTGCGGATCGCGTCGAGCGCGCCGTTCCGTTCGGGCGCGAGGGTGACGAGCTTGACGAGGCCGGTCTCCAGCAGGGTGTCGATCGCGCCGGGCACCGGGTCGGTGAGGTACACGGCGTTGTGCGCGCCCTTGCGCTTCTCGGACAGGAACGGGCCCTCAAGGTGGACGCCGAGGACCCGCGTCCCGTCCGGCAGGCCGGGCAGGAGGTCGCGCGTGCTGCGCAGGGCCGCGGCCTGGGACTCGACCGGCGCGGTGATGAACGTGGGGAGGAACGCGGTCACGCCGGTCTCGGGGAGGCGGGAGACGACGGTCCGCCAGCCTTCCTCGCCGGCGTCGGCCATGTCGTATCCGAAGAAGCCGTTGACCTGGAGGTCGACGAGGCCGGGCGCGAGCAGGCCGGAGGGGAGGTCGACGTCGGGTTCCGCGGCGGGACGGCCCTCGCCGGCCTCAGCGATCACTCCATCCGCCAGCCGGACGTATCCCGGGGAGACGACGCGGGTAGAACTGCCCGCGGGGGTGATGATCATGCGGTCGGCCGTGATCAGGAGTGATGCCATGGGTGCGCGCTCTCTGTGACGCGATGATCGCGGGTCGTTTCCTCCGAGTTCAACTGGTCTAGTCCGGACTAGACCAGTACGCACCATACTCCACGAATCGGATGGAGAAGAAGATGCGAGGCGAAACTCGTCCGCGAGGCCGTCCTGACCTGCGAGTTCTCCGATCTTGACGTCGTGACGACGTGATCGGGTTGTTACAAATTCGTGCATTGACATGCCTTTCGGACCTGTGGTCTAGTCCGGCCTAGACCAGTACAAACCGAATTCATGCCGTCTGACCACCACCCCATCCACCCCGTCCACCCCGTCCACCGCATCCACCGCATCCACCGCATCCGTCGAAACCCGGCGAACCCCGTCGATCCGGCCCCCGGCCATCGAGGACCCCCGTGACCACCATCGATCCGCACAGCCCCGTACCGAAGTACTTCCAGCTCCGCGCGATCCTGCTCGACCTCATCGAGAGCGCGGAACTGCCCGTCGACGCCCCGATCCCCTCGGAGCGCGAGCTGTGCGTCCGGTACGAGCTGTCCCGCATGACCGTCCGGCAGGGCGTCGACCAGCTCGTCTCCGAGGGGCGGCTCTACCGCGTCCCGGGGAAGGGCACGTTCGTCGCCCGTCCCAAGATCGAGATGCCGCTGCGGCTCGTCTCGTTCACCGAGGACATGCTGGCCCGCGGGCTGCGGCCGGGCGCGATCGACCTCGACCGCCGGACCGTCCCGGCCGACGCGCGGCTCGCCCGGATCTTCGATGTCGAACCCGGCACCGAGATCCACGTCATCGAACGCCTCCGCACCGCCGACGGGGAGCCCATGGCCCTCGAACGAGCGCACATCCTGGCCGCCCTCGCCCCCGACCTGCTCGACCGCCGGCTCGCCGACCGCTCCCTGTACGGCGTCCTCGAAGCGGTGTACGGGCTGGTCTTCGACGCGGGCGACCAGACCATCGACGCCAGCCTGGCCGACGCCGCGGACGCCAGGCACCTGCAGATCGCCCGGGGCAGTGCCGTGCTGCTCCTGCAACGCCGCTCGTACACCGGAGGTGTGTGCGCCGAGCTGGGCGTGTCGACCTACAGGGCGGACCGCTACCAGATCCACACGGCCCTCGGAAACCCCCCGCCGCACTCCTAACCCCTGAGGAGGAACCTCGCGATGACTGCGACAACAGTGGACTCCGCACCGCGCCGAGGGTCGAGCGCCCTCGCGGTGCTGCAGCGGATCGGCCGCAGCCTGATGCTGCCGATCGCCGTGCTGCCCGCCGCCGCGCTGCTGCTGCGCTTCGGCCAGGCCGACATGCTCGGCGCGGACGGCCTCGGCTGGGACCGCGTCGCCGAGATCGTCGGTGAGGCCGGCAACGCGCTGTTCGCCGCCCTGCCGCTGCTCTTCGCCGTCGGCGTCGCGATCGGCTTCGCCAAGAAGTCCGACGGCTCCACGGCACTGGCCGCCGTGGTCGGCTACCTGGTCTTCGACCGGGTCTCCAAGATCATGTTCTCGCACTCCGACGAACTGCAGGGCAACGTCCTCATCACCAAGGTGGCGGACGGGGCACAGGCGCAGGTCATCGACTGGGGCGCCAAGAACCCGACGGACGTGCTCGGCGGCATCCTGATGGGCCTCATCGCCGCCCTGCTGTACCAGCGGTACTACCGGATCAAGCTGCCGACCTGGCTCGCGTTCTTCGGCGGCCGCCGGTTCGTCCCGATCATCACCGCCGTCGCCGGCCTGGCGCTCGGCATCGCCATCGGCTTCATCTGGCCGGTCTTCGGCAACTGGCTCACCGACTTCGGCGAGTGGATCACCGGGGCGGGCGCCGCCGGGGCCGGCATCTACGGCGTCATCAACCGCCTCCTGCTGCCCTTCGGCCTGCACCACATCCCGAACTCGCTCATCTGGTTCGTGTTCGGCACCTACAACGGCCCGGACGGCGCCGTCCACGGCGAGATCAACCGCTACCTGGCCGGCGACCCCCACGCGGGCGGCTTCCTCGCCGGGTTCTTCCCGGTCCTGATGTTCGGCCTGCCCGGCGCCGCCCTCGCCATCTGGCGCACCGCTCCCCCGCACCGGCGTGCCGCGGTCGGCGGCATCATGCTGTCCGCCGCGCTCACCGCGTTCGTCACCGGCGTCACCGAGCCGATCGAGTTCGCGTTCATGTTCGTCGCGCCCGTCCTGTACGGCGTGCACGTCGTCCTCACCGGCATCTCGATGGCGATCCTGGAGGCGGCCGGCGCGCAACTCGGCTTCGGCTTCTCCGCGGGCCTCATCGACCTGCTGCTGAACGCCCGCAAGGACAACACCGAGGGCATCTGGCTGATCCTCGGCATGGGCGTCCTGTACTTCTTCCTCTACTACTTCATCTTCAAGTTCATGATCACGAAGTTCAACTTCGCGACGCCGGGCCGGGAACCCGACGACGAGGAGTCGAGCGCCATCGACCCGGCCGTCGATCCCGACCTCGCCGGCGGCGAGAAGAAGAAGCGGGGCCGCAAGGGCACCGCCGAGCCCGAGGAGGCCCCGGCCGGCTGACCCGCTCCCCGGGGCGCCGCGAACCCCCTCGTTCGTCCGCGGCGCCCCGCCCAGGGCCGGCCGGACCACCGGCCCGGCTCCCACAGGTCCCGGACTCCCCGCACCCATCCGGGACCTGCTCCCAAGAAGGCGGCGGGACGCCCCCAGCGTCCCGCCGCCTTCTTGTGTTACAGGAGAGGCCGGAGGTGGCCAGGACGTATTTTCCGGCGCGCTTCCGACTCCTGTTCATAAACGAGTCGGGAGGTTCTCATGCGTCGACGTACGAGCACGGGCGCGGCGGTTCGCATCATCCGGTATCAGCCGGTGGGGGCCACGCAGGGTGCGTTGGCGCTTCGCCCCGCGGTGGCGCCGGTGCGGGGGCCCGGACTGCGGGTCGTGCGGCCCGGGGACGGGGTGGAGGCCGAGGTCCGGGCCGTCGCCGACGCTGCCGTGCGGCTCGTCGTGGAGGTGCTGGCGGGGACGCGGCCCGCGCATCAGCTGTCGCTGGTCGCCGTCCCGGCGGTGTGCCGCGCGGTGGCCCCGCACGGGGGCGCGGGATCGCGCGGCGGGCGGGTCGTCCCGCCGAAGGTGCTGTCCAGCAGGGTGCAGCGGCCGTCGCCGGCGGTCGCGGAGGCCGTCGCCGTGGTGGCCGTGTCCGGGCGCGTCCACGCGCTGGCGCTGCGGCTTGAGCACATGCGGGGACGGTGGCGGTGCACGGCGCTGGAGACGACCGCCCCCTGACACGCGGAAGCGGCCTCCCTCAGTGGGAGGCCGCTTCGCGCGGTGCTACTTGCTCTTGTTGCGCGGGTCGCCGTGGCAGCGCTTGAACTTCTTGCCCGAGCCGCAGGGGCACGGGTCGTTGCGGTTCACGCCCGCGTACTCGTCGCCGGTCTCCTCGCTGTGCAGCTCGACGCCGCCCTCACCGTCGACGGTCGGGGCCGAGTACTCCAGCTTCTTCGGACGGGACGGCTTCTCCAGCCCCTTCGCCTTGATCGAGGGGTGCTCGTCCGCCTCCGCCACGTCGGCGGCGGCGGCCTCCGCCTCGTCCTCGTCCGCGCCGGCCGCGGGGGCCGACTTGGCGACGGAGACGGGCGCGGCGCCGACGGTCGGAGCCTCCGGCTGGTCCTCGACCTCGACCTCGAGGTTGAACAGGTAGCCGACCGACTCCTCCTTGATGCCGTCGAGCATCGCGTTGAACATGTCGTAGCCCTCGCGCTGGTACTCCACCAGCGGGTCGCGCTGCGCCATGGCCCGCAGGCCGATGCCCTCCTGGAGGTAGTCCATCTCGTAGAGGTGCTCGCGCCACTTGCGGTCCAGCACCGAGAGGATGACGCGCCGCTCCAGCTCGCGCATGACCTCCGCGCCGAGCTCCTCCTCGCGCTTGGCGTAGGCGGCCTGGGCGTCCTCGCGGATCTTCTCGGCAAGGGTCTCGGCGTCCAGCCCGGAGATGTCGCCCTCGTCGCCCTCGGCCAGGTCCTCCGCGGAGATGGAGATCGGGTAGAGCTGCTTGAACGCCTTCCACAGCTTGTCGAGGTCCCAGTCCTCCGCGAAACCCTCGCCGGTGGCGCCCGCGACATAGCCCGCGACGACCTCGTCGATCATGCCGCGGATCTGCTCGTGCAGGTCCTCGCCCTCCAGCACCTTGCGGCGCTCGGCATAGATGACCTTGCGCTGCCGGTTCAGGACCTCGTCGTACTTCAAGACGTTCTTGCGCATCTCGAAGTTCTGCTGCTCGACCTGGCTCTGCGCCGACTTGATGGCGTTGCTGACGATCTTGGACTCGATGGGGGTGTCGTCCGGGATGTTCAGCCGGGTCATGATCGACTCGACGCGGGCCGAGTTGAACAGCCGCATCAGGTCGTCCTCCAGCGACAGGTAGAACCGGGACTCGCCCGGGTCGCCCTGCCGGCCGGACCGTCCGCGCAGCTGGTTGTCGATGCGCCGGGACTCGTGCCGCTCCGTCGCGAGGACGTACAGGCCGCCGGCGTCGACGACCTCCTCGTGCTCGCCCTTCACGGCCTCCTTGGCCTTCTCCAGCGCCTCCGGCCAGGCCGACTCGTACTCCTCGGGCGTCTCCAGCGGGTTCAGGCCGCGCTGGTGCAGCTCCAGGTCGGCGCGGAAGTCGGGGTTGCCGCCGAGCATGATGTCGGTGCCGCGGCCCGCCATGTTCGTCGCGACGGTGACGCCGCCCTTGCGGCCCGCCTCCGCGACGATCGCCGACTCCTGCTCGTGGTGCTTGGCGTTCAGCACCTGGTGCGGGACGCCGCGCCGCTTGAGCATCTTGCTCAGCTTCTCGGACTTCTCCACCGACGTGGTGCCGACCAGCACCGGCTGGCCCTTCTCGTGCCGCTCGGCGATGTCGTCGACAACGGCCTCGAACTTGGCCTGCTCGGTCTTGTAGACCACGTCCGCGACGTCGTCGCGGATCATCGGCTTGTTCGTCGGGATCGGCACGACGCCGATCTTGTAGGTCTTGTTGAACTCCGCCGCCTCGGTCTCGGCGGTGCCGGTCATGCCGGACAGCTTGTTGTAGAGGCGGAAGTAGTTCTGCAGGGTGATCGTGGCGAGCGTCTGGTTCTCGTCCTTGATCGCCACGCCCTCTTTGGCCTCGATGGACTGGTGCATGCCCTCGTTGTAGCGGCGGCCGTGCAGGATGCGGCCGGTGAACTCGTCCACGATCAGGACCTCGCCGTTCATGACGACGTAGTCCTTGTCGCGCTTGTAGAGCTCCTTGGCCTTCAGCGCGTTGTTGAGGAAGCTCACCAGCGGCGTGTTCACCGAGTCGTACAGGTTGTCGATGCCGAGCCAGTCCTCGACCTTCTCGACGCCGGACTCGGTGATGCCGACCGTGCGCTTCTTCTCGTTCACCTCGTAGTCGCCGGGGCCGTACTCGTCGACCTGGCCGGCGGTGCTGACGAGCTCGGCGCGCTTCAGCCGCGGGACGATCTTGGCGAACTCCGAGTACCACTTGGAGTTCTGCTCGGCCGGACCCGAGATGATCAGTGGGGTCCGGGCCTCGTCGATGAGGATGGAGTCGACCTCGTCCACGATCGCGAAGTTGTGGCCCCGCTGGACGCACTCCTCCAGGCTCCACGCCATGTTGTCGCGCAGGTAGTCGAAGCCGAACTCGTTGTTCGTCCCGTAGGTGATGTCGCAGTTGTAGGCCACGCGGCGCTCGTCCGGGGTCATCTGCGGGAGGATGACGCCGACCTCGAGACCGAGGAACTGGTGGACGCGCCCCATCCACTCGGCATCGCGCTTGGCCAGGTAGTCGTTCACCGTGACCACGTGGACGCCGCCGCCGGAGAGCGCGTTCAGGTAGGCGGGGAGCACACAGGTCAGGGTCTTGCCCTCACCCGTTTTCATCTCGGCGATGTTCCCGAGGTGCAGCGCCGCGCCGCCCATGAGCTGGACGTCGTAGTGGCGCTGGCCGAGGACGCGCTTGGCGGCTTCGCGTGCGGTCGCGAAAGCCTCCGGGAGCAGGTCGTCCAGGGACTCGCCGTCGGCGATTCGTTCCCGGTACTTGTCGGTCAGCTCGCGCAACTCGGCGTCGCTCATCTCGAGGAAGTCATCCTCGATCGAGTTGACCTGATCCGCGAGCTTCTTGAGCTTGCGCAGGGTTCGTCCCTCGCCCGCACGAAGGATCTTGTCGATGACTGGCGGCACTCTCGAAGGCTCCTTGCAGATCGTGGTTCACCGCTCAAGGCGGCACGCACACCACACGTACGATGCCCATCGTAGGCGAGACCCAGAATGGTCTAGGTCACTCCGCAGCGCAATCCACAGCGCGTTCCGTTTGACTTTCCGGGTCCCGGAGAGGATCTCTCACACCGCACAGGAGGGGAGGCGCAATGTCCGAAGGGTCAGGTTCGCACGCCGGCCAGCTCAGTTCGTGGATCGCCGTCACCATCATCTTCGCCGGCTTCGTCGTCGGCGGCGTCGCACTCTGCCTCGGCCCGTTGTGGATCATGTTCTGGGTCGGCGCCGGCATCGTGGTCGCCGGTTTCATCGTCAGCTGGATGGTCCACCTGTTCGCCGACGTCGTCGTGGACGCGCCCCGCGTCATCCCCGAGATCGTCGACTACTCCCTGTTCGGCTCGCGCTCCGCCAAGCGCCGCGGCGGCGACCAGGGCGAGGTCATCAACACCCCGGTCTCGACCGACACCGAGCAGACCCCGCACGGCTGACCCGTCCCCCACCTGAGGCCGGCCCACGGCGAGAGTGTTCAGGACGGTTCGGCGGCCTTCAGGGCGGTGTCGATCAAGGCGGGAGGCAACGGGGTGCGTTCCACGCGGACGTCGTCGCAGCCGACCCACGCGGCGGCGCGCCAGAGGGCCGCGGCGAGCGCCGCCGCCGACGTCTCCGTGCGGGCGGCGGTGCGGGTCGCCCAGGGCTCCAGGGACGCCTGCCGGGCGATGAGGGTGCGGCCCTCGCGGGCCGGGTCGACGCGTCCGATGAGGCGGCCGCCGGCGAGGAGCGGCATCGCGAAATATCCGTGGACGCGCTTGCCCTTCGGGACGTACGCCTCCAGGCGGTGGTCGAAGCCGAAGACACGGGACGTGCGGGCGCGGTCCCAGACCAGGGAGTCGAAAGGCGACAGGAGCGTGGTGGCGTGCCTGCCCCTGGGCGGGGCGGAGAGCGCGCCAGGGTCGGCCCAGGCGCGCTGCGGCCATCCGGCGACCCTGGCGGGGACGAGGCCGGCCGCCCCGGCCACGCGGTCGACCTGGTCCTGCCTGAGCCGGTAGTAGTCGGCGAGGTCGCCGCGTGTCGCCACGCCCAGCGCGCGTCCGGCGCGGGCGACGAGCGCGGTCAGGCAGGCGTCGTCGTCCAGGTCCCGCGTGAGCAGCCCGGACGGGACGGCGCGCTCGGCGAGATCGTAGACGCGGCGCCAGCCGACCCGCTCCACGCAGACGACCTCGCCGACGTCCAGCAGCCACTCGATGCCGATCTTGTGGTCGCTCCAGTCCCACCATTCGGCGCTCGCCTTGGCGCCGCCGAGCTCCTTGGTGGTGAGCGGGCCGTCCGCCTTCAGGCGGGCCCGGATCTGGTCGCAGACGCCCTCCGGCACCTTGTGCCACCGCCACCCGCGCCGCAGGTACGCGCGGCGCCGGAACGCGAACAGCGGCCAGTCGGCCATGGGGATCACCGACGCCGCGTGCGCCCAGTACTCGAACGCGGCGATGCCGTCCGTGTCCGATGCGCGGGCTGCGCCGCCGTGCCCGGCGGATGCGCCGTTCCGGTGGGCGCCGGCGGAGCCGCCCCAGTAGGCGGCCTCGATCGCGCTGCGCTTCACCGGCCCCAGGCGGGCGTAGGGGACGAGTTCATGGGAGCGCGCCAGGACCGAGATCGTGTCGAGCTGGACGGCTCCCAGCCGTTCCAGCATCGCCGGGACCCCGCCCTTCGGGCGCGCGCCCAGGAAGCCCTGGGCGCGCAGCTGGAGCCGCCGCGCCTCGTCCGCGCCGAGTTCGACTTCGCCTGACGTCCCTGTTCCGGATGCTGCTGCCACGTCGGCGATGCTACGACACAACACCGACAAAAGCGGATTACCGGTCTCACCCCGGCCCCCGTCCGTCCGCCGGACGGGAGTCGGGGGCGGTCACGTGATCTCTAGGAGCTTCTCGCGGACGGCGTAGACGACGGCCTCCATCCGGGAGTGGAGCTGGAGCTTCTCCAGGATGTTGCGGACGTGGTTCTTCACCGTGTTCTCGGAGATGAACAGCTCGCGGGCGATCTCCCGGTTGCCGAGGCCGCGGGCGACGAGGCGCAGCACCTCCATCTCGCGCTCGGTGAGGCGGGGCGCGGGGACCTGCTGGGTGCGCTCCTCGCTGCTCTTGGCCAGCGCGGCGAACTCGGTGATGAGCTTGGACGCCATCGACGGGCTGATCAGCGACTGGCCGCCGTGCACCGCGCGGACCGCCTGCGGCACCTCGTCGATGGAGATCTCCTTGAGCAGGTAGCCGCTGGCACCCGCCTTGATCGCCTCGAAGAGGTCCTCCTCCTCGTCGCTGATGGTCAGCATGACGATCTTGGCGCTGGGCGCGGCGTCCTTGATGGCGGTGCACGCCTCGATGCCGCTGCGGCGCGGCATCCGGATGTCCATCAGGACGATGTCGGGCAGCAGGTCGCCCGCCATCTCGACGGCCTCGTGCCCGTCGCCGCCCTCACCGATGACCTCGATGTCGTCCTCGCCCTGCAGGACCATCTCCAGGCCCCTGCGGAACAGCGCATGGTCGTCGACGATGAGCACGCGGATGGGGTCGGCCGTGTCGGCCGGCCGCGCCGCGTCCCGGTCGGCGGGGGCGGCGTCGGCGCCGGTCGGACGGGGTACCGCCGCGGCGTCGCGAGTCTCGGGATTCTCGCTCACCAGAGTCGCGGCGTGGAGGAGAACGCCGCTTCCCCCCTTCACTATTCAGCGATCTGGAACTACCGGAGGGTTGTCGTCCATCGGTCGTCCTCGGGAACTTACGGGGTCCGCGGACGATCCCGGTGGATTTCGGACCGGGGTGTCTTCCCGGTCAACCGCCGCGCGCCCCGGGAAGGTTCCCGGGACGCGCCGCGTCCGTGGATCGGCTGATGCGCCTTTTCAGATCATGACATGGTTCCAGCGGTGACGTGACGCGTCCGCCGCATCACCGAGGGCGGAAGTGGTCATTCTTCGACAAGCCTGATGACTCCGTAGTCCCAGCCTCTTCTCCGGTATACGACCGAGGGGTGCCCGGTGGCCTTGTCGCGGTACAGGAAAAAGTCGTGGCCGACGAGCTCCATCTCGAAAAGGGCCTGCTCGATGCCCATCGGCTCGGCCTTGTGGAATTTCTCGCGGACGACGATGGGGCCGTCGCCGTCCATGGGGATCGGCACGAGGTTCTCGTCCCGGGTGACGGCCTCGTGCTCGGGCTGCGCCGGGGCGGCCTCAACGGGTTCGGGGACGGGTTCGGGCAGCGCCTCGGGGAGCGTTTCCATCGTCGCGAGCTTGGCGCGGCCCTTGCCGTGCGCCTTGCCGTGGTTCTTCAGGCCGTGGCCCTTGCGCCGCTCGGAGTCGCGGCGCAGCCGTGACTCCAGCTTGTCGAGGGCGAGATCGAGGGCGCCGTAGCGGTCGTCGGCGGCGGCCTCGGCCCGGATCACCGGGCCCCGGGAGCGGATCGTGAGCTCCACCCGTTCGCGCTGGTCGGCCTGCCGTGGGTTTCGTTCCTCGGACACCTCCACATCCACGCGGATGACCTTCTGGTCGAGCCGTTCGATCTTGGCCAGTTTGTTGTCGACGTGCCGACGGAACCTGTCGTTGACCTCGGTGTGCCGGCCCCTCACGGTGATGTTCACGCGGGACCCCCCTTCTCCCGGTTGCGCTTGTCGCCCTGCCCGGGACCCCTGCCGGTCCCGGACGGACACCACAGGACGGTGGGTCGCACCCGCCCGGCCGACCTGGTCTTCGTCCCCACATCCGCCTGCTGAGGGGCTCGCGGCGCTCTCGCCACTACTGCCCTTCTCCCGGTTCGGGGGATGTCGGATCCCCCGATGGGGCAGGACTTACCTCTAAGGCGCACCGTGATCGGTCGACGAGAAGTCGCCTTACGTGGGCCGTTTCGCCTGCGCCTGGCATCGGCTTGCCGGACCGCCTGCCGTGCTCCTGACGAGCACTGCGATCCGACGCAACCACGGACCCGGGCGGGTGCCATGTCAGGAACGCTAACCCCTTACGCGACGAATGTCAGGGGGGTGGACCGAGGAAAAACTCACGGACCGTCATCGGCGGCTGCCGCTGCGGGTTCCCCCGGCGCCCCATCACCAGCCGTGAACCCCGTCGCACTCGGCGGTCCCGCCGCCTCTGGCCGCGCAGGTCAGCTGGTACTGGCCTCGCGGTGAGTTTGGGAAATCTCTACCCCCTTCATGACGCGGTGTGACTCAAATAACCCCCACCACCCCCTCAAGTCCAGACAAGCCGGGCACTATCCGATTACTCCAGGTAGCTAACTGCCGCCCACCCGAAGAAAAGTGAAGAAAGTCACCATTCGCCCGACTCCATCCCCAGGCGGACACGGGCGGACACGGGCGGGCGCTTCGGCGCGAGTTCACCAGGGCCGGCGGCGGGGGGTCGCCGCGATGGTGGCCGTTCCGATCACGTCGGCGCCCGCGGCGCGCAGAGCTCGGGCCGCCTCGGCCAGCGAGGCGCCTGTCGTGACCACGTCGTCCACCAGCACGACCCGGCGGCCGGCGACGTCGGTGCGCGCCTCGATGGCGCTGTGCAGGTTGGCGGCGCGCTCCACCGCCGTGAGCCCGGCCTGGTCGGCCACCCGGCCGCGCTGCCGCAGCGCGTCCAGCATGGTCACCGGCACGCCGCCGGCCCGCAGCCGCCGCACCGCGACCTCGGCCACGCCCCGCAGCGGATCATGCCCCCGCCGGCGCACGGCCCTCCGCCCTGAGGGCACCCACACCACCGTGGACGGCTCTGGGACGTCCTCACCCGCTGCAAGCCGTGACGGCACATCACCGCCGCCTGGCGACCGGGCCGGACGTCCCAGAGGCGGCGCACAGCCCACGCCCGGAGGGTCGGGGGCCGGCATGAGGGCGGCTTGGAGGGCATTGGCGAGGGCCTCGCCCAAGGGAACGGCCAGCGCCGTCCGGCCGCGTTCCTTGTAGGAGGCCAGGATCGGGCGCAGGGGCCCTTCGTAGGCGGCGACCGTCCAAGGGGGTGGCAGGCCGGCCGGCGCGGGCCTGGCGGGCCGTGCGGGCGCGCGCAGAGGCCGCAGGCACGCCTCGCACAGCAGGACGGGCTCCTGCCCGCACCCCGCGCACCGCTCGGGCAGCAACAGATCGATCAGATCATCGAGAAGTCCCACGTCCCCGACACTGCCGCCGCGCCCCGACGCACGTCCCCCACTCGCGCAACTGTGGATAACAGCGGTTATCCACAAGTGCGCATGGGCCTGGCGTGTCCGGGCGAGGCCCTTGACCATGGAGGTGAGCGGTCCTCCACGGCGGGTGGCACTCAGCGCGGGTAGGTCTCAGCGCGGGTAGGTGGGGTCCTTGGCGGGGGTCGGGCAGATCCACGGGCTGTAGGAGTTGGTGGGGGTGCGCTGGCGGCAGACCTGGTCCTTGCCGGACGAGCGGGTGCCGATCAGGATCGGGGCGCCGGGCGCGGCGGCGATGGTGCGGGGTTCGCCCAGCGAGCCGACGCCCAGGGACGTGATGGCGCTGCCGCTGATCGGCATCAGGAACGGGAGGGTCTGCGAGTCGCGCTTGGCGCGGCCGAGGACGGCGAGGGTGCCGTAGTCGCGCCAGGCGAGGTCGACGGCGTCCTGGAGTTCGGAGCTCACCGGCAGGAAGGAGCCGACGTCCAGGGAGCCGTCGGGGTCGTGGGCGATGCGGCCGAGCTGGATCTGGGGGCGGCCGTCGATGCCGGCGATCACGGCGGCGCGGACGCCGTCGCGGGCGACGCGGAACGCCAGCACCTCGCGTCCGCCGAGGCCCCAGTGCGCGGCGCGGACCGGCGCCTTGCCGGGGCCGCGCACCCACAGCCACGACTCGTCCTTCTTGCTCTCGACGACCCACAGGGTGCCGTCGCGGCTCCAGGACGGGGCGGTGAAGCGGGCGCCGTCGTGCGCGGTGAGCAGGACGCGGGGGGCGGGCGAGCCGGTGACGGGGGCGGCGACGAGGACCTGGGACGCGTCGCTGCTCAGGCCGGCGAACTCCTGGTAGCCGGGGGCGACGGCGGGGTGGGAGAGCCGGCCGGCGGGGCCGGTCACGACCGGCTGGGCGCGGTCGCCCTCCAGGGTGCCGAGGAACCCGGACGGGCCGACGGCGTAGGCGTTCTGGTGGGCGCCGTCGGCGGCGAGCCGGCCGTCCGGCGAGTTCTCCTGCCACGCGTTCACCGGCTGCGTGACGCCCATACCGTCGGGGTCGGCGCTCTCCCCGTCGATCCGCAGCCGCCAGTGCTTGATCTCCGACAGCTGCCGCATGGTCCAGCTGAGCTGGGCGGACATCCGTTCGATGTCGCCGCCGCGGGCCTCCTTCGTGAGGTCGACGGTCGCGATCTCCTTGTCGACCTGGACACCGCGGCGCAGCCGGGTGCCCTTGGGGAAGGCGCTGTCGACCGCGCCGGCCAGCCAGGACGTGGGCCCGGCCAGCAGCGCCTGGACGAGCTGGGTCGGCAGCGCCTGCCGGTTCGCGACGGGCAGGAAGACCCCGTTGGGGACGAGGGTGTGCCGGTCCGGCGCGAAGAAGAACAGGTTGACGGTGCGCATGGCGCGCTCGACGTCGTCCTTGGTGAGCAGCAGCCCGGACTTCTCGTCGCCGGGCAGGCCCGTGATGCGCCAGACGCCCTGCGGGGTCTTGGCGAGCTGGAAGGTGGCGTCGAAGCTCTTCGGGGACGCGGTGTACTGCCCGTCGGCGGTGATCGTGCCGAGCTGGTCGCCGGTGATCCGCACGGTCGCCTGGTCGCCGGTCTGCTTGATCACGTGCGGGTCGGTGACGCGGCTCGCGAGGACGGTCACGAAGGGCCGCAGCCCGGGGTTCCAGGACGTCTGGCCGCCCAGGTACGTCTTGGCGACGCGGTGGCCGTCGTCGAAGCTGGCGGACGCGGCGAGGAACCCGGAGACGATCTCGGCGGGCCCCCAGTCGGGCCGCGGTTTGACCGGGATGAGCCGGACGTACGGGTCGTCGACGCGTTCGGCGCGTTCGGCGGGCCGGCCGCTGACGACCTGCCCGCCGCTCGGCACGCTCGCGCAGCCGGCGCCGCCGAGGGCGAGGACGGCCAGCGTCAGCAGGCCGGTGACCCGCCGGGTGCACGCGCTCATTCGCCCGCCTCCAGCTCCGCGAACAGCGGGCGCGCGTCGCCGGCCCCCGGCGGGACGAGCGGCAGCGGCGAGCCGCGGAGTTCGGCGCCGGCGGCGCGGGGCAGCGACAGCCGGAACTGGGAGCCCGCGCCGGGCTCGCCCCACGCCTGCAGCCAGCCGCCGTGGAGCTGCGCGTCCTCCCGGGAGATCGACAGGCCGAGGCCGGTGCCGCCGGTGGTGCGGGCGCGGGCGGGGTCGGCCCGCCAGAAGCGGTCGAAGACCATCTGCCCCTCCCCGGGTTTGAGGCCGACGCCGTGGTCGCGGACGGCGACCGCGACGGCGTCGCGGTCGGCGGCGACGGAGATGATGATGTCCTCGCCCTCGCCGTGCTCGACGGCGTTGACGAGCAGGTTCCGCAGGATGCGCTCGACGCGCCGCCGGTCGACCTCGGCCATGCAGGGTTCGCCGGGCAGCTGCAGGACGACCTTGCTGCCCTTGCGTTCGGAGAGCCCCTGGATGTCGCCGACGACGCGCAGGACGAGGTCGCGCATGTCGAAGGACTCGGCGTCCAGCGTCGCGGCGCCCGCGTCGTGCCGGCTGATCTCCAGCAGGTCGGCGAGCAGCGACTCGAACCGCTCCAGCTGGCTCTGCAGCAGCTCGGCGGACCGTCCGACGGCGGGGTCGTCGAAGGTGTCGCGGTACTCGTAGAGCATGTCGGCCGCGATCCTGATGGTGGTCAGCGGTGTGCGCAGCTCGTGCGAGACGTCGGAGACGAACTGGCGCTGCACCTGCGACAGGTCCTCCAGCTCTCCGATCTTCTCCTGGAGGTTCGCGGCCATGTCGTTGAAGGAGCGGGCGAGACGGGCCAGATCGTCCTCGCCTCGGACCCGCATACGCTCTTCCAGACGCCCTGCGGCGAGTCTTTGCGCGCCTTGGGCGGCGAGCCGCACCGGTATGACGACCTGCCGCGTGACCAGCGAGGCGATCGCGGCCAGGAGCAGCACCAGGACGATGCCGACTCCGGCCAGGGAGCGGCTCACGTTGGTGAGGGTCTGCTGTTCCTGGGTCAGCGGGAACAGGTAGTACAGCTCGAACTGACCTGTACGGCCGCCGACGATGAGGCCGCGTTCGTCCGGCCTGCCCCCGAGGTAGGAGAGCTTGCCGTAGGTGTAGGCGCGGGACCCCGCGGGCGCGCTCTTCAGTTCTTCGCGAAGCCGCTTGGGGACGCTCTCCGGGCGCAGCTCGTTGGTCGTGTACCCGTCGAAGTACTGCTCGTTGGTGTCGCGGATGTAGACCTCGTAGAGCCCGGACGGGCCGCTGCGCGACTTCAGCCGGTCGATGGTCGAGTTGAGCCTGCTGCCGTCCCCGGCGGAGTTGCCCAGGTCGCGCTGGACCTGCGCCAGGCCGTCGTCCAGTTGGAGGCGTGCCGCCTTGACCTTGCCGTCCATGAGCGCCGACGACATCTGCTGCATCAGGAACGCGCCCAGGATCGCCACCACGATCGCGGAGATGAACAGCGTGGACGTGACGACGCGGACCTGGATCGACCGGCGCCAGCGCAGGTAAGCGGCGCCGGCGGCGCCGCGCAGAGCGCGCCGCGCCCTGCCCAGCCCGCGCCGGGCGAACCGCTTCGCCCTCGTCAGGTCCGCTCTCATGGGGGGTCCGGGACTCAGGCGGGCCCGGCCTTGTAGCCGACGCCGCGCACGGTGACGACGATCTCGGGACGTTCCGGGTCCTTCTCGATCTTGGCGCGGAGCCGCTGGACGTGCACGTTGACCAGCCGGGTGTCGGCGGCGTGCCGGTAGCCCCACACCTGCTCCAGCAGCACCTCGCGGGTGAACACCTGGCGCGGCTTGCGGGCGAGCGCGACCAGCAGGTCGAACTCCAGCGGGGTCAGCGGGATGTGCCGGTCGCCGCGCTTCACGGAGTGCCCGGCGACGTCGATGGTGATGTCGCCGATCTGCAGGGTCTCGGGGGCGGGCTCGTCGGTGCGGCGCAGCCGCGCCCGGACGCGCGCCACCAGCTCCTTGGGCTTGAAGGGCTTGACGATGTAGTCGTCGGCGCCCGACTCCAGGCCGAGGACGACGTCCACGGTGTCGCTCTTGGCCGTCAGCATGACGATCGGCACGCCGGACTCGGCCCGGATCTGCCGGCAGACGTCGATGCCGTCGGCCCCCGGCAGCATCAGGTCGAGCAGCACGAGGTCGGGCCGGGTCTCCCGGAACGCCTCGAGCGCCTTGTCGCCGTCGTGCACGAACGACGGCTCGAAGCCCTCGCCCCTCAGCACGATGCCGAGCATTTCGGCGAGCGCGAGATCGTCGTCGACGACCAGTACACGTCCTCTCATGGCCCTCATCGTCACAAAGTCGGGGTTCGGTGGAGTGGGGCGCGATGCTCCGGCGCCACCTTGCCAGGGAGAGATATACCTTGGCGTGCAAGGTTACCCGTGTTTGCGTCGTACATGGCTCCCCCGTATCGGGTGCGCGGCTCGGAATTGTAGAGGTGACTCCTGAAACCGGCGCAAGGTTGACATCGCGCCCATGACAGGATGACCTGACCCGCTCACAGACCGCAGGGAGCCGAGAATGCCGGGACCGGACGGCTGGGACGACGACGCCGGCGCCGCCGATGTGGTGCGGGGCGTCCCGTTCCGTCCCATGTCCGTCTCGGAGATGCTGGACGGCGCGATCGCCGGGATCCGGCGCCGGCCGCG
This sequence comes from Actinomadura latina NBRC 106108, assembly GCF_001552195.1. Classification (GTDB taxonomy): domain Bacteria; phylum Actinomycetota; class Actinomycetes; order Streptosporangiales; family Streptosporangiaceae; genus Spirillospora; species Spirillospora latina. The sequence goes on from NZ_BCQS01000020.1 coordinate 181,890, forward strand.
CACCACGCTGGGCCTTTCCGTGGTGATCAGCACGGTGATCCAGGTGACGAGCTCGGTCGCCGCGTACTTCTTCATCGGCGGCGAGGCCCGCGACGAGATCACCCCGGACGTCCTGCTGGAGTCGCTCGGCGCGCAGGTCACGCTGACGGTGCTGGGCCTGATCCTGTCGGCGTGCGGGATCCTGCTGATGGCGGGGCTGATGGCGCCGATCCTGGGCCGCGAGCTGGTGGGGCTGCCGATGGCCCCGCGGCAGGCGTGGCGGGACGCCCGGCCGAGGCTCGGGCGGCTGGCCGGCACCGCCGCCGCCGTCATGGGCATCTCGCTGGGGGCGCTGGTCCTGCCGGTCGTGCCGTTCTTCGCGCTGATCGTCGTGGACGCGCATCCGGCGCTCGGGGCGGTCGCCGGGATCGTCGGGTTCCCGCTCGGCATCGGCCTGATGGTGTGGCTCTACATCCTGTTCGTCCAGGCGGTCCCGGCGGTCGTGCTGGAGCGGCGGACGGTCACGGGCGCGCTGCGCCGGGCCGTCACCCTTTCCAAGGGCCGCTGGTTCCGGACGTGCGGGACGCTGCTGCTGGCGCTGCTCGTGACCGTGTTCATGGGCTTCTTCGCGCTGCGCATCCCGTTCCTGTTCGTGCAGCTGGCCTTCTTCGGCGACGCGTCCGGCAGCGAGGCGACGATGGGCGCGCTCGCGGTCGACACGCTCGGCCGGATCGTCAGCTGGTCGGTGGTGCTGCCGTTCGACGCGGGCGTGATCGCGCTGCTCTACATGGACCGGCGGATGCGCCGCGAGGGCTTCGACCTGGAGCTGCGCACCAGGGGGCGTTCCGCCGCGGCGATCACCGCCGCATCCACCGCCGCGGACGCGAGCGGCGCCCCCCACGACGACGGGTTCATCGACCTGTGGCGGACCGACCCGGTGCCGGCCCATCCGTGGACGGGAGCGAACCCGTGATCCTCGATCCGATCGGCCGCGACGAGGCCCGCGAGCTGGCCCGCCGCGAACTGGAGAAGCAGGTCTACCAGCGCGACCGGCCGTCCTGGCTGGAGCGCTGGTGGGACGACTTCACCGAGTGGCTGCACCAGCTGTTCAGCCAGGCGCCGAACCCGGAGTCGCAGGGCAGCGGCGGCGGCTGGACGTCCATCGCGATCATCGTGGTGGTGGCGCTGGTCGCGGTCGGGCTGGTGGTGTGGCTGATGTGGGGCCGCCGCAACCTCCGCTCCCGCAAGGACCCGCTGCTGGACGGGACGGCGTCCACGGCGCTCGACCACCGGGAGGCGGCGGAGCGGCACGCGGCGGCCGGGGAGTGGGCCGAGGCGATCCGGGAGCGGCTCCGCGCGATCGCGCGCGACCTGGAGGAGCGGGCGGTGCTGTCGGCGCGTCCGGGCCGGACGGCGGACGAGCTGGCGGCGGAGGCGGGCGCGGCCGTGCCCGAGCTGGCGGGCGAGCTGGCCGCCGGCGTGCGGATCTTCGACGACGTCTGGTACGGCGACCGGCCGGGGACGGCCGAGGGGTACGCGCGGATGAAGGAGCTGGACGAGCGGCTGCGGGCGATGAAGCCGAAGCCGCTGGAGACCGATGACCTCAGCCTGGCCGGCGCCGGCGCCGCCGAGGAGGGGGGCCCGCGATGGTGACCCAGGCCCCGCCCGAGGCCGGCCCGGCGGAACCGTCCGCGCGGCAGGTGGCGGGCCGCCGCTGGCGGTCGGCGCGCGGCGTCGTCGCGGTGCTGTTCGCGATGGTCGTGATCGCGGTGATCCTCGCGGCGCTGCGCCCGTCCACGTCGCCGGAGGCCCTCGATCCGGAGTCGCCGAAGCAGGACGGCGCGCGGGCGCTCGCGGAGATCCTGCGGCAGCAGGGCACAGGCGTGACCGTGGCGCGGACCATGGAGGACGCGCTCACCGCGGCGCGGCCCGGCGGCGTCATGGTGGTGACGCGCAGCGAGCGCCTCACCGACGACGACCTGCGGATGCTGAGCGGGACGCAGGTGGACGTGCTCCTCGTCCGGCCGACCGCGTACGCGCTGCACGAGCTGGCCCCGCAGGTGCGGCGCGGCGGCCCGAGCTTCGAGGAGACGGCCGCGCCGGGCTGCGCCCTGCCGGTCGCGTCCCTCGCCGGGACGGTCGCGTTCCACGAGTCGGAGACCTACGAGGTCACCGGCCCGGGGACGGCCTGCTACGGCACCGACTACGGCGGCGCCAGGCTCGTCCAGGTGCAGACCGGCGACCGGGCGGTCACCGTGCTCGGGTCGGCCGCGCCGCTGACGAACCGGCGGCTCACCGAGGAGGGCAACGCGGCGCTGGCGATGAACCTGGCCGGGGCCGGCTCCTCGACGGTGTGGCTCGTCCCGAACCTGCCGGAGCCGGGGTCGGGCGCCGGGCAGCGGTCCCTCGGCGACCTGCTGCCGTTCGGCGTGAAGCTGTTCTTCCTCGAACTGCTGGTCGCGGTGCTGCTGGTGGCGCTGTGGCGGGCCCGCCGGCTCGGCCCCGTGGTGGCGGAGGCGCTGCCCGTCGTCGTCCGGTCCGCCGAGACCGTCGAGGGCCGCGCCCGCCTCTACCGGGCCGGGCGCGCCCGCGACCGCGCCTCGGACGCCCTGCGGTCCGGCGCCCGCGAACGGCTCGTCCCGCTGCTCGGGCTGCCCCGCGGCAGCGCGCAGGATCCCTCCGCCGTGCAGGAGATCGTCGCGGCGGTCGCCCGCCGCACGCCCTACGACGAGACGTACGTCGGGGCGGCGCTGTACGGTCCTGAACCCTTGGACGACGCCGGGCTCATCGCCCTCACGGACGTCCTCGACGACCTGGAAAGGCAGGTACGGCAGTCTTGAACACCCCTGTAGAGCTCGGGAAGGACGACGTGCCGGGCGGCAGCGCGGGCCCCGGCGCGCTGTCCGAGGAGGCCCGGCGGCAGGCCGAGACGGCGCGCGCGGCGCTGACGGCGCTGCGCGCCGAGGTCGCCAAGACGGTCGTCGGTCAGGACTCCGTGGTGACGGGCCTGGTCATCGCGTTGCTGTGCCGCGGCCATGTGCTGCTGGAGGGCGTCCCCGGCACCGCCAAGACGTTGCTCATCAAGACGCTGTCGCGGGCCCTCGACCTGGATTTCAAGCGCGTCCAGTTCACCCCCGACCTGATGCCCGGTGACGTGACCGGCTCGCTGGTGTACGACAACAGGACGGCGGAGTTCGAGTTCCGCGAAGGCCCCGTCTTCACCAACCTCCTTCTCGCGGACGAGATCAACCGGACGCCCCCGAAGACGCAGGCGTCCCTCCTGGAGGCCATGGAGGAGCGTCAGGTCTCGGTGGAGGGCACCGCGCGCCCTCTGCCCGACCCGTTCGTGGTGTGCGCGACCCAGAACCCGATCGAGTACGAGGGCACCTATCCCCTGCCCGAGGCCCAGCTCGACCGGTTCCTCGTCAAGCTGACCGTGCCCGTCCCCACGCGGGACGAGGAGATCTCCATGCTGCAGCGGCACGCGACCGGGTTCGACCCGCGTGACCTGTCGGCGGTGAACGCGGTCGCGGGTGCGGGGGAACTGGCCGCCGGGCAGGCGGCCGTCAGGACGGTCCACCTCGACCCCAAGGTCGCCGCCTACGTCGTGGACCTGTGCCGGGCGACGCGGCAGTCCCCGTCGCTGCAGCTCGGCGTGTCCCCGCGCGGCGCGACGGCGCTGCTGGCGACGTCCCGCGCGTGGGCGTGGCTGTCGGGCCGCGACTACGTCACGCCGGACGACGTGAAGGCGCTGGCCAGGCCGACGCTGCGGCACCGCGTCCAGCTGCGTCCCGAGGCGGAGCTGGAGGGCGCCACCACCGACGGCGTGCTGGAGGGCATCCTCGCCCACGTCCCGGCCCCGCGCTGATGGCGCTGACCGGGCGCCTGGGGCTGCTGGCCCTGCTCGGCGCGCTCGTCCCGCTGTTCGCGCCGAGCTGGTGGGCGCTGGTCGCGGTGTGGGGCGCGCTGCTGCTCGGCGTCATCGCCGACTTGGCCCTGGCCGGCAACGTGCGGCGGCTGCGCTTCCACCGCGCGGGCGACACCAGCGTGCGGCTCGGCGAGACGGCGCGGGTGGCGCTGATCGTGGAGAACCTCGGCCGGCGGCGCCTCAAGGCCAGGCTGCGGGACGTGTGGCCGCCGAGCGCGGGCGCGGCGCCCCGCACGGTCAAGATCGACGTCCCGGCCGGTGAGCGGCGCCGCGTCGACATGACGCTGACGCCGACGCGGCGCGGCGACCGGAAGGCCGTCACCGTCGCCGTCCGCTCGGTCGGGCCGCTCGGGCTGGCGGCGCGCCAGCTGTCCCGCGCCGCGCCGTGGACGGTGCGGGCGCTCCCGGCGTTCCCGTCCCGCCGGCACCTGCCCGCGAAGCTGGCGCGGCTGCGGGAGCTGACCGGCGCGCACGTCGCGCTGATCCGCGGGCAGGGCACCGAGTTCGACTCGCTGCGCGAGTACGTGGACGGCGACGACGTCCGGTCCATCGACTGGCGGGCCACCGCGCGGCGCGGCGACGTCGTCGTCCGGACGTGGCGGCCCGAACGCGACCGGCGCATCTACCTGGTGCTCGACACCGGCCGCACGTCCGCCGGCCGCGTCGGCGACATCCCCCGGCTGGACTGCTCGATGGACGCGGCGCTGCTGCTCGGCGCGCTCGCGTCCCGCGCGGGCGACCGCGTCGACCTGCTCGCCTACGACCGGCGCGTCCGCGCCCGCGTGGAGGGCGCCTCCCGGACGGACCTGCTGCCCGCGATGGTGCACGCGATGGCGCCGCTGGAGCCGGAGCTGCTCGAATGCGACGCCGCCGGGATGGTGTCGACGCTGATGGCCCGCGTCCGGCAGCGCTGCCTGGTCGTGCTGCTGACCGAGCTGAACACGGCCGCGATCGAGGAGGGGCTGCTGCCGCTGCTGCCGCAGCTCACCGCCCGCCACCTGGTGATGATCGCCGCGGTGTCGGATCCGCGCGTCGGCGAGATGGCGGCCGCCCGCGGCGACCTCGCCTCCGTGTACGACGCGGCCGCCGCCGAGCGCGCCCGCGCCGAGCGCCGCCGCCTCACCGCCGAACTGCGCGGTCACGGCGTCGAGGTCGTGGACGCCCCGCCGGACGAGATCGCCCCCGCCCTCGCGGACGCCTACCTGGCCCTCAAGGCCGCCGGACGGCTCTAATTGCTCGCAAAAAGATCCGTGCTGGCGGATCTATCGTGCGGCGTGCAACACGCATCCCTCGTCTTCCGCAGTCGCCTCTGGCCCGGCCTCCCTCATCATGGTTCATCGAGGCCCGATCCAGTCGTCGCCGGGGAAGAGCCGGTGCTTGAGCAGTGGGCCACAGCCCGTGCCATCTCGAACGCGCCTTTCGGCCCGGACGATCGTGTCTCGGCGCTGGTGCGGGTCGTGGCGTCAGACGTCATCGCACCGCACCGCCATACATGAGGTGCTCGACCTGCTGGCGGCTGAAGCGCCGAACGCCGCCGAGAGTACGGATCGTGGCGAGTTTGCCGTCCTCGGCCCACCGGGCGACGGTCTTGGGGTCGACGCGGAACATCGCGGCCACATCGCCGGGGCTCAGGAGTTGACCGGGTCCGAAGTCCCAGCCGTCAATGATCACCGGCCTACCGGCCGGCCACTTCCTGCTGCTCATCAGGGGGTTCCCATCTCGTTGAATCTGACTTCGGCGGGCGGGTCGAGGGGAAGAGGCGTGCCGCGCATGGCCAGGACGAGCCGCGCGTGCCGGATCCGCGCCAGTGCCCGGCGGCGCTCCGGGTCGGGCGGCACGTCCGAGGAGAGCCACGGGCCGTACACACGCAGGATGGCGCGCTGGTAGAGCGAATCGGCGGCGACCTGCTCGGGCGAGTTCACGGGACGGCCCACTCCGCGAAGACGGTCTTGCCGCCCTCCCGGTCGTCTCGAACGGCCCCCCACCGGGTGACGAGCTCCCCGACGATCATCAAGCCCCGGCCGCCCACCGCGTCCGGGCCGGGACGGCACACCACCGGGAGCGTGCCGTCGCCGTCCCAGACCTCCACCACGCAGACGCAGCCGTCCGAACGGGCGTCCACCCGGACCTCGTCGGTGACCGCGTGCCGGACCGCGTTGGTGATCAACTCCGAGGCCACGACCCGCACCAGATACTCGTCCACCGGCCAGCCGGCCGCGATCGTCGCGACGTGATCCCGCGCCACCTTGATCTTCTCTATATCCGGCTTGAACGCGATCATCGAATACTCCCTCCCGGGGGGTGACATATGTGCGCCGTCGGCCCCAAGAATGAGCTCCGGAGGGTTAGCATTTCTACGTTCCTGGAACGTCGGTCAACGAATGAGATCATGAAATCATGCATCCAGGGAAGCCGGTTACCCAGCAGAAACCCACCATCGGCCAGCGGGAACACAAGCGACGAACGCTGGAGCCGGCGCGCTCACTCTGGGATCTGATCGCGGTGGAGTTGCGCAGGCAGATCTATGTTCAGAGCACGTCCCAAGCGCGCATATCGGAACATTTGGACTGTTCGCGCGCTCACGTCACCCGACTGGTTAATGGGACACGTCGCCTTTCTCCGAAACATGCCGCAACCCTTGACAATTTGTGGCAACTGCGGGGGCTGCTCACGCATCTCGTGGCCCACGCACTTGCGCGTCCTGACGACGATTGGCTTACGTCTCTGGCGACGTACGAAGCTACGGCGACCCGCATCCGTACGTGGGACCTCGGAGCCATCCCTGGGCTGTGGCAGACGCCGGACTATGCACGGGCCACGTTCGAACGAGCGCACGCGGCGGGGCTTCTCGCGGATGTGGAGAAGGCGCTCGCAACGCGGCTCGAACGGCAGACCTCCGTGTGGGACCGCCCGGACCCTCCGCGCGTCTCCGCTCTCCTGTCGTGGACGGCCCTCGTCTCCGCGCCTGGCGATGGCCGGATCATGGCGGAGCAGCTCGCGCATATTCTGACCCTTGCCGAGCGTCCGGGCGTCAGCGTGCGCGTTGTCGGTCGACACATGGGATGGCACATCGGCCACGACGGGTCGTGCCAGCTCCTCACCGTGGGGGCTGACATGGCGTTCGCAGAAGCCCCCGGCATGGTCGGGCGGCTCGTCCTGGACCCGGACCGCGTGGAACGCTACGCCCGACGCATGGAGCAAATCAGTGATCTAGCCTCAAACACGGTAGACAGCCGTGAAATGATCGAAGAAGCGATGAGGTCCCACGCATGATCAAGTGGCGCAAGGCGAGTAGGAGCACGTCCGAAGGCGGGGCGTGTGTTGAGCTGGCGCAGCTTCACAGTGCAGTAGGCATGCGGGACAGCAAGGATCCGCACGGGCCGGTGTTCGCGCTCTCGCGGGAGACCTTCCGGAGCCTCGTGCGCGATGTCAAGGCGGGAAACCTGGACGGGCCGTCCAAAACCTCAGGACGCCTTTGAGCGACGAGTCAGCCCGCGACGGGGGCGGTGTCGGGGCGGAGTTCGGCGTCGCCGGTCTCGCCCCGGCGCGTGGCGCGGCGGCCGAGGACGATCACGTAGCTGAGGAACGCGACCTCCGCGACGACGCCGATGGCGATGCGCAGCCAGGTGATGTGGACCCAGCCGGTCACGAAGCCCTCGATGAGGCCGGAGACCAGCAGCGCCGCGATGAGCCCGAGGGCGATGCTGACGGCGGCGCGTCCCTCTTCGGCGAGGGCCTGGCCGCGGCGGCGCGGGCCGGGGTCGACGATCGTCCAGCCGAGCTTCAGGCCGCCCGCGCAGGCGAGGTACACGGCGGTGAGCTCCAGCAGGCCGTGCGGGAGGATCAGCCCGAAGAACACGGCGCCCTTGCCGTTGGCGAACATCAGCCCGCCGATCAGCCCGAGGTTGACCTGGTTCGTCAGCAGCACGACCACGGTCGGGATGCCGAGCAGGATCCCGAACATCAGCGCGATCGCAGACACCCACGCGTTGTTCACCCACACCTGGAACGCGAACGACGCCGCAGAATGCTCGGTGTAGTAGTTCGCGAAGTCGTGGTCGACCAGCTCCCGGATCTCGTCCGGCGTCGCGATGCTCGCCTGGACTTCCGGGCTGTGCACCACCCAGATCGCCAGCGCGAGGGCGAGCAGGTTGCCGAGGACGGCGTTGCCGAGCCACCACCACTTCATCCGGTACGCGGCGGCCGGGAACGACACCGTCGCGAAGCGGGTGACGTCCCGCCAGAGGGGCGCGTGGGCGCCCGCCACCGCGGCCCTGCCGCGCGCCACGAGCGACGACAGCCGGCCCACCAGCTGCGGGTCCGGCGAACTCGATCGGACGACGGACAGGTGCGTCGCGGTCCGCTGGTACAGCTCCACCAGTTCGTCCGCTTCGGCGCCGGTCAGCCTGCGGCCGCGGTTGATGAGGTGCTCGAGCCGCAGCCAGTCGGCGTTGTGCGCGGTCACATAGGCGTCGACGTCCACCCGGTGAGACTAACGTGTTGCCCTACCGAACCGGCAAAATGGACTTACCCCCGGCACTGGAGGATCAGGACATGGCCGAACTCGTCACCGGCGAGGCCGTCGCGCTCGACATCCGGGTCGCGCGGTCGGCCAGCCGTGGCTGCGCCTTCCTGCTCGACCTGGTCTTCCAAGCGGTGATGCTCTACCTCGTCATCTACGTCACGGCGATGACCTCGCTCGTCGCGGACGACGCGTGGACGGTGGGGCTGTCGCTGCTCGGCACGGTCGCCGTCCTCGTCGGCTACCCGTGCGTGTTCGAGACGCTGCTGCGGGGCCGGACGCTCGGCAAGATGGCCGTGGGGCTGCGCGTCGTCGGCGACGACGGCGGGCCGGTCCGGTTCCGGCAGGCGCTCGTCCGGGCGCTGGCCGGAGTGATCGAGTTCTGGACGTTCTACGGCTCCCCCGCGCTGATCACCTCGTTCTGCAACCGGCGCGGCAAGCGGCTCGGCGACCTGTTCGCCGGGACGATCGTCATCCAGGAGCGCGCCCCGGCGCTGGTGCTCTTCGGCCCGGTCGCGGTGATGCCGCCGCAGCTCGCCTGGTGGGCGCGCACGCTGGAGATCTCGATGCTGTCGGACGAGCTGGCGATGACGGCGCGGCAGTACCTGTCGCGGTTCTGGGAGCTGCTCCCCGAAGTGCGGGACTCGCTGGGCCAGCGGATCGCCTCCCAGGTCGTCGAGGTGATCAGCCCGCCCCCGCCGCCGGGGGTGCGGCCGGAGATCCTGCTGTCGGCGGTCCTCGCGGAGCGCCGGCACCGCGAGGAGATCCGGCTCGCCGAGCGCCGCGCCCGCCGCATGCGCCGCCTCGGCCTGCCCGCGTGGGGCCCCGGCCCGGCGCCCGTTCCGGCGATGGCCGTGGCGGGTCCGCCGATGACCGGCCCCTACCGGCCGGGCCCGCCGGCGCCGCCGCCGTTCAGCGCCCCCGTCCCGGGCCAGCCGCGGTTCCTGCCGCCCGCCGACTACGGCTCGGGCCCCTACCAAGAAGTCCTCAACACCCCGCCCCCGGTTGCGGGCACGTACCCGCAACCGGGTCCACGGTGACCGCGGACTTCAGCATCTATTGCAGGCCAGGGCGTCCATCAAGCTTCAGCAGCCCAAGGTCTCCGGCCTTCACCGCAAGATGGACGGTCGGTGTGGGCTGAGTGGGTGCTATCGCGGCATGACCAAGCGGATCCTGGTCACTGGGGCCCCGGAGCCCCGGGGAGCCGGCTAGGAGATCCGCGGAGCCCCTATGAAGCTTGTGGTTCTTCTCCCGGTCAGTGCGACCTGCATCCATGAGTCGCCCACTGATTTCGCGGAAGGGTCCCTTCTCGTTGCTTTGCGCAGTATTACCGACGATGAGCAAGCCTTCCCGCACCGGTGAGATCGCGAAAGTCGTGGCGACGGGGGCGACCTCGACTTCGGCCATGCCCAGGCCCACCACATTGAAGGAAATGGACAACACCAGGCGTGCACTAATGGGCTGGTCGGCGTCGCCGCACAGGGCGAGCCCGAACAAGGGGCACCGTACGTCCAGCGCTGCCTGCCCGCCACCCACGGACACACCGAGCCAATGCACACCAGTAAAACTCTGGCTGTTCTCGTCTTCCTTGCTCAGCGAGTGCGAGAACGGAATGGCGGCATCCCTTGGACGAAGGGGCTGAGCCGCCGAGTTGACAGCATGCGCCTCGTCTTGGCGTGGCAGCCGAGGCGCAGCTTCGACACTCGAACAATGCGCCGGACATACGATCAACTCAAACGCCTTGAGTATCGCATAGCCGATAAGCGCCAGAAAAACAATGGATGCACCCATTGAGTAGTGGACATAGGGCAGAATTTTTCCAACCCGGAGCCGGATCTTCGCCCTCAGAAGATATAAGCGCGCCGCCCAGCGCAGGCTCCTGGTGTTGCGACTGGTCGGTGCCAGCATGAATCTGTTCAGACGGGCACGCAGCCGCGGCCGGAGATTTTCGGCATCGACCGGGGCCTCCGGATCGCTTTCGTCGTCGCTCATGCCATCGCCGCAATCTCGGCCAGCCGAGTGCAGACTGCAGCCCTCAGTTGGTGCTTCGTGCGATCACCCCCGACATGCACCCAGTAGTGCCACAGCGCTTGGATCTGCTCGGTCGTACCCGAGACATGGACATGCATTTTATCGATATCGGACGACATGTCCAGATCACCTAGTATCTGGAGGATGCCGCGGAGGACATTCACTTCCCTTTGTCGTTCGAGCAGAAGCTCGCGGGAGCGAACCACGCGGTCCGCCGTGGTCGCCCGCGCTCGCGGGAAAACGACCTGCCGCCCGAAGTCGGCCAAAGCCAGGCCGAGTATTGCCCAGGTGGGATCAAACCCCATAAATCGCCTCCACCACCAGATCAGCTCCGCGCCTCAGTATGCACGATATCCAGTGAAGGAACGCGTCGATTCGCAGCACGAATTATCAATGCCATAAGTACGCATTCAAGACTCTTTGCCATTGTAGGCGGCGAATTGCCACGGTACGCTTCGGCGTCCGCGCCGGACGCTCGTCTCCTGCACGGGCTCAACACGGCACGCTTGGCTCCAACTCCGTCCGCTACCTGATCCAGTGGAAGAGCGTCGAGCCTGCGCCCAGCCGTTACGACGACGGGTATCTGGACGATGCCGCGGAACATGTGGCCTGGTATCGCGAGCAGGGGATGCACGTCATCCCCGACATGCACCAGGACTCCTTACGGCCCCGCCGCCTGCAAGGGCTCAGGTAGTGGTTACCCGCCACTCCGAAGGTCACCTCGACCGACCCCGATGCGGCGGGCGGCGTTGTCGCGGTGAGGCCTCAGCCCGGGAGGGAGCGGAGGCGCTCGTTGAGGGTCGGGCGGAGCTTCTTCAAGCACAGCACCGGCAGGTACGCGCCCTTGCTGGTCAGGTAGTTCGTGGCCTCGTCCGGGCACTCCCGCTGGTTCTTCACGCGGCCGACGATCTTGGCGATCGCCTCGCTGGAGCCGCAGTCGGCCTTGCCGAGGTCGCCGACGTTGAACGACGGGTCCCGGATGCAGTCGCCGGCCGCGAGGACGCCGCCGCCGGGGCCGAGGCACAGCACCGGCCGGGCGAGGTCGCCGCCGCCGAACGACCGCATCTTCATGACCTCAAGCGTCTTCGCCGGGCAGGACGCCTCCGCGTCGACCCGCGCGATGATCTTGCCGTACCAGTTCGGCCTGGCGCACGCCTGCTCCTTGCCGAAGCCGATCGAGCCGCTGCTCACGCAGTCGCCGGCGGACAGGAACGCGCCGCCCGCGCCGGGGTCGCCCGGGTGCGGGTCCTTGAGGTTGCGCACGCACGCCTCGTAGTAGTGCTTGTCGGTGTCCTTGCCGCGGACGTTGGTGACGCCGTCCGTCCGGTCGGGGCAGTCCGGCTCGGACCGGGACGTCATGGTGAAGCCGGACGCCTCGCCCTCACCGGTGATCTTGACCACCTTGGCCTTGGCCGCGGCGTCGTCGCAGCTCACTCTGAGGCTCGCAGGGATGCGGTTCCCGTCGCCCATCCCGAAGCCCTTGTCGACGCACTGCTCGGCCTTCACCGGGCCGGTCTCCCCGCCGCCCCCCTTCACGAGCATGAACGCGGTGGCGCCCACGAAGAAGACCACCGCGGCGGCGACCACCACCCAGACGAGCGGCGACGGCTTCCTGCCGGCCGGCGGGGCGCCGCCGGGTGGCGGGATCGCGCCGCCCGGCGGTGCGAACCGCGGGCCGGGCGGCGGCGCGGGGCTCCCCTGCTGCTCCGGCCCGTCCGGTGCCTGTCCCTGGCCCTGCATGTCCGCCTCCTTGATCACGAAGGAGACAAAAACTACCGAATCCGCATCATCAACGCGCGTCGTTCGGCGGATGGCCCGCCCGCGTCACGGGCGGAGGTTGGGCGGGGACTCCAGGTCGGTCAGTTCGATGCCGGGCCCGGCCAGCAGGACGTCGCCGGCGACGTGGATCGTCTCCACTTCGCCCGTGGCCAGGTCGGTGACCTCGTACTCCTGGACGGGCAGGGGCGCCGTCTCGGTCTCGTAGGTGGACGTCCCGGCGCGGCGCCAGCGCCACAGGGTCGTCAGCGCCGACAGCGACGCCCCGCTCACCTGGACGAGGCGGACATCCGTCTGCACGCCCTCGTCCAGCTCCAGCGCATGGGCGATCGCGACGAGAAAGCCCGGCGAATCGGACACGAACCCCGCCGCCCGCTCGCCATGCTCCGTGGCCGTCTCGCCGGCCGCGCGCACCCACGCCAGTTCGGGCCCGGTCAGGCCGCCGCGCAGCCACCAGCCGGGCGTGACGAGTTCGACGCGGATCTGCCGCCACCGCGCGTCCACGACCAGGTCGACGCGGACGCCGTCGTCCCGCCGGGAGGTGTAGCGCCACCCGCCGGGGCCGGGCGCGCACTGGAAGCGCTCCGCCAGCCCCTCGCCGAGATGCAGGTACGTCCCGGCGGGCATCAGGAGCCGATGCGCCAGGAGTGCAGGTAGTCCTCCTGGTCCGGGGTCAGCAGGTCGATGGAGATGGACATCGACGCCAGCTTCAGCCGGGCCACCTCCGTGTCGATCTCCTTGGGCACCTCGTGGACGGCGGGCGGCAGCGTCGCGTGCGACTTCGCGAGCCACGCGCACGTGAGCGCCTGGTCGGCGAACGACATGTCCATGACGGCCGCCGGATGCCCCTCCGCGGCGGCCAGGTTCACGAGACGCCCTTCGGCGAGCAGGACGAGGCGGCGGCCGTCGGCCAGCACGTACTCGTCCGTCTGCGGCCTGATCCCGCGGTGCACCTCGACCGCCATCTCGCTCAGCGCCCGGACGTCGATCTCGACGTCGAAGTGCCCGGAGTTCGCGAGGATGGCGCCGTCCTTCATCACCGCGAGGTGGTCACCGTTCACGACGTCGCGGTTCCCCGTGACGGTGATGAAGACGTCGCCCTCGACAGCGGCCTGTGCCATGGGCAGAACGGCGAACCCCTGCAACGCGGCGTCGAGCGCCTTGACCGGGTCGATCTCAGTGACGACCACACGCGCGCCCAGGCCGCGGGCCCGCTCGGCCAGGCCGCGCCCGCAGTAGCCGAAGCCGGCGATGACGATGGTCTTGCCGGCCAGCAGCGTGTTCGTCGCGCGCACGATTCCGTCCAGCGTCGACTGGCCGGTCCCGTAGCGGTTGTCGAACATGTGCTTGGTGTCGGTGTCGTTGACCGCGACCATGGGGAACTTGAGCGCCCCCTCGAGCGCCATCTGGTGCAGCCGGATCACACCGGTCGTCGTCTGCTCGCACCCGGCCTTGACCGTGCCGAGCAGATCGGTCCGGTCGATGTGGAGCGTGTTGACGAGGTCGCACCCGTCGTCCAGCACGAAGTCGGGCCCGGTCTCCAGCGCCTGGTGGATATGGGCGTAGTAGCTCTCACGGTCGGTCCCCGCCCGCGCGAAGACCTCGGCCCCGTACTCGTGCACGAGCGCCGCCGCGGTGTCGTCCTGCGTGGAGAGCGGATTGGACGCCGCCAGCGCGACACTGGCCCCGCCGGCCTGCAGCGTGCGAATGAGTCCCGCGGTCTCGGTCGTGACATGCATGCAGGCCGCGACCTTGAACCCGTCCAGCGGCCGCTCCTCGGCGAACCGCTCCCGGATCTGCCGCAGCACGGGCATGCTCCGCTCGGCCCACCCGATCCGCTTGACCCCCTCGTACGCCAGCGAACCGTCCGCGATATCGCTCATGAACTCCCTCATCCGCACGCCCGGCCCTCGTTGACTTGCGGCGTGTTGCCCTTATGCGGCCGGCGATAAGGGCAACACGCCGCAAGTCAACGCACCGCGGTTCAGTACCGGTAGTGGTCGGGCTTGTAGGGGCCCTCCACGTGGACGCCGATGTAGGCGGCCTGCTCCTTGGTGAGTTCGGTGAGCTTGACGCCGAGGGCGTCGAGGTGGAGGCGGGCGACCTTCTCGTCCAGGTGCTTCGGCAGGACGTAGACACCGATCGGGTACTCGTCGGTCTTGGTGAACAGCTCGATCTGCGCGATGACCTGGTTCGTGAACGAGTTGGACATCACGAACGACGGGTGGCCGGTGGCGCAGCCGAGGTTCATCAGGCGGCCCTCGGCGAGGACGAGGATGGAGTGGCCGTCGGGGAAGCGCCACTCGTGCACCTGCGGCTTGATCTCGATCTTCTCGATGCCGTCGATCTTGGCGAGGCCCGCCATGTCGATCTCGTTGTCGAAGTGGCCGATGTTGGAGACGATCGCCTGGTGCTTCATCCGGGCCATGTGGCCGGCCGTGATGATGTTGAAGTTGCCGGTGGTCGTGACGAAGATGTCGGCCTTGTCGACGATGTCGTCCAGGGTGGTGACCTGGAAGCCGTCCATCGCGGCCTGGAGGGCGCAGATGGGGTCGATCTCGGTGACGATCACGCGGGCGCCCTGGCCCTTGAGGGCGTCGGCGCAGCCCTTGCCGACGTCGCCGTAGCCGCACACGACGGCGACCTTGCCGCCGATCAGCACGTCGGTGGCGCGGTTCAGGCCGTCGATGACGGAGTGCCGGCAGCCGTACTTGTTGTCGAACTTCGACTTGGTGACCGAGTCGTTGACGTTGATCGCCGGGAAGGCGAGCGTGCCGGCCTTCGCCATCTCGTACAGGCGGTGGACGCCGGTGGTGGTCTCCTCGGTGACGCCCTTGATCGCGGCGGAGGTCTCGGTCCAGCGGCCGGGCTTCTCGGCGATCGTGCGGCGCAGCGTGTCGAGGACGATGCCCCACTCCTCGGGGTCGTCCTCGGTGGCGCTCGGCACGGCGCCCGCCTTCTCATACTCGACGCCCTTGAGGACGAGCATGGTGGCGTCGCCGCCGTCGTCGAGGATCATGTTCGGGCCGGTGCCATCCGGCCACTGGAGAGCCTGGTCGGTGCACCACCAGTACTCTTCGAGGGTCTCCCCCTTCCAGGCGAACACCGGGACGCCCTTCGGGTCGTCGACGGTGCCGTCCCGGCCGACGACGACCGCGGCGGCGGCGTGGTCCTGGGTGGAGAAGATGTTGCAGGAGACCCAGCGGACGTCGGCGCCGAGGTCGACCAGCGTCTCGATCAGCACGGCCGTCTGGATCGTCATGTGCAGCGAGCCCATGATCCTGGCGCCGCGCAGCGGCTTGGCGGCGGAGTACTCCTCGCGCACCGCCATCAGGCCCGGCATCTCGTGCTCGGCGAGCCGGATCTCCCGGCGCCCGAAGTCGGCCAGCGACAGGTCGGCGACCTTGTAGTCCATGCTTTCGTTGCTCCCTTGGTCTAAGGCGGCGCCGTCCGCGTCTGCGGGCCGGTACGCGAGTGCTTGACGGGCCCGTGGGACCGCGTCAACGCCGCGAGTCTACGGGCGCGCGGTGGCCGAAGGCACGGTCGGAGGCGACTTTCTGACACTGATTTGTCAGAATTGGGCCATGCGTATCACGGAGGCCGCCCGGCGGCTCGGCACCTCGCCCCGCATGCTTCGCTACCGGGAGGCGCTCGGGCTGCTGCCCGCCACCCGGGACGGGGCGCTGCGCGGGGGCGGCCACCGGCGGTTCGGGGAGGCCGAGCTGCGGGCCGTCGCGCTCGCCCTGGCGCTGGAGAAGCGCTACGACATCGGCCCGGCCGAGCTGGCGTTCGGGCTGCGCGTCCTGGCCGAGCCCCAGGTGCAGGCGCACGTGCGGGAACTGGGCGAGCGCATCGGACGGCTGTCCGCGCCCCCGGCCCGCGCCCTAGACTTCGAGAAGGAGAAGGCGATGCGCCTGCTGCGGCGGCGCTGACCCGGCTAGTTCGCGGCGTTCTCCCCCGGCACGACCACGCCGGACTCGTAGGCGAGCATCACGGCCTGCGCGCGGTCGCGCAGGCCGAGCTTGGTGAAGACGCGCGCCACGTGCGTCTTCACGGTGTGCTCGCTGACGACGAGGCGCCGGGCGATCTCCGCGTTGGACAGGCCGCCCGCGATCAGCACCAGGACCTCCGTCTCCCGCGCGGTCAGCGTCGCCAGCGCCGCCGGGGCCTGCGGACGGTTCCGGCGCTGCTTGGTGAACTCGCGGACGAGCCGCCCGGTCACCTGCGGGGCCAGCAGCGAGTCGCCGCGCGCCACCACCCGGACGGCGGACACCAGCTCGTCGGCGGTCGCGTCCTTCAGCAGGAAGCCGCTGGCGCCGACGGCGAGCGCGTCGTAGACGTACTCGTCCACGTCGAACGTCGTGAGGACCAGCACCCGGACGCTCTCGGCGCCGGGCAGGGCGAGGATGCGGCGGGTCGCCTCGATGCCGTCCATGCCGGGCATGCGGATGTCCATGACGACGACGTCGGGACGGCTGCGCTCGGCGATCCGGACCGCCTCGCGGCCGTCGCCGGCCTCGCCGACGACGGTGATGTCGTCCTGCGCGGCGAGCAGCGCGGCGAACCCCGCCCGCACGATCGTCTGGTCGTCGACGATCAGCACGTTGATCACGGCCGCCGCCCCGCCGGGTAGTGGACGGCGCTGTTCGGATTCGCGCTGTCCGGATTCGCGCTGTCCGGATTCGCGCGGTCAGGGACGGCCGGGCGGTGCCTGCGAACCGTGTCCACGGTGGGAATTCCCCTCCCTCGTCAGCGGAAGCTCGGCCTCCACCAGGAACCCGCCCTCGGCGGCCGGGCCGGCGGAGAACCGTCCGCCCAGCATGGTCGCACGTTCCCGCATCCCGACGAGCCCGTGTCCGCCACCGGACTCGGCAGGCTGCACCCGGGTACGGCCGTCCGCGCCGGCATCCTCGAGGGTCGGGCCCGCGGGATCCAGTACCGCGGTACGGGAGGCGAGGTCCTCCCGGTTCAGCACCTGCGTCGGAGCGGACGCGCCGTCGTCGCGGACGCGGACCGCCAGCCGGTCGGGCAGGAACATCAGGTCGACGTGCACGCCGGCGCCGGGCGCGTGCCGCCGCGCGTTCGTCAGCGCCTCCTGCACGATCCGGTACGCCGACAGCTCGATGGTCGTGGACAGGTCGCGCGGGTCGCCGTGGACGGCGAGATCGACCCGCCCGCCGGCGCCGCGGTGCTGGTCGATCAGGTCGGGCAGCCGGTCGAGGCGCGGCTGCGGGGAGTTCGCCGCGTCCGGCTCTGGCTTGGCGTCGGCGCGCAGCACGCTGAGCAGCCGCCGCATCTCCACCAGCGCGTCGCGCGCCGTCTTGGCGATCTCGGTGTAGCCGGCGCGGGCCTCGGGCGACAGGTTCTCCATCGTGTACGGCGCGGTCTCCGCCTGCACCGCGATCATGGAGACGGAGTGCGCGACGACGTCGTGCAGCTCGCGGGCGATGCGGGCGCGCTCCCGCATGACGGCCTGCTCCCGCTGGACGGCGGTGAGCCGGGTGAGGGTCTCGTTGGTGCGCTCGGCGGCCTCGGCCTCCGTCCGCCCGGCGGACTCCACGACGCGCCGCGCGTCGCCGAGCCCGATGGCGGCGAGGACGGCGATGATGGGCGCCGGCCACGGGATCTCGTCGAGCGTACCGGCGGCGAGGTAGACGACCGCGATCGTGGCGACGCTGCCGATCGCGAGGACGCCGGTGGACTGGCGGGGCAGCTGCCGGCCGAGCGCGTACAGCGTGTAGAGCGCGGCGAAGCTGGTGGTGACCAGCAGGATCTGCCCGGTGAGCAGGCTCGCCGCGACCGCGCTGAGGACGACGGCCGCGACCGGGCGCAGGTTCTCCCGGCGCCAGACGAGCGGGAGCGTCGCGGCGACCGCGAACCCGCCGGCGAGGCTGAGCGGCGAGTCGACCCGCGGCGCCAGCTCGGCCAGCGCGGCGATCGTCAGCGCGAGCCCGGTCAGCGGCGCGAAGTACCAGGAGCCGACGACCTCCCGCCAGATGTTCAGCCACCGGGGCAGCGGCGCCGTCCCGCCCGCGGGCCCCGCCGCACCGCCCGCAGGGGCGCCCGGGGGCGTGCCGGGGGCCGGGTGCCGTCCGGCGCCGCCGTTCAGCCGCGCGCCGAGCCGCGCCGCGAGGGGGCGGAGCAGGGTGCCGATCCCGGTGAGGATCCACAGCAGCAGCTGGCCGACGCCCGCCACGATCCGGCCGGACAGCCGCCACGCGTGGTGCGCGACGGCTGGGCCGAACCCCGCGGGGTCGGGTCCGGTCCGGGCCTTGTCATCGGAACTCACCCCTCAATACTGACCGCTGAGGCGCGCCGTCACCTCACCGCCCGGATGTATAGGGAGGAGGCGGGTCCACCTGGAGTACCACGCGGGTTCCCTCCTTGAGGGGGACGTACCGGTGCGGCCCGCGAACGTAATGTCTTAACCGTGACCGCGACGGTGGCCGCCGCCGACGTAGGGGGTTCGGCGAGGCCGCCGCGGTCGCACCAGAACCGCCCGGTTTCAGGGGTCCGGGCGGGGACGCATGGGAAGCACCTCGCCGGACGGCCGTGGTCCGCCTCCGCGGACGCGACAGCCGGTCTCGCCTGGGCTGGGGTTCGGCCGGCAGCGCACCGGCCGCCCGGCGAGGGGTCCCGTGTTCCGCCGGCGGCCGCCCGTCAGGACGACGCCGGCGCCTCCGGGGCCTTCCCGGCCGCGGCGGCGCCCTCGCCGAGGGCCGCCTCGAACAGCGCCGGCTCCAGGTAAATCAGCTTCGCCACCGGCACCTCCGCCCGGATCCTCGCCTCCGCCGCGTCGATGCCGCGGGCCACCTCCGCGGCCGTGTCATCGTGGTGGACGGCGATCTTCGCGGCGATCAGCAGCTCCTCCGGGCCGACGTACTCGGTCCGCATGTGGATGAGGCGCTCGACCTCCTCCACCGACTCCAGCGCCGCGACGATGCGCCGCTCGGTGTCGGCGTCCGCGCCCTCGCCGATCAGCAGGCTCTTGGTCTCGATCGCCAGGATCGTCGCGACCGCGCCGAGCAGCACGCCGATCGCGACGGTGCCGACGCCGTCCCAGACGCCGTCGCCGGTGGCCACGGCCATCGAGACGCCGAACAGCGCGAGGAACAGGCCGATGAGGGCGGCGAGGTCCTCCAGCAGGACGACGGGCAGCTCGGGGGCCTTGGCGCGGCGGATGAACGCCCACCACGACTGGCCGTTCCGGACCTGGTTCGACTCCTTGATCGCGGTGCGGAAGGAGAGCGCCTCCAGCCCGATCGCGATGACCAGCACCGCGAACGCCCAGATCGGGGACTTGACCTCCTCCGGGTGGGAGATCTTGTGGTAGCCCTCGTACAGCGAGAACGCCGAACCGACGGTGAACAGGACGACCGCGACGACGAACGCGTAGAAGTAGCGCTCGCGGCCGTAGCCGAACGGGTGCTGCGGCGTCCGGCGGCGCTCGGACCTCTTGCGGCCGAGCAGCAGCAGCCCCTGGTTGCCGGAGTCGGCCACCGAGTGGATCGATTCGGCCAGCATCGACGACGAACCCGTGAACACGAACGCGACGAACTTGGACGCCGCGATTCCGAGGTTGGCGGCCAGCGCGGCGACGATGGCCTTCGTTCCACCCTCAGCACTCATCTACGTAATCCTCGCTTCGAGCTCTTCCATGGCAGGCGCCGGCGCAGGATCCACGCCCAGCGCGATAGCCAAGTAAACCGTGACATAGTCCGCCAGGGCGATCAGGGTCGCGATTCTCTCCAGGGGGTGCTCGCCCTCGGCGCGGACTTCGGTGACCGCCACGCCCCGTGCGCGCGCCACCGCGGCGGACGCCTCGCACCGCGCGCGCACCCGCGGGTGCTCCGCCACGTCCCGCAGGACGAGGAGGTGCAGGCCGTGCTCGGGCTCGTCCGCGCGGTCGCGGAAGAAGTCGTCCGGGTCGGGCGGGGGACCGCCGCGCCCGAAGGCGCCGTCGAACACCGCCAGCTGGCCGTGGCCGGTCTCCGGCACCTCGCCGAAGACCGCCGGGTACTTGGCGTTCTCGTTGAGCTGGCCGCACAGCCGGTACGCCGCCGCCGTCGCCACGGCGGACGAGCCCCACACGAACGGCACGTCGCCGGCGAGATCGAGCGCGATGCGCTTGGCCGGGTTGACGAACGGCTCGCTGGACGGACGGCAGCGGTGCGCGACGTCCTCCAGCAGCGTCGCCGCGGACTCCAGCACCGTGTCCGGCACGTCCGCCAGCCGCAGCGTGCGCGCGGCGATGAGCAGCGGGACCGCCATGCCCCACAGCGCCGAACGCGGCTGCCCCGCCGGCCGGACGGGGACGAGCGTCCCGCGGCTCCGGGCGGCCAGGTCGGCGAGCGGCGACTCCGCCGCGCCGACGAACATGAGCCTGCATCCGCGCCGGGCCGCCTCCGCGGCGACCTCCAGGGTCTCCTCCGTGCCCCCCGAGGAGGACACCGCGATGACGAGGTCGGCCGCGCCCACCCAGCCGGGCAGCCGGTAGCCGCGCACCGTGAACACCGGGACGGCGCAGCCGGCGCCGCACACCGCCGCGAGCACGTCGCCCGCGACGCCGGCGGCGCCCATCCCGGCGACGACGACCGCGCGCGGCCGGCCGTCCTCGGCCAGCGCCGCGACGCCCGCCTCGGCCGCCGCGCGCTGCGCCTCCCGCACCTGCGCCGCCGACGAGGCGACCTGCCGCAGCATCCCGCCCGGGTCGGCCGCCTCCACCGCCTCGGCGTCCTCCAGCCGCGCGGGGTCCAGCGCTGCGTTCACGGCCTGGCCCCCGCCCGGCGGCCCGGGGCGCTCTCCCGCCCCTCGCGCGTCACGGGGCGGGGGTCCTGGCCTCGTCGACGAGCAGGACGGGGATGTCGTCGCGGACCGGGTAGGCGTAGCGGCACGAACCGGTGCACACCAGCTCGTCCGCGCCCTCGTCGGCGCGCAGGTCGCCGCCGCAGTTCGGGCAGGCGAGGATCTCCAGCAGCCAGGAGTCCAGCTTCATCGTCATGGCAGCGTCACTTCTCCCTACAGTCGGTCTTGCCCGGCCCGGTCGTCACTTTTCCTGACCGTCGTCACTTTTCCCTGACCAGGGCCAGGACCTCGTCGCGGATCGCCGCCATCGTCGCCTCGTCGCCGGCCTCCGCGTTGAGGCGGAGCAGCGGCTCGGTGTTGGAGGGGCGGAGGTTGAACCACCATCCGGCGGACTCGTCGCCGACGGTCAGGCCGTCCAGCTCGTCGATCTCGACGCCGGGCCGGCCGGCGAAGGCGTCCTTGACGTTCGCGGCGGCGGCGTCCTGGTCGGCGACCTCGCTGTTGATCTCGCCGGACGCGGCGTAGCGGGTGTACTCGCCGAGCAGCTGCGACAGCGGCCCGTCCTGCTCCCCGAGGGCCGCGAGGACGTGCATGGCCGCGAGCATGCCGGAGTCGGCGAACCAGAAGTCGCGGAAGTAGAAGTGCGCCGAGTGCTCGCCGCCGAACACCGCACCCGTCTCCGCCATCGTCTGCTTGATGAACGAGTGCCCGACGCGGGTGCGGACCGGCGTCCCGCCGTGCTCGGAGATGATCTCCGGGACGGCCTTGGACGTGATCAGGTTGTGCACGATCGAGGAGCCGGGGTGCTTGGCCAGCTCCCGCGTCGCGACCAGCGCGGTGACCGCGGACGGGGCGACGATCTCACCGCGCTCGTCCACCACGAAGCAGCGGTCGGCGTCGCCGTCGAACGCGAGGCCGATGTCGGCGCCCGTCTCGCGGACCCTGGCCTGCAGGTCGCGCAGGTTCGCCGGCTCGATCGGGTTGGCCTCGTGGTTCGGGAACGTGCCGTCCAGCTCGAAGTACATCGGCACCAGGTCGATCGGCAGGCCCTCGAACACCGACGGGACGGTGTGCCCGCCCATGCCGTTGCCCGCGTCCACGACGACCTTCAGCGGACGGATGGACGACAGGTCGACCAGGGTCTTCAGGTGCTCGGCGTAGCCCTTGAGGACGTCCCGCCGCGACACGGTGCCGGGCTCACCGTCGTAGGCGGGCACGCCGTTCTCGATCATCTCGCGGATCTCGCCGAGGCCGGTGTCGCGGCCGACGGGGCGGGCCCCGGCGCGGCACAGCTTCAGCCCGTTGTACTTGGCCGGGTTGTGGCTGGCGGTGAACATGGCGCCCGGCAGGTCGAGGCTGCCGCTGGCGTAGTACAGCATGTCGGTGGAGCCGAGCCCGGCCTCGATCACGTCCGCGCCCTGGGACGTGGCGCCCCGCGCGAACGCCTCGGACAGCGGGCCGGACGAGTCCCGCATGTCGTGCGCGGTGACGATCGCGCTCGCCCCCGTCACCCGCACGAACGCCGCCCCGGCCGCCTCGGCGATCGCGGGGTCGAGCTCGTCCGGGACGACGCCGCGGATGTCGTACGCCTTGAAGATCTTGCCGAGGTCGCCCACGCCTGCTCCCTGTCCGCAGAACCCTGCCCGAATGTGCCAAGAGACCCTGTGCCCCGAGAAACCGGGTTCACGAGCCTACCGGGAAGGACGGCCGCGGCCCGCCCCGGCGCCGGGGGGCTACTCCTGGCCGGGCTGCGTGGCGGCGGGCTCGGAGCGCAGCACCCGCAGGTGGCCGCGTCGGCCGACCTCGGTGCCCTGCCCGACCGGTTCCTGGCCGGCCCCGGGCGCGGGCCTCGCGGCCTCCCGGACGGCGTCGGCGAGGGCCTCCAGGTCGTCCGCGCTGGGCTCGGTCTCCTCCTCGACGGGGAGCCGCACCAGTTCCCACCCCATCGGGGCGGTGAGCCGCTCGGAGTGCTCCGCGCACAGGTCGTAGCAGTGCGGCTCCGCGTACGTCGCGAGCGGCCCCAGGACCGCGGTGGAGTCGCGGTAGACGTACGTGAGCGTGAACACTGCGGGCGCCTTGCAGGCGGTGCGGGAGCAGGTGCGGACGGGGCTCACGATGGCTGACCGTACCTCCCTCCCACCGGCTCCGCCACCACCCCGGCGCACGTGTCGCCGTTACCGGGCGATTTCCGAGGTAACAACTACATTCCGTATGGACCCGAACTCTTACCGTGCGGTATCTGGTGATGCGGTTCCTCGCGTCTCCCCGCGGGCCTCCGGCGTCGGCAGAGGTAGGCTGGACGCGTGCGATCCCGTGTGGCAGGCGTACGGCGCCGCGACCGGCACGGTCGTGGCCTCCGCGGTCCTCTGACGCCCCCGCAGGCACCGGTCTCCCGGACCCGCGCGGAGCGGTTCGACGACCTGGTCGACGACGAGGCCGGGCGGCTGGCGCAGCGCTGGGGCCCGGAACTGGCCCGGGTGGAGTTCGCGGTCGAGGACGTGCCGGACGTCGAGCCGTGGTTCGAGGGCCCCGTCCCGCTCGGCCTGACGCTCCCCGCCGAGGGGGGCCTGCCGGTGCGCATCGTGGTGTTCCGCCGTCCCATCGAGACCCGCGCCTCCGGCGAGGCGGAGCAGGTCCGCATGGTCCGCGACCTGCTGGTCGAGGAGGTCGCCGACCTTCTCGGCCTCTCCCCCGAGTCGGTGGACCCGAGCTACGACTTCCCCGACGACGACTGATCCCCCGGCGGCTGAGCGGCGCTCCCGCGACGGCTAGGGCGTCAGGGCGGTCTGGGAGTCGGCGGTGTCCGGCAGGTGGACGGCCGTCAAGGCGGGGACGATCGGCAGCACGGTGAACAGGTAGCCGTCGCCCTTGCCCTTGGACAGGGTGCGGGACGCGTAGACCGGCGCCGAGCCGGGCGCCGGCGTGATCACGGCCCCGTAGGACGCACCGTCCTTGCCCGGCGACGTCAGCTCCGTCTGGACGGTCCGCCCGGCGGGGATCTCGACGTCCTTCGGGGCGCTCCTCCCGGCGGCGCTCACGGTGACGATCCGCACGGTCGCGGCGCCGGACGGCGCGGTGAGGATCAGCGACGAGTCGAACCGGTTGTCGGCGACGACGCCGGGGCCGGACGCGGTGAGCGGCGCCGTGGCCGTGCCGTAGGCGACGTCGGCGCCGCGGTCGGCGGCGAAGCCCGCGAGGATGGGCCGGTCGGCGACCAGCCGGACCGCGGCGGCCTTCCCGGACAGCGCGCCGGTGAGCGGAACGGACGTCACGGTCTTGCCGGGCGCGTCCAGGACGTCCTGCCCCTGCGGGGCGAATGCGCCGCCCGAGGTGATCACCTGCACCCTGATGCGGGCGTCGGCCTCGCCGGGGACGGAGACGAGCAGCCGGCGCTGCCCGTCGCCGCCCGGCACGCCGGGGACGACCACGGCCGCCGCTGGCTCGCGCGCCTGCGGCAGCCACTCGACGCCCTTCTTCTCGCCGATGCGGGCGCGCAGCGACGCGGCGACGCGTCCGCTGGTGGTGCGCACGCGCAGGGCGAGGTCGGCGGCGGACTCCACGATGTCGCCGAGGCCCTCGGCGGAGTCGCCGATCTTCACGATCCTGGTGGTGTAGGGCTGGACGAGCGTGCCGAGCCCCTCCGGGGTGTCGAGCGGCCCCTCGCCGGACAGGGCGGTGAGGTTCACGTACGCGGGCTGCGCGTCGACGTTGGTCAAGTAGAGGTCGAGCTGGTCGGTCCCGACGGGGCCGGGGCTCAGGAACCACAGGTCGGTGCCGGGCGTCGCGCAGCGGGCGCCGGCGAGGCCGCGGTCGGCGCCGCCGCTCCAGTGGGTGGTCTGCTCGGCCTCCAGCCCGGCGGCGATGGCGCCGGTGGCGCGGACGGTGTAGGACTCCTCGCCCGACTTGGTGTCCTTGTTCCACCCCTGCCCTGGCGAGGTCATGGAGGCGAGCGGCGCACCGCCCTTGGTCGGCGTCGTGTCCACGCGCCCGCCGCCCTTCTGGGAGAGGGACTGCCCGGCCACCCGTCCGCCCTCGTGCCCTGGGCAGACCATCACGGCGTGGGTGACGGGCGCCGAACGGCCCTTTTCGGACGCCTCGCCAGGCCGGGAGAACGTCGCGGCCCCGTAGAGGGCGGCGACGGCCACGAGCATGAGGGCCGCGGTGGCGTAGCGCATGCCGAGGAGGCGCAGAACCTTGTCCATGGGTCAGGACACCTCCTCGGGACTCGGTTCCTTCACCGGCTCTGGGGGCGCCTCAAGCTCGCGCGGGGCGCGGGCATGGTTCGCGCGGCGGTGTCCGCGCCGTCCGCCTCGCCGTCCATCTCGCCGTCCGCCTCGCCGTCCATGGGGGCGTCGCTCCCGGTCGCCGCTGAACATCAGGTTGTCGGCCTGGGCGCCGGGCAGGGCCAGGACGACCACGAGCAGGACGGCGATGCCCTGAATGACGATCCACGTGTGCCGCATGGTCATCGACCGTGTCAGCTCGAACTCGCCTCCGGCCGGGGGGATGTCGTAGCCCTGCGCCCAGCGGTCGACCGTGTGCCCCTTGAGTTCGCGGCCGTTGAGCGTGGCCTTCCATCCATCGTCGGCGGGCTCGGCCAAGAGCATGGTGCGCTTGCCCGTGCCCGGCGGGATCTGCACGCGGGCATTGATCCGGCCTGCCGGCAGTGGCGTGACCGTGGAGCCTTGCAGAAGCATCATCCGTGCGGACGTCGGCTGGACCCGCCACACGGCGAACGTTCCCGTACGGCTCAGGCGGGTCAGCTCCGGAGACGCGTCCAAGACCTTGGTGATGGGGTCTTTTCGCGGGTACGGCACAAGGAGGTACTGGACGCCCATCCGGGTCAGCGCGGGCCCGTCGTCGCCTTCCCGTCCCGCCGCCAGGCCCGCCACGAGGTCGTCCATGCGTTCGTGGGCTTCGCCGCCTACCGGGACCTCTGATTCGCCCAGCCTCGGACGGTCGTCCCTGACGATCGTGTAGGAGACCCGCCCGATGGGCTCCCTGTGCAGGACGAGGGTCCGCGGCCCGCCCGGCGCGCGGAGGAACAGGGGCACCGTGTCGGGGTCGACCTTGCCCAGCGGCCCGCCCGCGCCGCCGGCCACCCAGAGCCCGGCGGACAGCAGCGGCGCGGTGAGCGCGGCGACCAGCACGGCCGCCCCGCCGGCCCGGTAGACCACGTGCTTGCCCGCGAGGACCTCGGCGGCGCGCTGGACGGCGGCGGCCGCGGCGAGCAGCACCCCCGCCCCCGCGACGATCAGCGCCACGCCGGGCCAGGCCGGCGCCGTGTCCGCGCCCTTGGTGACGGTCGCGGCGCTGGTCAGCACGGCGACGAGCAGCCCGAACACCGCGAGCAGCCAGCCCGCCAGCACGCTGCCGCGGCGGCTGCGCAGCGGCAGCGCCAGCACGGCGACCGCGAGCAGGCCCGCGACCGCCCACCGCGCGGGGGTGCCCGGCCCGCCCGGGTCGAGCGTCAGCAGGTCGGCGGCGGTCGCGGGCTCGAACCGCCGGTGCAGGCCCGCCTCGCCGAGCAGGCGGGACGGGTGCAGCAGGAGGCCGGTGGCCCACGGGAGCATCAGCAGCGGCGGCACGGCGAGCGCGATGGCGACGCCGCGGCGGCCCTGCCGGTGGCCCGGCCGGTCGAGCAGCGCCCACACCATCCCGGCCGTCAGCACGGCGATGAGCCAGACGAGCGGGACGAACGCCGTCGCGACGGCGAGCAGCAGCGCGACCGTCCACGCGGCCCGTCCGGCGCGCTTGTGCCGCGTCGCCGCGTCGAACCGGGCGGCCTCCGAGCGCGGGAACCCGTAGACGCGGGCGGCGTACACGCCGATCAGCGGGAGCAGGACGAGGACGACGGCGGTGCCGAGCCGTCCGCCCGCGATGGCGCCGGTCGCTGCGGGCAGCAGCGCGTACGCGGCGGCGAACCAGGCGCGGACGGCGGCGACCGGGACGCGGCGGCCGGCGGCCGCGCGGGCGCGGCGCCCCGTCAGCGGCGACTCCGTGATCAGCAGCCGGGACGCCCGGTAGGCGGTGAGTCCGGCGAGCGGGACGCTGCCCAGCAGCAGGATCGACACGACCAGCCACGGCTTGCCGAACAGCGCCGTCGACAGCACCGCGAGGACGCCGACATAGGGCGGGCTCCCCGCGTCGGTGCCGAGCCCGACCGGATGCCAGCCGGACAGGTACTGCTCCCAGAGATCGCTCGCGCCGCCCCACGCCGGGACGAGCGCACCGCCGCCGAGCCGTCCCGCCGCGGTGAGCAGGGACCGTTCGGCGGCGACCGTCACGGCGGCCAGCGCCAGGACGAGCAGGACGCCGGGGCGGGCGAGGAGGCGCCGGATCGGGCCCGGCTCGTCCGCCGTGACGTCCTCCTCCTCCCGTTCGTGCTCGTGGGCGGCGAGATACTCCGCGGCCGCCTCGGCGGCGCGGCGCAGCACCAGCCAGCGCGGCTGGAAGCGCCGGATGCTGCGGTGGGCCCGGGTCCGGCCGTCCGCGCGGGCGGCCCGCGCCCGCCGCAGCCGGCCGGGGTCGCGCAGCACGTCGGCGAGGGCGCGCAGCTCCTCGCGCGCCGCGCCCGGCCGTTTGGTGATCACCAGGTAGAGGGCGTGCAGGAGCGACGCCCACACGTTGCGGACGACCGCCCGCAGCATCGCGGGCAGCGGCTGGTTGGCGAGCAGCGTGAACAGCGCGTTGCGGCGGTCGCGGCGGGCCGGGTGCTCCGCCGTCATGCCGATCTCGCGGACCCCGCGCCGGGACGCCTCCGCGTGGTACACGACCGCGTCGGTCGCCGTGACGACCCGCTCCCCGGCCGCGTGCACCCGCCAGCAGAGGTCCAGGTCGTCGCGGAAGATCCCGTACTCGACGTCGAAGCCGCCGAGCCGCTCCCACACGTCCCGGCGGACCAGCATCCCGGCGCTGCCGACGGCGAGGACGTCCCGGACGCCGTCGTGCTGGCCCTGGTCGAACTCGTCGCGGTCCAGGCCGCGCTCGCGGCGCCCGGCGGCGTCCACGGTGACGCCCACCTCGCGCAGCACCCGCCGGTCGTCCCAGTCGCGGACCTTCGGGCCGAGCACCGCGATGTTCGGGTCGGTGCCGGCGGTCCGCAGCAGTTGCGCGAGCGCGTCGTGGGCGGGCGCCGAGTCGTCGTGCAGCAGCCAGACCCACTCGGTTCTGGGGTTGCCGGGGTCGTCGTCGGGGACGGGCGCGGACGCCGCGTCCTGCCGGAGCGCCTCCGCGATCGCCTCCCCGTAGCCGGTCGTGCGCGGCAGCGTGAGGATCCGGCCCGCGCCGGCGACCTCGGCGAGGACGGCGGGCCCGCGGTCGCGGCTTCCGGTGTCCACGATCACGACGCGCTGGGCGGGGCGCGCCTGCGTGAGCAGCGCCTTCAGTGTCTCTGGAAGCCACCGCGCGCCGTCGTGCGCGACGAGGACCGCCGTGACGACGTGGCGATCGAGAGTGGGGGGCAATGATCGCTCGATCTGTGGGACGACAGGGTCGTGCCGGAAAAATACAGCAGCCGTGCCGGCGCGGGGCCGGCACGGCTGCTTACTGTACGCGTGGCCGCGCGGGGCACGCTCCGGATCCACCGAGATCCGGGGCGCGCGGCCGGAACGTCCCGCCGCCCGGACGGCTCCGTCCTAGACGGCTCCGTCCTAGACGGCCTGGCGCTTCAGCTTGCGCCGCTCCCGCTCGGAGAGTCCTCCCCAGATGCCGAAGCGTTCGTCGTGCTGCAGTGCGTACTCCAGGCACTCCGTACGCACCTCGCATGCCCGGCACACCTTCTTGGCCTCGCGAGTCGAGCCGCCCTTCTCCGGAAAGAACGCCTCCGGGTCGGTCTGCGCGCACAGGGCGCGCTCCTGCCAACCCATCTCTTCGCCGTCTGTGCCGTGCGCCAGCGGGATGACCACCTCGCTCACAGCGCACCTCCCTGCCCGTGGAACCCCCTGGTCAATGCCATCCCTCCGGTTCCTTCCCCCGAGAAGGCATTGAAACTACACGGACGAAATTACACGCGTGCAGCGACCGCCCCGTCAAGCCGGAGAGCTTTCCTGGGCGACAAAACGGGTTATGCCGGGACAACCGCGAAGACTTTTGGCTGAAGATTCGGTTAATCGGACGGTCAGCGGCGGGCGCGGATCACTGCGGCGGCGGCGGGCGGTTGTCCCGGTACCAGTCGCCGCCCTGCTCGCCGCTCTGCGGCGGAGCGGGCTGCGTGCCCTGCGGGCCCTGGTCCTGGCCGGAGCCGCCGTAGGCGCGCGTCCACTCGCCCATGTCCTCCTGGTCGGCGGACGGCTGCTGGCCCTGCTGCTGGCCCTGCTGCTGGCCGGCCTGGTAGCCGCCGCTCTGCGCGCCGTACTGCTGGTAGTCCTGCTGGCCGTACTGCTGCGGCTGCTGGTACTGCTGCTGACCGTACTGCTGCTGGCCCTCCGCGCCGGACTGGCCGCCGTACTGCTGCTGGCCCTCCGCGCCGGGCTGCTGGCCGTACTGCTGGTACTGCTGCCCGTACTGCTGCTGCTCGAACTGCTGCTGGCCGTACTGCTGCTGCCCGTACTGCTGCTGGCCCGGCTGGCCCGGCTGCCCCTGCTGGTACCCGAAGTCCGGGTACCCCTGCTGCTGGGGCTGCGGACGCGGCGGCTGCATCCCCTGGAACACGGTGAAGACGAACCAGCCGCCCGCACCGACGATGGCGAGCTTGCCGGCGCCCTCCAGGAACGCCGCCAGCTTCGTCAGCGCCGAAATGTACTCGGAGTCCGCGAGCATCCCGCTGAGCCACGCGATCACCCCGAACAGCGCGATGCCGCCGAGGACGCCGAGCGCCCCCATGGTGATCGTCCTGGCCTGCGGCGTCGGGGCGTCCCCCCATGTCACCAGCAGCACCGCGAGGACGAGGACCCCGACGAGCGCGATCTGCAGGAACGTCCCGCCCTGCGTCTCGCCCAGCGCGCGCCCGGTGAACGACCCACCGCCGCCCAGCAGGTAGATGAGGCCCGCGAGCAAGTGCAGTCCCGCCGCGGCGAGCAGTACCCAGGCGGCCGGTTCGCGCAGGCGCTGGACGGCTTCCTTGTTCACGGTGAATTCTCCAGACCGAGGCAATCCATTACACGACAAAGCTTTGCATAGTCTCGTGCGGGGCGGCGACCCCACACACCTCCCGCCCGGGAGCGCCGTAGGGTTTGGGGCATGAAGATCGTGTGCTTGGCGGGTGGGATCGGCGGGGCCCGCTTCTTGCGGGGGCTGCGGGAGGCGGCTCCCGAGGCGGAGATCACCGTCATCGGCAACACCGGGGACGACATTTCGCTGTTCGGGCTGCGGGTGTGCCCCGATCTCGACACCGTGATGTACACGCTCGGCGGCGGCATCAACGAGGAGCAGGGCTGGGGGCGGAAGGACGAGACGTTCACCCTCAAGGAGGAGCTCGCCGCCTACGGGGTCGGGCCCGGATGGTTCGGGCTCGGGGACCGGGACTTCGCCACGCATATCGTCCGGACGCAGATGCTGGCGGCCGGGTACAAGCTGTCGGCCGTCACCGAGGCGCTGTGCGACCGGTGGAAGCCGGGGGTGCGGCTCATCCCGATGAGCGATGACCAGGTCGAGACGCATGTGGTCGTCGAGGACGACAAGGGGCGGCGGGCGATCCACTTCCAGGAGTGGTGGGTGCGGATGCGCGCGTCCGTCCCGGCGCTGTCGATCGCGGCGGTGGGCGCGGAACTCGCGAAGCCGGCGCCCGGTGTGCTCGCGGCGGTCGAGGCTGCCGACGTGGTGCTGTTCCCGCCGTCCAACCCCGTGGTGAGCATCGGGACGATCCTGGCGGTGCCCGGCATCCGGGACGCCATCGCCGCGAAGACCGTGGTGGGGGTCTCGCCGATCATCGGCGGGGCGCCGGTGCGGGGAATGGCCGACGCCTGCCTGACCGCGATCGGGGTCGAGACGTCGGCTCGGGCGGTCGCCGAGCTTTACGGCCTGGGGCTGCTGGACGGGTGGCTCGTCGCCGACGCCGACGCGGACGTGCGCGTCGAGGGCATCGAGGTCCGGTCCCGGCCGCTGCTGATGAGCGACGACCGGGCGACGGCCGACATCGCGCGCGCGGCGCTCGATCTGGCGTTGGAGCTCAAGCGGGCGGAGGACGCCGAATGAGGCTCGAGGTCTTCGGCCTCGCGGGATTGCCGGAGGTCGCCGAGGGCGATGACATCGCGGCCCTGGTTCCGGCCGGCGCCGTCGAGGACGGTGACGTGCTCGTCGTCACGTCCAAGATCGTCAGTAAGGCGGAGGGCCGGGTCCTGGTCGCGGACGACCGCGAGAAGGCCATCGACGCCGAGACCGTCCGGGTGGTGGCGCGGCGGACGCACGCGCGGGGCGAGACGCGGATCGTGGAGACGCGGCAGGGGCTCGTGCTCGCGGCGGCCGGCGTGGACGCGTCCAACACCCGGCCGGGGACCGTGCTGCTGCTGCCGGAGGACCCGGACGCGTCGGCGCGGCGCATCCGGGCCGGGGTCCGGGAGCGGGCCGGCGTGGACGTGGGCGTGATCGTGTCCGACACCCTGGGGCGGCCCTGGCGGAACGGGCTGACCGACGCGGCCATCGGGGTGGCCGGGCTGGAGCCGCTCAGCGATCTGCGCGGGCGGGACGACTCCTACGGGAATCGGCTCGACGCCACCATCACGGCCGTGGCGGACGAGATCGCCGCGGCGGGGGAACTGGTCAAGGGGAAGCTCGACGGGGTGCCGATCGCCGTTGTGCGGGGGCTGGCCGGGATCGTCACGCCGGGGGACGGGCCGGGGGCTCGGGCGCTGGTACGCCCGCCCGACGAGGACATGTTCCGGTTCGGGTCGGCCGACGTGCTGCGGGCGCGGCGCACGATCCGGGAGTTCACCGGGGAGCCGGTGGATCCGGCGGCGGTGCGGCGGGCCGTGGGGGCCGCGATCACCGCGCCGGCGCCGCATCACACGACGCCGTGGCGGTTCGTCCTGCTGGAGTCGGCGGAGTCCCGGACGCGGCTGCTGGACGCGATGCGCGACGCCTGGGAGGCCGACCTGCGGCGCGACGGCTTCTCCGCGGAGTCGGTCGTCAAGCGGCTGCGGCGCGGCGAGGTGCTGCGGCGGGCCCCGTACCTGGTGGTGCCGTGCCTGGTCATGGACGGTTCGCACGACTATCCGGACGAGCGCCGGGCGCGGGCCGAGCGGGAGATGTTCGTCGTGGCGGCGGGCGCGGGCGTGCAGAACCTGCTGGTCGCGCTGGCGGTCGAGGGGCTCGGGTCCTGCTGGGTGTCGAGCACGATGTTCTGCCGCGACGCGGTGCGCGACGTGCTCGATCTGCCGGCCGGCTGGGACCCGATGGGCGCCGTCGGCGTCGGCCGCGCCGCCGCGCCGCCGCGCGAGCGCCCGGCGCGGAGCGCCGGCGCCTTCATCGAGGTGCGCTGAGCGAGGTGCGCTGAGTGGGGTGCGCTGAGCGGGAATAGATCGCGGGTGTCCTGGGCTGGCCTCTTCGCGGGGCCTTTTCCGGGACCCCGACGCGGCGCAAATTATGACGATTGGCATAGAGTGCCCGCATGGACGCGACGAGCTCCGCTCTTCGCCGGGCCCTGGCCCGCGCGCGTGACGGCAAGACACTGGACCGATCCGAGGCCACCACACTCCTGCAGGCCCGCGGGGCGCAGCTCGACGATCTGCTCGCCTACGCCGCCCGCACCCGGGACGCCGGTCTGGAGGCCGCCGGCCGCCCGGGCGTCATCACCTACAGCCGCAAGGTCTTCATCCCGCTGACCCGGCTGTGCCGGGACCGCTGCGGGTACTGCACGTTCGCGACCGTCCCCCACAAACTGGACTCGCCGTACCTGAGCCCGGACGAGGTCCTGGAGATCGCGCGGCAGGGCGCGGAGATGGGCTGCAAGGAGGCCCTGTTCACGCTCGGGGACCGTCCCGAGGACCGGTGGAAGCAGGCCCGCGAATGGCTGGACGCGCACGGCTACGACGACACGCTCTCGTACGTGCGCGCGATGGCGATCCGGGTGCTGGAGGAGACCGGGCTACTGCCGCATCTGAACCCCGGCGTGCTGACCTGGCGCGACTTCCAGCGGCTCAAGCCCGTCGCGCCGTCGATGGGCATGATGCTGGAGACGACCGCGACACGGCTGTTCAGCGAGCGCGGCGGGCCGCACTTCGGGTCGCCGGACAAGGACCCGGCCGTCCGGCTGCGCGTGCTCGAGGACGCGGGACGCACGAACGTGCCGTTCACCACCGGGATCCTCATCGGCATCGGCGAGACGGTCGAGGAGCGCGCGGACGCGATCTTCGAGATCCGGCGGACGATGCGGGAGTACGGGGCGATCCAGGAGGTGATCGTCCAGAACTTCCGCGCGAAGCCCGACACGAAGATGCGCGACACGCCCGACGCGGAGCTGGCGGAGCTGGCCGCGACGATCGCGGTGACGCGGCTCGTCCTCGGGCCGAAGGCGCGCGTGCAGGCGCCGCCGAACCTGGTCGCCGACCAGTACGCGCTGATGCTGCGGGCCGGGATCGACGACTGGGGCGGGGTCTCGCCGGTGACGCCCGATCACGTGAACCCGGAACGGCCGTGGCCGCAGATCGAGGAGCTGGCCGAGCAGACCGCCGAGTCGGGGTTCGAGCTGCGGGAACGGCTGACGATCTATCCCGAGTACGTGCGGCGGGGCGAGCCGTGGCTCGACCCGCGGCTGATCGGGCACGTCGCGGCCCTGGCCGATCCGGAGACCGGGCTGGCGCGCGAGGACGCCGTGCCCGCGGGGCGGCCGTGGCAGGAGCCCGACGGCGGGTTCGAGGCGTCCGGGCGGACGGATCTGCACACGTCGATCGACACGGCCGGGCGGACCAGCGACCGGCGCGACGACTTCGACGAGGTCTACGGGGACTGGGACGCGCTGAAGGAGCGCATGGCCGCGCCTCAGCGCTTCGACGCGGATGTCAAGGCGGCTCTCGCGCGCGCGTAGTTGTGCCACCAGCCTTGCCTTCGCGCCTTCCGGGCCAGGTCCATCAGAGCTTGGCGCTCCTGCTCGTCCGTCACGCCGTACTCCTCCGCCAAGAGGCGCACGTCGCTCGGGGTGACACGGGTTCGCCCGGTCTCGATGCGGGAGATCTTGGCCTTGGACCAGTCGAGCCGCTGCGCGACGTCCTCCATCGACAGGCCGGCCACCTCTCGCAGGCGGAGCAGCTCCCGTCGCAACTGCCTGCCGCGGAATGTCTCCATCCTCGCCGTCATGAGTGAAGTCTCCCGTAGTTGTTCGGGCTCAGCCTCTAAGAATCTTGAGACGTCTCGAAGTGAAACGTTGCACATTGACTCGTTACAAGCAACACTATCAGCGACCGAACGCACACCGAACGCGATCAAGCGGAAGAGGTCACGTCTGCCCTGAATCGCTACGGCTGTGGACGAACCGGATTGACGGGAGGTATGGCTCGATGGAGGTCAAGGGGGCGTGGGGGCTGGTGACCGGGGGGTTGTGCGCGTGGCGGCTGCCCGGGGACGAGAGCGGGCCGGCGGCGGCGCGTCGGCTCCTCCGCCGGACGATGTCCGAACTGCGACTCGATCAGGACGTGATCGAGGACGGCGAACTCGCCGTCTCCGAAACCGCCACCAACGCGCTACGGCACGCCAGGTGCGCGAAGGGCGACCGGCCGCCCACCACGCCCGAACTGTGGATCTGGGCGCGGACCGTCCCGTCCCCGCAACTCGTCGTCTCCGTCTTCGACGGCGCGCGAACGACCACACCGCACGCCTCCGGGGCCGGGTTGCTGGACGAGCACGGCAAGGGCCTCGAACTCGTCCGCCAGGTCACCGCCGCCTGGGGCTGCGCCCCCACCCGATCCCGGGTCGACACCACGTCCGTCCCCGGCAAGACGGTCTGGTTCGCCCTCCCACTCCGCCACGACTGGCCCGGCCTGCACTACCGCGTCCACCCGGGGACCGCCGCACACCACCTGCTCCTCAACCTCACCCACCGCGGCTTCAAAGGTCAACGCAACACCACCGACGACGGCCTCTCCGTCCTCGTCCTCCCCACCCTCAACGTCTGGGTCCACCGACGAACCTTCTGCTGGTGGTCCACCCCGCACCGCTACCTCCGCCGCCCCCTCATCGACCTCCAGGAAACCACCGAACTCCTCGTCCACCACCTCGACGCCGCCCCCGCCCCGTCCTGCTCCCCCGCCCTGCAATGAGCCGAGCCATCGCCCATCCAGGGCGCCACATCAAACAGCACCGAGTGAGGCGGCCCTCACATGCAATGAATTGCTTCTGGCAAGCAGCGAACTACACTGGACCTCATGGGTACTGACATCGGGAAGTCGAGGCGCAAGGCCCCGCGCCATCACGACAAGGCGCAGACACTGGGGTTCTCCGTCCAGGCCGAAGACCGGCCCGTCCTCGATGAGCTCGTCGACTACTTCGGGGACGGAAACCGGTCCGCCTACCTCCGCGCGACCTACCGCGTCATGAAGTCGATCATGCTGGCCGAGCAGCTTCGCGACCTTCAGGCCTACGGGCAGCAGCGCACCGCCGAACTCGGGATCGAACCCGCCGACGTGCCCGACCGCGTCCGGGAGTTCCTCAAGGGCAAGGGCGGCGCCTGACCATGCCGGCCCCCGTGGTCTTCGACATCAACGTGCTGGTGACGGCGGCGGCCACCGGCAACAGCCCCTTCCGCTCGTGGCCGTCCCCGCCACCGACCTCCGGCAACGCCTCGGCCGACTGTCTGGGCGTCGCGAACGACGCCGCAGAGTTCTCCCTGTGGGTGTCTCCGCACATCCTGCGAAACGTCGAACGGATCCTCGTGGAACTGTTCAAATGGGAGGACGCGAAGGCCGGCGCGTACCTGACGGCGCTGGTCGCCATCACCGAGCACAGCGAAGGGGATATCGTCGACCCGCCGCGGACCGTCCATGACTGCCCCGACTACGAGGACAATTTGATCCTCGACCTCGCGGCCGAAGTCGGCGCGCTGCTGATCGTCAGCAACGACGTGGACCTGATCTCCATGTCACCATGGCGCGGCACGCCGATCGTCACCCCGGATCTCTTCCGGCAGAAGGTGGACGGCATGCGACGTCACGCCCGACGCCGCCGCTAGATCTTGGCAGGGGCCAGGGCGAGGTCCCGGTCGCAAGCCGGAGGAGGTGTTCGTGGACGGGCGGTCGAGCACGCATGAGGTGGAGATGCGGGCTGATGTGGTGGTCAAGCGGTATCGCTCGCGCGACAACGGTGAACCTCTGCGCGAGTGGCGGGCGCTGACCCTGCTGCATGAGCACACGCCGGGCACCGCACCCGCGCCGATCAGTGCCGATCTGGACGCCGAGCCGCCGACCGTGGTGATGTCCCGGCTGGACGGTGTGCCGCTGGACGGTGAAGTCACCGCGGATTTGGCTGCGGCGGTCGCCGGTGCGGTTGCTCGGGCCCAGGAAGCGATCCCCTTGCGCACGCTGGCCGGCCTGCCGGCTCGGGCGGGGACGGCGGACGCGGCCCGTGTTCGGCACCGGCGACGGGAACCTCGCCAACTTCCTGTGGGACGGCACCGAGGTGCGCCTGGTGGACTTCGAGTACTCGGGCCGCAGTGATCGTCCCTACGAGTTGGCGGAATTGACCGAGCACATTTCGATGCGAGCGGGAAACGGTCCCGGAATGGACCGCGTACTGGACTGCTTCGATCTGGATTCGGCGGAGGTCGGCAGGCTTACGCATTGCCGACGCCTTCTTGCCGTGTTCTGGTTGCTCAGGATCACGCTCAATAGCCGCAGGTCACCGGCCCACGGCGAGGTCCTCCGGAAGCAGGCGGCCCGCCTCCTGATGCTGCTCGGATAGTCCCGGAAGCCGGGGGAAATCCCATCGCGGGGCCGCAGCCTTTTGTCGATCTCGCCTGATCACACGTGCGAATGCGGGTCAGGTGTCGGTGGAGAAGCGGATCGCCGTGGGAGGTAGTTCTATGCCCGGCCAGATTCGTAGGCCGGGGCGCAGTTCGTTGCCCGGGCCCACTACCGCGGCGTCGCCCAGGACTACGCCGTCCAGGACCGCGCCGGGGCCCACTCGGGCGCCCCGGCTCAGAACGGAGTCGCGGACGGTCGCGCCTTCGGCTACGAACGCGTCTTCCAGGAGGACGCTGCCGGTCACGGTGGCGCCTGATTCGATCACGGCGTTGCGGCCCACGGTCGTCCCGCCGCGCACTACGGCGCCGGGGGCTACGCGGGCGCCGGGGAGAGTCAGGCGTTCGCCCGGTTCGCCTGGCATGGCGGGGGAGGCCAGGGCGCCCAGGACCAGATCCCGCGAGCCCTGGACGAAGGCTTCCGGGGTGCCCACGTCCAGCCAGTAGGCCGACTCCACGTGGCCCATGACCACGGCGCCGGACGCGATGAGGGACGGGAAGGTCTCGCGTTCGACCGACACCACTTCGTCTTCGGGGATCGTGTCGATGACGGAGCGGCGGAACACGTAGCAGCCGGCGTTGATCTGGTTCGTGACCGGGTGCTGCGTCTTTTCCAGGAAGGCGGTCACCCGTCCGTCGGCGGAGGTCGGGACGCACCCGAAGCGGGACGGGTCGTCCACCTCGGTCAAGTGCAGGGTCACCGCGGCGGCTGCCTCTTCATGCAGTTTGACCTGGGCCTGGACGTCGTGGCCGGAGAGGATGTCGCCGTTGAGGATCAGGACCGGGTCGTCCGGGGCGCAGGTCAGGGCGCGGGCCGCGTTGCGGATGGCGCCGCCGGTGCCGAGCGGCTCCTCCTCGCTGACGTAGGCGAGGTCGACCCCGTACGCGTGGTCACCGAAGGCCGCTTCGAACATTTCGGCGCGGTAGGACGTGGCGAACACGATGCGCTCGACGCCGGCGGCGTGGGCGCGGGCCAGCTGGTGGGCGAGGAACGCCACGCCGGCGGTGGGGAGCAGAGGCTTCGGGGTGGAGATCGTCAGGGGGCGCAGGCGGGTGCCCTGGCCTCCCACCAGGAGGATCGCTTCCACTCGGTTCCTTTCTCCACGCGCGGTTGGAGAGAGCCTAGTGGGTGCGGGATGCGGCGTACTGGTCGACTGCGCGCTGGTAGGAGGCCATGTGCGCCTCGGCGGACGCCGACCAGGAGAACTCCCGGGAGCGGGCGTGGGCGGCCTCGGCCAGCTCGGCGCGGCGGGACGGGTCGTCGATGAGGGCGGTCAATGCGGCCGCTATGCCGGACGGCTCCAGTTCGGTGTAGGCGACCGCGTCGCCGCCGACCTCGGGGAGGGAGCCCCGGCGGGTCGTCAGGACGGGCGCGCCGCACGACATGGCTTCCAGGACGGGCAGGCCGAAGCCCTCGCCGCGGCTCGGGAGCGCGACGACCAGGGCGCCGCCGAAGAAGCCGGGCAGGGACGGCCACGGCAGGTAGCCGGGGCGCAGGACGCGCAGGTTCAGCGGGACGGTGGCGAGGGCCGCGTCGACCTCGTCGTCCCAGCCGCCGCCGCCCGCCAGGACGAGCGCGGGCGGGTCCGGGCGGTCGGCGCAGGCCTCGACCCAGCCGCGGATCAGGTTCGGGACGTTCTTGCGCGGTTCCAGCGCGCCCAGGTACGCGACGTAGTGGCGGCCGTGCAGGCCGAGGCGGTCGGAGACCTGCTTGACCTCGGCTTCGGACGGGCGGTGGAACACCTCGTGGTCGACGCCGTGGTAGGCGACGTCGATGTGGGAGGGGTCTGCGCCGAGCACCTTGACCAGTTCGTCGCGGGTCGCGCGGGACGGGGCGATCAGCCGGGTCGCGCGCCGGGAGGCGGTGCGGGTCGCCGACTTGATGTACGACGTCCGGACCGGGTCGTGCAGCTCCGGCTCGGTGAAGAGCGTCACGTCGTGGATCGTCACGACGGTGGGCAGGACGGCGCTCACCGGCATCGTGTAGGTGGGCAGGTGGATGACGTCCGCGCCGACGCGTTCGGCGACGTGCGGCAGGCCGGACTGCTCCCAGGCCAGCCGGGTGGCGCGGTGCGCCAGCGTCGCCGGGCCGGCGACGACCCGGGCCCCCGGGACGAGCCCTTCGTAGCGTTTCTCGTCCACCCGCTGGCAGGCGACGGCGAGATCGGCGCCCTGCGCGTGCAGGGCGCGCAGCAGCCCGTCCACGTACCGGCCGAGCCCGCCGCGGTCGGCGGGCACGGCGGTGGCGTCAAGGAGAATTCGAGTCGCCACGGTCCACTCCCCCATCCAGCGCGGTGCCGTAGATCACTCTTTACGTTCCGAGCCTACGCCCGCCGGGCACACGCTCGGGTGACCTCGTTCCACGTCATTCACGATGGGCCCTACCCGATCGCTACCTCTTACGCGCCCGAACGAGGACGATGCTGCCGCGTTCGTTGGGTGCGCCGCGGTCGGCGAGGGCGACGAGCGGGGTGAGCGGGGCGGCGGCGTTGAAGCCGACCTTCCCGCCGTAGGTGGACAGCGACAGGTAGAGGCGTTCCGTGGCGGCCGTGCGGAACTGGTAGCTGTGCTCGACCAGGTCGAGGCCGCGCTCGTCCATCAGCTTGCTGAGGCTGTCGTGCGTGTAGGTGTGCTGGACGTGGTACCTGGCCTTGTGCGCGTCGCGCAGCTTCGGCCAGGTGTCGGCGCGGCTGAGCACGTCGGCGGACATGAAGATCTCACCGCCGGGCTTCAGCACTCGCGCCATCTCGTCCAGCGACCTGCCGCCGTCGTCGAAGTGCTCGATCGCGCAGACGGACAGGATCGCGTCGAACGACCCGTCCGCGAACGGCAGCTTGAGCGCGTCGCACTCGATCAGCGCGGGCGCGTGCGTGAGCGTCCGCCCGTAGGCCATCTTGCCGCGGGCGAGGTCGATCGAGACGGCGTCGGCGCCGCGCCGGCGCGCCCGGCCGGCCCAGTAGCCGTCGCCGCCGGCGACGTCGAGGACCCGCTTGCCGCGCAGGTCGCGTCCCATCCAGCCGAGAAGCGTCCCCGCCTCGCGGTACCGGCACACGTGCACCTGGTGCCCCATGAAGGCGACCACATCGGAAATCTTCATCGTTCCCCAACTCTAAGGCCGCGCGGGCGGGCGGGAGGCCGCGTTCGCCTAGGCTGGGCGGGTGAGGATGAAGGTCGTCGCCGTGCGGGCGCTGCGGGTGCTGCTGGTACTGCTCGCGCTGGCGTTCTGCGGCTACAGCGTGGCCTCCCAGTGGGACGCGACGGTGCGGGCGTTCCAGGAGATGTCCTGGCCGGCGCTCGCCGGGGCGCTGGCCGCGGGGCTGGCGGGGCTCTTCATCTGGATGCTGGGGTGGCGGGAGTTCCTCGCCGGGCTCGGATCGCCGCTGCCGGTGCGGGCCATCTTCCGGATCTCCGGGATCTCCCAGCTCGGCAAGTACGTGCCGGGCAAGGTGTGGGCGCTGGTCACGCAGATCGAGATGACCCGCGAGCACGAGGTGCCGCCGGAGCGCAGCTTCGGGTCGACGATGCTGGCGGTCGCGACGTCCACGGCGTGCGGGCTGGCGGTCGCGGCGGTGACGCTGCCGCTGACGTCCGCGACGGCCCGCGACGAGTACTGGTGGCTGTTCCTGCTCGCGCCCGTCCTGCTGGCGCTGCTGCACCCGAAGATCGTGACCTGGGCGCTCGGGACGATGCTCAGGCTCATCCGGCGGCCGCCGCTGGAGCACCCGGTGAGCCTCGGCGTCACGCTGCGGGCCGTCGGCTGGACGGTCCTCGGGTGGGTCCTGTTCGGCGTGCACACCTGGCTGCTCTGCATGGCCGTCGGCGGCGACGGGCCGGGCCTGCCGTTCGTCGCGACCGGCGCCTACGCGCTGGCGTTCGTCGCCGGCTTCCTCGTCTTCATCGCGCCGGGCGGCATCGGGGCGCGGGAGGCCGCGCTGACCGTGGTGCTGACGCCGGTGCTGCCGGCGGGCGCGCCGGTCGTGGTCGCGATCGCGTCGCGGGTGCTGCTGACGCTCGCCGACCTCATCAACGCGGGGGTGGCGTTCCTGCTCGGGCGTACCGCGCCGGGCCCCGGGAATGAACCGCCCTCCAAAGAGCTTGTGACGGGAACACAGCCTACGAAGGAGGGACCGTGACGGCCCCGATCACCGTGACCGACGCGACGTTCGCGGACGAGGTACTCAAGAGCGACACCCCGGTACTCGTCGACTTCTGGGCCGACTGGTGCGGGCCGTGCCGCATGATCGCTCCCGTCCTGGAGCAGATCGCCGAGGAGCAGGACGGCAAGATCCGGATCGCGAAGATGGACTACGACGCGAACCCGGAGACGCCGAACAAGTACGGCGTGATGGGCCTGCCGACCCTGCTGCTCCTCAAGAACGGCGAGGTCGTGGAGCAGATCGTCGGAGCCAAGCCCAAGCGCGCCCTCATGAAGGTCATCGAACCGCACCTGTGAGCGCGTCGAGGTAGGCGGCCCACAGCGGGGCGTGGTCGACCGGGCGGACGCCGGAGCGGAGGCGCTCCGGCTCCCCCGGCGCGTAGAAGCGCCGCAGCGCGTCCGCCAGGGACGCGGGGTCGTCCGGGCGGCAGACCAGCCCGTCGACGCCGTCGCGGATCTGGGCCGCGAAGCCGCCCACGTCGGTGGCGATCACCGGCAGGCCGTGCTCGTAGGCCATCCAGACGTTCTGCGACGCCGTCGCCGTCCGGTAGGGCAGGACGAGCGCGTCGGCGGCGGCGAACAGCCCCGGAACGTCGGCGGCCGGGACGTATCCGGGGCGCAGCTCCACCCGCGCCGCCAGATCCAGCGACCCGACCAGCTCGCGCGTCTCGTCCAGCCCGCCCCAGAACTCGCCCGCGACGGTCAGCGCCACGTCGTCCGGGCCCTCCGCCAGGGCGCGGAGCAGGACGTCCAGGCCCTTGTACGGGCGGACGATCCCGAAGAACAGCAGCCGCCGGCGCACCTTGTCATCGCCGTCACCGCCGTCACCGCCGTCACCGCCGTCATCGCCCGGCGGCAGAACCCCCGCCGCGGGCAGGTGCGCGGCCATCTCGGCGACCCGCACGGGACGGCCCGTCAGGCCGCGCGCCACCTCGGCCTGCGCCTCGGTGTGGACCAGGACCCCGTCCACCTTCCGCAGCAGCCGCTTCATCAGCGGCTCGTCGTACGGCTTGCGCTCATGCGGCAGCACGTTGTGGCACAGCGCCACCACCCGCGCCCGGCCCCGGATCCCCGCGAGAATCCCCAGGTAGGACGGCACCTGGACGGTGCTCAGCACCACCAGGACCACCAGGTCGCACGAGCGCAGCGCGCGGCCGGTGCGCCACCAGCCGTCCGGACGCCGCCAGTCGAGCCGGTGCCGGGTGCCGGGGAACGGCTCGCCCTCCGGCTCGGCGATCGTCTGCTGCCCGGGATACAGGAACGACGGGTACTGCGCGCGCCACGACTCGATGACGACGTCGTGCCCGGCGGCGGCCAGCCGGTGCGCCAGCTCCGTCGTGTGCCGGGCGCCGCCGCCCTTGTACGGGAACGCCGGTCCGACGATGGCTACGCGCATGCCGCTAGACGTCGCCGCGCGACCGGACGATCAGGTCGGCGAGCAGCGCCAGCGACGCGATGATCAACCCGGTCACGAAGATCATGATGGTGTTGTTGGCGAAGTAGCCGAAGTGCACCACCATGTCGAACACGCCCTTGGCCAGCCCGATCACAATCAGCCACAGCGCCGGCGGCATCAGCACCTTGAGCGGGTTGAAGTACATGACCATCCGCAGCACCTGCAGGATGTAGCGGTAGGCGTCCTTGGTGAAGTGGAACTTCGACTTGCCGGCCCGCTTCGCGTAGTCGATCGGCACGTACCGGACCGGGTGCTGGTTCGACAGGAACGCGATCGTGATCGTGGTGACGCAGGAGAACCCGGGCGGCAGCAGCCGCAGGTACGGCAGCGACACCTCGCGGCGGAACGCGCGCAGCCCCGAGTTCAGGTCCGGGATCCTGGAGTTGGTGAGCCGCTCGGCGATCTTGCGGATGAACCACTTGGCGGGGACCCGCAGCATCTTGTGCGTCCCCTCCTCGGTGGTGCGCGCCCCGACGACCTGGTCGATGGACGGGTCGCCGTCCAGGGCGTCCACGAGTTCGGGGATCCGCTCGTTCGGGTACGACATGTCGGCGTCCGTCCACACGACGATGTCGCCGCGGGCCTGCTGGGAGCCGATCCGCCGCACGGTGCCCGAGCCGCTGTTGTGCTGGAACGCCATGATCCGCATGTGCGGGAAGCGCGGCTCCGCCTCGCGCAGCCGGGCGAGGGTGTCGTCGGTCGAGCAGTCGTCGACGGCCAGCAGCTCGTAGCTCTTGCCGCTGTCGTCCATCGCCTTGCAGATGCGCTCGACCTCGTCGATCACGTGGTCCTGCTCGTTGTAGCAGGGCAGGACGATCGTGACGTGGACGGGCCCGGACTCCGGCTCCGCGGGCTCGGGCACCACCGCGGGCACAACCTCGGCGGGCGGCGCCTCGGCGGGCGCGGTGTCGGACGTCGGCTCGGCAGACTGGGTGCTCACGCAGCGCGAGGATACTCGCCCTCGCCTACCTCAGCAGCCTCGTCGCCCGTGCGGGCGCGTGAACGGGGCCCCTGCGGCACGTGAACGGGCGGGCTACCGCGCGGACGGCTCGGCGATCCACACGTCCATGGCCAGCCCCCACGTCCCGCCCGGCGGCTTGCTCAGGGTGCGCCCGTCCTGCCGCGTGAGCACGTGCAGGACCCGCCGCGGCGTCCCGTACGGCGCGACCTGCGCCGGCTTCGCCGCCATGACCACCGGCCGCCGCCCGGCCCGGTGCACACCGGCGATGACGCGCCGCACGTCGGCGGGCGTGGCGCCACCGGTCGTCCGCGCGGCGGGCACCCCGCACATCCCGCGCACGACCTGCAGGAACCGGTCGGCCGTCGACTGTTCGACCACCACGACCGAACTGCGCGGCCGCAACGCGTCGCACATGCCCTTCACGGCGCCCACCTCGTGCTGCTCCGTCCGGGTCACCAGGAACCCGCCGGACGTCAGCACGATCGGCACCAGCATCAGCGCGACACCGGCGACCGCGCCGCCGTTCACCAGCGTCGGCCCGTACCCGAGCCGGCGGACGCGCCGCACCGTCCACGCCGACGCGAACACGGTGAACAGCAGCAGGCCGGGGATGACGAGGCCGATCAGCCGCCGGGACGCCCACGGATGGTCCGGCGTGATGCCCGGCCGGATCAGCACCTGCGTCGCCGTCCAGACGATCAGCGCGCAGGACGGCAGCCACTCCGGCGAGCGCCCGCCCAGCAGCCGCCGCACCAGCAGCGCCGCGCCCAGCGTCGCGAACAGCAGCGCGGGGACGCCGATGTACCAGACGACCCAGTAGAGGGACAGTTCCGAGTACTGCCGGGTGCCGTCCACGGGGAGGTGCTGGATCCGCTGCACCATCTCGATGAACCGGACGTTCAGCTCGTCGTCCCTCGTCCCCGGCACCCGGCGGACGGTCTGCACCAGGGGCCGGACCGCGAAGCCCGCCACCGCCAGCACGGTCAGCACGGCGGCGACGTCCGGCAGCCGGCCGCGCGCGACCGCCGTGCCCAGCCCCCGCAGCCGCGCCCCCGTCCGGTCCAGGCGCAGCAGGACGGCCATGGCGACCGTGGAGACGAGCACCGCCGCGCTGATCGCCAGCAGCGGCCTGAGC
The DNA here is from genome assembly GCF_001552195.1 of Actinomadura latina NBRC 106108. Taxonomy (GTDB): domain Bacteria; phylum Actinomycetota; class Actinomycetes; order Streptosporangiales; family Streptosporangiaceae; genus Spirillospora; species Spirillospora latina. Next base: position 226,522 of record NZ_BCQS01000020.1, read on the forward strand.
GACGAATCGAGGTACCGCAGGTAGGGCCGGGACAGCGTGAAGCCCTCGGCCAGCCCGGCGGCCGCGCCGAGCAGCAGCCCGCCCGCCACCCAGTACCCGGTGCGCCGCCGGAGCCCGATCAGCAGGCCGGCGAACGCGAGCACCGGCAGGACGTCCCGCAGCCCGTCGATGCGGACGAGCACGATGAGGCCCAGCGCGAGGCCCGCCAGGAACGCCTTCGCAGCGGCGGCCCGGCCCTCCTCGCGGCGGACGTCGTCCATCAGCGACAGCCCGCCCAGCAGCAGGACGATCGCGGGCAGTTCGCTGAACGTGCTGCGCGAGACGTAGAGCATCGGCAGCGTCAGCGCCAGCAGCAGCGCCCCGGCGGGCGCCCAGCGCGGGCCGACGAGCCGCGCGACGAGCCCGGCGAACGCGAGCACGCAGCACGCGCCGAGCAGCGGCGCCATGAGCAGGATCCCGTGCGTGCCGCCGAGCCAGCCGCCGAGCGCGAGGACCAGCGGCATCCCGGCCATGAACTGCGGGACGATCGCGCCGCCGTCGGAGTAGAAGGCGGGGCTCTCGAACCGGAGGAGGGCATCCGGCCCGCCGAACGCGTCCGTCATCTGAGGGATGGGCAGGGACCCGTGCTCGGCCAGCCAGGTCGCGAACTGGACGTAGGACGCCGGGTCGCGGCGGACGACGATCTGCTCCGAGCACATGACCACCTGGAGCACCAGGAACGCGACGGTGATCGCGAGGACGCTCCCGGTCGTCCACCAGGGCACCTCGTCGGCGCCGCGTCCGCTCAGGCTCCCCCGCGCCGCCTCGGGCAGGCCGCGGGGCCGGTACCGCAGCCCGTACCGCAGCACCAGGGCCGCGACCGGCACGAACAGCGCGAACGCCGGGGCCGGGTGGAACACGCCCGCCATCAGCAGCGGCAGCGCGACCGCCAGCCACGCCACCAGGAGCAGCGCCGGGGCCACGGTGAGGCGCACGAGCAGCCGACCAGCGTTCATCTACCCGCTCCGTGCTCGTGAGTGCAGCGCTCGTCCGCTTGCCGATGGTTCATGGGGTGGTCATCCACCCGTGCGGAGCGTAGCGGCACCGGGCAGGTGGTGGCTCCCGGACGATCATGCGGGCATACGCTCGGGCCATGAGCGCACACGACCCGAGCGCGGCCACGCCCGCTGAGCTGCTGCGGCGGCGGGTGGCGGACGACCCGTCCACCCCGCTGGTCACCTTCTACGACGACGCGGCCGGGGAGCGCGTCGAGCTGTCCGCGCGGACGTTCGACAACTGGGTCGCCAAGACCGCGAACTTCCTGGTGGACGGCCTCGGCGCCGAACCGGGCACCCGGGTCGTGCTCGTCCTGCCGCCGCACTGGCAGACGGCGGTGTGGCTGATGGCCTGCTGGTCGGCGGGGCTCGTCGCCGAGCCGGTCGCCCCGGAGGCCGTGCGGGGGCGCGGCGCCGAACCGGCGGGTGCGTCCGGGCCGTACATCCTGGCGGCGGCTCAGGAGGTGCTGGACGACGTGGTCGACGACGCGGAGGCCGAGGAGATCGTCGGGCTCTCGCTGCACGCGCTCGGCGGCCCGCTCGCCGACTGCCCGCCCGGCGTGACGGACTACGCCGACGAGGTCCGCACGTACGGCGACCGGTTCGACCCGGGGGCGGAAGTGACACCGGAGACACCCGCGCTGAGTGTGACAAACGCCACACTCAGCGGCGGCGAGCTGGTGGCGGCCGCACGCGAGGCCGCCGCGAAATGGGAGCTGGACGCACGCGACCGGCTCCTGGTTGACATGCCCTTCGCCACACTGGACGGGCTACTGATCGCGCTGCTCGCACCACTAGCGTCGGGTGCTTCCGTCATAATCCAACGAAACTTTGACAAAGCCGCCCTAGATCGACGTCTGACCGTGGAGCATGTGACGGTGGTCGCCGGCCCGCCCGGACCGAATGACTCATCCGGGTCCCCCTACCGGCTCCCCTGACCTACGCTTCCCTTGCCCAGGACCCGTCACCCGACCCCTGAAAGCGGGCGATCCCGTTGTGGGGGATGACCCCCACACCACCAAGAACCGCTGAGAACCCGGACCACGGAGCCGATGAACAGCAATCCGATGTACATGGAGTACGTCGACGACGCCGACCCGCAGCCGGCGCCGCGACGCGGCTGGCGCATCCTCGGATGGGTGTGCATCGGGCTGTCGGCGGTCATGGTGGTCGGCTCCCTCACCGCCTACGGCCTGTACCGCAAGGCGTTCGGGAACATCTCCCACGAGGACGTCAACGCGCAGCTCGGCCCCAACCGGCCGAAGAAGCTGAACAGCGCGATGAACATCCTGCTGCTCGGGTCGGACACCCGCGCCGGGGCCAACGGCAAGTACGGGCGCTCGCTGAAGAGCGAGCTGCCCCGCTCGGACACGATGATCCTGCTGCACCTGTCGCCGGGCGGCGGCCAGGCGATGGGGATCAGCTTCCCCCGCGACCTGATGATCCCGATGCCGTCCTGCAAGTCCCGCAGGGGCGGGACGCTCCCGGCGCAGTCCCGCGCCCAGATCAACTCGGCGTTCACCAACGGCGGCGCGGCCTGCGTCATCAAGACGATCGAGAGCATCTCCAACATCCGCATCGACCACTTCATGCAGGTCGACTTCACCGGGTTCAAGACGATCACCAAGGCGGTCGGCGGTGTCCCGGTGTGCATGCCGAAGCGGGTCGACGACCCCAAGTCCGGGCTCCACCTGTCCAAGGGCAAGCACATGATCTCGGGCGAGACGGCGCTGGCCTACGTGCGGGTCCGGCACGGCCTCGGCGACGGCTCCGACACCGACCGCATCAAGCGGCAGCAGAAGTTCATGGGCGCCCTGGCCAACAAGGCGATGAGCGCCGGCGTGCTCAGCAACCCCAAGAAGCTCTACTCGCTGATGAACGCGATCACCAAGTCGCTCACCACCGACAAGGAACTGACGCCGCAGGTCATGATGGACATCGCCCAGGAGATGCAGGGCATGACCTCCGGCAAGCTGCGGTTCGTGACCGTCCCGTCCGGGCCCGACCCGGCCGACATCAACCGGGTGGCGCTCACCGAAGCGGCGCAGCCGTTCTTCGCCGCCGTCCGCAACGACAAGACCGTGCCCAAGGAGCCGAAGCCGGGCAGCTCGAACATCCCGCCGAGCCAGGTGCGGGTGCGGGTCTACAACGGCAGCGGCATCAACGGGCAGGCCGGACGCGTCGCCAGCGACCTGGAGTCGCAGGGCTTCCAGGTGACGGTCGGCGGAAACGCGCCTTCCACCACCGCGAGCACCAGGGTGCTGTACGGTACCGGTGCCGACCAGCAGGCCCAGACGCTCGCCGAGCTGATCCCGAGCAAGCCGCAGCCGGCGGCACGCGGCAAGGGCGCCACCCCGGGCGTCGTCGACCTCGTCGTCGGACGGGACTGGAAGAACCTGAAGAGCGCCGGCGCCGGCATCCCGAAGCAGCAGGGTGAGATCCGGGCCAGCGACAACATCTGCAAGGAGACCTGACCGGGCAGCCCTATGACGTACACCACCAGGCCCTCCGGAGCCGACACAGCCCCGCGCCCCCCACAGCCGCAGTCGCCCGAGGCGGTGGAGTCCCCCGCCGCGGGGACGGCCGTCACCGCGGCGGGCGCGCAGGCGCCCCGGCCCCGCAAGCAGCGCGACCCGTTCTTCGACAACGCCAAGTACTTCGCGATCCTGCTGGTGGTCTCGGGCCACTCCCTGGCCAACCTGCTGAACGTGCCGATGGCCAAGGGCCTCTACATCTTCATCTACCTGTTCCACATGCCGCTGTTCATCGTGATCACCGGCTACTTCTCGCGGAACTGGACGTTCTCCGGCGGCAAGGCGCGCAAGCTCATCACCCACGTCGGCGTGCCGTACGTGGTGTTCGAGACCGCCTACTCGCTGTACGACTGGCTGGCCGGGCGCAACGAGCTGGAGATCAGCCTCCTCAACCCGTACTACCTGACGTGGTTCCTGATCGCGCTGTTCATGTGGCGGCTGTCCACCCCGGTCTGGCAGCAGATCCGCTGGCCGCTCGCGGTGGCGGTCGGGTTCGCGCTGCTGTCGTACATGAGCGACCTCGGCGGGACGTTCGACATCCACCGCGTCTTCGGGCTGCTGCCGTTCTACGTCCTCGGCCTCACGCTGCGGCCGGAGCACTTCGAGCTGCTGAAGAAGCCGATCGCGCGGCCGATCGGGGCGGTGGTGCTCGCGCTCGGCCTCACCGGGACCTACCTCGTCATGAACCACATGTCGCGGAACTGGATCTACTGGAAGCACGCGCACTTCGAGCTCGGCGTCGGCAACTTCACCGGCACGCTCATGCGGCTCGCCATGTTCGTCGGCGCGACCGTGTTCGTCGCCGCGTTCCTCAGCCTGATCCCGCGCCGCCGCCACTGGTTCACCCAGCTCGGCGCCTACACCCTCTACGCCTACCTGCTGCACGGGTTCGTCACCCGGCTGCTGAACTTCACCGGCTGGTGGGGCGCGGACTGGATGCACACCCCGCCCGGCGTCGTCATCGTGATCTGCGGCGCGCTCGTGGTCGGGACGGCCCTGTGCTCCAAGCCCGTCGTACGGTCCATGAGCTGGGCGCTGGAACCCAAGATGACCTGGGTGTTCACCCCGCTCCGGCGGCCGGGCGGGTCACCGCGGACGAAGCCTTCGGAGACATGACCGACATCCTCCCCCCTGCGCGCCCCTCCGCGTCCGTCACCGTCCCGGACCCGGTGGTCCCCGGCCCGCCGGTCCCCGCCCCGGTGGTCCCCGCCCCGCGGGCGACCGGCGCCCGGCCGGCCGGTGAGCGGCCCGCGCCCAAGCAGCGCGACGCGTACTTCGACAACGTCAAGTTCTTCTTGATCATGCTGGTCGTGCTCGGGCACTCCTGGGAGGTGTTCCGGAACGACAGCCACGCGGTGAACGCGGCCTACTCGCTGGTCTACGGCTTCCACATGCCGGTGTTCGTGTTCGTCTCCGGCTACTTCTCCCGCAGCTTCATGAAGAATACGGAGAAGTTCCGGGTTATTTTCCCCACGCTGGTCGTCCCTTATGTGATTTTCGATGTCCTTTACCGGTTGCAACTGGTGGCCATCAGGGGCAACGAGTTCAGCTTGCACGACCTTTTCCGTCCGCAGTTCCTGATGTGGTTCCTCGTCGCGCTGGTGTTCTGGCGGCTGAGCGCCCCGCTGTGGGCGCACCTGCGGCACCCGGTCGCGGTGTCGGTGGCGCTGTGCCTGGTCGCCGGCAGCTGGAGCTTCAACTCCGACTCGACGCTGTGCCGCACCGCCGGGCTGCTGCCGTTCTTCGTCCTCGGCCTGACGGTCAGGCGCGAGCGCGTCGAGGCGCTGCGCGGCCCCGGCTGGACGCGCTGGGCGGGCGCCGCCGTGCTGCTCGCGGCGCTGCCGATCGCCTACGTGTGGCAGCTCGGCAGCGTGCTGCCGAAGGTGGAACGCGGTGTCCTGCTGTGGAACCGCGGCTACGAGCACATGGGCTTCGGTGCCCTGGAGGGCATGGCGTACCGCCTGCTCGCGCTGGGGATCGCCACCGTTCTCGGCATGGCGTTCCTCGCGGCCGTCCCGCGCGGGCGCGCCTGGTTCACCGAGCTCGGCACCCGGACGATGTACGTCTACCTGCTGCACGGCCTCGTGGTGAAGACCCTCGACTACGGCGGCCTGCTCGACGGCCGCTTCTTCCAGACCCCGCTCGGCCTGCTGCTCGTCACGGCCGGCGGAATCGCGCTCGGTCTACT
>NZ_BCQS01000021.1 GCF_001552195.1 Actinomadura latina NBRC 106108
CCGACCCGCTGGGACAGCGCCTTGAGGAACAGGGCCTGGACCTGACCGGGAGTCTCGGCGACGTAGGCGTCGCCGTGGGTGAGCCGCGCGATCTGCCGCAGCTCGTTGATGTCGACGTCGTCGCCGTTGCCGAACATGTTGATCAGGACGGGGCGCTCCGGGTCGTACTCGCGGCGTATGTGCTCGAGCGTCTCGGCGAGCGAGGGGCCGCCGGGGTCCTCGTTCTTGCCGTCCGTCCACAGCAGGATGGAGTTCACGTACTCCGGCTTGTAGGTCCGCTTCATGTAGTCGAACGCCGCCATGACCGTGTCGTACAGGCCGGTGTCGCCGTGCTCCTTGGTCCTGATCTGGGCGAACGCGCTCAGCATGCGCTGGCGCCGGGTGGCGGACCCGAGCCGCTGGCCGAGCGGCCCGACGCTGACCAGCTCGCGCCAGTCCCGGCCGCCCCCCAGCTCGGTGGAGAAGATCCACTGCCCGAGCTCGCTGTCGTCCGGCAGCAGGGACAGCCCGCCCTGCGCCGTCCGGATCGTGGCCTGCAGCCGCGTGACGCCCGGCGCGATCTTCTGGTCCATGGACCCGGACACGTCGATGATGCTCAGCATCCGGATGCTCAGCGCCAGCTGCGCCCACGCCTGCATGGTCCGGCTCACCTCGGCGGCGGACGGCGCGGGGAGCGCCTTCGGCGCGCGCGGGCTCAGGCCGTTCTTCGCGGAGAAGCCCGCGTGCGCCGCGCCGCCGGGCGCCCGGAACCCGAGCCGCTGGACGTCGTCGCGGGTGGCGTCCGCCGACAGCGCCTTCCAGAGCAGCCGCGCCGCGTCCGCCTTGGCCGGGTCCTTCGACAGGACGGTGACGGGGTGGTCGAGGAAGACCGTCCCCTCCGCCGGGTACACCGCGACCGCCGGCTCGGCCGGGCGCCGGGAGTTGTAGCCGAACACCGCCTGCTCGGGCGCCAGCGCGACCGGGTAGCGGTCGGCCTTGTCCTTGCCGACGGCGGGATCGAACGCGTCGAACTCCGCCTTGACCGAGACGGCGACGCCCTCCCGGACGGTCCGCACGACGCCGGCGAAGCCGGCCTCGCCGCCGGGGGCCCGCGCCAGCAGCGCGCCGGCGAGCATGAGCGTGCCCATGCCGGTGGCGCTGCGGTCGGGATCGGGGACCTGCAGCCGGAACAGCCGCGGCGGGATCACGCCGTCCCCGGCCGCGGGGTCCTGCCCGGCGCCCGGGGCCGTCCCGGCCGCGGCCAGCAGCTCGGTCCAGGACGGCTGCTCCGGCGCGCCCAGGTTCCGCAGCTGGACGGCGAGCCCGCGCGGCATCGCCAGGACGATCGGGGTGTCGGCGAGCCCGCCGAGCGCGGTGAGCGCCCCCGCCGTACCGGTCTGCTCGGAGCCCTCGACGAGCTTGACCCACAGGGACGAGTCCGGGATCCAGACGTCCGGCTTCTCGGTCACCCCGGCCACGCCCTTGCCGGACAGCAGCGTCGCGACGGCGTCCGGGTCGGTGGTGCGCACCCGCGCGCGGGCGCAGCGCCCGTGCACCTCGTGCCGGGCGTCGTTGAACCGGCCCGCCGCGCGGATCACCGCGGGCGCGACGTCCGGCGCCACCGCGACCCCGACCGTGACCGCGTCGTCGCCGGAGCATCCGTCGCCCGCCGTGGTGAGCGCGTAGGCGCCGGCGCCGGAGAGCAGGACCAGGCCGACCGCGCCCGCCAGCGGGCCGAGCAGGACGCCGCCGATGCGGCGCGGCGCGCGGCCCCCGCCGGGCTCCCAGCGCCGGCGGGCCGGTTTCGCGGCGGCGTGCGCCGGGCCGGGCGGGCGGGGAGCACGCTCCGGGCGGCGGAACGCGTCGAACGGCTCGCCGGTCCCGGCTCGCGGCGGCTCCCGCCGGCCGCGGGGGGCGCCGCCCGGATCGGAGGCGCCGAGGAAGACGGGGGGCACGTCGAATCCCCCGCTCTCCGGCAGGTTCCGCGGTGCCCACTCGGGCACGTCGTCGTGTCCGCTCATCGCCGACCTCCGTGGCCCGGACGGGGGTGATGCCGGGCCGTGTCGCGCCGTGTCGTAACGGGCCGTTCGTGAGACACATCATCGATATGTCTCAGAAGGACCAGGTGTGATGTTCGTCTCATCGACGCCGTCCGTCAAGGGGTTGGCCGTTCAGGGCCTGACGGGGATCCCGTCGAGCAGCGCGGACAGCCCGGCGGCCCGCCCGGGCGACACCTCGCCCGGCGCCCGTCCCGCCAGGACCGCCCGCAGCCGCGCGACCCGGCGCGGCAGGTCCACCGGCTCGCCCTGGTCCACCTCGTTGAGCAGCGTGGTGACCCGGGTCGCCAGGTCGCTGCCGAACCGGGGCTCGACCTCGCCCGCCGCCATCCCCACGTCGATGTCGCGGCGCATCCGGGACAGCGCGCCGACCGCCAGCGCCCGCGCGTCCGCCGCCGGGACCGCGGGACGGGCCGTGCGCGCGGGCGGGGGCGGGACGGCGGCGGCCGTCGGCCGCCCGCCCGGATCGTCCGGCGGCGCGAGCGGCGGCGCCGACCGGCGCGGCGGCGCGGGCAGCGCGACGCCGCCGGGGGAGTCCCGCAGCGACGACATGATCACCACGAGCGGGGCGAGCAGCAGCGCCAGCACCGCCGCGGCCGCGCCGGCCAGCGCCGCCCCGCGCCGGACCCGGCGGAACCCGCGCCGCGCGCCGGGAGCCGCGGCCGGCGGGCGGACGGCGGGCCCGGTGACGTGCGCGGCCAGCGCGCGGGCCGTCTCGGCGGCCGAGGGCCGGTCGGCGGGCTCGGGCGCGCGGCAGCGGGCGGCCAGCCCGGCCAGCTCCGCAGGCAGCCCGCCCGCCGGCGGCGCGCCGGCGTCCGGCAGGCATGCGGCGAGGACCGCGCCGAACGCCCGCACGTCCTCGGCCTGCCCCGCCTCCTCGCGCGCCTCCTCGCCCTCCGCCCCGTCGTCCGCCCCGTCGTCCGCCCCGTCGGGTGCTCCGGTGACGCCGAGCCCGAGGAGCTTCACGCCGTCCTCCGTGAGGAACACCTGCCCGGGCCTCAGATCGCCGTGCACGACCCCGCAGGAGTGGACGGCGGCCAGAGCGTCCGCGACCTGCGCGCACACGGCGGCGGCCTCCTGCGCGCACGGCAGGCCGTGCTCCAGCCGCGCCGCCAGGGACTCGCCGGCCAGATACTCGGTCACCACGTAGGTGAGGGAGTCCCCATCGGCGCCGCCGGTCTCGCTCTGGCCGGTCTCGCCATAGTCGGTCTCGCCGTAGTCGTAGGTGGTCACGATGCCCGGGTGGGCGAGCGCGGCGGCGGCGCGGGCGGAGTCCCGCAGCCGGCGCCGCAGCGTCCGCTGCGACCGCGGGACGCCGACGAGCGCCACCGCGACGCGGCGGGCGAGCAGCTCGTCGCGCGCGCACCACACCTGGGCCGGGCCGCGCCGTCCGACGCGTCGTTCCATGCGGTAGCGGCCGTCCAGCCGGAATCCTGGGTCCACGGGACCTCGCCTCGTGCGCGGAGATGGTGTTGTCGCCGCTCAGCAGTACGCAGCGCGGCCCGGAACGGATCGGTCCGCGCCCCGCCGCGCCGAGGGAGGGGCCCCCGGCCCGGGACGCCGCGCCGCATGACGGATTCGCGGGCGAAAAGTTCGGATCGACCGGATTTCGGCCGGTGGCCGGAGCAGGCCGCCGCCGGGCCTTGCCGAGCCCGCGCGAATGTGCTTCCGCTGGGCCGTGAGGGTCAAGACCGGGTCAGCGGAACGCCTGCCGCGGGCCGCGGAACTCCCAGGAGAGCCCCCGGACATTGAAAAGCGGCGCCGGGTGGATACGGGGGCAATCCACCCGGCGCCGCATCATCGGTGTTCCGACGGGGGCCCGGAACACCGGCACGGGCGCTCCGACGGGGGACCAGAGCGCCGGTACAAATCGTACACCGAAACCCCCCGCGGTTAGTCAAGAGAATGTCACGACCCGATTTCCGGTCGCTGTCCGGAATCGGGCTTCTGTCCCGACTCCAGGCCCGATCCGGGGTGCTCCGGATTCGCGCGGTCGTCGAAGGCGGCCGACGCCGTCGGCTCCCGCCCCCCGTTCGCGAAGACCACCGCGATGTAGGGGAGCAGGACGGCGCCGATCACCATGAGCACCGCGAGCCACCACGGCGCGCCCGCGACCGCCCCGATGAAGCACAGGGTGCGGATTCCCATGGAGATCAGGTACCGGCGCTGCCGGTAGCCGATGTCCTCCGACATGGGCCGGGGAGCGTCGGTGACCGTGTAGACCTCCGGCTCCCGTTGGTGGTGGCGGGGATTGACCTTCACCTTTCCACGGTAAGCCCATGGAGTCGGACCTGCCATGGCAGTACGGGTCAAATCACAGTACGGATCAGAGCACGCCTCTGGAGGAACGAGATGACCGATCGCACGTACCGGGTGACGGAGATCGTGGGGACCTCCCCGGAGTCCGTCGAGACCGCGATCCGCAACGGCGTCAGGCGCGCCTCGCAGACCCTCCGCCACCTGGACTGGTTCGAGGTGACCGAGGTCCGCGGCCAGATCGAGGACGGGGAGGTCGCCCACTTCCAGGTCACGATGAAGGTCGGGTTCCGCCTGGAGGACACCTGAGCCCGGAGACGGCCAGGGCCCGCCCCCCGGGCCGGGGGGCGGGCCCTGCGGGACGTCAGGACGCCTGCGACACCGTCGACATGTTGAAGTCGCCGATACGGATCGGCGGCATCGCGGCGCGGGTGAAGTAGTCGGACCACTCGCGCGGCAGCGCCGGCCCCGTCTCACCGACCTCGGCGAGCCGGGACAGCAGGTCGACGGGGCTCTCGTTGAACCGGAAGTTGTTCACCGCGCCGACGACCTCGCCGTCCTCGACGAGGTAGACGCCGTCGCGGGTGAGGCCCGTCAGCAGCAGGCTCTGCGGGTCGACCTCCCGGATATACCACAGGCACGTCAGCAGCAGCCCGCGCTCGGTGCGGGCCACCATCTCCTCCAGCGTGGCGCCGCCGCCCGGCCCGGCCAGTGCCAGGTTGTCGACGGACGGGGTGACCGGCAGCCCGGTCCGCTCCGCCGAGTGCCGGGTCTGGGTGAGGGAGGCGAGCTCCCCGTCCCGGATCCAGTCGGTGGCGCCGAGCGGGAGGCCGTTGTCGAACACCGACGACTCGCGGCCGGAGGCGTGCGCGATGACGAACGGGGCGCACTCCAGCCCGGCGGCGGCCGGGTCGCTGGACAGCGTGACGGGCAGGCTCGCGAGCCGCTCCCCGACGCGGGTGCCGCCGCCGGGCGCGCTGAACACCGTCCGGCCGTCGTGGGCGTCCTGCGCGCCCGCCGACCAGTACAGGTAGATCATCAGGTCGGCGACGGCGGACGGCGGCAGGATCGTCTCGTACCGCCCGGCGGGCAGGTCGACGCGCCGCTCGCCCCAGTCCAGCCGCCGGCCGAGGTCGCCGGTGAGGGCCGCGACGTCCACGTCGGTGAAGTCCCGCGTGCCGACGCCGGCCCACGCCGACCCGCCCGCTCCCTTGGCGTTCAGCTCCAGCAGCCCGGTCGGCTGGTCGTGCCGCAGCCGCAGCCCCGCCGACGTGCCGAGGAACGTCGAGGTCAGGACGTGGTTGGCGAACCCGTACAGGCGCCGGTCGCCGGCCTGCGCGGCGGCGAACGCCTCGCCGAGCGCGGGCGCGAAGCCCTCGAACACGCCGATGCCGGTCTCGGCCGGGTCGCCGTCCCACCCGCCGGCGCCCGCCGGGCCCTCGGCGACCAGCGGCCGGGCGTCCTCGGCGGGGTCGTTGCCGGCGGCGTCGGCCTCGGCGGCGCGCACCAGGTCCTCGATGCCGTCGGCGCCGACCGCCGCCCGCGACACCACGCCCGCCGCGACCCCGTCCGCGGTGCCGCGCAGCGCGATGACGGTGAGGCGGCTTGAGCGGGTCACCCCGTTGGTGGTGAGGGTGTTGCCCGCCCACCGCAGGTTGGCGGTGCTCGACTCGTCGGCGATGACGATGCAGTCGTCCGTCCGGGACAGCGCCAGGGCCCGCTCGACGGCCTCCTGCGGCCGGATCCCGCTCACTGGCCCGCCTCCTTCAGCGTGTTGAGGATGTTGACGCCGCGGAACAGCGCGGACGGGCAGCCGTGGCTGACCGGCGCGACCTGCCCCGGCTGGCCCTTGCCGCAGTTGAACGCGCCGCCCAGCACGTACGTCTGCGGGCCGCCGACCGCCTCCATCGAGTTCCAGAAGTCGGTCGTGGTGGCCTGGTACGCGACGTCGCGGAGCTGCCCCGCCAGCCGCCCGTTCTCGATCCTGTAGAAGCGCTGCCCGGTGAACTGGAAGTTGTACCGCTGCATGTCGATCGACCAGCTCTTGTCGCCGGCGATGTAGATGCCGCGCCGCACGCCGGAGATCAGCTCGTCGGTGGACGGGCCGCCCTCGGCGGGCTGGAGCGAGACGTTCGCCATCCGCTGGATCGGCATGCTGGACGCCGAGTCCGCGAACGCGCAGCCGTTGGAGCGCTCGGCGCCGGTGAGGCGGGCGATGCGCCGGTCGGTCTGGTAGCCGGTGAACAGCCCCTCGGACACGATGGCGAACGACTGCGTCCGCACGCCCTCGTCGTCGTAGCCGATGGTGGCGAGGCCGTGCTCGGTGGTGCGGTCCCCGGTGATGTTCATGGCCTTGGAGCCGTACTGCATGCTGCCGAGCCTGTCGGGCGTGGCGAACGAGGTGCCGGCGTAGGCGGCCTCGTAGCCGAGCGCCCGGTCCAGCTCGGTGGCGTGCCCGATCGACTCGTGGATCGTCAGCCACAGGTTGGACGGGTCGACGACCACGTCGTACTCGCCCGGGTCGACCGACGGCGCGGCGAGCTTCTCGGCGAGCAGCTCGGGGATGCGGGCCAGCTCGCCGTCCCAGTCCCAGTGCGCGCCGGACAGCCACTCCCACCCGTACCCGGCGGGCGGCGCCAGCGTCCGCATCGTGTCGAACACGCCGTCGCCGATGCCGACGGCGTTCACGACCGGGTGCAGCCGGACGCGCTGCTGGGTGGTGACGGTCCCGGCGAGGTCGGCGAAGAACTTGTTCTCCTTGACCTGCAGGAGCGTCGCGTCCACATGGTCGACGCGGTCGTCGCCGAGCAGCCGGCGGCTCCACCCGGCCAGCAGCGCGATCTTGTCCGCGGTCGGCACGTCGAACGGGTCGGTCTCGTACGCCGAGACCCAGGTCCGCTCGCCGTGGACGGGTTCGGGAGCCAGCTCGATGGGCTCGCGGTTGACGGGCTTCGCGACGGCCGCGACCTCGACGGCCTGCGCGGCGACGCGCGCCGCCCCGTCCGGTGTCAGGTCGATGCCGGCGGCGAAGCCCCAGGTGCCGTCCTTGACGACCCGGACCGACAGGCCGACGTCGTCGGCGTCCAGGGCGGTCTCCAGGGCGGCGTCGTGCAGCCGGAGCGTCTGGCTGCGGATGCGTTCGAGGCGGAAGTCGGCGTGCTCGGCGCCCAGCTCCCGGGCCCGGGTCAGGGCCGCGTCGGCCAGCGCGCGAAGCGGCAGCGCGGTGAAGGCGGGATCGATGTCATGCACCTTCAGCAACCTACCCGTCCGGCCCCCTGGGGATCGCGAACAAACCGGGGTGAGCGGATCTTGTCGGTTCGGCACATCCGCAGGGTGCGGTGCGGGCCGCTAGGGTCGTCCCGCAGTCACCCGAGTACGAAAGTCGACGAGAGGGTCCGTGATGAGTCGCTCTGTCCTCGTGACCGGCGGGAACCGGGGCATCGGCCTGGCCATCGCCCGCGAGCTGTCCGCGGCGGGCGACGCGGTCGCCGTCACCTACCGGTCGGGCGAGCCCCCCGAGGGGCTGTTCGGCGTCCGCTGCGACGTCACCGACGCCGAGGACGTCGACGCCGCGTTCAGCAAGGTCGAGGCCGAGCAGGGCCCGGTCGAGGTGGTCGTCTCCAACGCGGGGATCACCAAGGACACCCTTCTCGCGATCATGAGCGAGGAGTCGTTCACCTCGGTGCTCGACACCAACCTGACCGGCTCGTTCCGGGTCGCGAAGCGCGCCGTGAAGAGCATGATGCGCAAGCGCACCGGCCGGATCGTGCTGGTCTCCTCGGTCGTGGGGCTGATGGGCTCGCCGGGGCAGTCCAACTACGCGGCGTCCAAGGCGGGCATGGTCGGGTTCGCCCGCTCCCTCGCCCGCGAGCTCGGCTCCCGCAACATCACGGTCAACGTGGTGGCGCCGGGGTTCGTCGACACCGACATGACGGCGGTCCTCAGCGAGGACCAGCACAAGGCCATCACGGCCGCGGTCCCGCTGGGGCGGATCGCGAAGCCGGAGGAGATCGCGAAGGCGGTCCGGTTCGTGGCGAGTGAGGACGCCGCCTACATCACCGGGGCCGTGATCCCGGTCGACGGCGGACTGGGAATGGGGCACTGACGATCATGGGAATCCTCGAAGGCAAGCGCATCCTGGTGACCGGCGTCCTCACCGACGCCTCCATCGGCTTCCACGTCGCGCGGATCGCGCAGGAGCAGGGCGCCGAGGTGGTGCTGACCGCCTACCCGCGGCCGACGCTGACGCAGCGGACCGCCAAGCGGCTGCCGTCCGGGCCGGACGACCCGCCGCCGGTGATCGAACTGGACGTGATGAACACCGAGCAGCTCGACGCCCTGAGCGGCAACCTGCGCGAGCAGGGCTTCGACCACCTCGACGGCGTCGTCCACGCGATCGGGTTCGCGCCGCAGACCGCGCTCGGCGGCAACTTCCTGGAGACGCCCTGGGAGGACGTGGCGACCGCCGTGCACGCCTCCGCGTACTCGCTGAAGTCGCTGACGACGGCGTGCCTGCCGCTGATGAAGGACGGCGGCTCGGTCGTCGGCCTGGACTTCGACGCCACCAAGGCGTGGCCGGTGTACGACTGGATGGGCGTGGCGAAGGCCGGCCTGGAGTCGTGCGCCCGCTACCTGGCCAAGTACCTCGGCCCGCAGGGCATCCGCGTCAACCTCGTCGCCGCCGGGCCGCTCGCCACGATGGCTGCCAAGAGCATCCCCGGCTTCGAGGGCATGACGGACATGTGGCCGAAGGCGGCCCCGCTCGGCTGGGACATCAAGGACAGCGAGCCGACCGCCCGCGCGTGCGCGGCGCTGCTGTCGGACTGGTTCCCCGCCACCACCGGCGAGATCGTCCACGTCGACGGCGGCCTCCACGCCATCGGCGCCGCGTACTAGCCGCGCGCGGGGCCGCCTGCGGCCCCGCGGCCGGCCCGGCCGGCTAGCGCGCCCTGCGGCGGCGGAAGGCGCGGCCGGCGACGCTGAGGTTGAGGGCGCCGACGGCTCCGGCGGCGCCCGCCGCGGCGGCGACGAGCAGCAGCTGTCCGTCGTCGCGCCCGCCGGCGGCGACGGGGGAGATGAGGCGCGTCTGCGGCATCGCCGCGGTGCCGCCGGACGGGTTCCGGTAGGCGTTCGGGTCGGCCGCGATCTCCGGGGTGGGCAGGACGCCGGGCAGGCCGGCGGACGGCGCCTCGCCGGAGTACGGCTTGAGGCCCTTCACGTCGCTCATGGGCGCCGGCCCGGACGGTGCCGCGGCCCCGCCGCCGCCCACCGACGGGCTGCGCGGCGCCGTTGCGGGAGCCTTGCCCGGCGTGCTCTTCGTGGTCTTCTTCGTCTTGTTCGCGCTGGTCTTCTTCGGCGTGGGCGTCGGCGTCGGCGTGGGGCTCTTCGGGGTGAGCGCCTCGCGCAGGTTGCCGAGGTTGCACTTCCAGTTCTCGATCGTGCTCTCGGGGTCGACGCCCTTCTTGCACGTCTCCGCCGCCGCGGCGTCCGCCGCCGGGGCGGCCAGCACCAGGACGAGCGCACCCGCCGAGACCGCCGCCGAAGCCGAACCGATCCGCCTGAGCCGCTGGCGCATGTCGCCCCTCCACCCGATGCCGTGCCTGAGACCCGCTACTGCCTGACCCTGTTGACATCGTGTCCCATACGGGGCCGTCCGTAAACCGCGACACGGGGGTTTCTTTACCCCGTCATGGCCTCACTGGACCACCAGCGTCGCCAGCCTGGTGCGCCGCGGCGGCGCCCCGTCCTCGCGGACGGCCCTGGCCAGCGCGGGCCCGGCCGCCTGCACGACCGACAGGTGCCGGCGCGCGAGCCCGAACGCGGTGGCCACCAGCGGCCGCGACAGGCCCTCGGCGGTCATGACCGCGACGACCGCCGGGCGGCGCGTCCCGCGCGCCCGCGCGACCGGCACCGCCCAGCCGTGCCGCAGCCGGGACGCGTCCGCCGGCGCGACCACGGCCGGGCCGGCGGGGAACTCGACGTCGAGGCCGTGCGGGCCGCCGCCGGTCACCACGCCGGTCTCGCCGACCGCCGCCTGGGGGAGCGGCGCCGCGACGACCACGCGGTCGCCGGGGTCCATCCCGCCGAACGCGCCGGGGCCGGGGTTCAGCCGGGCCTTGAGCGCCGCGTTCAGCGCGCCCGCGCCCGCCGGGCCGCCCGCGGCGGGCGCGACGACCAGGACGTCCCCGGCCGGGATGCCGAGCGCGCGGGGGATCGAGTCGGTGACGAGCTGGACCGCCCGGTGCACCGCCTCACCGGGGTCGGCGGCGGGCACGATGACGACCTCCCGGCCGGGCGCGTCCACGGCGGCGAGCTCGCCGCCGCGCACCGCCTCGGTGAGCGCCCCGAGCGGATCGGACGGCGGCGCGGCGTCCAGCGCGACGACGGGGACGGTCTCGGACGCCTCCAGGTCGTCCAGCGGGCGGCCGGGCCCGGCGGGCGGCGCGTCGCCCGGCCCGGCGCACAGCACCAGGTGGGCGCCGTCGGGGCACGCCTCGCCGAGCACCGCGCACAGCTCGACGTCGAGCGCGGCGGCGCCGGTCACGATGACCAGGTCGAGGTCGAGGGGGTTCCGCTCGCCGCGCCCGTAGACGACGGCGCCGGGAGCGGCGGCCGGATCGTCGCGGGGCTCCAGGAGCCGGTGCAGGCTGGTTACGGTGACCCCCTCGGGGGCGGCCAGGTCCGCGGCGGCGCGGTCGGTGGGGGCGGCGACGGCGGTCCGCAGGCCCTCGCCCGCGGCGGCGCCGGCGATGCCGGCGACGGCCGCCGCGAGGCCGCCGGGCGCACCGCGCAGGATGCTCACCCCGGTGCGGAGCGCGGCGGTCAGCGCGAGCGACCGGTCCTCCGGCAGCCCGTCCCGCAGGCCCTTGACGGCCGCGTCGTCCAGCAGCGGCGCGGCGGTCAGCGTGAGCCGCTGGAACGCCTCGGCGGCGGCCTCCTCGGCGAGCGCCCACCGCGCCGCGCCGAGCATCTCCTCGGGCTCGTCCGGCTCGGCGTCCTCCTCGAAGGACTCCTCGCCGAACTCCGGCTCCTCGGTGAGGGACAGGACCTCGGCCTCGTCCAGCGCGGCCTCCACGGCGCCGCGCGGGTCGGGCACCCCCGCGCGCTCCAGCGCGGACATCACCTCGGCGGCGGGCGTGACCGTGTGCCCGCCGCGCGCCGCCTCGGTCAGCAGGTGCAGCACGAGCGCCCGCCCGCGCCGGACGTCGCCGGGCCCGGCGTCCGGCCCGAGGACGGTCCGCGCGAAGTGGTCGGCCTGCGGCGGCCGGACGCCGGGGACGCGCAGCAGCCGCCACGGGTCGGCGCGCAACTGGCCGGCGGCGTCCGGGCCGAGCCGGGCGGCGGCGCCGGCCGCGAGCGCCGCGGGCGCCCCCGCCGCGGCGAGCAGCTCCGACAGGGCGCGCAGGCCATCCTGCGCGCTCGGCGCCGGTTCGCGCGGCGGCGCCTGGGTCGGCGGCCGGGCGGGTTCCGCGGCGGCGCGATCGTCCAGGGCCCCGGCGGCGGCCTCCGCGGCGCGCATGGCCGCGGCGGCGCGCGCGGCCCGCTCGGCGGGCGAGAGCCGGTCGGGCTGCTGGTCGGGCTGCTGGTCAGGGGTGTCGGTCACGGGCTTCCCGTTGCGGTGTCGGAAACGTCGTCGAGTGCGCCGCGGATCTCGTTCGGCAGCGTCACGTCCTCGCTCTCCAGGATCGCGCCGAGCTGCGCGGCGGTGCGCGCGCCCACGATCGGCGCGGCGACGCCCTCGCGGTCGCGGACCCATGCCAGCGCCACCGCGAGCGGCGAGCGGCCGAGGCCCTCGGCGGCGGTCACCACCGACTCCACGATCCGGGCGCACTCCTCGTCCAGGTACGGCTGGACGAAATCGGCGAAGTGCGGGGCGGCGGCGCGCGACCCGGCGGGGATGCCGGTGCGGTACTTGCCGGTGAGCACGCCCCGGCCGAGCGGCGACCACGGCAGCAGCCCCGCCCCGGCGTCCAGCACGGCCGGCACCACCTCGCGCTCGATGTCGCGGCGCAGCAGCGAGTACTCCAGCTGCGCGGACACGACCGGGGCGCGGCCCGGCCAGGCGCGCTGCCACGCCGCCGCCTTGGCGACCTGCCAGCCCGCGTAGTTCGACACGCCGACGTAGCGGGTGCGGCCGGACGCGACCGCCTCGTCCAGCGCCGACAGCGTCTCCTCCAGCGGCGTCGCCGGGTCGTAGACGTGCAGCTGCCACAGGTCGACGTGGTCCAGGTCCATCCGGTCCAGGGAGGCGTCCAGGGCGCGCAGCAGGTGCCGCCGGGAGCCGTCGTAGCGGCCGTTCGGCCGGATCGCGGCCTTCGTCGCGATCACCAGGCCGTCCCGGTCGAAGGCGTCGCGCAGCAGGTGGCCGAGGATCAGCTCGGCGGCGCCGTCGTTGTAGACGTCGGCGGTGTCCACCAGCGTGCCCCCGGCGTCCGCGAACGCGGCGAGCTGCGCCGCGGCCTCGTCCGGGTCGGTGTCCTGCCCCCAGGTCATGGTGCCGAGGCCCAGCCGGGAGACCAGCAGCCCGCTCCGCCCGAGGTGACGCTCCTTCATAGGCGGCCAATCTAGCGGGCGGCGCCGGGCGCGCGGAAAGTGAGCAATCGGCCGCACCGGTTCCGCACCCCGCGCAAAGATCCTGGTGGGATCTATTGCCGGGGACCGCCGCCCGGCTAAAGTGCGCAGCCATGGCGCCACCCCCGTTCTCGATGTACTCGCCGAAGTCGCCGGACGGCGACGGCCCGGACGTGGCGCCGGTGTTCGGCGCGGGACCGGGCGACGACCCCGGCTACCTCGCCTCGCTGCGCACCGCGACCGAGCTCGGGCGGCTGCGCGCGATGATGCTCGTCCTGCTCGCCGCGCCCGTCCTCATCCTGGCGATCATGCCGCTGATCGTGCAGGACGGCCGGGCGGACGCGCCCCCCTGGATCTACGCGCCGCTCGCCGCCGCCGCGCTGGTGGCGCTGCTGGCCGGGCCGCGCGCGCCGCGCCCGATGCAGCCGGGCGCCGAGCAGGCCGCGCCCGCCGCGGCGGCGCGGGCCGCGCTGCTGATGTTCCGGCAGGCGGTGCTGCTGCGGTTCGCGCTGGCGGAGGGCGTCATCCTGCTCGGACTGCCGCTGGCGATGGTCGGGCACAGCGAGCTGGTGTTCGTCGCCGGGTTCGCGGTCGGCTACCCGCTGCTGCTGTGGCTGGCGCTGCCCACCCGCGGCGGCGTGGAGCGGATGCGGCGGAGGCTGGAGTCGCAGGGCGCCGAGTCGCACCTGTGGGCCGTGCTGCTCGCCGCCCCGCCGTCCGCGCTCGACGGCGCGCCCTGAGGCGCCCGCGTCAGAGCCAGCCGCTCTTGCGGAGCCGCCGGAACAGCAGCACGCACACGACCGCCATCACCGCCAGCACCGCCGGGTAGGACCACAGCCAGTGCAGCTCCGGCATGTGGTCGAAGTTCATGCCGTAGATCCCCGCGATCGCGGTCGGCACCGCGATGATCGCCGCCCACGCGGAGATCTTGCGCATGTCCTCGTTCTGCTGCTTGCCGAGCAGCGCCAGATGCGCGGTCAGCACGCTGTTGAGCAGCTCGTTGTGCGCGTCGACCTGCCCGTCCACGCGCAGCAGGTGGTCCAGGACGTCGCGGAAGTACTCGCGGGTGGAGCCGCACTCGGCGACCCGGCCCTTGACGATCTCCTGCAGCACCGGGACGAGCGGGTCCTCGGCGCTGCGGAACTCCAGCACCTCCCGCTTGAGGGAGTAGATGTCGGCGGTGACGTCCCGCGCTCCCGGGTCGAACACGGCCCGCTCCAGCCCGATGATGTCGACCTCCACCTCGTGCGCGACGAGCCCGTACCGGTCGACGACCTCGTCGCACACCGCGTACAGGACGGCGGCGGCGCCGTGCTTGATCAGCTCCGGCGACTCCTCCAGCCGCGTTCGGACCGGGCCGAGCGGGTTCCCGGAGCCGTGCCGGACGGTGACGACGAAGTCCCGGCCGAGGAAGATCATGATCTCGCCGACCTCGATGTCGGACGTCGCGTCGATGTAGGACAGCGTCTTCAGCACGAAGAACAGCGTGTCGTCGTAGCGCTCCAGCTTGGGCCGCTGGTGCGCGGACACGGCGTCCTCTGCGGCCAGCGGATGCAGGTTCAGCTCGTCCTTGACCAGCTCGAACTCGTCCTCGTCGGGCTCGAACAGGCCGATCCACAGGAAGCAGTCGCCGTCCTCGCGGGCCAGGTCGAAGGCGTCGCTGATGTCACCGTCGATGTCGCGGCGCGTCCCGCCCGCGTAGATGGCCTTGTCCACGATCACGGCACGCATTGTCGCGCATCCGCACCGCCCGCCGCCCGTATGCCGGGCATCTCCTAGAGTGGCCGCCGTGACGACCCTTCTCCTGGTGAGGCATGGCCTGACCGCGATGACCGGCCCGGTGCTCGCCGGATGGACGCCCGGGGTCCGCCTCGACGACCGCGGCCGCGCCCAGGCCGCCGCGCTCGCCGCCCGGCTCGCGTCCCTCCCGCTCGCCGCCGTCGTGTCCAGCCCCCTCGAACGCTGCGCCGAGACCGCCGCGGCGATCGCCGCCGGGCACGCCCCGCCCGTCGAGAAGGTCGAGACCGACGAGCGGTTCGGCGAGGTCCGCTACGGCGACTGGACGGGCCGCCCCCTCAAGGAGCTCGCCGAGGAGCCGCTGTGGCGGGTCGTGCAGGCGCACCCGAGCGCCGCCCGCTTCCCCGGCGAGGGCGGGGAGGCCCTGGCCGCCGCGCAGCACCGCGCCGTGAGCGCCGTCCGCGACTGGAACGAGCGCATCGCCGCCG
Organism: Actinomadura latina NBRC 106108; assembly: GCF_001552195.1. Classification (GTDB taxonomy): domain Bacteria; phylum Actinomycetota; class Actinomycetes; order Streptosporangiales; family Streptosporangiaceae; genus Spirillospora; species Spirillospora latina. The sequence continues at coordinate 15,089 of NZ_BCQS01000021.1, forward strand.
AGCACGGCCCGGACGCCCTGTACGCGGTGTGCAGCCACGGCGACATCATCAAGTCGGTGGTCGCCGACGCCCTCGGCCTCCACCTGGACCAGTTCCAGCGGATCCAGGCCGACCCCGCGTCGCTCACCGCGATCCGCTACACCGAGACGCGGCCGTTCGTCGTCCGGCTCAACGACACCGGCGGCGATGTGGCCGCACTGGTTCCGCGACCGCCGGTGGAAGGCTCCGGAGAAGACGGACCCGGGACGAGTGACGCGCCCGTCGGCGGCGGCGCGTAGGGTCGGTGTCATGCCCGTCATCTCCTACGACCGGCCGGAGCGGTTCGTCGCCGGCGCCGTCGGGCGGCCCGGCGACCGCGCCTTCTACCTGCAGGCCCGCGCCGGCCGCCGCGTCACCAGCGTCGGGCTGGAGAAGTTCCAGGTGACACTGCTGGCCGAGCGCCTCGAGGAGCTGCTGGACGAGGTGCTGCGGCGCAGCGTCGGCGACGCCCCGGTGCCCGCCGCCACCCCGTCCGAGCTCCAGGACGACGGCCCCCTCGACCAGCCGGTGGAGGAGGAGTTCAAGGTCGGCACGATGGCGCTCGCCTGGGACCCCGACGACGAGCAGGTCGTCATCGAGGCGCAGGAGGTCACCGAGACCGAGGAGGAGCCCGAGGTCGGCGAGGACGACCCGGCCATCGCGGTGCTGCGGGTCCGGATCAGCGCCGCGCAGGCCCGCGCGTTCGCCGAGCGCGCGCTGAAGGTCGTCGCGGCGGGGCGCCCCCCGTGCCCGCTGTGCGGGCTGCCGCTGGACGGCGACGGGCACGTCTGCCCGCGCCAGAACGGGTACATGGGCTGAGATGACCGTCCCGGTGCACTGCGACATGGACGCGTGCTGGATCATGGACGGCGTGGCCGGGAGAATGAACGCATGACGCAGTCCTCCCGCGACCGGGCGCCCGCAGGCCGCGATGCCGAGCGCGACGCGGGCCGCGACGCGGGCCGCGGCACGGGCGGACGCCCGGTGTCCCCCCGCGACGCGGCCGCCGCCGAGCGGCTGCTGTCGGCCGGGCGCCTCGGGGTGGAGGGCCGCCTCGTCCAGGCGTCCAACGCCACGCTGTACTGCACCGTCGAGCACGACGGCAGCGCCGCCAACTGCGTCTACAAGCCCGTCGCCGGCGAGCGCCCGCTGTGGGACTTCCCCGACGGCACCCTCGCCGAGCGGGAGGTCGCCGCCTACGAGGTCTCCAAGGTGATGGGCTGGGGAACCGTCCCGCCCACCGTCCACCGCGACGGCCCCTACGGCCCCGGCATGGTCCAGCTCTGGGTGGAGCCCGACCCCGACGTCGACCTCGTCGCCCTGTCCCGCTCCGACGACGAGGCGATCCGCCGCATGTCGGTGTTCGACGCCGTCGTCAACAACGCCGACCGCAAGATCGGCCACCTGCTGCCGCCCGGCGACGGCCGCGTCTACGGCTGCGACCACGGCGTCTGCTTCTCCACCGAGTACAAGCTCCGCACCGTCCTGTGGCAGTGGCGCGGCAAGCCCCTCACCCCCGAGGCCCTCGAAGCCCTCGCCCGCGTGGACGCCGGCCTGCGCGGCGGCGCCCTCGGCGCCCGCCTCGCCGAGCTCCTCACCGCCGACGAGGTCGACGCCACCCGCCGCCGCGTGGAACTGATGCTCAAGCACCGCATCCACCCCTACCCGCCCGAGGACTGGCCCGCCATCCCCTGGCCGCCGCTCTAACGCGCCCCCCGCCTCCGGGCGAAATGGGCGAGGTGCTGGAATTGGGGGATGTGTACGGCGATCATCAGTGTGGAGCCCTCGTCCCCGGTGCCCGTGCTCGTGGTGGGGGTGCGGGACGAGTTCGTCGCGCGGGAGTGGGCGGGGCCGGGCCGGCACTGGCCCGGCCGGCCGGGCATCGTCGGGGGCCGTGACCTGCGCGCGGGCGGGACGTGGCTGGCGGTCGAGCCGGACGCGCCGCGGGTCGCGGTCGTGCTGAACGGGCGCGGGCGGATGGCGCCGGAGGCGTCGCGGGAGTCGCGGGGAGAGCTGCCGCTGCGGGTCGCGGCCGAGGGCAAGCTCGGCGAGCTGGACCTCGCCGTGTTCGACCCCTTCCACCTCGTCTGCGCGGAACCGGACCGGGTGCGGCTGTGGAGCTGGGACGGGGAGGCGCTCACCGAGCGGGACCTCGGACCCGGCCTGCACATGATCGTCAACAGCGGCCTGGAGGGCGAGGGGCAGCTGGAGGGGGAGACCGAGGACGCCTACATGGCGGCGCGGCTGGCGTACTTCCGGCCGCGGCTGGCGGCCGCGCCGCGGCCCGAGCCCGGACCGGACGAGCCGGTGGACCGGGCGTGGGGCGGGTGGCTCCCGCTGCTGGACGGCGACGGGCTGCCCCGCGCCGACCACCGGGCGCTGCTGCCGCTGCTGGACCTCGGCGACGGGCGGGTGTGGGGGACGACCTCGGTGAGCCTCGTCGCGCTCGGCCGGGGCGTCCGGTACGACTTCTCCGCCGCCCCGGGCGACGGCGCCGCCTGGTCCCGGGTGCTGTAGGACCCGAGTCCCCGTTACGGCTGCGGCGGCATGACGCTCGGTGCTAAATTGACTACTTAATGCGATCTTCGTCGGGGATGGCGCGGGGGAGAGCCGTGGCGGCCGGTCTCGCCGCGGTGCTGCTGCTGATGCCGGCGGGCTGCGGGGGCGGCGAGCGGGGCGTGGCCGGCGGGACGCTCCGGGTCGCGGGTTCCTCCGACGTCGACCACCTCGACACCGCGAGCATGTACACCACCTGGGGCGGGCTGCTCGCCCGGCAGTTCGCCAGGACGCTGTTCGGGTACCGGGCGTCCGGCGACTTCGAACAGGCCGTCACCGTGCGGCCCGACGTGGCGGTGGAGATGCCCACCGTGCGGAACGGCGGCCTCAGCCGGGACGGCCGCACCTATACGATCCGGCTGCGCGCCGGCGTGCTGTGGAACACCGGCCCGCCCCGGGAGGTGAACGCGGCCGACTTCGTGCGCGGCATCGAGCGGACCTGCAACCCGGCCGTCCCGTCCGGCGGCAAGGCCTACTACGTCGAGACCATCGCCGGCATGGACGCGTTCTGCGCCGGCTACGCCCGCGTCGACCCGGGCAGCGCCGCCGCGATGGCCCGCTACCAGCGGACCGCGAGGGTCGCCGGGCTCGTCGCCGAGGACGCCAAGACCCTCGTGATCAGGCTGAACCGGCCGGCGAGCGACTTCACCAGCCTCCTCGCGCTGGAGTTCGCGGCGGCGGCGCCCGCCGAGTACGACCGCTACATCCCCGACGGCGCCGGGTTCCGGCGGCACACGATCTCCGACGGCCCGTACCAGATCGCCTCCCACACGCCCGGCAAGGCGTACGTCCTGGAGAAGAACCCGAGCTGGCGGGCCGCGTCCGACCCGATCCGCGCGCAGAACCCCGACCGCATCGAGATCTCGCTCGGCCACGACTCGCCGGACGAGGTGCAGCGGCTGCTGGAGACCGGCGCCGCCGACCTCCCCTGGGACCAGCCCGTCCCGGCAGCGAGGCTCCCCGGGCTGCGCTCCGACCCCGGCTTCGCGATCATGGAGGGGTCGGCGCTCGACCCCTACCTCGTCTTCAACACGCTCAGCCCGAACAACCGCGGGGCGCTCGGCAGGACCGCGGTGCGGCGGGCGATCAGCCACGCCGTCGACAAGGCCGCGGTGGTGCGCATCTACGGCGGCCCCGACATCGCCGAGATCCTGAACCAGGTCATCCCGCCGAACAGCGTCGGCCACCAGCGGTTCGACCTGTACCCGACGCCCGGCGGCAGGGGAGACCCCGGCGCGTGCAGGCGGATGCTGGCCCGCGCCGGATACCCGCGCGGGCTGACGCTGAAGTTCCCGTACCGGCTCAGCGGCAACCATCCGCGGATCGCCCGGTCCATCACCGACGACCTGGCCGCCTGCGGCATCACCGCCGAACCCGAACCCGACACCAGCGGCGCCTTCTACAGCACCACCCTGGTCACACCGGCGCGCGCCCGCGCCGGGAAATGGGACATCGCCGTGCCCGGCTGGGTCCCCGACTGGTACGGCAACAACGGCCGGGCCACCATCGTCCCGCTGTTCGACGGACGCCACTACGGCCCCAACTCCAGCGACTACGGCGGCTTCGACGACCCCGCCGTCAACCGGCTCATCGACCACGCGCTCGACGCCCCCGACGTCGCCGCCGCGTCCGGGTACTGGGCGCAGGCAGACCACCGCATCATGGAGGACGCCGCGGTCGTGCCCCTCATCAACCAGCGGACCCCGATCTTCCACTCCACCCGCGTCGAGAACCTCCGCTACCTGCCGCAGTACCGCGGCTACGACCTCAACCAGGTCACGTTCTCATGACCGGCTACGCCGAGCTCGGAACGCGGAAGCCGCCCGCCGGCCCCGGCCCCGGCCCCGGCGCCGGTGCCGCGCCGCGGCCGGTGGAGAGCCGCACCCCGTCCCGGCTCGCCTGGGACCGGTTCCGCCGCGACCGGCCCGCCGTCGCCGCCCTCGCCGTGCTGCTGCTGATCATGGCGTTCGCGGCGCTGGCCCCGCTGTGGGCGCACCTGACCGGCCACCCCTGCGACGCGACGTTCCCGCGGACGGGCCTGGACGCGGGCGGGCAGCCGCGCGGCCCCGGCGCCCGGTTCCCGCTCGGCGCCGACCAGCTCGGCCGCGACGTCCTGGTCCGCGCCGCCTACGGGGCGCGGATCTCGCTGACCGCCGGGATCGGCGCGGCGGCGCTGGCCTCCGCCGCCGGGACCGTCGCCGGGACGCTCGCCGGGTTCGCCGGCGGCGCGCTGGACACCGTGCTGTCCCGGCTGATGGACATGATCCTCGCGCTGCCCTACCTGCTCGTCGCGATCATGCTGGCGTCCACGTTCCGGATCACCTCGCCCGGCGCGAGCCTCGCCATGACGGTCCTGGTCATCGCGTTCTTCTCGTTCGCCGCCTACGGCCGCACGATCCGCGGGCAGGTGCTGGCGCTGAAGGAGCAGCAGTTCATCGAGGCGGCCCGCGCCCTCGGCGCCTCCAACGCCCGGATCATGGTCACCGACGTGCTGCCGAACCTCGCCGCGCAGATCACCGTGCTGACCTCGCTGCTCATCCCGGCCTCGATCGTGTCCGAGGCGACGCTGTCGTTCCTCGGCGTCGGGGTGCGGCCGCCGATGCCGAGCTGGGGGTCGATGCTCGGCGAGGGCGGCGACGTGTTCCGCACCGCGTGGTGGCTGCTCGCCGTCCCCGGCGTCCTGCTGCTGGCCACCACGCTGGCGTTCAACCTGCTCGGCGACGGCGTCCGCGACGCACTCGACCCGCGCGGCGGCCGCGCCGCCGCCGGGAGGTGACCCGGCCGTGCCGCGCTTCGCCGTCCGCCGCCTGCTGTACGCGGCCGCCGTGCTGTGGCTCGTGGCCACGCTGACGTTCGTGATCATGCGCGTCGCGCCCGTCCCGGTCGAACGCGTCATCGGCGGGCCCCGCGCCGACGCCGGGACGCTGGAGCAGATCCGCCGCAACCTCGGCCTGGACCGGCCCCTCCTCGTCCAGTATTGGCGGTTCCTCGCCCGGCTGCCGCGCGGCGACCTCGGCGACTCCTACGTCAACGGGACGCCGGTCACCGCGCTGATCGGCGCCCGCCTCCCCACGACGCTGTGCCTGGTGTCGGGCGCGGCGCTGCTGTGGTTCGCCGGCGGCGTCGTCACCGGCGTCACCGGCGCGTCGCGGGCGCGGGGCCCGTGGGACCGCGCCGCCACGGTGTTCGTCCTGGCCGGCCTGTCCACGCCGCCGTTCGTGATGGCGCTGGCGCTGCTGTCGCTGTTCACCGCGGGGCTCGGCGCGGGCGGCGTGCACGTCTTCGAGGCCGGCCCGCCGCTGCAGGAGCACTTCCTGCGCCGGATGGTCCTGCCGTGCTTCGCGCTGGCCTTCCTGATGATGGCCGCCTACACGCGCCTCACCCGCGCGGCGATGCTGGACGTCCTCGGCGAGGACTACGTGCGGACGGCGCGCGCCAAGGGCCTGCCGGAGGGCCGCGTCGTCCGCCGGCACGCGCTGCGGGCGGCGCTGACCCCGGTCGTCACCCAGCTCGGCATCGACCTCGGCGCCCTGATCGGCTCCACGATCGTCACCGAGAAGGTGTTCGGGCTGCAGGGCGTGGGGCAGCTGGTGTACCAGTCCATCGCGGCCGGCGACACTCCGGTGATCGTCGGGGTGACGCTGCTGGTGACGTTCTCGGTGACGGTCGCGAACCTGCTCGTCGACATCGGCTACGCGGTCCTGGACCCGCGCGTCCGCCTCACCTGAGCGGACAGCGGGGGACACTTGCCGTGATCTCGGAGTAATGCCGCTAGCTGGGCATGGATAAGCTTTCGGGTATGCGATCGTGGCCCGCCTCCGAAGTCCCCAGCCTGCCCGACGCGGGCCTGCCCGCCGCCGACCGTCCGCTGGCCCTGCACGACACCGGGACGGGCGCCGCGCGCCCGACCGCCCCCGGCGACACGGCCCGGATGTACGTGTGCGGCATCACCCCCTACGACGCGACCCACCTCGGCCACGCCAACACCTACCTCGCGTTCGACCTCGTCAACCGCGTCTGGCGCGACCTCGGCCACCGGGTCCGCTACGTGCAGAACGCCACCGACGTCGACGACCCGCTGCTGGAACGCGCCCGGCAGACCGGCGAGGACTGGCGCGCGCTCGCCGACCGCGAGATCGAGCTGTTCCGCGAGGACATGACCGCGCTGCGGATCCTGCCGCCCGACCACTACATCGGCGCGGTCGAGGCGATCCCGCTCGTCGTCGAGATGATCGAGAAGCTGCGCGGCCGCGACGCCGCCTACGCGGTGGACGGCGACGTCTACTTCCCGGTCGCCTCCGACCCGTCCTTCGGGAAGGTCGGCCGGCTGGACCGCGAGGAGATGACGCCGCTGTTCGCCGAGCGCGGCGGCGACCCGCTCCGCGCCGGCAAGCGCGACCCTCTCGACCCCCTGCTGTGGATGGCGCGCCGCCCCGGCGAGCCCGGCTGGGAGTCCCCGTTCGGCGAGGGCCGCCCCGGCTGGCACGTCGAGTGCTCCGCGATCTCCGTCGAGTACCTCGGCATGGCGTTCGACGTGGAGGGCGGCGGCTCCGACCTCGTCTTCCCCCACCACGAGATGAGCGCCTCGCACGCCCAGGTCGCCACCGGGGAGCGGCCGCACGCCCGCGCCTACGTCCACGCCGGCATGGTCGGCCTGGACGGCGAGAAGATGTCGAAGTCGCGCGGCAACCTGGTGTTCGTGTCGAAGCTGCGCGCGGCCGGCGCCGACCCGATGGCGATCCGGCTGGCGCTGCTGGCCCACCACTACCGCGCCGACTGGGAGTGGACCCCGGCCGAGCTGGACGAGGCCGCCGCCCGCCTCGCCCGCTGGCGGGCCGCGGCGGGCCG
>NZ_BCQS01000022.1 GCF_001552195.1 Actinomadura latina NBRC 106108
CCGCCCGTCCGGGCCGCCCGCCGCGCCGCTGGCCGCCGCGGTCCGCGGCCACCTGTCCGACGACCTGGACGCCCCGGCCGCCCTCACCGCCATCGACGACTGGGCCGCCCACGACGGCGCCGACGAGCACGCCCCCGCCCAGGCCGCGGCCATCGCCGACGCCCTCCTCGGCATCGCCCTGTGACCTGTCACAGCAGGCCCGCGAGCTTGTAGAGGACGAGCGACCCGGCGACCGCCACGTTCAGGCTGCTCCCGCCGCCCACCATGGGGATCTCGACGGCCAGGTCCAGCAGATCGAGCGCCTCCGCCGGAATGCCGGTCCGCTCGTGCCCGAGCACGGCGACCGTCCGGACCCGCGCGGCGGGCAGGTCGGCGAGCCGGACCGCCTCGTCCGCGAGCTCCACGCCGACGACCTGGGAGCCGGCCTCCCGCTGCCGCTCCAGCCAGCCGAGGGGGCCGTTCACCCAGTGGACGCAGGCGGGGCGGCGCAGCGTGTTGCCGCGTTCGAGGGCCTCGGGCACCCACGGGAACCGGGGGACCGCCATGCAGGCGCCGACCGCGTCGCAGGTGCGCAGCAGCGTCCCGAGGTTGGCGCCGTGCAGCGGCCACAGGGGCGCGACGACGAGGTGGTCCCAGCAGGAATGGGCGCGGCGACGGCGCTGCCGGCGGAGTTCACGCTCGGGCCGGACCCGGATCGCCGGATCCCGCGTGCGGGCGCTCACCGGCGCGGGGCGCTGCCGCCCTTCGAGAAGGAGAAGACCATGATCGGCGCACTTCGCGGCGTGCGCGGGCCATCACCGGGGACGAACCCGGCCAAGTGTAACCGCTACGCCGGCCCCCGCCCGGGATCGCGGCGGCGCAGATAGCGCTCGAACTCGCGGGCGATGGCGTCGCCGCTCGCCTCCGGCAGCTCGGTCGCGTCCTTCTGCTCCTCCAGCGTCCGGACGTACTCGGCGACCTCGGAGTCCTCCTCGGCGAGCTCGTTCACGCCGTGCTCCCAGGCGCGCGCCTCCTCCGGCAGCTCCCCGAGCGGGACGGTGACGTCCAGCAGGTCCTCGACGCGGCGCAGCAGCGCCAGCGTCGCCTTCGGCGACGGCGGCTGCGCGACGTAGTGGGGGACCGCCGCCCACAGCGACACCGTGTCGAGGTCGGCCTTCGCGCACGCGTCCTGCAGCACCCCGAGGATGCCGGTCGGCCCCTCGTAGCGGGCCGGCTCCAGATGCAGGGTGCTGACGAGCCCGGCCTCCGACGCGGCGCCGGTGACGGGCACCGGCCGGGTGTGCGGGGCGTCGGCCAGCAGCGCGCCCAGCAGCACGACGTTGCGGACGCCCAGCTCCAGCATCAGCCCGACCAGCTCGCGGCAGAACGACCGCCACCGCATGTTCGGCTCGATGCCGTGCAGGAGGACGACGTCCTTGCCGCTCGGCAGCCGCACCCACGAGACCCGCGTCGTCGGCCACGTGATGCCGCGCGTCTCCCCGTCGGTCATCTCCACGATCGGGCGGGTGACCTGGAAGTCGTAGTAGTCGTCGGGATCGAGCTCCGCGATGGGCACCGCCTCCCAGGCCGACTCCAGATGCGCGATCACCCCGCTGGCGGCCTCCCCGGCGTCGTTCCACCCCTCAAAGGCGGCCACGAGCACCGGATCGACGAGTTCCGGCACGCTTTCGAGCTCGACCACGCGCTGCCTCCTTCCGACGCCCTGGTACAGCGTCACCGACGGGGGCGTCATTCCCGGGGTCGGGGGCCCCGCTCATGATCGGTGGCTGTCAGCCTACGTCCTGACAGTGACCTACCCCACCCCCCGCGAGCCAGACCCCCGCCCTGTACGCCAGCGGCGGAACTCCGCATCACCATCGGGTCGCCGGCCCTCGCGGGCTGGAGGGCGGTCACCTGCCCTTGGGCGTGGTGTGGACGATCAGAACGTCGCAGGGGGACCGGTGCGACAGGTTCGCCGGGACGGAGCCGAGGATGCGGCCGGCGAGGCTGTTGAGGCCCCGGTTCCCGACGACGACGAGGTCGGCCTCGCGCTCCCTGGTGAGCTTGGCGAGGGTGTCCACCGGGTCGCCCTCCACGGCCAGCTGCTCGATGTCGGTGGCGCCGGCGGCGACCGCCCGCTCCCGCGCCGCCCGCAGCGCGTCGTCGGCGGGTGTCGAGCCCTGCACCTTGTAGGCCAGGTCGCCGAGCCGGTCGGCGGCGCTGGCGCGCTCCCGCTCCGGCATCGGGCTGTAGGCGGAGGCCAGCAGCAGGGTGGCGCCGGTGGCGGCGGCCAGCTGCGCGGCCCGGTCCACCGCGCGGAACGAGGAGTCCGAGCCGTCGGTGCCGACGAGGATGATGCGGTACGCGCTCATGCCGTTCCTTACCCGTTGGTAGTCACTGCTGGCACGGTATCGGTCCGGTGACCCATCCGTCACTGTCTCTTTGCACACCTCGTCCAAGAAGCGCCGCCCGCCGGCGGCATCCCGGCGGGCGGGCCGTGAGCTGTCCGCGATCTCCCGGTTATGGTGGGGTTACATGCGCACCCCCACAGGCGGCCTGCAGGCCGTGCTCTTCGACATGGACGGCCTGCTCATCGACTCCGAGCGCGTCTGGCTGGAGGTCGAGTGCGAGGTCATGGCGTGGCTGGGCGGCGAGTGGAGCCCCGCCCACCAGGAGAAGCTCGTCGGCGGCTCCCTCAGCGTCGCGGTCGCCTACATGCTGGAGCTGACCGGCGCCGGCGCCGACCCCGCGGAGGTGGGGCGGCGGATGCTGGACGGCATGGCCGAGCGGCTCTCCGCCTGCGTCCCGATGATGCCCGGCGCGAAGGAGTTGCTCGCCGAGGTGCGCGCGGCCGGCGTCCCGGCCGCGCTGGTGTCCTCCAGCCACCGGCGGCTGATCGAGCCGGTGCTGGACGCGATCGGACGCGAGCACTTCGCGCTCAGCGTCGCCGGTGACGAGGTCGCCCGCACCAAGCCCGATCCCGAGCCGTACCTGACGGCCGCCGCCCGCCTGGGGGCCGACCCGGCCCGCTGCGCCGTCCTGGAGGACTCCCCGAACGGCGTCGCGGCGGGGGAGGCGGCGGGCTGCGCGACCGTGGCGGTCCCCGGCGTCCTGCCGGTCCCGCCCGCGCCGGGCCGCACCGTGGTGGCCTCCCTGCGCGAGATCGACCTGGGCATGCTCCGCTCCCTCATACCCGCGGTCTGATACCCGAGGGGGCGGCTCCGCGGGAGAGGTCACGCCGGAGGAGGAGATCCGCCCGGCCGTAAAACCGTCCGCCGGGAGGAGCAGGACCGGCGCTTCACGTGTGACGATGGGAAGTGCACCACCGTACGGAGTGAGGGGCCGGCATGAGCGACGCAGTCATTTTCGCGATCAGCCTCGGGGTGACCCTGGCCGGGCTGGTGATCAGCTGGGGCGCCTACCGCCGCCGCGGCGCGGGCACCGGCCTGCGCGGCGCCGCCCTGTCCCTGGTGCCGCTCGCGGCGGCGATGACCGGGGTGACGGAGTTCTTCGTCGACCTGGCGTTCAGCCCGGTGAAGTGGGCGGGCGTCGCCGTGGCGGGTCTCGCCGTCGTGCTCTACATGGCGTCCGGCGCGATGCTGAGCCGCCGTGCGGGCGCCGGCGCGGACGGTCCGGGCAAGAAGGCCGCCGGGGACGGCGGGCGCGGGTCCGCCGGGCGCGGCGCGAAGCCGAAGGGCGCCGTGGAGGGGCCCGCGCGGGGCGGCGGCGACCCGGAGATGGCGGAGATCGAGCGGATCCTGCGCGACCGCGGCATCTCCTGACCGGCGCGGCCCGGCTCCGCGCGAGAGACCGCCGGGCCGGGACGTCCCCCTGCGATCCGGGGGCGTCCCGGCCCGGCGTATTCTGTGCGCCTGTGGGCTGACCTGCGGAGGATCGGTCTCGGATCAGACTCAGTACGGTAAAGGTTGCTGGTCCGGACCGCCTCTGGGTTGCTTGTGCGGGCTGCGGTAAACGTACTATTCGGGCGATTTGTCGGAAGTGGCGACCGGACGCGTGTGCCCCAGATGACGACGAGATCACAAGTCAGATACGGGTACTGGCCAAGCTCGCCTCACGGATGGACAGTCGTGGCCGAAGGACTACGTTTCCCTTCAGCAAACGCGGCGTAACGGGCACGGGGGCAGCGGATGATCTCCGCGGCCGCCGGTCACGCGCCGGCGGCATGGCCGAACCAGTGGCCGGACGGTAGGAGGTATGGAGCGTGGCCGCACCCATTGAGGTGACCGGGTCCGAAACCGAGGCACAGCCCGAGTCGGTGCTCGTCGGCATGGGCGGTAAGAAGATCCAGGGACGCTCCCTCGGTCAGATCGCCTGGATGAGGCTGAAGCGCGACAAGGTCGCGCTCACCGGTGCCGTCGTGGTGATCCTGCTGATCCTCCTGGCCATCTTCGGCCCGTACTTCGTGCAGAACCCGCTGACCTACCACCAGAACCTGATCGACCCGACCTACAACCGGCCCAAGACCGGTTTCTGGCACTCGGGCATCAGCTCCGACCACTGGCTCGGCGTGGAGCCCGGTACGGGCCGCGACATGCTGGCCCGCATCGTGCACGGTGCCCGGATCTCCCTGCTGGTCTCGTTCCTCGCCACCCTGATGTCGGTGGTGATCGGCACGATCATGGGGATCACCGCCGGCTACTTCGGCGGCTGGGTCGACTACGTGATCAGCCGCGCCATGGACGCCTTCCTGGCCTTCCCGCTGCTGCTGTTCGCGATCGCCCTGGTCGGCGTCGTCGCCGACGGCGCGTGGGGCCTGAGCGGCAACGGGCTGCGCGTGTCGGTCCTGGTCGTCGTCATCGGATTCTTCAACTGGCCCTACATCGGCCGCATCATCCGGGGCCAGACCCTGTCGCTGCGCGAACGCGAGTTCGTCGACGCCGCACGCAGCATGGGAGCCCGGAACTTCTACGTGCTCTTCAAGGAAGTCCTGCCGAACCTGGTCGCGCCGATCCTGGTCTACTCGACCCTGCTGATCCCGACCAACATCCTGTTCGAGGCGGCCCTGTCGTTCCTCGGCGTCGGCGTCATCCCGCCGACCCCCTCCTGGGGCGGCATGCTCACGCTCGCCGTGCCCATCTACTCCTCGGACCCGATGTACATGATCATCCCCGGCATGGCCATCTTCATCACCGTCCTCGCCTTCAACCTGTTCGGTGACGGGCTGCGGGACGCTCTCGACCCTCGGGGCAAGTGACTCGGGTTCTTCCGACCCGTCTATTTGAAGGGGTGCGCCTGCACATGAACAAGACGAGACCAATAGCGGTCCTCGCGGCCGCTGCGATGGCGGTCACAGGGCTGGTCGCCTGTGGCGGCGGCGACTCGGGAGGCGGCTCGGGTAGCGGCCCCGGCTACAACGCCGGCGTCAACGAGGTCGTCAACAAGTCGGACAAGAAGGGCGGCACGCTCAAGCTTGCCCACTCCGACGACTGGGACTCGCCGGACCCCGGCAACACCTACTACGCGCTCTCGCAGAACTTCGCCCGCCTCTACGGCCGTGCGCTGACGACGTTCAAGCCGGCCGCGGGCAAGGAGAGCCTGGAGGTCATCCCGGACCTCGCGACCGACCTGGGCACGCCCAGTGACGGCGGCAAGACCTGGACGTACAAGCTCCGCACCGGCGTCAAGTACGACGACGGCACCACGGTCACGTCCAAGGACGTGAAGTACGCGGTCGAGCGCAGCAACTACTCCAGCGAACTGCAGCTCGGGCCGAAGTACTTCAAGGCGTACCTGGTCGACAACAAGCCCGCGTACAAGGGTCCGTACAAGGACAAGAGCGACGAGGGCCTCAAGTCGATCGAGACCCCGGACGACCAGACGGTCGTCTTCCACCTGAGCAAGCCGTTCGCCGAGTTCGACTACCTGGTCGCGATGACGCAGACGGTGCCCGTGCCGAAGGCCAAGGACACCGGCCTGAAGTACGAGAGCTCGATCGTCTCCAGCGGCCCGTACAAGGTCGACAACTACACGCGCGGCAAGTCGATGTCCCTGTCGCGCAACCCGCAGTGGAACCAGAGCACCGACCCGATCCGCAAGGCGCTGCCCGACAAGATCGAGGTCCAGCTCAAGCAGAACCCGGACGACATCGACCAGCGGCTGCTCGCCGGCACGCTGGACATGGACATCTCCGGCGTCGGTGTCCAGGCGGGCACCCAGCCGAAGGTGCTCAACGACACCCAGAAGCCGTTCGTGGACAACCCGGTCCAGGGCTTCCTGCGCTTCATGTCGCTGAACGTCCACGTCAAGCCGCTGGACAACATCCACTGCCGCACCGCCGTGCAGTACGCGACCGACAAGGTCGCCGCGCAGACCGCCTACGGAGGCCCGGTGGCCGGCGGCGACACCGCCACCACGGTGCTGCCGCCGACGGTCGACGGCTACCGCAAGTTCGACCTCTACCCGCAGAAGCAGGCGGGCGGCGGCACCGGTCTCGACCAGGCCACCCTGGACAAGGCCAAGCAGGAACTGCAGGCCTGCGGCAAGCCCGACGGCTTCAGCACGAAGATCTCGGCCCGGTCCGACCGGCCGAAGGAAGTCGCCATGGCCCAGGCGATCCAGCAGAGCCTCGCCAAGGTCGGCATCAAGGTCAACATCGTCCAGTACCCGGCCGGTGACTACTTCAACAAGTACGTCGGCGTGCCGAAGTACGTCCACGACCACGGTGTCGGCATGATGATCTGGGCATGGGCGGCGGACTGGCCGACCGGCTACGGGTTCCTCTCGCAGGTCGTCGACGGCCGGGCCATCAAGCCCTCCGGCGGCACGAACCTGTCCGAGCTGAACGAGCAGCCGATCAACGACGCGCTGGACGCGGCGATCTCCAACACCGACAAGGCGACCCGCCTGAAGGCCTACGGTGACATCGACGAGATGGTCATGAAGACGGCCACGCAGGTCCCGCTGATCTACGCCAAGGCCCTGATGTACCGGCCGAAGCGCGTCACCAACGTGGGGATCACCTACGCCTACGGCGGCATGTACGACTATCTGAACATGGGCGTCGAGTAATCGTCCCCACCGTCTATGCGTCCATCTGAAGGCAGGTGAAGGCGACGCCCGCCGGCCGGGACCGGACCTACAGGTCCGCCCGGCCGGCGGGTGGGGCCGAGGAATGTGCTCGCATACATCATCCGGCGCCTCATCGGTGCCGTCCTCATGTTGCTGCTGGTCAGCCTGGTGACCTTCGGCATCTTCTTCTGGCTGCCGAAGCTGGCCGGGCAGACCACCGACCAGATCGCGGCTTCCTATGTCGGTAAGGCGCCAACCGCCGAGGCGATCCAGGACACCAAGGAGCGGCTCGGCCTCGACGACCCTGTCGTCGTCCAGTACGGGCGCTACCTGAAGGGCATCGCGGTCGGCACGGACTTCAAGGCCGGCCCCGTGGTCGACCACTGCCCCGCACCCTGCCTCGGTTACTCGTTCCGCAGCAGCCAGCCGGTGCTGGAGACGCTGCTCGACCGGGCCCCCGCGACCGTGTCGCTGGCCGCCGGAGCCGCGGTGATCTGGCTCGGCGTCGGCATCTCCACCGGCGTGATCTCGGCCCTGCGCAGAGGCACGATATGGGACCGGGCGACGATGATCGTCGCGTTGAGCGGTGTGTCACTGCCCATCTACTTCACCGGCCTGGTCTCGCTCGCGCTGTTCTCCTACTCACTCAAGATCTTCCCGGGCGGCGGGAGTTACCTGCCGCTCACCACTAATCCGGTGACATGGTTCCAGTCGCTGGTGCTGCCCTGGGTGACGCTCGCGTTCCTTTACGCGGCGATGTACGCGCGGCTCACCAGAGCGGGCATGCTGGAGACGATGAACGAGGACTACATCCGCACCGCCCGCGCCAAGGGGCTGCCGGAGAAGACCGTCGTCACCAAGCACGCGCTGCGGGCTTCGCTCACGCCCATCCTCACCATCTTCGGCCTGGACCTCGGTCTTCTGCTGGGCGGGGCGGTGCTGACGGAGAACACCTTCGGCATCCCCGGGCTCGGCCAGCTCGCGATCAGCTCCATCAACAGCGGCGACCTGCCCATGGTCCTCGGCATCACGCTGATCACGGCGACCTCCATCGTGGTGATCAACCTGATCGTGGACATGCTGTACGCCGTCGTCGACCCGAGAGTGAGGTTGAGCTGATGACCGGCACCGCTCCCGCGGCGGAGACCGCGGGCACGGGCGAGGCCCCCACCTCGTTCCTCGAGGTCCGCGACCTGAAGATCCACTTCCCGACCGACGACGGCCTGGTCAAGTCGGTGGACGGGCTGTCGTTCCAGCTGGAGCGCGGCCGGACCCTCGGCATCGTCGGCGAGTCCGGCTCGGGCAAGAGCGTCACCAGCCTCGGCATCCTCGGCCTGCACAACAAGCGCAACGCCCGGGTGTCCGGGGAGATCTGGCTGAACGGCAAGGAGATCGTGAACGCCTCGCAATCCGAGGTGCGCCGGCTCCGCGGCCGCGAGATGTCGATGATCTTCCAGGACCCGCTGTCGTCGATGCACCCCTTCTACACCATCGGCGCCCAGATCATCGAGGCGTACCGCGTCCACAACGACGTGTCCAAGCAGGTGGCGCGCAAGCACGCGATCGACATGCTCGGCCGGGTCGGCATCCCCAAGCCCGACAAGCGGGTGGACGACTACCCGCACCAGTTCTCCGGCGGCATGCGGCAGCGCGCGATGATCGCGATGGCGCTGTCGTGCGACCCCGAACTGCTGATCGCCGACGAGCCGACGACCGCGCTGGACGTCACCGTCCAGGCGCAGATCCTCGACCTCATCCGCGACCTGCAGCAGGAGTTCAACTCCGCCGTCATCATGATCACCCACGATCTCGGGGTGGTCGCGGAACTGTCGGACGACGTCCTGGTCATGTACGCGGGCCGCGCCGCGGAGTACGCCTCCGTCGCGGACGCCTTCCACGCGCCGCTGCACCCCTACACGTGGGGGCTGCTCGGGTCGATGCCGCGGCTCGACCGCGACCGCACCGAACGGCTGATGCCGATCACGGGGTCGCCGCCGAGCCTGATCAACGTCCCCTCCGGGTGCGCGTTCCATCCGCGCTGCCCCTACAAGGACCTCAACGGCGACAAGTGCACGACCGAGCGTCCGGAGCTGGTCGAGGTCGTGCCCGGCCACAAGGCGGCGTGCCACCTCCCGCTGGAGAAGAAGCGCGAGATCTGGAACGACGAGATCCGGCCGAAGCTGTGACGAGCACGGGTGGGAACGAGACTGTGAGCACATCGAAGACCCCGGCCGGCGACGCCCCGGCCGGCGAGACCCCGGCCGAGGAGACCCGGCCCGCGGCGCGGCGTCCCGGCGACGGCGAGCCGCTGCTGCAGGTGGAGAACCTCGGCAAGCACTTCCCCGTCACCGCGGGGGTGCTGCGCCGGCAGGTCGCGGCGGTGAAGGCCGTCGACGGCGTGTCGTTCTCGGTCCGCAAGGGCGAGACCCTGGGGCTGGTGGGGGAGTCCGGCTGCGGCAAGTCCACCACCGGCCGGATGATCATGCGGCTGCTGGACCCGAGCTTCGGGAAGATCACCTTCGAGGGGCAGGACATCACCAAGATGTCGCAGGGCCGGCTCCGGCCGCTCCGCCGCGACTTCCAGATGATCTTCCAGGACCCGTACTCGTCGCTGAACCCGCGCAAGACCGTCGGCGCGATCGTCGGGGCCCCGTTCCGGCTGCAGAACATCGAGGCCAAGCAGGGCGTCAAGAAGGCCGTCCAGGACATCCTGGAACTCGTCGGCCTGAACCCCGAGCACTACAACCGCTACCCGCACGAGTTCTCCGGCGGGCAGCGGCAGCGCATCGGGATCGCCCGCACCCTCGCCCTCAAGCCGAAGCTGATCATCGCGGACGAGCCGGTGTCGGCGCTGGACGTGTCGGTGCAGGCGCAGGTCGTCAACCTGCTGGAGGACCTGCAGGACGAACTCGACCTCACCTACGTGGTCATCGCGCACGACCTGTCGGTCGTGCGGCACATCTCCGACCGCGTCGCCGTCATGTACCTCGGCAAGATCGTCGAGGTCGCGGACCGCGCGGACCTGTACCAGCGGCCCATGCACCCCTACACCAACGCGCTGCTGTCCGCGGTGCCGGTCCCGGACCCGAGCCAGCGCGACGAGCGCAGGCGCATCCGGCTGCAGGGCGACGTGCCGAGCCCGATCGACCCGCCGCCCGCGTGCCGCTTCCACACCCGGTGCTGGAAGGCGCAGGACATCTGCAAGCAGGTCGAGCCGCCGCTGGTCGAGCTCAGCCCCGGCCACCAGGCCGCCTGCCACTTCCCGGAGAACACCACCGTCAGCGCCACCGACGCGGTCGCCAAGGCCGCGGTGACGCCCGGCGCGGCCCCGGCCGACGAGCCCGGGTCCCCGGCCGAGTAGGCCGCACACGACGCCGCCGGGCCATCCCCGGCGTGCCTCCCGCACAAGGAAAGACCCGGCCCCCTCCGCAGAGGGGACCGGGTCTTTCTCCGTCCGCGCCCGGTCACCCGCGCCCGGTCACCCGCGCTACTCGGTGGAGATGGCCTTCAGGACGTCCATGCGCCCCGCCCGCCACGCCGGCCACAGCGCCGCCAGCACACCGATCACCGCGGCCACCACCAGGTACAGCACCAGCGTCCCGTACGGGATGGCGAGGACGCCGAGGCCCTGGTCGGCCAGCGCGTTCTGCAGCGCCGCGCCGAACGCCACCCCGATGCCCATGCCGAGCACGGCGCCGAACACCGCGATCATGATGGACTCCAGCCGGATCATGCGGCGCAGCTGCCGCCGGGAGATCCCGATCGCGCGCAGCAGCCCGATCTCCCGGGTCCGCTCGATCACCGACAGCGCCAGGGTGTTCACCACCCCGACCGCCGCGATGATGACCGACATCACCAGCAGGATCGTCAGGAACGTCACGAACCCGTCGACCTGCTTGCGGGCGTCGGCCTTCAGCGTCGACTGGTCGGCGACCTCGAGGTTCGGGTACGCCTTCACCGCCGACTCCAGCGCCGCCCTGGTCGAGGCGTTCGCCTGCGCCGCGTCGACCACGACGACCCCCACCGTCGGCCGCACCGTGTGCCGCAGGTGCGCCTGCTGGGAGATCAGCCGCGGCCCGATCAGGTCGCTCCTGGCGTACACCCCGGCCAGCGTGAGCGACTCGGTCTTGCCGTCGGTGAACCGGACGGGCACCGGCGCCCCGACCTTCCAGCCGCGGTCCTTCGCGGTGTCCTCGTCCACCATGATCGACGCGGGGCCGCCGGACGGGGACCCCGACACCATCTTCAGCCGGGCCGCCTTGGCCAGCGTCCCCAGGTCACCCGCCACGTAGGCGGCGTCCTTGCCCTCGATCTGGGCCTGCGCGTCGTAGGTCGGCGACGCGGCCACCACCCCCGGCGTGTCCCTGATCTTCTGCTGGGCCTCGGCGTTCACGCCGCCGGCGCCCTGCGACTGCACCAGGTAGTCGGCGCCGAACTGGGCGTCCACCTGCTCGTCGACCGATGCCCGCATCGTCGCGCCCAGCACGTTCACCGTGGTGATCAGCGCCAGGCCGATCATGAGCGCGGCGGCGGTCGCGGCGGTGCGGCGCGGGTTGCGCAGCGCGTTCTGCCGCGCCAGCCGCCCCGGGGAGCCCATCAGCCGCGCGGCCGGCGCGCCGAGCACCTTCAGCACCGGGACGCTGATCACCGGGGCGAGCATCGCGACGCCGATGAACACCGCGAACGCGCCCACGCCGACCGGGATCACCGGGTTGCCGCCGTTCCCGGCGAGGCCGGCGCCGATCAGGCCCGCGCCGGCGAGGGTCAGCAGCGACCCGAGGGCCACCCGGATCCGCAGCGACCGCTGCGGCAGCGCCACATCGTCGCGCATCGCCGCGACCGGCGGGATCTTCGCGGCGCGGCGCGCCGGGAAGTACGCCGACACCACGGTCACGATGATCCCGACCGCGTACGACGCGATCACCGGCGTCGCGGTGAACGTCAGGCCGCCCTGCCCCGCGTCGCCCATCTGCGTCTGCAGCAGCGACGCCAGGCCCGCGCCGGCCGCGAGGCCGAGCGTCGAGCCGACCACGCCGACCGCGACGGCCTCCCCGATCACCGCCCGCGTCACCTGCCCGCGGGCCGCGCCGACCGCGCGCAGCAGCGCCAGCTCACGGGTCCGCTGCGCGACCAGCATCGAGAACGTGTTGAAGATGATGAACGCCCCGACGAAGATCGAGATCAGCGCGAACACCAGCAGGAACGTCCGGAAGAAGCTCATCATCTGCGCGACGTCGCTCTTGGACTCCTCACGCAGCTTCTCGCCGGTGACGGCCTCCGTGCCCGCCGGGAGCACCTTCGCGACCCGGTCGCGCAGCTCCTGCTGGGACGGGCCCGTGGAGCCCATCTCGATGTCGGTGAAGAAGCCGGGCTTGAGCATCAGCTTCTGCGCCGTCGGCGTGTCGAACCCGGTGAGGGTCGCGCCCATCAGGTTCCCGGCGTCCACCAGCCCGACGATCCTCATGCGGGCCGGCGGGCCCGCGGTGAGCACCTGCGTGACGTCGCCGACGGCCAGTTCGCCCTTCTCCGCCGTCTTCGTGTCGACGACGATCTCGCCCGGCCCCTGCGGCACCCGGCCCGACGCCAGGTCGTACGTCCCGCCCGTCGTCCAGTTCGTGCCGATCTGCGGCGGCCCGTTCTGCGGGGTGCCGACGACCTTGCCGTCCTTGCCGACGACCGCCGCGTACCCGCTGACGTTGCCCCGAGGGTCCTTCACGCCCTCGACGCCCTGCAGCGTCTTCAGCACCGTCGCCGGCACCGGCTGCGCCGCCATGCCGTCGTCGTCGCCGCCCACGACCTTCTTGGCCCGCACGTCCACGGCCACGTTCGTGCTGATCCGGCTGAACAGCTCGTCGAACTGCTTGTTCATGCTGTCGGTGAAGATCAGCGTCCCGGCCACGAACGCCACGCCGAGGATCACCGCGACGGCCGTCAGCACCAGCCTGATCTTGTGCGCCGCGAGATTGCGGAGGGTGACCCTGCCCATCATCGCGCCGAGACCTCCGAGTCCGCGGCGGGACGGGCGCCGGCGTCGAAGCCCTTCATCCGCTCCAGCACCCGCTCGGCGGTCGGCTCCGTCATCGTGTCGACGATCTGCCCGTCCGACAGGAACAGCACCTGGTCGGCGTACGCCGCCGCGGACGGGTCGTGCGTCACCATCACGATCGTCCGCCCCATCCGCTGCACCGAGTCCCGCAGGAACCCGAGGACCTCCGCGCCCGACCGCGAGTCCAGGTTGCCCGTCGGCTCGTCCGCGAAAATGATCTCCGGGCGGGACGCCAGCGCGCGGGCGCACGCCACCCGCTGCTGCTGCCCGCCCGACAGCTCCGACGGGCGGTGCTTCAGCCGCGGCCGCAGCCCCACCGTGTCGATCACGGTGTCCAGCCACTCCTTGTCGGCCTTGCGGCCCGCGATGTCCATCGGCAGCGTGATGTTCTCCAGCGCCGTCAGCGTCGGCACCAGGTTGAACGCCTGGAAGATGAAGCCGACCTTGTCGCGGCGCAGCCGCGTCAGCTGCTTGTCCTTCAGCGCCGTCAGCTCGGTGTCGCCGATGAACACCTGCCCGGAGTCCACCGAATCGAGCCCCGCCATGCAGTGCATCAGCGTGGACTTCCCGGATCCCGACGGACCCATGATCGCGGTGAACCGGCCGCGGGGAATGCCGACCGTGACCCCGTCGAGCGCGACGACCTGGGCGTCGCCGCGCCCGTACACCTTCGCGATCTGCTGGGTCCGTGCGGCGAAATCGCCCGCCCCGGGCGCGGACTGCGCGCCGGGGTCCGAAGGGGCGGTGTTCGTCACGTGTAACTCCCGTGTGTGAGTGGTCGAATGCGTCCGGACCGCGACGTTCCCCCGGCGATCCGACACCCAGAACACTAGAAGGCGTACGAACCCGATAGATGCGCCCCAAGAACTGACTTGCCGGTCCACCCACGGCAGGAGACACCCGCCCGCCGTCGTACCTCGGGAGTAGACCCCTGGCCCCGAACGTCAGGGACGGCTCAGGGACCGACCCTGAAACCGCCCCCCGACCCCGCCTCGCCCAACGCGGGTCAACCCTGCCCCGGCCTGCTCAAACCCGTCTCGTACGCGTACACGACCGCCTGCACCCGGTCCCGCAGCCCCAGCTTCGCCAGCACGTTCCCCACATGCGTCTTCACCGTCGTCTCACTCACCACCAGCTCTGCCGCGATCTCCGCGTTCGACTGCCCCCGCGCCACATGCGCCAGCACCTCGCGCTCCCGCGCGGTCAGCGTGTCCAGCCCCGGCGGCGGCACCTGGTCCCGCACCGCCGGCAGCCGCGTCGCGAACTTGTCCAGCAGCCGCCGCGTCACGCTCGGCGCCACGATCGCGTCGCCCTCCGCCACGATCCGGATGGCCTGCACCAGATCCTCCGGCGGCGAGTCCTTCAGCAGGAACCCGCTCGCCCCCGCCCGCACCGCCTCGATCACGTACTCGTCCAGATCGAACGTCGTCAGGATCAGCACCTTCGGATCATGCGACGCCGCGCCCTCCCGGATGATCCGCCGGGTCGCCTCGATCCCGTCCACCCCCGGCATCCGGATGTCCATCAGCACCACGTCCGGCAGCAGCGACCGCGTCAGCTCCACCGCCGCCGCGCCGTCCCCGGCCTCACCGACCACCGCGATATCGGCCTCCGCCTCCAGGATCAGCCGGAACCCCGTCCGCAGCAGCGGCTGATCGTCGACGAGCAGCACCCGCACCGCCGTCATCGCGCCGCCCCGGCCCAACGCCGACCCGGTCCGTTCATTGTCCCGCTCCTCGCCTCACGACGCTCCTGAACAATTCCGCCGGTACCGGACCCGCACCCGGCGCGGCCCGGCACCTCACGCCTCCAGCGGGAAACGGGCCCGCACACCGAACCCGCCGCCGACCCGCGGCCCGATCCTCAGCTCGCCACCGTACAGCGCCACACGCTCGTACATGCCGACCAGGCCATGCCCCGGATTGTCGCCGTTGCCCGCCATGAACGTCGCCGTGCCCCGCCCGTCGTCCTCGATCTCCACCGTCAGATCGTCATCCCCGTAGTACAGCCGCACCCACGCCCGCGCCTGCGGCCCCGCGTGCTTCAGCGTGTTCGTCAGAGCCTCCTGGATCAGCCGGAACGCCGCCACGTCCACCCCCGGCGACGGCGACCGCGCCTCACCCTCGATCCACAGCTGCACCGACAGCCCCGTCTCCCGCACATGATCGAGCAGCTCCCCGAGATCACCCAGACCCGGCTGCGGCGCCAGCTCCCGGCCCGCCTGCTCGGCGTCCCGGTCCGTCCGCAGCACCCCCACGATCCGCCGCATCTCGCTCAGCGCCGTCCGCCCGACCTCCTCGATCGTCGACATCGCCTCCCGCGCGCTGCCCGGATCCCGGTCGATGATCCGCCGCGCCGCCCCCGCCTGCACCGTCATCACGCTCACATGGTGCGCCACCACATCGTGCAACTCCCGCGCGATCCGCGACCGCTCCTCGATCCGCGCCGCCCGCGCGTCCGTCCCCCGCGCCCGCTCCAGCCGCGCCGCCCGGTCCTCCAGCTCCGCGAAGTACGCCCGCCGCAGCCGCAGGTTCCGGCCCAGCATCCACACGCCGATCACCAGCGCGCAGTCGGTGATGATCACCACCGGCTCCGACGACACCGGCAGGACCAGCAGATACACCAGGAAGTACACGAACCCGACGAGCCCGCCGAGCGCGCTCTGCGCCAGCCCCCGATGCGCCGCCACACTGTAGACCGCGATCAGGAACGCCACCACGTCCGGCACCGCGGGCGGATAGTTCGCCACCGCCATCGCCGTCTCGCCGCCGATGATGAACAGCAGCACCGGCAGCGGCTGCCGGCGCCGCCACGCCAGCGCCATCGTCACCACGACGACCAGCAGCCCGTTCCACGCGTCCGGCGACCGGAACTCCTCGTACCCGCCGCCCTCCGGAAGCTCCTGCAGGAACAGCTGCGGCAGCCCCACCAGCAGCAGCCCGACCGCGAGCAGCGCGTCGGACGCCTGCGGACGCGCCTGCAGCCAGGCACGGGCGGCGTGAAGACCACGGATGCGGGGTGACACGCCACTCACCCTAGGAGGTCGCGGCAGGTCCCGACCCCTCCTGGACGCGGATCCGCAGTCATCCCCAAGGATGAGCCCGCGACGCCCCGCGAAAGGCGCCCCGCCGGGCCCGCCGCCCTACAGATCCCCGTGCTCCCGCGCACCCCCCTCGAGATCCGCCGGAGACGGCCGGCCCACCGGCGCCTCCGGCAGCGGCGGGGGAGTGCCCCCGAACTCCGGGCACCGCTCCTTGTGATCGCACCAGTCGCACAGCCGCCCCGCCCGCGGCCGCCACTCGCCCGTGTCCATCGCCCGCCGGATCGCCGCCCACAGCGCCTCCACCTTCCGCTGCGTCGCCCGAAGATCCGCCTCGTCCGGCTCGTACCGCAGGATCTCGCCGTTCCCCAGATACATCAGCTGCAGAAGGCGCGGCACCCGGCCCCGCAGCCGCCACAGCACCAGCGCGTAGAACTTCATCTGGAACAGCGCCCGCGCCTCGAAATCCGCCCGCGGCGCCGTCCCCGTCTTGTAGTCCACGATCCGCACGTCACCGCTCGGCGCCACGTCCACCCGGTCGATGTACCCCCGCAGCTTCAGCCCCGACTCCAGCACCGTCTCCACGAACAATTCCCGCTCCGCCGGCTCCAGCCGCCGCGGATCCTCCAGCGCGAAGTACCGCTCCACCATCCGCCGCGCCTGCCCCAGCCACTCCGCCCGCTCCGCCTCCCCGGCGGCCCCGTCCCCGAACAGCCCCGCCAGCTCCGGCTCCGCCGCCAGCAGCCGCTCCCACTCCGGCCCCAGCATCTCCAGCGCCGCCGGCGGCGTCCGCCCGGCCGTCGGCAGATCGAACAGCCGCTCCAGCACCGCGTGCACCAGCGTCCCCCGCACCGCCGCCGCACTCGGACGCTCCGGAATCCGATCGATCACCCGGAACCGGTACAGCAGCGGGCACGTCATGAAATCGCCCGCACGGGACGGCGACAACGACCCCACCACCACCGCGTCCCCGCCCCCGTCGCCCGCGGACGGAACGGACGCCTCACTACCCGCCTCGGTCGTCGTCATGGCACAGCAGACTAGGCGACACCCCCGACGAAAATCCCGCACCCCGCCCACCCCGGCCCGCCCCGCCCCCGCCCGCCCCGCTCCCGCCCGGCCCGCCCGCCGCCACCGGGCGGCACGACCCGCCCCCAGGGGCCGTAGCATCGGAGGCGTGACGAACAGCGCGCCCCCGACCCAGGGCAGGACACCGGCCGGAGGCCCAGACCACGACGACGGACGCACCCCCCGGCCCGGCCTCTCCATGGGCCGCGTCCTCGGCGTCCCCGTCTACGTCTCACCCAGCTGGTTCCTCGTCGCCATCCTCGTCACCGTCATGTTCGAAGGCCAGGTCAACGACGTCGTCGACCGCCCCCTCAGCTACCTCGTCGCCTTCACCTACGCCGTCCTCCTCTACGGCTCCGTCTTCGTCCACGAACTCAGCCACGCCGTCACCGCCCGCATCTTCGGGCTCCCCGTCCGCTCCGTCACCCTCCACGTCCTCGGCGGCGAAACCGCCATCGAACGCGAAGCCCCCACCCCCGGCCGCGAATTCCTCATCGCCTTCGCCGGGCCCCTCACCAACCTCGTCCTCGCCGGCCTCGGCCTCCTCGCCCACGCCACCCTCGCCCTCCCCGACGTCGCCGTCCTCCTCCTCGAAGCCCTCACCTTCGCCAACCTCCTCGTCGGCCTCTTCAACCTCCTGCCCGGCCTCCCCCTCGACGGCGGCCGCCTCGTCCGCGCCGCCGTCTGGAAGGCCACCGGACGCAGCCGCAGCGGCGCCATCTTCGCCGGCTGGGTCGGCCGCGCCGTCGCCATCGGCTGCCTCATCGCCGGCGCCTACCTCGCCACCTACACCACCGCCGACGACGGCGGCATCGGCTGGCTCGCCCTCCTCTGGTCCGCCCTCATCGCCTCCTTCATCTGGGTCGGCGCCACCCAGGCCATCCGCGCCGAACGCGTCCGCGACCGCATCCCCCTGCTGTCCGCCCGCAGCCTCGCCCGCCGCGCCACCCTCGTCACCGCCGACACCCCCCTCGCCGAGGCCATCCGCCGCGCCCACGACGACCACGCCGGCGCCATCGTCATCGCCGACCACGACGGCCGCCCCCTCGGCCTCGTCAACGAGAAGGCCGTCACCGCCACCCCCGAGCAGCGCCGCCCCTGGATCACCGCCGGCGAACTCTCCCGCGGCCTCCACGAGGACCTCACCCTCCCCGCCGACATCTCCGCCGACGACCTCCTCGACGCCCTCCGCCGCGCCCCAGCCTCCGAATACCTCCTCATCGAACCCGACGGCCGCGTCTACGGCGTCCTCGCCGTCACCGACGTCGACCACGCCTTCACCGGAATCTGACCCCGGCCCCCACCACCGCCGCGGCCGTCCGACCCGCCCGCGCCCGCCGCTAGCCTTGACCCCCATGAGCGAACCCCAGCCCGACGGCCCCGCCCGCGCACCCGGCCGCATCCCCCACGGCCCCTTCCGCCCAGGCGACCAGGTTCAGCTCA
This sequence comes from Actinomadura latina NBRC 106108, assembly GCF_001552195.1. GTDB lineage: Bacteria > Actinomycetota > Actinomycetes > Streptosporangiales > Streptosporangiaceae > Spirillospora > Spirillospora latina. The sequence continues at coordinate 18,606 of NZ_BCQS01000022.1, forward strand.
CCGACCCCAAGGGCCGCATCAACACCATCACCCTCCAGCCCGGCAAGCTCTACCACTCCCACAAAGGCTCCGTCCCCCACGACGACATCATCGGCAGCCCCGAAGGCAGCGTCTTCCGCTCCACCGGCGGCATCGAATACCTCGCCTTCCGCCCCCTCCTCGCCGACTTCACCCTCCGCATGCCCCGCGGCGCCGCCGTCGTCTACCCCAAGGACGCCGCCCAGATCATCGCCATGGCCGACATCTTCCCCGGCGCCCGCGTCATCGAGGCCGGCGCCGGATCCGGCGCCCTCACCTGCTCCCTCCTGCGCGCCGTCGGCGAACACGGCCTCGTCTCCTCCTACGAACGCCGCCCCGACTTCGCCGACATCGCACGCGGCAACGTGGAGAAGTTCTTCGGCGGCCCCCACCCCGCATGGCGCCTCACCGTCGGCTCCCTCGAAGACGCCCTCGCCGAGACCGGCGTCGACCGCGTCGTCCTCGACATGCTCGCCCCCTGGGAAACCCTCGACGCCGTCGCCAAAGCCCTCATCCCCGGCGGCATGGTCTGCGCCTACATCGCCACCACCACCCAGATGTCCCGCGTCGTCGAAGACCTCCGCGCCCAGGGGAGCTTCGCCGAGCCCTACGCCTTCGAGACCATGCTCCGCTCCTGGCACGTCGACGGCCTCGCCGTCCGCCCCGACCACCGCATGGTCGGCCACACCGGCTTCCTCGTCACCGCCCGCCGCCTCGCCGACGGCGTCACCCCGCCCGCCCGCCGCCGCCGCCCCGCCAAAGGCGCCCACCCCGCCCCCGCCGGCGACGCCACGCCCGGACGTACCGCCGAGTCATAGATCACACCCCCCCGCCCCCGCGAACCCCCGCGGCCGTCACACATCGTCACCGGCCCCCGCCGCACCCGCACCACGACGCGCCGCGACGCGCCGCGCCGGCACCCGCACATCCGAGACTCGCCCCACACCCGCCCAACTCGGCAAACCCCCCCGCCACGACACGCCCGAACCCCCGAAACCCCAGGTCCACGCCCCGTAACACCCCACCCCGCACCACCCCCGCAGCACCCCTCCCAACCCTCCCCGAAGACCCCCGCACGACACGAACACCGAATGGGCAGGTTACGGAAGCCCTCCAGATAGGTAGGGTCTCAGTAGGTCGTCGGCTCTCTTCGTGAGGAGGTGACGGGGCGTGGCCGCTCGTGACGATGCTGGGGCGCGCAGGGCGCAGCACGAAAAGGAGGTCAGGGACCTTCAAACGCAGATCTCCTTCCTGGAGGAGGAGATCTCCGTGCTGCGCCGCAAGCTCGCAGAATCCCCGCGCCAAGTACGTGTGCTGGAAGAACGCCTCCATGAGGCACAGGCAAACCTGGCCGCAGTAACCGGCCAGAACGAGCGACTCGTAGCGACCCTCAAAGAGGCTCGCGAACAGATCGTGGCGCTCAAGGAGGAGGTCGACAGGCTCGCACAACCACCGTCCGGATTCGGTGTCTTCCTCGAAACGCGCGACGATGGAACGGTCGACATCTTCACCGGCGGACGCAAACTCCGCGTGAACGTCAGCCCCGCCGTCGACGTCGACGAGCTCCAGCGCGGCCAAGAGGTCATGCTCAACGAGGCCCTCAACGTCGTCGAAGCCCTCGAATTCGAAGAGCAGGGCGAAGTCGTCATGCTCAAGGAGCTCTTCGACGACGGCGAACGCGCCCTCGTCATCGCGCACGCCGACGAGGAACGCGTCGTCAAACTCGCCGAGCCGCTCCGCGGAGTCCCCCTCCGCGCAGGCGACTCCCTGATGCTCGAACCCAGGTCCGGCTACGCCTACGAGAAGATCCACAAGGCCGAGGTCGAAGAACTCGTCCTCGAAGAGGTCCCCGACATCTCCTACAACGAGATCGGCGGCCTCGGCTCACAGATCGAAATGATCCGCGACGCCGTGGAACTTCCCTACCTGCACGCCGACCTCTTCCGCGAACACCAGCTCAGGCCACCCAAGGGCGTCCTCCTCTACGGACCCCCCGGATGCGGCAAGACGCTCATCGCCAAGGCCGTCGCCAACTCACTGGCCAAGAAGGTCGCCGAGCAGACCGGCGCCGAGGGCAAGAGCTTCTTCCTCAACATCAAGGGCCCCGAGCTGCTCAACAAGTACGTCGGCGAGACCGAGCGGCACATCCGCCTCGTCTTCCAGCGTGCCCGCGAGAAGGCGTCCGCCGGAACCCCCGTCATCGTCTTCTTCGACGAGATGGACTCCATCTTCCGCACCCGCGGCTCCGGAGTCTCCTCCGACGTCGAGAACACCATCGTCCCGCAGCTGCTCAGCGAGATCGACGGCGTCGAAGGCCTGGAGAACGTCATCGTCATCGGCGCCTCCAACCGCGAGGACATGATCGACCCCGCGATCCTGCGCCCCGGCCGGCTCGACGTCAAGATCAAGATCGAACGGCCCGACGCCGAAGCCGCCAAGGACATCTTCTCCAAGTACATCCTCAGCGGACTCCCGCTCCACCCCGACGACCTCAAGGAGCACGGCAGCTCCGAAGAGGCCACCGTCGACGCCATGATCCAGCGGACCGTCGAGCGCATGTACACCGAAAGCGAGGAGAACCGCTTCCTGGAGGTCACCTACGCCAACGGCGACAAGGAAGTCCTCTACTTCAAGGACTTCAACTCCGGCGCGATGATCCAGAACATCGTCGACCGGGCCAAGAAGATGGCCATCAAGCAGTTCCTCGACACCGGCCAGAAGGGCCTGCGCGTCGCCCACCTCCTCGCCGCCTGCGTCGACGAGTTCAGCGAGAACGAGGACCTGCCCAACACCACCAACCCCGACGACTGGGCCCGCATCTCCGGCAAGAAGGGGGAACGGATCGTCTACATCCGCACCCTCGTCTCCGGAACCAAGGGCGCCGAGGCCGGACGGTCCATCGACACCGTCGCCAACACCGGCCAGTACCTGTAACGCCCCGCAGTATGACGTCGACCGCGCGGCGGCCCCCCGGAAGGGAGGCCGCCGCGCTCTCGTCCGCCCGCCGCGCCACACCCCCCGTTGAGGCCCGGTCCCGTCGCCCCACCCCCGCCGCCCCGATAGGCTCGACGATATGAGTGTTCGGCGGGTGATGGGCATCGAGACCGAGTACGGCATCTCCGTGCCCGGGCAACCAGGGGCCAACGCGATGGTGACCTCCTCCCAGGTCGTCAACGCCTACCTCGCGGCATCGGCGGCGCGCGCCCGCAGGGCCCGCTGGGACTTCGAGGAGGAGAACCCCCTCCGCGACGCCCGCGGCTTCGACCTCGCCCGCGAGGTCGCCGACCCCACCCAGCTCACCGACGAGGACCTCGGCCTCGCCAACGTCATCCTCACCAACGGCGCCCGGCTCTACGTCGACCACGCCCACCCCGAGTACTCCGCGCCCGAATGCACCAACCCCCGCGACGCCGTCATCTGGGACAAGGCCGGCGAACGCGTCATGGCCGACGCCGCCCAGCGCGCCGCCCTCGTCCCCGGCACCCACCCCATCCAGCTCTACAAGAACAACACCGACAACAAGGGCGCCTCCTACGGCTGCCATGAGAACTACCTCATGCGCCGCGAAACGCCCTTCGCCGACATCGTCCGGCACCTCACCCCCTTCTTCGTCTCCCGCCAGGTCGTCACCGGCGCCGGCCGCGTCGGGATCGGCGTCGACGGCCGCGGCGACGGCTTCCAGATCAGCCAGCGCGCGGACTTCTTCGAAGTCGAGGTGGGGCTGGAGACCACCCTCAAACGCCCCATCATCAACACCCGCGACGAACCCCACGCCGACCCCGAGAAGTACCGGCGCCTCCACGTCATCATCGGCGACGCCAACATGGCCGAGCTGTCCACCTACCTCAAGCTCGGCACCACCTCCCTCGTCCTCGCGATGATCGAGGACGGCTTCCTCACCGTCGACCTGTCCGTCGACATGCCCGTCGCCGCACTCCGCGCCGTCTCCCACGACCCGTCCTGCAAGCACCTGCTCACCCTCCGGGACGGCCGCAAGATGACGGCCGTCCAGCTCCAGATGGAGTACCTCGAGCAGTCCCGCAAGTACGTCGAGGACCGCTTCGGCGCCGACGTCGACGAGATGACCAAGGACGTCCTCGACCGCTGGGAATCCGTGCTGCACCGCCTGGGCGACGACCCCATGCAGCTGTCCCGCGAACTCGACTGGGTCGCCAAGCTCGCCCTCCTGGAGGGCTACCGCACCCGCGACGGCCTCGACTGGTCGCACCCGCGCCTGCACCTCGTCGACCTGCAGTACGCCGACATCCGCCCGGACAAGGGCCTCTACAACCGGCTCGCGGACCGCGGCCGCATCGAGCGGTTCATCACCGAGGCGCAGGTCGAGGCCGCGATCGACGACCCGCCCGAGGACACCCGCGCCTACTTCCGCGGCCGCTGCCTGCGCCAGTACGCCGAGTCCGTCGCCGCCGCGTCCTGGGACTCCGTCATCTTCGACGTCCCGGGCCGGGAGTCCCTCCAGCGCGTCCCGACCCTGGAGCCGCTGCGCGGCACCAAGGAGCACGTGGGCGCCCTCCTGGACCGCTGCCGCACCGCCGCCGACCTGGTGGCCACCCTGACCGGCCAGAGCTGATCCACGGTCTCGGGAGCCGGGCGACGCGCGAGCGCCGCCCGGCTCTTTCGTACCCATTGGATAGTGTGACTATCGAAGCCCCAACGCCGCGCTGACCTGCACTAACGGGTGAGGTCTCGGTTTCGTGACCGCTTTGCCCGTTTCACTGGCCGGCGGACCGGCGATAACCCGACCATGCCCCCGGTCCTGGGGTCGGAGACGGCGAAACGGACGTTCAAGATCCGCTCGCCGGCGAAGATCCCGGCTAGGGTCGGAGGCACCGGCAGAGCGGAGGTACGGAATGGCCACGAAGGACACCGGCGGTCAGAAGCAGACCACCCGGCGCACGGAAGAGGTCGAGGAGACCGAGGCCACGACGACCGAGGACGTCCAGGAGCGGCAGGAAAAGCTCACTGACGACGTCGATTCAATTCTGGACGAAATAGACGAAGTTCTCGAAGAGAACGCAGAGGAATTTGTCCGTGGTTTCGTGCAAAAGGGCGGACAGTGATTAAAACGGACATCCTGCCCATCGCACGGAAGTCGTAATATCCTGCGGGGCGGTTGCTCGAATATTCAGTCCAAGGCATGGGCGAGACAGGTAATGTCTCGCCCGTGCCTAGTAAAAAGTGCCGTGACTGCGGTCAGACGAAGCCTGCGACAGAGTTCTACAAGCGGGCCGCGTCGGCGGACGGGCTGGCCCTCTACTGCAGGGAGTGCTTCGGGCTGCGGAACGCGGCCTCGCGGAGAAAGAGGCAGGAACGCCTGGGGGAGACCGTAAAGCCGTATCAGCCGCGTCGTGTGGTTCCGAAGAGAATGAAGCATTGCCCTCGGTGTGAAACGGTCAAGTCCGTCGACCAGTTCGGGAGGAATCGCTCCCGAAAGTCCGGACTCTCTACCTATTGCAAGCCGTGTCATAATCAGGTGGTCGCCGAACACAAGCAGGAGAAGCACGGCGGTCAGCGCAATTACATGCTCAAGCTCCGGTACGGCGTGACCGAGCAGCAGGTGACGCAGATGATCGCCGAGCAGGGCGGTGTCTGCGTGATCTGCCTCCGGGCGGAGGCGAAGCATGTCGACCACAGCCACCTCAGCGGCCTGGTCCGTCGGATCCTGTGCTTCAAGTGCAATGGGGGCCTCGGCCAGTTCCATGACGATCCGCAGGTGCTTCGTCTGGCGGCGGACTACCTCGAGTTGCGCGGCTCCCACGCGAGGCGGATGCGGATCGAGATCGGTGCTCCGGTGTTCGGAGGCCCGGACCGCGTCCGCTGGGATCCGTTCTGGCGGACGCGCGAGAGCAGCCTGCAGTCGGCGCGGCACTACCACCTGCGCGCGAAGTACGGGATCAACGACGAGGACACCAAGTGGCTCCTCAAGGTGCAGGTCGGCTACTGCGCCGTCTGCGGAGACTTCCCCGGCGAGCATGTGGACCACGACCACAGCACGGGCGCGGTGCGCGGCCTGGCGTGCTCAGGGTGCAACACGGGCATGGGGCAGCTCAGGGACGACCCGATCACGTTGCGCCGCGCGGCGGATTACGTGGAGGGGCGGCTCGTCCAGACGGTGACCATGGAGGACGGCGGGACACGGCTGTCGCTGACCGTCCCGGACGTCGACCCGGCGACGGTTCCCAAGGGTGGCTGGACGGAGTTCTGGGAACAGGACGGCGAGTATCGCAAGGCGACGCTCCCGTTCGATGAGGAGCTCGACATGCCGACGTGGGACGACTCGGACCCGGACGGTGCTCTCGCGCCTTCCTGAGGGCATGGAGTCCGGAGGGGCGTGACACGCGCGCACGGCGCTCGCTCCGGCGCGCGTGTCGTCATGCCTGGTGGGCGGATGTGCGCGGGCGAGGTTCGCCGTGGGCTGACGCGGTGGTGGATCACGCGGTATGCGCTGGGAGAGGGTTGAACAGTAGGGTCGTAGGCGTCCGTGCCGGTGGGGTTGGAGCGCCGGTGCCATGGTGGAGGGAAGGGAGTCGCGTGGCGTCCCACGAATCGCACACCGGACGTCTGCCCGGGTTGTTCGCGAGCCCGGACACGTCGTCGTTCACCGAGTTCCTGGGGGGCTACTCCCCGCATCTGCTGCCGGGCGGGCGGACGCCGCCGGCGTCGCGGGCGGGGGACGACATCCCGCACGGGACGACGATCGTCGCGGTGAGCTTCCCCGGCGGGGTGGTGATGGCGGGGGACCGGCGGGCGACGGCGGGCAACGTCATCGCGCAGCGCGACATCGAGAAGGTGTTCCGGGCGGACGAGTTCTCGGCGATCGCGATCGCCGGGACGGCCGGGATCGGGATCGAGATGGTGCGGCTGTTCCAGGTGGAGCTCGAGCACTACGAGAAGCGCGAGGGCCGGACGCTGTCGGTGGAGGGCAAGGCGAACCGGCTGGCGACGATGGTGCGGCAGAACCTCGGGATGGCGATGCAGGGCCTGGCGGTGGTGCCGCTGTTCGCGGGCTATGACGAGGAGCGGGACGAGGGCCGGATCTTCTCCTACGACCCGGCGGGGGGCCGGTACGAGGAGCGGGACTTCCACTCGATCGGCTCGGGCTCGGTGTTCGCGCGGGGTGCGCTGAAGAAGCTGTACCGGGCGGACCTGCCGGCGGAGGACGCGGCGCTGGTGTGCGTGCAGTCGCTGTACGACGCGGCGGACGACGACTCGGCGACGGGCGGGCCCGATCTGGCGCGCCGGATCTTCCCGGTGGTGGCGTCGGTGACGTCGGACGGGTATCGCCGGCTGGGCGAGGACGAGGTGGGCGCGCTGGCGCAGGCCGTCGTGGACGGACGTTACGACTCGCCGGGCGGTCCGACCGCCCCGCTGCGATAGAAGGGATCCTGACCGGTGTCCATGCCGTTCTACGTGTCGCCCGAACAGCAGATGAAGGACAAGGCGGACTATGCGCGTAAAGGTATCGCGCGTGGCCGCAGTGTCGTGGTGCTGCAGTACGACGACGGCATCCTGTTCGTGGCGGACAATCCGTCGCGGGCACTGCACAAGATCAGTGAGATTTACGACCGGATCGCGTTCGCGGCGGTGGGGAAGTACAACGAGTTCGAGAACCTGCGGCTGGGCGGGGTCCGGTACGCCGACATCAACGGGTACCAGTACGACCGGCGCGATGTGACGGCGCGGGGGCTGGCGAACGTGTACGCGCAGTCGCTGGGGACGATCTTCACGGAGACGGCCAAGCCGTACGAGGTGGAGCTGGTCGTCGCCGAGGTGGGGGACGATGCGGAGTCGGACCAGATCTACCGGCTGACGTTCGACGGTTCGGTGGCGGACGAGCACGGTTATGTCGCGATGGGCGGGCAGGCCGACGCGGTGGCGCAGTCGCTGAAGGACGGGTACCGGGAGGGGGCGGCGCTGGTGGAGGCGCTGCGGACCGCGGTGCGGGCGCTGGAGGCGCAGGACGCGGACCGGCATCTGGAGGCGACGTCGCTGGAGGTGGCGGTGCTGGACCGGAACCGGGAGCATCGGCTGTTCAAGCGGCTGACGGCGGCGCGGATCGCGGATCTGCTGGCGGCGGCGGAGGAGGAGGCCGGCGGTTCCGCGGCGTCGTCGGCGCCGGCCCCGGAGGCGGACGAGGGCGAGGACTGAGGCGCGGGCCGGTGCGCCCGCCGGGTGGCGGGCGCGCGGGCCGGGGACGGGCCCGTCGGGGCGTGGTGGCGGTGG
>NZ_BCQS01000023.1 GCF_001552195.1 Actinomadura latina NBRC 106108
CGGGCCCGCCGTGTCGCGGGCGGTGCGGGGTTCGCGGGAAACGGTGGGGTCGAGAGACTGCCAAGTGGGGGTCGCGCCGCATAGGGTCTTGGTGTGGACAGGCGCATCTTCGGGCTTGAGAACGAGTACGGCGTCACGTGTACGTTCCGCGGGCAGCGGCGGTTGTCACCGGACGAGGTGGCGCGCTATCTGTTCCGGAGGGTGGTGTCGTGGGGTCGTAGCAGCAACGTGTTCCTGCGGAACGGGGCGCGGCTCTATCTGGACGTGGGGAGTCACCCGGAGTACGCGACGCCGGAGTGCGACAGCGTCGTGGATCTGGTGACGCATGACAAGGCGGGGGAGCGGATCCTGGAGGGTCTGCTGGTGGACGCCGAGCGGCGGCTCCGTGAGGAGGGCATCGCCGGTGACATCTACCTGTTCAAGAACAACACGGACTCGGCGGGGAACTCGTACGGCTGTCACGAGAACTATCTGGTGGGGCGGCACGGGGAGTTCGGGCGGCTGGCCGACGTCCTGATCCCGTACCTCGTCACGCGGCAGATCATCTGCGGGGCGGGGAAGGTGCTGCAGACGCCGCGGGGTGCGGTGTACTGCGTGTCGCAGCGGGCGGAGCACATCTGGGAGGGCGTGTCGTCGGCGACGACGAGGTCGCGTCCGATCATCAATACGCGGGACGAGCCGCACGCGGACGCGGAGCGGTTCCGGCGGCTGCATGTGATCGTCGGTGACTCGAACATGAGTGAGACGACGATGCTGCTGAAGGTCGGGGCGACCGATCTGGTGCTGCGGATGATCGAGGCCGGGGTGGTGATGCGGGATCTGACGCTGGAGAACCCGATCCGGGCGATCCGCGAGGTGAGCCATGACATGACGGGCCGGCGGAAGGTGCGGCTGGCGAACGGCCGGGAGGCGAGTTCGCTGGAGATCCAGAAGGAGTATTTCGGGAAGGCGCGCGATTTCGTGGACGCGCGGGGCGGGGACGCGACGGCGAAGCGGGTGCTGGAGCTGTGGGAGCGGACGCTGCGCGCGGTGGAGACCGGTGATCTGGATCTGGTGTCGCGTGAGATCGACTGGGTGACGAAGTACAAGCTGATCGAGCGGTACCGGCGGAAGTACGATCTGCCGCTGTCGTCGCCGCGTGTGGCGCAGCTCGATCTGACGTACCACGATGTGCATCGCGACCGCGGCCTGTACTACCTGCTGGAGAAGCGGGGGTCGGTGGATCGGGTGGCCCGTGACCTCGACATTTTCGAGGCGAAGTCGGTTCCGCCGCAGACGACGCGGGCGCGGCTGCGGGGCGAGTTCATCCGGAAGGCGCAGGAGAAGCGGCGTGATTTCACGGTGGACTGGGTGCATCTGAAGCTGAACGATCAGGCGCAGCGGACGGTGCTGTGCAAGGATCCGTTCCGGTCGGTGGACGAGCGGGTCGACAAGCTGATCGCGGGGATGTAGCGGGCTGTGCGGCGGCCTCCGGCGCGACACGCGCGCCGGAGGCTACCGGCAGGTCACCTGGGCGGTAGGGTGAGCGCGCAGTAGCGGTCGTCACCCCTCGGAGGGCCCCCGTATGCGCCGTCGTTTCCGGTCGTTGTCCGTGGCCGTCGTGCTCGCCGCGCCGTTGGCGCTAGTGGCGGGGTGTTGGGGCGGCGATGGGGTGGATGTCACGGTGCGTGGCGATTTCGGGAAGTTGCCGGAGGTGAAGTTCCCGAAGGGCGCGCCGGGCGACTCTCTGGCGGTGGAGACGCTGAAGGAGGGGAAGGGGACGGCGGCCCGCAAGGGTGATCTGGTGGTGGCCGACTATGTGGGTTACCGGTGGAGCAAGAACGGGCGGAAGCTGCTGGCGAGCAGTTACTCGAAGGGGCAGCCGGGGGCGTTTCCGACGGGTCAGCTGGTGCCGGGGCTGGTGAAGGCGTTCGAGGGGGCGCGGGCGGGGTCGCGGGTGGTGGCGCGGATTCCGCCGGGGGACGGTTTCGGTGCGGAGGGTGATCCGAAGCATCAGGTGGGGGCGGGCGACACGCTGGTGTACGTGCTGGACGTGCGGGCGGTGTATTCGAAGACGGCGGGCCCGCACGGGAAGAAAGCGGCGCCGTTGACCGAGCCGGGGTTGCCGAGGGTGGCGGAGGCGCCGGCGGGGCGGGCGCCGGTGGTGACGATGCCGCGGTCGGCGCCGCCGAAGAAGCTGCAGGTGCGGGCGCTGGTGCAGGGGGACGGTCCGGCGGTGCGCAAGGAGCAGCTGGTGGTGCTGCAGTATGCGGGGTATTTCTGGCGGAACGGGCAGGTGTTCGATGCGTCGTGGTCGAAGGCGGGCCCGCGTGCGGTGCCGATCGGGACCGGCCAGGTGATGAAGGGCTGGGATCAGGGTCTCGTCGGGCAGCGGGTGGGGAGCCGGATGCTGCTGGTGGTGCCGCCGTCGCTGGGGTACGGGAAGAAGGGGCTGGCGCAGGCGGGGATCAAGGGGGACGACACGCTCGTCTTCGTGGTGGATCTGCTGGGTGCGAGCTGACCGGCGGCTCTAATCCGCATCCTCGTTGTTCTTAGAATGGCGGGGTGGAGGACATCGACGCGATCGCGCTGCTGCAGGATCCGGTGCGGCGGCGGCTGTACGAGTACGTGGCCGCGCAGGGGCGCGAGGTGGGGCGCAATGAGGCGGCGGAGGCGGCGGGTGTCGCGCGGACGCTGGCGGCGTTCCATCTGGACAAGCTCGCGGACGCGGGGTTGCTGGAGGCGGGGAGCCGGCGGCTGACGGGCCGGTCGGGGCCGGGTGCGGGGCGTCCGGCGAAGGTGTACCGGCGGTCGGCGGGGGAGCGGGGCGTGTCGGTGCCGGCGCGGGATTACCGGACGGCGGCGGGTCTGCTGGCGGAGGCGGCCGAGTCGGCGGGTCTGGACATGGAGTTGCAGGACGCGGCGCGCCGGCGGGGGAGGGCGCTGCGGGGGTGGTGCGGCGGCATCGGTGACCTGGCGGGGGTGCTGGCCGAGCGCGGCTATGAGCCTGTCCTGGATGGGGACGGCGGTGTGCTCCGGATGCGGAACTGCCCGTTCCATACGGTGGCGGAGGCGTTTCCGCCGCTGGTGTGCGGGATGAATCTGGCGTTGCTGGAGGGGTTGACGGAGGGGTCGGCGGTCCGGGTGCGGATGGATCCGCGTCCGGGGTGGTGCTGTGTGGCGGCCGAACCTTCTAAAAACAATCAGGATTGACATAGAAGCGGGCGCCGTGGTGGGCTGGGGATCATGACCGAAGGCACCCGGTACCACCTCGCCCAGTTCAACGTCGCCGCGCTCCGCTTCCCGCTGGACGACCCGCGCGCGGAGGACTTCGTCGCGCTGCTGGACCCGGTGAACGCCCTCGCCGACGCGGCGCCGGGTTTCGTGTGGCGGCTGGTGGAGGAGGGGCGGCCCGACGCCACCGGCATGCGTCCGGCGGGCGACGACGTGATCGTCAATTTCTCGGTGTGGGAGTCGGCGGAGGCGCTGTGGGACTTCGTCTACCGCAGCCCCCATCTGGAGACGATGCGCCGCCGCCGCGAGTGGTTCCGGCGGCACGGTGAGGCGCACCTCGTCCTGTGGTGGATCCCGGCGGGCCGCGTCCCGACGGTGGCGGAGGCCATGGAGCGCCTCGCGCTGCTCCGCGCGCAGGGCCCGTCCGCCCGCGCGTTCACGTTCAGTTCGGCCTACACGGCCGCGGAGGCCGAGGAGGCCGCAGCCGCTGCGGAGGCCGCGGACGCAGAGCCCGCGGCCTCGTCGGCCGGTTAGCCGAGCAGGGTGGCGGTGTGGCGGCCGGCGGCGGCGGCGGTGAGGAAGTAGGGGAGGTCCTCGTCGAGGCTGCGGCCCATGGTGGACAGGCGGACGCCCCAGTTCTTCTCGGCGGCCCTGAGGGCGTCGTGGAGGCCGTCGACGGGGACGGGGACGAGGCGGTGCCGGTCGCCGAGGGGGGCGGCCTCGGCGGCGACGCGGGCGCCGAACGCGCCGCCGAGTTCGGGGACGGGGACGTCGGCCGCGGCGAGCGCGACGCGGCCGTAGGCGGTGAGGGAGTGGTGGGAGACGCCGATGTGGCGTTCCCGCCTGTCGCCCTCGCTGACGCGCAGGGAGGCGACCGGCCGGCCGCCGAGGACCGACGCCGCGTTGACGGCCTCGCCGGCCGAGACGCCGGAGAAGCCCCACTTCGTCCCGGTCCCGAGGTTGCCGGGCCCCTGGGCGAGGACGGCGACCTCGGCGTCCAGGACGAGCCGGGCGGCGAGGAGACCGGTGTGGACGGTGACGGCTTCGAGGTCGCCGCCGTACGCCTGCCCGGCGGTGACGGTGGCGGTGAGGGCCCCGGCGTCCTTCAGCCGCGCGATGGACATGGAGAACCAGGACGGCAGCGCGGCGCCGTCCGGCATGACGTACACGACGCGCGTGGACGGCCGGGAGTCCAGTAGCGCGGCGAGGATGGGCGGCAGCGCGGAGTGCAGGTCGGCGACGATGACGGGCATGCCGTCGAGGGAGTCGGCGTCGCGGAGCAGGTCGTGGTGGGGGGAGTCCTGCTCGTCGGCGCCGAGGACGGTGGCCTGCAGGGGGGTGTAGCGGGCCTTGACGAGGTGGCCGGGGCCGGTGGGGTCGGGCGGGAGCCGGTCGGGGACCGCGACGACCATCGCGTAGCCGCCGGTGCCGAGGCCCATCGCCAAGGCCGTAGTGTTGAGCAGGACGGTATCGCCCGGTTCGGGCCGGCCCACCAGGGCGGGATAGGCCAGTGCGCGGTGCGTGCCGTCGTCCCCGATCGAGACGTTCAGCTCGACCGCCCCCGGCCATTCGTGGCGGATGTCCTCAACTGTGCCTTTGCGCCATCGGATCACACCGGGAAACGGTAGCGTCCTGCGGGACGGCTCGCGGGGGCGATGGGCACACCCGGCGGGGGCGGGGCCCATACGGGGAACACGGAGGGAACGAGGTGGTGGCGGAGTGTCGCGGCGCAAGACCGAGCGCCTGCTGAATCTGGTGGTCTGCCTGCTCGCGACCCGGCGCTATCTGACGGCCGAGCAGATCCGCCGGGCGGTGCCCGGCTACCCGGACTCCGACGAGGCGTTCAAGCGCATGTTCGAGCGGGACAAGGAGGAGCTGCGCGAGCTCGGCGTCCCGCTGGAGGTCGGCAGCGACCTGCAGGGCGGCGGCGGCGAGGAGATCGGGTACCGGATCCCGCCGCAGGCCTACGAGCTGCCCGACATCCACCTGACGCCGGACGAGGCGGCGGTGCTGGGCCTCGCGGCGCGGGTATGGCAGCGGGCGAGCATGGCCGAGGCGGCGTCGGGGGCGCTGCTGAAGCTGCGCGCGGCCGGAGTGGAGGCGGACGCGGCGCCCGCGGTGGGCATCGAGCCGCGGCTGAACACCCACGAGCCGGCGTTCGCGGCGCTGTGGGAGGCGGTGCGGGACGCCCGCCCGGTGGCGTTCGACTACCAGGGCATCGGGCGGACGTCGGTGGCGCGGCGGCATCTGGAGCCGTGGGGCGTGGTGAGCCGGCGGGGCCGCTGGTACGTGGTGGGGTTCGACCGCGACCGCGACGAGCAGCGGGTGTTCCGGCTGAGCCGGGTCGTGGGCGAGGTCGCGGCGGACGGCCCGGCCGGGTCGGTGACGGTCCCGGACGGGGTGGACGTGCGGCGCATCGCGTTCGACTGGGGCGACCCGGTGAGCGAGCCGCGGCCGGCGACGGTGCGGCTGCGGCGCGGCGCGGCGCAGGGCCCGCGGCGGTGGGCGCGCGACGTGCGGCCCGCGGCGGGCGAGGCGGGCGAGGCGGGCGAGGCGGGCGGCGGCGACTGGGACGAGGCGACTCTGACGTTCCGCGACGCGGACCGGTTCGCGCCGTACCTGGCGCGGTTCGCCGACGATGTGGTGGTGCTCGACCCGCCGGATCTGCGGGAGGCGGTGATCCAGCACCTGAAGTCGGTGCTGGCGGGCGCCGGTGGGCACCCGGCGGGGGAGGAGAGGGTCCGATGAGCGGCAGGACCGCGGCGACGACGTCGACCGGCCGGCTGGGGCGGCTGCTGGCGCTCGTCCCCTATGTGGTGAACCGCGACTCGGTGGCGCTCGGCGAGGCGGCGGCCGCGTTCGGGGTGACCGAGAAGCAGCTGATCGACGACCTGAACCTGCTGTGGTGCGTGGAGCTGCGCGCGCCCGACCCGTACTGCCCGATCGACCTGTCCTACGAGGGCGGGGAGATCACGGTGGCGGAGGCGGAGTCGATCGCGCGGCCGCTGCGGCTGAAGGTGGACGAGGCGTCGGCGCTGCTGGTGGCGCTGCGGATGCTGGCGGGGATCCCGGATCTGGACGACCGGGACGCGCTCAGCCGGGTGATCGCGAAGCTGGAGAGCGCGGCGGGGGAGGCCGCGGCGGTGTCCAGCCAGGTCTCGGTGGAGGTGGACGCCTACGGCGGGACGGCCGATCCGGCCCGCACCGCCGTCGGGGTGCTGCGGGACGCGATCGCGGCGCGCCGCAGGGTGCACCTCACCTACTACGTGCCGGCGCGGGACGAGAACACCGAGCGGGACGTCGACCCGATGCGGCTGCTGGTCGTGGAGGGCAACACCTACCTGGAGGGGTGGTGCCGGCGGGCGGAGGCGGTGCGGCTGTTCAAGCTGGACCGGATCGCCGACCTGGCGGTGCTGGACGTGCCCGCGCAGGTGCCGGACGAGGCCGAGCCGATCGACGTGGACGCGGGCCTGTTCCGGCCGTCGCCGCAGGACGAGGCGGTCACGCTGGAGCTGACGGCGCGCGGCCGGTGGGTGGCCGACTACTACCCGTGCGAGAGCGTGGAGGAGCTGGGGGAGGGACGGCTGCGGGTCGTCCTGCGGACCCCGGACGCGCGGTGGGTGCGGGGCCTGGCGCTGCGGCTCGGCGACCAGGGCCGCGTGGTGGCGCCCGAGGGCGTCGCCGCCGGGGTCCGCGAGGACGCGGCTCGCGCACTGGCGCGGTACGGCTTGGCGTGACGGATCGGATAGCGTGGCGGGCGTGATGTGGGTCGCGGTGTCGGTGTCGCTGGGCTTCGCCGGCCTGGCCGTGCTCGCGTGGTGCGCCTTCAGGGTGTGGCTGGGCGTGCGGCGCTTCGGCCGTGAACTGGAACGCACCCGGCGGCGGCTGGAGCCGAAACAGTCGGCGCTGCGCGATGAACTCTCCCGTCTCCCCGAGCCTCGGCCGTCACAAACGCCGGATGAGGGCGTACGATCGGCCTGAGTGCCATTCTGCTGAAGAGGATTGTCATGCCGAACATCGGGACTCCCGAACTGCTCATCATCCTGCTGGTCGTCGTGCTGATCTTCGGGTCGGCGAAGCTTCCGCAGCTCGCGCGGTCGCTGGGCAAGTCGGCGCGGATCCTGAAGGCCGAGACCAAGGGCCTGCGCGAGGACGATGACGACGCGCCCGCGGACCGGCCCGCGCAGGCGGCCCCGGCGGCGCAGAGCGAGGACCCGAGGGAGAAGGCGGCGCGGCTCCGCGAGGAGGCGGCGCGGCTGGACCGCGAGGCGGCGGCGGGCGAGGCGGGCCAGCGGCCGCGCGGCGCGATCGGCTCCGGTGAGCCGATCCAGGGCGTGCCGGTGTCGGACCCCGGCAAGCTGCGCCAGGGCTGACGGCCCCCGCCCGCCGCGACGATTCCCTCGCCGACCCCCGAGCCTGAATGCCGACGATGAAGCTGAGCAGGCACGATGCCGCCGCCCCCGACGGCCGCATGCCCCTCATGGACCATCTCCGTGAGTTGCGCAACCGGTTGATCAAGGCGATCCTGGCCTTCGTGGTCGGCGCGATCGTCGGCTGGCTGCTGTTCGACCCGGTGTGGGACTTCCTGAAGCAGCCGTACTGCTCGCTGCCGCAGTCCCACGTGGTCGACAAGGACGAGTGCTCCCTGTTCGTCAACGGGATCTTCTCCTCGTTCTTCCTGAAGCTGAAGATCTCCTGCATCATCGGCGGGGTCATCTCCGCGCCGGTCTGGCTGTACCAGCTGTGGGCGTTCATCGCGCCGGGCCTGTACAGCCGGGAGCGGCGCTGGACGTACGTGTTCCTGGGCGCGGCGGTCCCGCTGTTCTTCGTCGGCACGGCGCTGGCGTACGTGACCGTCGACAAGGGCCTGGCGATCTTCCTGGGGTTCGTCGCCGACGACGTCAAACCGCTGATCACCGTCGACAGCTATCTCAGTTACGTGCTGACGATGCTGCTGGTGTTCGGGCTGACGTTCGAGCTCCCGCTGTTCGTGGTGGTCCTGAACCTGGCGGGGGTGCTGAGCTCGGCGCGGATCCGCCGGATGCAGCGGATGATCCTGTTCGGCATCTTCGTGTTCGCGGCGGTCGCCACGCCGAGCGCCGACCCGTTCACGATGCTGGCGCTGGCGCTGCCGACCGTGCTGCTGTTCGAGATCGCGGCGCTGCTGGCGTTCCTGAACGACCGCCGCCGCGCCCGCCGCCCCGACCCGTACGCGGGCCTGGCGGACGACGAGGCGTCCCCGCTGGACCTGGAGGCGATCGACGCCGAGCTGGAGAAGGGCGACGCGCCCCGCTGACCGCCCCCCGCTGACCGCCGTCCGCGATCACGGCGCCCGCGGAGCGCGGCGCCCGTGAATTGGGTATCGGGCCGGTCGAAACCGTAGGCTCGAAGGTATGACCACCCCCGACACCACGTCGGCCGGCGAGACCCCGGCCCAGCGGTACGCCGCCTACCGCAGGCGCACCGCCGGGAACGGCCCGGCCCTGCTGGACTTCCGCACCCTGTACGACTTCGAGCTGGACCCGTTCCAGCTGGAGGCGTGCCGGGCGCTGGAGGACGGCAGCGGCGTGCTGGTCGCCGCGCCCACCGGATCCGGGAAGACGGTGGTGGGGGAGTTCGCCGTCCACCTGGCGCTGACCACCGGCACCAAGTGCTTCTACACCACGCCGATCAAGGCGCTGTCGAACCAGAAGTACGCCGACCTCGTCCGCCGGTACGGGCCGGAGAAGGTGGGGCTGCTCACCGGCGACAACAGCGTGAACGGCGAGGCGCCGATCGTCGTGATGACGACCGAGGTGCTGCGGAACATGCTGTACGCGGGGTCGCAGACCCTCGCGGGGCTGGCGTTCGTCGTGATGGACGAGGTGCATTACCTCGCCGACCGGTTCCGCGGCGCCGTGTGGGAAGAGGTGATCATCCACGTTCCGGACTCGGTGCGGATCGTGGCGCTGTCGGCGACGGTGTCGAACGCCGAGGAGTTCGGCGAGTGGCTGCACGAGGTCCGCGGCGACACGGCCGTGATCGTGGACGAGCACCGTCCCGTCCCGCTGTTCCAGCACATGCTCGTCGGCACCCGCCTGTACGACCTCTTCGTCGACACGGGCAAGGGCAAGGACCGGCAGGCGCGGCTGAACCCGCAGCTGACGCGGATGGCGGTGGAGGAGGTCCGCCGCGCCAAGGTCAACCAGGGCCGCCGCACCGGCCGCCGCCGCGCGCCGCGCCCGCAGCGGTTCCGGCCCCCGGCGCGGCCGGACGTGATCGAGCGGCTGGAGCGCGCCGGGCTGCTCCCGGCGATCACGTTCATCTTCTCCCGCGCGGGCTGCGACGCCGCCGTCCTGCAGTGCCTGCACGCGGGGATCCGGCTGACGTCGAAGGAGGAGTCGGAGGAGATCCGCGCGCACGCCGAGCTGCGCACCGCCGACATCGCGCCGGAGGACCTGCGGATCCTCGGCTACGGCGACTTCCTGGAGGGCCTGTCGCGCGGTGTCGCCGCCCACCACGCCGGGATGCTGCCGACGTTCAAGGAGATCGTCGAGGAGCTGTTCACCCGCGGGATGATCAAGGCGGTGTTCGCGACGGAGACGCTGGCGCTCGGCATCAACATGCCGGCCCGCACCGTCGTGATCGAGAAGCTCGACAAGTGGAACGGGGAGGCGCACGTCGACCTGACCCCGGGCGAGTACACGCAGCTGACCGGCCGCGCCGGGCGGCGCGGCATCGACGTGGAGGGCCACGCCGTCGTGGTGTGGGGCCCGAGCGTGGAGCCGGCGTCGGTCGCCGGGCTCGCCGGCACCCGCACCTACCCGCTGAACTCCAGTTTCCGGCCGTCGTACAACATGGCGGTGAACCTCGTCGGCGCCGTCGGGAACGAGCGGGCCCGGACGCTGCTGGAGGAGTCGTTCGCGCAGTTCCAGGCCGACCGCGCGGTGGTGGGGCTGGCCCGGCAGGTCCACAAGAACGAGGAGGCCCTGGAGGGGTACGCCAAGGCCGCGCAGTGCCACCTCGGCGACTTCATGGAGTACGCGGCGATGCGGCGGCGGCTGTCGGACCGGGAGTCCGAGCTGTCCCGGGAGCGCGCCGGGGCCCGCCGCGCCGAGGCGGCGAAGTCGCTGGAGCGCCTGCGGCCCGGCGACGTGATCATCGTGCCGTCGGGGCGGCGCACCGGCCTCGCCGTCGTCCTCGACCCCGGGGTGGGGCGCCGCTCGGACGGGCCCGCGCCGCTGGTGCTGACGATCAACCGGTCGGTGCAGCGGCTGTCGATCCAGGACTTCCCGCGCGCGGTGGAGCCGGTCGACCGGATCCGGATCCCGAAGTCGTTCAGCCCCCGCAACCCGCAGGACCGCCGCGACCTGGCGTCCACGCTGCGCAACCGGGTGCCCGACGACGTCCGCGACCGCAAGCGGGCCCGGGCCGACTCGGCCGCCGCCGAGGACGCCGAGGTCGCCCGGTTGCGCGCCGATCTGCGCCGCCACCCGGTGCACGGCTGCGACCAGCGCGAGGACCACGCCCGCTGGGCGGAGCGGTACCACCGCCTCGACCGGGAGACCGAGCAGCTGCGCCGCCGCGTCGAGGGCCGCTCCCAGGTGATCGCCCGCACGTTCGACCGGGTCTGCGGGGTGCTGGAGCAGCTCGGCTACCTCGACGGCGACTCGGTCACCGACGAGGGCCGCCGCCTTGGCCGCATCTACAACGAGCTGGACCTGCTGACCGCCGAGAGCCTCCGCGAGGGGCTGTGGGAGAAGCTCGGCCACGCCGAGCTGGCCGCGTGCGTGTCGGCGCTGGTGTACGAGTCGCGGCAGCCCGACGACGCCACCCCGCCCCGCACCCCGGCGGGCGCCGCGCAGGACGCCCTCGCCGCGATGGTGCGGCTGTGGGGGCAGCTGGACGCCGTCGAGCGCGACAACCGGGTGTCGTTCCTGCGGGAGCCCGACCTGGGGTTCGCGTGGACGGCGTACCGGTGGGCGAAGGGCGACGACCTCGACGAGGTGCTGCTGGAGAGCGACCTGACCGCGGGCGACTTCGTCCGCGCGGTCAAGCAGCTGCTGGACCTGCTCGGCCAGATCGTCGACGCGGCCCCGCCGAACAGCCACATCCGCAAGACCGCCCGCCGCGCGATGGACGCGATGCGCCGCGGCGTCGTCGCGTACTCGTCCGTCGGCTAGGGGCGCTCGTCGCGGCGGCGGGCGCGGCGCGCGGACAGCGTGCGGTTCACGCGGTGGCTCGCCAGCCGGACCAGGAGGGGCTGCGGCGGGCGCCGCAGGAACCGGGGCGTCACCCGGTGGCCGGCGGAGGCGCTCCACAGCAGCAGCGCGGCGGCGCGGCGGCGGGCCGGCGTCCACGCCAGCCCGTACTCCTCGCGCAGCCGCTCGGGCAGCAGCGCGGCGGTGACCAGCCGGAACACGACGAGGCCGGGGAGCAGGACGCGGAGCTTGCGCGGCCACAGGACGGCGCCGGCGACCTCGCGGGCCTCGCCGGTGACCTCCAGCGCGGCGAGCGTGTCGGCCATGTAGGCGCGGAACGCCGCCAGGTCGGGCGGCTGCGCCTCCAGCGGGCAGCCGAGGACCTCGGCGACGATCCGGGCCTGCCGGTAGTACTCCTCCGGGTCGGTGTCGCCGGGCCGCATCAGCGTCTCGTGGATGTACAGGGCCGAGTCGATGAGCGTCGCGTTGACCCACATCTGGAGGGCGGGGTCGTTGCCGGAGTAGCCCTCGCCGCGGACCGTCGTGTGGATGCCGCGGACCTTCGCCGCGATCCGCGCGACCTGCTCCGGCGTCCCGAACGTGGTGATGAGCAGGAAGTCGAGGGTGCCGAACAGACGGGCGAGGGGCCGGTCGGCGAAGTCGCTGTGCTCGGCGACGCCGCGGGCGACGCCCGGGTGGGCGAGCTGCATGAGCAGCGCCCGCCCGGCGGCGAGGCCGACGAGGGGTTCGGCGGCCAGCGTGCGCAGGACGTCGCGGTCGGCGAGCCGCTCCGCCAGCCGGTCGGGGGCGGGGATCGGGGCTGCGGCGGGCAAGCGGGCCTCCCGGCGGTCGGTCGGATCCTGGCGGCCATCCTCGCCCACTATTGACGGGTGGTCAATAAGGTTGGCGGCGCGGGCGGCCTGAACGGGCCAAAGAGAAGAAAACGGTAGGAGCCGGGGGTGATCGATGACACAATCGGTCCGCCCGATGACCAGACGTTTCGCGGGAGTCGGGCCCCCCACTTGGAATTACGAGAAAGGTCCCGACCGTGGCCATCCGCGACAAGATGCGCGCCAACGCGGCCCACGTCCTGCAGCCGGGCGAGAACATCCAGGCGGTGTTCGGCGCCCAGACCGTCAGCCAGTACTTCGCGCTGCTCACCTACTGGATCATCATCTTCGCCAACGCCTACCGCGTCGTCGTCGTCACCGACCGGCGCATCCTGGTGTGCCGGTCCGGGCGGATCCGCACGACCCCCGTCGGCGAGGTCCTGTTCGAACTGCCCCGCCAGACCCGGATCGGCCCGCCGAGCGGCCTGTGGTGGCGCTGCGAGACCCTCGGCGAGAAGCTGTACGTCCACAGGCGGTTCCACAAGGACGTCAACGCCGCCGACGGCGTCAACGCCGCCTGATACGGAAACGCGCGATACGGATCGCGCGAGGGCGCCCTCCCGGCCTCGGGAGGGCGCCTCGACGCATCCGGGCCGGTGGAGCGCGGGGCGCGGCCCCCTACCCAGGTCGGAGGCGGGTCCGCATTGCGGAGGATCCGGGCACCGCGCGGGGCGCGCTAGTGTGATCACGATCACCGGAACACCGCCGACCAGCCCGGGAAGTGCGAATGATCGAGGCGGAGAACCTCACCAAGCGCTACGGCGACAAGACCGCCGTGGACGACCTGTCGTTCACGGTCGCCCCCGGCCGGGTGACCGGGTTCCTCGGCCCGAACGGGGCCGGGAAGTCGACCACCATGCGGCTGCTGCTCGGCCTGGACCGGCCCGACCGCGGCGACGCCCGCATCCACGGCCGCCACTACCGCGACCTGGACGCGCCGCTGCGCGTCGTCGGCGCGCTGCTGGAGGCGCGCGCCGTGCACACCGGCCGCAGCGCCTACAACCACCTGCTGTGCCTGGCGCAGACGCAGGGCATCGGCAAGCGGCGCGTCGACGAGGTCGTCGACCTCGTCGGGCTCACCGAAGCCGCCCGCAAGCGCGCCGGCGGGTTCTCCCTCGGCATGGGGCAGCGGCTCGGCATCGCCGCGGCGCTGCTCGGCGACCCGTCCGTGCTGATCCTGGACGAGCCCGTCAACGGCCTCGACCCCGAGGGCATCGTGTGGGTCCGCACCCTCATACAGCGGCTGGCCGCCGAGGGGCGGACCGTGTTCGTCTCCAGCCACCTCATGAACGAGATGGCCGTCACGGCCGAGCACCTCATCGTCATCGGGCGCGGCCGGCTGATCGCCGACTGCTCCACCGAGGAGTTCATCGAGCGCAGCACCGAGAAGACGGTGACGGTGCGCAGCCCCGGCGCCGCGCGCCTCGCCGACATCGTCGCCGCCGAGGGCGGCAAGGCCGCCCCGGGGGGCGACGGCCTGATCACGGTCACCGGCATGGAGGCGCCCCGCGTCGGGGAACTGGCCGCCGCCGAGGGGATCGTCCTGCACGAGCTGGCCCCGAGCCGCGGCTCGCTGGAGTCGGCGTTCATGGAACTGACCCGCGACAGCGTCGAGTACGGCACCGCCGCCGGAGCCGTCCCCGGAGCCGTCCCCGGACCCGTGCCGGGCGCGGTGCCCGGAGCCGTCCCCGGCCAGGAGGGGGAGACCCGATGACCACGGCCACCGCCACACCCGACGCAGGCCCGGCCGCGCACGGCCGGCCCGGCTTCGGGCGGCTGATGCTCGCCGAATGGACGAAGATCCGCACGGTCCGGTCCACGCTGTGGTCGCTGATCCTGCTGGTCGTCCTCGACCTCGGGTTCACCGCGCTGTTCGTCGGCCTGACGATGTCGCAGTGGGACAACACCGACGCCGGCGACCGCGCCCAGATCTCCGCCGACCCGGTCAGCTTCATCCTCGGCAGCGGGTTCTTCCTCAGCCAGCTGACCGTCTGCGTCCTCGGCGTCCTGGTGATCGGCTCCGAGTACTCCACCGGCATGATCCGCGCCAGCCTGCTCGCGGTGCCGCGGCGGCTCCCGATGCTGTGGGCCAAGTCCCTGGTGTTCGCGCTGGTCGTCCTCGTCCTCGGCGTCGCGGTGTCGTTCGCGTCGTTCTTCATCGGCGCGGGGATCATCGGGGACCGGATGGAGGTGTCGCTCGGCGACGAGGGCGTGCTGCGCGCCGTCATCGGCGGCGGTCTGTACCTGGCGATGCTCGGCCTGTTCGCGCTCGCGATCGGCGCGATCGTGCGGCACACCGCCGGCGGCATCACCGGCGTCATCGGGTTCGTGCTGGTGCTCGCGCCGCTCGCCATGCTGCTGCCCGGCAGCATCGGCGAGCACGTCCACGCCTACCTGCCGTCGGAGGCGGGCCAGCTGATCTCCAGAGCCCACCAGGGCCCCGACGACCTGCTCACCCCCTGGCAGGGCTACGGCGTCTTCGCGCTCTGGACGGCCGCGCTCCTCGCCCTCGCCGCGTTCCTCCTCAAGCGCAGGGACGCCTGAGCGACGCCCGGCGCCCCCGCGCCGCGAGCCCGGCGCGGGGGCGCTCCGGCGCGGTCCGCCCGGCCGCCACCACGCCGTAGCCGGCGCGGCCGGGGCCCGCCGTCCGCCACGCACATGCCGCACGCCCCCGGCGGGGCGATGCCGGCCCTTGAGACTCAGCCGCACCGCCCGGCCGTAGGCGGAATCCGCCGCCGGATGCCGCCTGGCCAGCCCGAGCCGCAGCTCGGACGGCGCGCCGCTCCTTCTCCGCCGCCCCTTCTCCGCGCGCCCTCCCACCTTGACCTTTGCATGGTGCAAAGGTTCGGGCTAGGGTGTTGGGCAGTTGCTTAAAGCGAATGACCAAGAGGCGGGGGACGATGGCGAAGGGCGAGGTGCCCACGCGGATCCGGCTGCTGGAGGCGGCCGTCGCGGTGATGGCCGAGAGCGGCTGGGCCGCGGTGACGTCGCGGGCCGTGGCCGACCGGGCCAAGGCCAACAACGCGCTCGTGCACTACTACTTCGGGTCCGTGGACGCCCTGCGGCGCGCCGCGGTCATGCACGCCGTGGAGAAGGAACTGGAAGCCCCCGTCGAGGCGATCCTGCAGGCCGAGGACGCCCTCGCCGGCGTCGTCGAAGCCGTCCGCGGGCTCATGGAGCGCGGCTCCGGCACCGCCGAGCAGCGGGTGGTCATCGAGGCGATGCTGAGCGGCCTGCGCGACGACGAGCTGCGCGCCGAGAGCGAGCGGCAGATCCGGATGTTCCGCGACCTGCTCACCGCCCGGCTCGCCGAGAACCGGGCGGCGGGGCTGCTGCGCCCCGACGCCGACCCCCGCGGCATGGCGGTGGTGCTCGCCGCGCTGATCGACGGGCTGCTCCTGCACGTGCTGATCGACCCGGGAACCGAGGCCGGCGACGCGACGGCCGGGCTGCTCGCCCTGCTGCGCCCGTCCGGGCACGCGGGCGAAGACGAAGCCGGTGAAGACGAAGCCGACGAGGAAGACGAGGAAGACGGAGGAGACGGCGATGACGCGACACGGAAGTGAGCCGGCACCCGTCCGGCAGGACGGGACCGCCCCCGGAGACGCCCCGCCGGCGGTGCTGCTGCGCGGGGCCGGCAAGACCTACGGGACGGGCCACGCCCAGGTCCGCGCGCTGCGCGAGGTGGACCTGGAGGTGCGGCAGGGTGAGTTCGTCGTGCTGCTCGGCCCGTCCGGGTCCGGCAAGACGACCCTGCTCAACCTGATCGGCGGGATCGAGCCCGCCACCGAGGGCGAGGTGATCGCCGGCGGCCGCGACATCTCCGGGCTCGGCGAGGACGCCCGCACCGCCTACCGGCGCGACACCGTCGGGTTCGTGTTCCAGTTCTTCAACCTCGTCCCGTCGCTGACCGCGCTGGAGAACGTCCGGCTGGTCGCCGAGCTGACCGGCCGCGGCGACCGCGAGCGGTCGGCGGCGGCGCTCGCCGCCGTCGGGCTCGCCGAGCGCGGCGGCCACTTCCCGGCGCAGCTGTCGGGCGGCGAGCAGCAGCGCGTCGCGATCGCCCGCGCCATCGCCAAGGACCCGGCGCTGCTGCTGTGCGACGAGCCGACCGGCGCCCTCGACCTGGAGACCGGGCGCGGCGTCCTGCACGTCCTGCAGGACCTCAACCGCGAGGGCCGGACGGTCCTGGTCGTCACCCACAACGCCGCGATCGCCGCCATCGCGCACCGCGTGGTGCGGATGCGGTCGGGCCGCGTCGTCGAGGTCACAGCCAACGCCGAACCGGCCGGCGCCGACGAGGTGACCTGGTGAGCGGCAGGAGGAGCGGCAGGGTGAGCGGCAGGGGGAGCGTCCTCAACGTCAAGCTCCGCCGCGACCTGCGGCGCCGCCCCGCGCAGCTGGTGTCGGTGGTGGTGCTGGTGATGCTCGGCGTCGCGCTGTTCGGCGCGTCCTACGACGCCTACAAGAACCTCGACGCCGGCTACCAGGCGGCGTTCCACAAGTACCGGTTCGCCGACCTGACGCTGACGGGCGGCGACACCGCCGCCATCGCGGAGGAGGCGTCGGCGCGGCCCGGGGTGGCGGCGGTCGCCGTCCGCACGGTCGCGGACGTCCCGCTGCGCATGCCGGGCGGCGGCACCCTCGTCGGCCGCGTCGTCGGATTCCCCGCCGGATCGCAGCCCGCGGTGAACCGGGTGAAGATCCTCGACGGCGCCTACCTCGACCCGGCCGCGCCGCAGGGCGTCCTCGCCGAGCGGCACATCGCCGACCACGCGGGACTGAAGCCGGGCGACCAGGTGTCGGCGTGGGACGGGAAGGCCTGGCAGCCCCTGTCCGTGCGCGGCACCGCGTCCTCGCCCGAGTACCTGTGGCCCGCCGCCAGCCGCCAGAACGTGCTGCCCGCGCCCGGATCGTTCGGCGTCCTGTTCGTCCCCGAGCCGCTCGCCCGCCGGCTCGCCGGGCCCGAGGCGCCCGCCCAGGTCGCCGTCTACTACACCGCCGCCGGACGCGAGCACGCCGCGGACCTCGACGCGGCCCTCACCGGCGCCGCGCGGGGGCACGGCGCGGGCGCGGCGATCACCCGCGCCGAGCAGCCCTCCAACGCCACCCTCGCCGAGGACATCAAGGGGTTCTCCGAGCTGGCCGTCATGTTCCCGCTGCTGTTCCTCGCCGCCGCCGGAGTCGCCGTCTACGTCGTGCTGACCCGCCGCGTCGCCCGCGACCGCGTGATCATCGGCACGCTGCGCGCGTCCGGGTTCCGCCGCCGCACGGTCGTCGCCCACTACCTGGCGACCGGCGTCGCGGTCGGGCTCGCCGGGTCCGTCCTCGGCGTCGCCGCCGGGCTGCTGCTGGCCGGGACCGTGACCCGGCTGTACGGGGACGCGATCGGGCTGCCGGAGACGCTGGTGTCGGTCCGCGCGTCCACCGTCCTCGCCGGGCTGGCGTTCGGGGTCGTCGCGGGCGCCCTCGCCGCGCTCGCGCCCGCCGTGTCGGCGTCGCGCGTCCCGCCCGCCGAGGCGATGCGCGGCGTCGTCCCGGCGACCCGGGGAGGCGGGCTGCTCGCCCGGCTGGAACGGTCGGTGCCCGCCGCGGGGCGGCTCCCCGCCGGGGCGTGGCTGGTGCTGCGCGGCCCCACCCGCCAGTTCCGCCGCACCCTCTACACCATGGCGGGCGTCGTCCTCGCGCTCGTCCTGATCCTGGTCTCGTGGGGGATGCTCGACTCCTCGCAGGCGACCGTCTCCCGCCAGTTCGACCAGATCCAGCGGCAGGACGCCGAGCTCACCCTCGGGCGCCCCCTCGACGGCGGCACGCTCAAGGCCCTGGCCGGGACGGACGGGGTGCGGGCCGCGGAGCCGTCCGCGCACGTCCCCGTCACCCTCACCAGCGGGGAAGAGGGCTACGCCACCACCGTCGTCGGGCTCCCCGCCGGGACCCGCATGCACCGGTTCCTCACCCCCGGCGGCGGCGCGCGGACGCTCCCCGAGCACGGCGCGCTGATCGGCGCCGCCCTCCGCGAGAAGCTCGGCGTGGACGCCGGCGACCGCATCGGGCTGCGCCTCGGCGACGGCCGCACCGTCACCACGACCGTCGCCGGGTTCGTGGACGAGCCGCTCGGCACCTACGCCTACGCCACCCTCGGCCAGCTCGCCGCGTGGGCCCCGGACGCGCGGCCCGACTCGGTGCTCGTGACGTTCGACCCCGGCGCCGACCGCGGCGCCGTCGAGCGGGCCCTCGCCGCGCAGCCCGGCGTGGTCGCCTACACCGACGCGCACGCGCTGAAGAAGACCATGGACGAGTACATGAACCTGTTCTACGTGTTCGTCGCCGTCATGCTCGTGTTCGGCGGGCTGCTGGCGTTCACCGTCCTGTTCGCCACCCTCTCGGTCAACCTCGCCGAACGCGGCACCGAACTGGCGACCCTGCGCGCCTCCGGCGTCGGGCGGCGCCGGCTCGGCCGCCTCGTCACCGCCGAGAACCTGCTCGTGGTGGCCGCCGGCGCGGTCCCCGGCCTGATCCTCGGGCGGCTCGCCACCGGCGCGTTCCTCGGCGCGTTCAACAGCGACCTGATGTCCTTCCACACCGAGATCCGGCCCGCCACGTTCGCCTGGTCGGCGCTCGCGGTGCTCGCCGTCGCGTGGGCGGCGCAGCGCCCCGGCCTGCGCGGCCTCGCCCGCATGGACCTCGGCGCGCTCGTCCGGGAACGGGCGGGCTGACCCCCGGCACGGCGCGGCGCCCGCACGGGATCCGTGCGGGCGCCGCCGTCGCGGTCAGGAGTAGAGGCCGTTCAGCCACTCCTGCCAGGTCTTCTGCGCCTGCCCGGCGGACGCGGCGGCGTCCGGCGCGAACCGGTGCAGCGCGATGCCGACCGGCCCGCCCCACGCGTCCCGCCCGAAGAACCGGTACATCGCGTCGCCGGTGCGCAGCCCGATGAAGTGCTCGTTGCGGTAGTCGAGGACCGCGTCGGCCGGGCCCGCGTCCGGCAGGTCGACCCGCACCGTGTCGCCCTCGGCGGCGCCGCCCAGCCCCAGCGCGCGGCCCACCGCCGCGAACGAGCCCTTCCGCATGGACGCCTCCGGCCCCTGCACGTCCGAGTGCGCGGCCGGCAGCCCGGTGAAGTGCGCCAGGTACTGGCGCAGCGTGTGCAGGTAGAAGTCGGTGTGCCGGCCCGCGCCGTCGTACTGGTCGTCCCAGTCGCCGGTGAAGATGCCGCTGTGCACGTACCGGACCCAGGAGCCGCCGCCCTCGCGCGGCTCGATCCGGTGGTCCAGCACGTTCAGCGTCTGCGGCATGCCCCCGATGCCGTCCGGGTCCTCCGCGCGGCTGGTCAGCCGGTGCGGCGGGTCCCAGGCGGTGATGACGCCCATACCGCTGGCCGAGCCGCCCTCGCGGGGCTCGAACTCCATCGGCCACAGCCACCCGCCGGTGCCGGTGGTGACGGCCTCCCACACCTGCTCGGGGGCCGCTTCCGTCTCGTATTCGCGGACGATCTCGAATGCCTTGCCCATGATGCTCTCCTCGCCTGTCAGGCTTCGATCCGCCCGGGGACGTCCGGCCGGTCCTCCGGCGGCGTTCCGGGCGCGGTCTTCAGGGACGGGTGGACGGCGATGACGACGCGGTGCGCGCGGCCGCCCTCCGCCGTCCCGCCGTGGTACTTGCGGACGAGCGCGCTCACCCCGGTGGTCAGCTCTTCGATGAACGCGGCCCGGTCCGCCGCCGAGGCGAACACGACCTCCCCGTCCAGCGCGTAGGTGGCCAGCCGCTTGTCGGCGCGCGCCGCCCCGGTGATCAGCGCCCCCACGTCGCGGACCAGCCGCGCCGCGATCGCCAGCAGCCAGCGCGCCGACAGCGCGTCGCGGTGCCGGTCCGGGTCGGGCTGCAGCGTCGCGAGCGCGAGCGGGGAGATGACGTAGGACGCCGCCGTCGCCCGCATGAGCCGCTCGGTCATGTTGCCCTTGCGGCGCTCGCCGACCAGCTCCACCAGGCCGTGCCGCTCCAGCGTCCGCAGGTGGTAGTTGACCTTCTGCCGGGGCAGCCCCACCCGGGCGGCGAGGGTCGCCGCCGACATGGGCTCGCCCAGCTCGGCGAGCAGCCGCGCCCGCATGGGGTCCAGGGAGGCCGCCGCGGCCTCCGCGTCCTCGATCACCGTCACGTCCAGCATGCCTCCATCATGGCCGCCGACAAATAGATTTGTCAAGACAGGATTCATGGTCGGTGGTCGTGGCCCGGATCATCGGCCGCTTCCCGGGTAGTGGGACGGCATGCCGAACGACCCGGGAGCGCGGTACTCCATGCCGAAGGCCCTGCGCGACTACGCCTTCATCGCGGACGGCGAGCGCGGCGTCCTCGTCGGCCCGCACGGCGAGTACGCCTGGATGTGCTTCCCGCACTGGGACTCCGACCCGGCCTTCGCGAGCCTGCTCGGCGGGCCCGGCGGTTACGTCGTCCAGCCCGTGTGCGAGCGGTTCGTCTGGGGCGGCTACTACGAGGACCGGGGGCTCATCTGGCGCAGCCGGTGGGTGACCGGCGAGGGGTCCATCGTCGAGTGCCGCGAGGCGCTGGCCCGCCCCGCCCGCCGCGACCGCGCCGTCCTGCTGCGCCGGTGCCGGGCGGTGCGCGGTCCCGCCCGGCTGCGCGCCCTGCTGGACGTGCGCGCCGGCGGCCCGCGGATGCGCGGCGCGCACCACCACGACCCGGACTGGACGGCCCGCAGCGGCGGCACCCGGATCCGCTGGCGCGGCGCCGACGAGGCGGTCGTGCGGGAGGGCCCGGACGGCGGCGCGGTCCTCGCCGCGACGTTCGACCTCGCCGAGGGCGAGACCCGCGACCTCGTGCTGGAACTCGTCGCCGAGACCGGCTCCGGGAACGGCTCCGAGACCGGCGCGGGCGCCGCCGCGGAGCCCGCGGCGCTGACCGCGGACGCGCTGTGGGAGGCCACCGAACGGGACTGGGAGCAGGCCGTCCCCTCCTGCGACGACACCGTCGCGCCGCGCGACGCCCGGCTCGCCTACGCGGTGCTGACCGGGCTGACCAGCCGCGCCGGAGGCATGGTCGCCGCCGCGACGACCGCGCTGCCCGAGCGCGCCGACGAGGGCCGCAACTTCGACTACCGCTACGCCTGGATCCGCGACCAGTGCTTCGCCGGGCACGCCGTGGCCGCCCACGGCGGGCCCCCGCACGTGCTGCGCAGCGCCGCCGGGTTCGTCACCGCCCGCATCCTGGCCGACGGCGACCGGCTGCGCCCCGCCTACACCGTCACCGGGGACCCGGTGCCGCGCCAGCGGGCCAGCGCCCTGCCCGGCTACCCCGGCGCCGCCGTCGTCACCGGCAACCAGGCGAGCGAGCAGTGGCAGCTCGACGCGCTCGGCGAGTCGCTGCTGCTGCTCGCCACCGCCGCCGAGCACGACCGCGCCGACCGCGACGCCCGCGAGGCCGCCCGCGTCGCCGCCGAGGTGGTCGGCCGCCGCTGGCACGACCCCGGCGCCGGCATCTGGGAGACCGAGGACCGGCTGTGGACCCACTCCCGGCTGATCTGCGCCGCCGGGCTGCGGCAGGCCGCCCGCGTCCTCGGCACCCCCGCCCAGGCCGCCGCCTGGAACTCCCTCGCCGACGCGATCCTCGACGAGACCGCGCGGACGGCCCTCACCGCGGGCGGCCGGTGGAAGCGCGCCGCCGACGACGACCGCGTCGACGCCGCGCTGCTCATCCCGCCGCTGCGCGGCGCCCTGCCCGCCGACGACCCGCGCAGCGTCGCGACGCTCGAGGCCGTCCGCGAGGACCTCGTCCAGGAGGGCTTCGTCTACCGGTACCGGGTCGGCGGCGAGCCGCTCGGCGTCGCCGAGGGCTCCTTCACCCTCTGCGGCTTCTTCCTCGCGCTCGCCGAGCACCGGCAGGGCGAGACCGCCCCCGCCGCCGGCACGTTCGAGCGGACCCGGTCCGGCAGCGCGACCAGCGGCCTGTTCTCCGAGGAGTACGACGTCAGGCAGCGGCAGCTGCGCGGCAACATCCCGCAGGCGTTCGTGCACGCCCTCCTGCTGGAGACCGCGACCCGGCTGGCAGGCTGACCCCGGCCGTATTGACAGCCCATCTCCGGGTATGCGTCCGGTCATGGCGATTTCGGCTGAGGACACGAGGCGGGACGAGAGGCGGACGGCGGAGACGGCCCGCGAGCGGGAGGCGCTGCGGCGCGCCCTCGCCGGGCGGGTGGACGGCGAGGTCCGGTTCGACCCGGGGTCGCGCGCCGCGTACGCGCACGACTCCTCCAACTACCAGCAGCCGCCCATCGGGGTGGTCGTGCCGCGCACCGTCGACGCCGGCGCCGAGGCCGTCCGCGTCTGCGCCGAGCACGGCGTCCCGGTCCTGTCGCGCGGCGGCGGGACGAGCCTCGCCGGGCAGTGCGTCAACACCGCGATCGTCATCGACTGGTCGAAGTACTGCCGGAACCTCGTGTCCCTCGACGCCGGCGCGCGCCGCGCCGTCGTGGAGCCCGGCGCGTGCCTGGACGACCTCAACGACGAGCTGTCCGGGCACGCGCTGATGGTCGGGCCCAAGCCGTCCACGCACGACACCTGCACGATCGGCGGGATGATCGGCAACAACTCGTGCGGCGCGTCCGCGCAGGCGTACGGGAAGATGGTCGACTCCGTCGTCCGGCTGGAGGTCCTCACCTACGACGGCCTGCGGATGTGGGTGGGGGAGACCTCCGACGAGGAGTACGAGCGGATCCTCGCCGAGGGCGGGCGGCGCGCCGAGATCTACCGGGCGCTGCGCGACCTGCGCGACGACGGGATGGAGCTGATCCGCACCCGCTACCCCGACATCCCGCGCCGCGTGTCCGGCTACAACCTCGACTCGCTGCTGCCGGAGAAGAGCTTCGACGTCGCCCGCGCCCTCGTCGGCTCGGAGTCCACGCTGGTCACCGTCCTGCACGCCGAGATCGACCTCGTGCCCGTCCCTGCCTATGAGTCGCTCGCCGTCCTCGGCTACGACGACATCCCCGCAGCCGGGGACGCCGTGCAGCGCGTCCTGCCGTTCAAGCCCCTCGCCCTGGAGGGCATGGACGAGCGGCTCCTCGACCTCGCCAAGCAGCACCACCTCGCCGGGCCCCGCGTCGTCGAGGACATGCCGGACGGCGCCGGCTGGCTGATGATCCGGTTCGGCGGCGACACCAAGGACGAGGCCGACCGGCGGGCCCGCGAGCTCATCGAGCACATGGAGAACGCGCCGAACCCGCCCCGGCACACCTTCGTCCACGACCCGGGCGAGGAGGAGCTGCTCTGGGGCGTCCGCGAGGCCGGGCTCGGCGCCACCGCCTACCCGTCCGGACGCCCCGACACCCACGAAGGGTGGGAGGACGCCGCCGTCCCGCCCGAGCGGCTCGGCGACTACCTGCGCGACTTCCGCGCCCTCATCCGCGAGTTCGGCTACGGGCCCGTCTCCCTCTACGGGCACTTCGGGCAGGGCTGCGTGCACACCCGCATCCCGTTCGACCTGGAGGACGCGAAGGGCACCGGGAACTACCGCCGCTTCATCGAGCGCGCCGCCCGCCTCGTCGCCGGCTACGGCGGGTCGCTGTCGGGCGAGCACGGCGACGGCCAGTCCCGCGGCGAGCTGCTGCCGATCATGTTCGGCGACGAGGTGATCCGGCTGTTCGAGCGGTACAAGGCGATCTTCGACCCGGGCAACCGGATGAACCCCGGCAAGATCGTGCACCCGTACCGGCTGGACGAGAACCTCGACCACCTCTCCTACGACCCCGCCGAACCCGGGACGCACTTCTCCTTCCCCGACGACCACCACCGGTTCACCCACGCCGCCGCCCGCTGCGTGGGCATCGGCAAGTGCCGCGCCTCCTCCGGCGGCGTCATGTGCCCCAGCTACCGGGCCACGGGGGAGGAGGAGCACTCCACCCGCGGCCGGGCCCGCATCCTGATGGAGATGATGCGCGGCATGCCGGGCGCCGGGCAGCCCAACCCGGAGGTTCCCGGCCCCGGCGGCGCCGCCGTCATCACCGACGGATGGCGGTCCAAGGACGTCCACGACGCCCTCGACCTGTGCCTGGCGTGCAAGGGATGCCGCAGCGACTGCCCGGTCAACGTCGACATGGCCACGTACAAGGCCGAGTTCCTCGCCCACCACTACAAGGGGCGCGTCCGCCCGGCGGCGCACTACACGATGGGCTGGCTGCCGCTGTGGGCGCGGCTCGCCGCGTTCGCGCCCGGCGCCGCCAACACCGCCCTGCACCTGCCCGGCCTGAGCGGCGCCGCCAAGCGGATCGGCGGCATCGCCCCCCAGCGCGACATGCCGGAGTTCGCGCCCGAGCGGTTCACCGACTGGTTCAAGCGCCGCCCCGCGCCCGCCGAGGGGGGCGGCAAGCGGGTCGTGCTGTGGCCGGACACCTTCACCAACAACTTTCATCCCCACATCGGCAAGGCCGCCGTCCGCGTCCTGGAGGCGTCCGGGTACCGGGTCGAGGTGCCGCCGGTCGCGCTGTGCTGCGGGCTGACCTGGATCTCCACCGGCCAGCTCGGCGTCGCCGCCCGCGTGCTGCGCCGCACCGTCCGCGCGCTGGCGCCCCGGCTGCGCGACGGCGTCCCGGTGATCGGGCTGGAGCCGTCCTGCACCGCCGTGTTCCGCGCGGACGCGCCCGAGCTCATGGAGGGCGGCGCCGCCCGTGACCCGCGGACGTGGGACGACGTCCAGCGCCTCCGCGACCAGACCCGGACGCTGGCCGAGCTGCTCGACGAGCGCCAGGAGGAGGCCGGCGGCGCCTCGCCCCTCGCGGCACACGACACGGTCGCCGGGCTGGACACCCCGAAGGTCCGCGCGATCGCGCAGCCGCACTGCCACCAGCACGCCATCATGGGGTTCGGCGCCGACCAGCGCGTCCTGTCCCGCGCCGGCGTCGACGTGGAGACCCTCGACGTCGGCTGCTGCGGACTCGCCGGCAACTTCGGGTTCGAGCGCGGCCACTACGAGGTGTCCACCAAGATCGCCGAGCAGGGCGTGTGGCCCGCCGTCGAGGACGCCGGGCCCGGCACGGCCGTCCTCGCCGACGGGTTCTCCTGCCGGACGCAGATCGAGGCCGGCACCGGCGCCCGGCCCCGCCACCTGGCCGAGCTGCTCGCCGGCCTGCTCCCCGGGCGCGAGGACGCGGAGCCGTGAGCGGGGGCCGGACCGCTCCGGGGCGCGTTGGCGCACCCGGGCCCCGGCCCTGTAGAAATCTGTCATGAGCGAAGACGGGGACGCCGGAGTCGACGAGGTCACCTCGGCGATGCTGACCGCCTCCCGGCTGCTGGTCGCGATCTCGGCCCGCTCCCTCGGCGCGGTCCAGGACGCCGTCACGCTGCCGCAGTTCCGGCTGCTCGTCGTGCTGTCCTCGCAGGGGCCGTCCAAGCTCGTGACGCTCGCCGGGCTGCTGGAGGTCAACCCGTCCACCGCCATGCGGATGGTGGACCGGCTCGCCACCGCCGGGCTCGTGCGCCGCGAGGCCAGCCCGCAGAGCGGCCGCGAGGTCCGCATCCAGGTCACCGACGCCGGGCGGCGCATCGTCGACGACGTCACCGCCCGCCGCCGCGCCGAGATCGCCGGGGTCGTCTCCCGGATGCCGGCCGGGCAGCGGCACGCCCTCGTCGCCGCCCTGCGCGCCTTCACCGAGGCCGGCGGCGAACCCCCGGTCAGCACCGTCGCGCGGCTCGGCTGGACCTGACGGAACCGGCCGGCCGCGCGTCGAACCGCGCCGCCCGGACGCGCGTACTGCTGCCGTGACGCCCTTCACCCCGACCGAGAGGCGGTGCCGGATGCCCCGACCCCGACCGGCCGCCGCGGCGGCCGCGGCGCTGGCGGCCGGCCTGCTGCTGGGCGCCTGCCAGCCGGCCGGCCGGCAGGCCACCGACGGCGGCGCGGTGGCGCCGCAGGTCAACGACGAGGCCGCCGCCCAGTCGACCGTCACCACCGAATGGGGGCCGCTCGGCCCCGCCGACCGCGACGTCATCGTCCAGATCCGGCAGGCCGCGCTGTGGGAGATCCCCGTCGCCCGGCAGGCCCAGCGCCGCGCCGCCCGGCCCGCGACCCGCCGCGCGCTCGCCGAGGTCGCCCGCCGGCACGCCGGGCTGGACCAGCTGAACCGCCAGGCCGCCGGGCGGCTGAACGTGCCGCTGCCGAACCAGCCGAGCCCGGAGCAGCAGAGCTGGATGTCGGAGATCACCGGCAGGTCCGGCAACGACTACGACAAGACCGCCGTCGCGCGGATGCGGATGGCGCAGGGCCTCCTCTACGCCGAGCTCGGCGCCGTCCGCGCCAGCACGCGCAACACGCTCGTGCGGCGGTTCGCCGAGCAGGCGCAGCCGCTCGTCACCGAGCAGATGAAGCAGCTGGAGACCACCGGGTTCGTCACCGGCGACACGCTGCCCGACCCGCCCGCGGTCACCGAGCCGCCGCCGCCCGCGCCGCCCGGTTCCCGGCGGTCCCCGGCGCCCGCCGCGACCTCGCTGCTGTCCGGCGGCGGAAGGTGACGGGCGCTACCGTCCCAGCTCGTCGAGGAGGGCGGTCAGCGTCGCGCCGAGCGGCGCGTCCACCGTGACCAGCGCGTGCTCGTCGCCGCGCGTCGCGCCCCGGTTCACGATCGCGACGGGCACGCCGTGCCGGGCCGCGTGCCGGACGAACCGGTACCCCGACAGCACCGTCAGCGACGACCCGAGCACCAGCAGCGCGCCCGCGCCCTCGGTGAGCGCGTAGCAGTCCCGGACCCGGGCGGGCGGCACGTTCTCCCCGAAGAAGATCACATCGGGCTTGAGCACGCCGCCGCACCGCTCGCAGGCCACGACCCGGAACGCGGCGGCCGCCGCGGCGGTGACCACCGCGTCGCCGTCGGGGTTGATCGCGTCCGCCCGCGCCTCGAAGCCGGGGTTCGCCGCGCGCAGCCGCGCGTCCAGCCGCCCGCGCGGCGTCCGCTCCCCGCACGCCAGGCACACGACCCGGTCCAGGGCCCCGTGCAGCTCGATGACGCCGTCCGCGCCGGCCGCCTGCTGGAGCCCGTCGACGTTCTGCGTGATGATCCCCGCGAGCAGGCCGCGCCGCTGCAGCTCCGCCACCGCCCGGTGCCCCGCGTTCGGGCGGGCCGCCGCGATGTGCCGCCAGCCGAGATGGCTGCGCGCCCAGTACCGGCGCCGCGCCGCCTCGCTCCCGGTGAACGCCTGGTACGTCATCGGCTCCGCGCGCCGCAGGCGCCCCGTCTCACCCCGGTAGTCCGGGATGCCCGACTCGGTGGACAGCCCGGCGCCGCTCAGCACCACCACCTCGCCGTCCGAGACGAGATCGGCCAGCAGCGGCACCCCGCCCGCCCGCGCCCCGGTTCCCGCCGTGCTCTCCACTACCCGCGTCACCCCTCCATGGTGCACGACCAGGACCAGTGAGGGACGAAACACCCGATACCGGTGTGGCGCGTGTCACCACGGTGACAAAAAGCGCCCGGAGAATGTGCACGGGCTGGCAAGTTCCGACGAACGCCGCCGCGCTAGCTTTCCGAAGCCCCGCGTCTCCTCCGCGGGGTCCCCCCATACCGCGAGGTGAGCGGATGACCGCTGAGCACCGTGCCCAGGAATCCCGTGCCCCGGAATCCCGGGCCCGGCGATCCCGGGCCGAGGAACACCGCGGCGGACACTTCCGGGCCGACGGGACGCCCCGCGTCGTGGTGACCGGGTTCGGGGTGAAGAGCCCGGCGGGCGGCACGCCCGCGGAGGTCTTCGCGACCGTCCTCGCGGGCAAGTCGCAGGCCGTCCACGTCCCCGAGCTGCTGGAGGCCGGGACCGCGGTGTCGTTCGGCTGCCCCGCCCAGCCGCTGGACGAGGAGCGCTACTTCGGCAAGCCCGAGCGGCGCCGCCTCGACCGGATGACCAAACTCGGCGTCGCCGCCGCGGACGACGCCGTCGCCGACGCAGGGCCCGGCTACGGCGGCGCCCCCGCCCGCCGCGGCGTCTACGTGGGGACGG
This sequence comes from Actinomadura latina NBRC 106108, assembly GCF_001552195.1. GTDB lineage: Bacteria > Actinomycetota > Actinomycetes > Streptosporangiales > Streptosporangiaceae > Spirillospora > Spirillospora latina. The sequence continues at coordinate 28,273 of NZ_BCQS01000023.1, forward strand.
CCGCCGCCGGGCTCGCCTCCGCCGTCGCGCTCGGCGGCCACGAGCACGCCGGGACGCTGGACCGGCTGCCGGTCCCCGCCGTCCCGAAGATCATGCCGAACGCGACCGCCGCGAACGTGTCCATCCGGCACGGCTGCGAGGGGCCCTGCCTCACCTACTCCACCGGCTGCGCCAGCGGCGCCACCGCGATCGGCGAGGCCGTCCTCGCCATCCGCGCCGGCCGGATCGACACGGCCGTCGCCGGCGGCGTCGACGCGATCCTCACCCCGTTCGTGATGGCCGCGTTCGCCCGCATCGGCACGCTCGCCCGCCGCGACCCCACCCCGCACACGGCCGGGCGCCCCTTCGACGCCGACCGCGACGGGTTCGTGGTCGGGGAGGCCGCCGCCTTCCTCACGCTGGAGCGCGCCGACCACGCCGCCGCGCGCGGAGCCCGCGTGTACGGGGAGGTCGCCGGGTACGGGGCCGCGTCCGACGCCGCCCACCTCGTCCAGCCCCGCCCGGACGGCGAGGTCGCCGCCCGCTGCATGGCCGCCGCGCTGGCCGACGCCGGGCTCGCCGCGTCCGCCGTCGGGCACATCAGCGCGCACGCCACCGGCACCCGCGGCAACGACGGCGCCGAGGCGCTCGCGATCGGCCGCTGCTTCGGCCGCCGCACCCCGCCCGTCACCGCCACCAAGGGCGTCACCGGGCACATCCTCGGCGCCGGCGGCGCGCTGCAGGCGATGGTCGCGCTGCTCGGCGCGGCCGGCGGCCTCGTCCCGCCCACCGCCAACTTCGCCGCCCCCGGCGCCGACACCGCCCACCTCGACGTCGTGCACGGCGAGGCCCGGACGATCGCGCCCGCCGCGCCCGCCCTGTCGAACTCGTTCGGGTTCGGCGGGCACGACGCGACGCTCGTCCTCACCCCCGCTTGAACGGCGGCCCGTGCGGCTCAGCGGCCACCGGAGCGGCCGGGGCCGCCGGGTCCGCCGGAGCCGCCGGGGCGCGGCGGCGCCGGCCGGGGCGGCCGCCGCGGCCGGCGAGCAGCACCCCGGCCGCGACGAGCAGGACGCCGGCGCCGGCGCAGCAGAGCGGGACGACGGTCTTCAGCAGCCGGATCTGCCCGGCGCCGTCGCCCGACAGCGCCCGCAGCGCCCGCTGCGACTCGGGCGTCATCGCGAGGGTGAAGTCGGCGACCACGAGCCGCCCCGGCCCCTCCTTGGGGCGCAGCGTCGACAGGACCCGCCGCCGCTGGTCGATCGGCGCGCCCGTCCGGGGATCCACCCAGTACGTCGCATCGGCCTGGTAGTAGCGGTCCACGGGCACGGCGGGGGAGCCCTCGGGGCGGCCGAGCAGCTCGCCCGGCACGTCCGGCAGGTCGCCCGCGACCCTGGTCTCCGGGACGCGCTGGACGAAGCGGTAGGCGAGCACGCCGCCGACGCGCTCCTCGCCGTCGAAGGCCACCGGCCAGGCGCGCAGGGTCGCGGTGTCGAACAGCTCCAGGCCCTTCTTGCGGACCTCCACCGGCCAGAACAGGCCCACCCCGGACAGCCGGACGGAGCTGTCGCCGTCGATCGCCGCGCCGCAGCAGTTCCGCAGCTCACCGGTGCGGCGGTCGAACGCGTACCGCTGCTTCTGGATCTCGATCGTGGTGCCGCGCCCCCCGTCCTGCACCATCGTCGTCGAGTCCCACACCGCGACGCCGTCGTGGGTCGAGGCCGGATCGCCGCGGACGGTGTTGGTCGCCACGATCGTCGCGCCCGTCCGCGGCGTCGCCTTGGCCGCGTCGAAGTAGGACGCGTTCTCGGCCCGCAGCCGCGTCACCTGGTACACGTCCGTCGGCGCGCCGATCAGCGACGGGGCGACGTAGAAGCGGACGAGGACGCCGGCGGCCAGCAGGAACGCGCCGAGTCCGATGAGGGACGCACCGATGATCCGTCGCACTGCCGCCTCCCGGCCCACGGTCGGAATCGCGCTCAAGCTCGATCTTTCATCTTTCCGAGTGTCGCGCATCACACTCGCAAAGGAAACGGATCCGCGCGCGAACCTGCGGCGGGTGCCCGGCCGCCGGCCGGCGCGGCGGCCCGCCGCGGGGCCGGCCGGGCGGTGAGGTCCAGTTAACGCGCGGGTGACGCGGGTGATCCATCCGGGAAATACGGGCCGCCCAGCATCAGGGTTCATGGGAGCCGACAGCACAACGGACCGGCGGCTGGTCGTGGCCGGGCACGGACCGGCCGCGCACCGCCTCGTGGAGGCGCTGCGCGCGCGAGACGCCGCCGGGACCTGGACCATCACCGTCATCGGCGAGGAGCCCCGGACCGCCTACGACCGGGTGGCGCTGACCACCCACCTGGAGGGCGCCGACCTCGCCTACCCGGCGCACGGCGGCGAGGTCGCCGTCCGGACCGGCGAGCGCGTCACCGGGATCGACCGCGCCGCCCGGACGGTCGCCACCTCGGCGGGGCGCACCGTCCCCTACGACGCGCTCGTCCTCGCCACCGGGTCGGCGCCGTTCGTCCCGCCGGTCGAGGGCGCGGACCTGCCCGGCGTGTTCGCCTACCGCACGACCGCCGACCTGGACGCGATCCGCGAGTACGCGCGCGGCCGCGCCACCGGCGCCGTCGTCGGCGGCGGCCTGCTCGGCCTGGAGGCGGCCCGCGCCCTGCAGGGCCTCGGGCTGCGCAGCGGCGTCATCGAGGTCGCGCCGTGGCTGATGCCGCGCCAGCTCGACGAGGGCGGCGGCGCGATGCTGCGCCGGCACATCGAGGGCCTCGGCATGGCCGTGCACGCCGGCGTCCCGATGCGCGCCCTGGAGGCCGGGGACGGCGGAGCCGTCCGCCGCGTCGTCCTCGGCGACGGGCAGGTGATCGACGCGGAGGTCGTGGTGTTCTCCGCCGGCATCCGCCCGCGCGACGAGCTGGCCCGCGGCTGCGGCCTGCCGGTGGGGGAGCGCGGCGGCGTCGTGGTGGACGAGGCGTGCCGCACCGAGGACCCCGCCATCTGGGCGATCGGGGAGTGCGCCTGCGTCGGTGGCGCGGTGGGCGGCACGGTCTACGGGCTGGTCGGGCCGTGCTTCTCCATGGCCGAGGTCGTCGCCGACCGGCTCCTGTCGGACGCGAGCACCGCCGTGTTCGAAGGCGCCGACATGTCGACCAAGCTCAAGCTCATGGGCGTGGACGTCGCCAGCTTCGGCGACCCGTTCGCCGGCCCCGATCAGGGCGCCCTCGGCGTCACCTACACCGACCCCGTCGCCGGCGTCTACAAGAGGCTCGTCGTCAGCGACGACGCCCAGACCCTCCTCGGCGGCGTCCTCGTCGGCGACGCCGAGTCCTACGGGACGCTGCGCGCCCACGTCGGGCGCAGCCTCCCCGGCGCCCCCGAGCAGATGCTGTTCGGCGGCACCGAGACGGCGGGCGGCGACCTGCCCGGCGCGACCGTCATCTGCTCCTGCAACAACGTCACCGCCGAGGGCATCCGCTGCGCCATCGGAGAGCACTCCCTCACCGACGTGGCCGGCGTGAAGGAGTGCACCCGCGCCGGGACGAGCTGCGGAAGCTGCGTCCCCCTGGTGAAGCGCATCCTGGACGCCGAGCTGACCGCCGCCGGGATCGAGGTCGGCACGGCCATCTGCGAGCACTTCCCCTACAGCCGCGCCGAGCTGTTCGACATCGTCCGCGCCGGGGAGGTCACCAGCTTCACCCGGCTCGTCGAGGAGCACGGGACGGGCCGTGGCTGCGACATCTGCAGGCCCGCCGTCGCCTCCATCCTGGCCAGCCTCGGCAACGGCCACATCCTGGAGGGCGAGCAGGCCGCGCTGCAGGACACCAACGACCACTTCCTCGCCAACCTGCAGAAGAACGGCACCTACTCGGTCGTGCCGCGCGTCCCCGGCGGCGAGATCACCCCCGAGAAGCTCATCGTCATCGGCGAGGTCGCCCGCGACTTCGGCCTCTACACCAAGATCACCGGTGGGCAGCGGATCGACCTGTTCGGCGCCCGCGTCGAGCAGCTCCCGGAGATCTGGCGGCGGCTCGTCGAGGCCGGGTTCGAGTCCGGCCACGCCTACGGCAAGGCGCTGCGCACGGTGAAGTCGTGCGTCGGGTCCACCTGGTGCCGCTACGGCGTCCAGGACTCGGCCGCGATGGCGATCCGGCTGGAGTTGCGGTACCGGGGGCTGCGCGCCCCGCACAAGCTGAAGTCGGCCGTGTCCGGCTGCGCCCGCGAGTGCGCCGAGGCGCAGAGCAAGGACTTCGGCGTCATCGCCACCGAGAACGGCTGGAACCTCTACCTCGCCGGCAACGGCGGCATGCGGCCGAGGCACGCCGACCTGTTCGCCACCGACCTCACCGACGACGAGCTGATCCGCTGCATCGACAGGTTCCTGATGTTCTACATCCGCACCGCCGACCGGCTGCAGCGCACCGCGAGCTGGCTGGAGTCCCTCGACGGCGGCCTGGACTACCTCCGCGAGGTCATCGTGGACGACCGGCTCGGCATCTGCGCCGACCTCGACGCCGCCATGGAGCGCCACGTCGCGTCCTACTCCGACGAATGGCGCGACACCCTCGGCGACCCCGAGCGGCTCCGCCGGTTCGTCTCCTTCGTCAACGCCCCGCGCACCCCCGACCCGAGCATCGCGTTCGAGGTCGAGCGCGACCAGATCAAGCCCCTGCCGCTGGAGGTGAAGCGATGAGCCCCGGACGCGAGGCGGGCATCGTCGTCGTCGGGAACGGCATGGCCGGGTCGCGGTTCGTGGGCGAACTGCGCGACCGCGACACCGCGACACCGGTCACGGTGTTCGGTGCCGAGACGCAGCGCCCCTACAACCGGGTGCTGCTGTCCAACGTCCTCGCCGGTGTGACGCGGCCCGACCACATCAGCCTGGTCGACGCCGCCTGGTACGCCTCCCACGGCGTCGACGCCCGCCTCGGCGTCGAGGTCACCCGCATCGACCGCGCCGCGAAGACCGTGCACGCCTCCGACGGGACCGCCACCCCCTACGAGACGCTCGTCCTCGCGACGGGCAGCACCGCCTTCATCCCGCCGATGCCGGGCCTGCGCCACGGCCTCCCCGAGGGCGCGCTGGTGTTCCGCACGCTGGACGACTGCGGCCGCATCACCGAGCTGGCCGCGTCCGCGCGCCGCGCCATCGTCGTCGGCGGCGGCCTGCTCGGCATCGAGGCGGCCCGCGGGCTGATGGGCCGCGGCCTGGACGTCACCGTCCTGCACCTGGCCGGGCACCTCATGGAACGCCAGCTCGACCCGGCCGCCGGGAAGGTCCTGGCCCGGACCCTCGCGGCCCTCGGCATCGGGACGCGGCTGGAGGCCGACGTCGCCGGCCTGCGCACCGCGGGCGGCGCCGTCACGGGCGTCGAGCTGGCGCTCCCCGCCGGCGGGACCGAGACCATCGACGCCGACCTCGTCATCCTGTCCTGCGGCGTGCGGCCCGAGGTGGCGCTCGCCCGCGACGCCGGCCTGGCGGTCGGCCGCGCCGTGATCGTCGACGACGAGCTGCGGTCGGTCACCGACCCGTCCGTCCGCGCCATCGGCGAGTGCTCCGAGCACCGCGACGAGGTGTACGGGCTCGTCGCGCCCGCGTGGGAGCAGGCGGGGGTCCTCGCCGGGCTGCTGGCCGGCACCGACCCCGCCGCCCGCTTCACCGGCGCCCGGCAGATCACCCGGCTCAAGGCCGCCGGGATCGAGCTGGCCTCGATGGGCGAGACGCACTTCGGCGATGACGACGAGGACGTCGAGGTCGTCCGGTTCACCGACGCCGCGCGCGGCACCTACAAGAAGGCGGTGATCCGGGACGGGCGGCTGATCGGCGCGATCCTGCTCGGCGAGACGGCCGCCGCCGGGACGCTCACCCAGCTCTACGACCGGGCCGCGCCGCTGCCCGCCGAGCGCCTCGGCCTGCTGTTCCCCGGCATGGGCCGCGCGGCGGAGGCCGAGTCGCCGGTGCGGATGCCGGACGCCGCGACCGTCTGCCAGTGCAACAACGTCAGCAAGGGCGAGATCCGCGCCTGCTGGCAGGCCGGCGCCCGCACCGCCGACGGCGTCGCCCGCGAGACCCGCGCCGGCACCGGCTGCGGCGGCTGCCGCGGCGCCGTCGAGGGCATCGTCGCCTGGCTGGAGGACCAGGACTCCGCCGACGTCGCCTGAACCCCGCCCGCCGTCCTGCCCGCCGTCCTGCCCGCCGCCCCTCCTCCCGGGCGCGGCGGGCACGGGCGGTGGGTAGGCTCCGCCCCATGCTCGACGGACGTCCGCTGATCGACGCGCACGTGCACACCGCCCGGCTGCCGACCCTGCCCCCGGCATGGCGGCAGTGGGCCGAGGAGTTCGGCGCGTCCCACCCCTGGCAGGACCTCTACGACGCGGACGGCGCCCTCGTCCCCGGGCGGGTCGACGCCTACTTCGCGGGCGAGGGCGTCGACATCGCCCTGCTGCTCTGCGAGTACAGCCCGAAGACGACCGGCACGCAGCCCATCGAGGACCTCCAGCCGCTCCTGAAGCACAACCCGCGCCGCTTCAGGCCGATCGCCAACGTCAACCCGCACCTTCACTACCCGATCGGCGCCGAGGTCGCGCGGCAGCTGGAGTTCGGCGCCGCCGCCCTGAAACTGCACCCCGTGCACGGCGGGTTCAGCGTCGCGGACCCCGAGCTGTATCCCGCCTACCAGGTGTGCCGCGACGCGGGCGTCCCCGTCGTCGTGCACTGCGGCACGAGCTCCTTCCCAGGGTCGGCCAACAAGTACGCCGACCCGGCGCCCATCGACGACGTCCTGCGGCTCTTCCCCGGCCTGACGTTCGTCCTCGCGCACGGCGGGCGCGGCTGGTGGTACGACGCCGCCGCGTTCCTCGCCCTGTCCCGCGAGGAGGTCTGGATCGAGCTGTCCGGGCTGCCGCCGCGCCGGCTCCCCGAGTACTACGCGCGGCACGACCTGCGCCGCCTCGCCCGCAAGTTCATTTTCGGCACCGACTGGCCCGGCGTCCCCGGCATCGCCCGCAACGCCCGCGCCATCGCCGGTCTCGGGCTCGACGAGGAGACGCTCTCCCTCGTCCTCGGCGGCAACGCCCTCCGCGTCTACAGGGGCCTGTCCCTCTGACCCGTCCGTTTCACCCCCCGCCCGCGGGAAAGGACTGCTCCCATGACCGACCCCGGTCCGTTCACCGAGGACGCCGTGCGGCAGATCATGCGGCACATGAACGACGACCACGCCGCCGACTGCCTCATCATCTGCCGTGCCCTCGGCGGCCGCCCCGGCGCGACCGCCGCCCGGATGACCGGCCTGGACGCCGGCGGCATCGAGTTCGCCGTCAGCGACGGCGGCACCGAGCACCCCGTCCGGATCCCCTTCTCCGCGCGGCTCACGGAACGCCCGCAGGTGCGGCGGGAGGTCGTCCGGATGACGGAAGAGGCCCGAGCCGCGCTCAGCGGCTGACCCCCCGGGGACTGCGAGGACCCGCTGCCGCCGGCACCGCCGAGCTCGGCGAGCGCTTCCGTGCCAGCGCCGCCTGACACCCCCGCTCGGCCGGGTTTCGGTCCGGCCGAAACCCGGATGCGGTTTGCCTCGCGGGCCTGCGGAGATCCATTAGGCAGCCGAGGGGCCCGCCACGGGCCCCCCGACCCCCACCGGAGGCCCGACATGCTCGCGATCGTCGCCGCGATCGTCTTCGCCCTAGCCCTGCTCTTCGACCTGGCCGACGTGTCCTCGGACGCCATCAACAACGGGACGCTGACCGTCCTCGGCCTGCTGCTCGTCGCCCTGCACCTCGCCGGTGTCGGCACGTCCACGAACTGGCGGCCCCGCCGCCACAGCCGCCGCCGCTGACCGCTCACGCCGCACGGGAGAAGCGGACCCGGCGCCGCGCCGGGTCCGCCTCCTCCAGCCGCACCTTGACCTGCTCGCCGAGCGGGAGGCCCGCACCCTCGCAGCGCCCGAACACCGGCGGCGCCACCAGCTGGACGCGCCCGCCGGTGCGGTCGCCGTTCACGTCCACCACCACCGCGTCGAAGACGTCCCCGACGTGGTCGCGCAGCAGCAGCGCCTCGACGAGGTCGACGCAGGCGTGGTCGACGTCGGCGGCCCGGCGCAGCGCCCGCTGCATCGTCTCGGGCAGCTCCGGCAGCGCCTCCCGCGCCCACCCCGGCACGGCACGCCCCGCCGCGAGGGCCAGGCACACCTCCGTCGCGTACCGGTCGGCCAGCCGCCGGATCGGCGCGGTGACGTGCGCGTACGGCGCGGCGACGGCGGCGTGCTCCGGCTGCTCCGGCCGCGACCCGTCGAACGCGGTGTAGCCCGCGCCGCGCATCAGCCCCGCCGCGTCGTGCAGGAACGCCGCGTGCCGCGGCAGGGCCGGGTCGAGGGCGCGGACGATGTCGCCGTAGGACGCGTCCGCCGGCCAGGCGACGCCGAGCGCGCGGGCCGCCAGCCGCAGCCGCCTCTCCGCCTCGGCGGGCGCGGGCGGCATCGTGCGCAGCAGCCCCACCCCGCCGTCCAGCATCAGCCGGGCCGCCGCCCGCCCGGCCAGCAGCGAGATCTGCGCGTTCCACGCCTCGGTCGCGAGGTCGCCGCGCAGCTTCAGCGCCCAGCCGCCGCCGGCGTGCACGACCTCCTGCTCGGGCAGCGGCAGGCTGACCCCGCCGCGCGCCGCCTCCGCCGCGATGAGCCGCTCGCCGATCTCGCCGAGCAGCGCGATCCGCGGATCGCCGCCGCGGCGGCCGGCGCGGTCGTGCCGCGCGGTGGCGTAGTCGAGGCGGTCGCGGCTGCGGACGACGGCGCGGCGCACGTCCACGCCGGTGATCCGCCCGGCATCGTCGATGTCGATCGTCCACACGACGGCCGGGCGCTCCACGCCCGGCAGCAGGCTCGCGGTGCCCTCCGACAGCCGCCGCGGATGCAGCGGGGAGCTCGCGTCCGGGAGGTAGAGGGTGACGCCGCGCGCGCGTGCCTCGGCGTCGACCGCGCCGCCGGGCCGCACGAACCCGGCCACGTCCGCGATCGCGTACCGGACCCGGTGCCCCGGCCCGCGCCGCTCCAGCTGCATCGCCTGGTCCAGGTCCATCGAGCCGGGCGGGTCGAGGGTGAAGAACGGGACGTCGCGCAGGTCGGCCCGGCCGTCGCCGGCGGCGGCGGCCTCCGCGGCCTCGGCGAGGACGGCGGGCGGGAACGGGCCGGGCACCGAGAACTCGGCGCGGATCCGGTGCAGTCCGGCGCGGACCTCGGCGTCGGCCTCGGCGGTACGCAGTCGCAGCGGTCGGCGCGGCACAGCACCGAGCGTACGGGACGAAACCCCCGAACCGATCGGAATCTACAATGTAAAGGCGAGGGCCGGTTCAGCCGTCCCGATCAGCCGTCCGGGCTCGCCGCGAACGCCCGCAGCCCCCCGGGATCCACCACGGTGATCCGCCGCCGGCCGGTGCGCACGAGGCCCTCGTCCCGCAGCACGGCCAGGGCCCGCGCGACCGTCTCCCGGGAGGCGTCCATCCAGCTGCCGAGCTCCTCCTGCGACAGCGGCGGCCCGATCTCGATCTCGCCGCCGGGGCCCGCCGGAACCCGCCGGGCCGACCGGTCGGCGAGCCCCGCCAGCAGGATCGCCAGCCGCCGCGCGCCCTGCGCCGACACGTGCGCCTGCACCCGGTGCCCCGCGTCGTCCAGCCGCCGCACGAACGTGCCGCTGACCAGCATCCACACCCGCGGATGCGCGTCCAGGAAGGCGGTGAACCGCCGCGCCGGCACGAGCAGCGCCCGGATCTCGTCGAGCGCCTGCACCGTCGCCGACCGCTCCCGCCGGCCGAGCACCGCGCTCTCGCACACCAGGTCGCCGGGACCGCGCACGGCGAGCACCACCGAGTGCCCGCCCGCGCTGGACGCGACGACCTTCGCCCAGCCCGACTCGATGACGATGATGTGGTCGGAGTCGTCGCCCTGGTAGCACAGCGGCGCCCGCGGCCGGTAGGTCCGCGGCCGGCCCGCGTCACGGAGCGCCGCGCGCTCCCGGCCGTCCAGCGCGTCCCAGAACCCTCCGCCGGGCGCAGCGGCGAGACGGCCGCTCGATGTGGTCGGCTCGCTCACCGCAGGTCCGTTCCGTTCCGGGATCGGGTGAACCGGCACCCGCGGCAGTTGGGGGGAGTGGGGCGGTGAGGCCCAGTGCCGCGGGTACCGGTCGTCTGCACGCGTCTCTGCACGCTTCCAGGAGAACCCGTCACCGCCTCGGATGCTGCTCGCCGGAGAACGTGCTGTCTGCGTCTTATGACACTTTTGGCGAAAATTGCACTGAAATTGCGGTATTCAGCGCGAAAGGGCATTGAGGAGGCGGTTGACCGGGCTGCCGAGATTCCAGCGGTCGGCCAGCTCCACCAGCGCCTCGGCGTCGCGCGGTTCGGCGGGCAGCCGGTCGTCCAGCTCCGCCAGCTCCGGCGCGTCGATGCCGGTCACCACCCGCACCACCGTCTCGGCGGCGGCCAGGTACTCCCGCGCGGCCTCCATCCGGCGGCGGGCGCCCGCCGGGAACCCCTCGTCGGTGCCCGCGTCCAGCGCCGCGAGGATGCCGTCGACCGACCCGAACCGGGTGACCAGCGCCGCGGCCGTCTTGTCGCCGACGCCGGGCACGCCCGGCAGGCCGTCGCTCGGGTCGCCGCGCAGCGTCGCGTAGTCGCCGTAGCCGCGGCCCGGGATGCCGTACTTGGCCGCGATCTCCCGCTCGCCCATGACCTGCAGGTTCCGGATGCCGCGCGCCGTGTACAGGACGGCGACCGGGGCGCGGTCGTCGACGAGCTGGAACAGGTCGCGGTCGCCGGTCACGATGTCGACCGGCCCCTCGGCGGCGCCGCGCACCGCGAGCGTCCCGATCACGTCGTCGGCCTCGTACCCGGGCACGCCGGCGCGCGCCAGCCCGACCGCGTCCAGCACGCGGTCGATGACCGGGAGCTGCGCCTCCAGCGCGTCCGGGGTCTGGTCGCCGCCGTCCTCGGCCACCCGGTGCGCCTTGTAGGACGGCAGCGCCGCCACCCGGAACGCGGGCCGCCAGTCGGCGTCCATGCAGCAGACGAGGCGGTCCGGCGACCGGTCCTGGACGAGCCGCGCGATCATGTCGATGAGCCCGCGCACCGCGTTCACCGGCGTCCCGTCGGGCGCCGTCACCGACTCGGGCACCCCGTAGAAGGCGCGGAAGTACAGCGACGGAGTGTCCAGCAGCATCAACCCGCTCATGGGAGGACATGCTCCCACGCGGGTCCGACGCCGCGCCGCTGCGCCGCTCCTGGGATCCTGGTGTCGGCCATCGGACAGGACCCACGAATGGAGACGGGTGTGACAACGGAGTTGTATCCGCCTGAGCGCCTCGGGCGGGCGCGGGAGGCGGCGGCGAAGGCGGGCCTCGGCGCGGTGCTGCTGACGCCCGGCCCGGACCTGCGCTACGTCACCGGCTACGACGCGAAGGAGCTGGAGCGGCTCACCTGCCTGGCGGTGCCCGCGGACGGGGAGCCGTTCCTGGTCGTCCCGCGGCTGGAGCTGCCCGCCGCGCGGGAGTCGCCGGCCGGGGCGCTCGGCATCGAGCTGGTGCCGTGGGACGAGACCGACGACCCGTTCGCGCTCACCGCCGCCCGGCTCCCGGCCGGCCTGGCGAGGGTCGGCGTCGCCGACCGGATGTGGGCGGTCATGGCGCTGCGGTTCCGCGCCGCGCTGCCGGGCGCCGAGCAGGTCGCCGCCGGGCCGGTGCTGCGCGAGCTGCGGATGCGCAAGTCCGCCGCCGAGGTCGCGGCCCTGCGCGAGGCGGGCGCGGCGATCGACCGCGTGCACCGCCGCGTCCCGGACCTCCTCCGGGCCGGCCGCACCGAGCGGGAGGTCGGCCGCGACATCGCCGACGCGATCACCGCCGAGGGCCACGCCCGGGTCGACTTCGTCATCGTCGGGTCCGGCCCGAACGGCGCGAGCCCGCACGCCGAGCCGTCGGACCGCGTCATCCGGCCCGGCGACCCCGTCGTGGTCGACATCGGCGGGACGATGCCGAGCGGCTACTGCTCCGACTCGACCCGCAACTACTGCGTGGGCGAGCCGCCCGCCGAGTACCGCGCCTACTACGCCGTGCTGGAGGAGGCGCAGCGCGCGTCGTGCGAGGCCGTCCGGCCGGGCGCGACGCCCGAGGCCGTGGACGCGGCCGGGCGCGGCGTCATCGCCGCCGCCGGGTACGGCGAGCACTTCTTCCACCGCACCGGCCACGGCATCGGCCTGGAGTCGCACGAGGACCCCTACATCGTCGCCGGGAACCGGGAGCCGCTGGAGCCGGGGATGGCGTTCTCCATCGAGCCGGGCATCTACCCGGGCCCTCACGGCGCCCGCATCGAGGACATCGTCGTGTGCACCGAGGACGGCTTCGAGTCGATGAACCTCACCGGGCGCGGCCTCGTGGTGGTGGACTGAGCCACTGGGGCGAGGAGCCGGCGCGAGGGCGTGGGACGGGATTTCCGGCCACGCCCTCACGCCATTTCGGGCAGCACAAATTAGGGCGGAAACGGGTCGGTAACGATCTCTGCACCAAATGTGTCAGCGGGCACTGTGCGAGTTGCGGTTCGGCCGGTCGGCCATGTACCACCTAGATGCATTGTTACGCGGGGGTAAGTCGGCTTCTTCCGCACGGCGGATCCACCGCTGTGCCGGAGCGAACCGCGCCCTGCCCGAGCCGTGCCGTGCAGAAGAGGAGACGCCGTGGCAGAGGTCGACCTGACCAGCGTCGGGAAGGTCTATCCCGACGGCACGCGGGCCGTGACCGACCTGAACCTCCACATCGAGGACGGAGAGTTCCTCGTCCTCGTCGGCCCCTCGGGCTGCGGCAAGACGACCGCGCTGCGGATGGTCGCGGGGCTGGAGGACATCTCCGAGGGCGAGGTCACCATCGGCGGCCGCGTCGTCAACCGGGTTCCGGCCCGCGACCGCGACGTCGCGATGGTGTTCCAGAGCTACGCCCTCTACCCGCACCTGTCAGTGCGCGACAACATCGGCTTCGGCCTGTCGCTGCGCAAGCTGCCGAAGGCCGAGATCCGGGAGAAGGTGGACCGCGCCGCGGAGATCCTCGGCCTCACCGACCACCTGTCCCGCAAGCCCCGCAACTTGTCGGGCGGCCAGCGGCAGCGCGTCGCGATGGGCCGCGCGATCGTCCGGGAGCCGCAGGCGTTCCTGATGGACGAGCCGCTGTCCAACCTCGACGCCAAGCTCCGCGTCCAGATGCGCGCCGAGATCGCCCGCATCCAGCGCGACCTCGGCGTCACCACGATCTACGTCACCCACGACCAGACCGAGGCGATGACGCTCGGCGACCGGGTCGCGGTGATGAAGAAGGGCGAACTGCAGCAGGTCGCGCCGCCGCAGGAGCTCTACGACCGGCCGGCCAACCTGTTCGTCGCCGGATTCATCGGCTCACCGGCCATGAACCTGATCCAGGGCACGCTTTCCGGGGACGCGGCGAACCCGCGCCTGGAGATCGGCGGCCAGACCCTGGCGCTGCCGGCCGAGGTGCTGACCGAGCGCCCGGCCCTGGCGTCCCGCCTCGGGGGCGACGTCGTCGTCGGCATCCGCCCCGAGGACATGGAGGACTCCGAGCTCGTGGAGGCGCCCGAGGGGTCCGGGCTGAACTCCACCGCCGACCTCGTGGAGGCGATGGGCTCGGACGTGCTGGTCCATTTCGCGATCGAGGCGTCCCAGGTGGTCACCGAGGACACCAGGGAACTCGCCCGCGACGCGGGGACCGACGTGCTGGGGAGCCTGGAGAGTCCCCGCACGGACCTGGTCGCGCGGTTCAGCCCGCGCACCCGCGTGAAGGTGGGCGACCCGGTGACGATCCGTGTCGACACCGGCCGCCTGCACTTCTTCGATATCGAGACCGGCGCGGCGATCTGGGGATCGGACGCCGCCGGTTCGTCCAGGGAGGATGAAGAATGAGGGTCAGCAGGCTGATGGGAGCCGCCGTAGCGGCGGGACTGCTCCTGTCCTCGGCCGCCGCGTGCGGCGGGGACGACGACAGCGGGAGCGACGGCTCGACGCCCGCCGGCGGGGGAGCGCTGAAGGGCACCACGATCGAGGTCGCGGCCAAGTGGACCGGCCAGGAGGAGACGAACTTCCGCAAGGTCCTGCAGGCGTTCGAGCAGAAGACCGGCGCGAAGGTCAACTACGCCTCCACCGGTGAGAACACCGACGCCTACCTCGGCCCGCGCCTCGAGGCCGGGAACCCGCCGGACGTGGCGATCCTGCCGCAGCCCGGCCTGATGCAGCAGTACGCGCAGAAGGGCTCGCTCAAGCCGCTCGGCGACGACGTCGTCTCGCAGGTCGGCCAGAACTTCTCGCCATACTGGAAGGAGCTCGGCTCCTCCGGCGGCAAGGCCTACGGCGTGATCGTCAAGGCCGCCTACAAGTCGATCCTGTGGTACCGGCCGGACGCGTTCTCCGAGGCCGGCGTGCAGCCGCCCGCGGCGTGGGCCGACCTGGTCAAGGCGTCCGGCACGCTGCAGGACGCGGGCACCACCCCGTTCACCCTCGCCGCCGGGCCGCAGGACTCCTGGACGCTGACCGACTGGTTCGAGAACGTCTACCTGTCGCAGGCGGGCCCGGAGAACTACGACAAGCTCGCCAAGCACGAGATCAAGTGGACCGACCCGACGGTCGGCAAGGCGCTGGAGACCCTCGCCCAGGTCTGGGGCAAGGCCGACTACCTGAACGGCGGCGTCGCCACCGCGACCAAGACCAAGTTCGACGAGTCGGTCACCCAGGTCTTCGGCCAGCAGAAGGCCGCCATGGTCTACGGCGGCGACTTCGCCGCCGCGAACATCTCCACCACCAAGGCCAAGGTCGGCACCGACGCCAAGGTCTTCGCCTTCCCGAAGGCCGGCGACACCGCCCCGGCGATCCTCGGCGGCGACGTCGCGGTCGCGATGAAGGACGGCAAGGGCGCGCAGGAGCTGATGAAGTACCTCGCCTCCCCGGAGGCGGGCAAGGTCTGGGCCGGGCTCGGCGGCTACCTGACGCCGAACAAGAACGTCCCGCCGGACGCCTACTCCGACCCGATCGCCAAGCAGCTCATCGGCCAGCTGCAGCAGTCCGGTGACGCGGCCCGCTACGACATGTCCGACCTGGCGCCCGCCGCGTTCGGCGCGACGCCCGGCAAGGGCGAGTGGGAGGCGCTGCGCCAGTTCGTGCAGCACCCGTCCGACGTGAAGGGCACGCAGGCCAAGCTGGAGGCCGCGGCCGCCAAGGCCTACAAGTAGGGCGTACAAGGGCAAGTAGGGGATCCCTGAATGAAGGCTCCGAAGGAGGAGGCGCCGCCGGCCGTCACGGCCGGCGGCGCCGCCGCCCCCGCCGTGCCGGCCGCGAGTCCCGCCGGCCGCCGGGGGCGCGAGAGACTGACCCCGCCGTCGTGGCTCGCCACGACGTTCCTGCTGCCGGCGCTGCTGCTGCTCGGCTTCCTGGTGGTCTACCCGATCGTCTACTCGGTGATCCGCAGTTTCTTCGACGCCTCCGGCGACGCGTTCGTCGGCGTCGACAACTACACCGGGGTCTTCAAGGGACACGACAACCTCGTCGCGGTGCGCAACACCGCCATCTGGATCGTGGTGGCCCCGACCATCGTCACGATCGTCGGCCTGGTGTTCGCCGTCCTCACCGAGCGGATCCGGTGGGCGACGGTGTTCAAGCTCGTGGTGTTCATGCCGATGGCGATCTCGTTCCTCGCCTCCGGCGTGATCTTCCGGCTGGTGTACCAGATGGACCCGGACAAGGGCGTCGCGAACGCGGCGATGGTCGCGATCCACGACACCTTCGCCCAGGACACCACCTATCCGGGCGCCGGCCCGCGCAACGGCGGTGACGCGCTCGTCCGCGAGGACGGCGGCGCCGTCGTCACCGTGAACTCCGTCCGGCCCGGGCAGAGCGCGCTGGTCCCGCTGCTGAAGATCAAGCAGCAGTACCTGCCCCAGGATGCGAAACCCGCGGCGCAGCCGCCGTCCGCGAAGCCCGGCCAGCTGACCGGAGCGGTCTGGTTCGACTTCACCCGGGGCGGCGGCGGGCAGCAGAACGTCCCGAACGCGGGCGAGTCCGGCCTGCCCGGCATCAAGGTCGAGGCGGTGAAGGACGGCAAGGTCGTCGCCGAGGCCACCACCGGGGCCGACGGCACCTTCACGATGAAGAAGGTCCCGGACGGGACGTACACGGTCCGGCTGCCCAAGGACAACTTCACCGCCGCCTACCGCGGCGCGGAGTGGCTCGGCAGCACGCTGATCACCCCGGCGATCATCGGGTCGTACCTGTGGGTGTGGTCCGGGTTCGCGATGGTGCTGATCGCCGCCGGGCTCGCCGCCATCCCGCGCGACGCGCTGGAGGCGGCCCGCGTGGACGGCGCCACCGAGTGGCAGGTGTTCCGGCGGGTGACGATCCCGCTGCTCATGCCCGTCCTCACGGTGGTGCTGGTGACGCTGGTCATCAACGTCATGAAGGTCTTCGACCTCGTCTTCATCATCGGCGGCGGCGATCCGAACGCCAACGTGCTGGCGCTGCAGATGTGGACGGAGGCGTTCGGCGGCGGCAACGACCAGGGCGCGGGCAGCGCCATCGCCGTGCTGCTGTTCGTCCTCGTGCTGCCCGCCATGCTGTTCAACATCCGGCGAATTCGGCAGGAGCGGAAATGAGCACCGCGGAGAAGGCCGCCGAGGCACCGGCTCCGGAGGACGGCGGCAACGGCGCCGCGGGCGCGCCGCGGCGCGGCGTCGCGGCCCGGATCGTCGGGCGGATGGGCGGCGGCGCCGCGCAGGCGCTGCTGGTGCTGATCGCGCTGTTCTGGCTCGTCCCGACGCTGGGCTTGCTGGTGGCGTCGCTGCGCTCCAACGAGGACAACAACGCCGACGGCTGGTGGAACGTGTTCGCCAAGCCGGCGCAGCTGACGATGGAGTCCTACAGCTCCCTGCTGGGCAAGGGCGACTTCGTCGATTCGTTCTGGAACACCGTGCTGATCACCGTCCCCGCCACCGTGCTGGTCGTGGTGATCGCCTCGATGGCCGCGTACGCGTTCGCGTGGATGGAGTTCCCCGGGCGGGACTGGCTGTTCCTGCTCGTGGTGGCGCTGCTGGTGGTGCCCGTCCAGGTCGCGCTGATCCCGGTCGCCAAGCTGTACGGCAAGATCGAGTTCGGCGGGTTCCAGATGTTCGGGTCGGTCACCGGCGTGGTGCTGTTCCACGTCGCGTTCGGCCTGCCGTTCGCCATCTTCCTGCTCCGCAACTTCTTCGCGGCGATCCCCCGGGACCTGCTGGAGGCGGCGCGGATGGACGGCGGCTCGGAGTGGACGATCTTCCGCCGGGTGATCTTCCCGCTGGGCGGCCCGGCGATCGCCTCGCTCGGCATCTTCCAGTTCCTGTGGGTGTGGAACGACCTGCTGGTCGCGCTGGTGTTCGCCGACACCGAGTCGCAGCCGATGACCAAGTGGCTGCAGTCCCAGATGCGGCAGTTCACCGGCAACATCGACATCCTCGCGCCGGGCGCGTTCCTGTCGCTGATCGTCCCGCTGGCCGTGTTCTTCGCCTTCCAGCGCTACTTCGTCCAGGGCGTCCTGGCGGGCTCGGTGAAGTAGCCGCCGCAGGGACCCTTCTGTGAAGGCGACGATGCCCCCCGGCCCGCGCGGGCCGGGGGGCATCGCCGTGCTCGGCGCCGGGTGTTACTTGCGCAGGCCGGCGGCGCCGTGCCGGGCCGCGGCGCCGGGGTGGCCGATGGCCAGGCCGCTGGTGGGGTCGAAGAAGTGCAGCCGGCGGGTGTCGACGGCGAGCTGCACGTTCTGGCCCGGGCGCACGTGCGAGCGGGAGTTGACGCGGGCCGTCCACAGCGCCTTGTTCTCGGCCAGCGGGATCGCCATGTCGCCGTCGCCGTCGGCGTCCTCGGCGAGCGCGACGGTGTCCTTGTGCTCGACCGGCGGGGCGTCGATCGTGAAGATCACGTTGATCTCGCTGCCCAGCTCCTCGGTGACGCTGCTGCGGACCGCCATCGGCGCCCACTCGGGGTTGGCGTGCGCCCCGTCCTCGAAGTCGGAGGGGCGGATGCCGAGGATGACCTTGCGGCCGAGGTAGTCCTGCAGGCCGGGCTTGTCGCCGAGCGTCGCGGCCGGCACCGGCAGCGTGTACCCGGCGAAGGAGATCTGCGCGCCGCCCTCTCCGGCGGTCAGGTCGGCGAGGACGAAGTTCATCGCCGGCGACCCGATGAACCCGGCGACGAACAGGTTGACCGGGTTGTCGAACAGCCGCTGCGGGGTGTCGACCTGCTGCAGGACGCCGTCGCGCAGCACGCACACCCGCGACCCGAGCGTCATGGCCTCGACCTGGTCGTGGGTGACGTACACGGTGGTGACGCCGAGCCGCTCGTGCAGCTGGCTCAGCGAGGCGCGCATGGACACGCGGAGCTTGGCGTCCAGGTTCGACAGCGGCTCGTCCATCAGGAACGCCTGCGGCTCCCGGACGATCGCGCGGCCCATCGCGACGCGCTGCCGCTGGCCGCCCGACAGCGCGGCGGGCTTGCGGGACAGGTACTGCTCCAGGCCCAGCATCTTGGCCGCCTCGCGGACCTTGGCCTTGATCTCCGGCTTCGGCGTGCCGCGCAGCTTGAGGCCGAACGCGAGGTTCTGCTCGACCGTCATGTGCGGGTAGAGGGCGTAGTTCTGGAAGACCATCGCGATGTCGCGGTCCTTGGGCGCGAGGTCGTTGACGACCTGGTCGCCGATGGAGATCTTCCCGCCGCTGATCTCCTCCAGCCCGGCGATCATGCGCAGCGCGGTCGACTTGCCGCAGCCGGACGGGCCGACCAGCACCATGAACTCGCCGTCGCGGATCTCCAGGTCGAGGCCGTCCACGGCCTTCACGCCGCCGCTGTACACCTTGTCGACCCGATCCAGCACGATCTTGGCCATCCGAACCCCTTTGGAAACGTTTCCATTACCCCCTGCCGAGCAGGGGCTTTGCATCACTGTGTGGAGTAAACATCATGGAATCGTTTCCATGGGAGCGCTCCGCCGGATAAGATCATCGAAAACGGGCGAAACGGGAGGTCGCGGGTGGCGCAGCGGCGGTCGGCGACGATCAAGGACGTGGCCGCGGCGGCGGGCGTCGGCATCGCCACCGTGTCCCGGGTGTTCTCCGGGGGCTCGGTCAGCGCGGCCACCCGCGAGCGCGTGCTGGCCGTCGCGCGCGAGCTCGACTACCGCCCGAGCGCCCTCGGCCGCGGCCTCAAGCTGCGCCGCAGCGGCGGCATCGGGCTGATCGTCCCCGACGTCACCGACCCGTTCCGCGCCGAGCTGGTCGCGGGCGTGCTCTCCTGCGCCCGCAGCCTCGGCGAGCACGTCATCGTCGACGCCGCGCACGGCGACCCCGCCCGCGAGGCCGAGATCGTCGAGCGGCTCCTCGAGCAGCGGGTGGACGGCATCATCGCCGTGCCCGCCGGCACGGAGGCCGACTGGCGGGCCGCCGCCCGGGTCTGCTCCAGCGTCGTGTTCGCCGACCGGATGCTGCCCGGCATGCCGGACGTCCCGGCCGTGCTCGCCGACGACACCGGCGGCGTCCGGTCCCTCACCGAGTACCTCGCCGGGCTCGGGCACCGCCGCATCGGCTTCCTCGGCGGCGTCCCCGGCACCCCCGCCGGGGTGCGCGAGCGCGCGTTCCGCGACTCCCTCGCCCAGCTCGGCGTCCCCGTGGAGGAGGACCTCGTCGTCGCCGCCCGTCCGGCCCGCGACGCGGCCTACGCCGCCGCCGCGGGGCTCCTGCAGCGCCGCGCCGACGTCACCGCGATCCTGGCCGCCGGCCACCTGCTCGGCGAGGCGGCCGTGCTGGTCGCCCGCGAGCTGGACCTGCGCGTCCCCGCCGACGTGTCGATCGCGATGGTGGACGACGTGCCGTGGGCGGAGCTGTGCGACCCGCCGCTGACCGCCGTCGCCCGCTCCGGGCACGACATCGGGTACCGCGCCTGCGAGCTGCTGCTGCGCGAGCCCGCCCGGCGGGGGAGGGGCGGCCCGGTGCTGCTGCCGACCGAGCTGGTCGTGCGCGGCAGCTGCGGCCCGCTGCGCCCCTCCCGCCGCTGATCCGGACGGCCGAAATCCGCCGATGGCGCCCGATCCGTGATCTATGGGCGCACGCACCGCCCCCGGCACGCTAGATTTCCCGCGTGGAGGAGATCGATCGTCAGATCCTTGCGCTGCTCGCCGCCGACGGGCGCATGAGTTTCACCGACCTGGCCAAGGAGACGGGGCTGTCGGTGTCGGCCGTGCACCAGCGCGTCCGGCGGCTGCAGAAGCGCGGGGTGATCAAGGGGTTCGCCGCCCAGCTCGACAGCCGGGAGATCGGGCTGCCGCTGACCGCGTTCGTGTCGATCAAGCCGATCGATCCGGCCGCGCCCGACGACGCCCCCGACCGGCTGGCGCACCTCCAGGCGATCGAGGCGTGCCACTCGGTCGCCGGCGACGAGAGCTACATCCTGAAGGTGCGGGTCGCGTCCCCGAACGAGCTGGAGGAGCTGCTCCAGCAGATCCGCGCCGCCGCGAACGTCGCGACCCGGACCACCGTCGTCCTCAGCACCCCCTGGGAGTCGCGCCGCCCGCCGCTCTAGCGCGGGGCGAACGCGTCCAGGGCCTCCAGCGCGCGGTCCAGGGACGCGCCCGGGCCGGCGTCCGGACCGGTGATCTCCGGGTCGAAGTTCAGGTCGATGAACGCCTCGGTGACGCCCTGCCCGGCGAGCGCCTCCAGGTCGCCGCGGACCTCCTCGAACGAGCCGGTGAGCGGGCGCCGGTCCGCCCGCCCGCCGGGGCGGACGCGGACCGCGCCCCGGCACACGAACCGCAGCGCGGACGCGTCCCGCCCGGCCCGCTCGGCGGCGTCCCGGACGACGCCGATCGAGCGGCCGATCACGGTGGGGTCAGCGCGGCTTGAGCTGACCCAGCCGTCCGCGAGCCGCCCGGCGCGCCGCAGCGCCGGCTCGGACGCGCCGCCCAGCAGGACCGGCAGCGGAGCCTGCACCGGCGGCGGCTCCATCACCACCGGCGGGAAGTCGTAGAACTCCCCGTGGAACTCGGTCGCGCCACCGCTCCACAGGCCGCGCAGCACGGCGAGGAACTCCTCCGCGCGCGCCCCGCGCCGCTCCATCGGCGCCCCGGCGGCGGCGAACTCCTCGCGCATCCAGCCGAGCCCGAGCCCGAGATCGAGCCGCCCGCCGCTGACGCGGTCCAGCGTGGCGGCCTGCTTGGCGAGGATCGCCGGCGCCACGAACGGCAGGTTGACGATCGCGACGCCGAGCCGCACCCGGCGGGTCCGCCCGGCGAGGTAGGCGAGCGTGATGAGCGGGTCGGGGACGCCCCGGTAGGTCCGGTCGTCCGAGCCGGCGGGGTTGAGGACGCGCTGCAGCGTCCACACGGAGTGGTAGCCCAGCTCCTCGGCCCGCCGCGCGACCCGTACCTGGTTGTCCGGGGTGGCCCAGGCCCCTGCCCCCGGAACGGCGAACCCGATCAGCACGGCCACTCCCTCCCACCCGGACCTTACTTTGTCAAGGACCGGTCCCGTGTGCATGTATTCCCTGTGTGCATGTATTCACGCAATCCCAGAGCGCCCGCTGGAGCGCCCCGGCGAGGACCGGGTTGCCCTCGACGGCGCTGAGCCGCACCTCGGGGCGCGGGATGGTCAGGCTGTGCAGGTGCTGCCGGGGTGCCGCGGGTCAGGGCGCGGCGGCGACGAAGCAGGAGTTGCCGAAGCCGACCTCGTCGCCGGGCCGCAGCCGGACCGGGCCGGTCAGCCGCCACCCGTTCACCCGGGTCCCGTTCATCGACCCGAGGTCGGAGATCATCCAGCCGTCGCCGGCCAGGTAGATCTCGGCGTGGAACCGGGAGACGGTGAGGTCGGGGAGGATGAACTGGCACGCCGGGGCGCGGCCGACGACGATCCGCTTCAGGTCGGCCGGCGGCAGCATGAACCGGGGCAGCCGCGGCGCCCGCCAGGCCGCCTCGATCCGCGCGGTCGCCTGCGACACCGACGAGACGAGCCCGGTCAGCCGGCCGATCACGCGGTTCTGCGGCGGCAGGTCGTGCACGATGCCGGCCAGCTCCGCCCGGCTGCGCGCCCGCAGCACCTGGTCCACACGGCGCTCGAACGTGTCGTTCGACATCCGGCCCTCGGCCACGCGGTCGCTGAGGACGCGCAGTGCCCGGTCCCGCTCCGTGTCGGACGCTCTCACCGGGAAGGGGGGCTGACCGTCCATGGCTGTGAGTATCCAGTCCCCATCGTCGGCTGTCCAGAAATGGTCTTCGCCGAGAGGCGGGTGACAGCTCTCACCCGCCCCCCACCATTTCGATGGGCCGTCCCGCGCGAAAGTTCGCGCGGGACGGTGCCTTTCCGGAGCGTCCGCCCGGTCAGCGGGACAGCAGGTCGCGCGCGATGTGCGTCACCTGGATCTCGTCGGTGCCGGCGTAGATCTGGAACGACTTGGCGTCGCGGGCGAGCTGCTCGACGCGGTACTCGCTCATGTAGCCGTTGCCGCCGAACAGCTGCACCGCCTCCTGCGCGACCTCGCTCGCGGCCTGCGCCGCGTACAGCTTCATCGCCGACGCCTCGGCGAGCGTCGGGGCGCGGCCGGCGCGCTGCATCTCGATGTGCCGGAACACCAGGTTCTGGACGTTGAGCCGCGCGACCTCCATCTTGGCCAGCTTCAGCTGGATGAGCTGGAAGTCGCCGATCCGCTGACCCCACAGCTCGCGCGTCTTGGCGTACTCGACCGACAGCTTCAGGCACTCCTCGATGACGCCGAGCGCCATCGCGGCGACGCCGGCGCGCTCGGTGACGAAGTTCTGCTTCGCCGACTCCTTGCCGCCCTGCGACCCGGACGACAGGAGCCGGTCGGCGCCGGCGCGGACGTCGTTGAGGAACAGCTCGCCGGTGGGGGAGGAGTGCAGGCCCATCTTGCGCAGCGGCCTGCTCTGCTCCAGCCCGGCCATGCCCCGGTCGAGGACGAACGTGAGGATCTCGCGGTCGCGGGGGGCGCGCCCGTCGTCGAGCTTGCAGTAGAAGACGATCGTGTCGGCGTAGGGGCCGTTGGTGATGAAGGTCTTGCCGCCGTTGATGACGTACTCGTCGCCGATCTTCTTCGCGGTGGCCTGCATGCCGCCGAAGGCGTCCGACCCGGAGTTCGGCTCGGTGATGGCCCACGCGCCGACCTTCTCCATGGTCAGCAGCGGCAGCGCCCAGCGCTCCTTCTGCTCGGGCGTGCCGCGCTTCATGATCGTCCCGGCGGCGAGGCCGAGCCCGACGCCCATCGCCGACACCAGGCCGGGCGCGACCTTGCACAGCTCGATGATCGGCAGCATCGTCATCGTCGCGTTCCCGCCGCCGGAGCGCTCCTCGCCCTCCCCGGACTCGCCCTTCCTCTCCCTGGCGATCCGGGACTGGAAGGACGAGCGGGCCATCTCGTCCATCCCGAACGTCTTGTAGAGGCCGCGGAGCAGGTCGTAGGGCGGGAGTTCGCCCGACTCCAGCGCGTCCAGGTTGGGCCGGACCTCGGCGTCGATCCAGCCGCGCACCGCGTCCCGGATCATCAGGTCTTCCTCGGACCACTCGATCATGCTCTGTCCTGCCCCTTCGCGTTCCGCCGGTTGCCGGGGCCCATACAAGCAGAAGATGAAAGCGAGCGCTTATTCGGGTGCCGCCGGCGGGCTCCGCTCAGCCGACGTCCACGATGTCCGCCAGCACGCCGCCGCCGTCCGTGAGCCGGCCGGCGGACGGGCTGTCGTAGACGACCAGCAGCCGGGTGCCCGGCTCGTCCAGCACCGCGATGCCCTCGGCGTGGTCGTCGCCGTCGCCGTAGGGCAGGTCGCACAGCGTCTCCAGTTCGTCGGCGGTGACGATCTCGGCGGCGTCCAGCCGGACCGCGTCCCGCCACCGGACGACGCGCACCGGGCCGTCCAGGTCCATGCTCGGGCCGGTGAGGACGAGCAGGTCGTCGCCGTGCGGGCACAGGTCCCGGATGCCGAGGCCGCCGAGGTCGAGGAAGTGCGTGCGGTAGCGGTCCTTGCCGTCCCCGACGGGCAGCAGCCGCAGCCGCCGCGGGTCGTCCGGGTCGGTCTCGGGGCGGATCTCCACCAGCACCGCCCAGCCGCGCAGCACCGGCCCGCGCAGGCCGATGTAGAGGCGGTCGCCGTGCGCGGCGATGCCCTCGATGTCGATGCCGTTGTCCTTGCTCGGGATGGACAGGAACGGCGCGAGGTGCGGGTCGTCCGCCAGCAGGTCGGTGACGGAGTCCTTGTCGAGGCCGAGGACGGCTGCGGTGCGGTCCCCGTCCTCGCGGACGACGGCGGGCAGCCCGTCCTCGCCGGTGGCCAGGGGGAGCCGGACGAGGATGAAGCGGTTGTCCTCGCGCACGACGGTGGCGAGCCGCTTGCGCGACTTCGCCGCGCTCTGCCCCGGCTTGATCTTCTTGCGCTTGAGGCTGTGCGACCCGATCGCCCACAGCCAGCCGTTGGCGCGCGCGAGGCCCTCGATGTCGGCCTCCTCGTCGGGGCCGGCCGGCAGCGGGACGAGGTCGGCGAGCGCGACCGTGGCCTGCGCGTCGTAGCCGGTGACGCGCCCGTCGCCGTCGAGCACGGCGGTGAGCCGCTCGATGGTGGCCGTCTCGTCGCCCGCCACCCAGAGGCAGCGGCCGTCCTGGCGGACGGCGGACAGGTTGGTGTGCGTCTCGGCTTCCCGGCTCTGCAGCCCGAAGCGCAGTTCGACTCGGCGTTCCACGATCATTGCGCCATATTCCCATATCCGGCGTGCCCGTATGGCCGCGACATGGGGCCTGAACTGGCCTTTAGCGGTCCCATCGGACGTCCAGGCGCGGCGGCTTGCGGAAGACCAGCCCGTGCGGGCGCGCCGGGCGGTCCGGGTCGAGCCGCAGTCCGGGGAGCCGGTCGAGCAGTGCGGTGAGCGCCATGCGGGTCTCCAGGCGGGCCAGCTGGGAGCCGAAGCAGAAGTGCGGGCCGTGCGCGAACGCCAGGTGCTCGGCGGCGTTGTGCCGCCGGACGTCGAAGCGGTCGGGGTCGGGGAAGACCGCCGGATCGCGGTTGGCGCCGGCGATCGACACCCGCACCAGGTCGCCCGCGCGGATCCGGGCGTCGCCGAGCGCGACGTCGCGGGTGGCGTACCGGTCGACGACCGATGCCGACGGCTCCAGCCGCAGCGACTCCTCGATCGCGGCGGGGAGCAGGCCCCGGTCGGCCAGGACGAGCCGCAGCTGGCCGGGATGCCCGAGCAGGTGCAGCACGGCGTTGGCGATCATGCCCTCGGTGGTGTCGATGCCGCCGAACATCAGGATCGCGGAGTTCGCGACGATCTCGGCGGTGGTCAGCCCCGCCTCGTCCCGGGCGGCCCCGGCCAGCAGCGACCCGGGGCGGGACGCGGTGATCGCCTCCTCGACGGCCGCGGTGAGCAGCTCGTACGCCTCGGACGCGCCGAGCGGAGCGGCGCCGCCCGCGGTGATCGCGGAGACCGCCTCGACGAACGCGCCGTACCAGGACCGGACGGTCGCGGCGTCGACGCCGTCCAGGCCCAGCGCCTCGGTGACGACCGCGACGGCCAGCGGACCGGCGAGCCCGCCGCGCAGCTCCGCCCGGCCGGCGGGCGCGAGCCCGTCCACGAGCCGGGCGGCCTCCGCCTCGACGAACGCGGTGAACCGCTCGCGGGTCCGCGCGGGACGGAACGGGCGCGCGAACGGGTCGCGGTGCCGGGTGTGGGCGGGGCCGTCCAGCGACAGCATGCTCGGCCCGACGACCTGGGCGGTGGAGAAGCGCGGGTCGTCCACGGTGAAGGCGTCCGCGTCGCGCATCACCCGCAGTGCCAGGCCGCGGGAGGTGACCAGCCAGCCGCCCAGCTCGGGGAGCCGGGCGGCCGGGGCGTGCCGCCGCAGCCGCGCGAGGTGCGGGTGCGGGTCGTCGGCCAGGTCGGCGGCGGTGGGCTCGGGTGTCATCCGGCCGAGGATAGGCCGCCCCGTTTCTGATCTACAACGTAAAGGCACCGGGCCGGTAGCATCACACGGCCTCGGAACGGTCCCGCCACCAGTTCCGGCCCTCCTCCGGCAGCGTGTAGATCGGGTCGTGGTACTCGTAGCGCCGGGTCAGCGCCTCCGGGTCGGACAGCTCCAGGCCGGTGCGGTAGTTCTTCGTCCAGTAGGAGATGCCGCGCTCGCGGTCGTACTCGGCGAGCTGGTGCACCCAGCGCTTGCCGACGTAGGGGACGTCGCAGACGATGCGCGGGGTGGCGAAGCCGGGCAGGTAGCCCATGATCGCGTGCTGCAGCTCCTGCGCCTCCCAGACCGCGAGCCGCCAGTGCTCGCTGTTCGGGATCATGTCGCACATGTACAGGTAGTACGGCAGGATCCCGGCCTCGTCGAGCAGCGCGAACGACAGGTCGAGCAGCGCGTCCGGGGTGTCGTTGACGCCGCGCAGCAGCACGCCCTGGTTGCGGACGTCGCGGATGCCGGTGTCGAGCATCGCGCGGGCGGCCTTGGCGACGAGCGGGGTCACCGACTGGGCGGCGTTGACGTGGGTGTGGATCGCGATCTGCGCGCCGCGGCCGTGCGCCTTCGCGGCGAGGCGCTCCATGCCGGCGCGGACGTCGTCCTGCAGCCAGTGCTGCGGCAGGCCCATGAGCGCCTTGCTGGCGAGGCGGATGTCGCGGATGTTGTCGATGTCCAGCAGCGAGTCGACGAACGACTCCAGTCGCGCCCACGGCATGTTGGCGACGTCGCCGCCGGAGACGACCACGTCGCGGACGCCGGGGGTGCGGCGCAGGTAGTCGAGCATGGCGCCGAGCCGGTCCGGCGGCTTGATGGTGAACTTGTGCTTGTCCACGTTCGGGGTGGAGTTGCCGACCAGGTCCATGCGGGTGCAGTGGCCGCAGTACTGCGGGCACGTGGGCAGGAGCTCGGCCAGCACCTTGGTGGGGTAGCGGTGGGTGAGGCCCTCGACGGCCCACATCTCGGCCTCGTGGAGCGAGTCGCGGGAGGCGTGCGGGTGGGACGGCCAGTCGGTGCGCCGGTCGCTGAAGACGGGGAGCATGTAGCGCCGCACGGGGTCGGCGTGGAAGGCGCCGGTGGACGAGGAGTCCATCGTATTGAGCATCTGCGGCGGCACCAGCATCGACATCGTGGCGCGCTCGGCCTGGTCGCGTTCCAGGTCGGCGTAGAACGAATCGTCCAGCCGGTCGCCCATCACCTGGCGGAGCTGGCGCAGGTTCTTCACGCAGTGGGCGCGCTGCCACTGCGCCGACTCCCATTCGTCCCGCGTGACGTCACGCCATCCGGGCAGGCGCCGCCAGTCGGGCTCCTCCAGGGGCCGGCGCCGGTAGGCGTACGGCTGGCGTGCGGTCCCGTCGGACGCGTTGTCACCGGATACGGGGCCACCGGATACGGGGCCACCGGATACGGCTGCGTCCGGGTGCAGGGCAGTGGTCATCGTCGACCGCCTCCTAGCCTCACATTGATCGCGCAAAACTCTTGTCTGAGCCCGACGTTACGGGAAGACTTTCGATGAAACCAGTGGTGCCCTGTACATCTTGCGCTACACCGGCGGATTTCGGGAGAAAGGTGGGACGGCGATGACCGACGGCGGGACGAGGCCGGGCACTTCGGCGGGCACTTCGGCGGGCACGGAGGTGGGGCTTCACCGGGTGCTGGAGCCCGCGGGCGTGCTGCCGCAGGCTGCGCGGCGGCTGGACACCCGCCCGGAGATCCGGCCCGACGAGGTCCGCATCGCCATCGAGCGCCTCAACCTGGACGCCGCGTCCTACCGGCAGCTGCACACCGCGCACGGCGGCGACCCGGACGCGATCCGCGCCGAGGTGCTGCGGATCATCGGGGAGCGCGGCAAGATGCACAATCCCGTCACCGGGTCGGGCGGTATGCTCGTCGGCGTCGTCGAGGAGGCCGGGCCGGAGTCGCCGCTCGGCCTGAAGCCGGGCGACCGCGTCGCCACCCTGGTCTCCCTGACCCTCACCCCGCTGGCGGTCACCGACGGGCTGGCCGGCTGGGACGGGCTGTCGGAGCAGGTCCCGGCGCGCGGCCACGCGATCCTTTTCGCCCGCTCCATCGCCGCCGTCCTGCCCGCCGACATGCCGGTGCCGCTGGCCCTCGCCGTCATGGACGTGTGCGGCGCCCCCGCCCTCACCGCGCGCGTGGTCGCCTCCAAGACCGCTCCTTCCGTCGCGGTGCTGGGCGCCGCCGGCAAGTCCGGCTGCCTGTCGCTCGCCGCGGCCCGCCGCGCCGGCGCGTCCCGCGTGACCGGGCTCGTCCCCACCGCCGTGGAGGAGGAGCGCCTCACCGCGTCCGGCCTCGCGGACGCGGTCGTCCGCGCCGACGCCCGCGACCCCGTCGCCGTCGCCGCCGCGATCGGCGAGCCGGTGGACGTCACCGTCGTGTGCGTGGACGTGCCCGGCTGCGAGCACGGCGCCATCCTCGCCACCGCGCCCGGAGGCACCGTCGTGTTCTTCTCGATGGCGACCTCGTTCCCGGCCGCCGCCCTCGGCGCCGAGGGCCTCGCCGCCGACGTCACGATGCTCATCGGGAACGGCTACGTCCCGGGACACGCCGAGACCGCGCTCGACCTGGTGCGGTCGGAACCGGCCGTGCGCGCGCTGTTCACCTCCCGGACCGGTCCGGATTCGGCACAATGACCGGGAACGCCCCGGCAGCGGCGGGGCTCACCCGATCATCGAGGGAGAGAGAATGGCGAGCATCACCGAGGAACTGCGCGACCGGGACCCCAAGGAGCGCCGGGCGCAGATCGTCGACGTCCTCGTCGACGCGTTCTCGGACCTGATGGAGCGCAGCCCCGCCGAGTTCCGCCGCCGCTTCCGCAAGATGGCCTCCGACCCGTTCGCGTTCTACCGGGGCAGCGCCTGCCTGTTCTACGCCGACATCGTCCACGACGACGACCCGTGGGCCGACGAGCGCACGTCCCGCGTCTGGATCCAGGGCGACCTGCACGCGCAGAACTTCGGCACCTACATGAACGACGACGGCGTGTTCGTCTTCGACGTCAACGACTACGACGAGGCCTACGTCGGCCACTTCACCTGGGACGTCAAGCGGCTCGTCGCGAGCCTGGCGCTGCTGGCCTGGCAGAAGGCGATCTCCGACGCCGACATCCGCCGGCTGATCGAGGCCTACGTGCGCGCCTACGTCGACCAGGTCCGGCGCTTCGCCGCCCACGAGGGCGACGAGAAGTTCGCGCTGACCCTCGACAACACCGACGGCTACGTCCGCGACGTGCTCGTCGCCGCGATGGGCGGCACCCGGATCGGGCTGCTGGAGGACATGACGATCGTGGACGGGCCCGACCGCCGGTTCCGCGACCGGTCCGGCGTCCGCCGCCTGGACGACGCGGAACGTGCCAGGGTGGAGGCCGCCTACCAGGAGTACCTGACCACCATCCCGAGCGAGAAGCGGTTCGGCAGCCTCACCTACCAGGTGAAGGACATCGTGGGCGCGTCCGGGTTCGGCATCGGCTCGGCCGGGCTGTCGGCCTACAACATCCTGGTCGAGGGCAACACCCAGGCGCTGGAGAACGACGTCATCCTGTCGATGAAGCAGGGCAACGTCGCGGCACCGAGCCGTGTCGTGGACGACCCGCGCATACGGGAGTACTTCCAGCACCACGGGCACCGCACCGCCGTGTCGCGCCGCGCGCTGCAGGCCAACAGCGACCCGTGGCTCGGCCACACCCAGATCGACGGGGTCGGCTACGTCGTCCAGGAGCTGTCGCCCTACGAGGAGGACCTGGACTGGGGCGGCCTCACCGAGCCGGAGGACATGCTGTCGGTCCTGGACGACCTCGGCCGCGCCACCGCCAAGGTGCACTGCGTGTCCGACACCGACTCCGACCACACCGTGGTCGGCTTCCAGGTCGAGGACGCCATCCACGCGGCGATCGGCCCGGACGAGTCCGCGTTCGTCGAGGCGATGGTCGCGTTCGGCACCCGGTACGCCGAGATCGTCCGCGACGACCACAAGTACTTCGTGGACGCGTTCCGCAACCACGAGATCCCGGGCCTGTAGGCCGGCCCGCCCGGCCGGTGCCGCTCAGCCGGCCGGGCGGAGCAGGAGGAGGGCTATGTCGTCGTGGCCCTGCTGGTCGGACAGCAGGGCCAGGACGCCGTCGGCGGTGTCCTCCAGCGTGCCGGCCTGCGAGGCGACAAGCGCGGACGCCAGCCGCGCGATGCCCTCGTCGACGTTGCGCATCCGGCTCTCGACCAGGCCGTCGGTGTAGAAGGCGAGGGTGGCGCCCGCCGGGATCTGCGCCGGGACCTGCTCGTACTCGGGCGGGTGCGCGGGGTCGGACACCCCGAGCGGCAGCCCGCGCGGGAACGCGAACCGCCGCGCCGTCCCGTCGGGGAGGGCCAGCAGCGGCGGCGGATGCCCGGCGCACGCCACCTCGCAGTGCAGCGTCGCCGGGTCGCAGACCATGCACAGGCAGGTCGCGAACTGGGCGGCGTCCAGGTCCTGGGCGATGGAGTCGAGCCGCTCCAGCACCTCGGCGGGCGGGAACTCGCAGCTGGCCAGGGTGTGCGCGGCGACCCGCAGCTGACCCATCGCCGCGGCGGCGGTGACGCCGTGCCCCACCGAGTCGCCGATGACGACCGCGACCTTGTCGCCGGGAAGCGGCACCACGTCGTACCAGTCGCCGCCGACGCCGCTGCGGGCCGGCAGGTAGCGGTGCGCGATCTCCAGGCCGGGCGGGGCGGCGACCCCGGCGGGCAGCAGCCCGGCCTTCAGGGTGGTCGCGGTGCGGTGCTCGCGCCGGTACAGGCAGGCGTTGTCGACGCAGGTGGCGGCGCGCCCGGCGAGCTCGGACGCCAGCGCCGTGTCGGTGGCGGTGAACGGAAGCCGGCCGCGCTTGCGGCTGAACACCGCGAAGCCGAGCGCCCGGCCCCGCGCCACCAGCGGCACCGCCAGCAGCGACACGTGGTCGAGGAGCCCGTCGAAGACGCGGCCTGTCTGCCGCGCCATCGTGTCCTGGATGGCGTCGCCGCCGAACTCGATCATGGCGCCGGTGGTGAGGCAGCGGGCGTACGGGGTGGACGGCGGGTAGACGATGACCTCGTTGACGGGGAACTCGCGGGACCACTCGCGGGGGTCGTCGTCGGCGAACGCCACCGCCAGGCGCCGTACGACCGCCGAGCCGTCGGCCTCCGCGGCGGGGTGGTCGTCGTCGGCGAGGAGCCGCTCCAGGACGTAGACGGCGCCCGCGTCGGCGAACCGTGGGACGGTGACGGCGACGATCTCGCAGGCGGTGCGGTGCAGGTCGAGGGTGGAGCCGATGCGGCGGCCCGCCTCGTTCAGCAGGTCCAGGCCGTCGGCCCACGGCGGCGACACGGTCAGTGCGACGACGGGGCCGCCGTCCGCGCGGGTGATCGCCTCGCACGCGACCGACAGCCCGTCGTCCGACAGCGGCAGCACCCCGCTCCAGGAGCGGCCGGACATGGCCATCTTCAGCGCCGACGCCAGGTGCTCGGCGGCGGCGGGGCGGCCGAGCAGTTCGGGCAGCCGCGCCCCGGCCGCCTCGGCCGCATCGTGGCCGAACAGGCGGGCGGCGCCCTCGCTCCACCCGGTGATCGCGCCGTCCGGGTCGAGCAGGACGGTCACCGGCCCCGGCCGTGCGGGTCGATCGGACATCGGTCCTCGCTGCCGTGTTCGGGGGGCCGGCCGGCGGGGCCGCGTTACGCTGATTCCGCTCCGCGGACGGCACCCCTCGGTCAAAAGGGAGACGATGCATGGACTCCGAGTGGATACCACCCGAGGTCGACAGTCGAAGACCAAGCGTCGCACGGGTGTACGACTTCCTGCTCGGGGGAGCCCACAATTTCGCATCCGATCGTGACCTTGCGACCGGGCTGCTGCGCGTCGAGCCGCAGGCGCGGGAACTGGCCCAGGCGAACCGGGCGTTCCTGCGGCGCGCGGTCCGCACGCTGGCCGGGGCGGGCGTCTCCCAGTTCGTCGACATCGGGTCGGGCATCCCGACGCAGGGCAACGTGCACGAGGTCGCGCAGGGCGTGAACCCGGACGCGCGGGTGGTGTACGTCGACAACGACGACGTCGCCGTCGCGCACAGCCGCAGCATCCTGGCCGGCGACGACCGCACCGCGATCCTGCAGGCCGACATGCGGAACCCGGCCGGCATCCTCACCGCCCCGGAACTGAAGGACCTGATCGACCTCGCCGAGCCGGTGGCGTTCCTGCTGGTGGCGGCGCTGCACCTGGTCAAGGCCGCGGAGGACCCGGCCGGCATCGTCGCGGCGCTGCGCGACGCCGCCGCGCCCGGCAGCCACCTGGTGATCTCCCACCTCACCCATGAGGCGCAGCCGGGCAAGACCGCCGCGATCGGCAAGCTCTACGACCGGGCGACGTCCCCGGCGGTCGCCCGGTCGCACGCGGAGATCCTGCGGTTCTTCGACGGCTGGGAGATGCTCGACCCGGGCCTGGTGTACGTGCCGCTGTGGCGCCCGGACGAGGGCGACGTCGTGGCCGACCCCGAGCGGTTCCTCGTCCTCGGCGGGGTCGGCCGCCTTCCCTGACCCGTCAGCGGGCGAACGCGATGGCGGTGCCGGCGCTGACGACGACCGCGACGACGACGAGGACCAGCGAGGTGCTCAGCGGGTTGCGGCGCCGCTGCGCCGTCTGCGCGGCGCGCGGCGCCGTGTGCGCGGGCGCCGGCGCCGCCTCCTCGTGCGGTGCGTGCCCGTGCGGTGCCTGCTCGCGTGGTGTCCGCGCGGGCGGTGCCGGCGCGGCGGCCGAGGGCTCGGGCGGGCGCGTCCGCGGGGGCGGCGGCAGCGCGGCCGCCGCCGGGCGGGGACCCGGCGCGGGCGGCGGCGCGGCCGGGCCGGGCGGCCCGGCCGGGACGGGCTCGGCCGGCGGCTCCGGAGTCTCGGCCGGCGGCTCGTCCGAGGGCGGGGGCGGCTCGGGGGACGGCTCGGGCGTGTCCGGCGGCGGGGTTTCGGCGCAGCCGGCGGCGTCGGTGCCGGGCCCGATCTCGATGTCGACGCACACGGCGGCGCCGGGCGGCGGAGTGGGGGCCGCGAGCGCGCCGGCGGGGAGGGCGAGGACGCCCGCGACCGCGGCGGGCAGGACGGGCACGACGAGACGCGCGCGCACGCTCACCCACCTCCCGAGATGCGCTGCAGTTCGGGGGCGGGGCCGTCCGCGCCCCTCCAGCGCCGGACGAGCCGGCTCGCCAGCAGTACCACGCCGATCGCGCAGATCGCGGCCGCACAGTAAACGATCATGCCCCTCCCGCGTCAGGCTCCCATCACTGCAGGTGAGCTTATTTTCACGGACCGTTTCTACCGGTGGGTTTCGCGATGACCGTCACCTGGAGGTGACGTGACCGCCCGGCCAGGGAAGGTGATCGGTACGGGAGGGGGAAGGTCGGAGAGTTCTGCTGCCAGTTCTTGTGAAATACGGTGTCTATGCCGGAAGATCTCCCGTAGAGAACCCGGTGTGAAGGACGATTGTTCGGACCGGCCTGAGAGGGGCGGCTGCGTGAGGGGAGACGGCAATGGCGCCGCAGGGAAAGCTGGACCTCGACCCGGAGGTGGTGCGCACCGCCCGGCGGCTCGCCGCGCGGGCCGCCGAACCGATCATCGGGATGGCCCGGTCCCACACGACCGTCTCGGTTGAGCGGGCGCTGCTGCGCCTGGCGGGCCTCACGGGCGCCGACGACGAGGGGCGCCCCTGGACCAACCACCTCGCCGACGCCGTCCGCGGCCAGGTCGGCCTGGAGCACGGCGTCGCCCTGCCGGTCTGGGACGCGCTGCTGAACGGCCCGCACGCCACCCTGGGCGACCTCGCCCGGGACGCCGCCCGGGGACGGGTGTCGTTCCGGCTCCCGTCCGGGACCGATTCCGGCCACGCCCGCAAGGCCGCGAGGGAGGCCGCGCGCGGCGGGATGGCCCGCATCGACCGGCGCCGCGCCGAGCGCGACCGGCTGCTGGCCGAGCTGCCCGCCCCCGACACCGCCGACCCGCCGCGCCCCCTCGTCTACCTGATCGTGGCGACCGGCGACATCTACGAGGACATCCCGCAGGCGCAGGCGGCCGCCCGCGAGGGCGCCGACGTCGTCGCGGTCATCCGCTCCACCGGCCAGTCCCTGCTGGACTTCGTCCCCGAGGGCGCCACCCGCGAGGGCTACGCCGGCACCTACGCCACCCGCGAGAACTTCCGGCTGATGCGCGCCGCGCTGGACGACGTGTCCCGCGAGCTGGGCCGGTACGTCCGGCTGACGAACTACGCGTCCGGGCTGTGCATGCCGGAGATCGCGACCCTCGCCGGGCTCGAGCGCCTGGACATGATGCTCAACGACTGCATGTACGGGATCATCTTCCGCGACATCAACCCGCGCCGGACGTTCATCGACCAGCGGTTCTCCCGGCAGATCCACGCCCGCGCCGGCATCGTCATCAACACCGGCGAGGACAACTACCTCACCACCGCCGACGCGGTCGACGCCGCGCACACCGTGATCGTCAGCCAGCTGCTCAACGAGCGGTTCGGGCACGAGGCGGGCCTCACCGACGCGCAGCTCGGCCTCGGCCACGCCTTCGAGATCAACCCGGCGATCCCCGAGTCGTTCCGGCTGGAGCTCGCGCACGCCCAGCTGGTCCGGGAGCTGTTCCCCGGCGCGCCGCTGAAGTACATGCCGCCGACCAAGCACATGACCGGCAACATCTTCGCCGGCTACCTGCTGGACGCCTTCTTCAACCTCGCCGGGGTCATGACCGGCCAGTCGATCATCCTGATCGGGATGATGACCGAGGGCATCCACACCCCGTGGCTGTCGGACCGCGACCTCGCCCTGGAGAACGTCCGCTACGTCCGCGACGCGTGCGGGAACCTCGCCGAGGACTTCATGCCCCGCCCGGACGGCATGCTCGTCCAGCGCGCCAAGCAGGTCCTGTCGGAGTCGGTCGACCTGCTGGGCCGCGTCGCCGACGACGGGCTGCTCACCGCCATCGCCGAGGGGACGTTCGGCGTCACCCGCCGCCCGCCCGACGGCGGCAAGGGGCTGGACGGCGTCGTCCCCCGCGCCGGCGGCTACTTCAACCCCGCCATCGAGATCCTCGACACCGAGGACCCGCACGCCGCCCACACCGCCGCAGAGCAGGAGGTGCCCGCATGACGATCGAGAGCCCCGGGACCGGGACCCGGGCGCCGGCGGAGCCCGCCGACACCCGGCAGATCATCCGCCCCTACGGCG
Organism: Actinomadura latina NBRC 106108; assembly: GCF_001552195.1. GTDB lineage: Bacteria > Actinomycetota > Actinomycetes > Streptosporangiales > Streptosporangiaceae > Spirillospora > Spirillospora latina. The sequence continues at coordinate 63,529 of NZ_BCQS01000023.1, forward strand.
ACACCACCGGCGACGGCATGGTGCAGATGTCGTTCACGCTGCCCGTCCCCGCCGGGAAGCGCGCCGAGGCCGCCGCCCTGCAGCTCGCGGGGAAGATGGGCCTGGAGCCCGCCAGCGTGGTGCACGCCAAGCCGATGGGGCCCGACTTCACCTTCTTCATCGTGTACGGGAAGGTGCGGCATCTGATCGACTACGCGTCCATCCCCGTCCCGGAGGAGCGCGCGTACCCGCTGCTGACCTCGCAGGAGGTCAACCTGGCGATCCGCGAAGGGCTGAACCGGCGGCTGGTCGTCGTCGGTGCCTGCATCGGCACCGACGCCCACACCGTCGGCATCGACGCGATCCTCAACGTCAAGGGGTTCGCGGGGGAGAAGGGCCTGGAGTACTACCGGGAGATCCAGGTCGTGAACATGGGCGCGCAGGTCACCGTCGAGGAGCTGGTCGAGCGCGCCAAGGCCGAGGACGCCGACGCCGTCCTGGTCTCCCAGGTCGTCACCCAGCGCAACGCGCACCTGCACAACACCAAGCAGATGGCCGCCGCGTTCCACGCCGAGTACCCGACGGCCGTCGCCGGCGGCATGGGGCGGCCGCTGCTGGTCGTCGGCGGCCCCCGGTTCGACACCGTCACCGAGGCCGACCTCGGCGTCGACCGGATCTTCGGCAAGGGCACCACGCCCGCCGAGGTCGCCGGCTACCTCGTGCACGCCCTGCTGCCCGACCAGTTCCCCGCGCACAACGACGGAGAGGCCGACGATGAGTGATCCGCGCGAGGGGACGGCCGTCACCCACCGCCGCTACGTCCCCTACTCCCACGCCCACTACGCCGGCGACCTGGTGGACGGCGCCTACGTCCTCGGGCTGTTCGGGGACGCGGCGACGGAGCTGTGCATCCGCACCGACGGCGACGAGGGCCTGTTCGCCTCCTACACCGACGTCCAGTTCCGCGCGCCCGTCAAGGCCGGGGACGTGCTGGAGACGACCGCGGTGCTGACCCGCGCGGGCACCCGCAGCCGCGCGATGGAGTTCGAGGCCCGCGTCGTGTGCCGGGGCCGTCCGGACAAGGGCGAGTCGGCCGCCGAGGTGCTTCCGGAGCCGATCGTCGCGGTCACCGCGACCGGGACGGTGGTGGTCGCCGCGCCGGCCGGCCGGAGCACGCCCGCCACGCCATGATCGCCGATCTTCCGGGCCCGAATTCAGCTGCGCTGATCATGGCGCTGAGCTGGGGAAACATGGTGTCGCCGCAGAACATGGCGCGGTTGACAAGGGGCCGGAAGCCGGTAGTTTTGCTGCAGTCCAGCACGGGACTCACCGATCGGCCGCCCGAGGCGCCGCCGGGCACCGCACGACGACGGGGACGGGGATCACGCCAGTGGTCGGCATCGTGCCCGCCTCAACCAGTGCGGTGATCCGGGAGCGGGCCCGGGCGGAGCCGCCCGATCGCGCGGGGGGTTGGACCCGGGAAGGGCCCGGACATCCAGTAGAAAACGGAGCCTCGTTCTCACCGCCTGTGGGACGACTCCGGCCCGACGGATGTCGCGGGCCCTCTTCCGTGTCCGGGCTCCCGTCCCCGTCCCCGTCCCCGTCGGCGTCCCTGTCGGCGTCCCTGTCCGCGCGGGCCGTGGTCGCCGTGGGCGCCCGCGCCCGGTAGCGTTCCGGGGAGGAACGAGCGAACGAGGTGGGACGTGGCCCAGGAGACCCTCCCGGACCGGTCGCCGGCCCGCGGCCCCGGAGCGGGCCCGGACGGCGCCCCCGGCGGTGAGGCGCCGCGCGGACGGCTGCGCCGGTTGGGCGCCCGCCTGCGCCGTGGGCTGTACGGGGGCGGCCGCGCGGGCTGGCCCCGCACCCTGCTGGCCGCGGCCGCCGGGCTCGCCATGTGGCCGGCCTTCCCGCCGCTCGACCTCACCTTCCTCGCCCCCGCCGGCGTCGCGCTGCTCACCCTCGTGCTGCGCGGCCGGCGGCCCCGCACCGGCGCGTGGCTCGCCTTCGTCGCCGGCGCGGCGTTCTTCGTCCCCGTCCTGGAGGGCATCTCCCGGATCGGCCCGGACGGCTGGATCATCCTCAGCCTCGTCCAGGCCGCCTACCTGCTGCCGCTGGGCGCCGGGATCGCGGTCGTCACTCGCCTGCCCGGCTGGCCGGTCTGGACGGCGGCGCTGTGGGTCGCCGAGGAGCTGGTCCGCGGCCGCGTGCCGTTCGGCGGGTTCCCCTGGGCCCGGCTGGCGTTCAGCCAGACCGCGACGCCGCTGACCCCGTACGCGTCCTACGGCGGCGCGCCCCTGGTGACGTTCCTGACCGCGCTGGTCGGCGGGCTGCTCGCCTACGCCGCCGTCGCCGCGCACCGCGCCCGCGCGTCCCGCCGCGACCGGACCGGGGACGGGCATGAGGAGGGGCGCGAGGACGGGCAGGAGAGGCCCGCGCCGCGCCGGGCCCTGGTGCCGGTCGCGGGCGCGCTCGCGCTGATCGCCGCCGTCGCCGGGGGCGGGCTGCTGATCCCCACCCCCGCGTCCGGCCGCCCCGTCACCGTCGCGGTGGTCCAGGGCAACGTGCCGCGCCTCGGCCTGGACTTCCTCGGCCAGCGCAAGGCCGTCCTGAACAACCACGTCAAGGCCACCCACGAGCTGGCGGCCAGGGTCCGCGCCGGCGAGCTGCCCCGGCCCGAGCTGGTCGTGTGGCCGGAGAACGCCAGCGACCTCGACCCCTACCGCGAGCCGGACGCCTACACCGCCATCGACGGCGCGGTGCGGGACGTCGGCGTCCCCGTCCTGGTCGGCGCCCTCACCGACACCCCCGACGGCGAGAAGGTCGAGAACCGCGGCATCGTCTGGAACCCCGGGTCCGGTCCCGGCGACTACTACGTCAAGCGGCACCCCGTGCCGTTCGGGGAGTACCTGCCGTTCCGCGACGTCCTCACCAGGCTGATCACCCGGTTCGAGCGGATCCCGCGCGACTTCGCCAGGGGCACCCGCTCCGGGGTGATGAGGCTCGGGCCGGTCACCGTCGGCGACGTGATCTGCTTCGAGGTCGCCTACGACAAGGAGGTCCGGGACGTCGCGCCCGGGAACATCCTGGTCGTGCAGACCAACAACGCCACCTACGGCCGCACCAGCCTCCCGCCGCAGCAGATCGCGATGTCGCGGCTGCGCGCGGTCGAACATGGCCGTACGATCTTGGTGGCCGCGACCAGCGGGATCAGCGCGATCGTCGCCCCGGACGGCCGGATGCTCGCCGAGTCCCGCGAGTTCGTGCCCGACATCCAGGTCCGCACCGTCCCGGCGCGCACCGCGCGGACCCTGTCGGACCGGCTCGGCGCGGCGCCGGAGTGGGCGCTCGCGGCGCTGGGGCTCGGCGCGGTCCTCGCGGCGGCATGGACAGCCAGGAAGAACGAGGGGAATTGACACCGATGGAGATCCCAGCCGACCTCGGCCGGGTGCTCGTGATCATCCCGACCTACAACGAGCGGGACAACATCGAGCGCATCGCCGGCCGGGTGCGCGAGGCCGTCCCGTCGGTGGACGTCCTGGTGGTCGACGACGCCAGCCCCGACGGCACCGGCGAGGTCGCCGACGCGCTGGCGGCCGGGGACGGGCAGATCAAGGTCCTGCACCGCGAGGGCAAGGACGGTCTCGGCCCCGCCTACATCGCCGGGTTCCGGTGGGCCGCCGAGCGCGGCTACGACGTCATGGTCGAGATGGACGCCGACGGCTCCCACCAGCCGGAGGAGCTGCCCCGGCTGCTGGCCGCCCTGGCGGACGCCGACCTCGTCATCGGCGCCCGCTGGGTGCCCGGCGGCAAGGTGCGGAACTGGCCCAAGCGGCGCGAGGCGCTGTCGCGCGGCGCCAACACCTACGCCCGGCTGATGCTCGGCATCCCGCTGCACGACGCGACCGCCGGCTACCGCGCGTTCCGCGCCGCGACGCTGGCGAAGATCGGGCTGGAGGAGGTCGACTCGCGCGGCTACTGCTTCCAGATCGACCTGGCGCTGCGCGCCCTGCGGCAGGGCCTGCGGGTGGTCGAGGTGCCGATCACGTTCGTGGAGCGCGAGCACGGCACCAGCAAGATGAGCCGGGACGTGATGGCCGAGGCGGCGCTGCGCATCACCCAGTGGGGCATGGCCGACCGCGTTGGCAAGCTCCGCCCGCCGCGCTGAGACCCGCGGCGGCCGGCGGGCTCCGGCGGGAAACGATCGGGTGCTCCGCGGCGTTGGACACGGTAGAGGCTTTTCCGATCCGAAGATGGGGCCATGCTGCCGCTGCTGATCGTCCTGGGAACCCTGCTGCTGCCCGTGCTGGAGATCTTCGTGATCCTCCAGGTCGGCGCCGCGGTCGGCGCCTGGCCCACGGTGGGGCTGCTGGTCGCCGGGGCCGTGCTCGGCGCCTGGCTCATCCGCCGGGAGGGCCGCCGCGCCTACGGCGCGCTGCACGACACCGTCCGCACCGGGGTCCTGCAGGACCGCGAGCTCGGCGACGCCGCGCTGATCATGGTCGGCGGGATGCTGCTGCTGTTCCCCGGCTTCGTCACCGACGTGCTCGGGCTGCTGTTCGTGCTGCCGTTCACCCGGCCGCTCGTCCGGCGGGCCCTGTCGTCGTTCGCCGCGCGGCGGCTGCGGGCCGCCGAGGAGCGCGCCGCCACCGTGTTCCCGCCGCCCGGCCTCGGCGGCGCCGGGTTCGACCCGTTCGGCCGGGGGCCCGGCCCCGAGCGCGTGGAGACCCCGCCGGGACCGGTGGTCCCCGGCGAGGTCATCCGCGAGGACGGCGACACGACCTCGCGCGCCTGACACCCGGGCCGCCTGAAGCTCAGGCGTCCCGCACGGCGAGCACGATCCAGCCGGCCAGCAGCGCCGCCGCCGCGTGGCCGGCCAGCACGGCCAGGCCCTCCCACGGGCCGATGGGCAGCCGGTCCAGGTTCCGCGTCGCCTGCACGGCCAGGCCCGCCGGCATCGGCGACACCTTCCCGAGCCTGTCCTGCCAGTGGGCGTCGCCGGCCAGCCGGGTGACGACCGGGACGATCCACAGCAGCGCCAGCACCGCGGTGATCGCCGCCGCCGGCTCCCGCAGCGCCGTCCCCGCGCCGAGCGCCAGCAGCGCGACCAGCACCAGGTACAGGACGGTGCCGGCCGCGGCGCGCGCCGTCGGGCCGTCCAGCGGCGACAGCGGCGGGTAGCCGTTCGCGGCGGTGAACCCGTTGCCGGGCAGCAGGCCCCGCCCGGCCGCCAGCGACGCCAGCACCCCGGCCGCCGCGGCGGCGGCCACCGCGCCCGCGACGACGGCGGCCTTGGCGGCCAGGACCGCGCCCCGCCGCGGCACCGCCGCCAGCGTCGCCGTGATCGTCCCGGTGGCGTACTCCCCGCCGACCGCCAAGACGCCGAGGACGACCGCGGCGACCTGCCCGACCTGGACGCCCGACAGCGCCAGCTTCGGCGTGTCCTCCATGCAGCCCGCCGGGCTCGTGCAGTGCGAGGTGTCGACGGACCCGGTCACCGCCGCGCCCACCGCGGCGGTGAGCACCGCCAGGGCCGCCAGCACCCACCAGGTGCTCGGCAGCGTCCGCAGCTTCGTCCACTCGGCGTGCAGCGCGTTCACGCGTCCCTCTTCCGCAGCAGCCACGCCGCGGCGGCCGCGGCCGCCGCCGTGTAGGCGCACAGCACCCCGAACCCGGCCCACGGGCCGATCGCCTGGTCGAACCGCGGGACCGTCCGCTGGACCGCGAACCCCGCGGCCGGGGTGAGGCGCTCCAGCCACCGCGCCGCCGACAGCGGCAGCCCCGTCGCCGCGATCTGCGGGACGAGCAGCAGCAGCAGCACGATCGTGATCGCGGGCGCGCTGCGCCGCACGATCACCGCGACGGCCACTGAGAACACCGCGACGGCGGCCAGCAGCGCCGCCGTGCCGAGGACGGCCCGCAGCACCGCGCCGTCCGACACCGGCGGCGGCGACAGGCCGTGCGAGCGCAGCACCGGCCCGGCGACCAGCACCGCGCCGAACGCCGCCGCCAGCCCCGCGGCCAGCGACGCGAGGCCCGCGACCGCCGCCTTCGCGGCCAGCACCCGGCCCCGGCGCGGGGACGCCGCGAACGTCGTGCGCAGCATCCCGCGCCGGTACTCGGCCGTCACGAACAGCACCGCGAGCGCGACGATCGCCGCCTGCCCGATCAGCACGCCGGTGAGGGTCGTCTTGGTGATGTCGTCGGCGAACTCGTTGGGGCCGATGTCGCCCGTGCCCTTCAGCGTGAACGTCCCGCTCGCCTGCGTGCGGCCGTCGGCGTCCGGGTCGGCCGCGGGCCCGCCCGGCGCGCCCCGGTCCCGCCAAGGCGCGGCCGGAGGCGCCGGCGACACCGATACGTGGTCGAACGTCGCGCGGGTGCCGCCGGGCTCTCCGGAGACGCTCTCGCCGCCGAACTGCCGCTGCACCTCCACCACGTCGGGGACGGCCACGACCATGCCCGCCAGCGCCTCCCCCGGCAGCCCTTCCAGGCGGACCGACCCGACGCGGTGCCAGGTCCGACCGTCGGGCGAGTCGTAGCCCGTCACCGCCGTGCCGGAGCGCGTCAGCTTCAGCCAGCGCGGCAGCGCCGCCGTCCCGCCGCCCGCGCCGCCCCGCTCGTACCCGGTCTGCAGCCGGACGCCGTGCCCCGGCGTCGCCACCAGCGCCGCGTACGGGGTGCGGCGCTCCTCGCTGCCCCGGATCATGAGCCCCGCCTTCGCCCACGCGCCGCCGCCGTCCTGGGACGTGACGCGCGCGACGACAGAGCCGTCCCCCGCGAGCGGCCGGTAGGTGAAGTGGCCCAGGTCGAAGGACTGCGACAGGGACGGGGGAGCGGGCCTGCCCCCGGAGCCGGTGGACTCGGTCCCCGCCGCCGACAGCAGCGCCACCAGCACCGTCAGCAGGACCGCTGCGAGCAGGGTCAGCATCCAGCGGGGGACGGTGCGCAGCTTGGTCCACTCGGCCAGCAGCAGCCGCCCGAACCCGTCCCGCGCCTCGGCCTGGACGCTGCTGCGGTAGGGCGTCCCCGCGGCCGGGGTTCCGGCGGTCACTGCGCCTCCCGCCCGGTCAGGGCCTGGAACTCCACCGCGTCCCGGGTCAGCTCCATGTACGCCTCCTCCAGCGACGCCCGGTGCTCGGCGATCCCGCTGAACGCCACCCCGGCGCCGGTGAGCAGCGCGATGATCCGCTCGGACGGCAGGCCCGCGACCGTCACCGCGTCCGGCCCGGTCGCCGTCGCGGTGGCGCCCGCGCGGGCCAGCACCGTCATGGCCTCCTGCCGCCGCGCGGTGCGCAGCTCGACCCGCCCGCCGGACGCGGCGTCCAGGAGGTCGGCGACGCTGGTGTCGGCGATCAGCCGGCCCCGCCCGATCACCACCAGGTGGTCGGCGCCGCCCTCCAGTTCGCTCATCAGGTGGCTGGACACCAGCACCGCCCGCCCCTCGGCCGCCAGCGACCGCAGCAGCCCGCGGATCCAGGTGATCCCCTCGGGGTCCAGGCCGTTGACCGGCTCGTCGAACATCAGCGCCGGCGGGTCGCCGAGCAGCGCGGCGGCGATCCCGAGCCGCTGCCGCATGCCGAGCGAGAACCCGCCCGCGCGGCGCCGCGCCGCGCCGCCCAGCCCGGTCAGCTCGATCACCTCGTCCACCCGCCGGGCGGGCAGCCCGTTCGCGTGCGCGAGCCAGCGCAGATGGTCGCGGGCCCGCCGCGCCGGATGCACCGCCGCCGCGTCCAGCATCGCGCCGAGCCGGCACAGCGGCGTGCGCAGCGACCGGTAGGGCCTGCCGCCGACGAGCGCCGTCCCGGCGTCGGGCCGGTCCAGACCCATGATCACCCGCATGGTGGTGGACTTGCCGGCGCCGTTGGGGCCGACGAACCCGGTGACCTGCCCGGGCCCGGCGGTGAACGACAGCCCGTCCACGGCGACGGCCGCGCCGTACCGCTTGCGCAGGCCCCGTACTTCGATGGTTGCCTCCATGCTCCGGGAGGTTACGGACCGCGGCGGCGCCGGGTCGTCACGCCGTGGAGCCGTCTTCGCGGGCGGGGCACGGGGGACGGGGCGTCCCTCCCGGGAGGGACGCCGCGGGGGCGGCGTCCGCGCCACAATGGCGTCCGTGGGGGAGATCGACGGGAGGTCGTGGTGGCCGGCGGCGGGCGCGTGCCTCGCCGCGGCAGGCGCCGCCGAGGCCGTCTACCGCTCGCACGGCTCCGGCGTCGTCCTGCCCCTGGCGATCGTGGTGGACGTGTGCGCGACGCTGCCGCTCGCCCTGGCCCGCGACAAGATCACCGGTGCCGCCGCCACGATCACGGCCGCCGCGGCAGCGGCGTGCGTCCTGCACGGCGGGGCCGCCGTCGCCGCCCTCGCCGCACTCGTCACCGTCTGGACCGAGCTGGTGCGGCGGCGGGTCGCGCGGCGCAGGGCGCGGGCCGCCGCGCTCGACGCGTCCCGCCGCGCGTTCGAGAGCACGCTGCTGGAGCACACCGCGCGCGGCGAGCGGGCCCGCATCGCCCGCGAGCTGCACGACGTCGTCGCCCACCACATCTCGATGATCTCGGTGCAGGCCGAGACGGCGCGGCTGGCCGTCCCCGGCATGCCCGCCGAGGGCGCCGAGCGGCTGCTGGCCATCGGCGACACCGCCCGGACCGCGCTCACCGAGATGCGGCGCCTCCTCGGCGTCCTGCGCGAGGACGCCGGCGCCGCGCCGACCCGCCGCCCGCAGCCCGGCCTGCAGCAGCTCCTCGACCTCGTCGACGAGACCCGCGAGTCCGGCGCGGGCGGGGCCCGGCTGATCGTGCGCGGGGACGTCGCCGCCCTCGACCCCGGGCTGGAACTGGCCGCCTACCGGATCGCGCAGGAGGCGCTCACCAACGCCCGCAGGCACGCGCCGGGCGCCGCCGTCGACGTGGAGATCGACTACGCGCCGGACGCGCTGCGCGTCACCGTCCGCGACAACGGCCCAGGCCCAGGCCCCGGCGCCGCCGGGCACGGGCTGCTCGGCATGCGCGAGCGCGCCGCGGCCGCCGGCGGCGACCTGCGCACCGGCCCCGGGCCGCTCGGCGGGTTCCTCGTCGAGGCGACGCTGCCGCTGGAGGCGCCGTGACCGTCCGCGCCGTGACCGTCCGCGTCGTGGTCGCCGACGACCAGGAGGTCGTCCGCGCCGGGTTCGGGGCGCTGCTCGGCACCCAGCCGGACCTGGCCGTCGTCGCGACCGCCTCGGACGGCGCCGAGACCGTCCGGGTGTGCCGCGAGCAGCGGCCCGACGTCGTGCTGATGGACGTGCGGATGCCCGTCATGGACGGTATCGAGGCCACCCGCCGCGTCACCGCCGCCCCGGATCCGCCGCGCGTCCTCATGCTGACCACGTTCGACCTCGACGAGCACGTCTACGACGCCCTCGTCGCCGGCGCCAGCGGGTTCCTGCTCAAGGACGTCACCGCCGAGCGGCTGTTCGACGCCGTCCGCGTCGTCGCCGCCGGGGAGGCGCTGCTCGCCCCGGCCGTCACCCGCCGCCTCATCGGCGAGTTCGCGCGGCTGCGTCCGCGCCCGCCCGAGCCGGACGTCCTGGACGCCCTCACCCCGCGCGAGACCGAGGTGCTGCGGCTGGTCGCCGGGGGCCTGTCCAACGCCGAGATCGCCGTCCGCCTCGTCGTGGGGGAGCAGACAGTGAAGACCCATGTCAGCCGGATCCTGCGCAAGCTCGGGGTGCGCGACCGCGTCCAGGCCGTCGTCACCGCCTACGAGAGCGGCCTCGTCCGGCCGCGCTCCGGCGGCTGACACGGGCAGGGCCCGCACCGTCGCCGGTGCGGGCCCTGCCCGGATGGATCTGTCAGTCGCTCATGCCGACTTCCTGCGCCCCGCCCGCAAAATCTCCAGGCGCTCGGCGAGGACCTCCTCCAGGTCCTCGACGGTCCTGCGCTCCATGAGCATGTCCCAGTGGGTCCGCGGCGGCTTGCCCTTCTTGGTTTGGGGCAGTTCCCCGTCGACCCGCAGGGCCGTGGCGCCGCAGTTGCGGCATTCCCAGGTCATCGGCACCTCGGCCTCGGCTGCGAGCGTCACGGTGAACCGGTGGCCCTTGGTACAGGTGTAGTCCACCTCTTGCCGAGGGGCCAGATCGGTGTTGCGATCGTTCTCGTAGCTCGTGGCTCCGAGTCGGGTGCCGCGAAGTGCGCGCTCGGCCATCGTCACGTGCCTCCCAGACGGCTTGCGGTCTTGCCCTGACCAACGCTGAACACCGTGACAAGATTCCCGCACCCGGGGTGATCCAACCCTCTGCCGTCCGCTAAGTCGCTGACGGCAGAATCGCTGCGGACCGGGCGCCGCGCCGGGCCATCGTGGAACGGACCGGCGGCCGGACGGACCGGCCCCGCGATCCGCACGGGAGAACACCACGGTGAACACGCTCACGGACGCGCCCCCGGCGGCGGGGTCGCTCGACGACCAGCTGACCGCCCGGCTGCTGCGCGAACGCATCCTCGTCCTCGGCGACGAGGTCGAGGACCACATCGCCAACCGGCTCTGCGGCCAGCTCCTGCTGCTGTCGGCCGAGGACCCGCGCCGCGACATCAGCCTGTACATCAACTCGCCCGGCGGGTCCGTGCTCGCGGGCCTGGCGATCTACGACACGATGCGGCTGATCCCCAACGACGTGTCGACGCTGGCGATGGGCCTGGCCGCGTCGATGGGCCAGTTCCTGCTGTGCGCCGGGACGCCCGGCAAGCGCTTCGCGCTGCCGCACGCGCAGATCCTCATGCACCAGGGCTCGGCCGGCCTCGCCGGGACCGCCGCCGACGTCGAGATCTACGCCGGGCAGCTCCGCCGCGTCAGCGGCATCATGACCGCCCTGACCGCCGAGCACACCGGCCAGACCGCCGAGGCCATCGCCCGCGACGGCCTGCGCGACCGCTGGTTCAGCGCGCAGGAGGCCCTCGACTACGGGATGATCGACCACATCGTCGAGCAGCTGGACGACGTCCGGCCCGCCACCGCCGCCCGGAAGGCGGGACTGTGACCATGGGCCAGTACACGATCCCGACCGTGGTGGAGCGGTCCCCGCGCGGCGACCGCGCCTTCGACGTCTACTCGCGGCTGCTGTCGGGTCGCATCATCTTCCTCGGCACCGAGATCGACGACGGCGTCGCCAACGTCGTCATCGCCCAGATGCTGCACCTGCAGTCCGAGAACGCCGACCTGCCGATCGAGCTGTACATCAACTCCCGCGGCGGCTCGTTCAGCGCGCTGACCGCGATCTACGACACCATGCAGTACATCCGGCCCGACATCGCGACCCTGTGCGTGGGGCAGGCGTCGTCGGCCGCGGCGGTGCTGCTGGCGGCCGGGACGCGCGGCAAGCGGTCCGTCCTGCCGCACTCCACGGTGGTGCTGCACCAGCCCTCGACCGAGGAGGGATCGTTCGAGGCGGGCCGCGGCACGCTGCCCGACCTGGCCGTCCAGGCCGACGAGGTGGCCCGGGTGCGGGCGCAGACCGACCGGATCCTCGGCCGGCACACCGGCCACCCCGTCGGCAAGATCCACGCGGACATCGACCGGCGCCGCACCTTCTCCGCCGAGGAGGCCGTCGCTTACGGGATCGCCGACCAGGTCATCGCCGCCACCGCGTAGCTCGGCCGCCATCGCGCGGCTCAGGCCGCCAGGGAGAGCACGGACACCGCGGCACCGCCCGCCCCGGACGCGGGCGGCGCCGCGGCGCGCCGGACCGGCATCGGCCGCACGGTGGCTCCCGCGGCGCGCGCGCCCTCGACGCGCGCGGCGTCGACACGGGTCAGGTCGTGCACGACGGCCGCCAGCAGGTCGGCCAGTTCGACGCCGAGCGCGTCGCACACGGCGGCCAGCACCTCCGACGACGCCTCCTTGCGGCCACGCTCGATCTCCGACAGGTACGGCATGGAGATCCGCGCGGCGACCGCCACGTCGGCCAGCGTGCGTCCCTGCGCCCGCCGGATCCGGCGCAGCGCGGCGCCCAGCAGCGACCGCAGCAGGGCGCGCGGGCGCCGGCGGCGTCCGTCGACGGCGGTGTTCGTCATCGGGTCCTCGTCTCACGGCAGGCGGGCGGCGGTCCCGCCCGGTGAACACCTTCATGCCTAACCGCCGCGCGGCGTCCGGGCCAGTGCTTTCGCCCTCGGCGCACTCTCAGGCGCGGCTGGTGAGGACCGCGTCGATCAGCCCGTAGTCCTTGGCCTCCGCGGCGGTGAAGTACCGCTCGCGGTCCAGGTCGCGCCGCACCGTCTCGGCGTCGCGCCCGGCCGCCTCCGCCAGGATCGCCTCGGTCTGCCGCCGCAGCCGCAGCACCTCGCGCGCCTGGATGTCCAGGTCGGTGGCGTAGCCGCGGGACACCTCGACCTCCGGCTCGTGCAGCAGGATCCGCGCGCCGCGCAGCGCCTGCCGCCGTCCCGGCGAGCCCGCCGCCAGCAGGACAGCCGCCGCCGACCCGGCCTGCCCGACGCACGTCGTCTCGACCTCGGGCCGGATGTACTGCATGGTGTCGCAGATCGCCAGCATCGCCGTCAGCGACCCGCCCGGCGAGTTGATGTAGAGGGCGATGGGCCGGTCGGGGTCCATACCCTCCAGCGCCAGCATCTGCGCGGTGACGTCGTTGGCGCTGGTGTCGTCCACCGGCGCGCCGAGGAAGACGATGCGGTCCTCGAACAGCCTGTTGTAGGGGTTGGTGTCCTTGCGGCCGTAGCTGGTCTGCTCCTCGTACTCGGGGACGAGGTACCGCCGTTCCGCTCTTGTCATGTGCCCACCCGGTCGGTGCTGTCGATGACGTGGTCGACGAAGCCGTAGTCGCGGGCCTCCTCCGCGGTGAACCACGCGTCCCGGTCGCCGTCGGCCTCGATCTGCTCCAGCGGCTGCCCGGTGTGGAACGCCGTCCGCTCCGCCAGGGTCCGCTTGAGGTAGAGGGACTGCTCGGCCTGGATCTTGATGTCGGACGCGGTGCCGCCGATCCCGCCGTGCGGCTGGTGCATCATCACCCGCGCGTGCCGCAGCGCGTACCGCTTGCCCCGCGTCCCCGCGCACAGCAGCGTCTGCCCCATGGACGCCGCCATGCCCATCGCGACGGTGGATATGTCGTTCGGGACGAACTGCATCATGTCGTAGATCGCCATCCCCGCGTCGACGACGCCGCCGGGGGAGTTGATGTAGAGCGTGATGTCGCGCCGCCCGTCCTGCGCCGCGAGCAGCAGCAGCTGCGCGTTGACCCGGTTGGCGAGCCGGTCGTCGATCTCGCTGCCGAGGAAGACGATCCGCTGCGCGAGCAGCCGCTCGTACAGCTGCGCGTCCGCGAGCTGAGGCATCTCCGCCACCTTGGCCCGCGACCTCCCCGCGAACGTCTCCGCCCGTTCGCCGTCCCGCCTCTGTTCGCCGCTCACGGCCCCTCCTCGATCATCTGTACGGTTCGTACGCTACGTACGTAGACAGTATTACCGTCCGGGCAGCCGGGCCAGGGGGAGGTCGAGTGTTTCGCTATACGATGAATAGCGTGGATGTTCCGGTGACCGAAGCACGTGCAGAGTTCGCGGATCTGGTGAACCGGGTCGCCTACACGGGCGAGCCCGTCAAGCTCACGCGGCGCGGCAAGGTGATGGCCGCCCTGGTCAGCCCGGAGGACCTCGAACTGCTGGAGGCGATCCGCGCCCAGCGCCTCGACCTCCAGGTCGGCGGCACGGTACCCCCGGGCCGGCCCTCCCGGCCCGCCGAGCGGCCGCAACCGTCCCCGCCGATGCGCATCGCGGCCGAGTACCGTCCGCCCGGATTCAGCCGCTGACCTCCGAAGCGCGCCGGCCCCGGCAGTCCGCGACCGGCTGATCGCCTGGTCCCGCTGCCTTGCCCGCGGTGCGTGCCACGGACTGAACCCGTCCCGCCGTTCGCGGAGGTCAGGGGGTGGGGTGGGAGGTGTGCCAGACGTCGCGGGAGGACATGAGGCGGCGCAGGGTCACGAGGTCGTCGGTGATGATGCCGTCGATGCCGAGGTCGAGGAGGCGGGCCATGGCGGCGGGGTCGTTGACCGTCCAGGCGTGGACCTGCAGGCCGAGGCGGTGGGCGTGGTCGATGAACGCCTCGGTGACGAACGGGACGGGGCCGAGGCCGTAGGGGACCTGGGCGCAGGCGACGCCGGTGGCGGCGAGGCGGACCAGTTTGGCGGCGGGGCCGCCGTAGGAGCGGGCGCGCAGCGCCATCAGGCCGCGCGGGCCGAGGGCCGTGCACACGTCCCGGTCGGTGAACAGGGGGAGACGGGCGCGCATCTGGGCCAGGCGGCGCGTGGAGAAGGAGGTGAGGCACACCCGATTCCAGGCGTTCGTGCGGTGCAGCGTCGCGGCCAGCGGCCCGATGACGCGGGCGTCCTTCAGGTCGATGTTGACGCGGGAGCCCGGGAAGGAGCCGAGGACGTCCTCCAGGCGGGGGATCGGCTCGGTGCCGGCGACGCGGGCCTTGGCGACCTCGGCGTAGGGCAGCCGCGAGACGGTGCCGGTGCGGTCGGTGACGCGGTCCAGGGTGCGGTCGTGGAAGGCGACGACGACGCCGTCGGCGGTGGCGTGGGCGTCGGTCTCCAGGTAGCGGTAGCCGAGCTCGGTGGCGCGCTGGAACGCGGCCATCGAGTTCTCCGGGCGGCCCGCGCCGCCGCGGTGGGCGAAGGGGATCGGCCCGGGATGGTCGAGGAACTCGTACGTGCGGCGCACGCCCCCGATTATGGCGGACCCGTCGATCAAGCCTGACCTTACTGCGTAAAGGGCCGGGGCGAGAAGCGCGGTGCTACCGTCACCCCTCGACCGGCCAACGAAGGAGCACCCATGGCGGACGTGAACGACTACCGGGCGACGTTCGAGCTCGTGGACGTCGACGGTGACGGGTACATCTCGGCGGACGAGCTGAAGAACCTGATGAGCAAGCTCGGCCAGGACGTCAACGGCACGCGTGCGGTCGAGGTGGTCGTGGCCGCCGACGCCAACCGCGACGGCAAGATCTCCCTGGAGGAGTTCACCGCGCTGATGGAGGGGACGGCCCGCCCCTGACCGGTCAGGCCGGCAGGCGCCGGATCTTGAGGGCGTTGTCGGTGCGGGTCATCGTCCGCCCGTCGGGCGCGGTCTGGACGCGCTCGTGCTCGCCGCTGCGCAGCACCTCCCATTCGCCGTCCGGGAGGCCGAGGGACTTCAGCACCTCCTCCGCGGAGGGCAGGTGGACGTCGGGGTGGGCGCCGGGGTCCCAGGGCGGCGGGCCGGAGTGCCCGGCGATGAACAGGATGCCGCCGGGCGCGACGGCCGCGGCGGCGGAGCGCAGGATCGCCTCCCGCGGCATGCCCGCGCCGGGGGAGTGCAGGAACATGGCGGTGACCAGGTCGTAGGCCCCCTCGGGGAAGGACGCGGCGAGGTCGTGCCGCTGCCAGTCGATGCGGTCGGCGACGCCCGCTTCGCCCGCGTGGCGCGCGGCGCGGTCGAGGGCGTTGCGGGAGATGTCGGTGGCGGTCACGCGCCAGCCCCGCTCCGCGAGCCAGATCGCGTCGGCGCCTTCGCCGCAGCCGAGGTCCAGGGCGGTGCCCGGTTCCAGGCCGGTGATCTCCTTGACGAGGATCGCGTTGGGCTCGCCGCTCCAGACGTGGTCGTGCTCGGCGTAGCGGGCTTCCCAGAACTCTTCGCTGCTCATGGTGTCGTCCATGCCCCGATGATGGGTCGCCGGCCGGCCTGCCGGCGAACTGCGTTGCCGTTCCGGCAAAAACCGCAGTGCCGCGGCGGCGGCAAGGGCGGGACTCGCGGCGAGGGCGTAGCAGAGCGGGAGCGGAAGCGCGTCCAGGAGCACGCCGGTCGCGGCCGTCCCGCCGGACGCGCCGAGGTTCAGCGCGGTGTTGACCCAGGCGGCGGCGCGGGCGCGGGCGGCGGGCGGCGCGTCCGCGTCCGCGATCAGGTAGGCGCTGGTCAGGGTGGGGCCGACGAACATCCCGGCGGCGAAGGCCGCCACCGTCAGCACCGGGATGGACGGTGCGAGGCCCGCGGCGGCCAGCGCGGCGCCCAGCGGGCAGAGCAGGACGGCGAGGCGGCCGCGTCCGGGCAGGGAGCGGCTCAGCGCGCCGTAGGCGAGTCCGCCGAGGGTGCTGCCGGCCGCGAGGGCGGCCTCCACCCAGGCGACCGCGGCGGGCTGGTGGTGGTGCTGGGTGAACGCGATGGCGAGCAGGCCGGTCGAGCCGAGCACGACGCCGGTGGCCGCCGCGGCGGCGGACGGGGCGAGCGGGAGGGCGCGCACGCGCGGTCCGCGGCGGCGCCCGGACGGCCGGGGCCGCACGGCCGGTGAGGTGATCAGCCCGAGGGTGCCGGCGGTGACGAGGGCGGCGCTGAGCACGATCCCGAGGGACGGTGAGGCGGCCGCCGCCAGCAGCCCGGCCAGGAGCGGGCCGGTGACGAAGACGAGTTCTTCGGAGACGGTGTCGAGACTGTAGGCGCGGCGGAGCAGCGGCCCGTCCGGCACCAGGACGTTCCAGAGGGTCCGCATGACCACGCCCAGCGGCGGCATCGTGGCGCCGGCCGCGGCCGTCAGCGCCACCAGCGGCGGGAACGGCGCCCCGGGGCGCCAGGTCAGGGCGGCCAGCGCGGCGAGGCAGAGGGAGTAGGCGGCGGCCATCGGCGGCAGCGCGCGGCGCGGGCCGTGCCGGTCGATGAGCCCGGCGCGCAGCGGCGACAGGACGGAGACGGTGAGGCCGAGCAGGGCCATGAGCCCGCCGGCGCGGGAGTAGGAGCCGGTGGCGGAGGTGAACGCCAGCATCAGGGACAGGAAGACCGTCCCGTAGGACAGGCGTCCCAGCAGGGCGAGGGCGAAGGTGCGGGAGGCGTGGGGCGCGCGCAGGACGGCCGCGTACGACGGTGTCACGGGGGGTTCCTCAGAGAAGCCCGCTGCGGGGCGGTTTACGGGGACGCCGGAGGCCGCCGCCGCGTGCCGCGGCGGCGGAGGGCGTCCTACGCGTCAATGAGGAACTGCACGGGACGGAGTGTAGCGCGTCCGGTCAGGCGCTGGTGAGGCGCCAGGCGTCGGGGGAGCGGCAGGTGTGGGCGAGGCCGCGGATGGTGGCGCGGGCGGGGTCGGGGGCGATGGTGATGGTGAGGCTCATCTCGGCGGTGAGGCGGCCCGGCAGGGACGGCAGCCTGGCGCCGCCGCCGGTGAGCAGCAGGCCGCCGTCGCGGGCGGTGCGGCGCAGCGGGGCGGGCAGGTGGGTCAGCAGGTGGTGGACGTCGGCGGCGATCCGGTCCCGGACGTGCTCGGGCAGCCGCGGGACGTTGTGGCCGGCCTGCCGGTCGGGGACGTACCGGACGGACCGCGCCGCGTGCACGCGGCCCCGCATGACGACGGCCGTCTCGACGATGCCGGCGCCGATGTCGAGGACGAGGCGGGGCCGCGGGTCGCCGATGTCGATGCCGGCCCCGATGGCGGCGGCCAGGGGCGCCTCCATCGTGCGGACGGGGCACCCGGCGGCCGCGCGGACGGCGTCGGCCGCGCGGCCGAGTTGGGCGCCGCTGGCGGCGGCGGGCACGGCGAGCAGTACCTGCCGGAGCCGGAGGTCGGGGTCGGCCTCCAGCAGCGTCATGCGGGTCAGCCGGGTGCAGGCCGCGGCGTCGGCGACCATGCCGTGCTCGATGGGACGGCCCGGGACGGTGCGGGCCCGGCGGCGCCGCGTGGCGGGCCGCCCGGTGGTGAGTTGCCCGGTGGTGAGTTGCCCGGTGGTGAGTTGCCCGGTGGTGAGTTGCGGGGCGCCGCCGACCGTGGACGGGCGGTCGACGATCACGTCCAGGGCGGGCACGCTCGCGCGGATGCGGCTGCTGCCCAGGTCGAGGGCGGCGCGCGGGCCGTCCGGCGGCGCCGTGCGGGCGGTCACCGTCGTCGCTGCTGGCATTTCACGCAGCGGCGCGCGTACGGGATGATCTCCAGGCGCCCTGCGGGGACGGGCTTGCCGCAGTCCTCGCAGCTGCCGTAGGTGCCGTCGCGGAGCCGGACGAGGGCGGCGTCGATCTCCTCCAGGTTGCCCTGGAGGGCGCCGCGGCGGGCCATGACGGCCTCGTCGGGCGCGCTCTCGCCCGCGAGGAGCCCGAGCTCTGCGACGTGCGTCCGGCGCTCCTGCTCCAGGAGCTCACGGGCCTGCCGGGCCGCGGTGCCGCCGGGCGGGTAACCGCCGAGGGCATCGCCGGCCGCGCCGTTGACCGCGCTGTTGACCGTCATCGCAATGAGCTCCCTTGCAGGTCGGTGTCGGGGTCGCCGGGGTAAATACGTGGCGAACCTCCACCATGCGGCAAGGGGGCCGGGGCGGCCATGGGGTGCGGCACCCATTTGCGGTGGGTGCGGGGGTGCAGCCGCGCCGGCGTTCCGGCGGGTCAGGCGCTCCATTCGCGGCGGCGGGCCTCGGCGAGGGCGATGGCGGTGGCGACCGCGACGTTGAGAGAGCCGACGCGCCCGATCTGGGGGATGTAGGCGACGGCGTCGGCGGCGGCGAGGAGGGCGGGGGAGCAGCCGTGGTCCTCGCCGCCGACGGCGAGGCAGACGTCGCCGTCGAGGGGGGCGTCGTGCAGGGGGAGGGCGTCGGCGGTGAGTTCCACGGCGATGAGGCGCAGGCCCGCCTTGCGGACGGCGGCGGCGGCCTCGGCGGGGGTGCCGGCGTGCTCCCAGGGGACGAGGCGGTCGGTGCCGAGGGCGGTCTTGGCGACGCCGCGGTGGGTGGGGGGCGTGGCGTTGCCGGCGAGCCAGAGGTGCTCGACGCCGAACACGGCGGCGCTGCGGATGATCGAGCCCATGTTGAACGGCTGGGTGACGGACTCGACGAGCAGGCCGAGGCGGGCGCCGGTGCGGCGGCGCCAGTCGCGGTTGAGGCGCTTGACGTCGGTGCCGCGCAGCTGCCGGCGGCCCTGCGCGGGGTCGGGGGTGCTCGCCGGGTTGCGGGTGGTCATCGGGCGGGGCCTTCCGTACGGGACGTGACGCGCAGGACGCGGTAGGCGGACCGGGAGGCGATCCGCTCGGCGGGGAGGCCCTGGCCGGTCAGCCACCGCTGGAGGGAGTCGGAGCCGAGGTGCTTCTGGACGACGAGGTGGGCGAGGCCGCCGGGGGCGAGGCGGGGGAGCCAGGCGAGGAGGAGGTCGTGGAGTGCGGCCTTGCCGATGCGGATCGGGGGGTTGGACCAGATCGCGGCGAACCGCAGTGCGGGGTCGATCTCGTCCGCCAACCTGAACCTTACATTGTCAAGGCCCGCGGCTTTGGCATTGCCCTCAGCCATCTCCAGAGCACGCTGATTAACGTCAATGCCCCAAACAGTCCCCGAAGAAGAGCGCTTTGCCATGGTCAGGGCGATGGGCCCGTATCCGCAGCCGAGGTCGAGGAGGTCGCCGTCCTGCGGAGGCGGCGGGACGGTCTCCAGGAGGATGCGGGTGCCGGGGTCGACGCGGTCGGGGGAGAACACGCCGCTGTCGGTGTCGAGCCGCAGGTGCAGGTCGGGCAGGACGAGGTCGACGGTGCGGCGCCGGCTGGCGGCTCCGGGCCGCTCGGCGAAGTAGTGATCCCCCACGCCCGCCGACGCTATCAGGGGAGGCGGGAGAACCAGGCCAGGGAGACGCCGCCGGCGGCGAAGGCGAACAGCAGCGCGATGCCGGTGTAGCGGGCGGCGACGTCGCGGTGCTCGGTCTTGAAGCCGAGGGAGCTGCCGATGTTGCCGTAGACGTCTTCGAGCTGGCCGGCGTCGGCAGCCTCGTGGGCCTTGCCCTCGGTGCTGTCGGCGAGGCTCTTCAGCGTCTCCTTGTTGACCGAGACGCTGGTGGTCTCGCCCTCGATGTCGACGGTGCCGTACGGGGTGCCGAACGCGATGGTGGAGACGGGGATGTGGGCGGCGCGGCTGGCGTCGACGGCCTCCTGGACGGAGCGCCCGGTGGTGTTGTCCCCGTCCGACAGCAGGACGATGTGGGCGGGGGGCGGGTCCTGCCGGGCCTCGGCGTCGAACGACCGGACGGCCTGCAGTGAGGTGAAGACGGCCTCGCCGATGGCGGTGCGCTTGGCCAGGACGAGCTGGTCGAGGGAGGCGATGGCGGCCTCCCGGTCGGCGGCCGGCGCGGCGACGAGGTTGGCGCTGCCGGCGAACGCGACGACGCCGACGTTGAAGCGCGCGGGCAGGTCGCCGATGAACTTCTTGGCGGCGGCCTTGGCGGCGTCGAACCGGCTGGGCGAGACGTCCCTGGCCATCATGGACAGCGACACGTCCACGGCGACCATGATGGTGGCGCGGTCGCGGGGCACCTTGACCGACGTCGCGGGCCGCGCGAACCCGACCATCATCAGCGTGATCATGGCGAGGAACAGGACGGCGGCGACGTGCCGGCGCCAGCCCGGCCGCCGCGGGGCGATCTGGGACAGCAGCGCGAGGTTGGTGAAGCGGACGGCGTACCGCTGCCGGCGCAGCTGCATGAGCACGTAGGCGGCGGCGAGCAGGGGCAGCAGGCCGAGGAGCCAGAGTCGTTCGGGTGACAGGAAGGTCATGGGCGCACTCCCGCGGTGGTGACGGACGAGCTCCGCTCGACAGACCGTCCGGCGGCGCGGCGCTGGCGGAGGGCGAAGCGTGCGACGTCGGCGATCCAGTCGCGGTCGGTGCGCAGGACCAGGTGGTGCGCGCCGCAGCGGCGCAGCGCGGCCCGGGTGCGCTCGCGCTGCTCGGCGGCCGCGGCGGCGTAGCGTTCGCGGACGCGGCGGCTGAGCACGATCTCGTGGACGGTTCCGGTCTCGGGGTCGGCCATCTCGACGAGTCCGACGTCGGGGAGGTCGAGTTCGCGGGGGTCGATGATCTCGATGGCGAGGACCTGGTGGCGGGCGGCGAGGCGGCGCAGCGGGCGTTCCCAGTCAGGCTGCCCGTGCTGTCCCTGCGGTCCGGCCGGGGCGGGGTCGGCGCCGTCGGGGGCGAGGAAGTCGGAGATGACCACGCGCAGGCCGCGGCGGGTCTGGCCGCGGTCGAGGGAGGTGATGGCGGCGGCGAGGTCGCGGGGGGCGGCGGCGGTGCGGGCGGTGTCGGCGCGGTGGGCTCCGTCGTGGACGGACTGGGCGTCCAGGACGGCCTGGAGGAGGGCGTAGAGGGCGGCCTTGCCGGTGCGGGCGGGCCAGCGGCGCATGCCGTCGGCGTGCAGCAGGTAGGCGCCGGCGCGGTCGCCGAGGCGGACGGTGAGGAACCCGACGGCGGCGAGGGCGGCGACGGCGAGGTCGCGTTTGATCATGGTCTCGGTGCCGAAGTCCATGCTGGGGGTGAGGTCGACCAGGGCCCAGGCTTCGAGTTCGTGGTCGGCGATGAGGTCGCGGACGTGGGGGGTGGTGGTGCGGGCGGTGACGGCCCAGTCCATGTGCCGGACGTCGTCCTCGCCGGGCTGGTAGACGCGGGCTTCGGCGAGTTCGGTGCCGGGCCCGGGGATGAGGCCGAGGTGCTCGCCGTTGAGCAGGCCGTCGAGGCGGCGGGTGACCTGGAGTTCGAGGCGGCGCAGGGTGCGTTCGGGGGCGAGGTGGGCGAGCTTGCCGCTGCGGCGGCGCCGGCCTGCGGGCTGCCTGCCGGTCATGCGGTCGTCACCGCCGCCGCTCCGTGGTTCCAGACCACGCGGGGCGGGGGGACGGCGGTGAGGATCTGGGTGATGACGTCGCCGGGGTCGATGCCGTCGGCGAGGGAGTCGAAGGTGAGGACGAGGCGGTGGGACATGACGTCGCGGGCGACGGCGCGGACGTCGTCGGGCAGGACGTAGTCGCGTCCCGACAGCAGGGCGAGGGCGCGGGCGGCGGAGGCGAGGCCGAGGGTGGCGCGGGGGCTGGCGCCGATCTCGATGACGCCGCGCAGGTCGGGGAGGCGGTACTGGTCGGGTTCGCGGGTGGCCATGACGAGCCGGACGATGTAGTCGGCGATGAGTTCGTGGACGGAGACCTCTTCGGCGGCGCGCTGGAGTCCGGCGAGGCCGCCGGTGTCGAGGATCTGGGCGGCTTCGGGCGGGTCGACGCTCATCCGCTGGAGGATCTGGAGTTCCTCGTGGGCGGCGGGGTGGTGGACGTCGATCTTCATGAGGAAGCGGTCGCGCTGGGCTTCGGGGAGGGGGTAGACGCCTTCGGACTCGATGGGGTTCTGGGTGGCGAGGACGATGAAGGGCCTGGGGAGGGGGTAGGTGTTGCCGCCGAGGGAGACCTGGCGTTCGGCCATGACCTCCAGGAGGGCGGACTGGACTTTGGCGGGGGCGCGGTTGATCTCGTCGGCGAGGACGAAGTTGACGAAGACGGGGCCGAGCTCGACGTCGAACTGCTCGGTGGAGGGGTGGTAGATGCGGGTGCCGACGATGTCGGAGGGGACGAGGTCGGGGGTGAACTGGAGGCGGGCGAAGGTGCCGCCGACGACGCGGGCGAGGGTGCCGACGGCGAGGGTCTTGGCGACGCCGGGGACGCCTTCGATGAGGCAGTGGCCGCGGGCGAGGAGTGCGACGATCATGCGTTCGACCATGTGGTCCTGGCCGACGATGACCTTCTTGACCTCGGCGAGGGTGGTCTGCAGGAGTTCCGCGGCCTCGTCGACGTCGGTGGCGGCGATGGTCATGGTGGGAGTCCCCTCGCTGTCCCTGTCGGCCCTGGCGGGCCCGTCCGTCGTGTGCCGGGTGGGTGTCTTACGACCCTACGCGATCACTTGTACCCGTTAGTTCTGGATACGTGCGCACGTGCGTTGATCGGTTCAGGGATGCCGGGGTGGGGCGCCGGGGTGGGTGCCGGGATGGGTGCGGGGCGCCGGTCGTGGCCCGGTCGTTGGGCGTGGTTGTTAGTGTTGCGGCCATGTCGAGGCCGTTGCCGCCGGGTGACCCCGCTCAGCTGGGGCCGTTCCGTTTGTCGGCGCGTTTGTCGGAGTCCGCCGCCGGGATCGTGTTCCTGGGGGTGGACGGTGCGGGGCGGCGTGCGAGTGTGGCGGTGCTGAACCGCGGTGCGGCGGGGGACGCGGCGGCGCGGGACCGGTTCCGTGCGGCGATCAATGCGGCGGTGCCGGCGGCGGGTGGTGTGCCGGGCCGTGGGTCGTTGGCGGAGCCGGGGGGTGCGGCTCCGGTGGTGGCGGCGCAGCCGGATGGTCCGGCGCCGTGGGTGGCGACGCTGTACGAGGCCGATCGGGTGGGTGCGGAGCGGTTTCTGGAGCCGGTGGTGTTCCAGGGGGCGGAGCGTGCCTGGTGGGGCGGGCGGCGGCGCGGCCCGCAGTTCCAGCCGTACTGGCTGGGGTCGGGGGAGCCGGCGTTGGAGGGGCCGCCGCGGCCCGCGCCGGCGCCGGGGGCGGCGCCGGTGGGGGAGCAGCCGCCGGAGCGGAGTCTGGTGGCGGCGATCGTGGGGCTGGCGGCGGCGCTGCTGGTGCTGGCGTTGCTGATGGGGGTGCTGTTCGCGTGCCAGCCGGTGGTGAAGGAGCCGCCGCCTCCGCCGCCGGAGCCGACGCCGTCGTTTCCGCAGCCGTCGCAGTCGCCGCGGGGGTCGTCTCCGTCTCCGTCTCCGTCGGGTGTGCCGACGACGCCGGCGCCGAGCCCGTCGCCGTCGGGGTCGCCGTCGGGGAGCGGCGGTGGTGATGACGGTGCGCCGCTGTGATGTCCGGCTGTTGGTGATGTCCGGCCGGGGGGTGCGCGCGGCCGGGTGAATTGCCGTTGCGCCGGCGGGGTGCGGGCGTCGAGCATGGGTGGATGGTGGAGAGTCTGCTGGCGTTCGCGGGTGCGGCGGTGCTGATCGCGATGGCGCCGGGGCCGAGCACGGTCGTGATCATGCGTGAGTCGGTGCGGTCGGGGCGGCGCGGCGGGCTGTTGGTGGTGCTGGGGAACGAGACGGGTGTGCTGGTGTGGGGGGTGGCGGCGGCGGTGGGGCTGTCGGCGCTGCTGGCGGCGTCGCGGCTGGCGTATGACGGGCTGCGGGTGGTGGGTGCGGTGGTGCTGGTGTGGTTCGGGGTGCGGGCTCTGTGGCAGTCGCGGCGGGGCGCTTCCTCGGGTGGCGTGTCCGGTGGTGCGGCGGGGCCCGGGGAGACGGGGGTGGCGGGGCCGGGGTTGCCGGGGTGGCGGTGTTACCGGCTGGGTTTGGTGACGAATTTCGCCAATCCGAAGGCGGGGGTGTTCGCGGTGTCGTTCCTGCCGCAGTTCGTGCCGGGCGGGTGGCCGGTGGCGTGGGTGCTGGTGGGGTTCTCGGTGGTGTGGGCGCTGATCGATCTGGCCTGGTACGCGGTGGTGGTGTGGGCGGTGGGTGCGGCGCGGCGGGTGCTGGGCCGTCCGGTGGTGCGGCGGGGGCTGGAGCGGGTGTCGGGTGCGGTGCTGGTGGGGCTGGGGGTCCGGCTGGCGGTGGAGGTGCGCTGAGCCGGGTTCGGTGTTTTGTCACATTTCCATGATCACTTTTGTGGGTGCGGGCCGTAGCCTGGGGCGATGACCGCTCTGGATGACCTCGCCGGCCGGTACGCGGACGAGTTGGCCGCGCTGGATCCGTGCCTGGCCGCGCTGATGGGGATCGCGGGGCAGGAGGCGCGGCTGACCGACTATGGCCCGGACGGGGTGGCGGCGCGGGCGGAGCTGTCGCGGCGGACGCTGGTGGAGCTGGGCCGAGTGCCGGTGGAGGGTGATGCGGGGCGGGTGGCGGCCGCGGTGATGCGCGAGCGGCTGGAGGTGGAGGTGGCGCTGGACGAGGCGGGGGTGCGGGAGGGGTACCTGGACACCACCGACGGGCCCGTCCAGCGGCTGCGGATGGCGATCGAGCTGCTGGACCAGGGGCCGCGGACCGACTGGGCGGCGTTGTGCGCGCGGCTGGGGGCGCTGCCGGGCGCGCTGGCGGGGTTGCGGGTGTCGCTGGAGCGGGCGTGCGGGCGGGGGCGGGTGGCGGCGCGGCGGCAGGTGGTGCGCAGTGCCGGTGAGTGCGCGGAGTTCCCGGCGTATCTGGCGGGGCTGGCGGCGCGGCATGGCGGGGGTCCGCTGGCGGG
>NZ_BCQS01000024.1 GCF_001552195.1 Actinomadura latina NBRC 106108
GCATGGCGGGGGTCCGCTGGCGGGTGCGCTGGAGGGGGCGGTGCGGGCGGCGTCGGCGGCGCTGGCGGAGTTCGCGTCGTTCCTGACGGGGTGGCTGGCGGCGCGGGCGCCGGAGCGGGACGCGCTGGGCGCCGACCGGTACCTGCTGGGGGTGCGGGATTTCCTGGGGACGGAGCTGGATCTGGCGGAAACGTACGCGTGGGGCTGGGAGGAGCTGGCGCGGATCGAGTCGGAGATGGCGGGTGCGGCGGGGGAGATCCTGCCGGGGGAGCCGCTGCCTGCGGTGATGGCGGCGCTGGACGCCGATCCGGCGTACCGGGTGGCGGGTGCGGAGGCGTTCCGGGGGTGGATCCAGGAGCTGGCGGACCGGGCGATCGCGGAGCTGGACGGGGCGCATTTCGATATTCCGGAGCCGTTGCGGCGGATCGAGTGCCGGATCCCGCCGGTGGAGTCGGGGATCTACTACCTGGCGCCGGCGGAGGACCTGTCGCGTCCGGGGACGGTGTGGTGGACGGTGGAGGATCCGTCGGCGGAGATCGTGACGTGGACGGTGCCGACGACGATGTTCCACGAGGGGGTGCCGGGTCATCATCTGCAGCTGGGGGTGACGACGCTGAATCCGCGGCTGAACCGGTTCCAGCGGGTGGCGGGCGAGTTGCATCCGGGGCATTGCGAGGGGTGGGGCCTGTACGCGGAGCGGCTGATGGGCGAGCTGGGGCATTACGCGGATCCGGCGCACCGGCTGGGGATGCTGGCGGGTGGGCAGCGGTTCCGGGCGGCGCGGGTGATCCTGGACATCGGGTTGCATCTGGAGCTGCCGATTCCGGCGGGGGCGGGGTTCCATGAGGGGGAGCGGTGGACGCCGGAGCTGGGGTCGGAGTTCCTGCGGTCGCACAAGGGCCCGGATCCGGATTCGGTGGTGGCGTTCGAGATCGACCGGTATCTGGGGCGGCCGGGGCAGGCGATCGCCTACAAGGTGGGGGAGAGGGTGTGGCTGGAGGCGCGTGAGGCGGCGCGCCGACGGGCCGGTGCGGCGTTCGATCTGAAGGAGTTCCACCGGCGGGCGCTGGATCTGGGGCCGATGGGCCTGGATCTGCTGCGCGCGGAGCTGGAGCGGGTCTGATTCAGACTGGGGCTGACCCGGTCAGATTGGGTCAGACGGGTTCGGACTGGTTCGTGGGGCGGGCGAGGGCGGCGGCGGTTTCGCGGAGCCGGCGGCGGGCGCGGTGGTGCGCGGGGTCGGCGCCGGCGGCCGGCCGGGGGGCGCCGGGGGTGGCGCCGGACGGGTCGTCGGGTGTGCTGGCGATGTGGCAGGCCCGCTCGTCGCCGGTGTCGAGGACGTGTTTGACGTACTGGGGCGGCCAGCGCAGCAGGATGCGGCGGCCGCAGGTGGGGCAGGCCCATTCCTCCAGCCCGGACTCGGCGGCCCGGACCATCCGCAAGTGGTGCGTCCTCTGCAAGGCGGCGACCTCCCTCGACCGTCGGCGTGTCCCGGCTCGGATTGTGAGTGTGTGATTTCCCACGTCAAGCCGGTTAAACGGGCCGGGCAAGCGGCTTTAAGGTCGGGTCAACGGGTTTCGGGGCGGTCCGGGGCCCGGGTGAGGGCGTGCTGGACGGCGGCGCCGATCTCGGCGACGGCTTCGGCGGGGCGGCGCGCGAAGGCGCCCCAGCCGAGGAAGCCGTGGTCCAGGCCGGTGCCGGTGATGAGGGTGACGGGGACGCCGGCGGCGTGCAGGCGGGCGGCGTGCCGTTCGGCCTGGGGGCGGAGCCGGTCGTGCTCGGCGGTCGCGATGATCGCGGGCGGCAGGGTGGCGGGGTCGGGGTCCAGCAGCGGGGAGACGTCGGGGCGGGTGGGGTCGGTGCGGCGCAGGTAGGCGCGCAGGGCGCGGTCCACGCCGGAGCGGGGGAGTTCCAGTCCGTCGGGGTCGGGCAGCGGCGGTGGGACGTCGCGCAGGTCGAGTGCCGGGTACAGCAGCACCTGCAGGACGGGGCGGTCGGGGCCGGGGGTGCGCAGGATCCCGGCGGCCGCGGCGGCGATCTGGCCGCCGGCGCTGTCGCCGGCGACCGCGACCCGGGCGGGGTCGGCGCGGAGGCGGGCGGCGTTGCGGACGGTCCAGCGGACGGCGGCGACGGCGTCGTCCACCGCGGCGGGGAAGGGGTCCTCGGGCGGGCGCCGGTAGCCGACCGACAGCCAGGCGACGCCGCTGGCGAGGGCCAGGGTCCGCACGACGGGGTCGTAGGAGTCGACGTCGCCGAGCACCCATCCGCCGCCGTGGAAGTACACCAGCACGGGGGCGGGGCCGTCGCAGGCGGGCCGGTAGAGCCGTGCGGGCAGCGGCCCGGCCGGTCCGTCGACGGTGAGGTCCCGGACGGTGTCGACGGGCGGGCGCGGGGACCGGGTGAGGTCGGCGGCGTGCTCGCGCCGCGCGTCCTCGACCGTCCCGCCGGGCCCGTCCGGCCGGGCGGATTCCGCGGATCCGGCGGGGTCGGCGAGGCGGCGGCGCAGGAACGCCAGGTACTGCGGATCGCGGCCCTTCACATCCGGGAGCCTACGTCCTGGGGGCGCGTTCAGGCGGGGGGTGCCGAGGAAAACCCGTTGCCGCCCGCGGCGCGGCCGGGGCACTCTGATCATGGGCGCCCCGGATCCCGTCCCCGCTGTCACCCTGGGGGCGGGATCCCGCGCGCTGCGACCGGGAGGAACCATGCGCAAGATCCCCACGGTGTTCGTCCGCGACTGGGACGGCGACCCGCGCCATGTCACCCGCGAGCCCGACCCCGGCTGCGCGTGGGTGTTCGCCGGCGAGGGCCGCGCCACCCGCAAGTACGACGGCACCTGCGTCCGTTTCGACGGCGAGCGGTGGCTGGCCCGCCGCGAGGTCAAGGCCGGGCGCCCGGCCCCGCCCGGCTTCACCGCCGTGTCCACGGACCCGGCCACCGGCAAGACGACCGGGTGGGAGCCGGCCGAGCAGTCGGCGTTCTGGAAGCACCTGCGCGCCGCCATCGGCGAGGACGCCTTCCCGTCGGGCACGTACGAGCTCATCGGCCCCAGGATCAACGGGAACCCGGAGGGTGCCGACCGGCATCTGCTGGTCCCGCACGGCGCCGACGACCTGGGCGACGTCCCGCTCGACCACGACGGGCTGGCCGCCTGGCTGCGGGCCCGCCCCTACGAGGGCATCGTGTGGCACGCCCCCGACGGCCGCATGGCCAAGCTCAAGCGCCGCGACTTCCCGCCCGCGTGACCGGCCCGGCCGGCCCGGCCGCCTGACCGGCCGGTGCTCACCGGGCCGTGCGCAGGCGGGCGCCGAGGGCGGGCAGGTCCGGGACGAACCACACGTGGCCGGCGGCGTTCGACTCGCGCACCAGGGCGGCCAGCGCCGGGCTGGCCGCCACGTGCGCGGACACGTCGCCGACCACCGCCAGCCGCACCCGGTAGTTGACGAACTTCTGCATGACCTCCCCGGCGAACCGGGTGCCGAGGGTGAAGAACCGCTCGTCCAGCCGGGACGCCGGCACCGCCACCACCTCCGCGCCCAGGTAGGTCGCGCCGATCAGGTCGAGGGCGTCGCGCTCGGTCGCGACCGGCGGGCCGTCCGGGTCGCATACCAGCACCCTGGTTCCGGCCAGGTCCCGGATCTCGTCAGCCATGCGGTCCCTTCCCGTCCAGCAGCCCGTTGCCGCCGCCGATCACCTCGTCGAGCAGGCGCAGCACGTCCGCGGTCGCGGCGGCCCCGCCCAGGATCACGATCTTCAACCGGCTCCGCTCCTCGTCGTGGACGACCTGCAGCCGCAGCGCCCGCCCCGGGTCGCCGGTGCCGACGCCCGCCTGCACGAGGGTGGCGAGCCGGGCGGCCGCGTCCCGGCCGACGCCGTCGACCTGCACGATGCTCGACACCTCCACCGCCGCCCCGCCCGGCCCCGGCTCGGGCCTCGGCTCGGGCCGGCCGGTCAGCTGCTCCAGGGCGGCGCGCGAGATCCGGTACTGCTTGCCGATCCGCACCGCGTTCAGCCGGCCGTCCCGGATGTAGCCGCGGACCGTCCGCACGTGCAGCCCGAGCAGGTCCGCGACCTCCTCGACCGAGTACATTTTCTCCGTCATCACTCCCTAAGGTAACGCATATAGGGAGTGATAGGGATGGTTGGGGAAGGCGGTCTGCCCGACTACGGCTTGCGGGCGTTCAGGGCAGGGCGGCGGCGATGCAGTCCAGGACGCGGTCCAGTCCGTAGCGGAACTGCTCCTCGGCGGTCATGTGGGGGAGGCGCGCGTCCCTCACGATCCGCTCGAACATCGGGTAGCGGCCGGTGCCCAGCAGTTCGCGGACGTAGGGGCCGCTCTCCCGCATCCAGCGTTCCGGCGTCATCCCGCCCCGGCGGGCCTCGCGGGCCCACTCGATCTCGCCGCGGACCACGCGCTCGACGTAGCCGTTCAGCATGTCCAGCAGGACGAGCGTCTGGTCGATGGGGATCCCGACGTCCAGGGCGCCGAGCGCGAACTCCGCCAGCCGCAGCCGGTTGGGGCCGAGGGTGGCGCGCGGGCGGTGCAGGCTCGCCAGCCACGGGTGGCGCAGCCACACCTCCCGGGTGTTCTCGGCGATCAGCGTCAGGTCGGCGCGCCAGTCCCCGGACGGGCGGTCGGGTATGCCGGCCTCCAGCAGGACGTGGTCGGTCATCAGCTCGATCAGGTCGTCGCGCGAGGGGACGTAGCGGTACAGCGACATCGCGCCGGTGCCGAGGTCGGCGGCGATGCGGCGCATCGACGCGGCGTCCAGGCCGTCGGCGTCGGCGATGCGGATCGCGGCCTCGGTGATCTGGGCGCGGCTGTAGGCGGGGCGCGGCCCCCGGCCCTGCCGCTCGGGAACCGACCAGATGCTGCCCTGCCGCTCGGCGCCTGCCACCGGACCTCCTCGTCGTCGTTGCGGGCATCCTAGTTGCGTACGACGTACCCAGTTGTCTACCGTGGCATCCACAAGATGCGTACACCGTACCCAGAGGGGGCGTCGTGACCGACGAACCGATCGTGGTGGCCGAGGCGCTGCGCAAGCGCTACGGCACCACCCAGGCCCTGGACGGCCTCGACCTCGCCGTCCCCGCCGGGACCGTCTGCGGGGTCCTCGGCCCCAACGGCGCCGGCAAGACCACCGCCGTGCGGATCCTGGCGACCCTCGCCGACGCCGACTCCGGGCACGCCCGCATCGCCGGCCACGACGTCGCCCGCCGGCCCGACCAGGTCCGCGCCCGCATCGGGCTGGCCGGCCAGCACGCCGCCGTCGACGAGAAGCTCACCGGCCGCGGCAACCTGCGCATGTTCGGCCGCCTCTACCACCTGCCCCGGCGCGAGGCCCGCCGCCGCGCCGACGAGCTGCTGGAGCGGTTCGGGCTGGCCGGCGCCGCCGACCGGCAGGTCGCCGGCTACTCCGGCGGCATGCGCCGCCGCCTCGACCTGATCACCAGCCTGATCCTGCGCCCCCAGGTGCTGTTCCTGGACGAGCCCACCACCGGCCTGGACCCGCGCAGCCGCGGCGAGATCTGGGACGCCGTCCGCGGCCTGGTCGCCGAGGGCACCACCGTCCTGCTCACCACCCAGTACCTGGACGAGGCCGACCGGATCGCCGACGACATCGCCGTCATCGACCACGGCCGCGTCATCGCCACCGGCGCCCCCGACGAGCTGAAGGCCTCCATCGGCGACCGCCTCGACGTCGTCCTGGACGACCCCGCCACCGCCGGCACCGCCGCCGACGTCCTGCACGCCCTCGCCGGCGCCTACCCCGTCCTGGACGGCGGCCGCCTCTCGGTCCCGCTGCCCGCCGGCGCCGTCCGGCTCGCCGACGTCGTCCGCGAACTCGACCGCGCCGGCGTCGCCGCCGCCGACGCCGGGCTGCGCCGCCCCACCCTCGACGAGGTGTTCCTGCGCCTCACCGGCGACGCCGCGGCCCCCGCCGCCGGCGGCGGCCGGGAGAAGGAGACCGCCCGATGACCGCCCTCACCGCCCCGGTCGCCCCGGCGTCCCGCGCCGGGCGGCTGCGCTGGACCCTCGCCGACGGCCTCACCCTCATCGGGCGCGAACTGTCGCGCATCCGGCAGGAACCCGGCGAGCTCGTCGCCGCGCTGATCTTCCCCGCGGTCATGGTCGTGCTGTTCGGGTACGTGTTCGGCAGCGCGATCTCGGTCCCCGGCGGCGGCGACTACCGCGAGTACCTCATGCCCGGCCTGTTCGCCATGGTCACCTTCACCTCCACCATGGCCGTCACCCTGCGGGTCGCCACCGACGCCTCCCGCGGCGTCATGGACCGGTTCCGCTCCATGCCGATGGCCCGCGCCGCCGTCCCGTTCGGGCAGACCGGCGCCGAGATCCTCAACGGCCTGCTCGGCATGACCATCATGGCCGCCGCCGGGCTGATCGTCGGCTGGCGCGCCCGCAACGGGATCTGGCCCACCGCCGAGGCGTTCGCGCTGCTGGCCCTCATGCGGTACGCGCTGGCCTGGGCCGGCTGCTACCTCGGCCTCGTGGTGAAGAACGAGCAGACCGCCGACCAGCTCATCCCGCTGGTGTTCCCGGTCACCATGCTGTCCAACTCCTTCGTCCCCACCGGCGGCATGCCCAGGGTCCTGCAGGTCATCGCCGACTGGAACCCCGCCAGCGCCCTCACCGCGGCCTGCCGCGACCTGTTCGGCAACCCCGGCGCGTCCGCCGCCGGCGCCGACCCGGCCTGGCCCATCGCCCACCCCGTCACCGCAACCCTCGGCTGGGCGCTGCTCCTGCTCGCGGTGTTCGTGCCGCTGTCGGTGCGGACCTACCGGCGCCGCGGCCGGTGACCCCTGCGGCCCGGTGACCCCGCGGCCCGCGGCGGAAACCGCCGCGGGCCGCGGTCACCTCAGCGGTCCCGGCCCCGCTCCCGGTACATGCGCCGCTGCGCCCTGCTGATCGCCTTCCGGCGGTCCTCGCGCTCGGAGCGCAGCCGCGCGTCGGCGCGGGACGCCGCCCACTCGTTCTCGCGCATCAGCCGCCGGTAGCTGTCCAGGCGGCGGCGCGGCAGCGTCCCGTCCTCGACGGCGGCCAGCACGGCGCAGCCCGGCTCGGACCGGTGCGCGCAGTCCGCGAACCGGCACCCGGCGGCCAGCTCCGCCACGTCGGCGAACGTGCGCTCCAGGCCCCCGGACGCCTCGAACAGGCCGACGCCGCGCAGCCCCGGCGTGTCGATCAGGACGCCGCCGCCCGGCAGCGGCAGCAGCTCCCGCCGCACGGTGGTGTGCCGGCCCTTGCCGTCGCCGTCCCGGACCGCGCCGGTGGCCAGCGCCGCCGCGCCCAGCAGCGCGTTGCCGAGCGTGGACTTGCCCGCGCCCGACGGCCCGACCAGCACCACCGTCCCGGCCACGACGGCCCGGACGGCGTCGACCCCGTCGCCGGTCGCGGCGCTGCACGCCACCACGTCCACGCCGGGCGCCGCGGCCGCGGCCGCCGCCTCGGCCTCGGCGGTGCCGGGCACCTGGTCGGCCTTGGTCAGCACGACCACCGGCCGCGCGCCGCTCTCCCAGGCCAGCGCCACCAGCCGCTCGATCCGCCCCGGGGCCGGGCGGGCGGCCAGCGACACCACCACCGCGACGGTGTCGACATTGGCGGCCAGGACCTGGCCGCGCGAATCACGCGACGCCGACGACCGCACGATCGCGGTCCGGCGCGGCAGCAGCGCCGCCACCGCCGCCCGCCCGTCCGGGCCGTCCGGGCGCAGCGCCGCCCAGTCGCCCGTGCACGGCACCGACAGCGCATCAGCGGACAGCGGATCAGACAGCAGATCAGCGGACAGGGCCGCCGTGGACGCCCGGGCCGGGCCGTCCTCGGTGACCACGTCGCACAGGCCGCGGTCGACCGCGGCCACGCGCGCGGGCATCAGCCCCGCCGCGCGATGAGAGGTGAACTCGATCTCCAGGGCCTCGTCCCAGCCGTAGGCGGCGAGAGGGGACGGGCCCGCGAATGCGGAAGACAATGCTTGGAACCCTTGCGTGAAAGGGGCCCCGGCGCACGGACGCCGCAACGATCGTGCGGGATCAGGTCAGCCGGCGGCCCGGAGGATGAGGACGGGACGAGTGCTGCGGGCAGCAGCGACCGAGGCGACGGCCATACATCCCCACCTCCTCACGCGTTCCCGCGCGACATTACCCGCCGGCCCGCCGCGCCGCCAGCCATTAACGCGGCGCCGCCCCCCGGCCCCTGGGGCGGCGAGATCGGCCCTGACGGGAAGGCGCCGCCTGACGGCCGCACGGCGGCTCCCTCCGGCCGGGCTCCCCCGGGCGGGGGAGAGGGATCGGCCGCGGCGGGGAGGCGCCGCCCCGCCCGCCGGCCGCAGGATCACTGCCATGGCCACCACCCGCGTCGCGCAAGCCCGCGACCCGTCCGAGGAGCAGGCCGCCGCAGGGCGCCGCCTGACGGCCGCCGCGCTCGCCCTGCTACTGGCCTACGGGGCGCTGCGCGCGTACTGGGCGGCCGGGCACCGGCCCGGACGGCTGTCGCCCACCGGCACCGACCTGCTGGTCTTCACCGGCTGGGGCAGCGCCGCGCTGTGCGGGGCCGCCGCGCTCGTCCTGGCCGCGCTGGCCCTCCCGCGCACCGCCGGCCGCGCCCGCACCCCGCTGCTCGCCGCCGCCTGGACGGCCGCGGTGTGCCTGGTCGCCTCGGCGGCGCTGCTGCTCCTCGACGTCGTCGGCGCGATCCTGCCCGGCCTCGGCATCGGCCTCTACCCGCTGGGCGCGCTGTCGCGGGCCGCGTGCGCCGCCGCCGGGATCCTGACCGCCCTGGCGGCCCGCGCCCACGCCCGCCGCACCCGCGCCGGATGCGGCGCCTGCGGGCGGGCCGCGGCCGCGCCCGGCCCGCTGGAGCACACGCCCGCGTGGGCGTACGGGGCCGCCTACCTCGCCGCCGCCGGCTGCCTCGCCCGGATCATCGCCCAGGCCGCCGTCGGGTTCGGGGAGTCCCCGCTGACCGGCGGCGCCTCGGCGGTCCTGTTCGAGACCGGATTCGTGCTCGGCGGGACCCTGCTGCCGCTCGCGCTCGTCCACCCCTTCGGGCGGACCTGGCCGCGGTGGGTCCCCGGCCTGGCCGGACGGCCCGTCCCGCGCCGGCTGGTGCTGTGGCCCGGCACCGCGATCTCCGGCGGCCTCACCGTCTACTTCGGCGTCGGGCTGCTCCAGATGATCTGGGAGCGGCTCCACGGCCGCAACCCGTTCCCGCCCGGCGGCGGCCTCGACCTCCCCGAGACGTTCTTCTGGATCGCCGTCCCCGCCTACCTCGCCTGGGGCGCCGGGATGGCCGCCGCCGCCCGCGCCTACGCCCGCCGCACCCGCCGCCCCTGCCCCACCTGCGGGCACTGACCGCCGAACCGGGGGAGTGACGGCGCCGAACGGAAGTTATGGTGATTTGGGGGCGGATCGCGATAAGGGGCGTGGCCGTGGACGGCAAGGACCAGCAGGACACCGACCGGCAGGACACCGACCAGCGGGAGAGCGGGCTCGCCGAGCGGGCCCGGCGCGCAGACCGGGACGCCGCCGAGCGGCTGGCGGAGATCTGGGACGGGCTGGCGCCGGCCGCCGCGTCCGCCGCGCGGCTGGCCGCGCAGGCCGGGGAACCGGTCCGCGACGCGGCCCGGGACGCCGCCGCGCTCGCCGCCGAACGCATCCTGGAGCAGGTGTCGGGCACGCCCGCCATGAAGACGATCGAGCGGGCGGCCCGGGACACCGCCGTCCGCGCCGCGCGCGCCGCCGCCGAGCGCGCCGTCACCGAGGCCCGCGCCGCCGCGGCCGCCAACCCCGCCACCGCGGGCGCGTTCGAGGCCGCGACCACCGCGATGACCCTCGCCGAGCAGCTCGCCGGGCAGGCCGCCCGGCATCCCCTGGCCGCCGCCGCGCGCCGCGCCGCCGCCGAGAGCCCCCTCGCCCGCGCCGCCACCGGCGCCGCGCTGGAGACCGCCCGGGACGTGGCGGGGCGCACCGCGTCCGCGCCCGTCGTGCAGGCCGCCACCAGGGCCGTCGTGGACGCCGCGATCGACACCGTCGCCGACGCCGCCGTGGACGCCGCCATGATCGCCGGCCGCGACGTCGTCGCCCGGGTCGTCCGCGAGACCGCCGACCAGGCCGCCCGCGACATCGCCGCCGCCCTGCGCGACACCGCCCGCGACACCGCCCGCGAGACGGGCCTGGCCGACGAGCTCGCGCCGCTCACCGGCGCGGCCGGCGAGCTGGCCGCGCGCGCCGCCGGGTCCGAGACCGCCCGCGCGGCCGGGGACCTGCTCACCGCCGCCAAGGACAGCGCCTTCGCCCGCACCGCCCGTGACCTGGCCGTCCGCGCCGCGGGCCGCGCCGCCGCCGGCGCCATGGAGGCCGTGCTGCGCGAGCTGCTGCGCGACGCCCTCAGGCTCGCCATGAAGGAGCAGCTGCGCGGCATGATCCTGGACGTCTCCCGCGACGTCGTCGTGGACGTCGCCAAGACCACCTGGACCACCGCCACCCGCCCCGCGCCCGTCAAGGCCACCGTCAAGGCGACCGTCGTCGAGACGGGCGCGCGGACCGGCGACCCGTGGGAGCGGGCCACCGCCCCGTCCACCACCGTCGAGGTCGAGGCCACCGCCGAGGTCGAGGTCGAGGGCGGCGTCGTGGGCGGCGCCGAGGCGGGCGGGCAGGCCGGTGATCCGTGGGCGCGGGCCACGGCCGAGATCACCGTGGAATCCCCGCCCGGGGCGTGAACCGGCCCTCAGAAGATCGACCCCAGTAGCGGAAGGGAGCGCTGGGTCGCCGCGGACCACACCGCCACCACAGTCGGCGGCACAGTTGGCGGCACAGTTGGCGGCACGGTCCTGTACGACCTGGCGCCGGGCGCGGGGTGACCGGCGTGCCGCAGTGGGAAGGGACAACAGCATCAGCGCCGACGAACAGGGAGCGACACGATGGCCGACACGCTCGACGACGCCGCCGTCGCGGAACGCCTGGGCGGGCTGCCCGCCTGGGACCGCGACGGCGACGCGATCCGCAGGCAGGTGAAGGCGCCCTCGTTCATGGCCGGGATCGACGTCGTCACCGATGTCGCCCGCGCCGCCGAGGACGCCGACCACCATCCCGACATCGACATCCGCTGGCGGACGCTGACGTTCACGCTGTCCACCCACAGCGCCGGCGGCCTCACCGGCAAGGACTTCGACCTCGCCGCCGTGATCGACGAGATCGCGGCCCGGCACGGCGCCGGGTAGCCGCGTCATGGCCGTCCAGGTGGCGGTGTGCGGGCCCGGCGAGTGCACCGAACGCGAATGGGACCTGGCCTACGAGACCGGGCGGCTCCTCGCCGGGCGCGGCGCCGTCGTGCTGTGCGGGGGGCTCGGCGGCGTGATGGCCGCCGCGGCGGCCGGCGCCCGCACCGCCGGCGGGATCACGGTGGGGGTGCTGCCCGCCGCCGACCGCGCCGCCGCCGGGCCCGACCTGACCGTCGCGGTCCCCACCGGGCTCGGGCAGGCCCGCAACAACGTCCTCGTCAACGCCGCCGACGCGCTCATCGCCGTCGGCGGGTCCTGGGGGACGCTGTCGGAGATCGCCCTGGCCATGAGAGCGGGCCGGGTCCCGGTCGTGCAGCTCGGCGGCTGGCGCGTCCTCGACGGGGACGGACGGCCGGCCGGGGCGATCGTGCACGCCGCCGACCCGCCCGGAGCCGTCGCGGCGACCGGCCTCTGGGCCTAGTGCGCGGAGAAGCCGCCGTCCACGAAGATCGACTGGCCGGTGACGTAGCCGGACGCCGCCGACGCCAGGAACACCGCCGCGCCCGCGAAGTCGTCCGCGCGCCCGTTGCGGCCGGTCATGGTCCGCTCGGCCAGGGCCCGCACCTTCACCGGGTCGGCCGCCAGCCGGGCGTTGAGCGGCGTCATCACGAACCCCGGCACCAGGGTGTTGGCGGTGACGCCGCGGCCCGACCACGCCTCGGCCTGCGAGCGGGCCAGCGCCACCAGGCCCGCCTTGGACACCCCGTAGGCGCCGCTGGTCACCGACGCGCGGAACGCCTGCTGCGAGGCGATGTGGATCAGCCGCCCGAAGCCGCGCCCGGCCATCCCGGGCCCGAACCGCTGCCCGAGCAGGAACGGCGCGTCCAGGTTCACCGCCATCGTGG
The DNA here is from genome assembly GCF_001552195.1 of Actinomadura latina NBRC 106108. Classification (GTDB taxonomy): domain Bacteria; phylum Actinomycetota; class Actinomycetes; order Streptosporangiales; family Streptosporangiaceae; genus Spirillospora; species Spirillospora latina. The sequence continues at coordinate 12,140 of NZ_BCQS01000024.1, forward strand.
TGTCCCACACGTCGGCGCCGAGGACGTCCATCGGCGGGCGCAGGTTGACCGCCGCCGCGCTGACCAGGATGTCGGGCTCCCCGAACGCCGCCGCGGCCTCGTCGGCGGCCCCGGCGACCGCGTCCCGCGACCCCAGGTCGGCGCTGACCCACGCCGCCCGGCACCCGTGCCCCTCCAGGTCGCGGACGGTCGAGGCCAGTTCCCCCTCCCGGCGGGCGATCACCACGACGGACGCGCCGGCCCGGGCGAGCGCCTCCGCGATCGCCCGGCCGATCCCGGAGCTGCCGCCGGTCACGAACGCGACCCGTCCCTCCAGCGAGAACAGCTCCGACAGGTACGGGACGGGGGACGGGAGGCCGCTCATGACGGCGGAGTCTACGGTTCCGGCGTCCGGCCGCCGGAGGGCGGGTCCTCGGAGGAAGAGGCACCGGCCGGCGGGTCGCTGGCGGGCGGGTCGTCGCCGCGGCGGCGGCGGTCCCGCCAGATCACCACGGCGATCACCGCGACGACGATGAACGTCGGCACGAAGAACGGCACCGCGGTGATGATCGGGTGGGTCGCCAGGACACCCGTCCCGGGGGCGGCCACGTCAGCGGCCAGGGCGGCGGCGGTCACGTGGCCGCCTCCGCGGCGTCCGGGGCGGGGGAGGGGGCGGCCTCGGGCAGCCGCCGGGCGATCCGCGCGACGCCCCAGCCGAGCGCGATCACCAGCGCCAGCGTGCACGCCAGGACGACCGCCGAGCACACCGCCCACAGCCAGCCCGGCACGTCGGTCTTCAGCTCCCGCTGCAGGACCGACCGCTCGCTCTGCACGTCCCGCGTGAACCGCGCCGGGGCGGGCAGCTCCCGCGCGCCGATCGCCGGGTCGGCGGGCATGTAGACCGGGACGCCCGCCAGGGTCCGCCCGTCGTGGACGCGGATCAGCGTCTTCCAGCTCCCGTGCAGCGGCATCGGCTCGCTCGTCCGGTAGACGCCCTGGCGTTCCCTGACCAGGTGGTCGACGTGCAGGCCCTTGCCCTGCCAGCCCGTCACCGTCACCCACGCCGGCCCGTCCACCGCGCCGGCGGGGGAGAACTCGATGCGGGCGCGCGCGGTGCGGTGCGCGGCGTCGCCGCGCACGTCGGTGAGCGTGACCGTGGCGGTGCGGCCCGCCGGGACGTCGATGATCAGGCCGTTGGCGACCGCCGCCGACACCGCCAGGATCGCCCCCGCGAAGATCCCGCGCGCCACCGCCGGCCGCGGCGTCCGGCCCGCCAGGCCCTCGGCCAGCAGCGCCCCGCACAGCCCGCCCGCCACACCGCCGGCCACCGCCATGGCCATGCCCTCGGCCAGGATGTCGGGCGTCCACGGCAGCCGGAACGCCGCCTGCCCGTAGGCGTACTCGGCGCCGAACCCGGCCGTCCCGATCAGCAGCCCCGACACCGCGCCCGTCGCCAGGGGCCGCCGCGCCAGCGCCAGCGCCGCGATCTCCACGCACAGCGCCTCGGCGAAGTACAGCGGCACCGCCGCCCACAGCTCGCCGATGACGCCGGCGACCGCGACCGACACCCCGCCCCGCACCAGCATGTAGAACGCGACGGCGAGCAGCGCGGCGCCGCGTCCCGCCCACAGCCGCACCGCCACCAGCGCGCAGCCGGCCGCCAGCGCGATCAGCAGCGGCTGGTGGACGAGCCGGAACTGCGGCACCCCGAAGTCGTACTCGGCCTGGAACACCGACAGCCCGATCAGGAGCCCGCCGCCGAGCATGCACCGCCGCGCGTAGCGGATCCAGCCGGGCGGCTGATCGGCCGCCGGGCTCGCGCGGCGGCCCTCCCGCTCCAGGATCATCATCGCCACCAGCGACAGCCCGGCCCCGCCGATCAGCATCAGGTGCGTCGGGCCCCACAGCGTCACGTCCTGCCCGAAGATGCGGTGCCACACGTCGTCGAGGGGGAAGCCGAGCAGCGCGTAGAACCCGGCGCCGGCCAGCAGCACGCCGCCGGCGGGCGCGTGCCAGTCCCGGGTGATCCGCACCGACGCGGCGCCGGGGCGCTCGCCCTTCGGCAGCACCACGGCCAGCACGCCGGCGGTGAAGATGCCGAACAGCCCGATCAGGATCGGGTAGTGGGCGATGTTGGCCAGCGGCCCCTCGTCCCGGCCGTGGGAGATGTGCAGGGAGATGTCCCAGTACATGCCGAGGAGCGCGATGAGCAGCGACACCATCGCGACCTGCAGCGGCAGCGCCGCCCACCCCGGGACGCCGCGGCCGGCGCCGCGCTGGGCCAGGGCCGCCAGCCGGGACAGCGCGGTGATGCGGCCGGTGCGGTGCCCCCACCCGAAGACCAGCAGCACCGCCGTGAGCGCGGCGGCGCCGGTGGAGGCGATGAGGATCTGGTCGAGGGCCGCGCCGCCCGCCGGTTTCGCCGGCGCCTCGGCGGCCAGCCGCAGTACGGCCCCCGGCCCCGTCATGTGCTCCACCACCGGTGCTCCCTCGCCGCAGGAACCAGAACAGAAGGGGCGGACGCCCCGGAATGGAGTATGTCATCTTCTAATGTGTCATTGTCTAGTGTCACAATCTGTGGTGTGGGACACCGGAACGAAAGGGACGCCATGGGAGCGCGGATCATCGCCGGGGCCCTCGCGGCCGCCGTGACGCTGGCGGCGGCCGGCTGCGGGGAGCCCGCGCCCGCCGCCCCGCCCGGGACGCCCGGCACGGCCGCGCCGTCCGGGTCGGCGACGCCCACCGGGGCGCGGGTCGTCCGGATCGCGGTGACCGTGACCGGCGGGAAGGCGCGCACCGCGCACCGCCGCGTGAAGGTCCCGCGCGGCGCCGCCGTCGAGATCACCGTCACCGGCGACACCGCCGACGAGTTCCACCTGCACGGCTACGACCGCGAACTGAAGATCACCCCCGGCCGCCCCGCCACCCTGAGGTTCACCGCCGATACGCCGGGGGTGTTCGAGGCCGAGCTGCACCACTCCGGCGCCCGCGCGTTCGAGCTGCAGGTCGGCTGACGTGCTCGTCACCCTGTCCGCCGCCGTGTCCGCCGTGCCCGTCACCGGCGCGCACGTCCTCGCCCACGGGCTCGGCGGGCGCACCGACCTGCCCCTGGACGCCGTCGCCGCCATCGCCGGCGGCGGCATCGCGGTAGCCGCCTCGTTCGCCGCGCTCACCGCCGCGTGGAAACGGCCCCGGCTGCACCCCGGGGCCGGGCGGCCGCTGCCCGCCGCGCTCGCCCGCGTCCTGGACGCGCCCGCCCTCACCCTCGCGGGACGCCTCCTGGCCCTCGCCGCGACCGCGTTCGTCGTCACCGTCGCGTTCGCCGGGCCGCCCGAGGCGAACGCCAACCTCGCCCCGTGGGCGCTGTTCGTGACGTTCTGGGTCGGGCTCGTCCCCGCCAGCGTCCTGCTCGGCCCCGTGTGGCGGCGCGTCAACCCGCTGCGCACCCTGCACGCCGCACTGTGCCGCGCCACCCGCACACCCCCGGCCGGGCGCCGCGCCCTCCCCGCGCGGCTCGGGTACTGGCCGGCGGCCGCGTGGCTCACCGGGTTCGTGTGGCTGGAACTGGTCGCGCCGGACCGGTCCGACCCGCGCGCCGTCGGGACGCTCATCCTCGCCTACGCCGCCGCCAACCTGGCCCTGGCCTGGTGGTTCGGCCGCGACTGGTTCACCCGCGGCGACGGGTTCGAGGCCTACTCCAGCCTCCTGGCGAGGCTGTGCCCGATCGGGCGGCGCGGCGACGGGACGCTGGTGCGGCGCACCCCGCTCACCGGCCTCATGACCGGCGCCGCCGAACCCGGCCTCACCGCCGCCGCGTGCGTGCTCATCGGCTCCACCGGGTTCGACGGCATCACCCGCACCACCTACTGGCGCGACAACGTCGACCCCACCAGCGTCCCCGCCGGGACGTCAGGGCTCGCCGCCGCCATCGGCGCCGTCGCGCTCCTGTACGTCGCGGCGCTGCGGCTCAGCGCCCGCCTCACCGGCCAGGACCCGGCCGCGCTGCCCGGCCGGTTCGCCGCGACCCTGCTGCCGATCGCGCTCGGCTACACCCTCGCGCACTACTTCTCGTTCTTGGTCCTGGAGGGCCAGACCACGTTCATCCTCGCCAGCGACCCGTTCGGGACGGGCGCGAACCTGCTCGGCTCCACCGGCAACAGGATCGACTACGACCTCGCCGGGCCGGTGCTCACCGCGCAGGTCCAGGTCAACGCCATCGTCCTCGGCCACATCGCCGGGACCGCCGCCGCGCACGACCTCGCCCTGCGCGGCCCGGGGCGGGCCCTGCGCGGGCAGCTCCCCGTCGCCGCCGTCATGGTCGCACTCACCTGCGCCGGCCTGTTCGCCCTGCTGAGCGGCTGACCGCCTGCGCCGCTCCACCTCCCTGGCCGCGACGCCCACCGCGATCAGGACCGGTACCGCGAACTTGGCCGCCGCCGCGACCGCGCCCGCCCACGACGGCGCGGGCAGGTCCGGCAGGGCGGGCCGGGGAAGGTCCGCGCCGCCGCCACCGCCACGTGCCGCGAGGCGTAGAGCACCGGATGCGCCCGCGCGAACGCCTCCCGCCGCGCCGCCCGCGTCCCCTCCGGCGGCGCGAACGCCGCCGCCTCCCCGGCGGCGGCGCCGCCCTCCGCGGGCTCGCCGCTCAGCGAAATTCCCCCTGCCATGCCGCAAGTCTCGCCACCGCCCGGCACCGCGCCCAACGCCCGAACGGCGACGGGACCGTAGACCAAAGTCGATGATCAGGAGTCGAAGCGCCACCGGGCCGCGCCGTACGGCTCCACCGTGCTCAGCGCCACCACGGTCCGGTAGACGAGCCGGTACAGGTGCCAGGGCGGCGGGCCCGCGCTCTGCGCGCTGTAGGGCGCGGTGAAGGCGTCCCCGTCGACCTGCGCGGGCCAGCCGCCCTCCCGGTAGGCGGCGGCGACCGGCTCCAGCACGGCCGGGTCGGTGACGCGTTCCGCCTCCCCCTCCAGCACGACGTCCCCGCTCGGCGTGCGGACCGACAGCGTGCACGCCGGGTTCGCCGCCAGGTTGCGGGACTTGCGGGTGCCGGGCCCGCTGACGAAGAAGACCTCGCCGTCCCGCCACAGCGGGCCGATGCCCGCCGAGTGCGGGCGCCCGTCCGGCCGGACGGTCCCCAGGAACGACGCGGTCTCCATCCGCGGCAGAGCCGCCACCAGCGCGTCCCGGACGTCCTCCCACGCCAGTTCCCCGGCGCCGTAGATGTCGAGGTTGCGGACCTCGACGGGTTCACGATCGGTCATCGTCGTCCTCCTTCGAGTGGATCCTGCAGATGTAGACGGCGCCGCGGCCCCGGACTCATCGGCGCCCGGTTCCCTAGAGTGGGGATCATGGCTCCTTCGATCGCCACCGCCGACCGGGTCGGCCGCCCCGCGCTGCTGGACTTCCTGCGTCCCCGGCACCACGCCCTGCTGTCCACTGCCCGCGCCGACGGGCGCCCCCAGATGTCCCCGGTGACCTGCGGCGTCGACGGCCGGGGCCGCATCGTGGTGTCCACCTACCCAGAGCGCGCGAAAGCGCGCAACGCCCGCCGCGACCCGCGCGTGTCGGTGTGCGTGCTGTCGGACGACTTCAACGGCCCCTACGTCCAGGTCGACGGGACCGCCGAGGTCATCGACATGCCGGACGCCGCCGACGCGCTCGTCGACTACTACCGGTGCATCGCCGGGGAGCACCCCGACTGGGACGAGTACCGGGAGGCGATGCGCCGCCAGGACAAGTCCCTGATCCGCGTCACCATCGACCGGTGGGGCCCGATCGCGACCGGCGGGTTCCCCGCCCGCCTCGCCCCCGGCGACTAGACCCCCGGCTGGCGCGGCAGCCGCGCCGCAGGACTCCGCGAAACCGGCGACCGGTACCTGACAGAGGATGTCAGCTTCTCCTGGAAGCCTGGGGGCGTTCCAACGACAGAGGAGTTGCCCATGCCCGGTATCGCGGAGCTCGCCGCCGTCACCCTCGACTGCCCCGAGCCGCCGGCCCTCGCGGCGTTCTACGCGGCCCTCACCGGCGGCGAGGTCACCTACGACACCCCCGAGATGGCCGCCGTGAAACTGCCGAACGGCCTGGACGTCTACTTCCAGGGCGTCGCCGGCCACAAGCCGCCGACGTGGCCGGAGGGGGACCGGCCCCAGCAGTTCCACCTCGACCTGTACGTCGACGACCTGGACAAGGCCGAGGCCAGGGTCGCCGAGCTCGGCGGGAGCAGGTTCGCCTTCCAGCCCGGCGGGGACCGGTGGCGGGTCCTCGCCGACCCCGCCGGGCACCCGTTCTGCGCCTGCCTGCGGCAGAGCTAGCGCGGCGGCAGCACCCGGACGGGCAGGCCGCCGCGGGGCCGCATCGCGGTCACGCTCGTCGGCGTGACGGCGGGGGAGACCAGGCGCAGCCGGGTGCGGCGCAGCAGGCACGCCAGCATCGTCTTGATCTCCACCGTCGCCAGCGTCGAGCCGATGCAGCGGTGCGGCCCGCCGCCGAACGGCAGGTACGTCGACGGGGTGGCGGGGCGGTGCAGGTCCGAGGCCGGGTCCCAGCGTTCGGGCCGGAACCTGCCCGCCTGCGGCCACACCCGCGGCATCCGGTGGGTGACGAACGGGGAGTACAGCACCATCGCGCCCGCGGGGATCCGGTGCCCGGCGTAGGTGAAGTCCTCCACGGGGACGCGGGCGCTGAGCACGGCGGGCGGGAACAGCCGCAGCGTCTCGTTCACCACCCCGTCCAGGTAGGTGAGCGCGGGCAGGTCGGCGGCCGTCACCAGGCGGTCGCCGACCACCTCGGCGACCTCGCGGCGCGCCCGCTCCTCGGCGCCCGGGTGGGCCGCCAGCGCGTACACCGCCCACGCCATCGCCGCGCTGGTGGTGTCGTACCCGGCGGAGATGAGGCTGATGACCTGGTCCTGCAGCTCCTGGCGGGTCAGGCCCGTGCCGTCCTCGTCGCGGGCGGCCATCAGCATGCCGAGCACGTCGTCGTGGGCGCCGCCCTCGGCGCGGCGCCGGCCGACCTCCTCGTCCACCCGCCGCGCCACCTGCGCGCGGGCCGCGGCGACGTGCCGCATGTACGGGTTGGGCAGCGACCGCAGCGCCATCTGCAGGACGAAGTTCCGGTCGATCGCGGCGAGCGCGACCTGCAGCCGCCGCCCGATCACCTCGGCGTCGGCGGCGAGCCGGTCCCCGAACAGCACCTCCACGGTGCTGCGGCGGATCACCGTCCGCAGCTCGGCGTAGGCGTCCAGCGTCCGGCCGGGCCGCCACGACTCCAGCGCCGCGTCGGTGTTGGCCGCCATCCGCGCCACGTAACCGCCGACGCGGCGGTGGTGGAACGCCGGCTGGACCAGGCGGCGCCGCCGCCGGTGGTCGGCGCCGTCACTGACGATCAGCGCGGTCTCCCCGTTCACCGGCACCAGCAGGTCGAACGCCTCCCGCCACCGGAACAGCCCCGAGTTGGCGAACACGAACGCGTTGGCGTCCGGGCCGAACAGGTGCACCAGCGGGCGGCGGCGCGTCCCCACGGCCGCGACCCGGCCCGCCTCGGCGTACAGGCGCAGCAGGCTCGCGCACGGGTTCACCGCGAACGCGATCCCGTGCCGCGCCGTCAGCGACGCCGACGGCCCTCGGGCCCTGCGGTTCCTGCTCGGGCGGGTCTGCTGCGGGCGGGTCCCGCTCACCGGGGTCTGGGAGGCCACCGGCCCACTATGGCACGCCCCGGGCGGGGCCCCGCCCGGGCGCGGTGGGAGGATGGGAGCCGTGACCGACGAGATCGGCGCCGTCCCCGGCGGGCGGACGCGGGAACGAGCGGAAGGGACCCCTCACCCCAAACCGGGAACGCAGACGGTGGACCGGTCGGTGGCGGTGCTGCGCTCCTTCGAGGGCGCCGACCGGCAGACCCCCACCGAGATCGCGCACCGGCTCGGCCTGTCGGTCAGCACCGCGCACCGCATCGTGCACGCCCTGCACGCCACCGGCATGCTGGCGCAGGACCCGGTGACCGAGCGGTACTTCCTCGGCCCGACCACCGCGATCCTCGGCCGGCTCGCGCTGGAGCGGATGGGCGCCACCCTCCTGCAGCCGGAGCTGACCGCGCTGCGCGACGGCACCGGCGAGTCCGTCAGCCTCGGCGTCCGGGCCGGCGACGAGGTCGCGGTCCTGCTGCACCTGCCGTCGCCGCACCCGCTGCGCTACGACCAGCCGCCCGGCGACCGCAACCCGATCCACACGTGCGCGATGGGCAAGGCGCTGCTGGCCCACGGCGGCGACCCGGTCGCGATGGACGAGCCGTTCCGCCGCTACACCCCCGCCACCCTCACCACCCGCGGCGAACTGGACGCCGACCTGCGCCGCATCCGCGAGCGCGGCTACTCGGTCAGCGACGAGGAGCGCCTGGCCGGGGTCCGCGCGGTCGCCGCGCCGGTCCGCGACGGCGGCGGCCGCGTGTTCGCGGCGGTCGCCCTGCAGGGGCCCGCGGTCCGGTTCGGCGACGACCGGCTGCCCGGCCTGGCCGAGGCCGTCCTCGCCGCCGCGGGCCGCCTCACCGACCTGCACCGGCACCTGTCCTGAGAGAGCGCGGGCGCTCAGGGGGCCGAGAGCTCGTCCAGCAGCGCCGCCACCGCCGGCGGGCGCGGACCGGCCGGCACGACCGCGCTGATGCGGCGGCTCCCGACCGCCGGCACGTCCGGGACGGCGACGCCCGGCTCGGCGTGCAGGCCCAGCGCCAGCGCGGGCAGCGCGGTGACCGCCAGGCCCCGCGCGACCAGCCGCTGCACCGCGACGTGGTCCTCGGTGGCGAACGCGATGTCGGGGACGAACCCGGCCCGCTCGCACGCCCACCGCAGATGGTCGCGGCACCGCGCGCAGCCCGACGCCCACGTCTCGGCGGCGAGGTCCTCCAGCCGGGGCCGCTCCGCCGCCGCGAGCGGGTGCCCCGCCGGCACCAGCAGCCGCAGCGGGTCCTCGGCCAGCACGACCTCCCGGAACCGGGCGTCGGTGTCGGGCGGCATGTGCGCGTAGCGGAACACCACCGCGATGTCGGTGTCGCCCGCGCGCAGCAGCGCCAGCGCCTCCGGCGGCTCGGCGTCCACCAGCGTGACCGACACCCCCGGCGCCCGCTCCCGCAGCCGGGCCAGCGCGTCCGGCAGCAGCCCCCCGGCCGCCGTCGGGAACACCGCGACCCGGACCCTCCCGGCGCGCAGCCCCGCGATCGCCGCGATCCGCTCCTGCGCGTCGTCCATGCGGGACAGCACGTCCTCGACGTGCTCGACCAGGATCCGGCCCGCCTCGGTCAGCCGCACCCCGCGGCCGTGCCGGACCACCAGCGGCGTGCCGACCTCGGCCTCCAGCCGCGCGATGTGGTGCGACACGGCCGGCTGGGTGTAGGAGAGGGACCGCGCCGCGGCGGTCATCGAGCCGAGCCGGGCCACCTCCCGCAGGATCCGGCCCCGGTGCAAGTCCAGCATCCCCGCAAGGTATCAACCACGCTGATGGGACGCCCAGAAAACCGTACTTTGCGCTATGGGACGCGGGTGCAGCACGATCGGGGCATGACCCTTTCCGCCGAGACCCCTTCCCCAGCCGGGCTCCCCTCCGCCGGGCCCCTGTCCATCCCGCAGGCGCAGCGCGAGTTCGGCGCCGGTGTCGCCTACCTCAACACCGCCACCTACGGGCTGCCGCCGCGCGCCGCGCACGAGGCGATGCTCGCCGCCGAACGCGACCGGGCCGCCGGGCTGATGGTCCCCACCGACCTGGACGAGGCGGTCACGCGGTCGCGGGAGGCGTTCGCGCGGCTGCTCGGCGTCCCCGCCGCACGGGTCGCGTGCGGGCCGCAGGTGTCCTACTACGTCGGCCTGGTCGCCGCGTCGCTGCCCGCCGGCACCGAGGTCCTGGTCGCCGACGGCGACTTCACCTCGCTGCTGTTCCCCTTCGCCGCCCGCCCCGGACAGGCCGTCCGGTCGGTGCCGCTGGAGCGGATCGCCGAGGAGGTCACCGCCCGCACCGGCCTGGTCGCGGTGTCGGCGGTCCAGTCCGCCGACGGCCGCATCGCCCCCATGGACGACCTGATCGACGCGGCCCGCGCGCACGGCGCCCGGATCCTGCTGGACGCCACCCAGGCCGCCGGCTGGCTGCCGCTGCCCGCCGGCCGCGTCGACTGGCTCGTCGCCGGCGGCTACAAGTGGCTGCTCGGCCCGCGCGGCACCTGCTTCCTCACCGGCACCGCCGAGGCCCTGGACGCGCTGCCGCCGATCGGCGCCGGCTGGTACGCCGGCGCCGACATCTGGGACTCGGTCTACGGGCTGCCGCTGCGCCTGGCAGGCGACGCGCGCCGCCTGGACCTGTCCCCGGCGTGGCAGTGCTGGGCGGGCCACGCCCCCGCCCTGGAACTGCTCGGACGCGTCGGCGTCGAGGCGATCCACGACCACGACGTGGCGCTGGCCCGCCGGTTCGCGGCCGGGCTCGGCCTGCCGCCCGGCGACTCGGCGATCGTGTCGGTCGCCGCGCCCGACGGCACCGCGGACCTGCTGCGCCGCGGCGGGGTGATCGCCACCGTCCGGGCGGGACGGCTGCGCTGCGCGTTCCACCTCACCACCACCGAGGCCGACGTCGACAGGGCCGTCGAGATCCTCGCCCCCCTCCTCCCCGCGTAACCCGCGGGGCGAAGTTCTTACAAGGTTCGAACAAGGTGGCTTGACCGGGCCCTGCGCGCCGTCCCGGCCGGGCCGCGCGGCCTACCTTCGTCGCCATGAACGTACTGCTCACCGGGTCGGCCGGATTCATCGGCTCGCACATCGCCGCCGCGCTGACCGCCGCCGGGCACCGCGTCCGCGGCCTGGACCTGCGGCCCGACGGGCTCGGCGGCCCGCCCGCCGACGTCCGCGACGCCGCCGCGGTCGCCCGGCGGCTCGCCGGCGTCGACGCCGTCTGCCACCAGGCCGCCAAGGTCGGCCTCGGCGTCGACGTTTCCGACATGCCCGGCTACACCTCCGCCAACGTGCAGGGCACCGCCGTGCTGCTGGCCGAGATGGCCCGCGCCGGCGTCACCGACCTCGTCCTGGCGTCCTCGATGGTGGTGTACGGGGAGGGCGCCTACATCTGCGGGCGGCACGGCGGCGTCCGGCCCCGGCCCCGCCCGGAGGACGCGCTGCGCGCCGGGCGGTTCGAGCCCGCCTGCCCCGGCTGCGGGCGGCCCCTCACGCCCGGCGCCGTCGCCGAGGAGACCCCGCCCGACCCCCGCAACGTCTACGCCGACACCAAGCTCGCCCAGGAGCACCTGGCCGCCTCGTGGGCGCGCGCGACGGGCGGGTCGGCCGCCGCGCTGCGCTACCACAACGTCTACGGGCCCCGGATGCCGCGCGACACCCCCTACGCGGGCGTCGCGGCGATCTTCCGGTCCCGGCTGCTGAACGGCGAGGCGCCGCTGGTGTTCGAGGACGGCGGGCAGCGCCGCGACTTCGTGCACGTCCGCGACGTCGCCCGCGCCAACGTGCTGGCGCTGGAGCGGGTCGCGGCCGGGCCGCCCGAACCGGGCGGGCTGCGCGCCTACAACATCGCCAGCGGCGAGCCCCGCACCATCGGCGACATGGCCGGCGCGCTCGCCGCGGCGTCCGGCGGCCCGGCGCCGCGGGTCACGGGCGGTTACCGGCTCGGGGACGTCCGCCACATCGTCGCCCGCCCCGACCGGGCCCGCCGCGAGCTGGGCTTCTCCCCGGCGGTGGTGTTCGCCGACGGCATCGCCGAGTTCGCCCGGACCCCCGTCACCAGTTCGTAAGGGTTGTCCGCCCGTCACCGAAAGTAGCGTCAGACCCGTGATCGATGTTGTTCTCCCGTGCCTCAACGAGGCCGAGGCGCTGCCCTGGGTGCTGGCCCGGATGCCCGACGGCTTCCGGCCCCTGGTGGTCGACAACGCCTCCACCGACGGTTCCGCGCGCGTCGCCGCGGGCCACGGCGCCCGCGTCGTCGCGGCCCCCGACCGCGGGTTCGGCGCCGCCTGCCACGCCGGGCTGCTGGCCGCCGGCACCGAGGTCGTGTGCGTCATGGACGCCGACGCCTCCCTCGACCCCGCCGAGCTGCCCCGCCTGACCGGCGCCCTCGCCGGCCTGGAATCGGCGGGCGGGCCGGGGCTGGTGCTGGGGCGGCGGCGGCCGTCCGGGCGCGGCGCCTGGCCCCCGCACGCCCGGCTCGGCAACGCCGTCCTGGCCCGCTCCCTGAACCGGCGCGCCGGCACCCGGCTGCGCGACCTCGGCCCGATGCGCGCCGCCCGCCGCGCCGACCTGCTCGCCCTCGGCCTGCGCGACCGCAGGTTCGGCTACCCCCTGGAGATGGTGCTGCGCGCCGCCGCCGCGGGGTGGCGGATCGGCGAGATCGACGTCGCCTACCGCCCCCGCACCGGCGCCTCCAAGGTCACCGGCACTCTGGGCGGGACGGTCCGCGCCGTCCGCGACATGCGCCGCGTCCTCGCCGAGGCCGCGTCATGAGCGCCGCTTCCGTGAGCGCCGATGCCAGGGGCGCCGCCGACGTCATCGTGATCGCGAAGGAGCCCGTGCCGGGGCGGGTGAAGACGCGCCTGACCCCCGTCTGCACCCCGGCCGAGGCCGCCGCGCTCGCCGAGGCGGCACTGCGCGACACCCTCGCCGCGGTCGCCGCCGTCCCGGCCGGCCGTCGGACCCTCGCGCTCGACGGCGCCCCCGGCCGGTGGCTGCCCGGCGGGTTCAGCGTCATCGCCCAGCGCGGCGGCGGCCTGGACGAGCGGCTGGCCGCCGCGTTCGCCGACGCCTGGGCGGGCCGCCCCCTGGTCCTCATCGGGATGGACACCCCGCAGGTCACGCCCGCGCTCCTCGGCCGGGCCGCCCGCGAGCTGGGACGGCGCGACGCGGTGTTCGGGCCCGCGTCCGACGGCGGGTTCTGGCTGCTCGGGCTGCGCCGCCCCGACGCGCGGCTGCTGCACGGCGTCCCGATGTCGCGGTCCTACACCGGCGCGGTGCTGCTCGCGCGGCTGCGCGCCGCCCGGCTGCGCACGGGATTCCTGCCGCGCCTCACCGACGTCGACACCCCCGCCGACGCGCACGCCGTCGCCGCGGCGGCGCCCGGCGGGCGGTTCGCCGCCGCGCTGCGCGGCCTGCGCGCCGGGATCCCGGCATGATCGGCGCACTGTACGAGGAGGCGCTGCGGGGCCGCGCGCCCGTCGAGATCGAGCACGCCGACGGCCGCCGCCGCCCGCTGCCCCTCCAGGACTGGCTGGCGGCCCGCCCCGGCGACGGCGGCCTGCTGGACCGCTGCGAGGGCGCCACCCTGGACGTCGGGTCGGGACCGGGCCGCCTCACCGTGGCGCTCGCCCGGCGCGGCCTGCCCGTCCTCGGCATCGACCTGGCCCCCGCCGCGGTCGCGCTGACCGTCGCCGCCGGCGGCCCCGCCCTGTGCCGGGACGTGTTCGGCCGCGTCCCCGGCACCGGGCGCTGGCGGACCGTCCTGCTCGCCGACGGCAACATCGGCATCGGCGGCGACCCCGCCGTCCTGCTGCGCCGCGTCCTGGCGCTGCTCGCCCCCGGCGGCCGGGTCCTCATGGAGGTCGACCCGCCCGGAACCGGAGCGCGCGTCGAGCCGCTGCGGCTGCGGTCGGGCCGCTCGGTCGGCGAATGGTTCACCTGGGCGCACGTGCCCGCCGACGCCGCCGCCGGGCTCGCCGCCGCCTGCGCCGCGACCGTCGCCGAACTGTGGGAGGAGGCCGGCCGATGGTTCGTCGCCCTGCACTGCTGAGACCCCCGGCGGCCGTCACGACGCTGCCGGGCCGGTTCACCAGCCGGCTCCACGACGAGCGGGTCGCGTCCTGGCTCGGCATCGCGCTCGGGGTGAGCATCCTGGTCTCGTTCGGGACCGGGCTGGTCTCCCACTTCATGCAGCAGCCGGCCGGCTGGATGCGCTGGCCGTCGCGTCCGGTGAACCTGTACCGGGTCACCCAGGGCGTCCACGTCATCGGCGGCCTGGCGACGGTGCCGCTGCTGCTGGCCAAACTCTGGACGGTCTACCCCAAGCTGTGGCAGTGGCCGCCGGTCCGCTCGGCCGCCCACGGCGTGCAGCGGCTGCTGGTGTTCGTCCTGGTCGGCGCGGCACTGTTCCAGTTCGTCACCGGGGTGCTGAACGTCGCCTACTGGTACGCGTTCCGGTTCTTCTTCACCACCGCGCACTACTGGACGGCCTACATCCTCATCGGGGCGCTGCTCATCCACGTCGCCAACGAAGGGGGCAAGGCGCGGCGGGCCGTGATGACCCGGCCGCAGGACGCGGTGGGCCGCCGCGGGTTCCTGCTCACCGTCGCCGCCGCGAGCGGGGCCATCGCCGCGACCACGGTGGGGGAGGCCGTCACGCCGCTTGCGCGGCTGGCGGTGCTGGCGCCGCGCCGCCCCGGCACCGGGCCGCAGGACGTCCCGGTCAACAAGTCGGCCGCCGCGACCGGCGTCACCGCGACCGCCCGCGACCCCGGGTGGCGGCTCACCGTGACGGGCCGCACCGCCCGCGAGGTCAGCCTGTCCCTGGCCGGCCTGCACGCCCTGCCGCAGCACACCGTGCGGCTGCCCATCGCGTGCGTGGAGGGCTGGAGCGTGGAGGCGACCTGGCACGGCGTCCGGCTGCGGGACGTCCTGCGCCTCGCCGGCGCCGCCGACGACGCCGACGTCCGGGTCGAGTCGCTGGAACGCGGCGGCCTCTACCGCACCTCGCGGGTCGCCCCGCCGCACTGGCACGACCCGCTGACGCTGCTGGCCCTCGGCATGAACGGCGAGCCCCTCGCCCTCGACCACGGCTACCCGTGCCGGCTGATCGCGCCCAACCGCCCCGGGGTCATGCAGACCAAGTGGGTGCACCGGCTGGTGGTCTCGTGAAGGCCCGGGTCCTCGCGTACGCGGCGGGCCTGGCGCTCATCGGCCTCGGGGTGCGCGGCGTCGTCGCCGACGTCCCGGTCGCCAGGTGGGCCGCGTGGTTCGCCGGGGCGGCGATCCTGCACGACGGCGTCCTGGTCCCGGCGGTGCTGGCCGCGGGACTGGCGACCGGGCGGCTGCCCGCCGGGTACCGGCGCATCGTGCGGGCCGCGCTCGTCGTCGCCGGATGCGTCACCGCGGTCGCGATCCCGCTCGTCCTCGGCTACGGGCGCCGCGCCGACGAGCCGTCCCGGCTGCCGCTGCCCTACGGCCGCAACCTCGCGATCGTCCTGGCCGCCATCACCGCGGTCGCCGCCGCGGCGGCCGCGGCGCGCCTTCTCACCGAGCGCGGGAAGGGGCGGACGCGGTGACCGTCACCGACGCGCGGAGGCGCACCGGGGCGGCGCGGCGGGCCCGGCGCCGCCGCCCCGGGTGGGCCGCGGTCGCGGTGTGGGCGGCCGCGATCGCGGCGGCGTTCGCCGCCGGCTGGTACCTGCGGCGCGCCGGCGTGGCGACCGAGGACCGGCTGCCCCCGCTGCACGCCCGGGCGCGGGGGCGGCCCCTGACCTGGCAGCTGCTGCCCGCCGCGGCGTTCGCGGCGGCGGCCGTGGCGGCGCTGCCCCCGCTCGCGGCGCGGCTGCGGCCGCGGGCGCTGCCGGCGCTGGCGTGGGCCGGTTCGGCCGCGTGGACGGTGTCGCTGGCGGTGAGCGACGGCTGGGACGCCCTGTCCGCGCCGCTGAACGCGCCCACCGAGTACCCGGCGGGCCTGGCGCAGGTCCGCCCCGGGCCGCTGGAGTGGCTGCGGACGTTCACCGAGCGGCTCGGCGGCTACACCACGCACGTGCGGGGGCACCCGCCGCTGCCGACGCTGGCGCTGTGGGCGCTGGAGAGGGCCGGGCTCGCCGGCACCGGCTGGGCGGCGGCGCTCATCATCGCGGCGGGCACGTCCGCCGCCGCCGCGATCACGGTCACGGTGCGGTGCCTGGCGGGCGATCGCGCGGCCCGCGCCGCCGTGCCGTTCCTGGTGCTCGCCCCGCTGGCGGTGTGGATCGCGACCGCGATGGACGCGTTCTTCCTGGCCGTGGGCGCCTGGGGCACGGCGCTGCTCGCCCTGTCCGCCCGCCGGTCCGGGCCACCATCCGGGCCACCATCCGGGGCACGGTCCGGGGCGGGGGCCGCCGCCCTGGCCGCGGCGGGCGGGCTGCTGCTGGGCTGCCTGCCCTACCTGAGCTACGGGCTGCTGCCGCTGTTCGCCGTACCGCTGGCGGTGCTGCTGCTGGCCCGCCCCGGCGCCGCGGTGGCGGCGGCGCTGGGCGCCGGCCTGGCCGTGGCGCCCGCCGCGTTCACGGCGCTGGGCTTCTGGTGGCCCGACGGCGTCCGGGCCACCCTCGACACCTACCTGGTCAGCCGCGGGTCGGCGCAGCGCCCCTACACCTACTTCCTGCTCGCGAACCTGGCCGTGCTGGGCCTGCTGACCGGCCCGGCCGCCGCCCGCGCCCTGCCCCCGGCGGTGCGGGCCCTGCGCGGCGCGGCCCGCACCAGAACGCTCTCCCCGGCGGCCGCGGTGGCCTCCCTCGCGGCGGCGGCGCTGGCGGGCGTGCTCGCCCTGGACGCCTCCGGCGTGACCAGGGGCGAGGTCGAGCGGATCTGGGTGCCGTTCGCCGCGTGGGCGGTCGCCGCCGCCGCGCTGCACCGGCCGCCGGCCCGGGGGTGGCTCGCGGCGCAGGCGGCGACGGCGCTCGCCGTCCAGGCGCTCGTCCTGTCCCCCTGGTGAGGCCTCACCAGGGGGACCCTCACCAGGGGACGGGGCCGTCGTCGTCGAAGAAGCCGCCGGTGGGGCCGCCGCCGTCCAGGGTGGCGAGCCGGATCGCGATGGCGGCGCCCTGCTCGGCGGTCCGCTCGACGACCCGGCCGGACAGGCGCGCGAACTCCGCCGTGAAGTCGGTGGCGCACCCGCCCGGCGCGGCGGCGTTGACCAGGATGCCGGTGTCCCGCAGCCGCTTGGCGTACTGGATCGTCAGCATGTTCAGCGCCGCCTTGGACGCCGGATAGGCTGCGGCCGCGGCGGTGTCCCAGAAGTAGTGGCCCGGGTCGGTCATCGCGGCCATCGACGAGGTGCCGCTGGAGATGTTCACGATCCGCCCCGCCGGCGCCCGGCGCAGCAGCGGCAGCATCGCGTTGGTCACCCGGATCACCCCGAACAGGTTGGTGTCGAACACCTGCCGCACGACGTCCAGGTCGGCCTCGTCGGGCAGGTGCCGCGCGCCGCCGGAGATGCCCGCGTTGTTGACCAGCACGTCCAGGCGGCCCGTCCGCGCGGTGACCTGCCCGGCCGCGGCCTCGACCGACGCCGCGTCGGTGACGTCCAGGGCCACCGCGCGCACGTCGTGCCCGGCGTCCCGCAGCGACGCGGCGGCCTTCTCGCCCAGGGCCGGGTCGCGGGCGCCGAGCAGGACGGTCATGCCGCGGCCGGCCAGGCCCTGCGCGATCGCGTATCCGATGCCCTTGTTCGCCCCGGTCACCAGCGCGGTGACGGTGTCGTTCACCCCTGTGTCGTTCATGCTTCCACCCCACCACCGGCGGGGGCCGCGGCTCCAACACCGATCGCGCCGCCATCAATACCCTGGAGGTATGGACGTGGTGGAAACGCGTGAACTCGCCTACTTCCTGGCGGTAGCGCGGGAACTGCACTTCGGCCGCGCCGCCGAGAGCCTCGGCATCGCGCAGCCGCCGCTGTCGCGGGCCATCGGCCGGCTGGAACGGCGCCTCGGTGTGACGCTGCTGGAGCGCACCAGCCGCCGGGTGACGCTCACCCCGGCGGGGGAGACGCTGCTGGCCGAGGGCGCCGCGGCCCTGGACGCCGTCACCGCGGCCGTCCGCCGCACGCGGCGGGCGGGCGGGGCCGCGCCCCGGCTGGTCCTGGCGATGAAGCCCGGCGGGGACGGCGGCGGCCTGCTCCCGGCGATCCTGGCCGCCTACGAGCGGCGGCCGGACGCGCTGCCGGTGGAGGTGCTCCTCGGGTACGGGGCCGACCACGCGCTGCGGGACGGACGCGCCGACGCCGCCCTGCTCTACACCCCGCGGCAGGACGTCACCGGCCTGGCCACCGAGGACCTGCTGGAGGAGCCGCAGGTCGCCGTCCTGCCGCGCGGCCACCGGCTGGCGGGCCGCGCGCAGGTGTCGATGGCGGACCTGGACGGCGGCGGCGTGCCGCTCGCCCGCCACGGGCGCGGCCCGGACGGGCTGCCGCCGATCACCGACGGCGGGCAGTTGATGCAGCTGATCGCGCTCGGCCGCGCGGTGGCGGTGCTGCCGGCGTCGATGCGGGGGCTCCTGCGCGACGACCTGGCCGCGGTCCCGGTGCGGGACGCGGCCCCGACCACGCTGGTGCTGGCGTGGCCGGAGGCGTCCCGGTCGCGGGCGCTGGCGGAGTTCGTGCGGTCCGCGGCCGCCGTCGCCGCCGGGTCGACCGCCTCCCGCCGGGGCTGACGCGGCCGCGGGAGCACCCCGAACCCGAAGGCGGGCGTGCACGGCGAGCGGGTCAGGCGGGCGGCCAGGTGATGAGGGCGTGCCCCCAGGTGACGCCCGCGCCGAACCCGGCGAGCAGCACCAGGTCGCCGCCGGTGAGGCGGCCGGAGCGGACGGCCCGGTCC
The DNA here is from genome assembly GCF_001552195.1 of Actinomadura latina NBRC 106108. GTDB lineage: Bacteria > Actinomycetota > Actinomycetes > Streptosporangiales > Streptosporangiaceae > Spirillospora > Spirillospora latina. The sequence goes on from NZ_BCQS01000024.1 coordinate 30,686, forward strand.
AGCGCGAAGGGGATGCTGGCGGCGCCGATGTTGCCGACGTCGTGCCCGACGATCGCCAGCTGCCCGGGGTCGAGGCCGGCGCCGGGGGCCAGCGCGGCGACCAGCCGCGGGTTGGGCTGGTGCGGGACGACCAGGGCCAGGTCGGCGGGTTTGAGCCCGGCGGCCTCGGTGGCCTCGGCGACCAGCCGGGGGAAGATCCGCTCGATGAACCCGCGGACGGCCCGGCCGTCCATGTGGATGGTGTGGCCGAGGCCCGCGAGGGTCTCGGCGGTGGCGGGCGTGCGGCTGCCGCCCGCGGGGATGAGGACGTCGTCGGCGCCCGACCCGTCGGACCCGAGCGTGACCGGGCCGATCCCGTAGGGCGCCGGGACGGGCCCGATGACGGTGGCGGCGGCGCCGTCCCCGAACACCGCGACGGTGCCGCGGTCGGCGGGGTTGAGGAACCGCGAGTACACCTCGACGCCCACGACCAGCGCGTAGGGCGCCGAGCCGCGCTGGGCGGCCAGCCAGCCGAGCGCGGCCTGCAGCCCGAACACGTACCCGGTGCAGGCGGCGGCGACGTCGAACGCGGCGGCGCGGCGGGCGCCGAGCAGGGCCTGCACGCGGCAGGCGGTGGACGGGGCGATCAGGTCGGGCGTGGAGGTGCCGAGCACGATCAGGCCGACGTCGGCGGCGTCCAGCCCGGCCGCGTCCAGGGCCCGCGCGGCGGCGGCCGCGGCTAGGTCGGAGGCGGCCTGCCCGGGCGCGGCCAGGTGCCGGCGGCGGATGCCGGTGCGGTCCTCGATCCAGGACGGGTCGAGGCCCAGGGAGCGGGACAGCTCGTCGCTGGGCACGCACCGCTCGGGCAGGCAGGCGCCGGTCCCGCGGATCGCCCACCGCGTGTCTTCCCTCATGGCCATCCTCGTCCCCCCTCGCACCACGGGCGGTTGTCAGACCCACCCCGCCAGTGAATAATCCCATTTCACGGCTTATATTCCATATCTGCAATTTAAGCGGCCTTTGTTCCCAAATGGGAAAGTCAGCCTTCCTTCCAGGTAAGGAGACCCGCGTGCCGTCCACCGCATTCGATCCCGCCGACGCGCTCAAACCCGGCGACATCTGCGCCTTCCTGTTCCCCGGCACCGGCTCGACGGGAGTGCCCGACCTGCCCGCCCTGTCCGCGGCCGGGCCGGGCGCCGCCCGCGCCGTCGCCGACGTCCTGGACGCCGTCCAGGAGGGACTGCCCGCCGCCGGATGGCCGTCCCTGCGGGCGATCCTGCTGGAGGACCCCGCCGGCTACCGGGCCGCGTCCGCCGTCCCGGGCGTCGCCCAGCTGTGCGCCTACGCCGCCTCCGTCGCCGTCGACCGCGCCCTGCGCGCCGCCGGCGTCCACCCCGGCTACGCCGTCGGGCAGAGCTTCGGCGAGATCGCCGCGCTCGTCAGCGCCGGCGCGTTCACGATCACCGACGGCGCCCGGATGGCCGTCGCCGCCGTCGGCGTCCTGGCCTCCCGCGGCCGCGGCGGCGGCATGGCGCTGCTGGAGGCCGGCGAGGACGGCGCCCGCGCCTGCATCGAGGCCGCCGCCGCGCCCGAGGTGGTGGTCGCCTGCCTGAACGCGCCGTCGGTGACGATCGTGTCCGGGCCCGGCGGCCCCCTGGACGCGGTCGTGGACGCCGCGCGCGGCGCAGGCGTCCGCGCCGTGCGGCTCGCCGTCCCCTACCTGTCGCACCATCCCTCGATGGCCGGCGCCGACGACGAGTGGTACGCGATGATCCGCCACCTTCCCCAGCGGCCCCTGGAACTGCCGGTGCACTCGCCGGTCCGCGGCCGCGCCTACCGCGACGGCGACGACCTGCACCGCGCCATGGCCGACTGCATCGTCAGGCCCGTCCGCCTCCCCGGCACGCTGCGCGCCGTGCACGCCGCCGGCGCGACCGTGTTCACCGAGGCCGGCCCCGGCGACGCGCTGTGCCAGTGCGCGCGGCTCGCCGTCCCCGGCGCGCGGACCCTGGCGCCGCTGCGCGACCGCCCCCGGTACGGCCGCACCGGCAAGGCCGCGCCCGGCGTCGCGCCCGCCGCGCCCGCCGCTCCCTCCGTGCACGCCGGCGGCCCCGGGGCGGGGGAGCGGTGATGGACGCCAAGACGCGGGCCCGGCTGGAGGAGGCCGTCCCGGAGGAGTTCTTCACCTACCCCGGCGGGCTCACCGCCCGCGAGCGCCAGGCCCTCACTTACGCGCGGCTGCGGAGCGCCGGCCTGGCCGCGCCGCCCGCCGCCGAACTGCTGGCCGACCCGCCGGCGCTGTGCGCGCTGCTGGACCGCGCCGCGATCGCCGACCCCGCCCTGTTCCACGTGATGCTGCTGCACTACACCCTGGCGCTCGGCCCCATCCTGCGGTTCGGCGCCGGCCAGGAGGGGGCGCGGGAGGCGCGCGAGGCGCTGGAGTCGATGGACGCGGCCGGGACGCTGCTGATGACCGAGGTCGGGCGCAGCAACAGCCACCTGTCGCCCCGCACCATCGCCCGCCACGACCCCGGCACCGGCGGGTTCGTGCTGACCACCCCCGACCCGCGGGCCGCCAAGTTCCCCACCAACACCGGCCACCCCGGCGTCGCCAAGACCGCCGCCGTCTACGCCACCCTCGTCCACGGCGGCCAGGAGCGCGGGGTGTTCGTGTTCGCGGTGCCGCTGCGCCTCCCGGACGGCACCGTCCCGCCGGGCGTCCGGATCGTTCCGGCGCCCGAGACCACCGGGCTGCAGATCGACTACGCCGCCGTCCTGCTCGACGGCGTGCACGTCCCCTACCGGGCGTGGCTGCGCGACGGCGCCGGCATCGGCCCCGGCGGCGACTTCCACGACCCGGCCGGGTCGCCGGCGGCGCGGCTCACCCGCTCCATGGGCGTCGCCCCGCCGGTGTGGCGGTCCGTCATCTCCGCCTCCGCCGCCATCACCCGCGCGTCGGCGGGGATGCTGCTGGCCCACTCGGCCGGCCGCACCACCCTCGGCCGCCTCGCGCCCCGCCGCCCCCTCACCGACTACCGCAACCAGCAGGAGGCGGTGCTGGGCGCGCTGGCGGCCGCGTACGCGCTCACCGCCGTCGCCGCGCACGTCACCGCGCCCCGCCCCGCCGCCCCGGCCGGGGACGGGGGCGATGGGGGCGATGGGGACGGGGGCGGGCCGGACACCGCGTGGGCGCCGTGGTCGGCCGTCGACCGCGACCTGGCGTTGCTGAAGGCCGCCGCCACCGCCCAGGCGCAGGAGACGGTGTCGGCGTGCCGCGTGCACAGCGGCGCCCCCGGCTTCGCCGCCGCCGACCGCCTCAACGCCTACCGCGGCCTGGCCCACGCCTACCAGAACGCCGGCGGCGACAACGAGCTGATCCTCTACGACACCGCCCGCGCCATGGCCGACCGCGACCGCTACGTCCCGCCCGACCCGGTCGCGGGACCGCCCGACGGCGGCGACCTGGACTCCCCGCGCGTCTGGCTGTACCTGGCCCGCGACGCCGAACGCCGCATGCGCGACCGGCTCGCCGGCCGGGTCGGCGCCGCGCTGGCGGACGGCGGCGACGCGTTCACCGCCTGGAACGGCAACCTCGCGCTGGCCGCGCGGACCGCCGGAGCGTGCGCCGACCGGATCGTCCTGGAGATCTGCGCCGCCGCCGCGGCCGCCGGGCCGGACGCGCCCGGCGCCGTCCTGCGGCTGCACGCCCTGAACGTCCTGGACCGCCGCGCCCCCGACCTGCTCAACGAGGGCGTGGTCCCGCCCGGCATGCTGGACGAGGTGTGGGCGGCCCGGCGCCGCGCCTGCGACGAGCTGGCGCCGCGCGCGGCGGAACTGGCCGCCGCGTTCGAGCTGCCCGCCGCCGTCACCGCACCCGCCGCCTTCCTCACCGGACTCGGCGGGCCCACCGGCCGGTGATCGCGTCCCCTACGCTCGGGACCGGACGAAACGGCACGCCACGCCGCGAATTCGCCAAGGAGCAGGGGGAACCGGCGAGGGATGGCTACCGTTCTCGTTAGACAGACCGATCGCGGGTGTTTCACCCGCAGTCCCGATACGGAGGTAGACAACAGTGGGAGTCAGTCTGAGCAAGGGCGGCAACGTCTCGCTGACCAAGGAGGCTCCCGGACTGACCGCCGTCGTGGTCGGCCTGGGCTGGGACGTGCGGACCACCACCGGCACCGACTTCGACCTGGACGCCAGCGCCCTGCTGGTCTCGGCGGAGAACAAGGTGCTGTCGGACCAGCACTTCGTGTTCTTCAACAACCTCAAGAGCCCCGACGGCTCGGTCGAGCACACCGGCGACAACCTCACCGGTGAGGGCGAGGGCGACGACGAGCAGATCAAGGTCGGCCTGAACACGGTCCCGGCCGAGGTCTCCAAGATCGTGTTCCCGGTGTCGATCTACGACGCCGACGGCCGCCAGCAGAACTTCGGGCAGGTCCGCAACGCGTTCATCCGCGTGGTGAACCAGGCCGACAACAGCGAGATCGCGCGCTACGACCTGTCGGAGGACGCCTCCACCGAGACCGCCATGGTGTTCGGCGAGCTGTACCGCAACGGCGCCGAGTGGAAGTTCCGCGCGGTGGGCCAGGGCTACGCCTCGGGCCTGTCGGGCATCGCCTCGGACTTCGGCGTGAACGTCTGACCCGGCCGCGAGCCTCGCGGGGCGTCCCGGATCGTCCGGGACGCCCCGCTGCGCGTTCCGGCGGGGTCAGCCGAGCAGCCGCTCGCGCAGCCGGGTCTTGAGGATCTTGCCGCCGGGGTTGCGGGGCAGCGGCTCGTCCTGGAACCACAGGTGGGCGGGCACCTTGAACGCCGCGATCCGCGCGCCCAGGAACTCCTGGACCTCCTCGGCGGTGACCGCCGCGCCGGGGCGCGGCACGATGACCGCGCCGACCTCCTCGCCGAGGACCTGGTGCGGGACGCCGATGACGGCGCAGTCGGCGACCGCCGGGTGCTCGTACAGGGCGGCCTCGACCTCGGCGCAGTAGATGTTCTCGCCGCCGCGGATCAGCATGTCCTTGGCGCGGTCGACGATGTAGACGAACCCGTCGTCGTCCAGGCGGGCCAGGTCGCCGCTGTGGAACCAGCCGCCGGTGAACGCCTGCGCGGTCGCCTCGGGCTTGTTCCAGTAGCCCTTGATGACGTTCGGGCCCCTGATCAGCAGCTCGCCGACCTCGCCGGCGGGCAGCTCGTCCCCGGCCGGATCGACGACCTTGACGTCGCAGACCGCGACGGGCGGGCCGACGCTCTCGGGCCGCTCCAGGTAGTTGACGCCGCCGTTGTAGGTGGTGACCGAGGACGTCTCGGTGAGCCCGTAGCCGTTGCCGGGCACCCGCTCGGGCAGCCGCTCCCTGATCGTGTCGACCAGGGCGGGCGCGGCGGGGGCGCCGCCGTAGCTGACGCCGGTGAGGCTGGAGGTGTCGTACTTCCCGAAGTCGGGGGAGGTCAGCACCTGCCACGCCATGGCCGGGACGCCGCCGAACCCGGTGACCCGCTCCCGCTCGATCAGCTCCAGCGCCTTGCCGGCGTCCCACTTGTACATCAGCACGACCGTGCCGCCCTGCAGCGCGCTGGTCACCAGCACCGAGTGGCAGCCGGTGGCGTGGAAGAACGGGACGCTCAGCAGCGTCACCCGCGGCTGCGGCGCGGTCAACTCCTCGATCGTGCGGCCGGCGCGGACCCCGGCCGACATGATCCCGTAGGCGAGGCTGACGGGGTTGGTGGCGATGTTGCGGTGCGTGCCCAGCGCGCCCTTGGGCCGCCCCGTGGTGCCGGAGGTGTAGAAGATCGTGGCCTCGTCGTCGGGGTCGATCGCCACGCCGGGCAGGGACGCCGCGGCCGGGTCGCCGGGGTCGCCGAGGACGTCGGCGAACGGCGCGGCGCCCTGCGGGAGGGGGCCGTCGGGGCGGGCGACCACGCAGGCCACGCCCAGGTCCGCCAGCACGCCGGCGAGCCTCCCGGCGCGCTCGGCGTCGGCGATGAGGACCTTCGCGCCGCTGTCGGCCAGCCCGTACTCCAGCTCGGCGGCGCTCCACCAGGCGTTCAGCGGCACCACGACCGCGCCGGCGACGGCGGCGCCGAAGAACGCCACCGACCATTCGGGGTAGTTGCGCATCGCGATCGCGACGCGGTCGCCCTTGCCGACCCCGTACCGGTCGATGAGCCGCCGCGCGAACGCGGCCGCGGCCGCGTAGTGGTCGGCGAAGGTGAGGCGGTCCTCGCCGTGGACCAGGAAGTCGGCGTCGCCGTGGGCGCGGGAGATCTCCAGGATCTCGCGGAGGGTGGGCGGGGCGTTCTTCCACACGCGGGTCCGCACGCCGCGGATCTCGGCCTCGTCCATCTCGAACAGCCGCCCGGGCGCGGTCATCGCCGCCCTGACCTCGGCGATACCGGGCAGCCGGGCGGCCTGCGGCCCGGTCCCTCGCGCGTCACGGTCCTGCACTTGACGGTCCTGCACGTCGCGCCTCCCGCGGGGTGGACGGCGCGCCGCCGCGCGGCCCGACCGCCGAACACGGTTCGGTGCGCCGTCCCGCGAATCTATGATCCGCGTCACGCGCAGGTCAACGCCCCGGCGCGGCCCGGGACCGCGGCCGGACGGTCCGACCGAAGATCCCCACCTGCGACAATGGGGGCATGACCGAACGCAGGCCGATCGAGTACTGGCTGTCGGACATGGACGGGGTCCTGGTCCACGAGGGCCGCCCCGTGCCAGGCGCCGAGGAGTTCATCCGCCGGCTGTCGGCGGCCGGCACGCCGTTCCTCGTCCTGACCAACAACTCGATCTACACCCGCCGGGACCTGTCGGCCCGGCTCGCGGCGGCCGGCCTGCAGGTCCCCGCCGAGTCGATCTGGACGTCGGCGCTGGCGACCGCCCGGTTCCTGGCCGACCAGCGCCCCGAGGGGTCGGCGTACGTGATCGGCGAGGCGGGGCTGACGACGGCGCTGCACGAGGCCGACTTCGTCCTCACCGACATCGACCCCGACTACGTGGTGCTGGGCGAGACCCGCACCTACAGCTTCTCCCAGATCACCCGCGCGATCCGGCTGATCGAGGGCGGCGCCCGGTTCGTGGCGACCAACCCCGACCCGGTCGGCCCGTCCCCGGAGGGGTCGCTGCCCGCCTGCGGCGCGGTCGCCGCCATGATCACGCGGGCGACGGGGGTGGAGCCCTACTTCGTCGGCAAGCCGAACCCGCTGATGATGCGGACCGCGCTGAACGTGGTCGGCGGGCACAGCGAGTGCACCGCGATGATCGGCGACCGGATGGACACCGACGTCGTCGCCGGCATCGAGGCCGGGCTGGAGACGATCCTGGTGCTGACCGGCGTGACCCGCAAGGACGAGATCGCCCGGTTCCCGTTCCGCCCGAGCCGCGTCGTCGCCTCCATCGCCGACCTCGTCGACCTGGTCTGACCCGCCGCCCGCGGCGCCCGGCCGGCGGCGCGTCAGCCGAGGGCGCCGAGCGCGGTCATCAGGCCCAGCGCGTCCGAGACGACCCAGTACTCGGCGAACCGGCCGTCCTCGGCGCGGAAGAGGTCGTGCCCGCGGAACGACACGCGCGTGCCGGGCGCGGCGGTCGCGCCGGGGACGCCGCCCCGGTAGGAGCCGTGGAAGCTCCACGCGGCCGCGACCATGCCGTCCCCGACGACGGGGCCGGCGTCCAGGGCGGTGCGGACGTCGGTGAAGTACTCGCGGGAGCGGCGGACCTGCTCGGCGGCCCCGGCGGGGCCGTGCACCTCCAGGTTCGGCCAGTGCCCGGTGAAACCGGGCGCGAGGATCTCCCCGGCCACCGCGTAGCCGCCCTCCCACACCTCGAAGAGCCAGCGCCGGTACAGCGCGTCCAAGCAGTCCATGCCCGCCACCCTTCCCGGCGGCGCGCCCGCCCGAACATAGACTGGGAGGCGCCATGCGCATGATCAGACAGGGCGGCTCCCACGAACTGGAGATCCGCAGATCGCGGTTCGTGTGCACGCTCGCCCGCGCCGCCGGTGAGGCCGAGGCGGTCGCGTTCATCGCCGCGCACCGCCGCGCCCACCGCGACGCCACCCACAACTGCACCGCCTACGTGGTGGGCGAGCACGGCGAGATCACCAAGAGCAGCGACGACGGTGAACCGGCCGGGACGGCGGGCGTCCCGATGCTGGAGGTGCTGGTGCGGCGCGGCCTGACCGGCACCGCCGCGGTCGTCACCCGCCACTTCGGCGGCGTCAAGCTCGGCGCGGGCGGCCTGGTGCGCGCCTACTCCCAGGCGGTCGCGGGCGCGATCGACGCGGTCGGGGTCGTGGAGCTGCGCCCGGTGGTGACGGTCACCGTCGGCGTGGACCACGCCCTGGCGGGACGGTTCCTCGGCGACCTGCACACCGCCGGGCACCAGCCCGGCGACGTCCGCTACGCGGCGGCCGTGGAGGCCGACGTCGCGGTGCCCGCCGCGGACCTGGAGGCCTTCGAGGCGTGGGCCGCCGAGGTCACCGCCGGGCGCGCGACGCTGCGGCGCGGCGCGCCCGGCCACATCGAGGTCCCGGTGCCCTGACCGCGTACGGCGGCCGCCCGGCTCCAGGCGAGCAACTCCGCTCAGGCGAGGAACCCTGCTCAGGCGAGGAACGCGGCCAGGACGGGCGCGAGCGCGTCGGGTGCGACGTCGTGGGTCTGGCCGTCCAGGGTGCGGTGCGTCCCGGCGGGCAGCAGCCCGGCGACGCGGCGGGCGGTGTCGCGCATCCAGGCGGGGCTGCCGCCGCCGTCCATGACCAGCGTGGGAACGGTCACGCGGCCGATGAGGACCTCGGGCATCGCGCCGCCGCGGGCGTCGTCCATGACCGCCGAGTCGTAGGCGAGGGTGGGCGCCAGCGCCTCCAGCGCGGGCCACATCGGCGAGCTGCGCGCCTGCGCGACCATCTCCGCCGGCATCCCGACGCCCGTCATGAACAGCGCGAGCGCGTCGCCGCGGCGGCCGTCGGCCAGCAGCCCGGTCAGCTCGGTGTGGTAGGCGCGGGCGCGGGTGAGCCGGTCGTCGTGGCCGGAGTGGAACGGCGGCTCGAACAGCGCGAGCCTGGTGACGGGCAGCCCGGCCGCGGCGGCGCGCAGCGCCAGCACCGCGCCCGACGACATCCCGTACACCGCGGCGGACCCGCCGGCCGCGCCGATCACCGCGGCCAGGTCCTCGATCTCGCGGTCGACGGCGTAGGGCGGGGTGTCGCCGCTGTCGCCGCGGCCCCGCCGGTCGTAGGCGAGGACGGTGTGCCGGCCGGCCAGCAGCCCGGCGAGCCCGGCGCCCGAACCGCGGTCGTTGAGCGCCCCGCCGGCGATGACGAGGGCTGGCCCCGCACCGGTCCGGTCGAAGGCGATGCGGGTGCCGTCCTTGGAGTACACGGTTTCCATGGGGCTATCCTTCCCCGCTTTTCGCGGCCCCGAAGGCCCTCGGCCGCGGGACGTCCCGCCCCGCGGCGCGGACGCCGGATCCGCGGCCCGCCGGGCACCGGTGCGGCGGTGTACCCTTTCCCGCGATGAGCAGGGGGACGGTCGCCGGCGACGAGGTGAGGGCGGGGATCCTCCGGGCCGCCGCGGCGGTGCTGGCCGAGCGCGGCGAGTCGGCGAGCATGAGCGACATCGCCGCCGCCGCGGGGGTCGGCCGGGACGCCCTCGACAGCCGGTTCCCCACCCGCGACGCCCTGCTCCACGCGCTCTACGAGGCCGCCGTGGCCGATCTGACGGCCAGCCTGGACGGCGCACGCCTCGACGGCGTCCCGATCGAGGAGGCCGGCGACGCCGTCACCACGGTGTTCCTGTCCGGCGCGCTCCGGCAGCCGCCGGGCCGCTGACGGTGGTGACGGGGCGGTGACGGGGCTGGAGCCCGGGGTCGTCGCGGGGCTGGTGCTGCTGGGGGTGGCGGCCGGGGTCGGGATCACCGCGGTCGGGCCGGGCGGGGTGCTGATCACGGTGGGGCTGTTCGCGTTCACCGGGCTGTCGCCGGCGCAGGTGGCGGGGACGGCGATCGTCACCAATGTCGCCACGGGGCTGCTCGGCACGGCCGTCTACACGCGGTCGGGGCAGCTGCGGGAGCAGGCGACGCGGCGGACGGCGGCGCTGTTGGCGGGCGCCGCCCTGGTGGGGACGCCGCTGGGCGTGCTGGCGAACGGCCTGGTCACGGGCCGGGTGTTCGGGGCGCTGCTCGGGGTGTTCATCGCGCTGGTCGCGGTGCTGGTGCTGTGGCGGCGCCCGGGGGACGGGCGGGCCGGGGACGGGGCCGGGATCGGGTGGCCGGCGGCCGTCGCGGTGGGGGCGGGGGTGGCGGTGGCCGGCGCGATGTTCGGTGTCGGGGGGCCGCTGCTGAGCGTCCCGCTGCTGATCGCGCTGGGGATGCCGGTGCTGCCGGCGCTGGCGGCGGCGCAGGCCCAGTCGGTGGTGATCGCCGCCGCCGGGACGATCGGGTACGTCGCCGCGGGCGCGGTGGACTGGCCGCTGGCGGCGCTGACGGGCGTCCCGGAGCTGGCGGGCGTGCTGGCGGGGTGGATGATCGCGCGGGCGGTCCCGGCGGCGGTGCTGAAGGGCGCGCTGGTGGTGAGCCTGCTGGTGCTGGCCCCCTACGTGGCGCTGCACGGCTGACCCGCTGCCCGGGATCTGGGCGCGGGGTCTGGGCGCGGGGTCTAGGCGCGGGGTCTAGGCGCGGGCGCGCAGGCGGCGGAGCATGCGGGCGTCGGTGAAGCCGACGGCGCGGGCGGCGGCGTCGGCGGTGGCGCCCTGCGCGATGAGGTGCGCGGCGTGTTCAAGGCGCAGTTCCTGCTGGTAGCGCAGGGGGGTGAGGCCGGTCGCGGCGGTGAACCGGCGGGTGAGGGTGCGTTCGCTGACGCCCGCGGCGGCGGCGAGGCGCCGCAGGGGGAGGGGACGGGTGTAGCCGCCGTCGATGAGGTCCTGCGCGCGGTGCACGGGGTCGGACAGGTGGGCGCGGTGCCGGAGCATGGCGCCGGCCTGCGGCTGGTCGCCGTTGCGGCGCGCGTACACGACCATGGCGCGGGCGACGCGGGCGGCGGCGCCGGGGCCGTGCCGGGCCGCGACCAGGTGCAGGGCGAGGTCGATGCCGCTGGCGATGCCGGCGGAGGTGAGGACGCGGCCGTCGGTGACGTAGAGGACGTCGCGGACGACGACGGCGCGGGGGTGGCGGCGGGCGAGGTCGTCCTGCAGCTCGTGGTGGGTGGTGCAGCGGCGGCCGTCCAGCAGCCCGGCGTGGGCGAGCGCGAACGCGCCGGCGCAGACGCTGGCGACGGTGCCGCCGGCGGCGTGGTGGCCGGCCAGGCGGCGGGCGGCCCGTGCGGAGATCGGCGGGGCGTGGGGCGTGCCGGCGCCCCAGCGCCATCCGGGGACCAGGACGGTGTCGGCGGCGGTGAGGTCCGGCCATGCGGCGGGCGCGCGCAGCGGCAGCCCCTGCGCGGTGGGCACCTCCCGCCCGTCCTGCTCGTCCTGCTCGTCCTGGTGCGCGGCCCCGGGCTGGTCGGCGACGTAGGCGAGCCGGTAGGGCAGGCCGTTGTCGGCGGCGGTGGAGAACACCTGGGCGGGGCCGGCCAGGTCGAGCAGGTGCAGCCCGGGGACGAGCAGGAAGACGATGCGGTTCACGATCCGGTCAGCCTACCGGCGCGGCCGCGGGGTCGGTCCGAGGGGCCAGGTCGTCGAGGCCGGCGATGGCGGCGAAGCGGCCGGCGAGCGCGTACTCGGTGCGGGCGATGACCTGGTCGACGGGAAGGGTGGCGGGGTCGGCGAGGATCTCGGCGAGAGGCCGTCCGGACGGGGCGTCGCGGTGCTCGATGGGGAAGGTCGCGGTGGCGTCGGTGACGAAGGTGACGCGGTAGCCGAGCTCGGCGGCCAGGCGGGCGGTGGTCTCGCAGCACTGCTCGGTCTGGATGCCGCAGACCACGACCTCGCCGATGCCGCGGGCGGTCAGGAGCTGCTGCAGCCCGGTGGTGGTGAAGGCGTTGCGGGACGTCTTGGTGAGGACGGGTTCGCCGGGCCCCGGCGCCAGGCCGTCCATGAGGCGGACGTGGCCGAGGTCGGGGTCGAACACGCCGCCGGTTCCGGGTTCGGCGTGCAGGATCCACACGACCAGGTCGCCGGCGGCGCGGGCCGCGGCGGTGAGGCGGGCGGCGCGGGACGCGATGTCGGGCGCCGACACCGCGTCCCAGAGGGGGCGGCGGCGGAAGGACTCCTGGACGTCGATGACGAGAAGCGCTCGGTTCATGCCACCGATCCTGGCCGGTCCGGGCGGGTCGCGGCAGGCATGATCCCGGCGCGCTGCGGAACGATCCGGTCACCCGCCCGGGACGGCCCGGCGGAAGGATCTTGGCCGGTGGCGGGAGGGGACGTCCTGGAAGGGCATTCCCCCCGGTGGACGGGGTGCGCACGATCGAGGGGGCAGCACATGGGCGTGCACGGCACGGGCGGGAACGGCGCGGGCCGGAACGGGACCGCGCGCGGCGTCCCGGCGGGCGCCGGGGCGGCGACCGTCGGGGTGGAGGAGGAGTTCCTGCTGGTGGACGCGGTGTCGGGCGAGTGCGTCCCGGACGCCGGGCGCGTCCTCGCCGCGGCCGGCGCGCACCGGTGGGCGGGGTCGGGCGGCTCGTTCCAGCCCGAGCTGCTGGCCTCGCAGGTCGAGGCCGCGACGGGGGTGTGCCGCGACCTGGCCGACCTCGGCGGGCAGCTGCGGTTCGCGCGGGCGCGGCTGGCGGCGGCGGCCAGGACGGGCGGCGCCCGGCTGGTGGCGTCGGGCACCCCGGTGCTAAACGGCCGCCCGCCGCCGCCCGCGCGCGGCGACCGGTTCGCCGAGATCATGGCCGCCTACGGGGACGTCGTGGAGGACTACCAGGCGTGCGGCTGCCACGTCCACGTCGGCGTCCCGGACCGGGAGGCCGCGGTGGCGGTGGTGAACCACCTGCGGCCGTGGCTGCCGGTGCTGCTGGCGCTGTCGGTGAACTCGCCGTTCGACCATGGCCGCCCGACCGGCTACGCGGGCCGCCGGATGGTGGAGATGGCGCGGTTCCCGGGGGCGGGGGTGCCGCCGTGGTCGGCGTCGGCGGCCGCGTGGGACGCGCGGGTCGCGGCGCTGGTGGAGGCGGGCGTGCTGGTGGACGCGGCGATGACGTTCTGGCTGGCGCGGCCGTCGCCGCGGTGGCCGACGGTGGAGGTGCGGGCGGCGGACTCGGCGGCGACCGCGGACGAGGCGGTGCTGCAGGCGGCGCTGGTGCGGGGCCTGGTGGGCGCCGCGCTGGCCGATCTGGCGGCGGGCCGGGAGGCGCCCCGCGCGGACGGGCAGGTGTGCGCGGCGGCGCTGTGGAACGCGGCCCGGCACGGCCTGGGCGGCGCGCTGGCCGACCCGGTCACGCTGCGGGCCGTCCCGGCGTGGCGGCTGGTGGACGACCTGGTCGCCCGCGCCGCCCCCGCCCTGGAGGACGCCGGCGACCTGGACACCGTGTTCACGCTGCTGGAGGCGGTCCGCAGGGCCGGGACGGGCGCGGACCGCCAGCGCCGCGCCGCCCGGCACGGCGGCCCGCGCGCGGTGGTGGAGATGCTGGCGCGGCAGACCGTGTCGGGCGGGCTCACCGGGGAACCCGGCGCGCCCCCCGACCTGGTCCCCGACCTGGCCTCCGACCTGGCCTCCGACCTGCCGCCCGATCCGCGGCCCGGCGTGCCGGATGCGGCCCCTGGGGAGGAAACGGACGTATGGGACGCGCGTGAGCGGGTACCGGAGCCGGACGCCCCCCTGACCACGGAGGAGACATGACCGCTCCGCAGGCCCCGGCCCGGGCCCGCGCACGTGCCGGCACCGGCGCGCCCGGTGCGGCCGCATCCGGCGCGGCACCGGCACCGCCGCCGCCGCGCGGCCCGCTGTCGCAGGCCGTGATCACGGCCCTGAGGGCCGGCCCGCCGCCCGGCGACCCGGCCCGCCTGCCCGCCGCCGCCGCGGCCGCGTCCGCCGACCCCTACGGCGACGACCTGCAGCTGGCCCTGCACGCCTGCTACGAACTGCACTACCGGGGCTTCGCCGGCGTCGACCCCGGCTGGGAATGGGACCCGGCGCTGCTGCGGCTGCGCGGCGACCTGGAGGCGGTGTTCCTGGACGCGCTGCGCCGCGACGTCCCCGCCGGCGGCGCGGGCGACGACGTGGCGGGCGCCCTGGAGGAGCTGCTGGTGGAGCCGGTGGACGCCCGCGGCGTCTCCCACCACCTGCGCGACGACGGCGAGCCGTGGCAGCTGCGCGAGCACGCGGCACTGCGGTCGGTGTACCACCTGAAGGAGGCCGACCCGCACGCGTGGGTGATCCCGCGGCTGCACGGCCCCGCGAAGACCGCCCTGGCCGCGGTGGAGAACGATGAGTTCGGCGGCGGCCGCCCCGGCATGATCCACCAGGACCTGTACGCCGGCCTGCTGGACGACCTGGGCCTGGACCCCTCCTACGGCGCCTACGTGGACGCCGCCCCCGCGGTGATGCTCGCGACGGTGAACATGATGTCGCTGTTCGGGCTGCACCGGTCCCTGCGCGGCGCCCTGGTCGGGCATTTCGCCGCCGCGGAGATCACCACGGCGCCGTCCGCGCGGCGCATGGCCGCGGCCCTGGAACGCTTCGGCGCCGGCCCGCGCGCCCTGCTGTTCTACACCGAGCACATCGAGGCCGACGCCGTCCACGAGCAGGTCCTGCGCCACGACGTGATCGGCGCGCTGCTGGCCGCCGAACCCGCCCTGGCCGGGGACGTGGTGCTGGGCGTCCGCGCGACCGGGCTGCTGGAGGACCGCCTGGGCGCCCACCTGCTGGACCGCTGGGGGGCGGGGCGAACGGCGCTGCGCCGCCCCCTGCCCGGGACACCGCCCGGCACAACGTCAGGCACGCCCTCCGGTGCGCCGTCGGCCGAGAGAGGGGGCGGGCGATGATGCTGCTGAGACCGCCGGGGGTGTACCGGCCGCAGTCCGACACCTCGCTGCTGACGGGCGCGCTGGCCCGGACCCTGGCGCACGCGGGGGTCCCGCGGGGCGCGCGGGTGCTGGAGATCGGCACCGGGACCGGCGCGGTGGCGCTGGCCGCCGCCCGCGCCGGCTGCGAGGTCGTCGCGGTGGACGTGTCGGCGCCCGCGGTCCTGGCCGCGCGGCTGAACGCGCGGGTGCGGGGCCTGCCGGTCCGGGTGCTGCGCGGCGACCTGTTCGCGCCGGTGGCCGGCGAGGTGTTCGACGTGATCGTCGCCAACCCCCCGTACGTGGCGGGGGACGCCGATCCGGGGGCGGTGCGCGGCCGAGCCCGCGCCTGGGAGGCCGGCCCGGACGGCCGCGCGCTGCTGGACCGGATCTGCGAGCGGGCCCCGCGGCATCTGGCGCCGTCGGGGACGCTGCTGATGGTGCATTCGGCGCTGAACGGGGTGGCGGCGACGCTGGTGTCGTTGCGCGCCGCCGGGATGCGGGCGTCGGTGGTGGCGCGGCACCGCGAGCCGTTCGGGCCGGTGATGCGGGGCCGCGCGGCGCGGCTGGGGG
>NZ_BCQS01000025.1 GCF_001552195.1 Actinomadura latina NBRC 106108
ACACCAGCCACCGCCGCCGCGTCCGCGCGTCCGGCGGCTCCGGCGGGCGGAGCGCGACGTCACCCGGCGCGGACGAGTCCGGCGCCGGGTGACGCGAGGGTGACGGCGGGAGGAGGGTCAGCCGCCGAGGCTCTCCAGGGCGACGTCCAGGCGCTGGGCCAGGGCCTCGATCTGCTCCTCGTTGGCGCCGGTGTCCAGTTCGGCGATGACGGCGTCCCGCGTGGTGATCACCAGGGCGTCCTCGGGCCCGCCGCCGCGGCTGGGATCGGCGGGGACGACGGTGGCGCGTCCCCCGACGACGACGAGCGCGGCGTCGCGGTCGGCGGAGGCCAGCAGGGTGTGCAGGTGGTCGGAAGTGATCGTCGGCATCGGGTGGCCTCCAAGCGTGCGGTGGACTGCGGTGGACGGTGACGTCGGACGAGCAGGTCGGGGTCTCGGTCGGGGTCTCGTCAGGGTTTGCGGCCCGCGCCGGTGGCGAACTCGCGGGCGCGGGCCGGGCCGCCGGTGCCGGGCGCCAGCGGCGGCGTGTCGCGCCCCGAACCGGCGCGCAGCCCCTCCAGGAACTCGGTGAAGGCCTGGCGGGCACTGTGCTCGGGCGTCCAGCCCAGCTCGGTGCGGGCCCGCGACGTGTCCATGACGGGGATCTGCATCGCCAGGTCGAACAGGCCGGGCGAGGCGGGCACCAGGTGCAAATTCCACGCGGCGGCGATCGCGGCCCGCACCCCGCGCTCGGGGACCCGGACGGTGCGGGCGCCCAGCACGTCGGCGAGCTCGGCCGCGTCCATGACGGGGTCGGCGGCGAGGTTGAACGCGCCGCGGACGTCGCGCGTCGCGGCGAGCCGGAACGCCTGCCCGGCGTCGGCGGAGTGCAGGAACTGCATCCGCAGGCCCGGCATGTCCGGCACGACCGGGATGATGTCGGGGCGGGCGAGCCGGCCGGGCAGCAGCGGCCCGGCGAACAGCCGCCGCTGCTCGCTGGCGCTCTGCCGCTCGAAGATGAACCCCGGCCGCATCCGCACCACGCGGCAGCCCGGGGCGGCGGTCTCGAACGCGTCCAGCAGCCGCTCGACGTAGGCCTTCTCCCGGGAGTAGGCGGCGCCGGGCCAGCCGTGCGTCGGCCACGACTCGTCCACGGCCCGGTCCTTGGGGCCGGGGGAGTAGGCGCCGACGGACGAGGAGTACACCAGCGCCGGCACCCCCGCCTCGGCGACGGCGTCGAACACCCGGCCGCTGCCGATCACGTTGGCGTCCCAGGTGACCGCGGGCCGGTGCGTCGGCTGGAACAGCCACGCCAGATGGATCACGACGTCGGCGCCGCGCACCAGCGGGACCAGGTCGCTGTCGGTGACGTCGGCCTCCGCCCACTCGATCTTGCCGGTGCCGGCCGGGTCGGTCTCGCGCGCCGCGCCCGGCCCGGGCTCGCGGCGCGCGAGGCCCGTGATGGCGGTGACGGCCGGGTCCGCGGCCAGCGCGCGCAGCGTGCTGGTCCCGATGTTGCCGGTGGCGCCGGTGACGACGACGCGCATGGCGATCTCCCCTTCGTCGGCGGTCCTCGGTGCGGGACGCAGGCGTCCCCGCAGGTGGACGGCCCATTCCCGGACTGCGCCGATCTATGCGCACGCCGGCGGGAGCGCCCCCGCGGTCAGGCGGGCTGGGCGTCGCCCGGACGGCAGTGCAGGCACGGCCGGTACCCGGCGGCCCGCGCCGCGGCCAGGTCACGGAACCCGCGCCGGTGACCGGCGGTGATCCGGCGCGCGTCACCGCACGTCGGGTAGCACACGATCCCGGTGGTGTCGGAGCCGACCAGCCGCACCCCCCGCCGCGCCAGCTCGGTGACCTCGTCGACGTCGACGTCCTCGGCGCGCAGCAGCCGCTCCTTGGCGTCCGCGCCGAACACGTAGTCGCCGAGCGAACCGTCCGAGCGGGTGACGCGGTGGCAGGGGATCAGCAGCGGGACGGGGTTGCGCCCCAGCGCCGACCCGACCGCGCGGACCGCCTTGGGCCGTCCCGCCAGCCGCGCCACCCACGCGTAGGGGCGGGTCTGCCCGCGCGGGATCCGCGCCGCGGCGCCCAGCACGGCGGCCTCGAAGTCGCTGAGGCCCCGCAGGTCCAGCCGCAGACCGCCGAGCCGGCCGGTGCGCAGCGCGGGCACCAGCCCCGCGGGCGGACGGTCGGCGGGCAGCAGCGGCCGCGCGAACCGGTCCCGCCACGCCTCGGCGAACTCCCGCTCGCCCATCCCGGCGCGCAGATAGGCGACGCCGTGGTCGGTGAAGGCGACCTGCAGGTCGCCCAGCGGGCCGGGCACGCGGGCGCGGCGGGCGGCGATGCGGTCGAGCAGCGCCGGCGGCGCGTCGGCGGCCAGCCCCGCCAGTTCCCGGGTCAGCGGGTCGTGCGCCTCACCGGCCGGATCGGTGCGGGTCATCGGATCTCCCCTCTCCGACTTCGAGGGCCGGGGGCGCGCGGCGGCGCCCCGTGCGGGTCCTCACGCCGGTCCTCGTGCGGGTCTTCCTGCGGGCTTTCGTGCGGGGCGGGACGGGGCAGGGCGCGCAGCCGTCGCAGCCGCGCCAGCCCCCGGGACACATGCGACTTGACGGTCCCCTCGGGCACGCCGAGGACGACGGCGACCTCCGCGACGGGCAGATCCGCGACGTGCCGCAGCACGACGGCGACGCGCTGGGCCTCGGGCAGCTCGGCCAGCAGCGCCGCCAGCTCACGGCCGGTCTCGTGGCGCACGGCGGCCTCCTCCACCCCCTCGCCCGGATCGGGCGGGTCCGGGGCGTCCTCGACCGGGCCCGCCGGCGCCGGGCGCCGCGCCGCCGACCGCAGGCTGTTGCGCCACACGTTCGTCAGGATCGCCAGCAGCCACGCCCGCGGCCGCAGCTCCGCGATCCGGGCCGCCTCGTACCCGGCCAGCGCCCGGTAGGCGCGCAGGAACGCCTCCGCCGACAGGTCCTCGGCCTCGGCCCACCGCCCGCACAGCCGCAGCGCCGTCGAGAACACCGCGCCCCGGTACGCCTCGTACAGGTCCGCGAACCCGGCGTCCAGGTCCCGCGCCAGCGACGCGGCGATGTCCGCGCCCGCCGCGTCGCCCGCACCCCCGGCCGGGGTGCGGGGGAGAACTTCGTCCGTAACCGTCACTTCCGTTCAACACCGCGCCCGCCCGACCCGTTGCGGTTCAGCCGAGCCAGCCGGGACGGATCACGCCCGTCTCGTAGGCCAGCACCACCAGCTGCGCGCGGTCCCGCGCCCCCAGCTTGGCCAGGATACGGCTGACGTGCGTCTTCGCCGTCGCCGGCGACAGCACCAGCCGCCCGGCGATCTCCTCGTTCGACAGGCCCGCCGCGACCAGTTCCAGCACCTCCCGCTCCCGGTCGGTGAGGGAGTTCAGCTCCACCGCGGGCGGCGGCGCGGCGATCCGCGACGCGAACTCGGCGATCAGCCGCCGCGTCACCGTCGGCGCCAGCAGCGCGTCCCCCCGCGCCACCACCCGCACCCCGTGGATCAGCTCCGGGGGCTCGGTGTCCTTCACCAGGAACCCGCTCGCCCCCGCCTTGATCGCCCCGTACACGTAGTCGTCCAGGTCGAACGTCGTCAAGATCACCACCCGGACGCCGGCCAGCCGCGGATCGGCGATGATCCGGCGCGTCGCCTCCAGCCCGTCCAGGACCGGCATGCGGATGTCCATCAGCACCACGTCGGGCCGCAGCTCGCCCGCCCGCGCCACCGCCTGCTCCCCGTTCCCGGCCTCGGCGACGATCTCGATGTCGTCCTCGCCCTCCAGGATCGACCGGAACCCCGCCCGCACCAGCGTCTGGTCGTCGGCCAGCATCACCCGGATCACGCGCCCTCCTCCATGTCCGCCACCCCGTTCGCCGCCCTTTCCGCCACCTGGCCGTCCAGCGGCAGCCGCGTCCGCACCCGGAACCCGGCCCCCGAGCCCGGGCCAGGGGTCAGCTCCCCGCCGACCGACGCCGCCCGCTCCCGCATGCCCCGCAACCCGTTCCCCTCCGCCGCCGGCGCGACCCCACCGGCCGGGCCGCGCTTCAGATCCCGCAGGCCTACCGGGGTCCGGACGCGGGGGCGCCGTCACGGGCCCAACCGTAGTTCAGCCCACCCCGCCCCCGCGATCTTCACCACCGCCCGAACCCTGACTTTCGTCAGTAACACCGCATTTCACTCGCCACTAGCGTGGAGCCCGTGAACGACTCCGCGGCCGCCCGGGCACGCCACACCGCCGCCCGCACGGCCGCCCGCACCGCCCGCGCCCTCCGCCCGCACGCGCTGCGCACCGCGATCCGGCGGCCCACCCGCGCCGCGCTGGCCAAGGACGCCCTGCTCTACGCCGTCCTGGCGTTCCCCACCGCCGTCACCATGATCTCCCCCCTCCGCCCCGGGCAGGCGTCCTGGTGGCTCCAAGGCGCCGGCCTCGCCGCCCTCGCCGCCGCCGTCGCGGTGTGCCGCACCCATCCCACCGCCGCGCTGCTCACCGCCATCTCCCTGACCGCCCTCCACGGCAACTTCGCGTTCGCCATGCCCGTCCTGTCCTACCTGACAGGCCTGCGGACCCGCCGCGCACAACCCGTCCTGTGGGGATTCACCGCCGTGCTCATCGGCGGCGTCCTCCTGTCGATCGCCCGCGGCCTGGCCGTCACCACCTGGTTCCCCTCCACCGTCTGGCTCGTCCTGCTCGGCGTCCTGCCCTGGCTCGTCGGCCGCTACTGGCGCCAGCACCAGGAACTCCTGCGCGCCGGCTGGGAACGCGCCGAACGCCTCGAACACCAGCAGCGCATCATCGCCGAACGCGAACGCCTCCGCGAACGCGCCCGCATCGCCCAGGACATGCACGACTCCCTCGGCCACGAACTCGCCCTCATCGCCGTCCGCGCCGGCGCCCTCCAGGTCGCCCAAGGACTGGACGACCGGTACCGCGCCGCCGCCGCCGAACTGCGCACCGGCGCCGCCGACGCCACCGACCGCCTCCGCGAGATCATCGGCGTCCTCCGCGAAGACGCCGGCGAAGACACGGGGGAGGACCCGGCCGCACCCGTGCGGCCCACCCGCGAAACCATCCCCGACCTCGTCGACCGCGCCCGCGCCTCCGGCGTCCCCGTCCACCTCACCGGCACCCTGCCCGACCTCGCGCCCATGGCCGCGCTCACCGCGCACCGCGTCGTCCAGGAGGCCATCACCAACGCCGCAAAACACGCACCCGGCGCCGCCGTCACCGTCACCCTCACCGGCCCCGGCGACGGCACCGGCACCGTGACCGTCGCCAACGACCCGCCGCCCGGACACCCCCCGCCGCTGCCCGCCGGCGGACGCGGCCTCACCGGCCTCACCGAACGCGTCCGCCTCCTCGGCGGCACCCTGCACGCCGCACCCGCCCCCGGCGGCGGCTTCACCGTCACCGCCGACATCCCGAACACGGCACCGGCGCCACGCCCACGCCAGCAGGCGCCGCCCACCACGCCGGGGGAGTGGCCCTCCGAATCCGCCCGCCACCTCGCCCGCGAACGACTCCAAGTCCGCCGCGGCCTCATCACCGCCATCACCGTCCCCGCCGCGCTCATGGCCCTCCTCGGCGCCATCACGGCCGGCTACCACGTCTGCGCCGCCCTCAACTCCGTCCTCCCGCCCGCCCACTACGCAGCCCTGCGCATCGGCACACCCCAGCACCAGGTCGAGCAGAACCTGCCCCGGATGGAGACCACCGACTCCGGCGTCGTCCACGCCGTCGTCCCCGAACCCGCCCACGCCGACTGCCGCTACTACCGCCCCGACGCCGACCTCCTCGGCGTCTCCCGCATCTACCGCCTGTGCTTCAGCGGCGGCCGCCTCACCGCCAAGAACAGCTACGACACCAGCCGGCTCAGCACCGCGCACCGCACCGACCAGGAGAACGAGTGATCAGGGCCCTGCTCGCCGACGACGAGACGATGATCCGCGCGGGCGTCCGCGCCATCCTCACCGCCGACCCCGGCATCGACGTCGTCGCCGAGGCCGCCGACGGCCGCGAGGCCATCGACCTCACCCTCCGCCACCGCCCCGACGTCGCCCTCCTCGACATCCGCATGCCCCGCCTCGACGGCCTCGCCGCCGCCGCCGAACTGCACCGCGCCGCCCCCGCCACCGGCATCATCATGCTCACCACCTTCGGCGAGGACGACTACATCGCCCGCGCCCTGTCCGGCGGCGCCAGCGGCTTCCTCCTCAAATCCGGCGACCCCCGCGAACTCATCGCCGGCGTCCGCGCCGTCGCCGGCGGCGCCGCCTACCTGTCCCCGCAGGCCGCCCACCGCGTCATCACCCAGATCGGCGGCGGCCTCGCCGGCGGCGCCCGCGCCCGCCGCCGCACCGCCGGCCTCACCCCCCGCGAACGCGACGTCCTCGCCCTGCTCGGCGCCGGCCTCCCCAACGCCGAGATCGCCGCCCGCCTCCACCTCGTCGAAGGCACCGTCAAGGCCTACGTCAGCGCCATCCTCACCCGCCTGGACGTCCGCAACCGCGTCCAGGCCGCCGTCCTCGCCCACGAAGCCGGCCTCGTCGACCGCACCGCCGGCACCCCCTGACCCGCCCCGCCGCGGCCCGCGTCAGCGGTGCACACCGAAATTGAACGACGGCGTGCCCAGCCGCCCGAACAGCACCAGCCACAACGACACCAGCTGCTCCACCGCCCGAGCCGTCGACAGCGGCCCCAGATCCACGATCCGCTCACCCGGCCACCCGAGACCGCCCAGCAGCTCCGCCGCCACCTTCTTGGCGCCCTCGTCGTCCCCCGACACGAACACCACATGCTCACCCGGCACGGACGACGGCCGCACCATCACCGCGCTCGTCATCGTGTTCAGCGTCTTCACCACCCGCGCGCCCGGCAACGCCTCCTGGATCCGCTCGGCCAGGCTCAGCCCGCCCGGCGCCATGACCGCCGGCGGGAACCCGGCGGAGAAGTCCAGCGGATTCGCCACGTCCACCACCACCCGGCCCGCGAGATCACCGGCGGCCCCCAACGCCTCCAGCGACGCCGCCCCGTTCGTGGCGTTCACCACCACCTCCGCGTCCCGGCACACGCCCGCGAAATCCCCATGCCGGCCGCCGTGCTCCCGCGCCCACTCCACCGCCCGCGCGTTGTCCGCAGTCCGCGACCCCACCGCCACCTCGTGCCCGGCGCCCACCAGCGCCGTCGCCAGCCCGCGCCCCACCTCGCCCGTCCCCAGCACCGCGATCCGCATCCCCGTCCGCCTTCCATTCGCCGTCACACCCGTGCGAACCCATGCTCAGCGGACGACCCCGGCACCGTCCAATACCCACGGTGATAACCAACGGCTATGAAACCCCGCCCCGAAGACGCGCAACGGCCGCCCCCGGCGGCGACACAACACCACCAAGGACGGCCCGGCCGGCCCCTCCGGCTAGCGGAGAGGACCAGGGCGGCGCGTCACGCCGCCCATCACATCCGGCATCGTCACCGACGCCTCATCCAGAGGAGCGTCCATCGGAGCGGCACCGGCCGCCACGCCCATACCGGCGTGCCGCACCGGCAGCCCGAGCGGCCCGCCCATCCCCGGCGAGCCCGCCGCACCCGCGCCGGACGCCACCGGACGCGCACCCAGCAGCACCGCACCCGCCGCCACGCCCCGCAACGACTCCACCAGCGGCCCCAGCACCCGCACCAGCACCAGCGCCACCAGCGGAGCCACCACCACCCCCACCAGGAAACCCGCCGCCACATCATGCGGGTAATGCACGCCCACGAACACCCGCGAGAACGCCATCAGCGCCGCCAGCGGCAGCACCAGCGGCGCCATCGCCCGCCACGCCACCACGATCGCCGCCGCAGACGCCGCCGCGATCGTCGCGTGATTACTCGGGAACGACCAGTCGCCCTGCGGCGGGCACGCCGCGATGTGCACCGCCCCCGCCACCGCCCGGCACGGCCGCTCCTCCTCGATGAAAGTCTTCGACACCTCACTCACCAGATACGCCGACACCACCGCGAACGGCGCCGCCAGCGCCAGCCCCATCGCCCGCGCGTCCAGGCCCCGCGCCCGCCACCAGCCCACCACGAACAACACGGCGAACAGCAGCAGCCCGCCATCGGTCCCCACGTCCGCCGCCTCATGCACCCAGGACGGCGTGCCCTGCGCGAAATCGGTGATGTCCCGGTACAGATCGGCGCTGAAATCCGGCGCTCCCATGCTCTCCCTCACGCTCACGGGCGACCTACGCCCGACACCCTTGAGACACCGGGCCGACCGCCGAAGTTCACCCTACGGCCACCTTCACCAGAAGCCTGTCACTTTCCCGCCATCACCCGCCGGACAACGGCCCCACCCGCGCCACCGCGTCCCCCTCCCGCCGCCGCTCCCGCTCCACGACGGCCGCACGACGGCGCCGCCGAACGAAACGCGCACCCTCCACCACACCCGCCACCGACAACGCCGCCCCCAGCCCGACCACCACACCCTTCAGCGGGTCGTCCTCGAACGCCACCCCGCCCACATAACCCAGCAACGCCCCGTACAACCCCCACGACACCGCCGCCACCCCCGCGAACACCGAGAACCACCGCAGCCGGTAACCCACCGCCCCCATCGTCACCGTCACCGCCGTCCGCCCACCCGGCACATACCGCGCCACCACCAGGATCAGCCCGCCCCGCTCGGCCATCGTCCGCCGCGCCCAACCGAACGCCGCATGCCGCCGCGACCCCGCCCGCAGCCCCCGCACCAGCCGCCCACCCGCCCGGCGCCCCAGCAGAAACGACACATGATCACCGGCGAACGCGCCCAGCGCCGCCGACACCACCACCGCCGCCAACTCCGGCTCACCCGACGCCGCATACACCCCCGCCGTGATCACCAGGCTCTCGCTCGGCACCACCGGGAAGAACCCGTCGATCGCCGCGACCGCGAACAGCACCAGGTAGAACCACGGCGACGTCACCGCCGTGTCCACCACACCCAGAAACCCGTCCATGCCCAGGACGCTAGAAAACGATCACCACCCAGCGGATCCCGCGAACGGCCACCACCACCCCCGACTTTCGACGGGGGCCCACCGGCGCCCCCTGCCGAGGACGTACGACCCGCCCCTCATACCGAAGGACGACCCGCCACCCCACGGTCGTCCCCGCCCGCCATCTGGGCCGCAGCCCTCATCTCTGACGCGCCAACCGGCCCTCCGCACCGAAAACCGTTCGCGGTGCAGCCTCCACGTCCGGCACACTCCACACCCTGTGGGACACCTGCACATCTTCGACATGGACGGCACCCTCCTCGCCGGCACCACCGCCAACCTCGAAATCGCCCGCCACCTCGGCACCCTCCCCGAACTCCACGAACTCGAGGCCCGCTTCACCGCCGGCACCCTCGACACGCGCGGCTTCTCCATCGAGATCCACCGGCTCTGGCGCCACCTCACCCCCGACGTCGTCGCCGCCGCCTACACCGCCGCCACCTGGCTCACCGGCATCGCCGACGTCTGCGCCGACATCCGCACCCGCGGCGAACACTCCGCCGTCATCACCATGTCGCCCGACTTCTTCGCCCGCCACCTCACCGACCTCGGCTTCGACGACGTCGTCGCCTCCCGCTTCCCGCCGATGCCCTTCACCGGCACCCTCGACCCCGCCGGCATCCTCACCCCCGCCGACAAGGTCCGCATCGCCGAGGAACTCCGCGCCCGCCACGGCCTCAGCACCGCCCAATGCACCGCCTACGGCGACTCCATGTCCGACGCGCCCCTCTTCAGGCACCTCGCCAACACCGTCGCCGTCAACGCCGACCACCACCTCGCCGACATCGCCGCCCTCGACTACCGCGGCACCGACCTCACCGAGGCCTACGCCCTCGCCCGCACCCTCCCCGCCATCTGACCGTCCGGGGGAACGCGGCAGGGGAGCGGGCCGGTCAGCCGCCCCCGCGCCCCTCCACCGGACCCAGCAGCGGATGCACTCGCATCGCCGCCTCCAGCTCACCCGGCAGCTCGTCCCGGTAACGGCCCAGCGTCGACAGATCCGCGTGCCCCAGCACCCGCCGCACCGCGTCCATGTCCGTCGCCGCCGCCAGCAGATGCGTCGCCGTCGTATGCCGCAGCCCGTGCGGCGTCACACTCCGCCGCCGCACCGGCTCCACCCGCTCCAGCACCCGGTCGATCACCCCCTGCACATCACCCCGCGCCAGCCGCCGCCCCCGCCACGACAGCAGCAGCGCCTTCGGCTCCCGCCCCCGGTCCAGCAGCCGCCGCCCGTCCGCCAGGTACGCGTCCAGCACCTCCACCACCGGGCGGGGGAGCGGCACATCACGCGTCCGCCCGCCCTTACCGAAGATCCGCCAGTACCGCGTCCCCCCGTTGACGAAGAAGTCCTCCGTGTTCGCCGCCGTCAGCTCCGACACCCGCGGCCCCACCGCCGCCAGCAGCAGCACGATCAGCCCGTCCCGCAGCTCCGTCCGCTGATCCCGCCGCCGCGCCGCCACCGGCTCCTCCGCCAGATCACGCGCCGCCCCCAGCAGCCCCTCCGCCTGCTCCACCGTCAGCGAGCGCCGCTCCGCCCGCAGCCCGCCCCGCTGCTTCGGCCGCACCGTCACCGCGTCCATCGGATTCAGCTGCACCCACCCCGCCACCACCGCATACCGGAAGAACGCCGACACCGAACGCCGGAACCGCGCCTGCGACGCCGCGCTCTGCGACGGCGCACCCCCCGGCTCCGCCGTCCGCACCCGCCGCCGCTCATCCGGCTTGCGCGCGAACCGAAGCAGCACCTCGTCGACGTCCTCGCCCGTCAGATCGTCCAGCACCCGCTCCGCACCCGCCAGCGCGGCGAACGTCACCACGTCCCGCGCGTACACCTCCGCCGACGCCGGCGCCAGCGCACCCGTCGACGTCTTCGCACGCACCAGCTCCCCATACCGATCCACGCACTCGGCCACCGTCAGACGCTGAACACCGGAAGGACGCACCCGCCGGACGCTACCGCCCGCCGCCGACACAACGCCCGTAAGATCGGCACGATGACGGACCGCGCACTGTTCGACCAGGTCGGCGAGATCATCCGGGGATCGACGCCGCCCGCCCTCGGACGCCCCCACGTCCAGGTCCGCCACAACGGCGTCAAAGCATGGTTCGGCGACCCCGCACCCCAGCGCGAGCACTACGAGGCCCAGGTCATCCCCGCCGACCTGGCCCCCGGCGCCCGCACCCACGCCGTCGAGATCGGCTTCCACGCCGAACACCGCGACGAGCCCGCCAACGAGGCCGCCCTCACCCGCCTGCTCACCACCGAGCCCCGCTGGCGCGCCGAACTCGGCGACGACCCCGCCACCGGGCCCTTCCTCGGCCGCGGCACCTGGCGCCGCATCTCCGAGACCTGGCCCGACCTCGACCTCGACGGCCCGGACGTCGCGTTCGACATCGGCGTCCGCCTCGTCGACTACATCCGCGTCCTCGAACCCCACCGGCGGGTATGACCGGCGGCACGCGCCGCCGGGGGAGAGGAGGGCCGATGCTGATCGGCACATCGGGATGGCAGTACGCCGACTGGCGCGGCGTCCTGTACCCGCCGGGCGTCCCGCAGCGGCGCTGGCTGCACCGCTACAGCGAAATCTTCGGCACGGTCGAGAACAACAACGCCTTCTACCGGCTGCCCGGCCGCGAAACGTTCGAGCTGTGGCGCGGCAACACCCCGCCCGGTTTCGTCATGGCGGTGAAGGCCAGCCGCTACCTGACCCACATGAAACGCCTCATCGAACCCGCCGAACCGGTCGCGCGCCTCATGAACGCCGCGGCCGGCCTCGGCTCCAAGCTCGGGCCGGTCCTGCTGCAGCTCCCGCCGACCCTGCGGGCCGAGCCGGGCCGCCTCGCCGCCTGCCTGGAGGAGTTCCCGCAGGACGTCCGCGTCGCCGTCGAACCCCGGCACCCCACATGGTGGACGGACGAGACCCGCCGCGTCCTGGAGGACCACCGCGCCGCCCTGTGCTGGACCGACCGGCTCGGCCGTCCCCAGACGCCCCTCTGGCGGACCGCCGGGTGGTTCTACCTGCGCTTCCACGAAGGCCCCGCCGAACCCTGGCCGCACTACGACGACGAGACCCTCGAGAGCTGGGCGGACGAGCTCGCCGGCGCCGACGACGCCTACGTGTACTTCAACAACGACCCCGGCGGCGCCGCAGTCCGCAACGCGCTCCGCTTCGCCGACCTCACCGCGGCGAACGACACACCACCCCAAACGGACTAAATGGTACAAACCAGACAGAATTCAGCTTCTGTCCGGTTTGTCATCCGGAGTGGTACAGCCTCCGTCGGAGGAGGGGCGGCACCACTGCGCCGCCACTTATGCCATAGCTGCGGTGACCTGCCGCCGGTTCCGGCAGACCAGGCGCATGAACGACTCGTCCCAGTGCGTGAAGTCGTTCCCGGCCGGGTCCACGGTGAAGACCGTTTCACGCTCGGTTCCGCGGAACACGGTCCGTGACGATGCCCGGAGGCTGCACAGAATGGTCGCGGCGTCACCGGGGTGTCGGGGCGCAGCGGTCCAGCGTCACGACGCGACCCGGATTGTCGGCGGCAAGCGCGCGCGTGCGCGAAACGCAGAACACGCGTTCCGTGCCCGGATTGCTCCGTTTCCAGCAGGTCTGATCGTTGGTCGATAATGTACATTATGTTAAGTAGAGCAGATGGGACGCTGCGGAAGCAGAGTCCGCCCTCGGCGTACGGCGATGTACGGCGCGGGCGGGGCGACTCCGAAGGCTCCCGGGTTTCATTGGCCGGGATTGCTCGTTACGTTGGCGGGGTCCCTGCGATGGTGACCGATCCCGGTGGTGTCGGCATGGTTCCTGAGGCTTTTGTTCGGGCGTTGGACGGGTTCGAGGCGGTCCTGGGCGGGGTGCCCGCGGATCGGTGGTTGTCGCCGTCGCCGTGCCAGGGGTGGGCTGCGGTCGATGTCGCGGGGCATGTCACCGCCGGGCTGCTGGTGATCGAGATGCGGGCGGCCGGGCGGCCTCTCCCCCAGGACGATCCGGATTGGCGGGAGGTCGCCGGTGCGGATCCGGTGGAGTCGTGGCGTGCGGTGCGGGCCCGGATGATGGCGGAACTGACGCCCCAGGCGCTGGACCGGACGATTCCGCTGGCGTTCGGGGACGTCACGACGCTGCGGGAGTGGATCGAGGAGTATCCGTTGGAGCTCCTGGTGCACACGTGGGATCTGGCGCGTGCCACCGGCCAGGCTGCGGAGTTGGACGCGGATCTGGTGCGCGCCGCTCTGGGGACGGCGGAGCGGATGGTGCCGCGCGGGCGCGAGGTGGGAAAGGTGGGGCCGGAGGTCGGTGTCGGGGACGGTGTCTCTGAGCAGGCGCGGCTGCTGGCGTTGTTCGGGCGGGATCCCGCGGCCTGAGCCACTCCCCTCCCCCGGGCGGTTTTTCGGGTGCGCGGACGTGACGCGGCGGCTAGGGTGCGGGTATGCGTCGACGACATTGATCTTCACCTGAGGCGGGGCTCGCGCGGAGGCTGTATGTCTACGCGTTCCTTGAGGATTTCGTCCTTCTCTATCCGGTTTATTCGGTGTTGTTCGCTGATACCGGCCTGTCCCCCGCTGCGATCTCGTCGCTGTTCGTGATCTGGTCGGTTACGACGTTCTCGCTGGAGTTGCCGTCCGGTCTGTGGGCGGATCTGGTCTCGCGCCGGCTGCTGCTGGTGGCCGCTCCCCTGCTCGCGGGGACGGGTTTCTGTTTGTGGTCGTTCTTCCCCTCGTATCCCGTGTTCGCCGCGGGTTTCGTGTTGTGGGGCGCCGGGTCGGCGCTGCGTTCGGGGACGATGCAGGCTCTGGTGTACGGGGAGCTGGAGCGGGCCGGGGCGGCGGGCGCGTACGCGCGGCTGATCGGGCGGTCGGAGGCGGTGTCGCTGCTGGCGGTGGTCGCGGCGTCGGCGGTGGCGTCGCCGGTGCTGGCGGCGGGTGGCTACCGGGGGCTGGGTACGGCGAGTGCGGCGTCGTGCGTGCTGTGCGCGGTGGCCGGGTGGTTCCTGCCGGAGTCGCGGGGCCGCGACGCCGAGGAGGAAGAGGAGCCGTCGCTGGTTGCGGTGGTGCGCGAGGCGTGGGCGCAGGTGCGGCGGGAGCCGGCGGTGCGGTGGTCGCTGGTCCTGGTGATGGTGCTGGAGGGGGTGACGGCGCTGGACGAGTACGTGCCGCTGCTGGTTCGGTCGACGGGTGCGGCGGAGACGTCGGTGCCGGCGCTGGTGGCGGTGGTGACGGCCGGTGACGCGGTCGGCGGCTGGCTGGCGGGGCGGCGCGCCGGGTGGCTGGCTCCGGTGCTGGTGGTCGGTGCGGTGTGCCTGGCGGCGGGGTCGCTGAGCGGGCGTCCGGCCGGGCTGGCGGGGGTGGCGGTGGCGTTCGGGGTGTTCCGGTGGGCGATGGCGGCGGCGGACGCGCGGCTGCAGGCCCGGATCGGGGACGGTGCGCGGGCGACGGTGACGTCGGTGGCGGGGTTCGGTTCGGAGACGGTGGCGGTGCTGGTGTTCGCGGGGTGGGCGCTGGGGTCGCGGTGGGCGGACGCGGGGGTGCTGATGGGGGCGGCGTCGGTGCCGTACGTGGTGGTGGCGTTCGTGCTGGGGTCGGGGGCGCGGCGGGGGCGTGTACATCGGGGGATGTAGGCGGCGGGGGGCCGCTACGCCAAAGGCGCAGGGCGGTTGCACGCTCGCGCCCGATTCGCCGGTCGAGGGTGTGCGCCGAGGATCGTGGAGTCGTTTTCGGACCGATTCTTGGGGCGTGTGCCGATGGGTGGGGATCCGCTGATGCTGGCGCGGGTGCAGTTCGCGTTGACGGCCGGTACGCATTTCCTGTTCGTGGCGTTGACGTTGGGTTTGGCGACGCTGGTGGCGTTGACGCAGACGCGGGCGACGGTGTCGGGGAGTGCGGTGCATGCGCGGATGGTGCGTTTCTGGGGCCAGTTGTACGTCGTGAACTATGCGGTGGGGATCGTCACGGGGCTGGTGATGGAGTTCCAGTTCGGGTTGAACTGGTCGGGTCTGTCGCGGGTGTCGGGGAGCGTGTTCGGGGCGCCGCTGGCGCTGGAGACGATCGTCGCGTTCTTCGTGGAGTCGACGTTCCTGGGGCTGTGGATCTTCGGGTGGGATCGGCTGAACCGGTGGGTGCATCTGGCGCTGATCTGGGTGGTGACGCTGACGGCGTACCTGTCGGCCTATTTCGTGCTGGTGGCGAACGGGTGGCTGCAGCGTCCGGTGGGGTTCGAGATGGTGGACGGCACGGCGCGGCTCACCGATGCGGGGGCGCTGCTGGCGAATCCGACGGCGCTGCTGGCGTTCTTCCACGTCCTGTTCGGGGGCCTGCTGACGGCGGGTTTCTTCATGGCGGGGGTGAGTGGTTTCCATCTGCTGCGGCGGACGGCGGAGGTGGAGTTCTTCCGGCGGTCGATGCGGATCGGGTTGCTGGCGGTGATCGTGTCGGTGATGCCGGTGGTGGTGTTCGGCGGGATGCAGTTCCGGTACGCGCAGCCGACGAAGACGGGCGGGGACGGCGCGGCGGCGGCGGCGGTGGCGGGCTTCACGGCGCGGTTCGGGCCGGGCGATTACGTGGCGCCGGCGGCGGCGCGGGTCGGTGAGGGCTTGATGGTGACGATGTGGCTGCTGATGGTGCTGGTCGCGGTGGTCGCGCTGGTGAAGTTCCCGTTCGGGGGGTGGCTGGTGCGGGGCCGGGTCTTCCATGTGCTGGTGATCGCGGCGGTGCCGCTGCCGTATGTGGCGATGATCTCGGGCTGGGTGTTCCGGGAGGTGGGGCGGCAGCCGTGGATGGTGTACGGGGTGCTGAAGACCGAGGACGCGCTGTCGCCGGGGGTCGGGGCGGGGACGGTCGCGGTGTCGTTCGCGGTGTTCTCGGTGCTGTTCGCGGCGCTGTTCGGGGTGAACGCGTGGCTGCTGGCGCGGTTCGCGCGGCGGGGGCCGGGGGGTGCGGGGCTGGGCGCCTCTCCCCCGGTGGAGCCGGCCGCGGCGGTGCTGAATCCGACGTTCTGACGTGTGACGTTTCGACAGGAGCCTGATGATGGACTCTCTTGCGGTGGTGTTGCTGGCGGTGTTCTCCGGCGGGTATCTGGTGCTGGCCGGTGCGGACGTCGGGGTGGGGATGCTGCTGCCGTGGCTGGGCCGGGACCAGCGGGAGCGGCGGCTGGTGATCGCGTCGTTCGCGCCGTTCTTCCTGGGGAACGAGGTGTGGCTGGTGGCGGCGGCGGGCCTGGTGGCGGGTGCGTTCCCGGGGCTGGAGCACCGGCTGCTGGAGGAGCTGTATCCGGTCTTCGCGGTGCTGCTGGTCGGCTGGGTCGTGCGGGACATGGGGTTGTGGCTGCGGGGGCGGGTGGACGCGGCGGGGTGGCGGTCGGTGTGGGACGGCGCGATCGTGGCGGGCAGTTGGGCGCTGGCGGTGGCGTGGGGTTCGGTGCTGGGTTCGCTGCTGGGCGGCGGCGGGCTGAACGCCGGGAGTGTGCTCGGTCTGCCGCTGGCGGCGCTGTTCGCCTGGCATGGGGCGGGGTTCGCGCGGTGGCGGCTGCCGGTCGGGCTGGCGGTGCGGGCGGGCCGGTTCCCGGCGCGGTACGGGCTGTCGGCGCTGGTGATGGGGTGTGCGCCTGTGGTGGCGGGTGTGGAGGTGCCGTGGTCGGAGGTGGTGGCCGAGGGCGGCGGGCTGGCGTTGACGGTGGTGGGGACGGTGGTGGTGCTGCCGTTCCTGTTGGGGTCGCAGGCGCTGGTGTGGTGGACGTTCCGGGGGCGGGTCGAGGCCCCGTCCTACCTGTAGGGGGTTTGGGTGAGGGCGGTGGAGCGGCGACTGCTGCGGCTGGTGCCGCGGCGGGTGAGTGTGCTGCTGGGGGTGCTGGCGGCGGGGCAGGGCGTCCTGCTGATCGTGCAGGCGGAGCTGCTGGTGCGGGCGGTGGCGGGGCTGGACGCGGGCCCGCTGCCGTGGCTGGCGGGTGCGGTGGCAGGGCGGGCGGTGCTGGCGTGGGCGGTGACGCTGGTGGCGGGCCGGGCGGCGGCGCGCGCGAAGCGGGGGCTGCGGGAGGGGCTGCTGGAGGTCCCGGCGGGTGCGGCGGGGGCGCGGGTGACGCTGCTGACGCGGGGTCTGGACGCGGTGGATCCGTTCTTCACCGGGTATGTGCCGCAGTTGCTGGCGGCGTGCGTCGTCCCGCCGCTGGTGCTGGTGCGGCTGCTGGCGGCGGATTGGGCGTCGGCGCTGGTGGTGGCGGTGACGGTGCCGCTGGTTCCGGTGTTCGGGGCGCTGGTGGGGATGCGGGCGGCGGCGCTGACGGGTCGGCAGTGGGGGCTGCTGCAGCGGCTGGGCGGGCATTTCCGGGACGTGCTGGCGGGGCTGGGGACGTTGCGGGCGTTCGGCCGGACGGAGCATCAGTCGCGGGTGGTGCGGGAGCTCGCGGGTGAGCATCGCCGGGCGACGGTCCGGGCGCTGCGGGTGGCGTTCCTGTCGTCGCTGGTGCTGGAGCTGGTGTGCGCGCTGTCGGTGGCGCTGGTGGCGGTTCCGGTGGGGTTGCGTCTGCTGGACGGCCGGATGGTGCTGGCGGCGGGGCTGCTGGTGCTGGTGCTGACGCCGGAGGTGTATCTGCCGTTGCGGGCGCTGGGGCAGCGTTTCCATGCGAGTGCGGAGGGGGTGGCGGCCGCGGAGGAGGCGTTCGCGGTGCTGGACGCGCCCGGGGCCGCGCCGCGCGGCGGGGTCGTTCCGGCGGGGTCGGCGCCGGAGATCGTGCTGGAGGAGGTGACGGTCCGGTATCCGGGTGCGGCGGTGGCGGCGCTGGAGAGGGTGTCGCTGCGGGTGGCGCCGGGTGAGCGGGTGGCGGTGACGGGCCCGTCGGGTGCGGGCAAGTCGACGCTGCTGCTGGTGCTGGCCGGGTTGGTCTCCCCCGGTTCGGGGCGGGTCCTGGTCGACGGGGTGGATCTGGCGGATCTGGACCTGGCGGCGTGGCGGGCGCGGCTGGGGTGGGTGCCGCAGCGTCCGCACCTGTTCGCGGCGTCGGTGGCCGACAACATCCGTCTCGGTGCGCCGGGTGCGGGCGATGAGCGGGTGCGGGAGGCGGCGCGGGCGGCCGCCGCCGATTTCGTCGATGATCTGCCTCGCGGGTACGCGACGGTGCTCGGTGAGGGCGGTGCGGGGGTGTCGGCGGGGCAGCGGCAGCGGCTGGCGATCGCGCGGGCGTTCCTGGCGGGTGGTCCGGTGATGCTGCTGGACGAGCCGACGGCGCGGCTGGACCTGCACAGCGAGCGGGTTCTGGTGGACGCGGCGGCGCGGCTGCTGGCGGGCCGGACGGCGGTGCTGGTGGCGCATCGTCCGGCGCTGCTGCGGGTCGCGGACCGGGTGGTGCGGCTGGAGGGCGGCCGGGTGTGCGAGCCGGCCGGGACGGGGGCGGTGTGAGGGGCGTGTGGGGTGCGGTGCGGCCGCAACTGGTGCGGCTGGCGGGCGCGGGGCTGGCGGGTGCGGCGGCGGAGCTGTGCGGGCTGGGGTTGGTCGCGTCGGCGGCGTGGCTGGTCGCGCGGGCGGCGCAGCGGCCGGAACTGGCGGCGCTGTCGCTGGCGATCGTGGCGGTGCGGGGGTTCGCGCTGGCGAAGGGGTCGCTGCGGTATGTGGAGCGGCTGGCGGGGCATGACGCGGCGCTGCGTGCGCTGGCGGAGCTGCGGGGCCGGGTGTTCGACGCGCTGGCGGCGGCGCGCCCGTCGGCGCGGGGGCGGGTGCGGGATGGTGATGCGTTGTCGCGGATGGTGTCGGATGTGGATGCGGTGCAGGACCTTGTGCTGCGGTGCGTCCTGCCCGCGGTGGCGGCGGTGGCGTGCGGGGTGGCGGGTGTGGTGGTGTGCGCGGCGGTGTGCGTGCCGGCGGGTGCGGTGCTGGCTGCGGGCGTGTTCGCCGCGGGTGTGGTGGTGCCGGTGGTGGCGGCGGCCGCGGGCGGCCGTGCGGCGGTGCGGGCTGCGGCGGGGCGGGAGGAGCTGGCCGTGTGCGCGCTGGACGTCCTGGAGGGCGCGGCGGATCTGGCGATGTTCGGTGCTTCGGGCAGGTTCGCGGCGCGGGCGGTGGGTGCGGCGGGGCGGCTGGAGGGTGCGGAGCGGTCGGCTGCGCGGGTCGCGGCGCTGGTGGCCGCGGCGGGGTTCGCGGTGCAGGGCGTGACGGTGGCGGCGGTGGTGTGGGCGGGGTTGCGGGCGGGGGTGGACGGGGTCGGTGCGGCGGTGCTGGCGCTGACGGCGCTGGTGGCGGTGGAGTCGGTGCTGCCGCTGGCGGGGGCGGCGCTGCGGCTGCGGGAGGTGTGGCCGGCGGTGCGGCGGGTCGGTGCGGTGCTGTCCGCTCCCCCGGAGCTGGCGGTGTCGCGTCCGGTGGCGGTGCCGCGGGGCCCGCTGGGGGTGGAGCTGTTGGGAGTCCGCGTCTCCTACGGTGCCGGGGCCGCGCTGGACGGCGTGGACCTGCGGGTGGGGCGGGGCCGCCGGGTCGCGGTCGTGGGGGCGAGCGGTGCGGGGAAGAGCACGCTGCTGGCGGTGGTGTCGGGGGAGGTCGCGGTGGCGTCGGGCGCGGTGGTGCTGGGCGGGCGGGCGCTGGCCCGGTACGCGCCCGGGGACGTGCGGGCGGCGGTGCGGGGGCTGGCGCAGGACGCGCACGTGTTCGCCGGGACGGTCCGCGCGAACGTGCTGCTGGCCCGGCCCGGTGCGAGCGGGGAGCAGGTGGAGGCGGCGGCGGCGCGGGCGCGGTTCACCGAGGTGGTGGAGGCGCTGCCGGACGGGTGGGACACGGTGGTCGGCGCGGGCGGGCGGGGCCTGTCGGGCGGGCAGCGGCAGCGGCTGCTGCTGGCGCGGGCGCTGCTGGCCGATCCCGCGGTGCTGCTGCTGGACGAGCCGGCCGAGGCCCTGGACGCGGGGGCGGCGGACGCGCTGACGCGGGACCTGCTGGAGGCGCCGGGCGGTGGGACGCTGCTGCTGGTCACGCACCGGCTGGCCGCGCTGGCGGCGGCCGACGAGGTGATCGTCATGGATCGGGGGCGGATCGTCCAGCGGGGACGGCACGGTGAGCTGCTGGCGGTGCCGGGCGCCTACCTGGATCTGTGGGAGGCCGAGCTCCTGGCGGGCGGGGTGAACGCGGGTTGAGGTGCGCTCAGTCGTCGGGGAGGAGGGGGCCGAGGGGCCCCAGGTCGAGGTTGAGGTCGTGGTCGTCGAGGTCGAAGTGGTCCTTGAGGCGGGTCATCGCCTCGTCCAGCCGCATCAGCGCCAGTCCGAGGTCCTCGACCTGCCGGTCGGTCAGGTCGCCGCCCTCGGCGCGGCGCAGCGCCTGCCGCTCCATCAGCTGCCGGATCAGCTCGACCAGCGTCAGGACGAGCTTCACCAGGTCCCGCTCGACGGTTTCGGGGTCGGCGCGCAGCCGCTGCATGGTGCGGGACGAGCGTTCCCGCAGGTCGCGCTCGCGGGCGGGTGCCGCCCGCACCGGCGCGCCGTGCGAGGGGGTGCGGCCGGCGAGGATGTCGTCGGTGAACGGGTCTCCCGCCGCGGGGTCGCGCACCGACACGTCCCCGGTCACCGGCCGCCGGTCCCAGGGGTCGTGGGGGGCGCGGTGGTCGTGGGGGGTGCGGGGCTCGTGGTCGGGTCGGGTCACGTGTCCTCCTCGGGCAGCAGCTCGTCGCGGACGGTGGTGATCAGGGCGCGCAGCGACACCTGCACCAGGTCGACGCCGGCGATGGAGATCACCAGGTCGCCGGTGATGACGACGCCGCCGGCCAGCAGCCGGTCGAGCAGGTCCACCAGCGCGATCCGCTGCATGGGGGCGTCGCCGCCGTGGTCCAGGACGGCCGTCACGCGTCCCCCGGGACGCGCGCGGGCGTGGTGTCGGCGGTGTCGATGAAGGAGTACGGCGGCCACGGCCCCGTCACCTCCACCTCGATGCCGGCCAGCCGCTCCCCGGCCGCCCGGGTCACCGCCAGGAATCCCGGCACCTGCTCCTCGTCCAGCAGGTAGGCGGCGTTGAGGATCTGCGCGCCGGACCGGCCCGACAGGCGCGGGTCCTGCGGCGGGTGGTGCCGGGACGCCACGGCGTGGTCGGCGAGTTCGGTGTGCACGGCGTCGGCCTGCTCGCCCGCCCGCCGTCCCGCGTCGGCGCGGCGGCGGCGCTCCTCCTGCCGGCGCCGCAGGTAGGCCGTCCCGACGCCGCCGGTGGCGGATTCGGGTCGGGGGCCGGTGAGGGGCTCGGCTCTGGGCGCGAGCCCCCCACCGGGATCCGTGCCGCCGGCGT
Source organism: Actinomadura latina NBRC 106108 (assembly GCF_001552195.1). Lineage (GTDB taxonomy): Bacteria > Actinomycetota > Actinomycetes > Streptosporangiales > Streptosporangiaceae > Spirillospora > Spirillospora latina. The sequence goes on from NZ_BCQS01000025.1 coordinate 21,257, forward strand.
CGGCGGAAGCGGGGGCGGGGGTGTCGCCGCGCATGGCCTCGGCGGAGGCGTAGGCCTTCACGCCCCACTCCGACCTGCCGGCGATCAGGTCGAGGATCTCGGTGAACCGCGCGCCCTGCGCGGCCAGCACCTGCGCGACGCGCTCGTCGTCGCGGTAGATCGTCGCGATCCGCACCGGCGCGGTCGGTGCGGCGTGCGCGGCCCGGTCCACCACGTCGTGGTGGGCGCGGGCGGTGGCCTCCAGCCACCCCAGGTCCTCCAGGTTGGCGCGCAGTGCCGCCTCCCCGTACTCGGCGAGCGCGACGGTGCTGACCAGCGCGGTCAGCCCGTCGGCGACCACGCCGCGCACGGGGGCTCCGGCGACGCCGGCGGCGCCGCCGAGCGCGGCGGGGTCCAGGCCGCGCGCCACCCCGTACAGGTAGACGGCGGTGTCGGCCGGGTCGCCGGCCGTCCGGGCAGCGGTCATGGTGTCGGCTCCTTCCCCCGCGCCGGCGGGGCCGCCTCGCTCGTCGCGCCGTCCCCTGCGCTCGCACCGGTGTCGCCGCCGTCGGGCGGGCCGGCCTCCAGGGCGGCGAGGCGCTCGCGCAGCCGCCGGTTCTCCTCCAGCAGTTCGCGGTCGGCGTCGCGCGCGCCGTCGGTCTGGTTCTGCCGGGCCTTGGACGACAGCGACGGGTCGTGCTCCCACCAGTCGATGCCCATCTCCTTGGCGCGGTCCACCGAGGCCACCAGCAGCCGCAGCTTGATGGTGAGCAACTCGATGTCGAGCAGGTTCACCCGGATGTCCCCGACGATCACGATCCCCTTGTCGAGGATGCGCTCCAGCAGGTCCGCCAGGTTGGCCGAGGTCCGCTCGCCGGCCATCGACCGTGCCGGGGACCGCTGCCCGGTCCAGGAGATCTCGCTCACTGCGTCTCAGTCCCTCTCCACTCGTCCGCGGGGGTAGCGGCGGGCGCGGCGGTAGGCGACCAGCTCGCCGTCCGCGTCCACCTCGGTGTCGTAGCAGGCGAGGATGTCGGCGGAGTCGGGGATGCGGCGGGTCTCCACGACCTCCACCGCGACGCGCCAGCCGTCCTCGCCGGTGCGCTCGATCCCCACCACGGACTCGGCGCTGCGGCCGGTCATGGCGGTGACGTGCTCGGCCGCGCGTTTGGCGGCCTCGGACGCGGACATCATCGGCGGCCTCCCTACCGGCCCGGCTGGTAGCCGCGGGCGCGGCCCTCGTTGAGCCGGCGGATGAGTTCCTCCTCGCGGACCGCGGCCTCGTCCTCGGTGATCTCGCCGTTGGCGACCTCGTCGGCGATCTGCTGCATCTCCGCGGCGATCCGGCCGGGGTCGTACAGCTGCGCCTCGGCCTGCTCGGTGAGGGTCTCGGCCAGCCACACCACGCCCTTGACGGGCGCGAGCGGCAGGGTCACCAGGCCGCTGAACAGTCCCATGGCCCTCACGCCTCCGGGACGAAGTCGTAGGGCGGCAGCGGCCCGATGAGCCGGATCCGGATCCGGTCGGCGTGCGCCTGGCCGAGTTCGTCCACGGCCTGCTCGAACTGCTCGCGCCGGTCGGCGGCCACCAGGAAGGAGGCGTCCAGGACGTCCTCCTCCCGGGCGGGCGTCTTGCGTGTGAACGCCTCCGCCGCCGGGGCCGCGGCGTCCAGCAGGATCTGGCCGTCGTGTTCGCGGCGCCGCTCCATCGCCTGCGCGATCAGCTCGCCGAGGCGGATCCGGTCGTAGTAGACGGCGTCGGCGGCGTCGGGCGGGACCTCCCGCAGCCGCCGCGACAGTTCGGCGATCTCCGGTTCGGCCGCCATGATCTCGCCGAGGACCTCGTCCTGGACGTAGGTGGCCTTCAGGCGCAGCTCGATCCGGCCCTCCAGCTGGTCCAGGACCTGCCCGAGGCGGTCGGAGTTGCCGGCGAGCAGTTCCTTCTCCACGGCCTCGCGGTCGGCGAGCGCGGCGCCGAACCGGAACGGCAGCACCACGGTGCCGGCGTCCACCAGCGCGTTCAGCACCCGCTGGTGCGCCACCAGGTCGGCGCGTTCGCCGAGGGCCCGGCCGGCCGGCAGGTCGCTGACGACGGCGGCGCACACGCCGCCGTCGCGCACCAGCGACACCGGCCGGTCGTCCAGGCCGTTCACATCGGCGGGCAGTTCGGCGTCCGCGCGGGTCACGCCGTACACGTACTGCGGGACGCGGACACCGGGCTCCTGGCCGCCGGGGGGTTGCGGCGTGGTCATTCTTCCTCGTCCTCCTTCTTGCGGGACGAGCGGCGCCGCGCGGGCTGCTTCTCCTCGTCGGAATCATCGGAGTCGCCGCCGAAGGTCTCCTTCAGCCGCTCCCCGGCGCCCTCCAGGGCGCCGCGGGTCTTCTTCTTCGCGCCCGACTCCTGCATGCCCTCCACGAACTGCGGCAGCCCCTGGGAGGTGCCGTCGTGGGCGATGTCGAGCCGGTTCACGGCCTCGGCGAACCGCAGGTAGGTGTCGACGCTGGCGACGACGATCCGCACGTCGATGGTGAGGATCTCGATGCCGACCAGCGACACCCGCGCGTACAGGTCGATGACCAGTCCCTTTTCCAGGATCAGGTCGACGACGTCGGCGAGGCTGCTGCCGGTTCCGCCGCGCTGGACTTGGTTGCTGCCCGAAGTCTGCTGGGCGATCGGCCCAGTCATGTCATCTCCTCGATCGGGGGTTTGCTCTGGGGGTTTGGCACGCCCCCCGGTGTACCCACACTGATCTCTCTAAACGGGCGATCCCGTTTCGGTTACCCGCTGGTCAAGCGGCGCGGGCCGGACGCGCGGGGTGCGGGCATGCCGGGACGCCCCCGGCGGGCCGGGGGCGTCCCGGGGCGAAGGCCGGCCGGGGCCGGCGGTCAGCGTTTGCGGGCGGTGATGCGGCCCACGACGACGCCGGCGACGGCGGCCGCCGCGACCGGCGCGGCGCGCAGGAACCGCCGCAGGTTCACCAGCTTGACCAGGGCCGTGGCCCGGCCGGGCAGGGCCGCGACCTGCCCGCCGGCGCCGGCGGCGGCCCGCCCGGCCGACTGCGCGGCCGACCCGGCGGCGCCGGCCGTCTCCTGCGCGCCTCCGGCGGCCTTCCCCGCGGCCTGCCCGGCCGCCTTGCCGGTCGCCGTGCCTGCCTTGCCGGTGGTCGCGGTCACCTTGTCCGTCCCGTTTCCGGGAACCGAGGGGGTGTTCATCATGTGTCCTTTCGTCGGGGGAATCGTGTCGGCCGGCTGGTCAGCCGCCGCGCCTGCCGGACGAGTTCGGCGGGCCCGTGCTCCTCGGTCGCCAGGAAGCACCCGTACCTGGTCATCGGCGCCTCCCCCTGTGCGGTCGGGATCGGTGTGCCGTCGGTTCGGTGCGCGTGGCCCGTACCGCGCTGTACCCGCGCGGGCCACGGCAAACATGCCCGCCGCCCGTCCCGAGGCCCGTGCGGGCGGCGCTGCGGGCGGCGGGACGGGCGGCGGGACGGTTGGAACCGTCGCTCCGGGTATGCCGGAGGTCATGCCCGCCCCAAGACGCGCCCCCGAGCCCGGCGCGCACCGCCCGCACGCGCACCGCATGCTGCTGCTGCGGCCCGGTCCCGCCCGCCGCGCCGCCGAGCCGCTGGCCTGGTGGGCGGGCCTGCTGGCGGTCTACCTGGGGCTGGTGTCCACGATCTCCGTCACCGAGATCACCGTCGCCGCGGTGGCCGCGGCGGCCGGTGCCGCCGCCGCGGTGGCCGCCCGCCGCGCCCTGCTCAGCACCGGCACCGCCCGCGACCTCGAGGGCGGGCGCGAACCCGCCGCCGACCGCGTCCCGGCCGTGCGGCCGGTGCCCCCGGCCCGGCTCGCCGCGCCGCTCGCGCGGCTGCCCGGCCAGGTCGTCGCCGACACCGCCCGGGTCATCGTGCGCGGCGCGGGCGGCGGGGACTGGACGGTCCTGGCCGTCGCGCCGGGCCCCGCCGACCGCGGCGCCGCCACGCTGCTGATGTCGGTGTCGCCGGGCACCTACGTCGGCGGCGTCGATCCCGAGCGGGGCCTGCTGCGGGTGCACCGCCTCGCCCCCGGCGCCTCCCCGTTCGAGCGGCGGCTGCGCGCGGCCGCGCTCGTCGGCGGCCCGGACGGGGAGGCGCCGTGACCACCGGCGCGGTCGGCACGGCGGTTCCCGCGCTCGCCGTCATGGCCGGCGGGCTGCTGCCGGCGCTGCTGGCCACGCTGCGCGGCCGTCCCGCCGGCCGGCTCGCCGGGCTCGTCGTCACCGGGCCGCTGGTCACCCTCGTGCTGGTGCTGCTGGCCGCCGCCTACGGCCGGCCCGCCTACCTGGACGTGGCGCTGGTGCTGGCGCTGCTGTCGTTCGCCGGGTCGCTGGTGTTCGCCCGGTTCCTGAGCCGGACCCTGTGAGAGCCACGTGGAAGGGGATTCCCGATGAGCCTTGACCTGCTCGCCGACGCGCTGACGTGGGCCGGTGCGGCCGTCGCGGTCGCCGCCGGGCTGCGGCTGCCCTTCACCCGCGGCGCCGCCGCCCGCCTGCACGCCGTCGCGCCCGTCACGGCGCTGGCCGCGCCGCTGCTGATCGCCGGGGTGGCGCTGCGGCCCTGGTCGTCGTGGCACGACGTCGCCAAGCTCGCCGTGATCGCCGTGCTGCTCACCGCGACCGGCCCGCCGGCCGTGGTCACCGCGGGGCAGGCCGTCGCACGCGCCGCCGGCGGATCGGAGTGAACCCGCCGTGACCCCTTCCCCCTTGGGCTCCCTGGCCCCGGACGCCCTGTCATTGCGGGCGCTGTCCCTGAGCGCGCTGTCCGGGCCGCTCGCCGACGCGCTGATCGTCACCGCCCTGGCCATGGCAGCGCTCATGGCCACCGCGGTCGTGCTGACCCGCGGCACCGTCCGGCAGGCGATCGTGCTGTCGGGCTACGGGATGGTCCTGGGCCTGCTGTTCCTCATCCTGCAGGCCCCCGACGTCGCCATGTCGCAGATCGCCGTCGGCACCGTCCTGCTGCCGCTCATCGTCGTGCTGGCCCTGCACGCCACCCGCCGCCACCGCGACACCGGCGGGGGCGGGGACGGCGGCGGGGAGCGGGAGGCGCGGCGGTGAGGGCGTCCGCGCGCACGCTGCTGTTCGCCGCCGGCGCCGCCGGCACCGCCGCGCTGTTCACCGCCGGGACCCTCGGCCTGCCCGGCTTCGGGAGCGCCCTGCACCCCTACGCCGACCGCGCCGTCCACCGGGCCGTCGAGCAGGGCACTCCCAACGCCGTCGCGTCGGTCACCTTCGACCAGCGCGCCTTCGACACCCTCGGCGAGGAGCTCATCCTGCTGTCGGCCGCGCTCGGCGCCGTCGTGCTGCTGCGCGCCGTCGGACGCGAGCGCGAGGACGACGGCGGCGCCCACCGGCACGGCCCCGCCGAGGTGTCGGACGCGCTGCGGATCATCGGGTACCTGCTGCTGCCCCTCACCCTGCTCGCCGGCGTCTACATCGTCGCGCACGGCCACCAGTCCCCCGGCGGCGGATTCCAGGGCGGCGTCGTCCTCGGCACCGCCGTCCACCTGCTCTACCTCGCCGGCGACTACCCCGCGCTGGAGCGGCTGCGGCCCATCCCGCTGCTGGAGTCCGCCGAGGCCGTCGCCGCCGCCGCGTTCGTGCTGCTGGCCCTGGCCGCCGCCGGGCAGGCCGCCGCCGGCCGCGTCCCCGCCCTCAACACCGCCGTCGGCGCCGAGGTCGGCTGCGCCCTGGTCCTGCTCACCGGCAAGTTCTTCGACCAGGCGCTCCTCGTCCGCGGCACCGGCCGGTCGAAGGAGTCCCCGTGAGCCCGCTCCCCTACCTGGCCGCCGGCTGGATCATGCTCGCCGGCATCTACGGGATCGTCACCAGCCGCGACCTCATCCACGCCGTGGTGTGCCTGTCGGTCACCCAGTCCGGCACCTACGTGCTGCTGCTGGCCATCGGCCACCGCTACGGCGCCACCGCGCCGGTGTTCTCCGACCGGCCGCCGCCGCCCGCCGCGGGCCCCGTCACCGACCCCGTCGTGCAGGCCATGACCCTCACCGACATCGTCGTCGGCGCCACCGTCACCGCGCTGCTGCTCGCCCTGGCCGTGCAGGTCGCCAAGCGGCGCGGCACCCTGGACCCCGGCGCGCTGCGCTCGCTCGAATCGTGATCCTGCAGGCCACCGTCGCGCTGCCGGTCCTGGTCGCCGCGCTGCTGGCCGCCGCCGGGCGGTGGCTGCCGCGGCCGGCCGTGGACGCCGCCGCGCTGCTGGCGGCCGCCGCCGTCACCGTGCTCACCGCGCTCACCCTCGCCCGCTCCGGCCGCGACCCCCAGGTCACCTGGCTCGGCGGGTGGGGGCCCGGCACCGGCGTCGGGATCCCGCTGGCCGCCGACCCCCTCGCCGCCGGCCTCGCCTGCGTCGCCGCCGCCCTCACCCTGGCCGCGCTGGTGTTCTCCTGGCGGTACTTCACCGAGATCCAGGCGATCTTCCACGCGCTGATCCTGCTGTTCCTGGCGTCGATGTGCGCGTTCGTGTACACCGGGGACCTGTTCGACGCGTTCGTGTTCTTCGAGCTGATGAGCGTCGTGGCGTTCACGCTGACCGGGTACCGCGCCGAGGAGCCCGCCACCGTCCACGGCGCCCTGAACTTCGGGATCGTCCAGTCGATCGGCGCCTATCTGTCCCTCGCCGGGATCGCCCTGGTCTACGGCCGCACCGGGCAGCTGGGCCTCGCCGCGATCGGGCGCCACCTCGCCGTCCCCGGCGCCGGGACCCGCCACGGCGGCGCCCCCATCACCGCGGCGTTCGTGCTGATCTGCACCGGCTACCTGGTCAAGGCCGCCGCCGTCCCCTTCCACTTCTGGCTCGCCGACGCCCACGCCGTCGCCCCCACCCCCGTGTGCGTGCTGTTCTCCGGCATCATGGTCGAACTCGGCGTGTACGGGGTGGCGCGGACGTACTGGGCGATGTTCGCCGGGCTCGTCCCGCTGCGCGCCGTCGCCGTCCTCGGCGCCGCCGCCGCGCTGCTCGGCGCCGTCATGTGCCTGCTGCAGCACCACATCAAGCGGCTGCTGGCCTACTCCACCATCAGCCACGTCGGGCTGCTGCTGGTCGGCGTCGCCGCCGGCACCCCCGGCGCGCTCGGCGGCACCGCCTACTACCTGGCCGGGCACGCCGGGGTGAAGGGCGCGCTGTTCCTGGCCGCCGGGGTGCTGCTGAACCGGCACGAGACCGTCGACGCGCGGGAGCTGCGCGGACGGGGCCGCGGCCTGCCCGTCACCGGCGCCACGTTCCTGGTGGGGGCGCTGTGCCTGGCGGGGCTGCCGCCGTCCGGGCTGTTCGCCGGGCACGCGGTCACCGAGCACGCCGTCCTGGAACTGGGCTGGTGGTGGTACCCGCCGCTGTCGGCCGCCGCGTCCGCGCTCACCGCCGGGGCCGTCCTGCGGGTCTGGCTCACCGTGTGGCGCGCGACCCCCACCGAGCAGGACGCCGGGGGGCCCGGCGGGGACAGCGGGCACGAGGATCCCGAGACGCCCGGCGGGCTCCGGTCCGTCCCCTGGACGATGATCCTGCCGGGCGCGGTGCTGCTGGCGGCCGGAGTGGCGGCGGGGCTGATGCCAGGCGGGCTCGTCTCGGGTGCCGCGCACCTGTTCGCGAGCCGGGACGCCTACGCCGGACTCGTCCTGGACGGGCAGGTCACGTACCCGCACGCGCCGCCCGCCGACCCGTGGACCGCGGCCGGCCTCGCCGGATCCGCCGTCACGCTGCTGCTGGCCGCGGCGGTCGCCGCCGCGGGCGTCCGCCGTCCCGCCGCGGCCCGTCCGCGCTCCGCGGCCCCGGCCGGCGGCGCCCGCGCCCTGGGCCGCGCCGCCGGCGCGGTCGCGGCCCGCCTGCATGCGCTGCACTCGGGCCACATCGGCGACTACGCCGCCTGGCTCACCGCGGGCGTCGCCGTCCTGGCCCTGCTCACCGCCCGCTTCTGAGCGGCCGCCCCCGGATCGGCCGGCCGCGGGATTTGATCGCGGACGGGTCAGGGGCCACGCTGTGAGGTCCCGACGCCGCCCTCCCGGGAGTCCCGCTGACCCGCAGCCGTCCCCGCAGCCGTCCCCGTCCCGCGACCGCCGCCATCGCGGCGGCGGGCGTGCTGGCCGCGGTCCTCGCGGCCGCCGGCGGCGGCACCCCGGCCCCGCCGCCGGGAGGGGCGCCGGGAGCGGCGCCGCCCGCCCGCGTCCTGTCCCGCTACGAGACCGCCGCGCCCGGCAACGCCATCGACCGCGACTGCGGCTACAGCGCGCCGCTGCCCGGACGGCCCGGCCGCAGCCTGTGGCTGTTCTGCGACTCGGTGTGGAAGGGCGCCCGCCCCGGGCTGTGGCTCGGCGCCACCGCCGCGACCGGGCCCGCCGTCCCCGGCCGCGTCCCCGCCGCCCTCACCGAACTCCCCACCCCCTCCGGAACCGCGCCCCAGCCGGCTCGCGGGCCGGATCGCGGGGCGGCGCGGCCGCCGCAGGGGCTGCTGGGCACGCCGCCCGGCCTCGTCCTGCCCGGCGGGCGGCCCTGCCACGTCCCCGGCACCGCCTACAGCGCCTCCTGGGTGTCGGGCGCCGCCCGCCCGCCCGGCACGGGCGCACTGCTGATCACCTACACCGACGTGTGCGTCACCGCCGCCGCCATCAGCACCCAGGGCTTCGGCCTGATCGAGTACCGGCCCGGCCGGGGGGCCCTCACCGGCCGCGCGACCCCCTTCACCGCGCCCGGCGGGCTGCCGTTCCAGCAGAACCTCGGCTCGCCCGTCTTCGCCCGCGGGCACCTGTACCTGTTCGCCGCCGGCTGCGACGCCCACGGGTTCGGCGCCTGCGACGGCGGCCGCGTCACCCTGGCCCGCGTCCGCGCCGACCCCGCCGCCTGGCGCGACCCGGCCGCCTACGAGTACCGGACGGCCACCGGATGGGCGCCCGACGCGTCCGCCGCGGCGAGCGTCGTCCCAGGCGCCGCGCCCTACGCCGTGCACGTCGCCGACTTCACGCGCCTCGGCAGGGGCCTGGTCATGATCGAGCAGCGCGGCCTGGACGGCCGGTACCGGCTCTGGCGCGCCCCCGCCCCCGAAGGGCCGTGGCGCCCGGCCGGGGGCGGCACCGTCGGCTGCACCGGCGGGACCGGGCTCGACCAGTGCCGCGCCCTCATCGGCCACCCCGAGCTGTCCACCCGCGACGCGCTGCTGCTGTCGTACTACGACCCGGGCGACGACCACGTCCGGGTCCGCGCCGTCCCCTGGTGACGCCCGGTCAGGTGCTCCACAGGCGGCGCTTGCGGTAGAGGGGCTCCCACATCACCCGGTTGCGCTCGCGCACCGGCCGGGGCAGCGCCGCCAGGAACCGGCTGCGGTCCACGGGCGCGATGGCGTCCACGACCCACGGGACGTACAGCGGCGCGTCCGCCGCGCAGCGGCCCTCGGCGTCGGCGGCCAGCGACCGCCACTGCCCGGCCCGCAGCACCGACTCGGCCAGCGGCAGCGCCGTCGCCTCCTCGTGCCGCAGATGCGCCTCCAGCGCCTCCCGCAGCGCCCGCACGGCCGCCACGCCGTCGCCGCCGCCCGCCAGGGCCGCGTCGACACCGGTGACCGGCGCGCCGATGCCGGAGTGCTCGGCGCGCATCTCCGCCAGCACGGCCAGGTCCGCCGGGCGTCCCGCGACCGCGCGCTCCACGCGCGGCCACAGCAGCCGGTCCTCCAGGTCGTGGTGCATGCGCAGCTGGTCCTTGAGGTTGTCCCAGCCGGCGCGCACGTGCGCGGCCCCGCCCTTGCCCGCCGCCACCGCCGCCGCGAGCCGGTCCAGGTCCCGGCGGAACGCGTCGTGCGCGGCGTACAGGAGGGCGTGGCAGGTCGTGTCGCGCGGCCGGACCACGAAAGTCTCCATGCACACATGACGGCCGTGACCTCCGCGGACGTGACGTCCCCGGCCGGGAAGAGACGCACCTCACAGCCGGGCGGCGCGGCTAGGCCGCCGGTGCGGCCTTGGCCAGGATCTCCAGGTAGTGCGGGTTGGACATCACGCCGAGGACGTTGCCGAACGGGTCGGTCACCGACGCGGTCGCGAACCCCGTCCCCTCGCCCCGCTCGGTGATCCTCTCGTGCTCGCGGGCGCCCATCGCCAGCAGCCGCTCCACCGCCGCCTCCAGATCGTCGACGTGCCAGTACATGATCGCGCCGCCCGGGGCGGCGGCCGGGCCGCCGGGGCGGAACCGCGCGTCGATCAGGCCCAGCTCGTGCTCGTAGTCGCCGACCCGGAACTCGTAGTAGCCGGCGCGGCCGTCCGGTCCGGGGACACTGAAGTAGGGCGGGACGCCCAGCAGCCCGGCGTACCAGTCCTTGGCGGCCTCCAGGTCGTCGGCCCACAGGCTGATGGTGGCGAATCCGCGCAGCATGGTTCCTCCGTTCGCGAAGCCCGGTCTCTCCGGCCCTCGGCACCGACGCTAGACCGCCGATAGGTCACCCAACGTCCTAATGGGCGGGCAGGATGGAGGGCATGCGCGACCCGTCCGGGCGGCTGCTCCGCCTGCTGTCCCTGCTGCAGACGCCCCGCGAGTGGCCGGGCGGCGAGCTCGCCGAGCGGCTCGGCGTCACCGCCCGCACCGTCCGCCGCGACATCGACCGGCTCCGCGAGCTCGGCTACCCCGTGCACGCCACCCGCGGCGGCGCCGGCGGCTACCGGCTCACCGCCGGCACCGCGATGCCGCCCCTGCTGCTGGACGACGACGAGGCCACCGCCATCGCCATCGGCCTGCGCACCGCCGCCGCGGGCGCGGTCAACGGCGTCGAGGACGCCTCGCTGCGCGCCCTGGCCAAACTGGAGCAGGTCCTCCCCCACCGGCTGCGGCCCCGTGTCGCCGCGCTCACCGAGGCCGCCGTGTCGCTGCCGCCGCAGGACGCCGGCCCGCCCGCCGCCGACCCCGGCGTCCTGGCGCTGCTGGCCGGCGCCTGCGTCACCCGCGAGCACGTCCGCTTCACCTACACCGCCGCCGGCGGCGGCGAGACCCGGCGGCTGGCGCAGCCGCACCGGCTCGTCGCCGCCGGCCGCCGCTGGTACCTGCTCGCCCACGACGAGGACCGCGCCGCCTGGCGCACCTTCCGCGCCGACCGCATCACCGGCCCGCACCGCACCGGCGTCCGCGGCCCCGAACGCGCGCTGCCCGGCGGCGCCGACCCCGTCTCCTGGACGATGGACGCCCTGGCCGGCGGATCCGGGGCCATCCGGGCGCGGCTGCTGCTGCACGTCCCCATCGCCGAGGCCGCCGGGCGGATCACCGCCTGGCACGGCGTCCTGGAACCGGCCGGCGACCGCACCTGCCTGCTGCACACCCGCTCGGACTCACTGCGGTTCCTCGCCCACCGCGTCGCGCTGCTGCCCGTCGACTACACGCTGCTGGACCCGCCCGAACTCGCCGGGCACCTGGCAGCCATCGCCGGCCGCGTCACCCGCGCCGTCCGGGACTTCCCGGCCCAGCCGGCCGAGCCGGTCTAGCCGAGGGAGGTGTCGCCGAGGGACTCCAGCAGCGTGCGCAGCGCCCCGGCCAGCCGCTCGCGCCCGGCCGGGCCCAGCGCGGCCAGCAGCCGGTCCTCGTTGGCGGCGTGCAGGGCGACCAGCTCGTCCACGGTCTCCAGGCCGCGCGGCGTCAGCCGGATCCGCACCGACCTGCGGTCGCCGCCGTCCCGGACCCGCTCGACCAGGCCCTTGGCCTCCATCCGGTCGATCCGGTTGGTGATCGCGCCCGACGTCACCATCGCCGCCTTCAGCAGCGCGCCCGCCGTCAGCTCGTAGGGCGCGCCGTGCCGGCGCAGCGTCGCCAGGACGTCGAACTCCCAGCTCTCCAGGCCGTGCGCGGCGAAGAAGCCCTTCAGCTCCCTGCCCAGCAGCAGCTGCGCCCGCGTGATCCGCCCGACGACGCCCATCGCGGACACGTCCACGTCCGGACGCTCCCGCGCCCACTGCGCCAGGATCGCGTCCACCGCGTCCGCCATCGCCCCTCCCCGGATCATCTCAACGTTGAGATTATCAACCGGCGCCCCGCCCGGTCGGCCGTGGCCGCCGGGACGGGCGTCTATCCGCGATCGGAGCCCGGCTCGGCGGCGCCGTCCGAGGCGGCTCCGGGCGGCGCGTAGAGGACGTCGCGGGCCTGCTCGGCGGCGCGGGCGAAGCGTTCCCCGACGTAGTCGAGGTAGCGGGCGATGTTCTCGAGGCGGACCGCGGCCGGGGTGCCGGGACCGAGCACGCCCACCCCCTGCCGCGCGACCTCGACCTGGTCGGCGATGTCGCGGGCGCTGGCCATCATCGACTGGTAGTAGAGGTCGTTGTCGACGCTGTAGCGCTCGCGCCGGCGTTCGTCGCGTTCCCGGCGGACCAGGGTGTGCCCCTCCAGCGAGGCGATCGCCTTGGAGATGGACGCCGGGCTGACCTGGAGCCGCTGGACGAGCTCGGACGCGGTGAGGCTGCCGGAGTCGGTGGTGTAGAGGCAGACCAGCACCCGCGCCATCATCTTGGGCAGGCCCGACCGCATCATGACGGTGGCGAACGCCTCCTCGTACTCGCGGACGGCCTCGGCGTCGCGCCCGTACGGCAGGGGCGCCGAGGCGCTCCCCCGGGACGCGGCGGGCGCCCGGCGGCGGGCGCGCCGCTCGGTGGCGCGGTGGGCCAGGTCGGCGCGGTACCCGGTGGGCCCGCCGTTGCGCATCACCTCGCGCGTGACCGTCGAGGTCGGACGGCCGAGCCGCCTGGCGATCTCCGCGTAGGCGAGGCCGTCGGCCAGCCCCGAGGCGATCTGCCGCCGTTCCTGCTGGGTGAGCCTGCCCCCTGGCATTCCGTTCTCCTTCGCGCTCCCTGATACCCCCACCATAGCGTTCACTTCTCATTCATTGCAACGCTTCGAGTGCTGTCTCGTTGCATTATCCGCATCGCTGTTGCAACACTTTTGACGCTATGACGTGCGTTTACGTAGGCATTATGCAACGACCGTGTTGATGAATCTATGAACGCAACGTAGCTTTTCCAGTATCAGAAACCTCTGAAGGAGCCCGCCATGACGACCCTGGCCATCGCAGCCGAGGGGCTGCGCAAGTCCTACCCCGGCAAGGACGGCGACAAGGTCGTGCTCGACGGCGTCGACCTGGCCGTCCCCGAAGGGACGGTCTTCTCCCTGCTCGGCCCGAACGGCGCCGGCAAGACCACCACCGTGCAGATCCTGTCCACCCTGATACCGGCCGGCGGCGGCACCGTCCGGGTCGCCGGCCACGACCTGGCCACCAGGCCGGACGACGTGCGCGGCGCGATCGGCGTCACCGGCCAGTACTCGGCCGTCGACAAGCTGCTCACCGGCGAGGAGAACCTGCTCCTCATGGCCGACCTCAGGCACCTGTCCCGCCGGGACGGCAGGCGCAGGGCCGCCGAGCTGCTCGACCGCTTCGACCTGGCCGACGCGGCGCGCAAGCCGGCGAGCGCCTACTCCGGCGGCATGCGGCGGCGGCTCGACCTGGCGATGACCCTGGTCGGCGACCCCCGCCTGATCTTCCTGGACGAGCCCACCGCCGGCCTGGACCCGCGCAGCCGCCGCACCATGTGGGACATCGTCCGCGAACTCGTCGCGGGCGGCGTCACCGTCTTCCTCACCACCCAGTACCTGGAGGAGGCCGACGAGCTCGCCGACCGCATCGCCCTGCTCGACCACGGCCGGCTGATCGCCGAGGGCACCGCCGACGAGCTCAAGCGGCGCATCCCCGGCGGCCACATCCAGCTCACCTTCGCCGGCGCGCACCTGCTCGACGCCGCCCGCCGCGCCCTCGGCACGGGGACCGCCGACCCTGACGCGCTCACCCTGCAGGTGCCCGGGGACGGCAGCGTCCGCGCGATCCGCGAACTGCTCACCCTCCTGGACGAACGCTCGATCGACATCGCCGAGATGAGCGTCCACACCCCCGACCTCGACGACGTCTTCCTCACCCTCACCGGCCGGCAGAAGGAGACCACCCGATGAGCACCCTCACCCTCGCCGCGCGCGACTCCGCCACCATGGTCCGGCGCCAGCTCAAGCGCCTTCTCCGCTACCCGTCGATGACCGTGCAGCTGATCGTCACGCCCGTCATCCTGCTGCTGCTGTTCGTCTACGTCTTCGGCGGCACCCTCGGCACCGGCCTCGGCGGCGGCCGCCAGACCTACGTCGACTACATCGTCCCCGGCATCCTGCTCATGGCGGCCGCCACCGCCGCCACCGGAACCGCCGTCATGGTCGCCACCGACATGACCGAAGGCATCATCGCCCGCTTCCGCACCATACGGATCTCCCGCGCCTCCGTCCTCACCGGCCACGTCGTCGGCAGCGTCGTCCAACAGCTCCTCGGCATGGCCGTCCTCATCGCCATCGCCCTGGCGATCGGGTTCCGCCCTAACGCCACCGCGCTCGAATGGCTGGCCGCCGCCGGGCTGCTCACCCTGTTCGCCGTGGCCGTCACCTGGCTCGCGGTCGCCCTCGGCCTGAAATCCCCGACCCCCGAGGCCGCCAGCAACGCGCCCATGCCCCTGATCCTGCTGCCCTTCCTCGGCAGCGGCTTCGTCCCCACCGACTCCATGCCCACCGCCCTGCGCTGGTTCGCCGAATACCAGCCCTTCACCCCGATCATGGAAACCGTCCGCGGGCTCCTCCTCGGCACCCCGATCGGCGGCAGCGGCGCCGCCGCCACCGCCTGGTGCGCCGGCATCGGCGTCCTCTCCTATCTCTGGGCGAAGAAGACCTTCGACAAGCCGTGACCACGCCCCGCCCGCCGAGGGCCGCCGGGTCCAGCGGCCCGGCCCTTCCCGCCCGCACTGAGGACGCGGGCGGGTCGGCGCGCCTCTCAGCCGGAGTGCAGGATCCGGAAGCGACCGGGTTCCGCCGGATCCCGGTCGACGACCTGGACGGGCGCCCAAGCCCATTGCCAGACGCTGACGCCCGGCGTGCGGGAGAACCGGATCGTGCCGCGGGTGCCCTCGACCTCGACGCGCGGCCACGATCCGGCGGTGCGCGCCCGGTCCGGGCCGTGAGACCGCAGCACCTCGGCGAGGACGGCGACCGTGTCGTAGCCCTCGAAGGCGACGAACGAGGGCGCCTGCCCCAGCCGCTCGCGCAGAGCCCTCTCCACCCGTGCGCCGAGCGGGCCGAGACGTTCCGGCAGGTAGCGCAGGAAGGGCACCCCGGCGCCGTCGCCGCCCAGTGCCGCCGCCCATCCGGCGAACTCCGGCTGCCCGGCCGGAGCACCGATCACGACGTCGGCGAGGCGCCGGTCGCGGCGGACGGACTCGACGATCGGCACGGCGGGCTCCGGGTGGCCGACCAGAAGCAGGAGGGCCGTCGCGCGCCCGCCGGCGAGTTCCTCGCACACGGCCGCGGGGTCGAGCGCGCCCATGTCGAGCTCGGTGAGGGCGCCGCCGCCTGCCGCGAGGTGCTCGCGCAGGATGCGGGCCCCCGACGCCCAGTACGCGCTCGGCTGGGTCGCCGCGGCGATCCGGCGGTGCCCCGCGCCGAGCAGGAAATCGGCGTAGATCCGCCAGCCGTGCGACTGCGCCGGGGCCAGGCGCGCGACACCTTCCGCCGGCCGTTCGGTGAGCGCGTCCAGGACGGCCGACGAACACAGGAACGGCAGGCCGAGGGCGTCGGCCCTGGCGGCCGCGGCGCGGGCGACGACGCTGTGGTACTCCCCCGCCAGGGCGGCCACGCCCAGGCCGGCCAGTTCGTCCACGGCCGCCGTGGCCCGCCGGGGATCGGCCGCGGTGTCGCGGACCACCAGTTCGAGCGGTCTGCCGGCGATCCCGCCGGCGTCGTTGACCTCGCCGGCGGCCAGTTCCAGTCCGGCGAGCAGGTGCCGGCCCGCATCGACCCAGCCGGGCCGGGTCAGCGGGACCAGAGCGCCGATCCGGACGGCCGGGCCGCCGGGCCGCTCCGCACCAGGCGGCGATGGTGGCGTTCTCATACGTCGGCGTCTCCCGTGTCGCGCAGTGGCGGGGCCAAGCACAGTGGCACTGCCCAGTAGTACACGTTCCCGGGGCGGCGGCTCAGGTGTCCGCCGGGTCCGGGGCCGTCCGCGCGGGGACGGCGGAGGGCCGGCGGGCGGTCACCGCCAGCGTCATGGCGATGATCGCGACGCGCAAGACTAGCGACAGCACGCTGCCCTCCGGGCCGTACGCGCCGCCGGTCAGCCAGTCCGCGCCCTCGGTGACCGGGCGCAGCAGCGCCCCGCTGAAGGACGTCTCGTCACTGATCGGGAAACCGGCCACCGGGCCCTGCGCGAAGTTCCAGGCGAATTGACCCCGCCGAGCGCGTTGCTCA
Organism: Actinomadura latina NBRC 106108; assembly: GCF_001552195.1. Lineage (GTDB taxonomy): Bacteria > Actinomycetota > Actinomycetes > Streptosporangiales > Streptosporangiaceae > Spirillospora > Spirillospora latina. The sequence goes on from NZ_BCQS01000025.1 coordinate 37,563, forward strand.
GGACCGAGACGGCGGTGGCGTCCGGGCTTCCGGTGATGTGGACGAGCCCGAACACCGCGCCCGCGCCCAGCAGCGCCACGGCCGGGCGGCGGGTCAGCCGCGCCAGGCCGCCCAGCATGAGCGCCCGGTACACGACCTCCTCGCCCACCGCCGCCGCGGCCAGGACGGCGGTGGCGTAGGCCAGCTTCGCGGCGTCGAACCGCACGTCGTGGACGCCGGTGGGGGTCAGCGCCACGACGGCGGCCACGGTCGCGGCCATGCCGGCCGACCCGATCGCCAGCCCGGCCGACCCGATCGCCAGCCCGGCCGCCAGCTCGCGGCCCGCCCCGCCGCGCATTCCGAGCCCCAGCGGCGCGCCCCGCCGTAACCGTCCGTGCAGCGCGGCGGCCGCGCTCACCGCCAGAATGATCAAGAACAGGACGCTGATCACCATGTCCGCGTTCATGGCGCTCCCAGGTGGGGTTCGGGCTCGGACGCTCCTCACTCTCCGCCGCCGCCCCTCCCCCTGCCATGCGGCCAGGCCCGCGGAAGGCGTCCTGCCGCCGTGTGGTTCCGGGCCGCGGTGGTCACGGGCCCGCCGCTCCACCCGGTCTCTTTGTCGTAGTGGTGTGGCACGATTTCTGAGATGAGCAGCAGATCTGACGAGGCGCAGCACCTGCGCGACCTCGCCCGGCTGCGCCGGGTCCGGGACCGCATCGACCGCGAGTACGCCCAGCCGCTCGACGTCGAGGCGCTGGCCCGCGGAGTGCACATGTCGGCCGGGCACCTCAGCCGCCAGTTCCGCCGCGCCTACGGTGAATCCCCCTACGGCTACCTGATGACCCGGCGCATCGAACGGGCGATGGCGCTGCTGCGGCGCGGCGACCTCACCGTCACCGAGGTGTGCTTCGCGGTCGGCTGCGCGTCGCTGGGAACCTTCAGCACCCGCTTCGCCGAACTGGTCGGCATGCCGCCCGGCGCCTACCGCCGCCAGGTGGCCGGCGCGACGGCCGGAATGCCGTCCTGCGTCGCCAAGCAGGCGAGCCGGCCGGTCAGGAATCGAGAAGCGCCGGCCGGCCTGCGATGACTAGCGTGTCCGCCGAGGACGCCGTCCCGCGCCGCGGCACCTCCCCGGCGTCCTGCCGCGGGAGCCGGGAGCGGGCCGCCGTCCGGCGGGGGCGCGGGGCGCCGCCGAGAGGTGACGCGGGCCCTGACGGACGAAGTGCAGGAAAGCCATGGGTACGGGGCGGGACTGGTGAGAGCCAGGCGACGTCGACGCAGACCGCGAAACAGATGGAGACATGATGAGCATGGCCACGGGGACCGGCGCGCAGCCGCCTGCGCCGCACGCCGCCGACAGCCACGACCTGATCCGGGTGCACGGGGCGCGTGAGAACAACCTCAAGGACGTCAGCATCGAGATCCCGAAACGGCGGCTGACGGTGTTCACCGGCGTCTCCGGCTCGGGCAAGAGCTCGCTGGTGTTCAACACGATCGCCGCGGAGTCGCAGCGGCTGATCAACGAGACCTACAGCACGTTCGTGCAGGGCTTCATGCCGACGCTGGCGCGGCCCGAGGTCGACGTCCTCGAAGGGCTGACGACCGCGATCATCGTCGACCAGCAGCGGATGGGCGCCGACCCCCGCTCCACCGTGGGCACCGCCACCGACGCCAACGCGATGCTGCGCATCCTGTTCAGCCGGCTCGGGAAGCCCTACATCGGGCCGGCCAAGGCGTTCTCGTTCAACGTCGCCTCGATCAGCGGCGCGGGCGCGGTCACCGTGGAGCGCGGCGGCAAGCAGGTGAAGGAGAAGCGCACCTTCAGCATCACCGGCGGCATGTGCCCGCGCTGCGAGGGACGCGGCTCGGTCACCGACTTCGACCTGACCGCGCTGTACGACGACGCCAGGTCGCTGCGCGAGGGCGCCCTCACCATCCCCGGCTACAGCATGGACGGCTGGTACGGCCGGATCTTCATGGGCTCGGGATTCCTCGACCCCGACAAGCCGATCCGCGAGTACACCGGCACCGAGCTGCACGACCTGCTCCACAAGGAAGCCACCAAGATCAAGGTCGACGGCATCAACGTGACCTACGAGGGGCTGATCCCGCGGATCCGCAAGTCGTTCCTGGCCAAGGACCGGGAGGCGATGCAGCCGCACATCCGCGCGTTCGTGGACCGGGCGATCACCTTCACCGCCTGCCCCGACTGCGGCGGCACCCGCCTCACCGAGGCGGCCCGCTCCTCCAAGATCAACGGGATCAGCATCGCCGACGCCTGCGCGATGCAGATCAGCGACCTCGCCGCGTGGGTGCGGGAACTGGACGAGCCGTCCACCGCGCCGCTGCTGGCGACGCTGCAGCACACCCTGGACTCGTTCGTCGAGATCGGGCTCGGCTACCTCAGCCTGGAACGGCCGTCCGGGACGCTGTCGGGCGGCGAGGCGCAGCGCACCAAGATGATCCGCCACCTCGGGTCGTCGCTCACCGACGTCACCTACGTCTTCGACGAGCCGACGATCGGGCTGCACCCGCACGACATCCAGCGGATGAACGGCATGCTGCGGGAGCTGCGCGACAAGGGCAACACCGTCCTGGTCGTCGAGCACAAGCCGGAGGCGATCGCGATCGCCGACCACGTCGTCGACCTCGGCCCGCACGCCGGCACCGGGGGCGGCGAGGTGGTGTTCGAGGGGACCGTCGAGGGCCTGCGCGCCAGCGACACCCTCACCGGGCGGCACCTGGACGACCGCGCCTCCCTCAAGCCGTCGGTGCGGGCACCGTCCGGGGCCCTGGAGGTGCGCGGCGCGAGCACCCACAACCTGCAGGACGTCGACGTCGACATCCCCCTCGGCGTGCTCGTCGTCGTCACCGGCGTCGCCGGTTCCGGCAAGAGCTCGCTGATCGGCGGGTCGGTGGCGGGACGGGACGGGATCGTCACCGTCGACCAGGCCCCCATCAAGGGGTCGCGCCGCAGCAACCCGGCCACCTACACCGGGCTGCTCGACCCGATCCGCAAGGCCTTCGCCAAGGCCAACGGGGTGAAGCCCGCCCTGTTCAGCGCCAACTCCGAGGGCGCCTGCCCGAACTGCAAGGGCGCCGGCGTCGTCTACATGGACCTGGCGATGATGGCGGGCGTCGCCACCACCTGCGAGGAGTGCGACGGCAAGCGGTTCCAGGCGGCGGTGCTGGAGCACCACTTCGGCGGCCGCGACATCAGCGAGGTCCTCGCGATGCCGGTGACCGAGGCCGAGGCGTTCTTCGGCTCCGGCGAGGCCCGGATCCCGGCCGCCCACAAGATCCTGCAGCGGATGGCCGACGTCGGGCTCGGCTACCTGCGGCTCGGCCAGCCGCTCACCACCCTGTCGGGCGGCGAGCGGCAGCGCCTGAAGCTGGCCACCCAGATGGGCGACAAGGGCGGCGTCTACGTCCTGGACGAGCCCACCACCGGCCTGCACCTCGCCGACGTCGAGCAGCTGCTGGGCCTGCTCGACCGGCTCGTGGACTCAGGCAAGTCGGTCATCGTCATCGAGCACCACCAGGCCGTCATGGCGCACGCCGACTGGATCATCGACCTGGGCCCCGGCGCCGGTCACGACGGCGGCCGGATCGTCTTCGAGGGCACGCCCGCCGACCTGGTCGCCGCCCGCTCCACCCTCACCGGCGAGCACCTGGCCGACTACGTCG
>NZ_BCQS01000026.1 GCF_001552195.1 Actinomadura latina NBRC 106108
TGACCTGCAAGAACAGCGCTGTAGTGATCGTTAATGCCCCTCGTGACGGAGGTCTTGCGGAGAGGTTGGCGCATGATCTTGCAAACCCGCAGCTCAGAGGCACGTAATCAGAGGTACTGTCGCAGCCCGCCACAAAACCGCATCGGATTGAAACTCAATGTGTTCCGGACTCAGTCCCATTGTTTTCCGTCGCAGCCCGCCACAAAACCGCATCGGATTGAAACGCTGTCGCGAATGCCGATGGTCGGCGCTTCCGCGAGTCGCAGCCCGCCACAAAACCGCATCGGATTGAAACCATCATGGCGAGCACTTCCTGGACCGGAGGTGAAAGTCGCAGCCCGCCACAAAACCGCATCGGATTGAAACCTGGTGTCCCATGGTCACTCCCGACTTTGAGGATGTCGCAGCCTGCCGCAAAACCGCATCGGATTGAAACCTGTCGACCTTGTCCTTGCACCCGTTCGCGAAGTGCCGCAGCCGCCACAAAACCGCATCGGATTAATAGGGACGTCGGTGAACGCCGGGCCTTGGATTCACTGACCGCCGAGGGGGGCGGTGGGAAGGGGTTGACGTGGACGGAGGGGGCCTCCGATACTGGTGAGCGTTCGACGGCTGCGGCCGAAGAGCGTTTCGAGGCCTTGTGCCTCCTGAGGAAGACCGGGTCTCCGGGTTTCACACCTGTGGGACGGACGGTCTGTTCGGACTACCTCAGGAGGCTTCGTGCGGCCCATCTCCCATTTGGTCGACCGTGATGACGCGATCGCGTTCGCGGCGTTCCACACGCTCGTTTCTCCGGCGTTGCGCGTCGCTGCGCGCGGACCGCTGGATCGGGCCAGGCACGCCGGTCGGGTTTGTAGCGCGCCGGCTGGTCAGGGATGGTGCGCCGAGTGCGAGGCGGCGGCCGACGACCTGCTTCTGGAGAGCTTCGGTCGGCTGCGCGGCGCGATCGGCGGGGCGATGCTGGTGACCAGTTCGGGGCAGCCTGTCCGCGAGATGGTCCTGGTGTGCGAGCACTTGGCGTCGCCGGGTGCGCGGGACGAGGACGCCGCTGCCTGGGCGCCCAGGCTGCGGGGTTCAAAGGGCGGCGACGAGCCCGCCTGGTTGCGGGCCGCTCGCGCGCAGCTCGTCCACTACCCGTTGCGGCATCTGGAGGAGCGGACGAGGCGCGCGGACGCGGTGCGGCGGGGTGCGTCGGCGCGTCCGGACCGGGACCTGCGGCAGGCGGCCTGGGCTGCTTCGCTGCGGGACGATCCCGCGGGTCTGGAGATGCTCATTCTGGTGGTGTTCCGGATGCGGCGAAGGGTCTCCGATCCGTTTCAGGTGCCGGACGACCTGCGCGAACGCCATGGGTTGACGCGGGTGGAGGCGTCCCGGCGTATGGGGGCGGCGTTGGCGGCGCTGCGGGCGGTCAATCCGGGCTTCTTCGCCGCCAACATCGACGAGCCGGTGGACGGCTCCGGTGCCGTGCCGGCGGCGGATCCGCTGCACGGCCTTGTAACGGCTGCGGAACGGGATCAGGCTCGCGTGACTTTGGGCCGTCTGCTCAGGGTCCGTGCGGATGAGCCCGAGCCACGTGCGATCCGCCGGGAAACGTACCGGAGGATCGTCGCCGCCATATGCGCGGTCGGCGGCGGACGGTGCGCAAATCCGGTCGCTCTGGCCGTCCACGAGTTCGGCATTGCGCCGGAGCAAGCCGAGCGGATGGTGCGGCGCTTCGCGGTCCTGGTGGCCACGGCGGGGGTGGAGTGGGCGGATCGGGTGGCGGCGTAGCGCCCGCCGACGCGGTCGGGCGGTGACCGGGGCCGCGCGCCGCGATCATCACGCGCTCGTCCACCGGCGGATCTCCGCGGCGATCCGCCCGGCATCGCCCGCGCTGAGCGCCACATCCACCATTCGGGCGTCCGTACTCAGTGTTAGGCACGCGCCCCCCGCCGCCGGCTCCACCGCGAGCTGCCGGACGACGACCGAGCCGTCCTCAGTGATCGCTTGCTCCCCGACCAGCCGTTCGGGGCGGGGCAGGCATGCGGCGCCCCCGTCTGCGGCAGCGGTGAACAAGTCGAGGAGGTCGACACCGACCGAGGGGACGTTCAGGTCGGCGCGGACGGTCATGGTGGCCGACTCGCCGGTGAAGGTCAGCACGGCGAACGGGCCGTGCAACCAGGCAGCGATGCTGCCCGCCACTATCTCGCGTGGCCCGTAGGGTCGGGTGCGGACGCGCTGCGCATACGACTCGGGACCGGTCATCGGCCTGACGGGAGGACGTATCCCATGCCGATGCCGGTGCGGTCTCCGATACCGCCGTAGGCGCTGAACCGAACCAGGGCGTCCAGGCTCGCCTGCGCCTCCGCCGAGCATTGCCGGGAGTCGGCGACGCGGTAGATGATCTCGCCGACACTGCCACGGGCCGGCGGGACGTTGGCTTTGAACAGGTGTTCGGCCGTCGTCAGGCGGTAGTCGGCGACTTCGAGGTTCTGCGTGATGGCCTGGCTCGCCGTTTCGTCCAATGCGGTGTCCGGGGCGAAGGCGTTCCACTTGCGGTACAGGTCGGAGAAGGCCCATTCGGGCTCGGGGAAAGGGCGGGCGCGGCGTACGCCTTCTTCTCGGGCGGTGAAGAAGGCGACGGGTGTGACGATCTGGAAGGTCCATTGTTCGACGGGACGGCCTGCTGCGAGCAGTTCCGGATAGGGCGCGGCTCCGGCCACCTCGACGGACGCGACCTCGTAGAGGCAGCGCGCCACCCGCACGGTGGCAGTAGTCGCCAGCGCCTGCAGGACGGGCGCGGTGAGCGAGTCGACCAGGACCCCGGCCTCGAACCGCACCAGGCGGCTGGACGCGCTGACGCGCCGGTTCCGCTCGTCCAGCAGCGGTGTGAGCGCATACGGTTTCGGCGGTCGCGTGTCGTGGAGTGCCGCCGACAGGTCGCCTTCGTCGGAATCGCGAAGCGCTGCCAGGAAGGCGGCGTTGACGGCCGGGCCGGTGTGCGGCGGGGGGATCGGCGGGCGTGTGCCGGCGGGCTCGAGGTGGACGATGATGCGAGCGGGCATGCGGGCCTCGGCCTCCGTGTCGTCGGGCGTGTGGGGGAACCTTAGTGAGAGCGTGCGCCGATGATCAGCGGGCGACCCATACCGGTCGGACGAGGTGACGCTCGGCGGGTTCCGGGGCCGTTCGCAGGCGTCGTGCGCACGAGGGGCAGGGCGCGTAGATCCGCAGCCGGTCGACCGGTGCCAACAATCCTTCCAGGGCGGCGGCGGCGCGGTGGGCGTCCAGGCCGGCCGCGTCGGGGATCAGCCAGCCGCTCTGCTGGAACCGGTCGGCGACCTCGTCCAGCGCGGCCCGTAGCCGGTCGCGGCGGCCGTCGTCGAACACGTCGTAACAGACCAGTACCGGCCCCTTCATGGCACGACCCAGCCCAGCGGGCTGACCTGCTCGGCCGTTCCACCGCGATGCGCCGCCCGGCAGCGAGGGCAGTTCGGGAGCGCCAGTAGGTGGTCGCCTGGCCGCAGATGCTCGCTCGCCTGCTTGACGATCTCGTCCAGTTCGGCAGCGTCGGCACCGATCTCGTAGACGGTGAACAGGACGCGGGGGCCGTATCCGGCCAGCGGCCGGTTCACCGCGCGGCGTCCGGCGTCGGAGGAGACGTCGAAGGTCACGGTCCAGGATGTGCGGTCGGTCATCAGGTCATCTCCAGGTGAACGGTTCGTACGATTCGGTTTCGCCGAGGATCCAGGCGCGCAGGGCGACACATTGGGCGCGGAGTTGGTCGGCGTAGCTGCGGCGCGCGGGTGGCGCCGGCCAGCCGCGCGCCGGGGCGGCGAGCCTGGCGTGGAAGCGCGTGATGATCTGGCTGCGGGCCTGCGGTGACAGCCACGGCCCGTCCGGGCCGTCCTCCAAGTCCTCGGTCGTGACCGCGCGCAGTCCCGTGAGCGCCAGGACGGTGGAGTCCAGCAGGATCGGCCGCCATTCCTCCATGAGGTCGAACGCCAAGGTCGGGCGTCCGCGCGCCGGGGTGTGCAGGAATGACACGTACGGATCCAGGCCCGCGGCGAGCAGGCCGGAGGTAACGGTCTCGCGCAGGAGGGCCGAGCAGTAGTTGGTGAGGGCGTTCACCACGTCCGCGCTGCGCCGGTCGCGTCCGGTGAACCCCAGACCGGGGTCGAGGACGGAAGAGAAGGCACGGTAGTAGACACCGGACGCACCGCCCTCCACCCCCATGACCTGCGCGACATCACCGCACTCGGCGACCCTGACCTCCAGCGCCGACAGCCGTGCCGCTGCCTGCCACACCAGTTCGGGATCGCGCGCACGCCGGGCGCGGCGGCGCAGCAGCACATGCTGGTTGCGGATCTTCCCCGCCACCAGAGCACGTGACAGCTCCACTCTGTCGGATACGACAGCGTGCCGCTCCAACTGCCGGCGGCGGGCGAGCACATGCCCCGCGCTGGGCGGTTCCATTCTTCCCAGCGGCCTGCCCGTCCCTGAAAGCAGCACAAGAGGGATATCGCGGGACAGCAGCGCATGCATGGCCTGGGTGGAGATTCCCACCTGCCCCGACAGCACCACCTCGGAAATTTGCGTCAGCGGTGCCGAGGCCCGCAGTTCTCCGTCCTTCAGCGCCACCAGCCGTCCGCCCCTGCGGCGCACCACGCACCCGGTACCCACGACATGGAACGGTCGGCCGTGAATCAGCACCACCTCAACGACCTCCCTCTTCCGTTCCGGCGGGCTGCGCTGTCGTGCCGACGAAACGCCAGCCCAGCAGGGTGAACCCGAAGTCGAAATCGGCGATGTAGGTTTTGTCGGGGTTGATGCGCAGCCCGCGCGCCGTCAGGGCCCGATCGACCTCGGTGAGAGCCGCCATCGCCTCGTCCGGTCCTTGGCACAGGACGGTCAGGTCGTCGGCGTAGCGGACCAGGCGCCCTGATCTCCCGTCCACTTCACGGTCGAAATCGGCGAGGAAGAACTCCGCGAGCGCCGGGCTGATCGGCGCGCCCTCCGGCAATCCCCGGCGGCGATCCACCACCCCTTCGGGCATCAGCCATGGCGCGCACACCCACGAACGGACGAGTTCGGCGGCGTAGGGATCGTGTATCCGCCCTGCGACCTGTTCCAGCAGCAATCGGTGGCCGACCTCAGCGAAGAAGTCGGCGATGTCGGTCCGCAGAACCCACGTCAGCCCAGAATCGCGATGCCGCTGCACTTGCTCGAGCGCGTTGAGCCATGACCGTCCGGGACGGTATGAGAAACTTACCGGGTTGGCGGGATTCAACCGAGTCCCGTGAATGTTCAGGAAGGCTCGCTGGACGATGCGGTCACAGATGGTCGGCAACCCCCGCGTCCGGGGCTTGCCGCCGCGCATCAGCCGGACCGGCCGGAGTGGCTGTGCCTGGTACCGCTGTTCTCGCAGCAGCGTAGCCAGGGTCGTCAGCCGGGGTCCGACCTCGCGGCCGAACACGGCCGCCGTGACTCCGTCCGCCCCGGCCATGCCACTGCCGGCGGCCACCCGCGACCAGGCGGCCCATAGCACTCGATCGCTAGCCAGCCGCTCAGCCAGCCGCGCCCCTGCCCTCGTCTGCTCGTGTGTCCTCATGCCCACAACCGATGGACGAGCAGTTTTCGTGCCATTCACAGAATTGCCAGGAGGTTGGCGCACACCTCGAAAATCACCTCTGACCTGCACAAACGCCTGTTTGAAGATCGTCTGCGACACCTCTTCAAGATCGCTCGCGGGGAGGTTGGCGCATGATCTTGCAAACCTGCAGGTCAGACCCCCATAATCTGAGGTACTGTCGCAGCGCTCAACAAAACCGCATCGGATTGAAACCGGTCGTAGAAGCAGGCGCCCTTCACGTTGTAGAGTCGCAGCGCTCAACAAAACCGCATCGGATTGAAACTTCAACGAGCACGACCTGGACTGCATCAGGAGTGTCGCAGCGCTCAACAAAACCGCATCGGATTGAAACCTTCTTCTTCGCCCCGGCGAGCTGGAGTTCGGTCATGGTCGCAGCGCTCAACAAAACCGCATCGGATTGAAACCTGTCGGTGTGAGTCATGGTGACGTGTCACCCTTCAGTCGCAGCGCTCAACAAAACCGCATCGGATTGAAACCAGACATACCCCGCCTCTCGTCAGTTTTGCGCGATCGTCGCAGCGCTCAACAAAACCGCATCGGATTGAAACCCCTGGTTGGCGCTCTGCTAGGCGCCCCAGTAGGTCGCAGCGCTCAACAAAACCGCATCGGATTGAAACCTCTGGCACCGGCCATAGCGCCCCCCGATGAAAAAGGTCGCAGCGCTCAACAAAACCGCATCGGATTGAAACCTAGCAGGTACACTTTGTACCCGTCTGTCTCGGTCGCAGCGCTCAACAAAACCGCATCGGATTGAAACTCATGACAAGAGCGTCATGACCCGGGTCCCCCGAAAGGTATAGTCGCAGCGCTCAACAAAACCGCATCGGATTGAAACCGACCGACTAGTGTCAGCCGTTGGCGACGTTGGGAGTCGCAGCGCTCAACAAAACCGCATCGGATTGAAACTCGCCCGGCCCTCTGTGGTTACCTCTGTCGATTGGGTCGCAGCGCTCAACAAAACCGCATCGGATTGAAACTGTCACCCATGATCGACTGGCCGTTCTTGGTGAAGTCGCAGCGCTCAACAAAACCGCAGCGGATTGAAACGTCGACGGGCGCGTGCCTGCGAGAGACCCTTGTAGTCGCAGCGCTCGACAAAACCGCATCGGATCAATTGAAAACGCGCGGTCCCGTGACGGGGCCGCGCGTTTGGTGTGGGTGATGCGGTCAGGGGCGTGGGGGTGGAGTGGGTGTTGAGAAGTGGGGTGGCGGTGTGGCGTCGCCTTCGCCGCGGGGTGATTCGAGGCCGCAGGCGGGGCAGTCGGGTTGGGGGTCGGCATCGATGGCGGTGAGTGCGGGGCCGGCCAGATCGATGAGGGTGTACGGGCGTGGGCGTGGGCGGTGCCAGCCGGTGAGGAGGTTGAGGGCCTCGCCGAGGGCGATGCCGGCGATGGCCTGGTTGAGGAAGATGACGCTCGGGGTTGGTTCGTCGGGTGCGTCGTGAAGGTATCCGGCGCTGCGCTTCGCGGTGGTGAGGACCGGGTCGAGTTCCATGGAGGCGGCTGTCGGATCGTAGCCGGACAGGCATAGCAGGCAGGGCCCGCCCGGCGTCACGGTCGCGACGTGTCCGGAGACGTCGAGCGGGTTGGACCCGTTCGTGGTGATCTCGGCGCCGGTGTCGATGTAGGGGCGGGCGTACTGCACGGCGAGTGAGTTGAGTGCCCAACGTGGTGCGTGGCCGTCAACGGCGCCGAATATCAGGTCGGCGCAGCGCAGAGACATCCACACGTCAGTGTCGAGGATGCTGTCTTGCAGAGCGTGGACGGGGATGTTCGGGTCGATGCGTTCGACGGCGCGGGCCGCGACCTCGACTTTGGACGTGCCGTCGCATACGTCGGTCGGCGTGGCACCGGTGAGGCGGTTGAGGTTGGTGGCTTCGACGTGGTCGGGATCCACGATGATCAGCCGTCCGATGCCGAGATGGGCAAGTCCTTGGACGAGCAGTGAGCCAATCCCGCCGACGCCGACGACGGCCGCGGTGGCAGAGCGCAATTTGTGCTGCCCGTCCTGGCCGAAAGCACGAACTTGACGGTCGTGCCTATCGGCATCGAGGGCCTCGGTCATGGTGTGCACAGCGGGACCTCGTTCAGGGTGTCGTCCAGCAGGTGGCATGTGTCAAGCGGCGCGAGTCGACGCGGTTGCGGAGACCAGGCGCCGGCCAGTCCACCTGGGCCGAGGACGAGGGAGGCGGCGATGGCCGGCGGTTCGTCCGGCATGGTCGCGGCGAACTCGGCGTGAGTAAGGCGCATGTTGTGCTCGTCGTGGCTGGAGAACCAGACCGGTCCGTCGCCGAATGGATGTGTGTGGACGTCCACCAGCGACATCCCGGTCTCGTAGCAGGCCAGGAGGACCTGCCGGGTGAAGGCGGGGTCGACCTCGACGCGCACCGGGGATTGCACGTGCAGCGCCGTGTCCGGGATGAGCAGTGCCTGCCTGACGAGCAGATCTGTCGTGTGTCGGCCCCACGGGTCCGTCCAGGTGCTGGCGCGGGCCAGCAGGTAGGCCATACGTTCGGACGGGCATGCCAGCAGGTGCTCTTCGGCCGGGCGCCACACGCGAGTGGGCAGGCGTAGGACGCAGCGCATCAGTCCGCCGTCCCGAGATAGGTGCGGATCGCTTCGACGAAGGTGATCAGGGAGTCTTGGTCGGCTCGCCAGCGGCGGTCGGGGTCCTCCAGGCAGTACCAGTGGTAGCCGAGGTGGGCGTAGGGGTTGTGGTAGTCGCGGAAGTAGTGCCCCGGTGTGACGAGCCGTCCGCTCTTGCGGCGCTGCAGTTTCGCGCTGAGGTAGAACCCGTCGGGCGCGCACTCGGGGTAGGCGGCGGGCGGCGTGATCAGGACGTTGGTCCGGTCGGGTACCCAGCCGGCGGGAAGTCGGAAACCGCCGATGAACACGTACGACTCGTCGTCGGCGATCTTCAGCCCGGGGTAGGCCGCCGCGAGCGTCGCGGCCTCCATACGCAGCCGCGCGGTGCGGCGGGTGACCGAACGGGCCTTGGAGTGCCGGGCGTGGTGGGTGAAGGTGTCGTTATCGGCGACGCGCAGCCGCTTGGCGTCCGGGACGATGACGTTGCGGTCCCGTTCCTGTCGCACCAGCACCCGGTCGGCGTCGATCCCGGCGAGCCGCTTGATCTCCTCCCCGTTCAGCTGGTCGGCGATCACCGGCACGTCCACCCCGTTGATCCGGATCGTCTTCCCCATCTGCTTGCTCCTCCGTCGCCCGGTGTGTCACCCATCTCCGATGGACGAGCCGTCCCGGCACCACCGGGCGTACTCTGGACGAGTTCGATGGCGCGGCCGTTTGGAGGAGGGATCAGATGCAGACCTCCCAGCTCAGCGCCCTTTGTAGCCGGCGACTTCGACCACTCACGTCACGCGCCCCGTGGGCCGCGACCGTCTTGTGGAACTGTTCTCAGGCGATTGTTAAACGACAAGAGGTTGGCGCACACCCGAAAACCCGCCCTGACCAGCACAGACGCCGCGACGAAGATCATCTAGGTTTCTCTCCTCAAGATCGTTTGCAGGGGTTGGTGCATGATCTTGCAAACCCGCAGGTCAGACCCCCATGATTTGAGGTACTGTCGCAGCGATCAACAAAACCGCATCGGATTGAAACTTCAGGGCGGCGTTGCCCAGGTTGAACACCGGCAGAGTCGCAGCGATCAACAAAACCGCATCGGATGAACGGGAACTTCTCGGGCGCATGTCCCAGCCGGGCGGTGTGTCGCAGCAAAACTGCAGTGGCATTGATATGCTCGATTCAGTTCGCGGTTTGCATTGACGACCCTTTGTCCAGTTTCTTATGGCCTGGTGACCGTGCGCGTTCGATCGCCAATACTCGTCGGGGGAAGCCCCGGGCGGGCTCCGTCCTTGGCGCAGTTCCTGTCTCGCATCATCTCCGGGCGAGGGCGTTGAGTTTGAGTGACTCCCTTGGCTTGGTTTCTGCTGCCGCCACATGGTCAATGGGTTCTGGAACGCTGAATTGCCTTGTCCTGGCGGCCCATCGGCACTCGTCCGGACGTCCGTGGAGGGCAGGGGGGCCAGGGTGAGTGCCCCAGCCCCTGTGAGCCTGACAGTCGTTAACGCGTGTCAGGGACGTGGAGGCTGGCGACCGCCTGGTTGCGGGACACCAGGGTGAGGTCTCGGGCGGGTAGTTGCCTTGGGCCGTCCGTGTCGATGAGGTGCGTGGGGCCGTACGGCCATGGGCCCTTGAAGAGTGCGATGATGCTGGCCGTCGGCAGGTGTTCCAGCGTCTGGTGGACGACGTCGGCGTCGGGTCCTGGAGTCGCCAGCCATAGAGTCGCCGGCCGTGGAGTGGTTCCGGCAATGCCGAGCCGGGGATGCCTGCTCTCCAGGTGTTCGATCGTGTCTTCCAAGGTCTCGGCGACGTGCAGAGCCGAGGCGAATCGGCCGGACGGTAGGGATGATGTGTCGCCGAGCAGCTGCTCCAGGTCGGACAGCGCGATGACGACGTTGAGTCTTTCGGAGCCGTTCGTCAGGGCGTCGACGAGCACCGTACGAAGTAGGCGCTCGGCGCCGGGGCCGATCATGCCGGCGCCTCCCGGGTACATGAAGGACTGGGCAAGGGGCTGAGGCGGCCGGGTAAGGCGGCCGCGGGCGATGACGCGGCGTGCGATCAGGCGGCGGAGGGTGGAGATGGATGTGCTACCCATGAGCGCTCCTGTTCGGTGGTCGTTGGAGCGCTGATCAAACAGCGAAATCCCTGGTCAGTGCCCTGAGTGAAACTCGTCATGGCCAGAAGTGATCACCGTGCGCGCGCTCGCGGAACGCTGAAGGAAGGTGATCCGTCCGTCAGCGCCAAGGCTGCGGCGCCGCGGCCGCAGCCTTGGCAGGGCGGTGATGACTTCTGCTCATTGACCCGAAACACTCACCCTCCAACCCCGTGACGCTCCCGAGCCATATCGCTACTGTCTGTGCCTGGAGGTGGTGTGCTTGGGAACCACAGCGGAGCAGACGGCGAAGCAGCTTCTGGAGGGGATCGTCTCCGATGAGCTGCTGGTCCCGTATACCGTGCTGCTCGCGCGGGCTGGATGCCTGCTCGAAGAGGCGGAGGAGCTGCTCGGCGGCCCCGAACGGGTCAAAGCGCTCACTGACTCGGGCATGGCCCACATTCGGGGCGGGGGACCGGCGTTGCCTCCGCAGGTGATGCCCACTCCACCGAACCTGGCCCTGCAGGGAGCGCTGGCCAACCTGGCGCGGCGGCTGACGACCGAGCACGAGCGTCTGCTGGACGGACACAAGCGGATGCTGGACGCGCATCCGTCCAGTTCGGTGGTGACGGGCGGTGGCGCGGAGCGGCTGGTGCAGATCGTCACCGACCGGGACGAGATCACCGATCTGTCCCGCTCGTTGATCAGTACGGCCCGGCGCGACTGGATGTCCCTGGACAACTACGTCTTGGAGGCGTCGGTCGACGAGTTCATCACCCTCTCCCCACCGCCTTCGCACGAGGGCGAAGTGAGGTGCCGGGCCATCTACGAGATGCGGTGTGCCGAGCATCCAGTCGGCGCGAGGGCGATCGAGGTCGCCGTTGCGGCCGGTGAGGAGGCGCGGTTGCTGCCTCGGATCGGCATGAAGATGCAGATCGTCGACGAGGCCATCGCGCTTCTTCCGCTGACACCGACGGGCCTGTCGGGGGCGTTGCTGGTCCGCTCCTCGGTCATCGTCGAGGCGTTGCGGGAGTACTTCGAGCTCCTGTGGGAGCGTGCGATCCCGTTCGGCGCCGCGCGAGCCGACAGTCCGCTGTCTCCTCTCCAGCAGAAGATCCTCAGCATGATGGCCGAGGGCCTGACGGATGAGGGCATCTCCCGGCGTGCCGGTGTGAGCCTGTCCACGGTGCGGCGGCATTCCGCTGTCATCAGGGAGAAACTCGGTTTCGAGAGCCGCTTCGCCGCCGGCGTCGCGGCGGTCCGGCGCGGCTGGCTGGGTTGAAGTCGTCACCACAGACTGAGAGGCATCTCCATGCCCAAATTCCGAGATTTCGTTCCGCACCAGCGGATCCGCCCGAGCCTTGCGCTGTCGCCGGACGGGAGCACGGTCGCGTACTCCAGCAACGCCGGAGGCAATTTCGATCTCTGGGTGCTCTCAATCGGTACCCGTGAGGCCCGGCAGCTGACCGAACTCGTCGACCAAGCCGTGCGGCAGATCGCGTGGGTACCGGACGGAAAGTCCCTGGTGTTCTCCGCAGATCGCCAGGGTGATGAGCAATTCCGCCTGTACCGGGTCGACATCGACGGGACGGGCCTCACCGAGATCAGTTCCGGTAGAGACTGCCAGCGGCTACTCGCGACGGCGCCCTTCGATGCCGCCGGACGGTACCTTGCCTATGCCGCCAATGATCGCGACGAGACTGTTCAGGACCTCATCGTCCGAGACCTCGCCGACGACACCGAGCGCCGCATCGTCCCTCCACCGGAGGTCGGCTTCGAGCCGGCGGGCATATCGCCCGACGGGAAATGGCTGCTGACGGCCGGCTTCCGCTCCAATACCGACGTCGGTATCTACCTCATCGACCTGGAAACCGACGGCGAGCCTGTATGCGTCACCGCCGAGTACGGCGAGGGTGTGTTCGAGCCGGGACCTTGGATGGCGGATTCATCCGGCTTCTACCTGCTCACCGACTTGTGGGGCGAGTTCACGGCCGCGGCCCGCTACCACCTCGACGGGACCTTGGAGCCAGTCGCACACCATGAGTGGGACGTCGAGCTCCTCGACGCGACCGGCGACACGATCGCCTGGTCAGTCAACGCAGCGGGACGCTCCACCCTGCACGCCTTGCAGGCTCACAGCGCGATCGACCTGCCGGAAACGCCGCCGGGGGTCGTCACCTCTCTCACGCTTGCGCCGCATGGACAGGCCGCGGTCGTGCTGATCGATGCCGCCACTCGTCCGGTCGAGATCGCCGTACTCGACCAGAAGCGCGGCTTTCGGTATCTGACCGATGGCCGGCCGCCCGCACTCCACGTGGTCGAGCCGGTCGCACCCGAGTCGATCACCTATCCCGCCGCCGTCGGCCGGCAGGTCCAAGGCCTGCTCTACCGGCCTCACCGGGAGGGGCCGCACCCAGTCCTGTTGTCCATTCACGGTGGTCCCGAGGAGCAGGAGCGCCCGCGCTACGCCTTCTCCGGGCTCTATCAGCACCTGCTCGACCAAGGAATCGCGGTCTTCGCGCCCAATATCGCCGGATCCACCGGATACGGGTCCGCGCACCAGAAGCTCATCTACCGCGACTGGGGCGGCGTCGACCTCGACGATCTCGATCATGCGGTTCGCTATCTGCAGGCCGCAACCGATCTCGATACCGGCCGCATGGCGGCCATGGGCGCGTCCTACGGAGGCTTTGCCGCCCTGTCCTGCCTGTCCAGGCTCCCCTACCAGTGGGCCGCCGGCGTTTCCCTGTGCGGCCCCACCAACCTGGTCACCCTTGCCGAAGCGTGCCCTCCGACCTGGAAGACCTTCGTGGCCACCGTGCTCGGCGACCCCGAAAAGGACACGAAGTACCTGACCGAACGATCCCCGGTCACCTACGCCGACGCCATCGAGGCCCCCCTGCTCATACTCCAGGGAGCCCGTGATCCCCGCGTCCCGCGCGCCGAGTCCGACCAGCTCGTGGAGCGTCTGCGTGACCGGGGAGTGCACGTCGCCTATGAGGTCTTCGATGACGAAGGACACGGATTCAGTCGCCGAAAGAACGAACTTCGGGCATATGAAGACATCGCGCAGTTCCTGACCCGACATCTATTGTTCAGGGGTTGATCTAGGCGTACCGAGTGACGATGTAGACGGAATGCAAGGATTCCGTGGGCTGTCAGTAGGGTGCGAGGAAAGTGTCGAAATAATTGACCGTGCGTGCTCTACCGTCATCGAGCATGTCCGCTTTCCTCGCTCCACTGGCGCTGTTCAGAGCTCCCGCAGTTGCCCCATTGTTCATCTCGCGACTCGTCTCCAGTGCAGGTGTCGGGTTCGGACAGGTGGCGCTCGCCTGGGGCGTCATGAACCTGGGGTACGGCCCTGCCGAACTCTCCCTGGTGATGGCCTGCAAAGCGGCACCCGCCATACTCATGGTCTTCACCGGAGTCGTCGGCGACTGGTTTCCGCGTCACCGCGTGCTGGTATCGGCCGAGCTCCTCGCCGCCGCGGCTTGGCTGGGGCTGGGCACATGCTTCCTGACCGAGACGGCCCCGCTTGCGCTGCTGTGCGGACTCGCCTGCCTTTCGGGAGTGGCGACGGCGATGTTCCTCCCGGCGATCCGGGGAATCGTGGCGGACCTGCTGACGGGCCGAGGCCGCCCGGCCGGTAACGCGCTGGTCAGCCAGACCGAATCGCTCGGGCTGCTCATCGGCCTGGCGACGTCCGGGGTGGTGGTCAGCACCGTGGGCGCCGGATGGGCGGCCTCGGCTCGGGGCGTGCTGTGCGCGGTCAGCGCGATCCTGCTGAGCCTGCTCAGAACCGCGCGCCATGACCGCGGATCCGGGATGCTTCGGGACCTTCGCGCAGGCTGGAAAGAGTTCGCCGCGCACAGATGGGTCTGGACGATGGCGTTGCAGTTCACGGCGCTCATCGGCGCCGTCGCCTGGTTCACAGACGTCATCGGGCCGATGTACATGAAACAAGGCCACGGCGGTGCGCGGGGATGGGGGATCATCGCCGCATGTGAAGCCTTCGGGGCCCTGGCGGGGGCACTGGTCGGTGCACGCGTTAGGACGTCCAAACCGGTCGTCCTCGCCACGGCGCTTCCCGCTTCCGCGGCCATCCCCATGATCGTCGTGTGGAGCGGCGTTCCCTGGGGGGGCATCGCCCTGGTGATCTTCGTTCCGGGTGTCTGCCAGGCCGCGTACTACGTCCTCTGGACGACCGCCCTGCAGGACCATTTCGCGAGGGACGTGCTGGTCCGGGTCAACAGCTGGAGCATCGTCACCAGTTACCTGCTCACCCCCTTCGTCCTGGTCGCGGTGGGGCCCTTGATCGGCTACATCGGCCCCAAGAACGCGGCATTGAGCGCCGGGTTCCTCATCCTCTTCGCGACTGCGATGGCGCTCTGGTCAGTTCGGTCGGCCGCCGTCACCAGCTCGAAGGGTGCCGGTGCACGCCAGGTCGAGCCGATACCGCATGCCGAGCCGATCTAGGAGATCTGACACCAACCGGAGGCGGCCGGAGTGCGGGCGTCCCGGGCGTGGTGATCAGTCGGCGGGGCCGAGTAGGTCCCACCGGTTGCCGGAGATGTCGAGGAACACGGCGACCTGTCCGTAGGGTTCGGTGCGGGGCGGGGTGACGAACTCGACACCGGCGGCGGTCATGCGCTGGTGGGCGGCGTCGAAGTCGTCCACGCGCAGGAAGAACCCGACCCGGCCGGCGACCTGGTTCCCGATGGCGGCGGTCTGGCGTTGGCCGTCGGCGCGGGCGAGGAGGATGCCGGTCTGGGCGCCCGGTGGCCGCACGACGACCCATCTTTTGGGACGGCCGTCGTTGGTGAGCGAGGGTGAGTCTTCCACCAGGTCGAATCCCAGGGCGCCGGTGAAGAACTCGATGGCCGGGTCGTAGTCGTCCACCGCGATGGTGATCAGGTCGAGCCGCACCTCCGCGAGCCTAGTAGGGCCTCCAGGCGGCGACCTCGTCGCGATGGGGTCTTGACATGGCTCGCGTCAGGAGTCGTGGATGTTCTCCGGCGGCGGAACCGCGTGCAGCAGGGCGGCCAGTTCGCGGTCGGGGCTGACGTGGCGGGAGTAGAGAGGGCCGCACGGGGTGGTCGCCAGACGCAGGGAGAAGTCGAGGAGATCGGGTGCCGAGGTCCTTGAACGGTGCACGTCGGCCAGGTAGGTGAACTCGTTCATCACCCCGACGACGCTGCGATTGGCGGTCTTGGCCAGGCAGCTCTCGCCCATTTGCGCAAGCTCGCGGTCGATGATCTCTGCGGGGGTGCCGTGTGCGGTGAGCACGTCCGCGAGGTGGGTGGGGAAACGGTCCAGCAGCGTCGAGGCAGGGGCCAGCGGCATCAGCAAAGGAAGCAGTGTGCGTTCGTTGACGAACAGCGCGACCTGGGGTTTCCAGAACAGTGCCGTGGCGTACCAGGGGCCGAGCAAGGTGGTGGACTCCGCAGCGGGGCCGGGACGACCCACGCGGTCGAGCAGCTTCTTGGTCGCGTGCACGGTGAACATCTGCTCCATCCTGCCCTTCCCGAGATGCGACACGCCGCTGAGGACACTCGCGGCGCTTACCTTTAGTTGACAGCATGCAGAGTGAAGCGCATAAAAGCTTCCGGCCGAGTGCCGCTCGAAGAGAGGAGTGCTGCATGGACCAAGCCCCATCGATGTTGGAGAGCACCCCACGTGACCGAACCCCAAACCCCGACCAACGATGACATCGAGCGACTCGCAGGCGAGCTGCATGAGCGCGTCCGAGCCCTCAACCACCTGACGCAAGGCCCGCCGGGACTCACCGAGCCGGCCGCCGCGTACACGGTGCTGGGGAACCTGGCCCAGACGGCCTTCCGCCTGGCGCAGACGGCCGAGCAGATCGACCAGTTCCTGACCCGGGAACTCGACGCCGGCAGGCTCGGGCATGATCGCGGCGACGATCCTGTCGAGGCCGTGACCGCCGTCCACAATGCGCTCGGGCAGGTGACCGGGCAGGCCGCCGACCTCGGCGAGAGCTTCCGGCGAGCGGCCGGCGCACTCGCCCCGATCCACGCCGTGGACGACAGCCCAGAGCCGCCCCCAGACCGGCGCACAGTGGTGAACCTGGCCGACCGGGACGACGCCCAGGTGGGGCCCGCCGGTGAGGACTTCCCCCGGACGATCAGCGAGGTCCTTCCGGGCCCGGCCGTCGCCGACGACATCCCGCCGGAGCTTCGCTCACCACCCCAACCGCCGTATCCACGTCGCGGCCGGTAAGTCCACGGCCGGTCAGTCGGGGCCGTCCCGGACGTCCGGCTGAGTCATGTGTGGTCGGCGTGGAATGACAGGCCGCGTGCGTGGAGGGCCTGGCGCAGTGTCTTCACCGCGTTCGGGCCCATCCCGTGCAGTGCTGCGATGTCGGCTTCCCTGGCCTGGGCGAGTTGTTCGAGGCTGCTGTAGCCGGCGGCTGCGAGCGCTCGCCTGGCCGGGGCGGCGAGCTTGGGCAGGTCGCTTTCGTCGTCACTGGTCATCGGCTGACTCTTCCAGGTCGTCGGGTAGCAGGCGTCGGCGTGCGGCGGCGAGCCGTTCGGCGTAGTCAGGGGCGAAGATCCATGGCAGCGCGTTGTCGAGCGTCCCGGCGATCCGGTGCAGCGGCGCCCAGACGGCTGGGTCATCGACGATGCGGCTGAGGTCGGTCATCTGTACGGGCTCCAGCCAATCCGACAGCACCAGGGCCTCGTCGGCGGTGAGCTTGATGACGAACTCGTCCTGCTCCATGACCACAACGTAGCTGCGCCTGCATGGAGGCGGCGCAGTGTCCTGCGCCGACGTAGTCGTCCACCGGGCGCGAGTCGTCCGCCGGGGCGCGGCGGGCGCGGAGCAAGAAATGGAAATCCTAAGGATTTGCGGCGTGGACCGAGCGCGGTCCACACGCCGAGACGGGATCGAGCGCGATCTGAGTGGAGGCCGATGACGGAGAACGCGAGGGGCTCCTCGCCCAAGAGAGCGACCACACGGAACCGAAGGGCACACCGTACGCCGCGGCGTGGTCGGGCGGTGTACGTCGCGTTGTCCGATGATGAGCACGCCTTGCTGGTGGCGGCCGCGGGACGGGAGCGGCTGGCGACGGGGGCCTGGGCGGCACAGGTGCTGCTTGCGGCGGCGCGCGGTACGGAGCGGCCCGAGTACGTCCAACTGCGGGAGGCGCTGGCGAAGGTGATGCATGCGGCGGGTCAGGCGCAGCGGATCGGGGTGAACCTCAACCAGGCGGTCGCGGCGTTGCATTCCGGCCACGTGCCGCCGCAGTTGCGGTGGTACGCCGAGGCGGCGGCGCGGACTGTCGAGAAGCTGGACGACCTGGCTGACGAGCTGCGGCGGCGGCTTCCTTAGCGTGGCCGGCGCGCGTTGATCGGGAAGGTGGTGCGGGGTAAGCGGGTGCAGGGCCTGGTCCGGTACCTGTACGGGCCTGGACGGTGTGAGGAGCACCGTGATCCGCACATCGTGGCGGGGTTCCGGAGCCCGGCGGAGCTGGAGCCGGCGCTGCGTGCGGATGGCCGTCAGGATTTTCGTCGCCTCGACGGCTTGCTCACGCAGCCGCTGGCTCTGCTTGGGGAGCGGAACTACCGCAAGCCGGTGTGGCATGTGTCGGTGCGGGCCGCGCCGGAAGACCCGATCCTGAGCGATCGCCAGTGGGCCGAGGTTGCGCGGGAGGTGATGTCGCGAACGGGCCTGGCGGGGGAGGATGACGCGGAGGGCGTCCGGTGGGTCGCGGTCCGGCATGCCGATGACCACATCCACATCGTGGCCACGCTGGCGCGGGTGGACGGGGTGCGGCCGGAGGTGTGGAACGACGGGTACCGGATCCGGGACGCGTGCCGGGAGGTGGAGCGGCGGTTCGGGCTGCGGCGGACGGCTCCGGCGGACCGGACGGCGGCGCGGCGGCCCAAGCGCGGCGAGACCGAGAAGGCCGCGCGGGCGGGGCGTGGAGACTCGGCTCGCGGCGTGCTGCGGCGGCACGTCGCCGTGGCCGCGGCGGGGGCGCGGACGGAGGCCGAATTCTTCGCGGCGTTAAGGGCTGAGGGGGTTCTGGTCCGTGAGCGTCACAGCACCCGAACGCCAGGCCAGGTCACCGGTTACGCTGTCGCGCTGGCCGATGACTGCGACGCGTCCGGACGGCCGGTGTGGTTCGGCGGCGGGAAGCTGGCCGCCGACCTGACGCTGCCCAGAATGCGGCGCCGATGGACCTCGGACGACGCTGCTCGTCCGGGGCCTCGTCCGCTGTCTGGACGGCACATGTCGGCGCGGACGGCTCGGGCGGTATTGCGGACGGCCGTCCGCCGCGCGGCGGACGACACCCGGACGGCCGCCGAGTTCCTCAACCGCCTGGAACAGGACGGGCTGCTGGTCCGGCTGCGCTACAGCAAGACCGACCCGGATGAGATCACCGGCTATGCCGTCGCGCTGCCCGACCAGACCGAACCT
This sequence comes from Actinomadura latina NBRC 106108, assembly GCF_001552195.1. Taxonomy (GTDB): domain Bacteria; phylum Actinomycetota; class Actinomycetes; order Streptosporangiales; family Streptosporangiaceae; genus Spirillospora; species Spirillospora latina. The sequence continues at coordinate 18,743 of NZ_BCQS01000026.1, forward strand.
CTCTGGTGCAGCGGCGGCCAGCTCGCTGACGATCTCACCCTGCCGCGCCTACGCCGACGATGGGACGGCTCGGCCCGGGACGGGGGCCTGTCGTACGGCGACTTGACGTACGAGGAGCGCCAGGCGTTCTACGACGACGCCGCCAGGGCTGCCGCCTACGCCACGTCCCAGATCCGCCGGTACCTGGCCACCGATCCCTATACCGCCGAGGACGCCTGCTGGGCGGCGTCGGACGCACTGCACGCGGCCGGCAAGGCCACCGGCAATCGCCACCTGCGCCGGGCTGCCGACGTCTATGACCGTGCTGCCCGCGCGCCGTACGGTCGCATCCCGCGTCCCACCTCAGCGGGGAATGCGCTGCGTACGGCGGCGTGGCTGCTGACCCTGGCCGGTGTCCGGGACCGAACCACGATCTCCGTCCTCCTGCTGGTCAGCCGCCTGCTCACGTTGCTGGAGACCATCGCGCAGGTCCGTCTGCTTCAGCAGCGGCAGGCGCAGGCGGATGCCGCCCGCCGTGCGCGCCACCACCTTGAGCAGGCGCAGACCCCCGCGGGCTCGCAGCCCGAGACTCAACGAGACCCACATCAGGTGCCGTCGCAGGTCCGCTTGGCCATGGCCGCGTTCCCCAACCCTTGGGCTCCCGGCCCTGGCGTTGGCCCAGCGACTCTGCCGCGCAGCGCAGGACACTCGCCAAGCCCTCGCCGCCGCACCCCGTGAGAACGCTCCTAAGTAACAACACGCCGAGTCGCACTCTGTAGTTGACCAATCTCTCAATGTGATGCATCTTCCTGATCAAGGACTTTAGTTGATGGACGTTTCGCGGCCATCGGCTGACGACACCGGGGGAACGATGACGACGCAGGGGACCACCACACAGGATGAGCTGGCGGAACGGCGTGCCCGTCTCCTCCGGCTCCACTACGAGCTGCGGCGCATCGGCGTCAGCGTCCGGGCCCGCAGACCGCGCAACGGACGCTGGCGCCTGCGCATCCGCCACAACGGATGGTCCGAGACCGTCCTGTGCGCCGGCGCCGAGGGTGCCTACGCCTACGTCACCGCCCATGGCCGGCTGCTCGGCACCGCCGACGAGCCCCGGTACGTCGCTCGCCTGCTGCTCTGGATGGTGGAAAGGCGCACTCGATGACCCCCGCCCACCCGCTCCCGGCGCCAGCCCCACCGACCAGTGGAGAGCAGCGGACACCGCAGCCCGTGGTCGTCAAATGGGTGACCGCCGCAGTCGTCCCGCTGATCGCGTCGCTGGGCGTCCTCGGCGGACTCGGATCGTTCACCACCATCCGTCAGCTGGCCGAGCCGCACTTCGGTGGCCTGGCGTGGATCGTTCCGGTCGGCATGGACGTCGGCATCTTGATCCTGCTGGCCTGGGACCTGCTGATGGAGTACCTCGACCTGCCCTGGCCGGTGCTGCGCTGGGTCGCCTGGGTCTATATCGCCGGCACCGTCCTGGTGAACGTGTCCGCCGCGCACGGGAGCCTGGTCGGCAGCGTGATGCACGCGGCCATGCCCGTCCTGTTCATCACGGTGGTCGAAGGCGTCCGGCACCTGATCCGCCGATGGGTCGGGCTCACCTCCGCCGACCGCATCGAACGCATCCCGTCCGCCCGGTGGCTCCTTGCGCCGGTCTCCAGCCTGCTGCTGTGGCGACGCATGATCCTGTGGCACATCACCGAATACCGGCAGGGCCTCGACCTGGAACATCAGCACCTCTTGGCCGTCTCCCAACTCCAGCAGGACTACGGCCGGTGGTCATGGCGATGGCGCGCCCCGCTGGCCGACCGGCTCGCCCTCAGCCGGCTGCCCGCCCAGCCCTTCCCGAGGCCGCCCGCTGACTCCGACACCGCCGAGGAGGCCCGGCAGGACGAGCAGATGATGGCCATCGCCCGGCAACTCCAACACGAGGTCGAACGCGAAGGAGGCCGGCTCAGGCGGGACCGGCTCGGCCGCCGCCTGCGCGAGTCGGGCTTCACGATCGCCAACTATCGGCTCACCCAGATGATCGCTGCTGTCCGCGCAGAGTCGGCCAGACGGAATTCGTCATGACGCCCTCATTCAAAGACGAGCAACTCGCCCAGGCGGAGGGCCAACGACGCCGGCTCGGCATCCTCCTCGGGATCGCCGACCACGCCGTGACGCGCCTAGCCGACGGACGTACGCGATGGGACACCTGGCTGGAGCACGCTGGCCACCACGGACGCTACGGATTCACCAACACGCTGCTGATCCCGGCCCAACGTCCGTCAGCGACCGACGTCCGCTCCTACGACGCATGGCAGAAGAAGGGACGGCAGGTTCGCCGTGGTGTGATCGGCGTCCGCATCATCTCCACGCGCGGAAAGCCGCGCACCGTCTTCGACATCGACCAGACCGACGGCCAAGCGATCAAGAAGAACGCCTGTACTCCGGCCGAGGGTCTCCAGCGCCTTTCCCGGCTCGCTGCCGACCTCGACTTCTACGTCGACCGCGGGCACGGCTGGACCTACCTCGGACGCCCGAGCCGACGCATTCACGTTGCTCCAGAACTGGACGACACCACGGCGGCGACTCTCCTCGCTCACCAGCTCGCGCACGCGCTCCTTCACGGCGGACACGTCGACACGGTCAGCTCCCACTTCGCCCCATGCCATGGCGCCCGACGGGTAGTGGCCGACTCGGTTGCCTACCTCGTCCTCACCGAGCTGGGACTACAGGTCACGCATCTGACGTTCACGCCGGCGCCGCAGTGGGCTGGGACGGACGTCCGCGCTAATCCATCCGCCGTGATTCGCGCTGTCGGAGACCAGATCGTCCGGACGAGCACACAGATCGGACGGCGCCTCGCAGAGACCGTCGCGAGCAGCAGCCAACCGACAACCGTCCGAGGCGACTCCCCACCCGCCAGAACCGGGCAACAGCACCCGAACGTCTCGACGTCGAGCCTTCAGCGGGCGCTGGCGGACGCGCACCGCTTCTTCCAACGGACCCTGCCGGGCAGCTGGGGAGCCCACTACCTCTCAGGTCGCGGCTTCACCCCGCCGATGCAGGAGCAGTGGGAGATAGGGCTCGCGCCTCGCGGTCGCCAGACCCTGCTCCGGCATCTGCGAGAGCGGGGCCATCGCGATCAGGTACTGATCGAAGCCGGCCTGGCCAAGCAGAACGACACCGGAGAACCCTTCGACCTCTTCCGGAACCGAGTCGTCTTCCCGCTCCGCGACAAAGCCGGAGCGATCACCGGCTTCATCGGCCGCCGGCGCGACGATGCCCCCGGCCCTAAGTACCTCAACAGCCCCGAGAGCGAGCTTTTCCACAAGGGCGACGTCCTCTTCGGCCTCCTCGAGGCACGCGATCAACTCATGCGAACAGCACGGCCGCTGCTGGTCGAAGGGCCCCTCGACGCGATCGCCGTCAATGCCATCCTCCCCGAGACCTACGCCGCCGTCGCGCCCTGCGGGACCGCGATCACTGCCTCCCATATCGAGGCGATCGCCGCCCACGCCGACCTCGCGACGTCCGGGCTGGCCATCGCCCTCGACGGCGACCCCGCCGGACGAGCCGGAGCCGTCAGAGCATGGCGAACGCTTCGCAACATCACCGGGCCACTCCACGCAGCCGTCCTGCCCCAAGGCATGGACCCCGCTGACCTCCTGACCACCACGGGACACTCCAGTGTCCGCGACTCGCTACTTTCTGTGACTCCCCTCGCTGACCTGCTGGTAGATGAGAGGATCCAGAGGTTCGGGGGAGCGCTGGAGTTCGTCGAATCCCGGATCACCGCCGCCCGAGCGGCCGCCGCGCTGATCGCCGAACTCCAGCCCGACCAGATCGGCCGCCAGGTCACTCGTGTCGCCGCCCGCACCGGCATGGACGCCGCCGAGATCACCACCCTCGTCGCCTCAGCGATCAGCCCGGATCCGGCCCCGACCACGGCCCCCGTCCCGGACATCTCGTTACCCGCGCCCTCTGCCCACCCGCAGCAGGCACCCGACGTCCGCGACACCCGTGACGACGGACCTTCCCAACGCCCCAACACCCATCGGAGGACGCCATGAGCCAGCAACACCCGGACCCGATCGCCGAAGGCCTCCAGCACAGCGGGCAGCGACTCGTCCAGATCGTGTCCGCAGCCGTCGGTGTGCAGCAGACCTTCGCCCAGCGCAGAAACCGGATGAAGGCCATTCAGCAGGACCGGGACGAGAAAGCCGACCGAGCCCAAGCCCAACTCCGGCGGGCGGCACTGGCCGAAGCCCGCTCGCGCTGGAACCGCGCCCACGACCGCAAGTGGCTGCGTGACGCACCCCTGCTGGACGTCGCCGAAGCGTGGGGAGCGGCCGTCCCGTACGCCGACGGCAACGCCTCCGCGGCCCTCGCCGTCCGCCGATGCGAAGAGCGGCTCCGCCGCCTTCACCCGCACGCGATGAGCCACTACGACCGGCTCCGCACCGAAGGCACGGACGCACTCCAGGCGATGAAGCAGGCCGCGCCGTTCTTCACCCGGGACCCCAACGTCCGCACCGGTGACCCGGCCCCCGGACGCGCCGAACTGCACGAAGGAGCCGGCGCCGAATGGGCGGCGCGCGTCCACGGCCCGGACCGCGCCGAATGGGAAGAGGCCCGCCAGGAACACCGTGCCGCGCAGATCGCCGGCGAACTACGCGCCAAGCTCCGCTCGCAAGGCCGTGACCCGCAGCCGGAGGAGCTGCGGATGGTCCTGGAAATCACCACGAACCTGCCCGAGCACGTCATTACGAAAGCCGTCCCGGCAGACCCGCGCCCTCGTCCCACCCGAGACGTAGAGCGGGCCGCCGAGGACTTCCCGCTCTCCATCGACGAAGCGCTGGAGATGAGTGCGAAGCAGTCCTTCGAGCCGTCGACCCCGCGACGGACGTCGCCTCAAGTCCCCGACCGCAACCGCCGACGCAACCGCTGAACGAAGGGCACCGAAAACATGCATGGCATCCAGAACAGCCCGTTCTTCCTGCTCGCCCTCCTCGGCCTGCTGGCCATCCTCGCGGTACTGCCGACGCTCATCGCGCTCGCCCGCGGCGCCGACGACATCGGGTACCTCATCCTGGTCAACGTGATCTGCTGCGCCACCGTCTTCGGCTGGCCCATCGCACTGATCGCCGCCATCGCATGGCCCCGCCGCCATCCCCCCAGTACCTGGAGCCCCGCACTGCCGCCGCCTCCGCACTGGAACCGCTCCGATCGGGGAGGCCCCTATGCCTGACCGGTGGGGGCCCCTCTTCGTCAACTCCGCCCTGCTCCTCGGCGCCATCACCTTGCCGAACGTCGCCGCGGAGGACGACAAGGGCCCGATCGCCGTTCGCAACATCGCGGCCTGCGCGCCCATCGGGCCGGTCGCCAGCCAGTACGTCGGCAGGAGGAAGCTCTGCCGCCGTGCCCGCAAGGAGGTCTTGAAGAGCCTGCGGACAGGCCGCGACCCCGAGTGGGACGACGTCATCCGCGACTCCATGCCCAAGGAGCCGAAGCGTCTTCACCAATCCCCGCCCTCAAGACGCGACCTCCAACATCCGAAGAGGCACGACACCAACCCGGCGGCGCCACCCAGCGCGTCCTCCGCGACCCCGCGTGCCCGATCAGCAGGCCAACCCGAAACACGACCATCGCCAGGGCTGCCGCCTCCCAGCGCGCCGGCGATACCGAAGACTTCCCAGCACGTCCCGACGTCTCACCCCCGCCCGTCCGACCGCACACCGTGGCCGACCCCGTGGGTAGAGGCCGTCGCGCTGGCCCTGCTCGCAGCCGTCGTCTACCTGGGGAAACGCCGCCAATCCATCATCGCTGGGACGACCTCGTTGCTCAGCGTTCTGAGAGGAGGCCGATACCCGAGGACTCGAACGACGCCCCCGACGACTACCGGCACTGCGTCCAGCACACTCTCCATCGCCTCCGTCCTCGCGAAGGGCGCCTCACTGGCCGGTCCAGGAGCCGAAGACGCCGCCCGCCACATAGCCATGAAGATCCTCAGCAGCCGGCAAGGCGTCCCGGCCGAACTCGTCCTGAACCGTCCGGACGCCTGGCGGTTGTTCGGCATGGACATTGGCACCCTGCGAGAGGATCGGATCCCCGGCCTGATCCTCACCGACGACCATGAGCAGACACGCGCTTTCCTGGCCCTGCAGACCTCGTCCCGGCGGCTCCTCGTCACCTACGGCAACGAAGGCGAAGGCCTCTCCCGCGGTCGAGGCTATGTTCTCGTGGTATCCATATCGGCTCGCAACCAGGGGAGCACGAAGATTTCAGCCGACGGCGAGGTCACACGCACCGCCGACCCGTCCGTAACCGGCCGTCTGCCGCTGCTGACGAGGGACGAGGCCTTCAACCGGCTCATGTCGATGCCGACGCGCGCTCGGCGTTGTGAAGAGGGAACCGGCGTGGACGAGCACGCGCCCCATGGCCTGTAGTGCCGAGCGGAGACCCGGTTCGGTTGAGAGGCGCGCATCCCTGCCCTGTCAGTTAGGACGCCGCCCTATCGGACACGTCCCGTCCCATCTCGGATGGCGCCGACGAATTGGGCGAGTTCCTCGGGGCCGGGGGCAGGGCGGCTGGTCGGGGTCGGATCGCCGGTGCAGCAGGTTCGCCAGGTCGGTTGGAGCAGACGATCCGGGAGGACGCCAGGTCGCGTCCGGGCACCTACACAGCAGCCCCAGATGTGACAGCTGCTCAGAGATCGAGTTCGCCGCTGCCCACCTGGTCGGCCAGGTGCAGCCATGCAGCACGTCCGAACAGCAGCATCGGGCCGTTGGGGTCCTTGGAGTCCCGGACGGCGACCAGCCCGGGGAGCGGTGCCACCTCGACACAACCCTGGCTGCCCTGACTGGCCGTCGCCTTGCGCCAGTTCAGGGTGGAGGGGGACGGGTCGGTCATTGCATCTCCTCTTTGATACCGTGCAGGAAGGACGCCGTCTCGCGGGGGTCGAGCGCCGAAGCGACCAGCAGGTTGAACTTGGTGTTCATCCGGCTCACCTGGTGCGGTTGCTCCAGGTAGGCGTTACCGGCCTGACTTTCGACGTACACGACGTCCGGGTCGGTGGGCTCGGGGAAGCCGAGCAGCGAGAACGGTCCGTCGAGCCCAACGTGTGCACCCTTACTGAAGGGTAGAACCTGCACGGTGATGTTGGGAGTGTCGATCGCTTCGAGCAGGTGCCGTACCTGCTCGCGCATCACTTGAGCCTCCCCGATCGCCCTGCGGAGCACGTTCTCGTCCAAGATGACCCAAAGGGAGAACGGCGAGGTCTTCCGCTCGAGGATCTTTTGCCGGGCGAGGCGGAGTTCCAGCAGGCGGTCGATCGTCTTCGGCGCCTCGCTGGGCAATGTCGTGCGCAGCACCTCACGCGCGTACTCGGGAGTCTGCAGCAACCCGTGGACGAGCTGGTTGTCGAAGTGCCGGAGCTCGGCGGCCTCGCTCTCCAGCCCGATGTAGGAGCCGAAGTGCGGCGGGAAGACGTCCTGGAACTCGTTGTACCAGCCGGGCCGTGCCGCCTCCCTGGCCAGTTGCAGGAGAGTATCCCGGACGCGCTCGTCGGCTATGCCGAACAACTCCAGCAGATCCCGAAGCTCACGCTGCTTGGGCGGCTGCGCCTTGCCTGTCTCGATGCGGCTCACCCGTGACGGCGAGCACTCCAGGTGCTCGGCGACCTGCTCGATCGTGTAGCCGGCACCTTCCCTCAGCTTGCGGAGCTCCGAGCCAAGGCGGCGCATCCGGACCGTTGTGACCCGCGGTTGCGGCATCAAATCCCCCTTTCATGCTTGGCACAAGTTACCCCGCACAAGTCCCGCTGGCCGACAAAGGCGCGTTTTCCGTCCTTGCCTGCGCAGACATTTCCGGCAAACCGGCTGCATTTCCTATCATCTGATGTCGCACACTTGTGCCGCACAGATTCGCGGTGCATGCTGACCTGTGTTCGCTTGGACGCTGAAAGCCACTGAGCGGTACTTGATCAGCGGAATCCGCCGCTCTCCACCAGGCAACCCAGCCAGAGCGGCCCCCGAAAGAACGAAGCGGCCCCGGACGCGGTGCGCCAACACCGGCCGGGACCTTGATCGGAAACCGGAGTTCCGACCCATGCGTGATCGTACGGATCCGTCACCTCTCCGGGTGATGGCACCCACCACCAGCCGAGCGCCCTTCCACGGATGGGAGCCAGACCGACCCCCACCACGCCCGTCAAAGAGGCCCGCACCGTGGACGATAGGCGTGCTCGACCCTGAAGAGGCCGTCGCCGAACTCGGTAATCAGTTCCCTCACGCCACGATCTGGTTCGGCGATTTCACGGGCAGCTACTGGGCTCTGATCCGTGCGGAGGACGGCACCGCCCGACTGATCGAAGGCACCACCCCGGCGTACCTGAGCCGACGGATCGACTCCCTCCAGAGAAGCACACCGCGGCACTACCAGCCGCAGGCTCCTTCACCCGCAGAAGCACACCGGAGAACCTCTAGGCCAACGCCATGCCCGGTCGGGCAGTCCCGATCCATTCGCAGGATCTCCCGAAGGCGCGGCAGGTCCCGCGGACGCCACACCATGCCAAGGACGCTGGGCAGGAGCGGCCGATGCTGACCGCCAACCCCGCCGGTATCCCCACCGGCGGAGCCTGCGCCTTCCAACTCCCAGGCGATCTGAGCACCCCCTCTCACGCACGCTTCCTCGTCACCACGACGATGTGCCAGTTGGGCTTCGCCCCCCACCCGGTCGAGGACGCCAAGCTCGCGGTCTCCGAACTCGCCACCAACGCGCTTACGCACGCGTCCTCGACGACGGCGCGGCCCGAACTGTGGATGTGGGCGCGCACTCACCCAAGCCCGGAACTGGTCATCTCGATCTTCGACATCCACCGTGACGCCTGGCCGACCATCCGCAACGGCGATCTGCTCGATGAGCATGGCAAAGGGCTGTCCATCGTCATGGCCCTCTCCGTCAGCGCTGGTACGCATCCGACTCGCTCCCGCCTGAACGCAGCACCGGGCAAGTGCGTCTGGTTCACCCTCGGGCTACCAAGCTCATGGCCGGAGGCATTCCGGGGCAGCGTCCGCAGCGCTCCCAGGACAGCAGCCGACCGGCTGCATGCCGCACTCAACGCCCGCGGAGTCCCCACAACCCGTCACAGCGATGACAGCGGCGTCTCCGTCCTCACCACCGGAACGCTGAACATCTGGGTCGACCGCAAGGCGTTCTCCTGGCGCGACGGTCAGCGCTACACCCGCCAGCCACTGATCGACCTCCAAGAAACCGCCGAACGCGTCATCAGCCACCACGAGACGCACGCATCGACAACAGCGCCCTGACGAACCACCCGGCTATAGCCGGGGCCTCCGTCCCGGGGACGCGGTGTCACCTCCCCGCCCACTGCGTCCCCGGCCCCGCCTCCCACCTATAGGACGAGACCATGCACCCCGCCGGTGACCGCCACGCTCACCTCCTTCCAGGGATCATGAACATTCGTACGCTCGCAGAACGAGCCGACCGCAATGCCATCGACCGCCTTCTCACCCAACCGTCCGTTACCAGCCACCTCGATGACCACACCCTGGACTTCCTCCGCCACGCCCAAGACCTGCTCTTCATCACCACACAGACCCTGACCACAGTGCTCCAAGCCGAAGGCTCGTCCGGCACGCACTGCTGCCAGAAAGACGAAGGCCTCAACCCTGAGGCCCACCCCGCCCACGGCTCGCCGCTCACCCCGAACCGCTCCGTCTCCCTCGACGCCGCCGAGGCTTGGCGCCGCGCTCGCCAATACCTACCCGACCGCCAGGAAGACCCGATCGTGCTCCACCTCCAGGAGTTCGAGGACGGCTACCAGGCCATCCCGATCCTGGTCTCCATCCCCGATCCACCCCCAGTCCCCACAGTCGAAGCCGTCACCACTCTGGTCATCGACAAGACAACCGGCCTCGTCACTCGATGGCCCCTGCTTCCACTCGACGCCCTGGCTAAGCAATACCGCCGCTACAAGCGCGATGAACCTATGACTTTCGACATCGCTTGATGTGGAAAAACAGGGTAGAGCCGACTCGCCCTGTCGCTGGTCCTCGTCCGCGATCACGGCTTGCGAACCGCCGTCGAGACGGCGAACCCCGAGGCTGCCCCGGCGGCAGACGCCGAAGATGCGTTTGAGATCCCTCGCAGGGGCGATGAGGACGCGGTCTCGGGCAGGCCATGATCACGCACACCATGGCGTTGCGAACCCTCGCAGGGGCGATGAGGACCGAACTGCCGCGGCGAGGATCTCGCCCTGTTCTTCGGGTTGCGAACCCTCGCAGGGGCGATGAGGACAGGCCAAGTGGCGGGCGGTGTGCGCGGTGCTGGGGTTGCGAACCCTCGCAGGGGCGATGAGGACGCTGGCCCTCGCGAACGACCTGGCCCGGCAGGTGTTGCGAACCCTCGCAGGGGCGATGAGGACCGGTGACCTGCTGTACGCCGTCCTGCCCGCCGCCGGGTTGCGAACCCTCGCAGGGGCGATGAGGACCAGGAACTCGGCCTGGTTGTCGTCGCCTGCGACAAGCCGTTGCGAACCCTCGCAGGGGCGATGAGGACCCCCCCAAAACCTCGACCTCGTCACCGCCCGCCTGTTGCGAACCCTCGCAGGGGCGATGAGGACCGCGACCTGGACCGAAACACTGACCGGCAGCTTCGCGTTGCGAACCCTCGCAGGGGCGATGAGGACCGGGGCCTGTCGTGGGAACCGGCGCTGGGCGACACGTTGCGAACCCTCGCAGGGGCGATGAGGACGACGTAGTAGGTCTGCGACGCGGCGCGGGCGGCCGGTTGCGAACCCTCGCAGGGGCGATGAGGACGGGTCGGCGCGCCGGCGTCGTCCTCGGGCGGCGCGCGTTGCGAACCCTCGCAGGGGCGATGAGGACCCTCATGGGCTCGGACCCCCGTGCGGTCCGAGCGCACGTTGCGAACCCTCGCAGGGGCGATGAGGACATCTGCCGGATGCTGGGCGCCGACCCGGACGACGTCCGGTTGCGAACCCTCGCAGGGGCGATGAGGACCCCATGGTAAAGCCGCAGGTCGCGCGTGGCGTAGGAGCGGCCATGTTGGTCGATTTTTCAGCGACCCTCCGGTCGTGCAGTTGAGCCCGGGGTGTCGCTGAAATCGGGACTGAACGGTGCCTGTCAGTGCCCATTCGCGGGTCCCCCGGGTGGACGCCCTCCAGGCCGCCGCTGACGTTGGCTTGGTAGTCCTCGACGAGCGTCGTGATCAGGACAAGTGCGCACGGTCCGAGCGTAGGGACGGCCGGAAGACTTCGTCAGGCAGGGGCAGAATCTCGTTACGAGGAGAAGCACGGCGTGCTGCGGGCCTGAACACAGGGGTCGTCTTGATCTTGCTCTTGATAAGGGCACTATCCGGCGCCCTCGGCTGCATCAGGGCCGCGGAGATCAGCGAGGTTGACGTATTCGGCCACTTCTTCGATGTCGCGGCAGTACGCCACGAGGCGTCCTCGCTGAGTCACTACGAACCAGGTTTGGCCGGCGCGGGCGTCGCGGTGGTGAGCCTGGGCGAGGGCCAGGTCGCCGTCGCCGAGCGTGACCACCTCGACCCGTATCCCGTCTGGCCCCAGCAGGTGCCGCGCGTTGGCCATGGCTCGCAGTGTGCACCTGTTGAGGGCGCGGGTCCATAGACCTTCGTGCGTAAGGCGGCGGCTGGCAAGGCGTGGGGCACGCTGCTCGCCCGCTTGCAGATCCGCTAGGTAGCGCAGGCATACTAGAACGCATGTTCGATCGACCAATGGTCTGACGTGCGGATTCCGCCCGTCGTCACCTATCGGGCCATCGGTGGTCCTGCGTATCTGCTTGCCTGGGAGCAGCATCCAGACCGCACGTGGTGGGCTCGTCTTCTCTGGCTTGAGATCCGTCGGGACGGCCAGGTGGGTCGTCATGCACGTGTGGCGGCCGGTGAGGTCGCTCCGATTGCCGGGCAGGACTACAGCAGGGTCCCGCGCGAGCGGCTGGAATCACGGCATCGTCCGCCCAGCGACCCCACTGATCCTCGCGACCCGGTCAACCGGGCCATCAGCCGGAATCGAGGGCAGGAGCGGTTTCGGCAGGCGGTTGAGCGGGGTCTCCGTCGGCGGCCGGAGCCGGATTTCTGACAATGTCTTCTTGCGCCCGCGCTAGGAGCGTGGCGGCCACGGCGATCTGGTGCCGCGGGAAGGTGATCGAGGTCCAGAAGTCCGGGTCTCGGTCCTTGACCACCGGGGACAGCTTCCAGTCGCCTGTGCTGGTCACCTCGACCAAGGCGTCCAAAAGGCGTGGGGCCTGGTCGGCTCGGACGATCAGCCATGCGCGCCCCATGGTGCGCGCGGCGATGCGCGGACGGTCGGCTTCGGGTGCCCGGGTGCCGCCTTGCAGTACGGCTTCGCCTGCGTCCTGGCAGGCCACCTTGGTCTGGAATCCGAGTCGCCATAGCTGTTGGACGAGCGGGACCATCTCCACGTCGATGCCGACCCGCTGGCCGTCCGGCGTGGTGAGGGGCTCGGTGGGGTGGAATTGCGTCCAGGCGGTCATGGGCTAACTCCTCAGCCGGTAGTTCGCCCAGCGTTGGGTCAGGTCGGCGTGCTGCCGGACCCAGGAGTCGTCGCGTTCCTCGCTGGTGGTGCGCCACTGCTGGGCGAATGCGGCGGTGAACATGTCGATGTCCGCTGCTGGGGCTTCGGCCCAGGAGGGGAACTGGGAGACCCACTGGTCGGCGGCTTGGGGCGTGTGGCCGGCCTTGAGTAGCCACGGGACCAGCAGCGCCAGTTCGAGCCAGGCGGTTCCGCGTGAGACGAACGCCCAGTCGACCAGGTAGGCGCGGCCGTCCGGGGTGATGATGAAGTTGTCTTCGTTCAGGTCGGTGTGGAGCAGCGCGTTGCCCGCCAGCCGGGTCGCATCGTCGGCGTACCTTTGCCAGCGTCGTTCGCCTAGCAGCCGCAGGGTGTCGGGGCAGGGGGCGTTCTGGATGGCGTGGATGGTCTTGGCCAGCATCTCCAGGTCGGGTGATCCTGGGGTGAAGTCGGCGGGGCGTCCCTGGATGTGGTCGAATCCGAGTGCGAGCCACTCCCCGGCTTCGGCCTGCCATAGGAGCCGGGGAGCGAACTCGGACACCACGGGGTTGACGGAGGCTTCGCGGCGCAGCGACATGACCTCGGGACCGTCCCTGTCCGCCAGCTTGCGGGCGGCCTTCACGAAGACCGGTCCGCCGGCGGTGTGCAGGGTGGAGGCGATGTCCGCATGGTTTCCGGTGCGGGCGGGTTCGATGCGGCTGATCGGGCCGGTGTTTGCCTCGATCTGGGTTCGCAGGTCACCGGGCAGGTCGGTCCAGGCGGTACGCACGCGCGCCCCTTTCCTCTGTCAGATGCGGATGGTGAGCGGGGTGTCGTTCGGCAGGAAGCCGTTCCAGTCCAGCAGGGCGCGCCAGTCTCGTCCGCCCTGGTCGTTGCATTCGGGCGGGCAGCAGCTGGTGCCGGCCTCGCCCTCCCAGAACTGCGGGTCGACGTAGTAGCCGGTGGCGTGGAGCTGCGGGATGGTGCGGGCCAGGGCGGCGCCGGACCGGATGTCGTCGTCCATGACCGGCCGGTGGTGGATGAACGAGTCGGCGAGCAGATAGCTCATGGGAACGTACACCTCGGTGCGCTGCAGGCTCAGGTGCCACGCCTGGTCCACCGGCGGGGTCGGGACGATGCGAACGTAGTTGCGCGGGTCCTTGCGCTCGGCGCGACGGACGTTGCCGACGGCCTTGAGGAACAGGAGGTTCTGGCCGACGACGCGCTGGCAGTAGTCGTGGGTGGCGTGCGTGGTCTTGCGGACGTCGTCCACCAGCAGCGCGAACGCTGCGGCGGGGATCAGTTCGCGTGGGTCTCGGCCGATCTGCTCGACCTGGACCGGCCTTTCGGGAGTGATGGTCATGGTGACCTCCATGGCGCGCCTGATGAGTGTGGTCCGACGCCCCGGTCCTGCGCGCCTGTCAGCGGGGGCGTGGAGCTTTGGTGAGGTGCTGCGACCCTCGACCTAACGGCACCGTTGGGTATCAGAACTCTCCGAATGCCTGCCGCGTGGTGCGGCCTTGGTAGCGGAGGTGGATGATGTCGCGTCGTCGCTGACCGAGATACCAGGTGCTGGCATCGTCGGGATCGATGGTCGTTTTGAGCAGGCCGGTCTGGTTGGGGGGTAGTTCAGCGAGGGTCTGTCCTCGTGGGGAGATGATTGTGGTGGGGCAGTGCTGGTTGGGGTCGGCGATGTTGGCGGCGAGGACGAACCGCTGGTTCTCGGCTGCGCGGCTGATGAGGTGGCTTTGCCAGACTCCGGGGGGTTCGATGGGGTTGGCGGCGTTGGTGAGGTAGATGAAGGCTTGTGCTCCTGCGTCGGCCAGGTGCTGCCACTGCTCGGGGAAGCGGATCTCTCGGCAGATCTGGACACCGACGATGAGAGGGCCGTCGGCCAGCTCGAGGCGGAGCGGGGTCAGTTCGCCGCCGGCTGCCAGGCGGCTCCGCTCATTCATTGCCAGGTTGATCTTCCGGTAGGTCCATCTGGTGCCATGCGGTGAGAAGTAGAGGGCGGTGTTCCACCAGGCACCGTGTTCAAAGAGCAGGGAGCCGCAGAACAGGTGGATGGCTCGTTGGCGTGCCAGATCGGTGAGATGGTCGATGGCGTATCCGAGAGCAGCGAGATCGAGATGGTCGAGGACGGAGAGATCGGAGCCGTAGCCGGATAGGGCGCCTTCGGGAATAACGACGATCTCGTCGGGCATGGTCTCAGTGAGGATTGTGGCGATGGCCGATAGGTTCCGTTCGATGTCCCAGGTGATAGGGAATTGTGCGACTGCTATCGACGCTTTCACGGGTGCTGCTTTCGGAGGCTGACGTCGGCGGCGTAGGTCATCCAGTCGCCGGCGGAAGCGCGCTGCCATCGGACGGCGACTTGGATGTGGATGCCGAGCATGCGGGCGAGTATCGCGGCGGGTAGTTGGGTGGCCAGGGTGAACAGGGCGGTGGAACGGGCGCGGGTGGGTTGGATGCCGATGGTGATCAGGCGTTGGCGCAGTTGTCCCGCGCTGATGGGGTGACCGTGTCGTCGGCCGGGGAATAGCCAGCGCGGCGCGTTGGGCGCATCGATGAGGGTGCCCGGTCGGCGGTCGTTGACCAGGTCCAGGACGAGATCGCCGACTGGTTCGGGCAGCACGATCGGGACGGCGCCCAGGCGAAGAGTAACGCTGTCGCCTTGGGTGTCGACGTCCTCGGTGGTGAGTCGGCTGATGGTGCTCAGGTGCTGGGCATAGAGCAGGAGCAGCAGACCAGCGACGCGGTCGCGGGTGGTCAGGTTGTCGTCGCGCAGGAGCCGACGCGCGTCGTCCCAGCGTTTGTCGATGTCGTGGGGGCCTCGTGGTCCTGCCCACCCGGTGGTGGGGAGCGCCAGACTGGCGGAGTGCCGGTGAGTGACGGCCCAACGGATAAAGTGGGCGGTCTGGTCTCGATAGGTGACCTGACCGGATGCCCATCGGTCAAGGTCGAGTTGGGTGCATCCGGCGAGGCTGAGGTTGTGTTCGGTCAGCCAGTCCAGGAAGTTGATGGCGGCGATGAGATGGCCGCGGATGCTGAGTTCCTGGTTGCGGGTGGTGTGGGCCGCCGTTCCCAGCCGTTGCCTTAGCCGCCTGAGATGGTGCCAGATCGCGTATCCGTGCAGGATGCGCCGCTGGTCGCGGTCTTGGCGGGAGGCCAGCGCCGTTGCGATCCAGTGCTCCAGCTTTATGAGCCTTTCATCACGGCCGGGCAGCGTGCCGGTGGCGACCAGGGCGCTGCGGATGTGGGCGAGGGTCTTGCTGGCCGGTAGTTCGTCCAGGATCTCGTGTGTGAGTTGGCGGGAGTCGAGACCCAGTTCAGTGAGGATCGCGCTGACCTGGGGACGGCTGATCCATAGCATGACGATGTCGGGGCGTTGGACGTCTTGGAGTGCTTTGTGCAGTGGGGCCAGGGCGGCCCGGACCTGGCCGGTGCCGCCACCAAGGAGTTCGCGTGCTCGCTGGTCAAGAGTGCAGCGTTGGCAAGGGCGCGTGTTCAACTGCCAGGTCTGCTGGCAGCTCGGGCAGCAAACCCAGAAATCGGGGTCGGGGTTGACGCATCTGGCGCACAATGGCGCCTTGAGTGTGCCGCCGCGCAGAGGGCCGACGACCCGGCAGGCGCTGCACCGGATCCATCGCTGCTTGCACCGTGTGCACCACGGCTGACCGGTGGCCCGGGATGTCTCGCATTGTGCCTGCCGTCCGCAGATTCCGCAGGCCGTGACGTGCCGGATCCGGCATGTCGAGCACCGTGGGCCTTCCGGTGTGCGAATCGCGACCGGCCGGCGGCGGCCGCAGGCAGAGCATTCCTCGGCGTTGATCGGGTCGCTGGTCAGGCACTTGGCGCACAGGGCTGCGCCGTCGGCATCGCGGGTGGCGGGTTCCCGGACATCGCCGCAACGTGAGCAGGCGATGGCAACGGCCTGTGCGTAGCAGGCCCGGCAGACCCGCCGTCCTGTGAGCCGTGCCGGCAGCGCCTTCACGTGGCCGCATCGTGGACAGGCCGGCCGCACGATTTTGGTAGCGCCGGCGGCGAAGAGTTCGGCTATGAACCGCAGCACCGCCGGGGTGGGGGCGTCGGCGCCGGCTCCGGTGAGAAGAGCGGGGTTGGCCTCGATGGCCCAGGCCAGACGGCGCTGCCCGCCAGGGTGGACCAGGGTCCGCTGGACAGCGGAGGCGATCGTGTCCGCGCTCAGCTCGGGATCGATCGTGCTGACGATGCGCGTCAGTGTCTCTATCGGGTCACCATCGGTGTCGGGACAGCTCTCGCATCGTGGCCGGCCGTGCCGGTCACGAGTGACCGCGGGCCGGCTCTTGCCGCAGCCACCGCAGACCTGCGGTCTGACCGAACACGGCGAACAGCCCCAGAGCCCGCCGCCCAGACTGCGCAGCGACCGCAGCTGCCGACCGCACCCTCCACACACCGGCGCGGCAACATCGCGGGCGCCGGCAACCCGCAACGCCAGCAGCAACTCGCCCGCCGACCGCGGTGCTGGAGATGCGCCGCTGGTCAGGACGTGCGGGTTCTCGACGAGGAAACGCGCGAGACGTCGGCGTTTGGCGCGTCCTCCCGCAACCGCGGTGACCACCTGGCAGATCCGGTCGGCGTCCAGACCACGCTCGATGGTGGACACCAGATCGACGATGACCTCGATCGGGTCATCGACGACTTCGTCGTCCAGGGCAGTGCTCATTCTCCGACCGGGGTGATGCGGGCGCGTCTGGGCCGAAGGCTTCCGACCCCGGTACCGCCACCGGCCGCTCTACTCTTCTTGACCGTGCCGGCGGCAGCGGTGGGTTCGATGAGGTCCTCCATCGTGCAGTCCAGAATGTCCAGCAGAGCCATCAGGATCTTCAGGCTGAGCCGCTCGGGCCGTTCCACGACCAGCCGGTAGACCTGACTGGACGACAACGTGATGCCCCGCTCCGCGAGCGGTTCGAGCAGATCGGTGGTCGAGAACATGTCACGGGTCGCCATGACCTGCCGCAGGTGCCACCGGTAGTCGAGTTTGCCTGTCATCGACGTCCTTCCTGTCCGGCCCTGCTTTCCTTGCGGGTGTCGAATGCGGGAGCCAGGGCACGTTTGAGTGCGGTGTTCATGAAGTCGTCGCTGACGTGGGTGTAGATGGCAGTGGAACTGTCGCACTCATGGCCGACTTGCTGCTGGATAAAGCGCCGATCGACAGCATCCTCAGTCAGATGCGTGACGTATGAGTGCCTTAAGGAATGAGGAACGAGACTTCTCGGCAGCTTCAATGCGTCCCGGTAAGTGATGAACCGGGCGTTGATCTCGGCAGGTTTGACCCGGCCACCCCGCTCAGTCAGCCACAACGCCGGATGGCCTTCATAGCCGAACCGCGGCCGAACGTTCTCAACGTAGTCGGCAACTGCCTCCACTGCCCATTCCATCACCGACAAGACGTTCCGGCGTCGCGGAGCCTGCCCCTTCTTCGCCTTCCCGTAGCGAACGTTGAGCATGCCGTACGGGCCGAACTGTGCTGCTTGGGGGTTCCGCCCGAAGTCGACCACATCTAGCTTGGAGGTCTCGGTTCGACGAAGGCCCCACCCATAAACGACCTTGAACAGGGTAGCGTCACGATAGGCGGCAAGCGCTCCCTTGCGCTTTGCTCGGACCGCACGTTCAACCTGGTCATCGGCATAGTCCAGGAAACGCTGCAGTTCCTGCCGGGTGAAGGGTCTTGCTTCGGGGTTGCCCTCGTAGTCGTTGAGGTGGGCGATGGTGTTCCACTCGTGACAGATCGCCACCGGATGAGTGCCAAAGGCTTTCTCGCATGCGGGGCCCCAACCGTAACGGCCATCGACCAGAAACTCGGTGAACAGACGCACATCGCCCTGGTAACTGCGGATGGTGGAGGGCGCCAGATGCCGCTCGCTTGTGAGGTAGACCGACCACTCGTCCATGTGCACCGGGGACCACTGCCATGGGTACTCGTTCACCCATGCGTGGAAGCGACGAATCAGCTTTTCGCGGTCGGCGACCGTATCGTCCTTCAAGCCTCGTGCTTTCTGCTGAGACCGCCACCCTCTCAGCATCGCGTCGAACATAGTGTCCTCGGGTCGTAGCTGCGTCACCCCGGAGACGAGCTCCAAACGAGCCGCTCCGGCAAGGGTCATCTTCCGCTGTTGCGCCACTCCAGGCCATCCCTTCTGGAGGGCTGATCATGCATCAGACGGGATGGACCTGGCAAACCTCCTGTTCAATCAGGTAGACGTAGACGCCTTCAGGCCAGTCCCGTACCGGCTGCGAACTGCCGACCTGCGACTTCTCGCCCATCTGATGCAATTCCCGAGCTTCGTCAGATGTCGACCGTGACGCTGATGCGTTTGTGGTCGGAGTCGGGATGCTCGGGGTCGCGGAAGTCGTGGACGTGGTAGGAGCCGGGCACGTAGGCGTCGGCGAGGGGGTCGTTGAGGAGGATGCCGTCGATCGCCAGGCACTGGTGGCCGTTGGGCCGCTCGATCTGGGTCGGGGTGTAGTCCTTGGCCATGTCGGCGACATGGTGGAAGCCGATGCCGCCCTCCCGCTGCTGCGTGGCGGGGTTCCACCATCCGCAAAGCGCGTCCAGGGCGCGGGTGTCGTAGACGTGCGGGCCCGCCTGTTCGGGGCCGCCTTTCCACTGGACGCGGTAGTTGATCGCGCGCGGGTTGTGGAGACCGGGCTTGTTCATGTCGGTGGGCTCGAAGTGGGGGCCTGAGGGGACGGTGTTCCAGTCGCCCAGCAGCGCGCACGGGATCGCCGGGTCGGCGAGCCGGTCGAAGCGCCGGTTGTCGGCGAGGCGGGTGTCGCCGGAGTAGATGTCGCCGTGCGTGGCGGCGATCCGGATGGGATCGGTGCGTCCGGGGAGGGTGAACAGCAGCAGGTTGCGGTTGCGGGAGGCGAAGTCGGGCAGCCGGTGGGAGTAGAACCGGCGGACCACAACCTTTTGCGGGTTGACGTAGATGACGGGGGCGAACATGCCCCATTCGCGGGGCAGTGAGCATGGGTGTGGGACATAGGCGGGTCCGCCCGCGTCCCGCAGCGCGGCGGCGGCCTCGTAGGCGCCTTCCATGCCGTTGAGTTCGTAGCGGTCGCCTTCGCCGATGACGAGGATGTCGGGCCAGTCCCCGTCGTGCAGCATCCCGGTGACCCGGTCGTAGTCGTAGGGGCCGCCGTCGCCGGAGTAGGCCGAGTAGCCGGTGGTTGTGCGTCCGCCGTGTTCGATGTTGACGTAGCTGAGCCGCAGGTGCGTCATCGGTGGAGCTCCCTTCGTAAGAGTGAGGCCGGGTCGGCTGGTCGTGGGGGTCCAGCCGGGCTCATGTCGCGATCGCGCGGGACGCTGCGGGGATGGGGCCATCACGTCCTGGCGACTGCGCATCGTGCGTCGGTCTTGGTGGGGTCCTGCGGGGAGGGGCCGGGTCGCCAGAGTGCGGGCGGTACCAGACCTGGCTGGACGGGCACCAGGCCGGTGAAGAATTCCGCGATCCGCGCCGGGCTGCGAAGCCGGTACGGAGTGGCGCTGGTGGCGTTGTAGGTCTCTTGAGCCCAGGTGAGTGCGGTGCTGGTGGTGGTCGCGTCGCTGAGCGCCAGGTAGCTGCCCGGTGGCAGGTCGGCCATCAAGCGGCGCACGACCGCGTGCGCGTCGTCGGTGTTGTCGATGTGCCCCATCACCCCGATCAGCAGGAGGGCGACCGGCTTGCCGAGGTCCAGATGGCGGGCGGCGCCGGCCAGGACGGTTTCGGTGTCGGCGACGTCGGCGCGGACATGGCCGACCCCACAGCCCGGTTCGCTGTTCAGCAGCGCCCGGATGCGGGTACTCACGAGCGGGTCGTTGTCTACGTAGACGGTCCTGGCGTAGGGGGATGCCGCGCCTGCGGCAAGGTGGGTGTTGGTGGTACCGGTACGGTGACCGGTCGCCGGGAGGCCGCAGCCGATGTCGATGAACTGCCGCACTCCTTGGTCAGCGAGGTATTGGATCGCCCGGTGCTTGAAGCCGCGCTGCGCCGCCACCAGATGCGCGAGGTTGGGATAGAGCTCCTGGAAGGTGTCGGCGGCCTTCCGGTCGGCCTCGTAGTGATCGATGCCGCCCAGGAGGTAGTCCCAGACTCGCGCTGAATGCGGTACCGACCTGTTGACGTCGTCCAAGCTGGAAGCCGGAACGTCAGAGCTCGACGATGCTTGCGATGTGGCAGGCGCGTCGCAGCCCCCTTCACTGACTACGACGCCGCCGACGTCGGTGTCCTGGTCACCTCGGGCCGTGTCCGGAAGCGGCGGTAGTTCGGAGGCAGTCGTGTCCGGGCGCAGGAGCCCTGCGGTGCTCAGCACCGCGGAGGCGTAGTCGAGCAGTTGCGCGGCGCATGCCTGGTGGATCGCGCGGCCGAAGCCCCCGAGTTCCGCGGCGATGCGTTTCCACTCGATGTCGGTCAGGTCGCGTCGCGCGAACCGGGTGAACCATGCGCGGTCCAGGACGGCGACGGCGAGGCCGTACCGGTCGGCCATTTCCAGCAGTGCGCGGGTGGCATCGCCGTCGTAGTAGGTGTCGACCAGCGTCTCCAGCCGGGTGTGCCGACTGGAGCACCTCTCGGCGCTGAGCAGCTCGTAGACCTCGCTCGCGCGGTAGCGGCGGTGGCCGCCCACCGTCTGGATCGAGGAAAGCTTCTTCTGCCTTGCCCAGCGGGTGACGGTCTTGGCGTCCACTCGGAACAGGGCGGCGACCTCGGCGGGCGTGAGCAGCTCAGGTGAAGTCATGGGACCGGTTTCGACGAAGGGAAGGGGGCGCGGTGCGGCCCCGGACTCGGGGGCCTGATGACGGTTCCGGGAGCCGCACCGCAGGTCAGGGAACAGGGCGTCGTCATTGCTGGGATGGTGCCCACCACGCGGTCATGCGGCGGGCTCTCGTGCGGCGGCGGGTGGGGGGACGGAGGGCGCAAGGCCGTCACGTGGGCCAGGCGAACCGACCACTGGCCCTTGCCGGTGCCCAAGGCGGACTCGGCCAGACGCCGCAACTGGATGTCGCCGGTCCCGGCTGGAGCATCCATGTGGAAAGCGTCCCGGACGAGGCGCTCGATGGGACGGTCACGCCGCAGCCCGGCCGCCGCGTGAATCTTCATCGCCGCCAGGGCCGACTCCCACAGCGACTCCACGCCCCGGTACTTGGCGCTGATCAGTTCGTCATCGCAGGGCTGCCCGAGATCGAGCATGGCGACGGCCTGGTAGGCCAGTGCGCGAGCGGTCATCAGCCGCTGCTTGATCTGCCCGATCCGCTGCCCAACCGTGGCCAGCTTGGCCAGCGGCTCGCCGCGGCGATCGCGCTGTGCGGCGAAGGCGACGGTCTCGTCCAACAGCGCCTGATGGATGCCGAGCGCGACCGCGGTTAGGTTCGGCCGTCCGTACAGGACGGACGAGCTGTAGGCGACATCCAGCCCCTCACCTTCAGCGCCGATCATGTTGGCCGTCGGCACCCGGACGTCCCGCATGACCAGGTCACCGAAGCTGAACCCGTGCAGTCCCAAGCACGGCTCGTACGGGACGAGCCGCACGCCGGGCCGGTCGTGTTCGACCAGGAACGCCGACAGGCTCCGGGAACGACCCTCCGGCGGGCCGGTGCGGACAACGACGCCGTGGACATGTCCCACATGCGAATTGCCGACGTAGAGTTTCCGACCGTTGAGCACCCATTCGTCGCCGTCGCGGTGGGCGCTGGCCTGCATGTCCAGCACGTTCCCGCCCGATCCTTCTTCGGTCACCGCGATGGTCGGCAGGCACTCGCCCGCAGCGATCGGCGGCAGCCACCGCCGCTTCTGCCGCTCGGTACCGAAGTGCAAGATCTTGGCGGCGCCGAGCTGGGACGCCTGGACCATGGCACCCATCGCCCCCGACACCCGTGCCAGCTCCTCGATCACGATGGTCTTGGCGAGATGACCGGCGCCCATACCGCCGTACTCGCGAGGGATGGTCACCCCGATCCACCCCTGCCGGGCGATCAACGCGGACGTCTCGACATCGACGGCTTGGGCGGACTCCATGCTGGCCACACGCGGCGCGATCTCGTGGGCGGCGAAAGCCCGGACGGTTTCGCGAAGCTGGTGATGGTCGTCGGTCTCGAACACGGTCACATCCCCTTTCACATGGTTGGGGTCGCTGCCGGATGATCGGCCCCGGCAGCCGCCTCGCTGCGGCTGGTGGTCGGCCGTTAACGGGAGCCGGCGCGGTCACCGCCTGCGCCAGCGCGCTGCGGGAGCAACTCCATGAGTGCGTCGCGGTGTCGTTTGATGAGGGCGAGCGAGGTTTGGCCGGTGTCCTTGGGGAGGGGATCGGCGCCGATGACGCAGACGGTGCCCAGCACCGTGCCGGTGGGTTCGTGGATGAGCGGAGCGCCGGCGTAGGTGCGGACACCGAGCTTGTCGACCACCGGGTTGGACGCGAAGTGCGGGTTGGCGCACACGTCGGTCAAGATGAGGGCCTTGGTGCGGTCGAGCATCTCGGGGCAGAACCCGTGGTCGGGGCGCATGGTCCGGTCCACCGCGCGCATGCCGGGCGGGTTGTGCAGCCCGACGAACGTCTGCTCCTCACGCAGGAACAGGTTCACCATCGCGTACAGGTTCTGGCCGCGGTCGCCGAGTTCGTCGGCGAAGGCATCGGAGATCTGGGCGGCGAACTGGTCGAACCCGGCGTCCGGTGCGCCCACGCCAAGTTCCGCCAGCAGCTTCAGGCGCTGCTCGGCGGTGTCGTGCCAGGTGGGGACGGGCAGGCCGGCGTCGGCGTCATACCTCATGCGGATGCTCCGTGGGCGAGTGGCTGGTGCGGCTGCTCGGGCCGCGGCGGGTG
The DNA here is from genome assembly GCF_001552195.1 of Actinomadura latina NBRC 106108. Lineage (GTDB taxonomy): Bacteria > Actinomycetota > Actinomycetes > Streptosporangiales > Streptosporangiaceae > Spirillospora > Spirillospora latina. Next base: position 42,123 of record NZ_BCQS01000026.1, read on the forward strand.
GGTGAGCGCGTGGTCGATCAGGGCGAGCAGCACGGTGATGGCCGAGCGCGCATCGCGCGCGTCGCAGCGCACGACCGGCACGTGGCCGGGGACGTCGAGGGCATGGCGGACCTCGGCGCGCGAGTAGCAGTGCGGGGCGTCGGCGAACTCGTTGATCGCGATGACGAACGGGATGCCGCGCTGCTCGAAGTAGCCGACCGGCCCGAAGCTGTCGCTCAGCCGGCGGGTGTCGACCAGCAGCACGGCTCCGACCGCGCCGACGACCAGGTCGTCCCAGGTGAACCAGAAGCGGTCCTGGCCGGGCGTGCCGAACAGGTAGAGCACCATCTGCTGCTGGTCGAAGGTGAGGCGGCCGAAGTCCAGCGCGACGGTGGTGGTGGTCTTCTCATCGACCCCCACCAGGGAGTCGATCCCGTCGCTGACCACGGTCAGGCACTCCTCGGTGGCGAGCGGCTCGATCTCGCTGACCGCGCCGATCAAGGTGGTCTTGCCGACCCCGAACCCGCCACTGACGATGATCTTCACGGCGGAAGGCGCGGGGTTCCTCCGGCCGGGACCGGAGGGCTGGGCGCGGTCAGGCGACATCGGACAGCCTCGTTTCCAGTCCGGAACGCAACGCCTCCAGCAGTTGCAGGTGGTCGGACGACCCGGGTCCGGGAGCGGCCATAACCAGTGCGCCACGGTCGATCAGATCGGACAGGACGATCTTGGTTGCCTGGACCGGGAGGCCGAGGCGGGCGGCGATCTCGGCGACCGGGCAGGGCCGCTCCCGGCACAACTCGACCGCCCGGGAAGACTCAGGGCCCAGTCCTTGGACGCGTGCGGTGTCCGCCGCCTCCAGCAGCGTCACCAGCCGCATCGAATGCTGCGGGCGGGTCCGGCCGCCGGTGATCGCATACGGACGCACCTCCTCGGCGTCATAGGTCTGCCAGGCCTGGTCCCACTCGACGGAACTGGACGGACCCGTCACCGCCGCCATGCCGTCGGGATCTGCCGGCCTGGGCGTGTTCATCGGTCCCCGCCGGTGCGCCGGCCGCCGCGGGTCGCGGTGACCAAGTGCTCGGCCACGCTCTTGACCAGCAGACTCATCTCGTAGCCGACAACGCCGGGGTCGGCGTCCGGTTCGGCCAGGACTCCAAGCACGCTCCCGACGAGCCCGGATTCGGCGCCCGGCCCGGCAACGACGGCGTGATCGGCGCTCACGATGAACACCAGGACGCTGTTGTCCTCGATGATGATCTGCCGGAACACGCCGTCCTGGGTCCCCGCGACAGTGGCGGCGGACCGGGCCAGCGAGTGCAGGCTGGACATCCACGCGGCCGCCCGGTCGACCCCGGCGGCGTCCAAGCCCGACACCGCCATCTGCAGCCCGTCCCGCGACACCAGCACGGCGCCGGTGACACCGGCGACTCGGTCGGCGAACTCCTGAAGAAGCCAACTCAAGCCCTCGGCCGCCGGAACTGGTGCAGGCGGAAGCGGCGGGGGCGCGGGCGTTGTCATCTATGCCTCTCCGATATGTCGTGGAACGGTCGTGTCCAGGGGGTGGTGGGGTCAGTCCGGCTCTGGCTCGTCGGTGCGGTCGGGGATCTGCGCCTCCTGGCCGCGCCGGACACCGGTGGCGAATCGGGCTAGCAACTCCGGCGTCGGCGGCCGAGCCGCCACTGGTGCCGCAGCGGATGCCTCGTCGTCCGGCTGCGGCACGCTTCCGCCGACAGCACGCGCCCTGGTACGCCGGGGGAGTGGAGGCCGACCGCCTTCTGACGGCGCCGTCAGAGAGGCGGGTACCACCGAGGCTGGCGGCATGGAGCGATCAACCGCCGACCGGCCGTCCAGGACGGCGGCGCCCGTCGGGGACGAAGTGGGCAAAGACGGAGCCGGTGCCAGGGAGCCCGAGCTGGCGGCCGGAAGGGGAACGCGGCGGCGCGGCGACGCCTGCCGTAGCGCAGCAGCGGAGGCCGACAGCGTCAGCAGCGTGCGCGGCAGGACGACCAGAGCGCGCATCCCAGGCGCCTGCGGATGCAACTCGATCTCGATGCCGTGCCGCGCGGCCAGCCGGGCCGCAACAAGAAGACCCACCTGTCCCTGCCTGACCTGCTCACGCGAGCTGATCTGGAAAGGGGCGGCCAGGATCCGCCGCAGCCCGTCCAGCTTGTCCGCCGACAGCGCCAGGTCGCCCTGGTCACGGACTTCCACACCCAGCCCGCCGGGCGCCTCGACCGTCACCATCCGCACCGTGGTGTCCGGACGGGAGAACCGGGTGGCGTTCTCCACCAGCTCCGCCAGGATGTGGATCACGTCCGGGCCCGCATACCCCGGGACCTCCACATCGTCATCGGGCAGCGTCAGCCGGACCCGCTGGAACGCCTCGACCTCGGCCATCGCCTGCCGCAGCACCGTCGAGATCGGCATCGGCGCAGAGGCACGGCGGGCCGTACGGCCCCCGAGCACGGCCATCCGCTCGGCCGCACGGCGCAACTGCGTCGCCAGATGGTCGATCCCGTACAGGTCGTCGAGAAGATCGGGATCTTCCAGGTTCCTCTCCGTGGCCTTCAGCTGCACCAGCATCCGGCTCACCAGCGAATGCACCCGGTGCCCGACATAGACCAGAACCTCACTGTCGGGTTCCTCCGCAGCGCCCGGCCGGGTGACCGGCGCGTGCACTAGGCGGGCACGGGCCCGCAGGTCCGCCGTGATGGCCGCGACGATCTGCTCCGCGGTGTCGTCGTAGGCGCCGGCCGGGCGGAACGGCTGAAACCAGCGAGCCCCGACCTGCGGGTGACCGGAGAAGGGCCGTTGCCAATGCCAGTACAGGCCGTCCAACCCTGCGGCAGGCAGCAGGAACACCGTCCGGCCGGCATACGGGTGGACGTCCACACGCTGGGCCGTCACCGCCATCACACCCACCGGGACACCGGCGTTCGGCGCCGCCGACGCACGCAGCCCGCGCGCGGTGAGGCGACCGACCAGCTCGCGTGCGTGCTCACAGGCCTGCGCAGACAGTTCCTCGCCGCCGATTAGAGCCGGTGCCCGAAACGGTGGAGTCGTCATGGCAACACCCCGACCCCGCACCACAGATCGACCGAAGTGGGAACCGGCCACGGCCCAAGATCCGGCCGCCACGCCGGTGCCGACACCAGCCCCGGCGGCATCACGGCCATCCCGGCGCAGAACGTCTCAAGAGCTGCCGGGCTGCGGACGCACGGCGGGCCGGGGCTGATACCGGCGCACATGCTCCCGAGCGCGGCGAGGCCACGGTCGTGCTCGGCGGTCAGGTGACAGAACGCGATGTGGCTACCGGCCGTCAACGCCGTCCGGAATGCGGTGACGGCCGCGACCGCCTGCGGATCGCCAAGGACGTCCAAGCTGTTGAGCAGCAGCACGGCCACCGGCCGATCCAAGTCCAAGGTCTCGGCAGCGCCCTCCAGTACCGCGCGGGGATCACTCAGCCCCGCCTTCACGAACCCGCAGGCACCGCCAACGTCGTTGCTGAAGAAGACGTTGGCGTAAAGCATCACGAGCTCGTCGGCATCGGCGTACACCACACGGGTGCCCAGGTTGATCGACTGGGCGATGGTGTGGACCTCGTTGTGCATCGGCATGTCGACGCCGACGATGAGCACCTGATCAAGGCCGAACTCACCGACCAGGGCCCGCACCACCCGAGCCCGGAACGCTAGCCGGTGCCGGGCCAGCGAAGTGATCTGCGGGAACCGCGCCTCCACCGCCTCGCCGACGGCGCGATCGGCCGGGTTGAAATCTTTCCCGCCACCCCAGAACGCCCACAGCCGCGCCATCGCCGCGCGGTCGGAGTCGTATCCGCCGCTGAGCTCACGCTCTGCGGCGCGCCAGTCGTATGCCATTTCGCCGCCGCTCACCGGTCACCACCCGATGCGAGACACGACCGGCGACGGGGAAGCACAGCGGCCATCCCGACGACGCGGACGGTCTCGTAAGAGGGACCCTCGTAGCTGCCGTCGACCGACCAGTGCTGGACGGGGACCAGGCCGGGCGGAGTGACGATGTCCCATCCGCGCGCCAGTGCCCGGATCTCCTCGTCCGACCGGAAGATGATTTGGCTGGACGCCCCCTGGTACGCCTTGGTCATCCCGCTGATACGGGCACCTTCGGTCTTCGTCGAGGTCGCATGCGAAACGACCACGACGCTGCCGGGGGCAAGACGCTCCCGCAGACCAGCCATGACCGCGTCGGCACCCGGCACGAAATGCAGGACAGCAGCCAGGACCACCACCATCGGCTCGGACATGACGATGAGGTCGGCGACTTCGGGGTGAGCGAAGATGCCGTCGAGGTCGGTGACATCGCCGCGCAGAACACCGCCGTAACCGGTCCGGAGCGCTCGCGCGTGCGCGAGGACGACCTCGTCATGGTCGAACGCCAGGACGGTCGCGCCGCCAACCGCGGCCAGGACGCACGTCTCCACCGAAGGGATCGGAACGTCGTCAACGATGCCCACCCCGATGTCGACGACCTGCCGGATCTTGTGTGTTGTGACGGCCCAGGCTGCGGCACGGCCGGCGAATCGCAGGTTCTCCCGCGCAACGGCCGGTGCGTCCGGCGCCGACCGGATGACCTTCAGCGCGGCCTCCCGATCCACGTCCGACCAGGCCTTGCCGCCGAGGAAGTAGTTGTAGACGCGAGCCGTGGACGCGCGGCGGTAGTCCAGGCCCGGACTGTCGGTCCCGGTCACGGCTTCACCAGCTCGATCAGCTTGGCGCGGAGCTCGGCAGCGGTGTCGGCGTCAATCAGGTTCGGCTCGTTGAACAGCTCGCGAGGCACCGGGAACAGTTGCGCCCACCAACGGCCATCAGTGGAGCAGATGATGTTCCAACCAGGGAACTCCCCCTTCAGTTCGGCCTTGGCCTCCTCGTTGGGGACGGTGCGGGCGTGCGATGTCGTGGTCATCGGGATCTTCCTGGCGGGGGTGGCGAAGGTGTAAGCGGTGGCGAAGACCCGGTGCGTGGCTTGCAGTTCCCGGCCGCTTCCGCTGTGCGTAGGGAAGATGTGGCTGCTCCGCCTGGCCCCAATACGCCTTGACCAAGCGGTGACCCAGTAGGCCCCAGCCGCTTCCGAGGAGGCCAAGCTGGTGTTCCGACGGACGGCCAGTGATCCGAGCGCGGTCATCGTGGGCCTCCGATCGGCACGCTCATCAGGAACGCGAGCCGGTCAGCGGTTGCATGCTCGTCTTCCGGCCGGCCGATCTCATATCCCCAGCCGGTCACATAGCAGCCGGCGGTACTGCAGGTGATGACCTCCTGCTGGGCACGCGAAAGCGGAGTGCTCACCCGCAGCGGTCCGTCGGGCGCCTGCAGCGCCGTTGCCAGCCCGCGCTCCCGCAAGAGGCTGGCAAGCTGAGTCAGCCTCACCATGCGATCGAGTGAACCGGGCTCGCCAAGGCGTGCGACAGATGACATTTGGTGACACATGGAGTGCGAGATGCCGCAAGCTGTGACGATCACCGGTACACGTTCGACCGGCCACCGAAACCTGGCCGAGTACCGGGAGCTCTTTGAGGACTACGTGCGTCCCTTCGCGCAACCTGGTGTGCGTTTCCATCTCGGCGGTGCGTCGGGGATCGACTCGCTCGCCCTGCTCTGGCTAGCGGGTGAGACGGACACCGAACTGGTGGTCGCAGTCCCAGCGAAATTGGCCGACCAACCCGCTGACGCGCGCCACGCCGTCGAAACCGCTCGCGTGGCCGACCGGCTGACCGACCTTGTCGAACTCGGAGGCCAGACTCGCACCGCCGGTTACCACGCACGCAACCGCTGGATGGTGGACCGGTCGCAGCTGACGATCGGATTTCCGCACACCGCCTCGGGCGGCGGCACCTGGTACACCCTCGACTACACCGCCAGCCAGGACAAACCCCGGTTGATAGTGCCAGTGTGAGGGCTCGGATGCTCTACTGCGTGTGTGGACACCCAACGGAAAGTCGGCGCACAAGCTTTGCGACGACTTCGGGTGTCACGCGGATGGTCCTGGTCGGACCTCGCCACCCAGCTGCGCGCCCTGGCCCGCACGTTGCGCATCACCCGGATCGCGACCATCCAGCCGTCCAGCATCCGCCGCAGCATCGCCCGCTGGGAATCGGGCGCCAGCACCCCCGATGAGCAGTACCGGCTGCTCCTCGGCCACGCCTACGCCCGCACCCCACTCGGCACGGTGGCGCTCGGCCCTGGCTCGGACTTCTGTGAACTGCTGGACGCACTCGCTCAGTTCGGCCTGCCCGACGAGCAGCTCGCCGACCTAGCGGACACAGTGAGATCTGCGGCGAGCAGCTCGGGCATGAACCTGCTGGCATTCGTGAATGGAACACTGCGCGCCGATCTGGCCGCCGCGCTGGCCCGCCCCGAGGGCGCCAGTCCGGAGTTGCTGGCCAGCCTGGAGGCGGCCATCGACACCGTCGACGCTCAGATCGGCGCCGTGCCTTTCGCCCGGCTCCACCTCGCCCAGGCCGTGATCGTGGACGCCTGCCGATACTTATGGCAAGGCGAACACCCCGCCCCGCTCCAAGCGAAGCTGCGCGCAGTCACCGCCCGGACATACGCCCTGGCCGGCAGACTCGCCTTCGAGACCCACGACGATGCCACGGCGCTCGCGTTCTACGACGAGGCGGTGACGGCCGCAGGTGGAGCCGATCTGTCCCGACGAGCCCTCATCCGCTCCAGCCAAACGATGGTCGTCTATTACGCCACCGGTGACATCCAGCAGGCCCGCCGTATCGCTGACGCCGCTGTCCAGGACGCTCGCGGTGGCGACAGCGTCCTGATGCGCGCACGCGCCCACGCCCTGCAAGCCGAAATGGCCGCTCGCCACACCCAACACCGCCACGCCCAGGTGGCGCTACACCTGGCCTGGCACGACCTGGACGCCGACACCACCGACGACCCGATGACCGGTGTGTTCTCCCGCGGCAGACTCCGCGGCTTCGAAGGCATCTGCGGCATCTTCCTCGGCCGAGCCGAATCCGCCGAGCGCCAACTGGCCACGTCCGCCCGAACCCTCACCGGCTCGCGGCACGCCGTCCAACGCGCGATCGTGCTCACCGACCGAGCACTTGCACGCCTGCGCGCGGGCGATGCCGGCGCACCAGAAACCGCAGCAGAGCAACTCCACGAATGCGTCGACCTGACCGCCACCACCCGCGGCCGAGTACCGGCACAGCGACTACGCCAGGCACGCCTGGAACTACGCCCCTGGCGAAGTGAACCATTTGTCGCCGACCTCGACGACCACATCCACACCGCCCTGATCGGCATATGACCACGGGACCGGCCTCCCGGGACCGCACAAAAAATCGCCGTGCTGGCAATAGGGCTGGCCACACCGTTACATCCGTGACCTGGTTCGCACGCTCCATCCCCTACGAATCCGAACAGGCCGTGCGTGAACTCATGGACCATGCGGAGGAACGCCTGCCCGCGCTGCGAGTCCGTTGAGAACGGCCATTACGGTCGCGGCCCCCAGAATCTCGCCGCGCTGTATCCGCTGGTGGGCCTCATCAAGCGGCATCCAGCGGACGGCCTCCGCTTCGTCCACGTGGGGCTCCCCGACGAGCTCGGCGCCGCGGGCAAGGTACAAGTCCTGCGGGGCGTCCGCAGAACCGATCATGGGCTGGAACGAGAAGAGGAACTGCAGGTTCTTCGGCCGCCACCCGGTCTCTTCCTCCGCCTCCCGAGCCGCAGTGGCAGCCGGATCCTCACCGGGCTCGGCGTACCCGCCCGGCACCTCCCAGTCCCACTGATCGATGATGAACCGGTGCCGCCAGATCAGGAGGATGTTGTCGCCTTCGTCATCAAGGACGGCCGTCATGACGCATCGGGGCACACGGAAGACGTACTGCTCGAACAGCACACCGTTGGGCAGTTCGACGTTGGCGATCGAGACCTGAATGTGGCGGTTCGCGTCCACGACCCGTTCGCCGTGGACGATCCACTTGGTCCGTTCGGTGGTGCTCTTACGCGTCACCGGCACGACGGTAGCAACCATCCCCAACCGACCAGTGTGATGGAGTCGTCCCCTCACTATGCTCAGACGCTTCTCACGGCCGCCAGGTATAAGTCACCGGACGTAGGCGCTGAGCCCTTGGCCTGGAGACGCCGGGGCAGGTATTCATGGCAGACCATCGCGGGGTCGATGAGGACTGACTACGTCCGACGGGGTGGTGGGGTGCACGTGCGGGTTGTGAGCCCTCGCAGGAGCGATGGGCATGCCATGTCCCTCGTCGAGCAGGCCGGCGGCCGCCGCGATGACGTCGCGAACCCCTCGCAGGGGCGATGAGGACGGGCGCGGCGGCGTATTGCGGGTCGAAGGCCACGCTGTTGCGAACCCTCACAGGGGCGATGAGGAAGCGATCATGGAAACCGGCGCAACCCCCGTCTTCTGGTTGCGAACCCTCACAGGGGCGATGAGGAACGCGAGTGGTACCACCAGGGACCGGTTGCGAACCCTCGTAGGGCGATGAGGACGGCAGGAGTCCTCGGCCCGGTAGGTCCGCGGCACCGCGTTGCGAACCCTCGTAGGGGCGATGAGGACTCAAGGGCCTGCCCGCCACCTGACCACCCCTTCTGCGCGTTGCGAACCCTCGTAGGGGCGATGAGGACATGCGGATGTTCCTCGACCGGCGCGAGGAGTTCGCGTTGCGAACCCTCGTAGGGGCGATGAGGACTGGGTCCTGACGTCGAAGGAATGGCACCGCACCGAGTTGCGAACCCTCGTAGGGGCGATGAGGACGACCGCCTCCATAGGCGAGGTCATGCCCGCCGCGCTGTTGCGAACCCTCGTAGGGGCGATGAGGACGATCGCCGCGGCGTACACGGCGGCCAGGACCGCGCGTTGCGAACCCTCGTAGGGGCGATGAGGACCAGCAAGGCGCGGCGGGCCCTTGTCCCGCCAGCAGGACATGTTGCGAACCCTCGTAGGGGCGATGAGGACGCCGCCGACGCCCGCGACGGCCGCGCCCACGAATGCCGGTTGCGAACCCTCGTAGGGGCGATGAGGACCTGCTCGACGAGCAGGACGGAGACGCCGATGAGTGACCGTTGCGAACCCTCGTAGGGGCGATGAGGACCCCTGCCCGCATGGGCGCAGGTGCCGCCGCAGCCGTTGCGAACCCTCGTAGGGGCGATGAGGACTCGGGAACGTGCCGTTCGCGAACGTGACGGTCAGGTTGCGAACCCTCGTAGGGGCGATGAGGACGGATGTGGCGGCCGGCAGCGCGTTCATCTTCGGCGAGTTGCGAACCCTCGTAGGGGCGATGAGGACAGGTTGTTCTGCATGTCCTGCAGCGAGCGGGCGCCGTGTTGCGAACCCTCGTAGGGGCGATGAGGACACCGCGACGTGGAGGATGGGCGCGTCCCAGAACACTTGTTGCGAACCCTCGTAGGGGCGATGAGGACACCGAGGCCGGGAGCTCCCCGCGCGACCGAGCGCTCCGTTGCGAACCCTCGTAGGGGCGATGAGGACCGGCTCGTTGAACGGCCCGACCCGGCCGGGCCCGCGTTGCGAACCCTCGTAGGGGCGATGAGGACCCCATGGTAAAGCCGCAGGTGGGGCATGGCTCATGAGCCGTGGTTTCGGCCGATTCTTCAGCGACCCTCCGGTTGTGCAGTTGGGCCCGGTGTGTCGCTGAAATCGCGGGCAGAGCGGTACCCGATATCTGGGACTTTGGCCAGTTCGAACAGTCCTGGCGATGAACCCCTCGTAGGGGCGATGAGGGCGGGTTTGCGGAATGCGTCCAGCAAGGAACCCAACCAGTTGCGACTCCCCACGGGTAGCGCCTGGCAAGGCGATCTTGCTCAGCATAGCTCTGAGTGGAGCCAGGGCCACATGCGGACAGGGTTACTCGTGGTTAGCTTCTTTGCTTTTGAAGGTCTCTGAGGCGATTGCCGTGTAGCGTCCGGGACCGGGCGAGAAGCTGCGACTCACGTTCGCAGGCAGGTCTGACAAGAACCGTCCATCGGAACCATGTGAAGGCCGGGTCTTCGGCCGGTACCGAGGACGAGGAAAGGACGGGGCGCAGTGCGGTTACAGGTGAATTTCCACACGGGGGCTCGTGAGCTGGAATGGGACGAGGTGTTGGCTCCGGGGCGGGCCCTGTCCTACGCGCTGCTGGAGCGAGGGGCGCCCGAGCTGGGGCGGACCCTGCACCAGTCGGGCTGGGGGCCGCACGGATTGGTCCCATTCGGCTATGGGGCGCCGGTCTTTCCGGCGGCGAAGCGGCGTCGCGGTGTCTACGCCGCTGAGGGTCCGGGAGTTGTGGAGTTCGGAAGTCCGCTGCTCGCCGTGGTCGAGGGATGGGCCAAGGCGCTGGCGTCGATGCCGGTGCTGGCGTGGGGCGCGACCGCCTTCATCGTCGACAACGTCGAGCCGGTGGAGGCTCCGGAGTTCCCGTCCGGGAAGGCGGTGTTCCGGACGGTGACGCCGGTGGTGATGAAAGGCGCGGGACGCGACGAGTCGGGGGTCCGCACTCGCCGGCAGGCGTGGTGCCTTCCGGGGGAGCCGGAGTGGGACGCCTACGTGCAGGGCAACCTGCGGCGCAAAGCGGTGACCATGGGCCTGGACCCAGAGGTCACGCTGGAGAACGTCGGGTGGATCGGCCCGAAGCGCTCGTTCTCGGTGGGGAGTGGAGGGGGCGGAAAGAAGCCGGGCGCCTGCGTTGAAGTCATGGTGTCCGGTGCCCCCGAGACGCTTTCTGCTCTGCACTCATGGGGTCTGGGGCAGGCCAACAGCGCCGGGATGGGCTGGATCGGTGCCTGACTCCACGCCGGACGTCTTAGGAACCGCGCCGATTGGGGCACCCCGGAGGTCGTCGGGTATGGCTGATGATTCGGCTGACCCCCGGTCCCTGGTGCTGACCGCGAGCCCGTTGCAGCGCGTGGGGGCGTTCGCGCTGGCGGAGCTCGCCGAGGTGAGTCATCCGCAGGACCTGACGGGGCAGACCCTCGCCGACGTCGTGGCGTTGATGACCAGGCATCTTCTGGAGACGGTCAAGGTCGCGAAGGCTGCAGACCCCGGCGGTTTCTGGTTGGGGGCGAGTTATCTGCTCTGGCCCAACTCGAAGCTGAATCCGACCGCGCGCGGGAAACAGTCCCCTGCGGAGCGGGAGAAGCTGATCCGTGAGTGGCGGGCTTGGCCTGACTCCGCCGGCTGGCCAGGCGTGCCGTGTGCGTATTGCGGACGTGCGGCCTGTGACTGGTACGGGAAGGTCGACATTCCGCTCGGGGCGAGCGTCGCGCATCGCAACACCACCGCGCCGGGCCAGGAGGGCACGCCGCTGTGTTATCCGTGTGTGGCCAGTCTCTGGGCGTTCCCCTATGGGGCATCGCTGTCGGGTGGCCGTGCGGCACTGATGCACTCCTGGGACGACGCATTCCTGGAAAGAATGACCAGGACAACGGTCGTCCGAACCTTGCAGCAGGCCGCCGCAGGGCCGTCCAAAGGGGAGAAGCCGGGCCCGTACGCGCGTGAGTTGTGGGTCCTCCGTGCCGTGCGCGCCTACAGCCAGCGGATCACCTCCGGCGTGGAACTGCTCGTCCTGTCCAACTCCAACAAGGAACAGTTGCTCGCGACCCACGAGTTGACCCAGCCCGTCGCGGAATGGCTGCGCTCCACGAACAAGGACTCTGAGCGCCGCGCTGGATACACGACCTTGGTCGCGACTCAGGGAACCAAGCAGGTCCCGGGTGAGGCGTTCCTGGCCAAGCGGGCGTTCACCCGGCCCGCTCAAGTCGTGGACTTCGCCATCGGTCATGTCCTGGGCCAGATCTCGCCGACGGTACTCATTCCGGCTGAGACCAGAATCCTGGCCCCGCTCCTGTACTCCTACTGCCACGAGGTGCTGACCATGGACGACAAGGACGTCGAACGGATCAAGGAACTGGCGGGTCGGCTGGCCGCGCTGCTGGGGCAGGACAACCGCCCGGGGCCGTTCCGCGACTTCATCCGCGCGAACAGCAAGGGCGGCAACCTGTACGGCTGGTTCCGCTCGAAGGGTGTCGACTGGCTGCTGTTCCCGCGTCCCGAGGGCACCTCGCCGGTGCTGCTCCCGGTGCAGGACTACCGGTTGCTGTTCGAGGACGAGCGGTCCTGGTCCTGGCGGCGGCTGCTGGTGTTCGCCGTCCTGGAGGCGCTGGCCGAGGCGGGTTGGGAGCCCAAGGGCTCGCAGGAGGAACTCCAAGAGATCAAGGACCTGGCCGACGCCGCCGGCGGCGACCAGGAGGAAGGGGCGGAACAGTGACGTTCCTGGTGGGGCAGCAGATTCTGGAGATCAAGGCCGGAGCGCCGAACAACGGCCGCGGCGAGGACAACCGCGGCATGGTCAAGCAGTTCGCGGTCGGCCGGGGGGACAAGTACCCGTACGTGTCGGCGCAGGCGGGCCGACGGTGGCTTCGCGACAGCCTGCCCGCCGGTGAGCCGACCTCGCCGGTGATCCGCAGCGGTGAAGGCAAGAAGCAGCAGGCCTACACCCGTGGCCGCCCCGACCTGTACCTGGACGACGACCTGTTCGGCTACATGATCGCGGTCAAGGCGGACGAGGCCGGGGCGAAGAAGGGCGAGTCGAAGACGTTCATGCGCGACACCGTCCTGGCCACCGGCACCCTGGTGTCGGTCGTGCCCAGCAGGCCGGTCATGGACTTCGGGACGATGAGCCGGGACTTCGAGCCCGGCACCCACCCCGTCATCCACGAGCACGAGATGTACACCGCGGACCTGGCTGGCGACCTGCTTCTGGACCTGCCGCGCGTCGGGACGTTCGAAACCGGCGGCAGGACGACCAAGGCCGCGCTGCCCCATTGGTTGGCAGACGAGGTCATCGAGAAAGGCGGCAGCGAGGTCGTCCTGCGCGGCGTGCAGTGCGTGCGGCTGCCGATCGACGAACGGCGCCGCCGCGTGGCGGTGCTGCTGCGGACGATGGCGATGGTCAAGGGCGGCGCCAAGCAGTCGGCCCACTACGGCGACCGCACGCCGGGCCTGGTGATCCTGGCTCCGATCAAGGGCGGTACCAACCCGTTCACCAGGGTCGTCCGCGAGCGAGAGAAGACGACGTACTTCGACGCCGACGTCCTGCGCGAGGAGATCGGGGCGTGGTCGGACGAACTGGACGGCCCGGTGCGGATCGGATGGGCGCCGGGTTTCCTGGGCACCCAGCGTGACCGGGCGAGCAGTGATCTCGCCGACCTGGTCAAGGACGAGAAGCTGGTCCTGGGCCACCCGCGCACGGTACTGAACACCCTGGCCGGCGAGATCGAGGCCGGGGATCACGACTCCTGGTTCGACGACCCGGCGTAGGCGCGGGCGCGTCGATCATCGGCCCTTCGAGGGGAGCCTTCGCCGTCCACATCGTGCCGTCCAAGCCCATGCAAGGAGCAGACCATGCTCGAGGCTCTGGAGCTGACCGTCACCGCTCCGGTCGTCAGTTTCCGTAACCCTCTCTACGACGGGCTACAGGTCGGGCTGCCCTGTCCGCCGCCGTCCACGGTCGGCGGGATGCTCGCCGCCGCGGCCGGAGGCTGGGACCGGGTCCCCCGCAACACCCGTTTCGGGATGACCTTCCGCGCCGCCGGCTCGGGCACCGACCTGGAGACCTACCATCCCCTCGGCAGCCCCGGCACCTCGACCAACGTCACCATCAAGGACCGCGACTTCCTCGCCCACGTGACGCTGACCGTATGGCTCACCGAAGACATCGGCCTGTGGACGGGTGCGATCCGCCGCCCGGTCTGGCCGCTGCGCCTTGGCCGCAGCCAGGACCTGGTCACGGCCACCACCCGGCACGTCGAACTGGCTGCGTCCGCCGGCCGTCAGGGACATGCCGTCGTCCCCTTCGACGTACCGGACGCGGTCGGCACGGCGATGCGGTTGACGACCGTCATCTCCGATGACCGCGCCCGCTTCAAATGGGACAGCTACCGATACGCGCCATCGGGAGCCCGCACCGACATCGACACCGGTCTGGCCACCGAGCAGGGACAGGCCGTCGCGATGCTCCCTCCCGTCCATCCGGACCACTTGGCCCCCGTCGTCTGAAGTTCTTGGAGCAGTCCGTGAGGAATCTGCGCGCGAAGAGCTCCACCAAGCCGGGCGTGCCCGGCGAACTGCTGACCAGTCACCTGCTCAACACCCTGGAAGCCGTCGAGGCGATCCGGGCGCGGATCGGTGGTATCCCTGGCCTGCCCGCCGAGTTCTGGACCTGGGCGGCGCTCGCCGCGCTCCTTCACGACACCGGGAAACTGCCGGACGGCTTCCAGCGGATGATCGGCAACACCCGCCAGGAGCCGGCGGCCTGGGGTGAACGGCACGAGGTGCTCTCCCTGGGATTCGTGGAGCTTCTGCTCAAGGGCCTTCCCGATGAACAACGCGACTGGGTCGCGGCCGCAGTGGCAGGCCATCACCGTCCGTTCACCTCGGGTCTCGATGCACCGCCCAAACTGCCCCTGATCACCCAGTACGGCGACGATCAAGCCGAGGACTTCGCCCGCCGCTTCGCTCCGGCCGACCAGAGCCAGCTGGCCGATCTCTTGGAGTGGTTGCATGCCACCGGCCTCCGCCACCATTTACCGGTCGCCGGATCCGTCCCACGCGCGGACTTACGGCAACTGACAGGCGCCGCCCACCGCCTTTTCCAGAAGCTCGCGGACCGGTGGGATCTGGCTCTCCCAGCCGGTGACGTCAGCGGGCGGACGGCCGTCCTGCTGCTGGGCGTGGTCACCATGGCCGACCACCTTTCATCAGCGCACTCTCCCCTGGAGACCAGACACCCGCTGGACGGGACCTATCTCCGTCGGCTGACGGAACGATTCGCCGCACAAGGCCACACGCTCCGGCCCCAACAGCGCCAAGCCGCCGAGGTCGCCGGCAACCTCCTCCTCCGTTCGTGGACGGGAAGCGGCAAAACCGAAGCCGTCCTGCTTTGGGCGACGACCCAAATCGACGACCTGGCGGCTCGCAACGACTGCAACCCCCGCGTGTTCTACCTGCTGCCCTACCTGGCCAGCATCAACGCGATGACCGTCCGCCTACGCGAAGACCTGAACGCACCCGACGTGATCGGCGTGGCTCATTCGAAGGCGGCCTCGTACCATCTCGCGCAGTCTCTCGCCGACGGCTGCCCTGGCGACGACACCGACCCGGTCGACGCCGCGTCAAAGGCCCATTCCCGCGCGGAAGCGACGAAGAACTTCCGTGAACTCCTGCGCGTCGGCACCCCCTACCAGCTCCTCCGGGGCGCACTGGCCGGCCCCGTCCACTCCGGCATCCTGGCCGACAGCGCCAACTCGATCTTCATCCTGGACGAGCTGCACGCCTACGACGCACGCCGTCTCGGCATGATCCTCGCCATCATGAGCCTCTGGCAGGACCTCGGCGGACGCATCGCCGTGCTCTCCGCGACCCTGCCCACCGCCCTGGCAGAACTGGTGTCCAAGACGCTCGGCGGGCACACGACCCTGGTCGAGCCGCCTGCCGCAAGCCCACCGCCGATCCGCCACCGGCTTCACATTCGCCATGATCACCTCACAGGGGAAGCCTCCCTGGAGGAGATACGCGGACGTCTTGCCGATGGCCAGTCCGTCCTGGTCGTGGCCAACAACATTCGGGACGCGATCACTCTTTACGAGAACCTCCGGCCCCACTGCGTCGAACTCCATGGCGAGGGCTCTGTGCATCTTCTGCACTCGCGGTACCGCCGGATGGACCGAACCGTCATCGAAGCAGCCATCCAGGAACGCTTCGCCAGCGGAAAAGCGCGCCAGCCGGGTCTGCTGGTCGGGACCCAAGCGCTCGAGGTCTCTCTCGATCTCGACCTCGATGCCTGCCACACTTCCGCCGCGGACCTGGAAGCCCTCGTTCAGCGCTTCGGCCGAGTCAACCGGCTCGCCACTCTGGCCCCCGCTCCGGTCATCGTCCACCAGCCCGCATACAACCCCCGACGCGGCGGCGGAGACGAACTGTGGGCCGACGGCGTCTACGAGGCCGAACCCACCGGGCTCGGCTGGGACATCCTCACCAGCCATGACGGACAGACGATCGATGAACAAGTCATCACCAAGTGGCTCGACGAAATCTACGCCAGCCCTTGGGGAGGAAAATGGTCCGAAGAAGTCAGCTATCACCGAGAGAGCTTTGAGAAGTCATTTCTGAGATTCCGTCAGCCTTTCGATGACCGCTCTGGTCTTGCGGAGGCCTTCGACGCACAGTTCGACGGAACCGAAGCAATACTGAAAGAAGACCACGAGAACTATCGGGCCGCGCTGGAGAGGGGGGCGAGGAAGACCGGCCGTCTCTACGCAGACCAGTACCTCATTCCATTGCCTTCATGGGCAGTAAGACTCGGTTCCTACGACAAGCGCCTCAAAGTTCACATCATCGACGCTGAATATGATTCCGAGCTGGGATTGCGGGACATCCGCGATGACCCGCAACAGGTATATCAAGCGGGTGAGATCCTTTGATCGGTGCCGACGATGTTGGTGGCGTCCACATCAAGTACCTCTACCACTGTCCTCGACAACTGTGGCTCTATGTCCGCGGCGTCCGTCCCGAGCACCTGAGCGGAAGCGTCCAACTCGGCGAAGCCGTGCACGATACCTCCTACACCCGCAGCAGCCCCATCGACCTGGGCGCGGCCAAACTCGACTTCATCGACGGCCAAAGCTGGGTTCACGAAGTCAAATCATCGACCAGACCGACTCCAGCGGACGAAGCACAGGGACGCCACTACTGCCACCGCCTCGAACAGGTCGGCATCGACGCCAAAGGTGCGATCTTGCATTACCCAAAGACTCGTCGCACTCACCGTTACCCCTACACGCCGGAAGCCGCCCAGCAGGCACAAGCCGACATCGCCGACGTCCTCGCGGTTGCCGCAGCACCCTTGTCTCCCGAGCGACTCTCGCGTTCCGCCTGCAGGGGATGCAGCTTCACCGACTACTGCTGGACGGAATGACATGCCCGCCGCCGCACGTACCTACTGGCTCACCAGTCCATGCCGAATTCGCCGCAAGGACGAATCACTCGTCATCGAGCGCGAGTCGGCCGGCAAGGTCCACATCCCCATCACGGACGTCCGCGACATCGTCGCCTGCGCTGAAACCGACATCAACACCTCCGTCGTCGCACTCCTGAACCGCCACCGGATCAACGTTCACCTCCTGAGCTACTACGGCGACTACGCCGGATCGCTCCTCACCTCCGACACAAGCACGTCCGGTGAAACCGTCCTGGCCCAGGCCCGACTCGCCGAGGACCCCGAAGCGGCTCTCCACGTCGCCCGCGCCATCGTGGACTCCGCGGCCTTCAACGTCCGTCGGGTCATCGACCGGAACCTACTCGCGCGGCCATACGCCGTACTGCAGGAGAACCTCGAATCAGCAGTGAGTCCCGCCCACCTCATGGGCATCGAAGGAACGTTCCGCCGATCAGCATGGGAGGTCCTCGACACCAAGCTCCCCGACTGGCTACAGCTCGGCGGGCGCAGCCGACGCCCGCCGAAGAACGCCGGCAACGCATTCATCAGCTACGTCAACGGCATCACCTATGCACGCATACTGACGGCCCTGCGCCTCACACCTCTCCACACGGGCATCGCCTTCCTGCACAGCAGCATGGAGCGCCAGCGCCACTCCCTGGTCCTCGACCTTTCAGAAATGTTCAAACCGCTGTTCGCTGAACGGCTACTCCTGCGGATGGCCACACGCAACCAGCTCAAAGAGCACCACTTCGACAGCGAAGCCAACCAGGCCATGCTGAGCGAAAGCGGCCGCAAGCTCGTCGTCCAAGCCGTCCGTGACGAACTCGCCGTCACCGTCACCCACCGTGCCCTCGGCCGCCCAGCCGCCTACGACGAACTGCTCTACCTCGACGCACTCGCGCTCACCCGACGATGCCTCGAAGGAACCCCGTACAAACCGTTCAGGATCTGGTGGTGAAGGACGCGCCGTGCACGTCATCGTGGTCTACGACACCGCAGCCGAACGGAACCCCCGCATCCTGCGGACCTGCCGCAAGTACCTGCACCACGTCCAGCGCAGCGTCTTCGAAGGCCAGGTCAGCGCAGCCCAACTACGACGCTTCCAAGCAGAAGTCGAGACCCTCCTGGACCTCAGCTACGACAACGTCATCGTGTACACCTTCCCGCCCGGGACGACCCCCATCCGGCACGCATGGGGCGCTGCTGAACCAGCCCCGACCGACGTCCTGTAGTCCCACTGCGGTACCCCGAACGCACCGGAGTCGATCAAGGAAATTTCAGCGACACGCCGGGCTCAACTGCACGACCGGAGGGTCGCTGAAGAATCGACCGAAAACGCGCCTCATAAGCCACGTCCCACCTGCAGCTTTACCATGGGGCCGGTCCTCATCGCCCCTACGAGGGTTCGCAACAGCGCGACGGCGCGCGGCAGGAAGTGGCCTGCGGGTCCTCATCGCCCCTACGAGGGTTCGCAACAGCCGCCCGTGGTTGGCGAGGACCTGCAGGACCAGGGGTCCTCATCGCCCCTACGAGGGTTCGCAACGTGTGCTGTGTCCCGCCGGTGGCGGCGTTCCAGAATGGTCCTCATCGCCCCTACGAGGGTTCGCAACCCGATGTTCTGGCTCGTCGCGGTCGGCACCCTGACGCGTCCTCATCGCCCCTACGAGGGTTCGCAACGCGACGACCGTCCCGGCGCCGTCGGCGAGCTGGAAAGGTCCTCATCGCCCCTACGAGGGTTCGCAACGGCCTTTTGTCCATGGTGATGGTGCCGACGGGGGTCCTCATCGCCCCTACGAGGGTTCGCAACCGGCTTCGAGGCCGGCGCCGTGATTGCGTCCCTCGTCCTCATCGCCCCTACGAGGGTTCGCAACGGCGTACACGGTGAACCGGGCGGTGGCGTGGTGCCCGGGTCCTCATCGCCCCTACGAGGGTTCGCAACTACCAGCCCGCCGCCGCTGGGATGCCCGCGTCGTGGGGTCCTCATCGCCCCTACGAGGGTTCGCAACGCGCCGCTCACCTTGGACACGGCGCGGTGGGACGGGCGGTCCTCATCGCCCCTACGAGGGTTCGCAACATCCGCCACTCGTCCTGGTAGCCGGGGCGGTCGGCGTCCTCATCGCCCCTACGAGGGTTCGCAACAGCGGCCTGCCGGGGTCACCGGGGAAGCCCGGCCCGTGTCCTCATCGCCCCTACGAGGGTTCGCAACCCGGTCTGGTCGCCGCGGGCCGCAAGACCGGGTGGCGCCGGTCCTCATCGCCCCTACGAGGGTTCGCAACGCGTGAACCTGATGCGCCTGTCGCACCTGACCGGTGTGTCCTCATCGCCCCTACGAGGGTTCGCAACATTCCTGCTGCTGCGAGTAGACGGTTCAGGGCGGCGAGTCCTCATCGCCCCTACGAGGGTTCGCAACACAAGGCCGCGAAGGGCGAGGACGCCCCGATCAAGGCGTCCTCATCGCCCCTACGAGGGTTCGCAACCGGATCCCGCCGTCGGCGGCACCGGCCTGGCCGGGGGCGTCCTCATCGCCCCTACGAGGGTTCGCAACACCGGGCATGGGTCGAGGAGACGATCCGCGAGCACGGCGTCCTCATCGCCCCTACGAGGGTTCGCAACTGGTCGTGGATCACCACCCCCCTACTCACCGTTCACGTCCTCATCGCCCCTACGAGGGTTCGCAACTTCACTTTCCCCCCTTGCGTCGGGTGGCGCGCAGTGGTCCTCATCGCCCCTACGAGGGTTCGCAACCCGAACGGTTCGGGCTCCCCTCCCTCGCCCCCGACGCGTCCTCATCGCCCCTACGAGGGTTCGCAACATGGCGTCGCAGTACGGCGGCGTGCAGGGCCCGGTCCTCATCGCCCCTACGAGGGTTCGCAACACGTGGAACGGGATGCCGGGCCGTCCTCCGACCTTGGTCCTCATCGCCTCGTCGGACGTACTCTCTTTATTTGTTGCGCTTGATATATTGGCGGTGGTCGCTTATGGGTGCTGTGGTGGGAATATTGGACACGGAACTGCTGGCGGTGGGCGGAAACTCGGTTGCGGCCAGATATGCTTGATATTGTTCGGTTCCTGCTGTTGCTCGAAGGCTAATTAGGTTTACCTCTTCCTGCACGGGATGGGAGAGGCCGGCCAGATGGTGGATGGCCTGGCTGAGGGTGGTGATGGCTTGGCGGCCGTTGGTTTGAGCTGTGTTGTAGCGGGTTGAGAGTTTGCGGGCTGATGCTGGTACGCGTGGTCGGTGGGTGGGGTATTTCTTCTGGCGGTTGAGGGTGCCGATTGCTGCTGCGTCGTTGATGGCGGCGTGGTGGTGGGTGGCGAGGTTGTTGCAGGCTTCGATGGTTTTGAGGGTGATGGTGGCGATTCTTGCTGCGTGGGCGAGGGTGGGGGCAAGTTGGTGGGGTGGTTTGAGGCGGCTGGAGGCGCGGGGGCTTGGGGTCCATGCGGGGTCGGTGTGGATGAGGCGGCCGAGCCGAATGATGAGGTCGCTTGCGTCGGTTGCGGGGCCGTTGGCGGGGTGGCCGTAGTGTCCGATGTGCTCGTCCCAGTGCCGGACGATGCTTCTCCAGGTGATGCCGACGTATTTCAGGTCGGTCGCCGCCTGTTTGAGTGCCGATAGGTGGTCGGGTTCGTTGAGTTCGTTGGCGCGATGGATCAGTTGGCGGATGGTTTTGGTGTTGAGGTCGCAGATGATGGCGGCTGCTCGGGCGAGGTAGCGCCAGGTGGTGATCGATGTGGGTGACGCGGGATTGCTGAGCCGGTAGATGCTGGCGTTGATGCCGGCCAGGGCTTGCTCGTTGGTTTCGCCGACCTTGGGCGGGATGCGGTCGGGGGTGTGGTGAACCGGGATGGCGGTGATAGGTGGCGGGTTCTGGTCTTCGCTGTAGATGCGGGCGATGACCGCAGCTTTCAGTAGAAGTGGTCCGGCCTGATCGGCGGGTGCGGGGATGCGGTAGGCGAGGCGGCCGAGGGTGGCGGTATGGACGCTGAGTTGGCGCAGCAGGGAGCGGGCGGTGTCGGGTGCGGCGATCAAAGCGGCGTTCGCTGATATCGCTTGGTCGGAGGTGGTGGGGAAGTGGGTGGACAGTAGATCCAGACCGCAGCCCAGGGCGATGGAGGCGGCGCGGAGTTTCTGGGCCAGTGGCGACCGTGGGAGTTCGGTGTCTGCGGGTGGGCCGAGAAGGTGTTCGGCTTGCTGGACGAGGATGCCGGCGCGGTGGGCGCCGTCCCGGACTCGGGTTGCGCTGGGGTGCGGGGCACCGAAACCGTTGGCGATCTGGTCGTGGTAGCGGGCGATGACGTGGGTGAGGCGGGCGAGTTCCGGTGTGGTGGCGCGGTCACTGAGGTCGCGGCTGAGGTGTTGGGTGAGGAGTTGCTGTTGCAGGTCGGTGAGGTGCTGGTCGGCGAGCGCGGTCATCTCTCCGAAGGTGGCCATGGGCGCCTACCGGAGGGTGTCGCGGAGGCGTCCGGCGTGCAGGGCGGCTTGGAGGCAGGCCATCTTGTCGTCGGGGTCGCCGGCGAGTTCGGCGGCTCGGACCAGGCTTTGGGAGACCTTGCTTGCGAGGTCGAATAGGGCGTCGGCGGTGGCGTTCTGCTCGGTGTGGTCGTCGGGGAGGGTGGCGTGCAGGGATGGTGCTTGGCGGAGGGCTTGGTGGGCTTGGACGGCTTCGCCTTCGGCCATGCCCCAGGTGATGAAGCCGTCGGGTTGCTGGGTGGCGTAGGAGGTGATGACGCGTTCGGCGTGGGCGAGGTCGTTGAGGGCGTTGTTGAGGATTTCGGTGAACCAGTTGTGTCGGATGTCGTGGTGGTGGCGTTCGTGCGTCATCGCGGTGTCCTCCGGTCTGGACGGCATGGGTGGTCGTGGGCATTGCCGGTCCAGACAGACTGGCGCGCGTCCGGACGTGGTGATGGTCGGGCGTGGTGTTGTGGACAAGTGCAGACCGGGTCAGGTGGGTGTCGGGCTTGAGCCGGGAGATGGTGGTGGCTGATCGTGGTCGTGGGGGTGCGGCGCTGCTGCTGCTGGGAGTCTCTGGTCGATGTCGGTGGGGAAGTCCGCGGCGGCTGCCTTGGTGTCGGCCGGTTGATGTCTGCTGGACGGGCGGCGTGGGGTGAGTTCGTCGTGGAGGCGGGTTTGGGGGATGCCACTCCAGGACGACAGTGCGGCCAGGAGGCGCCTGCGGTCGTGTTCGAGGGTGTGCCGGGCCGGTTCTAGTGCGTCCGCGAGCCGGGTGGTGATGGAGATGTAGAGCTGTTCAGCCTGGTCGGCGTGGTGGACGGTGCCCAGGAGCGTCTGGGTGGGCGGGAAGGCGGGTGCGGACGCCAGGTGGGCGGCGGGTTCGGCGTAGATGAAGGGGATGCCGGGGACGGCGACCAGGAAGGACACCTCGGTGTCGGGGCTGGTGGTCTGCCAGCCGATGACGGTGCCGCAGCGGTCGTGCTGGCGGATGAGGCGGACCTGGTCGCCGACCTTGTACGGGGCGTCCTCGGCGACTTCCAAAGCGTTCAGGGCGCGGCCAGTGCTTATCGCGGAGGCGAAGTTGATGCCGTGGTGGTGGGCGTAGTGCTCCAGGTCGCAGACCAGCGCCGCCAGCAGGGCTTCGGCGTAGAAGGCGTCCCGCCGCAGGAGCGAGGGCTTGCCGGGGAAGGCGTCCCGTTCGTAGGCGGTCAGCGCGTTGGTGGCGCGGTCGATGCGCCTGGTGGTGCCAGGCATGGCGCTCACCTCATGGCCGCGGCGACGTTGCCGGTGTGGTGGACCGCTCGCAGGCACGCCACCCGGTCGGCGGGATCGGTGGACTTGGACGCGACGTTGAGGATCGCTTCGGCGACCACCATCACCAGGCCCGTGATGGCCTCGGCGAACTCCTGGACCTCGCCGTCCGGCATGCAGTGCTCGGGCCAGGCGAGGGTGGGCGCCTCAACGAGCGCCCACCAGGCGTCGGACGCTTCGACGAGCGCGGCCTGGTAGGCCTCTTCGGGTGCGTGTTGGGCCAGGACGGTGGTGGCGCGCTCGATCAACTCCAGCCCCATGAAGGCGGCGGCGAGGAGAGCGGGCAGGGATTCGGCGGTCTTGATCTGGCGGGTGGCGTAGTCGAAGAAGTGCTTCAGCGGAACCTCCGTGGGTGTCCGACGCCCTGGCCTTGTTAGGCAAGGCAGTCGAAATCTGATGACTAGGATTGATGGCCGCCAGCTTCGTTGATCGAGGTACGTGCATGCAGTGTGGTGATGCGCGTGTCGCGGTGAGTTTCTGCAGGTAAAGCTGGCTTAGCGGTGGCGGTGGCGGTGGCGGTGGTGGCGTGTGTCGGGAGAACCCGTGAGGCGCTGTGGCTGTGGCGAGTCGGGTAGGCGTTCGGCGAGCCCTTGGTTGAGCGGGACGGGAAAGGCCTGCGCGGCGAGCTGAGCCGGTCCCAGCCGCGTGCCCGCTTCTGGGGGCTTGGGTTGCGAGGCGGTGAGGCGTGGTTCCACCTTGGCCAAGAGCAGGTCGGTGACGTCGTGGGTGTCCATGCCGTTCCACGTCACCAGGGCGTCCAGCAGGACGCGGCGGTCGTCGAGATCTTGCTGCTGGGGTTGGATGCCGCTGAGGTCGGCTCGGCCGATGCGGGTCATGGTCTCGGCGAGCGTCTCCTCGGCTTGGAGCGGATCGTTGATGACGCCTTGCGTGGTGGACGTGGCGGGGAAGGGCGGGGCCGGTTCCAGGTCGGCGGCGATGATGGTGCGGCTGCTGGTCTGGCCGAGGAAGCGGACGTCGTACTCGGTCGGGCCGTCGTGGGGGACGAGGAGTCCGGTGACGGTGCCGCGGGTCGGTGCGCCGAGCAGGATCGCCTCGTCGGCGGCCGGCCCGTCGAGCTGGACGGTCGCGCCGATGGCGAGGACGTCGGGGCTGCTGTGTTCGCTGAGGTAGTAGCCGTTGGCCTGGGCGAGGATGTCGTTGAACTCCAGGCCGCGGTGGTCGGCGTAGTGCATCAGGTCGATCAGTAGATCGCCGAGGAGTTCGCGGGCGTGGGTGTTGTTGCTGCGGTGGTCGAGGTGCTCGGTCTCCTCGAAGAGCGCTTGGAAGGAGTCCAGGGCGGCGGCTCCGAACTCGGCGAACTCTGCGGCGCTGGCTTCGGCCATGCAACCTCCATGGGTGTCGGTTTCCCGGTTGTGCGGTGGGCGGGAAGCTGGACGGTCAGGGGCGGTGCCTGCGCGGACGTGGCGGGTCGTCCGGCTTGCGCCTGGTGCTGGCTGGTGAGTCTTGAGCGGGGAGGGGGCCTGGTCCCTGGGGGAACTCGGTGGCGGCCAACCGGGCCGCCGCATCGGGGCCGGGAGGGTGCTTCGCCGGTTTCTGGGCGGCGTCGATGATGCGGTCGTAGAGGTGGCGCATGATGGCGTCGGGTCGGCCGCCGGACCAGGCGCCCAGCCGCAGCGTCAGCTGCGCCAGGTCGGTCAGCGCCTGCTCATCGGGCACCAGGCCGTTGTTGGCGGCGCGCTTGAGCCGGACGGCGATGTCGATGATCGTCGATTCGGCGTCCCGGGCGTCGGACACGACTCCGGCCGTCCGGGTGGGCAGGGGCAGCAGCGAGTCGGCCGGTTCCAGTTCGGACGCGCTGACGTGCAGGCCTTCGTTGATGCCGGGGATGCGGACCGTGCATTGGGGTTCGCCGTCGGGTGCGGTGGCCAGGGCGGTGAGGAACCCGCGCCACAGCGGATAACGCGGCTTGGCGCCAGTGGCAGTGCGTTCCTGCCGGAACTGGACCTCGGTGCCGAGCCGGAAGCTGTAGCTGGGGTCATGGTCGGGCCCGTCGCGGTCGAGCCGCTGCTGGTGCAGTTCGGCGAAGGTGCCGTGGACGTCGAGGGCGCGGCCGTCGGCGTAGCGGGCCAGTTGCTCGATGAGCGAGGTGATGAGCGGTTCGGCCAGGGTCGGGTCGGACCGGTGGCTATGGACGTGGTCGGGCAGTAGTTGGTGCTGGTAGGCGTCGAGTGTGGCGGCGACGGCCTCATCGTGGTCGGACATTGCTGTACCTCCGAAAGCTGAGCCGGGGAACGCAGGGGTGGTGGTCACATCTGCCGGGGATGCGGGTTCGCGCGCGGGGGATCTGGGCGGCTGGACGACGACGATGCGGCGGGCTGTTCGCCGGCCAGGAGGGCGGCGATGTCGTTGGGGAAGCCGGCCGCGGCACGTCGGGCGGTCGAGGACCAGTCGTCGGGGGCGCGGTGGATCTGGCCTGCCCGGTAGCGAAGGTGCTGCAGCACGTGCTCGGGCTTGGTGCCCGACCAGGTGGCCAGTGCGGTGGACAACTCGGCCAGGTCCGCCAGCACGCGCGGGTCGGCGTCGGCTTCGCGGTGCCCGGCCGGTAGGCGGGTGAGCAGGTCGGTGATGGTGTCTTCGGCGGCACTGGCGCTGAACACGGTCCCGGCGGTGCGGGTCGACAGCGGCACCATGCGGGTCGCCGGCACCAGCGCTGAGGTGCCGGTGTGCTGCGGGTCGATGATCCCCGGGATTCGCAGCACGCCTTCGGCGTCCTGCCCGGGACCGGAGGATCTCAGTTCGGTGATGAACCCCCGATAGGGCTCGGCGTCGTGGTCGCGGAACTGGACCTCGGCGTCCAGACGAAAGCTGTAGCGGGGGTTGGTGATGGCGCCGCCGCGGTCGATGCGGGCCTGGACGAGGGCGTCCAGCAGGTCGACCACGTCCAGGTGGTTGCCGTCGCCATAGTTGATCAGGTCGACGACCAGGGAGTGCAGGAGTCCTTCGGCTTCGGCGCGGTCGCTGCGATGCCCGTTGGCCAGGTCGCCGAACAAGTACTGCTCGTAGGCGTCCAGTGCCAGTGCGGCGGCCTCCATCCGCTCGATCATGCGTCCACCGCGCTCGGAGCCGGGGTCGTCTTGCCGGTGTCGGGGCCGAGCCATCCGGCCGGGACGGCCACGACGCGGGCCTCGTGCGGGGTCAGGTGTTCGTTCTCGGTGCACTGGTAGAAGGGGCCGCGTGGCCCGAGCAGGACGGGGATCTGGTGGTCGAGGTGGTCGCGGTACCACAGGGCCATGCCGGTGGCGCCCTGCAGGCGCATCGCCTCCCAGGCGAACCACAGCGCGGTGAGGCGGGAGATGGCTTCGCCGTGCCGCCACCATTGGGCGCACCAGCGGAACTCGCCGCCGAGGGTGCGGCGATACATCGGGACGAAGTGTCCGCTCACCCAGGCGGTGACATCCGGGTACAGCGACTCGGGGCGCTTGCTGTCGGTCGCGGACGGAGCAGGGTCGGGCATGAAGCCTCCAAAGCGGTGGATGTGTGCATGTGAAGGCCCCCTTCTGTGTGGACGTGCGGATGCGTGGTGGTTGTGCGGTTACGGCGTGGATAGGTCGTCCGGGCGGTTGTGGTGGCGGCGGGCGGCCTCGGCGATCGCGGCGTCGGCAGTGGTGATGGCGTTGCTGATGGCGGCGGCGTGCGGGCCGCTGTACCAGGGGCGTAGCTGGATGAGGGCGGGTTTGGTGCCGGTGGCCAGCAGCAGCGCGGTCCCGGCGGGGAGGGCGCGGATGTCGGCTGCTTCGAGGATTTCCTGGCGGCGCAGGGAGATCTGTTCGCTGGCGCGCCCGTCGCTGTAGGTGATGGACCGGACCGGGACGTCGTGCTGTCCGATGAGGGTGGCCAGGTCGCGTACCAGGCGGGGGGAGTCGATGCCGGCGCCGATGAGTTTGCGGGTGGCGGCGCCCCACAGTGCGGCCATGCCGGGTTCGCCCCAGACGGTGACGCCCTGTTCGTAGCTTTGCAGGATGGTGACGGGGATGATGCCGCGTGAGCCGAGGTGGGAGTACAGCTGGGGCAGGTCGGCGATGCGGCAGATGTTGGCGGCCTCGTCCAGGGCGACGATCAGGGGCGGGTCGAGGCGTCCGCCGGCTTGTTCGGCGCGGCGTTCGGCGGCGCGCATGGTGGTGTCGGTGAGCGCGGCGATCAGCGGGGCGGCGGCCGACAGCGACTTCGACAGCAGGTACAGCGTGTCGCGGGAGCCGGCGAACGCGTGCGGGTCGAAGACGGGCAGGCCCCGGTTGGGGGTGACCCAGGCGAGGATCTCCTGGTCGCGCAGGGCTTTGGCGGCGGTGCGGGCGGTCTGGTAGATCCCGTCGCGGGTCTCTACCGCGCCGTTCTGCGTCCCCTTCAGCGACGAGGCCATGAGCTGGAACCCGGCCTGCTGGAGCAGTTCGATCGGGGTGGGGACGGCTGGCTCGTCCAGCCATTGCGCGACATGGTGCAGAGAGCGGCCGGAGGTCGCGGCGGCCAGGAACAGGGCGCACAGCAGGTCTTGGGCGGCCGGGCCCCACAGGTCCTTCTTCTGGCCGTCGTCGACGGTGAGGACGAAGTGCCCGGCCAGCCGGTGCGCGTCCTCGACGGTGGTCAGTCCGGCGAGGGGGTTCCACCACCATGATTGCGGCTGGTAGGTGATGTGCTGCGGGTCGAACAGCCAGCTGTTCCCGCCGGTGCGCTGGGCGCGGACGGTGGCGATGGCCGACCACAGGTCGGCTTTGTTGCTGGTGGCGATGACCGGGCCGGGCGCCGACAGCACGTGCGGGATCGACTGGGTGGTCGTCTTGCCCGAGCGCGGCGCCATGAACGCCACGACGGTGTCCTCGAATGAGGCGAACAACGTCGGGCCGCTGCGGTCACCGGGCAGCAGGACGTCGCCCAGGACGAGCCCGATGTCGTCCGGCTCCAAGTCCTCGGGGCGGGACTTGGCGAGGGAGCGTTGCAGCGCGATCGCCTTGCTGGCCGTCGCTTCCGGCTGGAGTGCGGTCAGGCCGGCGTTGTCGGCCAGCGCGGCAACGGGATCTCCAGGCTGTGGAAGACGTCGCGCGATCCGTGACCAGATCTCCCAGCCGCCGCGTACGAGCGCGCTGCCCAGAACGATGAGGATGAGCAGGATGAGCCGGGTTGGTGTGCCTGGCCAGGCCTGGTCGGTCCGTCCCTGGACGACGGCGACGGCGAAGTCGGTGCCGAACGGCATGACCGTCCCGCCCGCTGCGACCGTGCCCAGCTTCGCCGCCAGCCACACGGTCCACAGCCCGGCGATGGGCGTCCAGCAGGCGGCGAGCACGAGCCATCCGGCGCCGGCGTTGGAGTGCCACAGTGAGGCCCGCGGCCCAAGAGCCCGCGTCACACGCCCACCCGGATGGCCTGGTCGGTGTCGTAGAGGTCGGTCTCGGGACCGACGAGCGAGAGCTCGACGGGGATGCCCAGGCGTTCGCCGGTCTTGATGAGGTATTTGCCGCGTCCGGGGTGGCGGGCGCCGGGCTGCCAGGAGTCGGGCGCCGACCAGGAGGCGACGAGCTGCTGCTCGGGGCCGGTGAGCGGGGTGATCTGATGGACGCGGGCCAGTTCGCGGGGCGGGAGGCCGGCCAGGACGGTGATGGCGGAGCGGTCGGCGAATCCCTTGGCCTTGGCGCGGTCTTCCTCAGTGGCGAGGGCGTCGAGGTCGGCGAGGGAGTGGGTGATCATGATGGAGGCCATGCCTTTGGCGCGGTTGAGGCGGGTGAGGGCGTCGGCGTGCTCGACCAGGCCGGGGGCGCCGCGCAGCGCGCGCCACAACTCGTCCATGACACCGAGGTAGGAGCGGCGGGGGGCGGCGCCCAGGTCGGCGAGGGCGTTGGCGGCGTCGACCATGCCGAAGGCGTAGGCCCAGGTGCACAGCATCGCGGCGGTGAGGAGTTTGTCGCCGGCGGCGCGGACCTGGGAGATGTCGACGCTGATCGCGGGCGCGTCCAGGTTCAAGGGGCGGGTGGTGGCGGCGTCGAAGACGCCGGCCAGGGAGCCGGAGATGAGCAGGTCGAGGGTGAAGACCAGGTCGCGGGTTTGGGCCCGGTAGGTGCCGGCGGTGTCGGTGCGGGCTGCTCCCCGCAGCTCGTCAGGTCCTTCTTCGAGGACGCGTAGGACGTCCACGATGGTGGGTTCGCGGGGGAGGCGGTCGTCCAGTAGGTCGATGGCGCGGCCCAGGACGACCTCTTCGGCGTTGGTGATGCGAGCCTCGCGCACAAGGGTGGCCAGGGCGAGGAGGAGGGACAGGCGGCGGGAGCGCACTTCCCAGCGCAGGGTTTCGGCGTCGGCTCCCGGCAGGCGTCGGCGGGCTTGGTCGAGGGGGCCGGCGTCCAGGGGGTTGATGCGGTCGGCGCCGCGACCGACGCGGATGACCTGCCCGCCCAGATAGTCGACTAGGCGGGTGTAGTCGGGTTTGGTGTCGCCGAGGATGATCGGTGTGGTGCCGGTGGCCACCGCACCGGTGACCAGGCGTTTGACCAGGGTGGACTTGCCGGTGCCAGGTTGCCCCAGGACAAACATGCCGGGATTGGTGACCAGCCCCTCGCGCAGCCACGCCAGCGGATCCAGGCACACCACCTCGCCCCAGAGTTGGTGGCGTCCGACGGGAGTGCCGGCGGTGGGCGTGCCGGACCCGGCGGTGAACGGGTAGAGGCCGCAGACCTGGCTGGTGGTGGCCTGGTATTCGGGTGCGGGTTCGACGTGGGTGGCGCGTCCGGCACCGCGACCGCGCCACCCCCAGGGCGGGGCGAGCGGCTCGGACATGGCCAGGGTTTCGGCGTTCGGCAAGCTAGATCCTCCGGTCAATGGATGAGGCGGCGCGAGAGTACGGGTGGGCAGATGCCGCACGGCAGGGTGGTGGCGAAGCCGGCGGCCTGGCTTCCCCACAGGCGCCGCAGCCGGATCTTGGCCGAGTCGGCCGCCGCCTCCACATGAGCCACCGCGCGGCGCAGCTGCTCGGGATCGGTCGCGGTGACGGTGGCGTACAGCGAGACCAGGCACACCCCGGCGCCCATGGCCTCTTCGGCGGCGGCCTGGCGGGCGCGCGCCGAATCCCAGCTGTCCCGGGCGGTTTCGTCGCGGCCGGTGCGGCGCCGGAACTGCGCGCGGAACGCCGCCGCGTTGACCTCCTGCTGCAGGACCCGGCTGGCCGCGGCGGCCGGAAGTGCCCGGTACTGCAGGGTGATGCGCTTGGGGAACGGGCCTGGCGCCACCAGCCTTGCCAGCACGTCGGAGCGGACGTTCTGGCGGGGCGGCTCATGCCATCCCCAGCTGACGGAGACGCCGCCGTCGTGCTCGTAGTGGCCGGTGTGCTCGGTCGCGGCGACCGGGCCTGCATCACCCCAGCCCAGAACCTCGTGCGAGTCCGGACCGGCCAACAGCCGGTTGACCTCGCCGCGCGCATCGGGATCGAACGCGGTCCGCACGGCCCCGGCGATCTCTGCGGCCGTGGCGCGGCCGAGGACGGAGACGCCGCAGCCACCGAGCCGCGATGCCAACCCGTCCAAGGTGCGGCCCAGGTCGGCGACCGCCTCGTACAGGTCTTTCGGGCTCGCCGAGGACACACGCGGGTCGAAGGTGATGCAGACGCGGGTGTCGACGTCGGCGGCAGCGGCCGGGGCGGTGCGGACCAGGTCGCTCATGATGGTCCGCGCCGGGGCCGGCGCGGTGGGGACGACCGTCCGGTGGACGGCATCGGCGAGGGTGGAGCCAGGCTCGGGCGCGGTCTCCACCGTGACCGTCACCCACCGGACGGCGGGCATATGCCCGAGCGCGGCCAGCCATCCACCCCACCCCGCGACCCAGGCGTCGGCGTCTGTTTGGTCGGCCAGCCAGGTCGAGGTGGGGACGACACGGAGGGTGGCGGTGAGCAGGCCGGTGCGCCGGTCCCACACGATCCCGTACCGGCCGCCGTACCCGTCCTCGGCGCTGAGCAGCGTCAAGGGCGCCAGCACTCCCGGGAGCTGGAACGCGCGCGGGTGGTCGATGACGACCCCGGCCCGGTAGCGATGGTGTCCGCGCCACAGACCCCAGCGCCAGCGGCACCGCGCCAGCACCAGCCGCGCCACCGGCACACCGCCGACCCGCACCAGCCCCAGCCCGCCGCCGACCAACGCCGGTGGAAGCAGGTAGGCCAGCAGGTGCGGCGCAATGGCGGCGAGCAGGACCAGTAGCATCGCCGCGCCGAGCGCGAGGAACGTGGCGGTGGTGTCCAGACCGAGCAGGCCGATGCCGTGCCGGCGACGCCACCCGCCGTAGGTGCGAACGTCATGTCCCATGGCTGCCGCCCCCTTCACCGGCCGCGCCGGTCGGGCCACCGAAACTGCCGGTCGCGGCCCAGCGGACTGCGTCCTCGCCACGCTGACGTTCCCGTTCGGCCGTCCGGATGGTGGCGGGTCCGACCGGCTCCCCGTGACCGCCGTCCGGTGGCGCCCACCCGTGCCCGGCCGTCCCGGACGATGCAGCGTCGGGCTGGCCGCTCTCCGGCGGGGCGCTTGGTGCAGGAGGGTGGCCACCCGGTGCGGCTGGGGCACGCCGGTCGGATGGCGGCTCAGGCGGGGCAGGCGGCTGGTCTGGAGCATCGTCGCCCGGTGGGGTGGTGTCGGGGTCGCCGAGTTGCTGCTTGAGGTAGGTGGTGTGCTCGGTGGCCGAGCTGGACTGGCCGCCTCCCGAACCGCCGCCGCCGTAGGCGCGCAGTGCGCCGAGCGCGGTGGCGCTGCTCATCAGCGTGCCGAGCATGCCGCCGCCGGGGCTGGATTCGGTGCCGCCGGTGGTCCAGGTGAAGAACTTCAACAGAACCGGGAAGGCGATGAGGCTGATCAGCATCATCGTCAACCCCATCAGGACCGTGTGCAGGTCCCTGCCCTTGCCGACCAGCGTGAACGTGGTCGCATACACCGCCGCCGCGGCCGGTTTGTAGAAGGCCAGGGCCAGCATCCAGCCCGCCACGCGCGGGAACCACGCCTTGGTCGTCGTGGTGATCACTCCTGCGGCCGCGAGCGGAAGCAGCCCGGCCAAAATGACCAACGCCCCTGCACGGAACAGCAGCAAGATCGCCTGGAGGAGCCCGATCACCAGCGCGAACAGGCACAGGATGAGTACCAGCGCGCGCGGCGCCGCACTCGGGAACGTCACGACCTGGGTCATGCGGCGGGCGAAGTCTCCCTCGGAGGAGGCGTCCAGGACCCACCCGCACCACACATCGCCCCACTGCAGCAGCAGGTTCGGCACCACCGTCCCGATCACGGTGACCACCGCCAGCACGACCAGCCCGCGGCCGGCGTCCACCAGCGGCAGCGCCTTGCGCGACAACGCCATCCGCGCGGCAACCGCCAGCAGCGCCAGCACCGCCACCGCGACCGTCAACGGCCGCACCAGCAACTCCAGATAACCGACCGCCGGCGCCTGCTGCAGATCGGGGGAGGGGGTGTGCACCCACCAGGACGCGGTGTTGGAGATCAGCCACCCGGTCGCCGACTGGAACGACTCGGCCATCTCGTCCAGTACATGACCGCCGATCGCGCCCGGAATGTTCGGCAGCCGCGGCATCGTCGGAAGCCCGGGCAGCAGCGGGTTCCCGGCCGCGCCGCCGTCGTTGTCCACCGGCTGCACGCACGCCGGATCCAGCACCGGCGAACACGGATCGAGCGGAAGAAGAAGCGACATCAGCCGCTCCCGCTCGGGAAGCGGACGTAGCCGTCCAGCGACTTGATCGGGGCCGCGGTGCCCGCCCACGTCCCGCCGGGTGGGGCGACCACACGCCAGTCGCCGTCCTGCCAGCGCAGTTGAAGGCGGGTCACCGCTCGCACGGTCACATCGCTGTCCCCAGGACCGGCCGACAGCAGATCCAAGCTCGCCGCCTCGGGCGTGTAGCCCAGCCAGCGGAACCCCTCCAGGACGCCATAGCCGCGCCCGAGCGGTTCGCCGTCCTTCCGGTCGCCCCGGTGCTGTTCGTAGGCGTCGCGGGTGGAGTCGCGCAGGACGTCGGTGTCGGGACCGATGACCTGCTGCTCGATGGTCGGCTCGAACACCTTCGTGCCCCACTGCATGCTGGCCCGCACCGCGATATGGACCGCGGCCAGCAACGCCCCGCGCGGCGTCCGCGCGAACCCGGCCGCCAGATCCCCGCCGGTGTCGCGTGGCCCGTCCTGCGGGGAGTAGGGGAGCAGGATGCCGTGGTAGTCCCGCCACACCACTCCAGCGAACGACACCTGCGGCGCGGTCACCATCTGCTCGGCGCGTGTCGTCCGCAGGATCACCGGGGTGCCTTTCGAGGACGTCCGGAATGCCGGTGGGACGACCATGCCGACCAGCACTCCGCCACCGACCACCGCTACTGCGATGACCCAGCCGCGGCGCCGCCACGCGGCGCCGCCCGGCTGCTGTTCGTTGTGGGGTCGGCTCATCTGAAGAACACCCCGACGATCGGAGCCGCCGTCGCGGCCAGGCTCAACCCGCCCAGCACCCACGGGATGCCGGTGGCACCGTCGGCAGCGAACGTGGACCGGTTCTTGCGCCCGATCGCCATCTGGCCCGCGCAGATGAACAAGCCGGCGACGCCGCAGATCAGCACGCCCCACTTGCCCCACGCCAGCAGCGTCTCCATCTTCTGATCCAGCCCCGGCGGCGCGTCCGGAGGCGGGTCCGGGACCTTCACCGACGGACTCTCCCCGTCTTGGGGAGCCGACAGCAGCCACCCACGCTCCGCGACGGCGACCGCGCACCAGATCGGTGACATCACGACCCCTCACCGCCCGGCGCGGCGATCAAGCCGCGCAGATCGCTCAGCGCCTGCCGCGCCTTACCGGGAAGGACGACCGCGGCCGGGTCTTCCACCAGCCGCAGCGCCCGCACATGCGGAACCCGCACCACGCCCCCGACCCGACCATCCAGCAGCGCGAACCGCGCCGTGGCCTCCCGCGACTCCGGGCCGCCGTCACTGACGATCGCCAGCGCCGCCACCCCCTCCTCCCAGTCCCGCAACGCGCCGATCGCCGCGGTGGCGTCCTTGGCCGCCACTGCGGTGTTGCGGACCGCCAGCACCACCGGACGGCCCTTGGCACGCAGCGGCGACCGGCCGACCTCCAGCAGCGGACCGATCGAGCCCATGTCCCACACCGCCGGCAGCAGCGCGGCCAGCGTGGAGGTTCCGGCGCCACCGTGCGCGCCGGCCACCACCACGTCCAGGTCCTCACCCGCCTGGTCGCCTGCCTGGTCGGCCGGCATTGGTCTGGTTTGTCGAAGACTCACCCACATACCCCCGAATCGATGCACTGAGTTGCTGAACGATCACCGTACGTGGCATCATGGCAGAGCGCAAGCATCGTCAAAGAACTTCTAGAAACGTCAACGCGCCGAACAGCGCATCGAACAATGTGCTTCCGCAGCACCGATCCACCACACTTGGAAGGACGACCATTGACCGCCCACCCAGGAGCCCCACCGATGACCGAGACACCCGGCCGCGACCCCGACGTCCTCACCACCGCCGAACTCGCGACCAAACTCGGCCTCTCACCCCAGACCGTCCGCCGGATGGCCAACGCCGGGCAGATCCCCGCCCTCAAAACCGGCAAGGACTTCCGCTACTCCTGGCAAGCAGTCCGCGAGGTGCTGCGGCAGCCCCACCAGCAACCCGGGGAAGCCGCCCATGAACCAACCGACCCACCGAAGAAGGGCGCCGGGTACCGCGCCCAACGCCAAGCCCGCACCGGCGCCCACGACACCGCCGACTAACCACCCAGCCCCGGCCTGGCGGCCGGCCCGGTGAAGGCCGCCGCCATCGCATGCGCCGCCGCCCTCGCCCTCCCCCTCGCGCTGGTCACCCTGGTCGCCGGACGCGACTCGGCCGCAGGCACCAGCTCAGACCTGGCCGGCGCGCCCACCGCCGAGGCCCGGCGCGACATCCCGCCCGCCTACCTGCGCTGGTACCTCGACGCCGCCCAAACCTGCCCCGGCCTGCCCTGGAACGTGCTGGCCGCCATCGGCAAGATCGAATCCGACCACGGCCGATCCACCGCTTCCGGCGTCCACACCGGCCAGAACTCCGCCGGAGCCGGCGGCCCCATGCAATTTCTCGCCTCCACCTGGGCCGCCTACGGCATCGACGGCGACCACGACGGGCACAAAGACCGCTACAACCCCGCCGACTCCATCCACGGCGCCGCCCACTACCTATGCGCCAACGGCGCAGGGAAAGGCGGCAAGCACCTCTACCGGGCCATCTGGCACTACAACCACGCCGACTGGTACGTCCGCAAAGTCCTCGACCAAGCCGCCCGCTACGCCGCCCCCACCGCCACCGGACGCGGCGCCACCGCCGTCCGCGCAGCCCTGCGCTGGCTCGGCACCCCCTACGCCTGGGGCGGCGGCGGACCCTCCGGCCCCACCTACGGCATCGCCCGAGGCGCCGGCATCAAAGGCTTCGACTGCTCCGGCCTCACCCAATACGCCTGGGCCCAAGCCGGCATCCGCCTCCCCCGCGTTGCCGCCGACCAATACAACGCCGGCACCCACATCCCCAGAGCGCAACTCCAGCCCGGCGACCTGCTGTTCTTCGCCACCAACCCAAGCGTCCCCGCGACCATCCACCACGTCGGCATCTACTACGGCCACGGACGCATGATCCACGCCCCCCACACCGGCGACGTCGTCCGCATCACCCAATTCACTGGCAACCCCTACCGCGAACGCCAATACGTCGGCGCCACCCGCCCCACCCCACCGCGCTCCACCCGAACCTGACTGGAGGTCCTGCCCTTGCCCCACCACGCGAGCCCAAGCCCTGACCGACACCGTTTCGGCGACGTCCGCGCCCACACCCGCCCAACACCCAACCGCCAACATCCGAAGACGACGCCACCACACCCGAAGAAGACGAGGACTCCGCCGCTCTGCGGGCCGATACGCGCCTTCAGCTACGGCGGCGGCTGGCAATCCACCGCCGCCCTCGTCCTAGCCGCCCAAGGACGTATCGACTTCCAGACCTTCCTGTTCGCCAACGTCGGCTACGACTCCGAACACCCCGCCACCCTGGCCTACATCCGCGACCACGCGGCCCCCTACGCCGCCGCCCACGGCATCGACCTACGCGAACTGCACCGCATCCGCCGCGACGGCACCACCGAAACCCTCTACGGCCGCCTCATGCGCGAAGGCTCCCGCTCCATCCCCATCCCCGTCCGCATGAGCAACGGCGCCCCCGGCACCCGCTCCTGCACCGCCGACTTCAAAATCCGCGTCATCGGCCGCTGGCTCAAAGCCCACGGCGCCAGCGCCACAAACCCCGCCACCATCGCCATCGGCATCAGCCTCGACGAAATCCACCGCGCCAACACCCGCCGCCATGAGCCCTACGAACGCATCACCTACCCCCTCCTCGACCTCGGCATCCGCCGCACCGACTGCCCCCGCATCCTCCGCTCCGCCGGCCTGCCCGTCCCACCCAAATCCGCCTGCTGGTTCTGCCCCTTCCACCGCCTCACCACCTGGCAAGACATGCGCCGCGAACAACCCGCCCTCTTCACCAAGGCCTGCCACCTGGAGAACACCATCAACCAACGCCGCCATGCCCTCGGCAAAGACCCCGTCTACCTCACCCGCTTCAACGCCCCCCTCGCCGACGTCACCCCCACCGCCGACACCCTCCCCTTCGATGACGGCGACGGCACCTGCGACTCCGGCTGGTGCTTCACGTGACCACTCACGCGCGCTCTCAGGGGCCTACATGCGAATGCTGCGGCGCGCCCGCCTCATCGGGGGCGATGCGGGTGACCGACCATATGGCCGTGCCGGTTGCCGGCTCCGGCGGCCGGATGAGGAGGGACGGCGATGCGGCGGCCGATGAGTCCTCAGTGGATCAAGGGATTAGTGGAGGCGTCGTGTACACGGTCGAGCAGGTCGCCGAGATCCTGCAGATCGGCCGTGACAAGGTCTACATGCTGCTCCGGACCGGACGCCTCCGCAGCATCAAGATCGGTCGGCTACGGCGGATCACCGATCGGCAGCTCGCCGACTTCATTGCCTCAGTCGAAGATGTCAGGTAACTCACCGTGGTTAATGTGCTACATTGTGCTACGTATCGCCTCGGGTACTCCCTGTCGGGGAGGCCCGAGGGTCGCTTCTTGATAACTCCATCGACGCGAGCGCGCTCTCACCTCGGCATTTGCAACTGACGAGAGGAGAACGCACATATGGCCGACGATAGGACGACCCTGCCTGCGGTGCGCGTGGACACGGCGTTCAAGGAGCGCTTGTCCGCGTACGCGCAGTCACAGGAGCGCGATGTGTCATGGGTCATCAGGAAAGCGATCAAGGAGTATCTCGACCGATGCGAGGAGCGATCGATTGAGCAAGATCCTGATCGGTAAGTACGAAGGCACCATCTACTCGGAGAAAGGGGGCTACACCGGGGCCCTTGCTCTCGGCTTCGGGCCCGACGGCAAGCGCAGGCGGCTCAAGAGGAAGGGGAAGACCAAGAGCCAGGTCCTGGACAGGCTCAAGGAAGCGGTCGAGGACCTGGAAACGGGCATCAAGAGCCCGGCGAACTACACGGTCGGCGACTGCGTTGAGGACTGGCTCGCCAAGGGCCTCAAGGGACTCGACGACGACACGGTCGTCAACTACGGGAGCCTCGCCCGCAAGCATGTCATCCCGCTGATCGGCAAGCCGAAGCTCGGTGATCTGCGGGCCGACGATGTGGACGAGTGGCTGGACGGGCTCTCGGGCACGTTGTCGACCCGGAGCTTGCGGCTCGTGCACGCGATCCTCAAACGCGCGATCCGGCAGGCTCAAGCACGCGACATGGTCATGCGGAACGTGGCCGAACTGGTCAAGACCCCCAAGGGTACGGCCGGCCGTCCGAGCCGGGCTCTCACGCTCGACCAGGCGCAGGCCGTCCTGGAAGCGGCCCAGTCATCGCAATTGCACGCCTACGTCGTGGTCAGCCTGCTGACCGGCGTCCGCACAGAGGAAGCCCGCGCCCTGAAGTGGACACACGTCGTGGCGTGGATCGACGACGCGGCTGAATGGCGGCCGGTGACCCGGGCCGGCTTCGACCGCGACACCTTCGCCATCTACGTGTGGCGGTCGGTGCGCACGCACGGCGACACCAAGACCGGCAAGTCGCGCCGGACGCTGGAGCTCCCGCTGCGGGCCGCGGAGGCTCTGCGCGGGCATCACGCGCGCCAGGCCGCCCAGCGGCTCAGAGCGGGGCAGGCGTGGTGCGACAGCGGGCTGGTGTTCTGCTCGGCGACCGGGAGGCCGCTGGACGCCGCGAACGTGCGGCGGGCGTTCCGGCTCATCACCAGGAAGGCGGGGATCGGGGAGTCCTGGTCTCCGCGCGAACTGCGTCACTCGTTCGTCTCGATCATGAGTGACGGCGGGGTGCCCATCGAGGCGATCGCCGATCTGTGCGGGCACTCCTCCCCGGCGGTCACCGGGCAGGTGTACCGGCACCAACTCCGGCCGGTGATCACCCGGGGCGCACGGGTCGCCGACTCGGTGTTCGGTACG
Organism: Actinomadura latina NBRC 106108; assembly: GCF_001552195.1. GTDB lineage: Bacteria > Actinomycetota > Actinomycetes > Streptosporangiales > Streptosporangiaceae > Spirillospora > Spirillospora latina. The sequence continues at coordinate 80,402 of NZ_BCQS01000026.1, forward strand.
GGCGAGTCGGCGTAGGTCGGGTGACGGTGGCTCCCCTTTTGGCTCCCCATCGACTTTCAAGATCGAAAAAGGGCTCCGGAATGATCTCCGAAGCCCCTCTGAGCTGGTGTTTCTGTGTCGGGACGGCGGGATTTGAACCCACGACCCCTTGACCCCCAGTCAAGTGCGCTACCAAACTGCGCCACGTCCCGGTGCCCGTTGGAGCGGGCTCGATTACTCTAGCGCAGTCCGCGGGGTCGTGCGTACCGGGTTGCGGGGGCGTTGATCTCTGGTAGGCAAGGCGGATGGTGTCTTTGCGGGCCGTGTTCGCCGGGGTCGTGTGCGCGGGTCTGGTGTGCGGGTGCGGGGGCGGGGGAGGGACGCGGCCGGTGGGCGGGAGTTCTGAGGCGCCGAGGGTGCCGGAGGGGACCAAGGCGACGGAGTCGGCCGGGTCCGTGGTCCGGGTGCCGGCGGGGGTTCGGGCGTCTTATGCGGTCTTTGATCGGCGGGCGGGGCGGGTCGTGCTGGAGCGGGGGGCGCGGCGGACGTTCCGGTCGGCTTCGGTGGTGAAGATCCTCATCGCGCTGGACTACCTGGAGCGGCATCGGGCGTCGGCGGCGGACCGGGCGCTGCTGGAGTCGATGCTGCGGTCCAGTGATGATCAGGCGGCCACGGAGTTCTGGCGGCGGGGCGGGCAGGGGAAGATCATCGAGCGGATGGTGGGGCGGGCGGGGCTGGCGGAGACCGCGCCGCCGCCCGCGGAGAAGCCCGGGTTCTGGGGGTATACGGCGTTGAGTGCGCGGGATGTGGTGAAGACCTACCGGTATCTGCTGGAGAAGGTGCCGGAGGGGCGGCGGGAGTTCGTGCTGGGGCAGTTGCGGAAGTCGACGCCGTGCGCGAAGGACGGGTTCGACCAGACGTTCGGGATTCCGCGGGCGGTGAAGCGGCCGTGGGCCGTGAAGCAGGGGTGGTCGGGGTTCGGGGACGTGCCGGCGGAGCCGTGCGGGCGGGGGGCGCGGCCGGCGGCGTGGCGGCCGGATCTGGGGCTTGGGCGGCCGGTCCTGCATACGACCGGGGTGGTGGGGGACAAGATCGTCGTGGTGCTGACGCTGCAGCCGGCCGGGTCGTCGTTCCGGGCGGCGGCGGCGCGGATCACGACGTTGACCAGGGACGTCTACCGGGCGGCGTGACGGGCGTCACAGGGTCGGGCAGGGTTCCGTCCGGAGTGGGTCATCGGAAGCGGTGGGGTCCGGGCGGGAACGGAAAACCGGGGCAAAGATCTGGACTGTTTAGCAGGTTGTGGGCGAATAGTCCTTCGCTGGCGTATGTAGCTTTTTTCTCCCAGGGGCAGGCCGAACGGGGGACAGGGTTGGCGGAAGCGGAGGGCATCCAGCCCGGGGTGCACGTTGCGGACCTGGCGGACCTGCGGGGCGCCGCGCATGACCGCGCGGTGCTGTCCGAGGCGCGGGTCGTGCTGGCCCGGCGGCTCGGCGTCCCGCCTGGGGAGGCCCTGCAGCATCTGATCTGGCTCGCGCGCGATCTGGACATCGACCTCGCCGAGGCGGCGGCGCTGCTGGTCAAGGACGGCGGCGGCGGGCCGGTGGGGGCCGTGATCGCGGACCGCCGGGCGCCGCGGGCCGAGGGCGGCGCGGCGGAGCGCCAGGCCGTCCTGTCGGAGGCCGAGGACGTCCTGCGCCGGGTGACGGCCGAGGACACCTCGGGCGACGCCGAGGTCCTCGCCGGGGCGGGCGACGACCCGGTGGCGCGGGCGCTGCTGGACGGGACGCTCGACTCCTGCACCCACCTGGTGCCGGTCAGGGGCCCCGACGGCGCCGTGGCCGACTTCCTCTACGCCGACCTCAGCGACGCCGCGCGGGACATGTTCGGGCGCGGCCGGGAGGAGCTGACCGGGCGGCGGCTGCTGCGGACGGATCCGGGTGCGGTGCTCAGCGGGCTCTTCGACGGGTACGTCGAGGTGCTGGAGACGGGGGCGCCGCTGGAGCGCGACTCGATCATGTACTCGACCGCCCAGCGCGGCCTGTCCAGGTCGTCCCGGATGAGCGTCCGGTGCGTCCGGGTGCCGACCGGGGTGTGCGTCACGTGGCGGTACCACTTCGCCGAGGACCGGGTGGCGCGGCGGCTGGAGCGGGTGGAGCGGCTGGCGCTGATCGGGTTCGGCGAGTGGGACCTGGCGACCGGCGAGGCGGACTGGACGCCGCAGATGCGCGCCAACTACGGCGTCGGCCCCGACGAGGTGCCGCCGATGCCGCACGACCTGCCGAAAGCCGTGGCGGACGACGATCTCCCGCTGGTGGAGGAGGCCGTCCAGACGATGTTCTCGCGCCGGGAGCCGGTGGAGGCCGAGCACCGGGTGATCGGGCCGGACGGGACGCCCCGGCACCTGTGGGTGTTCGCCGAGCCGGTGCTGGGCGACTCGGGGCTGCCGATCTCGATCAACATCGTCTCGCAGGACATCACCCGGCGGCGGGGCGTGGAGCGGGCGCTCGCCGAGACCCGCCGGCAGATGCTGAAGCAGCAGGCGCGGACGGCGCAGGAGCGGAAGGTGGCGGTGACGCTGCGCCGCGCGATCCTGCCGGACGAGGACGAGGTGGAGCAGCTGCCCGGCCTCGCCGTGGCGGTCCGCAGCCTGGCGGCGGAGAGCACCGCCCGCATCGGCGGGGACTGGTTCGCGACCCGGGTGCTGCCGGACGGTCGGGCGGTGTTCGCCATCGGGGACGCGGCCGGGCACGGGCTGCCGGCGGCGGCGGCGATGGCGCGGACCCGGAACGGGCTGCTCGGCCTGGCCTGCACGGAGGAGCCGGCGGGACGGCTGGTGGGCTGGCTGAACGAGCTGGTCGGCACCATGGACCCGCCCGCGACGGGCACCGCGATCGTCGCGCATTACGACCCGTCCCGCCGGGTGCTTGCGTGGACGTGCGCGGGCCATCCGCCGCCGATCCTGGTCCGGGAGGGGCGGGCCTCGCCGCTGGAGGTGGTCCGGGACCCGATGCTCGGCGCCATGCCCTGGCAGTACACGACGATCACCACCGACCTGCGTCCCGGGGACATGCTGTTCCTCTACACCGACGGCCTTGTGGAGCGCAGGGACGCGGACCTGGACGAGCGCATCGGCCGCCTCACCGAGATCCTGCAGGACTCCTCGCTGCGCCCGGATCTGGCCCTGGACGACGTGCTGGCGCGGATGGAGTTCGACCGGGCGGCGGACGACACCACGCTGTTCGCCCTGCTCGTCGAGTGACCGGCCGCACGCCCGTCCCGCGACCGGCACATCATGTGAGGTAGGACTCAGCTGGACCGGCGATGAGGGCCCGGCACGCGCCGGACGGCCGCGTGCCGGGCCCGTCCGCCGGCCGTTCTTTACCCTTTGGTCATAGGCCGGTAAGCCCCATGGGCAAAGGGCTGAGGGGCAGTCGGGGAAAGATCGGGAACACCAGGCGGCCGGACGCTGTTGGTGAATCCTTGGAAGGGCATTGAGCGGGCATAACCGAGGTTTGTGTCTGGTTTGCTTTTCTTGAGAAGGTTGCTACCTTCTATTCGAATCCCGCAGCGCACCCCATGCGTTGCCGCCGGCCGTGCCACGTACGGCCGAGGATCGCGGAGCGGTATCCGCACGCGATGCGCGCCACACGATGCGCGCACCCTCACCGAGATCAGTCGCTGAGATATATCCGAAAAAGTCTGCACCGCTTCCGCGGTGCGAGGCCGAGTCCGTCCCGGTCGACACGACCGGACGGAGCCGGGGACCCAACGTTCCAGGGGTGAATCGGCGCGCCGAAGAGCCGCGCCGTAGGGCTGCTTCCATGCCCGAATCCGTCAGCTAACCCGGTAGGCGCCATGGAAGACAAGGAGATTCCCCGCATGACCGGTCGTTTCGATCGACTTTCGCTCAACCGCTTCTCGTCCGAGGACAAGGCCGTCGGCGTCGCCGTCAGCGCGGTCCTCGCCGGCGCCGTCGGGCTCGCCGTCCTGAACCCCCTCGCCGGGGGCAGCGCCGCGGCCGAGACCCCGGCCCAGGCCGCCGCCGGGAAGGGCGCCGCAGCGGCGCAGACATCCAACCGGATGACCGTCACGAAGGCCCGCGAGGCCGGCTACAAGGTGCCGCCGCGCGAGGTCCAGGCCACCGAGGTCATCAAGCTGGCCGAGAAGCAGATCGGCATCAGCGAGGGCAAGGGCGGACAGACCAAGTTCCACCAGTGGTACGTCTCGACCCCGCACGCCAAGGCCACCGCGCAGCGCGACGGCGGCTTCTCGGTCAAGGCCTACAACGGTGCCCAGTGGTGCGACATGTTCGTGTCCTGGCTCGGCGCCCAGACCGGCGTGAAGAACATGGGCTGGGACGCCTACACCGTCCAGCACGCCAGCTGGTTCAAGAAGACCGACCGCTGGGGTGAGAAGGCCAAGCCGGGCGCCGTCGTGTTCTTCGACTGGCAGAACGGCTCCGGTGGCAGCATCGGTGACATCGACCACGTCGGGCTCGTCGTGAAGGACAACGGCGACGGCACGGTCAAGACCATCGAAGGCAACAGCAACAACGAGGTGGAGAAGAAGACCCGCGACAAGGCCGAGATCGTGGGCTACGGCTACCCCGACTACGCCGCCTCCTGACCCATCCGCAGATCCGAAGGCGCCCGGCCCCGGTCGGGCGCCTTCTGGCGTTCCCGGGTGTTCTGCCCTCATGTCTCCGCTGAAGTCGGGTAATGCGAAGCGTTGACAGCCTTTGATCCATCTTGGACCTCACTGGTGCGTTGCGGGATAGGAATCACAAGCAACGCGTCCGAGCCGGAGCCTGCCGGGCCGGCCCGGTCCCAGCGGAACGGGAGGGGACGCCCATGCGGCTGCGGCCGGATGTCAGCGTGGTCGTGATCGCCTACAACGACGCCCGGCGGCTTCCGCGGGCGGTCGCCTCGTCGCTGGCGCAGTCGCTCGGCGGCGTCGAGACCCTGATCGTCGACGACGCCAGCACCGACGGCACCGGGGAGGTCGCCGACCGGCTCGCCGCCGCCCATCCGGGACGCGTCCGGGCCGTCCACCTGCCGGCCAACTCCGGCGGCTGCGGCCGGCCCCGCAACGCCGGGATCGACGCGTCGGCGGGCCGGTACCTGATGTTCCTCGACAGCGACGACCTGCTGGACCGGCACGCCTGCCTCAACCTGCTCGCCGCCGCCGAGAACACCGGCGCCGACCTGGTCTCCGGGCTGTGCGACCGGATCTTCCTGGACGTCCCCGAGGGCGCGAAGGGACGGGTCCGCCCCTGGTATCCGTGGCTCTACCGGAACAGCGCCGTGTACGGGTCGCTGACCGAGAACCCCGATCTCCTCTACGACACCCTCTCGACCAACAAGGCGTACCGGCGCGGCTTCCTGGAGGAGCGCGGGCTGCGGTTCGTCGAGCGGCTGCACTACGAGGACCTGCTGTTCACCGCCGAGGCGTACCTGGCGGCGGAACGGACCGCGCTGATCCCGCACCGCGTCTACAACTGGCTCGTCCGGGAGCGGGCGTCGGCGCCGTCGATCTCCAACCGGCGGGCCGAGCTGGCCAACTTCGCCGACCGGCTGGAGATCCACCGGCGCATCGACACGCTGTTCACGATGCGCGGCGCGCACGACCTGCGGCTCGCCAAGGACGTGAAGTTCGTCAACCACGATCTGGTCCTCTACCTGCGCGAGCTGCGCGACCGCGACGCCGGCTACCGGGACCGGTTCCTCGACCTCGCGGCCGGGTACCTGGCCGGGCTGGACCCCAGCGTCTTCGAGCTGGCCAGCCCGATGCCCGCGATCGCCGCGTACCTGATCCGCGAGGGCGACCACGCGGGGGCGCTCGCCGCCGCCGAGTACCGGCCCGCCGAGCGGCCCGAACTGCGCGCGCGGCTGGTGGAGCGGGACGGGCGGGTCTACTGGGGCGCGGGCCGGCCGCGCGGGAGCCTCGGCCGCCGGATCCTGGACGTGACGGGCTTCGGCTTCCACGTCCGGCCGCTGAAGGACCTGCGCCCCGCCAACACGGTGACGCGGCTGGAGATGCGCGGCGGCCGCGTCCACCTGGCCGGGCACGTGCTGAACCCGCTCGGCCGGATCCCGCCGGACGCCGACCTGGCCGGCACGCTGGAGTTCTGCGACCGGCGCCGCCGCGCGCGCAGGGCGCGGGCCCGCGCCACCGTCCGGCACGAGGGGGACCGGCTGGCGTGGCGGTCGGAGTTCGACCCGGCCCGCCGGATCAGGCCGGTCGGGTTCATCGACCCGGTGTGGGACGTGCGGCTGCGCGTCCGGGTGGACGGCGAGGAGATGGTCACCCGCCTCGGCGAGGGCCGCGGATCGCCGTCGCTGGCGGGCGTCGCGCTGCCCGTCCGGCCTCGGCTGACCCGGATCGCCGCGGACCGGCTCCGGTCCTACGTCACCGACGGCGGGCACCTGGCGTTCGCGCTGGAGGCGGCGAGCCCGTGGGCGCGCCTCGCGGGGGCCGCCGCGCTGCGCGCCGCCCGCTCCCCGGCGGGACGGCTCGCCTGGCGCCGGGCGCGGGGGCTGGGGACGACGGCCCGCCGCCGGCTGACGGCCCGCGAGACCAAGATCGCCGTGTTCAACCGGGTGCTGTCCCGGCTGCCCGTCCGGCCCGGCCTGGCGGTCTTCGAGAGCCACCTCGGCCGGCACTACTCGGACAATCCCAAGTACATCTACCGGGAGCTGCGCAGGACGGGCCGGCCGGTGACGGCGGTGTGGGCGTACGCGTCGTCCCCGAAGGGGTTCCCGGACGACGCCGCGCTGGTCAGGCGCGGTTCGTGGGCGTACTTCCTGGCGCTGGCGCGCGCGCAGTTCTGGGTCGACAACCAGGGCTATCCGGAGGGCCTTCGCAAGCGCCCCGAGACCACCTACATCCAGACCTGGCACGGCTCGGCGTTCAAGCTGATGGGCCTCGACCAGCCGCGCCTCAAGCGCGGTCCCGCCGCCGAGCGGGCCCGGCTGCGCCGGATGGTGGAGCGCTACGACTGCTTCCTGGTGCGTTCCGCGCATGACGCCGAGACGCTCTGCGCGGGCCTCGGGGTCTGCTCCGAGCTGCTCCCGGCCGGCTATCCCCGCAACGATCCCCTGATCAACGGGGTGGACGGCGATCCCGAACTGGCCGCCGAGGTGGCCTCGCTCCGCGCGTCCCTCGGCCTCGGCGACGGGCGCCGCGCCGTCCTGTACGCGCCGACGTTCACCACCGGGCCGAAGGGGCGCCCCGGCAAGCTGCTCGACCCGCCCGTCGACCCGGAGGTGTTCGCGCGGGAGCTGGGGGAGGAGTACGTGCTCCTCGTCCGGCCGCACTACCTGTGCCGGGCCAACGTCCCGCCCGGCGCCCGCGCGGTCATGCGGGACGTCGGCGCCGTGCCCGACGTCACCCCGCTGCTGCTGCTCGCGGACGCGCTGATCACCGACCACTCCTCGATCATGTTCGACTTCGCGCTGCTGGACCGGCCGATCATCCTGCACCTCCCGGACGGCCGGGACCTCACCGCCGGCTACTTCGACCTGGACCTGCACGGGCCCGGGCCGATCACCCGCACGGAGGAGGAGCTCGTCGCCGCGCTCGCCGGCCTGGACGCGGCGGAGGGCCGCCACGCGGCACGGCGCCGGGCCTTCGCCGAGCGCTTCGGCGAGCACGACCGCGGTACCGCCGCCCGGACGGTCGCGGACCGCTACTTCCCGGCCGCACGGCCGCTGGACCGGGGCAACAGGCTGGACCGGGGCAACAGGGGGGAACGCAATGGCCGCACCGCGTGACGTCTTCATCGTGTGCAACAACGCCGACGACATGGGCGGGCTCCAGCGCTGGGCGCACCACATGGCGCGGCTGCTGGCCGGACGCGGCGACCGCGTCACGCTCGTCGGGATCACCCGGGGCCCGGAGCCCTACCGGCACGGCCGCGACGGCTCCTACGCCGTGGAGGTGCTGCACCGGGAATGGCGGGCGCCGGTGCTGGCGTGGCGGCCGAAGAAGCCCTTGCAGCACCTGAACGCGGCTGCGCGCGGGCGGGAGCTGCGCCGGGGGGCGGCCCAGCGGCGCGGCGCCGCCCGGCTGTCGGAGCTGTTCGCCGCGGCCCGGCCGGGATCGGTGGTCATCGTGGCGCAGGTGTGGGCGATGGAGTGGGTGCGGCTGGCCGACACGTCCGGGCTGCGGGTCGTGGCGATGAGCCATGAGTCCTACGCGGCGACCCGCAAGTCGACGCGGTACCGGCGGGTCAGGGAGCACTACGCGGACGCCGACCGGATGCTGGTCCTGACCGCCGAGGACGCCGACGCCTGGGCCAGGAACGGCATGACCAACGTGGACTACATCCCGAACCCTCTGCACGTCACGCCGTCCGCCCATCCCACGCTGGACCTTCCCGTGGTCGCCTGCGTCGGGCGCCTTTCGTACGAGAAGGGCATGGACCTGATGCTGGAGGCGTGGGAGCGCGTCTCCGCGCGCCACCCGGAGTGGCGCCTCCATGTCTACGGCAGCGGCCCGGACGAGGAGGAGCTGCGCGCGCAGGCGGCCGGCGTGGCCGGTTCCGTCGAGTTCCGGGGGGTGGTCGCCGACGTCGAGGAGGCGCTCGTCGAGGCGTCGGTCTTCGCGCTGCCGTCACGGGCGGAGGGCTTCCCGATGTCGGTGCTGGAGGCCATGGCGTACGGGCTGCCGACGGTGGCGTTCGACTGCGCGCCGGGCGTCCGTACGCTGATCGGGGACGGCCGCGGCGGCGTCCTGGTCGAGCCGGGCGACACGGTCGCGTTCGCCGCGGCGCTGGAACGGCTCATCGGGGACCCGGAGGCGCGGCGCGCGCTGGGGGCCGAGGCCCGCGCCTCGGTGCTGCGGTTCCACCCGGACGCCGTCCTCGCCCGCTGGGACAGGCTGTTCGACCTGCTCCACCGGGAGCTGCCGGCGGCCGTGCCGGAGCGTCCGCCCGCGCCGCTCCCGGAGCGGGCGGCCGAACCCGCGCTGGGGGGTGATTCTTTCTAACAACTGTTTGGTAGAGTCCATGGCGTGAACCAGAACGAGTCGCCGGCGGACCGCGCCTTCCGCGCCGAGGTCCGCGACTGGCTCCGGGCGAACCTGCAGGGCGAGTTCGCGCACGCCCGCGGGCTCGGCGGGCCCGGCCGCGAGCACGAGGCGTTCGAGGAGCGGCTGGCCTGGGAACGGCACATGGCCGCCGCCGGCTGGACGTGCGTCGGCTGGCCGGCGGAGTACGGCGGCCGCGGCGCCACCGTCGAGCAGCAGGTCATCTTCCACGAGGAGTACGCGCTCGCCGACGGCCCCGCCCGCGTGAACCACATCGGCGAGAACCTGCTCGGCCCCACGATCATCGCGTTCGGCACCGACGAGCAGCGCGCCCGCTTCCTCCCGCCGATCGTGGCGGTGGAGGAGCTGTGGTGCCAGGGATACTCCGAGCCCGACGCCGGCTCCGACCTCGCGAACGTCCAGACCCGCGCCGAACTCGCCGGCGACCACTGGACGATCAGCGGCCAGAAGGTGTGGACGTCCCTCGCCCTCGAATCGGACTGGTGCTTCGCCGTCTGCCGCACCGAGCCCGGCTCGTCCCGCCACAAGGGCCTGTCGTACCTGCTCGTCCCGATGAAGCAGGACGGCGTGGACATCCGGCCGATCATCCAGCTCACCGGCACCTCCGAGTTCAACGAGGTGTTCTTCGACGGCGCCCGCACCGACGCCGGCAACATCGTCGGCGCCCCCGGCGAGGGCTGGAAGATCGCGATGGCGACGCTCGGGTTCGAGCGCGGCGTCGCGACCCTCGGCCAGCAGGTCGGGTTCGCCCGCGAGTTCGAGGGCGTCGCCGACCTCGCCCGCCGCACCGGCGCCATCGGCGACCCGCTGCTGCGCGACCGGCTGACCCGCTCGTACATGGGCCTGGAGGTCATGCGGCTGAACGCCGTGCGGACCATGGCGGGCGTCGCGGCCGGCGCGCCCGGCCCCGAGTCGTCCATCTCCAAGCTCGTCTGGGGCACCTGGCACCGCGAGCTGGGCGAACTGGCCATGGACGTCCTCGGCGCGGCCGGCCTGGTCGCCGACGGCGAGCCCTGCGACCGCACTTCGGGCGAAGCCCAGGGGGTCCGGGAGTCCGCCCCCGGGGGGAGCTACGACCTGAACGACTGGCAGCGGCTGTTCCTGTTCTCCCGCTCCGACACGATCTACGCCGGGTCGAACGAGATCCAGCGCAACATCATCGCCGAGCGCGTGCTCGGCCTGCCCCGTGAACCGACCGCAAGCAGAGAGGCACGCGGATGACGCCGCCCCCCTACGTCCCCGGGCACGGCCTCCTCAAGGACCGGGCCGTCGTGATCACCGCGGCGGCCGGGGCCGGGATCGGCGGCGCCACCGCCCGCCGCTGCCTGGAGGAGGGCGCCCGCGTCCTGATCTCCGACACCCATGAGCGGCGGCTGACCGCGTCCGCGCGGGAACTGGAGAAGGAGTTCGGCGCCGACCGCGTCGCGTCGCTGCCCTGCGACGTCACGTCCGAGGAGCAGGTGCAGGCCCTCTACGACCTCGCCGCGGAGCGCTTCGGGCGCATCGACGTCGCCGTCAACAACGCCGGGCTCGGCGGGACGGCCGACCTCGTCGACATGGCGGACGAGCAGTGGGACCGCGTGATCGACATCACCCTCAACGGCACCATGCGCTGCACCCGCGCCGCACTGCGCCTCATGCGCGGCCAGGGCGCGGGCGTCATCGTCAACAACGCCTCGGTGATCGGGTGGCGGGCGCAGAAGGGCCAGTCCCACTACGCCGCCGCGAAGGCCGGCGTCATGGCGCTGACCCGCTGCTCCGCCCTGGAGGCCGCCGACCACGGCGTCCGGGTCAACGCGGTCTCGCCGTCCCTCGCCATGCACCCGCACCTGGTCAAGGTGACGTCCGAGGAGCTGCTGGACGAGCTGACGCGCCGGGAGGCGTTCGGCCGCTACGCCGAGCCGTGGGAGGTGGCCAACGTGATCGTCTTCCTGGCCAGCGACTACTCCTCGTACATGACGGGCGAGGTCGTCTCCGTCTCCTCCCAGCACGCCTAGGAAGAACCTGCGATGAGGAACGACACATGAGTCCACGACGGCGCGACGCCGAGGGCACCGCCGCCGCCCGCGCGGAGCGGCGGGCCGAGCTGCTCGCCACGGCCGCCGAGGTGTTCGCCTCCCAGGGCTACTCCGCCACCACCGTCCGGAAGGTCGCCGACGCCGCCGGCATCCTCGGCGGCAGCCTGTACTACCACTTCGACTCCAAGGAGTCGATGGCCGACGAGATCCTCCGGACGTTCCTGGACGAGATGTGGGCCGGGTACGACCGCGTCCTGGAGGCCGGGCTCAGCGCCCGCGACACCATGGAGGCCATCGTCGCCGAGTCGTTCCGCTCGATCGACCGGCACCGGCCCGCCGTCGTCCTCTACCAGAACGAGTCCAAGCACCTCGCGGCCGGCGAGCGGTTCCACTACCTCCTCGACTCGCAGCGCCGGTTCGAGGAGATGTGGCTGTCCCTGCTCGACCGGGGCGTCAAGGAGGGCGCGTTCCGCGCCGACCTCGACCCGACCCTCGTGTACCGCTTCATCCGCGACACCGTCTGGGTCGCGGCCAACTGGTACCAGCACGGCGGGCGGCTGTCCGCCGACGACATCGCCAAGCAGTACCTCGCCATGTTCCTCGAAGGCATCCAGGCGAGCTAGTCCCCTGTACGACGGACCTGTACGAAGGAGAAGACCCCATGGCCGAGGCATACATCGTCGACGCCGTCCGCGCCCCCGTCGGACGGCGCAACGGCGGGCTCGCCGGCGTGCACCCCGCCGACCTCGGCGCGCACGTCCTCACCGCGCTGATGGACCGGACGAAGGTCGACCCGTCCGCCGTCGAGGACGTCGTGTTCGGCTGCGTCGACACCATCGGCCCGCAGGCCGGCGACATCGCCCGCACCTGCTGGCTCGCCGCCGGGCTCCCCGAGGAGGTCCCGGGCGTCACCATCGACCGGCAGTGCGGCTCCTCCCAGCAGGCCGTGTCGTTCGCGGCGCAGGCCGTCCTGTCCGGGACGTCCGACCTGGTCGTGGCGGGCGGCGTGCAGAACATGTCGCAGATCCCGATCGCGTCGGCGATGACCGCGGCCGCGCAGCTCGGCTTCACCGAGGGCCCCTTCGCCGGCTCCAAGGGCTGGACGCGCCGCTACGGCGACCGGGAGGTCTCCCAGTTCCACGGCGCCGAGATGATCGCCCGCGACTGGGACCTGTCCCGCGAGGACATGGAGCGGTTCGCCTACGAGTCGCACCAGCGCGCCATCCGCGCCATCGACGAGGGCCGCTTCGAACGCGAGATCGCCCCCTACGAGGACGTCGCCGCCGACGAGGGGCCGCGCCGCGACACCACGCTGGAGAAGATGGCCGGCCTGAAGACCCTCGTGGACGGCGGGCGCCTCACCGCGGCCGTCTCGTCCCAGATCTCCGACGGCTCCGCCGCGCTGCTCATCGCGTCCGAGCAGGCGGTCAAGGACCACGGCCTCACCCCGCGCGCCCGCATCCACCACATCTCCGCGCGCGGCGAGGACCCGATCCGGATGCTGTCCGCGCCGATCCCCGCGACCGCGTACGCGCTGAAGAAGACCGGCATGACGATCGGCGACATCGACGCCGTCGAGATCAACGAGGCGTTCGCGTCCGTCGTCCTGGCCTGGCTGAAGGAGACCGGCGCCGACCCGGCGACGACCAACCCCAACGGCGGCGCCATCGCCCTCGGCCACCCGCTCGGCGCCACCGGCGCCCGCCTCATGACGACGCTCCTGCACGAACTGGACCGCACCGGCGGCCGCTACGGCCTGCAGACCATGTGCGAGGGCGGCGGCCAGGCCAACGTCACGATCATCGAACGCCTCTGATCCGCCGGGCCCGCGGCCGTGCCGCGGGCCCCTACCCCTCGGAGTCCATCGTGGACGTGTTCGAACCGGCCCGGCTCGGGCCGCTGACGCTGCGCAACCGTGTGATCAAGGCCGCGACGTTCGAGGGGATGACCCCGGACGCGGTGGTGACCGACGACCTGATCGAGTACCACCGGCGGCCCGCCGCCGGCGGAGTGGGCATGACGACCGTCGCGTACTGCGCGGTCGCGCCCGAGGGGCGGACGGAGCGCGGGCAGATCTGGATGCGGCCCGACGCCGTCCCCGGGCTGCGCCGCCTCACCGACGCCGTGCACAATGAGGGCGCCGCCGCGTCCGCCCAGATCGGGCACGCCGGGCCCGTCGCCGACTCCAGCTCCAACAAGATGCCCGGCATCTCGGCCGGACGGTTCTTCAACCCGCTCGGCATGGCGTTCACCAAGCCCGCCACGGCCGGGGACATCGAGCGCATCACCCGCGCGCACGCCGGCGCCGCCCGGCTGGCGATCGAGTCCGGCTTCGACGCCGTGGAGATCCACTTCGGGCACAACTACCTGGCCAGCTCGTTCCTCAGCCCCCGGCTCAACCGGCGCAAGGACGCCTACGGCGGCCCGATCGAGAACCGCGCCAAGGTCGCCCTCGGCATCGCCCGCGCCGTCCGCGACGAGGTCGGCGACCGCATCGCGATCACCGGCAAGCTCAACATGCGCGACGGCGTTCGCGGCGGCCTGGAGATCGACGACAGCCTCTACGTCGCCCGGAAGCTCCAGGAGGAGGGCACGGTCGACGCGCTGGAGCTGACCGCGGGCAGCTCCCTGCTCAACCCGATGTACCTGTTCCGCGGCCCGATGCCCATCCCCGAGTTCGCGGCGAGCTACAAGCTCCCCCTGCGCGTCGGCATGCGCCTGTTCGGCAAGAGGTTCCTGCGCGTCTACCCCTACCAGGACGCCTATCTCCTGGAGCACGCCCGCAGGTTCCGGGCCGAACTCGACCTCCCGCTCATCCTGCTGGGCGGCATCACCACCCGCGAGACCATGGACAAGGCGATGGCGGAGGGCTTCCAGTTCGTCGCCATGGCCCGGGCGCTGCTCCGCGAACCCGACCTGGTGAACCGCATCGCCGCCGACCCGTCCACCCCGTCCCTGTGCACCCACTGCAACCACTGCGTACCCACCATCTACAAGGGCACCCACTGCCCCCTCATCCCGACCTGACGGATCGCTTCCGGACGAGGAGCACTCGGTCGCCGCGCTGCTCCGGGACGGCGACGACCGCGCAGTCGGGTCAGGCGGCCTCCGTGATCGCCGCGCCGCCGCGGCGTTCTTCGGTGGTCCGGCGGGCGTACCGCTTGATCTCGTCGGCGGTCTCCTCCCCGTCCCAGCCCAGGACGGGGGCGATCAGCCCGGCGACGCGGGTCGCCGCGGCCACACCGCCGTCCCACTCCTCGATCGCGACGCGCAGCCGCCGGGCGAGGACGTCCTCCAGGTGCAGGGCGCCCTCGTGCGTCACCGCGTAGACGGCCTCCGCGCACAGGTAGTCCTCGGCGCCGGAGATGGGGGCGCCGAGCGCCGGGCTGTCGGCGATCAGGGCCAGCACCTCGGGGGTGCATGAGCCGTAGCGGCGCAGCAGGTGCTCGACGCGCGCGACGTGCAGGCCGGACTCGGCGGCGAGGCGGCGGCGCTCGTTCCACAGCACCTCGAACCCGTTCGCGCCGAGGACCGGCAGCCGGGCGGTGACCGACTCGGGGATCGCGTCGTCCAAGCCCTCGGCCACGACGTCGATCGCGTCCTCCGCCATCACCCGGTAGGTGGTGAACTTGCCGCCGGTGACGACGACCAGGCCCGGCACCGGTTCGGCGACCGCGTGCTCGCGCGACAGGCGGGTGGTGTCGTCCATCTCGCCGGACAGCAGCGGGCGCAGCCCCGCGTAGACGCCCTCGATGTCGTCGTGGGTGAGCGGGGTCCGCAGGACGGCGTTGGCCTGGTCGAGGAGGTAGCCGATGTCGGTGTGGTCGGCGACGGGCTCGTCCGGCCCGTCGTCGTGCGGGGTGTCGGTGGTGCCGACGAGCCAGTGCCGCCCCCACGGGATGATGAACAGCACGCTCTTCGGCGTCCGGGTGATGAGGCCGGTCTCCATCGGGATCCGGTCGCGTGGGACCACGAAGTGGACGCCCTTGGAGGCCCGCACGCCGAACGCGGCCCGGGACCCGGTCATCGCCTGCGCGCCGTCCGTCCACACGCCGGTCGCGCACACCACGCGCCGGGCACGCACGCTGATCTCCCGTCCGCCCTCCAGGTCGAGGACGGTGGCGCCGGTGACCCGTTCGCCCTCGCGCAGGAACCCGGTGACCTCGGCGCGGGTGGCGACCTTCGCGCCGTACTGGGCGGCGGTCCGGGCGACCATCATCGTGTACCGGGCGTCGTCCACCTGCGCGTCGTAGTACTGGACGGCGCCGACCAGCGCGTCCGGCCGCAGCGCCGGGGCCTGCCGCAGCGCGCCGCGCCGGGTCAGCTGCCGGTGCCTTGGAAGCGCGCGCGAGCCGCCCATCGTGTCGTACAGGGTGACGCCCGCGCTGACGTAGGCGCGCTCCCACACGCGGTTGCGCAGCGGATACAGGAACCGGACGGGACGCACCAGGTGCGGCGCGAGCCGGTGCAGGAGCAGGCCGCGTTCCCGCAGCGCCTCCCGCACCAGCCCGAAGTCGCGCTGTTCCAGGTACCGCAGCCCGCCGTGGATCAGCTTGCTGGAGCGGCTGGACGTCCCGGCCGCCCAGTCCCGCGCCTCCACGAGGGCGACCGACAGCCCCCGCGAGATCGCATCGAGGGCCGCGCCGGCGCCGACGATGCCGCCGCCGACGACCAGGACGTCGAACTCGGTCTCGGCGAGGCCGCCCAGGGTCTCCTCGCGATACCGCGGACCGAGCGCTACGGATGTCACTGCATGCTCCCGAAAAGAGGTCGGTGAAACGCCTTGGACGGTGGTGGGCGGGGGGTGGAGGACGGGGGCCAGGTCAGGTGAGGTCGACCCAGTCAAGGGTCCGGTCGACGGCCTTCTTCCAGCCGGCGTAGCCGGTCTGGCGCTGGTCGTCGGTCCAGGTGGGTTCCCAGCGCTTGTCCTCGTTCCAGTTCTGGCGGAGTTCGTCGGTGGTGTTCCAGAATCCGACGGCCAGGCCGGCGGCGTAGGCGGCGCCGAGCGCGGTGGTCTCGGCGACGACCGGGCGGGAGACCGGGACGCCCAGGATGTCGGCCTGCATCTGCATGCACAGCTCGTTGGCCGTGACGCCGCCGTCGACCTTGAGGACGTCCAGGGAGACGCCGGAGTCCTCGCGCATCGCCTCGACGACGTCGCGGGACTGGTAGCAGATGGCTTCGAGGGTGGCGCGGGCCACGTGGGCGTTGGTGTTGAACCGCGACAGCCCGACGATGGCGCCGCGCGCGTCCGACCGCCAGTACGGGGCGAACAGGCCCGAGAACGCCGGGACGAAGTAGACGCCGCCGTTGTCGTCGACCTGCCGGGCCAGCGACTCGCTCTGCGCGGCGCCGGAGATGATGCCCAGCTGGTCGCGCAGCCACTGCACCGCCGACCCCGTCACCGCGATCGATCCTTCGAGCGCGTAGACGGGCTTCTCGGACCCGAACTGGTAGCAGACGGTCGTCAGCAGGCCGCTCTTCGACCGGACGAGCTCGTTCCCCGTGTTGAGCAGCAGGAAGTTGCCGGTGCCGTAGGTGTTCTTGGCCTCGCCGGGCGCGAAGCACACCTGCCCGACCGTCGCGGCCTGCTGGTCGCCGAGCGCGGCGGTCAGCGGCACCTCGCCGCCGAACGGGCCGTCCGGACGCGTCAGCCCGTAGGCGTCGGACGCCGAGGACGGCCTGATCTCCGGCAGCATCGAGCGGGGGATGCCGAAGAACGACAGGAGCTGGTCGTCCCAGTCGAGGGTCTCCAGGTCCATCAGCATGGTGCGGCTGGCGTTGGTCGGGTCCGTGACGTGGACGCCGCCGTCGCGTCCGCCGGTGAGGTTCCACAGCACCCACGAGTCGGTGGTGCCGAAGATGGCGTCGCCGTTCTCGGCGGCCTCCCGGACTCCGTCGACGTTCTCCAGGATCCACTGGACCTTGCCGGCGGAGAAGTAGGTCGCCGGCGGCAGCCCGGCCTTGCGGCGGATGACGTCGCCCCTGCCGTCCCGGTCCAGGGCGGCGGCGATGCGGTCGGTGCGGGTGTCCTGCCAGACGATCGCGTTGTAGTACGGGCGTCCGGTGCGCCGGTTCCACACCACGGCCGTCTCGCGCTGGTTGGTGATGCCGACCGCGGCGAGATCGGCGTGGCCCAGGTTCGCCTTGTTCAGCGTGCTCTGGATGACGGCGCGGGTCCGCTCCCAGATCTCGGTCGGGTCGTGCTCGACCCAGCCGGCGCGCGGCAGGATCTGCTCGTGCTCCAGCTGGTGGCGGGCCACCTCGTTGCCGCCGTGGTCGAAGATCATGAAGCGGGTGCTGGTGGTGCCCTGGTCGAGGGCCCCGGCGAAGTCGGCCATGCGTGCGGTCTCCTGGGACGTGGGGGGATGGGACGGGTCAGGCCGTCTCGTACTGCGGTTCGGGCTCGGCGATCTCCCGGGGCAGCTCCTCCGCGGCGGGCAGGAACCGTCCGATCAGGACCTTGTAGAGCCCGGCGCCGAGGACGCCGCCGATGAGCGGGGGATTTTGGGTCGTTCCGCGGTGCGTTCCGTCATGGGCACTCCTCGGCAGGGGGGTGGGCGCGAGCCCCGTGAGGCTGGCCAGGACGCTAAGCCGGGATGGAACCGGCGACAACGGGACGCTGCCGACAATGTCGAACACTTTCCCCGATGCCCGGCGCCGGTTACCCTCCAGTCTGTGCACGAGATCACGGAATCCGGGCAGTTCGGGGCACTAACGACGACAATTACGACGACTGCCGACATTGTCGGCACCCTGCCGGGCCAACTACGATCGGATTCATGCCCGGACCCGTGCAGTCGATCGAGCGCGCCGCCGCGATCCTGCGGCTGCTCGCCGCGAGTTCGGGCCGGCTCGGGGTCGGCGAGATCGCCAGTTCGCTGGGCCTCGCCCGGGGCACCGCGCACGGCATCCTGCGCACCCTGGAGCGCGTCGGCTTCGTCGAGCAGGACGGCGGCACCGGCAAGTACCAGCTCGGCGCCGCGCTGCTGCACCTCGGCACCAGCTACCTGGACGTCAACGAGCTGCGGTCCCGCGCCATCAACTGGGCCGACGCGCTCGCCTCGCGCAGCGGCGAGGCCGTCCGGATCGGGACCCTGCTGGAGGGCAGGGTCCTCGTCGTGCACCACGTGTTCCGCCCGGACGACACGCTCCAGGCGATGGACGTCGGCTCCCTGCTCCCGCTGCACGCGACCGCGCTCGGCAAGGCGCTGCTCGCCCACGACGCCAACGCGGCCGCGTCCATCCGCGACACCGCCCTGGAGTCGTACTGCCGCCGCACCATCACCGATCCGCGCGAGCTCGCACGGGCCGCCACCCGGGTGCGGGAGAACGGCTGGGCCGCCGAGATCGAGGAGCTGTCCATCGGCGACGCCGGCGTCGCCGCGCCGATCCGCGGGTACGGGGGGCTCGTCGTCGGCGCCATCGGCATCTCCGGCGCGGTCGAGCGGATCTGCGACTCCCGCCGCGTCCCCGAGCCGAGGCTCGTCGCCTACGTGCGGGACGCGGCGCGCGCCGTCTCCCGCGACCTCGGCGGCTCGCGCTGGTGACGCTCGCGCCGGTGACGCTCGTGGGGGAGGCGGTCGAGCGTGACCGAACGGTACGTGATGTCGATCGACCAGGGCACGACGTCCACCCGGTGCATCCTGTTCGACCACGGCGGCCGGCTGGTGTCGGTCGCGCAGCGTGAGCACCGCCAGCACTTCCCGAGGCCCGGCTGGGTCGAGCACGACCCGATGGAGATCTGGCGCAACCTGGAGCGGATCGCCCCGGAGGCGCTCGCCCAGGCGGGCGCGACCGCGGCCCAGGTCGCGGCGGTCGGCATCGCCAACCAGCGGGAGACGACCGTCCTGTGGGACCGGGTGACCGGCGTCCCGATCGGCCGCGCCATCGTGTGGCAGGACATGCGCACCGGCGCGCTCGTGGACGAGCTGGCCCGCGCCCCCGGCGCCGCGATGGTCACCGAGCGCAGCGGGCTGCCGCTCGCCACCTACTTCTCCGCCCCGCGCATCCGCTGGCTGCTCGACCACACGCCCGGCCTGCGCGAGCGCGCCGAACGCGGCGAGGTGCTGTTCGGCACGATGGAGAGCTGGCTGATCTGGAACCTGTCCGGCGGCGTCGACGGCGGCGTCCACGTCACGGACGTGACCAACGCCGGCCGCACCCTGCTGATGGACCTGCACACCCTTGCCTGGGACGACGGCCTGCTCGACTTCTTCGGCGTCCCGAAGGCCATGCTGCCGGAGATCAGGTCGTCCACCGAGACCTACGGGACGGCCCGCCGCGTGTTCCCGGGCGTGCTCATCGGCGCCGCCCTCGGCGACCAGCAGGCCGCCCTGTTCGGGCAGGCCTGCTTCGCCCCAGGCGAGACCAAGTGCACTTACGGGACGGGCGCGTTCCTGCTGATGAACACCGGCACCGTGCCGGTGAAGTCGGACAACGGCCTGCTCACCACCGTCGGCTACAAGATCGGCGACGAGCCGGCCGTGTACGCGCTGGAGGGGTCGATCGCGATCACCGGCGCGCTCGTCCAGTGGTTCCGCGACGGCCTCGGGCTGATCACCACCGCGCCGGAGATCGAGACGCTCGCCCGGTCGGTCGACGACAACGGCGGCTGCTACATCGTCCCCGCGTTCTCCGGCCTGTTCGCCCCGCACTGGCGCAGCGAGGCGCGCGGCATCATCGTCGGTCTCACGTCCTACATCACGAAGGGGCACCTGGCGCGGTCCGTTCTGGAGGCGACCGCCTGGCAGACCCGCGAGGTGGTGGACGCGATGAACGCCGACTCCGGGCTCGGCCTGAAGGAGCTGAAGGCCGACGGCGGCATGACGTCCGACAACCTCGTCATGCAGATGGTCGCGGACGTGCTGAACGTGCCGGTGGAGCGGCCGATGGTGGTCGAGACGGTGTCCCTCGGCGCCGCCTACGCCGCCGGGCTCGCGGTCGGCTACTGGGCGGGGCTCGAAGGGCTGCGGCGCAACTGGCATCGCGCCGCCCGGTGGGTCCCGGCCATGGAGCCGGCGCGGCGCGCCGCCGAGTACGACAACTGGAGGCGCGCCGTGGAGCGGACGTTCGACTGGATCCGCGCCGGCGAGGACCCCGCCACGGCGCCCTAG
This sequence comes from Actinomadura latina NBRC 106108, assembly GCF_001552195.1. Taxonomy (GTDB): domain Bacteria; phylum Actinomycetota; class Actinomycetes; order Streptosporangiales; family Streptosporangiaceae; genus Spirillospora; species Spirillospora latina. The sequence goes on from NZ_BCQS01000026.1 coordinate 100,563, forward strand.
ATCCGGTTCCGCTCGATGAGCTGCTTGACGATCACGTTGCGCTGGATCTCGTTGGTCCCCTCGCCGACGATCATCAGCGGAGCGTCCCGGAAGTAGCGCTCGACGTCGAACTCGGTGGAGTAGCCGGCCGCGCCGTGGATGCGGACCGCGTTCAGCGCGATCTGCATCGCCGCCTCCGACGCGTAGAGCTTGGCCATGCCCGCCTCCATGTCGCAGCGCTCGCCGGCGTCCAGGCGGCGGGCGGCGTCGAGGGTGAGCAGCCGGGCCGCCCGCAGCTGCGTGGCCATGTCGGCGAGGTAGTTGCCGATCGACTGGTGCCGCCAGATCGGCTTGCCGAACGCCTCGCGCTCCTGCGCGTATCGCAGGGAGTCCTCCAGGGCGGCGCGCCCGACGCCGAGCGCCCGTGCCGCGACCTGGATGCGGCCCACCTCGAGCCCGCGCATCATCTGGGCGAACCCGCGCCCCTCCGCGCCGCCGAGCAGCGCGCCGAGCGGCGCCTCGTAGCCGTCGAACGCCAGCTCGCAGCTCTCCACGCCCTTGTAGCCGAGCTTCGGCAGGTCTCGGGAGACGGTCAGGCCAGGGCCCTTCTCCACCAGCAGGATGCTGATGCCCCTGTGGCGCGGGGACGCGTCCGGGTCGGTCTTGCACAGCAGCGCGATGAGGCCCGACATCCGGGCGTTGGTGATCCACATCTTGGCGCCGTCGATCACGTACCGGTCGCCGTCCCGGCGCGCGGTCGTGCTCATCGCCTGCAGGTCGGAGCCGCCGGACGGCTCGGTGAGCGCCATGGTGGCGCGCAGCTCGCCGGTCGCCATCCGGGGCAGGTAGCGGGCCTTCTGCTCGTCGGTGCCGAACACGCCGAGCAGGTGCGAGACGACCGTGTGCCCGCCGAACGCGCCCGCCAGGGTCATCCAGCCGCGCGCCAGCTCCTCGGTGACGAGCGCGTAGCAGGCCTTGGACACGCTGACGTCGCCGTACGGCTCGGGCACGGCGAGCCCGTACACGCCGAGTTCCTTCATCCGGTCGATGAGGCGGGCGGGGTAGGCGCCCGCGTGCTCCAGGTCCCGGGCGACCGGGCGGACCTCCTTGTCGACGAAGTCCGCGACGACCTCGACGATGGCGCGCTCCTCGTCGCTGAGCATGAACACGGCGCAGTCCTCCCGCACGGGGGCCGATCTCTCATATATTTGATGTGAAAATACACCCACCCGCGCAGCCGTATGGGGGAGACGATGACCGTTGCCCGTCCCGGCGACCGGGCGCTCGGCAGGCGCCGCCAGCTGAGCGACGAGGTGGCCGCCTACGTCCGCGACCTCATCATGTCGGGCCAGGTCGGGCACGGGGAGTTCCTCCGCCTGGAGCGGATCGCCGAGGACCTCGGGATCAGCGTCACGCCCGTCCGGGAGGCGCTGCTGTCGCTGCGCGGCGAGGGCTTCGTGACGCTGGAGCCCCGGCGCGGGTTCATGCCGGCGCCGCTGACCCGGCAGGACGTCCAGGACCTGTTCGAGGCGCAGGCGTACTTCGCCGGAGAGCTGGCCGCCCGCGCCGCCGCCGGACGCGTCGCCGAGCCGGAGCTGGCCTCGCTCGACCGGTTCCAGGCGCAGCTCGAGGCGGCGTTCGCGGCGGGGGACTCGGCGGGCATCGAGCGCGCCAACCACGAGTTCCACCGGCTGATCAACCTGTCCGCCGGGTCGCCGAAGACGGCCTGGCTGCTGCGGACCGTCGTCCGGTACGCGCCGCGCCGCTTCTACGCCAGCATCGACGGCTGGACGCGGGCGTCGGTCGACGACCACCAGCTCGTCCTCGCCGCGCTGCGCGCCGGGGACGCCGACGCCGCGCGGCAGGCGATGCGCGCCCACATCCGGCACGCGGGCACCCTGCTGGTCGTCCACCTGGAGGCGCAGGGCTTCTGGGAGGCCGGCCCGGAGTGACGACGCCCTTCGCGCCGCCGTATCGTATAAAAAATTTCAGGAGGGCTGATGGACGACGGGGTGGTCACGGTCACCGGCCACGGCGCGGCGCGCGTGCTCACGCTGAACCGGCCGGAGGCCCGCAACGCGATCGACATCCCGATGCGCGAGCGGCTCCTGGAGGAACTGCGGCGCGCGGACGGCGACCCGGCGGTCCGGGCGATCGTGCTGACCGGCGCGGGCGGGACGTTCTCGGCGGGCGGCGACATCCGGTCGATGGAGGGCGCGAGCCCCGACGCGGTGCGGGACCGGCTCGCGCCCGTGCACAAGGCCGTCCGGCTCATCGCGGCCTGCGGGACGCCGGTGATCGCGGCCGTCGAGGGCGCCGCCGCCGGGCTCGGCGTGTCCCTCGCCGCCGTCTGCGACCACGTGGTCGCCGCCGAGGACGCCCGGTTCGTCGCCGCGTTCGGCAAGGTCGGCCTCGTCGCCGACGGCGGCCTCCTCTGGACGCTCCCGCAGCGCGTCGGCATGGGCCGCGCCAAGGAGATGCTCGTCTTCGGGCGGACGGTCCCCGCGTCCCGCGCCTACGAGATCGGCCTCGCCGACTCCCTCGCGCCGCCCGGCCGGGCCCTGGACGCCGCGCTCGGACTGGCCGCCGAGGCCGCCGCGCTGGCCCCGCTGTCGGTGGCCGCCGCCAAGCGGCTGCTGGCCCGCGCCGACCACAGCCTGGAGCGGCTGCTGGAGTCCGAGCGCGAGGAGCAGGCGGCCCTGTTCGGCAGCGCCGACTTCGCCGAGGGCCGCGCCGCGTTCGCCGGGCGCCGCCCGCCGCGCTTCGAAGGCCGCTAGGGAGGAGCACGAGTGAGCAGGCTGCAGCAGACCCACGGGCTGACGGACGAGCAGCGCGAGATCATCGCGACCGTCCGGGCGTTCGTCGACAAGGAGATCCTCCCGGTCGCCGCCGCCCTGGAGCACGCCGACGAGTACCCGCAGTCGATCGTGGACGGCATGAAGGACCTCGGGCTCTTCGGGCTGATGATCGGCGAGGAGCACGGCGGGCTCGGCGAGTCGCTGCTCACGTACGCGCTCGTCGTGGAGGAGCTCTCGCGCGGCTGGATGAGCGTCTCCGGCATCGTCAACACCCACTTCATCGTCGCCTGGATGATCGCTCAGCACGGGACGGCCGGGCAGAAGGCGCACTACCTGCCGAAGATGGCGACCGGCGAGATCCGCGGCGCGTTCTCGATGTCGGAGCCGGGCTGCGGCTCGGACGTCTCCGCCATCACGACCCGCGCCGTCCCGGACGGCGGCGACCACCTGATCAGCGGCCAGAAGATGTGGCTGACGAACGGCGGCTCGGCCAACCTCGTCGCGACGCTCGTCAAGACCGACCCGGACGCCGGCCACCGGGGCATGACCACGTTCCTCATCGACAAGACCCCCGGCTTCGGCGAGGTCGCGCCGGGCCTGACCGTCCCCGGCAAGATCGAGAAGATGGGCTACAAGGGCGTCGACACCACCGAGCTGATCTTCGACGGGTACCGCGTGCCGTCGTCCCAGATCCTCGGCGGGACGCCGGGCCGCGGCTTCTACCAGATGATGGACGGCGTCGAGGTGGGCCGCGTCAACGTGGCGGCGCGCGGCTGCGGCGTCGCCAAGCGCGCCTACGAACTGGCCCTCGGCTACGCGCGGCAGCGTGAGACGTTCGGCAGGCCGATCGCCGAGCATCAGGCCGTCCTGTTCCGCCTCGCCGAGATGGCGACCAAGGTGGAGGCCGCGCACCAGATGATGGTGATGGCGGCGCGCCGCAAGGACTCCGGCGAGCGCAACGACCTTGAGGCGGGCATGGCGAAGTACCTGGCCAGCGAGTACTGCAAGGAGGTCGTGGAGGACGCGTTCCGCATCCACGGCGGCTACGCCTACTCCACGGAGTACGAGATCGAGCGCCTCTACCGGGAGGCGCCGATGCTGCTGATCGGCGAGGGCACCGCCGACATCCAGAAAATGATCATCGGCCGCCGGCTGCTGGAGGACTGACCGGTGACCGCGGCGGAGCGAGGATCACCGGTCAGTCCACCGCCGGGCCCCGCGGGGCGTCCCCCGGAGGGCACTGATCCCCCGCTGCCGCTGGAGGGGATCACGGTCGTCGCGCTGGAGCAGGCGGTGGCGGCGCCGTTCGCCACGCGGCAACTCGCCGACCAGGGCGCGCGCGTCATCAAGGTGGAGCGGGTCGACGGCGGCGACTTCGCCCGCGCCTACGACTCGGCGGTGCGCGGCGGGCTCGGCACGCACTTCGCCTGGCTCAACCGCTCCAAGGAGTCCGTCGCGCTCGACCTGAAGCAGGCCGAGGGCCGCGCGATCCTCGCCGACCTGGTCGCGGACGCCGACGTGTTCCTGCAGAACCTCGCGCCCGGCGCGGCGGCGCGGCTCGGCTTCGGCGCGGACGCGCTCCGGGCCCGCGACCCCCGCCTCATCGTGGTCGACATGTCCGGATACGGGACGAGCGGCCCGTACCGGGACAAGCGCGCCTACGACATGCTCGTCCAGGCCGAGGCCGGGCTGATCTCCGTCACCGGTACCCCGGAGACGCCCGTGAAGGCGGGGTCGCCGCTGGCCGACATCGCCGCCGGCATGTACGCCTTCTCCGGCGTGCTCGCCGCGCTCGTCCGGCGCGGCAACACCGGGCGGGGCGCGTCGATCGAGATCACGATGTTCGACGCGGTCGCCGAGTGGATGAGCCAGGCGATGTACACGACGCTCTACACCGGGTCCGCGCCGCCGCGCACCCGGCTGAGCCACCCGGTGATCGCCCCCTACGACGCCTATCCGACCGCCGACGGAGTGGACGTGGTCATCGGCGTGCAGAACGACCGCGGCTGGGCCGCCCTGGCCACCGGCGTCCTGGACCGGCCCGGCCTGGTCACCGACCCCGAGTACGCGACCAACCGGGCACGCGTCCGCAACCGGGAGAAGGTGGACGCGATCGTCGCCGGCGTCACCTCCCGCATGGGCCGGGACGAACTGCTGAGGCGGCTCGATGAGGCGGGCGTCGCCAACGCGTCCCTCAACGACGGGCACGGCCTGATCGCCCACCCGCAACTGGCCGAGCGGGACCGCTGGCGCGAGGTCGGCTCCCCGGTCGGCGCCGTCCGGGCGCTCCTGCCGCCGATCACGTTCGCGGACGCCGAGCCCCGCATGGACCCGATCCCGGCCTTGGGCGAGCACACCGACGCCGTCCTGCGCGAACTGGGCCGCACCGACGCCGCGATCGCCGCGCTCCGCGCCGCGGGAACCATCGCCTGATCAAGGCGCCGGATATCGTGACGGTATGGCAAGCCCGAGTCACGCCCCCGGCCGCCGCGACGAGCTCCGCGACTTCCTGCGCACGCGCCGCGCCCGGCTCACCCCCGCCGACGTCGGCATGCCGGACGGGGGGCGGCGCCGTACGCCGGGCCTGCGCCGCGAGGAGGTCGCCGTCCTCGCGGGGGTCGGCGTGTCCTGGTACACGTGGCTGGAGCAGGGCCGCGACATCACGGTGTCCGGCGACGTGCTGGACGCGATCGTCCGCGCCCTGCACCTGGACGCCGCCGAACGCGAGCACCTCTACCTGCTCGCCGGCCTGAACCCGCCGCGCGCGGACGCGGCCCCGGCCGTCCCGGTGACGCCCGAACTGCAGCGGGTGCTGGACGCCTGGTCGCCGCGCCCCGCCTACGTCCGCGACCGGCACTGGAACTTCATCGCGATCAACGACGCGGCCCGCGAGGTGTTCGGCTACGGCGACACCGACCACAACTGCCTGGTCACGTTCTTCACCAACGTCAGATACCGGTCGATGAACACGCACTGGGCCGTGACGGCGCCCGATGTCGTCGCGCGGTTCCGCGCCGACGTCGCACGCCACCCGGAGGACCCGGAGTTCGGCCGGATCATCGCGGACATGCTGGCCGTCAGCCCGGAGTTCGCCGAGCTGTGGCCGCGCCACGACGTGAGCGCGAACACGCAGGCCGTGAAGGGGATCCGGCATCCGGACGCGGGCGACCTGATCTTCGAGGGGACGCTGCTTCCGCTCGCCGACCGCCCGGGCTGCAATCTCGTGCTGTACAACCCGCGGCCCGGCACCGGCACGCAGGAGCGGCTCGAAGGGCTGATGGCGCGCCCCGGGATGGCGGCCGCGAGCTGAGCCGGCCCAGAGGGTGGTGGTGCCACACCCATGATGAGCGGAGTCTGTTGAGACCCTGACCCGTCCCGCATGATCGTCCTCGTAGCGAGAACCATCGAGGAGGATTCATGAGGACGCGCGAATTCGCTGGGACGCAGGTCGGCGCGGTCGGGCTCGGATGCATGGGGATGAGCTGGGCCTACACCGAGTCGGAGCGGGACGACGACGCGTCGGTGACGCTGATCCGCGAGGCCGTCGACCTCGGCGTCACATTCCTGGACACCGCCCAGCCCTACGGCGACGGCCACAACGAGACGATCGTCGGCCGTGCGCTGAAGGGACGCCGGGACGAGGCGGTCCTGGCGACGAAGACGGGACTGGTCGTCGAGGACGAGGCGTCCTGGAACCTCGTCCGGAACGGGACGCCCGCGCATGTCAAGGCGTCCGCCGAGGACAGCCTGCGCCGCCTCGGGACCGATGTGATCGACCTGTACTACCTGCACAGGGTCGACCCGGACGTGCCGCTGGCCGAGAGCTGGGGTGCGATGGCCGAGCTGGTCGCCGAGGGGAAGGTCCGCAGGCTCGGCCTGTCGGAGGTCACCGTCGCGCAGGCCGCGGAGGCGCACGCGATCCACCCGGTCGCGGCGATCCAGTCGGAACTGTCGCTGTGGACGCGCGACGCGCTGGGCGCGCCGGGCGGGATCGCCGGCACGGCGCCGGGCCACGCCGCGGGAACCGGGGAAGGTCCGGGCGACGTGGTGGCCTGGTGCGCCGCCAACGGTGCCGCGTTCGTGCCCTACTCGCCGCTCGGGCGGGGCTTCCTCACGGGGGCGGTCACATCGGCGGACTTCGAGGACACCGACTTCCGCGGCGTCAACCCGCGCTTCCAGGAGGACGCGCTGAAGGCCAACCTGCGCATCGTGGACGTGGTCAGGTCAGTCGCCGGACGGCGCGGCGCCACGCCCGCGCAGGTCGCCATCGCCTGGACGCTGGCCCAGGGCGAGCACGTCATCCCGATCCCCGGCACCAAGAAGCAGCGCTACCTCCACGACAACGCCGGTGCCGCCGACCTGGACCTCACCGAAGGCGACCTGGCCGAGCTGGACGACGTCCCCGCCGCCGTCGGCGGACGCTACTGATACGGGCCGTCGCGCCGCGCTCACCGCGGCGTCTGGGCCGGGGTCCCGGCGGCCAGGGCGAGGAGGTCGTCGACGCTCCACTGGTCGCCGGCGTGCTCGCCGTACTTGGCGGCCAGGAGGCGGCCGTCGGTCCCGATGAGGAAGTCGGCGGGCAGGCCGAGGCGCCCGCCGTCCGGGCGGGACTTCGGCGCCCGCGCGCGGCCCCGCGCGACCTGCCACGTGCCGGCGGCGACGGCCCGCAAAATCGTCCACCAGACGCGCGGGTCCAGCAGCGCGCGGCGGGCGGACTCCACGCCGAACTCGGCGTACAGCCGCTTCTCCGGGTCGCCGATCACGGCGTACGGGAGGTCGGCGACATGCTCGCGCAGTTCTTCGGCGGACGAGTGGAACACGACGACCTCGCGGATCCCGGCGGCCTCGATCTCGTCGTGCCGGACGGTGAACGAGCGCAGGTGCAGGTTGCAGATGGGGCAGCCCGCGAACCGGCGGAACTGCAGGTGGACGAGGCGGCCGGGGTCGGGCACGGTCAGCGGCGCGCCGCTGACCGGGGCGAGTTCGCGTGCCGGGACGTCGGAGCCGGGTGCGAGGTGCATGAGCGTCCTCCATAGGTGTATGGCGTACGCCTACGATCGTAAGCGTATGTCGTACGCTGTCAAGCGCCATGCCTCGACCACGTTCGCTCAGCACCGAGAGGCTCGCCGGAGCCGCGCTCGCCGTCATCGACCGGGACGGGCTCGCCGGGCTGTCCATGCGCGCCGTCGCCAAGGAGCTCGGGACGAGCACCATGGCGCTCTACCGCTACGTGCGCGACCGGGAGGAGCTGGAAGGGCTCGTCGTCGACCTGGTCTACGCCGAGGTCGACCCGACGCCGCCGTCCGAGGGGCCCTGGGACGCGCGGATCGAGGCCATGGCGCTGCGGCTGCGGGACGCGTTCGGCGCCCACGCCGCGATCGTGCCGCTGACGCTCACCCACCGGCACGCCTCGGCGGGCTCGCTGTGCTGGGGGGAGGCGGTCGCCTCGATCCTCGCCGAGGCGGGCATCACCGGGCCGCGCGCGGCCATCGCGCTGCGCGCCCTGATCGCCTACATCATCGGCGCGATCCAGCTGGAGCACCTGGGCGCGCTGTCGGGCGAGGGGACCGCGGTCATCGCCGCGCTGCCCGCCGGCCAGTTCCCCGCATTGACGGAGACCGCGCGGCACGCCCGCCATCTCGGCCCCGGCGAGGAGTTCCGCGGGGGACTGGCGGCCGTGCTGCGCGGCCTCGGCGCCGCAGGCGTCTAGCGCACCAGGAGCGACTGCTGGGCGGCGATCGACTCGGCGGCCCGCCGCACGATGCCGTCGATCAGCTCACCGCAGGTGGGCAGGTCGTCGATGACGCCGACGACCTGGCCGGACGCCATCACGCCCAGGTCGGGGCGGCCGTCCACCATCGCCGCCTTCAGCAGCATCGGCGTGTTCGCGGCCATCAGCACCTGCGACCACGACAGGTCCTTGCCGTGCTTCATCGCCTTCCCGTCGGCGATCATCGCGCGCCACGACATCCCGGACAGCTTCTTGAACCGGGCGCCGTTGCGCACGGCCCGCACCAGGCCGCCGACCCGTCCGGACCTCTCGAGCGTGTCGACCAGCTCACTGCGCAGCACCCGGTGCGGCATGCCGTCCACCTGCCGCGTCACCACGGTCTCGCCGGTCTCCAGGTACACCTGCTTGACCGCGTCCGGCACCGAGCTGTCGGACGTCAGCAGGAACCGGGTCCCCATCGCGACGCCCGCCGCCCCGTAGGCCAGGGCGGCGGCGAGGCCGCGCCCGTCGAAGAAGCCGCCGGCCGCGATGACCGGGATGTCGACCGCGTCCACGACCTGCGGCAGCAGCAGGGTGGTCGCGACGGCGCCGGTGTGGCCGCCGCCCTCGCCGCCCTGGACGAGCACGGCGTCCGCGCCCCAGCCGGCCACCTTCTCCGCGTGCCGCCGCGCGCCGACGGACGGGATCACCACGAGCCCGGCGTCCTTCAGCTTGGCGATCAGCTCCTTCTTCGGGGCGAGCGCGAACGACGCGACCTTCACGCCCTCCTTGATCAGGAGGTCGATGCGGTCGCCCGCGTCGCCGGCGTCCGCCCGCAGGTTGACGCCGAACGGCGCGTCCGTGCGGTCCTTGACCTCGCGGATCGCCTCGGCGAGCTGGTCGAGCGTCATCGTCGCCGACGCCAGGATCCCGAGGCCGCCCGCGTTCGCCGTGGCCGTGACGAGCTTCGGCCCCGCGACCCAGCCCATGCCGGTCTGGACGACGGGGTGCCGCACGCCGGCCAGCCGGGTCAGCGGGGTATCGAGCAGCTGCTCCATCAAGCCGGGACCTCCCGCTCGCGCCAACCCTTCGGGTCGAGGACCTCGCGCATGATCCGCAGTTCCTCGCCGTCCGGCAGCCGCGTCTCGGGCACCTCGGCCGGGACGGCCAGCTCGAAGCCGGTGGCCGCCACCACGTCCCCGACGCTCACGCCCGGGTGGACGGACCGCAGCCGCATCCGCTTCTCCGGCGTGTCGAAGTCGAGCACCGCGAGGTTGGTCACGACGGCGCGGATCTCGTGCGCGCCCCGGTCCCAGCCGACGCCGCTCACCATGTCGACCTTCTCGGTGAACACGCGCGTCGAGTGCTTCGGCACCCAGTAGCTCGTCGGATTCAGCAGCGTGTTGCCGGGCCCGCCGCGCACCCCGAGGAGCTGCCGGGCCGGACGCTCCCAGTCGCCGATGCACGAGATGTTGGTGTTGCCGTGCGCGTCGATCTGGCTCGGCCCCATCACCACGTGCCGCCGCCCGTTCAGGACGAGCCACAGGTGGTCGCGGAACGGCAGCCAGCCCTCGACCGTCTCGGCCGTCCCGCCGAGGGGGACGGGCTCGGCGCTCAGCGACGGCCCGCCGTCCGTGGTCAGCAGGCCGGGCGCGAACGTGGCCCGCGCCAGCCGGGATCCCAGCATCGGCACGAACCCGGCCACCGCCGCCGCGACGATCTCCCCGTCGCCCCGGAACAGGTCGGCGCAGGCCGCCGCGCACACCTCGGCGCGCGTCACATCACTCATCGAGACTCCTCCCGCCAGATCCGGACGGCGTCCTGGTAGGCGGCCTCGTCGCCGGACAGGAACCGCTCGCTGAACTCGGCCCACTTCTCCGGATCGGCCGCCGACTGCGCGTAGAGCCTCTGGAACCTCTCGTCCCGCCCGGAGTCGGGCGCGCAGTCGGTGAAGTGCGCCCCGTTCGGCGTCTCCACCACGCCCGCCACGTGCGACCGGCTGATCAGCATCGACTGCACCGGCCCCTCCTTGGCGAACTCGGCCGTGTCGACGAGCCGCTCGCACGACACGTACGTGCGGTCGGCGGCCTTGGCGAACAGGTCGTCCATGTACGGGTCGGGGCCGAGGTACTGGGCGTTGCCGCGCGCGTCGGCGCGGTTCATGTGCACCAGTGCGACGTCCGTCTTGAGGGCCGGGACGGCGACGAGCTCGGTCGCGTCCTCGTACGGCGACCGGATCGTCTTCAGCTCCGGGTTCACCTTCAGGACGTCCGAGCCGAGCCCGACGGGGGTGGGCAGGAACGGCAGCCGGTGCGCCGCCGCGTACAGCCCGAACATGAACATGCCCTCGTCGTACTCGGTCAGCTCGATCGCCCCGGACTGGCGCGCCTGCCGGAAGTGCGGCTCCAGCGGGATCGAGTCCATCGTCACGAACGCGGTGACCAGCCGGCGGACCTTGCCGGCCGCGCACAGCAGCCCGACGTCCGGCCCCCCGTACGTCACCACCGTCAGGTCGGTGACGGGCGAGCGCAGGATCGCCCGGACGAGCGCCATCGGCTTGCGCCGCGACCCCCAGCCGCCGATCCCGACGGTCATGCCGCTCTCCAGCGACGCGGCGACCTCGTCGGCCGACATCACCTTGGAACTCATTTCGCCCCCTTGCCCACGAACGCGTCGCGGTGCTCGTCGCCCGCGCCGACGAGGTTCAGCTCGAACGTGAAGCCCTGTTCGAAGCGGTAGCTGCGCTTCACGTCGACCGGGTCGATGCCGTTCAGCGACTCCTTGGCGCGCCGGATGACGTACTTGTCCTTCGCGGCGATGTCCGCGGCGACCTCCATGGCCTTGGCGCGCAGTTCGTCCGCCGGGACGACCTCCAGCACCGAGCCGTGGTGGTGCAGCTCCTCCGCCGTGACGTTGCGGCACGTGTAGACCATCGCGCGCATCAGGTGCTGCGGGACGAGACGGGCCAGGTGCGTCGCGGCGCCGAGCGCGCCCCGGTCGACCTCCGGCAGCCCGAAGTAGGCGTCCTGCGAGGCGACCACGATGTCGGCGTTGCCGGCGAGGCCGACCCCGCCGCCCAGGCAGAAGCCGTTGACGGCCGCGACGACCGGGACCTCGCAGTCGTAGACGGCCGCGAACGCCGCGTAGCAGCCGCGGTTCGCGCCGACGAGGGCGGTGTGGCCCTCGGTGCTCTGCATCTCCTTGATGTCGACGCCCGCGTTGAAGCCCCGGCCCTCGGCCCGGAGCACGACGGCGCCGACGTCCGGGTCGCGGCCGGCCGCGGTGACCGCGTCGGCCAGCTCGTACCAGCCCGCGACGGTCAGGGCGTTGACCGGCGGCGCGTCCACGACGATCTCGGCGACCCCGTCCAGGGTCGTGGTGGAGACTCCCATGCGCTACCTTTCCACCAAACATTTGTTAGAACAGAAGGTAGCAGAGGAGGCGGAATGTCACTGACCCTCGACCTGGGCGGCCGGACCGCCGTGGTCACGGGCGGCGTGCGCGGGGTCGGCGCCGGGATCAGCCGCGCCCTCCTGGAGGCGGGCGCCGACGTCGTCGCGGTCGCCCGGCGCGAGCCGGAGACGCTGCCCGAAGCGGGCGGCCGGACGGCGCGGTTCGTCTCCCTGGACGTCCGCGACGCGGACGCCGTGCAGGCGTTCGCCGACGGCGCCGACCGCGTCGACGTCCTGGTCAACAACGCGGGCGGCGCCCCGTTCCTGCCGGTCGCCGACGGGAGCCTGCGCACCCACGTGAAGATCATCGAGCTGAACCTGACGTCGGCGCTGATCATGGCGCGGGCGCTGCAGCCGAAGATCATGGAGGCGGGCGGCGGCTCGGTCATCAACATCGGCAGCGTGAGCGGGGCGCGGCCGTCGCCCGGAACCGCCGCCTACGGCGCCGCCAAGGCCGGTCTGCACAGCCTCACGACGTCGCTGGCCGTCGAGTGGGCGCCGCACATCCGGGTCAACACGCTCATCCTCGGGATGGTCCGCACCGAACTGTCCCACCTGCACTACGGGGACGAGGACGGCATCGCGGCGGTCGCGGAGACCGTACCGATGGGCCGCCTCGCCGACCCCTACGACATCGGCGCCGCCTGCGCGTTCCTGGCGTCCGACCTGGCGTCCTACGTCACCGGCGCGTCGATGCAGGTCCACGGCGGGGGAGAACGCCCCGCCTTCCTGGACGCCGCCACCGTGAACAAGGAGGAATCGCGATGATCTGCAAGGACCGGGTGGTCGCCGTCACCGGCGCCGGGCGCGGCCTCGGCCGCGCGCACGCGCTGGAGTTCGCCCGCCAGGGCGCCCTCGTCGTCGTGAACGACCTCGGCGTCGCGCGGGACGGCACCGGCGACGCCTCCGGGGGTCCCGCGCACGACGTCGTCCAGGAGATCGAGGCGCTCGGCGGGAAGGCCGTCGCCAACACCGACGACATCGCCGCCGACGAGGGCGCCGCCGCCCTGATCGCCACCGCGATCGACACGTTCGGGCGGCTGGACGTCCTCGTCAACAACGCCGGGTTCCTGCGCGACCGCATGCTGATCAATCTGGGCGAGGACGAGTGGGACGCCGTCATGCGCGTCCACCTCAAGGGCCACTTCCTGCCGCTCAAGCACGCCGGCCGGTACTGGCGCGCGGAGAGCAAGGCGGGCCGCCCGGTGGACGCCCGTGTGATCAACACCTCGTCCGGCGCCGGGCTGCTCGGCAGCGTCGGCCAGGGCAACTACTCCGCGGCCAAGGCCGGGATCGTCGGGCTGACCCTCGTCGCGTCCGCCGAGATGGGCCGCTACGGCGTGACGGTCAACGCGATCGCGCCCGCAGCCCGCACCCGGATGACCGAGGAGGTCTTCGCGCAGACGATGGCCGCCCCCGCCGAGGGCGAGTTCGACGCCATGGCCCCCGAGAACGTCTCGCCCCTGGTCGTCTGGCTCGGCTCCGCCGGGTCCCGCGACGTGACGGGCCGGGTCTTCGAGGCCGAGGGCGGCAGGATCTGCGTGATGGACGCCTTCCGGCACGGTCCCGCAGCCGACAAGGGCGCCAAGTGGGACCCGGCCGAGGTCGGCGATGTCGTCAAGGACCTCCTGGCCAAGGCCCCCGCCCCCGAGCCCGTCTACGGGGCGGGCTGACCCCGGCGGACGGCGGACGCGGCGCGCCGTCGCCGGGTGCCCCGGCCCGGCGCTCCGCCCTGTCCGGGGTCCGGGCATGGAATGCGGCCCCGCGGCGGGGCGTTGTACGTCCGCCACCGAAAATGGATCGCCCCGGACGGGGCGTTCCGGCTACGGTGCGAAGGTTTGCGGGGTGAGCAGGGCCGCGTGCCCGGAACCCTATCCTTGGTGACGGATATGAGGACGAGTGTGGAATCGCCGCTCGCCGGCCTGCGCGCGCGCCTGCCGGAGCTGATGCTCCGTGATCAGCATCGGCTGCGCCGCCGGATCGACGGCGCCCAGAAGATGCGGGACGCCGCGCGCCGCGCGAAGGTCGCCGAGGAGATCACCGCCGATGTCGAGGCCGCCGGGCGGCGGGTCGAGCGGCGGCGCCTCGCGGTGCCCGCGATCGGGTACCCGGCCGAGCTGCCGGTGGCGCAGAAGAAGGACGACATCCTCGCCGCGGTCCGCGACCACCAGGTCGTGATCGTCGCGGGCGAGACGGGGTCCGGCAAGACCACCCAGATCCCCAAGATCTGCCTGGAGCTGGGCCGCGGTGTCCTCGGCTCGATCGGGCACACCCAGCCCCGGCGGCTGGCGGCCCGCACGGTCGCCGACCGCATCGCCGAGGAACTCGGCACCGAGCTGGGCGACACCGTCGGCTACAAGGTGCGCTTCACCGACCGGTCCAGCGACGGCACGCTCGTCAAGCTGATGACGGACGGCATCCTGCTCGCCGAGATCCAGACCGACCGGCTGCTCCGCCAGTACGACACACTGATCATCGACGAGGCGCACGAGCGCAGCCTCAACATCGACTTCCTGCTCGGCTACGTCAAGGAGATCCTGCCCCGGCGTCCCGACCTCAAGGTGATCATCACCTCGGCGACGATCGACCCGGAGCGCTTCTCCGAGCACTTCGGGAACGCGCCGATCGTGGAGGTGTCGGGGCGCACCTATCCGGTGGAGGTCCGGTACCGGCCCGTCACCGACCCGGACGACCCGTCCGCCGACCCCGACCGCGACCAGATCCAGGCGATCACCGAGGCGGTGGACGAGCTGGGCCGCGAGGGCCCCGGCGACGTGCTGGTCTTCCTCAGCGGCGAGCGCGAGATCCGCGACACCGCCGACGCGCTGACCAAGCACTTCACCCGGAGGAAGGCGGCCACCGAGGTCCTGCCGCTGTACGCGCGGCTGTCGGCCGCCGAGCAGCACCGGGTGTTCCAGGCGCATCGCGGCCGGCGGGTCGTGCTCGCGACCAACGTCGCCGAGACGTCCCTGACCGTGCCGGGCATCAAGTACGTCGTCGACCCCGGCACCGCCCGCATCTCCCGGTACAGCCACCGGCTGAAGGTGCAGCGGCTCCCGATCGAGCCGGTGTCGCAGGCGTCGGCGAACCAGCGCAAGGGGCGCTGCGGGCGCGTCTCCGAGGGCGTCTGCATCCGGCTGTACTCCGAGGAGGACTTCGAGTCCCGCCCCGAGTTCACCGACCCGGAGATCCTGCGCACCAACCTCGCGTCCGTCATCCTGCAGATGACCTCGCTCGGCCTCGGCGACATCGCCGCGTTCCCGTTCCTGGAGCCGCCGGACCGCCGCAACGTCAAGGCCGGCGTCGACCTGCTGCACGAGCTGGGCGCCATCGACCCGGCCGAGAAGGACCCGCGCAAGCGGCTCACCCCGCTCGGCCGCAGCCTCGCCCAGCTCCCCGTCGACCCGCGCCTCGCCCGCATGGTGCTGGAGGCGGACAAGAACGGCTGCGTGCGCGAGGTGCTGGTCATCGCGTCGGCGCTGTCCATCCAGGACCCGCGCGAGCGTCCCGCCGAGCACCAGCAGGCCGCCGACGAGATGCACCGCCGGTTCGCCGACCCGGCGTCGGACTTCCTGGCCTACCTGAACCTGTGGAACTACCTGCGCGAGCAGCAGCAGGAGCTGTCGGGCAGCGCCTTCCGCCGCATGTGCAAGAACGAGTTCCTGCACTTCCTGCGCGTCCGCGAGTGGCAGGACCTCCACGGTCAGCTCAAGCAGGTCGCGAAGGCGCTGGGCGTCACGCTCAACACGGCCGACGCGCCGCCCGACCGCATCCACGTCTCGCTGCTCGCCGGCCTCCTCTCCCACATCGGGCTCATCGACGCCGAGAAGAAGGAGAAGCAGCGCCGGGGCCAGGAGTACCTCGGTGCGCGGGGCGCGAAGTTCGCCGTGTTCCCGGGGTCGTCGCTGTTCAAGAAGCCGCCGCGCTGGGTGATGTCGGCGGAGCTGGTCGAGACGTCCCGGCTGTGGGGGCGGATCAACGCCAGGATCGAGCCCGACTGGATCGAGCCGCTGGCGCAGCACCTGGTCAAGCGCAACTACAGCGAGCCGCACTGGTCGAAGAAGCAGGCGGCCGTCATGGCGCGCGAGAAGGTCACCCTCTACGGGGTGCCGATCGTCGCCGACCGCCAGGTCAACTACGGCCGCATCGACCCCGCGCTGTCGCGCGAGCTGTTCATCCGGCACGCGCTCGTCGAGGGCGACTGGGAGACCCACCACCGGTTCTTCCACGACAACCGCGCCCTGCTGGACGAGGTCGAGGAGCTGGAGCACCGCGCCCGGCGCCGCGACATCCTCGTCGACGACGAGACCCTCTTCGACTTCTACGACGAGCGGATCCCCGAGGACGTCGTCTCCGGGCGGCACTTCGACTCCTGGTGGAAGAAGGCGCGGCACTCCGACCCCGACCTGCTCGGGTTCGAGAAGTCGATGCTCATCAACGAGACCGCGGGCGGGGTCAGCGAGTCCGACTACCCGGACGTGTGGAAGCAGGGGCCGCTGCGCCTGCGCCTCACCTACCAGTTCGAGCCCGGCGCCGACGCCGACGGCGTCACCGTGCACATCCCCGTCCAGGTCCTCAACCAGGTCCGGCCGGACGGGTTCGAGTGGCAGGTCCCGGGGCTGCGCGCCGAGCTGGTCACCGAGCTGATCCGGTCGCTGCCGAAGCCGCTGCGGGTCAACTTCGTCCCGGCGCCCGACTACGCCCGCAAGATCCTCGACCGGGTCGCGCCGCGCACCGAGCCGCTGCTGGACGCCCTGGAGCGAGAGCTGACCGCGATGACGAGCGTGCCCGTCGCGCGGGAGGCGTGGGACCCGTCCCGGCTGCCCGCCCACCTGCGCATCACGTTCCGCGTCGTCGACGACGGCGCGGCCGGGAGGGGCCGCGCGCTCGGCGAGGGCACCGACCTGGACGAGCTGAAACGCCGCCTCGCCGGCAAGGTTCGCGGGACGCTGTCGAAGGCGGCGTCGACCATCGAGCGATCCGGTCTCACCGAGTGGACGATCGGCGAGCTGCCCCGCACCTACGAGCAGAAGCAGAACGGCTACGACGTCAAGGCGTACCCGGCGCTCACCGACGAGGGCGGCAGCGTCGCCGTCCGCATGTACGAGACGGAGGCCGAGCAGCGCCGCGCCATGTGGCTCGGCACGCGCCGGCTGATCCTGCTGAACGCGCCGTCCCCGGTGAAGCTCATCCAGGGCCGCCTGACGAACCAGGGCAAGCTCGCGCTCAGCCACAACCCGCACGGCTCGGTCACGGCGCTGTTCGACGACTGCGTCACCGCCGCCGCCGACCGGCTCATCGCCGAGGCGGGCGGCCCCGCATGGGACGAGGACGGCTTCCGCGCCCTGTACGACCGCGTCCGCGCCGGCCTGCACGACGCGACCGCGCAGATCGTCACGCTGGTCGAGCGGATCCTGGTCGAGGCGCACGAGGTCGACCGGCGGCTGCGCGGCACGACGAGCCTGACGCTCGTCGCGGCGCTCACCGACATCCGCGGGCATCTCGGGAACCTGATCCATCCGGGGTTCGTCACCGCGACGGGCTGGGCGCGGCTGCCCGACCTGCCCCGCTACCTGCGCGCCCTGCAGGCCAGGCTCGACAAGCTCCCCGAGAACCCGGGCCGCGACCGGATGCTCGCGCACCAGGTCGACGTCCTGGCACAGGAGTACGAGCTGGCGCTGCGCCGCCTCCACCCGTCCCGCCGCGAGGACGAACCGGCCCGGCAGATCCGCTGGATGCTGGAGGAGCTGCGGGTCAGCCTCTTCGCCCAGCAGCTCGGGACGCGCTTCCCCGTGTCCGACAAGCGCATCCGCAAGGCGATGGCTCAGCTCTGACCGCCTGGTAGGACTGGATCATGTTGTTGAGGGAGTACTACCCGCCGATCGAGCCGTACGACTCCGGGCTGCTGCGCGTGGGCGACGGGAACCGGATCCACTGGGAGACCTGCGGGAACCCCGGCGGCAGGCCCGCGGTGTTCCTGCACGGCGGTCCAGGCGGCGGAGTGCTCCCCGACAACCGGCGGTTCTTCGACCCGTCCAAATACCGGATCGTGCTGTTCGACCAGCGGGGCTGCGGGCGCAGCGTTCCGCACGCCGGCGACCCGTCCGTGTCGCTGGAGCACAACGTCACCCTGCGCCTGGTGGACGACATCGAGTGCCTGCGCGAGCACCTCGGCGTCGAGCGGTGGCTGGTGTTCGGCGGAAGCTGGGGCAGCACCCTCGCGCTCGCCTACGCGCAGGCGCATCCGGACCGCGTCACCGGGCTCGTCCTCCGCGGCGTCTACCTCGTCCGCCCGCCCGACGAGGCGTGGGGGTTCACGCCGACCGGCGCGGCGCACCTCTTCCCCGCCGAATGGGCGGCGTTCCGCGACGCGATCCCGCCCGCCGAGCGGGACGACCTGATGGCCGCCTACGGGCGCCGCATCCACGACCCGGATCCGGCCGTCCACGTCCCGGCCGCCCGCGCCTGGATCGCCTGGGAGCTGTCGGCCAACACGCTCCTGCCCGTCCCGCCGCCGGATCTGGACGACGCCACCGTCCTGGCGTTCGCCCGCATCACGCACCACTACATCTCCAACGGCGCCTTCCTCGCCGAGGAGGGGCTCCTCGCGGGCGTCGACCGGATCCGCCACATCCCCGCCGTGATCGTCAACGGCCGCTACGACGTGAAGACGCCGCCCGGCCAAGCCTGGGAGCTGCACCGGGCGTGGCCCGAAGCGGAGTTCCGCATCGTCGAGGACGCCGGGCACGGCGGCTCCGAGCCGGGCACCCGGGACCGGCTCATCGAGGCCACCGACCGCTTCGCCGCTCACTGAACGACGAAGTGGGCACCCCCACATCTACCTCCCAAGTCACTGCAGCAACTTCGATCAGTGCGTATGGTTCATTCCATGCCTATCAGCGAAGAGCGCGACAATAGCGGCCCCCAGGGGACGGCCGCGGCTCCCCGGGCCGGCGCGGTCTCCGGAGGCGCGGGGGAATCCACCGAGACGGCGGTCGCCCGCATGGGAGACCCGGTCACGGTCTGGCCGTGCGCGAACTGCGGGCGCCCCGTCCCGCAGCCCGTGGGGGCCGTCCGCGCGGTCCGCTACTGCCAGGACAACGACGGCGTCTGCGCCCGCGAGGCGCGCGAGCGCCGCGACCGCGGCCGGGACGCGCCGGGCCTCACCGGCCAGGTCGCGTCCGCCTGGGAGATGGTGGAGCGGCTGGAGAAGGCCGCCGACCTGCTCGCCGAGTCGCTGACCTCCGAGCTGAGCGTCGCCGGCGTCGAGCGCCGCGTCGCCGAGGTGCGCGCCGAGGCCGCCCGCGAGCTCGCCATCGCGCAGAGCGAGCGCGACGCGTCCCAGCGCCGCGCCGAGGAGGCCTGGCAGGAGTCGTCCACGGCGCGCAAGCGCGCGGAGGCCGCCGAGCAGGAGGCCGGCCGCGCGCGGGAGGAGGCCAAGCTCGCCACCGCCAAGCGCGACGCCGCGCAGCAGGCGTGGGAGGAGGCGCACCAGATCGCGCAGCAGTCGATGACGGCGAAGCTCGCCGCCGAGAGCGAGCGCGACCGCGTCGCCGCCCGCGAGACCGAGCTGCTCGCCGCACTGGAGGCGGCGCGGGCCGAGCTGGTCGGCCTGCACGCCAGGGTCGCCGAGACCGAGGGCGCCGCCGAGTCGCAGCGCGTCGAGGCCGCCGTCGCCAAGCAGGGCGCCGAGGACCTCCGCAAGGCCATGCGCGACACCGAGGCGCAGCGGCAGCGTGCCATGCAGGCCGCGAGCAAGGCCGAGGCCGAGCGCACCGCCGCGCTGCGCGCCCAGTCCGAGGCCGAGGGGGAGGTCGTCCGCGCCCACGCGCGCGCCGAGGAGGCCGCGAAGGAGCGCGACGCCGCCCAGGCGCAGGCCGCGGCCGCGACGGCGGAGCGGGACGAGCTGCGCGGCAAGATCAACGACCAGGCCGTGCAGCTGCGCCAGCTGTCCCAGTCGGTCGCCGAGCAGCAGGCCGCCCTCACCGCCCTCGCCGAGGAGCGCGACGCCGCCCGCGCCGAGGCCGACCGGGCCCGCCGCCAGGTCGACCAGTTCACCCACAGCACGCTGTCGTCGAACGTCCCGCCGGGCGGCCGGATGCCGGGCGGCGGCACCCCCGTGCCGCCGGCGGGCCTCCCGGCCGGCGCCCCGCCCGCCGGCCCGCCGCCGGGCCTGCCCCCGATCGGCGGACCGGCCGGGCACGGCTCCGTCCCGAACGGCGTCCCGATGCCGCTCGGCGCGCCGCTCCCGAACGCGGCCCCCGCCCCGCACGGGACGCCCGGCCCCAACGGGTCGCCCCTGCCGAACGGGACGCCGGGCTCGAACACCGGCGGCCACCAGACGCCGGGCGGCGAGCCGCGGAACCACGGCCGCCCCCTCAACGGCGTGGACCGCGAAGACCCCCTGTTCGCCGGCCCCTGACGGGTCCGCTGACCGGCCCCGGGCGGATCCCGCCCGGGCTCAGCCGTACCTGACCGCCAGGAAGAACGCGAACACCGCCACCGCGGTGATCAACACCACCTGGCCGCGCTCCCGCGCCGCGGTCTGCCGCAGGGTGCTGACCCGGCGCCGGGTGAGCCGCAGGTCCGTCACGCTGCGGCGCGCCCGCTCCCAGTGGACGCCCGTGTAGATCGCCAGCGCCGCCAGCCCCAGGATGAGTAATCCGTCTCCGCTCATGAGTCGTGCCTCCGTATCCGCGGAAGCTCAGATTGAACAGCGGATCCGTCCGGGACGACAATGCCGGACGGCACATTTCCGCGACTCATGCGGATTCGGCACCGGCGGGCCGGTGCCGAATCAGCGGCGTCAGTGCCCGAACACCTCGGGGTCGATCTCGATCCAGATCTGCTCGGCGCGGCCCAGCAGCCGCCCGTCCGCCCCGTACAGCGCGGTGGCGGCGTGCATCTTGCGGCCCTCGCGGCTGCGCGCGAGCCCCAGCACGACGCACTGCTCGCCCGCCTCCGGCACGTCCATCACCTGCGCGGTCATGGTGCCGAGCACCGCCGGGCGGCCCGCCACGTCGAACGCCCACCCGCCCGGGCAGTCGAGCGCCGCCCACACCAGCTCCCGCTCGGGCACCCGCTCCGGGACCCACGGCGTCGCGACGGTGCCCTCGCCGACCGGCCCCGGCTCCAGCCGCAGCCCGTCGCCGGGCTCGCGGTCCGGCCCGCACACGAAGCAGCCCGGGAACGGGTGGTTCTCCTGCGCCCGGTACTTCTCCGCGGCCTCCACCGCCCGCTCGAACGGGACGGGCGGGATCGGCGGCACCACGATCGCGCCCGCGAGCGCCTCGGCGACCAGCAGGTCACCGTCCCACAGCCGCGCGCTGTGGCCCCGCTCGTCCTCCACCGTGACGGTCAGCCCGGTGTCCAGCGGCGGCGGCCGCCGCAGCGTCACCGTGACCGTGTCGATCAGCACCCGCCCCGCCAGGCGCCCCGCCACGTACCCTCCGTTCCCCGAGCCGTCCGGCCCGTGGAACCGTTCCTCAATGATCATTTGCGCCCCCGTACCCACACGCACCTCACCAAAACGGCATAGATCCTAATGACCCCCACCGGCACCCCGTCCCCTGGGGTGGGACGACGCTACACGGCGCGCGACGGTTGCGGGCGCCCGGGGCGGGTCGTGAAGAAGACCGAGAGGGAGCCCTGGAGCCGCGCGCGGACGGTGTCCTCGTCGACGGGGCCGTCGTCCCGGACGGGCGTGCGGTCGAGGGCGCGGGTGATGAGGACGTCGATGTTGCGGTCGGCGACGAGGACGGAGCACGTGTCGCACGCGTACCACGGATAGAGCATGTTGAGGACGGCCACGGCGGTGTCGTCGTCCGAGAGGTCCGTGGTGTCGAGCTCGACCTCGAACATGTCGGTGTCGTCGGGGTCGAGCGTGGGGTAGTAGAGCCAGCTCGGCCCGGACGCGCCGCAGAAGTCGCAGCCCGGCTCCAGCGGGAGGGCCTCGCCGACCGCCAGTTCCAGCTCGTGGTCCCACGGCTCGACCCGCCGGTTGTGGCGGTAGCCGACGCCGTCGAGCGAGCCCTCGCGGTTGTGCGTCACGTCGTGCACCTCGCCGCCGCAGCGGGCGCACATGAGGCCGATGTCCTCCATGTCCCCCTCCTGATCGCTGAGGCACCGGATCTCACATTATCCGCCCGGACGCCTCCGTCGTACCGGGGCGGTGCGTCTCGGGTACGTTGAAGATCGTCACCGACGCGCCCGTCCCCGGCGATCCCGGCCTCCGCGTCCGGCGCGCCGCCCATTCCCCCCAGCGTGCCCCCTTGCCGAGTTCTCGAACGGGGAGGTCCCGTGTCCGACGTCGTGCTGAACGCCGACAAGATCGATCTGGTCCGCGAGCGGCGGCTCCTCGACCGCGTCACGATGACCGTGCTGCGCGGCGAGCACTGGGCGCTCATCGGGCCGAACGGCGCGGGGAAGAGCACGCTGCTCGGCATCCTCGGCGCCTACACGCACCCGACGCGGGGGACGGCGGAGATCCTGGGGCACCGCCTCGGCCGGGTGGACGTCCACTCGCTGCGGCCGCTGATCGGGCAGGTGCCGCGGGCCGGCCGGTGGGCGGCGACCGCCGGATCGGCCTAGCCGCCGCTCAGCCGCCGCTCAGCCGCCGCTCAGGCGCCCGCGACCCGGTGCCCGGCCAGGTGGGCGAGGACCGACTGGTTCGCCTCCCAGCCGTCCGGGAACTTCACCGGCACGCCGAGGTGCACCGGCTCGGCGGACGGGTGCGCGTCCAGCAGTTCGGGGATGCCCGCCCGCGCGACCACGACGCACGCGTGCCGGTGCCGTGACGCCAGCACGCACAGCCGCCCCGACTCCAGGTGGAACGCGGTGGCGTCGCGCCGGCCCGACAGCGGGTGCAGGACGACCGTCACGTCGTACTCGCGGCCCTGCAGCCGGTTCGCGGTGTCGACGGTGATGCCGTCGCCGTGCGGGCCGAGCGCGGCGCGGATCGCGGTCACCTGGTCGCGGTGCGCGGCGCCGATCGCGACGCGCGCCGCGTCCACCGGGCCCGGCCCCTGCTCGGAGTGCGCGACGGGGCCGCGCTGCAGCAGCCGGACGGCGAGCGCCGCCGTCGCGCGGACCGCCTCGGCGTCGGTGCGCAGCGTGTGCCGCGCCGACAACTCGTACAGGGCCCAGCCGGTCGCCGCGGCCTCTTCGAGCGCCTGGTCGTAGGTCGTGCCCATGCCGCGCGCGCCGAACTCCAGCCGCCGGTCGCCCGGTCCCGTCCCGGCGCGGAAGCCGGTGAACGGGTAGAACGCCCGCGACACGACCGGCGCGGCCGACGCGGGCAGCCGCCACGACACCGGCAGCCGGTGGACGGGCAGGTCCGGGTTGTGCGCGAGCAGCACGGACACCGCGCTGCGCATCGGGTCCCACGTCAGGCCCGCCCACCGCTCGACCTCGACGGTGGAGAACGGGTCGAGCTGCCCGGGGTCGCCGACGAACAGGGCCCGCTCGAACCGTCCGGCGATGCGCAGGAGCATGTCCGAGCGCATCTGGTACGCCTCGTCGACGATCGCCCAGGGCCACGAGCCGTCCGGCAGTGTCGCCCACTTCGCCGCCGTCGCGATCACGACGGTGTGCTCGGCGAGGTCGCCGGCCTTCTGCGCGACCCGAACCGACGGATGCGCCAGCACGCGCTCGGACGGCACGTACCCCGACGCCGACAGCCGGCCGAGGGTGATGTCGGGGTGCTTGCCCGCGATGCGCTCGATGAGGTCGTCGACCTGCTCGTTCGTCTGCGCCACGATCATCAGCCGCTCGCCGGCCTCCGCGAGATGCGCGGCGGCGCGCACGACCAGCGTCGACTTGCCCGCGCCGGGCGGCGAGTCGACCACCACGCCCCGGTGCCCGCCGGCGAGGTCGGCGAGGACGCCGTCGACCACCCGCGCGGCGGCCTCGGACGGGTCGAGGTCGTCCGCCGCCACCGGCACCAGGTGGCGGCCCGCGTGTCCGGTCACGACCATTCCTCTTCGGCGTCCTCGTCGGTCGGCGCGTACTCGCCGGGCGGCCCGCCGTGCGTCCACGGCGTGTCCTCGCGGTCGGGGAACTTCGCCGCGCCGTACGAGCCCTCCGTCAGTGACGTGAAGCAGACCCGATCGCCGGCCTGCGGGACGGCGCCCGGCTCCGGGGTGAGCTTGCGGCCCATCCCGCCGGTCAGCTCCAGCAGCACGGACCCGTCGCCGATCTCCACGATCCTCCCCTTGAGCGCGGGCCGTGCCGCGTTGCAGACGGTCGTCCCGATGTCGAGCCGCACCGGGTCGGGCGTGCCGACCCGCAGCAGCGGGCGCAGCTTCGGCCGCTTGCCCGTCTCGTCCAGCCGGGTGGGGTCGCACTCGGTGACCGTCCCGCCGAACGCCTGGCCGTTCAGCCGGTGCTCGGCCATGACCAGCGGGTCGTCGAACGCGCGCTGCGCGTCGTAGGCGTCCTGCGCGCGTTCGAGGTCGTGCAGCCGCCGCGCCGCCCGGACGGGCGGGTCGCGGCGGGCCTGAGGATACGCCTCGCCGAACGTCTGGTGGTAATAGGTGAAGGCGTCCCGGTCGCGCTCCCAGCGGCGCGGCACGCCGGCGCCCCCGGGGAGCGCGCGGAGCAGCCCGACGGCGCGCCACATCAGGTCCCACGTCGGGGTGAGCTGGTCCGCGAGGACGCCCCGCAGCCGCTCCTCGGCGCGCGAACCGCGCCCCGCCCGGTCGTAGGCGGCGATCGCCGGGGCGAGGACCTCGTTGTCGAACGTCGGGTCGGTGGTGGGGCCGGCCGGCGGGCAGAGCACCGGGTCCTCGGCGCGGGCGGCGGCGGCGGGGCCGTCCATGCCGTCCGGCGGGTCGATCCAGCCCATCAGGGCCGCGAGGTTGCCGTCCTCCAGCGAACTCTGGCCCGTCGCCCAGTGCAGCCGCAGCGCCTCCGTCATCGCCAGCAGCAGCGACGAGCCGGGATGGTCGTACCGGTCGGCGAACCACGTCAGCCACCGGCCGAGCACCGGCACCGCCGGGTCGACCGCGTACGGGCCCTCCGTGCCGCGGAACCGCGTCGACCGCCCCATCAGCCGCAGGAACGCGACGCCGCCCCGGTTCGGGACGAGCAGCTGCGGCGCGTCCCCGTACCGGATCCGCTCCTCGCCCTCCTTGCCGGGCGGCAGCTCCTCCACCGGGCCCCGGCTCGTCTCGATGTGGTTCAGCACGAGCTTGGCGAGGTCGGCGGCGAACGCGAACCGCAGGTCGCGGTTGCGCGGTTGCGGCACGACCAGCAGCGTCGGATCGTCCGGCGCGCTGCCGACCAGGACGGCCAGCGGCGCCGCCGCCTCCCCGGCGAGCTTCAGCGGGACGAGCACCAGCGGCGCGTCCGCGAGGTGGCAGTGCCGGACGGTCGCGAGCGGCTGCGCGACCCCGGCGGCCACCGCCTGCAGCTGCGCGAGCGAGGACAGTGCGCTCATGAAGCGATCACGCCGCCCCGTGCAGGGCCTCGGCGCGCAGCCGGGCCGCCGCGCGCAGCTGCTCGGCGGTCTCGGCCAGGTCGTCGGACGGTTCCAGCGAGCCGTCCGCCAGCGCCAGCGCCGTGCCGATCGTGTCGACGCCGCCCAGATCGTCGCGGACGGACCGGCCCAGCGCCCCCGTCGCGCCGCACGCGCGCGCCTCGTCCCGGCAGAACAGCGCCATCTCGCAGCCCGACATGCACTCGGGCGCGTACCGGGCGTCCACCGCCCGCACCGACGCCGCCAGCGCCCCGCCGATCTCGAAGCTCAGGTCGGCGGGCAGCTCCGCCAGCAGCGCGTCCACGCGGGTGAGGCGGGCGAGCTGCCGTTCGAGGACGGCGAGCTGCGGCCGCACGTCCAGCGGTGTCGCCGTCGGGCGGTTGGAGAAGTTCTCCGGGCAGACCAGGAACACGTCGTGCGACACGCGCGCCGGGTCGTGCCCCAGCTCGGCCACCAGCCGGCGCAGCGCCAGCACGTACACGGCCGACTGGCGGGCCGCCGCCGCGACCTGCTCCGGCTCGGCCTGCCCGTCCACGACGGCGAACGACTTGACCTCGATGACGTGCAGCCGCCCCGCGAGCTGGAACGCGATGACGTCCGGCTCGAGGTAGGCCGGACACCCGGCGATCTCCAGCCGCAGCAGCGGATGGTCGAACAGCGTGCCCTCGCCCGACTCCAGCGCGCGGGCGAGCAGCCGCCGCGTCCGCGAGTGGCGCAGCTCCCGGCCCTCGTTGCCCGCGACCACCTCCAGGTCGTCGTAGGCGACCTCCGGCACGTCGAGGCCGAGCCGGTCGCGCAGCAGCGTCAGCAGCTCCGCGCACCCGTCGGCCTTCACCTGCGCCTCGAACACGTTCCCGCGCGTGATCGCGAACTGCGACTGCCCGAACGGCGCGGGGAACCCGAGGGCCCGCGCCACCGCGTCCTTGTCGACGCCCGCCGCGTCCATCACCCCGCGGCGGGCGCAGCCCGGATTGGACGTCAGCGCGGCGATCGTGCGGGCGTCGTGGTTGCGCGGGGGAGTGGCGCCGCGCAGCCGGTCCAGATCCGGTGCGGTGTCGGTCATGGGTCCGTTTCTCCGTTGCTGGCAGGGCGGCGCCCGGACGCGCGCACGGCGCGCAGCCGGCTGCCGAACAGCCGTTCCGCGTCGTCGAGCCGCTCCCGGGCGCGGGCCGCGGCGGCCTCGCGGCGCCGCCGGTCGGGTTCGCGGTGGACGTCCAGCTCGGCCCGGGCGGCCCCGGCGAGCGAGGCCGGATCGGCCGTACCGACCGTACCGGTGACCGCGCCGGGAATGTTGGACGCGAAACGCCACAGCAGCCGCTGGACGTCCGGGGACGGCGTCCCGCGCCCCGCGTGCTCGGCGAGCCGCACCGCAGCGGTGAGGAAGTCGGTGCGGGGGCTCAGCGGCCCCACGATCCGCTGCTCCAGCGGCCAGGTGCTCACGGTGAGCAGCCCGCGGGCGGGGGCGAGCAGGTCGGCGGTCAGCGCGGCGCAGAGGTAGTACGGCCGCGCGTACGGCGCGGTGCGGAACGAGCGCTCCTCGTCGCGGCGCAGGCTCGTCAGCCGGGTCCCCGGGATCTCGCCGGGGAAGAACGCCGAGTACACCGACCCGATCAGCTTCGGCGCGGCCGGCGCGCCGAGGAGCGTCAGCGCCTGGTGGACCTGGTCGCGGACGGGCAGCAGACCGCGTTCGGCGTCGTCGCGGGCCGCGGGCCCGGATTCGCCGAGGACGGCGTCGTCCCAGGCCTTCTCGGCCCGGCGCAGCTCGGCGCGCAGGTCGCGGGCCTCCCGCCGGCCCCCGGTCGCCATGGCCCGCCGCACGGCGGCGCGCAGCTCGGTGATGCGCGTCTCCAGCTCGTCGGGGGTCGGGACGCCGGGGGGCCGGGGCATGCGGCAGACAGTACAGGTACTTCCGGACAGTTCCAGTGTTTTCCAGTTTTGTGACCCGGAAGGGCGGCCGCTCAGGCGAGGAAGCTCGCGCGGTAGGTGGCGGCCATGTCCTCGTCGCCGTGCCCCTGCTCGATGGCGCGGCGGAGCCGCTCGCCCGCCGCGTCGTTGACGTCCACCCGGATCTTGGCGGACTCCGCCGCCTCGTGGATCAGCCGGGTGTTCGTCTCGGCGTTGCGGACGGCGAAGCTCGGCTCGAAGTCGCCCTCCACCATGGCCTTCATCTTCATCTGCAGGTACACGCTGTCGAGCGGCCCGCCGGTGAGGACCTCGCCGAGCAGCGCCGGGTCGAGCCCGAGCCCCTTGGTCAGCGCGACGGACTCGGCGACGACGGAGGTCAGCGAGATGGCGTAGCTGACCGCGGCCAGCTTCAGCCGGGTGCCCGCGCCGCCCGCGCCGTTCTCGTCCAGCCAGAGCGTCCTGGCGCCGACGGTGTCGAACACCGGGCCGAGGACGGTCCGCGCGTCCTGCGGGCCGGCGGCGAGAACCAGCAGCTTCCCCTGCTCGGCGGGCTGCTTCGTGCCCTGGACGGGCGCGTCGACGAACGTGAGGCCCCGCTCGGCGGCGTAGGCCGCGAGCCGTCCGAGGGACGCGAGGCCGACCGTGCCCATCTGCGCCCAGACCTGGCCCTTGCGGAGCGAGGGCGACGCCTCGGCCATGACGGCGAGGGCGGTCTCGCCGTCCTTCAGCATGGTGATGACCACCTCGGCGCCGTCCACGGCCTCGGCGGGGGAGCCCGCCACCGCGGCGCCGTCGGCGGCGAGGGGCTCGGCCCGTGCCGCCGTGCGGTTCCACACGGCGACCCGATGGCCGGCCCGGAGCAGGTTCCGGGCCATCGCCGCGCCCATGATCCCGGTGCCGAGCATCGCGACCTGTGTCATCTCACGCTCCCATTTTGGACTATTTGGTTCATAACCGTGCGGGGGCAAGCCTCGCACACGGCTGCGCGTCGCGCATCCCGGATACCCCTACCCAGCGGCCGGCGGAGGGTCAGCCGTAGGCGTGGCCGTCGTCCGGCGCGCCGGCGTACACGGCCGTGTACGGCGCGGCGAACGCGTCGAGGGTGCGGTCGAGCTGCGCCGACCACCACGCCACGAGCGACGCCGGGCCGCGCCCGCCCGTGCCGTCCTCGCCCAGGTACCGGTGCCGCAGCGGCGCGACGTCGCAGAGCCGCTCCCACCACTCGCGGTGCACGGCCGCCTGGATCTGCCCGGCGTCCAGCGGGTACGCCGAACGGTGCCCCCGCACGAACGCCTGCACGCGGTCGAGGTCGAGCCCGCGCTCGTCGTCGCACGCGAACAGCCGCGCCGCCGCGCGGACCACCTCGCCGGCGACCGGGCCTGTCGTCAGCCCGTCCCAGCCGAGGACGGCGGTCACGTTGCCCGCCCCGCCGTACCGCAGGTGCCCGGCGTGGAACGAGCCGTGCAGGTGCCCGACCGTGCTGACCTCAATGTCGGGCGGCTGGTGCCCGGCGAACTCGGCGAGCAGGCCGCGGCGCTCGCGCAGGCGGCGCGCGGTCAGCGCGTCGAAGTCGGTGCCGTCGCCCTCGCCCGGGACGTCGCGCAGCATCTCCTCGACGGCGGCGGCCGCATCGGCGGCGCGCGGCGTCGGCACCAGCATGGTCTGCTGGACGGGCGCGGTCAGCTCGTCCAGCGCCGCGTGCAGCCGCCCGAGCAGCTCGCCGAGCGTCTCGCAGCCGCCGAACGTCAGCTCCAGCCCGCCGCGCCCGCGGCCCCCGACCCACGGGTACAG
Source organism: Actinomadura latina NBRC 106108 (assembly GCF_001552195.1). Taxonomy (GTDB): domain Bacteria; phylum Actinomycetota; class Actinomycetes; order Streptosporangiales; family Streptosporangiaceae; genus Spirillospora; species Spirillospora latina. Next base: position 129,675 of record NZ_BCQS01000026.1, read on the forward strand.
GACGTAGCCGCGGCCGGCGGCGGTCAGCAGCGTCCGGCCGGCCCGCGCCGGCACCGGCGCGAGCACCGGCAGCCCGGCCGCGTCCAGCGCGGCGGTGACGGTGTGCTGGAAGAGCACGCGGCGCCGGTCGGGCTCGGCGTACTCGCGGAGGAAGAACGCCCCCGCGGCCGTGTCGACGCGCCAGCACCGGCGGCCGGGCCCGGCCGGCAGCGGGCTCGCCGCGCCCGGCACTCCGATGTCCCAGCGACGCAGCAGCCGCGGCGGCGGATCGGTGTCGGCGGTCTCGGGCGTGGGCACCTCGGCACCTCGGCTGCGTCGGGCGGACGGCGGTCGAATGGATGTTCTACGACGACGCTACACGCCCGGCCCGCACCGCGGAAGGGAACCCGCGCCGGCGGCGGCTCAGGCGCGCTCCAGCACCACCACGGGGATGTCGCGGCTCGTCTTCGTCTGGTACTCGTCGTAGGCGGGCCAGGTGGCGGTCATCTTCCGCCAGAGCGCCGGCTTCTCCTCGGGCGTCGCGGTGCGCGCTCGCGCGGTGAACCTGTCGCCCTTCACCTGCACCTTCACCTCCGGGTCCGACTGGAGGTTCAGATACCACAGCGGCGGCTCGTCCGCGCCGCCCTTGGACGCGACGACGAGGTAGGCGTCGCCCTCGGGCTGGTAGATGAGCGGCGTCGTGCGCTCCTTGCCGGACTTCCGCCCGGTCGTGGTGAGCAGCAGCGTCGTCGTGCCCTGCCAGTCGTGGCCCTCCGCCCCGTCGGTCTCCTGGTAGCGCTGGACGTGTTCCTTGCCGTACAGCATGGGTCCTCCTCGTTCCGGTTCCGGCCGCGGCGCGGCCACCGCTGTCAACCTCCGAACCCCCGATGACCTTCCCAGGGGCGCGGCCCTCAAGCCGGGCACCCGCCGGCGCGGCGGGGTCATTACGCTGGCCCGGTGGACGACGCGGCGGAGCTGGCGCGGCGATGCGCCGAGACGATGTACGCACGGGACAAGGTGGCGCAGGACCTCGCCATGGAGATCGCCGAGGTCGCGCCCGGACGGGCGAGGCTCCGCATGGCGGTCGCCGAGACCATGGTGAACGGGTTCGGCATCGCGCACGGCGGCTACGTGTTCCTGCTCGCCGACTCCGCGTTCGCGTACGCGTGCAACACCCATGACGCCGTGACGGTCGCCGCGTCCGCCGACGTGGTGTTCGTGGCGAGCGCGCGCGGCGGGGACGTCCTGGAGGCGGTCGCGGCCGAACGCGTCCGCTACGGCCGCAGCGGCATCTACGACGTGACCGTGCGCCGCGTCCCGGACGGGGACGTCATCGCGGAGTTCCGGGGCGGAAGCCGCAGCCGGGACCAGCGGGTCATCGGCGGCGACGCGCTCTGACCGGGTCAGAGTTCCTGCAGGATGCCGTGCAGGTACCGGGCGGTGTCGTCGGGACGCGCCGCCGTGATGCACAGGTTGTTCATCGCGCGCATGTAGGTGTCGACGTCCGTCGGCTTGTCGAGGTACAGCGCGCTGGTGAGCTGCTCCAGGTAGACGACGTCGGACAGGCCCGGCTCGGCGAAGCGCAGGATCGTGAACGGGCCGCCCGCCGCCGCGTGCCCGCCCGCGCCGAACGGCACGATCTGCAGCGTCACATGGGCCAGCTCCGACATCTCGATCAGGTGCTGGAGCTGGGCCCGCATCACCTGCCGGCCGCCGAGCGGGCGGCGGACGACGGCCTCGTCCAGGACGGCCCACAGCGTCGGCGCCCCGGGAGAGGTGAACCGCTCCTGCCGCGTCGTGCGGATCTGGACGCGCCGCTCGACCTCCTCCTCCGAGGCTTCGGAGTAGCCGAGCCGGACGACGGCGCGCGCGTAGTCCTCGGTCTGCATCAGCCCCGGGACGAACTGCAGTTCGTAGGTGCGCAGCAGTGAGGCGGCCTCTTCCAGCCCCAGGTACACCTCGAACCAGCTCGGCAGGATGTCGCCGTACTGGTGCCACCAGCCGGGGTCGTTGGCCTCCTGGGCGAGCCGCAGCAGCGGCGCGCGCTCGGCGGAATCCGTCACGCCGTAGAGGGTGAGCAGGTCGGCGACGTCGCGTTCCTTGAAGCCGACCCGGCCGAGCTCCATCCGGCTGATCTTCGAATGGGAGCCGCGGATCTCGTAGCCCGCCTGCTCGGTGGAAATCCCGCGGGCCTCGCGCAGCCGGCGCAGTTGCGCGCCGAGCAGAATGCGCAGGACGGTGGGGCCGCCGCGCCGCGGATAACCGATCACACCTCCGGCCGGATCGCCTTCGGCCGTAGGCGTGGGGACAGCTGAATCCTGGGGCAAGGGGTCACCAGCCAGTCGACGGAGTCTGCGCGGAGGTGGCACGGCACCGCCCTATGTTAGTGGATGCGGACGCGTTTTCGGGAGATATGAAAAACGCGTACCCGATCGGAGTCGCCGGCGCCCGCGGGACGCGCCCGCAGGCGGTGCGGTCCCGTGACCAGTGCTGTCGGTGGCGGTATGGCTGCGGACCGTGGCGCCGGCGCGTCCGCCGAGCCGGTTCGGGTATCATTTCACAGTCGGCCGCGCCGCCGCCGGCGCGCCAATTGACAGCCCTTCTCGGCAATGCGCGCGGCCAATCCTGACAAGCCATTCCGCGATGGGTCGTACGACGCGTGAAGGTCGCCCGTCACGCATTTTGGTGAGTTTTCGGGTGCCGCCGCGGGCGTGACGAAGCTCTCGTCCCGGGCGGGCAAGATCTCGGGCGGCCGGAGCGTTCACCCTGTCAGAGGGCGGCCGCAGCCGCCGCTCTGCCGAGAGACGACCACCACCGCATCTAGGGGAGAGCCATGAACGCGACCCGTGAGCGACCGGAGATCCGGTTCCTGACCTCGGGCGATGTCTCGGCGCACGAGCGCGCCGCCGCGGAGCGGGCCGTCCGCGGGGCACTGTCCGACGCCCGCGGCGTCACGTCCGTCCAGGTCACGCTGAGCGTCGTCAACGACCCGTCGCTGCCGCGCCCGGCGCTGGCCCAGGCCGTCGTCGATCTGGACGGCCGCCGCGTCCGCGCTCAAGCCGCCGCGCCCCGCATCGACGAGTCCATTGACATGCTCCGCGAGCGCCTGGCCCTCCGGGCGACCTCGCTCCAGGCGGGCTGAACCCGGTCATCACCGCCGCCGCCCGGCCCTCCGTGAGGCGCCGGGGTGCGGCGAGCGCGAGACAACGGCGGAGCCCCGCACCGGGGCCCCGCCGTCCGTGTCCATGACGCCTGGCGACCGCCGGCCGCGGCCGTCAGGCGTCACGCCCGCCACCGGCGTCCTTCCGGGCGGTCAGGCGTCCCGCCGGGCCAGCAGGAACGCGGCGGCGCCGAGCGGGACGAGCGCGTACGCCACCAGCACGGCCGCCGCCGCACCGGGGGACAGGAGATCGCCGAACACGGAGTTCTCCGCGCTGATTCCCGCCATCTGCCTGGGAAGGCCCGCGAGCATCACCGAACCGGCGCGCTCGTTCCACGGCTCCGGCAGGTGGTGCACGAGCAGCGGCAGGACGTGCCACACGAAGACGACCGACACGATCGACCCCGCCGCGGAGCGCAGCAGCACGCCGAGCGACAGGCCGAGCAGTGCGAAGACCGGCACCACCGTCCCGGCGAGGACGAACCCCGGAAGATCGTGCGCGATGGACGCCTGCTGGTCGGGGAAGGGGCGGCCGCCGACGGCGAGCCGTGTCCCGAGGAACGAGCCGACCGTCACCGCCTCGCCCACGACCAGCGCGGCCGCCCCGATCACCGTGGCCTTGGCCAGGAGCAGCGTCCGGCGCGCGGGGACCGCGATGAGGCTCATGCGGATCATGCCCGTCCGGTACTCGGACGTGACCGACACCACCCCGAGGATCGCCAGGCACGGCGACGCGGCCCAGCCGCCCAACTCCTGCAGCGGGCGCAGCAGGAGATCCTGCCGGCGTTCCGCCGGCAGCCCGTCCCAGACGTGCGCCATCCGCAACGCCAGCAGAAGGACGAACCAGGTGAACGCGGCCGCCACCGACAGCACGATGTAGGTCGAGCGGACCGAACGCAGCTTCCACCACTCCGCCGCGAGCGCGTCGCCCATCACGCGTCCCTGCGCGCGAACGCGTACGCGCCGGCTCCCAGCGCGACCGCCGCGTACGCCGCCAGGAGCCCCGCCGCGACCGGCGGCGGCAGTGCGCCGTGGCCGCCGGACGAGCCCGGCGGCCCGGCGATCTGGTTCGCCAGGGCGCCGGGCAGCGCCGACCAGATCCGCTCGTCCCACGGGGCCGGCAGCAGCCGGGCGAGCGGCGGGAGCACGAAGAGCACGGCCATGCCGGACGTGATCGTCGCCGCGGTCGAGCGCAGCACGGCGCCCAGGGTGGCCGCCGCCACCCCCGCCTTGGCCATGAGCAGCGTGCCCCGGCGCGGCATCGCGGCCAGCGTCGTGCGGATCATCCCGGTCGAGTACTCGGACGTCAGCGTCAACGCCCCTAGCACGACCGCGCACACAGGGAGCGAGACGGCGAGCGGCTGCTCCCCGGGGGCCGTCTCGGCCGTCGCCCTCTGCGCGTCCGTCAGGCCGTCCCAGTAACGGGCCACGTACCACGACCACAGGACGCAGAGCAGCATGAAACCGGCGACCGCGCCCAGGACGGCGCCCGTCGACCGGACGCTCCGCAGCTTGTACCACTCCGCCGCGACCACGCCGCCCAAGCCCGCCACTCCGCTCACCCCGCTCTCCCCGCTCTCCCCGCTCACTCCGCTCACTCGGCCACCGCGCCGAACTCGGCGCTGCCGGCGGTCAGTTCCATGTACGCCTCCTCCAGGGACGCGCTGTGCGCCGTCACCTCATGCAGGGGGATCCCGTGGGCGGCGGCCGCGTCGCCGATGGCCGCGACGTCCAGCCCGGTCACGGTGAGAACGCCGCCCGGCATGGACTCGACAGCCGCCCCCGCGGCGGCGAGCACCGCGGTCAGGTCCGCCGCCCGCGGCGAGCGGACCCGCACTCCGCGCCCGAACCGGTCCGCCAGCTCGCCCACCGAGGTGTCCGCGATCAGCCGCCCGCGCCCGATGACGACCAGCCGGTCGGCAGTCAGCTCCATCTCGCTCATCAGGTGGCTGGAGATCAGCACCGTCCGCCCCTCGGCGGCGAGGGACCGCATCTCGCCGCCGCGGCCGGCCTCCCCCTGGCGGCGCGGCGGCTGTGGCCGGTGCCCGTCTTCGCCGTCGTCCTGACCGCCTCGACCGCCTCCTTCGCGCTCGGCCTGCCCTGAGACTCCTACGCCGCCGCCGCGTTCGCCCTCTACCCGGTCGCGCTCACCCGGCGCCGCCGCCGCTGGATCCCCACCCCGCTCATCGGCGCCGTCAGCGGGTTCTTCGTCCTCGGCGGCGCCATCGTCGGGCCGTCCGGCCGGCACGCGGAACAGGTCGGGAGGCTGCTGCTGGGCCTCGCCGTCCTCGGCGTGTCCTGGACGTTCGGGCGGGTCGTCCGCGAACGCCGCGCGCAGGCCGCGCGGTCCGCCCGCAGGCTCGCCGACCAGGCCGTCTCGGACGAGCGGCTCCGCATCGCCCGCGAACTGCACGACGTCGTCGCGCACAGCATGAGCCTGATCGCGGTCAAGGCCGGCGTCGCCGTCCACGTCGCCTCGGCCCGACCGGACGAGGCCCTCGACGCCCTCCGCGTCATCGAGACCACCAGCCGCAGTTCCCTCGCCGAGATGCGGCACCTCCTCGGCGTCCTGCGCACCGACACCGACCTCGGCCCGGCCCCCGGCCTCGCCGACCTCACCGCCCTCGCGGACCGCGCCGCCATGGCCGGCGTCCACGTCGACTTGGAGACGGACGCCCCGAGCCTCCCGGAAGGCGTCGCCCTCTCCGTCTACCGCATCGTCCAGGAGGCGGTCACCAACGTCGTCAAGCACGCCGCGCCCGCCCGCTGCCGCGTCCGCGTCCGGGCCGACGAACTCCGCGTGCGCATCGACGTCACCGACGACGGCCCCGGCGTCCGCGTCCTGCCGGGCGGCGACGGGCACGGGCTCGTCGGCATGCGCGAACGCGTCATGATGTACGGCGGCGACTTCACCGCAGGACCCCGTTCGACCGGCGGTTTCGCCGTATCGGCCGACTTCCCGTACGAACCCTAGGAACCCCGTTGGAACTGCGCGTCCTCGTCGCCGACGACCAGGCCCTGCTGCGCGGCAGCTTCCGCGTCCTCATCGACACCGCGCCCGGCCTCCGCACCGTCGGCGAGGCCGGCACGGGCGCCGAGGCCGTCTCCCTCGCCGCGGAGGAACGCCCCGATGTCGTCCTCATGGACGTCCGCATGCCCGAGATGGACGGCTCGACCTGGACTCCTACGTGTACTCGGCGCTGCGCGCCGGCGCGAGCGGATTCCTGCTGAAGGACACCCCGCCCGCCGGCCTGCTGTCCGCCATCAGGGCCGTCGCGGCCGGCGACTCGCTCCTCGCCCCCACGGTGACCCGCCGCCTGATCGCCGAGTTCGTGCGCCGCCCGGCCCCCGTCCAGCCGCCGCCCGCCGCCCTGGACGCCCTGACCGATCGAGAACGCGAGGTCCTCACCCTGATCGCCCGCGGCCTCTCCAACGCCGAACTGGCCGAGCACCTGCACCTCAGCCCCGCCACGGTGAAGACCCACATAGGCCACCTGCTCTCCAAACTCCAGGCCCGCGACAGAGCCCAACTGGTGATAGCGGCCTACGAAACCCGCCTGATCCACCCAATCTGACCCACCGCGCCCCCAGGCGGCAGCGTCCTCACGCTGGCGCCATCCCAGGCCATCGCCGTCTCCCCAGCAACCGAACCGTCACACCCCCGCCCCGTTGGGGCACAGACGGGCGGGCCGTTGGCGTGCTGGAAGCGGTCAGGGGAGTACGGGAGCGAGTCTTTCGAGAAGGTCGGCCGACGACGCCAGGTCGGGGGTGAAGACCGCGATGGCCACGTGGTCGGCACCGGCGTCCAAATGGTCCTGCACCTTCTTGCCGATCGCGGCCTCGTCACCCCAGTTGAAGCAGGCGTTGACGACCTCGTCCGAACCGCCGCCGGCCAGCGCCTCGTCCGGGTACCCCAATTCCTTCAGCGAGCGGACATAGGGCGAACCGGGGAGCGTGAGCAACTGCGACTGCCTCGCGGCAGCGCGTGCCTTCTCCGGATCGGTCTCAAGGATCGCGGTCTGCATGACGACCAGCAGTTTGTCCGGACCCAGGCGCTCTCTGGCCAGCCTGGTGTGCTCGACGGGCATCGCGGCGGGCAGCGCGCCGTCCGCACGGTCGCGCGCCAGGCGCTGCATCTTCGGGCCGAGCGCCGCCAGCAGCCGCGGGAACGGCACCTCGGGGACCGGTGCGGCGCCGATGGCCGCGTCCATTCCGTCCAGGTATTCGCGCATTCGGTTCAGCGGGCTCGTCCACTTCTGCCCGCTCTGCTCTACGCTCGCGGGCATGCTGACGCCCACGCCGACAGCGAGCCGGCCGGGATGGGCGTCCGCGAGGACCGATGCCGCCCCCTGCATGGTGGCGGGATGCCGCGCCCACAGGTTCGCGACGGCCGACCCGAGGACGACCCGCTCCGTCGCCGCGAGCATCACGCCCAGTTGCGCGAAGACCTCGCGGCCTCCGATGGCCTCGTTCGTCCAGATCGCCCCGTACCCCGCCTGCTCCACACGGTGGGCCGCGCGCCGCCAATCGTCCGCGGGCGCGATCGGCGTCAGGAGCGCGGTACCGACCCTGCCCAGCCTTCCTCGCATCTCCTCCACCGCTGCGACCGTCATCGGTCCTCCTATAATCGGAACGGACAACCCGCTTATGACCGTACCGGAACGGCCGCCCCGTTTGTCAACATGCGAAGGAGACCACCGTTGAGCAGCCCGCCCCGGCGCGCGGACGCGCGCAGGAACCGCGAGCGCATCCTCCAGGCCGCGTTCGAGGCTTTCGCCGCCGACGGCCGCCTGGTCCCGCTCGACGACATCGCCCGCCGCGCCGGTGTGGGCGCCGGCACGGTGTACCGCAATTTCCCCACCAAGGAGGCGCTGTTCGGAGCGGTCGTCACCGCCCGCATCGAACGGATCGTGGACGAGGCGGAGGCCCTCAAGGACGCGGCGGACCCGGCCGACGCCTTCTACGGTTTCGTCATGTGGGTCGTCGAACGGGCCATGTTCAACCATGCCGTATGCGACGCCCTGGCTGCCGATATGAAGGGTTTCGACACATGCGGGATGGACGATCGGTTCACCGCGGGCCTCGACGTCCTGCTGCGGCGGGCGCAGACCGCCGGCGCCGTGCGTCCCGACGTGAACGTGCAGGATGTCCGCGCCCTCATGGCAGGCGCCATGCACATGGAGCGCTGGCCCCGCCCGGACGGCCGTCCCGGCTCCATGACGTCCCTCGTCTGCGATGCACTGCGTCCCGCAACGGAACGTAACGAAACTACGAACCCTTGTAACGAAACACGCTGCGAGGTCTGCGAGACCCCGATCACCCCGGCGCCGACCGGCCGTCCCGCCCGCTTCTGCAGCGCGTCATGCCGCCAGAAGGCCCATCGCCGCAAGTCGGCCCCGAAGACGGGGTGAGCCAAGCCCGGTCGAGCCCCCAAGCAAAGCCCCTCTTCCCCAAGGAGCACCCCCGTCCCGCCCTGACAGAGTTCCCCTCCAGGAACACGCCCGGGCGCCCGAGGTTGGACGTGTGACGGCGTGGGTCATTCCTGGAGGCGGAGGATGAGGCGCTTACTGAAGGCGCCTCGCTCTTCGGCCTTGGCGGAACGTCGATGCTCCAGTTCTGCGGGGCTCATGCCGTGGGTCGCCGCGAGCGCGTGGACGACTTCCAGGAGATCGGCGAGTTCGTCCGGGTCGCCGCTCGCGATGTACTCCCCGGCCTCCTCGACGAGCTTGGCGCGCAACCGTCCAACGTGCTCGGCCGAATCGGCGACGCGAGTCTCCGGCCGCCCGCCGGCCGCCTGGATGATCTCGGGTATCCGGTCCCGGACCAGCTTCTCGGTGTGCCTGCCACCCTCCTTGGTGGGATGGACGGTGGCGCCGTGCCGCCGGTCCAGGGACTGGACCCATTGGACGGCGACTGCGGCTGTCTGCACCAGTTCGCCCCGAAGGGCAGCGGGCTCCGATTCGGCGAGGGCTTCGAAGAACTCCTCGGTCAGGATGTGCCGCCAGGTGAGTTCGCCCCGCCGCCATGCTGCGGCGCATTCCTTCTTCGCCTCCTCGGCGTCCTCGACGAATTCGGGTCCGCTCCCGTCAGGGAACTCCTGAACTCCCCACGTGCGGTCTTGGGCTTCGCGTTCGGCTCTGACATCCGCGAGCACTCTCGTCATCGACCCCGGTGCTTCAACATCCTCCATGCCGCACGACGTTAGCGATCCGTCGGGCAACCGCGCCGCCACCGCGGCCGCTGCCGGTCGTTAAGGGAGTGCTGCAGGTGTCGCCGGCTGGGCCATGTTCGTGGTCGGTCTGCGGCACCGGCTCCTTCTTCGGGAAGGCCCGGGTCGCAGCTGGACCTGTCGCAGACGCTCGTGCTGGAGGGGCCGTTGATCACGGTCGATGAGCGCCGACCCTAGGTCGGTGAGGCGATGCGGTCGGGTTCGCAGGTGAGCAGTTCGTGCAGGACGGGTGGAAGCTCGTCCCACAGCCATTCGTTCAGGGTGCCCGGGAAGGCTGCCGGGGCTCGGATGCCCAGGCGGTGGGGGGCGACTTCGGTCAGCCGTACCGCGATGGGCCCGTCGTCCCACATGGGGTCTCGGTTGCCCCAGAACGTGGAGAAGTCCGCGCTCGTCAGCATCACCTCGCCCGGCAACGTGTGGTCGCCGGGGTGCCGGGCGAGGGGAAGCAGGCGTTGCGCGGTCGTGCGGAGTATGTTGAGCGCGGCCAGGTCGTGCGGGCATGCCACGTCCGTGATCTCCAGTTCGGGGAGTCCGAAGCGGCGCAGCCCGCGGGTCTTGAGCGCGACGCAGTTGCAGCCGTCGATCTCGTCCTCGTCCGCCTTGCAGCGACCCGAGTTGCGATAGGGCGGCAGGACGGTCCCGAGCCAGTCGTCGGCGAGGACGAAGTCGTCCGGACGACGGAGATGCGTCACGGACAGCGCCCGGCCGGTGGCGAGATCCACGGGAATTCCGCAGAGTGATTCCGCGATCGCCTTGGCCGTGGCGCGGGCGAGGTGCGGCCCGGACGGCAGGTCACCGACCGGCAGGACGCAGGTGACGCCGATGTGCCGCGTGGCCCGGCGGGCCCTCTCCGCGTCGTCCTCGTCGGTGCCGGACACCTGGCTCAGGTCCCAGGGCGAGTCCCCGACAGGGTGGCAGGCCAGGACGAGGTGCGGGGTGCCGATGCGGCCCGCGACGGCCGAGGCCATCGGGCCTGGGAGCCGCTGCCGGATCGCCGCCGTGAGGTCGCCGGGATCCCTGCTGGTCGCGACGACGAAGCCGGCGGTCGTCTCTTCGGGAACCGTGATGGTGACGCGCATTTGCAGCCTCCTCGGGGAGTGGACCGGCGTTCGCAGTCCAAGCTTCGAGGAGGCCGCCGAGCGCTTTCAGTAGAACGTGATTCTGTGGATAAGGCCCTGCCACCAGTGGCATGACCGAGCGCAGTCAGCGGGAAGACGCGTCCACGTAGTGGCGCTCGCCCGGGCCCACGTAGACCTGGCGGGGACGTCCGATCTTCGTAGTCGGGTCGTTCATCAACTCGCGCCACTGGGCGATCCAGCCGGGAAGCCGGCCGAGGGCGAACAGCACGGTGAAGGCGTTGGTGGGGAAGCCCATCGCCTTGTAGATGACGCCCGTGTAGAAGTCGACGTTGGGGTAGAGCTTGCGTTCGATGAAGTAATCGTCGCTCAGCGCGACTTCTTCGAGATGCATCGCCAGGTCCAGCAGCGGGTCGGACTTGCCGAGGGCGTCCAGGACCTTGCCCGTCGCCTTCTTCACGACCGCGGCGCGCGGGTCGTAGTTGCGGTAGACGCGGTGCCCGAAGCCCATCAGCTTGACGCCGGGCTCCTTGTTCTTGACCCGCGCCACGAACGAGTCGATGTTGTCGCCGTTCTGGTGGATGCGCTCAAGCATCTCCAGGACGGCCTGGTTGGCGCCGCCGTGCAGCGGACCGAACAGGGCGTCCACACCTGCGGACACGGAAGAGAACAGGTTCGCCTGGCTGGACCCCACGAGCCGCACGGTGGAGGTCGAACAGTTCTGTTCGTGGTCGGCATGCAGCACGAACAGCATGTCCAGGACACGTGCGATCTCGGGGTCGATCTCGTAGGGCTGCGTGGGCAGGCCGAACATCATGCGGAGGAAGTTCTCCACGTACCCGAGGGAGTTGTCCGGGTACAGGAGCGGCTGGCCGTTGGAGGTCTTGTAGGCGTAGGCCGCGATGGTGGGGAGCTTCGCGATGAGCCGGATGCTCGACTGGTCGACCTGCTCGGGGTCGAACGGATCGAGGCTGTCCTGGTAGAAGGTCGACAGGGCGCTGACCGCGGACGACAGGACGGCCATGGGGTGGGCTCGGCGCGGGAAAGCGGAGAAGAACGCCCGGAACTTCTCGTCCAGGAGCGTGTGGTTGCGCACGTTGTCGGTGAACGCGCCCAGCTGGTCGGACGTCGGCAGCTCGCCGTAGATCAGCAGGTAGGCGACCTCAAGGAAGGACGACTTCTCCGCCAGTTCCTCGATGGGGTAGCCCCTGTAGCGGAGGATGCCCGCCTCGCCGTCGATGTAGGTGATGGCAGACGTCGTGGACGCGGTGTTGGTGAAGCCCGGATCGAGCGTGACATGCCCCGTCTCCTTGAGGAGGCTGCCCACGCCCAGCCCTGACGGTCCCTCTGTGGCTTCTGTGACCTCCAGAGGCATCCGGCCGCCTGTGTGGTCGAGCTCGAAATCCGACATACTCGCTCACTCCCAACTGTGTCCACACCTGCGTAGACGTTCCGCTCTTCATCGTATCCACGTGATCACCCGCGCCGATCCGGCACGTCCCGTTGACGGACGACCGCCTCAGGTGCTCCGTTGGAGTCATGACCGATAACGGGGCCGCCGAACTCCTCGCACGCATCCGCGAGGACATCGCCGCCGCGAAGACCGCGAACCGCTTTGTCGACATGCTCGAAACAGGGGACGTTCCTCGGGAGCGCCTGGTCTGGCTGGCCGGCGAGGAGTACCGGATCGTCGGCAGCGATCGGCGCAGTTTCGCCCTGCTGGCGGCCAGGTTTCCCGATACGCCATCGGGTGAGCTCTTCTTGGGGCTTGCGCAGGGCGAGGGGCAGGCTCTGGCCCTCCTCGGAGACTTCGCGGCCGCGCTCGGGCAGAGTGAGAAGAATCTCATGGCATATGACCCCAAACCCTTTGCACAGGCGTATCCGGCCTATCTGGCGCAGAGGGCGGCATTCGGGACGGCTGCCGAGGTCGCCCTGGCCATGCTGGCCAACCTGGAGGAGTGGGGTGCGTACTGTGCCCGTACTGCGCGGGCTCTCCGGACGCAGTACGGCTTCCCTGACGGGGCCGTCGGGTTCTTCGACTTCTTCGCCGAGTCACCGCCCGGCTTCGAGGAACGAGCCTTGGACGTCATCGCGTCTGGGCTGGCGTCCGGTGAAGACCCGGTCGAGGCCACCCGCGCGGCCCACCTGCTCCATGCTTACGAGACGGCCTTCTGGAACGTGCTCGCAGAGGGCCTGCCGTGATGGGCCGTCCTAATGTTCCCGGAGGGTCGGCAACTCGGCCGTGATCTCCACCAGCGTTCGTTCCTGGACGCCGATGAGCTGCTCGATGTCCACGGGCGGCCACTCCTCCCCGTAGTGGGCGTCCAGCAGCGTGGTCAAGGCGACGAGGATCTGCTCCGGTGTGGGACGTTCCCCAGGGTCCTTGACCAGACAGCGGGTCACGAGCCCGCGCATGGGGTCGGGCAACCGGGTGAGGTCCGGTTCGCCGTACACGATCCGGCTGCGGACTTTGTGGCCGGTGCCGAAGGGTGCGGCCCCCGTCGCGGTGAACACAAGGGTCGCGCCAAGGGAGAACACGTCGCTCTCCGCGTGGACGGGCTCGCCGAGGGCCTGCTCCGGCGACATGTAGGCGGGCGTTCCCAGGATCTCCGTACGAGACAGCGGGAGCGCGTCGAGAGGTCTCGCGATCCCGAAGTCGATGACCCTTGGCCCGTCCGAGGCGAGCAGGACGTTCGACGGTTTCAGGTCCTGGTGCACGATGCCCGCACGGTGGATGGCGATCAGGGCCTCCGCGAGCCCGGCCCCCAGCCGGCAGGCCGCCCGTTCGCGAAGCGGCCCCTTCTCCTGGACGACCTTGGCGAGGCTGACACCGCGGATGTACTGCGTCGCAAGCCACGGCCGGTCCGCGTCGGGGGCGGCGTCGACGACGGGCGCCGTATAGAAGCCGCTGACCGAGCGCGCCGACGTCACCTCACGGCGGAACCTCGCCCGCCACCTGGGATCGTCCAGAAGTTCCGGACGGATGACCTTCACGGCGACGAGGCGCCTGCTGGGCGACGCTCCGAGGAACACCTCGCCCATCCCACCTGCACCGAGCCGGGCGACCACACGGTAGGGGCCGATCATCTCTGGGAGTTCTGACTGCATGGCAGGGAGATCCGATCATGGTGGGACGTGCTCAATCGTGCCATGAGGCGGATACTCGTCGGCGAATGCGCGGGCTCAGGTCCAGGGCAGCGCGCTCCGCTCGGACCAGTATGGCTCCGCTGGAGTGCTCAGGTCCGCCAGGACCCGTAGCTGACGCTCGTCAAGGACCACGTTCGACGCTGAGAGGTTCGACGCCAGTTGTGCCGGGCTGACCGCGCCGATGAGGACGATGTCCGCCCACGGTCGGCTCAGGGCTGCGGCCAGTGCCACGGCATCCGGCCGCACATGGTTATCGGACGCCACGCTCTGCAAGGCCGCAGGAGGCTGCACGGCGAGCCTCCCATTGGCCAGCACCTCCTTGAGCAGGACGCGCAGCCCTGCGTCATGTGCTTCGCGGAGGGCTTCCTCGGCTGACGTCTCCAGGACGTTCCATGTCGATTGGACGGTCCCGAACAGCCTCTGCCCGGCGACGTGCAACGCCATTGCCCGGCGGATCGTGTCCGCCTGCTTCGGGCCCGAGGTGGAGAAGCCCACGCGGACTCTGTCGGCGCTCAGTTCCGCGAGGGCCTCCTGTAGGCGGAGATCCTGGAACAGCGGGCTCTCCTCGGTCAGCGAGTGAACCTGGTATACGGAAAGATGCCCGTCCAGCAGTTTGCGGCTCTCCCTGTACTGAGCGCGATACCGATCAAGACTGTGCTCCTTGACCTCGTGAACCGCAGCGTCGGTCTTCCATTCGCCGACGTAGGAGTAACCCCATTTACTGGATACGGTCACGTCATCAGGGTTGCGTTCGCTGAGCCAGCCTCCGAGGAACTCCTCCGCCCTGCCGTAGGAGCGTGCCGCGTCCACCCATCGGATGCCCGCCGCATAGGCCGCGTCGAGGACGCTCCAGGTAGCGTCCCGCATCAGTTCCACGCTTCGGTCAGTCGGCAGTTCATCACCCCGGCCGACGTTGATGTAGGCGGGCCGCCCCAAAGCCGCCAGTCCGATCCCCAAGCGATCCGTAGCGTTCATGCCCTCCAGCCTTGCACGCCGTACCCGGCACTCAACCCTGGGGCAATTGTCCAAATGGTCTGCTTTCTGGTCGCGGATTATCCACAGAATTGCGTTCTGTCAATGCTGAGAAGCTGCGTCCACGACGCTGTGTCCGTCAACGTCAATCGCGTCACGAAGGGCACGGCCATGCCTGCAGAGATCAACCGCACCAAGTACGGTGCTCACCAGTTCGCCGAGCACCTTGGGCTCACCCCATGGCAGTTGCGCGTGGGGCTGGAGCACGGGATCCTTCCCGGCCCCGACCTGGACGGGGAGCGGTGGTCCGCCGACCTGGTCGAGGAGTCCCTGGAGGCGGGCAAGAAGGTCATCGCCAGATTCGGTGACGAGCCGCCGATGGGCTCCGCACGCGCGGCCGCCAGACTGGCCGCCCGGGTGAGCCTCGACGTGGAACGGCGCGACATCGAGGTCCTGGTCGCCCAAGGCGCCCTCAACGTCGTCAGCAGCTTCCGCGGGCACCCCGTCTACCTCTTGCGCGACCTGGACCGGCTCGACCCCAGAACCGTGCAGACGGTGGTCTCCGTCCGGAAGGGCCCGCTCACCGACACCGTTGACGCGGGCGGTGCGGCCACCATCCTCGGCTGGCCTCGCCGGACGTTCGTCCGGATCGCCGGGGAGCGCCAACTCGCGACGGACCGGCTCGGCCGCTACGCCCTGCCCGACATCCAGACGCTCAGAACGGACGACGACCTGGCACAAGAGATCGCAGAGGAGAAACGTCGCGTGACCTTGGCCAGGACGCGCCGGGCCGAGGCGCACGTCGAGGACGTCGTCCGAGGCTGGGTTCTGCGCTGCTCGGCCTACGTGGACGGCGACGCCGACCAGCCGCCGGACATCGGTCCCCTCAGCCGGGCGCTCCGAAGCCTCGGCGCGGCCAGGGCCGAGATCGAAAGGCAGGAATGCCCCGCGTCCTGACTGGGGCCTACCGGCGTGGCCGTCAACCCGGCATCGCCCGATACCTCCCTTGGCCGGCGCCCAGGCCGTCTTCGGGTTCGGGAGTTCTCCCCGGCGTGAGTGCAGGTGCTGTCTGTGGTCAGAGGCGGCGGGGTGATGAGCGGCGTCTGGACGAAGGCTTCTTGGTCTCTCTGTGCCGTGCCAGGGCGGCGAGGAGGCGGTCACGGGCCTCGACGCGGGAGAGCGCCGGGACGCGGTCGGGCAGGCTCAGGGTGAGCGCTGGAGGAGTGTTGACCAGACCGTTGTCGTCGATCGTCGCCTGAGCCCCTGACCAGGGGCCGAGGAGGATCGCGGATACTCCGCCCGGGTGCTGCGCGAGGAGTGCCCGAATCCTGTCGGTCTCCTGCGAGCAGTCGGCCACCAGCAGGAGCCGGCGTGCCTGCGTCACGCCGGTGTTCTGGCGGATGGCGAGCTCGGTCTCGAGGTAAGCGAGCGCGGCGTCGAGATTGCCGGGGATGAAGAGCCCGGCCGTGTTGTCGTCGAGCAGTTCGTCCTCGGCCAGGCCGAACAGGACCGTGGCGTCGGGGCGCGGAATAACGACCAGGGAGTCGTCGGCGTGCTCGTCGAGGGCGGTCAGGGCGAGCACGCGCGCGGTGGAGACGGCACCCGGGCCCGACAAGCCCGTGGCCGGGACGGCGAACGGGTCCAGGACGGGACGGTAACCGAAGCCGGGCGACGGTGCTTCCTCCTCTTCGGGCACGGGAAGAGCGGGCATGCCCGCGGTGGCGACGGCGTAGAGCCGGTGCCGGAAGGGGTAGCAGATCGCCGCCGCGGCGGGGATGAGCAGACTCAGCAGCAGGACCGGCTGCAACGACGGGGGACGTGACTCCGTCTCCTCGGCCTGCTCTCGCGGGCGAGTCGGTTGCGGTGACGACGGCGAGGGGCGAGGCGTGCGCAGCTTCCGAGCGGGAGACGGAAGTTCGGTGCTCGAGGGATCCGGCAGGGCCACCCGCGGGATGGGTCTGTCGGGCGGGACGGGCGAGGGCCGCCGGTGTTCGATCTTGGGCTTCCAGGTGTGCCGGTGCGGCCAGCGGGGGAGTTCCCGGCCGCGCCCCGACCTTCTGCGAGACCTCTCGTACATCGAGCGCCATGCCTCCTTGCACTTGTGCGCGGTGTACCAGTCGCCGATGCTCACAGCGTGGCGGCAGATCGGCGACGGGGACCTGCGCGGCCCCGGTTCCTGCTGAGCGGCGGCGTCGGATGACGCCGCCGCGGCGCCGATGGAGATGGCGCCGGCCATAGCGGTACAGCCCAGGATTCCGCAGGTGCAGCGGAGCCAGCCGCCGAGCAGGAGGGCCAGCCTGGGATGTGCCAGAAAACGGTTCATCTTCGCCCCGGGGGATCGCGTCGGTCACCGTGTGAATGCCGATCGTAGTCAATTCGGCTACGCAGCGTTGAACATTGCTCACACTCGACGGAACGATCCTTGCCGCCCGCCTCCATCACCGTCATGGCCGAAACGCGCGGAACGCCCTAGATCGAACCGAAATGTAAGCGACCCGGCCGGTGCGGGAACGGTGGTCCGGAACGCAAGGCGGGAACATGCGATCCGCCTGCTGAGGACGTGTTTTCCTTTGAACGCCTCGACTGCAGGCTCGCAGGCAGACCTTGTGAGGGTTACAAGCATGGGCGCCCGTTCCAGAGGCGGCCGCGCGGCAGGCCCAGGTGACCCCACGGTGTCAATAGTCTCACTCGGCGTTACCGGCATGTCAGGGACCATGTGAAGTGCTGGACAGCAGACCGTTTCCAACGCTCGACCGTCAGTCCGGACCCGTTTGCTCAGGGCGACGTCCCTGACGCGGGGATCATCAGATCCAGATGGGCGTGGCCCTCCGCCCGCTACCTGCCGACGCAAGACAGCCTGGCGGTGATGCGAGAGTGCCCGCTGCCGGCAGGCATCTGCGGGCCGCGGGCGTGTGCTGGGCGTGAATTGGGTTTGCTTTGGCGTGGTGCAAGGCGGTTGGAGGGCTGAGATGGGGGCTTGCCGGGTGGTGCGGCGAGTGATCGCTCCGCACTGGTTCTCGTCCAGCTCCGACGAGCCACATGCGTCACGCGCCGCACACGCGCCACCCGCTGTCCGCGACATGTGAGAGATTCCCGCGTCGTTGACACCCGCCTTGCTCGCCGAGCCCGTGAGCACGCGGGACTGTCCTGAAGATCGTGTGGACGGGGGGACCCGGAAGGCTGGGGGTGCACCCGAAGACCGTCCACCGCTGCTGACGTGGCTCAGCGCAATCGAGGCGGCCCCGCGTCTCCGACCGGGACGGATCACTTGTGGCGAGGACGACGGCGAGCGCGCTGGTGGCCGGCCGCAGACTTTCGGGCGGTGCCGGTTGTGCGTGCGGGGTCTGAGCAACCGTCATCCAGTTGGACGGCCACCGCACGATGTGCTGGGCACGGCCGGTGGCCGCCCATGGGAGTTGGCTGGCGGGGTGGGGTCAGAGGGCGGGCACGGGCAGGGAGTGGCTGCCGTCTGTTGTCTTGGAAGACGGTGCAGGTTCTCTCGGGTCTGTTAGGCGGCTAGCTGGGGGTCTGCGGGGGCCTTGAGGACGTCGTACATGCCCAGGGGGAGCGTGCCGCCCCAGAGCCAGTCGTTGACCGTGCCGTCGAAGTCGGCGGGCGGGCTGATGGTGAGGAGGCGGGAGCTCAGCGGGGAGAGGGTGACCTGGAAAGGGGCCGGTGGGGTGAGGTGGACGCGGCGGGAGGTGCCCCAGAAGTCGTTGAAGTCGCGATGGGAGAGGTCCAGGGCGGCGGAGACCGTGCGGGTCCGGGCGGCCGGGCCGGTGGCGAGCCAGGACCAGTGGTCGGTCAGGAGGCGGCGGGCCGCGGTCCGCAGGACGTTCAGGGCGGCCAGGTCGTGCGGGCAGGCCACATCGGTGATCTGGAGTTCGGGCAGGCCGAAGCGGCGGAGGCCGCGGGTGCGCAGGCGGACGCAGGCGCAGCCGTTGATGCCCTCCGGGTCGAGTTCGGGGTCGGCGGCCGTGCACCGGCCATTGGCGCGGAATGGGGGCAGGACGTCGCCCAGCCACCGATCGGCCAGGACGAAGCGAGTTCGCTCGGTGATAGCCGGAGTCAGGACGTGGCCGGTAACGAGGTCGGCGATGATGCCCCCGGTGGCCTTGGCGATGGCGTAGGCGGCGGCACGGGCGACCTGGACGCCGCGAGGCTGGTCGGTGATCGGCCCGAAGGCGGTGACGACGGCGAACTCCATCGCGCCGTTGAAGATGCGTGCCGCCTGCCGGTCTTCGGGGCCGGCCGCCCGGACGCCGCCCGGGTTCCAGCGCAGAGTCGTGAGGTCTTCCCGTGTGACTCGCAGTTGTGGCGAGTCGAGCCGTCCGGTGATGTGAGCGTGGTACGGGCCCGATGCGGTCCGGTGCAGAAGGCCGCCGAGGTCCTGCGGGATGTTTTCGGCGGCCACGGCGAACCGCGAGGTCGTGGTGGACGGGACGGAGAACGTGATGGTGGCCATGGGGCCGCTCCTTCCGGACGGGACGTGGCCAGCATGCGCGGCCGTCCATGACGGACGCAGTAGAACGGGATTCTGGGGATAACTCTCAGGCGGGACGCGCCTCACCCGGCATACGGCCGAAGCGCTCTCGGAAGACGCGCGTGAAGTGGGCCTGGCTGGTGAACCCATGACAATGGGTGATCTCGGCGACCGTCGTGTGGGCCGATGCCGGTCGGTGAGTGCGTTCCTAGGGCTCGTTAGGCGACGCCCCATATCGGCTCACCGCTCTCGTAGACGGACGAGTGTGCGCCCCTGTCCGAGGGCCGTAGATGGAAGTCGCCAGCGCCGCGGTCCATGGGCGTTCGAGATAGCCCCACGTGCTGGAGATGGTGCACGCGAAGGCTTCGTGTGAGGGAGAGCTTGTTCGCCAGGCCGGCGCTGGGAACTCGCGGGACGTCCGTTCAGGGGTCGTCCTTACGTTGATGCCGAGCGGCGTGAACCCACGATCTCGATAAAGGCATGAAGTAGCGGTCATCGTCGGTGGCGACCTTCGACGGGTACACCTCGGCAAGGCGTCCGGCTTCTGCGCGTTCTGGAACGGCATCAGGTTCTTCCAGAACGCCGTGGTCACGCCCTCGGGCATGGCATCCTCCATCGTGGCACCGATCCGTTGACCAGCAGTGAACCGGGTGGTGGCGAGGCTGGCTTCTCCTTGTGGGACGTCCGGGCTTGCCTGTCGGGACACCGCGATTCGCCGGACGTGCGCCCGCGACGTTCGGTTAAATTGCCGTAACTCGCAGTTAAAGAATGTCGGAGAGGTGACCAGATGTGCCGACTTTTCGGTATGAGCACGGGCGGATCGCGGGTCAGGGCGGCGCACTGGCTGCTGGACGCGCCCCGGAGCCTTCGCGCGCAGAGTCACCAGATGCAGCACGGCGCGGGCCTCGGCTGGTTCTCGCTCGGTGGCGAACCCGTCCGTGACCGGGCGCCCTTGGCCGCCTTCGAGAATGCCGACTTCGACCTGCACGCCCGGAACGTCCCGTCCGACACGTTCGTGGCGCACGTTCGGGACGCGTCCGTGGGCGGGCTGACGGTGCACAACTGCCACCCCTTCGTGATGAGCGACCGGTTGTTCGCCCACAACGGCGTGGTGAAGGGGCTGGACACGCTCCGGACATGGCTGACGGAGGTCGAGCGCGCCCACGTCTCGGGGGAGACCGACTCGGAGTTGGTGTTCGCCTACCTGACCGCGGAGATCCGGCGCCGTGGCGACACGACTGCCGGGATCGTCGAGGCGGTCCGCCGTATAGGTGCGGATCTCCCCGTGTTCGCGCTCAACGTGCTCGTCGCCGAGGCCGGACGGCTCTGGGCACTGCGCTATCCGGAGAGCAACGAACTCTGGGTCCTGTCGCCGGAGCGTGGCGGTGCGGCCGAGCCCGGCGCCGCCCGCCCCGAGCCCGCCGTGGTCATCGCGAGCGAGCCGATGGACGACCACCCCGGCTGGCGGCTCCTTGACCCTGGCGAACTCCTGATCGTGGACGGGCTCGCGGAGGCTTCGGTGTTTCCGTTCGAGCCTCTGCGGTATCCGCTGCGCCGCTCCGACCTCTCCGTCCGCGAAGCCGCCTCCCAGACGACCACGGCTGTTCCCGCTGGCCCTGTTTCCGTCGACCTTGTCACCGGCCGCGCTGTTTCCGGCGCCCCCGCTCCCGCCGGCGTTGTCCCCGTTGCCCCTGCTCCGGGCCACGCTGTTTCTGTGGGCTCCGTTTCCGCTGGCCCTGTTCCGGCCGATTCCGGGCCTGGTGGCTCCTTCGCCCACCGTGCCTAGCCGCGCCGTCCTCGTTCGAAGGTCCTTGCTGGTCTCAAGCCGACGAGGCACGGTCTTACGGTCGTCGCTCGGGCTGCCCCAGATGATTCCGGCGAGGCTGGGTCGTGGTCTCGGAGTTCACCGTGGTTGCTGTCTTTGCAGGTCACGGTCCTGTAGGGGCGGCGGGGTGAGCTTCGAGGCCGGTGTGGTGGAGTTGGTTCACGTGGCCGCAATCCCGGGGGTCAGGGGCTGCGGTAGCGGGACGCGGTGGTACGGAGGGCTGGATTCGGTTCCGGTCCGCAGGCCGGTGCGGACGATGACCGTGCGGAACGGGCGACCGCCAGGGCCGCAGAGCCCGTCTGTCTAGTTCCGACACGCCGTTCACCACGGAAAAGACCAGCTTCGGCCGAATTCGCGGTGATTCGCGCGGCATCGACGGCGTAATCAGGGGGAATGTGTACGTTGGGGAGATCAACACTGCTGTGAGCTGCGGGGACGGACCCCGCCGCCCAGCCTTGGAACAGGAGGTCCCCGTGGCACGCACACTGTCGAGGGGCACCCGGGTCACCGGTGCCGAACGCACGCAGCTCGCCGCCGAACTCGCTCCGCGCTACGCGGCGGGTGAGAGCATCCGCGACCTGGCCGCCGAGACGGGCCGGTCGTACGGGTTCATCTACAACGTCCTGAAGGAGGCGGGGGTGCCGCTGCGCGGCCGGGGCGGCAACACCCGGCGCAAGAAGGACTGACCAGCTCCCGCGACCAGCCAAGACCAGGAAGAAGCGAGCACATGACCGGACGTCCCCCTCGCCCCCCGGGGGGACCCCGTGCGCTACGGACGGCGAAACGCCCCGGTGACCTCGGAGCGCCCGTTCAGGCTGGCGAGATCGGCGGCCGCCCGCCCGGCCACCCAGCCCTCATAATTGGAGACCGAACCAGCCCGTCCCTTGGCGAGGTTGGGGAACATCGTGTCGACGGCCTGTTCGACGGCCCGGTCGCGCGCCGCCAGCACGGGAAGAAGATCCTTCCCGCCGGCGTCCGCGGCCGCCCTGTCCGCCGCCTCACCCGCGGCCTCGCGGAGCCGTTCCCCGATGCGGGCGGCGTAGGCGTTGAGAAACGCGTGGCGGAACGACCGCGTTCGTGACCGTCCTCGCTCGTCCCGCCTCGGACCCGCGTGCACCATGGCGGACGTCGCCTGGACGAGCAGCGATGTGAACAGCATCTCCACCGCGGCCAGATCGGCCGGGAATCCGAAGACCGTGCAGAAGCCCAGCTCCCGATGCCACACCGCCCTGCAGCGGTTCGCGTCGGCCACGACCGTCAGCAGGACGGCCTTCGGCGCGTCGTAGGGATTGTCCACCGCGATGCGCCGTCCGGCAGGTCCTCCCGTATCGCCGGTCTCCGCGGCCAGCAGCGCATGGTCGATGCTGTGCCGCGCCATCAACGCCTGGGCGCGCGCGCTCAGCGCCTCGGCCTCCTCGGGAAATTCGGTCGACTCCGCCTTGGCGAGCAGCGCACGGACCTTGCCCAGCATCCGCTGATCCACTTCCCGTGCCCGCCGCCCCCGCGCCCCCGCATCCGTCCCGGAACCGCTCGCCCCCGCACCATTGGACGCACTTTCACTGCTGGATGTGTCGGTGCCGTTGGACGTGGTCGTGTCAGTGGTTCCTGGGACGCTCGATGCGTCGGTCTTCGGCGTGTTCGAGCGAGGGGGCGGGGTCAGGTGGGGGAGTTCCGGGAGGGTCTCCAGGAGGTGGATCAATTCGAGAGCCGTCGCGACGTAGACCGCGGGTTCCACGCCTTCGCGTTCGCGCCATTCGCGCGCGTGGGAGTCGTCGTCCGTCCACCAGGCGGTGGCTTCGAGGGAGGCGAGTTGCTCGTGCCATCGGCCGTCCACGGCGGTGGAGGGGTAGGCGCGCATCTCGTCCGCGATCGCGTCCGTGGCCAGCCGCGCGTGCCGGACGCTGTACCGGCGGGACGCGAGACGGGGCACGTCGGCGGGTTGCCACCCGCGGTCCCAGGCCGTGGTGACGGCCCGCCGCAGCCGCGCGGTGAGGCACCGGTCGGCGGACGGCGTCCAGTGCGGTGCGCTGGGACGGTCCGCCAGGCCGGCGACGAGGCGGGCGAAGGCCGCGCCGTCGCCAAGGGACAGCGACCGCACCGCCTCGGCGGTCAGTGCGGCGACGTCCGCGGCGGGCTCCGGTGGTCTGGCATCGCGTCGCCACGACTTCCGCACCGCCACTCCTCCTGTCCGGCAACACAGGGCACGATGCATCCTGCCATCCGAGGCGGGCTCCCCGGCGGCGGCGACATGCGAAGGCCCCGGCCGTCATGACCGGGGCCGTCCAAGGCGAGGGGTCAGCGGCTGCCGTCGCCCCGCATCTCGTCCACCACGACGCTCTGGTAGGCGCGGGACGTGTCGGGGACGTAGCTGAGCCGCGCGAGGGCCTTGCCAGCGTGATCCCTGATCTCGAAGTGGTAGCCCGCCCCGGCCTCGCCGACGTGGGCCACGGCCTGGTCGTGCCGCAGCCGGCACATCGTGTCGACCTTCTCCAGCGCCACCTTGAGGCTCCCCGCGTCGCTGATGAGCCGCGCCGGCTCACTCGTCTCCCAGATCTCGAACATTGGTCGCGTCCTGTCGGCGGTCGGTCGGAAGGAACGGGCGGGGCATTCCAGACGTCGGCCACAGCTTGCGCCCAAATGATGGATCTTTCAACCATCGCAGGTATCGGATTGATCACTATTCGAAGTTGTCCACGCTCATAGCGTCATGTCCGCATGCGGCGGCGAATTGGTGCTTCCGCGGGCCGAGCGGAGATCGATATGGTCGGCCGCACAGAACCGAACGAGATTCGGAAGGGGTCGGGGTGGAGTACCGGGTCGTGTCCATCGTCCGTGACCACGCCCGAGACCGGGGGACGGCGCCCGCCGTCACCGGCGACGGGCGGACCGTGAGCTACGCCGAACTCGACGAGCGCTCCAGCCGGGCGGGCGGGCCTTTCAGGCGGCGGGGCTCGGGCCCGGCTCGCGGGTCGCCTACGTCGGCAAGAACGCGCCCGAGTTCTTCGACGTCCTGTTCGGCGCCGCGAAGATCGGCGCCGTGACCGCCCCGGTGAACTGGCGGCTGACCCCGGCCGAGATCGCCGCGGTCGTCGCCGACGCGGGCGCGCCGGTGACCGTGCTGGACGCCGAGTTCGCGGACCTCGCCGGCGGGCTTCCCGGCCGCGTCGTCCGCACCGGCGACGAGTACAAGAGGTGGCTCGCCGAGCACCCCGCGGACGACCCCGGCTTCGTCGGAGAGCCGGACGACATCGTCGTGCAGCTCTACACGTCCGGCACGACCGGGGTGCCGAAGGGCGTCCAGCTCAGCAACGCCAACTTCGAGGTGGGGGAGCGGATGGCCCGGCGCTGGGGGCTGGACGGCTCCTCGGTGAGCCTCGTCCCGATGCCGCTGTTCCACATCGGCGGCTCAGGCTGGGCGCTCGCCGGGATGTACGCGGGGTGCAGGCAGGTGCTCGTCCGCGACATCGATCCCGTCGCGCTGGTCGACACGTTCGAGCGCGAGCGGATCACGAACGCGTTCATCGTCCCGGCCGTCCTGCAGTTCATGTGCCAGGTGCCGGGCGCGGCGGGACGCGACTACTCGACGCTGCGCGCGATCACCTACGGCGCGTCGCCGATCACCTCGGAGGTGCTGCGCCGCGCGCTGGACACCTTCAAGGCGCCGCTCTTCCAGCTCTACGGGATGACGGAGACGACCGGCGCCATCGTCCAGCTCGAGCCGGAGGACCACGACCCCGAAGGGCCGCGCGCTCACCTGATGCGCTCGGCCGGACGCCCCTACGACTGGGTCGAGGTGAAGATCGTCGAACCGGGCGGGGG
Organism: Actinomadura latina NBRC 106108; assembly: GCF_001552195.1. Classification (GTDB taxonomy): domain Bacteria; phylum Actinomycetota; class Actinomycetes; order Streptosporangiales; family Streptosporangiaceae; genus Spirillospora; species Spirillospora latina. The sequence goes on from NZ_BCQS01000026.1 coordinate 154,365, forward strand.
TGCCGAGCGCGCGCCGGGTGAGGTCGGCGAGGTGCTGACGCGCTCCCCCCAGAACACGCCGGGGTACTGGAACCGCCCGGAGGAGACGGACCGGCTCCTCGCCGGGGACGGCTGGCTCCGCACGGGCGATGCCGGATATGTCGACGGCGAGGGCTACCTGTTCCTCACCGACCGGATCAAGGACATGATCGTCACCGGTGCGGAGAACGTGTATCCGATCGAGGTCGAGGAGGTCCTCGCCGCCCATCCCGCCATCGCGGACGTGGCGGTCATCGGCGTACCGGACGAGCGCTGGGGCGAGACGGTCAAGGCCGTCGTCGTGCTCGCGCCGGACACCGCCGTGACAGAGGAAGAGGTCCTCTCCTACGCGCGTGAGCGGCTGGCGGGTTTCAAACGCCCCCGGTCGGTCGACTTCGTGGACGCGCTGCCCCGCAACCCCAGCGGCAAGATCCTCAAGAAGGACCTCCGCGCCCCTTACTGGGAGGGGCTCGGCCGGACGATCGCCTAAGCGGGCTCGACGCGGACAACGGTCTCCTTGGCGTCCGGTTCCAGGAACCGCAGGAGCGCCTCCCCTTCGGTGGTCAGCTCGTTGACGGCCGCCTGGGGGAGGGGTTCGAACGGACGCATCCGCAAGGTGGCGACCTTGCGCTTGTACTCGGTCTCCCAGATGCCGCGGGCGAAGCCGTCCCAGAGGAAGACGGCGCGGACGCGCAGGTTCTTGGTGGTGAGCTGGGGCCGGTGGGCGTCGGCGATGATCCGCCGGCGGTCGGCGTGCGCCAGGACGAGGCTGTCGAACTCGGGCAGGAAGCGCGCCGGTACCGGGACGTCCGAGCCGGGACGCGGGGCGTCCGGCAGGTCGAACAGCTCCCGGCCCTTGTCGTCGGTGAAGACGCGCAGGCCGGGGCGCAGGCGTTCCAGGGCCGCACCGGCGGAGGAGAGCCCGGACCATGTCTGGGCGTCCGCCGCGGAGGCCGGGCCATAGGCCGCCAGGTACCGGAGCACCAGTTCGTCGACGGCGTCGGCGGCCCCTGGCTCGTTGCGAAGCCAGGTGCCGGCCGGCGTGAACTGCGACGTGCGAGGGAAGCCCCACTTGTCCTGCGTGGGCACCATGACCAGCGGCACGCACAGGCGGACGGCGTAGCCGAGGGCGCGGTCGTTGACGTCGGGGAACTCCTCCTGGAGGAGCGCACGCACCTCGTTGAACGTCCTGGGCTCCGCTGCGAGCAGTGAGCGCGCTGCCGGGACGACCTGTGCGAGGTCCAGTCCCTTGGCGCGGTCGCCCAGGACGCGCAGGGCCCCGTCCAGCATCGGCTGCATCGTCGTGCGGAACGCCGTGTAATCGGCCGCGGTCATCAGGTGCAGCGTGGCCCGCATCATCGTGGCGCGGACGATCGACCGGTCGTGCAGCGCGGCGTGCAGGTCGGACGCCTGGAAACCGTCGAGCCGTGTCCACAACCCCAGGAACGGCGGCCTGGGCTCCTGCGCCTGGATGCCGAGCAGCCGCCGTACCGCGTCGGGGACGGGGAGCGCCTCGCGGGCGAGCAGCATCTGCCGTGCCAGCGTGGCGCGGTTGAGGGCCCGGAGGCTCAGCGTCTCGGTCATCCGTCCAGGATGCCGGTGGCCACCGACAATGCCCAGCGTCCCCAGCTCTGTGTCAGGGATCACGAGGGCGATCACGAGGGCGACGGTCCTGGCACTGTTGGCCACGGAACGCACGGCCGGGCAAGAGATCGTTTTCGGCGGGACCGGAGGGGAGGTTCGGGCCGCGCCCCGGCGCCTGCCACCTGTTCGCCGGAGAGGAGACGGCCTCGGTCCCGTGCGCGGCCGTGTTCTGCGCCACAGAACCGGACGAGCCGGGAATCGGCTGCGTGGCCGGGGAGGCACGCACCGTGCAGGCCGCCCAGGAGCGACTGGTCGGCGGCCGGGACCGGCCGTGCGCATCTGCGCTGGTCAGCCCGTTCTGGAGTCTCGGCGAGGGCGGGATGGAGCGCCCCGGGAACGATCGACGGGCGCAGGCGTTACGGGGTGATAATTCTTGAAATGCACGTGCATCAGCTCTTGCACCTGCACGCCATCCCTAGCAGGATGATCCACGGACCCCCGCACGTGAACTCCCCGGAGATCGCGATGAACGCACACTTGAGTGACAGTGACCGACAGGCGCTGCGCCTGGCCCAGGATCTCCGCGAGGAGATGCGGGCGGCACTTCCGCAGCTGCCGGCCCCTTCGGTCTCCCCGTTCGTCGACCAGTCCGGGATGCCCAGCGTCCTGCTGAAGATGGACGCCGACACCGCCCACGCGCTCATGGCCCTGCTGGCCGAGCGCCGTGCGGGGCAGGGCGGCCATCCCGGCCCCGAGCCGCGCCGGGCCGATGGCTCCCACGTCCCGCCGCCCGTGGCCCAGGCCGTTCCGGCGGCGCAGGGCCCGATCGTGGCGGCCGGCCCGTACGGCGAGCCCGCCTACGCGGGCCCCGAGTACCCGGCACCCGGTTATCCGGCGCCCGGTTACCCCTCGCCCGAGTACGCGGGCCCCGAGTACCCGGCGCCCGGTTACGCGGACGCCCCGTACGTCCCGCAGCAGCCGGGCGCTCCGGTCTTCACCGGCGGCACCGGGCCGACGCCCCTCGTGCCGACGGTCTACCCGACGCACTGACGAGGCTTTACCTTCCCTAGGGCGGCAGCTGGAATGTCCGTTGGGGTCCAGGTGTTCTTTACGCTGTCGTGGTAATGCTGTGGACCTCCGGTCAGGCGATCCGCGGCCCTCTGCCCGGCCTCGGGCCGGCACCCGAGAGAACGATCTACCTGGGCAAAGGTAAAGAAAACCCGAGTTTGGCGAAAGCGCGGTAATGCCGGATATAGTCAAGCTCAGGTTCGGGTCAACGAACCCTTGACCTGGCCAATCGCATAGCCGTCGCCTCCCGCCCGCCAGGCGGGATCCCTGCCGAATCGCGGTCGCATCCATGCACCGGCCGCGCACCGGGTCGGGCCACTGAGCCCCCGGTCGGCATCTCTTCCGCTTCATTGAAGCCCGTGTCTCACGCACGTCCGAGAGCGTTCGTGCGCGACTGAGCGCGGGCGCGGTCCGCCATGCCCGTGGACCGTTCCAAGCGGGCCCTTCCCCGCGGCGGCAAATCCCGAGTCCCGAGTCTCGGAGTCGCTCACCCCTGCCCGGAAACGGCACATCGCCGACCGGCGCGGGACAGCCCGGCGCGAAACATCAGCGCCGTCGGCGGAGCGGCAGCCCTGTACCCCGAACGAAGGAAATCCATGCAGCAGCGAGCGATCAACGTCGTCCTGACCGGCGTCACCGGTACCGCCCTCGCGGGCATGCTGGTGGCCGGCGTCGCAGCCGCCAGTGATGACTCCGCTCCGGAAAAGCAGTTCCTGTCGCAGCAGGCCGTGGCCTCGCAGGAGCACAAGGCCTCCCCTGACCGCGCGCTGAAGGACGGCGCCAAGATCGGCAAGAGTGCGGCGAAGGCCGACTCCAAGGCCGGCAAGGCCGACACCAAGCGCGAGAAGAGGGGCCCGAAGACCCTCCTCAGCGGCAAGACCACCGCGTCCTACTTCTGGGACGACGGGTCCGGCGTGAACGGCGACACCGGCGCCCCGGCCGGCGGCAAGCCGATGCAGAAGGGGCTGTTCGCCAGCCCGAGCTGGCCCATGCACACCAAGGTCAAGGTCAGCTACGACGGCCGCAGCGTCACCGGCTTCGTCGGCGACCGCGGTCCCGGCGAGCCCTCGCACCGGGGCGTCATGCTCGACCTCGACACCTACACCTTCCGCTACCTGCTGGACGGCGGGAAGCCGAAGAGCAAGTACAACGCCGGTACAGGCGAAGGCCACCTGAAGAACGTCAAGTGGGAGGTCCTCTCCTGGGGCGGCGGCGCCGGCAAGAAGGGCGCGCCCCGGCCCTTCGGGTCCTGACCCGGATCATCACAGACCCGGCACAGGGCTGCCGGTGCATGGAGAACGGGGATTCCCCGGGATCGCGAGATCACCGGGGAATCCCCGTTTTCGGCTCATCCGCCGCTCCCCGCGCCGTGCCCGGCGATCGGGGCCTCGATGAGGAGGGGTGCGGCCAGGTCCCCGACCCCGGCGACCGCGTCCCGCAGCTCGGCCGCCGAACCGGCGCGCAGCGCCTCGATGCCGAACGCCCGCGCGGCGCTCCGCCAGTCGATCGCCGGCGGAGCGAGGTCCATGCCGACGTAGCGGCCGTGCTCGGCGGACGGTCCGCCACCCTCGTCGAGGGTGTCCTTGAGCGTCCGGTACTCCCCGTTGTTCATGACGACGAACGCGACGGGGACCTCGTACCGGGCCGCGCTACAGAGGCCCTGCACGCCGAACATCGCGCATCCGTCGCCGAGCACCGCGACGACCGGGCGGTCCGGGACCGCCATCCGGGTGCCGACCGCTGCGCAGGTCGCATGCTCGCCGCATGTCCTCCGTACCGGCGGCGTCTAGGCGGCCAGCAGCGGAATGACGGGAGCGAACTCCTCCATGCAGGCGTCCGGGACCTGGTAGTAGGTGAATCCGTAGCGGTCGCGGCGGTCGAGCATCTGCTCGGCGATGTGCTCGGGCGGGCCGACGAACTGGGACGGCATGTCCAGGACGAGATCGGCCGACGCCGCCCCCCAGCCGCGCGTCACCGCGACCTGGGCGGCGACGCCGCGCGGGTGGGGGCCGAACGTGGGCGTCACCATCATGCTCAGCTCGATGTCCCGTTCCCCTGCGGCTTCCCGTACCCAGTCCACTTTGCGGGCGATGGTGTCCGGCAGCCGCTCGGTCACCTCGCCGGAGATCGTCCCTTCGGGAAGGGCGCGGGGGAGGATGCCCACGGTGTCGGCGAGCCGCCCGGCGATGCCGAGCATGCGCCTGCTGCCGGCGCCGACGGCGAGGGGCGGGCGCCGGCCGGGACGCGGGAACACCGTGAGCCCGTCGATCCGGTAGTGCTCCCCGGCGAACGAGGTTTTCTCGCCGTCCAGGAGGCTCCGCAGGATGCGCAGCGACTCCTCCAGGCGGCCGACCCGCGTCCCCGCCGCGTCGAAGGGCATCCCGGCGGCCTCGTACTCCTCGCGCAGCCAGCCCGCGCCGATGCCCAGCTCGAACCGCCCGCCCGACAGGTGGTCGAGGGTGGCGGCCTCGTTGGCGAGCAGCACCGGGTGCCGGTAGTCGTTGGCGAGGACCATCGTGCCCAGCCGCAGCGCGCCGGTGGCGGACGCGGCGGACGCCAGCGCCACCATCGGGGCGAGCTGGTCGCCGAACGGCTCGGCGACGAAGTGGTCCCGCAATGTCAGGACGTCATATCCGAGTTCTTCGGCGCGGCGCGCGGTACCGGCCAGGTCGGCGCCCGACCGGATCGACTCGCCCACGACACCGAAGCGGAAGTTCCTTGGCATGGCCCGATCCTGCCCGCGTACCGGGCGGGTCCGCTGGCAGGAATCCGACGTGAGCGTCGACCGGCGGAACGAGGCGAGCGGCTCGGTCGCCGTCCGTGCGGCGTAAGGGCGTCACCGACTGCCCCGTTCGCACCGGTCATTCTCCAGGCTGCGTCCCGCCGCCCGGTTTTTCAACCTCTGCGGGCTCCACCTGCTGAAACAGCAGCTGTCCCGGCCAGTCGCCGACCGTGAACTCCGCGGCGGGCTCGAACCCGTTGCGCCGGTAGTACTCGACGAGCCGCCGGTCGTCGCCGCGGTAGCAGTCGACGCGCAGGAGATCGACGTCTTTCGCCCGTGCCTCGTCCTTCGCCTTGGCGATGAGCGCGCTGCCCACACCGTGCCCGGCGGACGCGCGGTCGGTCACCAGCAGGGTGATGTAGAGCTCCGGCTCGTCGATCGGGTCGACGTAGCGCGGCGGGCGGGAGGAGACCGCCATGGCCCCGGCGGGACGGCCGTCCACCTCGGCCACCCAGATCTCGTCGTCGCGGGCGATGCCGTTGATCCGCTCCACCCTGCGCGGATCGTCCGACCACGGCTCGCTGCCCCACTGCCCCGTCCGGCCCTCCGCCGCGAGCCACGCGACGGCGCCGTCCAGCATCGCCAGCAGCAGCGGCGCGTCGCCGGGGCCGCCCCTGCGGATCTCCATCACGACTCGATGAAGCCGTGGGCGCGCTGGAACAGGCCCAGCGTGATCGTGTGCAGCAGGTCGCCGGTCTCCTTCGGGGCCTTCCCGGCGAACGCGCGGGCGTGCGTGCCCTCCAGGACGATGCCGAGCTTGAAGCAGGCGAGCACCGCGTACCAGGTGATGGACGACAGGTCGCGGCCCGCGACGGCGTCCGCGCGCTCGGCGTAGGCGGTGACGAGTTCGTCCGCCGCCGGGAGGCCGCCCGCGGTGCCCAGCGGACCGGCCAGCGCGGCGCTCTGGTCCTCGCGGTCCGGCCAGGTGGCCAGCAGCCAGCCGAGGTCCAGCAGCGGGTCGCCGATCGTGCACATCTCCCAGTCGACGATCGCGGCGACCTCGGGGCCGTCGAAGGAGTACATGAGGTTGGCCAGGTGGTAGTCGCCGTGCAGGATTCCCGCCCGCCACACCTTGGGACGGTTGTCCTCCAGCCAGCGGGCGACGTCGTCCAGGCCCGGGATGTCGGGGCCCGGATAGCCGTCCAGTGAGCTGTAGGAGTCCAGTTCGGACATCCAGCGGCCCACCTGCCGCTCCAGGAACCCCTCGGGCTTGCCGAAGTCACCCAGGCCGACGGCCTCGTGGTCGACCGCGCCCAGCGCCGACAGCGCGCGGGCCGCGTTCAGGCCCATCTCCCGCCGGACGGACGCGTCGCCCGCGTGCGTCCCAGGGAGCGCGACCGTGGCGTTGAAGCCGTCGACCGGTGTCATCAGGTAGAAGACCGCGCCGGCCAGCACCGTCTCGTCCGGGCAGGCCGCGATGAGGCGCGGCGCCGGGACGTCGGTGCCGTCGAGGGCCGCCAGCACGCGGGCCTCGCGGCGCAGGACGTCGTTCGTCCTCGCGCGCAGGTGGCCCGGCCCGCGCCGCAGCACGTACTCGCGGCCGCCCCGGCGGAACCGGATCAGCGTGTTCTGCGTGCCGCCGGCGAGGAGCACGACGTCCTCGAATGGGCCGGGCGGCAGGCCCTCGCCGTCCATCCACCCGGCGAGGACGCCGAAGTCCACGAGGGCGCGGTCGATCTGCTCAGGCTGCACGGCGGGTCCCTTTCCGGCACAAGGTCAACCGGAGAGTAACAGTCATGCACTTGCATTACTTACTGAGGTAGGCCGATTATCGGGGAAACGACGCAGGAGGCTCGCCATGGCTTGGGACTTCGAGACCGACCTCGACTACCAGGAACTCCTCGACTGGGCGGACGCCTTCGTCCGGGACGAGGTCGAGCCGCTCGACCTCGTGCTCGGCGACCCGTACGACAAGACCGATCCCCGCTACAAGCGGCTCGTCCGCCCCCTGCAGGACCGGGTGCGCGACAAGGGCCTCTGGGCGTGCCACCTCGGCCCCGAACTCGGCGGCCAGGGATACGGCCAGGTGAAACTGGCCCTGCTGAACGAGATCCTCGGACGATCCAGGTGGGCGCCGTCGGTGTTCGGCTGCCAGGCGCCCGACTCCGGCAACGCGGAGATCATCGCCCACTTCGGCACGCCCGGGCAGAAGGAGCGCTACCTGCGGCCGCTGCTGGACGGCGAGATCTCCTCGTCCTACTCGATGACCGAGCCGCACGGGGGAGCGGACCCCACGCTGTTCACCACGCGGGCCGTCCGCGACGGGGACGGCTGGGTCATCAACGGCGAGAAGTGGTTCTCCTCGAACGCCCGCCACGCGACGTTCCTGATCGTGATGGCCGTGACGAACCCTGATGTGTCGGCATACCAGGGCATGTCGATGTTCATCGTGCCGGCCGACGCGCCGGGCCTGACCACCGTCCGGAACGTCGGCGTCGGCGGTGAGCGCGAGGGCTCGCACGGCTACCTGCGCTACGAGGACGTCCGCGTCCCGGCCGAGAACCTCCTCGGCGACGAGGGCGGCGCGTTCGCCATCGCGCAGACCCGGCTCGGCGGCGGCCGCATCCACCACGCCATGCGGACGATCGCGCAGGTCCGCAAGGCGTTCGACATGATGCTGGAGCGGGCCGTCTCCCGGCAGACCCGGTTCGGGCCGCTCGCCAAGATGCAGATGACCCGCGAGAAGATCGCCGACAGCTGGATCGAGATCGAGCAGTTCCGGCTGCTCGTCCTGCGCACCGCCTGGCTGATCGACAAGCACAAGGACTACAAGAAGGTCCGCAAGGACATCGCCGCGGTCAAGGCCGCGATGCCGAAGGTCTACCACGATGTCGCGCAGCGGGCGATGCACCTGCACGGCGCTCTCGGGGTGTCGAACGAGATGCCGTTCGCGGGCATGCTCCTCGCCGCCGAGGCGCTCGGCATCGCCGACGGCCCCACCGAAGTCCACAAGATCACCCTGGCCAGGCAGCTGCTGCGCGACGTCGAGCCCGTCGAGGGCCTGTGGCCGTCCGGCCACCTGCCCACCCGCCGGGAGGCGGCCCGCGAGCGCTTCGCCGAGGCGCTGGAGCTCGCGATCGGCGATGAGTGACACCCGCGAACGCCTGCTGGACGCCGCCGAGGCCCTCTACGCCGCGCGCGGCGTGGACACCGTCAGCCTCCGGGAGATCCTCCAGGAGGCCGGCGCCCGCAACGCCACGGCCGTCCAGTACCACTTCGGGGACCGCGCGGGGATCCTCCGTGCGATCTTCGCGCGGCACGCCCCCGACGTGGAGGCCCGCCGGCACGCCCTGCTCGACGCCTACGAGGACGGCGAGCAGGGCGTCCGGCCGCTGGCGGAGGCCCTCGTCCGGCCGCTCGCCGCGCGCCTCGCCGACGCGTCGGGCCGCGCCTACCTGCAGATATGGGCGGACGTCGTGAACCGCCCGAACCCCCTCGTGCCGGTCGCCGTGCTGGACGACCCGTCGGAGGCGGCCTCCGGGGGAGCGGCGCCCGAGGCGCGCCCCGACAGCCTCTGCCGCTGGCGCGCCCTCGTCGAACCTCTGCTGGAGGAGGACGCGGCACGCCTGCACCGCCGCTTCACGGCCATCCTGTACGCGTCGATCGAGCTGGCCCGCCGCGCCCGCTCCGGCCCCCGCACCGACGACCGCCTGTTCACCAGCTACCTGATCGACGTCGTCGCCGCGATCCTCGGCGCCCCGGTCTCGCCCGAGACCCGCCGTCTCGCCGCCGAACGCGACGCCGCCCGCCGCTGAGGTCACATTCGTCCAAGACGCGCGGATCCGCCCGCCGCACACTGGGCATGTCAGACCCCAGGGAGGACGATATGACGAGCGAGATCCGCCGGACCTTCTACCCGCTGATCAAGGCCGCCGACCCGGCGCGGACGATGGCGTGGCTGGAGGAGGCGTTCGGCTTCACCGAGATCGCGGCCCACAAGGACGACACCGGGAAGATCGTCCACGCCGAGATGCGCTTCGACACCGGGCTCATCATGCTGGGCGCCGCCGAGACCCCCGCGGCGGCGGTCTACGTGGCGGTCGACGATCCCGACGCCCACCACGACCGGGCGAAGGCCGCCGGCGCCGAGATCTTCCGGCCGCTCACCGACCAGGACTACGGCTCCCGCGACTACGCGGCCCGCGACCCCGACGGCAACGAGTGGTACTTCGGCACCTACCGCCCCTGACCCGCCCCGCCGCCCGGCGCCGACCCCCGCCGCCGCGCTCGGCGCCGACGAGGCGGCGCTGGCGCTGCGCCTGGAGCGGGCCGGGTTCGGATACCTGCTGCGGGAGGACGTCCTCGGCCGCTATCGGGCGCGGCGGCGCGCTACCTGAGGCCGGCGAAGAGGTCGTCCTCCTGGTCGGGCGCCTCGATGCGGCAGAAGTGCCGGACGAACGACTCGAACGAGAACGCCGCCCGCTGCATCTCCTCCGGCATCCGCAGCAGGAAGATGTTCTCACCCTGGCTGGCGTGCGCCTCCAGGGCCTTGCGCTTGGCGTCCACGTGCGCGGACACCTCCACCATGCTGGTGATCAGCTCGTCGGGGGTGCCGAAGTCGTCCGGCGGGTCGAAGTCGATCTCCACGCCCGCTTCCCGGACGGCGTCGAACATCTGCTTGATACCCGAGCGGGGAATGGCGGTGTAGTACAGCTTGTCGGGCACGCCGCTCTTCTCGGCGGCGGCCAGCGCGATGCGGTGGGCCTGGATGTGGTCCGGATGCCCGTAGCCGCCGTTCTCGTCATAGGTGACGACGACCTGCGGGCGGTAGCGCTCCATCAGCTCGGCCAGCCGCCCGGCTGACTCGTCGAGGGGGACGTTCGCGAAGGCGCGCGGGTCGTCGTTGGCCGACCAGCCGTCCATGCCGGAGTCGCGGTAGCCGAGCAGCTCCAGATGGCCGATGCCGAGCAGGCCGGCCGACTCGCGCAGCTCGCCGAGGCGGCGCCGCGCGACCTCCTCGGCGTCGTGCCCGGGCTCGCCGGGTTTCACGCCGCCGGAGTCGTCGCCCTGCTCGCCGTTGGTGCAGGTGACCAGCACCGTCCGGATGCCCTCGGCGGCGCTGCGGGCGAGCAGCCCGCCGGTTCCGAGCACCTCGTCGTCCGGGTGGGCGTGGACGGCCATCAGCGTGAGTTCGTGCGTCATCCGGTTCCTCCAGGGGGTTCCGGTCGTCCACCCTACGTCCCGGAACCGGAGTCGATCAGGTCTGGGACGTGGACTCCGCAGCGGAGAGGCCGGCGTGCGTCAGCGGCCGCGCCGGCGGGTCGAAGGGGAAGTGCGAGGACGTCTTCGAGCCGTCCACGATGAGCAGCTCGCCGGGTGCGAGGAGCCGCCAGCCCGGGTCGTCGTCCATGCGTTCGCTGGCCACCACGTGCGCGCGGCACGGCTCCCGATGCGACGCCACCTGCACGCGGCCGGGCTCGCGGTCGGACGCCAGGTCCCGGGCGTCGCCGGGGTCGCCCAGCTCCGGCTGGTTCACCCAGAGCTCGTGGGTCTCCGGATAGCGCAGCGCCCACAGCCGGCCCGACTCGGCCAGCAGGACGTTGAGGGCGAAGACCGGCAGTTCGGCGGCGATGCGCCGGATGGCCGCGATCAGCCCGGTGGTGGTGTCGCCGTGCCGCCGGATCTCCGCCGTGACGTAGGCGAAGACGAGCTCGGAGTCGGTCTGTCCCTGCATCAGCGCCCGGTCGACGTCGGTGAGCCACGAATCGAGGACGTCGAGGCCGTGCACCACGCCGTTGTGGGCGAACAGCCGGTCGTCCATGACGAACGGGTGCGAGTTGTGCACGTCGACCTCGCCCGTCGACGCGTAGCGGACGTGGGAGACGTACGTGTGCGACACGACGTTGCGCGCCTCGGCGTTGAAGTCGGCGTCCTGGAACGCGGCGATGGGCGCGCGGTCGCGGACGGGCTCCTCGCCCAGCGAGAACCAGCCGAGGCCCGTCCCGTCCGGCATGCGGCGGCTCTGCAGGCTCAGGCTGGCCGGCGCGTCCACCAGCCAGAACGTGGCGCGGACGCGCGGCCCGCCGGTCGTCATACCGAACAGTCGGCACATGACCGGAGGATGCCCGGCAGAACGCCCGATAAGACTCGGCCGCCAAGAAATGACCTTCGACGGCGGGACCCTTGATGACGTACCGTCCGGTGTATGGGGTCGCCTGTGGTGCTGCTGGACGTAGACGGAGTTCTCAATCCTTTTGAAAGGCCCCATCGCGGTTTCAAACGCCACGAGTGCTCGCCGAACGGCACGGTGTTCAAGCTCTGGCTCAATCGGGCGCACGGGCCGTCGCTCCTCGAACTCGCCGAGTCCACCGGCGCCGAGCTGGCCTGGGCGAGCTACTGGTGCGACCACGCCAACGAGTGGATCGCGCCCAGGGTCGGGCTGCCGGAACTGCCGTTCGTCCCGATCCCGCGGTTCCCGGGCAGCGAGGAGGGCCGCACCCTCGGCGCCTGGAAGGCCCGGCACGTGGCCGCGTGGGCGGAGGGCCGCCCGTTCGTCTGGTTCGAGGACGAGCCCGACGCCACCGAGTGCATCGCCGGCGAGCCGAACGTCGCCGACCACCTCCTCGTGGAGATCGACCCGCTGACCGGCCTGACCGACGATCACCTCGACATCGCCGCGACCTGGCTCCGCGCCCGCACCCGCTGACCGCGCCCGCTGACCGCGCCCGGCCGGAAGGTTCCATTCGTCCAAGACCGCGGACGGCGCGGCTCCGTAGCGTCAGGAGCGACGGAGAGGGGAGCCGACGATGTCGAGATCACCGCTGCTGGACCTGGCGTTCGGATACATGCCGGCGCAGATGATCCATGTGGCCGCCGAGACGGGGCTGGCCGACGCCCTGGCGGGCGGCCCGAGGTCGAGCGAGGAGCTGGCGGAGGCGACCGGCACGCATGCGCCGTCCCTGCACCGGCTCCTGCGCGGCCTGGTCACCTTGGGCGCCGTGGAGCAGAAGGAGCGGGACCTGTTCGCGCTGACCGACGAAGGGCAGCGCCTGCGCGCGGACGCGCCCGACTCCATCCGAGCGCTGATCAGGCTGTTCTGCGGCCCGGACGTGTGGCGGACGTGGGGCGACATGACCGAGACACTGCGCACGGGGGAGTACGCGTGGAAACGCGTGACCGGCAGGACGTCGTTCGAGTACTTCGAGTCCGACCCGGAGCTGTCGGCGACGTTCAACGAGGCGATGGCCGAGCACACCCGCGCGGTCGCGCCGGGGATCCTCAAGGCCCACGACTTCTCCCGCTACGGGACGGTCGCGGACCTCGGCGGCGGCGACGGCACGCTGCTCGCCGCGATCCTGCGCGCGCACCCGGGCCCGCGCGGTCTGCTGTTCGACCTGCCCGCCGGCCTCGCCGCCGCGCCCGGCACGCTGGACGACGTGGCCGGCCGGGCCGAGATCGTCCCGGGTGACTTCTTCGAGTCCGTTCCCGGCGGCGCCGACGCCTACGTCCTCAAGAGCGTCCTGCACGACTGGAGCGACGAGAAGGCCGCCGCCATCCTGCGGAACGTCCGTGCGGCGATGCGTTCGGACGCACGCCTGCTGATCCTGGAGCAGGTGATGCCGGAGATGGTCACCCCGGAAACGGCGGGCATCGTCCGCAACGACCTGAACATGCTCGTCTCGACGGGCGGGCGCGAACGCACCGAGGCCGGGTTCCGGGACCTGCTGGACGCGACCGGGTTCACCGGCGTCTCGTTCACCGGACCCCTGCCGCCCTCGGCGTACCACCTCATCGAGGCGGGACCGGCGAGCTAGCGCACCGGCAGGGGCCGCTTACGCCGGAGACCCGCGAACATGCAGGATGGGACCGTCGTAAGCGACCCCTGACGAAGGAGTGCCCATGAGTTCTCTCGCCGGCCGCACGGCCCTGGTCACCGGAGGCGGCCGCGGGATCGGCCGCGCCGTCGCGCTCGCCTTGGCCGCCGACGGGGCGCGCGTGGGGATCGCCTACCGGCGGGACCACGAAGCCGCCCGCAAGACCGTCGCCGACATCGAGGCCGCGGGCGTGGAGGGCCGCGCGTTCCGTGCCTCGGTCGACAGCGTGGACGAGTGCCGCGGCCTGGCCGCGCAGGTGGCGGAGGAACTCGGCGCCCTGGACATCCTCGTGCACAGCGCGGGGATCGCCAGCCGCGGCGACAGCGTCGCCGACACCGACCCCGCGGAGCTGGAGCGGGTCGTCCGCGTGCACGCGCTCGGGCCGCACCACCTCAGCCAGGCGCTGCTGCCGCTGCTGCGCCGCGCCGGACGCAGCGACGTCGTGTTCGTGTCCAGCGTGATCACCGACCTCATGCCGCCGTTCGGCGGCCCCTACGCGATGGGCAAGGCGGCCATGGAGGCGCTGGCGCAGGTCCTCGCCAAGGAGGAGCGCGGCAACGGCATGCACGTCAACGTGGTCGCGCCCGGCCTCGTCGACACCGACATGGGGCGCCGCCTCGTCCGCGCGACGGCCGGCGTCGAGGACATCCGGCAGCAGGACGCCGCGTCCCCCTACGGGCACGTGTGCTCGCCCGAGGAGGTCGCCGACGTGGTCCGGTTCCTCGTCTCGGACGGCGCGTCCTACCTCACCGGGCAGCGCGTCGTCGTCGACGGCGGGACCTTCTGACGGTCAGCGGCGGGTCCAGTCGGGCTGGAGGAAGTCGGCGACCCTGGCGTCCCGCCCGAACAGCACCACCTCGCGGAACTGCCACAGCATCGCGCCGGTCGGCGCGTGGACGCGCCAGTTCGGGCCGAGCCACATCTGCAGGAGGGTCCCGCCGCCCGGCTGCGCGACCCACTTCGGGGTCGCGTCGTCCGCCAGCTTCCGCAGGGTGGTGTGGTGGACGGAGTGGACCTCGTCCGGGCTCGGCACCAGCGGGCCCGGATCGTCCAGCACCACCACGACGGGCGTGATCGCGAAGCCCGAGGTGGCGGGGAAGTCGTCGAGCCGGCCGAGGACGTCCGCGGACCCGGCGGCCAGGCCGATCTCCTCGTGCAGCTCCCGCAGCGCCGCCTCCTCGGGCGTCTCGCCGGGCTCCAGGCGCCCGCCCGGCAGCCCCCACTGGCCCGCGTTCCGCCCCCGGTGGGCGCGCTTGATCAGGATCACCGACGGGACGCCGCCGTGCTCCACCGCGCACAGCACGACCCCGGCGCGGCGCAGGCCGGGCTCGTCCGGGACGGTCGTGTGCTCGAACGAGGCGAGCCGCCCGGCCGCCAGCGCGCGGAAGGCGGCCAGATCATCGAGGGGGGCGGTCATCCCTCGATAGTGCCAGGGCCCGCCTCGCGGGCGTACCGCGCGGGTGGCGTCCCCACCGCCGCGGTGAAGTCGCGGGTGAAGTGCGCCTGGTCGGCGTAGCCGAGCTCGGCGGCCAGCCCCGCCCACTCCACCCGGACGCCGGACGCCGCCCGCTCGGCGGCCTCCTGCATCCGGAACCGGCGGATCACCCACTTCGGGCCGATCCCGACGTACTCGTGGAACAGGCGCTGCAGGCTGCGCGCGGTGAGCCCCACCTCGGCGGCCAGCTCGTCCACCCGCGCGAGGCCCGGCCGCGCCGCGATCCGCGCGACGATCGCGGCGGCCCGCTCGACGGACGGATCGGGTTCGCGCGGCACTCCGGCGAGGGCCGCCTCCAGGTGCCGTACCGCCTCCACGTCGTCGGCCAACGCGAAGATCTCGCCGGCGAGGGCGAGGCCCGAGGCGCCGAACACCTCGTCCACACCCGCGAACCGGCCGGTGAGGGTGGAGACGGGAGCGTCCATGAACGGCCTGAACCCGCCCGGCCGGAAAGCCGCGCCCACCACGCGGCCCTCGTCGTAGATCTCCTCGACGAAGTCGTCCCGCACGACGCCGACGATCCGCGCCCGCGTGGTCCCCGCGGTCAGATAACTGGTGAAGGACACATGGACGGACGGCCGCGTGAGCACCTGCTGCCGGTGCGGCGGCCTGCCCCGCAGATCCCACCGCAGCACCCAGAAGTGCTCCACGAACGGCGCGAGCGCCGGACCCGGCGCGATCCGCTCCACCCGGAACCGCTCCAGGCCGGTCCGCGCCCGCAGGATGCCCCGCGTCCCCTCGGGTAGGGGTCGTTCCATCGGTTCAGGCTAGCGGTGTCGCGTTTCTTCAAGACCGGCACGGGAGCCCGTTCTAACGTGACCGTATGGTCGAACAGATGAGCGAGGAAAAGATCATGGATATCCGGAGCCGGATGCTTCCCGCCGCGGAGGCCGCGGCGCGGATCGTCCTGGAGATCCCCGCGGTGAAGATGGACGCGCCGACCCCGTGCCCCGAGTGGGACGTGCGGGGACTGGTCAACCACCTGATCCTTTGGAACGGGCGGGGCGAGGCCGCCGCGCGCAGGACGCCGGTCACCGGCCCGGGGGAGGACCACGACTTCACCGCCGAGCCGCGCTGGGCCGAGCGGTTCGAGGAGCAGGCCCGCAAGACCGCCGAGGCGTGGCAGGACCCGGCGGCGTGGGAGGGCAACACCAGCCTCACCGGCAACAAGGAGGGGATGCCCGCCGAGTTCGTCGCCGGGATCGTCTTCGGTGAATGCGTCGTGCACGGCTGGGACCTCGCCGCCGCGACCGGACGTGAGCCCGGCTTCCCGCCCGAGGTCGTCCAGGCCGCCTGGGAGCAGATCGTCCCGACGGCGGAGATGAGCCGGCAGTACGGCGCATTCGGCCCCGAGGTCCGGGTGCCGGAGGACGCGCCGCTGCTCGACCGCGTCCTCGGGATGGCCGGCCGCGACCCGCACTGGAAGCCCTGAATCCCGGGCGCCCCGAATCCGGCCGCGGCGCGCGGGTCCCGGCGCGAGCGGGGGCCCGCGCGCTCTACCCTTGAGGCATGTCTTCGAGCTCTCCGATCCGCGTACGCTTCGCCCCGTCACCCACCGGCATGTTCCATGTCGGCGGCGCCCGCTCGGCGCTGTTCAACTGGGTGATGGCCGCCCAGTCGGGCGGGACGCTGGTGCTGCGCATCGAGGACACCGACGCCTCCCGCAACAGCCCCGAATGGACCGAGGGCATCATCCGCGCGCTCGCCTGGCTCGGGATGGACGGCGAGCAGTACGAGGGCCCCTACTTCCAGTCCGCCAACGCCGACAAGCACGCCGACGCCGCGCAGCGGCTCCGGGACGCCGGCCGCGCCTACTACTGCGACTGCGGCCGCGAGGCGATCGTCGCCCGCACCGGCGACCAGCACAAGGGCTACGACGGCTTCTGCCGCGACCGCGGCCTGGAGCCCGGCTCCGGCCGCGCCCTCCGCTTCCGCACCCCCGACGAGGGCCAGACCACCGTCGTCGACCTGCTGCGCGGCAAGCCCGTCTTCGAGAACGCGGTCCTGGAGGACTTCGTCATCGCCCGCGCCGACGGCTCGGTCACGTTCCTGCTGGCCAACGCGGTCGACGACATGAGCCAGGGCATCACCCACGTGGTGCGCGGCGAGGAGCACCTGTCCAACGCGCCCAAGCAGCAGCTGCTGTGGGAGGCGCTCGGCGGCGAGCCGCCCGTCTGGGCGCACATCCCCGTCATCGTGAACGAGAAGCGGCAGAAGCTGTCCAAGCGCCGCGACAAGGTCGCGCTGGAGGACTACCGCGAGGAGGGCTACCTCGCCGAGGCCACGCGCAACTACCTGATGCTGCTCGGCTGGGCCCCCTCCGGCGACCGCGAGATCGTCCCCTGGGACGTGATCGTCGAGGAGTTCCGCATCGAGGACGTCAACAGTTCGCCCGCGTTCTTCGACGTCAAGAAGCTCCGCGCCATCAACGGCGAGTACATCCGGGCGCTGCCCGCCGAGAAGTTCATCGCCGAATGCCTGCCCTTCCTGCAGCGGGCCCCGTTCGACGTGGACGTCGCGGTGTTCGCCGAGCTGGCCCCGCTCGCCCAGACCCGGGTCGCGCTGCTGTCGGAGATCGTCCAGATGATCGACTTCGCGTTCCTGGACGAGCCGCCGTCCGACGAGCAGTCCTGGAACAAGGCGATGAAGGAGCCCGCCGCCGCGATCCTCGCCGCCGCCGAGGCCGCCTACCGGGACGCCCCCTGGAACGCCGCCGAGCTGAAGGACCGGCTGGAGCGCATCGGCGCCGAGCACGGCCTCAAACTCGGCAAGACGCAGGCGCCCGTCCGCGTCGCCGTCACCGGCCGCACCGTCGGCCTGCCGCTGTTCGAGTCCCTGGAGATCCTCGGCCGCGACCGCACCCTGACCCGCATCGCCGCAGCGAGGGCCCGCCTCGAAGCGTCGTCCTGACCTGAGGGTCCGCGCCCGGCTCCGCGCCGGGCGCGGCTCAGGCGGGCGCGGGCTCAGGCGGGCGGGGCCTCTTCCTCGTCCAGTGCCTCTTCGCCGTCCAGTGCCCGGCGGAGGTCGGTGAGGCGCCGGGCCAGTTCTTCGTAGTCGTCGCGGCGGGCGGGCGGGAGATGCTTGCCGACCGCCTCCGCCTGCTCCACCACCGACGTCAGCCGGGCGCGGGCCTGGTCGAGCGCGTCGGCGCCGGGGCGCTCGCTCAGGAGCGTCTGCTGCTCGCGGAGCAGAGCGGCCTGCTCCCGCAGCAGCGCCGTCTGGTCGCGGAGCTGCTTGTTCTTCGTGTGCAGCTCCACGAACACCGACACCTTGGCGCGCAGCACCCACGGGTCGAACGGCTTGGAGATGAAGTCGACCGCGCCCGCCGCGTAGCCGCGGAACGCGTAGTCGGGATCGCTGTTCACCGCCGTGAGGAAGATGATCGGCAGATCCCGGGTCTTCTTGCGGCGCTTGATGTCGCGGGCCGTCTCGAAACCGTCCATGCCCGGCATGACGACGTCCAGCAGGATGACCGCGTACTCGTCGGTCAGCAGCGCCTTCAACGCGTCCTCACCGGACCGCGCCCGGACGAGGTCCTGGTCGAGCGAGCTGAGGATGGCCTCAAGCGCGATCAGGTTCTCCTCGCGGTCGTCCACGAGCAGGATCTTCGCCTTGTCGTCCACGCGCGCCTCTCCGATTCCGGTCCCCGCCATCGCCGGCCGAACGCATCCCGCGGCGACCCCGCCGCCGGGGCGCCCCCTCTCCTCAGCGGACGATGGAGGGTTGCAGCCAGTTCCGCATGACGTCAAGGAGATGGTCCACGTCAACGGGCTTCGGCACATAGTCCGACGCGCCGGAGTCGAGGCTCTTCTCCCGGTCGCCCTTCATCACCTTGGCCGTGATGACGATGATCGGCAACTCGGCGAACTGGGGCATCTCCCTGATCGCGGCCGTGGTCGCGTACCCGTCGAGGCCCGGCATCATGACGTCCATCAGGACGACCGCGACGTCCGGGTTGCGGTGCAGCACGTCGATTCCGGCCTGCCCGTCCTCGGCGTAGAGGACCTCCATCCCGTAGCCCTCAAGGACGCTGGTGAGCGCGAACACGTTCCGGACGTCGTCGTCGACGATCAGCACCTTGCGGCCCGACAGGACGGTGTCGAGGAGGTCCGCGGGCGGCTCCTCGATCAGGCCGTTCAGCGCGGGCTCCGGCTCCGTGGCCGGCGGACGCTGCTCCACGGACAGGCCGTTCTCCGCGGACGGCGCGGACTTGCGCGCCATGCCGCCGTTCCCCCGCCCGCCGCCCGCGGGAAGCGCGCCCCTCGGCGCAGCGGCCGGCTGCTCCGGCGGCACCGGACGCCGCCGCTCCTCGCGCTCGTTGTACTGGGCGGGCAGGTAGAGCGTGAACACGCTGCCCCGGCCCGGCTGGCTCTCCGCGTGGATCTCCCCGCCGAGCAGCCGCGCGATGTTCCGGCTGATCGACAGGCCGAGCCCGGTGCCGCCGTAGCGGCGGCTCGTGGTCCCGTCGGCCTGCTGGAACGGCTCGAAGATCTCCTGCAGCTTGTCCGCGCTGACCCCGATCCCGGTGTCGATCACCCGGAACGCGATCACGTCCGGGGTGTTCCACAGCGCGGGCAGCGTGAAGTCGATGTCGCCGGCCCGCTCGATCAGCAGCCGCACCTCGCCCTCGGCGGTGAACTTCACCGCGTTCGACAGCAGGTTCCGCAGCACCTGCTGCAGCCGCTGCTCGTCGGTGTTGAGCACGGCCGGGACGTCCGGCGCGACCTCCACGCCGAACTGCAGGCCCTTGTCGACCGACAGCGGGCGGAACGTCGCCTCCACGTAGTCGACCAGCCCCGACACCGACAGCCGCTGCGGGTGGGCCTCCATCTTCCCGGCCTCGACCTTCGCCAGGTCCAGGATGTCGTTGATCAGCACCAGCAGGTCGGTGCCGGACTCGTGGATCGTCCGCGCGAACTCCACCTGCTTGCCGGTGAGGTTGCCGTCCTGGTTCTCCGACAGCAGCTTGGCCAGCACCAGCAGACTGTTCAGCGGCGTGCGCAGCTCGTGCGACATGTTCGCCAGGAACTCCGACTTGTACCGCGAGGAGATCGCCAGCTGCTCGGCGCGCTCCTCCAGCGTCCGCCGAGCCTGCTCGATCTGGAAGTTCTGGATCTCGATCGCGCGGTTCTGCTGGGCCAGCAGCGCCGCCTTCTCCTCCAGCTCGGTGTTGGAGTGCCGCAGCTCGCCCTGCTGGCGCTGC
This sequence comes from Actinomadura latina NBRC 106108, assembly GCF_001552195.1. Classification (GTDB taxonomy): domain Bacteria; phylum Actinomycetota; class Actinomycetes; order Streptosporangiales; family Streptosporangiaceae; genus Spirillospora; species Spirillospora latina. Next base: position 174,329 of record NZ_BCQS01000026.1, read on the forward strand.
AGCTCGTCCGACCGCTCCTGCAGCTCCTGCGCCAGCCGCTGCGACTCGCCGAGCAGCGCCTCGGTCCGCGCGTTGGCGCGGATCGCGTTCAGCGTCACCCCGATCGTCTCGATCAGCTGGCTGAAGAACGCCAGGTGGACGTCGGTGAACCGGCCGAACGAGGCCAGCTCGATCGCGCCGAGCACCTCGTCCTCGAACACGATCGGCAGCACGATGATGTTGACCGGGGACGCCTCGCCCAGCCCGGACCCGATCTTGACGTAGTCGGGGGGCGCGTCCGCGATCAGCAGCGGCCGGCGCTCCTGCGCCGCCTGCCCGACCAGGCCCTCGCCCGGCGCGAACCGGACCGCGCCGGCCCGGCTGCGGCGCGTCCCGTACCCGGCGATCAGCGCCAGCTCGGGCTCCTCGCCGGTCTTGTCGGCGAGGTAGAACGCGCCGTACTGGGCGCTCGCCGTCGGGGTCAGCTCCCGCATGATCAGCTCGGCGACCTGCAGCAGGTCCCGGTGGCCCTGCATGAGCCCGCCGATCCGCGCCAGGTTGGTCTTGAGCCAGTCCTGCTCCTCGGTGGCGCGGGTCGTCTCGCGGAGCGTCGCGACCATCAGGTTGACGTTGTCGCTCAGCTCGGCGACCTCGCCGCGCGCCTCCACGGTGATCGTCCGGGTCAGGTCGCCGCTGGCGACCGCGCTCGCGACCGCGCCGATGGCGCGGACCTGGGTGGTGAGGTTGCCGGCCAGCTCGTTGACGCTCTCGGTCAGCCTCTTCCAGGTGCCGGACACGCCCTCGACCTCGGCCTGCCCGCCGAGGCGCCCCTCGCTGCCCACCTCGCGGGCGACGCGGGTGACCTCGGACGCGAACGACGACAGCGTGTCCACCATCGTGTTCAGCGTCGTCTTCAGCTCCAGGATCTCGCCCTGCGCGTCGACGTCGATGCGGCGCGTCAGGTCGCCGGTCGCGACCGCGGTCGCGACCTGGGAGATGTTGCGGACCTGGTAGGTCAGGTTGGACGCCATGCCGTTGACGTTGTCGGTCAGGTCCTTCCACATGCCGCCGGCGCCCGGCACGAGCGCCTGCCCGCCGAGGCGCCCCTCCGTGCCGACCTCGCGGGCGACGCGGCTGACCTCGGACGCGAACGACGACAGCGTGTCCACCATCGTGTTCAAGGTGTCCTTGAGCTGCAGGATCTCGCCCCGCGCGTCCACCTCGATCTTGCGCGTCAGGTCGCCCTGCGCGACCGCGGTCGTCACCTGCGCGATCCCGCGCACCTGGTTGGTCAGGTTGTTCGCCATCGCGTTGACGTTGTCGGTCAGGTCCAGCCACACGCCGCCGGCGCCGGGCACGACCGCCTGGCCGCCGAGGCGCCCCTCGCTGCCGACCTCGCGCGCGACGCGCGTCACCTCCGACGCGAAGGCCGACAGCGTGTCGACCATCCCGTTCACGGTGTCCTTCAGCTCCAGGATCTCGCCCTGCGCGTCGACCGTGATCTTCTTGCCCAGGTCGCCCTCGGCGACGGCGGTGGTGACCTGCGCGATGTTGCGGACCTGGAAGGTCAGGTTGGACGCCATGCCGTTGACGTTGCTGGTCAGGTCCTTCCAGACGCCGCTCACGCCCGGGACCCGTGCCTGGCCGCCGAGGCGCCCCTCGGTGCCGACCTCGCGGGCCACGCGGGTGACCTCGTCCGCGAACGCCGACAGCGTGTCGACCATCGTGTTCAGCGTGTTCTTGAGCTGCAGGATCTCGCCCTGCGCGTCGACCGTGATCTTCTTGCCCAGGTCGCCGTCGGCGACGGCGGTGGTGACCTGCGCGATGTTGCGGACCTGGTTGGTCAGGTTGTTCGCCATCGCGTTGACGTTGTCGGTCAGGTCCTTCCAGACGCCGCTGACGCCCCGCACGTTCGCCTGCCCGCCGAGCTGCCCCTCGGTGCCGACCTCGCGGGCGACGCGGGTGACCTCGTCCGCGAACGCCGACAGCTGGTCGACCATCGTGTTCACGGTGAGCTTCAGCTCCTGCAGCTCACCGCTCGCCTCCACCGTCACCTTGCGGGTCAGGTCGCCCTTCACCACCGCCGTGGTGACCTCCGCGATGTCGCGGACCTGCGATGTCAGCCGCGAGGCCATCACGTTCACCGACGCCGTCACGTCCCGCCAGCGGCCCGTCATGCCGCGCGCCGGCGCCTGCCCGCCGAGCCGGCCCTCGGTGCCGACCTCCCGGGCGAACTGGGTGACCTCCCAGGTGAACTGGTCGAGCAGCTCCACCATGCCGTTGACCGACTTGGCCATCCGCAGCAGCTCGCCGCGCATCGGCCTGCCGCGCACCCGCAGCTCCACCCGCTGACTCAGGTCCCCGGCCGCCACCGCCTCGACCACCCGGTGCATCCCGGTGGCCAGATCGGTGAGCTTGTCGATGATCGCGTTGGCGTCCTCGGCGGCGGTCGCCCACGTCCCGCGCAGCGTGCCCGGCGTCAGCCGCCCGCGCAGCTTCCCCTCCCGGCCGATCTCCTGCCGGACGCGGCTCAGCCCCGCGGCGAGGTCCTGCCCGTTCTGCCGGATCTCCTCCAGGATCGCCGCGGCCTCCGCCACGGCGCCCTCGCCCGGGACGTCCAGCTCCTGCTTCGCCCTGCCGTCCCGCACGGCCACGAGTGCCTTCAGCAGCGGTGCGAGGTCGGCGTCGCTGTAGCGCGGGGCGGTGTCGCGGTACCCGCCGGGACGGGCACGTGACGCGGTACGCGGCATTCTCTTCATCCTCCTGGCCCGCGATCGTCGAACATCCGGATACCACGGACTCCTTCTCCGGGCCCCTCCGGCTTCTGGGCCCTTCCGGCCGCACCTGTACTCTACGTCGCCGGGCCGCGGCCGGCCCCTTTCGCGGGGACGGCCGTGAACGGGCGTCGATGACCGTGCATCCGCGCTTGTAGTCTTCGTGTTACGGTCTGTCGTGTCGTGGCGGGGGCCGCGTTCACCGAGGCCGGACGTATCGCGGGGCCCCGGTTCACGGCGCACGTGGCCGCGCGGCCGGCCAGTCTGTCACGATGGCCGGACCCGGTAGTGACTTCGAACAAGGGATGACGGTTGGATCGGCAGACGGCCTCGGCGACCTTCCCGTCCGCCGCCGCGGCGGTGGCGGACGCGCGCCGGTTCGTCCGCAAGGTGCTGGCCGACTGGGGGATGGACGAGGTCGCGGACGACGCCGTGCTGGCCACCAGCGAGCTAGCCACCAACGCGATCGCCTACGCCGGGACGTCGTTCGAGGTCTCCTGCCGGCTGGAGGACGGCGACATCAAGATCGAGGTCCGCGACCGGCACCCCACCCGGGGGATCGAGATGCCGGGCGTCACCGCCTCCAGCGGGCGCGGGCTGCCGTCCATCGCCCGCCTCGCCGTGTCCTGGGGCGTCTCCTACGACCGCCGCACCAAGGGCGTCTGGTTCCGGCTGGCCAGGCCCGGCGCGGCGTCCGGCGCCGAGCCCGGCACCGCCGCGCCCTCCGGGGAGGACTCCGAAGCCCCCGGCGACGGCCCCGCCGCCGGGCGCGCACAACCTGAACGCGCCGCCCGCGACCAGGCCCGCGACGGCGCCCGCGCGCAGAGCCTCGGGGGAGACGTGGGCGACATCCCCGTCGCCGGAGACCGGCTCCTGCGCTCCCCGGCCGCCGTGGAGGCCATGGAGGACGGCGTCGCCACCGTCCGCGAGGCCCTCGGCGCCGAGGGCGCCGCCGTCCTGCTCACCGAGCGCGACGGCCGCATGATCATGGGCTCGTCCGCCGGCACCGCCGCCGAGATGCCGCTCGGCGAACTGTCGGTGGCCGGGCTCGGCCCCGCCGCCCGCGCCGGCTCGCCCTGGGTCGCATCCGGCGCCGACCCGACCGCCACGGCCCTGCGAGCGCGCTCCCTGGCCGCCGCGCCCCTGGAGTCCCAGGGACGTCTCACCGGCGTCGTCGTGGCCGTCTCGTCCATTCCGGGCCGCTTCGACGAGGCCGACGGCGCCCGGCTCGGCCGGCTCGCGGACGAGATGTCGCTCTCCCTGGAGAAGGCCAGGGTGGGCGAGCTGGAACGGTCCTGGCGCGGCTGGCTCAGTTTCGTCGCCGAGGCCAGCGACCTGCTCGCCGGCACCCTCGACCAGGAGCGCACGATGGCCCTGGTCGCCCAGCTCGTCGTCCCGCGCCTGGCCACCTGGTGCGCCGTCTACACCGTCACCGAGGCCGAGCCCGACCGGCTCGCCTACGTGTGGCACGCCGACGAGAACCGCGCCGACGGGCTCCGCGAGCTGCTGGAGCACGCGGGCGCCGCCCCGCCGATGGACGGTCCCGGCCCGTGGAGCGGGCTCGCCGCCGCCCCGCCGGAGGTCCGGGCCGCCGTCGGCGACACTGCCGCCGACCAGGTCTACGCCTTCCCCCTGATCGCCCGCGGCCGGCGCATCGGCACCATCGTCATCGGCCGCCCGCCCGGCGACCGCTTCCCGCGCAGCGCGGTCGAGCTGGCCGAGGAGCTCAGCCGCCGCGCCGCGCTCGCCGTCGACAACGCCCGCCTCTTCTCCGCGCAGACCGCCATGAGCAGCGCCCTGCAGCGCAGCCTCCTGCCGCCCGGCATCCCCGAGATCCCCGGCCTGGAGGTCGCCGTCGTGTACGAGCCGGCCGGGGAGGGCAGCGAGGTCGGCGGCGACTTCTACGACGTCTTCGAGAGCGGCCCGCGGCCCGGCGGCCCCGCCTCGGCGTCCCGCTGGCGGTTCGCCATCGGCGACGTCTGCGGCACCGGCCCCGAGGCGGCCGCCGTGACCGGCCTCGCCCGGCACGCCCTGCGCATCCTCGCCGCCGAGGACATGTCCGTCCCGGACGTGCTGACCCGGCTCAACCGGCTCATCCTCGGCGAGGGCGAGCGCGGCCGGCTGCTCACCCTCCTGCACGGCGAGATCGCGGCCCGCCGCCGCGACGGCGTCCGGATCCGGCTGACCAGCGCGGGGCATCCGCTCCCGCTCGTCCTCGACCCCGGCGGCAACGTCCGCGAGGCGGCCTCGGCGCAGCCGCTGCTCGGCGTGTTCGACGGTGTGGAGTTCCACACCGACACGGTCGACCTGCGCCGCGGCGAGGTGCTGCTCTGCGTGACCGACGGCGTCACCGAGCGGCGTTCCGGGACCCGGCTCCTCGGCGACGGGGACGGCCTCGAACGGCTGCTGGCCGGCTGCACGGGGCTGAGCGCGGGCGCCGTCGCCGCGCGGATCCAGCGCGCCGTGCGCGACTTCGGGCCCGAGCCGTCGAACGATGACATTGCCCTCATCGTTCTACGGGCGTCATGATGGAGACCAACAATCGGTAAGGTGGGGTGGCGTGGGGCTTGCCTTGCACACGACACGACACGACAGGACGGCCGCGCGACGATCGCCGCGCGCGGCTCCATCGACCTGCACTCCTCCGAAGAGCTGCGCACTCGGCTGACCGAGCTCGTGGACGCGGGCGAGCGAGCGGTCGTCGTCGACCTCGCGGCGGTCGACTTCTGTGACTCCTCTGGATTGAACGTCCTCGTCCGGGCGTACAAGCACGCGCGCGCGCAGAACGCGACGCTGACCGTCACCGGCGCCTACGGCCGGGTCGAGAACGTGCTGCGCACCACCGGGCTCGACCGCTTCCTGATCGAGGGCCCGGCGGCGGAGGAGGCACCGGCCGATGGACGGTGAGGAGAGACGATGAAGAACGGCGAGCGGGCGGAGTGACCGACCCGATGACCGAGACCACACTGCGGGCGGCGCCGCAGACGGAGGCGGTGGAGTACGCGCGTCGCCTCGCCGCCCGCACCATGCGGACCTGGGCGCTGATGGACCGCGAGGAGCTCGTCACCGCGATCGTGGCGGAACTCGTCGCCAACGCCGTCCGGCACGCGGGTACCGCACTGGAGTTGCGGCTGCTGCGCGGTTCCGGCCGCGTCCGCGTCGAGGTCCGCGACCGCGCCGCGCAGCTGCCCCGGCTGACCGTTCCCGGCCCGCTGGACGAGTCGCACCGCGGCCTGTTCATCGTCGACCGGTTCGCGAACTCCTGGGGCGCCGACCCGGTGACCGGCGGCAAGGTCGTGTGGGCCGAGGTCGACATCTGACGGTACGTTCCACGCTGAAACGTACCGTCGCGCATTATCTCCGCTGGGAGCGCGTCCACCGCCGGCCCGCCGGCCGGTGAACGCGCCCCGCTCCGGCTCGAACCACCGGACCGGTCAGGCGGACTCGCGGTACAGCTCCGCCACCATGAACGCCAGGTCCAGCGACTGGCCCCGGTTGAGCCGCGGGTCGCACGCCGTCTCGTACCGCTGGTGCAGATCGGCCTCGGCGAGCCCCTGGCCGCCGCCGACGCACTCGGTGACGTCGTCGCCGGTGAACTCGATGTGGATGCCGCCCGGGTGGGTGCCGAGCGCCCGGTGCACCTCGAAGAAGCCCGCCACCTCGTCCAGGACGTCGCCGAGCCGGCGGGTCTTGTGCCCGCTGGGCGCCTCGAACGTGTTGCCGTGCATGGGGTCGCAGATCCACGCGACCGGCGCGCCGCTCTGGTGCACCTTCTCGATCAGCGGAGGCAGCGCGTCCCGGATCCTGCCCGCGCCCATCCGCGTGATGAAGGTCAGCCGACCGGGCTCCCCGTCGGGGTTCAGCCGCTCGATCAGCGCCAGCGCGTCGTCGGCGGACGTCGTCGGGCCGAGCTTCACCCCGATCGGGTTGCGGATGTGCCGCAGGAACTCGACATGCGCCCCGTCCAGCTGCCGGGTGCGCTCGCCGATCCACAGGAAGTGCGCGGAAACGTCGTAGGGCAGGCCGCTGAGGTGGTCGATGCGGGTCAGCGCCCGCTCGTACTCCAGCAGCAGCGCCTCGTGGCTGGAGTAGAACTCCACCCCGTGGAACTCGTCAGGGTTCGCCCCGCACGCCTTCATGAACGTCAGCGCCCGGTCGATCTCGGCCGCGAGCTGCTCGTAGCGGCGTCCCGCAGGGCTCTTCTGGACGAAGTCGCGGTTCCAGGCGTGGACCTGGCGCAGATCGGCGTAACCGCCCTTGGTGAACGCCCGGCACAGGTTCAGCGTCACCGCCGAGCAGTGGTAGGCCTTCAGCAGCCGGTGCGGGTCGTTGCGGCGGGACGCGGAGTCGAACGCGAACCCGTTGACGGCGTCGCCCCGGTAGGCGGGCAGTTCCACGCCGCCGCGCACCTCCACGGGCTTCGACCGCGGCTTGGCGAACTGGCCCGCCATCCGGCCGATCTTGACGACCGGCACACTGGCGGCGTAGGTGAGCACGACCGCCATCTGCAGCAGCGTCTTCAGCTTGTTCTTCACCGCGTCGGCGTTCGACCCGTCGAACGTCTCGGCGCAGTCGCCGCCCTGCAGGACGAACGCCTCACCGCGCGCGACGTCCGCGAGCTGCGCCTTCAGCTGGTCGCATTCGCCGGCGAAGACGAGCGGCGGCTGCGACGCCAGTTCGGCGGCGGCCGCCCGGACCTCGTCCGGATCGTCCCAATCGGGCTGCTGGAGGGCGGGGAGCAGGCGCCAGGCGTCGAGGTCCCCGGTTGCGGCGGATGTACTCACGCGGAAAAGGCTATGGCACCGCCCGCCCAGCGAGGGACGGTGAGTCCCTCCGCAGCCCTCCGCAGCGGCGATGCCGGCGGGCGTGTCGCGGGCGATCCTGAGTGTTCTCGCATGCTGAGCCGCGGCCGGGAACGCGAATCGGGCCGCCCCTCTGCCGGGGCCGCCCGATTCGCGATGATGCCGGCGTGTGCCGCGCGGGTCCGGTCAGGCCGCGCGGCTCCCGGCGGCCGCGGGTTCCCGCTCCCGGGCGGGACCGGGCGCCCCGGTCAGGGTCCTGCGGCCGCTCAGATCGGTCTCGTTCGCCAGCTGGCGCAGCCGCCGCAGCGAACGGTCGGTGATCTGCCGCACCCGGTTGTGGCTCAGGCCGTACCGGGCGCCGATCTGGGCGTACGACAGCGGCTGCCCGCTGTCCATCCCGAACCGGGCGCGCAGGATCGCGGACTCGCGTTCCGGCAGCCGGTCGAGCAGCCGCGCGAGGCCCTCGATGTCGTCCAGCGCGAGGATCTCCGCCTCCGGCGTGACGGCGTCCGGGTCCTCCAGGAGGTCGCCCATCGGCGTCTCGCCCGCTTCGTCGACGGTCGCGTCCAGGCTCGCCGGGTCGCGCCGCCAGCGCAGCAGCTCGTCCACATGCTCGGCTTCGGCGCCCAGCGTCCCGGCCAGCTCCTCCCGGGTCGGCTCGCGGCCGAGTTCCCGCCCGAGCTGGCGCTCCGCGCGCCGCAGCCGCGAAAGTTCCTCCTCCACATGGACCGGCAGCCGGATGGTGCGGGCGGTGTGGCTGAGCCCGCGCCCGATCGCCTGCCTGATCCACCATGTCGCGTACGTGGAGAACTTGAAGCCGCGGCGGTAGTCGAACTTCTCCACCGCGCGCATCAGCCCCAGGTTCCCCTCCTGGATGAGGTCGATGAGGGGCAACGAGTCGGTCGGGTATTTCCGGGCGATCGAGACCACGAGCCGCAGGTTGGCCTCGACGAAGCGCTGCTTCGCGCGCAGCCCCGCCGCGGCCAGCTCCTCCAGCTCCTCGCGGGTCGCGCCCTCGGGCGCCCTCCCGTCCTCGAGGAGCTGCTCGGCGTACAGGCCCCCTTCGATCGCCTTGGCCAGATCGACCTCCGCCTGCGCGTCGAGCAGGGGGGTACGGCCGATCCGGTCGAGGTACGCACCGACAAGATCCTTGTCGGTGACGTCGACCCTGTCGCCCTTGGTACGGGTTGCAGCCATCCTGACCCTTCTCCGGTGCGATCTCCCTTAGCAGGACAACGCTAATTACCGCTCTGTGATTCCCGGGCGGGGAATACTGCGAGGCTGTTAGCCGCTCTACGACCTGATACCCCGACTGAGGAGAAACCGACATGGCGACGGTCACACTGACCGCTGAGAACTTCGACAAGGTGGCTCAGGCCGAAGGCATCGTGCTGGTGGACTTCTGGGCGGAGTGGTGCGGCCCGTGCAAGCGCTTCGCGCCGGTTTACGAGAAGTCGGCGGGCAAGCACGAGGACATCGTGTTCGCGAAGGTCGACACCGACTCCGAGCCGGAGCTGTCCGAGCGGTTCGGGATCAGGTCGATCCCCACGCTGATGGCGATCCGGGACGGCCTCATCGTCTTCGCCGAAGCGGGCGCCGTGCCCGAGCCGGTGCTGGAGAACGTGATCGAGCAGGTCCGCGGCCTCGACATGGAGGACGTCCGCCGGCGCGCGGAGGCCTGACGCAACCGGCGCCCGCTCCGCGTTGCACGTACCCGTCGTCCTGTGGACGGCGGGACGTCGGGCGAGCGGCGAGCGGGCAAAGAACCGGGTGGTGACGCCCGAGCCGCCGCCCGGATGGACGATGATGGACGGATGCTCGCCGATGTCGTCCCATACCTGGTGTGCCCCGTGTGCGGAGCCGACCTCGAACTGGCCGGCGGCGGACTGCGCTGCCCCGGCGGGCACGCCTTCGACATCGCGCGGCAGGGCTATGCGAACCTCCTGCCGGGCAACGCCCGTCCGGGAACGGCCGACACACCGGAGATGGTCCGGGCTCGGGACGACTTCCTGAAATCGGGCCATTTCGACGCGCCCGCCGACAGGCTGGCGAGGAGCGTCTCCCGAGCCGCTCCTCGTTTCGTCGTCGATGCGGGCGCCGGAACCGGGTACTACCTGAGCCGGATACTCGACCGGTCGACCGGCGCGGTGGGGCTGGCGCTGGACATCTCCAAGCACGCCGCCCGCCGCGGGGCCAAGGCCCATGCGCGGGCGGGCGCCGTCGTCGCCGACCTCTGGCGCCCGCTGCCGCTCCGGGACGGCGCAGCCGACACGATCGTCAACGTCTTCGCACCGCGCAACGCGGCCGAGTTCCACCGGGTCCTCCGCGACGAGGGGCTCCTGTTCACCGTCACCCCGTCGCCCCGGCATCTCGGCCCACTCGTGGAGCCCCTCGGGCTGCTCTCGATCGACGAGCGCAAGACCGAGCGCATGGACGCCGCGCTCGCGGGCTACTTCAAGTTCGATTCGCGCCAGGAGATCGAGGCGGAAGCCGTCCTGACCCATGACGAGGTGGCCACCCTCGTGGGGATGGGGCCGAGCGCGCACCACGTCCCGGCCGAACTGCTCCGGGAGCGGTTGCGGCAGCTACCGGACCCGCTGCCGGCGCCGCTGTCCTTCGTCCTCTCGACGTACCGGCGGCTCATGTAGGTCGGCGTCCATGCGCTGCGTGAGTTCGAGCAGCACCTGCGGCACCTCGCCGGGCTCCGTCACGTCCTCGGCCCCGGGCACGTCGACCGTCTCGTACATGAACGAGACGGAGACGGAGCGGGCCGTGGCGCTCAGCAGGAGCCGCTGGAGCGCCTGGCCGGCACGGAGCCATTCGGCGGGGGAGTCACCGCGCGTGGTGAGAACCGCCCATCGGCCGCTCGTCAGCCGTTCTCGAGGAAGCAGGTGAAGCGTCGCCCCCTCCAGGCGGGCGGCCTCGCCCAGCTCATTGACGACGGGGAGTGCGGGCCGCATGCCCGATGCGGGACGGTGAGCGGGGAAGGGCTTCAGCGTCGCGGCGTACACGAGGCGCTCCTCGCGGGTCACCCGATGACGTCCGGCCAAGCGCACCGAGGCGAGGACCGATGGACGTCCCGTATCGGGAAGCAGCCGGACCACGGCCGCGTGCCCGAGCTGAGCGGCGGCCAGCCGGAGGTTCACGAGTGCGGCGCCGCTGCTGAGATGCAGACCCCGCCCCGCGGGATCGTGCATGGGCCGGAACCTGTCCGGATCGGCGTGCAGCTCGACCAGGCCCGGAACCACCTTGAACCGCCAGGCGTGCACGTCATGGATCGTGGGCCCCATGGTCGCGGCGACAACGAGACGTTCTGCGGAAGCGCGGATGGCGACGGGCACATTCACGAGGTGTTCCTCCTGACCTCGGCCGAGTGTCGTGCCGGGAGCCACAACTGCCCGCCCTCGGACGCCTGGACGCCGACTGGACGAGTTGTCTGCGCACGCTACCTCACTGTGACCCGATGCACGTAGTGCGTGAATCGCGAGGTCAGCGGGGTTGATGGTGTGCTTGGGTGACAACTTTTCGCGAGTGACGCCTGTGCCGCGATTTGACGGTGCCCACGACGGACCTTAATGTCTCTCCTGCCTCGGGAGATGCGGGACGCCAGATGGCGGCCGATCTCGAGGAAGCCACCAGGAATAGCCCCGTTCGCGCGGGGTTGGATCTGCGTGGCGGCTCCAGGTGGGATGCAGGACGCCGAACGTCGGCGGCCGGCCCGAGGGAGGGATGGACCTCCGAAAATCGGTTCGAGCGGCGCTCGGGCTGATGTAGGATGGGCTCAAAGCCAGAACGGGATGCAGGACGCCGAGAGGTGGCCGGCCCGCAGGGCGTCTCCTACGGAATGATCATTGCCAGGTCTTGGGCCTGGGGGTGTGTCGTCTCCGCGGGGACCTGGGTCGCCTCCGACTGTCGAAACGATCTTCGCGGATCGGGTTGACAATGGGAGCGGAGCAGGTAAGTTAGAAGGGTTGCCCCGGAGCCGGGGTCCTGCGGGAGCGGG
>NZ_BCQS01000027.1 GCF_001552195.1 Actinomadura latina NBRC 106108
TTGTTCGCGTCCCTGTGTGGTTCCCAGGAAACAACCTGGGCACCCGTAGTGCATACAAATTGGATACCGAGCCTGGTCGCTTGGACGTCGACTTGCCCACCCGCAGCGCGGGTGGTGCGTGAGGCGTTCGGTGGTTTTGGCGAAGGGGAAACACCCGGTCCCATCCCGAACCCGGAAGTTAAGCCCTTCAGCGCCGATGGTACTGCATGGGAGACTGTGTGGGAGAGTAGGACACCGCCGGACTTGACTTGGTCGAGGGTCGCCCCGATTTGCGGGGCGGCCCTCGACGCATGTCGTGGTCCCGCCAAAGTAGGCTGACAAGTGTCCACGAACCACCATCAAGAACAGTGACGGACGTGATGAGCGCGGAAGACGACGGCCGCGGCGGCGACAGCCGCGAGCGACGGGGCGATGGCGGGCGGAACACCCCGCCCCGCCGTGGGGGCGGTGCCCGTGGCGGCACGGGCGGCTCCGGCGATCGCAAGGGCGGCGGGCCCCGTGGGGGCGCGCCACACGCCGGCGGTGGTTGGAAGGACCGGGATTCGCGCGGTAAGCGCGATGACCGCAAACCAGGCCGTCCGTTCAAGCGTTCCGACGATCGGCGTACCGAATCCCGTGACGGCCGGTCGGATGACCGTCGGGAGCGCAGTTCTTCCGGGGGCCCTCGCGGTGAGCGCGGGGAAGGCCGGTTCGAGGGTCCGCGCGGTGGCCGGGGCAAGCCTGCAGATCGGGGCGAGCGGCGTTTCAGCGGGCCTCGTAGTGCCCAAGGCGGATCTGGCGAGCGGCGGTTCGAAGGTCAGGGCGAGCGGCGGTACGGCGGTGCGCGCGGCGGCCAGGGCAGGCCTGGTGAGAACCGATACGAGGGCTCCCGGGGCGCTCAGGGCAGGCCGGGTGAGCGGCGTTCCAACGGACCCCGCAGTGGCCAGGGTGGATCTGGCGAGCGGCGGTTCGATGGGCCGCGTGGTGGTCAGGGCGGGTCTGGCGAGCGGCGGTTCGATGGGCCCCGCAGTGGCCAGGGCGAGCGCGGTGAGCGGCGGTTCAATGGGCCCCGCGGCGGTCAGGGCGAACGGGGTGAACGCCAGTACGGCGGTGCTCGTGGTGCCTCTGGCGGGCCCGGTGAGAGGCGGTTCGAGGGCTCCCGGGGCGCTCAGGGTGAGCGGCGGTTCGATGGGCCGCGGAGTGGTCAGGGCGGGTCTGGTGAGCGGCGGTTCGATGGGCCGCGTGGTGGTCGGGGCAAGCCGGAGGAGCGCCGAGCCGGTGGTTTCGGCGGATCCCGTGCGCCTCGCCAGGGCCAGGGGGCAGGGCCGCGGCGCGATGGGCGTCCGGGTGGTCCGCGCACTGGTGAGGGCCAGGGCGAGCGCAGGTTCAAGGACCGCGACGAACGTCCGGGCGGGCGCCGGTTCGAAGGCAAGCGTGAAGGGCGTCCGGGCGACCGGGACAGGCCCTTCAAAGGGCGCGGGCCGAAGCGTCCCCAAGACGGCGGACGTTCCTATGGCCCGCCTCGTGACCGTCAGGACAGGCGGGGACGAAGCGACGAGCAGGAACTTCCCAGGCACGATGACCCGCTGCTGCCGGACGATGTCACCGGCGAGGAGCTGGACGTCGACGCGCGCGTTGAACTGCGCACGCTTCCGAAGGACCTGGCGACCAAGGTCGCGCGCCATCTGGTGATGGCGGGACGGCTGGCCGAGGACGAGCCCGAGCAGTCCTACAAGCACGCGAAGGCCGCGCGGCGGCTCGCGTCGCGGGTCGGGATCGTCCGGGAGGCCGCCGGTATCGCGGCATACCACGCGGGCGAGTGGGCGGAGGCGCTCGCGGAGCTGCGGGCCGCGCGGCGGCTCGGCGCCGGCGACGACTCCTACCTGCCGGTGATGGTCGACTGCGAGCGGGGCCTCGGCCGTCCCGAGCGTGCCCTCGACCTGATCAAGTCGCCGGAGGCCGAGAACCTCGACCCGATGGGACGCGTCGAGCTCCGCATCGTGGAGTCGGGCGTCCGCCGCGACATGGGCCAGTACGACGCGGCCGTCGTCACCCTGCAGGTCCCGGAGTTGCGCGACCGGAGGCTCCGGCCGTGGTCGACGCGGCTGTTCTACGCCTACGCGGACGCACTCGCCGAGGCGGGACGGGCGGACGAGGCCGCCGACTGGTTCGCGCGGACCGCCGCCGCCGACCGGGACGGCGACACCGACGCCGCCGAACGTTACGCCGAGATCGAAGGCCTCCACATCCTCGACACCGAGGACACCGAGGAAGACGACGCTGAAATGGTCGGCATCGGCGAAGAAGGCGATGATGTAGGCGACGACGATGGCGCGACCACCGATGCCGCGACTACTGATGGCGCGGTCACTGATGGCGCGGTCATTGGCGATGTGGCCGCTGATGGTGTGGGCACGGAAGATGGTGCGGGTGGCGAGGGACAGGACGTAGCGGAGGCCGGGGCGGCCACGGACATCGCGTTCAAGCCCGCCGAGCCCGAGGTGCGGGAGGCGTCGGACGAGGACGTTCCCGAGGCGCAGGTGCTGTTCCTGGAGCCGAAGCCGGCGGACGGCGAGGAGCCTCCACCAGGGGAGTGACCACCGGTACTTGACTGGCGGGTAGGTTTCCCGGATATTCACGGGACTGTGCCGATCGGGGGCCGCCGGATTCGTCCGGCGGTGATCGACTCCATGAGGAGAGTCATGTCCCTGAACCGACGCACGTTCCTGCGCGCCACCGCCGTCGCCGGCGGCACGACCGTGTTCTCCGGCGCCCTGTGGCAGCGGGCCTTCGCCTCCGGGCCGGCGCAGCCCGGCCCGGGCCCGTACGGTGCGCTGCAGGCCGTGGACGGCAACGGGCTGCAACTGCCGAAGGGGTTCACGAGCCGGATCGTGGCGCGGTCGCTGCAGCGCGTCGAAGGGACGCGGCACACCTGGCATCCCGCGCCCGACGGCGGTGCGTGCTTCCCCGACGGGGACGGCTGGATCTACGTCAGCAACTCGGAGGTCCCCGTCGTCGGCGGTGTGTCCGCCATGCGGTTCGACGCGTCCGGGAAGGTGACGTCCGCGTACCGGATCCTGAACGGCACCACGCTGAACTGCTCCGGTGGGGCGACGCCGTGGAACACGTGGCTGTCGTGCGAGGAGCACGACTACGGCCTCGTGTACGAGACGGATCCGTGCGGGCAGAACTCGGCGGTGCCGCGTCCGGCGATGGGCCGGTTCAAGCACGAGGCCGCCGCGTCCGACCCCGAGCGCAAGGTCGTCTACCTGACCGAGGACCAAAGTGACGGCTGCTTCTACCGGTTCCGCCCGAAGACGTGGGGCGACCTGTCGTCCGGGACGCTCGAAGTCCTGGTCGGCTCCGGGACGGGGTCCGTCACGTGGACGAAAGTGCCGAGCCCGCAGTTCTGGCTTACACCGACCCGCGAGCAGGTGTCGGACGCCATGCGCTTCGACGGCGGCGAGGGCTGCTACTACACGCACGGTGTCTGCTACTTCACCACCAAGGGCGACAACCGTGTGTGGGGCTACGACGCGGCCGGCGAACGGCTGGACATCGCCTACGACGACGACCTCGTCACCAGTGGAGAGGCGCCCCTGCACGGTGTCGACGCCGTGACGGCCACGGCGTCCGGTGACCTGTACGTCGCCGAGGACGGCGACAACATGGAGATCAACCTCATCACCACGGACGGGATCGTGACGCCGTTCCTGCGCGTCCTCGGCCACGACGAGTCGGAGGTCACCGGCTGCGCGTTCAGCCCGGACGGCTCACGCCTGTACTTCTCGTCCCAGCGCGGCAAGAGCGGCTTCATCGCGGGCACGGACGGCTACACGTTCGAGGTCACCGGCCCCTTCCGTCGCTGAGAGCGCTGCGCGCCCCTGCCGGGGGCGTGCCCGTCGTCGAGGACGCGGCTTCAGGCGTGCCTGTTCAGAGCGTGCAGGATGCCGGTGACGTTGCTCTCGGCGCTGTTCAGCACCTCGTACTTGGCGACCAGGTCGGGGTCGGCGTCGTCGGCCATGACGGCGTAGCGGCCCCTGGTCCGGTTGACGACCATGGCGACGGCGTGGTCGAGGTCGAGGTCCTGGTCCTTGGCGTCCTGGACGGCGTCCACCCAGACGCGCAGCTCCTCCGCCGACCGTTCGAGCGTGTCGTCCACCTCGGTCACGGGCCCGTAGTGCGCGAACAGCAGCCGCTGCGGGCCCAGCGACCGGAACTTGCCGAGGGACGCCAGCGCGGCGTCCAGGTCGAAGTCGGGCGGCGGTGTCGCGGGCTTCACGTCCGCCGTCTCCGGGATGTAGATGCCGGCGGCGTCGCCCACGTACAGGTCGCCGGTCTGGGAGTCCACCAGCCCGACGTGGTGCTTGGCGTGGCCGGGGGAGTAGTGCGACTCCAGCCGCCGCCCGCCGCCGAGGTCGATGACGCCGGTGTCCTCGACGGCCCGGATCCGGGACGCGTCCGTCGGCTTCAACTCGCCGAACAGGGTGTCGAGGCTGTCCCCGTACACCATGCGGGCGCTGCGCATGAGCCGCGCCGGGTCGGCCAGGTGCCGCGCGCCCTTCTCGTGGACGACGACCTCCGCGCCCGGGTACATCTGCGCTATGTCGCCGACGCCGCCCGCGTGGTCCAGGTGGATGTGCGTCACGACCACGGTCGCCAGGTCGTCCGCCCCGACGCCCAGTGCCCGCAGCGCCGCCTGCACCACGGGCGCCGAACCGGACGTGCCGGGCTCCACCAGGCATGGCCGGTCGGACAGGATCAGGTATCCGGCGGTGATGCCGCTGTAGCCGGCCATCCGGGTGTCGATCTCGTAGACGTCCCCGCCGAGCGGTGTGATCGTGGTCGCGGTGTCCATTCCCCGATCATGGCCTCTCGGGGGCGTCCGGGTCGAGAAGCCGCAGGACGAGACCGGTGCGGGGCTTGGGCCCGAACGAGGTCGACTTGCGCGGCACGCGCTCGCCCTCGCCCGCGACGGCGAGCACGTCCTCGACCCTCAGCGGGTTGAGGACGACCGCCGTGCCGCCCGAGCGCCGGGCGCGGCCGATCGCGGCGGACGGGTCGTCGTGCACCACCTCGATGGCGTTCTCGTTCTCCGGGACGTCCCACAAGGTGTCGATGAGGAGGTAGTCCAGGACGGCGGTGTCGAGCCTGCACCAGCGCTGGGAGTGCCCGGACGGCTTGCAGCGCGCGATGGCGTCCTCGTGGGGGTCGGTAAGGAGATGAAGGGAGTCGCCTCCACCGAGCAGGAAGGCGGGACCATCCGCATTGGCGAGCGCTTCGATGGCGGACCCCTCGTCCGAGAAGTCGGTCACGTGGAACGCCTTGCGCGCCCTCTCGACCGCGTCGTCCGGACGGAGATCCGGCAGGACGCGGTGGATCGCCCCCAAATGCGGCGGGTAACGGGTGGAGTCGACCAGGAGCGCCAGCCCCTCGTCCCAAGGCCCGGGACCATCACCGGCCGCGTGGTGGCGGGCCTGCAGGGCGCGGTAGGTGGCGTAGCGGTGATGGCCGTCGGCGATGAGGGCCCGCTTGTCGCGAAGGTCGGCGGCCACCCGCGCGTGCAGAGCGGGGTCGGTGATGCGCCACAGCCGGTGCGTCAGCCCGTCGTCCGCGTCGAACTCCAGGAGCGGCGCGGACGAGGCGGCGCCGTCGACGATGCGTGCCGCGTCGCCGCCGCCCTCGTACACCAGGAAGATCGGTTCGAGGTTGGCGTTCGCGGCCGTCATCAGCGCCAGCCGGTCGCGGACCGGGCCGGGGAACACGTTCTCGTGCGGCAGCACGACCCCGTCGGCCTCCGCGCGCAGGCCCAGCCCGCCGATCAGGCCGCGCTGCAGGACCGTCCCGCCGCGCGCCGCCTCGTAGACGTAGAGGGCCGGGCCCGGATCGATGGCGAGCGCGCCCTCGGCCAGCCAGCGGCGGAGCCGCTCGCCCGCCGCGGCGTAGCTCTCCCCGGCCGCGCGCGGCAGGTTCAGCCGGACGATGTTGTGCCCGCCGCCCGCCAGCAGCCGCAGCGCCGCCGCCTCGTCGATCAGGTCGTACGGCGGCATGGTCACCGCCGCCGGGTCGCCGGCCACCTCGGGGACGAACCGGACGCCGCGGAACGGGGCCAGCTCCAGGCCGGCGCCCGTGCGCGGCCCCGCCGTCCCGAAGATCCGGGCGCTGAACTCCTCCGGCCCGAGGCCGGAGGGCAGGTCGTCGTCCACGCTGGGCATGGTATTCACCGGGAGGCGCGCGGCGCCCCGGCGGGTACGGTCGTAATGATCCGAGGGGAGGTCCATATGAGTGGTCAAGGGCTTGGACGCCCGGAGGATTCCCCGGGGAACGACCCGGGTGGCCCTGGCGAGCGGCCCGCCCCGCCCGAAGGCGGGGTCTACGAGTGGTACACGCGGGGCCTGGAGCTGCTGCGGTCGGGCAGCGCCGCCGCCGCGCTGCAGCTGCTGGCCCGGGCCGCCGAGGCCGAACCGGGGTCGCACAGCATCCGGGAGGCGCTCGCCCGCGCCCAGTTCGGCGCCCGGCAGTTCGGCGCGGCGGCGGCGAGCTTCCGCCGGATCGTCGAGGCGGAGCCCGCCGAGGACTACGCGCGGTTCGGGCTCGGGCTGTCGCTGAGCCGGCTGGGCGACTTCGGGGGCGCCGTCGAGCAGCTCGCGCTCGCCGTCGCCATGCGCCCGGACAACCAGGACTACGCGAAGGCGTTGCGGCACGCCAGGGCCACCCTCGACGCCCGGCGCTGACCCGGCCCTTACCCGTCGGTAACATCCCCCGTACGATCACCCGCATGAGGAGCGCGATGAAAGGCAGCGACCGTCCCCTGAGCGAGGCGTACGACGTCGCCCTGCTCGACCTCGACGGGGTCGTCTACGTCGGCCGCAGGCCCGTTCCGGCGGCGGCGGACTCGCTCGCCAAGGCCCGCGCGGCGGGGCAGCGGCTCGCGTTCGTGACGAACAACGCGTCCCGGACCCCGTCGGCCGTCGCGGAACTGCTCACCGACGTGGGCGTCCCGGCCGACCCGGCGGACGTGGTGACCTCCGCGCAGGCCGCCGCACGCCTGCTCGCCGAACGACTGCCCGCGGGGTCGGAGGTGCTCGTGGTCGGCGGCATGGGCCTGCGCCACGCCCTGTACCAGCACGGCCTTCGCCCGGTGTCGACCGCCGCCGGGCGGCCCCCGGCCGTCGCGCAGGGCTACCACCCGGATCTCACCTACGGGGCGCTGTCGGAGGGCGCGCAGGCCGTCAGCATGGGCGCGCTGTTCGTCGGCTCCAACGGCGACCTGACCATCCCCGGCGGCGAGGGGCCGCCGCACCCCGGCAACGGGTCCCTGCTCCGCGTGATCAGCTCGGCGACCGGCGTCGAGCCGATCGTCACCGGCAAGCCCGAGCGGCCGCTGCACCAGGAGTCGATCCTGCGCACCGGCGCCGAGCGCCCCCTCGTCGTGGGCGACCGCCTCGACACCGACATCGAGGGCGCCCGCAACGGCGGCGCCGACAGCCTGCTGGTCTTCACCGGCGTCACCGACCCCATGCAGGCCCTCACCGCCCCGCCGAACCGCCGCCCCGACTACCTGGCCCCGGACCTGACCGGCCTGCTCGTCCCGCATCCGGAGACCGTCTCCGCGGACGGCGGCCACACCTGCCGCGGCTGGACGGCCCGCCGTGAAGGGGACGCCTTCGCCCTCACCGGCTCCGGGGACCCCTACGACGGCCTCCGCGCCCTCGCGTCCGCCGCCTGGGAGACCGACACGCCGGCGTCCCCCGAAGCCCTCTCGGAAGCCCTGGAGGGCCTCGCCCTCTAGAGCAGCTTCCGCAGGCGCAGCAGGTCGAAGATGCTCGCCTCGATCTTGACCCGGCCGGTGGCCCACGCCTTGGCCGGATGCAGCTCGTCGTGCGCCATGGCGACGAGGTCGTCGCTGTCCACGGTCAGCCGGACCTGCGCGGACCCGGGGTCGCCGTCGGGCTCGAACCGGTCGAGACCGCCCTCGTGCACCCGGGTGCGGTAGGCCAGCCCGAGGTCCGGGATGCGGCAGCTGATCGTCCGCTCGACGACGTGCTCGGCGAGCCGGTCGGCGTCCACCTCCGCCAGCCGCGCCGCGACGCGGTCCAGCGCCGCGCGGCAGTCCTCCTCGTTCGCCATGGTCAGGCCGTTCCCCATTCCTCCGGCAACGATGTCGAGCCGCACGACCGGGAGACTACCTCCGCCAAGTGACACTCTGCGGCCGGGCCGGGACGGTCCAGAACCCGGGCCCGGCGGGTGGGCGGGAACATCGCGGTAGCGTTCGGGGTGAGACGGAGGCGACCCGGCACGGGCGATCCGGGACCGTTGGGAGGAGACGCGATGTCGGACGAGGCCGCCGGGACGCGGGAGATCCCCGCTGCGGAGGAGGCGCCGGCCGCCGGGCCGGAGGCGCGGGAGTCGCGGCTTCCGGCCGTGCCGCCGCCGGAGCCGACCGGCGACCCGCGCGTGGACGCCGCCGTGGCGGGCCTCGGCGAGCTCGGCGGGCGGCCCGTCGGCGAGCACGTGGAGATCTTCGAGGACGTCCACCGGCGGCTCCAGGAGCTGCTCGCGTCCGCCGGGCAGGACGAGCCGCCCCAGCCGCCCCAGCAGTCACAGCCGTCACAGCCGTCCCGCCCCGCCTTCCCCGACGCCCTCCGCCCCCGCCCGTGAGCGCTCGCCGGAGATTGGACGCGGAACTGGTGCGGCGGAAGCTGGCGCGGTCGCGGGAGCACGCCGGGCAGCTCATCGCCGACGGGCGGGTGCGGGTCGGCGGGCAGCGGGCGGCGAAGGCCGCGACGCAGGTCGAGGCCGGGGCGGCGATCCTCGTCGCGGAGGCCGCCGGCGGCCCCGAGTACGTGTCGCGCGGCGGGCACAAGCTCGCCGGCGCGCTGAAGGCGTTCGCGGGCCTGGAGGTCGGGGGGCGCACCTGCCTGGACGCCGGCGCCTCCACCGGCGGGTTCACCGACGTCCTGCTGCGCGCGGGCGCCGCGCACGTCTACGCGGTCGATGTCGGATACGGGCAGATCGCCTGGTCGCTGCGCACCGACGACCGGGTCACCGTCATGGAGCGGGTCAACATCCGCGAGCTGGAACCCGGGACGCTCGGCGACCCGCCCCCTGACCTGGTCGTCGGCGACCTCTCGTTCATCTCGCTGAAGCTCGTGCTCGGGCCGGTGCGCGAATGTGTCACACCCGGCGCCGACTATGCGGTCATGGTGAAGCCGCAGTTCGAGGTCGGCAAGGACCGGGTCGGGGCCGGCGGCGTGGTCCGCGACCCGGAGCTGCGCGCGGCGGCCGTGCGGGGCGTCGCCGAGCACGCGGGGACGCTCGGCCTGGGCGTCCTCGGCGTCACGGCGAGCCCGCTGCCGGGGCCGTCCGGGAACGTGGAGTACTTCCTGTGGTTGCGCGCCGGCGCCCCGCCGCTGGACGCGGCCGCGCTGGCGAAGGCGATCGAGGAGGGCCCGCGGTGAGCGGCCGGCTCGCGAACGGACACCGTCCCCGGACCGTACAGAGTGCGTCCGAACCGGGAACGCCCGCATCAGGGACGTTCGTCCAGACGTCTGTACGCCGGAGCGCGTCGGGGAGTGGAGCGAGAGCATGAGCACAAGGTCGGTGCTGGTCGTGACGCACACCGGGCGGCCCGAGGCCGTCCGCAGCGCGCAGCTGGTCATCGAGCGGCTCAGCGAGGCCGGGATACGCGTGCGGGTCCTGGACGACGAGGCCGGGCAGATCGGCAGCACGGGAGTGGAGGTCATGCCGGGCACCGCCGCGGCGGCCGACGGCGCCGAGGTCGTCATGGTCCTCGGCGGCGACGGCACGCTGCTGCGCGCCGCCGACCTGACCCGCACGTCCGGCACCCCGCTGCTCGGCGTCAACCTCGGCCACGTCGGGTTCCTCGCCGAGGCCGAGCGGGAGGACCTCGCCGCCACCGTCGACCGCGTCTGCGACCGCCGCTACGAGGTCGAGGAGCGGATGACGGTCGACGTCACCGCCCGCCGCAACGGCACCGTGATGGGGACGACATGGGCGCTGAACGAGGCGAGCATCGAGAAGGCCGAACGGGAGCGGATGCTGGAGGTCGTCGCCGAGATCGACGGCCGGCCGCTGTCGAACTGGGGCTGCGACGGCGTGGTGTGCGCCACGCCGACCGGCTCCACCGCCTACGCGTTCTCCGCCGGCGGACCGGTGGTGTGGCCGGAGGTGGAGGCGATGCTGGTCGTGCCGATCAGCGCGCACTCGCTGTTCGCCCGCCCGCTGGTGGTGTCGCCCCGCTCGTCGGTCGCGGTGGAGGTGCTGCCGGGCACGCCGCGCGCCGTCCTGTGGTGCGACGGGCGCCGCACGCTGGACCTGCCGCCGGGCGCGCGGGTGGAGGTCCGCCGCGGCGCGGAGCCGGTGCGGCTCGCGCGGCTGCACCTCACCCCGTTCACCGACCGGCTGGTCACCAAGTTCGGGCTGCCCGTGACGGGCTGGCGCGGGCGGGTCCGGCAGCCGTCCCGGCCGTCCCCGCCGCTGGCGGATTCGCAGGTCGGAGACGCCCCGGCGGTCGGCGGCGTGGCCGGTTACCCGGGGCCGGGGTTCGCGCCGGACGGCGGCCCCGGCGGATCGGACGGGGGAGCGTCCGGCGGTGAGAAGGGATAATCTCCACAGGCGCTGATCGGGGATCTGTTTTCGGAGGGTTGTGACGCCGGTGCGTCCGATGGTCGATGAGGTGCGGATCCAGGGCCTCGGGGTGATCGACGAGGCCGTGCTCGATCTGTCGCCCGGTTTCAACGTGGTGACCGGGGAGACCGGGGCGGGCAAGACCATGGTGGTCACCAGCCTCGGGCTGCTGTTCGGCGGCCGCGCCGACCCGCAGCGGGTCAGGCCGGGCGCGGGCCGCGCCACGGTCGAGGGCCGGATCGTCGTCGATCCGGGCGGCCGCGCGGTCGAGCGGGTCGAGGAGTCCGGCGGCGAGCTGGACGACGGCGCGCTGATCATCAGCCGGTCGGTGTCGGCGGAGGGCCGCTCCCGGGCGTTCCTCGGCGGCCGGTCCGTCCCGGTGAGCGTCCTGATCACCCTGGCGGACGACCTGGTCGCCGTGCACGGCCAGTCCGACCAGCAGCGGCTGCTGCAGGCCGGGCGGCAGCGCGCCGCGCTCGACCGGTACGCGGGCGCCGCGCTGACCAAGCCGATGCGCGCCTACACCAAGGCGTACCAGCGGCACCGGCAGGTCACCGCGCTGCTGGAGGAGCTGACGACGCGGGCACGCGAACGGGCCCAGGAGGCCGACGTGCTGCGCTTCGGCCTGGAGGAGATCGAGAAGGTCGAGCCGAAGGACGGCGAGGACGCCGACCTCGCCGCCGAGGAGGAGCGCCTCGGCCACGCCGACGCGCTGCGGGGCGCCGCCGACACCGCGCACGAGGCGCTGCTCGGCGACCCGGCCGCCGCGTTCGAGGCGGCGAACGTGACGAACCTGCTCGGCCAGGCCCGCAACGCGCTGGACGCCGTCCGCGACCACGACCCGGAGCTGGCGGCGCTCGCCGACCGGCTCGCCGAGGCCGGCTACCTGGTGTCCGACGTCGGCACCGACCTCGCGTCCTACGCCGAGTCCGTGGACGCCGACCCGGCGCGGCTCGCGGCCGTCCAGGAGCGGCGCGCGGAGCTGACCGCGCTGACCCGCAAGTACGGCGGGGCGGACGGGACGGTCGCCGAGGTCCAGGAGTGGGCGCGGACGGCCGCGGCCCGCCTCACCGAGCTGGAGGGCGACGACGACCGCATCGAGGAGCTGCGCGCCGAGCACGCCGAGCTGACCGAGCGGCTCACCGCCGAGGCGGGGGAGCTGACCGCGGTCCGCACCCGCGCCGCCGAGCGGTTCTCCGGCGCCGTCACCGCGGAGCTGACGGCGCTCGCGATGCCGCACGCCCGCGTCTCCGTGACGGTCGACGCGACCGGCGACTACGGGCCGCACGGCGTCGACGAGGTGGAGGTGCGGCTCGCGCCGCACCCGGGGTCGCCGCCGCTGCCGCTGCACAAGGGCGCGTCCGGGGGTGAGCTGTCCCGGGTGATGCTGGCCATCGAGGTCGTGTTCGCGGGCGCCGACCCGGTCCCGACGTTCGTGTTCGACGAGGTGGACGCGGGCGTCGGCGGCAAGGCGGCGGTGGAGATCGGGCGGCGGCTGGCGCGGCTGGCCCGCAACGCCCAGGTGATCGTCGTCACGCACCTGCCGCAGGTCGCGGCGTTCGCCGACCAGCACCTGCTGGTGGAGAAGTCCGACGACGGCACCGTGACCAGCAGCGGCGTCACCGCCCTCGACCGGGAGGGACGCGTGCGGGAGCTGTCGCGGATGCTGGCCGGCCTGGAGGACTCCGAGCTCGGCCGCGCGCACGCCGAGGAGCTGCTCGCCATGGCCGCCGGCGAACGGTAATCAGTCCAATAACTACAGAGGGTGCACGAGTGGACACGCTTGGAGAGTCGTCCTTTCCGGCGTTCACCGCCATGCTCTGGCAGGATGGTTGGCGATGAACGACCCGTCACCCACCACCGAGCCCGGCACAGCGGCGGGCGCCGGCCCGGCCGCCGATGCGGCCGCCGACGCGGGCGCCGACGCGGCCGCCGAGCGGGGCGTCCGGCTGACCCGGAGGCTGCCGCGCCGCGTGCTCGCGCTCGGCCGCGGCCGCGAGGACGGCCGCACCGGGGTGAGCGCCACGGTCCGGCTCGACCGCCGCACCAAGGACCTGACCAAGCGGCTGCAGCCCGGCGACGTCGCGGTGATCGACCATGTCGACCTCGACCGCGTCAGCGCCGAGGCGCTGGTGTCGTGCGAGGCCGGCGCCGTGGTGAACGTCGCGCCCAGCATCTCCGGCCGGTACCCGAACCTCGGCCCGCAGATCCTGATCGAGGCCGGCATCCCGCTGCTGGACGACGTCGGCCCGGAGATCTTCACGAAGCTGCGCGAGGGCGACCAGGTCCGCGTCGAGGGCCCCGCCGTGTACCGCGGCGAGGACGTCGTCGCCAAGGGCACCGAGCAGACGGACGAGTCGGTCGAGACGGCGCTGACCGAGGCCAAGGCGGGGCTCGCGTCCCAGCTGGAGGCGTTCGTCGCCAACACGATGGAGTACGTCAAGCGCGAGCGCGACCTGCTCATCGACGGCGTCGGCGTCCCCGACGTCACCACCAGGATCAACGGCAGGCACGCGCTGATCGTCGTCCGCGGCTACCACTACCGCGAGGACATCGCGACCCTGCGGCCCTACATCCGCGAGTACCGCCCGGTGCTGATCGGGGTGGACGGCGGCGCCGACGCGCTGCTGGAGGCCGGCTACCGTCCCGACATGATCGTCGGCGACATGGACTCGGTGTCCGACGACGCGCTCACCTGCGGCGCCGAGATCGTCGTGCACGCCTACCGGGACGGCCGCGCGCCGGGCCTGAAGCGCGTCCACGAGCTCGGGCAGGAGGCCGTGGTGTTCCCGGCCACCGCCACCAGCGAGGACATCGCGATGCTGCTCGCCGACGACAAGGGCGCGACCCTGATCGTCGCGGTCGGCACGCACGCCAACATGGTGGAGTTCCTCGACAAGGGCCGCGCCGGCATGGCCAGCACGTTCCTCACCCGGCTCCGGGTGGGCAGTAAACTCGTCGACGCCAAGGGCGTCAGCAGGCTCTACCGCAGCAGGATCTCCACCTGGTCGCTGCTGTTCCTCGTCCTCGGCGCGTTCATCGCCATCGTCACCGCCGTCGCCATGTCTCCGGCGGGGGACGTCATCAGTCCCCTGATCGCCGACCGCTGGCACGCCTTCGTCTTCTGGCTGACCGGACTCTTCACGTGATCGATTTCCGTTACCATCTCGTCTCCATCGTCGCGATCTTCCTGGCGCTGGCGCTCGGCATCGTGCTGGGCTCCACCACGCTGTCGGACTCGGTGAGCGACACCCTGCGCCAGCAGGCCAACTCGGCGGCCAAGACCGCCCAGCAGGCCCGGCTGGCGCAGCGCGACCTGCAGCACCAGGCCAACGGCCAGGAGCAGTTCACCAAGGTGCTGTCGCCGCAGATCGTCGCGAACCGGCTGAAGGGCCAGTCCGTCGTGCTGATCGAGACGCCGGGCGCCGGCAACGACAGCATCGAGCAGGTCAGCGAGCTGGCGAAGAACGCGGGCGCCGCCGTCACCGGCCGCGTCACGATCCAGAAGAAGCTCCTGGACGACGACCAGCAGACGACCGTCGACGAGCTGTCCACGCAGCTGAAGGCCGACGACGTCGAGTTCGCCGCCGACGCGAGCCCCTACGATAAGGCGGGCGCGGTGCTGGCGAACGCCCTCGTCACCAAGGACCCCGCCAAGTCCGGCCGCGAGGACGCCGTCGGCGGCGCCGTCCTCAACGGCTTCAAGGAGGCCGGGTACGTCACGACCAGCGGCAAGCCGGGCCAGCACGCGACGCTCGCCGTCGTCGTCGCGCCCGCCGCCCCGTACGCCTACGACGGCGGCGACGCCGACAACAAGGCACTGATCTCGCTGGCCTCCGCCCTCGACGGTGCCGGGCGCGGTACCGTCGTCGGTGGCCCGCCGACCTCCGCGCAGGAGGGCGGGCTGATCGCGGCGCTGCGCGACTCCGACGCCGGGGACTCGGTCTCCACCGTGGACGTGGTGGACACCGCGTCCGGGCAGGTCGTGACGATCCTGGCGCTGCAGGAGGAGATCGGCGGCAAGTCCGGGCAGTACGGGACGGGCGCCGGCGTGAGCGGCTACCTGCCCTCGCCCGCGCCCACGGCGGGGAAGAACGGGTGACCTGATGAAACGAGGCATGGCCAGGGGCGCGCGGCTCGCGGCGGGCATGGGCCTCGGCGCCGTGGCGGCGCGCGCCGCCTACGCCGCGCTGACCCGCCGGCCGCCCGGGCTGAACGGCCTGCCGGGCGAGGACGTCTGGGGGCGCGTCAACCACCGCGGCGAGCCGGTGACGCTGCTGGAGGGGCCCGCGGTCGTCGCGGGCGCCGCCGCGGCGGGGCTGCTCGCCCCCGGCGCCACCGCCCGGATGCGCGCCGCCGCGCTCCTCGCGGGCGCCGGCTCCGGCGTCCTCGGCGGGTACGACGACCTCGCGGGGTCCGGCGCGTCCCGCGGCTTCAAGGGCCACCTGACCGCGCTCGCCCGCGGCGAGGTCACCAGCGGGGCGGTGAAGATCCTCGGCATCGGCGCGACCGGGCTGGCCGCCGCCGCGGTCGCCGGGTCCCCCGCCCCGACCCGGACCGGGCGCGCGTTCGACACCCTCGTCAACGGCGCGGTGATCGCCGGGGCCGCGAACCTGATGAACCTGTTCGACCTGCGTCCCGGGCGGGCCGTCAAGGTCGGGCTCCTCACCGGCGCGCCGCTGGCGCTGACCCGGTCGGGCTCCGCCGTCGTCGCGGCGCCGCTCGGCGCCGCCGCCGCGCTCCTGCCCGAGGACCTCGGCGAGCGCGCGATGCTCGGCGACACCGGCGCGAACGCGCTGGGCGCGCTGCTCGGCCTCGCCGCGACCCGGCTCGGCCGGGGGCCGCGGCTCGCCGTCCTCGCCGGCCTCGTCGGGCTGAACGCCGCCAGCGAGTACGTCAGCTTCACCAAGGTCATCGCGGGAAACCCGGTGCTGAACCGCATCGACATGCTCGGCCGCCGCCCGGCCGCCGCCGTCCCCGCTCCCGCCGCGGCGGACAAGCCGGTGACCGAGGACGCGTTCCGCCCGTCCGTCCCGCCGCAGCCGGGGCCCGCGGGCAACGGCGTCGCCGCGGGACCCGCCTAGGCGCAGCGGACGCCCCCCGGCGGAACCTCCACGAGCGTGCCCCCTCCCGAAACGTCCCCGCCGGCCCGGCGCTCCCCGGCCGCGCGCCGGCTTGCCGGCGGCCTCGCCGGCGCCGCCGTCGTCATCGCGGTCATCACCGTCCTGTCGCGGCTGGCCGGGTTCGGGCGCACCTACGCCTTCTCGCAGACGGTCACCACGTCCTGCCTGAGCCAGGCGTACTTCACCTCGACGCAGTTCCCCAGCATCGTCTACGAGATCGTCGCGGGCGGCGCGCTCGCCAGCATGGTCGTGCCGGTGCTGGCCGGGCCGGCCGAGCGCGGCGACCGCGAGCAGGTCCGCCGGATCGGGTCGGCGCTGCTCACCTGGATCGTCGTGCTGATGGTGCCGCTGTCGGCGCTGATGGCGCTCGGCGCCCGCCCGGTCATGGAGCTGCTGGTCGGCGGCGACCTGAAGGGCTGCTCGCGCGGCGACATCGTCGACGTCGGCTCCAGCATGCTCGCGATCATGTCGGCGCAGATGGTCATGTACGGGATGGCGGTCGTCCTGTACGGGCTGCTGCAGTCGCACCGCCGGTTCGTGGCGCCCGCGCTGGCGCCGCTGATGTCGAGCCTGGTGGTGATCGGCGCCTACGTCGCCTACGCGCCGCTCGGCCGCGGCTACGAGAACGACCTGGCGGGCCTGCCGCTGGACGCGGAGCTGACGCTGTCGATCGGCACGGCGCTCGGCGGCGTCGCGATGGCGGCGACCGCCGGGATCGCGGCGTGGCGGCTGAAGCTGAAGCTGCGCCCGACGCTGCGCTTCCCGGACGGGGTGGCGCGCCGGGTGCGGCGGCTCGCGATCGCCGGCCTCGCCACCGTCGCGGCGCAGCAGTTCTCGGCGCTGCTGGTCGTCCGGCTCAGCTACGAGGGGACGGGCGGCGCGCTCGCCAACTACCAGTACGCGTGGGCGATCTACCTGCTGCCGTGGGCGATCCTGGCGGTGCCGATCGCGACCAGCGCGTTCCCGCTGCTGTCGGCGCGGATCAGCGCCGGGGAGCAGGACCGGTTCGACCAGGTCACGGCGTCCACGACCCGCGCGGTGATCCTGGTGTCGTGCGCGGGCGCCGCCTCGCTCGCCGCCGTCGCCGTCCCGATCGCGGCGGTGTTCAACCCCGGCCATCCCGACCAGCAGGAGGTGCTGTCGCGGGCGGTGCTCGCGTTCGCGCCCGGCCTGCTCGGCTACGGGCTCGTCGCGCACCTCGGACGCGTCCTGTACGCGTGCCACAGGGGGCGGATGGGCGCCGCGGCGGTCGTGGCGGGCTGGCTGGTCGTGATGGGCGCCGACGTCGCGCTGGTGCTGTCGGTCGAGCGGCAGTGGGTCGTCGCGGCGCTCGGCATCGGCAACGCGGCCGGGATGACCGTCGCCGGTGCGCTGCTGCTGGGCACGCTCGTCCGCGCCCGGGGCGCCGCATCCGCGCACGGGCTCCCGCGCGCGCTCGCGGCCGGGCTGCTCGGCGGCGCGGCGGGCGGCGCCGCCGGGTACGCGGTCGCCGCGCTGCTCGGCCCCGGCGGCACCGGCCCGGCCGGGGAGCTGCGCAACGTCGGGACCGGGGCGCTCGCCGCGCTGGCCGCCGGCGCCGTCTTCCTGACCATCGCTTTCGTGATCGACGGCCGCGACCTGCGCGCCGTCCTCACCCGGAAGGTGACACGCAATGGCTGACAACCGGGACCTGGACGGGCTGCGCGTCGCGCTCGTCCTCGGCACCAGCGCGGGCGGCGTCGGGCGGCACGTCCGGTCCGTCGCGGCGGGCATCGCCGGACGCGGCGCCCGCGTGCTCGTGTGCGGGCCCGCGCAGACCGGGGAGCGGTTCGGTTTCGCCGGGCCCGGCGTCCGGTTCGCCGAGGTCGACCTCGGCGACCGGCCCCGCCCGGTGAGCGACGCGAAGGCCGTGGCGCGGCTGCGGTCGCTGCTGCGCGGTGCCGACGTGGTGCACGCGCACGGGCTGCGGGCCGGCGCGCTCGCCGTGGCGGCGGGCGCGCGGGTCGCGCCGGGGCCGCTGCGGTTCTCGCGGGGCGGCCCGCCGCTGGCCGTCACCCTGCACAACGCCGTCATCGCGGGCGGGCGGACGGCCGCCGTGTACGGGGCGCTGGAGCGGATCGTGGCGCGCGGCGCCACCCGCGTCCTCGGCGTGTCGCCCGATCTGGAGGAGCGGATGCGGTCCCTCGGCGCCCGGTCGGTGGGGCACGCGATCGTGCCCGCGCCGGCGCCGCGGGCGCAGCCGGGGCCGGCCGTCCGCGCCGACCTGCGGGCGGAGCTGGGCGTGGGGGAGCGGCCGCTGATACTCACGGTCGGGCGGCTCGCCGAGCAGAAGGGCCTGCCCACGCTGCTGGACGCCGCCGCCGGGTGGGCCGGGCGCACCCCGCCGCCGCTCGTCGCGATCGCCGGCGACGGCCCCCTCGAAGACGACCTGCGCGCCCGGATCGAGGCGGAGGACCTGCCCGTGCGGCTGCTCGGCGCCCGCTCCGACGTCCCCGGCCTGCTGGCCGCGTGCGACGTGGCGGTCGTGCCGAGCGTGTGGGAGGGGCAGCCGCTGGTCGTCCAGGAGATCCTGCGGGCGGGCCGGCCGCTCGTCGCCACCCGCGTCGGCGGCATACCGGGCATGGTCGGGGCGGGGCGGCCCGCCGGGGACTCGCTCCTGCACGGGCCGGAGAGCGACACGGCGCTGCTCGTGCCGCCGGGCGACGCGGAGGCGCTGGAGCGCGCGGTGGCGCGCGTCCTGGACGACCCGTCGCTCGCCGCGCGGCTCGCGTCGGCCGCCGCGGAGCGTTCGGCGCTGCTGCCGGGGGAGGACGACGCCGTCGACCAGCTCGCGGGCGTCTACCGGGAGCTCGCCGGCACCCGGCGCTGAGCCTTGGATGCGCCGACCCGGGGCCCGGTTCGGAACCGGATCGGGAAATTACCGCGAACCCGGGAACGCACCCTCGGCGACCTGCGTTGGAATAGGCAATTGGAGGGGAGTATCCCCGCGCGCGGTTCTCGTCAGTACGGTCGGTCCATACCGGCCCGGGTTCCGCGGCCCGCGATCTGTTCAGGGCGGGAGAGACCTCCAGCGCTCGTTCGTGTCCGCTGGAGGTGTTCACGTTGACCGTCTCACCCCTGGTGTGGGGCCTGACCATCGCAGGCATCCTCGCCGTCATCGCCGCCGACCTGTTCCTGATCCACCGCAACGACACGCGGGAATTCACCACCCGCAGGGCCGCGTTCTGGTCCACGGTCTACATCGGCCTCGCCGCGCTGTTCGGCATCGGCGTCTGGCTCTTCGCCGGCGGCCGGTACGCCGGGGAGTACTTCGGCGGGTTCGTCACCGAGAAGAGCCTCAGCGTCGACAACCTCTTCGTGTTCATGGTGATCCTCACGCGGTTCGCCGTGCCGAAGCAGGCGCAGCACGCCGTGCTGATGGCGGGCATCGTGATCGCGCTGCTGCTGCGCGGCATCTTCATCGCGGTCGGCGCCGCGGCGATCTCGACCTTCACGTGGGTGTTCTTCATCTTCGGCGCGTTCCTCATCTGGACCGCGATCGGGCTGGTGCGCGGCGACGAGGACGAGGAGTTCACGGAGAACCGGCTGCTGCGGTGGGCCAAGCGCGTCATCCCCACCTCGGACGAGTACGAGGGCAGCCGGTTCGTCACCCGGGTGGGCGGCCGCCGGCTGATGACCCCGATGGCCATCGTGATGATCGCGATCGGCTCCACCGACGTGCTGTTCGCGCTGGACTCCATCCCGGCGATCTTCGGACTGACCACCGAGCCGTACCTGGTCTTCACGGCCAACGCGTTCGCGCTGATGGGCCTGGTCCAGCTGTACTTCCTGCTCGGCGGCCTCACCGACCGGCTGGTGTACCTCGCGCACGGGCTGGCGTTCATCCTCGGGTTCATCGGGGTCAAGCTGATCTTCCACGCGCTGCACGAGTACGGTGTGGGCTGGGCGCCGGAGATCCCGATCTGGGTGTCCCTCGCGGTGATCGCCGGAACCCTGACGGCCACCACGGTGGCGAGCCTCGCCGCCGGTCGCAGGCCGTCGGGCAAGGGGCTGCGCGAGCCGCTGCACGAGGTCGGTGGAGACGGCAGGGTCGGCGGGGACGGCGCGGACGAGCCGGACGCCGCCGCGACACGCGAGAGCTGACATCCCGCGGCACTCCCCACTGACCCGAATCCTGTTCTAGAATCTCAGTCAAAAGGTCTGAGAGAGGGTTACGCATGGCCATCGGGCTGACCGAGGAGCACGAGGCGCTCGCCGAATCGGTGCGCGGCTTCGCCGAGCGCAACATCCCGGCGACGGCCGTCCGGGCCGTGCTGGACGCCGACGAGGAGGCCAGGCCCGGGTTCTGGCCCGCCCTGGCGGAGCAGGGCCTGCTGGGCCTGCACCTGGACGAGGAGCACGGCGGGCAGGGCTACGGGCTGCTGGAGCTGTCGGTCGTGCTGGAGGAGCTGGGCCGGGCCGCCGCGCCCGGCCCGTTCCTGCCGACCGTCCTGGCGAGCGCGGTCATCGACGCGTCCAGCAACGCCAAGCTGCGCGCGGAGGTGCTGCCCGCGCTCGCCGACGGGTCGAAGACCGCGGCGGTCGCGCTGGACGGCACGCTGACCGGCCGCCGCGACGGCGGCTCCCTGATCGTGTCCGGCACGTCCGGGACGGTGCTCGGCGCCGCGCTCGCCGACGTGATCGTCCTGCCGGTCGCGGCCGAGGACGGCGAGCAGTGGGTCGCGGTCGACGCCGCCGACCTCACCGTCACCCCGGTCGCGAGCCTGGACCGGGTCCGCCGCGTCGCCGCCGTCGAGGCGTCCGATGTCGCCGTCGCCGCCGACCGCGTCGCGGACGGCCTCACCACCGGCCGGGTGAAGGACCTCGCCGCCGCGCTGTTCGGCGCCGAGGCCGCCGGCCTCGCCGGGTGGCTGGTCGAGACCGCCGCCGAGTACGCCAAGGTCCGCGAGCAGTTCGGCCGCCCGATCGGCCAGTTCCAGGGCGTCAAGCACAAGGCCGCCCGCGCGCTCATCGCGCTGGAGCAGGCCCGCGCCGCCGCGTGGGACGCCTCCCGCGCCATGGACGAGGGCACCGAGGAAGCCGGGTTCGCCGCCGCCGTCTCCGCCGTCATCGCGCTCGACGCCGGCGTGCAGACCGCCCGCGACGCCATCCAGATCCTCGGCGGCATCGGCTTCACGTGGGAGCACGACGCGCACGTCTACCTGCGCCGCGCCCTCACCCTCCGGTCGCTGCTCGGCCCGTCCAAGGACTGGGCCGCCAAGATCGCGACGCTGGCGCTGGACGGGGACCGCCGCGAGGTCGTCCTCGAACTCGACGCGGACGCCCAGCCGCTGCGCGAGCGGATCCGCGCCGAGATCGCCGAGCTGGCCGCGGCCGAGGACAGGGCCGCCCGGATGGGCGACGAGGGCTGGACCGTCCCGCACTTCCCGAAGCCGTGGGGCCGGGAGGCGGGGCCGGTCGAGCAGATCCTCATCCAGCAGGAGCTGAAGGCCGCCAAGGTCAAGGCCCCGAACCTGGGGATCGGCGCCTGGCTGGTGCCGTCCCTCGTCCGCTACGGGTCGGACGAGCAGAAGGAGCGCTTCCTGCGCCCGACGCTGCGCGGCCAGATCGTCTGGTGCCAGCTGTTCTCCGAGCCGGGCGCCGGCTCCGACCTCGCGTCCCTGTCGATGAAGGCCGAGCGCGTCGAGGGCGGCTGGAAGCTCACCGGCCAGAAGATCTGGACGTCCCTGGCCCAGCACGCCCAGTGGGGCTTCTGCATCGCCCGCACCGACCCCGGCGCGCCCAAGCACGACGGCATCACCTACTTCCTCGTCGACATGAAGGCCGCGGGGGTGGACGTCCGCCCGCTGCGCGAGCTGACCGGTGAGGCGCTGTTCAACGAGGTGTTCCTGGACGGCGTGTTCGTCCCGGACGAGCAGGTCGTCGGCGAGGTGGACAAGGGCTGGCAGGTCGCGCGGAACACGCTCTCCAACGAGCGGGTGTCGCTGTCGACCGGCGGCGGCCTCGGCATGGGCGTCCCCGAGCTGCTGAGGTTCTTCCGGGACCGCGACCTCGACGCCGTCGCCACCGCCGAGGTCGGCAAGCTCGTCGCGCAGGGCCAGTCGATCGACCTGCTGGGCCTGCGCACCACCCTGAAGCAGCTGAACGGCGTGGAGCCGGGCGCGGAGGCCAGCGTCCGCAAGCTCCTCGGCGTCCAGTTCAACCAGGACGTCGCCGACTACTGCTGGGCCGCGCAGGGCACGGCCGCCGCCACCGAGGTCCCCATGACCGAGAGCGGCATCGTCGCCCGCGCCATGCTGTTCAGCCGCGCGATGACCATCTACGGCGGCACGACGGAGGTCCAGCTGAACATCATCGGCGAGCGCATCCTCGGCCTGCCCCGCGACGCCGAGCCCGGCAAGTAGGGCCGGTCAGCGGGGCCGGAAGGCGTAGGTGAAGTTCACCAGGACGATGCCGGCGATGACGAACAGCAGGCCGGGGAGGCCGGCGTTGACGACGCCGATCGCGCTCAGCGGGATCGCGGCGAGCAGCGACAGCACCGCCATGGCCAGGCTGTGATCGCGGGCCGCGCCGGGCTGGTCGGCGCCGCGCCGCGCTCCGGGTGCCGGACGGTACCGGGAGCGCGGCGCGGCGGTGCGGGAGTCCAGGGCCTGCTCGATGCGGTCCACGACCGTCTCGATGAAGGCGTCGTCGTAGTCGGGTCCGAGCTCGCGCCGGGCCGCCATCGCCGCCGTGAGGTCCTCGCGCGGCAGTCGTGGGGTGGTCATGGCTCCGTTATAGGCGGCCGGCGGCCGCGGCCGCCTCACCCCGGGGGGCGAACCGGCCGGTACCCCGCAGGTAGCAAGCGGAATACACTGCCGCTTTCGCCACAGATCCACGGGAGGTCTTCGTGACCCGTTCGAGCGTCCTCGCCGTCTGCGCCGCCGCCGCGCTCGCGTTGAGCGGGTGCGGCGGGGGTGAGAAGAAGGACGCGGCGGAGGCGGATCCGTCCGCGCCGGCGACGGCGCTGGCGCCGCTGCCGGTGGTGAAGCCGTCCGACGTGAAGCCGCTCGTCGGACGGTGGGTCGGCACGGCCGATGACTTCTTCCAGTTCACGGCGGACGGCAGCGGCGTGTGGGTGCGCGGGAAGCAGAAGCTGTGGAGCGGCACGGCCATCCCCGAGGGCGGCGGCAAGTTCCGCTTCTCGTGGCAGGGCGGCGACCCGCAGACCGCGTCCTACTGGGGGGTCAGTCTCGAGGACGCGCACACGCTCGTCTTCGCGGGGACCAACCAGAAGTACAAGAAGGCCGCCGCGAAGAAGGGCAAGGAATGACCGACGGAATGTTCGCCTCGCCCGCCGACGTGGAGGCCAGGCTGGCCGGCGTCAGCTACCTCGCGGACGAGGCGATCGCGACGACCGTGTACCTCGCGCAGGCGCTCGGGAAGCCGCTGCTCGTGGAGGGCCCGGCCGGGGTCGGCAAGACCGAGCTGGCGAAGGCCGTCGCGGCGTCGACCGGCGCGGAGCTGATCCGGCTGCAGTGCTACGAGGGGCTGGACGAGGCCCGCGCGCTCTACGAGTTCAACTACAAGAAGCAGCTCCTCGCCATCCAGGCGGCCCCGGCGGACCGGGCGTGGCAGGAGACCCACGACGACATCTTCTCCGAGGAGTTCCTGCTGGAGCGGCCGCTGCTGGCGGCGATCCGGCGGAGCGAGCCGACCGTCCTGCTGATCGACGAGGCGGACAAGGCCGACGTCGAGGTGGAGGGCATGCTGCTGGAGGTCCTGTCGGACTTCCAGGTGACGATCCCCGAGCTGGGCACGGTCGGCGCGGTGCGGCGCCCGTTCGTGCTCATCACGTCGAACGCGGCGCGGGAGCTGTCGGAGGCGCTGAAGCGCCGCTGCCTCTACCTGCACCTGGACTACCCGGCGCCGGAGCGGGAGCGCGACATCGTCCTCGCGCAGGTGCCGGGGATCGAGGCGGAGCTGGCCGAGCAGCTCGTCCGCACGGTGGGGACGCTGCGCGACCTGGAGATCAAGAAGGCGCCGTCGATCGCCGAGACCGTCGACTGGGCGCGCACCCTGCTGGCCCTCGGCCTGGACGAGCTGGACGAGGCCGCCGTCGCGCGGACCCTCGGCGTCGTCCTCAAGCACGTCTCCGACCAGGAGCGCGCCGTGAAGGAACTGGGGCTGCAAGGCTGAGATGGCGTCCCTCGTCGACCGGCACACCGGGTTCGTGGCGGAGCTGCGCCGGGCCGGGCTGCCAGTGTCGGTCGCGGAGGGCCTCGACGCGGTCCGCGCCATGCAGGCGATCGACCTGCTCGACCGCGAGTCGCTGCGCGCCGCCTACGCGGCGACGGTCGTCAAGCGGCCCCAGCACCGCCCGACGTTCGACACGCTCTTCGACCTGTGGTTCCCGGCCGCGGTCGGGGACGGAGCGGGGACGGAACCGGACCGGTCCGCGCGGACGCTGAACGACGACGGGCGTCCCGTCCCGCCCGCGCTCGACCCCCAGGTGCAGGCCCGCCGCGACGAGCTGGCCGAGCTGCTGCTCTCCGGCGACGACGCGGGGCTGCGGCAGTTCGCGCGCCTGGCCGTCGCGGAGTACGGGCGGACGCCGGGGCAGGAGTCGTGGTTCTCGTCCGGGGTCATCAACGCGCTGTCTCCCGACACGCTCATGGCGCGGCTGCTGAACGCCGTCCTGGGCGGGCAGGAGCGCGGCGGGATGGCCGAGCGGGTCGCGCGCCGGACGTTCCGCGACCGCGTCTCCCGGTTCCGGGACCTGGTCGCGGGCGAGGTGCGGCGGCGAATCGCCGAGGACACCGGCGTCGAGCGGACCGCCCGCATCACCGTCCGCCCGCCGCTGGAGCGCCTCGACTTCGCCGGCGCGAGCCGGGCCGAGATGGAGGCGCTGCGGCGCGAGGTGTACCCGCTGGCGCGCAAGCTCGCGTCCCGGCTGGTGCAGAGGCAGCGGCACGGCCGCCGGGGCCGGCTGGACTTCCGCCGGACGGTCCGCGCGTCCCTGGCCAGCGGGGGAGTGCCGCTCACCACCCACCACCGGCCGCGCCGCCCGCACAAGCCGGAGCTGGTCGTGCTGTGCGACGCCAGCGACTCGGTGTCGGCGTTCGCGCACTTCACGCTGCTGCTGACGTTCGCGCTGCGGGAGCAGTTCAGCAAGGTCCGCGCGTTCGCCTTCATCGACGCCACCGACGAGATCACCAAGTACTTCGCGCACGGCACGGACGTCGTGGACGCGATGGCGCGCCTCGCCGCCGAGGCCGACCTCGTCTGGATCACCGGCCGCTCCAACTACGGCCACGCCATCAAGGTGTTCGACGACAAGTACCGCGACGCCATCACGCCCAAGACGTCCCTGCTGATCCTGGGGGACGCGCGCTCCAACTACGGGGAGCTGTCGCTGCCGATCGTCCGGTCGATGGTGGACCGCGCCCGGCACGCGTACTGGCTGAACCCCGAGCCGCGCGCCCAGTGGGACACCGGCGACTCGGCCGCGTCCCGCTACGGCGAGCTGCTCCCCATGTTCGAGTGCCGCAACCTGACGCAGCTCGCCGCGTTCATCGAGGAACTCGCCTAGGCCGGTGCGGGTCGGCGGTCGCGGATCACCAGGGCGAGGGCGGCGTAGGCGAGGGCGGCGACCGCGGAGACGACCATCGCGACGTTCGTGCCGTGCGCCAGCGCGGACGGGCCGTGCCCGGAGCCGGTCGCGACGGCCCCCACGACCGCGACGCCCAGCGACGCCCCGATGTAGCGGGCGGTGTTGTTCGCGCCGGCGCCCATGCTCGCCCGGTCGGCGGGGACGCTCTCCACGGCCAGCCGGGCGAGCATCGCGTTGGTGAGGCCGCTCGCGACGCCGGCGACGGCCAGCCCGGGGGCGAGGCGCCACCAGTGCGCGTCGGGGGCGAGGTCCGCCATCGCGAACTCGCCGGCGGCGGCGAGCGCGAACCCGGCGGCCAGCAGCCGCCGGACGGGCAGCCGCGCCGGCAGCCGGTGCGCCTGCAGGGCGACGGCGAACGACAGCGTGGACCAGATCGCCAGCACCAGCGCCGCCTCGACCGGCGACAGCCCCATGACCAGGCTCATCATCGTCGCCAGGTAGGTCATGACGCCGATCACGGCGAGCCCGGTGACGAGCGCGCCCGTCACCGACAGCAGGAACGCCGGTCGCCGGAACAGCGCGAGGTCGACCATCGGCTCCCGGCGCCGCGCCTCGACCACGACGAACGCGGCCAGCAGGACGGCCGCGACGGCGAGCAGCCCGAGGACGCCCGGCGCCGTCCAGCCGGTGCGGCCCCAGGTGATCGCCGCCACCAGCGCCGCCACGCCCAGGCTCATGGTGGCGAGGCCCGGCACGTCCACGCCGCGCGGCCGCTCGGCGCGGGACTCCTCCAGCGCGCGGGCCGCCGCCACCGCGAGCAGCGCGGCCGCGGCGACCGTCGCCCAGTACCAGAGGCGCCACCCGCCGAGGACGGTCAGCCCGGCGGCGGCGATCGGGCCGAGCGCGATGCCGAGGCCGACCATCGCGCCCCACATCCCGGTCGCCCGCGCCCGGGGCGGCCCCGGTTCGAACGAGGCGCCGATGATGCCGAGCCCGGTCACCAGCAGCGCGGCGCTCGCGGCCCCCTGCGCGATCCGTCCCGCGATGAACACCGGGGCGTTCGGCGCGACCGCGCATGCGACGCTGGAGACGGCGAGCACCGCCGCGCCGATCACGAAGGTCCGCCTGCGCCCGCGGTCGTCGGCGAGGCCCCCGGCCGCCAGCAGCGCCGCCGAGAGGCCCAGGCTGATCGAGCTCATCAGCCAGATCTGCGCGGTCGCCCCGGCGTGCAGCCCGCGCGCGGTGTCGGCGAGCGTCGCCGCCGGGGCGCAGTAGTTCATGAGGGCGAGCAGCGTGGCTGCGGCCGGCAGCGCCAGCGCGGCGGGCGGGCCGGACGCGCGGTGCGCGGCGCGGGGTGCGGCCAGCGTCGTCATGGGATCTCCCCTAGTTCATTGAACGAACCGAACGGACCGACCGTAGCACGTCCAAGTTCATTGAATGAACCCCCGGGCGGGTAGTGTGGGATGCATGGCACTCGGCAAGGACTATGCGGCGCAGGACTGCTCGCTGGCCCGCGCGCTGGAGGTCGTGGGGGAGCGCTGGACGCTCCTGATCGTCCGGGACGCCTTCTACGGCGTGCGCCGGTTCAGCGACTTCCACGTCCACCTGGACATTCCGCGTGCGGTGCTGTCCGCGCGGCTGCAGTCGCTCGTCGAGACCGGCGTCCTCGCCAAGGACGGCCACGACTACGTCCTGACGGAGATGGGCATGGAGCTGTGGCCCGTCGTCCACACGCTCGCCCGCTGGGCCGAGGACCACCTGTCCGCCGAGCAGTCCCGCTTCTTCCTGCACGCCGCCTGCGGCACCCGCATCGGCCCGGACGGGACGTGCGCCGCCTGCGGCCGCCACGTGCGGCCGGAGGAGCTGGAGATCCACGCGGGGCCCGGGGTCCGGCGCCGCACCGACCCGGTCAGCATGGTCCTGCGGTCGCCGCACCGCCTGCTGGACCCGATTCGTACCTGAGTGAGCAATCCCTCCCCGAGGTCGCGCGCTTGGTGTGGGGATATGAGAGATATGACCGACTAATCTGCTCGATCATGGAGACCGAAAAGGCGGAGCCTGCGCCCCGGGCCAGGCGGAGCCTCCTCGGTCCGCTGTGGCGGCTGATCGACGGCGCCCCCGGCGACTCCCGCGTGCGGATCGCCCGCCGGGCGCGGATCCTCGTCACGATCGCCACCGGCCTCGCCAACCTCGGCGGCGCCCTCGTCGTGCTCGTGTTCGCGGTCGTCGTCCCCGACCCGGTCGGGCACGTCTCCGAGCGGCTCCAGCTCATCAACCTGATCGTCTTCACCGCCTACGTCGCCGCGGCCGTGCCCGTCGGGCTGCTGCTCGGCGAGCGGTTCTTCCGCCGCGTCCGGCGCCTGGTCGAGCGGCACGAGGAACCCGACCGGCACGAGCGCGCCCTGCTGCTGTACGGGCCGCTGCGGCTGATGGCCCTGCACCTCACGCTGTGGGGCATCGGGACGATCGGCTGGGTCGTCATCAACGCGCCGTTCTCCGGGCTGCTCGCCGTCAAGCTCGGCCTGACCAGCCTGCTCGGCGGCCTCACCACCTGCACGATCGTCTACCTGCTCAGCGAGCGGCTGCTCCGCCGCGCGGTGACCACCGCGCTGCGCAGCGAACTGCCGAGCCGCACCGGCCTGCCCGGGGTCGTCGCCCGCTCGGTGCTCGCCTGGGGGTTCGGCACCGCCGTCCCGATCCTCGGGCTGATCACCCTCGCCATCGGCTCCTTCCTGATCGCCAGGATCACCGTGCGGGACTTCGCGATCGCGGTGCTCGCGCTCGGCGGCATCGCGCTGCTCGTCGGGCTCGGCGTCACCTACACCGCCGCCCGCGCCATCGCCGACCCGGTCGAGTCCGTGCGGCGCGGCCTCGCCCGCGTGCAGCGCGGCGACCTGGACGTCGAGGTCCCCGTCTACGACGCGAGCGAGGTCGGGCTGCTGCAGGCCGGGTTCAACCACATGGCCGCCGGGCTGCGCGAGCACGAGCGGCTCCGCGACCTGTTCGGCCGGCAGGTCGGCGAGGACGTCGCCCGCGTCGCCGTCGAGCGCGGCATCGACCTCGGCGGCGAGTTGCGCGAGGTCGCGGTGGTCTTCGTGGACATCATCGGCTCCACCCGGCTCGCCGCCGACCGGCCGCCCGCCGAGGTCGTCCGGCTGCTGAACGACTTCTTCGCCGTGGTCGTCGAGGTCATCGGCGCGCACGGCGGCTGGATCAACAAGTTCGAGGGCGACGCCGCGCTCGCGGTCTTCGGGGCGCCGCTCGCGCTGGACGGCCTCCCCGGCCGCGTGCTCGCCGCGTCCCGCGAACTGGCCCGCCGGCTGCGCGCCGACGTGCCCGACCTGCGGGCGGCGATCGGCGTCTCGGCGGGCGAGGCGGTGGCCGGGCACATCGGCGCCGAGGAGCGCTTCGAGTACACCGTGATCGGCGACCCGGTGAACGAGGCCGCCCGCCTCACCGACATGGCGAAGAACACCGAGGACCGCGTCCTCGCCGCGGGCTCGCTCGTCGCCCAGGCCGATCCGGAGGAGGCCGCGCGGTGGTCGCTCGGCGACGAGGTCACCCTCCGGGGCCGGACGCAGGCCACCCGGCTCGCGTCGCCCCGCCCGTCCGAGCGCGTGCCGTCCTAGGACGGGCCGAGGGTGGCGCCGTTCAGCGTCGTGTAGAACGGCGACTCGGACAGCCGCGCGCCCTTCTCCTCACCGATGTAGACGTCGGCGTGGTTCTCGCCCCCGTATCCGGGACGGAACAGGTCGGTGACCGTCCAGCGGGCCTTCCGGAACGCCTCGCACACCTCTCGCCCGATGCGGCGGCCGGTGCCGTCCTTGCCGCAGCCGACGATCGCGAACCGCTGGCCGCGCGCCAGGACCGACGTGTCGGCCGCCGCCGACGTCCACGGTTTCAGCGGGCGGCCCTGCGAGTCGCGCGTGGTGTCGTCCAGCCAGAAGCCGACGCTGTGCGACCAGTTCAGGTACCGGCCCCGCTGCGGGCCCGCGGTGATGCGCCCGCTGCCCTCCATCTGGACGACCTTCAGGAAGTCCGATGGATACGACCCGAGCGGCGCCTTCCCGTGCGAGCAGTGGAACCGCGTGCAGCCCTTCACGGCCTTGCGCTCGCCGTCGTAGAGGCTCTCAAGCGCCGTGTAGTAGGTGGTGACGCGCCACCCGCCGACGCGTCCGAGCGGCTGGGGCTTCGCGGTCGCCGCCGTCGCGGCGGGCGTGGGGGCGGGTGCGGGCGCGGCAGGCGGCGGGACGCGGCCCGCCGCCCCTTCGGCGCTCTGCCCGCACCCCGCCAGCACTCCGCACAGCAGCAGGGCCAGCGGTGCCCGTCGCATCGCACCCTCCCGGCTCGGGACGCCTGTCCGCCACCGGGGACACTATCCCGGTCAGTGACCGCGTGCTATCCACTCGTCGAGGTGCGGGGCCTCCGCGCCGATCGTGGTGGAGTCGCCGTGCCCGGTGCGGACGGTCGTCTCCGCCGGCAGCGTCAGCAGCCGCTCCCGGATCGACGTGATGATCGTCGGGAAGTCGGAGAACGACCGGCCGGTGGCGCCCGGCCCGCCGTTGAACAGCGTGTCGCCGGAGAACACCGTGCCCAGCTCCGGCGCGTGCAGGCAGACGGCGCCGGGGGAGTGGCCGGGCGTGTGCAGGACGGTCAGCCCGGTCCCCGCCACCGTGATGACCTCGCCGTCGGCGAGATCACCGTCGGGGCCGATGTCCGGATGCCTCTGCTTCCACAGCATCAGGTCGTCCGGGTGCAGCAGGATCGGCGCACCCGTCCGGGCCTTGAGCGCGGGCGCCGCGTCGATGTGGTCGTCGTGCCCGTGCGTGGACACGATCGCCACGAGCCGCCGGTCGCCGACCGCCGCGGCGATCGCGCCGGCGTCGTGCGCGGCGTCGATGACGACCGCCTCGCTGTCGTCGCCGACGATCCAGACGTTGTTGTCGACGTCCCAGGTGCCGCCGTCCAGCGAGAACGTCCCGGACGTGACGATGTGGTCGATGCGCGCCCGTGGCGCAGCCGGAGCCATCAGAGCACCACCACCGAGCGCAGGACGTCGCCGTGGTGCATCTTCTCGAACGCCGCCTCCACGTCGTCCAGCCCGATGGTCTCGGACACGAACGCGTCGAGGTCCAGGCGGCCCTGCAGGTGGAGGTCGATGAGCATCGGGAAGTCGCGCGAGGGCAGGCAGTCGCCGTACCAGGACGACTTCAGCGAACCGCCGCGGCCGAACACGTCCAGCAGCGGCAGCTCCAGCCTCATCTCCGGCGTCGGAACCCCGACGAGCACCACGGTCCCCGCGAGGTCCCGCGCGTAGAACGCCTGCTCGTAGGTCTCCGGGCGGCCGACCGCGTCCACGACCACGTCGGCGCCGAACCCGCCGGTCAGCTCCCGGACGGTCTCGACGACGTCCTTCTCGCTGCCGTTGATCGTGTGCGTGGCGCCCAGTGCGGACGCGGTGGCGAGCTTGCGCTCGTCCAGGTCCACCGCGATGATCTTCGCGGCGCCCGCCAGCCGGGCGCCGAGCACGGCCGCCGCGCCGACGCCGCCGCAGCCGATGACCGCGACCGAGTCGCCGCGCCCGACCCGGCCGGTGTTGATCGCCGCGCCGAGCCCCGCCATCACCCCGCACCCGAGCAGTCCCGCCACCTCGGGCTTGGCCGCGGAGTCGACCTTCGTGCACTGCCCAGCCGCCACCAGCGTCTTGTCGGCGAAGGCCCCGATCCCGAGGGCCGGCGACAGCTCGGTGCCGTCCTCCAGCGTCATCTTCTGCGCGGCGTTGTGCGTGTTGAAGCAGTACCAGGGACGCCCCCGCAGGCACGCCCGGCACTGCCCGCACACCGCCCGCCAGTTCAGGACCACGAAGTCGCCCGGCGCCACCTCGGTCACCCCGTCGCCGACCGACTCGACCACCCCGGCGGCCTCGTGCCCGAGCAGGAACGGGAACTCGTCGTTGATCCCGCCCTCGCGGTAGTGCAGGTCGGTGTGGCAGACCCCGCACGCCTGGACCTCGACGACCGCCTCGCCCGGCCCGGGGTCCGGGACGTTGATCGTCTCGATCCGCACCGGCTGCCCCCTGCCCGGTGCCACGACCCCGCGTACCTGCTGCGCCATGCTGCCGCCTCTCGTCGTCCCGATCTTCCGACCCTATATTTCTCCCCGCTGACCTGCCCCGCATCCTGCCGCCTCCCGGAAGACCCCCGCAGGTACGAGGGGAGAGATCACCCGCGCGCGCGATGCCGGTCCGGCCGGCCGGCGGGAAGGCTTGCCCCATGACGCGCACCGCATCCGGACTGACCGCCGCCCTGCTGCCCACCGCCCTGCTGGCCACCACCCTGCTGGCCACCGCCCTGCTGACCACCCCCGCGATCACCGCCACCGCCGTTCCCGCCTCCGCCGCCCTGGACCACCGCCCGGCCATCGGGCTCCAGCACGCCGCCCGCGGGCACCTGGTCTCCGCGACCCGTCTCGGCGCCATGTCCGCCGCCGAGGTCCGCGCCTGGCTGGCGACCGAAGACTTCGACGCCTCGGCCGTCCGCTACGGCGTGGACGCCTACCGCCTCGTCTACCGGACGATCGACAGCCGCGGCCGCGCCACGACGGCCAGCGGCCTTCTCGTCCTGCCCCGCAATCGCGACCGCCACCTCGCCACCGTCTCCTACGCGCACGGCACCACCAGCTACAAGCCCGACGCCCCCTCCGTGGCGGACGACGTCTGGGGCCGCGGCCCGGCCGTCACCTACGCCGCCGCCGGATTCGCGGCTGTCGCCCCCGACTATCTCGGCCTCGGCATGGGCCCCGGCGCGCACCCGTGGAAGGACGTCCCGTCCGAGACGACCGCGTCCCTCGACATGCTCCGCGCCGCCCGCCACTTCGCCCCCCGCGAGGGGCGGACCTTGGACGGCCGGGTCTTCGCCACCGGCTTCTCGCAGGGCGCCTCGTCCGCGCTCGGCCTCGCCCGGGCCCTCCAGGACGGCGCCGACCGCCGCTTCCGTCTCCGCGCGGTGGCCCCGATCAGCGGCGCCTACGACTTCCGGGGCGCCGAGCTGCCGGCCCTGCTGAAGGGCGACCTCGACGAGAAGATGTCCGTCGCCTACGCCGCGTACCTGCTCACGTCCTGGAACCGCATCCACGGCGGCATCTACGAAACGCCGTCGGAGGTGTTCGAGGACGAGTACGCGGGCCGCGTCGAGAAGTACTTCGACGGCACGACACCCGGGTCCGTCATGCTCAAGGGCCTGCCGGACACGCTCGGCGAACTCCTCAAGCCGCGCGGCTTCGAGGTGCTGAGCCATCCCACCGGCACCTTCGCCGAGGCGCTGCGCGTGGACGCGGAGGTCTGCACCGCCTGGACCCCGCGCGTCCCCGTCCGCCTCTACAAGATGGCCGGCGACGAGCAGGCCACGACCGCCAACACCGGCCACTGCGCCGCCTGGTTCGGGCAGCGCGGAGTCAGCGTCCCGGTCGTCGATGTGGGCGA
The DNA here is from genome assembly GCF_001552195.1 of Actinomadura latina NBRC 106108. Taxonomy (GTDB): domain Bacteria; phylum Actinomycetota; class Actinomycetes; order Streptosporangiales; family Streptosporangiaceae; genus Spirillospora; species Spirillospora latina. The sequence goes on from NZ_BCQS01000027.1 coordinate 32,804, forward strand.
CCGGCCCTACGGGGAGTCCCGCCACCTGGGGAGCAACCTCGCGGGCACCGCCCAGATCGTCCGCTGGTTCACGGCCCTCAGCTGAAGTAGATGGCCTGCAGCTTGTCCGCGGCGGTGCGGTCCAGGACGGTGACCCCGGCGGCGGGCGGGAGGGCGTCGCCGCCGCGGGCGCGGTCGATCAGGGGCCGCCAGCGGCGGCAGTGCCGGTTGAAGGTGGCGGACGTGACGACGCGGCCGCGGGCGAACTGGCCGGCGCGGGCGGTCTCGGGGGCCACGTCGATGAGGATCAGGTGCAGCCGGCCGCCGCGCCGCCGCGCCAGCCAGCCGAACAGGTGCAGGATGTGCGGCCAGGTGCCGCGGGTGTGCGCGACCACGCCGTGCCCGGCGAGGATCGCGCGTCCGATGCGCCACACGTGGGTGGCGTGGACGAGCGGGGTGCGCAGCCGGACGGGCAGGGGGCGCAGGAACCGCGCCCACCAGTTGCGGGACTGCCGGGAGTCGATCACCAGCACGCCGCCGGCGGGCACCGGGGCCGTCTCGTCGCCGCGGAGCCCGTAGAGCCGGTTGAGCAGGGTGCTCTTGCCCGCCCCCGGAAGCCCGGCGACGAGCACCAGGGACCCCGCCGGGTAGCGCAGGGCGGGTCCCGGGTCCACCTCGTCGAGTTCGTGGATGGTCGTCTCCTGGTTCGGCCCGGTGGTGATGGGGCCAACGAACACCCCGCACCACTTGTTCCGGGCCGGGCCCGCGGAGTCACCAGCCTCGTTCGCGCCATTCCGGCAGGGACGGGCGCTCGCGGCCGAGCGTCGAGTCCTTGCCGTGGCCGGGGTAGAACCAGGTGGCGTCGGGGAGTCGGTCGAAGACGCGTTCCTCGACGTCCGCGAGGAGCTGCTTGAAGCGGGCCGTGTCGCCCCAGGTGTTGCCGACGCCGCCGGGGAAGAGGCTGTCGCCGGTGAACAGGTGCGGGCGGTCCGCCAGCTCGCCGCCGGCGTCGTACAGCAGCGCGATCGAGCCGGGCGTGTGGCCGCGCAGGTGGACGACCTCGAGGGACACCTGCCCGAAGCGGACGGTGTCGCCGTGCTCGACGGGCTCGGCGACCGGCTCGGGCAGCGGCTCGGCGTCGCGGGGATGGGCGGCGACGGGGGCGCCGGTGGCGCGCACCACCTCGCTCAGCGCCATCCAGTGGTCCTGGTGGCGGTGCGTGGTGACGATGCGCGTCAGGGGACCGTCGCCGATCAGCTCCAGCAGCCGGGACGCCTCGTTGGCCGCGTCGATGAGCAGCCGCTCGCCCGTCGCGGTGCAGCGCAGGATGTAGGCGTTGTTGTCGTACGGGCCGACGCTCACCTTCGTGACCGACAGCCCGGGCAGCTCCCGGACGTCGGGGCGCCCGCCGGTCTCGACGTTCCCGGTGTAGGTCATGGGTCCTCCCCGTCGTAGTGCGGAGACCATCTTCCATCATCGCGCGGCCCGGGGCGGGCAGGTCCCGCCAGGAGAATGAGTCGCCAGACGCAGCCGAAGCGTGCGCTTACGGACGGAAAATCCCGTCTTGCCACTGCAGCATGGGAACTGGAAGATCAGGTTCGACCGTGAGGACGGTGAAGCGTTGGTAACCGCATTCCGTCCCGGACCGGACAGGGAGAAGCCGGAGGACCTCCTCGGGCACGCCTGCACACTGGTCCGGCTTTGCGGCCGGGACTCCGCCATCGCCGCGGTGTTCCTCGCCCTCGTCCTGGCCGGGACCGTCTCCCGGCTCGCGGCCGGCCTGCCCGGCCTCCCCGCGCTGGTGCTGCTGCCGGTGCCGGCCGGGTCGTTCGCGATCTCGGCCGGCTACGCGGTCCGGTCGCGCCGCACGCTGCTGTCGGTGCTCGGCGAGGTTCGCGGCCGGACCGGCTCGCCCCTCGACCCGGGCGTGCCGTGGACGCCGTTCGCGTCCGCGGCCGCGCTGGACGACCGGGTCCGCGACGTGGAGCTGCGCCGGCTGCTGTCGGCGGCGCACCGCTGCGGCGAGCTGTCCTCGCAGGCCGTCGCGTGGGCGGTGGCGACCTCGGTGCTGTTCCTCTTCTGGACGCTGGCGGCGGCGATGGCGGGAGGGTGACCGGATTGATCGACCCCGTGCGGACCGACCACGTGCCCGAGGTGCGGCCGGGCAGCTTCTGGGACCGGCTCGACCCCACCGACCGGCAGGCCCTGCGCGCCATGGGCCGGCGCACCGACATCCCGCCCGGCGGGATGCTGTGCCACCAGGGGTCGGTCGCGCCCGCCGTGTTCGTGGTGTTCAAGGCGTCGCCGCGCGCGGCGAGCAACGCGGTGGCGAAGGAGTTCGTCGACTCCAGCGACGGGGACGAGTCGATCATCGATCTGTTCGGGGCCGGGGACCTGGTCGGCTTCCTCGGCCCGTGGGGGCATCCGCAGCGCGGCACCGTCGCCGCGCTCGACCACGTCGCGGCGCTGCGCGTGGACCGTGGCACGTTCCGCAGCCTGCTGGCGGCGAGCCCGCGGGTCGCCGAGGCGATGATGCACGCGATCTCCGAGAGCGTCACGTTCGGCGGCCGCCGGCACGCGGTGCGGGCGGCCGACCATCCGCAGCGGCTCGCCTACCACCTGCTGGAGCTGGCGTACCGGTTCGGCGAGCCGGGCACCGGGGACGAGACGCGCATCCCGCTGAAGCTGAGCCAGGCCGAGCTCGCGAACTGGGCGGGGATCTCCCGCGAGACGCTGGTGCGGTGGTTCCGGTCGTGGCGGGCCAAGGGCATCCTGCACCAGCGGCCCCGGCCGCTGACCGTGCTGGACGTCGAGCGGCTGCGCCGCGCCGCGAGCCCCTGGGGGGACGAGTGGCCCGCCACCGGTGCCGAGCCCGCCCGCCGGGACGGGTCCGCGGCCCGGCCCGCGGGGGACGCCGCGATCGCGGCGCGCGAGCCGGTGCGCCTCGGGCCGCCCGGCGGCCGCCCGCCGGTGGCGCGGCTGCCCGCCGACAACCCGTTCTTCGCCGGCCGCGCGGTGAGCCTCAGCAAGCTGGACCTGCTGGTCGGCCAGTCCGTGTGGCCGCGTGCGGTGGTCGTCCAGGGCATGGCCGGGGTCGGCAAGACGACACTGGCGCTGCACTGGGCGCACCGCGTCGCCGACCGGTTCCCCGACGGCGTCCTGTTCGCGGACCTGCGCGGCACGACCCGCAGCCCGGTCACCCCGGCGGAGGCCATGGGGCAGGTGCTGCGCGCGGCGGGCGTGCCCGGCGACCAGCTCCCGCGCACCGAGGACGAGCTGGCGGCGCAGTGCCGGTCGCTGCTGGGCGACCGCCGGATGCTGCTGATCCTCGACAACGCCGTGCGGCCCGAGCAGGTCAGGCCGCTGGTGGCGGCGGTCGCGTCCGGGCTGGTGGTCGTGACGAGCCGGCGGCGGCTGCCCGCGCCGCTCGAAGGCGCCGACGTCCGGACGCTGGAGCTGCGGGAGATGGCGACGCAGGAGGCCGTCGACCTCATCGCGAACGTCCTCGGGCCGGGGGACGCCCGCGTGCGGGACGAGGAGAAGGCCATCGTGCGGCTCGCCCGCGAGTGCGGTCACCTGCCGCTGGCGCTCGGCGTCATCGCGGGCCGGCTGGCCGAGAACCCGGCCGAGTCGATCGCCGGGACCGTCCGGGAACTGGCCGCCCGGGACGCGCCCGCCGCCCCGGCGCCCGGGGCGTCCGCGCCGGGGCTGAGCGCCGTCGTCGACCCGACGTTCGACATCGCCTACCGGAGCCTGCGCCGCGACCAGCGGGAGGCGTTCCGCAGGGTCGGGCTCGTCGCGGGCCCCGACTTCACGCCCGCCGCCCTCGCCGCCCTCCAGGACCGGACGGTGGACGAGGCGCGCGAGTGCCTGGAGGGACTGCGGCAGGCGTACCTGGTGCAGGACGTCGGCCCGGACCGCTACCGCATGCACGACCTGCTGCGCGACTTCGCCCGCGAGCGCGGGCTCGGGGAGGACTCCGACGGCGAGCTCCAGGCGGCGCAGCGCCGCCTGCTGGCCGGCTACCTCGCCGCGGCCCGCGAGGCGGACGCCGCACTGCCCGGCCGGCCCCGTCCCACCGCCCATCGGGGCGAGGCGCGGGGCCGCCCGTCGGCGGCGGAGCGCGCGGCGGGCCTCGCCTGGTTCGAGGCGGAGCGGCGCAACCTGGTCGCCGCCGTCCACCAGGCCGCCCGGCTCGGCCTGCACCGCACCTGCTGGGAGCTCGCCGACGCGCTGTTCGACTTCCAGGAGTTCCGCCGCTACAGCGAGGACAACATCGCCGTCCAGCAGGCGGGCCTGCACGCCGCCCGCACCGAGGAGGACTGGGCGGCGGCGGCCGTGATGCTGCACAACCTCGCGGTGGCGCAGTTCGCGCTGGGCGGCTCCGTCCAGGCCATCGGCTACGGGGAGGACGCGCGGCGCGCGTTCCGGGCCGCCGACCCGCCCGACCGGTACGGGGAGGCGGTCACGCTCGCGACGCTCGCCGACGTCCACGTCGTGCTGGGCCGCTACCTGACGGCGATCGACCACGCGCGGCGCTCCCTGGAGATCCACGAGGGGCTGGGGGACGACGGGGGAGTGGCCAAGAGCCGCAGCACGCTGGCCCGCGCCCACCTGGGTCTCGGCGACTACGAGACGGCGCTGGAGCACGCGGCGGAGGCGCTCACCGTCCGGCGCCGGATCGAGGACCAGGCGGGCGTGGCCGAGACCCTGCTGACCGTGGCCGGCGTCCACCGGCGCCAGGGGAACGTCCATGAGGCGGTGACGCACGCGCTGGAGGCACTGTCCATCAGGCAGGAACTCGCGGACATGCACGGCGCCGCCCAGGCGCTGACGGAACTCGCGCGGATGAACGCCGCGCTCGGCCTGCGGGACATGGCGCAGCAGGATGCCCAGCAGGCGCTCGGCATGTACCGGGCCCTGGGCGGACGCCACGGGGAGGCGCGCGCGCTGACCACGCTCGGGATGCTGATGTGCGAGGCGACGAAGTTCGCCGAGGCGTTCACCTACTGCGGGGAGGCGCTCCGGCTGCACCGCGACACCAGCGACCGGCACGGCGAGTCGGAGACGCTCGCGCAGATCGGGATCGTCCACTGGCGGCTCGGCCGGCACCGGGAGGCGCGCGAGCACCTGCTGCGGGCGCTGGAGATCCGCCGGGAGATCGGGGACCAGCACGGCGAGGCCCACGACCTGGAGCACCTGTCGGTCGTGATGCGCCGCCTCGGCCGCCCGCAGGAGGCGTTCGTCCTCGGCCTGGAGGCCCTCGACCTGTGGAGCCGGCTCGGCGCGCGCAGCGGCATGGCCGGGACGCTCGGCAGCCTCGCCCGCACCTACTCCTGGCTCGGCCTGCCCGTGGAGGCCGAGCGCGCGGCCCGGCAGGCGCTGCACCTGCGCAGGTCGGGCGGCGACTGGTACGGGCTCGGCGTCGGCCTGGACACCCTCGCCGCCGTGCTGCGCCGCGCCGGCCGCCCCGAGGAGGCGCTCGCGCAGGAGCTGGAGGCGCTGGGCTACCTCGGCGACGTCGGCGACCGGCACAGCGAGGCCACCGGCCTGGTCCACCTCGCCGCCATCCACCTCGACCTCGGCCGCGCCGGCGACGCCCTGGAGACCGGGCGGCGGGCCCTCGACCTGGCCGCCGAGCTGGGCGCCGCCCGCGAGCAGGCGCACGCGCTGCACACGATGGCCCGCGCGTCCCAGCTGCTCGGCGAGCACGCCCGCGCGGTCGAGCACGTCGACGCCGAGATCGCCATCCGCCGCGACATGGACGACCGGCGGGGGCTCCGGCAGGCCCTGGAGCTGCTGGGCGAGTCGCACCTCGCGCTGGGCGCCCGGGCCGCGGCGGCGGACTGCGTCCGGCGCGTCCGCGCCCTCGACAACCTGCTCGAATCCGAAAGATCACTCGACATGTGACGGACGGCGTTCGCGGGCGGGGCCGGAGGACGGGTTGTCCATCGGCGCGGCGCCGCGTTCACTGGACGATGACACCGTGATCATGAGGCTCGCGGCCCCGGCCCGGCCGGGTCCGGTGAGGAGGCCGGATGGAGACCACCCGGTTCTGGGACGCGCTGGACCCGCGCACCCGGGAGGCGCTGCGCGGGGCCGGCGCCCCGGTGGTGATCCGGCCGGGGGCGTTCCTGATGCGCGAGCACACCCGCGCGTCCCAGGTCTTCGTGCTGCGCGCCGGCGCCGTGAAGGTCTGGGTGGACCGGGACGGCGAGATCGCCATCCTGGACGTTCTCGGGCCGGGCGACCTGGTGGGCGAGGTGGAGGCGGCCGACGGCGGGATCCGGCACGCCAACGTCGAGGCGCTGACCCGGGTGGAGGCGCTGGTGCTGCCCGCCGCCCGGTTCCGCGGCGTCCTCGACGCCCATCCCGGGTCGGGGTGGGCCGTCGCCGCCGTCCTCGCCGAGCGGCTGCGCGACTCCAACGACCTGCGCGTCGCCCATTTCCCCGACGACCCCGAGCACCGTCTGGCCTCCCGGCTCCTGCGCCTCGCCGAGCGTTTCGGCACACCGGTCAAGGAGGAGCGGCCGGGCGGCGCGACGGAGGAGGGCGTGCACGTCCGGGTCCCGATCTCGCAGCAGGACCTCGGCCGCTGGACCGGGATGGGGCGCCGGAAGGTCGCGCAGATCCTCGCGGCCGAGCCGCTGCGCGACAGCGTGTCCGTCACGCGCAACGCGATCGTCGTCCGCTCCGCCGACGCGCTGCGCCGGCTCGCCGGGGACGACTGACCCGGCCTAGAACCCGGCGGGGCGGTGCGGCCAGGGCGGCGGGACCGGGAGCGGGCCCTCCGGGCGGACGTGCACGCCCGCGCCGTCCGTGCGGCCGCTCAGCCAGCCGAGCAGCGCCCGTCCAGAGCCGGACGCCTCGGGGCCGCCCGGCGTCCGGCCGAGGTCGGCGGCCTTGCCGTAGTCGGTCGCGGTGATCCGGTATCCGGCGAGCCCGCCGCGCTGCTCGGCCGGCAGCGCCGCCATGTCCGCGAGCGTCGCGGCCGACGACCACCGGACATACGACTCCGGCCAGTCGGCCGGCCCGTACCCGGCGGCGAGGTCGACGTGGTGCGCCTCCACCTCGTTCCACCGGCGGAACACCGTGTACCAGGCGGGGTGCGGCCAGCCCCCCATCGCCTTCACCGGAGCGTTCCAGGCGTCCTCGGGCAGCGTGCGGGCCTGCTCGGCGAACCGCGCGGCGGTGGCGCGGACGTCCGCGACCAGCGCGCCGGCGTCGCGCCCGGCGCCCGCGTCGAGGTCGGCGTTGCGCCGGTCCAGGCTCGGGTACTGCGGGATCTCCACCCCGGTCCGGGCCCCTTCGAGCAGGTTCCAGAGGGAGTCGGCGTTGCGGGCGATATGGGTGGCGACATGCCCGCGGCTCCATCCCGGCAGCGCGGACGGACCGCGCAGATCCTGCTCGGTGAGCTTGCCCAGCGTCCCGATGATCCGCTCCGTGCCCGCGTCCAGCTCGCCGATCACGTCCCGCCAGTCCATGGCCCCTCCTCAACCGAAAAAGAGCCTCCATCCTGTCGCACCCGCCGGTCCGGTGCCAGACAATGTGATCATGGATCTTCCGATCTGCGCGACCTGCGGCGTCCAATATGCCGGGCCGCGCCCCGACTGCCCCATCTGCGAAGACGAGCGCCAGTACGTCGGCTGGGACGGCCAGCGATGGACGACCCTGCGGGAACTGCGGGCCGGTCACCGGGGCCGGATCGCCGAGGAGGGCCCGGACGTCGTCGGGATCGGCGCCGAGCCGTCCACCGCCATCGGGCAGCGTGCCCTGCTGCTGCGCGCCCCGTCCGGCAACGTCCTGTGGGACATGGTCACGTACATCGACGACGACGTGATCCGGCAGGTCAACGACCTCGGCGGTGTCTCCGCGATCGCGATCAGCCACCCGCACTTCTACGGCTCGATGATCGAGTGGGCGCACGCGTTCGACGCGCCCGTCTACATCCACGAGGCCGACCGCCGGTGGGTGGCCCGCCCGGACGACGCGGTCGTCTTCTGGGAGGGCGACACCCGCGAACTCGCCGACGGGCTCACGCTGGTCAACGCGGGCGTCCACTTCGACGGCGGCCAGGTCCTGCACTGGCGCGACGCCCGCGCCCTGTTCTCCGGCGACATCCTGACGGTCGTCCAAGACCGCGACTGGGTGAGCTTCATGTACAGCTACCCGAACCACATCCCGGAACGCCCGCGCATCGTCCGCCGGGCCCTCCGGCTCCTGGAGCCCTACGACTTCGACCGCGTCTACGGCGCCTGGTGGAGGAAGATCGTCTACACCGACGGCAAGGACGCCGTCCGCCGCTCCGCCGACCGCTACCTCACCTACGCCCTGGACGACGAGTGACTATCCGAGCGCCTCCGCAATGGCGCCCCGGTCCTGGTACTCGCGCCAGTGCACGATGCGCCCGTCCCGGGCCCGCAGCACCAGGACGAAGTTCGCCGAGCCCCGCCTCCCGGTGCCCGGCACGGTGGCCACCATTTCGTACTCGGCGACGATCACCTCCGGATCGGCCGTCGCGTGGACGACCACGTTCCGGAACTCCTCGAACTCGATCGGCAGGGCCTCGCGCCCCTCCCGCAGCCGCGCCGCGATCGCCGCGCGCCCTTCGGAGCGCCGCTCGTGCCCGGCCGGCGCGAACGGCATCTCGATCACGGCGTCCTCGGCGAGCATCTCCTCGTCCAGCCCGGCCGCACCGGCGAGGGCGTTGCGCTGGAACCGGGCGAAGAGTTCCTGCGGTGTCGTCTCGGACATGGGTCGTCCCTTCGGGGTCGGCTAACATGAGTTGCGACTCACATTGGAAAATATGAGTCGCGACTCACCTTTGTCAACGGACGGACGCATGACACCGAGCAAGCCCCTGCGCGCGGACGCCCGCCGCAACCGCGCCCGCATCCTGGCCGCCGCCCAGGAGGTCTTCGCCGAGCGCGGCCCCTCCGCGTCCACCGAGGAGGTCGCCGCCCGCGCCGGCGTCGCGATCGGCACGGTCTTCCGCCACTTCCCGGCCAAGCGCGACCTGCTCGCCGCGATCATGAAGGACCTCCGGCAGCGCCTCGTCGACCGAGCGGAAGCCCTCACCTCGGACGGCGACCCGTCCACCGCGTTCTTCGACTACTTCACGTACCTGGTCGAAAGCTCCGCCGAGATCGGCACCGTCGTGGGCCTCCTCGCCGAAGAGGGCACGTCCATCGAGCCCGGCGCGCAGATCATGGCCCTCGCCCAGACCTTCGGCGCCCTCCTGGACGCCGCTCAGCGAGCCGGGGCCGTCCGCCCCGACGCCCGCCTCGACGAGGTGATGGCGCTGGTGACGGCCACCGCCCACGGCGCCCTGGCCGGCTCCTGGTCCGAAGACCTCCGCCACAGGGCGCTGAGCCTCGTCCTGGACGCCCTCCGCCCCCGGAACCCGGCCCATGAGCTGTGAACTGACCGCCTTCATATGGGTCGGGCGGGGGTGGGGTGAGGTGTTGTGGTGGCGAGGGATGTTCGAACACGTGTACGGTGCGAGAGTGCCGTCCGGACCGTTCAGGGCGGGCATGAAATGCGGCGGCGGCCGTCGCCGTTAAGGAGTCGGGGGATTCTGTCGTACCCCGTGGCTAGCCTGAGACCGACGTGTCTCTCCCCATCGCCGCGCCCCAGAAGAGGAACCGGAACAACGCCGTGCATGACCGACTCATCGTGCGTGGAGCACGCGAGCACAACCTGAAGGACGTCTCGCTCGACCTCCCGCGGGACTCCATGATCGTGTTCACCGGTCTGTCGGGTTCCGGGAAGTCCAGCCTGGCGTTCGACACGATCTTCGCGGAGGGCCAGCGCCGGTACGTGGAGTCGCTGTCGGCGTACGCCCGGCAGTTCCTCGGCCAGATGGACAAGCCCGACGTCGACTTCATCGAGGGCCTCTCCCCGGCGGTGTCGATCGACCAGAAGTCGACCAGCAAGAACCCGCGGTCGACGGTCGGGACGATCACCGAGGTGTACGACTACCTGCGGCTGCTGTACGCCCGGATCGGGCACCCGCACTGCCCCGAGTGCGGCCGGCCGATCAGCCGGCAGGCGCCGCAGCAGATCGTCGACCGGGTGCTGGAGCTGGAGCCCGGAACGCGGTTCCAGGTGCTGGCGCCGGTGATCCGCGGGCGCAAGGGCGAGTACCTGGAGCTGTTCCGGGAGCTGCAGTCCAAGGGGTACTCGCGGGCGCTCGTCGACGGCCAGACGGTGCGGATGGACGAGCCGCCCAAGCTGAAGAAGCAGGAGAAGCACGACATCTCCGTCGTGGTCGACCGTCTCTCGGTGAAGGACTCCGCGCGGCAGCGGCTCGCCGACTCGGTCGAGACCGCGCTGGGGCTCGCGGGCGGCACGATCGTCCTCGACTTCGTCGACCTCCCCGAGGACGACGAGAACCGCACCCGGATGTACTCCGAGCACCTCTACTGCCCTTACGACGACCTGTCGTTCGAGGAGCTGGAGCCCCGCTCGTTCTCGTTCAACTCGCCCTACGGCGCCTGCCCCGACTGCACCGGGCTGGGGACGCGCATGGAGGTCGACCCCGAGCTCGTCGTCCCGGACGAGGACCTGACGCTCGGGGAAGGCGCGATCCAGCCCTGGTCCAACGGGCATGTGAGCGACTACTTCCTCCGGCTGCTGTCCGCGCTGGGCGACGCCATGGGGTTCGACCTCAACACCCCCTGGCACAAGCTCCCCGCCAAAGCGCGCAAGGCCGTCCTGAACGGGCACGAGACCCAGGTCCACGTGCGGTACAAGAACCGCTACGGCCGGACGAGGTCGTACTACACCGCCTACGAGGGCGTGATCCCCTACATCCAGCGGCGGCACGCCGAGTCCGAGAGCGACTCCAGCCGGGAGCGGTTCGAGGGCTACATGCGGGAGATCCCGTGCCCGACGTGCGAGGGCGCCCGGCTCAAGCCGGTCGTGCTGGCCGTCACCATGGGCGGGATGTCGATCGCCGAGGTCGCCTCGATGCCGATCGGCGAGGCCGCGAAGTTCCTCCTGGCGATGGAGCTGAACGAGCGCGAGACGCACATCGCCGAGCGCGTCCTCAAGGAGATCAACGCCCGGCTCGGCTTCCTGCTGGACGTCGGCCTCGACTACCTCACCCTCGACCGGGCGTCCGCGACCCTCGCCGGCGGCGAGGCGCAGCGCATCCGGCTCGCGACGCAGATCGGCTCGGGCCTGGTCGGCGTGCTGTACGTGCTGGACGAGCCGTCCATCGGCCTGCACCAGCGCGACAACCACCGGCTGCTGGAGACGCTGATCCGGCTCCGCGACATGGGCAACACGCTGATCGTCGTCGAGCACGACGAGGACACCATCGCCGCCGCCGACTGGATCGTCGACATCGGCCCGCGCGCGGGCGAGCACGGCGGCGAGATCGTCGTGTCCGGCACCGTCGAGGACCTGAAGAAGTCCGAGCGCTCGCTGACCGGCGCCTACCTCGACGGGCGGCGGGAGATCGCCGTCCCGCAGATCCGCCGCCCCTGCACGAGGGGCCGCGAGGTCACCGTGAAGGGCGCCCAGCAGAACAACCTCCGGAACGTGGACGTCGCGTTCCCGCTCGGCGTCCTCACCGCGGTGACCGGTGTGTCCGGGTCGGGCAAGTCGACGCTGGTCAACGACATCCTCTACAACTCGCTGGCCAAGAAGCTGAACGGGGCGAGGACCGTCCCCGGCAAGCACAAGCGCGTCAACGGCGTCGACCAGCTCGACAAGGTCGTCCACGTCGACCAGTCGCCGATCGGGCGCACCCCGCGCTCGAACCCGGCGACCTACACCGGCGTGTTCGACCACATCCGCAAGCTGTTCGCGCAGACCACCGAGGCGAAGGTGCGCGGCTACCAGCCGGGCCGGTTCTCCTTCAACGTCAAGGGCGGCCGCTGCGAGAACTGCTCCGGCGACGGCACCATCAAGATCGAGATGAACTTCCTGCCGGACGTCTACGTCCCGTGCGAGGTCTGCCTCGGCGCCCGCTACAACCGGGAGACCCTGGAGGTCCACTACAAGGGCAAGACGATCTCCGAGGTGCTCGACATGCCGATCGAGCAGGCCACCGAGTTCTTCGAGCCGATCAAGGCGATCCACCGGCACCTGAAGACGCTCAACGACGTCGGGCTCGGGTACGTCCGGCTCGGCCAGCCCGCCCCGACGCTGTCCGGCGGCGAGGCGCAGCGCGTCAAGCTGGCGTCCGAACTGCAGAAGCGGTCCACCGGCCGCACCGTCTACGTGCTGGACGAGCCGACCACCGGCCTGCACTTCGAGGACATCCGCAAGCTCCTCGGCGTCCTGAACGGCCTGGTCGACAAGGGCAACACGGTCATCGTCATCGAGCACAACCTCGACGTCGTCAAGACCGCCGACTGGATCATCGACATGGGGCCCGAGGGCGGTTCCCGGGGCGGCACCGTCGTCGCCACCGGGACCCCCGAGGACGTCGCCGGGGTCGAGGCCAGCCACACCGGCCAGTTCCTCAAGAAGATCCTCGGCTAGGTCGCCGAGGGGCCGGTGCGGAGTCCCCGGAACCGTCCACCAAGATGGGACCCATGGGAGAGAACGTGATGCCCCGGACGGCCGGGGACGGGGGGATCGGGCGGCGCGCCGTGCTGTGCGGCTGCGCCGGGGCCGTCGGCGCCGCGGTGAGCGCCGGATGCGGCGCCGGGGGTGCGAGCGGGGCCAAGTCCGCCGAGGACCTCAAGGGTCAGCAGATCGCGAAGGCCGCGGACGTGCCCGTCGGCGGCGGCAAGATCTACGGGGACGAGAAGGTCGTCGTGACCCAGCCGGCCCAGGGCGCGTTCAAGGCGTTCACGGCGGTCTGCACCCACCAGGGCTGCACGGTCGGCAGCGTCCGGAACGGGCTGATCCACTGCCCCTGCCACGGCAGCGAGTTCAAGATCACGGACGGCTCGGTGGCGAAGGGCCCGGCGGACCGGCCGCTCCAGGAGTACCCGGTCCAGGTGAAGGACGGCGGCATCGTCGTCACCTGACTTGGTTCCGGTTTGAACCATTTCGGTCGCTCGTTCGTGTCTCCAGGTGACGGAAGAACCGAGACATGTCACCGGAGGGGCGAGCATGCCACAGGGGTCCGAGACCAAGGCGGACGGGACGGAGCAGGAGCCGGGGAACGCGCGCAGCCGCCGGGGCCTGCTCATCGGCGCGGGTCTCGCGGGCGTGGCCGGGCTGGCGGCCGCGTGCGGGGGTTCCGGGGACGGCGCGGGGTTCGGCGGCTCGGGCGGCTCGGGCGGCGGGGACGCGGGCACGGACGCCGGCGGCGCCCTCGCGGCGGCCAGTGAGATCCCGGTCGGCGGCGGCAAGGTCTTCGAGGACGCCGAGGTCGTCGTCTGCCAGCCGCAGCAGGGTCGGTTCACGGCGTTCTCCGCCAGCTGCACCCATCGCGGCTGCAGCGTCGGCTCGGTGTCGGGCGGCACGATCAACTGCCCCTGCCACGGCAGCAAGTTCAAGATCAGCGATGGCTCGGTGGTGAACCCGCCCGCGGACGAGCCCCTGAAGAAGAAGAACGTCACCGTCCAGGACGGCAAGATCATGCTCGCCTGAGCGACTTCCGCTGCGCCGGGCCGTCCCCGCGCGGGGCGGTGCCGGCGTCGTCCGGGGCGCCGTCGGGGTCGTCCGGGGCGTTCACCCCCGCCGACGCGCCGCCCGCCGTCTGCGAGTCACGGCTCGCGGCGGTGCCATCGGGGGACGGGGCGGTGCCGTCCGCGGAGGGAGAGGCGCCGTCCGGGGACGCGGCCTCGCCGTCGGCCACGGGCTCGGGGCTCACGCGGAACCGGGGGAGCGCCTGCGGGTGGTGGTCGCGGATGTAGGCGACGAGATGCTCGCGCACGTCGCAGCGCAGGTCCCAGGTGCTCGCCGAGTCGGCGGCGCTCATCAGCGCGCGCATGGTCACCAGCCCGTTCGGCTGCGTCTCCACGAGCTGCAGCACCCACTCGCGCCGGTCCCACAGCGGGTTGTCCCGCAGCGCCGAGTACAGCTCGGTGCGCAGCTCCTCGACCGGCACCGTCCAGTCGACGTGCAGCTCCACCGAGCCGAGCAGCCGGCTGGAGTGCCGGGTCCAGTTCTCGAACGGCTGCTCGGTGAAGTGCGACACCGGGAAGATCATCCGGCGGTCGTCCCAGAGCCGCAGCACCACGTAGGACAGCGTCAGCTCCTCGACCCGCCCCCAGGTGCCCTGCGTGACCACGATGTCGTCCAGCCGCAGCGCGTCGCTGAACGCCAGCTGCAGCCCCGCGAGCAGGTTGCCGAGCGTCGGCCGGGCCGCGATGCCGACGACCAGCCCGGCGACGCCCGCCGACGCCAGCACCCCGGCGCCGATCGCCCGCACGCTCGGGAAGGTGAACAGCGCGGCGCCCACCGCCACGACCGTGATCACCACGGCCGCGATCCGGCGCAGCAGCAGCATCTGGGTGCGGGCGCGGCGGGCCCGCCGGTTGCGCTCGCCCTCGATGTGCATCAGCCGTTCCAGCGGCGGGTCGCTCAGGGCGTAGGCGATCCGCAGCACCAGCCAGGTCGTGGCGCCGATGGCGGCGATCCGCAGCGCGTGCCGGACGGCGCCGTCCGGCTGGCCGTGCAGCAGGTGGTAGGGCATCGCGGCGTTGGCGCTGGTCACCGTCGCGAGCGCGAACGCGGGCGCGGCGACGCGGCGGGCGACCCGGCCCGCGCCCGGCCAGCGGTGCGACAACCGGCCGGCGAGCAGCCGCCGGCCCGCCTCCACGAGGACCACGGACGTGGCGACGACGCCCGCCAGGACGGCCCAGGCCCAGAGAGCGGACACGCGCGCAACGACCTCCTCGGCTGATCGGAAACCTCCGTTCGACCCTCCCTTTCCCGTCACTTTGCGGTCATCCGGCCGCGAACGGGAGATCTATGTCACCTCGCCCCGGTTCGGGGCGGAACGGAACGTGCGGGAGCCCGGCGTGTCGGTGCCGCCCACTAGGCTTCTGAGCGTGGCAGATCCGGCGACCTACCGACCCGCACCGGGCTCGATCCCGGAGTCCCCCGGGGTGTACCGCTTCCGCGACGAGCACGGCCGGGTCATCTACGTGGGAAAGGCGAAGAGCCTGCGCTCGCGGCTGAACTCCTACTTCGCCGACTTCTCCTCGCTGCACCCCCGCACGCAGACGATGGTGCAGACCGCCGCCCGGGTCGACTGGACGGTCGTCGGCACGGAGGTCGAGGCCCTCCAGCTGGAGTACTCCTGGATCAAGGAGTTCGACCCCCGGTTCAACGTCCGCTACCGCGACGACAAGTCCTACCCGTATCTCGCCGTCACCCTGAACGAGGACTTCCCGAGGGTGATGGTGATGCGGGGCGCGAAGCGCAAGGGCGTGCGCTACTTCGGGCCGTACTCGCACGCGTGGGCGATCCGCGAGACGGTCGACCAGCTGCTGCGCGTGTTCCCCGTCCGGACGTGCAGCGCCGGCGTGTTCAAGCGGCAGCACCAGCTCGACCGCCCCTGCCTGCTCGGCTACATCGGCAAGTGCTCCGCGCCGTGCGTCGGCCGCGTCTCGCCGGCCGAGCACCGCCTCCTCGCCGAAGACTTCTGCGACTTCATGGCGGGCAACACGACCCGGTTCATCAAGCGCCTCGAACGCGACATGCGCGAGGCCGCCGCGTCCCAGGAGTACGAGCGCGCCGCCCGGCTCCGCGACGACGTCCGGGCGCTGGAACGCGCGCTGGAGAAGCAGGCCGTCGTGCTGCCCGACAGCACCGACTGCGACATGATCGCCTTCGCCGAGGACGAGCTTGAGGCGGCCGTCCAGGTGTTCTACGTGCGCGGCGGCCGCATCCGCGGCCAGCGCGGCTGGGTCGTCGACAAGGTCGAGGAGGTCACCACCGGCGACCTCGTCGAGGACTTCCTCATCCAGATCTACAGTGAGAGCGAGTCGGTGCCCCGGGAGGTGCTCGTCCCGGCGCTGCCGCCCGACGAGGACGCGATGACCGAGCTGCTGTCGGAGCAGCGCGACGGGCCGGTCCGGCTGCGCGTCCCGCAGCGCGGGGACAAGAAGGCCCTGCTGGAGACGGTCGCGCGCAACGCCCACGAGGCGCTGAAGCAGCACAAGACGCGCCGCGCGTCCGACCTCACCACCCGCAGCCGCGCGCTCCAGGAGATCCAGGACGCCCTTGAGCTGGACGAGGCGCCGCTGCGCATCGAGTGCTACGACGTCTCCAACCTGCAGGGCACGAACGTGGTCGCGTCCATGGTCGTGTTCGAGGACGGACTGGCCCGCAAGAGCGAGTACCGCCGCTTCACGATCAAGGCGGTCGAGGGTCAGGACGACGTCCGCTCCATCCACGAGGTGATCAGCCGCCGGTTCCGCCGCTACCTCGCCGAGAGCGAGAAGACGGGCGAGCTCGACCAGCTCGGCGATCCCCATGAGGCGGTTGCCGGGGGGGCCGGGGGGTCGTCCCCCCAGAGTGAGACAGAGGAGGGCGCGCACCAGCCGATCGATCCCGAGACCGGCAGGCCGCGCAAGTTCGCCTACCCGCCCAACCTGGTGATCGTCGACGGCGGGCCGCCGCAGGTCGCCGCCGCGCAGCGCGCCCTCGACGAGCTGGGCGTCGACGACATCGCGGTCTGCGGGATCGCCAAGCGGCTGGAGGAGCTGTGGCTCCCCGGCGAAGGCGACCCGGTCATCCTGCCGCGCAACAGCGAGGGCATGTTCCTCGTCCAGCGGGTACGCGACGAGGCGCACCGTTTCGCCATCACCTTCCACCGGCAGCGGCGTTCCAAGTCCATGACGGTCAGCGAACTCGATAACGTTCCGGGACTGGGCCCGGCGCGCAGGGCGGCGCTGCTGAAGCACTTCGGCTCGCTGAAGCGGCTGAAGGACGCGACGCCCGAGCAGGTCGCCGAGGTCCCGGGGATCGGGATGCGCAGCGCCGAGGGCATCGTGGCGGCGCTGCACGGCGGTACCGTACCGGCGAGCGAGCGCGCGGGCCGGGGCACGGGCGAGGGCACGGGCGACGGGGAGCACAGGGGGAGACGGGCATGACCAGCGAGACCAAGATCCCGGACATCGTGATCGTCACCGGCATGTCCGGGGCGGGCCGCAGCACCGCGGCGAAGTCCCTGGAGGACCTCGACTGGTTCGTGGTCGACAACCTGCCGCCGGGGCTGCTCGCCACGATGGCCGACCTCGGCGGCCGGGTGAAGGACGCGGTGCCGCGCATCGCCGTCGTCGTGGACGTCCGCAGCCGCGCGTTCACCGAGGACCTGCACTCCTCGATCGCCGAGCTGGAGGCGCGCGGCGTCCACCCGCGGGTGGTGTTCCTGGAGGCGAGCGACGCCGACCTGGTGCGCCGGTTCGAGAGCGTCCGCCGCCCCCACCCGCTGCAGGGCGACGGCCGCCTGGTGGACGGCATCGCCCGCGAGCGGGAGCTCGTCCGCGAGGTGCGGGCCGAGGCCGACCTGGTGATCGACACCAGCGGGCTCAACGTGCACGAGCTGCGCAACAAGATCATCGGCTTCTTCGGCAACGACACCGGCGAGTCCAGCCTGCGCGCGACCGTCGTGTCGTTCGGCTACAAGTACGGCCTGCCGGTCGACGCCGACCTCGTCGTCGACTGCCGGTTCCTGCCGAACCCGCACTGGGTGCCGGAGCTGCGGCCGAAGACGGGGCGCGACACCGCCGTCCGCGACTACGTCCTCGGGCAGCGCGGCGCCAAGGAGTTCCTGGACGCCTACTCCGAGGTCCTGCGGCTCCTCTCCGAGGGCTACGAGCGCGAGGGCAAGCACTACGTGACGCTCGCCGTGGGATGTACCGGCGGAAAACACCGTAGTGTGGCCATGGCTGAACAGATCGCCGCGCGGCTGCGGGACGACGGCATCGAGGTGCAGGTCGCCCACCGCGACCTGGGCCGCGAATGACCGCCCGCCGGTCCCGGACGAGGAGAGACACGGCACGGTGAAGCACCCTGGCCCAACGGCGGGCCCGAAGGTCGTCGCGCTCGGCGGGGGCCACGGACTCTACGCCTCGCTGTCCGCGCTGCGCCGCGTCACCGACCGGCTGACCGCGGTCGTCACCGTCGCCGACGACGGCGGCTCCAGCGGGCGGCTCCGCCGCGAACTCGGCGTGCTGCCGCCCGGCGACCTGCGGATGGCGCTCGCCGCCCTCTGCGGCGACGACGAATGGGGCCAGACCTGGCGGGACGTCGTCCAGCACCGGTTCCGCAGCGAGGGCGACCTCCAGGACCACGCCGTCGGCAACCTCCTCATCGTCGCGCTGTGGGAACTGCTCGGCGGCGCGGACGCGTCCGGCTCCACCGTCGCGGGCCTCGACTGGGTCGGACGGCTGCTCGGCGCGCACGGCCGCGTCCTGCCGATGGCGGCCGTGCCGATGGACATCGTCGCCGAGGTGCGCGGCGCGGACCCGTCCCGTCCCGACGCGGTCACCCACGTCAAAGGGCAGGTCGCGTGCGCGAAGACGCCCGGCAGCGTGCTCGGCGTGTCCCTCGTCCCCGCCGACCCGCCCGCCTGCCCGGAGGCCCTCGCCGCCGTCGACGACGCCGACTGGATCGTGTTCGGCCCCGGTTCCTGGTTCACCAGCGTCCTGCCGCACCTCAAGGTGCCCGCGCTGGCCCGGGCCCTCACCGCCGCCCGCGCCCGCCGCGTCGTCGCGCTCAACCTCGCGCCGCAGCCCGGCGAGACCGACGACTTCTCGCCGCAGACCCACCTGGAGGTCCTGCAGGCGCACGCCCCGGACCTGCGCGTCGACGTCGTCGTCGCCGACCGCGGCGTGGTCGACGACCCGGCCGCGCTCGACAAGGCCGTCCAGGCCCTCGGCGGGCGGCTCGTCCTCGCCGACGTCGCCGCCGACGACGGCTCGCCGCGTCACGAACCCGCCCGGCTGGCCCAAGCCTTCGTACAGATATTCACCGAGTGACGACCCGCCGGGCCGCGATCGGCCACACTGCTGGAAGTCCGATAGGGGGAGGGTTCATCAGATGGCGATGACCGGTGTGGTCAAGGACGAGCTGAGCAGGCTCACGATCATGAAGCCGTGCTGCCGCAAGGCCGAGGTCTCGACGCTGCTGCGGTTCGCGGGGGGACTGCACCTGGTCAGCGGGCGCATCGTGATCGAGGCCGAGATCGACACCGGCGTCGCGGCCCGGCGCCTCATCAAGGACATCGCGGAAGTGTTCGGGCACACCTCCGAAGTCGTCGTGCTCGCGCCGAGCGGGCTGCGCAAGGGCAACCGCTACGTCGTCCGCGTCTTCCGGGACGGCGAGTCGCTCGCCCGGCAGACCGGCCTCATCGACAACAACGGCCGGCCCGTCCGCGGGCTGCCCCGGCACGTGGTCGCGGGGGCGGCCTGCGACGCCGAGTCGGCCTGGCGCGGCGCGTTCCTCGCGCACGGCTCCCTCACCGAACCCGGCCGGTCCATGTCGCTGGAGGTGACCTGCCCCGGCCCGGAGGCCGCGCTCGCCCTGGTGGGCGCCGCCCGCCGCCTCAAGATCCACGCCAAGGCCCGCGAGGTCCGCGGCATCGACCGCGTCGTCGTCCGCGACGGCGACGCGATCAGCGCGCTGCTCACCCGGCTCGGCGCCCACGACAGCGTCCTCGCCTGGGAGGAGCGCCGGATGCGCCGCGAGGTCCGCGCCACCGCGAACCGGCTCGCCAACTTCGACGACGCCAACCTGCGCCGCTCCGCCCGCGCGGCCGTCGCCGCCGGCGCCCGCGTCGCCCGCGCCCTGGAGATCCTCGGCGACGACGCCCCCGAGCACCTCGTCAACGCAGGCCGCCTCCGCCTGGAGCACAAGCAGGCGTCCCTGGAGGAACTCGGCCAGCTCGCCGACCCGCCCCTCACCAAGGACGCCATCGCCGGCCGCATCCGCCGCCTCCTCGCCATGGCCGACAAGCGCGCCACCGACCAGGGCATCCCCGGCACCGACGCCAACCTCACGGCCGACATGCTGGCGCCGTAGTCAGTCGCCTCTGAGGATTCGGTGGACCAGGTCGCCGCGCAGCTGGCCGTAGCCGGTCTCGGCCCAGACGCTCTCGGACGGGTCCGCCTCGAAGTAGGGGACGTCGCGGCCGTCGCGGCGGTCCATGAGGATGTCCGGGGTCTCCTTCGCGCGGGCGGCGCGGGCGCAGGCGCGGCAGGCGTGCACGTGGAGGCGGCGCCGGGAGCCGATGGGGCGCCACTCGATCCGGCCGGCCGCGTCCCCGTGCAGCGGGTTGAAGAAGCACAGCGGGCTGGGCGGGATCTCCGGCCGCCCCTTCCCCACCGCCTGGGCGGAGGCGAGGGCGTCGCGGCCCTGGTCGACCAGGACCAGGACGCCGGCCAGGTCGGGGACGCCCCGCGCCGCGTCCAGCGTCTTGCCCGCCGCCTGGTACGCGTCCAGCGCCGTGGTCATCAGGGCGTCCGTGCGCTCGCCGGCGTGGACGTCGGTCTCGTCGAGGAGCTCGCCGAACGCGATGACCTCGTGGGACGCCTGCTCGCGGAGCTGGTCCTCGTTCGCGCGCTTGGCGGTGGAGAAGACCGTCCGGGGCAGCAGCAGCGCGCTGCCCTCGCGGTGCACGGACGCCATGCGGCGGCGCCGCCACAGCAGGACGCCGGCGATCCCGGCGGCCGCGACCCCCGCCCCGCCCACCGCGACCGGGAGCATGGACGAGCCGTCGTCGCCGCCGGCCCGCGGCTCCTCCCTGGAGCGCCGCTCCTCGGAACGCTTCCGGATCTCCGCCGAGAGCCGGTCGTACTCCTTCTTGGCGTTGCCCGACAGCATCAGGTCGGCGATGCGGTTCAGGCGGGTCGCGACCGGCGTGTCGTCGTAGGAGCGGTCGAAGGACACCGCCCAGGCGGCGTAGCGGGCCTGGTGGTCGCCGCCGAACTCCTTCGCGCGCAGGTCGTCCCCGATGTCGCTGAAGGTGATGAAGACGCCGTCGTGGCCGAGCCGCTCGTGCACGACCGTCGCCAGCTGCTCGTCGTCGCCCCAGGTGCCGCCCTTCACCAGCGGGACGAGGACGACGTAGACGGGCACGGGGAGCCTGCGGAACTTGGCGATGAGCCGCTCGCGGTCCGGCTGCGGCAGCGCGGACGCCAGGGACGGGTCGACGTGGATCGGGGAGCGTCGCAGGGCCGCGGCCAGCCGCTCGCCGGGGGACGGTTCACTCAACACCCAGATACTCCTGGAGGCGCGGGATGAGGTGGTCGCCGCCGGTCCCGAACGCGGTGTCCTTCCACACCCCGGGGACGGCGTAGTGCGGGCGCGGCCCGTCCGGGCCCTGGACCTTCAGCGTCCGCTGGTCCAGCGCCGTCATGCTCCGGCCGGTGCAGGAGGCGCAGACGGGCCGCTTCCTGGACGTCCGCTCGCCCATCTGCATCCGGCGGTGCTGCGCGGACTCGCCGTGCAGCGGGTTCACGAAGCACGGCGGACGCGGCGCGCCGGTCTCGCGGGCGAGTGCCGCCCGTCCCAGCCGGGCGACCACGATCGCGCCGGCGAGGTCCAGCGACCGGTCCGGGTCGTGGCCCGCGTCGTCGTAGAGGATCTGCGCGACGTCGTACGCCGACACCGCGTACTCGCGGCCGGGGTTCCCGTCGCTCCCGGCCAGCACGGCGCGCAGCCGCTCCAGTTCCCTGCCGCCCGTGCGGCGCAGCCATTTCACGGACGGCTCGGCGGGCGCGCCGGGATGCGTCTCGGGCGCCTCGCCGTCCTCGCCATGGGCGGCGGGGACGGTCTTGCGGGACCGCCGCCGGAGGGCGGCGACGCCCAGGCCGGCGCCGTACAGGGTGAAGCCCGCGGCCGGGCCGGCCAGCAGCAGCCCGGTCAGGAACGGGGCCCTGGTCTCCGGCTCGACGGTCCGCAGCGTGTCCTCCCGCCCGAACGGGTCGGGCTCGGTGTACAGCGAGGGACTCTCCGGGGGAGCGGAGGGCGCCGCCGCGATGACGCCCAGCCGCGTGGCGAGCCGGTCCGCGAGGTCCGCGAACCGGTGCTCGGGGTCGGCGGGCCGGGTCCCGCGCTCGTCGTCGATGCGCCACAGCCGGCGGGGCGCGCCGAACGCCTCCGCCTCGAACCAGGCGGCCTGGTTGACCAGCAGGTAGAGGCCGTCGCGGCGGAGCCGGTCGTGGACGCCGTGCAGGAACACGTCGTCCCGGCCCTGGCTCTCCGAATCCGTCCCGTTCGGGATCACCACCACGTAGACGGGCGTGCCGATCGCGCGGCCCGCCGACTCCATGGCCGCCCGGACGCGGGCGCGTCCGGGCTCGTCCAGTGCCGAGGACATGTCGGGGTCGATGAACAGCGGATCCTTGGCGAGCGCCGCCGCGACCCTGGCCAACCTGTGCTGCGCATAGGCGGGGATCGGGTCGCTCGCGGCCGCCGGAGCCGTGAGCGGCGTCGAGGCGAGCATGAGGGCCGCGAGGACGAGGACCCTGGCGACGGCGTTCACCGGCGGCTCCGCCGCTTCTGGTTCTTGCCGCGCGCTGTCTTGCCGCGCGCCGTCTTGCGGGCCTCGGCCGCCTTGAGCCGTTCGGCCCTGGCGCGCTCGGCGCGGGTCGCCCGTCTCCGGCGCAGCCACACCAGCAGGAGGACGACCGTGACGGCGCTGAGCGCGGTCCCCGCGGCGAACAGGCTCCACTCCGTCCGCCGGGCCTCGCGCTCGGACCGGTCGCGGGCGTCCAGCGCGATCCGGACCTTCGACTTCGGCCGCGGCCCGGCGTTCTCCCGCCGCTCCCTCGCGTGCCCCGACAGGGCGACGTCCACGAACCGCTCGATCGTCGCGACCGCGCCCGCGTCGTAGGGCAGTTCCTGCTCCGCGGCCCGCATCGCGTCCTTCACCGGCAGCGCCCTGCCGCCGTACTGGACGGCGGCCGCCGCCGGGCGCCCGGGATCGGCCACGATGTAGAGACCGGGGCGGTTCAGGCTGTCGTGCAGCAGCGAGACCAGCTCCTCGGCGTCGTAGCCCTCGGTGAGCAGGGTCGGCGTGACCGCGACGTAGACGGGCCCGCCGAGCCGGGCGGCCGCCCTCCGGATGCGCTGGGCCGCGTCCTCCGGCAGCGCCCGGGGTGCGTGATCGGTCACATAGACGGGATCGCGGCGGAGCTCCGCGGCGATGTGGTCGGCGCGGCCGGCCGGCTTGGCACGCTCCATCGGCGCCGCCGCGGCGGCCGCGGGCGGGCAGGCCAGCAGCACGCCGATGATCAGGAGGAACCAGCCGCGCCACATGGTGGGCGAGTGTAGTGATGATCGACGAATGTTGTGAGCTGGGGTGCAAGCGTGGAAATCCCCCGGCCGGGGGACTGCGGGATCACCCGTGAAAACCCACGCGACCGGTGTCGGGCTACTCGTGAGTCATTGGATAAGGTCAAGGAGGGGGAGAGCCCCGGATCCACCGTAGTTAACAGTCCGGGCGAGAACCGGGCGATACGACGTGAGGGAGAGCCGTTCCGTGACCATCCGAGTAGGCATCAACGGTTTCGGCCGGATCGGCCGCAACTTCTACCGCGCGGTGAAGGCCAGCGGAGCCGACATCGAGATCGTGGCGGTCAACGACCTGACCGACAACGCCACGCTCGCCCAGTTGCTCAAGTACGACAGCATCCTCGGCCGTTTCCCCGAGGACGTGCGCGCCACCGCCGACGAGATCGTGGTGGGCGGCAAGGCGATCAAGGCGTTCGCCGAGCGCGACCCCGCCAACCTGAAGTGGAGCGACGTCGGCGCCGACATCGTCGTGGAGTCCACCGGCTTCTTCACCGACGCCACCAAGGCCAAGGTGCACGCCGACAACGGCGCCAAGAAGGTGATCATTTCGGCGCCGGCCAAGAACGAGGACGTTACCCTCGTGCTCGGCGTGAACGACGACAAGTACGACCCGGCGCGGCACACGGTGATCTCCAACGCCTCCTGCACCACCAACTGCCTGGCCCCGCTGGCGAAGGTGCTGCACGACAGCTTCGTCATCGAGAAGGGCCTGATGACGACGATCCACGCCTACACGCAGGACCAGAACCTGCAGGACGCGCCGCACAAGGACCTGCGCCGCGCCCGCGCCGCCGCGCTGAACGTCGTGCCGACCTCCACCGGCGCCGCCAAGGCGATCGGCCTCGTGCTGCCCGAGCTGAAGGGCAAGCTGGACGGCTACGCGCTGCGCGTCCCGGTGCCGACCGGCTCCGCCACCGACCTCACCGTCAACGTGTCCCGCGAGGTCACGGTCGAGGAGGTCAACGAGGCGTTCAAGACCGCCGCCGAGAGCGGCGCGCTGAAGGGGTACCTCACCTACACCAGCGACCCGATCGTCTCCAGCGACATCGTCACCGACCCGTCGTCCTGCATCTTCGACTCCGGGCTGACCAAGGTCATCGGCGACCAGGTCAAGGTCGTCGGCTGGTACGACAACGAGTGGGGCTACTCCAACCGCCTCGTCGACCTCGTCAAGCTCGTCGGCTCGCAGCTCTAACGGAACTCGTCACCGCCGTGGCCGCGCCGTGCCCGGGATCGGGCGCGCGGCCGCGGCGCGGCCGTGTACGGAAGGACATCGCATCCCGATGCGCACCATTGACGATCTCGACGTCGCCGGAAAGCGGGTGCTCGTCCGCGCGGACCTCAACGTCCCGCTGCAGGACGGCGCCATCACCGACGACGGGCGGATCCGGGCCAGCCTCCCGACGATCGAGGCGCTGCGGGCCAGGGGCGCCAAGGTCATCGTCTGCGCCCACCTCGGCCGTCCCAAGGGCCGGGTCAAGCCCGAGTTCTCGCTGGCGCCGGTCGCGGAGCGGCTCGGCGGGCTGCTGGGCGCGGACGTGACGTTCGCGTCCGACGTCGTGGGCGACTCCGCCCGCGCCGCCGCCGAGGGGCTCGCGGACGGCGGCGTCGCGCTGCTGGAGAACCTGCGCTTCGAGCCGGGCGAGACCAGCAAGGACGACGCAGAGCGCGGCGCCCTGGCCGACAGGCTGGCCGCCCTCGCCGAGATCTACGTCGGCGACGGGTTCGGCGCCGTGCACCGCAAGCACGCGTCCGTCTACGACGTGCCGCGGCGGCTCCCGCACGCCGCCGGCGGGCTGATCGCCGCCGAGGTCGAGGTGCTGAAGAAGCTCACCGAGGACGTCGAGCGCCCCTACGCGGTCGCGCTCGGCGGTTCCAAGGTGTCCGACAAGCTCGGCGTGATCGACAACCTGCTGGGCAAGGCCGACCGCATCCTCATCGGCGGCGGCATGGTGTTCACCTTCCTCAAGGCGCAGGGCCACGAGGTCGGCCGGAGCCTCCTCGAAGAGGACCAGCTCGGCACCGTCCGCGAGTACCTGCGGCGCGCCGAGGAGGCCGGCGTCGAGTTCGTCCTGCCGGTCGACATCGTCGCGGCCACCGCGTTCGCGGCCGACGCCGACCACGCCGTGGTCGCCGCCGACGCGATCCCGGCCGACCGGCTCGGCCTCGACATCGGCCCCGAGTCCGGCAAGCTGTTCGCCGCGCGCCTCGCCGACGCCCGGACGGTGTTCTGGAACGGCCCCATGGGCGTGTTCGAGATGGAGCCGTACTCGCACGGCACCCGCGCCGTCGCGCAGGGGCTCCTCGACTCCGGCGCGTTCACCGTGGTCGGCGGCGGCGACTCCGCCGCGGCCGTCCGGCAACTCGGCTTCGACGAGGCCGCCTTCTCCCACATCTCGACCGGCGGCGGCGCCAGCCTCGAATACCTCGAAGGCAAGACGCTGCCCGGCCTGCAGGCCCTGGAGGACTGACCGATGGCCCCCGCTACCTCTTCTTCCGGCAAGCAGAGCGGCCGCAAGCCGCTGATGGCCGGCAACTGGAAGATGAACAACAACCACCTCGAGGCGATCGCGCTCGTCCAGAAGATGGCGTTCGGGCTCAAGGAGCCCGACTTCGACGCCGTCGAAGTCGCCGTGATCCCGCCGTTCACCGCGATCCGCTCCGTGCAGACGCTCGTCGACGCCGACAAGCTCGCCATCCAGTACGGCGCGCAGGACGTCTCCCAGCACGCCTCCGGCGCCTACACCGGCGAGATCGCGGCCTCCATGCTCGCCAAGCTCGGCTGCTCGTACGCCGTGGTCGGGCACTCCGAGCGCCGCCAGTACCACGCCGAGGACGACGCGGTCGTCAACGCCAAGGCCAAGGCCGCGCTCGCCGCCGACATCACCCCGATCCTGTGCATCGGAGAGGGCCTGGAGGTCCGCAAGTCGGGCGAGCACGTCCGGCACTGCCTCACGCAGCTCGACGGCGGCCTGGAGAAGATCCCCGCCGACCAGGTGCGGCGCACCGTGATCGCCTACGAGCCCGTCTGGGCCATCGGCACCGGCGAGGTCGCCACCCCGCAGGACGCACAGGAGGTCTGCGCCGCGATCCGGACGCGGCTCGCCGAGCTGTACGACGGCGGACTGGCCGACGAGGTGCGTATCCTGTACGGCGGTTCGGTCAAGAGCGGCAACGTCGCCAAGCTCATGGCACAGGAAGATGTGGACGGCGCCCTGATCGGTGGTGCCAGCCTGGACCCGGGAGAGTTCGTCAAAATCTGCCGGTACCGGGATCTCCCCGTCTGATCAAAACTGATCAATTCTGTGTGAACTGGGGGTTCTTGCCGAACCAGCGGGTAGTTCGTCGTACCCTTCGTAGCTGACGGGTAAACCGGCCGGCTCGACCCTCCGTCCGCCCCTACAGACAAAGGCGCTGAAGAATCGTGATCATCGCATCGTCCATCGTGCTCATCATCGCGAGCCTGCTGATGGTGGTCCTCGTCCTGATGCACAAGGGCAAGGGCGGCGGGCTGTCGGACATGTTCGGCGGCGGCGTGTCGTCGTCCCTGGGCGGGTCGTCCGTGGTCGAGCGCAACCTCGACCGGCTGACGGTCGGCGTCGGGGTCGTGTGGTTCGCCTCGATCGTCGTCCTGGGGCTGCTGTTCAAGCACAAGGGCGTCGGCTGAGCCACCCGTCTGACACATGCGATCATCCGCGTCGTCCCAGGAGGTCACGGACGGCGGCGGAACACCGAGCGAGGAGTAATCCGTGGGTAGTGGCAACGCGATTCGGGGCAGCCGTGTCGGGGCCGGTCCGATGGGAGAGGCGGAGCGCGGCGACGCCGCCCCCCGCGTCTGGGTGACCTTCTACTGCGCCAACCGGCATGAGACCCGCCCCAGCTTCGCGACGGACGTCGCGGTCCCCGAGACGTGGGACTGCCCGCGCTGCGGGTTCCCCGCCGGCCAGGACTCGGAGAACCCGCCGGCGCCGCCGAAGACCGAGCCGTACAAGACGCACCTCGCGTACGTGAAGGAGCGCCGCAGCGACGAGGACGGCGAGGCCATCCTGGAGGAGGCGCTCGCCAAGCTCCGCCAGAAGCGGGAAGCGGTGAAGCAGGCCATGGAAGCCGCCCGCTAACTGCCTGGTCTAGCCCAAGAAGGGGACGAGTCGTACTCGTCTCCTCTTGGGCTTTCCTGCTCTCACCGTCGTGTCGGCCGGCCGGGAGACACGGTGGCGCGGGACGAATAATCTTCGGAGACGAGGGCTTCCGGGCGTGGTTCGCGTGCGGGAGTTCGGCTTCGCGCGGTGAGTTCGGGAGGAGCGGTGGTGGACGCGGTCGATCAGGCGATCCTGCGGCGGTTGCAGCGGGACGGGCGGCAGACCAACCGGGAGCTGGCCGAGGCGGTGGGGATCGCTCCGTCCACGGCCCTGGAGCGGACGCGGGCGCTGCGGGCGAGGGGCGTCATCACCGGATTCCACGCGGCGGTCGACTTCGAGCGGCTCGGCCGCGGGGTGCAGGCGCTGATCTCGATCCGGATCCGGCCGCAGTCGCGGGAGGCGATCGAGTCGGCGCGGGACGGCATGGCCGCGATGCCCGAGGCCGTCGGCGTCTTCGTCGTGACGGGCAACGAGGACCTGCTCGTGCACGTGGCCGTGCCGAGCACGGCCTATCTGCGCGACTTCGTCCTCGACCGGCTCGCGCGGCGCAAGGAGTTCGTGGACGTGCGCACCCTCGTGGTCTACGACTACGTCCAGCCCGTGGAGCAGTCCGAACTTCCCACGCCTGATCGGTGACGGCGCCGAACGATGTAAGGCCGGATCGCGGCTGCGCAGGACGTCGGCGAAGGAGTAGCGGGCGACGTGGGCACAGCCGCATGAAATTCGGATAGATGATTTCGTGTCCGAATGTTCTTCTAGCTTCGGGTGTATGCATCGACACATCGATCTGTCCGGGGCGCTGCTCGTGCTCGCGGCTGGAGTGCTCTGGGGGACGGTCGGGCCCGCGCAGGTGCTCGCCGGGCCGGACGCCGGTCCGGTGGCGGTCGGCGGCGCCCGGATCTTCGCGGGCGGGCTGATCCTGGCCGGGGTGGTGCTCGTGAGGAACCGGGGCGCGTTTCGGGCGCTGACCCGGCGGACGTGGCCGCCGGTACTGGCGGCCTCCGCCGCTACCGGGATCTTCCAGGCGGCGTTCTTCAGCGCGGTCGACCGCACCGGCGCCGCCGTCGCGACCGCCGTGGTGTTCGGGCTGGCGCCCGTCTCGACCGGGCTGTGCGAGCGGCTCGCCCTGGGGACGCGGCTCAGCCGCAGGTGGTGGGCGGGGACGGCGTGCGCCATCGGTGGCGTCGCGCTGCTGACGATGCCCGGCGCGGCCGTCCACGCCGACCCGCCGGGGATCCTGCTGAGCCTTGTCGCCGGGACGTGCTTCGGCGTCTACACGGTGTCCGCGAAGGTCCTCACCGGGCGGGACGTGGGGATGGCCGCTGCGGTGTCGGTCACGCTCCTGATCGGCGGAGCCGCTCTGCTGCCGTGGACGCTGGCCGCGCTGCCGGCGCTCGCGGAGCCCCGTTCGGCGGCGCTGGTCGCCTGGCTCGCGATCGCGGCCACGGCGGGCGCGTACATGTCCTTCGTCACCGGGCTGGAGCGGGTGACGGCCGCGACCGCCGGGACGCTCAGCCTCGCCGAGCCGCTGGTCGCCGCCGGGCTCGCCATCGCGGTCCTCGGTGAGCGCATGTCGGCGCCCGTCGCGGCCGGGACGCTGCTCCTGTTCGGCGGATTGTGCGTCGTCTCCGTCCCGGCGCGGGCGGCTCGGTATGATGGCGTGCACGTGACTGGCGCAATCAAGGTGGAGACGACCACCGGGGAGCGAAACTAGTCCGCACGCCGCGCGCCTGGGTGTACGGGTCCCCTTCGCCGGGGCGCCCGAAAAGTCCCGGCGCGAGCAGCGCGGAGGCTCACGATGCACCAACCGCCCGTCCCCCATCTGCAGGACCAGGACCCCGAGATCGCCGGGCTGGTCGAGGCCGAGGCCCGCCGCCAGTACGAGAAGCTCCGGCTGATCGCGTCCGAGAACTACGTGTCGCCCGCGGTCCTGGAGGCCACCGGGTCGGTCCTGACGAACAAGTACTCCGAGGGCTACGCCGGCAAGCGCTACTACGAGGGCCAGCAGAACGTCGACCCGATCGAGCTGCTGGCGATCCAGCGGGCGAAGGAGGTGTTCGGCGCCGAGCACGCCAACGTCCAGCCGTACTCGGGGTCGCCCGCGAACCTCGCCGTCTACATGGCGTTCCTGGAGCCGGGCGACCCGGTGATGGGGCTGTCGCTGCCGATGGGCGGGCACCTCACGCACGGCTGGTCGGTGTCGGCCACCGGCAAGTGGTTCCGCCCCGTCCGGTACGACGTGCGCGCCGACACCGGGCGGGTCGACATGGACCAGGTGCGCGACCTGGCGCTGAAGGAGCGGCCGAAGGTGATCTGGTGCGGCGGCACCGCGATCCCGCGGACGATCGACTTCCCGGCGTTCGCGGAGATCGCCCGCGAGGCCGGCGCTGTCCTCGCCGCCGACGTCGCGCACATCGCGGGGCTGATCGCGGGCGGCGCCCACCCGTCGCCGATCGGGCACGCGGACGTGGTCACCACGACCACGCACAAGACGCTGCGCGGCCCGCGCGGCGCCATGATCCTGTCGACGGCCGAGCACGCGAAGGCGATCGACAAGGCGGTCTTCCCCGGGTTGCAGGGCGGCCCGCACGACCACACGACCGCCGCGATCGCCGTCGCGCTGAAGGAGGCGGCGCGGCCGGACTTCTCCCGGTACGCGCGGCAGATCGTCACGAACGCGCAGGTGCTGGCCGCCGCGCTGGTCGACCGCGGCTACGACCTGATCTCCGGCGGCACCGACAACCACCTCATCCTGATCGACCTGACGAACAAGGGCGTCGCGGGCAAGCCCGCCGCGCAGGCCCTCGACCGCGCCGGGATCGAGCTGAACTACAACGCCGTCCCGTTCGACCCGCGCAAGCCGTTCGACCCGTCCGGGCTGCGGCTCGGCACCGCGGCGATCACCACCCGCGGGCTCGGGGAGGAGCACATGCCGCAGGTCGCGGAGTGGATCGACGAGGTCGTGCTGGGCACCGCCAAGCAGGACGAGGCGGTCGCCGGGCGTGTCGCCGGGAAGATCCGGGAGCTGCTCGCGTCCTACCCGATGCCGGGCTGGGCGCCGGCGCCCTAGGCCGTGTTCAGGCGCGGCGGAGGATCGTGATCATGCGCCAGGCTTCGGGATCGGTGAGGGCCACGGTGCCCTCGCCGGTCCCGAAGTCGCCGTAGTGCGCGACCGCGGCGAGGCCGCCCGCGAGGCGGATCGCGGCGTCCAGCTCGGTGGCGGTCCAGAAGCGGTAGGGGACGACGTCGCGGACGACCCGGGTGCCCTCCGCGCCGGTGACGGTCATCGTCACGTGGTCGTCGGCGATCTGGGTGACGGGGTCGAGCCGGTCGGACGGCTCGCCCCACCGCACGCTGGCCCGGACGCCGCCGCGCTCGACCGTCCAGCCGGTGCTGACGCTCGGGTCGTCGCCCAGCCGGTCCCGTGGGTGCGACATCTCCACGATGTAGAGGCCGCCGGGGGACAGGTGCGCGGCGACGCGGTGGAGGTGCGCCACGAACGCGTCCAGGCTCATGAGGTGGGACGTGGAGTCGAGCATGGTCACGATGAGGTCGAACCGGCGGCCCAGGTCGAACCGCGTCATGTCGTCCTGGACCACCTCGATCTCGACGCCGGCGCGTCCGGCCTCGCGGGCGGCGTAGGCGCACATCTCCGGGTTGAGGTCGAGCGCCGTCGCGGTCAGGCCGCGCCGCGCGAACTCGCGGGCGTGCTCGGCCGGCCCGGCGGCCAGCTCCAGCACCGACGCCGGCTTCGCGTCCAGCGCGGCGCACCAGCCGAGGAGCGCGTCGACCTCGGCCGGCACGTCGCGGAACGAGCACGCCAGCTCGTAGGCCCAGGGGTCGTCATAGATGCCGCTCACCCGGCCATCCTGCCAGCGGCTCCGGAGCGGCGGGACGGCCGCCGGGCCGCAGCCTGATCTCCACGATCGCGGTGTCCTCGGTGCGCCGCGTCCGGCCGCCGAACGACGCGAGCAGCCGCCGCATCCGCGCGTTCTCGCTGAGCACCGTCGCGCGCAGCTCCACCAGCCCGCGGTCGCGCGCCAGCAGCAGGAGCAGGTCGGCGAGCCCGCGGCCCAGCCCGCGGCCCTGCCAGGCGTCCTCCACCAGGAACGCCACCTCGGCGACGCCCGGATCGAGGACGTGGATGAGGTGCGCCAGCGCGAGCAGCGACCCGTCCGCGCCCTCGGCGACGAGCGTCAGGCCGCGCGCCGGGTCGCAGAACCGCTCGATCGCCCGCCGCGGCGGGAACGGCTTCGGGCTGAAGTACCGCATCCTGCGGCTGTCCGGCGAGCAGCGCCCGTGCAGGGCCCGGACGGCGTCCGCGTCGCGCGGTTCGATCGGGCGCACGACCACTTGCGTGCCGTCGCGGAGCGTGATCCGGCGGCGGACGGGGCGGCGGGGCGCGGCGGGCAGCGCGGCCCGCACCAGCGCGTCCGCCCGCGCCGCCTCCGTCGCGGTGAACGGGAGGCCGTACCTGCGCAGCCGCACATGGCGGCCGCGGGCGGGGACGGTGAGGACGCACTCGTCCGGTGCGTCTTCGCCCGGTGCGGCCCAGCCCGCCTCGTCCGCGCGGAGCAGGTCGGCCAGGACCTCGGGCATGGCGTCCGGCTCGGCGCGCAGCCGGGACGCGAGGACGAGGGCGCGGGTCGGCTCGTCCACGAGTTCGTGCGGGCGGGCGGGCAGGACGGCGGTGCGGGTCCCGCCCGCCGCGCCCAGCGTCTCGGCGAGCTCCCGCGCGCCGGCGCCGCCGTGCGGGACGTCGACGATGAACTCGTCCACCACCCCCTCGGCGTCCATCAGGACCGACAGGCCGAGGATGTTGGCGCCGCGCCGGCCCAGCGCGGCGGTGAGCAGGGCCAGGCGTCCGGGCCTGTCCTCGATCTCGGTGCGGATGCGGAACAGCGGCATGGGAACGTTCCCTCCAGGGGGCCGGGCGCCCGTTTCGTGCCCGGTGCGGTCGACGGTCAGGCTCGCCCACGCGTGTTACGCCGCCGCTACGTCACCGTGTGCCCGGGGTTTCACATTCCGGACCGGGGGTTGAGCCGCCCGCGCCGACCGCCTAGCGTGCGGTAAGTGATCGACCCCGTGAGCGGTGAGCACGTCAACGACCGACCGCGGCGCGGCCCGTCCCCGGCCCGGCTGCCGCTGCTGCTTCCCGGTTCCCTCAGTGACGAGCAGCGCACCGTGTACGAGGCGGTGACGGGCGGTCCCCGCGCCGCCGACCGGCCGCCCCCCTTCGGCCTCGCCGACGACATCGGCCGGCTGCAGGGCCCCTTCAACGCCATGCTCTACAGCCCGTCCGTGGGGCTGCCGCTGCAGGACCTCGGGGCGGCGCTGCGCTTCCGGACGGCGTTCACCAAGCGCGAGCGGGAGATCGCCACGCTGGTCGTCGCCGCGCACGTCCGGTCCGACTACGAGTGGTACGCGCACGAGCGGATCGGCCGCCGGCAGGGCCTCACCGACGCGGAGATGGACGCGCTGCGGGCGGGCCGCGCGCCCATGCTCGGGGACGTCCGCGAACGCGTCGTGTACGAGGCGACCCGGCAGCTCGCCGCCGAGGACGACCTCGCCGACGCCGTGTTCACCGAGGCGGTCGCGACGCTGGGCCGCGCCGCCGTCGTCGAGCTCGTCACGCTCGTCGGCTACTACAAGGCGCTCGCGCTGCAGCTCCGCGTGTTCCGGGTCGGTGTGCCGGACGGCGAGGACGCGCCCGAGTGGCCCGCCGGCGACCCGGCCCGGCCGGGGGCCGGGGATGAGTGAGGTGCTGCGCACGGTGCGGCTCGCGCTGCACCCGGTGTCGATGCGCGACCACCGCGCGCTGCTGACGCACTGGACGGGGCCGCTCGTCCGGCGCCACCTCTTCGACGACCGGATGGTCCACCCCGTCCAGGTCAGCGAGATCATCGAGGCGAGCGAGCGGGACTTCGCGACGGAGGGCTACGGGCTGTGGGCGCTGCGCCCCGCGCGGTGGTCGGCCGGGATCGACGCGGTGGGCGCCGCGTCGGGCGACCCCCTCATCGGCGTCGCGGGGCTCAGCCACCACGAAGGGCCGCTCGGGCACGGCGTGGACGTCGAGATCCTCTACAGCCTGGAGCCCGACCACTGGGGGCAGGGCCTCGCCGCCGAGGCGTCCCGCGCGGTGCTCGACTACGCGTTCGGGGTGGTCGGGGTGCACCGCGTCACCGCCGAGATCGACATGGCCAACACGGCGTCGGCGGAGATCGCGCTGCAGCTCGGGATGCGCCGGTGGCGGGACGGGCCGTCCGGCCCCGACGGCGCCGCCTACTATGCCGCGGACCGCTCCCGCTGGATCGGATCCCGTCGAATTGTGGACGCCGTCCCATAGAATCCGTTGCCACCTGTTGATTTCGGTGCCGGATACAGCAGGATGTGCGCATGAGCTCCTCCACTGGCCGGGCGCCGCTCGCGGCCGGTTTCGCCAACGGCGGCGTCTCCTTCTGGTACCGGGCGGCCGGACTGCCCGCGCCCGGCCCGCGCCTCCCCGGGCCGCGCACCGCGGACGTCTGCGTCGTCGGCGCCGGATACACCGGCCTCTGGACCGCCTACTACCTCAAGCGCGCCCGCCCCGACCTGCGGATCGTCGTGCTGGAACGCGAGTTCGCCGGGTTCGGCGCGTCGGGCCGCAACGGCGGCTGGGTGCTGGGGGAGATCGCCGGTTCCCGGGAGCGCTATGCCGCCCGGCACGGCCGTCCCGCCGCGATCGCGCTGCAGCGCGCCATGTTCGGCGCGGTGGACGAGGTCGTCCGGGTCGCCGCCGAGGAGGGCATCGGCGCCGACCTGGTGAAGGGCGGCGTGCTGCACGTCGCCCGCGGCGCCGCGCAGCGCGCCCGGCTCGCCGCCATGGTCGACGAGGCCCGCGAGTGGGGCTGGACGGACGACGACCTCGTCCCGCTGCCCGCCACCGAACGGGACGACCGGCTCCGCGTCGAGGGCGCGACCGGCGCGGCGTGGAGCCCGCACTGCGCCCGCGTCCAGCCCGCCGCCCTCGCGCGCGGCCTCGCGTCGGCGGTGCGCAGCCTCGGCGTGGAGATCTACGAGGGGACGCCGGTCGTCCGGATCAACCCGCGGCGGGGCGGCGCGGCCTCCGCCGTCACCCCGTACGGCACCGTCACCGCCGACTACGTCCTGCGCGCCACCGAGGGCTTCACCGCCGGGATGCCCGGCCACCGCCGCGACTGGCTCCCGATGAACAGCTCGATGATCGTCACGACGCCGCTGCCCGCCGTGACCTGGAAGGCGATCGGCTGGGAGCGCCGCGAGCTGCTCGGCGACATGGCGCACTACTACATGTACGCGCAGCGCACCGCCGACGACCGGATCGCGTTCGGCGGCCGGGGCCGCCCCTACCGGTACGGCTCCCGCATCGACGACGGCGGCCGCACCGACCCCGGGACGATCGACGCCCTCTGGACGATGCTGACCACGATGTTCCCCGCCGTCGCCGACGAGGGACGGGTCGATCACACCTGGTCGGGAGTCCTCGGGGTGCCCCGCGACTGGTGCTCGACCGTCGTCCTCGACCAGGAGACCGGGCTCGGCCACGCGGGCGGCTACACCGGGCACGGCGTCGCGACCGCCAACCTCGCCGGCCGCACGCTCCGCGATCTCGTCCTGCGCGAGGACACGCCGCTGACCGCGCTGCCGTGGGTGGACCGCCGCGTCCGCCGGTGGGAGCCGGAGCCGCTGCGCTGGCTCGGCGTCCACGCGATGTACGCGCTCTACCGGGCCGCCGACGCCCGTGAGTCCGCTTCGGCGTCGGCGGACACGTCCGCCCTGGCCCGGTTCGCCGACCGGATCACCGGTCACTGACCAGCCGCTGGACGTCCCCGTAGGAGAGTGCCCGACGGTCGCCGTCCTCGCCGGTGACGCCGAGGGCGGTCGCGACGGCGGCCTGCAGCGCCTCGCGGAACAGCAGCGATCCGGTGCTGACCCGGTGCACCCCCAGCCGCTCCAGCCGCGCGTACTCGGTCTTGCCCGGCATGTACAGGACGTTCAGCGGCAGGTCCGCCGCCCCCAGCACGGCCCGGATGTCGGCGTCGTCCACGATGCCCGGGACGAAGATCCCGTCCGCGCCCGCCTCCGCGAAGGCGCGCGCCCGCCGCAGCGTCTCGTCCCGGTCGGGGTCGCCGAGCCAGAACGTGTCGGTGCGCGCGTTGAGGAACACCTGCGGCGCGGCCCGCTTCACGGCGCTGATCACGGCGACCTGGTGGTCGAGGGGCGCGAGCGTCCCGTCGGAGCGGCCGTCCTCCAGGTTGATCCCGGCGATCCCGAACGAGGCCAGTTCGGTGACCAATCCGGCGATGTCTCCGACCCGGTCGGAGAAGCCGCCCTCGATGTCGACGGTGACCGGCACCGGCAGCCGCGACAGTGCGCGCGCCAGGCCGAGGGTCTCCTCGCGCGTGTCCCCGGTGGCGTCGGTCTTCCCGGCCGCCGCCGCGACGCCGAGGCTCGTCGTCCCGACCGCGGGGAACCCCGCCTGGACCAGCGCCGCACCGCTCGCGAAGTCCCACGCGTTCGGCAGCACCAGCGGACGATCACCGTGGTGCAGGTCCGTGAAGCTCACCGGCCGGCCTCCGTTCCGTTCGTGATGACCAGTTCCGTGTTCTGCACGCCCCCGACCCTAGGGACGGATCGTTTCAGCGCCGGTCGAAGTGTCCGCCGCGCCAGGTGGGGAGGGGGCGGCGGCCCACGGCCACCTCGAAGGCGGCGCGGGCGAGGAGGCGCGTGGAGTCGAGCGTGGGCAGCGGCGACACGTCCGGCGTGACCAGGAGCGGGATCTCGGTGCACACCAGCGCGACGGCGTCGCAGCCGCGCTCGGCGAGCCCCTCGATGATCCGGACGTACGCCCGGCGTGACTCCTCGGTGAAGACGCCGTTGACCAGCTCGTCGAAGATGATCCGGTTGACCGTCTCCCGGTCGGCGGCGTCCGGGACCTCGGCGGCGATGCCGCGCGCGGCCAGTTCGCGGGGGTAGACGGGGCCGTCCATCGTGTAGCGGGTGCCGAGGATGCCGACGCGTGTGCGGCCGTCGCGGGCGGCCCGGCCGGCGACGACGTCCGCGATGTGCAGCCCGGGCAGCGGCAGGTCGTCGCCGGGGCGTTCGAGCGCCAGGTGCGCGGTGTTGTCCGGACAGGCGAAGAAGCCGGCCCCGGCCGCCGCGAGCCGCCGGACGCTCTCGGCCAGCGTCGTCCTGATCGAGTCGTGGTCCCCGGCGTCCCAGGCGGGCATGCTGCGCGCCAGCGCGATGAGGTCGAGCGTCACGTCCGGGTGGTCGTCCGGCCCGAGCTCGCGGAAGCCCTCCTGGCAGAAGGTCCGGAAGCACAGTGCGGCGCCTTCGGCGCTGTGGGCGAGGATGCCGAGATGCCTCATGGCACCCGACACTACTGCGATCTTCCGGACGCCCTTTAGGCCAGCAGGGAGGTCAGGCGGCTCAGGTCCGCCAGGCCGGTGAGGCCGTAGGTCAGGGCGGTGATCTGCTCGGCCCGCGGCTCCGGGACGCGGCGGGTCGCGTTCAGGCGGAACTTCGTCGCCAGCTCCTCGGCCGAGAGCGGGTTACCGGGGCCGCCGCGGTTGGCGTCCACGCGTTCCTCCAGCAGCGCGCCGCCGCGGGTACGGACGCGCAGGACGGCCGGGAACTGGTGCGGGAAGATCTCGTCGCAGCGGGCGTCGGGGACGCAGCGGACCTTGGCCGCCAGCGCCAGCCGGCCGGGGTGTGCGGCGGCCTGGTCGGTGAAGTCCTCGTGGAAGACGCCGAGGCCGCCGCCGCCGAGCAGGGCCGCCGCGACGGTGTAGGGGCCGGAGAACGCGGCGTGGTACCCGGACTCCGGGCGGATCTTGTCCTCGTGCGGCTCGCCGATGGTCCGCAGGACGGGAGACGGAGCGCCCAGTTCGGCCGACTCGATGTCCGCGGGGTCCAGGCCGCGGGCGAGCAGGCGCAGCGCGGCGTCGATCCCGGCATGCGTGAAGTGGTTGCACGGGTACGGCTTGAAGAAGATGCCGGGGAGTTCCCAGTGCTCGCCCAGGCCGGCGGTGAGGGCGTCCAGGTCGACCTGGTCGCCGCAGAACGCCTGGAGGAACCCGAAGCGTCCTTCGAGGACGGTCGGCGGGCCGGTGATCCCGGTGCGGGCGAGCCCGGCGGCGGTGACGGCGGCGTGCGCCGCCCAGCCGCAGTGGATCCGCTTGACCGTGCCGCCCGTGCGGTTGGCCTCCAGGATCCCCGAGCCCATGCTGGCGGCGATGCCCATGGCGTCCGCGATGCCGGCGGCGTCCAGGCCGGAGAGCATCGCGGCGGACGCGGCGGCGCCGACCGTCCCGCAGATCGCGGTGGCGTGCTGCCCGCGCTCGAAGAACACCGAGTTCCCGAGGTCGCGGTCGTATCCGGCCATGCCGAGCCGCACGGTGATCTCGATCCCGACGCCCACCGCGTCCAGGAGCCGGGCCCCGGTCGCGCCCCGGGCCTCGGCCACGGCCAGCGCGGCGGGCACCACCGACGCCGACGGGTGCAGGACGGACGGCAGGTGCGTGTCGTCGAAGTCGAGCGAGTGGGCGAGCGTCCCGTTCAGCAGGGCGGCGCTCGGCTCGGGCAGGCGCGCCGCGGCGCCGATCGCGGTGGCGCGGCCCTCACCGCCCCATTCGGAGACGAGCGCGCCGACGGCGCGGGCGGGAGGTTCTCCGGCCGCGGCCAGGCTGTTGCCCAGGACGTCCAGGACGCGGCGGGCGGCGTCGTCGCGCAAGTCCGGCGGCAGCCCGTGCGAGGCGGCGGAGGCGGCCAGGGCGGCGAGCCGCTGGACGGGCGTCATGCCGTCACCGCCGGTCATGCCGTCACCGCTGCGAGCGGGCGGACGGGGGAGCCGGTGCCGCCCCTGATCCGCAGCGGGGCCAGCACGAACACGAACTCGTGCAGCCCGGCCTCGGCGAGGGCCTCCAGGTTCAGGTGCTCCAGGATGAAGATGCCCGCTTCCACCAGCAGGATCCGGTGCACGGGCAGGACGGCGTGCCCGGCGCCCTCCGGGATCTGCTCGTAGGCGGTCGTGTCGGCGCCCGTCGCGACGATGCCCCGCTCGGCGAGCCAGCGCGCGGCGGACGGGGTCGCGCCGGGGACGCCGGTCTCCCTGCCGAGGTAGGCGGCCGCGTCGCCGAAGTTGCGGGACCAGCCGGTGCGGATCAGCGCCACGTCGCCCGCGCCGGGTCCGGTTCCGGCGCGCTCGGCGGCGAGGTCCAGGTCCCGGGCGGTCACGCCGTAGCCGGGCGGCAGTGTCGCCACCTCGTGGACGGCCGCCACGTCCAGCAGCACGCCCCGGCGGAGCAGGCCCGGGAGGTTCTCGGCGCCGTGCTGGGAGAAGGAGCCGCCGTGCTGGGCGCCGGCGGCGGAGATCCCGCCGTGCAGCTCCCCCTTGTGGCTGACGTGCGACAGCGCGTCGATGTGCGTGCCGACGTGCCCGCCGGTCACGATGATCTCGTTGGCGGCGGACCCGCCGTCCGGGCGCTCCATGTCGCCGTGCCGCCGGATCAGCGTCATCCGGAAGCCGGGATGGTTCGGGGAGCAGGGCATCCCGGTGAAGAACGGCTGGCCCAGCTCGATCAGCCGGACCCCGCCGGAGACGGCCGCGAGCAGCGGATCCTGCGAGTTCATCACTGGCCTTCCTCGGCGGTACGGGCGGCGGACGCGGCGGCGTCGAGCAGCCAGGCGGCGCGCTCGACGACGGCCTTGTCCACGAACCGCCCGGCGGAGTCGATCCAGGCGGCGTCGCCGTGTTCGGCGAGCCCGCCCATGACGTCGCGCGCCCACGCGACGTCGTCCGGGTCGGGGACGCACGCCTCGTGGACGGCGGGGATCTGCGCGGGATGGATCACCGACCGGCCGAAGAACCCGGCCCGCCGCCCGGCGAGGGTGTCGGCGCGCAGCCCGTCCAGGTCGCGGACGGCCGTCCACACGCTCTGCGGCGGGGACGGCAGCCCGGCCGCGCGGGCGGCCACCACGACCCGGGACCGCGGCCACGCCAGCGCCTCGCCGCCCGCGACCCGCAGGTCGGCGGCGAGGTCGGCCTCGCCGAGCGAGATCCCGGCGACCAGCGGGTGCGCGGTCGCGAGCGGCAGCGCGTTCTCGACGCCGAGCGCCGACTCCACGACGGGGAGCACCGGCACGCCGAGCGCGTCGGCGACGCGGCGCAGCTCGCCCGGGTCCTCGCACTTGGGGACCCGTACCCCGGCGAGGGCGGACGGCGCCGCCGACACCGCGGCCGACATCGCCGTGGCCAGCAGCGCGACGTCGGCGGCGCCGTCCGGGGAGGCGGGCGGGTTGATCCGCACGTACGCGGCGTGCCCGGCGGCCAGCGTGTCCAGGACGTTGCGGCGCGCGTCCCGCTTGGCGGACGGCGCGACGGCGTCCTCCAGATCGAGGATCACCGCGTCGGCGCCGGAGGCCAGCGCCGTGCCGATCCGGCCGGGCCGGTCGCCCGGTACGTACAGCCAGGAGCGGGGCGTCATCGGATCACGCCCTTGGCCCGCAGGTCGTCCAGCGCGGCCTCGTCCACGCCGTAGCGGGCGAGGATCTCGGCGGTGTGCGCGCCGAGCGGCGGCCCCGCCGACTCGATCCGTCCCGGTGTCCGCGACAGCCGGAACAGCACGTTCTGCATCTTCACCGGCCCCAGCTCGCCGTCCGGGACGGTCGCGATGGTGCCGAGCGCCTCGAACTGCGGGTCGGCCATGACGTCGGCGGCGGTGTAGACGGGCGCGACGGCGGCCTGCGCGTCCTCGAACGCCTTGACGACCTCGTCGCGGTCCCGCGCGGCGATCCAGGACCCGACCGCCTCGTCCAGGGTGCCGGCGTG
Source organism: Actinomadura latina NBRC 106108 (assembly GCF_001552195.1). Taxonomy (GTDB): domain Bacteria; phylum Actinomycetota; class Actinomycetes; order Streptosporangiales; family Streptosporangiaceae; genus Spirillospora; species Spirillospora latina. The sequence goes on from NZ_BCQS01000027.1 coordinate 72,992, forward strand.
CTTCGCGCGCTCCGCGCCCGTCGCGAACCACGGCTCGTCGATCAGCTCGGGCCGCCCGACGAGCCGCATCACCCGCTCGGCGATCGACTGGGCGCTGGTGGAGATCGCGACCCAGCCGCCGTCGCGGGTGCGGTAGGTGTTGCGCGGCGCGTTGTTGTGGGACCGGTTGCCGGTGCGGGCCTGCAGCTCGCCGAGCTGGTCGTAGGCGATGATCTGCGGGCCGAGCAGGGTGAGGATCGGCTCGATGATGGCGAGGTCGACGACCTGGCCCTCGCCGGTGGCGTCCCGCGCGCGCAGCGCCGTCATGACCGCGAACGCGGTGGTCAGCGCGGCGATCCCGTCGGCGAGGCCGAACGGCGGCAGGGTCGGCGGGCCGTCCGGCTCCCCGGTGATCGCGGCGAACCCGCTCATCGCCTCGGCGAGCGTCCCGAATCCGGGCCGCTTCGCGTACGGCCCGGTCTGCCCGAACCCGGTGACCCGGGCGAGGACGAGCCGCGGGTTGATCTCCTTCAGCTCGTCGTAGCCGAGGCCCCAGCGCTCCAGCGTCCCCGGCCGGAAGTTCTCGATCACCACGTCGGCGTCGGCGGCCAGGCGGCGGAACAGGTCCTGCCCCTCGGGGGAGCCGAGGTAGAGCGTCATCGCCTTCTTGTTGCGGCCGAGCATCTTCCACCAGAGCCCGACGCCGTCGCGCTGCGCGCCGTGGCTGCGCACCGGGTCGCCCCCGGGGTGCTCGATTTTGATGACGTCGGCCCCGAAGTCGCCGAGCAGCGTCGCGGCGAGCGGCCCGGCGAACAGCGTGGCCGCATCGAGCACCCGGATCCCGGACAGAGCGTCGGTCATGGACGGTACCGCCTTCACGGGAATGTTCCTCTGAGAGAAACAGTCTGGACAGCTCGGTCGAATCGTAGCCGCTCCAACCCTTTCAAGTTGGCACTGGCTTCCGAGTCGCGTCAAGTCAGCCGAAGTGTTGACCGATGCTGTGACGGGTGCCACGATGACGCATCAGCGACGGAATGTTCCTCTCGGCGGAACATTCGCCGATTGCGGGCACGGCGGAGGTCGGACGGGCCGCCGCCCGCCACGAGACCGCCCGCGGGCATTGAGGAGTGCGCGATGGCCACGACCGAGCTGCTGCTGAAGAACGTGCGGGTGGTCCGCCCCGACGCCGCCGAAGGCACCGAGCCGGAGCGCGCGGACATCGCCGTCAACGGCGGCACCATCGTCCGGGTCGCCCCGGACCTGCCCGGCGACGACGCCGCCACCGTGATCGACGGACGCGGGCGGCTCGCCTTCCCGGGCGTGGTCGACGCCCACCAGCACTGGGGCATCTACAACGAGCTGGCCGCCGACACCCGCACCGAGAGCCGCGCCTGCGCGCAGGGCGGCGTCACCACGTCCCTGACCTACATGCGCACCGGCCAGTACTACCTGAACAAGGGCGGGCCGTACCGGGAGTTCTTCCCCGAGGTGCTGAGCGCGGCGCAGGGCAACGCCTACGTCGACTACGCCTTCCACCTGGCGCCGCTGACGGCCGAGCACATCGACGAGATCCCGTACCTGGTCGAGGAGCACGGCGTCACGTCCTTCAAGATCTTCATGTTCTACGGCGGCCACGGGCTGCACGGGCGCTCGTCCCACCAGAGCGACTTCCTCATGACGCCGCCCGGCGAGCGCTACGACGTCGCGCACTTCGAGTTCGTCATGCGCGGCGTCCAGCGGGCCCGCGAGCGGCTCGTCGGCTACGCGCCGCACATCTCGCTGTCGCTGCACTGCGAGACCGCCGAGATCATGACCGCCTACACCCGGCTCGTCGAGCAGGACGGGTCGCTGTCGGGCCTGCGCGCCTACAGCGCGTCCCGCCCGCCGCACTCGGAAGGGCTGGCCGTCACCACCGCCGCCTACCTGGCGCACGAGACGGGCCTGCCCAGCATCAACCTGCTGCACCTGTCGTCGGAGAAGGCGCTGTCGGCGGCGCTGACCATGGCGGAGGCGTTCCCGCACATCGACTTCCGCCGCGAGGTCACCATCGGGCACCTGCTCGCCGACGTCGACACCGCGCACGGCCTGGGCGGCAAGGTCAACCCGCCGCTGCGCGAACGCTCCGACGTGGAGGCGCTGTGGCGGCACGTCCTGGCCGGGGATGTCGACTGGGTCGTCAGCGACCACGCCTGCTGCCGGGACGAGATGAAGTTCGGCGCCGACCGCGACGACGTCTTCCTGGCCAAGTCCGGGTTCGGCGGCGCCGAGTACCTGCTGCCCGGCCTGGTCGGCGAGGGACTCAAGCGCGGCCTGCCGCTGCGCCGCGTCGCGCAGCTGACGTCCTGGAACCCGGCCCGCCGTTACGGCCTGCTCACCAAGGGCACGATCGCCGAGGGCTACGACGCCGACATCGCCCTGGTCGACCCCGACGCGTCCTGGACGGTCCGCGCCGCCGACTCCGAATCCACCCAGGAGTACACGCCGTTCGAAGGGTTCGCGATGACGGCCCGCGTCACCGACACCTTCGTCCGCGGCCACCACGTCCACAGCGGCGGGGCGATCACCGGCGACCCGGTCGGCCGCTACCTGCACCGCGGCCGGTGAACCCTAGGATCGTCGCGTGACCGACCAGACCGCCGCTCCGCCGTCGGGGGGCACCGAGGTCGCCGGGCGCGTGGCGGACGTGCTGCTGCTGTTCGCCGGCGGGCCCGAACACCTCGGCGTCACCGCCATCAGCCGCGAACTCGGCATCTCCAAGGCCGTCGTCTACCGCATCCTGCAGTCGCTGGTGTCGCGGGAGATGCTGGAGGCGGGCACGTCCGGATACCGGCTCGGCCCCGCAGCCGTCGCGCTCGGCGTCAGCGCGCTGCGCCGCTCCAACGTCCGCGACGCCGCCGCCCCGGTACTGCGCCGGCTGCGGGACGACACCGGTGAGACGACCACGCTGTCCGGGCTGGCCGGCGACGAGCGGGTCTACCTCGACCAGTTCGAGAGCCCCCGCGAAGTCAAGATGACGGTCGAGGTCGGGCGGCGGTTCCCGCTGCACGCCGGCTCCTCCGGCCGCGCCATCCTCGCGGTCCTGCCCGCGGCGCGCCGCGAGGCCCTGCTCGCCCGGCCGCTGGCGGCGCTGACCGGCCGGACCGTCACCGACCGGGCCGTGCTCCGCGCCCGGCTCGCCGAGACCGCCCGGGACGGCGTCGCCGTCTCCCTCGGCGAACGCCAGGCCGACGCGGCCTCGGTCGCCGCGCCCGTCTTCGGCCCCGACGGCCGGGTCGCCGGGTCGATCAGCGTCTGCGGGCCGGGCCATCGCTTCACGCCCGCGGCGATCGACCGCTACCGGACCCTCGTCCGCGACGCCGCCGAGGAGATCACCCGGACGTGGACGACCCACCGCTAGACGGTGCGGAAGTGCGTGGTCAGGCGGCCGCCGTCGTCCAGGAGGTGGAACGCCACGCCCGGGGGAGCGCCATGGTCGGCGACGTCGCCTCCCCGCCGGGGGAAGACGAGCGTCGAGACGACCCCGGGCGCGGTGAGCAGGGGCCGTCCCGCGAAGGTCGTCGCCGCCGCCGTGTGGGCGTGCCCGCACAGCACGGCCACGACCTGCGGGTGCCTGTCGATGACCCCGGCGAGGCGCTCCTCACCGAACTGCCGGATCTCGTCCACGTACGGGATGCCCTGCGTCACCGGCGGATGGTGGAAGCAGACGAACGCGGGCTCATCACGGGCGTTGGAGAGTTGCCGGTCGAGCCAGCCGATCGTCTCGTCGTCCATGAACCCGTGGTCCTCGCCGGGGACGGTCGAGTCGCACATCGCGAACACGGCGCCGGCGATCTTGTGGGCGCGGTTGACCGGGCCGCCGTGCGGCGGCTCGTCCAGGAGACCCTCCCGATAGGGGCCGCGCACGTCGTGGTTGCCGGGGCAGGCCAGCACCGGATGGGGTGAGGCCAGCAGCTTGCGGGCCTGCTCGTACTCGTCCGGCTCCCCGTGGTCGGCGATGTCCCCGGTGATGAGGACGGCGTCGAGCGGCAGCGAGTTCACATGGTCCATGACCCGCGCCATGCGTTCGGCCCTGTGGTCGCTCAGATCGAGGTGGGTGTCGCTGAGCTGGGCGAAAACAATCATGCTCGCGAACCTAGGCGGGAACCGGACCAAGTTTAAGATCCAGTTTCATGCCGAAAGATTGGGCCGGTTCCGTGGACCTCCATTTGCGCGTCGACACCGGCGGCGGCCGCCGCGCGGGCTTGGAGCGCGCCCTCCGCACCGCCATCGCGACGGGACGCCTCACGTCCGGCACACCGCTCCCGTCGACCCGCGCCCTCGCCGGCGAACTCGGCTTCTCGCGCGGCACGGTGACCGCCGCCTACGACCAGCTGATCGCCGAGGGCCACCTCGTCGCCGTGCCCGGCTCCGGAACCCGGGTCGCGCCGACCACCGCCCCCGCGCCCGTCGCCGAACCGGCGTCCCCGGACGCCGCTGCGGCGCCGGCGCATGACCTGCGGCCAGGACGCCCCGACCTGAGCGCGTTCCCCTCGGCAGCATGGCTGCGCTCGACCCGCCGGGTGCTGGCGGCGGCGCCGCCCGACATGCACGCCCTCGGCGACCCGCGCGGCCGCCCCGAACTCCGCGAGGCGCTGGCCGGCTATCTCCGGCGGGCCCGGGGCGTCCACGCCGACCCCGCGCGGATAGTGATCACCTCCGGGTACGGGCAGGCCCTCGGGCTGCTCGCCGCCGTGCTCGCGGGTCCGTTCGCCATGGAGGAACCGGGGCACTTCTTCCACCGCGCCATCGTCGAGCGCGCCGGGCCGGAGATCGTGCCGCTTCCGGTGGACGACCTGGGCGCGCGGACTGAGACGCTCGAGCACGCGGCCACGGCCGTGCTCACCCCGGCGCACCAGTACCCGTCCGGCGCGACCCTCCACCCCGACCGCCGCCGGGCGTTCGCCGCCTGGGCCCGCGGCACCGGCGGGATCGTCATCGAGGACGACTACGACGGCGAGTTCCGCTACGACCGCCAGCCCGTCGGCGCCCTCCAGGGGACCGCCCCCGACCACGTCGTCTACGGCGGCACCACGTCCAAGACCCTCGCCCCCGCGCTGCGCCTCGGCTGGGTCGTGCTGCCGAAGCACCTCGTCGAGCCGTTCGTCGAAGCCAAGCTGTTCGCCGACGCCCACACGCAGTCGCTGGCCCAGCTCGTCCTCGCCGATCTGATCGGCACCCACGCCTACGACCGGCACATCCGCGCGTCCCGCCTCCGCTACCGGCGCCGCCGGGACCTCCTGGCCGAGACGCTGCGCACCCGCGCCCCGCACGTCCGCGTGCAGGGCATCGCAGCCGGCCTGCACGCCCTCGTCCTGCTTCCCCCGGGCGGTCCGGGCGAGGACGAGATCATGCGGCGCGCCGCGTCCGCCGGCCTCGCCCTCACGCCGCTCCACGACCACTGGCAGCACCCGGCCGGCCGCCCGCAGGGCTTCGTCGTCGGCTACAGCACGCCGCTCGGCGCCGCCTACCGGCCCGCCCTGGACGCGCTCTGCACCGTCCTCACGGAGCGGATCTAGGACCTTCGCCCGAGGTGAGAGGGGCCTCCGTACGGGCACGTCTGGATCTTCCTGACCCCGATCGCCGCCTGAACGCCGCTCCTCACCGTCCGGTCCAGAACGGGTCCCGGCCGATGAAGCCCAGCAGTCTGGCCTGGACGTCGGCGCCGGCGGGCACCTCGACCCGGGGCCCGTACTGGCCGGAGGAGCGGAGGACCTCCTCCATCTCCTCCATCCCGCCGAGGAGCTCGGCGCAGAAGTCCGGGTCGAGGCGGTCGTCCTGGCCGGTGGCCCTGGCCAGATCCCAGGTGTGCATGAACACGTCGGCCGTGTAGAACCGGTCGATCGCGGGCGCCAGTGCCAGGGTGCCGATGTGCGGGTTGGTGAGCTTCCGGTCCGCCGTCCCGGGATCGTCCAGCACCGCCTGCACGCCGTCGCAGTGGACCTGCCACGCGGCGACCGGGTCCTCGTCCACCGACGGGCCGCGGGGCAGGTCGATGCCGGCGCCGGACGACAGGAAGCCGGGGAACCACTCGGTCAGGTGACGCACGACGTCGCGGGCGGTCCAGCCGTCGACCGGGGACGGCGCGTCCCAGGAGGCGGTGCCGCGGACCCGGTCGGTGAACAGGCCGGCGACCTCGCGGTGCCGCTCGTCCGGGCGGTCAGACAGTGCCATCGGCGATCAGCCTCTCCAGCTTGGCGTAACCCTCGTTGACTCCGGTCTCCATACCGCTGCGCAGCCACGCGTCGCGGCTCTCGAAGCTGTCGACCAGTGACTGCGCCCGCAGCCGGGTGCGGCCGTCGCCCAGGTCCTCGAACCACAGCGTCTCCAGCGCGACCGCGTCGGGCTCGCCCTCGAACGTGAAGGTCTGGACGATGCGGTCCGGCCGCACCTCGTGGAAGCAGCCGTGGAATCCGTACTCGGTGCCGTCGTGCACCGAGACGTACCGCCAGCTGCCACCGGTCCGCGCGTCCCAGTGCTCGATGCGGGTGACCGTGACGTCCGGGCCCACCCACTGGACGAACAGCTCGGAGTCGGTGTGCGCGCGGAGCAGCTGCTCGGGCTTGGCCGCGAAGTCACGCGTCATCCGGATGACCGGCACGTTCGGGTCGGCTTCGATCGCGGTCTCTTCGTTCTTGCTCATGCTCGTCTCCCTCCATCCGCGCCAGGACCGCGTCGAGGCGCCGGTAGCGCTCCTCGGCACGGCGCCGGTGGCGCTCGATCCAGGCGTCCATGAGGTCGAACGCCTGCTCCTCCAGATGCACGGCGCGGGGCTGCGGGCCGCGCGGGCGGCTGACGAGTCCGGCGTCCTCCAGCACCCGCAGGTGCTTGTAGACGGCCTGGAGCGTCATCCGGTACGGCTCGGCCAGCTGGCTCGCGGTCGCGTCGCCCTCGGCGAGCCGGGCCACCATGTCGAGCCGGGTCGGATCCGCGAGAGCGGCGAACACCCGCGGCAGCGCGTCCGTGGTCACCCTGCGCCTCACTTTCAACTTGCTGGTTTAAAGCACGGTACGCCGCACTCCGCCTACCCGTCAACCACCAGGTTTAAAGCGCAGTTCGCTCAGGGATCATGCTCGGCACGCCTCCGCCGAGGCGGCGATCGTGCGCGGCGGCCCCTACACTTTCCCGGGTGACCAGCGACGACGATCTCGACGGGTTCGAGGGCCTGGACGCCTCGGTTCTCCCTCCGCGCCAGCAGCAGATCTTGGTCGCCATCCGGGACTGGGTGGTCAGGTACGGGTACGCGCCGAGCACGCGGCAGATCGGCGACGCCGTCGGCCTGCGGTCCTCGTCGTCGGTGTCCCGGCACCTGGCGAGCCTGGAGGACAAGGGGTACCTGCGCCGCGGCGCCTCGATGACCCGGCCGATCGACGTGCGGACGTTCCTCCGCGAGCGCTCCGCCTCGGCGGACGCCGGCGACTCGGTGATCGTGCCCGTGGTCGGCGACATCGCCGCCGGCACGCCCATCTCGGCCGAGGAGCACGTCGACGACATGCTGTCGCTGCCCGCCGGGCTGACCGGGCGCGGCACGGTCTTCGCGCTCCGCGTCCGCGGCGACTCGATGATCGAGGCCGCGATCTGCGACGGAGACCTCGTGGTGGTCCGGCAGCAGCCCGAGGCGCATTCCGGCCAGATCGTCGCCGCGATGATCGACGGCGAGGCCACCGTCAAGGTGTTCCGCCGCCGCGACGGCCACGTCCTCCTCGAACCCCGCAACCCGGCCTACGACGCCATCGACGGCGACGACGCGGTGATTCTCGGCATCGTCGTCTCCGTGCTGCGCACCGTGTAGCGCCACCAGTCAGCCCGTCGTTCCCGCCCCGCGCCGCGGGGGCGATCAGCCGCGATGGCTCCGAACAGCCGGGAAGTCGGCCCACACGGTGGTGCGGGCCCCGTCGGCGCGGTGCCCCCACCGCTCCGCGAGCGCGGCGACGATGTGCAGGCCGCGACCGCTCTCGCCGTCCGCCGCGTCCCGCATGACCGGCCGCGCCCCGCCGGCGCCCTCGTCGGTGACCTCGGCCCGCAGCAGCCCGCTTCCCGCCCACAGCGCGATGTCGATCTTCCCGCCCCGTCCCGACGCGGTGTGCCTGATGCCGTTCCCGGCGAACTCGTCCACGACGAGCGCCATGTCGTCCAGCAATTCGTCGCCGGGCGCCAGGTGCTCTGGGACGAGCGTGTCCCGCAGAAAAAGCCGGGCATGCCGGACGGACTGCGCCACACCGGGCAACGTCAGTACGGCCAGCAGCCGCAGCTCTCCCGCCTCACGGGTGGTCATCGTGATTCCTCCTCCGAATGTCACCCGCAAAGGCTGATCGCCCTCCGTCACCGCATCAACACATTCCCGCGACCTGACAGACATCCGTCGCGGGCCCATCGAAAAGCTGAAGTATCGAAGTCCGGGTGTATCGAAGTTCGCCGAATCTGACCCACTTCATCACACACGGTGACAGGATGGGTGCATAACGTCAGACGACCGGTTGTCGTACCGGCGCCGCAAGATCGGCCAGGCGCTCCGCCGGTACCGCGAAGAACGCAACCTGACGCAGGAGGCGGCGGCCCGCCTCGTCGAGCGCTCGCCGGCCACCCTCAGCGCCTACGAGAACGGCCACCGCGCCGTCCGCCCCCGGGACCTCCGCCAGATCCTCGACCACTACGGCATCACCGACGCCCGCGAACGCGCCCGCCTCCTCGACCTCGCCGCCCAAGGCCGCAAGGACGGCTGGTGGCTCGGCTACCAGGAGCGTACGGACCCATTCATCGTCGACTACGCCTCCCTGGAAGGCGACGCCTCACGCATCCGGGAGTTTGAGCCCCAGGTCGTGCCGGGGCTGCTGCAGACGGAGGCGTACACCCAGGCGATCTTCTCCGCTTATGCCCCCGTTCAAGAGCAGCCAGTTCGGGCGGGAGCGCTTGGATTGCGGATGGCGAGGCAGCGAATCCTTTCGGAACCAGCGATTCCCGTGGCTTGGGTGATCGGTGAGGCCGCACTTCGAACGCCGATCGGCGGCCGTAGGGTCATGAAAGAGCAGTTCAGAAAGATACTGGAGGTGACCAGCGCGGCGCACCTGGACCTCCGGATTCTGCCCCTTGCCGCTGGCAGCCACCCAGGGCTGGACGGGACATTCTCCATCCTGGATATCGGGCGGGACGATGCCATGAAGGTCGTCGCCGTCCACAGTCTCGTGCGTAGCTGGTTCGTCGATGACCCTGCGGACGTCTCGTACTACGAGCGGGTCCACGAAGTGCTGGCCTCCCTCGCCTTGCCGAAAGAGGATTCGCGGGCGCTTGTCGAGCGGATAGCGTGCGAACTATGAGCATCCACGAAATCGAGGGTGAGCTGTGGCGAAAGAGCAGCTACAGCACTACGGATGGGACCAACTGCGTAGAGGTGGCCGCTCACGCCCTGTCTCCGGACGTCCTTGCCCGAGACTCCAAGAATCCGTCAGGTCCGGTGCTGAGTTTTACGTCGGCGGAGTGGAGCGCCTTCTTGGACGAGGCCAAGCGCGGCGCGTTCGACCTCCCCTGACGAGGTGCGCGGCGACTCGGAGGCGCGGCGGGCGGTCATAACGCTGATGGGTCGGCCTCCGTCGGCGAGGGCGTGCGGGTGCAGGCGTCGGCGATGGCGGACGTCCGGGGCGACGCGCAGCCCGCGCTGTTCGAGATCTTCCGCATCGAGGACGGCCGGTTCGCGGAGATGTGGGGGGCCAGCGCGGGCTTTCCGGCCTCGGCCAGCCCCGAGGACGTGGTCGGCTGACACGAGGACCGCGCGCTGGGGAAGAGGTGACCGAACCGGTCAGGAATCGAGAAGCGCTGGTCCGCGGGGCCTGGCTAGCGTGATCGGCATGGACATCACTATTCACGCGACCTTCCTCCCGCACGAGGACCCGGAAGTCTCCCTGGCCTTCTACCGCGACGTTCTCGGCTTCGAGGTCCGCAACGACGTCGGGAACGGCAAGATGCGGTGGATCACCGTCGGGCCGGCCGGGCAGCCCGGCACGTCCATCGTGCTGCACCCGCCGGTCGCCGACCCCGGCGTCACCGACGACGAGCGCCGCACCATCGCCGAGATGATGGCCAAGGGCACCTACGCCATGATCATCCTCGCCACCCCGGACCTCGACGGCACCTTCGAGCGCCTGCAGGCCGGCGACACTGAGATCGTCCAGGAGCCGACCGAGCAGCCGTACGGCGTCCGCGACTGCGCCCTCCGCGACCCCGCGGGCAACATGATCCGCATCAACGAGGTGCGCTGAGGGGAGTACCGGAGCTTCGGGAGGCAGGCCATGGCACAGAAAGAGGCCGTGCCGGTGGTACCGAACCGGCTGGACGGCGCCGACCGCGATCAGGCATGGCAGCGCATCGCCGCGGCCCAGCCGCGCATCGCGAGATACCAGAGCAAGTCCGACCGGCAGTACCCGGTCGTCCGGCTCACCCCGCGCTGACCCCGCACGCCGCTGGACGCGGGGGCCGGCCGGACGAGCTGAGCGCAGCTCGTCCGGCCGAGGGCCTGAACGCTTTGCGGACCACTATCGTCGTCCGGTGGAGCGTGAACCAAGGAGCGAGGGGGACGGGGCGTGGCCTGTCGGATCAGTGAGCTCGTGATCGATTGCCGGGACCCTGAGGCGCTGGCCGCGTTCTGGTGCGAGGTCTTGGGGTTCGCGGTGCTCGACCGGGAGGAGTACGCGGTCGAGATCGGGCCTCGGGAAGGGGCCGGCGGGCTTCTGCCGACGCTCATTTTCGACCGGACCGAGGAGCCGAAGGCCGGCAAGCTGCGGCTGCATTTCGACGTGAACGCCACCGACCGCGACCAGGACGCCGAGCTCGAGCGGCTGCTGGCCCTCGGGGCGCGGCCGGCCGACGTCGGGCAGACGGGCGAAGAGAGCTGGGTCGTCCTGCAGGATCCCGAGGGCAACGAGTTCTGCCTCCTGCATGCCCGGCTGAGCTGACTGCGGCGAGTGAGCGGTGGCCGGGCCCGTCACATGGGGTCTGCGCGGGCCCGGCCACGGTCAGGGGTGTTCCAGGGCCACCTTCGGGAGGCGTCTCGCGAGAGGCGCGGGGAGCCACCAGGCGTGTTCTCCGAGTAGCTGCATGACGGCCGGGACGATCAGGCAGCGGATCACCACGGCGTCCAGGAGGACGGCCACGGCGAGGCCCAGGCCGAACTGCTGGAGCATCCGGTCGGGGCTCAGGACGAACGCCGAGAACACGACGATCATGATGGCGGCGGCGGCCGTGATGACCTTGCCGGTGGCGGCCAGGCCCTCGCGGACGGCGCGGGACGGGTCCCGCGTGCGCTCCCATTCCTCGTGGATGCGGGAGACGAGGAACACCTCGTAGTCCATGGAGAGGCCGAAGACGATCGCGAAGATCATCACGGGGATGAACGCCTCGATGGGGCCGCTCTGCGCGCCGAACCGGCCGTCCTGGAACACCAGGGTGACCGCGCCGAGGGCCGCTGAGATCGAGAGCAGGTTGAGCAGCGCGGCCTTGACCGGGATCAGCACCGAGCGGAACACCACCATCAGGAGGAGGGCCGACATGCCGACGACGATCGCGACGAACAGCGGCATACGGGCCGAGACCGCGTCCGAGAAGTCCTGAGTCGCGGCGGTCGGCCCGCCGACCAGGTACTCGACGCCGGTGCTGGATGAGAGCGACGGGAGCACGGCGTCGCGCAGGTCGTGGACGAGGTCGGTGGTCGCCTCGTCCTGCGGCGCGGTGGTCGGGTAGACGATGACGGCCGAGACCGCACCATCCTTGGACGGGATGGGCGGGGTCGTGGCGGCGACGCCTTCGGTGTGGGCGAGGGTTGCCCGGAGGGGGCCCGCGTCGCCCTTGGCGACGATGATCAGCGGGCCGTTGAAGCCGGGGCCGAAGCCCTCCGCCAGGAGGTCGTAGGCCTGGCGGCTGGTGCTGGACGGGGCGTCGTTGCCGGCGTCGGCGAAGCCGAGGCGCATGTGCAGGGCGGGCGCCGACAGAGCGAGCAGCGCGATGACGGCGGCGAGCAGGGCCGGGACGGGACGGCGCTGGACGGCCGACGCCAGCCGGTGCCAGCGGCTCTCACCCGGCCGGGCCTTCGCCGCCCGCTTGAGCACCTGGCGCTGGATGCGGCTCCCGAAGACGCCGAGCAGGGCCGGCAGCAGCGTCAGGGACGCCGCCATCGTGACCAGTACGGTCAGGGCCACCGCGAGCGCCACGCCTTGCAGGGAGCCGAGCCCGAGCGCGATCAGGCCGAGCAGGGCGATGATGACGGTGCAGCCGGCGAAGAAGACGGTGCGTCCGGCGGCGTCCAGGGCGCGGCGGGTCGCGGTGGCCGGGCCGGCGCCGTCGCGGAGCTCCTGCCGGTACCGGTAGAAGATCAGCAGCGCGTAGTCGACGCCGACGCCGAGGCCGATCAGCATCATGATCGGCGGGGTGAAGTCGGCGACGGTGAAGGCGTGCGAGGCCAGCGCGATCAGCCCGATCGCGCCGCCGACCGCGAACAGGGCGGTGACGAGGGGGAGCGCGGCGGCGACGAGGGAGCCGAACAGCAGGACGAGGATGACCAGGGCCGCGAGCATCCCCGCGCCCTCGGCCGCGCCGCCTCCGCCCTCCTCGGCGCCGCGCACCGGGTCGCCGCCCAGTTCGATGCGCAGGCCGTCCCCGGCGGCGGCCTGGGCGGTCTCGATGATCTCGGTGACGTGCTCCTTCGGGACGTCCTCGGCGGTGCCGTTCAGCGTGACGGTGGCGTAGCCGATGGTGCCCGATCCGGAGAGCGACAACTCGCCGACGTCCGCGACCGAGGGGAGCCCGCGGACCTTGGCGAGCATCGGCGCGATGTCCTGGCGGTCGCCCGCCAGGCCGCCCGCGTCCTGCGCGACGATCTGGACGGTGGCGCCCGCCTGCCGGGAGCCGTGCTCGGTCATCAGGTCGGCGGCGGCCTGCGAATCGGTGCCGGGCAGCGAGAAGTCGTTGTGGTAGGCGCTGCCGGCGGCCTGCGAGCCGACCGTGATCGCGGCGACCACCGCGACCCACAGGACGAGTGCGGCCCAGCGGTGGCGCTGTGACCACCCGGCCAGGCGTCCGAAGCGGCCGGAGGATGGAGTGGGCACGTCAACCTCTGTTCGTGAAGCGGGCGCCGATGGCGGCGCCGAGTACGGCGGTCAGGATCGGCACGGCGATGAAGGCGGCGAGCAGCACCGGGGTGCCGTCGACGTCGAGCGTCCGGTCGAGGACGAAGAAGAAGAACGCGCCCACCGTCTCGGTCAGCAGGAAGCCCGCGGCCCCGCCGACGAGGAACCCGATGAAGGCGCCCGGAATGTTCATGCCTCCAGCGTCGGGAACCGGCATGCCGCGCGGCATCGGCCCGCGGTCGGCATCCGGGCCACCTCAGAAGTTGCGGGCCCGGCGCGCCGGCTACCGCCGGGGTCGCATCCAGCGGGGGTTGACCATGCCCGATTCGTAGGCGAGGACGACCAGCTGGGCGCGGTCGCGCACGCCGACCTTCGCCATGATGCGGCTGACGTGGGACTTGACCGTGGCGGGGCTCAGCACGAGCCGGGCGGCGATCTCGTCGTTGCTCTGCCCGGCGGCGACGAGCAGCATGACCTCGCGTTCCCGCTCGGTGAGGGCCTTCAGCCGGGGGCCGGGGGCGGGGACGTCGACGCGTCCGGCGAACTCCCCGATGAGCCGCCGGGTGACGGACGGGGTGATCAGCGCGTCGCCGCGCGCCGCGACCCGCACGGCGTGGATCAGCTCGGCCGGCTCGGTGTCCTTCAGCAGGAAGCCGGTGGCGCCGGCGCGCAGCGCGCCGTACACGTACTCGTCCAGGTCGAACGTCGTGAGGATGACCACCCGGACATCGTTGAGGCGCGGGTCGGCGGTGATGCGGCGGGCGGCCTCCAGGCCGTCCATCCGGGGCATCCGCACGTCGAGCAGCGCCACGTCCGGACGCAGCTCGCGGCAGGCGGCGACGGCCCGCTCGCCGTCGGCGGCCTCGCCGGTGACCGTGATGTCGTCCTCGTCGTCCAGGATGGAGCGGAACCCGGCCCGGACGAGGCCCTGGTCGTCGGCCAGCAGCACCTCGATCACCGGCCGGCCGCCTCGTAGGGCAGCCGCGCCCGGACGAGGAAGCCGCCGTCCGGCCCGGGACCCGCGGTCAGCTCGCCGCCGAGGGCGCGAGCCCGCTGCCGCATGCCCGCCACGCCGCTGCCGGGCCCGCCCGCGCTCTCGCCGGGGCCGTCGTCGGCGACCTCGATGCGCAGCTCGCCGGGCCCGGGCTCGACGCTGACGGTGACCTCGGCGGCGGGGGCGTGCCGCGACACGTTGGTCAGCGACTCCTGGACGATCCGGTAGGCGGCCAGCCCGACCTCGGTGGGCGGATCCGCCATGCGGGCGACGCGGCCGTGCACGGTGAGCCCCGCCGACCGCGCGGACCCGATCAGCTCGCCGATCCCGTCCAGGCCGGGCGCGGGCGTGGTCGGCGCCTCCTCGCCGGCCCGCCGCAGGATCCCGAGCGTCGCGCGCAGGTCGCGCAGCGCCTCCCGGCTCGACTCCTTGATCGCGGCGAGGGCCGCCTCGCCCTGCGCCGGGTCCCGGTGGAAGCGGTGCAGAGACGTCCCCGCCTGGACGTTGATGAGCGAGAGGTGGTGCCCGACGACGTCGTGCAGCTCGCGGGCGATGCGCAGCCGCTCCTCGCCCGCGGCGCGACGCTCGGCCTCCCGGAGGTAGGCGAGGCGGCTGTGCCAGACCCGGCCGAGGGCGACCACGGCCACCACCCAGCCGGTCAGCATGAACAGGGCGACGGCGTTGACCTCGTCGTTCCCGAGCAGCGTGCCGATGCCGGTCCCGATCACGGTCAGGGCGCCGAGGACGACGGCCGCCCGGAGCCGGCCGCAGGCCGCGACCATGTACAGCGCCACGATGAGCGCGATCATCAGCCCGCCGTCGTTGATGCTGGTGACGTAGTAGGCGCCGGTGGCCGCGAGCGCGAGGGCGGCGACCGCCACCGGGAACCGGCGGGAGAAGTACAGCGCACCGCAGGTGAGGACGATCAGCGCCCAGCCGGCCGCCTTCCTCGCCCACGACTCCTCGGCGGCGCCGATGAACGAGTTCAGGGTGCTGACGGCCACCACCAGCAGCACACCGCCGGCGACGACCGCGTCCCGGAGCCGCCCGTGCGGCATCCGGAGAACACGGCGATCACCCATGCCGCCAGCCTAAACGGACACCCCGCCCCGTACCGTCCGCCGGACGTCCCAGCGTCGGGTCCCGGGCCCGCAACTCCCGGTGTATCCGGAGGCCCTCCACCTGCAACCACAGGATGATGCGCGCCGCACGCCGGGAAGCCGCGGGGGAGGAGGCGGCCATGGCGTGAGAGGTGACCGCGAGGCACCGATCGTCCGACCCGGCTCGCCAGCGGGCGGGTCAGCCCTCGTAGGTGTGGACGAAGCGGGCCAGGAGGCGGGCGAACTCGGCGCGCTCCTCCTCCGTCCATTGGCTCATGGCCTTGGCGAAGTGCTCCTGGCGGGTGCGGCGCGTGGCCTCGACGACGCGGCGGCCGGCGTCGGTGAGTTCGAGGTGGATGCGGCGGCCGTCCGCCTGGGACGCGACCCGCCGGACATAGCCGGACTTGACGGCCTCGGCGACGACGCGGCTGCCGCGCGAGGCGTCCACACCGAGCCGGGCGGCGACCAGGCCGACGCTCATCTCCTCGCCGGGGCCGTCGAGGCCCTCGTCGATCACGTCCACGACGTGCAGGACCTGCACGTCCACGGGGAGGTTGTGGTCCCGGATCGCGGCCTTGCCGAGCCGCTGCCGGGACATGCCGCGGCGCAGCCGGACCATGCTCCGCTCGACCGAGTCCAGTGCTTCCTCGCCCATGGCGCCCAGTCTAGTCGGCTTGCACAACTCATGTGTATGCTCTTAGCATCTATATGAGTAACACATATGAATGTGAGGTGCACATGGTTGGGACGACCGTTTCGATGGGCCACCGCGAGCGGCTCTGGGTGTTCGGCGGGCTGATGCTCGCCGGGCTCATGTCCTCGCTGGACGCGACGGTGCTCGGCACCGCGCTGCCCACGATCGTCGGTGACCTCGGCGGCCTCGACCGGATCGCCTGGGTCTCGACGGCGTACGTGCTGGCCACCAGCGTCACGGTCCCGCTGTCGGGGCGCCTCGGCGACCTGTTCGGACGCCGGCCGGTCCTGCTGACCGGGCTGATCGGGTTCCTGGCCGGGTCGGCGGCGTGCGGCGCGGCGCCGGGCATGGACTGGCTGATCGCGTTCCGCGTCGTGCAGGGCGCCGCCGCCGGCTGCCTGATGAGCTCGATGTTCGCGGTGACCGGGGACCTGTTCGAGCCCCGCGAGCGCGCCAAGTACCAGGGGTACTCCGCGCTGATCTTCGCGGTGTCGAGCATCGCGGGGCCGCTGGTCGGCGGGTTCCTCACCGACCACGCGTCGTGGCGGTGGGTGTTCTACCTCAACATGCCGCTCGGCATCGCGGCCATCGCGACGACCCTGCTGTTCCTGCGCCTGCCGAAGCCGGTCGGACGGTCCCGGATCGACTACCCCGGCATCGTCCTGCTCGGCGCGGCGGTCACCTGCTTCACGCTGTTCACCAGCTGGGCCGGGACGCGCTACGCGTGGGGCTCGCCGGTCGTCCTCGCGCTGGCGGCGGGGGCCGTGGTCCTGTTCGCGGTGTGGATCCTCGTCGAGCGGACGGCCGCCGAACCCGTCATCCCGCCCCGGCTGTTCCGCGACCGGTCGTTCGCCGTCGCCTGCGTCGTCGCGGCCGTCGGCGGTGCCACCGGGTTCGGGCTCGCGACGTACCTGCCGATGTTCTTCCAGGTCGTCGGGGGAGTGGACGCCACCAGGTCAGGTCTGCTGCTCCTGCCGATGATGGCCGCCCTGCTGGCCGCCTCCATGGGCGCGGGCCGCTACATCCACCGCACCGGCCGCTACCACCGGCTCCCGGCGGCGAGCATGGCGATCAGCCTGGCCGGCATCGGGCTGCTGGCCACGATGGACGCCGGCACCAGCCTGTTCGCCGCCGGCTGCTACATGGCGGTCCTCGGGTTCGGGGCGGGGCTGTCGCAGCAGGTCGTCGTGCTGATCGCGCAGAACGCCGCGCCGCAGCGGGACCTGGGCGCGGCGAGCTCCGGCGTGTTCGCGACCCGGATGCTCGGCACCGCCACCGGAATGGCCGTCTTCGGCGCGATCATGACGAACCGGTTCGCCGAGGAGGTCGTCCGGCGCGTCCCGGACGGGCGGGTCCCCGCGTTCGCCGACGCCGTCCGCCCGGGGGTCCTCGCCACCCTGCCCGCACCCGTACGGAACGGCGTCGCCGCCGCCTTCGCGGACGCGTTCTCCGGCGTGTTCACCGCCGCGCTGCCCGTTCTCGTGATCGGCCTCGCGGCGGCGCTGCTGCTCCGGGACGTCCCGCTGGCCCCCCGGCGGCGCTAGTCGTCGAGGGCGGCGTCGTGGACGAGGAGGGCGATCTGCACCCGGTTGTTCAGGTCGAGCTTCGCCAGCAGCCGCGACACGTACGCCTTCACGGTGGCGACGCTGAGCGACAGCTCCTGGCCGATCTCGCTGTTGGTCCGGCCGCGTCCGACGAGGGCGGCCACGGTGCGCTCCCCGTCGGTCAGCCGGGCCAGCAGCTCGCGGGCGCGGTCGCGGCGCGGGTCGGCGCCGCTCTCGGCCAGGTAGGACATCATCTTGCGCAGCACCGCCGGGGACATCATCGGCTCGCCTGCCGCGACCTGCCGGATCGCGCGGATGATCTCCGGCGGCGGGGTGTGCTTCAGCAGGAACCCGCTCGCGCCCGCGCGCATCGCCCGCAGGATGTGGTCGTCGGTGTCGAACGTCGTCAGGATGATGATCTCGGGAGGCTCGCGGCGGGCGCGCAGCAGCCCGGTCGCCGCGAGCCCGTCCAGCCGGGGCATCCGGATGTCCATCAGCACGACGTCGGGCCGGTGCTGGTTCACGGCGGCGACGACCTCGGCGCCGTCGGCGACGTCCGCGACCACCTCCAGGTCGCCGGCGTTCGCCAGCATCATCGACAGGCCGGCGCGGACGAGCGCGTCGTCGTCGACGATCAGCACGCGGACGGGAGGGGAGTCCATTCCGCCACCCTAGAGCGGGTCAGGGCCGGTGCAGGCGCCGGCCGCTGACCTCCATCGCCGACAGCCGGAACCACGCCTCGCGGTCGCCGCCGGGCCACGCATCGACTTGCGCGGCCTTCTCCCTCTCCTCCTCCGACAGGGGATGGGCGCCGCCGCGCAACAGCACGCTCCACCCGGCGTGGTCGGCCTCGTCGAACCGGTCCACCTGGAACGCGGCCCGGACCTCGCCGCCGACCACCGACGTCAGCAGGCTGCGGTTCAGCCGGCCGGACACCGACGTCCGGAAGATCACGGCGTCGCCGTCCACGGCGTAGTTCACCGGGATGACCGTGGGTCCCTCGCCGTCGTCGAACGCGACGCGGCCGATGACGCCGCCGGCGATGAGCCGCAGGCACTCGGCGCGGTCGAGCTCTTCCAGGACGGGCCGGTCAGAGGAGTTCGCCATGCACATCACCTTTCCCGCCGGACCCGGGGGCATGCGCTGTCCCGAGCGGCAGGCGCGCCCGCAGCCGGAACCGGCCGTCGGCGGTGTGGCCGTGCTCCAGCGTACCGCCGAGCAGAGCCACCCGCTCGGCGAGCCCGACGAGCCCCGCGCCGGAGCCCGGCGGCGGCGGCGCGGGCGGGCCGGGCGGCAGCGCGTTGACGATCTCGATGTCCAGGTCGGCCCCGGCGTCGAGCGACACCCGCACCCGCGCGCCCGGCGCGTGCTTGCGGGCGTTGGTCAGCCCCTCCTGGACGATCCGGTACGCGTGCCGCCCGACGCGGGCCGGTACGCGTCCGGGGTCGCGGACGTTCTCCTCCAGCGTGATCCGACCGCCGGCCCGCCGCGACTCCCGCACGAGCGCGGACACGTCCGCGAGCGTCGGCTGCGGGCGCTCCGGGGCGGCGTCCGGTGAGTCGTCCCGCAGCACGCCGATCACCTCCCGCAGGTCCTCCATCGCCTCGTAGGCGCTCTGCCGGATGATCCCGGCGGCCTCGCGCTGGTCGGCGGGCGCGTCCGGGCGGAACTCCAGTGCCCCCGCGTGCACCGCCAGCAGCGAGATGCGGTGCGCGAGGACGTCGTGCATCTCCCGGGCGATGCGCTCGCGCTCCAGCAGCCGCGCCTCCTCGACCCGCAGCCGCTGCTCGGTCGCGGCGGCGCGGGCCCGCTCGTCCATCGACGCGATCAGCTCCCGCCGGGACCTGACCAGCATGCCCGCCGTGATCAGCACCGCGTACATCAGGACGAAGACGACGGTGCCCTGCCGGAACTCCTGCCGGTCGGACGTGATGCGGAACAGCGTGACGATGAGCGCCATGTTCGCGCCCGCGATCGGCAGGACGGTCCGCCAGGAACGCAGCATCGCCAGCGAGTACACGGCGAACGCGGCCGTGCCGAGCGCCGACGTCGCCGTCCACTGGGCGAACACCATCGTCACCGCGACGGCCACCGGGTACCGGCGCCGGAACACCAGGAGGAAGGCCAGCCAGACCGAGCCGATCGCGAGGTCCCGCGGGACCACGATCGTCACATCGGCAGGAAGGTCATCCTTCGTCCCGAGCAGCAGCAGCACACCGAGTGCGGCCGCCGCGGCGGTCAGGCCGAGGTCGCCGAGCCAGTCGCGCCGCGATCGCCGGAAGAGGTCCACGCGCCCAACGGTAGCCACACGACCCAGCCCGGCCAGTGGCCGCAGGTAGGCGGACCGTCGACTTTGGTCGGCACGCGCGGGCGGCCGGCCGGCGTCAGGCGCGGCGGCCGATGCGGATCTGCCAGCGCTCGGGGCCGGTCTCCTCGTACTCCCAGGTGAACGCGTCCGGGTGGGCGGCCTCGAACTCGCGCCGCAGGTGCTTCGGGTCGTGGTCGTTGACCAGCGCGAAGGACTCTCCGGGCGCGAGCCGGGAGAAGCGTGCGAAGATGCGCGGATGCTTCTGCCCGCGCGGGATCTCGCGCACGTCGATGACGTCGGGCCGCTCCAGCCGCCCGCCGTCCAGCAGCGTCTGCAGGTCGGCGACCAGGAGCCCGAGGTCGGCGCCGGGCAGCTCGGCGAGGGCCGGCAGCAGGACGGTCTCCTCCACGGTGAGGTGGACGGCGAGGACCGACCCGATGTTGCGGGCGAACGCGGCCGGGTCGCCGGACGGGTCGAGCACGCCGATGCGCCGCTCGATCTCGGCCGCGGTGGTGCGCATCGCGCGGACGAGCAGCCGCGTCTCCGGGGCGCCCGCCGCCGGGGCGTAGAGAGCCTCGTCGGCCGCGGCGAGGTGACGCCGCAGCTCGCCGGCGCAGAACCCGGCCACGATGCCGGGCTCGTGGTCGGCCAGCGCGGCCAGCCGGTTGCGCAGTCGGTCATGGATGTGGCGCACGACGGCCGCGGCCCGCACGGCGGGGTCGGTCTCGGTCGCCTGAATGAAGACGTCTGGCATGGTCACCCCTTTCGCTCCCTGTTCAATTATTATTACATGTAGCATTGTTAGAAACGTGTGGAGGAACGTGTGGAGGCATGAGGAGCGCGCCGTGACCTACGTGATCGCCGAACCCTGCGTCGATGTCAAGGACCTGGCGTGCGTCGACGAGTGCCCCGTCGACTGCATCTACGAGGGCGCGCGCGCCCTGTACATCCATCCGGAGGAATGCGTCGACTGCGGCGCGTGCGAGCCGGTGTGCCCCGTCGAGGCCATCTACTACGAGGACGACCTGCCGGACCGGTGGACCGCCTACACGCGGGCGAACGCCGAGTTCTTCGACGACATCGGCTCGCCGGGCGGGGCCGGGAAACTCGGCGCGCTCGACCGCGACCATCCGCTGATCGCGGCCCAGCCGCCGGCGGGAGGAGCGGCGTGACCACCGAACGCTCCCGCCGCCAGGAGGTCCTCGACATCCTGCGCGACGCCGGCGCCCCGCTGGGCGTCGCCGAGGTCGCCGAGCGGCTCGGCGTCCACGCCAACACCGCCCGGTTCCACCTGGACGCGCTGGCCGCCGAGGGCACCGTCGAGCGGTCCGCCGAGCAGCCGTCCGGCCCCGGCCGCCCCCGCACCGTCTACACCCCGCGCCCCGGCATGGACCGCGGCGGCGCCCGCGGCTACCGGCTGCTCGCCCAGATCCTGCTCAGCCGGCTCGCCTCGGACGGGCCCGCCGCCCGGGAGAGCGCCGCCCAGGCGGGCCGCGAGTGGGGCCGCTTCCTCGTCGACCGGCCGCCGCCCTTCCAGCGGCTGACCGGCGAGGAGGCGACCGACCGGCTCACCGCCCTGCTGGACGACCTGGACTTCGCCCCCCGGCCCGACGGCGACCTCATCCGGCTGCGGCACTGCCCGTTCCTGGAGCTGGCCGAGGAGTACGGGCCGCTGGTCTGCGACGTCCACCTCGGCCTCATGCAGGGCGCGCTGACGGAACTGGACGCGCCCGTCGAGGCCGACCGGCTGGAGCCCTTCGCCGAACCCGGCGCCTGCCACGCGCACCTGCGCCGCGACTGACACCCGGGCCCGCGGCTCAGCCGACCTTGGCGACGGTGAGCAGGACCGCCGCGTCCTCCAGCGCCTCCAGGCTGTGCCGCGCGTCCGGGATGATCAGCAGGTCGCCGGAGATCCCGTCCCAGTGGTCGTCCCCGGAACGCAGCCGGACCCGCCCGTGCAGGACGTGGATGGTCGCCTCGCCGGGGTTCTCGTGCTCCGACAGCGACGTGCCCGCCGTCAGGGCCACGAGCGTCTGGCGCAGGACGTGCTCATGCCCGCCGTAGACGGTGTCGGCGCTGCGCCCGGTCGACCCGGCCGCGGCGCGCTTGAGATGGTCCCGTACCTGTGCGTCCAACGAGAGCTTCTGCATGGCCCTAAGTCTGCCCTTGATCGCCTCGCGCACGCGAACCGGGGTGCTTGAGCCGGGTCACTTCAGCGGCAGGCCCGTGACCGGCTTGCCGACGGCGCTGCCCGCGAGCCAGCCGTCCCACGACTTCGCCCACGGCGTCGGGCCGTTGCCGAACTGGAGCCTGCGGGACGTGCCGGTCACCTTGACGACGTCGCCGCGGTTGGTGAACTCGTAGAACCACTTGGCGTCCTTGGGGGAGGCGTTCACGCACCCGTGGCTGACGTTGTCGTTGCCCTGCGCGTCCGTCGACCACGGCGCCGAGTGGACGAACGTCCCGCTGTAGGTGAGGCGGACGTTCCACTTCGTTGGGATCCGGTACTCGCCCGGGTCGCCGGTGGTCGCCGAGTCCATGATGATGTTCGCCGCCTTCTCCTGGGCGATCATCGTCCCGCTGTAGCTGTCGTGGCCCGGCTTGCCGAGGCTGACCTTCATCGTCCGCACGGTCCTGCCGCCCTCGGTCACCGTCGCGCGGTGCTTCTTGGCGTCGATCGTGGTGATGTGCCGGTCGCCCACGGTGAAGCTCGCGCTGCGGTCCTTCATGCCGTACACGCCGTCGCCGACCTTCAGGCCGGCCAGGTGCGCGATGACCTTCACCTTCTGCCCGGACGGCCAGTACTCGCGGGGTCGGAAGTCGACCTCCTTGTCGCTGATCCAGTACCAGGCGCCCTCGACCGGCTTGGACATCCGGACCTCGAGTGCCTTCTCCACCGCGGCCTTGCCGGCCTTGGTGCCCACCGGCCGGGACAGCAGCAGCTGCACCGGCATGCCGACACCGACGGTCTCGCCGTCCAGCGGCGACATGCCGGAGGTCAGCTTCTTCGCCGGCTTCAGCGTCGTGAACGTGGAGGTCGCGGTGACCTCCTTGCCGCCGTCGCCGGTGCCCTTCGCGGTGACCGTGTACGTCGTGGACGGCTGCAGCGTCCACGACGACTTCCACGACTTCCCGTCCGCCGCCAGCGTGCCCGCTGCCTTGGCGTTCTTCTTGCCGTAGGTGAGGGTAACGCCGGTGAGTCTGCCGTTGTCCGCCGTGACGGTGACGGGCTTGTCCGGCGCCGCCTGCTGCGTGCCCGTCGCGGGCGTGATCGCGAGCTTCACCGCGTCCCCGGCCTTGCCGCCGTCGCCGCCGCCCTTGCCGCTGTCGCCGCCGCCGGACGAGCAGCCCGCGGCGGCGACGAGCGCCGCCCCCGCGATCGCCGCGCTCGCCGTCCCGGTCCGACCCTTGAGCACCTGAGAACTCCTCACGCTCGCCTGCCCGGCCCGCACTGCGGGTCATCCCCCTATCAAGGGGTGCACAAGATAATCACGTGCTCAGGTTATGCACGGTTCAGCGTGAGGCATGCGGAACCAAGGACACTCTTCGGTGTTCTCTCAGATGGGCAGCCGGGACGCGGCGGCCGTGTCGAGCAGGAACAGGGTCCGTTCCTTGCCGCGGGCGCCGGCGACCGGGGCCCTGACCTGCTCCGTTCCCGCCGACAGGCCCAGGCGGACGGCCTCCGCCTTCGACTCGCCGGCAGCCAGCACCCACACCTCCCGCGCCGCGCGCAGCGACGGGAACGTCAGCGAGATCCGGGTGGGCGGCGGCTTGGGGGAGTCGTGCACGGCCACGACCGGACGCTCGTCGTGCAGCGCCGGCATGCCCGGGAACAGCGAGGCGACGTGGGCGTCCGGGCCCACGCCGAGCATCAGCACGTCGAACTCCGGCACCGGCTCGCCGGCGCCCGCGGCGGCGCGCAGCTCGGCGGCGTACCGCTCCGCCGCCGCCTCCGGGTCGTCGCCGTCCGGGCCGTCCGACGGGGCCATCGGGTGCACCCGCGCTGGGTCGACCGGGACGTGGTCGAGCAGCGCCGCCCGCGCTCCGGTCTCGTTGCGCTCGGCGTCCCCGGCGGGACGGAACCGCTCGTCGCCCCACCACACGTCCAGGCGGCTCCAGTCGATCGCGTCGCGCGCGCCCGTCGCGGCGAGCGCCGCCAGCACGGCGGTGCCGGCGCCGCCGCCGGTCAGCACGGCCGACGCCGTGCCGCGCGCCGCCTGGGCGTCGGCGATGCGGGTCACCAGCCGCGCGGCGGCGGCCTCGGCGAGCAGGTCCAGGTCGCGGTGGACCAGCACCTGCGGGGCGCTCACGCGTCCCCCTGGTGCTCTTCCGCGTGCTGCTTGGCGGGCTCGGTCCGCGCCGCCTCGGGGGTCGCCGACACCGGGTCGTCCGCGACCCCCGGCTCCGCCGTGCCGTGCGCGAGGTCCTTGGCGAACCGGGCGGCGGCGTCGCGGTAGACCTCGTCGGGGTCGAGGCGCCGCAGCTCCTCGGCCAGCAGCTCGGCCATCGGGCGGCGCAGCAGCGACACCTGCCGGTCGGGCTGGCCCGGCCGGCACAGCGTCGCGACCCGGCCGTCCGGGCGGTGGATCTGGATGTCGCCGCCGGCCGTCGTCAGCCGCACGCCGGTGATCCCGGGCCCTTCGGACACGGTCCGCCGCATCGGCACGCCCAGCCGGACCGACAGCCACGCCGCCAGCAGCTCCGCGCTCGGGCTGTCCGGCTCGGCGGTCACCTCGCCGGACAGGACGTCGCTGTGGTCCTGGTCGAGCGCGGCGGCCAGCAGCGACCGCCACGAGGTGAGCCGCGTCCAGGTGAAGTCGGTGTCGCCCGGCCGGTAGCCCTGCGCGAGCTGGGCGAGGGTGCCGAGCCGGTCGCGGGCCGCGTAGGAGTCGGTCACCCGGCGCTGCGCGAGGGCGCCCAGCGGGTCCTTCGCCGGCACCTTCGGCACCTTGCCGCCCGGCCACCACGTCACCACCGGCGTGTCCGGCATGAGCAGCGGGACGACGACGGAGTCGGCGTGCTCGGCGAGCGGGCCGTACATGCGCAGCAGCACCGTCTCGCCCGGTCCGGTCTCGCCCATCCGGATCTCGGCGTCCAGCCGCGACGAGCCGCCGCGCGCGTCGCGGGAGATCACGGTCAGCACCCGGCACGGGTGCTCGCGCGCCGCCTCCGTCGCGGCGCGGACCGCGTCGTACTGCGCCGACTCGTCGGTCACGATGATCATGGTGAGCACCATGCCGACGGCCGGGCCGCCCATCAGATGCCGGGACTGCGTCAGCGCGTCCTGGATCTTGCGGGTGGTGGTTCCGGTGAGATCGATGTTCATTAGAGCCGCCTCCAGGTGCGCCCGTCCCGCGCCATGAGCTCGTCGGCGCTGTCGGGCCCGTAGCCGCCGGACTTGTACTGGTCGAGACCGCTGCGGCTCGCCCAGTACTCGGTGATCGGGTCGAGGATCTGCCAGGACAGCTCGACCTCCTCCTGCCGGGGGAACAGCGGCGGGTCGCCGATCAGCACGTCCAGCAGCAGCCGCTCGTAGGCCTCGGGGGACGTCTCGGTGAACGACTCGCCGTAGGCGAAGTCCATGTTGACGTCGCGGATCTCCATCGAGGTGCCGGGCACCTTGGAGCCGAACCGGACCGTGATGCCCTCGTCCGGCTGCACCCGCATCACCAGGGCGTTCTGCCCGAGCTCCTCGGTGTCGGTCTGCGAGAACGGCAGGTGCGGCGCCTTCTGGAACACCATCGCGACCTCGGTCACCCGGCGGCTGAGCCGCTTGCCCGTGCGCAGGTAGAACGGGACGCCCGCCCAGCGCCGGTTCTCGATCTCCAGCTTGATGGCCGCGTAGGTCTCGGTGCGGGAGTCGGCCGGGATGCCGTCCTCCTCCAGGTAGCCCCGGACGTTCACGCCGCCCTGCCAGCCCGACGCGTACTGCCCCCGCGCGGTGGACTCGGCGACGTTGCCGGGCACCCGCACCGACGACAGGATCTTGGCCTTCTCGGCGCGGACGGCCTCCGCGCGGAACGACGTCGGCTCCTCCATCGCGGTCAGCGCCAGCAGCTGCAGCAGGTGGTTCTGGATGACGTCGCGTGCGGCGCCTATGCCGTCGTAGTAGCCGGCCCGGCCGCCGATCCCGATGTCCTCGGCCATAGTGATCTGCACGTGGTCGACGTACGAGCGGTTCCAGATCGGCTCGAACATCGTGTTGGCGAACCGCAGCGCCAGGATGTTCTGCACCGTCTCCTTGCCGAGGTAGTGGTCGATCCGGAAGATCGACTCCTCGGGGAAGACGCGGTGCACGGTGTCGTTCAGCTCCACCGCGGTCTTCAGGTCGCTGCCGAACGGCTTCTCGATCACGACCCGGCGCCAGGCGCCGTCCTTGCGGTCGGCCAGCCCGCTGCGCTGCAGCTGCTCGACGACCTGCGGGAAGAACTTCGGCGGGATCGACAGGTAGAAGGCGTAGTTGCCGCCGGTGCCGCGGCTCTCGTCCAGCTCCTTGACCGCCATCGACAGCGCGTCGAACGCGCCCGGGTCGGAGAACTCGCCGGGGACGAAGTGCATGCCCTCCGACAGGTGCGTCCACACGTCCTCGCGGAACGGGGTCCGCGCGTGCGCCTTGACCGACTCGTAGGCGATCTGCCGGAAGTCCTCGTTCTCCCAGTCGCGGCGCGCGAAGCCGACCAGCGAGAAGCCCGGCGGCAGCAGCCCCCGGTTCGCCAGGTCGTAGATCGCCGGGAGCAGCTTCTTGCGGGACAGGTCGCCGGTGACCCCGAACAGTACGAGCACGCACGGCCCGGCCACCCGCGGCAGGCGCTTGTCCCGCGGGTCACGGAGCGGATTGGCTGGGTTGGTCACGTGGCCCCCTCTGATCGGACTGCGCCTTCTCGTCGCACTACTGCAAGCATCCTGCCCCAACTCGCCGCACGGACCCGAATTCCGGGCACGGGCGACGGCACCGCCCTGCGCGGCGCCGCCGCGGGCTCCCCCGCCACCCCCCAGGTATACGCCTGTGCCCGACTGATCATTCCCGGTGCGGGATCACGGCCTGCGCGCCCCCGCCACCGCGCGGACCGCCTCGGTCAGCCGCCCGGCGCCCTCGATCGGGTCGCGCAGGTGCAGCCGTATCACCGGCAGCCGGCGCTCGCGCAGCGCCCGCAGCTCGCCGAGGGCGCGCGCCAGCCGCAGCTGCGCCAGGCTGTAGGGGCGGCCCGGGACGGGATGCGCGGCGAGCGCGTCGCCCGGCGCGGGGTCGCCGGTGATGATGAGGAACGCGCCGTTGCCGGGGCCGTCCTTGTGCACCGGGCCGGTCGCGTGCGGGTAGCCGGGACCCGGCCCGTAGGCGACGGGACGGCCGGACGCGCGGGCCAGCGACGGCGCCAGGTAGCGCCCGGAGAAGTCGCCCGACAGGTACGTCATCACCGACAGGTACCCGTCGCTCGGCACCGAGGCGACCAGCCCGCCGAGGACGGTCTGCAGCTCCGCGCCGGGCGGCCACGGGAAGTCGGCGTGCACCTCGATGCCCTCCTCGACGTACACCGGCCGCTCCGCCGTCAGCGAGCCCGACGCCGCGGTGCGCAGCAGCGTCGCCGCGTCGTCCTCCGCCTCCTGCACGACGGTGCTCCCGGCCTCGAACGGGTTCACGCCGAGCAGCCACCCGGCGACCGCCGTCGCGTACTCCCACAGCAGGAACTGCGCGCCGAGCGGCGCCCACACCGAGGTGTCGGAATCGTCCTGCGCCGCCGTCTTCGGGTTGATCGACACGCCGTGCACGTCGGGGAAGTTGCCGCGCCCGCCGGCCGGCTCGAACGCCAGCACGCCGCGGCCCCGCTTGCCGGTGCCGACCGCGAGCAGCTGGGTGATCCACGCGCTCAGCGCGCCCGGCCCGCCCGGCTCGCGCAGCAGCACCTTGTCGCGGGCGAGGCCGCCCGGCTCCTGCTGCGCGCAGCCGCCGATGACGGCGCCGAGCAGCAGCCCCGGGTTGTCCTCGTCCTTGGACAGCGACGGCACCAGCGACGCCGCCTCGTCCAGCAGCCGGTCGGCGTCCGCGCCCGCCAGCACCGCCGGGACGAGCCCGTACGCCGACAGCGCGCCGTAGTGCCCCGGCAGGTAGGGGTCGGTCAGCCCGATCCGGTAGCCGCACTGGCGGGCGAAATCGTGCAGCGGGCTCCCGTGGTCGGTGATGACCAGGAACCGGCCCGCGATCTCCCGCTCCGACAGGCCCCGCTTCCGGAACGCCTCCGCGAAGATCCGCCGGTAGGCGTCGCCCTCCAGCGACACGCCCGCCTTGCTCGCCAGCACGACGAGCGTCCGGTCGAGCCGCTCCATCGCGAACGCCAGCGCGGCGGTGTCGCCGCCGTCCAGCACGGTCAGCTCGGCGCCCGCGCCGGCGCCGCCGCCCGCGCCGCCGCCGCCCGCGCCGGCGAGCGCGGGCGCGTGCGCCTCCATGATCGCCTGCGCGGCGAGGCTCTCCGCCCCGACGCCGATCAGCACGACGTGGTCGAGCCCCGACTGGCGCGCCTCGGCCACCAGGCCGTTCACCTGGTTCAGCAGCCCGCGGGAGGCGAACGGCAGGTCGAGCCAGCCCAGCCGGCTGTGGTCCACCGCGCGCCGCCCCCACAGCCGCGGGTCCTTGGCGGCCAGCGCGCCGGGGACGCCGCAGCTCACGAGGTAGTCCCTCGCCCGCAGCGCCGCGTCCAGCACGTCACCACGCGTCAATACGTCGAATCCGGACACCGTTCCTCCCGCCCCCATCGTTTCAGGAGAGAACGGGCATTCGCGACCATCTCCATTGATCTTCTTTGGTCGCGTCCCGGATCCGCCCCGGTCTCGGTGCGTCCGGGCGGGCGGTCAGGCGAGCGCGCCGGCCAACTGCGCGAGACCCTCGGCGCGGTCGCGCAGGTGCAGCCGGACGGCCGGGCACCCCAGCGAACGCAGCACCCGCAGGTCGCCGAACGCCTGCGCGAGCTGCAGCTCGCCCAGGCTGTAGGGCCGTCCCGGCACCGGCACGTCCTCGGTGACCGCGCCGGTGATCTGCAGGAACGCGCCGTTCAGCGGCCCGCCCTTGTGGTACTGCCCGGCCGTGTCCAGGTAGCGCGGCCCCCAGCCGAACGTCACCGGCGCCGGGCGCCTGCGGACCCCGGCGCCCCGCGCCGCCAGCAGCGGGCGCAGCCCGGCCGCCGCCGCGTCGCCGGAGCGGTCCAGGTAGGCGAGCACCGCGAGGTAGCCGCCGTCCGGGACGCCGGCGAGGATCGTCTCCAGCGCCTCGGCCAGCGTCCGCGCGCCGCCCAGCGCGTCCTGCGGGGCGTGCACCTCGACCGCGCCCTCGACCAGCTCCGGCGGGCGCCGTACGACCGTGGGCGCCGTGCCCTCCTCCGACCGCAGCAGCGCGGCCGTGCTCTCCCGCGACGCGCCGGTGTCCGGCTCGTCGAACGGGTTCACGCCGATCACGCGGGACGCGACCGCGACCGCGTACTCCCACAGCAGGAACTGCCCGCCGAGCGGGCCCGCCACGCTGATCCCCGCCTCGCGGCCGGGGCCAGGCTCGTCCGGGCGGCGGCCGAGGATGACGCGCCGCAGGTCGTCGGCCAGCTCGAAGCCCGGGGCCTCGACGCCCTCCACCACGACCGGCAGCAGGCCCCTGCCGTCCTTGCCCATCGCCCCCGCGACCAGCTGCTCCGCCCACCCGGCGAGGCCGTGCAGGCCGGAGCCGTGGTCGGCGATCACGAGCTTGTCGCGGACGCCGAGCGCCGAGGAGCCCAGCGCCGCGCCCAGCGCCAGCGCGGGGTTGTCGTAGGGCTGCCGCAGCACCGCCGCGAGCCCGGACGCCTCGTCCAGCACGCCGTCGACGTCCACGCCCGCGAGCGCCGCCGGGACCAGCGAGCGGGCGCCGAGCGCGCCGAACCGGCCGTCGGTGCCGGGCTCGGCCACGACGAGGTGCTGGCCGACGTCCGCCGCGAAGCGGGCCGGCTCGGAGCCGTCCTCGGCGACGGCGACGAACCGGCGCGCCAGCTCCGCGCCGCTCAGCCCGGCCGCGGAGAACGCGCGCCCGAACACGCGGTGCAGCGACTGCGCCTCGATGCTCCCGCCCGCCACGACCACGAGCGTCCGGGCCAGGTCGCCCGCCAGCACGCCCGACACCTCGTGCGGGTCGGTCGTGTCGAGGACGATCAGCTCGGCGCCCGCCGCCCGGCACACCGCCTCGGCGCCGAGTGCCGCACCGCCCGAGGCGACCAGCACGATCCGGTCCAGGCCGGCGTCGCGCGCCTCGCCCGCCGGTCCGGCCAGCCGGTCCCGCAGCGACCGGGAGGTCTCCGGCAGGTCCAGCCAGCCGAGCCGGCGGGCGGCGAGCGGGGCCGCGTCCGGCCCCCACAGCTTGGCGCTCCGGGACGCGAGCGAGCCCGGCACGCCGTCGGAGACGAGACGGTCCAGGACCGTCTCGCCCTCGTCGACGACGGCGCCGCGGATGGTGACCGAGATCCCCCCGGCGGTCACCACCGAGGTCACGCGCCGGCCGCCTTGGCCTCCAGCTCGCCGGTGATGGAGTCGAGCATGCCCTGCCACGAGGCCGCGAACTTCTCCACGCCCTCGTCCTCCAGGACGCGCACGACGTCGTCGTAGTCGACGCCGACCTCCTTGAGCGCCGCCATGTGCGCGCGGGCGTCGTCGTAGGTGGCGCGGACGGTGTCGCCGCGCACCTGGCCGTGGTCGGCCTCCGCCACCAGCGTCGCCTCCGGCATCGTGTTGACGGTGCCCGGCGCGACCAGCTCGTCCACGTACAGCGTGTCGTTGAGGTTCGGGTCCTTCACCCCGGTCGAGGCCCACAGCGGCCGCTGGGGACGGGCCCCGGCGTCCTTCAGCGCCTTCCACCGGTCCGTGCCGAACTTCTCCTCGTACAGCGCGTACGCGAGCCGGGCGTTGGCGAGGCCCGCCTTGGAGCGCAGCTCCTTCGCCCGGTCCGAAGCGATCTTGTCGAGCCGCTTGTCGATCTCGGTGTCGACCCGGCTGACGAAGAACGACGCCACCGACGCCATCGCCGACAGGTCGTGCCCGTTCTCGCGGGCCTGCTCCATGCCGGCGAAGAACGCGTCGACGACCTCGCCGTAGCGCTCCAGCGAGAAGATCAGCGTCACGTTCACGCTGATGCCCTCGGCCAGCACCGCCGTGATGGCGGGCAGGCCCTCCCTCGTCGCGGGGATCTTGATG
The DNA here is from genome assembly GCF_001552195.1 of Actinomadura latina NBRC 106108. Lineage (GTDB taxonomy): Bacteria > Actinomycetota > Actinomycetes > Streptosporangiales > Streptosporangiaceae > Spirillospora > Spirillospora latina. Next base: position 103,958 of record NZ_BCQS01000027.1, read on the forward strand.
AACAGGTTGGGCCGGTCCACCAGCCACCACAGCATCCGCGCCTCGGCGACCGTCTTGGCCGTGTCCGTGGCGAGGCGCGGGTCGACCTCGATCGACACGCGGCCGTCCACGCCGCCGGTCCGGTCGTAGACCGGGCGCAGCACGTCGCAGCCCCACCGGATGTCGTGCGTGGTGATCGCCCGGGACGCCTCCTCGACGTCAACGCCGAGCAGCGCCAGGTCGCGGACCTGGTCGTCGTAGGCGTTGCCCTTGCTCAGCGCCTTCGCGAAGATCGTCGGGTTGGACGTGATGCCCACGACGTGCTTGTCCTTGACGAGCTCCGCCAGGTTGCCCGTCCGCAACCGCTCCCGGCTGATGTCGTCGAGCCAGATGGACACGCCCTCGTCCGAGAGCCGCTTCAGAATGTCGCTCATCGTCCTCTCCTAGTTGCCGGTGGTGGCGCCGCGCCCGGCGCCGTGCACGCCCACCTTGATCAGGCTGGCCCGCGCCGCCGCGACGACCCGCTCGGAGGTGATGCCGAACTGCTGGAACAGCGTCTTGTAGTCGGCGGACGCGCCGAAGTGCTCCAGGCTCACCGATTCGCCGTCGTCGCCGACGTAGCCGCGCCAGCCGAGCGCGATGCCCGCCTCGACCGACACGCGGGCGCGGACGCCGGGCGGCAGCACCTCCTGCCGGTAGGCGTCGGTCTGCTCCTCGAACCACTCCACGCACGGCATCGACACGACGCGGGTCGGGGTGCCCTCGGCCTCCAGCGTCCGGCGCGCGTCCAGCGCGAGCTGCACCTCGCTGCCCGTCGCGATGATGATCACCTCGGGCCGCCCGTTGCCGGCGTCGGCCAGCACGTAACCGCCCTTGGCGGCGCCGTCCGCGGACGCGAGCTCGCCGCCGCGCTCGAACGTCGGCAGCTTCTGCCGGGTCAGCGCGAGGCCGGCGGGCCGGTCGGTGTGCCCGAGGACGGTCCGCCACGCCACCGCCGTCTCGTTGGCGTCCGCCGGCCGGACCACGTCCAGGCCGGGGATCGCCCGCAGCGCCCACAGGTGCTCGACGGGCTGGTGCGTGGGGCCGTCCTCGCCGAGGCCGATCGAGTCGTGCGTCCACACGTAGGTGACCGGCAGCTTCATCAGCGCCGCCAGCCGGACGGCCGGGCGCATGTAGTCGCTGAAGATCAGGAACGTGCCGCCGTACGGGCGGGTGCCGCCGTGCAGCGCGATGCCGTTGCAGATCGCGCCCATGGCGTGCTCGCGGATGCCGAAGTGGAGCGTCCGGCCGTAGCGGTGGCCCGGGAACTCCTTGGTCTGGAACTCCTCGGGGACGAAGGACGGCTCGCCCTTCATCGTCGTGTTGTTGCTCTCGGCGAGGTCGGCCGAGCCGCCCCACAGCTCCGGCAGCACCGGCGCCAGCGCCGCCAGGATCTCGCCGGACGCCGCGCGGGTCGCGATGTCCTTGCCGGCCTCGAACACCGGGAGCGCCTCCTCCCAGCCGGGCGGCGGCGTGCGGGACGAGATCCGGTCGAACTCGGAGGCCCGCTCCGGGTTCGCCGACCGCCACGCGTCGAACGCCTTGCTCCACTCGGCGTGGTCGGCGCGGCCTCGGTCGGCGACCTCGCGGGCGTGCGCCAGGACGTCCGCGGGGGCCTGGAACGTCTCGGCCGGGTCCAGGCCGAGGATCCGCTTGGTCGCGGCGACCTCGTCGGCGCCGAGCGCCGAACCGTGGACCTTCCCGGTGTTCTTCTTGTTCGGCGCCGGCCAGCCGATGATCGTGCGCAGCGCGATGAACGACGGGCGGGCGGTCTCCGCCTTCGCCGCCTCGAACGCCGCGGCGAGCGCGGCGACGTTCTCCTCGTAGTCGCCGTTCTCGGTCCAGTCGACGTGGTGGACGTCCCAGCCGTACGCCGCGTAGCGGGCCCGCACGTCCTCCGACAGCGCGATCGCGGTGTCGTCCTCGATGGAGATCTTGTTGTCGTCGTAGAGCAGCACCAGGTTGCCCAGCCGCTGGTGGGCAGCCAAGGCGCTCGCCTCGTGGCTGATGCCCTCCTCGATGTCGCCGTCCGACGCGAACGCCCAGATCATGTGGTCGAACGGGGACTCGCCCTGCGGTGCGTCAGGGTCGAACAGGCCGCGCTCGCGGCGGGCCGCCATCGCCATCCCGACCGCGTTCGCGATGCCCTGCCCAAGCGGCCCCGTGGTCGTCTCCACCCCGGCCGTGTGCCCGTGCTCCGGGTGGCCCGGGGTGAGGCTGCCCCACTTGCGCAGCGCCTTCAGGTCGTCCAGCGTCATCGGGTAGCCCGACATGTACAGCTGGATGTAAAGGGTCAGGCTGGAGTGCCCGCAGGAGAGCACGAACCTGTCCCGGCCGGCCCAGTTCGGATCGGTCGGGTCGTGCCGGAGGAAGCGCTGGAAGAGAAGGTAGGCGGCGGGCGCAAGGCTCATCGCCGTGCCGGGGTGACCGGAGCCGGCCTCCTCGACCGCGTCCATGGCGAGGGCGCGGATCACGTCCACCGCGCGCCGGTCCTTGTCGGACCACTCAAATGTGCTGTTGTCCCTGCTCACGGAACGCCAGGCTCCTCTCGAACCGGTGTTAGACCACTGTGCAACGTCGTGGCGCGCCTGCATCCCTGCCCCGTGCCGCCGCCCGGTCCGCGGCGGGCGAAGATCATGCCGCGCCCCCTGGCGAGCCTATCGCGCGGGGCGGCCGCCCCAGGCTGAGCGGAACGAGCCGCGTTCCGGGGAGTGCGGGCCGCTCGCGCCTTCAGGCACCCTTGCCCGTACGTCCCGCGGGCTAACCCCCCCGCACGGGTGATCCCGCGGGGGATCCGGACGCGCGGCGGGCGGGGCCGGCGCCGTTCCGGCGCGTCGGGCGACCCGGTGCGCGACCCCCGGAGGGGGCGGACTACAGTGATTGCGCGGCTGACGGCCAGTGGCCGCGGCAACAAGACCAAGCCGAAGTCGCACCGATCCGAGGCCGGCCCGGAACACGGGGGCACCGCCGAGGTGGACCGATTTCTCATCCCTAGTTGGACGTGGACCGATTGTGACGGTGCTCAGTAATAAGCGCGGGATCGAGCTCGAAGAGCGGGCGCTCGTGCCGGCCCTCGTGCCGGAACCCGCCGACAGCGCCGCCCGCCGGACGGTGGGCGCGAGTCTGCGCGCCTACGTGGCGCTGACCAAGCCGCGCGTCATCGAACTGCTGTTGATCACCACCATCCCGGTGATGTTCCTCGCGGCCGACGGCCTCCCGCCGCTGTCCACCGTGCTGCTCACGCTGGCGTTCGGGACCATGTCCGCCGGCTCCGCCAACGCGATCAACTGCTACATCGACCGCGACATCGACGCCAAGATGCGCCGCACCCGGCGCCGCCCGCTGGCCCGCCACCAGGTCTCCCCGGCCCGCGCCCTCATCTTCGGGGTGACGCTCGCCGTGCTGTCCACGGCCGGGTTCCTGCTCACGGTGAACGCCATCGCCGCGGCCGGGTCGCTGTTCGCGATCCTGTTCTACGTCTTCGTGTACTCGCTGCTGCTCAAGCGGCGCACCTCGCAGAACGTCGTGTGGGGCGGCATCGCCGGATGCATGCCCGTCCTCATCGGCTGGGCCGCGATCACCGGGTCCGTGGCGTGGACGCCGCTCGTGCTGTTCATGGTGGTGTTCCTGTGGACGCCGCCGCACACGTGGACGCTCGCGATGCGCTACCGCGAGGACTACGCCGTCGCCAAGGTCCCGATGCTGCCGGTCGTCGCGTCCGAGCGCCGCGTCGTCACCGAGAGCCTCGCCTACACCTACGCCACCGTCGTGTGCTCGCTGGCGCTGTGGCCGGTCGCCGGGATGAGCCCGGTGTACGGGGCCGTGGCGGTCGTGCTCGGCCTGGTGTTCCTCGCGGAGGGCCACCGGCTGCTGAAGGCGGTGCGCGCCGGGGTGACCGGCGTCCACCTGCGGCCGATGCGGTTCTTCCACCTCTCCAACGTGTACCTGGCGCTGCTGTTCACCGCCGTCGCGGTCGACCCGCTCCTGCACTGAGCACTGAAGCCGGGCGGTCACCGTCGGTGAGCGCCCGGCTTAGCGTTACGCCCGGGGTCCCGTTACGCTCACGTCATGGCGCGCATGGATCCGAAGGCGGTGCTCGAAGGCCGCGTTCCGGGCAGACCCCCGGTCGGCCTCATCGTCGGCATGACCGTGTCCGGGCTCTGCATCCTGATCGCGTTCGGCACCGACGCCGCGCTCGGCGGAGCGGGCTTCTGGGTCGGCGTGCTGCTCGCCATCCTCCCCATCCCGGTGCTGGTCGCCCTCGCGCTCACCCTGGACCGGCTGGAGCCCGAACCGCCGCGCGCCCTCGCGTTCTCGTTCATGTGGGGCGCGGGCATCGCCGTGCTCGGCGCGCTCGTCCTCAACACCGCCGGGCTCCTGTACGTGACCGTGCCCATCTTCGGCGAGACCGAGGGCCACTTCGTCAGCGCCACGTTCGGCGCGCCGATCATCGAGGAGACGCTGAAGGGCGCCGTCCTGTTCGGCCTGCTCTGGTTCCGCCGCAACGAGATCGACGGGTTCGCCGACGGCATCATCTACGCCTGCATGGTCGGACTCGGCTTCGCGATGATGGAGAACATCACCTACTACATGCGGGCGTTCGAGGACGGCGGCACCCAGCAGCTGCAGGCGGTGTTCATCCTGCGCGGCCTCATCGCGCCGCTCAGCCACCCGCTGTTCACCTCCATGACCGGCCTCGGCGTCGCCTACGCCGCCACGCACCGGCGCGGGCAGATCATCGCGCCACTGGCCGGGCTGCTCGGCGCGATGGTCCTGCACGGGCTGTGGAACGGCTCGGCGGGCGCGTTCGGCCTCGCCGGCCTCGGCATCGTCTACCTGCTGGACTTCTGCGTCCTGGTCGCGCTGATCGTCATCGTCTTCGTGGAGCGGCGCGGCACCGTCCGGCGCATCGAGGCGTACCTGCCGATGTACGCCGGGACGGGCCTGGTGACGCCGCAGGACGTGCGGATGCTGCGCTCCCTCCCGTCCCGCCGGGCCGCCCGCCGCTGGGCCCGGTCCGTGGGCGGCCCGCCCGCCGGCCGCGCCATGACCGACTACCAGCTCGCCGCGACCGAGCTGGCGCTGCTGCACAAGCGCGCCGACCGGGGCGTGGCCGACCAGCGCTGGTTCGTCACCCGGCGCGACTCGCTGCTGGAGCTGATGTCCCTGGCCAGGCAGGCGTTCCTGCGCACCCCGCCGCGCCCCGGCGCGAACTGGCCGGCGGGCCCGCCGTGGGCCGGGCAGGGCCCGTCCGGGTTCCTGCCGCCGCGGCCGCCCGGGCCCTACGGCACATAACCGGGGGGCGGGTCAAGGGCACGGGAACCCGGCCATACGATTGATGCCGTGGCAGAGCGACAGTCCTCCAATCCCCTGGTCCGGACCTGGAACGCCGTGTGGCGTCCGACCCCCGGATCGCTGCGGCTGCTCGCGCTCCTCGGCGTCATCGGCAACGTCCTGATCGTCATCAGCGGCGGCGCCGTCCGCGTCACCAAGTCCGGGCTCGGCTGCCCCGAATGGCCGCGGTGCACCGGCGACAGCCTCGTCCCCACCCACACCCCCGAGCACCACCTGCTGAACATGTCGATCGAGTTCGGCAACCGGATGATCACCTTCCTGGTGCTGGGCATCGGCATCCTGGTGTTCATCGCGGCGCTGCGGCTGCGCCCGCGCCGCAAGGAGCTGGTCTGGTGGGCGCTGGCGCAGCCGATGAGCGTGGTCGCGCAGGCGGTCATCGGCGGCATCGTGGTCCTCACCAAGCTGCACCCGGCGGCCGTGTCGCTGCACTTCCTCGTCTCACCGGCGCTGCTCGTCTTCTGCGTGGCGCTGTGGGTCCGCGCGGGCGAGGGCGACGCCCCGCCGCGCCGCCTCGCCGGCCCGTGGACGCGCGGCCTCGCCGCCGCGCTGCTGGTGTCGTCCGCCGCCGTCCTCGTCGCGGGCACGGTCGTCACCGGCACCGGCCCGCACGCGGGGGACGCCGACTCCCGCCGGTACGGCTTCAACATCACCGACGTCGCCCGCATCCACGGCGAACTGGCCTGGCTCACCATCGCCCTGACCGCGGCCGTCATCATCGTCCTCTACCGGACGGGCGCCCCGGCCGCCGCGAAACGGCGCGCGCTGGAGCTGGCCGGACTGATCGTGGTCCAGGGCGCCATCGGCTACACCCAGTACTTCCTGGGCGTCCCCGCCGGGCTGGTGCTCCTGCACATGCTCGGCTCGGTCCTGATGTGGATCGCGGCGTTCCGCCTCTTCTTCGCCCTCCGCACCCGCGGCCCCGTCCCCGCGGCGGGACCGGCCCCGGCGGCGCCCACCCAGGCGGAGGCCCCCCAGCCCGTCTGACGGGAGCGTCCGCGGCGGTCAGTCCGACCGGATGAACTCGCGGAGGCGGCCGAGGGGCCAGGTGTTGATGACGTCGTCGGGGGTCAGCCAGCCGCGCTGGGCGGTGCCCACGCCGTAGCGGATGTTGCGGTGGTGGCCGAGGGAGTGCGCGTCGGTGTCGATGGAGAACTTCACGCCGAGCCGCTTCGCGCGGCGGATCAGGTCGGCGGGCAGGTCGAGGCGGTCGGGGAACGAGTCGATCTCCATGGCGGTGCCGGTGCGGGCGGCGGCGCGGAACACCTCGTCCCAGTCGGCGTCCACCGGCGGGCGGCGGCCGATGCTGCGGGCGGTGGGATGGCCGATGACGTGCACGTGCGGGTTCTCGCAGGCGCGGACCAGGCGGCGGGTCATGGCGTCCCGGTCCTGGGTGAAGTGGGAGTGGACGGACGCGACGCAGACGTCGAAGCCGGAGAGGAAGGCGGCGTCCCAGTCGACGCCGCCGTCGGGGTCGATGTTGAGCTCGGTGCCGTGGAGCAGGACCAGGTCGGGGTAGCTCTTCTGGAGTTCGGCGACCTCGGCGCGCTGGGCGAGCATCTTCTCGTCCGTCATCCGCTGCATGACCAGGTTCGGCGCGTGGTCGGTGATCGCGTAGTACTCCAGGCCGCGGGCGTGCGCGGCGGCGACCATGTCCGCGAGCGACGCGACGCCGTCGGTCAGGTCGGTGTGGCTGTGCAGGTCGCCGCGCAGGTCCCGGGCGGTGACGAGCCGGGGCAGCTCGTCCCTGAGGGCCGCCTCGATCTCGCCGGTGTCCTCGCGGAGCGCCGGGTGGACCCAGGGCAGGCCGAGGCGCTCGTAGACCTCCTCCTCGGTCTCCGACACGATCAGCTCGTTCGACTCGGCGTCGAACAGGCCGTACTCCGACAGCTTGAGACCCGCCTTCACGGCGATCTCGCGGGTGCGGATGTTGTGCGCCTGCGAGCCGGTGAAGTACTGCAGCGCGGCGCCCCACGACTCGGGCGGGACCACCCGCAGATCGACCTGCAGCCCCTTGGCGGTGCGGATCGAGGTCTTCTTGTCGCCGCCCGCGATGACCTCCGCGACGAACGGCAGCGCCGTGAACGCCTCCATGATCGGACGCGGGTCGCGGGACGCGGCGAGGACGTCCACGTCGCCGATCGTCTCGCGCATCCGGCGCAGCGACCCGGCGTGGGCGCAGCGCTCCACCTGCGGAAGCTCCGACAGGGCGGCGACGATCTCGTCGGCGGCCGTCGCGGCGGCGTCGACCAGGACGCGCTCACCGGAGCTCCGCATCAGCTCGATGCCGCGGAGGATGTTCTCCTCGGTCTTGGCGCCGAAGCCCTTGAGGCCGCGCAGGCGGCCCTCCTTGATGGCGGCGGCCAGCTCGTCCACCGAGGAGATCCCGAGCTCGGTGTAGACGGCGAGGGCCTTCTTCGGGCCGAGCGTCGGAATGGCGGTGAGCGCGCGGACGCCGGCGGGGATCTGGGTGCGCAGCTCCTCCACCTGCCGGATCGTGCCGGTGGTGTTGTAGTCGAGGACCTTCCTGGCGATCGCGTCGCCCACCGCCGGGATCTTGCGGAGCCCGGCCAGGTCGAGGCCGGCGATGTCGTCGGGGTGCCCGGCGATCGCCCGCGCGGCCTTCTCGTACGCCCTGATCTTGAAGGCGTCCCCGCCGGTGATGGACAGCAGGTCGGCCAGTTCCTGGATGAGGGCTGCGGCCTCGTCGTTCGCGCGTGCCATACGGCGAGTCTAGAAGCCGGGTACGACGTTACCCGTGATCAGCGCAGGGGTGCGGTGGGGCCGTTCGGGTTGTCCATCCGGGCGCGCATGACCGCCGCGGCGATCGCGGACACCTCGTCCTCGGGGAGGCGGCGGTAGCCGTCCCCGGTGACGACCGCGACCGTCGGGTAGATGCGCCGCGCCGGGTCGGGCCCGCCCGTGGCGGTGTCGTCGTCGGCCGCGTCGTAGAGGGCCTGGACGCACACGGTGGCGGCGTCCTCCACGGACAGGTCCCGCCGGTAGAGCTTCTTCAGCGCGCCCATCGCGTAGGGGGAGCCGGACCCGTCCGCGTGGAACTCGCGGGCCTCCTGCGGGGCGCCGGTGATGTCGTAGGTGTAGATCCGGCCCTCGCCCGCGTCCGGGTCGTACCCGGTGAACAGCGGGACGACCGCGAGGCCCTGCAGCGCCTGGGCGAGGTTCGCCTGGATGACCGCGCCCAGCCGGCGGGCCTTGCCCGGCAGCGACAGCGGGACGGTCTCCATCTTCTCGTAGTGCTCCAGCTCGACCTGGAACAGCCGGACCATCTCCAGCGCCAGCCCGACCGTCCCCGCGAACGCGACGGCGGAGTACTCGTCGGCGCGCTGGACCTTGTCCAGCTGCCGGTAGGCGATGCGGTTGCCCTGGGTGGCGCGCCGGTCGCCGGCCATCATGACCCCGCCCGGGAACGTCAGCGCCAGGACGGTCGTGCCGTGCGGCAGCTCCGGGGCGTCGCCCTCCGGCACCCGGTTGACCGGGAGCAGCTCGGGGGAGTGCAGGCGCAGGAAGTCGACGAACGACGCCGGCCCCGCCTCGAAGAGCTCGGGCGGGATCCCCTGGTCCTCGGTCCGGCCGATCACGGCGGCTCCTCTCCCCACGCTGGACGACCCGTACATCGCGATCCTTCCACGCTGCCACATCGGCCGCCAGTTACGCCTCGGGTGCCTCCACCGGTTCCTTCTGGCCCCGCGTGGCGCCGGCGCAGGCGACGATGACGCAGCCGATCGCGACCCACTGGCGTCCGCTGAGGATCTCGCCGAGCACCACCACGCCGACGAGCGCGGCGACGGCGGGCTCCAGGCTCATCAGGATCCCGAAGACCCGGGCGGGCACTCGGCGCAGCGCCTCCAGCTCCAGCGAGTACGGGATCACCGACGACAGCAGGCCGACGCCGAGCCCGATCAGCAGCAGCACCGGGTCGAGGAGGGCGCCGCCGCCGGCGGCGACGCCGGTCGCGATGCCGCCCGGCAGCATCACCAGGGTCCCGATGATGCTGGCCAGGGCCAGCCCCGTCGTGCCGGGGATGCGCCGCCCGGTGGCGGCGGTGAGCAGGATGTAGGACGCCCAGCCGACCGCGGCGAGCAGCGCGAAGACGATGCCGAGGAGGTCGATGTCGCCGTTTCCCCGGGCGAGCATGACCACGCCCGCGCCGGCGAGCGCGACCCACAGCACGTCGCGGGGGCGGCGGGAGCCGGCGATGGCGACCGACAGCGGGCCGAGGAACTCGATGGTCACCGCCACGCCCAGCGGGATCCGCGACAGCGACTGGTAGAACGCGAAGTTCATCCCGGCGAGCGAGATCCCGTACCCGGCGACGACGGCGAGGCTCGTCCAGGAGTGGTCGCGCAGCACGGTCCGCAGCGCCCTGCGGGCCAGGAAGCCCAGCACGAGCGCGGAGGCCAGCAGCCGGATCGACACGACGGCGGTCGGCGGCAGCCGGTCGAACAGGTGCTTGGCCAGGCCGGCGCCGACCTGCACGGAGACGATGCCGAGGAAGATCAGCGCGGGCGGCGGCACCGATCCGAGCGACAGCATCCGCGCCGCCGGCCGGGCGCGTCCGGCCGCCCGCGACGCGCCGCCGGGCGCGTCAGCGAGCGCCACGCGTCACTCCCACCGGAAGAAGCGGGCGGCGAGGACGAGGCCGGCGACGGCCCACACCGCGAGGACGACCAGCGGCTGCGCGGGGAACGCGGCGCCGTCCCGCAGGACGTCGCGCAGCCCGCCCGCCAGCGCCGAGATCGGCAGCAGTTCCAGGGCGTCCCGCACCGGGCCGGGGAACTTGTCGAGCGGGAAGACGACGCCGCCGACGGCCAGCAGCAGGATGTAGACGAGGTTCGCGCCGGCGAGGGCGGCCTCGGCGCGCATCGTCCCGGCCATGAGCAGCCCGAACCCGGAGAACGCGGCGGTGCCGAGCAGCAGCAGGACGAGCACCGAGGCGGGGTCGCCGTGCGGCTGCCAGCCGAGCGCCAGCGCCACCGCGCAGATCACCGCGGCCTGCACCGCCTCGACCGCGAGCACGCTGGCGGTCTTGGCGCCGATCAGCCCGGCGCGCGGCAGCGGGGTGGCGCCGAGCCGCTTGAGGACGCCGTAGCGCCGCTCGAACCCGGTCCCGATCGCCTGGCCGGTGAACGCCGTCGACATCACCGCGAGGGCGAGGATGCCGGGTGTGAGGAAGTCGACCCGGCGGCCGGCGCCGAGGTCCAGCAGCGAGGTGGCGCTGAACAGGACGAGCAGCACCACCGGGATGATCAGCGTGAGCAGCAGCTGCTCGCCGTTGCGCAGCACGGTGCGGAACTCGTAGCCGGCCTGCGACACGATCATCCGCGGCAGCGGCACGGCCCCGGGGGCCGGGGACAGGTCCAGTGGGGCGGTCATGACCGCAGCTCCCGTCCGGTCAGTTCGAGGAAGACGTCCTCGAGGGTGCGGCGCTCGATCCGCAGGTCCTCGGTCAGGACGCCGTGCGAGGCGCACCAGGCGGTGACGGTGGCGAGCAGCTCGGGCCGCACGTCCGCCTCGATCAGGTAGTGCCCGGCGGGCGACTCCTTGGCGGCGCTGCCGGCCGGCAGCGCCGCGAGCAGCTCGTCCAGGCCGAGGCCGGGCCGGGCGCGGAACCGCAGCTGCCGTTCGGCGCCGGTCAGCTCCTCGGGGGCGCCCTCGGCGACGACCTTGCCGTGGTCGACGATGACGACGCGGTCGGAGAGGCGTTCGGCCTCCTCCATGTTGTGGGTGGTGAGGACCACCGACACCCCTGCGGCGCGCAGCTCCTCGATCAGCTCCCAGGTGGCGTGCCTGGCCTGCGGGTCGAGCCCGGTGGTGGGCTCGTCCAGGAAGACCAGCTCGGGCCGCCCGACGATGGCGACGGCGAGGGAGAGCCGCTGCTGCTGCCCGCCCGACATGCGGCGGAACGGGGTGCGGGCGTGCCCGGTGAGGCCGAGCCGCTCCAGCAGGGCCGCGGGATCGAGCGGCGTGGCGTGGAACGAGGCGACCAGCTTGAGGAACTCCCCGGCGCGGGCGGTGCCCGGGACGCCGCCGGACTGCGGCATCACGCCCACCCGCGGCTTCAGCGCCCGGGCGTCCGCGACCGGGTCGAGGCCGAGGACGCGGACGGTGCCGGAATCGGCCCGCCGGAACCCCTCGCAGATCTCGATCGTGGTCGTCTTGCCCGCGCCGTTCGGGCCGAGCAGCGCGGTCACCGCGCCCCGGGCGGCGCGGAAGGAGAGGCCGTCGACCGCCGTGGCGGAGCCGTAGCGCTTCACGAGAGAGTGCAGCTCGACCGCGCCGTCTCGGCCGCCGCCTCCGGGGGGTGTCATGCTGACGAGTTTAGGTCCGGGCCCGGACAGCTGCGCGCGGGGTCCCGCCGCGGGGCCGGGTGAAGGTCCGGCAAAGCCTCCGGGTGGAAGTCGATCTAGTTTCGCCCGCCGGGCCCCGGGGAATTCCGGACCTGTCGCCGGGCCGTCCCCGGTGAGCTGGGGTCGTGCGGCACCGTGGCCGGGTCCCCGAGGAGGTGGGGGATGCCGTTCCACGTCGATTCGGAGGCCGGCCGGCTCCGGGAGGTGCTGCTGCACCGGCCGGAGCTGTCGTTGAAGCGGCTGACCCCCTCCAACGCGGCGGGGCTGCTGTTCGACGACGTTCTCTGGGTCAGGCGGGCGGTGGAGGAGCACGAGGAGTTCGAGGACGTGCTGCGGGCGGAGGGCGTCCGGACGCACCTTCTGACCGACCTGCTGGTCGAGACGGTCGGCAACCCCGAGGCGCGGGTGCACATCCTCGACGCCGTCGTGGACCCGCACTGGTACGGCCCGCTCGCCGTCGACGCGATCCGCAACTGCTTCGACGCCATGGACGCGGCGGAGCTGGGCTCCTACCTCATCGGCGGCATCACCAAGCGGGAGATCCTGGAGCGGATGCCCGAGCCGGCGTCGATCGCGTTCCACTCCCTCGACCTGGACGGTTTCGTCCTGCCGCCGCTGCCCAACCACCTGTTCACCCGCGACACCTCCTGCTGGATCTACGACGGCGTGTCGATCAACACGATGCGCAAGAAGGCGCGGATGCGCGAGACCGTCAACATGGAGGCGATCTACCGCTGGCATCCGCTGTTCGCCGACGGTTACGACCGGCGTGCCACCGGCGGCTTCCACGTCTGGAACCGCGGCATGGAGATGGCCCCGGCGACGCTGGAGGGCGGCGACGTCCTGGTCATCGGGAACGGCGCCGTGCTGGTCGGGATGAGCGAGCGGACGCAGCCGCAGGCCGTCGAGATGCTCGCGCAGTCGCTGTTCGCCGCCGGGTCGTGCGGCCGGATCGTCGCGCTGCGCATGCCGCACAAGCGGGCGTTCATGCACCTGGACACCGTCATGACGATGGTCGACCACGGCGTGTTCACCGCCTACGCGGGGATGGGCATGCTGCCGTCCCACACCATCGAGCCGGGCGACACCGAGAAGGAACTGAAGATCACCGATCACCCGCCGGAGGACATGCACCGGGCGATCGCGGCGGCGCTCGGCCTGGACGGCGTCAAGGTGCTCGTCCCGACGCAGGACGTGTTCGCCGCCGAGCGCGAGCAGTGGGACGACGGCGCGAACGTCCTGGCCGTCGCGCCGGGGGTCGTCGTCGCCTACGAGCGCAACGCGACGAGCAACAACCATCTCAGCCGGAACGGGATCGAGGTCATCACCATCCGCGGCAGCGAGCTGGGCCGTGGGCGGGGCGGACCGCGCTGCATGACCTGCCCGCTCGTGCGGGACGCCTGACGACCACGAGACCCGGGAGACGACATGGCGCTGGACCTTCGCGGCCGCAGCCTGCTCAGGGAACTCGACTTCACGCCGGAGGAGTTCGGGTTCCTCATCGATCTCGCGGCCGAGCTGAAGGCCGCCAAGGACGCCGGGACGGAGCGGCGGGCCCTGACCGGAAAGAACATCGCGCTGATCTTCGAGAAGACGTCGACTCGGACGCGCTGCGCGTTCGAGGTCGCCGCGCACGACCAGGGCGCCCACGTGTCCTACCTCGACCCGGCCGGGACGCAGATCGGCCACAAGGAGTCGATGAAGGACACGGCCCGCGTCCTTGGACGGATGTACGACGGCATCGAGTACCGGGGTTCGAGTCAAAGGCTCGTGGAGGAACTCGCCGAGTACGCGGGCGTCCCCGTGTGGAACGGGCTGACCGACGAATGGCATCCCACGCAGATGCTCGCCGACGTGCTCACCATGCGCGAGCACAGCGGCAAGCCTCTGCAGGACGTCACGTACGCGTACCTGGGCGACGCACGCAACAACATGGGCCACTCCTACGTGGCCACTGGCGCGCTCCTCGGCATGAACGTGCGGATCGTCGCGCCGCGCACCCTGTGGCCGGACGAGGAGACGGTCGTCCAGCCGTCCGGGAAGGTGGCGGCCACGACCGGCGCGGACATCACCCTCACCGAGGACGTCGCCGAGGGCGTGCGGGGCGCCGACTTCGTCATGACCGACGTGTGGGTGTCGATGGGCGAGCCCAAGGAGGTATGGGACGAGCGCATAGCGCTGCTCAAGCCCTACCAAGTCAACGCCCAGGTCATGCGGGCCACCGGCAATCCGGACGCCAAGTTCATGCATTGCCTCCCCGCCTTCCACGACAGGGGGACCACAGTGGGGGAGGAGATCTACCGGAAGACCGGCCTGGAGGCGCTGGAGGTCACCGACGAGGTGTTCGAGTCCGCCGCCTCCATCGTCTTCGATGAGGCCGAGAACCGGATGCACACCATCAAGGCGGTCATGGTCGCGACGCTCGGCCGGCCGGGCGGGTGAGGGGGGACGGATGCGCGTGGTCGTCGCGCTCGGGGGGAACGCGCTGGTCAAGCGGGGGGAGACGCCCGACGCCGGGCCGCAGCGCCACAACGTCGACCGGGCGGTGCGGGCGCTGGCGCCGCTCGCCGAGAAGCACGAGCTGATCATCACGCACGGGAACGGGCCGCAGGTCGGCGTGCTGTCGCTGGAGAGCGTCAACGACCCGAACCTGACCCGGCCCTACCCGCTGGACACGATCGGCGCCGAGACCCAGGGGATGATCGGCTACTGGATGCTGCAGGCGCTGCAGAACGCGCTGCCCGGCCGCCAGGTGATGGCCATGATCAACCAGACGCTGGTGTCGGCGGTGGACCCGGCGTTCGAGAACCCGACCAAGTTCGTCGGCCAGGTCTACGACCGCGAGGACGCCGAGAAGCTGGCCGGCGAGTACGGCTGGACGATCCGGCGGGACGGGGAGATGTGGCGCCGGGTGGTGCCGTCCCCGCGCCCGCAGCGGGTCATCGAGACGCGGCTGATCAGGGAGCTGGTCCGGCTCGGGACGGTCGTGGTCTGCGCGGGCGGCGGCGGCATCCCGGTGTTCCGCAACGACGTCGGGCGGCTGGAGGGCGTCGAGGCGGTGATCGACAAGGACCTCACCGCGTCCCTCCTGGCGGAGAGCATGGACGCGGACGCGCTGCTCATCCTCACCGACGTGCCCCGGGTGATGCGGAACTTCGGCACGCCGGAGCAGGAGGAGATCGTCCACACGACCCCGCACGAGCTGCGGGCGGAGGACTTCCCCGCCGGGTCGATGGGACCCAAGGTCGAGGCGGTCGCGGGCTTCGTGGAGCGGACCGGCGACATGGCCGCGATCGGGCTGCTCGACCACTGCGTGGAGATCCTGGCGGGCACCGCCGGGACGATCGTCACCCCTAACGCCACCTGGCCGCTGGAGAGCACCCTGTGACAGCGGGGGCGGCCTTCGCGCGCAGCCTGCTGCGCACCAAGCCGGTCGACCGGATCGTCGCCGAGGGCGGGCAGGGCGAGGGCGGCGAGCTGAAGCGCTCGATGAGCCTGCTGCAGCTCACCTTCTTCAGCGTCGGCGCGACCCTCGGCACCGGCATCTTCGTCGTCCTCGGCGAGGCGGTGCCGCTGGCCGGCCCGGCGGTCGTGCTGTCGTTCGTCCTCGCCGCCGTCACCGCGCTGTTCTCGGCGCTGTCCTACGCCGAGCTGGCCGGGACGATCCCGGTGTCCGGCTCGTCCTACTCCTACGCCTACGCGACGCTCGGCGAGCTGGTCGCCTGGGTCTGCGGCTGGTGCCTGCTGCTGGAGTACGCGGTGTCGGTGTCGGCCGTCGCGGTCGGCTGGGGCTCCTACCTCAACGCGTTCTTCGACTCCGCGTTCGGCTTCACGATCCCCGCGCAGATCAGCAATCCGCCCGGCGACGGCGGCCTGGTCAACATCCCCGCGGTGGTCGTGGTGCTGATCGCCACGATGCTCCTGCTGCGCGGCACGTCCGAGAGCGCCACCGCCAACACGATCATGGTGTTCCTCAAGATCGCCGTGCTGCTGTTCTTCTGCGCGGTCGCCTTCACCGCGTTCAAGGCCGGGAACCTCAGCGCGTTCACGCCGATGGGCTGGGCCGGCATCAGCGCCGCGGGCGGCAAGGTGTTCTTCTCCTACATCGGCTTCGACGCCGCGTCCACCGCGGGCGAGGAGGCGAAGAACCCCCGCCGCGACCTGCCGCTCGCGATCATCGTGTCGCTGATCATCGTCACCGTCCTCTACGTGCTGGTCGGGCTCGCCGCCGTCGCCGCGATGCACTGGGAGAGGTTCGCGATCAGCGGCGCGGAGGCGTCCCTGGCGGAGGTCCTGGACGTGGCGACCGGGAAGTCGTGGCCCTCGATGATCCTCGCCCTCGGCGCGGTGATCGCCATCGCCAGCGTCGTCCTCACCGTCATGTACGGGCAGACACGCATCTTGTTCGCGATGTCGCGGGACGGGCTCGTCCCGGACGTCTTCCAGCGGGTCAGCCCCAGCCGCCGCGTGCCCGTCGCCAACACGGTCATCGTGGCGGTCTTCATCGGCGTCCTCGCCGCGGTGATCCCGCTCGGCCGGCTCGTGGACGCCACCAGCATCGGGACCCTGTTCGCGTTCGCGCTGGTCAGCGTCGGCGTCATCGTCCTGCGCCGCACCCGGCCCGATCTGCCGCGCAGCTTCCGGACCCCGTTCTTCCCCGTGACCCCGCTGCTCGGCGTCGCCTTCTGCGTGTACCTGATGGTCGGCCTCGGCGGA
The DNA here is from genome assembly GCF_001552195.1 of Actinomadura latina NBRC 106108. Lineage (GTDB taxonomy): Bacteria > Actinomycetota > Actinomycetes > Streptosporangiales > Streptosporangiaceae > Spirillospora > Spirillospora latina. The sequence continues at coordinate 120,412 of NZ_BCQS01000027.1, forward strand.
GTCACCTGGGTGGTGTTCACGCTGTGGTGCCTGGCCGGGCTGGCCGCCTACTTCCTGTACGGCCGCCGCCATTCACGCCTGGCGGGCGGATCCGGGGGAAGGGGGACGCCGTGAACGATGTGAAGGGGAACGACACCGGCGGAATGCGGGTACTGGTCGGCTACGCGCCCGGCGAGCGCGGCGACGACGCGCTCGCGCTGGCCGCCCTGCTCGTCCGGACGATGAAGGCGCCGCTGACGGCCGTGCACGTCCATCCGCCGCCCTGGCCGACTCCCGGCCCGGGCGCGGTGGACGCGGAATGGGTCGCCTACCTCAAGGGCCAGGCGGACGAGGCGCTCGCCCGGGCCGCCGCGCGGCTCGGGGAGCTGGGCGTCCCGGAGCGGGACGTCGCGCTGCGCGTCCACGCCCACCGGAGCAGCGGGCGCGGCCTCATCCAGGTGGCGGGGGACGTGGGCGCCGACCTCATCGTGGCAGGCTCGGCGCCGCGCGGGCGGCGCGGCCGGGTCGCGATCGGCAGCACCGCCGACCAGCTGCTGCACGGCTCGCCCGTCCCGGTCATGCTGGCCCCGCGCGGCTACGCGGCGCGCCCGCCGAAGCGCATCGCGCGGATGACGCTGGCGTACTGGCGGCGCCAGGACGCCGACGGCCCGCTGACGGCCGCCGCCGCGATCGCCGAGCGGCTGGGCGCCGAGCTGCGGCTGCTCACCCTGGTGCTGCGGCCGCCCGGCCTGGCCGCGAGGTTCCGCGTCCCGGGCGGGGTGCTGGACCGCCAGCTCGCCCAGGCCGAGGAGGACCTGCGCTACGCCGCCGGGCTCTTCGGCGGCGGGACGCCGGTGGAGCGGGTCACGGCCATCGGTACCGACATCGCCAAGACGCTCGGCACCGTCGATATGCTGCACGGCGAGGTGCTCGCGTGCCTGTCCAGCCACGAGGGCCCGCTGCGCAAGGTCTTCCTGGGGGAGAGCTCCGGCAAGATCGTCCGCGCCGCGCCGTGCCCGGTGCTGCTGCTGCCACGCGGGGCCGCCGCGCCGACCGTGGGCGAGAAAGTCCAGGTTAGGTAAGGCTTACCTGCGTGAGCTACGACATCGGCGTTCCGGTGTTTCGCGGGAAGGAATTACGGCACACTGATGTTGTGAAATACGTGAGCGAGGACGAGACGACCACCGGAGGCGCCGCCGCGCGGCCTTCCGGCGCGCCGTCGGGCCCCGGTCACACCGAACGCGACACGCGCGCTCGGGTGGCCCGGCTGATCCTCGAGCACGGCCCGGTCACGGCGTCCACGCTGGGCGAGCGCGTCGGCCTCACGCCGGCCGCGATCCGCCGGCACCTGGACGCGCTGCTGGCCGAGGGGATGATCGAGGTGCGCAAGGCGCGGGTGCCGCAGACCCGGCGCGGCCGGGGACGGCCCGCCAAGTGGTTCGCGATCACCGACGCCGGGCGCAGCGCGTTCGTGCACGCCTACGACGACCTGGCGACCAGCGCACTGCGCTTCCTCGCCGACACGGCCGGCGACCGCGCCGTCGCCGAGTTCGCCCGGCGGCAGATCGCCGACCTGGAGCAGCGGTACCGGCCCGTCGTGCAGGACGCGCCGCCCCAGCAGCGGGTCCGCACACTCGCCGAGGCCCTTTCCGGCGACGGCTACGCGGCCGCCGCCGCCAAGGCCCCCCAGCCCGGCGGCGGTGAGCAGCTGTGCCAGCACCACTGCCCGGTCGCGCACGTCGCCGCGGAGTTCCCGCAGCTGTGCGAGGCCGAGACCGAGGCGTTCAGCCGGCTGCTCGGCACCCCCGTCCAGCGGCTGGCCACGATCGCCCACGGCGACGGGATCTGCACCACCCACGTCAGCCCGGTCGACTTGTGCGCCGACCGGGCCCGAGGTGACGGTCCGAAGGGATCTCCCTTTGGCATCCACCCAGCGGCCGAGGCCGAGGGGTCCGACCCGGGGGGCCGAGGTTGACGCTTCACAGACCGCCCAGCGGCGAAGTCTCCACGTCCTGCAACGGCATGCCCTGCCGCCGATCGCTTGGCTATCGCGACGTGACGAAAATATCACTCTCTGGAGTTGTTCTATGACTATGGCAGCCCACCCCGAACTCGAGGGGCTCGACAGGTACAAGTTCGGCTGGGCCGACTCCGACGAAGCCGGCGCTTCGGCCCGCCGCGGCCTGAACGAGGACGTCGTCCGCGACATCTCGGCCAAGAAGAACGAGCCCGAATGGATGCTCGACCTGCGCCTCAAGGGGCTGCGGCTGTTCGACAAGAAGCCGATGCCCACCTGGGGCTCCGACCTGTCGGGCATCGACTTCGACAACATCAAGTACTTCGTGCGCTCCACCGAGCAGCAGGCGTCGTCGTGGGAGGAGCTCCCCGACGACATCAAGAACACCTACGACAGGCTCGGCATCCCCGAGGCCGAGAAGCAGCGCCTCATCGCCGGCGTCGCCGCCCAGTACGAGTCGGAGGTCGTCTACCACAAGATCCGCGAGGACCTTGAGGAGAAGGGCGTCATCTTCGTCGACACCGACACCGGCCTGCGCGAGCACCCGGAGATCTTCCAGGAGTACTTCGGCTCGGTGATCCCGGTCGGCGACAACAAGTTCGCCGCGCTCAACACCACCGTGTGGTCGGGCGGCTCGTTCGTCTACGTCCCGCCGGGCGTGCACGTGGAGATCCCGCTCCAGGCCTACTTCCGGATCAACACCGAGAACATGGGCCAGTTCGAGCGGACGCTGATCATCGCCGACGAGGGCTCCTACGTCCACTACGTCGAGGGCTGTACCGCGCCGATCTACAAGTCGGACTCGCTGCACTCGGCGGTCGTGGAGATCATCGTCAAGAAGGACGCCCGCGTCCGCTACACGACCATCCAGAACTGGTCGAACAACGTCTACAACCTGGTGACCAAGCGCGCCGTCGCCTACGAGGGCGCCACCATGGAGTGGGTCGACGGCAACATCGGCTCCAAGGTCACCATGAAGTACCCGGCCGTGTACCTGCTCGGCGAGCACGCCAAGGGCGAGACCCTGTCGATCGCCTTCGCGGGCGAGGACCAGCACCAGGACGCCGGCGCCAAGATGGTGCACGCGGCCCCCAACACGTCCTCCACCATCATCTCCAAGTCGGTGGCGCGCGGCGGCGGCCGCACGTCCTACCGCGGGCTGGTGCAGATCCAGGAGGGCGCCGAGCACAGCAAGTCCACCGTCAAGTGCGACGCGCTGCTCATCGACCAGATCAGCCGGTCCGACACCTACCCCTACGTCGACGTCCGCGAGGACGACGCGGAGATGGGCCACGAGGCCACCGTCTCGAAGGTGTCGGAGAAGCAGCTGTTCTACCTGATGAGCCGCGGCCTCACCGAGGACGAGGCGATGGCGATGATCGTGCGCGGGTTCGTCGAGCCGATCGCGCGGGAGCTGCCGATGGAGTACGCCCTTGAGCTGAACCGGCTCATCGAGCTGCAGATGGAAGGAGCCGTCGGCTGATGGGGCTCGCCACTGCATCATCGGACTCACGGCCCCTCTCGACGCTGCACGAGAAGGCGTCCTACGACATCGCCGACTTCGGGGTGCCGACGGGCCGCGAGGAGGAGTGGCGGTTCACCCCGCTGCGCCGCCTCCGCGGCCTGCACAAGGGCGCCGCCGCGGACGGCGGCAAGGTCCTCCTGGAGGCCGAGGCGGCCCCCGAGGTCACCGTCGAGACCGTCGGGCGCGACGACCCGCGCATCGGCAAGGCCTACGTCCCCGCCGACCGGGTCAGCGCCCAGGCGTGGAACTCCTTCACCGACGCCACCGTCGTGACGGTCCCCAGAGAGGCCGTCGCCTCGGCGCCGACCGTCCTGCGGCTGCGCGGCGAGGACGCGTCGGCCGCCGCCTACGGCCACATCACCGTCGTGGTGGAGCCGCTCGCCGAGGCCACCGTCGTGCTCACGCACCGCGGCTCGGCGACCTACGCCGACAACGTGGAGTTCGTCGTCGGCGACGGCGCCCGCCTGTCGGTGATCAGCCTGCAGGACTGGGCGGACGACGCCGTCCACGTGTCCCACCAGCACGCCCTGCTCGGCCGCGACGCCAGGTTCGTCTCGCACAACATCTCGCTCGGCGGCGACGTCGTGCGGATCTCGCCGTCCGTCGCCTACGGCGCGCCGGGCGGCGACGCCGAGCTGTACGGGGTGTACTTCGTCGACGGCGGCCAGCACCTGGAGCACCGCCTCCTCGTCGACCACACCGTCCCGCACTGCCGCAGCCGCGTCGACTACCGCGGCGCGCTGCAGGACCAGGACGCGCACGCCGTCTGGATCGGCGACGTGATCATCCGCGCGGAGGCGGAGGGCACCGACACCTACGAGCTGAACCGCAACCTCGTCCTCACCGACGGGACGCGGGTCGACTCGGTGCCGAACCTGGAGATCCTGACCGGCGAGGTCGCCGGCGCCGGGCACGCCTCGGCGTCCGGGCGGCTGGACGACGAGCACCTGTTCTACCTGCAGGCGCGCGGCATCACCTTCGACGACGCGCGCCGCATGGTCGTCCGGGGCTTCCTCGGCCAGCTCGTCGACCGCATCGAGGTCGCCGAGGTCCGCGACAAGGTCCGCCAGGCCATCGAGGAGGAGCTCGACCAGGGAGCAGCTCGATGACCACATCCGCGAAGCCCGGCGGGCCTGGAGGGGCGTCCTCCCAGCAGGGGTACGTGAAGGTGTGCGCGCTGGACGAGATCCCCGCCGACGGGGCCCTCGGCGTCGAGGTCGACGACACGCCCGTCGCCGTCGTGCGCAGCGGCGACGACGTGTACGCCCTGAACGACATCTGCTCGCACGCCGAGGTCTCGCTCGCCGAGGGCGAGGTCTACGACGGCACCATCGAGTGCTGGCTGCACGGGTCCTGCTTCGACCTGCGCAGCGGCAAGCCCACCAACCCGCCGGCCACGCAGCCGGTCGCCACCTACAAGGTCAAGGTCGAGGGCGGGGACGTCTACCTCTCGCTCGGCGACGACTGACCCCACGACGAAGGACTACACGCACTATGGCCACGCTAGAGATCCGCGACCTCCACGTCTCCGTCGGCGACGGCTCCGACGGGGCGAAGGAGATCCTGCGCGGGGTCGACCTGACCGTGCAGGCCGGGGAGACCCACGCCCTCATGGGGCCGAACGGCTCCGGCAAGTCGACCCTGGCCTATGCCGTCGCCGGCCACCCCAAGTACACGGTGACGTCCGGCACCGTCACGCTGGGCGGCGAGGACGTCCTCGCCATGTCCGTCGACGAGCGCGCCCGCGCCGGGCTGTTCCTGGCGATGCAGTACCCGGTGGAGGTGCCGGGCGTGTCCGTCTCGAACTTCCTGCGCTCGGCCGTGACCGCCGTCCGCGGCGAGGCCCCGAAGCTCCGCGAGTTCTCCAAGGAGATGAAGACGGCGATGGACGACCTGTCCATCGACCCGGCGTTCGCGCAGCGCAGCCTGAACGAGGGCTTCTCCGGCGGCGAGAAGAAGCGGCACGAGATCCTGCAGCTGGAGATGCTCAAGCCGAAGGTCGCGATCCTCGACGAGACCGACTCCGGCCTCGACGTCGACGCCCTCAAGGTCGTCTCCGAGGGCGTGAACCGGTTCGCCGGCGGCGACACCGGCGTCCTGCTCATCACCCACTACACCCGCATCCTGCGGTACGTGAAGCCCGACTTCGTGCACGTCTTCACCGCCGGCCGCGTCGTCGCCGAGGGCGGCCCCGAGCTGGCCGACGAGCTGGAGAACGAGGGCTACGAGAAGTACGTGAAGGCGGGCGCGGCCCTATGACCATGCTGCCCGAGGAGCTGAAGAAGGACTTCCCGCTGCTGGGACGCACGGTCCGCGGCGGGCGTCCTCTGGTGTACCTCGACTCGGGGGCGACGTCGCAGAAGCCCGTCCGCGTCCTGGACGCGGAGCGGGAGTTCTACGAGCGGCACAACGCGGCCCCGCACCGCGGCGCGCACCTGCTCGCCGAGGAGGCGACGGAGGCCTACGAGAACGCCCGCGCCTCCATCGCCCGGTTCATCGGCGCGACGCCCGGCGAGATCGTGTTCACCAAGAACGCCACCGAGGGCATCAACCTGGTCGCGTACGCGATGAGCAACGCCGCGACCGCCGGCCCGGAGGCCGAGCGGTTCGCGGTCGGCCCCGGCGACGAGGTCGTGGTGTCGGAGATGGAGCACCACGCGAACCTCGTCCCGTGGCAGCAGCTCTGCCGCCGCACCGGGGCGACGCTGCGCTGGTTCGGCATCACCGACGAGGGCCGCCTCGACCTGGAGGACCTCGACGGCCTGGTCAACGAGCGCACCAAGATCGTCGCGCTGACGCACCAGTCGAACGTGCTCGGCACCGTCCCGCCGGTGAAGCAGATCATCGACCGGGCCCGCGCCGTCGGCGCGCTCGTCCTGCTGGACGCCGCGCAGTCCGTCCCGCACCAGCCGGTCGACGTGACCGATCTCGGCGCCGACTTCCTGGCGTTCTCGGGGCACAAGATGCTCGGCCCGACCGGCATCGGCGTCCTGTGGGGCCGCGGCGAGCTGCTGGAGGCGATGCCGCCGTTCATCACCGGTGGCTCCATGATCGAGCTCGTCCACATGGAGGAGTCCACGTTCATGCCGCCGCCGCAGCGGTTCGAGGCGGGCGTCCCGATGACCGCGCAGGCCGTCGGGCTCGGCGTCGCCTGCGAGTACCTCGCCGACATCGGCATGGACCGCGTCCAGGCCCACGAGGAGTCGCTCGTCGGGTACTCGCTCGAACGGCTCGGCGAGATCCCCGGCGTCCGCGTCATCGGCCCCGGCACGACCGAGGCGCGCGGCGGCGCGGTCTCGTTCACCGTGGAGGACATCCACCCGCACGACGTCGGCCAGGTCCTGGACGACCTGGGCGTCGAGGTCCGCGTCGGCCACCACTGCGCGTGGCCGATCTGCCGGCGCTTCGGCATCCCGGCGACCACCCGGGCGACGTTCTATCTCTACAACACGCTCGCCGACGTGGACTCGCTCGCCGACGGGGTACGGCACGCCCAGAAGTTCTTCGGAACACACTGAGCCGCGGGCCGGTTGTAGCGAAAAAGGCTTGGAAGGGACGACATGCAGCTGGAGGCGATGTACCAGGAGGTCATCCTGGACCACTACCGCAACCCCCACCACAAGGGGTTGCGGGAGCCGTTCGAGGGCGAGGCGCACCACGTCAACCCGACGTGCGGTGACGAGGTGACGCTGCGCGTCCACCTGGACGGCGAGGGCCAGGACGCCACGGTCGCGGACGTCTCCTACGACGCCATGGGCTGCTCGATCAGCCAGGCCAGCGCCTCGGTGATGTCCGACCTGATCATCGGAAAGTCCGTGAAGGAGGCGATGGCCGTCGGCGAGGAGTTCCTGGCGCTGATGCAGTCCCGCGGCCGGGACATCGAGCCGGACGAGGACGTCCTGGAGGACGCCATCGCCTTCGCCGGGGTCTCCAAGTACCCCGCCAGGATCAAATGCGCCCTGCTCGCCTGGATGGCGTGGAAGGACGCGACCGCACGCGCACTCGGAGAGGCATCATGACCGACACGCCCGCCACCACCGTCCAGGAGGAAGAGGTCCTGGAGGCCCTGAAGGACGTCGTCGACCCCGAACTCGGCATCAACGTCGTCGACCTCGGCCTGATCTACGGCGTCAACCTCGACGACGAGGTGGCCACCATCGACATGACGCTCACCAGCGCCGCCTGCCCGCTCACCGACGTGATCGAGGACCAGGCCCACAGCGCCCTGGAGGGCCTCGTCAAGGACGTCAAGATCAACTGGGTGTGGCTCCCGCCGTGGGGCCCCGACAAGATCACCGACGACGGCCGCGACCAGCTCCGCGCCCTCGGCTTCAACGTCTGAGCACCTTCAACGTCTGAGCACCTTGAACGTCTGAGCACCTTGAACGTCTGAGCACACCGCCCGCGGCCTGGGCGCACGCACGAGGCCGCGCCCCTGCCCCGGGGCGCGGCCTCGTGTGTTTCCGCCGGCCTTCCGCCGGACCCCGCGATCGTCACTCGCGCGGTGCGCGCTCCGCGCGGTCCTTCGGCTTGGCAGGCCAGAGGGTGTGGCTGACCGGCCAGATGGCCCAGATGGCGAGGACCGCGCCCAGGCGGGCCAGCCAGGCGGTGAGGGCCTGCGTGCGGTCCGGATCGTCCACGAGGACGATCATGGTGAGGAGCAGGGCGCAGGCGATGGCGGTGGCGAGGGCCGCCTTGCCGAACTCGCGCCACTCGTAGCGGGTGCGGGCCGAGCCGTACTCCGGCTTCCCGCGAGGGGGCGGGCCGCCGGCGAAGCGGTGCGCGAAGCGCTCGTCGGCCCAGCGGACCATGCCGTGCCCGAACGCGACAGAGTAGCCGAGGTAGGCGGCGGCGAGGCCGTGGCCGGTGCCGGCGGTCGCCCCGCCGCGCAGGTCGGCCGCCGTCGCGGCGAGCAGCACCAGGTCGACGAGGGGGACGCAGAGCAGCAGCGCGGCGCCGGTGCGGCGCAGCCGCAGCGGGTAGCGGGCGAGGAGGCCGGCGGCGAGGAAGACCCAGAACCCGATCTCGCATCCGGCGATGACGGCGATGAGCACGGTTCCATCGTGTTCGGGGAGGGGCGGGGGTTTCGTCGGCCGCGGTGAGGTTTCGCGGGTCCTCCGAAGGATGTACGCGGGCTCCTCACCCGGAGGGACGAGACATCGCGGCCGGGATGCTGAGATGTATCCGTGCACCTGATCCGACGGCCGACCACGCGCCAGGACGTGCTGATCGTCGTGGCGGCGCTCGCCGGCGGGCTGCTGATGCTCGCGGCGCACGGCTACTCGACGTGGTCGCGGGACTGGGACCCGTCGTTCTGGCTGCGTCTCGTCCCGCTGCTCGGGCTGTGCTCGGCGATGCTGCTGCGGCGGAGGGCGCCGCTGACCGGGCTGGCGCTGGCGACCCCGTTCAACTTCGCCGACGTCGCGTTCGGGCCCAGCATCGCCACCGCGATGATCTACGGGGACGCGCTGTACGCGGCGAGCCTGTACGGGCGGCGGCGGACCGCGGAGTGGCTGCTCGGCGCGACCGTGTCGGCGTCGCTGGCGGTGGTGGCCGGCGTCGGGATCGGGCTGCGCGGCGTCGCCGTCGGCGTGGTGGCGGGTGCGGTCGCCGGGCTGGTGTGGGTCGCGCCGGTGCTGACCGCGATGGCGGTCCGCGAGCACCGGTTCCGGGCCGACGCCGAGCGGCGGCGGGCGGAGGCGGAGCGGCGGCGGGCGGAGGCGGAGCGGCAGCGGGCCGAGCAGGTGGCGCGGCTGGCCGAGCTGGACCGGCGCGCCGCGGTGACCGCCGAGCGGGCCCGGATGGCCCGCGAGCTGCACGACGTGATCGCCAACCATCTGAGCGCGGTGGCGCTGCACTCCTCGGCGGTGCTGCGGGTGCCCGACCTGGACCGGGCCGAGATCGAGCGGTCCATGCGGGTCATCCGGGAGAACAGCGTGCAGGGGCTCGCCGAGATGCGGCGGATGATCGGGCTGCTGCGCGACGGCGGCGACGCCGACCCGGCGGCCCGGCCGCGGCTCACCGAGCTGGACCGGCTCGTCCGGCACACCGCGCGGGCCGACCTGTCGGCGCGCCTGGAGGTCGCGGGGGAGCCGGCGGAGCTGCCCGCGGCGGTGGAGCTGGCCGCGTACCGGATCGTCCAGGAGTCGCTGACCAACGCGCTCAAGCACGCCGGGCCCGGCCGCGCCGAGGTCCGGGTCGAGTACGGCCGGCGGCTGGTGATCGACGTGTCCAGCCCGCTCGGCCGGGACGGTTCCCGGCTGCCGGGCAGCGGCCGCGGCCTGGTCGGGATGCGCGAGCGCGCGGTGATGCTGTCCGGGGACTTCGACGCGGGACCGGACGGCGGCCGGTGGCGGGTGCACGCCGAGCTGCCCGTGGAGCTGGAGAGGACGCCATGATCGAGGTGCTGGTCGCCGACGACCAGGCGGCGGTGCGGGCCGGCCTGGTGCTGATCCTGCGCGGCGCGCCGGACGTCCGGGTCGTCGGGGAGGCCGCGGACGGGCTGCGCGCGGTCGAGCTGGCCCGGGAGCTGCGCCCCGACGTGGTGCTGATGGACGTCCGGATGCCCCGCCTCGACGGCATCAGCGCGACCCGGGAGATCGCCGGGTTCGCCGACGTCCTGGTGCTGACCACCTTCGACATGGACGAGTACGTGTTCGGCGCGCTGCGCGCGGGCGCCGCCGGCTTCCTGCTGAAGGACGTGGACGCCGACCACCTCGTGGACGCCGTCCGGACGGTCGCGGCCGGCGACGGCATCATCGCCCCGCGGGTGACCCGGCGGCTGATCGGCGCGTTCGCGTCCCGCCCGGCGGCCCAGGCGGCGGCGCCCGGCCTGGACGCGCTGACGCCGCGGGAGCGCGAGGTGTTCGCCTGTCTGGGCGAGGGCCTGTCGAACGGGCAGATCGCGGCGCGCCTCGACATGGCGGAGACGACCACCAAGACGCACGTCAGCCGCATCCTCGGCAAGCTCGGCCTGGCCGGCCGGGTCCAGGCGGCCATCCTCGCTCAGGAAACGGTCGCCACCGGACTTTCCCGGCGTGGTCCACTCGACGGGCCACCGAGCGCCCGCTGACCCGGCAGCGGCGGTCAGAGGCTGCGGGTGCCGGCCAGCGCGGCGATCAGGTAGGTGGCGCCGGCGACGGCCGCGAGCCACACGTACGGGGTGATGTCGGAGCCGCGCAGCGCCTGGACGACGAGGCCGCCGACCACCGCGACGGTCAGCACGTCGCCGGTCGTCGCGGCGGCGCGCAGGTGCGCGCGGGCCCGGGTGCCGGAGCCGAACCCGTCGCTGATCGGCAGCGCCGGTTCGTTGCGCCGGTAGCCCAGGTAGCCCGCGTATCCGGCCAGCGCGGCGAGCGCGATGAGGGCCGTTCCGGACCGTCCATCTGCGGCCAGCACGGCCCCGACCACCACACCGGCGGCCAGGACGAGTCCCGGCACGGCCCACCGGCTGATACTGCGGCGTTCGGGAGCGATCCACATGGTGCTCATCCTTCCCGATGTGCGCGCGAGCGCGACCGGCAACGCGCCGGGCTGTATCTTCTCGCTTCGTGGCGCAATTTCGATTGAACGGCTCGAAGATGCTCGCCGTCGACCTCGCGGGCGAGACCATCCGGGCGCTGAACGGCTCCATGGTCGCCTACGAGGGCCAGATGGCGTTCAAGCGGCAGGGCATGACGGGCGGCGAGGGGCTGCGGGGCGCCCTCAAGCGGCGGATCGCCGGCGAGGGCATGACCCTCATGGAGATCACCGGGCAGGGGACGGTCTACCTGGCGAGCGAGGCGACGGAGGTGACCCTCGTCCAGCTCACCGGCGACACCCTCTTCGTGGAGTCGGAGAGCCTGCTGGCCCTCGACGGGAACCTGCAGACCGGCGTCCAGTTCGTGGGGCTGCGGGGCATGGGCACCGGCCAGGGGCTCGCCACCACGAAGGTGGACGGGCACGGGACGGTCGCGGTCTTGTCCGACGGACCGGCCATCGCGCTGGAGGTGACGCAGCAGACACCGCTGTGCGTCGACCCCCACGCCTACGTCTGCCATCACGGGCAGCTCCAGCAGGATGTGGTCACCGACGTCAACTGGCGGACGGTGATCGGCCAGGGATCGGGGGAGAGCGTGCAGTTCCGGTACCAGGGGCACGGGCTGGTGTACGTCCAGCCGGCCGAGCGCGGCGGGATTCTGGAGATCTGATGCCCGGATACCAGTCGATCAACTCCAAGATGCTCCAGGTGCGGATCGGGCCGGGGCAGGAGGTCTACAGCAAGCGCGGCGCGATGCTCGCCTACACCGGGCCCGTGTCGTTCGCCCCGACCGCGACGGCCGGGCAGGGCATCGGCGGCACGCTCGGACGCGCCGTCGCCGGCGAGCGCAGCGCGATGATGCACGTCACCGGGCAGGGCAGCGTCATGTTCGGGCACGGCGGGCTGGAGGTCACCGTCATCGACCTGAACGGCGCCGACACCCTGTACGCCGAGGCCGACCGGCTCCTCGTCCACGACACGACCCTCCAGGTCGGGACGATGTTCATGGGCGAGCAGGGCGGCGTGCGCGGCATCGTCCGCGGCGCGGTCACCGGGCAGGGCCTGTTCACCACGACGCTCACCGGGCACGGCTCGTGCGCGCTGCTGTCGCACGGCGGCGTCATGGAGATGCCGATCACCCCGCAGCGTCCCGTCCACGTCGACCCGCAGGCGTACGTCGCCCACCGCGGCCAGGTGCAGAACAAGCTGACCACGGCGGTCGGGCTGCGCGACATGATCGGACGCGGCTCCGGGGAGGGCTTCCAGCTGGAGCTGAGCGGTTCCGGCGTCGTCTACGTCCAGGCCAGCGAGAGGAAGATCTGACCCGTGACCAGTTTCGGCACGCGGACCTGGAACCCGCACACGCTTCCGTCCAACGACAACGTCAATCCCTACGCCTTCAGCGTCGACCTCAACGGGCAGTGGTTCGCGCAGAAGGGCAAGATGATCGCCTACTACGGGCAGATCAGGTTCGAGGCGCTGTCGGCGGGCCCGCTGGACTCCCTCGTCGCGCACACGTTCAACTCCCCGCTGTACGCGCAGGACTGGATCGTCGCCCAGGGGCAGGGCAAGCTCGTCCTCGCCGACCGGGGGTTCGACGTCAACTCCTTCGACCTGGAGAACGGGAACCTGACCGTCCGGGCCGGGAACCTGCTCGCGTTCGAGCCGGGCCTGGAGCTGAAGCAGTCGATCATCCCGGGGTTCCTCACGCTGATCGGGACGGGGCGCTTCGTGGCGGCCTCCAACGGGCCCGTCCACTTCGTCGAGCCGCCGATCAGGGTCGACCCGCAGGCGCTGCTCGGGTGGGCGGACTGCCCGTCCCCCTGCCACCACTACGACCACTCCTACATGCGCGGGGCGTTCGGCGCCGCCCGGATGGTGTTCGGGATCGGCGGCCAGTCCGGCGAGGAGCACCAGTTCGACTTCACCGGCCAGGGCACGGTGATGATGCAGTCGTCGGAGGCCGTGATGAACGAGGACGTCCTGCTGCGCGACCTCGAAGGCCAGATCGGCCTGGTGGGCACGTCCGGGCTCCAGCGGCTGCACCAGACCATCGGGCAGCGGCTCGCCGCCGAGCGGCAGGGCTGACTCCGGGGCCGTTCTCCGGGGGCCCGGCGGGCCGGGCCCCCGGAGAACGGTCACGACTCGGGCTCGGGCGCCGGCTTCATCACGTGCAGCGGCACCCCGAACGGGTCGCGGACGGCGGCCGCCCGGCCGTACGGGCTGTCGGCCGGCTCGGAGTCGACCGTGCCGCCGCCCGCCCGCACCTTCCGGACCGCCGCGTCGGCGTCGTCGACCGCGAAGTACGTCGTCCAGGACGGGACGGGATCGCCGCCGCCCCCGAGGACGAGGCCGGAGCCGCCGAGGATCCCGCCGATGTAGCGGCCGTCGCCCGCGCGCCGCAGGACGAGGTAGTCCATGTCGCCCGGCATCGGCTCCGGCTCGTAGCCGAACACCGCCCGGTAGAACTCGCCGGCGGCCGCGGAGTCGGGCGTGGCCAGCTCGTTCCACACGAACGATCCTGGGGCGTTGACGATCCGGGAGCCGGGATGGGCCTGCCCCTGCCACAGGCCGAACTGGGCGCCCTGCGGGTCCTTGAGGATCGCCATGCGGCCCTGGTCCATCACGTCCATGGCGGGGGCGACGACCTCCCCGCCCGCGTCCGTGACGCGCTTGACCAGGCCATCGCAGTCGTCGGTGGCGAAGTAGACGTTCCACCAGTACTGCGCGGGCTGGTCGTCCGGGTTCCGCATCATCCCGGCGACGGGCTCGCCGCGCAGCATGCACATGTTGTAGTGGCCCCCTTCGGGGCCGGTGTCCTCGAATTGCCAGCCGAAGAGCGTCCCGTAGAACGTCTTCGCCCGCTCAAGGTCGGGGACGCCGATGTCGAGCCAGTTCGGTGTCCCCTCCGGCACATTCGCCGTGACCTGGGTCATCCGGCTCACCCTCCTTCGTGCCGGGACCAGTCGCTGGTCCCGGAGCCGTCCCGCCGCACGCCGCCACCCTCATACTGGCCCCCCGGGGGCCTTTCACACATGCCCCCCGCACCGGATCGGCATGGCCGGGACCGGCCCTGCCGTCCTCCGGCCCCCACCCGCCACCGGCCGGACGACGAGCGCCCCTCCGCGGTCACGTACACTGGGCGGATGGTTCCGCTCCCGAACTGACAGGCCGCCCAGCGCGCCGCCCGGTCACAGGACCGCGGCGCGCTGTTTCGTGCGCCTGTCCACCGAGCCGTCCGTCAGGGGAGCCCTGCACTGTGATCATCGCGAAAGACATCGAGCTGCGCGCCGGTTCCCGGCTGCTGATCGAGGCCGCCTCGTTCCGGGTGAACCCCGGCGACCGGGTCGGCTTCGTCGGGCGCAACGGCGCCGGCAAGACCACCCTCACCAGGGTGCTGGCCGGGGAGGCGCTGCCCGCGCAGGGCGCCGTGACGTCCTCCGGCACGATCGGCTACCTGCCGCAGGACCCGCGCGGCGTCGACCTCGACGAGCTGGCCCGCGACCGCATCCTGTCGGCGCGCGGGCTGGACGAGGTGATCCGCAAGCTGCGCGCCGCCGAGGACCGGATGGCGACCGCGACGGGCTCCGACCGCGACAAGGCCGTCCGCCGGTACGGGCGCCTCGAAGAGCGCCTGCACGTGCTGGGCGGCTACAGCGCGGAGGCCGAGGCCGCCTCCATCGCCTCCAGCCTCGGCCTGCCGGACCGGGTGATGACCCAGCCCCTCGGGACGCTGTCGGGCGGCCAGCGCCGCCGGGTGGAGCTGGCCCGCATCCTGTTCTCCGGCGCCGACACCCTGCTGCTCGACGAGCCGACCAACCACCTGGACGCCGACTCGATCGTCTGGCTCCGCGACTTCCTGAAGGGCCACCAGGGCGGCCTCGTCGTCATCAGCCACGACGTGGAGCTGCTGGACGCGGTCGTCAATCGGGTGTTCCACCTGGACGCCAACCGCAGCGTGATCGACATCTACAACGTCGGCTGGAAGAAGTACCTCGACAGCCGGGAGACCGACGAGCGGCGCCGCAAGCGCGAGTCGGCCAACGCGCACCGGCAGGCGTCCGCGCTGCTGTCGCAGGCCGACAAGATGCGCGCCAAGGCGACGAAGGCGAAGGCGGCCCAGCAGATGGACCGGCGCGCCCGGCAGCTGCTCTCCGGCGTCGAGGGCGAGCGGCAGGCCGACAAGGTGGCCAAGATCCGCTTCCCGGAGCCGGCTCCGTGCGGCAAGACCCCCCTCACCGCGGAGGGTTTGTCGAAATCGTACGGATCTTTGGAGATTTTCACCGACGTGAACCTGGCCGTCGACCGGGGCAGCCGCGTCGTCATCCTGGGCCTGAACGGCGCAGGCAAGACGACGCTGCTGCGCCTGCTGGGCGGCGTCGACAAGCCCGACACCGGCGCGGTGGTGGCAGGCCACGGCCTGCGGCTCGGCTACTACGCGCAGGAGCACGAGACCCTGGACGTCGACCGGTCCGTGCTGGAGAACATGCAGTCGGCCGCGCCCGGCATGGCGCCGGTCGAGGTCCGCAAGATCCTCGGCTCGTTCCTGTTCTCCGGCGACGACGTCGACAAGCCCGCGGGCGTCCTGTCCGGCGGTGAGAAGACCCGGCTGGCGCTGGCGATGCTCGTGGTGTCCAGCGCGAACGTCCTGCTGCTCGACGAGCCCACCAACAACCTCGATCCGGCCAGCCGCCAGGAGATCCTCGGCGCCCTGCGGACGTTCGCCGGGGCCATCGTCCTGGTGACGCACGACGAGGGGGCCGTTGAGGCGCTCTCACCGGAAAGAGTGATTTTGCTGCCCGATGGTGTGGAAGACATCTGGAGTGACGAGTTTGCCGATCTGGTGGCGCTCGCGTGACCTGCGGGGTGACTTCCGCAGATCTTTTCTGGCCGAGTGGGTAGCCGAACAGCCGGGAATGACTGATCATGGCGGGGGATAACGCAGCGGTCACCACATCACTACGGGAGGTACTCGTGGCCGAGACCCTTAAGAAGGGCACCCGCGTGACCGGTGCCGAGCGCGACAAGCTGGCGGCGGACCTGAAGAAGAGGTACGACTCCGGCGAGAGCATCCGCGCCCTGGCAGCCGCCACCGGCCGCTCGTACGGTTTCATCCACCGGATTCTGACCGAGTCCGGCGTCAACCTGCGCGGTCGCGGTGGCGCGACCCGGGGCAAGAAGTCCTGACCGGACCCCTGCCCCCGGATGAGCGCACCGCCTGATCCGGCGCCGCGGCCGGCCGAGTAGGGTTCGGTCGCGGCGGCGGACCGGGCGAGCGGGCCCGCCCCGTGGACGGCGGGGCGGGCCCGCCACGCTCATCGAGAGGAAGACCAGTGGGGGACGCGACAACGGCCGGACGGCCGGAAACGGTCATGGCGGACGCCGACCTGGAGAAGGCGGGGCTGCGCCTGGAGGTCGACGGCGCGGTCGCGACCGTCACCCTGAACCGGCCCGAGCGGCGCAACGCCATGACGTTCGGCACCTGGCGCGGGCTCGCCGCGATCGGGCGCTCCCTGCCCGCGGACGTGCGCGTCGTCGTCCTGCGGGGCGAGGGCGCCTGCTTCTCGGCGGGCATCGACCTCGGCATGTTCTCCGGCGACGGGGAGGGCTTCACCGACGGCTCGGACGCCGAGGCCACCGACCGCTTCATCGCCGAGCTGCAGGAGGGTTACACCTGGCTGCGGCGCCCCGACATCGTCACGGTCGCGGCCGTGCACGGGCACGCGATCGGCGGCGGGTTCCAGCTCGCGCTGGCCTGCGACATCCGGGTGGCGGCCGACGACGCCAGGTTCTGCATGAAGGAGCCCGCGCTCGGGCTCGTCCCCGATCTGACCGGCACCAAGCCGCTGGTGGAGATCGTCGGCATCGGGCGCGCGCTGGAGCTGTGCCTGACGGCGCGGACCGTCCTCGCCGACGAGGCGGCCCGGCTCGGCATCGCCGAGATCGTCGTCCCGCGCGACGGCCTGGACGGCGCCGTCCGCGACCTGGTGGCGTCGCTGCTCGCGGTGAACCCCGGCGCGGCCGTGGCGACCAAGCGGCTGCTGTGGGAGGCCGCCGAGAACACCCTTGAGGAGCAGTGCGCCGCCGAGCGCCGCGAGCAGATCGGCCGCCTCCGCGAGATGTTCGGCGGGTGACCGGCCGGGGGCGGGCCGGCTGCCCGCCCCCGGGGACTACTTCAGTGCCTCCCGGCCGCCGCGCGCCAGCGGCAGCAGCACCCTGCTGAGGCCGGGCCGCACCGCGACCTCGGTCCCGTCCGGGTAGCACAGCGTGTAGTCGTAGTCGGTGGACAGCAGGACGACGCCGAGCCGGTGCCCGGCCCGCACTGTGTAGTCGGCGGGTTCGAGATTCCACCGGAACGTGTAGGTCTTCCCGGCCTTGACCGGCTCGGTGCGGCTGAAGCCGCGCCGGTTCCGGGCGTCCAGCCACCCCCGCGTGATGATCTTGTAGGGGGCGGTCTCCGTCTTCAGCGCCTGCCGGGTCGTGCAGCCGGGGTCGCCAGGGACGCTCTCCCCGTAGCAGACCTGCTCATCGGTGTTGACGCGGGCGCCCGTCGGGCGCGTATCCGTGCCGTAGTCGACCAGCAGCGCCGTCAGGTACGGCGACCGCCCGTAGAGCGAAGCCCGCAGGGAGACCGACGGGATGCCGTCCACCCGGACGTCCCGGGGCAGCGGTCCGGTCAGGTAGGCGAGCCGGTCGGGGTCGGCCCGGTCCTCGCCGGCGAGGAGCTGCCCGGCGGTGCGGGTCTTGCCCGCGTCCACGAACGACTGGGTCCCGCCGGGCCGGGGCAGGAGCCCGAGCTTGCCCGGCCGGCCGGACGGCCCGGCGTTCAGGCTCAGCGGGACGATGTCGACGGTCTGGGTGACGGCGTCGGCGCGGGAGAACACCGGCTGGGTCTCACCGTTCCGCACCGTGACGCGGGGGGTGCCGTCCCTTGTGGGGACGTCCGCCGCCGCGGGGAGCGCGGTCGCGGCGAGCTGCGCGGCCGTGACGGTGATCACGCCGGCGCCGCGCCGGGGAGGCGTCGTTTCATCTGCGGGCTCCTGGGGGTGTGAGCCTGGGGATGTTGATCACAGTTACACCGGCGCCAGGGGTTGTCCAGGGCCGTGAGCGCCGTGATTACGCCGTGAGCGGAGCAGGGAAGCCCGGTGGGCGGGACGGCGTTGTGCGGGCCGGGTACGAGATGCTTACTTGATTACCCCGATGACGACGACGTCGGGGGCACGGACGCAGCGGAGGCAGATGTGGGAATGCCAGGCAACGGCTGGCAGGTGATGGCCTCGTTCCGCAGGGACAGCTCGGTCACCCAGCAGAAGCTCAAGCCCGGCACCGTCGGGCGGATCGCGGGGTACGCCCGTCCCTACGTCCGCGAGCTGGTGGTCTTCCTCGCGCTGAACTCGCTGGCGGCGGTGATCGTCGTCGCCAACCCGCTGCTGCTGAAGTCGATCATCGACAGCGGCATCGTGCCGGCCCGGCCGGACATCGTGGTCTGGCTCGCCGTCGCCGTCGCGGGACTCGCGCTGGTGGAGGCGGTGCTCGGCCTCGCGCAGCGCTGGTACTCGGCGCGCATCGGCGAGGGGCTCATCTACGACCTGCGCAGCCAGGTCTTCGCCCACGTCCAGCGGCAACCGGTCGCGTTCTTCATGCGGGCGCAGACGGGCTCGCTCGTCAGCCGCCTCAACAACGACGTGATCGGCGCGCAGCGCGCCCTGACCACCACGCTGTCGTCGGTGGTGTCCAACGTGATCAGCCTGGTCCTGGTGCTGGTCACGATGCTGATCCTGTCATGGCAGGTCACGCTGATCGCGCTGCTGCTGCTCCCGATCTTCGTCCTGCCCGCCAAGTGGGTCGGCAAGCGCCTGCAGCGCGTCAGCCGCGAGCAGATGGTGCTGGACGCCGAGATGGGCTCGCTGATGACCGAGCGCTTCAACGTGGCCGGCGCGATGCTCGCGAAGCTGTACGGGCGGCCCGCCGAGGAGGAGGAGAACTTCTCCAGCCGGGCGGCCCGCGTCCGCGACATCGGGATCGTCGCGGCCATGTACGGGCGGGTGTTCTTCACCGCGCTGACGCTCGTCGCGGCGCTGGCCACCGCCATGGTCTACGGCGTCGGCGGCTACCTCGTCGTGGGCGACACCCTCCAGCTGGGCACGCTCGTCGCGCTCGCCACCCTGCTGACCCGGATGTACGGGCCGCTGACCGCGCTGTCGAACGTCCACGTGGACGTCATGACCGCGCTCGTCAGCTTCGACCGGGTCTTCGAGGTGCTCGACCTCAAGCCGCTGATCCGCGACCGCGCGGACGCCCGCGCGCTGGGCGGGGAGCGCGCGTCGTCCAAGAGCCTCGGCAAGGCGCCGTCGATCGTGTTCGACCACGTCCGGTTCGCCTACCCGGCGGCGGACGAGGTGTCGCTGGCCTCGCTGGAGTCGATCGCCCGCACCGACACCTCGCCCAGCCGCGAGGTCCTGCACGACATCGACTTCCGCGCCGAGCCCGGGCAGCTCGTCGCGCTCGTCGGGCCGTCCGGCGCGGGGAAGTCGACCGTCACGCACCTGGTGTCGCGGCTGTACGACGTATCCGGCGGCGCGGTGCGGGTGGGCGGCGCCGACGTCCGCGACGTGACCCTGGAGTCGCTGCGCGCGGCGATCGGCGTGGTCAGCCAGGACGCGCACCTGTTCCACGACTCCATCCGGGAGAACATGCGCTACGCCCGCCCGGACGCCACCGACGAGGAGATCCTCGCGGCCGTGGAGGCCGCGCACATCGGCGATCTCGTCGCCGACATGCCCGACGGCCTGGACACCGTCGTCGGCGACCGCGGCTACCGGCTGTCGGGCGGCGAGAAGCAGCGCCTCGCGATCGCGCGGCTGCTGCTCAAGGCGCCGTCGGTCGTCGTGCTGGACGAGGCGACCGCGCACCTGGACTCCGAGTCCGAGGCGGCCGTGCAGCGGGCGCTGCGCACCGCCCTCGCCGGCCGGACGTCGCTGGTGATCGCGCACCGGCTGTCCACGATCCGGGAGGCCGACCAGATCCTGGTGATCGAGGACGGCCGGGTCGCCGAGCGCGGCCGGCACGAGGAGCTCCTGCTGGAGGGCGGCCTGTACGCGGAGCTGTACCGCACCCAGTTCTCCCACCAGCGGGGCGAGGAGCGGCAGACCGAGCCGCTCGGCGCCGAGTAGCCGGAGCCGGTCAGGTCTCCGGCGTGGTCCGGTAGCCGAGCCGCCGCAGCTCGGTGCCGGCGACCTTCTCGACCTGGGCGGCCTGCCGCGGGGTGAGCCGGTCGCGCCACGACCCGACCCCGCCGTCGTTCGCCTCGCCCGCTCTGACCAGGCCCGACAGCGCCGTCTTCGGGACCTGCGCGCCGAGGTGCCCGGCCAGGCCGGCCGCGATGGTGCGCGGCCTGGCCACCAGTTCCTCGTAGCGGACGGTGAACAGCTGCTCCTCGGGGACCTGCTGCCGGAGCTTCGCGCTGAGCCGCACCGCGCCGCGCCAGCGCAGCGCGCACTTCACGGCGAGCGCCGCGCGCGGCCAGCGGTTGCGGTCCGTGTGGTCCTCGACGCCGAAGAACGGGTTCGGGAACACCGTGTCGAGGTTGGCGAGGCCCGGCTTGAACCAGGCGAGGCAGCGCTCGTCGTCCAGCATGTCGGCGACGACGTCCCGGCCGTCCCGGATCACCTGGACGAGCTGGGCGTCGGGGAAGGCGTCCAGCAGCACGTCGGCGCTGTAGATCAGGTCGGGGGAGGCGTCGGCGAACCGGGTGAGCCCCTGCGGGTCCACGCACGGCTCCGGCAGGTCCGCCTCGGGCACCGGGCGGCCGGGCGGGACGGGCGGGCGCGGCGGCAGCCCGGCGAGCTCGCGGCACTCGTCCGGGCACTGCGCGCAGGCCCGGGCCGAGACCTGCCACGCCTCGGCGTAGGCGTCCCGCAGCACCCGCGCCGCGCCCTTGCCGCGCTCGGACGCGATCGAGGGCTGCCGCGCGAACGCGTACGTGACGCGCAGGACGCCGGGCCGGCCGGTGGTCAGATGGAAGCCGGGGGACCGCTTGACCGCGCGCGCCAGCAGCTCCGCACCCGAGTGCGGAGCCCCCACGATGAACACCGGGCGGCGGACCTTGGTGCCGTTGACCACCAGGATGTGCGGCGTCGACCTCATACGGGGCACAGTTTGTCACCTTTTGAGGGCCGGTCGGTCCGTGACCCTGCGTAAGGGCCGGCCCGATACCCATCCGTTAACCGGGGACGGGCGCCGGTCGCCGCGGCCACCCCGCGGCGGCGCCTACCATGTGAGAGTGGACGCTCCCCTGACGCTCGCCGAGCTCTTGCCCCAGGTCGAGTCCATCACCGTGCTGACCGGCGCCGGGATCTCCACCGACAGCGGGATCCCCGACTTCCGCGGCCCGCGGGGCGTCTGGACCAGGGACCCGGCGGCCGAGGCGATGTCCACGATCGGCGCCTACCTCGCCGACCCCGAGGTGCGGCGGCGCGCATGGCGGTCCCGCCGCGACGATCCCGTGTGGGGCGCCGAGCCCAACGCCGCGCACGCCGCGCTCGTCGAACTGGAGCGCGCCGGCCTGCTGCGCGCGCTGGTCACCCAGAACATCGACGGCCTGCACCAGCGCGCCGGATCGTCCGGCGCCAAGGTCATCGAGATCCACGGCACGATGCGGGAGGCCGTCTGCCTGTCCTGCGGCCTGCGCACCCCCATGCCCGACGTCCTCGCCCGCGTCGACGCCGGCGAGGACGACCCGCCCTGCGCCGAGTGCGGCGGCGTCCAGAAGTCCGCGACGGTCTCCTTCGGCCAGGCCCTCGACCAGGACGTCCTGGACGCGGCGATCGCCGCCGCCCGCTCCTGCGACCTGTTCCTGGCCGTCGGCACCTCGCTGACCGTGCAGCCCGCCGCCGGGCTGTGCCTGGAGGCCGTCGGCGCCGGCGCCCGGCTGGTGATCATCAACGCGGAGGAGACGCCGTACGATGAGCTGGCCGACGCGGTGCTCCGGCGGCCGATCGGCGAGACGCTGCCGCGCCTCGCCGGCCTCGCGCTCGGCACGGCGCGATGATCTGTTGGCGGGTCGTGACCGGCCGCCCCTTCCACTGGGGTCCGGATCCTGACAAGCTCTATCCGTCGCGGTGCGAGGAGGGATCGGGTTGATGAGCGGGGGCGCCCGCGCGCAGACGGCCGAGGGGCCGGCTGCCGCGCCCGCCGTCGGCATGCCCGGCGGCCGTGGCCGCGCCCGGAAGACCCGCAGGTACGGGCGGTTGCGGCCGGGCGACCGGGTCGCGGTGATCGCGCCCAGCGGCCCCGCCGAGCCCGCCCGGCTGGAGGCCGGCTGCGCCGCCCTGCGCGGCCTGGGCCTTGACGCCGTGGTCGGAAAGCACGCCCTCGACCGTGTCAACCTCGGCGCTCCCGGACCCGTCCGGGAGGACTGGCACCGGCTGGCCGGCAGCGACGCCGACCGGGCCGCCGACCTGCAGGAGGCCTGGTGCGACCCGCGCGTCCGCGGGGTGGTCTGCGCGCGCGGCGGCTACGGCGCGACCCGCGTCCTCGACCACCTCGACTGGGACGTCCTGAGCGCCGCGACCGAGGCGTCCGCCGCACCGGCGGTCCTGCACGGCTCGAGCGACATCACCGCACTGCACGCCGCTTTTGGAACGCGCCTAGGAGTCACGACGTCCTTCGGTCCCATGCCCGCCGGCCTCCTCGCCGAAGACGAACCGGACGGCGGCACGCTCGCCGCCCTGCGCGCCGCCCTCTTCGGCGGCCCCCTCATCCTCCCAGGCACGCGCGCCCTCCGGCCGGGACGCGCGGAGGGCCCGCTCACCGGCGGCACCCTCTCGCTCCTCGCGGCGCTGCTCGGCACCCCGTACGCCCCGCCGCCCGCCGAGGGCCGCATCGTCTTCCTGGAGGACGTCACCGAGGCGCCCTACCGGATCGACCGGATGCTCGTCCAGCTCCTCCAGGCCGGCTGGTTCGACGGCGCGGTCGGCGTGGCGCTCGGCTCCTGGCGCGACTGCGGCGACCCCGCCGAGCTCGACTCGGTGTTCACCGCCCGGCTCGGCCCGCTCGGCGTCCCCGTCCTGGCGGGCGTCCCCGCCGGGCACGGCCCGCGCCAGCTGACCCTCGAACTCGGCGCCCCCGCGGTGCTGACGGCTTCACCGCACGACCCTTCGACCCACCGTCCATCCCCGCATGATCCGCACCCCGCCGTGCCGGAACCCGGCGCGCTCACCCTCGAAGCGCCCCCGGGAGGTGCGCGATGAGCGGCCGCCATGCCCGTCCCGATTCCTGGGACGACGGGACCCTCGATTCGCTGCTCGTACTGGTCGCCGAGAGCCTCGGCTACCGCTGCACCCGCGTGCCCGGGGAGGTGATGCTGCTGGAGGGCGCGAACAGGCTGCACGTCAGCCTCCGCGACCTGCGGCAGCTCGCCCGCCTCGTGCCGCGCGACGACTGGCCGGCGCTCGTCTCCGACCACGTCACCACGATCGTCACCGCGATCGAGGAGCCGCTGGACCTCAGCGACTTCGACCTCGCCCAGCACCTGCTGCGCACCCGTATCTACCCGGCCGAGGCCGACAACGGCGTCCTCGCCGCCCGGCCGTTCGCGCCGGGCCTCATCGAGGCCGTCGTCGTCGACACGCCCACCACCGTGCGGACCGTCACGACCCAGGAGATGGGCGGCTGGCCGGTGTCCGGCGACGCGCTGTTCATGCTCGGCCGCGCCAACGTCCGCGCCGACGGCCCCCTGCAGATGGACGACCAGGACCTCGGCGGCGTACGCGTCTCCGTCCTGCACGGCTGGACGTTCTACGCCGTCACGCACCTGGCGTGGCTGGAGGAGTACCTGCCGATCGGCCCGTACGGTGCGCTGGTCATCGCCCCGAACCGCAGCCTCATCGTCGCGCACCCGCTCCGCATCGCCGAAGGGCACCCGAGGGCGCGCTACCGCGCGGCCGTGGCGGCGGCGACCGAACTTCAGGCGCAGGCGCACCGCGCCTACGAGGAGGGCCCCGGCTCGCTCAGCCCGCACCTGTACTGGTGGCGCGCAGGCGAGCTGACCTACCTGGAGACCCGCTACGAGGGCGACACGATGGTGCTGCCCGAGGAGTTCGCGTCCGTCCTGGCGACTCTGGCCGCCGAGCACTGAGCCGATGACCGCAGCGGAGCGCCGGCGGAGCGAGGATCACCGCTCAGTGCTTCGCGAGGGTCCGGGAAGCGTCCCCCAGAGGTGGTGCTGATGCGGGTCGTCGTCGCGCCCGACTCGTTCAAGGGCGGCCTGCCGGCGGCGGAGGTGTGCGCCGCCGTGGAGGCGGGCGTCCGCCGGGCCGTGCCGCGCGCCGAGGTGGTCGCCGTCCCGATGGCGGACGGCGGCGAGGGCACCCTCGACTGCTTCCTGCGCGCCCGCGCCGGCGACGCGGTCGAGATCGCCGCCACCGACCCGCTGGGACGTCCGGTGAAGGCCCGCTACGCCCTGTCCGGCGACGGGCGGTCCGCGGTGGTGGAGCTGGCCGCCGCGTCCGGGCTGCCGCTGGTCGGGGACGTCCCGCCGGACCCGATGGGCGCCGCCACCACCGGCACCGGCGAGCTGATCGCGGACGCGGTCCGGCGCGGCGCCCGCGACGTGCTCGTGTGCGTCGGCGGCAGCGCCGGCACCGACGGCGGCACGGGGCTGCTGCGGGCGCTCGGCGTCCGGTTCCTGGACGCCGGAGGGGGAGAGCTGCCGCCGGGCGGCGGCGCCCTCGCCCGGCTCGCCTCGATCGACGACTCGGGGGTGCCGGACGCCGTGCGCGCGACCCGGTTCCGGGTCGCCTGCGACGTCACCAACCCGCTCGTCGGGCCGGCCGGCGCCGCCGCCGTGTTCGGCCCGCAGAAGGGCGCGTCTCCCGGCCAGGTCGCCGAGCTGGACGCCGCCCTGACCGTCTTCGCGGACGTCCTCGCCGCCGGCGGCGGCGCCCGCGTCCACGACCTGCCCGGCGCGGGCGCGGCCGGCGGCACCTGCGGCGGCCTCGTGGGCGTGCTCGGCGCCGAGCCGTCCGGCGGGGCCCTCCTCGTCGCCGAGGCCGTCGGGCTCCCGGCCGCCCTCGCCGGCGCCGACCTGGTCATCACCGGGGAGGGCCGGGTGGACGGGCAGAGCGCCGGCGGCAAGGTCGTCTCGGCGGTCGCGACGCTCGCGCGGGGCCGCGGCGTCCCGTGCGTGGCGCTGGCCGGCGGCGTCGCCGGGCCGCTGGACGAGCTGCACGCCCTCGGCCTCACCGCCGCGTTCAGCCTCGCCGACGGCCCCCGCACCCTGGACGAGCTGAAGGCGGACGCCGCGCCGCTGCTGGCCGCGGTCGCGGAGCAGGCCGTCCGCCTCCTCACGCACCGGACGGCCCGCTAGACGGCGGCGGGCTCCGGTTCCGGGGCCGGTTCGGCGGCCGGGGGCCGGATCGTCAGCATCGGCAGGAAGACGTGCGTCAGCGGGCCGATCGCCACCGCGTACAGCAGCGTCCCGATGCCGACGGTGCCGCCGAGCAGCCAGCCGACGGCGAGCACGGCCAGCTCGATCCCGGTCCGGACCACGCGGATCGAGTGGCCCCGCGCGGCGATCCCGGTCATCAGCCCGTCGCGCGGGCCGGGGCCGAGGCCCGCGCCGATGTAGCAGCCGGTCGCGACGCCGCCGGCGAGCACCGCGACGACGAGGTACGCCCAGCGCGCCGCGAGCGCGCCCGGGTCGGGCAGCAGCCACAGGAACAGGTCGGCGAACACGCCGATGAGGACGACGTTGCTGATCGTCCCGATCCCCGGCCGCTGCCGCAGCGGGATCCAGGCCAGCATGACGACCGCGCCCGCGATGATGATCCACACGCCGATGGACAGGCCGAAGCGCCGCGTCAGGCCCTGGTGGAAGACGTCCCACGGGTCGTTGCCGAGGCCGGACGACACCTGGAGCGCGATCCCGAACCCGTACAAGGCCAATCCAACGTAGAGCTGCACGAGTCGCCGTGCCATCAAGGCCATTGTTCGCTCCTCACCCCGCAAGTGGCCATCTCCTGGACTACCTTGGCGTGAGGTGGACTGGTCTTTGCAGGGCCAATTATGCGAAAGTGGCTTGTATGAGCACCCGTTACGTGAGCGGCCCGAACCTGGCCCGGCTGCTGGGCGATCTGTCGGCCGAGCGCCCCGTGTACGCCGCGCTGGCCCGGTCGGTGCGCGGCCTCGTCCTGGACGGGCGGCTGGCGCTGCGGACGCGGCTGCCCGCCGAACGGGACCTCGCCGCCGCCCTCGGCGTCAGCCGCACCACCGTGACGACCGCCTACGACCGGCTCCGCGACGAGGGCTACGTGGAGAGCCGGCAGGGCGCGGGGAGCTGGACGGCGCTGCCGCCGGTGCGGATGTCGTCGGCGGAGCGGCGCGCCGCGCCGCCCGGCGGGCGGTTCGGCAAGGCGTACCCGGCGCCGGACGACGCGTCCTTCATCGACCTCGGCTGCGCCACCCCGGGCGCCCCGGCGATCTTCGAGGAGGCCGTCGCCGCCGCCGTCGACGAGCTGCCCCGCTACAGCTCCGGGCCCGGCTACGAGCCCGCCGGGCTGGCGAGCCTGCGGGAGGTCATCGCCGCCGGGTACGCGGCGCGCGGCGTCCCGACCCGCGCCGACCAGATCGTCGTCACCACCGGCGCGCAGCACGCGTTCACGCTGCTGACGCAGCTGCTCGTGGAGGCGGGCGACGCCGTCATGGTCGAGCGCCCCACCTACCCGCACGCGCTCGGCGCGCTGCGCCGCCGCGGCGCCCGGCTCGTCCCGGTCGGCGTCAACGAGGGCTGGGACGTGGAGCTCATCGCGGGCGCCATGCGGCAGGCCGCCGTCCGGATGGCGTACACGATCCCCGACTTCCAGAACCCGACCGGATACCTGATGGGGGCGGACGACCGTGCCGCGCTCGTCGACGCCGCGCGCCGCGCCGACGCGTTCCTCGTCACCGACGAGACGTTCGCCGACCTCGCGCACGACCTCGGCGCGCCGCGCGAGGCGCCGCTCGCCGGCCACGACGGCGGCGGACGGGTGATCACGATCGGGTCGGCGTCCAAGCTGCTGTGGGGCGGGCTGCGCATCGGCTGGGTCCGCACGACCGCGCCGCTGGCTCGCCGCCTCGTGGTGGCCCGCGAACCGTTCGACATGGCCAGCCCGGTGCTCGACCAGCTGATCGTCCGGGAACTGCTGCTGCGGGTGGAGGAGGTGCGCGCCGAGCGCGCTCGGAACCTGCTGCGCGGGCGCGACGCGCTCGCCGGGGCACTGCGCGAGGTGCTGCCCGGCTGGGAGTTCCGGCTGCCCGCCGGCGGCATGTCGCTGTGGGCGCGGATCGGCGCCCCGGTCGCCACGGCGCTGGCCGAGGCGTCCGAGCGGCTCGGCGTCCGGGTCGTCGCCGGGCCGGTGTTCGGTGCGGACGGCGTGCTGGAGGACTACGTCCGGCTGCCCTACGTGCTGCCGCCGGACACGCTGCGGGCGGCCGTCGAGCGCCTCGCCCTGGCCTACCGGGAGGTCCAGGCGGCCCCGGCCGCCCGTCCCCTGCCCGCCTACGTCTGACCGCCCGCGCCGGGCCCGGAGGGGTCAGGGCGCGCCCTGGATGTAGCCGACCAGGTGCTCGCGCTCGCTCTCCAGCTCGTCGATGGCGCTCTTGACGACGTCGCCGATGCTGACGATCCCGGTGAGCCGGCCGTCCTCGACGACGGGCACGTGCCGGAACCGGTGCTCGGTCATGGTGCGGCGCAGGTCCTCCACCTTGTCGCCGGGGCCGCAGCTGCGGACCTCGGTGGTCATGATCTCGGACACGGGCTTGTCGAGCAGCCCCGCGCCGCGGTCGTGGAGCCGCCGCACCACGTCGCGCTCGGAGACGATGCCGGAGATCGACTCTCCGTCGGGGGAGACCACCACCGCTCCGATGTTGTGCTCCGCCAGGATGGCGAGCAGCTGCCGCACGGTGGCGTCGGGCCGCACCGTGGCCACCGTGTCTCCCTTCCGCCGAAGGATGTCGCGAATCCGCATGCCTCACGCTCCGGTGCCGTCGCCGGGTGGCCGCCACCCGGCTGGTTCCTGACAAGGTCGCATGTTCCGGCCGCCAGGAAAACCCCGTGGCGGCCAAAACGCGCTACGGAGCCAGCAGGCGGCCGAGCGCGTTGAGGGCGGGAGTGAGGACGCGGCCCCCCGGTCCGGCGTGGGCGAGCGCGGCGCGGGCGGCGTTGGCGCCGCAGGCGCCGTGGACGCCGCCGCCGGGATGCGCGGACGCGGACGCGAGGTACAGGCCCGCGATCGGGGTCTCCGCCCGTCCGAGGCCGGGGACGGGGCGGAACACGAGCTGCTGGTGGATCAGCGCGGTTCCGCCGTTCAGCGCGCCGTTCACCAGGTTGGCGTCATGCTCCTGAAACGCGGGGGGCGCGATGATGCGGCGGTCGGTGATCCGGGAGCGGAAGCCGGGCGCTAGGCGCTCCACCACGTTCTCCACGCGGCCGGCCATGGCGTCCTGCTCGCGTTCGTCCCAGCCGCCGGTGATGCCGTCGGGGCCCGCGTCGGCCTTCACCCGGTGCGGGACGTGCGTGTAGGCCCAGACCGACTCCGTCCCGGCGGGGGAGCGGGTGGGGTCGGCGGTCGTCATCTGGCCGAGCAGCGCGAACGGTTCGGCCGGGACGCGCCCGGTGGCGAGGTCCGCGCTGTAGTCGGTGAGGGCCTCCATGCCGGGGGACAGGTGGACGGTCCCGGCCCGTCCGGCATCGGGCGACGACCACGGGATCGGTCCCGACAGCGCCCAGTCGACCTTGAAGGTGGCGTGGTCCCAGCTGAAGCGGCGCATGTCGGCCCGCAGCGAGCCGGGCAGGTCGGACCAGCCGACGAGGCCGCCGTAGAGCGCGGGCGCCGCCACGTCGGCGAGCACGGCCTTCGCCGCCCGGACCGGCTCCCCGCCGGCGGTGCGGACGCCGAGCGCGCGCCCGCCCCGGACGACGACCGAGGCGACCGGGACGCCGCAGCGGAGCCGCCCGCCCCGCGCCTCCAGCCGCCGGACGAGCGCGGCCGTCAGCTCGCCCGCCCCGCCCTCGGGGACCGGCCAGCCGTGCCGCTGGCCGATCATCGCGAGCAGCCAGCCGAACACCGACCCGGCCGTCGACTCGGGGAACATGTCGGTGTGCAGCGCCGACCCGGCGAGCAGCAGCGGCCCGCCCGGTCCGGTGAACTCCTGCTCGCCCAGCGTGCGGACGGGCGTGAGCAGCGACCGCAGGACGCGCAGACCGCCCGCGCGGCGCGCCGCGACCGCCAGCGGCAGTGCCGCCCGGACCGGGGGGAACGGGGTGAACAGGGCGCGCAGGACGTCCTCGCCCATCTCGTCCCACAGCGCGCAGAGCCGCAGCCACGCCTCGCCGTCGCCCGCGCCGAGCGCCTCCAGGCCCGCCGCGGTGGCGTCGCGGTCGCGTTCGAGGACGGCGGCGCGCCCGTCCGGCAGCGGATGGGCGAGGACGGCGGGCGCGTGCCGCCAGCGCAGCCCGTGCCGTTCCAGCTCGAGCGCGCGCATCACCGGGGACGCCACGCCCAGCGGGTAGAACGCGCTGCACATGTCGCTGACGTAGTCGGGATGCACGCCCCGGTCGCTGCGGACGGCGCCGCCCGGCTCGGGCTGCGCCTCCAGGACCTCGACGTCCCAGCCCGCGTCGGCCAGCACGTTGGCCGCGACGAGCCCGTTGTGCCCCGCACCGATGACCACGGCGTCGGCCATGTGGCATCCCTCCCGTGATCACCCTACGGGCACCCCGGCGAGCGGCGTTCAGCCCGCGGCGTCCGCGACGTGCTCGGTGATCCAGTGGGCGACGGCGCCGGGGTGGCTGCGCGGCACCCAGTGCCCGGCCGGGAGGGAGCGCAGCGACAGGTTCGGGACGCGCGCGGCGAGCCCGCCCACCAGGTGCGGCGAGACGAACAGGTCCCTGGTGGGGACGATGACCAGCGTCGGAACGTCCGTGCGGCGGTCGCGCGGCCTGCGCAGCCGCCGCGCCATGTTCGCCCGGTACAGCCCGACCCCGGCCGCGGCGTCGCGCGCCATCGTCCGCGCCGGGTGGCCGGGACGCGGCGCGACGCCCTCGCCCGCGGCCAGGGCGCGGGTGAACAGCTTGGTCATCCCGGCCAGCCACAGCAGTTCCGGCAGGACCGGCGTCTGGAAGAAGCCGATGTACCAGGACCGCAGGCCCTGCCCCGCCGCCCGCCTGAGGCCGGCCGGCGTGGGCCGGGCGAGCCTGCGCCGCATCCAGTGCCCGGCATGGTCGAGGCACGGCCCGGAGATCGAGGTGAAGGAGGCGAAGCGGTCCGGCATCGTGCAGGCCGCCTCCCAGCCCTGGATCGACCCCCAGTCGTGCCCGACGAGGTGCACCCGTCGGTCGGGCGCGGTCGCGTCCAGCACGGCCCGCATGTCCGACATCAGGTAGTCGAACGTGTAGCGCTTGCGCCCGAGCGGACGCGACGACGCCCCCGCGCCGCGCACGTCGTAGCGGACGACGTGGAACCGCTCGGCGAGCCGCCCGGCCACCTCGTCCCACACCGCGTGCGTGTCGGGGTAGCCGTGGACGAGCAGCACCGTCGGCCGCGACGGGTCACCCTGCTCGTAGACGGCGAGGTCGACGCCGTCGCCGCGGACCCTGCGCCTGCGGGTCAGCGGAACCCGGGCGGCTTTATTGGACATCTTGGTAATAAATCGCCGAACCGTCCCCGCGGTCAAGGGGATGCGGAGTGAGCCGCGCCACGAGAACCGGCCGGACCACGACAACCGCCAAGGGCCCGTACGGCGCGGCGGTACGGGCCCTCGGGCGGGGTCTCGGCGTCAGTACGGGTCGTAGCCGGCGGCCTTCGCCGCGGGCGACTGCATCAGGTACTCCAGCGCGCGCGGCGTCGAGCACACCTTCGACGGGTGGTGGTTCGGCCTCAGGTAGACGGGCGCCTCACCGAGCAGCAGCTTGAAGATCCCCGGCACGTGCCCCAGCCGGACGGACCGCCGGTAGGACCGGTACACGCGCAGCGGCGTCACCCGCTTCTTGATCGTCGGGTCCCGCTTGAGCAGGTACAGCGACCCGCCGATCAGCGCCCAGTACAGGAAGAACAGCGACACCACCCAGGCCGCCACGCGCGTCGGGTAGCGGCCGCCCATGGCCTTGTAGACGTCGAACACCACCGACCGGTGCTCGACCTCCTCGGCGCCGTGCCAGCGCAGCAGATCGAGCATGGTGGGGTCGACCCCGGCCTGCTCGAACCGCTCGTTGTCCATGATCCACTGGCCGAGGACGGCGGTGTAGTGCTCGATCGAGGCGACCGCGGCCAGCTCGAACCGCAGCCGGCGCCGCCACGCCCGCGGGTTCTTCTCCTTCAGCGCCGCCATCTGCGCGGGCCGGTCGGCGTTGCCCTTCGCCGCCGGGCCGGTGATCTTGGAGACGTCGATCCCGTTGGCCTCCAGGATCTGGTCCAGCACACCCTGGTGGGAGCGGGCGTGCACCATCTCCTGGCCGATGAAGCCCCTGATCTCCTCCAGCAGGCGCTCGTCCTTGATGTACGGGCGGGCGTCCTTCACGCACTGAATGAACCACTTCTCGCCCTCCGGCAGGACGATGTGGAACGAGTTGATGATGTGCGTGGCGACGGGGTCGCCCGGCACCCAGTGCAGGGGCGTCCCCGACCAGTCGAAGGACACGCGCCGAGGCTTGATCGGCGGATGGCGCTCATCGATGCCGGCTCCGCCGTCTGTCAGGGGCCTCGTCATGCCGTCCTCGCCTCCGCGCGTGCGTATGCCATTGGGGGAGCAGTCAACTCTTGCGGACCGTGTGGTTTCTTGCGGCCGAACCAACAAGTTACCGCTTGGTTTTCGGCCTGGGGTGACAACCGCCGTTCCTCACAGGGCGATTCGCTCCGCGCCCGCGTAAACGTTCATGGTCTGGCCCCGCAGGAAACCGACCAGCGTCATCCCGGCGTCCTCCGCGAGCTCCACCGCCAGCGACGACGGCGCGGACACCGCCGCCAGCACCGGGACGCCCGCCGACATCGCCTTCTGCGTCAGCTCGAACGACGCGCGGCCGCTCACCATGAGCACGGTCCCGGTGAGCGGCAGCCGCCCCTGCCGCAGCGCCCACCCGACGGCCTTGTCGACCGCGTTGTGCCGCCCGACGTCCTCCCGCAGCGCGAGCAGGCCGCCGTCCGCGTCGAACAGCCCGGCCGCGTGCAGCCCGCCCGTCCGGTCGAACACCCGCTGCGCCTCCCGCAGCCGCTCCGGCAGCACCGCGAGCACCTCCGGCGACACCCGCACCGGATCCTCGCCCACCTCGTACGGCCGGTCGGTGCGCAGCGCCTCGATGCTCGACTTCCCGCACACCCCGCACGCGCTGGTCGTCGTGAAGGCCCGGGTCATGGAGTCGTCCGGCGGCTCCACCCCGGGCGCCAGCACGACGTCCAGCGTGTTCTGCTCCGCCGTGTCGGCGCAGTACCGCATCGCCGCCAGGTCCTGCGCGCCCCCGATCACACCCTCGGCCGCCAGGAAGCCGGCCACGAGATCGAAGTCGTGCCCCGGCGTGCGCATCGTGATCGTGAGCGGCTTGCCGGCGACCCGTATCTCCAGCGGCTCCTCCACCGCCAGGGTGTCGGGCCTGCGCCCCCGCACCCCGCTCGTACTCAGCCGCAGCACGGGCTTGCGCACGGTGATCCGCCCCATGGACCGGACCGTACCCCGGAAACTCGCGAGTAACGAAAAGTTCGGCCCATCTTGTCCTGTTTCGGGTCCTTTCTTACTCGGGACGGAACACCCTGGTCGCCGGGTCGGGCCGGAACCGATCATCGGAACGTGCCAAAGCGCGCCCCACGGGGACCGGGGCGCCGCACGACGCGAGGAGTCACGACACCGATGCGCAAGTTCCTGCTCATGCCCGCCCTGCTCGGCGCGCTGGCCCTGGCCACCACCGCCTGCGAGGTGAACAAGAGCGTCTCCATCGGCACCAAGACCGTTTCGGCCGCCAAGGTGGAGAATCAGATCGTCGCCAAGTTCAGCCAGCCCTTCGACGACGGCGGCATCGGGCCGGCCACCGCCGAATGCCCAGCGGACCTCAAGGGCGAGGTCGGCGCCACCATCGAATGCACCGTCCAGGACGGCAACGGCCGCGACTACCCGCTGATCGTCACCGTCACCTCGGTCGAGGGGGACCAGGTCCGCTTCACCATGAAGGAGCCGCCGCAGCCGAAGGGCGCCGAGTAGCCCTCAGTCGCGGCGGTCGATGCTCCAGTTCGCCACGATCGCCGCGAACGGCGGAATGACCAGCGCCACCGCCGACATCACGAGCGCGGCGGTGTGCGACCAGTGGCGCACGACGGCCCACGCCAGCACGAACAGCGTGAGGCACGTCCCCATCATGACGCCATAAGCGATCTTCCGCCCCCGCACACCCCCCACGCTACGCCGTCCCCCGCCGCCGGGGGACGGCGCGCAGCGGAGGCGTACGGGAATCGAACCCGCCGTCCCGAGATCCTCGGGACCGTCGGCTTTGAAGGCCGGGGAGGCCACCAGGCGCTCACACGCCTCCGCCAGTGATCTTAGCCCGCGGGGTCAGCCCTCGTAGAGGGCCTCGATGTCGGGGGAGTACTTGGTGTGGACGACGCGGCGCTTCAGCTTGAGGGTCGGGGTCAGTTCCTCGCTCTCGGCGGTCCACTCGGCGGGGAGCAGGCGCCACTTCTTGACCTGCTGGACGCGGGCCAGGCGGACGTTGGCGTCCTCGACGGCCTTGGCGACCTCCTCCCGGACGAGGGGGTGGTCGGCGAGGGCGGCGAGGTCGGTGGTGTCGATGCCGTGGGCGGCGGCCCAGACGGGGGCGACCTCGCCGTCGAGGGTGATGAGGGCGACGACGTAGGGGCGGCGGTCGCCGAAGGCGAGGGCCTGGCCGACGAGCGGGTGCTCCTTCAGGTGGTTCTCGATGAGGGACGGGGCGATGTTCTCGCCGCCCGCGGTGATGATCAGTTCCTTCTTGCGGTCGACGACGGTGAGGAAGCCGTCGGCGTCCAGCCGGCCGACGTCGCCGGTGCGCACCCAGCCGTCGGGGTCGATCAGGTCGGCGGTCGCGTCCGGGCGGTTCAGGTAGCCGGGGGTGCAGGTGGCGCCGCGGACGAGGATCTCACCGTCGTCGGCGAGCCTCAGTTCGACGCCGTCGAAGGCTCGGCCGACGGTGCCGAGCTTGAAGGCGTCGGCGAGGTTGGCGGTGATGGCGCCCGTCGTCTCGGTCATCCCGTAGGCGTCGAAGATCTTCAGGCCGAGGCCGGAGAAGAAGCGGGCGACGTCCAGGGGCAGCGGCGCGGCGGCGCTGGAGGCCTGCCGGACGCGGTCCAGTCCGAGGAGGGCGCGCATCGGGGTGAGGACGGCCTTGTCGGCCTGCTCGAAGGCGGCGGTGATCTCGGGAGTGGGCGTGTTGCCGAACTCCTGGGCCCGCACGTGGGCGCGGCCCGCTTCGAGGGCGGCGGCGACCGCCTGCTTCTTGGCCTCGTCCGGCTCGGCGGCGAGGACGGCCTGGATGCCCGCCATGAGCTTCTCCCAGATGCGCGGCACGCCGAAGAAGGAGTGCGGGCGCACGTCCTTGAGGATCGCGCCGAGCTGCGTCGGGTCCGGGCAGAAGTGGACGTGGGAGGCGAGCGTGACCGGCAGGTAGTAGCTCAGGACGCGGTCGGCGATGTGCGCGAAGGGCAGGTAGGAGACGCCAGCGGGGTGGTCGGGCAGCATCGAGCTGCGCTTCACCATCGCCGCCTCGTGCAGCACCATCGAGTGGGTGATCAGGACGCCCTTGGGGTCGCCCGTGGTGCCGGACGTGTAGAGCAGGGTGACGGTGTCGCCGGGCTTGACGGCCTGCCAGCGGCGGTCGATCTCGGCCGGGTCGGTGGCGAGCCGCTCGCGGCCGAGGGCGGTGAAGGCGTCCCAGGTGAGGTAGCGGTCGCCGGCCGGGCAGGCGGCCGCGTCCACCACGATGATCTTGCGCAGCCCGGGCAGCCGGTCCAGGACGGGCAGCCAGCGGTCGAGCTGGTCCTTGCCGTCCAGGACGGCGTACCTGGCCGCGCAGTGCACGGCCACGAACGCGACCTGGTCCGGCGCGAGCGTCGCGTAGACGGTGGCCGGCACGCCGCCCGCGTGGACGGCGCCGAGGTCGGCCAGGACGTGCTCGGAGCGGTTCGGCATCATCAGCGCGACGACGTCGCCGGGCTCCAGGCCGAGGGCGGCGAACCCGGCGGCCGTCTCCAGCGCGCGTGTCCGGGTATCGGCCCAGGTCAGGGTCTTCCATTCGCCGCCGATGCGGTCGGAGTACGCCGGCCGGCCGCCGTGCCGCGCGGCGGTCTCCGCGAGGCTCGTGCAGACGGTCCGGCCCGCGACGGCCTGGTCGGGTTCGGCGCCCTGTTCGCGAATCCCCATGTCGCCCCTCAATAAGTAAGTGATAACTTGCAAGAGAGTGAATCGCATCATGCCGAACGTCGTTCGGACAAGACCTTCCCGGATTTCCCCGCTGGTCGGGCGGGAAGTTCGCTCCCCGGTAACGAGGCCCGTACTGTCCGTTTCTTGATCATTTGCGGTAGTTGTGCGTTAAATCGTGCGGGTGACCCGCCTCGCCCCCGTCGCACGCCTGACGCAGTACGCGCACGGCGGCGGCTGCGCATGCAAGATCCCGCCCGGGGTGCTGGAGCGGGTCGTGACCGGCCTCACCGGCGGGGACGACTCGCTGGTCGTCGGCGGCGCCGACGGCGACGACGCGGCCGTGCTGCGGATCAGCGGCGACCGGGCGGTGGTGTCCACCGCCGACTTCTTCACCCCCGTCGTCGACGACGCCTACGACTGGGGCCGCATCGCCGCCGCGAACGCGCTCTCCGACGTCTACGCGGTCGGCGGTGAGCCGCTGATGGCGCTCAACCTGCTCGGCTGGCCCGTCGACGCGCTGCCCGCCGAACTGGCCCGCGAGGTGCTGCGCGGCGGACGGGACGTCGCCGCGCTCGCCGGCTGCCCGATCGCGGGCGGGCACAGCATCGACGACCCCGAGCCCAAGTACGGCCTGGCGGTGACCGGCGTCGCCGACCCCGGCCGGCTGCTGCGCCTGGACGCGGGCCGCCCCGGCGTCCCGCTGTCGCTGACCAAGCCGCTCGGCAGCGGCGTCCTCAACGCCCGGCACAAGGCCACCGGCGAGGTGTTCCCGCACGCGGTCGAGACGATGGTCCGCCTCAACGCGGAGGCGAGCGTCGCCGCGCTGGAGCGCGGCGCCGTGTGCGCCACCGACGTCTCCGGCTTCGGGCTGCTCGGCCACCTGTACAAGGTCGCGCGGGCTAGCGGCGTCACCGCCGTCGTCGACGCCTCCGCCGTCCCCTACCTGGACGGGGCGCGGCCCGCCGTCCGGGACGGGTTCGTGCCCGGCGGGACGCGGCGGAACCTGTCGTGGGTGTCCCCGCACACCGACTTCCGCCGGATCGCCGAGGAGGAGCGGCTGCTGCTGGCCGACGCGCAGACCTCCGGCGGGCTGCTCGTCGCCGGCGAGGTCCCGGGCGCGCCGGTCATCGGCGAACTGGTCCCGCGCGGGCGGCACGCGCTCGTCGTCCGCTGACGCCGCCCCGGTCGTGTCGCCGCCGGGGACACGGGTAGGGGTTCAGGCACCGTTCCCACGGGACGGGGGAGTGAGGAGCGCGCATGACCATCGGGGGGCTCGTGGCCGCCGTCGTCCTGGGCGCGGTGATCGGTGCTCTCGGGAGGCTGCTCGTGCCGGGCCGGCCGGGCATGCCGGGCTGGCTCCTGATGGCGGCCGGCGTCGTCGCGGCGTTCGCCGGGACGGGCCTGGCCCAGGTGTTCGGTCTCGCCGGCGGCGGCTGGAGCCCGTGGGAGACCGTCCTGCAGATCGTGCTCGCGGCCGCCGGCGTCTGCCTGGTGGCGGCGTTCTGGCCGAAGCGGACCGGCGGGCGCCCCTAACCGCGGCGCAGGACGGGGCGCAGCACGTCCAGGACGCCGGGGTCCTCGATCGTGGACGGCACGGTCACCTCCCGGCCGTCGGCGATGCCGCGCATCACGCCTCGCAGGATCTTGCCCGAGCGGGTCTTCGGCAGCGCCGGGACGACGGCGATCTCCTTGAGCGCCGCGACCGGCCCGACCTGGTCGCGCACCATCTCGACCAGCTCCGCGGCCAGTTCCCCGGGCTCGGCGAGGACGCCGCTCTTGAGCACGACGAGCCCCCGCGGGATCTGCCCCTTCAGCGAGTCGTGGACGCCGATCACCGCGCACTCTGCGACCGCGGGGTGGGACGAGATGACCTCCTCCATCGTCCCGGTCGACAGGCGGTGCCCGGCCACGTTGATGACGTCGTCGGTGCGGCCCATCACCCACACGTAGCCGTCCTCGTCGATGTGCCCGCCGTCCCCGGTGAGGTAGTGCCCCGGGAACTTCGTCAGGTACGACTCGACGAACCGCTCGTCGTCCTGCCACAGGGTGGGCAGCGTGCCGGGCGGCAGCGGCAGCCGGATCGCGATGTCGCCGTCGGTGCCGGGCGGCACCGGCGCGCCGTCCTGGCCGAGGATCCGCACGTCGTAGCCGGGCACCGGCACGGAGGGCGACCCCGCCTTGACCGGCATCGGCTCCAGCCCGCGCAGGTTCGCCACGATCGGCCAGCCGGTCTCGGTCTGCCACCAGTGGTCGATGACCGGGCGGTCCAGGATCCGCGACGCCCACCGGTAGGTGTCGGGGTCGAGCCGCTCCCCGGCGAGGAACAGCGTGTCCAGCGCCGACAGGTCGTGCCCGGCGAGCAGCGCGCCCTCGGGATCCTCCTTCTTGACCGCCCGGATCGCGGTCGGCGCGGCGAACAGCGCCTTCACCCGGTGCTGCGCGGCGACGCGCCAGAACGCGCCCGCGTCCGGCGTCCCCACCGGCTTGCCCTCGTACAGGACGGTCGCGCAGCCGGTCAGCAGCGGCGCGTACACGATGTAGGAGTGCCCGACGACCCAGCCGACGTCGGACGCGGCCCAGAACACGTCGCCCGGCCCGACGCCGAACACGTTCTCCATCGACCAGCGCAGCGCCACCGCGTGCCCGCCGTTGTCGCGGACGACGCCCTTCGGCCGCCCGGTCGTCCCGGAGGTGTACAGGATGTACAGCGGGTCGGTCGCGGCGACGGGCACGCACTCGGCGGGCTCGGCGGCGGCGACGGCCTCGTCCCAGTCGACGTCGCGCGGCCTGGCCAGGTCGGCGTGCAGCTGCTCGCGCTGCCGGATCACGCACCGCTCGACCTTGTGCCGCGCCATCTCCAGCGCCTGGTCTAGTAGCGGCTTGTAGGCGACGATCCGGCCCGCCTCGATCCCGCAGGACGCCGACACGACCGCCTTCGGCCGGGCGTCGTCGATGCGGACGGCCAGCTCCCGCGCCGCGAACCCGCCGAAGACCACCGAGTGCACCGCGCCGAGCCGGGCGCACGCCAGCATCGCGATGACCGCCTCCGGGATCATCGGCAGGTAGACGACCACGCGGTCGCCGCGGTCGACGCCCTGCGCGCGCAGCGCCCCGGCGAACCGCGCGACCAGGCCGGTCAGCTCCCGGTAGCTGTAGGTGCGCACCGTCCCGGTGACGGGGCTGTCGTAGATGAGCGCGGCCTGGTCGCCGCGGCCCTCCTCGACGTGCCGGTCCAGCGCGTTGTCGCACGTGTTCAGCTCACCGCCGGTGAACCAGCGGTAGAACGGCGGTGCGCCGTCGTCCAGCACCCGGTCCGGT
This sequence comes from Actinomadura latina NBRC 106108, assembly GCF_001552195.1. Taxonomy (GTDB): domain Bacteria; phylum Actinomycetota; class Actinomycetes; order Streptosporangiales; family Streptosporangiaceae; genus Spirillospora; species Spirillospora latina. Next base: position 159,187 of record NZ_BCQS01000027.1, read on the forward strand.
GGGACGACCCAGCGGACGTCGCGCGCCGCCAGCCCCCAGAAGCGGGTCGGGTCGGCGATGCTGCGTTCGTACGCGGCCGCGTAGGCGCCCATGTGGTCCTCCCGGTGGCGGGTCCCTGGCCCGGTCTGCGCTGCGGCCCTGATCGGCGATGGGCCGCATCCCTATAGGGCATGGCCCGGGGGCCGTTCGTCAAGGGCCCGCGCCGTCCGGTCCCGCTCCGGCGCCCGGCGGCCGGCGGGGCGCGGCGGTCAGCCGGGGTGCCGGAGCGCGTGCGCGACGGCGATGACGGCGGCCAGGCCGGCGCCCGCCGCGACGATCCAGAAGCACAGCTCGTAGGCGCCGAGCGCGGGCACCTCGGTCCCGGCGATCACCTGCCCGGCCAGGACCGACGCGGTGACGGCCCCGGCGATGCTCCCGCCGGTGGTGCGGACGAGCGAGTTGATGCCGCTGGCGATGCCGCTCTGGTCCATCGGGACGTGCTGGATGGCGAGCGTGCCGAGCGCCGCGTAGGCGATCCCGAACCCGATGCCCTGGATCGCGCTGAACGCGAGCATGTCGTACACGTGCGAGTTGGACACCGCCAGCCACGCGTAGCACAGCCCGGCGAACGCCGACCCGACCGCGAGGGTGTAGGCGGTGCCGATCCGGCCGACGATGCGCCCGGACGTCCACGAGAACACCAGCATCGTGACGGTGCTCGGCAGCATGTAGAGGCCGACGTCCAGCACCGAGCCGTCCAGCCCGTACCCGACCTGCGCGGACGGCGCCTGCACGAACCCGGCGATCAGCGTGAACGCGGCGAACATCGAGAAGCCGAGCAGCGCCGAGACGAGGTTGGCCGACAGCGACCGGGCGCCGACCAGCAGGTTCAGCCGCACCAGCGGGGCGCGGACCCGCAGCTCGACCGCGACCCACACGGCGCACAGCACGCCGGCGGCGGCGAACAGGCCGAGGACGCCGCCGGACGTCCAGCCCCACGCGTTGCCCTCGCTGATGGCGAGCAGCAGGCAGACCAGCCAGGCGGCCAGCAGCGCCGCGCCCGGGATGTCGGGCCGCCCGCCGGGCCGCCCGCCGGTGTCGCGGGCGCACGCCGCGACCAGCGCCAGCGCGGTGGCGCCGAGCGCGGCGGTGATCCAGAACACCGGCCGGTGGCTGTCGGTGCGGACCGCGATCAGCCCGGTCACGATCATGCCGGCGCTGCCGCCGACGCCCATGGTGGCGCTGACGACGCCGATCGCCGTGGTGATCCGCTCGCGCGGGAAGGCGTCCCGGATCATGCCGATGGCGAGCGGGATCATCGCGGACGAGACGCCCTGCAGGGCGCGCCCGGCGACGAGGACCGGCAGCGAGCCGGACACCGCGCAGACCACCGAGCCGGTCAGCAGCAGGACCAGCGCGAGCATGATCATCCGCTTCTTGCCGTACATGTCGCCGAACCGCGTCAGCAGCGGGGTGGCGACCGCGCCGGCCAGCAGCGACGCGGTGAAGACCCAGGTCACGTCGGTGATCGGGGCGTCGAAGCGGTGCATGAGCTGGGGCAGCAGCGGCAGCACGAGGGTCTGCTGCACCGAGACGACCATCCCGGCCGCGGCGAGCGCGAGCAGGGTGCGGCCGGTGCGCGCCGGGTCCGCGGGCGGGCGCCCGCTCGCCGTGCGCGCCGTGGCCGGGGCGCCGGTCATGCGAACCTCCCCGTGGGCGATGGAGCAGGTGGTGGGCGATGGAACAGGTGCGGGCCGTCCGCCGGGCGGGGTCCCGGCCGCGCGGGCACTGTGCTTACTTAAGTTAAGTAAGTGTAGAGGGGTAGGGTTTGCGGCATGTCGCCAGTGGTGCCCCCGGAGTCGGCCGAGCTCGGGATCGTGGAGATCGAGCGGGCGCTCAGCCGCGTCGCGCACCTGCTCACCCGCGCCCGGCAGCACGACCGGACCGTCGTCGCCGCCGGGGTTCCGGTCGAGCGCGCCGCCGTCCCGGTGCTGCGCGCGCTGGCCGACAGCGGCGGCCCGATGCGGCCCGGCGAGCTGGCCGCCGCGCTGGCGGTGGAGGCGCCGCACGTCACCCGGCAGGTGCAGCGGCTGGAGCGGGCCGGGTACGTCGAGCAGGTGCCCGATCCCGACGACGGCCGGTGCCGGCGGGTGACGCTGAGCGCGTCCGGGCGGGAGGCGGTGGAGTGCATCCGGGCGTCCGGGCGGCGCTGGATCGCCGAGGCCCTCGCCGCGTGGCCGCCCGGCGACCGGGAGCGGCTGGCCGGGCTCGTCCACCGGATGGTCGACGACTTCGCGGCCCATGCGGACGCCGCGCGGCCGGGCCATGCCGGTTCCGGACGCGACTGAACCGGCGACGATTTCTGGTCGTTTGTGGTTTGCGTGAGGTCAGTGGGCATTTCCGGTCCGGGCCGCGGGCCCGATCCGGTTTTGCGCGGGGCCACCGCGTCCCTAGGGTTGCCTTCCGTGGACCCTCTCTTGGGCGAACCCCGTCTGCACGACCCCCGCGTTGAATCCCCCCGCACGGCCTTTCGCGTCTCGGCCCGGAAAGGACGCTGATGCAGGTCGTCACCACCGCCGGTCACGGTGGGCACGGCAAGTCGGCGCTCGTGCGCGCCCTCACCGGCAAGGAGCCGGGGGAGACGGGCGCCTGGACGGATCTGCCGTCGGGGCGGCGCGTGGCGTTCGTCGACGTCGCGGGCGGGGAGCGGTCCGTCCCGGCCATGCTCGCCGGCGCGGCGCCCGCGCCCGCCGCGCTGCTCGCCGTCGCCGCCGACGAGGGGTGGATGCCGCAGACCGCCGAGCATCTGGACGCCCTCGGCGCGCTCGGGATCCGGGCCGGCGTCCTCGCGGTCACCAAGTCCGACCTTGCCGACGCGCGGCTCGCGCTGCGCCAGGTCCGCGAGCGGCTCGCCGGCACCGCGCTGCGCGGCGTCGAGGCCGTCGCCGTCAGCGCCGTCACCGGCGCCGGGATCGGCGAACTGACCGCCGCCCTCGACCGGCTCGCCGCCCGCCTCCCCGTCCCCGACCCGGGCGCTCCGGTGCGGCTGTGGGTCGACCACGCGTTCACCGCCGGGCGGCAGACCGTCGTCACCGGCACCCTCGCCGCCGGGACGGTCGCGGTGGGCGGCGAACTGCTGCTCATGCCCGCCGGGGACCGCGTCCGCGTCCGGACGATCGGCTGCGCCGGCGAGCCGTGCGACACGGTCGGCGGCGTCTCCCGCGTCGTGCTGACGCTCCGCGACGCGGGCCGCGTGGACGGCGGCATGGCCCTCGTCACGCCCGGCGCCTGGACCCACACCACCTGCGTCGACGTCCGCACCCGGTTCGGCGAGGCGTCCGGGCGGCTCGCGCGGCGGCTGACGCTGCACCTCGGGTCCGCCGCGGTCCCGGTCGGGCTGCGCCCGCTGGGCCCCGACACGGCACGGCTGACCCTGAACACCCGGCTCGCCCTGCACCTCGGCGACACCGGCGTCCTGCGCGACCCGGCGCGCCGCTCGATCGCCGGGGTGAGCGTGCTGGACGTCCGGCCGCCGACCCTCGTGCGGCGCGGCGCGGGAGCGGCCCGCGCGCGGGAGCTGTCGTCCTGGCCGGACCGGCCGGACGGCGCGATCGTGCTGAAGCGGCACGGCGTGCTGCGGCGCTCGGAGCTGTCGCTGATGGGGTGCGCGCCGCCGCCGGACGCCGTCGCTCTGGACGGCGGGTGGGTCGCCGACCCGGCGCACTGGTCGTCGCTGTTCGACCGCCTCGCCGAGGAGACGTCCCGGCACGCCGCGGGCAGCCCGCACGCGCCCGGCATCCCGCTGGAGACCGTCCGGCTGCGGCTCGGCCTCCCGGCCCGGCAGCTCGTCACCGCGCTCGTCCGGCCGCCGCTGCGGGTGGACGCGGGCCGCGTCTACGGCCCCGCGACCGGCCCAGGCCCCGCCCCCGCGGCCGCCGCGGCGCCGACCGCGATCGCCGCGACACCGCCGCCGCCCTGGACCGAGGCCGTCGAGCGGCTCCGCGCCGGCCTCGCGGACGCCCCCTTCGCACCGCCGTCCGCCGGGCGGCTCGAAGAACTGGGCCTCACCGGCGACCTCCTCGCCGCCGCCGAGCGCGCCGGGGCGGTCCTGCGCATCTCCGAGGAGGACGTCCCCGATGACGAGGGCGGCATCGTCCTGCTGCCCGGCGCCGACCGGGAGGCGCTGCGCGTCCTGGACGGCCTGCCGCAGCCGTTCACGCCCGGCCAGGCCGCCGAGGCGCTGGGCACCGGCCGCCGCGTCGCCGTCGCCCTGCTGCGCCACCTGGACCGGCTCGGCCTCACCGAACGCCGCGGCGCCGGACGGTCATGAACCCCTCCATGACGGGAAAACCGGTTGAACGGCGACCGGTGATTCTGGCCTCATAGATCGCGGTCCGGTTCCCGTCGATCAAGGAGAAGGCATGCCGTACCAGACGCTCGAGGGCGGCCGCGTTCCCATCCGGATGTGGACCGACCCCTCCACCGTCGAGGACCTCGCCCTCGACCAGCTCCGCAACGTCTCCGCCCTGCCGTGGGTGGAGGGCCTCGCGGTCATGCCCGACGTCCACTACGGCAAGGGCGCGACCGTGGGCTCGGTCATCGCGATGAAGGACGCGGTGTCCCCGGCGGCCGTCGGCGTCGACATCGGCTGCGGCATGACCGCGGTCAAGTCGTCCCTCACGGTCGAGGACATGCCGGACGACCTGGCCAGCCTCAGGCACCGCCTGGAGAAGGCGATCCCGGTCGGGCGCGGCTCCCACAAGAACGCCGTCGACCCGTCCGCGCTGCCCAACCTGAAGGAGCGCGGCTGGTACGACTTCTGGAAGCAGCTCGACGACCTGCATCCGGCGGTCCGGGCACGGCACGGCCGCGCCCGCCAGCAGATGGGCACGCTCGGCGGCGGCAACCACTTCCTGGAGCTGTGCGCGGACGGCGAGGGCGCGATCTGGCTCGTCCTGCACTCGGGGTCGCGCAACATCGGCAACGAGCTGGCCGAGCACCACATCGAGGCCGCCCGCAAGCTCCCGCACAACCAGGACCTTCCGGACAACGACCTCGCCGTGTTCCTCACCGGCACCGCCAAGATGGACGCCTACCGCCACGACCTGTTCTGGGCGCAGGAGTACGCGCGCCGCAACCGCGCCGTCATGATGGCGCTCGCGCAGAACGTCGTGACCCAGCGGTTCGGCGAGCAGCGCTGCACGTGGGGCGAGGTCATCTCCTGCCACCACAACTACGTGGCGGAGGAGGTGTACGGCGGCGAGGAGCTGCTCGTCACCCGCAAGGGCGCGATCCGCGCGGGCCGCGGCGACCTCGGGATCATCCCGGGCTCGATGGCGACCGGCACCTACATCGTCCGCGGCCTCGGCAACGAGACGGCGTACAACTCCGCGTCCCACGGCGCGGGCCGCCGGATGAGCCGCAACAAGGCCCGCAAGAGCTTCACCGTGGACGACCTGATCGAGCAGACGAGGGGCGTCGAGTGCCGCAAGGACGGCGGCGTCGTCGACGAGATCCCCGGCGCCTACAAGGACCTGGAGGCGGTCATCGAGGCCCAGTCCGACCTGGTCGAGGTGGTGGCCCGCCTCCGCCAGCTCATCTGCGTGAAGGGCTGAGGACGTGGCGGCGGCGCGGTTCAGCGCCGGCCGAGGGCGCGGTCTATGAAGGCGGTGACGTCGGCGAGGACCTCGTCGCGGTTCGTCTCGTTGAAGACCTCGTGCCGGGCGGCGGGGTAGATCCGCTGCGTCAGGTCGTCGCCGCGGATCGCCTCGATGCCGGTGAGGGTGCCCTCCAGCGGGACGAGCCGGTCGTCCTCGCCGTGCACGTGGAGGGTGGGCAGTGCGCCCAGGGCGCCGTGGTCGCCGATGCGGCGGAGCTCCGTGTCGAGAGCCCTGATCGTGGGCTTCTTGAAGGGGCCGTGCCAGACGAGCGGGTCCTCGGTGTAGGCCTCGCCGACGGCCGGGTCGCGGGAGAGCGTGGCGGTGTCGATGGGCGCGTCCGGCATCTCGTCCAGGGGGAGCAGCTCGCTGACGGCGTGCCAGCGGCCGAGGACGGGACCGGAGAGGACGAGGGCGGCGAGGCCGCTCCCGTGCAGCTGGGCGTACCGGGCGGCGATCAGGCCGCCCATCGAGTGTCCGATCATGACGACGGGCAGGCCGGGATGGTCGCCGCGCGCCGACTCCACGACCGTGTGGACGTCGGCGACGACGTCCTCGTAGTCCTCGATCAGGACGCGGTCGCCGGCGGAGCGCCCGTGGCCCATGTGGTCGGGGCCGCAGACGACGGCGCCGTGCCGGACGAGGACGTCCGCGACGTGGTCGTAGCGGCCGAGGTGCTCGCCGTAGCCGTGCACGAGCACCGCGACGTAGCGCGGATCGCCGTCCGCCCAGATCCGCGCGGTGATCGCGCCCCGCGTCCCGGCGAACTCCCACTCGCGTATCGTCGTCACTCCGGCCTCCTCGATGGTCGACAGAACGTCACGGTCCACCGGGATGCGACGAAACGTCAACCACCGCAATAGGCTGGTGTGTCCGACCGCAATTCTCCGGCGGGCCTTCACGTCCGGGCCGCCGGTCAGCAGGAAGGGGCGCCCGTGCTGGTCGACACATTCGGCCGTACCGCGACGGACCTGCGGGTCTCGCTCACCGACCGCTGCAACCTGCGATGCTCGTACTGCATGCCCCCGGAGGGACTGGACTGGCTGCCCAAGCCGGAGCTGCTCACCGACGACGAGGTGATCCGGCTGGTCGGCCTCGCCGTCCGCGACCTCGGGATCACCGAGGTCCGCTACACCGGCGGCGAGCCGCTGCTGCGGCGCGGGCTGCCGGACATCGTGCGGCGGACGGCGCAGCTGAGCCCGCGTCCCCAGATCTCGCTGACCACCAACGGCATCGGGCTCGACCGGCTGGCCGCGCCGCTGGCCGAGGCGGGGCTCGACCGGGTGAACGTGTCCCTCGACACCCTCGACCGCGACACGTTCAAGCGCCTCGCGCACCGCGACCGGCTGGACGACGTGCTGAAGGGGCTCGCGGCGGCGCAGGACACCGGGCTGGAACCGGTGAAGGTCAACACCGTGCTGATGCGCGGGATCAACGACCACGAGGCCGTTCCGCTGCTGCGGTACTGCCTGGAGCGCGGCTACCGGCTGCGGTTCATCGAGCAGATGCCGCTGGACGCCCAGCACGGCTGGACCCGCGAGAACATGATCACCGCCGACGAGATCCTCGCGCGGCTGTCCGCCGAGTTCGACCTGGCCCCGGACGAGGAGCACGACCGGGGCAGCGCGCCCGCCGAGTCGTTCGTGATCGGCGGCGGCCCGGAGACGGTCGGCGTGATCGGCTCGGTGACCCGGCCGTTCTGCGGCGCGTGCGACCGGGTGCGGCTCACCGCCGACGGGCAGATCCGCAACTGCCTGTTCGCGACCGAGGAGTCCAACCTGCGGGACGCGCTGCGCGGCGGCGCCACCGACACCGAACTGGCCGACCGCTGGCGCAAGGCGGTGTGGGCCAAGCGCGCCGGGCACGGCATCGACGATCCGTCGTTCCTGCAGCCCGCCCGGCCCATGTCGGCGATCGGCGGCTGACGGGCCGCCGCCGATGGACTTCGACGCCGTGCTGCTGGCGGGCGGGCGGGCCCGCCGGTTCGGCGCCGACAAGCCCGCCGCGCCCGTCGGCGGGCGCGCCCTCATCGAGTGGACGGCCGCCGCCGCGGCCGGCGCGTCCCGGCTGGTCGTGGTCGGGCCGCGGCGGGACGTCCTGCCGGGCGCCGTCGTCGTCCGCGAGGACCCGCCCGGCGGCGGTCCGGTGCCGGCGCTGCGCGCCGGGCTCGCCGAGGTCCGCGCGCCGCGGCTCGCGCTGCTGGCCGCAGACCTGCCGTTCCTGCGCCCCGCCCACGTCGCCCGGCTGCTCGCGGCGATGGGGGACCGGCCCGGCGCCCTGCTCCTGGACGAGGAGGGCCGCGAGCAGTGGCTCGCCGGCTGCTGGCGCGCCGACGCCCTGCGGGAGGCCCTCTCCGGCTACCGGGGCGCGTCCCTGCGCGGCCTGCTCGGGCCGCTGGAGCCCGTCACGGTCGAGCTCCCGGCGGGCACCCGCCCCGCCTGGTACGACTGCGACACTCCCGAGGATCTGGCCGCCGCGGAGCGCCTGCTCTGACCGTGGGATGGAGGCGGCAGGCCTCGTTCGTCCGGACGAGAGCCGCGCGAGGGCGCTCATGAGCTTGCAGTACCCTGGCCAGGCGATCAAGCGGGCGTACAGGTACCGCTTCCCACGGTCCCCGAGCAGGCGGATCTGCTCAACCGTACGTTCGGGTGCGTCCGCCTGGAGTGAAGCTCTTCCTCCCGGGGAGGGGGGAAGCCACCGTGCGAAAGCGGGCAGAGTTGCCTGCACCATGCGTGAAGGGGGACCCATGTCGGTGCTGGAGGACTGGATCAACGCGGCCTGCCTCGAACTGGGCCTGGAACGCGGCGACATCGACCAGAGCCTGATCCTCGACCTGGCCCGCGACGTCGCGCACGGGGTCGCGCGGCCGGGCGCGCCGCTGACGGCGTACCTGCTCGGCCTCGCGGTCGGCCGCGGCGCGCCCGCGCGGGACGCCGCCGCCCGGCTGACCGAGATGGCCGAGGGCTGGAAGGGCGAGGTCCCGGAGGCGCCCGAGGTGCCGGAGGTTCCGGGACCGGCCGGCGAACCCGTCCTCGACGAGGCCTAACCGCGGCCTAGCCGTCCCGGGGCGGGGCGTCGCGGTCGGCGACGGGCACGACGTCCTTCAGGAAGTCGCGGCGGGACAGGAACACCGACAGGCTCTCGCGGTGCTCGTCGCAGGCCAGCCAGATCTTCCGCCGGTCCGGCGTGTGGAGCTTCGGGTTGTTCCAGCGCAGCGCCCACACGGCGGGGGCGCGGCAGTCCCTGGCGGAGCACAGCAGTTCGTCGGGGCCGGTCCCCGGGGCGGAGTCGGTCATCCGGCAACTGTGGCACAGCCGTCCGGCGGGACCGCCCCCGGCCCGTGTTTCGCCCCGGTGATCCCCGGATAGGAGCCCGCCGTGCGGACAGAGTCGGCGGAGGCCCCGCAGGCGGGCGGGGACGGGGTCCGCCGCTGGCGGGCGCTGTCGGTGTGCCTGGTCGCGGCGTTCATGACCCTGCTGGACGTCAGCATCGTCAACGTGGCGCTGCCGTCCATCCGGGAGGGCCTGCAGGCGTCGGACGCGCAGCTGCAGTGGATCCTGTCGGGGTACGCGCTGACGTTCGGGCTCGTCCTCGTCCCGGCGGGACGGCTCGGGGACGCCCGCAGCCGCCGCGCCGTGTTCATGTCGGGCCTCGCGCTGTTCACGGTGGCGAGCGCGGGCGCCGGGATCGCGCCGACGATCGAGTTCCTCGTCCTCGCCCGGCTCGTCCAGGGCGTCGCGGGCGGCATCCTCAACCCGCAGGTCGCGGGCCTCATCCAGCAGCTGTTCCAGGGCGCGGACCGGGGGCGCGCGTTCGGCGCGCTCGGCGCCGTGATCGGGGTCGCCACCGCGGTCGGGCCGCTGCTCGGCGGCGGGCTGATCGCCCTCGGCGGCGCCGAGGAGGGCTGGCGGTGGGTGTTCTACGTCAACATCCCCGTCGGGGTCGCGGCGCTGTTCCTGGCGTGGCGGCTGCTGCCCGCCCCGGTCTACGGGGAGCGCCAGGGCCTCGACCCGCTGGGCGTGCTGCTGCTGGGCGCCGGCGTCGTGTGCGTGCTGCTGCCGTTCGTGCAGGAGCAGCAGTGGCGCACCGGCCTCAAATGGCTGCTGCTCCCCGCGGGTGCCGCCCTCATCGCCGTGTTCGTCGCCTGGGAGCGCCGCGCCGGGACGCCCATGATCGACCTGCGGCTGTTCCGGCTCCGCTCCTACTCGCTCGGATCGGCGATCGCCCTGCTGTACTTCGCCGGGTTCACCGCGATCTTCTTCATCTTCACCCTCTACCTGCAGAACGGCCTGGGCTACAGCGCGCTCGGCGCCGGCCTCGCGATCACGCCGTTCGCGCTCGGATCCGGGCTCGCCTCGGCGGTCGGCGGCGGGATCGTGTCGCGGTACGGGCGCCCGCTCGTCGCCGCCGGGCTGGTCCTGGTGCTGATCGGACTCGGCGCCGCGTGGGTCGCCGTGGAGCTGAGGCCGGGCAGCGGCGTCGCCTGGGCGACCGCGGCCCCGCTGCTGGTCGCGGGGCTCGGCACCGGCCTCGTCATCGCGCCCAACCAGACGCTCACGCTCGCGGAGGTCCACTACACCGAGGGCGGCAGCGCCGCCGGCGTCCTGCAGACCGGGCAGCGGGTCGGCACCGCGATGGGCATCGCCGCCGTCGGCGCCGTGTTCTTCGCCACCGTCGCCGGCACGCGCGGAGACTGGGCTGCGGCGTTCCGGCACGGGCTGATCGTCATCCTGGGGTTCGTGCTGGCGGCGCTGGCGGCGGCCGTCGCCGATCTGGTCGCGGGCCGCCGCCGTTAACGCCGCCGTTAACGCCGCCGTGCCGCGCGAAAGGCCAGGGCGGCCGCGGCGGCGCCGCCCGCGACGGCGGCGCCCAGGATGACGTTCTGCCGCCTGATCCGGGCCGGGATCTCCGCGTACGGCAGCGTCGAGAACGACACCAGCTCGTAGCGGGAGACGTAGCGACCGGCGAGGCGCCGCTCCAGCGCGTGCGTCGCGGACTGCTTCGCCCGGTACACCGGGGACGACACCCGGTCGCGCATCTCGACGAAGTTGTCGAGGGCCATCTCGGCGATCGCGTCGGTGTTGGCCTTGCGCCGCTCCTGGTAGAGCGACAGCGCGCGCCGCCAGTCGCCGCCCGTCTCGGTCAGGCACCGGTCGATCTCGATGCAGTCCTCGAACGCGCAGTTGGCGCCCTGCCCGAAGAACGGGACGATCGCGTGCGCCGCGTCGCCAAGCAGCGCCACGATCGCGCCGTCGCCGTACCGCGTCCACGGCCACGCCCGGACGGTCACCAGCGACCCGACCGGATTGTGCGCGTAGTCGCCGGCCAGGTCGGGCATCAGGCCCGCGACGTCCGGATAGTGCTCGTCGAAGTGGGCGGTGACCTGCGCCGGCGTGCCGAGGGCGTCGAAGTCGCCCTTCGGCCAGAACAGCGTGCAGGTGAACGACCGGTCCAGGTTCGGCAGCGCGATCATCATGGAGGTGCCGCGCGGCCAGATGTGCAGCGCGTCCGGGTCGAGCGCGAACTCGCCGTCCCTGGGCGGGACGGTCAGCTCCTTGTACCCGTGCTCCAGGAAGTCGGCGTCGTGGTCGAAGCCCAGCGACCGGCGGACCGCGCTGTAGGCGCCGTCCCCGGCCAGGACGACGTCGGCGGGCTCGGCGTCCGCGTCCTCGAACAGCAGCCGCCCGGCCTCGATGTCCACGCCGGTGACGCGCTGCCCGAACCGGAGCGCGACCCCCGGCGTGGCCTCGGCGGTGTCCAGCAGCGACCGGTTCAGCTCGGCGCGGCCGATGGAGTTGATGGCGCGCTCGCGGTCCGCGCTGTAGGGCTGGAAGTTCTGCGCCCCCTGCAGCGGGTGCACCATCCGCCCGTGCATGGGCAGCGCCTGCTTGAGGGACTGGTCGCGCAGCCCGACCTGCTCCAGCGCGGCGAGGCCGCGGGCGGAGATCGCCAGGTTGATCGAGCGGCCGCGCTCGGCGCCCGCGACGCGCGGGTCCTGGCGCCGCTCGTACACGGTGACCGGGACGCCGCGGCGGCCCAGCAGCACCGCGAGCAGGCAGCCCGCCAGGCCGGCGCCGACGATCGCGACCCGCTCGCCGTCACCCGCCATCGGCCGCCGCTTCCTCGGGACCCGCCGGGCCGGTCTGCGAGCGGACCTCCCACAGGTCGGGGAACGCGGGGGCGAACAGCGTGCGGCGCAGGTAGTCGGCGCCCGCCGACCCGCCGGTGCCGATCTTCGCGCCGATCGTCCGCTCGACCATCTTCAGGTGCCGGTAGCGCCACTCCTGGACGCCCTCGTCCATGTCGACGAGCGACTCGCAGACCTCGGCGGCCGGGCCGGACTCGTCCGAGTAGACGGCGAGGAGCGCCTTCTGGACGCCGGCGTCCGCCTCCCAGGGGGCGGACGTGTCGCGGTCGAGGGCCTCCTGCGGGACGGCGAACCCGTGGCCGTCCAGGTAGCGCAGCAGTGAGTCGAACATCGACGGCCGGGACACCGCGGCCCGCAGCCTCTCGTCGTCGCGCAGCACCGACGCGGGGAACGCGCGCCGCCCGAGGACGGCCTCGATCTCGCGGAACTGCTCGCTTTGGAACCCGCTGGAGCTGCCGAGGACGTCGCGGAACGCGGAGAACTGCCGGGGCGTCATGGTCTCCAGGACGTCCAGCTGCCCGACCACGGTCTTCAGGATCTTGGTGATGCGGCGGGCGGTGGCCAGCGACCCGGCGCTGTTGCCGTCCTCCAGCCGGCGCTGCAGCAGCGCGGCCTCGTGCAGGATCTGCTTGAACCACAGCTCGTAGACCTGGTGGATGATCACGAACAGCAGCTCGTCGTGGGCGCGGGTCTTCGGCTCCTGGCAGGAAAGAAGATCATCGAGCCGCAGATAGCCGCCGTACGTCATTGTCGGCGAATCCGCCATCATGCCTCCTTGCGACATAACGGATGTGAGCCGCAGCATAGGGGATCGTGATGACGAGGGAATTCGTGGGGCTGCCATCGCCCCTGGTCGTCCACGCGACCGCCGACGAGTGCGTCTACGACAGCGACGCACGCGCGATCTTCGACGCCCTCGCGGCGCCGGACCGGACCCTCGACTTCGTCAAGGACACCCACTACCTGCCGAACTCGCGGCCGCACGCCGCCGACCTGATCGACGCCTGGGTCCGCGCCCGCTGAGGCTCACCAGAGCCGCAGCGACCGCTGGAAGATCCCCGCGACGGCGTCCTCGTCCGCCGGCCGGGGCGCGATCGCCAGCAGCCGCTGCTGCCTCATCGTCCCTTCCACCAGGCCCGGGATGTCGCCCTCGCCGTACCCGACGCCGCCGATGCCGTCCGGCATCCCGATGTCGCGCATCAGCCGCAGCACCGCGCGCGGCAGGTGCTCGGCGGCGTCGTCCGGCCGGTCCATCCCCGGATCGAGCAGCTCCGCCGCCCGGACATGCCGCCCGGGACACGCCTCGAAGGTGAACCGGAACGCCTCCGGCGCGGTCAGCGCCACCGACATGCCGTGCGGGACCATCGGCTCGCCGTCCGGGTAGCCGTCCGGCCGGAAGTCCTTCACCCGCCCCGCGATCGGGTACGCGTTCGCGTGCGGGATGTGCACGCCCGCGTTGCCGAACCCGAGCCCCGCGAACGTCGCCGCGAGCGCCATCTCGGTGCGGGCCTCCCGGTCGTCCCCGTCCCGGACGGCCCGGCGGAACGACCGCGACAGTAGGCTCAGCGCCTTCTCGGCCCACATGTCCGACACCGGGTTCGCGCCGCAGTACGGCACCCGCTGCTCCGGCCGCTTGCGCTCGTAGGCGTCGTACGGCCGCGCCGTGTAGCTCTCCAGGGCATGGCACAGGATGTCCATCCCGGCCGACGCGGTCACCCCGGCCGGCTGGGACATGGTCAGCTCCGGGTCGACCACGGCCAGCACCGGCCGCATCCGCGGATGGCTGATCCCCGTCTTGACCCGCAGGTCCAGCACATCGAGGACGCACACGGTCGTGCTCTCCGCCCCGGTGCCGGTCGTCGTGGGGACGGCGACCAGCGGCAGCAGCGGCCGCTCGGGCGCCCGCCCCGCGCCCACCGGCGGGTTCAGATAGTCGGCCAGGTCACCCTCGTTGGTCGTCAGCAGATCGACCGCCTTGGCGGTGTCGATGCTCGACCCGCCCCCGACCGCGACATACGCGTCGTAGGGCCCGGTCTCCCGTGCGTGCTCCACGGCCTGCCGCAGGCTCGCGTCCGTCGGCTCCACGTGCACGCCGTCGAACACGGCGGCGGCGATCCCGTACGCCTTCATCGCGTCCGCGATGCGCTGCGGCCCGCCGGTCGCGGCGACGCCGGCATCGGTGACGACCAGCACTCGCCGGGCCCCGTACTGCGCCAGGTCGAACCCGATCTCGTCCGCCGCCCCGCTCCCGAACTTCAACTGCGGCGCCCCGTACGTGAAGACCGACTCGTTAGCCATGCCCCCACGGTGCCACAGCGGCCCGGCGGGGGTCAGGGGAGGTCGCCGGCGGAGACGCGGACGGGGCGGAGGGCCTCGGTGATCTCGGTGGCCTGGGCGGCGGGGACGTCGGCGATGCCGAAGCCGGACTCGTTGAGGGCGACGGTGGCCTCCTCGGCGAGGTCGCGGCCGGCGGGGGTGATGGTGGCGAGGACGACGCGCCGGTCGTCGGGGGAGGGGCCGCGGCCGACGAGGCCGCGCCGCTCCAGGCGCCCGATCACGTTGGTGACCGAGGCGGGATGCACCATGAGGCGTGTGCCCATCTTCCCCATGGGAAGGGTGCCGGTGCGGGCGAAGGCGAGCAGGCGGAGGGCCTCGTAGGCGGCGAACGTCAGCCCGTAGGGCTTGAGGACGGCCTCGATGCGGCCGAGCAGGAGCTGCTGGGCGCGCATCACGGAGGTGACGGCCGCCATGTGGTCGGCGTGCTCGGGCCAGCGGGCGCTCCACTGGCGGTGGGCCTCGGCGATGGGGTCGGGGGTGTCGGGCACCGCAACACCGTATGCCGTCTTGACTCGTTCGCGCACGGAAACTATTTTAACTTCCAAATATTGGAAGTCCAAAGTTTGGTGGTGGAACGGTGGCGGGGGAGCTGCACAAGCCGGTGCATCCGGTCCGGTTCGTGACCGCGGCGGCGCTGTTCGACGGCCATGACGCGGCCATCAACATCATGCGGCGCATCCTGCAGTCCCAGGGCGCCGAGGTGGTGCACCTGGGGCACGACCGCTCGGTGCGCGAGGTCGTCGACGCCGTCCTGGAGGAGGACGCGCAGGGCGTGGCGATCAGCTCCTACCAGGGCGGCCACGTCGAGTACTTCGAGTACCTGTCGCGGAGCCTGAAGGAGGCCGGCGCCGAGCACGTGAAGGTGTTCGGCGGGGGCGGCGGCGTGATCGTGCACGAGGAGATCGCGCGGCTGTCCGGGGCCGGGGTGCGGATCTTCTCGCCGGAGGACGGGCAGCGGCTCGGCCTGCCCGGGATGATCAACGAGCTGGTCCGCGAGTGCGATGCCGACCTCGCGGCCGAGCCCGCGGCGGCGGACGAGGTGCTGGCGGGGGAGCGGCGCGCCCTGGCCAGGGCCATCACCTGCCTGCAGGAGGGCAAGCTGCCGGACGGCGACCGGGCGCGGCTCGCCGAGGCGGCGGCCGGACGGCAGGTGCCCGTGCTCGGCATCACCGGGACCGGCGGTTCCGGGAAGTCGTCGCTGACCGATGAGCTGGTGCGGCGGCTGCGCGTGGACCAGGGGGACCGGCTGCGCGTCGCGGTGCTGGCCGTGGACCCGACGCGGCGGCGCGGCGGCGGGGCGCTGCTCGGCGACCGGATCAGGATGAACTCCCTGGACGGCGACCGCGTATTCTTCCGGTCGCTGGCGACGCGGGGCTCGCGGGAGCTGCCCGACAACATCGAGGACATCATCGCCGCGTGCAAGGCCGCCGGATTCGACCTGGTCGTCCTGGAGACGCCCGGGATCGGGCAGGGCGACGCCGCGATCGTCCCGCTGGTGGACGTGTCGCTGTACGTGATGACGCCGGAGTTCGGCGCCGCGTCCCAGCTGGAGAAGATCGACATGCTCGACTTCGCGGACGTGGTGGCGATCAACAAGTTCGAGCGGCGCGGCGCGGCGGACGCGCTGCGGGACGTGTCGCGGCAGCTCGTCCGCAACCGGGAGGCGTTCGGGCGGAGGCCCGAGGACATGCCGGTCTTCGGCACCAGCGCCGCCACCTTCGACGACGACGGCGTCACGGCCCTCTACCAGCACCTCGGCGGGCTGCTGGGCGAGCACGGGCTGGTGCTGGCGGACGGCGTCCTGCCCGAGATCGCGACGAAGACCTCCACCGGCGCCGCGACCGTGATCCCGCCGGGCCGGGTGCGGTACCTGTCCGAGATCGCGGAGACCGTGCGCGGGTACCACGACGACACGGTGAAGCAGGTGGCGGCGGTGCGCCGCGTCCAGCGGCTGGACGAGGTCCGCGCCGAGCTGACCGACGCGTCCGAGGTCGAGGGGCTGCTGGAGAAGGCCCGCCGGGACGTCGAGCCGGGCAACGCCGCGCTGATCGAGGGCTGGCCGGCCGTCGTGGAGTCCTACTCGGGCGACGA
Source organism: Actinomadura latina NBRC 106108 (assembly GCF_001552195.1). Taxonomy (GTDB): domain Bacteria; phylum Actinomycetota; class Actinomycetes; order Streptosporangiales; family Streptosporangiaceae; genus Spirillospora; species Spirillospora latina. Next base: position 175,399 of record NZ_BCQS01000027.1, read on the forward strand.
GCAGGTCGTGAAGATCCGCGGCAAGGAGCTGCACACCAGGCTCACGCGCGAGTCGCTGTCGGGCAGCCGCATCCCGCGCGTCGCGCTCCCGCGCTACACCGACCACGGGGAGCTGCTGCGGTTCCTGCGGAACGAGAACCTGCCCGGCAGGTTCCCGTTCACCGGCGGGGTGTTCCCGTTCAAGCGCGACAACGAGGACCCCGCGCGCATGTTCGCGGGGGAGGGCGACCCGTTCCGCACGAACCGGCGTTTCAAGCTGCTGTCGGAGGGCCAGCCCGCGACGCGGCTGTCGACCGCGTTCGACTCGGTCACCCTGTACGGCCGGGACCCGGACGAGCGTCCCGACGTGTACGGCAAGGTCGGCACGTCCGGGGTCTCGATCGCCACGCTGGACGACATGAAGGCGCTGTACGACGGGTTCGACCTGTCCTCGCCCACCACGTCGGTGTCGATGACCATCAACGGCCCGGCGCCCACGATCCTGGCGTTCTTCCTGAACACCGCCATCGACCAGGGGCTGGACGCCTTCTACGAGGAGCACGGCCGGGAGCCGTCCGAGGAGGAGGCCGCCGGGATCCGCGCGCGCGTCCTGTCGACCGTGCGCGGCACCGTGCAGGCCGACATCCTCAAGGAGGACCAGGGGCAGAACACCTGCATCTTCTCCACCGAGTTCTCGCTGCGGATGATGGGCGACATCCAGGAGTGGTTCATCGCCAACGGCGTCCGCAACTTCTACTCGGTGTCGATCTCCGGCTACCACATCGCCGAGGCGGGGGCGAACCCCATCAGCCAGCTCGCGTTCACGCTGGCCAACGGGTTCACCTACGTCGAGTCGTACCTGGCGCGCGGCATGGACGTCGACGACTTCGCGCCCAACCTGTCGTTCTTCTTCTCCAACGGCATGGACCCCGAGTACAACGTCCTCGGGCGCGTGGCCCGCCGCATCTGGGCCGTCGCCATGCGCGACCGCTACGGCGCCAACGAGCGCAGCCAGAAGCTCAAGTACCACGTGCAGACGTCCGGTCGCTCCCTGCACGCGCAGGAGATGCACTTCAACGACATCCGGACGACGCTGCAGGCGCTCATCGCCATCTACGACAACTGCAACAGCCTGCACACCAACGCCTACGACGAGGCCGTGACGACGCCGACCGCCGAGTCGGTGCGGCGGGCGCTGGCCATCCAGATGATCATCAACCGGGAGTGGGGCCTGGCGATGAACGAGAACCCGCTCCAGGGGTCGTTCATCATCGACGAGCTGACCGACCTGGTCGAGGAGGCGGTCCTCGGGGAGTTCGACCGGATCAGCGAGCGCGGCGGCGTCCTCGGCGCGATGGAGACCGGGTACCAGCGGGGCCGCATCCAGGACGAGTCGATGCTGTACGAGCAGCGCAAGCACGACGGCTCCCTGCCGATCATCGGCGTCAACACGTTCCGCCCGCCGGAGGCCGCGGACGGGACGCCGAAGACGATCGAGCTGGCCCGCGCCACCGAGGAGGAGAAGCGCTCCCAGCTGGACCGCGTCCACGGCTTCCAGGACGCGCACCGTGAGCAGGGCGAGGCCGCCCTCGCCGCGCTGCGGGAGGCGGCGCGGGCGGGCGAGAACGTGTTCGCGGTGCTGATGGACGCGGCGCGGGTGTGCAGCCTCCAGCAGATCACCGACGCGTTCTTCGAGGTCGGCGGCCAATACCGCCGCAACGTATGAGCCGGCGCGACGACACCGGCCACCCGGTCCCCATCCCGGACCGGGTGCGCCGGGTCGTGTCGATCGTCCCGTCCCTGACCGAGACGGTCGCCGTGACCGCACCGGATCTGCTCGCCGGGGCCACCGACTGGTGCACCCGGCCCGAGGGCCTGGACGTGCCGCGCGTGAAGGGCACGAAGAACCCCGACCTGGAACGGATCGCCGAGCTGCGGCCCGACGTCGTCCTGGGCAACACGGAGGAGAACCGCCCCGCCGACGTCGAGGCGATGCGCGCGGCGGGCATCCCCGTCTGGATGACGGAGATCCGCACGGTCGATGAGGCCCTGGCGTCGTTGCGCCGCATGCTCACGGAGGCGTGCCGGGTCCCGGCGCCGGGCTGGCTGGACGAGGCGTCGCGCGTCTGGTCCGGCATCACGCCGGGCGGACGGCGGGCGGCCGTCATCCCGATCTGGCGGCGGCCGTGGATGGTCGTCGGCCGCGACACGTTCACCGGCGACGTCCTGTCCCGCCTGGGCGTGTCCAACGTCTACGCCGACCACCCCGACCGCTACCCCAAGGTCCCCCTGGACGAGCTGAACGCCGCCGGCGCCGACCTCGTCGTCCTGCCGGACGAGCCGTACGAGTTCACCGGCGACGACGGCCCCGAGTCGTTCCCCGGCCTCGACGTGGCGCTCGTCAGCGGGCGGCACCTCACCTGGTACGGCCCGTCCCTGGTCGGCGCCCCGGCGGCGCTCGCGCAGCAGCTCGCCGGGGCGCGCACGTACTAGCCGGGCCCGCGGGCGAACATGGCGTCCACGCATTCGGCCATGCGCTTGTCCAGCTCCTCGGCCGGGAGGCCGATCTCGCGGGCGAGGTGCTCGCGCAGCAGCGTGTACCCGTAGATCGTGGACGCGATCGCCGCCTGCACCGCCTCCACGTCCTCGACCGGCAGCTCGCCCCGCTCCGCCTCGGCGGCGAGGTCGGCGCGGCTCGCGCCCCGGTTCAGCAGGACGCGGGGCCGGTCGTCGCCGTCCAGCACCAGCAGGGTCGCCAGCCGGACGGGCTCGGGGTTGCGCAGGCTCGTCCAGAACAGCCGGGACAGCCGCTCGCGCAGCGGCAGCCCGGCCGCGTCCACCGCGTCCTCGGCGTTCGGCCGCGACCGGTGGAACAGCGCCGAGCGCAGCAGCGACCGCCGCGACCCGAAGTACTGGTAGACCAGCCCGCGGTTCACGCGCGCCTCGTCGGCGACCTGCCGCAGGTTCAGCCCGGCGAGGACGCCGCCGCGGCGCAGCAGCGCGACCGCCGCCGCCCGCAGCGACTCCTCGGTGGCGTCCCGGTCCCGCCCGCGGGCCGCCGCCTCACGCGCGGGGACCACCGGCCACGTAGATGACCTGGCCGGACACGAACGAGGCGTCGTCGCTGACGAGGAACGCGACCGTCCCCGCGATGTCCTCGGGGACGCCGACGCGCCGGACGGGGATCTCCTTGGCGGCGGCCGCCTTGAAGTCCTCGAAGTCGACGCCGACGCGGGCGGCGGTCGCCGCCGTCATCTCCGTCGCGATGAAGCCGGGCGCGATCGCGTTGGCGGTCACGCCGAACCTGCCCAGCTCGATCGCCAGGGTCTTGGTGAAGCCCTGCAGGCCCGCCTTGGCCGCCGAGTAGTTGGCCTGCCCGCGGTTGCCGAGCGCCGACACCGACGACAGGTTCACGATCCGGCCCCAGCCTGCCTTCGTCATGTGCTCCTGCGCGGCGCGGCTCATCAGGAACGAGCCGCGCAGGTGCACCGACATGACGGTGTCCCAGTCGTCGTCGGACATCTTGAACAGGAGGTTGTCGCGCAGGACGCCGGCGTTGTTCACCAGCACGACGGGCGGCCCCAGCTCGGCGGCGACGCGCGCGACGGCGGCGGACACCGCCGCGGAGTCGGCGACGTCGACGCCGACGGCGAGGGCCGTCCCGCCGTCCTTCTCGATCGTCTCCACGGTGCCGGCGCAGGCGGCCTCGTCGAGGTCGCAGACCGCGACGGCGAAGCCCTCCCGCGCGAGCCGGACGGCGGTGGCGGCGCCGATGCCGCGCGCCGAGCCCGTGACGATTGCGACCCGGTTGTCGGTCATATCCGCTTCCCTTCCGTCAGACCTGGAGGTCCTTGGCGATGATGGTCTTCAGCACCTCGCTGGTGCCGCCGTAGATGCGGGTGACGCGGGCGTCGGTGTACAGGCGCGCGATCGGGTACTCCAGGATGTAGCCGTAGCCGCCGTGCAGCTGCAGGCACTTGTCGACGACGCGGGCCTGCACCTCGGTGCAGAACAGCTTGCAGACGGCGGCGTCGGCGGGGGTGAGCTCCCCGGCGTCCAGCGCCTCGATGCAGCGGTCGACGAGCGAGCGGGCGGCCTCGACCTCGGTGGCGCACTCGGCGAGGACGAACTTGGTGTTCTGGAACGACGACACCGTCTTGCCGAAGACCGTGCGCGACTGGACGTACTTGCGGGCGAACTCGACCGCCGCCGCGGCGGACGCGTAGGAGCTGGTCGCGATGCCGAGCCGCTCCTCGGCCAGGTTGTGGGTGAGGTACTCGAAGCCGCGCCCCTCCTCGCCGAGGAGGTCCTCGGCGGGCACCCGGACGTCGGTGAACGACAGCTCGGCGGTGTCGGAGCTGCGCAGCCCGATCTTCTCCAGCTTGCGGCCGACCGCGTAGCCGTCGCTCCTGGTGTCGACGGCGAGGATCGACAGCCCGGCGCGGCGGTTCTCCGGCGTGGCGGCGGACGTGCGGGCCACGACCAGCACCCGGTCGGCGAGGACGCCGCCGGTGATGAACGTCTTGGCGCCGTTCAGGACGTAGTGGTCGCCGTCCCGCTTCGCGGTGGTCTGCATGCCGGCGAGGTCGGAGCCCGTGCCGGGCTCGGTCATCGCGATGGCGGTCATCATCTCGCCGGACACGAACGCCGGCAGCCAGCGCTTCTTCTGCTCCTCGTTCCCGTACTTCAGCAGGTACGGCAGGACGAGGTTGACGTGCACCCCGTAGCCGCCGAAGCTCACGCCCGCGCGGGCGCACTCCTCGGAGACCACCGCCTGGTACTTGAAGCTGGTCTCGCCGGCGCCGCCGTACTCCTCGGGCACCTGGATGCCGAACACGCCCAGCTCGCCGAGCTTGAGGTAGAAGTCGCGGGGCGGGTGGCCGGCGTTCTCCCAGTCCTCGTAGACCGGGGCGACCTCGGCTTCGATGAACGCCCGGATCGTGTCCCGGAACGCCTCGTGGTCCTCGTTGAAAACGGTGCGGCGCACGCCGTGGCCCCTCTCGTGCGGTCAGCATGCCAACTAACGGAACGCTAACTTAACTCGAATGCAGTTCTAGAATCAACTACGGGGGCGTGCGC
>NZ_BCQS01000028.1 GCF_001552195.1 Actinomadura latina NBRC 106108
CCGCTCTCGCGTTTCCCGCTCCGGGGCAACCCTTCAAGCCTACCCGATCCGCCCCGTTTGTCCAACTCTGAGGCGGTTCGTCCTCGCGCGTCCCAATCGGTGGAGACATGACGACTCGCCACCGAGTTGGTCTGCAGAGGATCCCCCGGGGCCGGCCGCCTGTTCGGCGTCCCGCCTCCCCTTGGGGCGAGTAGAACATTAGATCCACCCGCCAGGGGCGTCAAATCGGCGCCGCCCGGGTATGAATTCGCAGGTCACATGCTGTTTTCAGGACGCTCATGATGCCCGGAGACGTCCCTCGTAACCGCACTGTGACGTGTATCTACCGAAGTTTTCCCGCCTCATGACGACCGCCCGCCCGGAAGTCCGACGGGCGGGCGTCCGGGCGGGCGAGCCGGGACGGCTCAGGACGCGGTCACCTCGACGCCGCCCACGTTCCGCTTACCCCGCCGCAGGACGAGGAATCGGCCGTGGAGCAGGTCGCCGGCCACCGGTACGGCGTCCTCCGACTCGACCTTGGCGTTGTTCAGGTACGCACCGCCCTGCGAGATGGCGCGGCGCGCCTCAGACTTGCTCTTGCACAGGCCGGACGCCGCCAGGAGGTCCACCACGCCCGGCAGGTCGCCGGGCGGCACCTCGGCACGGGGGACCTCTGCCAGTGCGGCCTTCAGCGTCCGCTCGTCCAGTTCCTCCAGGGAGCCCTGCCCGAACAGGGCGCGGGAGGCCGCCACGACGCGGGCTGTCTCGTCCGCCCCGTGCACGAGCGTGGTCATCTCCTCGGCGAGCGCCCGCTGCGGGGCGCGGGCCGCCGGACGGTCGGCGCCCTGCTTCACCAGCTCCTCGATCTCCTCGCGGGGACGGAAGCTGAAGAACTTCAGGAACTGCTCCACGTCACGGTCGTCCGCGTTGATCCAGAACTGGTAGAACGCGTACGGCGAGGTGAGCTCGGGGTCGAGCCAGTACGTCTCGCCGCCGGCCGTCTTGCCGAACTTCGAACCGTCCGCCTTGGTGAGGAGCGGGGTGGTCAGCGCGTGCGCGCTGCCGCCCTCGACGCGGCGGATCAGGTCGACGCCCGCGGTGAGGTTGCCCCACTGGTCGCTGCCGCCCGTCTGCAGCCGGCACCCGTGCCGCCGGTAGAGCTCCAGGAAGTCCATCGACTGGAGCAGGACGTAGCTGAACTCGGTGTAGCTCATCCCCGTCGAGTCGAGCCGGGCCTTCACCGTCTCGCGGGCGAGCATCCGGTTGACCGGGAAGTGCTTGCCGATGTCGCGCAGGAACTCGATGGCGGACATGGGGCCCGTCCAGTCGAGGTTGCTGACCATCGTCGCGCCGGTCGGGCCCTCGTGGAAGTCGAGGAACTTCGACACCTGGCCGCGGACCCGCTCGACCCAGGCGGCCACGGTCTCCTCGGAGTTCAGCACGCGTTCGGCGCTCTTGCCGCTCGGGTCGCCGATCAGGCCGGTGGCGCCGCCGACGAGGCCGATGGGCCGGTGCCCGGCCTGCTGGAAGCGCCGCAGCGTGAGGATCTGGATGAGGTTGCCGAGGTGCAGCGAGGGCGCCGTCGGGTCGAACCCGCAATAGAGCGTGACCGGTCCCGCGGCGAGCAGGGCCCGCAGATCGTCCAGGTCGGTGGACTGCGCGATCAGGCCGCGCCACGCGAGATCGTCCAGGATATCGGTCACGGTCTCCCTCGTCTCAGGCTTGCTTTCCTGTGCCCGCCAGGCTGCACCGGCGGGCGCGTGTCACGCCAACGATATTTCAACGCCCGCCCGCGAGGGGGCCGGTCAGCCGCCGGCGGGGATCTTCTTGCGCTGCTTCGGGACGTGCGGGCGGTACGGGGAGACGGTGGGGTCGCCGTCGATCCAGAACCGCCACGGGACGTCCTTCGCGCTGCTCACCCCGGTCCGCGGGCCGTTGCGGATCAGCGCGGGATCCGCGGGCTCGCCCTCAAGGACGGTCATCTCCCCGCCCGGAGTGCACACGTCCAGGCCGTTCTGCTCGCGGACGACGCCGAGCGCCTGGCAGAGCCGGGCCGGGCCGCGGGCCAGGTCGCGGACGGTCGAGCGTGGCCGGCGCGCGCGGGCGAGATCCTCACCCCCGATGATCTCGCCCGCGCGGAGCAGCACCGCCACGGACGTCCCGTCCGGCCCGCAGACCAGGTTCATGCAGAAGTGCATGCCGTAGGTGAAGTACACGTAGACGTGGCCGGGAGGCCCGAACATCACCTCGTTGCGCCGTGTCCGCCCCCGGTAGGCGTGGGAGGCGGGGTCCAGAGGACCCGCGTACGCCTCCACCTCCGTCAGCCGCGCGGCCACCTCGCCTTCCGGGGTGCGGTGTGTGACCACATGCCCGAGAAGCGATGGCGCGACCTCGTCCACCGGGCGGTCGAAGAATTCCCGTGGCAGCAACGCTCCGTCCATCGCCTCACCGTGGTCTAGGGGGCCGGTTCTCCGCCCGGCCAGCCTACGGCGCTCCTCGCACCGCGCCGGACGCGCCGGGTCAGGAGTCCGAGCCGGACGCCCAGGCGGCGTGCTCGTTGACCAGCGTGCGCAGCGCGCCGATCTGCTCGCGGACGCGGTCGGGCGCCGTCCCCCCGTACGCCTTCCGCGACGCCAGGGCGCCCTGGACGTTCAGCACCTCGCGGACGTCCGGCGTCAGGTGCGGCGACACCTTGCCGAGTTCCTCGTCGGTGAGGTCGTCGAAGTCCTTGTCGTTGACCTGGCACCAGACGACCAGGTGGCCGACGACCTCGTGCGCGTCGCGGAACGCGACCCCGCGGCGGACGAGCAGCTCGGCGAGGTCGGTGGCGAGGGCGAAGCCGTCCGGCGCGAGGGCCTCCAGCCGCTCCGTGTTGACGCGCATCGTCGCGATGAGCCCGGACATCGCGGGCAGGACGAGCAGCATCGTCTCGACGGCGTCGAACGCGCCCTCCTTGTCCTCCTGCAGGTCGCGGTTGTAGGTGAGCGGCAGGCCCTTGAGGGTGGTGAGCAGCCCGACGAGGTGGCCGATGAGGCGGCCGGCCTTGCCGCGCGCCAGCTCGGCGACGTCGGGGTTCTTCTTCTGCGGCATGATCGACGACCCGGTGGCGTAGGTGTCGTCCATCTCGATCCAGCGGAACTCCTGCGACGCCCAGAGGCAGATCTCCTCGCCCAGGCGCGACAGGTGGACGCCGATCAGCGCGGCGGCGAAGAGGAACTCGGCGACGAAGTCGCGGTCGGCGACGGCGTCCATGGAGTTGGCCGCGGCGGCGTCGAAGCCGAGCTCGGCGGCCGTGGCCTGCGGGTCGAGCGGCAGCGACGAACCGGCGAGCGCGCCGGAGCCGAGCGGGGAGATCGCGGCGCGCTTGTCCCAGTCGCGGAGCCGCGCGATGTCGCGGGTCAGCGGCTGGACGTGCGCGAGGAGCTGGTGGGAGAACAGCACGGGCTGGGCGTGCTGCAGGTGCGTCATGCCGGGCGCGGCGACGCCGAGGTTGTGCTCGGCCTGCGCGATCAGCGCGGTCTCCAGCTCCACCAGCCGCGAGACGATCTGGCGGGCGTGGTCGCGCAGGTAGAGGCGCAGGTCGGTGGCGACCTGGTCGTTGCGGCTGCGGCCGGCGCGCAGCTTGCCGCCGAGCGCGCCGAGCCGCTCCAGCAGGCCGCGCTCCAGGGCGGTGTGGACGTCCTCGTCGGCGACGGTGGGCCGGAACTCGCCGGACCGGCACGCCTCCTCCAGGTCGTCCAGGGCACCGATCATGCGTTCCAGCTCGTCGTCGGTGAGCAGCCCGGCCCGGTTGAGGACGCGGGCGTGCGCCCGCGAGCCCATCAGGTCGTAGGGGGCGAGCCGCCAGTCGAACTGGACGCTCACCGAGAGCCGCGCGAGCGCGTCCGACGGGCCGCCTTCGAACCGGCCGCCCCACAGCCGCGTCGGTGCCTTCGTCACTGAGATCCTCTTCTTCCCACCACTGATCGTTGTCGTCCCATCTCACCACGCCGGCCGTCCCCGCGCGGCCGGGCGTGCGCTCGCGCCGCGCGGGGACGCCGTGCTCATGGCGTCCCCGCGCGGTGACGCGGCGTCCGGCCCAGGGTACGGCGAAACCGGCCCCCGCCCGCCGCCGCGTGCTCAGGCCCGCTGGTCGCGGTCGCGCTGGGCGGCGATCTTGGTGGGCAGGCTCCACAGCTCGACGAAGCCCTTGGCGAGGCTCTGGTCGAAGGTGTCGCCGGTGGCGTAGGTGGCGAGGTCGTAGCTGTAGAGGGACGCGGCGCTGCGCCGGCCGGTGACGACGGCGCGGCCGCCGTGCAGGGTCAGCCGGACGTCGCCGGACACGTGCTGCTGCGCGTCGGCGATGAACGCGTCCAGGGAGTCCTTCAGCGGCGAGAACCACAGCCCGTCGTAGGCCAGCTCGCCCCACCGCTGGTCGACGGACCGCTTGAAGCGGGCGAGGTCGCGCTCGACGGTGACGTTCTCCAGCTCCATGTGCGCGGTGATGAGCGCGACCGCGGCCGGGGCCTCGTAGACCTCGCGGCTCTTGATGCCGACGAGCCGGTCCTCGACCATGTCGATGCGGCCGACGCCCTGCGCGCCGGCGCGCCGGTTCAGCTCGGCGATGACCTGGTACGGGGTGAGCGGGCGGCCGTCCAGCGCGACCGGCACGCCGGACGCGAACGTGATGACGACCTCGTCGGCCTCGCGCGGCTCGGCGGGGTCGGCGGTGTAGTCGTAGACGTCCTCGATGGGCCCGTTCCAGATGTCCTCCAGGAACCCGGTCTCGACGGCCCGGCCCCACAGGTTCTGGTCGATGGAGTACGGCGACTTGGCCGACACGTCGATCGGCAGGCCCTTGTCCTCGGCGAACGCGATGGCCTTGTCGCGCGTCCAGGCGAAGTCGCGGGCGGGCGCGATGACCTTCAGGCCTGGGTCGAGGGCGGACAGGCCGGCCTCGAAGCGGACCTGGTCGTTGCCCTTGCCGGTGCAGCCGTGCGACACGGTGGTGCCGCCGAACTCCTTGGCGGCCGACACCAGGTGCTTGACGATCAGCGGCCGGGACAGCGCCGACACCAGCGGGTACCGGTCCATGTAGAGGGCGTTGGCCTGCATGGCGGGGACGCAGAAGTCCGCGGCGAACTCCTCCCTGGCGTCCACGACGACGGCCTCGGCGGCGCCGCAGGCGAGGGCCCGCTTGCGGATGGTGTCGAGGTCCTCCCCGCCCTGGCCGACGTCCACCGCGACGGCGATGACCTCGCCGCCGGTCTGCTCGGCGAGGAACGGGATGGCGACGGAGGTGTCCAGGCCCCCGGAGTACGCGAGTACGACGCGCTCGCTCATGGTCTTTGTCTCCTGTGCGAAGTGTTCGGATTCGGAAGGCTGGGATGGGGGCCGCCCGGCGGCCCTAGCTTCGTCGTTCGCGCCCGTTGGTCAGTCTGAGGAGCGCTGCCGCGACGTCCTCCCCGCCGCTTGGGTCGCGGGAGATGACGAGGATCGAGTCGTCGCCCGCGACGGTCCCGAGGATCGCCGGCCATTCGGCATGGTCGATCGCCGAGGCCAGGTACTGCGCGGCCCCCGGCGGGGTCCGCACCATGACCAGGTTGGCCGACGCCTCGGCCGAGACGAGCAGCTCCGCGGCGAGCCGGGAGAGCCGTCCGGTGAAGGTCTCGGCGGCCCCGGTGCGGGCCCGCCGGATCCGCTCGCCGCCCTCTCCGGGGACGGCGTAGATCAGGCTGCCGTCGTCGGCGCGCAGCTTCACCGCGCCGATCTCGACCAGGTCGCGCGACAGCGTGGCCTGGGTGACCTCGACGCCCTCGTCGCCGAGGAGCTTCGCGAGCTCCCCCTGCGAGTGGACGGGATGCCGGGTCAGCAGCTCGATCACCCGGGCGTGCCGGGCGGCCTTGGTCATGGGGGTCGTCACCGGGAGCGCTCCAGCAGCCAGACGAGCAGCGCCTTCTGGGCGTGCAGCCGGTTCTCCGCCTCGTCCCAGACGCGGCTCTGCGGGCCGTCCAGGACGGACGCGGCGATCTCCTTGCCGCGGTAGGCGGGCAGGCAGTGCAGGACGATCGCCGAGGGGTCGGCGAGGGCGAGCAAGTCGTCGTTCACGGCGTACGGCTCGTAGAGGGAGGTGTCCTTGCCGTCCTGGCCCATCGACACCCACGTGTCGGTGGCGAGGACGTCGGCTCCGGCGGCGGCCTCGGCGGCGTCGTCGGTGACGGTCACGGACCCGCCGGTGGCGGCGGCGATCTCGGTGGCCCGGGCCACGACCGAGGGATCGGGCGGCAGCGACGCGGGCGCGCCCACGCGGACGTGCATCCCGGCGGTGGCGCAGCCGAGCAGGTAGGAGTGCGCCATGTTGTTGGCGCCGTCGCCGAAGTAGGCGAGGGTGACGCCGGCGAGGGCGCCCTTGGCCTCCCGGACGGTCTGCAGGTCGGCGAGGATCTGGCAGGGGTGGAACTCGTCGGTGAGGGCGTTGACGACCGGGACGGTGGTGCCGGCGGCCATCTCGTCGATGCGCTCCTGCCCGGCCGTCCGCCACACGATGGCGCTGACCTGCCGTTCCAGGACGCGCGCGGTGTCGGCGATGGTCTCGCCGCGGCCGAGCTGGCTCGTTCCCGCGTCCATGACGAGGGGGTTGCCGCCCAGTTCGGCGATGCCGGCGGTGAAGGACAGCCGGGTCCGGGTGGACGGCTTGTCGAACAGGACGGCGACCGACTGCGGGCCGTCGAGCGGCCGGTGGCCGAACCGGTCCTTCTTGACCTTGGCCGCGAGGTCGAGGACCTCGGCCTGCTCGGCGGGGGCGAGGTCGTCGTCCCGGAGGAAGTGCCTGGTCATGGTCGGCCCCCCTGCGCGGCGGCATCGAGGATCGAGGGGAACGCGTCGGCGAACGACTGCGCCTCCTCCGCCGTGAGGACGAGCGGCGGCGCGATCCGCAGCGCGTCCGGCTGGAGCGCGTTGATGAGGAAGCCGGCGTCGCGGGCGGCGGCCTCCACCGCGGGTGCGTGCGGCCCGGTCAGGACGGCGGCGCGCCACAGCCCGCGCCCGCGCACGCCCGCGAGCAGCGGGTGGTCGATGGCGCCGAGTCCGGCGGCGAGGGTCTCCCCCACCGAGACGGCGGCGGCGAGGAGGCCGTCCTTCTCGATGGTGCCGAGGACGGCGAGCGCGGCGGCGGCGGCGACCGGGTTCCCGCCGAACGTGCTGCCGTGGTCGCCCTTCGCGAACAGGTCGCCGTGCGGGCCGAACGCGATGCAGGCGCCGATCGGCAGCCCGCCCCCGAGGCCCTTGGCGAGAGTGATGACGTCCGGCTCGGCGTTCTCGTGCTCGAACGCGAACCAGGTGCCGGTGCGGCCGATCGCGGACTGGATCTCGTCGGCGACGAACAGCGCGCCCGTCGCGTCGCAGATCTCACGGGCGGCCCTGAAGTAGCCGTCCGGCGGCGGGACGACCCCGGCCTCGCCCTGCGTCGGCTCCAGGAAGACGGCCGCGCACTCCTCGTCCACCGCGGCCTTCAGCGCATCGGCGTCACCGTAGGGGGCGAACCGGACGTCGATGGCGAACGGTCCGAACGGCTCCCGGATGGCCGCCTTGCCGGTCAGCGACAGCGCCCCCATGCTCCGGCCGTGGAACCCGTTCTCCGCCGCGACGAAGTACGACCGCCCGTTCCGCTTCCCGTACTTGATGGCGAGTTTGAGCGCGCACTCGTTGGCCTCGGTGCCGCTGTTGCCGAAGAACACCTTCCCGTCGCCGCCCAGCAGTTCGCGCAGCCGCTCGGCGAGCAGCACCTCGGGCTCGTGCAGGAACAGGTTGGACGTGTGCGCCAGTGTCGCTACCTGCGACGACACCGCCTCGACGAGGGCCGGGTGCGCGTGCCCGAGCGAGCTGACCGCGATCCCGGCGATCAGGTCGAGGTACTCGCGGCCGGCGGCGTCCCAGACCCGGCAGCCCTCGCCGCGCACCAGCGCCACCGGCGGCACGCCGTAGTTCGGCATGAACGCGGCTTCGAAACGGCCTTGCAAGTCGCTCATGACGTCCCCTCGGCCGGGGCGCCCGGGAGGCTGGGCAGCACCATCGTTCCGATCCCTTCGTCGGTGAAGATCTCAAGGAGCAGCGAGTGCGGGACGCGCCCGTCCAGCACGTGGGCCTGCGGGACGCCGCCGCGCACGGCCGTCAGGCAGGCCTCCATCTTCGGCACCATCCCGGCCGACAGGCCGGGCAGCAGCGCCGCCAGCTCGTCGGTGGTGAGGCTGTCGATCACGTCGTCGCTGTCGGGCCAGTTCGCGTAGAGGCCGTCGACGTCGGTGAGGACCACGAGCTTCGTCGCGTCCAGCGCGACGGCCAGCGCCGCGGCGGCCGTGTCGGCGTTGACGTTGTAGACCTCGCCGTCGTCGCCGCGCGCGATGCTGGACACGACCGGGACGCGCCCGTCGTCCAGCAGTGCCCGGACGGCCCCGACCTGCACCTCGACGATCTCGCCGACCTGGCCGATGTCGACCTTCTCGCCGTCCACGACCGCGTGCTTGCGCTCGGCGGTGAACAGGTTCGCGTCCTCGCCGGACATGCCGACCGCGAACGGCCCGTGCCGGTTGATGAAGCCGACGACGTCGCGCTGCACCTGCCCGGTCAGCACCATCCGGACGACCTCCATGGCCTCCGGCGTGGTGACGCGCAGCCCGGCGGTGAACGTCGAGTCGATGCCGCTGCGGGCGAGCGCCGCGTTGATCTGCGGGCCGCCGCCGTGCACGATCACCGGCTTCAGCCCGGCGTAGCGCAGGAACACGACGTCCTCGGCGAACGAGTGCCGCAGTGCCTCGTCCGTCATCGCGTGCCCGCCGTACTTGATCACGACGGTCGTCCCGTGGAAGCGCTCCAGCCACGGCAGCGCCTTGATGAGCGTCTCGGCCTTCGACAGCACGCCCATCCGGTTGCCGCGGATCTCCGCGCCGCTGGTGATCGCGCTCATGTGGAGTACGCCGAATTCTCGTGGACGTAGTCGGCCGTGAGGTCGGTCGTCCAGACGGTGGCGCTGTTCGGGCCGGCCGCGAGGTCGACGGTGATCGTCACGTCCCGGGGGCGCAGGTCGACCTTGTCGCGGTCGTCGCCGAACGAGCCGTTCCGGCACACCCACACGCCGTTGATCGCGACGTTGACGTGGTCGGGCTCGAACACCGCGTCGGTGGTGCCGACCGCCGACAGCACCCGGCCCCAGTTCGGGTCCTCGCCGTGGATCGCGCATTTGAGCAGGTTGTTGCGGGCGATGGACCGCCCGACGGTGACGGCGTCGTCCTCGGACGCGGCGCCGACGACCTCGATCGCGATGGCCTTGGAGGCGCCCTCGGCGTCCACGAGCAGCTGCCGGGTGAGATCGCCGCACACCTCGGTGAGCAGCGCGGTGAACTCCTCCTCGCCCGGGGCGGTCCCGGCGGCGCCGGACGCCAGCAGCAGGACGGTGTCGTTGGTCGACATGCAGCCGTCGGAGTCGAGCCGGTCGAGGGTCGCGCCGGTCGCCGCCCGCAGCGCCCGGTCGAGCGTCCCGGCGGGCAGGTCGGCGTCGGTGGTGATGACGCACAGCATCGTGGCGAGGGACGGGGCGAGCATGCCGGCGCCCTTCGCCATCGCGCCGATCATGTAGCCGCCCTCGCCCTGCCGGAAGGAGATCTTCCCGACGGTGTCGGTGGTGCGGATCGCGTCGGCGGCGGCGAGCCCGCCGTCCCCGCGCGACAACTCGGCCGCGGCCTTGTCGACGCCGGGCAGCAGCAGGTCCATCGGGAGCCGCTCGCCGATCAGCCCGGTGGAGCAGACGGCGATCTCGCCGGCGGAGTCCTCCAGCAGCTCGGCGGCCTTCTCGGCGGTGGCGTGGGTGTCCTGGAAGCCGGGGGCGCCGGTGCAGGCGTTGGCGCCGCCGGCGTTCAGCACGACCGCGCGGACGCGGCCGCCCTTGAGGACCTGCTCCGACCACAGGACGGGCGCGGCCTTCACGCGGTTGCGGGTGAAGACGCCGGCCGCGGCGCGGGACGGCCCGTCGTTGACGACGAGGGCCAGGTCGCGGTTCCCGCTGTCCTTGAGGCCGGCGACGACGCCGGCGGCGCGGAAACCCCTGGGGGCGGTGACGCTCAAGGGGACACTCCGATCGTGGTCAGCCCTAGTTCTTCCGGGAGGCCGAGGGCGATGTTGGCGCTCTGGACCGCGCCGCCCGCGGTGCCCTTGGCGAGGTTGTCGACGGCGGCGATCACGACGATGCGGCCGGCCGCCTCGTCCAGGGCCGTCTGGAGGAGGACGGTGTTCGCCCCGAGCGTCATGGACGTGGCGGGCCACCGGCCCTCGGGCAGCAGGTCGACGAACGCCTCGCCGGCGTAGGCCCTCTCGTAGGCGGCGCGCAGCGTCGCGGCGGTGACGCCGGGCCTGGCCTTGGCCGTGCAGGTCGCGAGGATGCCGCGGCTCATCGGCGCGAGCGTCGGGGTGAAGGAGACCGTGACCGGCTCCCCCGCCGCCGCGCTCAGGTTCTGGATCATCTCGGGCGTATGCCTATGCGTGCCGGCGACGCCGTAAGCGCTGACCGCGCCCATGACCTCGCTGCCGAGCAGGTGCGGCTTGAGGGCCCGTCCGGCGCCGGAGGTACCGGACGCGGCGACCACGACGGCGTCGGGCTCGGCGAGCCCGGCGGTGTACGCCGGGAACAGCGCGAGCGACACGGCGGTCGGGTAGCAGCCGGGGACCGCGACCCGCCGGGCGCCGCGCAGCGCGTCCCGGTGGCCGGGCAGTTCGGGCAGCCCGTAGGGCCAGGTGCCCGCGTGCGGCGTCCCGTAGAAGGCTTCCCAGGCGGCCGCGTCGGCGAGGCGGTGGTCCGCGCCGCAGTCGATGACCAGCACGTCCTCGCCGAGCTGCGCGGCGAGCGGCCCGGACTGGCCGTGCGGCAGCGCCAGGAAGACGACGTCGTGGCCGGCGAGGGTCTCGGGGGTGGTCTCGGCCAGGACGCGCCCGGCCAGGGATCGCAGGTGGGGCTGGTGCGCGCCCAGCTCGGTGCCCGCGTTGGAGCCCGCCGTCAGCGCGCCGATCTCGAACTCTGGATGTCCCGCCAGGATGCGCAGCAGCTCGCCGCCCGCGTAACCGCTGGCGCCGGCGACCGCCGTCCGGATTCCCATCTCCCCATGCCCTCTCGAAGACAACAAGCAAGAGTATGCAGGACCCTGGATTCCTATTCAACGCCGGGTCCCGTTTTCGCAGGCGTTGAGACGAGCGCCACACTGATCGCTGTCGTCAACCGAGGTTGACATGGTCGCGGCGTCAACTTATGTTGACATCATGTCATCGAGAGTATTTAGGACGCTAAAGATTTGCCCTCTAAACATCGGTTCCCTAACATCTCCCGCATGAAGAACCTCGGTTTCGGCGACCTCGCGATGATCGGCCCCATGGAGGAATGGCCGCTCGGCAGGCTCTTCGCCACGGCGTCGCGGCTGTCGGCCCCCGTCGCCTGGCGGATCATCGAGAAGCACGGCATCAGCCCCGCCGGGTTCTTCCTGCTCCGGCTGCTCATCGTCGAGGACGGGCTCCGTCCCGGCGAGGCCGCCAAGCGGCTGCTCGTCACCCCCGCCACGATCACCTCGGTGGCCGACACCCTGGAGCGCAACGGCCACGTCCGGCGCGAGCGCTCCTACCGCGACCGGCGCGGCGTGATGCTGCGCATCACCGACTCCGGCCGGCATCTGATCGCCGAGAAGTCGCAGCCCATCGGCCGGGACCTCGGCCGCCTCTACGACGTCGTGGACGAGGGCGACGAGGAGGTCATCCGCAGGTTCCTGGTCAAACTGATCAAACGGTTCGAGGACTACTCCCACGAAGAGGAAGCGGAGGGAGACGGCGCATGACCGAACCCCCGGAAGCGGCCGTTCGCACGGTCGGCCTGGAGAAGACCTATCCCGCGTCCGGGCCGCGTCCCGCGGTGCCCGCCGTGCAGGGCATCGACCTGAACGTCCCGCGCGGCGAGTTCTTCGGCCTGCTCGGGCCGAACGGCGCGGGCAAGTCCACCACCATCGGCATGCTCACCACGCTGGTCGTCCCGACGGGCGGCAGCGCGCAGGTGACCGGCCTGGACGTGGTGAAGGACGCCGTCGAGATCAAGCGGCGCATCGGCGTGGTGTCGCAGAACAACACCCTGGACAGCGACCTCACCGTCGCCGAGAACCTGGAGTTCCGCGGCCGCTACTTCGGGCTCGGCGCCCGCGACGCCCGCAGGCGCGCCGCCGAGCTGCTGGAGCTGTTCGGGCTCACCGAGGCGCGCGGCGGCAACCCGTTCGAGATCTCCGGCGGGCAGGCCAAGCGCGTCATGATCTGCCGGGCCCTGATGCACGGCCCCGAGGTGCTGTTCCTGGACGAGCCCACCGCCGGCCTCGACCCGCAGACCCGCACCAACCTGTGGGAGGTGCTGCGCGGGCTCCAGGCGGGCGGCCAGACGATCTTGCTCACGACCCACTACATGGAGGAGGCGGAGGCGCTCTGCGACCGGGTCGCCGTCGTCGACCACGGGAAGATCCTCGCCAGCGGCACGGTGGACCAGCTGAAGTCCAGCGCCGGCGCCGACACCGTCATCACCGTCACCTACGACGCCGCCGCCCCGCGTGAGATCGAGAAGCTCGGCGACCGGAACGGCATCAGCAGGGTCGAGGTCAACGACGGCCAGGTCCGCGTCTTCGCCGCCGACCCCGACGGCATCCTCGGCGAACTCGTCACGATCGGGTCCGGCGCGGGCGTCGGCGTCACCGACGCGACCCAGCTCCGCCCGAGCCTGGAGACCGTCTTCCTCACCCTCACCGGAAGGGAATACCGCGAATGACCGCCTCCACCGCGCCCGCCGTCCTGGCGCCGCCGCCTCCGGCGCGGGCGACGATCCCGCGCACCTTCGCCGCGATGATGGCGCGCGAGGCGCGGGTCATGCGCAAGAACTTCCTGTCGACGTTCGTCCGGGTGCTGGTGCAGCCGGTGCTGTTCGTGTTCGTGTTCGCCTACGTCCTGCCGAAGCTCGGCGGCGGCGCGATGGCGGGCGGGCCGGGCGGGCCGACGTTCTCCACCATCCTCGTGCCGGGCCTCGTCGGCTCGTCCATCATCATGCAGGCGATGATGGCGGTGATCTTCCCGCTGATGATGGAGCTGACCTGGCAGAAGTCGATCACCGACCGGGCGCTGGCGCCGGTGCCGATCCCGCTGCTGGCCGCACAGAAGATCATCGCGGCGGCGACGCAGGGGCTGATCGGCGGGCTGCTGGTCTTCCCCGCGGTGCTGTTCATCCACGCCGAGGGGCAGGCGCCCAAGGTGCACGTGGACAACTGGCCGATCCTGATCCTCGTGATGGTGGCGGGTTCGCTGCTGTCGGCGGCCGGCGGACTGCTGCTCGGCACGCTGATGAACCCGCAGAAGGTCCAGGTGCTGTTCGCGATGGTGCTGCTGCCGATGACGATGCTCGGCTGCGTGTACTACCCGTGGTCGGCGCTGGACGACATCCGCTGGCTGCAGATCGCCAGCCTCTTCAACCCCCTCGTCTATGTCAGCGAGGGGCTGCGCAGCGCGCTCACCCCGGCCATCCCGCACATGCCGGCGTGGGCGTTCCTGCTCGCCATCATCGGCGGGACGGTCCTGCTGACCTGGGCCGCGACCCGCACCTTCACCAAGCGCGTCCTCACCTGATCCGCGCGGACGCAGCGGGGCCCGGGGGTTTAGCCAGCCCCCGGGCCCCTTCGTTACCGCCCATTTCGCACGCCGGCGTCAAGGTGGACGCGGATCATCCTGAGGCCCTCGTGCGTTGCCGTTACGCCATCGCCCCACGAGCGGAGCGAGCCGGATTCGAACCGGCATCCCAAGGGTTGTCGTCCACGTCCGCGCGATCCGGCGATCGGCGGTGAATGCTGAGCTTGGAGCGAGAATCTGAGGTTGAGCGGGCGGCTGCCTCTACCTGTTGGGCCACCCCGGCACGCGTGCCGGGGGCGGGATTCGAACCCGCACTGAACGCTCACCCTGGTCAGCTTCGGCTTCAGCTTCAGCTTGCGCTCCTCGCGCACCCCCCGCGCAGCGGCGGGGGGATCCTGTTGAGTTGTCGCGGGCGGGCCCGCCGTGGCCGGGTCACCCGAAGATGTAGCCGAACACCGCGTCACCGACGCGCTGGTCGGTCACCTCGGCGCCGTTGGCCTCCTCCCGCGCGAACTTCACCGCGTCCTGCAGCTTCTCGATGCGCGCCAGCAGCTCGTTGACCCGCCTGGCCGGCAGCGCGCCGGAGAACTTCACCGTCGTCCAGTGGCCGACGGCGATGTCCTCGTAGTAGACCTCGACCTGGGCCGGGTGCTTGTCGGTCGCCTCCGCCTTGACGTGGTTGCGCGGGACCTTCTTGGTCTTCACCGTGCGGACGGGCTCGGTCCGCCACACGTCGGTGGACGGGTCGAACGTCCACGTCTCGGCGGCGTCCAGGATCGGCAGCTTGCGGAGGAAGGCGTGCAGGTCGTTCAGCTGCTTCTCCAGGAACAGCAGGTAGGTGACCGGCACGTCCCGCACCAGCGTCGCGCCGTCCACGGTCACGTCGGCGCGGGCGGCGCAGTTCGCCCAGTCCTTGGTGGCGGTGACGTCGAACAGCCGGGTGAGGGAGCGCGTCACGTCCCGCAGCACGCCCTCGACCGTGACCTGGACGCGGGTGGACTCGGCGGGCAGCTGCTCGCCCTCCTCGTCCTTCGGCTGGTAGGTCCGTGAGATGCCGGACAGCAGCGGGGCCTTCTGCGTCGACTGGTGCGCCGCCGCCAGGTCCTGGACGGACTTGCTCTTCACGCCCTTCTCGACCGCGATGATCTGGTTGAGCTTCGTCGGCATCTCGTTCACTTCCCCTCGATCGCGAGCACGACCGTAACAGCGCCGATAACGCAAGATCACCTGATTTTTGCCATTACATCGGTTCTGTTTCGGTGAGGCCGGACGCGCGGTCCATGCGGAGCCGGCGGGTGAGGCCGAGGGTGCGCAGGAACGGGACGTCGTGGCTGACCACGATCAGCGCGCCCTCGTAGGCGGCGAGGGCCTGGGCGAGCTGCGCGGCGCTGGCCATGTCGAGGTTGTTCGTCGGCTCGTCCAGCATGAGCAGCTGGGGGGCGGGCTCGGCGAGGAGCAAGGACGCGAGGACGGCGCGGAAACGCTCGCCGCCCGACAGCGTGCCGGCCGGCTGCTCGGCGCGTGCGCCCCGGAAGAGGAACCGGGCCAGGCCGCCCCTGATATCGGTAACGGGGGCGGACGGCGCCTGGGCGCGGACGTTGTCGATGACGCTCAGCCCGTCGTCCAGGACGTCGAGGCGTTGCGGCAGGTAGCGGACGCCGTCGACACCGATCTTGACGGTCGTCCCCTCCGGCACGCGCTCGCCGGTGAGCGCGCGGAGGAACGTCGTCTTGCCGGAGCCGTTCGGGCCGGTCAGCGCGATCCGCTCCGGGCCCCGGACGATCAGCTCGGTGAGCGTGCCGGTCTCCGGCTCGGGCGCGGTCAGGCCGGTCACGGTGACGACCGTGCGGCCCGCCGGGACCCGCGTGGCGGGCAGCTCGATCCGGATTTCGGCGTCCTCGCGGACGCCCTCCTCGGCCTCGGTGAGCCGGGAGCGGGCGCCGGCGAGGCGCTCCTCGTGCATGATGCGGTGCTTGCCCGCCGACTCCTGCGCGGCCCGTTTGCGCGCCCCCATGATGATCTTCGGTTCGCGCTTGTTCTCGAACATCTTGTTCCCGTAGCGCTTGCGCCTGGCGAGTTTGACGTGGGCCTCCTCCAGTTCGCGCTTCTGGCGGCGCAGGTCCGTCTCGGCGGCCCTGACCGTCCGCTCCGCGGCCTCCTTCTCGACGGAGAGGAGGTCCTCGTAGGCGGACAGGCCGCCGCCGAACGTCCGGATCGCGCCGTCGCGCAGGTCGGCGATCTCGTCGACGCGGTCGAGCAGCTCCCGGTCGTGGCTGACCACGACGAGCACGCCCGCCCAGGACGCGACCGCGTCGTAGAGGCGGTGGCGCGCGTCCAGGTCGAGGTTGTTGGTGGGCTCGTCCAGGAGCAGGACGTCGGGACGCGCGAGGAACCGGGCCGCGAGCCCGACCATCACGGCCTCACCGCCGGACAGGGCCCGGACGGTGCGGTCCAGGCCGAGGTGGTCGAGGCCGAGGCGGTCGAGCTCGGCGCGGGCGCGCTCCTCGACGTCCCAGTCGTCCCCGACCGCGGTGAAGTTCTCCTCGGTGGCCTCGCCGCGCTCGATGGCGTGCAGCGCGGCGCGGGTCGCGGTGATGCCGAGCAGGTCCGAGACGGTGGCGGCGTCGTCGAGGACGAGGTTCTGCGGCAGGTAGCCGACCTCCCCCTCGACGGCGACGGTGCCCGACGCGGGCCGCAGCTCACCGGCGATGATCTTGAGCAGGGTGGACTTGCCGGAGCCGTTGACGCCGATCAGCCCGGTGCGGCCGGCGCCGAACGCGGCGTCGAGGCCGGCCAGCACGACGGTGCCGTCCGGCCAGGCGAATGACAGGTCCGAGCACACGATGGCGAATGACATAAGGGCGGTCTCCATGGGTTCGAGCGGTTTCGGGCTGCATGGAGACACCGCGGGATCGCGCGACGCGCCGGCGGGCATGAGAAAGCCCGGCGAGACGAGGGTCCGCTCTGAGGTCACGTGCGCGGGCCGTGGACGGCCATACGCGCGGTGTCGGACCTCAGATCCTCAATGGACTCCCCTGCCGGACGGCGATGTGACGGCGTCGAGGCTACCCGGCCCCCTATCGCGGGGCAAATCACGTCGGAGATTCTCGGTGGATCCTCGCCGGGCGGCCCGGCATGCTGGTGCGGATGGGAACCGTCAGCCCCGTTTTCGCCGGGCGCGCCGCCGAACTTGGCGCGTTGCGCAGCGCCCACGCGCGGGCGTGCGCGGGCGAGCCCGCCGCCGTCCTCGTCGGCGGGGAGGCGGGCGGCGGCAAGACCCGCCTGGTCACCGAGTTCACGCGGGAGCTGCGCACGCTGACCGGCGGGTGCCTCGATCTGGGCGCGGCCAGCCTGCCCTACGCGCCGTTCAGCGCGATCCTGCGGCGCCTCGGCCGGGACACCGTCGTCTCGCTGATGCCCGGGACGTCCCTGCCGGAGCTGGCCCGGCTGATGCCCGGCCTGACCGCCGCCGCGCCGCCGCCCGACGACGGCACCGGGCAGATGCGGCTGTTCGAGCACGTCCTGACGCTCGTGGAACGGCTCGGCGAGCGGGAGCCGGCCGTCCTGGTGATCGAGGACGCCCACTGGGCCGACGGCTCCACGCGGGACCTGCTGTCCTTCCTGTTCCGGAACCCGCCGCACGGCCGGGTGCTGCCGGTCGTCACCTTCCGTCCCGAGGAACCCGGTACCCGGCCCCTGTTCGCCGGCCTGGCCCGCCTCCCCCACGTGACGCGCATCGATCTGCCGCCCCTCAGCCCGTCCGAGGTGGCGGACCAGGTGCGCGGCATCCTCGGCGCCGCCGGCCCCGCCCTGGTGCGCGACGCCCATGCCCGCGCCGGCGGCAACCCGCTGTTCGTGGAGGCGCTCATCGGCAGCCCGGACGAGACGGTCCCCGGCTCGCTGCGCGACCTGCTGCTCGGCCGCGTCCGCCGGCTGCCGGAGGAGTCCCGCGCCGCACTGCGGGCGGCGAGCGCCGCCGGCGAACGGGTCGGGCACGGCCTCCTCGCCGCGGTGACCGGCCTGCCCGATGAGGGGCTCAGCGCGGCCCTCCGCCCCGCCGTCGACCACGGCCTCGCCGTCGCGGACGGCGACGGGTACGCGTTCCGGCACGCGCTCATCCGCGAGGCCGTCCACGAGGACCTGCTCCCCGGTGAACGCGCCGGCCTCCACCGCCGGTACGCCGAGACCATCGAACGCTCCCCGGAACTCAGTGACGCCCCGGCGAGCGCCCTCGCCGTCCACTGGCAGGGTTGCGGGGATCATGCGCGGGCCCTGGCGGCCGCGTGGCATGCCGCCGGCGAGCGGCGCGCCGCCGCCGCGTACGCCGAACAGCTCACGCTGCTGGAACGCGTTCTGGACCGGTGGGACCGGGTGCCCGGGGCCGCCTCCCTGACCGGGCTCCCCCGCCACCGGGTCCTGGAGATCGCGGCGGAGGTCGCCGGAATGGCCGGTGACGCCGATCGCGGGCTGCCGCTCGTCCGGCAGGCCATGGCGGACGCTGGGGACGCCCCGGTCCGGACCGCGCGGTTGCTGGCGCTCAGGGCGGGCCTGCGGGGCGTCCAGGGCCGGGAGGACGAGCTGGGCGACCTGCGGGCGGCCGAGCGGCTCACGGCCGCCCCCACACCGGATCGCGTCCGGGTGCTGTCGCAGCTGAGTTCCCGCCTGCTCGTCTACGGGGAGCATGACGAAGGCGCACGGCTCGGCCGGGAGGCGCTGGAATTGGCGCGCCGCCTCGGAGCCGGCATCGACCTCGCCCCGCTGGAGGCGATCCTGGCCGCCGCCACGGCGCGGGACGGCCAGGGCGACCTGGTCCCGCTCGAACGGGTGCTGCGCCGTGACCTCGAACCGTGGGTGCACGCCCGGGCGCTGAACACGCTCGTCCACTGCCGTCTGAACCGGGGCCGTGCCGAGGAGGCGCTGGGGCTCGCGGCCGACGGCCTCGCCGCCGCGGAGGACGCGGGGGTCGTCTACAGCGCGGGAACGGCGCTCGCGGTCAACGAGGTGGAGGCGCTGTACCGGCTCGGCCGCTGGGACGAGGCCGCCGGGACGCTCCAGCGGCGGCTCGACCGCCATCACGGGGCGGCCTTCCGGCTGCAGATGATGATCTGGCGGATCGCCCTGCTGGCGGCGCGGGGCACCGGCCCGCGGCCCGATCCGGAGGCGCTGTCCGTCCCGCTCGGCACGGGGTTCCCGCAGACCGCGCTGCCGCTCGCCCAGATGATCATCGAGTGGCGGCTGGCGGAGGAGGACCGCCCGGCCGCCCGCGCGACGGTGGACGCCGTCCTGCGCCATCCGCGGCTCACCGTCCAGCCCTGCCATCTCTGGCCGCTGCTGGAGACCGCCGCCCACGCCGGCGGCCCGCGCCTCCCCGAGATCACGGAACTGGCCCGGGGGCTGCCCGTCCTGACGCCGGTCGCAGCGGCGCACCGGGCGGCCGTCAGCGCACTGACCGGAGGTCCGGCGGCCTGGGGCACCGTGATCGAGGCGTGGGAGACGATGGATCAGCCCTACCCGCTGGCCCGGGCGCTCTTCGACGCCGCCTGCGCCGACCTCGCGGCCGGGGACCGGACGGCGGCGGCCGCCCGGCTGGACCGCGCCGCGGCGATCGCCGACCGCCTCGGCGCCGCGCCGCTGGCCCGCCGCGTCTCCGAACGCGCCCGCCGGGCGGGCCTGGCCGGGCCGTCCGGCGGGCCGCTGACCGCGCGCGAGTCCGAGGTGATGCGGCTGCTGGCGCGCGGCCGCTCCAACCGGGAGATCGCCGAGGAGCTGGTCATCTCCCCCAAGACCGCCAGCGTCCACGTCTCCAACATCCTCGCCAAGCTCGGCGTCTCCTCGCGCGGCGAGGCCGTCGCCGCCGCCCGCGACCGCGGGCTCGCCTAGGAGACAAGCCGCCGAGATAAGCCGCCGCCTTATGGCTCGGGCCCCCTCCTTACGGCGACGGTCGAGGCATGGAAGCCGCCGTGCACACCTCCGGGCTGCGACGCGTCTACAAGCGCGGGCGCAAGGACCCCGTCGTCGCCCTGGACGACCTGACCCTGGCCATCGAGCAGAACGAGATCCACGGGCTGCTCGGGCCGAACGGGGCGGGCAAGACCACCCTCGTCAAGATCCTCTCCACCGTGCTGCTGCCGTCGGGCGGGTCGGCGCGGGTCCTCGGCCGCGACGTCGTGACCGACACGCGCACCGTCCGGTCGCAGGTCGGGCTCGTCCTCGGCGGCGACCGGGGCCTCTACGACCGGCTGTCCGCCCGCCGCAACCTGCTGTTCTGGGGCGCGCTCTACAAGCTCGGCGCCCGCACGACCCGCGAGCGCGCCGACGCGCTGCTGGAACGGGTCGGGCTCGCCGAGCGCGCGGACGACCGTGTCGAGCGGTTCTCGCGCGGGATGCGGCAGCGGCTGCACCTGGCGCGGGGGCTGCTGCACGAGCCGCGCGTGCTGTTCCTGGACGAGCCGACGTCCGGGCTCGACCCCGTCGCGGCCGGGGCGTTCCGGCGGCTCGTCCTCGACCTGCGCGCGGAAGGCCGCACGTTCCTGCTGGCCACGCACGACATGGACGAGGCCACGGCGCTGTGCGACAGGGTGACGCTCATCGACCGCGGCCAGATGCTGCTCAGCGCCGACACCGCGCGGGCCGGGCGGTTCCTCGGCGAACGCGAGTGCGTCGACTTCACCCACCCCGACCCGTCCCTCATCGAGGCCCTGGCCCTCCTGCCGGACGTGATCGACGCCGAGCAGCGGGATGGGACCGCCTGGCGCGTCCACACGGCCGGCCGGGACGGCACCCGCCGCGTCCTCGCCTGGCTGCTGGACCGCGATGTCCTCACCGCCCGGCGCGGCGAGCCGACGCTCGAAGAGGTGTACCTGCGCACGGTCGGCGACCGGGGGATGCGCGTATGAGCATGCTCCGTGCGATGTGGCAGGCGGTGCTGCTCCAGCTCGCGCTGTCGCGGCACGCGCCGGAGCACGCGCTCGTCCTGCTGATCGCTCCCATGCAGACCACGACGATGCTGGCGCTGACCGTGACGTCGCACCGGCCGGACGCCGTGGCGAACGCCGTCCTCGCGCCGGGGTTGATCGGGCTGTGGGTCGCCGCGCTCGACTACGCCGGGCGCATCGTCCCCGAGGACCGCTGGGCCGGCCGGTTCTCCCCGATGGTCGCGGCGCCCGTCCCGCTCGGCCCGGTGGTGGCCGGGCGGGTCGCGACGGTGGTGCTGGTGGGCGCGGCGGCGTTCGCGGAGTCGTGGCTGGTGGCGGCGCTCGGGTTCGGCCGGGTGGTGACAATCGCCGATCCGGGCCTGTTCGTGCTCGCGGTCGCGGTCACCTGCCTCGCGACGATCGGGACGGCGACGCTGCTGTCGGCGGTGCTCGTGGTGTCGCGGGCGCGGGACGTCCTGCAGAACTCCCTCGGCTACCCCTTCTACATCCTCGGCGGGATCCTCGTCCCGGTCGCGGCGCTGCCCGGATGGCTGCACCCGTTCAGCCGGGTCGTGTTCCTGTCGTGGAGCGCCGAACTGCTGCGGGACGCCGTGCGCGGCGATGCGAGCGGCCGGTTCTGGCCGGTCGCAGCGATCCTCGCGCTGGGCGCGGCGGCGATGGCCGCGGGCCTGTGGCTGACGCGGCGCTACGTGAACCGGTCCCGCCGGGAAGGGATGGTGGAGTTCGCGTGAGGCACGTGCTCCGGATCGTCCGGGAATCGCTGATCCTGGGCTTCGCCGAGATGGGCGCCGTCTACACGTGGCGGACCTGGACGTTCGGGTGGCTGATGCGGCTGCTCTGCCAGGCCACGTTCTACGCGCTGCTGGGCCGCTACGTCGGCGACGACGAGACGATGCGGTACGTGCTGGTCGGCAACATCGTGGTGCTGGCCTGCATGGAGTCGACCATCGTGGTGATCTCGCTGGCCGGTGAGCGGCGCATGGGGACGCTGCCGCTGCTGGCCGTCGCGCCGTCCGGGCACCTGCCGGTGTATCTGGGCCGCGGCCTGCAGTGGACGGCGACCGGGATGACCAGCTCACTGGTCGCGTGGCTCGTCCTGCCGCCGCTGCTTGGCGTCCCGCTGCCGTGGCCGCGCGCCGCATACGCCGTCCCGGTCGTCGTGCTCATCCTCGCGAGCAGCTACGGCTACGGGTGCGCGCTGGCCGGCATCGCGCTGCGGCTGCGCGGCGTCGAATGGCTGGTGCTGAACGTCGCGTACGGGATCGTGATGACGTTCGGCGGGGTGAACGTCCCGGTCGAGGTGTGGCCCGCGCCGCTGGAGTTCGCGGCGCAGGCGCTGCCGGCCGTGCACGGGCTGGAGGCGGTGCGCGGCATCCTCGGCGGCGCGCCGATCGGCCGCATCATGCGGCTGCTCGGGATCGAGGCGCTGGTCGGGGCGGGCTGGTATGCGGTGGCGGCGCTGTCGATGGACCGGCTCGTATCCGTCGGACGGCGCGACGGAAGCCTCGACTACGCCGGCTGAGACGCGACCGCGCCCCGGAACCCGCGGCGGGCCCAGGGCGCGGTCGACCGGTCTCAGGCGCCGCGCAGGACGGCCCCGGTACGGCCGGCCGCGACCGCCACCGCGGCATCACGGGCCTGCGACGCCTCCTCGGCGGTCAGCGTGCGGTCCGGGGCGCGGAACCGCAGCGAGTACGCGAGGGACTTGCGGCCCTCCCCCACCTGCTCGCCGGTGTAGACGTCGAACAGCCGGATCGCCTCCAGCAGCTCGCCGGCTCCGTCGCGCAGCGCCGACTCCACCTCGGCGGCGGGCACGTCGGTGCCGACGATGAGCGCGACGTCCTGGCTCGCGACCGGGTAGGGCGACACGTGCGTCGCGCGGACGGAGACCGGCTCGCCGAGGCGGCGCAGCTCCAGCTCCATCGCGCATGACCGCGCCGGCAGCCCGTACGCCTTGGTGACGCGCGGGTGCAGCTCGCCCGCGTGGCCGACCAGGGTGTCGTCCAGGTAGAGCGCGGCGCAGCGGCCGGGGTGCCAGGGGGCATGCTGGTCGGCCCTGACCGTCAGCTCCACGCCCGCCTCGCGGGCCACGGTGCGGGCGGCCTCGATCGCGTCCGCCCACAGCGCCGGACGGCCCTCGCCCCACCAGCCCGACGGCTCCCGGTCGCCGGACAGCACGACCGCCACCCGGTGCGGCTGGTCCGGCAGCGCCGCCTCGAGACCTGTGATCTCTTCGGCCGTCGGGCCGCGGTCCACGGGGAGGCGGGGCGCGCGCTCCGGCGCGTCCGGGCGCGGCCGGAACACCACACCCAGCTCGAACAGGCCGGTGTCGCCGAAGCCCCGTCCCGCGTTCAGCGCCAGGACCTTGAGCAGGCCCGGCAGCAGCGTGGTGCGCAGCAGCGGCTCCTGCTCCGACATCGGGTTCGCGAGGCGCAGCGTCCGGCGGCGTGCGTCGTCCGCCGGGAGCTGCAGGCCGTCGAGGTCCTTCTCGGCGATGAACGGGAACGCCAGGGCCTCGACGTAGCCGGCGCCCGCGAGCGCGCGGCCGACCCGGCGGCGCAGCCGCTGGTGCGGGGTCAGCCCCTGGCCGGCGGACGGGCGGGGCGCCCTGGCCGGGATGTCCTCGTAGCCTTCGAGCCGGATGACCTCCTCGGCGAGGTCGTTCGGGTCGGTCAGGTCCGGACGCCAGGACGGCGGCGTCACCGTCAGGACGTCGTCCCCGGCGACCGTGCAGCCGACCTGCTCCAGCCGCCGGACGACCGCGTCCCGCCCGTAGGCGACGCCCGCGACCTTGTCGGGGTGCTCGGCGGGCATCGTGACGGTGACGGGCTCGACCGGCGCCTCGGCGTGCGTCACGCCCGGCACGATCTCCGCGCCGCCCAGCTCGGCGAGCAGTTGGACGGCCCGGTACGACGCGTACAGCGGCAGCTCGCGGTCGACGCCGCGCTCGAACCGGTGCGACGCCTCGCTGTGCAGCCGGTGGCGGCGGCTCATCCGGGCGGTGCCCATCGCGTCGAAGTGCGCGGCCTCGATGACCATGTCGGACGACCGCTCGCCGATCTCGGTGGCGAGGCCGCCCATCGTGCCGGCCATCGAGATGGGCCCCGACTCGTCGGTGATGAGGATGTCGTCCGGATCGAGGGTGCGCTTGACGTGGTCGAGCGTCTCCAGCTTCTCGCCGGGGGCGGCGCGCCGCACCACGATCGGGCCGGTGAGCCCGCCCCGGTCGAAGGCGTGCAGCGGCTGGCCGAGCTCCAGCATCAGGTAGTTGGTGACGTCCACGGCGAGCGACACCGGCCGCATCCCGGCGCGGTGCAGGCGGACCTGCATCCACATCGGGGTCTTCGCGTCCGGGTCGAAGCCGCGCACCTCCCGCAGCACGAACCGGTCGCAGACGGCCGGGTCCCCGATAGAGGCGGGGTACGCCTCTCCGTTCTTGGCGGGCAGCTCCACGTCCGCCGGGTCCTTGAACGGGACCCCGTAGGCGGTGGCCGCCTCGCGGGCGATGCCGCGGATCGACAGGGCGTAGCCGCGGTCGGGGGTCACGGCGATGTCGAGGACGTCGTCGCGCAGCCCCAGCAGCTCGATGGCGTCCGCGCCGACCGGCGCGTCCGGCGGCAGGACGAGGATGCCGCTGTGGTCCTCGCCGACGCCCAGTTCGCTGACCGAGCAGATCATGCCCTCGGACAGGTGCCCGTAGGTCTTGCGCGCGCCGATCTCGAACCCGCCGGGCAGCACGCCGCCCGGCAGGATCACCACGACGCGGTCGCCGGCCGCGAAGTTGGTGGCGCCGCACACGATGTTCTGCGGCTCGCCGGTGCCGTTGGCGTCGCCGACGTCCACCTGGCAGTAGCGGATCGGCTTCTTGAAGCCGGTCAGCTCCTCGATCGCCAGGACCTCGCCGACGACGAGCGGGCCGGTGATGTCCGCGCCGGCCTGCTCGACGGTCTCGACCTCCAGGCCCGCCGCGATCAGCTCGGCGGCCAGCGCGCGGCCCGTGACGCCGGCGGGCAGCTCGGCGTACTCGCGCAGCCAGGAAAGCGGGGCGCGCATCAGATCTCCATCCCGAACGGGAGGGTGAACCGGACGTCGCCCTCCACCATGTCGTACATGTCCTCCACGCCGTGCCGGAACATCAGCGTCCGCTCGACGCCCAGCCCGAACGCCCAGCCGCTGTAGCGGTCCGCGTCGACGCCGCAGGCGACCAGCACCCGCGGGTTGACCATGCCGCAGCCGCCCAGCTCGATCCAGCCCTCCGAGCTGCACGTCCGGCACGGGTCGGCGCCCGGCTCGGCGGACGCGCCCCGGCACACGAAGCACTGCATGTCCACCTCGGCGGACGGCTCGGTGAACGGGAAGTACGACGGCCGGAACCGCGTCTTCAGCCCCTCGCCGAACATGCCGGTGACGAACGCGTCGATGCCGCCGCGCAGGTCGGCCATCGTCAGGCCCTCGTCGACGGCGAGGCCCTCCAGCTGGTGGAAGACGGGGCTGTGCGTGGCGTCCAGCTCGTCGGTGCGGAACGTGCGCCCCGGCGCCACCACGTAGACGGGCAGCTCCCGCGACAGCAGCGACCGGATCTGCATCGGCGAGGTGTGCGTGCGCATCACCAGGCCGGACTCCTCCGACTCGACGAAGAACGTGTCCTGCATGGTGCGGGCCGGGTGGTCGGGCAGGAAGTTCAGCGCGTCGAAGTTGAACCACTCCGCCTCGACCTCGGGGCCCTCGGAGACCTCGAAGCCCATGGAGACGAAGACGTCGGCCATCCGCTCCTGCATCGTGGTCAGCGGGTGGCGGGCGCCGCGCGGGGCGCGGTCCCACGGGAGGGTGACGTCGACGGTCTCCTCGACGAGGACGCGCTGGTCGCGCTCCTCCTCCAGCTCCGCCTGGCGCTTCTTCAGCGCCTTGGACACCGCGCCGCGGGCGGCGCCGATGCGCTTGCCGGCGTCGGCGCGGGCCGCGGGCGGCAGCGCGCCGATCTCGCGGTTGGCGAGGGCGAGGGGCGAGCGGTCGCCGGCGTGCGCGAGGCGGACCTGCTTCAGGGCGTCGAGGTCGGCGGCGGCGGCGATCGCCGCGAGGGCCGTGTCACGGGCCCGCTCCAGCTCGTCGGGCTGCAATGCGGACACCTCGACAGGGTCATAGGACTTGTTGGGTGCAGACATGGTGGTGTGATCGACTCCGGTCGGCGTGGGACGCCCGCAGTCTAGTGCGCGGACGGTGAAGATCCGGAAAGCGTGCGCGTGACGCGCTGGCCCGTCCAGGGGCCCGGTGCCGTGCGGCGGCGCGGCGTGCGCCGCGGTCAGCCGGCGTAGTCGGGGGCCCCTGCGGGCACGGTAAATCGGAACTCGGCGCCGCCGCCGGGCGCCCGCCGCACAGTGATCACGCCGCCGTGCGCCTCGACCAGGCCTTTGACGATGTAGAGCCCGAGGCCGGTGCCGCCGCGGCGGTTGCCGCCGGGGCCGCGCCAGAACTGCCGGAAGACGCGCTGGGCGGCCTCGGGCGGGATGCCCTCGCCCTCGTCGCGTACCGACACGGCGGCTCCCTCCTTGTGCGCGTCCGGCTCCACCACGATGGTGACAGTGCCCGCGCCGTGCCGCACCGCGTTTTCCACGAGATTGCCGAGGATCTGGTCCATCTTGTCGGGGTCGAGCCACATCTCCGGCAGCTCGCCGCGCGCCTCGAAGCGGAACCGGTCCGCCGGCTCGCCGGCCGCGACCCGGCCCGCGATGATCTTGCGGACCTCGCCGGGGATGTCGACGACCTGGCGGCGCATCTCCAGCCGGCCCGCCTCGATGCGGGACACGTCCAGCAGCTCGGTGATCAGCCGGGTGACCCGGTCGGCGTCGGCGTTGACGGTCTCCAGCATCACCCGCTTCTGGTCGTCGTTGAAGCGGTGCCACTTGGCGAGCAGGGTCGCGGTGAACCCCTTCACGCTGGTGAGCGGGGAGCGCAGCTCGTGCGCCACGGTGGAGACGAGGTCGGCGCGGTCGCGCTCCTGGCGGGCGCGGTGGACGGCGTCGCGCAGGCTCACCGTGAACCGTTCCACCCGGCCCCGCGCGTCCCGCCGGTAGGCGGCCGTCACCAGCACCTCGGTGCCGCCGGGCAGGAACAGCACGCGCTCGGGGTGCCGGGTGCGGGTGCGGAGGCCGTCGTAGGGGGCGAGGCACTTCCACCAGTCGCGCCCCTCGGCGTCGTGCAGCGGGAGGACGTCGCGGAAGTCGCGGCCGACGGCGGACTCGGCGGCGATCCCGGTGATCCGCGCGGCGGCGGCGTTGAACACCGCCACGCGGGCGTCCCGGCCGGCGACCATCAGCCCGTCGGGCAGGTCGTCGGCGGCGTCCCACTCGGCGGCCGGCCCGGACCCCTGCTCGGGTACGCGCGCGGCCACGGAAGGGGACTCCTCTCCGCCCACAGCGGCCTCCAGAACACCGATGAGAACGCGGCCTGTCGAAAAGAGACTCTAGCCGGAGTCGGCCGCCTTGCGGGACCCGGAAACCGCCCGGCGGCAAGGCATCTGTAGCCTTCCGGGCCGGGTGCCGCACCTCCGGAGGCCGTCCGCGCCGACGCGGACGGCCGGGCTCACCGGGACGCGGCCGGCGGGCCCGGCGCGGCCCACACGTCGTCCACGGCGGCGTGGACGGCGAACAGCCGGTGCAGCCCGGTGATGCGCAGCAGCCGCAGCTGGGCGGGCCGGACCCCGGCGAGGACGATCTCGCCGCCGTCCGCCGCGATCTGGTTGTGCGCGGCGACCAGCGCGCCGAGCCCGGCCGCGTCGCAGAACGGGACGGCGGTGAAGTCGGCCACCAGCCGGCGCGGCCCCGCCCCGGCCGGCCGGCCGTGCAGCTCGACGAGCCGGTCGCGCAGCGCGCCGGCCGTGCGCAGGTCGATCTCCCCGGCCACCTCGACGACGGCCGTGTCGCCCCGGACTCCGGCGACCTCGATCCGCAGTCCGCCGGCGGCCCGCGCGGCGGCGGCCGCCGAGACGTCCGGGGCCGCGGGCATCGTGCTCCCGCCCGCCCGGCACCGCACCTCCGGCACGCGCCGGACCGCCCGGCGGGCCGGCCTGGTCTCCTCGGTCATCACGTCTCGCCCCCACTCTGTCGGCGTCATGCCGCCCCTGGTCAACGCATTGATCAACACGGTAGGCGCCGGGCGGGCGGAGGTTGATCCCCCGCCGGTCCCTGATCCGGCTCCTACCTGCGGATGACCCGCACGCGGCGGCAGGCCCCCTGCCCTCCGCCCGTGCACGGCCCATCCTCCCAGCTCGGCAGTCGGCGATCGGCACGCCGGGCGACCGAATGCGGCCAGCCGATCACGGAATGCAGTGAACCATCGCGGCCTTCCCGGCGTTCAGCGCCGGGAAGATCACCAGTGTCACACGCCGCGCGGTCACGCGCCGCGCGGCGGGCCGGTGCGCTGCGCGCGCGCCGAGGCGTACAGGCATACGGCCGCGGCCGTCGCCAGGTTCAGGCTCTCGGCGCTGCCGTAGATCGGCACGCGCACGACCTCGTCCACGTGCCGGAGTATCTCGCCCGGAAGCCCCCACGCCTCGTTCCCGAACACCCAGGCGGTGGGGCGCGCGAGCAGCCCCTGGTCGATCGCCTCGTCCAGGGTGCGGTCCCCCCCGCCGTCGGCGGCGAGCACGGTCAGGCCCGCGCCCTTCAGCTCGGGGACCAGCGTGTCGAACCGCGGGCCGGTGACGACCGGCAGGTGGAACAGGCTGCCCGCCGAGGCCCGCACGCACTTGCCGTTGTAGGGGTCGACGGACGCGTCGGTGAACACGACCGTCTCCGAGCCGGCGGCGTCGGCGGTGCGCAGCACGGTGCCCGCGTTTCCGGGGTCGCGGACGTGCGCGAGGACGGTCACCAGCCGGGGGCCGTCCTCCAGCGCCTTGGCGAGCGGGACGTCGACGAACCCGCAGACCGCGAGCAGCCCCTGCGGGGTGACGGTCTGGGCCAGCTCGGCCATGACCTCGCCGCTGACCCGCAGCACCGGCGCGCCGGCCTGCTCGGCGGCGAGCACCAACTCGGGGTGGCGGGCCTCCGCCTCGGCGGTGGTGAACAGCTCGGCGAGCCCGCCCGGGATCCGCAGCGC
This sequence comes from Actinomadura latina NBRC 106108, assembly GCF_001552195.1. Taxonomy (GTDB): domain Bacteria; phylum Actinomycetota; class Actinomycetes; order Streptosporangiales; family Streptosporangiaceae; genus Spirillospora; species Spirillospora latina. Next base: position 28,668 of record NZ_BCQS01000028.1, read on the forward strand.
CTCCCGCACCGCCTGCGGCCCCTCGGCGAGGAACCGGTTCTCGCGGCGCCGGAACGCGCGTTTGGCGAGCCGCCGAGCGGCCTTCACCCGCGGTGATCGGAGAGAGGTCAGCTCGCGGCCCGCCATGTCGCTGTGATCGCCCGTCTGCCGGTCGCCCGGCTCAGGCCGCCTCCGTACCCTCGGCCGGGAGCGCGTCCTTGGCGACCTGGACGAGCGCGGCGAACGCCGCGGCGTCGTTGACGGCCAGCTCGGCGAGCATGCGGCGGTCGACTTCGACCTCCGCGGCCTTCAGGCCCTGGATGAACCGGTTGTAGGTGATGCCGTTGGCGCGGGCCGCGGCGTTGATCCGCTGGATCCACAGCCGGCGGAACTGGCCCTTGCGGTCCTTGCGGTCCCGGAAGGCGTAGGTCATCGAGTGGAGCTGCTGCTCCTTGGCCTTGCGGTACAGGCGCGAACGCTGACCGCGGTAGCCGCTCGACCGCTCCAGGACGACCCGACGCTTCTTGGCGGCGTTGACGCCCCGCTTCACGCGTGCCACGTGTTGCACTCCTTCGTGGGGGCCGGGGCCATGCGGGCCTCGGCCGGTCGCTGATGTTCTTGGTCGAGTGCTACTTGCGCAGCAGCTTCTTGATGTTCTTGGCGTCGGCGTCGGCCACCACGGCCGGGCCGGACAGCCGGCGCGTCCGCTTGGTCGGCTTGTGCTCGAGCAGGTGGTTCTTGTTGGCGCGGCGGCGCATCACCTTGCCGGAGCCGGTCAGCTTGAAGCGCTTCTTGGCACCACTGTGGGTCTTCGTCTTCGGCATGGTCGCCGTCGTCTCCCTCTTCCCGGCCCCCGTGCGTGCCGCACGGGGGCGCGCCTGATCGGCGCACCGCACGGAGTTCCGTGGACGCGCCCGGCCAGGCATCAATGTACGTGCGCCGCGACCTCGCTCAGCCGCGAGGTCGCGGTGTCGGGACCGCCGCGAGGCCGTCCCGGAGCGGCCGTCAGGCGGTGGTCTCGGCCTCCTGCCCGCGGGCCGTCTTCTTCTTGTGCGGACCGAGCACCATGATCATGTTCCGGCCGTCCTGCTTGGGCCGCGACTCGACGAAGCCGAGGTCCTCGACGTCGTCGGCGAGCCGCTGCAGCAGCCTGTACCCGAGCTCGGGGCGGGACTGCTCACGACCACGGAACATGATCGTGACCTTCACCTTGTCCCCGGCCTTCAGGAACCGCACCACGTGACCCTTCTTGGTCTCGTAGTCGTGCGGGTCGATCTTCGGGCGGAGCTTGATCTCCTTGATGACCGTGTGCGCCTGGTTCTTCCGCGCTTCACGCGCCTTCATCGCGGACTCGTACTTGAACTTGCCGTAGTCCATGAGCTTCGCGACGGGCGGACGCGCGGTGGGCGCCACCTCGACGAGGTCGAGGTCCGACTCACGCGCGAGTTCGAGGGCCTTGGCGATGGGCACGATGCCCACCTGTTCGCCGTTCGGACCGACGAGCCGGACCTCTGGCACGCGAATGCGGTCGTTGATACGCGGTTCGGCGCTGATGGGACCTCCTTGGGGCCGTTCTCAAGTTCGTTGGACCGGTCGTACCCCGAGGCTTCCACGAGAAAAGCCCCGCACGACTCACGCACGGGGCCACCTTCGGTCTCCCTGGACGGACGAACCGCCCGGGGACGACGGCGGGACGGGCGCGCAACGCCCGTTCGCCGGACCGAGAACCCACCGGCCTGGGTCCGGGCGTCCCCAGATCGACACCGCGGGCTCCGGCGAGCCGCCCTGATGGGCGGCGTGCACGGTCCGCGGCCTCGGGTCTGGGTGACCCGGATGAAACTGCGGGCTTCGGCGTAGCCGCCCTGGTGGGCGGTCAGCACGGTCCGCGGCCTCGGCCGGTCAGGTGGGAGGTGGCCTCCGCTTGAGCGCCCGGAGCACGCCATCACCAGGATCGCGCGCACAGGGCCGGTCGGCCACCCAGACTACCACCTGGCGAGCGTCGGCGCGCCATAGCGACAACCGTCCGGTGACGTGGGCGTGAGCCGGTGCCTTGGTGAGGTACGCCACCCTCCACAACGGGTCCGGGCGCTCGGTCATTCCCCGTCCCCGCGCCTTGCGGAGCGCCGCCGGGCGGCGGGGACGCGGCGCCGGCGGGGCGCGGTCGGGGGCGGGGCGCGGTCGGGGGCGGAAAGGTGAGGGTGTTGTGGCCGGGCGGGCGTCTCGGCGCGCGGGGCGGGCGGTTGTTACGGTGGAGCGGAGACGGCCCGGTGGGGCCGGCACCAGGGAGGTTGTTCCCGCGATGCCCTCGGTCGAGGCCGGCGGAGCCGGCCCCCTCACCGCCTTGTCGCCGATCGCGCTGCAGTTCGCGCAGAAGGCGTTCATCGAGTCCGCCGGACGGCTGCTGCTGGTCCGCAAGTCCGCGTCCGACCCGTTCCACCCGGGCCGCTGGGAGGTGCCCGGCGGGCGGCTGGAGGTCGACGCCGACCTCGACCTCGACGACCACATCCGCCGGGAGGTCTGGGAGGAGGTCGGCCTCAAGATCGATCCGGGGCCGCCGTTCCATCTCTGGCAGTGGTACATGCCCGATCGCGGGCCCCGCGGCGGCCAGGTGCGCGTCGTCGCGGCGGCGCGCCGCTGCCGGCCGGTGACGCTCGACACGACCCTCGGCAACCAGGACACCGGCGACCATCTGGACGGGTGCGCCTGGGTGCCGCTGGACGAGATCGGCGGATACGACCTCATCCCGAGCCTGCGCCCGGTGATGCGGGCCTTCCTGCTCCCGCCGAGCTGACCGCCGCCGATGGCCCCGTCCCGATCCCCCGTGGAGTGGCCGGGGCTCGACGGCGCGACCGAGCGCCGGTTCACGATGTTCGTCGTCGGCGACGCCGGGATCGAGGTCCGCGCGTCGCTGCCCGATGTCCGGTTCGCCGAGCTCGGCGCCGACCGGCTCTCCTACGCCCCCGCGCGGGCCGTGGTCGCGGGGACGGCGGTGAACCTGGCCCGGTGCGCGGCCCGCCGCTTCCGGCGCGTGGGGGTGCTGGCGAAGATCGGGGACGACGACTACACGCCGGTGATCCGCCGGGAACTGCGCCGGATCGGCGCGGACGACCACCTGCACGTCGAGGCGGGCGTGCCGAACGGCGTGTCGGTGATGCTGCGCGACCGCCCGTGCGGCGGCGGTCCCGGCGTCCGGCTGCTGGTCGTCCACGACGAGCCGCCGGGACGCCGGCTCACGGCGGCGGAGGTCGCCGCGGAGTCGGCCGCGATCGCGGCCGCGGACGTCCTGGTCGCCGACGGGTACTCGGTGCTGTCCCCGGTCTCGCGGGCGGCGCTGGAGGAGGCGGCGCGCATCGCGGGCGCGGCGGGGACGCGGGTCGCGTTCGACCTCGTCCCGCACGACATCGACGCGCGGCTCCCGGCGTCCGACGTGCTGCCCCTGCTGGCCCGCGCGGGCCTCGTGTTCTCCGAGGCGCCCACGGTGGCGCGCCTCCTCGGGCGCCCTGCACCGGCCGGCGGGGACGAGGTGCGGGCCATGCTGCCGGTGCTGGACCGTGCGGTGCCGGGACGTCCGCTGTGGCTGCTGCGGTTCGGCCCGACGTCGCTGGAGCGGGTGCTCGCCTACCAGCGCGGACGGCCGCTGATGGAGTACCCCACCGGCTACGGCGGCGATGTCCGGCGCGCCGGGTTCGGGGACCGGCTGGCCTCGTGCGAGCTCTACTGGTGGCTGTCGGACGGCTGATCCCCGGGCGGGAGGGCGTCCTGTGCGGCGCGCAGCGCGGTGAGCGTGCGCAGGAACCGCAGCCGGCTGCCGGGCAGCCCGAACGTCTCCTGCCAGCGCCACACCCCGTCCGGTCCGGCGGCCGTCACGGCCCAGCGCAGGAACTGGCTCCTGACGCCGTCCCCCGGGTGGACGGTCATGACCTCGTTCTCCTCGATCAGGAGGTAGGAGCGGCCTGCGCGGAAGTAGGCGCGCAGAGCGGCACGGCCGGCGGGCGAGCCGGGACTGCCCCGCTCCTCCACCACCGCGCGGACGCCCGGTGTGCCGGGCAGCAGGTGCCAGTGCGCGTGGTCGATGCACGCGCCGCCGCCCTGCGGAGTCGCCGGGCCGTGCTCGAACAGCAGCAGCTCACCGCTCCCGTAGGCGGCGCGGTAGAGGCGGGCGACGCGGTCTCGCCACCACAGCGCCCGGCCCCACATGCTCCGCCCGAACTCTCCCGCGCACTGGTAGTGGTCGCGGGTCACCAGCAGGACGTGGCCCTCGGCGAGCGGCGCCACGTCCGGCATCAGGAGGAAGTCGCGGTCGCGGGCGATCACGCCGGACTCGCCGGGAAGGCCGGCCATGCCGTTGAACCGGAAGCGCAGGGGCGGGCACAGGACGCAGTCGTGATCGGGCCCGTTCCACGCCGTCGGCTCGGCCAATCCTCCTCCAGCACCACGGAACGGGACCGCTCTCCTTCCAGCCTGCCCGGCCCCGGCGGGCCCTACGGCCGCGGATACACACATGGAACCCGCGGGGTACAAAGCGTGGCCCGGCGGGAACACAAGGGAGAGAAGGCGAAACCGTGCACCAGATGACACCTCCCCTCCCCGCGCCGGCCCCCCGCGCCGACCGTCCCGCCCCCGTGCCGAGACGGCGCCGGCCGCGCGGCCCGGCCGTCCCGGTCATCGACATGGCCGTGCTCGAAACCCGGCTGAACGAGTCGCTGGACGTGCTGCGCGACACCTACGCGCCCGCGCTCGGCTCCGGCGGCGGCTGGTACCACGAGCTCGCGCGGCCCGAACCGGGCACCACCGCGACGGCCCTCGGGCTGATGGCGTTCGTGGAGGCGGGACGTCCCTTCGAGTACTTCGACGACGGGCTGGCCTTCCTCGCCGCCCGGCAGACCCGCTCCGACGACGGGCTGCGCGACGGCGGCTGGGCCACCAAGACCAGCCTCGGCATGCCGGTGGTCGAGGCGACCGGCTGGATCGCGCGGTTCCTCGCCCGCGCCCGCTGCGACCTGCGCGACGACGCGCCCGACACCAAGCGCGCCTACCAGTGGCTGCTGCGCAACCAGAACCCCGACGGCGGATGGGGCTCGCTGCACGGCTGCCCGTCCCGCGTCTGGCTGACGTGCCTGGCGCTGCGCGCGCTCGCCCAGCTCAATCCCTACGACCCGGCGGTCGACCGGGGCGTGGAGTGGCTGACCGCCGACCGGACGGCGCACCGCCCCGGCTGGGGGCCGACGCCGGCGTCCCGCCCGACCGTCACCCACACCGCCTTCGTGCTGGTGACGCTGGCGGAGGCGCGCCCGGAGCTGCGGACGGAGCGGCTGCTGGACGCCTACGACTGGCTGCTGGAGAACCTCGACCCCGACGACGACCACACGTGGATCGAGACCTACGACGTCTCCCCGCACTGCACCGGCCCGCACGATTCCGGGCGGCACGATTCCGGGCGGCAGGGGGCGGGCGCCGAACCGGTGTGGCGGCTCGCCCTCTGGCACTACGGACTGCCGATCGCGCTGACCGCCCTGCTGCGGGACCCGCGCGGCCCGCACGGCCCTGTCGTCGCGCGGGCGTTCCGGACGCTGGTGCGCGGCGAGTTCGCCGACCCGCGCTGGAACGGCTACCCGGGCAGCGGGCGCACGTCGCTGTGGACGCTGTGGTGGCGGCTGGAGACGCTGATCACGCTGTCCCGCGTCCCGCTCGCCGGGAGCGCCGACATCCTGCACTGGCTGCCGGACGCGACGGTCGTCCAGCGGTCGCACGCGCGGGACCGCACGCTGGCCGAGCTGCTGCCGCCCCGCAGGATCATCGACCCGGTGGGGCTCGCGCGGCGGCACTGGGCGGCGTTCCTGCTGAGCCTCGTGTGCGTCGCGAGCGCGCTCGGCGTCGCGGCCGGCCTGTGGGGCTGGAAGGACTTCTGGCTGAGCGTGATCCTGCCGATCGTCCTCACCGGCATCGACGAGTCGGCGAAGCGGCGCACCCCGCGCGGCCCGCCGCCCGCCCCGCCCTGACCGGCCGGGGCGTCAGGCGCGGCGGGCGAGCTCCGCCTCCCCGGCGGCCCGCATCGCCGCCACCGGCACGTCCTCGCGGCCCGTCATCAGCGCCACCTGCCGGACGGCCTGGTGCAGCAGCATCGCGAAACCGCTCACGACCGTCCCGCCGGCCCGCTCCACCGCCGCCGCGAGCGCCGTCGGCCACGGCGCGTACACGACGTCGAACAGGGCCGCGCCGGAGGCGGCGACCGGTCCGGCGAACGCGTCGGCCGCGCGGCCGGGCAGCGTCGACACGACCAGCTCCACCGGAAGGTGGCCGGGCACCCGGTCGAGGGTCACGACGCGGACCGCGAGCCCGAACCGCTCCCCCACCTCGGCGGCGCCGGCGGCGCGCTCCGGTGAGCGGGCCGCGAGCACCGCCTCGGACGTGCCGAGCCGGGCGAGCGCGGCCAGCGCGGACGCCGCGGTCGCGCCGCCGCCCAGCACCAGCGCCGACGGCGGCGCCTTGAGCCCGGCCTCCGTCAGCGCGGTCTCGATGCCGTGCACGTCGGTGTTGTCGCCGTGCCGGCGGCCGTCCCGCAGGACGATCGTGTTCGCGCCGCCGACCTTCACCGCGAGGTCGGACACCGAGTCGGCGAGGTCCAGCGCGACGCGCTTGAGCGGCATGGTCAGCGAGAGGCCCGCCCATTCGGGGCCGAGGCCGTCCAGCAGCCCGGCCAGGCCGTCCTCGCCGCACTCGATCGCCTCGTACGACCATCTGCCGAGGCCCATCGCCGCGTACGCCGCGCGGTGCAGGACCGGCGACAGCGAATGCGCGATCGGCGAACCCAGCACCGCGGCCCGGCGGGCCGTCCCCCCGGTCACTGGTTCGGGTGCGCCTTCTGCCACTCCCGGAACTCCTTCTCGATGGCCAGCCGCTCCGCCTCCGTCGTGGCGAACTTGGTGACCTTGTTCGTCGGGTCGGTGGCGATGAAGTACAGCCACGTCCCGGGCTTCGGGTTCAGCGCCGCCTCGATCGCGTCCGGCCCGGGGTTCGAGATGGGGCCGGGCGGCAGGCCCGTGTGCTTATAGGTGTTGTAGGGCGAGTCGATCAGGAGGTCCTTCTCGGTGACCGTCAGCCGCCGCTCTTTCAGCGCGTACAGCACCGTGGTGTCGAACTGCAGCTTCATGCCCTTCTCCACCCGGTTGTAGATCACTCGGGAGATCTTCGGCAGGTCGCTGGGTTTGCCGCCCTCGGCCTGGACCAGGCTGGCCAGCGTGACGACCGTCGCCGGGTTCATCCGCGCCTCGCGCGCCTTGGCGACGAGGCCGGCGCTGGTCGCCTCCTCGTTGAACCGCTCCACCATCTGCTTGAGGATCCGATCGGCCGAGCCGTTCGGGTCGAGGTCGTAGCGGCCCGGGTACAGGTACCCCTCCACGTTGCCCTTCGCGTACGACGGCAGCCCCAGGCTCTTGCCGTTCTTCGCGGCCGCCTGGAACTCCTTCACCGAGATCCCGGTCTTCTTCGTCAGCAGCTCGAAGACCTCGGCCGCCCGGCGTCCCTCCGGGATCGTGATCTGGTTCCCGGCCCGCGACTTCGGGTTCAGCAGCAGCGCCATCGCCGCGGCCGACGACATCTTCAGCCGCATCTGGTAGAAGCCCGGCTGGATGCTGGAGGCCTTCGTCTCCTTGCTGTAGGCCTTCACGAACGCGCGGGCGCTCTTGACCACGCGGTGCTCCTGCAGCGTGGCCCCGATGGCCGAGCCGCTGGCGCCCTCCTTGATCTGGACCGTGACCTTGCCGGACCCCTCGCCCGCGTAGTCCGGCGGATGCCACTTGTCGTCCACCCACGCGTAGCCGAGGACGCCGCCGGTGCCGAACACCGCCACCAGGAACGCCATCGCGAACAGGGCCGCGGCCCGGCCGTTGCGCCGGCGGCTCTTCTGCCGTTTGCGGACGCGCCGCCGGTCCCGCCTCCCGTACCGCTCGCCCTGCGGCCGGCCGTCGCCGTAGGGATCGCCGTGCGGGTCTGAGAAGAGGTCCAAATCGTTCATGAGCTCCCCCGGACGATCTCTCCTGGGGGGCGCCCAGTCAACCGTTCCGCGTCGAGGGCCGCCTGCAGCAGGACCGCCGCGGCGGCCTGATCGACGACCTTGCGCCTCGCCTGACCATGTACTCCCCCGGCCCGCAGCCCGCTCTCGGCGGTGACGGTGGTGAGCCGCTCGTCGTACAGCCGGACCGCCTCCGGGGGAAGGCGGTCGGCGAGCATGGCGGCGAACCTGCGCGCCGCCTGCGCCGCCGGGCCCTCCCGGCCCGACAGCGACGTCGGCAGCCCGACGACGACCTCGACCGCCTCGTATTCGGTGACGAGCTCCACGAGCCGGTCGATGTCGCCCCTGCCGCTCTTCACGGTCTCCAAGGGGGAGGCGAGGATGCCGCCAGGGTCGCACTTGGCGACTCCGACGCGCACGCTCCCCACATCGATCCCCAACCGGACGCCCTGTCTCATGGCCTCGCTCCGCTCGGCGGCCTCCATGACGCCGGCTCCGGTCGTCTACCCCGTCGCGCCGGGCTCACGCGGCCCCTACGGCCCGTTCGACCGCGGCGAGGGCGTCGCCGACGGCCGCGGGATTCGCGCCGCCGCCCTGCGCCAGGTCGTCCTTGCCGCCGCCTCCGCCGCCGAGGGCCTTGGCTGCGAGGCCGACGAGCGCGCCCGCCTTGAGGCCGCGCTCGCGCGCACCCTCGGTGACGGCGACGACCACGACGGGGCGGTCCTTCGGCACGCCCGTGACCATCACGACGGCGGGCCGGGCCGTCAGCCGGCCGCGCACGTCGACGGCGAGCCTGCGCAGGTCGTCGGCGCCGGTGCCGGCCGGAGCGCGGTGCGCGGCGAACGCGATGCCGTTCACGTCCCGGGCGCCGTCGGCCAGCGACCCGGCGATCGCGAGCACCTGCTGGGAGCGGAGCTTCTCCAGCTCCTTCTCGGCGTCGCGGAGCCGGGTGACGACGCCGGAGATCCGCTCGGGGAGCTCCTCCTTGCGGGCCTTCAGCTGCTCGGCGAGCTGCGCGACGAGGACGCTCTCGCGGGCGAGGAACCGGAACGCGTCGATGCCGACGAGGGCCTCGACGCGGCGGACGCCAGCGCCGATGGACGCCTCGCCCAGCACCTTGACCAGGCCGAGCTGCCCGGAGCGGGCGACGTGGGTGCCGCCGCACAGCTCGCGGGAGTAGTCGCCGACCTCGACGACGCGGACCTCGTCGCCGTACTTCTCGCCGAACAGCGCGAGCGCGCCCATCGCGCGGGCCTCGTCGATCGAGGTGTGGAACGCGCGGACGTCCAGGTCGCCGACCAGCACCTCGTTGACCTCGTCCTCGACGTCGCGCAGCACGCTCGGCGGGACGGCGCCGGAGGCGGTGAAGTCGAACCGGAAGCGGCCCGGCGAGTTCTCCGAGCCGGCCTGCGCGGCGGACTCGCCGAGCGCGCGGCGGAACCCGGCGTGCACCAGGTGGGTCGCGGTGTGCGAGCGGGAGATCGCGCGGCGCCGCTCCACGTCGACCTCGGCGTAGGCGGTGTCGCCGGCCTGCGCCTCGCCGCTGCGGACGCGGCCGCGGTGCACGATGAGGCCCGCGAGGGGGGACTGCACGTCCGTGACCTCGATGACGGCGCCGTTGCCGAGCCGGATGACGCCGTGGTCGGCGAGCTGGCCGCCGCCCTCGGCGTAGAACGGGGTGCGGTCGAGGACGACCTCGACCTCGGTGCCCTCGCCGGCGGCCGGGGCGTTGGCGCCGTTGACGAGGAGCCCGACGAGGCGGGCGTCGCCGGCGAGGCTGCCGTACCCGGTGAAGTCGACCTTGCCGCCGGCGCCGGTGAGCAGCTCGTCCAGGACGGAGACGTCGAGGTTGCCGGTCTTCTTGTCGCGGGCGTCCTTCTTCGCGCGGTCCCGCTGCTCCTGCATGAGCCGGCGGAAGCCGTCCTCGTCGACCTGGAGGCCCTGCTCGGACGCCATCTCCAGGGTGAGGTCGATGGGGAAGCCGTAGGTGTCGTGCAGCTTGAACGCCTGGTCGCCCGCCAGCGTCGCGCCGCCGGACCGCTTGGTCTCCTCGACCGCCGTGTCGAAGATCGCGGTGCCGGTGCGGAGCGTCTGGAGGAAGGAGTCCTCCTCGGCGTCGATGACCGTGTGGATGTTCGCGGCGGTGCGCACCAGCTCGGGGTACTGCTCGCCCATGGCCTTGATGGCGACGGCGGCCAGCTCGTGCATGAGGCCGGCGTCCTGGCCGCCGAGCAGGCGCAGATTGCGGATGGACCGGCGCAGGATGCGGCGCAGCACGTAGCCGCGGCCCTCGTTGCCGGGGCGGATGCCGTCCGCGACCATCATCGTCCCGCTGCGGACGTGGTCGGCGATGACGCGCAGCGACACGTCCGCGCGGTGGTCGCGGCCGTACTTGGCGCCGGTCAGGCCGGCGGCGCGGTCGAGGATCCGCCACAGGGTGTCGGTCTCGTAGATGTTGTCGACGCCCTGCAGGATCGCCGCCATGCGCTCCAGGCCCATGCCGGTGTCGATGTTCTTGGCGGGCAGGTCGCCGAGGATCGGGAAGTCGGTCTTGCTCTCCCCCGGGCCCCGCTCGTACTGCATGAAGACGAGGTTCCAGACCTCCAGGTAGCGGTCCTCGTCGGCGACGGGGCCGCCCTCGCGGCCGTACTCGGGGCCGCGGTCGTAGTAGATCTCCGAGCAGGGGCCGCACGGGCCGGGGACGCCCATCGACCAGAAGTTGTCCTCCATGCCGCGCCGCTGGATGCGGTCGAGGGGGACGCCGACCTTGTCGTGCCAGATGCTCTGGGCCTCGTCGTCGTCCTGGAAGACGGTGACCCACAGCTTCTCCTCGGGGAACGCGAAGCCGCCGTCCTCGCGGGACGCGGTCAGCAGCTCCCAGGCGAACGGGATCGCCTGCTCCTTGAAGTAGTCGCCGATGGAGAAGTTGCCCAGCATCTGGAAGAACGTGGCGTGCCGGGTGGTCCTGCCGACCTCCTCGATGTCGGGCGTCCGTACGCACTTCTGCGCGCTCGTCATCCGCGGGGACGGCGGGGTGCGCTGGCCGAGGAAGTACGGCTTGAACGGGACCATGCCGGCGTTGACCAGCAGCAGGGTCGGGTCCTCGGCGACCAGGCTGGCCGAGGGCACCACCGTGTGCCCGCGCTCCTCGAAGAACTCGAGGAAGCGGCGGGCGACCTCTGCCGACTCCATGATCAGTGGCCATCCTTGTCGTCGTCGATGATCGTGTATCGCGCCTTCAGCACCCGGCGGGGCGGGGACCCCCGGTATCCGGGAACCTCGGCGTCCGGCGGAGCCTGGTCCATGCGGACGGCCTCGCGCAGTTCCTCTTCGCGGGCCTGCATCTCGGTACGGACGTCGGCGGCGAAATGCCTCAGCCGTTCTCCGGTGCCCTTGCCCGTCGCCACCGCCCGCATCGCGACCCCCTCCGGGGACAGGCTCCGCGCGACCGCCTCCACGCGCCGCTTCACGCGGTGCGTGACGTAGACGCCCGCACCGGCGCCGACCGAGACCCAGAACAGCCGCCTCACCGGCGTCCCCTCCCCGAGGAGCGGGCCTGAAGCTGCGGCCGGCCGGAGGCGCCGCGCGCCTCGCCGTCGCCGTTCTTGAGGACCTTGCGGACGCCGTAGGAGAAGGCCGCGGCCTTCACCAGCGGGCCGCCCACCACCGAGGTCATGACGGTCGTGACGGCCGAGACGTTCTGGGTGACGCCGGCGACCTGCTTGGTGATGACGTCGGTGCGGCCGAGCTGCTCGTTGGCGCGCTTCACCGTGTGCGTCATGTCGTCCAGCAGGGGGGCGGCCTGGTCGCCGATGTCGCGGACGACCTTGCCGGCCTCACCGAGGAGCCGGGAGAGCTTCAGCAGGGTCAGTGCGATGAAGGCGACGAGCACCGCCCAGAACACGGCCACGATGAGGCCTGCCAGCTGTCCACCAGTGAGCATCGGGCTTTCCGTTCGTGCGAATTCGGTTCGGGCCGTTGCGGCGTGACAGACCTTACCGGTCGCAACGCCGCAGTGGCGGTAGCACCGGCCCGGCGGGAGCGATCAGCGCCGGTCACCGGTGCCGCGCAGGACGGAGCGGATCCGCGCGAGGACCTCGGTGAAGCGCGCCTCGGCGCCGTGCCTGGTCGGGCGATAGTACTCCCGGCCGTCCACGGAGCCGGGCGCGTACTGCTGCCGGACGACGCCGCCGGGGTGGTCGTGCGCGTACTTGTAGCCCTCCCCGTGCCCGACCTTCGCGGCGCCCTTGTAGTGGGAGTCGCGCAGATGCCCGGGGACGGGCCCGGCGAGCCCCTTGCGGACGTCGCCGAGCGCCCCGTCCACCGCCATGATCACCGCGTTGGACTTGGGCGCCAGGGAGAGGTGGATCACCGCCTGGGCGAGGTTGATGCGCGCCTCGGGGAGGCCGACGAACTCGACCGCCTGCGCGGCGGCCACCGCGGTCTGCAGCGCCGTCGGGTCGGCCATGCCGACGTCCTCGCTGGCGTGCACGATCAGCCGGCGGGCGATGAACCGCGCGTCCTCGCCGGCCTCGATCATGCGGGCGAGGTAGTGCAGCGCCGCGTCGACGTCGCTGCCGCGGATGCTCTTGATGAACGCGCTGATGACGTCGTAGTGCTGGTCGCCCTCGCGGTCGTAGCGGACGGCGGCCCGGTCGACGGCCTTCTCCAGGACGTCCGCGTCGATCACGCCGCCGTCGTCGACGACGAGGGACGCGGCCTCCAGGTAGGTGAGGGTGCGGCGGGCGTCGCCGCCGGCCAGCCGGACGAGGTGGTCCTCGGCGGCGGGGTCGAGGGCCACCGCGCCGTCCAGGCCGCGCTCCTCGGCGAGCGCCCGGCGGATCACCTCGCGCAGGTCGTCCTCGCCGAGCGGCTCCAGCGTGAGCAGCAGCGAGCGGGACAGCAGCGGGCTGATGACGGAGAAGAACGGGTTCTCGGTGGTGGCGCCGATGAACGACACCCAGCGGTTCTCCACGGCGGGGAGCAGGGCGTCCTGCTGGGCCTTGTTGAACCGGTGGACCTCGTCGACGAACAGGACCGTCTGGCGGCCCGTCATGCCGAGTTCGCGCCGGGCCAGGTCGATCTCGGCGCGGACCCGCTTGACGCCGTCGCTGACCGCCGAGATCTCCACGAACCGGCGGGACGTGGCGTTGCTGACGACCGTGGCGAGGGTCGTCTTGCCCGTGCCGGGCGGGCCCCACAGGACGAGCGACATCGGCACGTCGCGGTCGACGAGCTGCCGGATCGGGGTGCCGGGGCCGAGCAGGTGGCCCTGTCCGACGACCTCGTCCAGCGCGCGGGGGCGCATCCGCACCGCGAGCGGCTGCTCCGCGCCGGGCGCGGCGGGGACGGCCGGGCGGGCCGGTGCCGTCCCGGGGGCCTCGGGGTCGCGTCCAGGCGCGTCGAAGAGGCCCTCCGGCTCGCCCGATTCCGCCCTGCTGGTCACGCTCCGACACTATCTCGCGGCACGGACACACCGGGACGTCCCGCGGCCGGGGGCCGGGGCCCGGGAACCCGGGGATAGGCTGCGGCGTTGGAACAGCCCTGAAGGCGCATTACAGGAGCGTGACGGTGTCTCGTACGGCCCCGCATCGGCGCCACGGGACGGCTGGACTGCTCGTGGCGCTGTTCGCCGTGGCCGGGCTGGTGTTCAGCTACGGGCTGGGCCACGGGCCGCCGCCGCGCGTGTGCACCGAGCACGCCGTGAGCGCGCTCGCCGGCGCCGCGGTTCCGGCGTCCCAGGGCCCGCACGACCTCGCGGGCGCGGCGCTCAGCGCGCCCGTGAAGCAGCCTCCGCGGATGCCGCTGGACGTGTGCCTGTGCATGGCCGCCCTGTTCACCCTCCTGCTGCTGGTGCTCGCGACCGCGCTGCGCCGGCCCCTCTCGCGCCTGCCCGCGCGCACCGGCTGGTCGCTCGCCCCTCCGCCCGGCGCGGCCGCCACCCTGGCGTACCCGCCCGTCCTCCAGGTGCTCCGGCTGTGATGAGCAGGCCGTAAGGCCGCACGCAGCGCACCGCATCGGCTACGCCGCGACGCGGTGCCTGCCCGCATCCCGGCACGCATCCACAGCACCCCTGGAGGACCGCTCTCATGTCCAAGAGCGCCCGCAACAAGAACGCCAAGAAGAACAAGCAGCAGACCAAGCCGAAGAACGTGCTGACGCAGCGCGAGATCCCGTGGGGCGGCATCGCCTTCTTCACCGTCATCGGCCTGGTCGCGGTCATCGCGATCGGCTACACGTTCATGCAGACCAGGACGTCGTCCGCGGACTCTCCGTCCATCGCGGGCCTGGTCGTCAAGGACGACCTCGGCCGCGACCACACCACCGAGGCCGTGAAGTACGAGACCGACCCGCCGATGGGCGGCGACCACGACCCCGTCTGGCAGAACTGCGACGCCCGCGTCTACGACGCGCCGCTGCGGAACGAGAACGCCGTGCACTCCCTGGAGCACGGCGCCGTCTGGATCACCTACCGTCCCGGCCTCGCCGCCGGCCCGCTCGACCTGCTCAAGGGCACGGTCACCGGCACCGGCTACACGATGCTGAGCCCGTACCCGTCCCAGGACGCGCCGATCAAGCTCACCGCCTGGGGCCACCAGCTGACGGTGGAGGACGCCTCCGACCCGCGCGTGAACGAGTTCCTGCGCGGCTTCGTGAAGGGCCCGCAGACGCCCGAGCCGGGCGCGGCCTGCGACGGCTCCAAGGACGCTCCGTGAGTCCGGGCGCCGCGGCACCGCGGGGGCGGCGGGTCACCGTCGTCCTCGCGGTGCTCGTCCTGATCGCCGGAGCCGCACTGGTGGCACGCGCCGTCACGCGCGGCCCGGGCACGGACGGTCCCGAGGCCGGGTTCGCCCGCGACATGAGCGCCCACCACGCGCAGGCGGTGCGGATGTCGTTCATCGTCCGGGACCGCACCGGCGACCCGGACGTCAAGCTGCTGGCCTACGACATCATCACCGCCCAGCAGGCGCAGATCGGCATGATGACGGCCTGGCTGGACGAGTGGGGGCTGCCGAAGGCCGACCCGTCCGGCCACATGCGCTGGACGTCCGGGCACGGCGGCCACCGGGGCGGCGCGTCCGCCATGCCGGGGATGGCGACCCGCGAGCAGCTCGGCGAACTGGAGAAGGCGTCCGGCCGGGCCGCCGAGGTGCTGTTCCTGCGGCTGATGATCGCCCATCACCGCGGCGGCGCCGGCATGGCGGAGGCGGTGGTGGCCCGCTCCGGCCACGACCGGGTGCGACGGCTGGCCCGCACGATGGTCACCGGGCAGCGGTCGGAGATCACGCTGATGAACGCGATGCTCCGGGAGCGGGGCGCGGCCACAGTGTGATCCAGGGCCGGCGACCTTCGCGATAGCGCTTGACAGCGCCGCCGGATCGCGGGTCACTGACCACCATGGCTCACAACCTCAGCGGCTACCACCGGGCCCTCGACCTCTTCGAGGGCCTGGTGGCCGGCGTCCCCCGGGACGGCTGGGACGCGCCGTCGCCCTGCGCCGGGTGGACCGCCCGGGACGTCGCCGGCCACGTGACCGGCGGCCAGTACCTGATCAGGGCGCTGGCCACCGGGGAGCCCGAGCCGGACGTCGACGCGGACCCGGCGCGGTTCGTCCCGGGCGACGTCCTGATGAGCTGGCGGGCGGCCCGCAAGGAGTGCGGCGCGGCGCTCACCGCGGACGCGCTGGCCCGCCTCATCCCGTTCGGCGGCCTCGGCGAGCTCCCGCTGAGGGACTACCTGGAGGGCTACATCCTGGAGCCGCTGGTGCACTCCTGGGATCTGGCGCGCGCGACGGGCCAGCCGTCCCGCCTGGACGCCGACCTCGTCCACCACGCGTTCGCCACGGCCCAGGTCGTCGCCGCCCCCCTGCGCGCCGCCGGCCGCCTGTCCGCGCCGCTGCCCGCGCCGCGAGGAGCCGACGAGCAGACCAGGATGCTCGCCTTCCTCGGCCGGACGGCCTAGCGGGTCAGGAGAACTCGGCGAGCGTGCGCTCGGCCTCTTCGAGCCAGGCGCGGCGGGCGCTGAGGGCCTCCTCGGCCTCCTTGACGTCCTTGTCGCGGCCGGCGTCGCGGGCCTTGCCGAGGCGCTTCTCCAGCTGCTCGATGGAGCTGCGCAGCTGCCCGACGGTGGCCTCGGCGCGGGCGCGGGCCTCGGGGTTGGTGCGGCGCCACTCGTTCTCCTCGGCGGAGCGGACGGCCTCCTCGATCTTGCGGAGCCGGCCCTCCAGGCGGTCGCGCTGGTCGCGCGGGACCATGCCGGCGGCCTCCCAGCGCTCCTGGACCGTCCGCAGCGCCTGCCGGGCCTGCCGGACGTCCCGGACGGGCAGCAGCCGCTCGGCCTCGGCGAGGATCTTCTCCTTCTCCTCGGCGTTGCCGCGGAACTCGGCGTCGCGCTCGGCGAACGCGTCGCTGCGGGCCTGGAAGAAGGTGTCCTGGGCGCCTTTGAAGCGGGCCCACAGGTCCTCTTCGGCGTCCCGGGAGGCGCGCCCGGCCGACTTCCAGCGGCGCATCAGCTCGCGGTAGGCGGCGGCGGTCTCGCCCCAGTCGGTGGAGCCGGACATGGCCTCGGCCTCGGCGACCAGGCGCTCCTTCTCCCGGCGGGACTCCTCGCGCTGGTCGTCGAGGGTGGCGAAGTAGGCCTTGCGGCGCTTGGTGAAGGCGTTGCGGGCCGAGGACAGCCGCTTCCACAGCGCGGTCTCGGTGGGGCGGTCGATGCGGTCGGCGGCCTTCCACTCCTCGACCAGCTGGCGCAGCCGCTCGCCGCCGTTCTTCCAGTGCGTCTCCTCGGCGGCGATGCGCTCGGCCTCGGCGACGATCCGCTCCTTGACCTCGCGGGCCTCGTGGCGGTGCTGCTCGCGCTGGACCTTGACCTCTTCGCGGCGCCGCCCGACCTGCTCGGTCAGGCCGTCCAGGCGGCGGGCGAGCGCGCCGAGGTCGCCGACGGCGTGCGCCCCGGCGACGGCCTCGCGGAGCCGGTCGATGCTCTGCTGGGCCTGGGCGGGCTGCAGATCGGTGGTGCGGAGCCGCTGTTCGAGCAGGCCGATCTCGGTGCTGAGCGAGTCGAACTTGCGCTTGAAGTAGGCCAGGGCCTCCTCGGGCGCGCCGGCCTGCCAGGATCCGACGACCCGCTCGCCGTCCGGAGTCTTGACATAGACGGTGCCGTCCTCGTCCACCCGGCCCCAGGGATCGGTCGCGCTGGACACCCTTGCCTCCTGAATCGCGGATCCGGACGACTCACGCCCTCCGGACCCTCCACACCTTAGTATCCCGTTCGCCTATTTCCCGGCGATCGTGACGTCCTGGATTTCGACCTTCTTCTTGGGCTTGCCGTCGCCCGCGGGCTCTGAACCGCCCTTGGCGATCTTCTTGAGCACGTCCAGCCCCTTGGTGATCTTGCCGAACACGGTGTAGTCCGGCGGAAGCTGCGAGTCCTTGTAGACCATGAAGAACTGGCTGCCGTTGGAGTCGGGCGCCTTGCTGTGCGCCATGGCGAGCGTGCCCTCGGTGTAGGTGGCGCCGCCGGTGTTCTCGTTCGCGAACCGGTAGCCGGGCGAGCCGCCGCCGGACGCCGTCGGGTCGCCGCACTGCAGGACGCTGAGGCCGCCGCTCGTCAGCCGGTGGCACTCGGTCTTGTCGTAGTAGTTCTTCTGCGCGAGGAACGCGAAGGAGTTCACCGTGCAGGGCGCCTTGTCGCCGTACAGCTGCATCTCCACGTCGCCCTGGTTCGTCTTCACCGTGGCCTGGACGATGCCCGGGTGCGCGGGCTTGCCCGGCGGGCGGCCGACGTCCTTGGCCACGCTGCCCTGCGTGTCGTCCTTGTAGACGCACTGCGGGCCGGCGGCCGTGGACTCATCCTCCTTGAACACCATGAAGGCCGCGGCGCCGGCGACGGCGACCGCCACCGCGGCGACCGCGCCGATGATCTTGAGACGGCGCGCCTTCGCGGCCTCCTGTGCCCGGCGCTGCTGCTGGCGCTCGTATCGCTGCCGCGCGAGCTCCTTCTTGCGGTCCTTCCCCGCCACGTGCCTCGCCTCTCCGGTGTGATCAGGTGAACGTGCAGCGCATAGTAGCGGTACCGGGGAGTAAAAGCGTCTCCGCGTTCAGAGAGCGCCCGGGGAGCGCTCTCCCGCGCGACACGGCGACGGCCCCATCTCGTTCGCGGTGGCCGCGGCCCCGCCGGTACGCTCGGACACGCCCACCCGAGATGGTTCTAAGGAAGGACGACCGTGCTCGTCGCCGGGTTCCCCGCTGGATCGTTCGCCGCGAACTGCTACGTCGTGGCGCCCGCCGCGGGTGAGGAATGCGTGATCATCGACCCCGGGCAGGACGCCGAGGCCGGGATCGAGGAGATCCTGCGCGAGCACCGGCTGAAGCCGGTCGCGGTGCTGCTGACGCACGGCCATCTCGATCACGTCTGGTCGGTGGCCCCGGTCTGCGGCGCCAAGGACGTCCCCGCCTACATCCATCCGGACGACCGCGACCTGCTCACCGATCCGGCCAAGGGGCTGTCGCTGGGCGCCGGGCAGCAGCTGTTCGGCGGCCTGGAGCTCACCGAGCCGGACGACGTGCGGGAGCTCGCGGACGGAACGGCGCTGGAACTGGCCGGGCTGAGCTTCACCGTCGACCACGCGCCGGGCCATACGCCCGGGTCGGTGACGTTCCGCACCCCGGAGACCGAGCAGATCCCGGACGTGATGTTCACCGGCGACCTGCTGTTCGCGGGGTCGATCGGGCGCACCGACCTGCCGGGCGGATCGTACGAGGAGATCCTCGCCAGCCTGTCCCGGGTGTGCCTGACCATGCCCGACGACACCGCCGTCCTGCCCGGCCACGGGGAGCAGACCACAATCGGCCGCGAGCGCGCCGCCAACCCGTTCCTCACCGGGCTTGTGCCGGGTGGCACAGGGGGGTCGTCCCCCCTGAAGGACCCGCTGGCGCCCGCGGACGGACCCAACAAGGGATTCTGAGCCTAAGAGATCATGAGTTCGAGCTTCCGGGCCCCCAAGGGGGTCAGTGAATACGTCCCGCCGCGCGCGGACCTCTTCTACGCCATCCGGGAGGAGTTCGCCGAGCAGGCGAGGCTGGCCGGCTACGGCTACCTGGAGCTGGCCGTCTTCGAGGACACCGGCCTGTTCCGGCGCGGCGTCGGCGAGTCCACCGACGTGGTGTCCAAGGAGATGTACACGTTCGAGGACCGGGGCGGCCGGTCGCTGACGCTGCGTCCCGAGTTCACCGCGTCGGTGCTGCGGTCCGTCCTGGAGAACAACCTGCACAAGGGCGCGCTGCCGGTGAAGGTGTGGACGACCGGTGCCGCGTTCCGCGCCGAGCGCCCCCAGCAGGGCCGCTACCGGCAGTTCTACCAGCTCGACCTGGAGGCGATCGGCAGCGAGGACCCGCAGGTCGACGCCGAGACGATCGCGATCGCGTGGAACTGGTACCGGTCCCTCGGGCTGACCCAGGTGCGGCTGCTGCTGAACTCGCTCGGCTGCAAGGAGTGCCGTCCCGCCTACCGGGCCCTGCTGCAGGAGTTCCTGCGCGGCCTGGACCTGGACGACGACACCCGCGCCCGCGTCGAGATCAACCCGCTCCGCGTCCTGGACGACAAGCGCCCCAAGGTGCGTGATCAGCTCGCCGGCGCCCCGCTGATGGCCGACCACCTGTGCCCGGCGTGCAAGGCCCACCACGACCGGGTCCGGGAGCTGCTCGCCGACCTCGGCATCGCGTGGGAGGACACGCCCACCCTCGTCCGCGGCCTGGACTACTACACCCGGACGACGTACGAGTTCGACCACCCGCTGCTCGGCGCCCAGTCCGGGATCGGCGGCGGCGGACGCTACGACGGCCTCTCCGAGGACATCGGCGGCCCGCCGCTGCCCGGCATCGGGTTCGGCCTCGGCCTGGACCGCACCATCCTGGCGCTCGAAGCGGAGTCGCCGGAACGGCAGGGCGCCGCGTTCGCCGCCAAGCCGCGCTGCGAGGCGTTCGGCGTCGCGCTCGGCGACACCGCCGGGCGGCGCATGTTCGCGCTCGTCGCCGACCTGCGCCGCGCCGGGATCGCCGCCGACATGGCGTTCGGCGGCAAGAGGCTGAAGGGCGCCATGAAGGACGCGGACCGCTCCGGCGCCCGCTACGCCGTGATCCTCGGGGAGCGAGATATCGCGGACGGCGTCGCCCAGGTCAAGGACCTCGCCGCGGGCGAGCAGACCGCCGTCCCGCTCACCGACCTCACCACGACGTTGAAGGAAGGGCTCTCCACATGATCCGCACGCACGAGGCGGGGACGCTCCGCGAGGAGCACGCCGGGCAGCAGGTCACGCTGGCCGGCTGGGTCGGCCGCCGCCGCGACCACGGCGGCGTCACGTTCATCGACCTGCGCGACGCGTCCGGCACCGCGCAGGTCGTCTTCCGCGAGGAGGACGCCGCGCACGACCTGCGCTCGGAGTTCTGCGTGAAGGTCGTCGGCGAGGTCCGGGTACGCCCCGAGGGCAACGAGAACCCCGAACTGCCCACCGGCGGCATCGAGGTCGCCGCCGCGCACATCGAGGTCCTCTCGGACGCCGCGCCGCTGCCGTTCCCCATCGAGGGCGACGTCAACGTCAACGAGGAGATCCGGCTCAAGTACCGGTACCTCGACCTGCGCCGCGAGTCGGTCGCCCGCGCGATGAAGATCCGCTCGGAGGCGTCGTTCCTCACGCACGAGGTGATGCGCGAGCACGGCTTCGTCAACGTCGAGACCCCGACCCTCACCCGGTCGACGCCCGAGGGCGCCCGCGACTTCCTCGTCCCCGTCCGGCTGAAGCCCGGCCACTGGTACGCGCTGCCGCAGTCGCCGCAGCTGTTCAAGCAGCTCCTCATGGTCGGCGGCCTGGAGCGCTACTACCAGATCGCGCGCTGCTACCGCGACGAGGACTTCCGCGCCGACCGGCAGCCCGAGTTCACCCAGATCGACATCGAGATGTCGTTCGCCGACCAGGACGACGTCCTGAAGGTCGGCGAGGACCTCGTGGCGCGCCTCTGGAAGGACATCGCCGGCTACGAGATCCCCCTCCCGATCCCCCACATCACCTACGCCGACGCGATGGCCCGGTACGGCTCCGACAAGCCGGACCTGCGCTTCGCCCTGGAACTGACCGACATGACCGACTACTTCGCCGGCACGTCGTTCCGCGTGTTCCAGGCCCCGTACGTCGGCGCGGTCGTCATGCCGGGCGGCGCGTCCCAGACCCGCAAGGAGCTGGACGGCTGGCAGGACTGGGCGAAGGCCCGCGGCGCCCGCGGCCTCGCCTACGTGCTCGTCCAGGAGGACGGCACCCTGGGCGGCCCGGTCGCCAAGAACCTGTCCGACGCCGAGAAGGAGGGCCTGGCCGCCAGGACGGGGGCCGCGCCCGGCGACGCGATCTTCTTCGGCGCCGGCAAGCGGCACGCCGCCCAGGAGCTCCTCGGCGCCGCCCGCCTGGAGATCGGCCGCCGCCGCGACCTGATCGACGAGTCCGCCTGGAAGTTCGTCTGGGTCGTCGACGCCCCCATCTTCGAGCCCGTCGAGGACGACAAGGGCGAGCAGATCGGCTGGACGTCCGTCCACCACCCGTTCACGGCGCCGAAGCCGGAGTACGCCGACACCTTCCAGGAGGACCCGGGCACCGCCCTCGCGGACGCCTACGACCTCGTCCTGAACGGCAACGAGATCGGCGGCGGCTCCATCCGCATCCACCGCGCCGAGATGCAGCAGCGCGTCTTCGACGTCCTCGGCCTCTCCAAGGAGGAGGCGGAGTCCAAGTTCGGCTTCCTCCTGGAGGCCTTCAAGTTCGGGCCGCCCCCGCACGGCGGCATCGCCTTCGGCTGGGACCGCACGGTCATGCTCCTCGCCGGCCAGGACTCGATCCGCGACGTGATCGCCTTCCCCAAGGCCGCGTCCGGCTACGACCCCCTGACCGCCGCCCCGACCCCCATCACCCCCCAGCAGCGCGCCGAGGCGGGTGTGGACGTGATCCCCGAGGACGAACCCGCCGAACCCGCCGACGCCTGACCCGCACACCACCGAGGGCGGACGCCATACCAGGCGGCCGCCCTCGAAAGGCATGCGCCGCCCGTGGCGGACGCCCGCCCCTACCGGCGGCCGAAGCGGGGCGCCGGCGGAGCTAAGGCCCGTCGCGTCATCGTGTGGCGCCGCTGGTCACCCGGTAGACGTCGTACACGCCGTCGATGGAGCGGACGGCCTTCAGGACGTGGCCCAGGTGCTTCGGGTCGCCCATCTCGAAGGTGAAGCGGCTGACGGCGACGCGGTCGCGGGACGTGGTGACCGAGGCCGACAGGATGTTGACGTGCTGGTCGGAGAGGACGCGGGTCACGTCCGAGAGGAGGCGGGGGCGGTCCAGGGCCTCGACCTGGATGGCCACGAGGAAGACCGACTCCTCGCTCGGGGACCATTTGACGTCGATCAGGCGGTCGGGCTGCGACTTCAGGCTGGCGACGTTGGCGCAGTCGGAGCGGTGGACGGAGACGCCGTGGCCGCGGGTGACGAAGCCGACGATGTCGTCGCCGGGGACCGGGGTGCAGCAGCGGGACAGCCGGACCCAGACGTCGGGGTCGTCGGCGACGACGACGCCGGGGTCGCCGGCGCGGCGCTGCTTGCGGCGGGTAGGGAGGGCGAGCTCGGCGAGGTCCTCCTCGGCGCTCTCCACGCCGCCGAGGGCGTCCACGAGGCGCTGGACGACGTGCTGCGCGGAGACCTGGCTCTCGCCGACGGCGGCGTACAGGGACGAGACGTCCGGGTAGCGCATGTCGCGGGCGAGGGCGAGCAGCGCCTCGCCGGACATCATCCGCTGGAGCGGCATGTTCTGCTTGCGCATCGCGCGGGCGATGGCGTCCTTGCCGGACTCGATCGCGGTGTCGCGGCGCTCCTTGGAGAACCAGTGCTTGATCTTGTTGCGGGCGCGGGCGCTCTTGACGAAGCCGAGCCAGTCGCGGCTCGGGCCGGCGTCCGGCGACTTGGAGGTGAAGACCTCGACGGTGTCGCCGTTGTCGAGGGCCGATTCGAGGGGGACGAGGCGGCCGTTGACACGCGCGCCGATACATCGGTGACCGACCTCGGTGTGGATCGCGTACGCGAAGTCGACCGGGGTGGCGCCCTGCGGGAGGGCGATCACGTCGCCCTTCGGGGTGAAGACGAAGACCTCGGAGACCGACAGGTCGAAGCGGAGCGATTCCAGGAACTCGGCCGGGTCGGCGGTCTCCTTCTGCCAGTCGAGGAGCTGGCGGAGCCACTGCATGTCGCCGGCCTTGCGGCCGCCGACCGTCTCCTCCTTGTACTTCCAGTGCGCGGCGACGCCGTACTCGGCGCGGCGGTGCATGCCCCAGGTGCGGATCTGCAGCTCGACGGGCTTGCCCTCGGGGCCGATCACCGTCGTGTGCAGCGACTGGTACATGTTGAACTTCGGCATCGCGATGTAGTCCTTGAACCGGCCGGGGACCGGGTTCCATCGCGCGTGGATCGAGCCGAGCGCGGCGTAGCAGTCGCGGACGCTGTCGACGAGGACCCGGATGCCGACCAGGTCGTAGATGTCGTCGAAGCTGACGTCCCGCGCGATCATCTTCTGGTAGATCGAGTAGTAGTGCTTCGGCCGGCCCGTGACGGTGGCCTTGATCCGGGCCTCGCGCAGGTCGGTGGAGACGTTCTCGATGACTTCCTGCAGGTAGACGTCGCGGCGCGGGGCGCGCTCGGACACCAGGCGGGCGATCTCGTCGAACCGCTTGGGGTACATCGTGGCGAACGCGAGGTCCTCCAGCTCCCACTTCAGCGTGTTCATCCCGAGGCGGTGCGCGAGCGGCGCGAACACCTCCAGGGTCTCGCGGGCCTTCTTCTCCTGCTTGTGCCGCGGCATGTAGCGCAGCGTGCGCATGTTGTGCAGCCGGTCGCCGAGCTTGATCACCAGGACGCGGATGTCGCGGGACATCGCGACGACCATCTTGCGGACGGTCTCGGCCTCGGCCGCCTCGCCGTACTTGACCTTGTCGAGCTTGGTGACGCCGTCGACGAGCGCGGCGATCTCGTCGCCGAACTCGGCGCTCAGCTGGTCGAGGGTGTACGGGGTGTCCTCGACGGTGTCGTGCAGCAGCGCCGCGCAGAGCGTCTCGGTGTTCATGCCGAGCTCGGCGAGGATGGTCGCGACCGCGAGGGGGTGCGTGATGTACGGGTCGCCGCTCTTGCGCTTCTGGTTGCGGTGGTAGTGCGCCGCGACGTCGTAGGCGCGCTCGATGAGCCGCAGGTCCGCCTTCGGGTGGGTGTTGCGGACCGTCTTGATCAGAGGTTCTAGTACCGGGTTCATAGTGGGCCCGCGCTGGGCGCCCAGCCTGGCGAGCCTTCGGCGCACCCGGGCGGCAGACGGTGGAATCGTGGCCGGCGTGGGCCTGGACGGGGCGTCGGGCTCGGACGCGTCATCGGCGTCCTCCCTGGAGGCGGTGCGCTCGGCGGGGGGAGTCTCTGGTCGGGGAGCCTGCTCGGCGGGCGTCCCCGCGGTCGGTTCTTCGGTGGCCGGGGCGGTCTCGGCGGCCTGGCCTGCGGGCTGGTCGGCGGGCTGGTCTGCGGGAGCCGGCGGGTCTTGCGCGGGACGTCCGGGCGGTGGCGCTCGGCGATCCGCGCGCCGTGGCGGCGCGGTCGACGCCCCGGCCGCCTTGACGGCCCGTTCCCCCGCGGACTCCCGCGCCGGATGCTTTCCGGCCGGGGGCGCCGCGGCGGCGTCGCTCACCGCGCCGGTCGATACCGCCTCACCGGGCACCCAGCCTCCTTCGTCCATCCGGGCGCTGCCGTGCACGCCCCGCGGATCGCGCCCGTTCCCGCCGGACCCTGATGGCGCCAGTGTATCCGGCGGGCATTTCGCACTAGACCGTAACCAGGGAATGGACGTCCAGATTCCCCAGTTTGTCGCGTCCGCGCAGGAACGACAGCTCAAGGAGGACCGACAGCCCGACGACGTCGCCGCCGCCCCGCCGGACGAGTTCCGCGGCGGCCCTGGCCGTCCCTCCGGTGGCCAGGACGTCGTCGACGATCAGCACGCGGTCGCCGGCTTCGAGGGCGTCGGAGTGGATCTCGATCGTCTCGTTCCCGTACTCCAGGTCGTAGGTCTCCTCGTGCGTCGCCGCGGGCAGCTTGCCCTTCTTGCGCACCGGGACGAAGCCGGCGCCGAAGTGGTAGGCGACGGGCGCGGCGACGATGAACCCCCGGGCCTCGATACCGACGATCTTGTCGATGGTGCCGCGGCCGTGGTGGTTGACGATCGAGTCGACCACGCCGGCGAACGCGACGTGGTCGGCCAGCAGCGGGGTGATGTCCTTGAACATCACCCCGGGCTTCGGGTAGTCGGGGATGTCGCGGATCCGCTCCTGGATCAGCTTGCCGAGGTCCACGATCGAAGAGTCCCCTTGCTCTACTTGCCGCCGCGGCGCTGCTGCCGCGTCCCGCGCTTGGGCTGCTGCCGCGGCCCGCTCTGCACGACCTTCCGCACGGTGACGGTGCTCCGCGCGTCCGCGGATTCATCGTCGTCGGCGCCGTCGGCGTCGTCGCCGGGGGCCGGGCCGTCGTCGGCCGGCGGCTTCCCGGACGCGCCCGCACCGGCCTTGACCTTGGTGGTCGTGACCTGCTTCGCCGCGTTCCGCTCGCGCCGGGCGATGTTCTCCCGGAGCTGCCGGTACTTCGGCTCGCGCTCCTTGAACTGGACGAGCAGCGGCGTCGCCACGCAGATCGAGGAGTACGTCCCGACGATCATGCCGACGAACAGGGCGAGCGACAGGTCCTTCAGGGTTCCGGCGCCGAACAGCGTGGTACCGATGAACAGGATCGCGCCGACCGGCAGGATCGCCACCAGCGAGGTGTTCAGCGAGCGGACGAGGGTGCTGCTGAGCGCCTGGTTCGCGGCCTCGCTGTAGGTGGTCTTGGAGGTCGGGCCGAGCGGTTTCGTGACCTCCTTGATCATGTCGAACACGACGACCGCGTCATACAGCGAGTAGCCGAGGATCGTCAGGAAGCCGAGCAGTGTCGCCGGGGTGACCTCGAAACCGACCCAGGCGTAGACGCCGGCCGTGATGACGAGGTCGTGGATCAGCGCGACCACCGCCGCCACGGCCATCCGCCACTCGAACGCCACCGACAGGTAGGCGATGATCAGGATCATGAAGACGGCCAGCGCCTGCCAGGCCTTCTTCTGGATCTCACCGCCCCACGAGGCGCCGACGACCTGGGTGCTGACCTCGTTCGCGGGAACCTTCAGCTCCTGCGTGATGCTCGACTTGACCTCGGTGACGTGGTCGGAGCTCATGCTCTCGGTCGTGACCCGCCAGTCCTCGCCGGCCTTCTGCACGATCGCCTGGTGGGCGCCGCCGTCGGTGACGGCGGTGCGCACCTGCTCGATCGAGGAGCTCTTGGCCTGGAAGGTGAAGACGGAGCCGCCCTTGAACTCGACGCCGAAGTTCAGGCCCTGGACGAGGAGGCCGGCGATCGACAGCGCCAGCAGCAGCCCGGAGATCGTGTACCAGATCTTCGGCCGGCCGACGATGTCGGCGCTGATCTCGCCCCGGTAGATCCGCGAGGTGACCGTGCGCAGTCCCATGGGTCAGGCCTCCTGGCTCGTCTTGCGGGCGGTGGTCGCGGACGTCTCCTGGACGCGGTGCAGCCGGCTCGGATCGAGCCCCGACAGCGGATGCCCCCGGCCGAAGAACCTGGTGCGCGACAGCAGCGTGACCATCGGCTTGGTGAAGAAGAACACCACCACGATGTCGATGAGCGTCGTGAGGCCCATCGCGAACGCGAACCCGGCGACGCCGCCGACGGCGAGGAAGTACAGCACGAGCGCGGCCAGGAAGGTGACGGCGTCGGCGACGAGGATCGTGCGCCGCGCCCGCTTCCAGGCGTTCTCCACGGAGGAGCGCAGCTTGCGCCCGGCTCTCAGCTCGTCCCGCAGCCGCTCGAAGTAGACGATGAACGAGTCCGCGGTGATGCCGATCGAGACGATCAGCCCGATGATGTGCGGCAGGGAGAGCCGGAAGCCCATCCCCTCGCCGAGGATCACCACCGCCAGGTAGGTGACGGCGGACGCCACGACCAGGCTGGACACCGCGACCAGGCCGAGGCCCCGGTAGTAGAACAGGCAGTACAGCACCACCAGGCCGAGGCCGATCGCGCCCGCGATGAGGCCGCCGGTCAGCTGGTCGGAGCCCAGCGTGGACGACACCTCGTCGATGGAGCTCTGCGTGAACTCCAGCGGCAGCGCGCCGTACTTGAGCACGTTGGCGAGGTCGGTGGCGTACTGCTGGTCGAAGCTCTCGGGCGGCCCGTCGATGCTGGCGGTGCCGCCGGTGATCGGGCCCTCCCGGATGGCGGGCGCCGAGACGACCTGGCCGTCCAGCACGATCGCGACCTGCGCCTGCGGCGAGGACGAGCTCTGCTGGTAGGCGCGGGACGCGTCGGTGGTGACCTCGCCGAACTGGCGGGCGCCCTTGCCGTCGAACTTCAGCGAGACCGACCAGCTCGCCTGGCCCTGCTGGGCGTTCGGCGGCATCGCGTTGGCCTCGTCGACGTTCTCGCCGAGCACCCGGACGGGCCCGAGGATGTACTTGGCGACCTGGCCGTTCTCCTCGTCCTGGTCACACGCGGCGACGAACTTGCGGCTCGGGTCGTTCGCCCCGGCGGCGCGCCGGTCGCCGTTGTAGCAGTCGAGGGCCTCGAACTGCTTGATGACGGCCTTGTCGGTGACGCCGGGGTAGTCCTGCGCGGGCGCCGAGGGCTGCCCGGACGGCTGGACCAGCGACGACGGCGACGGGGCGGCCCCGCCGGACGGCTTCGGCGTCGGGGCCGTCAGCGCCCGCGACAGCGCTTTGCCGCGCGGGGTGGACGACGACGACGGCGAGGCGCTCGCCGTGGGCGACGCGGACGGCGAAGCGCTCTTCCCGCCGTCCTTGCCCTTGGCGGAGTCACTCGGCGACGGGGCCGGTGTGGCCCCGCCCGCCGGACGGCCGTCCGTCGTCGCGAACACCTGGCGGAACTGCAGTTTCGCCGTGGTGCCGATCAGGTTGACGACGCGGCTCTGCCCCTCACCGGGGACGTTCACCACGATGTTGCTGCTGCCCTGCTTCGCGACCTCGGCGTCCGAGACCCCCAGGCCGTTGACCCGCTCCGTCATGATCTTGACGGCCTGGTTCATCTGCTCGGCGGGGGGATCCCCGCCGCCGGGGGTCTTGGCGGTGAGCGTCACGGTCGTCCCGCCGGCCAGGTCGAGGCCGAGCTTGGGCGTCGTGCGCCCCTGCCAGACCGCCAGACCGGCGAGGACGACCAGGATCGCGAACAATGCGAGGAGAGTGCGCCCGGGCTTGGGAGCGGTTCTGGGCGAGGCCACTTGTCGTCGTACTTCCCGTCTTTGTCGTCGCCGTGGGGTCAGGCGGAGGGCTTGTCCGCCGCCTTGACCTTCGTCTTCCCCTTCGGCTCGGACTCGGGCTCGCCGTCCTCGTCCGCCGCGGTGTCCCCGGCCTCCGTGCCGCCGTCCTTGGACAGGTCGACGGCGTCGTCCTCGTCCTCGTCCTGCTCGTCGGCGTCCTCGTCGAGCTCGTCGTCGAGGTCCTCCGGCTCGGGGTCCTTGAGGATCTGCATGACGGCCTGCTTGACGAAGCGCACCTCGATCCCGTCGGCGATCTCCAGGACGAGCCCGTCGTCGTCGACCGCCACGACGACGGCGCGCATTCCGCTGGTCGTCAGCACGCGCACGCCTGGCTGAAGGTCGGTCTGCATCTGCGTCTGCTCTTTGCGGCGCTTGCTCTGCGGCCGGATGAGCAGAAGGTAGAAGACCACAGGAATGGCGAGGAGCAGGAGCACATTGAAGGCTCCGCTCCCGCCGGAGTCCGCCGCGAGAATCATGTCGCTGCCCATTACCGGGGCATCCTTCCGATGTCGATTGCCCAGCCTGTGACCGGATCGGCCACGCGCACGGGACCGCCGGCTGGAGACGGTGAACCAAGTCCCGGAGTCTAGAGAGTACGCGAGGCCCCGGCAACGACGCGACGAGCGGCGACGCCGGGAAGTTCCCAACCCGTTACCGGATGATCACTATTGCGGCCGGTCCGCGTCCTCGTCCACGTCGAACAGGGTCCCCGCCAGCGGCGCCGTGGGCGGCTGGGCGAGGCCCAGATGCGCCCACGCGGCGGCCGTGGCGACCCTGCCGCGCGGCGTCCTCGCCAGCAGCCCCTGCCGGACGAGGAACGGCTCGGCCACGACCTCCACGGTCTCGGGCTCCTCCCCCACCGACACGGCGAGGGTGGAGAGCCCCACCGGACCGCCGCCGAACTTGCGCATCAGCGACTCCAGGACGGACCGGTCGAGCCGGTCCAGTCCCCGTTCGTCCACCTCGTACAACGCGAGGGCTGCCCGCGCTGATTCCTGTGTGATGACGCCGTCGGCGCGGACCTCGGCGTAGTCGCGGACGCGGCGCAGCAGCCGGTTGGCGATGCGGGGCGTGCCGCGGGACCGCCCGGCGACCTCGGCGGCGGCGTCGTCGGAGATCTCCACGTCCAGCAGGGTCGCCGACCGCCGGACGATGACCTCCAGCTCGGCGGGCTCGTAGAAGTCCATGTGCGCGACGAAGCCGAACCGGTCGCGCAGCGGCCCGGGCAGCATGCCGGCCCGGGTGGTGGCCCCGACCAGCGTGAACGGCGCGATGTCCAGCGGGATGGCGGTCGCGCCCGGCCCCTTGCCCACGACGACGTCGACCCGGAAGTCCTCCATCGCCATGTAGAGCATCTCCTCGGCGGGACGCGCCAGCCGGTGGATCTCGTCCAGGAACAGCACCTCGCCCTCGGCGAGGGTGGACAGCACCGCCGCGAGGTCGCCGGCCCGCTCGATCGCGGGCCCGGAGGAGATCCGCAGCGGCTGCCCCAGCTCCGCCGCGATGATCATGGCGAGGGTGGTCTTGCCGAGGCCGGGGCCGCCCGACAGCAGCACGTGGTCGGGCGTCCGGCCGCGCCGCAGCGCGCTGTGCAGCACCAGCGAGAGCTGCTCGCGGACCCGTTCCTGCCCGACGAAGTCGTCGAGCTTCTTCGGCCGCAGCGCGGCCTCGATGCGCTGCTCCTCGGTCCCGTCGGCGTCCGCGGAGACCAGCCGCTCGAACTCCCCGCCCGCTCCTCCCGCGGAGGGACGGCCGCCGGCACCCCCCGGTTCGCCGCTCGTCATTTGCTCAGCTTCTTCAGCGCGGACCTCAGCAGAGCGGCGACGGGCGGCGTCTCACCGCCGTCGAGGTCGGCGGCGACCGCGTCCACGGCGGCGTCGGCGTCCCTGGCGGACCAGCCGAGGTTGATCAGGCCCATCTGCACCTGGTCGCGCCACGCCTCGGCACGGGCGGGGGCGCGCACCTCGCCGGCGTCGCCGACCGGCCCGCCGAGCCGGTCCCGGAGCTCCAGGACGATCCGCTGGGCGCCCTTCTTGCCGATGCCGGGGACCTTGGTGAGGGCGGTGACGTCCTCGGTGGCCACGGCGCGGCGCAGCGCGTTCGGCGGGTGGACGGCGAGCATCGCCAGGGCGAGCCGGGGGCCGATGCCGCTCGCGGTCTGCAGCAGCTCGAACACCGTCCGCTCGTCGTCGTCGGCGAACCCGAACAGGGTCAGGGAGTCCTCGCGGACGACGAGGGACGTCGGCACGTTCGCCTGGTCGCCGACCCGCAGCCCGGCGAGGGTCGCGGGCGTGCACTGCACCGAGAGGCCGACGCCGTGCACGTCGATCACCGCGCCGTCGGGCCCGGCGGCGGCCACCCGGCCGCTGACGAAGGCGATCACTGGACACTTCCTCCTCTGCTGCGGGCGGCGAGCCGGGCGCGTTCGGCCCGGGCCGCCTCCTCGATGCGCGACCGCTGCGCGTGTGCGAGCCGCTGCTGCGCTCCCCCGCGCCACACGTGGCAGATGGCGAGCGCGAGCGCGTCGGCCGCGTCCGCCGGCCTGGGGGCCGTCTCCAGGGACAGCAGCCGGGTCACCATCCGGGTCACCTGCGCCTTGTCGGCGCGCCCGTTGCCGGTTACGGCGGCCTTGGCCTCGCTCGGCGTGTGCAGCGCGACGGGCAGCCCGCGCCGGGCCGCGGCCAGCATCGCGATGCCGGCCGCCTGCGCGGTGCCCATCACCGTCCGGACGTTGTGCTGGGAGAACACGCGCTCGACGGCGACGGCGTCCGGCCGGAACTCCTCCATCAGCGCCTCGATGCCGGCCTCGATGCCGACCAGGCGCAGGGCGTGGTCTTCGTCCGCGTCGGTCCGCACGACCGACACGTGCACGAGATGGAGCCGCTTGCCGGGATCGCCCTCGACGACCCCCACCCCGCACCGGGTGAGCCCGGGGTCCACCCCCATCACCCGCACGGCCGCTCCTTCGATCATGTGTTCGGCCGCCAACGCTACCAATCCGGCGGCTCCCCGTGGAGGGCGCGCAGGCGTGTCCCCAGAAGAAATGCAGGGCGAACGGGACCGCAGTCCGACGCGGACGTGCGGCACCGCCGCGTCCGGGCGGGAGCGCGGCGGCGCGGGCGGAGGGCTCAGGCGTCGAGGGAGGCCATGACCTCGTCGGGGACGTCGAAGTTGGCGTAGACGTCCTGGACGTCGTCGGAGTCCTCCAGGGCGTCCAAGAGGCGGAAGACCTTCTTGGCGTTGTCCTCGTCGAGGGGGACGGTGACGCTCGGCAGGAACTTGCTCTCGGCCGACTCGTAGTCGATCCCGGCGTCGACCAGGGCGCTGCGGACGGCGACCAGGTCGCCGGCCTCGCTGACGACCTCGAAGTTCTCCTCGTCGAGTTCGTTGACCTCCTCGGCGCCGGCGTCGAGGACGGCCATCATCACCTCGTCCTCGCTGGTGTTCGCCTTGGGGACGATCACGACGCCCTTGCGGTTGAACATGTACGACACCGAGCCCGGGTCGGCGAGGGAGCCGCCGTTGCGGGTGAGGGCGACGCGGACCTCGGAGGCGGCCCGGTTGCGGTTGTCGGTGAGGCACTCGATGAGCACGGCGACGCCACCGGGCGCGTAGCCCTCGTAGGTGATGTTCTGCCAGTCCGCGCCCCCGGCCTCCTCACCGGCTCCGCGCTTGCGCGCGCGCTCGATGTTGTCGTTGGGGACGGAGTTCTTCTTCGCCTTGTAGATGGCGTCGTAGAGGGTGGGGTTGGCGTCGGGGTCGCCGCCGCCGGTGCGCGCCGCCACCTCGATGTTCTTGATCAGCTTCGCGAAGAGCTTGCCCCGCTTGGCGTCGAGGGCCGCCTTCTTGTGCTTGGTCGTCGCCCACTTGGAATGGCCGGACATCTGTCACTCCTCCTCTGTCGTCCGGCGCACCAGATCGGCGAAGTAGTGGTGCACGCGGAAATCGCCTGTCAGCTCCGGATGGAACGAGGTCGCCATGAGGCGCCCCTGACGAACGGCGACGATCCTACCGGCGTTCGGGCCGCTCTCGGCGCGTCCGAGGACCTCGACGGCGTCGCCGACGGACTCCACCCAGGGTGCGCGGATGAAAACGGCGTGGTACGGCGTGTCCCCCATGCCGGTCAGCGGCACCGCGGCCTCGAAGGAGTCGACCTGCCGGCCGAACGCGTTGCGCCGCACCGTCATGTCGATCCCGCCGACGGTCTCCTGGCCCGCCGCGCCGTCCCGGATGCGGTCGGCCAGCATGATCATGCCGGCGCAGGAGCCGTACACGGGCAGGCCCGCCTCGATCCGCTTGCGCAGCGGGTCGAGCAGCTCGAACGAGCGCGCCAGCCGCCACATCGTGGTGGACTCCCCGCCGGGCAGGACGAGGCCGCCGACGCGTTCGAGCTCCTCGGGGCGGCGCACGGTCAGGGCGCGCGCCCCCGCGGCCTCCAGCGCGCGGACGTGCTCGCGCACGTCACCCTGCAGGGCGAGGACGCCGATCGTCGGCACAGTCGTCACGTGGAAACCTTCCGGGAATGCGCGGGGGTCGTGTCAACCCTAGACGTTCCTTACAACGTGCCGCGACCTGGCCGATCTTCCCGGGATCAGGCGTGCTTGAAGCGGCGCAAGGGGAGTTCCAGGGGCAGGAAGCCGTCCTTGCCGCGGTCGGCTATGCCGCGGCCGAACATGTGCGCCTCGGCGAGCGCGAGGCCGAAGTCCTCGGGGTCGAACGGGAGCGGGACGTCCGGCGCGCCCGCGTCGATGGCGCGCCAGAACGGCCGCTCGGCGGGCAGCCGGTCGCCCTGGTCGACGACGACGCCGTCCTCGGCGGTGACGAACACGTCGCGGAGCAGCTCGCCGGACTCGTACCAGCGGAACCAGCAGCCCCGGATCACGTTGTGCAGGACGAGGACGCCGCAGTGCGAGCCCGGCAGCGCCGCCGCGGCGGTGTCGGCGATCCGGCGGGCGTCGTCGTCGAGGCAGAACAGCCGCCGGTCGCACAGCAGCAGCGCCCGCTCGAACGCCCCGACGAACAGCTCGTCCTCGTACGGCCAGAGCGCGAAGTCCAGGACCGTGTCACCGGTCTCGGTCAGGGTGTCCGCCGGGTAGAGGCCGCGCGCGATGGCCGCCGCGGCGTCCGGGTCGGGCACCAGGCCCGGCCGGAACACCTCGGTGGGTTCACCCGCGCTCGCGCACGCCAGCGCGACCGACCAAGCCATGCTCTCCCCTCCCGCGGCCGGACACCGCCCTCCGGCCACGCCGTCAGGTTAACCCTGTCGGGCCGCGGTGTGGAGCCCCGGGTCCCCGATCGCCTACCAGCCGCGGCCCGCGAACCTCTGGTCCTCGCCGAGGGAGGCGGCGCTGATGCCGACCATCGCCTCGCCGAGCCCGCGGGACACCTTGGCGATCACGTCCGGGTCGTCGTGGAAGGTGGTGGCCTTCACGATGGCCTCGGCGCGCTGCGCCGGGTTGCCGGACTTGAAGATCCCCGAGCCGACGAAGACGCCCTCGGCGCCGAGCTGCATCATCATCGCGGCGTCGGCGGGGGTGGCGATGCCGCCTGCGGTGAACAGCACGACGGGCAGCTTGCCGGCCTTCGCGACCTCCTTGACCAGCTCGTAGGGGGCCTGGAGCTCCTTGGCTGCGACGAACAGCTCGTCCTCGGGCAGCGACTGGAGGCGGCGGATCTCCTGCCGGATCCGCCGCATGTGGGTGGTCGCGTTGGACACGTCGCCGGTGCCGGCCTCGCCCTTGGAGCGGATCATCGCGGCGCCCTCGGTGATGCGGCGCAGCGCCTCCCCGAGGCTGGTCGCGCCGCACACGAACGGGACGGTGAACGCCCACTTGTCGATGTGGTTCTCGTAGTCGGCCGGGGTGAGCACCTCGGACTCGTCGACGTAGTCGACGCCGAGGGCCTGCAGCACCCGCGCCTCGACGAAGTGGCCGATGCGGGCCTTGGCCATGACCGGGATGGAGACCGCGGCGATGATCCCGTCGATCATGTCGGGGTCGCTCATCCGGGAGATGCCGCCCTCGGCGCGGATGTCGGCCGGCACCCGCTCCAGGGCCATGACGGCGACGGCGCCGGCGTCTTCGGCGATCTTCGCCTGATCGGGCGTGACGACGTCCATGATCACGCCGCCCTTGAGCATCTCCGCCATGCCGCGCTTGACGCGGGCGGTCCCGGTCTCGGGCGCGGCGTTGTCAGTGGCGGGAGTGGAAGTGGACACGGGCATTCCTCACGTGGACGGACGACAAATCACTTTCCATGATATTGCCTGCTCGTGCGACTGTTCGACCCGGCAGAGTGTCACCGCACACGTCCCGCCGCTTACGGAGTGACCGCACACGGCCCGTCCGGGGAGGCGGTCAAGGCGTGTAGGGCTTGCCGTCGTTGACGAGCAGCACCCAGACCTGGCCCGGCGCGAACGTCATCGGCTTGCCGTCGGCGGTGGTGAAAGTCGTCCCCTTGCCCTCGGACGGCCGCGACCACTTGGCCTTGTAGGACTTGCCGTCCCGCAGGACGACGGCTCGCCCGGTCCCGGTGGTGTGGATCAGCGGCGTGTAGCTGCCGAGGAAGTCGTGGAACTTCGACCGGGTGGTCTTGGCGTACTGGACGACGACGGTCCTGCCGCCCAGCCGCCCGCCCTCGGCGGCGCGGTCGGGGCGCCCGCCCCAGCTGGCCAGCCACCGCTTCTCCTTGGCCGACCAGGTGAAGCCCATGGTCGCGGCGGGCCAGCGGGCGGTGAACGACTTGGCGGGCTTGCCGCCCTCGGGGGCGTCCCCGAACCGGAATCCGATGTCGCGCGGCTTCGCGGCCTTCGGCGCCCGCTTGAGCAGGTCCTTCGGGGTCGCGTACAGGTTGTAGGGGATGCGCTTGGCGCTGGACCGGAAGTAGGCGCCGCCCGCCTTCTCCTGGGAGAGGTCGTACACCGGCGCCTTGCGGACGTACTTCTTCATCTTGCTCTGGACGCCGGAGAACGCGAACGCGGGCCGGCCGAACTGGGGCAGGATGTGCAGGTCGGAGATGCGGGCGCTGCGGACGGGCCCGACCTTCCCCGGCAGCTTGGACGAGTAGACCGCCATCAGCCGCGTCTCGCCGCCCTCGACCTGCTCGACGTAGACGATGTCGGCGGCCTTCACCCCGCTCTGCGGCAGCGCCGGCGCGGTGTTCTCGATCTTGACGGCCAGGACCGGGTTGTCCAGCCCCTTCGTGCCGCCGTTGAACGGGTGCGTCGCCGGCTCGGGCGTCCCGCTCGGCGCCGGCGCGCCCGTGCTGCTCGGCGGCGGCGCGCTCGTCCGGCCGCCGCCGTCCGAGCAGGCCGCCAGGGCGGCGGCACCGAGGACGAGGGCGCCGAGCCCCGCGGCCGCGCGGCCCCGGACGGCGGTGTCCCATGCGGATCGCACGATGTACCCCTCCCTTGGACGGTCTGCCAGAGAGTAGCGAACGTGATCGGATGTGCTCGCCCGTCCAGCGGTACGGCCCCGGACCCCGGCTGTGGTCAACCACGCCCGGTCAGATCCGGGGCGGGTCGTCATCGATCTCGAAGAAGTCCGGCAGCGGGGCGCGCCCGGCGAGCGGCAGGACGCGGATGAGCAGCTTGCGGCGCGCGATGCGGGCCTGGGAGACGGCGTCGTTGTAGAAGTTGCGGGCGTAGGCGACCTTCGCGGCGGCGGAGGACAGCTCGTCCAGGACCTCCGCGCCGTCGCCCGCGCCGCGCGCGGTGATGGTGCCGACGAACTCGGGCTGGTCGACGACCGCGCGCAGCGCCCGGGACAGGTCGCTCTCGGCGAACTCGCGGCGCTCGGCGTCGGCGGTGCGCGCCTCGTGCGCGGCGGTCGCCAGCACCAGGCTGGTGGCCGGGTCCAGCAGCCGGGACGCGGCCAGCTCCAGCGCGGCGGCGGCCCGCCGGACGAGCGCGGCGTCCAGCGCGGCGCGGGCGGTCTCGACGCGGACGTGCAGCCGGTCGAGCCGGGTGGCGCGCCACGACACGTACACGCCGCCCAGGAAGACGACGGCGATCCAGAACAGGACGTCGATGATCCAGTCGTAGGACATCCGGAGCGCTCCTACAGCCCGAGGCCGGACTCGACGACGCGGGCGCCGCCGTCCGTGACCGTCTCGTACACCCTCAGCACGTCGCGGGCGACGGCCGACCAGTCGTAGGCGCGGACGGCCGCGCGGGCCTCCGCGGACAGCTGCTTGCGCCGCGCCGGGTCGTCCAGCAGGTCCCCGGCCGCCGCCGCGAGCGCCGCGTGGTCGCCGGCCGGGAACAGCGCCCCGGCCCGGCCGCCGAGCAGCACCCGGTCGAACGCCTCGATGTCGCTGGCGAGGATCGGGGCGCCCGCCGACATCGCCTCGGCCAGCACGATGCCGAAGCTCTCGCCGCCGAGGTTCGGCGCGACGAAGACGTCCACCGAGTGGTAGGCGCGGACCTTGTCCTCCTCGCTGACCAGGCCGAGGACGACGACGCGGTCGCGCAGCCCGGGCGAGACCCGGGCGATCACGTCGTCGGCGTCGCCGGGCCCGGCGAGCAGCAGCCGCAGCCCGGGCCGGCGGCGGCCGAGGATCTCGAAGGCGCGCAGCAGCACGGGCAGGCCCTTGCGCGGCTCGTCCATCCGGCCGAGGAACCCGAGCGCCTCCCCGTCGCCGGGCGGCGCCTCGGCGCGGCCGCGCCACCCGGGCAGCGGCTCGGCCATCGCGTACCGCTCGGTCGCGACGCCGTTCGGGATGAGCACGGCGTCGCCGCCGAGGTGCTCGACGAGCGTGGTGCGGGCTGCCTCCGACACCGCGATCCGGCCGGTGATCTTCTCCAGGGCGCTCTGCAGGATCGGCGCGGTCACCGACACCACCCGCGACTTCTCGTAGGACGCGTGGAAGGTGCCGACGATGGGGCCGTCGGCCGCCCAGCAGGCCAGCAGGCCGAGGGAGGGCGCGGCGGGCTCGTGGACGTGCAGGACGTCGAAGCCGCCCTCGTGGATCCAGCGCCGGACGCGGCCGGCCGACAGGAACCCGAACGCCAGCCTGGCCACGGAGCCGTTGTAGGGGACGGGGACGGCGCGCCCGGCGGACACGGCGTAGGGCGGCAGCTCGGCGTCGTCGTCGGCCGGCGTGATCACCGACACGTCGTGGCCGAGCCCGATCAGCGCCTCGGCGAGGTCGCCGATGTGCTGCTGCACGCCGCCCGGGACGTTCCACGTGTACGGGCAGACGATTCCGATCCTCATCGGGCGGCTCTCATCCGCTGCCGCCCGCCGGGCCGTCCGCCAGGTCGTCCAGCCAGACCTTCTGCAGCATGTGCCAGTCCTCGGGGTGCGCGGCGATGCCCTCCTCGAACACGCGCGCGAGCTGCTGGGTCATGGCCTGGATCTTCTCCTGTCTGCCGCCGTCGTCCGGGACCGGGACCTCTTCGTGGACGCGGGCCGCCCAGTACTCGCCCTCGTACCAGAGTGTCACGGGGATGAGGGCGGCGCCGGTCTGCATCGCGAGCGCGGCGGAAACGGCCGGCATCCGGGCGGTGGCGCCGAAGAACTCGACGTCGACGCCGCTCTCGGTCAGGTCGCGGTCGACGACGAGGCACACCGGGCGCCCGGCGCGGAGCCGCTGCGCCATCCGCCCGTAGGCGGAGGCGCCCCGGTGCGCGAGCACCTCCATGCCGAGGCTCTCGCGGAACTCCACGAACCGGTCGAACAGCGACGCCGGCTCCAGCCGCTCGGCGACGGTGGTGAACGGGTAGCCGCAGTGCACCAGCCACGCGCCGGCGTGCTCGTAGTTGCCCATGTGCGGCAGGGCGAGGATGACGCCGCGGCCCGAGTCGAGGTTGCTGAAGATCTTCTTCTCGCCGGTGACGCGCATCCGGCCGAGGATCCGCTCCCGGTCGTACTCGGGCAGCCGGAACACCTCCAGCCAGTAGCGCAGGTAGGAGCGCAGCACCTTCTTGCTGAGGATGCGGACCTCGTCGTCGACCGCGTCCTTGCCGAGGACGCGGCACAGGTTCCGCTCCAGCTGCCGCACCCCGGAGCCGTACCGGTGCCAGGTGCGGTCGGCGATGGCGGCGAAGGCCAGCCGCGCCATGCTCTCCGGCATCTTGCGGACGACCGTCCAGCCCAGGGCGTAGACGGCGTCGGTCACCTCATCGCGGAGCGACGGCGCGTCGTCTCCGCGGCGGGGCGTCGTCATGGCCGCGGCTCCGCCGTCCTCTCCTGCGCCCGGTCGCCGCTCGCCTCGCCCGCTCCCTCCCTGGCCTGCGCGTACACGGTGGCGAACCGCTGCCCGACGGTGACGGTGCTGAGCGCGGTGAGCGCCCACAGGGCGATGGCGAGGATGTAGGGGACGCCGAGGCCGTCGAGCCCGGCGGCGACCAGCGCGACGATGAGGCGCTCCGCCCGCTCGGCGATGCCCACGTTGCAGGTGAAGCCGAGCCCCTCGGCGCGGGCCTTGGCGTACGACACCACGACGCCGGCGACCAGGCAGTACAGCGCGACGCCGGCGAGCGGCTCCTGGCCGCCCCGGTAGAGGCCGATCGTCAGCCCGGTGAAGATCGCGGCATCGGCGACCCGGTCCATGGTGGAGTCCAGGAAGGCGCCGAACCTGGAGATCTTGCCGGTGACCCGGGCGACCGCGCCGTCCAGCATGTCGAACAGCACGAACGCGGTGATGACCATCGTGCCCCAGAAGAACTCGCCGCGGGGGAAGAGGACGAGCGCGCCGGCGGCGACGCCGGCCGTGCCGATGACGGTGATGGCGTTGGGGGAGACTCCGGTCCGCGCGACCGCCTTTCCGACGGGGGTGAGGACGCGCCCCAGCGCGGGCCTGATCTTGTTGAGCATCGCCGTCCGTTCTCGTGTCGGTCCCCTGCCCGGGCACCGGGCGCGCCCATCGTAGTGCGGCCGCGGCGCGGGCGCGCTCGGCGCCGGGTTTGGGAGCTTCGCGGCCCGGACAGATCACGGTTGAACGCCATTCACCCCTTGTGGTCCCGGCCATCACGGGAAAAGGTGGTGAGCACGAGTGTGACGCCGGTCACGCACGTCAGGAGTGGTGGGCCGAGCGCCGCACTCGGACGTCAGGCCCGGGCCGCGGCGGCCCGGGCGCGCACTACGTCCGAGGAGGTAGTCGTGACTCCGCTCTCCCCGCGTGCGAGGGGAGCTTCCAACCCCAAGGTTGCGGTCCGGCTCGAACCGGTCTCGGAGAGACGCGGAGAGTTGAGGGCGAGCCACGCACCGCAACGATGATCAAAGCGATTTCTCATCGCTAGGAGGCATCATGGCGGACAAGCACAACCCGGGAGCCCCCGGCAGGGCACCGGAGGCCGGCGGGTGCGACAGGGTGCGCAATGTCGCGCTGGTCGGCCATTCCGGGGCCGGCAAGACCACGCTCGTGGAGGCGCTGCTCGCCGCGACGGGCACCGTGCAGCGGGCGGGGAAGGTCGAGGACGGCACCACGGTCAGCGACTTCGACGAGGTGGAGGTGCGCCAGCAGCGCTCGGTGAACCTCTCGCTCGCGCCGCTGATGCACGGGGACGTCAAGGTCAATCTCATCGACACGCCCGGCTACGCCGACTTCGTCGGCGACCTGCGGGCCGGGCTCCGTGCCGCCGACGCGGCGCTGTTCGTGATCTCCGCGGTGGACGGCATCGACGGCCTCACCCGGATGCTGTGGGAGGAGTGCGCGGCGGTGCAGATGCCCCGCGCGGTCGTCATCACCAAGATCGACCAGCAGCGCGGCGACTACGACGACGTCGTGCTGACCTGCCAGGACGTGTTCGGCGAGGGCGTCGCACCGCTGTACTTCCCCGCGGCCGGGGAGGACGGGCTGAAGGGCCTGGTCGGGCTGCTGTCGCAGCGCTGCCTCGACTACTCCACCGGCGGCCGCACCGAATGCGACCCCGACCCCGCGTACCTGGAGCAGATCGCCGAGCAGCGCGCGGCGCTGATCGAGGGGATCATCCAGGAGAGCGAGGACGAGACCCTCATGGACAGGTACCTGTCCGGCGAGGACATCGACGTGAAGGCGCTCATCGAGGACCTGGAGACCGCGGTGGCACGCGGCAGCTTCTATCCCGTCCTCGCCACCTCGGTGCCGCACGGTGACCACCCCGGCCCGGTCGTCGGGATGCTGGAACTGCTGGAGGTCATCACCCAGGCGTTCCCCTCGCCCCTCGAACACGGCATCCCCCCGGTGACGCCGGTGAGCGGCGGGCCGCCGAAGGAGATCTCCTGCGACCCGGCGGGCCCGCTGGTCGCCGAGGTCGTCAAGACCACGTCCGACCCGTACGTGGGGCGGATCTCGCTGGTCCGGGTGTTCTCCGGGACGCTGCGCCCCGACACCACGGTGCACGTGTCCGGGCACGGCATGGCCGACCGCGGGCACGAGGACCACGACCTCGACGAGCGGGTCGGCGCGCTGACCTCCCCGCTGGGCAAGGCGCAGCGGACCATGGCGTCCTGCGGCGCGGGCGACATCTGCGCGGTGGCGAAGCTGAGCCGCGCCGAGACGGGCGACACCCTGTCCGACCCCGGTACGCCGATGGTGATGGCGCCCTGGTCGATGCCCGACCCGCTGCTGCCCGTCGCGATCCGGGCGAGGTCCAAGGCCGACGACGACAAGCTCAGCCAGTCGCTCGGCCGGCTCGTCGCCGAGGACCCGACGCTGCGGCTGGAGAACAACGCCGAGACGCGGCAGCTGGTGCTGTGGTGCATGGGCGAGGCCCACGCCGACGTGCTCATCGACCGGCTCAAGGCCCGGTACGGCGTCGAGGTCGACCGGGTCGACCTGCGCGTCCCGCTGCGGGAGACGTTCGGCGGGACGGCCAGGGGCCTCGGCCGGCACGTCAAGCAGAGCGGCGGGCACGGCCAGTACGGCATCTGCCACATCGACGTGGAGCCGCTGCCGTCCGGCGAGGGCTTCGAGTTCGTCGACAAGATCGTCGGCGGGGTGGTGCCGCGGCAGTTCATCCCGTCGGTCGAGAAGGGCGTCCGGCAGCAGATGGAGCGCGGCGTGTCCGCCGGGTACCCGCTGGTCGACATCAAGGTCACCCTGCACGACGGCAAGGCGCACTCGGTCGACTCGTCCGACATGGCGTTCCAGGCCGCGGGGGCGCTCGCCCTCAAGGACGCGGCGAGCCAGGTGCCGGTCCTGCTGCTGGAACCGGTCGACGAGGTCGCCGTGCTGATCGCCGACGAGTACGTGGGGCCGATCATGTCCGACCTCACCTCGCGGCGCGGCCGGGTCCTCGGCTCCCAGGCGGTGCCCGGCGGCCGCACCATGATCAAGGCCGAGGTGCCGCAGCTGGAGATCGTGCGGTACGCGATCGACCTGCGGTCGATGTCGCAGGGCACCGGCACGTTCAGCCGCACGTTCCTGCGCTACGAGCCGCTCCCGACGCACCTGGCCGACAAGGTCGCCGCCGAGTCCCGGGACGGCGGGTAGCCGCACCGCGTCCCCGAAGCCCCGCCCGCGCCCGCCGGGCGGGGCTCTAGGCTTGCCGCGTGGATCTTCCCGCCCTCCGGCTGGGGCCGCGCGCGCGGCTCTGGCGATCACTCGCCGGCACCGCGGTCGTCGGCGCCCTCTTCTACACCAGCGCGTACGGGAGCAACGACGACTTCCCGCTCGGGCCGATGACGCAGTTCGCGTTCTCGGTGAAGGACGACGGCGGCACGATCAGCTCGTACTGGCTGGAGGCCGACACCGCGGCGGGCACGCATGTGGCGCTGTCGTTCGACGCCGTCGGGACGGGCATGAAGCGCGCCGAGATCGAGGGGCAGATGTCGCGCATCGTCCGTGATCCGTCGCTGCTGCAGGGGATCGCCGACGGGCAGCGCAGGCTGCATCCGGACCAGCCCAGGCTGACCAGGGTCTACGTCGTCCAGGAGATCAAGAAGCTGAAGCGGGGCAAGGTCGTGTCCACACTGCGGCAGAACCGCGTCGTCTGGGACGTGAAATGACGGCCGCGGCGACGCCGGAGGCGCCCCGTCCCGTCCGGCCGGACGAGGACGCGCCCGAGCCGGCGCGCACCGCGTGGGGCCGCTGGTGGTTCGGGCCGGTGCCGCGCGCCAGGATCGCCTGGTTGCGGATCATCGGCTACGTGTTCCTGCCGTTCGACATGCTGCTGCTCACCAGCAGCTCGCTGGCGCACGCGCGGCTGCCCGCCGACCTGTACCAGCCGGTGCTGCTCGGCCGGCTGCTGCACCTGCCCGCGCCCACGCCGGGGGCGATGTACGCGCTGCTCGTGGTGACGATCGCGGCCGGGCTCGTCGCCATGACCGGCCGCGTGCTGCCCCGCGCGAGCGGCTACCTCGCCGCGTGCGGGTACCTGTGGTGGGTCACGATCAGCATGTCGTACGGCAAGGTCGACCACGACCACCTGGCGCTCGTCGTGGCGCTGTTCGTCCTGCCGAGCGCCGGCCGCGCCGGGATCGGCGACACGCGGCGCTGCGAGGCGTCGGCATGGTCGGTCCGCTGCGTCCAGCTCGGGGTGGTCGCGGGGTACTTCCTGTCCGCGTGGGCGAAGGTGCGCATCGGCGGGTTCCCGGCGTGGCCGAACGGGTCGACCGTCCAGTGGGCGCTGAGCCGGCGCGGGACGCCGCTCGGGCGCGGCCTCATCGACTACCCGGTGATGCTGAAGGCCAGCCAGTGGATCATGTTCCTCGCGGAGGCGCTCTCCCCCGTGATGCTGTTCCTGCGCGGGCGGCCGCTGTTCGCGCTGGTGCTGTTCTTCGCCGGCTTCCACGCCGTCACCTACGCGCTGATGACGATCCACTTCCTGCCGCACGCCATCTGGCTCGCCGCGTTCCTGCCGCTGGAGCGGCTCACCGGGCTGCTCCCCGAGCGCCTGCGCGGTCCGGCGGCGCCGGAGGAGGCCGCCGCCTGAGCCGGGTCAGCCCTGGGCGCCGGGACGCCGGTCGGCGGGCAGCATGCACGCGGCGGTGCCGCCCGGCATCCGGTGCCGGTTGTCGGCGACCAGCCGGTACACGCCGTGCGCGACCCAGCTCACCGGCGGGACGCGCATGACCACGCCGGGCGCCCGCCAGAGGCCGCCGGCGGCCGTCAGCATCCGCCCGATGGCCTCGGCGCCGCCGCTGACCCGCCCGGCGCGGTCGATCCACAGCACTTCGCGGCTCGCCCGCTCCGCCGTGGTGCCGAGCGCGTCCAGATCG
This sequence comes from Actinomadura latina NBRC 106108, assembly GCF_001552195.1. GTDB lineage: Bacteria > Actinomycetota > Actinomycetes > Streptosporangiales > Streptosporangiaceae > Spirillospora > Spirillospora latina. Next base: position 72,223 of record NZ_BCQS01000028.1, read on the forward strand.
GCGAACTGGAACGCGACGACCGCGGCCTGGACGGGCACATGCCGTTCCAGGAACCGCACCGAGGACGTGCAGAACCCGCAGTCGCCGTCGTAGACCAGGACCGGCCTCTCCGCGGCGCTCACGAGACCGGCCACGCGTCGGCGAGCATCTGGCGGGTGTCGCGCAGCAGCTGGGGCAGCACCCGGGTGTGCCCGACGACCGGCATGAAGTTGGTGTCGCCGCCCCAGCGGGGGACGACGTGCTGGTGCAGATGCGCCGCGATGCCCGCGCCGGCGACCAGGCCGAGGTTCATGCCGACGTTGAAGCCCTGCGCCCCGCTGGCCTTGCGCAGCGCGGTGAGGGAGCGCCGGGTGAACACCGCCAGTTCGACGTACTCCGGCTCCTCCAGCTCGGTGTAGTCGGCGACGTGCCGGTAGGGGACGACCATCAGGTGCCCGGAGTTGTACGGGTAGAGATTGAGCACCGTGAACACCGACTCGCCGCGGGCCACGACGAGGCCCTCCTCGTCGGTCATCTTCGGGATGTCGCAGAACGGGCAGCCGTCGCCCGAGCCCGCACCCGTCGGCCTGCCCTCCCCCTTGATGTAGGCCATCCGGTGCGGTGTCCAGAGCCGCTGGAAGTTGTCGGGCGCGCCCGCGCCGCCTCTCTCCTCCTCGAAGCGCGGCGTGCGCGCGTTCCCGGTGCCGGCTGCGGGCGCGTCCTCGCGCCCCTGCCGCACCGCGGACTCCTCCGGCTCTGCGGTCAAGGCGGTGGTCTCCTTTGTTCACGACCTGACCAGCAGCATAGAGAGAGAAGCGGCCGGGGCTGTAGCCGGGATGCCCTCCCGGACGCACCGGCCGGAACCGCCCCCGCATGGCGTTTCCGGGACGACTCCGCCACCATGGTCGTCAACCGAACCATGGGGAGCGATCATGACCGGGCCCGACAGGCGGCAGACCGAAGGCGGCGGGCCGAGGCCCGACCCCGGCTCCATGCCGTACTTCCCCGGGATGCCCGGACGGCACGGGACGACCCCGCCGCGGGGCGCTCCGCTGCCGGCGCCGCCCGCGCAGCCGGCGGCCGGGGCCGGCGCGGTGCCGATGACGCTGCGCGGCTCCCCCGGCGACGTCACCGTGGCGGTGGAGGGCCGCATCACCATCGACGACGCGGTGCTGGAGAAGATCGCCTCGCTGGCCGCGCTGGAGGTGGCCGGGGTCACCGGCCCCGCCCCGGCGGGCACCCGCGTCGCCGTGGACCAGGACGACGACGAGGTCACGGTCGACCTCACCATCGCGGTCGAGTACGGCAGCGTGGTCAAGGACGTGGCGCAGGCCGTGCAGCAGAACGTGGCGCGCGTCACGGGCCTGATGCTCGGGATGCGGGTCGCCGCGGTCAACGTTTCCGTCGAGGACGTCCGGATGCCCGCCGCGCCGCCCCGGCCCCGTGAAGCCGCAGGTCAGACGCCGCGCGCGTAGCAGCTCTGCATGCCGCCGCCCACGGACACCGTGGTGACCCTGACGCGCTCCACCAGGCGCGGCGAGACGCCCGTGAAGTGGAAGGTGTGCGGCCTGCCGCCCTTAACACTGGCCTGCTGCGACTTGGGGCCCTGCCCCTGCAGGACGAGTTCGGTCCGGATCAGGCCGCTCGCGGAGACGGTGACGAGGACGTCCACGCCGGTCACCGTTGCGCGGTAGAACGCCGTCCCGTTCGGGCACCAGTCGGTGGAGCCGCCGCCGGTCGGCTGCGGGATCTGCGGGCCGCCGCCCTGCCCGCCGGACCCGCCGGACGGGTACGGCTGGCCGCCGCCGTTCTGCTGCGGCACCGGGTTGGTCGGGGTCGCCGGGAGCGCCCCGCCGCCGGGCGGGCCGGGCAGGCCGGACGCGGACGGGCTCGCCTGGCCCTGCGCGCCGGCCGTGCCCTTCTTCCCGTCGTCCGCCAGCGGCATGAGGAGCACGATGACGGCGGCGGCGACGAGCAGCAGGGTGCCGCCGTAGCCGGCGATCCGGCCCCAGAGCCGGGCCCGCCGGCCCCGCCGCGCGGGCCTCCTGGTCTTCATCTCCGCTGACTCCCCGTCGTGGCACGTGATCGATGAGGCTACCAACTCCGGGCGGCGCTCATCCCGCCATCGCGTCCCCGGCACGGGCACCGTGTGGGCCGTCGGCGTCAGGGACGGCGCGGACCCGCTGGTCCTCTCCACGGAGTGAGCCGATCCGGACCGGGGCCGTACCCGCGCGGGGCGGGCACGGCCCCCTCCTGTTCGGCGGCGCCTCAGATCTGCACGCGCGCCTCGACGGCCTTGACGATCTCGTCGACCGCGTCGTCGATCGGGACGGCGTTCTTCTGCTCGCCGCTGCGGTACCGGAACGACACGGCGTCCTTGGCCACGTCGTCGTCGCCCGCCAGCAGCATGTAGGGGATCTTCTGCTTCTGCGCGTTGCGGATCTTCTTCTGCATCCGGTCGGAGGAGGTGTCGACCTCGCCGCGGACGCCGCGCTCGCGCAGCCGCGCCGCGACCTTCTCCAGGTGCGGGACGTGCGCGTCGCCGATCGGGATGCCGACCGCCTGCACCGGCGACAGCCACGGCGGCATCGCGCCCGCGTAGTGCTCGACGAGCACGCCGAGGAAGCGCTCGACCGACCCGAACAGCGCGCGGTGGATCATCGCCGGGGTCTGCCGGGTGCCGTCGGCGGCCTGGTACTCCAGCCCGAACCGCTTCGGCTGGTTGAAGTCGAGCTGGATGGTGGACAGCTGCCAGGTCCGGCCGATGGCGTCCTTGGCCTGGACGGAGATCTTCGGCCCGTAGAACGCGGCGCCGCCCGGGTCGTCCACGAGGTCGAGCCCGGACTCCTCGGCCGCCTGGCGCAGCGCCGCGGTGGCCTCCGCCCAGTCGGCCTCGTCGCCGATGAACTTGTCGGAGTCGTCGCGGGTGGACAGCTCCAGGTAGAACTCCGCGAGGCCGAAGTCGCGCAGGACGCTGAGCACGAAGCCCAGCAGTGACTTGATCTCCTCGCCCATCTGCTCCTTGGTGGTGTAGATGTGCGAGTCGTCCTGGGTCATGCCGCGCACGCGGGTGAGCCCGTGCACCACGCCCGACTTCTCGTACCGGTAGACCGAGCCGAACTCGCAGAGCCGCAGCGGCAGCTCCCGGTAGGACCGCCCGCGCGCCCGGTAGATCAGGTTGTGCATCGGGCAGTTCATCGGCTTGACCCGGTACTCGACCTCGTCCACCTCGAAGGGCGGGAACATGTCCTCGCCGTAGTACGGCAGGTGGCCGGATATCTCGAACAGCGACGACTTGGTGATGTGCGGGGTGTTGACGAACTCGTAGCCGGCCTCCTGCTGCCGGCGGCGCATGTAGTCCTCCATCTCCTTGCGGATGATGCCGCCCTTGGGGTGGAAGACCGGCAGGCCGCTGCCGAGCTCGGGCGGGAAGGAGAACAGGTCGAGCTCGGCGCCGAGCCGGCGGTGGTCGCGCTTCTCGGCCTCCTCCAGGAACTTCAGGTACTCGTCCTGCTTGTCGCGGGACTCCCAGGCGGTGCCGTAGATCCGCTGGAGCTGCGGGTTCTTCTCGCTGCCGCGCCAGTAGGCGCCGCCGGAGCGCATCAGCTTGAACGCGGGGATCACGCGGGTGGACGGCAGGTGCGGGCCGCGGCACAGGTCCTTCCAGCGCAGCTCGCCGGACTTGGCGTCGAGGTTGTCGTAGATGGTCAGCTCGCCGGCGCCGACCTCGACGTTCGCGCCGTCCGCGGCGTCCTCGACGGGGCCGGAGCCCTTCAGCCCGATCAGCTCCAGCTTGTAGGGCTCGGCGGCCAGCTCGGCGCGGGCGCCGTCGTCGGAGACGGGGCGCCGGGAGAACCGCTGGCCCTGCTTGACGATCTCGCGCATCCGCTTCTCGATGCGCTTGAGGTCGTCGGGGGTGAACGGCTCGGCGACGTCGAAGTCGTAGTAGAAGCCGTTCTCCACGGGCGGGCCGATGCCGAGCCTGGCCTCGGGGAACAGCTCCTGCACGGCCTGCGCCATCACGTGCGCCGCGGAGTGGCGCATGATCGCGCGGCCGTCGTCCGAGCCGATCTCGACGGGCTCGACGGCGTCGCCGTCGCGCAGCTCGCCGGCGAGGTCGCGCAGCTCTCCGTTGACCCGGGCGGCGATCACGGTGCGGCCGTCGGCGTCCAGCGCCTCGCCCGCGGTGGTGCCCGCCGGGACCGCCCGCTCGCCGCCGTCGAGGGTGATGCGCAGTTCGGGCACGGTGGACACGGGTACTCCTCGCGATGGTGGGCTGGAATCAGCGGGTTCCGATGCTATCGACTCGGGGTCGGCCCCGGACGCATCCGGCTCCATCGTGTGCTCCTCTCATCAGGGAGGGCCCGCAGCGGTCCCCGGAAAGCGGAAAGGCCCCGGGGATCGCTCCCGGGGCCCTTCCGCATGCAATGTCAGGACATGCCGCGTTCGCGCCGGGAGAGACCCGGCGTCGTCGTCTCGGCGGACGCGTACGGCATGACACCACTGTAACCGGCCGGGCCAGGCGGCGCACACGGCCGGACGGTCACCCGCGCGCCCGCGGGGCGGTGAGCTGGTCCATGTCCTCCAGCTCGCGCCCCTTCGTCTCGGGGACGGCGCGCAGCACGAACAGGAACGCGAGGACGGAGAACGCCGTGTAGATGCCGTAGGCGAGGGCGAGGGAGAAGCCCGAGATGCCGGGGAAGGTGGTGGTGACGATCCAGTTGGCTATCCACTGCGCGGCCGCGGCGACGGCGAGCGCGGAGGCGCGGAGGAAGTTGTTGAACATCTCGCCGAGCATCACCCAGACGACCGGCCCCCAGGTCGCGGCGAACGAGGCGACGAAGACGTTGGCCGCGACGAGCGCGACGGGCCCCGCGACGCTGCCGAGGCTCGGCTCCCCGTCCACCACGGGCGCGGTGCCGAAGCAGACCGCCAGGGCACCGAGCGAGACGGCCATCCCGGCGGCACCGGAGAGCAGCAGCGGGCGCCGCCCGATCCGGTCCACCAGCGCGATCGCGACCAGCGTGAACGCCACGTTCACCACCGAGTTGATCACCGAGGTGAGCATCGCGTCGTTCTCGGAGAACCCGACCGCCTGCCACAGCGAGGTCGAGTAGTAGAAGATCACGTTGATGCCGACGAACTGCTGGAAGACCGACAGCAGGATCCCCACCCAGACGATCGGCAGCAGGCCGAGCCGGCTTCCGCGCAGGTCCCCGAGCCGGACCGGCCGGTCCTCGGCGACCGACCTGACGATGTCCCGGATCTTGGCGTCCACGTCCCCGTGGCCCATGACCCGGCGCAGCACGTGCCGGGCGTCGGACGTCCGCCGCTTCTTGACCAGGTAGCGCGGCGACTCGGGGATCGTCAGGGCGATCGCCCCGTACAGGGCCGCGGGCACGACGGCGCTGGCGAACATCCAGCGCCACGCGGTCCCGCCCCAGGGGAACGCGCCGGACGCGCCGCCGTCGGACACGCGGGCGATGACGTAGTCGACCACCAGGGCCGCGAAGATGCCGAGGACGATCGCCATCTGCTGCAGCGAGCCGAGCCGGCCGCGCAGCGCGGCGGGGGCGATCTCGGCGATGTAGGCGGGCGCGATCACGGACGCCGCGCCGATGGCGAGGCCGCCGACCAGCCGCCAGGCGGTCAGGTCGGCCGCGTTGAACGCCAGCGCCGAGCCGATCGAGCTGATCACGAACAGCGCCGACGCGATGAGCATCACCCGGACCCGGCCGATCCGGTCGCCGAGCGGCCCGGCGAACCAGGCGCCGGCGGCGCAGCCGAGCAGCGCGGACGACACGACGAAGCCGACGGCGAAGCCGCTCAGCCGGAACTCGTCCTTGAGGGCGTCGACGGTCCCGTTGATCACCGAGGAGTCGTAGCCGAACAGGAAGCCGCCGAGGGCGGCGGCTCCGGCGAGCAGCACGGCGGTGGCCGTGGCGTGCGAGGGGCGGTCCCGCTCCGGGTCGTCCGGATCGTCCGGTGGTCGCGGCACGCTGCCCGAGGTCGTCATGGGCCCTGATCTTCCCCGGGAGGCGGACCTTATGCGGGGGTCCGGGCGCCCCTCAGTCGCGGACGGCGACTCCGAGCACGTGCGGCGAGGCGGGGTTCCCGCGGCCGGGTTCCGGGAAGTCGAAACGCCGCTCGGTCCGCACGGTGAAGCCCGATCCGGCGATCCACTCGTCCGTCGGGCGGGACACGTGGCAGCCGGCCGCGAAGAACCACCACACGGCGTCGGCGTACCGCTGGAACCGCACCTTCCCCGGCGTGCTCCCCCGGACGTGCTCGTAGTAGCGCAGCTCGCCGCCCGGCTTGAGGACGCGCCTCAGCTCGGCCAGGGCGCGGACGGGGTCGCGCACCGAGCACAGCACGAGCGACGCGACCGCGACGTCGAACGACGCGTCGTCCACGTCGAGGTCCTCGGCGACGCCGGGACGCACCGTGACGGGGACGGGCGCGCGGCCGGCGGCATGGTCGGCCTTGGCGCGCAGCCGCGGCTCGGGTTCGATGGCGACGACCTCCGTGACCTCCGGCGGGTAGTGCGCGAAGTTGGCCCCGTATCCGGCGCCCACCTCCAGCACGCGGCCGGACGCCCCGGCGAGCAGCTCGGCGCGGTGCGCGTCGCCGCCCGCCCGGGCGCAGCCGGCGTCCAGCCGCGGGTAGAACCGGGCGAAGATCGGATGGTTCAGGTCGGTCATCCACGCAGTCTCCGCCGCCGTCCCGGCCACCGCAAGATCGCCGCGCGGCGGCGCTGCTCAGCGGTGATACCCGAGGGGCGGGTCGGATCTCCCTCCTCCGGGTCAGGCCGTCCGGCCGCCGCGGGTTCTAGGCTCCGAGTCGATGAACGATCCAGACCGCGCCGCGGCGGCCGGCCGCACCCGGCTGCTCGCCGGCGTCCACTCCGCCCTGCTGCCCGGCGGGGACGGCCCGCCCGTCACCCTGCTGCCCGGGCGCCTGGTGCTGCGCGTCCCGATCCTGCTGCTGCTCGCCGGGATGACGATCGGCTTCACCGCGGGATCCATCGCCATCGCGATCCAGCAGGACCGCATGGCGTCCGGGCTGGCCTGGCCGCTCGGCGTGCTGCAGGCGACGCCGCTGATCTTCGCGGTCCGGTGGCCGCTCGCCGCCTGGCGGGTCGCGTCGTTCGGCCTGCTGCTCACGGTGCTCGTCCGGCACGGCGAGGGCTTCATGCCGTGGCCGGTCACCGCGATCCTGGCCCTGGTCGTCATCCTGTTCTTCACCGGCGTCGGCTCGGACCGGCAGACCACCGTCGGGGTCGGCGCGGTCACCGTGGCCGGGGTGCTGCTGCCCGCCGTGCTGTTCGGCACGCCCGGCTGGTTCGCCATGATCCTCGCGGGGATCGCGGCGGTCGCGCTGACGTTCGGCGACGCGGTCGGCGGGCGGCACTCCGCGGTGGAGGAGCTGCGCCGCCGCGAGGAGCAGCACCGGCAGGACCTGGCCCGGCAGGCGGTGCTGGAGGAGCGCGCCCGCATCGCCCGCGAGCTCCACGACGTGGTCGCGCACCACATGTCGGTGATCGCGATGCAGGCGGAGGCCGCCCCCTACAAGATCCCCGACCTGCCGGACGCCGCCCTGCGGACGTTCGGGGTGGTGCGGGACGCGGCGCGCGAGGCGCTCACCGAGACGCGCCGCGTCGTGGGGCTGCTGCGCTCCGACGACGAGGGCGCCGAGCGGGCCCCGCAGCCGGGCCTGGACCGGCTGGACGACCTGGTCGCCGCCGCCCGCCGCTCCGGGCTGTCGGTCGCGACCGTCGTGGTCGGCATGCCGCGTCCGCTGAACGCCGGCGTGGACCTGTCGGCGTACCGGATCGTCCAGGAGTCGCTGAGCAACGCGTCCCGGTACGCGCCCGGGTCGCGCGTCCACGTCGAGGTGAAGTACGGGCCGGAGGCGCTGTCGGTGTCGGTCACCGACGACGGCGCCCGCGGCGCGCCGGAGGAGTCGCAGGGCGGCGGCCACGGCCTGGTCGGGATGCGCGAGCGCGTCTCGATGCTGGGCGGCCGCCTCGACGCCGGCCCGCACGGCCAGGGGTGGTCGGTGGCGGCCGAGTTGCCCTATGGAGACGCGGACTGATCTTCGCCGCCGTAGGGTTGGCATCGTGACGATTCGGGTGCTGATCGCCGACGACCAGGTGATGATCCGCGACGGGCTCGCGGCGCTGCTGTCCTCCGACCCGGAGATCGAGGTGGTCGGGCAGGCGGGCAACGGCCGCGAGGCCGTGGAGATGGGCCGCCGGCTCGACCCGGACGTGATCGTGATGGACATCCGGATGCCGGAGATGGACGGCCTCGCCGCCACCGCCGAGCTGGTGGGCGACCCCGGCGCGAGCCGCGCCACCGGCGCCGACCCGGCCGGTGCGCGGCCGAAGGTGCTCGTCCTCACCACGTTCGACCTGGACGAGTACGTCTACGAGGCGCTCGGCTCGGGCGCCAGCGGGTTCCTGCTGAAGGACGCCTCGGCGGCCGACCTGGTGAACGGCGTGCGGATCGTGGCGGCGGGCGACGCGCTGCTCGCCCCGTCCATCACCCGGCGGCTGATCGGCGACTTCGCGCGCCGGCGCCGGCACCAGCGGCCGAGCCCGAAGGCGACCGCGGGGCTGACGCCGCGCGAGCTGGACGTGCTGCGGCTGATCGCGCGCGGGCTGTCGAACGCCGAGATCGCCGCCGAGCTGGTGCTGGCCGAGCAGACGATCAAGACGCACGTCGGGCACGTGCTGACCAAGCTGGCGCTGCGCGACCGCACCCAGGCCGTCGTGTACGCCTACGAGAACGGCCTCGTCGGTTAGCGGGGCGGGTCAGCGCGAGGGGTCCAGGACGAGCTTGCCGGCGGTGCGGCGCGCCCGCATGTCCTCGTGCGCGCGCCTCGCCTCGGTGAGCCCGTACTCGCCGCCGCCGATGACGCGGAGCCGGCCGCCGGCGGCGAGGCCGAACAGCTCCTCCAGCGCGGTGCGCATCACGTCGCCGGGAAGCTGGAAGACGTGCGCCAGCCACATGCCGGAGATCGTCGTGGAGTGCGCCATCAGCGTGGCCGGCCGGACGGGCGACGGCTCCTTCCGCGATGCCATGCCGTAGAAGGCGAGGCGCCCGAACGGGGCGAGGGCGCGCAGGCTCTGGTCGGTGACCGCGCCGCCCGTCATCTCCAGGACGATGTCGACCCGCTTCCCGCCGTTGGCGTCGATCAGCGCGTCCTTCAGGTCGGGCTCGTTGGCGTCGATCGCGGCGTCGGCGCCGAGGTCGAGGGCGAGGTCGCGCTTCTCCTCGGAGGAGGCGGTGGCGATGACGCGCCCGGCGCCCCACGCCTTGGCGAGCTGGACGGCGAGCGTCCCGACCCCGCCGGCGGCGGCGTGCACGACGACGGACTCGCCCGGCGCGAGGTGCGTGCTGCGGCGCAGCAGCACCCACGCGGACGCGCCCTGCACGATCATGCCGAGCGCGGTGACGTCGTCGATGGCGTCGGGGACGTCCCAGGCCAGCGCCTCGGGCGCGACGGCCTTCTCGGCGTAGCCGCCGGTGCCGACGAGCGCGACGACGCGGCGGCCGTCCGCGGTGGTGCCGACGACCTCGCCGCCCGGCACCATCGGCAGCGTGGACGCCGACAGGTAGCTGTTCTCGGCCTGGTGGGTGTCGGCGTAGTTGACACCGGCCCGGGAGACGTCCACGAGCAGGTGCCCGGGCCCGGCGGACGGGTCGGGCAGCTCGGTGACGGTCAGGACCTCGGGCCCGCCGAACTCGGTGATCTGGATCGCGCGCATGTCTCTCCTGTCGGTCTCGGGCGGACGGCTCAGCGGGGGCCGGGGACGCCGCGGAACTTGAACGGCTCGGACGTGCGGCCCGGCACGACGTACCACGCCTCGCCCGCCCCGTCGGCCCCCAGGATGCCCATGAACGCCTCGACGACGTCGTCCACGTGCAGGATCGGGAAGCCGGTCTCCTGGAGGTGCCCCTTCAGCGGGGTGAGGATGTCGGTGTCGGCGAACGAGGGGCACAGGGCGTTCACCCGGATGCCCTCCGCGGCGAACGTGGGGCCGAGCGCGCGGACGAGGCCGACGACGGCGGCCTTGTTGGCGCCGTAGACGGGGTCGAACGGCGTCGCGGTGAGCGCCGCCATGCTGGCGGTGCAGACGATGTCGCCGCCGCCGCGGGCGCGCAGCGCGGGCAGCGCGGCGTGCGCGCCGAACACGACGCCGTCGAGGTTGATGCCCATGGCCCGCCGGTAGGCCGCGAGGTCGAAGTCGTCGCCCACTCCCCCGCCGCCGGCGACGCCCGCGTTGAGGAACGCGACGTCCAGGCCGCCGAAGCGCTCGACGGCGGCCGCGACGGCGGCCTCGCTGTCGGCGGGCTCGCGCACGTCGCAGCGGACGAACACCGCGTCCAGCTCCTTCGCGAGCGCGTCCCCCGCCTCCACGTCGACGTCGGCGAGCACCACGCGGGCGCCCTCGCGGGCGAGCCGGCGCGCCACCGCGGCCCCGATGCCGTTGGATCCGCCCGTGATCAGCGCGACCTTGCCCGTGCCGTCGAAGCCCGTGCCGTCGAAGGCTGCCATGGGGACTCCCTCCCGAAGTAACTGACTCGTCAGTTACTCTAGCGGAATGGACTTCGGTTTGAGCGAGCGGGCCCAGGAGTACCTCGGCCGCCTCCAGGAATTCATGGACTCCCACGTCTACCCCGCTGAGCCGGTCTACGCGGCCCAGCGGGCCGAGTTGCACGCGGCGGGCCGCGAGCACCACGTCCCCCAGATCGTCGAGGACCTCAAGGTCGAGGCCCGCAAGCGCGGCCTGTGGAACCTGTTCCTCCCCGACGCCGACGACCCCGCCCACGGCCTGTCGGTCACCGACTACGCGTCCCTCGCCGAGGTGACGGGACGCTCCCCCGGCCTGGCGCCCGAGGCGACCAACTGCGCGGCGCCCGACACCGGGAACATGGAGGTCCTGCACCTGTTCGGCACGCCCGAGCAGAAGGAGAGGTGGCTGCGGCCGCTGCTGGACGGCGAGATCCGCAGCGCGTTCGCGATGACCGAGCCGGACGTCGCCAGCTCCGACGCCACCAACATCTCCACCCGCGTCGAGCGGGACGGCGACCACTACGTCGTCAACGGCCGCAAGTGGTGGACGAGCGGCGCCGCCGACCCCCGCTGCAAGGTCATGATCCTCATGGGCAAGACCGACCCGGACGGGCACCCGTACCGGCAGCAGTCGATGGTCCTCGTGCCCTTCGACACGCCCGGCGTGGAGGTCGTCCGGTCGCTGCCCGTGTTCGGCTACCAGGACCAGCACGGCCACTGCGAGATCACCTTCACCGACGTCCGCGTGCCGGTGGAGAACCTCATCGGTGAGGAGGGCGGCGGCTTCGCGATCGCGCAGGCCCGGCTCGGCCCCGGCCGCATCCACCACTGCATGCGCGCGATCGGGATGGCCGAGCGGGCACTGGAGCTGATGTGCGAGCGCGCGGTGTCGCGGGTGGCGTTCGGCGGCCCGCTGGCCAAGCAGGGCGTCGTCCGCCAGCAGATCGCCGAGTCGCGGATGGCGATCGAGCAGGCCCGGCTGCTCACCCTGAAGGCGGCCTGGATGATCGACAAGCTCGGCGTGCAGGCGGCCCGGTCCGAGGTCGCGGCGATCAAGGTGATCGCACCGCGCGTCGCGCTGGACGTCGTCGACCGCGCGATCCAGGTGCACGGCGGCGCCGGCGTCAGCGGCGACACCCCGCTCGCCGCGATGTGGGCGGGCCTGCGCACGCTGCGTCTCGCGGACGGCCCGGACGAGGTGCACGTGCGCTCCGTGGCCCGCGCCGAGCTGGGCACGTACCTCGGCACATGACCAATGACACGGGGGAGGCGGGCGTGCGGCGGCGGATGCCGTACGCCCGGCGGCGCGAGCAGCTGCTGCAGGTCGCGCTCGCCGAGTTCGGCCGCCGCGGCTACCACCTGACCCAGATGGAGCACGTGGCGGTGGCGGCGCGGGTGTCCAAGGCGCTGCTGTACCAGCATTTCGCGTCCAAGGAGGAGCTGTTCGCCGAGGTCACCGAGGCGATCGTCGGCGAGCTCACCGCGCGGCTGAACGAGGGGGTGCTCGCCGCGCACGGCTCGGCGGACGGGATCCGGGCGATGATCCGGGTGCTGTTCGACTACGCCACCGCGGAGCCGGACGCGTGGGCACTGGTCGTCCGGCATCTGGACAAGCCGGAGGTGGGGCTGGAGCTGCGGGAGCTGCGCGACCGGCTCGGCACCGCGTTCGCCGACCTGCTGCTGCGCCGCCGCCGCGCCGACCCGGCGTTGTCCCCGGCCGCGCTGGAGGTCAACGAGCACCGCGCCCGGCTGCTCGTCCCGCTGATGTACGGGTCGATGCTGTCGATGGTGTCGTGGTGGCTGGAGCACCCCGACACCCCGCGCGAGCGCGCCGAGCAGATGGCGGTGGAGTTCATCTGGCTCGGCCTCGACCGGCTCCGGGCGGGCGAGCGCCTGGCCAGGGAGCCCTAGCCGGACACGGCGTCGCGGACGAGGCCGAGGGCGGCCGGCGCCCGCGCATGCGAAAGGCCGGGGACGGCGAGCGTCCCCGGCCTGACGTGGGTCAGATCAGTGCCTTAGAGCGGGTAGACGCCCTCGGCCTGCGGGCCCTTCTGGCCCTGGGTGATCTCGAACCCGACGCGCTGGTTCTCGTCCAGGCTGCGGTATCCGTTGGTGGTGATCGCGGAGTAGTGGACGAACACGTCCGGGCCGCCGCCGTCAGGCGCGATGAACCCGAAGCCCTTCTCGGCGTTGAACCACTTCACGGTGCCTTCGGCCATGCTGTTTTTCCTTCTGGTGTAACCTCACCGGCCCGCCGGGCGGCGGACCGGGCTGCAAGCGGACTCATCCCACGTCCGCCGGTCACCCGGAAAAACGCTTCGAGACTGCCCGACGCCGGCGTGGCCGACGTCATCGTGCAACGGGTCCGAACCTACCCGATACCGGCCCGACTTATGCACCGACACACCTAAACAAGATCTGCCAGGGCCTCGGCGGCGCGGTGGCAGTCGTGGAACGTGCAGTACAGCGGGACGGGCGCGAGCCGGACGACATCGGGTTCCCGCGCGTCGGCGAGCACGCCGTGGGCCCGCGCGAGCCGCCGGACGAGCCCGCCGGCGTCCGCGACCCGCAGCGACAGCTGGGTGCCGCGCGCCGCCGGGTCGGCCGGGGTGATGATCTCCACACCGCCGGCCGGGGCGAGCCGGGACGCCAGGTAGCCGGTGAGCCGCTCGCTCTTGGCGCGCAGCGCGTCCATCCCGACCCGGTCGAAGATCTCCAGCGAGGCGAGGACGGGCGCGAGCGCCATGATCGGCGGGTTGGACAGCTGCCAGGCGTCGGCGGACGCGGGCGCCGCGATGCCGGGGTCCATCCGGAAGCGGACGGACGGGTCGGTCCCCCACCAGCCGGACAGCTTCGGCACGGACGCGTCCCGCACATGCCGCTCGTGGACGAAGCAGCCCGCGACCGCGCCGGGCCCGCCGTTGAGGTACTTGTAGGTGCACCAGGCGGCGAAGTCGACGTCCCAGTCGTGCAGCCGCAGCGGAACGTTCCCGGCGGCGTGCGCGAGGTCCCAGCCGACGACGGCGCCGGCGGCGCGGCCCGCCTTGGTGATCGCGGGCATGTCCATGAGCTGGCCGGTCAGGTAGTTGACGCCGCCGAGCAGGACGAGCGCGACCGTGCCGCCCTCGCGTTCGAGGAAGCCGAGGACGTCCTCGGTGCGCAGGTTGTCCTCGCCGGGGCGGGGCTTCAGCCGCACGACCGCCTCGGCCGGGTCGAGCCCGTGGTGGACGGCCTGGCTGGCGACCGCGTAGGAGTCGGACGGGAACGCCGCGTCCTCGATGACGATGCGGGTGCGGGTGCCCGCGGGCCGGTAGAAGCTCGCCATCATCAGGTGCAGGTTGACGGTGAGCGAGTTCATCGCGACGACCTCGTGCGGCCGCGCGCCGACGAGCCGGGCAGCGGGCTCGCGGAGCAGCTCGTGGTAGTCCACCCACGGCCGGCGGGCCCGCGTGTGGCCCTCGACGGCGAGCCGCGCCCAGTCGTCCAGCTCCTCCTGGAGCCGCCCCGCCACGCTGCGCGGCTGGAGGCCGAGGGAGTTGCCGGCGAAGTACGCGGCCTCCCCGTACGCTCCGCCGGGGGCGGGCGGGACGAGGAACTCGCCGCGCAGCGTGGGCAGCGGGTCGGCCTCGTCGAGCCGCCGCGCCTCGTCCTCCCGGCTCACGGCGTCCTCCCGGCTCACGGCGGCCTCCGGGCTCGGGTCCTGCGAGCTCACTGGGCCATTCCTTCGGTGGTCACGAGGTCGTGGGCGGGCGCGAAGAACGCCTCCGCGTTGCCTCCGAGCAGCCGGGCCCGGTCGGCGTCGTCCAGCCCGGGGCAGGCCCGGATCGTCGCGCCCGGCTCCATCTCGCCGAGCGGGAACGGGTAGTCGGTGCCGAGCATGACGCGCTCGGGGCCCATCACGTCCACGAGCAGCCGCAGGGCGCGCGGGTCGAACACGGCGGAGTCGACGTGGAATCGGTCGGTGTACTCCGACGGCGGGCGCGGCGAGTCGGCGCGGACGATGTCGCGGCGGTGCCAGGCGTTGTCGGCCCGTCCGAGCAGGAACGCGAAGCTGCCGCCGCCGTGGCAGAAGCACAGCCGCAGCGACGCCGGGATGCGCTCGAACGCGCCGGACAGCATCAGCCCGAGGATGCTCAGCTGCGTCTCGGCGGGCATCCCGGACAGCCACGGCAGCATGTGGCCGCGCATCCGGTCGGCGCCGAGCATGTCCCACGGGTGCGCCAGCACGGGCAGGCCGAGCGTCGCGCAGTGCGCGAGGAACGCGGTGATGCCGTCGTCGTGGAGGTTGCGGTCGCCGACGTGGTTGCCGATGTGGACGCCGCGGTGCCCGGCCGCCTTCGCGCGCGTCGCCACCTGGCAGGCGAGCGCCGGGTCCTGCAGCGGGACCTGGCAGAGCGGCAGGAGCCGGTCGGGGGCGTACGCGCAGAAGGCGAGGATGCGCTCGTTGACGAGGTCGCACCAGTCGGCGGCGCGGGACGGCTCGGCCGTGTACCCGAACATGAGCGGGGTGGACGAGACGGCCTGGGCGTCCACGCCCGCCGCGTCCATGTCGGCGACGCGGCGCGCGGGGTCCCAGAGCGCCTCGCCGACCGGCCGGTACTCGTCGCCGCCGCACATCATCATGCCGGTACCGCCGCCGTCGACGCGGAGCCAGGGCTGGCCCTCGTCGGCGAGGACGCGGCCCTCGGCGCGGCCGAGCCGCGGGAAGACGTGGGCGTGGACGTCGATGACGGTCATGTCAGACCCGCGGCGCGGTGGTCGGGGTCATGGTCCGCGGCCACGTCCGGCCCGGGTGGACGGCACCGCAGTTCGGGCACTTGCGGTCGCCGCCGTAGAACCGCTCGAAGGCGGGCGGCAGGTCGTCCACGATCGAGCGGACCTGCAGCTCGGCGCGGTGGACGAGGTGGTGGCACTCGGTGCAGTACCACTCGAACGCCTCCTTGAGCCCCTCCGGCCGCGGGACCTCCACGACGAGGCCGATCGACCCGGCCTCGGGCCGCTGCGGCGAGTGCCGGACGTGCGGCGGCAGCAGGAAGACGTCGCCCTCGTTGATCTGCACGTCGGCCGGCGGGCGGCCCTCCTCCTCCATGACGCGCAGCACCATGTTGCCCTTGAGCTGGTAGAAGAACTCCTCGATCGGGTCGTCGTGGAAGTCGGTGCGCTGGTTCGGGCCGCCGACGACCATGATGATCAGCCCGGCCTCGTCGAACACCTGGACGTTGCCGACCGGCGGCTTCAGCAGGTCGCGGTGCTCGTCGATCCAGGCCTCGAAGTTGAACGGCCGTCCGTACGACAGCTGCGGGAGGGTCATGCTCCGGCCTCCTTGCCGTTGCGGGGAATGTGGGCGACGCACGAGATCTCGATGAGCAGGTGCGGGTGCGGGAGCTGGTGGACGGCGACGGTCGTGCGGGCCGGCCCGGTCTCGTCGAAGTACTCGCCGTAGACCTCGTTGTAGCCGCCGAAGTCGTTCATGCTCACCAGGTAGGCGGTGATGTTCACGAGGTCGCGCAGGTCTCCGCCGGCGGCCCCGAGCAGGTCGCGGACGTTCTCGATGACGGCGCGGGTCTGCGCGCGGATGTCGAGGTCGGTGACGCCCATCGGGTCGGCGCTCGCCCCGACGAACGTCCCGTCGGGGCGGCGCGAGCTCGTCCCGGACACGAACACGAAGTCGCCCGCCCGCTTGACGTGCGGGAACCGTCCTCGCGGCTTGGCCTTGCCGTCCACGAGGAACGCGTCGCCCATCATGTCGTCACCTCCACGCTGCCGAGGCCGGCGCCGGTGACGCGGACGTGCGCGTCCCCCGGCAGCGGGACGGCGGCCGTCGCGGCGCCGGCGAGGACGACCCAGCCGGGTTCGAGCGCGATCCCGGCGGCGAGCGCGAGGCGCGCGGCCGCGCGCAGCGACCGCGCCGGGTCGCCGAGGATCGCGGCGGACGAGCCCGCCTGCACGGGCCGCCCGTCGATCTCCATCAGCAGCCCGGCGTTCGACAGGTCGCGCGGCGGATGCCAGGCCCCGTACCCGAACCGCGCCGCGGACGCGTTGTCGGCGATGACGTCGGGGAGGGTGAACTTGAAGTCCTCGTAGCGGGAGTCGAGCACCTCGAACCCGACCGCGACGCCGGCCACGGCCGACTCGACCTCCGCGGCCGAGCGGACCTCCCGTCCGATCAGGTAGGCGATCTCGGGCTCGATGCGCGGGTGGATGAGGCGCGAGACGTCCACGGAGGCCCCGGCGAGCATCCCGTCGGTGAGCAGGCCCCAGATGACGTCGTCCACGCCCATCTGCACCATCTTGGCGCGGCTGGTGAACCCCATCTTCACCCCGGCGAGGCGTTCGCCCCTCCGGCGGCGGCGCTCGATCCCGGCCCGCTGGACCGCGTAGGCGGCGGGCACGTCGAAGGGCGTCTTCCCGGTCAGCTTCGGGATCGCCCGGACGTTGCGGGCGGCGTCGTCCAGCGTCGCCGCCAGAGCGTGCACGTCCACCATCAGGACTCCTCCCTGCCCGGCTCGACGCGGCCGAACGCGACGCGGACGTCGCCGAGCCCGTCGATGCGGGCCTCGAACACGTCACCGGGCGCGGCCGGGACGACCGGGCCGAGCGCGCCGGTCAGCACGGTGTCGCCGGCGCGGAGCGGGCGGCCGACGCGGACCAGCGTGTCGGCGAGCCACAGCGCCGCGTTCAGCGGGTGCCCGAGGCAGGCCGCGCCGTTGCCGGTGGAGACCTGCTGGCCGCGCCGCTCCATGACCATGCCGCAGAGGCGCAGGTCCGCGTCCTTGAGCGGGACCGGGCGGTTGCCGAGCGCGTACATGCCGGACGAGGCGTTGTCGGCGACGGTGTCGGCGAGCGTGATGTCCCAGTCGCGGACGCGGCTGCCGACCACCTCGATCGCGGGCAGCGCGAACGCGGTCGCGCGGATGACGTCGGCGGCGGTGTGCCGCTCGTGGGTCAGATCGTGTTCGAGGACGAGCGCGACCTCGGCCTCGGCGCGCGGCTGCAGGACGGCCCCGGCGGGGATCTCGTCGCCGTCCGGGACGGCCATGTCGGCGAACAGCATCCCGAAGTCGGGGCTGTCGACGCCGATCTGCCGCTGGACCGCCCTGGAGGTCAGGCCGATCTTGCGTCCGGCGAGCCGGCGGCCCTCGCCGAGCCACCGCTCGGTGACCCTGTCCTGGACGGCGTAGGCGTCGTCCGCCGTCGTGATGAGATCGCGGACGGGCGCGCACGGCGCGCCGCTCGCGTAGGCGCCGAGGAGCCGCTCGGCCGCCGCGTCGATGTTGGTTGTCACTGGGCTCGCTCTCAGATCTGGATGCAGACGTTGACGGGTTCGGAGAAGAAGTCCAAGGAGTACTCTCCCCCTTCCCTCCCGATCCCGGACGCCTTCACACCCCCGAACGGGGTGCGCAGGTCGCGCAGGTTCCAGCAGTTCACCCAGACGATGCCCGTCTCGATGCGCGGCGCCACCCGGTGGGCCCGCGACAGGTTCGCAGTCCAGAGCGTGGAGGCGAGGCCGTAGGGGCTGTCGTTGGCGAGCGCCAGGGCCTCGTCCTCGGTGTCGAACGGCGCGATGTGGCAGACGGGCCCGAAGATCTCCTCCCGGACCGTGCGGGCCGTCTCGGGGAGGCCGGTGAGGACGGTGGGCTCGACGTGGAAGCCGCCGTCCCTCGCGTCGCCGAAGGTCGGGGCGCCGCCGCCGGCGACGACCGTGGCGCCTTCCTCTTCGGCGAGCCGGTAGTAGGAGAGCACCTTGTCGCGATGCTCCGCCGAGATCATCGGACCGTAGCCGTCGAGTTCCTTCGCCCGCGCGGCGAGTTTCCCGACGAACTCGTCGAAGACGGGCCACTCCACGTAGACGCGCTCGGTGCAGAGGCAGATCTGGCCGGAGTGGGTGAAGGACGAGCGGACCGTCCCGTCCACGGCGGCGTCGAGATCGGCGTCGGCGAAGACCAGCGCGGGGTTCTTGCCGCCGAGCTCGAACGAGACCGGCGTGACGTGGTCGGCGGCGTTGCGCATGATCGCGGCACCGGTCGCGGACTCGCCGGTGAACGCGATCGCGTCCACGCCCTCGTGCCCGGTGAGGAACTCGCCCGCCGCGCCCGCGCCGTGCCCGTGCAGCAGGTTGAACACGCCGTCCGGCAGGCCGGCCTCGTCGATGACCTGGGCGAGGAGCGTCGCGGTGGACGGCGTCTCCTCCGACGGCTTGAAGGCGACCGTGTTGCCGCAAGCGAGCGCCGGGGCGATCTTCCAGGTCGACAGCAGCAGCGGGAGATTCCACGGCGAGACGATCGCCACCACGCCGAGCGGGCGGCGCACCGTGTAGTTGAGGGCCTGCCCGGTCCCCGCGCTCCATCCCGGGACCTGTGTCGTGTAGGCCCGCTCGGGACGTCCGTACAGCAGGTCGGCGTACGCGCGGAAGTTGCCGGCCGCGCGCGGGACGTCGACGGTCTCGGCGAACGCCCGGGGCCTCCCGGTGTCGGCGATCTCGGCCGCGACGAACTCCTCGAACCGCGCCTGGATGCCGTCCGCGACACGCCTCAGCGCGGCGGCGCGCTCTTCGGCGCCCATCGAGCCCCAAGGGCCCTTGAGCGCGGCCCGCGCCGCCGCCACGGCATCGTCCACGACCTCCCGTGTGGCCTCGGGGACGGTGCCCAGCTCGGTGCCGTCCACGGGATCGATCAGCGGGAACCCCTGCCCGTCCGCGCGGAAGACGCCGCCGACGTAGTGCTGAGCCTTCATGCCTCGATCCTGTGCCCCGCGAGCTATGCCTGGCAAATACCAATCGACCATGGAGCTATGACGGCCCCGTGATAGTAAGGCGGCATGCGCGCCATCGACCTGCTCAACGGACGGCTGAAGCTCCGGCACCTGGTCCTCGTCGTCGCCATCGCCGACCACGGCAGCGTCCTGCGCGCCGCCGAGCACCTCCATCTGGCGCAGCCCGCCGTCACCCGCAGCCTGCGCGAGGTGGAGAACGTCCTCGGCGTCGACCTGTTCATCCGCGGCCCGCGCGGCGTCACACCGACCCTGTTCGGGGACGCGTTCATCGAGCACGCCCGCGCCGTCCTGGCCGAACTGCGCCGCGCCGGCGAACGCATCACGGGCCTGGCGGACGGCGACGTCGGCACGGTCACCATCGGCACGCTCCTGGCCGGCTCCAACGTCCTGCTCCCCCGCGCGATCGCCGCGCTGAAGAAGGACCGCCCCGGCATCACGGTGATCGTCCAGGAGGCCACCTTCGACGCGCAGGTCCCCCGCCTCCTGGACGGCGAGATCGACCTGATCCTCGGCCGCCTCAACCCGATCGGCGACCTGCGCGGCCTCCGCCAGCTCACCCTCTACGGCGAACCCGTCCTCCTGGTCGCCCGCCACGGCCATCCGGCCCGATCCGTCCCGGACCTCGGCCTGGCCGACCTCCTGGCCTACCCGTGGGTGCTCCCCCTGGAGCAGACGGCCCTGCGCACGGAACTGGAGCAGGTCTTCCGCGCTTCGGGCCTCACGCTCCCCGGCAACCTGGTCGAGTGCACCTCGGTCCTGACCGTCCGGACCCTCGTCCGCGACACTGACATGATCGCCGCACTCCCCGAACTGGTCGCCCGCACCGACGCCGACATGGCGCCGCTGCCGATACCGCTGGAGACCGTCCGCCGCCAGGTCGGTGTGACACTCCCGGCGCACCGCACCCCGACGCCCTCGGCCCGCCTGATGCTCGACCATCTCCAGCACGAGGCGGCCGCGCTCACGGCCTGATCAACCCGGTCAGCGCCTTGCCGATCACCGACCCGGCATCGCCCAGATCGAGGACGACGTCGAAGTGGTCCCGGTCGGGCACGATCATCAACTCGGCGCCGTCCCACATCGGCTGGAACATCCGCGACTGGGTCACGAACCCGTCGCCATCGTTCTCCGCGACCACCAGGACCACCGGACACTTGTGCTCGGCCGGCAGCAAGGCGGGGCTCAACGCCGCCGCCCGCTCCAGATCCAGCTTCACGTAATCGTTCACATAGATACGAGTGACCGGCCGGATGTCGAACAGCCCGCTGATCGGCATCGCGGCCTTGACGGCGTCCTCCGGAACCCCGAACTCGTCCTGCCACCCGCCGACGATCGTCATCGCGGCCAGATGCCCGCCCGCCGAACTGCCGCCGACCACGATGCGCTCGGGATCGAGCCCGTACTCGCGCCCATGCCGGTGAATCCACGCGATCGAGGCCCGCGCCTGCCGGACGATCTCCTCCAGCGTCGCCTTCGGCGCGAGGGTGTAGTCGGGCACCACAGTGGCGATGCCCTGCTCATGGAGAGCCCGCGCCATGAACGACGACTCTTCCTTCGACAACGCGAACCAGTAGCCGCCGTGAAAGAAGACGAACACGGGCCTGAGCCCATGTTCGTCCACTCCCCAGACGTCCAGCCGCTCGCCGCTCACGTCGTCGAAGACGACCCCGCGATGCCCCGGCAGCCCTTCGACGGCCCGCGCGGACTCCTCCCGGTACCGGGCCAGGTACCGGTCAAGAAGTTCATGCCCGGCCTTCCGCCGCACGTTGTAGGCGACGTCCAGCTCTTCATCGCTCAGCCCGCTGCCCGGCCACTCGTCCACATCGCTCACGCCCTCACCCTCCCCCGCCCCGCGCCGCCGGACAAATACCGATTCCCCCGGCGGCTATCACCACTCTGCTATCCGCTCGCCACCTCGAACCACACGGAGACCCCGTCCTTGCCGTCGACGATCCCCCACCGGTCGGCGAGCCCGTCCACGATCATGAGTCCCCGCCCGGACTCGCTCAGCCCGTCCCGCTGAGGCGGCACGATCGGCCGTCCCCGCGCACCGCCCTCGTCCCGAACCTCCACGCGCAGCCGCGCGGCCGAGACCAGCACGCACACCCGCACCCCGCCTCCCGGCAGCCCGCTGTCGGTGTCGGGTAGCCCCGGCGCATTTCTGCGCCGGGGCCCCCTCAGAACCGGACGTGCCAGTTGTCCCGGCATCCGGCTCAAGCGGGTCTCTTGGGCTTGGCAAATCGGCCTGCGGTGTTCCTGTGTCGGCTTGCGATGAGCCTTCGGCGGCAGGAGTCGTGCACGAGGCTGGTGGGAGTTCTGTCCGGCGGGCCTGATCCACCGTGGTGGGTGAGGTAGCTGGCGGCTATCGCCTTGCGGCTGATCTGTAGCCACCATCGTTCCCAGTCGCGAGGGGATTGTGGCGGCTGGTCGGCGCTGAGGAGTGGTTCCCGGCATAGCGGACAGCGGCCGTCCTGCCTGGTGAGCAGGTTCAATGTGTAGCCGTCCAGCGGGGGTGTGGTCCTCTTACGCCGTGTGGCCCAGTAGTCGGCCAGGGCCGGGTCATCGGGTGATGCGCCGCCCTGGACGGGGATGTGCCGGACGATCCGTGTCCAGGAGAATCTGACCATGTAGCGGCCGCTGGCCTGGTGGCCGAAGACCCATCGGTCGTTCCTGAACTTGTTGAACTTGCCGTAGTACTGGCGGTATAGCCAGTGTCTCGGCTTTCCCGGGTGGCTGTGGCGGGCCCACCGCCAGGTGAGCCACCACATGTAGTCGTCGAGGTCGTCGAAGACCTTCGACGACACCACCGTCCGGTAGTAGGCGGCCCATCCTCTGATGATGGGGTTGAGTTCCTGGATGACCGCTCGGGCATTGCTGCCGCGTAGTGCGAGCATCCTGGTTCTCAGCCGTTCCCGGAGCCTTTTGATGGCCGCCTTGCTTGGTTTGATCAGCAGTTTTCCGTGATACCGGCGGATGTTGAATCCCAGGAAGTCGAACCCGTCGGAGGCGTGGACGATACTCGTCTTGGCCTCGTTCAGGGCCAGACCTCTGGGTTTCAGCCAGTCGGCCAACTGTGCTCTGACTTGTTCGGCTTGCTGCCTGGAGTGGCAGCAGACGACGAAGTCGTCGGCGTATCTGACCAGTACCGGGGTGGTGCGTTTGGAGATCCCGGCGGATTTTCCGGAGGCCCGGTTTCGCACCCCGGCGGCGGCCTCCAGCCCGTGCAGCGCGACGTTCATCAGCAGCGGGCTGATCACTCCGCCTTGAGGGGAACCCTCGTCGGTGGGAGAGAAACCTTTGCCCGCCTCGAACACTCCCGCTTTCAGCCAGCCACGGATCATTTTCCTGGCGGGAAACGATCCGAGTTCTGCCAGTAGATGAGAATGGTCGATGTTGTCGAACGCCGCTGCCAGGTCCGCGTCCAGAATCCATACCCGCCGCGCGTTTCGCTTGCCGAGCACGGCGAACAGGTATCCGATCGCGTCGTGGCAGCCGCGGCCTGGCCTGAACCCATATGACCTGGGCTCGAACCGAGCTTCCCATTCGGGTTCCAGCGCGTTGCGGACCCGTGCCTGATGGCACCGGTCTGTGATCACTGGA
Source organism: Actinomadura latina NBRC 106108 (assembly GCF_001552195.1). Taxonomy (GTDB): domain Bacteria; phylum Actinomycetota; class Actinomycetes; order Streptosporangiales; family Streptosporangiaceae; genus Spirillospora; species Spirillospora latina. The sequence goes on from NZ_BCQS01000028.1 coordinate 95,155, forward strand.
ATGCCGAGCGGGCGCAGCTTGGTGCTGCTACCGGCTTTTGGTATGTGCACCCGCCGCACCGGCAGGGGCTGCCAACTGCCCCGGGTGTGGTGGACCTCCACCGCAACCTGAGCCCTGGCCTTGGACGTCAGCGCGACCTGCTCGTCCACTCCCGCCGTGCGGCGGCCCGCGTTGTGCTGCGTCACCCGTCGCACGCTGGTCAGCGTGTTCGACCGGCTGCGCAGCATCAGCCTTTGCAGGTTCCTGACCTTGCGCCAGTCCTGCTCTCGCGTCGCCTTGAAGATTCTCTGCCGCAGCCGCCGTACTTCTTTCTCGCAGGCGCGCCAATCGACCGCATCCCACTCGAAGAAGCCCTCTGGTCCGTTCACCATATCTGGCGCCTAACTTGTCCGTCGGTACCGGCACCCAGCGTCGGGTCGTCTCCAACGACCCACCTGCCCACGTCAGCGCGCTTTCGCGTCCAGGCATCCGCGCATCGCCGCAGAGCCCGGTATCCGGCCGGTTATATGGGACCACCGCGGAGGACGGTGTCCGGTCCCACTTTCCCGTTCTCTTTCGAGCACCGGCATTAGCTTCTTGGGCATCCCAGTCCCGCCCGGGAATTCTGCATTCCTCACGGTCGGCTTACCGGCATCGGGAAACCGGACCCGGACGGGGTTTCCATGTTCCGCACACTTGAGACACGACCGGATTGGGTGCCCTCTATACCCCGGGGACAGCGGTGTTCCACGACCTCGCGCCACGCCTCGGTCGCCGCCTGCCGCTCCTCCACGGCCAGTCCCTCTGAATCCCGATCCAACCATTCCGCTCCGGGAAGTCGCTATAACGGGGCCTCATCAAGGGTTCACTTTCGTTCACCCGCCCGGTCTTCTCCTCACCTGTGGCCCCCGGCGGAAACGGGCACCCTTGGGCTTGAACCCCGAGCTTCGAACCCGGCCGTTACCAGCCACGCACGTCGGGGCGGAGACAGATCTCGAACACTGACCCGGGCTACGTCACCATCACAACCTCCGATCGACGCAGCCACTCAAAGTGTGCGACCTCATGTCGCACATGGCGGACGGCGTTCGTGGCGATCTCGCAGACCATCAGGTCGACGTCGTCCAGGTCGAACGAGTGGTCGGCCCCTTCCAGCGTCCCTCGCACGTAAGCACGAACGTCCCGCACGCCGAGCCCCGCGCTGGACGACAGCCGAGCGTCCCTCCGCTCCCAGACGATCACGACGGCATCCCCGCGATCCGCCGAGCGGCCAGCCGCACCGACTCCGCCGGCACCTTGCAGGCCGCGTCCCACAGGTAGGCCCATCGCCCGTCCCGCTCCTGGACGCCGAGCACCGCCAGCGACCGCCGCCGCGCGGCGAGAGGAACCGAGAGCACGGGCTCCGCCGTGGCATCCAGGTACAGCACGGACCCCTGCCCGACCTCACGAAGAGCCCACATGAGTCGCACGAGAACCCGGAACCGCTCCAGCGACAGCCCGTCCCGCTCTGGTCCGCCGAGCGCCGCGCCCTCCGGGGACTTCGGTAGATTGCCCACAGTCCGACTCCTTCCAGTCGGGCGAGGCCCCGGGTCTCGGTGTGCCCGCACCGACCGGGGCCGCTCTCTCTGTTCTCCTGCGCCATGCCTTCAGGCAGTGGCACTCTGTGTCCGCAAGAATGCACTACGTACATGCTCTGCGCAATACTGCATGTGAAATCCGGCTCACACAGGGAGAACCACGTGTCAGGCAAGCAAGACCGGAGCCACAGCCCGCTCCTCCGCGCCCGCCGCCTCGCGCTGGAGTTGACGAGGCGCCGCGAGTCCGCCGGCCTCACCCGTGACGAGGTGACGCGCCGCCTGGAGTGGGCGAACTCGACCTTGTTCCGCATAGAGACCGGCCGCACCAGGCCGCAGCCCCGCAGCGTCCGCGAGCTACTCGACCTCTACGGCGTCACGGGCCCCGAGAAGGAGGGGCTCATCCAACTCGCCCGCGAGGCCCGCCGGCCCGGCTGGTGGCACTCCTTCCGCGACGTCCTCCCCGATCCATATGAGGTCTATATCGGTCTGGAATCCGGTGCCGCAGTCATCCGCGCGTTCCAACCCCTCGTGGTGCCGGGCTTCCTCCAGACCCCTGATTACGCCCGCGCGGTGATCCGCGGTGGCCCTCAGGAACTGGAACCTGACGAGATCGACCGCAGAGTGCATGTGCGCATAGCACGACAGCAAATCCTCACTCAGCCGGACCGTCCACGCCTCTGGGTGGTCTTGGACGAAGCCGCGCTCCATCGCACGGTGGGCAGTACGGCGATCATGCGGGAGCAACTTGCGCACCTGGTCACGATGTCGGAACAAGGGAAGACGACCATCCAGATCGTTCCCTTCAAGTGCGGCGCCCACGCCGGCGCCACCGGTCCGTTCGTCATCCTCGGCTTTGCCGAACCGACCGACCCGAACGTGGTGTACCTCGAAACCATCCCAGATGGAATCTACCTGGAGCGTGCAAGTGACGTTGAGGCATATATGCTTGCATTTGACCATCTGCTCGCGGCTGCCCTACATCCTGACGACTCGGTAGCATTGATCAACCGCGTAGCGGATGCGATCAGCTGAGGACAACGACAAGGATGTGCACGATGGGCAACTCGGACGCGGCCCCTACCGTATGGCGCAAGAGCGCTCGGAGTGGTCAAAACGGCGAGTGTGTCGAGGTCGCGTCATTCTGCGGAGGAATAGGAGTCAGGGACAGCAAGAACCCTGACGGGCCGATACTGTTCATCTCCCGCATCGCATGGCAGCGACTCGACCAGCGCATCAAGCGAACCATCTAGCAACACCAGTGACGGAAGCCCAACATGGACAAGCCTGTCCGGTCCCACGCCGGATGCCGGAAGAACCACCGAGGCAGCAATGGCAGCAATTTCCCGCCCGCCACATGGCGCAAGAGCAGCTACAGCGGGGGACCGGGAACTGTGTCGAGGTAGCCGACCTGGCATTGAACGTCGGAGTGCGTGACAGCAAGACACCTAACGCTGGGCACCTTACGTTTGCCCTGGCCACTTGGGCGGCGTTCGTAGCCGAGGTCCGAGGCGGCCGGTACGACCGTTAGGCCACCATCGAAGGCGAGTTATGCACGGTCGGTCTGGGTCATTGCTTCGAGGAACCAGTCAAGCTCCCTGCTGGGATACTCGGGCGGGTTCCAGCCGTTGATGATCGAAAGCAGCTCGGAGTAGCGCACGAGGCGCGGATCGCGGGCGGCGCTCAGGTAGGCGGCGAGGCTTTCGCGCAAGGCGGCGTTGTCGGCCTTGCCCTGGACGGCGGCGTAGGCGGCGGTGATTCGCGTGACGACCTGAGCCGCTTCCGCCGAACCGGTGGTGGCGCCTGCGGCCAGCAGCGGGGCCACGGCCTCCGCGACGAGCACGACGATGTCCTTGCGCGGCGGAGCCGCCTCCGGAGCGGAGTACCCCGTGAACAGACCACGCATCAGTGTCCGGAACTCCGGGTCCTCGGCGAGTTCGGCCAACTCCACCCACGCCTCCAACTGCTCGGACGTGGGGTCGTCCGGCAGTCCGGGTGTCATGGACCGGTGCAGGACGCGCGAGAGCGGCTCCGCGTCCCGATCCCCGAAAGCGCTGTCCAGGAAGTCGTCGACGAGGGCGTCGCGCTCAGCGGCGGACAGTCGGGCGAGCCGGTGCATATGGCAGCGCCTCTTGCGGCCTGGAGGAAGCGCGGTTGACAGCACTGGCTAATTAGATTAGCTTTTAGCTAACATCATTAGCCACTTGGGGGGATGTCATGACCGAGTATCTGGCCGTCGAGGGCGGCACGATCGCTTATGAGGTGGCGGGGAACGGTCCGCTGATCGTTCTCGCGCACGGCATGGGCGACAGCCGGGCCGCGTACCGGGCCGTGATTCCGCCGCTGGTGGAGGCGGGGTATCGGGTCGCCGCGGTCGATCTGCGGGGTTGCGGCGAGTCGAGCGTCGACTGGCCGGAGTGGAGCCGCACCGCCATCGCCGGCGACCTGCTCGCCGTGATCCGCCACCTGGGCGGCCCGGCCGTGCTCGTCGGGCACTCGATCTCGGGCGGCGCCGCCACCATCGCGGCGGCGCAGCAGCCCTCGCTGGTCAGCGCGGTGGTCGAGCTGGCGCCGTTCACGCGCAAGCAGTCGATCAAGCTGGGCGACCTGAAGGTGAAGCGCTACCGGCAGGGCATGATGCGCCTCCTCGGCACGGCGATGTTCGGCAGCGTGCGGTTCTGGCGCTCCTACCTCGACGTCGCCTACCCCGGCGCGAAGCCGGACCACTGGGACGAGCGGATCGGCCGCATCGACTCCCTGATGCGCGAGCCGGGGCGGATGAAGGCCATGCAGGGCATGGGCCGCGGTGCCCCGACCGACGCCGGTGCTCAGCTCGGCAACGTCCGCTGCCCGGTCCTGGTCGTGGAGAGCGCGCTCGACCCCGACTGGGCCGACCCGCACGCCGAGGGGACCGCGATCGTCGACGCCCTGCCGTCCGGCCTCGGCCGCCTGGAGATGATCGAGGGGGCCGGGCACTACCCGCACGACCAATTCCCCGGCCAGGTCGTCTCCCTCGTCCTCGGCTTCCTCCGCTCGGACGCCGCGCGTGCCTAGGGCCGGACTCGACCCGGCGGCCGTGGTCGCGGCCGGAGCCGCTCTGGCGGACGAGGTGGGCCTGGCCAAGCTGACGATGGGTCTGCTGGCCGAACGGGTGGGCGTGCGCACCCCGTCCCTGTACAAGCATGTGGACGGCCTGGAAGACCTCAATCGGCGCATCGCGGTCCTGGCGATGGACGAGGCCGCCGACGCCGTCGGCGGCGCCGTCCAGGGGTACGCGGGCCGCGACGCCCTTGCGGCCGCTGCGCGCGCGTTCCGCGCCTTCGTCGTGACGCACCCCGGACGGTACGCCGCGACGATAGGTGCGGAGCCGTCCGCGCCGGATGATCCGCTGGTCGCCGCCGGTCAGCGGCTGCTGAGCGCGTTCACTGCCGTCCTGCGCGGCTACGAGGTCCCGGACTCCGACGTGGACCACGCTCTGCGCACGCTGCGCAGCCTGTGCCACGGCTTCGCCACGCTGGAGTCCGCCAACGGATTCCAGTGGAGCGCCGACATCGACGACAGCTTCGAGTGGCTGATCGCCTTCGCCGACCGCGGCCTGCGCGCCAGGTGATCGACCATTCCTGCGGCGCGAGCAGCGGCTCGCGCAGGGTGCCGCCCGCCTCGGTGGTGCGGTGAACGAGCGCCGGCCTGATCGAGGCCCCAACGTGAGGGGGTCACTTCCCCGTGAGGGTGACGACCTTCAAGCCAGGGGCCTCGTTGATCTCGCTGGTGCAGAAGCGTTCGGTGACCCACTGCTTCTTGGAGTAGAGGCGGGTCTGGTCCGCGTAGTGCGGGGACGTCGGGTCGGCCGACTGGGAGTAGGTGAGGAGGGTCCGGGTGTCGGGGCACGGGTCGCCGTCGAAGGAGACGACCTGGATGTAGCTGGAGCCCGTGTTCACTTCCGTGTAGCCCTTGCCGGGCGTCCAGGGGGCTTCGATCTTGTTGAGGACGCCGAGGTCCTCGGTGCCGCCGCCGAGGGGGATCTTCTCGCCGTTGCGCATGACGTACTGGTGGTCGCCGAGAGGCGCGTCGAGCGGGATGTTCGACTTCTTCAGCTCGTCGACCGCGTCGATCAGGGCCTTGCGGGCGGCCCAAGAACCCGGGTTGAAGTCGCGGGGCGTGTTGACCGGGTCGGAGGCGTCGAACGGCGTCTTCCACAGGTCCCACGCGGAGAGGGCCTTGCGCCAGTAGCGGTCGAAGAGAAGGGCGCCGCGGCTGTCGGCGTCGGCCGTCCTGTCCCACTCGGCCAGGACGTCGCAGGGCTCGCCGAGGCGCATGCCGCGGCACATCTCCACGGTCCCGGCGACGGCCAGTTCGCCCGCCTGGTCGCGGTTCGCGAAGACGAGGTCCTGCATGTCGGCGCGCGTGAATCTGCTCTTCGCGAGCTGGTCCTGGACGGAGACGATGCCGCTTCTCGTGCGGAGGCTGCGGGCGGTCTTCTCGTCGCCGATGATGCGGTCGTAGCCGGTCAGCGGCTCCTCCGGGTTCGACAGCCAGTAGCTGTCGTTGGAGTTGGCGACGTAGTCGCCCCGGTTCAGCACCGGATACCGGTCCGGGTCGAGGATGCCCGGCTGGACGGTGCCCGGGGCCTTGCCGGGGGCGCAGGACGATCGGGTGCCGTCCAGGATGGCGAGGCCCGCCTGGCGGAAGGTCAGGTGCCCGAGGAGCGAGTTGCAGCGGTCCGCGAACGCGTTCGTGACGTTGGGCAGCACCTGGATCTGGGCGAACAGCGCCCTCCCCCGCGAGTCTGCGGCGATGGTGTTGACCCACGGCAGGCCCTGGGTCTGCTTCAGCGCGCGGACGGCTTCGTCGGTGGTCCGGGCCCTGTCCAGGGCGAGCGAGGTGTTGGCCAGGCGCAGGTTGGTGGCGTTCGGATCGGAGATCGCGTAGGCGTTCCAGGTCGTCCACGGAAGCCCGATGGACGAGACGGACGTGACGATCGGGCCGTAGCGGCTCCGCCACTGCGTCCTGGTGACCGGCTTGAGCGAGCCGTCCGGCTGCCTGACCTCGACAGTGACCTTCCGCTGAGTCATCTTCTCGATCTTGCCGTCCACGAAGTAGGACGTCGGGTCGCCCGGCACCAGGCGCAGCTCGGTCAGGCTGAACGGGACGCCGGTCGCGACGGTGTGGCTCCACGCGAACGTCGAGGTGTGGCCGATGTTGACGGACGGCGCACCGAGCAGGGCGGCGCCGCTCACGTCCAGCTTGCCGGGGATCGTCTGCTGCATCTGCCAGAAGCGCCGCCCGTTGTGCCAGGGATAGTGCGGGTTGCCGAGCAGCAGGCCGCGCCCGTTCGCAGTGGCGTCGGCGCCCGCGGCGATGGCGTTGCTGCCCATGTCGGCGTTCGCCAGCAGCTTGCGGACGCCCTCGGCGCTCTTCTCCAGGGGCTGGGCCTTGGGCTGCGCATCGCCGGGCGGCGCCGCGTCCGTGATCTGGTCGGTGACCATGCCGGAACCGCCGAGCATGGCGAGGGCATAGCCGCGCCGGTAGACGTCCAGCTCGGTGATCGGCCGCAGCCACGCGGCGCCCTTGCACGCCGGGTCGGTGTTCTTCCCCTCGCGCAGGTAGCGGTTGTAGCCGGCGGCCCAGCCGCGGCTGAGTTCGCGCACCTCGCCGGTGGGGCCGTAGGGCGCGGGCGCGGCGGCCAGCCGCTCGACGATCCCGCTGTCGTTGATCCCGGTGAAGAAGACGTCGCCGGCCAGGTTGGTGGACGCCGACGACAGCGACCTGTCCGGCGAGGCGTCCGGGCCGAAGTACTTGGAGCGTTCCCCGCGAAGGGTGACGACGCCCTGCGCGATCAGGCAGAGGTCGTCCTTCGCCGCCGCGTAGCCGGTGCCGTATCCGAGGCCCGCGTAGTCCGGCGCGGTGATGTGGGGGATGCCGTACTCGGTGTAGCGGATGGTCGCCGACATGCCGCGTTCGCCGACGGTGTCCGCGGACGAGGACACGGGCGCCAGGACGGCGGCGGCGGCCACGGCGGTTCCCGCCACGCGCAGGCCGGTACGCGACATAGGGGCTCCTTGATCACAGAGGCGCAGCAAAATTCGCACATGCCGCCATTTATGGCAAGACCTAGGGGACGAGGCCGGGAAGGTCGGCGGCATGGTCCTGCAGGTAGGCGCCGAGGGTCTCGGGGATGAGGTCGAGGGGCGCCAGCGCGGCAGGGGCGCACTGGACGAGGTCCACGTCGTAGCGGCCCCTCGACGGGTCCTCGAACTCGGGGCCGTGGCGGCGCGATAGGTCCATCGTGAGCAGGCGGCAGACGTAGAAGGTGTTGAGGCGGTGAAGATCCGGCGACTGCTCGGCGCACGCGAAGACCTGCCGCACGGGACCCGCGGTCGCACCCAGTTCTTCGTCCAGTTCGCGGCGCAGGGCGGCCTCGGGGGACGCATCCGAAGGCTCGATCTTGCCGCCCGGGGTCGTCCAGTAGACGGGGCGGTCCGGGCGGGTGCGGCGGAGCAGGACGAGCGCGTCGCCGTCCAGCAGGAGGGCGCGGACGGCGCGGCGGACCGTCGCCTCCGCGCTGTGTTTCATTGCGCTTCTCATGTCACCTCGCAGAAACCGTAGACCACCCCGAGGAGCCGTGCGCCCAGGGCTGCCCTCCGTGGGCGGTGTGGCCCGCTCCGCCGATCGGCCCGGGGAGATCGCGCCGATCCGCACGGGTCGTCCCCCTGGGCGGCCTCACCGCCGTTACGATCGCCACTGGCATGCTCTGTACCGGAACGGCGTGAAATGGATGATGTGGAGGTCCGGCACCTGCCGGGCGACCTGCCGCAGCTGTTCGACGGCGGCGTCGGGGACGACGCCGCCGGGCGGACGCTGGCGGCGCCGCTGCCCGACGGGGATCTGGTCTGGCCCGATCCCGGCTACCCGCAGCGGCGGCCGCTCCTGCGGCCCGCGTTCTGGCTGAGCGACGACCCCGTCCGCGGCGACCTGTGGGCCGCGCTGCGCGCCGAGCACCACCGGTCGGGGCTCTGGCCGCTGCTGATGGACGAGACCGACCAGCCCTGGGCGGCCGGCCAGATCGCGCCCGAGCCGGTGAGCGAAGTCGCGAACTACCACCCGCACGCGTTCATGTACGAGGTCTGGGCGGACTTCGCCGAGCAGGCGGCCGACGAGGACCTGGACGACCTCGCCCCCTACGGCCGGCACTGCCCCGGCCCCGCCCCGGCCGGCGTGCCGCTCGACGACCCGGGCACGATGGCCGACCGCTACGCGCGCGTCCTCGCCGCCCGCGACCTGTCGCTGGGCCTGGTCGCGGTGGAGCGGGGCGCCGACTCGCTCGCCGCCGTCGGCTGGCAGGGCGCGCTCAACCACAACGAGTGGACGGCGCCGCTGTCGGCCGTCCTGCGCAGCTGGGAGGACCGGTTCGGCGCCCGCGTCGTCGGCCTCGGCTTCAACACGCTGGAGCTCAGCGTCGCCGCGCCTCCGGTCACCATCCGGCACGCCGTCCACGTCGCGGCGGAGCACTGGTCGTTCTGCCCCGACATCCTGTTCCAGGGCCCCGGCACCCTCGCCGGCTACGCGGAGGAGATCCGCGGCAAGACCTACTGGACGTTCTGGTGGGACTGACCCGCTGACCCAAAACGTGGTCATGGTGCGTGAACGTGCAGGTCATCCGGGGTGGCACGCACCCGATCGGCGGTTACGGTGGGGCGGGTGAGCACCGGGCGGCGCGGCCTGGACGGACGCCCCCGAGTGAGCGCGCGGGCGGCACCCCGCCGAGCGGCCGCCGTCCGGTCCGGTGGACGGATGGGGGCGCGGCCATGACCGAGGGATCCGGCGGCGGGCATATCGCCGAGCTGCTGCGCATCTGGCGGGAGCCGGTGCTGGGCCGCTGGATCGAACTCGTCGGGACCAGTGTCCGCACGCGGATGACCGAGCGGGAGATCCGTGCGGAGCTGACCGAGTTGTACGGCCTCATCGTGAGGGCCCTCGGCGGCGACGGCACGGCCGCCGGGGAGCTGCGGGCGGCGCTGGCGGAGATATCGCGCGGCCGGGCCCGGCAGGGGTTCAGCCCGACCGAGACCGCGATCGGCGTGTTCGCGCTGAAACAGGCGCTGTACGAGCAGATCCGGACCACCCGGGACGAGCGTGCCTACGGCGGGCTCATCCACTTCTCGGCCTATGTCGACGAGCTCGGGCTGGCGACGTTCGAGGACTACGCGGCCGCCCGCGAGCAGATCATCGCCGACCAGGCCGAGCAGCTGCTGGAGCTGTCGACGCCCGTGGTGAAGCTGTGGGACGGGATCCTCGGCGTCCCGCTCGTCGGCACCCTGGACTCGGCCCGCACCCAGGTGGTGATGGAGACGCTGCTGCAGTCGCTGGTGGACACCGGCTCGCGGTTCGCGGTGATCGACATCACCGGGGTCTCCGCCGTGGACACCGAGGTCGCCCAGCATCTGCTGAAGACCGTCATGGCGGCCCGGCTGATGGGCACCGAGTGCGTGATCTCCGGCGTCCGGCCGCAGATCGCGCAGACGATCGTGACGCTCGGCATCGAGTTCGGCGACATCGTCACGAAGGCGGACCTCGCCGACGCGCTGGCGTATACGCTGCGGCGCGCCGGCGTGCGCGCCGTCCGGGAGGCGGGGGCCTGATGGAGCGCGTGCCCATCCTCAAGATCGGGAACGTCCTGCTCGTGTCGATCCAGGTCGACCTGCAGGACCAGACCGTGCTGGCGCTGCAGGAGGACCTGGCGGAGCGGATCGTCGCCACCGGCGCCCACGGCCTGATCATCGACATCACGGCGGTGGACATCATCGACTCGTTCATCGGCCGGACGTTCGCCACCATCGCGTCCATGGCGGGGCTCATAGACGCCGAGACGGTGGTGGTCGGGATGCGTCCCGCCGTGGCGATCACGCTGGTGGAGCTCGGGCTGTCGCTCGGCGGGGTGCGCACCGCGCTGGACCTCGAGATGGGCATGCGGCTGCTCGGCGCCTCAGCGGACGGACCGTGACATTCCCGTCCGGCGAGGAGGTGCCGATCATGTCGGGCGATGACGTGGTGCGCGTCCGGCAGCTGGTGCGGGCCGCCGCGGCGGCGGCCGGGCTGTCCCTGGTCGACCAGACCAAGATCGTCACGGCGGCCAGCGAGCTGGCGCGCAACACCTACGCCTACGGCGGCGGCGGCACGATGCGCATCGAGCGGGCGACCGGCGAGCGGGCCCGCCCCGGTATCCGCATCGTCTTCCACGACGAGGGGCCCGGCATCGCGGACGTGGAGCAGGCCCTCACCGAGGGCTGGACGAGCGGCACCGGGCTCGGCCTCGGCCTGTCCGGCGCGCGGCGGCTGAGCGACGAGTTCAGCCTGACCAGCGAGCCCGGTAAGGGAACCACGGTGACGGTGGCCAAATGGCCGCGCTGACCGGGGACGGCTGGACGACCAGCCCGCCCGCCGGCGACTCGCTGCGGATGCGGGTGGAGGAGCAGAGCGCCGCGGCGGGGGTGCGCCGGCGCGTCACCGCGCTCGCCGAGCGGCTCGGGTTCGCCGGGGAACGCCTCGAACAGGTGCGGCTCGCGGCGACCGAGGCCGCGACGAACCTGGTCGCGCACGCGCGGCAGGGCGAGATGCTCGTCCGCATCGTGCGGGACGGCGGGGACGCCACGCTGGAGTTCGTCTCCATCGACCGCGGCCCCGGCATCGCCGACGTGCCGGTGTCCCTGCTGGACGGCTACTCGACCCGCGGGACGCTCGGCGTGGGACTGGGCTCGATCGAGCGGCTCTCCGACCGCTGCGGCCTGTACTCGCTGCCCCGGGCCGGCACCGTGCTGTACGCGCGGTTCCGGCCGCCGGACGCGACCGCCGACCCGGGCGCGGCGGGCCCGCCGTTCGCCGGCCTGGCGGTGCCGATCGAGGGCGAGACGGAGTGCGGCGACGCCTACACGGCCCGGCTGGTGGACGGGACGGTCTACGCGCTGCTCTGCGACGGGCTCGGGCACGGGCCGCTGGCCGCGCGCGCGGCCGGGGAGGCCGTCCGGACGGCGCACGAGACGGCCCTGCCCGCTGCTCCCGCCGAGATCCTGCGGCGCGTCCGGGACGGGATGACCGGCACCCGGGGCGGCGCCGTCGCGGTCGCCGCCGTCGAGCCGGCCGCCGGGCGGGTCCGGTTCGCCGGGATCGGCAACATCGCCGGCTGGATCATCGGGCCGGAGCGCCGGCACGGCATGATCTCCGTGCCCGGGATCGCCGGGACGCGCACCGGCCGGATCCACGAGCACACCTATCCGCTGCCGCCGGGCGCGGCGGTGGTCCTGCACTCCGACGGCCTGACCAGCCGCTGGAGCCTCTCCGACCGGCCGGGCCTGCTCGGCCGCGACCCGCTGCTGGTCGCGGCGACGCTGCTGCGCGACGCCGGGGTCCACCACGACGACCGGTCGGTGCTCGCCGTGGCGACGTCCGGCCGGGGGTGAGGCATGGCCGAGGATCTGCTGCGCATCGAGATCGCGGACGAGGAGGGCGTGTTCGCCGTCCGGCAGGCGGGCCGGCAGGTCGCCGCCGCCGTCGGCCTCGACCAGCAGGACCAGGTCCGGGTCGCCACCGCGCTCAGCGAGGTCGGCCGGGAGCTGTACGCCTGCGCCGACCGGATATCGGTCGTGTTCCGGCTCGACCGCCGCCGGCCGGCCCTGGTCATCGAGTTGGACCTCGAACCGCGGACGGGCGCGGAGCGGGGGACCGAGTACCGGGCCGCCGCCGCGCGCCTGATGAGCCTCGTCGAGGAGAAGACGGAGAAGGGCGCCCGCATCCTGCTCCGCAAGGATCTTCCGGCCGGCGCCGACCGGGCGGCCGGACTGGCGCTGGACGACATCCGCGCGCGGCTCGGGCGGCTGCGCCCCGCCCCCGCCCTCGAGGAGCTGCGCACGCAGAACGCCGAACTGCTGGCGGCGCTGGAGGACCTGCAGCGGCAGCGGGAGGAGCTGCGGACCCTGAACGCCGAACTGGAGGAGACCAACCACGGCGTCATGGCCCTCTACGGCGAGATCTCCGGAGAACTGGAGGAGACGAACCGGGGCGTCGTGGCGCTGTACGCCGAGCTGGAGGAGAAGTCCGACCAGCTGCGCGAGGCGGGCGAGGCGAAGAACCGGTTCTGGGCCAACATCAGCCACGAGTTGCGCACGCCGGTGAACGCCGTCATCGGGCTCACCCGGCTGCTGCTCGACCCCGCCGCCGACCCGCTCACCGGCGAGCAGCGGCAGCAGATCACGCTGATCCGCGACACCGGCGGCACGCTGCTGTCGCTGGTGAACGAGCTGCTGGACATGGCGAAGGCCGAACAGGGCAGGCTGGAGCCGCTCCCGGCGCCGACGGACGTGCCCGCGCTGCTCGGGGAGCTGGCGGAGCTGCTGAGCCCGATGGCGGAGCAGGCCGGGCTCACGTTCACCGTGGACGCCGCCGGAGCGCCGCCCGTCCTCGTCACCGACGCGGAGATGCTCTCCCGGATCCTGCGGAACCTGGTGGGCAACGGGCTGAAGTTCACCGAGAAGGGCGGAGTCCGGCTCTCCGTCCGGGCGGCCGCCGGGCAGGTGGAGTTCACCGTGGCCGACACCGGCCCGGGCATTCCGCCCGCCGAGCGGGAACGGGTCTTCGAGGAGTTCTACCGGGTGCCCGGCAGCGGGACCGGCGGCACGGGCCTCGGCCTGCCCTACGCCCGCCGGCTCGCCCGCGCACTCGGCGGCGACGTGGTGCTCGACAGCGTCATCGGCGAGGGCACGACCGTGGTCCTGCGGCTGCCGGCGCGGCACGGCCCGGCCCGGCTGGGACACGTCCTCATCGTGGACGACGATGAACCGGCCCGCCGCATCCTGCGCGGCCTGGTGGACGGGGCCGCCGACCGGATCGGCGAGGCGGCCGACGGGAGCGCCGCCCTGGCCGCGGTCGCCGCGGACCCGCCCGACCTCATCCTGCTGGACCTGCGCATGCCCGGCATGGACGGCTACGAGGTCCTCGCCCGGCTCCCGGCCGCCACACCGGTCGTGCTGGTCACCTCGGCGGACACCGCGGCCCTGGACGACCCGCGGCTGCGGCGCGCGGACGCCGTGGTGGGCAAGGACGTGCTCGGCCCGGAGACCCTGGCCGAAGCGGTGCGCGCCGCCCGGGCCCACCGCGCCCAGGAGGGGACATGACGAGCGCCGCGGCATGGAGGACGCTGGTGGTCGACGACAGCGACGCCAAGCGGTACATCGTCGGAAGCTGGCTGCGCCGCGCCGGGCACACGGTGGTGGAGGCCGCATCGGCGGCGGAGACCTGGGAGCGGCTCGCCGGGCACGACATCGACCTGGTGGTGCTGGACGTCAAGCTCCCGGACCTGAGCGGTATCGAAGTCTGCGAGCGGATCAAGTCCGAACCGGAGACGCGGTCGCTGCCCGTCATCCACATCTCGGCGCAGGCCGTGGACGTCGCCGCCCGCACCCACGGGCTGCGCCGGGGCGCCGACGCCTACATGACCGATCCCATCGACCCGGACGAGTTCCTCGCCACGGTGGAGGCGGTGCTGCGCTACTACCAGGCGCGGCGGCGGGCCGAGCGGCTGGTGCGCCGCATGTCCGACTTCACCCGCACGTCCCTGGCCATCAACGCGGCCGGGTCCTTCGACCGGCTGGCGGAGGTCGCCGCGGACGGCGCGTACACGATCTTCGAGGGGCCGGCCGCCGTGTTCATCGTGCCGCCGGGCGGCCGGCCGCGGCGGGTCATCGAGGCCGGCGGCGGGCCGCAGCAACGCGACTACCCGCCGGGCCTCATCGAGCAGCTGACCGGCCTGACCGCGCTGGGCGGCGACACCGGCACGGAGATCACGCGGGTGCCGCTGCGGGACTGGCGGGGACTGGTGCGCGACAGCGTGCTGCAGGACGACGTCCTGCTGGTGGTGTCGCGGCTGAAGCACGGCCACCCGCCCATCTGCATCGCGATCGAGGCCAGAGGCGCGCCGGAGGACGCCGAGACCAACCTGCTGCGCCAGCTGGGTCAGGCGGTGGCGCTCGCGCTCGCGGCGCTCCGGACCTACACCGAGGAGCACACGATCTCGCTGACGCTGCAGCGCAGCCTGCTGCCGGCGTCGCTGCCGCCGGTGCCGGGCTGGGAGTTCGCGGTCCGCTACGAGCCGGCCGGCGACCAGGCCGAGGTCGGCGGCGACTTCTACGAGGTCCTCGACCGGGGCGACCGGGTCCTGGTCGCCATCGGCGACGTGCAGGGGCACTCGCTGCGGGCCGCGACGGTGATGGCGGAGCTCCGGCACGCGCTGCGCGCCTTCGCGGCCGAGGGCCACGGCCCCGTCCGGATCCTCCGGCTGCTGAACGACGTGATGGAGCGCTACCACGACGATCAGACCGCGACCATGTGCCTGATGACGCTGGACCCTCGCAGCGGCCGGCTTCACATCGCCGGCGCCGGGCACCTCCCGCCGCTGCACATCTCCGGCGGCCGGGCCCACTACGGCCGGGGCGGCGGCGTGATCCTCGGCTTCCCGGTCGACGACGTCGCGGTCGAGGAGACCGAGGTCCCGCCGGGCGGCACCGTCGTGCTGCTGACAGACGGGCTGATCGAGGACCGCGGCATCCCGCTCGCCGACAACATGGAGCGGCTGCGGATCGTCGCGGCGGACGTCGACGACGATCTGGAGCGGTTCAGCGACCGCGTCCTCGCCGAGTTCGGGCACCGCGAGGACGACGTCGCCCTGGTCGTCGTCCGCCGCGCGGAGGACGGGCACTGATGCCGCACGGCGGCCCGCTCCCCTACGATGCGGCGGAGGACGGCGAGGGGATCGGGGTCGGATGCGACGGGGTGGGCGGGCTCTCTCCGCGTTCATCGGGGCGGGAATCGTCCTCACGCTCGCGGTCGACGTCACCGTGCTCATGTCGCGGGCGGGCGACGAGCCGGCCAAGGCCGGGAACCTCGTGTCGGTGGACCGGGGCGCCGCGCCGCAGGCGCCGGCGGTCGCGCCGCTGACCCGGCGGTACACGCCGCACCTGCTGGTCGCCGGGACGTCCCCGCTGCCGCCGGGGGTCGTGGAGCGGACGCGGCGCCTGCGGGGCGTCGCCGGCCTCACGGTCGTGGACGCCGCCCGGGCCAGCGTCGGCGGGCGCAGGATGGGGCTGCTCGGCGTCGACCCGTCGACGTTCCGGGCGTTCGCGCCCGAGGCGACCGCGGAGTCCGACCGGCTGTGGCAGACGGTCGCGTCCGGCGGGCTCGCCGTCTCCTTCGAGCAGAGCCGCGACGGCGGGCTGCCGCTCGGCGCGGTCGTCCCGGCGGGGCGCAGCACCGGCCCCGGGAAGGTGCGAGTCGGCGCCTACGCGTCGATGGGCATCGGCGACGTCGACGCCGTCGTGTCCCGCGAGCAGGCCCGCGCGCTGGGCCTGCCGGACGGGAACGGGCTACTGATCAGCGCCCCGAAGACCGACGCGGCGAAGCTGGCGAAGCGGCTGAGGAAGATCCTCCCGCGCGGGACGAAGGTGGCGGCGCTGGCGCCGCCCCGGACGTCCGGGACGTCCTCGAAGCGCAGGGGGCGCCCGCAGGTGACCGGCCGGCCGGACGGCGCGGCGGGCGACCGCACCCCCATCACCGGCAACATGATGACGCCCACGATGCGGACCGCCCTGCTGGAGATCGCGGGCATGTTCGGCCCGTTCCCGGTGATCGGCTGCTACCGCTCCACCGGCGACCCGCAGGACCACGGCGACGGCCGCGCCTGCGACTTCATGGAGAGCACCGGCGGGCGGATGCCGAGCGCCGGCGCGCAGCGGCACGGCGACCAGGTCGCCCGGTACGCGGTCGCGAACGCGCGGCGGCTCGGCATCTCCTACGTCATCTGGAAGCAGCACATCTGGAACGTGCGCGGCGGCGGGTGGCGGCCGATGGCGGACCGCGGCGGCCTCACCCAGAACCACTACGACCACGTGCACATCTCGGTGCTGCGCTGAGCCCGCCACATCCCCGGGACGGGATCAGGGCAGTTCCTGCTCGCACCAGACCACTTTGCCGCCGGCGGTGCGGCGCACGCCCCAGCGCTTCGCCAGCCGCCCGACGACGTGCAGGCCGCGGCCCGACTCCAGCATGTCGTCCTCGTCGTCGTGGAAGCGGATGCGGGGAGCGCCGTCGGAGGAGTCGAAGACCTCGCAGACCAGGCCGCCCTCCCGCACCAGCCGCAGCGTGATGCGCCCGCCCGCGTGCTGGATCGCGTTGGTGACCAGCTCGGACACCAGCAGCATGGTGGAGTGGGTGAGCTCGTCGAGGTCCCAGCGGGCGAGCCGGTCCCGGACGAGGCCGCGGGCCCGGCGGACGGCGGCGGGCTCGGCGGGCAGCTCCCAGGTGGCGTGGTGGTCGGCGGGGATGCGCGCCAGCCGGGCGACGAGCATCGCGATGTCGTCGCGGTGCTGGTCGTCGTAGACGCCGTCGAGCGCCGCCTGGCACAGGTCCTCCAGGGGACGGGCGGCGGCGCCCGGCCCGAACGTGGCGAGCAGCCGGGCCAGCCCGTCGTCGATGTCGCGGGCCCGGTTCTCGACCAGGCCGTCGGTGTAGAGGAAGAGGAGCGTGCCGTCCTCGACGGTGAACTCGCGGGTCACGATCGGGCGGTCGCCGCCGACGCCGAGCGGCGGCGCGGGCGGCACCGGCAGGTACTCGGAGGCGGCGCCGGGCGGGGCGAGCAGCGGCGGCAGGTGCCCGGCGCTCGCGACCTCGCACTGCCCGCTGACCGCGTCGTAGACGACGTAGGCGCAGGTGGCGAAGTGCGGCTCGCGCTCGCCGAGCGTCGCCATCAGCGCGTCGAGCCGCTCCAGCGCCTCGGCGGGCGGCAGTTCCAGCCCGGCGAGGGTGTGGATGGCGGTGCGGAGCCGCCCCATCGTGACGGCGGCCTTCACGCCGTGCCCGGCCACGTCGCCGACCACGAGCGCGACGCGGGCGCCGGGCAGCGCGATCGACTCGTACCAGTCGCCGCCGACCTCGATGCGGCGGCTGCCGGGCAGGTAGCGGTGGTGCACCTCGACCGTCGACGGCGCCGACAGGCCGGTCGGCAGCAGGCTGCGCTGCAGGGTGAGCGCGGTGGCGCGCTCCCGCGAGTACTGGCGGGCGCTCTCCACGAAGATGGACGCCCGGTTGGCGAACTCCATCCCGATCTCGACGTCGTAGGCGTCGAACGGCCGGTGCGCCACGTTGCGGGTGCAGACGAAGAACCCCAGGACGCCGGCCGACGACACGATCGGGAGCAGCAGCATCGACGCGCCCTTGAGCAGGTCGGCGACCGGCGGGCGGCGCCACGCGCCCGCGAGCCTCGCCGCGCCCTCGCCGCCGAGGGAGCGCAGCACCGGCTCGCCGGACTCCAGGCACAGCGTGTGGGGCGTGCCCGGCGGGTAGACGAGCGACTCGCCGGTCGGGAACGTCGCGTCCCACGCCGGGTCCTCGTCGTCGAACCCGATCGCCATCCGGCGCAGCTGCGGCCCGTCGGGGCCCTCCGGCGGCTCGTCGGCGTCGATGTGGCTCTCGGCGAGCAGCAGCGCGCCGGAGTTGCAGAAATGCGGGACGAGGACGTCCATCAGCCCGCGGGCCAGCAGTTCCAGGTCGAGGGTGGAGCCGATGCGCGGGAGCGCGTCGTCCAGCAGTGCCCGGCGGATGACGGCCGGGTCGACGAACCGGTCGGCGAGCGGCACCGGCACCCGGATGACGGCGAGCGCCGTCATGCCGGGCGCGCCGCCGCCGGCCGCCGGGCCGCCGTTCAGCAGGCCGCCGCTCATCGGGTGGACGGTCACGACCGCGTCCAGTGTTCCGCTCGCCGGAGTCTCCACGGCGAGCATGGCGGTGCGTTCCCGGCCGGCCTTCAGCGCCTCCAGCAGCGGCTCCCGCGCGCCGGGGAACACCTCGTCCAGGTAGGCGCCCAGCAGGTCGTCCGCATTCCGGGAGAGAACCGCGGCGGCGTTGCGGTCGAACTGCAGAATTCTCCCCGACGAATCCATGCCGAGAATAAGAATTCGGGTGGACGACTCCATCGCTCGATTATGGGACATCGCACGGCCCGATGCGGCCGATACGGCCGGGGAAATCCGTCCTTAACCCTGCCCGTGGGCCTCCTCCAGGAACCGCCGCCAGGTCCGCGTCCCCACGGCGTGGTCCGGCGTGAGGTGGTGGCCCGCCCTGAACCCGCGCCCGGCCTTGCCCGGCAGCGGCAGCGGCACCCGGACGGGACGCCGCAGGCCGCGCGCCGCCAGGTAGTCCCGCAGCATCTCCTCGGCGGTCAGCACTTCCGGGCCGCCCATGTCGTCCACGCGCCGCGCGGGCCCGGCGGCGAGCGCGAGTTCGGCGAGCCGCGCCGCGACCTCGGTCACGTCGATCGGCTGGTCGCGGAGCCCCTTCGGCACCGCGACCACGCCGGGGATCTTGGACAGGACGTTGAAGACCATGTCCGGGAGGGTGTGGAACTGGGTCGTCCGCAGGATCGTGTACGGCAGCCCGGAGTCCTCGATGAGCCGCTCCACCGCGTACTTGGTCCGGTAGTACCCATAGGGGATCTTGTCGACGCCCACGATCGAGATGTAGACCAGGTGCGGGGCGCCCTGACCGCGCGCGGCCTCGATGAGCCGCCGGGCGGCGGGCAGGTCCCGCTTGGCGTGGAACGGGTCGCTGGCGCAGTGCACGATCGTCTCCGCGCCCTCGACCGCCGCGTCGACGCCCTCGCCGGCCCATAGGTCGCCCTTGTGCCAGGTCAGGCCGGGCTCGGGAGCCCTCTCGCGGCGGCTCAGCCCGTGCACGTCGGCGCCGGCCTCCGCCAGCAGCCGCGCGACCGGCCGGCCGAGCGTGCCACTCGCCCCGGTCACGAGAATCATGGTTCCTCCTGCGTCTCTGCGGCTTCGTCTCTGCGGCTTCGTCTCTGTTCGGCTCTCCGCCCGTCTCTCAGGACGTCCCGAAGACCTGCGGTGGGGGGACGGGCGTGACGATCTCCTCGCCGTCGTGCAGCGGCGCGGCCCCGGCGCAGAACGCGGCGAGGTCGCCGCCGTCCATGACGCGGGCCCGGACGATGCCGCCCGCGGCGCGGCGGGTCAGGGCGGCGACGGGCAGCGGCTCCTGCGACGCGGCCACGATCAGGTTGCCGAACCGGCGGCCCCGCAGCACTCCCGGGTCGCCCATCAGCACCGTGTGCCGGAACACCGACCGGATCGTTGCGGTCACCCGGCGCGCGAACGGCAGCCGGAACCCGTCGGCGACGTTGACCAGGTAGACGCCGCGGGGCCGCAGCACCCGGGCGGCGTCCAGGACGAACTCGCGGGTGGCCAGCTCGGGCGGCATGGACGCCTCGGCGAACGCGTCCATCACCACCAGGTCGTCGGCGTCGTCGGCGAGCGCCGCGATGCCGGTGCGCCCGTCGGTGATGCGGATCCGCAGGCCCGGGACGCCCTTGACCGGCAGCCGGTCGCGGACGAGCTGCACCAGCTCCGCGTCCGGCTCCAGCACGATCTGCCGCGAACCCGGCCGCGTCGCGGCGATGTAGCGGGGCAGCGTGCAGCCGGCGCCGCCGATGTGGACCGCGTCGAACGCCTCGCCGTCCACGCCGGCGCAGTCGACCACGTCGCCGATCAGCCGCATGTACTCGAAGTCGAGGTACGTCGGGTCGGACAGGTCCACGTAGGACTGCGGCACACCGCCGACGAGCAGCATCCAGCCGCCGTCGCGGTCGGCGTCGCGCAGCAGCTCCGCTTCCCCGCCGGCGATCCTGTAGGTCCGCGGCGGGGGATCGCGCCTGTGCTTGCGTGCCATGCCCCCACCCTACGGACCCCTCCCGCCGGGGCACGCGGGCCCGCTCAGAGCCGGGGGGTCGACGTTCGTTCGGTGAGGGTCTGCTCGGCCGCGAAATGGCATGCGCTGGGGTGGCCGGACCCTTCTCGCTCCTCCAGCGCCGGTACCTCGTCCGCGCAGATCTCCCGCGCCTTCCAGCAGCGGGTGCGGAACCGGCAGCCGGACGGCGGGTCCAGCGGCGACGGCGGCTCCCTCTCCAGCTGGATCTGCCCCGACCAGCCGGGCGCGTCCGGGTCGGGCACGGGGACGGCCGACAGCAGCGCCTGCGTGTACGGGTGCGTCGGATGCTCGTAGATCTGCGTCTCGTCCCCGGTCTCGACCACCCTGCCGAGGTACATGACGGCCACCCGGTCGGAGATGTGCCGGACGGCGGCCAGGTCGTGCGCGATGAACACGTACGCCAGGCCCAGTTCGCGCTGCAGTTCGGCGAGCAGGTTCATCACCTGGGCCTGGACGGAGACGTCCAGCGCCGACACCGGCTCGTCGCACACGGCCACGTCGGGGCGCAGCGCGAGGGCGCGGGCGATCCCGACGCGCTGGCGCTGCCCGCCGGAGAACTGGTGTGGGTACCGGTTGACGTGACCGGGGTCGAGCTCGACGAGTTCCAGCAGCTCCCGGACGCGTGCGCGCCGCTCCCTCTTCGGCGCGGCGTCCGGGTGGATCGCGAACGGCTCGCCGACGATGTCGCCGACCGTCATGCGGGGGTCGAGCGACGAGTACGGGTCCTGCATCACCAGCTGGATGCGGCGGCGCAGCGCCCGCAGCTCCCGCTTCGGCAGCGCGAACACGTCCCGGCCGTCGAAGCGGACCGTCCCGGCGGTGGGGCGTTCGGCGGCGAGCAGCAGTTTCGCCAGCGTCGACTTCCCGCACCCGGACTCGCCGACGACGCCGAGCGTCTCGCCGCGCCGCAGCTCCAGGTCGACGCCGTCCACGGCCTTGACGTGGCCGACCGCGCGCTTGACCACTACGCCGCGGGTCACGGGGTAGTGCTTGGCGAGCCCCTCCACCTGGAGGATCGGCGCGTCATCCGGGTCCGGCACGGTGGACCTCCTCGGCGAAATGGCAGGCGGCCTCGTGACCGGGTGCGACGGTGACGAGCGGCGGCCTCTCGGCCGCGCAGAGCGCCTCGGCGCGGGGGCAGCGCGGCCGGAACGGGCAGCC
>NZ_BCQS01000029.1 GCF_001552195.1 Actinomadura latina NBRC 106108
GAGTCGCGGCACCGACGCGAGCAGACCCCGGGTGTAGGGGTGCGCGGGCCGCGCGTACAGCTCGCGGGCGGGCGCCTGCTCGGCGACCGACCCCGCGTACATGACGACGATCCGGTCCGCGACGCCGGCGACGACGCCGAGGTCGTGGGTGATCAGCACCATGCCCATGCGCAGCTCGTCCTGGAGCCCGGCGAGCAGCCGCATGATCTGCGCCTGCACGGTCACGTCCAGCGCGGTGGTCGGCTCGTCGGCGATGAGGACGTCCGGCTCCAGCGCCAGCGCCATCGCGATCATGACGCGCTGCCGCATGCCGCCGGAGAACTGGTGCGGGTAGTCGCCGAACCGTTTCGCGGCGGACGGGATCCGCACCCGCTCCATCAGCTCGACGGCCTTGTCCCGGGCCGCCCTGCGGCCGAGCCCGCGGTGCACCCGGTACATCTCGCGGAGCTGGTCGCCGACGGTGAACACCGGGTTCAGCGCGGTCAGCGCGTCCTGGAAGATCATCGAGATGCGGTCGCCGCGGTAGGCGCGGCGGCGCCGCTCGGGCAGGCCGAGCAGCTCCTCGCCGCGCAGCCGCACCGACCCGCGCTCGACGCGGGCGGGCGGCACGTCAAGGATGCCCATGACGGCCTGGGCGGCGACGCTCTTGCCCGACCCGGACTCGCCGAGGATCGCGAGCGTCTCCCCCTCGTCCAGCGTGTACGACAGGCCGTTCACCGCGTGGACGTCCTGGCCGCGCACCCGGAACCGGACGTGCAGGTCGTCGACGCGCAGCAGCGGCGGCGGCGCGGGGTCGTCCGTCAGTTCCGTGAGCATGGGGTCACCGCAGCTTCGGGTCGAGGGCGTCGCGGGCGGCGTCGCCGAGCATCAGGAAGCTCAGCACCGTCGCCGACAGGAACACGGCGGGGAACACCAGCAGGTGCGGGTGGTCGATGAAGGAGTCCTTCGCCTGGTTCAGCTGGAGCCCCCAGGAGACCTCCGGGTACTGCAGGCCGACGCCCAGGAAGTCCAGCGTCGCCTCCAACACGATCACGTTGCCGACGTTGAGGGTGGCGACCACGATCACCGGGGCGATCGCGTTCGGCAGGATGTGCCGGGCCATGACCCGCAGGTCGGACGCGCCGAGCAGCCGCGCCGCCTGCACGAAGTCGGCGTCCCGGACGGAGATCACCTGCCCCCGCATGATGCGGATCATCGTCGTCCAGCCGAGCAGCACCAGCACGAGCGTCATCGCCCACACGCCGTGCGAGGGGAACGCCACCAGGATCACCGTGGCGCCGAGCACGAACGGCAGCCCGAAGAACACGTCGGTGACCCGCGCGATCAGCGTGTCCAGGATCCCGCCGTAGTACCCGGCGAGCAGCCCGAGCACGAGCGCGATCAGCAGCGCGAACGCGGTGACGGCGACGCCGATCAGCAGCGTCGGGCGGGCGCCGTGCACGACGTGCGCGTAGTAGTCGCAGCCGGCGAGGTCGGTGCCGAACCAGTGGCCGCCGGACGGGCCGAGCTTGGCGGCGTTCGGGTCGCAGCCCCGGTTGACGTCCTGCGCGGTGAACAGCCTCGGCAGCGCCGCCATCACCGTCGCGACCGCGAGGATCGCCACCGACCCCCAGAACACCCAGCGGCGCCGCAGATCGCGCCACGCGTCGTGCCACAGCGACGCCCGGCCGATCTCGCCGCCCGCGGCGGCGACCGCGGCGGCGCCCGCCCCGGCGGCCCCCGCCTCGGTCGCGGGCCCCGCTTCGGCGCCGGGCGGCCCGGCGTCCGGCTCCTTGATCGTCATGCGCGCCTCACTCGTACCTGATCCGCGGGTCGAGCACCCCGTACAGCAGGTCCACGATCAGGTTGACCAGCAGGAAGATCAGCACCAGCACGGTGACCGCGCCGACCACGACCGGGCCCTCCTTCAGCTGGATCGACTGGAACACCTGCTGCCCGACGCCCGGCAGGTTGAAGATCCCCTCGGTCACGACCGCGCCGCCCATCAGGTTGCCGAAGTCGACGCCGAGGTAGGTGACGACCGGGATCAGCGAGTTGCGGAGCGCGTGCCGGCCGACCACGCGCGCCCGCGACAGCCCCTTGGCGTTCGCGGTGCGCACGTAGTCGGCCCGCAGGTTCTCCGACAGGCTCGTCCGCGTCAGCCGCGCCACGTACGACAGGCCGAGCGAGCCGAGCACGAGGCCGGGCAGCAGGTAGCTCATCGGCCAGCCCTCGTCCGTCCCGGCCGTGGGGAAGATCTGCCAGTGCAGCCCGAACAGCAGCTGCGCCGCGTAGCCGAGGACGAACACCGGGACCGCGATGACCAGGGTCGTCCCGCCGAGGACGAGGGTGTCGGCGAGCTTCCCGCGGCGCAGGCCCGCCCACGTGCCGAGCGCGATCCCGATGGCCAGCTCGAAGATCCAGGCGGTGACGGCGAGCTGCGCGGTCACCGTCCACCGCCCGCTGAGCATCTCCGACACGCTCTGGCCGGTGTAGTTCTCGCCCAGGTCGCCCTGGGCGAGGCCCCACATGTACTTCACGTACTGCACCAGCAGCGGGTCGTTCAGGTTGTACCGGTCCCGGAGTGTCTGCAGGACGTTGTCCGGGACCGGTTTGTCCCCGGCGAGCGCCTGGATCGGGTCGCCCGGAAGCGCGAACACCATCACGTAGATGAGCAGCGTCGTGCCGATGAAGACGGGGACCGCCTGCAGGAGCCGCCGGAGGACGTAGCGCCACATCGCCGGTTACTTCACCGTCACATCTGTGGCGATCAGGCCCGTAGAGAACGGGGTGATCGTCACATTGTCGACGTTCTTCGAGCGGCCGCCCTGGCCCGCCCATGTCCACAGCGGGATCATCGGCATCTCCTGCACGGCGATGTCCTCGGCCTGGTTGTAGAGGGCGAGGGCCTGCTGCGGGTCGGCCGTCTTGTCGGCCTTCGCGATGAGGTCGTTGAACTCCTTGTTCTCCCAGCCCATGCGGTTGTCCGGGCCCCACATGTTCTCCAGGTAGTTCTGGGGGCTCGGGTAGTCGGCCTCCCAGTTCTGCCGGTACGGGCCCTTCTCCTTGTGCTCCCTCAGCATGGAGAAGTAGTCGGACGCGGGGACCTGCCGGAACTGGATGTCGGTGATGCCGAGGTTGTCGCGCAGGGAGTTCGCGACGATCTGCATCCATTGCGCGTAGGTCGGCTGCGCGTTGGAGAAGTACAGCTCCATCGTCCCCTTGAACCCGCCGGCCTTGGCCAGCAACTGCTTGGCCTTCGCCGGGTCATAGGTGCAGAGTTCGCCGCACGCGTTGTCGCGATGGCCCGGGATGATGGACGGGATGAGCGAGTCGGCCGGGAAGTAGTCGCCGTTGTAGACCGCCTTGTTGATGCCCTGGCGGTCGATGACCATCGAGACGGCCTTGCGCAGGTCGGGGTCGTCGAACCGCTTGTCGAACAGCGGGAACCCGAGGTAGTCGGTGGTGCTCATCTTCCGGGTGAGGAACCGGTCGCCGAGCAGCCGCTTGGCCTCGGGCACCTTCGCCGCCGGGATCGTCTGCAGGACGTCGATCCGCCCGGCGCGCAGGTCGGTGTAGGCGGTGTCGGCACTGGAGTAGCTCTTCCAGGTCACGCCCTTGTTCTTCGGCTTGCGCGGCCCGGCGTACCCGGGGAACGCGACGAGCTTGATCTGCTTGTTGCGCTCCCAGTCGCCGTCCATCATGTACGGGCCGTTGCCGATCGGGTGCTCGTCGAAGGTCTTCAGGTCCTTGAACCCCGCCTTGGGCATAGGCGCGTACGCCGGATAGGTCAGCAGCAGCGGGAACTGGCTGAACGGAGCGTTCAGCGTGACCTTCATCGTGTCCGCGCCGGTGACCTCCACACCCGAAAGCGTGTCGGCCTGGGGCTTGGCGTCCTCGTCCTCGGGGTTCATCGCCGCATACCCCTTGATGGACGAGAAGTAGGAGTTCGCGCCCATGGCGTTCGGCCCGTACGCGGCGCTGTTCCACGCGTCGGCGAAGTTCTGCGCGGTGACCGGCTCCCCGTTGTGGAACTTCTGCCCCGGCTTGACCTTGATGGTCCAGACCTTCTGGTCGTCCGAGGTGACCGACTCGGCGGCCAGCGGGACGGCCTTGCCGTCCGCGGTGAGCGTCATCAGGTTGTCGAACAGCTCGGTGATCACGTCGAAGGCGTAACTGCCGGTCGTGTTGGCGGGCACCAGGTGGTCGGGCTCGGAGTGCCCGACGGTGAACGTCCCGTCGCCCGCCCCCGCCTCATCGCCGCCGCAGCCGGACAGGCCCAGCGACGCGGCGAGCGCCACCGCGACGACCCCCGCGACCTTCCCTCGCACACCCCTCTGGCTGGTCATGCTCCTCCTCGGCCGATCGGGTCGTCGCGCCGCGGGCGCTTGGCCGCCCGCCGCACCTAGATTGCTGGCAGCGTCGTACTCGGGGTGAGCGTTTGCACACAGCGCTGACGGAGTCGAAACCGGATCGAGACGTTCTTGATCATGCATCACCCCAACCCCCGCGATCCCACCGCCATCAGACACACCATCCGAAAGCGCCTCCCCATTGACACAGGTCAGCGCCCGAGGAAAATGAAGCCTCATTGCGGAAATCGGGGGTGCGATGGACGGCGGAGCGGGCGGTGAGGCGGGACGGATCTGTGCCGATCTGATCCGGTTCGACACCACCAACCGGGGCGAGGGCGTGGCGCGTCCGGAGCGGCCCGCGGCGGAGTACGTCGCCGGGCTGCTGGACGAGGCCGGGGTCGAGGCGACGATCGTCGAGCCGGCGCCCGGCCGGGCGAGCGTGCTGGCGCGGATCTCCGGCACCGACCCGTCCCGTCCGGCGCTCCTGGTCCACGGGCACCTCGACGTGGTGCCCGCCGACGCGGCCGAGTGGACCGTGCCGCCGTTCTCCGGCGAGGTGCGGGACGGCTGCGTGTGGGGGCGCGGCGCCGTCGACATGAAGGGCAGCCTCGCGATGACCCTCGCGGTCGTGCGGCGGCGGCTGCGCGAGGGGCGGCGCACGCGCGGCGACCTGGTCCTGGCGTTCCTGGCGGACGAGGAGTGCACCGGCGAGTACGGGTCCCGCTACGTGGCGCGGGAGCATCGGGAGGTCTTCGAGGGGTGCACGGAGGCGATCAGCGAGTCCGGCGGGTTCAGCGTGGACGCGGGCGGAACGCGGATCTACCCGATCGCGACGGGCGAGCGCGGCACGATGTGGATGAGGCTGACGGCGCGCGGCACGGCCGGGCACGGGTCCAAGCCGGCGCCCGACAACGCGGTCGCCGAGATCGCGCACGCCGTGTCCCGCCTCGCCGCGCACGAGTGGCCGGTGCGGCTGACGCCGGGCGTGCGGGCCCTGCTGGACGGCCTGGCGGACGCGCTCGGCACCACCATCGACCACGACCGCCTCGACGCGGAGGCCGCGCGTCTCGGCCGCGCCGGCCGGCTGTTCGCCGGGACGATCCGCAACTCCGCCAACCCGACCCGGCTGGACGCCGGATACAAGATCAACGTCGTGCCCGGTACCGCGACCGCGCAGGTCGACGCCCGCTACCTGCCGGGCACCGGCGAGGAGTTCCTGGCCGCGATCGACCGGCTGCTCGGCCCGAAGGTCGCCCGCGAGTTCGTCAACCGCGAGGAGGCGCCCGCCGCGGACCCGGCCGGCCCGACGTTCGCCGCGCTCGCGGACGCCCTCCGCGCCGAGGACCCGGACGCCCGTCCCGTCCCCTACGTGATGGCGGGCGGCACGGACGCGAAGTCCTTCCACCGCATCGGCATCACCGGCTTCGGCTTCGCGCCCCTCCTGCTCGGGCCGGACCTCGACTACTTCGGGATGTTCCACGGCGTGGACGAGCGGGTCCCGCTGGACGGCCTGGCGTTCGGCACGCGCGTGCTGGACCGGTTCCTGGACTCCCGCTGACCCGGCCGGACAGCGGGCGGCCGGGTCGGCGGGGCACCGCCCCGTCCCTACTGCGACGGCCCTACTGCGACTTCTGGTAGCTCCTGATCGAGTAGGTCGCCAGCGCCACGCTGGCCGCGGTCAGGGCGAGCAGCCAGGAGCCGTGCACGGCGGCCGAGCTCCAGTCGGGGTCTCCCGACAGTGCCGCGCGGGCGGTGTCGAGGGCCCAGCTCACCGGGTTGACGGCGGCCACGTGCCGGATCCAGGACGGCATCAGGTCCTTGGTCATGAACGCCGACGACAGGAAGGTGAGCGGCAGCAGCAGCATCACGTTGAGGCCGATGATGGTGTTGCGGTCCCGGACGAGCAGCGCGAGCGTGTTCGACAGTGCGGCGAGGACGACGCCGATCAGCACCGCGGTCGCGACGAGCACCGCGGGCCCCACTGGCCCCCCGGGGTAGCCGGCCCCGGCGGCCCAGCCCAACAGGATGATCACCAGGGACTGGAACGCCGTGCTGAGGGCCTGCTCGACGACGCCCGCGTTCACGAGCGCGCCGCGGCGCACCGGGGTGACCAGGAACCGGTTGAGGGTGCCGCGCTCGATCTCGTCCATGGTCGCCATCCCGGCGAACGAGTTCAGCGCCACCGCGTTCATGATCACGACGCCGGGCACGATGTAGTCGAGGTAGGACTGCGCGCCGAACCCGGGCAGTTCGGCGACCTTCTTGAACAGCTCGCCGAACAGGAACAGCCAGATCATCGGCTGCGCCAGCGTCATGACGAGCACTGCGGGGTTGCGCAGCAGCGCCGACAGCCGCCGGTGGGTCATCCACCAGGTACCGGTCAGCAGGTCTTTGGCGGGCAGGTCTTCGGTGGGCAGGGCGGTCACCGGGCACCTCCGGCGGTGGCGGGCTCGGCGTCGGCGATGCGGCGTCCGGCGTAGCGGAGGTAGACGTCGTCGAGGGACGGCCGCGCGACGGTCGCCGCGGCGGCCGGGACGCCCGCCTGGTCGAGGGCGGCGAGGACGGCCGGCACGGCGGCGGCGCCGTCGCCGGTCCGGGCGCTGAGGCGCGGCCCGTCCAGGACGACCTCGCGGAGGCCGGGCAGCCGGCCGAGCGCCTCCCGCACCACCGGCTCGGGCGGCGCCTCCCGCCATTCGACGTGGACGGCGTCGCCCCGCAGCTCGCCCTTGAGGCCGTCGGGCGTGCCCGCCGCGACGACCCGCCCCTCGTCGACGATCGCGAGCCGCCGCGCGAGCCGGTCGGCCTCGTCCAGGTAGTGGGTGGTCAGCAGGATCGCGAGGGCGTCGTCCCCGGCGAGCCGGGCGATCTCGGCCCACATGGACGCGCGGGCCTCCGGGTCGAGCCCGGTGGTCGGCTCGTCGAGGAAGAGCACCTGCGGGCGGTGGACGAGCCCGAGGGCGACGTCGAGGCGCCGCTGCATCCCGCCCGAGTAGGTCTTCACGGGACGGCCCGCCGCGTCCTCCAGCCCGAACCGGGCGAGCAGCTCGGCGGCCCGGGTGCGCGCCCGCGTCCCGGACAGCCCGTACAGGCGGCCCTGCAGGACCAGGTTGCCGCGCCCGCTCGCCTCGGGGTCGGCGCCGGACTTCTGCGACACGACGCCGATGACGCGGCGGACCCGGTCGGGGCGGCGCAGCACGTCGTGCCCGGCCACGGCCGCGGTACCCGCGTCCGGCCGGACCAGCGTGGTGAGGATCTTGACGGTGGTGGACTTGCCCGCCCCGTTGGGGCCGAGCAGCCCGAGGATCTCGCCCTGCCCGACCGCGATGGACAGGCCGTCCAGGGCCCGGACGCCCCCGGGGTAGTTCTTCACGAGGCCCTCGGCCTCGATGGCATACGCCATGGTCTCCTCCGTTGCAGCGCAACATGCTCTGCGGAGGGGGGCCGGATAGGCTGGAGTCGCGTGCTCGCCGCCAGGCCCCGCTCCGCGCGGATTCTCGGTGGTGGGTTCTCCGGCCCGGCGGAGGTGTTGCCGCACCGCCGCCGGGCCTTCTCCTCGCTACGTCCTCTCGGGGGCTCCCCTCTCCGCCAGTTCGGCGATCTCGGGCGGAAGCTCGCCGGTCTCGTGGAACGCCCGCCACATGCCGAGGCCCGGCAGCGAGCCGTCCTCGATCTCGGCGAGGAAGCCGCGCACCCAC
This sequence comes from Actinomadura latina NBRC 106108, assembly GCF_001552195.1. GTDB lineage: Bacteria > Actinomycetota > Actinomycetes > Streptosporangiales > Streptosporangiaceae > Spirillospora > Spirillospora latina. The sequence goes on from NZ_BCQS01000029.1 coordinate 8,030, forward strand.
GCGGCCTCCGCGCGCCTGATCGCCAGGTCGTACTCCGCCTCGATCAGGAACAGGCGCGGGATCTCGGTCTCCGCCGCCATCGCGGCCTGGTCGGCGGCGATCTGCCGCTCCAGCGCATCGAGGCGCCTGCGCAGCAGCCCGGCCACCTCGTCCGGCCCCAGCGCGCCGAGGACGGACAGCCCGGCCTCGAACCGCGGCACCTCCCGCTCGGGCACCGCGATCAGCTCCCGGACCCAGTCGGCGAGTTCCGCCAGCCCCTCGTCCGTGATGCGGTAGACGGTCCGCTCGGGCCGCGCCCCTTCCCGGGCGCTTCCCTCCACGGCGAGGAACCCGTGCTTCTCCAGGTTGCCGACGACGGTGTAGAGCGACCCCCACTTGATGTCCATGTCGCGGTCCTTTCCGCGTGCGCGCATCAGGGCGGCCATCTCGTACGGGTGCATCGGCCTGGCGGAGACCGTCGACAGCACGGCGAGCCCGAGGATGTTGCTCACCTTGCGCCGCTTGGCCATTCCGCCCTCCTCGTGCACGAGTACTCGTAGACGAGTATAGGCAGCCCCGCTCCGTACCGTCCACCCCGGTCCACCGGCCGCAGGAGGGGTAAAGATCAGGCGTGGACTTCTCCAGTGCGGCCGACGAGCTCTACGGCGTCCTGCCCGCGGAGTTCGTGGCGGCCCGCAAGCGGCTGGCGCAGGAGGCCAGGAGGGACGGCGACGCGGCGCTCGCCAGGCGCATCGGCGCGCTGCGGCGCCCGACGCTGTCGGCGTGGGCGGTGAACCTCCTCAGCCGCTCGGCCGCCGGCGACCTGGACCGGCTGCTGGACGTGGGGGCCGAGATGCGGTCGGCGTGGGGCTCCGGCAGCGGCCTCCGCGACCTGGAGCAGCGCCGCGCCGGCCTGGTCGGCTCGCTGGTCCGGGCCGCGGGTGAACTCGCCGCGGAGGCGGGCGGCGCCCTGCGCGAGCAGGCCGTCCGGGAGGTCGAGGACACCCTCCAGGCCGCCACCGTGGACGCGGACATCGCCGAGGAGGTCCGCGCGGGGCGCCTCGCGCAGCCGCGCAGCCACACGGGTTTCGTTCCCGCCGGTTTCCCCATGGCGCCGCCGGGCCGAGAGCGGCGCACGAAGCCGGAGCCCAGGGAGAGGCCGCCCAAGAGGGAGGAGCCGAAGCCGGACGTCACGCGGACGAGCGCGGCACGGGCGCGGCGCGCGGAGACCCTGCGCAAGCGCGCCGAGGAGGCCGGCCGCAGGCTCGCCGAGCGCGGGGAACTGGCGGACGCGGCGAAGCGCGAAGCCGAGGAGGCCGCCGCCGAGGTGGGCCGGCTCCGCCACGAACTGGACCGCGCCGTCGCCGCACGGGACGCCGCGTCCCGCCGGGCGGAGCGCGCCGAGCAGAACCGCGCCCGCGCGGAAGAGGCGGCCCGCGAGGCCCGCGAGGCCGCCGCCGAGGCCCGCCGCGCCGCCGACCACGACGCTCGCCGCGGGTGACCGCCGCCCCGGCAGCGAAAGGGATGTTCGGGATGAAGTAGGTTCGATCAGAACGAGATTCGATTTGCGAGGGGGCGCGCGGTGACGGCACCGGTCGTGGAGCAGCCGACTGACTGGACCGAGCCGGGCGCTCATCCGGTGGTGCCGGGGGTGCACCGCATCCCCCTGGCGCTGCCCATCCCGTCGCTGCACGCGGTCAACGTGTACGTCATCGAGGACCCCGAGGGCCTCGTCGTCGTGGACTCCGGCTGGGCGATGCCCGACACGCGCGCGTCCATGGAGAAGGCCCTGCGCACGCTCGGCCACGGACTTCAGGACGTGGCCCAGTTCCTCGTCACCCACGCGCACTGGGACCACTACTCGCAGGCGCTCGCACTGCGCGAGTCGTTCGGCACACGGGTGCGGATCGGCCGCGGCGAGCGGACGTCCATCGAGGCGTTCGATGTGAACCGCGGCCTGCACCCCCGGCAGGTCGAGAAGCTGCGCCTATGCGGCGCCGGCGCGCTGGCCGACGAGATCGCCGCGCAGCCGGTGGAGCGTTCCGAGCGCGACGTCCCGCACACCCTGCCGGACGCCTGGCTCGACGACGGAGAGCGCGTCGGCCTGACCGCGCGGGGCCTGGACGTGTTCGCCACGCCCGGCCACACGCGCGGCCACATCGTCATGCGCGACGCCGCCGACGGCCTGCTGTTCGCCGGCGACCACATCCTGCCGCACATCACGCCGTCCATCGGGCTGGAGACCGAGCCGGAGCCGAAACCGCTGCGCAGCTACCTGGAGTCGCTGCGGCTGGTCCGCGACATGCCGGACACGCTGCTGCTGCCGGCGCACGGCCCCGTGAAGCCGAGCGTGCACGTCCGGATCGACGAGCTGCTGGAGCACCACGCCAAGCGCCTCGACGCCGCCGCCGCGCAGGTCCGCGCGGGCCGCGGCACGGCGTTCGAGGTCGCCGGGGCCATGCCGTGGACGCGCCGCAGGCGCGCGCTCGGCGACCTCGACGCGTTCAGCCGGATGCTGGCCGTCCTGGAGATCGAGGCCCACCTGGACGTCCTCGCCGACCGGGGCGTCCTGGACGCCCACGACGAGCACGGCGTCCGCCGCTACGCGCCGAAGCGCTGACCCCCGCCTCCCGGCACCCGGAAAGCACCGGGTTAGGCTGATCTTCCGTTTTCCCGGCGGAAGGAGCGGCGATGACGCTCGCCCCCGAGTCCACCCCGATCACGTCCGCGGCGGAACTGCGCGAGCTGCTCGGCGCCCCGATGCGGCGCGCGATCGACAAGGAGCGCGCCACGCTGCACGCCTGGGACCGGGAGTGGCTCGCCCGCTCCCCGTTCTGCCTGATCTCCACCAGCGACGCGGACGGCAACTGCGACGTCTCCCCCAAGGGCGACCCGCCCGGGTTCGTGCACGTCCTCGACGACACGACGATCGCCGTCCCGGACCGTCCCGGCAACCGCCGCGCCGACGGGTTCATGAACGTGCTGAGCAACCCGCACGTGGGGCTGATCTTCCTCGTCCCCGGACGCGGCGAGACCCTGCGCGTCAACGGCCGCGCCACCCTCGTCAGGGACGCGCCGTTCTTCGACGAGATGCTCGTCAAGGGCCACCGCCCGGCCCTCGCCCTGATCGTGGACATCGAGCAGATCTTCTTCCACTGCGCGAAGGCGCTGATGCGCTCGAAGCTGTGGAAGCCGGAGACCTGGGATCCGGAGGCGCTCCCGTCGCACGCCCAGATCGTCAAGGACGTCCAGTACACCGAGGAGAACCTGGAGCAACTGGAGAACTACTACGCCGAGGCCAACTACTCCAGGAAGCTCTACGCCCGCTGACCCGGCGGGCGGGTGGACCCCCGCGCGGCGGGCGCGGGGGACCGGTCGGTGGTGCGGGCCGTCAGCCGCTCTTGCGGCGGAACTGCCGCTGGTGATCGGCGCGGTCGTGCTTGCCGCGCACCTTCGAGCCGCTCTTGCCGGACGCACCGGTGTTCTTGTCCGCCGCTCCGCGCTTGCGTTCCAGGGCCTCCCGGAACCTGCGCTTCACGTCGTCCTCTCCGTCGGCGGGTTCTCCTGATGAGTCGGCCATGCGGACCTCCAGCTCTCTTAGGGCACCCCCAGCCTCACATACCGGCGAGGGGCTCGGCCAATTGGCCCCGTCCTGGAAGATCATCTTGGGACATTCCACCGCAAAGCGCGCCAGCGGAGATCGATCTCTCCTAGGGTTTGTGCACGTGGAACCCCAGACGCCGCAGGCAGAGCCCGCCCCCGCGCATCCGCCGCTGGAGGCGCTCGCCGTCCAGCCGCTGCTGAACCGTGACTACGAGTCCCGCCCCGCCGTCTTCTACGAGCGACTGCGCGCGGAGTACGGGCCCGTCGCGCCGGTGGACGTCCTCGGCGTCCCGGTGTGGCTCGTCCTCGGCTACGCCCAGACGCTCGACATCCTGCGCGACACCCGCGGCATCTGGAGCAAGCGGGTCGGCAGCTGGCGGCGGTACCGGGAGGGGTCCGTCCCGGCGGACTGGCCGATGCTGCCCGTGGTCGAGTCCGACAACTCGGGGTTCCGGGACGGCGCCGACTCCACCCGGCTGCGCGGCGCCTGGAGCGAGGGCCTGCGGCCGTTCCAGGACCGCACCCGGCCCGAGGCGAAGTCGCTGGAGCAGGCCGTCCGCCGGCACGCCGACGAGCTGATCACCGTGCTGTCGGAGAACGGCGGCCCGTCCGGCTGGGCCGACCTGTCCGCGCAGTACGCGCGGCCGCTGCCGCTGATGGTGATCGGGCGGCTGCTCGGCACCGGCGGCGAGGGCGACGACGAGCTGATCATCGACCTGTGGCGGGTGATGGACGCCGGCCCCGAGGCGCAGGAGGCGTCGAACCGGCTGATCGCCCGGGTCGCGGACGTGTGCGCAGCGCGGGTGGCCTCCCCCGGCGCGGACCTGCCGTCCCTCATGCTCGCCGCGGTCCCGGACCTGACCGCGGAGGAGCTGACCCGCGAGATGGCGATGATGACGGGGCTCGTCGGCGACGTGACGGGGACGCTGATCTGCAACACCATCACCGAGGTGCTGATCGGCGGCACGAGGGCCGGCGACAGCATGTCCGCCGGGATGATCCAGGAGGCGATCAACCGCGCCGCGGCGGCGAACCCGCCGATGGCCAACCTGTCCTTCCGGTGGGCCAAGGCCGATGCCCGCATCGGCCGGTTCCAGATCGCGGCCGGCGACCCGGTCATGGTGTCGCCCGCGGCCGCGCACCTGGACCCGGCCTTCACCGCGTCGGCGACGCCGGACTCCATCTACAGCTCCCGCGCCCACCTGGCCTGGAGCGCGGGCCCGCACGCCTGCCTCGGCCGCGATCTCGCCACCACCATCACGACGATCGCGGTGGAGCGGCTGTTCGACCGGTTCGCCTCCCTGCGGCTCGCGCTGCCCGCCGACCAGCTTCCGTGGCGCTCGTCCCCGCTGATGCGCGGCCTGCGCTCGCTGCCGGTCATCTACGAGGTGGCCGGTGAGCGGCCGGAGCCGCAGCCCGCCGCGGACCCCGGCGCGGAGGGGCCCCCGGAGCAGACCCCGCCGGACGCGGGCGGGGCGAACTCGCTGGTGCGGCGGGTCCTGCGGCTGATGCGCCGGTCGTCCTGACGCTGCGCGGGGCCGCATGTTCGGACGCTGCCGGGGCCGCATGTTTGGACGCGGGCGCCCGGGAACGGTCTCCCCGGTAGGCGCGCAGGGAGGAACAAACGATGCCGGACATGAGCGACAAGCACAGCCCGAAGGTCGACGACGAGATCGCCCACGAGACGCGGGGCATGGTCAGCGGCGGGCATCCCACGCACGCCGAGGAGTTCAAGGAGACCGAGCCGTTCTCCGACGACGCCCCCGCGGACCCGACCCGGGCGGCCGCCGGCGAACGGGAGGGCTCCCCGCCCGGGATGAGCGCGCAGGACGTCGAGGGCCGCAGCGCCCTCGCGCGGATGCTCACCGGGGTCGGCTACCCGGCCCGCCCGAACGAGCTGATCCGGCACGCCGCCGAGGGCGGCGCGCCGGACGAGGCCGTCGAGCAGCTGCGGACGCTGCCCAAGCGCGAGTACGAGAACGTCGCGGACGTCGCCGAGGAACTCGGCTACGGCCGCGAGGAGCGCCGGTATTGACCGGCGCCTGAAGCCGGGCTCCGGCGGAGCGGAGAGCGCCGGTCGGGGCCGCGGGTCACTCCCCGCGGTCCCGCCGGCCGGCCCGGCGTTCGCGGAGCAGCGGGATCTGGCCGCCGGCGGCGACCAGGTCCCGCTGCCGTGCGGACAGGCGGTGCCGCGCCCGGTACGTCTCGTCCTTGCCGACGTTGCGGACGACGATCTCGTCTCCGGCCTTCAGCGCGTCCCGGACGTTCTCGACGCGCAGCACGTCGCCCTGCTCGACGCGGTCGTAGTCGGCCCCGTCGGCGAATTCGAGCGGCAGGATCCCGAAGTTGACGAGGTTCTGCCAGTGGATCCGCGCGTAGCCGCGCGCCAGGACGAGCCGCAGCCCGAGGTGGCGGGGCGCGATCGCGGCGTGCTCGCGGGACGACCCCTGCCCGTAGTTGCGCCCGCCGACGACGGCGTGCGGCCCGGCCTCGCGGGCCCGCTCCGGGTAGCGCTCGTCGAGCTGGATGAACGTGAAGTCGGCGAGCCGGGCGATGTCGCTGCGGAACGGCAGGGCCCGCGCGCCCGCCTGCAGGATCTCGTCGGTGGACACGTCGTCCCCGACCTTGATGGCGACGGGGATCTCGAACTCGTCCGGGAGCGGGTCCAGTTCGGGCAGTACGCCGATGCTGGGGGCCTTGTCGAGTTCGACGCGGCGCGCCTCGTCCTCGGGCGGCGGGCCTTCGAGCATGTCGACGTTGACGCTGGACTTCTCGGGCAGCCGGACGGCGGGCGGGTCCATGCCGAGGTCGCGCGGGTCGGTGATCCGGCCGGTGAGGGCGGCGGCAGCGGCGGTCTCCGGTGAGCACAGCCAGACCAGGTCGTCCTTGGTGCCGGAGCGTCCGGGGAAGTTGCGCGGGACGGTCCGCAGGCTGTTGCGGCCGATCGCGGGAGCCTGCCCCATGCCGATGCACCCCATGCAGCCGGTCTGGTGGATGCGGGCGCCGGCCTGGACGAGGTCGGCGGTCGCGCCCATCCGGGTGAGGTCGACGAGGATCTGCCGGGACGTCGGGTTCACGTCCAGCGACACCCGCGGGTGCACCTGGCGGCCCTTCACGATCGCCGCGACGGACGCGAAGTCGCGCAGCCCAGGGTTCGCCGACGACCCGACGACGACCTGGTGGACCTCCTCTCCCGCGGCGTCCCGCACCGGGACCACGTCGCCGGGCGAGCTGGGACGGGCGATCAGCGGCTCCAGCGACGACAGGTCGATCTCGTCGGCGACGTCGTAGGACGCGTCCGGGTCGGCGACGATCTCGGTGAAGCCGTCCTCGCGGTCCTCGGCGCGCAGGAACTCCAGGACCCGCTCGTCCGACGGGAACACCGTCGTCGTCGCACCCAGCTCGGCGCCCATGTTGGCGATGACGTGCCGGTCCATCGCGGTCAGCGCCGCGATGCCGGGGCCGTGGTACTCGATGATCCGGTTGACGCCGCCGCGCACCCCGTGCCGCCGCAGCATCTCCAGGATCACGTCCTTGGCGCTCAGCCAGGGCGGCAGCTCCCCCGTCAGCCGGACGCCCCAGATCTCCGGCATCGTCACGTGCAGCGGCTCCCCGGCCATCGCCATCGCGACCTCCAGCCCGCCGACGCCGATCGCGAGCATGCCGAGCGACCCCGCCGCGCACGTGTGGGAGTCGGAGCCGACCATCGTGGCGCCGGGCACGCCGAAACGCTGCATGTGCGTCGGATGCGAGACCCCGTTGCCGGGCTTGGAGTACCAGAGCCCGTACCGGCGGGCGGCGGACCGCAGGAAGATGTGGTCGGCCATGTTGCGCTCGTCGGCCTGCAGCAGGTTGTGGTCCACGTACTGGACCGACACGTCCGTCTTGACCCGGTCGAGGTCGAGGGCCTCCAGCTCCAGCATCACCATCGTGCCGGTCGCGTCCTGGGTGAGGGTCTGGTCGACGTGGATCCCGATCTCGGTGCCGGGCGTCATCTCGCCGCTCACCAGATGCGAGGCGATCAGCTTGCGTGCGACGTTGCGGCCCCCCGTGCCCTCCGCCATGTCAGGTCCTCCGCTCGTTCTCGCTCGCCGGCACGCCCTCGATCCGGCGCGGCTCGTGGACGGCCCGGTCGGCGGGATGCCCGCACCAGTGGTTCAGCGCGTCGCGGATCTCGGCGGCGCGCCGGTCCGGCGCGGTCTCGTCGGTGGCCCACGCGATGTAGCCGTCCGGGCGCACGAGCGCGGTCGTCCGGGTCGCGCCGCCGGCCGGCACGCAGTGCACGCGGCCCGCCCACCGCCTGGTCGCCAGGTAGGTGACCGCCGGGTCGTTCGCCGCGACGACCAGCACGAACATCCCGTCGCCGAGCAGCTCGTGCAGCCGCGCCGGGGGGCCGGCGAGGGGGACGTCCGGGGCGCGCCGCCCGGTCAGCCGGTGCGCGCCGCGCGGCGCCGGATAGGCGATATCGATGCCGGAGACGGCGCCCGCCATCCGCCGCGCGACCGGCCGGCAGTGGGTCGCCGCCCACGCCGCCGAGCCGCGCGCCGCGCGCAGCCAGCGCGGCTCGGCGAGCACGAACCGCAGCAGTGCGCCGCTCCCCCGCAGCACCTGCCGCCCGACCGGGTGCCGCTCCTCGTGGTAGCTGTCGAGCAGCCAGGACGGCGCCCAGCCCCACAGCTCGGCGGCGAGCTTCCAGCCGAGGTTCGCCGCGTCCTGGATCCCGGTGTTCATGCCCTGCCCGCCCGCCGGCGAGTGGGCGTGCGCGGCGTCCCCGGCGAGGAACACCCGTCCCGTCCGGTATCGGGGGACCTGCCGTTCGTCGCTGTGGAACCGTGACGTCCAGCGCGGGTCCCGGATGCCGTGGTCGGTGCCGAGCGCGCGGGCGGTCACCTCCCGCAGCTCGGCCATGTCGACGGGCTCGGAGTCGGCGGCCTGGTGCCGCCGGTTCCAGGCGATCACCCGGTACCAGCCGTCGCCGAACGGGGCGAGGAACGCGAACGCGTCGCCGACCGCGCCGACGGTGAGGACGTCGGCGGGCGCCTCGTCCAGCCGGACGTCCGCGAGCATCACCGACCGCACCGCCGCCTGCCCGGGGAACGGCAGTCCCAGCTCGCGCCTCACCGTGCTGCGGACGCCGTCCGCGCCCACCACGTAAGACGCGCGGCGCGTCCCGGTCTCCCCTTCGGCCGTCCGGACATCGACGTCCACGCCCGCCGCGTCCTGGCGGAGCCCGACGACCTCGGCGCCGTGCACGATCTCCGCGCCGGCCGCGAGCGCCCGCTCCTTCAGGACGCGTTCCGTCTCGTACTGCGGCGTGACGAGGACGAACGGGAAGCGTCCGGGCAGCCGGGACAGGTGGAGCACGGTCGAGCCGAGCAGCCGCAGCGCGCCGACCCGCTCCCCGGTGCCGATCAGCTCGGCGGCGACACCGCGCGCGTCCAGCATCTCCAGGGTGCGGGCGTGCACGGCGAACGCCCGCGTCAGGTTGCTCGTCTCCTCCGGGCGGCGTTCCAGCACCGTGCAGCCGATGCCCGCCGCGGCCAGGTCCCCGGCCAGCAGCAGCCCCGTCGGGCCCGCCCCCACGATCAGCACGTTCCCGGTCGGCCTCCCGGTGGGCGCCATCACGCTCCCCTCTCGACGGACGGCCGGCGGCCCGGCCCTCGCCCAGGGAACACTTCCCCGGAACCACCCGTCCTCACGCCGCCGGGAGGGCCGATGCGGCAAGGGTTCTCAGCCCTGGACGCGGCTCTCGCGCCCGGCCCACTCCTTCTCGCGGAGCTGGAACTTCTGGATCTTCCCGGTGGACGTCTTGGGAAGCTCCGTCACGAACTCCACCGTGTCGGGCGCCTTGTACCGGGCGAGGCTCGTGCGCACGTGCTCGACCAGCTCCGTCCCGGTCACGTCGTGCCCGTCGCGGAGCACGACGAACGCCTTGGGGCGCTCGCCCCACTTCTCGTCCGGCACGGCGACGACGGCGACCTCCAGCACGGCCGGATGCGAGTCGATGGCCCGCTCGACCTCGACCGTGGAGATGTTCTCTCCGCCGGAGATGATGATGTCCTTGGACCGGTCGCGCAGCTCGACGTAGCCGTCCGGGTGGCGGACGCCGAGGTCGCCGGAGTGGAACCAGCCGCCCCGGAACGCGTTCGCGGTGGCCTCCTCGTCCCGGTGGTAGCCCTTCATCACGTTGTTGCCGCGCATGACGATCTCGCCGAGCGTCTCCCCGTCGGCCGGGACGTCGTTCATGCCCTCGTCGACGACCCGCAGCCCGTCCGTCTGGATCATCCCGACGCCCTGCCGGGCCAGCAGCCGGGCCCGGTCGCCGGCGGCCAGGTCCGGCCAGCCGGGCTGCGGCTCGCACACCGAGTACGGCCCGTAGGTCTCCGTCAGCCCGTACACGTGCACGATGCGCGCGCCGAGCTCCTCCATCTGCCCGATGATCGTCGGGCTCGGCGGCGCGCCCGCGGTCGTGACCGTCAGCGGGCGCTCCAGCGGATGCGCCTCCGCCGCGTTCGCGATCGTCACCAGCACGGTCGGGGCGCCGTTCAGATGCGTGACGCCCTCGGCGTCGATGAGCCGCCACACCTCTCCGGCGACGACGGCGCGCAGGCACACCTGCGTCCCGCCGACCGCGGCGAGCGCCCAGGGAGTGCACCAGCCGTTGCAGTGGAACATCGGCAGCGTCCACAGGTAGACGCTGTCCGGCGTGTGCCGCGAGTGCAGGACCTCGCCGAGCGCGTTCAGGTAGGCGCCGCGGTGCGTGTAGACGACGCCCTTGGGACGTCCCGTGGTGCCGGACGTGTAGTTGATCGAGATGGCGGCGTTCTCGTCCCGGACGTTCCAGGGCAGCTCGTCGCCGGAGCCGCGGGCCAGCAGCTCGCCGTAGCCGATGCCGCCGACCGCCGGGTCGCCGTCCGCGCCGGCCGCCGGGACCGTGACGACCTGCGGCAGCCCGCCCGCGATCGGCGCGACGGACGGATGCAGACCGGCGTCCACGACGAGCATCTTCGCGCCCGAATGGCCGAGGATGTAGCGGATCTCCTCCGGCGCGAGGCGGGTGTTGATCGCGACGAGGACGGCCCCGGCCAGCGGCACGGCGAAGTGGGCCGCGAGCAGCTCGGGAACGTTCGGCGCCAGGTAGGCGACCCGGTCCCCGGCCCCGATCCCGGACGCCTTCAACGCGTTCGCGAGCCGGGTCACCTCGGCGGCGAACTCGGCGTACGTCGCGCGGCGGTCCCCATGGGCGTAGGCGGCCTTGGCGGGGAACACCTCCGCCGACCTGCTGAGGAACGCGAGCGGCGTGAGCGCCGTGTAGCCCGGGCCATTGTCCATCGGGAGCCTCCGGTGCCGTCGGATGTGGCCTGCGCCTCAAGGATCCCACGCACTCCCGCCCCGGCATGGAGCCGACGCGGGTCCCTGCCGCACCCTTGACGCAGATCGGCGACGTGGCGGACCACCCGTTTCCGCTGCGCGCTCTAGCGTGCGCTCCTGGTCAGGATGGAGGCGGCCTTGACGGTCGTGTAGCCGCGCCATTCCAGCTCGGCGGCGGGCGAGTAGCTCGCGAAGTCGACGCGCCATCCGCCGTCGTCCTGCTGCTGCTCGTCGAGGCGCCGCAGCTCGGCGTTCACGATGTCCTCTTTGAAGAGGCCGCGTGCCGGACGTCTGGGATACGGGGCGAAGTCCAGCGGCCGCATCGTCTCGTCCTCCAGACCGCCCTGCACGCGCACAAGACCGTTCTCGGGGATGTGCCCGCCGAGCAGGCGGATGGTGTCGCCGTCTTCCACGGCGTCGGCCAGCCAGATGGTGAACGCCAGCTCCAGCGCGTGCAGTTCGTCCTTCGTCCGGACGGTGTCGAGGCAGTAGCGCGTCGCACGGTCGAGCCAGGGATGCTTGGCGACGGCCTCATCGTGGACGGCGACGCGGTGGGCCATGGCGGCGACGACGGCGGTGATCTGCAGCGAGGACGTCCGCGTGTCGGCGCCCGCCCAGAACGGCGCGGACCCGGCCGGGTCGGGCATGGGCAGCGCGAACGGGATACCGCCGTCCGGCAGCGCCACCGACTCCAGCCAGTCGCAGAGCGCGACGGCCTCCGGGGCCGTGACGGGGGCCAGCTCCTCGAAGACCTCGAACGCGTGCAGTGCGGGACCCGTCTGGCTCGTCCGTGACCGAAGGTCGGGTTCGAGCCCGTGCCCGTACCCGCCGTCGGGGTTCCGGTAGGCGTTCAGCGCGGCCAGCAGCGCGTCCCTGTCGCCCTCCCCGATCAGCAGCTCGAAGCGCCGGCGATCCAGTGTCCGCGCGTGCATGGCCATGAAGTCGGAAGCCTTGGCGATGTCCATGACTCCAGCTTGGCCGCCGTCCCCGCACCCGTCTTGTACGTTTCGGCCATCACCAGGCAAGGACCAGTCTCTTCGGCGAGCGGTGGATCAGTTTCGGCAGCGTCTCCACCGGCCGGAAAAGCACATGCGTGCCGCGTGCGGCGCGGCCTAGCCTGGCCACATGGACGTGAGTTTCGAACGGACGGGTGAACGCCGGTACGCCACCGTCGTCACCGTTCCCGGGCAGCACCCGCGCCGGATGGATCCCGCGCCCGGATACGACGACCACATCCCGCACGACCTCGTCCATTACCTGGCCGAGGCGGAGCTGGGCCTCTCCTCCGGGGTCTTCGGACGGGCCGCGGCGGGCGGCGGCGGCTTCACCGAGACGGCCGAGACACCCGGCGACCCGCGCCGGCGGACGCGGGCGCAGCGCAAGGCGAAGAAGCGCGAGACGTCCCTCAGCGCCGCCGACCGTGGCGACATGGCCAGGTCCGAGTACTTCGCGGGCCTGTGCGACATCGCCTGGCGGCGCCGGGCAGGAGCCTCGCCCCCCGAGTGGGCCCGCCGCAAGCAGATCCCGCCTGAGGACGCCGCCACGGTGAACCGCAACCTCCCCGTCGGCGGCGCCCTCACCTTCACCTGGCCCGGTTCGGTGATTGTCCGCTAACCCTCCTGGAGCACGAGCCCGAGCGTCCGGAACTGCTCCACCGGCCGGTGGTAGCCGCGCTCGATGTGGTGGACGCCCCGCAGCGTGGACGGCCCTTCCGCGACCGCCGCCGCCAGCACCGCCGAGAACCCGGCCCGGATGTCGGGCATGGTCACGTCCCCGCCCCGGAGCTTGGTGACGCCCCGCACAACAGCCGAGTGCAGCGCCGCCGTGTCGTGGTACCGGCAGGCCGGGCCGCCCAGGCAGGTGTCGTAGACCTCTATCTCCGCGCCCATGCTCTGCAGCGCCGGCACATACGCGAGCCTGTTCTCATAGACGGTCTCGTGCAGCACCGACATGCCCTCGGCCTGCGTGAACAACACCATCAGGGGCGTCTGCCAGTCCGTCGCGAACCCGGGATGGGTGTCGGTCTGCACCGCCGCCGGATGCAACCCGTTCGGCGCCGACGCCATGATCCAGTCGTCGGTGATCTCGAACTGCGCGCCCATCCGGGTGAGCGTCGTGATCGCGGTGACGAGCCGGTCCTGCGGGCACCCGTGCACGCGCACCTCTCCCCTGGTCACCAGGCCCGCGACCAGGTAGGAGAACGCCTCGATGCGGTCGCCGTCCAGCCTCGTCTGCGCGCCGCTCAGCCGCTCGACGCCCTCGACCACGATCCGCCGGTCGGGTGCGAACGAGATCCGCGCGCCCATCCGCTGCAGGAACAGCGCCAGCTCGACGATCTCCGGCTCCATCGCGGCGTTGCGGATGACGGTCTTCCCCTGCGCCCGCACGGCCGCCAGCAGGACGGTCTCCGTCGCGCCGACACTCGGATACGGCAACTCGATGCGCGTCCCCACCAGCCGCGACGCCCGCGCGTGAATCCCGTCGGCCGCATAGGTCATCTCGGCGCCGAACGCCCGCAGCGCCTCCACATGGAAGTCGACGGGCCTCCTGCCGATCGGGTCGCCCCCGACCAGCGGCACGAACGCCTCACCCGTCAGATGCAGCAGCGGCCCCAGCATCAGGATGGGAATGCGGTTCAGCCCGGTGAACGCCTTGCCGACGCTCGGGTCGGCCACCGGCCCCGGGACGACCGTCACCTCGCCGCCGGACCGCTCCACCGTCGTCCCGACGTGCTCCAGCATGCCCGCCGTGATGCCGACCTCGCCGACGTCCGGGGCGTTGCCGATGGTGCTCGGCCCGTCCCCCAGCATCGCCGCGACCATGTGCTTGCTGACCGCGTTCTTCGCCCCTCGCACGGTGACGTCCCCGCGCAGCGGCCCGGACGGCTCGATCCGCCAAAGCTTCTCAGTCATTGGTAGTCAGGGGCGCGGTGCCGTGGAGGCCCGATTCCCCGTCCCCCTTTCAAGCTCGTACGTGCGGTTTTCCCGCATACGGCTTACCGATGATCTTCTTGACATGGCTACGCAGCTCCTGGGTAGCGGATGGTGCCTCGCAGGCGGTACAGGCCGTGCCCGTTGAACCACTCCTCGTTCCACTCAGCGGCTCGTCCGGCGCGCAGATTACGACCCCGTTTCCTGACCATCAGGTGGTGGAGCCGATAAACGACATACCGGTCGATCTGGCGGAACTTGGCGGCGGCGTTCCCGGTTCGGAAGTAGTTGCCCCAGCCGCGCAGGATCGGATTCAAGTCCGCGATCACCGCGCGGACATCCGTTCCCGACCGGCGGCGGTCGGTCAGCTCATGGACCCTGGACCGGAGTTTCTTCATCGCCGCCTGGCTCGGCCATCGGTGCAGGTAGTAGCGGATCTTCCCGTACTTCTCCCACACCCGGCCCGAGAAGCGGGCTCTGAAGTGGCAGCCGAGGAAGTCGAGTCCTTCCCGGCCCTCTCTGAGGTCAACGACCTTCGTCTTGTCCGGATGCAGCCGCAACCCCAGCGAGCCGAGGATCTCCTCGACCACGGCCAGGGCCGTCCGTGCCTGTGCCATGCTGCGGCACAGCACCACGCCGTCGTCGGCATAGCGCACCAGCTCACCCACCCTGCGGCGGGCCAGCTCGGTGTCCAGGACGTGCAGATAGATGTTGGCCAGCAGAGGCGAGATCACGCCACCTTGCGGGGTGCCCGCGACCATCCGCGTGACTTCCCCGCCCTCCATCACACCCGCTTGCAGCCACGAACCGACCAGTTTGAGCATCCGCCGATCCGACACCCGCCCCCCGACCTCGGCGAGCAACCGGTCATGGCCGATCTCACCGAAGAAGTTGACGATGTCGAACTCGACCGCGAACACCTGACCCTCGATGAAGCCCGTACGGAGCCGCTCCATCGCCTGCGTCGCCGACCGCTTCGGCCGGAACCCATACGACACCGGCAAGAAGCCGGCCTCGAAGATAGGTTCCAGCACCAGCTTGGCGGCTTGCTGAGCCACACGATCGCGGACCGTGGGGATACCCAGCGGCCGTTTGCCACCCTGTGATTTCGGGATCTCCACACGCCTGGCAGGCGCGGGGCGATAACAACCTGCGCGAAGGTCATGCTGAAGCTCGGCGAGCATACGCTGGACGCCGTACTCCTCCTCCACCAACGCCAGGGTCACCCGATCAACCCCGGCGGCCCCTCTGTTGGCCCGGACACGCTGCCACGCCTCCCACAGCACGTCACCTCTGTGGACACGGTCATACAGGGCGTGAAAGCGCCGCTCCGGAGACTGCTTGGCCGCAGCCCATAGCCTGCGTTGAAGTCGTCGCACTTTCGCACTCGACGGGCGGCCATCAACGCGACCTGCCCCGCCTTCCGCTACGGCAGACCGACGCCCGCCGGGGTGGTTGGACCGGGGATCCCCGGTCATGCCCTCGCGCTTACCCTCGCCACAAGCGTGATCAAAGCGAGGGCCCTTCCCCGCCGTCCCGTCTCCTCGACACCCGGCCGGTACTACGGCCCCCTCGGACTCCCGCTGCCCTCCGAACGACTTCACCATCGGCTTATACGCCCGGTCTCCTGCCCGACGAAGGCATGGTCAGACGGGTCTCTCCTGTTCCGGCCCGATCCGTGCACACGTGCCGCCCCCCATACCCCGCAAGAACCCGACGGGCTGACCCCGGAACAGAGCCCGCCGAACATGGCCTTCGCCGTGAAGTGAACGGCTCGGCTTCTCCGCTGTAGTTGTGACGAGGCTGCAGGACTCACCGCAAAACGGCTACGGCCCGCGTGCTTGCTCCCTCCAAAGAGGCTCTCGACGCCCCGCTCAGCCCGCCGGATCTCTCCAACGAACCGGGGCCTGCTACCGGGCACTCCGGTGTCTACCCGGACGGGACTTCCACCCGCAGGATCGGACCAGCTTCCAGGACGCACCACCCGAGCAGCCTACGGCGTCCCCGCCACGCACCCGCCGGAATCACTGCAACCCCGGCACACGCTCCCTGCGGACGACCTCGGCCCAGACGCAGGTCTCCGCCTCCCCGCGCCGCACGCCCCACCGCCCCGCCACCGCCTCGACGATCATCAGCCCGCGCCCGCACTCCTCCCCGGGCCCGGCCGCAGCAACGCCACGGACGACGCGTCCCGATCCACCGTCAGCACCCCGAGCACCACCATGGCTGCCATCTCGTCCTCCCATGTCCGACACTTCGCGAGTTCGCCGCATCACACTCGGTAAAGCGGCAAGCCATGAGGGACCACGGCATCGCCGCCCGCGACTCCAAGGACCCCCACGGCCCCGTCCTCCACTTCACTCCCGACGAGTGGACGACCCTCCTCACCCGCATTAAGCGGGGCACCGTCCGCTGAGGCTGATCAGACGGCCATGGGCTCCGGGTGCGTGGCGTCCGTCGCCATGTTGATCTACGGGATTGTGTTTTCGCGCGCCCTGGTAGGCGGCGCGGAAGATTCCGACGATGGCGGCACCCACCCCACCCCTGGGAGCCCCCATGCGCCTGAGGATCAGGCAAGGGATCTGGGCCGCCGTCGCGGCCGCAGCCCTGGCAACGACCTCCCTGTCCGTCGTCCACGCCGCCGTCCCGCCGCCGACCACCGCCCCGCTCGCCAAGTACGACATCAGCGCCACCTACGTCAGCGGGGTGTCGTCCGGCGGGTTCATGGCCAACCAACTCCACGTCGCCTACTCGTCCCTGTTCCAGGGGACCGGCATCTTCTCCGCCGGCGCCTACGACTGCGCGCAGAACAGCCTGAGCACCGCGCTCAACGCCTGCATGGCGACCTACCTGCCCCGCAAGACACCGGCCCAGCTCGAACAGCTGACCCGCGACCGCGCCTCGGCGGGCACCGTCGACCCGGTCGCGAACCTGTCGGGCGACCCGGTGTGGCTGTACCACGGCACGTCCGACACCACCGTCGCCGAGGACGTCAACGACGACCTGGCCACCTACTACCGCGATCTGGGCGCCGACGTCGTCTACGACCACACCTCCGCCGCCGGGCACGCCTGGGTCAGCCCGATCGGCCCCGGCTCCTGCTCGGTCACCCAGTCGCCCTGGATCAACAACTGCGGCGGCGACCCCGTCAGGGACATGCTCACCCACCTCTACGGCACAGTGCAGCCCGCCGCCTCGTCCCTGACCGGCCGGCTGATCCAGTTCGACCAGAACGACTACGTCCCCGGTGGGAACGCCACCTCCATCAGCATGGGCAACGAAGGGTTCGCCTACGTCCCGCAGTCCTGCGAGCAGTCGTCCTGCAAGCTGATGGTCGCGCTGCACGGCTGCTACCAGTACTACGGAAACATCGGCAACACCTTCATGGACAAGGCCTACCTCAACGAGTACGCCGACACCAACGCCATGATCGTCCTATACCCGCAGGCGACCGCGTCGGGATCGAGCAACCCGCGCGGCTGCTGGGACTGGTGGGGCTACCAGTCCGCCCAGTACCCGCTCAAGACCGGCCCGCAGATGACGGCCGTCGTCAACATGGTCAGGGCCATGAGCGGCGGCGGCACCACACCGCCACCGACCACAACGCCGCCGACCTCACCCACGCCCACACCGACTCCCACGCCGACCCCGGCGTGTGTGACCGCGTCCAACTATGCGCACACCACCGCCGGACGAGCGCACCAGTCCATGGGCTACACCTACGCCAACGGCTCCGACCAGAACCTGGGGCTGTGGAACCTCTACACCACCAGCACCATCAAGGAGACCGATCCCGGCTACTGGGTGAAATGTTGACCTGACCGCCTGATGGGGCCTTGCCCGCCACCCCCGGCGGTCAAGGCCCTTTCAGTACCCGGGTGGACGGCACACGGGACGCGAATATCCGCGTGACCTGCGGTACATCTGCGTGACGTCCTGATCGGGCAGGCAGTCAAAGTAGCGACGCGTAGTTGAACGCGATCAACCGCGAGCTCTGCCTCACGTTTCGCGCAAGTGCGCCACCGCCGTCGACGTCGACGGGCTGCTGGCCCCGCCGCTCCAACCGCCCCCAGCAAGCCGGATAGGCCTTACCTCACCCGACAGTGGAATGGGCCCGTCCGCACCAGTTCTTGCACCGCTGCCCCTCTGTCGCGGGTCGACGACCTGGTTACCACTGCCGAGACCGGTGGATCATCCCCGCTGGCCACCCTCGCCGCCGGGGTCCGCCACGACCACCACGCGGCTCACCTTGACCCAACTGGACGCGTGAATCCGCCTGGCCGGGCAGCATGGATGGCATGTCCCACGATCGCCGGCTCCGGACCACCTTCGACAAAGCGGCTGCTATCTACCAAAGCGCGCGCCCCGACTACCCGACCGAACTGTTCAGCGACCTTCTTGCGGTCACCGGGATCAAACCGCCCGCGCAGTTACTCGAAGTCGGATGCGGTCCGGGGAAGGCCACATTGCCCATGGCAAGGATGGGCTTCTCCATTACCGCGGTGGAACTCGGTGATGCCTTGGCGGCGCAGGCCCGCCGCCGGCTCGCCGTCTTCGCCGACGTCTCGGTGATCACGTCATCGTTCGAACAGTGGGAGCCGCCGACGGGCACCCTTTTCGACCTCGTCTACGCGGCCACGGCCTGGAAGTGGATGGACCCGGAGGTCAAGTACGCCAAAGCCGCCGCCCTCCTCGCCCACGGCGGCCACCTGGCCGTCTGGGACGCCGGGCATGCCTTCCCCGCAGAATTCGACCCGTTCTTCACCCATATCCAGCAAGTCTATGACGAGATCGGTGAAGGCGATGGCGCCCCCTGGCCACCGGCGCCACCTGAGGCCCAGCATGATCCCACCGCCGACGAGTTCGAGGCATCCGCACATTTCACAGTCGTGGGGACGCGGCGTTATGTCTGGGCTCGCCGCTATACGGCGGACGAATACATCGCGCTGCTCGATACTTTCTCCGGCCACATCGCCATGGAACCCGCCAAACGCCGACACCTCTACAGCGAGGTCCACCGTCGACTCGCCACCCGCCCGGATGGGCAAGTCACCCGGCATTGGTCCGCAGTCCTCACCGTGGGCCGCCGCGTCGGCGTCGACGACCTGGACGCGGCGGAGGAACGCGTTCTGGGCGCCGGCGCCGAACTCGCGGAGCACCAGCCAGGCGGCCGCCGATTCCGCGTCTTCATCGACCCGGCCGGCCACCCCTTCTGCCTCGCCGACGCCAGGACGGCCGCCCTCCGGGACGAACCGGCGTAGCACCTGAAGGCCCCTGCTGGCACGCTGCCACCTGTGCCTCCATGGACGTTGACCCGCATCGAAGAAGCCCTCCGAGCCTGCTGGGCCGCCGACACCTGCTCCCCGGACGATCTCGCAAGGGCACCATGGCATCCGGGCAATCCCGCTTGGGGCCAATGCGATATCACGGCCCTCGTGGTGAACGACTTGTTCAACGGCGATCTCGTGGTCGGCGAAGTCCACGCGGCGGACGGAGAGAAGCAGGGCTACCACTGGTGGAATCGCCTGCCCAGCGGAGTCGAGATCGACCTGACCCGCGACCAGTTCCAGGGTGGCCAGACCATCACGGGCGCCCGAGTCGTCCAGCGTCCGGCTCCCCTCCCGCGCCGCAGGGCGGACGAGTACATCCTCCTCCGCGACCGCCTGACCACTCACCTCGGCCCACTACCTGAGCCCCCACCAGTACGGTCGGCGGCAACGGGACGAGGCAGTTCCTAGACGCCTATACGTCCCGAAACAGCCACAACAAGCCGAGCACGAACGGTGTCCAGTACGTCTCCGCCATCGCTCTACGCTTCTGCGCGATCGTCTGAATAAGCCTCGTAGTTGCCGCATTCTGCTGTGATCTCGGCCGCCGACTGCGCCGCGGCGAAGAAGTCGTCTGCCAGCGGCGAGGTGCGCGACGCCGCCATCGCGAGGCACACCTGGTCGGGCGCGAGCTCCGGGATGGGTACGTAGCTGATGTCCGGACGTGAGTAGAACACCGTCTCCGAACGTCCCACGAACGAGATGCCCCGGCCGGCCGCGACGTGCTCGAGCTTTTCCTCCACGCCGCGCACGCGGACCCCGGAGTCGGGATGCGGGCGCCTGGTGGGCTGTGTGCTCGGGCCGGCATGCCAGACCAGCGGCTCACCGGCCAGGTCGGCCTCAGTGACCTCCTCCTTGCCGGCCAGCCGGTGGCCTGCGGGCAGCACCACCATGAGCGGCTCGGTGTACAGCGGGATCACGCGCAGGCCGGTCTCGTCGATGGGCAGCCGCACATAGCCGATGTCGATGCGGCCGTCGAGCAGCATCGGGGCCTGGTCATCCCATTCGATCCGCTGGACGTCCACGACCACGTCCGGATTCCGGGCCTCGAACGCCCGGGCCGCCGGAATGACCGGGATGCCGGTCCGGAAGCCGACCGTCAGCCGCCGGCCGCCGCGGGCGGCCGCGGTCACCCGGCGGCGGACCGCGTCCGCGGAGGCGAGCAGCGGACCGGCGTCGGCCAGCAGTTGCCGCCCGGCGTCGGTCAGCGCCACGCCGTGGCGATCCCTGGTGAACAGCGAGGCGCCGAGATCCTTTTCCAGCGCCCGGATCTGCCGGCTGAGCGCCGGCTGCGCGATATGCAGCTCTTCAGCGGCGCGGCCGAAGTGCAGCCTGTCGGCGAGGGCCAGAAAGTAGCGCAGTTTGCGCAGGTCCAGATCCATGAAAACCTCCCGGCCCGGTGATGCCTCCAGGGTATCACCAGGGCTGAAAGAAGTCTTGGACACCCACTCAGGCCAATGGCTACTTTAAGAGATATCCAATGAGGCCGAAGCGAATTCGGCACGAGAATTCGGCGGCCAGTTCCAGAAAGCAGGCACAGCAATGAGTACCGTCAGCATTATCGGCGTGGGGAACATGGCCCGCGCTCTGGCCACCAGGGCGCTCGCCGGCGGCAACGCCGTCGAGATCATCGGCCGCGACGCGGCCAAGGCCAAGGAAGTGGCCGCCGCGCTCGGCGGCGCCACCGTCGGGACGGCCGGCGCCGCCCCGGCCGGGGACATCGTGATCCTCGCCGTACCGTACACCAGCGCCGCGGCGGTGGTCGGCGAGTACGGGGACGCGCTGCACGGCAAGGTCATCATCGACATCACCAACCCCTTCGCCGCCGATTTCAAGGGACTTGCCACCCCCGACGGCAGTTCCGCCGCGCAGGAGATCGCCAAGGCCGCCCCCGCCGACGCGCACGTCGTCAAGGCGTTCAACACCCTGTTTGCGAATGTTCTGGCCGCCGAACCGGCCGATGACCGCCGATTGGACGTGTTCATCGCGGGCGACGACGCGCAGGCGAAGACACGCGTATCAGAGTTCATCGAGAGCCTGGGAATGCGCCCATTGGACACCGGGCAACTGCCAATGGCGCAGGCACTGGAGAACGCCGGCCTGTTGCTGATGGGCCTCCTCGCCCACACCGTCAAGCACACCAACTTCTCCCTCGGCGTCAGCATTCTCAGCTGAGGCGCCCACGCCACCACTTCTCGCACCACATCATCGACAAGGAGCAGTAGCGTGCGCGTTTTCGTCGCCGGCGGAACCGGCCATTCCGGTTCGTACATCGTTCCCGAGCTCATCGGCGCCGGGCACGAGGTCACCGGCCTGGCCCGGTCGGACACGGCTGCTGCGGCGCTATCCGCGCTCGGCGCGAAAGTGCGTCGCGGCGACCTCGAGGATCTCGACGGGCTCAAGGAGGCGGCCGCCGATTCCGACGGCGTCATCCACGTCGCGCAGAGGCAGGAACTGCTTCCGTCCGGCGGGATCGACGCCGTGGCCGCCGCGGAACTCCCCATCATGCTCGCGTACGGCGAGGCACTCGCGGGAACCGGAAAGCCGCTGGTCGCGGCGGGGAGCATCGGCTCGACCGGGAACTTGGGCCGACCCGCCACCGAGGAGGACCCGGCCCTTCCCGGCGGCGATGAGCACAAGGGCACCCTGCGGGTTCGCAACGTCGTGGAAACCGCCGTCATCGGCCTCGCCGACCGGGGAGTGCGGTCCTCGGTCGTGCGGTTCGCCAACATCGCGCACAGCACGACCGATCGTGCCGGCTTCCTCGTGCAGCTGATCGCGCTCGCCAAGGAGAAGGGCTTCGTCGGCTACCCCGGAGACGGCGCGAACGTGTGGAACGCCGTGCACGCCCGCGATGTCGCCTCCTTGTTCCGCTTGGCACTGGAGAAGGGGCCGGCGGGCAGATACTGGCACGCGGTCGGGGACGGGGCCGTCCCGCTCCGCGAGATCGCCGAGGCCATCGGCAGCCGCCTGGGCCTACCCGCCGTGAGCGTTCCCGCGGACGAACTGATGGTGCCGGGCTACTTCGGGTTCCTCGCGAACATCGTCACGCAGAGCTACCCGGCGTCCAACCTCATCACCCGCCGGACCCTCGGCTGGGAACCCGCCCAGCCCGGCCTGCTCGCCGATCTGGACAACGGCCATTACTTCCCCGCCGGCTGACAGCGAGGATCCCAATCGCAACAAGCCCGACAAATAACAAGAGTACGGCTCTCCTGAAAGGACGCGGAGAATATGACGACTGTGGGATTCATCGGAAGCGGACACATCGGCAGTACCATCGCGCGGCTCGCCATCGACGCCGGCCACCAGGTCGTGCTCGGCAACTCGCGCGGTCCCGAAACGCTCGCGGACACGGTCGCGGAACTGGGGCCCCGGGCGTCCGCGGCGACGAGCGGGGAGGCCGCGGCGGCCGGTGACATCGTCGTGGTCTCGGTGCCGGTCAAGGCGTTCCCCGACCTGCCCGCCGAGCCACTGGCCGGGAAGACGGTCATCGACACCTGCAACTACGGCCCCGAGCGCGACGGGCACATCCCCGAGCTCGACAGCACGTCGCTCACTTCGAGCGAGCTGCTGCTGCGGTACATCCCGGACGCCTCGGTCGTGAAAGCGTTCAACAACATCTTCTACAAGCACCTGCTGTCGCTCGCCCGCCCGGCGGAAGCGGCCGACCGCTCGTACCTGCCGATCGCCGGGGACTCCGCGTCCGCGAAGGCTGCGGTGACCGAATTCATCGAATCCATCGGGTACAGCGTCGTGGACGCGGGACCGCTGGCGGAGAGCTGGCGGCAGGCGACGGGTACACCGGTGTGGGGGACCCCGTACGGGCCGTTCTCGAACGAGAAGGGCGAGCCGGCCGACGAGGACGCCATCCGCGCGGCACTGGCCACCGCAACCCGGTAACCGCAAGTCGGCGCGAACCGCTGCAGAAGAACCTCGACGCCCTGCCCGTCACGCGGGCGCAGGCTCCGGCACTTCCGCACCCCGGGTCAACACATGGTGGCGGCGGGCTTGCCGGCGAAGCGGTCGGCCAGGAAGGCCACCACGTCGTTGTTGCGGACGAGGGCCTCCAGCGCGTGCTCGCCGATCGCATCCCGGACGGTCTGGACCGTCGCACCCTTCGAGCACCACGCCTTGACGAGGGCGTTCGCCTGCCCGACGGGGACGATCTCGTCGGTGTTCGCGTGGTAGTTGAAGACCGGTGCGCCGGGCGCGGCCGAGCCCATGGTGTTCTTCTTCAGCATCGCCGCCACCGACGGCACCGACAGCGGGTCGGGGACGGTGCTGTAGTCGGCGAGCTTCTTGAAGGCGAAGCCGGTCAGCAGGTCGGTCACGCACTTGCCGCGCGCGTCCGCCATGGCCTGCCGGCCCTTGTCGTTGAGGAGCTTCTGGATGCCGGCCTCGGGGAACTCGGCGTCCAGGCTGACGGTGGCGGCGGCTTCGAAGCCGGAGAACAGGCCACCGTCCAGGGAGCGCGCCACGGCACCGGGGTCCGCTGGCGTGCCGCCCATGGTGACGCCGGCGAGTTCCACATCCGGTGCGTAGGACGGCTGGAGCTCGGCGGCCCAGCCGGTCGCCTGGGCGCCGCCGGAGTAGCCGTTCAGCGCCCACTTGCCGAGGCCGCCGGTGCCGAAGTTCTTCACCGCGCGGATGCCGTCGAGGACGGCGTGGCCGGCCTGCGGCCCTGCCATGAACACCGATTTCGGTCCTTCGAAGTCGGGCATGGCGACGGCCCAGCCCTTGTCGAGCAGCGGGGCCGCGAACAACACCGACGACGAGGCGACGAGGGAGCCGGAGGAGATCCCGTAGGACGGCGCGCACTGCGTGCCGGTGGAGTCCTCCGCCGCCTGGACCGAAATGGCGGGACGGCTTCCGGCGCCGGTCCACGCCTTCTTCGGGACGAGGAGCGTGGTGACCGTCAACTCGGCCCGGTCATGCGAGTCGTTGGTGCGGTAGGAGATCTGCCAGGCGTCGGCGGTGTCGGCGAGGTTCCCGGCCTTCGGGACGATCGCCCGGGTCGCGACGATCCGGCCGGGCGCGTAGGTCCCGATGTCGGCGGGGGCGGAGTAGAACGGGTCCTGGTCGGGCGGCACCGAGCCGGCGGGCGGGTCGTCCGCCCGGGCGGGGGCGGCGGTGACCAGCGCGGCGGCGGTGGCGATCGCGAGCAGGGCGGGAGCGGCGGCGAGTCTCATCGGGGACTCCGGGGGTGGACGGCCGGGGGCACCCTGACTGTGCCCCGTCCCGGCTCCCGTCGATAGGGGCGGCTCCAACAACCGGTCGGGGCCGGAATGCGTTCGGCTGATAATCGCGTCTCGGTGGCCGCGCCGATGCAGATGTGTGGGTTGGCACCGACGCGACCATGATCCCGACCTCTGTCGAGCGGTCCAATGGTGGCGCACGGCAGGTTGCAGGACCGTTGCGCCCCCCGATCGGGCCGCGGCCCCGGTGCGGGGCCCTATCCTCAGGTCCATGATCACCCAGGATTGGGAACGGCGGATCGCCGAGCTGTGGGACACGTTCGACGACCTCGCGCCCGCGGACTTCCTCGCAAGGATCGAGGCGCTCACCGGCGAACTGCCGCCCGGGGACGCGGTCGCCGAGTACGAGCTGGCGTCGGCGCACGACTCGATCGGCAACGAGGCGGAGGCCGCCGTCCACTACCGGCGGGCGTTCGAGGCCGGGCTGGACGGCACGCGTAGGCGGGAGGCGACCATCCAGTACGCCAGCACCCTGCGCAACCTCGGCCGGGCCGAGAAGAGCATCGCCCTGCTGACCGCCGAGCGCGACGCCTGCTCCGACGCCCTCGACGACGCCGTGACCGCGTTCCTGGCGCTCGCGCTCACCGACCTCGGCCGGGACAGGGAGGCGGCGGCGCTCGCCCTCGGCGCGCTCTCCCGCCACCTCCCCCAGTACAACCGCTCCCTGGCCAACTACGCGAAGGCCCTGATGGACGACGCGCCCGCCGGCTAACGTCCCGGCCCCCCGACGCCGCCGCGCGTTCGCGCGGACGTCCCGGCAGGCCGGTGCCGTCGACCGAGCAGGGTCATCCGCGTACCCAGGTACCGCGCACCTCGCGACTCGCGCCGATGGAGAGCCCTTGAGCAGGGCGCAGCGCGCCTCAGGTCACGATGCGGTTCCAGGGCCCAGCGGGCCGAAGCTCAGCCGCGTCCACGGAGCGCGAGGCCAACGTGGAATCCACCAGGTGAGCGTCAAGCGGTCGAAGGGGCCGCCCCTCCACTGGCCCTCCCAGGTTCGTTACGGCCAGGACGACGGTGACCGGCCGGTCGGCGGCGACAGCGACGCCGACGCGCCCAACAAAGTCCGGCTTTGATCCACTCCGCTCCCCCATCGCCGACTAAAGGACTCATGCTGAGCTGCTGTTCGTCGGGCAGGTCAGTCTCCGGAGATTCCCCAGAATGCGATCCGTACTGGCTCTCCCCACCGGTCATAGAGCACAGTGCAGCGTCCTTGATCGCGCCGATCGGGTTCCAGCGCGGGGCGGGAGGCGGCATGAGCGCGTTCGAAGTTCTCTGGAGTCGGGTGGTCTGTGCCGAAGACGGCACGGACCTCCGTGGGCGACAGCAGGCGCATGGCCAGGAGCTCGTCCTCGCCTCCAGGGCCGATCAGCCGCCCGTCGAGTTCGAGGATGCCGCCAACCGAGGAGTGGGTTTCGTCTATCAGGACCCGGAACTCGTCAATGGTGCTCGGCTGCGGCCAGTCCGCCGGCCATCCCGAACCGGTCACGGTGTCGTGGAACTCCCGCTGACGCAGCGCGGACAGAGCAGCCGCGATGTCGGGTTCGAAGGAGACGATGTACATCCATGAATCAGCGCCCATGAGCTCCCGCCGCTTCCACGGCGGACGACCAGCCGTTCCCACAGGCGTCCCCCGCGCCGCCAAAGCCACAGTGACCAGGTGACACGGCCACGGGCCGGTGGCACACCGCCCCGTGAAATGAGGAAGGGCCCCGCCGTGTCGGCGGGGCCCTTCCTGCAATATGAGTCCGGCGGTGTCCTACTCTCCCACACAGTCTCCCATGCAGTACCATCGGCGCTGAAGGGCTTAACTTCCGGGTTCGGGATGGGACCGGGTGTTTCCCCTTCGCCAAAACCACCGAACGCCTCAACGCACCACCCCCTGCTGCGGGGTGGGCAAGTCGACGTCCGAGCGACCAGGCTCGGTATCCAATTTGTATGCACTACGGGTGCCCAGGTTGTTTTCTGGGAACCACACAGGGACGCGAACAACTCACAGCGATTCGGATTGAACGTATTGTGTGTTCAAGCCACTCGGCCTATTAGTACCGGTCGACTCCACACGTTACCGCGCTTCCATCTCCGGCCTATCAACCCGGTCGTCTACCGGGGGCCTTACACCCACAAAGGGGTGGGAGAAA
>NZ_BCQS01000030.1 GCF_001552195.1 Actinomadura latina NBRC 106108
GCACGGTGGCCGCGCGGGGAGGCACGCCGTCGGGCGGGCCGGTGAACCGCGAACCTCAACCCGCTCTCCTCTCCGTATAGGGGACGGGACGGGTTGGAATCCCCCGCCTTCAGGCGGGGGAGGATGTCAAGGTCGTCTCGTCCGATCGTGGGGAGGATGATCGATAGGGGGTGGTGCGATGTGCGAGGCGCAAGGCGACGCGAGCGGGCGCGCGCTGCCGCCGGTGCCGCACGCACGCGCGGCGCTCCCGGACGGCCTCCGGCGGGCGTTCGAGCGGCCCGCCGCCGCCCTCGTCGTCGCGGCGGGCGGCGGTGCGGGCGGCGGTGCGCGGAGCGGGACGGCCTGATGGCGTGGTCCGTGGGCTTCGCCGTCCTCGCGGCGTTCCTGTTCGCCGCCGCCGCCGCGCTGCAGTACCGGGCCGCCAGGCGCGCGGTTCACGGCGGCTCGGACGCCGGCGCGGCGCACGGCCTGATCCGGCGGCTGGTCCGGGACCCGGTGTGGCTGACCGGGTGGGGCGTGAACCTGGCCGGCTTCGGCGCCCAGGCCGTCGGGCTGCACTTCGGCTCGACCGCGATCGTCCAGCCGCTGCTGGTGACCCAGCTGGTCTTCACCATCGCGCTCGGCACGGTCGGCACGGGCCGCCGCCCGGCGCGGATGGACCTGCTCGGCGGGGCGGCCGTGTCGGCGGGCCTCGCCGTGCTGTTCACGGTGCCGGGCGCGATCCCGCCGGAGGGCGAGCCGTCCCGGCCGCGGATCTTCGTCGCGGGACTGATCGCCGCGCCGCTGGTCATCGTGCTGTCCCGGGCCGCGTGGCTGCGCGCCGGGCCGGTGCGGGCCGCGCTGCTCGGCGTCTGCGCCGGGCTGTTCTTCGCGGCCACCGCCGTGCTGATCAAACTCACCACCGCCGACCTCGTCGACCGCGGCGTCGCGGCCACCGCGGCCGACTGGCCGGGCTACGCGCTCGCGGGCAGCACGCTGCTCGGGCTCGTCCTTGAGCAGCGGGCGTTCGCCGCCGGGTCGCTGCCCGCCGCGATGACCGCGATGACGATGACCAACCCCATCGCCTCCTACCTGGTGGCCGCGTTCGCCTTCGAGACGCTGCCGCCCCGGACCGCCGCGGCGTTCACCGCCGTCTCGTTCAGCGTCGTGCTGCTCACCGCGGGGGTGGCGCTGCTCTCCCGGTCCGCGCACGCCGCCCGGGGACGCGACGACCCCCATACACTCCCCGCATGAGGAACTCGGTTTGATCACACGCCGCGCGCTCCTGCTCGGCGGCCTCGGCGGCCTCGGCGCCTTCGCGGCCGCCGCCGGCACCGGCTACGCGCTGGTCGAGAACGAGGCGCTGCCCGGCAAGGTCCGCCTCGACCGAGCCCTCGGCAGGTGCGGGGACGAGCCGGCGCCGCCCGCCGCGTCCGTCGCCGTGCAGCGGATGACGTGGCGGTCCGCGCACCGGCGCGCCACCGTCACCGCCACCGTCGTCCCGCCCGCGCGGGACCGCCCGCTGCGCGGCCTGCCGGTCGTGGTCGCGCTGCACGGCAGCGGCGGCACCGGGGCGAGCGCCGTGGCGCACCTCGGGCTGGACCACTACCTGCCGGACGCCGTCGCGAACGGCGGCGTCCCGCCGTTCGCCTTGGTCTCCGTGGACGGCGGCCCCGACACCTACTGGCATCCGCGCGCGAACGGCGACGACCCCATCGGGATGATCGTGGACGAGCTGCTGCCGCGGCTGCGCGAGCGCGGCGCCCGGACCGATCGCATCGGCGCCATCGGCTGGTCGATGGGCGGCTACGGCGCGCTCGTCCTGACCCGGCGGCTCGGCGCCCGGCGGATGGCCGCCGCCGTCGCGTCGTCCCCGGCCCTCTTCCGGTCGTACGCGGACGCGCGGTCCGCCAACCCCCGCGCCTTCGACGGCGCGGACGACTTCGCCCGCAACGACGTCTTCGCCGCCCTGGACGAGCTGAAGGGCGTCCCGCTCCGCGTCGACTGCGGGACGAGCGACCCCTTCGCCGCGATGGCGCGCGAGTTCCGGGGCCGCGTCCACCCGGCGGGCGCGATGGACGGCGGCTGCCACGACGGCGCCTTCTGGCGTCCTCATCTCCGTCCCCAGCTCGCCTTCCTCGGACATCATCTGGGCGGCGGCTGACGACCCCGGAATGTCGGTGGCACCAGGGATGATGCCCTCATGACCGAGACACCGGCCCGCACCGAGATCGGCGACCAGGCCGCCTACGCCGCCGCCGTCCAGACCGCCGTCGCCGCCTCCGCCGCCTACTACGGCGAGGGCGACTCGCCGCTCGACGACGACGCCTTCGACCGGCTGGTGCGCGGCATCGCCGCCTACGAGGCCGGCCATCCCGGCGAGGCGCTGCCGGACTCGCCGACGGGCAAGGTCGCCGGGGGAGCGGTGGCCGGGGACGTCCCGCACACCGTCCCGATGCTGAGCCTCGACAACGTGTTCTCGGCCGAGGGACTGGAGGCGTGGGCGGCGGGCCTGGTCCGCCGGCTGGGCCGGGAGGTCGCGGTGTGGAGCGTGGAACCGAAGCTGGACGGCCTGGCGATCTCGGCCCGCTACCGGGACGGGCGGCTCGTCCAGCTGGTGACGCGCGGCGACGGCGCCGCCGGGGAGGACGTCTCGCACGGCATCGGCATGATCGCCGGGCTGCCGGGGCGGCTGGCCGAGCCGGTGACCGTCGAGCTGCGCGGCGAGGTGCTGATGACGCGCGCCCAGTTCGAGGCCGCCAACACCGCCCGGACGGGCGCGGGAGGGGCGGCGTTCGCCAACCCGCGCAGCGCCGCCGCCGGGTCGCTGCGCGCCAAGGACCGCCCCTACCAGGTGGAGATGACCTTCTTCGCCTACGGCGCCCTCCCGATGGACGGCACCGACGGCGAGACGGCCGCCCGGCTGCGCGACCTGCCGCACAGCGGGATCATGGAGCTGGCCGCCGGGCTCGGCGCGCACACCACCGCCGCGACGCCCGTCCCCGCGATCACCGCGGCCACGATCGAGCGGGTGCGCGGGCGCGTCGAGGAGATCGCCGCGCTCCGCGCCGAGCTCGACTTCGGCATCGACGGCATCGTGATCAAGGCGGACGCGGCCGCCGACCAGGCCGCCGCCGGGATCTCCTCCCGCGCGCCCCGCTGGGCGATCGCCTACAAGCTGCCCGCCGTCGAGAAGATCACCCGGCTCCTGGACGTGGAGTGGAACGTCGGCCGCACCGGCGTGATCGCGCCGCGCGCCGTGCTGGAGCCCGTCGAGGTGGACGGCTCGACCGTCACCTACGCGACCCTGCACAACGCCGCCGACATCGAGCGGCGCGGCCTGATGATCGGCGATCACGTCACCGTCTACAAGGCGGGCGACGTGATCCCGCGCGTCGAGGCGCCGGTCGTGCACCTGCGGACCGGCGGCGAGCGGCCGATCGAGGCGCCCGCGGCATGCCCGCGCTGCGGCGACGGGATCGACGCCTCGCAGCAGCGGTGGCGGTGCGTGCGGGGGCGGTCCTGCCACGCCGTCGCGTCCGTCCGGTACGCGGTAGGCCGCGACCAGCTCGACATCGAGGGGCTCGGCGAGAACCGCATCGACCAGCTCGTCGACGCGGGGCTGATCACCGACTTCGCCGACCTGTTCTTCCTCGCCCATGACCAGGTCATCGCCCTGGACCGGATGGGGGAGACCAGCACCACCGCGCTGCTGGCGGCCATCGAGGGCGCCAAGGCCAAGCCGCTGAACAAGGTGTTCTGCGCGCTCGGCGTGCGCGGCACCGGCCGGTCGATGTCGCGCCGCATCGCCCGCCACTTCGCCACGATGGACGCGATCCGCGCCGCCGACGCCGAGGCGTTCCAGGAGGTCGAGGGCGTCGGGCCCGAGCGCGCCGCGATCCTGGTCGCCGAGATCGCCGAGCTGGCGCCGCTGATCGCCAAGCTCGTCGCGGCGGGCGTCACCATGACCGAGCCCGGCGCCACCGGCCCGGCCGCCGCGCCCGGTTCCGAGCCCGAGACCCCGGACCTTCCGCTCGCCGGGCTGTCGGTCGTCGCCACCGGATCGATGGCCGGGCCGCTGGAGGGCCTGTCCCGCAACCAGGTGAACGAGCTGATCGAACGCGCCGGCGGCAGGGCGTCCTCCGCGGTCTCGGCCCGCACCTCCCTGCTCGTCGCCGGCGCGAAGGCGGGCTCGAAGAAGGCGAAGGCCGAGAAGCTCGGCGTCGAGATCCTCACCCCGGAGGAGTTCGCCGCCCGCGTCGCCGCCTTCCTCTGACGCGGGTCAGGCGGTGCCGGCGGCGCGGCCGGTGCGGACCAGCCAGCTCAGCATCAGCATGAC
Source organism: Actinomadura latina NBRC 106108 (assembly GCF_001552195.1). Classification (GTDB taxonomy): domain Bacteria; phylum Actinomycetota; class Actinomycetes; order Streptosporangiales; family Streptosporangiaceae; genus Spirillospora; species Spirillospora latina. The sequence goes on from NZ_BCQS01000030.1 coordinate 4,319, forward strand.
GTCGAGCCGGCCGTCCAGGTCGGAGAACCGCCCGCCGGTCAGCTCGGCGATGCGGCGCAGCCGGTACCGGACGGTCTGCTCGTGGATGTGCAGCCGCTCCGCCGCGATCACCGCGTTGTCGCCGCACTCCAGGTAGGTGAGCAGCGTCTCGGCGAGCGGCTGCCGGCGCGCCGGGGCCAGCTCCAGCAGCGGCCCGAGGACGGCCTCGGCGGTCGCGCCGATCAGTTCGTCCGCGGCGATGGTGGCGAGCGCCGCGATGTGGTCCACGCACCGGACGGGGCCGTCGCACGGCAGCAGGCCGCGCTCGGCCAGCGTCAACGCGTGCCGTGCCCAGCGCAGCGAGACGGCGCCCTGCCCGAGCGGCACGGTCGGCCCGATCGCGGCCGTGCCGAGCCTGCGCAGCACCGGCCACAGCCGCTCCTGCCCGGGGCCCTCCGGGTCGGGCACCACGAGGAACGGGATCGGCGCGTCCCAGTCGGCCAGCACGGCGGGCGGCAGGATCCGCGCGCCGGCGGGCGCCCCGGCCGGCAGCGCGACCAGGGCGATGCTCTTCGGCAGCTCCCAGCGGGCCGCGACCGCCAGCTCGGAGATCGTCTCCGCCGCGGGCGCCGGCTCGGCGACCAGCAGGTCCCGCAGCCGGTCGCGGCGCCGCTCCCGCTCGGTCGCCAGCTGCCCCTGCTGGCGGGCGTAGCCCTGCGCGGCGGCGTCGGCGACCCGCGCCAGCAGCATGAACAGCGAGTCGGTGAGCCGGCTCAGCGTCTCCCGCGACCAGCCGAGCCGGTAGGCGTCCTTGATGAACCGCCGGCAGGCGACCTGGCTGCTCACCCGCATCGCGTTCTGCAGGGCGCCGAGGCTGCGGCCCTGCCGGGCCTCCTCCTCGCCGAGCCGCATGTACAGCTCGGTCAGCTGCCGCGCGTCGGCGTTCGGGTGGTCGACGGAGTCGACGAAGAACGCGACGGTGTCGGCGACCGTGCGCTCCACCCGCTTGGCGTACTCGCCGCCGTCGTCCCCCGCGTACTCCGGGACCTGGTCGCGGATCTCGCGTTCCATCTCGTCGACGGCGGCCTGAAGGTGCTGCCGCAGCAGTCCGGGCAGCTCGGCGGGCATGGGCCCTGGTGTCATCCGGTGTCCGTTCGGCGAGGTCGGGCGGGACGAATCGGCCTCACCCTAGGCAAGAAAGGCAACGCTGTCATCACTCGCCCCCCGCCGTAGCGGCCCGGCGGTCAGGTCCGCGCGGGGTGCGGGGAGGCGGCCGGGGCGGTGTTCGAGGCGGTGTCCGAGGCGGTGCCGCGAGGCGTCGTCAGGCGGCGCCCGAGGCGCTGCGCGGGGCGTTCGACGTACCGGTGCGTGAGCGCCGCGGACACCAGGACGCCCGCGACCAGCACCGCGCCCCAGGCCGCCCGGACGGGGACGGGCAGCCCCCAGGTGTCCCGTCCGGCCGCGTACCAGACCACCTGGACGACCAGCGGGTGCAGCAGGTAGACGGAGTAGCTGACCAGCCCCGACCACACGAGGAACCGGGGCATGCGGCGGTTGCGGAGCGCGAGGCCGGCGAGGAAGGTCAGCCACGCGGCGGCCACGGCGATGGACCAGTCCCGCCCGAGCGGGTTCGGGTTGGCGTACAGGGCCCAGGACGTCGGGGTCCGCATGCCCGCCACGACCGAGAGCACCGGGACGACGGCGACCATCGCCATGGCCGGCCGGAGGGGGAGCCGCCCTTCCTGGATCGCGCGGACCGCCGTCCCGGCGAACATCGTGGCGATGATGCAGAGGCTCTCGATGGCGCCGATGCGGCTGTTGAGCACGAGCAGCGTCAGGGCGAGCGCCGCCACGACCACGACCCCGGCCCGCCGCACCGCGCGCCGGCCGAAGAGCATCGCGGCGAGCCCGCCGGCCAGCAGCAGCACGGCGGCGAGGATCGTCCCGCCCGGCCACCGGGAGGCCAGCAGCCCGGACGGCAGCGCGACGCCGAGGATCGCCGCGCCCACGCCGAACCCCAGTGCGACGCGGGCGCTGGAGCGGTGCACGCCGGCGACGAACATCGCCGTGATGAGCAGGTAGAACACCATCTCGTAGGACAGCGTCCAGAGCACGTTGACGGCGTTCGGCACGCCCAGCAGGTCCTGCAGCATCGTCAGGTGGGCGAGAGCGGACGCCCACGGCCGGTCGCCCAGCGCGGCGGGCAGCCCGTAGGTCACGCCGGCCGCCCCGAGCACCAGCGCCAGGCCCAGCGACACGCCCCAGGCCGGGTACAGGCGGAAGAACCGGCCGGCCCAGAAATGCCGGACGCTGCCGCGCCGCTGCAGCGAGAACGGCACGACGTAGCCGCTGACGAGGAAGAACACGAAGACCCCGTACCGGCCGAAGTCGAACCAGGGGCCGGCCGTCCGCCGCACCTCGGGCAGCAGCACGTCGAGGGAATGCTCGAACACCACCACGAGGGCGGCCAGGCCGCGCAGGGCGTCCAGCCATCCCATCCGGGAGGCCCGATCCGCGGGAGCGCCGTTCTTCGTCAGAGCTGGGGGCGGGGTGTTCGTCGGCATCGGAGGCCACCATAGGGGCCGAACCGTTACCGTCTCTAACGGGCGAATGAGATTTTCGTGAGATAGCGGCTTGCCGGCTGACTCAGTGTGACGGGACGAGGACAACCGCACGACCGCCTGGAGCAGGGGTCTCGCAAGCGGAGCGGAAGGCCGCAACGGCGGTGCCCGTGTGACCAATGACACACCGCGGCGGACGGCTCAGCGGACGCCGACCGCCCCGTACATGAGCGGGACACCGGGGGCCGTCCCGCCGGTCAGCGGCACCACCCCCGGCGCGAGCGGGCGGAACGGCCCGAGCAGGCGCGCCACCTCGGCGCCGCCGCGCGGGTGCACCGGGACGCCGCTCGCCTCCCGGTAGCACCGCGCGGCCTCGGCGATCGCGGCCGGGGCGAAGTCGGCGGTGAGATGCGAGACGACCAGGGCGCTGCCCGGCGCCGCCGCCGCGGCCAGGGCGGCGACGACGTCGCGGGCGCCGGGCAGGAAGTGCAGGACGGAGGAGAGCACCAGCGCCACCGGTTCGGCCGGGTCGATCAGCCGGCCCACCTCGGGACTGTCCAGGACCGAGGCCGGCTCGCGGAGGTCGGCGCGGAGCGCCGCGATGTTGCCGCCGTCCATCAGCAGCGCGCGGGCGTGGGCGATGACGAGCGGGTCGTGGTCGACGTAGACGACGCGGGTGCCGCCGATGTGGCGGGCGGCCATCTGGTGCAGGTTGTCGGATCTGGGCAGTCCGCAGCCGAGGTCGACGAACTGCCGGAGCCCGCGCTCGGCCAGCCGCCGGACCGACCCGGCGAGGAACGCGCGGGCGGCCAGGGCGGCGTCCGCCGCCTGCGGGAGGACGGCCAGCATCCGGTGCGCGAGCAGGCGGTCGCAGGAGTAGTTGTCCTTGCCGCCGAGGAGGTAGTCCTGGACCCGCGCCGGACCCGGCCTGTGCAGGGCGAGCGGGGTCTCCGCCGTCCGTGTGCCGGCCACGGTCATCTCGTTCACCTATCGCCTTCCCGTGCGGGGCGGAGTGCAGCGGCTCCATTCCGACGGTAGGCGGCCCGGCCGGGGAAGGCGTGACCGGGTCCGGTGAGCGGACGGGAGAGGCGCGCGTCCGGTGGCCGCATCGGGCCAAGCGCGTTTCGGCGGCGCCCCGCCGGCCGCGGAGCCCCCGGTGGCGGGCATCAGGAACGCGGCGAGCGAACGGACGGTCGCCGTGCGCTCACCCGGCCGTGCGGACGCCCGCGGCCGAGTGTCCGCTTCCGGTCATGACACGGACTTAACCGATGCAGTCGAGGGCCTGTGGAGAACCCGCTCAGCCGTTCTGCCCGGGGTCGCGCCACATGAGCCAGACCGGCGGGCATCCCCGGCCCGGCAGCGCCAGCTCCCGGGTCACCCGGAACCCGAACCTCTCGTAGTACGGAACGTTCCGCTCCTTGCTGCTCTCGAGGTAGGCGGGGATCCCCTCGGCGTCGCAGCGGTCCAGCCGGGACCGCAGCAGCGCCCCGCCGAGGCCGCCGCCCTGCGCCGGGGGATCGGTGCCGAGCACCGCCAGGTACCAGTGCGGCTCCCGGGGGTGGTGCCGCTCGATCTCGCCCAGCGTGCGAAGCGTGATCGGCACCCGCGTGCCGAGGATCCGCAGCAGCGGCAGCGCCTGCGCCGCCTGCAGCCGGACGGGCACCCGCCAGTGGCCGGGCGGGTCCCACAGCGCGGCCGCCTCGGTCGCGCCGTCCCGCCCGGTCGCCTCCGTGGCGCCGTGCCGCAGGTGCACCCGCCGCAGCAGGACGTCGAACAGCCCGGTCAGCCGGCGCACCCGGGACGCGTCGTCCGGCAGCAGCCAGCGCCAGACCGGGTCGTCGTCGAAGGCGCGCCCGAGGACCGCCGCGATCGCCGCGGCGTCGGCGTCCGCCGCCGTGCGGACCAGCGGGGACGGCTGGGAAGGGGATGTCATGACACGGCCTCCTGATGGGACGCGCCATCCTCACCGGGTGCGCGGCCCCGCGTCAAGGAGGCGGGTCACAGGGCCGGGATCACGTGCAGCCGCGGAGGCGGTCCTCCGCTCGCATCCGGGTCAGCTCGTCCAGGACGAGGGACGCGCCCGCCCCCACGAGCCAGGTGTCCTTGGCGAGGGCGATGCCCTCCTGGGTCGGGCGGATGCCGCCCTCCTGGCGCATGCCCGGCAGCCGCAGATAGAGGCCGGTCAGCCCGGCGGAGAACGCCGTGAGCGCCGCGCCCGCGAGCAGCGACGGGACGAACGGCACCAGCAGCGCGGCGCCGATCGAGACCTCGGTCCTCCCGAGGTACTGGGTGAAGGTCCGCGCGTCCAGCGATCCGAGGAACGGGTAGGCGGTCTTCGCCATCCCGTGGGTCGGTTCGGCCATCTGGTCCAGGGCCTGGAGTTTCGACAGGCCCGAGTTCAGGACGAAGGCCCCCACCGCCGTCCGGACCGGGATCTGGTGAGCTCGAGCGAGAAGTCGCATTGTTCCCCATAGCGATCGGGATGTTCGGGCGCAGGCATCATTCCCGCCGTTCACCCGCCGCACCTGAAGCCCGGGTCAAGTCTCGTTCTGCCGGGACCGGCCTACGCGCGCAGGTAGACGCGGGTCGCGGTGCCGTCCGGGCCGGTGTGGACGCGGACGAGGTCGGCGAGGTGGTGGACGAGCAGGATGCCGCGGCCGCCGTGCGGGCTCAGGTCCGCGGGGAGGCGGCCGGTGAGCGGATCGGTGATCGTCCCGGCGTCGCGGACCTCGCACACGACCTGGCCGTCCTCGGACCAGAACCGGGCGGTGCCGGCTCCGCCGCCGTGCAGGCAGGAGTTGGCCGCGAGCTCGCTCACGGCGAGCTCCATGTCGCCCACGGCGTCATCGCCGAGGCCGAAGTGCGCCGACCAGCGGGACGCGAACGCGCGGACGCGGGGGAGCGCGTCCAGGTCGAAGCTCATCGTGACCGCGCCGTCCGGTTCGGGCAGCGGCCGGTTGTAGGCGCTGATCACGCGGTGGGGCGCGTACTCGGCGCTCGCCTCCTCGCCGTCCCGGTCGACCACGACCGGGTGGGTGGCGCGGGCGTCGGCGAGCGCGACCGGGTCCAGCCCGGTCTCGTCGTAGGGGCACAGGATCGTCACGCTGCGGCTCGCGAACGCCAGGTTGATCAGTGCTTCGTGCTGGGCGCAGGCGGGGTACTCGGCGGCGGTGCGGCCGGGCCAGACGGGCTCGCCGATGATCCGCACCCGCCCGCCGGTGTGCCGGTCGGCGAAGTCGCGCAGGACCCCCGGGATGATGCGGCCGGGGTTGCGTCCCGCCTCGGCCATGTCCAGCCAGGTGACCTCGCCGGACGTCTCGCCCAGCGCGTCCCGCAGCAGGCTCAGGCGGCGGCCGGGGACCGCCACCGCGACCGGTTCGCCCGCCGCGCGTCCCGCGCGGACGAACGGGACGGTGCCGGCGAGGTACTCCTCGTCGTCCCGGTAGAACAGCGCGGGGTGGAGGAACGGGCCCCGTGCCGTCACGCCCGGTGTGCCGGGCCCGAGACTCATCGCGGGGTCGCTCCGTCCGAGATCGCTGTGCTCACCTGCATCAGGCCGAGGGTACGCGTCCCGCGGGCCGCCCTGCGCAACGGCCCTTGTCCGCACATCCCCGACGCCGCCGGTGGGCGGTCCAGAGCAGAGGTACCCGCGGCTGACCGGGGGAAACAGGCGAAATGTGCAAAGTTGCCTTTCCTGACCTGCGGGCGGCCGGGCGGCTACCGGTCCGGCAGCAGCGCGGCGTCGACGACGTCGGCCAGCCGGCCGCGCCTGCGGTAGGCGGCCCGCTGCCGCTCCGCCCCCGTTCCGCCCGCGAGCAGGCGCCGGACACCGTGGGTGACGAAGGCGGTGTCCCCGGCGTCGCCGAGCGCGGGCAGCACGTGCGCCAGCAGGTCGCCGGCCAGTTCCCGGAAGCCGGCCGGGCGTCCCGTGCACACCTCGACGCCGCGCCCCGCGAGGCCGTCCCGCGCGGCCAGCCAGTACGCGGCCCGCAGCATCTCCTGCGGCGGGTCGGGCGCCGGCTCGCCGGCGTCCACCGCGCGGGACGATACCCGCACCAGCGCCCGGATCAGGGCGGCGAGCACGGCCGCGTCCGCGGCGGTCGGCGCGACGTCCGCCAGCCGGACCTCAATCGTGGGCAGCCGCGCCGACGGCCGGACGTCCCAGAAGATCGTCCCGGTGTCCATCAGCGCGCCGCAGCCGAGCAGCGTCCCGACGAGGTCGTCGTAGTGGGCGGCCGACGCGAAGAACGGCGGCGGACCCGCCACCGGCCACCGCGCCCACGCCATCGCGCGCCAGCAGGCGTGGCCGGTGTCGCGTCCCGCCCAGTACGGGCTGTTCGCGGCGAGCGCGAGCAGCGTCGGCAGCCACGGCCGCAGGTGGTTGCCGACCTGGACGGCGTGCTCCCGGTCGGGCATCTCGACGTGGACGTGGCAGGAGCAGATGCTCTGCTCGTCGTCCAGCCCGCGGTAGATGGCGAGGCTCTCGGCGTAGCGGGCGCCGGCGCCGATCGGCGCGGGGACCACCTCGCCCAGCACGGGCGTCCCGGTGGCGGCGAGCCGGACTCCCTCCGCCGCGGCGGCGGCCGCCATCGCCGCCCGCATCGCGCGGATCTGCTCGCGGAGCTTGCCGAGGTCGTCGCACGGCGAGGTCTTGGCCTCGGCGAGGAACGCGACCAGCTCGGTGGAGGCGCGCTCGCCCAGCGCCGCGCCGGCCCGCCGCACGACGGCGGCGGCACGGGGGACGACCTCCCGGGAGACGGGATCGACGACGAAGTACTCTTCCTCGACTCCGAATCGCAGGGTCGTCCACCACCTCGGGTCCGGGGCGACTTCGGGGCGACACGGCGGGGCGGGTCCGCCTCGACGCTCCTCTCGACCGTACGTGGCCGCCGCGGCGAGCGCACCTGCCGGTCGGCCCGTAAACGGCGGTAAGGGATCTTCTTGACCCTCTTTTGATCCGCCGCTCAGCGGGCAGGGTCCGGAGGGACGCGGCCGTGGAGAAGGGAGGTGGCCCCCGTGACCGGATCGACCGCGGTGGGCGTGCTCGTCCTCGTGCTCGCCGTCGCCGTCTTCCTCCTGGTGGGGCTGTTCTACCTGGGAGACAAGCGGAAGGGCCCGCCCAACGGCTCGGACAGAGGCCGTTGAGGCGGGCCCCCGGCACGTTCCGCGCCGGCGCCCGGGCCGTCTAGCGGCTGGGGCCGGCGTCCACGAAGTACATGCACAGCGCGATGATGTGCGTGACCACGACCACGCCCATGCTGACGAAGAACAGGATCTTGGCGGGGGCGTGCGGGAAGACCTTTCCCGGTGTCAGTTCGCCCCGCTCGCGCTGCCGCGCGGCGATCCGCTCCTCGATGGGAGGACGACCGAACACAGCCGCCCGCTAGGCTCGGGGGTCGTCGACGATGACGTCGGTCATGATGTCGACGGCCAGTGCGACGATGCCGCCGATCGCGATCAGCGCTGCGCCCACCCCGACGACGACCCAGTTCGGGCCGACGGTGATGCCGACGCCGCCGACGACGAAACCGACGAAGATGATGGCCACGGCGACCCAGGACTTCGGGCGCCCGGCGTGGCTGCCAGTCGACATGTGTTGGTCTACCTCTGCAGGGTTCCGGAGGGGCTGTACGACGCCGAACTCTAGCAACGTCCCTAGACAGAGGGCCTTCCGGGGTGCCCCGCAGATCGTCCCCGGAATGGGGCGGGTCAGACGAACGCCCCCATTCCGGTCGCGGCGCGGCCGACGATCAGCGTGTTGATCTCGCGGGTGCCCTCGTAGGAGTACAGCGCCTCCGAGTCGGCGACGAAGCGGCCGATGCCGTAGTCGAGGACGATGCCGTTGCCCGCCATCAGCTCGCGCGCCCAGCCGACGACCTCCCGCATCCGGGTGGTGCAGTACGCCTTGGCGAGCGCCGAGTGCTCGTCCCGGTACAGGCCGTCGTCCTGGAGCTGGGCGAGCCGCACCACCATGCCGAGGCAGGCGGTCGCGTTGCCGAGCATCTTGACCAGCAGGTCCTGGACGAGCTGGAACTTGGCGATCGGCCGCCCGAACTGCTCGCGCTCCACCGCGTAGTCGCGGGCGATCTCGTAGGCGGCGAGCATCACGCCGACGGCCTGCCAGGCGACGCCGCTGCGGGTGCGGCGCAGGATCGCGGCGGTGTCCCTGAAGCCGTTCGCCCCCGTGAGCCGGTCGGACTCGGGGACCCGGCAGTCCTCCAGTGTGATGTCGGCGTTCTGCACGGTCCGCAGCGCGATCTTGTTCTTGATCGGCGTGGCGGTGAAGCCCGGCGTGCCCTTGGTGACGACGAATCCCTTGACCTGGTCGTCCGCCTCGTCCCGCGCCCAGACGACGTTGCAGTCGGCGAACGTGGCGTTGCCGATCCAGCGCTTCGCGCCGTTCAGCACCCAGTGGTCGCCGTCGCGGCGCGCCGTGGTGCGCAGGCCCAGCGCCACGTCCGACCCGCCCTCCGGCTCGGTGAGCGCGAACGCGCCGATCTTCTCCATCCGCCCCATCGCGGGCAGCCACCGCTCGCGCTGCTCCGGGGAGCCGCACCGGCCGATGCTGCCCATCGCGAGGCCGGTGTGGACGCCGAAGAACGTCGCCATGGACGGGTCCGCGCGCGCCATGTCCATCGCGAGGAACCCCGTCAGCAGGCTGCTCGGCCTCTCGCCGGGGCACTCGTCGTACGCCAGGCCGGCGATGCCGAGCTCCCCGTACTGCGGGATCAGGTCGAAGGGGAACTCGGCCCGCGCCCAGCAGTCGTCCGCGATCGGCGCGACCTTCGACTCCAGGAAGCCGCGCACCCGCCCGACGATCTCCTTCTCGCGCTCGTCGAGCAGTTCCTGCATGTGGTAGAGGTCACCGGGGAGCGAATCCAAGGTCATGGGCCTGCTCTTCCCGGACGCCGCCCCGCTAACCGGCGGGCGGGCCGTCCCCGGTTCTGATCAGTGGGACCCGATTCAGAGCGGCGTTCGGTCGCTCGCCTACGATCCAGGGCATGACGGTGCCGCCTGAGGAACTCGAACTGGCCGCCGCCTTCCCCCCGGCCGAGCGCGACCGGTGGCGGGAGATGGTGAAGGGGGTGCTGCGCAAGTCCGGCGCGGCGACCGACGACACCCCCCTTGAGGAGATCGAGGGTCTGCTGACCCGCGAGTCGTACGACGGGGTCCCGATCGGGGCGCTCTACACCCGCGGCGACGCGTCGCCGGGGCGGCCCGGCCTCGCCCCCTACGTCCGCGAGGTGCGGCCGGACGGTGAGGGCATCGCCGGATGGGACGTCCGGCAGCGGCACGCGCACCCCGACCCCGCCGTCACCCGCGAGGCGATCCTCGCCGACCTGGAGAACGGCGCCACCTCGGTCTGGCTGCGGCTCGGCGAGGGCGGCCTCCCGGTCGCCGGTCTCGCGGTCGCGCTGCACGGCGTGCTGCTCGATCTCGCGCCCGTCGTGCTGGACGCGGGCGCGGCGTCGGCCGAGGCGGCGGACGCCTTCCTCGCCCTGGTCACCGAGCGCGGGAACGCGGCGGACGCGTCCGGGAGCCTCGGCGCGGACCCGCTCGGGCTCCAGGCCCGGACCGGCGCCGCCGGGTCGCTCGACGAGGCCGCCGCGCTGGCCGTCCGGTGCGTCCGGGAGTTCCCGGGGCTGCGCGCCGTCACCGCCGACGGCACCCCGTACCACGACGCCGGCGGGAGCGACGCCGAGGAGCTCGGCGCGGTCGTCGCCGCCGGGGTCGCCTACCTGCGCGCCCTGACCGGCGCGGGGCTGAGCGTGGACGAGGCGTTCGGGCAGATCGGCTTCCGCGTCGCCGTCAACGCCGACCAGTTCTCCTCGATCGCCAAGCTGCGCGCCCTGCGCCGGCTGTGGGCGCGGGTCGCCGAGGTCAGCGGCGCCGCCGACGGGACGGCCGCGCGGATCCACGCGGTCACGTCCGCGGCGATGATGACGCGCCGCGACCCGTGGGTGAACATGCTCCGCACCACCATCGCGGCGTTCGCGGCCGGGGTCGGCGGCGCGGACGCGGTCACCGTCCAGCCGTTCGACGCCCGCCTCGGGCTGCCGGACGATTTCGCCCGCCGCATCGCCCGCAACACCCAGACCCTCCTGCTGGAGGAGTCGAGCCTCGCCCGCGTCGTCGACCCGGCCGGCGGGTCCTGGTACGCCGAGAGCCTCACCGAGGGGATCGCCCAGTCCGCGTGGGCGTGGTTCACCGAGATCGAGAGGGCCGGCGGCCTCGGCGCCGCCCTGGAGTCGGGCCTCGTCGCCGGCCGGCTCGCCGCGACCTGGGCCCGGCGGCGGAAGGACATCGCCCGGCGCACGGCCCCGCTCACCGGCGTCAGCGAGTTCCCCAACCTCGCCGAGACGCTGCCCGGACGCGACCCGGCGCCCGCCGAGCCCGGCGGCGGCCTGCCGGTGGTGACGTACGCGCAGGACTTCGAGGCCCTGCGGGACCGCTCCGACGCGCACCTGGACGCGACCGGTGGACGCCCCAAGGTGTTCCTGGCGACGCTCGGGCCCATCGCCGTCCACACCGCGCGCGCCTCGTTCGCCGCCAACCTCTTCCAGGCCGGCGGCATCGAGACGGTCACCGGGGCGCCCGAGGAGTTCGGGACGTCCGGCACCGCCGTCGCCTGCGTCTGCTCCAGCGACCGGCTGTACGAGGAACAGGCCGCCGAGGCCGCGCGGATCCTGCGCGAGGCGGGCGCGGTGAAGGTCTGGCTCGCGGGTAAGGGAACCTACGAGGGGGTCGACGCCAACGTGTACGCCGGATGCGACGCGATCGGGGTCCTGGAGACCACCCTCCACGATCTGGGAGTGAACGAATGATCCCCGACTTCACCGAGATCGAGCTCGGGACGGCGCCCCCCGCCGACGAGGCCGCGAAGCGGTGGCGCGCCGCCGTCGCCGACGCCACCGGCAAGGACCCGGAGGCCCAGACCTGGGACACGCCCGAGGGCATCGGCGTCAAGCCGCTCTACACCGGCGACGACCTGGCCGGGCTCGACTTCCTCGACACCCTGCCGGGCATCGCGCCCTACCTGCGCGGCCCCTACCCGGCGATGTACGCGACCCAGCCGTGGACGATCCGGCAGTACGCCGGGTTCTCCACCGCCGAGGAGTCCAACGCCTTCTACCGGCGCAACCTCGCCGCCGGGCAGAAGGGCCTGTCGGTCGCGTTCGACCTCGCCACCCACCGCGGCTACGACTCCGACCACCCGCGCGTCTCCGGAGACGTCGGCATGGCCGGCGTGGCGATCGACTCCATCTACGACATGCGCCGGCTGTTCGACGGCATCCCGCTGGACAGGATGAGCGTGTCGATGACCATGAACGGCGCCGTCCTGCCCGTCCTGGCGCTCTACATCGCCGCCGCCGAGGAGCAGGGGGTGCGGCCGGAGGCCCTCGCCGGGACCATCCAGAACGACATCCTCAAGGAGTTCATGGTCCGCAACACCTACATCTACCCGCCGCAGCCGTCGATGCGGATCATCTCCGACATCTTCGCGTTCACCTCGCAGCGGATGCCGAAGTACAACTCCATCTCGATCTCCGGCTACCACATCCAGGAGGCCGGGGCCACCGCCGACCTGGAGCTGGCCTACACCCTCGCCGACGGCGTCGAGTACATCCGCGCCGGGCGCGACGCCGGCCTGGACATCGACGCGTTCGCGCCCCGCCTGTCGTTCTTCTGGGCGATCGGCATGAACTTCTTCATGGAGGTCGCCAAGCTCCGCGCCGCCCGGCTGCTGTGGGCGCGGCTGGTGAAGACGTTCGGCCCGCGGAACGCCAAGTCGCTGTCGCTGCGGACGCACTCGCAGACGTCCGGCTGGTCCCTCACCGCCCAGGACGCCTTCAACAACGTCGCCCGCACCTGCATCGAGGCCATGGCCGCCACGCAGGGCCACACCCAGTCGCTGCACACCAACGCGCTGGACGAGGCCCTCGCGCTGCCGACCGACTTCTCGGCCCGCATCGCCCGCAACACCCAGCTGCTCCTGCAGCAGGAGTCCGGGACGACCCGCACCATCGACCCGTGGGGCGGCAGCGCCTACGTCGAGCGGCTCACCTACGACCTCGCCCGCCGCGCCTGGGGCCACATCACCGAGGTCGAGCAGGCCGGCGGCATGGCGAAGGCGATCGACGAAGGGCTGCCCAAGCTGCGCATCGAGGAGGCCGCGGCCCGCACCCAGGCCCGCATCGACTCGGGGCGGCAGCCCGTCATCGGCGTCAACAAGTACCGCCCGGACACCGAGCAGGAGATCGAGGTCCTGAAGGTCGACAACGCGTCCGTCCGGGCGCAGCAGATCGACAAGCTGCGCCGGCTGCGGGAGGAGCGCGACGAGGCCGCGACGCGGTCCGCGCTGGACGCGCTGACCCGCGCCGCCGAGGCCGCCGAGAACGGCACCCGCGCGTCCGGCCTGGAGCAGAACCTCCTCGAGCTCGCCATCGGCGCCGCCCGCGCCAAGGCCACCGTCGGCGAGATCTCCGACGCCCTGGAGAAGACGTACGGGCGGCACGCGGCGCAGATCCGTACGATCTCCGGTGTGTATCGGGAAGAGGCCGGGCAGGTGACGGGCATCGAGAAGGCGCGCGCCGCGACCGCCGCGTTCGAGGACGCCGAGGGCCGCCGCCCCCGCATCCTCGTCGCCAAGATGGGCCAGGACGGCCACGACCGCGGCCAGAAGGTGATCGCGACCGGGTTCGCCGACCTCGGCTTCGACGTCGACGTGGGCCCGCTGTTCCAGACCCCGGCGGAGGTCGCCCGGCAGGCCGTCGAGGCCGACGTGCACATCGTCGGCGTCAACTCGCTCGCCGCCGGCCACCTCACGCTGGTGCCCGCGCTGCGCGAGGAGCTGGCCGCGCTCGGCCGCGCCGACATCATGATCGTCGTCGGCGGGGTCGTCCCGCCGGGGGACTTCGACGAGCTGCGCGCCGCCGGGGCCTCGGCGATCTTCCCGCCCGGCACCGTCCTCGCGGACGCCGCGCTCGGCCTGCTCGGCGAGCTGACCGCGCGGCTGGGGCACGTCGCCACGTGAGGCCGGGGCTCGACGACTACGTCACCGGGGTGCGGGACGGGTCGCGGGCGTGGATCGCCCGCGCGGTCACGCTCGTGGAGTCGACCCGCCCCGACCACCGGGAGCTGGCGCAGCGGCTGCTGGTCGAGCTGACCCCGCACGCCGGGAACGCCCGCCGGGTCGGGATCACCGGCGTGCCCGGGGTCGGCAAGTCCACGTTCATCGACGCGCTCGGCACCCGCCTGACGGGCGAGGGGCACCGGGTCGCGGTCCTCGCCGTGGACCCGTCCTCGACCCGGACGGGCGGCAGCATCCTCGGCGACAAGACCCGGATGCAGCGCCTCGCCGCCGACCCGGCCGCGTTCATCCGGCCCTCGCCCACCGCGGGCACGCTCGGCGGCGTCGCCAAGGCCACCCGCGAGGCGATGGTCGTCATGGAGGCCGCCGGGTACGGCATCGTCCTCGTCGAGACGGTCGGCGTCGGCCAGTCGGAGACGACCGTCGCCGAGATGGTCGACTCCTTCCTGTTCCTCACGCTCGCCCGCACCGGCGACCAGCTGCAGGGCATCAAGAAGGGCGTCCTGGAACTGGCCGACGTCATCGCCGTGAACAAGGCCGACGGCGACCACAAGATGGAGGCCAGGCGCGCCGCCCGCGAGCTGTCGGGGGCGCTGCGGATGCTGCGCAGCGACGAACGCGTGCGCGACACCCCCGTCCTCACCTGCAGCGCCCGCGAGGGCACCGGGCTGGACGAGGTGTGGGCCGAGATCGTCGAGCACCAGGAGCGGCTGCGCGCGTCCGGCGAGCTGGAGGCCCGGCGCCGCCGCCAGCAGGTCGGCTGGACGTGGGCCATGGTCCGCGAGCGGCTGCTCACCGAGCTGCACGCGCACCCGGACGTCCGGCAGCTGGCGCCGCGGCTGGAGCGGGAGGTCGCGGACGGGACGCTCACCCCGGCGCTCGCCGCCGACCGCATCCTGGCCGCGTTCACCCGGGACGCCTGAGCCCGGTTCCCGGCATGGCCGGTCGCGGCGGGCCGGGATCCGGTACAAAAGTCGGATGGACGTCATCGCGCTCGACGCTCCGACGGACGCGCAGATCCGCGCGTGGCACGAGGTCCTCGCGGCCGTCCACGCCGCCGACCCGGCCGGGGACCCCGCCCCGGACCCCGAGGAGACGGCGCGGCGGCTGCTCGGCGCCGAGCCCGGGTCGCGGCAGCGGCTCTGGGCCGCGGCGGACGGCGGCCGGCTGGTCGCGGTGGCGGTGCTGCGGCTCGCCGGAGAGCCCGGCACCGGCCGTCCCGGCGAGATCGACGTGCGGGTCCATCCCGGCCACCGGCGCCGCGGCCTCGGCCGCCGCCTCCTCACCGCCGCCGCCGCCGGGCTGCGCGCCGACGGACGCACCAGCGTGATCGCGCAGGTCCTCGCCGGGACCCCGGCCGTGCCGTTCCTGGAGTCGCAGGGGTTCGAGTGCGTCCTCACCCTGCGCGGCATGCTGCTGCGCCTGGACGACGTCCCCGCGGAACGCATCGAGCACCTGCTGGCCGAGGCGCCCGCCGGATACGACCTCGTCCGCTGGCAGGGCGTGGTCCCGGACGAGCACGCGGCCGCCCTGGCCCGCGCGAAGCACGCCATGGCGGACTTCGCCGAGTACGAGGGCGCCGCCTGGGACGCGCACCGCGTCCGCGAGATGGCCGAGGTGGTCGCCAAGCGCGGCGACGACCTCTACACGGTCGCCGCACTGCACGGGGGCGCCATCGCGGGCTTCACCGAGATCGTCGTCCCGCACGACTCGGCCGGCCGCGCCGCCCAGTACGACACGGCGGTCGTCCCCGAGCACCGCGGCAGGCGCATCGGCATCTGGGTGAAGGCCGCGATGCTCGCCTGGCTGGCGGCGGGCCGCCCCGACGTCCGCGAGATAGAAACGGATAATTCCGGCGACAATGCCCACATGATCGCCGTCAACGAGGAACTGGGCTTCCGCACCGAACGCGAGTCCCGGGAGTACCAGGCCCAGGTGACCGCCCTCCCCTGAGGGTTGTCCACAACCTCGCGTTTCCCGGCGGGCCCGACGCCGCCACGGCCAGCCTGGGACCCAGACGCGTCCCGGGCCGGGCGCGTCTGGATCGGGGAGGCGGGGGATGGCGGAGCGATTCGTCCTGACAGTGCCCGAGACGGTCACCGCGCGGTTCCTGGTAGCGGCCGGCACGCGGGCCGTCCCGGGACCGGACCGTCTACGGGACGCGCTCGGCGCCCGGGGGCTGGGCCGGGTCGCGGCGGCGATGCTGGCGTCGTCCCGGCTGACGGTGAACCCGGTGACCGAGATCACCGCGGAGTTGAAGGAACAGGTGCGTCGGCTGGACGGAGCCCCGGACGGCCTCCGGGACGTGTTCGGGGCGGCGCGTCACATGACCGTCACCGCTGTGACGGCGCCCGCCGGGCTGCCCCGCCACGCACAGGCGACCCGCCTCGCCGCCCGCACCCTGGCCGCGGCCCTGCGAGGCAGGGTCGCCGACCTGGACACGGGCCGCATCCTCCCGCCCGAGGACGGCCCGCCCGCCGAACCGGAAGAGTTCTTCCTGGGCGGCGACTGGGCACCGGTCTACATCACCCTCGAACCGGAGGACGCGACCCGCGCCAGAGCCGAAACAGCCGGCCTGCACCGCTTCGGCCTCCCGGAGGTGACGGCACGGCACGTCCCCTACGCGAGCATGCTCACCGCCGCGAACCTCGTCCGGGCCCTCGCCTGGCAACTGTTCGCCGAGCAAAGAGCCTTCCTCGCAAGAGCCGGCACCGCCGGAACACGCGAAACCCCTGCCGAGAGAGCCGTCCGCCGGGACGACGTCATGCGCTTCTGGGGCGCTACGGAAAGACCGGCGAAGCAGACCGCCGCAGTACGGCTCGCCTGGACGGACACGGCCTGCCCGGCCTGCGCGGCGGCGATCGAGGCGAGGCCCGCAGACCCGGACCGGGACAAGTGGTGGACCGAGTGCGCGACCGCGATGCCGCACCTGATCCGACCCACCCCGTCCCCAGCCGAGCCACGCCCGCGCCACCCTCGCTAAGCGGCCGGGGCGGCCGAAGTATGCGGGGAGGCGGGGCCGAGGATCGTGCGTGGACGCGGGGCTCGGGGTTGACCGCTCGCGCTTGTTGGGGCGTGCTGCGGAGGCGGTTCGGGTACGAGCGATCGGGTGGGGCGAGCCGGGTTCGCGGTGGGTTCGGGGGTGGTTGCGCGGGGTGATTGAAAATGCGTTGCTGAGTGTCGTTAGGGTCGGCAGTCTTATGGGAGTGTTCCGGGAAATGCCCGGAGGCTGGTAAATGCCGGAGTATTTTCCCGTCGTTCAGTGGGAGAACGCCGCAGCGGCCCTTTTCCGTCCTTCCGGGGGTGGATAAGGGGCGGTGCGGAGCCGGGGCGAGTCCTGGTCCGGAGCGGCGCATGGGTAAGGAGGTGGCCCGGTGAACGTGCTCGTCTTGAACGCGTCGTACGAGCCCTTACAACGGGTGGACCTGCGGCACGCCATCCGCATGCTGGTGCGCGAGGTGGCGGTCGTCGAGGAGGCCGAGGAGGGCCGGACCTTCGGCAGCTTCCCCGTGCCGCGGGTCCTGCGGCTCGTCCGCTACGTCGCGATGCGCTGGCGGCACGGCAGGCGCCCGCCGTGGACCAAGCGCGGCGTGTACCTGCGCGACCGGGGCCGCTGCTGCTACTGCGGGAAGCGCGGGAACACGATCGACCACGTCCACCCGCAGTCGCGCGGCGGCGGCGACACCTGGGAGAACACCGTCCTGGCATGCGGCAAGTGCAACAGCCGCAAAGGGGACCGGACGGTCTCCGAGGCCGGGCTGCGGCTGCTGTCGGCGCCGCGGGTGCCGCGCTGGGAGGAGCTCGTGGGCCCGTGACGGGGGCGGGGCCCGTGATGGGGGCGGGGGCCGCGGGCCGGGGCCGCGGGCCGGGGGCCGGACCGCCGTCGGGCGGTCCGGCCCGCGGGTCTCATGCCGCGTGCCCGGCGGGTGACTGTGTGTGTGTTTTCTGAAGCGTATGAGGCTAAATGGGCGATTGTGGTAACGTGCCGCCAATCTTGAGCTTTGTTATGTAGGAGAGATCTGTGGCGGCCCTCGATCCAAGCGGCAGGACGGCCCGTGCGTCGCGCGGGCGCACGATGGCGAGGCGCGTGACCGCGCTCGTCCTCGCGGTGGGGGTGTCGGCGGCGCTGCCGCCGGTGACCGGGAGCGCCGCGGGCCTCCCGCAGGAGCCGAAGGATCTCAAGAAGGAGTACGCCAAGCTGAAGGTGCGCTCGGAGAAGCTGTCGAAGGAGTACCGCGGCGAGCTCGTCTCGCTGGAGGAGGCGAAGAAGGCCGCCGAGCGCGCGGGCGCGGACGCGGCGAAGGTCGGCCGCGAGTACGACGCGGCCCGCGTCGGCGTCGCCCAGCTCGCCTCCAGCACCTACATGACCGGCCGCCTCGACATGATCCCGATGATCTCCTCGGCCGAGCCGGGCGCCGCCGTCCACGACGCGGCGGTCATCGAGCACATCAGCCGCAACAACGGCCGCCGCATCCAGAACCTCCAGGCCCTCAACGCGAAGGCGGCGCAGTCCGACGAGACGGCGAAGAAGAAGCTGGCGGAGGTCAAGAAGGAGATCGAGGACCTGGAGAGCCAGCGCGCCCGGGTCAAGAAGCTGCTCGCCAAGTACAAGCCCGAGGTGACGAAGGCCCCCGTCGGCGGCGGCGGGCGCCCCGACGGCGTCAGCGGCACCAAGTCCCCGATCGTCGGCAACTCGATGACCGCCCGGATGCGCACCGTGCTCGTGGAGATCGACGGCAAGTTCGGGCCGTTCCCGACCATCGGCTGCGCCCGTCCCGGCGACCCCCAGGACCACGGCTCCGGCACCGCCTGCGACTTCATGGAGAGCACCGGCGGGAAGATGCCGAGCGCCTCCGCCCAGGCGCACGGCGACCGCGTCGCCCAGTACGTGATCGACAACGCCTCCCGCCTCGGCATCAAGTACGTCATCTGGAAGCAGCGCATCTACGACATGCGCAGCAGCGGCGGCTGGCGCCAGATGGAGGACCGCGGCAGCATCACGCAGAACCACTTCGACCACGTCCACGTCTCGGTGCTCTGACGCGCACCTCGCTGTGACCCGCACCTCGCTCTGACGCGCACCTCGCATCTGACTCGCACCTCGCGGCCGTGACGCACCGCGTGCCGCCGCGGCGGCGCCTCCGGGCTACTGGTCGTCTAGGTCGACGGCGGTGTTCTCGCGGGCGGATCGGGCGGCGGCCTCGATGACCTCCAGGCCGGTGATCGCATCGGCGAGGGTGGTGGGCGGCGCGGCGCCGTCGCGGAGGGCACGGACGACACCGGCGTAGAAATCCTGGTAGGCGCCGGGGGCGGTGGGCTCGGGAGCCGCCTCGCCGGGCACGCCGAGGAGGCCGTGCGACTCCGGCGCGGCGATGCCGTAGCCGGGGTCCTTCGGGGTGAGGCCCGCGCGCAGCTGGTCCTCCTGCGGGTCCATGCCGGAGACCGTGTAGGACGCGCGGGCCCCGAGGACGCGGAAGCGCGGGCCCAGTTGGGCGGCGGTCGCGCTCATCCACAGGTGCGAGCGGGTGCCGTTCCGGTGGGTGAGGGCGAGGAACACGTCGTCGGGGGCGGTGGCGCCGCGGCGGCGGGTGTCGATCTCGGCGTAGACGCGGCCGGGACGGCCGAACAGGCCGACCGCCTGGTCGACGAGGTGGGAGCCGAGGTCGAACAGGATGCCGCCCGCGTCGCGGGGGTCGGTGCTCTCCTTCCAGCTCTCCTTCACCTCGGGCCGCCAGCGTTCGAACCGGGACTCGAACCGCTGGACGCCGCCGAGGGCGCCGGAGGCGATCAGTCGCGCCGCCGTGACGTAGTCGCCGTCCCAGCGGCGGTTGTGGTACGGGAACACCGGCACCCCCCGGACGGCGCTGAGCGCGGCGAGGGAGCGGGCGTCGGCGGTGGAGGCCGCCACCGGCTTGTCGACGACGACGGGGACGCCCGCGGTCAGCGCCGCCCGGGCCAGCGCGACGTGCTGCCGGTTCGGCGCGGCGACGACGACGAGGTCGTAGGCGTCCGGCGCCCCCCACAGCCGGTCCGCGCGGTCCACGACGTCCGCGTCCGGGTACCGCTCCCGGGCGGCCCGCCGCCGTTCCGGCGCGCGGGTGACGACGGCGGCCAGCCGCAGCCCGGGGACGGACGTGATCAGCGGGGCGTGGAACACCGAGCCGCCGGTGCCGAATCCGATCAGCGCAACACGCAGGTCCATCCTCCGATCATGACCGATGGTGCGGACCCGGGCGGGAGGCGGGGGTGTGCCCGCGCGCGCCGGAGTGGCCCGGGCCACGTAGGCTTTTGTGTGGGGTTCTGGCGATAGAGGGGGACGCGGTGCCCAAAGCCGTACTGATGACCGTCGACGACGATCCGGGAGTGTCCCGCGCCGTGGCGCGCGACCTGCGCCGCCGTTACGCCGAGACGTACCGGATCGTGCGCGCCGAGTCGGGGCGGCAGGCCCTGGACGCGCTGAGCGAGCTGCGCCTGCGCGGCGAGGACACGGCCGTGCTGCTCGCCGACCACCGGATGCCGGGCATGGACGGCGTGGAGTTCCTCGAGCGCGCCATGGACCTGTTCCCCTTCGCGCGGCGCGTCCTGCTCACCGCCTACGCCGAGACCGACGCGGCGATCCGCGCGATCAACGACGTCGACCTGGACCACTACCTGCTGAAGCCGTGGGATCCGCCGGACGAGAAGTTCTACCCGGTGATCGACTCGCTGCTCGACGCGTGGGCGCGCGAGGACCGCCGGCCGCGGGGCGAGCTGCGCGTGGTGGGGCACCGCTGGTCGTCCCGCTCCTACGAGGTCCGCGACTTCCTCGCCCGCCACCAGACGCCCTACACGTGGCTGATGGACACCGACCCGGAGGGCGCCGAGCTGGTGTCGGCCGCCGGGCACCCGGAGCTTCCGCTGGTGGTGAAGGCGGACGGCGGCACGCTGTCGGCCCCGTCCGACGCCGAGCTCGCCGCCGCGATCGGGCTGTCCAGCACCCCGTCCACCGGGTTCTACGACCTGATCGTCGTGGGCGGCGGGCCGTCCGGGCTGGGCGCGGCCGTGTACGGCGCGTCGGAGGGGCTGAAGACGGTCGTCGTCGAGCGGCACGCCCTCGGCGGGCAGGCCGGGCAGAGCTCCCGCATCGAGAACTACCTCGGCTTCCCCGACGGGGTCACCGGGGCGCAGCTCGCCGACCGGGCCCGCCGGCAGGCCGGCCGGTTCGGCGCCGAGCTGCTGCAGGCCGGGGAGGTCACCGCGCTGGAGGCGCGCGGCACCGCCCGGGTGGCGCGGCTGGCGGACGGCACGGAGATCGCCGCGCACGCCGTCATCCTCGCCACCGGCGTCTCCTACCGGCGGCTCAACGCCGAGGGCGTGGACGACTTCGTCGGCCGCGGAGTGTTCTACGGCGCCGCGCTCACCGAGGCTCCGGCCTGCGAGAACGAGGAGGTCGCCGTCGTCGGCGGCGCCAACTCGGCCGGGCAGGCCGCCGTGTACCTCGCCCGGTACGCGAAGAAGGTGCACATCATCGTCCGGGCGGACGGCCTGGAGCGGTCGATGTCGCACTACCTGATCGAGCAGATCGCCGCGACGCCCAACATCGAGGTCCACACCGGCAAGACCGTGTGCGGCGCGGACGGCGCCGACCGGCTGGAGCGGCTCACGTTCGCGTCCCCGGCGGGCAAGAAGACGATCGACGCGCACTGGCTGTTCGTGTTCATCGGCGCCGAGCCCGGCACCGCGTGGCTGGACGGCTTCGTCGAGCGCGACGCGCGCGGCTACCTGACGACCGGGCCCGACCTCGTCGCCGGGGGCCGCCGCCCGGCGGGCTGGCCGCTCGCCCGCCAGCCCTACCACCTGGAGACCAGCGTCCCCGGCGTGTTCGCCGCGGGCGACGTCCGCGCCGAGTCGATGAAGCGCGTCGCCTCGGCGGTCGGCGACGGTGCGATGGCCGTCGCCCTCGTCCACCGCTACCTGGAGCAGGCATGAGCGGAGCATCACCGGAGGAGCTGCGGCGGCTGTTCCTCTTCGAGGACCTCGACGAGGAGAAGCTCGGCTGGCTGTCGCAGCACGGGACGGCCGAGGAGTATCCCGCGGACGGCGTGATCTGCGCGCAGGGGGACCCCGCCGAGTTCCTGTACGTGCTGCTGGACGGCGAGATGGTGATGACCCAGACCGTGCGGGGCCACGCGGTCGAGGTCAGCCGGACGGACCGTCCCGGCACCTACGGCGGCGCCGTGCAGGCGTACCTGGGCGACAAGATCGAGCAGAAGTACCAGCACACGCTGCGGGCGACCCGCCCGGGGCGGGTCTTCGTGCTGCCGGCCCGCAAGTTCGCCAAGGCCGTCCGCAAGTGGTTCCCGATGGCGACGCACCTGCTGGAGGGCATCTTCTTCGGGATGTCCAACGCGCGGCGGATCGTGGACCAGCGGGAGCGGCTCACCGCGCTCGGCACGATCACCGCCGGGCTCACCCACGAGCTGAACAACCCGGCCGCGGCCGCCGCGCGGGCCAGCGCCGAGCTCGGCGACCGGCTGCTGGCCTCGCAGCGGACGCTGGCCGACCTCGCCGCGCGGGGCGTCGACTGCACCCATCTGAGCGCGCTCGTCTCGCTGCGCCCGGCGCTGCCCGCGCCGCCGGCCGGCCGCCGCAGCCCCCTGGAGGTCAGCGACGCCGAGGACGAGCTGGGCGACTGGCTGGAGGAGCACGGCGTCGAGGAGGCCTGGGACCTCGCGCCCGGACTGGTCGCCGCCGGGATCTCGATCGAGCAGGCCGAGGACGTCGCGGGCGCGGCGGGCGAGCACCTGCCGGCGGCGATGCGGTGGCTCGCCGAGGTGCTGGAGGTCGCGCAGCTCCAGGCGGAGATCTCCGACGCGATGGGCCGCATCACCGCGCTGCTGGACTCGGCCCGCCAGTACTCCCAGCTCGACCGCGCCGCCTACCAGCACGCCGACCTGCGCGAACTGCTCGACAGCACGCTCACGATGCTGAAGCGCAAGTTCGGGCCGGACGTGACGGTGAAGGTCGACTACGACGAATCGCTGCCGCTCGTCCCGGTCTACGCCGCGGAGCTGAACCAGGTCTGGACGAACCTGATCGTCAACGCCCTCTACGCGATGCACGGCTCGGGCACCCTCACGGTCCGGACCGCGCGGGAGAACGACCAGGCGCTCGTGGAGATCGGCGACACCGGGACGGGCATCCCCGAGGAGCATCTCGACCGCATCTTCACGCCGTTCTTCACCACCAAGCCGGTCGGGCAGGGCACGGGCCTCGGCCTCGACATCTCCTGGCGCATCGTCGTC
This sequence comes from Actinomadura latina NBRC 106108, assembly GCF_001552195.1. Lineage (GTDB taxonomy): Bacteria > Actinomycetota > Actinomycetes > Streptosporangiales > Streptosporangiaceae > Spirillospora > Spirillospora latina. The sequence continues at coordinate 27,235 of NZ_BCQS01000030.1, forward strand.
GGCCGCCACGGCGGCGACATCCGGGTGGAGTCCCTGCCGGGCGACACCCGCTTCCAGGTCCTCCTCCCGCTCGCCGAACCCGCCGCCGACCCTCAGTAGGACTGGAGTTCCAGGAGGTTGCCGCCGGGGTCGCGGAGGTGGGCCGTGCGCAGCCCCGGCCCCCACTCGGGACGGTCCCGGGGCGGTGCGGCCGGGACGGCGCCGAGCCCGGCGAGGGTCTCGGCCGCCGCGTCGACGTCGTCCACCCGGAGCACCAGCATCGAACGGTCCTGCCCGGACGGGGCCGGCAGCCCGCTCGTGCCCACGGCCTCGGCCATCCGGGCGCGCCCCATCAGGACCAGCACGCCCTCGTCCTTCAGATCCCAGTCCGCGTACTCGGCCTCGGGCAGCACCTTGACCGGCTCGATCCCCAGCAGCTCGCGCAGGGCCGCCTCGTAGAAGCCGGCGCAGGCGCCGAAGTCGTCCACCAGCAGACGCGGATAGAGCGCGTCCATCACGCCTCCTCATTCATGGGTGTTCACCAATGATTGGTAAGACCCTACAATAACCGGATGGAGGAGACCGCCGCACCGCTGCCGCCCCGCCTGCTCGGGATCACCACGTTCGTGCTCGCCCGCGTCGGGCGGGCCGGCCGCGCGCGCATGGGCCGGATGATGGCCGCGCACGGCCTCGGCCTCTGGCACTTCGCCGTCCTGGCGGCGCTGGACGACGCCGGGCCCGCCTCGCAGCGCGACCTCGGCGCCCGCCTGCGCATCGATCCCGGCGACCTCGTCGAGGTCGCCGGGCGGCTGGCCGACGCGGGGCTCGTCCGCCGCGAGCGCGACCCGTCCGACCGGCGCCGGTACGTGGTCGAGCTGACGCCGGAGGGCCGCGCGGAACTGGACGAGGTCACCCGCGGGGCGGCCGCCGTGGACGCCGAATTCCTGGCGCCCCTGCCCGAGGGCGACCGGGCGGCCTTCGAGCGCATCGTCCGCGTCCTGCTCGCCCGGCACGGTGCGGAGACCGGCGCCGGGCAGGCGGAGGCCCCGGCACCTGCGGGGCCGCCGGGGCCGGGCACCGAGCTGTCTGCTCGGACGCGGACTACTCGAACAGGTCGGGCTGCTCGCGGGTGATCTGGTCGTAGAGAGGCTGGTAGTTGATCCAGCCGACCAGGTCGTTGCCGATCTGCTCGTGGGTCAGGACGGCGTTGTCGTGCTCGATGGGCACGACCTCGCCGGCGGCCTTGGCGAGGAGCTGCACCTGGCAGGAGCGCTCCATCGTGATGAACCACCAGGCGGCGGCGTCCACGGTGTCGCCGACGGTGAGCAGGCCGTGGTTGCGCAGGATGACGGCCTTGTGGCCGCCGAGGGCCGCGGCGATGCGCTTGCCCTCCTCCAGGTCGGTGACGACGCCGGTGTAGTCGTCGAACAGGCCGTGGTCCTGGTAGAAGGCGCAGACGTCCTGCGTGATCGGCTCCAGCTTCTGGCCGAGCGCGGAGATCGCCCGCCCGTGGGTGGAGTGGCTGTGCGCGGCGGCCACCACGTCGGGACGCGCCTGGTGCACCTGGGAGTGGATCGCGAACGCGGCCTCGTTGACCGGGTACCGGCCCTCGACGACCTTGCCCTCGTGGTTCACCAGGATCAGGTCGCTGACCTTGACGTGCTTGAACGACATGCCGAACGGGTTGACCCAGAAGTGGTCGGTGCGCCCGGGGTCGCGGGCGGTGATGTGGCCCGCCACGCCCTCCTCGAAGCCGAACTTCCCGAAGATGCGCAGCGCGGCGGTCAGCCGCTCCTTGCGGTGCCGGCGCTCGTCCTCGACGCTGTCGAACGAGGGCGGCAGCCGGAAGATCAGGTCGGTCGGCAGCTTCTCCAGGAACTCGTCCTCATCGGACATCGGTGCGACTCCTTAGGCTCGTCTGCCCCCACCGAACACCATCGTCCCCGCATCCGGCTAGACCGGCGCCGCCCAATCGTCCCGCACCCGGTTGTCCGGACGGGACAACCGGGCGGCAGAATGCAGGCATGGACGTCGGGACGGGGGACCGGTTCCTGCGGCTGCTGATCGAGCACGGCGACGACCCGGCCGTGCTGGAGGCGACGGTCCGCGCCGCACGCGGCCGGTCGGAGCCGGTGGCGGCGCTGCCCGAGGAGGAGACCAGGCGGCACGTCCGCGCCCTCATGCGGGGGGTGCTCGCCGCGCTGGAGGAGGGCGGGCTCGGCGAGGACGTCCTCGCGGCGGCGGAGCGGCTCGGCTCGGACCGGGCGCGGCAGGGCGTGCCCGTCGAGGCGTTCCTGGACGGGTTCCAGGCGGGCCGCGCCCACGTCGTCCGCACGCTCGTCGACGGCGGCCGCCGCATGGGCGTGCCGGACGCCGCGCTGCTGGACGGCGTGACCCGCATCGACGAGATCACCACCGCGCTCGTGCACCGGATGGTCCACGCGCACCGGGTCACCGAGCTGGAGATGGCCCGGACCGCGCGGGAGGCGCGGGCCCAGATGCTCCGGCAGCTGCTGCACGGCGAGGCGGTCCCGGTCCGCGCGCCGCTCGACCCGGCCGCCGCCTACCACTGCGTGGTGTCCGACGTCAGCGACCCGGCGGTGGCGGCGCGGCTGGAGACCGAGCTGACCGCGGCCGGGCCGGGCCTGTGCGGGCTCGTGGACGGCCGGTTCGCCGCCTTGGCCGCCCACCTTCCGGAGCCGCCGCCGTCAGGCCCGCTCCTGGTGGCCGCGCCGCCCGCCCGTCCCGCCGCGGTGGCGCCGATGTACGCGCTCGGACGGCGGGCGCTGCGGGCGGGCACCGGCGCCGGGCTGACCGGCATGCGGGAGCTGGCCGACCTCGCGCTGCTCACCGTCACCGAGGCCGAACCGGAGCTGGGCGGCCTGCTCGCCGCCGCACTGCTGTCCGGGCTGGACCGGGACGACCCGTTCCACCTGGAGCTGGCCGAGACGGCGCTGGCCTACCTCGACCACGGCGGCCGGATCGAGCCGACGGCCGCGGCGCTGCACGTCCACGGCAACACGGTCAAGTACCGGATCCGGCGGCTGCAGGAGCTGACCGGCCGCCCGCTGCACGACCCGGCGGGCGGTGCGGCGGTGTCGCGCGCCGCGCACTGGTGGTGGGCCCTGCACCGGTGGCTCGCGGAGAGCACGCCATGATCGAGCGATGACTACGGAGGAACAGTGACGGCACTGAGGATCGGCACCGTGATGTGGCCGATGCAGTCGTGGCCGGAGGCGGGGGAGCTGTGGCGGCGCGCCGAGGACCTCGGGTTCCGGCACGCGTGGGTCTACGACCACCTCGCCTGGCGCGGGACGACGCCCTGGTACGACGCGTACACGACGCTGGCCGCCGCGGCGGCGGTCACCTCGCGGGTCCGGATCGGCACGCTGGTGACCTCGCCGAACTTCCGGCATCCCGTCCCGACCGCGCACGCCGTCAAGACGATCGACCACGTCAGCGGCGGGCGCCTGACCCTCGCGATCGGGTCGGGCGGCACGCACCGCACCAGCGACGCGGGCGTCCTCGGCGGGGACGAGTGGACGCCCGGCGAGCGCGCGTCCCGCTTCGCCGAATGGGTGGACCTGCTCGACCGCCTGCTGACCGGCCCGGAGACCTCCTTCGAGGGGACGTACTACACCGCGCGGGAGGTCGTCGAGGAGCCCGGCTGCGTCCAGCGTCCCCGCGTGCCGTTCGTCATCGCGGGCAACGGGCCGCGCGGTATGCGGGTCGCCGCCCGGCACGGCACCGGCTGGGTGACGAGCGGCGAGGGCGGGGGCGCCGCGCCCCACGACGTCGTCCGGTCCCGGCTCGCCAATCTCAAGGCCGCATGCGCCGCGGAGGGCCGCGAACTCGACGACCTCATCCTGATGACGGGGTTCACCGACGAGCCTTGGCTGGAGTCGCCCGGTGCGTTCACCGACCTGGCGGGACGCTACGCCGAACTGGGCATCACCGAGATCGCGCTGCACTGGCCGCGTCCCGGCACGCAGTGGGAGGCCGGGATGAAGGTCTTCGAGGCGGTCGCCGCCGAGTACGGCGAGGCGCGCTGATGCCGTTCGTGATGCTGGGGCTCGCGATCGCCTTCGAGGTGACGGCGACGCTCGCGATGCGCGCCTCCGAGGGGTTCACCAGGCTGTGGCCGTCGCTGATCGTGGTGGCCGGGTACCTGATCTCGTTCGTCTTCATGGCCAGGGCGCTGACGTCGCTGAACGTCGGCCCCGTCTACGCGATCTGGTCCGCGCTGGGGACGATCGGGGCGTTCGCCGGCGGCGTGCTGCTGTTCGGCGAGCAGCTCAAGCCCCTCACGATCGCCGGCGCGGTGATCATCGTCATCGGGGTCATCGTGATGAACTTCGGCGGCGGAGTCCACCAGGGCTGACCCGCCCCGGCGTCAGGCCGGCTCGTAGAGGGTGCTGACGCGCTGCTGCTCGAGTTGCCCGCCGATCAGCTCGGTCGGCGTGCAGCCCGACAGGACGCGGAACTCGCGGTTGAGGTGCGCCTGGTCGTAGTAGCCGCAGGCGGACGCGGCGTCGGCGAGCCCGGCGCCGCCGGTCAGCAGCTCGACCGCGCGCTGGAAGCGGAGCACCCGCCCCATCACCTTGGGCGGCAGCCCCGCCTGCTCGCGGAACCGGCGGGTCAGGTGCTTGCGGCTCCATCCGACGTCGGTGGCGAGGCCGGCGACCGTGACGCCGGGGTCGCCGTTCAGCAGCCGCCACGCCCGCGCCACCTCCCGGTCGGGGACGGGCCCCGCGTCGAGGCGGCGCAGCAGGAAGCCGTCCAGGATGTCGAAGCGCACGTCCCAGGACGGGGCGGCGGCGAGCCGTTCGACCAGCGTGCCCGCCTCCCGGCCGAGCAGGTCGGCCAGGTCGACGGCGGCGTTGGTCAGCCGCGCCATCGGGACACCGAGCAGCGTGTACGCGCCGAGCGGCGTCACGTCGAGCTGGATCCCGCGCTGACCGCCCGGGCTCACATACATGCCGTGGCCGTCGTGCATCCCCGCCACGAACGACGTGTACTCGCGGTCGCGCACGCCCGGGTCGGGGACCTCCAGGTAGAGCGGCGGGCCCAGGTTGATGATCACAACGGTGGTGCGGGTCGGCAGCGTCCGCATCCGGGTGGGGACGGCGAGCGTCTCCCAGTAGCCGTCGTAGGAGCGCAGGAACGGGCGCAGCGCCGGGTGCGGGCGTCCCCGCGCCAGCCACCAGCCGCCCCGGTCGGTGATCTCGACCGGCCTGTCGCTCATGTCCCCAGTCCTACCACGCGGGCCGGACGGGACCGGGCTACTCGTACACCTGGCCGCACACCGCGATGCGGGCCAGATCGCCCCAGCTCATGGTGGTGATCGTGCGGACGTAGGAGCGGGCCGGCGGCTCCCCGGGCCGAGAGGGCAGCGGCACGCGGGCGCCGTCGGCGGCGTCCCAGCCGCCGAGGCTGCCGGCGACCGCGCACTCCAGGTACGTCGCCGGGTCGAAGTTGTACCAGCGGGCGGGGGTGGCGCGGGCGCCGGAGCCGGGCGGGCGGGGCGCGTCCACGCCGAACCGCGCCTGCGGGCCCGGCGGATGGGTGAGGAAGTCCTCCAGGTCGGTGATCTGCGACAGCAGGACCCGCTCCCAGTCGGCGTACCCGTCCGGCTCGGCGCCGGGCAGCGCCAGGTCCTTGCCGCTCCACGCCGGGTCGAAGTCCGCGGGCGGGGTGGTGGACGCCGCCGCGAACATCGCCGCCACGTCGTCGGGCTCCAGCCGGACCTGGTCACTCAGCGGAGCGCTGACCTTCCACAGGGCGCGCAGGAACGCCGACAGCGACCAGGACGCCGCCCTGGCCTCCTGGCCGAGGTGCAGGAACACCAGGTAGAGATCGCGGTTGGTGCGGACGGCGGGGCCCGGCGGCCCGTCCACCCAGTACGCCTGCTTGTGCCGGACGCCGCTCTCCATCACCAGGACCTGCGCCAACGCCGAGATGCGCGAGTCGTGGGAGGCCACGTGGAAGGTGTTGCCGAGGTCGTCCCGGCGCATGACGTCCCAGGTGTGCATGCGGCTCCTTCACAGGTCGCGGTGCGGTCTCCACGGCCCCCGCTCAGAAAGTGTCCCATTCCAGGACTGGACCGCCAGTAGTGGCCATGTCACTTTCCGGACTCGAAGTCGTGACTTTCCGCGCATGCAATACGCGGCGGAGACGGGTAAGGGCCCGGCGCCGCCGGGCCCTCACCGCCGATGGGTCGTTCAGAGCTTGGACCGGTGGATCACCTGCAGCTCGGTGAACCCGTACAGGCCCCACGGCCCGTTCTCGACGCCGACGCCGCTCCACTTGAACCCGCCGAACGGCTGGTTCGGGGCGAGCGCGAGGTGGGTGTTCACCCAGGCGGTGCCGCACTCCAGCCGCCCGGCGATCTCGGCGGCCCGGTCGGCGTCGCCGCCCCACACCGAGCCGGACAGCCCGAAGTGGGTGCCGTTGGCGCGGGCGAGCGCGTCCTCGACGTCGGTGTACTTCACGATCGGCAGCGCGGGGCCGAACTGCTCCTCGTCCACGATCCGGGCGCCGTCCTCGATGTCGGCGAGGATCGTGGGCTCGAAGAAGTAGCCGGGCCCGTCCACGGGCTTCCCGCCCGCCGCCGCGCGGGCGCCGCCCGCGAGCGCGTCGGCGACCAGCTCCGACACCCGCTCGTACTGCGGCCTGTTGTTGATCGGCCCGTACTGGACGCCCTCCTCCATGCCGTCGCCGACCTTGGCGGCCTTCGCCCGCTCGGCGAGGGCGTCGACCACGTCGCCGTACAGCGCCTCCGGCACGTAGACGCGCTTGATCGCCGAGCAGACCTGGCCGTTGTTCTGGAACGCCGCGCCGAACAGCCGGTCGGCCACCGCGGCCGGGTCGGCGTCGTCCAGCAGGATCGCCGGGTCGTTGCCGCCGAGCTCCAGCGTGACGCGCTTCAGGTCGGGGGCCGCCGCGGCGGCGACGCGCTTGCCGGTCGCGACGCTGCCGGTGAAGCTGATCTTGCGGGGGACGTCGTGCCCGGTCATCCAGGCGCCGAGCTCGTCGCCGCCGGTGACGACGTTCAGCACGCCGGGCGGCAGCACGTCCCGCAGCACCTCGCCGAGCTTCAGGCTGGACAGCGGGGTGTACGGGGACGGCTTGAGGACGAGCGTGTTGCCCGCGAGCAGCGCCGGCGCGATCTTCCACACGCCGAGCAGCAGCGGGTAGTTCCACGGGGTGATCGCGGCGACCACTCCCATCGGGCGGCGGACGACCTCGACCTGCGCGTTGGCGTCGTCCTGGATGATCTCGCGGGGCAGCTCCAGGTCGGCGAAGTACTTCAGCCACACGCCGGCGCCGACGACCTCCATGGTCGCGTCGGCGAGGGGCTTGCCCTGCTCCAGGGTCAGGATGCGGCCGATCTCCTCCGACCTGGCGAACATCACGTCGGCCGCCGCGAGCAGCGCCTTGCGGCGCACCGACTCGTCGCGGCGCCAGTCCGCGTAGGCGGCCTGCGCCGACGCCATCGCCGCGTCGAGCTGCTCCCTGGAGGCGTCGGGCGCCTGCTCGGCCACCTCGCCGGTCGCCGGATTGATCACCCCGAAGGTGCCGGGTGCGGCCACGGCCGCGCCGTCGATGGTCATCGAGAAGTTCTCGGACACCGTTGATCCTCCGCTCAGGGGGTTACCGAACGAGATTCAGTATTCACCCTCGCCGCCCGTCTGACGAGCGTCCCGCCCCGGACTCCGTGCCAGGACTCACCGCCCGGCGGGCGCCGGGCGGTGGCCGGATCCGGCGAGATCCCCGCCGGATCCGCCGAACCGGGTGATGATCAATCGCATGCGATCACGTCTCACCGCGGTGTTCGCCCTCACCCTCGCCCTCGCCGCATCCGGCGGGGCGACGGCGGCCGCAGCACCCACAGCGCCTCCGCCCCACCCCTCCGCACCGAAGCTGGCCGACCCCCGTCCTTGTGCGGGCGAACCAGGGTTCACCTGCTCGTTCCTGACCGTCCCGCTCGACCACCGGCGGCCCGGCAAGGGCAGCCTGAAGCTCCAGGTGGCCACCGCCGGAAACACCGGAGCGCCGAAGGGGACCCTGCTGTTCCTGACCGGCGGGCCGGGCCAGCCCGGGGTCCCGTACATCGCCGGCATCTCCGGGCGGATGCCGGAGCTCGCGAAGAACTACCGGTTCGTCATGATCGACCAGCGCGGCACGGGCGAGTTCGGTGCGATCGACTGCCCGAAGCTGCAGGCGGAGGTCGGCAGCGGCGACATCGAGCCGCCCACGCCCGGGGCCGTCGCCGAGTGCGCCGGCGTGCTCGGGGACCGGCGGCACTACTTCACCACCGAGCAGACCGTCGGCGACCTCGACATGCTGCGGCGCGCGCTCGACGTGCGGCAATGGACCGTGGACGGCGTGTCCTACGGCACCATGACAGGCGCGAGCTACGCCGTCCGGTACCCGCGGCACGTGAGCAAGCTGGTCCTGGACTCGGTGCTGCCGCACGTCGACCCGCAGCGCGACGACATGCTCTACCTCACGGGCCTGCGGGCCACCGCGCGCGTGCTGCGGGACGCCTGCGAGACGGCGCCCGCCTGCGGGTTCGACCCGGCGGAGGACCTGGCCTGGCTCGCCCGGCACCGCGCGGACGCCGTGCTGATCTGGGACATGCTGGTGACCTACGAGTTCATCGACCCGACCTACCGGGACGCCGACTCCCTGCCGAACGGCTGGGGTGACGCGGTGGCCGCCGTCCACGAGGCCCGCCACGGAGACCCGGCGCGGCTCGACCGGCTGCTGCAGATCCTCGACTCCGGCGGCGACGACGTCACCCGGTACAGCTCGGGCCTGCACATCGCGACGATCTGCGGCGACGGACACTTCCCGTGGGGGACGTCCGAGACACCGCCCGCCAGCCGCCCGGCCGCCCTGGAACGGGTGCGCAGGCACCTGCCGGCCCGCGCCACCTGGCCGTTCACCGCCGACACCGCCGCCGGCAACGGGTTCATCCAGGAATGCCTGCACTGGCCCTGGTCGCGGCACACCGCCGAGCCCCGCCGGACGACGCTCACCGTCCCCGTGCTGCTGCTGAACGGCGACCGCGACCTGTCCACACCGCTGGAATGGGCGCGGGAGGAACTCCGCTACGCCCCGCGCGGCGAGCTGGTCGTGGTGAAGGGCGCCTCGCACTCCATCCAGAACCGCGAACGCGGCACGCAGGGCCGCGAGGCGGTGTACCGGTTCCTGAACGGCTGACCCGCGAGACGGGAACGCCCCCGCGGATCCGCGGGGGCGTTCCTCATGGGCCGGTCAGGTCGCGAAGATGCGGTCCAGGAGTTCCCGGTAGTCGCGCAGCGCCAGCCGGAGCCGCTCGGTGTCGGGACGGTCGCCGCCCTCCAGCGCGTCGGACAGCGTCCGCCGGTGCGCGGCGATCGCGCGGGCGAGCGCGTCCACGGCGTCGGACGCGAGGCCGTCCGCCCGGCGCACGGCCTCGCCGGGGTCGTCGACGAACGAGGACTGGACCTCGCGCCAGCGCTCCCGGAAGCGCTCCGCCTCGGCGGAGTCGAGCATTTTCCGCGGTGTCCCGGTCCCGGTGTGGGGAGGAGCGGCCGGGACCGCCTCCGCCTCCGCCTCCGGCACCGGGTCCGCGGCCTGCACCGGGTCGGCGGCCGGCATCGGCTCCGCTGCCGGCATCGGGTCCGGGGTGGTGTCCGGGACGGGCTCGGGCACGTCCGCCGCGCGGGGTTTCGGCGAGGGACCGGCGACGTGCGTGTCCCCGGCCGCGCCGGGACCCGGCACCCGGTCGTCGAGTCGCCTGTGCTCCATGGGGATCAGCTCCTCGGGGTCTGGTCGTCGCGGCGTCCGGCCGCCGGGCGGGCGGCCGTCGCGGCGGGCGGCGCCTCACCCGTGCGCTCACCGGCGTGCTCGCGGGCATGCTCGCCGGTGCGCTCACCGGCGTGTTCACCGGTGTGCTCGCGGGCGGGCTCGTCCTGGGCGTGCCGGCCGGTCCGCTCCCGGCCGGGCGTGGACAGCAGTTCCTCGAACAGGGCGCGGTAGTGCACCATGGCCTGCCGCAGGTCCTCCGTGGAGGCCTCCTTGGACGCGGACTTGCGGCTGATCGTGTGCGCGCTCCGGTAGTGGTCCATCGTGCGGCCGTGCTCCACGGAGAGGTGCGCGACCTTCTCCTCGAACCCGTGCGTCGGGTAGCCGCGCTCGCCCATCACCACGGTGACGAGGCCGTCGGCCTGCTCGACCGCGGCCTCCGGGGTGTCGACGAAGCGCTCCTGCACCCGGACCCACTGCTCGCGGTACTGCTCGCGCCGCCGCGGGTCGAGGTCCCGCAGCTCCAGCTCTTCATGGCGCTGCTCACGGGAGCGCAGCTCGCGCTCCGCCGCGGCGCGTCCGCCCTCGTTCTCCAGGGCGCGGTCGTATTCGGGGCCGAACCGCCGCCGCAGCCGCGCCGTCCGGGACCTGGTCCAGGCCAGGTATCCGGCGGCGGCGAGCGCGGCGACGACGACAATGGCGATGACGACCCAGATCGCGGTCGACATGGTGGTCCTCCAACGTGCGTCGGATCGAATGAGACGGCGATGCCCGATCAATGGCGTTCAAAACGAACCACCACAAAACGCACGTCATCCGGCCGGTCGAGGAAGGGAAGGTCAACGGGCCGGCGGGAAGAGGCAAACCAGGTGCCGGACCCGATGATCACCGCCGTAGCCCGCCTCCCGGAGAAGGGCCAGCCCGCGCGGGTCGTTGCCCCATGCGCACGCCACGTCCACCCCGACGCGTTCCAGGGCCGCCTTCACCGCGCCGCTCCCCGGCTTGTCGCCGTACCGCGTGCGGACCGCCTCGGTGAGGACTTGGCGGTCGTCGATGGCCTGGGCCGGGACGGGCAGCAGCTTCAGGTAGTGGCCGTTCGGGTTCACCGCCTGCGTCCGGACGGTCAGCAGCGGCACGACCCGCATGAAACCGGTCGGCATCAGGACCGTCGACCCGGGCCCGACGAGCCCGACGACGTCCCGCGTGACGCCGACCGCGTACGCGGAGACCTTCCACGACGGGCGGGACGCGACGACCGACCTGGCCGCGTTCGACCACACCGGCGTCCCGCCCGCGACGAGCGCGATGACCAGGGCCGCGGCGGGCAGGGCGGCGAGGGACGCGCGCACGGCGGCCCGCCGTCCGGGCGCGGGCGTCCGCACCGTCGCCAGCAGCCCGATCAGGACCGGCGCGGGGACGAGCCACATCGTCCGCCAGAGCACCTGGCCGGCGCCCGACACGCGCGCGGCCGACTCCAGGACGCCCGGAACGATGAGCAGGGTCAGCGTCGCCGCGACGCCCGTGACGATCACCGCGGGGACGCCGCGCCGGGCCGTCCAGGGCGCGAGCCACAGCGCGCAGCCGGCGAGCACTCCCAGCGTCGACTGAAGCAGGACCCACCGCCAACTGCCTGCGGCGTCGTGGACCGTGCCGACCACGCCCGTGTCTTCTTGGTACAGCATGACCACGATGCCGGAGCCGACCGGATAGGCCATCGCGACGCACGCGGCGACCGCGGTCCGGACGCGCCCGGCGGCGGCCAGCGCGACGGCCGCGGCCCCGGCGACCAGCGGCACGACGAACGCGGCGGACGAGGTGAGCCCGACCGCGGCGATCCCGGCGGCGGCGAGCAGCGCGAAATCCGTGCGGGACCGCCGCTCGGCCCACCGGGTCAGGTACACGAACAGCAGCGGCACCAGCACCGACACCAGCACCGCCTTGCCCTGCCACATGCGCAGGAGGTGGAACGAGCCGAGCGACGCCGCGCTCGTTCCCGTCCACAGCAGGTAGACCGACGCGACCGCGAAGCACAGGGCGGCGTTGCGCGGCGCCCAGGCCCGGGCCAGCCGCCAGGTCGCCCAGACGGCCAGGAAGCTGACCAGCGGCAGCACGAGGTACCACACGAAGGACGCCCCGGGGATCCCGAACAGCCGGGCGACGGCCCCGGCGAGGACCTCGATCGAGGACACCGGCGGCTCGCCCGCGATCGGGCCTGCCGTCCCGGGGGTGAAGATGACGTCCCGCAACGGGATCTCGCCGGTCGCGGCCGTCGCGACCGAGCGGGAGACGAAGTAGGCGTCGTCGCCGTCGGAGTTCACGATGAACAGCGACGCGGTCGCGAATCCCGCGCCGGTCAGGAGGGCCAGCGGCGTCCCCAGGCGGGTGTCGCCCCGGCCGGCGTGGAACGCGCCCCCGGTGCGGCCGCCGGGGGTCTCCGCGCCGGCCCGGCGCAGGATCCACACGGCGGACGCGGCGGCGCTCACGATCCCCGGCGCCCACGCGCACCACCAGGGGACGCCGGTGGAGTGCAGGCCCGCCGCCGTTCCCGCGGCGAGGCCCGTCACCACCGCGACGACGGCGAGCGGGCGCGGCGGCGCCTTCGCCGCCGGTCCCGCCCGGTGCGGCGGCCGGACGGGCGCGTCCCACCAGGCGCGCCGGGCGCCGTACAGCGCGCCGATCGCGCCGGCGGCGAGCAGCCAGACCACGAGCAGCGCGGACGTCGGCGGCCGGAGTAAAAGGCCGAGGTGGTACACCAGCGTCCACACCGCGAACAGCACCGTGAGCCCGTCGGTGGCGCCGTCCACCAGCCGTGTCGTCCGGGTCTCGCCCGGCCGGCCCCCGCCGCCCGTGGCGGTGACGCGGTCCAGAAGCTGGACCATCCGATCCCCCTTGCGCACGCGCGCGCCCATCGCCGTCACGCCTGCCGGCGGGGGGACCGGGAGCGGCCGGACGCGAGTCCTAAGCGATCTTGTATATGTGCGACGCCGTACCCAAGGCCCGAGTTCACATACATTGAGACGGAATTACTGCGCAGTACCCGATTCGCGTGTTGTGATTGGGGCGCTGTCTGAATCACGCGCGCCCGGTGGCGGGTGCGCTCGAATGGATGTGATGCGCGGTGCGGCACGCGTTCGGCTTCGTCCTCGGCGTCCTGCTGACGCCCGCGCTGGTCTACGGCGCGGCCTGGGGATACGTGCAGGCCGGCCAGTCCTTCGACGGCACCGGGCAGGAGATCACCGACCGCACCCGCATCTACGGCGCGTTCGCCCTGCTCGCCGCCGTGGGCCTGGTGATGGGCGTGATCATCCTCGCGCGGTGGGCGTCGCCGCTGGTCTCGCTGGTGCCCGCCCTCGCGCTGCTCGGCTTCACCGCCTGGTTCCTCGTCGACCCCGGCCGCGTCCTCGACCTGCCCGGCAAGGTGCCGCCGGCGGGCGACATGGACTTCGGGCTGCGCATGCTGCTCGGCTCCGGGCTGTACGGGATGATGGGGCTCGCGCTGCTGATGCCGTCGTGGGCGCCGCGCCGCTGGAGCGGCCACCGCGACGACGACGCCGCCGACCTGGACTTCTACTCCGCCATGGAGCGCGACCGGCACGCCGACCGGCGGATGCACTGACGGGCGGGGCCCGCACGAGGCCCGGCGTGACGGTCCGCTACGGCGCGACCGGGCGTCCCGAGCGCCGGTACGCGTGGTCGCCCCGGTAGAGCCCGGCGAGCACCTCCTCGATCCCGGCCTCGCGCAGCGCGATGTCGCGGATGTCGTGGTCGCGCGTCAGCGCCGCGATCACCGCGGCGGCGTTCGCCGAGCGCGGCAGCCGCAGCCACTGCCGCGGCCCCTCCACCCGTTCGGCCTCGATCCCGTCGAGGGCGATCGGCGGGCCCGGCCGGGCCAGCTCCACGACCAGCAGCCGGTCGGCGGCCACGGTGCGGCGCAGCTCGTCCAGCCCGCCGTCGTAGGCGAGCCGCCCGTGGTCGATGATCATGACCCGGCGGCAGAGCCGCTCGATGTCGCCGAGGTCGTGCGTGGTCAGCAGGATCGTGGTGCCGCGCTCGGCGTTGATGCGCTCCAGGAAGTCGCGGACGGTCGCCTTGCTCACCACGTCCAGGCCGATCGTCGGCTCGTCCAGGACGAGCAGCTCCGGGTCGTGCAGCAGCGCGGCGGCGAGGTCGCCGCGCATCCGCTGGCCGAGGCTGAGCTGCCGGACCGGGGTGTCCAGGAACGGCTCCAGCTCCAGCAGCGCGGTCAGTTCGGCGAACCGCGCCCGGTGCGCCGCGGCCTCCACCCGGTACAGCCGCCGGACGAGGGTCAGGCTGTCGCGCAGCGGCAGGTCCCACCACAGGGTCGTCCGCTGCCCGAACACCACCCCGAGCCCGCGCGCGAGGGTGGTGCGCCGCCGCGACGGGTCCAGCCCGCACACCCGCAGCCTGCCGGACGACGCGGTGAGGATCCCGGTCAGCATCTTGATCGTCGTGGACTTCCCGGCCCCGTTCGGGCCGAGGTACCCGACGAACTCGCCCCGCTCGACGGTGAACGACACGCCGTCCACCGCGCGCACGGAGTTGCGGCCCCGCCGCAGGCCGCCCGAGCGCACCCGGACGGTGAACGACTTGACGACGTCCGCGGCCTCGATCATGGGCACGGCATCAGCTCCCTGTCGATCGGTAGTGCCGCAGCCCCGCCCGCCACGCGGCCGCGCCCAGCGCGCACACCAGCACCGCGACCGCCGGGGAGGCGAACCGCGCGGCCGCCGGCAGCCCGAGCGGGTCGGGGCGGTCCAGGACGTACAGCGCGGGCTGCCAGTTGACGAACGCCAGCGGCACGACGAACGTCACCCCGCGCACGAAGTCGCGGGCGAACACGGTCATCGGGTACTGGGTGAGGAACGCGCCGCCGTAGGTGACCGACTTGCTCGCGCCGTGGCTGTCGACCAGCACGAACTGCACCGCGCCGGTCAGCACCCACAGCCCGCCGAAGATCGCCGTCCCGGACAGCACCATGACCGGGACGATCGCGACCCGGCCCGGCGTCCAGGCCACGTCCGCCTCCGCCAGCGCGTACGCCAGGACGAGCACGGCCGGGACGAGCTTGCCGAACCGCCGGGGCGAGAACTCCTCCGTCGCGATCTGCACGAGCGGGCTCACCGGCCGCACCAGCATCGCGTCCAGCGTCCCCTGCCGCACGTGGTACCCGAGCCGCTCGGTCGTGCCGAGCACGATGTCGGAGATGCCGAACGCCAGCGCCGACGTCCCGTACAGGAACAGCACCTCGGGCGCCGCGAAGCCGCCGATGCGCGGGGCGTGCGCGAACAGCAGCAGGATGGCGGCCGCGTCCAGCCCGGTGACGACCGCCGTCGTCAGCGCCAGCAGCACCATCGACACCGGGTACTGCGCCGCCGCGCGGATCCACGTCCACACCAGCAGCCCGTACACCCGGACTCCGCCGGCCGCCGTTGCGACCGCGGTTCCGGCCGGTGTGGGCTCAGCCACCGTGCACCACCAGCTTCCGCCTGGCGGCGCGGGTCAGCAGCCCTCCGGCCCCGAGCAGGGCCGCCGCCCACACCGCCTGGAAGGCCAGCGCGCCGAGGAGCCCGGCGCCGGTGTGCCGGCCGAGGAACACGTCCGCCGGGACCTGGATCTGCGCGGCCCACGGCAGCGCCCGCGCGGCGTCGCCGAGCCGGCCGGGGAAGACGACCAGCGGCAGGATCATCCCGGAGAAGAACAGCGACATCACGAGCGTGACGGCCTGCAGGCCGCGCTCGTCGTGCAGCCAGAACATCCCGAGCGCCACCAGGTACCGGATCCCGAAGCTCACCGTCACGGCGAGGACCGTCGCGACCGCGAACGCGGCGAGGTTCGCCGGGGCGGGCGCGCGGAACGGGAAGACCAGCGCACCGGCGAGCAGCGGCGGGGCGGCGCGCAGCAGCAGCGAGCCGGCCGCGCGGCCGAGGTCGTCGGCCAGCCACCAGCCCTGCAGCCCGACCGGCCGGTAGAGGTCGATCGCGACGTCGCCGTTGCGGATGCGCTCGGTGAGGTCCATCCCGCCGAAGATCTGCACCGGCCCGATCAGCGCCTGCGTGATGAAGCAGAAGGTGACGGCGTCGGCGGCGTCGTACCCGCCGAGGGACGGCCGGACGTCCCACAGCGCCAGCAGGACGTAGGCGCGCATGAAGCCGAAGGCGGTGTTGGTCAGCGACTCGGTCAGCGAGCCGAGCGGATACGCGGTGTGCCGCCGGAAGCCGTACCACCACACCCACGGAAGGACGCCCACTTGCCGGGAGCCTATAGAGCGGGCAGTGCTCCCACCACGTATTTCGACACAGAACCGGGCCCCGGCGGATCCGCCCCGGGGCCCGGTTCCCCGTGGGTGCGGGCTAGGGGAGCGGGGGCTTGATGGGGGAGTAGAGCCAGTCCTTGAAGAACCCGCTCAGGTCCTGGCCGGAGATCTGCTGCGCCAGCGACGTGAACTGCGCGGTGTTGCCGTTGCGGTACTTGTGCCGGGCGTACCAGGTCCGCAGCAGGGCGAAGAAGGTTTCGTCGCCGATCTTCTCCCGGAGGAACTGGAGCATCATGCCGCCGCCGTTGTAGACCCGGTCGTTGAACATGGTGTCGCGCTGCGGGTCGGCGGTCAGTACCGACCAGAACGGGCGTCCCTCACGGTCGGGGAACGGGCGCGCGGCGTAGGTGGCGCGGGCCGCGTCGTGGACGGTCCGCCCGCCGTTCACCTCCGTGTAGTACCAGGCGGCCCAGGTGGCGAAGCTCTCGTTCAGCCAGACGTCCTTCCAGCGCTCCGGCGACACCGCGTCGCCGAACCACTGGTGCGCCAGCTCGTGCGCGATCGTGCCGGTGCTGCGGACGGCGGAGTACACGGGCTTGCTCTGCGTCTCCAGCGAGAACCCGAGCGGCTGCCCGTTGAAGCGGGCGTCGTCGGCGATCGCGCCGGTGCTGCTGAACGCGTACTTCCCGAACGTCTCCGACCAGAGGTCGGTGACCTCGCTGGTGGTGTCGTAGAAGAAGCTCACCGCGTCCGGCTGGGCGGCGAGCAGGACCGGGTCGACGGCCGTGTAGTTGGGGACGCCGCCGGGCGTGCGGCCCTGCTTCACGTCCCACTTGCCGATGTCGATGGTGGTGAGGTAGCTCGCCATCGGGCTGTCCTCGCGCCACGTGAAGACCTCGGCGCGGGTCCGCGCGGCGCGGCGGCTGAACGAGGCGGCGGCGGAGCGGTGCCCGGTGAGGCGCCCGTTGGCGACGACCGTCAGGCCCTCCGGGACCGTGATGGTGTAGTCGTAGGTCGCCTTGTCGCTCGGGTGGTCGTTGACCGGGAACCAGGTGCGGGCGCCGTTCGGCTCGCCGCCGACGAAGGCGCCGTCGGGGGTGTGCAGGAACCCGTACGGGGAGCCGAACACGATCGGGGAGCCCACGATGGTCTGCGGCACGCCGCCGTACCTGACGACCGCCTGGAAGACCGAGCCCTTGCGCAGCCCGCGCGGCGGCGTGATGACCAGTTCCTGGCCGTGCCGTTCGTAGCGGGCCCGGTGCCGGTTCACCCAGACCTTCTCCACGTCCATGCCGGACAGGTCCAGGTCGAACCGCGACAGGTTCTGCGTGGCCCGCGCGGTGATGGTCACGGTGCCGTCGAGCTGGTCGTAGTCGGGGTCGTAGCCGAGGTCCAGCGAGTAGTGCCGGACGTCGTAGCCGCCGTTGCCCTCCAGCGGGAAGTAGGTGTCGCCGACTCCGGAGGCGCCGGGGGTGAAGCGCCCTTGGTGCCCGTGCTCGTGCCCGTGGCCGTGGCCGTCCGCGGTGGCGGCGGGCGCGAACGCCACGACGCTCACGGCGGCGACGGCGATCGGGAGCATCCGGCCGGGGATCGCCCGGGACCGGATGGACCGGGGGTGACGCGCCATCAGGGATCCTCTCTGCGAGTGATCAACTAGCGCGCTCACGATGCGCCGATTATCGGCCGCTGTCGAGATCCCTAGCCGCATGTGGCCGGGAGGGGAGGGGCCCGCAAGGGGCGCGGGAGGGGCGGGGCGGAGATGAGGCGGACACCGGAAGGCCCCCGCGGGTGTAGGAGCGCGGGGGCCTTCGGGGTCCGAGGGGGATCAGGCCGGAAGAGCGATGAGGATCAGTGGAACTGGCCCTCTTCCGTGGAGCCCTTCAGCGCCGTGGTGGACGAGTCGGGCGCGATCGCGGTGCTCACCATGTCGAAGTAGCCGGTGCCGGCCTCGCGCTGGTGCTTGACCGCGGTGAAGCCCTTCTCGGCCGCTGCGAACTCGCGCTCCTGCAGGTCGACGTAGGCCGTCATGCCCTCGCGGGCGTAGGCGTGCGCCAGGTCGAACATGCCGTAGTTGAGCGCGTGGAAGCCGGCCAGCGTGATGAACTGGAACTTGAAGCCCATGTGGCCGAGCTCGCGCTGGAACTTGGCGATGGTCGCGTCGTCCAGGTGCGCCTTCCAGTTGAAGGACGGCGAGCAGTTGTAGGCCAGCATCTGGTCCGGGTACTCGGCCTTGACGGCCTCCGCGAACTTGCGGGCCAGCTCCAGGTCCGGGGTGCCGGTCTCCATCCAGATGAGGTCGGAGTAGGGCGCGTAGGCCTTGGCGCGGGCGATGCAGGGCTCGATGCCGTTGCGGACCCGGTAGAAGCCCTCGGCGGTGCGCTCGCCGGTGATGAACTCGCGGTCGCGCTCGTCCGTGTCCGTCGTGATCAGGGTCGCGGCCTCGGCGTCGGTCCGCGCGATGATCAGGGACGGCACGTTGGAGATGTCCGCGGCGAGGCGGGCGGTGTTGAGGGTCTTGACGTGCTGCGAGGTCGGGATGAGGACCTTGCCGCCGAGGTGGCCGCACTTCTTCTCGGAGGCCAGCTGGTCCTCCCAGTGCACGCCCGCGGCGCCCGCGGCGATCATGCCCTTCATCAGCTCGAAGGCGTTCAGCACGCCGCCGAAGCCGGCCTCGGCGTCGGCCACGATCGGGGCGAGGAAGTGCGTGTCGCCCTCACCCTCGGCCCACTGCACCTGGTCGGCGCGCAGCAGCGCGTTGTTGATGCGGCGGACGACGGCCGGGACCGAGTTCGCCGGGTAGATGCTCTGGTCCGGGTAGGTCTGGCCCGCCAGGTTGGCGTCGGCCGCGACCTGCCAGCCGGACAGGTAGATGGCCTTGAGGCCGGCCTTGACCTGCTGGACGGCCTGCAGCCCGGTCAGCGCGCCGAGGGAGTGGACGTAGTCCTCCTCGTGCAGGAGGTTCCAGAGGCGCTCGGCGCCGAGGCGCGCGAGGGTGTGCTCCTCCTGGACCGAGCCGCGGATCCGCACGACGTCCTCGGCCGTGTAGGTCCGCTCGATGCCCTTCCACCGGGCGTCGGTCTCCCACTGTCGCTGCAGCTCCTGGGCTGCGCCCTTGAGGCGACTATCGCTCATCGTCTTGCCCTTCCGTGTCGTCCCCTGGGTGCTTGCAACGACTATGCCCCGACTGCAACCCCTCAATGAACTCGCGAGTAACGAAAGAAGTGCGAAATTTGTTGTACCATCAAGCCGTGACGACCTTGCGGCAAGAAGAACCCCTCAACTTGACGAGTGACGTAGACCTCGTCACCTTCGGCCAGCGGCTCCGGCACCTGCGGCGCGGCCGCGGGCTGACGCTGTCGGAGCTCGGCGGCCGCGTCGGCCGCGCCCCGTCCCAGCTCTCCCTGCTGGAGAACGGGCGCCGCGAGCCCAAGCTGTCGCTGCTGCAGGCCCTCGCCACCGCGCTGGAGTGCCCGGTGGAGGAGCTGCTGCGCCGCCAGCCGCCGAGCCGCCGCGCGCAGCTGGAGATCCAGCTGGAGGAGGCGCAGCGCGACCCGCTGTACCGGACGCTCGGCCTGTCGCACCTCAAGGTCGGCAAGCGGATGCCGAACGAGGTCATCGAGCATATCCTCGCGCTGTACGGGGAGCTGAAGCGCAGCCGCACCAAGCCGACCGCCAGCCCCGAGGAGGCGCGCAAGGCCAACGCCGAGCTGCGCCGCCAGATGCACGAGCGCGGCAACCACTTCGCCGACATCGAGCACGTCGCGTCCCAGACCCTCGACGCGGTCGGGTACCGGCGCGGCGCGGTCTCGCAGGGGCTGCTGATGACGCTGGTCGGCCACTTCGGCTTCAGCCTCCAGTACGTCCAGGACCTGCCGCGCTCCGTCCGGTCCGTCACCGACCTGCGCAACCGGCGGATCTACCTGGAGCGCGAGCAGCTCGGCATGCACACGCCGCGGACGATCCTGCTGCAGACCCTCGGGCACATCGCGCTCGACCACGACCAGCCGCGCGACTTCGCCGACTTCCTGCGCCAGCGCGTCGAGGCGAACTACTTCGGCGCGGCGATCCTGATGCCCGAGCGCAGCGTCGTCCCGTTCCTGCAGGAGGCCAAGGCGGCGCGCGAGCTGTCGGTGGAGGACCTCGCGGACGTCTTCTCCGTCTCCTACGAGATGGCCGCGCACCGCTTCACCAACATGGCGACCCACCACCTCGGCCTGCAGCTGCACTTCACCAAGAACGACGAGAACGGCACCATCTACAAGGCGTACGCCAACGACGGCCTGGCCTTCCCGCAGGACGAGGACGGCGCGATCGAGGGCCAGCGGATGTGCCGGGAGTGGGCCGGCCGGCACGTGTTCGGCGCCGCGGACCGCTTCTCCGTCTACTACCAGTACACCGACACCCCCAACGGGACGTACTGGTGCCTGTCGCACATAGATCCCAGCCACGAGCGCGATTTCGCGATCACGCTGGGCGTCCGGTTCGAGGACTCGCGCTGGTTCCGCGGCCGGGAGACGACCCGGCGGGTCAAGTCGGCCTGCCCGGACGGCGACTGCTGCCAGCGTCCCCCCAAGGAGCTGTCGGACCGCTGGGAGGGCATGGCCTGGCCGTCGGCGCGCGCGCACTCGCACGTCCTGTCCGTCCTGCCGCCCGGCGCGTTCCCCGGCGTGGACGACGCCGACGTGTACGAGTTCCTGGACAAGCACGCCGCCGAATGACCGGTGTGTTGCGCGCGCGTCAACTCTTCGGGTCGTTCCGTTCCCGCCCGTCCCGGAGGTGAATGATTTGGGAGGATCTGGCGTTCCCTGTAGCTGAGGGGGCGTCCGGTCCAAGACGGCCCAGAGGAGGGGAGAGCGCGTGCTGCCCGAGGTCGCGTCCTGGTCGAACCGCCGCACGAGCACGGCGGAGGACTGGCCGCCGCGCCTCCTGCTCGCCGCCAAGGGCGACACCGCGGTCAGCGTCGTGCTGCCGGCGCGGGACGAGGAGGCCACGGTCGGCGCGATCGTCGCCGCGATCCGGACCGACCTGATGGAGCGGATCCCGCTGGTGGACGAGATCCTCGTGGTCGACTCCCGCTCCGCGGACCGGACCGCCGCCGTCGCCGCCGCCGCGGGCGCCGACGTGGTCGCGCAGGACGCCGTCCTGCCCGCGCACGGCCGCATGTCCGGCAAGGGCGAGGCGCTGTGGAAGTCGCTGTACGCGACGTCCGGCGACCTGCTCGTGTTCGTGGACGCCGACCTGCGCGAGTTCACCTCGTCCTACGTCACCGGGTTGCTCGGCCCGCTGCTGACCGACCCGTCCGTCGGCTACGTCAAGGGCTGCTACGACCGCCCGCTCGTGGACGGCGAGCGCCGCGTCGAGGGCGGCGGCGGCCGGGTCACCGAACTGGTCGCGCGCCCGCTGATCAACATGCACTGGCCGCTGCTCGCCGGCGTCATGCAGCCGCTCGGCGGCGAGTACGCGGGGCGGCGCGCGCTGCTGGAGCGGCTGCCGTTCGTCACCGGCTACGGCGTGGAGCTCGGCCTGCTGCTGGACGTCTACCAGGACTCGGGCCTGGACGCGATCGCGCAGGTCGACCTCGGCCGCCGGGTGCACGCGCACCAGTCCACCGAGGCGCTCGGCGCGATGTCCGGGCAGATCATGCTGACGGCCTGGTCGCGGCTGGAGCGGCAGGGCCGGATGATCCCGCTCGAGGCCCCGGCCACGGCGCTCACCCAGTTCCAACGGCGCGCCGGCGGGCATGACGCCCGCACGACCGATGTCGCGGTGGGGGAGCGTCCGCCGATGATCGAGGTGCCCGGCTACGCGCCGGCCCGCACCTTCTCCCCGGGGTGCAGATAGGGGCCTGTGACCCGGGCCACGGTGTTACCCGCGGTAACGGCAATTGGTGCTACCGTTGGTAACAGCCATTGGACGAGAGGGTCAATTGATCATGACGAGCGCGGAGCAGACGCCGTTCTCCCTGGAACCCAGCGAGGACGTCCGTGAGGTCAGGGACTGGGTGCACGAGTTCGCCAGGGATGTGATCCGCCCCGCGGCGGAGGAGTGGGACGAGCGTGAGGAGACGCCCTGGCCGCTGATCCAGGAGGCGTCCAAGGTCGGCATCTACTCGCTCGACTTCTTCGCCACCCAGTGGCTGGAGCCGACCGGCCTCGGCATCCCGGTGGCGTTCGAGGAGCTGTTCTGGGGCGACGCGGGCATCGCGCTGTCCATCGTGGGCACCGGCCTCGCCGCCGCGTCCATCGCCGCCGTCGGCACCCCCGAGCAGACCACCGAGTGGGTGCCGCAGATGTTCGGCACCCCCGACGACATCAAGCTGGGCGCGTTCTGCGCGTCCGAGCCCGACGCCGGCAGCGACGTCGGCTCGATCCGCACCCGCGCCGTCTTCGACGAGGCCAAGGACGAGTGGGTGCTGAACGGCACCAAGACCTGGGCGACCAACGGCGGCATCGCCGACATCCACGTGATCGTGGCGTCGGTGCACCCCGACCTCGGCAGCCGCGGCCAGGCCAGCTTCATCGTCCCGCCGAACACGCCCGGCCTGAAGCAGGGCCAGAAGTTCAAGAAGCACGGGATCCGCGCCTCCCACACCGCCGAGGTCGTCCTCGACGGCGTGCGCATCCCGTCCCACCTGATCGTCGGCGGCAAGGAGAAGTTCGACGAGCGCATCGCGCGCACCCGCGAGGGCAAGAGGTCCAAGGGCCAGGCCGCGCTGAAGACGTTCGAGACGACCCGCCCGTCCGTCGGTGCGATGGCGCTCGGCGTGGGCCGCGCCGCCTACGACTACGCCCTGCAGTACGCGCAGGAGCGCGAGCAGTTCGGCAAGAAGATCGGCGACTTCCAGGCCATCGCCTTCAAGCTCGCCGACATGAAGACCCGCCTGGACGCCGCGCGCCTCATGGTGTGGCGCGCCGCCTGGATGGCCCGCACGGGCAAGGACTTCCAGAACGCCGAGGGGTCGATGGCCAAGCTCATGGCCAGCGAGATGTCGGTGTACGTCACCGAGGAGGCCATCCAGATCCTCGGCGGCAACGGCTACACCCGCGAGTACCCGGTCGAGCGCATGCACCGCGACTCCAAGATCTTCACGATCTTCGAGGGCACCTCGGAGATCCAGCGCCTCGTCATCGGCCGCACGATCACCGGACTGCCCGTCCGCTGACGCCGCGCCCGCCACGGCCGCCGCCCGCGCGGGGCGGGCCGTGGCCGACGATGGCCATCGTGCTCCGGCGGCCCGGTGCGCCGGTGCGGGGCCGGCGCCGGGCCGCCGGACACCTGGTCCATGGACGGGGGGTGCTGTCAAGGGCGAAGACCGCCCGGCATTCGGGTGTCCGAAATGTAATATCTCGCCATAGTTGCGCTTCTGGGGCGCTGCTTGTCTCTAGATCGGCCGGTTGATCATCCGGCCGACCCGAGAGCGGGCCGTCGGCCCGCCTCCAGGAGGCAAAGGTGCCCAGGACACGCTGGATCACCGTGACCGCGCTGGCGGCCACCGGAACGCTCCTCACAGCCGGCCTCGCGGCTCCCGGGCGGGCCGCACCCCCGCCACCGCGATCCCAGCCCCCCGGCGACCGTCCCGACCTGCCCGACAAGGACGCCCGCACCGGCCTGCTCGCCCCCACGACGGGCCAGCGGGGCGCCGCGCGCGGGGTGGACGTGCGGTGGAACAGGCTCGGCACGCCCGCCTCGGTGACCGCCGCGAAGCCCCTGGCGGACGGCCTGCCCGCCGACCCGGAGAAGGCCGCGCGCGCCTACCTCACCGGGCACCGCGGCCTGTTCGGCCTGGACGCCGCCGCCGTCGGCGCCCTGGAGAAGGTCGCGGTCAACCCCATCGGCAAGGGCGCGGCCGTGCTGCTGCGCCAGCGTTTCGGCGACCTGCCCGCCGGCTACGACGGGCTCGTCGCGGTCGGCGTCCGCGACGGCGAGGTCGTCTCGGTCACCTCGACCCTCGCACGCGACGACGCCGCGCCGGCGCCCGCGACGCTGTCCGGGGAGGAGGCGGTGGCCGCGGCCGGGCGGGACGCGGGAATCACCGTCTCCGGCAAGGCGACGCGCAAGGCGCGGCTCGTGGCCGTTCCCACCGCCGAGGGCGTCCGCAGCGCGTACCAGGTCACGCTCATCGACGGTTCCGGGTCCGAGCCCAAGGCCGTCACCTCCTACGTCGACGCCCGCACCGGGTCGGTGCTGGTACGCGAGAACCTCGTCGACCACGACAGCGACAACCCGCGCTGGTCGGTGTTCCCCGCGACGCCGTCCGGCGACCACTCGTCCCGCGACACCCGGCAGACCTGGTGCTTCGCCCCCGCGCGGGGCTGCCAGTACGTCGCCGGAGGCGATCCGTCCAGCGGACGGCCCTGGGACGCCGACCCGGCGACCGGCGCCTCGACCATGACCAGCCTGGGGAATTCGGCCCGCACCTACGAGAACCGCGTGAACGGCGACCCGTTCTCCGTCGGCACCCGCACCAGCGCGCCGAAGCCGGACCGGAACTACGACTACCCCTGGGCCGACCAGTGGTTCGAGAGCAAGTGCGACCCGGCGACGATGGACAGCCCGCAGGAGGCGGACGTCGAGTCCGCCATCTCCAACCTGTTCGTCCAGCACAACCGCATGCACGACTGGTCCTACCGGCTCGGCTTCACCGAGTCGGCCTGGAACATGCAGGTCGCCAACGGCGGCCGCGGCGGTCTCGGCGGCGACCCCGAGCAGGGCAACGCGCAGGCCGGGGCGAGGATCGCGAGCATCCGCGACAACGCGAACCAGATCACCCCGCCCGACGGCACGCCCGCCATCAGCAACATGTACCTGTGGCAGCCGATCGCGGGCGCGTTCTACCCGCCGTGCGTCGACGGCGACTTCGACATGAGCGTCATCGGGCACGAGTACTCCCACGCCATCTCCGGCCGCATGATCGCCGGGCCGGACGCCGGGTGGAGCGGGCCGCAGGCCGGGGCCATGAACGAGAGCACCTCCGACCTGTTCGCGATGGAGTACCTCAACGAGTACGGGTTCCGCACGCCCGGCCGGACGCCGTACGTCACCGGCGCCTACGTCACCGGTGAGCCGCGGTCCGGGATCCGCAACTACGACATGAGCCGGAGCCCGCTCAACTACAGCGACCTCGGCTACGACCTGGTCGGCACGCAGGTCCACGCCGACGGCGAGATCTGGACCGCCACCCAGTTCGACGTGCGCCAGGCGTTCGTCCAGCGGTACGGGTCCGGCAGCGCCTCCCTGCAGCGCAAGTGCGCGGAGGGCACGGTGCCGGTCGACCGGTGCCCGGGCAACCGGCGCTGGGCGCAGCTGTCGTTCGACGCGCTGCTGCTCATGGCGACCGGGGCGGTCAGCTACGTCGACCACCGCGACGCCCTGCTCGCCGCCGACACCCTCCGCTTCGGCGGCAGGGACCACGCCATGATGTGGAAGGCCTTCGCCCAGCACGGCCTGGGGGAGGACGCGGCCAGCGACGGACCCCGCGACGCGGACGCGCGGCCGAGCTTCGCCTCGCCGATGTCGCGCGACGCCCACGTGACGCTGAAGCCGGCCGGCGACGCGAGTCACGGCAAGGTCCGGCTGTACGTCGGCGACTACGAGGCGCGGGCCGTCCCGGTCGCCGACACCGACCCGGCGACCCCGCTCGGCGCGACCTTCGACATCACCCCCGGCCGCTACTCCTTCGTCGCGGTCGGCGAGGGCTTCGGCCACAAGCGGTTCACCGCGACGATCGGCTCGCACCGGCGGACGCTGCCGGTCGCGATGTCCCGCAACGAGGCGGCGACCGCCAACGGCGCGACCGCCGCGGGCGACGGCGCGTCCCAGCCGGCGCTGCTGGACGAGACCGAGGCGACCGACTGGCAGTCGGTGCAGGCCCCGGTCGCGGGGCGCCAGGTCACCGTCGACCTCGCCGGCGACCGCCCGGTCAAGGTCGGGCGGGTGCAGGTGAGCGCGATGCTGCGGCCGTCGGCGGCCGGCGACCCGGAGGGCGCCGGCTCGGCGCAGAACCGGTTCACGGCGCTGCGCGCCTTCCGGCTGCTGGCCTGCGACGCCACCCGCGCCGACTGCGCGCAGGACGCCGCGTACCGGACCGTCTACACCAGCCCGGACGACGCGTTCCCGGCCGACCGGCCGCGTCCGACGGCGCCCGACATCATCCTGCGGTCGTTCGACCTGCGGGACACCACGGCGACGCACCTGCGGCTGCAGGTGGTCTCCAGCCAGTGCACCGGTGCGCCGGCGTACGCGGGCGAGCAGGACGCCGACCCGCGTTCGAGCACCGACTGCGGCACCGCGAGCCCGCTGGCGGGCGTCGTCCGGGCGGCCGAGCTCCAGGCGTTCGCCCGGTAGCCGCGAGCCCCGCGGCGGCACCGCCGAGGCAGGGCGGTGTTGTCGCGGGGTAACACCCCCGATACCGTTCTGTCATGACGAACACGGCGGGCAGGCCCGGGTCCGGATCGCGCCGCGACCCCGGCCGCCGCCGTGCCCTGCTGGAGGCCGCCGACCGGGTCATCCAGCGGGAGGGCCCGGAGGCGTCCATGGCCGCCATCGCCGCGGAGGCCGAGATCAGCAAGCCGATCCTCTACCGCCACTTCGGCGACAAGAGCGGCCTCTACCAGGCGCTCGCCGAGCGGCACACGCGCAAGCTGATCGAGGGCATCCGGGACGAGTTCTCCCGCGACGAGCCGGTCCGCGACCGCACCCGCTCGACCATCGACACCTACCTGTCGACGATCTCCAAGAACCTCAACCTGTACCGGTTCCTGATGCACCGGGCGAGCGCCGAGGACACGGCCACGCACAGCGCGATGAGCACGATGATCCGGGACGTGAGCCGGGAACTGGCCGAGGTGATGATCGCCGAGGGCGAGATGACGGACCGGACCCGCGCCTACGTGTGGGGCCACGCGATCGTCGGCATGGTGCAGACCGCCGGCGACTGGTGGCTCGACCACGCCGGGGAGGTGCCGCGCGAGGCCGTGGTGGACGGGCTCACCGACCTCGTCCTCGGCGGGCTGCCGGCCGCCGCGTCCGGCGTGCGCGCCCCGCGGCCGCCCGGCGGCCCGGCCGCCCGCTGAGGAGGCGGCCGGGCCGCCGGCG
>NZ_BCQS01000031.1 GCF_001552195.1 Actinomadura latina NBRC 106108
CCCGGCCGCCCGCTGAGGAGGCGGCCGGGCCGCCGGCGGCCCGGGGCCGCTGGAGGAGGGTCCGGCGACCGCGGGCCGGCGCGCGGGTCAGCGCAGGCCGAACTCCCAGGTGCGGCCCTCGCCGTACTCCTTGAGGATGCGCCGGGCGGTCGTCGTCACGTGCACCTCGTCCGGGCCGTCGAAGATCCGCGCGGCGCGGGCGTGCCGGTACATGTCACCGAGCGGCGTGTCGTCGGTGAGGCCCTCGGCGCCGTGCACCTGGATGGCCCGGTCGAGGACGTTGTGCAGCATCCGCGCCGCGACCACCTTGATGACGCCGATCTCCACCCGCGCTTGGTCACCGGAGTCGATCTTGTGCGCGGCCTGGAGGGTGAGCAGGCGGGACGCCTGGATCTCGGCGTAGGAGTCGAACACGTGCTGCTGCAGGAGCTGCTTCTTGTGCAGCGGCTCGCCGAACGCCGTCCGGTCGTGCATCCGCGCGCACATCAGGTCGAACGCGCGCTGCGCCTGCCCGAGGAAGCGCATGCAGTGGAAGATGCGGCCCGGCCCGAGCCGCTCCTGCGCGATGACGAACCCGTGCCCGCGCGGGCCGAGCAGGTTCGACTCGGGGACGCGCACCTCGTCGTACAGCACCTCGCAGTGCCCGCCGTCCAGGCCGAGGACGGGAGTGTCGCGGACGATCGTGTACCCCGGCGTGTCCGTCGGCACGAGGATCATGCTGAACGACAGGTACGGCGAGGTGCCCTCGGGCTCCGTCCGGCACATCACGGTCGTGTAGGCGGCCCTGTCGGCGAGGGTGGTGAACCACTTGCGGCCCCGGACGACCCACTCGCCGTCCTCCAGCGTCGCGGTGGTGGTCAGCTGCGTGGGGTCGGAGCTGGAGATGCCCGGCTCGGTCATCGCGAAGCTCGGGTTGATCTCGGCCTGGACGAGCGGCTTGAGGAAGCGTTCGCGCTGTGCGTCGCTGGCGTGGCGGTGCAGCATCAGCGAGTCCTGGAGCGTGTAGGTGCCGAGCGCGGCCTGCCCGTACTCGCTGCGCCCCTGGACCTCGTTCACGTAGACGTAGTCGAGGAACGGCAGCCCGCCGCCGCCCAGCTCCGCCGGGTGCCCGAGCGCCCAGAGCCCCTCGGCCTTGGCCTCGCGCTGCAGGCCCGCCAGCAGCTCGGCCGCCTCGTCCCCGCCCGCGCGCAGCGCCGGCTCGGCGGGCTCGACGCGCTCGGTCATGAAGGCGTGGACGGCGTCGCGCACCGGGCGGACGGACGCGGGGACTTCGAAGCTCATGATCCCTCCCAGGTCACTAGAATCGCATTCTGTCGCGGAACGGGGACGGGTGCGCAAGGGCTTCGGGGCGGAAATCGCGCCGAAGCGGCCCGCGGCGGACGCTCGGGGAGCGCCGCCGCGGGCCGCCGCGGGACCCTGACGGATCAGGTGGTGCCGGTGAGGTCCAGCTCCTTGACCTTCGCGTCGCCCTCGTCGGCGAAGTAGTCGTCCGCGCGGGTGGCGTCCGCGCCGTCCGCCAGCTTGGCCGCCCGGCAGACCAGCGTGCCGATGACCGCGACCGCGGCGTTGACGGCCAGCGCCAGGATGCCGGTGTAGATCGTCATCTTCGTGTCGAGGCCGAGATCGCTCAGCGGGTACGCCGAGCCGCCGAAGTGCTCCTTGCCCTTCGCCGGGTTCGGGATCTGGTACAGCATCCACAGGCCCGCGACCATGCCGCCGGCCCAGCCCGCGATGAGCGCGCCGCGGTGGAACCAGCGCGTCATCAGGCCGAGCCCCACCGACGGGAGCGTCTGCAGGATGATGACGCCGCCGATGAGCTGCAGGTCGATGGAGAACTGCGGGTCCAGCGCCAGGATGCACGCCACCGCGCCGGCCTTGACGATCAGCGAGACCAGCTTGCTGACGGTGGCCTCCTGCTTCGCCGTGGCGTCCCGCTTCAGGTACTCCTTGTAGATGTTGCGGGTGAACAGGTTCGCCGCCGCGATCGACATGATCGCCGCGGGGACCAGCGCGCCGATGCCGACGGCGGCGAACGCCACGCCGGCGAACCAGTCCGGGAACATGTGGTCGAACAGCACCGGGACGGCGGTGTTGGCGTCCGGCTTGCCGTCGGTGGTGATCGGCTTCACCCCGGCCGCGATCGCCATGTAGCCGAGCAGCGCGATCAGGCCGAGGACGAAGCTGTAGGCGGGCAGCGCCGCCATGTTCCGCTTGATCACGTTGCGGTTCTTGCTGGCCAGCACGCCGGTGACGCTGTGCGGGTAGAGGAACAGCGCCATCGCCGAGCCGAGCGCGAGCATCGCGTAGTTCAGCTGCCCGGTGCCGGCGATCGTGATGCCGTCGCCCGGCGCGGGCGTCGCGTCGAACTTGGCCTTGGCCGCGTCGAAGATGTCGCCCCAGCCGCCGAGCTTCGCCGGGATGTACAGCACCGCGACGATGATGACCAGGTAGATCAGCGCGTCCTTGACGAAGGCGATCAGCGCCGGCGCCCGCAGCCCGGACTGGTAGGTGTAGGCCGCGAGGATCACGAACGCGATGATGAGCGGCCAGTGGCCGTTCACGCCCATCGCCTTCAGCACGGCCTCGATGCCGACGAGCTGCAGCGCGATGTAGGGCATCGTGGCGACGATGCCGGTGATCGCCACCAGCAGCGCCAGCGTCGGCGAGCCGAACCGGGCCCGGACGAAGTCGGCCGGCGTGACGAAGCCGTGCACGTGCGACACCGACCAGAGCCGGATCAGGAACAGGAACACCAGCGGGTACACGATGATCGTGTACGGGACGGCGAAGAAGCCCGCCGCGCCCGCGCCGAACACCAGCGCCGGGACGGCCACGAACGTGTAGGCGGTGTAGAGGTCGCCGCCGATGAGGAACCAGGTGACCCAGCTGCCGAAGCTGCGGCCGCCGAGGCCCCACTCGTCCAGGCTGTGCATGGTGTCCGGGCGCCGCCACCGGGCGGCGACGAAGCCCATCCCGCTGACCAGCAGGAAGAGCAGGGAGAAGACGACGATCTCGGTGATGTGGTCGCTCGCCACGGCTCAGCCCCGCTTCTTCGTCATCTGGTAGACGACGACCGTGCAGGCGACGCCGAGCGGGATGAAGGCGAGCTGGATCCAGTAGAAGGCGGGGAAGCCCGCCAGCCGCGGCGAGTCGCTGTTGAACACGAACGTCAGCAGCGGGACCGCGATGGGGACGATCAGCAGCCAGTTCCAGACGCTGCGGTCGGAGCGTGCGGCGGGCGGCGGTTCCGTCGAGGCCGGTTCCTTCGGGTTGTCGGGAGTCAAGGGGGTTCCTCCTCGTCGTGCGTCACGCGCACGGCCCGCGTCTGGGATGCCCTTCGGATCGCGAAACGGAGGCCGTGCCCGGTGGGCGGCCGGGTGAGAGTACACGTCCGATGATCACGACGTGATCTCGGTCACGGCACGACTCGGGTGGATCGTTCCAGTCCGGCGGGGAGCAGGTCAGGACCCATCCGACAGGGCGTCAGGGAACGGTCAGGCCGTCCGGTCGGCGGCGGTCCTCGGCTCGTGCCGGACGTCCGTCGGCAGGTTCAGCTCCCGCGTCCACGCCGCGAACTCCACCAGGATCCCGTCGGGGTCCTTGAAGTAGATGGACCGCACGACACGCCGCATGGCTCGGGCGCGTCCGGGAACCAGAAGAAGGCGAGGGCGTTGCCGCCGCCGCAGTCGAAGAAGAAGTGCTGGCCCCAGCCCATCGGCAGCTCGATGGTCTTGATCAGGGGCATGCCCAGCACGCCCTCGTAGAAGTCCACGGTCCGCTTCATGTCGCTGGAGACGAGCGCGAGATGGTTGACCCCGCGCAGTTCGAACTCGGTGTTCTTCCTGGTCATGGCCGCCGCTCCGGTGATGGTGGGCAAACCCCCGCGCCGGGGTCCATGGTAACCTCGCCGCATGCGAACCGCAGCCGCCCGGTGGTGGTGGCGCCGCTGAGGCGGCGCCGGTTCGTGCATGCTCTAGACCAGGCGACCGTCCTCACCGGCGGTCGCTTTCTCGTGTGCGCCGTCCGGTCGAGGGCCCGATAGAGGGGCCACCGCGGTGGAGACCGTCTCACAGCAGCCGCTGACCAGCGAGTTCGTCACGGCCGGGGGCGTACGGGTGACCCGTACCGCCGTCCCGGTCGACTCCGAGCGCAAGTCCGACGTGCTGAACGCCCTCGTCGCCGCCGTGGGCGAGCGGCGCGGCGGCGTGCTCAGCTCCGGCATGGAGTATCCGGGCCGCTACAGCCGCTGGCACATGGCCTACGTCGACCCGTGCCTGGAGATCGTCGCGCGGGGGCGGGCGGTCGCCGTGCGCGCCCTCAACGACCGCGGCCGGGTCGTCCTGCCCGCCGTCGCCGCCGTGCTCCGCGGCACCGGCGACGTCCGCGCGGACGAGGCCGGTCGCTTCGAGGTCTTCGTCCCGCCGGGGGAGGAGTTCTTCGCCGAGGAGGAGCGCAGCCGCCAGCCGACCGTCTTCACCGTCCTGCGCGCCGTCACCGGCCTGTTCGGCTGCGACGATCCGCACCTCGGCCTCTACGGGGCGTTCGGCTACGACCTGTCGCTGCAGTTCGAGCCGCTGCGGACCCGGCTGGAGCGGCCCGGCGACCAGCGCGACCTCGTCCTCCACCTCGCCGACGAGATGGTCGTCGTCGACCGCAAGCGGGAGACCTCGCACCGGATCTCCTACGAGTTCGAGGTGGAGGGCGGGGGGAGCACGGCCGGGCTGCCGCGCGCCACTGAGCCGACGCCCGTCCCGGCACGGGCGGCCGAACTGCCGGCGCAGCCCGTGCCCGGGGTGTACGCGCAGATGGTGCGGGACGCCAAGGAGAAGTTCGTCCGCGGCGACCTGTTCGAGGTCACGCCGGGCCACGCGATGTACGGGCGGTGCGACTCGCCCGCCGCGTTCTTCGAGCGGCTGCGGGAGAGCAACCCGGCCCCGTTCGAGTTCCTGTTCAACCTGGGCGACGGCGAGTACCTGGTCGGCGCGTCGCCCGAGATGTTCGTCCGGGTCACCGGCGACCGCGTCGAGACCTGCCCGATCGCCGGGACGATCAAGCGCGGCGACGACGCGCTGGAGGACGCCGAGCAGATCCGCACGATCCTGTCGTCCGCCAAGGACGAGTCCGAGCTGACCATGTGCACCGACGTCGACCGCAACGACAAGTCGCGCGTCTGCGTGCCCGGCAGCGTGCGCGTGCTCGGGCGCAGGCAGATCGAGATCTACTCACGGCTGATCCACACCGTCGACCACATCGAGGGCCGGCTGCGCCCCGGCTTCGACGCGCTCGACGCGTTCCTCACCCACATGTGGGCGGTCACCGTCACCGGTGCGCCGAAGGCGTGGGCGATGCAGTTCATCGAGGACCACGAGGACTCGCCGCGCCGCTGGTACGGAGGGGCCGTCGGCTGCGTCGGCTTCGACGGGTCGATGAACACCGGCCTGACGCTGCGGACGGCGCAGATCCGCGACGGCGTCGCGACCGTCCGGGCGGGGGCGACGCTGCTCTACGACTCCGACCCCGACGAGGAGGAGCGCGAGACGCACCTCAAGGCCAGCGCGCTGCTCGGCGCGCTCGCCGCGTCCCAGCAGGGCGCCGGCGCCGCGCCCGCGGAGGAGCCGCGGCCCGCGCCGCCCGGGGACGGCGTCAAGGTGCTGCTCGTCGACCACGAGGACTCGTTCGTCAACACGCTCGCCGACTACTTCCGCCAGGAGGGCGCCGCCGTGGTCACGCTCCGG
This sequence comes from Actinomadura latina NBRC 106108, assembly GCF_001552195.1. Lineage (GTDB taxonomy): Bacteria > Actinomycetota > Actinomycetes > Streptosporangiales > Streptosporangiaceae > Spirillospora > Spirillospora latina. The sequence continues at coordinate 5,736 of NZ_BCQS01000031.1, forward strand.
CACGGGTTCCCGGTGCGGATGCTGGACGAGCACGCCCCCGACCTGGTGGTGCTGTCGCCCGGTCCCGGCCGTCCTGAGGATTTCGGAACCCGCGCGCTGCTGAGCGCCCTCGCCGAACGGGACCTCCCCGTCTTCGGCGTGTGCCTCGGCCTGCAGGCGATGGTGGAGCACGCCGGCGGTGAGCTGGCACTGCTGCCCGAGCCGTCCCATGGCAAGCCCGGCCAGGTGAAGGTCACGGCGCTCGAGCCGGGGGGAGGCCTGTTCGAGGGGCTCCCGGACGAGTTCACCGCGGCCCGCTACCACTCGCTGCACGCCACGCCGGACCGGGTGAAGGGCTTCCAGGTGACGGCGCTGACCGGTGACGTCGTGATGGCGATCGAGGACCCGGAGCGGCGGCGCTGGGCCGTCCAGTTCCACCCGGAGTCGATCCTCACCGCGGCGGGCGGCGCGGGCCGCCGGATCGTCGCCAACGTGCTCCGGTTGTGCCGTTCGCAGGGTTGAACCGTTCCGGATGCCGAGTGCCCCTACTTCCGAAGCACGAGGAACGGGCGCGCGGAACCGGCCCTGAGGCCGATGCCGCGGCCCGGCCGGGACGGAAGACTTGGTTCCGGCCACACCGCGCCGTGGCTTCCGCGACGTGGTGACCGCCGTTATCCAGGCGGAGAAGGAGAGACCTCTCCTTCTCCGCCCATAACGGAGATTTCGGTCACCCAAAACGAGATTGCGGTTTCTTGGCGTCCTGCGGGGGGAGGCCGGGGGTCATGATGACAATCCTGTGGCTTATCGCGGTGATTCTCGTGATCGCCGGTATCTACGTGATCCTCGCCCGTCGCGATCTCCTCTGGGGGATCGTCCTGATCGTCGTCGGGCTCCTGGTCGGCCCCGGCGGCGTGAGCATCTTCACCTGACCCCCCCGAAAACCCGCGCACGGCGGGGACGGAAACCCTGACGTGAGTTGTCAGGTTTCGGTGCCAGCATCGTCCCCATGAGCCGTGCACTGACAGCAAAGACCGCACTGACAGGAAAGACCGCACTGGTCGCGGGCGGCACACGCGGCGCGGGCCGCGGCATCGCCGTCGAGCTCGGCGCCGCGGGCGCGACCGTCTACGTGACGGGACGGTCCACCCGATCGCAGCGATCGGAAGTGGACCGTCCCGAGACCATCGAAGGGACCGCCGAGCTGGTGACGGCGGCGGGCGGCGAGGGCATCGCCGTCCGGGTCGACCACCTCGAACCCGGCCAGGTGGCCGCGCTCGTGCGCCGCATCGACGCCGAACGCGGCCGGCTGGACGTCCTCGTCAACGACGTCTGGGGATCGGACCACCTCTTCCAGTTCGGCAAGCGGCTGTGGGAGCAGTCCCTCGAGGACGGCCTGCGGATGTTCCGGCTGGCCCTCGACACCCACGCCGTCACCAGCCACCACGCCCTCCCGCTGCTGATCCGCGAGCCGGGCGGGCTCGTCGTCGAGATGACCGACGGGACCGCCGAGTACAACGCGAAGTACCGCAGGGAGTGCGGGTACTTCTACGACATCGTCAAGAACGCCGTGATCCGGATGGCGCTCGCCCAGGCCGAGGAGATCGCCCCGTTCGGGGCGACCGCCGTAGCGCTCACCCCGGGCTGGCTGCGCTCGGAGGCGATGCTGGAGCACTTCGGCGTCACCGAGGCCACCTGGCGGGACGGGGCCGCCAAGGACCCCCACTTCGCCATGTCCGAGTCGCCCGCCTTTGTGGGGCGTGCCGTCGCGGCCCTCGCCGCCGACCCGGACCGGGCCCGCTGGAACGGGCGGGCCCTCTCCAGCGGCGGGCTCGCCCAGGTCTACGGCTTCACCGACACCGACGGCAGCAGCCCCGACATGTGGCGCTACCTGACGGAGGTGGTGGACGCGGGCGGCCCGGCCGGCGTCACCGGTTACCGGTAGCGGTTTGGCGGCGCGCCGGCCGGTTATCGCGACCTCAGAGGCGAAAAGGAGGAGTCATGCCGAAGACGACCAAGAGCGGCAAACCGAAGAAGGACGAGCTTCCCGGCACGATCCAGCGCTCGCCGAAGGAGGCGCAGGAGACCTTCGCCAAGGCGCACGACTCGGCGGTCGAGACCTACGGCGAGGGCCAGCGCGCCCACCGCACCGCATACTCCGCGCTCAAGCACACGTTCGAGAAGCGCGGCGACCACTGGGAGCCGAAGGGGCGCAAGGGGCCGTCCGACCCGCGGGCCAAGAACCCCGACGCCCGCAAGGGCAAGGGCAGGAGCTTCGGCGGCGTGGACGTCGAGGGCAGCAGCAAGAAGGAGCTGTACGACCGCGCCGCCGGCCTCGACGTCCAGGGCCGCTCGAAGATGAGCAAGGAGGAGCTGGCCGAGGCGATCGCGCGCAAGCAGGACTAGGAGCCGCCGGCGGGCGGCGCGTACAACTCCGCCAGCCGGGCGGCGTCCCGCGCCATCCGCGCGCGCAGCTCCGGCGGGGCGAGGACCTCGGCCTCCGCGCCGAGCCGCATCAGCTGCGACGCCGCGACGTCCATCGACTCGACCGGCAGCGTCGTCACGACCCGGCCGTGCTCGTCGGGCTCCCCGGCGTCCTCGGCCGCCCGCCGGGCCGCGTGCGGCTCGACCGCGTGGCGCAGCAGCCGCACCCCGGCGGGCGAGAGGCGCACGGTGATCTCCTCGCGCAGCATCGAGCGCACGAACGCCGCCGCCTCCTCGCGCCAGTGCGCGGCGAGGTCGAACTCCTCGTCCCGGTCGAAGACGGTGCCGGTCGCGCGGATCCCGGCGACGCGGTCCGCGCGGTAGGTGCGGAAGCCGCCGCCGACCCGTGCGACCAGGTACCAGGCGCCGTTCTTCAGGACGAGCGCGTACGGCTCGGCCGTGCGCGTGACCTCGGTGTCCTTGCGGCGGTAGCGCAGCTCGACGGTCTCGTCCTGCCACACCGCGCGGGCCAGGTCGCGCAGCAGCGGCGGCGGGCCGGTCTCGCCGAACCAGCCCGGCGCGTCCAGCAGGAACCGCCGGCTCGCCCGCGCGGGCGCGTCCCGCAGCGCGGCGGGCAGCGCCGCGAGGACCTTCAGCTCGGCGGCGGCCAGCGCGCCGGCGCGGCCCATGTCCGCGGCCGGGCCGGGCAGCCCGGACAGGAACAGCGCCTCGGCCTCCTCGCGGGTGAGGCCGGTCAGCCGCGTCCGGTAACCGCCGACCAGGCGGTACCCGCCGCCGCGCCCCTGGTCGGCGTAGACCGGGACGCCGGCCGCCGACAGCGCCTCCATGTCCCGGTACACGGTCCGCTCCGAGACCTCCAGCTCGCGGGCCAGCTCGCCCGCCGTCATCGCCTCCCGCGACTGCAGGAGCAGGACCATGGAGATCAGCCGGGCCGCGCGCATGGACACCATCCTGCCGTCCCGTTCCTGACGTTTTCACGTTAGATTCGCCGTCTTCGCCTGTCATGGGGGGCGCGGTGGCTGTTAGCTTCGCGGACGTGCCTACCGAAACCACTGCGATCGGGGCGTTCATCGACGCCCTTCCGAAGGTCGAGCTGCACGTCCACCTCGTCGGCTCCGCCTCGGTCCCCACCGTCCTCGAACTCGCCCGCCGCCACCCGGACGGGCCCGTCCCCGCGGACGAGCGCGAGCTGCGCGCCTTCTACGCGTTCCGCGACTTCCCGCACTTCGCCGAGGTGTACGAGGCGGTGTCCGGCCTCGTCCGGACACCGGAGGACGTCGGCACGCTCGTCTTCGGCGTCGCCCGCGACCTCGCCGCGCAGAACGTCCGCTACGTCGAGCTGACCGTCACCCCGTACACCCACCAGCGGGCCGGGATGCCGATGCCCGCGATCACCGAGGCCCTGGACCACGCCGTGCGCGAGGCCCGCGACCGGCTCGGCATCCGCGTCGCCTACATCTTCGACATCCCCGGCGAGTTCGGCGCCGAGGGCGCGCGCGGCACCATCGACCACGCGCTCGCCCACCCGCCCGAGGCGCTCGTCGGGTTCGGCATCGGCGGCATCGAGCAGATGCGCCCGCCGCACCGGGACGCGTTCCGCGACGCGTTCGCCGCCGCCCGCGCCGCCGGGCTCCGCAGCCTCCCGCACGCCGGCGAGATGACCGGGCCGGAGACGATCTGGGAGGCCATCGAGGGCCTCGGCGCCGAGCGCATCGGGCACGGCATCAGCTGCCTGGACGACCCGCGCCTGATCGCGCACCTGCGCGAGACGCAGCTGCCCCTCGAAGTGTGCCCGACGTCCAACGTGTGCACGGGCCAGGTCTCCGACCTGTCCTCCCACCCCTTGCCGCGGATGCTGGAGGAGGGCCTGTTCGTCACGCTGAACAGCGACGACCCGCCGATGTTCGACACCACGCTGACCGGCGAGTACCGCGTCGCCGCCGAGGTGTTCGGGCTGGGCGCCGCCGACCTGGCGTCCCTGGCCCGCAACGCCGTGATCGCCTCGTCCCTGGACGAGGAGGGCCGCAAGGCGATCATCGCCGACATCGACGCCCTGTCTTGATCACCGGGCCCGGACGTGCACCGCCTGTGAGTCGAGCCCGGCCCGGATCTCGCCCGGCAGCGACGCGGCGCCCCGGTCGAGGGTGTCGAGGACCCTCTGCGCCTCGCCCAGATCCCCCGCGGCGGCGAGGGCCCGCGCGTACCCGGTCCCGGTGATCTCCAGCACGGTCCTGCTACCGGAATGAGTGGTGAGCGACGGTGTGACGCCGCTGATGTCGAGACAGGCGAGCAAGACGGGTCCGCTGCTCGCCGGCGTCCTCGACCGACGCTGTCGGCGGCCGAGACTAAGGTTGCGGAGGCGGCTCAGGCGACCTGAAGGGGGAGGCCCGATGACGGACGAAACGGCCATGGAGATCGAGTTCCGCAGCGACGTGGTGGTAGAGCTGATCAAGTCCGCCGCGTCGGACGCCGACGTGCTCTGGGCGGCACGCGTATCGACGAAGGGGGAGAACTCGCTCGCGGAACTGGAGGCCGACCCAGAACGCTCCAAAGGCCTCATCAACTACCTGATGCGCGACCGGCACGGCACCCCGTTCGAGCACTCGTCGATGACCTTTTACGTGAAGGCGCCGATCTTCGTGTTCCGCGAGCAGATGCGGCACCGGACGTTCTCCTTCAACGAGGAGAGCGGCCGCTACCGCAGGCTGGAACCGGTCTTCTACGTGCCTGGAGCAGATCGGAAGCTCGTCCAGGAGGGCAAGCCGGGCAAGTACGTGTTCGTGGACGGGACCCCCGAGCAGCGCAAGATCGTCGACGAGGTCACGAAGGAGAGTTACCGGCACGCCTACCGCGCCTACACCGAGATGCTGGACGCGGGCATCGCCCGTGAGGTGGCGAGGAGCGTCCTTCCGGTCGGGCTCTACTCCTCGATGTACGTGACCTGCAACGCACGTGCCTTGATGAACTTCCTCTCCCTGCGCGTCAAGAGGGAGGACGCCGCGTTCCCCTCGTTCCCGCAGCGGGAGATCGAGATGGTGGCCGAGCTGATGGAGGAGGAGTGGGCCAAGCTCATGCCGCTGACCCACGCCGCCTTCGAGGCCAACGGCCGCGTCTGCCCTTAGCGTCACCGCGACGCCCGCCCGCAGCCCCCGACGCGGGCGGGCCTGTTCTGTCGGCTCCCTGGGACGGACGTGCTGACGGCGGGCGGCTGGAAGCCATGGCCGCTGGTGGACGGGACGGAAACGTTCGCGACTGTCGACCCGTCCTCCGGCGTGCTGGGATACCGGGAGGCGACAGCCGTCCTTCACCGTGAGACCCGGGGCCCGATGTACAGGGTCAGGTCGGAGCAGATCGATCTGCTCGTCGGTATTGATCACCCGCTGTGGGTCCAACGGGTCGATACGCGCGCGGCACGCCGAGGGGAACAGCCGTTCGCGGTCGAAGCGCCGGGTGCGCTCGTGCACAAACGCATCCGCTACGCGAAGACGGCGCGGTGGCACTGCGGCACTGATGCGGACGTCCGGATCCCATCCACGATCCGGACCTGGACACGTCCCGACAATGGTGCCCAGTGCGTGCGCACTTATCCGGGCGCGGTCTTTCCGGCGTCTCCGGGCTTACCTGCCGGTCTCAAGCCACGGCTGCGTCCGAACCCAGTGCGTCGCGCTGCGGGACTTCCTGGCCGGGTTGGGGCGGGCGGTCGACAAGAGGTTGCCCCGAGTGGCGCATGGATGGACGCCGGAGATCATTCATCTCTTCATCGACGCGATGGTCGAAGGTGATGGCACCACGCACCCCAAGAACGGACACCGCGTGATCTACACCGCCTCGGCGGAGCTGGCCGGAGGTCTGCAGGTCCTCGCCATCAAGGCGGGGATCAGCGCCAACGTCCGTGTCGATGACCGGGTCGGGCTGTTGCGTGTGATGCCCAATGGGCAATCATTCCATAACCTTCGCCCGACATATGTCGTCTCATTGGTCGCCAAGCGCAACAGGCAAGGCCGTCATTTCGGGAGCGGCCCGCGTCTCGCGTGGCCGAACTCTGAGCGAGGTCACTCGTAGACGCTGAGTTCGATCAGGTTGTGGTCGGGGTCGCGGATGTAGACGCTCGTGATGGGCCCGGTGGCGCCGGTGCGCGCCACCGGGCCCTCCTCGACGTGGACGGCGTGCCGTTCCAGGTCGGCGAGCACCTCGTCCATGGAGCAGGCGGTGATCAGGCACAGGTCGGCGCTGCCCGGGGTCGGCCGCGCCGCCTTCGGTTCGAACTCGCGGCCGGCCTCGTGCAGGTTGATCTTGCCGGCGCCGAACGCCAGGGCGCGGCGGCCGGCGCCGAAGGTCACCGCCTCCATGCCGAGGACGCGCGTGTAGAACCAGATCGCGGCGTCGATGTCGGCGACGGTGAGGACGAGGTGGTCGAGGCGGTCGATGCGCATGCGACCACCGTAACCGCGCGGATCGGGGCTAGGCGTACGGTGTATGTCTGCGGCATTATTCGACGCTATGTCTGACATTGTGATTCCCGTGGGCGCGCGGGAGCTGCCGGGGTACCTCGCCGTTCCCGAGGGGGAGGGGCCCTGGCCGGGCGTCGTCATCCTGTTCGAGGCGATGGGCGCGAACGCCGACATGCGCGCCCAGGCCGACCGGTTCGCCGCGCAGGGGTACCTCGCCGTCCTGCCGGACCTCTACGGCGGAGCGCCGTGGGTGCGGTGCGTCACCAAGGCGATGCGCGACATGCGCGCTCAGCGCGGCCCTGCCTACGACCACATCGAGGCTGCGCGTGCGTGGCTCGCGGGACGCGATGACTGCACCGGTGACGTGGGCGTGTGCGGGTTCTGCATGGGCGGCGGGTTCGCGCTGGTCGCGGCGGCGAAGTACGACTTCAAGGCCGCCGCCGCCAACTACGGCATCCTGCCGCGGCGGCCGGAGGAGTCGCTGCGCGGCGCCTGCCCGATCGTCGGCAGCTACGGCGCCGCTGACCCGACGCTTCGCGGGGCGGCGGGCAAGCTGGAGCGCGCCCTGACGAGCGCCGGCGTCGCGCACGACGTGAAGGAGTACCCGGGGACCGGGCACGGTTTCCTCACCGGGCTCACGCCGCCGGCCCCGCTCGGCCCCCTAGCCAAGATCGTCTTCGGCCTGGGCAAGGGGCGCGAGAACGCCGCCGACGGCTGGGACCGGATCTTCGCCTTCTTCGGCGAGCACCTCACTAAGAAATCTACAACGTAAAGGCGACGGGGCCGGATCAAGGCCGCAGGACGGCCTGGGTCTGGGTCACCTGGGCCACGCGGCGGCCGGTCTCGTCGTAGAGGTCGGTCTGGACGACGATCGATGTGCGGCCGGTGTGCAGGGGGCGTGCGACGCCCCGGACGCAGCCCTCCTTGACGCCGCGGAAGAAGTTCGTCTTGGACTCCAGCGTCGTCGTGGACGTCCCCGCCGGCAGGTTGAGGAAGGCGCAGGCGGCGCCGAGGGTGTCGGCGAGCGCCATGAGGGCGCCGCCGTGCATCACGCCGCCGGCGGTGCAGCGCTCCGGGGCCCAGTCCAGCCGGCCGGTGACCTCGTCCGGTCCGGCGGTGTCGATGCGCACGCCGAGCGCGCGGGCGAACGGCATGGCGGCGGTCAGCTGGTCGGGGGTCGGCCCGGCGGTCATGGAGCCTCCTTGGTGGACGTCCTCGGGTCCACCCTGGCGGCCGGGCCCTCGCGGCGTCCATTACCCGGGACGTAATCGCGGGCGTGACCGGCGGGCCGGTAGCGTCCGGGACGTGACGACGGCGTTGAGCGATGTGCGGCCCATCGGGGACCAGCTGCGGGCCTGGCGGCAGCGGCGCAGGCTGAGCCAGCTGGAGCTGGCGTCGGAGGCGGACGTGTCGACCCGGCACCTGAGCTTCGTGGAGACGGGGCGGTCGGCGCCGAGCCGGGAGATGGTGCTGCGGCTCGCGGAGCACCTGGACGTGCCGCTGCGAGACCGCAACCTGCTGCTGGTGGCGGCGGGGTACGCGCCGGTCTTCGGCGAGACGCCGATCGAGGAGCCGAAGATGGACGCCGTCCGGGCGGCGCTGAAGCAGGTGCTGGCCGGGCACGAGCCGTATCCGGCCGTGGTCGTGGACCGGTTCTGGAACCTCATCGACGCCAACGAGGCCGCCGCGTTCTTCATGGAGGGCGCGCCGCCGGAGCTGCTGGAGCCGCCGCTGAACGTGCTGCGGCTGAGCATGCATCCGGACGGCATGGCGAAGAACATCCTGAACCTGGCCGAGTGGCGCGCCCACATGATCGACCGGGTGCGGCGGCACGTGGCGCTGACCGCGGACACCGCGCTCACCCAGCTCTACCGGGAGCTGCGGAGCTTCCCCGGGGACGTGGGGGAGGCGATGGCGCCGCCCGCGGACCACGACGTCTTCGTCCCGCTGCGGATGCGGGTGGACGGCCGCGAGCTGTCCTTCTTCAGCACGATCGCGACATTCGGCACGCCGGTCGACATCACGGTCGCGGAACTGGCGATCGAGTCGTTCTACCCGGCGGACGCGGCGACGACGGGGTTCCTGCGGGAGCGCGCGGGCTGGTGACCGGGTCGCCGGCGGTGAGCAGGTCGTGGTGGACGCGCCGCAGCGGCATGCCGAGCCGCTGCAGCGCGGTGACGGTTCCCCGGACGAGGGGGGCGGGCCCGGCGACGTAGGCGGTGAGGTCGCCGACGCCGTCCAGGAGGCCGGGCAGGACGTCGGGCACGCGACCGCTCAGCGCGCTGCTCCCCGGCGACCGCGACAGCACGGGCACGACGCGGAGGCGGGGGCAGGCCGTCTCCAGCAGCCGCAGGTCGGGCAGGTCGTAGAGGCCGCCGGCGGTGCGGGCGGCGACCAGCAGGCGGATGCCGCGGCCCGAGCCGGCGGCCTCCTCGGCCAGGGCCTTCATGGGAGCGAGCCCGGTGCCGCCGCCGATCAGGAGCAGGTCGCCGGAGCCGGGGTCGAGGGTCATGGCGCCCTCCGCCGGGCCGAGCAGCACGGTGTCGCCGGGGGCGGTGCCCCGGACCAGCGCGCCGCTCACCCACCCGCCGGGGCGGGCGCGCACGTGCAGGCGCAGCGTGCCGTCCGGGCGGGGCGCGTTCGCGATCGAGTAGCGGCGCCACACCCGCGGCCAGCGGGGGCTCTGCACGCTGACGTGCTGCCCGGCGGTGAACGGGAGCGGCCGCTCGGGGCGCAGCGTGAGCACCGCGAGGTCGGGGGCGCGGCGGTCGTGCCCGGCGACCTCCGCGGCCCACCACGGAGGGGCGTGCGCGGCGTCCCGCTCGGCGGCGCCGATCATGGCGTCGGCGGCGTGCCGGTAGGCGGCGGCCCACGCGTCCTCGGCCTCGGCCGTCCACAGCCCGGCGGCGTAGACGCGCAGCGTGGCGGTCAGCGCGGCGCCGACGGCGGCGTAGTGCTCGCGCCGCACCCCGTACTTGCGGTGGCCGCGGCCGAGCCGGGCGAGGTGCCCGGCGAGCTCGCCGGGGTTGTCCTGGCTCCACACGATCCGGACGAGCGCGTGGAAGAACCGGTCGTGCTGGTGCCCCATCGCGGGCGGGAAGAGGGCGCGCAACTGCGGCTCGGCCGCGAAGAGGCGGCCGTAGAAGTAGCTCATCGCGCCCGCCGGGTCGGCTTCGAGCCGGGCGAAGCACTCCTTGACGATGCGGGGTTCCGGTGACATCTGCCAGCTCACTCCCAGCCCATTCCCCGGCCTTGCGGGGGCCCGGCACCGGCGATCGCGGCAGGTCGGGTGCCCGGCTTTGTGAGATTCTCGCCCGTGAACCCTCAGGCCCTCAAGTCGGCCGCCGTGGGCGGTCGCCGAACGATGCACTCCGTGATCGGCCGCAAAGCATCGGTAACCGGTTGAGCTGCGGAAAGAGCACGCATACTGATCAGTATCGGAGCGGCCGGGCGGCTGGCGGACGCCGGCCGGACCGGGCATGGAGGAAGAAAGCACCCCCTGGTGGAAGATTTCGTGATTCTTCGAGGATTCCGCCCGGGGGACGCCCGAACCGGCGCGGCGGGACGCCGGCCGCCGGCGAAACGATCTGGGCGCTTCGGACTGCGAATATCCGTCACGTACGGCAAGCTGGCCGGGAGAGAGGCCGGGAGAGAGGCCGGGGGCGGGACGGCGCGAGGGGGCGGGTGAGGCACCGCGAGGTGCCGCCGGAAGCGGCAGATCACCCATATCGGCAGCCGTCCTGTGGCCAGTGCTCAGCAGAGGGGGAGACAGGCATATGTCAGAGGCCGTCCGCGGGGCTCCGGGCCCCGCCGCCGGGGGCGGCGCGCCGCCGCTCATCGGCATCACCACCTACCAGGAGCCCGCCCGCTGGGGGGTGTGGGTGCGCGAGGCCGCGCTCCTGCCGGTGCCGTACGTGCGCGCGGTGGAGCGCGCCGGCGGCGTCCCGCTGCTGCTGCCGCCGCCCGCGACCCTGCGCGGGCTGGAGGCCCTGGTCACGCGGCTGGACGGCATCGTCCTCGCCGGCGGCGGCGACCTCGATCCCGGCCTGTACGGCGCCGCCCGGCACTACGAGACCGGGCCGCCGCAGCCGCAGCGCGACCGGTTCGAGCTGGCGCTGGTCCGCGCGATCGTGGCCGCGGACCTGCCGTTCCTGGCGATCTGCCGGGGCATGCAGGTGCTGAACGTCGCGCGCGGCGGCGCCCTCATCCAGCATCTGCCGGAGGCCGTCGGGCACAGGGGCCACGCGCCGGAGACGGGCATCGTCGGCTCGCATCCGGTGCAGATCAGCGCGACCAGCCTGGTCGGCAAGATCCTGGGCGACGCGGCAGGCGTCCCGACCTACCACCACCAGGCGGTCGGGAGGCTCGGCAAGGGCCTGTCGGCCGTGGCCTGGGCCGAGGACCAGGTGGTGGAGGCAGTCGAGCTGCAGGGCCACCGCTTCGGCCTCGCCGTCCAGTGGCATCCCGAGGAGGGCGACGACCCGCGCCTGTTCGAGGCGCTGGTCGCGGAGGCCGCCGGCCGCTGACCGGGGATTGACGCCCCGGTTCCGGGGAAGCGATCTGGTGGAAACCACCGCATTCCTCCCGGAGGCCGCCGCATGCCCGTCCACCCGCAGACCGTGAGCTTCCTGGAGCTGCTCGCCGCCTGGACGGCCCCGCCGCCCGGGGAGGCGCCCGAGCCCACGATCGCGGAGATGCGGGAGCGGATCGGCGCGGCGTTCCCGGCCGTGCGGCGGGAGCTTCCGCGGGTCCGCGACATCGAGGTGCGCGGGCCCGGCGGGCCGGTGCCGGTGCGGCTGTACCGCCCGGAGCGGCCCGAGCGGGGGCCGCTGCCCGCGGTCGTCTACCTGCACGGCGGAGGCTGGGTGCTCGGCGGCGTCGACAACGTGGACGCGGCGTGCCGCGACCTCGCCGCGTCCGCCGGGTGCGTCGTCCTGAACGTCGGGTACCGGCTGGCTCCCGAGCACCCGTTCCCCGCGGCCGTGGACGACGCGTGGGCCGTCGTCGCGTCCGCGGCGCGGGAGCCGGGACGCTACGGCATCGTGCCCGGCGCCCTGGCGGTGGCCGGGGACAGCGCCGGCGGGAACATCGCCGCCGGCGTCGCGCTGCTGGCCCGGGACCGCGGGGTGGCGCTCGCCCACCAGCTGCTCGTCTACCCGGTGACCGACACGGCGATGGACACCCCGAGCTGGCGGGAGTACGGCACCGGGTACGGGCTGGACGCGGGCACGCTCGCCCGGTTCATGGAGCTGTACCGGGGCGGCGCCGACCCGTCCGACTTCCGGCTGGCCCCGCTGCGCGCCCCCCGCCTCGCGGGCGCCGCGCCCGCCACCGTCATCACCGCCGAGTGCGACATCCTGCGCGACGAGGCCGAGGCGTACGCCCGCCGGCTCGCCGCGGCCGGGGTGCCGGTCGAGCTGCGCCGCTACGACGGCGTCGTGCACTCCTTCTTCCTGCTGCCCGAGATCTTCGACGCCGGCGCCGAGGCGATGGAGTTCGCCGCGCGGCGGCTGCGCGCGGCGTTCGGCCGTCAGCCGAAGCGCTCGGCGAGGGCGCCGAGGCCCGTCGCGTAGATGCCCCGCGCGAGGGTCTTGGTCATCGCCTCCTCGTCGCCGGCGTCCGCGGAGAACTCGCCCCACCACTCGACGAACGCCTGGCCGGTCGCGGTGACCGGCGAGACGCGCAGGTGGCCGCGGGCGCCGCGCAGCGGCAGCGGGCACTCCATGATCTCGTAGGAGTAGCCGCGGCCGGCGTCGTCCAGCCCGGTGAGGCGCTCGCGGAACACCGAGTCGCCGGGGCCGATCAGCCGGCGGACGCAGCCGACGCGGTCGCCGGGGCCGCCGTCCTCGATCACGCCGGTCTCCACGCCCGGCATCCACTCGGCGAGGTTCCCGAAGTCCCGCAGGTAGGACCACACCTCGTCGGCGGTTGCGTCGAGCACGGCGCTGGCGTACGACCGGGGCATGGGCACTCCTCGCTGCGGGGCGGAAACCCTCATGCTGGCGTGCGCGGTGTGACCCGGGCAACAGGTCGACCGTCTCGAATGCAATTCGGGATGATCGGGTGGGCTGCGCGCCGCGCACGACCCGGGCACGGCGGTCCGCATCCCCGTGAGCGAGGGCTAGTACGACCTGGGCAGCCCCAGCTCGTGCTGCGCGATGTGGGCGAGGACGAGTTCCTCCGCGACCGGGATGTTCTTGGCGATGCGGGCGTCGCGGAACATCCGGGCGATCGGGTACTCCATCGAGTACGCCATGCCGCCGTAGGTCTGGAAGGCGCGGTCGGCCGCCTGCCAGGCCGCGTCCGCCGCGGTGAGCTTGGCGATGTTGGCCTCCGAGCCGCACGGGCGGCCCCGGTCCCACAGCCAGGCGGCCTTGTAGGCCATCAGCCGGGCCAGTTCCAGCTGCGCCTTGGCCTTGGCGAGCGGGAAGGCGATGGCCTGGTTCGACCCGATCGGCTTGCCGAACGGCGCCCGCTCGCCGGCGTACTCGCAGGCGAGCTTCAGCACGAGCCCGCCCGAGCCCACGCCGCCCGCCGCGGCCAGGATCCGCTCGGGGTTGAGGATGTCCCACAGGACGAGGAACCCCTGGTCGGCCTCGCCGAGGACCCGGTCCGCCGGGACGCGCACCTCGTCCAGGAACACCATGCTGGACGCGACGGTGTTGGTGCCCAGCTTCGGGATCGGCTGGTACGTGAGCGTGCCCTCGGCGACGGCCTGCCCGACGTCCACCAGCAGGACGGTGAAGCCGGACGTGCGGGGCCGCGCCTCGGACGCCGGGATCGTCCGGGTGACCAGCACGAGGAAGTCGGCGCGCTCGACGCCGGAGATCCAGATCTTCTGCCCGCTGACCAGGAAGTGGTCGCCGTCGCGGCGCGCCTGGGTGGAGATGTTGATGGCGTTGCTGCCCGCGTCCGGCTCGGTGATCGCGAAGCAGGTCTCGACCTCCCCGGACGCGATCTTCGGCAGGAACTCGCGCTTCTGCTCCGCGGTCCCGTGCCGGTCGATCGTGAGCCCGCCGAACGCGGGCGTCAGCAGGTACATGAACGACGCGGCGCCGCCCGCGCCGCCCTCGGCCAGCGCCTCCAGGGCCACCGCCAGCTCCAGCAGCCCCTGGCCGCCGCCGCCGTACTCCTCCGGGACCGCCAGCGCGTGCCAGCCGCCGGCGACCAGCTCCCGCCAGACCTCCTCGGGCCAGCGCTTCTCCGCGTCGCACCGGCCCCAGTACTCCTGGTCGTACTTCCCGGCGATCGCCAGCACGCCCTCGCGCACCGCCGCCGCGCTCTCCGGCAGGTCGAAGTCCACCGCGCCTCCCTCAATTCGCGTGCGCACCACGGTAGCCGACTTCAGTAAGTGGTCACTGACGCGGGGGCGCCGTCATTGAAGACCGCCTCACCGGGTAGGCGATCCGACGGACCCCGACACTGACGGCGACACGGGAGGGGGAGGCCATGCGGCCCCGGGACAGGTGGATGCTGGCCGGCGGACGGTGGAGCCAGGGCACCGGGGAGGACGTGTTCTCGGTGGACGATCCGGCGACCGGCGAGCCGCTGGGGGTGGTGGCGGTGTCCACGCGGGCGGACGTGGACGCGGCGGTGGCGGCGGCGTGCGACGCGGCGCCGGGCTGGGCGGCCACGCCGGCCGCCGGCCGGGGCGCGGCCCTGCACGCCGCCGCGCGGGCGGTCGAGGAGCGCATGGACGAGCTGGCCGCGCTGGTGACCGCCGAGATGGGCAAGCCTTCCGGCGACGCCCTCGGCGGCGTCGAGGCCGGGATCGGGACGCTGCGCCAGTACGCCGAGCTGGGCCCCCTGCACGGGGGCCGCAGCCTGCAGGGCGGCTGGGACGCCGCCGACTTCATGGTCCGCGAGCCGCGCGGCGTCGTCGCCGTGATCACGCCGTGGAACGACCCGGTCGCGATCGCCTGCGGGCTCATCGGCGCCGCCCTGGCCACCGGCAACACCGTCGTGCACAAGCCGTCCGAGCGGACCCCGCACACCGGCGCGCTGCTCGCCGAGCTGCTCGCGGGGTGCCTGCCCGACGGCGTCCTCAACATGGTCAGCGGCGGCGGCGAGACGGGCGAGGCCCTCGCCGGCAACCCGGACGCCGACGTCGTCGCGCACGTCGGCTCCACGGCGGCGGGGCGGCGCATCGCCGAACTGGCCCTGCGCACGGGTGCGAAGACCCTGCTGGAGAACGGCGGCTCCGACCCGCTGGTCGTCGACGCCGGCGTCGACCCGGTCTGGGCCGCCGGGCAGGCCGCCCTCGGCTGCTTCGCCAACGCCGGGCAGATCTGCACGTCCGTCGAGCGCGTCTACGTCCACGAGGCCGTGTCCGAGCCGTTCCTGGACGCGCTCGCCGATCGCGCCCGGAACCTGCGGATGGGGCCGGGCGCCGACGTGTCCACCGAGCTCGGCCCGCTCGTCGACGAGCGCCACCGTACCCACGTCCACCAGCAGGTCGAGAAGGCGATCGCGGACGGCGCGCGCCCCCTGGCGGGCGCGCAGATCCCCGGCGGCCCTGGCTCGTTCTACCCGGCGACCGTCCTCGCCGGCTGCACCGACCACATGCCGATCATGGCGGAGGAGGTCTTCGGGCCGGTCGCGCCCGTCCGCACCGCGCCGTCGTTCGACCAGGCCCTGGACGCGGCGCGCCGCTCCCGCTACGGCCTCGCCGCGACCGTCCTCACCCGCGACATGGCCCACGCGCAGGCGGCCTGGCGCACCCTGAACACCGGCACCGTGAAGATCAACGCCGTGTTCGGCGGCGCCCCGGGAGGCGCCGCCACCCCGCGCCGCGCCAGCGGCCACGGCTTCGGCTACGGCCCCGAGCTCCTGGACGAGATGACGACGGTGAAGGCCGTCCACGTCCAGACCGCCGTCCCCTGATGGAGGGAAGCGGCCGCGACGCCGGAAAGCCGGTGCCGGACCCGTCGCTCGCGGTTCACCCGGCGTCCGGGCCGGCGGTCCGCGCCGGGACCGACAGGTAGCGGGTCACCAGGCGGGCCACGAAGTGCGCGAACGCCTCCGGCGGGCCGGAGGGCAGCATGATGTGGCTCATCGTCAGCCGGACCGCGGCGTCGGCGACCTCGGTGAGCGCGTCGCGGTCGAGGTGCGGCCACTGCCGCAGCGCGTGCTCGGCGATGCGGGCGCTGGCGGTGAACAGCACCGGCTCGGCCTGCGTGGTGAGCAGCGGCAGCATCTCGTCGCCGCCCGCGCCGGTGAGCACCGCCTTCTTCAGCTGGTCGTCCGCCGACGTCTGCAGCGTGTACGTCACCGCGGCGACCACGGCGGAGTACACGTCGTCGTGCGCCGACAGGACCGCGTCGATGCCGTCGAGGTAGCGCTCGTTGTCGCGGACGACGACCGCCTGCGCCAGGCCCCACTTGTCGCCGAACTCGTTGTAGACGGTCTGCCGGCTCACCCCGGCGGCCTCCGCGACGTCCCGCATGCGGACGGCGCGGTAGCCGCGCTCCACGAGCAGGTCGGCGGCGGCGTCCAGCAGTGACTCGCGCACGGGACGTCCGGCGGTGCCCATGTGTCGTCGTTCCTCCGGGTGCTGGTCGGGCCTCCATTATCGCCCGTGCCCCGCCGGTACGGCTATCGCGCCGCCGGGCCGCCGCCGCTGTCGAGCAGGTGGGCGAGCGGGAGGGTGGCCGCGCCGACCGCGACCGCCTCCGGGCCGAGGTGGCAGAGTTCGATCGTGGTCTGCGCGAACGGCTGGCGCAGCGCGTACGCGGCGGTCGCCGCGACGATCCGGTCCAGCATCCGGCCGCCGATCAGCAGCCCCGCCCACCCGCCGATGATGATCTTCTCGGGGCTGAACAGGTTGACCAGGTCGGCGATGCCCGCGCCCAGGTACTCGGCGGTCTCGTCCCGCAGGTCCGCCGCCGCGCCGGACGGGTCGGCGAGCAGCCCGGCGAGGGCCGCCTCCTCGTCCGTCCCGGCCGGGCCGCCCGCCGCCCGGTACCGCTCCAGCAGCGCGGTCGCGCCGACGTAGGACTCCAGGCAGCCGCGCGACCCGCAGCGGCACCGCGCGCCGCCGACCCGCACCGTCGTGTGCCCCCACTCGCCGGCGCTGCCGGCCGCGCCCCGGTACGGCGAGCCGTCGATCATCACGGCGGCGCCGACGCCGGAGCCGATGAGGGCGACGACGGCGTTGCGGTTCCCGCGCCCCGCGCCGAACCACATCTCGGCCTGCCCGAGCGAGGTGGCGCCGTTGTCGACGAACAGCGGCAGCCCGGTGCCCGCGCGCAGCATCCGCTCCAGCGGCACGGCATCCCAGCCGACGGTCTGGCAGTGCACCACCGCCTCCGGGCCGTGCTCGGTCACGCTGTGCTCGACGACGCCGGGGACGCCCACGCCGACGCCGATGATGGACGCCGGGTCGACCGATGCGCCCTCGATGACGGCGGGCAGCCCGGCCAGGATGTACCGGACGACGGCGTGCTCGTCGTGGCCGCCGTCCCCGAGCGGGAAGTCGGCCTTGGCGAGCTGGGTCAACTCCAGGTCGAACAGCTCGACCATCACCCGCGTCTCGCCGACGTCCACCCCGATGAGGTGGCCGTAACCGGCCGCCGTCTTCAGCAGCACCCGCGGGCGGCCCCCGTCGGAGTCGACGCTGCCCGCCTCCACGACGAGCCCCGCCTCGATCAGCTCGGTGACCACGTTGCTGACCGACGCGGGGCTGAGGCCGGTCTCCCTGGCCAGGTCCTGGCGGCTGAGCGGCCCGTCGAAGTACAGCCGCCGCAGCAGCACCGACCGGTTGGTGCGGCGCAGGTCGCGCACGGTCCTCCGGCGCCGTTCCGGCATCGGGCCCCCTTCTCCCGCGGCCGCCGCGCGGCCGCGTCCCCCGCGGTTCTCAGGTCTTGACCCGGCCATTATGTCACTGCTTAGATCACGTCGTGAAATAAGGTGTGATCAAACTCGTGGAGTGACCCCCGTCACTCAGGACCGGAAGGCCGAGCCGATGCGCCAAACCACGTTCGCAGGACGGGCCGCGGCCGTCCTCACGGCAGGACTGCTGGTGACCACCGCGGCGGCGTGCGGCGGCGGCACCGCGTCCGGCGGCGGGGACGGCGACCCGAAGACGCTGACCTACTGGGCCAGCAACCAGGGCACCGACATCGCCGCCGACAAGAAGGTGCTGAAGCCGGAGCTGGCCAAGTTCGAGCAGCAGACCGGCATCAAGGTCGAGCTGGAGGTCGTCCCCTGGACCGACCTGCTCAACCGGATCCTCGCAGCCACCACCTCCGGCCAGGGACCGGACGTCCTCAACATCGGCAACACCTGGTCGGCGTCGCTGCAGGCGACCGGCGGGCTGCTGCCGTTCGACGACGCCGCCATGGCCGAGGTCGGCGGCGCCGGCCGGTTCGTGCCCGCCGCGCTCGCCTCCGCCGGAGCGAAGGGCAGGCCCCCGGCCGCGGTGCCGCTCTACTCCCTCGCCTACGGCCTCTACTACAACAAGAAGATGTTCGCGGACGCGAACCTGGAGCCGCCCAAGACCTGGCAGAAGATGATCGACGCCGGGCGCAGGCTCACCAAGGACGGCAAGCACGGCATCGCCGTCGAGGGCGCCAGCATCCCCGAGAACGTCCACGCGGCGTTCAACCTCGGCCAGATGTACGGGGCCGACTTCTTCACCGCCGACGGCAAGCCCCAGTTCGCCACCCCGCAGGCGGTGAAGGCGGTCAAGTCCTACGTCGACCTCATCGCCGCGGAGAAGATCGCCGCACCCGGCAACGCCGAGTACTCGGCGAACCAGTCGCTGAACGACTTCGCCACCGGCAAGGCCGCGATGCTGATGTGGCAGGCGACCACCAGCGGCCTGACCAACCTCGGCATGAAGCCGGGCGACTGGGGCGTCGTCCCGCTGCCGAAGCCGTCCCCGGCGCCGCCCGGCGGGCGCGACGTCACCTCGATGGTCGCCGGGATCAACATCGCGGTCTTCAAGAACTCGGGCAACCGCGCCGGCGCGCTGAAGTTCGTGAAGTTCATGACCGGCGACGCGGAGCAGAAGATCCTCAACAAGGCGTACGGGTCGCTGCCGGCCGTCACCGCCGCGCAGAACGACCCGGCGTTCGACACCGCCGACCTCAAGGTCTTCAAGAGCATCCTCGCCACCAGCGCGGCGCCGCTGCCGCAGGTCCCGGAGGAGAGCCAGTTCGAGACGGCCGTCGGCACCGCGATGAAGGAGCTGTTCGCCGACGCCGCCGCGGGCAAGCCGATCACGGAGGAGAAGGTCGGGGAGAAGCTCGCCGCCGCCCAGGAACAGATGGGCAAGTAGGCGGATGGCGACTGCGGACGTCTCGGCCGCCCGTGCGGGCGGCACCGAGAGGCCCCGGCCGGGACCCGCCGGCGCCCGGCCGGGGAGGCGGCCGCGCCTGCCGCCGAAGGCGCTGCCCTACCTGCTGCTGGCGCCGGCGGTCGTCGCGGAGCTGATCGTGCACCTGGTGCCGATCGCCGTCGGGATCTGGATGAGCTTCAAGGAGCTGACGCTCTTCTACATCCGCGAATGGTCGAAGGCGCCCGGCAACGGGGTCGAGAACTACCGGGTCGCGGTCGACTTCGACGGCGCGATCGGGGCGGGGCTGCTGCGCTCGTTCCTCGTCACGGTCGCCGTCACGGTGCTGGCGGTGGGCCTGTCGTGGCTGCTCGGCACCGCCGCCGCCGTCCTGATGCAGGAGCGGTTCCGGGGGCGCGGGCCGCTGCGCGCGATCTTCCTCGTCCCGTACGCGCTGCCCGTCTACACCGCGGTGATGACGTGGGCGTTCATGTTCCAGCGCGACACCGGCATGGTCAACCACATCCTCGCCGACCAGCTGCACGTCACCGGCGGCGACCGCCCGTTCTGGCTGATCGGCGACAACAGCTTCTGGGCCCTGGTCACCGTCATCGTGTGGCGGTCGTGGCCGTTCGCGTTCCTGGTGCTGATGGCGGGGCTGCAGAACATCTCCCGCGACCTGTACGAGGCGTCCGCGCTGGACGGCGCCGGGGTGTGGCAGCAGATCCGGCACATCACGCTGCCCGCGCTGCGGCCCATCAACCAGGTGCTCGTGCTGGTGCTGTTCCTGTGGACGTTCAACGACTTCAACACGCCGTTCGTCCTGTTCGGCAAGGCGGCGCCGGACGGCGGCGACCTGATCTCGGTGCACATCTACCACGCGTCGTTCGTCACCTGGAACTTCGGGACGGGCTCGGCGATGTCGGTGCTGCTCCTGCTGTTCCTGCTGCTGGTCACGGCGGCGTACCTGCTCGCCACGTCGAGGCGGAGGCCCGCGCATGGCTGAGGCCCGCACGTCCCGGCGAGGGGCCTCCCGGAGGGGGCCGGCCGGCCCGCCGAAGTCGTTCGTGTGGACGCGGCGCATCGTGCTGACGCTGCTGACCGTGTTCACCCTCCTGCCCGTCTACGCGATGGTCAGCTCGTCGCTGAAGCCGCTGCGGGACGTCCAGGGCGCGTTCCGGTGGATCCCGTCCGAGCCGACGATCCGGCCCTACATCGACATGTGGTCGACCGTCCCGCTGGCGCGGTACTTCGTGAACAGCGTGGTCGTCGCGGGCGGCGCCACGCTCGCGTCCGTCGCGATCGCGATCGGCGCGGCGTACGCGGTGAGCCGGTACCGGTTCGCCGGGCGCCGGGTGTTCACCGTGACGGTGCTGTCCACGCAGATGTTCCCGGGCATCCTGTTCCTGCTCCCGCTGTTCCTGATCTTCGTCAACGCCGGGAACGCGACCGGGATCGCCCTGTACGGCAGCCGCGGCGCGCTCATCCTGACGTACCTGACGTTCTCGCTGCCGTTCTCGATCTGGATGCTCGCCGGCTACTTCGAGTCGATCCCGCGCGAGCTGGACGAGGCGGCCCGGGTGGACGGCTGCGGCCCGATGGGCGCGCTGCTGCGGGTGATCGTCCCGGCGGCGCTGCCCGGCATCGTCGCGGTGACCGTCTACGCGTTCATGACCGCCTGGGGCGAGGTCCTGTTCGCCTCCGTCATGACCAACGACCAGACCCGGACCCTGGCGATCGGGCTGCAGGGCTACTCCACCCAGCACGAGGTCTACTGGAACCAGGTGATGGCCGCCTCCCTCGTGGTGAGCGTCCCCGTCGTCGCCGGGTTCCTGCTGCTCCAGCGCTTCCTGGTGGCCGGCCTGACCGCCGGCTCCGTCAAATGACCCGTCTCGACGACCCAGAGGGAGACCCGTGCCCATCGACGACGACCTGACCGCGTTCGGACCCGGCTTCGCCTGGGGGGCGGCGACCTCGGCCTACCAGGTGGAGGGGGCCGCCGCGGAGGACGGCCGCGGCCCCTCCATCTGGGACGCGTTCTGCCGCGTCCCGGGCGCGGTCGCCGGGGGCGACACCGGCGACGTCGCCTGCGACCACTACCACCGCTGGCCCGAGGACGTGGCGCTGATGAAGGCGCTCGGCCTGCGCGCCTACCGGTTCTCGATCGCGTGGCCCAGGGTGCTTCCCGCCGGGGACGGCCCGGTCAACCCGGCCGGCCTGGCGTTCTACGACCGGCTCGTGGACGCGCTGCTGGAGGCGGGTATCGAGCCGCACGCGACCCTCTACCACTGGGACCTCCCGCAGGCGCTCCAGGACCGGGGCGGCTGGCCGTCCCGCGACACCGCCGAGCGGTTCGCCGACTACGCGTCCGTCGTGGCCGGGGCGCTCGGCGACCGCGTCGCCTCGTGGGCGACGCTGAACGAGCCGATCTGCGCGGCGTGGATCGGCCACCTGCAGGGGACGATGGCGCCGGGCGTCGCCGACATCCGGGCGGCCGTGCCCGCGTCGTACCACCTGATGCTGGCCCACGGGCTCGGTCTGCGGGCCATCCGGGCGGCGGTCCCGGACGCCCGCGCCGGCATCGTCCACCTGCTCACCGACTGCGAGCCCGGCGGCGACCGGGACGAGGACGCCGCGGCGGCGCGCCGCGAGGACGGCCACCACAACCGCTGGTGGCTCGACCCGCTCTTCGGCCGCGGCCTGCCCGCCGACATGGTCGAGGAGTACGGGGTGGAGCCGCCGGTGCGGCCCGGCGACCTGGAGGCGATCGCCGCGCCGCTCGACTGGCTCGGCGTCAACTACTACCGCCGCTCGGTGAACGTCGCCGACCCCGGCGGGCCGCCGCCGCGCACCCGGCAGATCACCCCGGCGGGGACGCCGCGCACCGGCATGGACTGGGAGATCCACCCGGACCGGCTGGAGAAGGTCCTCCTGCGCGTCACGCGGGAGTACGCGCCGCCCAGCATCATGGTCACCGAGAACGGCTCCGCCTACGCCGACACGGTGACGCCCGGCGGCGCCGTCCACGACGCCGAGCGCACCGCCTACCTGGAGGCGCACCTGTCGGCGTGCGCGTCCGCGATCCGCGCGGGCGTCCCCCTGGACGGCTACTTCGCCTGGTCGCTGCTGGACAACTTCGAGTGGGCGTACGGGTACGCGCAGCGGTTCGGGCTCGTCCACGTCGACTTCGCCACCCAGAAGCGCGTCGTCAAGGACAGCGGCCACCGCTACGCCGAGATCATCCGCGCGCACCGGGACCTCGCGGCGGGCGCGGTCGCGACCGGCACGTAGGGCGGCGCGCACGCCCGCAGCCCGGCTCTCTAGAGTGTCGGCCAAGGCGAGGTGAGGAGGGCCGGGTGGGCGGGATCCTGGTGGCCAACCGGGGAGAGGTCGCGCTGCGGATCGTGCGGGCCGCGGCCGAGCTGGGCCTGCGGACGGTCGCCGTCCACACCCGCGACGACGCCGCCTCGGCGCACCTGCGCCGCGCCGACGAGGTGCGCGCGCTGCCCGGCGAGGGCGTCGCCGGCTACCTCGACGCGGACGCGCTGCTCGCCGCCGCGAAGGACGCCGGCGCCACCGCCGTCCACCCCGGCTACGGCTTCCTGAGCGAGAACGCCGGGTTCGCCGCGCGCTGCGCCGCCGCCGGGCTGGCGTTCGCCGGCCCGCGCCCCGAGCTGCTGGAGCTGTTCAGCGACAAGGCGCGGTCGCGGGAACTGGCGCGCGAGGCCGGCGTGCCGGTGACGCCCGGCACGGGCGGCGCGGTGAGCCCGGCCGGCGCCGAGGAGTTCGCCCGCGAGCACGGCCCCGTCATGCTCAAGGCGGTCGCGGGCGGCGGCGGTCGGGGCATGCGCGTCGTCGCGGATCCGGCGGAGACGGCCGCCGCGTACGAGCGCTGCCGGTCGGAGGCGCTCGCCTCGTTCGGCAGCGGCGACCTGTACGCCGAGAAGTACGTGCCGCGCGCCCGCCACATCGAGGTCCAGGCCGCCGGGGACGGGTCCGGCGCCGTCACGCACCTGTGGGAGCGCGACTGCAGCGTCCAGCGGCGCCACCAGAAGCTCATCGAGATCGCGCCCGCGCCCGCGCTGCCGGGCGGCGTCCGGGACGCGCTGCTGGACGCGGCGCTCCGCATGGCCGCCCGCGTCCGCTACGACAGCCTCGGCACGTTCGAGTTCCTCGTGGCCGGGGACGAGTTCTGGTTCCTGGAGGCCAACCCGCGGCTCCAGGTCGAGCACACCGTGACCGAGGAGATCACCGGCGTCGACCTGGTGAAGGCGCAGATCAGGCTCGCGCTGGGGGAGGACCTCGCCGGGGTGGGCCTGGCCGCGCCGCCGGCCGCGTCCGGCTGCGCCGTGCAGGTGCGGGTGAACACCGAGACGATCGACGCCGACGGCACGCCCCGGCCCCGCGCCGGGACGCTGACCGCGTTCGCGCCGCCGTCCGGCCCCGGCGTCCGCGTCGACACCTGCGGATACGCCGGATACCGCACCGGCCTGCGCTACGACCCGCTGCTCGCCAAGGTCATCGCCCGCGCGGAGGACCTGCCGTCCGCGGCCGCGCGGGCGCACGGCGCGCTCGGCGAGTTCGAGATCGCGGGCGTGGCCACGAGCATCCCGCTGCTCCAGGGCATCCTGCGGCATCCGGAGTTCACGTCCGGCGGCGTCGACACGTCCTTCATCGCCGACCACCTGCCCGAGCTCCTGGAGAGCGAGCACCGCCGCTACTACCCCGAGACCGCGCACGCGACGGAGCCGGAGGCCGCCGCCGCGGTGGACGCGCCGCCCGGCACCGTCGCGGTCGCCGCGCCCGTGCAGGGCACGGTCGTGAGCGTCGAGGCGGCCGAGGGCGACCTGGTCGGGACCGGTGCGCCGGTGCTGATCCTCGAGGCGATGAAGATGGAACACGTCGTCCGCGCCGGCCAGGCGGGCGTCGTCCGCGCCGTGGCCGCCGCGCCCGGCGACACCGTCGCCGAGGGCGCGCCGCTGCTGTTCGTCGAGCCCGCCGAGGCCGGCGGGGACCACGCCGCCGAGGAGGACGAGACCGACCTCGACGCGATCCGCGCCGACCTCGCCGAGACGCTGCGGCGGCACGGGACCGGGCTCGACGCGGCCCGTCCCGAGGCGGTCGCCAAGCGGCACGCGCGCGGCCACCGCACCGCCCGCGAGAACATCGCCGACCTGTGCGACCCCGGCACGTTCGCCGAGTACGGCGCCCTCGCCATCGCGGCGCAGCGGCAGCGGCGGTCCCTGGACGACCTCATCGAGCGCACCCCCGCCGACGGCATGGTGTGCGGCATCGGGGACGTGAACGGCGAGAAGGCCGTCGTCATGTCCTACGACTACATGGTCCTGGCCGGGACGCAGGGCCACCAGAACCACCGCAAGACCGACCGGATGCTCGACATCGCCCATCGCCGCCGCCTGCCGCTCGTCCTGTTCGCCGAGGGCGGCGGGGGACGGCCCGGCGACACCGACACCTCCTCGATCTCCGGCCTGGACGTGCCGACGTTCCACGCGATGGGGCGGCTCAGCGGCGTCGTCCCGTCCGTCGGGATCGCGTCCGGGCGCTGCTTCGCCGGGAACGCGGCCCTCCTCGGCTGCTGCGACGTCATCATCGCCACCCGCGACGCCAACATCGGGATGGGCGGGCCCGCCATGATCGAGGGCGGCGGCCTCGGCGTGTTCGCGCCCGAGGAGATCGGCCCGATCGGCGACCAGGAGCCCAACGGCGTCGTCGACATCGTCGTCGCGGACGAGGCGGAGGCCGTCGGCGCCGCCCGCCGCTACCTCTCCTATTTCCAGGGTCCGCGGGACGACTGGACGTGCGACGACCAGCGCGTCCTCCGCCATGTCGTCCCCGAGAACCGGATGCGCGCCTACGACGTCCGGCGCGCCGTCGCCCACCTCGCCGACACCGGGTCGGTGCTGGAGCTGCGCCGCGCCTTCGGGATCGGGATCATCACCGCGCTGGTGCGGATCGAGGGCCGCCCGATGGGCCTCATCGCCAGCAACCCGGCGCATCTCGGCGGCGCGATCGACCGCGACGCCGCCGACAAGGCCGCCCGGTTCCTGCAGCTGTGCGACGCTCACGGCCTGCCCGTGGTGTCCCTGTGCGACACCCCCGGGTTCATGGTCGGCCCGGACGCCGAGCGGACCGCGACCGTCCGGCACTTCAGCCGGCTGTTCGTCATCGGCGCGAACCTGCGCGTCCCGGTCATCACGATCGTGCTGCGCAAGGGCTACGGGCTCGGCGCGCAGGCCATGGCCGGCGGCGGGTTCAAGGCGCCGCTCGCGACCGTCGCGTGGCCCACCGGCGAGATCGGCGGCATGGGGCTGGAGGGCGCCGTCCGGCTCGGGTTCCGCAAGGAGCTGGCCGCCGCCGAGGACCCCGAGGCGCTGTTCGAGCGGATGGTCGCCGCCGCCTACGAGTACGGCAAGGCCCTGCACGCCGCCACGGTGTTCGAGCTGGACGACGTCATCGACCCCGCGGACACCCGCCGCTGGATCACCACGGTGTTCGCCGGAGCCCCGCCCGTCGAGGACCGCCCCCGGCCGTGGATCGACACGTGGTGACGCCCAGGTAGGCGGCGCGCACCCGGGGATCGGCGCGAACCTCCGCGGGCGCGCCCGCCGCTATCACCCTGCCGCCGTCCAGGACGTGCAGGACGTCGCAGACCCCCAGCACCGGCTCCAGCTCCCGCTCGACCACCAGCACCGCGAGCCCGTCGGCGGCCAGGTCGCGCAGCAGCACCTCCAGGGCGCGGGCCTGCCGCTCCAGGAGGCCCGCCCACGGCTCGTCCAGCACCAGCACCGCCGGTTCGGCGATGAGGGCCCGCGCCAGGCCGGTCAGCAGCGCCACACCGGGCGGCGCCGACCGCGCGCACCGCTCCGCGTACTCCTCGATGCCGACGCGGGCGATGGCCTCGTCGGCCCGGCGGGCCGCGGCCCGCCGGGCGTCGAGGCGGCGGCGCCACCGGTCCCGCGCCGTCCGGCCCGGCTGCTCCCGGGTCAGCGCGTGCCGCGCGGCGGCGGCCCGCACGGCCTCCCGCACGGTGCGCGAACCGGCCGGCCCGGGGATGGTGCGGGCGATGCCGCGCCGGGCCCGCTCGCGCGCCGCCTCGCCGGTCAGGTCGGCGTCGCCGAGGTGGACGGTGCCCGCCGCCGGGCGGCGCAGCCCGGTGATCACGTCGCACAGCGTCGTCTTGCCCGCGCCGTCCGGGCCGATGAGCCCGGTCACCGCGCCGGGCGGGGCGGTGAGCGCGGCGCCGTCCACGGCCGTCAGCCGGCCGAACCGGACCGTCACGTCGCGGACCCGGAGACCTGCTGGAGCGG
The DNA here is from genome assembly GCF_001552195.1 of Actinomadura latina NBRC 106108. Lineage (GTDB taxonomy): Bacteria > Actinomycetota > Actinomycetes > Streptosporangiales > Streptosporangiaceae > Spirillospora > Spirillospora latina. Next base: position 32,213 of record NZ_BCQS01000031.1, read on the forward strand.
CCATCGGCACCTCGCGGCTCACTGTGACGCGGATCACTGCGGATCCACACCCTACTGACGCGCGGGAAGGGCGGCAACGCCTCCGGTCAGGGGGCCGACCGGTCGCGGGCCCACTCCTTGACGCCGGCGATGAACGCGTCCACGTCGGCGGCCTTGCCGGACGCCATCTCGTCGAACCAGCCCGGCACGTACTGCTCGAACCTCCCGCTCTCCAGGACCTCCAGGAGGGCGTCGGCGACCTGCTGCGGCGGCAGCGCGTCGGACACGTCGCTCAGCGGCGGCTCGTTGCCGGGCAGCGTGAACAGCTCGGTGCCCGCGATGAGCGCGGGCTGGATCACGTGGACGCGCACGCCCGTGCCGTCCAGGTCGACCGCCATGCTCTCCCAGAACGCGGTCAGCGCCGCCTTGGACGCGCCGTAGGCGCCCTCGTGCGGCGGGCCCAGCCGCGCCGCGACCGACCCGACCGCCACCAGGTGACCGCGCCCCCGCTCGATCATGCCGGGCAGCAGCGCCAGCGTGAGCCGCACCGGGGAGGCGTAGTTCAGCCGCATGACGTCCTCGGCCTCGGCGGGGGACAGGTCCTGGACGCGGCGCCGCTTCGGCATCCCCGCGTTGTTGACCAGCACGTCCACGCCGCCGAACTCGCGCTCCACCGCCGCCGCCAGCTCGCCGATCCCGTCGAGCTCGCCGAGGTCGGCCGTCCACATCGCCGAACCGGGGGAGTGCTCGCGGCACCGGGCGAGGACCTGTTCGAGCCTGTCCTTGCGGCGCGCCACCAGCCCCACGCGGGCGCCGGCGGCGGCGAGGGCCTCCGCCACCACCGCGCCGATGCCGGACGACGCTCCCGTGACCAACGCGGACCGTCCCGTTAAAGACACCATGCGGCCCAACGTCACACACCCCCGCCCGGCCCGGCAAGGCGAAGCGCCGCCGGCCCTCCGCTCCGGCCGGTAAGGTTGTGGGTTTCGCCCTCACCCACCTCTCGCTGCCGGAGGTCTGCCCGCATGCCCGCCGAAGCCGGCGAACCGGAGATACTCGCCGCCGAACGCGCCCACCTCGCCGAGTCCCGCGCCGCGCTGCGCCGCATGCGCGAGCACGCCGAGCGCCTGTCCGCCGACGCCGCCGCCGGGAGCGGCTGTCGCGGTCCGGCGTCCTCATCGTCGGCCCGAACCGGGCGTTCCTCGCCTACATCTCGGCGGTGCTGCCCGCGCTCGGCGAGGTCAGGGTCGAGCAGGCCACCATCGACGACCTGCTCGGCGCGCCGCTGGGGGAGGAGCCCGCGGCGGTCTCCGCCGCCGAGGCGCGCGGTCTCGCCCGCCTGTACGTCGCGCTGACCCGCGCCGTGACGTCGCTGACCGTCCTGCACCGCGACGACCTTCCCGCCGAACTGGCGCTGCCGTAGCCGGTGGGGGCTGCTGAGCGCACTACCCGCGCGCGGCGGCCTGATCCCGGCAGGTGTGCGGGCGCAGCCCGTCCAGGGCGATCCGGAGGACGTCCTCGCGGGCCCCGGCGCGCCCGGCGGCGTAGGACATGCCGGCCAGCAGCGCCATGACCTCGCCCGCTCCGACGTCGGCGCGGACGGCCCCGGCCTCCTGCGCCCGCCGGAGGAGGACGCCCAGGGCCGCCTTCAGGCCGGGCCCGGCGCGCCCGGTGGCCTCGCGGGCGTCGATGCCGGCCTCTGCCAGCGCCTCGGTGACGGCCTGCTTCGCCGCCGCCTGCGAGACGACCCGCGAGAAGAACCCGAAGAACGCCTCGCCCGGGTCGGCGGCCGACCGCAACTCCTCCGCCTCGCCGGCCAGCCGCTCCAGCAGCGCGACGAGCACCGCCTCCAGCAGCGACTCCTTGGTCGGGAAGTGGCGGAACACCGTGCCGATCCCGACGCCCGCCTTCCGCGCGACCTCCTCGGTGGAGGCCGAGGTCCCCTGGACGGCGAAGACCTCCTCGGCCGCGGCGAGGACCTTGGCCCGGTTGCGGAGGGCGTCGGCGCGCAGCGGCCGGCCGGACGCGGGCGAGGTCATCGCGGCCTTTCCGTTGACGAGTGTCCGTTGACAAGTGGAGTCGTGACTCCGTATTTTCTCATACGGAGCACGGACTCCGATTGTAGGGGAGTGTCATGTCCGAGTTCGCCAGCCCCCGGGCCGTCTTCCAGCGGCTGCTCGACGGGGTCACCGAGCGGCGCCCCGAGGTGCTGCCGCGGCTGTACGCCGAGAACGCGGTGGTCGTCCACCCGTTCGCCCATCCCGCCTCGCGCCTGGAGGGCCGCGAGGCGCTGCGCGAGCACTTCGCCCGCCTGGAGACGCTGCCGCTGGAGATGAAGGCGCGCAACGTCGTCGTCCACCAGACCCCCGACCCGGAGGTGATCATCGCGGAGTACGAGTACGAGGGCCGCAACACCGAGACCGGGCGCGCGTTCGTCGTGCCCAACATCGTCGTCCTGCGCGTCCGCGACGGCCACATCGTCGAGTCCCGCGACTACCACGACCACGGGGGGCTCGCCCGCGCGCTGGGCGGCGCGGACGGGTGAGCCGGCGCGGGGGCGCTTGACCCGGCGTCCCGCCGGTTTCTAGGCTGGACCTGCCATACCGACCGGTTGGTATGTTCCGAGCGGGCGGCCCGGCCGCCGCCCGCTGCCCCGCGCGGAGGTTCGCCCTGTGAGCACAGCACCGCCCGACGCCGACGAGCTGAGCAGGCGGGTCGGCGAGTTCCTCGCCGCACACGACCCCTCGGCCATGGAGCCCCTGGAGTTCCTCCGCGCCCGGTTCGACGCCGGGCTCGCCTGGGTCCACTACCCCGCGGGCCTGGGCGGGCTCGGTGCCCCGCGGCACCTGCAACCCGCCGTCGACCGGGCGTTCGCCGAGGCCGGCGCGCCGACCAACCACCCCGAGCGCAACGGCATCGGGCTGGGCATGGCCGCGCCGACGATCCTGGCGTTCGGCACCGAGGAGCAGAAGCGCCGCTTCCTGCGCCCGCTGTGGACGGGCGAGGAGCTGTGGTGCCAGCTGTTCAGCGAGCCCGGCGCCGGCTCCGACCTCGCCGCGCTCGCCACCCGCGCCGTCCGCGACGGCGACGCCTGGACGGTCAACGGCCAGAAGGTCTGGACGTCCATGGCCCACGAGGCGCGCTGGGCGATCCTCGTCACCCGCACCGACCCGGACGTCCCCAAGCACCGCGGCATGACCTACTTCGTCTGCGACATGACCGCGCCGGGCGTCGAGGTCCGGCCGCTGCGGCAGATCACCGGCGAGGCCGAGTTCAACGAGGTGTTCCTCACCGACGTGCGGATCCCCGACGAGCACCGGCTCGGCGAGGTCGGGCAGGGCTGGCGGGTCTCCACCACCACGCTGATGAACGAGCGGGTCGCGATCGGCGGCAGCGCCGCGCCGCGCGAGAGCGGCATGATCGGCGTCGTCGCCGCGCTCTGGCGGGACCGTCCCGAACTGCGCACCCCCGGCCTGCACGACGCGCTGCTGCGCGCGTGGGTGCAGACCGAGGCGGCCCGGCTCACCGGGGCGCGGCTGCGCCAGCAGCTCACCGCCGGGCAGCCCGGCCCCGAGGGCTCCGGCGCCAAGCTCGCCTTCGCCCAGCTCAACCAGGAGGTCTCCGGCCTGGAACTGGAGATCCTCGGCGAGGATGGCCTGCGCTACGACGACTGGACGATGCGCCGCCCCACCGAGGTCGACTTCACCCGCCGCTCGCCCGGCTACCGCTACCTGCGCGCCAAGGGCAACTCCATCGAGGGCGGCACCTCGGAGATCCTGCGCAACATCATCGCCGAGCGCGTCCTCGGCCTGCCCGGTGAGATCCGCGTCGACAAGGACGTGGCGTGGAAGGACCTGCCCAAGTGAGCGACCTGCTGTACTCCGAGATCGAGAACGACCTGCGGGCGGGCGTCCGCGCGCTGCTCGACGACAAGGCGCCCTGGACCTCGGTCCTCGCGGGGACCGAGAAGGACGAGCCGTACGACGCGGGCCTGTGGCGGGCCGTCGCCGTCCAGCTCGGCTGCGCGGGGCTGCCCGTGCCCGAGGACCTCGGCGGCGCCGGCGCCACCTGGCGGGAGACCGCCGTGGTCATGGAGGAGCTGGGCCGGTCCGCCGCGCCCGTCCCCTTCCTGACCAGCTCGGTGGTCGCGACGGCCGCGCTGCTGGCCGCCGGGGAGCGCGACCTGCTCGCGGAACTGGCCGCCGGAGCGAAGATCGCGGTCCTGGCGGTGCCGTTCAGCGCCGGTCCCGGGGACGCGGCCCCGGCCGTGCGGGCCGCGGACGGGACGCTGACCGGCGAGGTCACCAGCGTCGCCGACGGCATGGCCGCGGACGTGCTCCTCGTCCCGGCGTCCGGCGCCCTGTACGCGGTGGACGCCGCCGACGCCCGGCGCACCGCCGTGACCTCGCTCGACATGACCCGGCGGCTCGCCGACGTCGCCTTCACCGGCGCGCCCGCCCGGCGCGTCGCCGAGGGGACGGACGCCGTCCGCGCCGCCCTGCTGACGGGTGCGGCGATGCTGGCGTCCGAGCAGCTCGGGCTGGCCGAACGCTGCCTGGACGACACCGTCGCCTACGTGAAGACGCGCTACCAGTTCGGCCGCCCGGTCGGCTCCTACCAGGGGCTCAAGCACCGCCTCGCCGACCTGTGGACGTCCATCACCCAGGCCCGCGCCGTGGCCCGGCACGCGGCGTCCTGCGTCGCGGCCGGCGACGACGACACGCCGATCGCGGTGGCCGTCGCGCAGGTGCACTGCTCGGCCGTCGCGGTCAAGGCCGCCGAGGAGTGCGTGCAGATGCACGGCGGCATCGGCTTCACCTGGGAGCACCCCGCGCACCTCTACCTGAAGCGCGCCAAGGCCGACTCGATCGCGCTCGGCACGCCCGGCCGGCACCGGGCCGCCCTCGCGACCCTGGTCGACCTGCCTCCGGCCTGACGCCCGCGCGGACGGCCCCGGATGCGCGGGGCCGTCCGGTCAGCCGGTGATGACGGCCAGGATCCGCGCGCCCTTAGAGAAGGCGCCTTGCTCGGCCAGCGCGAAGATGCCGAACATCATCTTCGCCGTGTAGATCCGGTCGAGGACGATGCCGTGCCGGTCGGCGAAATCGTCGATGAAGGCGTCCAGTTCCGGGGTGCGCCTGGCGTAGCCGCCGAAGTGGAAGCCGTTCTCGACACGCCAGCTTCCCCGGCGTTCGCCATAGGTTTCGCGCTGGAGCCGCTCTGCTTCGCCGTCCATGAAGTCGCCCTTGAGCGCGGAGAACCCGAGAGCCCGCTGACTCGGGGCCAGGCCCGCCGCCAGGCCGGCGAGCGTCCCGCCCGTCCCGCAGGGGCAGCAGATCACGTCGAAGCCCGGTACCTCCGCGCCCAGCTCCTCGCACCCCTTGACGGCCAGTGCGTTGCTGCCGCCCTCTGGCACCAGGTAGAAGTCGCCCCATCGCCCGTGCAGGGCGTCGATGACCTCGGGCTCGTTCTTGCGCCGGTACGTCGTGCGGTCCATGTAGGTGAGGCGCATGCCCATCCGCTCGGCGTAGGCCAGCGAATCGTTCAGCGGCCGGTGCTCCTCGCCCCTGATCACGCCGATCGTCCCGAACCCGAAGATCTTCCCGGCCGCCGCCGCCGCACGGATGTGGTTGGAGTAGGCCCCGCCGAACGTGAGGAGCGTCCCGTGCGCGCGGGCCGGTTCCAGGTTGTGCTTGAGCTTGCGCCACTTGTTGCCGGGCAGCTCCGGATGGATCAGGTCGTCCCGCTTCAGGAACAGCTCCAGACCCCGGCGCGCCGCACGGTCGTCGGCCAGGGCCACCACGGGGGACGTCATCGCGGCATCGGCAGGCCGAGCTTCCCGCGGAGCGTCCGCTGCACCTCGTCGATGCCCGGCCGCGCGTCCACGGTCACCACGTACTCCTTGCGGCTGAACAGCTCCAGGATGGGGTCGGTCTTCTCGTGGTAGTCGCGCAGCCGCTCGGCGAGCGCCTCCTCGGTGTCGTCCTCCCGGGTCACCAGCTCGCCGCCGCACACGTCGCAGCGGCCCTCCTGCGTGGGACGGTCCGCGATCAGGTTGTAGTCCATCCCGCACCGGGAGCAGAGCCGCCGGCCCAGCACCCGGCGGCGGACCTCCGCGTCCGGCAGGTCGAGGTGGATCACCCCGTCGATGTCGTAGCTCTCCAGGAAGAACTCGGTCTGCCGCCGGCTGCGCGGGAACCCGTCGACGACGAACCCGTAGTTCCAGTCGTGCTGGTCGAGGCGCTCCCGGACGACGTTCTCCGCGAGATCGTCGCCGACCAGCTCGCCGGCCGCCATGATCCGCCGCACCTGCGCGCCCAGCTTGGTGTGGTTCTTGACGTGCCAGCGGAAGACGTCGCCGACGCTGATGTGCACGATGTCCAGATCCCGCGCGAGCAGTCCCGACTGGGTCCCCTTGCCGCTGCCGATGGCCCCGATGATGACGTACTTGCGCATACCGCAAGCCTAAGCGGGACGAGCGGGGACGGTCAGAGCGGGAGCCGCAGCCGCCGCCCCAGCCTGCGGAAACGGGAGTCCGGGACGTGCTCGGGCGACTCGTCCCGGACGGCGAGGCCCTCCATCAGCGTCTCGAACGAGGGCTGCCGGACGCACACCAGCGTGGCGCGGGCCCGCCGGGCGCAGTGCAGCCGCACCGACGGCCGCAGCAGCCGGGAGAACGGGCCGCGCGTCCCGTGCCCGACGACCAGGATGTCGTCGTCGCCCGCCAGCCGCACCAGCGTGGCGCCCGGCTCCCCGACCAGCGCCAGCGCGGTCAGCCGCACCCCGTCCGGCGGGCCGCCGGACACCTCGGTGAGCAGCCGCGCGATGAGCTCGGCGCCGGAACCGCGCAGCGCCTCGGTGATGCCGCAGCCGAGCTGCCCGGCCGCCGACACGTGCGGCGGCAGCGGCGCCGCGTGCGCGACCAGCAGCGGCAGCCGGCGCAGCCGCGCCGCGCCGATCGCCCAGGAGAGCGCGCAGCGGGCGCCCGCGGAGTCGTCCACTCCCACCACCACGCGGGGGCCGCCCTCCGGTCTCGCGATCACGATCCCTCCTGTGCCGCCGGGTGCCAGGTAGTTTAGGCATACCCTTTCCGCGACGGGAGTGCCACGTTTGGGAAACCCCGGTTTCCGATAAAGGCGTGGCCCCTGGACCGGCCGCCGCCGCACGCGGCACACTTCGGATATGGCCGCACCGCACGAGACAGACCCGTCCTGCGCCGTCGCGCACGGCGACGCCCCGCCCGCCGCGGCGGAGCGCACGCTGGTCGCGGTGTTCGCCGGCGCGGTCGCCGACCACCTGCTGCGCTACGGCGCGGACCTCGGCTACCGGACGTTCCTCGTCGACCCCGACAAGGACCGCGCGGGCGCCGCCGACCTGCCGCCCCTCGACGGCACCGCGGACGTCGTCGTCACCGACCACCACCGTCCCGAACTGGGGCCGGTCCTGCGCGACGTGCTGACCCAGCCCGTCCGGTGGGTCGGCGTCATGGGCAACCCGCGGCACCCCGCCCCGCACATCCCGGCGCTCACCGAACTCGGCGTCCCCGCGAGCGAGATCGCCCGGGTGCACCGCCCCATCGGGCTGAACATCGGGTCCAGGTCCCCGGCGGAGATCGCCATCGCCGCCCTCGCCGGGCTGATCGCCGACCGCAACGGCCGTCCCGGCGGCTTCGAGTTCTAGTGCGGGCCGTCGCCTACGACGCCTTCGGGGCGCCGCCGTCCGTCCGCGAGCTGCCCGACCCGCCGGTCCCGCCGGCCGGCGCGGTGATCCGCGTCGAGGCCACCGGCGTCTGCCGCAGCGACTGGCACGGCTGGCAGGGCCATGACCCCGACATCCGCGTCTTCCCGCACGTCCCCGGCCACGAGCTGGCCGGCACGATCGAGGAGACCGGCGCCGGCGTCACCCGCCACCGCCCCGGCGACCGCGTGACCGTCCCGTTCGTCTGCGCGTGCGGCCGCTGCCCGTCGTGCGCCGCCGGACAGCAGCAGGTGTGCGAGGCCCAGACGCAGCCGGGCTTCACCCACTGGGGCTCGTTCGCCGACTACGTGGCGATCGAGAACGCCGACGTCAACCTGGTCGCCCTCCCGGACGAGATGTCGTACACGACCGCCGCCGGGCTCGGCTGCCGGTTCGCCACCGCGTTCCGGGCCGTCACGGCGCGGGGCGGCATCACCGCCGGCCAGTGGGCCGCCGTGCACGGCTGCGGCGGCGTCGGGCTGTCCGCCGTCATGATCGCCGCGGCGGCCGGCGCCCGCGTCGTCGCGGTCGACGTCTCACCGCAGGCCCTGGAGCTGGCGCGGCGCTGCGGCGCGTCCGCCGTCGTCGACGCGTCCGGCCACGAGGACGTCGCCGCGGCCGTCCGCGACGCCGCCGGCGGCGGCGCGCACGTCTCGCTGGACGCGCTCGGCAGCCCGGCGACCGCGCGCGCCTCGATCGAGTCGCTGCGCCGCCGCGGCCGGCACGTCCAAGTCGGCCTGCTGCCGCCCGGCGCGGGCCGCGCCGACCTCCCGATGGACCGGGTGATCGCCTGGGAACTGGAGATCGCCGGCAGCCACGGGATGGCCGCGCACGCCTACGGCCCGATGATGGAACTGGTCCGCGCCGGCGCCCTGCGCCCCGAGCTGCTGGTCGGCCGCGTCCTCACCCTCGACGACGCCCCCGCCGCCCTCACGGGGACGACCGGCCCCGGCATCACCATGATCGAACCCCGCCGCCGGGCCGCGCCGAAGCCTCAGGAGCGGCAGGGCGGGGCGAACGTGGTGGACGGGAGGTAGCGGCGCCATTCGGGCTCGGTGATCGGGGTGCCCGTGGTGGCGCAGATGTGGGCGGCCACCTCGTCCGGGTCCAGGTCCCACAGCTTGACCTCGCCTCCCACGCCGGCGGTGACGAGGAGGGGGCGGCTCTGGACGGCGACGTCGATATAGAGGGCCTCCCCGGAGCCCGTGAGGGTCGCCAGGGTTCGCGGATCGGACGGTGCGGACGTGTCCCACAGCCAGATGCTCCCGTCGCCGCCGGTCGCCGCGAGGACGCCGTCGGGGCCGTAGGCGAGGGAGTAGATGTAGTTGGCCGGCCCGCTCAGGCGGCGGGGCAGCGGACGCGGGTGCGCCCGGTCGCGGAGGTCCCACAGGATCACCGTGTTGTCGGCGCCGGCGGTGGCCAGCGTCTCGCCGTCCGCGCTGAACGCCACGGCGAACACGTAGCTGCCGTGACCGGTGAGCGGCGGGCCGAGCCTGGCCGGGTGCCGGGGGTCGGTGACGTCCCAGAGGAGGACGGTCTTGTCGGCGGTCCCGTAGGCGAGCGTCCGGCCGTCCGGGCTGAACGCGGCCTGGTAGGCGTAGTTGGTCGCGCCGGTGAGCTCGGTGACGCGCGCCGGGCGGTGCGGGTCGCTCACGTCCCACAGCCAGACCTTCTTGTCGTCGCCCGCGACCGCGAGGAGGCGGCCGTCCGGGCTGAACGTGAGCCCTTCGACGAGGGCGCCGGGGCCGGTGAGCCGGGCGGGGATCGCGACGGGACGCCCGGGGGAGCGGACGTCCCACAGCTGCGTCGCGCCGTCGGTGGCGCCGATCGCGAGCGCCCCGCCGTCCGGGCTCAGCGCGGCGGCCCCCGACGCCGTGCCGGGGCCCGCCGCCCGCTCGATCACCGGGCCGAGCGGGGACGGGCGGCGGGGGTCCGCCACCGACCACAGCCGCGCGGTGCCGCCGGCGCCCGCCAGCGCCAGGACCCGGCCGTCCCGGCTCAGCCCGGCGGCGAAGATCCCGCCGCCCGGCCCCTCGATGACCGGGCCGGGAACGTCCCATATCCGCGCCGCGCCGTCGGATGCGGCGGTCGCGAGCGTGCCCGGGCGCGGGAACGCCACGGCCGTCACCGGGCCCGGATGCGGCAGGGTCGCGGTGAGCGCCCGCGTTCCGATGTCCCAGATCCGGACCTTGCCGTCGGAGCTCGCCGCGGCGACCGACCGGCCGCCGGGCGCGAACGCCACCCCGTTGACCCAACTCTTCGGCCCGGTGAGGGGCTTGCCGGCGGGGGACCGGTCGGCCGTCCGCCAGAGCCGGACCTTCCCGTCGGCGCCGCCCGCCGCGAGCATCCGGCCGTCCGGGCTGAACACCAGCGCGTAGACGGTCCGCTCCCCGGCCGCGAGTGGACGGCCGAGCCGCTCGCGGCGGGCCGTGTCCACGAGCTGGATCGTTCCGTCGGCGAAGCCCACGGCGAGCGTCGAGCCGTCCGGGCTGAACGCCGCGCTGTGCGCGGGAACGGAGCCCTTGACCAGCACCCGGCCGCCCGCCTGCGGGGACGCGGTGTCCCAGGCACGGACGGTGTTGTCCGCGCTCGCCGCGACGAGCGTCCGGCCGTCGGGGCCGAACGCCACCGCGTAGACGGTGCTCTCCGGCCCGGCCAGCGCGCGCGGAGCCCCGCCGGGCGGCCACACCAGCACCGTGCCCCCGCCGCTCCCGGCGGCCAGCGTCCGGCCGTCCGGGCTGATCGCGACGCTGTACACGGTGTCGGGGAATCCGCGCACCGGTGCGCCGATCGGCACCGGACGGCCGCGGTCGGCGATGTTCCACAGCCGCACGGCCCGGTCGGCGCCGCCGGTGGCGAGCGTGCGGCCGTCCCCGCTCACGGCGACCGCCTGCAGCCCGCCCCGCGCGCTCGCGATCCGGGTCGCGGCGGGGCCCGAGTAGGCCTCCAGCAGGCTGGAGCGGGCCTCCGGAGTGCGCGCCACCCGGTACGCGGCCAGCGCGGTCTGCCCCGCGAGCGCGACGTCCTTGCCGCGCAGCTTCCCCGACTCGATCGCGACCTGCCGCGACACCGCGAGGTCGCGCTGCGTGTCGGCGGTGTGCCGCTGGTGCAGCGTGACCGACGCCAGCCCGAGCGCCAGCAGGGACACCGCCGACAGGACGGCGATCAGCCGCCGGCCGCGCCGGACCAGCCGCCGCGTCGCCCGCGCCTCGGCGTCCCGCTGCCGCACCGACGCGTCCAGGAACCGCCGTTCCTGCTCGTTCAGGGCGGCGCCCCGCCGCGGGTCGGCGGCCAGGTCCTCGGCCTCCGCGAGCCACGCCCCGCGCAGCAGCGCGCCGGGGTCGCGGCCCGACTCCTCCCACGCCCCGGCGCCCGCGGTGAGCCGTCGGTGCGTGCGCAGCCCCGCCCGGTCGGCGTCCAGCCAGGCGCGCAGCCTCGGCCAGGCGAACAGCAGCGCCTCGTGGGCGATCTCGACGCCGTCGGCGCGGGCGGTGACGAGGCGCTGCCCGACGAAGAGGTCGAGGACATCCCGGGCCTCGTCGCCGAACTCCCGCTCCGCCACCCGGCGCCGGGTCACGCCCGTGTCGTCGGCGATGTGCACGAGCCGCCCGAACAGCCGCCGGGCGACGAGTCGCTCCTCCTCGTCCAGCCCCTGGTACACCTCCTCGGCCGTGGTGCGCACCGCGCCCTCGATCCCGCCGCTCTCGCGGTAGCCGGCGATGGTGAGCACGCCCTGCCGCTGCCGCTCCCACGTCGACAGCAGCGCGTGCGACAGCAGCGGCAGCGTGCCCGTCTCGTGGGCGGCGCCGGGCCGCGCGTCCGGTGCCGGGCTCATCTCGCGCAGCAGCAGGTCGGCGAGGCCGGGTTCCAGCTCCAGCCCGGCGCGCTGAGCGGGCGCGACGATCGCGCGCCGCAGCTCGTCCTCGTTCATGGGGGTGACCACGACCTGGCCCGTCTGCAGGACCTCGGCGAGCCCCGGGTTCCGCAGCGCCCGCCCGTAGAAGTCGGCGCGCAGGGCGAGCACCACGGCGGCGGGCAGGCCCAGCAGAGCGGCGATGAGCTCCTCGCCGTCCGCCTCGGAACGGCCCGTGAAGACCTCCTCGAACTGGTCGACGATCACGACCGCGGGTCCGGCCCCGCAGAGCCCCGCGGCGTCGGCGGCCCGGATCTCGCCGGCCGTGCGGAGGACGACCTCGGCCTCCCCGCGCAGCGCCGGGACGAGACCGGCGCGCAGCAGCGACGACTTGCCCGCCCCGGACGGCCCGGCGACCACCAGCGCGCCCCGCCCCCCGAGGGCCCGCACGCGGCCGGCCAGCGCCGCGGTCAGCTCCTCCCGGCCGAAGTACCAGGCGGCGTCCTCCTGCTCGAAGCGGGCCAGCCCCCGGTACGGGACGACCGCGGGGCGGCGCCCGGGGCTCCGGCGGACCCGGCGCAGCGCCTCCAGCCACAGCGCGACCGTCCCGGCGTCGGTGACCCCGCACGCGCGCAGCAGCTCCGGCAGCCGCGGCGGCCGGAGCGGCGGGAGGTGCCGGCCGGCGAAGTAGTCGCCGGCGCTGCCGTCCGGCATGCCGGCCCTCCGCGCGACCTGCCGGACGGTCAGGTTCGCGCTCTCCCGCAGCAGCGTCAGCTCCCGCGCGAAGTCCTGCCGCGTGACGATCCGGTGCGGATCCGGCATCTCCGCACCATTACCGGACGGTTCGCTCAGTGCCATCTGAACCCCCCACACGTGCCCGAGGTCGTCTGACACTCCGAGTCAGGCACGTGATGACCGCGCTGAAAAGGTCAAATGACATAAATGCGGAGAATCCCGCCGATTCCCGGGTTTCCCCGGAGCTCCTCACCGTCCGTCGCGGTGCCGTGCCGCAGCGGGATCGAACGTGCGTACGGCCTTGTACGGGCATTGGACGGGCCGTTGCGCCGGCCCCCGCCCGGGGGTCTGCTGGGGAGGACCCCGATCATGACAGGTGAAGGCGGCACCCGGCCATGACGAGAGACGACCCATTCGGCGGAGAGGCGATCGGCGGGGACGCCGGTCCCGGCGGCGCGGCGCGTCCGGCCCGGCGCCGGCCGGTGGACCAGGCGGCGGCGCACTTCCACAACCCGGTGCACGCCGACGGCGACATCGTCGCCGGAGACAAGATCGTCCACCATGCGGCGGCCCGGTTCGCCCCGCCCGTCCGGCAGCTGCCCGCGGCGCCCCGCGACTTCGTCGGGCGGGAGCGGGAGCTCGCGGCGATGGACGCGGCGCTGGACGAGGTGACGGACGAGGCGACGGACGCGGCGACGGACGGGGCGCTCGGCTCGTCCGGCCGCCGCGGCTCGGCGACCGTGGTGCAGATCCACGGCATGGCCGGCGTCGGCAAGACGTCGCTGGTCCTGCACTGGGCCCACCGGAACGCGAGCCGTTTCGACGAGCACATCTTCCTCGACCTGCACGGCCTGTCCAGGCGGAACGCGGCGACGCCCGCGCAGGCGCTGTTCTCGCTGCTCGGCGACCTCGGCCTGGCGGCCGGCGACATCCCCGCCGACGAGGCCCGCCGCGCCGGGCTGTTCCGCTCCCTGGTCGCCGAGCGCCGCGTCCTCGTCGTGCTCGACAACGCCGCGGACGCCGGCCAGATCGTCCCGCTGGTGCCGGGCGGCCCCGGCTGCCTGGTCGTGGTGACCGGGCGCACCCGGCTGGAGGGCCTCGTCGCCCGGTTCGGCGCGGTCTCGATCCCCGTCGACCCGCTCACCACGGACGAGTCGTGCGAGCTCGTCGTGCGGCTGCTCGGCGGCGAGCGCGGCGCGCGGGAGCCGCAGGCGGTCGCCGACCTCGCCGACTCGTGCGCGCGGCTGCCGCTCGCCATCCGCATCGCGACGGTCGGGCTCGCCGCGGGGTCGTTCGACTCGGTGGCCGCCGTGGTGGACGAGCTGACCTGCGGCGGCAGGCTCGACGTGCTCGCCCTCGACGGCGACGCGGGCCTCGCCATCCGGCCCGCCTTCGACCTGTCCTACGACGGCCTGGCCCCGGCCGAGCAGGGCGTCTTCCGGATGCTCGGCCTCCTGCACGGCTACGACTTCGGCGCCGGGAGCCTCGCCGCGCTGCTCGGCGTGCCGGTCCCGGAGGCCCGCCGGCTGCTGCGCGGCCTCGTCCGCCGGCACCTCGTCGAACCGGGGACCGTCGGCCGGTTCCGCCTCCACGAGCTGCTCAGCGAGTACGCGGCGGAGCGGCTCGCCCGCGAGGACGGCGCGGCGGCCGGCGCGGCGGCCCGGCGGCTGCTCGGCTGGTACCTGACCCGCGTCCGCGAGGCGGCGGCGGCGATCGCGCCGTCGGCGACCGGGCCCGCGCGCGGGACGGCGCCGCTCTCCCCGGGCACCGCCGAGCGGGCCCTCGGCTGGTTCGAGGCAGAGCGGGCCGCCGTGGTCGCGGTGGCGCGGCAGGCGGCCGAGCGCGGCGAGCCCGCGCTCGCCTGGCGGTTCGCCGACGCCCTGTTCCACCTGCTCAGGCGGGACAAGCACGGCGCCGACAACCTGGAGGTCCACCGGCTCGGCCTCGCCGCCGCGCGGGCCATGGGCGACCGGCACTCCGAGGCGCTGATGCTCGACCAGCTCGCCGTCGTGCACTGCGACCGCGGCAACCACGCCGAGGCCGGCACGGAGGCGAAGGCCGCGTACGAGATCTTCACCGAGCTCGGCGACCACCGCATGGCGGGCTGGGCGCTCAACACGCGCTCGCGCGTGGAGCGGCTGTGCTGCCGCAACCAGGAGGCCCTCGAGTTCGGGGAGCACGCGCTGGAGATCCTCACCCGGGAGTGCGACCGGCACGGCGCCGGGCAGGCGCTGGAGCAGATCGCGCAGGCCCGCTGGAGGCTCGCGCACTACCGCACCGCGCTGCACTACGCGCGCGAGTCGCTGCGCGTGCACCGGGAGCTGCGGGGCGGCGCCGGGGAGGCCGACGCGCTGGAGATGATCTCCCGGATCCTGCGCCGCCTCGGCCACGTCGGCAAGGCCCTGCACTACGCGGGGCGGGCGCTCGCCGTCCGGGAGCGGCTCGGCGACCGGCGCGGGCAGGGCGAGGTCCTCGACGGCATGTCCCGCACGCTGCGGCGCAGCGGCCGGCTCGACGCGGCGCTCGGCCGCGCGGAGGACGCGCTGCGCATCCGCGAGGACATCGGCGACCTCACCGGCGTCGCCGCCAGCCTGATCAGCCGGGCGCGCGTCCTGGAGAACCTCGGCGACTGCCCGGCCGCCTTCGACGACGCCACCCGGGCCCTGCGGATCTGCCGGGAGTCCGGCGACCGGTACCGGGAGGCGGAGGCGCTGTGCACCATCGCCCAGTTCCACCACGACTCCGGGCAGTACGAGCTCGCCATCCGGCACGCGCGGCTCGCCCTGGCCATCAGGGAGCGGACCGGGGACGAGCACGGCGTGGCGTCGACGCTGAACCTCATCGCGCTGGTGGAGCGGCGGCTCGGCCGGCACGCCGACGCCCGCCGCGACGTCGAGCGGGCCCTCGCCCTCCAGTACAGGATGAAGGCCGGGTACGGCCTCGGCAGGACGCTGACCAACCTGGCCGAGATCGAGCGCAGCGCCGGCCGGTACGGCGAGGCGCTCGGCCACGCACTCGCCGCCCTCACCAGCCACGCCAGGGCCGGCGTCGGCGGCGGCGAGCGGATCGCCCAGGGCGCGAGCCTCGCCACCATCGCCAGGATCCAGTGCAGGATGGGCGACCACGGGGCGGCGCTGCGGCACGCCGGCGAGGCGCTGCGCCTCCAGCGGGAGACCGGCGACCGGCCCGGCCAGGGCGTCACCCTGGACGTCCTCGCCCGCCTCTGCATCCGCACGAGCCGCTACCGGGAGGCGGCCGGCCGCGCCGAGGAGTCGCTGCGGATCCGCCGGGAGATCGGCGACCGCCGCGGGGTCGCCGAGAGCATCGCCAAGCTCGCGCTCGTCCGCTGGCACCAGAGCCGCTACGACGAGGCCCTCACCCGCGCGCAGGAGGCCCTCGCGATCCAGCGGGAGATCGGCGACCTCGCGGGGGCCAGCGGCGCCCTGTACGTCCTCGCCCGCATCCACGCGCGGACCGCCCGCTACGCGCGGGCCCGGGACTGCGCCCAGGAGTCCCTGGAGATCTGCCGCCGGACCGGGGACCGGCACGGCGAGACCGACGACCTGCTCACGCTCGCGCACCTCGACCGCAGGCAGGCCCGGTACGGCCGGGCGCTGCGGACGGCCCTCGCCGTCCTGGAGGCCAAGCGGGAGATGGACGACCGGACGGGCGAGGCCGAGGCGCTCACCCTCATCGGGCGGCTGCACGGCGAGCTGGGCCGGCACGACGCGGCGCTCGCCCAGCTGGCCGAGGCCCTCCGGCTGCGGCGGGCGACCGGCGACCGCTACGGCGAGGCCGAGACGCTGGAGGCGATCGGGCAGGTCCGCCGCCGGCTGGCCCGGTACCCGGCGGCCCGGCGCGTCCTGAAGGAGGCGCTGCGCATCGAGCGGGAGATCGGCGACCTCGCCGCGGAGGGCCGCACCCGGACGCTGCTCGCGGAGGTCTGCGGCCACCAGGCCGCGTTCCGCGCCGCCGTCCGGCACGCCCGCAAGGCCATCGCGATCCTGCGGGAGATCGGCGACCTCGACGGCGAGAGCGCGGCCCGCGACAACCTCGCGCGCATCTGCTACTACATGGCCCGCTACCGCAAGGCGCTCCGGCACGCCGGCGCGGCGCTGCGCATCCGCACCGAGACCGACGACCGGCAGGGCCAGGCCCAGAGCCTGGACACGCTGTCGCGCAACCACCGCAGGCTCGGCCGCAACGAGGTCGCCGTCGGCCTCGCCGAGCGGTCGCTGGCCCTGTACCGGGAGATCGGCGACCGGCGCGGCGAGGCCGACAGCCTCGGCACCCTCGCGCACGCGCGGTGGCGGCTCGGCGACGAGCGGGCCGCGCTCGACGCGGGGCTGGCGGCGCTGCGGATCCACCGGGAGACCGCCGACCGGTACGGGGAGGGCGAGATCCTCGACCTGCTCGCCCGCGTCCACCGCAACGCCGGGCGCTGCGCCGAGGCGCTCGGGCTCGTCACGCAGGCCCTCGCGCTGCGCCGCGAGATCGGCGACCGGCGCGGCGAGGGCGACAGCCTGAACACCCTGTCGCGCCTGATGCGGCGGCTCGGGGAGACGGCCGAGGCGCTGGACCACGGCCGCCGGGCGCTCGGCATCCGGCACGAGATCGACGACCGCCGCGGCAGGGCCGACACCCTCGACAACCTCGCCCGCGTGCACCTCCTCGCCGGCGACCACGAGGAGGCCCTGCGGCACGCGTCCGGCGCGCTGGAGATCCAGGCCGGGATCGGCGACCGGTGGGGACGCGGCCGGAGCCTGCTGCTGCTCGGCGAGATCCGGCTCGCGCTCGGCCGGCCGGACCAGGCGCGGGCGCACCTGGCGCGGGCGGCGGCCGTCTGCGCGAAGACCGGCGACCGGGAGTCCGCGGACACCGCCCGCGACCTGCTGGCGGCCCTGCCCGGGTGAGGGCGGCCGGGGCGGCGGGCGCGTAGGATCCGGAGTGCAGGCGTTCTGTCGGTGGGGTCTCCTACGGTCGGGGGCGACGGGGCCCGTCGGCCGGGCCGACGGAGCGATGCCGCCGAGCAGAGGTGACCACCACCATGGCGAACAGCACGATCGAATCAGACCGCGACTTCCAGGAACTCGCCGATCCGTACCGGCGGGAGCTGCTGGCGCACTGCTACCGGATGCTCGGGTCCATCCACGACGCCGAGGACCTGGTGCAGGAGACCTTCCTGCGGGCCTGGCGCTCGTACGGCGACTTCGAGGGCCGGTCGTCGCTGCGGACGTGGCTGTACCGGATCGCGACGAACGCGTGCCTCACCGCGATCGACCAGCGCGGCAGGCGGCCGATGCCGTCGGGCCTCGGCGCGCCGAGCGACGAGCCGGAGCGGCCCGTGGTGGCCTCGCCGGAGGTGCCGTGGCTGGAGCCGGCCCCCGACCCGGTGCTCGGCGCCGACGCCGCCGACCCGGCCACGATCGTCGCGGCCCGGGAGAGCACCCGGCTGGCGTTCGTCGCGGCGCTGCAGCACCTGCCCGCCAAGCAGCGGGTCGTGCTGATCCTGCGGGACGTCCTGAAGTGGCGGGCCGCCGAGGTCGCCGAACTGCTCGGCACCTCGACGGCGGCGGTCAACAGCGCGCTGCAGCGGGCGCGGGCCCAGCTGGAGCGGGACGCGCCCCTGCGGGACGAACTGGTCGAGCCGACCGACCCGGATCAGCGCGAGCTGCTGGAGCAGTACGCGAAGGCGTTCGAGGACGCCGACATCACCGGGCTCATCGAGCTGTTCAAGAAGGACGTCGTCTGGGAGATGCCGCCGTTCCCCGAGTGGTTCGTCGGCGCCGACGCCGTCGTCCGGCTCATCCTCGCCCAGTGCGGGCCCGCGCCGGGCGACATCCGGATGGTCCCGGCGGCCGCCAACGGGCAGCCGGCGTTCGGGCTCTACATGCGGGACGAGGAGGGCGTGCACCGCGCCTACCAGCTGCAGGTCCTGAGCGTCACGGGGGACGGCGTCGCGCACGTCTCGGCGTTCTTCGACACGAGCCTGTTCCCGCTGTTCGGGCTGGCCGGGCACCTCTGACCGTCCTCCCGGTTTTCCACTGGACGGAAAGTCGCCTTCGATCCGCCGGGCACGGCTGCCAGGGTGGTGGGGAGTGTCCGCAGACGTGGGAATGAGGGAAGAGCGCATGACGCACCCCCCGTACCTGTACCCGGGCTACAAGAGCACCGTGCTCAGGGCTCCGGCGCAGGAACTGATCATGCCGAAGCTCGGCCCGGACAGCGTCGAGCTGACCTCGCCGGTCTTCGGCCATCAGGAGCTCGGCCGGCTGGACGAGGACCTCACCGTCCAGCACTCCGGGGAGCCGCAGGGGCAGCGGATCATCGTGACCGGGCGGGTGCTGGACGGCGGCGGCCGGCCGGTGCGGGGCGCGCTCGTGGAGGTCTGGCAGGCGAACGCGGCCGGCCGGTACAACCACCTCGGCGACATCCACCCGGCGCCGCTCGACCCGAACTTCACCGGCGCCGGACGCTGCCTCACCGGCGACGACGGCCGCTACCGGTTCATCACGATCAAGCCGGGCGCCTACCCGTGGGGCAACCACTACAACGCGTGGCGGCCCGCGCACATCCACTTCTCGGTGTTCGGCACCGCGTTCACCCAGCGGCTCGTCACCCAGATGTACTTCCCCGGCGACCCGCTGTTCGCGTTCGACCCGATCTTCCAGTCGATCCCGGACGAGAGGGACCGCGAGAAGCTGATCTCCCGGTTCGACATGGACACCACCAAGCCGGAATGGGCGCTCGGCTACCAGTGGGACATCGTTCTCGGCGACACCCCGATGGAGACCTGATGAGCACTCCCTCACCCGCCCCGTCACCTGCTACGCCGTCCCAGACGGTCGGCCCGTTCTTCGGCTACGCGCTGCCGTACGCCGCCGGCCCGGAGGTCGTCCCGCCGTGGCGGCCGGACGCGATCGAGGTGCGCGGCCGGGTCCTGGACGGCGCCGGCGAGCCGGTGCCGGACGCCCTGCTGGAGATCTGGCAGCCCGACGGGGACGGCGAGATCGCGCGGCGTCCCGGCGGGCGCGTCCGGGCCGGGCACGGGTTCTCCGGATTCGGCCGGTGCGGCACCGACGCGGACGGCGGCTACTGGTTCAGCACGGTCAAGCCCGGCGCGGCCGGCGGCGGCGCCCCCTACATCGCCGTGCTCGTCTTCGCCCGCGGCCTGCTCAAGCCCGTCTTCACCCGGCTGTACTTCCCCGAGGACGAGGCCGCGCACGCCGCCGACCCGCTGCTCGCGGAGGTCCCGGCCGCGCGGCGCGGGACGCTGATCGCCGAGCGCGAGGGCGAGCGCGGGTACCGGTTCGACGTCCGGCTGCAGGGGGAGGGGGAGACGGTCTTCCTTGCCTTCTGACGAGCCGAGCCCGGACGCGGGCCTGCTGTCCCCCGTCCGGGCGGGGACGGAGGCGGAGGCCGCCACGAGCGACCTCGCCTACCTGACCGCGATGCTGGACGCCGAGGCGGCGCTCGCCCGCGCGCAGGCCCGCCTCGGCATCGTGCCCGCGGCGGCGGCCGAGGCGATCGCGGCCGCCGCGGACGCCGGCCGGTTCGACCTCGCCGCGGTCGCCCGCCGGGCCCGCGGCTCCGGCAACCCCGTCGTGCCGCTGGTCGCCGACCTGCGCGGCCTCGCCGGAGACGCCGGCGAGCACGTGCACAAGGGCGCCACCAGCCAGGACATCGCCGACACCGGCGCCATGCTCGTCGCGGCCCGGACCAGGCGCGGCGTCCTCGCCCATCTCGACCGGGCCCTGGACGCGCTGGCCGGGCTCGCGGCGCGGTACCGCGACACCCCGATGGCGGCCCGCACCCTGGGCCGGCAGGCGCTGCCGACCACGTTCGGCGCCAAGGCCGCGAACTGGCTGCTGGGCTGCCTGGAGGCCCGCGACGGCCTGGCCGCGGTGCCGCTGCCCGTCCAGCTCGGCGGCCCCGCCGGGACCCTGGACGCCTTCGGCGACCGGGCGCTCGACCTCGTCGCCGCCTACGCGGAGGAGACGGGGCTGGAGCGTCCGGTCCTGCCCTGGCACACCCGCCGCGCGCCCGTCGCGAGGCTGGCGGCGGCGCTGGCGGTGACCGCCGGCGCCCTCGGCAAGATCGCCACCGACGTGTGGCTGCTGTCTCAGAGCGAGGTCGGCGAGGTCGCCGAGGCGGCGGGCGCCGGCCGGGGCGGCTCGTCGTCGATGCCGCACAAGCGCAACCCCGCGCTGTCCACCCTGATCCGCTCGGCCGCGCTGCAGGTCCCGGCGCAGGCCCAGGTGGTCTTCGCCGCGCAGGCCGCGCCGCATGAGCGGCCGGCGGGGGAGTGGCACGCCGAGTGGCAGCCGCTGCGCGAATGCCTGCGCCTCACCGGCGGCGCCGCCGAGACGGCCGCCGAGCTGCTGGCCGGCCTGGAGGTGTCCACCGAGCTGATGCAGGCCGACCTCGACGACCTGCTGGACATGCTCGGCGACGACCCCGGGCCCGGCAACGCCGCCGTCCTCGTGGATCAGGCCCTCGACGCCTACCGGGGGAGCCGCCCGTGACGCGGACGCGGACCACGCCGCAGTACCGCCTGGACGGCCCCGAGGGCGCGCCGGTCGTCGTCCTCGGCCCGTCCCTCGGCACGTCCATGGACCTGTGGCTGCCGCAGCTGCCCGCGCTGGCCCGCGGCTGGCGCGTCCTGCGCTACGACCTGCCCGGCCACGGCGGCGCACCCGCGCCGGACGGGCCCTTCACCGTCGGCGACCTCGCCGGCGGCGTCATCGCCCTGCTGGACGATCTCGGCGTCGGACGGGCCGCCTACGCCGGCGTGTCGCTCGGCGGCGCCATCGGCACCGCGCTCGCGCTCCGCGCCCCGGACCGCGTCGGCAGCCTGATCCTGTGCTGCACGTCCGCCCGCTTCGGCGACCCGGGGCCGTGGCGGGAGCGGGCCGCGCTCGTCCGCCGCGAGGGCGTCGGCCCGGTGGCCGGCTCGGCCGCCGGACGCTGGTTCACCCCCGCCTTCGCGCACGCGGACGCGTACGTGGCGATGCTCCGCGCGACCGCCCCCGGGGGCTACGCGGCCTGCTGCGACGCCCTCGCCGGGTTCGACGCCACCGGGCGGCTCGGCGAGATCACCGCGCCCACCCTGGTGATCGCCGGCGCGCAGGACGGCCCCACGCCGCCGCGGGGCCACGCCGACCGGCTGGCGGCCGGCATCCCCGGCGCCCGGCTGACCGTCATCGAGGGCGCCGGTCACCTGGCCAACGCCGAACGGCCCGTCGCCGTCACCAGGGAGATCACCGCGCACCTCGACCGGACCTGGAAGGGACACGACCGATGAGCGGGGAGCGCGGGAGCGATGAGGAGCGGCACGCGCAGGGCATGGCGACGCGCCGCGAGGTGCTCGGCGACGCGCACGTCGACCGCGCCGAGGCCCGCAAGGACGACTTCACCGCCGACTTCCAGGACATGATCACCCGGTACGCGTGGGGCGAGATCTGGAGCCGTCCCGGCCTGGACCGCAGGACCCGCAGCTGCATCACGCTCACCGCCATGGTCGCCGGCGGCCACCTGGACGAGCTGGCCATGCACGTGCGCGCCGCCGTCCGCAACGGGCTGACGCGCGAGGAGATCAAGGAGGTCCTCCTGCAGACGGCGATCTATTGTGGAGTGCCCGCGGCGAACTCGGCCTTCGCCGTCGCCCAGCGGGTCCTCGGCGAGCCGGAGTGACCGGGCGGAGTGACCGAGGGAGCGACCGGGCGGAGTGATATGGCGGAGCGCGCGCGGCCGGTGAGCGTGGCGGGCAAGGTGATGGCCATCCTGAACGCGGTCGCGCAGGGCGGTGTCCGCCTCAACCTCAGCGAGATCTGCCGCCGCTCCGGGCTGCCGCTGGCGACCGGGCACCGGCTCGTCGGCGAGCTGGCCGCGGGCGGGTTCCTGGAGCGGGTCCCGGACGGCACGTACCGCATCGGCACCCGGCTGTGGCGGATCGGCAGCCAGGCCCCGGCCGTCACCGGGCTGCGCGAGCTGGCCCTGCCGCACATGGAGGACCTCTACGAGGCCACGCACGACAACGTGCAGCTGGGCGTGCTGCGCGAGGACCGCGTGCTGATCGTCGAGCGGCTGCGCGGCACCCGCTCGGTGCCCGTCGTCACGCAGGTCGGGGCGATGCTGCCGCTGCACGCCACCGGTGTCGGCAAGGTGCTGCTGGCGTACGCGCCGCCGGACGTCCGGGAGACGGTCCTGGCCGGCGAGCTGGCCCGGCACACGGTGCGGTCCATCACCGATCCGGCGAAGCTGCGGCGGAACCTGGAGCAGGTCCGCCGCAACGGCTACGCGCTCACCCGGGACGAGATGACGCTGGGCGCCTCGTCGGTCGGCGCCCCGGTGCGGGACGGCGCGGGCGACGTCGTCGCGGCCGTCTCGCTGGTGGCGGGCACCCGCGGCGCCGACCTGCGGCGGCTGCTGCCGCCGCTGAAGACGGCGGTACGCGCCCTGTCCCGGGACGTGGCGGCGCACTGGCGCGGCGATCCCGACGCTTTTTCCGGTGAGCGGAAGACCGGCGCTTGAACCTGCGGCGATGCGCGCCAGCATCGCCGGTTGAACCGATGACGAGGAGGCTCGATGCGTACCCAGGTCGCGATCATCGGCGGAGGCCCCGCCGGACTGCTGCTGTCCCACCTGCTGCACCTGCAGGGGATCGACTCGGTGGTCCTGGAGAGCCGGGACCGCGACTATGTGGAGCACCGGCAGCGGGCCGGGATGCTGGAGCAGGGCACGACCGACGTGCTGCGCGAGAGCGGCGTGGGCGAGCGGCTCGACCGGGAGGGCCTCGTCCACCACGGGCTGGAGCTGCGGTTCGGCGGCGCGGGCCACCGCGTCCCGCTGACCGACCTCACCGGCCGGACGGTCACCGTCTACGCGCAGACCGAGATCGTCAAGGACCTCGTCGCGCGGCGGCTGGCGGACGGCGGCGACGTCCGGTTCGAGGCGGAGGTCGTGAGCCTGGACGCGTCCGCGCCCGCCGTCACCTTCCGCAGCGGCGGCGAGACGCACACCCTCGACTGCGACTACATCGCGGGCTGCGACGGGTTCCACGGCGTCAGCCGCCCGGCGGTGCCCGGCCTGCGGACGTTCGAGCGGGAGTACCCGTTCGCCTGGCTCGGCATCCTCGCCGACGTCGCGCCGTCCACCGAGGAGCTGATCTACGCCAACCACGACCGCGGCTTCGCGCTGCACAGCCTGCGGTCCCCGCACGTCAGCCGCCTCTACCTGCAGGTCTCGCCGGACGAGGACCTCGCCGGGTGGTCCGACGCCCGGATCTGGGACGAGCTGGCGGCCCGGTTCGCCACCGACGACGGCTGGAAGCTGCACGAGGGCCCCATCACCGACAGGTCGATCACGCCGATGCGCAGTTTCGTGGCGGAGCCGCTGCGGCACGACCGCCTGTTCCTCGCCGGGGACGCCGGGCACATCGTCCCGCCGACCGGGGCGAAGGGCCTCAACCTGGCCGTCTCGGACGTGATCGTCCTGGCGCGGGCGCTCACCGAGCGGTACGCCTCGGGCTCGGAGACGCTGCTGGACGGCTACTCCGACGCGTGCCTGCGGCGGGTCTGGCGGGCCGAGCACTTCTCCTACTGGATGACGACGCTGCTGCACGTGGACCCGGCCGCGAGCGACTTCGAGCTGCGGCTCCAGCGCTCCCACCTGGACTACGTGGCCGCGTCCGAGGCGGCCAAGACGTCGCTCGCGGAGAACTACACCGGCCTCCCGATCTTCTAGGGTCCCGCCGACCCGGCGGCGCGGCCGGACGGACGCCGCACGAATTGGCGGCGTCTGAAATTTTGCCGCATGGGCAAATTTGGTTTAGCGTGGGCGGTTCCCCACGCGGACGTGGAAGGTGAGAGGCTTCGGCATCTGCTCGGCCGCGCCGAGGGACGCGCCGGCGAGCGGGAGCCCGCCTAGGCCCGGACCTGACCGGCCCGAACCGAAGGACAGCGGAGGGAACCAGTGGCCGATCACCACCAGCCCGCGCCCGGCGCGTCCGGCACATGACAGAGCGCACACGCACGCGTACGGAGAATGCGGGTCGTGCGCCGGCGAGCTTAGGCACCGGACCGTCCCGGCCGCGCTGGCTCCCATTCCGGCCCGGGCGGCGGGACGCGGGCGGCGGCGGCCGGCCCGGCGGCCGGCCCCGCGCAGTCCGCGAGCTGCTGCTCATCACCGTCCTGTTCACGTTCTACAAGCTCGGCCGGCTGCTGGCCAGCGGCCGGGTCGCCGAGGCGTTCGACAACGCCCATCGCGTGTGGCACCTGGAGCGCCTCCTCGACCTGCCGAGCGAGACCGGCGTCCAGCACGGGCTGCTGCAGAGCCAGTTCCTCGTGCAGGCGGCCAACTGCTACTACGCGTACGTGCACTTCCCGGCGGCGATCATGTTCCTGCTGTGGATCTACCTGCGGCGGCCCGTCCACTACCGGTGGGTCCGCCGGGTCATGGTCGCGCTGACCGCCGTCGCGCTCGTCCTGCACCTGCTCGTCCCGCTGGCCCCGCCGCGGATGCTGCCGCACACGGGGCTCATCGACACCGCGGCGCGGTTCGGCCCCGCCGTGTACGGGCCGCCGCAGGCCGACACGGTCGCCAACCAGTACGCGGCGATGCCGTCGCTGCACATCGGGTGGGCGGCGGTCATCGCGCTCGGCCTGATCGTCACGTCCCGGACGCGGTGGCGCTGGCTGTGGGTGCTGCACCCGGCGATGACGATCGCGGTCGTGGTCAGCACCGCCAACCACTACTGGCTGGACGGCATCGTGGTGCTCGTGCTGCTGGCCGCCGGCGTCCTCCTCCTCCGGCCGCCCGGCGCCCCGCAGGCGGCGTCCGGTTAGCCGGCCGGCTCCGCGCCCAGCGTCTCCAGCAGCTCGGTGACCGGCTGCAGCTTCTCGTACAGCAGCAGGACGGGCTCGCCCGGCTCGGCCAGGTCCAGCGCCGACGCCAGCGCGCCCTTCAGGTCGCCGGCCGGGTGGTGGCACACGTCCGGCCGCGCCTCCCGCAGCCCCTGGACGATCAGCCGGGTCATCTCGCCCGAGCGGCGGCCGCGCAGGTCCTCGTCCTCGTAGACGACGACGCGGCCGAACGCCGCGGCCACGGCGCGCGCGGTCTCGGCAACCAGCTCGTCGGACCGGTCGCCCGGCAGCGTCACCGCGGCGACGCCCCCGGCCCCCCAGCGCCGCTCGACGAACGCGCCCATCGCCTCGACCGCCGCCGGGTTGTGCGCGTAGTCCACCAGGACCGGGTTGCCGCCGACCTGGTACACGCAGCCCCGGCCGGGGTTGCGGGTGTGGGGGTCGAACGAGCGCAGCGCGCGCGCCAGCACGTCCACCGGGACGCCGAGGGCGCGGGCGGCGGCGGACGCGGCCAGCGCGTTCGCCAGGACGTGCGCGGCGTGCCCGCCGAACGAGCCCCCCACCTCGCCGGCCGGCAGGATCCGGGTGCGGCGGTCGCCGCGCGCCTCGGTCAGCCAGCCGTCCGCCAGGTAGTAGCCGAGGCCGCCGCCGCGCAGGTGCGCCGCGAGGACGGGCGCGTCCGGCGACAGCGAGAAGAAGCGCAGCACCGGGTCGCGGCGCCGGACGGCGGGACGCCCGGCGAGGCTCGCCGACGGCTCGTCCTCGGCGTTCAGGACGAGGTGCCCGCCGCGCCGGATCTCCTCGGCGACCAGCGCCTTGATGTCGAGCAGGTCGTCCAGGGACTCGGTGTCGTCCATGCCGAGATGGTCGCGGGTGACGTTGGTGACGACCGCGACATCGGCGCGCTCGTAGCCGAGGCCGCGCCGGACGATGCCGCCGCGCGCCGTCTCCAGCACGGCGGCGTCCACCGACCGGTCGCCCAGCACCATCTCCGCCGAGCGGGGACCGGACGCGTCCGACGTGTGGACGAGCCGCCCGCCCACGTGCACGCCCTCGGTGCTGGTCATGCCGGTCCGCCGGCCGTCCAGCTCCAGCATGTGCGCGATCATCCGGACGGTCGTGGTCTTCCCGTTGGTGCCGGTCACCGACACGACCGGCACCCGCGACGGCGTCCCCGCCGGGTACATCAGGTCGAGGACCTCGCCGGCGACGTCCCGTCCCGCCCCCTCGTGCGGCGCGAGGTGCATGCGCAGGCCCGGCGCGGCGTTGACCTCCAGGATCCCGGCGGCGCCGCGCTCGGCGGGCGGCGGCGAGCCGATGTCGGGCAGCCGCAGGTCGATGCCGCACACGTCCATGCCGACGGCCGCGGCGGCCCGCACGCACATGGCCGCGATGTCGGGGTGCACGTCGTCGGTCACGTCCCGGCTGGTGCCGCCCGTGGACAGGTTCGCGTTGCGGCGCAGCCACACCCGCTCCCCGTCGCCGGGCACCGAGTCGGGGCCGTGGCCCTGCCGGGCCGCCAGCGCCAGCTCGGTCGGGCCGAGCGTCAGCCGGGTCAGCGGCCGGTCGTGGCCCTCGCCGCGGGCCGGGTCGGCGTTGACCCGCTCCACGAGCGCCGTCACCGTCGCCGCCCCGTCGCCGGTCACGCACGCGGCGGTCAGCTCGGCCGCCGCCGCGACCCGGCCGCCGACCACGAGGACCCGGTAGTCGCCGCCCGGGATGTAGGACTCCACGAGCACCTCGCCCTCGTCCCCCGCCGCGGCGGCGTACGCGGCCACGACCTCCGGGGGCTCGGTCAGCTCGATGTGGACGTTCTCGCCCTGGTGCCCGGCGAGCGGCTTGACGACCACCGGACCGGCGATGTCGCGGAGCGCTTCGAGGGCCTCCGCCGCCGACGCCGCGACCCGCCCCTCAGGTACGGGCAGGCCCGCGTCCGAGAGCACCCGGTGCGCGAGCCGCTTGTCGCCCGCGACCTCCATCCCGATCGCGGACGTGGCGTCGGTCATCGCCGCCCACACGGTCCGCCGGTACCGCCCGTACCCGAGCCGCAGCAGGTTGAGGCCGCCGACGCGGCGGACCGGCACGCCCCGCTCCCGCGCCGCCCGCGCCAGCGCCGCCGTGCTCACCCCGAGCCGCTCGCACTCGTGCACGGCGGCCACCTCGGCGAGGTCGCCGGACATGTCGGGAACCGCCCCGGTGATCGCCCCCGTCACGATCCGCACGGCGAGCGTGATCAGCCGCTCGACCACCGGGCTCCCGGGCGGCTCGTCCCGGGGGCATTCCAGGATCACGTCGTACTCGGCGGGGCCGCCCGCCCGGACGGTCCGCCCGAAGAACACCTCGCGGCCGATGCTCCCGGACAGCTCCAGCGTGACGTGCTCGGTGACGTGGCCGAAATAGGTTCCGCGCGCCATCGCGTCCAGCAGCCCGCCGGGACGGCCCGCCGAGCAGTGGTGCTCTGCCAGGCCCGGCAGCGCCGCCACCAGCCGCCCGGCGAAGCCGGGATGGTCGGTCGTCTCGTGGCCGGCCAGGCCCTGCAGGTCGAGGCGCGCGATCGCGACGGGACGGGACAGATAGGTGTTCGGGCCGCTCAGGCGGCGCACATGGTCGAGCCGCACGGCTCAGTCCTCCTCGTCCGGGCCGCGCATGTTGCCGATCGCGGGCAGCTTGTCGTTCATCTGGAACGTGCAGCCGGCCGGCAGCAGGTGCAGCGACACGTCGAACATCGCCATCGGCTCGTCGTCGGAGGCGGCGTAGGCGATGGTGGACTGCCCGGCGTCCACGACCGTGACCACCCCCGTCCCGACGACGTCGAAATGGCCGTCGCCCACCACGATCGCCGTGTCCTCGTCTATCCCGACGCCCAGCAGGCGGGTGTCCAGCGCTATGCCGCTCATCAGCCGCGGCAGCCGCCCCCGCTCGTTGAAATGCATGTCGATCAGCACGTTGTCGAGCAGGCCGAGCCCGGGGCCGACCTTCACGCTGGACGCGGCGACCTCGTGGCCGTGCCCGCCCAGGATCATCCAGTGGCCCATCGCGGTCGCGCCCGCGCTCGTCCCGGCGATGACGAGGCCCTCCTGGTCCAGCCGCCGCTTGAGCAGCTCGTTGGTCCGCGACCCGACCAGCGTCCGGATCCGCGACTGGTCGCCGCCGCTGAACAGCACGCCCGTCGCGGCGTCCAGCGCCCGCAGCGTCGCCGGGTCGTCGGCCGCGGCCCGGCCGAGCAGCCGCAGCTCCCGGACCGACGGCACGCCGAGCCGCCCGAACACCGCCGTGTACTGCTCGGCGACCTCCTCCGGCACCTCCGTCGCCGTCGTCACGACCACGATCCGCGCGTCCTCGGCGCCGGCCAGCTCGACGAACGTCTCCAGCGGCCCCGACCCGCAGGTCCGGTTCTCCGCCCCACCGATGATCAGCAGCCGGCCCTTGCGTCCGGCACCCCCATGTTTGTCCTTCACACCACTCGACTACCCTTTGATCACCCTGGGTAGTCGCGCGATCGCGAGGAGCCCCCGGCCGGTCCGGTCCCGCCGCTGTGCCATGCTGTGCGGATGAGCGGCAGCCCCGTTCCCCCGGACGTCCCGGGCCGGCCCCCGGCCGGGCCTTCCGCCGCGCTCGCCGCCGCGTCCGCGCACTACCTGCGGGGCGAGCCGATCGACATGTCGGCGCTGGCCGCCGAGCTCGGCGTCGGCCGCGCGACCCTCTACCGGTGGGTCGGCAGCCGCGAGCAGCTCCTCGGATCCGTCCTCGCGGAGATGACCGAGCGCACGTACCAGGTGGCGGTGCGCGACGTCGGCGGAAGCGGGGCGGCGCGGATCCTCACCGTCCTCGAGCGGTTCATGCGCGCCGTCGTCGACGCGGCGCCGCTGAAGGCGTTCACCGAGCGCGAGCCGCGGCTGTTCATCCGGCTGGCCACCATGCCCGGCACCATCGAGGACCGCGCGACCGAGCTGCTGACCGGGGAGCTGCAGGCGGAGATCGACCGCGGCGCGCTGCGCGTCCCGCTGCCGACCCGGACGCTCGCCCAGGCGATCGTCCGGGTCGCCGACTCGTTCATGTACGCCCACTACCTGGGCGGGAACCGGCCGGAGATCGACCAGGCCCTGGAGGTCGTCGAGCTGCTGCTGCGCCCGTGCGCGCCCGGCGCGGGGACGGGCGGCCGGGAATCTTCCGGTCCGGCCGAACGCTGAATCTTTCACGGGGAATGACCACTTTGTGGCATTCGCTCGCCATGAGAGGCTTAATCGTTGGACGCATCGTCGAAAAGAGGGACGGCCGGGCCGTGAGCGACATCCCCCGCCGCGCGGTGACGCGCACCGCCAAGCTGGCGACCCTCCCGCTGGGGTTCGCCGGCCGCACCGCGCTCGGGTTCGGGAAGCGGACCCTCGGCCGCCCCGCCGAGGCCGTCGCGCTGGAGGTCCAGCGCCGCACCGCCGAGCAGCTGTTCGCCGTGCTCGGCGAGCTGAAGGGCGGCGCGATGAAGGTCGGCCAGCTGCTGTCGATCTTCGAGGCAGGGCTGCCCGAGGAGATCGCCGGGCCGTTCCGCGCCAGCCTCACCCGCCTCCAGGAGTCGGCGCCGCCGATGCCCGCCGCCACGACCCACAAGGTGCTCGCCGAGGGCCTCGGGGAGGACTGGCGCGACCACTTCGCCGAGTTCGACGACCGGCCGGCCGCCGCCGCGTCCATCGGGCAGGTCCACAAGGCCGTCTGGCACGACGGCCGCACGGTCGCCGTGAAGGTCCAGTACCCCGGCGCCGCGCAGGCCCTGATGAGCGACTTCAACCAGATCTCCCGGCTCAGCAGGCTCTTCACGCCGCTGTTCCCCGGCGTCGAGGTCAAGCCGGTCATCGCCGACCTCAAGCGCCGTCTGGAGAAGGAGCTCGACTACGTCGACGAGGCGCGCGCGCAGACCGCCTTCCACGACGCCTACGACGGCGACCCCGACTTCGCCGTCCCCGCCGTCGTCGCCCAGGCCGGGAACGTGCTGGTCACCGAGTGGCTGGACGGCACCCCGCTCGCCAAGGTCATCGCCGCGGGCGACCAGGAGGCCCGTGACCGCGCGGGGCTGCTGCTGTTCCGCTTCCTGCTGTCCGGCCCGGCCCGCTGCGAGATGATCCACATCGACCCGCACCCGGGCAACTTCCGCCTGCTGGACGACGGGCGCCTCGGCGTCCTGGACTTCGGCGGCGCCGCCCGCGTCCCGGCCGAGCTGCAGTGGTCGATCGGCCGGCTGCTGCGCATCGGCACCCTCGGCGACCCCGACGAGATCGTCGACGCCCTCTGCGACGAGGGCTTCCTCGTCCCCGAGGCCGAGGTCGACCCCGAGGAGATCGCCGCCCTCGTCGCCCCGCACGCCGCCCCGTTCGCCGTGGAGCGCTTCCGCTACTCCCGCGAATGGCTCCGCGAGCAGACCGCCCGCGGCCTCGGCCTCGCCTCCGACCTGCGCCCCGGCGCGCTCGCCCGCGCCTTCCGGCTGCCGCCCCAGTACCTCGCCGTCAGCCGCGCCCTGTCCGGCTGCGGCGGCGTCCTCTGCCAGCTGGAGGCCGAGGGGGCCTTCCGCGCCGAGGCCGAACGCTGGCTCCCCGGCTTCGCCGACGACGACCCGCCCCTGGACGACCAGACCGAAGCCACCGCCTAGCAGGACGCACCGCCTAGCGGGTCCGGGTCAGGAGAGGGCGGCGGCCTCCTCCCGTTCCACCTCGCGGTTCCAGTCCCGCTTGCTCGACTGCCAGCCGTCCTCGTCGCGGCCGCGGCGCCAGTAGCCGGAGATCGACAGCTGCGCCAGCGGCAGGCCGCGCTCGACACGGAGGTGGCGGCGGAGCTCCTTGACGAAGCCGGCCTCGCCGTGGACGAAGGCGTGCACCTCGCCGTCCGGGAAGTCCAGCTTCTGGACGGCCTCGGCCACCAGGTCGCCGACCCGGCCGCCGCCGCGGTGCAGCCAGCCGATCTCGGCGCCGTCCGGAGCCTGGAGCTTCTGCTCCTCCGCGGGTCCGGCGACCTCGATGAAGACGCGGGCGGGAACGCCGTCCGGGACGCGTTCGAGGGCGGCGGCGATCGCCGGGAGGGCGCTCTCGTCGCCGGCCAGCAGGTGCCAGCCGGCGCCGGCGCGGGGCGCGTAGGCGCCGCCGGGGCCGGTGAAGAGGATCTCCTCGCCCGGCCGGGCGTTCGCCGCCCACGGGCCGGCGAGTCCCTTGTCGCCGTGGTGCACGAAGTCGATCGTCAGCTCGCGCGCCCGCTCGTCCCACGCGCGGACGGTGTAGGTGCGGGTGCTCGGCCACTGCTCGCGCGGCAGCTCGGCGCGCACCCGCTCCATGTCGAACGGCTCGGGGTAGGCGACGTCCGGGCGCGGGAACAGCAGCTTCACGTAGTGGTCGGTGAACTCGCCCGCGCCGAAGCCCGAGAGCCCGGCACCGCCGAGGACCACGCGGATCATGTGCGGGGTGAGGCGCCCGGTGCGCAGCACCGTCCCCCGGTGGAGCCTGCGTCCCTTGCGCGCCGGTTCCGTCGCCATGCAGTCCTCCGATGATGCGGATCACAGTGCTTAGGCAAGCCTAACCTCCTGGGACGCCCGATTTGTTCCAGGCTCTCGATCGGGAGCGGGCGCCGGGTTACCGTCTGGTGGGCGGCCCGGCGACGCGGACGGTGATGAGGTTGGCGCTCAGCAGGCAGACGATGACGGACGAGCAGCGCAAGTCGGTGGCGCTGGAGTACCTCAAGGGATTCGACAACGGCGGTGTGACGTCGGACGGCGCTCCGCTTCTGGACCTGTTCGCGAGCGACGCGCAGGTGTACTTCCCGAAATGGGGGCTCGCGACCGGCAGGGACGAGATCGGCCGGCTGTTCGGCGACGTCGGCGCGACGATCAAGGCCATCCGGCACCACTACGCCTCGTTCAACTGGATCTCCTCGGGCGGCGACATGCTGGTGTGCGAGGGCACCAGCCACGGCGAGCACCGGGACGGGCCGTGGCGGGCGGGCGTCCCGGAGTGGGGCGCCGGCCGGTGGTGCGACGTCTTCGAGATCCGCGACTGGAAGATCCAGCGCGTGTTCATCTACCTCGATCCCGACTACGCCGGCGCCGACACCGGCCGGTACCCCTGGCTCGCGGACGAGTGACGGTCAGGCGCGGGTCCGGGCGACCTCGGCGGCCAGCGCCTCGAACGCGGCGTCGGTCTCCTCGCCGGCGGCGAGGGTGGCGAGCGTCGACTTCACGATGACGACGCCGCGGCCGGGCGCGACCCAGATGAGCTGGCCGCCCAGCCCGTTGGCGGAGAAGCCGCCGTCGTCGCCGAGCCACCACTGCAGGCCGTAGCCCTGGTTGAAGGGCGCGGACGGGCGCGTGGACTCCGCCACCCACGAGGCGGGGACGACCTGCCGCCCGTTCGCCTTCCCGCCGTTCAGGTAGAGCAGGCCGAATCGCGCGAAGTCGCGGTCGGTGGCGTAGTAGCAGCAGTACCCCATGCCGTTGCCGTTGGAGTCGTTGCCGAGGTACGCCTTGGACGCCATCCCCGCCGGCCCCCAGATCTTCTTCTGGACGTAGGAGTGGTAGGGCGTCCCGGTCGCCTCGGCCACGACCCAGGAGAGCACGAACGAGTTCATGCTCGTGTACTCGAACCGCGTCCCGGGTTCCCAGCCGCGCTTCCGCTGCTTCGCGAGCTCGGTCAGCGGGTACCCGAGGCTGGCGGCGACGTGCACGAACGGGACGTCGTACGTCTCCGTCCATGCGATGCCCGACGCCATCCGCAGCAGGTTCCGCAGGGAGACGCCGTCGTATCCGGAGCCCTTGAGCTCGGGGACGTACTTGGTGACGGGGTCGTCGATCGAGTCGATGAAGCCCTCGCCGAGCGCGATGCCGACCGCCGCGGAGGTGAACGACTTCGCCATCGACCACGATTGGAAGAGGGTGTCGCGGTCGGTGGTGACGTAGCGTTCGAAGACGATGTCGCGGCCGTCCAGGACGACGAATCCCTGTGTCCCCGTCCGGGCGAGGTAGTCCTCGAGCGTGTGCTTCCGCCCTTCGTAGGTGTAGGTGACCGACAGCGGTCGGTACGCCTCGCGCAGCTCGACCGGGTCGGACGAGGGGAGCAGCGGGTCGAAGCCGGCCGCGTTCCCGGTGACCGCGGCGGGCGGCGCGGGCGGCGCCGCGTTCGCCGGAGTCCCCGCGGGCGGGGCGGCGAGCGCCGGGGGAGCGGCGAGGACGGCGGTGGTGGCGAGTGCGAGGGTGAGCGTCCAGCGTCTGCGGCGCATCTGATCTCCGTGGGGGGCGGGAGCGGCCGGGGTTCCGCCCCCGATGGTGAGCGAGCCGCCGCCGCGCGTCCATGGAGCCGGCGACGAAAAAACGCGACCCGGCATGAGGATGGGCGAACGGTCCGGCGGCCTGGGCCGGGCGACCCTCCGAACAGGGCCATCTGCGATACGTTCGAGGCACCCCCCGCGACCCCCCAGCCGCCCGTGCCCGGAGGAACGATGTCCGTGCTCGCCCAGTTGCTCACCGCCGTCGCCGACGGCTCGGTGGAGATCGTCGACCTGACCGCGCCGCTGTCGGAGCGGACGCCGATCCTCCGGCTGCCCGAGCCGTTCGCCAACACCGCGCCGTTCCGGCTGAAGGAGATCAGCCGGTACGACGACCGCGGGCCCGCCTGGTACTGGAACGACATAGAGACCGGCGAGCACGTCGGCACCCACTTCGACGCGCCCGTGCACTGGGCCACCGGCCGCGGCGGCGAGGACGTCTCGCAGGTCCCGCCCGGCCGCCTCGTCGCCCCCGCCGTGGTGCTGGACGCGTCCGAGCGGGTGGCGGGCGACCCCGACTTCCTGCTGGAGATCGACCACGTCCGCGACTGGGAGAAGACGCACGGCCCGCTCCCGGACGGCGGCTGGCTGCTCTACCGGACGGGCTGGGACGTCCGGTCCGGAGACCAGGACACGTTCCTCAACGCCGACGAGGACGGCCCGCACACGCCGGGGATCTCCGCCGAGTGCGCCCGGTGGCTGGCCGAGGAGACCCCCGTCCTCGGTCTCGGCGTCGAGACCGTCGGCAC
Organism: Actinomadura latina NBRC 106108; assembly: GCF_001552195.1. GTDB lineage: Bacteria > Actinomycetota > Actinomycetes > Streptosporangiales > Streptosporangiaceae > Spirillospora > Spirillospora latina. The sequence goes on from NZ_BCQS01000031.1 coordinate 66,421, forward strand.
CGACGCGGGCGGCGCGCACGGGTTCGACCCGCCGTTCCCCTGCCACTCCTACTTCCTCGGCGCGGGCAAGTACGGCCTCACGCAGCTGCGGAACCTGGAGCGGCTGCCGGCCCGCGGCGCCGTGCTGCTCGCCTCGCCGCTGCCGATCGTCGGCGGCTCCGGCAGCCCCGCACGCGTCCTCGCGCTGATCGAGCGATGAACGTCGCGGAGGCCGTCGGGCAGGCCCTCGCGCGGTTCGGCGCCGGCACCGTGTTCGGGGTCGTCGGCAGCGGCAACTTCCACGTCACCAACGCGATGATCGCGAACGGCGCCCGGTTCGTCGCCGCCCGGCACGAGGGCGGCGCCGCCACGATGGCGGACGCCTACGCGCGGGTGAGCGGCGGCCTCGGCGTCCTCAGCGTCCACCAGGGGCCCGGCCTCACCAACGCCGTCACCGGCATCGCCGAGGCCGCCAAGAGCCGCACGCCGCTGCTGGTCGTCGCGGGCGAGGTGGCCGCCGGCGCGGTCCGCTCCAACTTCCGGATCGACCAGGCCGCGATCGCCGCGGCCGTCGGCGCCGTCCCCGAGCGGGTCCACTCGCCGCAGACCGCGCTCGACGACGTGGCGCGCGCCTGCCGGACCGCGGTCGCCGAGCGCCGCACGGTGCTGCTCGGCCTGCCGCTGGACGTGCAGGGCGCCGCGCTGCCGGACGAGGCGGAGCGCCGGGCCGCCGCGCCGCGGCCCGGCCGGTCCCAGATCCCGCCGCTGCCGGTGCCGCCGCCGGCGGCGGTCGCCCGGCTCGCCGACGTGCTGCAGGCGGCGCGGCGGCCGGTGTTCGTCGCCGGGCGGGGCGCCCGGCTGGCCGGCGCCCGCCAGCCGCTCGTCGAGCTGGCCGGGCGCTGCGGCGCGCTGCCCGCGACGTCCGCCGTCGCCCGCGGCCTGTTCGCCGGCGACCCGTTCGCGCTGGACGTCAGCGGCGGGTTCGCCACCCCGGCCGCCGCGGCGCTGATCCGCGGCGCCGACCTCGTTGTCGGCTGGGGCTGCTCGCTGAACATGTGGACGACGCGGCACGGCGCCCTCATCGGCCCCGGCGCGAAGGTCGTGCAGGTCGACGTCGACGCCCGCGCCCTCGGCGCGCACCGCCAGGTCGACCTCGGCCTGATCGGCGACGCCGCCGAGACCGCGCGGGCCGTGCTCGCCGAACTGGAGGCGCGCGGGCACCGGGCCACCGGCTACCGGACGCCCGGGGCGGCGGAGCGGCTCGCGCGCGAGGGCCGCTGGCAGGACGTCCCGTACGAGGAGCACCCGGCCGCCAAGGACGACGCCGACGGCCCCCGCATCGACCCCCGGACCCTGACGATCGCGCTGGACGCGATGCTGCCCCGCGAGCGCACGGTCGCCGTCGACTCGGGCAACTTCATGGGCTACCCCGCGATGTTCCTGGACGTCCCGGACGGCGACGGGCTCGTGTTCACCCAGGCGTTCCAGTCGGTCGGGCTCGGCCTCGCCACCGCGATCGGCGCCGCCGTGGCCCGCCCGGACCGGCTCGCCGTCGCCGCGCTCGGCGACGGCGGCGCGCTGATGGCGGCCCCGGAACTGGAGACCGCCGTCCGGCTCGGGCTCGGGCTGCTCGTGGTCGTCTACGACGACGAGGCGTACGGCGCGGAGGTGCACCACTTCGGTCCCGGCGGCCATCCGCTGGACACGGTGACGTTCCCGCCGGCGGATCTGGCCGCCATCGGACGCGGCTTCGGCTGCGCGGCGGCGACCGTCCGCCGCGCCGGCGACCTCGCCCCGGTCGGCGACTGGCTGGCGGGCCCGCGGGACCGGCCGATGGTCGTGGACGCCAAGGTCACGAAGGGCCGGCCGGCCTGGTGGCTGGAGGAGGCGTTCCGCGGGCACTGACCGCGGACCGGTCCGTGTACCGGGCCCTCTTCTGGGAACGATCACGCCATCGCGGGCATGGGCCGGGGGGACCGGGGGTGTGATGGACGGCGCAGGGTGTCGACATTGTCGTCAAGTACCCGTTGACCGATCTTGCCGGGCGTATTTACGTTCGCGACGGCTGTGCTCTACGTCACACACCCTTGAGGAGGAGCGATGACGCGACGGCCGTGGGCCCCCGAGCTCGTCCGGGAGATGATCGCGGAGTTCGTCGGCACGATGATCCTGATCCTGTTCGGCGTCGGCGTCGTCGCACAGGTCGTCGCGGGGAGCGGGCTCGGCGCCCCGCAGAGCCTCGGCGGCCACGACGCCATCACCTGGGCGTGGGGCTTCGGGGTGACGCTGGGCGTCTACGCCTGCGCGCGGATCAGCGGCGGGCACATCAACCCGGCCGTGACCGTCGCGTTCGCCGCCTTCTGGGGCTTCCCGTGGCGCAAGGTGCTGCCGTACTGCTTCGCGCAGACGCTCGGCGCCTTCGTGGGCGCGCTGATCGTCCGGTGGAACTACACCGAGATCCTGCACAAGTTCGACCCCGGCCTGACGGCCAAGACGCAGTTCGTGTTCTCCACGATGCCCGGCAACGGGTCGCTGCCGATCCACACCTGGGGCGCCTTCCGCGACCAGATCATCGGCACCGCCATCCTGCTCTTCCTCGTCCTCGCCCTCGTCGATCTGCGCAACGCGCCGCCGCTGGCCAACCTGGCCCCGCTCATCATCGGGTTCATCGTGGTGGCGATCGGGATGGCGTTCGGCTCCGCCGCCGGGTACGCGATCAACCCGGCCCGCGACCTCGGTCCCCGGCTCGCCCAGTACCTCACCGGGTACGGGAGCGCATGGCGGGACCAGTACGGGGACTTGTACTTCTGGGTGCCCATCGCCGCGCCGTTGATCGGCGGCCTTCTCGGCGCCGGCCTCTACGTCCTGCTCATCGGGCGCAACATCCCGGACGAGGAGGAAGTGACCGAGTCGCTCGAGCCGCCCTTGGACAAAGACGTTTCCTGACGGGGTCACGCCCCCGCCGGCAGAAAGGGAGAGTCATGGCCGACTTCGTCGGAGCGCTCGACCAGGGCACCACCAGCACCCGCTTCATGATCTTCGACCACGGCGGCAACGAGGTCGCCCGCCACCAGCTGGAGCACGAGCAGGTCCTGCCGCGCGCCGGCTGGGTCGAGCACGACCCGACCGAGATCTGGGAGCGGACCCGCGCGGTCATCCAGTCCGGTCTCAACAAGGCGAACCTGAGCCACGCCGACCTGGCCGCCTTCGGCATCACCAACCAGCGCGAGACGGCCGTGGTGTGGAACCGGCGCACCGGACGCCCGTACTACAACGCGATCGTCTGGCAGGACACCCGCACCGACCGCATCGCGTCCGCGCTCGAACGCGACGGGCGGGGCGAGACGATCCGGCACCGCGCCGGGCTGCCGCCGGCGACCTACTTCTCCGCCGGCAAGGTCCAGTGGATCCTGGAGAACGTCGACGGGGTCCGTGAGGCCGCCGAGAACGGCGACGCGATCTTCGGGAACATGGACACGTGGGTGCTGTGGAACCTCACCGGCGGACGCGACGGCGGTGTCCACGTGACCGACCCGACCAACGCCAGCCGCACCATGCTGATGGACCTGGAGACCCTCGACTGGGACGACCAGCTCCTGTCGTTCTTCGGCATCCCCCGCTCGATGCTGCCGGAGATCAAGCCGTCCTCCGCCCCCGAGCCGTACGGGACGACCACCGCGGACGGCCCGGTCGGCGGCGAGGTGCCGCTGACCGGCATCCTCGGCGACCAGCAGGCCGCGACGGTCGGGCAGGTGTGCTTCGCGCCCGGCGAGGCCAAGAACACCTACGGCACCGGCAACTTCCTGCTGCTGAACACCGGTGAGGAGCTCGTCCGGTCCAAGGCCGGGATGCTCACGACGGTCTGCTACAAGTTCGGCGACCACCCGGCCGTGTACGCGCTGGAGGGGTCGATCGCGGTGACGGGGTCGGCGGTGCAGTGGCTGCGCGACCAGCTGGGCATCATCTCCGGCGCCGCGCAGAGCGAGTCGCTGGCCCGGCAGGTCGACGACAACGGCGGCGTCTACTTCGTCCCGGCGTTCTCGGGCCTGTTCGCCCCGTACTGGCGGTCGGACGCGCGCGGCGCCATCGTCGGGCTGTCGCGGTTCAACACCAACGCCCACGTGGCCCGCGCGACCCTCGAGGCCATCTGCTACCAGTCCCGCGACGTCGTCGAGGCGATGCGCGAGGACTCCGGCGTCTCCCTGGACGTCCTCAAGGTCGACGGCGGCGTCACGGCCAACGAGCTGTGCATGCAGATGCAGGCCGACATCCTGGGCGTCCCGGTCTCCCGCCCGGTCGTCGCCGAGACCACCGCGCTCGGCGCCGCCTACGCCGCCGGCCTGGCCGTCGGATTCTGGAACACCACCGACGAACTCCGCCAGAACTGGAACGAGGACAAGCGCTGGGAACCCACCTGGACCGACGACCAGCGCCAGACCGGCTACGCCGGCTGGAAGAAGGCCGTCGAGCGCACCTACGGGTGGGTGGACGTCGACTGACACGGCGGTCCTTCTCATCGGGCGGAGGATGATCTAGCATCCGGCCGGTGACCATCCCGTCACCGACCGGAGTGCGCTCCGGGCCCGCCGAATAGAGGATGCCGCATGCCCCGACGCCCCGCCGCAGCCGTCCTCGCCGCCGTCGCGGCGGCCGGGGCGCTCACCGCGGGCACCGCGCAGGCCGCTCCCGCCCCGCACCGGGGTACCGCCGCGGTCGACTTCACCGGGATCGTCGCGCTCGGCAACTGCTCGGGCTCGCTCGTGCGGGGGCCGCGCTCCCGCGACACCGACGCGGCGCTGGTCCTGACCAACGGCCACTGCCTGGAGTCGGGGATGCCCGAGCCCGGCGAGGTCATCGTGGACCGGCCGTCGTCCAGGACGTTCAGGCTCCTCGACCGGACGGGCCGCGGCGACCTCGGCACCCTCCGGGCAACACGGGTCGAGTACGCCACGATGACCGGTACCGACGTGACCGTCTACCGGCTGAACAGCAGCTACGCCGCGATCCGGAGGCGGTACGGCGTCCCCGCCCTGCCGCTGTCGGCGGCCGGGCCGCGCGCGGGCACGGAGATCCGGGTCGTGTCCGGCTACTGGCGGAGGATCTATGGTTGCGAGATCGACGCGGTCGTGTACCGGCTGCGCGAGGCCGGCTGGACGTGGCGGGACTCCCTCCGGTACACGCCGCAGTGCGAGACGGTCCACGGCACGTCCGGCTCACCGATCATCGACGCCCGCACGCGCCGGGTCGTCGGCGTCAACAACACCGGCAACGACGACGGTGAGCGCTGCACGCTCAACAACCCCTGCGAGGTCGACCGCCAGGGCCGGATCACCGTCCGCCATGGCATCCACTACGGGCAGCAGACCTACCTGCTCGCCCGCTGCCTGGGCGCGGGCAACGACGTGGTGCTGGGCAGGACGTGCGCGCTCCCGAGGCCCTGACTCTCAGCCCTCCGCCAGCAGGCCCATGCGGAGCCGGTCGAGGGTGGCGCGGAGCAGGCGGGAGACGTGCATCTGGGACAGACCGATCTGCTCGGCGATCTGCGTCTGGGTCTTGTTGCCGAAGAACCGCAGCAGCAGGATCGTGCGCTCGCGTTCGGGCAGGTCGTCTATCAGCGGGGCGAGGGCGTGGCCGTCGATGAAGGCGTCCAGCGCCGGGTCGTCCGAGCCGAGGTACTCGCCGACCGTGCCGTTCTCGCCGCTCGGCGACCCGTCCGCCGGTGCCTCCAGGGACAGCGGGCGGTAGGCGTCGCAGGCGATGATGACCTCGACGGTCTCCTCCTGGGTGATGTCCATGAGCGAGGAGATCTCCGCGGTCGTGGGGGAGCGGCCGTGCTCGCGGGTGAACTCCTGCATGGTGCGCTGGAGGATCGGCCGCAGCTCCTGGATGCGGCGCGACACCCGGATGCCCCATGTCTTGTCGCGGAAGTGCCGCTTCACCTCGCCCGTCACCACGGGGTAGGCGTAGGTGACGAAGCGGTCGCCGATCCCCGGGTCGAACCGGTTGATGGCCTTGACCAGCCCCAGGTAGGGGACCTGCTGGAGGTCGTCCAGGGGCTCCCCGCGATTGGCGTACCGGCGCGCCACGCCACGGACCAGCGGGGCGTGCATGTCGACGATGCGCGCCCGCAGCCGCTCCCGCCGGGGATCGTCCTCCCCGAGCGTCTTCATCTCCGCGAGCAGGATCTCGGTCTGGCCGTCGTTGAACCGGTTCGTCTGCGCCGACGTCATGCGGATGCTTCCCCTTTCGGACGAGGCCGGCGAGGGCAGGGGGCTGTCGCTCGGTGCGGTCCCCCTACCCGGCAGAAAAGTGATCACACGGTCCGGCCGGCATCGCGCGGATAGACGCACGTCAGGCGGGTAACCGGGCGGTGAGGCAGGAGGTGGGAGCCGTGAGCACGATCACCGAATCGGTCAACGTCACCGTCCCGATCCGCGCCGCCTACGACCAGTGGACGCAGTTCGAGACGTTCCCGCGGTTCATGGACGGCATCGAGGAGATCCGCCGGCTCGACGACACGACCCTGCACTGGACGACGCGGATCGCCGGCGTCACCCGCGAGTTCGACGCGCGCATCACCGAGCAGCTGCCCGACGAGCGCGTCGCCTGGAAGTCCCTGGACGGGCCGACCCACGCCGGCGTCGTGACGTTCCACCGCCTGGACGAGACCACCACCCGCATCACCGCGCAGCTGGAGATCGACCCCGAGGGCTTCGCGGAGAAGGCCGGGGACCGGCTCGGCGCCCTGACGCACCGCGTGCGGGGAGACCTGCGGCGGTTCAAGACCTTCATCGAGGCGCGCGGCGTCCAGACCGGCGGCCGGCGGGGCCGGGCCGACCGCCCCGAACCCTGACCGGGGGGTAGATTGGGGCGCCATGCCCGCACCTCCCGTGGACCCCGATGTCGATCTGCACGTCCCGCAGCAGCGCGCCGAGCTGCGGCAGGCGCCCTGGGAGACGCTGGGGGCGATCTCGGCGGGCGGCGTCCTCGGCGCGCTCGCGCGGTACGGGCTGAGCAGCGCGTTCCCGTACGGCCCGGGGGAGTTCCCGTGGCCGGTCTTCTGGATCAACGTCTCGGGCTGCCTGCTGATCGGCGCGCTGATGGTGCTGATCACCGAGGTGCGCCGCGCGCACCGGCTCGTCCGGCCGTTCCTCGGCGTGGGAGTGCTCGGCGGGTTCACCACGTTCTCGACCTACACGGTCGACGTCCAGCGGGCGGTGGCGCACGGCGCGCCGCGGATCGGGCTCGCCTACCTCGCGCTGACGCTCGCCGCCGCGCTCGCCGCCGTCCTCGCCGGGGTGCGGCTGACCAGGTCGCTGATCCGCCGCCGGGCCGCGGAGGCCGGCGAGTGACGATCCTGCTGATCGCGCTGGGCGCCGCGTTCGGCGCTCCGCTGCGCTACCTGACCGACCGCGCGGTCCAGGCACGGCACGACTCGGTGTTCCCCTGGGGGACGTTCACCGTCAACGTCGCGGGATCGTTCCTGCTGGGCCTCCTCGCGGCGCTGCCGGCGGACGGCGGCGTGATGGCCTTCGCCGGGACGGGCTTCTGCGGCGCCCTGAGCACGTACTCCACGTTCGGTTTCGAGACGCTGCGGCTGGCCGAGACCGGGGCCCGCTCCTACGCGGTGCTCAACGCCGCGGCGAGCATCGCGGCGGGGCTGGGCGCCGCCTACTGCGGCATGGTCGTGGCCCAGGCGCTGCCGGGGTGAAACGTGGTGCGGCCCATGCTCGTAGTTCGGGGCACTTGGCTCCGAGCTCGCGAGTGGGCCGCGAGGTGACTCTCCCCATAAGGCCGTGTCCGTAAACCGGAAGGTGTCTGAAGTGTCGCCCGAGGGGCAGGTCAACGTGCCGGGCGCGGCACGCCCACGGCGCGGCCGGGCCGCCGGCCGGGCGGTACATGGGACGGACGGCCACGGGTAGCAGCCAGGAGAAGCATCTGGCCAGGGTCAAGGTGGCGCAGGGAGGCTAGCGGATGCGGGTCCTGGTGGCAGGGTGGCCGAGATTCCTCCACGGTGAGGCGACGGCGGGCGACGTCCTCGCCATGGAGGCCGTGCGGCGGGGCCTGGCCGCCGCGCAGGTCGAGTGCGACCTCGCGTGGAGCCCGGTCTTCCGGCCGGGCGGCCTGGACCTGGACCGCGCCCACCCCGCCTCCTACACGCACCTGGTGTTCGCGTGCGGGCCGCTGCACGGACCGCAGATCGAGGAGCTGCACCACCGGTACGCGCGCTGCACCCGCGTCGCCGTGGGCGTCTCGGTCATCGACCCGGACGACCCGGCGGTCACCGGGTTCGACGCCGTCCTGGCGCGCGACGCACCGGGGGAGGCGCCGCGGCACGACCTGGCGGCGCAGCCGGCGACCCCGCCGGTGCCGGTCGTCGGCGTCGTCCTCGCGCCCGGCCAGCGGGAGTACGGCGGGCGGCGGCTGCACGACCGGATCCAGCGGGAGCTGACGGACTGGCTCGCCGCGCGCGAGTGCGCGCGGCTGCCCCTGGACACGCGGCTCGATCCGCGCGACTGGCGCCTGTTCGGCACGGCGGCCGAACTGGAGTCGGTGCTGCGCAGGCTCGATCTGGTGGTGACGACCCGGCTGCACGGGCTCGTCCTGGCGCTGAAGAACGGCGTGCCCCCGCTGGCCGTGGACCCGGTGGGCGGCGGCGCGAAGGTCACCGCGCAGGCGCGGGCGTGGTCGTGGCCCGCCGTCGTGACCGTGCCGGGGGACCGGCGGGACGAGCCGCTGCTGGACGCGGCCGAGCTCGACCGGTGGTGGGACTGGGCGCTGTCGCCCGGGGGAGCCGGGAGGGCGCCCGCGGTCGCGGCGGACGGCGCGGTGATCGGCGAGCTGCTGGACGTGCTCGGCGCGCGCTGAACGCGCGGCGGCCGCGATGAGGCTCATCGCGGCCGCCGCGTCGTGTCGCAGGTCAGGCGGTGCGGGCGACGAGCAGCTCCCTGCCGAACCACTCGATGGTGCTGCGCAGGCCCTCCTCGACCGTGATGCGGGGACGCCAGCCGAGCACGTCCTCGGCCAGGCGGGTGTCCGGGCGCCGGACGCGCGGGTCGTCCTCGGGACGGCCGATGAACCGGATCCCGGACGGCGAGCCGGTCAGCTCGATGATCAGCTGCGCGAGGTCCGCCATGGAGATCTCGTACGGGCTGCCGATGTTGACCGGCCCCGGGTGGCCGGCCAGGGCGAGGGCGAGGATGCCGCGGACGGTGTCGTCCACGTGGCAGATCGAGCGCGTCTGCGAGCCGTCCCCGGTCACCGTGAGGTCCTCGCCGGTCAGCGCCTGCCGCAGGAACGTCGGGATGGCGCGGCCGTCGTCGGGGCGCATCCGCGGCCCGTAGGTGTTGAAGATCCGCACGATCGCCGCGTCGAGGCCGCGGGAGTGCCGGAACGCCGACGTCAGCGCCTCGCCGAACCGCTTGGCCTCGTCGTACACGCTGCGCGGCCCGACCGGGTTCACGTTGCCCCAGTACGACTCGGGCTGCGGGTGCACCAGCGGGTCCCCGTACACCTCGGAGGTGGAGGCGAGGACGAACCGGGCGCCCTTGGCCTCGGCCAGTTCGAGCGCGTTGCGGGTACCCTGGCTGCCGACCTCCAGCGTCTGGATCGGGTACCGCAGGTAGTCGGCCGGCGACGCGGCCGACGCGAGGTGGAAGACGCAGCCGACGTCGCCCGGCACGCTCACCGGCTCGGTGAGGTCGCGCTTCAGGAAGGTGAAGTCCCGCCGGCCGGTCAGGTGCGCGATGTTGCGGGACGTCCCCGTCAGCAGGTTGTCCATGCACACCACCGAGATCCCCTCGGCGAGGAGCGCCTCGCACAGGTGCGAGCCGAGGAAGCCGGACCCTCCGGTGACGACGGCGCGTGGATGTCTCATCGTTCCCCCTCATCGTTTCTCGTGGGTGAGCACCGTCCCGGCGGCCTCGACGGCCTGGTCCGCGGATATCTCCAGCAGGCCGGGACAGGGCTCGCGCCCGTGCGGGTCGCCGTGGCGGCCCGCCCACAGGACGCGGTGCTCGGCGCGGTCGGGCGGTCCCCAGCGGCCGGGCGGCGTCGGGCCGAACAGCAGCACCGACGGTGTGCGGAAGGCGGTCGCGAGGTGCGCGACGCCGGTGTCGCCGCACACCACCAGCCGGGCCGCCGCGACGAGCGCGGCGAGCTCCGGCAGGGGAGTGCGGCCGGAGAGGTCGGCGGACTCGTCCAGCCCGGCGAGGTCCACGACGCGGCGGGCGAGGCCCGTCTCGCCGGGGCCGCCGGTCACGACGACGCGCTCGCCGCGGTCCCGCAGCGCCGCCGCGACCGCCGCGAACCGCTCGGCGGGCCAGCGGCGCGCGGGGAACGCGGCGCCCGGATGGACGACGGCGGCGCCCGGCGCGGGCGACGCGGCCGCGGGGACCGGCAGGTCCAGGTCGGCGGGGTCGGCGTCGAACCCGTAGAAGGCGGTGAGCCGGCACCAGCGCGCGACCTCGTGCTCGCCGGGGTCCCACTCCGGCCCGCCGGTGTGCGGCGCGGCGGGGCAGGCGAAGGCCAGCAGCCGGCCCGGCCGCGGGGCCGCGAGGAGCCGGTGGCTCCGCGGCCCGGATCCGTGCAGGTTGACGGCGACGTCCACCGGCCCGGCGGCGGGAAGCGGAGCGTCCAGGCCGTCCGCCGGGAGGACGCCGTCGACCGCGCCGGTCGCGCGGGCCAGCGGGGCGAGCTCCGCCGGCGCGGCCAGCGTGATCCGGGCGTCCGGCAGCCCCCGCCGCAGCGCCCGCAACGCCGGGACGGCGGTCAGCAGGTCCCCGAGCCCCAGCGCGCGCAGCACCAGCACGCGCGAGGCCGGGACGAGGCGGGATGTCACGGCCACGAAGGCTCATGGGAGGGGCAGACGACGAGTTCGCGCACCTCGCAGCCGGCCGGCTGGGCGAGCGCGAACGCGACGGCCGCCGCCACGTCCTCGGGCCGGTTCAGCTCGGCGTCCGCGCCGGGCTTGTACTGGTCGGGGCGGTCGTCGAAGAACGCGGTGTCCATCCCGCCGGGCACGATCATCGTGACGCCGACCTTCCCGGCCATCTCGGCGGCGAACGCCCGGGTGAAGCCGACGACGCCGAACTTGGAGGCGCAGTACGCGGTCGCGTCGCTCAGCGCGCGGAACCCGAGCGTGGACGCGACGGTCACGATCCGCCCGTGCGGCTCGTTCTCCAGGTAGGGGAGCGCGGCGCGGACGACGGCGGCGGTGCCGAGCAGGTTCACCTGGATCACCCGCTCCCAGTCCTCGGCGGGGACCTCGCAGAGCGTCCCGCAGGCGTCGATGCCGGCGGCGGTGACGACGGCGTTCAGCCCCCCGGCGGCGCGCGCCAGGCCGTGCACGGCGCGTTCGGCGCACCGCCGGTCGGCCAGGTCGGCCTGCATGTGCTCGAAGTCGTCCTTCGGCGGGTGCCGGTCGAGGACGAGCGGACGTCCGCCGTCGTCGGCGACCCTGCGTGCGACGGCCGCGCCGAGACCGGAGGAGCCACCGGTGATGAGGACGTTCATGACGCACTTCCCTTCGTGGTCCGCGTTGTCCGCGTGGTCGAGAGCAGGCGCGTGGTGGAGCGCCCTTCCAGCAGGGGCAGCAGGACGATCTCGCCGTTGTGGGCCCGGACCGTGTCGGCCTCGGGCAGCGTGGTCCCGGCGTAGTCGGCGCCCTTCACCCACACGTCGGGGCGCAGCCGCTCCAGCAGCGGCGCCGGGGTGTCGTCGTCGAACACCACCGCGGCGTCGACGTCGCTGAGCGCCTCCAGCACCCGCACGCGGTCGGCGGCGGGCGTCACCGGGCGGGTCGGCCCCTTGCGCCGCCGGATGGACGCGTCGGAGTTGACGCAGACGATCAGGCAGTCGCCGAGCCGCCGCGCCTGCTGCAGCAGGCTCACGTGCCCGGCGTGCAGGAGGTCGAAGCAGCCGCCGGTCGCCACCACCGTCCCGCCCGCGCGCCGGGTCCGCTCGACGATGTCCCAGGCGTCCTCCCCGCGCTCGGGGACGAGCCGGGCGGTGCCGGTCTCGGCGAGCTGCGCCGACAGCGCCGCGGCGGCCCCGGCGCGGACGAACTCCGACGCCTGGTGGACGCCCTCGGTGACGGCCGCGGTGAGCGCCGCGCCGTCGGCGAGCGCGCCGACCGCGCCGGCGGCGAAGCTGTCGCCCGCGCCGCACGAGTCGCCCCGCGCCGGCTCGGCGGGCGCGAGGAACGGCGCCTCGGACCCGCCGCACAGCAGCGCGCCCTCGGCGCCGAGCGTGATCGCGACGCCCTCGATGCCCCAGGCGCGGCCGAGGTGCCGGCCGCGCCGGCCGGCGGCCGACAGCCCGAACCCGCTGATGTCGGCGCCGTCGGCGGCGGCGAGGCGGGCGGCCTCCTGCTCGTTCGGGGTCAGCAGCCGGACCCCGGGGACGGGCGGCTCGCCGCGCGGATGCGGATCCCACACGACGGGCACGCTCGCGGGCAGCTCCCCGAGCAGGGAGCGGACGGCGCGGTGCCGGGTGACGCCGCGGCCGTAGTCGGAGACCAGCACGGCGCCGGCCCCCGCGATGGCGTCGGTGACGCGCGGACCGACGGGCCCGTCGAGGGCCCGCCCTTCCCCGGCGTCCAGGCGCGCCACCGACTGTCCTCCGGAGCGGATGCGCAGCTTGCAGGGGGTGCCGCCGTGCAGGTGGAACGCGGCCACCTCCAGGTGCTTCTCCAGCATCGCGCGCAGCCGCCGGCCCGGCTCGTCGTCGGCGAGCGCGGTGACGAGCACCACCTCGCGCCCGGCCGCCGCCGCCAGCAGTGCCGCGAGGCCCGCGCCGCCGGGGCGGGGCCGCTCCTCGGCCTGCTCGACGACGGGGACGGGCGCGTCCGGGCACAGCCGGCTGCTGGTGCCGACGATGTCGATGTCGAGCAGGACGTCGCCGACCACGACGAGCGGTGCGGTCATGTCACCCCCAGTGCTTCGTCGACCACCCCGCACAGCAGGTGGATCGCGGCGAGGTGGATCTCCTGGACGGTCGAGGTGGTCCCGGCCGCCACGGTGATCGCGTCGTCGCACGCCTCGGCGAGCGGGTTCGGGCCCGGCCCGGTGACCGCCCAGGCCGCCAGCCCGATCCGCCGGGCGCGGTGCGCCGCCGCGATCACGTTGGGGCTGCGGCCGCTGGCCGACAGGCACACCAGCACGTCCCCGGGACGGCCGTGCGCCTGGACCTGCCGCTCGAACACGGTGACCGGGCCGTAGTCGTTGCCGATCGCGGTGACCGAGGAGGTGTCGCCGTGCAGCGGGATCGCCGACAGCGGGCACCGCTCGCTCTCGAACCGGCCGACGAGCTCGGCGGTCAGGTGCTGCGCCTCGGCGGCGCTGCCGCCGTTGCCGCAGGCGAGCAGGCGCCCCCCGCCCTGCAGCACGCGGGCGAGGCGCCGGCCCCAGCCCTCGATCGTCGGAACCTGGTCGCGGAACCGCAGGGCCGCCTCGGCGAGCGCCTCCAGCCGCCGGTCGTGGACGGTGGACGTGCGGGTCCGGACACCGGTCTGCGCGGTCATGCGGCCACCTCGCTCAGCGCGGCGGCATGCGCGTAGACCTCGGCGGTGCCGGCGGCCACGTGCGCCCACGAGTAGCGCTCGCGGGCCCGGCCGCCGGCCGCGGCCCCCATCGCCTCGCGCTTCGCGGGGTCGTCGAGCAGCGCCCGGATCGCGCCGGCCGCCGCCCCGGGGTCGCGCGGCGGGACGAGCGTCCCGGTGACGCCGTCCACGACCGTGTCGAGGTGCCCGCCGACGGCGCTCGCCACCACGGGCACGCCGCAGGCCATGGCCTCCAGCGGCACCATGCCGAACGGCTCGTACCAGGGGAGCGTGACGACGAGGCTCGCCGAGTGCAGTAGCGGCGGCACCTCGGCGCGGCCGAGCCGGCCGAGGAACTCGACCCGCCCGGAGACGCCGGCGTCCCGCGCGACCCGGCGCAGCCGGCGCACCTCGGGGTCGGCGCCGAGGCCGCCGCGCGGCGGCCCGCCGGCGACGGCCAGTTCGGCGCCCGGCAGGTGCGCGAGCGCGCGGATGGCGGTGTCGACGCCCTTGCGCTCGACGAGCCTGGACAGCACCACGATGCGGTGCGGCCGCCCGTCCCCCGGCGCGGCGCGGCCGGCCGGGGCGAACAGGCTCAGGTCGACCCCGCACGGCACCACCCGGACGCGGTCGCGGGGGACGCCCATCGCCGCCAGCTCGGCGACCTCGTCGGAGCAGGTCGCGATGACGGTGTCGGCGCCGCGCCCGATCGCGCGCTCCAGCCGGACGCGCGAGGCGGGGCTGGTGTCCTTGCCGCCCTGGTGGCGGCGCTTGACGGTGCCGAGCGCGTGGTAGGTCTGCACGACCGGCACGCGCCGCGCGCCCGCCGCCTGCGCGGCCTGGATCGCGGCGAGCCCGCTCATCCAGAAGTGGGCGTGCGCGACGTCGGGCGGGTCGGCGGCCCAGCGCCGCTCCAGGTACCTCCCGAAGTCGTGCATCCAGGGCAGCAGGTCGTCCTTGGCGATGTGCTCGGGCGGTCCCGCCGGGACGTGCTCGACGGTCACGCGGGGCGCCAGCCGCACCCGGACGGGCAGCACGGGGGCGTCGCGCCGCGTGTAGACGGTGACGTGGTTGCCCTGGCGGCCGAGCTCGGTGGCCAGTTCCGCGACGAACACGTTCTGCCCGCCGCCGTCCGCCCCGCCCAGCCCTCCCTTGGCGGCGAGGGGGCTGGCGTGCTCGGAGATCATGGCTATTCTCATCGCGTTACCTCCTGGAGAGTTCGCCGCCAGTCGCGCAGGAAGCGCGGCAGCCCGTACCGGTCGACGGCGTGGGCCCGTGCCTCCTTGCCCATCTGGCGCGCACGCGGCGGGTCGGCGGCCAGGGTCCGCGCGGCGTCGGCCAGCGTGGCGACGCGCGTGGACAGCACCCCGGCCTCCGGCGGCACCGCCTCGACCGCCTCGGTGGTGGCGAGCGCCACCACCGGCAGGCCGAGCATCATGGCCTCGATCAGCGCGAGGCCGAGCGACGTCCACCGGTAGGGGTGGACGTAGACGCGGCGGCGGGCGAGTTCCTCGTGCATCCTCGCCTGCGGCAGGTCCTCGAAGGTCCACAGCGACTCGGGGGGGATGCCGAGCCGCTCGGGCGCCCCGGTGACGTTCATGCCGAACAGGTCGAGGGGGACGGCCGCCGCGAGTTCGGGGAGCAGGTCGGTGCCGGCGACGCGGCCGCGCCGCAGCGGGTCGTTGATGACGACGCCGGCGCGCGGCATGTCGGCGGTGTACCGGTAGCCGGGGTCGACGATGCCGTGCTCGATGACGGTGGTCGGGGCGCGGCCGCAGTTCCAGAACAGCTGGTTGAAGTGGGTGACGTGCACGACGGGGATGTCGGAGCGGTCGTGCAGCAGGTGCCGGCTGTCGGGCACGACCTCCTCGGGGAGCCCGACGTCGGACGGGGTCCGGCGCGGCGTGTCGTGCTCGACGTAGACGGCGGGGACGTCGCGTCCGGGGCGCCTGCCGAGCCATTCCTCCGCCAGCAGCAGTTCATGGGGGCGCTGCAGGACGACCACGTCCACGTGCTCGTCGCGGAGCCGCTCCGGCGGCACTTCGACCGCGCGGCCGGGCCAGGCGAAGGTGTCGGGCCGCCCCTTGCCGTCCGGTCCGCGGCCGGGGGTGACGGGGACGAGCGTGGTCTGCGGGCCGTGGACGAACGACGTCGCCCACGAGCCGTGCACGTGCCACATCAGGACTCTCATCGGGTGGGAACCTCCTCCACCGACGCCAGGATCTCCACGGCCGCGGCGACCTCGTCGGCGCTGACGGACGACAGGCAGGGGTGGCCGTCGACCGGGCACTCGCGGGCTCGGCTGTCCTTGCAGGGCGCCTGCTGGTCGCCGAGCAGCGCCAGCGGCACCCCGAACGGCGCCCACCGGGCGGCGGGCACGGTCGGCGCGAACAGCGACACGACCGGGGTGCCCACGGCCGCCGCGAGGTGCGCGGGGCCGGTGTTGCCGGCGACGACGGCGGACCCGCCCGCCAGCACCGACGCCAGCTCCGGCAGGGACGTGCGCCCGCCGAGGTCGAGGCCGTCCTCGCCGGCGACGAACGCGGTCAGCTCCTTCTCGTCCCCGTGGCCGGTGACGACCACGCGGTGCCCGGCCGCCCGCAGCAGCCGGACCGCCTCCGCGCAGCGTCCCGGCGGCCAGGCGCGCGCGGGCACGGACGTCCCCGGATGCACCACCACGTAGCCCGGCCGCCCGGTGAGGTGGTCGGTGTCCGGCAGCGGCTCGCGGACCCGCAGCCGGGTGTCGGCGGGAGAGGGGAACCCGGCGTCCTCGGCCAGCGCGAGCATGCGCAGCGGCTCGGGGACGTCGCTGTCGGGCCGGTGCCGCAGGTCGAGCAGCGACCCCGGGTAGTCCTCGCTGATGCCCCCGATCCACGGCGTCCCGGCGAGCCGGAGCAGCAGGGCGAGCGGCAGCGGCGACTGGTGGAACGAGGTGAGGATCAGCGCCCGGTCGAACCCGCGCAGCTCCCGGACGATCCGGTCGATCGCGGCCCGCTCGACGGGCACGTGGTCGGGGTCGATCCAGGGGGCGCGCCACTCGATGACGCGGTCCACGCCCGGCAGCATGTCGGCGGCGGCCCGGCCGCGGGGCCCGCACAGCAGCGCGACCTCGCCGGCGCGTCCGGCGACCGCCCGCACGGCGGGCCCGGCGAGCAGCACGTCGCCGATGTTGTCCTGGCGTGCGACGAGGACTCTCATGGCCGCCGCCTTCCGCCGAGGACCAGGTCGACGGCGGCGTCCAGCGTCGGCGCCGTCTCCGGCGCCCGCGCGATCTCCGCCGGCCGGGTCCGCCCGGTCGGCACGAGGATGCCGCGCGCGCCCGCCGCGGCGGCGGCCTCGATGTCGCCGCCGATGTCGCCGATGACGGCGCAGTCGGACGGCAGGACGCCGAGCCGCTCCGCGGCCCGCTCGATCATGCCGGGCTCGGGTTTGCGGCACTCGCAGCCGTCGCCGTCGCCGTGCGGGCAGAACTCCCACACGTCGATCCGGCCGAGCATCTCCTCGACGCGGGCGTTGACGCGCCGCACGTCGCCGGTGCCGATGAGCCCCTTGGCGACCCCGGACTGGTTGGACACGACGCCGATGCGGACGCCGTGCCGGCGGAGCCGGTCGAGGGCGCGGCGCGCGCCCGGCATCGGCTCGACCCGCGCCGGGTCCCCGTTGTACGGGACGTCCCGGATGAGGGTGTCGTCGCGGTCGAACAGCACGACGCGGGGCCCGCCCCAGTCCCGCGCCCGCCGGTGGGCGGCGAGGCCCCGGATCCGGTGCCAGATCGCGGCGGGCGGGATCGCGGCGCTGGTGGCCAGCATCTTCGTCACCTCGCCGGGCGTCCTCGGGCCCGGCCGGATCCGCTCGTAGGCGAACCGCGCCGTCAGCGCGGCCCACGCGCCGCCGGCGGCCGCGGCGGCGCGGCGGCTCCTCGGAGCGGCCGCGAGCGCGGCGAGCCCGGCCGCGGTCGTGAGCGCGTGCCGGCCGAGGAGGCCGCGGCCCTCCCCGGCGCGGGCCCGCCAGGAGGGCCCGTGGACGCGCCACATGAGGATGTCGTCGGCGTTGCCGGCCTGCGCCCGCACCGACGCCCAGAACCCGGCGGGCCGGACGGGGTGCGTGACGCGCCGGTCGCCGAGGACGAGGCCGTGCCCGGCGTTCAGCGCGCGCAGCGCCAGGTCGGCGTCCTCCCGGTAGGCGCGGCGGAACCGCTCGTCGAAGCCGCCCAGTTCGGCGAGGACGCCGCGCCGGTACGCCATGTCGGCGGTGATCCAGTCGGCGCCCGCGAGCCCGGCCGTGTTCCGCTCCCAGTCCGTCGGCGCCCGGCCGTCCGGTGCCGGGACGGTGACGCGGCCCTGCGACCCGCCGACCGAGGGCGGCAGGTCCGCCAGGTCGGCGGCCAGCCGGGCGGGCCAGCCGGGCTCGGGCTCGACGTCGTCGTCCAGGAACGCCACCCACTCGGTCGCGGCGGCGCGCCAGCCCGCGTTGCGCGCGGCGGCGGGCCCGCGGCCCCCGGACCTGATCACCCGTATCTCCGGCCCGGCCGTCGCCGGCAGCGGCAGCGGCGCGCCGGGCGCGGGCCGGTCGTCCACCACGATGATCTCGTGCGGTCCCGGGCCGGGATCGCCGTCCGGCCCGGCGAGCAGCGCGTGCAGCGTGACGCGCAGGCTCTCCCGGCCGACGGTCGGGATGACGACGGTGCAGCCCATCAGGCGTGCACCTCCCGGCGGCGCACCACGAACGGCCCGATGGCGAGCAGGTCGACCGGTGCGGAGCCGAAGCACTCCAGCGCGTCGCGCGGGTCGTCGACCATCGGGCGGCCGGCGGTGTTCAGGCTGGTGTTGACGAGGACGGGCAGCCCGGTCCGGCGGCGGAACTCCTCCAGCAGGCGCGCCACGAGCGGCTCGCCGCCGGCCGCGACCGTCTGGATGCGGGCGGTGCCGTCCACGTGCACGACGGCCGGGATCCGCTCGCGCCACTCCGGCCGGACCCGGTGCACGAACAGCATGTACGGGCTGGGGATCGGGCCTTCGAAGATCTCGGCGGCGTGCTCCAGCGCCACCATCGGCGCGATCGGCCGGAACTGCTCGCGGCCCTTGACGTCGTTGAGCCGCTCCACGTTGCCGGCGTGGCCGGGGTGGGCGAGCAGGGAGCGGTGCCCCAGCGCGCGCGGCCCGAACTCCGAGCGGCCCTGGAACCACGCCACGATCTCGTTGCGGGCGAGCGCCTCGGCCACGGTGGCGGCCAGGTCGTCCGGCCGCTCGTAGGGGATCTTGGCGGTGCCGAGGCGCGCGGCGATCTCCCGGTCGTCCCACCGGCGGCCGAGGTCCGCGCCGGGCATGCCGGTCAGCGGGTCCCCGCCGTCCCGGGCCAGGTGGAGCGCGGCGCCGAGCGCGGTGCCGGCGTCGCCCGCCGCGGGCTGCACCCACAGGTCGTCGTAGGGGCCGGCCTCGGCCAGCCGGGAGTTGGCGACGCAGTTGAGCGCGACGCCGCCGGCGAGCATCAGCCGGCGGGAACCGGTCTCGCCGTGCAGCCAGGCCGCCAGGTCCAGCAGCACTTCTTCGAGGCGGGCCTGGACGCTGGCGGCGAGGTCGGCGTGGTCGCGGGTCCACTCGCCGCCGGCCTTCCGCGCCTTGGCGAGCGAGCCCCAGTCGACGCCGGCGACCGCGAAGCCGCCGTCGCCGGTCGCGCGGATGTGCCCGCGCAGCTCGCCGAGGAAGCGCGGCTCCCCGTAGGACGCGAGCGCCATCACCTTGTACTCGTCGCTGGAGCGCAGGAACCCGAGGTGCTCGGTGAGGTCCTCGTACATGAGCCCGAGCGAGTGGGGGAGGCGCTGGGCGTGCAGCGGCGTCAGCAGTCCGTCCTGGTACGTCCCGGCCAGGTGCGAGTGCGACTCGCCCCGGCCGTCCAGGACGAGCACGTCGCCGTCGCCGGGTCCCGGCGCGGCCAGCGCGGCGGACGCGGCGTGCGCCACATGGTGGGGGACGAACCGGACGATCCCCGGGTCGAGCCCGGGCAGCGCGGTCGCGAGGAAGTTCGGGGCGCGCTGCGCGTACAGGGTGCGCAGCCGCTCCCACTGGGCGTCGTGCCCGTCGAGCCCCGGCTCGACGAGGGCGGGGTCGTAGGAGTAGGCGACGGCGTCGAGGTCGCCGGGCTCCAGCCCGGCCTCCTCGAGGCACCAGCGGGCGGCGTTCTCCGGCAGTTCCCAGCCGGAGAAGGCGACCGGCCGCTTCCCGTGCTTGCGGCGGCTGAAGCGCTCCTCCTCCGCCGCCGCGACGACCCTGCCGTCCGCGACGAGCGCGGCGGCCGGGTCGTGAAAGATCGCGTTGATTCCGAGCACGCGCATGTGAGCCCCGTTTCGGCGCAGGATTCGATGGCGTGCCGATGACGTCGTCTTAGACATCGGCTCTTGGCGGGTTCCGCCGGGAGCAAATCCCCTATAGGTGATTTGGCATTGCCGATAGCGGTGGACCTAAACGCGAAGGTCGGGAAAGTCGCTGGTGAACTAAAGTGCCAGGTGGTGACGGATGTGCGTACATAGAGGGTAGGAAGCCGGGTACGTGCGGGTTCATGCGCTTCACCGTCGTCGTCATCACCCGCGACAGGCGGGAGTCCCTTCTCGCCACCCTCGCGCACGTGCGGGAACTGTCCGAGGAAGCCCCGGTCATCGTGGTGGACAACGCCTCGCGGGACGGCACCGCCGAAGCCGTCGCGGCCGAATTCCCCGAGGTCACCCTGATCCGGTCGCCGGGCAATCTCGGCGCCGTCGGCCGCAATCTCGCGGTCGACCACGTCCGCACCCCGTACGTCGCGTTCTGCGACGACGACACCTGGTGGGACCCGGACGCCCCGTCCCGCGCCGCCGGCCTGCTCGACGCCCACCCGCGGCTCGCGGTCGTCACCGGGCGGATCCTGGTGGAGCCCGGCGGGCGCGAGGACCCGATCGTCCCCGAGCTGCGGGACTCGCCCGTCCCCGGGCCGGCGTGGCTGCCCGGCCCCGCGCTCGGCTCGTTCCTGGCCGGGGCCTCCATGGTCAGGACGGAGGCGTTCCGCGCGGCCGGCGGCTTCTCCTCGCGGCTGTGGCTCGGCGGTGAGGAGGAGCTGCTCAGCGCAGACCTCATGGCGCGCGGCTGGCACCTCTGCTACGCCGAGGACGTCGTCGTCCACCACGAGCCGTCCCGCCTTCGCGAAGCGCACCTGCGGCGCCGCCACGGCATCCGCAACACGCTGTGGTTCACCTGGCTGCGCCGCCCGCTGCCGGTCGCGGTCCGCCGCACCGCCGGGCTGCTGCGCACGCTGCCGCGCGACCGCGTCACCGCCGGCGCCCTCGCCGAGGCCGCCGCCGGGCTCGGCTGGGTGGCCCGCGAGCGGCGCACCCTGCCGCCGGACGTCGAGGACCGGCTGCGCAGCCTGGAGACGGCCCAGCGGGAATCCGCGGCCCGCCGCTACGTGAGCTGAGGGAGCACATGCCCGACGTGACCATCGTGGTGGCGACCCGCGACCGCGCTCCCGAGCTGCGCCGCAGCCTCGGCCACCACACCGCACCGGTCATCGTGGCCGACAACGCCTCCGCCGACGACACCGCCGCCGTCGCCGAGGCCGCCGGCGCCACCGTCCTGCGGCTGCCCCGCAACCGGGGCGCCGCCGCCCGCAACGCCGGCGCCGAGCGCGCCGCCACCCGCTACGTCGCGTTCGCCGACGACGACTCGTGGTGGGCGCCCGGCGCGCTGGAACGGGCCGTGGAGATCCTCGACGCCCACCCGCGCACGGCCCTGCTCGCCGCCCGCGTCCTCATCGGCGCGGAGGAGCGGCTCGAACCGGTCTCCGCGCAGATGGCCGCGTCGCCGCTCGGCCGGCCCGGGTGGCTCCCCGGACCGGCCGTCCTCGGCTTCCTCGCCTGCTCGGTCATCGTGCGCCGGGACGCCTTCCTCGACGCCGGCGGCTTCTCCGACGTCCTGCACTTCGCGGGCGAGGAGGAACTGCTCGCGCTCGACCTGGCCGCCGCCGGGTGGGGACTCGCCTACGTGCCGGAGCTCGTCGTCCACCACCACCCGTCCGCGGCGGGCCGCGACCCGGCCGGGCGGCGCCGCCGGGAGGTCCGCAACCGGCTGCTCACCGCGTGGCTGCGGCGCCCGCTCCCGGCGGTCGCCCGCACCGCCGCGTCCGCGCTGACCAGCCGGGACGGCCGCGCCGGCCTCGCCGCCGCGGTCCGCGCCCTGCCCTCCGTGGCCGGCGCCCGCCGCCCCGTCCCGCCCGCCGTCGAGGCGGCCCGGGCCCGGCTGTCGGAGTACTGAGCGGTCAGGCCCGGGCCGCGGTCCGGCCGCGGGCCAGCGAGAGGGCGAAGACGGCGCCGAGCAGGGTGGCGGCGGCGAGCGCCCAGCCGGTGCCGTACTCGGCGTGCCGGGTGGAGCCGCCCGACTCGGCCAGGGTGAGGAACAGGGTGCCGGCCGTGGCGATGCCGATCACCTGGGCCAGCTGCATGAGGGTGAGCAGCAGCCCGCTGGCGTCGCTGGCGTCCTCGGCGGGGACGTGCTGCAGCGCGGTCATCATGATGATCGGCATCACGCCGAGGCCGAACCCGATGACCACGGTCAGCGCCTCGTAGGCCGCGCCGCCGCCGGCGAGCGGGCCGACGCACAGGTAGCCGGCGGACGCGATCGCGAACCCGGCCGGGATGACCGGGCGGTGCCAGCGCGCGGGGAGCCGCTGCCAGTTCAGCCCGACCACGGCGAACGCCGTCACGCAGGGGATGAACGCCAGGCCCGACTCCAGCGGCGACATCCGCAGGTCGCCCTGCAGGTGCAGGGTGGTGGTGAACAGGAACGCCCCCCAGCTGCCCGGCCCGAACAGTATCGCCACGCAGGCCGGCACGAGCAGCGGCGCGCGCAGCACCCGCGCCGAGATCAGCGGCCGCCCGCCCGCGGCGGCCGCGCGGCGCTCCACGGCGACGAACGCGGCCAGGAGCACGGCGCTGGCGGCCAGCGACGCCCAGCCCCACCGCGGCCAGTCCAGCTCGTGCCCCATGATCAGCGGGACGACGAACAGCAGCACGGCGCCGGCGAGGGTCAGCAGTCCCGGCAGGTCCAGCTGCGCGCGCAGGTTCCGGAGGCCGGGCACGCCCTCGTCGCGGGGCAGGACGCGCGGCCCGGCGAGCAGCAGCGCCACCCCGATCGGCACGTTGACGAGGAAGACCGTCCGCCAGCCGGTACCGAACAGGTCGGCGCTGACCAGCAGGCCCCCGGCCGCCTGCCCGACCACGATGCCGCCCGCGATCACGGCCGAGTACAAGCTCAGCGCGCGGGCCCGGGCCGCGCCGGTGAAGTTCCGCTGGATCATGGACATGACCTGCGGGGTCAGCAGCGCGGCGGCGGCGCCCTGCAGGAAGCGGAATGCCACCAGCGTGCCGGTGGACGGCGCCAGCCCGCACGCCAGCGACGCCACCGTGAAGGCGGCGAGGCCGAGGTGGAACATGCGGCGGTGGCCCGCGAGGGCGCCGAGCCGCGCCCCGGTGATCAGCAGGACGGCGTAGGAGATGATGTATCCGGCCACGACGAGCTGCAGCCCGGCCCCGGAGGCGTGCAGGTCCGCCCGCATCGTCGGGAGCGCGACGTTGACGATGCTCGTGTCGAGGATGCCCATGAACTGGCCGAGCAGGATGACGGCGAGCAGCGGGCCGCCGGCTCCGTTCCGCGACCCCCGTTCGGGAACAATCCCGCGCAGATCGGTTGTCTGTGTCATGTGTTCAAGCGTGCGGCTGCGCCGGTACCCGTAACGAGAGCCTGGTGATACTGGTACTGGCAGCACCTGGAAGGCGCCGCCGACCGGAGGCAGGCTGGGGGAGTGACGATGACGACTGCCGAGACCATCACCGGGAAGGCCCCGGCCCGCAACGGCGCGGGGCCGCGCCGCCGCAGCGAGCTGGCCGCGTTCCTGCGCAGCCGGCGCGAGCGGATCACACCCGAGGACGTGGGGATGCCGCCGGGACTCCGGCGCCGCACGCCGGGCCTGCGCCGGGAGGAGGTCGCGCAGCTCGCCGGGGTCGGCGTGACCTGGTACACGTGGCTGGAGCAGGGCCGCCCCATCAACGCGAGCACGCAGGTGCTGGACGCGGTGGCCCGCACGCTGCGGCTGGACGGCGCCGAACGCGAGCACCTGTACCGGCTCGCCGACGTCCCCGACGCCGTGGTGGACGAGGAGACGGGGAACCTGCCCGAGGACGTCCAGACGGTGCTGGACGCGCTCGTTCCGATTCCCGCCTCGGTCGCCAACGGCCGGTCCGACATCCTCGCCTGGAACGCCGCCTACGCGGCGATCTTCCCGGCGGTCGAGGCGGCCCGGCCTTGCGAGCGGAACTCGATGTGGATGGCGTTCACGCTGCCGCCGTGCTGCAACCCGGTCGCGAACCTCATGGAGACGGCGCCCGGGCTCGTCGCGGCGTTCCGGCACCGCTACAGCCGGCATCTGGACGAGCCCGGCTGGAAGGACATCGTCCGGCGGCTGCAGGCGGTCAGCCCGGAGTTCGCGCGGCTGTGGGCGTCCCACGACGTCGCGCTGGCGGGATCGAGCACCAAGACCTTCCGGCACCACGCGGCGGGGGAGATCCGGACCAGGGCACTGCAGATGGACATCAGCGCCGCGCCGGGCGCGCGGCTGGTCACCTACACGCCCACCGACGAGGAGAGCCGCGGGCGGATCGCCTGGCTGCTCGCCCACCCGGAGGCCGCCGCCGCGGACCACCGCCACTGAGGCTCAGGTCCGGGCGCGCCTCGCGATCACGACGAGGTCGATCGCGGCGATCACGGCGACGGCCGCGCAGATGCCGGCGGCCGCCCACGACCCGTCCCCCTGCGCCCCGACCGCGAAGACGATCGCCGCCGCGACGGCGATGACCAGCGCGATCCCGGACAGGACCGCCCGCAGCCGCAGCGGGCTGCGGGCGTTCAGCGGCTCGCTGCCGCGCGGCTGCTCGTGCCGGTAGGGCCCGTGCGAGCCCGGACCGTGGAACTCCGGGCCGTACGGCTCGGGGCCGCGGCCCTCGGGGTCGAGCCGGTCGGGATCCGGCCGGTCGGGGGAGCCCATCGGATCACCTCGCGAATGTGCCGACGAGGGTGCCGGACGCCACGACCTTCTCCTCCAGGGCGTCCCGCAGATCCTCCGCGGTGAAGCCGTCCCGCAGCCCGGACGGCTCCGACAGCCCGTAGAGCCGGAAGAAGTACCGGTGCGGGTCGTCGCCGGCCGGCGGCTTCGGCCCGCCGTACCCGTCGGACCCGAAGTCGTTGCGGCCGGCGACGGCCTCCGGCGGCCGCTCCCCGGCGTCCAGGCCCGTGGACACCGGGTCGATCCCGGCGAGCAGCCAGTGCGCGAACGTGCCGGCCGGCGCGTCCGGGTCCTCGCAGGCCAGCGCGAGCTCGACGACCTCCTCGGGGGCCGGCGACCACTCCAGCGGGGGCGAGACGTCCCCGCTGTCGTGCGAATAGTCCGACGGCATCAGCGTGTGATCGTTGAACGCGGCGCTGCGCAGCATCATCTCTTCCATGTGCTGCTCGTGCCCGGTCACGCCCCGTCGATGCACACCTGATCAGCCCGCGCTGGAGGCCGCCCAGATGTTGATGCCCGCCTCGACGGCGTCCCGGTCGATGGCGGCCAGCTCGTCCGCCGTGAAGTCGAGCCGGTCCAGGGCCGCGAGGTTCTCCTCCAGCTGGGCGACGCTGCTCGCGCCGATCAGCGCGGAGGTGACCCGCCCGTCCCGCAGCGACCAGGCCAGCGCCAGCTGCGCGAGCGACTGCCCGCGCTCCCGGGCGATCTCGTTGAGCGTCCGGACGTGCCGCACGTTCTCCTCGCTGAGCAGGCTGGACGCGAACGACGTGCCCTTGCTGGCCCGCGACCCCGCCGGGATCCCGTCGAGGTACTTGTCGGTCAGCATCCCCTGCGCGAGCGGCGAGAACGCGATGCAGCCGGCGCCCTCGCGGCCGAGCGTGTCGAGCAGCCCGCCCTCGATCCAGCGGTTGAGCATCGAGTAGGACGGCTGGTGGATCAGCAGCGGCGTCCCCATCTCCCGCAGGATCGCCGCCGCCTCGGCCGTCCGCTCGGGGGAGTACGACGAGATGCCCGCGTACAGCGCCTTACCGGACCGGACGGCCCGGTCCAGCGCCCCCATCGTCTCCTCCAGCGGCGTCTCCGGGTCGAACCGGTGGCTGTAGAAGATGTCGACGTAGTCGACTCCCATCCGGCGCAGCGACTGGTCGAGGCTGGCGAGCAGGTACTTGCGCGACCCCCACTCACCGTACGGGCCGGGCCACATGTCGTACCCGGCCTTGGTCGAGATGATGATCTCGTCCCGGTAGGGCGCGAGGTCCTCCCGCATGATCCGCCCGAAGTTGATCTCGGCGGACCCGTACGGCGGCCCGTAGTTGTTGGCGAGGTCGAAATGCGTCACGCCGAGGTCGAACGCGCGCCGCAGGATCGCCCGCTGGACGTCCAGCGGCCGGTCGTCGCCGAAGTTGTGCCACAGCCCCAGCGAGATCGCCGGGAGCCGCAGCCCGCTGCGCCCGCACCGCCGGTAGGCGATCCGCTCGTACCGCTCACTGTCCGCAACATAGGTCATGCCGCGAGTATTTCAGCAGTTTTCTAGTGCGCTGACCCGGAATGATCACCGGGTCGGGTGACACGCCGTCGGGCTTGCCCGGTTCTGCCGGGTCTTGGTCCCACACTCGGTGAGGACGG
>NZ_BCQS01000032.1 GCF_001552195.1 Actinomadura latina NBRC 106108
AGGTCGAGGATCGCGGCGGCCACCGTGTCTACGTACCAGCGTTGGAAGCGCTCGGGTGACCAGCCGCGTTCGCGTACGAGCCAGTCGTAGTTGGTGACGTCCATGGCGAGGAAGAGGACGTCGGCGGCGCTGTCGACGTCGTGGTCGGACTGCAGGTGGCCGGTGGCGGCGAGTTCGGTGGCGAACATGGTCATGCCCCGGCGGCGCTCTTCGGTGTTCTTGCGCCAGATCGCGGCGACGTCGGGGTCGGCGGTGGCGGCGCCGGCCAGCGCGATCATCACCTCGGCTTGGCGGACATGGGTCTGGTACAGGTGCCGGGCGTAGCGGGCGAGCTTGTCGCGGGGGTCGGTGAGCGCGCGGATCTCGGCGACGAACGGCCTGTCGGGCAGTGCCGCCGGCTCGTCGTCACCGGCGATGGTGACGTCGACGAGCTGGGAGAGCAGGTTGCGTTTGCTGCCGAACACCGCGTACACGGTCTGGATCGCGACCCCGGCCTCGGCTGCGACCGCGGTGAGCGGGGTGGCGGCGTAGCCGGGATCGACGAACAGCCGGCCCGCCGCGTCCAGGATCGCCGCGCGGGTCTGGCGGGCCTGCTGCCGGCGCCGTGCCGATTCATAGCGTCTCTTGACAGCCACATGAGAAGCGTAGTCTTCTATTGGATAGAGGCTTCATCTAGTGAAAGAGGGGGTCGGGATGCCGTTCGGCGTGCTGCAGGAGATGCCCGGAGTCACCGAGAGCGAATACCGGCTGGTGGAGAAGCACTTGGGGCCCGATCGGCCTCCCGGGCTGCTCGCCCATGTGGCCGGTCCCGCCCCCGACGGCTGGAGGATCATCAACGTCTGGGAGAGCGAGGAGGCGTTCCGCCGCTTCCAGTCCGAGCGGCTGATCCGCGCGGCCGGTCTCGCTGCGCAGCAGGAGGGATTCGACCCCGGCAAGGCCGCCGGATTCCGGTCGGTCACCCTCGACGGCACCGAACTGCCGTTCTGATGCCCGACACCGAATCCCTGCGGGCGCGCAATCTCGCGTTCTGGACGCAGACCGCGCCCGGCTGGATCCGGCACGCCGACCGGCACGATGACCTCGGCCGTCCACTGGGCGCGGCGGCGATGGACTGGCTGCGGCCACGCGCGGGTGAGCGGTTCCTGGACGTCGGCTGCGGCTGCGGGGGCACCACCGCCGCCCTGGCGGAGGCCGTCGCGCCGACCGGACGGGCGGTCGGCGTGGATCTGGCCGAGTCGATGGTGGCGGCCGCGCGCCGGCGGTTCCCCCCCGGACCGGCACCCCGGCCTGAGCTTCGTCTCCGCCGATATCGAGACGGTCGGCGTCGTGCCCGGTGCGCCGTTCGACGCGGTGTTCTCCCGCATGGCGCTGATGCTGCTGGCCGACCCGGTCGACGGCTGCATCGCGATCCGGCGGTCGTTGCGCCCGGGCGGCCGGCTGGCCGCGACCGTCTTCCGTGATGGCACGGCCAACCCCTGGCTCGCGATGGTCGTGCTCGGCGCCGCGCCCCATCTCGACGCCCTGCCGCCGCTGCCGCTGGGCGAGGAACCGGGCCCGTTCGCCTTCGCGCAACCGGCGCGCATCGAGCGCATCCTGACCGCGGCCGGCTTCGAAGGCATCACGATCCAGCCCCACGACGTCACCCTGCGGGTTCCCGACGAACCCGACACAGCGGCCGAATGGCTCATCGAAATGGGACCCGCGAGCGCGGCGTACCGGGCCGCCCCTCCCGCACGGCAGGCAGCCGCCAGGTCGGCGACCGCCGGGCTCCTCGCCCAGTTCGGTGCCCCGGACGATGACCCGGGGGCCACATACCGGCTGCCAGCTGGACTCTGGCTGATCACCGCGACGACACCCGAGTGATCAGCCGCCGCCACGCTCCAGCGCGCGGTCGATGGCCTGTTGGGAGCGTTCCGCGATCTCGACCAGGGCGGGAAACATCGCGGAGAAAGCTTGCTGATCACCGGCTCGTCGCCGAGGGCCCGGGTAAGCAGGCCGGGCATGGCCGGTGGTGGCTGCGGGGGCGGGGTTCTCTATGTGTTCTGTTGGCGGTGCACCATTTCGGTGATCCATGTGGGGGCGAACGGCGAGGTGCAGCCTGGAGGGGTCGGGTAGTCCTTGAGGACCTCTAGGCGTTCGCCGATGTCGATTGCACGGGTGCGGTGTTCGGCGTGGTCGATTCCGATCTGCGCCAGGCAGTGGTTCATCGCCCACTGCAAGCGCTCCGGGGCGTCCTTCATCTCCGCCTCGATGACGTCGAGCAGGGCGGTGAGGTCGAGGATCTCGGGTTTCTTCGTTACGCGGTCGGTGGTGAGTGCCCAGCCGGCACTCGCTACCACTGGGTCCGGATCGGCGGACCAGGCCAGGCGCAGGTCTTCGGAGTGCGGGTTCTTCTTCACCACGTAGTTCACGAGCCAGTCGTGCACCTTGGGGGTGCGCGCCTCGCGCAACATGACGTCGAGTTCGTGCTGGTCGAACTGCTTCGGGCGGCTGATCAGGATCGCCAGCAGTTTCGCCGCGGTGTCACCCGTCTCCCAGAGCCGGCACGCGAGATCCTGCTGAGTTTTCAGCCGCTTTGCGAGCGCACGCAGCTTGCTGAGGTTCACGCCGTGATCGTCACCGTGCTTCTCGTTGACCGCGCGTGTCTTCGGGTCGTCGAGCGCGGCCAGCTCGGCCATCACCTCGGTCAGCGTCGTGTCGGCCATCTCTGCCCCCTGCCCATCGCGTGGGCTTCAGCCTATGGCGGAGGTCGGTCGCCCAGGGGCGGGACGCCCTCGCCATAGCGGGAGGGCGTCCCTTGTGCTGCTAGGCGTTCTTGAGGGCCTGGGTCAGGTCGCGGAGGGATCGGGGGGTGAGGAGCAGCTTGGGGCCCTCGGGGTCCTTGCTGTCACGGATCGCGACGGTGTCGGCGAGGCGGGCGAGCTCGACGCAGTTGCCGCCGTTGTTGGAGCTACGGGACGCCTTGCGCCACTTGGCGGTGCTCAGGTCCATTTCTCCTTTGCCACCTTTGCTATCAGGTCGAGGGACTGGTCCAGGGGGTACGCGACGGACTGAATGGACGCGAACAGCTCAGTGAGCCGTTTGATTTCCAGGCGATCGGTGGTCGTGTCACCGCTGAACGCATTGTCTTTGTAGCCTACCTCGCTTCCGTCCGGGAGCGTTCCGATGGCGAAGGCGCCGCCTATGCCCTCGTGCAGGCTGAGCGGGGCGATTTGGATGCGGACCTGCCGGGAGGAGACCGCCAGAAGGTGCTGAAGCTGGTCGTGCATCACCTCGGGGTCGATGGCGCCGCGGTTGAGCACGCTCTCGTCGATCACGTACATCAGGTGCGGTGGCGTGTTGCCGGCCAGGATGTCCTGGCGCGCGAGGCGGGCCTCGACGGCGGCCTCGTCGTTGTCGAGCAGGTGCCCGACGTAGGCGGGGGTCTGGAGGAGACCGGGGATGACCAGAGGCTCGTAGCCTCGGATCGCGTCGAACTTCGGTTCCTGGATGGCCCAGTCGGCGAACCAGACCGGGACGGCGTTGGTGCCCTTGAAGAGGCCGTCCCACAGGTGGGTCAGCGCCTCGCGGGTGTCGAGGACGCGGTCGCCGTGGACGGCCAGGAGCCGGTCGGGGCGGGATTCGCCGCGCTCCACGGTGCCGACGGTGCTCTTCGAGTACGGGGCGCTGTCTTGGATCCGCTCGCAGAAGGCCGCGATGCTCAGCCCGGCGGCCTCGCGGTAACGCCGGAGCTCGGAGCCGAAGAGCGCGTTCGGCGACTCCCAGGGGCGTAGATCGTTCGGACGTTGTCCCACTTCCCTCTCCTTGAACTTGGACGGCCGGGAATGACCGGCCATGTGCGGCTGCGGCCATGAGCATGCACGGAGCTTGGATACTCATCGTGCTATTGCCACTCCATAGCGTGACACAGACGCGATGATTCAGCCACCGGATTTCGCAAGAGAACGCCGTTCTGGAGGCTGTTTATCGTGATCGATTCGAATCTGGCCGCGGAGGCAAGCGCAATCGTGCTCAATTCCTCCGCGCGCGCGCCAGAGACCGCTCGAGGGTGGGTTGCGGACGTATTTCGTCAGCACGCCCTTGGGGACGACTACATCGCACGTACGGTCGTCACTGAATTGGTGACGAACGTCCACAGGCACACCGACACGGAACTCATTCCTATACGTCTTCTCCTGGAAGACGGTCACACCGTGGTGGAGGTGGAGGACCGCTCCGACGAACTTCCGGTCGTCCACGCCGAAGACGACACCGCCGAGTCGGGACGGGGGCTGCTGATGATGTCCATGCTCGTCCAGGACTGGGGCGTCCGGGCGCTGGACGAGGGCGGCAAGGTGACGTGGGCACGGCTCTGCGGATGACGGT
This sequence comes from Actinomadura latina NBRC 106108, assembly GCF_001552195.1. Lineage (GTDB taxonomy): Bacteria > Actinomycetota > Actinomycetes > Streptosporangiales > Streptosporangiaceae > Spirillospora > Spirillospora latina. The sequence continues at coordinate 4,366 of NZ_BCQS01000032.1, forward strand.
CGCGCGCGGTCTGTTCGTCATGTGGTGGTGGCGTATTCGGTTCGAGCACGCCACCGCCGAGAAGCATCTGGATGCGCTCGCGGACGCGATGAGCGCCCGGGGCTGGTCGCACGTCAAGGTCTATGTGGAGTCGCCGCCGGTGCTGTGGGTCTTCCCGGACGACGGCGAGGAGGCAGCGTTGAGCGCCGCCGCCGTGCGGGTCGGCGGAAGGTGGGTCTTCCAGGTCTCCCGCCTGATCGAGTACCCGTGCGAGGCGGTCGTCCGGGTGGCGGGCGTCCTTGACGACGTCCTGTGGGACCGCTTGGGTTCTGGCGGCGTCAAAGCGTCACCATGACGTGCGGCGTCGCCGTCAGTGGCGGCGTTTGGCGGCCCAGTCTCGGATCTTGGCTATGCGGTCGCGGACTTCGGCGGCGCTGGCCTGCGGGACGGGGGGGCCGCCGCAGGCGCGGCGCAGTTCGTTGTGGATGACGCCCTGCGGTTGGCCGGTGCGGTGGTTCCAGGCGTTGACGAGGCCGTTCAGCTCGCGGCGGAGGGCGGCGATGTCCTCGGCGGCGGTGCGGTCGGCGCGGGGGTCGCCGGTCTTGCGGCGGCGCTCGTTGGCCAGCTGGTCGGCCTGGCGCTTGCGGAGGAGGGCTGACACCTGGTCGGGTTCCAGGAGGCCGGGGATGCCCAGGTACTCCTCCTCTTCGGCGGAGCCCGGCTGGGCGTGCATGCCGAACTCGCCGCCGTCGTAGAGGACGCGGTCGAACGTGGCGGAGGCTTCGACGGTTTCGAAGGGGAGTTCCTCACCGACGTCCGGGTTGTCCTGCTTGCGGTTGGCCTCGGCCAGGAGGTCGTCGTCCAGGCCGTCCTCGCGGACGGGACGGTCCAGGACGTGGTCTCGCTCCTCCTCCATCTCGGAGGCGTGCCCCATGAGGGTGGGGACGGAGGGCAGGAAGACCGACGCCGTCTCGCCCCGTTTGCGGGCTCGGACGAAGCGGCCGATGGCCTGCGCGAAGAAGAGGGGCGTGCTGGTCGAGGTCGCGTAGACGCCCACGCAGAGGCGCGGGATGTCCACGCCCTCGGACACCATGCGGACCGCCACCATCCAGCGGTCCTCGGTCTCGGCGAACCCCTTGATCTTCTTCGATGCGGTCGGGTCGTCGGAGAGGACGACGGTCGCGCTCTGGCCGGTGACGGCCTTGAGCATGCCGGCGTAGGCGCGGGCCGTCTCGTGGTCGGTGGCGATGACCAGGCCGCCCGCGTCCGGGATGACGCGGCGGAGCTCGGTGAGGCGGCGGTCGGCGGCGGCCAGGACCTGCTTGATCCAGTCGCCCTTCGGGTCGAGCGCGGCGCGCCAGGCCTGGGCGGTCTGGTCCTGGGTGAGCGGCTCGCCGAGGGTCGCGGTGATCTCGTCGCCGGCGCGGGTGCGCCAGCGCATCTCGCCGGCGTAGGCCAGGAAGATGACGGGGCGGACGACGCCGTCGGCGAGGGCCGGGCCGTAGCCGTAGGTGTAGTCGGCCCGGCTGCGGCGGATGCCGTCCGGCCCCTCGTCGTACTGGACGAACGGGATCGGGTTGATGTCGGTGCGGAACGGCGTGCCGGAGAGGCCCAGGCGCCGGGTGGCCGGCTCGAACGCCTCGCGGACGGCGTCGCCCCAGGAGAGGCCGTCGCCCGTGTGGTGCACCTCGTCGAAGACGATGAGGTGCTTGCGCGACTCGGTGCGGTTGCGGTGCAGGGCGGGACGGGCCGCGACCGTGGCGTAGGTGACGGCCACGCCGTGGAAGTCCTTGCCGACGGGGCCCTGGCCGTTCTGGTACTCCGGGTCGATCTTGATGCCGACGCGGGCGGCGGACTCGGCCCACTGCCGCTTCAGGTGCTCGGTCGGGCACACGACCGTGATCGCCTGGACGATGCGGCGCTCCATCAGTTCGCGGGCCAGGCGGAGCGCGAACGTCGTCTTGCCTGCGCCGGGCGTCGCGACGGTGAGGAAGTCGCGCGGGCCCGGCTCGGAGCCGTCCGTCCCGAAGTAGGCCTCCAGCGCCTGCTGCTGCCAGGCGCGCAGGGACGACGCCGTCCCCCAGGCGGCCCTTTCGGGGAACGCGGGGGGCATGCTCGATGCGGCGAAGGTGCTCACGGTCATTGAAGGCTACCGAGCCGCACCGACAGTTCGTGCCCCGGCGGCCCCGGCTGTGCCCAGACCCACACGGTGCCGGCCGTGTCCCCGCGACCGGTAGGCCGCCCACGCTGACCGGATGCGGCGGCCCTGACCTGCGGTGAAGGCGTGCATGCAGGCGTCGTGGGCGTAGTCCATGAAGTTGTGGATCGGATCCCGGCCCCGCTGCGCGCAGGTGTCGCGGGAGTGCGGGCACCCCTGCGCCGGCTCCGCCTCGTACGGGGTGTCGGCCACCCCGTCGCCCGGCGGGACGCAGCCGCCCTCGAACGTGTGCAGCAGGCCGAGCCAGTGCCCGATCTCGTGGACGGCCGTGTACCCGCGGCTGAACGGCCCGTACGACCCGCCCGGCAGGCTGCGGTAGTCGATGACGACTCCGTCCATGCGCGGGTCGTTCCGGTACCACTGGGGGAAGGTGGAGAAGCCCAGGACGTCCGACCCGACGTCTGCCGTGTAGACGTTGAGCGTGCCCCGCCCGCCCTTGCGCAGGCGCTTCTTCATCGGACGCTCGTACCGCTCCGGGTCGTGGAACCACGCCGGGGCGTCCGCGCGGTCGTAGCCGGTCAGGCGGAACCGCACGCGGGTGTCGGCGCCGCCCATCCGACCCCCGTACGCGGCGTTCAGCGTGGAGATCTGCCGCTGGACGGCCTGCCTCGGCAGCCGCCCGCTGCGCCCGCTGTGGACGACGTGGAACCGCACCGGCACGACGAGGCGCTTCGCCATGCGCCGGGACGAGTCGAGGCGCCGCTCGTCGGACGTCCCGAACCGGCCGAGGAGCGTCCGCCGCAGATCGCCGAGCATGGCGACGACCTGGTCGCGTCCGAGGTCGGCCCGGTCGCGCGGCCGGGCCGTGCGGGCGTTCGTGCGGGCGTTCGGGCGGGCGTTCGGGCGGTGGACGCAGCCGCCGCCCCCCGCGGCGGAAGGCACCGCACGTATCCGGGTCCGCTCACCCGATGCGCCCGGAACAGCACACACTGTGACCAACAGTGCGCATAGCGAAACCCCGGCCAGCCGCCGCATTCATCCCCCGTATGTCAGAAGTCGGTTGTGTCAGAAGTCGGTGTGTCAGAAACTGCGGGTCCCGCGGTTCACCCCCGCCGCGGGACCCGGAAGCGCGCAGCCCAGTATGGCGACGCGCCGCCCGCCGCGTCTCAGCGGCAGGTCACCCGTCGCCCTTGTCGCCCTTGTCGCCCGACTTCATGGATTCGTAGATCTCCTTGCACTGCGGGCAGACCGGGTACTTCTTCGGATCCCGGTTCGGCACCCAGACCTTGCCGCACAGCGCGATCACCGGCGTGCCGGTCACCGCGCTCTCGGTGATCTTCTGCTTCTTCACGTAGTGGGCGAACCGCTCGTGGTCGCCGTCACCGTGCGAGAGGTCCGGGCGGACATCCTGCTGGGTGTCGCTCTCGGGAAGGATCTTCGTACTCACGTCGTTCACCTTAGTTCAGCGTGGGGTCGTCGGGAAAAGTGGAGACGAACGCCAGATCGCCGCCCTGCCTGCGCAGGACGTCCTGCCACAGCCGGACCGGGTCGCCGGCGAACACGTCCCCGGCCTCGGCGGGCACCAGGTACCAGGAGCCGTCCTCGATCTCGCCGCGCAGCTGGCCCGCCGACCAGCCCGCGTATCCGGCGAACACCCGCAGCTGCAGCAGCTCCGCCGCCAGCAGCCCGGGCGGGGCCTCCAAGTCGACGAGCCCCACCCGCGCGACCTCGGCGCCGCCGTCGAGGGCCCGCCAGCCGAGCGGCTCGTCCTCGCCGGGGAGGCGGGCCAGGGCGAGCGGGTGCTCCAGCGCGACGGGACCGCCCTGGAAGACCACGGCGGGTCCGGTGGCGAGCTCGCCCCACGGCGGGAGCACGCGGTCCACGGGGACCTCGGTCGGCCGGTTGAGGACAACTCCGAGCGTCCCTCCGCCGATGTCGTGCTCGACCAGCAGGACGACGCTCCGCCGAAAGTTCGGATCTTCCAGCTGAGGGGTCGCCACCAGCAGGAGCCCCACCCTGATGCCGTCTTCCATGGGTTCCATCATGCGTTGCGCGGACCTCCGGCGGCACGTCTCCCCGCTCGTTAGCCTGTTACGCATTCCTATCGATGGGGATATCGGCACCACAAGGTCCTGGGTTAAGAATGATCTAGGATCACCGGCCACCCGCTTGGTGCTCACCGAGAGGACAGCGATGCAGTTGCCCAGGGTCGTCATCGCCGCCGTGTTCGTCCTGCTCACGGTGTTGCTCGTGTACCAGGCCCTGACGAAGTCGGACGGGGCGGAGTCGCGCGCGTCCACGTCGGCGTCCACGTCGGCGAGCCCCAGCCCGTCCGGCAGCGGCACGTCGCCGTCCGCGTCCGGGACGCCCACCCGGTCCGGGACGCCCACCCGGTCCGGGACGCCGAAGCCGCCCGCGCAGCCGGTGACCGCGAGCATCGGCGCGGTCTCCTGCCCGGAGCGCACCGTGCACGTCAAGGTCCGCAACACCGGGACGCAGACCGAGGACTTCTCCGTCGAGCGGGACGACGGCGGCGCCGCCGTCCCCGGCAAGATCCCGCCGAACAACACCCGGACGCTCTCGGTCAAGCTGCGCGAGGACCGCCGCACCGATCTCACCGTCACCTGGGCGAACAAGCTGATCGAATCGAAGACGGTCAAGGCGAACTGCAAGAAGGCGGGCGCGGGGGCGCCGACCGAGACGCCGCCGGGCAGCCTGCCGCACACCGGCCCGGACACCGTCCTGTGGGCGCGGGCCGCGACCGGGGCCGGCATCCTCCTCACCGGCGCGATCATCTTCTGGTACGGCGGTGTCTGGCCCCGCCGCCGGGAGAAGATGTTCGCCACCGAGAAGTCCGACTAGGCCCCGCCGGCCGGGCTTCCCGCCCCGCCGGTCAGGCCCCGCCGGTCAGGCTTCCGTGCGCGGACGGCCGCCGGCGGCCTCGCGGACGGCGCCGGCGACACGCGTCGCCACGTCCGGGTGGAAGACGCTCGGAATGATGTAGTTGGGGCCGATCTCCTCCGGCAGGACGACCTCGGCGAGCGCCGTCGCGGCGGCGGCCAGCATGTCCAGGGTGACGCCGTCGGCCTGCGCGTCCAGCAGGCCGCGGAAGACGCCGGGGAACGCCAGCACGTTGTTGATCTGGTTGGGGTAGTCGCTGCGGCCGGTGGCGACGACGGCGGCGTGCTCGCGGGCCTCGTCCGGGGCCACCTCGGGCTCGGGGTTGGCGAGCGCGAACACGATCGCGTCGTCGTTCATCGTCGCGATGTCGTCGCCGTTCAGGATGCCCGGGGCCGAGACGCCGATGAACACGTCGGCGTCCTTGACGGCGCCGCGCAGGTCGCCCGCGTAGCCGGACGCGTTGGTGTGCTCGGCGATCCAGCGGAGCGAGTCGTCCAGGTCGTCGCGGCCCTTGTGGACGGCGCCGAGGTAGTCGCACACGACGAGGTCGCGTGCGCCCGCGTGCATCAGCAGCTTCAGGATGGCGCTGCCGGCGGCGCCCGCGCCCGCCATCGTGATGCGGACGGCGCCGATGTCCTTGCCGACGACGCGGAGCGCGTTGGTCAGCGCGGCCAGCACGCAGATCGCCGTGCCGTGCTGGTCGTCGTGGAAGACGGGGATGTCGAGCAGCTCGCGCAGCCGCCGCTCGACCTCGAAGCAGCGCGGCGCGGAGATGTCCTCCAGGTTGATGCCGCCGAACGCGGGCGCGATGATCTGCACGGTCCGGACGATCTCGTCGGTGTCCTGCGTGTCGAGGCAGATCGGCCACGCGTCGATCCCGGCGAACCGCTTGAACAGCGCCGCCTTGCCCTCCATGACGGGCAGCGCAGCCTCCGGGCCGATGTTGCCGAGGCCGAGCACCGCCGACCCGTCGGTGACGACCGCGACGCTGTTGCGCTTGATGGTCAGCCGCCGGACGTCCTCGGGGTTGCGCGCGATGGCGAGGGAGACGCGGGCGACACCGGGCGTGTAGGCCATCGACAGCTCGTCGCGGTTGCGCAGCGGCACCTTCGACTGCATCTCGATCTTGCCGCCGAGGTGCATCAGGAACGTCCGGTCGCTGACCTTGTGGATCTTGACGGCCTCGATGCCCTCCAGCGCGCCGGCGATCGCCTCGGCGTGCTGGGTGTCGCGGGTCGCGATCGTCACGTCGATGCGCAGCGTCTCGTGGGCGGCGGTGTTGACGTCGAGGGCCGTGACGATGCCGCCGGCGTTCTCGACCACGTGGGTGATCTGGCTGACGGCCCTGCCGCCGGCGGGGACCTCCAGCCGGACGGTGATGGAGTACGAAACGCTCGGCACGCTCGCCACGACGACTGCTCCTTGCTGTCCGGGTTGTCCTCGTCCCGCGCGCGCCGCCGTGGAACCGGCACGGTGCGTCCGGGGGCCGCGGCCCGGGTCCGGTCCCCGCGACTCGGAAAGCCCGCGCCGCGACGACGGACATCTCGACGGTCGCCGGCACGGCCGGCCTCATGACGCCGGTCAGGAGGTTGCGGAGCCGCGGATCGGCCGGGTCGGCCCCGTGGAAGTGCTGCACGCGGGCCGTCCGAGCACGGTCATCTCATCGAGCATACGCGCAACATCGCGGCGGGGTGTCCCGATCGCCCCGGCTCGTTCGCCTTCCGCCGACGCCGGGGCGGCGCCGGCGGAGGGCGCCCGTCAGAACAGGGCGGACTGCAGGCCGCGGCGGGCCCTGCCGATGCGCGGGTCGTCCGGCGGCAGCAGCTCGAACAGCGACAGCAGGTGCTTGCGCGCCGCGTCGCGGTCGTCGCCCGCGCTGCCGCGCACGGCGGCCAGCAGCCGGTCGAACGCCTCGTCGATGCGGCCGGACACCATCTCCACGTCGGACGCGCTGATCTGCGCCTGGACGTCGCCGGGCTTGTCGGCGGCCTCCTGGAGGGCGCGCTCGGCGTCCAGCGACCCGGCGCGCAGGCTCAGCTCGACGAGCGCGAGGCCCTGCCTGGCCTGGCCGTCCCGCGGGTCGCCGGCGAGGACCCGCTCGAACGCGGCCTTCGCGGCGGGCAGGTCGCCGCGCTGCAGGGCGTCGTCGGCCTCGGCGTACACGGGGTCGCCGGCGGGCACGGCCCCGGCGTCGGCCGCCGGCTGCTCGCCCTCGGGCGCGTCCGGCAGGATGCCCTCCTTGCGCAGCGCCTCGAAGAGCTGGTCGATGGCCTGGCGGACCTGCGGCTCGGGCGCCGCGCCGTTCAGGAACGGCAGCAGCTGGCCGGCGACGACCGCCGCGACGAACGGGATGCCGCGCACGCCCATCTGCTGCATGTAGGCGGCGAGCTGCGGGTTCGCGTCGATGTCGACCTTCGCGAGCACCCACGTGCCGGCCGCCTCGGCGGCGAGCTTCTCCAGGATGGGGCCGAGCTGCTTGCACGGCCCGCACCACTCCGCCCAGAAGTCGACGAGGACGGGCACGGACTGCGACCGCTCCACGACCTCGGTGTTGAAGGTCTCGTCGGTGACGTCCACGACGTACTGGCCGGCGGCACCACCGGCTCCATCGGCTCCACCGGCGCCCGCCGGCGCGCCGCCGCCCTGGGCGCGGCGTTCCTGCTGCTTCCTTGTGGCCGCCTGGCGCGCCCCCAGGTCGATGGCCCCGTGCAACGAAAAGTCCCGAGAAGGCATGGGTCCATCCTGCCCCATGACCGCACCGCGCCGTGCGTCCGTCCGCTCCCAGCGGAGCGCGCCGCCGGGGCCGGACGTCCAGCACGCCCACCTTCGTGATACAAACCGGGAATTGTCGGCCTTTCTTGAATTCTCCCCTTCGGCGCGGAAGGCAAAGAATCCAGGCGGGTCGCTGTAAAGGCAAAAAGATTGCTGACAGCCATCACCAAGCCCGGTTATAGTCACGATGTCGATGCATCGCGGCCGGCAAAAGCGGCCGGTGCCCGCCGGACGGCGGCCCGGCCCGGCGGGCACCGCGTGGCGGGTTGGGGGACCCGTGGCCACCGGGACGCCCGTGCCGGCGCCGCGAACGCATGACGAGCAACGGGGGGAAACACTTGTGATCGCGGAGCATTCCGTGATCGTGGCCCGAGGAATGGGTGTCCGCCGCGGGGGGCGGTGGCTCCTGCGCCCGGTGACCTTCGGCATACCCGAAGGCGTGGTCGGCCTGGCCGGTCCACCTGGTGCCGGTAAATCCACTCTGCTGGCCACGTTCGCGACGCTGCGCAGGCCGAATGCCGGCCTGCTGCGCATTCTCGGACATGACATATCGAACGCCGCCGGGCTGCGGGCCGCGCGGGCCGGGATCGGCTACCTGCCGGCCCGGTTCTCCCGCGCCGAGAGCATGACGGCCGGCGAGTTCGTCGCGTACGCGGCGTACTACAAGCGGACGAGCGCGTCCGCCGCGCGCTCCATGCTGAGGCGGCTCGACCTCGCCGACGCCGCCGGGACGGAGCTGGCGCTGCTGCCGCCCGAGGTGCGGCTGCGCGCGGGGCTCGCCGCCGCGTGCGTCCACGAGCCGAGCGTCGTGCTCCTGGACGAGCCGTTCGGCGAACTGTGCGCCGCCGCCGAGCCGTGGCCGACCGGCGCGGCCGGTCCCGGCGGGTCCGCGCTGACCGCCGCGATGGCGGAGCTGATCCCGGTGCTGCGCTCGCTGGCGCCGACGGTGGTCGTCACCGCCGACGCCACCGAGACGCTCACCGGCTGGTGCGACCGCCTGTTCACGCTCGCCCGCGGCCGGCTGACCGAGCAGCCCACCCAGTCGGCCGGCGCGCGCCGCGGCCGCTCCGCCGCCGACCGGCGCGGCGCCGCCACGCTCGCACCGCAGGGCGCCGACGCGCTGGCGCGGCCGGGCGCCGACGCGCAGCCGCCGCGCCGGGCCGCCGCCGCGCCGAGCCGCCGGCCCGCGCTGCCGGCGCTGCCGCGGCTCTCGCCGCCGCAGCTGACCGGGCTGGCGCAGCTGACCGGGCTGGCGCAGCTGACCGGGTTGGGGGCGCGGCGGCCGCCCGCCGGGAGCGCCACCGGTGTCTGACCTCGGGCGGGTGCTCCGGCTGGACGCCCGTCGCACGGCACTGCTGGTCGCGGTGCCGGTCCTCACCGTGGTCGGGACGGCGGCGGCGCTGCCGGCGCTCTGCCTCTCCGCCGCGTACTGGGACAACACGGTCGTCGCGCTGGTCAACACCGTCCGCTTCCTCGGGCCGGTCGCCGCCGCGCTGGCGGCGTGGGCGGCGGTCCGCGAGCGGCCGCTCGACTACCTGCGCGACCTCACCGCGCGCTCGCCCGCCACCGGCGCGCTGCTCGACCTCCTGCTGCTGTCCTCGGCGGCCCTCGTCTCCTATACCGCGGTCACGGCGCTCGTCGTCGCCGTCACGCTGGCGCAGGCGGAGGCCGGGCACCCGCACCCCCTCGGCGTGATCGCGGGCGCGGGCGCGCTCGTCCTGCACGTCGTCGTCGGCTACCTGACGGGACGCGTCGTCCCGCACCGCGCGACGGCTGCCCTGGCGTTCGGCGCGACGTCGATGTGGGCGGCGCTGCGCATCCCCGGCGTGTCGTGGTGGAGCCTCCTGCCCCCCGCCGCGTTCCCCCGCATCGACCTGTTCACCACGCTGCGCCCCCGGGTGTTCGCCGACCAGGCCGCCTGGACCGTCGGGCTGACGGCCGCGCTGATCCTCGGCTACGTGCTGTGGGCGACGCGGCGGTTCCTGCTCGTCCTGCCGCTGGCCGCCGCGCTGGCCGCGACCGGCGCCGCCACGCTCGGCCTGCACGGCTCCGGCGGCGGGACCGTCCGCGCCGCACCCGCGCAGCCCGCGTGCCGGCTGTGGCCGGTGACCGTCTGCGTGCATCCCGCACTGCGGGCCGCGCTGCCTCGCCTGACGGCGGCGGTCATCCCGCTCGCCGCGCGGCTCAACGGCACTCCCGGCGAGTTCACCGAGGTGCGGCAGCGTCCGGACTGGGCGCCGGTCTCAGTGGTGGGCGGCGTCGCCTTCATCCACCTCGACGACGGCCTCTCTCCCGGATACGCCGCGCGGGCCGTCCGGCAGATCAGCCGGGCGGTCAAGGACTCCCCCGCCTGCGAGGCCGATTCCAGCGGCTACCAGGCGCTGGTCGACGCGTGGCTCATCGGCGACGACCCCCCGTCCATCGCCGACGCTCGCGCGGCCCGCCGGTTCGCGTCCTGGACCGAGCGGCAGCGCCGCGCCTGGCTGCGCCACCACTTCACCGCGTACCGCACCTGCTCCCTCGGCCCGGGCGACTTCCGCCCCGGTCACGCGAAGAAGCACCGCTCGGCCAAGAACTCCGACCGCAGGACGTTCAACCGTGCTAATCCCCCGACGCGACGATGAGAACGGCGTCCGACCACGCCCGGCCCTTCGCCGAGCAGAAGCGACAGGTGGGAACCGCGCCAGTCGCCCTGGCGACGGGTTCCTCTGCGTGGCCGCGGCGGCCACCCCCAGCAGCCGCGGCCACGCAGAAGTCTCAGGCCCGCCCGGCGGGCTGCGCGGCGGGCGTCACGGGCCGGGCCCAGTGGCGCTCCACGAGGACCGGGGCCACCGGCAGAAAGGCGGCGCCGAGCGCCAGGACGGTGCGCTTGAGGTCCCAGCCGAGCTGCTCGCGGACGAGGAACACCAGGCCGACGTAGGCCATGAACAGGACTCCGTGCAGCGGTCCCATCAGCTGGACGCCCACCGGCGCGTCCGCGCCGTACTTGAGCGGCATCGCGACCAGCAGCAGGAGCAGGAACGAGATCGCCTCCGCGACGGAGACGAGCCGGAAAACACGAATCATGTCCACGCCCCGACAACGGGCCACTCTCACCTGGGGTTTCGGCCCGCCCTATGGCCTTGATCACACCTGGTCCACGCTGACCTCACCGGACCGCCAGGTATTGGACGGAGATGTCGGGAATGCTTGGTGCATGGCTCGCTCGGAATCCCGGAACGACGCGCCCCCCAAGCCGTCCCCCGAACGGACCCGCGCCCCCCGGCGCGGCCTCCTCACCCCGCTCGTACTGATCGTCGCGACGATCGCGCTCGTGCTGGTGGCGCAGCAGGCCCTGCACGGCCTGCCGGGCTGGCTGAACCCGTTCGGCACGGAGACGAAGGACCGCAGCGGGCCCGTCCTGCTGAAGTCGATCCGCGACCTGCACCGCTACGAGGCGGCGAGCGGCAGCTTCCAGGTGATCGTGGACCTGGAGAAGGACGCCAAGTTCCTGCCGGGGTCGCTGCGCGGCAAGCGCACGCTGTTCGTCGGCAACGGCACCGTCGACGCCTATGTGGACTTCTCCAAGCTCGGCTCGGGCGCCGTCAAGGTCAACGAGGACCGGACGTCCGCGACCATCACGCTCCCGCGCGCCCAGCTGGAGAAGACCAACCTGGACCCGAAGACCAGCTACGTCTACGCCACCGAACGCGGCCTCATCGACCGCTTCGGCGACTTCTTCAGCTCGAACCCGAACAACCAGCAGCAGCTCTACGTCCTGGCGTCCCAGAAGATCCAGACCGCCGCCGAGCAGAGCGGCCTGAAGGAACGCGCGGACGCCAACACGAAGTCGATGCTGGAGAACATGCTCAAGGCCCTCGGCTTCAAGACGGTAACCGTCCAGCAGCCCAACACCCAGTAGGCCCCACTGACCCCGGCCCCGGCCCCGGCCACGGGGCAACCGGGGCCATCGCGATCGCGTCCGAAGGCAGGTTCGAGCTTGCGAGAACCTGATCGCGCAGCGAGCCGCAAGGCGAGCCGGAGCGATGCCGGCGATCGCCAGTGTTCCGACCGGTTCCGAGCCGCTAGGCGAGGGTTCGGGTCGGAACACGAATAAGAAGAGCGTCGCCCTGGCCGCCGCCGCCGCAGAGGCCGGCGGCGCCGGTGCCGCCGCCGCGGCGCTTCAGCTCGTAGGCGAGGTGCAGGGCGATGCGGGCGCCGGACATGCCGACCGGGTGGCCGAGCGCGATGGCGCCGCCGTTGACGTTGACCTTCTCGGGGCCCACGCCGAGGTCGCGCATCGACTGGATGCCGACGGAGGCGAACGCCTCGTTGATCTCGATGAGGTCGAGGTCGTCGACGGTCAGGCCGGCCTTGCCGAGGGCGTGCTTGATCGCGGTGGACGGCTGGGACTGCAGCGAGTTGTCCGGGCCGGCGACGTTGCCGTGCGCGCCGATCTCGGCGAGCCAGCTGAGACCCAGCTCCTCGGCCTTGGCCTTGGACATCACGACGACGGCCGCGGCGCCGTCGGAGATCTGCGAGGACGACCCGGCGGTGATCGTCCCCTCCTTGCTGAACGCGGGGCGGAGCCGGCCGAGGCTCTCGGCGGTGGTGTCGCCGCGCACGCCCTCGTCCTTGGCGAACACGATCGGGTCGCCCTTGCGCTGCGGGATCTCGACGGGGGTGATCTCGTCGTCGAACACGCCGTTCTTGATGGCCGCGGCGGCGCGCTGGTGGGAGCGGGCGGAGAACTCGTCCTGCTCCTCGCGGGAGATGCCGAGCTTCGCGTTGTGATGCTCGGTCGACTCGCCCATGGCGATGCCGTCGAACGCGTCGGTGAGCGCGTCGTGGGCCATGTGGTCGAGGACCTCGATCGAGCCGTACTTGTAGCCGCCGCGCGACTTCGGCAGCAGGTGCGGGGCCTGGGTCATCGACTCCATGCCGCCCGCCACGACGATGTCGAACTCGCCCGCCCGGATCAGCTGGTCGGCGAGCGCGATCGCGTCGAGCCCCGAGAGGCACACCTTGTTGATCGTGATCGACGGGACGTCCATCGGGATGCCCGCCTTGACCGCCGCCTGCCGGGACGGGATCTGCCCCGCGCCGGCCTGCAGCACCTGGCCGAGGATCACGTACTGCACCTGGTCGCCGGCGACCCCGGCCCGCTCCAGCGCCGCCTTGATCGCGTGCGCGCCGAGGTCGGCCGCGGAGAAGTCCTTCAGCGAGCCCATCAGGCGGCCGATGGGGGTACGCGCGCCGGCGACGATCACGGACGTAGCGGTCATGTGGGGGCCCTCCAGGTGGTGCTGCGGCGACGTTTGCCACCATACCCAGGGGAACGTCGTTCGGTTCCGTTCGCCCCCGCCTGGCCGCCCTAGTAGGAGAAAGCCCATGCTGACCCGTATCGACCACATCGGCATCGCCTGTCACGACCTGGACGCGACCGTCGAGTTCTACAAGGCGACCTACGGCTTCACCGACGCGCACGTCGAGGTGAACGAGGAGCAGGGCGTCCGGGAGTGCATGCTCAAGATCAATGAGACGGGCGACGGCGCGGCGAGCTACCTGCAGCTGCTCGAGCCGATCCGGGACGACTCGGCGGTCGCCAAGTGGCTGGCGAAGAACGGGGAGGGCGTCCACCACATCGCGTTCGGGACGGACGGGACGGTCGCGGACGAGGCGGCCGGCATCGCGGGCAAGGGCGTGCGGGTGCTGTACGACGCGCCGCGCAACGGATCCATGGGATCTTTGATCAACTTTTTGCACCCCAAGGACTGCCACGGCGTGCTGACCGAGCTCGTGCAGAAGCGCCGCGACGCGGAATGATCTTGCGGGCCGGGCGCGGCGTGCGCGCGACCGGATCGTGACGTGTTCGATATCACGGTCACGGGCGGCGGGGCACTGACCGCCGCTCTGTGACCGTTCAGACACATCTGGTGCATTTGCACCCCTGGCACCTGGGGACCTTCAACCCCGCCGAACACGCCAACAAACCGGACATTCCACGCAGTGCGTCAAGATGAGCCCCCAACACGGCAGTGTCCGGAGTACGCTTCAGTCGCCGGAAGAGGTCTGGGGCACTGCGCCCGTTCATGTCAGGCGATCAACCGGTGTCCCCGGAACCACCCGTAGCCCCGTCACATCAGGATTGAGCCACATGCAGTCCGACATCGACGCCCAGCTCAGCAACTTCTTTGAAGACACGCCCCCGCGCGAGTTCGACGTGGTGCTTCGCGGCTACGACCGGCACCAGGTCGACGAGCACATCAAGCAGCTCGACAACGAGGTGCGGCAGACCCGCGAGCAGACCAGCGCCCTCCAGCGGGAGCTGTCGGACGCCCACCGTCAGCTCCAGGAGCAGGAACGTCCCACCTACTCCGGTCTAGGCGCCCGCATCGAGCAGTTGCTGCGGCTCGCCGAGGAGCAGGCGACCGAGCTGGTCCAGGCGGCCCGCTCCGAGGCGAACGAGATCAAGGCCGCGGCCAAGGTCGACGCCGCCGAGCAGCGCGCCACCGCCGAGAACGACGCCGCCGAACTGCGCGCCAACGCCCAGCGCGAGGGCGACGACATGCGCAACGCGGCCGAGCGCGAGGCCGAGGAGGTGCGCACCTCCGCCCGCCGCGAGGCCGACGAGCTGACCTCCACCACCGAGCGCGAGGTCGCCAAGCTGCGCGCCACCGCCGACCACGAGGTCGCCGAGAAGCGGGCCAGCGCCGAGCGCGAGATCGCCAAGCTGCGCACCACCACCGAGCGCGAGGTCGCGCAGCTGCGCGCGTCCACCAAGCGCGAGCGGGACGAGATCCTCACCACGGCCAAGCGGCAGGCCGACGAGATGCGCGCGCAGGCCCAGCGCATCCTGGAGGAGAGCGAGGCCCAGCGCGCCCAGGCCGAGGCCGAGTTCGAGATCCAGCTGGCCGCCCGCCGCGAGGAGGCCGACCGGCAGGACGCCGAGCGGCACTCCGCCGCGCAGGCCGCCACCCAGAAGCTGGTCGCCGAGGCCGAGCAGCGCGCCGCGTCCGCCGAGCAGCGGGCCGGGAAGGCGACCCAGCAGGCCGAGCAGACCCGGCGCGAGGCCGACTCGCACGCCAAGCAGCTGATGGCCAACGCCCGCAAGAACTCCGACAACGTGATCGCCGAGGCCAAGTCGCAGGCCGAGCAGTTGCTCGCCGAGACCAAGTCCGAGGCCGACCGCGTCCGGACGGCGGCGCAGCGCCAGGTCGACGAGCTGACCCGGCAGCGCGACAGCATCACCAGCCACCTCAACCAGCTGCGCCAGCTCATCGGCGGCGTCGCGCCGTCGATGGGCGCCGAGCCCGAGCTGGCCGCGCCCCCGGAGAAGGCCGCCATCCCGGCCGCCGAGCCGAAGCCGGCCCCGCAGGCCCAGCCGAAGCAGCAGCAGCCCGCCGCGGCGAAGGCCGCGCCCGCCAAGCAGGCCCAGGCCAAGAAGTCCGACGAGGACGACGAGGACTGGTGGCAGGAGTGAGTTCCTGAGACCGGCGTCGAGGAAAGCCTAGAGGCGGTGAAACGCCTCTAGGCTTTCCTTCGTCTCACACCGTGGGGCGTGGTCCGTGAGGGGCCGCGTCCTTCGACGAGGCAACCGAAAGAGGAGAGCCGCGTGGCCGACGAGACCTCCCGCGACGACGAGCCGGAGGCGGCACCCGGCACGGGACGCCCCGCAGGCGACCGCGGGGTGCCCGCACCGACGCCGCCCCCCGACGACGCCGCCGGCAGCGGCGACGACAAGGGCGGCGGCACCGGCGGCGGAGACACCGGCGGCAAGGGCGGCGGTGCGGAGAGTGTCGCGCCGAGTGGTGCGCTGCGGCCCGAGGAGACGGACGAACCCGTGGGGGAACGCGACCCGGCGACCGGCGCCCCGGTCACCCTTCCGGCGACGACGACGGCGACGACCGGGCAGGAGCCGCCCGCGCCCGGCGCGCCCGACCCGGCGCACGACGTCGAGCAGCGCCGCCGCGAGGCCGGCGTCGACCACCGGTTCCCGTTCGGCCGGCCCGGGCAGCCGCTCGGCCGCGCCCACCCGTTCGTCTTCGGGTTCACCGCCGCGCTCGGCGTCATCACCGCCTGGATGCTGGTGAAGACCGCCACGAACGCCAAGTCCGTCATCGTGATGATCATCGTCGCGATGTTCCTCGCGGTCGGCCTCAACCCGGCGGTGGAGCGGCTGCGCAAGTTCGGGTTCCCGCGCAGTGCGGCGGTCGCGTCGGTGTTCCTGATCGTCATCCTGTTCTTCGCGGGGTTCGTCGCCTCCCTCGTCCAGCCGGTGTCCGAGCAGGTCACCGAGCTGCGGCACAACATCCCCGAGTACGTCCAGCAGCTGCAGGACAACAAGACGCTGGCCGAGTGGGACAAGCGCTACGGGCTGCTGGACCGCGCCGAGAAGGCGGTGACCGGCGAGGACTTCCAGAAGACCCTCACCGACACCGCCACCGGCATCGGGAAGGTCGCGGTCAACGGCATCTTCCAGACGATCACGATCCTGATCCTGACGCTGTACTTCCTGAGCTCGCTGCCGCAGATCAAGACGTTCTTCTACCAGCTCGCGCCGCGCTCCCGGAGAGCCCGCGTCGCCCTGCTCGGCGACGAGATCCTCGACCGGATCGGCGGATACGTCGCCGGGCAGTTCACGATCGCGTTCATCGCGGGCGTCTCCTCCTACATCTTCCTGTCGATCCTCGGGGTGAAGTACGCGCTCGCGCTGGCGCTGATCGTCGCGGTGACCGACCTGATCCCGCTCATCGGCGCCACGATCGGCGCGGCCGTCGTGTGCCTGGTCGCGTTCCTGACCGGGACGACGACCGAACTCATCGTCTGCGTGATCTTCTATGTCGTCTATCAGCAGGTGGAGAACTACCTCGTCTATCCACGCGTCATGAAGCGGACGGTCGACGTGCAGCCCGCGGTGACGATCGTGGCGGCGCTCGTCGGCGCGGCGCTGCTCGGCGTGGTCGGCGCGCTGCTGGCGATCCCGACGGCGGCGGCGATCTCGCTGCTCATCCGGGAGATCGTCATGCCGCGCCAGGAGACGCTGTAGGCCAGTAGGTCGCCGGCCGGGCAGGTCACCGTCCGATGCGGGCGAGGGCGGCGGCGAACTCGGCGACCGCCTGGTTGAACAGGTCCGGCTGCTCGACCGCGCACAGGTGCCCGGCGCGCGGGATGACGAGCAGCTCGGCGTTCGGCAGCGCGTCCGCCATGGCGCGGGCCTCGTCCTCGGTGCCGAGCGCGTCCTCGTCCCCGATCATGACGAGGGCGGGCACCTTGAGGGCGCGGAGCGCGTCGAACGCGTCCGCGCGGCCGGCCATGGCGCGCTGCGCCCAGGCGGCCGCGTGCGGCGGGGTCGCCTGGACGAGGCCGCGGATCCGCCCGTAGACCAGGGCGCGCTGCCGGTAGGTGGTGGGCCCGACGAGGCCGGGCAGCACCTCGTCCACCAGGACCTGCGTGCCGCCCTCGCGGTCGAGCCGCTCGGCCTGCCGGAGCCGGTTCGCCCGGACGGGTTCGGTGTCGGCGGCGGCGCGGGTCGCGGCGAGCACGAGCCCGAGGACGAGGTCGGGGTGCCGGCGGCACAGCGCCATCGCGACGTACCCGCCCATGGACAGGCCGCCGACGACGGCGCGCTGGACGCCGTGGCTGCGGAACATGCGTGCGACATCGTCGGCCATCGCGTCGACCGAGGGCTCGTCGTCACCGAGCACCGACCCGCCGAAGCCGCGCAGGTCGGGGGTGATGATCCGGAACCGGCCCGCGAGGCCCTCCCGCTGGGCCAGCCACATCGCCGAGGACAGCGGGAACGCGTGCAGCAGAACGAGCGGCGTGCCCGTACCGACATCCCTTGCGTACAGCTGCACCGTCATTGGGCCATGCTTACCCGCTATCGCGGCCCTGTGGCGGGAGTGGCCGCGATCGGCCGCAGCGGTTTATCTGTCCGGTTCGTCCCATTCAGTGGGGAGGGGATAGGCGGCCGGGGCGACCCGCTTGACGATCTCGTTCAGGACGATCCGGACATACGGCTCGCCGACCCAGAGGTGCTTGGCCTTGTCCACCCCGATCACCTCGGCCTGCGGGACGCGCTTGAACCGCTCCCGCGCCTCCGCCGGGCGCAGGTAGTCGTCGAACTCCGGAACGAGCGCCACCAGGGGACGCCCGTCGGCGCCCCACGCGTCCAGGTCGGCGTCCCCGGCCCGCTTCAGCGGCGGCGACAGCAGGATCGCGCCCTCGACCAGCGGGTCGCGTCCCCACTTCAGCGCCAGCTCGGTGCCGAACGACCAGCCGAGCAGCCACGGCCGCGGCAGGTCGTGGTACTCGGTGTACTCCAGCGCCGCCGCCACGTCGAACCGCTCGGTCTCGCCCTCGCCGAACTCGCCCTGGCTCGTGCCGCGCGCCGACGCCGTCCCCCGCGTGTTGAACCGCAGCACGGCGACGCCGGCGAGCGCGGGCAGCCGGTAGGACGCCTTGCGCAGCACGTGGCTGTCCATCATGCCCTCGGCCGTGGGCAGCGGATGCAGGCAGACGAGCGTCGCGACCGGCGGCCGCTCCGGCGGCAGCGCCAGTTCGCCGACCAGCTCCAGCCCGTCCGACGTGTGCAGCGTGATCTCCTCGCGCCGCGCCGGCAGCACCGTCGCCGCCCTGATCTCCGCCATGGGTCTCCTCTCGTTTCGGGGGGCGACCCCCGAGCCCCCAGCGGGGGCAGTGACCGATGTTCTCCGTTGGCTCCGGCCGCCGGTCAATAGCGGGGCGCGTTGCGCGAGCGCAGGACGCGGGGTGCGCGGCGGGTGCGGGCCTGCCAGCAGGGGCGGTGCCAGTGCCGCCGGTCGTCGCCGCCGTCACCGGGCCGCCAGGCGACGACGTGCGCGACGCCGGGCGGGATCTCCTGGTCGCATCCGGGGCACCGGTACGCCTTGGCCGCCCCGGCCCCGGCGATCGACCGGACGATCCACTCGCCGTCCGGGCCCTCCTCGGTCTCCTGAGCCCACGAACCGCCGCCCCCCTTGGGGGGACGTCCGGAAACGGCACGGCGGTTCTTGCGGGGGCTCATGCTCCAAGGATATTTCGAAAGCGGAACTCGTCCGCTGAACGACGGTGGGCGGGGGCCGGAGGACGGTCAGCGCAGCGGGGTCCCCGCGGTCACGTGCTCGACGAGGAGCGGGACCGGGGACAGCGCCGGCTCGCGGGTCTCGGCGTGCAGGGCGCGCAGGACGGCGACGGCGCGGCCCAGGCCGAGGCGGTCGAGGTCGGCGATCGGGCCGGTCGGGTAGCCGCAGCCCAGCGTCATCGCGGCGTCGATCGAGTCGGCGTCGGCGTATCCGGCGCCGAGCATGGCGGCGGCGTCGTTCAGGTACGGGAAGCGCAGCGCGTCCACGATGAAGCCGGCGCGGTCGCGGCAGCGGACCACGGTGAGGCCGAGGCGGGCGAGGAGGGCGGCGGCGCGGGTCGCGACGTCCGGGCCGGTCGCGACCGTGGCGGCGATCTCGGCGAGCGCGCCGGCGGGGTCGGGCAGGTGGAGCCCGACGACGTCGGCGGGACGTCCGGTGGTCATGGCCTGCTCGATCACCGAGCCGCCCACGGACGTGACGGCCAGCACCGCGTCCGGCTTGGCGGCCCGCGCGGCGGCGGGCAGCAGCGCCCGCGCGGCCTCGGCGTCCTCCGCCGCCTCGATGACGATGTCGCAGCCGGCGAGTTCGGCGGCCGAGTCGCGGACCTGGGCGCCCGCGCGGTCGCACAGCGCGGCGAGCGCGTCGGCGAGCGGGCCGACGCCGACGATGCCGACGACCGGGCGGGGACCGTCCTCCGCCGCGACTTCGGCGTCACCGGACGCGTCGTAGGAGTAGAAGCCGCGGCCGGTCTTGCGGCCGAGCAGCCCGGCGGTGACGAGTTCGCGCAGCACCGGGGACGCGGCGTGGCGGCGGTCGCGGGACTCGGCGTAGATCGCGTCCAGCACCTCGAGGCAGGTGTCGAGGCCGATCAGGTCCATGAGGGTGAACGGGCCCATCGGCAGGCCGGCGCCCGCCTTCATCGCGGTGTCGATGTCGTCGCGGGTCGCGTGCCCGGACTCCAGCATCCCGGCGGCCTGGTTCAGGTAGCCGAACAGGAGGCGGTTCGCGACGAACCCGGCGCGGTCGCCGATCATGACCGGGGTCTTGCCGAGGCCCTTCACCAGGGCGGCGACGCGGGCCGCGGCGTCCGGCTCGGTCAGCACGGTCCCGATGACCTCGACCAGCTTCATCACCGGCGCCGGGTTGAAGAAGTGCACACCGACGATCTTGGTGGGGCGGCCGGTGGTGACCGCGATGTCGGTGACCGACAGCGAGGAGGTGTTCGTGGCGAGGACCGCGTCGTCCCGGCAGACCCGGTCCAGCTCGGCGAAGACCTTGCGCTTCAGGTCGAGCCGCTCCGGGACGGCCTCGATGACGAGGTCGCAGTCGCCGAGGTCGGCGAAGTCGGTCGACAGCGCGACCCGGCCGAGGATCTCGCGCTGCGCGTCCTCGGTGAGCCTGCCGCGCTTGACGGCCCGTCCGGTGGAGCCCTCCAGGTGCCCGCGCCCGCGCTCCAGCGCGTCCTGGTTCACCTCGATGCCCACGACCGTGAGGCCGCCGCGCGCCAGCACCTCGGCGATGCCCGCGCCCATCGTGCCCAGTCCGACGACCCCGACCCTGCTGAACGAACCCTCAGTCATGTCCGGCAGTCTTGCAGAGCGCTCGGGCACCACCGCTCCCGGGTACGACGGGGAACGTGCGCCTCGGAATCTTCCTCCTCGCGACCCGTTTCCCCGGCCAGGACGATGCCACCGCCCTCGCTCGCACCGTCGAGGCGGCCGTCGCCGCCGAGCGCGCCGGGTTCGACGACGTGTGGCTGGCCGAGCACCACTTCATGTCGTACGGGGTCGTCCCGTCCGCGACGCTCCTGGCCGGGCATCTCCTCGCGGTCACCGAACGGATCCACGTGGGGACGGCGGTGAGCGTCCTGTCCACCCAGCACCCGGTGGCGCTGGCCGAGCAGGCGGCGATGCTGTCCCTTCTCTCCCGGGGCCGTTTCCGCTTGGGCGTCGGACGCGGCGGCCCGTGGCGGGATCTGGAGGTCTTCGGCACGGGCCTCCCCCGCTACGAGCACGGCTTCGCCGAATCCCTCGACCTTCTCCTTACCTGGCTGCGCTCTGACCGTGTCTCCTGGGAGGGGGAACACTTCCGGTTCCGTGAGGTGCCGGTCGTCCCGCGCGCGCTCGTCCCGCCGCCGGTGACGGTCGCCTGCACCTCCCCCGCCACCGAGAGACTGGCCGCCGAGCGCGGTCTGCCGATGCTTCTCGGCATGCACGTGGACGCGAACGAGAAGGCCGCCGCCGTCGCCCGCCATGGCCGCCCCGACCTCCCGCACATCTCCGCCCACGTCGCCCAGGTCGCCGACACGCGCGAAGAGGCGGTCGAGACCCTGATGACGGAGATGCCCCGCTGGCTCGGCCCCGGCCTGGACGGATACGTCGCGGTGGACGACCGTCCCCGCCCCTCCCGCGACCCGGCCGGCTACGTGCGCCGCATGTGCGACATCCACCCCGTCGGCTCCCCCGACGACTGCGTGGAGTCCCTCCTGGCCATGGTCGGCAGGACGGGCATCAGGCACCTGATCCTGCTGGTCGACGCCGCCGGATCCCGCGAAGCCGCCCTGGGGAACATCGCCCGCCTCGGCAGCGACGTCCTCCCCCGCCTCAGAGCAGCCGCCCCTAGCCGCTGACCTGCGGCGCCTCGCCCTGTGAGCACCCGCACAAGGGCAGCACGCCGCAGGTCGGCGATGGACGGCCAGGGTCGGTGGACGGCCAGGGTCAGCAGTCGCGGAGTTCGGGGGACTGGTTGAGGATCTGCTCGCGGGCCGTCACGAACGTGCGGTAGGCGGAGGAGTCGCCGGCCGGGAACACGGCGACGCGGTGGCAGTTCTGGAAGGCCAGCCTCACGCCGAAGTGGCGCTCCAGGGTGTCGCGCATGGCGTCGCTGGCGAGGACCCGGAGCAGCTGGCCGCGGGCCTGCTCGTCCGGCGGCGGGGTGAGGTTGTCGGCGAAGTCGCCGCCGTCCACCTGGAGCCTGGCCACCAGGCCGCTGATCATGTCCCACGCGTACGGGAGGGACGTTCTGATGCACTCGACGAAGGCGGCGTCGCCGACCTCGCCCTTCTGCGCCGTCTCAAGCAGTTCCGGAGTCACGTCGAGAGACATGCGGGGGTCCTTTCGCCGATGGAGGATGAACACCCACCCGCCGACGCTAATCAGGACGTCCGGAGAATTCCAGGCTTGACAAAGATTTTCATTCCGCTACGGAGCGCCTCCGCGCGGCCCCCCGTCCGTCCGGAGGCCCGTCCGGAGGCCGGGTCAGGGCGCGGGCTCGGCTCCGTGGCGGCGCGGGCGCCGGGCGTCCCGCCGGACGGCGAACCGCTCGGCCCGGTCGGCCCAGTACTCGCGGGCCCGGCGCGCCAGCCGGGCGTCCCGCTCCGCCTCGGCGCGCGTCCGCAGATCGCGGGTGCGCTCGCGCATGATCGCCTGCATGAAATCGTGGTGGTACACGGTGTCTCCCGAATGCTCCGGGCCGCTCGGCACGACCCGACATCCAAAACACTCGTCCTAAGGGACCCGCGCCCACATCGGCAGCACGCCTTATGTGGGCGGGTTCCGGCGTCTTAGGCCCGTCGCGGGAAGCTCAGGGCGGACGTCCGACAGGACCGGCATGATCTCGGCATGCGCCTGAACCGCTCGGCGCCCGGCACTAAGGTGAGGCAGCGTGCGTCTCGTTATCGCCCGCTGCAGTGTCGACTACGCCGGCAAGCTCACCGCCCACCTCCCGATGGCCCCCCGCCTGGTCCTGATCAAGGCGGACGGGAGCGTGAGCATCCATGCCGACGACCGCGCCTTCAAGCCCCTCAACTGGATGAACCCGCCCTGCTCGCTGCGCGAGGAGAGCCACGAGGAGAACGGCGCCGTCGCGCGCTGGACGGTCACGCACGGCAAGTCGGGCGAGCGGCTCATCCTCACCATCGAGGAGATCCTGCACGACACCAGCCACGAGCTGGGCATCGACCCGGGCCTGCAGAAGGACGGCGTCGAGGCGCACCTGCAGGAGCTGCTCGCCGAGCACATCACCACGCTCGGCGACGGCTACACGCTGATCCGCCGGGAGTTCCCCACCGCGATCGGCCCGGTCGACATCCTGTGCCGGGACGCCGACAGCGCCACGGTCGCCATCGAGATCAAGCGGCGCGGCGAGATCGACGGCGTCGAGCAGCTGACCAGGTACCTGGAGCTGCTGAACCGGGATCCGCACCTCGCGCCCGTCCGCGGCGTGTTCGCCGCCCAGGAGATCAAGCCGCAGGCCCGCGTCCTCGCCACCGACCGCGGTATCGACTGCGTGACCCTCGACTACGACGCGCTGCGCGGCATCGAGCACGAGGGCACCCTCTTCTAAGATTTCCCCTCTGCCGGACGCGGCGGGCATCATGGCGGGCATGACGTTTCAAGCCAACGGCAGCTTCGACATCGAGGCGTGGGACGCGGACAAGCCCTACGAGGAGCAGGACGGCGCCAAGCTGACCCGCGTGCACGTCGGCAAGCAGTTCCACGGCGACCTCGTCGGGACGAGCAGTACCGAGCTGATCACCGTGGAGACGCCCGCCGGCCCGGCCGCCTACGTGGGGATCGAGCGGGTCCAGGGCATCCTGCACGGCCGCGAGGGGACGTTCGTGCTCCAGCACAGCGCGGGCAGCGAGGACGGCACGCCCGACACCCAGTGGCTGCGCTGGCTGATCGTCCCCACCTCCGGGACCGGGGAGCTCGCGGGCATCCGCGGGTTCGGCCAGATCACCGTCGCCGACGACGGCTCCCACACCTGGGCGCTGGAGTACACGCTGGCCTGAGAGCCGACGGGCTGCCGGTAATGTGCTGGCATGCCCCCGGTCACCACCGACGCGACGCGCGAGCGGATCATCGACGCGGCCGAAGAGTGCTTCGGCCGCTTCGGCGTCGCGAAGACGACGGTCGAGGACATCGCGGCCGCCGCGCGGCTGTCGCGGGCGACGGTGTACCGCAGCATCACCGGCGGGCGGGACGAGCTGATCCTCGCCGTGGTGGTGCGCGACCTGCACCGGTTCCTGGACCGGCTCGCCGCGCGGCTGCGCCGGGAGCGGTCGGTGCCGGAGGCGATCGTCGAGGGCACGCTGGACGCCATCGAGTACGTCCGCGGCGAGCCCACCATCGCGCACTTCCTCGTGCCGGAGGCGGCGGGCCACATGCAGGCGGCGGTCGCGGGCGGGGCCGAGCACGTGCTCGCGCTCTGCGCCGACTACGTCCGGCCGTCCTTCGAGCAGGCGCAGCGGCAGCGGACGCTGCGCGCCGACATCGAGGTGGAGGGGACGGTCGAGTTCCTCTTCCGGATCATCACCTCGCTGATCGTGATGGACCGGGAACGGGACGCCGACGGGTTGCGCCGCTTCCTGCGCACCTATGTCGTCCCGGTGATCGCGGCACCGTGAGCGGGTGGGTTTCCGAGATGAAGATCGTGCGGGAGAGAGGCCGGAAGCGATGAACGGGACTGCGCACGAGGCGCGCGGGAGCGCGGCCGTCCGGCCGAGCCCGGTGTTCCTCGCGATCGTGGCGGCGACCGTCCTGTGCGGCCTGATCACCTGGCGGTACGGGGAGAACCCGGTCAAGGCGGCGCGTCTCGCGCTGTTCGGGTTCGTCCTGGCGGCGTGGATGCTGTCGCTCTGCATGCACGAGTTCGGGCACGCCTACATGGCGTTCCGGTCGGGCGACCGCAGCATCGTCGCCAAGGGGTACCTCACGCTGAACCCGCTGAAGTACTCCGACGTGGTGCTGAGCTTCGTGATCCCGGTGGTGTTCATCATGCTCGGCGGCATCGGCCTGCCGGGCGGCGCCGTCTGGATCGACCGGCACGCGATCCCGGGCAGGCTGCGGCACAGCCTGATCTCGGCGGCGGGCCCGCTGTCGAACGTCCTGTTCGCGATCATGCTGGCGGTGCTCTACAAGAACTTCGCCCACCAGGACCACGGCGTCTTCTGGCTGGGCGTGGCGTTCCTGGCGTTCCTCCAGGTCACGGCCGCCGTCCTGAACCTGCTGCCGATCCCCGGCCTGGACGGCTTCGGGATCATCGAGCCGTACCTGCCGCGCCGCTGGGTCGACAAGGTGAGCCCCTACGGCGGCTACGTCTTCCTCATCCTGATCGCGCTGCTGTGGCTCGGGCCCATCAACGACGGCTTCTTCACCGTCATCTTCCACATCACGGACGCGCTGGGCCTGGGCGAGATCCCGATCCGCGTCGGGCTGTCGCTCTTCCAGTTCTGGACGAACTGACGCCCCAGGCAGGACCCGGCCGGCTGCCGGACGACGCGGCTCTTCCAGTTCTGGACGAACCGACGCCTCACGGCCCGGCCAGGTGCCGGACGATGCGGCGCAGCTGCTCGGTGTAGCGCTCCCTGAACTCGGGCGACTCCGGGTCGAGGCCGAACACGCGGCGCACCGCGTGCGGCATCGTGACGGGCGCCGCGGTCATCGCCATCAGCACCAGCCGGACCGCGGCCGGGTCCAGGTCGCCGGCCAGCTCGCCCCCGTCGCGGCGCCGTTCGAAGCCGGACAGGTCCTCGCCCTGGCCGGGCGGGTCGCCGCCCGCGTCGCCGGTGAGGCCGCGCCAGGCGCTCAGCCTCGTCCCGCGCGGGTCGTCCAGTATGTGGTGGAGGTACCGGACCGCCACCTCCTCCATGGGGACGGCCGGGTCGTCGAACCCGGCCTTCCGCTCCCCCCAGTGGCGGAGGAGATCGCGGTACAGCCCGTCTTTGCCGCCGAAGTAGTAGTTGATCAGCTGCTTGTTGAGCCCGGCGCGGTCGGCGATGTCCTGGACGCGGGCGCCCGCGTAGCCCTTGGCGGCGAACTCGTCCAGCGCCGCGTCGAGCAGCAGCCGCCGGGACCGGTCGGCGTCGAGTTTGCGCTCGTCGGGGCCGGGGGCACGCCGGCGCCGCGTCTTCGGATCCGTCACGTCTCCCATGGTAACCGGACGTGTGACGACTTCATCCATCTGACTGTTTGACAAGTTCATCCGTTTAGTTGAACCTGGACGCATGTTCCTCATCACCGGAGCCACCGGAAACGTCGGACGCCACCTCGTCGGCGAGCTGCTCACCGCGGGCGCCAAGGTACGGGCGCTGACCCGCGACCCCGCCACCGCTCGCCTGCCGAGCGAGGCCGAGGTCGCGCGCACCGACACGATGCCGCTGGACGGCGTCACCGCGATCTTCCTGAACCCGGCCGTGTTCTGGGGCGCCGCGGACGGCGTGCCGGGGCTGGTGTCCCGCGCGGCCGGCCACGGCGTCCGGCGCGTCGTCATGCTGTCGTCGGCCGCCGCGCTGGACGACGACCCGTCCAACGAGCTGGCCGTGCACCACCTGGAGATGGAGCGGGCGATCGAGGCGTCCGGGCTGGAGTGGACGTTCGCCCGCCCCGGCGAGTTCGCGGCGAACGCGCTGGCCTGGCGGGAGGAGATCCGCACCGGCGCCGCCGTCCGCGGCCCCTACGCGGCGGCGCGCAGCAACCCGATCCACGAGCGCGACATCGCGGCCGTCGCGGCGAGGGCGCTGCTCACCGACGGGCTCGTCGGCGCCAAGCCCGTGCTGACCGGCCCCGACTCGCTCACGCATCCGGACATGGTGCGGCTCGTCGGGCGGGCGATCGGACGTCCGGCCCGCTTCGAGGAGATCAGCCCGGCGGAGGCGCGCCGGCAGATGCTCGCGCGGCCCTACATGCGGGAGGGGCTGGTGGACACCCTGCTCCGGCAGCGCGCCCGCGCGGTCGACCGCCGCGCCGAGCCGTCCCCGGAGGTCGAGCGCATCACCGGGCGGCGCCCCCGGACGTTCGCGGAATGGGCCGCCGACCACGCCGACGACTTCCGCTGAGCCGCGGGGGCGGGCCCGCGGGGGCGGGCCCGCGCGGCCCCGCCCCTACTCGCGGTCGTCCATGGCCTTGATCTCTCCGAGGGCCCAGTCGAACCAGTCGCGGCGCATCGCCATGAACCGCTTGCCGTACTCCATGGCCAGCCGCCCGTAGACGGACAGGTCGTCGCCGCCCCAGTGGATGTTCTTCTCCAGGGCGTGCAGATCGTCGAGGCGCCGGTCCAGCTCCCCCACGTGGCGGCGCAGGTAGGCCTGCGCCTCGGCGGGGTCGACCAGGCCGAGGAAGAAGACCCGCAGCAGGGCGTCGTCGCGGCGGGCGGCCTTCGGTTCGACGTCCACGAGCCAGCGGTGCAGCTCGGCGCGGCCGGGCTCGGTGATCCGGTACTCCTTGCGGCCGCGCGGCCCCTCCTCGGCCACCTCGATCAGCCCGGCCTCGGTGAGCTTGCCCAGCTCTCCGTAGAGCTGGCTCTGCCGGGCCGGCCAGACGTTCCCGAGCGAGATCTCGAACATCTTCAGCAGGTCGTATCCGCTGGCGCCGTCCATCTCGGCGATGAGCCCGAGCACCGCATGTCGCACACTCATACCGCGATCTTACCCCTCTGTATTGACATGTCCAAAGTGGAGTATCTATGTTCGACATGTCAAAGTTGGAATGTGAGACGAGGGGCTCCCCCGGCCATGCCGAAGTACTACGCCAGAACCTTCCTCCCATGGATCGTGCTCGCGGTCGTGAGCAGCTTCGACACCCAGGCCGGCGCCGTGGCCGGGCTCGTCGCGGCGGTCGCGCTTCTCGGCCAGGACCTGCGCCGGGGCAACAGCGCCGACGCGCTGGTCCTGGAGATCTCCACCTCGGCGTTCATGGCACTGCTCACCGCGCTGGCATTCACCATGCCCGGCTCGTCCGTCCTGGACTACGGCGCCTCCCTCGCGATCGGCTGGCTGGCCGCCACCGCGTGGGGGACGCTCCTGCTCCGCCGCCCGTTCACCGAGGGCATCGCGCGCCGCCAGGTCCCGGCGGAGATCGCCGCCACCGGCCTGTTCCGGCGCGTCAACCGCGTGATCACCGCGGTCTGGGCGGCGAGCTTCACCGCGCTGGCGGCCGCGCTCGGCCTCGTCCAGCACTGGGACCCGGACGACACCGCGCTTCTCGTCGCGGTCAAGGTCGCCGGGTTCACGGTCCCGGCCGTGTTCACCGCCCGCTATCCCGGCCTCGCACGGAAGCGGCACCTCGCCGGCTCCGGCCTGCCGTTTCCCGAGGCGTCCACCGCCGAACCCGAGTCCGCACCCCGCTGATCCGTTCCGCCCGTCCCGCCGTGCCGCAAGGAGGACACCGATGAGCGAGCACACCGACGAACGTCCCGCCGCCTGGATGGCCGGCCCTCTCGCCCCCGTCCCGGACGAGACCGACGCCTACAACCTGCGCGTCACCGGCACGCTGCCGGCCGAGCTGACCGGCCGGTACTTCCGCAACGGGCCGAACCCGAAGCCCGGCGAGCCGAGCCGGCACTGGTTCACCGGCCACGGGATGATCCACGGCATCAGGCTGCGGGAAGGGCGCGCCGAGTGGTACCGCAACCGCTGGGTCCGGACCGACGCGTTCACCGAGGGGAGGCCGTTCGTCCGCGACGACCTCACCTTCGACCGGCGCGCCGTGCAGGCCAACACGCACGTCGTCCCGCACGCGGGCAGGATCTGGGCGCTGGTGGAGAGCGGCCTCCCGTACGAGATGACGCCGGAGCTGGAGACCGCCGGCCCGTGCGACTTCGGCGGGCGGCTGACCACCGCGATGACCGCGCACCCCAAGGAGGACCCGGTCACCGGCGACCTGCTGTTCTTCGGCTACGGGGCGCTCCCGCCCCACCTGACCTACCACCGGCTGTCCGCGGACGGGACGCTGGTGGAGAGCCGCGAGGTCGAGGTGCCCGGTCCGACGATGATGCACGACTTCGCGATCACCGAGCACCATGTGGTCTGGCTCGACCTGCCGGTGGTGTTCGACCTGGACCTGGCGCTGTCCGGCACGTCCGGCATGCCCTACCGCTGGGACGACGGGTACGGGGCCCGGCTCGGCGTGATGCCGCGGAACGGGCACGGCGACGTCCAGTGGTTCGACGTCGACCCGTGCTACGTGTTCCACGTCGGCAACGCGCACGAGGACGCCGCCGGGCGGATCGTGCTGGACGGGGCGCGCTACCGTCCCGAGGTCTTCGCGTCGCTGTGGGGCGGGATCGGCGGCATCGGCACCCCCGCGACCGGCCCGATGCGGGTGGAGAGGGCCCGCCTGCACCGCTGGATCCTGGACCCCGCCACCGGGAAGGCGGCCGAGGAGCCGCTCGACGACCGGGACGTGGAGTTCCCGACCCACGACGACACCCGGACCGGCCTGGAGCACCGCTATCTCTACACGGTCGCCGGGAGCTCGATCGTGAAGTACGACCTGCGCGGGACGTCGTCCTCGCGCGACTGCGGGTCCGGCGCGCACGTCGGTGAGGCGGTCTTCGTCCCGGCGTCGGGCGCCCGCGCGGAGGACGCGGGCTGGCTGCTGTCGGTCGTGTCCGGCGACGCCGGATCCGAGCTGCTCGTCCTGGACGCCTCCGACCTGTCGCACACCGCGACCGTCCAGTTGCCGCGGCGCGTTCCGGCCGGATTCCACGGAAGCTGGATCCCCGACTGCCGGACTGGGGCTTAGGGTGGTTTACTAGCCGGTACACAGCGCAAGTACCCACTTACCAGGCTCCTCCCGGGAGGTTCCTCATGTCCGTGGCCACGGAGAGCACCGAGACGTTCGCGTCCCTGAACCCGGCCACCGGCGAGGTGGTCGCCGAGCATCCCGTCCAGGACGGCGCCGCCGTCGCGGCGGCGGTCGAACGCGCCCGGGAGGCCGCCGAGTGGTGGCGGGCCCTCGGCTGGAAGGAGCGCCGGCTCCGGCTGCTCAACGTCAAGGGCTCGCTCGCGCGGAACCTGAACCGGATGGCCGAGCTCATCCACCAGGAGACCGGCAAGCCGGTGCAGGACGCCCAGCTTGAGACGATCATGGCGATCACCCACCTGGACTGGGCCGCCCGCAACGCGCAGAAGGTCCTCGGGCCGCGCACCGTCTACCCCGGCCTGATGGCCGTCAACCAGAAGTGCGTCCTGGAGTACCAGCCGCTCGGCGTCGTCGGCGTCATCGGGCCGTGGAACTACCCGATCTTCACCCCGATGGGCTCGATCGGCTACGCGCTCGCCGCCGGGAACGCCGTTGTATTCAAGCCGTCCGAGTTCACCCCGGGCGTCGGCGCGCTCCTCGCCGAGCTGTTCGCCGCGGTGATCCCCGAGCACCCCGTCCTGCAGACGGTCACCGGCCTCGGCGACACCGGCGCGGCGCTCGCCGCCAACCCGCACGTCGACAAGATCGCCTTCACCGGCTCGGCCCGCACCGCCAAGCGCGTCATGGCGGCCTGCGCCGAGAACCTCACCCCGATCGTCGCCGAGTGCGGCGGCAAGGACGCCTGCATCGTCGACTCCGACGCCGACCTCGACGCCGCCGCCGACGCCGCGCTGTGGGGCGCCATGTCGAACGCCGGCCAGACCTGCATCGGCGTCGAGCGCATCTACGTCGTGGACGACGCGTACGACAAGTTCCTCGGCAAGCTCACCGAGAAGGCCGCCGAGCTGCGTCCCGGCTTCGACCGCGAGGCCGCCTACGGCCCGATCACCATGCCGTCGCAGCTCGACATCATCGAACGGCACATCAAGGACGCCCTCGACAAGGGCGCCAAGGCGGTCGTCGGCGGCGCCGAGTCCGTCCGCAAGCCCTACGTCGAGCCGGTCGTCCTCGCCAACGTGCCGGACGACTCGTCCGCCGTCTGCGAGGAGACGTTCGGCCCGACGATCACCGTCCACCGGGTCAAGGACCTCGACGAGGCCGTCGACAAGGCCAACCGGACCAGCTACGGGCTCGCCGGGACGATCTTCTCCGGGAACAGGTCCCGCGCCCTGGACGTCGCCCGCCGGATGCGGTCCGGCATGACGTCGATCAACGCCTTCGCCGCCTTCGCGAGCGTCGCCGCGCTGCCGTTCGGCGGCGTCGGCGAGTCCGGGTTCGGCCGCATCCACGGCGCGGACGGCCTGCGCGAGTTCGCCCGCTCCAAGGCCATCACCCGGCAGCGGTTCGCCACGATGAACCTCACCTCGTTCGGCCGCACCGAGAAGGAGATGGCCCGCGTCCTCGGCCTGATCAACATGATCCACGGCCGCCGCTACAAGCGCTGACCCGCCGGCACCCGAGCAGGCGCGCCCCCGGCCCGGTCGGGGGCGCCCGCCTAGACTCGAAACCATGACATCCGGGACGTTCGGCGCACCCGTGCGCAGCCGCCTCCAGATGGCCCTGGGCACGCCTCCCCCGCCGCCGCGCGGCCCGCGCCCGTTCGCCGACGCCGACGTCCCGGCGCTCGCCGCCGCCATGTGGGCCGCCTACCGCGGCACCCCCGACGAGGGCGACGTCGGCGACCTGCCGGGCGCAGCACGCGAGATCCAGCTCACCATGAACGGCGAATACGGGACGTTCCTCCGCGACGCCTCATTCGTCGCCGACCACGAAGACCGTCCCGTAAGCGCCGCCCTGGTCACCCTCTACAAGGACACACCGCTCCTGGCGTTCCTCTTCACGGCCCCGTCCCACGCCGGGCAGGGCTTCGGCCGAGCATTGATCCAAGCGGCCATGCACGCCCTCGCCGCCCAGGGCCACGACACCCTCTCCCTCGCCGTGACCCGCCGCAACCGGCGTGCCCGCCGCCTCTACGACCACCTAGGCTTCATCGAGATCGCCTGAGCCCGGCCGGAGACCGTCCGGCCGGGCTCGCCGTCATCCGTGCGCGGCCGGGACGATGTTCTGGTTCGCGTGGAAGAAGTTGCCGGGATCGTACTTCGCCTTGACCTCCGCGAGCCTGTCGTAGTGGTCCCGGTAGGTGGCCCGGACCCTGTCCTCGCTCTCGTCCTCGCCGAGGAAGTTCACGTAGGAACCGCCCATCGAGTACGGGTGGAGGTCCTCCCAGTAGTCCACGCACCACCGCCGGATGAGCGCGGCGTTCACGGGATCGGGGTCGATGCCGGCGAAGACGCCGGACCAGATGGCGTCGCGGTAACTCCAGGCGGTGTCGTCCCGCCCCACCCGGCCGGCCGCGCCGTCGATCGGGTACATGTGCATGGTGGAGAGGGAGGTGGGGATCTCCGCACCGTACTTCTGGTGCACCTCGACGGCCTCGTCGGTGATCCGGTCGAAGAAGTCGCCGCGCCAGTACCACTGAAGACCGGGCGGCATGAGGGCGTCGAACATCGACTGGAGCATCGGGTAGGGCATCGGGCTGGTGAACTGGAAGGACGGCCGGCCGGGCTCGCTCGCCGGAGCGAGGAGGCCCTCCATCTCGTCCGGATCGCCGGTGTGACACCAGATGACGGCGCACATCTTCTTGCCGTGGATCTCCTCGGGGAACGGCGGCCCCGGCGGGATGACGAGGACGGCGAAGAAGCCGCTCAGATCCTCGGGCGCCTGCGGCAGGAAGTCGCGGTACCACCGGAGCACGTCCCGCGCGGCCTCGACCGGCCATGCGGTGATGCCGACCCCGACCGTGTGCACCGGGTGCAGCCGGAAGGTGAACGAGGTGACGACGCCGAAGTTCCCGCCCCCGCCGCGCAGCGCCCAGAACAGGTCGGAGTTCTGCGACTCGGACGCGGTGACCCAGGTGCCGTCCGCCAGGATGACGTCGGCGGCGAGCAGGCTGTCCACCGTGAGGCCGTACTTGCGGGTGAGATGGCCGTGGCCGCCGCCGAGCGTGAGGCCGCCGACCCCGGTCGTCGAGACGATCCCCGCGGGCACGGCCAGCCCGAAGGCGTGGGTGGCGTGGTCGAGGTCGCTCAGCAGGCTCCCCCCGCCGACCTCGGCCGTGCGCGCGTCCGGATCGACCCGCACCCAGCGCATCGGCGACAGGTCGACGGTCACGCCGCCCTCCACCAGGCACAGGCCGGAACCGCTGTGCCCGCCGCCCCGGACGGCGGCCTCCGCGCCCGCCTCGCGGATCAGGCCGAGCGCCGCCACCACGTCCGCCGCGTCGGCGCACGGGACGATCGCGGCGGGACTCGTTCCGATCATCGCGTTGTAGATCGCGCGGGCCCGTTCGTACTCCGAGTCCTGCGGGCCGACGACCGGGCCGCGCAGCGTGGTTCGCATGGTTTCCAGAACAGTGGCCTCCATCGGGCCTCCCCCGTCCGGGCCGCGGCACACCCCCGCACATCGCGCACCCGTCGTACCGGTGACCCCGCCAGGGCCCTCCCGGCGGGAGTTACCTCCACCCTTACCCCCACACTAATCCCGCCACAACCACGCGAAACAGAAAAATCGTCCCACGTCAGGCAGTCGGCCACGGGCGGCGTTCGACCTCGTGATCCGCCGCGGTCGGCGGCGGCGACACGACGTTCATGAACACCAGCCGCCCCTTGGCGCGGACGCCCCGGGTGGTACCGGCGGGGATCACCACGATGTCGCCCGCGGCCACCGGATGCGGAGCGTCGTCGATCCACACCTCCCCGACCCCCTCCATGATCGCCAGTGCCAGCTCGACCCCCGGCGTGTGCAGCGGGATCTGCTGCCCGTCCTCCATGCCGACGATCATTACCCTGGTGAGATCGGTCGCCGACAGGACCTTCGGGCGATACGACTCGGCGCTGAACTCCACGAGCTCGGACGCGTTTCCGATGACGGGCTTCTTCTCCACCACTGCTCTCCGTTCGGTCACTTCCGGGCCCGCAGGCACACCCAGCCCGCGGGCATTTCACCGGTGTCGAGGAAGGCCCGCAGCCGCTCGGCCCGCGACTCCGGCACCACCCGGGCCAGCTCCGGGTAGAGGATCTTCTCTTCTTTCAGGTTGTGGTGCAGGAGCTGGACGGTCAGCCGCCGGCACAGCGTGAACGCCGCACCGGCGTCCGGCTCGCCGTCGAGCGCGTCGAGCACCGCCCACATCTGCCCGTGCTCGCGCAGCATGACGAGCACCGGACCCGTGTGCCCGGCCGCGTGCAGGGCCGGGAACAGGAACTCCTCTTCGAGGTAGATGTGGCGGCGCAGGGCGCGGACGGCGCGCACCAGCGGCTCCCGGTCCTGCTGCCCGGACGGCGGGTCGGCCGTGAACGCCTCGATCCCCGCGTCGATCTCGTGGTGCTCCCGCTCCAGGGCCGCAGCCAGCGACTCGATCTCCATGCCCGCAACCTCGATACCGCGCTCGGACGGTCCCCGAACCGCTCCGGCCGCCTTCCGGCCCACCGGTCCGAGGACGCTGGAGTCTCGATGTTAATACAGGTGAGCTATGTAAATAATGAATCTGATGTGAGAAATCAGGCACCGTCTGCTGCTTGGAGCGCGTCCACGCCCCCGCCCGTCCGGACGGGGGCGCTTCTCGACACGGTCAGGGCCCGACCCGGCGCAGCGCCGTCTTGACCTGCACAAGCGCCTCGGTCACGTGGTCGCCCTCGCACATCCAGATGCCACCGCCCCACGTGAACCACCAGCGGTCCCGGTCGTCGGGACGCGTACGGCACTCGATCTCCACCCCGCGCAAATCCGGCCCATCGGTGACCCGCAGCCGCCCGCCGATCCGGACCGCCGTATAGCCGTGGCCTCGCACCACTTGCGCCGGCACCGTCAGGAAGACGTCCCCGTCCGTCATGACACCGTCCGCTCCACGTTCGCCCGTACCCGGCGCGCGGCCGTGTTCAACTCACCCACCGGGCCGATCGGCACGTCGGTGCGGACGTACCAGAACCACCACTGCCCATCGCGGTAGCGGCAGCCCACCGCCACCGCCCGCTCGCGCTGCGGGATCGGCCCCCGCGACCGATCGCCGGCGGCGCGCCATTCAACGGTTTTCATGATCGACCTCTTTGTCGTCCGGAATTGCCTTTGCCCTCCAATCGTCGGACCCACCGGTTATTCTCGGCCATACATCCGTCTCCACAAGTGATCCAGAGGCCGCACAAGGCCCTGTGCAGATAGAGGGGATTCTCATGCCGACCCCGCCCCCGTCAGAATCGGCGCGAGCATTTTTCGCCTTTCACCTCAAGCGGCACCGAGAGGGAAAAGGCTGGTCCCAGCCCACCCTTGGGGCAAGAATCCACATACCAGGCAGTATGGTCAGCGGCATCGAGCTGTGCACCCGCCGCCCGACCCTGAAGGTCTGCCAGAAACTGGACGAGGTCTTCGGCCTGACCCAGTTCTTCGAAGCCCTCTACCCCCGCGTCATCGAGGAGACCGGCCTCCCCGCAGGCTTCCCCGAGTTCATCGACGCCGAAGCGGAGGCCGGCGTAATGAAGCTCTACGAGAACTTCGTGATCACAGGCGTCTTCCAGACGGAAGACTACGCCCGTGCCGTCCTGCGGGCAGGCCAGCAGCCGGACAGCCTGGAACGCCTCGTGAGCGCGCGGATGGAGCGCCAGCAGATCTTGCAGGAGGACCCTCCCGTGATCGTCGCGCTCCTCGATGAATCCGTGCTTCGTCGACCGTTCGGCGGACGTGATGTCATGCGTGCCGAACTTGAACATCTGCTGGCACTGTCGGAGCTGCCACACATCCACATCCACGTGGTTCCAGGGGATGCCGAACTGTGTCCAGAGGGCGCGTTTACGATCTTGTCCACGACGGGAGAGCCGGATACGGCTTACGCGGAATCGGCGGGCGGACGTGGCCGAATGATCGACGATGACGGATATGTCGCCGAACTTGGCATACTGTTTGAGTTGATCAGGTCCAAGGCTCTGAACGCAGGACTCGGCGGCCGCAATCCGCAAGGCGTTGGAGGAACTGTGAAAACGACCGACTTCTCGTCCGCCCACTGGCGCAAGAGCAGCCACAGCGGCGGTCAGAGCGGCCGGTGCGTGGAGGTCGCGCAGACGTCGGCCGCCATCGGCATGCGCGACAGCAAGAACGGCCATGCCGGTCACCTCACCCTCAACCGCGCCGCCTTCGCCGTGCTCCTCACCCATGCCAAGGCAGGAGCACTCGACCTCTGACCCGCCCCTCCCGGCCCCGGTGGTCGTCCCGCCGGGGCCGTGCTCGGGGGGCGCCAACCGGCGACGCGGAGGTGCGACGCGTCGTCCAGAGCAGCTCAACACCCGCACCCAGCCGCAGACCCGGATCACCAAGGGTCGGGGCACACGACGAACCAGGCACCAGACGGACGCAACCCAGACCAGCAGCCCGACCAAAATCGGCAACCGTGCCCGGGACACCGACCGGCGACGCGGAAGTGTGGAGGTGCGTCGCGTCGCGTCGCCTTAAAGTAACTCGACACCCGCGTCCAATCCCAGACCGGGATCACTGACGGTCGGGGCGGACGATGTACCAGGCACCGGACGGCGTTACCCAGACCAGTAGCCCGGCCCAGATCTGGAAGAGTCTCCAATCGGGGCGCTGCTTCAATCTGTGGTGTCGCCTGCACAAGGGGGCGAGGTTGCAGCGGCAGGTGATTCCGGGCCGCCAGGGGATGGTGTGGTCGAGGTCGCAGCGGTGGGAAGGCTGGTTGCAGGTGGGGAACACGCACGTCGTGTGGCGGGCTTCGACCTCACGCCGCATCGCGGCGGATGGCCGGTAGCCGGGTCGGCCGTGGACCTTGTCGCCGCCTTGGCAGGCCGCGTCGCGGGCGTCCGCGAACTGGCTGTGGATGCGCTGCGCTGTCTCCCGGACGGCCTGCGGTAGTTCGCGGGGGTGGACGCGTCCGCGCACGTGGTTCAGGCGTCGGTCCACCGCGTCCGCCAGCGCGGCGATACCGGCATCGCCGCTGAGATCGCCGCCCGGTTCGTTTCGGGGGCCAAGAGAGGGTGGCGCGTCGTCCGCCGTTCTGTCCGCTCGGGGGGCGTCGGCCGAGCGAGCTTCCTCGTCGCCTGCAGAACGGGCATCGCGGTGTGACGAAGCCGGGCCGGTGGCAGGCTGCGGGCCGCTGTTCCGGTGGGCCTTGGACTCGCCGTCGTGTTCAAGGACGTTACCGGTGCGCAAGCTGAGAACGGCGGGCGCGGACGGTGCGCCGCCACCGACTGCGCCATCGAGTGAGACGGCGACGTTTCCGGATGCCGGCTTGGCGGGACCGACCGGTCCGGCTCCCAGGCTCGGCGCGGGCGGAGCTTCGGTCTGGCCGCCATCCGCCCCCGGAAGGCCGGAGCCGGTGTCGTCCTGCGTCCGAGCAAGAAGGGATCGGACGGCATCGGGAAGCTCGATGCCATGCAGGAGTCGGGTAGCCAGATCGGCGCGGATGGCGCTCAGGAGGCGGGGGTCACCATCCGCCTTGACGCCGTGTGCGGCGGCGGTGATCTTGTTGTAGATCGCGTGGGCGTCTTCGGCGGCCAGGTCGCACAGTGCCAGGTCAGAAGTGCCGGACGGGGTGTCCCAAAGCTCAAGGCGCCGTTGCCGGACCGCTTCGCGCCTGCGTTCCTCGATCGCCTCGGGCGCAAGGCGCTGTGCGATCCGCTTGAGACGGCGGCGTAGTTGCCCGGTGGTCTGCCTGGACGCCTTCTCCAGCGCCGCGCGCTCGATCCGTCCGGCCGTCTCCTCGGGCAACCGGTCGGTGACGTCGCAGATGACGCGGGCTTTGCCCATGTCAATGTGTCCGGCCTCCAGCGCGTCTGCGGTCCGGGCGAGTGGGCCGGTCAGTTGTTCGGCGAGGTGGACCAGGGTGGCGGCGGTGTTGCCGGTCACGGTGAGGGCGGCGGCGACCTCTTCGGTGACCGATTCGCGAGCCGACAGGATCCGGTAGTCGGGGTCGCCGGAATCTTCGTCGGTGGTGCGGCGGCGGGTGAGTTCGGCGATGGCGGCCAGTTCCCGTGCCTGCGCCCATGAAGTCTGGCGGCGAG
Organism: Actinomadura latina NBRC 106108; assembly: GCF_001552195.1. Lineage (GTDB taxonomy): Bacteria > Actinomycetota > Actinomycetes > Streptosporangiales > Streptosporangiaceae > Spirillospora > Spirillospora latina. Next base: position 41,963 of record NZ_BCQS01000032.1, read on the forward strand.
CGGCGGCCGCGACCTGGAGAAGTTCGTCGTCGGTCAGGTCGGCCAGGCGGTTCTTCCCACCGGACAGGCAGATTGCCAATTGCGGGCCGGGCGGGAACCATTCCCGATTCTCCCATTCACGCTGGCGACTGGTCGCGGCCGCGACGACGGGGGCGGGCATCGACACAGGGGTTCACCTCCCAACCTGAATTCCTGCTCCCCATTATATGCGGAGCCTCACCAATAGGGCTAGACATTCCAGACACGCCACATTACTGTCACCGACTATTCTTCGGTCGACGCCCGCAAAGGACGTTCCTTTCGGTCGGCGGTCGTCCAACAGCCCGCGCGGGCTGAGGGCGGCTTTATCGGGTTGGGGTGGTTGCTGTGAGCGGATGGCTGAGGTGCCTTCCGAAGGCGAGCGCGCCCAGTGCAGCAGAGCCGCCAGTTGCTGTCACGTTGGTTGCGGTTGTGGGTTGAGGGAGGTGCAGGTAAAAGGCCAGCGCGGGGTCCGGCCTGAGCGCGCGCTTCGCGCGCCATCACCGATACCCGCACCCGTCCTCGCCGACGAGGGTTCCGCGCGACGCGCGGCAGCGGCAGCAACCACTCACCAACCTGCAGATCAACACCCCACCCCAACCAACCAACCACCGCAACCAACGTGACAGCAACCGGCAACACAGACAAACGAACGCGCCCGCTTTCGGAAGGCCACCTCAGCCACCCACCTATAGCAACCACACTAAACCGATAAAAAGGCACCTCAGCCACGCGCACGGCCGTTAGGACTGCGGCCGGGAGAAACCGGCACCACCCCACCCAGTGCACCACCTCAAAATCCAGGGCAGCAGGCCCTGACACAACACGGCTGGGTCCTGGGGACGAGGTGTGTGACCGAGCTTTCGGCTTAGGCATTCCGACTGGACGGTCACGGACTAAGGCGGTCTGAGGTGCCGTAAATAGGGCGTCGTCCCGATGTGGAGGCGGGAGGCTTAGAACGAACCTTGTACATGTCGGGCCAAGAGGGCCCGACAGGAAACAAGGAGCCAGACATGATCCGCCCCCCGGAGATCAGCAAGGTCATCATCAACGACCGCATACGGGTGCTGCGGAACGAGGCGAAGAAGGCCCACCGCGTCCGCATCGCGAAGGCCGGCAAGCGGTGACGCCTGCGGCCTGTCCTGGAAATCCTGCGCCCCCGTCCCACCAGACGGGGGCGCTTTTCGTTGCAGTCTGTGGTCTTGCCCGCCCGCCTGGCGGATCTGCTGGCCAGGCGCATCTCCCGGCCGAGACCGGGAGTGGAGGTTCAGTCGGCGACGAGGGTGTGCGGGTTGCCGCCCGCCGCGCCGCGGAGGAGTTCGACGCCCTCGGGCGGCACGTCCGTCCAGAGGGCCTTCGGGTGGAAGGAGAGGGACGCCGAGATTTCGGAGACGGGGATGACGATCAGGTCGCCCTGGGCCTGGAATCCGTCGATGACGGGGATGCTCACCGACTGTTCGAGATGGTCGAGCACGGCGAGACCGGTCTGCTGGGACAGGGACGCGAGAGTCACGTTCATGGGGATCACCTTCAGGTTCGGCGGACGAGGCGTGAGTACTGGTCACCGGACAGCCCGTAGGTCCATCCGGCGGCGGCGACCGGGTCGTCGATGGCGCCCGGCACGGTCAGCCCGTACCTGCGGCGGTGCCCGTCGCGTTCGATCGAGCCGTTGACGGCGAGCAGCACCCTGGTCTGCTCGCGCAGGTCGTAGAGCCGCAGCTCCGAGCCTGGGTTGCCGGGGTCGGGGGCGGTGGCCACGAGGCGCAGCCCGGCCCGGTCGATGTAGTCGCCCCAGCCGAGGTTCTCGATGGCGCACCGCCGCACCTCGACGTTCGGCTCCTCCGCGATCCGGTCGACGGTGGGGTCGTCCACCACCCAGGGCGGCACCCGCGTGCCGTGCCAGGCGTAGACGTCCCAGCCGTCGGCGTAACGGAGCGCGGGACCGTCCGGGCGGTGCAGCCGCACCTGCCCCTCGTCGCCCCAGACCTCGGTGTGCAGCTCGACGGGCCGCTCGGAGACGACGCAGACGTCCTCGCGCGGCCACCACCAGCCGCAGGACCGGGCCGGCGCCGCCCACAGGTCGAGCAGGCGGTTCTGCGCGGGTGTGAAGATCACCCCGGACGTCCGGCGAACGGCGTCGTAGTGGGCCGACCAGGAGACGCACTGGGCCTCGTACCAGGCGCTTCCCCAATCGGCCCGCTCGTGGACGGTCTGGAGCGCCGGGCGGAGCGTGCTCCGGGTGGAGGCCGTGATCGGTGCCCGGACCAGCTGCCGCAACATCTGGTCCAGCGGAGGGTAGCCGCACAGGATCCGGGCGTCGAGATCCACGGCCAGCCCGTTGATCAGCCTGCGGAAACGCGTCGGCAGCGGCCAGTCGTCAAGACGGTCCGCGGTCTCGGACGGCCGGGCCCCGGGCGGGACGGTCTCCAGGGCCGCGAGCGGCGAGACCACCCAGCGGAAACGCGGTGGATCGAGGCCGATCAGCCGGTACAGCTCGGAGATGGCCGCTTCGGCGGCCGGACGGTCGGCGGGCGCGGTGGAGAGCAGATGCCCGAGCCACTCCGCGCGGATGGCGGCAGCTTCCCGCTGCACGTGGTCGCTCACCGGACGAGGGCGGCGACGCCCCTTTCAAAGATCATGGGTCGGGATACTGGCACACCGCGAGCCATGATGTCCAGCCCCTTTCGGCCGGCGGCAGACACCGCGACGTCCTCTCAGCGGGGCTTGGCGGTGGGGACGCCGAAGCACAGGTCGCCGGGGACACCGAGCGGGACGGCGAGCTCGTCCCGCAGTACCGCCGAGGCGGGGCGCCCGGTGACCCTGCCGACCACCTCGCCGAGGACGAAACCGAAGGTCAGGACGTGGAACCCGGTCGCGGCGCCCGGCCGCCACAGCGGGCGCAGGTCGGCGATCCGCGCGCACATCCCGTCCCAGTCGGCCAGTTCCTGGGTGCGTGACTGGGGGTCCGTCTGAGGTCCTTCGGGTGAGCGGCCGGGATCTAAGGCGTCCTAGGGGGCTTAGATAAGGCGTCGTCCCAATGTGGGGGGTGGGGGCTTAGGACGAACCTTATACATGTCGGGCCAAGAGGGACCGGCAGGGAACAAGGAGCCAGACATGATCCGCCCGGAGTTCAGCAACATCATCATCAAGGACCGCGTACGGGTGCTGCGGGCCGAGGCGAAGCACGCGCGCCGCGTCCGCATCGCGAAGGCGCTCAAGCGGTGACGCCCGCGCACTGTACGCAGCACGCGCCCCCGTCCGGGAAGGACGGGGGCGTTCCTCATTTCTGGGTGTTGGCGGGTGCGAGGGGGGTGCGGTTGCGGATCAGGTCGGCGGCTCGCTCGGCTATCGCGATGGTCGGGGCGTTGGTGTTGCCGCGCGGGACGGCCGGCATGACGGAGGCGTCCACGACGCGGAGGCCCTCCACGCCCCGGACGCGCAGGGACGGGTCGCAGACGGAGTCGCCCGTGCCCATCGCGCAGGTGCTCGTCGGGTGGAACAGCGTGGCGACCTCGCGGCGGACGAAGTCGACGATGGCCTCGTCGGAGTCGGCCTGCTCGCCCGGCGCCCACTCGCCGCCGATCAGTGAGGCGAGCGGGCCGGAGGCGGCGATCTCGCGGGCCTGCCGGACGCCGGCGACCAGGATGTCCAGGTCGGCCTTGTCGGCGAGGTAGGCGGGGTCGATCAGCGGCTTGGCGTGCGGGCTGGCGGAGCGGAGGGTCAGCGCGCCCCGGCTCGCGATCGCGACCGCGGTGACCATGACCGACAGGAGCCGCTCGGACGACTCGGTGAGGCCCTGGTTCACGAAGGGCGTCGGCAGGACGTGGTACTGCAGGTCGGGCGCCGGCAGGCCCTCCACCGTCCGGACGAATCCACCGGCCTCGGCGACGTTCGAGGCGTAGGGGCCGCGCGCCAGGGCCTGGTAGAGGGCGAAGGAGCGGGCGTTGGCCAGTTCCCACAGGGGCTTCGAGCGGGGGGTCGCGAACATGACGTTCACGAACGGGTGGTCCTGGAGCCGCTGCCCCACCGGGGAGTCGACGACGACGTCGATGCCGAGGGAGCGCAGGTGGTCGGCCGGGCCGATCCCGGAGAGCATGAGGAGCTGCGGGCTGTTCACCGCGCCGCCGGACAGGATCACCTCGGCGTCGGCGCGGGCCGAGTGCGTCTCGCCGCGCGCCTCGTAGCGGACGCCGGTGGCGCGGCCGTCCTCGATCACGACGCGGGTGGCGAGGGCGTCGGTGACGACCGTCAGGTTCGGCCGGTTCTCGATCGGGCGCAGGTACCCGGCGGCGGTCGACCAGCGCTTCCCGCGCTTGTGGGTGACCTGGTAGAAGCCGACGCCGTCCTGGTCGGCGCCGTTGAAGTCGGCGTTCGCGGCGAGGCCGTACGCCTTCGCGGACTGCACCCACGCGCGGGTCAGCGGGTGCTTGTAGCGCAGGTCCTCGACGCGGAGCGGGCCGCCGACGCCGTGGTAGGGGAGGTCGCCGCGCTGCTGGTCCTCGGCCCGCTGGAAGTAGGGCAGCAGGTCCTCGTAGCCCCAGCCGTCGCAGCCGTAGGAGTCGCGCCAGGTGTCGTAGTCGTACCGGGCGCCGCGGATGTAGATCATCGCGTTGGTGGACGAGCTGCCGCCGAGCGTCCGCCCCCGCGGCCAGTACACGCTGCGGCCGGCGGCGTGCTCCTGCGGGGTGGTCGCGTAGTCCCAGTCGTACGGGCCCTTGATCAGCGCGGCGACGGCGGCCGGAATGTGGATCTCCGGCGCGTCGTCGGGCGGGCCCGCCTCCAGCAGCAGGACCTTCGCGGAGGGGTCCTCGGTCAGTCGGGCGGCGAGGACGCAGCCCGCGCTCCCCGCTCCCACGATGATGTAGTCGTACACGGCGGCCTCCGGGGTCTTTCCCGGAACCCTACCGAACGGGCTTCTGTAAGCGGCAGGGTTAGGCTGCCTCATATGGCGAAGAACAGGGACAACCCCGTCGTGCTGTCACGGATCTACACCCGAACGGGCGACGACGGCACCACCGCGCTGGGCGACGCGTCGCGCACGAGCAAGACCGATCCGCGCCTCGCCGCGTACGCGGACGTCGAGGAGGCCAACGCCGCGATCGGGACGGCCGTCGCGCTCGGCGCGCTGCCGGAGGACGTGGTGGCGCTGCTCGTCCGCGTCCAGAACGATCTGTTCGACGTGGGCGCCGACCTGTGCGCGCCGGTCGTCCCCGACCCGCAGTATCCGCCGCTGCGCGTCGAGACGTCCTACATCGAGCGGCTCGAGGAGGCGTGCGACGAGCACAACGCCGAGCTTCCGACGCTGCGCAGCTTCATCCTCCCCGGCGGGACGCCGGGCGGCGCGCTGCTGCACGTCGCGCGGACGGTGACGCGCCGCGCCGAACGCACCACGTGGGCCGCGATCGAGGCGCACGGCAGCGCCGGCGACACCGCCGAGGGCGGCGTGAACCCGCTCACCGCCAAGTACCTCAACCGGCTGTCGGACCTGCTGTTCATCCTGTGCCGCGTGGCGAACGCCGAGCACGGCGACGTGCTGTGGAAGCCGGGCGGCGAGCGCTGAGGGTGGGGTTAGCCCCACCTCCGGTTGACCGGCTCCCCACCTGGTGACCCCGTCCCGTCCAGGCCAGGCTGGTCGTGTACGAGGGCATGGCGACAACGGGAGAGACCACGTGAGGACCCTGACGGGCACGGCCGTCCTGGCAGCGGCGGCGGTGGCGCTGGTCGGCTGCGGCAACGTGAGCTTTGGCGGTACCCGCCACGAGGACCGCTCCTACACCGCGCCGGCCGGCGTCACCGCGCTGAGGATCCAGACGAACGGGAGCCGGGTCGAGGTGACCGCGTCCGACTCCCCCGGCATCGAGGTCGTCGAGCGGCTGAGCTGGTCCAACGACAAGAACCGGCCGAAGGCGAAGCACGTCGTCGAGGGGGGCGCGCTGAAGCTCACGTCCAAGTGCGGCACCCAGGTGATCGGGTTCAGCGGGTGCGGCGTCTCCTACCGCGTCCGGGTGCCGCGCTCGACGCCCGTGCGGATCGACAACCGGGACGGGACGATCGTCGCGTCCGGGCTCGCGGGGACGGTGAACCTGCACAGCGACAACGGCTCGGTCACCGCGACGGACCTGCGCGGGCCCACCGTCTCCCTCAGCTCGAACGACGGGTCGCTGCGCGTCTCGGGCCGTGTCACCGCCGCCGACCTGCGCAGCGACAACGGTTCCGTGGACGCGACCGGGCTCACCGCCACCACGCTGAAGGCCACGTCCAAGGACGGGCGCATCCGGCTCGGCGGGAACGTCGCCAGCGCCGAACTGCGCACCGACAACGGCAGCATCGACGCCAGGGGACTGACCACCGACCGGCTCACCGCTGGGACGAGGGACGGCGGCATCGACCTGCGCCTCGCCGGGCCGCCCACGACCCTCAAGGCGACCAGCGACAACGGCTCCATCCGCCTCCGGCTTCCCGCCGGGGAGAGCTACGCGATCAGCACGTCCACCGGCAACGGAGGCAAGCGGATCGACTCGGCCGTCCACCAGGACTCCCGGTCCGAGCGGCGCATCGAACTGACCGCCGGGGACGGCAGCATCTTCGTCGGGCCCAGCTAGCGGACCAGGTACGGGCCCCGCCAGAGCGGCTCGTAGGACGGGACGAGAGGCAGGGCCAGCCGGGCGCCGCCGTTGACCGCGACGGTCGTCCCGGCGAGGTGCTGCAGGACGTGCGCGACACCGTCCGCGTTGGTGTCGAGCAGCTTGAGGTCGACGTTCTTCAGCCGGTCGCACCTGGCGTGGTAGCACGGGTCGTACGCCTTGCCGGCCCGGCCCCCGAACGCCTTGGCCTCCGCGGCGGTCTTCAGGCCCTCGGCGCCGGTGTCGAGGCCGCCGGACGGGATGCCCCGCTCGATGAACGGGCCGTAGTCGGAGCGCCCGTCGAACTCGCTCTCGGCCGTCGGCAGGCGGCGGCCCTTGAAGTAGTCGCGGAACATCTTCTCGATCGCCCCCGACCCGGCGGGCGCCCGCGTGCCGCCGCGGGTGGAGTGGTCGCCGTCGTACACGCCGCGGACGCCGTTCGGCGAGCCGAGCATGTCGAGGTTGATGTTCAGGGCGATCTTCTCCCGCTCGGCGCCCGGCAGCGACGCCACGTAGTGGGCGGAGCCGCGCAGCCCCTCCTCCTCGGCTCCCCACCAGGCGAACCGCACCCGGTTGCGCAGGCCCTTGCCGAGGCCGTTGATCTTCCCGGCGATGGCGAGCAGCGCGGCGGCGCCGCTGCCGTTGTCGTTGATCCCCGCGCCCGCCGGGACGCTGTCGAGGTGCGCGCCGGCCAGCACCACGTTGCCGGCGTCCCCGCGCTCGGTGTCGGCGATGACGTTGGCCGACGACTTCTTCCCGTGCGCGGTGTCGGTCTTCACGCGCAGCTTCAGCCCGCCCTTCCCGGCGGCCTTCGCCAAGGCGACGCCGAGGTCGTGGGCGATGCCGACGACCGGGATCGCGGACGGCTTCGACACCGTCCCGTTGATCGGCCCCTTCTCCCCCGGCTTGTTGAAGACGACCACGGCCGGCGCGCCCGCCGCCTTCGCCCGCGCCGCCTTCGTCGCGAACATGCAGCCCCCACGCTGCATCAGGGCGATCGAGCCCTTCTTGAAGCCCTTGAAGTCGCCCTTCTGGCAGCCGCTCGTCCCTTCGCCCTTGGACGGGACGTCCACCGCGATCACGGGCGCGTTCACGTCCCCGGACCCCGAATACGCGAAGGTCAGGAAGTCCTTCTCCCGTTTGTAGGACTTCCTGGACGGCGCCGTCCGGGCGAACACCGCGTCCGACTTCTCCCGCCAGTACGGATAGGTGAACTTCCGCACTTTCGGTGTGAGGCCGGCCTTCCGGAGCCGTCCGACGACGTACTTCACCGACACGTCGTAGCCGGGCGTCCCCGCCGCGCGGTTGCCGCCGTTGTAGTCGGCGATCTCCTGGAACGCCGCGAGATGCGCCTTGACGTCCTTCAGCGTCACGAGCTTCGCGAGGTCGGGGCGGGCCGGCGCGGCACCGGCCGCGGGCAGCGCCGCCGGCAGGAACAGCGCGGGCAGCGCCACGGCGGCGCCGGTGAGGAGGTTGCGGCCGGTCATCAGCTTGCGCACGTGCACTCCAGCGGACGGGGACGGAGCGGACCAGCAGCGATCCTGGACCCGCGCCCCGCCCGCCTCAAGCAGCCGCGGCACCGCAACGCCAACTCGATACCGGCGCCTTACCCGGCCATGCCGCGCGCGCTCATTCCGGCTGGTGCAGGTCGACCGGAAGGCCGGGCGGCGCGGCCTCCAGCCACGCCAGGAACCCGGTCAGCGCCGCCGCGCCCATCGCCAGTTCGACGGTCAGCGCGCCGTCCCGCACCTCGATGACGCTCACGTCCGGCAGCAGGCCCTCCGCCTCCTCCGGGCCGGGCAGGCGGCGGTTGGACACGACGAGGCCCCGGCGGTGAATCACCTGCCGGGGCCTTCTGCGGAAACCGAACACGCGGTGCCAGTGCAGCTCATCGCCCTTGTACCGGCCGATGCCGAGCCGCCACACCCCCGGAGCTCCGCCCTCCGGGGACATTTCGCGCAGGCTGCACTCCACGGTGCCGCCGCCGCGCGTGAACAGCCAGCGGCGCACCGCCATCGAGACGAACAGCAGCGCCGCCACGAGGACGAGCGCCGCCAGGGCACCGCCCACGTCCAGTGCCAGGTGCTCGCCCAAGTCCCCCGCCGTCCGTCGAACTCCAGACCTCGATGCTAGGCCTCGATGCCCGCCGCGCGCAGCCGGGCCCGCGCGCGCCGCTCCGGCGTCGCGTCCTCGCCCTCCTGCGCGAGCGCCGCGTCCAGCGCCCGCCGGGCGTCGTCCACGTCGATCTCGTCGCCGATCTCGGCCTGCTCGGCCAGCACCGACACCTCGTCGGCGGCGACGGAGAAGAACCCGCTGCCGACCGCCGCGGTGATCGGCTTGCCGCCGTCCGCCGGCTCGATCTTCACCACGCTGCCGTCCAGCAGCACGCCCAGCACCGGGGCGTGGCCCGGCAGGATGCCGAGCGAGCCCTCGATGGTCTGCGCGACCACCATCCTGGCCTCACCGGACCAGATCTCGCGCTCCGGCGAGACCAGCCCGACCCTCAGGGTTGCCACGTCTGTTTCCTCCGAATACTGGAGCGGTACCGGCGGGGCCGCCCCCGGACGCGCGGTCGAACGCGTCGTCCCGGGACGGCCCCGCCGGAGCGGACTACTTCTCCAGCTCCCTGGCCTTCTTCTCGACGTCCTCGATGCCACCGCACATGAAGAACGCCTGCTCGGGCAGGTGGTCGTACTTGCCCTCGGCGATCGCCTTGAACGAGGCGACCGTCTCGTCCTTCGGCACGGTCACACCGGGCTGGCCGGTGAACTGCTCGGCCACGTACATCGGGTGCGACAGGAAACGCTCGATGCGCCGCGCCCGCTGGACGGTGACCTTGTCCTCCTCCGACAGCTCGTCGATACCGAGGATCGCGATGATGTCCTGCAGCTCCTTGTACTTCTGCAGGATCCGCACGACCTCCTGGGCGACCTCGTAGTGCTCGTTCCCCAGGATCTGCGGGTCCATGATCCGCGAGGTGGAGTCGAGCGGGTCGACCGCCGGGAAGATGCCCTTCTCGGAGATGCTCCGGGACAGGGTCGTGGTGGCGTCCAGGTGCGCGAACGTGGTGTGCGGCGCCGGGTCGGTGATGTCGTCGGCGGGCACGTAGATCGCCTGCATCGAGGTGATCGAGTGACCGCGCGTCGAGGTGATCCGCTCCTGCAGCACGCCCATCTCGTCGGCCAGCGTCGGCTGGTACCCCACCGCGGACGGCATGCGCCCGAGCAGCGTGGAGACCTCCGAGCCGGCCTGTGTGAACCGGAAGATGTTGTCGATGAACAGCAGCACGTCCTGGTTCTGGACGTCGCGGAAGTACTCCGCCATCGTCAGCGCGCCCAGCGCGACGCGCAGCCGGGTGCCCGGCGGCTCGTCCATCTGGCCGAACACGAGGGCGGTGTCCTTCAGGACGTCCGCCTCCGCCATCTCCACCCAGAGGTCGTTGCCCTCACGGGTGCGCTCGCCGACGCCGGCGAACACCGAGGTGCCGCCGAAGTTGCGGGCGACACGGCGGATCATCTCCTGGATGAGGACCGTCTTGCCCACACCCGCGCCGCCGAACAGGCCGATCTTCCCGCCCTTGACGTACGGGGCGAGCAGGTCGATGACCTTGATGCCGGTCTCCAGCATCTCGGTCCGGGACTCCAGCTGGTCGAACGCCGGCGCCTTGCGGTGGATCCCCCAGCGCTCGTTGATCTCCAGCGACGCGGTCGGGGCGTCCAGCGCCTCGCCGAGGGCGTTCCACACGTGGCCCTTGGTGATGTCGCCGACCGGGACCGCGATGGACTTGCCGCTGTCGACCACCGGAGCGCCGCGGACCAGGCCGTCCGTCGGCTGCATGGAGATGGCCCGGACCATGTTGTCGCCCAGGTGCTGGGCGACCTCGAAGGTCAGGGTCTTCTCCTCGCCGCCCAGCGTCACCTGGACGTTGAGGGCGTTGTAGATCTCCGGGAGGGCGTCGGCGGGGAACTCCACGTCGACGACCGGGCCGATGACGCGTGCGACGCGCCCGGTCGCGGTCGCCGTCTCTACCTGTGCAGTCATTATCACTCCCCGCCAGACTCGGCGAGCGCGTCAGCGCCACCGACGATCTCGCTGATTTCCTGGGTGATCGCGGCCTGCCGCGCCTGGTTCATCTGGCGCGTGTAGACCCCGAGCAGTTCGTTGGCGTTGTCGGTCGCCGACTTCATGGCCCGCCGGACCGACGCCTGGAAGGACGCCGCCGACTGCAGCAGCATGTGGAAGATGCGGCTCTCGATGTAGTTGGGCAGCAGGAGGTCGAGCGCCGCCGCGGCGGACGGCTCGAACTCGTACGCCGGCGGGACCTTGCCCGAGGTGCTCTCCTCGATCTCCAGCGGCATCAGCCGCTTGACCTGGACGGCCTGGGTCAGCATCGAGACGAACTCGGTGTAGACCACGTGGATCTCGCCGACACCGCCCTCGGCGTCGGTCTTGAGGAAGTCCTCGGTCAGCCGGCGGCCGATCTGCTCCGCGTTCGCGAAGTGCGGACGGTCGCTGAACCCGTGCCAGGTCTGGGCGACCTCCCGGCCCCGGAACCGGTACCAGGTGATGCCCTTGTTGCCCACCACGTACGGGACCGGCTCGCGGCCCTCGTCCCGCAGCGCCCGGATCAGGGACTCGGCCTCGCGGATCACGTTGGCGTTGTAGGCGCCGCAGAACCCGCGATCACTCGTGACGATCAGGACGGCGCTGCGGGTGTCGGCCGGCTGCTCCTGCAGGAGCGGGTGGTCGATCCCCACATGGTGGCTCACCAGCGCGGTCAGGGCCTGCGTGATCTGGTCGGCGTACGGCTTGGACGCCGCCACCGCCTGCTGGGCCTTGACGATCCGCGACGTGGCGATCATCTCCTGGGCACGCGTGATCTTGGCGGTCGACTTGACCGTCTTGATCTGCTGCCGGAGTTGACGAAGTTGCGCGGCCATCGGCGTCAGTCCTTCTTGACGCGGGTGATGGTCTCCTGCTCGACGTCCTCGGCCTCGATCGGTTCGACGGGCTCCTCGGCCAGCAGGTCGCCCTCGCTGGTCTGGAAGCCCTTCTTGAACTCCGTGATGGTGTTCTTGAGGCTGGTGAGGCCGTCGTCGGAGAGCTGCCCCGTCTCGCGGATGGCGGTCAGCATGCCGCCCTCCTCGCGCTTGATGTACTCGAGGAACTCCCGCTCGAAGCGGCGGATGTCGGCGACCGGGACGTCGTCCAGCTCGCCGGAGGTGCCCGCCCACACGGACACGACCTCCTGCTCGGCCGGGAACGGCGCGCCCTGCGGCTGCTTCAGCAGCTCGACCAGGCGGGCGCCGCGCTCCAGCTGGGCGCGGGACGCCGCGTCCAGGTCGGACGCGAAGGCGGCGAACGCCTCCAGGTCGCGGAACTGCGACAGCGCGAGGCGCAGCGTGCCGGCGACCTTGCGCATCGCCTTGATCTGCGCGGAGCCGCCGACCCGGGACACCGAGATACCGACGTTGATCGCCGGCCGGACGCCCTGGTTGAACAGGTCCGTCTCCAGGAAGCACTGCCCGTCGGTGATCGAGATGACGTTCGTCGGGATGTAGGCCGACACGTCGTTGCCCTTGGTCTCGATGATGGGCAGACCCGTCATCGAACCGGCGCCGAGGTCGTCCGACAGCTTCGCACAGCGCTCCAGCAGCCGGGAGTGCAGGTAGAAGACGTCACCCGGGTAGGCCTCGCGGCCCGGCGGGCGGCGCAGCAGCAGCGACACCGCGCGGTAGGCCTCGGCCTGCTTCGACAGGTCGTCGAACACGATCAGGACGTGCTTGCCCTGGTACATCCAGTGCTGCCCGATCGCGGACCCGGTGTAGGGGGCGATGTACTTGTAGCCCGCCGGGTCGGACGCCGGAGCCGCCACGATCGTGGTGTACTCCAGCGCGCCGGCCTCCTCCAGGGAGCGGCGGACGTTCGCGATCGTGGAGCCCTTCTGGCCGACCGCGACGTAGATGCAGCGCACCTGCTTGTCCGGGTCGCCCGAGTCCCAGGCTTCCTTCTGGTTGATGATGGTGTCCACGCAGACCGTGGTCTTGCCGGTCTGCCGGTCACCGATGATCAGCTGCCGCTGGCCGCGACCGATCGGCGTCATCGCGTCGATGGCCTTGATGCCGGTCTGCAGCGGCTCCTTCACCGACTGCCGCTGCACGACCGTGGGGGCCTGCAGTTCGAGCGCGCGGCGCTCGGTCGACTCGATCGGGCCGAGGCCGTCGAGCGGGCTGCCCAGTGCGTCCACAACACGGCCGAGGAAGGCGTCGCCGACCGGCGCCGACAGGACCTCGCCGGTCCGCCGGACCTTCTGGCCCTCCTCGATGTTGCTGAAGTCGCCAAGGACAACGGCGCCGATCTCGCGCACGTCCAGGTTCAGAGCCAGGCCACGGGTACCGTCCTCGAACTCAAGGAGTTCGTTCGCCATCGCGGAGGGCAGGCCCTCGACGTGGGCGATACCGTCGCCGGAATCGACGACGGTGCCGACCTCTTCGCGCGCGGCGGCCTCGGGCTCGTACGACTGGACGAAGCGCTCCAGCGCGTTCCGGATCTCATCCGGACGGATCGTCAGCTCCGCCATGATTCCTCTCTTGCTCCCTAAAAGGTCAGCTCAACCGGCGCCCGGCGATGGGGCCGGCTCAACCGGCGCTGGGGCCGGCTCGAGCGGCGCTCAGCCGGCGCCGAGCCGCCGGCGGACGTCGTCCAGCCGCCCGGCGATCGTGCCGTCGATGATCTCGTCCCCGATCTCGATCGACAGTCCGCCGATCGTGCCCGGGTCGATCTCGATGTTCAGGTGTACTTCGTGCCCGTACGCGGCGGCGAGTACCGCGGCGAGCCGCGTCCGCTGCCGCGCCGACAGCTCGGTCGGCGTCCGCACCAGTGCGACGAGCCGCTGCCGGCGCTGGGCGACGAGCTTGCCGTACTCGGCGAGCCCGCCCTCCAGGCTACGTCCTCTCGGACGGAGCACCAGCTCGGTGATCAGCGTCAGCGTCGCCGGCGTGACCTTGCCCTCCAGCAGCGCTGTGACCACGCCGAGCTTGCGGTCGTCCGGCAGGCCCGGACCGGCGAGGGCGCCGCGCAGCGCGACCTCCCGCTCGACGACCCGGGAGAACCGGAACAGCTCGTCCTCCAGGTCGTCGATCCTCCGGTCGGCCTCGGCGCGGGCGGCCTCGGCGGTGACCGCGAGGGTCTCCACCGCGTCCGACAGCTCCGACGGCTTCGACCAGCGCAGCCGGACGACATCGGCGACCAGCCCGAGAGCGGCCGGCGACACCTTGCCCTCCAGCAGGATCTGGACGAGCTGCGCCTTGTCGGCACCGTCGCGCGCCGGGTCGGACACCGCCCGCCGCAGGCCGTGCTCGCGGTCGATCAGGTGCAGCACCGCGAACAGGTCGCCGCCGAGCGCGGCCAGGTCGGCGGAGGAGATGACGGCCTCCAGCCGCTCCTTGGCCTCGGCCAGCGACGCCCTGCTCACCGCTCCGGTGATGGTCATGATGTGATCTGCTCCTGCGTGCGAGCCCGGCTCTCCAGCTCCTCGAGGAACCGGTCGACGACCCGGCTCTGCCGCGCGCTGTCCTCAAGGGACTCGCCCACGACGCGTCCGGCGAGGTCGACCGACATGGCGCCGATCTCGGCGCGCAGCGACTGCAGCGCCTGCTGCCGCTCGGCCTCGATCTGCTTCTTGGCGTCCTCGACGATCTTGCGTGCCTCCGCCTGGGCCTTCTCCTTGGCCTCGGCGATGATCTGCGCGCCCTGCTCCTCGGCCTTGCGTCGCTCGTTGGACGCCTCGACCGCGGCCGCCTTCTGCTGGGACTTGTACTGATCGAGGACCTGCTGGGCCTCTTTCTGCGCCTGCTCCGCCCGCTCGAGACCGCCCTCGATCGCCTGGGTCCGCTCCTCCAGCGTCTTCTGCAGACGCGGGACGAGGATGCGACCCAGAACGACCATGACGACGAGGAACGAGAAGATGCCGACGACCAGCTCGTACGGGTGCGGGACGAGAGGGTTGTTCTCCTCCGCCGCAAGGACGGAAGCTGCTGTGATCATTTTTGCAGCCCTTCCTCAGTTGGAACCCGTGGTCAGATGCCCTGGAAGATGAAGGGCGCGACCAGGCCGATGAGGGCGAGCGCCTCGGTGAGGACAAATCCCAGCAGCATGTTGGTGCGGATCACGCCGGTCAGTTCGGGCTGGCGCGCGATGGCGTTCACGCCCTGACCGAAGATGATGCCGATGCCGATACCGGGGCCGATGGCCGCGAGGCCGTACCCGATCGAGGTGACGTTACCGTCGAGGGCGGCGAGCACTTCTCCCGTCATGGGGTTTCATTCCTTTTCTGTCGGCCGGCGGACGCTCCGCCGGTCTGGGCGAACGAGGTCGTTCAGTAGGGGCCCGGCGCCGGGGCGGCGCCCACCCCGGGCTTAGTGGTCGGCTTCCAGGCCGCTCTGGATGTACATCGCGGCGAGCATGGCGAACAGGAACGCCTGCAGGAACTGGATCAGCAGCTCGAGCGCGGTCAGCAGGATCGTGACGATCACGCCCACGATGCCGACGCCGAAGCCGAGCGCGGTGGGCTTCTCGAACAGGAACCAGAAGCCGACGAGGCTGAAGAAGGCCAGGATCGTGTGGCCGGCGAACATGTTGGCGAAGAGCCGCACCGCGTGGGTGAAGGGGGCCAGGATGAACGTCGAGAGGTACTCGATCGGCACCAGCAGGAAGTAGACCGGCAGCGGCAGGCCCTTGGGGATCATGTTCGTGAAGTACTTCACGGGGCCCTGGTGCTTGAAGCCCAGGTACACCTTGACGACGTAGACGAACACCGCCAGGACGATCGGGAACGCGATGTGCGACGCGACCGGGAACTGGATGATCGGGATGACCGCGAAGATGTTCCAGAACCAGATCAGGAAGAACAGCGACATCAGCATCGGCATCCACCGGTCGGTGTTCTTGCCGAGGAACGGGCGGGCGATCTCGTCCCGCACGAACATGTAGCCGATCTCGCCGATGTTCTGCATGCCGCGCGGCACGAGCTTCGGCTTGGCGAACGCCGTCCAGAAGAACCCGCAGGTCACCAGGGCGCCGACGACCGCGAAGACGACGGGCTTGGTGAGCCACTCGGGGCCGCCGGCGAACAGGGGCGGAAAGTCGAACAGCTCAGGGCCCGGGGCTTTGAACTCATCTCCCCCGGAGGCGAGAACCGTCAGCGCGTTCACGCGGCGTTCCCTTCATCAATGTGGTGATGTTTCACGAAGGCTTCCTCGGCGGCTTCCTCGGCGGCGGGGCCGCTCAGGAGGAGTGGCGACCGTACTTCACGTAGACCAGGTAGACGGCGAGCCCGGCACCGATGACCAGGCCGATGGGGGTCAGCCAGGTCTGGTGCGTCCATGTGGACAGCAGCCACCCGATGCCGCCCCAGATGATCATCCCGGAGAGAAGGTAGCTGGGCACGGACCAGGCGACGTCGGCGAATTCTCGCTGGCCGTCTTCCGGCCGGCGTTTCTGCTCGCTCATCGCGCTCCGGACGATAGCAGGCCACCCATGCGGTGGTCATATTGGAGTAGTCCGTTGGGGCAGGCACCGTCCGCGGGGCCCGCATCACGGGCTCCGGTCGGGGACGTTCTCGGGCTCGTCAATGTAGGGCCTCCGCTGCAGGACGACGCGGAATTCGGCGGCGATCCAGAGCAGCGCGAGGCCGATGACCGTCCAGCCGAAGACCGTGGTGTTCCAGATGGAGACGCTGCCCATCACCGTGACCAGCACCATCACCGCGAGGATCTTCACCGCGTAGCTGGCCAGCGCGGCCAGCATCATGGTCTGCGCGGAGTACTTGGCGGCCCACGAGACCACCAGCGCGCTGATCGAGAAGAAGGCGATCACCACGACGGAGGCCAGTGCCGCCGCCAGGGCGCCCTTGGCGCCGGCGGCCAGCAGGCCGATCACGACGGCGCCCGCCCCGGCGACCGAGGTCGGGATCACGGCGCCGCGCAGCATCCGGGCGTCGGAGGTGTGCATGAAGGCTCCGGCTGGTCACGGTCAGTGGTCGTCTGTTGTTCGTGAAAGGTATCACAAGCGTCCGGTATGTCCACAATTACCCTAGAGGTAATGCGGTTCGGGGAACCGGGAGGCTACCTCCGGTCACGCTCGCACCTGGACTTTAGCCCAGCTCAGGGGTTGCTTTCGCCGCATCGCGACACTACGTGAAGGAGCCGCGTCGCCCTCGGCGGACGGCTCAGACCCGCATCGAGGGGCGCTGCGCGGGGTGGTCGCCGGTGCCCGGGTCGGCGGCGGGTTTCCCGCGGCGCGGCTTGCGGAGTATCAGCACGACGCCGGCCGTCGCGACCAGCAGCGTGATCCCGAGGGTGATCCACGCCGCGTCGAAGAGCGCCAGCCCGACCAGGCCGGAGGCCAGCAGCCCGACCCAGAAGTACATGATCAGCACGGCGCGGCGGGTGGAGTGGCCGAGTTGCAGCAGCCGGTGGTGCAGGTGCTGCTTGTCCGGCGAGAACGGCGACCGGCCCTGGCTGGTGCGCCGCAGCACCGCGAGCAGCATGTCCATGAACGGGACCGCGGCCACCGCCGGGATCAGCAGCACCGGGACGAAGAACGGGAACAGCCCGTTGGCGAGGATGGCCGGGTCGAACTGCCCGGTCAGCATGATCGTGGACGCGCTGAGCAGCAGCCCGATCAGCATCGAGCCGGTGTCGCCCATGAAGATCTTCGCGGGGCTGAAGTTGTGCGGCAGGAAGCCCGCGCACATCCCGAACAGGACGGCGGCGATGAGCGTCGCGCCGGTCAGCGTGGTCAGGCCGTTCGTCCGCGACAGCAGGTAGGCGTAGGAGAACAGCGCGAGCGCGGCGATCCCGACGACGCCCGCGGCGAGGCCGTCCAGGCCGTCGATGAAGTTCACCGCGTTGATCGTGGCGACCACGACGAGGACGGTCAGCGGCACCCCGTAGGCGGGCGGCAGCGACAGCGACTCGCCGGTCGGCAGCGGGATCACGTAGATCTGGATGCCCTGCATGATGAAGATCCCGGCGGCCGCGACCTGCCCGGCGAACTTGGTGAGCGCGTCCACCTCCCAGCGGTCGTCGGCGATGCCGATCAGCACGATCAGCCCGCCCGACAGCAGCAGCGCCTTCGCGACGCTGATGTCGCCGTCGTCCAGGACCTTGCGCATCTCCGGCAGCCCCGTCGCGACCACCAGCGCCGCCACCATCCCGCCGAACATCGCGAGGCCGCCCAGCCGGGGCGTCGGGATCACGTGGACGTCGCGGTCGCGCGGGACGGCCTGCGCCCCGAACCAGACGGCGAACCGCCGCACCGACGGGGTCAGCAGATAGGCGACGAGGGCGGCGACGAGCATCGTGAGCAGGTACTCCCGCACTCCGCTGCGCCTCCCCTCGCCGATCGCCGTTGGCGTGTTACCCCGTCCGGCGCGCGTTACCGCTCGGGCGTCTTCCCGTTGGACGGCCGGCCGGGACGATCTGTTCGCGTCGCGACCGACCAACTGTAGACCCACCCGGCCACCGTCCGCTCCCGATCAGGCCGTCCGGTTCATGCGGGGGGACGGCCCCCGCGCATCCCCGGAACGGAGGGAGCCCGGTACGCGCACATGATCCCGGCACCGACGATCAGCAGCGCAAGGCCGGCGAGGCACCGGTCGCCCAGCGAGAACGCCCATACCCCGCGGGCCGCGACCTCGTCCCCCGCGTCCGCGACGATCAGCAGCAGGCCGGCCGCGGCCAGGCCGACGCCGGCCCGCCGCCGCGGGACGGGGCGCCGCACGATCAGCGCCACGGCGCCGAGGGCCATCGCCAGGGCGGCGGTGCCCGGCCAGCCGCCCGTCCAGCGCGGCGGGACGTAGCGCGGCGGAGCGACCGCGACCGCGTGCTTGGGCAGCCGCACCCGGATCTTCATGCCCTCGTGCGGGGCGAGCATCGTCTGTATGAAGTCCACGGCGTAGGGGCCGTCGCGGTCGCGCAGGCACCGGGTCGTCGCGCCCGGGGCGCCCGCGCGGCAGGTCACGTGCCGCAGCGGGACCGGCGCCTCCACCCGCACCGCCGCGTTCCCGATCGGGACGCGCCAGGACGTCCCGATCGCGTCCCACACCAGCTCGTCGTGGCCGGCGCGCGGGGTGAACGCCCGCCCCACCTCGTACTCGATCACGTACGCCTGGCGCCCGCGGACCTCGCGGTGCCGGTCGCCGACGCTGATCCGCACGTCGTGCAGGAACCGCGTCATCCGGGCCCGGGACGGCGCGCCGGTGGACGAGCTGGTGCGCACGTTCCGCACGTCGTAGACCCGGTCGCCGACGCGGAACGGCACGTGCCGGACGATCCCGTGCTCGCCGGTCTGGTCGAAGTCGTAGGTGATCGTCTCCCGGACGTACAGCACGCCGTCCGCGCCGAGGGTCAGCACGACGTCGTAGGTCGCGATGCTCTCGCCCACGGCCGGGCCGGCCGGCGGGACGGCCCCGGAGACGCCGGGGGCGGGCTCGGCGGCGCGGGCGGGGGCGGGGGCGGGGGCGGGCAGCATGAGCACGAGGGTCAGCAGCAGGAGGCCCGCGAAGATCGCGGGCCCCCGGACACGGCCACGCACGTCAGGCATGGTTCCACTAGTTGCCATGATCGTGTCGGCGTAACGTCCCCGATGCCGCGCGAACCGCTTCCCGGACCATTGGACGCGTCCGGCCCCCGATCGGTTCGCCGGACCACGAACATCGTCCGGCCCTGGTCAGCCTGTAAGCCCGCCATAAAGGTGACCATGCGGACACTGCTAAGTTATCGGCTGCTAACCCCCCGAAACACGAGCCTGGAGGGACCTATGCGGCGACTCGCTGCAGTAGCCCTGGCCGCCGGCACCGTGATGGCCGGCATGGCCGTCGCGGGCGCCCCCGCCGAGGCGGCGGCCGCCACGAGCTGGAAGCCCTACAACTCCTACAGCTACATCAACGCGTGGGGCACCTACACCCGCAGCGGCGGGAAGACCTACGTGAAGGGCTACCTGCAGGACACCAAGAAGAACGGCTGGACCGCCTGCGTGCGGTTCCTGTTCACCGAGGGCAGTAAGCAGTACTGGTCTCGCTTCAAGATCGTCGGCGTGACGTCCGGCGGCACGAAGTACAACTACGACGGCAAGGCCACCGTCAAGATCAGCGTGAGCTCCAGCTACAGCAGCCACCTGTGGGTGCAGGAGTGCGGCCGGAGCAAGAAGACCGGCAAGTACTACTACGGCAAGGGCAAGAAGCTCTTCTGAGCCCGTAGTCTCGCCTGTCGTCACAGGCCCCGTCCGGCCCGGCGGGGCCTTCGCGCTGTCTCCGCCTTCGTGCTGTCTCCGCCCTCGTGCTGTCTCCGCCCTCGTGCGTGCGGAACCGGCGCAGCACCGAGTGCGCCGGCGGCTGGAGCCGGCCACGCGAGCGGGGCCGGGCGTTCTCTCGGGAGCGGCGCCCGGCCTCCGCCGCGCCTCAGCCCTCCTGGTCGTTCTTGGTCAGGGACGGCTTGGCGGCGGGCTCGGCGGCTTCTGCGGGGGCCTCAGCGGGCGCTTCCTGCGCTTCCTCGGGCTCGCCCTTGGTGAGGGAGGGCTTGGCCGGCTCGGGGTCGGAGACGGCCTCTGCGGGCTCGTCCGGTTGGTCCTCGTCGGCGAGTTCGTCCTCGTCGGTGAGGAGGACCCCCACCACGGCGCGGATCTTGTCCAGCGAGATGGCGCCGACGCGCAGGACGCGCGGGACGGGCCCCGTCAGGTCCAGGATGGTGGACGGGTCGGCGTGCCCCGACACGCCGCCGTCCAGGTAGACCGAGACGGCGTCGCCGAGCATCTTCTCGGCCTCGTCGGCGTTCCGCGCCGCCGGCTGCCCGCTCAGGTTCGCGCTGCTCACCGCCAGCGGACCGGTCTCCTTGAGGACCTCCACCGCCAGCTCGTGCATCGGCATCCGGACGGCGACGGTCCCCTTGGTCTCGCCGAGGTCCCACATCAGGTTCGGGTTCGCGCGGCACACCAGCGTCAGCGCGCCCGGCCAGAACTCGTCGATGAGGTCCTGCCCGTAGGTGCCGAGGTCGTCCACCAGCGCCGTCGCGGCCCGCACCGACCCGACCAGGACCGGCGGGGGCATCTCCCGGCCCCGCCCCTTCGCCTCCAGCAGCGCCGTCACGGCGGGCGCCACGAACGCGTCCGCGCCCACCCCGTACACGGTGTCCGTCGGCAGGACGATCAGCTCGCCGCGCCGCACGGCCGACACGGCCTCGGCGATCCCGCGAGTACGCTCCATCGGCTCAGAGCAGTCATAACGTCGGCTCACGGTCGCCCGTCTTCCCATCTGCGCGGCGCTCATCGGAACAGCACCGACCAGGATAGCGGCGTATCACTCTGGGGGGACGCCCCCAGACCCCCGCATGACGTCAGTCGGCCGCCAGGCGGGCGGTCACGAACCGGTCGCGGTTGGTCAGGTCGCGGCGGTTGCGGACGTCGCGCCAGCCGTTCTCCTCGGCGAAGATCCAGTAGACGCCGTTGCCCTGCAGGTCGCTGTGCTCGACGGCCACGTAGCCGCCGGGACGCAGGAGGCGCCGGGCGGTGCGCTCGACGACGCGGATCGCGTCCAGGCCGTCCTCGCCGCCGCCCCACAGCGCGTCGGCCGGGTCGTGGTCGCGGACGTCCGGCGGGACGTACTCCCACTCGCTCATCGGGATGTACGGCGGGTTGCTGACGACCAGGTCGACGGTGCCGTTCAGTTCGGGGAGGGCGGTGGCGAAGTCGTCCAGGTGCAGGCGGACGCGGCCCCGCTCGTCCAGTTCCTCGATGTTGCGGGTCGCGTGCACGAAGGCCGTCGGGTCCTTCTCGACGGCGTGGACGCGGGCGCGGGGGGCTTCCAGGGCGATGGAGAGGGAGATCGCGGCGGAGCCGGTGCCGAGGTCGACGACGAGGGGGTCGCGGACGTCCATGTCCCGCAGGGTCTCCAGCGCCCAGCCGGCCATCACCTCGGTCTCGGGACGCGGCACGAAGACGCCGGGACCGACCTTCAGCTCCAGGTACCGGAAGTACGCGCGGCCGGTGATGTGCTGCAGGGGCTCCCCCGCCTCGCGCCGGGCGACGTACTCCCAGAAGCGGGCGTCGAACGCGCTGTCGGGGACGCTGTGCAGCTCCGAGCGGCGCACCTGGTGCACGGCCGCCGCCAGCTCCTCGGCGTCGGCGCGGGGCGAGGCGGCGCCCGCGTCGGCGAGGCGGGCGGTGGCCCTGGCGATCTCGTCGAGCAGCAGGTTCATGGTCCTGCCCTCCGCGGGGGGACGACCCCTCGCGCTCCCCGGGTTCGCTGCGCTCATGATCCTTGGGCTTCGGCCAGGCGGCGTTCCATGTCGGCGTCGACGAGCGCCTGGGTGACGTTGTGGAGGTCCCCGTCCAGCACCTGGTCGAGGTTGTAGGCCTTGTATCCGACGCGGTGGTCGGAGATCCGGTTCTCCGGATAGTTGTAGGTGCGCACCCGCTCGGAGCGGTCCACGGTGCGGACCTGGCTCTTGCGCTCGGCGGACGCGGCCGCGTCCGCCTCCTCCTGCGCCATCGCCAGCAGCCGCGACCGCAGGATGCGCAGCGCCTGCTCCTTGTTCTGCAGCTGGCTCTTCTCGTTCTGGCAGGAGACGACGACACCGGTCGGCTGGTGGGTGATGCGGACCGCGGAGTCGGTCGTGTTGACGCTCTGCCCGCCCGGCCCCGACGAGCGGTACACGTCGATGCGCAGGTCGTTCGGGTCGATCTGGACGTCGACGTCCTCGGCCTCGGGCGTGACGAGCACGCCGACCGCGCTGGTGTGGATGCGTCCCTGCGACTCGGTCGCGGGCACCCGCTGCACGCGGTGCACGCCGCCCTCGAACTTCAGCCGCGTCCAGACGCCCTCTCCCGTGCCGCCCTTGGCCTTCACGGCGACGGTGACGTCCTTGTACCCGCCGAGGTCGGACGGGTGCGCGTCGATGACCTCGGTCTTCCAGCCGATGCGCTCGGCGTACCGCAGGTACATGCGCAGCAGGTCGCCGGCGAACAGCGCGGACTCCTCGCCGCCCTCCCCCGCCTTCACCTGGAGGATGACGTCCTTGGAGTCGCTCGGGTCGCGCGGGACGAGCAGGCGGCGGAGCCGCTCCTCGAGTTCCCCGCGGCGCGCGGCGAGGTCGTCGGCCTCGGCGGCGAACGCCGCGTCCTCACGGGCCAGATCGCGGGCCGCGGCCAGGTCGCCCTCGGTGGAGGCCAGCTCGCGGTGCGTCTCGACGATGGGCCGCAGCTCCGCGTAGCGCTTGCCGAGCTTGCGCGCGAGGGCCTGGTCGGCATGGACGGACGGGTCGGCGAGCCGTTCCTCGATGCCCGCGTACTCACTGATCAGATCGTCGAGATTCACGCTGTTCCTGACCCGTCCCGGCCCGGAGACGGCCTCCGGTTCGCCGACTTCGAAAGGCCCGGGGACTGTGTTCTTCTCATCCGGCCTGTCCGTGGAGCCCCGGCGACGCCGGGCCTCCGAGGATGAAAGTGTTCAGCGTCCCCGGGCCGTTCCTGCTCTGTGTGCGGCGCTCGTCCTACTTGCCGGCCTTCTTCTTGCCGAAGCGCTGCTCGAAGCGCGCCACCCGGCCACCGGTGTCGAGGATCTTCTGCTTGCCCGTGTAGAACGGGTGGCAGTTCGAGCAGACGTCCGCGTGGATCACACCGTTCTCGGCGGTGCTGCGGGTCTCGAACGTGTTGCCGCACGTACACGTCACGGTCGTGACGACGTAGTTCGGGTGGATGTCGGGCTTCATGGGTTCTCCTCGCCTCAGGCGGTCGCCGGGCGCCCTCCGCATCGCATGGCGATGCCATGGGAGATGTGGGGGCGTGAACCGGTACCGCAGCGGTTGCACCTCAAGTGTGCCAGATACCTGAACGTGGCGAGGTCACCGGGCATTCCCGATCTTGGACGGCGGCGCCCGCCGTCACCCGCCGGCGCGCCCCAGGTAGGCCAGCACGGCCATCACCCTGCGGTGCCCGCCCTGCGCGGGCTGCAAATCCAGCTTCATGAAGATGTTCGAGATGTGCTTCTCCACGGCGCCCTCGGTGACCACGAGGTCCGCCGCGATCGCGCCGTTCGAGCGTCCCTGCGCCATCAGCCCGAGCACCTCGCGCTCGCGCGGCGTCAGCGACTCCAGCGGGTCGCCGCCGCGGCGCCGGCCGAGCAGCTGGCCGATCACCTCCGGGTCGATGACGGTCCCGCCGGCCGCGATGCGGCGGACCGCGTCGATGAACTCGGCCACGTCCGCCACCCGCTCCTTCAGCAGGTAGCCGACGCCCTCGGCGCCACCGCCGATCAGATCCGTCGCGTACCGCTCCTCGACGTACTGCGACAGGACGAGGATCGGCGTGCCCGGCCTGCGCTCCCTGACCGCGAGCGCCGCGCGGAGCCCCTCGTCGGTGAACGACGGCGGCATCCGGACGTCCACGATGGCGAGGTCGGGGGCGTGCTCCTCGACGATGCCGAGCAGCCCCGGCCCGTCCCCCACGGTGGCCGCCGTCTCGATCCCGGCGTCGCCGAGCAGCCGGACGAGCCCTTCGCGCAACAGCACCGAATCCTCGGCGATCACAACCCGCATCCCGCCATTATGCGGCGGGCAGGGGGACGTGCTCACCAGGTGCAGGGGAGGTCCGCGCGGACGATGGTGGGGCCGCCGGGCGGGCTGTCCACGATGAGCATGCCGTCGATCGTCGCGGCCCGGTCGGCGAGGCCGGAGAGGCCGCCGCCGGGCCGGGCGGCCGCGCCGCCCACCCCGTTGTCGATCACCTCGACGACCACCCAGCGGTCCTCGCGGGCCACCCGGACGGACACCTCGGTCGCGCGGGCGTACTTCGCGACGTTCGCCAGCGACTCGGCCACGATGAAGTAGGCGATGCTCTCCACCGCCGCCGGCGGGCGCTCCGGCAGGTCGACGTCCACCTCGACGGGCACGGGGGCGCGTCCGGCGAGGCCCGACAGCGCCGGGTCCAGCCCGCGGTCGGTGAGGATCGCCGGGTAGATCCCGCGGGCCAGGTCGCGCAGCTCGGAGATCGCCTCCTTCGTGCCGGCGTGGGCCTGCTCGATCAGCGCCCGCGCGCCCTCCGGGTCCGCGTCGAGCTTGGCGCGGGCGCGTCCGATGTCCATCGCCACGGCCAGCAGCCGCTGCTGCGCGCCGTCGTGCAGGTCGCGCTCGATGCGGCGCCGCTCGAACTCGGCGGCGTCGACTCCGCGGGCGCGGCTGGCCCGCAGGTGCTCGGTGCGCCTGCGCAGCTCGACGTTCTCGGCCTGCGCGGGGCTCGGGCCGAGCAGCAGCGCGGCGAGCACGGTGTGGCCGATCGCCATCGCCCGCGTCACGTACATCGCGATGGCGAGGAACACCGCGCCGAGGGCCATCACCGGGACGGCCTCCAGCGGGTCGCCCGCCCAGTACGAGACGAACCAGAAGTTGATCTCGGCGCCGCCGTTCACCGCGACGACCACCGGCAGGAACAGCGTCATGACCGTCGCCCCCCAGACCGCCGCCGAGACGACGAACTCGACCAGCGTCACCGGGAACAGGACGGCGAGGTAGGCGAGGTCCTTCCAGGTGGCCGCGTCCGCCGCCATGGTCCTGAGCCTGGCCAGCGGGTTGCTGCTCTCGGGCGGCCGCTTGTAGGGGCTCGGGATGCGGACGCCGAACGCCGCCCGGACGAGCTGCCGCTCCAGCGTCGCCCCGAACCGCCACGCGATCATCAGCAGCGCCAGCAGCGGCACCCCCACCCAGACGATCAGCAGCGCGACGGACAGCGGCAGGCCGATGGCGAGCGTGCCGAGCCAGCCGAGCCCGAAGGCCAGGCTGACGGCCAGGTACAGCGCGGAACGCCAGGTCACCGACGACCGCGCCATCGCGAGCGGCGCCCACGAGCCGGTCAGGACGGACGGCGCGTCCCCGCCGCCGCGCGTCGCCGCGGCCCACCGCGTCGCGGCCCGTCCCACGGCGCCGCCACTGCCGGATTCTCTGGTCAGCTCGCCC
The DNA here is from genome assembly GCF_001552195.1 of Actinomadura latina NBRC 106108. Taxonomy (GTDB): domain Bacteria; phylum Actinomycetota; class Actinomycetes; order Streptosporangiales; family Streptosporangiaceae; genus Spirillospora; species Spirillospora latina. The sequence goes on from NZ_BCQS01000032.1 coordinate 67,608, forward strand.
ACATCGTCCTCCGTGCCCCATTCCAACCTACGGGTCCAAGCGTGCCGGGCGGAGGACGCGGCCACCATGACGCGGGCCGCCGGATCGCAGGTGGGGCTAACCCCACCATCCGGCCGGCCGCCGCCACAGCGAACGCCCCCGCCCGGTCGTCCGGGCGGGGGCGTCAGTGCCGTGCTTCAGTGAGCCGTGCTTCAGTGAGCCGTGCGTCAGCGGTCGTCGGAGACCGTGGTCTTCTGCACCTGGAGCAGGAACTCGGCGTTGGACTTGGTCTCCTTCATCTTCTCGATGAGGAGCTCCAGCGCCTGCTGGGTGTCCAGTGCGTGCAGCACCCGGCGCAGCTGCCAGACGACCCGCAGCTCCTCCGGAGCCATGAGGATCTCCTCCTTGCGGGTGGACGACTGGTCGACGTCCACCGCCGGGAAGATCCGCTTGTCGGCCAGGCTCCGGTTGAGCTTCAGCTCCATGTTGCCGGTGCCCTTGAACTCCTCGAAGATGACCTCGTCCATGCGGGACCCGGTCTCCACCAGCGCGGTGGCGAGGATCGTCAGCGAGCCGCCGTTCTCGATGTTGCGCGCGGCGCCGAAGAACCGCTTCGGCGGGTACAGCGCGGTCGAGTCGACACCACCGGACAGGATGCGCCCGGACGCCGGCGCCGCCAGGTTGTAGGCCCGGCCCAGGCGGGTGATCGAGTCGAGCAGCACGACGACGTCGTGGCCCAGCTCGACGAGCCGCTTGGCCCGCTCGATCGCCAGCTCGGCGACCGTGGTGTGGTCCTCGGCGGGACGGTCGAAGGTCGAGTGGATGACCTCGCCCTTCACCGTCCGCTGCATGTCGGTGACCTCTTCCGGACGCTCGTCCACGAGGACGACCATCAGGTGGCACTCCGGGTTGTTCTTGGTGATCGCGTTGGCGATCGCCTGGAGCACCATCGTCTTGCCGGCCTTCGGCGGCGACACGATCAGGCCGCGCTGGCCCTTGCCGATCGGCGACACGAGGTCGATGATCCGCGTGGTCAGGATGCCGGGGTCGGACTCCAGCCGCAGCCGCTCCTGCGGGTACAGCGGGGTCAGCTTGCTGAAATCGACGCGGCCCTTGGCCTGCTCCGGCTCCATCCCGTTGACGGTGTCGAGGCGGACCAGCGCGTTGAACTTCTCGCGCCGCTCGCCCTCGCGGGCCTGCCGGACGGCGCCGGTGATGACGTCGCCCTTGCGGAGGCCGTTCTTGCGGACCTGCGCCAGCGACACGTACACATCGTTCGGGCCGGGCAGGTAGCCGGTCGTCCGGACGAAGGCGTAGTTGTCGAGGATGTCGAGGATGCCCGCGACCGGGATGAGGACGTCGTCCTCGGTGACCACCGGCTCCTCGTAGCGCTCGCGCCCGCCGCGGCCCCGGTTGCGCTCGCGGAACCGGCGCCCGCGCCGGCCCCGGCCGCTGCCGTCGTCATCGTCGTGCTGGCCGCCGCCGCCCTGGTTCTGGCCGCCGCGCTGCCGGCCGCCGCCGCCCTGGTCGCCCCGGTCGCCGCGGTCGCCCCGGTCGCCGCGCTCACCGCGGTCGCCCCGGTCGCGGCCCTCGCCGCGCTCCCGGCCGCCGCGCTGCCGCTGGCGTCCGCCGCCCTCACGGCCCTCGCGGCCGTCGCGGCCCTGCTCCCGGCCGCCGTCGCGGCCGCCCTGGGACTCGCCGTCCTCGCCGTTCTGGTCACGGCCCTGGTCACGGCCCTGGTCGCGGCCCTGCCGCTCGCCGCGTCCCTCGCCGGCCCCCCGGTCCTGCCTGTCGCCGCGCTGACGGCCGCCCTGCCGGTCCGCCCGCTCGGCCCTCTCCGGCCGGTCGGTCTGCTCCGCCTTCTCGGCCTGCTTGTCGGCCGGCTTCTCGGCGGTCTTCTCGGCCGCGCCCTGCTCGGCGGCCGGCGCGGCGGCCGCGCCGGCGGTGACCTGGTCGTCGGCGGCCTCGCGCTTGGCGGCCGTGGTGCGGGTCCGCCGGGGGCGCTCGGTCTTCGGCGGGGCAGCGGCTCCCTGCTCGCCCCCCGCCGAGCCCTGCTCCTGGCCGCCGCCCTGCTTCTCCTGGATGGCGGCGATGAGCTGGCTCTTGCGCATCCCGGTCACGCCGGTGATGCCGAGGCTGGACGCGAGCGCCTTGAGTTCGGGCAGCACCATGGCCGAGAGGCCGGTGCCCGCCCGGCGGCGCCGGGGGGTGGCGGGCTCCGCGCCGGCCTGCGCGGCGTCGGCGGGTCCCGTGCTGGGTGCGTCCGTAAGGAGTTCGCTGGATTCGCTCACTAAGGGTCCTTCCCAGGGAGCGGGCGTTGGCCGGCGTTCGGCCAGTCGACCCGGTGGTGCGGCCCGGCGGGGGCGCCGGGACGGGCTCCGCTGATCACGATGGAACCGGGATCTGCGTGTTCTGGGCACAGCCAGATGGTGGACGGGACGTTCCGCTCGTGCGTGTCCCCGGTACCGCCACGTCCGAAGTTGTGTCGCTGGAATGCCTGACAACGGGATGTCACGGTGTCGGGGAGCCTGGTACGCGGGACCGACACGACCGGAGGGTCGAACAGGCGACGCGCGGCTGACGAGCACGCTGCCCCGAACGGGGCATCTGGTGCGGCATTCAGCCTAACATCACCAGGGCACACTGCTATTCCCCAGAGGTCGATGTCTTCGCATTTTACCTGGCGAGGTCGGGCCGGGGCCGGCACCGGCCGGAGCGCCGAGCGGGCCCCGCCCACGGTGCCGCGATCAAGCCCGGACCTCGGGTTCTCCGGTCATGACGCGTGCGCCGCGGGTCGCGACGTCCAACGGGTGTATGTGCCACCCTTTACCCACTTCGGGGACTACTGAATCAACTCGTGATGCGTTTGTGAAGGCCAGGACGGTCGGGCCCGCCCCGGAAATCACCGCCGGCACGCCCGCGTCCCGCAGCGTCTTGACGAGCGCGGCGGACTCGGGCATGGCGGGCGCGCGGTAGTCCTGGTGGAGCCGGTCCTCGGTGGCGTCCAGCAGGACGTCCTCGGGCAGCCCCGCGGTGAGCGCCGCGATGAGCAGCGCCGCGCGCCCGGCGTTGGCGGCGGCGTCCGCGTGCGGGACGGTCCCGGGCAGCAGCCCGCGGGCCCGCTCGGTCGCCAGCCGGTGCTCGGGGACCACCGCGACGACCTGGGTGACCTGCGATTCCAGCCGCACGAGACGCGGACCGCCGGGCGTCGTCCAGGCGACGGTCAGGCCGCCCGCGAGACACGGCGCGACGTTGTCGGGATGGCCCTCGATCTCGGTGGCCAGGCACAGCGCGGCCGCGTCGTCGAGCAGCTTCCCGGCGGGGTGCAGCGCGCGGGCCGCGACGATCGCGGCGACGATCGCGGCGGACGACGAGCCGAGCCCGCGGCTGTGCGGGATCCGGTTGCGGCAGCGCAGCCGGATCCCCGGCGGCCGGGCGGGGCCGGATCCGGCCAGGTCATCGAGGAGGTCGAAGGTGCGGCGCAGCACCTTCACGATCAGGTGCCGCTCGCCCCGGTCGGCGACCTCGGGGCCCTCGCCGTCCACCTCGATGGCCACCCCGCCGGACGTCCCGCCGGTCACCTCGACTTCGACGTCGTCGTACAGGGTCAGCGCGAGGCCGAGCGAGTCGAAGCCAGGGCCCAGGTTGGCGCTCGTCGCGGGGGTCCGCACCAGCACCGGGCCTTCGGTCCAGCCCACGCTTACGTGAGGCCGAGTTCGGCGGCGGCGGAGTGCGCGTCCACCTTGATGGTGGTCGGCGCGGGGGCGCCGGAGATGGCCCAGTCGGGGTCCTTCAGGCCGTTGCCCGTGACCGTGCAGACGACCTTGGAGCCGCGCTGGACGACACCCTGCTCATGCGCCTGCAGCAGGCCCGCGACGCTCGCCGCGGAGGCGGGCTCCACGAAGACGCCCTCCTCGCGGGCGAGGAGGCGGTAGGCGGCGAGGATCTGCCGGTCGGTGACGGAGTCGATCGCGCCGCCCGACTCGTCCCGCGCGGCGACGGCCAGGTCCCAGGAGGCGGGGTTGCCGATCCGGATCGCGGTCGCGATCGTCTGCGGCTTCAGGACGGGCTCGCCCTTCACGAACGGCGCCGCGCCGCTGGCCTGGAAGCCGAGCATGCGCGGGGTCTTCGACGCCTCCTCACCGGCGGCGTACTCCTTGTAGCCCATCCAGTAGGCGGAGATGTTGCCGGCGTTGCCGACGGGCAGGCAGTGGACGTCGGGGGCGTCGCCGAGCGCGTCCACGATCTCGAACGCCGCCGTCTTCTGCCCCAGCAGCCGGTACTTGTTGACCGAGTTGACGAGCGCCACCGGGTAGTCGACCGACAGTTTCTGCGCCAGTTCGAGGCAGTCGTCGAAGTTGCCGTCGACCTGCAGCAGCCGCGCGCCGTGCACCAGCGCCTGCGCCAGCTTGCCCATCGCGATCTTGCCGGCCGGGACGAGGACCGCGCAGGTCATCCCGGCCCGCACCGCGTAGGCGGCGGCGGACGCCGAGGTGTTGCCTGTCGAGGCGCAGATCACCGCCTTCGCGCCGTCCTCGGCGGCCTTGCTGATCGCCATCGTCATGCCGCGGTCCTTGAACGAACCGGTCGGGTTGGCCCCCTCGACCTTGAGGTACACCTCGCAGCCGGTCAGCTGGGACAGCCGTGGGGCGGGCAGCAGCGGGGTGCCGCCCTCCAGCAGCGTGACGACCGGTGTCTTGTCCGTCACCGGAAGCCGGTCGCGGTACTCCTCGATGAGGCCACGCCACACGCGGGCGTTCGGGTTCACGTCGGTCTCCTGGTATGACCTGGGATGTTGCCCGGAGTGTACCGGGGCCGGCCCGGGCGCTCCGAGCCCCGGTCCGGCCGGCTCACTCGTCGCCCTCGACGCGCATCACGCTCGTCACAGCCCGCACGATCTCCAGCCCGCGCAGGCCCTCCATCGTCGCGGTCAGCGCCGCGTCCGGGGCCCGGTGCGTCACGACGACGAGCTGCGCCTCCTCGCCCAGCCCGACCTGCCGGACGGCCTGGATCGACACCCCGTGCCTGGCGAACTCCTCGGCGACCGTGGCCAGCACACCGGCCTCGTCCGTCACGTCCACCTGGATGTAGTAGCGCGTGACCGTCTCGCCCATCGGCAGGACGGGAAGCTTCGCGTACGTGACCTCGACCGGGCCCGGTGTACCGCCGGCCACGTTCCGAGCCACCGCGACCAGGTCGCCGAGGATGGCGGACGCCGTCGGAGCGCCCCCCGCACCCGCGCCGTAGAACATGAGCGAGCCCGCGGACTCGGCCTCCACGAACACCGCGTTGTAGGCCTCGCGGACACTCGCCAGTGGGTGCGACCTCGGAATCATCGCCGGATACACGCGAACGGACACGCCGCGGCCGTTCCGTCCGTCCGCCGAAGGGATGCGCTCGCAGATGGCCAGGAGCTTGACGACGCAGTCCATCCCCTTGGCGCCGGCCACGTCCGCGGCACTCACCTCGGTGATGCCCTCACGATGGACGTCCGCGGCCGTGACGGGCGTGTGGAAGGCGAGCTGCGCGAGGATCGCCGCCTTCGCCGCCGCGTCGAAACCCTCCACATCGGCCGTCGGATCGGCCTCCGCGTAGCCGAGCGACTGCGCCTCCTCCAGCGCGTCGTTGAAACCGGCGCCGTGCGTGTCCATCTGGTCGAGGATGTAGTTCGTGGTGCCGTTCACGATGCCGAGCACCCGGTGCACGTGGTCGCCGACCAGCGAGTCCCGCAGGGGCCGCAGCAGCGGGATCGCGCCCGCGACGGACGCCTCGTAGTAGAGGTCGGCGCCGTACTCCCGCGCCGCCGCGAACAGCGTCGCGCCGTCCTCGGCCAGCAGCGCCTTGTTCGCCGTGATGACCGACTTGCCGGACTTCATCGCCTCCAGCATCAGCGTCCGCGCCGGTTCGATGCCGCCGATGACCTCGATGACGATGTCGACGTCGTCCCTGGTCACCAGGGCCTGCGCGTCCGTCGTCAGCAGCTCCTTCGGAACCCCCGAGCGGACCCGGTCCGGCCGCCGGACGGCGATCCCCGCCAGCTCCAGCGGCGTCCCGACGCGCGCGGCCAGGTCGTCCGCCTGCTCGATCAGCAGCCGGACGACCTCCGTGCCGACCACGCCGCATCCGAGCAGCGCCACGCGCAGTCCGCGTTTCACGCTTCGACCTCCGCATCGAGCCGCAGCATGTCCTCCGCGCCCTCCCGGCGGACGATCACGCGCGACCTGCCGTCCCTCACCGCCACCACGGCGGGCTTCGGGACGTGGTTGTAGTTGCTGGCCATCGACCGACAGTACGCACCGGTCGCCGCCACCGCCACCAGGTCCCCCGCCGCAAGATCTTCGGGGAACCACAGGTCCCGCACCACAATGTCGCCGCTTTCGCAGTGCTTCCCGACAAGCCTACTGAGCATGGGTGATGCGTCGGACGACCTGCTCGCGAGCACGCCGGTGTACTCGGCGCCGTACAGCGCGGTGCGCAGGTTGTCGCTCATGCCGCCGTCCACGGAGACATAGGTGCGCAGGCCCTCGACGTCCTTGACCGTCCCGACCTCGTACAGCGTGACGCCGCCCGGGCCGATGATCGCCCGTCCCGGCTCCACGGTCAGCCGCGGCATCGCCAGGTCGTACGCCTTGCACTCGCGGGCCACGATGTCCCTGAGCCCGTCCGCGATGGACTTGGGGTCGTGCGGCTCCTCGCCCGGCACGTAGGCGATCCCGTAACCGCCGCCCAGGTCGAGCTCCGGAAGCTCGACGCCGTGCTCGTTCCGGATCGCCACCAGCAGCTCCGCGAGCCGGTGCGCGGCGACCTCGAACCCGTCCACGTCGAAGATCTGCGACCCGATGTGACTGTGCAGCCCGACCAGTTCGAGCTGCTGCAGATCCAGAACCCTGCGCACCGCCTCCAGCGCGGCACCGGAACTCCGCGAGAACCCGAACTTCTGGTCGTCATGAGCGGTCGCGATGAACTCGTGGGTGTGCGCCTCCACCCCCGTGGTGACGCGCACCATCACCTTGGCCCGGACACCCTTCTCCTGGGCGAGATACGCCACCCGGGCGATCTCCTCGAACGAATCCAGCACGATCCGCCCTACCCCGACCTCAAGGGCCTGCTCCAGCTCCCAGGACGCCTTGTTGCTCCCGTGCAACGTGATGCGCTCCGTGGGGAACCCCGCCGCCAAAGCAACCGCGAGCTCACCCCCGCTGCACACGTCCAGCCCGAGCCCCTCCTCGTTGAGCCACCTGGCGACGGCCGTACACAGGAAGGCCTTGCCCGCGTAGTGGACGTCCCCGTCATGGAACGCCGTCACATACTCCCTGGCCCGGCTCCGGACGTCCTCCTCGTCATAGACGTACAGAGGCGTCCCGTACTCCTTGGCCAGATCCCTGACATCGACGCCGCCGACCGTCAGGACGCCGTCCTCCCGCCGGGCGCCGCGCGGCCACACGGCCGGCTCCAGGGCGTTCAGATCCTCCGCCGGCCCCACGGGATGGTCCTCGGGAAGGACGTCGGCGTGCCGCGGCCCAGCAGGGTGTACTCGACTCATATCCGCTCTCTAGGGGTCTCACCGATCATGTTCAGCCCGTTGCCGAGGACGGTCTCCACCGCCCGCGCCAGCCCCACCCGCCCCGGAAGGGGCTCCTCATCGCCCTTCGGGACCGCGGGACACCTCTCGTGCACGTCGTGGTACGCCTCGGCCACTCTCTCCAAACAGAACATCAGCGGCCTGGCATCCCGTTCCCGCTCCGCCTGCCCGGCCCGCCCCGGCACGTCCCCCAGCGCCCACACGAGCTCGGCCTCCAGCTCCCCCGCCCTGAGCACCCCGCCCCCGACCCCGAGCTCACGCGCCCACCGCCCCACCCAGCAGGCCCGCGCATAGGCATAACGGACGGAGAACCCGGGATTCGCGAACGTCCGGGGCCACTCGTCCCACGCCTTCGCCGGCACCCTCGCGACCCCGTAGCGAGGATCGGCGAGAATCCCGTCCACCATCTCCCCGGCCCCGAGCACGACCCGGACGAACCCGGGCCCGCTGACCACACCCCCGGCCCGCCGCGCGACCACCTCGGGATCAACCCCCAGCCGCAGCGCCACCGGACTCTCGAAGACCCCGCGCCCCCGCCCGAAGACGACAACGCTCTCCGGCACCGCGACGTCGATCTCCCCCTCGGCCACGGCGTCCCGCACCGCGCGCACAAGAGCGTCGCCCACACCGGCTGGAGTCACCCTGGTGAGACTATCCGACCACTATTTGGACACGGCAGCGAGTTTCCGCACCGTCTGGATGAGCTGATTCGGATCGAACGGCTTGGTCACGTAGGCGTCGACACCGATCTCATGCCCCCGCCGCACATCGTGCTCCTGCGCCCGCGCAGTGATCAACACGACCCGGATGTGCGCGGTCCCCGGGTCCTCCCGCAGCTTCACCGCGGTGACCCACCCGTCCAGCCTGGGCATCATCACATCCAGCGTGATCACGTCCGGCCGGGCCTCGCCCACCTTCTCCAGGCAGTCCTGACCGTCCACCGCGGTCGACACCTCGAACCCCTCCAGTTGCAGGTTCACGGCGATGAGCTGGCGGATCACCTCGTCATCATCGACGACCAGCACGCGTCCCAGTGGCTCGGTCACGGCCTCGAAGTTAGCCCACTCCCACCCTCCGGCGCACGGCGAAATACCAGGTGCGCGTCACCCCACCAACCCTGGTAACCTTCTACCGCGCCACACAAGGACGCAAGGGCCCCCTTAGCTCAGGGGATAGAGCAACGGCCTCCGGAGCCGTGTGCGCAGGTTCGAATCCTGCAGGGGGCACCTTCCAAGGACCGGCCGGTTCCGTGCTTGACCTGCGGAAACCGGCTTTCGTCGTTCATGGGCCAGGCGACATCACCCAGGCAACTCATTGGTATTCCGGCTGTCCGGCGTCCGTGCGTCACGTCGGCGCAATCGTGAAGTGCGGGCGAGGCCGACGGTGCGGGCTGTGGTGTGCGAGCACGACCGCCCGCATCCGGCGGTGCGTTAGAGGATTCGGCTTGGTCGGAGCCGTCCGGAGGACATCGACGCCGGCTTGCGGTTGGGCTCGGCTTGCCCGCGCGGGCCATCACCGAGACCCGTACTCCGTCCGGCCTTCTCACCGGGGACGGCGGGAGCGGTGCGCGACGTGCTCAGCACGGCGAGCCATCCGGGTTGATGATCACGGTGTCGGCGGCGCCGCACGTGCAGCCCGATCCCCCGCCCGCGGTGGTCTTGCGGGATTTTGACGAGTTCGGTTCGGGACGGTGCAAGTTCGCGCATTGAATGGTTCCCTGGGGGCGGGTGATGGTTTTGGCGGACGTTCTTGGGCTTTTTGTTTGCGGGGCTGGCGGTGGCGTCTTGAGGCGTGGTTTGCTGGGGTGTACGTGGTTTAGATGGCGGTGTGGTTACGATCCGGGCAACGGCGGGGATCGAATGTGTTCCGGTAGGGGGTGGGACGGCCGCCGGCCAGGGGTGGTACGGGCGGGGTAACATCGTTCGCACAACTAATTGTTTTTTAAACTACACGCACTTTCGGACGCTTTGCGGCAATTCGGCGGCAGGTCAGTGGCGGTATCTCACTGACCGGAGCCGGATAGTGACGAATTGCTCGTTGACGCCTGCTTGTGCGCAGTGTAATGCTCTTCCTCGCCTGCGCCCCGAGGGAGCCTTTTCCAGTTGTCCCCGGGGAGCGGTGACGGCAGGATTCTGGGGAAGGGGCGCGCCCTCATCTGGTCGAGCGGCGTCGCTGGAGAGGGTTGCTCGTGGGGTGCCAACGCGGCGTTGTGGTCATCGAGCCGGTGGAGAGAGCGGAACGCTCCAGTGCGCGACGCGCTGACGAGCGGGCGTGGGGGACGGCCGGCGCGCGAGGGCCCTGAGGCCGGCGGTCCGGGCGCGGACGCCCGGGGTATCGATGGTCGCGGCCGGAGCCGGCGCGACGTCATTCAATGGCACACCCTTTTTCCTTCGAGCTCCCCGAAGGGGACGGCATGACGCGGGACCTGAACAGGAAGATCCGGATAGTGCTCGTCGACGACCATCGGCTGTTCCGGGAGGGCGTCCGCGAAATCCTGTCGGCGACGGGCGACCTCGAGGTCCTGGCCGAGGGCGGGTCCTGCGCGGAGGCCGTGGAACTCGCGGCCGAGCACCGGCCCGACATCCTGCTGCTGGACGTTCACATGCCGGGCATGAGCCCGGTCATGACGGTCCGGCGGGTCGCCGAGGTGGCGCCGGCGACCCGGATCGTCGTGCTGTCGACACGCTCGGACAACGACCTGATGCTCAACCTGGTCGCGGCGGGGGCGGCCGGCTACCTGTCGAAGAACATCGGCGGTTACGAGTTGTGCTCCGACCTCCGATCGCTGGCTGCGGACGGCATGATGTTCGCCGCGCGGGTGCAGCGGAACATCGGCGGGGACGACGCCGTGCGATCCGCGGTGGCATTGACCGATCGGGAGATCGAGGTTCTGCGGCTGGTGAGCAAGGCGATGAGCAATTCGCAGATCGCCATGAACCTATGTGTCAGCGAAGCGACGGTCAAGCGGCATCTGACCAACGCCTTCACCAAGCTGAAGGCGCGGTCGCGGCTCGACGCGGTGAACCGGGCCATTGTGCTCGGCATGCTCGAAGGGCCCGGGAACTGGCCGTTCCTGAGTTGATCTGACGTCATCGCACGGTCTTCTTGCCGAAAACCGATTTTGCCCACAGATATCCGAAGACCGTGATTCCGGCGCACCAGACCACGGAGATCCAGCCGTGACTGCCGACCGGGGTGTCCATCATGAGGCCGCGCAGCGCGTCGATGATGTGCGTCATCGGCTGGTTCTCTGTGAACGTCCGCAGCCAGCCCGGCATCGTGTCGGTCGGTGCGAAGGCGCCGCTGAGGAACGGCAGCATCGAGATGAGCGACGCGACGCTCGCGGCCGACGACGTGTTCTGCGCGGCGAGTCCGATCGCGGTCGCGAGCCAGGAGACGGTGAACAGCAGCAGCACCACGAGGCCGGCCGCCTCCAGCAGGCTCGCCGCGCCGCCGGCGGGGCGGAAGCCCATGCCCAGACCGGCGAGGACGACCACGGCGATGCCGACCGCGGTGCGGAGGGTGTTGCCGGCGACGTGCCCGATGAGGATCGAGCCGCGGGAGATGGAAAGGGTCCGGAATCGGTCGATGATGCCCTCGTTCATGTCGCTGCTCACGGCGACCGCGGTGGCACTGGCCGAATATCCGGCGCCCATCATGATGATTCCGGGGATCAGGTAGTCGATGTACTTGATGTCGCCGGTGTTGAGCGCGCCGCCGATCCCGTAGTTCAGCAGCAGCAGGATTATGAGCGGGAGCATGATCGACATGAGCAGGGTCGACGGGTTGCGCATCGTGTGCTTGAGCACCCGGCGGGTCATCGTCGTCGAATCGGACACCGCGAAGGCGAGGGCGCTCATCACATGGCCGCTTTCTGCGCGTCGGGCTCACCGGCGGGTTCGCCGGCGCCCCGATCGGTGACGGCGAAGAAGACGTCGTCGAGATCCGGGGAATGGATGGAGAGGTGGTCGACTTCGACGGACCGGTCGCCGAACCGGTCCAGCAGTTCCTTGAGCGACGCGACACTGCCGTCGCTGGGCACGTCCACCGAGAACATGTCGCGATCGCACGGCAGGTCGCCGAGGACGCGGAGCGCGGCGTCCAGGCTCCCGGCGTCGGCGAACGTCAGCGTCACGTGGCCGCCCGGCACCAGCTTCTTCAGCTCCTGCGGCGTGCCCTCCGCGACCAGCCTCCCGCCGTCCAGCATCGCGATCCGGTGCGCGAGCCGGTCGGCCTCCTCCAGCATCTGGGTGGTCAGGAAGATCGTGGTCCCGTCGTCCACCAGCTCCTGGACGATCTGCCACATCGTGCGCCGGCTGCGCGGGTCGAGGCCGGTCGTCGGCTCGTCGAGGAAGATGATCGCCGGCCGCCCCATCAGGCTCATCGCCAGGTCGAGCCGCCGCTTCATCCCGCCCGAGTAGTTCGCGGCGGCCTTGCCGGCGGCGTCGGCGAGGTCGAACCGCTCCAGCAGCGCGGTCGTTCTCGCCCGCCCCTCCTGCCTGCCCAGATGCGCGAGATCCGCCATCAGGAGCAGGTTCTCCTCGCCGGTGAGCAGCTTGTCGACGGCGGAGAACTGGCCGGTCACGCCGATCGCCGCGCGCACGGCGCGCGGTTCCTTCACCACGTCGTGGCCCGCGACGCGCACGCGGCCGGCGTCGGCGCCGATGAGAGTGGTCAATATCTGCACGGTCGTCGTCTTGCCGGCTCCGTTGGGCCCGAGCAATGAGAAGACGGTGCCGGCCGGAACCTCGAAATCGATACCGTCGAGCACCGTCTGCTTGCCGAACGACTTTCTGAGCCCGGCTACCTCGATCGCGTTGCCCGATGACGCGATGGCCATTTAGCGGTCCTCACCTTCTCATGCGGTGCGGAGGAAATCAGTGAAGGCGCAGACGGTACCACGGCCGAATTCGGGTGACACCAGAGCTTTATGAGAGTTGCGGCCACCGGGTGACGCCCCGTGGAATGCTGCATAAGCTGAGCGTACGCACCGCTCCGGCACGTCACTACGACCGGCCGGGTTAGGGACCGTCGGGATCGGGATTATGGCATGTCACTAAGTCCGGCAGTATCGGCCGGCCCTGCCGAGAAGGCCGCATGCGGATATTCCGCAGCCGACCGAGCGCGCCGCCGGCGGACCATTCCGGCATTGAAGCGCGCTACCTGCGGATGGATACTGGGCGTGCGGCGATGATCACTCTGTGCCGTTTCGAAACCGACCGGCGGCCGATCGCGGTGAAGTGAGCGCGACCGCGCCGGTATACGACGAAAGTCGTATCCCCGTATACAACTCACCGCTCAATCGTTGCTGAGACGCCCCGGTGGTATCGCGGACCGCAGTGGTCCCTGTTTTACTCATCGTGGCCGAGGCGGGCAGGGACCAAGACCAGCTCGCCTTAGGGCTCCGGGATGTTCCACGAGAACAGGGGGCTGCATTGAGCATTACATCCGTCAGTTCGTTTCCGGAGGACGGGGCCACCGGGAGGGCGATCCTTCGAGAGGTGCGCGACAGCGACACCGTCGAGGTCCTCATCGCCGAACTCCTGCCGGCGAACTCACCGCGGCTCGCGCAAGTCGACGAGCATATTCAGGTGCTGTCGGAAGCCGATACCGAACTCCCGCCTATTCTGGTGCATCGTAACACTCTGCGAGTGATCGACGGCATGCACCGGCTCCGCGCGGCGCAGCGCCGCGGCGCCACGTCCATCTACGTCCGGTATTTCGACGGCGACGAGCGCGAAGCCTTCGTGATGTCGGTCCGGCTCAACAGCGCGCACGGGCTGCCGCTGACGCTCGCCGACCGGAAGAACGCGGCACTGCGCATCATCAATTACCACCCGGAATGGTCCGACCGTGCGATCGCCGCGCTGGTCGGCATCTCCGACAAGACGGTCGGCGCCATCCGGCGCCGGGAGGGCGACAACCTCCCGCAGCCCGCCGCCCGCATCGGCCGCGACAACGAGACCTACCCGCTCAGCTCGATGCAGGGGCGGCTGCGCGCCAGCGAGTTGTTCCGGCAGAACCCGAACGCCACCACCCGCGAGGTCGCGCGGCTCGCGCAGATCTCCGCGACCACCGCCAAGGACGTCCGGAACAGGCTGCTGCGCGGCGAGGACCCCGTTCCGCCGAAGCAGCGGGAGAACAGGGGCGCCGCCGCCGGCGAGGCGCCCGTCCGGACCGGGGGGCCGGCACGGCGGCCGCCGACGATCGCGCTCAGCCGGCTGCGCACCGACCCCTCACTGCGCTTCTCCGAGTCGGGCCGCACGCTCCTGCGCTGGCTCGAGGCCCTCGGCAGCGACCCGGACGAATGGGTCTCGATCGCCGACAGCGTGCCCAGCCATTGCGCGCCGGCGGTGGCCGAGATGGCGCGGCAGCGCTCCGAGGACTGGCGCAGTTTCGCCCTGGCCCTGGACCGGCGCGTTCAGGCGACCTCGTGATCCGGCGCATTACGCCGGTAATCTGAGCTCACCGAACTCATATTCCGATAACGGGAGACGCTATGAGCACAAACCCATTCGACGACGAGTCCGGCAGGTTCTTCGTGCTCGTCAACGAAGAAGAGCAGTACTCGCTGTGGCCGGCCTTCGCCGAGGTCCCGGACGGCTGGCGGATCGTTTTCGGCGAGGACGGCCGCGCGGAATGCCTGGACTATGTCGAGAGGACATGGACCGACATGCGCCCCAAAAGCCTCCGGCTGGCCATGGCGGCGGAAGGCGAGAACGGCACCCCCTGAAAAGGGCGGCGAAAAGGCCTGGTCCGCTCGACGATCAAGCGAACCAGGCCTTCGGTGTTCTCAGCGGTCCACCCAGCCGTGGGACTGCGCCAGCACCACCACCCGCTCCCGCACGTCGAGAATCTGCGCTCCCGACAGGGACGGGACGGCATGGAGCAGCGCCTCCGTCAGCTCGCGCTCGAACTCTCTCGCCGAGAGCACGTCGCACAGGTCGTCGCCGTCCGACGGCTCCGTCCGGAGCTGGCGCGCGTCCTGCCGCGCCGGGGCGGCGTCCCGCGACACCACCGTGACCCTGGACGCCTTCGGCCCCCGGTCACCCTCGTCCATGACGAACTCCACGACCTGCCCCGGGAACATCAGGCTCTTGTCCACGAGCAGGTCGTTGACGTGGACGAAGACGTCCTCGCCACCGGATTCGGGTGCCACGAACCCGTACCCCTTGATCCGGTCGAACGATACGACCGATCCTCTAGTCACCACAGACCACCCACATCCACCCAGCAAGTCGAGCGTATACGCGTCCTCTCGAAATGTAGCGGCTCCTACCGCTCGGACGCCCGCACCCTCCGCAGCCAGCCGTGCCGGTCCGGCAGCCGTCCGGCCTGCACGCCGGAGAGCGCGTCGAAGAGCCGGCCCGTCACCTCGCCCGGCGACCCGTCGCCGACCGTCCAGCCGCCCTCCTCGGATCTCACCTCGCCGACGGCGGTGATGCGGGCGGCCGTGCCGCACGCGAACACCTCGCTGATCTCCCCGGATTCGCATCCGGCGCGCCAGCCGTCGAGGCTCACCGCCTCCTCCGCGGCCGGGACGCCGAGCGCGGGCGCGAGGCGCAGGATCGAGTCCCGGGTCACGCCGGGCAGCAGGCTGCCGTTCAGCGGCGGCGTCACCACACGCGCGTCCGGCCCGGCGCCGTGGACGAAGAACAGATTCATTCCGCCCATCTCCTCGACCCAGCGGCGTTCCACCGGGTCGAGCCAGACGACCTGGTCGCAGCCCCGCTCCCTGGCCGCCTCCTGGGCCATGAGCGAACCGGCGTAGTTGCCGGCGCACTTGGCGGATCCGGTGCCGCCGGGCGCGGCGCGCGAGAACTCCTCGGTGACCCAGACGGTGACCGGACGCTGCCCGGACCCGAAGTAGCCCTCGGTGAGGAAGGCCATGAGCAGGAAGCGGTACTCGCGCGCGGGACGCAGGGCCAGCGTGCGCTCGGTCGCGAAGATGATCGGACGCAGGTACATGCTGACGCCCGGGTCGTCGGGGAGTGCCCGCTGGTCCGCGCCGACGAGCGCGTCCACCGCCGCCAGGAAGTCGGCCTCGGGCAGCTCCGGCATCATGAGCCTGCGGGCGGACGCGCGCAGCCGGGCGGCGTGCGCCTCCGGCCGGAAGACGGCGACGCCGCCGGGCACGCGGTGCGCCTTCAGGCCCTCGAAGACGACCTGCCCGTAGTGCAGGCCGATCATGGCCGGGTCCAGGACGAGCGGCGCGTGCGGCTGCAGCGACATGCCGTGCCAGCCGCGGTCGGCGGTCCATTCCAGCGAGACCATGTGGTCGGTGAACGCCGTGCCGAACGCGAACGATCCGGGGCCCGTCTCCGCGCGTGGGGAATCAGAACTCGTGAGCATTTCAGACCTCCCGCTTCCGGCTACACCAGCGGCGTGAAGAAATAGGTGTCCCGCCGGGCGATCCGCGCGCCGCCGAAGACGAAGAAGTCGGCGAAGCGGAGGTCGACCTCGGTGCCGTCCTTCAGGACGCCCGCGAAGGCGCCGGTGACCGCGATCTGGGAGCCGTGCGCCACGACCCGGTCCAGCGTGTGGCGGCCGCGGTCGATGACGCGTCCGCCGCCGTAGAACACGGCCAGGTCGGCGCGTCCGCGCATGACGGGGTGGCCGGGACGGCTGTAGACGGCGTCGTCGGCGAACAGGTCGAGCAGCCCGTCGACGTCGCCGGCGTCGACCAGCCGGTAGTACTCGCGGACGGCCGCTTCTTCCAGGTCGGTTTCCTGGGGCTGGTTCAGCATGGGCGGATTTCCTATCTCGGAGGTCGATGGAAAATGGGCGTCGAAAATGCCGATCCTCCGCAACCCATTTCGCGAATTGCCGCCTGACGACGTCACTACATCAGGGCTCGCCGACGTCCGTCAATCGGCGGCCGGGCCGGATCCGCGCGGCGCCGAGTTCGGCCGCCAGAAAGGTTCGGCTCCGTATTCCGAGCTTGCGGTAGACGCGGGTGAGGTGCTGCTCGACGGTGCTGACCGTGATGCGCAGGTCGCCGCTGATCTCCTGGTTCGTCAGGCCGAGCGCGGCGAGTTCCGCGACGCGCATCTCGGCCTCACTGATCGATTCCGCGCCGCCGGCCCGCTCAGCCCGCTCGCCGGCCTCGGCCCCGGTCTCGCGCCGCCCGGACCGCTCCAGCATCCGGGCGGTCCGGCGCGCCTCCCACCGGTCGCCGCTCTCGGCGAACTTCCCGGCGGCCCGCCCGAGGCCCGTCCCCAGGCCGGCGGGCTCCCCGGCGAGCGCGAGCACCCGCAGGGACAGTCCGCGGGTGTAGGCGTCGGTCTCGGCCGCCAGGTCCAGCTGCCGGACGGCGAGGTCCCGCGCGGCGCCGAGGTCGCCGAGTTCGAGGTGCGCGGCGGCCAGGTCCGCGCGCCACGGGGCGATGACCGGCAGGTCGGCGCCCCGGGCGGCGAGCATCCGCCGGCACTCCTGGAAGTCGCCGACCGCCGCGAGGAGCTGCCCGGTGGCCAGGTGGTACTGGCCGCGCGCCCGGACGTACCGGATGCCGGCGACCGTCCCGTACATCCCCTCCGGGACGTGCCGGGCAAGGACGGCGGCGGCGCGGTCGTACGCGCCCTCCGCCGTGTACGCGAGGAGCAGCGTGCCGAGCGGGTCGCAGATCGCCGGCCCCCAGTCCTGGTCCGGCAGCAGGCTCAGCGCCTCCCGGGCCAGGTCGGCCGCGTGGCCGGGGTCGCCCGCGCGCATGGCGGCTCCGGACCACATGCCGGTGAGCGCCGCCTGCCAGGTCGCCGCGCCGCGCCGGGCGGCCTCGGCCCGCAGGGAGCACCACCAGGTCTCGGCCTCGTCGGTCCGGCCGGCGTAGACGAGCGCGAGGAGCGCGGTCAGCAGCGCTTCGAGGGTGTCGTCCGCGAGCCGGCAGCCGCTGAGGATCCGCTCGGCCGCGGCCGTGGACGCCTCGTTCCCGGACTGGCGCCAGATGCGCGACAGCTCCGTCGCGGTGGACCGCCAGGGGTCGTCCTCCTGGACGGGGCCGGGCAGCGCGGGGCCGGCGGGTCCGAACCACCACTCGTAGGCGAGCCGGAGCCCGGTCCCGGTGCGGGCGCCGCCCTGGCCGGCCGCGGCCTGCCACGCGTCCCGGCAGGCCGCCTCGTCCCCCTGCCAGATTGCCCTGCGCGCGATGGCGGCGGCGTCGGCCGCCGGCGCCGGGCCCTCCGGCGGCAGTTCCAGGAGCGCGTCGAGATAGAACCCGCCGGCGGACGGGCTCACGCGCCAGGTGCTCCGGGCCAGCGATCGCAGGATCGGCCGCCGGTCGCCGTCCGTGGCCGCCGAGGCGAGCGCCAGGTCGAGGCACTGCCTGCCGAAATCGGCCGCGTCGCCCGCGGTGGCCTGCTCCGCGGCCCGCAGCAGCGCCGCCACCGCCCAGCGCCCCGCCCCGGAGCCGGCGGCGAGCAGGTGCGCGGCCACCTCCCGCGGCGGCGCCGCCCGCTGCGCCTTCAACTCGGCCGCCCGCCGGTGGGCCGCCGCCCGCGTCTCCGGCGCGAGCCCGCCGAGGACGGCCGCCTCGACGGCGGCGTGCCGGAACCGGCCGCCGGCCAGCAGCCCGGAGCCGGTCAGCGCCTCGGCCGCCGCCTCGGCGGCGCCGGGCGGGATCCGCGCCAGGCCGGCGATGACCGGGGGCGAGGACCCCGGGCCGAAGACGGCGATCGCGCCGGCCGCCTCGCGCAGCGGCGGGTCCCAGCGGTCCAGGTAGGAGAGCACGGCCGCGGCGAACGCCCCGGCGGGCGCCGGCGCGCCGATGGCGCCGCTGCCGAGGTAGTCCTCGATCAGGGCGTCGACCAGCATGGGAATGCCTGCGCTGAGCGCGTGGACCCGGGCCGCCAGGGGGTCGCCGACGCGCTCGCCGAGCCGGTCGCGGAGCCGGTCGCGCACGGCGGCCCCGGACAGCGGCGCCAGCCGGACGTGGTGGTGCGCGTGCCGGGTGAACGGCAGGTCCCGGCCCGCCGCGCCCGGACGTTCGCGGACGCTGACGACGATCGTCAGCCGTGCCGAGCGGAGCCTGCGCTGGAGGTGCTGGAGCAGCAGCACCGAGGCGCGGTCCGCGAGATGGACGTCGTCGACGGCGATGACCACCGGCTGTTCGCGGGCCGGCCTCAGCAGCACCTGGGCGAGCCGCCGGACCAGGTGCGCGGCGGCCGGCGGCACCTCGGCGGCGGAGTGCGCGCAGAGCGCCGCGCCGTGGAAGGCCTCGATGACGCGCCCGGCCTCCTCCGCCGCGGCCTGGGGCAGCCCCGGCCCGCTGACCAGCTGGTCGATGACGCCGAAGGCGAGTTCCCGCTCGTCCGCCGCGCCGGTGGCGCTCAGCGCGCACACGCCGTCCCGGGCGGCGGCGTCGAGGAGGCCGCCGAGCAGCACGGTCTTCCCGCACGCGACGCCGCCGCTGACGAGGACCAGCCGCCCCTCCCCCGCGCGGTCGTCCGCGAGGCGCTCGCGCAGGGACGCGAGCGCCTCGTCCGGCCCCAGCTCGGCCACCGGTCCGCCGGTTCCGCCGGTCAGGCCGACGCCGCCGGTGCGAAGGAGAAGCGCGCCGGGGCCATGTCGAGAGCGGCGACGGCGCGGAAGAGCTCCTCGTTCAGCGATTTGATGCGCACCTGGTCGGGGACGGCCGAGTCCCGTTCCCGCATGATGGACTGGGAGATGCCCAGAATCGGCACGAGTTCGTCCACGCCGAGCCCCTTTCCCTCCAGATAGGGCAGCGCCCAGAAGTCGAAGTCGTACAGCGGAAGCCACACCGACTCGGTGACCTTCTCGAACATGACGTCGCACCAGTTCGCGGCTTCGCGCGCGGTCATCGTCTTATGCGACCAGTCGTACGCCGCGCCCTTGATATCCCACAGTTCCCTGTTCTTGTAGACCGGGGCGCGCGTATTTCCCCACCACGGCTGCGCCCGCCAGAAGGTCGGCGCGGTCTCGTTGAGGAAGTCGATCGTGTTCTGCATCGTCCGGTCGTTCTCCCCGGGAAAGCCGACGATGATGGACGCGAACGTGGTGATGCCGCGTTCCTTGAGCCGGGCGACGCCGGTGCGGTACTGGTCGTCCTGCGCCAGCTTGTTCATGTTGGCGAGGATGCTCGGGTCGCCGGACTCGATGCCGAGGAAGACGCCGCGGCAGCCGCTCTGCTGGGCGAGGTCGAAGGTCTCCTCGTCGCGGGCGTTCGAGCAGCGGAAGTAGGAGTACCAGTTGAGGCCGAGGTCCTCCTCGATCATCATCTTGCACAGTTCCTTGAACCGCTTGGGCGGGACGTTGAAGGTGTCGTCCACGAACACGAGGGTCTTGACGCCGAGTTCGGCCAGCGACCTCAGCTCGTGCCGCACCGTCTCCACGGAGGCCGTGGTCAGGGCGCCCGCGCGCATGGGGTAGTCGCAGAAGCTGCACTTGAACGCGCAGCTGCGCGCGGTGCGGGTCTGGGCCG
Source organism: Actinomadura latina NBRC 106108 (assembly GCF_001552195.1). GTDB lineage: Bacteria > Actinomycetota > Actinomycetes > Streptosporangiales > Streptosporangiaceae > Spirillospora > Spirillospora latina. The sequence goes on from NZ_BCQS01000032.1 coordinate 87,602, forward strand.
TGACGCCGATCTGCTCCCGGCTGAAACCGGACCAGTCGATCGCGCAGGCGTCGAGGTCGTTGGCCTCGGGGGTGCGCGGGCCGGCGGTCCAGGTGCCGCCGTCCGCGCAGGTCACGAGGTTCGGGATGGACGCGAGCGGGCGGCCGGCGGCGAGCGCCCGGCACAGTTCGGCGAGCGCGGCCTCCCCCTGGGACTCCACGATGTAGCTGTCGGCGCCCATGCCGTGGAGCAGGTCCTGGGCCATCCCGGTGACGCCGTCCGCGCACAGGTTGTCGATCAGCGGGCCGCCGACGACGATGTGCGAGTCCGGCGAGTACCGCCGGACGAAGTCGACGACGGGCAGCACGGGCATGATGTTGACGTAGAACGTCGTCGTCACGGCCACGACGCGCGGGCCGCGGGCCAGCAGTTCGGCGAGCCGTTCCTGCTCGGCGCTGAACAGCGAGATCGCCTCGGCGGTCAGGCCGGCCCCGCGGAGGAAACTGCTGAGATAGAGGCCGGCGAGGTTGTGCACCTCGCCCACATGGTAACGGTCGTCGCGTCCGGTCGCCTTGTTCCGCAGGGCGCTCAGCCCGTCCATCCAGGACATCGGGAGGCCGTCGACCTCCAGATACTCTTTGCTGTAAATCTGCAGGGTCGGCGACCCCGCGCCGCTGCCCTCGCACATCGCGCGATAGTCCTGGAAATCTCCCTCGTTATACCCGATGACCACGCAGTCGAGCGGTGCATTCATGAATTCTTCCCTCGTCATATCGGGTCTCGTCATATCGGGCGGGACCAGCGCAAGATCAGACTAAGGGCTCCGGCCCGGCCTGATAAGAGCCGCTACTCGACCGCGTTTTCGCCGAGCGCGGCGCGCACGAGTTCGTCCACGCTCATTCCCATGACCGTTTCCGTCACTTCCCCGCCGCCGTTCACCTCCCCGCCGCCGTTCACCTCCCCCGCGCCGTTCTCCGGGCCGGGCGGCGCGGGGACGTCCGCCACCCCGAGTTCCCCGGCCAGCAGCCCGGCCAGCGCGCGCGGGTTCGGATGGTCGAACATCAGCGTCGCGGGAAGGCGCAGGCCGGTGGCGGACTGGAGGCCGTTGCGCAGTTCTACGGCGGCCAGCGAGTCCAGTCCCATCTCGCTGAATCCGCGGTCCGCGTCGATGTCCCGGACGTCGCCGTGCCGCACGGCCGCCGCGTGCGAGCGGACCAGGTCGATCAGCACGTCCATGCCCGCCTCGGCGGACAGGTCCGCCAGCCGCCGCCGGAGCGCCGCGCCGGCGGGCCCTCGCGGGGCGGCGCCCGCGGCCGCCGCCGTGCCGCGCCGGGCGGGCGCCGTCCGGACCGCCAGGCCCCGGAGCACCGGCGGGAGCAGCCCGGCGTCCCGGCCGGCCAGCCGCGCGGCGTCGATCCGCATCGGCACCAGGGCGGCCTGGTCGAGCGCGACCGCCTCGTCGAACATGGCCAGCCCCTCGGCCGCGGAGAAAGGCGGGAGTCCGAGCGCCGCCATGGACCGCTCGTCGCGTTCCGCGTCGGCCTCACCTCGTCCGGGATGGGCGCCGAGCCGGGTCCGGACCGTCCACAGTCCGAAGGACAGCGACGACGCGGGACGGCCCTCGGCGCGGCGCCGCGCCGCGAGGGCGTCCAGGAAGCGGTTCGCGGCGGCGTAGTTGGCCTGCCCGGCGCCGACCGCGAGCCCGGACACGGACGAGAACAGCACGAACGCCGTCAGGTCCAGGTCCCTGGTCAGCACGTGCAGGTTCCACGCGCCGTCGATCTTCGGCCGGACGACCCGGTCCAGCCGCTCGCCGTCGAGGTCGGCGAGGGTCGCGTTGTCCATCACGCCCGCCGCGTGCACCACGGCGCGCAGCGGACGGCCGGCGGGGACCGCCGCCAGCACGGCCGCCAGCTCGTCCCGGTCGGCGACGTCGCAGGCGGCGACCTCGACCTCGGCTCCGAGGCCGGTCAGCGTCCCGACGAGGCCGGCCGCGTCCGGGGCGGCGGCTCCGGTGCGGCTGACGAGCAGCAGGTGCCGGACGCCGTGCGCCGACACCAGGTGCCGCGCCACGAGGGCGCCGAGCCCGCCGGTGCCGCCGGTGACGAGCACCGTCCCGCCGCGGTCCCAGGGCGCCGGCCGCTCCGGGTCCGAGCCGGGCACCGGCGCCAGGCGCGGCACCCGGATCTCGGCGCCGCGCACGGACATCTCGGCCTCACCGGTGGCGAGGACGGCCGGCGGGAGCCCGCCGTCCAGCAGGTCGACCAGGACGAAGCGGCCGGGGTGCTCGGCCTGCGCCGCGCGGACCAGGCCCCACACCGCCGCCTGGCCGGGGTCCACCGCGCCGGGGTCCACCGCGCCGGCGTCCACGGCCGCGCGCGTGACGATCACCAGCCGGGACCGCGCGAACCGGTCGTCCGCCAGCCAGTCGCGCAGCAGCGCCAGCACCGAGTGGAGCAGCGCGCTCGCCGCCGCCGGGACCCGGTCCTCCGCGGCCGGGGCCCGGTCCTCTGCGGCGGCCCGGGCCGCGGCGGGGCACTCGAAGAGCACGACCTCGGGCACCGGCGCCCCGGCGGCCAGTCCGCGCAGGTCGTCGAAGGCCGCCGCCCCGGGGAGGCCGAGCCCCGCGCCGCGTCCCAGCACGGCCCAGCCCCCGGTGTCCGGCGCGGCCGCCGTGCCGAGCGGCAGCGAGTCCCAGCCGAGCCGGAACATCGTCTCCCGCATGCGGGTCCCGGTCGCGGCCGCCGCGGCGGCCGCCACCCGGTCGGGGGTGACGGCCCGGACCACCAGGGACTCCACGGTGGCCACGGGGCGCCCGCCGGTGTCGGCCAGCTCCAGCCGCACCGCGTCCGAGCCGTCCGCCGCCCCCGTCCCGGCCCAGTTGATCCGCACCCGGAGGCGGGTCGCACCGCCGGTGTGCACGCCGACCCCGGTCCAGGCGAAGGGCAGCATCGTCGCGCCGACGTCCTGCGGCCTGCGGCCGCCGAGGAAGTCGGTGGCGCTGAGGGCGGCGTCCAGGAGCGCGGGGTGCAGGCGGTAGCCGGCGGCGTCGCCGGCCGCCTCGTCCGGAAGCGCGACCTCCGCGAAGACCTCCGGGCCCCGGCGCCAGAGGGCGCGCAGCCCGCGGAACATCGGGCCGTAGTGGTAGCCCTGCCCCGTCAGGTAGTCGTAGACGCCGGTGATGTCGACCTCGTCGGCGCCTTCGGGCGGCCATGCGGCGTCCGGGGCCGCGGGCGCGGGAGGCGGGAGTTCGGCGGGGGCGAGGACGCCGGTGACGTGCCGCGTCCACGGGACGTCCGACCCGGCGCCCTCCATGCGCGAGTACACGGCGAACGAGCGGCGGCCGGACTCGCCGGCGCCGCCGACGACGGCCTGGATCGCGGTCGCGCCGTCCGCCGGCACCGGCATCACGGCCTCGATCGTCAGCTCCTCGACGACCGGGCAGCCCGCCTCTTCGCCGGACCGCACCGCGAGCTCCACGTAGCCGGTGCCCGGGAACATCACGGTGCCGAGCACGTCGTGGTCGGCCAGCCACGGCTGGGCCGCGTGCGACAGCCGGCCGGTCAGGGTCACTCCCCCGGTCTCGGGCGCGGCGACGACCGCGCTCAGCAGCCGGTGCGCGGCGTCGTCCTGGCCGTGCGCCGCCGCGCCCGCGGCGACCGGCTCCGGGTCGAACCAGTACCGCTGCGCCTCGAACGCGTAGGCGGGCAGCTCGACGCGGCGCGCGCCCGTCCCGTCCAGGACGGCCCGCCAGTCGACCCGGCCGCCGTCGGTGTGGAGCAGCGCGAGGCTCTCGGCCAGCGTGCCGGCCTCGTCGGCGCCCTTGCGGGCCGCCGGCACCGCGAGCGCGGGCCGCCCGTCGAGGACGGCCGCCGCCAGCGGGGCGAGCACCGCGTCCGGCCCGATCTCCAGGTACCGGACGGCTCCCTGATCGGCCATGGTCCGCACGGCGGCGGCGAAGCGGACGGGTTCGCGGACCTGCCGGACCCAGTAGTCGGGCGAGGCGAGCTCACCGGGGGCGGCGAGCCGGCCGGTGACGGCCGACACGACCGGCAGCCCGGGTTCGGCGAAGTCGATGCCGGCGGCGACGGCGCGGAACTCGTCCAGCATCGGTTCCATGAGCGGCGAGTGGAAGGCGTGCGAGACGTTCAGCCGGGACGCCTTCGGGAACCGGGACGCCACGGCCAGGACTTCGGCCTCCGCACCCGAGATGACCGTGGCCTCGGGGCCGTTCACCGCGGCGACGGCGACCCCGGCGGTGAGGTGGGGGCGCACCTCCTCCTCGGCGGCGCGTATCGCGGCCATCGCCCCGCCCGGCGGCAGCGCCTGCATGAGGCGGCCGCGCGCGGCGACCAGGCGGCACGCGCCGGGCAAGGGCAGCACGCCGGCGACGTACGCCGCGGCCAGTTCGCCGATGGAGTGGCCCGCGACCATCGCCGGCCGGACGCCCCACGACTCCAAGAGGCGGAACAGCGCGACCTCGTACGCGAACAGCGCGCACTGCGTGAAGCCGGTCCGGTCGAGTTCGGCGGAGTCCGCGGCGCCGATCACGTCGCGCAGCGGGCGCGGGAGCAGCGGGTCGAGGAGGTCGCAGACCTCGTCGAAGGCGGCGGCGAACACGGGGTGGGCGGCGGCGAGGGCGCGGCCCATGCCGGGACGCTGGCAGCCCTGGCCGGAGAAGAGGAAGCCGGTGAGCCCGTCGGTGTCGGCGGCCCGGCTCCGGACCGGCGCGCCCGGACCGGGGTCCTCGCCCGCCGCGAGCGCGGACAGGGCGCGCAGCGCCTCGTCCCGGCCGGCGGCGCGGATCGCGACCCGGTGCTTGAGCGCCGCCCGCGTCGTGGCCAGCGAGTATCCGACGTCGAGCAGGCGCAGCGACGGGTCGGCGGCGAGGCGGTCGCGCAGCCGCCCGGCCTGCGCCGCGAGCCGCCGCTCGGACGCCGCGGACAGCAGCAGCGGGACGGTGCCCGGCCCGGCCGCCGGACGCGGCGCGGGCGCGGGCGGCGCGGGCGCGGGCGGCGGGGTCTCCGCGGGCGCCTCCTCGATGATCACGTGGCAGTTGGTGCCGCTGAGCCCGAACGAGGAGATCCCGGCCCGGCGCGGCCCGGCGGCGTCCCAGGGGCGCGCCTCCGCCAGGAGCCGGACGTCGCCGGCGCTCCAGTCGACCTCCCGGCTGGGCTCGCCGGCGTGCAGCGTCATCGGCAGCCGGCGGTGCCGCAGCGCCATCACCATCTTGATGACGCCGCTGACCCCGGCCGCCGCCTGCGCGTGCCCGATGTTCGACTTGACCGAGCCCAGCCAGAGCGGCCGTCCCGGTTCGCGGTCCCGCCCGTACACCTCGATCAGGGCCTGCGCCTCGATCGGGTCGCCGAGCCGGGTGCCGGTGCCGTGGCCCTCGACCGCGTCCACGTCGCGCGGGGACAGCTCCGCCGCCCGCAGCGCGGCCCGGATCACCCGCTGCTGGGACGGTCCGTTGGGCGCGGTCAGCCCGTTCGAGGCGCCGTCCTGGTTGACCGCCGAACCGCGCACGACGGCGAGGACCCGGTGGCCGTTGCGCCGCGCGTCCGACAGCCGCTCCAGGACGAGCAGCCCGACGCCCTCGGACCACGCGGTGCCGTCGGCGGCGGACGAGAAGGCGCGGCACCGGCCGTCCGGCGACAGCCCCCGCTGCCGGCTGAAGTCGACGAAGATGTCGGGGGTCGGCATCACGGTGACGCCGCCGGCGAGCGCGAGCGCCGTCTCGCCCTGGCGCAGCGACTGCGCGGCCGTGTGCAGGGCGACCAGCGACGACGAGCAGGCCGTGTCCACGGTGACGGCGGGGCCCTCCAGGCCGAGGCAGTACGCGACCCGGCCGGACGCGATGCTCCCCGCGCTCCCGTTGCCGAGGTATCCGGCGAGGTCGTCCGGCGCGGTGCCGGGGCGGCGGCCGTACTCGCCGTACATGATCCCGGCGTACACGCCGGTCCGGCTGCCGCGCAGCGAGTGCGGGTCGATGCCGGCGTCCTCGAACGCCTCCCACGCGGTCTCCAGGAGCAGGCGCTGCTGCGGGTCCATGGCGACGGCCTCGCGCGGCATGATGCCGAAGAACTCGGGGTCGAAGTCGGCGGCGTCGTGCAGGAACCCGCCCTGCCGCACGTAGGTGCGGCCTGGGACGCCCGGCTCCGGATCGTAGATCAGCTCGGTGTTCCAGCCGCGGTCCGCCGGGAACCCGGTGATCGCCTCGCGGCCCTCGGCGACGAGCCGCCACAGGTCCCCGGCGCTCCGCACGCCGCCCGGGAAGCGGCAGCCGATCCCGACGACGGCGATCGGCTCGGCCGCTGCGGCGGGACGTGCCGCAGCGGCCGGGGCGGCGGCCGGGCGGCCGGACGCGGCGAGGCGCTCGTCGAGGAAGGCGGCGATGGCGCGGACGCTCGGGTGGTCGAAGACGAGGGTCGCGGGCAGCCGGGTACCGGTCGCCGAGCCGAGCGCGTTGCGCAGCTCGACCGCCGCCAGGGAGTCCACGCCGAGGTCGCGGAGGGGGCGGTCCGGGTCGATCGCGTCCCCGCCGGTGTGGCCGAGGACCGACGCCAGCGTGCCGCGCACCTCGTCCAGCAGTGCGCGCCGGCGCTCCAGGGCGGTCATGGCCGCCGCATACCGGCCGGCTCCGGAAGGCCGCCGGGACGCCGGGTGGCGGGCGGGCGCCAGGCCGCGGAGCACGGGCGGGAGCGCGTCCCCCCGCGCCGCGAGGGCGCGGCGGTCGGTCCGCAGGACGGTCACGGCCGCGTCGCCGACCCGGAGCGCGGCGTCGAAGAGCGCGAGGGCGTCGTCCGGGTCGAGCGCAGGCAGCCCGAGCCGCGCCATCCGGTTCAGGTCGGCGTCCGCGAGCGGCCCGCCGAGGCCGGTGTCCACGGCCCACATGCCGTAGCCGAGCGCCAGGGCGGGCAGGCCCTCCGCCCGGCGGCGGGCCGCGAGGGCGTCGAGGAAGACGTTGGCGGCGGCGTAGCCGCCCTGCCCGGCGGCGAGCGCCGTACCGCCCGCGGAGGACAGCAGCACGAACGCCTTGAGGTCCAGATCGCGGGTCAGCTCGTGCAGGTGCCAGGCGCCGGCGGCCTTCGGGCGCAGCACCGCCGCGAGGCGCTCCGCGGTGAGCTCGGCCAGCACGCCGCCGCCGGCGACGCCCGCCGCGTGGACCACGGCGGTGAGCGGCCGGTCCGCGGGGATCGCGGCGAGCACGGCTTCGAGTGCCGCGCGGTCGGAGACGTCGCAGGAGGTGATGACCGCGTCGGCGCCGAGCGCGGCGAGGTCCGCCCGCAGCTCCGCCGCTCCCGGCGTGCCGGGGCCGCGGCGGCCGGCCAGCACGAGGCGCCGGACGCCGTGGCGCCGGACGAGGTGCCGGGCGAGCAGAGCGCCGAGACCGCCGGCGCCGCCGGTGATCAGGACGGTGCCGCTCCACGGGCCCGGCTGATCGTCCGCCGCCGGGCGCGCCGGGCCCGCCGGTACGGGCGCGAGCCTGGGGACGAGCACGGCGCCGTCCCGGATCGCGACTTCCGGCTCGCCGAGCGCCAGCACCGAGGGATCGAACGCGGCGCCCTCGTCCAGGTCGACGAGCACGATCCGGCCGGGGTGCTCGGCCTGCGCCGCGCGGACGAGACCCCACACGGGCGCCTGGACGACGTCGGCCGTGTCGCCGGGCCGGGCCGCGACGCCGCGCACGGTCTGGACGACGAGCACCGGCCCGTCCTCGGTCCCGCCGGCCAGCCACGCCCGCACTTCGGCCAGGACGCGGGCGGCGACGGCCTCGGCGGCGTCCGGGACGGAGGCGTCGCCTGGCTCGGCGGCGTCGCCGGGCTCGGCGGTGACGGCCAGCAGCTCGTGCGCCGGCACGCCTCCCCCGGCGGCTCCGGCCGGGACCCAGTCCAGGCGGAGCAGCGAGCCACCGGTGCCGCCGCCCGCTGTGAGCCGGCCGGGGCGCACGGCCCGGCTCGCCAGCGAGCGGACCCGCAGCACCGGCCGGCCGTCCAGGTCGGTGGCGGAGATCTCCGTCTCCTCCTCGCCGCGCAGCCTGCGCAGCCGCACCCGCAGCGCGCCGCTTCCCGCCGCCTTCAGCTCGACTCCGCTCCACGAGAACGGCAGCAGGGTCGCGCCGCCCTCACCGTCGCCCTCACCGTCGCCCTCACCGTCGCCCTCACCGTCACCGTCGCCCTCACCGTCACCGTCGCCGTCACCGTCACTGCCGCCGTCGTCGCCGCCGGCCAGCAGGTCGGCGTGCATCGCGGCGTCGAGGAGCGCGGGGTGCAGGAGGTACGAGCGCGCTTCGGCGGCGGCCTCGGCGGGCAGCGCGACCTCCGCGAAGACGTCGTCGCCGGCGCGCCAGGCGCGGCGCAGCCCCTGGAACGCGGGGCCGTACCCGTAGCCCCGCGCGGCGAGGCGCTCGTAGGCGTCGTCGACCGGCAGTTCGGCGGCGTCCGGCGGCGGCCACGCGGCCGGCATCCCGGACGTCTCCCCGTCCGCGTCGTCCGCGGTGAGGACGCCCGCCGCGTGCCGGGTCCAGGGCTCCTCCCCGGCCCCCTCGGGACGCGTGTGGATCTGGATCGGCCGCGACCCGCCGTCCGAGGCGGCGCCGACGCTCACGCGCAGCACCACCGCGCTCCCGGAGCAGGGCAGCGGCCGTTCCAGCGTCAGCTCCTCGATCCGGCCGCAGCCGACGTGCTCGCCGGCGCGAAGCGCGATCTCGACGAAGCCGGTGCCGGGGAGCAGGACGCCGCCGAGCACCTCGTGGTCGGCGATCCAGCCGGGGGCGCGGGCGGACAGCCGGCCGGTGAAGACCACGGCGTCCGTGTCCGGCCCGGCGATCGCGGCGGACAGCATCGGATGGCCGATCGCGTCCTGGCCGGCCGCGCCGGCGCCGTTCCCGGCCGGCGCCGCGTCGAGCCAGTAGCGGCGGCGCTGGAACGCCTGCGTCGGCAGCGGGACGTGGCGGCGCGGCCCGCCGCCGAAGAACGCCTTCCAGTCGACGGTTCCGCCGCGCGCGTGCACGTGGCCGAGGCCCGTGACGATCGTTTCCTCCTCGTCGCGCCCGCGGCGCATCGCGGGGACGAACGCCATGCCGTCCTCGCCCGCGCATTCCGTGCCGAGCGCGGTCAGCACGGAGTCGGGCCCGAGTTCCAGCGCCGTGGCGACTCCCCGTTCCGCCAGGGTCGCGACCCCGTCGGCGAACCGGACCGGTTCGCGCACCTGCCGCACCCAGTGACCGGGCCGGCAGAGCCCCGCCTCGTCCGCCACCTCGCCGGTCACGGACGAGACGATGGGGATATCGGGGGCCGCGTAGGTGAGGCCGCCCGCGACCTCGGCGAACGGCTCCAGCATCGGCTCCATCAGCGGCGAGTGGAACGCATGGCTGACCCTGAGCCCGGTCACGCCGCGGCCCTCGGCGGCCAGGTCCGCGGCGATCCGCCGGACCTCGTCCGCCGCGCCGGAGATCACGGTCGCCGCCGGGCCGTTGACCGCGGCGATGCCGACGCCTCCGCTGAGCCGCGGCGCCACATCGGCCTCGGCGGCCCGGATCGCGGCCATCGCGCCGCCCGCCGGCAGGTCCTGCATGAGGCGTCCGCGCGCGGCCACCAGCCGCGCCGCGTCCGCGAGCGACCACACCCCGGCCGCGTACGCCGCGGTGAGCTCGCCGATCGAGTGGCCGAGCAGGACGGCGGGGCGCAGCCCCCAGGAGCGCATCAGCCGGAACAGCGCGGCGCCGACGGCGAACAGCGCGGGCTGGGCGAACTCGGTCCGGTCGAGCAGCGCCGCGTCGTCGCCCCACATGACGTCGCGCAGGGGGCGGTCCAGTTCGGCGTCGAACGCGGCCAGCACCTCGTCGAAGGCGTCCGCGAAGGCGGGGAAGGCGGCGTGCGCCCCGCGTCCCATGCCGGGCCGCTGCGCGCCCTGCCCGGTGAACAGGAACGCCGGCCTGCCCGGACGTGCCGTGCCGGTGAGCGTCAGCGCCGCCAGGCCGCCGACCAGGTCGCGCCGGGTCGAGCCGATGACGACGGCGCGGTGTTCGAGGGCCGCGCGGCCGGTGGCGAGGGCTGCCCCGATGTCGGCGAGGTCGTCCTCGGCGGCCGACTCGGCGAACCGGCGCAGCCGGCCGGCCTGCGCGCGCAGGCCGGCGGCGGACCGCCCCGACACGAGCCACGGCGTGATCGTGCCGTGCGGGCGCGCGGCGGGTCGGGCCGGTCCGGCGGGGTCCGGCCGGGGCGCCTCCTCCAGGATCACGTGGGCGTTCGTGCCGCTGATCCCGAACGAGGAGACCGCGGCCCGGCGCGGGCCGCCGCGCTCGGGCCAGGGCATCGCGCCGGTGAGCAGCTCGACCGCGCCGTCCGACCAGTCGACCTGCGCGGAGCCCTCGGCGGCGTGCAGCGACTTCGGCAGCACCCCGTGCCGCATCGCCAGCACGGTCTTGATGACCCCGGCCGCTCCGGCCGCCGCCTGCGTGTGCCCGATGTTCGACTTGACCGAGCCGAGCCGGAGCGGGTCGCCCGGCTCCCGGTCCCGGCCGTAGGTCGCCATCAGCGCCTGCACCTCGATCGGGTCGCCGAGCCGGGTGCCGGTGCCGTGGCCCTCGACGGCGTCGACGTCGCGCGGGGTCAGGCCCGCCGCCCGCAGCGCGGCCCGGATCACCCGCTGCTGGGACGGCCCGTTGGGCGCCGTCAGCCCGTTGGACGCGCCGTCCTGGTTGACCGCCGAACCGCGCACGACGGCGAGGACTGGGTGGCCGTTGCGCCGCGCGTCCGACAACCGCTCCACCAGGACGAGCCCCGCCCCCTCGCCCCAGCCGGTGCCGTCGGCGCCCGCGCCGAACGACTTGCAGCGTCCGTCCGGCGCCTGCCCGCCCTGCCGGGTCATGTCGACGAACGTGTCGGCCGTCGCCATCACGGTGACGCCGCCGGCGAGGGCCAGCGAGCACTCGCCGTTCCGCAGCGCCTGGACCGCCAGGTGCAGGGCGACCAGGGACGACGAGCAGGCGGTGTCGACGGTGAGGGCGGGTCCCTCCAGGCCGAGGGTGTAGGCGACCCGGCCGGACACGACGCTCGCCAGCCCGCCGTTGCCGAGGTGGCCCGCGATCTCCTCGGGCACCGGGCCGAGCCGCGTCCCCCAGTCGTGGTACATCACCCCGGCGTAGACGCCGGTGTCGCTGCCGCGCAGCGAGTGCGGATCGATGCCCGCGCGTTCGAGGGCCTCCCACGCGACCTCCAGCAGCAGCCGCTGCTGCGGGTCCATCGCCCGCGCCTCGCGCGGGCTGATGCCGAAGAAGTCCGCGTCGAAGTCCGCGGCGTCGTAGAGGAACCCGCCCTCGCGGGTGACGCTGGTTCCGGCGCGGCCGCCGGGGTCGTAGAGGTCGTCGGGCCAGCCGCGGTCGGCGGGGAACGGGCCGACGGCGTCCGTCCCGTCCGCCACCAGCCGCCAGAGGTCCTCGGGGGACGCCACGGACCCCGGATAGCGGCAGGCCATGCCGATGACGGCGATCGGCTCGCCCGGCGCGGCGACCCGTGCCGGCGGGCGCGCGGGGGCGGGCTCCGGCCGCTCGGCGGCGAGCTCGCCGAGGGTCTCCCCCAAGTGCCGGGCCAGCGCGGCGGGCGTCGGGAAGTCGAAGGTCAGCGTGGCGGGCAGGGACAGCCCGGTCGCCGCCGTCAGCCGGTTGCGGAGTTCCACGGCGGACAGCGAGTCGAAGCCGAGGTCGCCGAAGGCGCGGCCGGCGCCGACCGCCTCGGCGCCGTCGTGGCCGAGGACGGCCGCCGCGTGCAGGCGCACGAGGCCGAGCAGCCGGTCGGCGCGCTCCTCCGCGGGGAGCGCGGCGAGCGCCGCGGCGGGCGATCCGCGTTCCGGCGGCGCGCCGGCGCGGGCCGGGCGCGGGGACGGGCCGGCGACGTTCCGCAGCAGCGCGGGCACCCCGTCCGGCCGGTCGCGGAGCGCCCCCGTGTCGACGCGCACCGGGACGGCCGCCGCCGGGGCGCCGAGGAGGGCGATGTCGAGCAGTTCGAGGTTCTCGCCGGGGTCGAGCGGGGCGAGGCCGGACCGGACGATACGGGCCGTCGCGGCGGCGTCGAGCCCCGCGCCCATGCCGGTGCCGGCCCACAGCCCCCAGGCGAGCGAGACGGCCGGGAGGCCGAGGGACCTCCGGTGCGCGGCGAGCCCGTCCAGGTAGCCGTTCGCGGCGGCGTAGCCGGCCTGCCCCGGCGCGTCGAAGAGCGCGGCGGTCGAGGAGAACAGCACGAACGCGGCCAGTTCGGTGCCGCGGGTCAGCTCGTGCAGGTGCCAGGCGCCGTCGGCCTTGGGACGGAGGACCGTGTCCAGGCGCCGCGCGGTGAGGTCGCCGATGAGGCAGTCGTCGATGACGCCGGCCGCGTGGAACACCCCCGTCAGCGGCCGGTCCGCGGGGATCGCCGCCAGCAGCGCGGCCACCTGCGCCGCGTCGGCCACGTCGCAGGACGCGATCGTCGCCTCCGCGCCGAGTCCGGCGAGGTCCGCCCGCAGCGCCTCCGCCGCCGGGGCCGCCGGGTCGCCGCGGCCCGCCAGCAGCAGGTTCCGGACGCCGTGGACGGCCGCGAGGTGCCGCGCGACGTGCGCGCCGACACCGCCGGTCCCGCCGGTGATCAGGACGGTGCCGGCCGGGTCGAGGGGCGGCGCGCCGCCGCCGGGTCCGGCCGGGGCGAGCCGGGGCACCAGCACGCGGCCGGAGCGGACGGCCACCTCGGGCTCGCCGGCCGCGACCGCCGCCGCGAGGAGGCGCCCGGCGTCCGGCGATCCGTCGAGGTCGGCCAGCACGAGCCGGCCGGGGTGCTCCGCCTGCGCGGACCGGACCATGGCCCACGCCGCGGCCAGGGCCGGGTCGGGGACCTCGTCCTCGCCGGCCGCCACCGCGCCGCGCATCGCGACCACGACCGGGCCGGCCGCGGCGGGGTCGCCGAGCCGGTCCTGGACGGCTTCCAGCACGGCCCCGGTGACCGCTCGCACGGCGTCCGGGCCCGCTCCCCCGGCCGGCTCGGCCGCCGCCACGACGGTCTCCGGCAGGAGGGTCTCCGGCTCCCGGTCGGCGGGCTCCACCGCGAGCGCCGACCAGCCCACGCGGTACAGGGGGCCGCGCCCGGCGGCCCGCGCCGCGCGGAGCCCCGCCTCGGACACCGGCCGGACGAGGTAGGACGAGATGGCCGCCACCGGCGCGCCGGCCGGGTCGTAGAGGGAGATCGAGGCCCGGTCGCCGGCGTCGGCGGCGATGTGCACGCGCACCGCCGTGGCCCCGGACGCGACCGCTTCGACGCCGCTCCACGCGAACGGCAGCCGGATCCGGTCGTCGGGCGGCGGCCCCCAGGCGAGGTCCGTCGCGTGCAGCGCGGCGTCGAGCAGGGCCGGGTGCAGCCCGAAGCCCGGCGCGTCCACTCCCTCGGGCAGCGCGACCTCGGCGAACACGTCGGCGCCGCGCCGCCACACCGCGCGCAGCCCCCGGAAGGCCGGGCCGTACCGGTAGCCCTGCTCCGCGAGGTCCCGGTAGAGGTCCGGGACGTCGACGGGGGACGCGTCCGGCGGCGGCCATGGCGCCGGTCCCGGGTCGAGCGGGCCGGCCGGGGACGCGGCGAGGGTTCCGCTCGCGTGCCGCGTCCACGGCGGCGGGGCCGGCCCGTCGCCGGTCCGCGAGTACAGCTCGACGGCGCGGCGGCCCCGCCCGTCGAGCGGCCCGACGCGGACCTGGAGCGTGACGGAACCGGTCGCGGGGATCGGCAGCGGGGCCTCCATGGCGAGGTCCTCCACCACGGTGCAGCCCGTCTCCGCGCCGGCCCGCAGGGCGAGGTCGAGGTAGGCGGTGCCGGGCAGCAGGACCGCTCCGTCGATCACGTGGTCGCCCAGCCAGGGATGCGCGGCGAGCGAGACCCGGCCGGTGAGGACCGTCTCGTCCGATCCGGCCGTGCGGATCGCCGCGCCGAGCAGCGGGTGCGCGACCGCCGTCTGGCCGAGGGACGCCGCGTCCGCGCCGGCCCGGACTGGCGCGAGCCAGAAGCGGCGGCGCTGGAACGGGTACGGCGGCAGCGCGGCATGGCGCGCGCCCCGGCCGGCGAAGTAGGCGGGCCAGTCCGCGCCGGCTCCCCTGGCGACGGCGGTCGCGACGGCGTCCGCCACGGTCCGCTGCTCGTCCCGGCCGCGGCGCAGCAGGGGGACGAAGGCGAGCGGCGCGGCGTCGTCCACGCACTCGGGGCCCATCGCCGACAGGACGGCGTCGGGGCCGGCCTCCAGGAAGGTGGTGACGCCCCGGCCCACGAGGCTCCGGACGGCGTCGCGGAACCGCACGGGCTCACTGACGTGCCGCACCCAGTAGTCCGGCGCCGACAGCTCCGAGTCGGCCGCGGGACGCCCGGTCACCGTGGAGACGACCGGGATCCGCGCCGGCCGGAAGTCGACGACCTTGGCGGTGCGGCGGAACTCCGCCAGCATCGGCGCCATCAGCGGCGAGTGGAACGCGTGCGAGACCCGCAGCGCCCTGACGCGCCGGCCGAGGCCGGCGAAGTGCGCCGCGATCCGCGCGGTCTCGGCCTCGGCGCCGGACACGACCACGGCGCGGTCGCCGTTGACGGCGGCGATGCCGGCGAGGTCGCCGAGCAGGGGCAGGACCTCCTCCTCGGCCGCCTCGATCGCCGACATCGCGCCACCCGCCGGGAGTTCGCTCATGAGCCGCCCGCGCGCGGCGACCAGCAGCGCCGCGTCGGGCAGCGACAGGACGCCGGCGATGTGGGCGGCGGCGAACTCGCCGACCGAGTGGCCCGCGACGGCGTCCGGCCGCAGCCCCCAGGACTCCAGCAGCCGGCAGAGCGCGACCTCGACCGCGAACAGCGCCGCCTGGGCGTGGTCGGTGCGGTCGAGCAGCGCGGCGGCGCGCGAGCCGGGCGCGGCGAACAGGACGTCCCGCAGCGGCGTGTCGAGCTGGAGGCCGAGGTGGTCCGCCGCCTCGTCGAACGCGGCGGCGTACACGGGGTACCGCTCGTACAGCTCGCGTCCGGCCTCCGCGCGCTGGCTGCCCTGGCCGGTGAACAGGAACGCCAGCGCACCGGACGCGGCCGTGCCGGTGACGACGCCGGGGGCGGGCTCGCCGGCGGCGACGGCGCCGAGGCCGCGCGCCAGCTCCGCGCGGTCCGCCGCGACCACGACGGCGCGGTCGTCGAGGACGGCGCGCGTGGTGGCCAGGGAGAACGCGAGGTCGAGGGGTTCGGCGTCGAGCCGCGCCAGCTGCGCCGCGCGGGCGCGCAGCGCCGGGCCGCCGCGCGCCGTGACGACCACCGGGACGGGCTCGGCGCCCGCGGGGGGCGGCGGGGCGTCCTCGGCCGGCTCGTCCCGACCGGGGGCCTCCTCCAGGATGACGTGCGCGTTCGTGCCGCTGATCCCGAACGACGACACCCCGGCCCGCCGCGGACGCCCGCCGCGCGGCCACGGCACCGGCTCGGTCAGCAGGCGCACCGACCCGGCGGACCAGTCGACGTGCGGCGTGGGCGCGTCGATGTGCAGCGAGCGCGGCAGCCCGGCGTGCCGCATCGCCATGATCATCTTGATGGCGCCGGCGACGCCCGCCGCGGCCTGGGCGTGCCCGAGGTTCGACTTGACCGAGCCGAGCCACAGCGGCGCGCCGGCCGCCCGGTCCCGCCCGTACTCGGCGAGGATCGCGCGGGCCTCGATCGGGTCGCCCAGCCGGGTGCCGGTGCCGTGGCCCTCCACCGCGTCCACGTCGGCGGGGGCCAGGCCGGCGTCGGCGAGCGCCTGCCGGATCAGCCGCCGCTGCGCGGGCCCGCTCGGCGCGGTCAGCCCGTTGGAGGCGCCGTCCTGGTTCACCGCGGTGCCGCGCACCAGCGCGAGGACGCGGTGCCCGCGCCGCCGCGCGTCGGCGAGCCGCTCCACCACCAGCAGGCCGGCGCCCTCGGCGAAGCCGGTGCCGTCCGCCGCCGCCGCGAACGCCTTGACCCGGCCGTCGGCGGCCAGCCCGCGCTGCCGGCTGAACGCCGTGAACGTCGCCGGGCTGCCCATGACCGCGACGCCGCCGGCGAGGGCGAGCGAGCACTCCCCCCGGCGCAGCGCGTTCACCGCCAGGTGCAGCGCGACGAGCGAGCCGGAGCAGGCGGTGTCGACCGTGACGGCCGGCCCCGCCAGCCCCAGCAGGTAGGCGACGCGGCCGGTGATGACGCTCGGCGCGTTGCCCGTCATCAGGTAGCCGTCCAGGCCCTCCGGGGCGTCCTGGACGCGCGTCCCGTACTCGTGGCCTTCGGCGCCGACGTAGACGCCGGTGTCGCTGCCGCCGAGCGACAGCGGGTCGATGCCCGCGTCCTCTAGGGCGTGCCACGCGGTCTCCAGGACGAGCCGCTGCTGCGGGTCCATGGCGCGGGCCTCGCGCGGGCTGATGCCGAAGAACTCCGCGTCGAACAGGGTCGCGGTGTCCAGGAACCCGCCGCGGTCGGCGTAGCTCGTCCCGGTGCGGTCCGGGTCGGGGTCGAAGTACCCGTCCAGGGCCCAGCCGCGGTCGGCCGGGAACGGGCCGAGGACCTCGCGGCCCGCGTCGACGAGCCTCCAGAGGTCCGCCGGCCCGGACACGCCGCCGGGGAAGCGGCAGCCGATCCCGACGACCGCGATCGGGTCGCCGGGGTCGCCGCCCGGTCCGGCCGGGTCCGGGCGCCGCGCGGGCGGCGGGGCGAGGCCCAGCAGCTCGGCCCGCAGGTACTCGGCCAGCAGCGCCGGCGTCGGGTGGTCGAAGGCGGCGGTCGGCGGGATCGGCAGCCCGGTGGCCGCGCCGAGCCGCTCCTGGAGGTCGACCAGCGCGAGCGAGTCGAGCCCGGCGTCCCGGAACGACTCGCCGGGCCCCGGCTCCCCGGCGTCGTCCTGCGGCCTGCTCCGGCGCAGCGCGGCGAGGCCCGCCGCGCGGACCAGGCCGGTCAGCACCCGCCGCTGCTCCGGCACGGTCAGCCCCGCCAGTCCGGGCGGGATCGCGGGCGGCTCGGACTCGCTCATCGGCATGCTCCGCTTCCGGTTCGGTCGGTCATAGCGGCGAACGGTGGTGCACCAGCCGCGAGGCCGAGACGACGGCGCCGTCCCGGACGGTCACCTCGGCGGGCGCGGGCCGCCCGAGGAACGTCAGCAGGCTGGCCGTCGGCCCGTACGCCCCGGCGTTGGGGATCGCCACCAGGTCGCCGGGTCCGAGGGCGGGCAGCTCGATCTCCCGGCCGAGCACGTCGCCCGGCGTGCACAGCGGGCCGGTGAGGGTGGCGCGCGCCGCCGGGCGCCCGGCCGGCCCGGCCGGCGCGACCGCCACCGGCAGCAGCCGGCCGAGCCCCGACATGCCGCCGAAGACGTTGATGCCCGCGTCGGTGACCACGAACGTGCGGCCGCGGCTCACCTTGACGTTGGTGACGGTCGCCAGCAGCGTGCCGCAGCCGCCGGCCAGGTACCGGCCGCTCTCGCACGCGACGCGCGGGGAACCGGCCCGCCAGCCGGGGAACTCGGCGTCCAGCGCGGCCGCCAGCTCGCCGCGCAGCCGGGGGTAGCGCGGGCGCGGGCCCGGGACGCCGTACGGGGCGCTGAACCCGCCGCCGATGTCGAGCCGGCGCGGCGGCAGCTCGAACTTGCGGCTCAGCGCGGCGGCGGTGGCGAGGGTGTGCCGGAACTCGGCGATGAGGTTGTCCTCGTCGGAGCTGTTGCTCAGCGGGAAGAAGTGCATTCCGGTGATGTCCACCGCGCCGAGGGCGCCGGGCCGGCGGAGCTCGTCGAGCGCCTCGCCGAGCACCTCCGCGTCGAAGCCGAACTGGGACGGGGTGCCCGTCATCCGGATGGCGGTCGCCGCGCTCGCGCTCTCCGCGTTGATCCGCAGCAGCGCCTCGACGCGGACGCCGTGCCGGGACGCCACGGCGTCGAGCCGCCGCACGTCGGTGACGGAGTCGGTGGAGAACAGCCGGACGCCGAGCCCGACGGCCTCGTCGAGCTCGCGTTCCGTCTTGCCCGGCCCGGTGTACAGGCAGTCGGCGCCGGTCAGCCCGGCGTCGAGGACGGCGGCGAGCTCCCCGGTGGAACTGATCTCCGCGCCGCAGCCCCGTCCTCCGGCCCCCGCCCCCAGGGCGCGGACGACGTCGGGGTGCGGGTTCGCCTTCAGCGCGTAGTACAGGTCGACGTCCTCGGGCAGCGACGCGAACAGGCCGGATCTCGCTTCGGCGACGTCGTCCAGGTCGTAGACGTAGAGCGGGGTCCCGTACCGTGCGGTGAGCCGGGCGTGCGGCACTTCGTCACGGGCTCGCGGCATGCGTCCTCACTTCAGGTCGTGGCCGGGCATCAGCATGTCGATCAGGGCCTCGGCGTCCATCGCGTCGATCGCGTCGTCGTCGGGGATCCCGGCGGACGCGTCACCGGACGAGTCACCGGAAGGGGGCCGGTCCTCGTCCGGCTCCGGGACGGCCTCCGGCAGCAGCAGCCGGAGCAGGTGCCCGGCCAGCTCGGACGCGGTGGGGTAGTCGAAGGCCAGCGTGGACGGGAGGCGCAGCCCGGTGGCGGCCGCCAGCCGGTTGCGCAGCTCGACGCTGGTCAGCGAGTCGAAGCCGGAGTCCTTGAACGGCCGGTCGAGCGCGAACGCCGCGGGCGAGCCGTGCCCGAGGACCGCCGCCGCGCTCGCCTGGACGAGGTCGGCGAGCACCCGCGACGCGTCCCGGGCGGCGAGTCCGGTCAGCCGCTCCGCGAAGCCGGCGCGGGCGTCCCGCGCGGGCTCGGGCGGGGCCGCCCGGCGCGGGCCGGCGAGGGCGGCGAGCATCGGCGGCAGGCCCGCGCCCTGCTCCCGGAGCGCCGCGGTGTCGACCCGGACCGGCACGAGCGCCGGGCCTCCGGCGGCGTGCGCGGCGTCGAACAGCGCCAGCCCCTCCTGCGGGGAGAGGCCGAGCAGCCCGGAGGCCGCCATGCGGCCGGTGTCGGCCGCCGTCAGCCGCTCCGCCATCCCCTGCCCGGCCCACGGCCCCCAGGCCAGCGACTGCCCCGGCAGGCCGAGGCCCCGGCGGTGGGACGCCAGCCCGTCGAGGAAGGCGTTGGCGCACGCGTAGTTCGCCTGGCCCGCCGAGCCGAGCGTCCCGGCCACGGAGGAGAAGAGCACGAACATGCCGAGGTCGAGATCCCGTGTGCGCTCGTGCAGGTTCCACGCCGCGTCCGCCTTCGGGCGCAGGACGGCGTCCATCCGCTCCGGGGTCATCGACCCGATCACCCCGTCGTCGGTCACGCCGGCGCAGTGCACGACTCCGGCGAGCCTCTGCCCTGCCGGGATCGAGGCCAGCAGCGCGGCGAGCCCGGCCGGGGAGGCGACGTCGCAGGCGGCCGGCCGGACGCCGGCGCCGAGCGCGGACAGTTCGGCGGCGAGGTCCGCCGCTCCCGGCGCGTCCGCGCCCCTGCGGCTCGCCAGGATCAGGTTGCGCGCCCCGTGCGCGGTCACCAGGTGCCGGGCGACGAACGCGCCGAGCGCCCCCGTCCCGCCGGTGACGAGGACCGTGTCGTCCGGGCCGAACATGTGGGGGCTGCGCGGTGCGACCGGAGCGGAGGCGCGCGCGAGCCGCGGGACGAGGAACCGGCCGCCCCGGACGGCGACCTGCGGTTCGCCCGTCGCGAGCGCCCCGGCGACCGGCCCCGCCAGGTCGGACGCACCGTCGGCGTCGATGTCGGCGTCGGCGTCGGCGTCGACGAGGACGAAGCAGCCGGGGCTCTCCAGTTCCGCCGAGCGCACGAGGCCCCACAGCGCGGCCCCGGCGAGATCGGCCACGGCCTCGCCGGGGACCGCCGCCACCGCGCCGCGCGTCACCACCGCGACGCGGGACCCGTCCGGCCACTCGTCCCCGAGCCGGGTCCGCAGCAGGCCCAGGACGGCATGCGCCGTCTCCCGGACCGCGGCGGGCACGTCGGCCGCCGCGTCGTGCAGGCAGGGAACGACGATGACGTCGGGTGCCTGCGCGCCGCCCGGGACGGAACCGATGGCGTCCGTGCCGGCGAAGGCCATGGCCGGCGGCGCGGAGGTCGCGGGCGCCGCCGGCACCCAGGAGAGTTCCAGCAGGTTCTCGCCGGTGCCGATGGCCTGCGGCGGCGCCGGCCGCGCCACCAGCGACTCGGCGGAGAAGACCGGCGCGCCGGTCATGTCGGCGCACGCGACCGCCGCCGTGCCGTCCTCCCGCCGGCTCACCTGGACCCGCAGCGCGGTCGCGCCCCGCGCGTGGAGCAGCGTGCCGCTCCAGGAGAACGGGATCAGGGGAGCGTCGGCGGCGGCGTCACCGGAGGCGTCACTGTCCAAGAGGGCCGGCGCGTGCAGGGCGGCGTCGAGCAGAGCGGGGTGGACGCCGTATCCGGCGGCGTCGACACCGCTCGGCAGGACGGCTTCGGCGAACACGTCGTCGCCCAGGCGCCACGCGGCCGTCAGGCCCTGGAAGACGGGGCCGTAGCCGAGTCCGCGATCGGCCAGGCCGGCGTACGCGTCCGAGACGTCGATGGCCTCGGCGCCGGGCGGGGGCCACTGCTCCGGCACGGGAAAGGCCGTCTCGCCGCCCGGCCCCTGCTCCAGGGCCCCTTCCGCATGGCTGGTCCACGCGCCGCCGGCCGCGGCGCTGGAGAACAGTTCGAGGGTGCGCCGCCCGGTGCCGGGGTCGGGGGCGCCGACGTGGACCTGGACGGTGGTCGGACGGTCCTGGGCGACGGTGAGCGGCGTGTGGACGGTGAACTCTTCGAGATACGGAGTCCCGGTGCGTTCGGCGGCGTGCAGGGCGAGTTCCAGGAGCGCGGTGCCGGGGAGGAGCGGGGCTCCGTTGACGGTGTGCTGGGTAAGCCACGGCGTGCTGTGCGGGGCGAGCGTCCCGGTGAGCAGGAGCGTGCCGTCGGTGGCGAGGGTGGTGGCGGCCGGCAGGAGCGGATGCCCGGTCGGTTCCAGGCCGGTCGTGCGGGTGGTCGCCGGCGGGGTGAGCCAGTAGCGGGTGCGCTGGAAGGCGTAGGTCGGCAGGTCGACGCCGGAGTCCCCGGTGCTGGGCACGGTGCGGGCCCAGTCGACGGCGGCGCCGGTGACGTGGAGCCGGGCCAGGGCCTCCGCCAGGGCCGCGTCCTCGTCCCGGTCCGGGCGGAGCGCCGGGATCGCGGCGACCTCGCTGCCGAGGGTGTGGCCGGTCAGGGTGGTGAGGGTGTGGTCGGGTCCGACCTCCAGGAGGGCGGTCGCGCGGTGCGTCCCGGTGAGCGTCGCCAGCGCGGCGGGGAAGTCGACGGGCCGGCGGGCGTGGCGCGTCCAGTGCCCTGGGTCGGCGAGCCGCTCGGCGGTGAGGGTCAGCCCGGTGAGGGTCGACACGACGGGGACGCCCGGGGTGCGCCAGTTCACCGCCGCGGCGGCCTCCGCCAGGCCGGGCAGGGCCGGGTCCATCAGCCGGGAGTGGAACGCGTGGGACACCGGCAGCATCGACGTCCGCACACCGTTCGCGGCGAAGTGGGCCACGGCCCCGCGCACGGCGTCGGCGTCGCCGGAGATGGTGGTGTGGACGGGTGAGTTGACCGCAGCGATGTCGGCCCCCGGGAAGCCGGGGCCGTCGTCGCCGGCGAGCACCGCCGCGACGGCCCGGTGGCCGGCGGAGACCGAGGCCATCGCCCCGCCGGGCGGCAGGGCCTGCATGGCGGCGGCGCGGGCCGCGACCAGCCGGGCGGCGTCCGCCAGGTCGAGGGCGCCCGCGATGTGGGCGGCGGAGATCTCGCCGATCGAGTGCCCGGCCACCGCGACCGGGGCGACGCCGAAGGACGCCAGGAGCCGGGCCAGGGCGGTGTGCAGGGCGAACAGCGCGGGCTGCGTGCAGGCGGTCTCGTCCAGGCCGTCGCCGGAGGCGACGACGTCCGCGAGCGGGCGCGGGAGCAGCCCGTCGAACGCGGCGCACGCCTCGCCGTACGCGGCCGCGAACACGGGGTGCGCCGCGGCGAGCCGCGCCCCCATCGCGGGACGCTGCGAGCCCTGGCCGGAGAACACCAGCGCCACCCGGGCCGCCGAGGCGCGTCCGGACACCGCGCCGGCCGCGGTCCGGCCCTCGGCCAGCGCGTCCAGGCCCGCGAGGATCTCCTCGGCGGACCGCCCGGACACCACGGCCCGGTGCTCGAACACCGACCGCGACACCGCCAGCGCCCGCGCCACGGACGCCGGCGGCAGGCTCGGGCGGTCCCGCACGAACTCCGCCAGCGCCCCGGCCTGGCCCGCCAGACCCGCCTCCGACCGCGCCGACACCGGCCAGGAGACCAGTCCCGGTCCCGCCGCCGGCTCGGGGACGGCGCCCGCGCCCTCCGCCGGCGGCTCTTCGACGATCACGTGCGCGTTGGTGCCGCTGAGCCCGAACGACGACACCGCGGCCCGGCGCGGGCGCCCGCCGCGCGGCCACGGCACCTCCTCCGTCAGCAGCCGGACCCCGCCGGCCGCCCAGTCCACCTCGGGCGACGGCTCGCCGGCGTGCAGCGTCCGCGGCAGGGTCCCGTGCCGCAGCGCCTGCACCAGCTTGATCACTCCGGCGACCCCGGCCGCGGCCTGCGCGTGCCCGATGTTCGACTTCACCGAGCCGAGCCACAGCGGCCGCTCCGCGTCCCGGTCCCGGCCGTAGGCGGCCAGCAGCGCCCGCGCCTCGATGGGGTCGCCGAGCCGCGTCCCCGTCCCGTGCGCCTCGACCGCGTCCACGTCCTCCGGCGCCAGCCGCGCGTCGGCCAGCGCCGCCGCGATGACGCGCTGCTGCGCCGGGCCGTTCGGCACCGTGAAGCCGCTGGACGCGCCGTCCTGGTTCACCGCAGAGCCGCGGACCACCGCCAGGACTCGGCGTCCCGCGCGCACCGCGTCGGAGAGCCGCTCCAGCACCAGGACCCCGGCGCCCTCCGCGCAGCCGACGCCGTCGGCCGCCGCCGAGAACGACTTGCAGCGCCCGTCGGACGACAGCCCCCGCTGCTCGCTGAAGTACACGAACATGTCCGGCTCGGTCATCACGGTCACGCCGCCGGCCAGCGCCAGCGAGCAGTCGCCCCGGCGCAGCGCGTGCGCCGCCAGGTGCAGCGCCACCAGCGAGGACGAGCAGGCGGTGTCGACCGAGACCGCGGGCCCCTCCAGTCCCAGCGTGTAGGCGACCCGCCCGGAGACGAGGCTGCCGTCGCTGCTGCCGGCCCCGTAGTCGTGGTACATCACGCCGGCGTACACGCCGGCGGTGGTGCCGCGCAGCGCCGCCGGCACGATCCGCGCGTGCTCCAGCGCCTCCCAGGACGTCTCCAGCAGCAGCCGCTGCTGCGGGTCCATCCGCAGGGCCTCCCGGGGCGAGATCCCGAAGAAGTCCGCGTCGAAGCCGGCCGCGTCGTAGAGGAAGCCGCCCTCGCAGGAGTACGTGGTCCCCGGCACGCCCGGCACCGGCGAGTACAGCGCGTCCCGGTCCCAGCCGCGGTCGCCGGGGAACGGCCCGATGGCGTCCGCGCCGGACGCGACGAGGTCCCACAGCCCGTCCGGCGACGCCACGCCGCCCGGGTACCGGCAGGCCATCCCGGTGATCGCGATGGGTTCCGCGCTCGCCGCGGCCAGGCGCTCGTTCTCGCGGCGCAGCAGCTCGTTGTCCAGGACGGAGCGGCGCAGCGCCTCGACGAGCTGCTCGGTGGGGGCGGTCTCACTCATTCGTTCGTCATCCTCACCAGGGCGGAGGGGGTGTCCGGCCGCGCCAGGGCCGCCCCGTCGAACGTCCGCTGGACGTGGGAGAGCGCGTCCATGAGGCCGGCGGCCGTCAGCGCGGCGCCGTCCCGGCGGGGCTCGACGACGCCGGCCAGGGGCAGCGAGCCGAGGTCGGCCCAGCGGAGCCGCCCATCGCCGTCCAGCCGGCTCCGGGCGC
Source organism: Actinomadura latina NBRC 106108 (assembly GCF_001552195.1). Lineage (GTDB taxonomy): Bacteria > Actinomycetota > Actinomycetes > Streptosporangiales > Streptosporangiaceae > Spirillospora > Spirillospora latina. The sequence continues at coordinate 111,451 of NZ_BCQS01000032.1, forward strand.
GGCCCGCGTTGTCGGGGTGCAGGCAGAACGGGACGTCGAGCAGGCCGCGCCGGAACGCCGCCACCAGCGCGTCGCCGATGCCGGACGCGCAGTTGAGGACGGCGTCGATCAGGGCCAGCGCCTCCCGGTAGGTCTCCCCGCCGGCGGGCCCGGCCGGGGCCGCCGGGAGCTCGCGGCGCGCCGAGGCGGCGACGGCGGCCGCGAGTTCGAGGGCCTCGACGTTCTCCGCGACCGTCGGGATCCGCCGCGACTCGGCGACCGTCTTGACGATGAGCCGCTCGCTGCCCGTGGCGACCGCCAGCCGGGCGGCGCGGGCCAGCAGCTCCCGGGCGCCGGCCCGGCTCCGCGGGTACAGCCCCATGTAGGTGTAGACGACGACGTGCCAGTCGGTCTCGGGGAGCAGCTCGCCGCACAGCCGGCGCAGCGCCCGGACGGCCTCCTCGTCCTGCGCCGCGTTCGTCTGCTGCGCGTAGCTGACGGAGATGGACCGCAGCCCCAGGGCGCGGAAGAACATCGCCTCCAGGACGCTGACGGCGACCAGCAGCCCCGGCGGGCACAGCTGCCCCATCAGGCAGCCGCCGAACGTCTCCAGGTGGGGTTCGCGCCCCGTCTCCCGCACGGCCGCGAGCCTCTTGCACGACTCCGTCCACTGGCGGACGGACGCGGCGAGCGGCGTCCGGCCGTAGGGCAGGCAGTACGAGACCGGGCCGCCCTCGGTGGCGTCCAGCCCGGCCCGGATCATCCCGCGGAAGATCTCCAGCGGTTCGGCGGAGCCGTGCCGGACCTGGACCGGGAAGTCGTCGCCGGCGAGCCCGCCGACCATCGCCCGGGTCGTGGCGGCGTCGTGGCTGAGCAGCGGGTAGCCGTTGAGGGCGTCCCCGTCGCGCAGCGCCCGGCCGGCCGACTCCACGTCCCCGAGACGGGTGTAGCTGTCGAGCGTGACGGTCCCGGCCGTCACGGCGCGGGCCCGCTTCACCGCCGCCAGGCCGGCCCGCATGAGCGCGGGGTCGCCGAAGCCCATGCGCGGCTGCACGACCAGTTCGCCCGCCGCGCGCCGGTTCCGCACGAACCCGCCGAAGCTCACGCCGAGACCGCCGCGAGGGAGGCGACCAGGCTCCGGAACGACTCGGTGCCGCCGGCGTCGTCGTAGACGGCGTCGTACCCGGCGGCGAGCAGGTCCGCCGCGCGCCCGGCGCGGCCGGCGGCGGACACCCCGAGCTTCCCGCCGATCACGATCGGCACGCGGTCGAGTTCCGGGCGGGCGCGCAGCCGGGCGACGGCCCGCAGGCCGTCGCGGTGCCCGTGCCCGTTGACGCTGCTGAGCACGACCATCGCGGGGCGCCGCGCGCAGCACTCGGCGACCAGCAGGTCGTCGGGGACGCACGGGCCCAGGTTCGCCACGGTGAACCCGAACTCCTCGATCAGCAGCTGGATGTAGACGAGGTTCCAGGTGTGGGCGTCGGAGGCCAGGCCGCTGACCACGATGGCGGGGGACGTCCCCGCGCGGTCCGGGCGGGCGCCGGGGCGGAACCGGGCCGCGCTGCTCGACGAGGCCGTCGCGCCCGTCATCGGGTGACGGCCTCGTCGAGCAGCGCCGCCAGTTCCGTGCTCGCGTTCTTCCCGTGCGCGGTGAGGGGGAGCGCGTCGACGACGTGGCACAGCGACGGGACCTTCGCGGGTTCCAGGCGCCGCGCCAGCTCGCGCAGGACGGCGTGCGGGGGCAGGTCGCCCTCCACGCAGATGGCGAGGTCGCGGTCAGCGGACGGCGGGACGACCCCGGCGGCGCGGACACCGGGGATGTCCAGCGCGGCGCCCTCGATCTCCAGCGTGCTCATCCGGACGCCCTTGCGTTTGAACATGTCGTCGACCCGGCCGTGGAAGTACAGGTAGCCGTCCTCGTCGACCCGGCCGTGGTCGCCGGTGTGCAGCCGCCGCACGCCGGTCGCGGGGTCCGTCCGGAAGGTGCGGGCGGTGAGCTCGGGTTCGCGCCAGTAGCCGGGCATGACGTGCGGGCCGGTCACGACGATCTCGCCGACCTCGCCGGCGGGCACCTCGTGCCCGTCCGCGCCGAGGATCGCGATCGCGGTGCCGCGGAGGGGCCGCCCGCACGAGCCGGGGCGGGAGCGCTCCTCCTCCGGCGGCATGACGGCGGCGCGCTTGCACTCCGTCTGCCCGTACTGGCGGACGACGACGGCGCCCGGGAACGCCGCCCGGAGCCGGTCCGCGGTCGCGGGCGGCAGCGCGGCGCCGGTGTTGGTGAACATCCGGATCCGGTTCCCGCCGGACGGCCCGGCCGCGCGGCCCGCCAGCTTGACGATCATGGTGGCGAGGGAGGGGACGATCGGCACGACGGTCGCGCCGACCTCGCGCATCCGCCGCAGCAGCACGAGGTCCGACTCGTCCCCGGCCAGGACGATCTCGCAGCGCGCCGCGGCGCACATCAGCACCTTGTAGAGGCCGTAGTCCCAGGAGATCGGGAAGCGGCAGAAGACGACGTCCGACGCCCGGTACCGGAGCGCCGCGACGAGCGCGCGGGTGGCGAACACGATCTGCGCGTGCGGCTCCATCACGCCTTTCGGCACCGAGGTGCTGCCGGAGGTGTAGACGAGGACCGCGAGGTCGTCCGGCGCGGTGCCCGCCGGGTCGGCGCGCACGCCCCGGCCGCGCAGGTCCTCGATCTCCTTCCAGGCGAGCTCCCGGTCGTTCGCGGTGAGGACGAGCCGCGGCCCGGCACTCGCGACGATGGACCGCAGCTGGAACGGCCGCGTGTCGGGGTTGACCGGGACGAGGACCGCGCCGGCCCGGCTGGCGCCGTAGAGCAGCGCGACCAGCCGGCGGTCGGTCGGCCACTGCACCAGGACCCGGTCGCCCGGCTCGACGCCCCTGTCCCGCAGCCAGGCCGCGGCTGCGTGGCTGTGGTCGGCGGTCTCGCGGTACGTCCAGCCGCCGTCCGCGTCGCGTACCGCGCGGGCGGCGGGCGCGTCGGCCGCCGCGTCGTCCAGGAGGGTGTGGACGAGCGCGGCGCGCGGCGGGAGTTCGAGTCCGTCCACGTCCGCCCCTCTCCCCGCCCCTGCTTGCGCTCGGCCCGAAGCTAGCGAGGCGGCCGTGCGGGGCACACCCCTACGACCCCTATCCACGCGGCCCTCCGAGCAGTTCCGCCGCCCGCGCGGCGAGCGCCGCCCGGTCGGTCTTCCGGTTCGCGTTCAGCGGGAGTTCCGGCAGCCGGCGGAAGTGCCGCGGGACGGCGCCGTCCGGGAGGATCCGCCGCAGCCTGCCGACGATCTCGGCGGCGGCGACCGGGGGGCCGGTGTGGAACGCGACGATGGCCGTGCCGCCGGGCCCGTCGGCGCCGACCGCGACGGCGTCCGGCAGGCCCGCCTCGCGCAGCGCGTGCTCCACCTCGGCGAGCTCGATCCGCCAGCCCCGCACCTGGATCTGGGAGTCGAGCCGGCCCAGGTAGGCGAGGGTCCCGGCGCCGATCCGCCGGACCCGGTCCCCCGTCCGGTACCAGCGGTGCCCGTCCAGGTCGAGGAAGCGCCCGTCCTCGTCGGCGGGGTCGAGGTAGCCGCGGGCGAGCTGCGGCCCGGCGACGCAGAGCTCCCCCTCGTCGCGGGCCCGCTCGCCGTCGTCGCCGAGCAGGAGGTGCCGGTGCCCGGCGTGGACCGCGCCGATGGGCACGACGCCGTTGACGGCCGACCGCGCGGTGGCCTCGCCCGCCCAGCGGTGCGCGGCGATGGTCACGGTCAGCTCCGTCGGCCCGTAGAGGTTCTCGACGGCGGAGCCGGGCGCCGCCGCCTGCCAGTCGCGGGCGTCGCGGCAGCGGAACGCCTCCCCCGCGAAGAAGCTCCACCGCAGCCCCGGCAGGGAACCCGGCCCCAGCCCGCCCATCCGGCGGACCAGGTCGATGGCGCTGGGCGTGGAGAACCAGACGGTGACGCCGTTGTCCGCCAGGAAGCCGGGCAGGTCGCGGTAGGCGGCGGGCGGGATCGGGAGGGCCGCCGCGCCCGCGCCCCACGCGCAGAACATGTCGAACAGGGCGCAGTCGAAGTTGAGGTCGAAGGCCTGGGAGAAGACGTCCCGCGGGCCGAAGTCGTAGCGGGCGTCCAGCAGGCCGAAGTAGTGGCCGGTGTTCCCGTGGGTGATCACCACGCCCTTGGGGCGGCCGGTGGAGCCGGAGGTGAACAGGATGAACGCGGGGTCCGCCGGCCCGGCCGGGCGCGGCTCCGGCAGCGCGCACCGCGGGTCCGCTTCGAGCACCGGGAACGGCGGCGCGGCGGCGAACCCGCCGTCCGGGGCGAGGACGGGGACGGCGCGGACGGCCGGACCGCCCGCTTCGGCCAGGGCGTCCAGCGTCTGCGCGCCGTCCCGGTCGGCCACGAGCACGCTCGCTCCCGAGGCGGCGAGCATCTGGGCGTTGCGGCGCGCGGGGAAGCCGGGACGCAGCGGGACCACCGCCGCCCCCGCGTAGAGCGCGGCCAGCACGCCGATGTAGGCGGTGGGGCTCTTGCCGGCGAGCACCCCGACGGCCTCCGGCTCCCGTCCGGCCAGGGTTCCGGCCCAGTTCAGCGCCAGCTCGTGCGCCTGCGCGTAGGTGACCCGGCGGCCGGCGGCCCGGATCGCCGTCCCGTCCGGGGCGAGCGCGAGGCCGCGCAGGAAGCGCCCGTGGAGCCCGTCCGGCGCCGGTTCGTCCATCGCGTCCTCCGTCATGCCGGTCCGCCCGTGCCCGGGGCCGTGCTCGGGAAGGTAGGGGTCGGCAGCGCGGGCCGCCACCGCTAACGTCCGTGGGCATGTGGGACGAGTTCGAGAAGACGATCCGGCCGTACCTGCCCTACCTGCCGGGTGACGAGCCGCTGCCGCCGGACGCCGAGCTCCGCGACTACGGGCTCGACTCCCTGGCGACGGTGGAGCTGCTCGGCGCGCTGGAGAGCCGCTTCGAGACCAGGTTCCCGGAGGAGGCGCTCAGCATGGAGACCTTCCGGACGCCGTCCGTCCTCTGGTCGGCGCTGTCGGCGTCCCTCGGCCCGGCCGCCGGCTGACGCCGCGCGGCACCGGTTCAGCGCCGGCCGGCGGCGCGGGGCCGCAGGGCCGCCTGCGGGTCGACGGTCTGCACCTCGAAGCTGTCCCTGGTGCAGGCGACCCGCCCGAACAGGCCGTCCGGTCCGCACACGCGGAGCCGCCCGACGCCGAGTCCGCGCAGCGCCCGCACGGCGGCGGGCCAGTCGACCGGCCGGACGATGCCGTCCAGCAGCATCGCGCGGATCCCGGCCCCGGTCCGCAGGACGGCGCCGTCGTGGTCGGCGACGACGGGCAGCGCCGGGTCGGCGAACGCGAGCCCGCCGAGCACCTCGTCCTCGGCGACGCGCCGCAGCCCGCCGAACGCCGCCGAGTGCAGCGGCGGGCGCATCGTGTACAGCGACAGGCCGCCGAAGCCGCGGATCCGCTTGTCCAGCCACTCCAGGTTCCGCTCGCGCAGCGACACCATGTGCAGGTCGCGGTCGACGCGGCAGGCGACGTCGGCCCACTCGCCGCGGGCGTCCAGGTCGCCGAGGATCTCCGCCAGCTGCTCGCCGGACACCCGGACGAACGAGTGCGTCACGACGTCCCGGCACTCGGTGGCGAAGAAGCGCGCCATGCACCCGGCCAGGGCCGCCGTCATCCAGACGGCGTCCTCGAACGGCAGCGACCCGCAGAACACCGACAGCGGCTTCCCGCCGAAGCTCGGCCCGACGCACGCGGACGCCTCGGCGCCGTGCTCGGTGCGGGCCCATTCGGCGAGCGCGACGCACGCCACCATGAAGGCCACCTGGGCGCTTTCGCTGTAGTCGCCCTCGGCCGCCTCCAGCTCGTCGAGCACCGAGTGGCCGAGCCGCCGGTCCGCCCGCGCCAGGAGGCCGCGCGCCACCGGGTTGACTACCATGAACCGCGCGACGTCGGCGTACCGCGTCGGGCCCATCCCCGGGAACAGCACCGCCGTGCCGTCCCCGGCGGCGCCGTCACCGCCGCTACCGTCCATTCCGGGTCATCCCTTCTCCAGGCCGAGGAGGAACTCGGCGAGCACGCGCAGGAACCGCTCGGGCTCCTCCAGGTGCGGCAGGTGGCTGGACTCCTCGAACACCACCCGGCGGGCGCCGGGGACGAGCTCGCCGTACGGCCGGACGACGGCCTCCGTCGCCTCGTCGTACCGTCCCGACAGGACGAGGGTCGGCACGGCTATCGCGGGGAGGTGCTCCTCGATCGTCCAGTCCCGCAGCGATCCGATGACGTGGAACTCGCTCGGGCCGTTCATCGCGGCGTAGACCGTCGGGTCGTTCACGATCTCCATGAAGGAGGCGCGGTAGTCGCGCGGCCAGGGGTCGAGCCGGCAGACGTGCCGGTCGTAGAAGACCCGCATCGCGGCGGTGTACTCGGCCGAGCCGGTGGTCCCGGCCGCCTCGTGCGCCCGCAGGACGGCGTCGACGCCCGGGGGCAGCGCCGCGCGCAGCACCGCCATCTCGCTCCGCCAGGTCGGGTAGGAGGCGGGCGCGTTCGCCACGATCAGGCCGCGCAGCCCCGGCGGGCGGCGGGAGGCGTGCCACGCCGCGAGCATGCCGCCCCACGACTGTCCGAGCAGGATGTAGTCGCCGTCGACGCGGAGCCTCGCCAGCAGGTTGTCCAGCTCGTCGAGGAACAGCCCGGGGGTCCAGAAATCGGCGGGCTGCTCGGGCAGGTGGGTGGAGCCGCCGTTGCCGAGCTGGTCGTAGTGGACGACCGGCCACCCGCCCACGGCGAGCGAGCCGAGGCTGCGCAGGTAGTCGTGGGTGCTGCCCGGTCCGCCGTGCACGATGACGATGGCCGGGCGTCCGGCGCCGGGAGAACCGGTCATCCGGTACCAGGTCTCGTACCCGCGGAACGGGACCGTGCCCTGGACGCTGGGCACTGGGGTACGACGCGCCGAGGACGCCACCGCGCGTCACACCCGCCGCGGCACCGGGGCGGGCGCGAGGCCGCGCATCGTCTCGGTGACCAGGGCGATGACCCGGTCCGCGTGATGTTCCAGGTAGAAGTGGCCGCCATCGAACAGATGGGTCGACCCACCGGCGGTGGTGTGCTCGTGCCACGCCTCCGCCTCGTCGACCGTCGTGCGCGGGTCGTCCACGGCGGTCAGCACGACGATGGGCGCGCCGATCCGCGCGCCCGCGTCCTGCCGGTAGGTCTCGATGGCCCGGTAGTCGCTGCGCAGCGGCGGCAGGACCATCTCCAGCAGCTCCGCCTCGGCCAGGACCCGCGCGTCGGTGCCGCCCATGCTGCGCAGCTCGGCCACGATGCCGGCGTCGCCGCGCCGGTGGACGCCGTCGTCGCGGACCCGGCTCGGCGCGCGCGCCCCGGACGCGAAGAGCAGCGCGGGGGCGGCGCCGAGGCTTTCGCACCGCCGCGCGACCTCGAACGCGACGACCGCGCCCATGCTGTGCCCGAAGAACACGACCGGCGCTCCCGTGGCGGGCGGCAGCGCGGCGGGCGGCAGCGCGGCGTGGATCCCGTCGGCGAGTTCCCGGAGGGTCGGCGGCGGCGGTTCGGCGTGCCGGTCCTGGCGTCCGGGGTACTGCACGGCCAGCACGTCGAACTCGGGGGCCAGGGCGGCCGACAGCGGGTGGAAGTAGCTCGCCGAACCGCCGGCGTGCGGGAAGCAGAACACCGTGGCGCGCGGATCGGGCGACGGATGGTAGCGGCGGAACCACAGGTCGTTCGCTGGGGTCGTCACGTACGTACCTTTCGAGACGGGGCGGGGTCGGCGTTCGCGCGTTCCCGGGCGCGGCCGCCGGCGACGGCGCCCGCGATCGAGCGCGCCAGGAGACCGGCGTCGGCGCGCGGGACGGGCGAGGGGTCCGGCGGGTCGTCCGACAGGGCCGTCAGGCAGTCCACCGCGGCCCGCAGGTCCCGCGTCGACAGCCCGCGCAGGCCGAGCCGGCAGGCCGCCAGCAGCAGGCCCGGGGTGGCGAGGTTGTTGCTCAGGCCGTGCTCCAGCGCCGGGAGGTAGACCGCGCCGAGCGCCGCGGCGTCCTCGGCCCGCACCTCGATGTCCGGATAGGAGAGCGGAATGATGATCGGCCGGGCGTTCATGCCGGCGAGGTCGGCGGCGTCGATCGGGCTGCCCGACAGGGCGACGCACACGTCCGCGCCGCGCAGCGCCGCCCCGAGCGGGCCGCCGAGGCCGCGCCGGTTCGTCAGGGCGGCCAGTTCCGCCTTCTCGGCGCTGAGCCCGGCCCGGCCGGGCCGCAGGATGCCCGCCGAGTCGACGACGCGCAGCTCGCCGACGCCGATGTGGTGCAGCAGCCGGGCCGTGCAGGATCCGGCGGCGCCGGCGCCGACGACGACGGCGCACAGGTCGGCGGGCCCGCGGCCGGACCGGGCCGCCGCCGTCAGCACCACCGCGGCGGCCATCACGGCGGTGCCGTGCTGGTCGTCGTGCAGCACCGGGCAGTCGACGGCGCCCGCGGCGAGGAGCCGCTGCAGCTCGAAGCAGCGCGGCGCCGCGATGTCGGCGATCAGGATCGCGTCGTAGTTCGGCCGCAGCAGTTCCAGCGCCCGCACGAACTCGGCGGGCTCGGCCCGCGCGAACGCGAGCGGGAAGGCGCTCATCCCGGTCGCGCGCTCGATCACCTCGCACTTGCGCTCCAGCACCGGACGCACCGCGCCGGCGCCGAGGTCGCCGCGGCTCAGGACGGACGAGCCGTCGCTGAGCACGAGCACCGTGGGCGGCCGGTCACCGGCGCCGTGCCCGGACGCCAGGCGCAGCGCCGCGCGGGTGACGTCGGCGAGCGACCCCGGATCGGGGCGGAGCGCACCCTGCGGCGGCCCAGCCTGCCGTCCCGTCCGCATCACGGCCTACTCCGCATCACGGTCTACTCCGCGAACAGCGGACGCAGGTCGCTTCGCCGGACCTTGCCCCCGGGGCTCCCGGGGAACGCGTCGACGACGCGGAGCCTCGACGGCGTCAGGTTGGCCGGCAGCATCGTCCGCAGGTCCCGCAGCAGTTCCCCGGCGGCCGCCGCGCCGCGCCCGCTGATCACGGCCACGCAGATCTGCTCGCCGAGGCTCGCGTGCGGGACGCCGCAGGCCCGCGCGCGCTCGATGTCGGGGTGCTTCTCCACCAGCGACTCGACCACGGCCGGGGCGATGGTCTCGCCGCCGCGCTTGATGGCCTCGGAGTCGCGTCCCAGCACCGACACCGGGCCGTCCGGCCGCCGCACGCCGATGTCGCTCGTCGGGTACCAGCCGCCGGGGGCCACCGGCTCGTGCCCGACGTAGCCGAGCATCACGTTCGGCCCCCGCACCCGGATCCGGCCCGGCACGCCCGGCCCGGTCGGACGGCCGTCCGGGTCGACGGTCTCGACCTCGACGCCGGCCTGGGGCGGCATCCAGCCGGGTTCGGCGGCGGTGCCGAGCACCTGGGTGCAGGCGTGCCCGGGGACCTCGGTCAGCGCGTACGCCTCGATCACCGGGGCGGCGAACTCCGCTTCCAGCCGGGCGCGGTCGGCGGCCGGCAGGGCCTCGGACGTCGAGCGGATCACGCGGGGGCGGAACGACCGGAACCACTCCGGCCAGGACCGCTTCGCGACGAGCATCGAGGCGTGCACGGTGGGCGCCGCCGAGTACCAGGTGATCCCGCCGCGCAGGCCCTCCTGCAGGAACGCCAGGTCCGAGGAGTCGATGATGACGAGCTCACCGCCGCTGAGCAGCGGCGCGAGCACCCCGGCCGTGATGCCGTGCCCGTGGTGCAGCGGCATCATCGACAGGCCGCGGTCGGCGGGCGTGAGCCGCAGCGACTCCGCGATGAACGTCCCGGCGGCGACCAGGTTCCGCTGGGAGAGCCGCACCCATTTCGGGTCGCCGGTGGTGCCGGACGTGCACAGCAGCAGCGCCGGCTCCGCCGGTGCCCGGACCGGCACCGCCGCGGCGTCGCCGGGCGGGAGCACCGCCAGGTCGGACGCGTCGACGGTCACCACCTCCCGATCCGCCGGCGAGCCGGCGCCGGCCGGGGGGACGCCGGTCACGAGGGCGCGGATCTCGAACGGGCCGGCGGGCAGCTCCGGCGCGTCCGCCGCGACCGGCACCGCCGTCCCGTAGGCGGCCGCCGCGAGCAGCGCCACGACCGAGGCCGCGTCCTGCCCGACCCGGACCGCGATCACCGCGCCGGTGTCCACACCGGCGGCGCGCAGCCGGGCGCAGACCGCCGCGACATGCCCGGCGAGCGCCTTGGCGTCGACGGGGTCGGCGCACAGGTCGTCGATCACCACCGCCGGGCCGGGGCCGGCCGGCGACCGGACGAGACCGCCCAGCGTGTCCGGCGGCTCCCCGGACGATCCCCGCGGGTCCAAGGCCGTCATCCCGTCCGCCGGTCCGCCGCGAGTTCCTCCGCCGACATGGCCTCCGACAGCTCGCGGCCCATCCCGCAGCCGTGCGCCGACAGGTGGTCGCGGATCGAGCGGCGGACCTCCGCCGGATGCTCCTGGCTCAGCTTGAACATGGCCTCGACCGTCTCGACGTGCACCCGGAAGGCGCCGACACCCGGCAGGATCTTCCGGAAGTAGCCCAGCGAGTCCGTCATGTCCCACGCGGTGCCCGCGACCTTCTCCAGTTCCCGGACGGTCGAGGTGACGACGCCGAGGGTCGGCTCGCCGGGCGGCAGCGGCTCGATCCGCCCGCGCAGATGGACGGTGACGAAGTTCCAGGTCGGCGCCGCGGGCCGCTGCTCGTAGGCGGCCGGGGAGATGTAGGCGTGCGGCCCCTGGAACACGGCGAGGACGTCGCCGCCGTCCCGCAGCGCCCGCCAGTGCGGGTTGGCCCGGTTCATGTGCCCCAGCAGGGACGCCCCGGTCAGCGGGTCCGCGCCGCCGGGGTCCGCCGCGAGCCGCTCGATGATCACCGGCGCGTGCGTCGCGAACGGCGTCCGGGCGCCGTTGCCGGCCACCAGCGCCATCGGGTTGCGCCGGACGGTCTCGATGACGTCGCCCGTCCTGCGCGGCCGGTACATCGCGGGGACCAGCATCAGACCGCCTTCACGCCGGACAGGCCGCCGCGGCCGGGCACCGCCTCCCCGCCGAGCCCGGCGGGCGGGCGGGTGCGGGACCGCGCGATCGAGTTCGCGATGTCGCCGCTGCGGGTCGCGATGTTGGACAGCAGCGACGACGACAGCCCGTGCGTGTGCTCCGTGCCGCCCTGGAGGTAGATCCCGCACCGGATCTCCGGGGTCGTCACCACCCGGTAGTCGCGGTCGACGCGCAGCCTGCCCTGGTCGTCGCGCAGGCAGGACCCGGCGAGGTCGCCGAGGACGCGGGCGGGGTCCATGGGCGCGTACCCGGTCGCGCACACGAGCAGGTCGACGTCCAGGTGGTCCAGCGCGCCCGTGCGCAGCGACTCGACGACCACGCGGGTCCGGCCGCCGGCCGGTTCGGCCGACTTCGCCCGGCTCAGGTTCATGAACCTCAGCCGGGTGCGGTGGCCGAGCTCGTCCTGGTACGTGCGCTCGAAGAGGTCCTGGATCAGCTCGTCGTCGACCACCGAGTAGTTGGTGTTCCGGTGGTAGCGCCAGATCGCCTCTTTGGCCTTCTCCGCCGAGAAGTAGTAGTCGTCGACCGCGCCCGGATCGAAGACCTGGTTGGCCAGCGGCGTGCTGTCGGCGATGGAGTAGCCCAGCGGGGACAGGATCGCGTACACGTCGGCGTCGGGGAGATGGTCGTAGGCGAAGCGGACGATCTCCGCCGCGCTCTGCCCCGCGCCGACGACCGCCACGGCCCGCAGCCCGGCGGTGTCGAGTTCCCGGAACGCGGTCATGAACTCGGAGCTGTGCCAGACGGCGTCGCCGCGTTCGATGCCGTCCGGCATCCGGGCCGCCAGCCCGGTCGAGATCACGACGTTGCGGGCGTGCACGATCCTGGTGGCGTCCGGCGAGCCGGCCTCCCGGATCTCCAGCCGCAGCAGGTCCACCTCGTCGAGTGCGGCGGCGGCCCGGTCGCCGGGCACCGGCCGCACCGACACGACCTCCGCGCCGTAGGTCACCTGGTCCGTGAACCGGGACTCGACCCATTCGAGGTAGTCGTGGAACTCCCGGCGGCTCGGAAAGAAATCCTTCCGGTTGACGAACGCGGCCAGCCGGCCCACCGAATGCAGGTACGACACGAAGCTGTACGGCGACCCCGGATTGCGGAACGTCACCAGGTCCTTGAGAAAGGAGACCTGCATCTTCGAGTTCGGCAGCAGCATGCCCCCGTGCCAGCCCAGCGCCGGCTGTTTCTCGAAGAAAACCGCGTCGATCGGGTGGCCGCCGGATCCGGGGCCGAGCTCGTCGAGAGCGGTCGCGAGTGACAGATTGGACGGCCCGAATCCTATTCCGGCCACATCATGAATGACCCCATCAACTCGCATGTACCAGACTCCGTCCTCGATTTCGATCACGCTATTGCCCGCATGCGGGCCGGTCAAGGATGGACGGCCGGGCCGGCCGCGCGGCCGACCGGCGTATGCTCGGGCCATGGACTCCGCACGCTCCCCCGAGCCCGCGCCCGAGGAAAACCCTGGTCAGCAGGCTATTTCCGGCGACCCGGAACTTCGCGCCTCCGATTCCGACCGCGAGCGGGCCGCGGCCGTGCTGCAGGCCGCCACGGCGGACGGCCGGGTCTCCACCGAAGAACTGGAAGAGCGCCTGGATTTGGTCTACCGCGCCAAGTCCAAGGGCGAACTGACCTCCATCGTAAAGGACCTGCAGCCGATCCAATGGGCCGGCGGCGCATCGGCGACGACCAAAGACGTCAGCGTCATCAACGATTTCTCCCGCACCGGGCGCTGGGTCGTGGGAGCCGAGTACCGGGCCACCGCGATCATCGGCTCCGGTGTGATCGATCTCCGCGAGGCGCAGTTCACCGGGCCGGAGACGACCATTCACGTGAACTCGTGGATCAGCACCGTCTACGTCGTCGTCCCGGAGCACACCGAAGTGCACGTCGCGGGAACCGGAATCATCGGCGGATTCAAGCGGGACCCAGAGCGCCCGGACGATTCGGCGACGCACCGGGTGAATGTCACGGGCGTCGCCGTCTGCGGCAGCGTCTTCGTCGTCCACGACCTCCCTCCGGCCAAGCAGCGCCGCCTCCTGAAGAAGGAACGCAAAAGCCTCGGGAGATGACCCGCTTCATTCCCACCCCGCCAGAACCTCGTTCATGACGGCGCCCATCCGCCCGGTGTTCTCCGGCAGGTGCATGTCGTGGTGGGTGCAGTCCACGTCGCGCTCGTCGATGCGCCCGGTGATGTTCGGCCGCCAGCGCGCCGTGCCGGACGGGGCGTCCGCCGGCCGGCCCAGCGCCGCCGTGAACAGCAGGGCGTCTCCGTCGTAGACCGGGGAGACGAACGACTGCAGCAGCTCGTGGTGCTCGGTGATGATCGTCGTGGCGATGTCGACCATGGACAGGTACTCGTCGCCGCCGTGCATCGTCCCGAAGTACTTCTCCATCTCGCCCCGCATGGCCCGCTCGAACCCGGCCCGGTCGTGGCCGCCGGCCCCCGTGCGCGGGGCGGCGTCCAGCAGCGCGAGCATGCCGACCCGGTGGCCGAGCGCCCGCAGCTTCACCGCGAGCAGGTGCGCGAGGATCCCGCCGAACGAGTACCCGAGCAGGTGGAACGGCCCGTCCGGCTGCGTGCCGAGGATGTGGTCGAGGTAGTCCTCGGCCATCGCGTCGATGGATTCGGGCAGCGGCGTCGCACCGTCGAAGCCGCGGGCCTGGATCCCGTACACGGGCCGGTCGGGGAAGCTCGCCGACAGCCCGAGGTAGGCCCAGCTCAGCCCGCCGCCGGGATGCAGGCACCAGACGGGGTTGCGATCGCCCTCGGCCTTGATGGGAAGCACGATCGCGAACGGGTCGGTGGCCCGGGTGCCCGTCTCGGGCCGCAGCCGCGGGGTCAGCTCCGCGATCGTCGGCGCCTCGAACACGGCCCGCAGCGGGACGTCCACGCCGAGCGCGCCCCGGATACGGCCGATCAGCCGGGTCGCGCGCAGCGAATGCCCGCCGAGCGCGAAGAAGTCGTCGTCGAGGCCGACCCGGTCCACTCCCAGCACCTCGGCGAACAGGCCCGCGAGCACCTCCTCCTCGACCGTGCGCGGCGCCCGGTACGCGGTGCCGGTGACGACGGGGGCGGGCAGCGCGGCCTTGTCCAGCTTGCCGTTCGGCATCAGCGGCATCCGGTCCAGCACGACGAACGCCGCCGGCACCATGTGTCCTGGCAGCCGTTCCGCCATGAACCGGCGCAGCTCCTCCACCCGCCCGGCGGCGTCGGGGTCGCTGACGTACTCCGACAGCGCGGTCACCGGGCCGGCGGGCAGGTAGACGTCCGCGAGCGGAATTTCCGCACCCGACCGGAGGAACACGGCGTCGATCCGGCCCGGTAGGGGCGACCACGTCACCACCGCCCGGTAGCCGAGCTCCCCGGCGACCCGGTGGCAGTCGGCGGGGGTGAGCATCGTCTTGTCGGCGTCGAGCCGCCGGACGTCGGCGGCGCTCAGGTGGCCCGCCGCGGTGCCGAGCCCTTGGACGGTGTCCACCACCGGCTGCACCTCCGCGTGCGGGATCCCGGTCACCCGCACGGCGTCCGGGCGCCGCCCGGTCAGGAACCGCCGCAGCGCGTCCGGCGACCCGATCTCGTCCCACCCGGCCGCGGCGACCCCGGCGAGCGACCGCGCGTCCGCCGGGGCCTTGCGCAGCACCACCTCGTAGCGGTAGCGGCTCAGCTCGTTGGCGGCCTCCATCTCCTTGAGCCGGACGTCGACCGCGCCGATCTCCGGCAGCAGCCGGGGCAGCGCCGCGAAGAACTCGGGGGCCAGCAGCAGCTCGCGTTCGGCGAGCATCTCCAGCCGCACCCGCTCGCGCAGGTCGTCCACCGTCGTGCCGGCGTCGGCGCGGGCCAGCTGCACCTCGGTGGCGAACTCGCGCAGCAGCGTGTTGTTGCGGATGTCGCCGAGGTAGACCGCGCCGCCGGGGGCCAGCAGCCGCAGGGCCTTGGCGAGGACGTCGATGAGGTAGCCGGCGTTGGGGAAGTACTGCACGACCGAGTTGACGATGATCGTGTCGAAGTGCCCGGCGGGCAGGTCGTCAACGTCGTCGGCGCGCCGGGTGCGCAGCGTCACCCGGCCGGCCCACGGCGGGTCCAGCCGCCGGATCTGCTCCCGCAGCGACTCGATGGTGGCGGCGGAGAAGTCCAGGGCCCAGTACTCCTCGCACTCCGGCGCCAGCGGCGCCAGCAGCAGGCCCGAGCCGACGCCGATCTCCAGGACCCGGGACGGGCGGAGCTCCCGGATGCGGTCGACGGCGGCGGCCCGCCATTCCCGCATCTCGCTCAGCGCGATCGGCGTCCCCGAGTAGCTGCTGTGCCAGCCCTGGAAGTTCTCGCCGAACTCGGCCACCGCCGCCGGGGCCGGGGCGTCGGCGTCATCCGCGGTGTACGCCTCCTTGTGCGAGTAGAGGTCCTCGTAGACCGCTTCCCACTGGCCGACCGACTCGGCCTCCGCGGCCTCCCGCCGGATCAGCGAGACCTCGCGGTCCAGCACCACGTAGCCGACCAGGTCCTTGGCCTCGCCGCCGGCCGGGTCGCGGACGACGACCACGGCCTGGGCGATGGCGGGGTGCGAGGCCAGCACCGACTCGACCTCGCCCGGCTCGATCCGGAACCCGCGGATCTTCACCTGGTCGTCGCCGCGGCCGGCGAAGACCAGTTCGCCGGCGGCGGTCCACCGCACCAGGTCGCCGGTGCGGTAGAGCCGTCCGCCCGCCGGGTCGAACGGGTCGGCCACGAACCGCGACGCCGTCAGCCCGGGACGGTCCCGGTAGCCGCGGCCGACGCCCGCGCCGGCGACGTACAGCTCGCCGACCACGCCCGGCGGCACCGGGACCAGCCCGGGTCCCAGCACGTACGCGCGGGTGTTCGGCAAGGGGGCGCCGATCGGCACCGCCCCGTCCGGCAGCGGGTCCGCCGCGGCCACCGTGTGGTAGGTCGCGTCGACGGTGATCTCCGTCGGGCCGTAGGCGTTGACCACGTCGACGCCGGGGTGCCCGCGCCGGAACTCCTCGATCACCCGGGCCGCCACCGCGTCGCCGCCGGTGACGACCCGCTCCAGCGACGCCGGCCGGTGGTCGCCGGCGGCGAGGGTCTCCAGCAGCGCCGGCACCGCGAACAGCGCGGTGACGCGCTGCTCGGCCACGACGCGCGCGAGTTCGCGGACGTCGCCGGGGTCGGCCGGCCCGATCACCAGGGTGCCGCCGCTCATCAGGGCGGGCCACGTCTCGAACGCCGAGGCGTCGAAGGCGATCGACGACAGCAGCAGCGTCCGGCCGCCCGGCTCCGGCCAGCCGTGCAGCGCCATGTCGGCGACGTTGCGGTGGGTGATGGCGACGCCCTTCGGGACGCCGGACGACCCGGAGGTGTAGATGACGTAGGCGAGATCGTCCGGGAGAAGCGGCCGGAGCCGGTCCGCGTCCGTGACGGGCCGCCGGCCGCCGGCCGTGTTCCCGCGATCCGCGTCCCCGCCATCCGTGTCGAGGTAGACGCGCGGGACGTCCGTCCGGGGCAGGACGGGGTCGGTCTCGCGTTCGGTGAGGATCACCACCGGGCGGGCGTCGTCGAGGATGAAGGCGACGCGCGGCCCCGGATACGCCGGGTCGATCGGCAGGTACGCGCCGCCCGCCTTGAGCACGGCGAGCAGGGCCACCAGGTAGTCCGGCGAGCGGCGGGCCGCGATGGCGACGACCCGGTCCGGGCCGACCCCGCGCCCGATGAGCTCGAACGCCAGGGCGTCGGCCCGCGCGTCCAGTTCGGCGTAGGTGAGCGACCCGGTGCCGGACACGACGGCGACGGCGTCGGGCGCGGCGGCCGCGACCGCCTCGAACATCGCGGGCAGCGTCGACTCCGGCACGTCCGCGTCCGTGTCGTTCCACCGCCGCAGGACGAGCGACCGCTCGGCGGGCGTGACGACGTCGACGGCGGCGATCGCCACGGCCGGGTCGGCGATGATCTGGTCCAGCACGCGCAGGAACCGCGCGGAGATCCGCTCGATCGTGGCGTGGTCGAAGACGGCCCGCTGGTACTGCAGCGACATCCGCAGGGGCTCCGGGGCGGCCATCAGCGTCAGCGGATAGTGCGTGCCGTCCACCGGCGTCGAACGGCTGATGGTGAACGGTGAGTCGGCGATCGCCTGCGTCAGCGCCTCCCGGTCGATCGGGTAGGACTCGAAGCCGACGATGGTGTCGAACAGGGCCGGCAGGCCGGTGCTCTTCTGGATGTCGACCAGGCCGTGGTGGTGATGGTCGAGCAGCGCCGCCTGGCGGTCCTGCAGGTCGGTCAGGACGTCGGCCAGCGAGTCGCCGGGGTTGCAGCGGACCCGCACCGGGAGCGTGTTGATGAACAGCCCGACCATCGCGTCGACGCCAGCGACGGCCGGAGGGCGGCCCGACACCGTCATGCCGAACAGCACGTCGTCGCGGCCGGTGAGGTGCCCCAGCAGGATCGCCCACGCCCCCTGCACGACCGTGTTGACCGTCACGCCCAGCTCCCCGGCCCGCCGCACCAGTGCGCGGGCGTCCTCGGGCGACAGGCCGACCGGGACCCGGCCGATGCCGCCGTCGGTGTCCTCCGGCCGCGCCTGCGGTGCCAGCAGCGTCGGCTCCGTCACGCCCGCGAGCTCATCGGACCAGGCTCGGGCCGACTGTTCCCGGTCCTGCCGCGACAGCCAGACCAGGAAGTCCCGGTAGTCACGGG
This sequence comes from Actinomadura latina NBRC 106108, assembly GCF_001552195.1. Taxonomy (GTDB): domain Bacteria; phylum Actinomycetota; class Actinomycetes; order Streptosporangiales; family Streptosporangiaceae; genus Spirillospora; species Spirillospora latina. The sequence goes on from NZ_BCQS01000032.1 coordinate 129,226, forward strand.
GGCGCGGCAACGCCGAAACGTCGCCGTTCTCCCCGTACAGGCCCATCAGGTCGTGCATCAGCAGCGGCGTCGACCATCCGTCGAACAGCAGGTGATGCGCCATCAGCACCAGCTCGGACCGGGTCTCGCCCACCCGGATCAGCTTCAGCCGCAGCAGCGGCGCCGTCATCACGTCGAAGTGGTCGCGGCGGTCCGCGGCGAGCACTTCCTCCAGCCGGGCGGCCCGCTCGTCCTCCGGAACGTCCCGCAGGTCGATCTCCTCCCACGGCAGCCCGACCCGCGCGGGGACGAGCTGGACCGGCTCGCCGTCGGCCCCGAAGGCGAACGCGACCCGCAGGTTCGGGTACCGGTCCAGCAGGCCCTGCCCTGCGGCCCGCATCCGATCCGGGTCCACCACGCCGTCCAGGTGCATCACGAACTGCATCTGGTAGGGATCCAGCTCACGGCCCGCGAGGATCGCGTGGAACAGCAGGCCCGATTGCATAGCCGTCAGCGGCCAGACGTCCGCCAGGCCCGGGTGGCGGGCCTCCAGGACGTTGATCTCCGACTGGGTGAGCGACACCATCGGCAGATCCGACGGTGTCAGACCACCGGCTCCGGTCTCGCCGGCATGCCGGGCGAGGTCGGTCAGCGCCTCGGTCCAGAGGTCGGCCAGTTCTTGGACGTCCTCCTGCGCCAGGAGCCCGGTCGCGTAGGTGAACGACGCATTGAGGACGGGGCCTTGGTCGGTGTCGGTGACCACGGCGTTGATGTCGATGGCGTGGGCGACTGGCATGTCGGCGTCGAACCGGACCTCCACATCCTCCAGCTCCGAGACCGGCGTCCAGCCCAGGCCCCGCAGGTCCTCGGGCATG
>NZ_BCQS01000033.1 GCF_001552195.1 Actinomadura latina NBRC 106108
ACAGGCCAACAACCCCGGCAGCCTGCTGCACTGGACCCGCAAAATGATCGAGATCCGGCAGCGCCACCCCGTCTTCGGCGTCGGCTCCTACGTCGAACTCTCCGCCTCCAACCCCTCCGTCCTCGCCTTCACCCGCGAGATCACCGAGGACGAGAGCCCGTGGGGCGAGATGGACACGGTGCTGTGCGTCGCCAACCTGTCCCGCTTCCCGCAGCCGGTGGAACTCGACATGCGGCGCTTCGAGGGCTACTCCCCCGTCGAGTGCATGGGCGGCGTCCAGTTCCCGGCCATCGGCGAACTCCCGTACCTGCTGACGCTTCCCGGGCACGGCTTCTTCTGGTTCCAGCTGCTCCCGCCGGACGACGCCGGCGCGGACGGGATCGTCGGCGCGGGAAGGACCGTCTGACCGTGCTTCCACCGCGATCCGACCTGGCCCGAGACCTCGCGGAGTGGCTGCCCCGGCAGCGGTGGTTCGGCGGCAAGGACGGCCCGATCGACGAGCTGTCCATCGGCACCGCCACCGAACTGCGCGCCGGCGACCCCGCACTCCACCATCTCGTCCTCGACGTCCGCCAGAACGGCGTCACCGACCGCTACCAGCTGCTCCTCGGCGTGCGGCGGCACCTGCCGGACCGGCTCCGGCACGTGGAGATCGGCGGCGCCGCGGGCGGCGCGGAGGCGCGCCCGTACGACGCCGCCCACGACCCGGACCTGACCCGGATGCTGCTGGACGCGCTGGCGGACGAGGCGTCCATCGGCCCGCTGCGGTTCCACCGCATGGACGGCGCCCGCATCCGGACGGAGCTGGCGAGCCTGCCCATCACCGCCGAGCAGAGCAACACCTCGCTGCTGTTCGGCGACGCCTACATCTGCAAGCTGTTCCGGCGGCTCAGCAACGGCGTCAACCTCGACCTGGAGGTCAACCTCGCGCTGACCCGCCAGGGCTGCGAGCACGTCCCGGCCGTGCACGGCTGGATCGAACTGGAACCGGGCGAGCCCGGCGCGGAACCGGTCACGCTCGGGCTCCTGTCGGACTACCTGCACACCGGCGCGGACGGCTGGAGCCTGGCGATCGCGAGCGTCCGCGACTGGTTCGCGTACCCGCTGCCGCCCGGCGACGAGTGGGCGGAACTGGACGCGAGCGGTGCGGGCGGCGACTTCGCCGCCGAGGCCGAGCGGCTCGGCGCCGCCACCGCGCAGGTGCACCGGGCGCTCGCCGGCGCGTTCGGGGTGACGACCGTCCCGGCCGGCGAGGTGCGCGCGACGGCCGCCCGGATGAACGCCGAGCTGACCGCGACCTGCCGGGCCGTGCCCGGCCTCGCGCCGCACGCGAAGTCGCTCACCGGGGCGTTCCTGGACCTGGCCGCGCAGGCGGCGCCGATGGCGGTCCAGCGCGTGCACGGCGACTACCACCTCGGCCAGGTGCTGCGCACCGAGTCGGGCTGGGCGCTGCTGGACTTCGAGGGCGAGCCGGCCCGTGCGGAGAGCGAGCGGCGCGCCCTCGCGCACCCGCTGCGGGACGTCGCCGGGATGCTGCGCTCGTTCGAGTACGCGGCGCGGTTCCTCATCACCAAGGCCGGCACGGTACCGACCGAGTCGGGCCCGCACCTGGAGACGCGGGCGCACGCCTGGGCGGCGCGGAACAGGGCCGCGTTCTGCCGCGGCTACGCGGCGGCCGGCGGCGCCGACCCGGCCGCGCATTCGGTGCTGATGCACGCGTTCGAATTCGAGAAGGCCGTGTACGAGGTGCGGTACGAGGCGCGGAACCGGCCCGCGTGGCTGCCCGTCCCGCTGACTTCGCTCGCTCATCTGACCGCATGATCAAAGACACCAAAGCGCGTCTCCAATTCGGCGTCATGATCATGTAAAATCGGCGATCTCTCCCAATCCCATGGCGATCAACGGGTACCCGAACTCTCGGCGAGGTGATCACCCGCCGAGCACGACCCGACAATGGGAACGGAGAAAACAGAAATGTCCATCGGACGCCACTCGCACGAAGACGACGCCGGAAGCCGAGCATTCGAGGGCCATACCGGCCGCACCCGGGCGGAGGGCCGAAAACAGGGAATGCTCCTGGCGGCCGTCACCGTGACGGCGACCGGGTTCGCGCTGGCGGTGCCGCTGGGCGCCCCCGCGCGGGCGGCGCTCAATCCCGCGGTACTGGAGACCCTGCACCTCGACTCCGGCACGCTGGCGAAGGTCCAGGCCTACGACAAGTACCGGACGCGGGTGGCGTCCCAGCGGACGAAGGCGAAGAGGGCGCTCAGATTCGCCCGCAAGCAGATCGGCAAGCCCTACCGCTGGGGCGCCGACGGGCCGAACGCCTATGACTGCTCCGGCCTCACGATGGCCGCGTGGCGCAAGGCGGGCGTGGAGATCCCGCGGGTCACCTACGGGCAGTACCGCAAGGTCGACCGGAAGGTGAAGCTGACGGACCTCAAGCCCGGCGACCTCATCTTCTTCCACGGCCGCAGCCACGTCGGCCTCTATGTCGGGCACGAGCGATTTCTGCACGCGCCCCATTCCGGGGCGAGGGTCCGCATCAACAAGCTCGGTTCGCGGCGGAAGGGACAGTTCGCCGGAGCGGTGCGCCCCGGCGCGCCCGCCCGCAAGGATTTCCCTCAGTCGGTGAAGGAGCTCGTCGAGAAGATCGACCGGATGAGCGCGCAGAAGAGAGCCGACCAGAAGCCGCCAGATAAGGAGCGGACCCCCCACATTCCGCCACCTGCCGACAGCGTTCCACCATCCCGCGACACTCCCCCGGCCACCGCCCCCGAAGACACCCCGGCGAAACAGGCCGCGCCACCCGGCGGCCCCGCCCCCGCGCCGGACGATTCGGCGGCCCAGCCGCCGCAGAGCGGCCCACCGCCGGACGAGACGAAGCCGGCCCCCAGGCCGCGCACCGAACCGGCCGCCCACCTGTACACGCCCAGGCACCACGCGTGGGCCAAGTACACCGGCCGCATGCCGTTCACGGTGCTGACCTGATCGAACGGTGCTGACCTGATCGAACGGTGCTGACCTGATCGAACGGTGCTGACCTGATCGAGCCGCTCCACGCCGCCATGGGCGCCCACGAGCCCATGGCGGCCTGGTCATCGGCGGGGGCGGAGGCGGCCGTCCAGCAACCCGTCGAAGCTCAGCCGGACCAGTGCCTCCCCCAGGGACGACATTTCGCGCAATGTCTGCGTCAGCTGGGCCAACTCCTGGAAGGCGCGGCCGTAGGCGCGCTGCCGGTCGAGGGACAGCCGGGGAATCCGGGCGCGGCGCAGGTCCATGCGGCTGGATCCGGTGCCTGTGCGGGTGGGCGCGAACGTCAGGAACCCGGCGAGGAAGCGCGGGTCGAGCCGCTGCGGGTCCGGCCGGTAGAGGGTGAGGTAGGGGCCGAGCGCGGCGCCGGCGGACGTGATGACGCGGGCGGAGCCGGCGGTGGTGGCGACGACGTCGCCGGGTTCCACCATGATCAGGCCGGGGTCGGCGGCGGCCGTCCCGGTCGGGCCGGTCCCGGCGCGGACGTCGTCCGCAGTGAGGACGGCGACGTCGCCGCCGGCCGGCAGCCGGGCCGGCGCGTGGCTGATCGCGACGACGCCCGCCTTGGCCAGCTCGGCGAGCGTGGTGAACGGCAGGGGCCGCTGGTCGGGCAGCAGTTCCAGGGCCGGCGGGGCGGGCGCGGCGGCGGCCAGCCGGTCGAGCGCCCCGGTGAACCGGTCGGCGAACGCCGGGCCGCTCTGCCGGGGCCGGTGCCGGGCGGGGCTGAGGTCGACCTCGTCGTCCAGCAGGTCGATGACCGGGACGCGGAACTCGCCGTCCGCACGGCGCTCCCAGGCGCGTTCGGCGCGGCCGAGGTCGCCCTCGGCGTCCAGCAGCAGGACGGCGGCGGGCGGCGGCTCGGCGGGGCGCGGGCGGCGCAGCAGCCACAGGTCGGGGCCGCCGGGCGCGAGCGTGATCACGGCGCGCAGCGCGCCGGCCCGCAGCAGGTTGCCGCGGATGCGGCGGCCGGGCCGGCGGCCCGCGACGGCCGCCGGCAGCAGCACCGCCGCCCGGCCGCCCGGCCGGACGTGCGCGAGGCAGTGCTGGACCCAGGCCAGCTCGGGCTCGCCGCGCGGCGGCAGCCCGTACTCCCAGCGCGGGTCTCCGGCGAGGTCCTCGTGGCCCCACGACCGGTCGCCGGACGGCGGGTCGCACACGACCGCGTCGGCGACCTCGCCGGGGAAGCCGTCGCGGCGGAGGGAGTCGGCGGCGGCGACCTCGGCGGGCGTGCCGGCGAGCAGCAGCCTGACCGCGGCGATCCGGGCGGCGGCCGGCGCGGCGTCCTGGCCGAGCGCGCGCCGCGCCCCGGGCGCCGCCAGCAGCAGCGTGCCGAGCCCGCACGCCGGGTCGAGGACGACGTCGCCGTCCCCGCAGGCGAGGCGGGTCATCAGCTCCGCCACGTCCGGACGGGTGAGGACGAGGCGCCGCGAGTGCGCCTGGACGTAGCGGCGGAGGAGCAGTTCGAAGGCGGCGGCGTGGCCGTGCTCGGCGGCCAGGTCGGCGAGCATGGCGGGAAGGCCGGGGTCGTCCGGTTCGAGATCGGGCGGCGGCACTGCCCCGGCGCCGCCGTGCAGGCCGGGGCCCCGGTCTTCGAGGAGGCGCACTCCGGCCCAGCCGACGAGGTCGGCGAGCCGGAAGTCGTCGCCGGACGCGCGGAGCCGCTGCCAGACCCGGTCGCCGAGGGACACCTCGAACGGCTTGCCGTTGCGGCGCAGCCAGGCCTCGACGTCGGCGAGGGAGAACAGCGGGCTGGCCGCGGTCCCGCCGACCGGGCGGGGGAAGTCGCCGTGGCGGCGCCGCCAGTTGCTGACCGTCGCGCGCCCCACGCCCACCAGCCGGGCGATGTCTCCGGCCGTCACCCCGGGGTCGCCGGTCACGAGCGGCCGAGCCGGGTCGGGCGTCCCGGGGCGGCGGCCCCGACCAGCTGCGGGCGCTGCTCCGGGGCGTCCGCCGCGGGGACGACGTCCGCGACGACGCAGGTGATGTTGTCGTGCCCGCCGGCCCGGTTCGCGAGGGCGATGAGCCGCGCGACGGCGTCCTCCGGGCGTGCCTCCTCGGCCATCGCCGCGCGCATCGCGTCGGGCGGGACGAATCCGGAGGCGCCGTCGGAGCAGAGCAGGTACCGGTCACCGGGCAGGGCATCGTGCCGGAACACGTCGGGCTCGCCGCTGCCGCCGCTCTGCAGCGCCCGGACGAGCACCGAGGCCCGGGGATGGTTCGCGGCCTCCGCGGGGGTGAGCTGCCCTCCGTCCACGAGCGTCTGGACCATCGTGTGGTCGCGGGTGAGCTGGAAGAGGTCCCGGCCGCGCAGCAGGTAGGCGCGGGAGTCGCCGATGTGCGCGACCGCGAAGCCGTGGCCGTCCCATGCCATCGCGGTGAGCGTCGTGCCCATCCGCGCGAGCTCCGGGTCGCGCCGGCCGAGGGCGTCGAGCCGCGCGGCCACCTCGGCGACGCCGGCGGCGAGGGCGGCGGCCGGGTCGTCGCCGAGCGGCAGCGCGGCGACGGCCGTGATGGCGGTGCGGCTGGCGACGTCGCCGTGCGGGTGCCCGCCCATCCCGTCGGCGACCGCGAGCAGGCGCGGACCGGCGAACGCGGAGTCCTCGTTCGTCTTCCGCCGCCTGCCGACGTCCGTCCCGGCGGCGAAGCGAAGCATCTGGTGAGCCATGCATCCCATGCAAGCACGTTAAAACTCAATTCACAAACTTCCCTCTTCGGCACCTTGCTTGCAGGGCGCGTGTCCCGGGCGGGCGCCCTCCTCGCCGTATCGGCGCTGCTGGCGGCCGGATGCGGGGCGTCGTCCGACGCCGGGCACGAGGCCGGCCCCGTCCTGCCGTTCGCCGTGCACGGCATCGGCGAGCTGTCGTTCGCGGGGGCGGCGAGCGCGCTGCTGCTCGGCACGAGCGTGGCGGGCGGCTCGATCGCGGGCGCGGCGGCGCCCGGCTCGGCACCGTCCCCGCATGATCTCCCGCACATGATCTCTTGGTGCCCGCCCGGCACTGGACGCCGGGCGGGCACCGCACCGCGGTGGGCGTTCCGGATATTCCGGATCTCCGGTCGCCAGGTCGTTGCGATTCGCTTACCCACCCGTGGGCATCGCCGCAGGACGCAAGGGCATCTACAAGACTCTTGCGACTTTCGGGGCGATTGGGAGGGACGCGATGTGGGATTTCGCGGGCCGTGACACCGCTATCGACCTGGGCAGCGACACCGTGCGGATGCACGTGAAGGACCGCGGCGTGGTGTGCCGCGAGCCGTCCGTGCTCGCCCGCTCCCGGGAGACCGGGCACATCCTCGCGCTGGGGCTGCCCGCGCGGGAGATGGCCGGCCGCAACCCCGACGTCACGCTCGTCCGGCCGATCCGGGAGGGCGCGCCGACGGAGACCGACGAGGCCGAGTACCTGATGCGGCACCTCGTCCGGCGGCACCACCGGCGCCACTACACCGCCCGCCCGCGGCTCGTCGTGACCGTGCCGAGCGGGATGACGTCCGTCCACTACCGGGCCCTGCAGTTCTCCGCCTACCAGGCCGGCGCGCGGCGGCTCACGCTCGTGCCGACGCCCATCGCCGCCGCGATCGGGATGGGGATGACCACGTCCACGCGGCCGGAGATCGCCGTCATCGCCTGCATCGGCGCGGACGTCACCGACGTCGGCGTCATCGCGTTCGGCGGCCTCGTCACCTCGCACACCGCGCACGTGGGCGGGTCGGCGCTGGACAAGGCGATCGTCGCGCTGGTCCGGCGCGAGCACGGCGTGGTCCTGTCGCGGTCCGCCGCCGAGGCGGCGAAGCTGGAGGTCGGCGCGGTGCCGCCGCTCGGCCGGCGGCCGGTGAAGCAGACCGTCGTGACCGGCCGCGACATCGCGACGGGGATGCCGCGCGAGATCGTCCTCACCACGCTGGACGTCGGCCGCGCCATCGCCGCGCCGGTCGCGGAGATCGTGGACGCGCTCCGCACCGGGCTGACCGGCTGCTCCCCCGAGATCTCCGGGGACCTGCTCAGCGTCGGCATCACGCTCACCGGCGGATGCGCCCGGCTGCCCGGCCTGGAGCGGCTGATCCGCGACAGGACCGGGCTGGAGGCGCGGCTCGGCGACGACACCGGCGACGCGGCCGTGCTCGGCGCCGGGGAGGTGCTGCGCTCCGCCGGGACGCAGGAGCCGTCCGCGCGCAGGTCCGCGCCGCGGCCGCAGGTGCTGACCACCCTGCCGGAGTACTGAACGGGGCTACACTGCCGGTCCCATGAGCGACGCGCCCGGCCTCGACGGCCCAGGAAGCCCCCGCCTGCAGGAGGTCTCGGACGGGGTCTTCGCCTACGTCCAGCCGGACGGCACCTGGTGGATCAACAACACCGGCTTCCTCACCGGGACGCGCGGGGTGGTGAGCGTCGACTCGTGCTCGACCGAGCGCCGCACCCGCGCGTACCTGGAGTCGATCCGGTCGGTGACGGACCGGCCCGTCCGGACGCTCGTCAACACCCATCACCACGGCGACCACACGTTCGGCAACTACCTGTTCGCGGGCGCGACCGTCGTCGGCCATGAGGGGACGCGGGAGGGCGCGCTCGCCTGGGGCAAGCCGTTCGACGAGCCGTTCTGGACGAAGGTGGACTGGGGCGACATCGAGGTGGAACCGCCGTTCCTCACCTACACCGGCGGCGTGACCCTGTGGGTGGACGACCTGCGCTGCGAGGTCCGGCACGTCGGGACGCCCGCGCACACCACCAACGACTCCATCGTGTGGATCCCGGAGCGGCGCGTCCTGTTCTGCGGCGACCTCCTCTTCAACGGCGGCACGCCGTTCCTGATGCAGGGATCGGTCGCGGGCGCCATCGCGGTGCTGGCGGAGGTCGTCGCGCCGCTGGGCGCGGCGACGATCGTCCCCGGGCACGGCCCGGTCGGCGGCCCGGAGCTGATCGACCGCGTCCTCGGCTACGCGCGGTTCGTGCAGGCGACGGCCGCCGCGGCGAAACCGGCCGGGCTGACCCCGCTGGAGGCGGCGCGGGAGGCCGACCTCGGCCCGTACGCGGAGCTGACCGACGCCGAGCGGCTCGTCGGCAACCTGCACCGCGCCTACGCCGAGCTCGACGGCCTCCCACCGGGCGGCGACATCGACCTGGCCGCCGCGCTCAACGACATGATCGCCTTCAACGGCGGCCGCCCCCTCACCTGCCGCGCCTGAGCCGGGGGACGGACGGAACGGTCAAGAGAGGCAGCGATGGGGATCGGGGACGGGACGCTGGCCGTCGGAGCCGGGCGGCCGGAGGCGGAGAACTACGCGCCGAGCCTGCCCGGCCCGGTCTTCGCGTCGCACTTTCATCTGGCCGGCGAGGCCGGCGGGCCCTACACGTACGCGCGGGACACCAACCCCACGTGGACGCTGCTGGAGCGGGCGATCGGGGAGCTTGAGGGCGGGGCGGAGGTCGTCTCGTTCTCATCCGGGATGGCAGCCGTGTCGGCCGTGCTCCTGTCGCAGGTGCGGGCCGGCGACACCGTCGTTCTCCCGGACGACTGCTACCAGGTGACGCGGGCGCTCAAGGAGCGGCTGGAGTCGTACGGGGCGGAGGTGCGGATGGCGCCCACCGCCGGGGACGCGCAGATCGCGCTGGTCGACGGGGCCCGGCTGGTGTGGCTGGAGTCGCCGTCCAATCCGGGTCTGGACGTGTGCGACATCGCGCGGCTCGCCGAGGCCGCGCACGCGGCGGGGGCGCTGCTGGCGGTGGACAACACGTTGGCCACGCCGCTGGGTCAGCGGCCCCTGGATCTGGGCGCCGATTTCTCGGTCGCCAGTGACACCAAGGCGTTGACCGGGCACGGCGATCTGCTGATCGGCCATGTCGCGACGCGCGATGCGGAACTGGCCGAGGGAATCCGGTTCTGGCGCAAGACCGTGGGCGCCATTCCCGGGCCGATGGAGGCCTGGCTGGCGCACCGGTCGCTCGCCACCCTGCAGCTGAGGCTGGAGCGGCAGGCCGCCAACGCGCTGGCGGTGGCGGAGGCGCTGCGCGGACGGGTCGCGGGGCTCAGGCATCCCGGGCTGCCGGACGATCCGGCGCACGAGGTGGCGGCCCGGCAGATGCGGCGGTTCGGATGCGTCGTCTCGTTCACGCTGCCGAGCGAGGAGGCCGCCGAAAGGTTCCTCGGGTCGCTGCGTCTGGTCATGCAGGCCACCAGCTTCGGCGCCGTGCACAGCTCCGCGGAACGGCGCGGACGCTGGGGCGGCGACGCGGTCGAACCGGGGTTCGTCCGGTTCTCGGCCGGCATCGAGGACACCGATGACCTCGTCGCGGACGTTCTCCAGGCCCTGGAGGCCGGCGGCCCGGCGTGAGCGCCGCCGGCCCGGACGATCACGAACGGGTGCGCATGTCCTCCTCGACGGCGTCGGCGGCCTTGCGGGCGGCGATCAGGACCGGGTCCCAGACGGGCGCGAACGGCGGCGCGTAGCCGAGGTCGAGCCCGGTCATCTCCTCGACCGTCATCCGGTTCCACAGCGCGATGGCGAGGCCGTCGATCCGCTTGGCGGCGTTCTCCTCGCCCACGATCTGCGCGCCGAGCAGCCGCCCCGAGCGCCGCTCGGCGATCAGCTTCGTCTTCATCCCGGTGGCGCCCGGGTGGTAGCCGGCGCGGGTGGTCGACTCGACGACCACGCTCAGCGCCGCGAACCCGGCGGCGGCCGCCTCCCGCTCGCTCAGGCCGGTCCGCGCGACCTCCACCTGGCAGATCTTGGCCACGGCGGTGCCCACGACGCCCGGGAAGGTCGCGTAGCCGCCGCCGATGTTGACGCCGGCGACGCGCCCCTGCTTGTTGGCGTGCGTCCCGAGCGGGATCGCGACCGGGCCGCCGGACACGAGGTGGCGGCTCTCGACGCAGTCGCCCGCCGCCCACACCCGCTCCGCCCGGGTCCGCATCCGGCGGTCGGTGACGATGCCGCCCGTCGGGCCGGTCTCGATCCCCGCGTCGCGGGCCAGCCCGGACGCCGGTTTCACGCCCAGGCCGAGGACGACCAGGTCCGCGGGCAGCGTCCGGCCTCCGGTGCGGACGGCGGCGACGTACCCGTCCGGCGCGGTGTCGAAGCCCTCGACCGGCTTGCCCAGGTGCAGCCGCACGCCGAGGCCGCGCATCGCGTCCGCGATGATCGCGCCCATATCCGGGTCGAGGGTGCGCATCGGCTGGTCGGCGGCGTCCACCAGGGACACCTCCAGGCCGCGCCGCACCAGCGCCTCGGCCATCTCCAGGCCGATGTAGCCGCCGCCCACCACGACGGCGCGGCGCGGCGCGCGCTCTTCGAGGACGCGGCGGATCGCCACCCCGTCGCCCAGGACCTGGACGCCGTGGATCCCCTTCGCGTCCGCCCCGGGCAGCCGCGGCCGGACCGGGACGGCGCCGGTCCCGATCACGAGGTCGTCGTAGGGCTCCCAGCGCTCGCCGCCGCCGTCCACGTCGCGGACGCGCACCCGGCCGCCGTCCAGGTCGATCTCCACCGCCTCGGCGCGCAGCCGCAGGTCGATGTCCCGGTCGCGGAACTCGGCGGGGGTGCGCGCGATCAGCTTGCCGAGCTCGTCGACCACGCCGCCGACGAAGTACGGGATGCCGCACGCCGAGTAGGACGCGTAGTGCCCGCGCTCGACGGCGACGATCTCCAGCTCGTCCGGGCCGCGCCGCCTGCGGGCCTGGGACGCGGCGCTCATCCCGGCGGCGTCGCCTCCGATGACGAGCAGGCGTTCACGTGCGGCCATGACGGCTTCCTCCCCAAATGATCGTCCGTAACGATCGTTCTCGTCACCGACCATAGACGCGGCGGGCGTTGCCCGACGCGATCATCCCCGCGATCCGCTCGGCGTCCCCGGACGTCCACGCGCCGTCCTCGACGCCGCCCGCGAGGAACCCGGCGAGGCCGTGCCGGAACAGCAGCGCGCCCAAGTGGTACAGCTCGGCGAGCCCGAACGCGTCCGAGGAGTACAGCACCTTCCCGAACGGCGCCAGCTCCAGCAGCTCGGCGATCAGCGCGGGCGAGCGGTGCCCGAGGTTGTGGGTGGCGAGCCCGGCGTCGACGTACACGTTCGGGAGCACCTGCGCGAGGTAGCCGGCGTGCCGGTGGAACGGGTAGTTGTGCAGCAGCATCGCCGGGACCGGGTCCATGGCGCGCAGCAGCTCGATCAGCAGCAGCGGGTCGCCGCGGCGCAGGTCGGCGTCCACGTCCCCGTACCCGGCGTGGAACTGGACGGGCAGCCCCGCGTCGACCGCGCACCAGACGAGGAACCGGTGCAGGACCTCGTCGCAGACGCGCGGCGCGTTCCCGCCCGCCTCCGCCGCGAGCATCAGCCGCCCGGCGGCCCCCGTCACCTCGGCGTCGGACGGCCGCTGCCCGGACAGCTCCAGCCCGGCCCGGTAGGCGGCGATCGACTTGGCGCCGACGACGTCCCGGGCATCGAGCCGGGAGCGCACCTCGTCCGCGAAGCCCGCGGCTCCGACGCCGCCGGCCGCGACCCGCTCGGCCACGGTCTCCAGCCGGACGATCTCGCGGGCGTCCGCGCCGGCGAGCCGGCCCAGCTCGGGCGGGCCGAGGATCGCCTCCGGGCTGTAGCCGGTGTCCACGTACAGGGCGTCCAGCCGGGCCGCGGCCAGGAAGCGGCGGTTGACCTCGGCCGCGCCCAGCCCGGCGCGGCGCGCCAGGTACCCGTCCGGCTCCGCGTGCGCGTCCAGGCCCAGGACGGGCGGGCACCAGCGCCGCAGCGCGAACCCCACCTGCGTGTCGAACATGCTCACTCCGGGCGGCCCGGACGTCTCCGCCTCGGTCAGCGACTCCTCGAACGCCGCCCGGCCGAGATCACGGTCGAGGACGCCGTGACAGTGGTGATCGACCAGCGGCAGCGACTCCAGGTGCTCCAGCACGGCGCCCGCCTCCCTGAAACAAGCCGTCGTTCTCCCTACGATGCCCTTACGGGCCGTGCCCGCGTCCGCCGCCGCCACTCCGACCGGGAGCCAGCACCGTGGAACAGACCCCCGAGACCGCGACCAGCGGATCCGGCCTCGACGCGTACGCGCTCAGCGGAGCCGAGCGCACGCGCCTCGCTGACCGCGCCGCCGTCGCGGCCCGGAGGCTGGCCGGGGACGGTCTCGTGGGCATCGCGCTGACCTGGGTGGACGTCAGCGGCATCACCCGCACCAAGACCGTCCCGGTGGAGCGGCTGGAGCACGCCGCCGCGTGGGGCGTCGGGATGTCCCCGGTGTTCGACGTCTTCCTGCTGGACGACTCGATCGTGTCCGGGCGCCACATCGGCGGCCCCGTCGGCGACCTGCGGCTCCATCCCGTCCTGGAGCGGCTCGTGCCGATGGCGGCGCTGCCCGGCTGGGCGCACGCGCCCGCGCACCGCTACGCGCAGGACGGGGTCCCGCACCCGCTGGACGCGCGGGCCCTGCTGCGCCGCGAGACCGACCGGCTCTCGGCGCTGGGCTGGTCGGTGAAGGCGGCGTTCGAGATCGAGTGGGCGGTGTCGCAGGGCGACGGGGACGAGTTCACCCCCGCCTGCAAGGGCCCCGCGTACGGGATGACGCGGATCACGGAGCTGGCGGGCTACCTGCGGGACGTCCTCGGGGCGCTGAAGGAGACGGGCGTCACGGTCGTGCAGCTGCACCCGGAGTACGCGCCCGGGCAGTACGAGGTGTCGGTGGAAGCGGAGGACCCGCTCGGCGCGGCCGACACAACCGTCCTGGTCCGGGAGACGATCCGGGCGGTGACGATGCGGCACGGCATGGCCGCGTCGTTCTCCCCCAAGGTCGAGGCCGACTCGGTCGGCAACGGCGCCCACGTCCACCTCAGCCTGTGGCGGGAGGGCACGGGCGACGGACCGGCGAACGCGATGGCGGGCGGCGGCGGCCCGTACGGGATGACGGCGGCCGGGGAGGCGTTCGCCGCCGGGATCCTGCACCACCTGCCCGCGCTGCTGGCGATCGGCGCGCCGACGGTGGCGAGCTACCTGCGGCTGATCCCGTCCCATTGGGCGGGCGCGTTCGCCTGCTGGGGGCTGGAGAACCGGGAGGCGGCGCTGCGGTTCGTCACCGGGGCCGAGGGCGAGCGGGCGACCGCGGCGAACCTCGAGGTCAAGTGCCTGGACGCCGCCGCGAACCCGTACCTGCTGCCGGCGGCCCTCCTCGCCGCCGGGCGGGACGGCCTCGACAGCGGCCTGCGGCTGCCCGCGCCCGTCGACGTCGACCCGGCGGGCCTGCCGGAAGCGGACCGCGCGGCCCGGGGCATCGTGCCGCTCCCGGCCTCGCTGGCGGAGTCGGTCGCGGCGTTCGAGGCGGACACCGTCCTGCGGGACGCGCTCGGCGAGGCGGTGGCCGACACGGTCGCGGCGGTGCGGCGCGGGGAGATCGAGCTGCTGGACGGCGCGACGCCGCAGCAGGTCGCCGCCGCCACCCGCTGGCGCCACTGAGGGACCGGAGGCAGCGGCGATGCGCGTCACGGGTTACCGGAGCCACGGGGTGTCGGCGGCGGTCGCGCTGGTCAACGCCGTGACGAGCGCCGGCGGGGACGGCTCCGCCGGCGCGCTGCGCCGCATCCTGCGCGACGCCGAGTTCTTCTGGCGGGAGTTCCGCGACGAGGACGCCGAGGAGCTCCGCCGCTGGGGCCGGACCCTGCGCCCGTTCTTCGACGCCGGCCGGCTCCAGGACGCGACAGCGCTGCTGAACCGGCTCATGCTGGAGAGCCCCATGCACCCGCACCTGGCCGACCACGAGCCGCACGGCCTGCACATGCACTACGCGCCGCCCTCGTCCCGGCTCCCGGACCGGTTCCGCGCGACCACGCTGATGAGCCTCGCCGAGCTGGTCGTGGAGCACGGGCTCGGCCGGACCGGCGTGTGCGCGGCCGCCGGCTGCGACCGCGTCTACGCCGACACGTCCCGGGCGGGCCGGCGCCGGTTCTGCTCGGAGGCGTGCGCGAACCGGACGAACGTCGCCGCGTTCCGCGCCCGCCGCCGGACGTGACCTCCCCCGCATTCAGGGGCTTTGCCGCAATATTGCCGGGGTGCGGGAAGGACGTACGGCATGCCACGCCCGCTCTTCCGCGCCCGGTCCGGCCGGGGCGACCGTGCCGGACGCTCGCCGCTGCACGTGGCGATGGAGGTGCAGTCCACCGTCTACCGCATCGCCCGGCTGACGCTCACCGCCGTGCTGGCGTTCGTGCTGGCGAGCGCCGTGCTGCCGCCGGGCCAGCCGGAACCGCTGCTGTCGCCGCTGACGGCGCTGCTCGTGGTGCAGTTCTCCGTCGTCGGGACGATCAAGGCGGGCATCCTGCGGGTCCTGGCGGTCACCTCGGGGGTGCTGGTCGCGGTGATGGCCGCGTCCACCATCGGGTTCTCCTGGTGGACGCTCGGCCTCACGATCTGCGCCGCGCTGGTCATCGGGCACGTCCTGCGGCTCGGCGAGCACGTGCTGGAGGTGCCGATCTCCGCGATGCTGATCTTCGCGCTGGGCGCGGCCAGCGAGGCGGGCGCGACCGAGCGGGTGCTGGAGACGCTGATCGGCGCGGCGACCGGGCTGGCGGCGAC
Source organism: Actinomadura latina NBRC 106108 (assembly GCF_001552195.1). Taxonomy (GTDB): domain Bacteria; phylum Actinomycetota; class Actinomycetes; order Streptosporangiales; family Streptosporangiaceae; genus Spirillospora; species Spirillospora latina. Next base: position 14,582 of record NZ_BCQS01000033.1, read on the forward strand.
GCTGCTGGTCCCGTCGGTGCGGGTGCGGCCGGCGGAGGAGGCCGTCGAGGACGTCGCCGGGAAGCTGCGCGGGCTGATCGAGGACATCGCGGACGGGCTGCGCGGCGACCGCACCGAGGGCGAGGCGGCCCGCTGGCAGGACGAGGCGGAGCGGCTCGCCCGCGAACTGGGCCGTACCGACCGCGACCTCGGCGCCGCCGAGGAGAGCGTCAGGCTGAACCCGCGGGCGCGGCGGCTCGTCGACGCCGGCGTCGCGCTGCGCAACGCCATGGAGACCATGGAGCACTGCATGCTGTCGCTGCGCGGGCTGACCCGGTCCCTCGCCGACGACGAGGGGTTCGGGGAGCGGGGCCGGCTGCTGACCGACCCGACGCTGCGCCGCGAACTCGGCGACGCGCTCGCCGGGATCGCCGCGAGCATCGCCGCCTACGGCCGGCTCGCCCGCTCCGACCTCACCCGCGACGCCCGCCCCTTCCTCGCCGAGCACGACCTGGAGGTGCGGGTGGACGTGGCCCGCGAGCGGCGCGCCCGGCTGCGCCGCGAGCTGCACGGACGCGCCGCGGCCGGGGACCTGTGGCCGCTGTACGGCGAGGTGTCCATGGACATCGACCGGCTCATCGAGAACCTGCGGGTCGAGCACCGGGCCCGCGCCCGCGAGCACTGGCGGCGGCACCGCGGCGCGTCCCGGCACCTGCCCGCCCGCCCGGTCCAGGCCGTCCAGCAGGCCGGGCACCAGCTCCGCCGGGCCGCCGGCTCCGCCACCCGGGCGGCCGAACGCAACCCCCGCGACCGCGGCGGGCCGGACGACCGCCCGTGACGGCCTCTGGCGACTCCTGTTCGGCGGCAGTCAGCGGAAGGCCGGCTCCAGGACGTCGATACCGCGGGTGTTGTCGGCGACGTAGACGTACTTCCCGTGCCAGTACGGCTGCCAGGACGCGGCGTCCGCCGGCCGGTAGTAGGCGACCTGCCTGGGGTTCGTGGGGTCGCGGACGTCCAGGAAGCGCGTCCCCTGCGAGTAGAACGACTGGACGATCACCCCGTCGCGGACGTCGAAGTAGTGGGCGGAGCAGTCGGTGCTGGCGGGGTCGCTGCCCTCCTTGCCTGCGACGCCCCACGTCCCGACGGTGTGCAGGCGGAACTTGTGCTCCGGCGTGGAGCGCCAGCCTTCGCCCCTGTAGGAGCCCTTCAGGGACGCGATGACGAGGAGGCCGTCGTTGGCGCAGCCGTCGTTGAAGGTCTCCTCGGTGACGTAGAGGAGCTGCCCGTTGCCCCACCTGCGGGGGTCGGCGGCCTGGTTCCGCGTCCGGCCCACCGCGCGGTAGCTGTTGTGCATGAACGTGGAGTTGGTCGTGGCCTCGTCCAGGCCGCCGCCCGCGTACGGGACGGGGTCGACCGCGGTGGCCCTGCGCCACTCCTTCTCCACCGGGTCGTAGTGCCGGCCGGTCGTGTAGTAGCCGCGGACGCCGCCGCGTCCGGACGCCCATGCCACACCGTTGGAGTCGACCTGGATGTCGTGGGTGTAGTCGGTCTTGCCGTCGTTGCGGCCGGTGTCGATCGGGTCCTGGTGGACCTTCGGCCTGGCCGGGTCGCGGACGTCGGTGACCCAGACCGGGCGCCCGCCCCAGTCCTCGGGCATCCAGTCGGCCTTGGCGGGGCCGCCCGTCCACAGGTACCTGCAGTCGTTCACGCACGTCGTGGTGTGCCCGGCGGGGACCTTCACGTAGGTGATCTGGCGCAGGTTCTCCGGTTTGGACGCGTCCACGACGTAGATGCCGGACTCGCCGGTGCGCGTGTCGCCGCCGAATGCGCGCGGGTCCCGGGACAAGTAGATGATCTTGCGCTTGGGGTCGAAGTCGGTGTCCTCGGTCTCCCACATGCCCGGCATGTTCAGCTGCCCGACCAGCGTGGGGACCTTCGGATCGGCGGTGATGTCGTAGGCCTTCAGCCCGAACTCGCCGGTCGCGTACATGATCGTCCGCTTGTGGGGGCCGCGGCCGTAGTCCATGAACATCAGCGAGATGGCGCCCTTGGCGTCGGACACGCCGCCGACGCGCCGCACGCCCTTGACCGCCTCGGACTTCGCGGCCGCGGCGGCGTCAGCCCGGTGGTAGTGCCCGGCGTGGCCGCCGGTGCCTTCGGTCCCGGCGGCCTGCCCGGTCCGGGTGTTCTCGGGTTCGGGCGGGCAGGCCCAGGCGGAGCCGGCCAGCAGCGCCACCGACGCCGCGACCGCCGCGCCGCCCTGGGCGAGGCGCCCGGCGGGGATGGATGTGCGAGGGAGCATCGCGCCTCCACGGAAGAAGATCTTCGCAAGCGCCAGTGTGACCGCGCCCGCAGACTTGATCAACAGGCGGCTTGGTCACGAAATGGACTCAGCACCGTAAGAGCTGGTGGGACCTGTCGTCGTCCTCTACGCTCACCGGCGTCGGCCGCCCCCTGCTCCCGGGAGAGGCATGAAGAGCTCCACGCGCACGGCCGCCCTGATCACCGGGGCGGTGGCGGTGCTCCTGGCACCGGTCGCGGCCCTGCGCGCGTGGAGCGAGCCGGCCGATCCGCGGATCTCGGTGGGCGCCGCCGCGCCGGCGACGCTGCTGCCCGGCGACGTCCGCGACCCGGCCGGGCGGATGATCGCGAACGCGGTGTGGACGGGGCTCGTCGCCTACGACCCGGAGACCGGGGCGCCCGGGAACGCCGCCGCCGCGTCGGTCACCAGCCCGGATCGGCGGGTGTGGACGGTCCGGCTGCGCCCCGGCACGACCTTCCACGACGGCTCGCCCGTCACGTCCCGCTCGTTCACCGGCGCCTGGACGGCCGTGCTGCGCGAGGGCTGGGCCGGTGCGCGGCTGTTCACCGAGGTCGCCCACCTCAAGGGCGCGCGGCGGGGTGCTGAGGAGGTGTCCGGCCTCAGGGTCAAGGACGACCTGGCCTTCGAGGTGACGCTCGACCGGCCGCTGAGCGGGTTCCCGGCCCTGCTCGGCGACCCGGCGTTCTTCCCGCTGCCCGAGAGCGCCCTGGCGTCGCGGGACTGGGCGTCCTACGGGCGGAGGCCGGTGGGCAACGGGCCGTTCCTGGTGGCATCGCGGAGCGCGCGGGAGATCGTCCTGCGGCGGCGGTCGGGAGAGGGGCGCTCGGTGGTCGTCAAGGCGATGCCGGACGCGAAGGCGCAGTACGACGCGGCGGCGGCCGGTGACCTGGACGTCGCCACGCGGGTCCCGCCGGACAGGCACGAGTCGGTGGAGGCCGACTTCGGGGACCGCCACCTCTCCGTCCCCGGACGGGACGTGACCTACCTGGCGTTCCCGGCATGGGCGGACCGGCTGGCGTCCCCGACCCTCCGGTCGGCGCTGTCGATGGCGATCGACCGGTCGGCGGTGGCGGAGGGCGCGCTCGGGCGCCAGTTCTCCCCCGCCGACTCGCTCGTCGCGCCCGGCATCCGCCCGGGGCACCGGGAAGGGCAGTGCCGGCTGTGCGTGCACGACTCGAAGGCCGCCGTCGCCGCACTGGCCGACGCGGGCGGGCTGAGCGGTCCGCTGAACGTCTGGTACGAGGCGAACCGGGGCGATGACGCGTGGGTGAAGGCCGTCGCCGGCCAGATCCGCACGGAACTGAAGGTCGACGCGCGTCCCCATCCGGTCGCGGACCTGCGCAGGGCCGTGGACGACCACGAGGTGGACGGGCCGTTCGCCGTCCACACGACGGCCGCCTACCCCGCCCCGGTCGCCGCGCTCACTCCGCTGCTGGAGGCCGGGACCGGGTTCGGCGACGACTACACCACCGGTCTGGTCGCCGATGCCGAGCGCGCCGCGACGGCCGATGACGGCGTGATCGCCGCGCGCCTCGCCGAGACCGCGATGCTGCGCGACATGCCCGCGATGCCGCTGTGGTCCGCCCACGATCACCTGGTCTGGTCGGAGCGCGTGCGCGGCGTCTCCGCCGGGGCCTTCACCGGCGTCCGCCTGGACCGCCTGACGATCGGGAAGTAGAGGGCCGGGAGAGCACCGAGGAGGGCCAGGGCCGCGGCGGTGACGAGCATCGGCCCCGGCCCGGCCAGGCCGTAGGGGACGCCGAGGACGGCGACGCCCACGGCGATCCCCAGTTGCTTGGCCGTGTTCGTGATCCCGGCGGCGACTCCCGCGCGCTCGGCGGGGGCCGACTCCAACGCGACCTGGCTGGACACCAGGTTGCCGATCGCGCCGAGGCCGCCGACGGCGAAGCCCGGCACCATCGCGGGCCACGACCCCGTCCGGTAGGTCGCGGCGAGCAGCAGCGTGGAGACCACGGTCAGCAGCGGCCCGGCGGCCACGAGCGCGGCGGACGGGAAGCGATGGGCGATCCGCCCGAGGATCAGCGGCGCCCGACGCGGCCGCGTACACGCCGAGCGCCCGGTTGCGGGCGCGTCCCGCCGGATACGCCGCCGCCAGCAGCGGCGACGCCGTCCCGTACAGGACGGCCGCGCCGCAGCCCTGCACCGCGCGGAAGACGTCCAGGACGAGGGCCGACGGCGCGAGCCCGCACGCCAGCGAGGCCGCCGTGAAGGCGGCGAGCCCGCCGAGCAGCATGCGGCGGCGGCGCATGTCGGGGAGCGCGATGTTCACCCCGACGAGGTCGAGGACGAGCAGGTATCCGGCGGCCGAGGCGACCACGAGGGTCCATGGATGCCACTCTTTCGGCGCGAGCACGCGAACGGGCCTATCGCGCCCATGCGACTAGCTCAGCCGTCGCCGCAATCACGAATCGACCTCCATGCGTGCGATCGCGTGCGAAGCCAGGTTCGAGCTTGCGAGAACCTGATCGCGCAGTGAGCCGCTAGGCGAGCCGGAGCGATGCCAGCGATCGCCGCAGCGCCCGCCGAAGGAGGGCCCCCAGGGCCCGACGCCAAGGGCGATGCAATCAGCACTGTCAGCATGCGCGGCGTCGCCGGCCGGCTCGGCGTCACGCCGATGGCGCTCTACCGCTACGTCGGCGACAAGCAGGGACTGCTGGACGGCCTGGTCGAACGCCTTATCCGGGAACTGCCGGAGGACGACCCCGCCCTGCCCTGGCAGGACCGCCTGCGCGCGATGGGCACCGGCATCCGGGAGGTCGCGCGGCGCCATCCGCAGGTGTTCCTGCTGCTGTTCATGCGGCCGACCGTCACCGAGGAGGCGCGGCGAGCGCGCAACACCGTGCAGGCGCTGCTGCGCAGCGCGGGAGTCCCGGAGGAGGTCGTCCCGCCATTGCAGCGGCTCCTGGACACGATCGGCATGGGTCTCGCCGCGTCCGAGGCCAACGGCCGCTTCACCGGCGACGCCGAGGACATCGACCGGATCTACGACCTCGCGGAGGACCTCCTCCTCACCGCGATCGAGCGGTACGCGCGGAAGTGATCTCCGTCTCCGCGCGGATACCGAGTTTCGGAGTCGCCGCCGAGATCCTTATGCTTCGAGCATGCAGCAGGAGGACGAATCAGCCCGGGTGACCCTGGCTCAAGTGGCGGATCAGGCCGGCGTCTCCATTTCGACGGTTTCGAAAGTCCTCAACGGACGGGAGGACGTGGCCCGGAAGACGCGCCTCCGCGTGGAGCGCCTGCTGGAGCACCACGGCTACCGGCGCGGGTCCCGGTCGGGCCCCGACGCGCCGCTCATCGAGATCGTCCTCCACGAGATCGAGAGCCTCTGGACGATGGAGCTGATCCGCGGCGTGGAGAGCGTCGCCAAGGCCAACGGCGCGAGCGTGGTGCTGACCGAGAGTGGCACCCGGCACTCCCCCGGCCCCGAGTGGATCAGCGGGGTGCTGCGCCGCCGCCCGCTCGGCGTCGTGCTGACGTTCTCCAGCCTGCCGCCGGAGTACAAGAAGCGGCTGCGGTCCCGGTCGATCCCGTTCGTCATCATCGACCCGGCCGGCGACCCGGAGCCGGACGTCCCGTCGGTCGGCTCGGCCAACTGGTCCGGCGGGCTCGCCGCCACCCGGCACCTCATCGACCAGGGGCACCGGCGCATCGCGATCATCACCGGCCCGGCGGACATGCTGTGCTCCGTCGCGCGCCTGGACGGGTTCCGCTCCGCGATGAGCATGGCGGGCCTGGACGTCGAGCCGTCCTACGTGTCCTACGGCGACTTCCACGTGGACGGCGGCTTCGAGCGGGCGATGGAGCTGCTCGGCCGCCCCGACCGGCCGACCGCGATCTTCGCCGGCAGCGACCTGCAGGCGCTCGGCGTGCTGGAGGCGGCGCGGGTCCACGGGCTGCGGGTCCCGGACGACCTGTCGGTCGTCGGGTACGACGACGTGGCGGTGGCGCCCTGGGCGAGCCCCGCCCTCACGACCGTCCACCAGCCGCTGCGGCAGATGGCGGAGTCCGCCACGCAGATCATCCTCGGCATCCGGAACGGGGAGCCGGTCGCGACGCGGCTGGAGCTGTCCACCAGCCTGGTCGTCCGCAAGAGCACCGCCCCGCCGCCCGGCGAGGGCTGACCTGCGGGAGCGCCTCCCCGCGGCCGGGGCCGGGCCGCGGGGAGGCGCTGTGCGGGGCGGGCCGGGTCAGCCGGCTCTGCAGGAGACGTCCGGCCAGGTCCAGTTGCCGTTGTGCTGGATCGTGAAGCCGAAGGTGTTCCCGCTGCCGTTCGGCCTCATCGTCATCACGTTCCCGCTGGAGTCCCAGGACGGCGAGCCGTTCCAGGTCGCGATGATCTTCTGCGGGCTGTGCACGGTCACGGTGACGACCCAGCTGCTCGTCCCGGAGACGGTGACCGACAGGTTGAACCGGTCGCTCCACTGCTGCCCCTGGGAGATCTGGGCGGTGCAGGAGTCGCCGCCCCCGCCGCCGGGAGGCGGCGTCGTGCCCCCGCCTCCTCCTCCGCCGCCGCCGTCGGGCGCCACGGCCCGGCCGGTGGACGGCGAGATCATGCCGGGGCACAGGTTGCGGCTCTTCAGGTTCGCGACGATCTGCGGGATGGCCTGGATCGTCGTGTTGTAGCCGTCGTGCATGAGGATGACCTGGCCGTTCTGGAGCTGGCCCGCCCGCTGCACGATCTGGGCGGTGGACGCGCCGTTCCAGTCCTGCGAGTCGACGTCCCAGATGATCTCGGTCAGGCCGAGCTGCTGCTCGACCGCCCTCAGCGTGGAGTTGGTCTCCCCGTACGGGGGCCGGAACAGCGTGGGCGCCGTGCCGGTCTGCTGCTGGATCACCTGCTGGGTCCGCTGCAGTTCGGAGAGCATCTGCGACTGCGACATCTGGGTGAGGTGCGGGTGCGTCCAGCTGTGATTGCCGATCCACATGCCGGCGCTCTTCTCCGCGCCGACCAGCGACGCGTTGTTCTGCGCGTTCTGCCCGATGTTGAACAGGGTGGCGCGGACGCCGTTCTGCTGCAGGGTGGACAGCAGAGTCGACGTGAACCCCGAGGTGGGGCCGTCATCGTAGGTCAGTCCGACGTAGCCGGCGCTGCAGTTGTCGGCGGCGAGCGGGACCGCGGCCGGTCCGCGCGGGGCCGCGAGGCCGGCGGTGGCGGACAGACTCACCAGGAAGGCGGCCGCCAGCGCGAGCGCGGCGGCGATGATCGGCGCGCGGCCGGTGCCGGAGGGTCTCCTCCGGGATCTGCCGGGCGGGGGAGCATTCTTGATCATTCTGGTCCTCCAGGGGGCGGGGGGCGAGTGGCGGAGGCCGGGGGCGGGGAACCTCATTCTCAAAACGACTCCGAAAGGTGTCAATACATTCAGGATGACTTTCGGGGTCGAAATACTTTCGGAGTCGTCGACCTTTCTTCTGATCTGCTGATTTACTGTCGAAATGTTTCGGCAGTATGGAAGCCGGTCCATGTGAACGATCTTGGACGGGTTGGAATTTGTAGACCGGTCGGTCTAGTGTGTCGGGCATGGCACCGCGTGGAGAGACGAGAGAGCGGATCCTGCGGACGGCCGCGGAGCTGTTCCAGCGGCAGGGCTACCACGGGACCGGGCTGAACCAGGTCCTCGCCGAGAGCGGGGCGCCGAAGGGCTCGCTGTACTTCCACTTCCCCGAGGGGAAGGAGCAGCTCGCGTCGGAATCGGTGGCGCTGTCCGGGCGGACGGTCGGCGAGGCGCTCGGCGGCGCCGTGCTCGCCGCGCCGGACGGGCGGGCCGGGCTCGCGGCCCTCGGCGAGTACTTCGCGCGGAGCCTGCGCGAGTCGGAATTCAGCAAGGGCTGCCCCATCGCGACCGTGGCGCTGGAGACCGCGGCCGAGAGCGAGGCCATCCAGGCCGCCTGCGACACCGCCTACGGGGAGTGGCTGCGGGGCCTCCGCGCCGCGCTGCGCGGCTGGGGCGTGCCCGAGGAGCGCGTCGGGCCGCTGGCCGCGCTGGTCCTGTCGTCCCTGCAGGGCGCCATCATGCTCGCCCGCGTCCAGCGGGACGTGTCCGTCATCCACCAGGTCACCCGGCAGCTCGCCGGCCTTCTCTGAGGAGTTCCCCTATGCGCGTCCACCACCTCGACTGCGCCCCCATGCGGGAGATCGAGCCCGCCGACGGGCCGGAGAGCCCGCTGCGGGCGGCAGGCCACGTGCTGCTGATCGAGACCGATGCTTCCGGGCTCGTCCTCGTTGACGCCGGTATCGGCCTCGGCGACATCGAGCGCCCGTCCGAGCGGCTGCTCGACGACTGGGTGGAGATGACCGGGCCGACGCTGGATCCCGCCGCGACGGCCGTCCGGCAGGCCGAGGCGCTCGGGTACTCCCCCGCCGACGTCCGGCACGTCGTCCCGACGCACCTGCACCGCGACCACGCGGGCGGGCTGAGCGACTTCCCGGACGCGGCGGTGCACGTCTTCGAGGCCGAGCACGCGGACGGCGGCAAGACCCCGGCGCAGCTCGCCCACGGCCCGAAATGGGTCGTCTACGAGGACCGCGGGGGCGAGACGTGGCACGGGTTCGACGGCGTCCGGGCACTGGAGGGCGTGGCCGAGGAGATCCTGCTCGTCCCGCTCGGAGGGCACACGCCGGGGCACGCGGGCGTCGCGGTGCGGGACGGCGGCCGCTGGCTGCTGCACGCCGGCGACGCGTACATGTACCACGGGGAGGTCGACCGCCCCGAGCCGGTCACGCATCCGCTGATGGAGCTCGTCCAGGCGGGCGGCGAGGTGGACCGGGCGCTGCGGCTCGCGAACGTCGCGCGCCTGCGCGAACTGGCGTTGAGCGGCGAGGTCGAGGTGTTCTGCGCCCACGACCCCTGGGAGCTGGCCCGTTACCGCTGAGACAAGCCCCTACCGCTGAGACAAGCCCCTACCGCTGAGACAAGCGATGGGCGAGGGCGGTGTGGCGGCGGCCCGCGCCGGCGGTGCGGACGGCGGCGGCCAGGGCGCGGCGCGAGCCGACGAGGACGACCAGCTTCTTCGCGCGGGTGATGCCCGTGTACAGGAGGTTGCGGCGCAGCATCATCCACGCGCCGGTGGTGAGCGGGACGACGACGGCCGGGTACTCGCTGCCCTGCGACCGGTGGATCGTGATGGCGTAGGCGTGGGTGAGTTCGTCCAGCTCGTCGAAGGCGTAGTCGATGCTCTCGTCCTCGTCGGTCAGGACGGTCAGCGACTGCTCTTCGAGGTTGACCTTCGTGACGACGCCGACCGTGCCGTTGAAGACGCCCGCCTCGCCCTTGTCGTAGTTGTTGCGGAGCTGGGTGACCTTGTCGCCGACGCGGAAGACGCGCCCGCCGTAGCGGCGTTCGGGGCGGGCGTCGTCGTGCGGGGTCAGCGCCTCCTGCAGGAGGTTGTTCAGGGAGCCCGCCCCGGCCGCGCCGCGGTGCATGGGCGCGAGGACCTGGACGTCGCGGCGCGGGTCGAGGCCGAACTTGCGGGGGATGCGGTTGGCGACCACGTCCACGGTCAGCTCGGCGGCCTCGTCCTGCTCCTCGCAGGGGAACAGGAAGAAGTCGTCGTAGCCGCCCGTGCGGGGGTGGTCGCCGGCGTTGACGCGGTGCGCGTTGACGACGATGCCGGACTCCTGCGCCTGCCGGAAGATCTTCGTCAGCCGGACGCGCGGGATCACCTCGGCGCCGAGCAGGTCGGCGAGGACCTCGCCCGCGCCGACGGACGGGAGCTGGTCGACGTCCCCGACGAGCAGCAGGTGCGCGCCGCGCGGGATCGCCTTCACCAGCTTGTTGGCCAGGATCAGGTCGACCATCGAGCTCTCGTCGACGACCACCAGGTCGGCGTCGAGCGGGTTGTCCTGGTCGTACTTGGGGTCGCCGCCGGGCTGGAGCTGGAGCAGCCGGTGGACGGTCGCGGCCTCGTGCCCGGTCAGCTCGGCGAGCCGCTTGGCGGCGCGCCCGGTCGGCGCCACCAGGACGATCCTGGCCTTCTTCGCGGCGGCCAGCTCCACCACCGAGCGGACGGTGAAGCTCTTGCCGCAGCCGGGGCCGCCGGTCAGCACCGACACCCTGGACGTCAGCGCCAGCTTGACGGCCTCCTCCTGCTCGGCGGCGAGCGCCTGGCCGGTGCGCTTCTTCAACCAGGGGAGGGCCTTGCCCCAGTCGACGTCGGCGAACGCCTTGAGCCGGTCGGTCGGCGCGTCCAGCAGTTCGAGGAGGCCGCGGGCGAGCGACCGTTCGGCCCGGTGGAACGGGACCAGGTAGACGGCGGGGATCGTCGCGGCGTCCTCGCCTTCGCCGGGGATCGGCTCCCGGACGACGCCCTCGTCGCGGGCCAGCTCGTCCAGCGCCGGGACGATCAGCTCCTTCGGCACGCCGAGGATCTTCTCCGCCGCCGTGACCAGGTTCGGCTCGGGCAGGAAGCAGTGCCCGTCGTCGGCCCCCTCCGACAGCGTGTACTGGAGCCCCGCCTTGATCCGCTCGGGGCTGTCGTGCGGAATGCCGACGGCCTGCGCGATCGTGTCGGCCGTCTTGAACCCGATGCCCCACACGTCCGACGCGAGCCGGTACGGCTCCCTGCGGACGGTGTCGATCGACCTGTCGCCGTACTGCTTGTAGATGCGGACGGCGAGGGACGTGGAGACGCCGACGCCCTGCAGGAAGACCATCACCTCCTTGATGGCCTTCTGCTCCTCCCAGGCGTCCCCGATCCGCTTGCTGCGCTTGGGTCCGAGGCCGCGGACCTCGACGAGGCGCTCCGGCTCCTCCTCGATGACGCGGAGGATGTCGGTGCCGAAGTGCCCGACCATCCGGTCGGCCATCACCGGCCCGATCCCCTTGATCATCCCGGAGCCGAGGTAGCGGCGGATGCCCTGGATCGTCGCCGGCAGCACGGTCGTGTACGAGTCGACCTCGAACTGCTTGCCGTACTTCGGGTGCGAGCGCCACCGGCCGGTCAGCCGCAGGCTCTCCCCCACCTGCGCGCCGAGCAGCGCCCCGACGACCGTGAGCAGGTCGGGCCCGCTCTTGGCGGTCGCCACGCGCGCGACCGTGTAGCCGGTGTCCTCGTTGGCGTAGGTGATCCGTTCCAGGACCGCGTCAAGCTGCGCCGGCTGCGGAGCGGTGGGGGGGTTCGGGGAGGTCGGCACGGTCACCATGATGGACGATCCGGCCGGGTGTCGCGCCGGCCGACACCTCCAGCACGCCCGTCTCGGTGACCAGCGCGGTGACGAGGCGGGCGGGCGTGACGTCGAACGCGGGGTTGTACGCGGTCACGCGATCGGGGGCGGTCCTCGTGCCGCCCCAGGTCAGCACCTCGTCGGCGGGACGCTCCTCGATCGGGATGCCGCCGCCGTCCGGGAGGGCCAGGTCGACGGTGCTCCACGGCGCGGCGACGACGAGGGGGATCCCGGCGGCGTGGCAGGCCAGCGCCACGCCCACCGAGCCGATCTTGTTGGCGGTGTCGCCGTTGGCGGCGATCCGGTCGGCGCCGATGACGGCGACGTCGGCGAGGCCGCGCAGGATCGTGCTCGGCGCCGCGCCGTCCGCCTGGACGACGCACGGGATGCCGGCCTGGTCGAGTTCCCAGGCGGTGAGCCGCGCGCCCTGCAGCAGCGGGCGGGTCTCGTCGGCGTAGACGAGCTCGACGCGGCCCCGCTCGTGCAGTTCGCGGACGACGCCGAGCGCCGTCCCCCATCCGGCGGTGGCGAGCGCGCCGGCGTTGCAGTGCGTGAGGACGCGCAGGGGCCGGTCGCCCGCGCGGGCCAGGATCCAGCCGGCGCCGTGCGCGCCGATCGCCCGGTTCCCGCGGACGTCCTCGTCCAGGAGCGCCTGCGCCTCGGCCGCCACCGCGTCGGCGCCCTTGCCGATGTAGGGGAGCACGCGGTCGACGCCGGCCGCGAGGTTCACCGCCGTCGGCCGGGCCTCCCGGACCCGCGCGATCGCGGCGTCGCGCGCCGCGCCGTCCCATCCCTCGCGGGCGGCCTGCAGGACGGCGACGGCGACGCCGAACGCGCCCGCGACGCCCAGCGCCGGGGCCCCGCGCACGACCAGCCGCCGGATCGCGTCCACGAGCGTGTCGACGTCGCGCGCCACGACGTACTCGACGCGCCCCGGCAGGACGGTCTGATCCAGCAGGCGCAGTCCGTCGCCCGTCCACTCCAGGGTTCGTGCGTCGCTCGTCATACCGCCCATAATGCCCGCAAAATCACGCGAAGCCCCACGCCACCGGGCTTTCCACCCGCCACGACTCCGCTCCGTGACCTGCGAGAACTTGACACAGGTCGAACTCGTGTTCGAAATTATGCACAGGGCGGTGAGAGGAGGACGACGGTGCCGGAGGCCGCGCTGCGGGACCTGTCAGCGGTGCTGGAGACGGCACCCTGGCGGTCTTCGCACACCGTGGAGACGGTACCCGTGCTGCCCGCGCTGCGCCCCGTGCTGCCCGGCGGCGGGCTGCGGCCCGGCTCGGTCGTCGGCCTCGGCGGGCTCGGCGCCGCGTCCCTCGGCCTCGCGCTCGTCGCGGGCGTCTCCCGGCACGGCGGCGAGGACGGCGCCGGCGGCTGGTGCGGCGTCGTCGGCGTCCCGGACTTCGGCGTGGTCGCCGCCGCCGGGATGGGCGCCGCCCCCGAACGGCTGCTCCTCGTCGACGACCCGGGCGACCGGTGGCCGGACGTGGTCGCCGCCCTGGCGGAGGCCGCCGAGCTGATCCTGCTGTGCCCGCCGGAGCGTCCGGGGGCCGCCGCCGTCCGGCGGCTGTCGGCGCTGGCCCGCAAGCACGGCTGCGTCCTGGCGCTGACCGGCCCGTTCGCCCGCGAGTGGCCGGGCACCCGGCTCCGGCTCCGGCTGGACGAGGCGGCCTGGGACGGCCTCGGCGACGGCCACGGGCGGCTGACCGGCCGCCGCGTCCAGGTGACCGCCGAAGGCCGCGACGCCCCCGGGGCCGGCCGCAGCGCCCGCCTCTGGCTCCCCGCCCCCGACGGCACGGTCAAGCCCGACGAGACCGCACGGCCACCGCTGGAACTGGTCCCCGACGCCGTGTCGGCGGGGGCGCCCGTCCATACGCCTCGGCCGCTGACGCCGCGTCCGCCGAGGACCACGGCCCGCCGCGACGCGCCGCACGACGTGCCGGAGCCGGTGGGCACCGGCGCGGCGGTGCGCGCGGCGGTGCGCGCGGCGGTCCCGGCGCGGCCGGCGTCCGCGCGCGGCTCCGGAGAGGGGGCCGCGTGACGCGGGTGCTGGTCGTGTGGTGCCCGGACTGGCCGGTCACCGCCGTCGGGGTCGACGCCGCCGCGCCTGGGGCCGTCGTCGCGCGGGGGCGGGTCGCCGCGTGCTCGGCGGCGGCGCGGGCGCAGGGGGTGCGGCGCGGGCAGCGGCTCCGGGACGCGCAGCGGCGCTGCCCCGAACTGGTCGTCCGGGAGCGGGAGCCGGACGCGGAGGGACGGCTGTTCGAGGCCGTCGTGGCGGCGGTCGCGGAGCTGACGCCGCGCGTCGAGGTCGTGCGGCCGGGGATGTGCGCGATCCCCGCGCGCGGGCCGGCCCGGTTCTACGGCGGCGAGGAGGCGCTGCGCGTCCTCGTGCAGGACACGGTCGTGGAGGCCGGGCACGACTGCGGGTCGGGCGTCGCGGACGGGCTGTTCGCGGCGGAGCTCGCGGCGCGGGCCGGGGAGGGCGGCGTGGTGGTGCCGGAGGGCGGCGCGGCGGCGTTCCTCGCGCCGTATCCGCCGGCGGTGCTCGACCGGCCGGAGCTGGCCGATCTGCTGCGGCGCCTCGGGATCAGGACGCTCGGCGACTTCGCCGCGCTGCCGTCCGGGCACGTCGCCGGGCGGTTCGGGCCGGACGGGGCGCTCGCGCACCGGCTGGCGCGCGGCGAGGAGCCGCGCCCGCTCGCACCCGTCCGGGGCGCGCCGGACCTGGCGGTGCGCGGCGGCTTCGACCCGCCCGCCGAGCGGGCCGAGCGGGTGGTGTTCGCGGCGAAGCGGCTGGCGGGCGAGCTGCACGAGGGGCTCGCGGCGGGCGGGCTGGCGTGCGTCCGGCTGGAGGTCGCGGTCGGGTTCGCGGACGGCCACGTGCTGCGGCGGGTGTGGCGGCACGAGGGCCTGTCCGCGCTGGCCGTCGCCGAGCGGGTGCGGTGGCAGCTGTCGGCCTGGCAGGGCGCCGAGGCCGAGGACGTCTGGGGCGGCGTCACGTGGGTGGAGCTGGCACCCGACCAGATCGTCCCGGACGAGGGACGCCAGGAGTCGCTGTGGGGCCGGGCGGCCGGCGCCGACCGGATCACGCGGGCCGCCGACCGCATCCAGGCGCTCCTCGGGCACCGGGGGGTCACCCGCCCGGTACTCGTGGGCGGTCGCGGGCCGGGCGAGCGGGTCGTCCGGGTGCCCGTCGGGGACCTGGCCCCCTCGGGCCTGCCCGAGGGCCCGTGGCCGGGCCGCGTGGCGGGACCGGCGCCGGCCGTCGTCCCCGTGCCGCCGCCCGCGGCGGAGCTGGTCGACGCGTCCGGCGACGCGGTGGTGGTGTCGGCGCGGTGCGAGGTGTCCGCGCCGCCCGCGACGCTCGTCGTCCGCGGCCGTCCCGCCGGGGTCACCGGCTGGACGGGCCCGTGGCCGGCCGACGAACGCTGGTGGGATCCGGGCACGGCACGGCGCAGGGCGCGCTTCCAGGTCACCACCGAGGACGGCGCCGCCTACCTGCTCGCCGTCGAGGGCGGCCGATGGCACGTCGAGGCCGTGTATGACTAGGCGCGGCGTATGACCAGGCGCGGCGTATGACCAGGCGCGGCGTATGACCAGGCGCGGCGTATGACCGGCTGGTACAACCCGCCCATCTCGTGGCGGGAGTTCGAGGAGCGGCTGTCGTGGCGGCCGTCTGAGCGGGCGCCGGCGGAACCGCAGGAAGAACCCGAGGTCCCGCGCCGTGCCGAGGGCGAGGTGCCGTGGGCGGAGCTGCACGTCCACTCGTCGTTCAGCTTCCTGGACGGGGCCAGCGATCCGGCCTCGCTCGTCGCGGAGGCGGCGCGGCTCGGCGTGGAGGCGATGGCGGTCACCGACCACGACGGCATGTACGGGGCGGTGCAGTTCGCGCAGGCCGCGCGCGACGCCGGGATCGGGACGGTGTTCGGCGCGGAGCTGAGCCTCGGCCTGACCGCCCCGCAGACCGGCGAACCCGACCCGGCGGGGCGCCATCTGCTGGTTCTCGCGCGCGGCGCGCAGGGGTACGCGCGGCTGTGCTCGGCGATCACGTCGGCGCAGCTCGCGGGCGGGCGCAAGGGCCGTCCCCTTTACGACCTGGACGCCCTCGCCGGCGCGCACGACGGCCACTGGGCGGTGCTGACCGGATGCCGGAAGGGGCCCGTCCCGGCGGCGCTGGAGTCGGCCGGCCCGGACGCGGCGGAGCGGGAACTGCGGAACCTGATCGCCATGTTCGGCCGCGGCAACGTGTTCGTCGAGCTGGTCGACCACGACCAGCCGGACGACGACCTCCGCAACGACGTCCTCTTCGAGCTGGCGGAACGCGCCGGAGTCGACGTCGTCGCCTCCAACAACGTGCACTTCGCGGCGCCCGGAGCGGACGCGCGGCTGGCGCAGGCGCTCGCCGCCGTCCGCGCCCGCCGCAGCCTGGACGACATGGTCGGCCGGCTCCCGGCGAGCGGCACCGCGCACCTTCGCTCCGGCGCCGAGATGGCGAAGCGGCTGGCGCGGTTCCCCGGCGTCCGCGAGCGGACGGCCGGACTCGCCCGCGAGTGCCTGTTCGGCTTCGACGTGGTCGCGCCCCGGCTGCCCGACTGGCCCGTCCGCGGCGGCCACACCGAGGCCAGCTGGCTGCGGCACCTGGTGAAGGACGGCGCGCTCGAGCGGTACGGGCCGCCCGGGCGGGAGCGGGTGCCGGGCGCGTACGCGCAGATCGCCAAGGAGCTGGACGTCATCGAGCAGCTCCGCTTCCCCGGCTACTTCCTGATCGTGCACGACATCGTGGAGTTCTGCCGGAGCAGGGGCATCCTGTGCCAGGGGCGCGGGTCGGCGGCGAACTCGGCGGTCTGCTACGCGCTCGGCATCACGGGCGTGGACGCCGTCCGGCACGGCCTGCTGTTCGAGCGGTTCCTCTCCCCCGGACGCGACGGGCCGCCCGACATCGACCTCGACATCGAGCACAGGCGCCGGGAGGAGGCCATCCAGTACGTCTACGAGAAGTACGGGCGCGAATGCACCGCACAGGTCGCGAACGTCATCAGCTACCGGCCGCGCATGGCCGTCCGGGACGCGGCCCGCGCGCTCGGCTTCTCCCCCGGCCAGCAGGACGCCTGGTCGAAGGGCATCGACCCGCGCGACCCGGTCGGATCGGAGGCCGGCATCCCGGCGCCCGTGCTCGACCTCGCCGACCGGATGCTGAAACTGCCCCGGCACCTCGGCATCCACTCCGGCGGCATGGTGATCGCGGACCGCCCGGTCGGGGAGATCTGCCCGATCGAATGGGCGGCGATGCCGGGCCGCAGCGTCCTGCAGTGGGACAAGGACGACTGCGCGGCGGCCGGCCTGGTGAAGTTCGACCTGCTCGGCCTCGGGATGCTCGCCGCGCTGCACGACTGCTTCGACCTGGTGGACGAGCACCACGGGCGGCGCTACGACCTGCAGTCCGTCCCGCCGGAGGATCCCCTGGTCTACGACATGCTGTGCGACGCCGACACCGTCGGGGTGTTCCAGGTGGAGTCGCGGGCGCAGATGGCGACGCTGCCGCGGCTGCGGCCCCGCGAGTTCTACGACCTGGTGGTGGAGGTCGCGCTGATCCGGCCGGGGCCGATCCAGGGCGGGTCCGTCCACCCGTACCTGCGGCGGCGGAAGGGGCTGGAGCCGGCCGTCTGCCCGCACCCGCTGATGGAGCCCGCCCTCGGCCGGACGCTCGGCGTGCCGCTGTTCCAGGAGCAGATGATGCAGCTCGCCGTCGACTGCGCCGGGTTCAGCCCGGCGGAGTCGGACCAGCTCAGGCAGGCGATGGGCGCCAAGCGCGCCCCGGAGCGGGTCGAGCGGCTGCGCCGCCGGCTGCTGGACGGGATGGCCGCGCGCGGCATCCCGTCCGACATCGCGGAGAGCGTCTACGAGAAGATCCTCGGCTTCACCGGGTTCGGGTTCCCGGAGTCGCACGCGCAGAGCTTCGCCCACCTCGTCTACGCCAGCGCCTACCTGAAGCGCCATTACCCGGCCGCGTTCACCGCCGCTCTGGTGCGCAACCAGCCGATGGGCTTCTACAGCCCGCAGAGCCTGCTGGCGGACGCCCGGCATCACGGTGTCGTGGTCAGGGGCGTGGACATCAACGCCAGCGGCGTCCACCCGACGCTTGAGGAACCCGTCGAGGTCGACTCCGGCCATCCGCATGCGCCGAGCGAGCCGCAGCCGGCGATCCGGCTCGGCCTGTCCGGTATCCGGAACCTGGGCGACGGCACGGCGGAGGCGATCGCGGCAGGACGCCCCTACACGAGCATGGAGGACCTCGCGCGGCGCGCGCCGCTGTCGGCGGGGGCACTGGAGGCCCTCGCCACCGCGGGCGCGTTCGGCGGGCTGGGCCTGTCGCGGCGCGAGGCGCTGTGGGCGGCCGGCGCGCTGGCCGGCTCCGGGCCCGGGCAGCTGGAGGGCGTGACGCCGGGCGCGGCGGCGCCCGCGCTGCCCGCGATGACGCCGGTCGAGGAGACGCTCGCCGACCTGTGGGCCACCGGCGTCTCCCGCGTCCATCCGGTCGCGCACGTCCGCGACGCCCTCGACGAGCTGGGCGCCCTGTCGTCCGCGCGGCTCGCCGCCGCCCCGGGCGAGACCAACGTCGTCGTCGCCGGGCTCGTCACCCACCGCCAGCGGCCCCCGACCGCCGGCGGCATCGTGTTCATGACGCTGGAGGACGAGACCGGGATCATCAACGTGGTGTGCCCGCCGCAGGTGTTCCAGCGGTACCGCGGCCTCGCCGTCGACTCGCAGGCGCTGCTGGTCGGCGGGCGGCTGGAGCGCGCCGACGGCGTCGCGAACGTGCGCGCGACCCGGCTGCGCCGGCTGCCGGTCCCCGGCCGTGTCAAGGCCCGCAATTTCCACTGATCCGCGGACGCTAGAACCTCGGGCCGCCCTCTGTCATCGTAAGGAAGCGTTGGGGCCGCGTGCCGCCGCGTGGCGGCCGCCAAGACGCGGCTCGGGGAAAAGGTGATCTTCATGGACGGGCCGCGAGCGTCGTCCCTGCGCGAGCTGCGCCCGGACGACCCCACGCGGATCGGCCGGTACCGGATCGAGGCCAAGATCGGCGAAGGCGGCATGGGCGCCGTCTACCTGGGCCGCGACGAGGAGGGGCGGGCCGTCGCGGTGAAGGTCGTCCGCGCCGAGCTGGCCGGCGACCGGACGTTCCTGGCCCGCTTCCACGACGAGGCCGCCAACGCCCAGCGGGTCGCGTCGTTCTGCACCGCGCAGGTCCTCGAACACGGCGAGGACCTCGGCCTCGCCTTCATGGTGACCGAGTACATCGACGGGCCGTCGCTGCTGGAGCACGTCACCGAGAAGGGCGCGCTGTCGCCGGGGATGCTGCACGGCGTCGCGGTCGGCGTCGCCGCCGCGCTCGTCGCCATCCACAGCTCCGGGCTGGTGCACCGCGACCTCAAGCCGAGCAACGTGCTGCTGTCGATCTCCGGGCCGCGGGTGATCGACTTCGGGATCGCCCGCGCGCTGGACATGGTCTCGTCCCACACCCGGACCGGGCAGGTCGTCGGGACCCCCGGCTGGATCGCACCCGAGCAGATCACCACGCAGCAGGTCACCACGGCCGTGGACGTGTTCGCCTGGGGCTGCCTCGTCGCCTACGCGGCGAGCGGCCGCAACCCGTTCGGGCAGGGCTCGTTCCAGCTGCTCGCGGCCCGCGCCGTGCACGCCGAACCCGAGACGGGGGACCTGCCGCCGTCGCTGTCCGGGCTCGTCCGGGCGGCGCTGCGCAAGGACCCCGGCACCCGGCCGAGCGCCCGCGACCTGCTGCTCGCCCTGGTCGGCGGCGGCGGGGAGGCCGCCGTGACGACCGAGCTGGGCGAATCCTGGACGCCGCCGCCGGCCACCGGTGACCCCGGCGTCACCTCGCGGGACGTGACGCCCCCGCCTCCTCCTCAGCTCCCTCCACCTCCACCTTCGCCTTCACCGTCGCCTTCCCCTTCACCATCGTCTTCGCCGTCGCCGCCGCCTGCGCCCGCACCGGAGCCGGCGACCCGTCCCGTGTACGAGCCGCCCACCGCCTACGCACCCCCGCAGCCGTGGCGGCCCCCGCCTCCGGGGAGGTCCAGGCGCAGCACCCTGATCGCCGCGTCGGTGGCGGGCGTGCTGGTGGCGGGGGCCGTGGCGGGCGGCGTCTACTACCTGAACCGGCCGTCCGGCAAGGCGGCGAACACGGGCGCGAAGCCGGCGGCGTTCCCGTCCGGGCCGCTGCTGGTGCGCGTCGACACCGAGCCCGGCTGGCCGAAGTCGTGCAGTGCCGACATCGGCCTGTTCACTCCGAGCGACGGGTCCGTGCAGACGCTGGTCGGCGGGCCGACCTGCGACGTCCTGCCCGAGCGGTCGCCCGATGGGAGACTCATCGCCTTCACCAGGACCGGCGCGGGGGCCTCCTCGGCTTGGGTGGCGAAGGCCGACGGCACCGGCGCCGAGAAGGTCACCGACATCGCGGGCGGGCGGGTGACGTGGTCGCCGGACGGCACGCGCCTCGCCTACATGGGCAGGCAGGGCGGCGCCAAGCAGATCTTCACGATCGGCCTGCGGGACCACAAGGTCACCCAGCTCACCGACGACGACTCGGCCAAGGACGACCCGATGTGGTCGTCCAAGGGCCGGATGGTCTTCTGGAGCAAGCGCGACGGCGTCGAGCAGATCTACACCCTCGACCCGAACCGCCCCGGCGGCACCCGGACGCGGCTGGCCACCGGCGGCGTCCGCTCCGTGGACCCCGAATGGTCACCGGACGGGTCGAAGATCGCCTTCACCCGGGGCACGTCCGACGACAGCACGATCTGGACGGTGAACGCCGACGGGTCCGGTCTGCGGGCCGTCACCTCCGGCGGCAAGCACGACATGGACCCGGGGTGGTCCCACGACGGCCGCTGGATCTGCTTCGTGCGGGGCGCGGTCACCGACCCGGTGCTGCACGCCGTCCGGGCGGACGGCACCGATGACAAAGTCCTCACCCCCACCGGCAGCGTCCTCGGGCACCCGAACTGGTCGTGACCCCGCTCAGCCGGTGATCATGTCGAGGCGGCGGAGGATGACGCCCTCGCGCAGCGCCCACGGGCAGATCTCCAGCTCGGTCAGCTCGAACAGGTCCATCGCGGCGTCCGCGACGATCGCGCCCGCGAGCAGCAGCTCGGCGCGGCTCGCCGACACGCCGGGCAGCTCGGCGCGCTCCGCGGACGGCATCGGCGCGAGCTTCTCCGCCCAGTCGGTCACGTCGGTGTCGGACAGGCTGCGGCGCTGGTACGGTCCTTCGGCGGACGGCGCGGCCCCGGCGATGCGGGCCAGCTGCTTGAACGTCTTGGACGTGGCGACCGCGTGGTCGGCGGCCCCGTACCGGGCGACGTCCCCGACATGCCGCGCGATCTCCGCGCGGACGTGCCGGCGCAGCTCGCGGATCTCGTCCGGCGGCGGCGGGTCGGCGGTGAACCGGTCGCGGGTGAGCCGGCCCACGCCGAGCGGCAGCGAGATCGCCACGTCGGGCTCCTCGTCGATGCCGGACGCGATCTCCAGCGAGCCGCCGCCGATGTCGACGACGAGCAGCCGGCCCGACGACCAGCCGAACCAGCGGCGGACGGCGAGGAACGTCAGCCGGGCCTCCTCCTCGCCGGGCATCGAGCGGATGTCGATCGACTTGTCGGCGCGGATGCGGGCGAGGACGTCCTCGCCGTTGGCGGCGTCGCGGACGGCGGAGGTCGCGAACGCCACCAGGTCCTCGACGCCCTTGTCCTCGGCGACCTGCAGCGCCTCGTCGACGAAGTCGCGCAGCAGCACCTCGCCCTCCTCGGACAGGCGGTCGGAATCGTCCAGGTGGGCGGTGAGCCGCAGATCGGCCTTGTGGGAGTACGCGGGCAGGGGCCGCGCCCCGTGATGGGCGTCGACCACCAGCAGGTGCACGGTGTTCGAGCCCACGTCCAGCACGCCGAGTCGCATGCCTGCGACGCTACCGGACGCCCCGTGGCGCGGCGTGGCGGCGGCCCGGCCCGGCCGGGGGGCGGTTGCGGCTACGGTGGCGGGCATGGATGCGGGATCACAGTGCCGGTGGCGGGTACCCCCAGGTCATGTGGCGGTGAAGTGCGCCGCCGCGGCGGCCGTCACGGCGCTCATCGTCCTCTACAGCCACGACCCGCAGTTCCTGTTCCTCGCCGCGGCGGCGGCGATCGGGCTGAACGCGCTCGTGCTGCGCGACCTGGTCGCGCCGGTCCGGCTCGCCGCCGACGGCGACGGGCTCACGGTCGTGACGGGCTACGCGGGGCGCCGGCACATCGGCTGGGACGAGGTGCGGACGATCCGGGTCGACGAGCGGCGCCGCCTCCTGCTGCACACGCGGATGCTGGAGATCGAGACCGCCGACGACCTGCACCTGCTCAGCGCGTTCGACCTCGGCTCCGATGTCCACGACGTCGCCGACGAGCTGTATCGGCTGCGGGCCCGCACGAGCCGCTAGAACCAGTCGCTCGCACCAGTCGCCGGCACGGGCCGCCGGCACGGGCCGCTAGGGCTCGGGCAGGTCGTCCGGCGTCGGGTAGGAGCTCTGCGCGCCCCGCCTGCGGACGGCGGCGGCGCCCACGCGGGTGGCGTACCGGGCGGCGTCGCGCAGGGAGTCGCCGCGGGCGAGGCGCAGGCACAGCGCGGCGGTGAAGGCGTCGCCCGCGCCGGTCGTGTCGACGGCGTCGGCCTTCGGCGACGGGATCGCCGTGACGCCCTCGGCGTCGGCGACCACGACGCCGTCGGCGCCGAGCGTGACGACGACCGAGCGCGGCCCGGAGCGGGCGAGCGCCGCCGCCGTGGCGCGGGCGTCGCCGCCGGCGCCGTCGAGGACGAACGCGGCCTCGTGCTCGTTGACGACCAGGGGATCGCAGAGGGCGAGCAGCTCGCCGGGGACGGGCGCGGGCGGCGACAGGTTGAGCACGACGCGCCCGCCCGCCTCCGCCGCGGCGCGGGCGGCGGCCGCCACGGCGGGCAGCGGCACCTCCAGCTGGAACGACACCACGGACGCCCCGGCGATCATCGCGCGGGCCGCCTCGACGTCGTCCGGGCCGAGCCGGGCGTTGGCGCCGGGCGAGACGATGATGCTGTTGTCGCCGTCCGGCCCGATCGTGATCAGCGCGACGCCGGTCGGCACGCCGGGCGTGGTGGCCAGGTGGGCGAGGTCCACGCCGTCGGCGGCGAGCGCGCCGCGCAGCAGTTCGCCGTGCCCGTCGTCGCCGATCCGCCCGACGATGCCGGCCCGGCCGCCGAGCCGCGCCGCGGCGACCGCCTGGTTGGCGCCCTTGCCGCCCGGATGGACGACCATGTCGGAGCCGAGGACCGTCTCCCCCGGCGCGGGCCGCCGGCCGACCTCGACCACCAGATCCGCGTTGACCGACCCGACCACGACGACTTCCCACTGCTTGTCCACGGGTAACGACTACAGGCGCTGCGCCGGTTCGCGCAAGCGCTGGTCAGAGCGGGTGCAGCTCGGCGAGGTCGACGGCCTCGGCGAGTTCCTCGACCGACGGGTAGTAGCCGCGGCCGACCAGCTCCCCGTCCCGCGTCACCAGGAAGGCGTCGTCCCCGCGTACACCCGCGTACTCCGCCAGGACGCGGTGCGCGCCCGTGAGCCGCACCGCCGTCACGCGCAGCCCGCCGGGCCCCGTCCAGCTTCCCCGATCATCCCCCATGCACGGAACGTTACGTGTAACCACGGTGCGCAATGAGACCGGGTTCCACGTTCGTGTTGCCGCCCGCCCCCGATGGGACGATCATGACCGGGTGACCGACTTCTCGGACGGGACCGCGGCCGGCCTGGACACCGGCTCCCCCAACGTCGCGCGGATGTACGACTACTGGCTCGGCGGCAAGGACAACTTCGCCGCCGACCGGGAGGCGGCCGAGCGCGTGGTGGAGATCTCCGAGGGGCGGGTCGTGCGCGGCGTCCGCCTCAACCGGGCGTTCCTCCGCGCCGCGGTGCGCGCCGCCGCCGCGGCCGGCGTCCGCCAGTTCCTCGATCTCGGGTCCGGGCTGCCGACGCAGGAGAACGTGCACGAGGCCGCGGCCGACGCCGCCCCGGACGCGCGGACCGTCTACGTCGACAACGACCCGGTCGTCTGCGCGCACGGCCGGGCGCTCCTCGCGGGCGCGGCGAACGCCGGGTTCGCCGAGGCCGACCTGCGCCGCCCGGACGACGTGCTCGGCCACCGCGCCGTCCGCGAGATGATCGACTTCTCCGCGCCGGTGGCGCTGCTGCTGGTGTCGGTGCTGCACTTCGTGGACGACGCCGACGACCCGCACGCGCTGGTCGCCCGCTACCGGGACGAGCTGGCGCCCGGCAGCCGGCTGATCCTGTCGCACCTGGCCACGGACGCCTTCCCGGAGCAGATGGCGCGGGCCGAGCAGGTCTACGCGGGGGCGAGCGCGCGGCTGGGCGCCCGCCCGAGCGCACAGATCCGCGGTTTCTTCGACGGGTTCGAGCTGCTGCCCCCGGGCCTGACCGGCCCCCGCGAGTGGCTGGACGACGGCGGCGCCGACGGCGAGCGCTTCGCCGGCCTCGTCGGCGCGGCCGAGCTGCGCTGAGCCCGCGCTACCGCGCCGGACGGCCGCCGCCGCGCCAGGCGCTCTGGTCGCGGGCGACCTGCTGGAAGGCGTCCTTGAAGGCGGTGTAGTGCTCGTCGCCGAGGGCCCGCCGGTGGCGGTCCTCGATGGCGGCGAGGATGGCGCGGGCCTTGGCGATCTCGTCGAGGCCGTGTTCGGTGGGGACGACCCGCTTGGCGCGGCGGTCGGCCGGGTCGGGTTCGCGGCGGACGTAGCCGAGCGCGGCCAGCTCGTCCACGATGGTGCCGACGATCTGCTTGTGCTGGCCGGAGCGGGCCGACAGCTCGGTCGCGCGCGCCCCGCCGGCGTCGAGGAAGGCCAGCACGGTGCCGTGCCGGGGCCGGACGTCCGGGTGGCCCTCCTCGGCCAGGCGATGGAACAGCTCCTCCTGCAGCGCCCGCGTCAGCCGGCCCGCCAGCATCCCGAGGTCGGGCTCGTGCCCCTCGCCGTCCCGCGCATTAGTCACGGACATTGACTATACAGCGGCGCGCCGGCCCGTCAGGGATTGACCCGCACCAGGTCGACCTCCATGAGGTCGGCGAGGGACTTCAGGTCGGCGGCCAGATGGCCGGTGCCGAGAGCCCAGTGGTGGGAGATGCCGGTGGCGCTCCAGGCGTCGGTCCACTCGCCCGGGTCGCAGCCGAAGTCGACGCAGGACGTGGTGTTGCCGATCCGCAGCAGCGGGCCGTCCACGGTCTCGCCCTCGGACGCGACGAACGCGAAGCGGCCGTCGCGGCGCTGGACGATCCCGAACGCGGTGACCGGGCCGTGCTCGACGTCGAACTCCACGGACACGCCGTAGCCGCGCTTGCCGTGGTAGACGCCGAGGCCGCGCAGCAGCGGGCGGCGGGCGCTGATCGCCAGGTGCGCGGGCCCGTCGTGGCCCATCTCGACGTGGCCGCGGCGGAAGTCCAGGGCCTGCAGCTCGGTGAAGGAGCCGCCCGCGCCGAGCCGGTCGGCGATCAGCATGGCGAGGGACGTGCGCAGCTCGTACTCGCCGGCCGCCGGGACGCCCCGCGCGGTGAGCAGCGAGGCGCCGAGGATCATGCCGGCGCCGAGGCGCTCGTGGATCTCGCCGTCCAGGCCCCGGTGGTAGTAGGCGAGGCTGTCGAGCCGGAAGTCCTCGGTGAGGCGGTCGAGACCGGCGGCGACGCGGGCCGCCCAGGTCAGGTCGTCGTCGTCGACGGAGTCGTCCAGCTCGAAGATCTTCTCCGCCTCGGCCTTCTTCGCGGCCGTCTCGGCGTCCGTGACCTTCTCCACCCGGACGCGCAGGTCGTCGAACTCCAGCACCTCGACGTGCCCGCCGAAGTTGGCGCTGACGAGGGTCAGGTCGGTGGAGACGTCCAGCATGCCGGGGTAGAGGTGGCCCATGAGGCCGTGCCGGCCGCGGCGCAGGACCGCGCGGACCCCGGCGGCGCGGACCCAGCGGCCGATCTTCGCCCAGGCCCGCTCGTCCTCCAGGTGGCCGGAGACGGAGCGGAACGGGACGCCGCAGCGCTCGAACGCGTTCGCCATCTCCGGCAGCGGGCAGGCTCCGCAGTAGGCGAGCCACTGCCCGGTGTCGAAGGCGGCGTGGTCCATCGACTCGGTCGGCTGCAGGTTGATCAGCAGGACGGGTGCGTCCGCCCGCTGCGCGACCGGGACCAGCATCGACGCGGTCATGTAGGTGGTGAGGAAGCCGACGATGATGTCGCAGCCGGCGGCGCGCAGCTTCTCGGCCGCCGCCGCGCCCTCCTGCGCGTCGGAGATGAAGCCCGCGTCGACGACCTCGGCGCCGAGCCCGCGCATCCGCTCGGAGACGCGCTCGGCGGACCGCTTCAGCTGCGGGAGCAGGTCGGGGAACTGCGGCCAGTACGCGCCGAGGCCCCCGGCGACGAGACCGACCTTCACGGGCGTGCTGTGTTCTGCGAACTTCTCGGTCTGGTCCATCGTTGTCCCTTTCGGGTTCCTTTTGGTCGAGCGGGCCCTGTGGGACGGCCGGCGGTCCGGGTGGGGACGGTGCGGCGGGCGTGTGTGAGCGCCGCCGCACGGTCCGGGCGGCCGGCCGTCCTCTGTCCGGGGATGCCCCCCGTCAGCGCAGGAACGCGGCGGCGACGCCCGCGTCGACGGGGATGTGCAGTCCGGTGGTGCGGGTCAGGTCCCCGCCGGTGAGAGCGAAGACGGCGGCGGCGACGTGCTCGGGCAGGACCTCGCGTTTGAGGAGCGTCCGCTGGGCGTAGAACTCGCCGAGCTTCTCCTCCTCCACGCCGTAGACGGCGGCGCGCTCGGCCCCCCAGCCGCCCGCGAAGATCCCAGAGCCGCGCACGACCCCGTCGGGGTTGACGCCGTTGACGCGGATGCCGTGCCCGCCCAGTTCGGCGGCCAGCAGCCGCACCTGGTGCGCCTGGTCGGCCTTGGTCGCGCCGTAGGCGATGTTGTTCGGCCCGGCGAACACCCCGTTCTTGGACGCGATGTAGACGATGTCGCCGCCCATCCCCTGCTCGACCATCACGCGGGCGGTCTCGCGGGACACCAGGAACGAGCCGCGCGCCATGACGTCGTGCTGCAGGTCCCAGTCGGCGGCGGTCGTCTCCAGCAGCGGCTTGGAGATCGACAGGCCGGCGTTGTTGACGACGAGGTCGACGCCGCCGAACGCCAGGACCGCGTCCCGGACGGCGTTGGCGATCTCGTCCTCGGAGGTGACGTCGGCGGCGGCCGCGACGGCGGCGTCCGAGGGGCGCAGGGCGTCCGCGCCGATCTCCGCCGCGACCTTCCCGGCGGCGGCCGCGTCCCGGTCGGCGACGACGACGCAGGCGCCCTCGGCGGCGAGCCGGCGCGCGGTGGCGGCGCCGATGCCCGAGCCGCCGCCGGTGACCAGCGCGACCCGCGCGGCGAGCGGCTTCGGCGCCGGCCTGCGGCGGAGCTTGGCCTCCTCCAGCTCCCAGTACTCGATGCGGAACTTCTCCGCCTCGTCGATCGGCGCGTACGACGACAGCGCCTCCGCGCCGCGCATCACGTTGATCGCGTTGACGTAGAACTCGCCCGCGACGCGGGCGGTCTGCTTGTCGGCGCCGAAGGAGAACATGCCGACGCCGGGGACCAGCACGATCGCCGGGTCCGCGCCGCGCATCGGCGGCGAGCCGGCGGTGGCGTGCCGGTCGTAGTAGGCCGCGTACTCCTCGCGGTAGGCGGCGTGCAGCTCCGTCAGCCGGGCCTTGACGTCATCGAGCGGTGCGTCCGGCGGCAGGTCCAGGACCATCGGCGCGACCTTGGTGCGCAGGAAGTGGTCCGGGCAGGACGTGCCGAGCGCGGCGAGCCGCGGGTGCTCGGCGCGGGAGACGAAGTCGAGGACGGTCTCGCCGCCGGTGTAGTGCCCGACCTGCGGCCGGTCCGTGGACGCCAGCCCCCGGAGCAGCGGGAACAGCGCCGCCGCGCGGGCGCGCCGCGCGTCCCCGGGCAGCGCCGGATGGATCACCTCGCCGAACGGGTCGGGTCTGCCGTGCGCGGCGATGTACTGCTCGGCGGTGCGGATGATGTCGAGCGAGTTGGCCGCGCACTCCTCGCTCGTGCCGCCCCACGCGGTGATGCCGTGCCCGCCGAGGATCACCCCGATCGCCCGCGGGTTCGCCTTCTTGATCGCGGCGATGTCGAGGCCGAGCTGGAAGCCGGGCCGCCGCCACGGCACCCACGCGACCCGGTCGCCGAAGATCCGCCGCGTCAGCTCCGCCCCGTCGGCGGCCGTCGCGATCGCGATGCCGGAGTCGGGATGCAGGTGGTCGACGTGCGCGGCCTCCACGAGACCGTGCATGGCGGTGTCGATGGACGGCGCCGCGCCGCCCCTGCCGTGCAGGCAGTAGTCGAACGCGGCGACCATCTCGTCCTCGCGCTCGACGCCCGGATAGACGTCCGCGAGGGCGCGCATCCGGTCCAGCCGCAGGACGGCCAGGCCCTTCTCGGTGAGGGTGCCGAGGTCGCCACCGGAGCCCTTCACCCACATCAGCTCGACGTCGCGGGCCGTGACGGGGTCGGTGACGGTGCCCTTCGCGGACGCGTTGCCGCCCGCGTAGTTGGTGTTGCGCGGGTCCGAGCCGAGGGTGTTGGCGCGTTCCAGCAGCCGCTCCACCTCGGGCGGGGCAGAAGTCATCGGTTTCGTCTCCTTCACGTGTCAGGCGCCCCAGCCGGCGGCCTGGCCGTCCCTGCGCTCCTCGGCGATCCGCTCGTAGTAGCCGGACGCCTTGTAGGCCGCGACCGGGTCCGGGTGCAGGCCCATCTCCTCGCGCAGCTCGGCGAGCAGCGGCCGGACGTCGGTGTTGTAGGCGTCCATGAAGACCGCGTTCGCTTCGAGGACGTCACCCGACCGCTGCGCGGCCCGCAGCGCGTCCGCGTCCACGAGCAGCGCCTTCGCGGTGGCCTCCTGCACGTTCATCACCGAGCGGATCTGGCCCTGGATCTTCGGCTCGATGTTGTGGCACTGGTCGAGCATGAACGCCACGCCCGTCTCCCCGCGCTCCTGCCGGGGGGTGTGGGGGGTCGCCCCCCCACCGGTGTACGCGTCGTAGCCGCCCCCGCGCACCACTTCGTACATGATCCGGAACAGCTGGAACGGGTCGGCGGAGCCCACCATCAGGTCGTCGTCGGCGTAGAAGCGGGAGTTGAAGTCGAACCCGCCGAGCTTCCCCTCGCGCAGCAGGAACGCCACGATGAACTCGATGTTGGTGCCGGGCGCGTGGTGCCCGGTGTCCACCACGACCTGCGCCTTCGGGCCGAGCTTGACGCAGTGCGCGTAGGAGGCGCCCCAGTCCGGCACGTCGGTCATGTAGAACGCGGGCTCGAACAGCTTGTACTCCAGCAGGAACCGCTGGTCGTCGCCGAGCCGCTCGTAGACGGCGGCGAGGGCCTCGGCCATCCGGTCCTGGCGGGTGCGGATGTCGTCCTGCCCCGGGTAGTTCGTCCCGTCGGAGAACCACAGCTTCAGGTCGCGGGACCCCGTGAGGTCCATGATGTCGACCGCTTCGAGCAGATGGTCGAGGGCCTTGCGGCGGACGGCGGGGTCGGGGTTGGTGACGCTGCCGAGCATGTAGTCGTCGTCCTGGAACACGTTGGTGTTCACCGCGCCGATCCGCACGCCCCGCTCCTTGGCGTGCGCGGCCAGCGCGGCGTAGTCGTCCACCTTGTCCCAGGGGATGTGGACCGCCACGCTGGGCGCGACGCCGGTGAAGCGGTGCACCTGCGCGGCGTCGTCGATCTTCTCCTGCGGGGTGCGCGGCACGCCCCGCTGGGCGAAGACCTTGAACCGGGTCCCCGAGTTCCCGTACGCCCACGAGGGAGTCTCGATCTGCTGGCGGCGGAGGGCGTCCTTCACCGCGCTGGTGTCGTTCACGGGTTACCTCTCAATCCAGGTGGAAGACCTCGGTGAGCGGCCGCATGCCCTCGTCGGGGCGGCCGTCGAGGTCCTCGAAGTACTGCGCCATCTCCGCCTGCCACCGGGCGTTGACCCCGGTGCGGGCCATCGCCTCCTGGGCGGCCTCGAAGTCGTCGGTCTCCAGGTAGCCGACGAGGAGGCCGTCCTCCCGCAGGAACAGCGAGTAGTTGTGCCAGCCGGTGTCGCGCAGCGCGGCGAGCATGTCGGGCCAGACCGCCTGGTGGCGCAGCTTGTACTCCTCCAGGCGGTCCTGCCTGACCTTCAGCAGGAAGCACGCACGCTTCATGCGGTCAGAAGTGGTACTCGTCGATGTTCTTGCCGTCGAAGACCGTGGGCGGGCCGAGGATGACCTCGCCGTTGGCGCCGATCGTGCGCTCGCCGAGCTTGCCGGCCTTGAACTTCTCGCCCTCCGCGCCGGTGATCTGGCCGGACGACAGCGCCGCCGCCGCGTAGGCCGCGAGGTAGCCGAGGTTCTTGGGGTCCCACAGCTCGAACTCCTCGACCGTGCCGTCCTTCACGAACTTGCGCATCTGGTCCGGGGTGCCGAGGCCGGTCAGCGCGACCTTCCCCTTGTACTTGGAACCGGAGATGTAGCGCGCCGCGGCGGCGATGCCGACCGTGGTCGGCGAGATGATGCCCTTGAGGTTCGGGTACGCCTGCAGCAGGCCCTGCGTCTGCTGGAACGACTTCTGGTCGTCGTCGTCGCCGTAGGCGATCTTGACGAGCTTCATCCCGGCGTACTCGGGCTTCTTCAGCTCGTCCTGCATGAACTTGATCCAGGTGTTCTGGTTCGTGGCGTTCGCCGTCGCCGACAGGATCGCGATCTCGCCCTTGTGGCCGAGCTGCTCGGCGAGGAGCTTGACCTCGCTGCGGCCGATCTCCTCGGAGCTGGCCTGGTTGATGAACACGTCCCGGCAGTCGGGGTTGGTGTCGGAGTCGTAGGCGACGATCTTGATGTTCTTGGACATCGCCTGCTTGAGCGGGCCGCACACCGCGTTCTCGTCGTTGGCGGCGATCAGGATCGCGTCGTGCCGCTGCTGGATGAGCGTGTTGATGTAGGAGACCTGGGAGGACGCCGACGCGTCGGACGGGCCGACCTCCTTGGCCTCCGCGCCGAACCCCTTGGCCGCCTCGATCCCGGCGTTGTCGACGATCGTCTCGTAGGGGTTGTTGACCTGCTTCGGCAGGAACGCCAGCTTCAGGCCCTTCTTCAGCGGCGCGTTCGGGTTCGCCGTGGCATTGCCGCCGGCCGCCTTGGCGTCCCCGGAGTCGGAGTCGTTCTTGGTGGTGCCGCCGCAGGCGGCCATGCTGAGGGCCAGGACGCTCGCCGTGGCGACGGCCGCCAGCCGGCGCGGGGCGCGCAGACGAATGGTCATCACGATTGCCTTTCGGGGGTGGGATGGGGACGCGGCGGGGGGACGTGTGTCAGGGGGCGGTGGGGACCGCGGGTCTCGCGCCCCGCCGTCTGCCCCGTGTCTCGCGGACCACGGCGATCAGCCGCGGCGTGAGGACGCTGACGATGAGCAGCAGCCCGGTGACGATCGACTGGACCTCGGTGGAGACGTCGTTGAGCATCAGCAGGTTGCGGAGCAGGCCGATGAGCAGCACGGCCGCGATGACGCCGCCGAGGGTGCCCTTGCCGCCGTCGAAGTCGATGCCGCCGAGCAGCACCCCCGCGATGACGGTGAGCTCCAGGCCGAGCCCGTTGTCGGCGCGGGCGCTGCCGTAGCGGAGCGTGTAGACGATGCCGGCGAACCCGGCGACGAGGCCGGAGACCGTGAAAAGGATCAGCTTGATGCGCTTGACCCGGATGCCGGCGAAGTAGGCGGCGTCCTCCTGCGCGCCGATCGCGAACAGGGACCGCCCGATGCCGGTGGCGTGCAGGACGATGCCGGTGGCGATCGCGAGCACGACGCACAGCGCGATCGGGTACGGGATCGGCGTGCCGGGGATGGACGAGGTGGCGAGGCCGGTGTAGGCGGACGGGAACTCGGAGATGGCCCCGGTGCCGAGCGTGACGTACGCCAGCCCCCGGTAGAGGGTCATCGTGCCGATCGTCACGGCGAGGGACGGCAGCCCGAGCCTGGTCACGAGCAGCCCGTTGACCAGGCCGCAGGCGACCCCGACGACGAGCACGATCGGGATGATCGTCTCGATGGCCATGCCGCCGTCCCACATCTTGCCGGTCAGCGCGCTGCACAGGCCGAGGATCGAGGCGACCGACAGGTCGACCTGGCCGCACACGACGAGCAGCGTCATCGGCAGCGCGATCAGCGCGATCTCCGACAGATCGTCGAGCGCGAACGACAGGTTGTCGTTGTTCGCGAAGTCGGGCGAGAACCCCGCGCCGCCCGCGAACACCACGATCAGCAGGAAGGTGACGGCGGTCTCCCACCGCACGAGCCCTCCGAGGCGGCTCATGACCGTCCCTCCTTCTTCCCCGGAACCGAGTCCGGAGCGGTGTCGCGGTGCGCGGCGGACTCCAGCGACCGCTGTTTCAGCGCCCGCGTGACGCGCAGCGCCAGCAGCCGGTCGACGCTGATGGCCAGCAGCAGCAGGACGCCGGTGATCGCGTCCTGCCAGAACGAGTTGACCTTGAGCACCACCAGCACGCTGCCGATGGTGGTGAGCAGCAGGCCGCCGAGCGCCGCCCCGTACACCGTCCCGACGCCGCCGGTGATGGCGACGCCGCCGACGACGACCGCGGCGACGACCGTCAGCTCCCAGCCGTGCGCGGCGTCGGCGACGACGGTGCCGAACCGGCCGAGCCACAGCACCCCGGCGAGGCCGGCGAGCGCGCCGCTGGCCAGGTAGGCGGTGAGGACGCGGCGGCGGATGGGCACGCCCGCGAGCCGCGCGGCCTCAGGGCTGGACCCGATCGCGTAGAACTCGCGGCCGGAGGAGTAGGAGCGCAGGTAGTAGCCGACCGCGAGCATCGCCACGACCGTGATGATCGGCAGGTAGGGGACGCCGAGGATCCCGTCGTTGCCGAGCCTCAGCACCGAGGACGGCAGCTCGGCGGCGCCGATCTGCTGCCCGTGGGCGATGCGGTAGTCGAGCCCCTGGATCACGTACAGGGTGCCGAGGGTGACGACGAGGGACGGGACGCGGCAGAAGCTGACGAGCAGTCCGTTGACCAGCCCGCAGGCCAGCCCGATCGCGAGCCCGAAGAGGAGGACGAGCACGACGCCGTGGTCGCCGCCGGCGGCGAACTTCCCGGCGCTGAACGCGACGAGCCCGACGACGGACCCGACCGACAGGTCGATGTTGCGGGTGACGACGACCACCGTCTGCCCGACGGCGAGCAGCACCAGGATGGAGGCGTTGAGGAAGATGTCCTCGACGCCCTGCCCGGACAGGAACCGCGGGTTCGCGACGGTCGTCGCGACGACCAGGACGACGAGGCCGCCGAGGATGCTCATCTCGCGGGCGCGCAGCACCAGCTCGACCAGGCGGCGGCCGCCGCCGGCCGGTCCGCCCGCGCCGCCCGGCCGCGCCGGGGTCTCGGTGAGTACGCCGGTCATCAGGCCGCCTTCCCGGTCCCGGCGCGGCCGGTCGCGGCGGCCATCACGCTCTCCTCGGTCGCGTCCGCGCGGGCGATCTCGGCGGTGAGCCGCCCCTCGTGCATGACGAGGACGCGGTCGGCCATGCCGAGCACCTCCGGCAGGTCGGAGGAGATCATCAGCACCGCGAGGTCCCGCGCGGCCAGCTCCGACAGCAGCCGGTGCACCTCGGCCTTGGTGCCGACGTCGATGCCGCGGGTCGGCTCGTCCACGATCAGCACGGCGGGCTCGGTGGCGAGCCACTTGGCGAGCACGACCTTCTGCTGGTTGCCGCCCGACAGGACGCCGACGGCGTCGGAAAGCCTGGAGTACTTGAGCTGGAGCCGCAGCCCCCAGTCGGCGGCGCGGTCCCGCTCGACCCTGCGGGAGATGAGCCCGCCGCGCCCGGTCGCGCGGCGCAGCGCCTTCAGCTGGGTGAGGCCCATGTTCCGCTCGATGGACATGTCCATGACGAGGCCCTGCTGGCGGCGGTCCTCGGGGACGAGCGCGAGCCCGGCCGACATCGCGGCGGTGGGGCTGCCGGCCGGCAGCGCGCGGCCCTCGACCTCGACGGCCCCGGCGTCCCAGCGGTCCACCCCGAAGATCGCGCGGGCGACCTCGCTGCGGCCGGCGCCGACCAGCCCGGCCAGCGCGACGATCTCGCCGCGGCGGACCTCGAAGGAGACGTCGGTGAAGGCGCCCTCGCGGGTCAGCCGGCTCACCTTAAGCGCGACCTCGCCGGGCGTCACGTCCTGCTTGGGGTAGAGCGCGTCGAGGTCGCGGCCGACCATCCGGCGGACGAGGTCGTCGGGGGTGATGTCCGCGACCCTGTCGGTGCCGATGTAGATGCCGTCGCGCAGCGTCGTGACCCGCTGGCACAGCTCGAAGATCTCCTCCAGGCGGTGCGAGATGAACAGCACCGCGCAGCCCTGCTCGCGCAGCGTGCGGGTCACCGCGAACAGCCGGGCGACCTCCTGGCCGGTGAGCGCCGCGGTGGGCTCGTCCATGATGAGGACCCGCGCGTCCCGGGAGATGGCCTTGGCGATCTCGACGACCTGCTGGTCGGCGATCGACAGGCCGCGGGCGGGCTGCTGCGGGTCCAGCGCGACGCCGAGCCGCTCGAACAGCCGCGCCGTCTCGGCGTGCATGGTGCGGCGGTCGATGCGGCCGAGCCCGGCACGGGGCTGGCGCCCCATGAAGATGTTCTCGGCGACCGACAGGTCGGGGAACAGCGTGGGCTCCTGGTAGATGACGGCGACGCCCGCGGCCTGCGCGTCGGCGGGGCCGTGGAAGGCCGCCGGCTCGCCGTCCACCCGCACCTCGCCCGCGTCGGGGCGGTGCACCCCTGCGAACGTTTTTACGACCGTGGACTTGCCGGCGCCGTTCTCGCCGGCGAGGGCGTGCACCTCGCCGGGGTGCAGCTCCAGCGTGACGTCCTGGAGGGCGCGCACGGCGCCGAACGACTTGCTCACGTTGACCAGCGCCAATGTCGGCGGCGACGACCGGCCGGGTGCGTTCATGGCGGCCCTCCTCGCGGGGGACGTCGGGTTCCTTCGGATGAAAAACGTTTTAACCTGATGTTGCGGAGGACGCTAGATGTGAGCCGGAGCACTCGTCAAGAGGGAACCCGCCCGCCGCCCCGGCCAGAACCGGCGGAAGCCCCGCCGGGCAGGGGCCGGAAGAGTTTCCGAAGTCACCGCGGCGGGACCCGGCGGACCTGGCCGGACCGCCGGCCTTTCCGGCTCCGGGGTTGACACGTTTTAATTTCATGACCCAGAGTGAGCGGCGACACAGGCGGCGGACGGACCCGGGGGCACACAGATTGAGCAGGACGGTCGGCATCAAGCAGGTCGCGGCGCACGCCGGCGTCTCGCCCGGCACCGTGTCCAACGTGCTCAACCGGCCCGAGCGGGTGGCCGAGGCGACCCGCGTCCGCGTCGAGAAGGCGATCCGCGAGCTGGGGTTCGTCCGCAACGGCTCGGCGTCCACGCTGCGCGCCGGGCACAGCAGCACGATCGGGCTGATGGTCCTCGACCTCGCCAACCCCTTCTTCACCGACGTGGCGCGCGGCGTGGAGGACATCGCCAGCGAGCGCGGCTACGCGGTGCTGCTGTCGTCGTCGGGCGAGTCGGCGGAACGGGAGCAGCGCAACCTGCGGGTGTTCGCCGAGCAGCGGGTCCGCGGCGTGCTGCTGACCCCGTTCGGCGAAGACGGCGAGGCCGCCGACCGGCTGCGCGAGCGCAACGTCCCGGTGGTGCTGCTCGACCATCCGACGCCGCGCGCCAACCAGTGCTCGGTCGCCGTCGACGACGTCGCGGGCGGCGAGCTGGCGGCCGGCGAGCTGCTGGCCGGCGGGACCCGCACGATCGCGTTCGTCACCGGGCCGATGGTGCTGCGGCAGTGCGCCGACCGCCGCAGGGGCGCGCTGCGGGCGCTGCGCGCCGCCGGGCTCGGCCGCGAGGCGATGCGCGAGGTCGCGGTCGGCGCGATGAACGCGCGGTCCGGGCAGGAGGCGGCGCGGCGGCTGCTGGAGGCGGGCCCGCCGCTGCCGGACGCGATCTTCTGCGCGAACGACCTGCTCGCGCTCGGCGTGCTGCGCGTCCTGCTGCAGGCCGGGATCAAGGTGCCGACTGACGTGGCCCTGATCGGGTACGACGACATCGAGTTCTCGGCGGCCGCCGCCGTCCCCCTCAGCTCGGTGCGGCAGCCGACCTACCAGCTCGGCCGGATCGCGACCGAGCTGCTGCTGGAGGAGTGCGACGAGTCGGGCGGGCACGCCCACCAGCAGGTCATGTTCCAGCCCGAGCTGGTCGTCCGCGAGTCCAGCCGCTCCCCGGGAGGCAATCAATGAGCGAAGCGAACCGGGGGTTGTGGGGGGTCGCCCCCCACAGGAGGCACGCATGAAGGTCGCGCTGTTCCTCACCTGCGTCAACGACACGATGTATCCGGGGACGGGGAAGGCGATGGTGCGGCTGCTGCGGCGGCTCGGCCACGACGTCGAGTTCCCGGAGTCGCAGACGTGCTGCGGCCAGATGCACCTCAACACCGGGTACCGGCGGGAGGCGCTGCGCCTGGTGAAGGGTTTCGCGGAGACGTTCGAGCCGTACGAGGCGATCGTGGCGCCGTCCGCGTCGTGCGCGGCGATGGTCCGCGAGTGGCATCCGAAGCTGGCGCCGCGCACCGCCGGGGTCGCGTCCCGCGTCTACGAGCTGTCGGAGTTCCTGGTGGACGTCCTCGGCGTCACCGACGTCGGCGCCTGGTTCCCGCACCGCGTCACCTACCATCCGACCTGCCACTCGCTGCGCATGCTGCACGTCGGCGACCGTCCGCTGCGGCTGCTGCGCGAGGTCCGCGGCATCGACCTGGCCGACCTGCCGGACGCGGCCGAGTGCTGCGGCTTCGGCGGGACGTTCGCGCTGAAGAACTCCGAGGTGTCGGCGGCGATGTGCGCCGACAAGATCACCGCCGTCCGGGAGACGAGGGCCGAGGTGCTGTGCGCGGCGGACAACTCGTGCCTGATGCACATCGGCGGCGCCCTCACCCGCACCCGCGCGGGGGTGCGGACGATCCACCTGGCCGAGATCCTCGCGTCGACCGAGGAGGACCCCTCATGACGAGCGAAGCGCACCGGGGGGCGCGGGGGGCCGTCCCCCCGCGAGAGACGGGTGCCATGCCCACGTACGTCGGGATGCCGTCGTTCCCGGACGCGGCGCGGCGGGCCGTGGCCGACACGCGGCTGCGCGGCAACCTCGCGCACGCGACCACCACGATCCGGGACAAGCGCGCCGGCGCGGTCGCCGAGCTGGCCGACTGGCCCGCGCTGCGCGAGGCGGGCAAGCAGATCAAGGACCACGTCCTGGCGAACCTCGGCCACTACCTCCGGCTGCTGGAGGAGAAGGTGACCGAGGCCGGCGGGACGGTGCACTGGGCACGGGACGCCGGCGAGGCCAACCGGATCGTCGCGGACCTGGTGAAGGCGACCGGCGAGACGGAGGTCGTCAAGGTCAAGTCGATGGCCACGCAGGAGATCGGCCTCAACGAGTTCCTCGCCGCGGAGGGCATCACCGCCTACGAGACCGACCTCGCCGAGCTGATCGTGCAGCTCGGGGACGACCGGCCGTCGCACATCCTCGTCCCGGCCATCCACCGGAACCGCTCCGACATCCGCGACATCTTCCTGCGCGCGATGGACGACGCCCCCGAGGGCCTGACCGACTCCCCCGCCGCGCTCGCGGAGGCGGCGCGGCGGCACCTGCGCGCCAAGTTCCTGTCGGCGAAGGTCGGGGTGTCCGGCGTGAACTTCGCGGTCGCCGACACCGGCACGCTCGTCGTCCTGGAGTCGGAGGGCAACGGGCGGATGTGCCTGACGCTCCCCGAGACCCTCATCTCGGTGATGGGCGTGGAGAAGATCGTGCCCAGCTGGCGGGACCTGGAGGTGTTCCTGCAGCTGCTGCCCCGCTCGTCCACGGCCGAGCGGATGAACCCCTACACCTCCGCCTGGACGGGCGTCTCCCCCGGCGACGGCCCGCGCGACTTCCACCTCGTCCTGCTGGACAACGGCCGCACCGCCACCCTCGCCGACGAGGTGGGCCGGCAGGCGCTGCGCTGCATCCGCTGCTCGGCGTGCCTGAACGTGTGCCCGGTCTACCAGCGCGCGGGCGGCCACGCCTACGGGTCGCCGTATCCGGGGCCGATCGGCGCGATCCTGTCACCGCAGATCAGAGGCATCGGGTCGGACGTGGACGCGTCCCTGCCCTACGCGTCGTCGCTGTGCGGGGCGTGCTTCGAGGTGTGCCCGGTCGCGATCGACATCCCGGAGGTCCTCGTCCACCTGCGGGCGCGGGCCGTGGAGAAGGGCCCGCGCCATCCGCTGGAGCGGGTGGCGATGGCGGCGGCCGGATGGACGCTGCGCTCCCCCACGCGGCTCGGGCTCGCGCAGCGCGCCGCGTCCGCGAGCCGCCGCGTGGTGGCGCGCGGCGGCCGGATCCGGCGGCTGCCCGGCCCGCTGAGCGCCTGGACCGAGACGCGGGACGCGCCCGCCCCGCCGCCGGAGTCGTTCCGCGCCTGGTGGGCCCGCACGGACGGCGGCCGCGAGGAGGACGGCGAGTGAACGCCCGCGAGGAGATCCTGCGCCGCATCGAGGGGATCGTCCCCACCCGCCCGGCGGCCGAGGTCGCGGCCTCCTACGACCGGATCGACCGCTCCTACCTGCGCCGCCACCACGAGGACGGCGTCCTCGGCCTGTTCGCCGAGCGGGTCGCCGACTACCGCGCGACGGTCCTGCGGGTGTCCGCGCGGGAGGTGGCCTCGGCGGTCGCGGAGCGGCTGTCGGCCCGGCCCGGCCCGTACGGCGTCCCGGCCGGCCTGCCCGCGGAGTGGACGTCCGCGACGGACGCCGAGCTCGTCCGCGACTTCTCCGTGGCGTCCCTCGACCGTGTGGCGGGCGCCGTCACCGGCTGCGCCGCCGCGATCGCGGAGACCGGCACGATCGTCCTGGACCACGGCGCCGCGCAGGGGCCGCGCGCCCTGTCGCTCGTGCCCGACTACCACCTGATCGTGGTGCTCGCCGAGCAGGTCGCGCCGGACGTGCCGGAGGCGCTCGAACGCCTGGACCCGTCGCGTCCGCTGACGTTCGTGTCGGGCCCGTCGGCGACGAGCGACATCGAGCTCTCCCGCGTGGAGGGCGTGCACGGGCCCCGCACGCTGGAGGTCCTGGTCGTCCAATGAGCGCCACGACTTTCGCGGCCGTCGACCTGGGCGCGTCCAGCGGCCGCGTGATGGCCGGGCGCGTCGGACCCGGCACCCTCGAACTGGAGGAGATCCGCCGGTTCCCGAACCGCCCCGTCCGGGTCAACGGCACCCTGCACTGGGACATTCTCGGCCTCTACGGCAACGTCCTCGACGGGCTGCGCGCCGTGCCGGCCGGGGCGGCGTCGGCCGGGATCGACTCGTGGGCGGTCGACTACGGGCTGCTCGACGCGAACGGCGCCCTGCTCGGCAACCCCGTCCACTACCGCGACGCCCGCACCGACGGCGTGATGGACCGCGTCCGCGCCGACCTGGGCGACGACGTCCTCTACCGGGCGTCCGGCCTGCAGTTCCTCCCGTTCAACACGATCTACCAGCTCGTGGCGGACGACCTGTCGCGGGCGGGCACGCTGCTGCTCATCCCCGACCTGCTGGCCTTCTGGCTCACGGGCGAGATCGGCGCCGAGCGCACCAACGCGTCCACGACCGGCCTGCTGGACGTGCGCGACGGCACCTGGTCGCAGGATCTGCTGGGCCGTCTCGGCCTCCCCGCGGAGATCCTCCCGGAGCTGCGCGACCCCGGGTCGGTGATCGGGACCCTCCGCCCGGACGTGGCGGCCGAGACCGGCCACGGCGCGCTCCCCGTCACGGCCGTCGGCTCCCACGACACCGCGTCCGCGGTCGCCGCCGTCCCCGCCGCCACCGATCGTTTCGGCTACATCTCGTGCGGCACCTGGTCGCTGGTCGGCGTCGAGCTGGGCGCGCCCGTGCTGACCGACGCGAGCCGCGAGGCCAACTTCACCAACGAGGTCGGAGTCGACGGGACGGTCCGCTACCTGCGCAACGTGATGGGCCTGTGGCTGCTCCAGGAGTCCCTGCGGACCTGGGGCGGCCCCGGCCTGGCCGCCCTGCTCGCCGAGGCCGCCCGCCTCCCCGGCCTGCGCTCGCTGATCGACCCCGACGACCCGGAGTTCCTGCCGCCCGGCGACATGCCGTCCCGGATCGCCGCGCACTGCCGGCGGCGCGGGTACCCCGAGCCGTCCACCCGCGCGGAGACCGTCCGCTGCATCATGGACAGCCTCGCCCTGGCGCACCGCGCCACGCTGCGCCAGGCCGCGGCCCTGTCCGGCGCCGGCGTCGAGGTCGTCCACCTGGTGGGCGGCGGCAGCCGCAACGACCTGCTGTGCCGGCTGACCGCCGACGCCTGCGGGATCCCGGTCGTGGCGGGTCCGGTCGAGGCGACGGCCCTCGGGAACGTGCTGGCCCAGGCCCGCGCCCACGGCGCCGTCAAGGACCTGGCCGAGTCGCGCGCCCTGGTCGCGGCCACCCAGGACGTGCGCCGGTACAGCCCTTCGGGGGACGGCGCCCGGTGGCGGGAGGCCGCCGTCCGCCTCGGCCTGGAAACCTGAGGGGTTCTCCGGATGTCACGGGGCCGCGACGGTTTACCCACCCGAGGTTGACACGGGGCTTGCGAAGGCCGTTCATAGCTATGTACACACGGTCACTGAGGAGGCCACCCCGTCGGGATCACCTGCGGTCGGGGGCGTGTTGCCCCACCTTATTGACGTTCCACCCGATAAGGTGAATCCCGCAATTCTCAGGACCACAACGAGAACATGATCACGGCGTATCGACCGCCTGTCGCTGTTGGGATGTGGACATGCAGGGTCGTGCGGCGCGCGAGGCCGGAGGCTCCGGCAACGCTCCGCTGATCGGCCGACGGGACGCGCTGCAGGAGATCGGCCGCGTCCTGGACGCGGCCGCGGGCGGCTACGGCTTCCTCGCCATGGTCGGCGAGCCCGGCGCCGGCAAGACACGGCTGCTGAACGAGCTCGCGGACGGCGCGATCGCGCGGGACCTGCCGTTCGTGGCGGGGCGCGCGGCCGAGTTCGAGCAGGAGATGCCGTTCGGCGCCGTGGTCGACGCGCTCGACGACCGCCTCGAAGAGCGCACCCCGGCCCTGCCCCCGGGGGCGCTGCGGCTGCTCGGGACGGTGTTCCCCGCGCTGGCCGACCTCGCCGGCGATGCGCCGCTGGCCTCGCCGGAGTCCCAGGTGGCGCGGTACCAGCTGCACCGGACCGTCCGGCATCTGCTGGAGGAGCTGGCCGAGCCGTCCGGGCTGGTGCTGATCCTGGACGACCTGCACTGGGCCGACGACGCGACGATCGAGCTGCTGGACCACCTGGTCCGGCACCCGCCGCGCGCGCGGGTGCTGGTCGCG
This sequence comes from Actinomadura latina NBRC 106108, assembly GCF_001552195.1. Taxonomy (GTDB): domain Bacteria; phylum Actinomycetota; class Actinomycetes; order Streptosporangiales; family Streptosporangiaceae; genus Spirillospora; species Spirillospora latina. The sequence continues at coordinate 55,598 of NZ_BCQS01000033.1, forward strand.
GTCGCCTACCGGCCGGCGCAGGCGTCGCCGCGGCTGGCGGCGCTGGTGGACGCGGCCGGCCCGCAGGGCGTGCGGGTGGCGGTCGACCCGCTCACGCAGAGCGAGGTGCGCGAGTTCCTCGGCCCGGACGTCAGCCGGTCGCGGTGCGAGTCGCTGTTCAAGGCCAGCGGCGGCAACCCGTTCTACCTGGAGGCGCTGGCCAAGATGGACGCCGGCGCCGCGCCCGTGGCCGGCAACGGCCTGGACCGGCACTGGGAGAAGGGCATCGCGAACCTGACCGAGGTGCCGCCGGCGGTGCGGGCGGCGCTGCAGGTGGAGCTGAGCGCGCTGCCGCCGCAGGCGCTGGCGATGGCGCGCGGCGCCGCCGTCGCCGCCGACGTGTTCGAACCCGCCCTCGCCGCCGTCGCCGCGGAGATGGAGCCCGACGACGCGCTCACCGCGCTGGACGTGCTGACCGGCCACGACGTGGTGCGGCCCGCGCCGGGCGGCCGGTTCCGGTTCCGGCATCCGCTGGTCCGGCACATCGCCTACGCCTCGACGGCGGCGGGCTGGCGGATCGCGGCGCACTCGCGGGTCGCGGCGCGGCTCGCCGACCTGGGCGCCCCGGCGGCCGTCCGCGCCCACCACGTGGTGCGGTCGGCGCGGTTCGGCGACGCCGAGGCGATCCGGACGCTGGTGGAGGCCGCCCGCGTCGTCGCGCAGCAGGCGCCCGGCACCGCCGCGTACTGGCTGCAGGCCGCGCTGGACCTGATGCCCGACACCCCCGGCGACGCCTACCCCGACCGCGTCGAGCTGCTGGTCGAGCTGACCTTCATGCAGGCCGTCAGCGGCCGCGCCGAGGAGGGCCAGGAGACCGCCAGGACCCTGCTCGGGCTGCTGCCGCCGGGCGACATCGTCCGGCGCGCGCGGACCGTGCACATGTGCGCGATCATGGAGCGGCAGCTCGGCCGCATCCACGAGGCCCGCGCCATCGTCCTGGACGAGCTGCGCCGCATCACCGACCGGCAGACCCCCGAGGCGGTCCTGCTGCGGATCCGGCTGGTCGCCGACCGCATCCAGCGGATCGACACGCGCGGATCGCACGCGATCCTGGAGACGATCCCGGACAGCGCCCCCGGCTGGGGCCCGGGGCTGACGGCGGCCGTCGCGGCGATGCGCCCGATGGTCGCCTACGGGCGCGGCGAGGTCGAGGAGGCCATCGGCTACGCGCAGGCCGCCGACCAGCTGTTCTCCGCCGCGTCCGGCAACGACTTCGCCGACTGCCTGGACTGCTTCGCCTGGCTGGTGTTCGCCGAGTGCTTCCTCGGCATGTACGACGAGGCGCTGCGGCACGCCGAGCGGCTGGTGTCGATCACCCGGATGACCGGGCAGACGTTCATCCTGGGCTACATGCTGGCCGGGCAGTCCCGCGTCCTGGCGCTGCTGGGGCGGCTGGAGGAGGCCGCCGCCGCCGCCGACGAGGCCACCGCGGTCGGCCGCGACCTGCGCTCGCAGGAGGTCCTGGCCTACGGGCTGATCCAGCAGTGCCTGACCGCGTCCTGGATGGGCGACCACGAGCGCGCGCTGCGGGCCGGGGACGAGGCCGTCGCCAACGACACCGGCTCGGGCGAGTGGTGGACGCACATGGCGCACGTCGCCCGCGCCATCGCGGTGGTCAACGAGGGCCGGCTGGAGGAGGGCGCCACCGCGCTGATCCAGGCGTGCGGCACCGGCGACCAGGGCCTGGACTTCGGCACGCTCGGCAGCTGCGCCGAAGCCCTCGCCTGCGTCCGGGCGGCGCAGGACGACGCCGACGCCGCGAACTGGGCCGACATCGCCGAGGCGATCGCCAACCCGGCGCTGACCGGCGACGTCGGCCTGGCCAGGCTGACCCGCGCGCACGCGCTGCGCGCCGGCGACCCGGCCGCGTCGGCGGCGCTGGCGGCGGAGGCCGCCGACCTGCTCACCAAGGCGGGGCGGCGGCCGGAGGCGGGCCGCGCCGAGCTGGCCGCCGGGCTCGCGCACGCCGCCGCCGGCGACCGCACCGCGGCCCGGGAGCGGCTGCGCGCCGCCGCGGAGATCTTCGAGTCCTGCGGGATGTCGGGGCTGCACGCGCAGGTCGTCCGCGAGCAGCGCCGCCTCGGCGTCCGGGTGGCGTCCGCCGGCGCGGCCGCGAAGACCGGCAAGGCCGGGAAGGACCTGCCGTTCGGGCTGTCGCCGCGCGAGCACGAGATCGCGCTGCTGGTCGCCGACGGCCTCGGCAACCAGCGGATCGCCGAGCGGCTCTACCTCAGCGTCCGGACGGTCGAGACCCATCTGTCCCGCGTCTTCGCCAAGATCGGCGTCTCCTCGCGGGTCGGCGTCGCGACCGCTATGAACCGTTCCGAGTAGAGCCGACTCTTACTTCACGTACGTCCCGTACGTACTGCGGGCCCGCTCGCGCACGTAAGTACGGGTTCTCCACGATGCCGCGCCGATATCCGTGTTTGGCAAGGTTGGGGCGTCAGGAAGCGGAGGAGACGGACATGGATGAGCAGCGGATCGCGCGCTTCACGCACGCGGGCGTCGCCGACGCCGAGATCTCCGTGCATCCCTTCGCGACCGGCGACGGGCTGGGCCTGAACCTGACCCGGTTCCGCCGCGCCGGCGCCGACCGCGGCGACGACACCGTCCTGCTGGTGCACGGCCTGACGACGTCCAGCGACATGTACATCATGCCGGAGCACGCCAACATGGTGAACTTCCTGCACGACGCCGGGTTCGGCGACGTGTGGGCCGTGGACCTGCGCATCAGCGGGCGGTTCCCCTACAACTCCGAGATGCAGCGCCACAACCTCGACTCCCTCGCGCTCTGGGACCACCCGGCGGCGCTCGCCGAGCTGCGCCGCCACATCGGCGACAGGCGCCTCCACGTGATCACGCACTGCGTGGGCTCGATCTCGTTCGCGATGGCGCTGTTCGCCGGCACCGTCACCGGCGTCACCAGCCTGGTCTGCAACAGCGTCGCGCTGACCCCCCGGACCCCGGCCTGGTCGAGGATCAAGCTCGGCTACGGGCCCGCGCTGATGGAGTACGTCGTGGGGCCCTGCCACCTGGACCCGAGGTACGGGACCGCGCCGGTCATGACGCGCGGCTGGATGCTCGCCAAGGCGGTCGCGCCGTTCCACCGCGACTGCGCCGAGCCCGCCTGCCACATGCTCAGCTTCATGTGGGGCGGCGGCAAACCGATCTTCACGCACGAGAAGATGTCGCCGGTCACCCACGGCCGGTTGCCCGACCTGTTCGGGGCCTGCAACGTCAACTACTACCGGCACCTCCACGCGATGGTGAAGGCCGGCCGCGCGGTGAAGTACGACCGCCGCGACCCGCGCTTCGCCGCCCTGCCGGACGACTACCTGTCGCGCGCCGCCTCGGTCACGACGCCGATCCTGTTCCTCACCGGAGACCGCAACCACGTGTTCACCGACTCCAACATCGTCTGCCACCGCACGCTCGAAGAGGCCGCGCCCGGCCTGCACGAGCTGGCGATCCTGCCCGGCTACGGCCACCAGGACCCGTTCATGGGCCGGTACGCCGATACCGAGGTGTTCCCGCAGGTCGTCGACTTCCTCAAGCGGAAGGCGGGGTGATCCTCATGGAGCATGCCGACACGGTCGTCGTCGGGTCCGGGTTCGGCGGATCCGTCGCGGCCTACCGGCTGGCGGAGGCCGGCGAGTCGGTCGTCCTGCTGGAGCGCGGGCAGCCGTACCCGCCGGGCACCTTCCCCCGCTCCCCCGCCCAGATGGGACGGGCGTTCTGGGACCCGGCCGAGGGCCTGTACGGGATGTTCGACGTCTGGAGCTTCAAGGGCTGCGACTCCGTCGTGTCGGCCGGGCTCGGCGGCGGGTCGCTGATCTACGCGAACGTGCTGCTGCGCAAGGACGAGCACTGGTTCGTCAACGACCGCCCGGACGGCGGCCACGACCCGTGGCCGATCACCCGCGCCGACCTCGACCCGCACTACGACGCCGTCGAGCGAATGCTGGGCGCGACGCCGTACCCGCTGGAGCAGGTGCCGTTCGACGACACCCCGAAGTCGCACGCGATGCAGGACGCGGCGGCCGAGCTGGGCCTGGAGATCTCGCTGCCGCCGCTCGCGGTCAGCTTCGCCTCCCGTCCCGGCGGCACGCCCGGCCTCAGCCTGCCGATCGCCGACGCCGGCTACGGCAACATCCACGGCGAGGTCCACGGCGCCGCACGGCGGACGTGCAAGCTGTGCGGCGAGTGCGACATCGGCTGCAACGAGGGCGCCAAGAACAGCCTCGACCACACCTACCTGTCGGCGGCGGCGCACCACGGCGCCGACATCCGCACCTCCCGCGAGGTGAAGGCGATCCGGCCGCGGCCGGGCGGCGGGTACGAGGTCGACTACGTCCACCACGCCGACCTGACCGCGAAGAAGAGCCGCCCGCCCGTCCGGACGATCTCCTGCGACCGGCTGATCCTCGGCGCCGGCGCCTACGGCACCACGTACCTGCTGCTGAAGTCGCGGGCGGCGTTCCCGGGCCTGTCCGCGGCGCTCGGCACCCGGTTCAGCGGCAACGGCGACCTGCTGACGTTCCTGCTGCGCGCCAAGGACCGCAACCGGGTCCGGCCGCTGAACGCCAGCCGCGGGCCCGTGATCACCAGCGCGATCCGGCTGCCGGACGAACTGGACGGCGTGCCCGGCGCGGGCCGCGGCGCCTACATCCAGGACGGCGGCTACCCCGGCTTCACCGACTGGATCGTCGACAGCCTCGACCTCGGCAACGACTTCGAACGCGCCGTGAAGTTCCTGTGGAACCGGTTCACCGAGTTCTTCAAGGACGCGCCCGACACGAACCTGTCCAAGGAGATCGCGGACCTGATCGGCGACGGCGCCCTCACGGTCAGCTCGCTGCCGCTGCTCGGCATGGGCCGCGACAGCGCCGACGGGCGGCTGCACCTGAGGGGCGGGCGGCTCGTCGCCGACTGGGACGCCGAGACCAGCGAGGCGCTGTTCAACCGCGTCCGCAAGACGATGCAGGGGATCGCGGACGTGCTCGGCGCCGACTACCACGACAACCCGATGTGGTTCCGCAAGCGCATCATCACCGTCCATCCGCTGGGCGGCGCCCCCATGGGGGGCCACCCGGGCGAAGGCGTCTGCGACGCCTTCGGGGAGGTGTTCGGGTTCCCGGGCCTCTACATCGCCGACGGGGCGGCGATGCCGGGGCCGGTGGGCCCGAACCCCTCGCTCACCATCGCCGCGCACGCCGACCGGCTGGCGACGCGGCTGCTGGAGGACGCGTCCGCACAAGGGCGTGCGGCCGGGTCCGCCACCGCCCCGTCTGCCACGGGGGCCGAGCCGGCCGGGGGGGCCGGCTCGCTCGGCGGGGCGGGGAACGGCTCGATGTACGGCCCGTCTTCAGGGGGCCGCGGCGGGACACGGGGACCGTCCGCCGCGGCTGCGGGCCGTACGTCGCTGTCGTTCACCGAGGAGATGAAGGGGTTCGTCACCTACGGGGAGGCCGACGCGCGGATCGGCGAGCTGGCGGAGGGGCGCCGGCCCCTGTCGTTCCGGCTGACGATCACCGCGGACGACACCGACCGCTTCCTCGCCGAGCCGGGCCACGAGGCGAAGGCCGAGGGGTGGATCGACGCGGGCGGGCACGGGGGCCGCTGCCCGGTCGAGCGGGGCACGTTCAACCTGTTCGTCGCGGACGGCGCCGACGACCGGCGGCTGATGCGGTACCGGCTGCTCTACACCGACGGCGAGGACCGGCGGCGGACGCTGAGCGGGCACAAGAACGTCCTGCACGGGCCGCCGACGCGGATCTGGCCGGACACGTCCACGCTCTACGTGCGGCTGCTGGACGGCCACGTCGGCGCGGACGAGGAGGACGGCGCGGACGTCGTCGCGGCGGGCGTGCTGCACATCCAGCTGACCGACTTCGCGCGGCAGCTGACGACGTTCCGCACGTCCGGCCCGGACGGGGCGGGCAAGCTCCTCGACTTCGGCAGGTTCTTCGCCGGGGAGCTGTGGGAGGTGTACGGCCCGGACCCCGTCTGAGCGGGGTCCGAAGGGGGGCCAGGTTCGTGCAGGCCGAGGGAACTGCGGGGTGCTCTCGGCCTGCACCTTTTCGCCGGAGGCCGTGCGGGGGGTCGCGCGGCCTCCGGCCTTCTCCCGTGTCGTCCTAGATGTCGCCGGCCAGGCGGGCGGGGCAGTCGGCCGGGCAGTGCTCGAGGTGCGCGGGCAGCCGGCGGACGAACGTCTTCAGCATCAGCCCCAGCGCGAACCCCACCAGCGGGCGGGTGCCGGGGATCAGCGGCTCGAACGCCGCCTCCCAGCGGATACCGGTGCCGGAGTCGCGGGCCTCCAGGTACACGTCCGAGCGGTAGCGGCGCACCGGCAGCCCCGACAGGGCGATGTAGCCGAAGTGCGAGTACGGCTCGTAGGCGACGGTCTGCTCGCTGGCGGGCCAGATCTTCTTGACCGTCCCGACGCCGTAGGCGGTGGTGTCGCCCTTGCGCACCTGCTTGGCGGGTGTGGGGAACCTGCCCCAAGCACCCCACGCCTCCGGGACGGCCAGGTGCCGGAACACCTCTTCGGGCGTGGCGCTGGTGGTGGCGGTGGCCTGGATCATCACCGAACCGTAGCCACCCGCGCACCACCCGCACAAGGATTGTCAGCTCGCGTGCCCGTAGAGGCGCTCGACGTGGAGGCGGATGACGAGGCGGCCGTCGGCGACCATGACGCGCCGGTAGTCGTCCCAGTCGGGGTGCTCGCCGCGGATGTCGCGGTACACCTCCACCAGTTCCTCGACGGCGGCGTCGTGCGGGTCGGCGGCGACCGCGGACAGCTCGGCGCTGCCTTCGGCGACGGCGTAGGACCAGCCGTCCTGCGAGCTGACGTGCAGGCTGGCGCGCGGGTCGCGGGCCAGGTTGCGGGCCTTGGCGCGGTCGGCGGTGACGGAGATCCGGACGAGCCGGCGGTCCTCGTCGAAGTGGTAGTTGATGTTGGACAGCTGCGGCCGCCCGTCCCGCTTCAGCGTGGCCAGGACCCCGAGGTCCCGGTCCTTCAGCAGCTTCACCAGCGCCGCGTCGTCCGCCATCGTCCGCCTCCAGGGAGAGAGATCCGCTTTCCCTGCCACAACCGCCGCCCGCCCTGATCCCTTCCCGGTCAGCGCGCCGCCGCGGCCGGGAGGGGCAGGACGCGGGCGTGCGGGGGCGCCCCGGCCTCGGGACGGGGAGCCGGGACGGCGGCGGGGCCGCCCCGCTCGCCGTCCGAGCCCGCCTCCCGGTGCGCGGCGCGGCGGGCGGCGCGCCCGGTGTGGACGTGGCCGGTGTGGACGTGGCCGCGGAACACCGCGCCCTTCGCGGTGACCTTGACCGCCTGGAAGTCGCCCGGCGGCAGCGCGCAGAACCCGGTCCGGACGACGTCGTCGAACAGCGAGTCCGACACGACGTAGGCCAGGTCGCGCGCCGGGTCGCCGGTCAGCAGCCGGCGCAGCGGCCCCGCGTCCAGCAGCCGCTGGACGACGATGGGCGCGTCGCCGGCGGGCCCGAACGGCCCGGCCGTCAGCGTGCCGTGGTGCAGCGCGAGCCGGACCCGGAGCCGGAACCGGCCGGCGTCCCGGTTGGTCTCGCGCAGCGCCTCGCCGAGGCCGATGACGAAGTCGCCGGCGACCGGCGCGGGGTCGACCCCCTCCGGCAGCGTGGCGAGTTCGCCGTCCCCGCCGACCTGCTTGGCCCAGCCGGCCCGGTCGAGGCCGACGCCGCGCGCCGCGCGGTCGAGCGCGTCCGACAGCTGCCGCTGCGCGAGCAGCTGCTCGCGCACGTCGCGCTTGCTGTACCCCTGGATGTCCACCGCCACCAGCAGGCGGTAGCTGAGCTGTGCTTCCCCGTTTCCTTCCACTGTGCCGATCCCGCCCCTCGGTCCTGTCTGGGCAAATGGGCCTGATGCCCGCATTCGCTCCAATGCCTGGAGTGAGCGTCGCCCCGGCTGAGGACTCCCTGATGGGGATCGTGTCGCCATCGTCACGCCCCCTTGGACGCGGCATGGTGACCGCCCGCGCCGGAGGTAAGGAAAAGGTGGCGAACTAGTTAGGGATGAACTGGAAAATCCACCTCAAACCGGTCTCGGTTGAACCGGGCGGCCCCGGTATCGCGTACTGCCTCCCAGCGTGACACCCGACACACGGTCACCGCGTCGATCCGCCCCGCACCGCCCCCGCACCCGCCCGGAGACCCCGATGGCCCACAGATCACCGGCCGCCTCGGCCACCCGCGAACGCCCCCCCGGACCGTGGAGCTGGTTCCGCGGCGAGCAGCCGGCCGGCGGCGTGGACGACCAGGTGATCGTGAACGAGCTGTACCGCGTGTACGGGCGCCCGCTGCTGTCCTTCGTCCTGCGCCTCACCGGCGGCGACCGGCACTGGGCCGAGGACGTCGTGCAGGAGACCATGATCCGCGCGTGGCGCAGCGCGCACCAGCTGGACGAGAACGCGGCCTCGCTGCTGCCATGGCTCGCGACGGTCGCCCGCCGGATCGTCATCGACGACCAGCGGCGCAAGAACGCACGACCGCAGGAGGCGGGCGAGGGCCCGCTGGAGAACATGCGCGTGCCCGACGGGTTGGAGGATCTGCTGCGCTCCGTCGTCGTGTCCGAAGCCCTCCTCGCGCTGTCCCCCGCCCACCGCGAGGTCCTCAACGAGACGTTCTTCCGGGACCGCTCGGTCAACGAGGCGGCCAAGCATCTCGGCATTCCCGTGGGCACCGTGAAGTCCCGTGTCTACTACGCGCTCAGGGCGCTGCGCGTCGCCCTGGAGGAGAGGGGCGTGACGCCATGAGCGCGGACATGCTGCACATCGACGTCGGCGCCTACGCCCTCGGGCTGCTGGAGGAGCCCGACCGCCGCGCGTTCGAGGCGCACCTGTCGACCTGCCCGGCCTGCCACGAGGAACTCGGCGCGCTGCGCGGGCTCGCCCGGACGCTGGACGGCATCGGGCCGATCGCCGAGCCGGCCGACGCGCTTCCGGCGCCGCCCGAGCCGGCGGTGGTGACCGACCTGATGCGGCACCGGAGCCGGCGGCAGCGCCGGTACCGGGCGGCGCGGGCGCTGGCCGCGGCCGCCGCCGGGGTCGTGCTGCTCGGCGGGGCGCTCGGCACCGGGTTCACGCTCGGCGCCGACCGCGGCACGCCGGCGCCCCCGCCCGCCGGGCAAGGTGACACCACGGCCGTGCTGCTACGGGATGGCCAGCGGACGTCGGCGACCGACGCGGGCACCGGCGTCACCGGCACGGTCGCCGTCCAGCAGAAGGCGTGGGGCAGCCGGATCGGGATGGAGCTCAGCAAGGTCCGCGGGCCGCTGGAATGCGAGCTGGTCGCGGTCGACGCGCGCGGCAACCCGCATACGGTCGTCGGCTGGGCCGTCCCCGCCAAGGGCTACGGCCTGCCGGGGTCGCCGCAGCCGCGGCTCGCGCTGCAGGGCGGCACGGCGCTGCGGCCCGACGAGATCAGCCGGTTCGAGGTCCGCACGATCGGCGAGGGGCGCACGCTGCTGACCGTCCCGGCGTAGGACCCGCGGCGCGCCCCGTGGCGGCCCGGCCGCACCGGCCGCCGGGGGACGCGCCGCATCCCCGTACTCGGCGGGCCGGCGTGTCTCCTACCCTTGAGGGGTGAGTACGAGCCGGTCTTCGACAGGCCCCGAGCTGATGCTCCCGGGGCTCCGCGATGTGTACGCGGCCTACGTGCGGGAGGCCGACGGCCTCCCGGCGCTGCCCGGCCCGCTGCAGGCGGAGGTGTGGGCGTCCGCGCAGCTCGGCGCCCTGGAGGCGGCCGCCCCGCACGTGCAGGGACGGCGCGCCGCGCTCGGCGACCTGATCGGCTGCCTGCGGGCGGCGGCGACGCCGGGCGCGCGGGCGTTCCTGCGGGCGATCGCCGCGATCGGCCCCGTGGAGGGGCGCAAGGCGGCGGGACGGGCGGCGGGCGGGCTCGGCGACGTCCCGGCCGCGCCCTGGGAGCAGTCGCTCGGGCGGGTCGTGCCCGGCCAGGCGTGGCTGATCCAGGAGGGGCCGCTGGACGGCGACCGCCTGGTCTGCGAGTTCCGTTACAAGGGCGCCGGCACCGCCGGGATGCACGCCCTCGCCGTCCGGCTGTCCTACGGCGACGCGCCCGCCGAGGTCGTGATCGTCGGGGACGTCCCGGCGCTGATGGGCGCGGCGCGGCAGGCGATGCAGGCCGAGCTGTGCGTCGTCCAGCCGTACGACGCCGCCGCGGTGGGGGCGAGGCTCCGCACCGTGCTGAACGGCACGGAGCCCCTGCCCGAGGCGTGCTATCCGGCGCTGCCGCTGGCCCGGCACCGCGCGTCACTACTGCCCTAGCGCCACAACCGCTCTACCGCCTCAGCGCCCCATCGCCCGGTACCGGCGGACGGACAGCGGGACGAACACCGCCGCGATCACCAGCGGCCACACGAGCGCCATCAGCACGCTGTGCTGCGCCACCCACGAGTCGCCGGTGACGGGCGCGCCGAACAGCTCCCGGCACGCCGTCACCGTCGACGACATCGGGTTCCATTCGGCGACCGCGCCCAGCCAGCCGGGCATCGTGCTCGGCGCGATCAGCGCGCTCGACAGGAACCCGATCGGCCACACCAGGATCTGCACGGCCGCCACCGATTCGGGGCCCTTGGCCATCAGCCCGAGGAAGACGCCCATCCAGACCAGCGAGAACCGCAGGAGCAGCAGGAGCCCGAACCCGGCGAGGGCGTTCGCAGGGCCGTCCTGGACGCGCCAGCCGATCAGCACACCGCAGGCCGCCATCACCGCCAGCCCGGCGACCGAGTAGATCATGTCGGCGCCGACCCGGCCGGCGACGACGGCGGACTGCGACATCGGCATCGTGCGGAACCGGTCGGTCACGCCCTTGGCCGCGTCGCCCGCGACGCGCACGAACGTCTCCTCGACGCCGAACGCCATCGTCAGGGCGAACATGCCGGGGACGATGAACGCCCGGTAGCCGCCCCCGCCCGGGACCTCCATCTGGCCGCCGAACAGGTAGCCCATCATCAGCACGACCATCACCGGGAACAGCAGCCCCAGGGCGATCTGGCCGGGCTGCCGCGCCCAGTGCGCGAGGGCGCGGCCGGTCAGCGTCCGCGCGTCGGCGAGCGCCCAGCGAAGCGTCCCGGCGGTCATGCGGGCACCTCCTTCTTCTCGGTGAGGTGCAGGAACACCTCGTCCAGCGTGGGGCGGCGGAGCCCGATGTCGGCGACCGCGAGTCCCGCCTCGTCCAGGGCGCGGACGGCCTCGGTCAGCGCCGCGGCCCGCCCGGTCACCGGCGCCCCGATCCGCAGGCCGCCGGCGTCGACGTCGACCTCCCCGGCGGCGACCCGGCCGATGATCGCGGCGGCGGCGGTGAGCGCGCCGGGGTCGTCCAGGACGACCTCGATCCGGTCGCCGCCGAGCCGCTTCTTCAGCTGCTCGGGAGTGCCCTCGGCGATGACGCGGCCGTGGTCGATCACCGAGACGCCGGCCGCGAGCCGGTCGGCCTCCTCCAGGTACTGGGTGGTCAGCAGGACGGTCGTGCCGCCGTCCACCAGCGCGCGGACGGCGTCCCAGACCTCGTGCCGGCCGCGCGGGTCGAGACCGGTGGTCGGCTCGTCCAGGAACAGCACCGGCGGCGCGAGGATCATGGACGCGGCGAGGTCGAGGCGCCGCCGCATGCCGCCGGAGTACTCCCCCGCGGCCCGGCCGGCGGCGTCGGTGAGGCGGAAGCGCTCCAGCAGCTCGTCCGCCCGCCGCCGGGCCTCCCTGGCCCCGAGGTGGTAGAGGCGGCCGAACATGACGAGGTTCTGCCGCCCGCCGAGGATCTCGTCGACTGCCGCGTGCTGCCCGACGAGCCCGATCCTCCGCCGCACCTCGCCCGCCTCGCGGGCGACGTCGTGCCCGGCCACCCGGGCGCTGCCGCCGTCCGCCCTGGCGAGGGTGGTCAGGACCCGGACGGCGGTCGTCTTGCCGGCGCCGTTCGGCCCGAGCAGCCCGTGCACGGTGCCGGCGGGCACGCGCAGGTCGAGCCCCGCGAGGGCCTCCGTGCCGCCGTAGCGCTTGCGCAGCCCCTCGGCGACCACCGCGAACCGTGGTCCGGTCATGGCGCCCTCCAATCTCTGTACGCAGTACGGATTTATCGTCGCGGGCCAATATAACGTACGTCGTACAGAGTTTCATCCCTGAGAGGATCGGAGCGTGACCGAGTACAGCGGGAGCGGCGACCCCAAGCGCAGCCTGGAGCTGCTGTGGGGCGTCCAGGAGCGGCCGAAGCGGGGGCCGAAGCCGCGGCTGACCGCCGCGGAGATCGTCCGGGCCGCGATCGCACTGGCCGACGCCGAGGGGCTGGACGCCCTGTCCATGCGCCGCATCGCCGACGAGCTGGGCGTCTCCCCCATGTCGATCTACACCTACGTCCCCGGCAAGGCCGAGCTGATCGACGCCATGCTGGACCGCGCGTTCGGCGAGCTGACCCCGCCCGCGGACGAGACCTGGCGGGCGCGGCTGGAGCACATCGCGCGCGACAACTGGGCGCTGTTCCACCGGCACCCGTGGCTGCTGCAGATCACCACGGTGCGCCCGCCGATGGGCCCGAACCTGCTCGGCAAGTACGAGTACGAGCTGCGCGCCGTGGACGGCCTCGGCCTCACCGACCTGGAGATGGACTCGGTCGTCGCACTCGTCACCGGTTTCGCCGAGAGCGCCGCCCGCGTCTCGGTCAACGCGGCCGAGGCCGAGCGGCGCAGCGGCATGAGTGACGAGCAGTGGTGGGAGTCGGTCGCCCCCGTGCTGGACACGCTCGTGGACGAGGCCGACTACCCGCTCGGGACGCGCGTCGGCACCGCGGCCGGGCAGGAGTACAACGCCGCCGTCGCGCCCGGCCGCGCGTTCGAGTTCGGCCTCGCCCGCGTCCTGGACGGTATCGAGGTCCTGATCAGCTCCCGTTAGCGCGCTTGGTCCGCTTCGTCGGGACGGCGCTCGCCGGGTCCTCGGGCCAGGGGTGCTTCGGGTAGCGTCCGCGCAGCTCGGCCCGGACCGCCCTGTAGCCCTCCCGCCAGAACGAGGCCAGGTCGGCGGTGACGGCGGCGGGACGTCCCGCCGGCGACAGCAGGTGCACCACCAGCGGCACCCGCCCGCCCGCGAGCGGAGGCGCCGCGTCCCACCCGAACAGCTCCTGCACCTTCACCGCGAGGACGGGCCGCTCCCCCGAGTAGTCGACCCGGATCCGGGACCCGGACGGAACCTGGACCCGCTCCGGTGCGTACTCGTCCAGCCGCTTGGCCTGCTCCCACGCCAGCAGCCCGCGCAGCATCCCCGCCACATCGACGCGCGCGAGATCGGCGCGCCGCCGCGCGCCCGCCAGCCACTCCGGGGCCCGTTCCAGCAGCGCCGCGTCATCGACGGCCGGCCACGGCTCGCCGAGCGCCCCGTGCAGGAACGCCAGCCGCCGCCGCAGCGCGACGGCGCCCGGGGTCCAGGTGAGCAGCCCGAGCCCTTCGGCGCGCACGCCGTCCAGCAGCGCGGCCCGCACCAGATCGGGGCCGGGGTCGCGCAGCGGCCGGACGTCCACCTCGATCGCGCCGAGCCGCTCGACGCGCCGCGCTACCACGTCCCCGTCCCGCCAGGCGACCTCCTCGGCCGTCTCCAGCAGCGGCGCCGCCGCGGCCCGCGCCACGTCCTCGTCGATCACCACGGCCTGCCGCACCCGCGCCGAGGCCGCCCCGGCAGGCCGATCGGCCTCCGCGATCACCAGCCACTCCGGCCGCGCCCCGGCCAGCGCCGACGCGTCCGCCAACACGGCCCCCGTCCCGGACGCCATCAGGTACCCGCTCCCCCGGCGGCGCGCCACCCGCTCCGGAAACGCCAGCGCCACCACGACCCCCGCCACCTGATCGTCCCCACGCCCGCGCCCCGAGCTCGCGCCGTTCGGCATCCCGCCCGGCCGGCCGCCACCACGCCGTGCACCGTCGCCGGGGACTGGTACTTCACCGCGGGCCTTCTCCGCTGCGGGCGGGGCGGTCACCGCGGGTGGGCGGGCGTCCGGACGCGAGGACGCCAGGGAGCGGCGGAGTCGTTCCGCCTCGTCGCGCCAGCGGGCGCTGTGGGCGTCGGCGGGGCGGTCCCGGCGGCGCAGGGCGCGCCAGGTGGCGGTCAGGTCGTCGCCCGCGGAGCGGGGCGGAGGCTCGGAGAGCAGCGCGACGATCTCGGACGCGCTGCGGGGACCGACCTCCGGGGCACCGTCGATCAGGGCGCGGGCCAGGCGCGGGTGGAGGCCGACGCGGGCCAGGCGACGGCCCCGGTCGGTGACCTGGCCACCCTGGACGGCGCCGAGGGCGTGCAGGGTGGCTCGGGCGGCGTCCATCGCGGCGGGCGGCGGCGGGTCCGGAAGGGACAGGCCGGCCGCCTCGGGGTCGCCCCAGCAGGCCGCCTGGAGGGCGAAGCCGGTGAGGTCGGCCAGCTCGATCTCGGGACGGGGGCGGGCGGGGAGGCGGTCGTGCTCGGCCTGCGTCCAGCAGCGGTAGACGGTGCCGGGGGCCTCGCGTCCGGCGCGGCCGGCGCGCTGCTCGGCGGTGGCGCGGGACGCCCGGACGGTGGTGAGCGACCCGAGGCCGCGGGCGTGGTCGGTGCGGGGCTCGCGGGCGAGGCCGGAGTCCACGACCGCGCGGACGCCGGGCACCGTGAGGCTCGACTCGGCGACCGACGTGGCGAGGACGACCCGGCGGCGGGACCCGGGCGCGAGCACCGCGTCCTGCACGGCGCGGGGCGCCTGGCCGTGGATCTGCAGCACGTCGGCGGGCAGGCCGCCGAGGAGCCCGGCGACGCGGGCGATCTCCCCGACGCCCGGCAGGAAGCACAGCACGTCGCCGTCGCGTTCGGCCGCGGCGCGGCGGACGGTCGCGGCGACGTGCGCGAGGAACGCCGGGTCGACGCGCATGCCGTGCGGCGGCGGGACGGGCCGGGCCGGCGGCGCCCAGACCGTCTCGACCGGGTGCAGCGCCGCCTCGGTCTCCACGACGGGCGCGTCGCCGAGGAGCCGCGCCCAGGGGCCGGTGTCGGCGGTCGCGGACGCGGCGACCAGGCGCAGGTCCGGGCGGAGCGTGGCGCGGACGTCGAGCAGGAACGCCAGCGCGGTGTCGGCGTCCAGGTGCCGCTCGTGGCACTCGTCCAGGATCACCGTGCCGACGCCGGCGAGTTCCGGGTCCGCTTGGAGTCGCTGGAGGACCACGCCCGTGGTGACGACGTCGACGCGGGTGCCGGGACGGTTCTCGCCCCGGACGGTGACGCCGATCCGGCCGCCGACGCGTTCGCCGAGGAGCCACGCCATCCGGCGGGCGGCGGCGCGGGCGGCGAGCCGGCGGGGCTCCAGGACGAGGACCTTCCCGGCGGCGGGCGGGCCGCCGAGGGCGAGCCCGGCGAGGGCGAGCGGGACGAGGGTGGTCTTCCCCGTGCCGGGCGGCGCCGCCAGCACCGCCGCGCCGCCGCCGTCCCCGCCGATGTGCCCGCCGATGTGCCCGCCGATGTGCCCGCCGATGTGCAGGGCCGCGCGCAGCGCGGGCACGGCGTGGCGGACGGGCAGGCTCTCGGCGGCGCTGAGGTGCATCGCCCCAGTCTGCCGGGCACTTCCGCGGGCGCGAAATCCATTGCACTGAAAAAGGCTCTGTTTGTTGCGATGGAAGTTGCATCGAGCCTTTCATGCATTCACCCCGGGGATGTTCCGGATTCTTCCCGGAACCGGCGCCGCCAACCCTGTCGAAAGGGCAGGTGAGCAATGATTTCAAGTCCGGGAGTCACTTGGAAGTTTGATTTAAGTCACCTTCCGAACGGTAGCGGCAATGCCTTGGGTATCCGCATACTGATGGCGTCATCGCAGGTGCTGGGAGGTTCGGCATGTTCGGCAGCTCCATCTACCTCAGAGACAGGACCGCGTTCACCGGCGGTTCCCCGCAGGCGGTCTACGAGGAGCTCTGGCAGCGTGGCCGAAAAGGGAGATTGCGGACCCGCGCATTTCTCGCGACGGCGACGCTCATACTGTGCGGACTGCTCGTCAACGCTGTTTTCGGAATCATGATGGGCGTTCTGGTGGCGGCAGCGGACGTTTTCGTCCATTGGCGCGTCTACCACTCGACGCGGGTGTGGCGGCTCGGGCTGCGCGGCGAGGAGCGCACGGACCGGCTGCTGCGCTACACGCTGGAGCGGCACGGCCACCGGGTGCTGCACGCGCGGACGGTCCCCGGGCACGGCTCCGCCGACGAGCTGGTGATCGGGCCGGGCGGGGTCTGGCTGATCCACAACGAGGCGTGGCATCCCGACGCGGAGATCTCCCACCACGGCGGCAGGCTGTTCATCGACGGCCGCACCCAGTCCAAGCTGGTGGCGGCGGTGACCGGGCGGGCCGAGGCCGCCGCCCTGGAGATCTCCCGCGTCGCCGAGGTGCCGGTGCAGGTGACGCCGGTGCTCGCCGTGCACGGCGGCGGGCTCGTCCGCACGCCGTTCGCCGCGGACGGCATCGTGTTCGCGCCGCCGCTGAAGCTGATCCGCTGGATGCGCCGCAACCCGACCGCCGACCTATCGGCGGACGAGGTGGAGGCCGTCACGCGGGCGGCCGTGCGCGCCCTGCCGATCGGCGGCCGCTCATCGCTGTCTGCCGCGGCATGACCAGGGGACACCTGTGGCCGGAGGGCTCACACGCCGCCGCTCACAGGGCGCCCACCGCCCGCGCCGGTCCCGCCGGCCGCGCGGGCGGTGCGGCGCAGCCACAGCAGTCCGACGACCGGCAGCACCAGCGGGACGAAGCCGTAACCCCGCCCGTACCCGGACCAGACGGTCTCATCGGGGAACGCCGCGGAGTCCGCGATGCTGAGCGTGCCCACGATCAGCACCCCGGCCAGCTCGGTCGAGCAGGCGGCGACGGCGACCCGGAACGACGTCCGGCCGCCGCGGGCCAGCGCGACCGTCGCCAGGACGTAGACGGCCGCGGCGAGCGCCGACAGCACGTAGGCGAGCGGCGCCTCGGAGTACCTGGTGGCGATCTGCACCGCCGCCCGCGCACCGGCCGCGAGCGCGAAGATCGCGTAGACGGCGACCAGCAGCCGTCCCGGCCCCGTCGCGGTGCCGGGGCGGGTCCCGCCGCCCGTGCGGGCGACGGCGCCGGCGCGGGCGCCCTCGCCCGCGCGGGCCTCGGGCCGGACGTGCTCGGATTCAGACACCGGTACCGCTCCACAACTGGTTCATCCGGACGACCATGACGGCGACGGCCACCCCGGCGATGACGATCACGCCGGACCCCCACCGGGTGCGCTCCAGCAGCCCCCACCCGGCGCCCGCGGCCGGGACGAGCAGGGACGCGAGCAGGTAGCCGACGAAGGTGGCGGACCCGTCCGGCCCCTCGCCGCCGGACAGCTTGACGAACCCGGTGACGACCTGCGCGATCAGCAGCGCCTCCAGGACGCCGAGCGCGATCAGGTGCCCGAGGTCCATCGCCCGGTTGCGCAGCGCCGCCACCAGCGCGTAGGCGGCGGTCAGCAGCGCCACCGCGATGATCACGGTGCTCAGGACGTCCGTCACGGCACCGAGAGTACTACCGCGTGTAGAGCACGGCCGCATCGCGCCGGCCCGCGCCGGCCCCCACCGGCCCGCACCGGAGGGGGACGCGGCGCCGAGCGGGCATGGCAGCATGGCGGGCGTGAGATCGCTGCAGTGGCTGAACCTGACCCGGCACGGTGAGAGCACCGGCAACCTCGCCTACCAGGCGGTGCGCGGAACCGACGCCGAGGAGGCCGGCATCCCCGAGCGCGACGCCGACGTCCCGCTGACGGACGCCGGCCGCGCCCAGGCGGCGACGCTCGGCCGCCTCCTCGCGGCACTCCCGGCGGACGAGCGCCCGACGCACGTCGTCGCCTCCCCCTACCTGCGCACCGTCGACACCGCCGAGATCGCGCTCGCACAGGTCCCCTACGCCGCCCGCGGCGGCCTGACCCTGCGCGTGGACGAGCGGCTCCGCGACCGCGAGCAGGGCGCCCTGCAGGGCCTCACATCGCTCGGCGTCAAGCGCCGGTTCCCCGACGAGGCGGCCCGGCTGCACCAGCTCGGCAAGTTCTACTACCGCCCGCCCGGCGGGGAGTCGTGGGCCGACCTCGCGCTGCGGCTGCGCAGCTTCTACCGCGACCTGGAGGCGGACGCCCCCGGCGGCCGGGTCCTCGTCGTCACGCACGACGCGATCATCGTCATGACCCGCTACCTGGTGGAGGACCTCACCGAGAAGGACGTCATGGACATCGAGCGGGTGCCGGTCGCCAACGCCTCGCTCACCCGCTGGCGGAGCGACGGCTCCGGGCTCCAGGCCGTCTGCTACAACGACTGCTCCCACTTCACGGCTCGCCGTTGAGCAGGCGGTCGCTGCGGGAGGCGACGGCGGCCCGCCGCGGGTCGCCCGCCGGCAGGACGGCGCGCAGCCGTTCGAGGGCCTCCAGGTCGGTGCGGCCCGGCTCGGTCTGCGCGTAGGCCCACAGCGCGTCCGCGCCGCCCCGGTCGAGGGCCTGCCGCCGCACCCGCACCGCCAGCTCGTCGCGTTCCGCGCGGATCGCGGGCGCGTCGGAGCGGGGCAGCAGCTCGCCCCCGTACAGCCGCACCGCGCCGGGGACGTCGCCGTCGTCCAGCATCCGCCGGACGGTGAGGAAGTCGGCCTCGACCGCGCAGCCGAGCCGGTAGGGGCGGGCGTGGACGATGCCGCCGAGCTGCTGGCGGAGCCGGTGGATCTCGGGGCGGACGGTCCCGGGGCTGCCGTCGTCGCCGTACAGGTACAGCGAGAGCCGGTCGCCGCTCAGCCCGCGCGGGTGCAGGGCGAGCAGCGCGAGGATCTCGGCGTGCCGCAGCGTCAGGTCGAACCGCCGGCCGTCCAGCAGCGCGTGCGGCTGCCCGTCGCCGAGCAGCGACAGCGTCAGCAGCGGACCGTCCGCCCGGCCGGGCCGCTCCGGCGAGCCGGCCGCCACCCGGCCGGTGGTCCGCAGGAGGAACGCCTCGCCGAGCGGCTCGGCGACGGCGACGCGGCCGTCCGGCAGCGCGAGCGCCCCGCCGGGCTCGGGGGCGGGCACCCGGCGGCCGCGCAGCCCGGGCGCGCCCGCCGCGAGGATCCGGCCGGTGGCGGTGACGAGCAGCCCCGCCTCGCCGAGCCCGCGCAGGTGGGGCAGGAGCCGCTCGCGCATCCGCTCGTCCCGCGCCAGCATCTCGTTCTCCAGCCGCGACTCGGCCAGCCGCGCGGCGGCGGCGACCAGCGCCACCGTCGCCGGATGCAGCGCCGCCGCGGACGCGCTGACGTCGATGCAGCCGACGACCCGCGCCGAGTCGGGGTCGATGATCGGCGCGCCGGCGCACGACCAGCGGTGCAGGACGCGCGCGACGTGCTCGGCGGCGTAGACGTACTCGGGCCGGCCGGTGGCGAGCGCGGTGCCGATCCCGTTGGTGCCGACGGCGTCCTCCGACCAGCGGAAACCCTCGGCCAACCCGATCGCGTCGGCGGCGCGGCGGGCGGCGGGCGGGCCCTGCGTCCACAGCACGTGCCCGGCCGCGTCGGTGATCACCATCAGGTGCTCGGTCTCGTCGGCGACCCCGCGCAGCAGCGCCTCCAGCATCGGCAGATGCGGCCGGAGCGGGTGGGCGGCGCGGGCGGCGGCGATCGAGTCCCGCTCGAACGCCAGCGGGGCCGACGCGAGCGCGGCGTCGACGCCGGCGTCCCGGGAGCGCCGCCAGGATGCGGAGATGGGCGGACGGACGGCCACCGGATCGTGCACAACCATCAGTCCTTTCCCCCGGAGAGAACCTCGGCCCGTCTGAGGATCGGCCCATCGGCGGGTTCCGCGCAACCGATTCCACCGATCCCGCACGGCCGGATCAGGACACGTTCCGTGATCACCTGATCGCAACGTGCATGCAACCTGCGGACGCATACCGTGACGGCGGCTGGGAGACGAAGGGCCATCCTGTGGGTCCCGCCGTCCCGTTGCGCATCCGGGGGGAATGCGCGCGGGGCGGCGGGCCGGAAACCCACCGGGCACGGGGCGCTCCCGGCCTTACGGGGAGGACGAACACCGCATGCTCTGCCTGACCTGTCACCGTGTCCGCCCGGCGCTCAGCCAGGCCGACTACACCACCGAACGCGCCTCGCTCATCGTGAGCAGGGGCCTCTGCGCATGCAGCCCGCCACCTGCGGCCCGGACGCGGCGCCCGCCCGCCGTCCGAAAACGGGCCCGCTCCCCGAAATAAACATCTTGGTTCACAAAATCTTCACGGCCGGTTCGCCTAGAGTTTAAGGAGAATCCATACGAACCGGCCCCTGGAGGGAGCGCCATGACCGTGATCCCGGGTCTCGTCCGCCGCGCCGCCGCCGAGGCGGAGCGCCATCTGCGCGAGGGCATCGGCGTCCTCGTCAAGGTGGGACGAGATCTGGAACGGTCTGCGGAGCTGGGGCGGCTGCTGCCCTCCTACGTCGAGCGCGTGGAGATCCTGGAGCAGGCCGTCCAGGACCAGGACGCCGAGCTGCGCACCATCCGCACCGAGCTGGACTCCCTCGTCGGGCAGCTCAACGACCGGCTGCTGCCGCGCATCGACGAGCGGATGGACGACACCGAGCGCGACCTGGCCGCCGTCGCGACCAGCCTGATCCGCACCGGCCGCGACACCGCCGGCAACCGCACCCGGCTGGAGGCCGCCGAGCGCCGCATCGGCGACCTGCGGACCAAGGTCGCCCAGCTCGAGCAGCGCACCGGGCTGTGGCGGGACCTGCAGTCCACCGTGGCCCGGTTCGGCGACGACCTCGACGCCATGCGCGCCCGGATCGCGCTGCGCGCCGCCGAGCCCCCGGCCGACGCCTCGCCCGCCTCGGTGCAGAACATCACCGACCGCCCGGCCTAGAGATCCAGGGGCGGCCGGCGTCCCCGAGAATGGACGCATGACTCAGCCGCCCGAGAACCGTCCCGCCGCCGCGCGCGGATTCGCCAGCGACAACCAGGCGAGCGTCCATCCGGACGTCCTCGCCGCCCTGGCCGAGGTCAACGGCGGGCACCAGCCCGCCTACGGCGACGACGCCGTCACCGGCCGGCTCCGCGACGTCGTCCGGCGGCGTTTCGGCGACCGGGCCGAGGTGTTCCCGGTGTTCAACGGGACGGGCGCGAACGTGGTGTCGCTGCAGGCGATGTCCGAGCGGTGGAGTTCCGTCGTGTGCCCGGAGTCGGCGCACATCAACACCGACGAGTGCGGCGCCGCCGAGAAGATCGCCGGGCTCAAGCTGATCACCGTCCCGACCCCGGACGGGAAGCTGACGCCCGGCCTGGTCGCGGCGTACGCGACGGGGTTCGGCAACGTCCAGCGGCGGCAGCCCGCCGTCGTGTCGATCACCCAGAGCACCGAGCTCGGCACCGTCTACACGGCGGAGGAGACCGCGGCGATCACGGCGGCGGCGCACGAGCGCGGCCTGACCGTGCACATGGACGGCGCCCGCATCGCCAACGCCGCCGCGTCGCTCGGCGTCCCGCTGCGCGCCCTCACCACCGACGCGGGCGTGGACGTCCTGTCGTTCGGCGGCACCAAGAACGGGCTGCTGCTCGGCGAGGCGATCGTCGTCCTGAACCCGGACTCGGTGCGCGGCGTGGCCTACCTGCGCAAGTCGAGCATGCAGCTGGCGTCCAAGATGCGGTACGTGTCGGCGCAGCTCGTCGCGCTCCTGGACGGCGACCTGTGGCTGCGCAACGCGTCCCACGCCAACGCGATGGCCGCCCGCCTGGAGGCCGCCGCCCGCGCCGTCCCGGGCGTGGAGATCACGCAGGCCGTGCAGGCGAACACCGTCTTCGCGCTCATCCCGAAGGACGCGGCCGACCGGCTGCGCAAGCGGTTCCCCTTCTACACCTGGGACGAGGCGGCCGGCGAGGTCCGCTGGGTCTGCTCGTTCGACACGACCGAGGACGACGTGGACGCCTTCGCCGCCGCGCTCTCGTCCGAGATGTCCGGCTGACCGGCGGTTTCGTCCCGATCATCGGGAGCGCCCCTGCCCGCCCGGCACGCGGCGCGTTATCGTGTGACCGAACAGGATTCGGTAACAGGAGGCGACCCCGATGGCCAACCGCACCTTCGTCGTCGGCGTGGGCATGACCAAGTTCGAGAAGCCCGGCTCCCGCGACTGGGAGTACCCCGACATGGCCAAGGAGGCCGTCGGCAACGCCCTGAAGGACGCGGGCGTCGGCTACGACAAGGTCGAGATGGCCTACGCCGGCTCGATGTACGGGTCGATGGGCCAGCGCGCCCTCTACGAGACCGGTATGACCGGCATCCCCGTCATGACCGTCATGAACGCGTGCGCGACCGGCTCCAGCGCGCTGTTCCTCGCCCGCCAGGCCGTCCGCGGCGGCCTCGCCGACTGCGCGCTCGCGCTCGGCATGGAGAAGATGAAGAAGGGCTCGCTCGGCGCGGGCATGGGCGAGTCCAAGGTCACCATCATCGACCACCACCTGCGCTCCATGACCGCGGGCCGCGAATGGGAGCTGGACAAGGCGCCCATGCCGCAGATGTTCGGCAACGCCGGCCGCGAGCACATGGAGAAGTACGGCTCCACCCCGGACCACTTCGCCTGGATCGGCTGGAAGAACCACAAGCACTCGGTCAACAACCCGTACGCGCAGTTCCAGACCGAGTACTCGCTCGACGACGTCAAGAACGCCACGATGATCTTCGACCCGCTGACCAAGCTGCAGTGCTCCCCCACGTCCGACGGGGCCGGCGCCGCGCTCGTCGTCAGCGAGCGGTTCCTGGACGAGAACGACCTGTGGGAGCAGGCCGTCGAGCTCGCCGGCCACCACATCGCGACCGACATCCCGCAGAGCTTCGAGGACCACTCGTCCATCCAGGTCGTCGGGTACGGCGTCTCCCAGCTGGCCGCGCGCAAGGCCATGGACGAGGCCCAGGTCTCCATCGACGACGTCGACGTCATCGAACTCCACGACTGCTTCAGCGCCAACGAGCTCATCACCTACGAGGCGCTCGGCATGGCCGGTGTCGGCGAGGGCCACAAGCTCATCGACGACAAGGCCACCACCTACGGCGGCAAGTGGGTCGTCAACCCGTCCGGCGGCCTCATCTCCAAGGGCCACCCCCTCGGCGCCACCGGCCTCGCCCAGTGCGCCGAGCTCACCTGGCAGCTCCGCGGCCAGGCCGGCAAGCGCCAGGTCGAAGGCGCCCGCGTCGCTCTCCAGCACAACATCGGCCTCGGCAGCGCCTGCGCCGTCGCCGTCTACAAGCCCGCTGCGTAGGCCCAGGGGGCGACCCCCTGGAACCCCCGATACGACGCAGGCGATCCTCACGCCGTCGTTACGCTCTCCGTTCCCGTTACGGTTTGTGCGACGTCGCTGCGGTCGCCTGCGTCGCCGGGCATGCCCGTGCTCCGGTGGCCGAGGTGCGGTCCACGCCCCGCTCGCGTCATGCACCGTGCGACAAAGATTGACTCTTGTCTCAGCACGGTTCTACGCTTGGGGTACGTGGTCACCGGTCTGGAGGTGCGATGCCCGCCTCGCCCCTGCCCCGAGCTCGCTCCTCCCGGACGGTCGCGCACGCGCCGCTGGTCCCGGGGACGCTTCTGTGGCGCTACGCCGGTGATCTGCGCTCGCTGCTACCGGGGGCCGCGGCCGGGCTGATGCAGCTCATGCACCCGGGCATCGGCGCCGGGGTCGGCGAGCACTCGGCGTTCTTCGACGCGCCGTTCGACCGGATCCACCGGTCCGTCCCGCAGATCTGGGCGACGATCCTCGCGCCCGACGGCGTCACCCGCGCCCGCGGGATCCGGGACCTGCACCGCGACATCGGCGGCGTGGACGAGCACGGCAGGCGGTACCACGCCCTCGAACCCGAGACGTTCTGGTGGGCGCACGCCACCTTCACCTGGGAGATCTTCAAGGCAGCCGAAATCTTCCACCCCGGCACCCTCACCGCCGAGGACCACGAGCAGATGTACGCCGAGACCGTCACCTGGTACTCCCGCTACGGCGTCAGCATGCGGCCCGTGCCCGCCGACTACGCGGCGTTCCAGTCCAAGTTCTGGCACATCTGCGCCAGGACGCTCGAACTCACGCCCGCCGCCGCGCGGGCCCTGGAGATCGCCAAGCACGGGTCCGGCACCGTCACGATCCTGCCCGTCGGCGGCCCCCGCCTCGACCGGGCCGGCCGCCTCGTCATCGAGCGCCCGCTGCGGCTGATCACCTTCGGGTGCCTGCCGCCGCTCGTCCGGGAGCGGTTCGACATCCCCTGGTCACCGCTCGACCAGGCCCGGTTCGCCGCGATGGCCATGGCCAACCGGCAGGGCTACCGCGTGATGCCCAGCGGCATCAACCACTGGGCACTGCGCAGCATGCTCCGCTACATCGGCGCGCAGACCCGCCAGGACCGGTACCAGCCCGCCGCGTGAGGGTCACACCGCCGCGGCCGCCCGGGGACGGAGTTCTCCGCACGCGGCGAGGATCCGGCGGACGTCGCCGTCGCTCAGCCCGGCATGGGCGGAGAGCCGGACCAGCGTGCGGCCCACCGACGCCGCCGGCGGGAACACCGCCGCGCTGAAGATGTCGCGGCCGACGAGCGCGTCCCGCATGAGGGTCGCCTCGGACTCCGAACCCGCTTCCAGCGCGATGATCTGCGTGTCCGACTCGACCAGGCGGTAGCCGAGGCCGGCCAGCCCGTCCCGCAGCCGGGCGGTGACCGCGCGCAGCCGGACGCGCCGCCAGCCCTCCCGCCGGGCGACCTTCAGCGCCGCGGCCAGGCCCGCGATGTCGTGCGGCAGCAGCGTCGAGCTGAACACCGCCGGGAGCGCGGTGTGGGTGAAGTAGTCCGCGAAGCCGGGACGGTCGCAGGCGATCAGGCCGGCGCGCCCCGTCAGGGCCTTCGCCAGGCTCGCCGTGCGGAAGTCGACGCGGCCGGTGAGGCCCAGTTCGGCGACCAGGCCCGCCCCGCGCTCGCCGTGCGTGCCGAGCGAGTGCGACTCGTCCACGACCAGCAGGCAGCCGTGCTCCTCGGCCAGCTCCGCCAACTCGGCCAGCGGAGCCACCGACCCGTCGGTGCTGTAGACGGCGTCCACGGCGATCAGGCCGGAACCGCTCACCTCGATGCGGCGGCGCAGATGGTCGAGGTCGTTGTGGCGGAAGTAGGCCAGCTCCGCGCCCGCCGTCCGCGCCCCCTCCCACAGCGACATGTGCGCGAGGACGTCCAGGTAGACGGGGACGTCCGGGCCGGCGACCACCTGCAGGAGCCCGGTGTTGGCCGCCCAGCCCGACGAGCAGAGCACCCCGGCCCGCGCCCCCAGGTGCCGGGCCAGCTCCGCGCCGAGGACGGTCTGCGGGTGGTCGCCGGGCAGGCAGAGGCCGGGCGCGGGCGCCGCCGGGTCCGCCGCGCGCAGGCTCGCGATCATGGCCTCGGTGATCACCGGATGCTCGGCCAGCGCGAGATAGTCGCTGCAGGTCAGTACGATCGCCGTGTCGCCGGGGGCCTTCGCGGGCAGGGCCCGGCGGCCGCCGCGCGTGCCCCGGAACACCCTGATGCGTTCGCTCAGCCGCTGGTGAGCGCTGGTCATGGTCGTCACACTCCCCGGTCAAATGATCGTCACAACCCGTAGCGGTCCCTGATCATAGTGTGAAAGAAATTCCAGGCGAGGACCAAACCCGCGCGCCGCCGGAAAAACGCGCCGGGGGGCCGCGGCGGCGCCGCCGGCGACGTTTCCGACCGGTCAGGCAGAACGTCCCATACCGTTCGCCCGAGCGGGTATCAGCCGGACACGCGCTCTTCATTCCCGTCACCGGACAGTGGGGTGTGAACACGATCGCCGCCGGCGCCGAACGCGTGGTGACCGCCGAGCTTCCCGGCCTCGGCGGCGCCACCGCACCGCTTCCCGCCGTCCAGCGGATCCGCCGGGTCCGCTGGACGATCTTCGCGGCTCTCCTCGCGGGCCTCGGTACGGCCCTGCTGGTGACGCTCGGCCCGCTGCGCCAGGCGGCGTCCGCGCTCGGCGCCATGCGCTGGGAGTTCCTCCCGGCGCTGATCCTGCTGTCGCTGCTGCACTACGTGTTCGCCGCGATCGCGCTGCGCGGCGCGGCGGGCCGCCCGCTGCCGCTGGCCGCAACGTCGCTCGCGCAGTTCGCCGCGGCCGCCGCCAACCGGATCACCCCGGGCGGCCTCGGCGCCGTCGCCGTCAACACCCGCTACCTCGTCTGCCGCGGCCTGCCGCTGCCCCGCGCGGCGGTCGCCGTGGCCGTCCTGCAGGTCGCGGGCGTCCCCGCCGACCTGCTGCTGCTCGGCGCGGTCCTCGGCCTCGGCGGCGGGAACGGCCGGATGCTGGACGCCCTGGGCGACCACGCCGCGCACGCCGCCGGGCTCGTCCCGTCCCTCCCGCTGCTCATCGCGGGCGGGGTGCTGCTGCCCGCCGCCGCGCTGTGGGGCCGGCGCGCGGCCCGCTCGGCCGTGGTCGGACGGGCCGTCGACGGGCTCAAGGACCTGTGCCGCCGCCCGCGCGACCTGCTGGTCACCCTGACCGCGTCCGCCGGGACCACGCTCGCCCTCGGGGTGGCGTTCGCGTTCAGCGTCCTCGCCGTCCCCGGGACGGCGGTGAGCCCCGCCGACGCGCTCACCCTCGTGGCGGCCTACCTGGTGGGGGCCGCCGCCGGAGCCGCCATCCCGCTGCCCGGCGGCGTCGGCTCCACCGAGACCGCCCTCGTCGCCGCGCTCGCCGCCCTCGGCATCGACGCCGGCCCCGCCCTGCACGCCGTCCTGCTGTTCCGCGCGATCACGTTCTGGGCGCCCGTCCCGCTCGGCCTGCTCTCCTACCGGGCGCTCCGCCGGTGACCTTTACGTTGTAGATCACTAGAGGCGGAAGACCTTCGCGGCGTTGCCGGCCAGGAACGCCTCCTTGGCCTCCTCGCTCAGCCCGAGATCGTCCAGGCCCTTCAGTGCCCGGTCGGCGGTCAGCATCGGGTAGTTGGTGCCGAACATGACCTTGTGGTGCCTGTCCTGGGTCATGTACCGGACGAGTTCCGGCGGATACCTGCGCACCGTGTACGCGGACGTGTCGATGTAGACGTTCGGGTGCTTGCGGCACACCGCGACCATCTCCTCCGTCCACGGGTAGCCGATGTGCCCGCCCACGATGACCAGCTCGGGGAAGTCGAGCGCGACCTGGTCGATGTACGGGATCGGCCGTCCCGTCTCGGACGGGCGCAGCGGACCGGTATGGCCGACCTGCGTGCAGAAGGGGACGCCCAGTTCCACGCATTCGGCGAACAGCGGGTAGTAGCGGCGGTCGGTGGGCGGCAGCTCCCACAGCCACGGCACGACGCGCAGCCCCTTGAAACCCAGGTCCCGCACGCACCGCCTCAGCTCCCGCACGGCCTCCATGGGTTTGCGCAGGTCCACCGACGCGACGCCCACGAGCCTGCCCGGGGCCTGCTCGACGAAGGAGGCGACCTCGTCGTTGCTCACCAGGTCGCCCTCCGGCCCGTACCAGGCGCTGATGAGGCCGACGTCCACTCCCCCGGCGTCCATGGCCTCGACGGTCGCCTGGACGGGCGGCTCCTCGGCCGGAGGCTTCCGCCCCAGCCACCGCCACAGCGAATCCAGCATCTCGTGCTGCAGGAACCGGACCGTCCCGTGCTGCATCCACGCGTCAATCAGCATGGTCCCCTCCTAGCGACCGCCATGCGGCCTCGCTCAGCCATTCGACCTGTTTCGCGTCCGGCTCCGGGATCTGGCCGTTCAGCCACATCCGGCACAGCTCCTGCGCGGGCCCGAGCCAGAGGACGAACGCGGTCGTTCCGTCCACGCCGATCAGCGCGCCGTGCCGCTCGTGGACGCGCCACCAGCTGCGGACCTCCCGGAAGAACGCCCTGTTGCGCTCGGCGAGCGCCTCGCTCGCGGCCGGACGTTCGGTGAACATGAACCGGGCCCTGTCGGCATGCTCTCTGCACCACCGCACATGGAACGCCACGACACCGGCCACCGCCCCGCGCGCGCTGTCATGCGCCCTCAACTCGGCGAGGAACGCGTCCTGGTACATGGAGACGCATTCCACGAACAGCGCTTCGGCCACCTGCTCCTTGCCGGCGAAGTGGTGGTAGAAGCTGCCGACGCTCACACCGCTCGCCGTCCGGAGCGCGCTCAGCGTCGTCCCGGCGACGCCGTCCCGCCCGAACAGCCCCAGCGCCGCCCGCAGCACCTTCTCCCGCCCGATCTCGCTCACAGAACATTATTCTACCCTCCCAGAACATTATTCTGTAGTGCGATGGCAGTCATCGAACCGGAAGTCAGAACTTGCCACGCATGGCCGTGATACTGGGACAAAATGACGCAGTGTCCCCATGGCGCCGTCCTCCATACCTGTTAAGCCTGTTCGGGCTGACCTGCCTGCTGGTCGCCCTCGCAACGTTGTTCGCGGTGCTCGGCCTGGACGCGGCGGACAAGGTGGCGAGCGTGCTGGGCGCATTCAGCGGTGTACTCGGCTTGGTCATCGCCGGTATCGGCCTCACCCAGGCACAGACAACACAGCGGGAGGCCGCCGCCGAGCAGCTGGCGGCCCTGTCCCGCGCACTGCGCCGCCCGCCGGCGATCCCCGCCCGCGCGACACGGAGCCTGCCGACGGACATCCCCGATTTCGTGAACCGCGACTCCACGCTGAGACGCATCGAGGCCGCGGCAGGGAGCACGGCCGCGAGCACCGCCGCCATCTGCACGATCAACGGGATGGCCGGCGTCGGTAAGACGACCCTCGCGGTGCACGCCGCGCACGGGCTCGCCGGCTCCTTCCCCGACGGTGCGCTGTTCCTGAACCTGCACGCCCACAGCGCCGACCAGGCTCCCGTGTCTCCGGACAGGGCGCTGGAGGCCCTGCTTCACGCGGTTGGACTCGCACCCGACCAGGTTCCCGAGTCACTGGAGGAACGTGCCGCACTGTGGCGGTCCGAGACCGCGAATTCCCGGAGGCTCCTTCTCCTGGACAACGCCGCAGACCAGGAACAGGTGGTGCCGCTCATCCCCGCGGGTCCCTGCCTCACCATCATCACGAGCCGGCGGCGGCTCGTCCTGGACGGCGGAAGGGTCGTCGGCCTGAACGCGCTCGCGATCCAGGACGCCGTGCAGCTCCTGAGCCATGTCGTGGGGACCGAGCGCCTTCGCGGCCATTCCGCCGACGCACGCGAGATCGTGTCCCGATGCGGCTGCCTGCCCTTGGCCGTCCGCCTGGTGGCCGGGCACCTCGAGAGCCACCCTGCCTGGACGCCCGGAAATCTCCTTTCGGAGATGGCGGCGTCCGAGGGACCGGATGATGCGCCCGTTCCCGGGCAGAACGGTGTGATGGCCGCGCTCCACCCCTCTTACGAAGGAATCGCCCCCGACCATCAGCGTCTGCTGCGGCGCCTGGCACTGCACCCCGGCCCCGAGTTCGGCGTGCACGCCGCGGTGGCGCTCTACGGCGGCACCCTCGCCGAAACTGTCCTCGGTCTAGACGCCCTGACCGACCAAAGCCTGCTGGAAGAGCCCGCATACCGGCGCTACCGGATGCACGACCTCGTCCGCGACTACGTGGCGCACCGTGCGGACGAGGACCCGCCCGCCGAGACGTCCGCCGCGGAAGACCGCGCCATCGACTACTACACGGTGCTGACGCTACGGGCTGAGCGCATCATCAATCTCCTCGGATCCAGGGACTTCGAGGACGAGATCGAACATCCGCCGGTCGAAACCCCGGTCTTCGCCTCGCACGCGGAGGCCATGACGTGGCTGGAGACCGAACGCCCCAACCTTCACGCGTGCGTCGAGCTCGCCATCGACACCGGCCGGCCGGCCCGCGCGGCGCGCCTCGCCCGGGCGATGGCGTACTTCCTGCGCCTCGGCGGCCATTGGAAGGATGCCGCGGACCTGTGCCGCCGGGCCGCGCGATGGTGCGCGGACCTGGACGACGTGACGTGCGCCGCCGACATGAAATTCCTCAGCGGCGACATCGCCCGGCTCTCCGGCCACCAGCGTGAGGCCCGCGCCTTCTACGAGGAAGCGCTGGCGGTCTACCATGACCTGGCCGATCGGTACTGGGAAGCTCGTACGCTGCACTCCATAGGCGACATCGAGCGCATGCAGGGACAGTACAACGCGGCGATCGGCATCTACACGCGGGCGCTGACCGCGTACGAGAGCACAGGGAACCGCCTCGCCACGGCACGGGCACTGCACAGCATCGCGGACGCGCATCGCCTCGCCGGGGACGGCAACGCGGCGATGGATCATTACGAGTCGATCCTCGACATGTACCGCGAGCTGAACGATCCGGTCGGCACCGCACGCGCCCTGCACAGCATCGCCGACGTCCACGTCCTCAACGGCGACGGCCCCCGGGCGCTGCCGAGCTTCAGGGACGCCCTGCGCACGTACCGGATGCTGGGCGACCGGCTCGGCGAGGCCGACACCCTGAACAGCATCGGCGTCGCCCATCTCGCCGGCGGGGACCGCGAGGAGGGCATCCGTCATCTGCGCGAGGCAGTCGGCCTCTACGTCGCCCTAGGCGACCACCGCCAGGAGGCCCGGACGCGCATGGCGCTGGGTCGGGCGGCGACCAGCGATCCCGAAGAGGCGGTGACCTCCTGTGAGGCGGCAGTCGCGGCCTCACAGGAGGTCGATGACCCGCTTCTGCGGGCGGACGCCGAGCGCGCCCTGGCGATGGCCCTCCTCTCCGGTGGCCGCCAGGACGAGGCGCGCGCGCATGTGCGCACCGCGCTCACGCTCCTGCGGAATCTCGGATCGCCGCTGGCCGAGACCGTGCAGGCGGAACTCGACCGGCTCGGCGGCCCCTGACTCCGGTCAGGTCTGCTTCTGCAGGGCGAGGGCGGCGGAACCGGTCAGGGCGGGCAGGTAGCCGAGGCGGTGGCCGCGCGCGGTCGGGTGGTAGGAGGACTCGATCGGGATCGTCACCGCGTTGAGCCAGTCGTCGCCCGAGCACAGCTCGTGGCCGGCGAACTCGTCGCGGACGTCGGACCAGGTGAAGCCGGCGCGTCCCGCCGCCTTCGCGAGGACGCCGTCGAGGGTGTCGGCGGCCCCGTTCAGCGCGGTGCGCTTGGCGTTGCTGAGCCCCACGCACACGTTGACGATCTTGTAGAGGCGCGGGTAGCCGAGCACGACCACGCGGGCCGACGGCGACTTCGCGCGGATCTTGCCGTAGAGGGAGTCGAGTCGGCCGGGCAGGGTGTTCGTCATGTAGCTCTCGGCCTGCGCCACCCTGCTCTGGCATGTCGACGTCGAGTGCAGGACGCAGGTCTGCATCACGTCGCTGAACCCGGCGTCGTTGCCGCCGGCCGTGATGCTGACGAGCGTCGTGGACGAGCCGAGCGCGCCGAGCTGCCCGCTCGCGACCGTCGCGGTGGTCGCCCCCGAGCAGGCCACGAACTTGTACGAACTGGTCGAGTGCGCCGCCGCCCACAGGTTCGGGTAGGCGTTGGCGCTGCGGTTGCACGACCCGCTGGCGGGGTCGTAGCTTCCGGCCCCCGTGCCGGAGGAGTAGGAATCCCCGAGTGCGACGTAGTTGGTGCCGGCCGCCGAGGCGGAACCGGACCACAGCAGTGATGTGGCGGCGAAGGTCGCCGCACCGAGAGCGGCCAGACAGGGGCGGGTGAGACGCATCTGCACTCCGGAGCGTCGTATCGAATTGTGCCGCCCGACTTATACCCGCCCCGCCATTCTCCCAAGCCCCGGAGCTGATCAACAGTATTTGTCAGAATTCGCCCTTGCAATCCGCAAATCAAGGGATTTTTCGGCTGTCAAGACACGAGAAGTAACAACCATTCTTCGGTGCATCCCGGCAGTCCCGGAGATCACAGGAGTCCCATGGGTTCAGGCGCCGCCGTCCGGGCGCCAGGGGCCGGTCGCCACCGGTCGCCGGCCGTGCACGCGGAGGGTCTCGCCGAACGTGCGCTGCCGCCCCGGAATCCCGTGGACGAGCATGACCTCGCGGGCCGCGACCTCGTCGGAGATGCCGAGAAGGCCCCGGCGGTCGGCGTGCGCGGAAAGGCGGACCGTGTCCACGCGGGCGCGCACCGGAACGGTGATCTCGCGGCCCCGGCCGGGAAGCGGGAATTCCCCGCCCTTTTCCGCGAGGTCGCGCAGCGCGCGGCCGGGCGACTCCTCGTCCTGGTAGCCGGAAATGAACAGGGCGCTGCCCGGTTCGGGGAGGATCCGGCTCGCCCACTGGACGGCCGGGCCGCCGGTCAGCATGCCGGACGTGGAGATGACGACCCCGGTGCGGAAGGTGTCCAGCTCGGCGGGACGGTCCGCGACCGCGGTGGCGCCGCCGAACACGCGCAGCGACGGGTCCAGGGACTCGAAGACGACGGCAAGGTCGGCGGCCATGCCGTCCAGCCGCACCGGCACCTCCGGCAGGTGCCGCCGCATGATCAGCGCGATTTCCTGGGCGCGGCCGAGCGCGAACGCCGGGATCAGGACCCGGCCGCCGGCCCGGTGGACGTCCGCGACCGCGCGCACCAGTTCCCCCACCCGCAGGTCGCGGTCGTCGTGGTCTTCGGTGCAGCAGGTCGACTCCATGACCAGGAGGTCGGCGGCGCGGGCGGACTCGGGGACGGCGTAGCCGCCGACCGTCTCCTGCCGGAATCCCGAGATGTCGCCCGTGATGACGACGCGGCGGTCTCCGGCGCGCACCACCACCCCGGCCGCGCCCAGGATGTGCCCGGCCGGGAACAGCTCGACGGCCAGCGCGCCGATGCCGCGCGCCGCCCCGAACGGCAGCTCCTCGCGCCGCCGGGCCGCGGCCTCGGCGTCCGGCGGCCCGTAGAGGACCTCGCCGGCGTCGCCCCAGCGGGCCCGGCCGCGCTCCCGCGCCGCGAGGACCTTGGCGGTGTCGGCCCACATCACCGGCATGAGCGCCGCGGTCTCCGGCGACGCGAGCACCCGCAGGCCGGGGCGGCGGGCGACCAGCGCGGGGACGTAGCCGCAGTGGTCGTTGTGGGCGTGGGTGACGACGACGGCGTCCAGCGGGCCGTCGAGGGCGCGCTCGATGTCGCGGGGCGGCTCGGCGCGGTCGCCGGGCCGGAGCCCGGCGTCGACCAGGATCCGGGTGCCGCCCGCCTCGACGAGCAGGCACGACCCGCCGATATGCGTGTCCCCGCCGAGCGGGACGACGCGCAGGCCCAGCTCGGTGGTGACGAGGGCCGGCGGCGGCGCCGGATCCACGAGCGCCCGCAGAACGTCGAGCACCTCCTCCGGCCCTTTCCCCAGGGCGCGGGCGGCGGCGCCCAGACGAGCGTTGGCCGTTTCGGGGGCTGAGGGCGCGCCGTTGTGCCGGGGCGGGGGCCGTTCGATGACGGCGAGGAGGGCGGCGGCGAGGGCGCGCGGGTGCGTCCACCGGTGGCGCTCGGTCGCGAGCCGCCGGGTCAGCGCCTCCGCTCGTTCTTCCTTCTCTGCCAGTGCCTCCCGGGCGGCGGTGAGACGCTGGGACGCGTCGCGCAGGTCGCGGCGCGCGTACTCCAGGCGCCCCTGCTCGGTCCGGACTCGCTTGCGCAGGTGGTCGATCCGGTGGGCGGCGCGTGCGGCGTCCCGGCCGGCGCGCTCGGCGGCCCGGTCGCGGCGCCTGATCCAGCTCAGCCCCGCCCGTACGACGCCGTCGTCGGGATGCAGCAGGACGGCGGCCAGCGCGCGGGCCTCGTCGCCGGCGTCCCCGAGCCGTCCGGCGGCACGTCCGCGCAGCGCCGGGAACCTCCCGACCGCTTCCAGCAGCAGCGGCGTGTGCTCCCTGACCAGCGCGCCGGGATCGGACGGGAGCCGGGTGGCGGACGGACGCTCCAGCACCGCCAGCGCCACCGCGCGCAGCACCTGGGCGAGCGCGTCCCCCGCGATCGCGGGCTCCGTGACGGCGGGCTCCGTGACGGCGGGCTCCGTGACGGCGGGCTCGGCGGTCATCCGGCCGCCGCCCGCCGGGTGGCGCCGGCGAGGACGGGCTCGCAGCCGAGCACGCCGTCCGCGGACTCCAGCGCACCGAGCACCCGCAGCGCCTCGACCAGGTCGGCCGTCCCGTCGTAGCCGTGTTCGCGCAGGTCGGCGGAGGTGAGCCCGTCCGTCCCCTCCTCCCCGTAGAGGGTGAGGAGCGCGGCGAGGTCCTCGGCCGTGCCGCGGTCGTCCTCCTCGACGAGGACCCGCCACGCGGCGGCGAGGCACGGGTCGGCGAGGACGCCGGTGTCGTCCAGGAACGCCGCCGGTTTGGCGCGCACCTGCCGCAGCACCTCGTCGAGGGCCTGGTCGCGGTCGCGCCCGGCGAGGCCGGTGACGACCCGTCCGACGAGCGTCGGCCAGCCGCCGGTGCGCCGGACGAGCTCGCGCTGCCCGGCGTCGTCGGGGAAGCCGAGCGAGTCCTCCAGCATCCACTGCCGGATCGCGGCGCCGTCGAACCGCCGCAGCGGCACCAGTTCGACGTCGTCGTCGGCCGCGTACCGGAGCCAGCCGGCGGCCGCGGCGGGGCCCGCGACGAGCACGACGGACAGGGTCCCCTCCCCGGACCGGTCCGCGACCGCGTGCCGCGCCTCGGCGAACCGCCGCTCGAACGGCTCGCCGTCCCGCGCCGCGTGCAGGTCGGCGACGATGACGTCGTGGCCGGGGTGGCGGCGGGCGCGCAGCACCGCGCTGTCGAACGTCCCCTCTCCCGGCCGGACGACGCGGATCTCCAGGTCGGACCGGTCGGACGGCATCGCCTGCAGCGACGCCGCCACCCGCTCGGCGTGCAGCGCCGCCGACCCGGCGACCACGTGGACGAGCCGGCCCGGCCGAAGCAGCCCGGTGATCTGCCCAATGCTGAGCGGCGCCCGGTCCGGCCCGGACAGGTGCGGCATCCGGTAGGAGTGCGCGTCGAACTCGTCGGGGCCGTCGAAGTCGGCGGCGCTCTCCAGCACGTTCTCGATCTCGCGGACGCCGCCGAGCAGCCGCAGCACGTGCGGGGTGCGCAGCCGGTACCGGCCGTCGTCCACGCCGAGGACGCCCAGGTTGACGCACTCGTCGAGGAGGCTGCGGAAGTCGTCGCCGCTGCAGTTCTCGAAGCCCCGCGCCCACCAGTACCGGCACTCCTCCCGCAGCTGCCGGACGGTCAGGGCCTCCCCTGCGCCGTCGTCGAGCGCGTGCAGCGCGACCGTGTAGGCGATGACCTTGTAGCGCTTGTCGAGGGTGAGGGTGTAGTCGAACCGCTTCTGGAAGCCGTCCACGAGCTTCTGGTCGCGCCAGACCTCCGCCACGTCCTCCCGGGTGATCTCGTACGGGAGGGGCCGCGGGGTCTCCCGCAGCCGGGCGAGCAGGTTCCCGGCGAACAGCTGGACGAGCGCCGGGGCGTTGTTGGCCTCGGCGATCACCCGGGCGGCGAGCGTCTCGGGGAACGTGAACCCGAGCGTGGCGAGCGGCCGGACGAGCAGGTCGAAGGCGTCCTGCGGGTCGAGCGGGCCGATCGCGATGGGCTCGCCGAGCTGCGCGAGGGGCTGGTTCGGCAGGCCGTGGAACCGCGCGGTCTGGTGCAGGCCCGCCCACACCACCTTGACGCGGCGGCCGGTGTCCTCCATGAGGGTGCGCAGCGCGGTGACGTCCTCGAAGCGGCCCCGCTCGGCGTCCCGGTTGAGGAACGCGTCGGCCTCGTCCAGCAGGATGAGCAGCTGCCGGTTCCCGTCGGCGGCCGCCCAGCCGCGCACCGCGTCGATCACCTGGTCGCGGCCGGTCAGCCCGGACCGGACGACGCCGGCCTTGGCGAGCCGGTCGCCGAGGATCGGCCACAGCGAGATCGACCGGACCTTCCCGACCGTCTGGATCGTCTCCAGGATCACCGTCCGGTTCGGGTCGGACGCGAGGTCGCGCTCGGCCTTGCGCAGCAGCGCCGACTTGCCGAGCTGCCGCCCGCCGAACACGAACGACGGGCCCCGCCTGTCGGTGACCTTGCGGAGCTGCTCGGACCGCCCGTAGAACATCTCCTCCGGGACGCCGCCGGTCGGGGTGTAGGGGTCGGTGGCGGTGAACGGCGCCATCAGCGCCACCGCGACCGACCAGTCCTGCGGCCGGCACGCCAGGTAGGCGATCGCGGCGTCGTCGAGCACCCCGGCGACCGGCGCGCGGCGCTTGCGCGCGGCCTCACCGAGCTGCGCGCGGTCGTCCGCGGACAGGACGCCGAAGTACAGCACGAGGACGGTCTCGCCCTCCGGCTGCCCGTTCAGGAGGTCGACGAGCTGCTGCGGGCCGGGGCGCCCCCAGTGCAGCAGCAGCCGGAGCCGCCCGCCGGACGGGCTCTTCTGCGAGCCGAACGCGGGCAGCAGCGCCCCGCCGACCGAGCCGACGTGCCGGACGTCGTCGAGGACGATCCACATCCGGTCGGGGCCCTGGTCGGCGTCGCCGTGCGTGCCCTCCAGCCCGACCATCTTGAGCATCGCGTCGATCAGCGAGCGCAGGTTCCCCGGCGACTTGCTGCGCCCCTCGCGGAGGGTCACCCACTTGCGCAGCCCCTCCCCCGCGACCCGGCGGGACGCCTCGCGCATGTCCCGGATGTCGATGCCGGCGCCGGCGAGCAGGCCGTACAGGTCCGGTTCGGCGACGTCCCGCCCGGCGATCAGGGCGTCCTTCAGCGCGTCGATGTACCCGCTGGTCTCCTGCTTGCGGGCGCGCTTGCCGGTCTGCCGGGAGTGCCGGTGGAAGACGTCCGGGAACGCGGGGTAGAAGCGCTCGAAGTCGGGGCTCTCGGCCTTCTCCGGGAGCTGCCTGCCGGCCTTCAGCTGCGCGATGAACTCGCGCGCGGTCGTCAGGTCGCGGCCCTCGATGTGGTCTTCGATGCGCTCGATGTCGGCCGCGCGGAGGTCGCCGGCCCGCCGCGCCTCGGCCAGCGCCTCCCGCGCCGCCGCGACGCTGGCGTCGCACAGCCGCTCCAGCCGGGCGCGCAGCGCGTCGAGTTCGCGCCCGATCCGGTCGAAGTCGTGCCGGTCGCCGGCGGTGAGGAGCCGGACCGCCTCCTCGGCCTCGCGTTCCTCGCCCTCGGTGAGCAGCCCGTCCCGCCGCGACATCGCGATCAGGTCACGCAGCCGCTCGACGCGCTCGTCCCGCCTGTCGCGGGCGTCCCCGACCAGCTCGTCCCGGCGCGCCCGCAGCCTGGACGCGGCCTCCGCGTCGAGCGTCTCCAGGACGGACACGACCGCCCGCGTGCCGCCGTGGTCGAGCCGCGCGGCCCGCGCCTCGAACACCCGGGCCCAGTCGGGCGGGCCGGCGTGCGCGACGGCCGCGAGGTCCGCCAGGGCGAGCTCGCCGGCGGGCTCCAGGGTGCGCGGGTCCAGGGCGAGGCCGGGGGCCGGCAGCAGGTCCCGGTTGCGGACGTGCGCGGCGGGCGGCTCGGTCTCGGCCGGCTTGGCCCCGTCCAGCAGGGCGAACGCGCCGCCGAGCAGGTACCGGGCGGCGTCCGCGGCCGCCTCGCCCGCGGTGCCCGCCAGCGCGGCGAGCGCCGCGTCGATCTCCGCGCGCCGTCCCGTGACGGCGTCCCGCAGCTGGCGCAGCGGCACGACCCGCCAGTCGCGGTCGCCGGACGCGGCGTCCTCATGCTCCTTCACCGCCGCCGCCCACCGCCCGGCGGTGCCGAGCGCGTCGTCGATCAGCTCGCGCAGCCGGCGCCGGGCCCCCGCGATGATCGGCTTGCCCTTCTTCGGGCCGTTGACGCGCTTGTCGGTCTCGTCGATCAGCCGGTCGACGCCGGCGCCGCCGCGCAGCCGGACGACCTCCGCCGCGACCTCCGCTGCCCGCGCCGCGTCGTCCTCGGCGGCCGGCCGCAGCAGCCGCCGGAGCTCGCCGTCCGCCGGCAGCAGCGCCTTCCACACCTCGGTGGCGCGGGCCAGCTTGACGGTGCGGTGCGGCGCCTCCTCCAGCAGCCGCGCCGCGTCCCTGGACGCGTCGCCGCGCGCCTGCGCCAGCTCGGCGGCGCCGCGGATCCAGCCGTCCATGCCGGGCCCCAGGTACACCCCGGCCCGCGCGGCCTGCGCGAACGCCTCGCCGCACTCCTTGAGGACGGCCTGCCCCGACACGACGACGTTCAGGCACTCCACCACCCGCGCCGTCTCCGGGTAAACGAGGCCCGCCCTGATCGCGGCCGCCCACGCCAGCACCCCGCCGGCCGGATCGTCGGCGAGCGCCTTCGCGTCGAGGTCTCGGGACGCGGCGGCGAACTCGGCCGACAGCGACCCCGCGTACACGCCCATCTCGGGGGCGAGCGCCGCGCACCACCGCGCGTCGACCTCGGCGTCCGGCCGTCCCGCCGCCTTGCGCAGCCAGCCCGCCAGCCCGAACCGCCGGTCCCGCAACGCGGCGTCCTCCGCGCGGACCAGCTCGTCCGCGAGCCCCGTCTCCGAGGCCTCCGGCTCCGGCGGTGTCTCCCCGGCGGGGCGGGCCGCTCGGTCGCGCCGGCGCTCGACACGTGCCGCCGGCTGCGGCTGGACGCCGACCGCCCCTTCCAGGAAGGCGTCGAGGGCATCGTCTTCGGCTCGGCGCTCATCCCGGACGGTCTCGGCCACGGGCGCCTCCCGGGGAGCGGGCACCCCGACCACGCGGTCGCCGGTGGTGACCGGCTCCGGCGCGGCGGTCTCCTGGACGGGGGCGGAGGTCCCGGCGGCCATCTCCGCCGGACCGGACGCCTCCGCCGCAGGAGGCCCGTCCACCCTCCCCGGGACCTGCGGTTCCACTGAGCCGGGCCCCGGCTCATCACCGGGGGCGTCCCCGATCGCGAGTTCCCCCACCAGCGCCAGGTCGATGAGGCGGTGCCAGCGCCCGGGAAGCTCCGCGCGCGCCCGCTCCGCCAGGGCGGGTGCGCGCAGCCGGTCCTCCGCCCGCACCTGGACGAGCTCGGCGAGCACGGCCAGCTCGTCGTCCCCGCCGTCCGCGGCCCGCCGCAGCTCCGCCAGCAGCTCGGCCTCGGAGTCGGGCCCCTCGATCCTCCGCAACGCGCGCACCCGGGCGTCTCTCCGGCCGGCCTCCGCCGCGGCCCGGACCAGGGCCGCCAGCTCGTCCAGCCCCGCGGGCCGCTCCCCGGGGAGGATCTGCGCGCCGAGCCCGTCGAAGTCGGCGGCGACGCACTGGACGGCCACCAGGTCTCCGTCATCGGGCCGATGCCCGTCCCGCAGGCACCCGGCGACGCGCTCCGCCGCGTCCGCCGCGGTGACGAACCGCCCGCGCAGCTCCTCCAGCTCCGCTTCAAGCCGTTCCGGGTCGGGCGCGGCCTCCTGTTCCCCGGCGGCGATGGCCCGCATCTCCAGCATGCCGACGGGCCGTTCCGGCAGTTCGGGATGCTCCTCCCTGAGCGCCTCCCACAGGGCCCGCGCTCCGGGCATCCTCTCCGCGGGCTCCGCCGCCAGCAGGCCGAGCGCCACCACCGCGAGCGGGCGGTCCTCCACGATGACCCGCACCAGGCCCCAGCGCACGAACGCCACGGGGGCGTCCCACCCCAGCAGACTTCGCAGCCCGGGAGCCCGCTCCAGCACCTCCGCCGCCGTGCCCGCGCCGAGCAGCCTCGCGCAGTCGTCCGCGCCGAGCTCGTCGGCATTCCCGAAGCCGTGCACGAACACACCGCCGAGGTACACCCGCAGATGCCCCCTGCGCCTCTGATCACCGTGCCGCAGGGTGCGCAGCACCTGCTCGGGCGCCCCGGCGGGAATCTTCTTGGCCCCGCCGAGACGCACGACGTCGAGGACGGCGCGCTGCAGCTCGGGCGGCCCGAGCCGCAGCACCTCCCGGACGTCCTCAGCGGACACCGCCGCCAGAGCCGCGTCCTCAAGCCCGGTCAGGTCACCGACCCGCCCACCGAGCGCCCCGAAGGGCGCGGCCCCTCCCTGGCACGCCTCGCACCGAGACCCATGCCCCATGTCGCCCCGCCTCTCCGCCTGCACACTCTGCGACCACTCGACAACAAGGTAACGCGACACGCTGACATTCGTCATCAAAACATAAATACAGTGTTGATCGAATTCACATTACCCACCCTGACCGTACCTCCCCACTCGACCGCTGACCTGCACAGCCGTTCGGCCTTCGCCGCCCGCGGCCACTACCGGTCACGTGCCGCTAAATCACATTTTGTCGCCCCCTGGGCGCGACGCCCGCTACCCTCGCCCCCACGCCGGTGCTAATCTCCGCGTTGATCGAGTTCACGCCACCGCCTGTTCTCGGCGGCCGCCTGAACACGTGCACGGCGCAGGCCGTCCACCGGCGTCGCGGCACACCAGAAAGGGCCGGTTCCCCCTCGTGCATCCTCCGTCGTCACACCGTCACGGCGGCCGGACATGACCGCCCGCAAGCCGCTGACCTCGCGCGATCCTGAGAGCATCGGCGGCCACCGGCTGATCGAACGGCTCGGCGAGGGCGGCCAGGGCATCGTCTACCTCGCCGAGGACGAGACCGGCGGCCGGGTCGCCCTGAAGGTCCTGCACGACCGCGGCGGCTCCCGCGACGCCTTCCTCAAGGAGATCGCGGCGGCCCGCAAGGTCGCCTCCTTCTGCACGGCCGAGATCCTGCACGCCGGCGAGGACGACGGCCTCCCCTACGTCGTCACCGAGTTCATCGACGGCCCGTCCCTCCGCGAACTGGTCGAGGAGAAGGGCCCGCAGGCCGGCCCCACC
Source organism: Actinomadura latina NBRC 106108 (assembly GCF_001552195.1). Lineage (GTDB taxonomy): Bacteria > Actinomycetota > Actinomycetes > Streptosporangiales > Streptosporangiaceae > Spirillospora > Spirillospora latina. The sequence goes on from NZ_BCQS01000033.1 coordinate 96,291, forward strand.
CTGTACCGCCTCGCGATCGGCACGGCGACCGCACTCGCCGCCATCCACCGGGCGGGCATCGTCCACCGCGACTTCAAACCCGGCAACGTCCTGGTCGGCCCGGACGGCCCCCGCGTCATCGACTTCGGCGTGGCCCGCTTCCTGGACGCCACGGTGACCGCCTCCAGCACCGTGATCGGCACACCGTCCTACATGGCCCCGGAACAACTCGCCGGCGACCCGGTCGGCCCCGCCGCCGACGTGTTCGCCTGGGGCGCGACCATCGCCTACGCCGCGAACGGCCGCCCGCCCTACGGCCAGGACACCATCCCCGCCGTCATGAACCGCATCGTCAAGGGCAAACCCGACCTTGGCGGCCTGAGCGGCCCGCTACGCGACCTCGTAGCCCAGGCCCTGCACAAGGACGCGCCCAAACGCCCCCACAGCCGCGACATCCTGCTCCGCCTTCTCGAACACTCCCAAGGCCCGATAGCCGCCCCCGAAGCCCTGGCCCAAGGCCGCGCCCTGGCCATGGCCGACGACATAACCCTCACCACCGACCGCACCGCCCGCTGGGCCACCGTCAAACTCCCGTTGCCGAACGGCCCCGCCAAACGCCCGGTCTCCCATCGCACGGCTCTCGCAATAGGCGCTCTGACCGTGGTCGCCCTGCTTGCCGGAACCGCCGTGATGGCCGCTGCCCGCAATGCTGATGAACGGCCCCGTAGCGCGGGCGCTTCCCCTTTCGACAGCACGTCGCAGCCGACGGCCGCCGTCCAGCGGCCCCCATCCACCGCGCCCCGAACGGGCCCGCCGACCACACCGGCAGCGGTCGGTGCGGCCATCGACGCGGCGGTCTCCGCGCAGAAGAGCGCCGCATTCACGGCGGAAGGCCGCATGGGGGAGAGCGCGGACGCGTTCGACGCCGAGGGCACGCTCTACTACCAGCCCGGCAAGAGCACTAATTACAACCTCGAGGTGCGGACCGAACTCTTCGGTGACCTGTACACCGACCTTTCGGGGCCACGGATAATACTTCTGGGCAACTGCGCCTACTTCCGCGCGAGCCCGAGAACCTGCCAGCCCATCGACGCCGACTCCCTCCGCACGGGCGACAACATTCTCGCCTGGGCTGCGGCAGAAGTGAGGTGGGTTTCGTCCCCATACAACATTGTGGAACTCCTCCGGAAAACACCATCTCTCCGCCGGAGCGCGGAGGCCGGAAGGATCACCTACCGCGGCACCGCAGCGGCCGTACGGCTCGTGTCCGACGGCCCTGTCGCCCCGTTCTACCGAGCTTTCGGCAGCAACCTCACCCAGGCCACTTACACCCTGGTCACCGGTCTCGATCACCTTCCCGAGCGCCTGGAGATCGATCTGTCGAGCAAGGTCACGACGGCTCCCGCCTCCCATTCGCTCTACTCCGTCACCTACCGTGACTGGGGAAAGACCGGCACCATCACCCGCTCGTATTGATGCTCGCCCTACGGAACTCCGTTCGGAAGGTTTCCCATGCAGGCCCATGAAGTCGCGTTCTTCAAGCTCATCGAGGGCGAGAAGCAGTTCCAGATTCCGCTGTACCAGCGCACCTACAGCTGGGGGCATCGGGAATGGGCGCGGCTGTGGGCGGACGTCCTCGAACACGCGGAGATCATCGCGGCCGGTGAGGACCGGCCGGCGCATTTCATCGGCTCGGTCGTCCTCGCGCCGGGCACGATGTCGGCGGGGGACATCCAGCGGTGGCTGGTCGTCGACGGGCAGCAGCGGCTCACGACGCTGATGCTCGCGTGCTGCGCACTGCGCGACCGCCTCCAGGACATCTCGCCTCGCGAGGCGGGCCGGATCCACAAGCAGTACCTCGTCAACGAATACCGCGATGGCCTGGAGCACTTTCGCCTCCTGCCCACCCAGGCCGACCGCGGGGCGTTCGCCGCCTGCATGGAGAGCGAGGCGAGCGCAGGCGGCAGCGACGGCATCGGCGCCGCCTACCGGTTCTTCAAGCAGGCGCTGATCGACTTCGACCCCGACGGCGACGTGGAGGCGCTCAAGCGGCTGGAGACCGTCATCCGCAGCCGGCTGTCCGTCGTGGAGATCACCGCCGAGCACGGCGACAACGTCTACCGGATCTTCGAATCCCTCAACAACACCGGCGTCAAGCTCAGCCAGACCGACCTGCTCCGCAATTACGTCTTCATGCTGCTCCCGACGATCGGCGAGCGCGTTTACACGAAGATCTGGCTGCCCATGCAGCAGGAGCTCGGCGCCGCAAATCTGGAGCTTCTCGCCTGGCTCGACCTGGTGATCCGCGGCGACTACCGGGCGAAGCAGAGCGAGATCTACCGCGCCCAGCAGCGGCGTCTCGGCGAGATCGTCCACGGCGGCGGCGAAGAGGCGCTGGAGGGCGAGATCGCCGAACTGTACCGGCGCGGCCGCCTCCTCATGCGCGTCATCGAGCCGGTCCGGGAGCAGGACGCCGGACTGCGGGCCGCCCTGCTGCGGCTGCACGAATGGGGCGGGCAGATCACTTTCCCGATCGCCCTGCACATGCTCGACCTCCTCGACCACGGAAAGACCACGGCCGCGCAGGTCGCCCGTTCCCTCTCTTTCGTCGAGAGTTTCCTCGTCCGCCGGATGATCGCCGGGATACCCACCAACAACCTCAACCGGATCCTCAACAGCGCGCCCAAGGAACTGGAGGCGGACCGCCCGATCGACGAGGCCGTGCACCGCTACCTCTCCGGAGAACGCCGCTACTGGCCCTCCGACGACCAGCTCCGCACGGCCGTCCGGACGAGGCCGTTCTACTGGTCCGGCCGCCCGAGCCAGCGCTTCTTCGTCCTGAAGCGCCTGGAGCAGAGCCACCAGTCCAGCGAACCGGTCGACTTCGCGGCGGCCAAGCTGACGATCGAGCACATCATGCCGCAGACCGTCACGCAGGACTGGCTGGACCTGCTGTCCACCGAGGTGACCGACGAGGACGGCCCCGCAGAGCTGCACGCCGAACTCCTGCACACCCTCGGCAATCTCACCCTGACGGGTGACAACTCGAAGCTCTCCAACCACCCGTTCCAGCGCAAGCAGGAGATCCTCGACGCCAGCGCGCTGCACATGAACCGCGAGATCGCCGACGCGCCCAGCTGGGGCAAAGCGCAGATCCTGGCCCGCGCCGAGGCGCTGACCGAACGCTGCGTCGCGCTCTGGCCGGCACCGCTGCCCGGCGGTTCCGACCTCGAGGACGAGCGCCGCACCTGGGTGCAGCTCCGGCGCGTGCTCGCCGAACTCCCCACCGGCTCGTGGACGACGTTCGGCGACCTGGCCACCGTCATCGGCTCCTCCCCCGCCGGCATCGGCACCTACCTGGCGTCCCGCACCGGCCTGGAGAACGCACACCGGGTCCTCACCTCGGAGGGAACGGTGTCGCCCTCGTTCCGCTGGCCGGACGGCCGCGCCGAGACGCCCCGCGCCGTCCTGGAGACCGAAGGCGTGACCTTCTCCGCCGGCGGCACCGCCGACCCCGCCCAGCGCCTCACCGCGGAGTCCCTCGCGAGAGCCATCGGCATGGACACCCCCGACGACGCCGACGACGACCCGGACCGGCTCCGCGGTCGCTTCGAAGCCCAACTCTCCGTCCACGGAGACGAGACCGCCGCACTGGCCGCCCGGGTCATCCAGCACTGGGATGAGAAGGGCGGCAACATCGACTTCGGAGGCAGCAAGGCCGCTCCGAGCTGCTACCCGTGGCTGGAGAACCCCACGGACGCCCGCGACTGGATCTGGCCCGTCGTCCTCTACCCGCGCAACGCCACCGTCGAGGTGGTCTTCCAGTACCTCGCCAATCGTCCTCCCTTCGACGACACGGCGCTACGCGAGGAATTCCGCCAGCGCCTCAACCGGATCGACGGCGTCGCCATCCCCGAAGACCGCCTGACCAAGCGCCCCAGCTTCCCCATCAGCGCCCTTTCCGGCGACGGCATGAAGCACTTCATCGAGGCACTCGACTGGTTCATGGACCAGGTCGGCACCGCCCGTCCCCGCGAAGGAGCCCCGGCCACCGAGCCAGACGACGCGAACCTCACCGCCGAATTCCACAGCGCGATGCTGCTGCTCTACACCCGCACGAAAATCGAAGCCGACTACAACGCGTCCGCCTTCCTCAGCATGGTCACCGAATACGGCGGCGTGGGCGCGGCCAAGCGCCTCCTCGCCTCCCCGCACATCTCCGACGGCTTCGCCGCCCTCCACGACCGCAAGCGCCTCGACCTCTCCGTAGAAGCCCACGTCACCGACTTCCGCTTCACAACCCTCTTCACCGAAGAAGAACAGGCCCGAGCCACCCACCGCCTAACCGAATCCGGCTACACCCCCTGACGCGCCTCGTTTGGAGACCCGCATGAGCGATCACGACCTCCGCTATGAACCTCCCGGCAAGGGCTGGGGCTGGCTCACGACATTGGCCCCGGCCAGTTGTCTAGTCATCGGGAACACACCTGATGGTGAGCGTGACGCGATCTGCGCGGTTGCTGCGGACGTTCGTGAGATACCAGCGAGTCCCCTCGCGCAGGCGGTGATGCGTCGCGGGGGTTATGCCTTCCGCAAGAACGAGAAGTGGTATGCGCTCGTCGTGTGGGCCGGCCTGAATCCTGGGCCTCCGGATACGGGGAATAAGCGCTCCAATCACAATGACCACCTTGAAATGGCCATGCTCGCCTATGAGACGCATTGGAAAGAAGGCACCCAGTTCGCCGGCGACTCCCTCTTCCGGGTCGGTGACATGGTGCAGACAGTCGACACTGGAACGATCGGCCGGATCCGCAACATCTCATCCGGAACGGCGGGTTACTCCTACAACGTCGATGTCGGCGGTGCGCTCAAGCGGTTCACCCAGCAGGCGCTCACGCGCATCGAAGGGGACCCCAAAGACCCCTCTTTTTGGCTCTCCGCACCACCTGCGGACGCGACCGCGACCAGCCTCACGCTGACGTGGACGAAGCTCCGGCACCATCTCACCGACACCCTCTACTCTTTCGCCAGCAGCAAAACGCTCTTCCGCGCCTACCAGTTCACGCCCGTGCTCAAACTGCTGAACGGATCGTCCGGGCGCCTGCTCATCGCCGACGAGGTCGGCCTGGGTAAGACGATCGAGGCGGGACTGATCTGGAGTGAACTGGAGCAGCGCCTCCACCTCGACCGGGTCCTCGTGGTCGCCCCTTCGGCGCTGACCCGGAAATGGAAGGCGGAGATGTCGCGGCGCTTCGACCGCGAACTCGACATCTTGAAGCCGGCGGATCTGGAGAAATTCGCCGCCGGCCTCGCCGACCGGACGGAGCCCGAGCTGCGCGGCATCATCTCCCTGGAATCCTTGCGAGTAGCGGACAGGGTGCTCACCGAACTCACCGAACTGCACCCGCGGTTCGATCTGGTCATCGTGGACGAGGCCCACTATCTGCGGAACAGGGAGAGCAAATCGCACGCGCTCGGCCGCCTGCTGGCCGACTGGTCGGACTATCTCCTCCTGCTGTCCGCCACCCCGCTGAACCTCGGCAACGACGACCTGTTCAATCTGATGAGCCTGCTCGACGAGGAGAACTTTGGGGACCGGGCGGTGTTCGAGCAGCAGCTCGAACCGAACCAGGTCCTGAACAAGGTCGCCCGCTCATTGCTGGACCAGGGCCTGAGGCGGGAGCCGCGCAAGCTCGACGCCGAACTCGCACGACTCGAAGACACTCGTTTCGGCGCCGCGATCACCGCGCAGGCGGGTTTCACCGCCCTGCGACAACTGCTCGCCACCGACCGGCCGCTCGGGCCCCGCGACATCGCGCACGCCCGGCGGTTGCTCGGCGACCTGAACGTCCTGAGCAGTGTCCTCACCCGTACCCGGAAAGTCGAGGTCACCACCGATTACAAGGCCGTCCGTGAGGCCCGCACCATCAACGTCGACTGGACCCCGGAAGAGAAGGCCTACTACGACGGCGTCTACAACTGGTGCATGCGCCGCGCCCGGGAAATGGGCACTCCGCCCGGATTCGCGATGCAGATGCCGCTGCGGCTGGCGGCGAGTTGCATACCCGCATCACAGGAGATGCTGCGGTCGAAGGACCCAGTCCTCTTCCAGCAGAGCCTCGACGATTTCGACGACGAACGCCAGACCTCCCTCAGCGGCGTGGACGTGCCGCCCGTGGTCGCCGTCCGCCCGTCCACGGACACGAAATACGAGCGGCTGCTGGACACGCTGCGGGAGGTCAGGCAGGCCGGGATCCGGCAAGCAATGGTCTTCTCCTTCTTCCGGGGAACGCTGCGCTATCTGGGCGACCGGCTCGGCGAGCACTTCAGCGTCCGGGTCATGGACGGTGGCGTCAAGCCGGAGAACCGGCAGGAGATCATGGACGATTTCCGCGCCGGAAAGTTCGAGCTTCTGCTGCTCAGCGAGGTCGGCTCCGAGGGCCTGGACTTCGAGTTCTGCAACGTGCTCGTCAACTACGACCTGCCCTGGAATCCGATGCGCGTCGAGCAGCGCATCGGCCGTCTCGACCGCTTCGGCCAGCAGAACGAGAAGATCTTCGTCTACAACATGCACGTGCCCGGCACCATCGAGGCGGACATCTTCGAGCGGCTGTACGCCCGAATCGGGGTGTTCGAGGGGTCGATCGGCGAGCTGGAACCGATCCTGCGCAGCGAGGTGGAGAACATCCCCCGCCGGGTCCTGGACCCCAAGCTCGACGCGAAGAGCAGGCAGGCCGAGATCGACCGGATCGCGGCCGCCATCGAGCAGCGCAGGCACGACACCGAGGGTCTGGACAGATCACGGGCCTTCCTCTCCGGGCTGGACAACCTGCTGGTCGAGGGGCTCACCGAGAAGGGTCTCGGCAGCGGACGCTTCATCGGGCAGGGCGAAATCCGTCAGATCGTGGCCGAGATGCTGCGGCTTCTCGGTGGCCGGATCGGCCGTCCCGACAGGGACGGCGTCTTCACCCTCGTCGGTTCCGCGCCGCTCGCCGAGCGGCTCCGCTCCAGCCGCGCCGGGGACGACGGAAGCCGCTATCCCCGCGCCCGCCTGGCCGCCCTACTGCAGAACGAGGACCGCATCCGCTGCACGTTCCGGCCTGAGGTGGCGAGCGTCTCCAATGTCGAACTGCTGTCCGCGCGCCACCCGCTCGTGAAGCTCGCCCTGGAGGTGCTGGAGGCGGAGGGGCTCGCGCTGCAGCGGTTCGGTTCGGTGACCGTCCCCGGCCTGCCGGAGAACGGGCGTTACCTCGTGCGGCTGGATCTGGCGGAGACCTCCGGTCTTCGCCCGCTGGTGGAACTGTGGGCGACGGCCATCGACCTCGACACCGGCGAGACGGACGAGGACGCGGGCCGACTCCTCCTCACCGCCCTCGCCGAGGGCACGCTCGGAGATGGGCCGTCCGCTACGCCGCCCGGCGCGCAGCGCGCCCTGGCGCTCGCCGACGAACACGCCGCCGAGCGCCAGCAGCAGACCGAAGAGACGCGCAAGCGGGAGAACGCGGCGCTCGTCGAGAGCCGGATCCTGGCGCGGGAAAGCTCACTGGACATCCAGATCCGCAAGACCGAGGAGCTCATCGCCCGCCTGCGCGGCGAGCACAAGTCCGACAGCATCATCCGGCTCCACGCCGGCCGCATCCGGAACCTGCGTGCGCATCGCGTGCAGGTCCGTCAGGACCTCACCCGGCGAAAGGAGCTGACCGTCTCCACCACCCCGGTCGCGCTCGTCCTCACAGCAGGTGCGGAGGGGCGTATTCCTTCACGAAATCGGCCGCCCGAGGGGAGGAGTCTCCCGGGCGGTACTGCTCCATGACCAGGCTGTGGTAGCCCGGGCCGCGGATGATCGGCCATCCAACTACGCGCAGATTCAGCTCCTGCTGCGTGGCATCCCGGACGACGAGCTGCCCATTGGGATACATCTTGAAGAGCATGCCGGGGCCGAGCCGCAGCTCGATCCCGGCCATTTCCTTGCCCTCGTACTGAAGCGTGAGGTACTCGCCGGACGTGGAGCGGACCCGCAGCCCACCCGTGCCTCGCCCGGGCCCGGGGAAGTCGGCCCCGTGGCACTCGAATCCCAGCACGGACTTGCTCATCGCCTCCCACGGCTCGTAGAAGGGCGTGTGGGCGGGGTAGATCGTCTCGACGTGCGACCGGCCTCCCTCGGTGTACTCCAGGACGAAGTCGAAGCCCGGCCGGAGAAGGTTCAGCCGCTCGTAGGCCGTGGTGTCGGACAGGCCGGCGGCGACGGCCTCCTCGGCTCCGACACCGGCGTCGTCGAACACCTGCGCCTTGGGGAAGAGTTCGCCGATCCTGCGCTCCACATACGGGATGCGGCTCATGCCGCCGGTCAGCAGCACAAAGTCGACGTCGCCGCTGAGTTCGTCCGGCCCCATCGCACGGAGTTCGGACGGCGACGGACTCGGCAGTCCGGTGAGCTTCGCGGCCCGGAGCGCAGCCCAGATGAACTCCTCGGCGTCGGCCATCTGCGGACGGAAGAGTTCTTCGAGGTGCGCCCGCTCGAACGTGAGGGTAGGCAGCCCGAGCCTGGCACCGAGACCACGGACGACGATCTGGTCCCGCTCCTGCCGGGACAGCCGGACCTTGGCCTCCCGCGCCTCGCGGAGCATCACGGCCTCCAGCATCCGGCCTTGCGGGTGCGCTGCCGCGTCGAACCTCTTATCGGCCAGCTCCTGAAGCAGCTCATCGGCGATGGCCCGGTCCAGTGCGTCGCCCGCCTGGTCGACACCGGCGGCGGCCAGCACCGAGATCTTCGGATGGGCGCCGCCGTCGACGTCCAGGACCCCGATGTCGAGCGTTCCGCCTCCCATGTCGAAGACGAGCAGGCGCCCCTCCGGGGAGTGCCGGTGAGCCAGGTACCGGTGGGTCACCCACGCGATTCCCGCCGAAATCGGCTCGTCCACGAGCGAGGAGATCGTGACCGGCAACCCCGCCCGATCAGCGAGTGTCAGCAGTCGGCCGCGCTGCTCCCCGTCCCACATCGCCGGGCAGCCGAGCCGCACCTCCTCCTCCGTTCGCAAGGGTGTGCCCGCCGCTTCGGCGCGGCCACCGATCTCACGGAGCAGCGCGACGATGATCTCGTCCGCGTCGACCGTGCGCGTCTCCGCATCGGTCGAGATCTCTACGTGATCGCGGCGCTCGGTGATGGTCCGCTTGACCGAGCGGACCGTCTGGTCCACGGGTAGGTTCTCGGCGTCCTCACCGATGAGGAGCCGGCCGGCGTCGATCCCGGCGAGCGACGGCAGCCAGTTGGTGCTGTGGCCGAGCGGCACGATGCCGACCGGGGACAAAGCGCTGCGCTCCGCGAGCAGGGACGTCGACGTACCGAAGTCGATTCCGATCGCGTGGTCCGCCGCTTTCGCCATCCGTAGTCCTCTCACCTGGTCTGACGATGTGAGAGCCGACCTTAGACCAGGCTTCGGACATTCCTCCGAAGCGGGGTGGCAACGATTCGGCCACGCCGCCTACTCGACGCTCACCACGGCCCGATGAAGAAGCACGTCCTCTCCCCCCGCTCGCCACCGGTATCCCGGGCGGAGCACGGTCACGGCCGTGTCCGCGGCAGGGGCTCCCATCAGCGGTTCGTGCAGCGCCCGGTCGAAGGCGACCTGCCCACCGACCTCGCCGATCGGCTCGATTTCCTGCGCCGACACCAGACCTCGCACCCGCTCGACCATGACCTCTGGACCGGTGTTCGCCGCGGCGAGTTCCTCGACCTCGGCGGCGAGTTCCGCCAGCGCCCTGATCGCATCGATCTGCAGTTGACGTCCTTGGGAGGCCCGCAGACCCGCCACGCGGTCATGCTGCTGCTGGAGCCGCAGTTCGAGGTCGGCGTACCGTGCGCTCATGTCGGCCGCCTGTGCCTCGGCGTGAACTCTGCGTTCGGCGGCTTCCTTCACTTCTTCCTGCGCTCGGTCGAGTTCCTGCCGCAGGCTTGCCACCCGCTCTCGGCCCTCCAGCGCGTCCAGCCATGCGGAGGCGTACGGATCATCGACCGCCGCCCGCTGGAAGGCCGCCGCCACCTCGCCGGCTTGAAGGTGTTCGACGAACTCACTGGGCAGGGCCATCAACCGGGCGAGCCGCGTCCGGCTCGTCACTGACGCCAGCTCACGCTCCATGACCGGCGAGATCACCCGTTGTGCCACGTCAGGGCGGACCAGGACCCGCCGCAGCGCCCCCTGCGCGAGCGCCGCCAGCCCCTCTGCCGTAGCGTCTCGCCACCACGCAGGGTCGGTGACTCGCTCAGGCCACAGCTCGGCGACGGCAACGATCAGGGCCGCACGCCCCGCCTTGAACGGCAGCCGCGGCGCGAACCTGGCCAACGCGTCGGGATCGGCTCCGTCCCGCATCGGGCCGGGCAGGCGTTCCCCGAGTTCCTGGACGACCCTGTCGAGGGCATCAAACTCGCTCCGCCCCGTTTCGGCGGCCACCAGCGAGGCGAGTTCGACGATCGGACCGGGTGCGGGTGGCGGCTCTGCGGCCACGGCACGACGCAGCAGCCAGGTGGCGGCAGCACACAGTCCGTCATCGTCGGTCCCGCGGATCTCCGCGATCGCGGCCTCAAGCAGTGCTGTGAGGGCCGCCGGATCGATGTCATGGGTGTCCAGTACGGGCGTCTTCTGCGGCCGGGAGAAGAGGAGAGTCATGACGATCGCCTTGTCGTCCGGCGTCGCCTCCCCTAGAACGCGCTCTACGTCCCTACTCGTCAGCTGCCCAAGCCCGGCGCCCGTCCGTAGAGGCCTGCTCAACAACGCGCGCTCGTCCGCCGCGGGACTCACCCCGATGGCGTTGGAGATGACCTCCCCTACCGGCAAGGGCGCTTCCGCAGTTGGAGTCCTGTTGGAAGGCGAAGCGTTGCCGGCGGCCGACGTGTCGGGGATCTCTCTCGCCTCCTCTGTCTCCGCACCGGCTTCCACCGCTTGGTTGACTTCCTCAACCGCTTCGGCCACAGAGTCGCCATCGGCTTGCCCAGGCTCTGCGTCACCCGGCACTGACGCGACGGCGGACGGCAATTTCGTCGTCTCCCTCGGGCCGTGCCATGTGTAGGTCCCCTTTTTGACGACAATGTCGTCACGCGAGGACAGCTTCGTCTGCGCTCTCTTCCACTCAGTGTCGACGCTGTCCGGCTCCAGGCCGAGATTCCGGAGCCGTTCCTTGATCGCTGCCGCATTCATCGCGGAGTCGGTCTCCCGCAGCAGCCGAGCGATCAAGCCCAGTGCATCCCGTTCCCACCACGATCGCAATGCCTCCGGATCGACGAACGACCGGTGGCGCAAGCTGCCCCTTGGGGCGAACGTCGTGGTGCCGCTGATCCGAACGTCCTCCTCCCGGCCGTCATCGTGCCAGCGGACGCTCAGTACGCCGCCCTTCCGTTCCAGAAGGTCCCCTGTGCGTACCCCCCCGTCCGCACCCGGCAGTCTGCTGACAACGATCAGGCTCTCTTCCACGGCTGACACTCTAGACGCAGCGGCGGGTGAAGCCCGTCAGGTCCTGGGGGACGCCAAGGCTCCCGCTCCTATCGAGAGGATCGCAATCTGGAGGCGGTGGTGCGGAGTTTTTGCCAGGCCGCCTTGGCGTGGTTGTTCAGGCGGGTGCTGAGGCGGCGGGCGGTGGGGAATTCGGTGCCGAGGAGGCCGAGGCCGGCGAGGATGGCGACAATGCCGGGGCCCGGGAGGACGAGCATGGCGGCACCGGCGATCATGAGGGCGAAGCCGGCGATCGCGACCGCGATCTTGCGCAGGAGGCGGACTGACGCCCCGTGCCGGGGCTTCGTCCTCACCTCGGAGCGTTCCATCGTGGTCGTCGTCACAGCGTCCTCCCCCGTCGCGTGGCCCCTTAAGTGGGACGAACGGCGGGGCGGCCGAGGATCCCGATCCGGCGGGATGTGACCAGGGCCACGCCGGGCGGTCCCCGGGGGCTAGCATCTCGGTAATGGAGATCCCGTTCGGTGCGGGGCGCCGGGTGCGCGGGCGCCTGGGGGCCTGGGCGGCGCCGGTGTGGAGGCGGCTCGGCGGGCGGGCGCAGTGGCGGATCGCGCGGCTCCGGCATCAGACGTTCCTGGTGTACGCGGGCGGGATCGTCCGGGACGAGCGGGGGCGCATCCTGCTGCTGCGGCACCGGCTTTGGCCCGGGTACCGCGCGTGGGGGCTGCCCGGCGGGTATGTCAACGCCGGTGAGCGGCTGGAGGACGGGGTCGCCCGCGAGGTCCGGGAGGAGACGGCCCTGGTGGTGGACGTCCCGGGGCCTCCGCTGGGGGTCGCCAGCGGCTTCCGGCACCGGGTCGAGGCCTACTACGAGGCGCGGGTCGTCGGCGGGCGGCTTGAGCTGGACGCGGCGGAGATCCTTGAGGCGCGCTGGTTCCCCATGGACGAGCTGCCAGACGAGATGTCGCCCCGGCTCCGGAAGGTCATCGTCGCACTTGACCTCAAGCTGAGTTGAGGTCGCAGGGTGGGCGGCATGAGCCTCACTGACGTGGAACGCGAGTACCTGGCGACGCAGCGGCTGGGCCGGCTCGCCACCGTGGGCCCCAAGGGCGACCCGCAGAACAACCCGGTCGGTTTCGTTTACAACGCCGAGACCGGCACCATCGACATCCGCGGGTGGAACCTCGCCAAGAGCCGCAAGTACCGCAATCTGCGCGACAACGACCAGGTGGCGTTCGTCGTCGACGACCTGGCCTCCGTCCAGCCGTGGCACGCGCGTGGCATCGAGATCCGGGGACGTGCTGAGACCGCGGTCGCGGAGGCTCCGGAAGGGACGCATTTCGGGGACGACGTCATTCGCGTCCATCCCCGCACCGTCTTCTCCTGGGGCATCGATCCGGACGCCGAAGGGATGACCAAACGCGTCGTTGAGTAGGGCCATCCGACGGGGTCCCGAACGCGCCGCGGGCCGCGCAGATCGGCGGTCCGTCGCCGGGCCGGCGGGCCTCAGGCGCCCGGGAGGGGTTCCTGGAGGGCGAACCGGTCGCCGGTGGCGTGGCATTTGGGGCAGCGGGCCGGCGCGTGCTTCCCCCGGACGACCTCACCGCAGACGGCGCACGCCCATTCGGTGGTCAGCAGCGCCATGACGTCCGAGCGGGAGACGACCCCGACGAGGTCGCGGCCCGACAGCACCGGGACGCGGCGGATGCGCCGCTCCAGGAGCAGGTGGCGGGCCTCCTCGACGTCGGTGTCCTCGGTGACGCTGATGACACCGGTCGTCATCACGTCCGCGGCGGTCTCCCCTTCGCGGGACAGCAGGTCGTACTCGCTGACCAGGCCCACGACGGCGCCGTGGCCGTCGACGACGGGGACGGCGCTGATCCGGCGGGCGCGCAGCAGGGCCGCGACGTCGGGCACGGGCGCCTCCCGCTCCACGGTGACCACCGGGCTCGTCATGATCTCTTTGACCTTCACTGCTGCCGCCCCAGAATCAAGCGGGCCCCCGCACCGTCCGGTGGGGGAAGCCCGGTCGTCGTCCTCCCACATGACCTTAGATGTCGCGATCGTTCCGGTCTGCACCGGGCCGGAACGGGCCGCTCGTCCGCAGGTCGCTATCACTCCTTCCCCGATATCGCACGGATGATCCGGATCCGGGCCGGGCCGCGCACGGCAGGGCCCGGTACGGAGGCGCCGAGCCTCCGCACCGGGCCCCCGGAATCACCTGGCGGAGCAGGTGGGAGTCATTCCCGTGCCGGTGCCGGTCCCCTGGAAGCCGAACTCGGTTGACTGGCCCGGGGCGATGGAGCCGTTGAAGCCGACGTTGCCGAACTGGACCGCGCCGCTGTCCCCGCTGCGGTCGGCGTTCCAGGCGCTGGTGACGGCCGCGCCGGGCGGCAGGGTCAGGGAGACCGTCCAGCCGTTGACCGGCGAGGAGCCCGCGGACACCCGCACCGTGGCGACGAAGCCTCCCGTCCACTGGTTGGTCGACACCGCCGCCGAGCAGCCGCCTTCGGACGGGGGCGGAGTGGTGGGCGGCGGGGTCGTGGGCGGCGGGGTTCCCGGGCCGTCGGAGAGGGCCGGGGTCTGCCAGTCCCTCCACTGCGCCAGGTCGCCTGCCTTGCCGCTCGCGATCCTGAACCCGCCGGTGGAGCCGCCCGAGCGCAGCAGGAACCTCTGGATGTTCGCCCGGAGCGGCGCCTGCCATTCGGAGCGGCTGGCGCAGTGCGTGCCGTCCTGGACGTCCGACCAGTAGGTGATGGCGCCGCCCGCGCCGAGCGCCTTGTAGACCTCCGCTCCGCCCAGCGCCGACACGCTTCCGGACTTCGCGGCCAGCCAGTCGATGTGCGGGTTCTCCATGATGAACAGCCCGCGCGGAGCGATCATGGCGACCATCTCGTGGGTGTCCACGGGCAGCCCGCCCGGGTTGCCGGTGTAGGAGCCGAACGCGTCGCCGAGCCACGGCTGCTCGGAGTAGGCGCTGCTCAGCGGCTGCGCGCCGCTCTCCTGAGCGATCCCGCGGAAGACGGGGACGCCGCCGCTGCCGGACTCGATCGGCATGGTCAGCGCGATCCGCTGGTCGAACACGCCGGCCGTGAAGGCGCCCTTCCCGTACCGGGAGCATCCCGTGACGCCGACCGAGTCGGCCTTCAGGATGCCGCCGCCCGACTGCTCGATGACGTCGATGATCCGGCTGGCGCCCCAGGCCCAGGCGGCCAGCAGCCCGGTGCCGCTCGACGACCCGTAGATGCTGTAGAAGGCGCCTTGCTTGTTGCTGCGGGCGGTGCCCTCTTTCCCGACCGCGAGCGGGTCGTAGCTGATGACGGCGGCACCGGACGATCTGATGGTGTTCGTGTCGGCGCCGAACCCGCCGAGGACGATGACCGCCGGGAAGGGCCCGCTGCCGCTCGGCAGCTGGACGCCCGCCGAGAAACCGGCGCTCCTGCCGTTCTGCGACACGTTGACGGTGATGCTGCTGCTGGAGACCGTCCCGGTGACGCTCGCCGGCTTACCGGGCTTCTCGCCGTAGACGTACTTCTCCGCCAGCTTCTTGATCTCCTCGCGCCGGCAGCGCCAGTCGGGCTTGCTGGTGATGCGCGTCCCGTCCAGCTTGGTGAAGGGGTCGGGGAGCTTGGAGTTCGCGGGGAACGACCCGGGCAGGGACACCGGGCAGTCGGCGCCTTCGTCCTCAACGCCCGCCGCGGCGGCCGCGCTTCTCGCCAGCACCGCCACCGCCGCGGCGACCACGAGCGCCACCACCGCCAGCAGGACGACCGGCAAGCGGGCCTGAGAGCGGCCCGAGTTGATGATCACTTGGCCTCTCCTTCCGGGGGTGATGGAGACCGAGCCAGCGACCATTGATCACACGGTCAACTCTCGAAAGTTTCGAACTCTATACCGAAATATGTCAACGAAGTTTCCACCGCTTTCAGCCGGGACGCGGCGGGGACCGGCCCGGCTTACGGCTGCGATGGCTCCCCGCTCGACGCCGGGGCGGAGGGCTCTTCGCTGGGAGTCAGGCCGGACGGTCCTTCGCTCGTCTCAGGCGGGGACGGTTCCGTGCTCGGCCCGGAGTCCGACGGCTCCTCAGTGGGCGTCGAGGTCGACGGGGTTTCGCTCGGCGCGGGGGTCGGCGACTCACCGCCATGCCGGGGTTCGCAGTCGATACCGTCGTGATCGCGGTCCTGGTACCAGCCGTATTCGGGGTCCACGCCTTGGTAGTACGGGCCGTATCCGGCGGCATTCGCCTGCGCACAGGTATCGAACCGCGGATCGAGTCCGTTCCCTCCGCCCGGCTCCGGGGTCGCGGGTTCGGCGCTGTTCAAGGGCTCGCAGTCGATGCCGTCGTGGTCACGGTCCTGGTACCAGCCGTATTCAGGGTCCACGCCTTGGTAGTACGGGCCGTATCCGGCGGCATTCGCCTGCGCACAGGTGCCGAACCGCGGATCGAGTCCGTTCCGTCTGGCCGGTGGCGGCCCTCCCCCGCCCGGAGGTGTCGTCGGCGGGACGGCCGTGGACGGTGTCGTGGCGGGGGCCGGCTCCCCCTGCGACGACTTCTGGGACGCCTCGCCGCCGCACGACGCGAGGCCGGTAAGGAGCAGGACCGCGGCCAGTGCGGCCAGAACCGCAGAGAGCTTCCGCGTCGCGGGTGGGCGGTCGCGACGCGATGGCGGGCGGGATTCGGTAGGCATGACATGCCCTTCGTCCGGGGAGTCCGCCGCATCAAGCCCTTATTCCACCCCAAACACCCCATTATCGACATAAGACACAAATAACGCGGCTCTCAATAGTCCCCCAAATCTCACAGCGCACACGATGCGGATCTCCCGCCGGCCGGCCGGGTCATTCGGCCGGGTGACGTCTCGGGGCCGCGCGGACGTGGGCGCGTTCGCCTTGTTTCCCGACGAGGCTCAGGAACTCGACCGGACCGGCGCTGGTGGCCCCGAACCAGTGCGGGGTGCGCGTGTCGAACTCCGCGGCTTCTCCCGGCTTGAGGATGAGGTCGTGTTCCCCGAGGACGAGGCGGAGCGTTCCGTTGAGGACATAGGCCCAGTCGTAGCCCTCGTGGGTGCGCAGGTCGGGTTCGGTGTCGTCGCGTCCGGCGGGGAGGACGAACTTGTAGGCCTGGATTCCCCCGGGCCTCCGGGTCAGCGGCAGGATGACCGAGCCGTCGTTGCAGGCGATGGGACACGCATTCGACAAGGACTATTGGGAGCTGCACTGGCAGCAGGGCCGAGCCGCAGGCCCCGGCTCCATGGGCGGCAGCCCGCCGAACCCGTACCTCGCTCGCGAGACCGCCGGCCTGGCACCGGGGACGGCACTGGACGCGGGGTGCGGCGCCGGCGCCGAGGCGATCTGGCTCGCGTCCCGCGGCTGGGACGTCACCGCGGCCGACATCTCGTCCGAAGCACTGGCTCACGCCGCCGGACGCGCGGCGGAGGGCGGGGTTTCCGGGCACCTCCGGTGGGTCGAGGCGGATCTGAGCATCTGGAGCCCGGACACGCGGTTCGACCTGGTCATGACCCACTACGCCCATCCGGCGATGCCCCAGCTGGAGTTCTACGACCGCATCGGCGCATGGGTCGCCCCGGCGGCACGCTGCTGATCGTGGGTCATCTGCACACCCACGGCTCCACCGGCCACGGGCACCATCCTCCCGCCGAAGCGTCGGCCACGTCCGCCGCCATCACCGCGCGCCTGGACGACACGGAGTGGGAGATCGTCACCGCCGAGGAGAACCTCCGCACGCTCACCGGCCACGAGGGCCGAGAGGTACCCCTCCACGACGTCGTCGTGCGCGCCGCCCGGCTCCGCTGATCATGGCGGTCATCGCGTCGGTGTCCGGGCTGAACGTCGCCCAGCCGGAGCTCGCCGTCGCCTTCGACGCCTCGCAGAAAGAGGTGCTGTGGTTCATCAACATCTACACCATCAGCCTGGCCGCGCTGCTCCTGCCGCTCGGCGCGCTGGGCGACCGGTGGGGCCGCCGGCCGGTGCTGCTCGCGGGCCTGCTCGTCTTCGGGACGGCGAGCGCGGCGGCCGGCCTCGCCCCGTCGCCGGAGGTCATGCTCGCCGCGCGGCTGCTGAGCGGCGCCGGCGCAGCGATGATCATGCCGGTCACCCTCGCCGTCATCACCTCGACGTTCCCGGACGGGGAGCGCTCCCGGGCGATCGGCGTGTGGACCGGCGTCGCCGGCGGCGGCGGCATCCTGGGGATGTACCTGTCGGCCGCCCTGGTCGACCTGGCGAGCTGGCGGTGGCTCTTCGTCCTGCCGGTCGTGCTCGTCGCGGTCGCCGTGGCCATGACGCTGCGGTCCGTCCCGAACTCGCGCCAGGCGCCGGAAGGCGGGTTCGACGCGGTCGGTTCGCTGTTGTCTCCGTCGACGGCGGCTACCTCTCGATCCTTCCCGGCATGCTCGCCATGGGCTTCGGCATGGGGTTGGCGGGGGCGCTGGCCCGAGCCGCCCGTGAGTCCTTCGTGGACGGCTGGCAGCAGGCCATGTGGGCGGGCGCGGCGGTCATGGCGGTCCTGTTCGTCTACGTCCTCGCGCGTGGTCCGCGGGACCGGCCGCAGGGCGTTGAGCAGCGTGGATCCGACGTGCCGGGGCGGCCCGCCCGGTCTCGGCGGCCCAGGTCGGACGCCGATCAAACGCGAAGTTTCTGATTTTTCGGTTATCGCCCGTCCTGGCGGGGGTCTGCACCGTATCTACAGGCACCCGACGAGAGGACGTGGCATCGCCATGAGCAACCCCATTCCCCCCAGGAGCGGAGGGCCGGGCCCGAGGCGGCGGCAGCGGACCGTGTCCGGTCGCGCGGCGGCGTGGACGGCCGCGGGCGCGGCGGGGCTGCTGGTCGTCGGCGGGATCGCGGGCACGGCGAGCGGCGCGTTCGACGGCGGCTCCGGCGCCGCCCCGGCCGCGAGCGGCTC
>NZ_BCQS01000034.1 GCF_001552195.1 Actinomadura latina NBRC 106108
GGCCGCGAGCGGCTCGTCGGCGCCGCCCGCCGCCTCCCCGTCCGGGCTGCCCGACGCGGCGGAACCGTCGCCCACCGAGACGGCCACTCCCAGGCGAACCCGCAAGGCGCCCCGGAAGACCGCGAAACCGAGCACACCGGCTCCCCGGAAGAGCCAGCGCCCGGCCAAGCCCGCGCCCGCCCGGACGAAGGTGCCCGCCGCGCCGGCCGCCGGAGGCACCGCCGCACAGGTCATCGCGCTGGTGAACCAGGAGCGCGCGAAGCAGGGATGCCGCGCGCTGACGTCCAACTCCCGGCTGGCGCAGGCGGCGCAGGGCCACTCGGCCGATATGGCGCGGCGGGGCTTCTTCGACCACACCAACCCCGACGGCAAGGACCCCGGCGACCGGATCACCGCCGCCGGATACCGCTGGTCCACCTACGGCGAGAACATCGCCAAGGGGCAGCCGACCCCGGCGAGCGTCATGAAGTCGTGGATGAACAGCCCCGGCCACCGCGCCAACATCCTGAACTGCCGCTTCGCGGAGATCGGCGTCGGCGTGGTGAAGTCGGGCGGCCCGTACTGGACGCAGGTGTTCGGCACCGCCCGCTGATCACCGGGGCGTGGCGAAGACCTGCGTCCACCACGGCCCGCCGGCCCCTTGGACGACCCCGACCCCGACCATCGTGAGCCCGCAGTTCAGGATGTTGGCGCGGTGCCCCTGGCTGTTCATCCAGCCGTCCACGACGGCGGACGGGGTCGGCTGGCCGCGCGCGATGTTCTCCGCCCAGACGCTCCAGCGGAATCCGGCGGCGGTGATGCGGTCCCCGGGGTCCTCGCCGCCGGCCCCGCCGTGGTCGAGGACGCGGCGGGCCGCCATGTCGGCCGAGTGCCGCTGCGCCGCCCGGTGCAGAGCCGGTGAGACGCGCAGCGGACGGCATCCCCGCTGCGCGCGCTCCCGGTTGACCAGCTTCACGACCTGCTGCTCGACGGTGGCGGGGGTGGGCCGCGGCGGCGCGACCCGATCCTTGCCGGGCGTCGTCTCGGGGACGGGCGGCGGCGTCCGCGACGGCGTCCGCTGGACGGGAACCGGGGCGTCGGGCGCGGGACGCACCGGGTCGTGCGACTCCGGCAGACCCCAGTAGACGACCGCGGCGACGACGCTCACCGCCGCCGCTCCCACCACCCAGTGCGCGGCGCCGGCGGACGACTTCGCCGCACCCGCCGAGGCGCTCGCCGCGCCGGCCGGAGCGGTCGCCGCGCCTGCCACGGCGTTCGCGGCGTTCGCGGCATGGATCGGGGAGGCGGCGGGGAGCGGCACCATGACGAGTCCCGCCAGCAGCGCCTCGGGCGGGGCGAGGCCCCGATGGCGGGCGGCGCATTCCCGGCATCCCCGAATGTGCTTGGCGACCCGCTTGCGCCACAGCGGGGACGGCCGCCCGTCCCACCCGTCGAGCACCAGGCCGAGCGCGGCGCACCGCCGGCCGCTCACCACCCGGACGACGGCGCGGCACGTCGCCAGCTGCTTCTTCATCCGCTGCACCCGGACGGCCGCATGCGGGGCCGACAGCCCGAGCCCGTCCGCCAGCTCCTTGCGCGTCAGGTGCCCGGACGCCTCCAGCCACCACACCGCGAGGAGTTCACGCTCGTCCGCGTCCAGCCACCGCGTCGCCTCGGCGATCTCCCGGCGCTGCTCCGACAGCTCCAGCCGCAGGACGGCCAGCTCGGCGAAGTCGTCCTCGGCGCCCGCCACCTGGGCCATGGCCTGCGGATCCATCGGTGTCCGGCCGCGTTGCGACGTCCAGCGGCGGCGCACCTGGTTCATGGCGATGGAGACGAGCCACGACCGGAACCGCGCCGGCTCCCGCAGCCCGTCCAGCCCGCCGAGGGCGCGCAGCACCGACTCCTGGACGACGTCGTCCACGTCGGCGTGACCGCCGAGCGCCCAGCCGACCACGTTGTACAGCAGCGGCAGGTGCTCGGCGACCAGCCGCTCCCGGGCATCGGCGTCCCCCTCCTGCGCTGCCCGGACCAGCAGGTCCACATCCGTGCCCACACGCATCCTTCGTCCTCCAGAGAGTCACCGCCGGTCCCCCTGGAGACCTCCCGAACCGCCACAGATAACAAGAACCCCACCAATTCTCTCCCGCGGAGGACGTCACCGGGCCGCTTCCCCTGGAAATCGCCGCGTACCAGCAGGTGAGGCGGCCCAGCCCAACGCGCAGCCTGCCCGGCGAATACACCGCGCCAGCACGCCCGCGGGCGACCGAGCCGCCGGCGCGCGCCCGTCAGCTGATGAAGAAGCCGTTGCTGCGGACGTTGGAGACGCTGCCGTCCTTCATCCGCAGCACGGCGACGAATTCGTACAGGCCGCCGCGGTTGAAGTCGTTCGCGCCAATGCTGTACTGAATAAGCCTCTTGGCCTGCTTGAAGAACCCGTCGCCGTTGCCGGGGATCGCCCTCCGGTCGGCGTTGGCGTCACCCCGCTGCGACTTTATGTGCATCGACCGGTCCCGCCTCACCCTAGAACTGGTAGACCAAGCGGACGAGGGTGCGGCGGCGCGCAAGAACATGCGCGTCGCTGCCACTACTACGGCGAGGTCGGCCAGGCGGTGCGTCTCCCTTGACGACCTGGAGAAGCGCACCCTGGACGCGGCTCGCAACGATGGCCGTCCGCCTCTCGGTCATCTGGCGGAAGGCGAGTTCGGCTACGCGCTGGCCCGCTGGGCATGGCTGCGCCGCGAGCCGAACCGCGCGGGCATGCCACTTCGCGAACCGCCCGTCGTGACGGGGGCGGCGAGGCGCGAGACCGGTAGGATCGATCACCGACGCGACTCAGCGGCTTTCTGCGCTCCTCGAAATCAACATTGAATTTCTAATCCGCGTCGTCTTATAGAAAGAACAACCCCTCCCCGGCTAACCTCCCGTGAATATGGCACCCGCGAGGAGGTCAATGCGACAAACATGCGCCTGAGTGCGCGGTTCTGTATTCCGCCGGCCGCTCCTGGGGACATGTTCGGGACCTCGCACGATCCTCCTGGCGATCCCGTCCCATCACCGATTCGAGCTGCGTCATCGCTGCGGATCGACCGGCGCACCACCAGGCCGGGGCGACCGGTCGCACTCCGCCTGCCACGGCGACTCCGGCGGGCCGGCGGTCGTCGGCAGCCGCGGCAACTGGACGCTCGTCGGCGAGACACACGGCCCGGGCGACAACAGGGGCGAGTGCGCGACCACCACGCTGTAGACCGGCATCGCACCGTACCTGTCCTGGATCAACCAGCAAATCGGCGGCTGACCCCCGTCCTCACCCCGCAGGAGTTTCCCCATGTTCCGAAAGATCACGGCGGCCCTGGCCGTCGCCCTCGGCCTGGCCTTCCTGGTGCCCGCGCTGGCCGCCGCGCCCGCGTCGGCCGCTGCCCCGCTGGCCGTCCGGACGATCTACTACGACGCCAGCGGCGCCCAGGAGTTCCGAGCGGCCGTCGACGAAGGCGCCGCCGCCTGGAACGCGGCCGTACCGGCGATCCGGCTCGTCCCCGCGACCGGGTCGCAGGCCACCGTCAAGGTGTACGCCGACAACGGCTGGCCGCGCACCTACATGTACGGCTTCGGCCGGGCCACCATCTACATGGGACGCGAAGCAGTCAACGACGGCTTCTACCCGCCCCGGATAGCCGCGCACGAACTCGGGCACGCCCTCAGCCTGCCCGACAACCGCAACGGACGCTGCGACTACCTGATGTCGGGCCACAGCTCACCTGTCTCGTGCAAGAGCACCACTCCGCATGCGACCGAAGCGGCGCAGGTCACGCGCAACGCGGGCGGCCGGGTACCCGCCGCCTCCGCCTCCGTCAGGCAGGTCAGCTACGCGGACTGCTTCGTGTTCTGACCTGCACGGGTCCACCGCGGACACGCCGACCACGGTGGTGTCTGCGCGGCACCGCCGCCGGTGAAGGCCGGCGGCGGTGCCCTGCGGCCGGCGCCCCGGTCTCCCCGGCGCCGACCGCAGATGCGCGAGCGGGTCAGACGCCTGCGACGCGGAGCATGTCGGCCATGGTGAAGACGCCCGGCTTGGCCCCCAGCACCGGCTTCCACTCGTGGTTCTTGTCATGCTCGTTGTGGTAGAGGAAGGACGTCGGGTCGGCGCGCAGCAGCCCGAAGAGGACTTCACCGACGAGGACGCTGCCCACCGGACCGAGCGTGGAGCCCTCGGCGGCGACCGCCCCTTCCTTCATGACGTAGTACCAGAGCGGGGCTTCGCTCCCGAATCCGTCGAGGGTGAGGCCCAGTTCCTCGTTGGTGCAGGGATGCCCGCCGAGCTTGTACGCCTCGATCACCTTCTTCGCGACGGCCTGGCCCGACGGGAGCCTGAACGCCTTCCCGCGCAGCAGATTCCGGACGGCGATGGACCGGAGGGGGACGTATTCCTCGGGCGGTTGGACACCCGGGATCGGCATCGTCTTGACGGGATTGTCGAGCCACTCGATGGGAGTGTCGATGGGGCCGGGCATGTTGAGGAACGTGTGGACGACCTTGCCGTTGAACTTCTTGGCGTACTGCGGCGTCCTCTCCCCGGTGGCGAAGAAGTACGACCAGTCGATCCTGTCGTCCGGCGAGAGCCTGGAGAACGGCTTACGGAAGTGGAAGAGGTGGCCTTCCGTCCTGTGGTTGAGCTGGTACCGCTCCTTGACCAGGGAGTGCAGCCGGTAGCCGGCGACCGTGAACTCCACCGGCAGTGTGATCGGTCCCGGCTGCGGGTGAAAGAACTTTCCCTTGTTCTTCTGGATCTGATCGAAGATGTTCGGTTCGATGATCTTGCTCAGCCAGTCGTGCAGCACCAGCCACTGGTAGTGCCACACCACCGTCTGCTTGGCCGCGGCGAACAGCTTCTTGTCGGGGACCTGGCCGATCAGCATGTCGACGACGGCGTTGTGGAACTTCATGAACGCCAGGTGCAGCTGGATGGTGATGACCGTGTTGTCGTTGCGGGGATCGGCGATGAGGGGCACGCCTTCGTCGTTCCGGGGAACGTCGTAGGCGCGGTCCGGGTCGATCCAGAACTTCCCGTTGTCCTTGTTGTCGTAGTACTGGAACGACTGGGTCTGCGGGCCCAGCCCGTACACGTGTTCCAGGCTGATGCGCCCGCTGCGGTAGTTGGGGTTCGCCTTGGGGTCGTTGCCCGGGTCGAAGGTGGCGTCGGCCTGGAAGGTGATGTTGTGGTCCAGGAACTGGCCGAAGTAGGTATAGCCGGCCGGGACGGTCTTCAGGTCGTCCGACTCCTTTTCCCGCGCTCCGGATGAAAGGCACGGCGTCTTCACGGGCGCCTGTTCGGAAATACGATGTTCCGGCCGCCCGGGGGGATTGGCGTCCATCGGACCGCAGGGGGCACCCAGCATCATCAGGGCCTTGTCGTCGGGAGCGCTTTCGCTTGCCGGGAACAATCGGCAGTAATAGCCGGTGTCCACCACCGGAGGCGTCTGGCCGTCGGCGTCCTTCTTCGGCTCGGCGAGAAACTGGGCCGTCATGCCGTGGTCGCTCATCGACGGGTGCGGTTGCGGCGCCGTCCACTGCGGCAGGATCCCCTGCTCCAGCTGCGCTCGCAGCCTTTCCTCGATCTCCTGATGGAGCTTCGCGGTGACTTCGCCGTCCGGCGAGCCCGCCTCCGTGGCCGGCGCGTAGGCGGAAGTGCTGAGCGTGGGGCTGTCCGTCATGCCGTAACTCCTGAAAGAGGCGCGCGTCGAGTCGTCGAGGGCCGGTCGGTCGTCGACGTGCGGTGCCGATTCGGCTCGACCGACCCGCACCGCCGCGCGGAACGAGCATGGCCCCTGGGCTTTATACGTCCGCGGCGGGGACCATAATCACGGCACCGAGTAAATTGCGGGACTAGTTGTCTCAAACAACACGAGTACGCGAAGCCGAATGACTTGACCAGGGTCAATTGGACATGGCGGTCGAATGCGCCAGTCCACGCGGTCAATGTGCGGCGCGGCGGTCGGTGTACTCGCGGATGAGGAGGTCGTGGGGCAGCGCAGGCCAGCGGCTGAGGGCCCCGGTGTGCCGATCGACGATCAGGACGGGGTGCGGATCGCCGGAGGGCGCCGCGGCCACGCGGGCGATGAAGCCGTCCGCGAACTCCTCGACGATCACCGGCACGGGACGTCCGTCGCGGGCGAAGTGGGCGTCGGCGCGGCGCCACGCCTCGGCGCGGTCGACCGGTGCCGGGCGGACGCTGTAGGCGGCGAGGACGTCGGCGACGCCGTGCAGGGTGCGGCAGTCGCGGGTCCCGCAGCCCCGGCAGATCTCCCGGCCGCGCGGGTCGCCGCCGGGCCGGTGCGCGGAAAGCACGCAGGTCAGCGCAGCCGTGCAGGCGAGGACGAGGCGCCGCGACTGCCCGACGAACTCGCGGCTGTAGGGGTCGAGCCGCCCGTGCTGGACGAGGGCGGCGTCGATGGAGTGGACGTCGGCGCGCATCGCGGCCGTCATCGCGGCGTGGACCTGGCGGTGCACCTGGTCGTGCGTCCGGGAGGCGGGCTCGGTCACGCGGCCCACTCCCCCGCGAAGACGGCGGTGACCGTGCGGCCCTCGCCGTTGCCGTGCCAGCCCCAGCTGGCGGCGGTGAGCGAGATCGTGCGCAGGCCGCGGCCGGACTCGGCGAGGTCGGCGGCCTCCAGCGCGGCGGGCTCGCCCGGTCCGCCCTGGTCGGAGACCGACACCGCGACAGCACCGCCGTCCTGGACGATCTCGACGGTGAAGGACCCGCCGTCCTGCCCGGACTTCGTGTGCCGCAGCGCGTTCACAACAAGCTCGTCGGCGGCGAGCAGGACGTCGTCCAGGTAGGGGCAGCCGGCCAGCAGGCAGCCGACGAACCGGCGGACGGCACGGGCCTGCTCGGGCCCGCCGGGAAAGGAACGCCGCCACCGCAGCGGCGCCGGCTGCGCCGCCGGAAGCATTGTCGGGGACATCGGAACACTCCTGATCACGGACGTGGACGTTGCGGATCCGTCGGGTCTCCCCTTGGTCCGCACAGCGATAGTCACAGAAAGTCGCCTCCCGGTCACATGAAATCAGCCGGCTCGTGAGTCTTGACGGCGGATTGGCACAGGCGGGTCTCGCCTGCACGAATCCAGCACGTGCAGGATTTGCGTCCGCGCTCGCCGAACAGTCCAAAAAATGAACGTGCGAATTTTTTGCACATACCGCTCGCGGCTCCAATCGAAGAAGTTCTCATCGACGTCGGCGAAGCCGAGTCGGCGCATGGTAAAAATGCCCCGCACGAGACCGGAACACCTTGATGGAAAGCGGGAGCGCAAGCGTGGAACCAGCCGACGCGAACGATCGAAGAATTCCGATCACGGGTCTTCATGCCGCGGCGTTGCGCGCCGTCCTGACGCGCCGCACCGACGACTTCAGGGAGCTGGTCGGGCAACTGGAGTCGCAGGACGACTACGAGGGCTTCGGCCGGCTCTTGTACGCCGCGTTCTTCGAGGCCGTGGACCGGCACTTCACCCGGGACGGCGAGACCGCCGGCGACGCGGCGGTCATCGGGTTCGTCGGCGAACTGCGGGCGGAGAACACCCACGTCCTGGACGACATCGAACCGTCCATCGCCGAGCGCCTGATCGCGTACGCGCTCGGCCGCGGCTCCCTCGACGGCATCGAGGGCGCCGACCGGATGAAGTCCGCGTCCACGATCCTCGTGCAACTGGTCGAAGAGGACTACCCGGGCGAGATCGCCCTCAACCGATTCGTGGCGCGGGCGCGCCGCATGGCCGAGGACTGGTGACGCCGATGACCGGCGAGGTGAAGATCTCCGTCAGCGACACGCACAGGGCGGCCATGCGCGCCTTCCTCGGCAACATGGAGAAATTCGTCGACGAGTATGCCGACGACCTGGAGAAAGACGCCAACCCCGTGGGCTTTTCGATGCTCACGTCCTTCACCAACGGGATCCTGCTCCGCCGCCGCTTCGGGCCGGGATGCCCCCTGCCGGACGTGGTCAGATATGTCGCCCTGCTGCGAGCCTCCGACGAGAGTGCGCGTGCTCTCGACGCCCGCATGACCGAGAACACCATCCGTACGCACCTGGACGACCCGTCCCTGACGACGCCCCCTCCCTTCGGCGGGCGGGCGGAGGAGATGGTGGAGTCCATGATCACCGTGCTCCTCTCCCTGGTGGCCGAGGCCGGACTGGACGACAAGGGCATCGAAGAGCTGGTCGAGGAGGCGGCGGCCGACGTCGAAGCACACGAACTCGACCCGGCCGCGCTCCCCGTGACCGTCCCACCCGAGGTCATGGAGCTGCTGCGGCAGTCGTGACCCGCCCGCGCGGCCCGCCCGCGGCGATCTCGCGGGCGAGCGCGATGATCTGCGCGCGGAGCCCTTCGGGGGACGCCGACAGGTCGAGCGCCGCCTCCACGATCTGGACGCCCCCGGTGCCCGTGATGACGTGGGTGTGCGTCTCGGCTTTGGACGCGTACACCAGGTAGGCGCGGTTCAGCCCCATCGCCGTGCAGTAGGCGAGCATCTGGTACAGATCTTGCTGCGGCGTGTCCCCGGTCTTGTACTTGGCGTCCACGACGGCGATGGGGTTTCCTTCGGCGGTGGAGACGACGAGATCGGGGCGGAGCCGCACCCGGTGCGCAAGGTCGAGATGGTGGCGCTCGTCCTGGAGCCGCACCGCGCCGCCGTACGGCCTGAGGGCTTCGGCGAGGGCGACGCAGACGAAATCCTCGAAGACCCGCCACATCTCCAGCATCAGCCCATCCACGCGGACCGTCGTACCGTCGCCGAGTTCATACGACGCGCCGCGCAGCACGAGGTCCGCGATGCCGAGGGCGGTGTGGTAGCGGGTGTTGAGCCGGGACGGGGTCCAAGCGGGCGGCGGGCGCCCGGGGACCAGCCGTTCCACGCCGTCCAGCCTCAGCGGCAGGTGGCGCAGCAGCCTGCGGGTGCTGGACGGCACGCCCGGCAGGCGCAGCAGCCGGTGAGTCGCGGCGAGCAGGAGCCGGTTCTCGGGGATGTCGACGGTGTAGTCGTCGTAGCGCACCTCGACCGGCACCGGGAATCCGTGCCGCCGCTGGATCTGCTCCTTGACGCGGATGCGGCCGCGTACGACCGGCAGCGCCTCCTCCGTCTCCCGGTAGCCGAGGAGGACGCCCTGGCTCAGGGCCCGTTCGGCGGCACGCGCGAACGCGTGGGCGAGCGCGGGCAGCAGTTCGGTCCGCTCGTCGGCATCGATCTCCTCCCGCCGCCAGCCGCGCGCCTTCCGCGCGTAGCCGAGGAGGTGGAGCAGGCGGTCGATCGGCGTCTTCGGCCGGACGCGGATCTCTATCGGGTCGTGTGCGGGGCCGATCCGGGCGGCGCCGACCAGGCCGTTGTCGCGCAGCCTCCAAAGCCCGGGGCGAGGGCCGGGCGCGATGCGCAACAGGGCTGTGGCCGCCAGGGTCGCCACCTGCTCCGCCGTGAGTTCATGCTCTGTCCAGGAGCCGCCCTCACCCAACTGGACGACGGTCACGTCAGTTTCCGCCGCAGCACGTCCAGGCCGTACCTCGCTTGGACGTCGGTGCCGTCGCCGTAGTGGTGTTCTTCCAGGAGCGGCAGGATCTGCGTCCGCCAGATCCGGGCGAGACCGGCCTCGGTGGCGGCGCTCTCCCGCATCAGGTAGGACGGGCCGATCTTGAAGTCGCGGTCTTCGATGCGGCTGTTGAGTTCGGCGAGCAGCAGCGCCGGCTCGTCGCCCAGCTCCTTCCTCCGCAGCCACCGCGAGAGAATCTCGCTTGTCGGTGGCACGTCCGGGTGGAGTTCGACGAACCAGAAGCGGCGCCGCATGGCCGCGTCCACGAGGGCGATGGAGCGGTCGGCGGTGTTCATCGTGCCGATGATGATCACGTTGCGCGGCAGCGTGAAGCCCTGGTCGCCTTCGGAGCCGTAGAGCAGGTTGACGGGTTCGCCCCGGTACTCCAGCAGGAAGTACAGCTCCCCGAAGATCTTCGCGAGGTTGCCGCGGTTGATCTCGTCGATGATCAGGACGTAGGGGCGTCCGGGATGGGCGAGCGCCGCGCTGACCAGCCGCCGGAACGGGCCGCGCACGAGGTCGAACGAGATCGTCCCGTCCTCGCTCTTGGCGGGCCGGTAGCCCTCGAAGAAGTCCTCGTAGGAGTAGGCGGGGTGGAACTGGACGAGCTGGACGCATTCCGGTCGTCCGGAGGTGAGATGGCGGGCGAGCCGCCGGGCCAGGTAGGTCTTCCCGGTCCCGGGCGGCCCGTAGAAGATGAGCTGCGGACGCTCGCGGAGCAGCTCCACGCATTCCTGCAGCCATTCCCGGCCGGCCAGCAGTTCCTCGGCGAGCTCGCCGGTCGCGTCGGGAAGGCGCATCGTCCGCTCTGGGACTATGACGGGCTCGCCCAGCAGCTTCTCCAGTTCGGGCACGAACGACGTCAGTTCGACGATCTCGGTGTCGGGGTTGCCGACCAGGACGGAGAACTCGTCCGGAAGGTCGTCGTAGTCGATGGGCCGGGCGGCGTTGCGCCAGTCCACGGCGCGTTGCAGGTTGGCGTGCCCGCCCTCGCTGCTGACGAAGGACGGCGGGCCGTTCACCGTTCCGAGGTAGATCGCGGGACCGTCGTTGGTGACGACGATGTCGCCGTCTCGCATCCGGCTCAGGAACGCGTGGTACTCGGCGGCCAGCCTCGCCCTGTCCTGAGCGCCCACGTCGGAGTAGTCCTCGCGCACCGCCTGCTCGACCTGTTCGGGCGCCGCGCCGGGCGCCAGGTCCCGCAGCCGGGAGGCGGGCAGGGAGCACACACCGTCCGCCAGCCACACGTCGGTGATCAGGTCGCCGCCGGGGACGTTGGATGCCCGGACGAGCCAGCCGCGCCGCACCCGCGACTCCTCGTCGCCATCCGGGACGATCATGCTCTGGAGGTCGGCGGCGGGAAGCCGGTATTTCCAGTCGGCCCCGCCGTCGGCCGCGAGCAGGCCGTCGTCAGCCAGCAGGCGGATCCATTCGTCCCACTCGGGCTCGGTGAGGTGCGCCTCGCGCGGCGGCGTCCCGTCGTCGGCGAGCAGCCGGTGCCAGCCCTCGGGCCGGCTCCCGCGAAGCATCCTGACCAGCGCCGCCGTATCGACACCGGCCTCGGACGCTACGTCCCCCACAGCCGCCCACGCCCGTTCCGGAAGTACGTCGAGGTACTCGGCCGCATCCTCGAAGCGGTTCTTGTTCCGTTTCCAGTAGTTGTACGCCTTGCTCGATTCGGCGTAGAAGGCCACGGGATCCGGATGGTCGTTCAGGGCGGCGCGTCCGAGGCCGGTTGCCCACCACCTCTTGCCGTGCCGGTACATCAGTCCGGCCTTCTGCAACCGGACTGTCGCGAAACGGAACTGGAGACCGGAACCTCGCCTCCAGCCGTCGTCACCCGACAGGGCGCGCCAGCGGGTCTCCAGATCCGGAATCGCCGAGAGGACCCGCTTGTAGAGGTCACTTGTGCCATGACCCTCCGGGGGTGCGAGCGGGTCGGGGTTCACCAGGGTCCGCACGGCGGCGAAGGCCATCTCGGCGACGGCATCGGTACGGTCGGTCACACGATCGAGGTTGGCAGAACATCGCGCGACATTCCACGACAGTCGTCATATCTCGCGGGGTCGGACACACGCGCAGAAGCGGCTGACCGATCACAGCCCCGGAAAGAGGGTCCGCTGGAGTTCGCGCTGACCCAAGAGGCGGGCGAACGAGCCATCGCCGCATCGCGCGATTAATCGCCTCCTCACTACGCGATCGTCTTCACACGCCTCTGTGCGGGGACGATGACCTGGTTTCCCCACCGGATGATGCGTTGAGGCGGATGAACCAGGTAGGCGCGGTGGAATCGCGCACGTGCGAGATCTGCACGTGCCCGCTTTCATGGAACCGGCGTGCTCCGGGACGTTCGCCCCGCGCGTTTCGGGACGCGCCCGGCGAACCGTCCCCAAAGCCGTTGGCGGATGGTTCACGAACCTCCGGCGGAAGGGCAGTGAGCGTGGGTGCAGAGCACGGCAATGGGAGCAGGCCGGCTTCCGGTGAGTGTTACACGGACGCCTCGAACAGATTCCGACCGTCTTGAGCGCACCGACCATGCCACGCCGGGTTGAAGAGGCGGCACGATGACGCGGGCTTCGGAGGCGGCGGCCCGGCTCCCGCAGGTCAAGCACCTCGCAGAACAGGACGGCCCCGCGCTCAAACCGGTGTTCGCCCAGCTCCGCAGCGGTGCACTGGTCGGCCCGGCCGGTACACGCCTTCAGCAGACTCTCGCCCGCGCTCACGAGGATGCACGTTCCGGCTTCTACGCCGCTTTCGATGCCGTCCATCGCCTCGCCGGTCAGGACGGGCCACCGCCCCGTATCGGTGAGCCGTACATTCCCGGGCCACCGCGCGGCGGGCCGTCCGGCTCGTCGGGTGAACGCAGCGGCTCGCCCGCCGCACTGGACCAGCTTGGCAGGGACCTGTCCCGTGCAGCCGGGTCCTGGCGGGACGCCGCCGCAGCACTGTCGCGCATTCTGGCTGATCTCGGTCTGAGTACCGCACCGGCCCGGGAGGTGGCCCGTGCCGCCGGTCACGTGCAGGCGCAGAAACCCGACGTTGACCGTCGGAGAGCCGAACTCCTCAAGACCGATCAGCAGCAGGTCGTCCAAGCCACTGCGAAGACGATCCAGGGAATCCTTCCGGAGTCCCCCGGAGTCAAGGACGCGATCGGCAAGCTGTGGGACACCTACGCTCACCGTTACCTGCCGGGAGTGTGGGAGGGCACGAAGGACATAGGTCTCAGCGGCCTGGCTGTGAACCCCTTCACCGCACCCTTGTACATCGGCATCAACCGCAAGAGCTGGATGGAGCGCGGCCCTGTCGGCCAGGTCACGGGGCTCGTCCAGGGCGTCCAGCACCCCGGCGAACTCGCCAAGGCCCTCGTCAACTGGGACGACTGGAAGCGCGACCCCGTCCACGCGTTCGGCAAGACCGTCCCCGGCCTTGTCATCACCGCCGTGACCATGGGCAGCGGTTCGGGTGCGGGGGTGGGATCCCGGGTCGGCGCCGCCCTGCGCCACACTGCCAGAAAGGGGGCCAAGCCTGATCTGGAGACTGCGAGCCGTGCTGAACCGCCTCCGTCCCGGTACCAGTCAAAGCCGGATCAGCATCGATCAGATGCGGATGGCGATGGGACGCCGGCCAGCACTCCGACGTTGAGTGAGCAGGCGCTGGCGGCACTACGTGAGGTGGAGCAGGCGGCGCGGCGCATCGCCGCGAAATTCGGGGTAAGAGTCGACTTCAGCAGCCACCCGATCGACCCGGCCAACGCGCGGGGTTTCGCTGAGGCCCTGGAGGGAGCAGCGAAAGACTACCCTTCCGTCTTCCGCGACATGGAGAACGTCAGGGTGCAGAGCCTTGACGAGATGCGCAAGACGGATCCGGGCGCCGGCCCCAACGTCATGGCGCACTCGATCAATGACAGAAGAGGACCAGCGCCCCAGGGGGTTTACTTCAACCAGATGAACTTCATGAACAAGGCCGTCACGGACGCACTCGCACTGGAAAGGACCCAAGTCGGCTGGTCCGCTCCCGGAAGCCTGACGGCCAAGGGCACCTTTTATCATGAATTCGGGCACCAGATCGGCCACCGAATCCTTGGAGACCCCGAGCTCTGCAAAGAGCTGGCCGGGGAGTTGAAGAAGGCCGGAGTTTCGGTGGATGAGGTATCGTTACAGCCCGGCATCCCCAACGGCCGGCGAATACTGGACGAGGGGCTGGGGACGTACGGCAGACTCAATGCGAGCGAAATGATTGCCGAAGGTTTCGCGGAATGGCGGATCAACCCCCACCCGCGTCCGATAGCCACCGCCATCGGTCGATTCATCGACGAGCACTTCAAGGGTAAGTGATGACGAGTATCATCCCGCCGCTGAGCAGTTGCGATTCCTGTGTCCGCTTGAAGTGGGTCCCGGATCCGGACTGGAACCCCGATGAGAGCCGCGACCCGCTGGACACGGGGTCCATCTACTTCTGTGAAGCGTTCCCGGATGGGATTCCCGAGGACATCAAGCGCCTTGGATTCGACCATCGGCTTCCGTACCCTGTGGACGGCGGTGTTCGTCACGAGCTCCGACCGGGCCGGGCGAACATTCTTGCTTCCTTCGAGCGGGACACTCCAACCGCCGTGCGCACCAGGGATGTCAGCGCGAGCGCCCGGGAGTGGATGAGGCAGATGGCCGTGCTGAAGGGTCGTCGGCTCAGGCTTGCCGAGTCTCTCATGAACGTGAACGAACTCGCTGTGCCGGTCCGCGGTGACGGCAAGCCGGCAACCTGGGATTTCGGCGACTTCCGCATGCTCGGAGTGAGCAGCACAGGTCCGGTCGAACTCGACTTCGATGAGTCCAGCGATTTCAGAGGGTGGAGCTTCAGCTCCCTGGAGGAGATTGCTGTCGAAGTCGCGGAGGACGTGCTGCTGTACGTCGACAAGAAGGGGCCGCTGCTTCCCGTCGGCGCGCTCCGGAGCTTCAACTTCTCCCTGTTCCGCGCGGCACGAGACGCCTCCATGGAGCAGCTGCGTGAGGAGTTCCCCGACGCCTTGGTCTATCGGCCAGAGGGAGAACGTGTGGCCTTCACATCACTGCTGGCGCTTGAGACCGCGAGAGGGATAGGCGTCAAATGGCAGTCAATGCGCGGCCGAAAACTGCTGGCAGAGGGTGAGGTGGCACTCGATCCCGGCTACCCGCATCAAGCATTTCTGAAGCCGTAGTTCGACGGGATCGCCTTTTCGACGCGATCCTGGTCGCGAGCAGAGTCACTCGCCGTCTTACAAGCCACTCACGGCCAGCGATCGTCGGCGGTGGATAGGATGCGCGCATGGCCCTGTGCCGATCATGTCAAGGCTATTCGCCTCCACACTCGGATCTGGCTGACGGGCGTCGGTCTTGCCGCGGGCATGGGAGTCGACACGCACCGCCGGTTGAACGGGAGGGCCGAGCCCACCGTGTCTTCAGTCGCCGTACTCGCGCAAGAGCTTGAAGGCGTTGCGCAATTTGCCTACAACGTCCGGTGGAAGCGGATCGGGATTGAAGTGCATGACATCGTTGCGTATTTCACGGAACTCGTTGAGCCGTCTGCCAAGAGTTGCGCGATCCAGGGGCCAGCCGAGCTTCTCTCACATGCCGGGGTTCTCCAGCACACGCTGGTAATCCCCATGGACAGGTCGTCATAGGAGGTCATTCTTCGCGTGGAATCGGGGTACAGAT
>NZ_BCQS01000035.1 GCF_001552195.1 Actinomadura latina NBRC 106108
AGTTGCCGGACTTGTCGCCGCCGGTCAGCAGGATGGCCGACCGCCATGGGTCGAACACGAACAAGACTCTGATCTCCGAGCGGCCTGCCGAGCCCGGTCGCAGCTCCTTGAGGTTGTGCAAGTCGGGAGCCCTCGATGCGGTCAACAAGCGGACGGCCCAGCCCGGGACCGGCCTCGGCAAGACGGTCGATGGCATCAACGACCTGGACCCTGGACCGCTCGTCCAAGGTGTTGATCCAGGCGAGCAGCTCGTTGGTGACGCGGATCTCCCACTCCTCCACACCATGAAGTGTAGCGAATCCTTTACCGCCGCGCCGGGCGCGGTTGCACCTGCCGTCTGGATCGCGTCGAGGCGAAGCTGGGGCTCCCAACCCTCCACTAGGCGGAAGAAGCTCAAGATCATGCTGACACCGGTTCGTTAGGTGTCTGTTTTGTGCCGGGGACGTAGTTCGGCGATGCTGTGGGGGTGTCAACGGAGACTCTGAACGGCGCCGCCGAGCTGCGCGCCTTCCTGCACGGCCTGCCCGGCGTCGACCAGGTGGGGGCCGAGGAGCGGGCGGCGCGGCTGGCCACCCGGTCGATCAAGACGACCGCGAAGGCCGAGGCGATCGACCTCGCGATCTCGATGGTGGACCTGACCACCTTGGAAGGCGCGGACACGCCGGGGAAGGTGCGGGCGCTGTGCGCCAAGGCCGCCCAGCCCGATCCGGCCGACGCGTCCGTGCCGAAGGTCGCGGCGGTGTGCGTCTACTCGGACATGGTGGACGTCGCCGTCAAGGCCCTCGCCGGGACGGGGATCGGGGTCGCGAGCGTGGCGACGGCGTTCCCGTCCGGGCGGGCGCCCATGGAGGCCAAGCTCGCCGACACCAGGGCGGCGGTGGCGGCGGGCGCCGCCGAGATCGACATGGTGATCGACCGAGGCGCGTTCCTGTCCGGTGACTACGCCAAGGTGTTCGACGAGATCGTCGCGGTCAAGGACGCCTGCGGGGACGCCCACCTGAAAGTGATCCTGGAGACCGGCGAGCTGGCCACCTACGACAACGTCCGGCGTGCGTCGTGGCTGGCGATGCGGGCCGGGGCCGACTTCATCAAGACGTCGACGGGGAAGGTGTCGCCGGCGGCGACGCTGCCGGTCACGCTGGTGATGCTGGAGGCCGTCCGCGACTACCGGACGGCCACCGGACGGCAGGTCGGCGTGAAGCCCGCCGGCGGCATCCGGACGACCAAGGACGCGATCAAGTACCTGGTGCTGGTGAACGAGACCGCCGGCCCGGACTGGCTGACGCCGCAGTGGTTCCGGCTCGGCGCGTCCAGTGTGCTGAACGACCTGCTGATGCAGCGCCGCAAGCTCGCCACCGGCGTGTACTCCGGGCCCGACTATTTCACCCTGGACTGAATCATGGTTTTCGAGTACGCGCCGGCGCCCGAGTCGCGGGCGGTCGTCGACATCCGCGCCTCCTACGGGCTGTTCGTCGACGGCGAGTTCACCGACGGGCACGGCGAGCCGTTCAAGTCGATCAACCCGGCGGACGAGAGCGTCATCGCCGACATCGCGTGCGCCGACGAGGGCGATGTCGACCGCGCCGTCAAGGCCGCCCGCGCCGCGTTCGACAAGGTGTGGGGGCCGATGCCCGGCCGCGAGCGCGCCAAGTACCTGTACCGGATCGCCCGGATCATCCAGGAGCGGGCGCGGGAACTGGCGGTGCTGGAGTCGATCGACAACGGCAAGCCGATCCGCGAATCGCGGGACGTGGACGTGCCGCTGGTCGCGGCCTGGTTCTTCTACTACGCGGGATGGGCCGACAAGCTCCCCTACGCCGGGTTCGGGCCCGACCCGAAGCCGGTGGGCGTGGCCGGTCAGGTGATCCCGTGGAACTTCCCGCTGCTGATGCTGGCCTGGAAGATCGCGCCCGCGCTGGCCTGCGGCAACACCGTCGTCCTCAAGCCCGCCGAGACGACGCCGCTGACCGCGCTGCTGTTCGCCGACATCTGCCGGCAGGCCGGACTGCCGCCCGGCGTCGTCAACATCATCACCGGCGCCGGCGAGACGGGCCGCGCGCTCGTCGCGCACGAGGGGATCGACAAGGTCGCCTTCACCGGGTCCACCGAGGTGGGACGGCAGATCGCCCGCACCCTCGCCGGCACGGACAGGAAGCTCACCCTGGAGCTGGGCGGGAAGGCCGCCAACATCGTCTACGAGGACGCCGCGCTCGACCAGGCCGTCGAGGGCATCGTCAACGGGATCTTCTTCAACCAGGGGCACGTGTGCTGCGCGGGCTCGCGGCTCCTCGTCCAGGAATCGGTCGCGGACGAGGTGCTGGAGCGGCTGAAGGCCCGGATGGCGACGTTGCGGGTCGGCGACCCGCTCGACAAGAACACCGACGTCGGCGCGATCAACTCCGCCGCGCAGCTCGCCAAGATCAAGGAGCTGTCGGAGGCCGGTGAGCAGGAGGGCGCCGAGCGCTGGTCGCCGCCGTGCGACCTCCCGTCCCAGGGCTTCTGGTTCGCGCCGACGATCTTCACCGGGGTGGCGCAGTCGCACCGGATCGCGCGCGAGGAGATCTTCGGCCCCGTCCTGTCGGTGCTGACGTTCCGCACCCCGGACGAAGCGGTCACCAAGGCCAACAACACCCCCTACGGGCTGTCGGCCGGCATCTGGACCGAGAAGGGCTCGCAGATCCTCTGGACGGCGCAGAAGCTGCGCGCCGGGGTCGTGTGGGCCAACACGTTCAACAAGTTCGACCCGGCCTCCCCGTTCGGCGGCTACAAGGAATCGGGGTTCGGCCGCGAGGGCGGGCGCCACGGACTGGAGGCCTACCTCAATGCCTGACCGCTCCTCACCCTCCGAGCGTCTCGCCGTCCGCAAGACCTACAAGCTGTTCATCGGCGGCGCGTTCCCCCGATCGGAATCCGGCAGGTCGTACGTGGTCACCGACGCCAAGGGCCGCTTCGTCGCCAACGCCTCCCAGGCGTCCCGCAAGGACGCCCGCGACGCTGTCGTCGCCGCGCGCAAGGCGTTCCCCGGCTGGTCGGGGCGCACCGCCTACAACCGCGGCCAGATCCTGTACCGCGTCGCGGAGATGCTGGAGGGCCGCCGCGACCAGTTCGCGGACGAACTGCGCCGGGCGGGCGCGTCCAAGAGCGCCGCCGCGGCCGAGGTGGACGCGGCCGTCGACCGCTGGGTCTGGTACGCGGGCTGGGCCGACAAGCTGAGCGCCGTCGCCGGAGCCGCCAACCCGGTGTCCGGGCCGTTCTTCAACTTCTCGACGCCCGAGCCCACGGGCGTCGTCGCGGTCGTCGCGCCCGACTCGCCGCTGCTCGGGCTGGTGTCGGTCGTGGCGCCGGCGATCGTGTCCGGCAACACCGTCGTGGTGGTCGCCTCGGAACCGGCGCCGCTGCCGTCCATCACGCTCGCCGAGGTGCTGGCCACGTCCGACCTTCCGGGCGGGGTCGTCAACCTTCTCACCGGACGCCGCGCGGAGATCGCGCCGTGGCTGGCCACGCACATGGACGTCAACGCGATCGACCTCGCCGGCGTCCCGGACGAGCAGGTCCGGGACCTGGAGGAGAAGGCCGCGGAGAACCTCAAGCGCGTCCTCCGCCCCCAGGACACCGACTGGACGGACGAGCCCGGAACCGCCCGAATGACGGCTTTCCTGGAGACGAAGACCGTCTGGCATCCCGTGGGGGTCTAAGTCGATTTGACGCACCGTGTGTAGAGCATCACAAAGTGTGGAATAGATCTCCCCGTAACTGATCATCACTGGGGGGAGATCAGTGCCTACCAAGACAGCATCGCGTACGTCGACGAGCCGAGGGACGGCCGGTCGTACGAAGAGCACGGCAGCGAAGAAGTCCACCACCAAGAAGCCGGCGGCCAAGCGCACGTCGGCGGCGAGCTCGTCGTCGAGGTCGACGGCCAGTAAGTCCACGGGCAGGTCGACCGCGGGCAGGTCGACAGGGACGAAGAGCAGCACGGCGAAGAAGCCGACGGCGTCGAGCAGAACGTCGTCGACCGCCGCGTCCCGCGTGACGAAGGCCGCGAGCCAGGCCAAGAGCGCCGCGACGCAGATGAAGTCGGTGGCGACCAAGGCGTCATCGTCGGCCAAGGCCATGACGGCGATGACCAAGGCGATGACCAGCGCCACCAAGGCCATGTCCGACGCCGCGAAGGCGATGGACGCGGCGGCCAAGGTCATCACCACGACGGCCAAGGCGAGCACGAGCAGGAGCGGCACGGCGAAGAAGAGCACGCCTTCCAAGTCGAGCGCGTCGAAGGCGACCGGCTCGAAGGCGAGCACATCGAAGAGCACCTCGAAGCCGAGCGCGTCGAAGTCGGGCACCTCGAAGTCGGGCACGTCGTCCCGCAAGTCGGCCTCGGCGGCGTCGAGCCGCTCGAAGCCGACGACGTCGGCCCGCACGAGCACCTCGAAGTCCAGCACGTCGAAGTCGAGCACCTCGAAGTCGAAGCCGTCCGGCGCGGCCAGGAAGCCGGCCGCGCCCAAGTCGCGGACGTCCGCCGCGCGCAAGACCACCTCGTCCCGGACGAGCGCGGGCACCGAGAGCGGATCCCGGACGTCCGCCACGGCCCGGAGGCCGGCCGCCCGCCGCGCCGCGACGGAGGCGGGCACGCCGTCCGTGTCCGCGCCGTCCGCGCCGTCCGCGCCGTCCGCGTCCCCGGCGGTCGAGCCGAAGCCGAGCCCGTTCCAGCACTCGACGCGGACCGAGGGCGGGTTCCTGAGCGGGCTCACCAACGCCGGCCGCGAGCGCTGAGACCCGATGGACGAGAAGGACATCCCGGCCCGCATCGACGAGTACGTCGGCGAGGAGCAGCGGCTCCGGGAGCGGTTCCAGCGCGACGAGCTCGGCGGGCGCGAGGACGAAGGCTACCTGCAGTGACGCCGGCGCCCCGGCCGCGCGGGCCGCTGAGGTTCGGCGTCTGCCTCGCCCCGGACGCGTCCGCCCCGCTGATGCGCACCGCGCAGGACGCGGACCGGTTCGGGCTTGACCTGCTCGGCGTCCGCGACCAGCCGTACCGGCGCGACACCGCCGACGCGCTGACGCTGCTGGCGGCCGTGCTGGCCGGCACGTCCCGGATCCGGGCGCTGCCCGCGGTGGCGTGCCTGCCGCTGCGCCCGCCCGCCGCGCTCGCCAAGGCGATCGCGACGATGGACCGGCTCAGCGGCGGCCGCGTCGAACTCGGCCTCGGCGCTGGCGCCGCACCGGACGGCATCGAGGCCTACGGCGGCGCGCGTCTCGGCGGCACGGCGGCGCGGCGCGCCCTTGAGGAGGCCGTGCAGATCATCCGGCTGCACTGGAGCGACCAGAACGGGCTCCGGTTCCAGGGCGAGCACTACCGGTTCGCCGCCGCGCAGGCCGGCCCGGCGCCCGCGCACCCGATCGGCATCTGGCTCGGCGTCACCGGGCCGCGCGGCCTGGACCTCGCCGGCCGCGTCGCCGACGGCTGGATCGCGCCGTCGTCAATCGTCCCGCCGAAGCGGCTCGCGGACGGCCGGCGCCGCCTCGACGACGCCGCCGCGCGGGCCGGCCGCGACCCGGCCGAGATCCGCCGCGTCTACATCCTCGAAGGCGCGCTGAACGGGGCGGACTCGCGCGGTTTCCTGCACGGCCCGCCCCGCCAGTGGATCTACGAGCTGACGGAGCTGGCCATCGGCCACGGCGTCGACTCGTTCCTCTACGCCGGCGACCCGGAGGACCTCCCGGTCTTCGCCCTGGAGGTCGTCCCGGCCGTCCGCGAGCAGATCACCCGCGAACGGGCTGTGCTGGGCCAGGGGACGGCCCCCTGGACCCCTCGCCGCGAGCCGGTCGAGCCGGTCGATCCGCACGCCGCGGTGCGGATGGGCGGTGACCGCGCGGGCTCGTGACCCCGGCGGCTGAGGTCCGAGGCCCTACATGCGCTCTGGAGTGGGGACGCCCAGGAGTGTCAGGCCCGACACCAGGGTGCGGAGCGTGGCGGCGCACAGGGCCAGGCGGGACGCCTTCGTGGCCTCGTCCGGAGCCTTCAGCACGGGGCAGTTCTCGTAGAACGTCGTGTAGGCGTCCGCGACCGAGTAGATGTAGCTCGCCAGCCGGTGCGGCTCCGCGGTGTCGCCGGCCTGCTTCAGGGCGGCGCCGAAACCGAGCAGCTCCAGGGCCAGGGCGCGCTCGGCCGGGTGGCCGAGGACGATCGGGCCGGTCGCGTCCTCGGGAGCGAGACCGCCCTTGCGGAAGATCGACCGGATCCGGGCCGACGCGTATTGGAGATACGGGCCGGTCTTGCCGTGGAACGAGATCATCCGGTCGAAGTCGAAGACGTACTCGCTGTCGCGGGCCACCGACAGGTCGGCGTACTTCACCGCGCCGATGCCCACCGCCTGGACGATCGCGGCCCGCGTCGCGTCGTCGAACGGCTCGTCGTGCTGGATCTCGTCGAAGACCGTCCCGGCGCGCTCGACGGCCTCGTCCAGGAGTTCGGCGAGTTTGACGGTGCCGCCCGCCCGGGTCCGCAGGATCTTGCCGTCGGTGCCGAGGACGTTGCCGATATGCGCGTGCTCGGCCCGCACCTCGTCGTTCAGCCAGCCGGCCATCCGGGCGACGGCGAACACCATCTGGAAGTGCAGCGACTGCGGCGCGCCGACCACGTAGATCATCCGGTCGACGTGCTCGGTGTCGACCCGGTACCGGATCGTGGCGAGGTCGGTGCTGGAGTAGTTGTAACCGCCGTCGCTCTTCCGGATGATCACCGGCAGCGGCTCGCCCTCGCGGCCCTTGAAGCCGGGCGGGAACGCGCACAGCGCCCCGTCGCTGATCACCGCGATGCCCTTGTCCTCCAGCTCCTGGACGGTCGGGGCCAGCAGGTCGTTGTAGAAGCTCTCGCCCTTGATGTCGTCGTCGGTGAGGGTGACGCCGAGCCGCCCGTAGACGGCGTTGAAGTACTGCTTGGACACGTCCACGAGGACGTTCCACAGCCGCAGCGTCTCGGCGTCGCCCGCCTGCAGCGAGACGACCCGCTTGCGGGACCGGTCGGCGAA
The DNA here is from genome assembly GCF_001552195.1 of Actinomadura latina NBRC 106108. GTDB lineage: Bacteria > Actinomycetota > Actinomycetes > Streptosporangiales > Streptosporangiaceae > Spirillospora > Spirillospora latina. The sequence goes on from NZ_BCQS01000035.1 coordinate 7,032, forward strand.
CTCCTCGTCGCCGTCGAACTTCTCCCTGGCCGCCTGGTAGAACGCGGTCAGGTCGCTGACGGACGAGTCGCCCCGCGCGGCGGCGTCCTCGCCGAGGTCGAGCAGGTGCTCGATCAGCATGCCGAACGGGGTGCCCCAGTCGCCGACATGGTTGTCGCGGACGACGTCGTGGCCGAGGAACGCGAGGATCCGCGCGATCGCGTCGCCGACGATCGTGGTCCGCAGGTGCCCGACGTGCATCTCCTTCGCCACGTTCGGCGAGGAGTACTCGACGACGACCTTCTGCGGCGCGTCCACGGCCGGGACGGCGAGCCGCTCGTCCTCCAGGGCCCGTTGCGCCTCGGCGGCGATCCACGCGTCGCTGAACGTCAGGTTGATGAAGCCCGGCCCGCTGACCTGCACGTCCGCCACGACACCGGCGGTGTCGAAGTTCTTGACGATCTCGTCGGCCACGTCTCGCGGCTTGCGGCCCAGCTTCTTGGCCAGCGGCAGCGCCACGTTGGCCTGAAGGTCGGCGAACTGCGACGGCCGGATGACCGGGTCGGCGTCCGCGTACGACGGTCCGAAGGCGGCGCTGAGCGCGGCCTGGACCCGGGCGGCGAGTACGAGTTGCGGATCGGACATGCCCCAAGGTTATCGGCGCGGCGCCCTCGGCCGAACCCGGTTTCCGCGCCGCCTACTGCGGGGCGGGCGGCTCCTTGCGGTCGGGGACGGTGTCGCCGGCCGGCCCGCTGACGGGCTGCCGGGGCGGCGGCGGGACCTCCGCGGGCTTCACCGTGCCGCCGGCGGGACGGTCCGCGGGTCGCTCCGCCGGTCTGTCCGCGTTCTCGCGCTCGCCGTGCGTCCAGCGGCCGAACCGGGACGTGCGGGTCGCCGCGACCTGCTCCCGGATCCGCTCGACGATCCGCCCGGCCGCCAGCCGGTGCGCCAGCTCGCAGGCCGAGGTGACGGCGCGGGCCCGGGACGCGCCGTGCGCGATGACGACCGTCCCGTTCAGGCCGAGCAGGACGCCGCCGCCGTAGGTGTCGGGGTCGAGCCGGTCGCGGAGGTCCTGGAGGCGGCGCCGCTGCAGGAACGCGCCCATCCGCGCGGCCGGGCCGGCCGTCATCGCCTCGCGGATCTCGGTGAACGCGGCGCCGACCGTCCCCTCCATCGTCTTCAGCGCGACGTTGCCGGTGAACCCGTCGGTGACGATGACGTCGACGCGTCCGCTCAGCAGGTCGTGGCCCTCCACGTTGCCGGCGAACTCGATGCCGTGGCTGCCGCCGGCGAGCAGCTCGTGGGCCCGCCTGGCGAGCTTGTTGCCCTTGCCCGGCTCGGCGCCGATGTTCAGCAGCCCGACGGTGGGACGGTCCGGGCCGAGCAGGATCTGCGCGTACGCGGTGCCGAGCGCCGCGAACTGGACGAGCGTCTCCGCCTTGACGTCGGCGGTGGCGCCCGCGTCCAGCAGGATCGTCGGGCGCGGGCGCGTCGGCAGCGTCACCGCGATCGCGGGCCGCAGCACGCCCTGCTGGCCCTTCAGCCGGAGCCGCGACGTCGCCACCACCCCGGCGGTGCTGCCCGCCGACACCAGCGCCGACGCCCGCCCCTGCTTGATCAGGTGGCAGGCGATCGCGATGGACGAGCGGGGCTTGCGCCAGCTCGCGAGCGCGCCCTCGCCCATGTCGAGCGCCTCGTCGGCGTGCACGATCGGGATCTTCCCGTCATAGCCGTACCGGTCCAGCTCCCGCCGGATCCGCGTGGCCTGCCCGACCAGGACGAGCCGGACGCCGTGCTCGCGGACGGCGTCCACCGCCCCGGCGACGATCTCCCCCGGGGCGTGGTCGCCGCCCATCGTGTCCACCGCGACCGGCAGCGGACGCGGCGGCGCCCGGCGGGGCGTGACGGCACGCGACGGCTCGCCAGTGCCGGTCATGGCCGCTCCAGGAGGATGAAGGAAAACGCGTGCGCCGCGAGAACCGCAGCTCACCGCATCGTATGGCGTCCCTTCACCCGCCTCGACGGCGCCCGGCCGGAGTGGCGATCATCACCCCCGTCCGCCGGCCTCCTGGGAGTGGCAGTCGGCGCCCAGGCAGGACGCGTTCGCCACGACCGGATGCCCGGCCACGAGGATCGTGTAGTAGGCCTTGGCCGTCTTCATGTCGCCGCTGCCGAGGACCTCGACCGGCTTCTTGTCCGAGGTCGCACCCGTGCAGGAGACGCGCAGCCGCTCCTTCGTCCGGCCGGGCATGTCCGCGCACTTCAGCGGCGCGGCCAGCGAGACGCCGCGCTGATGCAGCTCGGCGGCGGCGGTCACCGGCAGCGCCTTGCGCATCGCGGCCTGGGTCTTGTACTTCAGCTCCTTGCCGCCCGACAGCGCCAGGAAGGCGGCGCCTCCGGCCACCACGAGCGCGAGCAGGGCGGCGGACCCCAGAATGAGGGCCTTCTTGCGACTTATCTTCACACCGGCTACGTCACCGACGGTACGGGAACATATGCACTGAGTGGTGGGTTTTTCCGTTCCGCAGGCGGATTCGTTGCCCTTCCGGCTACGGGTTCCGGTTGTCGCAGCCGAGGCCGAGGCAGCTCTTGCGCAGGACCTCGTGTCCGCCGACGGTGATGACGTAGGTCTCGTCCGGCCGGTCGGTGTCGGCGTCGTGGGCGATGCCCTCCACAGTGACCGGTTCGCCGGTCACCGTGCGGGCCGTGCAGTCCACCCGGACGACGGAGTCGGTGTTGGCCGCCGGCGACCTGCAGGCCGGACGCTCCCGCAGCTCGATGCCGCGGATCTTCAGCTCGTCCACGGCCCCGTCGGTCACGGCGTTGCGGTACGCGCCCTCGGAGATCCGCTGCATCACCTTGCAGCCCGACATGGTCACGGCCAGCAGAGCGGCCAGGACGACGGCCGGAACCCTCCTCATGCGCGCTCCTTGGGAGTGGGCGACGTCCCGCGCTCCGCGGAAAGACCTGCCGGCTCGGCCCGGCCGACCTCGGCGACCGCGTCGGCCACCACGTCGGGACGGTCGAGCGGGACCATGTGCAGCGCGCCGGGCAGCTCGATCCGGGCCCCGCGCGGGCTCATCCGGGCGAGGCGCTCGTGGCCCGCGGCCCATTCGCGCTTCCTGCCGGGGTCGTCCACATCGCCGAGCGCGGTCACGACGACCAGCGGTACGTCGGGGAACCGGCGCCGCTCGCGCAGCCCCGCCAGGTCGGCGGCCATCTCCCGGTAGGCCAGCTCCTCCGCGATGACCGTGCCGATCACCGTTCCGCGCCCGTACACCGAGCGCACGACCTCGGCGGGGACGGCCTCGTCGCGGCGGCTCGTCCGCTTGAGGATCAGCCGCCGTCCGAGCGGCCCGGCGGCCCTCGCCAGCCGGGTGCCGCCGAGGAACGCGCCGGTGCCGGTGGCGAGCGGGGTCAGCGCGGCGGCCGTCCGCAGGCGCACGCGCGGGTCGTGCTCGTAGCTCGGGTCGACGAGCACCAGGCCCCGGACGAGACGGGGCCGCAGCCTGGCCAGCGCCTCGGCGTGGAACGCGGCCATCGAGTGCGCGAGGACGATCACCGGCCGCCGCGCCCGTGCGGCCAGCGCCTCCAGGATCGCGGTGTCGCGGCGCAGCGACGGCGGCGCGACGCCGGCCGGGCTGCGCCCGAGGCCGGGACGGTCGAACACCGTCACCCGGTGCCCGTCCCGCAGCAGCGCGACGGTCGGCGCCCAGTCGAACCAGGCGCCGCCGAGCCCGGACGACAGCAGCAGCGGCGGCCCGTCCGCCGGACCGGACTCGACCACGTGCACCTGCTCGCGCCCGGCGTTCAGGACCTCGCCGTCCTCAAGCCCCCACCCGTCAAGGGGACGGGCTTCGCTCGCGTTCACAGGCACGCCCCCTCCTTGGCCGCCGCGGCGCCCCGCGCGCCGCGCGCAGCGTCCCGCCGGTCGGCGTACAGCGCCCAGGCGATGACCAGCAGCCCCAGGCACAGGATGCTGATCTGGACGCGCTGGATGACCCCGAGCCACTGTCCCAGATACATCGCGACCAGCGTGCTCAGCGCGGACACCGACTCGGCGAGCGCCAGCAGCCAGCCCCACCGCGCGAGCGCCGGCCACCACCCGTACCGGCGGGCGGCCAGCGACAGGAACAGCAGCGCGGCGACCCCGCAGACGATCACGGCGCTGCTGGTCACCGAGTGGAACTCGTGGGAGAACGACACGTGCTCGGAGCGCTCCCGCAGCGCGCACCACGTCTCCAGGCTGGGGGCGCAGTCGAGCGGGAAGGACGCGTCGCCGATCGCGCACACGCCGAAGAGCCCGAGGAACGCCCAGCCCGCCGTGGCGAGGGGCTTGCGGGTGAGCTTGCGGAGCGTCCCGATCGCCACCAGGATCGACAGCACGCCGGTGACGAAGTCGCCCGCGCTGTAGACGAGGTGGAACGGCTGGTCGGACGCCGACAGCTCGCTGACGTAGCCGTTGAAGAAGTCGAGCTTGGGGCTGAGGGCGTTCTCCAGCACGAACGTCGAGTAGGTGATCGCCGCGATGGTCGCCAGCACGACCACGCGCATGGGGACGACGCCCGGTACGTCCCGTACGTCAGAGTCCACCGGCTCCCCCTCACGCCGCCTGATCGCGCCGCGCCCCTGTCGCGCGCCGCGGCCACGCCGCTCGGTCCTGCCCGCCCCGCCCAGTATTTCCGAAGATCCGGACACCCGGCGACGGGGGTCGCGGTTTCCGGCGAAACCGCTGGCAGGGTCCGCGGAGGGACTTCACCGCCCGCTGACGGAGAAGTTGACGTCCCGTAGTCGTTGTACAGGAGACGGGCCGTCAACGATGATGTCCAGGCGATTTGCCTGGTTCGTCCGTTGACCAGCATTTGCCCGCACCTGGTAAGGGGTATCAATTCGGCATGAACCCGTCCCAAACGGTTGAATGGGGGTGTCCCCGGAACCCCTGATCACCGTCCGTGACGGCGCGCCGGGGTGCGCCTCCCCGCTGACAGCAAGGAGTACCAACACGTGACACTGGTGAACGACGCGGCTCCCGCGGTGCGATCCACCGGTCGCAAGTTCCGCGCCTTCACGGCGAAGCACCTGGACGAGCTCACCGCTCGGGCCGGACTGTCGCCCGACCAGCGGCTCGCGACCCGGGCGGTGGCGACGGTCCTGCCGTTCCGGACGAACGCCTACGTCATCGAGGAGCTCATCGACTGGTCCGCCGCGCCCGACGACCCGATGTACCGGCTCGTCTTCCCGCAGGCGGACATGCTCCCCGCCGAGGACGTCGCCCACCTGTCGGATCTGCTGCGCCGCGACGCGCCCAAGGCGGAGATCGAGGCCGCCGCGCACCACGTGCGGATGAAGCTGAACCCGCACCCCGCCGGCCAGATGGAACTCAACATCCCGTCCTTCGGCGACGGCAAGATCCCCGGCATGCAGCACAAGTACGACGAGACCGTGCTGTACTTCCCCAAGCAGGGGCAGACCTGCCACGCGTACTGCACGTACTGCTTCCGCTGGGCCCAGTTCGTCGGCGAGGCCGACCTGAAGATGGCCGGGGACGACGTCACCCAGCTGCGCGACTACATCGTCTCCCACCCCGAGGTGACCAGCGTCCTGTTCACCGGCGGCGACGCCATGATCATGGGCGAGCCGGTGCTGCGCCGCTACGTCGAGCCGCTGCTCGACCTCGAACAGCTCGAATCCATCCGGATCGGGACGAAATCGCTCGCCTACTGGCCGCAGAAGTTCGTCACCGACCCGGACGCCGACGACATGCTCCGCCTGTTCGAGCAGGTCGTCGAGTCCGGCAAGAACCTCGCGTTCATGGCGCACTTCACGCACCCGCGCGAGCTCGAACCGCTCATGGTCACCGAGGCGTGCCGCCGCATCCGCGACACCGGCGCGATCATCCGCACCCAGGCCCCGCTGATCCGCACGATCAACGACGACGCCGGGACGTGGGAGACCATGTGGCGCGTCCAGACGCGGATGGGCCTCGTCCCCTACTACATGTTCGTCGAGCGCGACACGGGACCGCAGGACTACTTCGCCGTCCCGCTGGCCCAGGCGTACGAGATCTTCCGGGACGCCTACAAGAACGTCTCCGGCCTGTCCCGTACCGTCCGGGGCCCGTCCATGTCGGCGACTCCCGGCAAGGTCTGCGTGGACGGCGTCGTCGACCTGTTCGACGAGAAGGTCTTCGCGCTGCACTTCATCCAGTGCCGCGACGCCGACCTGGTCGGCAAGCCCTTCTACGCCCAGTACGACCCCAACGCGGTCTGGCTGGACGACCTGAAGCCCGCCTTCGCCGACCACTTCCCCTGGGAGCGATAGACACAGCCCCTGGGAGAAGCAGTTCCCGCCGCGGCGTGCCCGTCCTGGTAGGGCGGGCACGCCGCACCCGTCAGCGCAGCCGGCCCGGCTGCCGAGCCGGGTCAGACGCCGTAGCGGGGGATGATCGTGGCGCGGGCCAGGGTGTGCGCCGTGATGTTGAAGCCCACGGCGCCGGGCATCGCGTCGGAGCCGAGGCCGAGCGACTCCACGTCCAGCGCGTGGACGGTGAAGACGTAGCGGTGCGGTTCGCCGGGCGGCGGGGCGGCGCCGCCCCACTCCTTCGTGCCGAAGTCGTTGCGGGTGTGCACGCCGATCTTGCTGTCGGCGGTGCCCGCGCCGGTGGCCAGCTCGGTGACGTCCGCCGGGATGTCGAACAGCAGCCAGTGCCAGAAGCCGCTGCCGGTCGGGGCGTCCGGGTCGTAGCAGGTCACGGCGAAGCTCTTGGTCTCCGCCGGGAACCCCGACCAGCTCAGGTGCGGGGACAGGTTGGCGCCGTCGAAGCCCCAGTCGTTGAACACGTGCTTGTTGCCGAAGATCTCGCCCTCGGCGACGTCGTCACTGGTGACGGTGAACGACGGGACTTCGGGCAGGAACTCGCTCGGAAGCGGCGGCTTGCCGGGCATTGGCGACCTCCATGGCAGGGATAGGAGTCACGGATCGGACTGTCCCTTCCATCTCTACCAGTGGTGGATCACGTCTTGACGGCGCCCATCGTGAATCCGGCGACGAAACGGTCCAGGAACAGGTTGAACAGGAACGCGATCGGCACCGCCGTGATCACCGTGGACGCCTGGAGCGACTGCCAGAAGAACACGTCCCCCCGGACGAGCTGGGTCGGCACCCCCGTGCTGACCACCATCTCCGGGCTCGCCGACACGAACGCCAGCGCGTACACGAACTCGCTGGACGTGAGCGTGAAGCTGAACACGACCACCGCGACGATCCCCGGGAACACCAGCGGCAGGACGGTCCGCAGGAACGCGCCAAGGCGGCTGTAGCCGTCCACCATGGCCTGCTCCTCGACGTCCTTCGGCACGGCCTTGAGGAACCCGATCAGCAGCCACACCGACACGGGGACCGTGATCGTCGGATACACGACGATCATCGACCAGAGCGTGTCCTCCAGGTGCAGCGCCACCACGACCCGGGTCAGCGAGAGGAACAGCAGCGACGGCGGCACCAGGTACACCATGAAGATCGCGATGCCCATCGGCGTCCCCCACGGCCGGTCCAGCCGCGCGAGCGAGTACGCGGCGGGCAGCGCGAGCAGCAGCGTGATCGCGACCACCGCCGCACCCACGATCAGCGTGTTGATCACGAACGTCAGGAACGGCGTGTCGGTGAACAGGAACGTCACGTGGTCGGGCGTCGCCGGCTTGTTGAAGAAGAACGGGTTGCTCTCCGGGTTGTAGAGGTCCTGGTTCTGCTTGAACGCGCTGATCACGCTCCACAGGAACGGCAGCGCACACACAAGCGCCGCCAGGATCGCCGCCCCGTACACCCCGCACCGCGCCGCCACGTGCCGCCGCGCGTACTTGCGCCGCAGCGCCACCACATCGGTGCTCATCCGGCCTCCAACCGCCGGACGGCGCGCAGGATCGCGACCGCGCCGGCGAGCAGCAGCGGGAACAGGAACAGCGCGATCGCCGCGCCCTGCCCGACGTCGCCGCCCTCGATGCCGCGGAAGTACGCCCACGACGCGAGCACGTCCGTCGAGTGGGTCGGGCCGCCCCGCGTCAGCACGTACGGGACGGTCATGTCGGTGAACGTCATGATCGCGCCGAACAGCCCGGCGACGGCGATGACGGGGAGCGTCAGCGGGATCGTCACCTCGAACATCCGCCGCCAGAACCCGGCGCCGTCGATGCGGGCCGCCTCGTCGAGGTCGCGGGGGATCGCCACCAGCCCGGCCATCACGATCACCGCGGCCAGCGGCGTCAGCCGCCACGTCTGCACGGCGATCACCGACGCCATCGCGGTGCCCGGCTGCCCGAGCCACACGACGTTCGCGTCGATCAGCCCGAACTGGCGGAGCACCCAGTCGACCGGCGAGTAGATCGAGTCGAGGAACCACAGCCACGAGATCGTCGACAGCGCCACCGGCGTCGTCCACGGCAGCAGCACCAGGAACCGGACGAACCACTTGCCGCGGAAGTCGGCGACCAGGATGTTCGCGAGGATCTTCCCGAACAGGACGATCAGCACCATGCTCACCAGCGTGAACACCAGCGTGTTGCGCAGGGCCCGCCAGAACACCCCGTCCGCGAACACCGCGTCGAAGTTCTGGAACCCCACCCAGTCGAAGGACGGGTCGCCGGTCGTCACGTCCGAGAACGCGAACGCGATCGCCAGCAGGAACGGCACGCCGACCAGCGCGACGATGTAGACGATCGACGGCAGCAGCATCACCCAGGCGAGGAACCCGTCCCGGTCGGCGAGCCCCGCCTTCACCCGCGGCGCCTCCACCGCGACCGGTTCCGGGTCCGTCCGCGTGTGCGTCATGCCGGTCCGCCGATCGGCACGGCCGCCCGGCGGGTGCCCGCCTCGGCGTCGAAGAACCGGAGCCGGTCCGACGGCACCGCGAACTCGTGCGTCTCCCCGGCCTCCAGCGGCGTGCCCACGGTCGAGGGCAGGCGGGCGATCACGCGGGTCTCCGCGCCGATGCCGGTCACCGTCCCGTACACGTGCCGGTCGCCCGACAGGTACTCCATCCGCTCCACCCGCAGCGGCATCGTCACCCGCTCCGGCGCCACGACGTTCTCGGCCGGCAGCAGATGCTCGGGGCGGAACCCGACCAGCACGTCGTCGCGTTCGACCAGGTTCATCGGCGGCGACCCGATGAACGTCGCGACGAACGTGTCGGACGGGTCGTCGTACACCTCCTGCGGCGTCCCGACCTGCCGGACGCGGCCGTGCTCCAGCACCGCGATCCGGTCGCCGAGCCCCATCGCCTCCGCCTGGTCGTGCGTGACGTAGATGGTCGTCGTGCCGACCCGCTCCTGGAAGCGCTTCAGCTCGTCCCGCGCCGTCGCCCGCATCTTCGCGTCGAGGTTGGACAGCGGCTCGTCCAGCAGGAACACCGCCGGGTCCCGGACCAGCGCCCGCGCCAGCGCCACCCGCTGCCGCTCACCGCCCGACAGCTGGCGCGGCTTGCGGCGCAGCAGCGGCTCGATCTCCAGCAGCTCCGCCGCCCACCGCGCCTTCTTCTCGCGCTCGCCGCGCTCCATGCCCTCCGCCCGCAGCGGGAAGACGATGTTGTCCATCACCGTCTTGTGCGGGTACAGCGCGTACGACTGGAACACCATCGCGATCTGCCGGACTCGTGGCGGGAGCCCGTTCACGACGTTCCCGTCGATCAGCACCTCGCCTTCCGTGGGCTGCTCCAGGCCCGCGATCGTGCGCAGCAGCGTCGTCTTCCCGCACCCGGACGGCCCGAGCAGCACCAGGTACTCGCCCGGCTCCGCCGCGAGATCGACGCCGTCCAGCGCCCGCACGTGGTCCGCCCGCCCGCGCCGCGCCCGGACATGCCCGTCGAAGGTCTTCACCAGCCCCTTGACCTCTACGGTTTTCACGGGGGTCAGCCGCCCACGAGGCCGCGTCCGCGCCAGTTCTTGAAGATCGCGTCGACGCGGCTCTGCGCTTCGGCGACCGCCTGCTTCGGGGACGTCTGGCCGCGGGCGGCGCGGCCGAACATCGTCGGCAGCACGTTGGTGTTGAAGATCTCGCCGATCGCCGGGTTGGACGGCCCCGGATAGCCGATGTTCGCGCTCCACGACGTCGCCGTCTTCAGCAGGCTCAGCTTGTTCGCCGGCTTCGCGCCCCACGGGTCGTCGTCGAGCCAGCCGTTCAGCTGCGGCACGATCGACGGCCAGCCCGGCAGGTCGTACAACTCCGAGAAGTACGACGCCGACGCGAAGTTCGCCGTGTAGTGCAGCAGGAACTCCTTCGCCGCGTCCGCGTTCCCCGCGTGCTTCGGCACGATCCACTGCTGGATGACGTGCTGCGCCGCCATCGCCGCCTTCGGGCCGCGCAGCGCCGGCACGAAGAAGATGTCGTCGCCGATCGTCCTGTTAGTGCCCATCGCGGTGCGCCACGCCGAGATCGAGTTCAGGATGTAGGACGACTTGCCGGCGATGAGCGCCTGGTTGTTGGACGCCGGCGTCCACGAGAAGACCTCGCTGGTCTCGGCCCCCTTGAACAGCTGCGCCATGTACTCGACGGCCGCGACGGTCGCGTCGGAGTTCAGCACGACCTTCTCGTCCTGGTTCTGGACGGACCCGCCGAACGACCACAGCAGCGCCCGCGCCGCCATGTTCGAGTCGGTCTCCGGGGACAGCCCGATCCCGCACGGCACGCCTGTCTGCTTCTTGATCTCGGTGGCGCCGCGCAGCAGGTCGTCCCAGCTCGACGGGCCGTTCGGCATCCCGGCCTTCTGCCACATCGACTTGCGGTAGTCGCCGGGGTCGGGCGCCCAGCCGGGGCAGTAGGCGTAGAACTTCTTGGTGTTGGGGTTGTAGCTCGACTTGCGGCACAGCTCCAGCTGCTGCCCCCAGCGCCGGGTCGCCTCCTGCACCACGTCGGCCATGTCCAGGACGGACGGCTCGTACTGCGAGAAGGGAGCGATGTGCTGGATGAGGTCGTGGCCGCGCCCCGCCTGGATCTCCGACGCGGCCCGGCGCGGGACGTCCACGGTGTTGATGTGGTCGACCCGGACCTCCACCCCGACCTTCTTGCCCCAGTCGGAGAGGAACTTGTCGAACCATTTGTCGTGCCGGGGTACGAAGTGGCTCCACATCAGGATGCTGAGCGAGCCGCTCAGCTTCTTCGCGGGGGCGGTGAACACCTCCTTCGGGGCGTTCCCGGTGTTCTTCGCCTGCGGGCCGCTGGACTCACTGGCGCATCCCGCCAGGAGGCCGTAGCCGCCCGCCGCGAGGGCCGTTGAGGACAGGAAGCCGCGTCTGCTCAGCTGCTCGGCCATGGGGGGTCTCCCTCGCCGCTGAAGGTCTCCCCTCGAAGGTAGATCGGCGAGGCGGTCTCATCCAGAGACGATCCGGTAACTCTGCGTCACTCTGGCAACGTCGACCCCAGGAGCCCCAGCGGTATGCCTGCGTGACCCTCCGGTGACCGGTTTCGGGCGCCCTATTTTGCGGTGGCCTCGGTGTAGGCGGCGACGACCTCTTCCGGGTCGCCGTCCATGTGCATCCGGCCCTCGTCGATCCAGATGACGCGGTCGCACATGTCCTTGACCGTGTCGAGCTGGTGGGCGACGAGGAACACCGCGCCGGCCTCCTTGCGCAGCTCGTCGATCCGGGCCTTGCTCTTGCGCCTGAACTTGGCGTCGCCGGTGGCGAGGGCCTCGTCGATCAGGAGCACGTCGTGGGTCTTGGCCGCCGCGATCGCGAACCGGAGCCGCGCCCCCATGCCGGACGAGTACGTCCGCATCGGGTACTGGATGAACCCCTCCTTGAGCCCGGCGAAGTTCACGATCTCCTGGTACTTGGCCCTGGTCTCCGACGGGGACATGCCCATGGCCAGGCAGCCGAGGACGATGTTGCGCTCGCCGGTGAGGTCCTTCATCAGGGCGGCGTTCACGCCCAGCAGCGAGGGCTGCCCGTTGGTGAAGACGCCGCCGCGGTGCGGGGGCAGCAGCCCGGCGATGGCCTTCAGCAGCGTCGACTTGCCGGAGCCGTTGGTGCCGATGATGCCGATGGCCTCGCCCCGGTAGGCGACGAACGACAGGCCCTTGATCGCGTGGACCTCGGTCATCGTCGGACGGTGCCGGCGCCGGACGACGCGCGAGAACGCGCTCGCGGCGTTGCCCTTCCCGCCCGCGCCGTACACGCGGTAGACGATGTGCAGGTCGTCCACGACCACGATCGGGTCCCGGGACGGGTCGATCCGCACCGGGTTCGTGGCGGGGTTCATGCGCACCTTCGTGTCAGCCACGGCCGTATCGCTCCTCGGCACGGTAGAAGTACGTGAATCCGCCGACCAGCATCACCGCGGCCCAGAGGAAGGCGTACAGCCACAGCTGGCCGGTCGAGTGTATTCCCAGCTCGTTCTCGACGTGATCGCGGTACTCGCCGAGGAGCACGTGCCGGCTCAGCTCGACGTACACGTACGCGGGGTTGGCCTTCAGCAACTCGCCGAGGATCGGGTACTCGGCCAGCTTCGAGCCCGGCTTCATCAGCGACGGCAGGCTGAAGATGACGCCGGACATGTAGAGCCAGGTCCGCATGACGAACGGCAGGAGCTGGGTGATGTCGCGGTTGAACGCGCCCAGCCGCGCCATCACCATGCTGATGCCGACGTTGAACATGAGCTGCAGCGCCACCACGGGGACGAACAGCAGCATGTTGAAGGTGAGCGGCTCGCCGAACGCGAACACGATGGCGAACAGCACGACCAGGGCCAGCAGCAGCTGCTGGAACTCGACGATCGCGATCGCGAGCGGCAGCGTGGCCCGGGGGAAGTGCAGCGCCCGGATCAGCGAGAGGTTGTTGCCGACCGACTTCGCCCCGGAGGTGACGGACCGCTGCGTGAAGCCGAACAGGAAGACACCGGTCACCAGGAACGGAATGAAGTCCGGTACGCCGCGGCTGGTGTTCAGCAGCAGTCCGAAGATCAGGTAGTACACCGCCGCGTTGAGCAGCGGTGTCAGCAGCTGCCATACCTGCCCGAGCCGCGAGTCGGTGTACATCGAGATGTTCTTGGCGGATGCGAACGCCCAGATGAAGTTCCGGCGAGCCCACACATCCTGGATGTACTTGCGCAGCGGGGGGCGCGCAGCGCTCTGCCTAAGCCCGTGTCGTGCGGCGTAGTCGGCCAGGGTCTCGTTCACGTGAAGAGGCTCCGCGATCGTGTCGACCGACTCGCCACCCGGGGAACCGAGCCGTTCCGGGTGACTCATGTCGCGAAGCCTATTGCAGTCGATGAGTCGAGAGTGACGTTCGCCCGCATGTGACCCCCGATTTGAGATCTTTACGGAATCATGTCGGCGTCCCTGGGGATACCCCGATCATGCGGGTCAACCACGCACGGAGCAGAACCGTGCCATCACGATTCGTCATACGGCGTCGTCATGAGCCGGTCCCGGCGCCGCGGTCGCGGCTGCTGCGCCGGCTCGGGCGGGCCGACCGGTGGGCGTTCGACCGGGTGGCGGCTGCGCGGCTGCGCGGTCTGGAGTACGTCCTGCCGAGGCTGTCGCGGGTCGCCGACCACGGTGTGCTCTGGTTCACATCGGCGGGGGTGATGGGGCTCAGTGGACGGCCCCGGCTGCGGCGCGCGGCGCTGCGCGGCTCGATCGCGATCGCGGTGGCGAGCCCGGCCGTGAACTTCATCGGCAAGCAGGCGTTCCGCCGCAAGAGGCCCGTCGTGGACCTGGTGCCGCCGATCCGGATCCGCTGGAAGCTGCCGACCTCGCACGCGTTCCCGTCCGGGCACTCGGCGTCCGCGGCGGCCTTCGCGGCCGGCGTCGCGCTGGAGGCGCCGCGGCCGGTCGCGGTCCCGGTCGCGGCGACGGCCGCGGCGGTCGCCTTCTCCCGCGTCTACACCGGCGCCCACTACCCGGGCGACGTCCTCGCCGGGCTCGGGATCGGCGCGCTCGCGGGCCTCGGCACGCGCGTGGTGTGGCCCGCCCGCCCGCCGGTGGCCGCGATCGGGAGCACCGGCGAGCAGGCGAAGGTCGCCGAGGACGGGCGCGGTCTCGTCGTGGTCGTCAACCCCGGCTCGGGTCCGGGCGGCGAGGCGGCCGCCGGGATCTCGCTGCCGGGACGCCCGGAGGCGGCGCTCGGCCTCCTCGAACGCGAACTGCCGGCCGCGGAGATCGTCCGGCTGGAACCGGACGCGGACCTCGACAAGGCGTTCGGCGAGGCGGCCGAGCGGGCCGACGTGCTCGCCGTCGTCGGCGGGGACGGCACCGTGAACGCCGCGGCGCGGGCGGCGCTGAGGCACGACATTCCGCTGCTGCCCGTTCCCGGTGGGACGTTCGACCACTTCGCCCGCGCGCTCGGCGTGGAGTCGGCGGCGGAGGCGATCAACGCGTACCGGAGCGGCAGGCTCGGCCGGGTGGACGTCTCCTACGTCACGCCGGCGACCGGCGGGGCGGGCGGCGACGAGGCTCGCGGTGTTGAGGAGCACCTGTTCCTCAACACCGCGAGCTTCGGCGCCTACACCGAACTGGTCGACCGGCGCGAGAAGCTGCGGAAGCGGCTCGGGAAGTGGCCGGCGCTCGCGGTCGCCGCCGTCCGCACGCTGCGGCACTCCGAGCCGGTCGAGCTCCGGGTGGACGGCTACCCGATGCGCGTCTGGCTGGCGTTCATCGGCAACGGCGTCTTCGGTTCGCGGGGCGCCGCCCCGACCTGGCGCGGCCGGCTGGACGACGGGCGGCTCGACATCCGGATGGTCACCACCGGGCGGCGCGTCCCCCGGGTCCGCGCGGTCGCCGCGGTCCTGGCCGGCCACCTGCACATCACGCCGGGGTACCGGGCGTGGCGGGCGAGCGGGCTGGAGATCGTCGCCCCGGACGGCGAGCTGCGGCTGGCGCGCGACGGCGAGGTGTCGACGCTGCCGCCGGCGGTCCGGTTCGGCAAGCACACCGGCGCCCTCGCGGTGTTCTGCCCCGCGGCCGGCTAGCCGATCCGGCGGGACCGCGCGTCAAGACCGGCACCCGTGTTGGTCGGGTGCCGGTCTTCTTCGGGCAAAGGCGCGGGAGTCGGCCCCGGAGGCGCGGCAGGATCCCGGTGGGGATCTTCGGGGGGGTGTGAGTCGTGGGACGGACCCGGCCGGGCCGGTGCCGGCGCAGCCGCCGGCAGCGCCGCCGGCCGCAGCCGCCGAGCCGCCGGCCGCAGCTGCGGCAGTGCGTCCGGCAGTGGTGGCCGATCGTGGCGGGGACTCTCGCGACGACCGGGCTGCTGCTCGGCGCCTATCTGGAGGTCCCGCGCGAGCAGGGGGCGTCGGCGGCGCTGGCCGTTCCCGACCGTCCCGCACCGAGGCGGCCGGACGCGGCGGCGCAGGAACGGCCGATGAGCACCTACACGACGCGGTTCGAACCGGGCGAGCCGCGCGTCCGCAACATCGAGCTCGCCGCCCAGATCCTGGACGGGCACATCGTCGAGCCCGGGACGACGTTCTCCTTCAACGACGTCGTCGGGCCGCGCACCGAGAGCCGCGGCTACGTGCCCGCGCCCGCCATCATGGGGGCGCGGCTGGTGAAGGACGTGGGCGGCGGCATCTGCCAGGTGTCCACGACGCTGTTCAACGCCGTGTTCCGGGCCGGGCTCGACATCGAGCGGTCGCGGGCGCACACCATGTGGATGCCGGAGTACCCGGAAGGGCGCGAGGCAGCCGTCTCGTATCCGCAGCTCGACTTCACCTGGAAGAACGACACCGATGGCCCGGTGCGCGTCCAGGTGGCCTACACGGGGTCGTCGCTGACGGTGAACCTGTGGGGCGAGCGCAAGTACGAGGTGCGGTCGCGGACGTCCAGGCGGTACGGGTTCAAGGCGTACCGGACGGGCGTCGGCCGCGGCCGGGCGTGCGTCCCCATGGCAGGCCGGCGAGGCTTCGAGATCGACGTCTGGCGGACGCTGTACTCCGGCGGCCGCAAGGTGCGCCGTGAGAAGTTCCACACCGAGTACCGCCCCCAGCCGAAGGTGACATGCCTCTAGCGAAGCCGTCGTCCGCGAAGCAGGGCCTCAGCAGCCGTGTGAGCGGCCGTGTGGGTGGCAGGGTGTGAGGCATGGAGGGAACATTCGAGCTGGGACCGGACGACGGGCGGCTGCTGGTCCGGACGGGCCGTAGCGGGCTCGGCCGGCGGGCGGGGCACGACCTGACCATCGAGGCCACCCGGTGGTCGGCGCGGGTCGAGGCCCGCGAGCCGCTGGACGCGTCGTCGGCCGAGGTGACCGTCGAGGTGGACGCGCTGGAGGTCCGGGAGGGCACCGGCGGCGCGCTGCCGCTGTCCGCCGGGGACCGCGCGGACATCACGAAGAACCTGCGCAAGGTGCTCGACACCGCCCGGTACCCGCAGATCACCTTCGTCTCGACGGCCGTCGGCGACGACGGCATCGAGGGCGACCTGACGATCATGGGCCGGACGAAGCCGGTGCGGATCGGCGCCACCCGTGACGGGGACCGCGTGCGGGGCACCGTCACCGTGACGCAGTCACGCTGGGGCATCAAGCCGTACTCGGCGTTCTTCGGCGCGCTGCGGCTCGCCGACGATGTGGAGGTCGAGTTCGACCTCAAGCTTCCCGTCTAGCGCGGGCCGCGCGGGCGAACTGGTCGTCGAGGCTGCGCGGGAACGGGAGCATGCGGTGCCGGTCGCGCCAGGGCGCGTATTGGCGGACGGCGTTGAACCCGGCCGCGGTGATGATGCGCCCGACATTCGGGCCTGGCGTGTAGGCAGGGTAGACGTCGAGGTGGGTGACGTTTGGGGGAAGGTCGTCCGGCCTTTGGGGCGACACCAGTGTCATGGGCGGGGCGACCCCTTCGGCGGACGCCATGTCCTGCGCGTAGGCGACGAGTTCGAGCGTCTCCAGGTCGGGCCCACTGTGGACGATGAGCCAGCCGTCCACGTCGATCGGTTCCGATGGGGGATCGGTCAGGACCAGCGGTGAGACCTCGTCCGACACCTCGCGCAGATAGGCGTCATGGGCCGGGTCCAGCGGTTCCAGGACGTACGTGCGGTCGAAACGCGGCGGGTCGGCGGGGAGCAGCGGCCGGTACGCGTCCCAGCGCAGCAGGCGGGCCAGGTGCGTGACCCTCGTCCCGGACGGGAACCGGGTCAGTTCGCCCCTGAGCCCGGCGGGGAACGCGTCGACGATCACCTCGTCCGGGATGAGGCCCGCCGCGGTCTCCGCGACGTGCCAGCCGCCCGCGACGCGCGGATCAGCGGCGAACCGCGACCCGGTCACCACCGTGACCGGGCCGGCCGGCCTCGCGCCGGTCAGCGACAGCGTGTGCAGGACGGACCGGAGCCGCGTCAGATGCCCCAGCCCGTCCCCGGCGGCGTAGCAGACGATCACCGTGCCGGCCGGACGGTCACCGGGCCGCGTCGAGGACGGCCAGGTACCCGGCGGTCTCGGCGGCGGGCGTGAAGTCGCGGCGGATCCGCTCCGCGCCGGCCGCGCCGAGCTTCGCCAGCTCCTCGGCCCCGGCCCGCGCGGCCCGGTCGATCGCCGCGCGGCAGGCGTGCGCGTCCCCGGCGGGGAACGTGAACCCGACCTCGTCGTCCACGAGGTCGGCGAGCCCGCCGCCGTCCGATGCGATCAGCGGGACGCCGAGCGCCGCCGCCTCCAGCGCCACGTTCGGCATCCCGTCGTAGAACGACGGCAGCGCGACGAGGTCGCAGCTCGCGTAGACGGCCGGCAGGTCGTAGCGTTCCATGAACGGCAGGAGCGAGTACGGGACGTCGTGCTCGGCGAGCCACTCCCGCACCGACTCCTCGACCTCGCCGACCAGCAGCAGATGGAACTTGCCGGTGTGCCCGGACGCGGCGAGCGCGTCCAGGAGGAAGCCGACGCCCTTCTTGACCTTGAGCTGCCCGATGAGGCCGATCGTCCGGCGGCCCGGCTCGACGTTCGCGTCCCGCCACGCCCGGCCCGCGGCCCGCTCGGACGGCAGGATCCGCCACTGCCCCGTGTCGACGCTGTTCGCGACGAACGCGACGGCCGCGTCCGGTGCGAGCGCCGTCACCAGCGGCGCGTGCGAGCGGGCGACGACGCAGACGCGGGACGAGGCGCGCAGCGCGTCCGCCAGCACCCCGCGCCGCCGCATCGAGAACACGCCGACGTCGATGTCGTTGCCGCGCAGCAGCGTGACCAGCGGCGCGTCCAGCAGCGAGGACAGGACGGGCGCCGCGAGCATCGCGTACACGCCGCCGAACGCGACCACGTGGCCGTACCCGGTGAGGTTCTCCGCGTTGATCGTCGTCCACAGCCGGCGCAGCGCGTGCTCGGAGTCGTCGCCGAGCGGGGCGGCCAGCAGCCGGCCGCCGTGCTCCCGCCGCACACCCCACGGGCGGGCACGGCGCGTCAGGTGGGCGACGTCGACCTCGACGCCCGCGCCGCGCAGCCCGCGCACGATCCGGTCGCACGACTGCGCCATGCCGCCCTGGCTCGGCGGGTAGTGCTCGGTGAGCCACAGGACGCGCGGCATCAGCTGTCCACGAAGCCGGTGTCGTCGTCCGGCCCCCAGTCGCCCCCGAACGAGTAGTCGTCGCCGGGATTGAACGCCCCGCGGTCGTACTCGTCGAACGACGAGTACCAGTGGACGTCGTTGTAGGTCTGCGAGCTGCGCTGGTAGTAGCTGCGCCGGTACCCGCCCGCCCATGCCGGGTGGTGCGGGTCCTGCGTCCCGTACCCCTGCGCGGCCGCGCACTCGGGGCACAGCCCGCCCTGCGCGGCGTGCGCGGCGCAGACGGGGCGGCGGCACTGCGGGCAGGACGCCGCGGCGGCCCGGCCGCAGCGTCCCAGCACGAAGAAGCCGGTGGTCACGGAGCAGCGGGTCACGTGGTCCTCCTCGCGGCCGCGCTGGGCTGCGTCCAGCGGAACGGCTCCGTCGACACCTGCAGGATCAGCTCGACCATCCCCAGGTCCTCCCGGGGGCCGGGGAACTTCCCGCTCGCGCGGATCACCGTCCGCTTCCCCTCTTTGACCTGCACCCTGACCCAGCCGGGCGGAGGCGACGGCGGCCGCTGCACGACCGCGTCCTTCGGCAGCCGCCGGGTGACCCGCACGAGCTGCACCGTCTTCGCCTTGCTCTTCAGCTTGACCTTCCCGCGCGGGTTCCGCTTGCGGTAGCTGCGGTTGCGCACCCGGTCGGTCACCACGACCTCCAGGACGCTGCCGTCGCGCAGCTCCGCCCGCATCCGCAGCCACGGGTCGAACGCGAACCACTGTTTCAGCCCGGAGACCGGCGGCCGGGATGGCAGGTCCTGCTTCGGCCCGTTCTTCTCCGGGACCCGCGAGCCGCGCATGTCCGCCGCCACCGACAGCACCCCGTCCGGCGGCATGTCGGCGGCCAGCACCCGCAGCATCGGCACGAGCACCCCCGGGACCCGCTGGTGCAGCTGCCACTTGCGCCGCCTCACCTGCGCCCCGTGCCCCGCGAGGCTCGCGATCACCGGCTCCCAGTCGTCGCGCCGCAGCGAGACGGAGAAGCCCTTCTCCAGCGTGAGCGCCGTGTGCAGCGGATGGAACCGCGCGATGGCGGCCTTCTGCTTACGCCAGAACATGACATACCACCTATCGATCCAGCGTGCGGTAGACCTCGGCCAGCCGGGCGCGGGACCGCGCCCAGGTCAGGCCCTCCTCGATGTGCTCGCGGCCCCTCCGCCCCATCGCGGCGGCCTCGTCCGGGTACTCCAGCAGGACGCGGACGGCCCTCGCCAGCTCGGCGGGACGATCGGCCGGAACCAGCCGCCCGTGCTCGCCGTCCGCCATCAGCTCGCGGACCGCCGGCAGGTCCGAGGCGACGACCGGCACGCCCGCCGCCATCGACTCGATCACCTTCAGCGGCGCGCAGCCCTGGTCCAGGTTGCGGGCGCAGCCGGTCAGCGGCGCCACCGACACCTCGGCGTGCGCGAGCCAGCCGGCGACCTCGTGGTGCGGCAGCGTGAACCGCCAGACGATCCGCTCCGCGACCCCGAGCCGCTCGGCGAGCCGCCGCACCGGCTTCGCCCGCCGCTCCGGGACGGACGCGCACACCACCAGCCGCAGCCCGGGCAGGTCGGCGAGCCGGGCGAACGCGCGCATCAGCACGTCCAGGCCCTGCCATGGCTGCATGGCGCCGACATAGACGACATACCGTTCAGGCGCGTCCGGCGGCCGTTCGGTTTCACGGGGAACGTCGGCCCCGTTCGGCACCAGGTGAATCCGGTGCGCCGGCACGCCCCGCTCCCGGACGGCGTCGCCGATCACCCGCGACGGCACCACGATCGCGTCGCTGCGCTCCAGGCAGAACCGCTCCAGCTCGCGGATCTTGCCGAGCGTGCTCGGCGCCGCCCACGGCCACGTGTGGCCCATCTCGATGGACGGCAGGCCGTTGACCTCGTAAACGACCTTGTGGCGCCGTCCGTCCGCGACCGCCGGGAGCGCGCTCCACGGGTCCCTGACATGGCAGACCTCAAGCGTCTCCCGGTGCGGCGCCAGGTGATCGGCGACCCAGCCGGAGAACGCCTCGGCCCGGTCGATGAGGTTCGGGATCCGCTCGTCGAACCGCGCGATCTCCCGCGTCCCCTCGCGCTGGTAGCGGGGCAGGTCACCGCCGCCGATCACGCCGAGGAGCCCGCTGCCGTAGTGCGCGAACAGCTCGTCGGCCATCTGCGCGATGTGCACCGCCGACCCTTTGCTGGACGGGAACCGGTCGAACGCGACATAGGCCGCCCTATGCCTCATCCGATCCGCACCTCCTCCACGGTCCGCAGCGCCCGGTGCCAGGCGATCTGGTCGTCGAGCCCTTCCGCGAGGCCGATCGCGGGCGTCCAGCCCAGGAGCCGCTGGGCGCGCCCGATGTCGGCCCACGTCCGGGACGCGTC
Organism: Actinomadura latina NBRC 106108; assembly: GCF_001552195.1. Taxonomy (GTDB): domain Bacteria; phylum Actinomycetota; class Actinomycetes; order Streptosporangiales; family Streptosporangiaceae; genus Spirillospora; species Spirillospora latina. Next base: position 27,871 of record NZ_BCQS01000035.1, read on the forward strand.
CCCGGCCACCGGCGTCTCCCGCCTGATCTCCGCCCGGACGCCGAGGGCGCCCGTCAGCATGGCGACCGCGTCCCGCACGGCCACATGCTCCTGATGACCGACGTTGATGGCGATACCGGGCGGCAACTCCTCGGCCGCCGCCGCGAGCGTCGCGGTGACGACGTCCCTCGCATGGGTGAAGCTGCGCGACCTGAGCCCGTCCCCGAACACGGGCAGCGGACGCCCGTCCAGCGCCGCCTCCACGAACCGGTGGAACGCCATGTCGGGCCGCTGCCGGGGCCCGTAGACGGAGAAGTACCTGAGCAGCACGGTGCGCAGCCTGGCCTCCGCCGCCAGCCCGGCGAGCCGCTCCACCTCGACCTTGCTGACCGCGTACGGGCTCTCGGGCCGCAGCGGATCGTCCTCCCGGTTCGGCCTGCGCCCCGCCGACCCGTACACCGACGAACTGGACGCGACCACGACCTTCGGCCTGCGCCGGGCCTGCACGCACGCCGCGAGCAGCCGCCGCGTGGCCGTCACGTTGTCCCGCTCGGCGACGGCCCGCCCGGGCCCCCACGAGTCCCGCACGCCCGGCCGCCCCGCCAGATGGACGACGACATCTGCCGCGGCGACGGCCTCCAGTCCGTCCACGGCCAGATCGATGTCAGCGGTAACGACCCCCGGACGTGCCGCTACCTCCGCCCACGTCCGCCGCGCCACATCGGGAGCGAGCGACCGCGAGGGGGCGTCAACGGCGAGAACCTCGTGCCCCGCGCCCGAAAGCGCGTCGACCACATGGCTTCCGATGAACCCCGCCGCACCAGTCACGACCACCCGCACGCGGGCACTTTATCCGCCCACGCCCGAACCCGGACAGGGCTCCTGTCCCTGCTCACCCGGGACACGCCGCCCTCACGGACGCCGATGGACGGCCAGGGTGATCCAGCGGTGTACGCGGGTCCGGAACCGGGGCAGGATGACGAAGCATGCCCACGGCATGTCCGAGCAGTAGGGGCCCATGGCCCGAAACTGGCGGGCGGCGACGGCCCCGGAACCGACCCGCGAGGCGCAGAAGGCCAGGTGCATGCGGTCGAACACCGCCCTGGCGTGCGGCGGTGCCCCGCGCTCGGCGACGGGCCGCTCCCAGAGCTCCACGGCCCGGTCGACCGCCTGGGCGGCCCGGGGACCCTTCCAGAAACGGGCCTCGGTCTCGCCCCGCACCCGGCCGTCCGCCAGGGCCATCGCGTACTCGATCACCGCGAACAACGGCAGCACGTGCAGCGGCGAGCCGGGCGGCGCGCCGGCCGACGCCCCGTCGGCGAAGGCGAACATCTCGTCGTGGGAGCCGCTCCACTTGGCGCACAGGTACTGCAGCGCATGGTAATGCCCGCCGACGTGCCCCGGGTCGCGCTGGACGAGCCCGTCCCAGCGGAACTGGAACTCCTGGCGGGGGACCTGCAGCCCGCGGGCCAGCTGGACCGCGATCGCCCACGGCGTGGGGTCTTCCGGCGCCCGTGCGATGGCGGCCTGCAGGGCGGCGTCGGCGAACCGCAGCCGCTCGAAGAAGCCGGACCAGGCGCTCTTGCGAACGTACCTGGCGTAGGCGCCGCCGCGGATATTCCAAGCCTGGACCACCAGGGCCTTCGCGTTGACCATCTGGGCGTCGGCACTGCCCGGCTCGGCCGCCGCCCATTCTGCGATCGCCCGGTGGCACTTCGTGTCGAGGGCGAGCCTGCCGACCCGGTGCTCCTTGCGGTCCCAGTCGCCGCCGGTCTCCCGAAGTAACGCGGCGGCGGGCTGCCGGTCCCCGGTCCGTAGCGCCGCCACCGCGTCCAGTACCGCGTGGTCGCCGTAGGCCACGTCGAAACTCACGCTCATCGCCGTCTCCTCGCCTCGATCCGGCGGACCAGGTTAGAGACATCAAGGAGACGGCACGCCACGAAAATGTCGCACTTCGGCCACGGTCGACGGGTCAGCCGCCGGCCATGGCGCCGACGACCATGAAGGGTTCGGCGCCCCCTGCGACCCGCTCGGGGAGGACGCTCTCCGGCGGGTCGTGGGAGAGGTCCTCCTCGCAGGCGAAGAAGCGGACGAACGCGCGGCGGCGTCCGGTGGCGCGGTCGCGGATCGTCCCGCGCAGCACCGGATACCGGGCCTCCAGGACGTCCAGCACCGAACACAGCGTGACCGGCTCGGGAACGTCCAACTCCACCTCGCCCTCCACACCGGCGAGGACGCGCAGGTGGGCGGGCAGCACGACGCGGATCATGGCAGCGTTTGGACTTCGACCGACAGGACGGCCGGCAGGTCGCGGACGATCGGCTCCCAGGTGTCCCCGGCGTCGGCGGACGCGTACACCTGCCCGCCCGTCGTACCGAAGTAGACGCCGCACGAATCAAGCGAGTCGACGGCCATCGCGTCCCGCAGCACGTTCACGTAGCAATGGCTCTGCGGCAGCCCCTTGGTCAGCGGCTCCCACTCGTTCCCGCCGACCCGGCTCCGGTAGACGCGCAGCTTCCCCTCCGGCGGGTAGTGCTCGGAGTCGCTCTTGATCGGGACGACATAAACCGTGTCCGGCTCGTGCGCGTGGACGGCGATCGGGAAGCCGAAGTCGCTCGGCAGGTCGCCGCTGATCTCGTGCCAGTTCTCGCCCGCGTCGTCGCTGCGCATGACGTCCCAGTGCTTCTGCATGAACAGCACCTCGGGGCGCGACGGGTGCATCGTGATGCGGTGCACGCAGTGCCCGACCTCGGCGTCCTGGTCGGGGATGCCCTCCGAACGCAGCCCGCGGTTGATCGCCTTCCACGTCTTGCCGGCGTCGTCCGTCCGGAACGCGCCCGCCGCCGAGATGGCCACGTACATGCGTGCCGCGTCCACGGAATCCCGCAGGATCGTGTGCAGGCACATCCCGCCGGCGCCCGGCTGCCAGGACGGCCCGGACCCGTGCTCGCGCAGCCCCGGCAACTCCTGCCACGTCGCCCCGCCGTCGACGGACCGGAACAGCGCGGCGTCCTCGATACCCGCGTGGACGGTGTCCGGGTCCGTCGGTGACGCCTCCAGATGCCAGACCCGCTTGAACTCCCAGGGCTTCGGCGTGCCGTCGTACCACTGGTGCGTCCCGGGCACGCCCTCGTAGGCGAACTCGTTGCCCACCGGCCGCCACGTCGCGCCCCCGTCGTCCGACCGCTGGATCAGCTGCCCGAACCACCCCGTGGACTGCGACGCGTACAGCCGCGACGGATCGGCGGCCGCCCCGGCGACGTGGTAGATCTCCCAGCCGCCGAAGTGAGGCCCGCTGACCTCCCAGTTCTTCCGCGCTCCGTCCGCGCTGAGGATGAACGCGCCCTTCCGCGTCCCGACCAGAACCCGCACTCCGCTCATGGCTGCTCCCTCCGAGCGCCGTCAGGCATGCTTCGACCGCCGATACTGACCCCCGCCACCGACAAAACTCATCGCCCCGTCCACGGTCCCGCGGAAGAGATGACCAGCGACCATCGAGTTCCGCGAGCGGTTGAGCCAGAGGGGGCGGCGGGTTTGAGCGGACAGCGACCGAGGTTAAGGGAGGTCGTGCGCGCCGCTCTTGATGTGGTCAGTGAGCGCTTGCCAGGCAGCGGGGGCGAGGGTGAGGCGTGGACCGTCAGGGTCCTTGGAGTCGCGGACGGCGATGGTGGGGGTGAGAGCTGCGACCTCGACGCATGCGCCGCCTTGGCCGCCGCTGCGGCTACTTTTCCGCCACCGGAGGTTGGAGTCGCGGACGGCGATGGCGGGGGTGAGGGCCGCGACCTCGACGCAGTTGCCGCCTTGGCCTGTGCTGCGGCTGCTCTTGCGCCACCGGATGTCCGGGAGGTTGTTCATGCCAGTGCCTCCTGGCCTCGCTGAGGTTAAGGGAGGTCGTGTGTGCCGCTCTTGATGCGCTTGGTGAGGTTCTGCCAAGTGATGGGGGCGAGGGTGAGGTGGGGGCCGTCGGGGTTCTTGGAGTCGCGGACGGCGATGGTGGGGGTGAGGGCCGCGACCTCGACGCATGCGCCGCCTTGGCCGCTGCTGCGACTGCTCTTGCGCCACTGGGGTGCCGACCGATCTGTGGTGCTCACTCGTAGCCTTCCTGGATCTGCTGGATCGCCTTGAGAGACTCGCCTGCTCGGAGCGACTCACCCATGACCAGGTCGAAACGTACTCTGTACTCCGCCACCGTCGTTCCGTCCTCGATGAGGTGGCTGATCTCGGGGCCTTCATGGTAGGCGACGTCCAATCCTCCAGGAAGGCTTAGAACGAAGAAGGAACCGTCCAGCCCGGCGTAGGTCACGGATGAGAAAGGCAGCATTCGGATCTCGACCCGCGGGTTTATCGTGGCCACGTCGACCAACTTGGCCAACTGGTCATGCATTACCTTCGGGCCGCCGACAGGACGCCGGAGTGCAGCCTCGTCGAGGACGAACCACATACGTGGCGCGTCGTCACGCGCGAGGATCTCCTGTCGCTCCAAGCGGGCGTAGACGCGCTCCTCCAACACGTCGGGTCGGAGGCCCGAACTCATCACGGCCTGCGCATAGGCAGGGGTTTGCAGTAGACCAGGCACTACCTGCGCTTCGAAGCATCGCATTGAGACGCACGCGGTTTCGAATTGCGCGTACCTTGAGAAGCCGGGCGGAGCGGCCAGGTGCTTGCCTTCCCGCTTGATTTCTCGCCACATGTGCCAGAACGCCCGTGCCTGAGTCTTGAAGAACACGTCCAAGTCGTCGGCCGTGGGCTCGGACGGGGGCTTCTGCGCCGTCTCCAGCTTTTCTATCCAGCTCGCCTGGCATCCGAGGGCCTGTGCGAGTTGTGGGCGTGACAGACCGGCTGCTTCGCGATGGGCACGCAGTACCGCGCCGAATGTTCGAAGCAACGGGTCACGGGTGTAGCCGTCTTGCTCCTTCGGCATTTGGGGGGTCCCTCGTCCGGGGCGGGGTGCCGTCTGAGGTGTGTTGGTCCTGTAGCTGAGCGTAGCCGACTCTGTGACGCTGGTCACGGAAATCGGAAGGCAGGACGAGACCGAAGGCATTCAGCGATGGACACGCGAGCGCAGGACGAGATGGAGTTGGAGCGGCTGCGGGCCGACTTCGCGGGGTGGCGGATCTGGCGGGCCGTCAAGCAGGACGGACGGCTGGGGGAGTGGGTGGCCAGCCTGCACGACCCTCGGGTGGGGATCGAGCCGACGCTGATGTTTCCCACGGCGCCGCTGTTGCGGGACGCGTTGCTCCGGCAGGCCGAGTGCGCCAAGGCCAGGGTCCGATGAGCCCGGCGCGGCCGGTGGACGTCCCCCCGGGCCCACCGGCCGCGTCGTTCCACGGGAAGGAAATGCCGTGAATCCGCGGGCTGAGAATCAGGTGGTCTCGGGCGCGCCACGTAATGAGCGGCGTGTTCAACTGGATGCGCTTCGGGCCGTTGTTGAGGCGCGGCCTGAGTTGGGGTGCGCGATTGTTGAACGGCGCGGGACGCTCTTGTTGAGCGTCGTCCGGTATGGCGGGACGGGGCCGTTCGCCGAGATCGGGTGCGACTACGTGCGGGCGGCGTGGTGGTTCACGTGGAGTGATGGGAAGCCGATCGCGCCGGTCCAGGACGCGGCTGGGGTCGTGCGATTGCTCGTCCGCGTATTGGATTAGCGGGGGCGGGCTGCCTTTCGCGTCCCGTCCGTGATGGGGCGTCGGTATGATCACCGGGCTTTGGAAAGGGTGGATCATGGCGACGACCCAGGGTGAGCGGCAAGAGGCGCCCGCGTGCTATCGGCATCCCAAGCGGGAGACCTATGTGCGCTGCACGCGGTGTGACCGCTACATCTGCCCGGATTGCATGCGTGACGCGGCGGTGGGGCAGCAGTGCGTCGAATGCGTGCGCGAGGGCAACAGGACGGTCCGCCAGGGCCGGACGGTCTTCGGCGGCAAGGTCTCGGTGACGCCCTGGGCGACTTACGTCCTGATCGCCGTGAATGTGCTGGTGTACCTGGGTGAGCTGGCCAAGCCCGACCTGGCCGACAAGCTCGGGTCCCTGGGCATGGGTCTCATCGGGCCGGACGGTGCGATGTACGCGGCCAACGGCGGGACGTACCCGGGGTTCGAGTCGGTCGGCGTCGCGTACGGCGAGTGGTACCGGCTGATCACCTCCGCGTTCGTGCACCTGCTGCCCACGGAGGGCGGCTTCGGGATCCTCCACATCGTCCTCAACATGTGGTGGCTGTGGCGGCTCGGCCGGCCGACCGAGGAGATGCTCGGCCGATGGCGCTTCCTGGCCCTGTACCTGCTGGCCGCGCTGGGCGGCTCGGTCCTCGGCTACCTGATCGACCCCGGTATGAACGCGGTGGGTGCCTCGGGTGGGATCTTCGGGCTCACCGCGGCCTACTGGATCTTCATGCGCCGGCTCGGCCACCCCATGCACGAGGCCAACCGGCTCGCCGTGTTCGCGATGATCTGGCTGGTCGTCTCGGCCGGGGTCACCGCGTGGCAGGGGCACCTGGGCGGTCTCCTCGCGGGCGGCGCCATCGCTCTGGCCTTCGCCTACGCGCCGAGGGAACGACGCCTTCTCGTCCAGGTGGGTGCCGCCGCGGCCATGCTCGTCCTGCTGACCGTCCTGGTGGTGATCAAGACCTCGGAACTCGGCGGCACCCTCGTGTGACTTCGCGGCCGGGTTCAGCGGGGACGGGCCACTCGGGCCTCGTCCCAGACCGGGTCGGGGGATTCGTGGACGGAGCCGTCGGCGCCGAAGATCAGGTGGCGGTCGAAGGAGCGGGCGAACCAGCGGTCGTGGGTTACGGAGATGACCGTGCCCTCGTAGGACTCCAGGCCCTCTTGGAGGGCTTCTGCACTGGCCAGGTCCAGGTTGTCGGTCGGCTCGTCCAGGAGGAGGAGGGTGGCGCCGCCCAGTTCCAGGAGAAGGATCTGGAGGCGGGCTTGTTGGCCGCCTGAGAGCGTTTCGAAGGGCTGCTCCGCGCAGACGTGCAGCTCGTATCGGGTCAGGGCGCTCATGGCGTCGTTGCGCAGGCGGGCGTGCTCGGTCATGACGATCTCGCACGGTGTGCGGCCCGCCAGATCGGGGCGGGCGTGGGTCTGCGCGAACAGGCCGGGGACCACGCGGGCGCCCAGGCGGGCGACGCCGGTGTGCGCGACCGGTTCGACGGGCGTCGCGCCTCGGGGGAGTGCTTCGGCGACGGCCGTGAGCAGGCGCAGGAAGTGGGATTTGCCGGAGCCGTTCGAGCCCAGGACTGCGACGCGCTCGCCGTACCAGACCTCCGCGTCGAAGGGCTTCATGAGGCCCGTCAGTTCAAGGTTCTCGCAGACCACCGCGCGTTTGCCGGTGCGGCCGCCGTGCAGGCGCATCTTGAGGTTCTGGTCGCGGGGCGGGATCTCGGGCGGGCCCGCCTCCTCGAACTTGCGCAGGCGCGTCTGGGCGGCGCGGTAGCGCGAGGCGAAACCGTCGTTGACCGTCGCCTTGGTTCTGAGGGTGTTGACGAGTTCCTTCAGTTTCGCGTGTTCCTCGTCCCAGCGGCGGCGCAGCTCTTCGAGGCGTTCGTTGCGGTCGCGGCGGGCGGCGGCGTAGGTGGCGAAACGGCCGCCGTGGATCCAGACGCGGGACGCCTCGACGGTGACGATCCGGTCGGCGGCCCGGTCGAGGAGTTCGCGGTCGTGGGAGACGAGCAGGATGGTCTTGGGCGTCTCGCGGAGCCTCTCCTCCAGCCAGCGTTTGCCCGGGACGTCCAAGTAGTTGTCGGGCTCGTCCAGGAGGAGGACCTCGTCGGGGCCGCGGAGCAGGGCTTCGAGCGCCAGGCGCTTCTGCTCGCCGCCCGAAAGGGTGCGGACTTCGCGCCACCGGCACCCGTCGTAGGAAATGCCGAGCGCAGCCACGCAGCAGGCGTCCCAGAGCACCTCGATCTCGTAGCCGCCCGCGTCGCCCCAGCCCGCGAGGGCCGTGGCGTAGCGGAGCTGGGTGGGCTCGTCGTCGCGCTCCATCATCGCCAGCTCGGCCGCCTCCACGGCCTCGGCGGCCGCCCGGACGCGCGGCGGCGCGAGGGACAGCAGCAGGTCGTGGACGGACGAGTCGTCGCGCATGCTGCCGATGAACTGGCGCATCACGCCGATGCCGCCGCTGTGCCCCACCGTCCCGGACTGCGGCGCCAGGTCCCCGGCGATCAGGCGGAGGAGGGTGGTCTTGCCGGCGCCGTTCGGGCCGACGAGGGCGGCCGTGACGCCGTCGCCGACGCGGAAGGAGACGTCGTCCAGCAGCGTCCTGCCGTCCGGCAGTACATGGCTGATGTGTCCGACTTCGACGTGTCCCACGGCTCCCCCTCGATGACCTTCCGAGTCTCCGGAGGGGAGGCGGGAGCGTCAAACGGTTTTCGCCAGCAGCGACTCGATGTGGGCGGCGACCTCGGCCAAGGCGATCTTGGACGTTTCGCCGGTCGCGCGGGTGCCGACCTCGGCTACGCCGTCGGCCAGGCTGCGGCGGCCGATCGTCACGCGGAACGGGATGCCGGTCAGTTCCACGTCGCGGAACTTCACGCCCGCGCGTTCGGGACGGTCGTCGATCACGACCTCGACCCCGGCGGCCGACAGCGCGGAGTAGATGTCCTCCGCTGCCTTCGCCACCTCCGCATTGTCGGACTGGGCCGGGACGACGGCGACCTGGAACGGCGCCACGGAGACGGGCCAGACTATGCCGCGCTCGTCGTGGTGGGTCTCCACGATCGCGGCCATCGCGCGCTCCACGCCGATCCCGTAGCTGCCCATGATCACCGGGACGAGCTTGCCGTCCGGATCCAGGACCTCCACGCCCAGTGCGCGGGCGTAGCGGTCGCCGAGCTTGAAGATGTGGCCCACCTCGATGGCCCGCACGATCTCCAGTGGCGACCCGCAGCGGACGCAGGGCTCCCCGGCGGCGACCTCGCGCAGATCCGCCCAGGTGCCCACGTCGATGTCGCGTTCGACCGAAACGCCGCGCAGGTGGACGTCGTCGGTGTTCGCGCCGGTGAACATGTCGCGGCGGCCGCGCAGCGCCTCGTCCGCGATGACCGGGAGCGCCACGCCGACCGCGCCCAGGCTGCCGGGCAGCGCCCCCAGAGCGTCCTGGATCTCGGACGGCTCGGCGGCGCGGATCTCGGTCGCGCCGGTCGCGTCCACGAGTTTCTGCTCGTTGAGCGGGTGGTCGCCGCGCAGCAGCACGAGCGTGAGCGTGCCGTCCAGGATGTAGACGAGCGTCTTGACCTGCCGGTCGCCGGGCGCGTCGTACGCCAAGAGGTCTTCGATCGTGCGGACGCCGGGCGTGTCGAACCGTTCCGGGGCGTCCAGACCGGGGCCGTCCGACGCGGCGGGCAGCGCGGAGGTCGCGCGTTCGATGTTCGCCGCGTATCCGCAGGCCGGGCAGTGGGCGACGAGGTCCTCACCGACGTCGGACGGGCACATGAACTCGGTCGAGCCGGAGCCGCCCATCGTCCCGCTGGACGCCTCGCAGGCCAGCGCCGGGATGCCCAGCCGGGCGAAGATCCGCGTGTAGGCGCCCTGGTAGGCGTCGAACGACGCGTCCAGGCCGGGACGGTCGATGTCGAAGCTGTAGGCGTCCTTCATGGTGAACTCGCGGGTCCGCATGAGACCGCCCTTGGGGCGCGGCTCGTCCCGGAACTTCGTCTGGAACTGGTACCACTGCTGCGGCAGCTGCTTGTAGGAGCTCAGCTCGCGGGCGACCGTCGCGAAGATCTCCTCGTGCGTCATGCCGAGGGCGAGGTCGGCGCCGCGCCGGTCGCGGAGGCGGAACATCTCCTGGCCCATGAGGTCCCAGCGGCCCGATCTCTGCCACGGTTCGGCCGGATGCAGCGCGGGCAGCAGCATCTCCTGCGCGCCGATCGCGTTCATCTCCTCGCGCACGATCTGGATGATCTTCGACCGGACGCGGACGGCCAGCGGCAGCAGCGAGTAGTGGCCGGCCGTGAGCTGCCGGATGAAGCCAGCCCGCAGCAGCAGCCGGTGGCTCGGCGCGTCCGCCTCCGCGGGGTCCTCGCGAAGCGTGGGCACGAACATCTGGGACCAGCGCATCTCGCGAGCCTAGCCAATCGGTCCTGACCGCCGCCGCCGGTCAGTACCCTTGTGTGCCGTGAGCCGAGAAGGTGTGACACCGCAGAGTGAGGATTTCTCCGCCTGGTACAACGAGGTGGTCGTCCAGGCCCAGCTCGTCGACCGTGGCCCGGTGCGCGGCACGATGGTCATCCGACCGTACGGGTACCGGATGTGGGAGCTGCTCCAGGCCGACCTGGACGGGCGCATCAAGGACGCCGGGCACGAGAACGCCTGCTTCCCGATGTTCATCCCGGAGTCCTACCTCAAGCGCGAGGCCGAGCACGTCGAGGGCTTCTCGCCGGAACTGGCGGTCGTCACCCACGCGGGCGGCAAGGACCTGGAGGAGCCGCTCGTCGTGCGGCCCACGTCCGAGACCGTCATCGGCGAGTACATGGCCAAGTGGATCGACTCCCACCGCGACCTGCCGCTGCTGCTGAACCAGTGGGCGAACGTCGTCCGGTGGGAGATGCGGCCCCGGATGTTCCTGCGCACCACCGAGTTCCTCTGGCAGGAGGGCCACACCGCGCACATCGACGAGGACGACGCGATGCGCGAGACGATGTGGGCCCTGGACGCCTACGCCGCCGTCGCCCGCGACCTCGCCGCGATGCCCGTCGTCGCGGGGGAGAAGACGCCCGGCGAGCGGTTCGCCGGCGCCGTCCGCACGTACACGATCGAGGGCATGATGCGGGACGGCCGGGCGCTGCAGGCCGGCACCTCGCACTACCTCGGCACCAACTTCGCCAAGGCGTTCGACATCCAGTACCAGGACGAGGAGCGCAAGCTCGCGCACGCGCACACCACGTCCTGGGGGATGAGCACCCGCATGATCGGCGGCGTGATCATGACGCACGGGGACGACAAGGGCCTCGTCCTGCCGCCGAACATCGCGCCCTACCAGGTCGTCATCGTGCCGATCGGGCGCAAGGAGCAGGGCGAGCAGGCCGCCGCCGAGGCCCGCCGGCTGGGCGCGGCGATCAAGGCGGCGGGCGTCCGCGTGCACGTGGACGACAACCGCCCGCAGCTGTCGCCCGGCTTCAAGTTCAACGAGTGGGAGATGCGCGGCGTCCCGATCCGCATCGAACTCGGCAAGCGCGACATCGAGGGCGGCGTCGCGACCGTGGCCCGGCGGCTCCCGACCGTGGAGGGGCAGGGCAAGGAGCAGATCCCGCTCGACAAGGTGCCCGAGCTGCTGCCCGGGATGCTCGCCGACTTCCAGGCGTTCCTGCTGGCCAGGGCCGAGAAGTTCCGCGAGGACAACACCGCGGCCGTCGACTCCTGGGACGCGTTCGCGGCGCAGGTCGCCACCGGGTGGGCCCGCGCGTTCCACTGCGGCGAAACCGAGTGCGAGGACGCGATCAAGGCCGACACCGCCGCGACCCCGCGCGTCATCCCCGCCGACGCGCCCGAGGAGACCGGCACCTGCGTGAAGTGCGGCAAGCCGTCCGCCTACGGCAAGCGCGTCATCTTCGGCAAGGCGTACTGACACCGCCTACCGACCTGACACCGCGTACCGGCGAGGCGCACCGGAGCGCCCGCGCGATCAAGACTCCTTCGTGGTCGCGCGGGCGTTCGCCGTCATCCGGGTCAGATACGGCTGGACGAACCACACCCACCCGCACAGCCCCAGGATGCCCACGGCCGTGAGGACGACCGGGAGCACGTCCTCCGACAGCGACTCGACGATCAGCATGGTGGCCGAGGTGATGGAGATCGCCAGCGCGCCGGCGCCCACGATCCCGTACCGGTTGGCGCGCCGGATCAGCAGGGGCTTCTGCCCGAGCCGGAACAGGATCCGGTGGTGGAACGCCGGCGAGATGAAGCAGATGGACGCCACCGCGGCGCCGAACAGCGCGAGGTAGAACAGCACGGTGCCGGCGCCGTCCACCTTGTCGAAACCGGCGGAGAACGGGACGGTCAGCAGAAACGCGAACAGCACCTGCACGCCGGTCGTCGCGACCCGGAAGCCCTGGAGGAGCTCCATCAGCTGCCGGTCGAGCCGCTCGTGCTCGGTCTCGTTGCGCGGCTTGTCCGCGGGATCGACGGTCATGTACCCGATTTACCCTGCCGAACGATCATCATCCCGGCATTCGCCGCCCGCTAGTCGAGGGTGGGCGGTTCCACGCGCAGCGCGAGCATCGACACGTCGTCCCGCAGATCGCCGTCGCAGTAGTCCAGCAGCGCCCGCTCCACCCCGGCGAGCATGCCCTCCGGCGTGTCGCCGGCGTGCGCGGCGAGCGCCTCCAGCAGGCGCTCCTGGCCGAACTCCTGCCGCATCATGTCGCACGCCTCGAGCACGCCGTCGGAGTGCAGGATCAGCGTGTCGCCGACGGTCAGGTCGATCGTGTCCAGGCCCGCCTCGAAGTCCTCGAAGAGGCCGAGCGGGACGCCGCCCCGGGACGCCGACCTGATCACCCCGTCGGCGCGCACCACGATCGCGGGCGGGTGGCCGGCGGTGCCCAGCGACACGATGACCTTCTCGGTCTCCAGCGTCAGCCCCGCCATCACCGCCGTGACGAACCGGTCCTCGTCCATCAGCGCCTCGTTCACGACGCCGAGGACGTCCCCCGGCGACGCCTTCCACCGCGACGCCAGGCGGACGCAGTGCCGCGCCGTCGCCGTCACCGCCGCCGCGTCCTCGCCCTTGCCGCACACGTCGCCGAGGACGAGGCCCCAGCCGCTCTCGGTGCGGAACACGTCGTAGAAGTCGCCGCCCACGTCCGAGCCGTGCGTCGACGTCAGGTACTTGGCGGCCACCCGCACGCCCGGGATCGCCGGCAGCGACTTCGGCAGCAGCCCCGCCTGCAGCGTGTCCGCGACATCCGCGCGCCGCCGGTACAGCCGCGCCGCCCGGATGACCAGCGCCAGGTACCGGCCGAGGCGCTGCACGACGCCGAGGTCCATCAGGTCGAACGGGCCGTACTCGCCGCTCGCCGCCAATGTGATCGTTCCAATGGCGCGGTCGCCGTCCTCGATCGGCACGCTCAGCACCGACGTCGCGCCGATCTTGCCGCAGACGGGCTGCCCGTCCGGGCAGACGCCGAGCACGTCGAGGTTCTCCACGTGCGGACGCAGCGCGCTCTGCCGGGTGACGAACACCGTGTGCGGCAGCGTGCCCTGCAGCGGCTCGACCTCCTCCAGCATCCGCGCCGCCTCGACGGAATGCTCGTCCTCGGGGCCCATCACCACCTGGCGGCGCAGCTCCGGGGCCGCGCCCGCCGCGTGGATGCCGCCCTGGAGCGATCCGCCCGGACCGCCGTTCGGGCCGGTCAGGTCGATGAACGCCCAGTCGGCCAGCTCGGCGGCCAGCAGCCGGGCGCAGCGCCGGACCGCGACCGTCTCGTTGAAGACCGGCTCGTCCAGCAGCAGCTCGCTCGCGGTGGCGAGGACGTCCATCCGGTGGACGATCGTCGCCACGGCCTCGTCGTCGACCGGCGCGTTCTGCGCCGCCCGCGTCTGGTTCCTCGCGGCGCCCTTGTGGGCCTTGTCGTCGACCGGCGTGGTCGTCGGGCCGGCCGCCACCACGACCATCGGCTCAGGCTCGCCGCGTATCCACACCCGCGCCAGCGTCACCACGGCGTCGACCGGGTGGTCCCGGCCGAGGAAGCGGACGTTGACGCGGCGGCGCCGCCCCGTCCGGACCACGGCGGCCAGCTGCGACCGCACCGCCGCGCGGGTCGCCATGTCGCAGAACGCCGTGAACTGCTTGCCCGACACGTAGCCCGACGAGGTGCCGAGCAGCATCGCCGCCTGCCGGTTGACGCGGCGGACGCTCGTCGTCCGGTCCAGCAGGAACAGCGGGACGGGCGCGTCCTGGAACACCGTGCGCAGCACCCGGCGCTCGTTCTCCGCCGCGGCCGATCCGCCCTGCTCACCGGTCTGCTCGCCGCCCATCGTGCGGAGCACGGTCAGCGCCAGCTCAAGCTCGACCAGCGCCGCGTCCAGAGTGGCGCGCAGGTCGGGTTCCGGGACACCGGCGGCCTGGCGCAGCTCGCCGATACGCCCTTCGAGATCCGAGATCTCCCGCAGCAGGGTCTCGGGTTCGAGCTGGTCAGGCTGATCGTGCATCTGGTCTCCCTCTCATCCGCTTCACACGGTGGAACCAGCTCGGCTCCCGCCCGGATCGGGCCGGACCACGATCCGCGGGGCCGCTTCGAGCAGCCTATTCGCATCACCCGTATGCGTCTGCAAGCGCGGCCTAAGGAGGGCCCTGCTGACCGACGATACGCTGTGCGAGCGCGGTCAGCTTCACATGACGCGTCTGTGAGATCCGGCGCATCTCGGCGAACGCCTCGTCGGCGTCACACCCCAGCGCGTGCATGAGAATGCCCTTCGCCTGATCGACGACCGCGCGGGCCTCGACCGCCTCCTGCAGCTGGACGGCGGTGCGGTGCACATCGTCGTACTGCTGGGTGTTGGAGACGGCGGCGGTGCCCTGCGCGATCAGCAGCGCCGCGAGCGCGTGATGCCCGTGCCCGAGCGCCTTCGGGCTCACCCCGTACAGCGTCAGTGTGACCAGGACCGGCGGGTTCACGTGCGGGGTCGCGATGAAGCAGCGCACGCCGCGGCGCAGCATGTCCGACATCGACTCGGGCCACCGGGTCTCGGCGAGGATGTCGTCGGACGCCAGCGCCCGCCGCTGCCGCACCACGTCGAAGACCGGGCCGTGGCCGCGGGACAGCTGCCGGTCGGTCACCTCGGCGAGATCGGGATGGCTCGCCGCGGCCGCCAGCGGCTCCGGCCGGGGCTCCTCCCCCGCCGAGACGTCCATGGACGCCGCGTCGCCCGCGTCCGGGATCGGCACCGTCCCGGCCGGCGGCCAGCCCGAGGCCGGGGCGGCGCCTGCGGGGGGCAGCGCCCAGCGCACGCTCGCGGCGCCGGCGCAGCCGGGGACGGCGCGCGCGGCCAGTTCGGTAACCCGGTGCAGGGTGCCCACATCGGAGGACTCCCCGACCATGCCCAGTCGGGCGATCTCGAGCGCTAGCTGGTCGGTCATAACCGTTTCGGCGGGCGTCACCTCTCCGAGATTATCCTGGCCGGACGGGTGCGGCCCGCCGCCGGGCGCACCGAGGCCCTGATACTTCGCGAGCGCGTGTACGTCGTGAGCGCTGGTACTTCGAGCGCGCCGGTGCTTCAGGGGCGAGGGAGGCTTCAGGCGCGGGCCTCATCGGGGGAGTCCTAGTTGTTGGGCGGCGCCTTGCTGATCTCGCCGAGCGGCCCGCCGTCCCCGTCGGCCATCGCGAGGTCGCCGATGGAAACGATGCCCACCGGGCGCTGCTCGGCGTCCACGACGGGCAGCCGCCGGACCGCCTGCTCGCACATCAGCCGCGCGACGGTGCCGGTGTCGTCGTCGGGACGGACGGTGGTCAGTTCGGCCGTACAGACGTCGCCGAGGGGCGTCAGGGACGTGTCGCGGCTCTCCGCGACCGCGCGGACGACGATGTCACGGTCGGTCACCACACCGCACAGCCGTCCGGCGTAGGTGACCAGAACGTCCCCGATCCCCTCGTCCCGCATCACACGGGCCGCCTCGTACAGCGTCGCGTCCAGCGGCAATGACAGGGGGGCCTCTGTCATCACGTCGCTGACCCTTGGTGGCATCGCGCGCACATCCTCCCGAATCGCCGGCGGCTCGCGTGGCCCGTGTGCGCGCCTTACCCACAGTTGGCGCGCCTACTCGGACGGTTCCGGGTTCGGCCGTCGTTTCCCGCGTTTTCACGTGATCAGAGCACGAAAACAGCGCCGGTCGGAGCCCGCATGGCGCAGTCGTCGCGTCACGAAAACTTCAACGGATGGTAACCGACCGGCAACAGTTCGTGCAACATGGGAACGATCCCGCAGTCACGGGGCAACTGCGGGATCGAGAAACGGAACCTACGCGGCGAGCGTGTGGGCGGCGCGACGGTGGTCGGCGAGCGCCTCGCGGAGCTGCTTGCGGCCGCGGTGCAGGCGGGACATCACCGTGCCGATGGGGGTGCCCATCATCTCGGCGATCTCCTTGTAGGCGTAGCCCTCGACGTCCGCGAGGTAGACGGCGTCCCGGAAGTCCTTCGGGAGGGCGCGCAGCGCGGCGATCACCTGGGAGTCGGGGATGCGGTCCAGCGCCTCGGACTCGGCGGACCGGAAGCCGGACGAGGACGCCTCGGTCTGCGCGAGCTGCCACTCCTCCAGTTCCTCGGAGCCGGCGCGCTGGGGCTCGCGCTGCTTCTTGCGGTAGGTGTTGATGAAGTTGTTCGTGAGGATCCGGTGCAGCCAGGCCTTGAGGTTCGTGCCCTCCTGGAACTGGTGGAAGTTCACGTAGGCCTTGGCGAGGGTCTCCTGGACGAGGTCCTCGGCGTCCGCGGTGTTGCGGGTCATCCGGACGGCGCTCAGGTAGAGCGGGTCGGCCAGGGGCAGGACGTCACGCTCGTAGCGCTGGGCGCTCTCGGCGGTGCGGCTCTTCGTGGTGCGGCTGCTCGTCGTGCGGCTGCTCGTCGTGCGGCTGCTCGTCGTGCGGCTGCTCGTCGTGCGGCTGGCGTCGCGGCCGTTGTCGCGGACACGCGTAGTGACAGCGGTCATCGTCGCTCCCCGTGGGTAGGGCCCCGGCGAAGGGGCCGGTTGCATGGCGCGTGGTCGGGGGCACGCGCGGACCGGGCGGACGAGCCGCCCCCCGTTGAGTGGTACGTGCCACCGTTCCCGGCGGGTTCGGAGGAGGGACCCGGCCCCGCATGGAGAGTGGGCCGAGGATCCTGCGCGGGTCGGCGATGCCAGGGCGACCCCGTTCTCCGGGACGTCGCGGGCTGCGCTCGATCGGGCGCCTGACCACCCGCCGGTGGTCTTCCTGCTCTGTAAGACGCAGGGAAGGGTCCAAAAGGTTGCCTTGACCCGCGTGTTGCTCATCACACCCTGCGGCGTGTCGGCCGACCCACTCTGATCACCCGCTATAAGGCCCGTCCCGCCCGCGTCATTCCCGCGTAAGCGCGGCCCCCGTCGCGAGCGCCGTCGGGCGTCTGCGACGAGGGCCGTGCTTACCGATTCTTTGTCAGTCCAGTAGATGGTCGAGGGCTCGCGTGATGACGGTTCGGGCGCCGGGGGACTGCTCCAGGCCGAAGCCGAGGAGGACGGTGTCCCTGGTCGCCACCGTGGAGACGGAGTCGATCAGGGCCTCGGAGCGGACGAACTCGGTGCCGTTGCCGGGGCTGCCGGCGGGGGCGCCCTGGATCGTCAGGGGCCGAGGCCCGTTTCGAACCCTTCGGCGTCGAGCTGGCCGGCGGACGTGGTCAGCCGGGTGTCATCGACGAACAGTCCGGTTCCGCCGGTGGCGGGGTCGCTCACGTAGGAGATGGACACCTCGATCTTCTTGCCCGCGTAGGCGGACAGGTCGAAGGCGGCGGGGACCCAGCCGTTGGAGTTGCCCGTGAAGGCGTTCCACCGACCGGACGTGCCGGTGTTGCCGCAGGGATTGCCTCCGGTCAGGTAGTGGCCGAGGAACGGATGCATGTCCAGGTAGTAGCCCTGCTCGCACTGTTCCGGGACGGTCGTGCTCGTCCGGCCGTTCTTGTCGGGCAGCGTGGTCCAGTCCTCGGCGCCGGCGGTGTGCGCCTCGACGATGATGTTGTCGGAGGCGACCTTGAGCAGCTCCTCGCGGATGTTGCCG
This sequence comes from Actinomadura latina NBRC 106108, assembly GCF_001552195.1. Lineage (GTDB taxonomy): Bacteria > Actinomycetota > Actinomycetes > Streptosporangiales > Streptosporangiaceae > Spirillospora > Spirillospora latina. The sequence goes on from NZ_BCQS01000035.1 coordinate 45,562, forward strand.
GGGCCGCTGTAGGGGCGGAAGACGCTCTGCGCTGCGGCCTTCGTGCGCAGGCGGGCGTCCTTCTTCGTGGTGAGGCCGAGGCCCTTCGATGCCGGAACAGTGTGCGCGGCATTGCGCCCTCCCTGGCAGGGATCACGACGGGGGTTGCGTGATCGTCTGCCAGGGGACAAACCTATGCCCGGATGAGGTCACCCGGCCGGTAGATGCCCGGCCAGGACCGCGCGGACGAACCCCGCCGCGAACTCCTCCGGAGCCGCCGGGAGCCCGGCCCCGGCGGACACCGCCTCGGAGCCGGCGAGCCGCGTCAGGAAGGCGTGCTGCTGGCAGCCTCCGAGCAGGGCCGCCGCGATGAACGGGAGCGGCGCGTCCGGCCGGAGGCGTCCCGCGTCCCGCTCGGCCTCCAGATAGCCGATCAGGGCGGAATGGCCCATCACCGGACCGGCCATCGAACCCCCGGGAGGGCCTGCGGGAGGACCGCCTGGAGCCCCGGGCGGTGGGGTTTCACCGTCCTGGCCACCTCCGGTCCGCGCGCGCGCCTTGGCGGCGGCCTCGTTCTGTGCTTTGACGGGGCCGTTGTCGCGAAGCCAGGCGATGAGTTGCGGGTCGGCCAGGACAGGGCCCGTCATCGGCAGTAGTTCGCCATAGAAGCGGACCATGTCGGCGGCCAGGCGGACGAGGTTCTCCTCAACGGTGTTCTGCCCGGCGGACCCGGCGAGCGCCGCCATCGCCGTCCGCGCCGTCTCCGTGACCTCGGCCAGAGCCGCGGCGAACAGCGCCGTCTTGTTCGCGAAATGGTTGTAGAGACTGCCCTCGGAGACGCCCGCGCCGCGCGCGATCTCCTTGGTCGTCGCGGCCACGATCCCGCGCGCCTGGATCACCGTGACGGCCGCGGCCAGGATCCGGTCGCGCATGGGCTCCGTCCGTGCTGCCAAACCCGCGTCACCTCCCCTTCCGTCGTGAAAGCTAGCACTCGCACAGGCATGAGTGAGCACTCACCCGATGCTTTTCCGGGAAGTTCCGCCGCATGTTTCTCACAGGAGGTAACGTCCCCTTTACCGCGCGTTGCCGGGGACTTCCGAGCCTTTTCGCTCGGGGAGGGGGACCGCATGGTCATCGCGGATTTGCTGGGGGTGGCGAAGGTGGCCGCCATCACGCTGAACGAACGCGGCCGCATCAGCCACTGGGACGACACCGCCACCGAGTTGTTCGGCGTAGCACCGCCCCGGGCGCTGGGCCGTCCGCCCGCCGCGCTGCTGCGGCTGCCCCGCGAGCACCGCGGCGCCTTCGAGCCCGGGGGCTTCGGGCACGTCTGGTGCGGCGCCTGCACCCTCCCGCGCGTCGACGACGGCGAACCCGCCGAGGTCGGCTGGTGGGTCTACCCGATCGGCGGGACGCCCGGCGAGCGCGGTGTCAGCGTGCTCGCGCTGGCCGCCGACCTGCGCCGACTCCGCCGCGACGGGATCGGCATCACCATCGGCGACCTGCTGCTCGCCCCGCCCGACCGCCCCGCCGGCGACGCCGCCCCGGCCCGCCGCCCGGCCGCGGCCCGGCTGCTGCGGGTCGAGCCCGCGCTCACCGAGCCGTCCGGGGACGGGGCCGACACGTTCGCCGCCCCGCTCGCCGGGCGGCTCGCCGCGCTGCTGCCCGCGCTCGACCCGGCCGCGGCCGAGAAGATCACCTCGCGGGTGCTCGGGCTCGGCTGCCCGGCCGTCTCGCTCGGCCTGACGCTCCGGCTGCCGATCGTCCCGCACACCGACCGGCCCGCGGCCGTCCGGCCGCCGTCGCCCGCGCGGGCGCGCCGCCCCCGCCCCGGGCGGCGGGACATCCCGCCGGCCTGGGAGCCGCTCGCCTACCTCGGCGAGGCGGGCGAGCAGATCGGCAGCTCGCTCGACCACCTGCAGGCCGCCCGGACGCTCGCCGAGGTCCTCGTCCCCCGGCTCGCCGACTTCGCCGCCGTCGAACTGCTCGAAGGCGTCGTCGCCGACTCGGCGCCGCCCGCCGCCGACGTCGACGAGACCACGCCGATGCGCCGCGTCGCCGTCGCGCACAACGACGAACCCGGACGGTGGGACGAGGCCGTCCCCGAGGGCGAGGCGCTGTTCCTGCCGTCCGGCACGCCGTTCGTCCAGGCCATGCGGACCGGGCGTCCCGTGCACATCCGGCGGGTCGGCCCCGCCCAGGCCGCCCGGCTCGCCGCCGCGTTCGGCGACCGCGACCTGCGTCCCCTGTTCACCGGGCGCGCGCTGCTGATCGTCCCGCTGATCGCGCGCGGCCGCGTGCTCGGTACGTTCAAGCTGCTCCGCAAGCCCGACCGGCCCTGGTTCGACGAGCTCGAGCTCGCCATGGTCGACGAGCTGGCCCGCCGCGCCGCGCTGTGCATCGACAACGGGCGGCTGTACCGGCGCGAGGTCCAGGTCGCCGAGAAACTGCAGCGCAGCATGCTGCCCGACGACCCGCCGGACGTCGCCGGGGCGCGCGTCCGCTACCGCTACCGGCCCGCCGAGCAGGCCGCCCAGGTCGGCGGCGACTGGTTCGACGCCATCCCGCTGCCCGGCTGCCGGCTCGGCCTCGTCGTCGGCGACGTGATGGGGCACGGCCTCACCTCCGCGGCGATCATGGGGCAGATGCGCACCGCCGTCCGCACCCTCGCCGGCGACGACATCCGGCCCGACCGGCTGCTGCGCCGGCTCGACGGGCTCGCCCGCCGGCTCGGCGAGTCGTACCTCGCCACCTGCCTCTACGCGGTGTACGACCCGGTCGAGCGGCGGTGCACGTTCGCCAACGCGGGGCACGTCCCGCCGGTGCTCGTCTCCGCGGACGGCGAGAGCCGCGTGCTGCCCGTCCCGCCGGGCGTGCCGATCGGGGTGGGCGGCGAGCCGTTCGAGACGATGGAGGTCAAGGTCGACGACGGGTCCCAGCTCGTGCTGTGCACCGACGGGCTCCTCGAACGCCGCGACCGCGACATCGAGGAGGGCCTGGAGGAGCTGCGCGCACGGCTCGCCGGGGCGTCCGCCGACCTGGACGGCACCTGCGACGACCTGCTCGACACGCTCGCCGCGGATACGCCCGCCGACGACATCGCCATCGTGGCGGTCGGCTTCGACGGCATCCCGAAGGACGAGGTCGTCACCTGGGAGCTCGAACCGGAGCCGAACAGCGTCCCGTGGGTCCGCGGGCAGGTGGCCGCCCGGCTCGCCGGCTGGGGCCTGCACGCACTCACCGACACCGCGCAACTGCTCGTCAGCGAACTCGTCACCAACGCCCTGGTGCACGGGGCCGGTTCCCTGGGCGTCCGGTTGATCAAGGGGCGAACGCTGCTCTGCGAGGTCCACGACGACGGCGCGGACGTGCCGCACCTCCGGCACGCGGAGTCCACCGACGAGTCGGGCCGCGGGCTCCAGCTCGTCCACCACCTCGCCGAGCGCTGGGGCACGCACCGCACCGACACGGGCAAGATCGTGTGGGTCGAGCAGCGGCTGCCGCGCTGATCGTCGGCCCGTCTCGCCGCTTTGTGAGGTAAATGTCCCGTTGCCGCCAGATACTTTCCGACGTCCCCATCGGCTCTGATCGAAGGGTGCCGACTACCTCGGGGGACGAGTTTGGGTGAGAATCTGACGCTGCCCGTTCCGGAGACCCTCTTCGGAACCTACGCCGTGGCGCTCGCCGAACCTCTCGACGACCCCGCGGCCCTCGCCCACGACCACGTGACGCGGCACACCGCACCGCCGCTCCGCGACCTCGTCCTCGGCATGCTCGGCAGCCCCATGCTCACCGTCGACCAGCGTCCCGAGGCCGACTTCCCCCCGCTGCCCCGCGACCTCCTCGCCGCGTACGGCGCCGCCGCGCCCGACCTGGAGGCGATCTCGTCCGCCGCCCACGTGATCGCCGTCCGCGCCGCCTACCGCCCGGGCCGCCCGCCCGCGCACGAGTGGGCGTCCCGCACCGTCGCCGGCGCCCTCGGCGCCATCGCGGACGCCCCGGTGATCGACATCTTCACCCCGCAGATCCTCACCCTGCCGCACCTGCTCCGCTCCCTGCCCGCCCCGGACGGCGCGTTCCGGCTCACCGACTGGATGCTGCTGCCGCACACGTCCGGCCCGCACGGCTTCTTCTTCACCACCAAGGGCCTCGCCCGGTTCGGCCTCCCCGAACTGCAGACGGAGAACGTCCCGGCGAGCCTCGTCGAACCTTGGGGGCGCCTCCTGAACGGATTGGCCCACCGCCTCCTCGACCTGTGGCTGGACGAGGTCCCTGCCGACGCACTCACCCTCGACATCCCCGAGACCATCCCCGTCGCCCTCCAGGACATCGCCGCCGCCCAGGGCACCGAAGACCCGATGCGCCGGGAAGTTCCCGTCCGGCTCCGGCTGGACCGGGCCGTCCTCACCGTCGCCGACGACCCCGAAGCCCTGTGCACCGCCCTCTTCGGCGCTCCACCTTGCCGATGATCTTGAAGAGAGCGCAGGATCGACACCGTGAGATTCGGCCCGCGTGACCGCCCCGAGCCCGAGGACCGTCCACCCCCGGAGGACGCCGTCAAGCCTCCCCACCCGGGAGACGTCCACGTAGCAGGCAAGAACACGTCCGACTGGACCCCTCACCCGGCCACCCAGCCCTGGACCGCCCACACCCCACCCGAACAGCCGCCCCGGCCCTCCCAGCCGCCCACCGCCCCCGCGCCCACGAACGAGTCGCCTCCACGCCCACGCCCTGAACCAACCCCGCCCCCAGCGCGCGACCGCCCCACGTGGGCGCCGCCGGAGCAGCCGACCGTCCCGCCACCCCCGACCCAACCCTGGACCCCACACGACGCGACCCACGGCTCCCCGCCCCCGCCCGAACAGCCGTCGTGGACGCCGCCTGAATCGGCCGGCACCGCCGCGTTACGGCCGGCCCCCGGCGGAACGTCGGACGAAACGCCGCTGTGGACGCGCCACGACGCAGCCACACCCACAGACCAGTCACGCCCCACATGGACACCGCCGGAGTCAGAGGGTGCGCAGTCGGCAAGTGCGGCGCCGTCAACTCCTGCGCAGCCGTGGGCGCCGCACGATGCTGCTGCGGGCTCCCCGGCCCCGCCTGAACGGCCTCAATCTGAGCCGCAGTCGTGGGCGCGGCATGACGCATCCTCTAGCTCCGCGGCCTCGCGTTCGTCCACGTCCGGACAGCCCCAACCTGGGCCGGCGTGGTCGGAGGAGCCCGGGGGCGGTTCGGGTGCCTCACCGCATGCGCAGTCGCAAGGCCCCGAGTCGGCCGAGCGATGGTCCGAGGGGGCCTCTTCGTCGCCTGGGGCGTCCTCCTCGGAGTCCTGGACGCCCTACGAGCCCGCAGAGCAGGAGGTCGTGTCTGGGCCGGAATCGGTGTCTTGGGCGCCGCATGATGCGGGTGCCGTGTCCGGAGAGGGCGAGACCGCTGAGCGGCGGTCGGCGTGGGAGCCGGGCCGCCACGAAGGGCCGGCGGCTTCCTCAGAAGAGCAGGCGAGTGTTCCGCCACTGTCCGCCGGGCGCGAGGCCGCGGTCGGGCAGGACGAGCCGTTCTTGCCGCGGAAGGGGTTGGCGGCGAAGCCTCCCGGCGTGACCGTGCCGGACGTCGCGGTGGCGCGACCTCGGCCCATGGCGGATCCTGGGCGGCGCCGGGCCATGGCGGACGCGTTCGTGGGCGAGTTCGTCGGCGGCGCGACGTGGCGGGCGATGCTCGCGGTGCTGGAGAGCGCGTTCCCCGGAATGGGGATCGCCTCGGCGCTGTCGCGGCGGAGCGATGTGGCGATGGACGCGCTCGACCGGAAGGCGGCGGCGAAGCTCGGCGTGCCCGTGTGGCTGGACGATGCCGGGATGGTGTTCGACCTCAGCGCGCACCTGGGCGTCCGCACCCTGCGGGCGCGGGGGCGGACGGTTCCGCCGCGCGCGTCCAGGCCCTACGCGGGGGCCTTCGTCATCGACACCCTGGATCCGCTGCGGTACCACCGGGCGGTGGGCGGGCCGCGGGCACCGCGGGACCTGCCGGGGGAGGGCGGGCTGCGGGTGCCGTCCGGGGCGGAGGACGACGACAGCGGGGTCGTGATCGTCGCGAACCTCACGGAGGCGGGCGTGCGGGTCCTGGACTCGGCGGCGCTGTGGCGGTACGCGGGCCGGGTCGTCACCGGGACGCTGCGCGAACCCGAGCGGGCCCGGGTGCGGCGAGCGCTGTGGGCGCTGCGAAGGGTCGTGATCGTCGATCCGGAGCTCCGGCTCGGCCTGTGCCTGCAGATCGACGCGTCGCGGGTCCCCCGGTGCCTGCTGGCGTTCGGGGTGGCCGAGGACGGTACGGCCCGGTTCGTCCGGCCGTGATCAGTCGTCGGAGCGCAGCCAGGACAGGTCGCGCTGCCGGTCGGCGGGCAGGTCGCGGATGTGGTCCACGAGCTGCCACGGTTCCGGCGGTGTGCTCTCGTCGTCCGGGAGCACACCGCACAGGAGCGCGCTCTGCGTGCTGACCGCGACGAACGGGCCGAACTGGGCGATGCCGCCGCCGCGCAGCGACGCCAGTTCGGTGAGCAGCGCGTTGACGGCTGACCCGTCCTGCGGGTCGTAGAGGCCGCGGACGTAGGAGAACAGGTCCTCGGCGAGGACGTCGGGGCGCCGCCCGGACATGTGGTAGACGGTGCCCCAGTAGGTGCCGGTCGCCTGCGCGGAACGCTGGTCGCGGATGCGCACGCGCAGCCCGCACTCGGTGGCGCACTTCTCGTAGGCCTCGGCGAGCAGCGCCTCGTCCTCGCCTTCCTCGCTGAGCAGGACGCCGGTGACGACGCCCTCCTCGCGGTCCAGCCGGTCGAGCATCTCGCGGTGCAGTTCCAGGACGTCCTGCTCCACCGCGTCCAGGGAGCGGGCCAGGGCGCGCTGGGCGTCGCGGTCGAGGTCGACGCCGGCCAGCTCCTCGGAGATGTCGCCGAACTGCTTCTCCAGCCGCTCCACCCGCCCGGTGACGGAGTCCAGCCTTTCGAGGACCTCGGAAGACGGCTGCTCGGGCTGGGGCGGGATGGGGATGCCGGCCGGTTCGGTGGCGTTGTCCACCACCGTCTTGAGCTCGTGGTGATCGTCGGCGAGGTCGTCCAGCCGCCTCTGCAGCCGGCGCAGGTCCGCCTGGGCGCGGGGGAGCCGTTTGTCGGAGGCCAGGTAGAGCTCCCGTCCGGCGATCGCGAGGCAGAGCAGAACCAGGATCACGGTGGTCATCGGGTTCCTCTCGTAGATGCCCCCTGCTTCAGCGGGGGGAGAGAACGAAAGCGCGGGAGGGCCCCAGCGGTGCTCTGACCTGCCGGGCCGCAGCACTGATCACGGCCCCTCGGGTTTGGTGGTGTAGGCGTAGCCGTCGAGAGGTCTTGACGGCCCCTGCGGGGGTGGTGACGGTGTGGCTGCCGCTGGAACGGACCGCGACACGCCCGGTGTGGGTTCCGGCCCACCGGCCGGTCGGGACCGTGGCATGGACCAGGTCGCCGGTGGCGAACCCGAAGAACCGCTTCGCGCGCGGCAGGCGGAGACGGGGGAAGCCGTACCGGTCGGTGCGGGTGCGAGCGTAGGTACCGCGCTCGGTGGCTGCGGCGATGAGGACGGTGTGCGGAATGCGGTCGATGGTGTTCATGTGGCCGAGGAACTCCTCCACGGGCCGGTTGCATTTGGCCTGGTTGCAGGGGATGCACGCGGTGCACAGGTTGCTGACCCGGTTGGAGCCGCCCCTGGAGCGGGGGCGGATGTGATCGATGTTGAGTGGCACGCCAGTGGCGCCGCAGTACGCGCAGGCGCGTATCCACTTGGCAAGGAGGTATTCGCGCACCTCGGTGCCGTGCAACCGCAGAGACGGTGCGAGCCAGCCGCTGGGTTTGGTGCGGTTGCAGCAGCGGGGGGGCGCGGTAGCGCAGGTTCCGCGACCTGCGGCCCCTGCGGTAGGCGGCGCGCATGGACATCTTGTCTCGGATGCTGCCGCCCCGGTGGGCCAGGTCGATGCCGTACAGGCCCCGGCGGTTCCCGCCGATGTCGGTGAAGACGGTGATGCCGGTGTGCTTGGAGCCGGGGTCGATGCCCAGTTCGACACCGTCCACCTGTGACTCGGCGATGGTGCGGTCCTTGAGCCGGATCACGAACGGGGTGTGCCGGGCGACCACGGCCCGGCCTTTCTTGAGCAGCATGCGCGCCCGGGCGGGCGTGGTCGGCTGCAACGGTGCACCGTGCTTGTCCACGACGAACACGGCGGGGTGGCCCTCACAGACCTTCTCCCCGGCCGCAGGGCCGGGGGTGACGCGCTCGGCGCCAGGTGAAGTGCCGAGCATCTCCCCTCGCACATGTACCGCGCCGGGTGCCTGACGGCGTTCGAGTCCCGTTTCGTCCCCGACCCGGGGGGTGTCTGCTGACCCGAATTCGAGAGCGGGCTGCTGAGGAAGCACAACCCGGTCGGTCTTCGGCCCTACGCGGTACGTAGCCAACTTCGTTCACCTCCAATGTGGTGTCGGCTGGTGCTGGTAACGGTGGCCCCCAGCCAGCGGATGAAAGCCCCCTCCGTCAGAAGGGGGATCCCATTACGTGACTCCTCGGGAAGCGGGCTGCGCTCTCGACGATAACCAGCCGTGGCCGAATTGGACGAGGACGCGGCGCATCTCGTCCGAATGGTCCCGCATTTCCCGTCGTCGGGGCGGGCGCTGGGCGGTCAGCCGAAGAGCCCGCCCAGCAGGCCGCCGAGTACCTCGGCCGCGCCACCGGCGATGTCCCCGGCCACGTCGCCCGCGATGCCCCCGGCAATGCCGCCCGCCGCGTCCGCGACCATGCCGCCCGCGACGTTCCCGGCGTAGCCGGCGACGGCGTTGCCGAACGCGTCCACCGGGGCGCCCGCGACGTAACCCGCCACGTTCGCGGCCTGGCCCACCGCGTCGCCCATGGCGCCGATCGCCATGCCGCCCGCGACACCGGCCGCCGCGGCGCCGCCGATCAGACCGGCGCCGCCGATCAGACCGGCCGCGGCGACGCCGTGGTGGCCGCGATGCCCGTGGTAGCCGGGCGAGCCGTGATGGACGTGCACCGGCGGGTAGCCCGCGGGCCCGGGCGGAGCGGGCGGCGGCCCGGCATGACCCGGCACCGGCGGATAGGGGCCACCGGGCGCTGGAGGAGGCGGGGCGCCGTAGGGGACCTGGCCGGGGGCGGGCGGCGGGGTGTTGTACCCGGGTGCGGACGTGCCAGGGGGCCCCGGCGGTGCCGGCGGCGGCACGCTGCCATGCGGAACGTGTCCCGGCGCGGGCGGCGGAGTGTTGTGCCCGATGGGCGCGAAGGCTCCACCGGGCCCTGGAGGTGGTGGAGCGCCCTGCGGGAAATGCCCGGGTGATGGACTGCCATGGCCTGGGATGGGTGTTGAACCGGGCGGCGGAGGCGGCGGGGTGCCGTGCAGGCCCGGCGCGGGCGGTGGTGCGGCGCCGTGCGGAGCCTGGCCGGGCATGGGTGGTCCGCCCGCGGACGGAGGCGGCAGAGCGCCGTTCGGCAGATATGCGGGTGGCGTGGCGCCGTGCCCGAGGCCGGGCATGGGCGCGTGCCCGGGCGGGGTGCCCGGGGGCGGCGGGGGGAAGGTGCCGGGGCCGCCCGGGTAGCCGAGGCCCGGGTCCGCCGAGTAGGCGGGGCTCGGCGCCTCGCCGGGGCCGGGAGCCGGGGGCGGGAACTGGACATTGCCCGGCTGCCCGTAGGACGCCGGGGAATCGCCCGGCGACGGCGGCGGGGGAGGGAACGGCGCGGCGCCGCCGGGCGGCGGGAGCGGCGCCCGGCCCTGCCCGGCGGACGAGCGGGGCAGCGCGGCGGCGGCCTCCAGCCATTCGCCGATCTTGGTGTTCCAGTCGGTCTCGGCGGCCTCGGCGTGCGGGACCTGGAACACGCCGAACGACTCGTCCCGCGGGGTGTCGCGGTCCTCGGCGCGCAGGACGAAGGCCATGGCGCGGGGGCTGGCGACGAAGCTCAGCCCGATCTTCTCGATCCGCCCCTGGTACGCCGCCGGCGGGTTGAGGTGGATCTCCTGGTGGAACGGCAGCTGCTGGGCGATGCCGCGCAGCTTCGACTCCTCGAACGTCACGTTCGCGACCTGGAAGCCGAGCTGGGCGATCGAGGCGAGCACCCACTGCTGCGACTCCAGCGGCTCGACCGAGATCGGGTCGATGTCGCCGGGATCGGGCTGCCCGGCGGCGTCGACCTCGGTGCACATCCCGATCGTGAAGCCGGGCAGCTCGTGGCCGAGGACCGTCGTGAACGGCAGCTCGTACGGCAGCGGGATGGAGAACGAGAGGTCGCGCTGCTGCGCGGCGTCCAGCCGGAAACCGCGGGTCAGGGCACCCCGGTAGACCTCCGGGCCGGCGGTCTCGCCGCCGTGGCCGTTCTGCATGCGCGGCATCAGCGCCAGCGTCACGTGCCTGATCTCGACCGGCCCGGAGCCGCCGCGCAGATGCACCTTGCCCGCCACGACGCCACCGGGCTTGCAGTTCGGCTCCGCCAGGATCGTGTCGACGGACGGCCCGCCGCCCGCCATCTGCCCGTAGGACACCGGCTGTTCCCCTCTCCCGACCGCGAGGACGTCCTCCCCGCGCTCCTCAGCCCGCGCGCCTTGGGCCACGCAAGTTAGACCTACTTCACCATGACATCGGTTCACACCCGAAGCGGAAACCTCGACCTATTTCCTCCGCCTCCCGACAAGCCGCCTTCCATCCAGTGGCCTGAGGTGAGGGTGGGGTGGGGTGGGTCAGTCTTCCTTGGGGGTGACGGTGACGGTCGCGTAGCCGAGGTTTTCCAGGGGTTCGCGGATTTGGGCGGCGTCGCCGACGGCTATGACGGTCAGGGCTTCCGGGTCGACGTGCTTGCGGTAGGCGCGGGCCACGCCGTCGGGAGTGGAGGCGCGGACGGCGGCCAGGTAGGCGCTCGGGTAACCGGTGCCCAGGCCGTTCGCGGAGGCGTCGGCCAGTTCGGCGGCGACGGCGCGGGCCGTCTCGTATTCGGCGGGCGCGCGGTCGGCGAGGGCGCGGACGGACAGGCCGTGCTCCTCCGGGTCGATGCCGCGGGAGACGACGCCGCGCAGTTCGGTCAGCGCGTCGGCGACCGCGTCGGCGGTGACCTCGGTGTGGACGGAGCCCTGGGCGATGAAGACGCCGCAGTGCCGCATGCGCAGCAGGCCCGCCCGCATGCCGTAGGTGTAGCCCTTCTCCTCGCGCAGCACCGCGTTCAGGCGGGACGTGAGACCGCCGCCGAGCACGTGCGCCGCGACCGTCAGGGACGGCCAGTCATGGTGCGAGCGGTCGGGGACGCCGTGCCCGAAGCTGAGGTAGGTCTGGACGGAACCGGGCCGGTCGACGACGACGATGCGGGCCGCCGACTCGGGCAGGACGCGGTCGGGGGTGGAGAGCGGCTCGCCGGTGGCCGCCCAGGACTCCAGGGCCGCCGAGAGGGCCGTGTCGGCGTCCGTGCCGGAGAGATCGCCGGCGACCACGGCGGTGGCCTCGGCGGGGACGACGGAGCCGTAGAAGGCGCGGACGTCGGAGCCCTCCAGCGCGCCGACCGAGGAGCGGCTCCCTCCCGTCGGGCGGGACGCGCGGGCCTCGGCCGGGAACATCACCGCGCGCAGCTCGCGCATGGCGCGCGAGCCCGGGTCGGCGTCCTCCTGGGCGATCTCCTCCAGGCGCTCGCGGACGAGGCGCCGGACGTCCGCGTCGTCCAGGGCGGGGCGGCGGACGACCCCGGAGAACAGTTCGAGGGCGGCCCCGAGGCGGGAGGTGGGGACGTCCAGGGCGACGCGGAGGGCGGTCAGGTCGGCGTGGGCGTAGAAGCTGGCGCCCAGGCGTTCGAACGCGGCGGTGAGCGCGGTGCCGCCGCCCGGCTCGGTGCCCTCCATCAGGGCGTGCGCGGCGAGGGTCGCGACGCCGTCGAGGCCGGCGGGCTCGCGGCCCGCCCCGGCGTTCAGCACGAGCCGGACGGCGGCGAGCCGGCGGCCGGGCAGGTCGCAGCGGATCGTCGCCGGGCCGGCCGGGACGCGGCCCTCGGTGCCGGCCGGGAACGCCCAGGCCGGGACGGGCCCGGGGACGGGACGGGGCTGCAGTGCCAGGCCGCTGCTCACGAGGTGCCTCCGTAGGTCAGGGCGGTGCGGGCGCCCGGGGCGAGCCAGCGCCCCGCCATCTGCTTGATCGCGTCCCCGGTGACGGCGGCGGCGCGCCCGGGGGCGGTGAAGACCCGGGCCGGGTCGTCGAACTGGGTGGCGTTCTGCGACAGCGCGTTGGCCAGGCCGGTCACCGTCTCGGTCTGCTCCAGGAAGCCGCGCTCGGCCTGCGCGGTGGCGCGCGCGGTCTCGTCGGCGTCGGGCCCGTGCGCGGCGAACCGTTCGAGCTCCTCGTCCAGCACGGCGGCGATCTTGTCGGGTTCCGGCCCGATGGCGTCGACGATCGCCAGGGACTGGCCCGAGGCGAGCCGCGTCACGCCGGCCCAGACCTCGGTGGCGATCTGGTCGCGCCGCACCATCCGGTCGTAGAGGCGGGAGCCGGAGCCGCCGCCGAGGATCTCGACCGCCATCTCGGCGGCCTCGACGTCGTCGCCGCCGTCGGTGGGCAGCGTGAACATCGCGAAGTAGGCGGGGGACGGGACGTCCTCGGTCAGCGCCTCCTCGCGGACGCCGGTCAGCGGCCCCAGCTCGCCGGGACGCGCGGCGGGCTTCTCCGGCCCGGCGGGCAGGCCGCCGAAGTAGCGCTCGACCGCCTCGATGGTCGCGGCCGGGTCGACGTCGCCGACGACCGACAGGACGGCGTTGCCGGGCGCGTACCAGGTGGCGAAGAAGTCGGTGCAGTCTTCGAGGGTGGTGGCGTCCAGGTCCTCCATGGAGCCGATCGGGGTGTGCGCGTACGGGTGACCCTCGGGGAACGTCAGCGCGCACAGCCGCTCGAAGGCCGTCCCGTAGGGCTGGTTGTCGTAGCGCTGGCGGCGCTCGTTCTTCACGACGTCGCGCTGGTTGTCGAGGTTGGCCTGGGTGAGCGCGGCGGGCAGCGTGCCCATCCGGTCGGCCTCCAGCCACAGGGCGAGCTCCAGGTGGCTGACCGGGACCGTCTCGTAGTAGTTCGTGCGCTCGAACGACGTGCTGGCGTTGAACGCGGCGCCGGCGCTCTCCAGCAGCGCGGCGTGCTCGCCTTCCGCGACGTTCTCGGAGCCCTGGAACATCAGGTGCTCGAAGAGGTGGGCGAGGCCGGTCCGGCCGGACCGCTCGTGCCGTGAGCCCACCCCGTACCAGATGTTCACGGCGGCCAGTGGTACGACGTGGTCCTCGCAGACCACGACGCGCAGGCCATTGCCGAGCGTGTGCTCATGCAGCGGCTGTTCTGCCACGGAGCGCTCCCGTCCGTTCGATGGGTCGGCTGGCGGACAGCACCGCGCGCGTCGACGGGACGTGCCCGGGCGGCGGGCTTGATCTCGGTCTCACCGTACCGGGTACGTCCGGCCGGGGGCGCGTCCACGCCAACCTGTGGATAACCCGGCGGACAAAGAGGTACACGCGCGGGCAAAAAGGAACGGAAACCCGGGGTTGAAAGCCGGGGCGCCGCGTCAGGGCGCGGCGGCCTCGTGCGCCGCGATCGCGTCCTCCAGCGACCGGTGCAGGACGAAGATCTTGGTGAGCTGGGTGACGTGGAAGACCCGCCGCACCCGGTCGTTCACGCCCATGAAGGACATCGAGCCGTCGCGCGCGCGGAGCCGGTGGTAGATCCCGACCAGGACGCCGAGGCCCGTGGAGTCCAGGAACGTCACCTCGCCGAGGTCGATCACGAGTTGCGTGCCGCCGTTGTCGATGATGTCGAGGAGCGCCTCCCGCAGCCGGGGGCTGGTGAAGACGTCGATCTCACCGCTGATCTTGACGACCGTGAGGCCCTGCTCGACGCGATGGTCGACGGCGAAGTCCACCGGTGCTCCTCTCGTCATCGTCGGGCCCGATCCACGGTGCCCGCCGGGGGAAATGAATAGTTACCCCTGTCGCGCGCCGTTACGCCCTTTGGTCAAGCGCACCCCGTTCAAGGGGAACGGAACAGTGCCCACACCACCTTGCCGTGGTGCAGTGCCCGCCACCCCCACCGGACGCTGAACGACTCCACGAGGTGGAGGCCGCGTCCCGTCTCGGCGATGTAGTCGGGTTCCTTGCGACGCGGCGCGGTCCGGCTGGCGTCCATGATTCCGCAGAGCAGCCACGGGGCCTCGTGCCCCAGCCGCAGCCTGATCGCGGACGGCGCGGAGCCCAGCGGGTCGGCCGGGTCGCCGTACACGCCCTCGCGGTGCACGTCGACGCCCGGCCGCCCGCCGGAGTTCACCCTTCCGCTGTGCCGCAGCGCGTTCGTGACGAGTTCGGAGACGACGAGGCCGACGTCGTCGGCGAGTTCGGCGAGATTCCATTCGGTGAGCCGGGAGACGGCGAAGTGCCGGGCCGCGGTGACCGATTCCGGATCGGGCGCGACGGTGAACGACACCGTGGATCCGCGCAGCTCCGTCAGCGCCGTGACGGCCGTGTCCAGCCGCGGCGGCAGGTCGACCGACTCCGGGACGGGCGTGGAGCGCCCAGCGTGGTCCCGTGGGTCTGCCGGCCCCGCGACAGGGCCGAGCTCCCACCGCGTGTCGTCGTGCGCGTGGCGTGACGTCATTCCACCGGACCCCGCAGAGTGTTCTCGTTGTGCAGCCGTGGCTCGGAAGTCTCGTGCGTTATCCTGCGCATCGTAGCGTGCGAATGCAAGGCCCAATGCACGTGCATCCGCGTTGCGAGGGTGTGGGGGCAACGCGGATCGCACCCGTGTGAACGGAGGTAACCGCAGGACACTCATGCCAGTGGCACACTAGGTTCGCTGTCCGCCGAATAGCCGGAGGTTGGGCGTGACTCCAGAGACGCCGGGAAGCGGGTCGACGGTCCGTCGGATCCTGCTCGGGTCCCAGCTGCGCCGTCTGCGCGAGCAGAAGGGCGTGACCCGTCAGGACGCCGGCTACGTCATCCGTGCGTCGGAGTCGAAGATCAGCCGTCTGGAGCTCGGACGGGTCAGCTTCAAAGAACGCGACGTGGACGACCTGCTCACGTTGTACGGCGTCAGCGACAAGACGGAACGCGAGGCGCTGCTGCAGCTGGCGCGGGAGGCCAACACTCCCGGTTGGTGGCACCGGTACAACGACGTGCTGCCCGGCTGGTTCCAGACCTATGTGGGCCTGGAGGAGTCGGCGGCGCTGATCCGCACGTACGAACTGCAGTTCGTCCCGGGACTGCTGCAGTCGGAGGGGTACGCGCGAGCGGTGATCCGCCTCGGCAACGCCGGAGCCGCCGAACACGAGATCGACCAGCGCGTGGAACTGCGCATGCAGCGCCAGGAACGCCTCACGGGCCCGGAGGCGCCGCGGCTGTGGGCCGTGGTGGACGAGGGGGCGCTCAAGCGTCCCATCGGCGGTCCGGAGGTGATGCGGGGCCAGTTCGAGCACCTCATCGAGATGTCCAAGCTGCCCAACGTCACCATCCAGATCATGCCGTTCAGGTTCGGCGGCCACGCCGCCGAAGGTGGGGCCTTCACCATCCTGCGCTTTCCCGAGCAGGACCTGCCGGACGTGGTTTACGTCGAGAACCTCACCGGCGCTATGTACCTGGACAAGCGCGACGACGTCGACACCTATCTGCAGGCGATGGAACGCCTGTGCGTCGACAGCGCGACCCCGGAGCGCACCGTCGAGCTTCTTGGTGATCTTCTCAGAGAGACATGATGCTCCAATCCGATTACGACAACGGGACACCGGCCGCCAAGCTCCAAGGGGCGCGATGGCTGAAGTCCCGGCGAAGCAACTCCCAGGGGAACTGTGTGGAAATCGCCGAACTGCCCGGTGGGCAGGTGGCGATGCGGAACTCCCGTCATCCCGACGGTCCCGCTCTCATCTACACCCGCCCCGAGATAGAGGCGCTGATCCTTGGAGCCAAGGACGGCGACTTCGACCATCTCATCGCCTCCCGTAACTGAACCAGCAAGAAAGCCGCCAGAACAGTCGAAAAGCGGCGGGTCGGCTCCCGAAGCACCGAGCGTCGACCCGACCGCCCACAAGATCAGAGGCCACCCGGGCGCGAGGGTGGCCTTCTCCATTTCCCGCCGGGTTCCCGGGCGGGGGTCAGCCGCAGTTGCCGTCAGCCGCAGTTGCCGTAGGGCGCGCTGCGGCCGTTGCCGCCGAACCGGACGCACGTCCCGGGGGCCTTCACGTAGACCGGCCCCGCGTACCAGGCGAACGAGCCGCTGTCGGCGATGGAGCCGCCGCCCTGCTTCTGGATCCACGTCGAGACCGGTGACGCCTTGCCGACGTTCTTGGTCTTGATGGTGACGGCGCAGTTGTAGGTGGAACTGCTGTAGAGCAGGTACGCGACGCCGCCGGAAACGTTCAGCGACCGCTGCACGTAGTAGCCGCCCCCATGGCCGCCGCTGTTGCACACCTGCTGCGGCGTGTACTTGTTGGCAGGCTCCTGGACGGGTGTGGAGCCTCCGCCTCCACCGCCGCTTGTCCCCTGCGTGGGTTTCGACTCGCCCGGCTGTTGCGGTGACCCCGGCTTCTGGGACGCGCCAGGGGACGCGGGCGCCCCGCTCTTGCTGCTCTGCGGCCGCCCGGGCCTGCTCTTGGCCGGGTTCTTCGCGGCGCTGCCCGCGCCGTCAGCCGTCCCGGCGTTGCCCTGGGCGCCCTGGTTCTGGTCGGAGGCCGAGACCTGCTGGTCCCCGCCCTTGCCGTCGCCGCCCCTCGTCGCCGCCCAGGCCGCGCCGCCCGCGATGACGACCGCGACCGCGGCCGCCGCCGCGATGGGCACGAGGAGGCGCCCGCGCTTCCTGCCGCCCGGCCCCGGCCCCTGGCCCTGGCCCTGGCCCAGGACCTGCGGTGGGCCGGGCGGGACTGGTGGGAGAGGCGGGACGGGCGGAGGCGGCGTCGTCCCGCCGAAGGGCGGCGGTTGCGGAGCCGTCCTGGACCGGATGTCGGACGGCAGGGTGCCGCTGGCCGCGCCGACCAGGCGCTCCTGGGCCTCGCGCGCCGCCGGGCGCTGCGCCGGCTCCTTGGACAGGCACGCCAGGACCAGCCCGCGCATCGGTTCGGGCAGGTCGCCGAGGTCGGGCTCACCGGTCAGGATCCGGTGCATGACCATGGCCATCTCGTCGTTGCCGAACGCGGGACGTCCCGTCGCGGCGAACACCATCGTCGTGCCCCAGGCGAACATGTCGGACGCGGCGCCGACCTCGCCGCCGGTGAAGTGCTCGGGCGACATGTAGGCGGGCGTGCCGACGTTCTGCGTCTCGCCCGCCGCGCCCAGCGCGCGCGCCACGCCGAAGTCGATGACGCGTGGCCCGTCCGGGCCCATGACCACGTTGTGGGGCTTGAAGTCGCGGTGGACGATCCCCGCCTGGTGGATCGCGGTGAGCGCCGTCAGCGTGCTGATCGCGAGCCGTTCCAGTGCGCCGCCCGTACGCGGGCCTTCCGTCCGCACGACGTGGTGCAGGGACATGCCTGGCACGTACTCACTGACGATGTAGGGCTGGTCGCCCGCGACGTCCGCGTCGAGCACCTGCGCGGTGCAGAACCGGGCGACGCGCTTGGCGACCTCCAGTTCGCGGACGAAGCGCGCGCGGGCGGAGTCGTCGCCGGTGAGCCCGCCGTGCAGCAGCTTGATCGCGACGTGGTCGGCGATGGGCACGGTGCCCGTCCCGCCGGCCCTCCGGCCCAGGAAGACCGCGCCCTGCCCGCCCTCTCCTAGGCGGCCCAGGATTTCGTATCCGCCCAGCTCGGTCGGGTCCCCCGACCGCAGTGGAAGGGCGTCGGGCATCGTCCTGTCCGTCACACCACTCGCTCCCCGTCGCCTCCGGCCCGTCGCCCGGCCGTTCGGCAAGCCTACGGGTACGGAAAAGGTAGGTCCTCCGCACATTAGTTGATCTCCGGGCCCGCGGGCGCCGCGTCCGCTGGCGGCCGGCACCGAAAAGGACTAGGGTCCGGTTGACTTGATCGGGAGGCGTTCATGGACCGCGGAGCCGCGGGCGGGCGGCGCGTCGACCTCGAACTGATGCGGACGCCGCCGCCCAAAGAACGCGCCGACGCCGCGCGCAACCGCGTGAAGGTGCTGGACGCGGCCGCGGAACTCTTCGCCCGGCACGGGGTCGAGTCGGTCTCGATGGACGCCGTCGCCGCCGCGGCCGGCGTCGGCAAGGGGACCCTCTTCCGCCGGTTCGGCGACAAGGCGGGCCTGGCCGCGGCCCTTCTGAACCAGCGTGAACGCGATCTGCAGGACCAGATCCTCTCCGGCCCCTCCCCGCTAGGCCCAGGCAAGAGGGACGCGACGGCTTCGCCGTCCGACCGTATGCATGCCTTCGCCGACGCCTACCTCGATTACGTGCTGGACCATCTCGCCCTAGTGCGCATGTCGGAGACCGCCTCACCAGGAGCGCGGTACCGCATAGGCGCCTACGGGTTCTGGCATCGGCACCTGATGATCCTTCTCGACCAGATGGGCGAGGCCGTCCCGGACGGCGAGGCCGCGGCGCACGCGCTGCTGGCCGTTCTCGGCGCCGAGCACCTCACCGCGATGGTCGAGAGGGTGGGGAGGGAACGCGCGCGCGCCGCCGTCCACGCGCTCTTCAACGCGGCCGCCGGCTAGACACCCCCGGAGACGCCGAAGCCCCCGTGCGCCGTGCACGGGGGCCTGGCAGAGCGTGGGTCAGGCCGGGTCGGGCGTCCGCCGCTCTGGGCGGGAGTCCTCCCGGCCGTCCACCTTGCCCGGTGGACCCTCCAGGGCGTGGTTGCGTTCCAGCTGGGCCGCCACCGCGAGGGCGCGCAGCGACGTCGTCTTCACATGTTTTCTTCCATTGGCGGGACGGGTGCGGGGGATGCTGCTCGGCACGGTTCGCCTCCAGGGTTCGTGGACGGGTGCTACCCGGATCACCGGTGTTCGCACGGTAGTTGCAACCGCAAGATCCATCTCGCTATTCCGAGTGATCGGCGCTTTTTTTCACGTCCGCTTCCGGCCGTGCCGCCGGGGCCCGCCCGAACCCTCAGGTAACCCCATGTCGCAGGAACAATCGTGTGTTTTTCCCTCTAAGTGCTATCTGTCACTTTGTTCACATGTTGCGCACGCTCTGCGAAGCTGCCTCGAACGCTCAACTGGGTAGGTACCGCAACGCGCCCGAGCCGTCTCCTGGGAGAGATCCGTTGATCAGAAAGCTGCTCGTCGCCAACCGGGGCGAGATCGCCGTGCGCGCCTTCCGCGCGGCCTACGAACTCGGCATCGCCAGCGTCGCCGTCTACGCGCACGAGGACCGGCTGTCCCTGCACCGGCAGAAGGCGGACGAGGCGTACGAGATCGGCGAGCACGGCCACCCCGTCCGCGCCTACCTGGACGTGGCCGGCATCGTGGAGACCGCGCGGCGGGTCGGCGCCGACGCCGTGTACCCCGGGTACGGGTTCCTGTCGGAGAGCCCCGAGCTGGCGGCGGCGTGCGAGCGCAACGGGATCACGTTCGTCGGCCCGCCCTCCAGCGTGCTGAGCCTGGCCGGCAACAAGATCGAGGCGGTCGCGGCGGCGCGGCGCGCGGGCCTGCCCGTGCTGCGCTCGCGGACCCCGGCCCCCGGGGCGGAGCTGGCGGCGGCGGACGAGGTCGGGTTCCCGCTGTTCGTGAAGGCCGCGGCGGGCGGCGGCGGGCGCGGGCTGCGCCGCGTCGACCACCGCGAGGACCTGGAGGCCGCCGTCGACACGGCGCGCCGCGAGGCCGAGAGCGCGTTCGGCGACCCGACGGTCTTCCTGGAGCAGGCGGTGGACCGTCCCCGCCACATCGAGGTGCAGGTCCTCGCGGACGGCGCCGGGGACGTCGTCCACCTGCGCGAGCGCGATTGCTCGGTGCAGCGCCGCCACCAGAAGGTCGTCGAGATCGCGCCCGCCCCCCGGCTGGACGAGGCCGTCGCGGCACGGCTCTGCGAGGACGCGGTGAAGTTCGCCCGCGAGATCGGCTACGAGAACGCGGGCACCGTCGAGTTCCTCGTGGACGAGCGCGGCGAGCACGTGTTCATCGAGATGAACCCGCGCATCCAGGTGGAGCACACCGTGACCGAGGAGGTCACCGGCGTCGACCTGGTGCAGAGCCAGCTGCGCATCGCGGGCGGCGAGACCCTCGCCGGCCTCGGCATCGCGCAGGAGAACGTGACCGTCGGCGGCTTCGCCGTGCAGTGCCGCATCACGACCGAGGACCCGGCGAACGGCTTCCGCCCCGACACCGGGAAGATCTCCGCGTACCGGTCGCCGGGCGGCGCCGGGGTGCGGCTCGACACCGGCACCGCGTACGGCGGCGCGATCGTGTCCCCGCACTTCGACTCGCTGCTGGTCAAGCTGACCTGCCGGGGCCGGACGTTCGAGGAGGCGGTGCGGCGGGCGCGCCGGGCCGTCGCCGAGTTCCGCATCCGCGGGGTCGCGTCCAACATCCCGTTCCTGCAGGCGCTGCTGGACGAGCCGGACTTCCGCGCGGGCGGCGTCACGACGTCCTACATCGCCGACCACCCCGGGCTGCTGACGGCCCGGTCGAGCGGCGACCGGGCGACGCGGCTCGTCCGCTACCTGGCGGACGTCACGGTCAACAAGCCGCACGGTGACGCCCCGACCGGCCTGGACCCGGCGACGAAGCTGCCTCCGCTCGACCTGGACGGCCCGTTCCCCGAGGGTTCACGCGACCGGCTCCTCGCGGTCGGCGCGCGCGCGTTCGCCGAGCAGCTTCGGAACCAGGGCGCCCTGGCCGTCACCGACACGACGTTCCGGGACGCACACCAGTCCCTCCTTGCGACGCGAGTACGCACCTATGACCTGCTCGCCGCCGCGCCCTACCTCGCCCGGATGACGCCGCAGCTTCTCTCCGTCGAGGCGTGGGGCGGGGCAACGTACGACGTCGCGCTCCGCTTCCTGGGCGAGTCGCCCTGGGACAGGCTGGCCGCGATCCGTGAGGCCGCCCCGAACCTGTGCATCCAGATGCTTCTCCGTGGGCGCAACACCGTCGGATACACGCCGTACCCCGATTCCGTCGCGCGCGCCTTCGTGAAGGAGGCGGCCAGTACGGGCGTCGACATCTTCCGGGTGTTCGACGCACTGAACGACGTGGAACGCATGCGTCCGGCCATCGACGCCGCGCTCCAGACGCACGCCCTAGTCGAAGGGACGCTCTGCTACACGGGCGACCTCTCGTCCCCGGACGAGAAGCTCTACACGCTCGACTACTACCTGCGACTCGCAGAGCAACTCGTCGAGGCGGGCGTCCACATCCTGTGCGTCAAGGACATGGCCGGCCTGCTCCGCGCCCCTGCCGCGCGCACACTCGTCAGGGCCCTGCGCGAGCGCTTCGACCTGCCCGTCCACCTCCACACCCACGACACGGCCGGCGGCCAGATCGGCACCTACATCGCCGCCATCGAAGCCGGTGTCGACGCAGTGGACGGGGCCGCCGCACCCCTCTCGGGCACCACGAGCCAGCCGCCTCTCCAGGCGATCGTGGCCGCGACCGACTTCACCGACCACGCGACCGGCCTCGACCTGGGCGCGCTCACCGCGATGGAGCCGTACTGGGAGGCCGTCCGCAAGCTGTACGCGCCGTTCGAGATGGGGCTCCCGTCGCCGACCGGGCGCGTCTACCGGCACGAGATCCCGGGCGGGCAGCTGTCCAACCTGCGGCAGCAGGCGGTCGCGCTCGGCCTCGGCGACCGCTTCGAGGAGATCGAGCGCCTCTACGCGGCGGCCGATGCGATCCTCGGGCGGCTCGTGAAGGTCACCCCGTCCAGCAAGGTCGTCGGCGACCTGGCGCTGCACCTCGTCGCGGCCGGCGCCGACCCCGGCGACTTCGCCGAGAACCCCGACCGCTACGACATCCCCGACAGCGTCATCGGGTTCCTCAACGGCGAACTGGGCGACCCGCCCGGTGGCTGGCCCGAGCCCTTCCGCACCAAGGCCCTCGCGGGACGCCAGTACACGCCCGCCAGGGCCGAACTGGACGGCGCCGAAGAGAAGGCCCTGGCCGGCCCTGACGTCCGCGACACGCTGGACCGCCTCCTCTTCCCCGGCCCCGCGAAGGACTACCGCGAGGCCCGCGCGGCCTACGGCGACCTCTCCGTCCTGCCCACCGGCCCGTTCCTGTACGGGCTGCGCGCCGGGCACGAGGTCGCGTTCGACCTCGAACCGGGCGTCCGCGTGCTCGCGGGCCTGGAAGCGGTCGGCGACGTCGACGAGGCGGGCGTCCGGCAGGTCATCTGCTCGGTGAACGGCCAGCTGCGCACGCTGTCCGTCCGCGACAAGTCCGTCGTGTCGGACGCGCCGCCGGTCGAGCGCGCCGACCCGTCCGAACCCGGCCACGTCGCCGCCCCGTTCGACGGCTCGGTGACCCTCCGCGTCGCCAAGGGCGCCGAGGTCGCCGCCGGCGATGTCGTGGCCACGATCGAGGCGATGAAGATGGAGGCCGCCATCACCGCCCCGGTGGCCGGCACGGTGGCCCGCCTGGCCGTCCCGGAGGCCACCCCCGTCCAGGCCGGGGATCTGCTCCTGGTCATCCAGGAGGGCTGAGTGCCTCCAGCGGCGGGGCCGCGCGAGCAGCCGGGCATCGAGCGTCAGGACGTGGGGCGGACCGCGTAGTGGGCCAAGGACGGAGCCAGTAGGTCGAAGGCCGTCCGTGCCGACCTGGTCAGGGCGGCGGCTATCTCTTCGTTCGGTTCGTCGTCCATGGTGCGGCGCAGGGTCTCCTGGAACAGGACGCGGTGGACGGCGCCCAGCTGGGCGGCGACCAGGCGGGGGAGCGGGTCGTCCGGGTGGGCGGCGGTCTCCCTGGCGAGGACGGCGGCCAGGGCGTCCTCGCGCTCCTCGTGCAACTCGCGGAGCCGGGAGACCAGCGCCGGGCTCGCGGTGATCATG
Source organism: Actinomadura latina NBRC 106108 (assembly GCF_001552195.1). GTDB lineage: Bacteria > Actinomycetota > Actinomycetes > Streptosporangiales > Streptosporangiaceae > Spirillospora > Spirillospora latina. Next base: position 68,484 of record NZ_BCQS01000035.1, read on the forward strand.
CGGGCGAAGTCGGGGCCGGTGAAGCCGACGACCGGATCGTGCCGGCCGGCGGCGTCCAGGAAGGCGCGGCGCAGCGCGGTCAGCGCCGACTCGCCGGGCGCCCGCGCGGCGACCGTGCGGGCCGGGAGGCCGGTGAACTCCTCGTGCAGGTCGAGTGCGAGGTCCTCCTTGCGCGGGAAGTAGTTGGTCACGGTCATCTTCGCGACCTGCGCCGCCGCCGCGACGTCGGCGATGGTCACCCGGTCGAAGCCGTGCCGCAGGAAGAGGCGCGCCGCCTGGTCCGAGATGGTCTGCCTCGTCTGCCGCTTCTTCATCTCCCGCAGGCCCATGCCACCACCCTCGCACAGGTCGACCTAAGTTTGTACTCAGCCTATAAATAGGATGGTTCTAAGTTTATGTCGCGAGGCGGGCGGGTACCGAGACCGGGTGAGCCGTTCCCTCCCGGCAGGACGAGCAAAGGACACCGCCCTGAACGCCAGCCGCACGCCGAGCGCGTCCTCTCGCGCCACCGTGAACCTCGTCGACCCGATGAAGGACTACCTGTCCCGCATCGGGCGCACCGCGCTGCTCACCGCCGAGCAGGAGGTCGACCTGGCCAAGCGCATCGAGGCCGGCCTGTTCGCCCGTGAACGCCTCGAAACCCTCGGCGACGACCTCAGCCTCCAGGACAAGGAAGACCTGGCGTGGATCGCCGCCGACGGCGCGCGTGCGAAGCAGCACATGGTCGAGGCCAACCTGCGCCTCGTCGTCTCGCTCGCCAAGCGCTACATGGGCCACGGCCTGGCGCTGAACGACCTCGTCCAGGAGGGCAATCTCGGGCTGATCCGCGCCGTGGAGAAGTTCGAGTACCGCCGGGGCCTGAAGTTCTCCACCTACGCCGTCTGGTGGATCAAGCAGGCGATCAGCCGCGCGCTCGCCGACCAGAGCCGCACCATCCGCATCCCCGTGCACGTCGTCGAGGTGCTCAACCGGATGACGCGCGTCCGGCGGCGGATGATGCAGGACCTCGGCCGCGAGCCCACCTCCCGTGAACTGGCCGTCGAGCTGGACGTCACGGCGGAGAAGGTCGAGTGGCTGCGCCGGCAGGCCCGCGAGCCGCTGTCGCTGCACACCCCGCTCGGCGAGGACGGCGACGGCGAGCTCGGCGACGTCATCGAGGACCCGGACGGCGGGGACCTCGCGGACGTCGTCGCGTCCTCGATGCTGCGCGGCAAGCTCGACGCCGTCCTGGAGACGCTCACCGAACGCGAGGCCGGGGTGATCTCGATGCGGTTCGGGCTGGCCGGCGGCGAGCCGAAGACCCTCGAAGAGGTCGGCAAGGTCTACGGGGTGACGCGCGAGCGCATCCGGCAGATCGAGTCCAAGGGCATGCACAAGCTGCGCCATCCGTCCCGGCGCGAGACCCTCGCCGACCTGCTCAGCTGACGTCTCCTCAGCCCGCGGTCCGGTTCCGTGGTGAACCGGGCCGTTGGATTCTCGCGTAATGGGATGACAGAGCGGCACACCAGTGACTGTCGGTGGGTCTCGTCGGTGTCAGGCCAGGTCGGAAGGGTCGGTGTTGGCGCCGCAGAGCACGACCACCACGCGTTCGCCCGGGGACGGGCGGTAGGCGCCGGTGCGGAGGGCGGCGAGCGCGGCGGCGGCACCGTGCTCGACGGCCAGCCGGTACTCGGCCCAGAGATGCCGGCGGGCCTCGATGATCGCCTCGTCGGGGACGAGGACGGGCCGCACGCCGGTGCGGGACGCGACCGAGAACGCGATGTCGCCGAGCCGCGTCGCGCCGAGCGAGTCGGCGGCGACCCCGGAGACGTCCACGTCCACGGGACGTCCGGCGTGGAGGGCGCGTTCCATGGTCGGGATGGTCTCGGGCTCGACGCCGACGACGCGCGCCCGCCCTTCGAGGGCCGCGGCGACGCCCGCCATCAGCCCGCCGCCGCCGACCGCGATCAGGACGGTGTCGGCCTCCCCGCCGGTCTGCTCCAGGATCTCCAGACCGAGCGTTCCCTGCCCGGCGCAGACCTCCGGCAGGTCGTAGGCGTGGCAGAGCAGCGCCCCCGTGTCGGCGGCGCGCTTGGTGGCGGCGTCCTGCGCCTCGGCGTACCGCGTCCCGACCTGGACGACGGTGGCGCCGAGCGCGTGCAGCCGGGCGACCTTCACCGGGGGCGCCGTCTCCGGGACGAACACCTCGGCGGGCACGCCCGTCTCCGCCGCCGCGTACGCGAACGCGAGGCCCGCGTTGCCGCCGGAGGCCGCGACGACGCCGACGGCCGGGAGCCGCCCCTCGTCCCGCGCGGCGAGGATGTGGTTGAACGCGCCCCGCGCCTTGAACGACCCGGTGTGCTGGGTGAGTTCGAGCTTCAGCCGCATCCGCCCGGCCGGTCCCGGTCCGGCCTCCAGCATCGGCGTGCGCCGGACCCGCCCCGCCACCCGCCGCGCCGCGACCTCAACGTCCGAATGATCGATCACGGGCACTCCCTCCGCGAATTCCCTTGAGTAGCGAAACATACTTTGGGTCATGACCAATCCCGGGCCGCCATCGGCGTCACGGGTCAGGGTCACGGGCCGGCGAGGGCGGCGGCTCGGGCCAGGAGGACCTTGCGCTCCGGGGCGTTGCGGGTCAGCTCGGCGGCGCGCTCGAACTGGGTCCGGGCCTCGTCCAGCCGGCCGAGGCGCTCCAGGAGGTCGCCGCGGACGCTCGGCAGCAGGTGGTAGCCGCGCAGGGACGGCTCGTCCACCAGCGCGTCGGCGAGTTCGAGGCCCTGCTCCGGGCCGTGCGCCATGCCGACCGCGACCGCGCGGTTCAGTTCGACGACGGGCGACGGGGCGATGCTCGCGAGGATCTCGTAGAGGGACGAGATCTGCGCCCAGTCGGTGTCCTCGGCGGCGAGGGCCTGCGCGTGGGTGGCGGCGATGGCCGCCTGCAGGACGTACGGTCCGGGCGGCTCGCCGATGCCTTTCGCGCGCAGCAGGGAGGCGAATCCCCGGTGGATGAGGAGCCGGTCCCAGCGGCCCCGGTCCTGCTCCAAGAGCGGGATGGGTTCGCCGGACGGGCCGGTGCGCGCGCGTGTCCGGGACGCCTGGATCTCCATCAGCGCGGCGAGCCCGTGCACCTCGGGTTCGCCGGGCGCGAGTTGGGCGAGGATGCGGCCGAGGCGCAGCGCCTCCTGGCACAGGTCCGTCCGCACCCAGTCGTCGCCGGCGGTCGCGGCGTACCCCTCGTTGAAGATGAGGTAGACGACCTCCAGGACGGACGACAGCCGCGCCGCCCGGTCCGGTCCCGCGGGGACCTCGAACGGCACACCGGCGTCGGACAGGGCCCGTTTCGCCCGGACGATCCGCTGCGCGACGGTGGGCTCGGAGACGAGGAACGCCCGCGCGATCTCCTCGGTGGTGAGCCCGCCGAGCATGCGCAGCGTCAGCGCGACCCGCGCCTGCACGGCCAGCACCGGGTGGCAGGCCGTGAAGATCAGCCGCAGGACGTCGTCCTCGATGTGCTCGTCGTCCGGGACGTCGAGTTCCGGCGGCGCCTGCCCTTCCAGGTCGCGGCCGATCTCCTCCAGTTTGTGCTCAAGGCGTTGCCGGCGGCGGATGCGGTCGATGGCGCGGCGCTTGCCGACGGCCATGAGCCAGGCGCCCGGGTTGTCCGGGACGCCTGACTCCGGCCACTGTTCGAGCGCGGCGACCAGCGCGTCCTGCGCGATTTCCTCGGCGAGCCCGATGTCGTGCACCATGCGGGCCAGCCCGGCGATGATGCGCGCGGCCTCCAGCCGCCACACCGCGTCGATGCTCGCGTGGACATCGGACCTGGCCGGAGTCGTCACGCTGCCGATGAGAGCACCCGCACCGGCCGCCGCGCAAGCTCAGCGCAAGCGCAGCGCGGACTCAGCGGGGGGTCACTGCCCGGGGAGGTCGTCCGGGCCGAACACCTGCTTGATGACGCCCTCGCCGTCTCCGACGATCGAGTAGAACCGCTTGGACATCTCGACCGCCTCCTCGCGGGTGCGCACCTCGATGAGCGCGAAGCCGACGACGCCCTCCTTGGCCTCGGTGAACGGGCCGTCCGTCACGGTGACCTTGCCGCCGGACGAGGTGATGCGGGTGCCGTAGGGCTCCAGCCCGCCGGTCGCGAGGAGCACCCCCGCCTTGGCGGTCTCCTCGATGAACTTGCCCATCTCCTGCTGCAGCCTCTCGTCCGGCGGGGCGTCGTCGGGGCCGGTGTCCGTCGTCATCATCAGGAACCGCATGGGTGCCTCCTCAATCTTGTGTCCGGGTCATCCCCGGCCTTTGCTCACGCGTCGAAGAAGGGGAGACCGGATCGACATCCCGCCCCGGCCTTTTTCAGATTTCTTCTCGGAACCGCGATCCTGCCAGGTCAGCGCCCGGAAGGCTGGAAACGGCGCCGCCCGTTGCCGCAGATCGCGACAAACTGGGAGGTTCAGGGCAGGTGGGCAAGAGTCCCGACGTCGAGTAACTTCTCCCCGTAGGTAGGTTTCCTACACGTTCAGGAGGATTTCCGTGGGAGAGTCAGCACCGGACGCCGGTGCACGACCCGGACCCGACGTCGACGACACGGTGCCGCAGTCCGCGCGCATCTGGAACTACTGGCTCGGCGGCAAGGACAACTATCCGGTCGACCGCGCCGCGGGCGACCAGTTCGTCTCCGTCTACCCGCGGATCGTGGACGTCGCCCGGCACTCGCGGGCCTTCCTCTCGCGCGCCGTCCGGCACCTCGCGGGCACCGCGGGAATCCGGCAGTTCCTCGACATCGGCACCGGCCTGCCGACCGTCGACAACACCCACGAGGTCGCGCAGCGCGCCGCGCCGGACGCCCGCATCGTGTACGTCGACAACGACCCGCTCGTCCTCTCGCACGCCCGCGCCCTGCTCACCAGCAGGCCGGAGGGCGCCACCAGCTACGTCGACGCCGACCTGCGCGACCCGGACGGCATCCTCGCCGAGGCCGCCCGGACGCTCGACCTCGGCCGTCCCGTCGGGCTGATGCTGCTGAACATCCTCGGGCACGTCGCCGACTACGACGAGGCGCGCTCGATCGTCCGGCACCTGATGGGCGCGCTCCCGGCCGGCAGCCACCTCGTGGTCGCGGACGGCACCGACGTCATCACCGGCGAGGCCTTCCGGACCGCGATCGACCTGTGGAACCAGGCCAGCGACACCCCCTACCACCTGCGCACTCCCGAGCTGATCGGCGGCTACTTCGCGGGGCTGGAGATCCTTGAGCCGGGCGTCGTGCCGGTGTCGCGGTGGCGCGCCGAGCCCGGCCCGTTCGGGGAGCCGGACGAGGTGGACGAGTTCTGCGCCGTCGGGGTGAAGCCGTGACCCTCCGCGGACGCCAGGACGAGCCCGCCCGGGCCGCGCCGGACCGGGCCGCGCCGGACCTGCGGGACGCCGGGCCGACCGTGCTGCGGATGGTGGTGGGCGCCCAGCTGCGCCGGTTCCGGGAGGCCGCCGGGATCTCCACCGAGGCCGCCGGCTACGAGATCCGCGGCTCCCACTCCAAGATCAGCCGGATGGAGCTGGGCCGCGTCGGCTTCAAGGAACGCGACATCGCCGACCTCCTCACGTTCTACGGCGTGACCGGCGCCGACGTCCGGGCGACGCTGCTGGACCTCGCCGAGCATGCCAACACCCCCGGCTGGTGGCAGGCGTACGGCGATGTGGTGCCCGGCTGGTTCGAGCCCTACCTCGGCCTGGAGCAGGGCGCCGACCTCATCCGCGTGTACGAGGTCCAGGACGTCCCGGAGCTGCTCCAGACCCCCGAGTACGCCGAAGCCCTCATCGCCGCCCGCCGGCCCGAGGCGCCCAGGGAGGAGATCGAGCGGCGGGTCGAGCTGCGCATGGCGCGCCGCCGCGTGTTCGAGCGCCCGGAGCCGCTGAAGCTGTGGGCCGTCCTGGACGAGGCGGTGCTGCGCCGCACCGTCGGCGGCCCCGCGACGATGCGCGCGCAGATCGAGCATCTGGTCGAGGCGGCGGCGCGGCCGAACATCACCGTGCAGGTCATCCCGTTCACCTCCGGCGGGCACGCCGCCGAGAGCGGCCCGGTGACGCTGCTGCGGTTCGCCGAGCGCGAGCTGCCCGACGTCGTCTACCTGGAGCAGCTCACCGGCGCCCTCTACCCGGACCGGACGGCCGACATCGCCCGCTACCGCGACGTCCTCAACCGCCTCGGCGTCCAGGCCGAACCGCCGTCCCGCACGGCGGAATTCCTCCGGGGCCTCCTCGGCCGCTGACCTACGCCGCTGACCTACGCGGCGGCCCTACGCGGTGGCCGGGACGTAGGTCGCGACGATCACGCCGGTACGGAACGTCTTCGTGCCGGCGAGTTCGAGCGATGCGGCGAAGCCCTTCCGGGTGAGCAGGTCGTCCGGCCTGCCGGTGCCGACGAAGACCGGGTGGATCCACAGGCGCAGCTCGTCCAGCAGGCCGTGCCGCACCAGCGTGCGCGAAACCGGGCCGAAGCCGTACTGCAGGATGTCCTGTCCGTCCCGCTCCTTCAGCCCGGTGATCGCGGCGACGGCCTCCGCCCGCGGGATCGCCGTCGTGTCGCCCCAGCCCGGCTTCTTCAGGGAGTCGGACACGACGTAGTGCGGCAGGGCGTTCATCCGGACGCCGAAGTCGCCGGTCGCCCTCTCCATCGCCGGCCACGCCCGCGAGAACCCGTCGAACGTCCCGCGCCCCATGAGCAGGGCGCCGCAGGAGAACAGCAGCTCCCGCGCATACGCGGCCGCCTCGTCCTTGAAGTACCGCTCCGTCCAGTTCTGCGGTTTCTCGATGACGCCGTCCAACGACACGTACGTCGAGTTGATGATCTTGCGCATGATCCCCCCGGTGGCTCGGTCCGCCCTGCTCTTCTCGCGTCCCGCGCCCCCGCGCGCCACCCCGTTTGCGAGATCATTACGCTCCCTTGCGCACGACCTCTCCGACCCGCCCGCGCGCGCCGGGACCGGCGGGTGATTTGTCATATATTGCGGAAACGTTGCAGAAAGTTACGGAACGGTAGCGGGCCCTTGTGGTGGACGTCACCGATAATTGATCATGAACGGTTGTGGGGCGACGGGGGCTTGTACTCAGGCGGATGGCCGGCGATCGGACGCTGGTGCTGGCCGCCTGCGCGACCGCGCTGTTCGCCACCACCGTCCTCGCGGCACTGGTCGGCTACACCGGGTCGGTGACCCGCGAAGGGCTGCGGCGCACCCTGGCCGACGCGACGTTCGCCTCGGCCGGGACGACGATCGGCGCGCACGTCCCCGCGAACGGCCTCACCCGGGTGCAGGGCCAGGTCGGCGAGGCCCTCGAGCGCATCTACCGGGACGTGCCGCTGGCGACCTCGATGAGCGTGCGCAGCGACTCCTACACCCTTCCCGGGCAGGAGAAGAGCGACCATCCCGAGCTGACCGCGTTCGAGGCCCGCACCGGCATCGAGAAGCACGCGCGGCTCGCCGAGGGACGCTGGCCCGCCGCGACGTCCGGTGACGTGGAGGCGGTGCTGCCCGCCGCCGCGGCCAAGGCCATCGACGCCGGCGTGGGCGACGTCCTCACGATGCACGGACGCGTCGACAAGAAGTCGGTGGTGAAGGTACGGGTCGTCGGGCTGTTCGACGTCCCCGACCCTGAGCACTACTTCTGGCAGGACGACCGGCTCATCACGACCGGCGTCGAACGGCTCGACTACACGACCTACGGGCCGTTCGTGGTGCCGCCCGAGGTGTTCGCCGCCACGTTCACCGGAACCGGAACCGACGCCCGCTTCACCGTCATGCCCGACCTGCGGGACGTCGGGTCCGGCGACCTCGGCCCGCTCGGCGACCGCGTGACGCACGCGGACGGCACCTTCGAGGACATCGGCGGCGGTGCGCAGTTCACCGTCGTGACGAAGCTCGCCGAGCTGACCCGGCAGCTGAACGGCGCCGTGCTCGTGGCACGGTCCACGATGCTGATCCCGGTGATCCAGCTCGTCCTGCTGGCCGGGTGCGCGTGGCTGCTCGTCGCCCGGCTGCTCGCCGACCACCGGCGCGGCGAGGTCGCGCTGCTGCGCACCCGCGGCATGGGGATGCGGCAGCTCGCGCGGCTCGGCCTCGCCGAGGGCCTGCTGATCGTGCTGCCCGCCGCGGTGCTCGGCCCGCTGCTCGCCCGCCCGCTGCTGCGGCTCGCCGGGCACGCCCCGGCGGTGCGCGCGTCGGGGCTGCGGCTGGACGCCGGGCCCGTCACCCCGCTGTGGATCGTCTCGGTGCTGACGGCGCTGGCGTGCGCGGTCGCGCTGACGGTCCCGACGCTGCGCGGCGCGAACCGCACGTTCGTCGAGGCGCAGGCCGGGATCGGCCGGCAGGGCCGCGGCGGCCTGCGCGGATCCGGCGTCGACCTGGCGCTGCTGATCGTCGCCGGCCTCGCGATCTGGCAGCTCACCCGGTACGGGGCCGACGGCGCGGGCGGCGCAGGGGACGGCACGTCCGGCATCGACCCCTTCATCGTGTCCGGCCCCGCGCTGGCGCTGCTCGCCGGCGGGGTGCTGCTGCTCCGGGTCGTGCCGGGGGCGTCGCGCGTCGCCGAGCGGGTCGCGACGCGGGGACGCGGGCTCGTCCCCGTCCTCGGCACCCGGCAGGTCGGGCGGCGCCAGCTCCGCTACGCCGGTCCCGTCCTGCTGCTGGTCATGGCGATGGCCGTCGGTGTGCTGTCGGTGACGACGATGGCGACCTGGCGGCAGTCGCAGACCGACCAGGCGGACTTCCAGAGCGGCGCCGACCTGCGGCTCACCCCCGCCACCGGCGGGGGCGGCCCGGCGGAGCTCGGCCAGGGCGGGCGGTTCGCGGCGCTGCCCGGCGTCACGGCGGCGACGGCGGTGCTGCGCACGGACGGCGATCTCGGCAACGAGCCCGCGACGCTGCTCGCCGCCGACACCGGGACGCTCGGGCGGGTGCTGCGCGTCCAGCCCGGCCTGCGGCGCGACCTGCGGCTGGACGAGCTGGCCGGGGCCCGTCCCGCCGCCCCGGCGCTGACCGTCCCGGGCGAGCCGAAGCGGCTGCTGTTCGACCTGAAGCTCACCCGCACCGGCCCCACGCCCGGCGGCGACGAGCCGGCGGCCGACGCGGAGTACAGGGTCGCGGTGACCGTCGTGGACGCGCACGGGCTGGCCAGGCGGGTCGAGCTGCCCGGCTTCCGCGCCGACGGCGCCGAGCACACGGTCGCGCTGGACACCGCCGTCCTGGCCGGGCCGGGCGGCGTGCCGTCCTACCCGCTGTCGGTCGAGGGCGTCCACTACGCCTACGACGACAACCCCTACACGGGGCCGCTCGACCTGGAGGTCCTGGACGTGCGCGGCGACGGCACCGGGGACGCCCCGCCGCCCGCCGGCCTCCGCTGGGACGTGTTCGCCTACTCACCGAACCCGGCCGAGCCTCTCGAACCGCACCTGAAGGACGCCAAGGAAACGAAGGGCGCGCTCGCGGAGATCTCGATGCCCGCGACCGCCGACCCGAACCCGAGCCGCGGCGTCTACAGCAGCGCGACCGGCGGCACCGTCCACGCGATCCTCGGCACGTCCGCACCGCCGAAGCACGGGCTCCAGAACACCGACCTGCAGCCGATCGTGCCGGGCGTCATCACCGACGAGATGGCGGAACGCGCCAAGGTCGGCGTCGGCGGCACCGTCACCCTCAGCACCGTGGACGGGGACCAGCCGGTCAAGGTCCTGGGAATCGCTCCCGCGCTGCCGACCGTGCCGCCAGGCCGGCCCGGCGTCCTCGTCGACCTGCCGACGCTCACGCAGAGCCGCCTCGCCGCCGGCGGCGCCGCCGGCGAGAGCATCGAGCCGGGCGAATGGTGGGCGTCGGTGCGCGGCGGGCGCACCGCCCCGGCCGCCGCGGCGCTCGGCGAGCACCCGGCCTGGGGCGAGATCGCCGCCGACCGCGTCAAGGTGCGCGCCGAACTCCGCGACGCCCCGCTCGGCGCGGCGCTCCAGGGCGCGCTCGTCCTCGGCTTCGGCGCCGCGCTCGCCTTCGCCGTCATCGCGTTCGTCGTGAACGCGGCGGTCACGGCGGGCGAGCGGGCCCGGGAGTTCGCGGTGCTGCGGGCCCTCGGCGTCCATCCGCGGCAGGTCGCCGGGATGCTCGCGATCGAACAGGCGTACCTGGTCGCGCTCGGCCTGCTCGGCGGGACGTTCCTCGGCCTCGTCGTGGCGCGGCTCGTCGTCCCGCACGTCGTGCTCAGCGTGCAGGCCGCGGCCCCGTACCCGCCCGCCGAACTCGTCGTCCGGTGGCCGGTGGTGCTGGCCATGCTCGCCGGCGTCGCGGCGGTGCTCGGCCTCGTCCTGCCGCCGGTGATGCGGGTGCTGCGCCGCCGGAACCTCGGTGCCGGGCTGCGCGCGGGGGAGGACCGATGAGACGCTCCGCCCTGCCGGTGGGAGGCTCCGCCGTGCGGCTGGCACGGGCGCAGTGGGCGCCGCTCGTCGCGCTGGCCGTCCTGTCGCTGCTGTCGGCGCTGCTCGCGGTCGCCGTCCCGTCCCGCACCGCCGCCGGGTACGACCGCGCCGCTGCCGCCGCCGTCGGCTCCTCCGCCGACCTCACGGTGGAGGGCAAGGCGGCGGGGAGCACCGCGTGGTCGGCCGTCCCGAGCCGGGCCGCGCTGGAGGCCGGCAGCGTCACCTGGCAGCAGGCGCTGCCGCGCTCGCTGGCGAAGGTCGCCGGCGAACCCGAGGCGTCCGCCCTGACGGAGCAGCTGCCCGTTCCCGGGCGGTTCTCCGCCCCCCGGCGGCTGTACCTGGGCTGGGACCTCGGCGCGTGGAGCCGCATCCGGGTCGTCGCCGGCGACCCGGCGGTCAACCCGGCGTCGGAGACGAGCGGCGACATCCGCGTCATGGTCTCCGCGAAGTACGCCGGGCAGCTCGGCTACAAGGCCGGCGACCGGATGGACCTCGGTGACCTCACCGTCCGGATCTCCGGACTGTACGAGCCGGTGAACGCCGCCGACCCGTTCTGGGCGCCGCGCCCCAGCCTGCTGCACCCGGTGAAGGTGGCGCTCGGCGGCGACGGCGGGCAGGCCGACGCGGGCACCGCGCTCATGGACGCCGGCGGATACTCGCGGGTCGTCCGCGAGAGCGACACGCAGTTCACCTTCAGCTGGCGCTTCCCGGTCCGCGGCGCGGACATCGGCGCGGGCGACGCGGCCGCCCTGGCCGGCGACCTCGACGCGTTCCGCTCCGCCGTCCGGGGACGCACCGGGATCTTCCCGTGCGACGTCGTCTCCGCGCTCGACGACCGGCTGAACGAGTTCGCCGGACGGCTGCACACCGCCCGCTCCGTGCTCGGCCTGGCGCGCGGCGGGCTCGCCGCCGTCGCCGCCGGGGTGCTGCTCCTCGCCGCCGGGCTGCTCGGCGAGCGGCTCCGCCCGGCGCTCGGCACGATGCGGGCGCGCGGCGCGTCGCTGCGGCAGCTCGCCGTCCCCGCCTGCGGGCTGACCGCGCTCGCCGTCGTCCCCGCCGCCCTCCTCGGGTACCTGGCGGGACGGCTGCTGGACGCCGGGCCGCCGCAGCGCTCCTCCGCCTACGCGATCGGCGCGCTGGCCGCGGCCGCGCTCCTGGTGCCCGCCGCCGTGGTGTGGCGGGAACGGGGCGGCGGCCTCGGCTCGGCCACCGAACGCCGCGACGACCTCGTCGCCGCCCGGCCCTCGGTGCGGCGGCTCGTCCTGGACCTCCTGCTGGTCGCGCTGGCCGTGATCGGCGTCGTGCTGCTGCGCGAGCGCGGCGCGTCGGCCGGCACGGACCCGCTGGTCGCCGCCGTCCCCGTGCTGCTCGGCGCGGCGCTCGGCGCCCTCGTCCTGCGCGGCTACCCGTACCTGCTGCGCGCCGCCGGGCCGCTGCTGCGGCGGCGCAGCGGCGCGGTCGCGTTCCTCGGCGTCGCCCGCGCGTCCCGGCAGAACCTCGTGGGAGCGCTGCCGCTCGTCGTGCTGCTGCTGGCGGCCACCGTCGCCGGGTTCGCCGCCACCGCGGACACGGCGCTGCGGGACGGCCAGGTGCGCGCGTCCTGGTCGAAGATCGGCGCCGACGCGCGCATCGAGGCGGGGCCGGTGGACGACGCGGCGTTCGCCCGCGTCCGCGCGCTGCCCGGCGTGACCGGCGCCGTGCGGGCCCGGGTCATCACCGGAGTGTCGACCGCCACCGACCAGGCCCCGATGACCGTGGTCGGCGTGGACCTGGAGGCCTACCGGGAACTGGCGCCCGCCGTGCCGGGCATCCCGTCCGGGTCCGGCGTCCTGCTGTCACCGCTCGCCGCCCGCACGAGGGGCATGGAGCCGCAGACTCTGAGCCGTCCGGGGATGTCCCCGATCCAGGTCGATCCTTCGGGGCAGATTGAGCATTTCCCCGGACAGGACCCGGGCACGGCGTTCGCCGTCGTCCCGTACACGATGGTCGCCGGTGAGAAGGGCTTCCCCTCGCAGGTCTTCGTCACCGGCGACGTGGACGCCGAGGCCCTGCGCGCCGCCGCCGGAAGCGACGTCCAGCTGCGCCGGGACGTCCTGCGGGACCTGACGCGCGGCCCCATGGTGACCGTCGTCCACCAGACGTTCCGGGACGGGGCGCTCATCGGCGGCGTGTTCGGCCTGCTCGCGGTGCTGCTCGTGCTGGTCGTCGGCGCCCGCGCCCGTGGCCGCACCGTCGCCCACCTGCGCGCCCTCGGCCTCAGCCGGCGGCAGAGCAGGGGCCTCGCCCTGGTCGAGATCGCCCCCGTCCTCCTCTGCGCGGTCGGCGCCGGCTGGGTCCTCGGCCTCCTGCTGCCCGAGATCACCGGCCCGGTCGTCGACCTGCGCCCCTACACGGGAGGCTTCGCCGTCACCGCCCACACTCCCGGCCCGGCCGCGCTCCTCGGCCTCATCGGCGCCCTCCTGCTCGCCGCGGCCGCGGCCGTCGCCGTCGACCGCCTCTTCGACACCCGCCCCGGAACCGCCCTGAGAACGGGGGACTGATGCCCGACGCACCCGACCTCGCCGAACTGGAGCGCCGCGCCGCCGAACGCGGACCCGTCTACGGCGAGGGCGCCCACATCGTCTGCGACAACCTCGTCCGCATCTACAAGACGGACGGCGTCGAGGTCGTCGCCCTCCAGGGCCTCGACCTGCTCGTCGACCCGGGCGAACTCGTCGCCATCGTGGGCGCCTCCGGCTCCGGGAAGTCGACGCTCCTCAACATCCTGTCCGGCCTCGACGTCCCCACCGCCGGCGTCGCCCGCGTCGCCGGGTCCGACCTGCTCACCATGACGTCCAAGGAGCGGCTCCGCTTCCGCCGCGAACAGGTCGGGTTCATCTGGCAGCAGACGTCCCGCAACCTCCTCCCGTACCTGACCGCCGCGCAGAACGTCGAGCTGCCCATGCGGTTCGCCGGCCGGTCCCGCCGCGAACGCGCCACCCGCGCCGCCGGACTCCTCGGCATGCTGGACGTCGGCGACTGCGCGGACCGGCGCCCGGACGAGCTGTCCGGCGGCCAGCAGCAGCGCATCGCGATCGCGGTGGCCGTCGCCAACGAGCCCCACGTCGTCCTGGCCGACGAACCCACCGGCGAACTCGACACCGCCACCGCCGCCGGGGTCTTCGCCGCGCTCCGCCGCGTCAACGAGGAACTCGGCACGACCACCGTCGTCGTCACCCACGACGCGCAGGTGTCCGAACGCGTCGACCGCACCGTCGGCATCCGCGACGGCCGCACCAGCGTCGAGGTCCGCCGCGGCGGCGGCACCGCCGAGGAGTACGCCCTCCTCGACCGCGCCGGCCGCGTCCAGCTGCCCGCCGCCTTCACCGCGGCCCTCGACCTGCGCGACCGCGTCCGCCTCGCCCTGGAAAGCGACCACGTCGGCGTCTGGCCCGACCGGGAGGAACCCCGTGACTGACCCGATGGTGGCCGTCCAGGACCTGACCCGCACCTACCGCACCGGCAAGATCGAGGTCCCGGCCCTGCGCGGCGCTTCCTTCACCGTCCTTCCGGGCGAGCTCGTCGCGATCAAGGGCCGCTCGGGCTCCGGCAAGACGACCCTCCTCAACCTGATCGGCGGCCTCGACACCCCCGACGGCGGCACCGTCCACGTGGCCGGCCGCGAGGTGGGCACGCTCCCGGAGAACGACCTCCTGGCCCTGCGCCGCGACCACATCGGCTACGTCTTCCAATCCCACGGCCTGATCCCGGTGCTGTCGGCCGCCGAGAACATCGAGGTCCCCCTGCGCCTGGTCCGCACGAACCCGGCCGAGCGCGACGAACGGGTACGCGTCCTGCTCTCCCTGGTGGGCCTGGCAGAACACGCGGCCCAACGTCCCTACGAACTCTCCGGCGGCCAGCGCCAGCGCGTGGCGATAGCCAGAGCCCTGGCCAACCGCCCGAGGCTCCTCCTGGCCGACGAACCCACCGGCCAGCTCGACTCCGAGACGGCCGCCGCGATCATGCCTCTCCTGCGCGCGGTGGTGGCCAGCGAAGGCGTGACGGTCCTGGTGGCCACCCACGACCAGGCGCTCCTTTCGGAGGCCGACCGGGTCCTGCGCCTGGAAGACGGCGCCATAACCGAATCCGCCGTCCCCGCCTAACGCCGATGCACGGCGGACCCCTTGACCAAGGAGGCTGGGGGGGAATCGTGATCAGTGCGCCGATGAGGTAGCGCGCGCAGGTCGTCCGGGGCGGTCTCCGTGTCCTGGGAGTCTCCGTTCATGGCGACCTCGGTCACCCGGCCGCGCCAGATGGTGCCGGTGACTCGGTCACCCTCGTCCATGTCGCCCAAGACGGGGCCGGTGTCGGTGTAGGCCGTCTCCCATTCGGTGCCGTGCGCGTCCGTCAGGATCGCGCGGTCCAGCTCGCCCCTCTTGTACGTCAGGTGGAGTTCGGACACCGTGAACTGCTGCGTCATTATCCAATTTAAGCGATCTTGGTCAGGGGCGGCTGACGCGGCGGCACTGGCAGGTTCCGGTCGGTTGGCGGGTGGGCGGGGCGGGAAGTGATCGTGCATGGCGACTGTGGTTCTGGTGGGGACGCTCGATACCAAAGGGCCGGAGTACGTGTGGCTTCGGGATCGGGTGCGGGAACTCGGGTGCGAGGTCGTGCTCGTTGACGCGGGGGTCGGTCCGGCGGAGGTCGAGGCCGACGTCTCGGCGGAGGACGTCGCGCGGGCCGGGGGCGTGTCGCTGACCGCGTTGCGGGACGCGGGGGACCGGGGAGCCGCCGTCACCGCGATGGGGGAGGGCGCGGCGGCCGTCCTCGCGGGGTTGGAGCGGGTCGATGCCGTGCTCGCCGTCGGGGGCAGCGGCGGGTCGTCCATCGCGGCTCGGGCCGTCCGGGATCTGCCCATCGGGCTGCCGAAACTGATCGTGTCCACGATGGCGTCGGGCGACGTGACGCCGTACGTGGGCGCCAAGGACGTGACGCTGATGTACAGCGTCGTCGACATCGCGGGAGTCAACCGGGTGTCCCGGCTGATCCTCGGGAACGCGGCGGCAGCGGCGGCCGGGATGGCCGAGGCGTACGCCGGGGCGCGGCCGGCGGCGGCCGCGGACGAGCGGCCGCTGGTCGGGGCGTCCATGTTCGGGGTCACCACGCCGGCGGTGGACGCGGCGCGGGAGCGGCTGGACGAGCTGGGCTACGAGGTGCTGGTCTTCCACGCGACCGGGGCCGGAGGCCGGGCGCTGGAGGGGCTCGTGGAGAGCGGGCTGCTGGCCGGGGTGCTCGATCTGACCACGACCGAGCTGGCGGACGACCTGGTGGGAGGCGTTCTGTCGGCCGGTCCCGAGCGGCTCACGGCGGCGGGGCGGCTCGGGGTCCCGCAGGTCGTGGCGCCCGGGGCGCTGGACATGGTCAACTTCGGGCCGCGTGAGACCGTCCCGGAGCGGTTCGAGGGGCGCAACCTCTACGTCCACAACCCGACCGTCACGCTGATGCGGACGACGCGGGAGGAGATGGCCGAACTGGGGCGGCGGATCGCCGGGAAGCTGCGGGCCGCGACCGGGCCGGCCGTGCTGTTCCTGCCGCTCGGGGGCGTGTCGGCCCTGGATGCGCCGGGGATGCCCTTCCACGATCCGGAGGCGGACGAGGCGTGCTTCGCGGCCCTGGAGGGCGCCGCGGAGACGGAGAGGCTCGACATGAACATCAATGACCCGGCGTTCGGCCGCGCGATGGCCGACCGGCTGCACCAGATGATCGCGGGGGGAGCGCAGTGAACCGTGACACCGTCCTGTTCCGGCTGCGGAACGCCGTGGCGGAGGGCAAGCCGATCATCGGCGCCGGGGCGGGTACGGGGCTGTCCGCCAAGTGCGCCGAGGCCGGCGGCGTCGACCTGATCATCATCTACAACTCCGGCCGGTACCGGATGGCGGGACGCGGTTCGCTGGCCGGGCTGCTGCCCTACGGGGACGCCAACCAGATCGTGGTCGAGATGGCGTCCGAGGTGCTGCCGGTCGTCAAGGAGACGCCCGTCCTGGCCGGGGTGTGCGGCACCGACCCCTTCCGGGTGATGCCCGTGTTCCTGGATCAGCTGCAGGCCATGGGATTCGCGGGGGTGCAGAACTTCCCGACCGTCGGCCTCTACGACGGGGTCTTCCGGCAGAACATCGAAGCGACCGGCATGGGGTACGACCTGGAGGTCGAGATGGTGCGGCAGGCGCATCAGCGCGGCCTCGTCACCGCCCCCTACGTGTTCGACGAGGAGCAGGCGCGGGCGATGGCGGAGGCCGGCGCGGACGTCCTCGTCCCGCATGTCGGGCTCACGACGAAGGGCAGCATCGGCGCGGGCACGGCCCTGACGCTGGACGAGGCGGTCGAGCGCGTCCAGGCCATGCGGGACGCCGCGTTCGCCGCGCGGCCCGACGTCCTCGTCCTGTGCCACGGCGGCCCCATCGCCGAGCCGGACGACGCCGCCTATGTGCTGGCGCGGACGGAAGGCGTCGTCGGCTTCTTCGGCGCCTCGTCGGTCGAGCGGCTGCCGACCGAGCGGGCCATCACGGAGCAGGTGGCGGCCTTCAAGAACCTGGAGCTCTGAATGCTGGTCAATCCCGGTGACGTGACGACGATGGCCTTCGACTGGGGATCGATCAAATGGTTCGTCACCCCGTCGAGCGTCGAGGGCGCGAGCAGCACGCTGGGCGAGGTGATCGTCAACCCGGGCAAGGGGCACGCGCGCCACAACCACCCGGACGCCGAGGAGGTCATCTACGTCATCTCCGGTGAGGCGACGCAGATGGTGGACGACGGGGAGCCGTTCCTGATCAGGGAGGGCGATGCCGTCCACATTCCGAAGGGCGTCTGGCACTCGACGTACAACACGACGTGGCGTCCGCTGCGGCTCATCGTGACGTACACGCCGGGCGGTGAGGAAAAGGCGTTGGAAGGCGCGCCCGACTTCTGCCTCCACGAAGCCGGTGCCGTGCCGGAGTGGCGCCAGGCCTAGGCGCGCGACCAGGCGTCCAGGCCCTCATCGGTGAGGAGGACGTCGAACGCGGCGTCGGCGGCACCTGTCAGCGGGCCGCGAGGGCCGAGGGTCGACGGCCGGACGGGCGGCGGGTCGGCTCGGCGGTAGCGCATCAGGCCCGTCGTGTAACCCTCCGAGAGAGCGCCGGGCGAGGCCGCGGCCAGATCGGTGGCCAGGCCCGACAGGGTGACGACGTCCGGGTCCAGGGCGTTGACCAGGGCGCCCATGCCCCGGCCGAGCGCGCGGGCGGCGCCCGCGACGGCCTCCCGGGCGTCGCGGGAGGGCGACGCGATGATCTCCTCGGCGGCCGTGCGGGGGTCGCGGGGCGGCGGACGGCGCAGGGCCCGCGCCATGGCGCGGCCGTCGACCTCCAGGTCCCAGCAGCCGCGGGCGCCGCAGGGGCAGGCGAGGGCGGGGTCGCCGAACGGCATGTGGCCGAACTCGCCGCCCGCGCCCGTCGCGCCGTCCACCGGACGCCCGTCCACGACCAGGATGCCGCCGACGCCGACCTCCACGGTCAGGTGCAGGACGACCCGCGACCCGGCCCCGGCGCCGCGCCGCGCCTCCGCCAGGCCGGCGAGGGAGGCGTCGTTGCCGACCACCAGCGGGATTTCGGCGGGCTTGAGCGGTTCCAGGGAGACATCGCGCCACCCCATGCCGGACGCCTGGACGACCGTCGTGCCGCTGACCGTCCCCGCGACGCAGGCCGACACCGCGCGCAGCCGCCGCCCGTAGCGGACGTGCAGCGCCGCGACGTGCCCGGCCAGCATGCCGATCACGTCGGGCGAGCCGGTGTGGCGGCCGTCGGATCCGGTGAGGACGCCGCCGCCCAGTTCGATGGCCGCCACCCGCCATGCCTCGTGGCTGATGTCCACCACACAGACGAGCGGCCCGTCCGGGTGGGCCGTGAGCGCGGGGGACGGACGGCCGCGGCCGCCGGTGCGGGGCGGCAGGTCCTCGTCGATGAGCCGGGAGGTCTTGAGTCGGCTCGTGATCTCGGTGGCGGACCCGCTGCTCAGCCCCAGCGCGCGGGAGGCGTCCGCACGCGTCGCGGACGGGTGCGCGTGGACGTACCGCAGCACGGCGAGGGCCCCCTGGCTGCGCAGCGCCCGTGCCGAGTGCGCGGTCTTCGGCTCCATGGTGACATCCTGGCCTTCGCGTATTATCCTCGTTGCACGAGCATAATACGGGAGGCATGCGATGGATCCTGCCGACACGGACCCGAGGCCGGCCGTCGGGCGCGGCGCGGGGACGTTCGGGCTCTACGCGGCGTTCGGGTGCCTCGGCTACCTGCTGACCGCGCTCGGCGCGATCCTGCCCGAACTGCGCGAGGAGCGCGGGCTCCCGCGCAGCGAGGTCGCGCTCTACCCGTCGGCCTTCGCGCTCGGCCTCGTGGTCGTCGGGTTCACCGGGCACTGGGCGGCGGGAAGGCTCGGCCGCCTCGCCCTTCCCGCCGCCCTCACCGCGCTGGTGGGCGGCGCCTGCGTCATGGCGGCCGGTGGGGGCCGCCTGGGCGCGGGAGCCGGGGCGCTCATCCTCGGGCTCGGCGGCGCGGGGCTCGTGCAGCTCGTCCCGACGGGGCTGCGCGCCCTGCACGGCGGCGATGGAACGATCCAGATCGGAGTGGCGAACGCGGTCTCCAGCGCGGCGTCCGTGCTGTCCCCGATCCTCATCGGCGCCGCCCTGGCCCACGGCCTCGGCTGGCGCGCGGCGTTCGCGATCCCGCCCCTCGCGGTGGCCGCCGTCCTCCTCCTCATCACCCGCCCGCCCACGACCGGACGAGCCGGCAGCGGTGTCGCACGGGACGGGCCGGGGGCCGGCGGCGGGGCGCGCGGAACGGCTCCGCCGGCGTTCCGGAGCAGGTGGTTCGATCTCGTGCTCGCCGTGGGCGTCGAGTTCTGCATGGTGTTCTGGGCCGCGGACTTCCTCGGCGACGTGAAGGAGTTCGGCGCGGGGGCCGCGGCCACGCTGTCGGCGGCGTTCGTGCTGGGCATGGCGGTCGGGCGGGCCGCGTCCGGCCCGGTCGTCCGGGCGCTCGGACGGCCCGACCGGCTGCTCGCCGCGGCCGCGCTCGTCGGCATGGCCGGGTTCGCGATCCTGTGGACGGCGCCGGCCCCGCTCGCCGTCGTCGGGCTGCTGGTCACCGGGCTCGGCGTGGCGCTGCTCTACCCGGTGATCCTCGGCCGGGCGCTCGCGGCGTGGCCGGCGCAGCCCGTCCGGGCCGCGGCCCGCTGCGCGCTCGCGTCCGGGGTCGCGATCGGCGTCGCGCCGCTCGCCCTCGGGACGCTCGCCGACCTCACCACGCTGCGCGCCGCGGTCTTCGTCGCCCCGGCCCTGCTGCTGGTCCTGCTCGTCCGGTGCGGACGCCGGCTCAGGCCCGCGGTCAGTCGATGATCTTGCCCCGGACGTAGACCCACGCGCCGTCATGCCGGACGAAACGGCTGACCTCGTGCAATTCGCCAGGCTCCGAGCCCGCCAGATAGCGGGCGCGGAACTCGACCACGCCCTTCTCGTCGGCCGGCCCGCCGTTCTCCTCCCGGACGATCTCCAGCCCCGTCCAGCGCGTGCCGTCCTCGAAACCGACCCGCTCCGGACGCGTCGCCGGATGCCACGTCCTCAGCAGATACGCCTCGTCCTGGACGGCGAACGCGCTGAACCGCGACCGCATCAGCTCCCCGGCCGTCCCGGCCGCCGCCTCACCCCGGTGCAACCGGCCGCAGCAATCCCGGTACCGAGGGCCTGCACCGCACGGACATTTCTTCGCCACATGAGGATTCTGCCTTGCGGGACGGTAGGCGCGCGGCGACCATGAACGCCATGTCCGCCCGCCCGCGGTCCCGGCCGCGAGCCGTGATTTTTTCGGACGTGTCGGATCGGCCCGTCCACCGTTCGTCTAGGGGGTGACAGCAGCCGATCGCCCCGTCCCGGGGCGCCGAAAGGAACATGTCATGGACTTGACGATGAACACGATCGACATCCTGGTGTCCGACATGGACGCCGCCGTCGCCTTCTACCGCCGCCTCGGCGTCGAGTTCAAGGTGGACGCCGCCTACCCCGACCACGCGGACTGCGACCTGCCCGGCGGCCTGCACCTGATGCTCGACACCGAGGGCTTCCGCGGTCCCACGGTCGACGGCTGGACGAAGCCGTCCGGCGGCCCCCGCAATTTCCTCGCCTTCCAGGCGCCGACGCCGGCGGATGTGGACGCCAAGTACGCCGAGTTGACCGAAGCCGGGTACACCGGAGCCAAGGAGCCGTGGGACGCGTTCTGGGGGATGCGGTACGCGACCGTCCTCGACCCGGACGGCAACGGCATCGACCTGTACGCGCCGCTGCCCGCCAGCTAGGGGGACACCGTGAAGTACGTGCTCTTGTTCGCCGAGACCGAGAAGTTCGCCAAGGAACTGGCCGCCATGAACGACGACGAGCGCCAGGCCGCCTACGAGCAGGTCATGGAGTGGTTCGGCCGACACGCCGCGCAGATCACCCATTACGGGCATCTGCAGCCCGCGCACACGGCCACCACCATGCGCCTGGACGGGCCGGAGCCGCTGCTCACCGACGGCCCGTTCGTCGAGGGCAAGGAGGTCGTCAGCGGCTACGCCGAGGTCGAGGTCGCCGACCTGGACGAGGCCCTCGCCGTCGCCCGCGACTGGCCCGCGTGCCCGATCGTCGAGATCCGCCCGCTCACCTGATGGACCCCGCCCTGGACCCGGCCCTGATGGAGCCCGCCTGATGGGCCCCGCCTGATGGACCCCGCCTGATGGACAGGGTGCACGCCGAGCTGACCCGCGTGCTGCGCGAGCACGCGGGCCGGCTGACGGCCTGCCTGATCCGGACCCTCGGCGACTTCTCCGCCGCCGAGGACGTCATGCAGGACGCCGTCGAGACCGCCCTGAAGCGCTGGCCCGTCGACGGCATCCCGGACCATCCGGACGCCTGGCTGCTCACCACCGCCCGCCGCCGCGGCATCGACCTGCTGCGCCGCCAGGCCGGCTACCGCGAGAAGCTGGCCCGGCTGCAGTGGCCGGTGCCGAGCGAGCCCGACGACCGGCTCAAGCTCGTCTTCACCTGCTGCCACCCCGCGCTGCCCGTGCCCGCCCAGGTCGCGCTGACCCTGCGCACCGTGTGCGGGCTGACGACCGGGCAGATCGCCGCCGCCTTCCTCGTCCCGGAGACGACCGTCGCGCAGCGCATCACCCGCGCCAAACGCAAGATCACCGACGCGGGCATCCCGTACCGGATCCCGCCGGACACCGAACTCCACGAGCGCCTGAACCAGGTCCTCGCCGTGGTGTACCTGCTGTTCAACGAGGGGTACCTGACGAGCGGCGGCGACCGCCCGCACGCCCGCGACCTGGCCGACGACGCGCAGTGGCTCGCGGAGAACCTCGCCTGGCTGATGCCGCGCCGGCCCGAGGTCCTCGGCCTGCTCGCGCTCATCCGGCTGCACCAGGCGCGCACCGCCGCCCGCTTCGACGCCGCCGGCCGCCTCGTCCTCCTCCGCGACCAGGACCGCGCCCGATGGGACCACGACGCCGTCCGGGAGGCCGTCCGGCTCATCGAGCGCGCCGCCGCGATGCACCGTCCCGGCCCGTACCAGTTGCAGGCCGCGATCGTCGCCTGCCACGCGGAGGCCCCCACCTGGGAGGACACCGACTGGACGCAGATCCTCGTCCTCTACGACATGCTGCTGCACATGACGCGGACACCGGTCGTCCGCCTCCACCGGGCCATCGCGCTCCGCTACGTCCGGGGCCCTCAAGCCGCGCTGGACGAACTGGACTCCCTCGCGCGAGCCCTGGACGGCCATCACATCTACCACGCCACCCGCGCCGAACTCCTCCGCGACCTCGGCCGGCACCGCGAAGCCCGCACCGCGGACCTCCGCGCTCTCGCCCTCACCGGCAACCCCGCCCAGCAGGCCCTCATCACCGACCGCCTCACCTGGACCTGACTCCTGGGGGACGGCCGGGGCCTCCCGGGCCTGGGGGCGGGTCACCGATCGCGTCGGGGTACCGTTTCGCGAGGAACGGGGCGACCTGGTCGTGCTGGAAGGGCGAGCCATCAACATCCACTCTTCGATGCTGCCGAGCGCAGTCCGCCCGCCCGTGCAGACCCTGATCATCGATAACTACGACTCGTTCACGCACAATCTCGTCCAGTATGTGGCGGAGGCGGGGGCCGAGCCCGTCGTCCTCCGCAATGACGAGGCGGAATGGAGCCCGGGGCTGCTGGATCCGTTCGACAACGTCATCATCTCGCCCGGCCCCGGCTCGCCGGAGCGGGCCGAGGACTTCGGGATCTGCGCGGACGTGATCAGGCACGCCCGGATTCCGCTCCTCGGGGTGTGCCTCGGGCACCAGGGCATCTGCCACCTGTTCGGAGGACGGGTCCGGCCTGCCCCGGAGGTCCGGCATGGGCTGCCCTCGTGGGTCGAGCACACGGGCGTCGATCTGTTCCGGGGCGTGCCGTCGCCGTTCTCGGCGGTGCGGTACCACTCGCTGGTCGTGGACGAGTTGCCGCCAGTGCTGGAGCCCGTGGCGTGGACGTCCGACGGCGTGCTGATGGGCGTGCGGCACAAGGTGCGGCCGATATGGGGCGTCCAGTTCCACCCGGAGTCGGTGTGCACGGATCACGGCCGGCGGATCATCGCGAACTTCCTGGCCCGGAGCGGGCCGGTCGACGCGAAGCCGCGGCGCGGCGGGGCCGTGCCGGCGGAGCGGCCGAAGGCGTTCAAGGTGATCGCGCGGCGGCTCGGCACGCCGGTCGTGGCCGAGGACGTCTTCGGTGCGCTGTTCGCCTCGTCCGGCCGGGCGTTCTGGCTGGACAGCAGCCGAACCGGCGAGCACGGCGGGCGGTTCTCGTTCATGGGGGACGCGAGCGGCCCGCTGGCGCGAGTCGCCACCTTCGACGTGGAAACGGGTGATCTGACCGTCGAGTCGGCGAGCGGGCGGGCGCACGTCGAGCGCGCGTCCTTCTTCGACTGGATCGACGCCGATGTGCGTGCGCACGCGGCGGAGGTCCCGGATCTGCCGTTCGGGTTCGCGCTCGGCTGGGTGGGATATCTCGGCTACGAGCTCAAGGCCGAGACCGGCGGCTCCCCGGCGCACCGCTCCCCGCACCCCGACGCGGCCATGGTCTTCGCCGACCGGGCCGTGGCGTTCGATCACGCGGACGGGGCCGTCCACCTGCTGGCGCTGTGCCCGGCCGGTGACGAGCGTGCGGCGCTGTCCTGGCTCGACGGCACCGAAGCGCGGCTGGCCGGGTTGCCCGCCCCCGAGGCGCCCGCCCCGCTCGCCGGGCCGTCCGGGCTGACGCTGCGGCACGGGCGCGGCCGCTACCTCGACAAGATCGCGGAATGCCGGCGGGAGATCATCGCCGGGGAGACCTACGAGGTGTGCCTGACCAACATGCTCACCGCTTCGGTGCGCGCCGACCCGTGGGACCTCTACCGCCGCCTGCGGCAGAGCGATCCGGTGCCGTTCGGGGCCCTGCTGCGATTCGGTGAGCTGTCGGTGCTCAGCTCCTCTCCCGAGCGCTTCCTGCGGGTGTCGGCGGGCGGAGAGGCCGAGTCCAAACCGATCAAGGGCACCCGGCCGCGCTCGCCCGACCCGGCCGAGGACCGGCGGCTGTGCGCCGAACTGGCGCGCAGCGTCAAGGACCGCGCCGAGAACCTCATGATCGTCGATCTCGTCCGGCACGACCTCGGCGGCGTCGCCGAGGCCGGGTCGGTCACCGTCGACCCGATCTTCGACGTGGAGAGCTACACGACCGTCCACCAGCTGGTGAGCACGGTGCGGGCCAGGCTCCGCCCGGACGTCTCGGCGGTCCGGTGCGTGCGGGCGGCGTTCCCGGGCGGCTCCATGACAGGAGCGCCGAAGATCCGCACGATGCGGATCATCGACCGCCTGGAGGAGGGGCCGCGCGGCGTGTACTCCGGCGCCATCGGCTACTTCTCGCTGTCCGGGGCGGCCGACTTCAGCATCGTGATCCGCACGGCCGTCGCCTCGGGCGGGCGGATCGAGTTCGGCATCGGCGGCGCCATCACCGCGCTGTCGGACCCGGCCGCCGAGTTCGCGGAGACCGCGGTCAAGGCCGCCCCGCTGCTCCGCCTGCTCGATGCCTCCTTCCCCGGCCTTCCCGGCGCTCCGGTCTCCGAGGCGGCCCTCGTGGGCGAGGCCTGAAAGGACCGTTGTGCCGTGTGCACACCGTGGGGGTACGGGCCGGGGGCGGGACGGGAGCGCGATACCGCCCCGCCCCCCTCTCGTCACTCGCCGTCGCAGGCGGGAGTGACGGGCTCGGCCGAACCGTTGCCGATGAACCCGAACGTTGTGCTGGCGCCGGGCGCCAGCGTCCCGTTCCAGGACTCGTTCGCCGCGCTGACCGCCGCACCGGACTGCGTCACCTTGGCACCCCAGGATTGGGAGACGGTCTGGCCGCCGCCGAACGTCCAGAAGACCTTCCATGCGCTGGTCGCGGACGTCCCGGTGTTCTTGACGGTGACCTCGCCCTGGAAGCCGCCTCCCCACGACCCGGTCGTCTTGTAGGTGGCCGTACAGCCGCCGTCGGACGGCGGCGGAGTGGTCGGCGGCTCGGTGGTGGGCGGCTCGGTGGTGGGCGGGTCGCTGGTGACCGGCGGACTCGTCGGCGTCGTGTCGGAGGTATCGCCGTAGACGATGCCCCGCCCGTTCGTGCCCAGGTAGACACGCCCGTAGACGCGGGGATCACCGGTCAGCGCCTCGCCGGCGTTGCCGTACTGGTGCCGGTCATCGTTGATGCGCGTCCAGGTACCGCCCGCATCGTTCGATCGGAACAGGCCGGTCACGCCGTTGACCGTCCCGACCAGGTAGACCGCCGGGTAGCTCGCGCCGGGAGCGGCCTTTCCGAACCCGACGTTCACGGCCTTGGAAATGGTCGCGGCCTTGGTGAAGCTCGCGCCCGAGTCGGTCGAATGGAACAGCCCGGTGTCGCCCGCGAGCCAGATGTCGCCCTCCTTGCCCGGCAATGCCTTGAAGTGGACGCCGCTGGACGGCAGCCCGGACGCCGCCGTAGCAGCGAACGACTGACCGCCGTTCGCGCTGACGTAGAACTTGCCTCCGGAGAACGCGTAGAACTTGCTCGCGTTCACCCGATCGGCCTCGACGATCGCGTTCGCGGGTACGCCGGACGACTGGCTCCAGCTGTTACCGAACCCGACCGAATACACGACCTGCTGGCCGCCGTCACCGGGTGCCCACACGAAACGGCTCCCGTCCGCCGCCGCCGCGACGGTGCCGCCATTGTTGACGCCGCCGGGCTCGGTGCCCTGGAACCAGTTGGCCCCGGCGTCGGTCGAGAACGCCACATGGCTGTCGCCGGGGCGATCCGAATCGGTGAAGTTGCCCGCCCGCACCATCACGCTCGGCCTGCCCTCGGCATAGTCGAGGCTGGTGGTACTGGTGAACACGGGCTGCGTGAACATCGTCGAAGGAACCGACCCGAGATCGGTGTGCCGGAATCCGCCGATGTCCCCGAGCCCGCTGACCAGCGGCGCCCCGGACGGCGGGCTGATCAGGTCGAGGACGGCGGTCTCCTCCAGTCCCTTCACCATCGGCTTGATAGTGATCTTGCTTCCCGCGTCCCACCGGGTGAGGTTCTCGGTGCCGTAGATCGTGGCGCCCGTCCCGTACATGAGCCGGTCCGAGTCGAACGGGTCGATCTCGACCGACTCGTTCATCCACCCGAGCTTCGGCGTGACCTCGGGCGGCGAGGGGTTGGTCCCGAACGTCAGCCAGGGCACTTCGGAGACGTCCTGGTCGTAGCGGAAGCTGCGGCCCGGGTAGCTCGTCCAGTCCCAGATCCGCGTCCAGGTCGCACCGCCGTCGGTGCTCCGCCACATGATCATGTCCGGCCACCAGGACACCTGCGTGGCCACCATCAGCGTCCCCGGGTGCTGCCGGTCGACGGTCAGCCCGCTGTACCCGAAGTAGTCGTCGGAACTACTGGACGGAATAGGGCTGATCTGCGTCCAGGCGCCCGACTGCGTGTCGAACTTCCACACGTCGCCCTTGGCTCCGCTGTAGGGGCCGGCCGTGTCGCTCGTAGCGATGTAGAGCGCGTGGCCGGCCGCGTCCAGCACGCCCTTGTGGGCGATGTACCCGGTCGGCTGCCCCGGCACCGGCTCCCAGGTCGCACCCGCGTCCGTACTCCGGTAGACGGTGTTCTCCTTGTCCGCCACCCCCGCATAAATCGTCTTGGTGGGCGAACCCGCCGTCCCGCTGCTCTCATCGAACGTCACCCAGACGACCCCGGGCCGATGACTGCCATACCCGGTGGAGTCGCCGGGGTCATCCGAATAGTCGCCGGGATTGGTGAAGGCGTTCACTTTCGCCCACGTCACACCCCGGTCGGTGCTCCGCCAAAGCCCATGCCCCTCGGGCGTCCCCATGTAGAGCACCCGGTTGTCATTGGGATCGACCGCGAGCCGTTCCCCCATGCCTCGCCCCGGCATGTTCCCGCCGAGCTTGAACGGCAGTTCCGTCGCCTGCCAGGTCTTGCCCCGGTCGGCCGACCGCAGCACGGCCCCATTGTTGGGATCCCAGTCATTGGTGTACATCCCGACCGCCGCATAGACCCGGTCCGCGTCCACGGGATCAGCGGCGATGCTGATGACGCCGTTGTACCCCCACTTGTCCCAGCCGACCCAGTCCAGCAGGGGAGTCCACTGCTTGCCGGACTGATCCCACCGATAGGCCCCGCCGATGTCGGTACGCGCGTAGACGAGGTTCTTCTCCTTCCGGCTGAAGACGATGCCGGGCACGAACCCGCCCCCGTCGATCCGCACGTTCTTCCACGTGTACGTCTCGGCCGCCGCCGCTGGACGGACCGCGATGGCCACCACCGCCGCCATCGAGGCGACCAGCGCCAGAGCCGCCACCACGGCCGCCGCGGCACCGCCGAACGATCTTCGTATGGGCATGAAGCCTCCTCCTGATCCCGGTGACTGGAGGCTGATCGAAGCGCTTCGATTCGTCAACGCCGTTCACCCCCGTCCACGCCTCGGCCCGCTCACCAGCGCGAACGGACGGCCGCGCGTGAAAACCCGCGAAAATGCGGGTCAGGCGTGTTCGAGGGAGGCGCGGGCCCGCCGCGCGGCCTGGCGGGTGTCACCCGGCTGGAGGACAAGGCGCCAGGGCGCCTGGTTCGGGTCGATCCGGCGTACACGTCGCAGACCTATAACGCGTGCGGGTACCGCGCACCGGGCAACCGCGAGAGCCAAGCGGTGTTCCGATGCGTCGCCTGCGGGCACCGGGCCAACGCCGACGTCAACGCCGCCCGCAACATCAAAGACACCGCCGTGGGACGCACGGTGGCCGCGCGGGGAGGCACGCCGTCGGGCGGGCCGGTGAACCGCGAACCTCAACCCGCTCTCCTCTCCGTATAGGGACGAGTTGGAATCCCCCGCCTTCAGGCAGGGGAGGACGTCAAGGCGACGGCACTCACGAGCACGCCCGCGCGCGACCCGGGGGCGGGGGCTCCTGGGGCTTGGCCGCCGAAGGCGGGTGCGCGAGGAGCGCGGGGCTACGGCTTCCGGCCGACGGCGCAGTAGCCGGACACCTCGGCGGGCTCGCCCCAAGGCGTGGCCTCGGGGCGCCAGCGGGACATCGACACCAGGCCGGGCTCCAGCAGGTCCAGACCGTCGAAGAAGCGGAGGATCTGGTCCCTGGTGCGGGGCGTGAGCGTCTCGGCGGCCTTCTCGTTCCAGGCGTCCTGGGCTTCGGCGTTCGCCTCGGTCGCGGTCTGGTCGCCGAGGTCGAACGTGGCGTGGGTGAGGGCCAGGTAGCTGCCCGCGGGGACGGCGTCCAGCAGGCGCATCACGACCCGGTGCACCTGGTCGAAATCCGGGACGAAATGCAGGATCCCCAGCAGCATGATCGCGATGGGCCGGCCGAAGTCCAGAGTCCCGGCCGCGGCGGCCAGGATCTTGTCGGGTTCGCGCAGGTCGGCGTCGATGTAATCGCACGCGCCCTCCGGGCTGCTCGCCAGCAGCGCCTGAGCGTGCGCCAGCACCAGCGGATCGCTGTCGACGTAGACGATGCGGGATTCGGGCGCCACCCGCTGCGCGACCTCGTGCGTGTTGTCCATGGTCGGCAGCCCGGTACCGATGTCGAGGAACTGCCGGACGCCCGCCTCGCCCGCCAGATGGCGGACCGCGCGGCCGAGGAAGGCCCGGTCGGTCCGGGCGATGCTGATGATCTCGGGGAAGAGCCGCTGGTACTGGTCGCCCATCTCACGGTCGACGGGGTAGTTGTCCTTGCCGCCGAGGAAGTAGTTCCACACGCGGGCCGAGTGCGGCACGGTCGAATCGATGTACGGGGAGGGCTTCTCGGCCACGGCGACCATCTCCTGATCCAGAATGGTGATCTAGAAGCCACCATGGTCGCTCAGTTCGGTGATCACCGCCATGGCCCTGAGGCGCCATGGCCCTGAGGCGGGCCGGTGCGGCCCACCGTCCGGCGCGTCGGCCGGACGGTGGGCGCTGGGAGCCGTCAGCCGGCGAAGGTGAACCAGTTGAGGTTGACGAAGTCGGCCGGCTGGCCGCTGCTGAAGGTGATGTAGACGGTGTGCTTCCCGGTCACGCCGGACATGTTGGCGGGTACCGTCCGCCAGGTCTGCCAGCCGCCGGTGTTGCCGACGGCGAACTCGCCGAGCACCTGGCCTGTCGGGCTGTCCAGCCGCGCCTGGACCAGGCCGCTGACACCGGCGGGCGCGCCGGAGGCCACTCGGGCCTTGAACTGGGTCGCCGGGGTGCCGCCGAAGTCGACGTTGTCGTAGCGCAGCCAGTTGCCGTTGTCGATGTAGCCGACGTCCTGGCCGCCTCCGCTGTCGGACGTGGTCTCAAGCTGGGTGCCCGACTGGGCCTGGTAGCTCTCGGCCTGGATGGTCGAGCGGGCGTCGACCGTGCCGCCCGTCGGGGGCGGGGTCGTGGACCCTCCGCCGCCGCTCTGCCAGACCGCGACGTAGTCGACGAGCATGGGACGTCCCGAGACGGTCTCCGCGGTCGGCGTGCCGATGCCGGCGACCCCGTTGGGGAACGCGCCGCCCATGGCCAGGTTGAGCAGCAGGAAGTAGCCGGCGTGCCCGGTCATGTTCGACCACGTGGTGGCGTCGAGCTGGTTCTGGCCGATGCTGTGGAACTGCTGGCCGTCCACGTACCAGCGCAGCTGGTTGGGGCTGACGCTGCGGTCCCACTCGAAGCGGTAGGTGTGCATCGCCGACTGGCAGGACGATCCCGGGCAGGCGCGGCTGGCGCCGAGCCCGCTGGTCTCGTTGCACGCCCCGCCGGGGTTGACGCCGCAGTGCAGGACGCCCCAGACGGAGTTGATCCCGTTGACGTTCTCCATGATGTCGAACTCGCCGACGGCCGGCCAGTTCTGGTAGTTGCCGCGGTACGGGGAGCCCAGGGCCCAGAACGCGGGCCAGTAGCCGAGGGCCTGGTTACCGGTGACGTTGGGCATCTGGATGCGTCCCTCGATGCGCAGGACGCGGCCGTCGGCGGGCTTGAAGTCGGTGCGCCGGGTCTCGACGCGGGCCGACGTCCACTCGCCCGAACCGGACTTGATCGGGGTGATCCGCAGGTTGCCGCCGCCGTCCAGGCTGACGTTGGCGGGGTCGGCGGTGTACCGCTGGATCTCGCCGGTTCCCCAGTTGCCGGGACCGCCGGGATAGCTGTGGCCGGTGTCGATGATCCAGTTCGAGGACGAGGGGAGCGCGCCGGACGAGCCGTTGAAGTCGTCGCTCCAGACCAGGCTCCAGCCGTCCGGGGGCGGCGGGACGGACGCGCCGGCCGTCGGCGACATCACGGCGGTCGCGATCGCCGCCGGGAGCGCGGCGGCGAGGACGGCGAGGACGGACCTTCGCCAGAGGCGGGGACGTCTCGATGGGGTCATGGCGGGGGACCTCCAGAGCGGGGGGTGGGAGCAGGCGCGGGGTGCCTGCCTCTGGTGGGGCCAATGTCGCGTGCCGGGAACGGTCCGTCAAGACCTAAGAGAGCGCTCTCTGAATGGCCTCGAAGTATCGCGGCACCTTTCACCAGGAACTATGCCCGTTCTAACACCTCTCATGTTCTTCGGGGAAATCGCTCTCTTGACACGTACGGCTGCTGAAGCCATCCTCTGCGAGAGCGCTCTCTCGACCCCCGATCGCGGGTTGATCCCCGCAACCACTCCCCGAGGACAGCCATGCTCAGAACCCATCGCCGTCTCGCGTCCGGCCTCGTCTCGGCCGCCGTCCTGGCGCTCGGCCTCTCCGCCTGCGGCGGAGACGGAGACGCCGGCTCGGACGGGACGGTCACGCTGACCGTCGACACCTTCAGCACCTTCGGGTACGAAGAGCTGTTCAAGCAGTACGAGGCCGCCCACCCCGGCATCAAGATCAAGCACCGGAACGTGGTGCAGCTCGACGAGTACCTGCCCCGCCTGGAGCAGTGGATCGCCGCGGGCAGCGGCGCCGGCGACGTCGTCGCCATCGAGGAGGGCATCCTCACCAAGTTCATGGCCCACCCCGACAAGTTCGTGAACCTGCTCGACCACGGCGCGGGCTCGCTCAAGGGCAACTTCCTGGACTGGAAGTGGAAGCAGGCGCTCAGCCCCGACGGCAAGTACCTGGTCGGCCTGGGCACCGACATCGGCGGCCTGGCCATGTGCTACCGCACCGACCTGTTCAAGAAGGCGGGCCTGCCGACCGACCGCGACAAGGTCGGCAAACTCTGGCCGACCTGGGACGACTACATCGCCACCGGCAAGAAGTACGCGGAGAAGGCGAAGGGCTCCAAGTTCGTCGACGGCTCGGTGAACCTCTACAACACGATCCTCGCCCAGAGCGCGAGCCAGGGCGCCGGCTACACGTTCTTCGACACGTCCGGCAAGCTCGTCGCCGGCAGCAACCCCGCGGTCAAGAACGCCTGGGACACGACCCTGAGGATCCAGCAGGCCGGGCTGTCGGCCGGGCTGAAGTCGTTCGAGCCGAGCTGGGGCTCCGGCTTCAAGCAGGCCAAGTTCGCGACCATCGCGTGCCCGTCCTGGATGCTCGGCGTCATCAAGGAGAACGCCGGCGCGGACGCGTCCGGCAAGTGGGACGTCGCGGCGATCCCGGGCGGCTCGGGCAGCCGCGGCGGCTCGTTCCTGGCGGTGCCGAAGCAGAGCCGGCACGGCGCGCAGGCGGCCGAGCTGGCCAAGTACCTGACCAGCGTGAAGAGCCAGATCGCCGCGTTCAAGGCGCGCAACAACCTGCCCTCGTCCCCGCAGGCGCTGGACGACCCCGCGGTGACGTCGTTCAAGAACGAGTACTTCAGCGGCGCCCCGGTCGGGCAGATCTACGCCGCCGGCGCGAAGGCGGTCAAGCCGCTCTACCTCGGCGCCGACAACAACCCGGTCGGGCAGCGCTTCGAGGACGCGCTGCTCGCCCTGGAGCAAGGCAGGCTCGCGCCCGACGCGGCGTGGAAGAAGGCCCTCGACGACGCCGAGCGCGAAGCTCGATGACGATCTCCATCGGCTCCCGCACGGGACCCCGGGCGGCCCGGCCGCCCGGGGCCCCGGCCCCGCGCCGCCGGGCGCGCACCGCGCTCACCCGCTGGGACATGAAGTTCTCGCCGTACCTGTTCATCTCCCCGTACTTCCTGCTGTTCTTCCTCTTCGGGCTCTTCCCGATGGGTTACACCGTCTGGGTCGCCCTGCACGACTGGGAGCTGCTCGGCGCCCACGAGTTCGTCGGCCTGGAGAACTTCCGGCTCGTCCTGACCGACCCGCAGTTCTGGAACTCCGTCCGCAACACGGTCGGCATGTTCGTCATCGCCACCGTCCCGCAGCTGCTGGCCGCGCTGGTGCTGGCGAACGCGCTCAACCAGCGGATGCGCGGGCGGACGCTCGTCCGGATGGGCGTGCTCGTCCCGATGATCACCTCGATCGCCGCGGTGGCCATCGTGTTCGGCCAGCTGTTCAGCCGGGACTTCGGCCTCGTCAACTGGGTGCTCGGCTGGTTCGGCGTCGACCACCTCGACTGGGCCGCGCGGCGCTGGACATCCTGGCTCGCCGTCTCGGTGATGGTCGACTGGCGGTGGACCGGCTACAACGCGCTGATCTACCTCGCCGCGATGCAGTCGATCCCGCGCGACCTCTACGAGGCGGCGTCGATCGACGGGGCCTCCCGGATCCGCCAGTTCTGGACGATCACGCTGCCGCTGCTGCGGCCGACCATCATCTTCACCGCGATCGTCTCCACGATCGGCGGGTTCCAGCTGTTCACCGAGCCGCTGCTGTTCGGCAACGGCGACATGGCCGGCGGATCGCTGCGGCAGTTCCAGACGGTCACCATGTACATGTTCGAGAACGCGTTCCGGCGGTTCGACTACGGCTACGCGTCCGCCGTCTCCTGGATGCTCTTCATGCTCATCCTCCTCGGATCCCTCCTCAACTTCGTGTGGCTGCGGCGCATGGGAGGCGGCACCAGATGATGATCCTCAAGGCGCCGGGGAAGCCCCGGCGGAGGCGCGGCGGCGCCGTCGCGGCGCTGTGGGACGCCGGGCCCCTCACCCGCGTCACGCTCCTCGCGACGATCGCGCTGTCGCTGTTCCCCCTCTACTGGATGGTCGTCGTCGCGACCCGCACGAACGACGTCGTCGGCTCGACGCCGCCGCCGCTCACCCCGGGCGGCGAACTGGGCCGCAACCTCGCCCGGCTGTTCGGCAACGAGCAGGCGCGCTTCACCCTCGGCCTGGTCAACTCGGCCATCGCCGCCACGGCCGTCACCGTCTCCACGCTGCTGTTCGCCTCGCTGGCCGGATTCGCCTTCGCGAAGCTGCGCTTCCGGGGGCGGGGCGCGCTGCTGCTGGTCATGCTGGCGACGATGATGGTGCCGGTCCAGATGGGCATCATCCCGCTCTACATGCTGATGGCCGAGATCGGCTGGACGGGGAAACTCCAGGCCGTCATCGTGCCGTTCCTGGTCACCGGATTCGGCGTGTTCATGATGCGGCAGTACACGATGCAGGCCGTCCCGGACGAGCTCATCGAGAGCGCCCGCATCGACGGCTGCTCGACGTTCCGCATCTACTGGAGCGTCGTGCTGCCCGTCCTGCGGCCCGCCATGGCCGTCCTCGGGCTGTTCACGTTCATGCAGACCTGGAACGAGTTCATCTGGCCGCTGGCCGTGCTCAACCCCGACAACCCGACCGTCCAGTACTCCCTCAACCTGCTCAACGGCGCCTACTACACCGACTACTCGCTGATGTTCACCGGCACCGCGGTGGCGACGCTCCCCCTGCTTGCCGTCTTCGTGCTGTTCGGACGCCAGATCATCAGCGGAATCATGGACGGCGCTCTCAAGGCATGACGAGCCACTCGCGCCCGACGAGCCACCCTTCACCAGCGGAGAGACCAGCCAGAACGATGACCGCCACGACGCTCCAGACCGACGACCGGCCCCTCACCTTCCCGCCAGGCTTCATCTGGGGAGCCGCCACCGCCGCCTACCAGATCGAGGGCGCGGCGCGAGACGACGGCCGCGGCCCCTCGATCTGGGACGCCTTCTGCCGCGTCCCCGGCAAGGTCGCCGGCGGGCACACCGGCGACGTGGCCTGCGACCACTACCACCGCTTCCGCGACGACATCCGGCTGATGGCCGATCTCGGGCTGGACGTCTACCGCTTCTCGGTGGCCTGGCCGCGGGTGCAGCCCGACGGCTCCGGCCCGGTCGACCCGCGCGGCATCGGGTTCTACGACCGGCTGGTGGACGCGCTCCTCGACGCGGGGATCACGCCGTACGCCACCCTCTACCACTGGGACCTGCCGCAGGCGCTGGAGGACCGCGGCGGCTGGACGTCCCGCGACACCGCCCTGCGCTTCGCGGACTACGCCGGCCTCGTCCACACCCGCCTCGCCGACCGCGTCGGCACCTGGACGACGATCAACGAGCCGTGGGTGGCCGCTTACCTCGGCTACGGGGCGGGCGTGCACGCCCCCGGCCGGACCAGCGCCGCCGACGCCGTCCGCGCCGCGCACCACCTGCTCCTCGCGCACGGCCTGGCCACCCGCCGGCTGCGCGCCGGCGGGGCCGCCCAGATCTCGCTGACCCTCAACCTCGCGCCGGTCGTCGCCACCCGCACCTCCGAGGAGGACGCCGCCGCGGCCGGACTCGTGGACGCGATGCTCAACCGGCAGTTCCTCGACCCGGTGCTGCGCGGGGAGTACGCCGGGCCGGTCCTCGCCGTCGCGTCCCGCAACGGGGGGCTCGACCACGTCCACGGCGACGACCTGGCCGTGATCGCCGAGCCGATCGACTCGCTCGGCATCAACTACTACAACCCGACCTACGTGGCGGCGGCCCCCGGCACCCCGCCGAACCCCGCCTACCCCGGCTCCGAAGGGATCGCGTTCCCGCCGGCCGGGCCGCCGCACACCGCGATGGGCTGGCCCATCGTCCCGGCGGGCCTGGGCGACCTCCTCACCCGCCTCAGCCGCGACTACCCGGGGACGCCGCTCGTCGTCACCGAGAACGGCGCCGCGTTCGACGACGTCCCCGACGCGGACGGACGGGTGCGCGACGACGCCCGCATCCGCTACCTCGACGCGCACCTGCGCGCCGCGCACGCCGCGCTCACCGCCGGTGCGGACCTGCGGGGCTATCTCGTATGGTCGTTCCTGGACAATTTCGAGTGGGCCGAGGGCTACGGCAAGAGGTTCGGCATCGTCTACGTCGACTACGCGGACCAGCGCCGCCTGCCCAAGGACAGCGCACAGTGGTTCAGCGACGTCATCGCCCGCAACGGGCTCGGGGGAGAATCGGCGTGAAACGTCCCACGCTGGAGGCCGTGGCGGCCAGGGCCGGGGTTTCCCGGGCCACGGTGTCGCGCGTGGTCAACGGCTCGTCGACGGTGAATCCGGAGATCCGCACGGCCGTCCAGCGCGCCGTCGAGGAACTCGGCTACGTCCCGAACTCGGCGGCCCGCAGCCTGGTGACCCAGCGCACCGGATCGATCGGCCTGGTCGTCTCCGAGCCGCCCGCCCGGGTCTTCTCCGACGACCCCTTCTTCTCCCAGGTCATCCGCACCGTCAGCCAGGAGCTGGAGGCCGCCGACAAGCAGGTCGTGCTCATGATGCCGTCCTCACCGGCGGGCCAGACGAGGGTGGAGCGGTACGTCGCGGGCGGCCACGTGGACGGCGTCATCCTGCTGTCCCAGCACGGCTCGGACCCCCTCCCCGCGGCCCTCCTGCGCACAGGCGTCCCGGTGGTGTCGCACGGCCGCCCCGTCTCCACGGCGCGCCCGCCCTACTGCGACGCCGACAACGTCGCGGGCGCGCGTGCCGCCGTGGAGCACCTGCTCGCCAGGGGCCGGCGGCGCATCGCCACCATCAGCGGCCCGCTCGACATGTCCGCCGCGCTGGACCGGCTGGCCGGCTACCGCGAGACGCTCTCCGGCACCGGCCGCCGCTCCCTGGCCGCCATGGGCGACTTCACCCGCGAATCGGGCGCGGCCGCCATGCAGCAACTCCTGGAGGACGACCCGGACCTCGACGCGGTGTTCGCCGCGAGCGACCTCATGGCGATCGGCGCCGTGTACACCCTGCGGAAGACCGGGCGCCGCGTCCCCGACGACGTCGCCGTCGTCGGCTTCGACGACATCGAGGCCGCCCGCTTCACCGACCCGCCGCTGACCACCGTCCGCCAGCCGATAGACGACGTGGCCCAGACCATCGTCCGCATGCTCCTGACCGGCGTGGACGAGCAGGCCGCCCCGAAGATCTTCCCCACCACCCTGATCATCCGCGACTCCACCTGACCCGCCGGACGGCCGGACACGGGAGCGCTGAGAGAGCACGAAGGCCGGGCGACAAAGATCGGCCCCCGGCCCCCACATGGGCGCCTCCGGCAGGATTCGAACCTGCGACACCCGCTTTAGGAGAGCGGTGCTCTATCCCCTGAGCTACGGAGGCTTGTCGTCGCTCCGCGCTAGAGCGTAGCGGACGGCACGTACAGGGTAGGGGAAAGGGAGCGGTGAGCGCTTCTTCTTATGGGGTGACTGGGGCCTCTAGGCCGGGTGGGGCCCGGGTGGGTACGCTTCGGTGCCGTGACGGGTCGGCATCGCGGGCAGCCGAAGGGCAATGCTGCCGAGGACGAGGTGTTGGACGAGCGCGCGTCCCGGGGCAGACGGGTCGCGGTGATCGTCGGTGCCTTCGCGGTTCCGGTGCTGGTGGCGTCCGTGATCGCGGTCGGGATGCGGGACGAGCCCGTCCGGGACCGGCCGGAGACGGCGGGGACGCCGGTGCAGAACATCGCGCCGGCCGCGCCGGAGAGCGAGCCGACGTACGGGAAGTACGTGCCGCCCGAGCAGGAGCCTCAGGCCGCGACGAAGGCGCCGAAGCGGGCGCCTACGCCGGTGAA
The DNA here is from genome assembly GCF_001552195.1 of Actinomadura latina NBRC 106108. GTDB lineage: Bacteria > Actinomycetota > Actinomycetes > Streptosporangiales > Streptosporangiaceae > Spirillospora > Spirillospora latina. Next base: position 105,344 of record NZ_BCQS01000035.1, read on the forward strand.
GCCGCGGAAGACCGCGACCCCCACGCCGGCTCCGTCCCCGACAGGGCGGGCGCGGCGGCCGTGCCCGGCGGGATGGGACGACGTGTGGTGGATGCGCCGGTGGTGCGAGCGCCATGGTTACGGTGCCCGTTGAACCGGTTACGCACAGGTCATCGTAGAACCTGTAGTAGCGTTCTGCCGCTGTTTCGCATCTGGGCATCTGGAGGAAGACGACCGTGCCGAACCCCCGGTCGGCGGCGCTGACCGCGGTATTCCTGGTGATGGCGACGCTGTCATCGCACCCCGCGCACGCGGCCACGGGCGGCCGGGCCGACACGCTGGAGTCGCTGCGCCGCGAGGCGGCGAAGGCCCGTGACCAGTTGCAGAAGGCCACCGATCAGATGAAGGGCCGGCAGAAGGACCTCGCCGCCTCGCAGGTCAAGCTGCGCGGCACGCTGAAGGACCTCGCCGTGGCCGAGGCCGAGCTGAACCGGATCCGGGAACCGCTGGCCAGGCTGGCGAACTCGTCCTATCAGCAGAGCGGCGCGGCCGGATCGATGGCCATCTTCGGGGGCGGCGACCCGGGCCAGGCGCTGCGGTCGACGGCGGACGTGACACTGCTCGCCCAGACGCAGCAGGCGCTGGTGGACCGTGCCGACGACCTGCAGAACCGGCGGCAGCGGCTCGCGTCCACCGCGCAGGACCTGCAGTCGCGCAACGCGGTCGAGCAGACCCGCCTCCAGCAGGAGGTGGACGGGCTGAAGAACAAGTCGGCGCAGCTGACGAAGCAGCTCAACGCGATGCTCGACAAGCTGGCGGTGTCGCGGCAGAAGCGGCTGGAGCTCGGCTGCGACAAGAGCCTCGCGGCGGACGCGAAGAAGTTCCCCAACGGGCTCATCCCGTCGAAGTACCTGTGCCCGCTGCCGCAGAAGGGCGGGCACATGCTGCGGGCGGACGCGGCGCTCTCCTTCTACAAGCTGAACGCCGCGTACAAGCGCGGGTTCGGACGGGACATGTGCGTGACGGACGCGTACCGGAGCCTGTCCGAGCAGCACGCGGTCTACGCGCGGCGCCCCGGTTTCGCGGCCGTCCCCGGGACGAGCAACCACGGCAAGGGCCAGGCGCTCGACCTGTGCGGCGGTGTGCAGAGCTCGGGTTCGGTCCAGTTCAACTGGATGGAGGCCCACGCCGGGAAGTACGGCTGGATTCACCCGTCGTGGGCCTACAGCAACCCGTTCGAGCCCTGGCACTGGGAGTTCGGCACCGAGAACGAGTGACCTCCCGGCGCGCGGGGCCGAGGTCCTAGGAGGGGATCGTCCTAGGAGGGGATCTCGGTGGCCGGAACGAGCTGCGCGGTGCAGTAGCGGCACCGGCGGGCCTTCACCGGGATCTCGCTGAGGCACTGCGGGCACTCGCGCTCGCCGGCCTCCTTGCCGCGGTCCATCCGCTCGATCAGCTTCGCGGTCGGCAGGACGACCAGGAAGTAGACGATCACCGCCGTGATCGCGAACGCGACCGCCGACGTGACGAAGATCCCGTAGGGGAACGTCGTGCCGTCGATGGTGACGGCCAGCCGGGTGTAGTCCGGCTTCCCGCCGAGAAGCGCGATCAGCGGGGTGATGAACGAGTTCGCGAAGTCCTTCACGAGGCTCGCGAACGCGGCTCCGACGACGAACGCGACCGCGAGGTCGACCAGGTTCCCGCGGAAGAGGAACTTCTTGAATCCGCTCATATGTGGACTCCAGGGGATATCGGGGGAGCGCCCTCTCGGCTGGAGGAGGCGCTGGAATGGCTACGGATGGTAATGAACCGCCCATGGTTCGCCAAGTCGGCCCCTCAGCCGACCACCTCGTCCAGGCCCCGCCGCGTTCACCGGCGAACCGGTGCGACCATCGCCCTGCTACCGGTACTGGCCGGTGATCGTCAGGGACAGGGGCGGGGTGGCGGCCGCCAGGGCCAGGGCTTGGGCTCTGTCGGTCGCGAGGACGATCAGGGCTCCGTCCTGGCCGCCGTCCTCGTCCGCCGGTGAGACCGCCACGACTGAGACCCCCGAAACCACGATCCGGGCCTCACCCCACTCCGGCCCGCCCCAAGCGGCGGGCTGGCCGGTCGGGGGGACGAGTGAGGCGTTCCGCTGGTGGCCGCCTGCGTCTGCCAGGGGACTAGCAGTGGCTGTTGCTGCTGAAACCACGCCACGGAAGGCCGCCCTCCGTGGTCCGCTCGCAGCGTTGGTCACGGCGGATTGGGGTGTGGTGGGTGGCAGGTCGGGGGTGGAGGGTGAGGGGCGGGACAGGACGTCTATGTGGTCGCCGGGGTGGAGCAGGCGGACGGCGGCGGCGTCGGCTATGCGGACCGGGGTGGCCACCGTGCCGGGGGCGTAGCCCTTGAGGAGGGCTTCGCCTAGTACGCGGGCGTCGGTCAGGGGCTCGTTCTTGCGCATCGGGGTCGCCAGGACACGGCCCTCGGGGGAGGAGCGGAGGGCGCCGGACGGGACGGCCGCGGGTGGGAGGTCAACGTGGTGCAGGTCGGCGGAGGTCAGGGTCTTGCCCGCTGGGAGGTCGCGGGCGGCGGCCGGGACGCGGACGGACGGGGGCGGGGCGGGCCGCAGGGCCGGCAGGGCCAGCCCGGCGGCGGCCGCGGCGAACAGGGCCGCCAGGGGCCGCCGCAGCCGGGTTAAGCGGGGGGTCACGGCAGTTCCAGGGGGAGCTTCATGCCGTCGAGGACGTCGGGGCAGGGGCAGGTGCGCTCGGTGGGGAGCGCCTTGACCACGTCGGCGACGAGGGTGCGGAGGCGGCCGATGTTCTCGCCGAAGACGCGGAACACCTCCTGCATGGTGACGCCCTCGCCCTCTTCGATGCCCGCGTCGAGGTCGGTGACGAGGCAGAGGGAGGTGTAGCAGAGCGCCAGTTCGCGGGCGAGGACGGCCTCCGGGTGCCCGGTCATGCCGATGAGCGTCCAGCCCTGGGACGCGAACCAGTGGGATTCGGCGCGCGTGGAGAAGCGCGGGCCCTCGATGATGACCAGGGTGCCGCGGTCGACCGGGGGCCAGCCGGCGGCGTGCGCGGACTCGATGGCGGTGCGGCGGCCGGTGGGGCAGTACGGGTCGGCGAACGACACGTGGATCGCGGCGCCCTCGTCGTAGTAGGTCTGGTCGCGTCCGGACGTCCGATCGGCGAGCTGGTCGGGCACCGCGAGCGTGCCGGGCCCGTAGTCGGGGGTCAGGGAGCCGACGGCGCAGGGCGCGAGGACCTGCCGGACGCCGAGGGCGCGCAGCGCCCACATGTTGGCCCGGTAGGGGATCCGGTGCGGGGGGAAGCGGTGGTCGCGGCCGTGCCGCGGGACGAACGCGACGCGGCGGCCGGCCAGCGCGCCGACCGCTATGGGGTCGCTCGGCGGGCCATAGGGCGTGTCGACCTGGACTTCCTCGATGTCGTCGAGGAACGAGTAGAACCCGGAGCCGCCGATGACCCCGATGTCGGCTGTGGGCTGGGAAGCGGAAGTTGGCATGGCGCAGACATTAGCCACCGAGCGCCCAGGGGCGGCAGACCGTCCGCGAATTGTGGATAACTCGAAGAAGGGGCCCGGCCGCGGCCGAGCCCCTTCCCTTACCCGCCCCGGCCGGAGCCGGGCGTTCGCTCAGCCGACCGGGTCCAGGACCTTGGGCTCGGCGGCCGGCTCCTTCTTCGCCAGGCGCCCCGGCGCCCAGATCCGCCGCCCGATGTCGTGCGACAGCGCCGGGAGCAGCAGGGACCGGACGACGAGCGTGTCCAGCAGGACGCCGAACGCGACCACGAAGCCCATCTCGACCATGCCGACCAGCGGCAGCGTGACCATGGACGCGAACGTGGCCGCCAGCACCAGCCCGGCCGAGGTGATCACGCCGCCGGTCACGGTGAGGCCGCGCCGGATGCCGCGGCGGGTGCCGAGCGTCTGCGACTCCTCCCGGACGCGGTGCATCAGGAAGATGTTGTAGTCGACCCCCAGCGCGACCAGGAAGATGAACGCCAGCAGTGGGAAGCCGGCGTCGGTGCCCTCGAACCCGAAGCCGTTCTGGAAGATCACTGCGCAGGCGCCGAGGGAGGCCAGGAACGACAGCACGACGGTGCCGATCATCAGCAGCGGCGCGACGGCGGCGCGCAGCAGCGCGGTGAGGATCAGGAACACCACGGCCAGCACGATCGGGATGATGACCTTGTTGTCGCGGGCGGAGGCGCGCTTGATGTCCAGCGACGTCGCGGTCATGCCGCCGACCTTCCCGTCCGCGGACGGGACGTCGTGGACGGCGGTCCGCAGCCGGTCGATGGTCGTGCGGGCGGCTTCGCTGTCGGCCGGGTCCTTCAGCACCGCCTCGTACTTGACCAGCCCGTTCACGGTCATGGGTGCGCCGACTTCGGCGATGCCGGGCGTCCCCCGCACGGTCTGGGCGATCTGGTCGGACGCGGTGGCCCGGCCGATGATGACGGCGGGCGAGCCCGATCCGGCCGCGAAGTGCCGGGCGACGACCGCGGAGCCCTTCACGGAGTCGGGTTTGCCGGTGAACTGTCCCGCGTCCGACAGGCCGTCCGTCTTGAGCGACCCCAGCCCCAGTGTGAGGACGATCAAGCCCAGCATGGTGACGGCCCAGAGCGCGCGCGGGCGCCTGCCCACCAGACCGGCCACACGGCTCCACACGCTGTGCTCGGCCTCGTACGCCTCCGGCTTGAGGTACTTCTCGTCGAACCGGGGGACGAGCGGCCAGAACAGCCAGCGGCCGAAGATGACCAGGAGGGCCGGCAGCAGGGTGGTCATGGCGGCGAGAGCGGTGATGACCCCGGCGGCGGCCACCGGACCCAGGCCGGAGGTGGAGTTCATGTCGGCGAGCAGCAGGCACAGCAGCCCGACCGCGACGGTGGCGGCGGACGCGACGATGGCGGGCGCCGCGCGGCGCAGCGCGAACGCCATGGCCTCGTGCCGGTCCTCGTGGCGGTGGAGTTCCTCCCGGTAGCGGGCTACGAGCAGCAAGGCGTAGTCGGTCGCGACCCCGAAAACGAGAACGGTCAGGATTCCCGCGCTCTGCCCGTTGACGGTGAGGTCCGCGTACTTGGCGAGCAGATACACCGTCGACTGGGCCAGCCCCAGGGCGAAGACGGCGCTCAGTACGGGGACGAACCACAGGATGGGGCTGCGGTAGATGAAGAGCAGCAGAACGATGACGACGAGGCCCGCTGCCATGAGCAGGAAGCCGTCCAGGCTCTCGAAGACCTCGAACATGTCGGCGCCGCTGCCGGCGGGGCCGGTGACGTGCGCGGTCAGTCCGGGAGGTCCGCGCTTGGCGAGGTCACGCGCGCTGTCGACGGCCCCGGTGAGGTCCTCGTCCGTGAGAGGCACGAGCGTCTGGAGTGCCTTGCCGTCCTTGGACGCGAACGGCCCCTGCACCTTCTGCGCTCCGGGCAGGTCCTGCAGCGCGGTGACGTCCGAGGCGGCCTTGGCACGGTCCGCCTGGGTGAGCCCGCCGGAACGCTCGTAGACGATGACGGCGGGCATCGTCTCGTCCTTGCGGAACTGGTCCTCCAGTTCGACGATCTGCGTGGACTCGGCGCCGGCGGGCAGCCAGGCAGCCGCGTCGTTCTCCTCGACGTCGCCGAGTTTGCCGGCGAGCGGGCCGAGGGCCACGAGCAGGGCGACCCAGACGGCCAGGACGGCCCATTTGCTGCGCCGTCCGGCGATCAGTCCCGCCAGCCGGTGGACCGGCGGCCTCGGTGGGGCCGGGGTTGGTGCGCTCATGATCCTCTCCTGAAGGCCGATATCGAGATATGTCGCGTTCGCCGCATAGTCTCTCGGTTGTCGAGAGGATGTCAAGTACTATCTCGAATTTCCGCGGCGGTGCGAGCGGGAGAGGCCGGGGCCTGCTCCCCGCCCTCTCATCGTCGCCAGCGGGATGGGCCCGCGCGTCCGGCGTGAGAAGTGACCGCGGCTACTTCGTTCGGGGCAGGAGAGGATCGGGATCTACGTCTTGAGATGTAGTCCGCGTCCGGGCATGCCGAAGGCCGGAGGATCCGCTGGCGGGATCCCCCGGCTGGCGAAGGGAAGTCCTAGGAGGTCAGGCGACCTTTTCCGACGAGGACGACTTGCCGGACGACTTGCCGGACGACGAGGAGTCGCCGGACGAGGACGACGAGTCGCCGGACGAAGACGACGAAGACGACGGGGCCGAGCTGCCGGAGTCGCCGGACGAGCCGTTCGACGAGCCGTTGGACGAGACGCCCGCGGTCGAGGACGACTTGCCGGAGCCGCGGCTGTCGGTGCGGTAGAAGCCCGACCCCTTGAAGATGATCCCCGCCGCGGAGAAGACCTTGCGGAGCCTGCCGCTGCACGCCGGGCAGTCGGTCAGCGCGTCGTCGCTGAACTTCTGCACGATCTCCAGAGGCTCGCCGCACTCGGTGCAAACGTACTGATACGTCGGCACGGTTCCTCCTAGCTGACTCAGCCCGGCGGAGTCCGGACTGGCACTCACTCTGAACGACTGCTAATGGTACCCACGTGTGGAACACGATTCGCCCCCGGCCTGTTCCCTGACCGGTCAGGGAACCGTCCGGGAAGGTCAGGCGCCGGTCTCGCCGAACCAGCCGGCGAGCCTGCCCTTGCGGCTGACCGCGCGCAGCCGGCGTTCGGTGGTCTCCCGCACGGCTTCGGTGGTCACGACCAGGAGGGTGTCGCCCGACTGGAGGGGCGTGGTGGGCTCGGGGACGAAGCTCGACCCGTCCCGCACGACGAGGGTGACGGACGCGCCGGGCGGCAGCCGCAGCTCGAAGATCTCCACGCCGCTCAGCATCGAGTCGGCCGGGATCCGGACCTCCAGCAGGTCGGCGTGCAGCTCCTCCAGCGGTGCCGCCTCCACGTCCAGCTCGCGGGCCTGTTCGTCGCCTTCCAGCCGGCACCAGCGCGCGACCAGCGGCAGCGTGGGGCCCTGGAGCAGGGTGAACAGAACCACGATGTTGAAGACGATCGCGAACAGCCGGTCGGCGCTCGGGACGTCCGCGACCATCGGGATGGTCGCGAGGACGATCGGGACCGCACCCCGCAGCCCGGCCCAGGACGTGAAGATCTTCTCGCCCCACGTCAGCCTGAACCCGATCGTGGACAGCCCCACCGATACCGGACGCGCGATGAGCAGCAGCACGAACCCGATGATGAGCGCGGGCACGATCTGCCCGGGGAGGTCGCCGGGGTCGGCCAGCAGCCCGAGCATCACGAACAGCCCGATCTGCGCCAGCCAGCCGACGCCTTCGGCGAAACCGCGGGTGGCGGGCCGGTGCGGGAGCCGGGAGTTCCCGAGGACGACGGCGCTGACGTAGACGGCGAGGAACCCGCTGGAGTGCAGCAGCGAGGCCGCGCCGTAGGAGCCGGTGGCCAGCGACAGCACCGCGATGGGGTAGAGGCCGGAGGCGGGCAGGGCGATGCGGCGCAGCGCTTGTGCGCCGAGCCAGCCGATCGCGACGCCGATGACGGCGCCCGCGGCCAGCTCGTACACCATCACGCCGAGCAGTTCGGCCAGGTTGGGCGCGGTGCTGTGGGCGCTGAGCGTGACCACGATGATGACGACGGGGGCGTCGTTGAAGCCCGACTCGCCCTCCAGGAGGCCCATCAGCCGCGAGGGCAGGGGCAGCCGCCGGAGCACCGAGAACACGGCCGCCGCGTCGGTCGGCGCGAGCACGGCGCCGAGCAGGAACGCGGGCCGCCAGTCCATGCCGACGAGCCACATGGCGGCGACCGCCACCACGCCGATGCTGATCAGCGTGCCGAGGGTGGACACGCTGATCGCGACGGGCACGGACGGCCGCATGCGCCGCCAGTCGGTGGTGATGCCGCCCTCGTAGAGGATCAGGACGAGGGCGGCGAGGCCGAGCGTCTCGGCCAGCTCGGCGTTGTCGAAGCGGATGTGGAGGGGGCCGGACTCGCCGATGAACAGGCCGAGGCCCATGTACGCCAGCAGGGTCGGGAGTCCCGCCTTGTGGGACAGCCTGACCGCGATGATGGCGCAGAGTACGAGCGTGGCCCCGAGGAGTAGCCAGATGTCGAGATGCACATCCCACCCTTCGGGGTCGTCAAAGTTGAACGTTTAGAGATCCTACAGATTCACCGGCCGATCGCGCATTTCCAGTTGAGGAACGACATGTCGGAAACTCCACCTACCGACGTATGACCTGCGGTTTTACCCCGTTGACGATATTTCGCACGTCCCGTCCCTGGACCGCCGCGGTGGCGTCGTCGCGCACCGCCGCGATCAGGTTCTGCTGTGACCGGACCGACGATCGGCCCCCGGTCTTCGTCAGCCCAGCCGCACCAGGCCGCCGGACGGCGTGACGGCGGCGCGGACGCGCTGGTCGTGCGGCTCGGCCGGCAGCGTCTCCACCAACTCGCCGTCGTACAGCAGCGCGACCGTCAGGATCGCCGGGCCGACGCGCGCCAGCGCCCGGTCGTAGGAGCCGCCGCCGCGGCCGAGGCGCACGCCCGTCCGGTCGACGGCGACCGCCGGGGTCAGGACGACGTCCGCGCCGGCGACGGCGCCCGGCCCGCGCGGCGGCTCGGACGGCTCCAGGCAGCCGCGCGGCCCCGGGACGAGCGAGTCGGGGCCCTCGTAGGACGCCCAGTCGAGATCGCCGTCCGGGAGGATGCGGGGGAGCAGCACGTACGTGCCGCGCTTCCACAGCGCGAACAGCAGGCTGCGGGTGTCGGGCTCGTCGCCGATCGAGACGTATGCCGCGATCGTCCCCGCCATCTCCACCTCCGGGGCGGTCAGCAGCGCGTCGCGGATCGGCCGCGCCGCCCCCGAACGGGCCTCCGGCGGCATCGCCGCACGCCGTCCGAGCATTTCCGCCCGGAGATCGGTCTTCGAAACGATGTCGTGCACGCTGTCGTCCTCACGGATGGCTAGGGTCGGTACATGGCCGACATTGCACCTGTGCTCAAGGCGGTCGTCCCGGCGGCCGGCCTCGGTACCCGATTCTTGCCCGCCACCAAGGCGACTCCCAAGGAAATGCTGCCCATCGTCGACAAACCGGCGATCCAGTACGTCGTCGAGGAGGCGGTCGACGCCGGCCTCAGCGACGTCCTGATGATCACCGGGCGCAGCAAGCGGTCCATCGAGGACCACTTCGACCGAGCCTACGAGCTCGAGGAGGCGCTGCGCGCGAAGGGGGACGAGGAGCGGCTGGAGGCGGTGCACGAGTCCAGCGACCTCGCGATCATGCACTACGTCCGGCAGGGGGAGCCGAAGGGGCTCGGGCACGCCGTGCACTGCGCCCGCCAGCACGTCGGCCGGGAGCCGTTCGCGGTGCTGCTCGGCGACGACATGATCGACGCCCGCGACAAGCTGCTGCGCCGCATGATCGAGGTGCGGGGCCAGTACGGCGGCAGCGTCGTCGCGCTGATGGAGGTCGAGCCCGACCAGGTCTCCGCCTACGGGTGCGCGGCCATCGAGGCGACGGACGAGGATGACGTCGTCCGCATCTCCGACCTCGTCGAGAAGCCCGCCGCCGAGGAGGCGCCGAGCAACTGGATCATCATCGGCCGGTACGTCTGCGACCCCGCCGTGTTCGACGTCCTGGAGAAGACCCCGCCCGGGCGCGGCGGCGAGATCCAGCTGACCGACGCGCTGCGCACCCTCGCCGACACGCCCGCCGACCAGGGCGGCGGCGTCTACGGCGTGAAGTTCCGGGGCCGCCGCTACGACACCGGCAACAAGCTGGAGTACCTGCGGACGGTCGTCCAGTTCGCGGCGGAACGTCCCGACCTGGCGGCGGAGTTCATCCCGTGGCTGCGCGAGTTCGTCCAGAAGCAGGACGGCGTGGGGGACGCGGGCGGCGCGTGACGACACGCCAGACTGGGAGCGTGGTCATGAGAACGGTCGATGAGCATCTGACGGAGATCCTCGGCAGCGTGCGGGCGCTGCCGCCGCTCGACCTGGCGCTGCTGGAGGCGCAGGGCACGGTGCTCGCCGAGCCCGTGTCCGCGCCGGTGCCGCTGCCGCCGTTCGACAACTCCGCGATGGACGGCTACGCCGTCGTCGCCGCCGACATCGCGGCGGCCACCGACGCGGCCCCGGTGACGCTGCCCGTGGTCGGCGACATCGTCGCGGGCGACACCGGCGTCGCGGCGATCGCGCCCGGCCTGACCGCGCGGATCATGACGGGCGCGCCGCTGCCCGCCGGCGCCGACGCGGTCATCCCGGTCGAGTGGACGGACGGCGGGAACGCCAACGTGCGCGTCTTCCGCGCGGCCCCGCCGGGCAACTACATCCGCCGCTCCGGCGAGGACGTCCTCGCGGGCCAGGTCGTCGCCGAGGCGGGCACGCGGCTGACCGCGCCCCAGCTCGGCATGATCGCGGCGGTGGGACGTCCCCGGGTGAGGGTGCGCCCGAAACCCCGCGTGGTGGTCGTGGCCACGGGCGACGAACTGCGCGAGCCCGGCTCTACCCTGGCCCCCGGCCAGATCTGGGAGTCGAACTCGTTCATGCTCACCGCCGCCGTGGTCGAGGCGGGCGGAGTGGGTTTCCGGCAGGCGACGGTCGAGGACGAGCCGGGCAAGGTTCTGGAGATGCTCCACGACCAGCTCGTCCGGGCCGACGCCATCGTCACGACCGGCGGCGTGTCCATGGGCACCAGGGACGTCGTCAAGGAAGTGCTGACCGGCACCGGGACAGTGGGCTTCCACAAGGTGCGGATGCGTCCCGGCAAGCCGCAGGGGTTCGGCCTCCTCGAAGGCACGCCCGTGTTCACGCTGCCTGGCAACCCGGTAAGCGCCTACGTGTCGTTCCAGGTCTTCGTCCGGCCCGCACTGCTCGCCATGCAGGGGCTGGCGCCGGAACCATTGCCGACCGTGAGCGCCGTCCTGGCCGAGGACGTCACGTCGCCCGCAGGGCTTCGCCACTATCTGCGCGGCAAGCTGTCGTTCGATCGCGGTTACAGCGTCACCGCGGCCGAGGTGCAGGGCTCGCACCAGCTCGGCTCGCTCTCCGCGGCGAACGCGCTCATCGAGGTTCCGGAGGACGTCGAGACCGTGCCGGCCGGTTCCCACGTCAACGTTCTGAGGTTGCCGTCTTGACAGAGTTCACCCACCTGGACGACACCGGATCGGCCCGCATGGTCGACGTGTCGGCGAAGGACGTCTCCGCCCGGACGGCGACGGCGACGGGCTTCGTCCGCCTGTCGCCCGAGTGCGTCGCCCTGCTGCGCGCCGGTGACATCCCCAAGGGCGACGCCCTGTCCGTGGCCCGCATCGCCGGGATCATGGGGGCGAAGCGCGTTCCCGACCTCGTCCCCCTGTGCCACCCCATCGCGCTGCACGGCGTCACGGTCGACCTGGAGACCAGGGACGACGGCGTCGCGATCGAAGTCGTGGCCCGCACGGCCGACCGCACCGGCGTCGAGATGGAGGCGCTCACGTCCGTCAGCGTCGCCGCGCTCGCCCTCATCGACATGGTGAAGGCCGTCGACCCGGCCGCCGTGATCACCGACGTCCGGGTCGAGGAGAAGACCGGCGGCAAGACGGGGGTGTGGCGGCGTTGATCAGGGCGATGGCGGTCACGGTCTCGAACCGGGCCTCGGCGGGCATCTACGCGGACAGATCCGGACCCGTCCTGGTCGAGATGCTGGAAGACCTCGGCTGCCAGGTGGACGGCCCGGTGGTGATCCCGGACGGCGATCCGGTCGCCGAGACACTGCGGGACGCGGTCGCCGCCGGCTACGACGTCGTCGTGACGTCCGGTGGGACGGGCCTCACCCCGACCGACCAGACTCCCGAAATGACCCGCCGGGTTCTCGAATGGGAGATACCTGGCATAGCGGAAGCCATTCGCCTGGAGGGCCGCGACAAGGTACCCGCCGCGATCCTCTCCCGCGGCCTGGCCGGCGTAGCGGGCCGCACCCTCATCGTGAACCTCCCCGGCTCGACCGGCGGCGTCCGCGACGGCATGACCGTCCTGGCGGGCGTCCTGGCCCACGCAGTCGACCAGCTGGGCGGCGGCGACCACCCCAGCCCCTGAACCAGGACGCGAACCCCGCGCGCCCCGGGAACCAGAACGCGAACCCCGCGCCCCGGGAACCAGGAACTTGAGAAAAGCAGGCCCCTCCCACCCGGGGGCGGACCCGTTATCACCCATGGTCAACCCCCTCCCGCCCAAGAGGAAGCAGAACGCCGTTCTGTGGAAAAGCCGACGGTCCGCTAAGCCTGGATGACGCGGACGCCGGCTTCGGTGAACGCGGCCACCTCCGCGTCCGGCACCGTCCCGTCCGTCACCAGGACGTCGATGTCGCCGACGTCGCAGATGCGGGCGAAAGCGCGATGCCCGACCTTCGAGCCGTCCGCCACCACGACCACCTGGTCGGCGCGCTCGGCCATCAGCCGGTTCACGTCGGCCTCGCCCTCGTTGTGGCAGGTCGCGCCGTGCCGCGCGTCCACCCCGTTCACCCCGATGATCGCCACGTCCAGCGTCACGTGGTCGAAGATCCCGGTCGCGAGCGGCCCGGTCAGCTCGTAGGACTGCGGCCGCGGCACCCCGCCGGTCAGGACGATCTTCACATGCGGCCGGACGGCCAGCTCGTTGCCGATGTTCAGCGCGTTCGTCACGATCGTCAGCGCCGGCGTCGACCCCTCGGCGTGCAGGTCGGCGCGCGTGGCGAGGACCCGGGCCACCTCGGACGTCGTCGTCCCGCCGTTCAGCCCGATGATCGACCCCGGTTTGGCCAGCTCGGCGGTCGCCGCCGCTATCCGCTGCTTCTCGGACGCGTGCCGCGCCGCCTTGTAGCGCAGCGGCAGGTCGTAGCTGACGCTCTGCGCGACGGCGCCGCCGCGGGTGCGGGTCAGCATCTGCTGCTGCGCGAGCTGGTCGAAGTCGCGGCGGATCGTCGCGGCCGACACCCCCATGCGCAGGGACGCGTCCTCGACCGTCAGCCTGCCCGCGTCCGCGAGCAGTTCGAGCAGCGCGTTCCAGCGCTCGTGCCGGGTCACGCCGGCCCCCTTTCGTGCGGGCGAGGGAGTGCCCGGGGCGAAGGTCATCCGAGGATTCTAGCCCTGCGCGCCCCTGGCCTTACCTGCGCATTCCGGCCGTGGAACAATCAGCAACGATCATATGCGCGCATCGAGAGGATTCCATGCCGAAACTGGACGATGAGCCAGCTCGCGGGACGATCCTCACCAACGCCCGCATCGTGCTCCCGGACGGCGTCCACCACGGAAACCTCCACATCGCGGACGGCAAGATCACGAAGGCTGCGTCCGGCGACGAGATCGACCTCGCCGGACGGTACGTCGTCCCCGGCTTCGTGGACATGCACGTCCACGGCGGAGCGGGCGCGTCCTACCAGCGTCCCGAGCAGGCCCATGGCGCCGCGTCCTTCCACCTGGCCCACGGCACCACGACCACGATGGCCAGCCTGGTCACCGGCGACCCGCACGAACTCGCGGACGCCGTGACAGCCCTGGCGGACCTCGCCGCCGGCGGAGTGATCGCCGGCATCCACCTCGAAGGCCCCTACCTCGCCCGGGACCGCTGCGGCGCCCACGACCCGGCGCTGCTGCGCGCCCCCGACCTCGCCGAGTTCCGCCGGCTCGCCCGTCTCGGACGAGGGCACCTCCGCATGATCACCCTTGCCCCCGAACTGCCGGGCGCCCTCGACCTCGTCCGGGAGGCCGCGGACGCGGGCGTCATCGCGGCAGTCGGCCACACCGACGCCACCGGCGGCACCGTCCAAGCCGCGTTCGACGCGGGCGCGCGCGTCGCGACGCACCTGTTCAACGCGATGCGTCCGCTGCACCACCGCGAGGGTGGGCCGATCGCCGCCGCGCTCGACGACCCCCGCGTCACCGTCGAGCTGATCAACGACGGCGTCCACGTGGAGCCAGCCGTGGCCCGCCTCGCCTTCGCCGCAGCCGGACCCCGCGTCGCCCTGATCACCGACGCCATGGCCGCCGCCGGCATGGGCGACGGTGACTACCGCCTGGGCGTCATGGACGTCGAGGTCCGCGACGGCCGCGCCACGCTCGCGGGCGGGACGTCCATCGCCGGCAGCACGATCACGATGGCGGACGCCTTCCGCCGCGCCGTCACCGACGTCGGCCTGCCGATCGAGGACGCCGCGCGCGCCGCGTCCCTCACCCCGGCACGCGCGCTCGGCATCGACGCCCGCACCGGCTCCCTGGAACCCGGCAAGGACGCCGACCTGGCCGTCCTGGACGACGATCTCCGCGTCACCCGGGTGATGAAACAGGGCGCGATCGTCCCGCGTGCCCGAATTCTCGGCGACAATTGATGGCGTCCAGACGTCCGACCAGGGAATCATGGAACCGTGGAACGTTTACGGGGATGGCCGGTCACCCTGACCGAGGGTCCCGTCGGGCTGCGCCCGCTGCGGCATCGCGATGCCGCCGTCTGGCGAGAACTGCGGGTCCGCAACGCCGACTGGCTCCGCCCGTGGGAGCCCACCAACCCCGAGACGCCGCTGTTCCGCAGCGGCCTCGGACCGTACGTCAGCATGGTCCACACCATGCGCCGGGAGGCCAGGCAGGGTCTCGCGCTTCCCTGGGTCGTCACCCACGAGGACGAGTTCGCCGGTCAGCTCACCATCGGCGCGGTCGTCTGGGGCTCCGCCCGCTCCGCGCAGATCGGCTACTGGGTCGACAAACGGGTCGCCGGACGCGGCGTCATTCCGACCGCCGTCGCGCTCGCCGTCGACCACTGTTTCTTCACCGTCGGCCTCCACCGGCTCGAAGCCAATATCCGTCCGGAGAACACCGCGAGCCGCCGCGTCGTCGAAAAGCTCGGATTCCGGGAAGAGGGAATTCGGCGCCGCCACCTGCACATCGACGGGGCCTGGCGCGACCACATCTGCTACGCCCTCACCGTCGAGGACGTGCCCGGTGGCCTGCGCGCACGCTGGCTCGCCGAGCGCAAACAGGCATTTCCCCGGCGCGCATGAGCCGCCCGTGACTTTCCCTCCGTAAGAATCCTGCGATCGAGAAGGCCTGGCAAACGGAGAGTAACGGCGAGATCGATCTCGCGACACACCGCCCCTTATGCTCGTCAACCTCTGACACCCCCTCGTACCGTGCGGGGCGTGACCCTGCTCCCATTGCACGTTCGCGCGCCGAAAGTCGGCCCGCCTGTTAAGCGTGCCCTGGGACGGTGGGGCCGGTGAGCAGCGCGGTCCTGTATCTCGCCATCGTCGCCGTCTGGGCGGTCGTCCTCGTGCCCATGTGGCTGCGCCGCGACACCGAGACGACCGGAATCTCCCGCCTCCTCCACAAGCGTCCCGACGAGGACGTGGAGGAGGAAACGCTTCCCGAGGAGGCCCCGGAGCCCCGGCCCCGCCGCCGGGTGACCCGTGCTGCCGTCATCGCCCGCCGCCGCCGCCGCACCACGGGCCTGACCGCCCTGGTCTTCACCGCCGTCGCCGTCGTCGCGTCCGGGGTCGCGCCCTGGTGGGTCACCCTGCCCCCGGCCGCCCTGCTGGCCGGCCACCTGGCGCTGCTCCGCGTCGCCGTCGGCATGGACATCGCCCACCGCCGCGCCGCCGCCCAGGCCCGCGCCGCGGCCCGCGCCCGAGCCCTGGAGGCCCGCCGCGCCGCCGAGGCCGAGGCCGCCGAACCCGCCGAGGTCATCGACCTGATCACCCTCGACGAGGTCTTCGACCAGTACGCCGACGACCGCCGCGCCGTCGGCGAGTAACCGGTGCGCGAGTACCCTCCGATGTTTGCTAACCTTACGGAGTCCTTGGGGCTGTGGCGCAGTCCGGTAGCGCACCTCGTTCGCATCGAGGGGGTCAGGGGTTCAAATCCCCTCAGCTCCACCCAGGAATGCCAGGTCAGAGGCCGGTTTAGGAGAAATCCTAGACCGGCCTTCAATCATTTGCCACCACGCTGTCACCAAGACCGAGACTCACGAATGGGTCCTGGCCGCACCGGCAACGTACGACGACTATCGCAAGCGTTTTCTCCGCGAGGGTCTGCTCGCAGACCTGCTCATCGTCGAACTGGACGGCCGGGTGATCGGCGATCTGACGCTGCAGGTCCAGGACGCTTGGGCCCAGGAGGAGGTCGCTGACCAGGCGAAGGGCGTCCAAGGAGAGCTTGGGTGGACGTTGGATCCCTCGTACGGCGGCAAGGGCTACGCCACTGAAGCGGTACGCGCCCTCATCGACATCTCCTTCGGGAGTCTTGGCCTGCGCCGTCTGCACGCGGACTGTTTCTACGACAACGAACCTTCGTGGCGGCTGATGGAGCGGGTGGGGATGCGCCGCGAACAGCACACGGTGAGAGACTCTCTCCACCGCACCAAGGGATGGCTCGACGGTCTCTCATACGCGCTCCTGGCCGAGGAATGGCCCGCTCCCGAGTGATGGACCTCCCGCTGTCCGGTCTCAGCAGAGTTGGCACAGTCTCAAACTGCTGCGCGGCACGCCCGACAGTGTGCATGAGGTGCGAATCGGCAGATGCTCGACCAGCGGGGAAATGGGTTTCGTCCCGGCAGCGGGTCACGAATTCTCGGTGTCCGCGCAGTTCGGCTCCCCAGCGCGACTGAGGGGTCCTGCGAGGTGCGGGTGCTTCGGA
>NZ_BCQS01000036.1 GCF_001552195.1 Actinomadura latina NBRC 106108
GGCAACATCCCGCTCTACCTCGGACACCGGCAACGATTCGCCAGCCCCGCCCAACGCCAGGTCCTCCAGACGATCTACCCCACCTGCGCAGTCCAGGGCTGCGAGGTCCCCGGCGCCTTGTGCGAAGTCGACCACGTCAACGGCTGGGCCCTCGGCCACAGCCCCACCGACATCGACAAACTCACCCTCTGCTGCGGATGGCATAACCGGTTCAAACACACCAACCCGACCCAAATCAACATCACCAGAAGCCAGGCGGGCCGATACGTCTACCGCCTTCTCCCACCTGACCATCCCCACCCCATCCCTGGGTCGCCGCCTGCGTCTGACCTGTGGACAACCACCACGCACCGAGTGTCCGCACGCCATCGCCGCACCCGGCATGCCGTCCCCCGAGGCCAACGCCTTACAGCCGGCCCGTAGATGAGCGATGCCCCACCGCAGGACGATCGCTGAAGTGCGGATGCCGTCCTTTCGCGTGACAGGATCCATAGCCTGGTGCTCGGAAAGAGGACGGAGAACCCGTGGGGGTATCGGTAACCGCAGCACAGATCCCTATTGTTTGGGACGTTGAGGAGAACCTGGCGATTATCGCGAGCGTCCTGAATGAAGCTCGGCCCGGTGAGATCGTCGTATTTCCCGAGGGGGCCTTGTCCGGTTACGGTGCCGACCTCACGCCGCTCGGGCAGCTTGAACCGCATGACCTCGCCCGCGCCGCCGAGGCCGTTGCGGAACTCGTGCGTGAGCGTGGCATTCATGTTTTCTGCTCTGGCGATGAGCGAGCGCGGTCTGCTGGGAGCCGGTTCCGAGCTGCCGACGCTACAGGTACGCGAAGGTGACGTGTCGTTCAAGGTCGGCGTCCAGATCTGCCGGGAGATCCGGTTCCCGGAGCAGTGGCAGTATCTCGCTGACGCGGGGGTGGAGGCGTTCGTCTATCTCACGCACGCCGTCAACCCGGGGGAGCCGCCGGGAGTGTGGCGGAGCCATCTGATCAGCCGGGCCGCGGAGAATCAGCGGTGGGTGATCGCGGCCAATGTCGCCGCCGCCGAGCAGCACTGCCCGAGCCTGATCGTGTCGCCGCGCGGAGAGGTCGTCGCGGAATCGGGTACCGGAGAGGCCGCCGTGGTCAGGGCGGCCATCGATCCGGACGATGCGGGGAGTTGGTATCTCGGGCAGCGGCGGCGGGATGTCGTTGCAGTTCACGGGCGGGTGGTGGGGCGATCGCGCTGACACCGAGTGGACGGTCGTTCAGGTCGGCAGGTTGCCCAGGGCTCGGGTTGCGGTGATTTCTATGACGACTCGGTTCGGGTTGGGGCGTGGGGGCTGGTAGCGGGTCGTGTACCGGCGTTCGGCGTCGGATATGGAAGCCGCATCCGCTTTGATGACGGCGCGTCCCTCCACGGTGGCCCAGCGGCGGCCGTCTACCTGCGTCACGGCTACGGGGAGGCCCGCATCGCCGGCGTGGGCGATGTGGCGGGCTTTCGCCGAGGTGGACGAGGTGATCACCCGGACCGTGCCCGCGTCCAGGGTGGCGCCCACCGGGACGGTGTGCGGGGTGCCGTCCGGGCGGACGGTGGTCAGGGTGCAGATGTGGCGTTCGCGAAAGAAGGCGATAAGGCGGTCGTCGTGCAGGTCCAGCCGGTGTTTGCCGTTCACTGACCGAATCCTAAAGGGCGGCGAGTTCCGCGCAGCGGGCGGGGACGGCCACGCCGGTCCCGAGCGTTCTGGTGGAGGTCGAGGGTGCGTCGACGGCGGGGCCGGATCGGGGCAGGGTGCGGGTCCATGCGCCGGACGAGGTCCGGTAGGCGGGATGTCGGGGGTTCGGGGAGATTGTCCGCAGCGATCCGGCATGCTGATTCGTCCCGTCATGGGGGAGAAGGCAGGGGCTCCGAGGTGATGGATGCGACCCCTTTTCCGGGCTGGCGAAGTACGCCCGGCATATGATTAGTTAGCGCAGGAAACTATCTGACGGGGGTGGGATCGGCGTGCCGTCCGAGCACTATCCGTGGGTCGCGCTGAGCAACACGACGCTCGGCATGCTGCTGGCCACGGTCAACTCCTCAATCGTGATCATCTCGCTGCCGGCGATCTTCCGGGGCATCCGCCTGAATCCGCTGGAACCCGGCAATGTCAGCTACCTGCTGTGGATCCTGATGGGCTACATGCTCGTCTCCGCGGTGCTGGTCGTGACGCTCGGCCGGCTCGGGGACATGTTCGGACGCGTCCGGATGTACAACGCCGGGTTCGCGGTCTTCACGGTCGGGACGCTCCTGCTGGCGCTCGATCCGCTGCACGAGAGCGCCGGGGCGATCTGGCTCATCGGCTGGCGGGTCTTCCAGGGCATCGGGGGCGCCATGCTGATGGCGAACTCGGCCGCGATCCTCACCGACGCGTTCCCGGCGCACCGGCGCGGCATGGCGATGGGCGTCAACCAGGTCGCGGGCATCGCCGGGACGTTCATCGGTCTCGTGGCGGGCGGGCTGCTCAGCGAGATCAACTGGCGGCTGGTGTTCTTCGCGTCGGCGCCGATCGGCGTGATCGGGACGATCTGGGCGTACCGCAGCCTGGTCGAGACCGCGCGGAGGGCGGTCGCCGCGAAGATCGACTGGCTGGGGAACGCGACGTTCGCGGCCGGGCTCACCGCGCTGCTCGCCGCGATCACCTACGGCATCCAGCCCTACGGCGGGCACGACATGGGCTGGACGAACCCCTGGGTGCTCGGCGGGATCATCGGCGGCAGCGCGGTGCTCGTGCTGTTCTGCTGGATCGAGACCAAGGTGGAGCAGCCGATGTTCCATCTCTCGCTGTTCCGCATCCGGGCGTTCACGGCCGGGAACGCGGCCGGGCTGCTAGCCGCGATCTCGCGCGGCGGGATGCAGTTCATGCTGATCATCTGGCTGCAGGGCATCTGGCTGCCGCTGCACGGCTACGACTACGCGGACACGCCGCTGTGGGCGGGTATCTACCTGCTGCCGCTCACCGCCGGCTTCCTGGTCGCGGGGCCGCTGTCCGGGCATCTGTCCGACCGGCACGGCGCCCGGGCGTTCGCGTCCGGCGGGCTGGTGCTGTCGGCGCTCGCGTTCGCCGGGCTGCTGCTGATCCCGACCGACTTCGGGTACACCACGTTCGCGCTGCTGATCTTCCTGAACGGGATCGGCTCCGGGCTGTTCGCCGCGCCCAACACCACCGCGATCATGAACTCCGTCCCGGCGGACCAGCGCGGCGTCGCGTCCGGCATGCGCGCCACGTTCATGAACGCCGGCATGGTGCTGTCGATCGGCGTGTTCTTCTCGCTCATGATCGCGGGGCTGTCCAGCACGCTGCCGAAGACGCTGACCCAGGGGCTGACGCAGCACGGCGTCCCGGCCGGGCCCGCGGCGCAGGTCGGCGAACTGCCGCCGGTCGGCACGCTGTTCGCCGCCTTCCTCGGCTACAACCCGATCCAGAACCTGCTCGCCCCGTTCCACGTGCTCGGCGGGCTCGCGCCGGACGACGTGGCCACGCTGACCGGACGCTCGTACTTCCCGCACCTGATCTCCGAGCCGTTCCACCACGGCCTCGTCATCGTGTTCAGCATGGCGATCGCGATGTCGCTGGTCGCGGCGCTGGTGTCGCTGCTGCGCGGCCGCCGGTACGTGCACGGCGACGACGTCCAGGACGAGCCCGCGCTGCAGCGGGCCGGGCGGGACGCCGCCTAGCTCCGAGCCCCGGGAGGGGAGGCCCCCGGCCGCGCCGGCCTCAGATCACGAGGTCGTTGCGGTCGGGGGCTTTTTCGCGCCCGCTGTTGACACTGTTCCGCAAACGTTTTCATAATCGTCCGCATGAGCGCAGACGGAACCCGGTCCTCGATCCGGGCGGTGGCGAGCCTGGCGGGGGTGTCCCCCTCGACGGTCTCGCGCGCGCTGAACTCCCCGGAGCTCGTGAACGCCGAAACCCGGCAGCGCGTGCTCGAATGCGCCGAACGTCTCGGCTACCAGCCGAACCGCGCGGCGCAGTCGCTGGTCCTCGGGCGGACCCGCAACGTCGGGCTGATCGTGCCCGACATCGCCAACCCGTTCTTCGCCCCGTTCATCAAGGGTGTCGAGGCCTACTTCCGGGACACCGAGTTCGCGGTCTTCCTGGCCGACACCGACGAGGACACCGCGACGGAGGTCAGGCTGGCCGAGGCCATGGTCGAGCGGGTGGACGGGCTCATCCTGTGCGCCCCCCGAATGTCGGGGACGCGGCTGCGCGCCGTCGCGGCCAAGACCAGCGTGGTCCTCGCCTACCGGACCAGCCGGACGGCCCCCTCGGTCCTGCTGGACTTCCAGCCCGGCCTGGACCAGGCGGTCGCGCACGTCCACGCGCTGGGCCACCGCAGGTGCGCGTACCTGTCCGGCCCGGCCAACTCGTGGTCGAACCGGCAGCGCCGCAAGTTCCTCGGGGCGGCCTGCGAGGAGCGCGGCATCGAACTGGTGGACCTCGGCCCGTACGAGCCGCGGTTCACCGGCGGGTACCGGGCCGCCGACGAGGTGGTCGCGGCGGACGTCACCGCCGCGTTCGCCTACAACGACCTGGTCGCGCTCGGCGTGCTGTCACGGCTCACCGAGCGCGGTGTGCAGGTGCCCGGCGACCTCGGCATCGTCGGGTTCGACGACATCCCGATGGCGTCGATGACCAATCCGCCCCTGACCACGGTGGCCATGCCCGTGAACGCGCTGTCGCGGGCCGCGGCCGCCACCATGCACGCGGCGCTCGACCCCAGGGCGCCGAAGGCGCCCCCTCTTCCGCCGGCCTCCGAGCTGACGACCCGACTCCTCATCCGAGGCACCACCGGGCCGGTGTGAGCCCGGCCCTATCCCGTTGCGGGACCGCGTGTCCCGCCAGGAGGACCCACCCCATGAGAACTCCTCGATCAGCCCTCCTCACCCTCGCCACGGCCGCCGGACTGCTGCTGACCGCCTGCGGCGCGCCCAGCTCGGACGGCAAGGCCGCGTCCGAACCGGCCGCCGGAGACGTCAAGCTGCCGTCCAAGCCCGTCACCCTCAACATCATCGACGTCGCCGGGAACCTCCAGCTCACCCAGCAGATCTTCGAGAACTACCAGAAGGAGCACCCCAAGCTCGTCAGCAAGATCACCTATACGAAGGCGACCGCGCCGGAGCTGGCCGGCAAGGTCAAGGCCCAGCAGGACGCCGGGCAGCTCGACATCGACCTCGTGCTGACCGGCACCGACGGCCTCTCGGCCGGCCTGGAGCAGAACCTGTGGGTCGACCTGGTCGGCAAGTACTCCGACAAGCTGCCCGACCTGAAGTCGCAGTACCTGGAGCCCGCGTCCAAGATGCAGGACCTCGCCCAGGGCAAGGGCGTGACCGTGACGTACTACCCGTCCGGCCCGCTGCTGGAGTACAACCCGAAGAAGGTCCCGAACCCGCCGAAGACGGCCGACGAACTGCTCGCCTGGGCGAAGGCCCACCCGAACAAGCTGGAGTACGCGCGCCCGTCCAACTCCGGTCCCGGACGCACGTGGCTCATGGGCCTGCCCTACATCCTCAAGGACTCCGACCCGAAGGACCCGACCAACGGCTGGTCCAAGACCTGGCAGTACCTCAAGGACCTCGACAAGTACATCGAGTACTACCCGACCGGCACCACGCAGACGATGAAGGAGCTGGGCGAAGGCACCCGCGACATCATCCTCAGCACCACCGGCTGGGACATCAACCCGCGCGTCCTCGGCCAGGTGCCCAAGGACGTCAAGATCCAGGCCCTCGAAGGGTTCACCTGGGTCACCGACGCGCACTACATGGTCGTCCCCAAGGGCGTCTCCGGTGAGAAGCTCGCCGTTCTGCTGGACATGATGAAGTACTCGCTCCAGCCGCAGCAGCAGGCGATCACCTTCGACAAGGGCTACTTCTACCCGGGCCCGGCCGTGAAGGGCGTGACCCTCGACATGGCGCCGGCGGAGAGCCAGCAGGCGATCAAGGAGTACGGCCGGCCCGAGTACGACAAGCTCATCGCCGACAACCCCAAGGCCCCGCCGCTGGACGCCAAGGCCCTCGTCACCGCGTTCGACCGCTGGGACCGCGAGATCGGCGGGCAGAAGGTCAAGAAGTCATGACGGCGGGGACCGTGCTGGAGAAGGACGCACGGGCCGCGTTCGGGCACTTGCGGCTGGACGGGGTGACGCGGCGGTTCGGGAGGGCGACGGCGCTCAGCGGGTTCGATCTGCGGATCGAGGGCGGCGAGTTCATCGCGCTGCTCGGGCCCTCCGGGTGCGGCAAGTCGACCGCGCTGAACTGCCTGGCGGGCCTGCTGCCGCTGTCGGACGGCGCCATCTGGCTGGACGAGGAGCGCATCGACACGCTGCCGCCGGAGAAGCGCGGGTTCGGGATGGTGTTCCAGAACTACGCGCTGTTCCCGCACCTGTCGGTCCGCAAGAACGTCGCGTTCGGGCTGTCGGTCCGGCGGGTCGGGAAGGCGGAGACGGCGCGCCGGGTGGACGAGGCGCTGCGCACGGTCGAGCTGACCGAGCACGCGGACAAGCTGCCCGGCCAGCTGTCCGGCGGCCAGCAGCAGCGGGTGGCGATCGCCCGCGCGATCGTGCTGCGGCCGAAGCTGGTGCTGATGGACGAGCCGCTGTCCAACCTGGACGCCAAGCTCCGCGTGCAGATGCGCACGGAGATCCGCCGCATCCACCAGACGCTCGGCCTGACGACCGTGTACGTCACGCACGACCAGGAGGAGGCGCTCGCGCTCGCCGACCGGGTCGTGGTGCTGCGGTCCGGGAAGGTCGAGCAGATCGGGACGCCGGAGGAGGTCTACACGTACCCGGCCAGTACCTACATCGCCGGGTTCATGGGCTACCGGAACCTGCTCGAGCTGCCCGTCCTGTCGGCGGGCGACGGGAAGGTGACGCTCGGGGAGAAGGGCGGGCTCGCGCTCACGGGAATCGGGCAGGACCCCATCAGCGGCGGACGGGCGGTCGCGGCAGTCCGGCCCGAGGACTTCCGGGTCGCCGCCGACCCGGGCGCGGAGAACCGCGTGACCGTCCGGGTCGAGGTGTCGGAGTTCCACGGGCGCGAGGTCGCCGCCGAAGGCGTCACCGATGACGGGCGCGTCGTCCACTTCAAGTCCCCGGAGCGGATCGCGCCGGGGGAGCGGGTGACGCTGACCGTCCAGCCCGAGCGGGTCCTCGTGTTCGGTGAGAGCGTGGCGGAGGCCGCCGCGGCGCTCGACGAGCCCGCGGTGATCGCCGAGACGGGGGCCCGGGATGGTGGTTGAGGCTCCCCCTCGCCCGGAGGCGGCGGCGGCCGGGCGCGGCGGCCTCCGGCACCGGCTCGCCGAGCGCGGCGTCGACCGGGTGCTGCTCCTGCTGCTGCCCGCCGTGCTCATCATCGGGCTGCTCTTCCTCTACCCGATGATGTACGGGGTGGGGCTGTCGCTGCAGCCGAAGAACGGCGGCGGGCCGTTCGGCAACTACGCCGACTTCTTCAGCGACTCCTACCAGCGCAGCACCGTGTGGAAGACGCTCAAGCTCGCGCTGCCGGCCGCGCTGATCAACGTCGGCGCGTCGGTGCCGATCGCGTACCGGCTGCGCGGCCGGTTCCGGGGGCGGCGGGTGCTGACGGCGCTGCTCGTCCTGCCGGTGACGCTCGGCACGGTCCTGGTCGCGGACGGCCTGCTGCGCTACCTCGGCCCCAAGGGCTGGTTCAACCGGGTCCTGCTCGACCTCCACATCGTGGACGAGCCCGTGCGGCTGATCTACAACTACTGGGGCGTGCTGTTCTCGCTGCTCATCACCGGGTTCCCGTTCGCGTTCCTGCTGGTGCTGTCCTACATGTCGGGCATCGATCCGACGCTGGAGCGGGCCGCCGCCACGCTCGGCGCCGGGCCGTGGCAGCGGATGCGGCGGGTCGTCCTGCCGCTGCTGGCCCCCGGCCTCGCCACCACGTTCGTGCTGGCGTTCGTGCTGGCGTTCTCGGTGTTCCCGTCCGCGAACCTCGTCGGCGAACCGGCCGGGGAGACGCGGGTGATGGCGATCGCGGCGTACCAGGCGGCGTTCGAGAAGTACGACTACTCGATGGCCTCGACCATCGCCGTGCTGATGGGCGTGTTCGAACTGCTCGTCATCTCGGTCACGCTGCTGCTGCGCGGCCGCCTCTACACCGGGCCCGCGTCGGGAGGTAAGGGATCATGACCACCGCCGTCTCGCGCCCGGCCGGGCTGCCGAAGCGGAGCCTGCCGAGGGGCCGGCCGGGCACCTGGCTCGTCTGGGCCTGCGTCGTGTTCTTCCTGGTCAACCTGTTCACCCTGATCCTGTCGGTGGTCGTCAACTCGTTCGGGACGAAGTGGTTCGCCGGCTGGCTGCCGCAGGGCTTCACCGGCTCGTGGTACTCCGACGCCTGGGACGAGTTCGCGCTCGGCGACGTCCTCACGGTCACGCTGGAGATCACGCTCGTCGTGGTGGCGCTGGCGCTGCTGGTCGGCGTCCCGGCCGGGTACGCGCTCGCGCGGCGCGACTTCCCCGGCAAGCGGATCGTGATGTTCCTCCTGCTGCTCCCGGTGCTGCTGCCGCCGATCACCTACGGGATCCCGCTCGCGACCGTCCTGTACAAGGTGCACCTGGCGGGGACGATGACGGGCGTCGTCGCGGCGAACCTCGTCCCGGCGCTGCCGTTCGTCATCCTCGTGATGACGCCGTTCGTGGAGCAGATCGACACGAACGTGGAGTCGGCGGCGCGGATGTGCGGCGCCCGCACCCGGCAGGTGTTCACGCGGGTGCTGGTGCCGCTGCTGCTGCCCGGCATCCTCGCCGCCGGAATCCTGGTGCTGGTCCGCACCGTCGCCATGTTCGAGCTGACGTTCCTGGTGGCGGACGCCGACAGCCAGACCCTGATCGTCGCGCTGTACAGCGCCGCGTTCACCCCGGGCATCCGCGCGGCCCAGGCCATCGACGCGATGGCCGTGATCTACATGGCACTGTCGGCGGTGCTGCTGATCATCGCGCTGATGTTCGTCAACCCGACACAGATCGTCGCCCAGGTGAGGGAGGCTCCGGCCGAATGAGGGCTAACAGATGAGCGCTGTCACGTTCGACTACACGGGGGAGCGGGTGCTGGTGACCGGCGCCGCGGGGCTGATCGGCCGCGCGCTGGTGCACCGCTTCGCGGACGCGGGCGCCGGCGTGCTCGCCGTGGACGTGGACGCCGACGGGCTCAAGGTCTTCGACGCCGTCCCGCGGGTGGCGACGATGACCGGCGACCTGGCCCGCGAGGACGTCGCCGACGCCGTCTTCGCGCGGCTCGGCCGGGACGGCGGCCTGGACGTGCTCGTCAACAACGCCGCGATGACCGAGGTGCGCACCCCGTTCATCGACCTCGGCGCCGACGTCTGGGACGCGGTGATCGCCGCGAACCTGCGCTCGGCGTACCTGCTGTCGGTGCGGGCCGTCCGGTACTGGCGGGACGCGGGGCGCGGCGGCGCGATCGTCAGCATGTCGTCGCCGGGCGGCTCCCGCGCGCACGACGACCAGAGCGCCTACGACGTCACGAAGGCGGGCATCGAGGCGCTCAGCCGGGCGATCGCCGTGGAACTCGGCGGCCTCGGCATCCGGGCGAACTGCATCGCCCCCGCCAGCGTCGTCGGCGAGATCCGGCCCGCCACCGACATCCCGGCGGGCCGCACCACCGCGCCGGAGGAGGTCGCGGACGCGGCGCTGTACCTGGCGTCCCCGGCGGCGGCGCAGCTCAACGGGCACGTCCTGCGCGTGGACGGCGGGCTGCACGCCCGCCTGCGCACCGACCCGGCCCAGGAGCAGCAGCGCGAACCCTAGCGTGCGGACGGGGCGGGGCACGTTCTCGCCGGCGCCGGCGGTCTCTCGGTCACCGCCGGCGCCGGTGCGCGCCCCGGGCTCCGCGGGGGCAGCCCGGGGCCGTCCCGGTGCTTGTTGTGCGCCTTCATGACGGCCTGGAGATCCGGGAGGCCGCCGCCGCCGTCGGCGTCGGACAGCGCCGGGCAGGCCCAGGCGTCCTGGCGGCCCCACGAGTAGCTGATGTCGAACGCGGGCCGCGGGACGAGCCGGTCCCACCGCCGGAGAATCGACCGGAGCTCCCCCTCGCCCGGCAGCCGCCAGTTCCGCTCCCCGTCGTTGCAGGACTGCCCGAACGTCTGGAACACCGGGACGATCATGCGGCGGGGGAACCCGGCGCGCGCGGCCTGCCCGACCATGGTGTCGATCGCGCCGAGGTCGCAGCTCTCGCCGCCGGTCCGGCACGGGTACGGATCGAGGCCGATGAGGTCGAGATGCGTCTCGGACGGCTTGAGCGGCCGCATCGGCCAGTCGGTCAGCGACGCGAACGCCTTCTGGCCGGGCGCGTACCGGTGCACGAGGTCGGCGCGCTGCCGGATCTTGCCGGCGATGTCGGGGCGTTCGTCCGGGTTCGGCTCGTCGGACAGGTACCACCCGTAGACGCGGTCGTTGTCCGCGAACCGCTTCACCGTGGCGGCGAACGCGGATGTGCTCTCCTGCTGGAAGCCGCCGCACGTGGTGTTGCCGACCCACAGGAGGGCCCGGCCGCCCGCGGGCAGGGACGCGATCTCGTCCGCGTCCGGGTCGACGTCGAACAGGTCGTAGCCGAGCGCCGCCGCCTTGGCGCGGTCACCGGCCGGCATGTTCAGCGCGAGGTGGAGCGTTCCGCTCGCGGGGGAGGCGGCCGCGGGACGGGCGGACGCGTCTCCGGGAGACGGGGCGATCAGGTATCCGGTGACGGCTCCGCCGAGCGCGGCGGCGGCCGCCACCGCGGCGAGGTGGGTGCGCATCGACTTCATCGGCTCTCCCCGCGTCGCTGGTGTGCCCAGCGTCGCACGGACGGAGCGTGATCGCGCGGATACGGCGGAGAATGAACCGGGACCGGCCGCCCGCAATGGCGCGGGCGGCCGGTCCGGAAACGATCGAGGGTCAGACCCGCCAGGACTGGACGAGGGCGTCCAGCGTGGTCTGGTCGTAGAGGATGCCCTGCGCGGTCAGCTCCCGGGCGACGAGCTCGCCGTCGCCGTGGTGCTTGGCGAGCAGCCGGTACACCGCGTACGGGAACCAGTGGTTGTCGCTGATCCGCTGGATCTCGGCCTCGTCGCAGCCGTAGCCCTCGGCCCTGACCTCGGCGAGCGTCGCGGCGACGTCGCCGTGCCGCCGTTCGAGGATGTCGATGACGAGGCTGCGCAGGTTCTCGGGGGCGGGCGCGGTCGCGGGCGCCCCGGCCGTCGTGCCGTAGGAGCTGCGCCCGTTGGGGCTCGCCGCCGCGGCGGCGGCGCTGACGACGGCGAGTTCCGGCTCGGGTGCGGGCACCGGCGCGGGGGCCGGGGCCGGGGCGGCGGCGGCCTGGACGGGCGCGCTCGGCGCGGCCTTGGGCGCGGTGTCGGTCTTGGAGGTCGCGCCGGCCTCGGCCGCCGGCTGCCCGGCCGCGCCGGACTCGATCGCCTTGCCGTAGTGGCCGGGGACCTGGATCTGCGGGAACGGCCCGGTGTTCCGCAGCGGCATCAGCGTGATCTGGTTGAGCGTCACCGGCCCGGCGATGGCGCGCGTCTGCGGCTCGGCCGGCTTGGCCTCCTCTTCCTCGGTATTCTGCGACACGTACCGGTGCAGGGTCCGCAGCAGGACGAACAGGCCGAGCATCGACACGATCGGCGGGACGGCGGCGGTCGCCTGGTAGGAGAACGTCTTGTGGCCGACGTGGCCGACGTTGAAGATGAGGCTGGCCGTCCATCCGGCGAGCGCGATCGTCAGCGGCAGGCAGAAGTCGAGCCAGCTCATCAGGGCCCGGCGCTTGATGACGAAGGCGTCGATGGCGAGCAGGAAGAGGCCGAGCTCGCCGACGATGATGAACAGGTCGACCAGCAGGGGGAACGATTCGGCCTTCCAGCCGCGCAGCCCGTGTTCCAGGGCCCAGTGATAGAGACCGGCATAGGATTGGGCGAAACCGCCGGCGGTGGCGGTCAGGACCGCGGCCGCCATGAAGGCGATGGCCCCCCACCGTGTGATGACCTGTGCCCGGTTGGCAGCGCTCATGCGGCGTGTGCTCCCAGATTTCTTTACCCGACCGAAGAGTGAGTCGGTGGGAGACTATCCATTCCCTTGACGTTTCGTGGCCGCTTCCCATGACGTGTCGGTTCGCATTTCCGGAGCAAATCGGGCGAACAAGACAGACGGCGCGAGATATGCGGGCCGTCCCCGCCGGGAGGTTCATCGGCAGCTCGGGGGGCGAACGGTGCCGGGCCTTTGGCGGCGAGTGCCAAAACGGGCCCGGAGCGTCGTGCTGACTCGCTCATTGACCTTCCTGACGGGCCGTAGAAGCCTTGCGGGTGGCGTCCGAGACCCGCCCGCCGACCGGAGGAGCGTCATGCCCACGCTCGCTGAGACCTCGGACGACCGCACGGTCGTGATCCCGCGCGGCGGCGCGATCGTGGAGCTGGTGACCGGCGCGGCCGGCGAGTGGCTGGGCGAGCCGCCCGCACCGACTCCGGAGAGCGCGGAGAGCGCGGAGAGCGCGGAGATGCTGCGCGCGATCCGGGAGTGGATCGAGGAGCGGCTGCCCGACCCGGCGCTGAGTCCGGCCGTGATCGCCGCGGCGCACCACATCTCCGTCCGGCAGCTGTACCGGGTGTTCCGGCCGGCCGGGACGACCGTCGCCCGGTACGTCCGGGCACGGCGGCTGGAGAACTGCCGCCGCGAGCTGAGCGACCCGTTCCTCGGCACCGAGCGGATCGGTGCGATCGCCGACCGCTGGGGCCTGCCGGACGCCGCCGCCTTCAGCCGGGCCTTCCGCGCCGCCTACGGCCAGACGCCCACCGCCTGCCGCGCCCGCGCCACCGGCCTGCGCCGGGACGACCGGCGGACCCGGGAAATGCCGGTTTCGCCTGCATCGATCCCCGGATCGGGGGAACGCGGGGAGGACGACGGAAAGGGGGACGCCGTCATGCCACGACCGGGAGGCCGCGAGGACGACGCCGAGCGCCGCGAGCCGCGCACGGGGCCGGAGGGGAAGCGGAGGGGATCGCGATGAGCCCTGCAGTGAGCCATGAGGGGCCCGACGCCGACGACGTGCAGGGAGCGGCGCTGCCGCTGGAGTACGAGGAGGACCTCGATCCGCTCCTGGACCGGATCGGGGACGCCCGCTGCGTACTGATCGGCGAGGCCAGCCACGGCACGCACGAGTACTACGCGTGGCGGGCCGCGCTGACCCGGCGGCTGATCGCCGAGCGCGGCTTCGCGTTCGTCGCGGTCGAGGGCGACTACCCGGACTGCCGCCGGGTCGGCCGCTCGGTGACCCTGGCGCCGGGCGCGCCCGCGGACCCGCGGGACGTCCTGGACGCCTACGAGCGCTGGCCGACGTGGATGTGGGCCAACGAGGAGACCGTCAAGTTCTGCCGGTGGCTGCGCGGCCGCAACGCCGACCTGCCGTCCGACGACCGCGCCGGCTTCTACGGCCTGGACGTCTACAGCCTGTGGGAGTCGCTGCGCGCGGTCGTCGACCATCTGGCCGAGCACCGCCCCGAGTACCTGGACACGGCGCTTGAGGCGTACCGCTGCTTCGAGCCGCACGGCGAGGACCCGCAGGCCTACGGGTGGAGCACGGCGCTCGTCCCGGACGGGTGCGCCGACGAGGTCCTGGCGCTGCTGACGAGGCTCCGCCGGTCCGTGCCGGCGGCGGCGCCCCGCGACCCGGCGGAGGAGTTCGACGCCCGGCAGAACGCCGAGGTGGCGGCGAACGCCGAGCGGTACTACCGCGCCATGATCGGCGGCGGGCCGGAGTCGTGGAACGTCCGGGACGTCCACATGGCCGACACCCTGGGCCGGCTCATGGAGTTCCACGAGTCGCGGCGGGGAGAGGGCAAGGCCGTCGTCTGGGCGCACAACACCCATGTGGGCGACGCGCGGGCGACCGGCATGGCCGACGCCGGCATGATCAACCTCGGCCAGCTGGCGCGGGAGCGGCACGGCCGGGACGAGGTCGTCCTGGTCGGGTTCGCCGGCGGGCCCGGCGAGGTCGTCGCGGCGCCGCGCTGGGGCGGCCCGATGGAGGTCATGCACGTGCCGCCGCCGCTCCACGGGTCGCTGGAGGGGGTGCTGGCCGAGTCGGAGCTGCACCGCGGGATGTTCATCGTGCCGCCCGAACCGGACAAGCCCGCCTTCTTCACCCGGACGCTCGGGCACCGCGCGATCGGCGTCGTGTACGACCCGGACCGCGACCGGCGCCAGTACGTGCCGACCCGGCTCGCCGACCGCTACGACGCGCTGGGCTGGTTCCGGTTCACGTCCGCGCTCGCGCCGCTCCGCACGGAGGCGGCCCGCCGTGGTGAACTGGAGACGATGCCGTCCGGAGTGTGAGGAGTCGCCCCATGTCCTTGACCATGCGACCGGGACCGCTCGCGGGCTCGCCGGGTGACGCGGTCAACTTCGCCATCGACGGGCCGAAGCACCGGCTGTTCATGCACCGGTTCCCGCGCCGCGTCCACGCCTGGTTCGCGGGGGAGATCGTCCTCGACACCGAGCGCGGGCAGTTCCTGCACGAGACGGGGCTGCTGCCCGTCCTGTACGTCCCCGAGGAGGACGTCCGGACCGACCTGCTGGTGAAGACCGCCCACACCACCCACTGCCCGTTCAAGGGCGACGCCGCCTACTGGACGATCCGGGCCGGCGACCGCGAGGCGGAGAACGCGGTGTGGGGGTATCCGGAGCCGAAGCCCGAGGCGGCGTGGCTGCGCGGGCTCATGGCGTTCTACTGGGAGCCGCTGGACGCCTGGTATGACGAGGACGAGGAGGTCCACGGGCACCTGCGCGACCCGTTCCACCGCGTCGACGCCCGCCATGCGCGCCGGCACGTCCGGGTGCTGCGGGACGGGGAGGTCGTCGCGGAGACCGAGCATCCGATCGTGCTGTCGGAGACCGGGCTGCCCAACCGGTACTACATCCCGGCCGAGGACGTCCGCCGCGAGCTGCTGACCCGGAGCCAGAAGCACACCGTCTGCCCGTACAAGGGGGAGGCGTCGTACTGGTCGCTCGAAGGCGCCGAGGACGCCGCCTGGTCCTACGAGGAGCCGCTGGAGGACGCGACGAAGATCGCGGGCTATCTGAGCTTCGACCACGAGGCCCTGAGCGTCGAGTCGCAGCCGCCGCCGGGCGCGTGATCCCGGCCTCCGGGTTCTCGCGGTGCCCAAGAGGAGGTCCCGCGGTTTACAGTTCACATGACCGTGGGCAGTGACGGTGAGAAAGAGCGACGGCGGGCGAAGGAGACGGGCTGTTGGCAGCGTACGCGGCGTCCTCCCCGCGGCCGGGGTTCTGGGCCGCGCTCGACCCCGCGCAGCAGTCCGCGCTGCGCGCCGCGGCGCGCCCCCGGCAGTTCCCGGTGAAGGCGCCCCTGGTCTACCAGGGCGACGAGTCCGACCACGTGATCATCATCGAGCGCGGCTGGGCGAAGGTCACCTCGTCCACCGCGGACGGCCACGACGTGGTGCTGGCCGTCCGCGGCCCCGGCGACCTGATCGCCGAGATGGCCGTGCTCGGCGGACGGCCGCGCGCCGCGACCGTCACCGCGCTGTCGCCGATCCGCGCGCTCGTGGTGCCCGCCGCCCGCTTCACCGGGTTCCTGGACGGGCACCCGGACGTGTGGATGCTCGTCACCGGGACCTTCGTCCAGCGCATGGACGAGTCCGGCCGGCGGCTCACCGCGCACGTCACGAGCCGCGGCCCGCAGCGCCTCGCCGGGCTGCTGACGCACCTCGCGGAGGTGTCGGCCCAGCACGCCCCGCCCGCGCCGGACGGGTCGATCGAGATCGGCCCGCCGCTGTCGCAGGAGGAGCTGGGCAGCTGGATGGACGCGTCCCGGGAGACCGTCGCGCGCGCCCTCAACGGGCTGCGCCGCGAGGGGCTGATCCGCACCGGCTGGCGCAAGATCACCGTGGTGGACCTGCCCCGGCTCCGCGAGTTCGCCAAGGAGAGCGAGTGACGGGCGGATCCCCGGGATGAGCGGCGACCGCTACCACCACGGCGACCTGCGGCGGACGATCATGGCGGCCGCCGTCGCGGCGATCGCCGAGTCGGGGCCGGCCGGGTGGAGCCTGCGCGAGCTGGCCCGCCGCGCCGGCGTCTCGCACGCCGCGCCCGCGCACCACTTCGGCGACAAGGCGGGCCTGCTGACCGCCGTCGCCGCCGAGGGGTACGCTCTGTTCGCGGACGCCCTGGAAGGCGCCGGCGGCGACCTGCACGCGGCCGGCCTGGCCTACGTCCGGTTCGCCGTCGGGCACCGGGCGCACTTCGAGGTGATGTTCAGCCCCGGCCTCTACCGCGCGGACGACCCCGGCCTGACCGCAGCCCGCGCCCGCGCGACCCGGGTGCTCGCCGAGAGCGTCCGGGAGGCCGCGCCGGGCCGCCCGGAGGACGCGCGGGCGCGCGGCCTCGCCGCCTGGTCGATCGTGCACGGCTTCGCGCACCTGTGGCTGAGCGGTGCGCTGCCCCCCGACCTGGGCGACGACGCGGCGGCCGTCGCCGCCCCCGTGATCGAGCAGTTCTTCAAGCGCTGACCGCCGGGCCTCCGCGTCAGGACGAGGTCTTCTCGCCGAGGGCCGGGCGGTCGTCGCCGGAGTCCAGTGGTGGACGTTCGGGGACGACGGCCAGATCGGCCCGGAACCGGCGGTTGAGCGCGGCGCGCAGGCGGCCGGACGCGCTGCGGCCGCGCGGGCTGCCGATGCCGTCGATGGGCGGCGGGACGTCCAGGTCGGCGGCCGGCGCCGGGCGCGGATCGGTGATCGCGGCGATCGCCTCGTCCGGCAGGCGCCGCTCGACCTCGCTGTACCCGCCGTCCGGCGACTGCCGGATGATGCCGGTCTCCAGCCCGTGCGAGACGAGGCCGAGGTCGCGGCGCTGCAGGCCGACGCAGAGCCGGTAGGCGATGATGTAGCCGAGCACCGGCCCGAGGATGATCAGGGCGCGGAAGAACCAGGTCGTCCAGAAGAGCGGGATGTGGAACCGGTCGGCGAGGACGTCGTTGCCGCCGGCGAGCCACAGCGTCCCGTAGAAGACGACGCCGGCGACGCCGACGCCGGTCCGCGCGGGGACGTCGCGGGGCCGGTCCAGCAGATGGTGGATGCGGTCGTCGCCGGTCACCCAGCGTTCCAGGAACGGGTAGGCGGCGAGGCCGGTGAACAGCAGGCCGGGGACCGCGAGCGCCGGGACCAGCACGCTGAGCGCGACCGTGTGGCCCCACGCGGTGATCTCCCAGGCCGGCATGATCCGCAGCGCGCCCTCCAGCCAGCCCATGTACCAGTCGGGCTGCGAGCCGGAGCTGATCGCGCCCGGGTCGTACGGGCCGAAGAGCCAGATCGGGTTGATCTGGACGAACGCGGCCAGCAGCGTCGTCACGCCCAGCACCCAGAGGAAGAAGGCGGTGGTCTTGGCGATGAACACCGGGAAGAACGGGTAGCCGCGGACCGTCGTGTTCGTGCTGCCCTTGCCGGGGAACTGGGTGTGCGTCTGCCGCCAGGTCAGCACGATCGCGTGCAGCGGGATGAGCGCCGCGAGCAGGCCCGGGATCAGCAGGACGTGGATGACGTAGAGGCGCGGGATGATGTCGGTCCCCGGATACTCCCCGCCGAACAGGAACATCACCGCGTAGGAGCCGACCAGCGGGACGGACGCGGTGACGCCCTCCAGGATGCGCAGCCCCGTGCCCGACAGCAGGTCGTCGGGGAGCGAGTACCCGAACAGCCCGTTCAGCATGACCAGCGTGAACATGGCGACGCCGATCAGCCAGTTCAGCTCGCGCGGCTTGCGGAACGCGCCGGTGAAGAAGTTCCGCAGCATGTGCACGAGGATCGCCGCCATGAAGATCAGCGTCGACCAGTGGTGGATCTGCCGGACGAGCAGCCCGCCCCGCACATCGAAGCTGATCTTGAGCGTGGACGCGTACGCCTCGCTCATCTCGACGCCCCGCAGCTTCGTGTACGAGCCGTTGTAGACCACCTCCTGCATGCCCGGCTTGAAGAACAGCGTCAGGTAGACCCCGGTCAGTACGATGATCACGAACGAGTACATCGCGATCTCGCCGAGCAGGAAGGTCCACTGGTCCGGGAACGCCTTGCGCAGCGACTTGCGGGCGAAACCCGTGGTACCGAGCCGCTCGTCCAGTGCGTGCGCCGAGGCGTCGACCCATCGCCCTCGTGCCCGGGGCATCGTGCCCGCCATCGCCACCATCCCTTCGTCGCGCTTCTGCGCATAAGACGGCGTCGGGCGGACGAATGTGACATGCGGCGGTGTGCGCCCCGTCACTCGCGGAACGGGTCACCCGCGGAACGGGGTCGCCCGCGGGGGCCTCAGCAGGCGGGCACGGCCAGGTGGCTGCGGCGCCGGTAGCGCGGGCGCCAGGTGACCCGGTAGCAGAGCCGGATCGGCGGCGGCATCAGCCGCAGCACCGCGTTGCGGGTGGGCTCGGGGGCGCCGTCCAGCAGCCAGGGCAGGAACGTCCCGAGACCCCGGAGGCCCAGTTCGCGGCGGAACTCCACGTCGAAGGTGCCCCATTCGAAGGGCGTCAGGGTCTCCTGGATGAGCGGGAGGACGTTCGACTCCTTGAACTCCAGGAGGGCGTCCAGGGATGCGCGCAGCTCCCACGCGTACCGGGCGAACATGCCGGGGTCGCGGTGCTCCAGGGCCGCGTCCACGCCGTCGATCAGCGGGACGACCCGCAGCGTCTGCGTCGCGAGGCGGTCGAGGACGACGCCGACGCGTCCGAGTCCGCCGCGTCCGAGTCCACGGCGTCCGAGTCCGCAGTCGGGCGCCTGCTCGTCGGCGTCCTTGGCGTACATCACCGTCCACAGGGCGCGCTTCTCCGCGTCGTCCTGGATCCGCCAGTAGGAGGTGAAGAGGGACCAGGTGTTCGCGACCGCCGGACCGTCCGGCCCGGGTGCGGCCTCCAGCCGGGCCGTGTCGCGGCGGAACGCCTCGTACACGGCGTACAGCATCGTCAGGTCGTACCGTCTGGCCACGCTCTCCATGCCGCCTCCTCGCCTCCGCATCGGTGCCGCCACAGAGGTAGACGCGCCGGACACCTCTGAACGTGACACGATCTGGAGCCTGACTCCTGCGACGTGCCCCGCGGCGGGCGATGTATGCGGTCGGCGGGGCGGGGCGGGGCGGGGCGCACCGGGCCGGACGGCGTGCGCCGCCGCCGCCGGCCGGGTGCGTCAGGTCACCGGGTTGTCGACCAGGTAGACCTTCGGGGACGGCGCGTCGCACGCCGCCGGGACGGCGCCGGATCCGCCGCCGAAGGTGAAGTCGGCGGCGGCCGACCCGAGCCGGACCGAGACGCTCCGGGCGCCGGACGCCGGGGTGAACGGCCCGGCGGTCAGCGTTCCGTCGCCCGGCAGCGGCACGGTGATCTGCTCGCCGCGGACGAGCGGGGTCCGCGGGATCGGGATGCCGCCGGACGGGATGACGTTCTGCGTCGCCGGCGTACCGCCCTCGACCTCCAGGTTCAGGGCCGTGACCGTGCCGGACGCCGAACTGTACCCCTTGTCGATGAGCCGGTTCACGGTCTCCGCGGGGATCACCAGCGCACCGCTCGCCTCGGTGAACGCGAAGGAGCCGCCCTTCTTGACCACCAGCGGGATGCGGGCGCCGACGGCGATGCCGACGTCGAGCGACTCACCGCCCAGCGTGCACCTGGACGGTGCGTCGATGATGCCGACCAGCTCGTTGGAGGCGGGCTCCGGGAAGTTCAGCGGCGCACCGGTGATCTTGGCCGGGGGCAGGCCCGGCGCTCCGCCCACGCCGATCGTCAGCAGCGCGTTGCCGGCGGACGGCTTGCAGTCCGCCTTGATCGGGATGCTGAACCCGGCCTGCGATTTCAGGTCGATCTCGGCCACCGCGTGGTCGAAGGCCAGCGTGACCTTGCCGCTGTCCGGCGCCTTGTACGGGCCGACGTCGAACGTCCCGGTCAGCGGCAGCCCGACCTTGAGCGGCTTGCCGGCCTCGATCGCGATGTCCTTGATCTCGAACGGGTCGCCGTCCGCGATGTTGATCGCGGACGGGGTGGAGTCGCTCGCGCCGATGGTCAGGTCGGTGACCCGCGCGTCGGCCTTGTCGATCCCGAGGATGGGCGCGAGCGAGGTCAGCCAGGACGGGAACGTGATGCTGCCCGAGCCCTGCGTCAGCCAGAAGTCCTGGCCGGGGCCGAGCTGCACGGGCGCCACGCCCTGCACGTCCACGTCCGTAGGCAGGTAGAACACCGGCAGGCCGGCGAGCGTGATCGTGCAGCCGATGGGCAGCTTGAACCGCCCGGTGTCCACGCCGACCGCCGGGACGTTCCCCGGCGGGAGCGCGTGCGCGGCGGGCGCCTGGACGAGCGAGAGCACGACGGCGGCGGCGCCAGCGAGGGCCACCAGCCCGCGCCGCAGCCGGCCGCCGGAGCCGGGTCTGCCGGCTTTTTCGAATCTCATGGGGGGCATCCCTTCAGAAGTACGGAGTGACTGATGGGTGCCGTCATGGTGAACCGGGGCACGCGGGCCGAGATACGGACGGCATGGCGGAAATGCGTCATCACGGTTGGCAACCGCACATACAAAATGCAGATCGGCGAGCACCGGCGGTACGTTGGCGGGACGTCCGCGACGGAAGGGTGCGTGCATGGCTGGTGAGGCGGTGGGCGCGGATATCGCGTCCCTGGTGCTGCGGCTGTCCGTGGGCGGCACGCTGCTCGCGCACGGCTGGAACCACGCGTGGGGCGGGGGCAGGATTCCCGGGACGGCGGGCTGGTTCGAGTCGATGGGGCTGCGGCCCGGCCGCCTGCACGCGCTGATGGCGACCGGCACCGAACTGGGCGCCGGCGTCCTGCTGCTGCTCGGCCTGGTCACCCCGCTGGCCGCCGCCGGGGCGGTCGGCACGATGGCGGTCGCGTTCGTCACCGCCCACGTGCGCAACGGCTTCTTCATCTTCCGGCCGGGGCAGGGCTACGAGTACGTCCTGATGATCATCATGGTGGCGTGCGGGCTCGGCGCCCTGGGCGGCGGGACCGCGTCGCTCGACCACGCGCTCGGGCTTTCGGACGGTCTGTCCGGCTGGGCGGGCCTCGCGATCACCGCGCTGGCCGGCGGCCTCGGCGCCGCGCTGCTGCTGGCGGTGTTCTGGCGTCCGGCCGGGCGGGCCGCGGAGAAATGAGCGGGGCGATGAGCGGGGCCGGATGAGCGGGGCCGTCCTCCGCACACGAGGAGGCCGGCCCCGATCCATCGGGAGGGGCTATCTCCAGGTGTCGTTCGCCGTGTGCGCGGACGTCCCGGTGGTGTAGCTGCGGTTCCCGCCGTTCTCCCAGGTCACGGAGCCCGCATCGGTCTTCTTGAGGTACTTGTACTCGATCCTCGTGCCGGTGGGCAGCGGCACCGTGCCGCTCCAGGTCGGGTAGCGGTCGGGGGAGAGCTTGACGGCCTTGGACGTGTCCCACGAGCCGAGGGCCGGGACGCTGCCGACGACGTAGACGCTCGTCCCCCAGGTCGTGGTGGCGTAGACGTTGAACGCGTCCGAGACGGTCGCGGGCATGGAGGTGGGCGTCGCCGTGGGCGTCGCGCCCGTCCTGGCGTTCACGTGGATCGCGACCGCGCCGTGCGCGGGGATGGTCACGGTCGCGGTGCCGCCGGACACCGGGACGGCGGTGCCCGCGCAGCCGTCCGCGCCGCCGGTGATGCCGCCGGTGATGACGTCGCAGTAGACGCCGTCCGCGAGCCCGGTCCGGTAGGACGCGGTGGACGCGCCGGACGAGTCGTTGAGCCCGATCCAGCCCTTCGAGCCCCGGCTGAACCCGATGACGTCGCCCGCGGTGGCGGTGAAATCGGACACCGTCGCGGCGGACGCGGTCGCGTTGTGCCAGCCGACCATGCCCTTCATCCCGGTCGACTGCGTGATGCACTGCCAGCCGCTCGCGCAGTTCGTGTTCGTGACGAGGCCGCCGGAGTCCGCGGGCGGCGACTGCCCGGCGGACGACCAGGCGAACCCGTCGAACACCGACGGCTTCCCGTACGGGTAGGCCAGCATGAAGTAGTTGGCCAGCACGTAGTCGGCGCCGTTCTTGTAGCTGAGCGTCGAGCCGTCCCGCTCGGTGTCGTGGTTGGTGATCATGGCGAAGGTCTGGGCGCCGCTCGCGTCCAGCGACCACGACGGGATGCCGGACAGG
The DNA here is from genome assembly GCF_001552195.1 of Actinomadura latina NBRC 106108. Lineage (GTDB taxonomy): Bacteria > Actinomycetota > Actinomycetes > Streptosporangiales > Streptosporangiaceae > Spirillospora > Spirillospora latina. The sequence goes on from NZ_BCQS01000036.1 coordinate 22,191, forward strand.
TTCGACAGCGTGCCGTTCTGGAACTGCGTCTTCAGGCCGCGCGCGTAGGAGAAGCCGAGCACGTCACCGTTCCCGGTGAACGCGGACGGCTTCAGTTCCGCGGTGCTCGCCCCTGGGACGACCTCCTGCGCGATGTAGGGCGCCCTGCCCTCGGCGGTGGTGTTGTCGAGCATGCCCTTGATGGCGGCGAAGTCGCTCTGCGCTATGTGCTTGGCGGCGTCGATCCGGAAGCCGTCCACGCCGAGCCCGATGAGGTCGTTGAGGTATCCGGCGATCTTTCCGCGGACGTAGCCCGATTGGGTCTTGAGGTCCGACAGCGAGACCAGTTCGCAGTTCTGCACCTCGGACGTGTCGTTCCAGTCGTCGATGCCCGCGTCGTCGTCGTTGCAGTATCCGTCATTGGCGTGGTGGAAGTCGCCGTAGCCGTACGGGACGGCCGGGTAGGAGAACCCTGCGGGGTCGAACGTCGATCCGTCGTACGTGGTGCTGACCGTGTTGTTGTGGCCCGCCATGTGGTTGACGACCGCGTCCACGTAGACGCGGACGCCCGCGTTGTGGCACGCCGTGACCATGGCGGCGAACTGCGCGCGGGTGCCGAGCCGGCTGGTCAGGCCGTAGGAGACGGGCTGGTACACCTCCCACCACGGGTGGGCGCCGTCGCTCGTGCCGGCGAGGCTGACCGATTCGGCGGGCGGCGCGACCTGGACGGCCCCGTACCCGGCGGGTCCGAGCTGTCCGGTGCACGCCGCCGCGACCGACGGCCAGTTCCATTCCCACAGGTTGGCGGTGACGTCGCCCGCGTTCAGCGAGACGGCGGCGCGGGCGGGGGAGTCGGGGAGCAGGGCGGCGGCGGGCGCCGTCCCGCCGAGGACGAGCGCGCCGGCGGCGAGCAGGGACCGGCGGCGGGGGATTCTTGCGCGTTGCGCGTTGGCTGACATGGCGGCGAGCTCCTGACACGAGGCGCCTGGCGGGCGCCTGGAGGGGGTGGGGGACGGCCGTCCGCGAGCACCGTGAGAATGCTCTCTTCTTGCAGTCCCGTCAAGAGCTTGCGCAAGATTTCAATCAACTTGCAGAAAGCCGACAGGGCCTCAGGTGGTGGCCTTCGCGCCGCGCGCGGCGACGCGTTCCCGCTGGGGAACCACGGTGTACTTGGGGTCTTCGGCCGACTGGACACCGGCGTAGAAGATGCCGAAGCGCGTGCAGGCCGAGCCCGCCAGGAGCGCCGTCCCGCTGACCGCCGCCGCCGCGCGGCCGCGCCCGGCGAGCAGGACGCTCCCGGCGGTGCCCGCGGCCGACAGGATCTCGCCCGCGCGCATGAACCGGCCGGCCTTGCCCTTCTTGTACGGCTCGGCGGCCAGCCCGGCTCGGTGCTCCAGGATCTTGGCCGCCGCCAGTTCCAGGACGGCGCCGGCCACGGCGGCGGTGCGCATCGGGCCGGTCTCGCGGACGGGCGCCCCGACCAGCGCCATTCCGGCCGCGGCGCTCGTGGCGGAGCCGGCGAACACGAACGGCAGCTCGGCACGCCCCTCGTGCCAGGCGGGGACCGCGGTGTCGGCGATCAGCACGGCGGTGTAGACCGTGACGGCCGGGCCGAGCGCGGCGGCCGCGGCGGTGGCGGCCCCGCCCAGGTGCGGGAAGCGCCCCGCCGCGTCGAGGACGGCGGCGCCGCCCGCGGCGGGCCCGTAGGCGGCGAGTATCCAGGAGCCCACGCTCATCGGCGAGGTCGGCTTCATCACCCGCAGCATGTTGTAGAACCGCGCGGGCCGCCCGAGGTCGTGGATCAGCGCGGCCGTCGACCCGGCGATCGCGGCCAGCGACGAGATCTTCAGCGCCCGTGCGGCGGCGGGCCGCCCGGTGAGCTGCGCGCCCGCGGCCATCGTCGAGCCGGCGCCGGCCAGCCCGCCGAGGAAGAGGTACGCGGCGACGTCGGCCGCCTTCCAGACCGGCGCGTTCAGGACGGGCAGGCCGTAGTAGGAGGTGAACTCGGCGTCCGGCACCACCGCCTTCTCGCCGCGCCCGCCGCGCCGCCGGCCGCCGCCGTCCCGGCGCCGCAGGCCCTTGCCGATCTGCGCCTCCCGGCCCGGCCGCGCGCCCTCCACGCCCTCTCTGCTGACGCCCGAGCTGTTCACCGCGATCCTCCCGTGCGGCCGTGCACGGCGAAGACCGCCGCGAGCCCGCCGACCATGGCGGCGGCCGCCGCGCCCGCCCGCTTCCACATGGCCGGCAGGTCGCGCGTGGTGACGACCGGGTCCGGCGGCAGCCCGTAGACCTCCGGTTCGTCCAGCAGCAGGAAGAACGCGCCGTCGCCGCCGACGCCGTCCGCCGGGTCGTGGCCGTAGAGGCGGGCGTCCTCGACGCCGATGCCGTGCAGCTGCTCCACGCGCATGGCGGCCCGCTCGCGCAGCTCGTCCAGCGGCCCGTACTGGATCGAGTCGGTCGGGCACGCCTTCGCGCAGGCGGGTTCCTGGCCCGCGCCGAGCCGGTCGTAGCACAGCGTGCACTTCCAGACCCGGCCGTCCTCCTTGCGCTGATCGATGACCCCGTACGGGCAGGCGGGGACGCAGTAGCCGCAGCCGTTGCAGACGTCCTCCTGGACGACGACCGTGCCGAACTCCGTCCGGAACAGCGCACCGGTGGGGCAGACGTCCAGGCAGGCGGCGTGCGTGCAGTGCTTGCAGACGTCGGACGCCATCAGCCAGCGGAAGTCGGCGCCGCCCTCGCCGCCGGACGCCGCGCCGGGGGAGGCGCCGGGGGAGTCACCGTGGTCGACGCCGGGCTCGGCATGGCCCATGGGCTTGTTCTGCTCGATGAACGCGACATGCCGCCAGGTGTCGGCGCCGAGGCCCTGCGTGTTGTCGTAGGACATGCCGGTGAACTCCAGGCCGTCCTCGGGGATGGCGTTCCACTCCTTGCACGCCACCTCGCACGCCTTGCAGCCGATGCACACCGACGTGTCGGTGAAGAACCCCATCCTGGGCGGGTGATCGGTGTACCCCGAATTGGCGGTGACGTCTGGTTCGGCTCCGGCGAGCAGGTTCCGTCCGACCAAGCCGCTCATCCCAGGACCTCCCATGCGCCGCACCGACGCTCCTCCGACTTCCCGGCAGCGCGCTTTCTACACGTGCGCATCCCGCCTGTCCCGCGGCTCCGTTGACGGGGACGTGCGGCGGGCGGTTAGCTTCTGGGCATGACAGAGCGCACCGGTTACGCGGGCCCCCTGGACCAGACGCTCGGCCTGGTCGTGACCGAGGCGTCCGACACGGAGGTGGTGGCCGAGCTGGAGGTCACCGACAAGCTCATGCAGGCGTACGGGATCGTGCACGGCGGCGTCTACTGCGCGATCACAGAGACGGTGTGCAGCATGGGCGCGGCCCTCACCGTCGGCCTCGACAGCCAGGTCGTCGGGATCAGCAACCACACGCGGTTCATCCGCGCCGTGCGCGGCGGACGCCTGGTGGCCCGAGCCCGCCCGGTCGACCGCGTGGACGACCACGTCACCTGGCAGTCGACGATCACCGACGAGAAGGACCGCGTCGTCGCCGAGGGAACCGTGAACCTGCTGAGACTCTCCCCGCGGGCCTAATCGCCGGACATGGCCTTCCACTGCCGGTCGGCGATGGGGCGCCAGGTGTCGTGGCGCTCGTGGAAGAGGGTGAACGCCTGCGAGCCGCTCCAGTCGCCCGGGAGCAGCTCCGCCGGCAGGCCCGGGTCGAGGAACGGGAACCGGCGCCATTCCTGGACGAGCCTCGTGTGCGCGGCGAACGTGCCCGGGTCGTCGGCGGGACGCAGGCCGCGGACGGCGTCGAGGAAGTCCTCGTAGGCGAGTTCGATCTCGTCCAGGTCCCACGCCTGGCGGGCCACGCGCCGCGCCTCCGCCAGGTCGCCGAGCCGTCCGGTGAACAGCGTGGAGGTGTCCCCGACGCCGATCTCCGCCAGGACGTCCCGCACCTCGGGTTCGCGCTCGGGGTGCGGGCTCACCCAGACGCCGGGGGAGAGGTTGCCGAGCCCGTTCCAGGCGAGCCGCGTCCGCAGCAGGTGGCGGAGCCTGCGGCTGGTCTCCGGGACGGTCGCGAGGACCAGCAGCCACCGCCCGTCCCACTCGCCGACCGGGCCGCCGAAGCCGTAGATCCGCTCGGTGCCGTCGGTGAGGAGCCGCTCGCCGGCCGGGGTGAGCCGCCAGGCGGTGCGGCGGCCGCGCCGCTCCCCGGCGAGCCAGCCCTCGGCGGCGCTGCGCGCGAGCGCCTGCCGGACGGCCTTCTCCTCCACGCCGAGCAGCCCGAGCGCCCGCAGGAACGTCGCGGTCCAGACCGGCTCACCGCCGGGCAGGACGAACTCGCCCAGCACGGTCAGCAGCAGCGACCGGGCGCTCGCCGCGCCGAGCTCGCGCCGGCGCCGGAACTGGGGCCGGGGGTGTGCCGCGTCCTCGCCGGATCGGGCCATCTGCTTCTCCTTCTGAGCCCTTCAGGGGCGCGGCCGTCCATGGAACGCTGTCCAGTGTGCTCGGGTCAGGTGTGCTCGGGTCAGGTGTGCTCGGGTCAGGTGTGCTCGGGTCAGTATGGCGCGAGTCCCCTCCCGAGCGATCGTCGTTCGACAAGTCTATTGACTAGCGTTTCGTCTATGTAGAGCATGAGTGCCACGGTTCCCGGCGACTGGAGACCCCATGACCGCTGAAACGGCGGCCGCCGAAACGGCGGCCGCACCGACCGCACCGGCCACGCCCGACACGTTCAACGCCGCCGAATACCTGCTCCAGGCGGCCTCCGACGCCGGCACCGCCGGCCGGACGGCCCTCACCGGGCCGGGGGGCGAGCTCAGTTACGCCGGGCTGGCGGAGCTGTCCGGGCACATCGCGGCGGGGCTGGAGTCCTGGGGCACGCGGGCCGAGGAGCGCGTCGTGCTGTTCATGGCGGACGGGCCGTCCATGGCCGCGGCGATCCTGGGCGCGATGCTGCTGGGGGCCGTCCCGGTGCCGGTGTCGACGATGCTGACGGGCACCGAACTCGCCGCGCTGCTCAACGACGCGCGGGCCAGGGCGCTGCTGGTGAGCGACCGGTTCGCGGTGGCGGCGGAGGCGGCGCTCGCGCACGCGCCGGGCGTCCGGCGCGTCGCGGTGGAGGGCGGCGCCGGTCTGCAGGCGCCGCCCGGTGTGCGGGTGGACCCCTTCGAGGACCTGGTCCGGGCGGGGCGCGAGCGGGGAGGGAGACCGGCCGAGCCCTACCTGACCTCGGACGACTCCAGCGCGCTGTGGCTCTACACGTCCGGGACGACCGGCAAGCCGAAGGGCGCGATGCACCGGCACGCCAACATCCGGCACGTCGTGGAGACCTACGGCCGCCAGGTCCTCGGCATCACGCCCGAGGACCGCTGCTACTCGGTCGCCAAGCTCTTCTTCGCCTACGGGATCGGCAACTCGCTGTTCTTCCCCCTCTCCGCCGGCGCGGCCACGATCCTGGACCCAGGCCCGCCGTCGCCCGCGTCGGTGGCGGAACGGCTGGCCGAGTACCGCCCGACGCTGTTCTTCGCCGTGCCCACCTTCTATGCCGCGATCTTGAACGCCGACGTGCCTGCGGAGGCGTTCGCGTCCGTCCGGCTGGCGGTGTCGGCGGGGGAGCCGCTGCCCGCCGAGCTGTGCCGCCGCTTCACCGCGAAGTACGGCGTGGAGATCATCGACGGGATCGGCTCGACGGAGTGCCTGCACATCTTCCTGTCGAACCGCCCGGGCGAGGTCCGCCCGGGGACGACGGGCACCGCGGTCCCCGGCTACGAGCTGCGGATCGTGGACGGCGACGGGGCCGACGTCGAGCCGGGCACGCCGGGCTCGCTGCTGGTGAAGGGAGAGTCGATCGCGACGGGCTACTGGTGCCGCACCGACACCACCCGGAAGGTGTTCCAAGGGGAGTGGCTGCGCACCGGCGACACCTATGTGATGGACGAGGACGGCTACTACACCTGCCTCGGCCGGACCGGCGACATGCTCAAGGCCGGCGGGATCTGGGTGTCGCCGGCCGAGGTGGAGGGACGGCTGCTGGAGCATCCGGCGGTGGCGATGGTCGCGGTCGTCGGGCTGCCGGACGCCGACGGCCTGGACAAGCCGGTCGCCGCCGTCGTCCTCAAGGAGGGCGCCACCGCCGAGCCGGCGGAGCTGATCGGCTTCTGCCGGGCGGGGCTGGCGTCGTTCAAGCGCCCCCGCGAGGTGCTGATCGTGGACAAGCTCCCGACGACCCCCACCGGCAAGCTGCGCCGCTTCGCCGTCCGCGAGCTGGCCGCGACCCTGCTGAACGCGACCTGAACGGGCGCCCGGCCGCGCCGGTCCGGGGCGGCCCGCGCGCCAATGTGCTACAAACTCTTGACGTTCAGAACCGAATTTGTGGAGCATGATGGGGACGACACCGGCGGAAGGACACCTCATGACCACCCCGCACGTGGAGTTCCGCGTGGACCCGTCCCGCTACCGGCACTGGAGGCTGGACGTCGACGGGCCCGTCGCCACCCTCACGATGGCGGTGGACGAGCAGGGCGGCCTGGTCCCCGGCTACGAGCTGAAGCTCAACTCCTACGACCTGGGCGTGGACATCGAGCTGTACGACGCCGTCCAGCGGCTCCGGTTCGAGCATCCCGGCGTCCGCGCGGTGGTGGTCACCAGCGGCAAGGAGAAGGTCTTCTGCGCGGGCGCCAACATCCGGATGCTGGCCGCGTCCCCGCACTCGTGGAAGGTGAACTTCTGCAAGTTCACCAACGAGACCCGCAACGGCATCGAGGACGCGACGGCGAACTCGGGCCAGACCTACCTGGCGGCCGTCAACGGCACCGCGTCCGGCGGCGGGTACGAGCTGGCCCTCGCCTGCGAGCACATCATGCTCGTGGACGACCGGTCGTCGGCGGTGTCGCTGCCGGAGCTGCCGCTCCTCGGCGTCCTGCCCGGCACCGGCGGCCTCACCCGCGTGTCCGACAAGCGGCGCGTCCGCCGCGACCGCGCCGACTACTTCTCCACCAGGGCGGAGGGGCTCGGCGGCAAGAAGGCCGTCGCGTGGCGGCTGGTGGACGAGGCGGTGCCCCGCACGGCCTGGGACGCGGCCGTCGCGGAACGCGCCCGGGAGCTGGCGGCCCGCTCTTCCCGCCCGGCCGGCGCCGAGGGCGTCGCGCTGACCCCGCTCCGCAAGGAGCGCACCGGCACGTCCATCGCCTACCGGTACGTGTCGTCGAAAGCGGACCGCGACGCGGGCGCCGTCGAGATCACGATCGCCGGCCCCGACGCGCCTCCGGGGGACCTCCGCAGCGAGGCCTTCTGGACGCTCGCCATGACCCGCGAGCTGGACGACCTGATCCTCGATCTGCGCACCAACGAGCTGGAGCTCGGCACCTGGGTGCTCCGCACGACCGGCAAGGCCGAGCACGTCCTGGCCCATGACCGGCTGCTGCTCGGCAACGCGGACGACTGGCTCGCCAACGAGATCGTCCACTACCTCAAGCGGACCCTGAAGCGCCTGGACGTCACCAGCCGCAGCCTCATCGCCCTGATCGAGCCGGGCTCCTGCTTCGCGGGCTCGCTCCTGGAGGTCGCGCTCGCCGCCGACCGCGCCTACCAGCTCGACGGCGTCTTCGAGGACGTCGACCCGGACGCCGCCCCCGCCGCCGTCACCGTGGACGCCATGAACCTCGGCCCGATCCCGATGAGCAACGGCCTCACCCGCCTGGAGACCCGCTTCCTCGGCGACGAGGGGGCCCTCGCCGCCGTCCGCGACGCGGCCGGCAAGCCCCTGGAGGCGGCGGACGCCGAGCGCCTCGGCCTGGTCACCTTCGCGCCCGACGACATCGACTGGGACGAGGAGGTCCGCATCGCGATCGAGGAGCGGGGCAGCTTCAGCCCCGACGCGCTGACCGGCCTGGAGGCCAACTACCGCTTCCCCGGCCCGGAGACCCTGGAGACCAAGATCTTCGGACGGCTCACCGCCTGGCAGAACTGGATCTTCACCCGCCCGAACGCGTCCGGCCCCGACGGCGCGCTGCGCCGCTACGGCACCGGGCGGCGCGCCGACTTCGACCGAAAGCGAGTCTGACCCCATGCCGACGAACAGGGCGACCACGGCCGACTACACGGAGAAGATCCCGAACAACGTCGACCTGCACGAGGACCGGCGCCTCCAGCGCGCTCTGGAGTCCTGGCAGCCGAACTTCCTGAACTGGTGGGAGTCCATGGGCCCGACCCTGCCGACGCAGGACGTCTACCTGCGCACCGCCGTGAACGTCGGCCGCGAAGGCTGGGCGAACTTCGGGCATGTCGCCATGAAGGACTACCGGTGGGGCATCTTCCTCTCCGAGCGCGACGGCGACCGGCGCATCGGCTTCGGCGCGCACAAGGGTGAGCCCGCGTGGCAGAAGGTCCCCGGTGAGTACCGCGCCGACCTGCAGCGCCTCATCGTCATCCAGGGCGACACCGAGCCGGCGTCCGTCGAGCAGCAGCGCAACCTCGGCGCCACCGCGCCCAGCCTCTACGACCTGCGGAACCTGTTCCAGGTGAACGTCGAGGAGGGCCGCCACCTGTGGGCGATGGTCTACCTCCTGCACGCCCACTTCGGACGCGAGGGACGCGAGGAGGCCGAGGAACTCCTGCACCGCAACTCCGGCAGCGAGGAGTCGCCCCGCATCCTGGGCGCGTTCAACGAGGAGACGCCCGACTGGCTGTCCTTCTTCATGTTCACCTACTTCACCGACCGGGACGGCAAGTACCAGCTCGGCACGCTGAAGGAGTCCGGCTTCGACCCGCTGTCGCGGACCTGCGAGTTCATGCTCAAGGAAGAGGCCCACCACATGATGGTCGGCACCACGGGCATCGACCGCGTCGTGGAGCGGACCGTCCAGCTGATGAAGGAGCACGACACCGACGACGTCACCCCGCACGGGGCGATCTCGCTCGACGTCGTCCAGAAGTACCTGAACTTCCACTACTCGGTGTCGCTCGACCTGTTCGGTTCCGAGACGTCCAGCAATGTCGCAAACTACTACACGGCCGGGCTCAAGGGCCGCTGGATGGAGGGCCGCCGCAAGGACGACCACCGCCTCACCGACGACGCCGTCATGGTGGACGCCCTCGTCGACGGCGCCATCACCCAGACCGAGGTCGCCGCCCTCACCGGCCTGAACACCGACCTGCGCCGCGAGTACATCTCCGACTGCCAGAGCGGCGTGAACCGCTGGAACCGGATCCTGTCCGAGGCGGGCCTCCCGCAGCGCCTCTACCTCCCGAGCATCGCCTTCAACCGCAAGGTCGGCGCGTTCGCCGGCATCGAGGCAGCGCCGGACGGGGAGATCCTCACCGCCGCCGAATGGGAGAGGCGCAAGGGCGCCTGGCTGCCGACCGAGGTCGACAAGACCCACATCCGGTCGCTGATGCGGCCCGTCCACGAGCGCGGCAGGATCGCCGCCTGGATCGCCCCGCCCCGCAACGGCATCAACGGCCGGCCGTTCGACTACGACTACGTGCGCCTCTAGCGCCATCCGGGCCGGCACCGGGCTACGCCCGCGCCGGTGCGGGCTCGCCGGTCACGCCTCCATCGTCGCGCGGGGCGTCGGGTAGAGGCGGAGCCAGGCGGTGCCGGACGCGGCGTCGTCCACCTCGACGCGTTCGAACGCCTGGCCGGGTCCGGCGACCGCCCGGTGCACGGCCGAGGAGACGATCAGCCCGAGGACGGCGGAGCCGGAGGCCAGCCGCCGCCGCAGGACGGGCGCCCCCAGCAGCCGGGCGGCGCGGGCGAGCGCGGCCCCGGTGACCCCGTCCGGGGCGGCGAGCACGGGGCCGGTGTCGACCGCGACCCGCACCTGGAACCGCCGTGCCGCCGCCGCTGCGTCGTCGTGCCGCGCGATGCGCTCGGCGAACGCCCGGACCAGCCGGTCCGCCGGTGCGCTCGCCGGAATGCCGGGCGGGACGACGAGCAGCACGCCGTCGCCGCGGTCCTCGTGGTGGCACGCCGCCCAGGACACCCCGGCGATGTCGAAGGACTCCTCCAGCGACCGGTACAGGGCCCGCCGGATGGCGGTGCGGTCCGACTCGGTGCGTTCCAGGGAACCGAAGCCCACCACGTCGGCGAACAGGACGGTGCAGTCCTGCCCGGTGAGGAAGGGCGCGACGGGCGCGGGTGCCGGGCTCGGCCCGCCGGCGGCGGTGAGCCGCTCCAGCCGGCCCGGATCGAGGACGTCGATCGTGCCCCCCGCCGCGTGGACGAGACCCGCGCCGTCCCACTGGCTGAGCACGCTGGCCACCGCCGCCGGCGACGACGACGTCCACCCCGCGAGTTCGCGGCCCGTCACCGGGAGCGCGCCGCGCCGCGCCCGCGCCAGCGTGGTGAACAGCGCGGCCAGGCGCCGCTCGGTGCCGGCGAGTTCGGTGCTCGTCGTCCGTGCCGACTCCTCGACGGCGCGGTCGTGCGCCTGCTTCTCCAGCACCGACTGGATGCCGGGGTGGCGTGCGACGATCCGCCGGAAGTCCGGCGCCTCGATCTTGAGCACCCGCACGGTGTCCAGCGCGAGGACGGTGGCCGACCAGGTGTCGCCGTCGAACAGCGCGCGCTCGCCGACGAGGTCGCCGGGACCGCGCACCGCGACGATCCGCTCCTCGCCCGCCCGGTCGACCCGGACCTTCGTCCAGCCCGACAGGATGATGACGACGTAGTCGGCCGGATACCCCTGCCGCAGGATCGGCGCACCCGGCCCGTAGGTGCGCGTACGGGCGGCGTCCCGGACGCTGCGGCGCTCGCCGGAGCCGAGGGCGTACCAGAAGCTCTCCCGGTCCTCGCCGGCCCGTTCCGCCGGTTCCGCGCCCCGCTCCCGGGCGCGGAACGATGCCGTCCGGGCGCGGGCGAACTCCACCAGCGGTGCGATGAGCAGCGCCAGGACCGAGAAGGTGAGCGCGGCGACCACCACCGCGGCGAGCGTCCCGGTCTCCGCGGCGACCCACGCCGTGCAGATCGCGCCCAGCACGGCGAACACCACGACTCCTCGCGCGAGCGCACCTCCCGGGAGCGGGGCCTCCAGGCCGGGGGAGGGCGGCGGGAAGCCCGGGGAGAAGGCGGGCGAGGCATCGGAGAACGCCTCCAGCAGCCGCCGCGCCCGGCCTCCGCCCGCCGGCGCCGCCGCCGGGCCGGACCCGGCCGGCGCATCGGAGAACGCTTCCAGCAGCGGGCGCCAGGCGCGGTCACGACTCGGCATCTCATCCCCCATGTCATCCGGCCCCATCAGGCCCGTCACCCTCGTCGTCGAAGTCGCCGCCGCGGTCGTCGGCGCGGTCGTCGGCGCCGGGGTCGGCCGGGACCGCCAGCAGCACGTACCGGCCGAGCTTGGCCAGGACGGCCGGTGCGCTCGCGCCCATGGCGAACGCCACCCACGGCTCCGGGATCATGTCGCTCGCGGCCGCCGCCGACGTCACGATCGTGGCGAGCATGCAGTGCAGCGCACAGGCGAACACGTAGTACCTGCCGCCGGGGCCCTTCGGATAGCGCCATGGCGGCCCCTTGACCCGCCCGTTCGCCTCCAGGAAGGCCGCCGTGCGGTTCGCCACGGCGCCTGCGAGCCCCCACAGCGCGAACTGCCACATGAACCGACCGTAAGCGTCCGTACGGATGATTTCCGTGACCTGTCGTACAGATGCCCCGGGTCGGCTGACGCGCCGGGCGGCGGCGCGGGCGGGTCGGCGGGGCGGGCGGGTCGGCGGGTGAGTCAGCGGGCGAGGTGGCGGGAGATGACGAGGCGCTGGATCTGGTTGGTGCCCTCGAAGATCTGCATGACCTTCGCCTCGCGCATGAAGCGCTCCACCGGGAAGTCGCGGGTGTAGCCGGCGCCGCCGAGGACCTGGACGGCGTCGGTGGTGACCTTCATGGCGTTGTCGGTGGCGACCAGCTTGGCGATGGACGCCTCGCGGCCGTAGGGGCGGCCCGCGTCCTTCAGGCGGGCGGCGGAGAGGTAGGTCGCGCGGGCCGACTCGATCGCGGCGGCCATGTCGGCGAGGACGAACGCGAGCCCCTGGTGCTCGATGATCGCCTTGCCGAACGCCTCGCGCTGCTTGGCGTAGGCGACGGCGTGGTCGAGCGCGCCCTGGGCGAGGCCGGTGGCGACGGCGGCGATGCCGAGGCGGCCGGCGTCGAGCCCGGCGAGGGCGATGGACAGGCCCTGGCCCTCGTGGCCGATGAGGTTGCCGGCGGGGACGCGGGCGTCCACCAGGCGGACCGTCGCCGTGGTGGAGCCCATCAGGCCCATCTTGTCCTCGGGCTCGTCGAACTCCAGGCCGGGGGTGCCGGCGGGGACGTGGAAGCAGGAGATGCCGCGCGGGCCGTCGTCGGAGGTGCGGGCCATGACGGTGTAGAAGTCGGCCTTGCCGCCGTGGGTCGTCCACGCCTTGGCGCCGTTGAGGACGTAGGAGCCGCCGTCCCGGACGGCCTTGGCGCGCATCGCGGCGGGGTCGGAGCCGGCGTGCGCCTCGGAGAGGCAGTACGCGCCGAGCCGCTCGCCGGACAGCATGCCGGGGAGCCACTCCGCGCGCTGCTCGTCGGTGCCGTAGGCGAACAAGGGGAAGCAGGACAGCGCGTGGACGCTGACGCCGACGCCGACGCTCGCCCAGACCGCGCCGATCTCCTCCAGGACCTGGAGGTAGATCTCGTACGGCTGGTCGCCGCCGCCGAACTCCTCCGGGTACGGCAGCGTCAGGAGGCCCGCCCGGCCGAGCGTCGTGAACACCTCGCGCGGGAACGTGCCGGTGCGCTCGGCGGAGGCGGCGCCGGGCGCCAGCTCCTTGGCCGCGATGTCGCGGGTGAGTGCGACCAGGTCCTCGGACTCCGGGGTCGGCAGGTGCCGGGTGGCGGGCATGAGCGGCTCCTTTCGGCAACCGAACAGTACCAAACAGAGTACCGGCGAACGCCATTTGGTACTGTCGCGGCCATGACCCCGGTGGCCGGACGGGCGGTGGACGAGCGCCTCACGCGGGCGGCGCGGCGGCGGGAGGCGCTGATCGGGCGGCTCATGGACGTCTTCCTCGACCGCGGGTTCGCCGAGCTGGGCGTCGCCGACCTGGCCGCCCTGCTGCGCTGCTCGAAGAGCACGCTGTACTCGGTGGCGGCGAGCCGCGAGCAGATCATCACGGCGGTCGTCCGCGCGTTCTTCCGCCGCGCGACCGAGCGGGTGGAGGCCGCCCTCGACGCGGGCACCGATCCGCGCGAGCGGGTCGGCGCCTACCTGCGCGCGATCTCCGCGGAGCTGGCCCCGGCGTCGCCCGCGTTCTTCGCCGACCTGGACGCGTTCGCCCCGGCCCGCGAGATCTACAAGGAGAACACGCGGTTCGCGGTCCGGCGCGTGCAGGGCCTCGTCCGGGAGGCCGCCGCGGACGCGGACGCGGCGTTCGCCGGCGCGGTCGCCGGGCAGGTGATGGAGTCGATCCACCGCGGCGAGATCAAGGCGCAGACGGGGCTGGACGACTCCGCCGCCTACGCCGCGCTCGCGTCCCTGATCGTCGCCCGGATGGCGGCCGGCTAGTTCTGGGACGTCTGGAGGGCGTGCTCGACCAGCGCGACCAGCACGCCCCGCGCCACCTCCCGGCTCCGCACGTCGCACATCAGGACGGGCACGTCCGGGTCGACGTCGAGGGCTTCGCGGATCTCGTCGACGCTGTAGCGGCGGGCGCCGTCGAACTGGTTCGCGGCGACGACGAACGGGATCTCCCGCTGCTCGAAGAAGTCGATGGACGCGAAGCTGGAGGTGAGCCGCCGGGTGTCGACGAGCACGATCGCGCCGACCGCGCCGTAGGAGATCTGGTCCCACATGAACCAGAACCGCTCCTGGCCGGGCGTCCCGAACAGGTACAGCCGGACGCCGCCGGAGAACGTCAGCCGGCCGAAGTCCATCGCGACGGTCGTGGTCGTCTTGCTCTCCACGCCGCCGAGGTCGTCCACCCCGACGGAGGCGTCGGTGAGGGTCTCCTCGGTGCGCAGCGGGCGGATCTCGCTCACCGCGCCGACCAGGGTCGTCTTGCCGACCCCGAAACCACCTGCCACCAGTATTTTCAGCGTGTGCGCGGGAACGTCGTCGTCCGGCGCGTACGGCGTCATGGACGGGTTAGAGGCGGCGAAGTTCATCGAGCACTCTCATCAGGATGCGGGGGTCGGGACGGTCGGACGGCTCCGCCGCCTGCTGGACCTCTTGGATCAGGCCGTACTGGTGCAGGTCCTCCAGCAGGATCTGCACCACCCGGAACGGCAGGTCGGTCTCCGAGGCCAGGTCGGCCGGGGTCGACGGCTGCCGGCACAGCTCCAGCAGCCGCCGCTGCTCGCGGGACAGCCACACCCGGTCGCCCGGGGTGCGGCCGGTCGAGACCAGGATCGTCACCAGGTCGATGACGAGCCCGCGGGGGCGGGTGCGCCCCCGGGTCATCGCGTACGGCCGGACGACCGGGCCCGCGTCCCGCCCGATCCAGCGCTCTCTCGGAGTCTCCACGGCCGCTCAGCCCGAGGCACCCGGCTGCAGCGACGCGCTCTCGGACCCGGCGGCGCGCGGCGCCGCCGACAGCGCCCGCCGCACCCGCTTGATGAGCATGGTGGTCTCGTAGGCGACGAGGCCGGCGTTGCCGCCGGCGTCGCTGAGCACCGCCAGGCAGCTGCCGTTGCCGGCCGGCATGACGAAGAACAGCTTGTCGTCCAGCTCCACCACCGTCTGCCGCACCTGCTTGGCCTGGAAGTGCTCGCGGGCGCCGTTGGCGAGGCTGTGGAAGCCCGACGAGAGCGCCGCGAGGAACTCGGCGTCCTTGCGGGTGACGTCCCCCGAGGCGCCCATGACCAGCCCGTCCCGGGACAGCAGGACGGCCTGGCGGACCTCGCCGACCCGTTGCACCAGATCTTCGAGCAGCCAGTCGAGCTCGCCGGTGGCGTGGCCCTGCCGCGTCATGATTCCCCCCATTCATCGCGTGGATCGAGATCGCCCGGTTCATCGTCGGCGACCCTGCCGCGCAGCCAACCAGACTGTAGCGAGGCCATCAGATCGCGGCTGAGTTCCGGACTCGGCTCATCGAAGTCCTCGTCCGGCCGCGCGGCCGGCTCCGCCCGCGCCCCCGCCGTGCGTTTGCGCAGCTGAGGGGCGAGGTTGCGCTGCCGCACCCGGCGCGGAAGCCGGCCGGTGGCCTCGCTGTCCTCCGCCTCGGCCGGTTCCGGTTCCGGATCCGCGGCCCGCGGCCGGGTCCGGCCATTGGCATGCCCGGGCGGCTCGAACGACACCGGCGGATCGTAGGCGGCCGCCGAATCGAAGGAGCCCGGCGCGTCGAAGGAGCCGGGGGCGTCGAAGGAGCCGGGGGCGTCGAAGGAGCCCGGCGGCTCGTACGAGGCCGGCGGGCCGTTGAAGGACACCGGGGGCGGCGCGTCCGGCGGGCCGTGCCGCGGCGGGCGCCCGGCCGGGCCGGGCAGCGCGGGACGGATCGGGCGGCCGAGCCGCGGCGCGCCCGACCCGGACGCGACGGGCTGCGTCACCGTCGCCCCGCCGCCGATCGCCTCCCACTGCTCGTCCATGACCACGAGGGAGTGCGGCATCAGGACGATCGCGGTCGTCCCCCCGTACGCCGAGGGCTGCAGGGAGACCCTGATGTCGTGCCGGGCCGCCAGCCGCGCGACGACGAACAGGCCGAGCCGCTCGGTGTCGACGAGGTCGAACTCGACGGCGTTGGCGAGCCGCTGGTTGAGCGCGTTGAGCTCGTCGGGGTGCAGGCCGATGCCGCGGTCGACGACCTCCACCGCGAGCCCGTTGGCGACGGTCTCGACCTTGACGGTGACCTCGGTCGTCGGCGGCGAGTAGGCGGTGGCGTTCTCGATCAGCTCGGCGAGGAGGTGGATGACGTCGGCGACCACGTCGCCGGTGACCGCGGCCGACGACGCGCCGGTCACCTCGATGCGGGTGTAGTCCTCCACCTCGGCGATCGCGGCGCGCACCACGTCCTCGGCGGCGACCGGGTGGTCCCACGCGCGGACGGTCGGCGAGCCGGACAGGATGACCAGGCCCTCGGCGTGCCGCCGCATGCGGGTCGTGAGGTGGTCGAGGCGGAACAGGTCGTCCAGCTCCTCGGGGCTGGAGGCGCGCCGCTCCATCTGGTCCAGCAGCCGCAGCTGCCGGTGCAGCAGCGACTGGCTGCGCCACGACAGGTTGACGAAGACCCTGTTGATGCTGGCGCGCAGCTCCGCCTCGCCGATCGCGGTCCTGATCGCCTGCCGCTGGACGGTCTCGAACGCCTCGCTGACCAGGGCGACCTCGCGGGTCTTCCCGGCGGCGGGACGGGGCGTCTCGGCCTCCAGGTCGACCCGCTCGCCGCGCCGCAGCCGCGCGACGACGCGGGGCAGCCGCTCGTTCGCCAGCTCCTGCGCCGACCGCTGCAGCCGCCGCAGCTCGCCGGCGTGCCGGCGGGCGAACAGCAGCGACAGCGCGATGGAGGCGATGACGGCGAGCAGCCCGACGCCGCCCGCCAGATACACCCGCAGCATGATCCGGTTGCCGGCGGGCTCGATCTCGTCGTGCTGGAGCTGTTCGCCGGCCTTGTAGGTGGTGCCGAGCCACACCTGCCCGGCCGCCTTGGTGGCCGCCTGCCACCGCTGCGGGTCGGGGGCCTTGCCCTGCTGGACGATGGCGTCCTCCAGCCGGACGAAGTCGGCGTAGGCGGGGGAGTTCACCAGCCCGCCCATGGTCTGCGCGATGCTCCCGCTGAGCCCCATCTGGCCGAGGTCGACCAGCTCGGCGCGGGTGCCCGCCCACTGGGCGAAGGCGGCGCGGCCGCCGGACTTCAGCCGGCCGCGGAGGCTGGTCAGCAGCAGGTCCTCGCGCAGCATGAAGTCGCGCGCCCAGTACATGTAGAGGACGCCGTTGGTCTGCTGGTAGACGTCGATGTCGTTGATGCTCACCAGCGTGGAGATCAGCCGGACCGTGTTGTCGAAGGCGGCGCTGTAGGCGTTGATGGCTTCGAGCACCGAGACGTTCTGCGCGGTGATCTGCGACCGGATGCTGGCCAGCTGGTCGAACTGGTTGCCGACGTTCCGGGTGCGCTGGAGCCCGCCCTCGGCCACGTTCCTGGTGGCCTCGGGGGAGAGCGCCGACTTGCGGAAGGCCGCCGCCGCGTGCTCGGTCTTGGCGACCGCGTCCCGGAACTTCTGCGTGGTCGCGGTGGACGGCGAGGTCAGCGCGCCGACCGCGGCGGCGCGCTCCTCCTGGACCGCCTGCATGGCGAGGTTGGACGGCTGGCCGACCCGGTCGTGGTTTTCGGCGTATTGGAGCCGTTCCAGCGCGTCGCTCAGTGCGGGGACGGCCGAGAACGCCCACAAGGCCACGAGCGATACGAGCGGGATCGCCAGGAGCACGACGATCCGCCGGCCGATCGGACGCGTGTGCGGACGCCCGTGGGATCTGTGCACCTGTTCGGGACTCGACAACGGCCCACTCCTGATCGTCGGCGGCCACCTGCAAGGGTGACGAAGCATACTCATGCCGTTTTGTCCGCAGCCAGCGGTCTCACCTGCTGGAACTTGCGTCCGGCGGAATGTGGTGCGCGGCACTGGGGCCGGCGGGCGAGTATCCCCGCCCCGGTCCGAACCCGTCGACGTTTCCGCAGGTCAGTGCGTTTCCATGGGTCGCCATTCCGTGCTGACCTCGGGGAATGCGTTCCGGGGGCGGCAATCATGATCGACACGAGCCGTGGACGCCGCCGGAACGGACGGTAATCGTGGGATGAAGGTCGATCTTGTGAAACAAGGGCAGAAAGAGACCAATATTGGCCGTTTTGATGCACAGTCGTGTCTTGTTGCGTGAATTGACGCGTGTCAGGCTTCGGGTTGCTTCGTCCCCCCACAAACGGAGACTTGGTCATGCGCAGAGCCGCGCTCGCAACCCTCACCGGGCTGTCGCTCGCAGCCGCCACCCTGGCCGCGGTGCCGGCCCAGGCGGCCGACCCGGCCCACTCCAAGCTGGCCAGGCTGGTCACGCTGAAGAACGTCCGCCACCACCAGCTGAACCTGCAGAAGATCGCGGACGCCAACGGCGGCAACCGGGCCGCCGGGCTCCCCGGCAACAAGATCACCATCAAGTACCTCGCGGACCAGCTCAAGCGGGCGGGGTACCGCCCCACGGTCCAGAACTTCACGTTCGACTTCTGGCAGGAGAACTCCGAGCCGGTCTTCGCCGAGACCGCGCCCGAGCAGAAGACGTTCGCGCCGGACACCGACTTCGCGACCATGCAGTACTCCGGGTCGGGCGACGTCACCGCCGCCGCGACGCCCGTCGACTCGGACGCGACCGGGCTCGGCAGCGGGTGCGAGGCCGACGACTTCACCGGCTTCCCGGCGGGCCACATCGCGCTGATCCAGCGCGGCGGCTGCTTCTTCTCGCTGAAGACCGACAACGCCATCGCCGCCGGCGCGTCCGCGGTGGTCATCTACCAGCTCCCCGACCAGCCGGGCCCCGTCGCGGGCACGCTGACCACGCCGTACGGCATCCCGGTGATCGGCCCGACCAACGCCGTCGGCAGGGCCCTGGTCGACCAGGCGAACGACGGCGGCGTGACGCTGCGCGTGAAGACCGACACGCTCAACGACAAGCGCGAGGCCGCCAACGTCGTCGCCGACACCAAGCGCGGGCGCGCCGACAACGTCGTGGTCGTCGGCGCCCACAACGACAGCGTCACCGCGGGCCCCGGCATCAACGACGACGGCTCCGGCACCGCGACGCTGCTGGAGATGGCGAAGCAGATCGGCAAGCTCGGCCCCAAGGTCCGCAACAAGGTGCGGTTCGCGTTCTGGGGCGCCGAGGAGGAGGGCCTGCTCGGCTCCCAGTACTACGTCGACAACCTGCCGCAGGCCGAGCGCGACAAGATCGCGCTGATGCTGGACTTCGACATGCTCGCCTCGCCCAACTACGTGAACTTCGTCTACGACGGCGATGACAGCGCGGGCGAGAACAACGTCGAGCCGCCGGCCGGGTCCGGCGCGATCGAGAAGGCGTTCAACGACTACTTCGCCGGGCGCGGCCTCGCCACCGACCCGACGCCGTTCAACGGGCGGTCCGACTACAACGCCTTCATCACCGCGGGCATCCCCGCCGGCGGGGTCTTCACCGGCGCCGAGGGCATCAAGACGCCCGAGCAGGCGAAGATCTACGGCGGCACCGCCGGGGTGGCCTACGACCCCTGCTACCACTCGGTGTGCGACCGCTACGACAACGTGAACCTCACAGGCTTCGACCACATGATCGACGCCACCGCCGCGGTCACGCAGCTGTTCGCGCACAGCACGCTGACGGTCAACGGCAACGAGCTGGCCAGGCGCGCCCCGGCACAGGCCGGGAAGCGCATCGCGCCGGAGAAGATCGGCGGCTACGCGACCCGCTGACGCCCGTCATTCCGTGCGGGACGCGCCCGGCTCTCCGGGCGCGTCCCGCACCCTTTCACGCGGGCACCCGTCCTACGCGAGCGACTCGGCGATCCCGCGCAGCGCG
This sequence comes from Actinomadura latina NBRC 106108, assembly GCF_001552195.1. Lineage (GTDB taxonomy): Bacteria > Actinomycetota > Actinomycetes > Streptosporangiales > Streptosporangiaceae > Spirillospora > Spirillospora latina. The sequence continues at coordinate 41,682 of NZ_BCQS01000036.1, forward strand.
GGGCGCGGGTCGTCCTCGCCCAGCACCTGGACGGCGACCTGGTCGGCGCCGGCGTCCAGGTGCCCGGCCACCCGCGCGGCCAGCGCCGCCGCGTCGCCGTGTGCGATCAGCGCGTCCACCAGCGCGTCGCTGCCGCCGCCCGCCACGTCCTCGTCGGTGAAGCCCAGCCGCTTGAAGCTGTTCACGTAGTTGCGGAGCCCGAGGTACATCGTGGCCGTCTCCCGGGCCAGCGCGCGGGCGCGCCCGGTGTCGGTGTCGAGCACCACCTTCTGCTCGGGGACGAGCAGCGGGCCCGCGCCCAGCGTCGCCCGCGCCTCCCGGGTGTGCTCGGGCGTGGTGAAGTACGGGTGAGCGCCCGCTGTGCGCTCCGCCGCCAGCCGCAGCACCTTCGGCCCGAGCGCCGCCAGGACCCGTCCCGCGGCCGGGACGTCCGCGGCGTCCAGGTCGTCCAGATACCGGACGATCGTGTCGTACGGGCTGCGGTACTCCTGCGTCGCCTCCGGATGGCCGATGCCGACGCCGAGCAGGAACCGCCCGCCGTGCGCGTCGTTGAGCCGGTGGTAGGACGCCGCGACCTCCTCGGCCGGCGTGGCCCACATGTTCACGATGCCGGTCGCGATCACGATCCGGTCGGTGGCCGCGAGCAGCCGCTCGGCGATCCTCAGGTCGCCGCGCGGCGAGCCGCCGATCCAGATCGCGCCGTAGCCGAGGTCCTCGACGTCCTTGGCCAGGTCGGCGTCCAGTGCGCTCCACGGCCGCCAGATTCCGAGCCGGCCCAGTTCGATCTTGTCCATGTCGCCCCCAACACCTCGTGCGGCCGTTTCATGCCTCCTTCCCCGGTGCCAGGATTGAGACATGACCGACCGGCCCCGCCTGCTGCTCCTGGACGGCCACTCGCTGGCCTACCGGGCCTTCTACGCGCTTCCGGTGGAGAACTTCAGCACCACGGGCGGGCAGCCGACCAACGCCGTGTACGGGTTCGCGAACATGCTGGCCAACGTGCTGCGGGACGAGCGCCCGACGCACGCGGCCGTCGCGTTCGACGTGTCGCGGCGGACGTTCCGCACCGAGGCGTTCCCGGCGTACAAGGCGACCCGGGCGCGGTCGCCGGCGGAGTTCGGCGACCAGCTCGCCGTCCTGGACCGGCTGCTCGCGGCGATGAGCCTGCCGGTGCTGCGGGCGCCCGGCTACGAGGCCGACGACGTGATCGCGACGCTCGCGACGGCGGCGGAGGCGGACGGCATGACCGTGCTGATCGTCACCGGCGACCGTGACGCCCTCCAGCTCGTCAGCGACGGCGTCACCGTCCTGTACTTCTACCGGACGGCCGCGGAGATGATCCGCTACACGCCCGAGGCGGTGGAGGAGAAGTACGGGCTGACCCCTGCGCAGTACCCGGACTTCGCCGCCCTGCGCGGCGACCCGTCCGACAACCTGCCGGGCATCCCCGGCATCGGGGAGAAGACGGCCGCGAAGTGGGTCCGCGAGTTCGGGTCCCTCGACGAGCTGCTCGGCCGCGATGGCCGCCTACCTGCTGCTGCCCGGCCTGGCCGCCTACGGGATCGCCGACCTCGCGGGCCGCCACCTGGGCCGCCGCCCGCCGGACGGCGGCGCGGCGGGGCTGATGCTGAGCGCCCGCGCCGTCCTCGACCTGGCCGGGACGTTCGCGGCCGACCTCGCGTCCACCGGCATGGACGAGGTCCTCCGCGACGTCGAGCTGCCGCTGTCGGACCTGCTCGCCCGCGCCGAACGCGCCGGGATCCACGTGGACGCCGGCCTCCTGGACGAGCTGGAGCGCCATTTCGCCGACGCGATGGAGCGCGCCGCCGACGAGGCCGCCGAGATCGCCGGGCGCCGCTTCAACCCCGGCTCGACCAAGCAGCTCCAGGAGGTCCTGTTCGGCGAGCTGAACCTGCCCAGGACCAAGAAGATCAAGTCGGGGCACTCCACCGACGTGGACGCGCTGACCTGGCTCGCGACCCAGACCGGGAACGGCCTCCCGGAGGTGCTCCTGCGCCACCGCGACCAGGCGCGGCTGCGCACCACGGTCGCCGGGCTGATCCGCGAGATCGGCGCGGACGGCCGGATCCACACCACGTTCCAGCAGACCGTCGCCGCGACCGGGCGGCTCACCTCCACCGAGCCGAACCTGCAGGTGATCCCCGTCCGCACCGAAGAGGGGCGGCGCATCCGCCGCGCCTTCCGGCCCGGCGCCGGGTTCGAGTCGCTGCTGACGGCCGACTACGGCCAGCTCGAACTGCGCGTCATGGCGCACCTCTCCCAGGACCCGACGCTGCTGGCCGCGTTCGAGTCCGGCGAGGACCTGCACGCGACGATGGCGGCTCAGGTCTTCCAGGTCGCCCCGGACGCCGTCACCCCCGAGATGCGCCGCAAGATCAAGGCGATGTCGTACGGGCTGGCGTACGGGCTGTCGGCGTTCGGGCTGGCCAAGCAGCTCGGCATCCCGATGGCGGAGGCGCGCCCGCTGATGGACGCCTACTTCGCGCGGCTCGGCGGCGTCCGCGACTACCTCGGCCATGTCGTCGCCGAGGCCCGCGCCACCGGCTACACCCGGACGATCCTCGGCCGCCGCCGCTACCTGCCCCACCTGACCAGCGACAACCGGCAGCGCCGCGAGACGGCCGAGCGGATGGCGCTGAACGCGCCGATCCAGGGCTCGGCCGCCGACATCGTCAAGATCGCGATGCTGCGGGTGGACGGGGCGCTCACCGCCGCCGGGCTGCGCAGCCGGCTGCTGCTCCAGGTGCACGACGAGATCGTCCTGGAAGTGGCGCCGGGCGAGCGGGACGCCGTGGAGAAGATCGTCCGCGACCGGATGACGGCCGCCTACCCGCTGACCGTCGGCCTGGAGGTCGCCATCGGCGCCGGCGCCGACTGGAACGCCGCCGCCCACTAGCGGCTCGGCGGGCGGCCCTCCCACGCGTCGCGGAGCAGAGACCGGACCCCCGCGTCCTCCACCGGGCGCGGGTTGGCGATGCCGCCTCCGATGCCGCCTCCGATGCCGCCTCCGGTGGCCCGCGCGACGGCATCGTCCAGGTGAGCGGGGTCGGCGCCCAAATCGCTGAGCGAACGCGGCAGACCCAGCGCACCGGACAGGTCCCACAGCGCACGGGCGGGATCGTCCCGTCCGAGTGCCCGCTGGAGCACCTCCACGGCGGCCGGCGCGGCGGGGGCGTTGTAGGCGAGGGCGTGCGGCAGCAGGACGGTGTGCGTCTCCGCATGCGGCAGGTTCAGCGACCCGCCGAGGATGTGGCACAGCTTGTGGTGCAGCCCCATCGTCGTGGCGCTCAGGCACGTCCCGCACAGCCACGCCCCGTACAGGGCGCGGGTCCGCGCGGGCAGGCCGCGGGGGGCCCGGACGACCTCGGGCAGCGCCCCGGCCAGCACCCGCACCGCCTCCTCCGCCATCAGCGAGACGACCGGCGAGGCGTCCGGCGCGTAGAGCGCCTCGACGGCGTGCGCCATCGCGTTCATCGCCGACGCCGCCGACACCGCCGGCGGCAGCCCCAGCGTCAGGGACGGGTCGTAGAGCACCGTCCGGGCGAGGACGCGCTCATCGCGCCCGGTGCGCTTGACGCCGTCCTCCGTCATGCCCCACGTCGGCGTCATCTCCGACCCGGCGTACGTCGTGGGGACGGCCACGATCGGTAGCCCCGTCTCCCTGGCGACCGCCTTGGCCAGGCCGGCCGCCGATCCGCCGCCGAAGGAGACCAGGCCGTCCGCCCCCGCCGACGCGGCGACCCGGCACGCCTCGGCCGCCGCCTCCGCCGGGACGTGCATCACGGCGCCGGCGTGGACGCCCGCGGCCCGCGCACCCAGCGCCGACGCGGCGCGTTCGGCGTCCGCGCGCCGCCCCGGCGTCGACAGGACGAGCACCCGGGACAGGCCGAGCGCGGCCACCTCGGCGGGCAGGTCCCCGAGCACGCCGTCGCCGAAGACGACCCGCACGGGGAGCGGCCGGTAGGCGAATCGCAGCGCATCCATGCGCCCGACCCTACGATCACCCGCTCTCCCGGCGGGTAGGGTCCGCGGAAGGGGAGGTACCCATGGAGATCGAGATGATCGTCGAGATCCCCGGCGGATCGCGCAACAAGTACGAGATGGACCACGGGCTCGGCCGCATCCGGCTCGACCGGCTGCTGTTCACGGCGACCCGGTACCCGCACGACTACGGCTACATCCCGGACACCTGCGCCGAGGACGGCGACCCGCTGGACGCGATGGTGCTGCTGGAGGAGCCCACGTTCCCCGGCTGCCAGGTCACCGTCCGCAGCATCGGCGTGTTCTGGATGCTCGACGAGAAGGGGCCGGACGCCAAGGTCCTCACCGTCCCGTCCCGGGACGTCCGCTACGCCGGGATCAACGAGTTGTCCGACGTGCAGGAGCACATCCTCGACGAGATCGCGCACTTCTTCGACATCTACAAGAGCCTTGAACCGGGCAAGTCCTCCGACGTGCGCGGCTGGCAGGACCGCCAGGTCGCCGACCGCACCATCACCGAGGCCGCCGAGCGCGCCCGCACGACGGGCGGCGCCACGGCCTGACCGCCGCCGCCCGCCGCCCGCCGCCCGCCGCCCGCCGCTCCACCGTGACGGACCTCACCCGCCGGGGCCGCGACCGGGCGTGTAGCGTCGAGATCCGCCCAGGGCGGGTACCGCCCGGTATCCGGAGGTGAGACCGCATGAGCACCGCTGGCAGGGGGAGCGCGGACGACGGGATCCGCGCGGACCGCCCGGTGTCGGCGCGCGTCTGGGACTACTGGCTCGGCGGCAAGGACCACTACGAGATCGACCGGATGGCGGGGGAGAAGGTCGCGCGGCAGGTCCCCGGCATCGTCGCCGCCGCCCGCACCGACCGGCTGTTCCTCGGCCGGTGCGTCCGCCACCTCGCGGGCGAGGAGGGCGTGCGCCAGTTCCTCGACATCGGCACCGGGCTCCCGACCGCCGACAACACCCACGAGATCGCGCAGCGGGTGGCTCCGGAGTCGCGCATCGTCTACGTCGACAACGATCCGCTCGTGCTGGTCCACGCGCGCGCGCTCCTCACCAGCTCCCCGGAGGGCGTGACCAGCTACATCGACGCCGACGTCCGCGACCCCGACCGCATTCTCGAGGAGGCTTCGGCGACGCTCGACTTCGGGAGGCCGGTGGCGCTGATGATGCTCGCGCTGCTGCACCTGATCACCGACGACGACGAGGCGCGGAGCATCCTGAAACGGCTCGTCGGCGCGCTCGCGCCCGGCAGTTTCGTGGCGCTGTCGCACGCCTGCCTGGACGTGGACGTCACGCACACCGCCGTCAAGGCGTGGAACGAGAGCGGCACCCCGCATCCGCTCAAGGCCCGGACCAGCACGGAGATCGAGGCGCTGCTCGACGGCCTGGAATTGGTCGAGCCCGGAATCGTGTCGTGTTCCCAGTGGCGTCCCGAACCCAATCCGTGGGGCGAGCCGCACGAGACCATGACCTTCTGTGGAGTGGCGAGAAAACTATCCGCCTGATGGCGTTCGGTGGAGGATCGGAGGCATTATCCGACACCGTTCCTCCGGAGGCAGTCCGTGGCGCATATCGAATTGGACGAGAACATTCCCGGGCTGCCGTCCCTGCTCCGGTTCCGGCCCGAGACGGCGGGGCCGCTGAGCGCGCTCGCCGAGGCCCTGCTGCGCGGCCCGAGCCCGCTCGAACGCGGTGAGCGGGAGCTGATCGCCGCCTACGTGTCCGAGCTGAACGGCTGCCGGTTCTGCTCGTCGTCCCACGGCGCGTGCGCGGCCGCGCAGCTGACCGGCGGGACGGCGCTCGTCCGGCAGGTGCACGCCGATCCCGCGGCCGCGCCGGTGTCCGCCAAGCTCAGGGCGCTCCTCGCCATCGCCGCCGCCGTGCAGCGGGGCGGCCGGGAGGTCGGTGACGCGCACATCGCCGCGGCGCGCGAGGCCGGCGCCACGGACGTCGAGATCCACGACGCCGTGCTCGTCGCCGCCGCGTTCTGCATGTACAACCGGTACGTGGACGGCCTGGCGACCAGCGCCCCGGAGGACCCGGCCGCGTACGCCCGGATGGCCGAGCGGCTCGTCGTCCACGGCTACGGGAGCGTCCCGGGCTGAGCGGGCCGGCGGAAGATCGTGATGGAGTGGCCGACCTCGCCGATCTCCTCGCTGGAGGCGACCAGCGGGGCCAGCCGCGGATCGTCCTTCGCGATCCAGCTGTCGGACACCACCAGCAGGCCGCGCACCCGGTCCGGGGGCACGGCGAGCGGGTCGGACGCGTGGATGCCGTAGTACGACGGCACGCCACTGCCCTTGTAGGCGAGCCAGACCTGCTCGCCGGGGTGCCGGTCGTGGAGGCGGTCGGCGAGCCGCCCGAGATCCTGGCCCCAGTCGACGTTGGAGTCGTGCAGGTACAGGTGCGTCTTGGACGGCCCGCCGAACGCCTCGTTGGAGTACGGCAGGTAGTACGGCCAGGCCCGCAGCGAACTGACCGCGACGAACAGCACGAGCACGCCGGCCGCGGCCTTCGCCCACCGCCACCGGAGGACGGTCGCCCCGGCCGCCGCCACCGCGAGGAACATCGGGATGAAGATCGCGTACCGGACGCCGAGGTCGCGGTGCCCGGTCATCGCCACCGCCAGCAGCACCGCGGCGGGCGCGAGGACGTACGGCGCGGCGGGCCGCAGCCGGGGCAGCAGCGCCATCGCGGCGACCCCCGCCGCCCACAGGGCGAGCATCCCGAGCGGCGTCTTCACCAGCAGCGCGGCCGGCAGGTAGTACCAGTGGGAGCCCTGGTAGGTGTGGCCGAACAGGAAGCTCGTCCACCTCAGATCCTCGAAGCCGAACTGGACGCGCATCCCGTCCCGGAACGGCGCCGGGAAGGGCAGCAGGCCGGCGGCCGTCCCGCGCGCCCCGCCGATCGCCGGGACATCCGCCGGGGTCGTCCACCGCAGCCGCGGATCGACGGCCAGGTACGCCGCCCACACGACCGCGATGGCCGGCACGCCGGCGCCCACCGCCGAGAGCAGGCCGGCCGCGACGGGCCGTCCGGCGCCCCGGGACCGCCGCGACGACCAGACCGGCACGGCCGCCAGGGCCAGGAGCACCGGCACGGCGGGCAACGCGCTCATCTTCGTCGCCACGGCCGCGCCCAGCGCCACCCCGGAGAGCGGGACGTAGAGCCGCGGCCGCCGCCGCGCCCGCCACACCAGCCACACCGACGTCAGCAGGAAACCGGCCGTCGGCACGTCGAGCGTCGCCAGCGACCCGTGCGCGATCACGTCGGGGGAGAACGCGTAGAGGGCGAGCGCCGCCACGCCGCCGGCCGGGCCGGTGAGGTCGCGGGCGAACGCGAACACGACCAGCCCGAACAGCACCGTCAGGACGATGACCGGCAGCCGCGCCGCGAGCAGCACCCGCTGCGCGTCATTGCCCGACTCGTACAGGAGGTGCCGGCCGACGTGCTGCTGCGTCCCGGCGTAGGACGCGTCCAGGCGGGCGCCGCCGGCCACCGCCCCCGCCCCGATGAGGATCTTGGCGAGCGGCGGATGCTCCGGGTTGTACCGGAGATCGTGTTCGCGCAGGTAGGTGACGCCCGTGCCGATGTACACGGGCTCGTCGATCGTCGGGGACTGCGCCACGGCCGTGGAGGCCAGCGCGAACGCCAGCTGCGCCAGCAGCGCCGCCACGACGGCCCCGAGCAGCCATCGCCGGTGCCGGCGCGGCACCCGGAACCGGGCGGCCGGCGCCTCGCCGGGAGGCGCCGCGGGCTCCCCGACCGCGGTCATCAGCCGAACGCGGTGAGGAAGCGGTCGCGGAACGCGCTCATCGGCCACACCGGGGTGTCCTTGGCGGGCCGCAGCCCGTCCTGCCAGTTCCAGCCCGAGATCCTGTCCATGACGGCCTTGTCCTTCGCGACGATCGTGATGGGCACGTCCCGGCTCGCGCCGGGGCCGGTGATGAGCGGCGCGGGTTGATGGTCGCCGAGGAAGATGAGCACCGTCTTATCGTTCCCGTACGTCTCCATGTACGACACGAGGGTGTTCAGTGTGTACTCGATCGACTTGCGGTACTCGGTGCGGATCTGGCCGCCGGGCGGCCACGGAGCGTCGTAGCCCTTGCCCATCCCGTTGAAGACCGAGCCGTCCCCGACCCTGTCCCACGGGACCGGCCGCGGAATGGACGCCCACGGCGCGTGGCTCGACACCAGCGCCGTCTCCGCCATCACCGGCGGACGGTCCTTCTTGGCCAGTTCGGTGCGCTGCAGCGTCGACAGCGTGTACTGGTCCGGCATCGTCGCGAAGCTGAAGCGGGGGCCGCGGTACCCGAGGTTCCGGTCGTCGTACACCTTGTCGTAGCCGTAGAACTTCCCCTCCGGCCAGGCCCGCGTGATCGCCGGCATCAGCGCGACCGTCCGCGAGTCCGCCTTGTGGAACGCCCCGTTCAGCGTCAGCCGGTCGCTGTTCACGAGCGTCCGGTACCGCTGCTGGTTGTTGATCCACAGTCCGGACAGCAGCGTCGCGTGCGCGAGCCAGCTGCCGCCGCCCGCCGTGGACGAGGTGAGCCAGCCGCTGCGCGCGGCGAGCCCGGCGTCGCGGAGCCGCTGCGACCCCTGGTCCAGGACGGCGTCGACCTGCGGCGCGTACTGCGGGCTCTCCACCGCCGAGCGGCCGTAGCTCTCCACGAACGCGAGCACGACGTCCTTGCCGCGCAGCCCCGTCAGCAGCTTGTCGCCGGGCGCGTCGCGGAACTTGTCGACGGCGGCGGCCTTCGCGAACTCCTCCCGGTCGTTCAGGCTCGCCCGCACCGCCCGCGCGTGGTCGTAGGCGAGCGCCGCCGCGCTCCTGGACGCGACCGGCACGCCGTCGACGAGTTGCGCGCCGAGCGCGGCGCACACGAGCCAGACCGTCCCCAGCACCGCCGCCGCCCGCGCCGCCGTCCGGTCGTGCCGGGCGACCACGCGGCTCAGCCGCAGCGCCGACAGCGACATCAGCACGACCACCCCGGCCGTCAGCACGACGGTGAGGACCACGGCGGCGATCGCCCCGCCCCGCCCGGCCGACTCGTCCACGAACTCCACCGCCGGGCGCAGCAGCGGCCAGTCGAGCACCAGGTCGAAAGGCCGGACGAGCACGGCGTCGAACCCGATGTCCATCACCTTCAGCACGAACAGCAGCCCCAGGACGGCCCCCGCCGTCCCCGCCGTGTAACGCCGCGACTTCCCCGGCACCACGAGGATCAGGCCGACACCGAGCACTCCCTCGATCGGGATGCGCACGAACGCCCCCGGCGACAGCAGCGCGAACTCGTCCGGCGTGATCAGCGCCGCCAGCACGAACAGGAACGCCGCGCCGGTCACCACCCGGGCCGCGACCCGCCTGCGCCGCCCGCCGCCCGCGTCCCGCCCGGCGGCCTTCACATCCTCGTCTGTCACCCGCTCCGTGCGGCTATCGGTGGTCAGCTCGTCCTCCAAGGCTCGGTCCCCCGCCGCGAACGCGACACCCACATGCACGTCCACGCTCACTCCACCGGTTCAACCCTTCCCCGATGACCTCGGCGGTGCGCGGCGGTCCGCGGATTTCCTCGCGGGAACGTCGAGGATCCGGGGGTGGCTCCGATCTATTCGTGAGCGGCGCCGACGGGGCGCCCGAGGAGGAAGTATCGACATGGGCAAGGTCACCTGTGACATCGGGATCTCGGTGGACGGCTTCGTCGCCGGCCTGGACCAGCGGCTGGACGAGCCGCTGGGCACCGGAGGCGAGCGGCTGCACCGGTGGATGTTCGAGCAGCCCGAGGCCAACGCCGAGGCCATCGAGAAGATCACGTCGGCGGGCGCCTTCATCATGGGGCGCAACATGTTCGGCTCCGGACGCGGCGCCTGGGATCTGGACTGGACGGGCTGGTGGGGCGAGGAGCCGCCCTACCACGCGCCCGTGTTCGTCCTGACCCATCACGAGCGGGAGACGGTGCCCATGAAGGGCGGGACGTCTTTCGTGTTCGTGACCGACGGCATCGAGTCGGCCATGGCGCAGGCCCGGGAGGCGGCCGGTGACGGGAACGTCTCCATCGCAGGCGGCGCGCAGACGGTGAACCAGTACCTCGCGGCCGGGCTGATCGACGATCTCCGGCTGCACATCGCGCCGATCGTCCTCGGCGCCGGGGAGCGGCTGTTCGAGGGCGTCGGCGACCTCGGGCTCGAACCGGTGGAGGTCTCCCACACCGACCTGGTCACGCACGTCGCCTACCGAGTCGGCCGGTAAGGACCAAGGTCCCCGCAGGTCGGGGACGGTCGCCCGGGGTACGGGTGACCTGCGGGGAGCAGAGTGGGAAGGGCAGGAGCGACCCCATCCGGGGGAGGGACGGCATGTACTCCGACAGACGCGAGGCTGGACGCTGGCTCGGGCGGCGGCTGCGGCGGCACCGCCCCCAGGACGCCGTCGTGATCGCCGCCCGGCCCGGTGCCGTGCCCGTCGCCTACGAGGTGGCGGTGGCGCTGGAGGCGCCGCTGGAACTGGCCGGCCGGCCGCCGGCCGGGCCGCTCGCCGGCCGGACGGCGGTCGTCGTCGTCGAGGGCGTGGCGACCGGCCGGACGGCGCGCGGCGCGTGCGAGGCGGCGCGCGCACGCGGGGCGCGGCGCGTCGTGCTGGCGGTGCCGGTCGGGGCGCCCGAAGCCGTCGACGCGCTGCGCGGCGCCGCCGACGAGGTGGAGCGCCCGCTCACCCCGTGCTACTTCGACGCGATCGGCGACTACTACCTGGACGACTCGCCCGTCACCGACGAGGAGGTGACGCTGCTGCTCGGACGGTCCGCCGCCGTGGCGAGCTGACCGTCCGCCCGGATCACCGCCAGGAGGCGGGCGACCCCGGCGGCGACCGCGTCCCGGCCCGCGGCGATGTAGCGGCGCGGATCCACCACGGCCGGGTCGGTTCGCCGTGCCGGACCAGCTCCTCTCGCTGCCCGAAGGCCGGCCGGCGCGGCGCGTCCACCAGCACCACGTCGGGGTTCGCGTCTCCGACCATCAGCAGGTCGAACCTCGTCGCCGCCGCACCTCCTGCGCGTTTCCGCTCAAAACTATCGCTAATCATCCACAAACGAACATCACTGCACAACCCTCGGCCTGCCGCCGCGAATCCCCGCAGAGGTCGTCATCCCCGCCGGAGCGTCCTCGGCCACGTTCTCTGGGACGGCCGCCGACGTGACGGACTTCGAGATCATCACGCTGACGGCGGAGATGGGCCCGTCCCGCCTGGACTGGACCGTCTTCATCGAACCCGCCGCCGGATAGGCCGGACCCACCGGACGCACGGCGGCCGAAGGCCCGCGCCGGGAAGTACGCCCGGCGCGGGCCTTCGCGGTGGTCACCAGCCCTGGAGGCCGGCGCCGTACGAGTACAGCGGGTCGCCGTAGCCGGTGGGCGGCGGCCTGCCCGCGTCGATGTAGGCGCGTATGCCGGCGCGTTCGGCGGCGGTGGCGCCGAGGTCGTACGGGATGTTCCAGTCCTCGACGGCGTCCTCGGGCCGGTCGATGCCGCCCGGCTTGAGGATCTGGTCGACGCTGCGCGGAAGCTGCCAGGGCAGCCGCCCGCGCGGCGCGTAGTCGCCGAACAGCAGGCTCGCCGTCGCCGGCCCGGCCTCCTCACCGCCCCGGTAGGTCATCACGATGGCGTCGGCCAGGCCGTTCCATTCGCTGATGACGGTCGGGCGCGGCAGATCCATCACCACGGCCACCGGCACGCCCTGATCGTGGAACCGCCTGATGAGAGCGAGCTGGTCGGGCGGCAGGTAGGGCTGCTCGTTCACCCAGGCCGTCCGGTGCGTGTACGACGGTTCGCCGACCGCGACGACGGCGAGGTCGGGGGAGGGGGCGCTGTCCTGGTGGACGGTCACGCCCGCCTTCGCCGCCCGCGCCTTGATCGCGTCCAGGAGCGTGAGCGAGCCGTAGTCCTGGTGGAAGTAGCTCGTCCAGATGCAGCACGCGGTGCCGTCGGTGGCGCGCGGGCCCGCCACCACGATGTCGTCTCCCTCCTTCAGCTTGATCGGCAGGACGCCGCCGTCGTTCTTCAGCACGGTGATCGACTCGCGCGCCGCCTGGTTCGCCAGTGCCGCGTAGGACGGCTGGTGGAACCGGTACGGCCCGTTCACCGGGTCGCCGTACGGCCGGTCGAAGATCCCGAGCTCGAACTTCAGCCGCAGCACGCGGGTGACCGCGTCGTCGATCCGGCCGATGGGGACCTGCGCGACGAAGTCGGCCATGGAGAACCCGGACGCGCCCGGGTCGGCGCCGCCCATCACGTCCGACCCGGCGTTGGCCGCGCTCACCCACGCGCTCGACGGCAGCCAGTCGGTCGTGATCAGCCCCGTGTAGCCGAGGTCGTCGCGCAGGTACCGCAGGATCGGCGCGCTGTTCCCGGCGCCCGGCCCGCCCGGATCGAGATAGGAGCTGCCCGCGTAGCCCGGCATGATGTTCACCGCGCCCGCGTCGAGGGCCGCCCGCCACGGGATCATGTGGTACTTGATCGTCACCGCGTCGTAGGTGATGCCGGCCTCGCCGCCGGCGCCCTCGCCCGGCCAGTGCTTGACGGTCGCGAGGACGGAGCCGGGGTTCAGCTCCGGCCCGCCCTGCAGCCCCGCCACCAGCGCCCGCACCTGAGCGGCAGCCACCTGGGCGTTCTCGCCGTTGCCCTCCTGGATGCGGGGATACAGCACCTTGGTGCCGACCTCCGCGAGCGGCCCGAGGACGCCGCGCGCCCCGACCTCCAGTTCCTCGCGGCGCTGCATGTCGCCGAGCTTGTAGTCGAGCGGATAGTCCTTTCCCGCCGCCAGGGCGCTCTGCAGGGGATACGTCGTCTCGTAGCCCGCGATCGTGTCGCCCGCCGACACCGGCGGGATCCCCAGCCGGGTGCCCGCCGCGCTGCGCAGCACGTTGTGCAGGTCGTCCGGCTGCGCCGGCCCGAAATGCCAGCCGGACGCGGCGTACGCCTGCGCGTTGTAGAACATCTGGTACGCCTTCTCCTCCGTGGTCATCCGGCCGAGAAGGTCGTGCACGCGGTCCTCCACGGGCCGCCGCCAGTCCTCGTAGGGCTCGATCGAGCCGTTCTTGTTGAGGTCGCGGGCGCCGTTGACCAGGTTGACGCCGTCGTCCACGGTCTCGATCTCGGGGAGGTAGACGCTGAACGTGCGGATGTTCGACGTGGTCCGCGCGCCGGAACCGCTCACCGCGACGACGTACCACCTGTACGTCCACCGGTCACCGATGTCCCAGGACGGCGTGTAGCTCGTCCCGGACGTCTCGGCGACCTTGGTGTAGAGGTCCAGCAGCGAACCGGGCGCGGTGAAGTCGTAGTCGGTGCGGCTGACGTTGATCCACACCTCGTAACGGGCGGTACCGGAGACGCCCGCCCAGGACAGGGCGGGACGCCGGGTGCTCGTGACCATCGCGTGGTCGGCGGGCGCCGACAGCGCGAACTGGCCGGTCGTCCCCGGCGCCCTGGTCGGCGGGGACAGCAGCGGGGGAGCGGTGGACGACGAGTCGACGCTGCCGAAGACCTGGAACTCCCACAGCGAGTACCCGTATCCCGTGGCGCGTGCCGTCCCGGTGAACCGGATGTAACGGCCCTTGCCGGTGACGTCGAGTTTCTCGGTGCCTCCCTTGCCGGTGGTCGTGGAGTAGATGGCCGTCCAGGACGTCCCGTCGTCGGACACGTCGAGGTGGTAGCCGGTCGCGTAGGCCGCCTCCCAGTCGAGCGTCACGCCCGTGATCGTGGCGGCGCCGCCCAGGTCGACCCGCAGCCACTGGTCGTCGCCGAACTCGCTGGACCAGCGGGTGGTGGCGCGTCCGTCCAGCGCCGCCGCCGGTGCGTTGCCGCCCTCCCAGGAGGAGGCCGACACCTGCTTGAACGCCGAGATCGGCGTCGTGCCGGACGGCGGCGGCTCGGTGTCGCCGCCGCCGTACACCGAGAACTCCCACAGCGAGTAGCCGTAGCCGGTCGCGCGGGCCGTCCCGTACATCCGGATGTAGCGGCCGTTACCGGTGACGTCCAGTGTCTGGTTTCCGCCGGTCGCGTCGCCGGTGGAGTAGAGGGTCGTCCAGTCGGAGCCGTTGCCGGAGACCTGGATCTGGAAGGCGGTCGCATAGGCCGCCTCCCAGTTCAGGACGACCTGGCTGATGCTCTTGCTCTCCCCGAGGTCGATCCGCACCCACTGCGGGTCGCTGAAGGCGCTGGACCAGCGGGTGCCGGCGTCGCCGTCCACCACCGCGGTGGCGGGGAAGGCCGCGCCCTCGGCGGACGAGGCCGTCGCGGGCCGGTCGAGGGAGAGCAGCGTCGCCGCGTGCGCGGCGCGCCCGGGGACGGCCAGGAGCGCGGCGAGCACCGCCAGCACCGCTAAGGCGCTCGTGTACCGCTGACGTGCGGTCATCGGTTCCTCCCGCTCTCACCAGCCGACGGCGATCAGCAGGTACTGCGGGTCGCGGTGGGAGACGAACGAGGACTGGTCCGCGTAGTCGTCGTAGGGGAAGCCGTAGGCGCGGTGGCCGAGGGCGTGGTCGTGCCAGAACTTGGCGTAGTAGTTCGCCGGCGCGGCCTGGTAGAACAGCGACGGGTCGGACCACTGCGACCGGGGCAGCTGCGCGACGTGCCGGTTGATCGCCGAGCACGTGGCGGAGTCCTCCCGCAGCGGCCCCGAGCAGCCGGTGACCTCCTGGGTCGTGGCCGAGACGCCGACGGACGCGGCGTAGCCGGTGAAGTAGTCCGCGTGGGCGCCGCCGGGCTGGAACACGGGCGCGTTGCCGGGCGCCGGGATCCGGTACGGGGCCTCGACGGTGGCGAGCGAGTCGAACTCGGACGGGACCTCGTCGACGAACCGCTGGAAGGTGGCCGAGCGGTCCTCGGCGAAGGTGGCCCGGTCCTCGCCGACCTGCACGTCGTACCCGTCATGGGCGTGCAGCCGCAGGGCGATCTTGAGGCCGAACCCGTCGACCCTGGTGGTGTTGCCGTTGAAGACGTCGTCGCCGACCGTGAACTCGATGAAGTCCTGGTAGCGGCCGTTCGGCGAGCCGAGGTAGAAGTACATCCGGCCGGCCGAGTTGACCGGCATGTCCACGTAGGGCTGCTCCGCGATGGAATGGGTCTGCCCGTTGAAGCCCCAGTACACCTGGCTGTCGGGGTACTTGCCGTTCGTCCGGTTGAGGACCTTCACCGTGAGGACGTTCTGCGCCGGCGGGATGTTCGACGTGTCGCCCCAGAAGTCGTCATCGGTCGGCGGCGTCGTCGCACCCGCCGTGTGGACCCCGAACGACCACAGCGAGTAGCCCCATTCCGTGCCGCGCGTCGTCCCGTACATGCGGATGTAGCGGCCGTTGCCGCTGACGTTCAGTGTCTGGTTTCCGCCGCTTGCGTTGGCGGTGGAGTAGAGGGTCGTCCAGGTGGAGCCGTTGCCGGATACCTGGATCTGGAATGCCTTGCCGTAGGCGGCCTCCCAGTTGAGGACGACCTGGCAGATGTCCTGGCTCGATCCCAGGTCGACTTGGAGCCATTGGGGGTCGCTGAACGCGCTGGACCAGCGCGTCCCCGGGTCGCCGTCGACGGCGGCGGAGGCGGGGAAGGTGCCGTTCTCGGTGGACGAGGCGGTCGCCGGGCGGTTCAGCGCCGCGTCCGACGTCCCGCACGCGGCGGCGTTCGCGGGAGCCGTCAGCGCGAGGGATCCGGGCAGGAGGAGCAGCAGGGCGGTCATCGCCGAGGGGAGCTTCATGGACATCTCCACGTTGGAAGGGGTGGTGGGCAGGAGACGGGGGCCCTGCGGGCCCGCCCGACCGCGGGCCCGCAGGGCGGGTCAGCCGCGGATCAGGGGAAGCCGACCACGTTGGCCGGGACGGTGTCCGTGCCCGACGCCTCCGGCCCGGTGTCGTTGACGACGTGCCGGATGGTTCCGTTGCCGCCCAGCGACACCGTCAGCAGGTCGTGGAACCGGACGCCCGAGCGGTTCGGGACCTCGAAGCCGCGCGCGGCCACGATCGACGGGTCGACGTTGAAGTAGCAGTAGCTGCCGAGGCCCCAGCCCTCGTGGGTGGTGACCGAGTCGGCGACCTTGTAGGCGGCGTAGCCGTCCGGCGAGTCGCTCCGCCACGCGGACTGGTTCGGCGGGTCGTACGGCATCTCGTTCTGGAAGAAGATCGTCTTGCCGCCGTTGCCGTTCCACACCAGCTGGTACTTCTGGTAGTGCTCGACGAACAGCCCGTACGCGGTGACGTCGTCGCCGTTGACGATCACCCCGTTGTCGGCGGTGTTGACCGTCCAGCCGACCCCGGACCCGTGGTCGGCGCGCCACGCCCAGATGTGGTCGAGGAGGACGTCGTCGCTGTTGACGACCAGGCTCTTGGAGGCCTTGCCGGGCCCGGCGCCGCCGATCCGGAAGAAGACGTCCTGCACGGACGCGGGGTCGCCCGCGTGGTCGGCGCCCGCGCCGTCCGGCCCGAGCCGCAGCAGCACTGGCGAGTTGACCGGCCCGGCGTCGAACAGCATCCCGGCCAGCTTCACGCCGTCGACGTCGGCGACCGTCATCGCCGCGACGCCGTTGTCGGGGATCAGCGTCGGGTAGCCGATGCCCAGCACGACGGTGTCGGGCCGCGTCACGTTGATCGTCTGGCTCAGGTGGTAGACGCCGGGGGTGAACAGCAGGTTGAGGCCCTGGCTCAGCGCGGTGTTGATGGTGGCCGCCGAGTCGCCCGGCTTGGCCACGTAGAACTGCGACAGCGGGATCGACGACCCCGGCGTGGAGCCGCCGGACCAGGTCGTCCCGCGCGAGTCGCGCCGCAGCGACGGGGCGAACACCTGGTAGGCCCCGCCCGAGTCGACGTACAGGTACGGCTTCTCGCGCGTCACCGGGCTGGTGTCGAGCGTCGTGTAGGGCGGGTTCGGGAAGCCCTGCGCGGGCGCGCCGTCGACGCCGGAGAACACCATGTTCCACACGCCGTTGAGGTTGCCGCCGATCTCGCTGTCCCGCGTCAGCCACTGCTGCTGCGAGTACGGCTGCACCTGTCCGTCGATCTTGGAGTCGGCGATGTAGCCGCCGCTCGCCCAGCCGTAGCCGGTGGGCGCGAGGTTCAGGTCGCCGCGCACGTGGATGCGCCGGAACGGCGCCGCCTGCGACACCGCCCACCGGTCCGCGCCGCCGGACGGGCTGATCGACAGGTTCTCCGCGGACCGCCAGAAGTTCTGCGTGGCGTTGCCGCCGAACCATCCCGCGTCCACGGTGACGCCGCCGTTGATGGTGACGTCGTCGGGGTTGCGGCCGAGGCCGGCGATCGAGGTGTAGAACCCGATGTTCGCATTGACGTTGTAGCTGCCGGGCTTGAACAGCAGCGCGTACCGGGCCGTCCCGAACTGGTTGCCCTCCTGCTCGCGGAAGACCGCGTCGAGCCTGCCCTGGACGTCGGACGCGTTCATCGACGGGTCGAACACGATCACGTTCGGCCCGAGGTCGCCGCCGCCGGGCAGCGTGCCGCCGCCGGAGCCGGTGTGCACGGCCATCCCGAACAGCGAGTACCCCCACTGGGTGGCGCGGGTGGTCCCGTACATGCGGATGTAGCGGCCGTTGCCGCTGACGTTCAGTGTCTGGTTTCCGCCGCTTGCGTTGGCGGTGGAGTAGAGGGTCGTCCAGGTGGAGCCGTTGCCGGATACCTGGATCTGGAATGCCTTGCCGTAGGCGGCCTCCCAGTTGAGGACGACCTGGCAGATGTCCTGGCTCGATCCCAGGTCGATCTGGAGCCATTGGGGGTCGCTGAACGCGCTGGACCAGCGCGTCCCCGGGTCGCCGTCGACGGCGGCGGAGGCGGGGAAGGAGGCGTTCTCCGTGGAAGAGGCGGTGGCGGGACGGTTCAGCGCCGCGTCCGCCGAACCGCACGCCGCCGCGGCGGCGCGTCCGGCGGGGACGGCGAGCGCGACGGCGAGCAGCAGCGCGAACATGCCCGCGGACCAGGGTCTTCTGGCCGGCGCACGGGGTGGGACGGGATGCATGCGCATCTCCTTAGGGGTGGGGTGGGAGCGGGGGCCCCTCAGATCACGCGTTATTTCACAGCATGATTTAAAGCGTGGATTATGTAGCCGTCAAGAGCATCGCGCGGTGCGCGATCGACCGGGCGGTCCGCGTGGCGCTCGAATTCAGCGAGCCGGCCGTCCTCCACCTCGCGGCCGCCGCGCACTTCATCCCGGTCGCCCGGAGGGATTGAACTCCGCCCCGGCGGGGCGCGTACCCCCACGCGAAGATCGACGCCCCCGGGAGGGTTCATGAGCGTGAGGAACAGCCGGCTGCGCACCGCGGTCACGACGACCGCGGCCGTCGCCGGATCCGCCGGGCTCCTGGCCGGCGCGCTGTACGTGGTCCATGCCGAGTCCGGGTCCGGGTCCGGCGGCCGGCAGGCGAGCCTCGCCGGCGACGCCCAGGCCGGGCGCACCCCCGCCACCGGGCAGGCCGCGCCGGGCGAGGCCGTGACCGGGCAGGCCGCCGCCACCGCCGCCAAGGCCGCGAGCCGCCTCGGCGACCGCACGACCGGCGCCTACATCGACTCGGCGGGACGGCCCGTCGTCACGGTCACCAACGCCCGCGACGCCGCCGCGGTCCGCGCCGCGGGCGCCGTCCCCAAGATGACGCAGCGCAGCCCCGCCGAACTGCGCAAGGTCACCGCCGAACTGCGCAACTCCTTCGCCGACATCCCCGGCACGGGCTGGGCCGTCGACCCGGCCACCGCGAAGGTCACCGTCTGGACGGACGGCTCGGTCACCGGCGCCCGGATGGCCGCCGTCCAGCGCACCGCCCAGGAGATGGGCACGGCGATCCGGATGGTGCGGTTCCCCGGCCGCCTGCACACCCTCGCCCTCGGCGGCGACGCCATCTTCGGGCAGGGCGCCCGCTGCTCGCTGGGCTTCAACGTCCGGCGAGGCGCGCAGGACTTCTTCCTCACCGCCGGGCACTGCGGCAACGCCGTGCAGAACTGGACCGCCGACGCGCAGGGCGCGCAGCCGCTCGGCACCACCGTGCAGAGCAGCTTCCCCGGCAACGACTTCGCACTCGTCCAAACGGAACAGGGCGCCGCCGGTGAGGGCACGATCAATCTCTACAACGGGCAGGCGCGCGACATCACGCAGGCGGCCGAGGCGGTCGTCGGGCAGCGCGTCGCCCGCAGCGGCAGCACCACCGGCGTCCACACCGGCCGCGTCCTCGCCACCAACGCCACGGTGAACTTCGCGGAGGGCACCGTCACCGGCATGATCCAGACCGATGTCTGCGCGGAGCCGGGCGACAGCGGCGGCCCGCTCTTCGCGGGGAACAGCGCCCTCGGCCTCACCTCCGGTGGCTCGGGCGACTGCCGCACCGGCGGCGTCACCTTCTTCCAGCCGGTGACGGAGGCCCTCCAGGCCTTCGGCGCCGAGGTCACCTGACCGGAACGCGCCGGAGCCCGGGCCGGGCCGGCCCGGGCCGCGTGCGTCAGGCCTTCACGGCCAGCCCGCCGTAGGCGGACACCGCCGCGGGGCTGGGCGCGGGCGGGTCGCCGGGGTCGCGCCGCCACTGGGACACCAGGACCACGCCCGGCTCGACGAGCCGCAGCCCCTGCCCCGTGAAGACGAGCCGCTCGAACTCGGCGGCGGTCCGGGGCCGCGTGCGGATGCCGTCGTCCCGGTACCCGGCCGACGCCGGCCGGAGCCGCGGCTCGTGCTCCGGCGTGACATGGGTGGCGAGCACGTGACTGCCCGGCGGCAGGGCGTCGACGAAGGTCCGCACGATCTCCTCCGGCCCCTCCTCGTCGGGAATGAAATGGAGGATGGCGCTCAGCACCAGGGCGATCGGCTCGTCGAAGTCCAGCACGTCGCGGACGAGCCGGCTGCCGACGATGGCCTCGGGTCGCAGGACGTCGGCGTCCAGATAGCCGATCCTCCCCCTGGGGTCGGACACCATGAGAGCACGCGCGTGCGCCAGCACGATCGGGTCGTTGTCGACATAGGCGATGCGGGCCGCCGGTGTGATGCCCTGGACGACCTCGTGCACGTTCGGCGACGTGGGAATGCCCGTGCCGATGTCGAGGAATTGCCTAATCCCGACCTCGGCGGCGAGATACCGGACACCGCGCAGCAGGAACCGGCGGTTCTCCCGGGCGCCCACGCGGATGGCCGGAAAGGCCTCCTCCATCTTGGCGGCGGCGATCCGGTCGGCGGCGAAGTTGTCCTTTCCGCCCAGCAGATAATCGTAGACCCGCGCGGACGACGGATGGACGGCGTCGACGAGCGGACGCGAAGCTTCGGGGAGTGACACGTTGCGGGGCCTCCACACTCCTGGCGCCGAGACTCCTGGCGCCGACAAGGCTCGCTAGTTTAGTTTAATCTGACACCGGCCCGGCAATTCGCTTTCCGTAATCGATCGATCGAGGAACGTGATGAGGATCGTCATAGCCAGTGCGTCGGGGCAGCTCGCCCGCGCGACCGCGAAATACGCACTGGAGAAAGTGTCGCCCGATGACGTCATCCTGGTCAGCAGGAATCCGGACGCGCTGGCCGAGTTCGCGAGCCGGGGCGTGGCCGTCCGCTACGGCGACTACGACCGGCCGGAGTCGCTGCCCGCCGCGTTCGAGGGCGCCGACCGGCTCCTCCTGGTCAGCCTGCACGAACTGGGCCACCGCGTCACCCAGCACAAGAACGCCATCGACGCGGCGAAGGCCGCCGGGGTGCGGCACATCGTCTACACCTCCTACATCATGGTCGACCCAGCCTGCCCGTCCACGGTCGTCCCCGACCACCTGGCCACTCATGAGCTGCTGGAGAAGTCCGGCCTCGATATCACCTACTTGCGCAACGGCCTGTACGCGGAGACACCGGTCACCCAGATCCTCCCGCCCGCGATCGCCCGCGGCGTGCTGGTGGACAACACCGACCACGCCCGCGGTGCCTTCGTCCACCGCGACGACTGCGCCGCCGTCGCCGCCGCGGTCCTGACCTCGTCCGGCCACGAGGGCGAGACCTACGACGTGACCGGCCCCGAACTGCTCAGCTTCGCCGACCTCACCGCGCTGGCGGCCGAGGTCTCCGGCCGGCCCGTCGGCTACCAGAGCGTGGACGACGACGGCTTCGACGCCGGGCTGCGCGAGGCCGGCGTCCCCGACGACGTCCGCGGCATGATCGTCTCCTTCGGCGTCTCCCTCCGCGCCGGCTGGGGGGAGCCGCTCACCGACACGGTCCAGCGTCTGACCGGCCGTCCGCCCCGCCCGGTGACCGACCTGATGGAACAGCACCGCTCCCTTCTGGCGGGTACCGGAGCGGCCTGACCGAAAACGGCCCGCGCGTTGACCGGGCCGCCGCCGAAGAGCACGATTCCCTCCGACAAAGGGGGAATTATGAGGCGTGCTTTCGCGGCCTTATTGACGGCCGGTGGCCTTCTGCTGCTCGCCGCGTGTGATCCGGCGGCCGCTCCGCCCACCGAGGTCGCGGCGTCCGGCACGCCCGCCGATGCGTCCACCGGCACGCCCGCCGAGGCGAGTCCGCCGGCTTCGGCGAGCCCCGCGGTCGAGAAGCGCACGGTGACGAAGACCCGGAAGATCGCCTACAAGACCAGGAAAGTGCACGATCCCGCGCTCGCCGCCGGTACGACGAAGGTGCGGAGGCGCGGCGTCGCGGGCGTCAGAACCCTGACCTACGAGGTCATCTACACCAATGGCGCGGAAACGTCCCGGAAATTGATCAAAGAGGAGACCACCAAGGCTCCGGTGGCCCGGATCATCGCCGTCGGTACCAAGCGCGCCCGCGACTGCGACCCGAACTACAGTGGCGCCTGCGTCCCGATCGCGAGCGACGTCGACTGCGCGGGCGGCAGTGGCAACGGCCCCGGCTACGTCCAGGGCCCGGTCCGTGTGATCGGCGACGACATCTACGACCTGGACCGCGACGGCGACGGCGTCGGCTGCGACACCTGACCCGGCGGCCCACGGCATTCCGCGCGCTGCCCGCGGCGATCGCCTTGGACCTACTGGAAGAGGCCGAGCCGTCCCCGGCCGAGCGGGCGGTCCTGCTGCGGATGCTCCTGGACGTCCCGTACCGCGGGATCCGCGCGCGGATCCACCCGTTCCTGCGCGACCGCGACCCCCATGTGCGCAAGCACGCGATCGACCTGCTCGCCCGCGGCGCCGGCGGGCACGACGCGCGTGCGCTGGCGGCGAGCCTGGTCCCGCTGACCGCCGCGGCGGACGCGCGGACCGTGCGGCACGCGCTGGCGGCGCTCGGCCATGCCGGAGCACGCGGCGCGGCCGAGGCGATCGCGGCGTGCCTCGACCATCCCAACATGAACGTCAAGAAGACCGCCGCGGCGGCGCTGGCGCGCGCGGGGACCTGGCCGGGATCGGGGCGATCCACCGTCCGCGGCTCCTCGCGGTGATCGGGGAGGCCGCCGCCCGGCTTCCCGGCGGCCGGGCGCTCCAGCTCGCCGGACGGATCCGCGCGCTGCCGGTGCTGGGTCCGCCGGAGCTGGCCCTGCTGCGCCGATGCGGCGGGGTGCCGACGCGGGACGACCTCGAACGGGCCTTGGCGGCGGCGCCCACGGGTGAGGAGGCCGTGCTCCGCGAGGCTTTCGGGCTGGGCCCAACGCCCGAGGACGGGCACCGGCTCCCTTCACGCGAACGGCTCGACGAACTGATCGCCGCGTTTCCCGCCGCCGATGCCGGAGCCCGCGGTGCCCTGCTGGACCGGATGCTGGACGACCCCGCCCGCGCGGTGATCGCCGCCCGGACCCTGCTCGGCCGGCCCGAGCCCGAGACCCGTGCCGCCGTCCTGCGCGCCTACCTGGACGGCAAGGCGGACCTCCCGGTCACCGATCGGCTTGCCCTGGCTCTGTGCTCCGTTGAGCCGTCCGAGCTGGACGCGGAGGGCGACGACGTCCAGGAACGCGCCGCACGCCTCATAGCGCACCTGGCCCCCGCGTCCCGGGCCCCCTTCGTCCCGATGCTCCTGGAGTGGTGGACCGGCGGCCCGCCCTCCACCCGCGAAGCAGCCGAACGGGCCCTCTGCGGCGCCCACCCCACCCAGGTGGCCGGCGCGCTGACCGCTCGCCTCGACGCCGGCGCCTGGGGCGTGCTCGACCTGCTCAGAGGCGCCCGGTTGCGGCGCACACCGGCCCTGACCAGGGCGTGGCAGCGGCTGCGCGCCGAGGGACGCGAAGATCAGATCGAGCGGATCACGCTGGTGGAGGGCCCGCTCCGCGAACCCGGCGCCGCGGCCGAGGACGCCGCCGCGCTCGCCGCGCTCCGCGACCGGATACCGCCCGCCCGCCGGGAGCGCCCCTCACGCGAGGACCTCCTCCGTACCGCCCGCACCGGTGCGGGCGACTGGAGGAACTGCTGATCGAGCTGATCGGCCACTCGGCGCCGGCCGTCCGTTCGCGGGCACACCGGATCTCCCGCCGCGTCCTGGACCGGCCCGCCTACCTGGAACAGACGGAGCGGCTCCTGGACGACGACCGGTCCGACATCGTCGTCTCGGCCATCAAGACGCTGTCCCACGCGGGCTGCGGGAAAACACAGCGGGCCCCGGCGAAGCCGCCTGAAAGGCGGCGAGCACCAGAGCCCGACTCGTGGTGGGCGATACTGGGATTGAACCAGTGGCCTCTACCGTGTCAAGGTAGCGCTCTCCCACTGAGCTAATCGCCCGTTTCCGGGCCCTCCCGGGGGGAGGTCCGGTGTTGAGGTGGAGACGGGATTTGAACCCGTGTACACGGCTTTGCAGGCCGTTGCCTCGCCTCTCGGCCACTCCACCAGAACGAGACCTTCTGGGTCGTAGCTTGAAAGGCCCCTCAGAGCGGAAGACGGGATTTGAACCCGCGACCCTCACCTTGGCAAGGTGATGCTCTACCCCTGAGCCACTTCCGCGTGCGCCTTGCGGCGACGGGGAAGACTTTAGCGCGTCGGGGGCGGTTCCCCAAACCGGGTTTCGGGGCGGGGCGCGCCCGGATGCTTCGGCGGGCGTCGAAGGATGCGGCGCCTACGCTCGTGGCATGGGCTCGGAACATGTCGTCGGTGTGGATTTCGCGCCGGTCGCGGCGCTGCTGGCCGATCGGGCGCGTGCGGCGATGCTGACGGCGCTGCTGGACGGGCGCCCCCTCGCGGCGGGGGAGCTGGCGCGGGCGGCGGGAGTGAGCGCGCAGACGGCGAGCGCGCATCTGGGACGGCTGCTGGACGGAGGGTTCGTCACGGTGGTCAAGCAGGGCCGGCACCGGTACTACCGGCTGCGGGGAAGCGATGTCGCGCAGGTCATCGAGGCGCTGTCCAGGATCGGCCCGCCGGTGGAGATCCGGAGCCTGCGGCAGTCGCGGGACGCGCGGCGGCTGCACGAGGCGCGGACGTGCTACGACCACCTGGCGGGGGCGGCCGGGGTGGCGCTGTTCGCGGCGCTGCTGGACGGCGGCCTGCTCGAGCCGGACGGCGCGGACGCCTTCGAGGTGACGGAGAAGGGCGAGGACCGGCTGGCGGCGCTGGGCCTGGACGTCGCGGCGCTGCGGCGTGCGCGGCGGAGGTTCGCCTGGCAGTGCCTCGACTGGACGGAGCGGCGCCCGCATCTGAACGGGGCGCTGGGCGCGGCGCTGACCGACCGGATGATCGAGCTGGGCTGGTTCGAGCGGGGGACGACCCGGCGGGCGCTGGCCGTGACGGACACGGGGCTGGCGGGGCTCGCGGACACATTCGGGTGCGTCCTGGTGTGAACCTCGCATATCCCGGACGCGTTGGAGGGAAGTCCTCGAACACGCCCCCCGCCGCGCCGTACTGTGGGGCCATCAGGCGGGTGGGACGGGCGGCTACCGCCGCTTCGCGAACGGCGTGAACCGGGCCGACGGCGGCCCGGCCCAGGGAGGTGGCTTCCGGTGACGGCGCAGGCCAGGATCTGGCTGAACGGGGAACTGATCGACCCCGAGCGGGCGATGGTGTCGGTCTTCGACCACGGCATGCTCGTCGGGGACGGGATCTTCGAGACGGTGAAGGCGACGAACGGGGAGCCGTTCGCGCTGACCCGCCATCTGCGCCGGCTGGCCCGATCCGCGGCGGGGCTCGGCCTGCCCGAGCCCGACCACGACGCCCTCGCCCAGGGCACCCTCGAAGTGCTGGCCGCCGCGCCGAAGTGGCCGCTGGCCCGGATCCGCATCACCTACACGAGCGGCCCCGGCCCGCTGGGGTCGGTGCGCGGCGACGAGGGGCCGACCGTGTCGATCATCGTCGCGCCGCACGATCCGTTCCCCCCGACGGCGGACGTCACGGTCGTGCCGTGGCCGCGCAACGAGCGGGGCGCGCTGTCCGGCCTCAAGACGACGTCCTACGCGGAGAACGCGCTGGCGCTCGCCTACGCCAAGGAGCGCGGCGGCGGCGAGGCGATCTTCGGCAACACCGCGGGGAACCTGTGCGAGGGGACGGGCAGCAACATCTTCGTCGTCCTCGGCGGCCGGCTGGTGACGCCGCCGCTGACATCCGGCTGCCTGGCCGGGGTGACGCGCGCGCTGGCGCTGGAGTGGTGCGGCGGTGAGGAGGAGGACCTCGCGCTGGACGACCTGTACCGCGCCGACGAGGCGTTCCTGACGTCCACGACCCGCGATGTCCAGCCGATCCGGGCCGTGGACGGCACGGTCCTCCCGGCCGCCCCCGGCCCCATCACCGCCAAGGCCATGGAGGCGTTCGCGGCCGGCTCCGCCGAGCTCATGGACCCTTGATCGAAGAAGTGGTCCCCGCGGTCTTCACGTGATCGGTTTCTTCGTTCACGTTCGAGGTGACGCTCGTACGGGGGTCGACGGCTCCGCCTGCCGAGGGACGGGGGACACAGATGACGGTGCAGCGGGGGCGCTGGACTCTGGAAGACCGGCTTGAACAGGGCCTCCGCGAACTCCCTTTCGATGTCCCGCGTGGCACGGCATCGGTCACGGTCGAGCTGTCCCATGAGGGAGGCGCCATCGATCTGGGCTGCCATGGCCCGGACGGGTTCCGTGGCTGGTCCGGTGGAGCGCGCAGCCGGTACACGATAAGCGCGGAGTGGGCGACCCCTGGATACCTGCCAGGGGAACTTGAACCGGGCACCTGGCACGTCTGGCTCGGCCTCCACCGCATACCGCCGGACGGTGTCCCGTACGAGGTCACGGTGACCATGACGACATCGGGCCCATCGCCACCGGACGAGACACCGCCCCCACGGCCGGAACGTCCTCCACGTCGCGAACTCCCTGCCCCGCACGGGATGCGGTGGCTCGCGGGCGATCTGCACGCCCACACCGTCCACAGCGACGGGACGCTCACCGCCCATGAGTTGGCGTGCCTGGCCGCGTCGCATGGGCTGGATTACCTCGCGGTGACCGATCACAACACCGTCAGCCACCATCCCGGGCTCCCCGCCGCCGCCGCGCACGCCGGCGTTCTGCTACTGCCCGGCCAGGAGGTCACCACCGACCTCGGCCACGCGAACGTGTTCGGCGGCACCGGCTGGGTCGACTTCCGGCGGCCGAGCGCCGACTGGGCCTCGTTCGCCGTCGCGCGCGGCGGGCTGATGTCGATCAACCATCCGCTGAGCGGCGACTGCGCCTGGCGGCGCCCGCTGCCGCCCGAGTGGCGGCCGCGGTTCGCCGAGATCTGGCATTCGTCCTGGTGGGACCGGCGCTGGGGTGCCCCGCTGGCCTGGGCGGAGCTGTGGCGGCCCGGCGGGCTCGTCCCGCTCGGCGGCAGCGACTTCCACGACCCGTCCCAGCACAAGACCCTCGGCGAGCCCGTCACCTGGGTGCTGGCCGAGGACGAGGACGTGCTCGGCGGCCTGGTGGCCGGGCGGACCGCCGTGTCCGCCGGGCGGGACGCGCCCGTCCTGCTGCGCGTCGGGGACGAGCTGATCGCCGCCGGCGCCGGCGGGACCGTGCTCGTCCGGCCCGATGGCCGGCGCACCGCCGTCCGCGGCGATGACGTCCGGATACCGGCGGAATGTCCGGGCATGCATCGCCTGGAGAGCCACGAGAACGAGGTGATCGCACTGTGCAGGTAGGGAACCCAGCGAACTCCGAGATCGTCGTCGTGCCGCACACCCACTGGGACCGCGAGTGGTACCTCCCGTTCCAGCGCTTCCGGCTCCGGCTGGTGTCGCTGCTCGACGGCGTCATCGACCGGATGGAGGCCGATCCGCGCTGGCACTTCACGCTGGACGGGCAGATGGCGGCGGTCGACGACTACCTGGAGATCCGCCCGGAACGGCGCGACCGGGTGGCCGCGCTCGTGCGGGAGGGGCGGCTCGCCGTCGGGCCCTGGCAGATCCTCCACGACGAATTCCTGTGCTCGGGGGAGAACATCATCCGGAACCTGGAACTCGGGATGCGGCGCGCGGAGGAGCTGGGCGCCGCGATGATGGTCGGCTACCTGCCCGACCAGTTCGGGCATTGCGCGCAGATGCCGCAGATCCTGAAGCTGGCCGGGATCGAGCACGCGTGCGTGTGGCGCGGCGTCCCGGACCGGGTCCGGGCGTGCGCGTTCGCCTGGGAGGCGCCGGACGGGACCGCGATCCGCACCCGGTACCTCCCGGAGGGCGGCTACGGCAACGCCGCGTCGATGTTCGAGGAGTTCGCCGACGGCGCGTCGCCGCTGCCCGGCCGCGTCGCCGGTTTCGCCGAGGCGATGGGCCGCTGGAACCGGTACGGCGGCCCGCTGCTGGCCATGTACGGCGCCGACCACACCGCGCCCGCCGCCGACCTCGCCGACCGGATCGCCGCCGCCGGGCCCGGCATGCGGCTGGACACCCTCGCCGGCTTCTTCGCTGGGGAGCGGCCCGCGGTGGACGGGCTGCCGCACGTCCGCGGCGAGCTGCGGTCGCACGCCCGCGCCAACATCCTGCCGGGGGTGATCTCCGCCCGCGTCCGGCTCAAGCAGCTGATGGGGCGCGCCGAGCGGCGCGTCGAGCGCTACGCCGAGCCGCTGACCGCGCTCTGGTACGCGGGCGACGCGCAGACGTTCCTCGACCTGGCATGGCGGCGCCTCATCGAGGCGAGCTGCCACGACTCGGTCACCGGCTGCGGCTGCGACGAGACCGCCGAACAGGTCGCGGCGCACCTGGCCGAGGCGGAGCAGCTCGGGCGCGCCGTCTGCGACCTCGTCACCGCCGAGCGCGCCGCGTCCGTGCCGCTCGGCTCCCACCTGGTCTTCAACCCCACCCCGGCCCGCCGCACCGGCCTGGTCACCCTGGACATCCCGTGCGAAGGGGAGCCGGGGCTGGTGACGGGGGACGGGCGGCCGGTCCCGGTGCAGACGATCGCCGTCGCGCCGACCGTGCTGGACGACGCCGTCCATCCGGCCTCCGAGCTGCCGCTCCTGCTGGAGCGCGTGTACGGGCGGGTGCTGTTCGGGCAGGAGATCCGCGACTGGTCGGTGTCCCGCGAGGACCGCGTGCTCACCTTCCGCGTGACGTCCCGCGCCGACGTCCCGTTCGACGTCAACGAGGTCCGGGAGGCGCTGCGGGACGCGGAGGGGGAGTGGCGCGTCCGGATCCTGGCCGACCCGCGCCGCACCGTCGCCGCGCTCGTCGAGGTGCCGCCGCTCGGGCTGGCCACCGTGCGGCCGGTGCCGGCCTCGCGGGCCGAGGAGGGCCCGGTGACGCTGGAGGGGAACGTCCTCGACAACGGGCTGCTGCGCGCCGAGGTCCACACCGACGGCACGCTCGGGCTGCGCACCCCGTCCGGCCACGTCATCGAGGGCGTCGGGCGGATCGTGGACGGCGGCGACCTGGGCGACTCCTACAACTACGCGCCGCCCGCCCACGACCGGATCGTCGGCGACCCCGAGACCGTCGACGTGAAGCGGGTGTCGGACGGGCCGCTCCTCGCCGCGTTCGACATCGCCCGCACCTACCGGTGGCCCCGCGGCGGCGATCTGGACGGCGACGCGCGCTCCGCGGCCGAGGAGGACGTGACCGTCACGACCCGCGCCGAGCTGCGCGCCGGTGAGTCGTCCCTGCGGCTGCGCGTCGCGTTCGACAACCGCTGCGACGACCACCGCGTCCGGCTGCACCTGTCGCTGCCGCGCCGGGCGGGCTCGTCCTTCGCCGAGGGCCAGTTCGCGATCACCGAGCGGGGGCTGGCGGCCGAGGGCGGCTTCGGGGAGCGTCCCGTGCCGACGTACCCGGCGTCCGGGTTCGTCGCGGCGGGCGGCCTCGCCGTCCTGCTGGAGCACGTCACCGAGTACGAGATCACCGGCGCCGGGCGGGAGATGGCCCTCACGCTGCTGCGCGCCGTCGGCCACCTGTCCCGGGACCGCAACGCCTACCGGGACCAGCCGGCCGGGCCGCAGCTGCCCACCCCGGGCGCGCAGTGCCGCGGCGAGCGGGCGGCCGCGATGGCGATCATGCCGTATGACGGCGAACGGCCCGGACCCGAGGTGCTCCAGGCCGCCGAGACGTACCGGCATGACCTTCTCACCGCCGCCGGTTACGGGCACGCCTCCGCGCCCGTCCCGGCGTCCCGGGAGGGCGTCGCGGTCACCGGGGACGGCGTGGTCATGACCTCGCTCCGCGCCCGCGGCGGCTGGACCGAGACCCGCATGGTCGCCCAGTGCGCCGAACCGGCCACGGCCGTCCTGCGCGGGGACTTCACCGAGGCCGTCCGCGTCGACCTGCGCGGGCGCCCCGGCATCCCGCTCGACGTCCACGGCGGGACGGCCACCCTGGCGCTGCGCCCCTGGGAGATCGCGACCGTGCGGCTCAGAACGTCCTAGCGGGCCGCTTCGGCGGTGCCGCGCTCGCGCTGCGCCCCGCCGGTCGCACCGGACGTCCGGACCCGGCGCGGCGCGGGCCCGGTGGTCTCCGCCGGATGCGCGGCGGCCGCCGCCATCGCCGCCCCGACGATCCCCGCGTTGTTCACCAGCCGCGCCGGGACGATCTCCGCGCGGACCCCCTTGATCAGCGGCAGGAAGTGCTCGGACCTTCGGCTCACGCCGCCGCCCACGATGATCAGCGACGGGGAGATCAGCGCCTCCAGGTGCGCCATGTACGCGCTGAGCCGCTTCGCCCACTTGGCCCAGCCGAGGCCCTCCTTCGTGCGCGCCTTCGCGGACGCGCGCAGTTCGGCGTCCGTCCCGTTGATCTGGATGTGCCCGAACTCGGTGTTCGGGACGAGGACGCCGTCGGTGAACAGCGCGCTGCCGATGCCCGTCCCCAGCGTGAGCACGACGACGGTGCCGCGCCGGTCGCGCCCCGCGCCGAGCCGCAGCTCCGCCACCCCGGCCGCGTCCGCGTCGTTGAGCAGTGTGATCTCCCGCCCGGTGACGTCCGCGAACAGGGACGCCGCGTCCAGCCCGAGCCAGCGCTTGGACACGTTCGCCGCTGACATCGCGACACCGTCGATGACCACGCCGGGGTAGGTGACGCCCACCGGCCCGTCCCACCCGAAGTGGTCCACGATCCCGGCGATGACCTTCGCGACCGCCTTGGGCTTGGCGGGCCGCGGCGTCCCGACCCGGAACCGCTCCCGCGTGAACGCGCCGCCGGACAGGTCGACGGGCGCCCCCTTGATCCCCGACCCGCCGATGTCGATCCCGAGCATCTCCCTTGCCATGCCTTCACCCGATCTTCCGGAGAATCCCTCCCGTCCGGGAGGGCAGGACATCAATCTGCCCGATCTTCGCCGGTGCTAAGAGCCCTCGGCGAACTGCAGGCCGACCACGCCGACGATGATCAGTGCCAGGAACGCCACGCGGGCCGGCGACGCGCTCTCGTTGAACGCGATCACGCCGACCGCCGCCACGCCGAGCGCTCCCAGGCCGGTGAAGACCGCGTAGGCGGTGCCGACCGGCAGGGTCCGCAGCGACAGCGACAGCACGACGACGCTGAGCAGCGCGACCGTGAGGCCGATGGCCGTCGGCCAGGGTTTGCTGAGGCCGTCCGACTCCTTCAGCGCCGTCGCCCACACCAGCTCCATCAGCGACGCGATCAGCAGGAAGACCCAGGCCACGACGTACCCCCTTAACCGGAAATATCTCCGCTTGACGTTAACCGGAGAATGTTCCGGATACAACCGCGAAACGGAGCCCTCTCCGGTAGCCTGCCGGAGCACGATCCCCCGGACGGAGACCGACATGCGGGAACTGCCCGTCGCGGGGCGCCCGCCCGCCGAACGCGCGGACGCCGCCCTCAACCGCCGCCGCATCCTGCGCGCCGCCGCCGACGTCATCGCGGCGCGGGGACCGGAGGCCGTCTCCATGGACGAGGTGGCGCGCGCCGCGGGCGTCGGCGTCGGCACCGTCTACCGGCGCTTCGGCGACCGCGCCCGGCTCGTCTACGCGGTGATCGACGACCGGGAGCGCGACTTCCAGGAGTCGTTCATCCACGGGCCGCCGCCGCTCGGCCCCGGCGCGCCCCCGTCCGAGCGCCTGCGCGCGTTCCTGCACGCCCTCGCCGACCGCACCGAGGCGCAGGCCGAACTGCTGGTCATGGCCGAAGCGGACCCGCCGGATGCCCGCTTCCGGGACGGCTCGTACGCGCTCTACCACCTGCACCTGGTCATGCTCCTCGGCCACTTCCGCCCCGCCGCCGAGACCGCCTACCTCGCCGACGCGCTCCTCGCCCCGCTCGCCGCGAACCTGTTCCTGTACCAGCGGCGGACGCGCGGCATGCCGCTCGACCGCGTCAAGGCCGGCCTGGACGCCCTCGCCGAGGGCCTGATCCGTCCTGAACTGGACGGATCATGATCCATCCGGCGAAAACCTTTAACGGGACGGGGGCGGACCGCCAGACTGGGGGCGTGAGCGACTTCGATCTCCTCGTGCTCGGATCCGGGCCCGGCGGGCAGCGCGCGGCCATCGCCGCCGCCAAGCTCGGCCGCAAGGTCGGCATCATCGACCGCCGCGACATGATCGGCGGCGTCTGCATCAACACCGGGACGATCCCGTCCAAGACGATGCGCGAGGCCGTCCTGTACCTGACCGGCCTCAACCAGCGCGAGCTCTACGGCCAGAGCTACCGGGTCAAGGACGACATCACCGTCGCCGACCTCGGGTTGCGCACACAGCACGTCATCGGCCGGGAGACCGACGTCGTCCGCAACCAGCTCGCCCGCAACCGCGTCACCGTGATGCCGGGCACCGGACGGTTCCTGGAGCCCAACACGATCGGCATCACCGGCACCGGCGACCGGGAACAGAAGGTCACCGCCGAGCGCATCGTGATCGCGACCGGCACCCGCCCGGCCCGCCCCGGCACCGTCGACTTCGACGACCGGACGATCATCGACTCCGACGGCATCATCAACATGGACCGCATCCCGGAGACCATGGTCGTCGTCGGCGCCGGCGTCATCGGCATCGAGTACGCCTCGATGTTCGCCGCGCTCGGCACCAAGGTCACCGTCGTGGAGCGCCGCGAGCGCATGCTCGACTTCTGCGACCTGGAGATCGTCGAGGCGCTCAAGTACCACCTGCGCGACCTCGCCGTCACGTTCCGGTTCCGGGAGAGCGTCGCGTCCGTCGAGCGCATGCCGGACGGGGCGATCACCGTCCTGGAGAGCGGCAAGCGCATCCCCGCCGACACCGTCATGTACTCGGCCGGGCGGCACGGCATGACCGGCGACCTGTGCCTGGACGCCGCCGGCCTCACCGCCGACCAGCGCGGCCGGATCAAGGTCGACGACGATTACCGCACCGAGGTCCCGCACATCTACGCGGTCGGCGACGTGATCGGCTTCCCGTCCCTCGCCGCCACCTCGATGGAGCAGGGCCGCCTCGCGGCGCACCACGCGTGCGGCGAACCCGTCTCGGAGATCAACGAGACCCAGCCCATCGGCATCTACACGATCCCGGAGATCAGCTTCGTCGGCCGCACCGAGGACGCCCTGACCGAGGCCAAGGTCCCCTTCGAGGTGGGCGTCTCCCGCTACCGCGAACTGGCCCGCGGCCAGATCATCGGGGACTCCTACGGGATGCTGAAACTCCTCGTCTCACCGGAGGACCGCCGCCTGCTCGGCGTCCACGTCTTCGGCACCGGAGCGACCGAACTCGTCCACATCGGCCAGACGGTCATGGGCTGCGGCGGCACGGTCGACTACCTGGTCAACGCGGTCTTCAACTACCCGACCCTCGCCGAGTCCTACAAGGTGGCCGCGCTGGACGCGATGAACAAGATGCGCCACATCGCCCGCCTGTCGGGTTAGGACGGCCAGAGCAGGTTCTCCAGCTCCGCGTCGATGTCGATGAACTCGGTCTCTTCCCCCGCCGGCACGGCCTGGTACGTCCGGTGCAGGAAGTCGGCGAGCGGTGACAGCGGCACCTCGAACAACGCGTCCCCGAACGGGGACGACAGCGCGATGTTGAGCGAGCCGTCGTCGTCGGCAGGCCAGACCTCGACGTCCCCGTCCCCGACCCTGCGCACGATGCCGACCGTGAGGAGCTCCCGGGCGAAGATCCACTCCACCGGTTCGTCGTCGCCCACGTAGAAGGCCATCCGGATCGCGTACGGGTCGTCGGCCGCGTACTCGAGCCCGGCGAGCAGGGGGACGGTCGTGCGGTCGGGGACGACGAGACGAAGGCCCAGCTGCGCTGAGACGGTGGTACTGCTGTTCATGGCCATTCCCTCTAACGTCGGTCCCGCTGGCTCGCGGGGTGCTCCGGTGGGTGGTTCTCCCTCTCACGGACATCCCCGCGATCTATGACGCCTAACTGCCAGATGCCGGCCGAACATTCCGGCGCCCCCGGTGCCTGTGATCCATCTCACCGTAGCAAAACATACGTCTGACCTGCGCAAAAGCCGATCTTGCGGGGGTCTGTCCGGGGCAATCCGGGCCCTCCGAGGGGTCCCCGCGAAGCCGCCGTCTGGCTTAAGGTAAATCCGTGGCAATCAATCATGAAAAGGTCGCCCCGCCTCCGGAGGAACACGGCCTGTTCCACCGCCTCCGCGCCCGGGTACGGCGAAACCCGCTGCTCAACACCGCCTGGCGCGCCGGCGTCTTCACCGTCGGCGCGACCGTCCTCGCCGGCGGCCTCGTCATGATGGTCACCCCCGGCCCCGGCCTCCTCGGTATCGTCATCGGCCTCGCGATCCTCGGCACGGAGTTCGCCTGGGCCCAGCGCGCCCTCCACCGCGCCAAGACCGCCGCCGACCGCGCCAAGGAGAAGGCCCTCGACCCCCGCAAACGCCGCCGCAACACCATCCTCGGCACCTTCACCGCCGTGGTGGTGGCCGCCGCGGTGGCCGCCTACCTGGGCGTCTACGGCCTGACCCTGCCCTGGAAGATCGAAGACCCCACCTTCTGGACCTGAGCACCCGACCTGCCATGCCGCTTCCCCCGGACGCCTCCGCGAACGCCCACCCACCACCAAGATCACGAACTGCCCCAGCCGGCCTACCCGGGCCGTCTGCGCCTCGCCAGCAAGCCCATCCGCCCCACCTGGCACGACCGCCACGGCCCCTTTGACCGCGCGCGACCACCCCCCAACATGCGCTAGAGTTTCCGACGTCGGAACACCCGGGGCGATTAGCTCAGTGGGAGAGCGCTTCGTTCACACCGAAGAGGTCACTGGTTCGAACCCAGTATCGCCCACCCCTTACGACACAGGCCCTCCCGCTCACTCGCGGCAGGGCCTTCCTGGTCCACTGGGGCAGATTTGGGGCATGATCTTGCCCCGCCTCAAATGTGTTCACGAGATCACCGTCCAGGTTGCTCACTCTACGTAGCAGAAGGCGCGGTGGTCCGTGCGGACCACCGCGCCGCGGCCTGATGTCAGGCGCTTCGCAGGGAGACCACCGTTCCCTGCTTGTCCCGCCTCGCGGCCAGGAGTTCGGCCAGGACCGGAAGCGGTGATCCCGGAGCCATTTCTGCCCGCTCGTCGAGAGCCCGTTCCCAGCGCAGCTGAAGCTTGGTCTTCAGCTCATCCCGCATGGCATCGGAGACGTGCGTATAGACGCCTCGGATGCCCGGAACGATGTGGCCCAGCCGGTCGGCTTGGAGGACCTCGGGAACGCCGTCCTCGGCCATCCAGGTCTTGTGGCCGTGCCGCAGGCCGTGCGGTGTGAGCTCGTCCACCAGAGGCAGCCAGGAGGCCACGGGCGTGTCCGGTGGAACCGGCTTGAGCCCCCGCCCTTGCGGTGGATGGAACGGCTGGTCGGGCCGGGCCGCCGGCCATGGCGGCAGTGGCGTTCCGGGCCATTGGGCGGCGTCCACCAGAACCGGTCGTCCCGGGTGTTGCCGCTGCCCGGGGAAGCGTCCATGGGCTGCGGGTTGGAACACCCGCCGTGCGTAGTTGCTGCGTCGGTGATGACCGGTGTCGGCTCCGAGGAACAGGAACTCGCCCTTGCCGCCGCACGCAGGCCGCCGTCCCGCACAGGCGCAGCGACTCGCCCTCTGGGCCTGCCGGGAGACGAGGCCTGCGAGGAACGGAGGCAGATCGACGGCCCGATAGGAGTCGTCCTTGGGCGGCGCCATCTCCAGGCGCCCGGAGTACTCCCGCAACTGCCAGTCGATCTGGACGTGGTCGAGCCGGCAGAGCGGTCGCTGCAGCCCCATCGCCTCCCCCCACCGCATCCCGCTGTAAGCGGTGAGCACGATCAGGACGAAGTCGTCCTCTCGTCCTGCCAGCAGCCCGCACCGCTCGGCGAGGAGCAGGACCTGCAGCGGTGTAGCCCACGCCTTCTCCGGGCCCGCGAGCGCCGTGCGCCCGCCGAGCGCGCTTGCGCCCGCGCCCCTTGCGCTTCTCGGCGACATTGACCGCCAGCAGACCCCGGTCCTTGGCGTCGCCCAGGATCGTGCCCAGCATGGACCGGGCATCAGAGGCCGTCCGATGCGAGAACCCTCGCCCGCGGGTCCGCTTCTCCCAGGCCACGATCTCCTCCGGGCTGGTGAAGGTGTTCACCGGCCGGTCGCCGAACGCCGGGAGGATGTGGTGGTCGATCAGATACCGGTACTTGAGCTCGGTGGTCGGCTCGATGTCCTGACCCGCCCACCAGAGCTCTATCCAGTCGGCCAGTAGCGCGGCCCCCTGCCGGGGGTCGTGCCACCTATCTCGTCTTATCTGTGCTTCCTGGTCGTTACCCCAGTTCAGCGCGGCCTGTTTGGTCTCGAACCCGCCCTCGGAGGCTCGTGTCCCATCGGGCCGCTGGTACCGCACCCGCCAGGCCTTGCCGCGCTTCTCCGCGTTCGCCATGGATTCCTCCTTCGTCTGGTTCCCAGAAGTTCGGCGG
Source organism: Actinomadura latina NBRC 106108 (assembly GCF_001552195.1). Taxonomy (GTDB): domain Bacteria; phylum Actinomycetota; class Actinomycetes; order Streptosporangiales; family Streptosporangiaceae; genus Spirillospora; species Spirillospora latina. Next base: position 77,873 of record NZ_BCQS01000036.1, read on the forward strand.
GGCCTACTGACGGCCCCGCCGCCTGCTGACGACCGGCTGCTTCGAGCCGGCCGCGATGATCGCGGCGACGTCCTGGTCACTGAACCGCAGATGCTTGCCGATGAAGGTGCACGGGATGGCCCGCGCACTCGCCTTCTTGCGCAGCCACGACTCGCGCACCTGCAGCATCGCCGCCGCCTCGCCGGGCGTGTACAGCCGGACGTCGGGCCTCAACCCGCGCTCTGGACCGGCCATGCGCTGCCGAGGATCCTGCTCACCTTGCAAGGTCACACCTCGCTTCGCCGCCTGGCTGCGGACACACGATCACGTGCCACGCCCGCAGCCACAGATCAGGGACGGAAAGCACCCTTCACAAGAGATGGACGACCTTGACCACAACTTTACACGGAAAGTAGTCGATTGCGTACGCTCAGTCGAGCATGTCGCTGAGTCGACGAGCTTGCCGGGGTCTTCGCCCGGAGGCTCCAACGGACCAGCAAGGAAGCCAGGCTGCCCAACGCATAGGTCGGCATGTCCGGCGAAGCGGGTTCCCCAAGTGACAACGCCGGGTCGATCATCCACGTCGTGACGTAGGCGGATGTATCTGCCGGGACGGCGGCCGGTGGCCAAGGCCGGCTTCGACCGCGACACCTTCGCCATCCATGTGTGGCGGTCGGTGCGGGCTCACGGCGACACCAAGACCGAGAAGTCGTGTCGGACGCTGGAACTCCCGCTGCGGGCGGCGGATGCTCTGCGCCGGGCATCACGCGCACCGGACCTCCCAGCGGCTCAAGGCGGGGGAGGCGTGGTGCGATAGCGGGCTGGTGTTCTGCTCGGCGACCGGGAGTCCGTTGGACGCGGCGAACGTGCGGTGGGCGTTCCGGCTCGTCACCAGGAAGGCGGGGATCGGGGAGTTCTAGTCTCCGCGCGAGTTGCGTCACTCGTTCGTCTGGATCATGAGTGACGGCGGGGTGTCCATGGAGGCGATCGCCGATCTGTGCGGGCACTCCTCCCCGGCGGTCACCGGTCAGGTGTACCGGCATCAGCTCCGGCCGGTGATCAGCAGGGGCGCACGGGTCGCCGACTCGGTGTTCGGTACGGCGAGTCGGCGTAGGTCGGCCGGTGGTGGCTCCCCTTTTGGCTCCCCATCGAATTTCAAGATCGAAAAAGGGCTCCGGAGTGATCTCCGAAGCCCCTCTGAGCTGGTGTTTCTCTGTCGGGACGGCGGGATTTGAACCCACGACCCCTTGACCCCCAGTGCCCAAAAAACATTCAATCCGCCTCCTGCACGATCCGTCGAGTTCATGAGAACATGCAGGTCAGAGGCCTAGAGTGCGTGACGTGCAGTCATCCTGGATCCCGCCCCGTGGGGCAGAGTCCACTAACGAGCCACTAACAAACGATCATTCGGGGGAGTGACGTTGGGGTACGCGTTCAAGCGCATCGACCGCCACTGCAAGCCGCGCTACACCGCCTGCTACGAAGACCTCAAAGGCAAGATCACATCGGCAGGGACCTTCTCGTCCAAGAAGGAGGCCGACAGGGCCTGGTAGTGCGCCGAGGCCGAGGTCGGCAAGGGCCGGGACCTCAACCTCAAACAAGGCCGGCAGACCTTCAAGAAGTACGTCGAGGAGACCTGGCTGCCCAACCACGAGGTCGAGCCGACCACCATGCAGAGCTACCACTACTCGATCTACAAGCACGTCATGCCCGAGTTCGGCGCGATGCGGATGATGGACATCCTCCCCGAGCACGTCCGCGCCTGGATCAGGCAAATGAAGAAGAACGGCGTCTCCGCCGCGACCATCCGCTACAACAAGGTCGTCCTCAGCGCCATCTTCACCACCGCCCTGAACGACCAGGTCACCTACATCCACCCCTGCAAACGAGTCCGCACCCCCACCGTCCCCGAGAAACCGCTGGAAATCATCAGCCCCGAGCAGTTCGACGACCTCTACCACGCCCTCCCGGACGCCGACTCCAAACTCCTGGTCGAAACCGCCATCGAAACCGGCCTGCGCTGGGGCGAACTCACCGAACTCCGCGGCCGCGACCTCAAAACCCGCTCCCGCCTCCTGACGGTCAGCCGCGTCGTCGTGGAGCTCAACCCGAAGTTCCACCCCGAGGGCAAACGCTTCCTGGTCAAGGACTACCCCAAAGACAAAGAGTGGCGCCGCTTCAAGCTCAGTGACCAGATCGTAGCCAAGCTCGAAGACCACATCATCGAAGAGAAACTCGGTTCTGACGGGCTGCTGTTCGTCTACCAGCCGGAAGCCACAGCCGGGGAGCCACCCGCCCCTCTCGACCCCGAGGCACTCGGCTGGACCGAAGAGAACGCCAAGGGGCGCCGGTACAGGCACGGCACGCTGAGCGCCTACAACGCCGCCAAATGCCGCTGCGACCACTGCAGACGAGCCTTCGCCAAATACCGCGCCCGCCGCCGTGCCGACGGCAAGGACAACCCCCGCGAACCACGCCGCCGCGAGACCGACGGCCACATCCCCGCCAACTGGTTGCGCAACCGGATCTGGAAGCTCGCCCTCAAGAAGGCCGACCTGGACGCCAAGGTTCGCATCCACGACCTCCGTCACGCCCACGCGTCCTGGCTCCTGGCCGGCGGCGCCGACCTACAAGTCGTCAAAGAACGCCTCGGCCACGGGTCCATCTCCACCACCGAGCGCTACCTCCACACCCTCGATGACGCCGACGACACAGCCCTCGCCGCCTTCGACAAGATCCGCAGCCGCCGCCGCACCGACTGACGACCTAGTACGGCAGTCGTAGAACGTGATCTCGTCATCGGCGGCTGAGGCGGGCCCGGTGGTGGAACCAGCAGGCGCGGGCTTGGTGGCGTCGCCGCCAGGTGTGCCAGCGCAGATGGTGCTCGATGCTGTGCCAGGTTCGGGTGAGTAGGTTGACCAGGTGTTTCACCTCGGCAACGGTGAGCGGAATCAGCCCCGGATCGGCTGGTGGTGCCTGGTCTGGGCTGATCGGCCGGGGCGCGAGGCCATCGTTGGCGCGTGCTTGGGCGGCGGTAACGGCGACCACGGCCAGGGCTTTCCATGGCCAGAACGAGGTGGCGCAGCAGCGCCGGGTAGGTGCGGACCTGTGAGTGGTCCAGGCCGAAGGCGTCCTCGCCGACCTGGAAATCCTCTTCCACGGGCCAGCGGCGTCCGGCGACCCTGATCAGCGCCCGCAGTGTCACCGGCCGGCCTGCGGGCGCGAAGCACAGGTAGAACGCCAGCTCACGGATACCTTTGGTGTTCGAGACCAGGCTGCGGCGGATCAGCAGGTGATGGCGGGGATCGACGGTGCCGACCCAGGCCCAGGCGTACCGGCATTCGCCTTTGGACCCGGCCCCGCAGGAGTCGATGACCCAGTCAGAGGCGATCAGTGTCTTGAGCGCGCTGTCGGCCCGGGCCGTGGTCACCGGGCTGAGCGCGAGACGGGTCGACTTGGCGATTCCCAGCACATACCCGGTGCTGACCTGGTCTGTTTCCAGCCAGGCGCGCAGGCCCGGGTCGCGGCCGTAGACCTCGTCGCCGGTCACCCAGCCCGGGAGCCGGGCCTCGGCGTGCAGGTCGGCCAGGATCTGCCGGCCCAGCTCGGGCTTGGTCGCGAACACGATCTTCTCGGGCACCCCGCCCGGGCCCGCCGGTCGGTGACGGTGGCCCATTCGCGTGGCAGATAGGGGCGGGCGCCGACCAGCGCATGCCCCGCCTGGGTGGCGAAACTGCAGTACACGACGTTGATGGCGCCCGAGACCCGGCTCGCGCAGCCCACGTACTGCCGCTTCACCCCGGCGGTGGCGGTGCCCTTCTTCTTCTGGCCTGACTCGTCCAGGATCGCGACCGCGTCACCATCGTCCAGATGCCCACAGACGAAACTGCGGACGGCCGCCATCGCGGCCATCGTGTGCCGCTTCGCGCGTTCCAGCCGGTGCTGCATCTTGCCCGGTGTCGCATCGCCCGCATGCTCGGCGATCGTCCAGCAGTTCTTGCGCGGCAGGTCGCTCATCAACGCCCGCACATACTTCCTTGCTTGAACCCGCGGCTCCCACCTGCGGAAACATCCGGCCATCGAGCCCATCAGCCCGTCGAGATGACCACAGACCGCCCCGGCCTCTGCCATGACGGCAGCAGCCGCCCAATCTTCTTGCGTCACAACTCGAAGATCATCGGGCGGCTGTCCTACGTTACGGCCGGTGGCAGCGCTCAGATCACGTTTCTATGACTGCCGTACTAGGCGCTGTGATCGCAGCGCGTCAGGCAAGATGTGTCAACCGGAAGCGATCACCGATATGTCTGCGTCATCCTGCGGTGATGCTGGCTGCACAACCTCCGGATTAAAAGTCGGCTGCTCTCGTATCAGATCAACGCTCTCAGTATCGAACTGTGCCACTCTGTCCGCATCCAGCACCATCCCCGTGCCGCCACATCCCGCTCCGTGCCAGTCAGGTTCGGAACCGCCGAGCAGACACCGAGCAGACACCGAGCAAACATGGGCGGCCACTGAACGCGTGTGACAGCCATGGGAGTTCGTGTTGGTGGGGTGACACGCCCCGACAGCACATGGCCCGCCCATTCACAATTCGGCGCGCCCTACCGCATTCCGGTTGGTGCATAGCCTGCAGCGGACTCACCGGATTGGTAAGAGCCTGCACTCAGAATCGGACACCTGCGTGCAGGCTTAACACTACCGGCACTTGCGGGATTGTTGGAGGTAGGCAAGGTCCAGTTTGTTCAGCCTCATGGTGCGCCGGGTCGAAGCAGGTACCGGGTCCGCCCCAGACCGGCTCCACCCCCACCCCCCTCAACGCCCGCCTAACCATCCCATCCCGCTTCCCAATCCCGTGACCGTGTGTCGATGGAGTGACTACGTCCGCTCACACAAGGTGCCGCCGGCTGTTGCCAAACCGTGCTGCCCCTTCCTCATGGGGCGGTGATCTCATGGGTGAAGGAGTAGCGGTCGAGTTCCGCCGACAGTGGGCCGTACCCGTCGGCGTCGCCGTCGGCGGGGTGGATGCGGGCGTGGGGGCGGCCGTCGCGCATGTCGACCTCCACCTGTCCGGTCAGTCCCGTCCGGGTGAGTTCGTCGGCGACGAGGCGGCCGACAGCGTCTTGAAGGAGGGCGGGTTTGTAGATCTTGCCGACGGCGGTGGTGGGCAGGGCGTCGACGATGTGCACCGTTTTGGGGGCCGCGGCTGGTTCGTGGGCGTGGGCGCGAGCCCAGGCCAGGAGGTCTTCCTCCGTTGCCTGGGAGCTTTGCGTGAGGACGAGGTAGGCGGCGGGTACCTCGCCCGAGTGCGGATCGGGGGCGCCGATGACGGCGGCGGCGGTGACGTCGGGGTGGGCGAGCAGGGACTCCTCGACCGGGCCGGGGTCGATGTTGTGCCCGCCGCGGATGATGAGGTCTTTGGCCCGGCCGGTGAGGTAGAGGTAGCCGTCGGCGTCGACGTGGCCCAGGTCGCCGGTGAGGAGCCAGCCGTCGAAGATCTTGCCGGTGGGGTCGGGGGCGGGTCCGGTGGGGCCGGGGCGCAGGTAACCGGGGAAGACGCTGGGGCCCTTGATGGCCAGCACGCCGGTCTGGCCGGGTTTGCAGTCGGCGATGGGTTCGTCGTCGGCATCGACGGTGACGGCCTTGACGTGCTGGTACGGCAGGCGCAGCCCGACGGTGCCCTCGCGGGGCGCGAAGGCGGGGGTGGCTGCGGTCGCGCAGGTCGCCTCGGTCAGCCCGTAGCCTTCCAGCATGGGGACGCCTGCGGCGGCCTCGAAGGTGGTGCGGACCTTCTTGGGCAGGGGGGCGGCACCGACGGCTCCGGCGCGCAGGCTGGACAGGTCGACGCCTTCGGGTACGGCGGAGAGGTTGGCGTAGACGGTGGGCACGCCGGAGAAGCTGCTGACCTTGTAGTGGGAGATGATGTGCCAGAAGTCGGCCATGAGGGCCTTGTCGCGGTAGCCGAGCGGGCCGAGGGAGACCACCTGCCGTCCGTGCATGAAGGGGCCGAGCCCGGTCACGTGCACGGCGTTGACGTGGAACAGCGGCAGGCCGGCGAGCACGACGGCGTCGTCGAGGTAGGCGCCGGAGCAGCCCAGGGCCCAGGCCATGTAGACCTCCATGGCGTGGGTGTGGGGGGCGATCTTGGGGACGCCGGTCGTGCCGCCGGTGTGGAAGTAGGCGGCCAGGTCGCCCGGGGAGGGACGGTGCGGGGTGTCGAGCCGGTCGCCGCTCTGGGTACGGGTGAGCGCGCCGAAGTCGGTGGCGATGTCGCTGGGGGCGGGAGGGGATCCGACGGCGGCGAGCGCCCGCAGCCGGGGCAGCCGGGCTGCGATCCGCTGGGCCTTGGCCCACAGGTCCGGGGCGAGGTCCGGTCCGGGAGCCAGGAGCAGGTGGGCGCCGGTCAGCGTGAGGATCTCCACCAGGTGGTCTTCGGCGAGCATGGGGTTGACCGGGTTGGCGATGCCGACGGCCTGGGCGCCGAGCAGCGCGGCGTAGGTGGCGCCGAGGTTGGGGAGCATCAGGGCGACGACCCCGGCTTCGGGCAGGCCGAGCGACAAGTAGGCGTTGGCCGCCCGGTGCACTTCCTCCAGCAGGCGGCCGAAGGTCCAGGCGGGTGCGTCCCGCCACGCGGCGCCGTTCTCGCCCAGCAGGTGCAGGGCGGGCCGGTCGGCGCGGGTATGGGCGGTGCGGGTGAGTAGCTCGTAGGTGCTGTCAGGCAGGTCTCGGTCGGTGAGCGGCACGGTCTCGATGGCCGGGACGTCCTCGGGGAAGAGGACGAGGGGACGGTCACCTCGGGTGTGCGGGGCGGGCGTCATGGTGTCTCCTCGAGAGGTCGAAAGGGCGGCGATCAAAGAGACGAACTGGGCTGGACGGGGAAGGCGGTGCGGTTGAGGTCGGGCAGCGCGGCGCACAGCTGGCCCAGGTCGCGGCCGGTCCTGGCGACGGTGCCGTCGGGCCGGACCAGGACGGCCGCCGCCCGGCCGCGCCGCAGCCAGCCGTGCAGGTCGGTGCCCGGCTCGGCGGTCACGAAGCAGCCGCCTCGCCGGTCGATGAGGTGCTCCTGCTCCGGGGTCGGCGGCGTGGTGGCGACGATCGTGTACCGGCCTGCGGCGATGTCGTCGACCCGCAGGCCGTCGGTGAGCGCGGCGTTGGGGCACAGGGTGCCCGCCAGCCCCCTGCGCCATAAGGGGCGTGCCACCAAGGCGGTGCGGCTGAGCGCCGGGGTGCGGCTGTCCAGGACGAAGCGGCTGAAGCCGGGGACGCGGTTCAGGTGCGGTGCGATGACGCGGCGCAGCAGCGTCCCGATCTCACCGCCGCTGGTCATGGCGATGCCCATGGCCTTGGCCATCAGGATCATGATCCGGGCGTGCGGTCGGCGTTCGGCCTCGTAGGTGTCCAGGATGCTCTCGGGCAGGGCGCCGTGCAGGACGGCGGCCAGCTTCCACGACAGGTTCGCGGCGTCTCGCAGGCCGGCGCCCATGCCCTGGCCGATGAACGGCGGGGTGAGGTGGGCGGCGTCGCCGAGCAGGAAGACGCGGCGGTCCCGCCACCGGTCGGCGATCTGGGCGCGGAAGGTGTACTCGGCGATCCGCACCGGCTCCAGCTCGTCGGCTGCGACGGCGCCGGTCCAGGGCGCCAGCAGCCGCAGGAGCTTGTCGGGGTCCTGGTAGTCGGCGCTGGTCTCGCCGGGTAGGAGCTGGAACTCCCACCGGTAGCGGGTGGCGCCGATGCGCATGTAGGTGGCGGCCCTGCGCCGGTCGCACACCTGGTGGACTCCGTCCCACTGGCGTAGGTCGGCGTCAGTGGCGGCGTCGACGACCAGCCACCGCTGCTCGAACCTCAGGTCCCGCATCCTGGCGCCGATCCCGGTGCGGACGAAGCTGTTGGCTCCATCGCAGCCCAGCACGTACCGGGCGCGGCATGAGGCGTGATCACCGGCGGCCAGATCGGTGTAGGTGACGGTGACGCCGTCGTCGTCCTGGGAGATGCCGGTGACCTCGCTGTCGCCGCGCAGGGCGATCTGAGGGCAGGCCGCCAGCCGGTCGCGCAGGATGCCTTCCAGCTCGGGCTGCTCGAACATATTGGCCTGGGGAAAGCCATGCCGTCCGGCCGCCGTGCCGCGCCGGAACTCCGCGAGCACGTTCAGGTCGCCGTCCAGGAGCCGCAGCCCCATGGCCGGGCGGGACACCTGGGCGAAGACGTCGGCCACCCCGAGCCACCCCAGGATCCGGTGGACCTCGTCGTCGAGGTGGACGGCCCGCGGCTGCGGGTAGACGGTCGGCCAGCGTTCCAGGACCAGTACCGGAATTCCGTTCTGCGCGAGGAGGATCGCCGCGGTCACCCCGGTCGGCCCGGCGCCGATGACCACCACCGGGACCTGGTCCTGCCCGTCGTGCCCACCGGGTCGGTTGCGGCCGGTCATGGCGCGTACCTGACGACGGTGCGCTGCACACCGAGGTCGATCGCACCATCGTCGGTGGCGATGCCCGCCTCGATGACGTCGCCGTCGCGCAGGTAGCGGGGGTTCTTGGCCTGCCGTTCGAAGAAGATCCGCCATTTGACGGCCGCCGGCAGGAGCGATCCGATGACTTCGACCGGCTTGGGCGGGGCGCTGAGCGCGGTGCCGACGGGCGTCCCGGTCAGCAGCAGGTCTCCCGGATCCAGCCGCTGGAACCCCGCCAGAGTCCGCAGCGCCTGTACCGGCTGGTAGATCATGTCGGCGGCGGTCGTGTCCTGGCGGACCTCGCCGTTGACGGTGAGCTTCAGCCTCAGGTCCGCGAGCCGCTTGAGCTCGCCCGCGTCCAGCAGCACCAGCCGGGGCCCGACAGGGGTGAAGGACGGGTAGGACTTGGCCTCGTAGAACTGGGTCTTGGGCAGTTGGAGGTCGCGCGCGGACACGTCGTTGGTGACCACCAACCCGGCCACCCAGTCGGCGAGGTCGTCGACCTGGCAGCCGACGTGCAGGGTCCGCCCGGCGACCAGGCCGATCTCCACCTCGTAGTCCAGCAGCCGCACATGGGCGGGCTTGACCACGTCGTCGAACGGCCCGCTGATCGAGCCGGAGGACTTGCGGAAGAACGTCAGCGGGACCGACGCCGGGTCCATGCCGGAGTCCTTGGCGTGCGAGGCGAAGTTCGTCATCTGCGCCACGACCCGGCACGGGGCCGTCACCGGCGACAGCAGCGCCAGGCTCTCCACCGGGACGGCCGGCCCGCCGGACGCCGCGGCGTCGATCGCGTCGCGGTCGGCCAGCAGCCGCCCGGTCGTGGCCGCCGATGTGGTGATGCGCACGGCGCCGTCACCGGTCTGGACCCACCAGGCCTCCGCGGTACGCAGCACGGTGACGGTCATGATGACGCCACCTTCAGCAGGCCCCGCAGCCGGTGCAGGTCGAACTCGTTGTCCTCGCCCAGGGTGCGGGTGATCGCCCGCAGTTCGGCCAAGGACGCGCGGCCCGGTTTGATCCCCAGGAAGTCCTTGGTCGCGGGCGGACCCCACTGGGCCAGCCCCGAGGCGGTCATCGCCGCCCAGCCGGGTTCGAGGGTGCAGTCGAACATGTCCCCGTCGGTGTAGTGCTCGACCAGGAACCCGTCGGGATCGCGCCAGTAGTCGAAGATCTGGCTGCCCTGGATGTGCCGGCCGATTCCCCACGAGCGGTCGTAGCCCTGCTCCAGCAGGTATTGGCCGCCCGCCGCCAGGACGTCCAGGTCGCTGACCTCGTAGGCGGAGTGCACGTACCGGTTGGACGGCCCTAGCGTCACGGCCAGCGTGTGGTGGTCGCTGGGGGCGCGGCCCCGGTCGCAGCGGATGAACGCCATGGTCGGGCCCCGATCGCGCTGCCCGGCGTAATAGAGGAAGTCGCTGACGATCAGCCCGAGGTGTTCCAGGTACCAGTCCAGGGTCCGGCGGAACCGGGTGGTCTGGAGCACCACGTGCCCGACCCGCCGCACGGTGGCGGGCACCCGCGGCGGACGCTGGGGGGCGTTGATCCGCGGCGCGTCGTCACCGAAGTTGTGGACCAGCGGCGCCGGGGACGGCAGTGCCATCAGGTCGCGGGTATCGGACACAACCCGGACCCGCAGCCCGCTCGGGTCGGTCAGGTTGACGGCGGACCCGCCCAGGCTCTCGGGCAACTCGGCCACCGTGGCGCCGGCCGCGTCGGCCAGGCGCGCCAGGTCGGCCCGGTCGGCGGCGCGGAACGCCGGCCCCAGGAAGCGCGACTTCTCCCCTTTGCGGATCAGGACGCACGGGGCGCCCGGTTCGGATCCGCGCAGGTGCAGCTCGGTTGCGGTTGTCAACGCCACATTGAACCCGAACGCGCGGGCGAACACCTCCGCCCGGTCCAGATCGGGCTTCTGGAACTCCAGCCACGCCAGCCCGGCGACCTTCACCACCGGCGAGGCGGCCCGTCCCGGATGCTCGCCCGGCAGCGCCTCGAACTCGCTGTGCAACCCGGTGTGCGGATCACTCACTGCGGCTCTCCCGTCTCCTGATGAAAACGTCACTAGCGACGTTAGCATCACTTGCCGGTAGAGTGACGATTCGATCAGGAGTGAACCGACGCGTAGACTGGCCGGGTCACCAGGGGGAGGGGTGCGATGTCAGAGCGGAACGGCGGTACGGGCAACCGCACCGACAGGCGCAAAGCCCGCACCCGGGCCGCGCTCATCAGCGCCGCCCAGACGCTCATCGCCCAAGAGAACCTGAACGTCCCGATCCTGGAGATCACCCAGGCGGCCGACGTCGGGCTCGGGTCCTTCTACAACCACTTCGACAGCCGCGAGCAGCTGTTCGACGCCGCGATCGAAGAGGCCCTCGACCGCCACGGAGCCCTCCTCGACGCGGTCACCGCCGGCCTGGCGGACCCGGCCGAGGTCTTCGCCCAAGCCTTCCGGCTCACCGGCCGTCTGCACCGCCTGTACCCCGAGCTCAGCAAAGTCCTGCTGAACAGCGGCCTCGGCCTGATCACCTCCGACAAGGGGCTGGCCCCCCGGGCCCACCGTGACATCATTGCCGGAATGCGGACCGGACGCTTCAACGCGATCCGCGACCCCGACCTCGCCCTCACCATCGCTGGCGGCGCCGTCCTGGCCCTCGGCCGCCTCCTGCACGACCATCCCGAACGCGACGCAGCGCAGGCCACCGACCACATCACCGAAGACCTGTTGCGCATGTTCGGCCTGACCGCCGCCGAGGCCACCGAGATCTGCGCCCGCCCCCTCCCGGACTTGGTTTCGCGGACCATCACCGTCTGGTCGAGGGACTCCTCGTGAGCCGTCGATGCCCCCATGCAGGAAGGTCAAGGCTGGCTGTTCGATCTGACGTTGAGTAGGACCTTCCCGAAATTGCCTCCCGCGCCGACGTAGGCGTGCGCGTCGGCTACCCGGTCGATCTGGTGACGCTGATCGATGATGGGACGAATCTCTCCGCGCTCGACCAGGGGGAGGAGGTCTTGGACCGTTCCGGCAACGATGTCTCGCTTCTGGTCCGCTGGCCGGGCGCGGAGGGTGGAGCCTCGCAAGTTGAGCCGGCGGCGCATCAGGCAGGATAGGTCGATTTCCGCCTGAGAACCTCCCTGAAGGCCGATGACCAGCGCGGTTCCGTCGTTCGCCAATGCGTCCATATTGCGTTGCAGGTAGTTGGCGCCCACGCAGTCCAAGAGCACGTCGACGCCGCGGCCGCCAGTGGCCTGCCGTACTTCGGCGACGAAGTCTTGGCGTCGGTAGTTGATCGCGAGCTCCGCGCCCAGTTCGATGCAGCGGGCGGCTTTCTCCGGGGAGCCGACGGTGACCAGGGGTACGGCACCGAAGGCCCGGATGACCTGGATGGCGGTGGTGCCGATCCCGGAGCCGCCACCGTGGACGAGTACCTTCTGCCCCGCGCGCAGGCCGGCGTCGCGGATGAGGTTCGAGTAGACCGTGCACAAGGTCTCCGGCAGCGCCCCGGCGTCCGCCAGCGGGATGCTCTTGGGCGCTGGCATGATCTGCTCTGCCGGCACCGCGACGAATTCGGCGTATGCTCCGCCGGTCACCAGCGCCATCACCGGGTCGCCGACGCCTACGGTCGAGACCCCTGCGCTGACCTCGGCTACGATCCCCGAGCATTCGAGGCCCAGAATGGGGGAAGCGCCGGGCGGTACCGGGTATCGACCTTCCCGCTGCGCCAGATCCGCTCGATTGACCGCGGTGGCGGTGACGCGGACCAGTACCTCGCCGGCGGCCGGCCGCGGGGGCGCGGTCTCACCCCAGCTCATGATCTCGGGGCCGCCGGTCCCGTCACAGACCACTGCTCTCACTTCATCACCTTTCCACTCGTCCAGGTCGAGCACGCGGATGCGGGCAGGGTCTGGGAGGCGAACGCTTCGTTGAGCTCGATGGCGGCGAGGTCGTCGGCTCGGACGGATGTCGGCGCGCCCGCGTAGCGGCCGATCGGCGTGCGCGCGCCGTCGATGACGAACACCTCGTTCATGGTCGTCTCCTGTCCCGTCCGGTTCAGGTGAAGGCGTTGATGCCCGTCAGGGCACGACCAACGGTGAGCGTGTGGACTTCGACGGTGCCTTCGTAGGTCAGCACCGATTCGAGGTTGCCGGCATGGCGGAGCGGCGAGTACTCGGTGGTGATGCCGGAACCGCCGAGGATGGTGCGGCACGTTCGTGCGATCTTGAGGGCTTCTCGCACGTTGTTGAGCTTGCCGACGCTCACCAGCACGGGCGTCAGCGTCCCGGCGTCCTTGGCGCGGCCCAGGTGCAGAGCGAGCAACTGAGCCTTGATCAGCTCGACGGTCATGTCGGCGAGCTTCTTCTGGGTGAGCTGGTAGCCGGCGATCGGCCCGGTGAACTGCACCCGGCTTAGGGCGTACTCCTGGGCGGTCTCGATACAGTCGCGGGCGGCACCGACGACTCCGTTGATGATTCCGAACCGGGCTTCGTTGAGGGCACGGAGCGGTCCGGAGAGCCCGAGCGCACCGGGTAGGACCGCATCCGCTGGTAGCCGGACGTCGTCGAAGGACAGTCCCGAGGTGACCGAGGCCCGCATGGAGAGCTTGTTCTTGATCGCGGTGGTGGTGAACCCGCGGGTGCCCTTGGGGGCCAGGAAGCCGCGGATCCCCTCGCTGGTCTGCGCCCACACCACGGCGACATCGGCGATCTCTCCGTTGGTGATCCACATCTTCGATCCGTTGAGGATCCAGTCGGTGCCGTTTCGCTTGGCGTGAGTGCGCATACCGGCGGGGTTGCTGCCGAAGTCGGGCTCGGTGAGCCCGAAGCAGCCGATCGCGCGTCCCGCGGCCATTGCCGGGAGCCACTGCTGCTTCTGCTCCTGTGAGCCGTATCGGTGGATGCTGTACATGGCCAGGGAGCCTTGGACGGACACGAAGCTGCGGATGCCGCTGTCGGCGGCCTCGAGCTCCATGCAGGCCAGCCCGTAGCTCGTGGCGTTGAGGCCTGGGCAGTCGTAACCATCCAGGTGCATGCCGAGGAGGCCGAGGTTGCCGAACTCGACGGCGAGGTCACGGGGCAGGACGCCTTCGTCGAACCAGCGTCCGATGTTGGGTTTCAGGTGCTCGTCGGCGAACCGGCGCGTGGTGTCGCGGATCGCGCGTTCCTCGTCACTCAACAGAGCGTCCAGGCCGGCGAGGCTCCCGGCCGGCACAGGGCTGTGGCCGTTGGATGCGTGCAAAGTGATATCTCTTTCTGAGAAAGCCGCGTGGTGCCGCTGGGCGCGGGACACGTGGAGGAAATCGAATTGCAAGGGCCGACCCACGCTGGTTCGGCATGGGCCATGGGGCTCAATCAGGTGAGCCTGCGGTGGCCCCAGGCGCTGATGTGGTCGTACTGGGCGACCTCCCAGTCGTCATCGACCTCGACGGCGCCCCACCCGAACTCGTAGTCGAATCCGCCGGGGGTGGTGGCGTAAAAGGAGAACATGCGGTCGTTGGGGTGGCGGCCCAGGCTGCGCGGAATCCGCAGCTTCGCATCCAGCGCCCGGTCGAACGCCAAGCCGACCGCGTCCATCTCATTGGCCTGGATCATGAAGTGCAGGAGGTTCTTGGCATAAGTGGACCGTTCCGGTCGCCGCACCAAGGCGATGCTGTGGTGGCGGCGGTTGCAGTGCAGGAACACCGCGCGTGATTCGCCGTTGGGCGTCTCCTCCGACGAGCCGTCGCTGAGTTCGAACCCCAGGACGTCCAGCCAGAACGTCTCCGCCTCGGTCAGGTCCTCGACCATCAGGACCGCGTGGCCGAGTCCCTGCAGGCCGGTCAGGAAGCCGTTGGGAACGGCCGGGGAGTGGAACGGCACCTGGGACTGGACGGGGGAGGCGGCGACCTCGACCTGGACGCCGCCCGGGGCTTTGAAGCAGATCAGCTCACCGACGTGACGCCGCTTTCGCAGCGCGGCGCCGGCGTCGGTGACCGTGATCCCGGCGTCCTCGATGCGCTCGCGCAGGTCGGCGAGAACCGCCGGTGTTCTGGCGACCAGCCCGATGACGGCGACGTCGTCGCGCTCGCCGGGCTGGACCTGGAACCGGCTGTACCACTTGTCCATGCGGTAGCACCGTGTGCCGTCGTGCAGCACCGGGCCCGGCATGAAACCGATCGTGTTCCGCATGAACCGGTCCCAATGATCGAGGTCGGTGGCGTCGATCACGAGGTATCCGAGCTGGAGGTCTTCCTTCACCGCTGCTTCCCTTGCTAGGCGGGGTGGTGGTCAGGTTGCGGCGGATGGCGCCGCGCCGGTGGCCGTGGGTGCGACCGCGAGATGCTCGCGCTTGTCAGCCGTCGTTCTCCTCGACGTCCTGATAGCTCGTCAGGTAGCGGAAGTCCTCCCGTATCGGGGCGAAGACGTCGACGTTGAGCACGACCTCATCGCCGATGGGCTGCGCCGAGTGGGGGACGTCGGCGGGGATCCGCAGGACGCTGCCGGCTTGGAGCACGAACGTCTCGTTCCCGGCGGTCATCTCCAGCGTCCCGGTGAAGACGAAGCTGAGCTGGTCGAACGGGTGCGAGTGCGGCCCGCGGGTCCGGAAGCCCGGTTCGAACCAGTTGACGGTGACGATGCTGTCGTCGCCCCGCACACCCACCCGGGTCAGTCCTTCGCGGACGACGTCGCGCTCCATCTCGGTGAGCCGGTACATCCTCGGCTGTGGGTCGATCGTGCTCATCGGAAAGTGCCTCCGATCCGGCTGCCGTCGATGAAGACCCGCCGCATCACCCGCTTGGCGATGAGCCAGGTTCCGTCCGACTCCTGCTGGTAGGTGTCCTGGTAGTCGTTCACGATGAAGGGCGTAGTGGGCCCGGGACCCTCGCCGTCGTGGCGGAACAGCAGCGTGGTCATCAAACCGTGGTGCACACCGTCGTCATCGACGGTGATGCGCACGTTGGTGTGCACGTGGCGTGAGGTCCGGTCGGTGATCTCGGCGCGTTCGAGCGCCCACCGGTCGATCGCCGCGCGCCCTACGAGCGGCTCCTCAAGCCCGATCAGGGAGCCGTCCTCGGTGTAGAGGCTGCCGAGGTCGCGAGGGTCGCCGTGATCGAGCACCCAGGCGTGTCGCGTGATCAGTTCGTTCAGGGCGATCCACGTGGCGGGAGCAACGGGCGTGGCCGGTGGTTTCGGAGCGTGTTCCATGAGACCTCTCAATGCCAGCGAGCGAGCAGGGTGTCGGCCACGGTGCGCGCCTGGGAGGCGTCGAACTCGGCCGCGATGACGCGGTCGGGACGCACGAGAAGGAACGTGGTGCGATCAGAGGTTGCGATGGTGCCTTCCAGGTCGCAGTACTCGGCCATCTCGCCGTCACGGGGAACGCGGTCGGGAGGGAGGACCCGGATCAGAACCGGGTTCAACGCCGTGAACGGCGCCGCCGCCGCGGGGATTCGGTCGTGCCGGTGAGCGCCGACGACCAGCAACGCCCATCCGCGGCCGATCACGTCGTCGAGTCGGCGACGGCGACCGCGGCCGTCCAGCAAGGTCGGCTGGGGAAGGGATCCGCCGACCCGGGCGGAGCCGTTGGGATCGGCGACGAAGCCGCCCTCCAATTTCGCCTGCTTGACCCATTTCATCGAGCCGAGCCACCGCTTGACCGGCGGCGCCACGCCAGCGATGCGGAACAGGACGTCCCTGAGCCATGCGCGGCGCGGATTCGTCGTCATGATCAGCTGCCCCATGCGGTGGGAGAGCCGGACCATCTCGGTAGCGTGCGGGCGGCGCTCTTCGTCGTAGGTGTCGAGCAGAGATTCAGCCGCTTCCCCTCGGACGACGGCGGCGAGCTTCCAGGCCAGGTTCCGTGCGTCGCGCAGGCCGGTGTTGAGGCCTTGCCCGGCGAACGGCGGCATCAGGTGAGCGGCGTCCCCGGCTAGGAGGACCCTCCGGTCGCGCCAGCGCTCGGCGACCAGTTGGTGCGCCACGTAGACGGCGCTGCGGCGCACGTCCTGCGGCTCCAGGCACTCGCGGTAGGGCGCGACCAGTTGCTGGAGGAACTCGTGCTCGAGCACCTTTTCCTTGTCCTCGCCGGGCAGCAGCATGAACTCATAGCGGCAACGGCCGGCCATGCCCGGAACGATCACCGCTGGACGGGCGGGCACGCAGTGGAACAGTGCCATCCGCTGGTCATGGGAGTCATTGGCCAAGTCGAGAACGATCCAGGGCTCCTGCTGCGAGGAGCCTTGCATCTCGATGCCCAGTTCGGCGCGGATCTTGCTACGGCCGCCGTCGCACCCGACGATATAGGCCGCACGGACGACTCGGGTCCCGCTCCGGCCGCTGACGGTGAGTTCGACGTGGTCGGCGCTCTGGGCGAGACGCTCCACGCGGCTCTCGAATGCGATGGTCACATTGCTTCGGGCCTCGGCACCCTTCAGCAGCGCCTGCTGGAGCCCGGGCTGGTCGAAGAAGTTCTTCTGCGGGTACCCCAGAGGTGCCAGGCCGGGAGTCGCGACGACCAGCGGCTGCCCATGGACACCGAAGTAGCTGGAGCCGGCGTTCCACACCAGATCCGGCTCGATCTCCGAGACGAGGTCCATGGCCTGAAGCGTGCGCAGGGACTCATCGACGAGGCTGATCGCACGCGGCTCGTCGGCACAGCTTCGCTCCGCCTCCAGGACCAGGACATCGACGTCGTGGTCGGCCAGCAGATTGGCCAACGCCAGGCCGACCGGCCCGGCCCCTACGACGACGACGTCCGGTGGTGGGGTGGGCTCGGTTCCGGGCTGGCCGCCACTGCCCGATCGTTCGCCAATCGGTCGGCCGCAGGTGTCCCCGGACACGTTCTCCCAGCTCAACGCAACCCCCTCCGTCCGATGGCCGCAAGCGTGCGACGATGATTACAGCAGCGGAGAGTTAAAGCAAGAGTCGATTCTTACTTGACGAGTCGTTTCTCTGTGGCGCAGTCTGTGACCGCCGACACGCTTGTGCGGCCTGTGCACCCACATCCGAAGGACCGTCAAGTGAAGCTGCTGACCTACCATGTGGACGGAGCCGTCCGATTCGGCGCCCTGCACGAGGACGCGATCATCGACGTCTCCACGCGCCTGCCGGAGACTCCGAGCATCCGGGCGGTGCTGGAGGCCGGCGCCCTCGAGCGGGTCGCCGAGGTGGTCGCGGGGGTCGCCGGACCCGACCGGCGGCTGTCCGACGTCAACCTGCTCCCAGTCGTCCCAGACCCCGGCAAGATCATTTGCGCGGGGGTGAACTACCGCGCACATCGTGATGAGGCCGGGCGCAGCGAGGCGCGGTACCCGACACTGTTCACCCGGTTCGCCGACACGCAGATCGCCGCCGGGGCCGACGCGCTGCGCCCCACCGAGAGCGACCGCTTCGACTACGAGGGCGAGCTGGCGGTGGTGATCGGCAAGCGCGGCTCGCACATCCCGGAGGCCGAGGCGATGTCGTTCGTCGCCGGCTATTCCTGCTACAACGATTTCACCGTGCGCGACTGGCAACGGCACAGCTCCCAGTGGATCCCCGGCAAGAACTTCCCCGGAACCGGGGCGTTCGGCCCCTGGCTGATCACCGCGGATGAGATCGATGACGTCGCCTCGCTCAAGCTCGAAACCCGGGTCAACGGTGAGATCCGGCAGTCCGCCTCCGTCGCGGACCTCATCTTCTCGATCCCGTCCCTGATCTCCTATGTCTCCCGCTTTACGCCGCTGTCACCTGGTGACGTGCTGGTGACCGGCACCCCGGGCGGCGTCGGCATGTTCCGCGAGCCCCCGACGTTCCTGGAACCCGGTGACGTCGTGGAGGTCGAAATCCACGGTGTGGGGCTGCTCCGCAACGCCGTGGCAAGTTCCTGATCATGGACAGGTTCGTCACCATCCTGGTCGCCGGCGCCGCCGTCGGCAGCCTGTACGCCCTGATGGCGTTTGGTTACGCTCTGGTGTTCAAGGCGTCGCATAGCATCAATCTGGCGGCGGGAGCCCTGGTCGTGCTGGGCGGCTACTGCGCCTACGAGCTCGGCGCCAACGGCCTCGGGTGGTCCTTCGGCCTCGCATCGCTTGCGACCGTCGCGATCACCTGCGCCGGTGGCTGGCTCGCCTACCGTGCGATCGCGCGCCCCCTGCTCGGTGCGTCGCCCGATGCCATCGTGGTCGCCACCATCGGCTTCGACCTGGCGCTGCGCGCTCTGCTGAGCAGCCACGAGAAGTGGACCCTGAACAGCCTTGAGGTCGGCTCCCCGTGGACAGCATCGGTCAAGGTCGCCGGGAACTCGGTCGCGCGTTCGGATCTGTGGATCATCGGCATCGCCGCCGTGATCCTCGCCGTTCTCGGTGCTGCGGTCACGCGGACCCGCTTCGGGCTGAACATGCGCGCGTGCGCCGAAGATCCGGAGGCGGCTCAGGCCCAGGGCGTCTCCCTGCGCCGCAATCTGGCCGCCGTGTGGATCATCGCCGCCGGACTGGCCGCTGTCGTCGGTGTTCTCGTGGGGACGCACCCGCGCACCCTGGACCAGTCCAATTTCACCTGGGCCCTGCGCGCCCTGCCCGCCGTCGTGCTCGGCGGGATGGACTCATTGACAGGAGCGGTACTGGGAGGGCTGCTCGTCGGCTACGCCGAGGCCATCTCCAGCGCCTGGCAGCCCGAGGTGCTCGGGCAGGGCTACCAACTGGTCGTCCCCTACGTCCTGATGTTCTTGGTGCTGCTCGTCCGCCCGCAGGGGCTGCTCGGCCGACGGGAGGTGTCGAGGGTATGAGCACCGATTCGCCCGGCACGGGACATCTCGCCGTTTCGCCATCCAGCGGGCAGACACCGGCCACAACCTCGGCCACAACACCGCGCGCCGGCCTGTGGGCGAAGGCGCCGTCCAGCCTGCTGGGCCGCCTGCCGGGAAAGCCCGTGGTGCTGGCCGCCATTCTCACTGCGATCGCGGTCCACGGGCCCGGCGACCTGATGTCGGTCGCGACGACGGCCGTCGTTTTCGGGATCGCGGCGATCGGACTGACGGTGCTCGCCGGTCCCGCCCGAATCGTGAACATCGGTGCGTCGTGCTTCATCGGCACCGGGGCGTTCATGACCGCTTACCTCAACAACGTCGCCGAGACGAACTTTCTGATCTCGTTGTCGGCCGCGTGCGCGGTCTGCTTCGTCCTCGGCTGGGCGGTGGCGCCGATCGCCGCCCGGCTCGCCGGGGTCTACATCGCGATCATCACCGTCGGGCTGGCCTTCCTCGGCCAGCACGTGTTCCGCATCGCCACTCCCTGGACCGGAGGCACCTCGGGGGTCCTGCTCACCGACGTGCCCTTCTTCGGCATCAACCTGGCCGGACCGGCGCGAATCGGCGGGCTGGTCGTGGACCGGGCCCTGACCTACTTCGTGCTGTGCTCGATCGTCCTCATGATCACGGTGGTCGTGGCCACGCGACTCCTGCGATCCCGTACCGGCAGGGCCCTGCACGTCGTCGGTTCCTCCAGCCTGACCGCTCGCAGTTTCGGTATCAACCCCGCCCAGTACCGGGGTACTGCGCTGGTCTTCTCCGCCGTCCTGTGCGGCCTGGCGGGCGGGCTTTGGGCCGGTCAGCAGTCGTTCGTCTCGTGGGAGCAGTTCGACCTGATGATGTGCGTCGACATGATCGCGGTCGTCGTCCTGGGCGGCCTCGGCTCGGTCTACGGCGCACTCGTCGGCGCAGCGATCCTCTACACGCTGCCTGAATTGGTGGAAAAACTCGCGCCTTACCTCCCGCTGGTGACCGACGGCGCTACCGGCGCCGGCCTGTCACCCGAGCAGTTCACCTCAGTCCTGTACGGCGCCGCCCTGATCGTCGTCATGGTCATCGAGCCGCGGGGGCTGGCGGCGCTCGTGACTCGCGTCTCCGACCGCTCCCACCACGCAACAACCCGAAAGGAAACGGTCCGATGACACCGAACTCACGCTGGATGAGGCTGCTGGTGGCCTCCACGGGCCTGGTCACCCTCGCGGCCTGCAGCGGGGTCAACTCCGCCGGCAACTCGCCCTCGAGTTCCGACTCCGCGGCTTGCGGCCAGACCACGGGAATCACCGACAAGTCGATCGACCTCGGCGTCCTCACCGACCTGTCCGGGCCGGTGGCCGCGGGCGGCGTGCCCTTCTCCCAGGGCGTCCAGGCGTTCTTCGACTACGCCAACCAGAAACTCGGCGGCGTGGACGGCAGGCAGGTGAAACTGGCGGTCAAGGACCACGCCTACGATCCGCAGAAGGCGGTTCAGGCCTACCGCGAGCTGTCCTCCAAGGTCGCCGGCATCCCGCTGAGCTTCGGTTCGGCGGCCACCAGCGCGGTCGCCGCGCAGATCGTGACCGACTGCATGCCCCTGGTGGCCAACAACGCCAGCGAACTCGACCGCAAGGACGGAGTCTTCTACTCCGGCTCCACCTACGAGGACAACACGATCAATGGGATCGACTGGTACATCAACGACGCCGGCCACAAGAACCCGAAGGTCGCGCTCTTCTACCAGGCGGACTCCTATGGCCAGGGCGCCAAGTCCGCGCTGGAGTTCGCCGCGGGCAGGCTCGGCTTCAAGATCGTGACCGCGCAGTCCTACGCCGCTACCGACAAGTCCTTCTCGGGGCAGCTGTCCAGCATCAAGGCCGCCAAGCCCGACGTGGTCATCATGGCGAGCACCGTCGGCGCCACGTTCGGCTTCTTCGGCGAAGCCCAGTCGGCGGGCGCCAACTGGGATTGGCTCGGTCTCCAGCCGACGTTCGCGCCGGCCGTGTTCGGTCTGCCGATCTCCGACGCCTTCCAGAAGAAGGTCACCATTGCCTACGGAGGGCCGGTCACCGCGATCGGAGGCGAGCAGATCGACCTCGCTCGAGAGCAGCTCAAGAAGGACTTCCCGGACTCCGTCGACAACCCGCCGGCGCTGATCGGGTGGACGGCCGCCTACATCTTCTACAACGCGTTGACCAAGGCCGCCAAGGCTGGCCAGCTGACCCGCGGCGGTATCCGTGACGCGCTGGCCTCCCTGGAGGTCCCGTCCAAGGGCCTCGGACCGGACCTGTTGAAGTTCGACCCCGCTTCCAAGACCGCCGGCGTCCCCCACCACGCGGACACGATCGTGACCGTTGACAGGTCGACCAGGGGATTCCTCAAGGTAGTCAAGCCGTGGTTCACCTCCGGGCTCATCGACGACTACTACTCCAGCACCAAGCACTAGCGACCGAGCACGACCAGCACGCCGTCCCCCGGTCTGGTGCGTCCGGGGCAGGGACGTGCCGAGCAGATCCGCGACACAGATCCACCAGGACAGGAACCGAGCCGTGACAGCCGTGACCACGAACGTCTTGTCGGTGCAAGGCCTCACCGTGCGCTATGGCGCATCGATCCGAGCATTGGAGAACGTCTCGATCAAGGTCGAGGACGGTCAGGCCGTGGCCCTGCTGGGCGCCAACGGCGCCGGCAAGACCACGCTGCTGCGTGGTGTGTCCGGCCTACTTCCCCACCACCGCGGCTCCGTCACGAGCGGGACCGTGGAGGTCTTCGGCGAGCCGCTGCCGCAGGGCAACCCCACCGCCGCGGTGGCCGCCGGCCTCACGCAGGTCATGGAAGGACGACGGCTCTTCCAGCGCATGACCGTCGAGGAGAACATCCTGCTCGGGGCAGCCAGCCTGCCGAGGCGGCGGGCGCGAGCCCGAGCAGAGGAGATGTTCGATCAATTCCGTCTACTGGCGGATCGCCGCAACGAGGCCGCCGGCCTGTTGTCCGGCGGACAACAGCAGATCGTGGCGATCGCGCGGGCACTCGTCAGCTCCCCGAAACTCCTCATCCTCGACGAACCCAGTCTCGGGCTGTCCCCGGTAGCGATCATCGAAGTGCGCGAGGTCCTCGCCAAGCTGGCGGCCGATGGACTGGCGATCATGATCGTCGAGCAGAACATCGAACTCGCACTCCGGCTCGCCGACTACGCCTACATCCTGCAGCGGGGACGCATCATCTCCGAAGGCACACCCGCGGACCTGGGCGGCTCGGCGAGCATCCGCGATCTCTACCTCGGCAGCTCGCACGACGACATCACCACGTCCCGCGACCTGGCCGCCACCGGCACGTCGCCCGACCGGAAGGCCCTGCCGTGGCTGCAATGACCGACATCCCCACTCAGCCGATCCTGCGCATCCGCGGCATCAGCCTGGCCTTCGGCGGCAACCAGGTGCTCAAGGACGTCACGTTCGACGCACCGACCGGCGAGATCCTGGCCTTGATCGGGCCGAACGGCGCGGGCAAGTCCTCCCTGCTCAACGTGCTCACCGGGGTCTACACCCCCGACGAGGGCAAGGTCGAGGTCCGCACCGTCTCGGGGGAGTACCGGTCCCTGTTGGAGGTTCCGCAGCATCGGCTCGTGGAATTCGGCGTCGCACGGACGTTCCAGAATCTCCAACTCGTCCCAGAGCTCACCGCACTTGACAACGTTCTCCTCGGATGCCATCAGCAGATGAAGTCCGGCGTGCTGTCCACGCTCGTCGCCACTCCCCGGTCGCGGCGGGAGGAGCGGCATCATCGCCGAGTCTGCATGGAGACGCTCGACTACCTGGGGCTGGGGCCGGTAGCCGGTCGTGAGGTGAGGAAACTCCCCTACGGAGTCAACAAGCGCGTGGAGCTCGCCCGGGCGCTCGTCGCCCGGCCGCGTCTGCTCCTGCTGGACGAACCAGCGGCCGGTCTCAACGATGAGGAGACCGAGGAGATGGCTAAGGTCATGCGGCTGATCCGTGCCGAGGGGTCGTGCACCCAGGTGCTCGTCGAGCACGACATGAACATGGTCATGTCCACCGCTGACCGGCTGGTGGTCCTCAACTTCGGCCGGCTGCTCACCAATGGCTCACCGGACGAGGTCCGCAACCATCCCGAGGTCATGTCGGCTTATCTGGGAACCGCACTCGACCACTGACAGTCGACGACGAACTGCGGGGCGGCCGCGGACGACACATCCGCGACCGCCCCCCAGACCATCGCCCACCGTTGCGATCAGATCCTGGACGCCTCCGCGACCTCGTGACCGACCTCGAACGCCGCCGCGGTGCACGCCCTCACATCGCCGAGGGACCAGCCGTCGAGGAGCTCGACCAGCCGGAGCGTCTCGCAGACATCGAACACGGCGCGCTCGGTGATGACCCGGTCGACGACGCCCACACCGGTCAGGGGCAGAGTGCAGGCGTCGACGATCTTGGAGTGGCTTGCCGAGAGCCTCCAGCGGCTCGAAAACGATCTTAGACATCCACAGGCCTCCGCCAGAATCGATTCTGAGACGATAGACGACTGTAGACGCCCTAGACCATGGAGAATCGACTCTCAGTGTGATTAGTGGACATTGGTGCGAAATTCGGTAAGGTCGTGGCATGGCCCGCACGCATACTGCCGAGACCCTGGCGAGTCACGTCTACGGCGAGCTCCGCCGCTCCATACTCAACGGCGTGTACGCGCCGGGCGAACGGCTGAAGCCCAGCGAGTTGCGATTGACCTACGGGGTTAGCGTGAGCGTCATCCGCGAAGCGCTTTCACGTTTGGCGGAGCAGCGTCTCGTCCGAAGCCGGCACAACCAGGGCTTCCACGTCGCCGAGCTCACCGAAGCCGGGTTGCGTGAGCTGACGAACCTTCGCGTGCTCAACGAGGGATACGCGCTGCGCGAGTCCATCGCCCGCGGCGACTTCGCCTGGGAATCACGTGTGCTGGCCGCCCACCATCTGCTGGTCAAGACACCGGCCAGGGCACCCGGCGACCCCGACCACACGACCGAGGAATGGGCGGTGGCCCATCGTGACTTCCATCGCGCCCTGATCTCCGCTTGCGAGATGCCGATGCTGCTGGAGATCTGCGATTCCCTGTTCGATGCGAGCGAGCTGTACCGGCGGCTGTCCGCTCCGCTGACCGAAGGCAGCAAGCGCGACGTGGCCTGCGAGCATCGTGAACTGTGCGAGGCCGCACTCGCGCGGGACGCCGACCTGACCGTTCAGCGTTTGAGCGAGCACTTCAACCGGACGACCGAACTGCTTATCGGCAGGCTCGTCGTCTCCTGGAAACCTGAGCCCGTGCCCGGCGCATAGTGCAGCCCCGCAGCCGGTAGGCCGGGGGGCCGCACGGAGGAGACATGGCGTTGAGGGTCGGTGATCCGCCGAGGCTTGCGGTCAGGTCGTCACCCTTTCGCTACTCGCGACCGCGGGTAGGGCCCGTGCGGAACAGCACCCCCTGCTCGTACTGCTTGACGATGCGCACCGCCATCGCGAGGAGCGACAGCGCCACCAGCACCACGATCACGAGCACGGCGGTCAGGATTCCCATCGGACGCTCCGCTCTGTGGAGGTCCGAACCCGGACGGGCCGTGTGGAAGACCCCGGTTACAGCTAATCCCGTGCGGCCGCCTGGGGGATACCGCCGATCCGCGCTGGACCGATCACCTGGACCGACAAGAACAACTACACCGGCCAGTTCGTCCGGGCGCGGCTTCGACAGTGGCCGGGTACGCCAACCACCTCCACCTCTACCTGGACCCGCGTCTGAGTGGACTGCTGCTGGGCGAGTTGACGGTGTTGCACCTGCGGGAGATGTTCGCTGAGATCCTCCACCAGGACCAGATGGACGGCCGTCCTAGGTGCGCGGCTGGGCCGGTTTGGGCTGAGGCAACCGGTCGGCCATGGCGGCCACCCGGTCGCCAGCCCTGGCCTCCCGCAACGAGCCCGGCGGGGTGGTGACGGCGTCCGGGTTGTCGAGCGGGGCGTGCGGGCGCCTGGGCCAACGCGTCGGAAACCGAACCATCCCCGCGTGCGCGGGGCCGACATCGAGCGCGGGGAGTATGAGCCAGGGGCCAGGGAACCATCCCCGCGTGCGCGGGGCCGACTCGCCCGAAGGGGCATGTGCCGGGGCAGCCGTAGAACCATCCCCGCGTGCGCGGGGCCGACCAGCTCGCCGACCGGGACGCGCGCATCAAGGAGGAACCATCCCCGCGTGCGCGGGGCCGACGGACGTCACAGCGTCGAGTCCGTCGAGACGTACGAACCATCCCCGCGTGCGCGGGGCCGACATCCGCGACGGCGCCGAGCACCGCCACCCCAGCGAACCATCCCCGCGTGCGCGGGGCCGACTGACGGGGCCGGGGATGATCGCGATGATGTGCAGAACCATCCCCGCGTGCGCGGGGCCGACGGAAGCAACCCATCTCAAAAATGGTCCCCACACGAACCATCCCCGCGTGCGCGGGGCGGACGCCGCCGCAGCAGTGAACCGGTCGCTGTGCAGCGAACCATCCCCGCGTGCGCGGGGCCGACGCACCCCACGACGGGGACGCGGAGATCATCCAGGAACCATCCCCGCGTGCGCGGGGCCGACCAGGCCGCGTCAGGGGAGGGGGCGGGGGGAGAGGAACCATCCCCGCGTGCGCGGGGCCGACACAGGCGCTGGTGCTGCGCAGCACGGCCAGCGCTCACCATCCCCGCGTGCGCGGGGCCGACACGTCGCCGTCACTGCGGAACTCGCC
Organism: Actinomadura latina NBRC 106108; assembly: GCF_001552195.1. Taxonomy (GTDB): domain Bacteria; phylum Actinomycetota; class Actinomycetes; order Streptosporangiales; family Streptosporangiaceae; genus Spirillospora; species Spirillospora latina. The sequence goes on from NZ_BCQS01000036.1 coordinate 103,778, forward strand.
CTCGTAGGAACCATCCCCGCGTGCGCGGGGCCGACGACGAAGAGGCTCGCCGTGATGGCGGCGACGCCGAACCATCCCCGCGTGCGCGGGGCCGACGTGGACTTGACCATGCGGCCGCGCGCCCAGCGCGAACCATCCCCGCGTGCGCGGGGCCGACGAGCGTCTCGCCGTCGGCAAGCGTGTGGACGGCGAACCATCCCCGCGTGCGCGGGGCCGACCCCGCGACAGTGGCCGTGACCCGCACGAACGCCGAACCATCCCCGCCGGAACCATCCCCGCGTGCGCGGGGCCGACGCCGCGCCGGTCCTGGCCGACGCGGCCCGCCCGGAACCATCCCCGCGTGCGCGGGGCCGACCGCGCTCCGACATGTGGGCGGGTGTGAGGGCAGGAACCATCCCCGCGTGCGCGGGGCCGACAACGACATCACCCCTCCGAACTCGACGCCGAACGAACCATCCCCGCGTGCGCGGGGCCGACGCCCGCGTGTCCGTCTACCGCAAGGACATGCGGGAACCATCCCCGCGTGCGCGGGGCCGACGTCCGCCCCGGCAGCGGCACCGTCCCCCGCGGAGAACCATCCCCGCGTGCGCGGGGCCGACGCGGATGTCGGTCTCGTCCCAGACCGGCTGCCGGAACCATCCCCGCGTGCGCGGGGCCGACCACGCCCCGCGTGAGCCCGTCCAGCTCGACCTGGAACCATCCCCGCGTGCGCGGGGCCGACACGCGGGTAGTAGCCGCTGCTGCCCCAGCCCTCGAACCATCCCCGCGTGCGCGGGGCCGACGGGGTCCCAGTGGGCGCCTCGGTACTGCGTCGCGAACCATCCCCGCGTGCGCGGGGCCGACCGGGGCGATGACGTCGGCGAACTGCACGCGGAAGAACCATCCCCGCGTGCGCGGGGCCGACTCGTTGCAGGAGACCCCCGAGGGCGGCGGCGGCGAACCATCCCCGCGTGCGCGGGGCCGACGCGATCCCGTCGGAGGCCGACATGTGCGCCGAGGAACCATCCCCGCGTGCGCGGGGCCGACGAGACCGCCGCTGTGCCGGTCGCCAATGGGGGGGAACCATCCCCGCGTGCGCGGGGCCGACAAGCGGGAGACGCTCCTCGGCTACGACGTGTCCGAACCATCCCCGCGTGCGCGGGGCCGACGGAGCGGGGAAGAGCCCGGACGGCGCGCCGACGGAACCATCCCCGCGTGCGCGGGGCCGACGTGCTCGATCTCGACGGCATCATCGAGAACGAGGAACCATCCCCGCGTGCGCGGGGCCGACGGACGGCCCCGCGGCCCGTGTTCCACATCCCCGGAACCATCCCCGCGTGCGCGGGGCCGACGCCCGGGTCCGCTCGACCGCGTTCCTGACGCTCGAACCATCCCCGCGTGCGCGGGGCCGACACGATCCGGCTGGAGGTGGGCGACTACGTGGAGGAACCATCCCCGCGTGCGCGGGGCCGACTCCGACTCCGACGCCGTGGCGATGGTCGCCGAGGAACCATCCCCGCGTGCGCGGGGCCGACTCCGCCGCACTGCCGCCGTACCAGAGCTGAGGGGAACCATCCCCGCGTGCGCGGGGCCGACCGCCGCCGCCTGGCCGCCGAACACCCCGACGAAGAACCATCCCCGCGTGCGCGGGGCCGACCGAGCCCCGCAGGATCAAGGTGCTGGACTGCACGAACCATCCCCGCGTGCGCGGGGCCGACCGTCGCCCACGTCGCCCCCTTCACGTGCTCGGGGAACCATCCCCGCGTGCGCGGGGCCGACCTGGCATGTTCCACGTATTCCACATGTTCCACAGAACCATCCCCGCGTGCGCGGGGCCGACATCGGCTACGACCTCGACGCGGACCGGTACGGGGAACCATCCCCGCGTGCGCGGGGCCGACGTCCCGGCCGCCGCGGACGGGTAGGCGGTCGCCGAACCATCCCCGCGTGCGCGGGGCCGACGGAAAAGTCCGGACGCCTGTGCAGTCCCGTTGAGAACCATCCCCGCGTGCGCGGGGCCGACTGATGTCCGGGGCGAGATCGGCCAGGAACACGGGAACCATCCCCGCGTGCGCGGGGCCGACTCCCCCGGGGCCCGGGGTGTCACGCCCGGCGCGGAACCATCCCCGCGTGCGCGGGGCCGACAGCCCGTTCCCGTCGGCACTGGTACCGACACCAGAACCATCCCCGCGTGCGCGGGGCCGACCCAGCGGCCCTGAGCCTCTGGCTCGGATGCTGCGAACCATCCCCGCGTGCGCGGGGCCGACGGGGTGGAACGGCTCAGGTAGCCTCATGAGTGGGAACCATCCCCGCGTGCGCGGGGCCGACGGTGTACGTCCTGTTTCCGCCGTGCGCGTCGTCGAACCATCCCCGCGTGCGCGGGGCCGACCACGTCGTGCATGTCGGATTCGATGAGGGCCCAGAACCATCCCCGCGTGCGCGGGGCCGACCCTTGCTGACCTGCGACGTTAGCAGCGGTGGTGCCGCTTTTCATTCAGTTGGTTCGTGATCACGGTGGGGTCTCCGAGACGTGATGATCTGGATTGGATTGCCTGTGGTTTCACAGTATGAGTCTCGTTTGTCGGTGTGATTCGCTACCTTCCCGTGTGTGGGCATCCAAAGGCCGGTTCGGCAATCCCAAGATCCACTTGGAGTGCTGTGGGGTAAGAGCGCGGGTAAAGCTGGTGGGCAGGCCAATCTGCTGGTGCAGCACCTGCTGGATGCTGCTGCGGTAGCTGAGCTTGTTTGGGATCATTACTTGGCGCCGTCGGTCCGTCAGGCTTTGGATGGCGTGGCCGGTGGAAGCGGGGGCCGAAGGTTGCTGGCGTGGGTGTGCGGCATCCACGATATCGGCAAGGCAACGCCGGCGTTCCAGCATATGGATGCTGCCGGCGCCGACCGCGTTCTGCGCGCAGGGCTGACGTGGGATCAGCGCGCGGTGTTGCGGCACCGCTGGCGTCATGATCGGGCCGGGGGTTTCCTGCTGCGCAGATACCTGGCCGAGGCGGGATGGGCTGAGGAGAGTATCGGCTGGGTGTGGCCGCTGGTGGCAGGGCATCATGGCCGGTTCCCGACTTCCGGGGCGACGCTGGAGAATCGTCGCGCTAAAGGGCAGCTCAGTGGTAGAGCGCCTGAGCCTGGATCCACGGCGTGATTTCCGGTGATCCATGTTGGTTCCGATCTCGTCATGAGAGCCGGTCTGCTTGGCAGAGCGGCATTTCGGGGGCGTGCGGGGTCTGCCACGCGCAGGTCCGTGGCCTGTCCGGGGGTGCGGATCGGGGGTGGGATGCGCCGGCGGGCGCGGTGACTGTGATGGTCGTCGGGAGCGGTGACAGGGTCGGGGCGGGTCAGGCCGCTGTCGCTGGTGGTGGGTCGTGGACGGCCCGGAAGGTGTTCATCCACTCGGCCTGCCAGCGCCAGTGCTCGGGCAGGTGCACGGTGATGTGCCCTGCTGGTCCTGCCGGGCCGTGCCGGGCGAGCCGGGCCGGAACGCTGATCAGGTGGCGGCGCAGGGTGGCGCCGCGGGCACGCGCGTGGAACGCCGAGGCCAGGGTGCCGGTGGCGCGTAGCAGGTTGTGGGTGATGGCCGCGCAGGTGAGCCATGCGGCGTTGGCGTTGAAGTCGCCAGAGGGCAGATGCGCCAGCGGCCCGTCGATCAGGGTCGGCGTTGACCTGCTCGATGATGGCGTGGTCGCGGTGCTGGGCCTCGGCTTGG
>NZ_BCQS01000037.1 GCF_001552195.1 Actinomadura latina NBRC 106108
GGGCGGCGTTGACGTCGGCGTTGGCCCGGTGCCCGCAGGCGACGCATCGGAACACCGCTTGGCTCTCGCGGTTGTCCCGGGCGCGGTGCCCGCACGCGTTACAGGTCTGCGACGTGTACGCCGGGTCGACCCGGGCCACCCGCCCCGGCGCCTTGTCCTCCAGCCGGGCCACGAGCCGGCCCCACCCGGCGGACAGGATGCCCCGGTTGAGCCCGGCCTTCTGCCGGACGCCGGTGCCCGGGGCGTCGATGCTGCCTTTGGCGGAGCGGGTCATGCCTCGCACGTTCAGGTCCTCGACGGCGATGATGTCGAACCGGCGCGCCAACTCTGTCGAGGTCTTCTCCACCCAGTCCTTGCGCCGGTCGGCCTCACGCGCCTTGAGCCGCGCTATGGCGGCCTTGACGCGGGCACGCCGGTTCGACCCCCGGTCCGCGCGGGCCAGGCGCCGCAGCAACCGGCCCAACCGCTCGGCCTCCCCCCGCGTCAGGCCCGGCACAGCGGAGGTCTGGCCGGTCGACAGCGCGGCCGACACCACCACGCCCCGGTCGACACCGACCGCCGCACCATTGCCCGGCGCGGGAACCGGGGCCGGGACGGCGGCGAACGCGACATGCCAGCGTCCGGCACGGTCCCGCGTCACCCGGAACGACTTCACGTCCGGCGGGACGGGACGCGACCAGCGGAACCGCACCCACCCCACCTTCGGCACCCGCACCTCACCGGTGCGGCGCGACAACCGCCGCACCTCCCAGGCACGGCCGCGGGCCCCGACGATCCGGAACCCCTCGTGCACCCCCGCCTTGCGCCAGGTGGGGCGCCGGTGCGTACCGGCGAAGAAGTTCGCCATGGCCTGGGCGAAGTCCCGGAGCGCCTGCTGCTGCACCGTCTGCGAACCCGCCGCCAGCCATCCGAACTCGGCCCGGGCCTCGGTGAGCTGGCGGGCCTGCGCGGCATACCCCGGCGCCGGGCCGCGCCGCGGCGTCCACCACGCGTGCTGCTCCACCGCCAGGTTCCACACATACCGGGCATGCGAGCAATGCTCCACCAGCCCCGCCTCCTGCGCAGGGGTCGGACACAACCGGTACCGCGACACGCTCCGCAACCTACCGACCACCACCGACACAACTCCGACCGACAAAACCCGGACCGACAAAACCAGGAGGCCAAAGTGCCGCACCGTGCCGCGTTTCCTCCCCGCCCTCAAGGACGGGGTCTCCACGCTGTAGGTATCCGATGAAATCTGCCCTCGCGGGCGTCTCGGTGACGCTCTCCCTCATCATGGCGGCCGGCATGGCCGGGACGTTCTTCGGCTTCTCGGCCGGCGTGATGCCGGGATTGAACGCGGCGAAGCCGGGGTCGGCGATCGACGCCATGCAGTCCATCAACCAGAAGATCCAGAACCCGGTGTTCGTGGGGATGTTCCTGCTGGTCCCGGTGCTGGCGGCCGCGGCGGGCCTGCTGCTGCTGACCCTGGACCAGAAGTCCGCGGCGATCCTGTTCTTCGTCGCGGCGGGCGTGTACTTCGCCGGCGCGCTCGTCCCGAGCTTCGCGGTGAACATCCCCATGAACAACGACCTGGAGGGCGTGGCGATCCCGAAGGACCTGGCCGAGGCCGCGAAGGTCTGGTCGGACTACTCCGGGCGCTGGACCGCCTGGAACACCGTCCGGGCCGTGTTCAGCTGGGCGAGCGTCCTGGCGATGAGCCTGGGCGTCTACATCTGGGGGAAGAGCAACTGACCACGGAACCGGACCCCGAAAGCGGCCGCGCCCGCTTCCGGGCGCGGGCCGCCGCACTCGCGGGGCATACGATCTCTGGATGGGCGGCGTCTACGCGATCAGCGACCTGCACGTGGGATTCCCGGAGAACCGCGCGTTCGTCGAGGGGCTCCGGCCCGCGTCCGGGGACGACTGGCTGATCGTCGCGGGTGACGTGGCCGAGCGGTTCGCCGACGTCGAGTGGGCGCTCCGCACCGTGCGCGAGCGCTTCGCCGCCGTGATCTGGGTCCCCGGCAACCACGAGCTGTGGACGATCAAGGACGACCCGGTGCGGCTGCGCGGTGAGGCCAGGTACCGGCGGCTGGTCGACATGTGCCGGGGCCTCGGCGTGCTGACCCCCGAAGACCCGTACCCGGTCTGGGACGGCGAGGGCGGGCCCGTGACCATCGCACCGCTGTTCATCCTCTACGACTACACGTTCCGCCCGGACGGGACGTCCACCAAGGAGGAGGCCCTCGAAGTCGCGCACGAGGCGGGCGTCGTGTGCACGGACGAGGTCTACCTGCACCCCGATCCGCACCCCACGCGCGACGCCTGGTGCGACGCCCGCGTCGCCTATTCCGAAAAGCGCCTGGCGGCCCTGGAGCCGGAGACCCGGACCGTGCTCGTCAACCACTGGCCGCTCGTCCGCGAGCCCACCCGCGTCCTCTGGTACCCCGAGTTCGCGCAGTGGTGCGGCACCGAGCGCACCGCCGACTGGCACGACCGGTTCCGCGCGGCGTCCGTCGTCTACGGGCACCTGCACATCCCTAGGACGATCTGGACCGGCGACGTCCCGCACATCGAAGTGTCGGTCGGCTACCCGCGCGAGTGGCGCAAATGGCGCGGGGCGCCGCGCGGCCCGCGCCGCATCCTGCCGGAGCCGGAGACGAACTGACTCAGCGAGCGCCCGGCGCCATGCCGGCGGCGGCGAGCGACAGCAGCCGCCCGGCCGCATCCGGCTCCCGCTCGGTCACCGCCGCGATCGCCCCGGTGAGCCACAGGACGTCGGCGAACGCCGTGCCCGCGGGCGCGTCCCCGGCCCGCTGCGCGCGGGTGAACAGCGCCTCGCCCGCCTCGCACATCGCCCGCCGCGCGGGCGACGGCTCCGGCCGCCCGTCCCGCAGCGACACCACCGCCGACGCCGCCAGCCCGCGGAACACCGTCACCTGCGACACGAACGCCCGCAGCCACGTCATCAGGGCTTCGCCGGGCGCGGGCGAGACCAGGAGGTCGCGGGCCGCCGCGGCCAGTTCCTCGTAGACGCCGGCGAGGAGGGCCTCCAGGAGGTGCTGGCGGGTGGGGAAGTGGCGGTAGAGCGTCCCGATGCCGACGCCGGCGGTGCGGGCGACGCCCTCCAGGGACGCGTCGGCCCCGTCGCGCTGGAACGTCTCGTAGGCCGCGGCGAGCAGCCGCGCCCGGTTGCGGCGCACGTCGGCGCGCACCGCGCGGGCGGGGGCCTTCGGCGTGTCGTCGCTGGTCACGTGGGTCGTTGGTCCTTTCCCGGCGGGTACGGGCCTGCGGCGATTCGGGGGGATCCGCGGCTTTGGAACGGTCCCTCGATAGTAGCCGCGCCGGTCCGCCCGGTCCGCGCCGGGATGGCGCGGCCCGCCGCAGCCGCCGCCGCGGCGGGCCTGGGCCCACCTGCGCTTACGTCAGGAAGCGCCGGGGGAGAGGGGCAGGTGCACCCGCCCGCCGGCGGCCTTGAACTCCGCGGACTTCTCCCGCATCCCGGCGGCGAGGGCGGCGTCGCCGTCCAGCCCGTGCTCGTCGGCGTAGCGCCGGACGTCCCGGGTGATCTTCATCGAGCAGAAGTGCGGGCCGCACATCGAGCAGAAGTGCGCCGTCTTCGCCGGGGCCGCCGGGAGCGTCGCGTCGTGGAACGCGCGGGCGGTGTCCGGGTCCAGGGACAGATTGAACTGGTCCTCCCACCGGAAATCGAACCGCGCGTCCGACAGCGCGTCGTCCCACGCCTGCGCGCCGGGACGGCCCTTGGCCAGGTCGGCCGCGTGCGCGGCGATCTTGTAGGCGATCACGCCGGCCTTGACGTCGTCGCGGTCCGGCAGCCCGAGGTGCTCCTTCGGCGTGACGTAGCAGAGCATCGCCGTCCCGTGCCAGCCGATCATCGCGGCGCCGATCGCCGAGGTGATGTGGTCGTAGCCGGGCGCGATGTCGGTGGTCAGCGGCCCGAGCGTGTAGAACGGCGCCCCGCCGCACCACTCCTGCTGCAGGTCGACGTTCTCCTTGATCTTGTGCATCGGGACGTGGCCCGGCCCCTCGTTCATCACCTGGTCGCCGTACTCGGCGGCGATCCCCGTCAGCTCGCCCTGCGTGCGCAGCTCGGCGAACTGGGCCTCGTCGTTGGCGTCCGCGATGGAGCCGGGGCGCAGGCCGTCCCCGAGCGACCAGGTGACGTCGTAGGCGGCGAAGATCTCGCACAGCTCCCGGAAGTGCGTGTAGAGGAAGTTCTCCTCGTGACGGGCCAGGCACCACGCCGCCATGATCGACCCGCCCCGGGACACGATCCCCGTCCTGCGCCGCGCGGTCAGCGGCACGTACCGCAGCAGCACCCCGGCGTGGACGGTCATGTAGTCCACCCCCTGCTCGGCCTGCTCGATCACCGTGTCGCGGAAGACCTCCCAGGTCAGCTCCGCCGGGTCGCCGCCGGCCTTCTCCACCGCCTGGTACAGCGGGACGGTCCCGACCGGCACCGGCGAGTTCCGCAGGATCCACTCCCGCGTCGTGTGGATGTCGCTCCCGGTGGACAGGTCCATGATCGTGTCGGCGCCCCACCGGGTCGCCCACGTCATCTTCTCGACCTCCTCCTCGATCGACGACGCCACCGCCGAGTTGCCGATGTTCGCGTTCACCTTGACCAGGAAGTTCCGGCCGATGACCATCGGCTCGATCTCGGGGTGGTTCACGTTCGCGGGCAGCACCGCCCGCCCGGCCGCCAGCTCGTCCCGGACGAACTCCGGGCTCACGCCCTCCCGCAGCGCCGCGAACTCCATCTCCGGCGTGATCTCGCCCCGCCGCGCGTACGCGCGCTGGGTCACCGCGCCGCCGGTCGCGCGCCTGGGCCGGCGCGGCAGGGAGTCCTCCCGCACGGGCGCCCGGAGCCCGCCCTCGAGATCCGCGGCGCGCCCCTCGTACGGCGCGGTGTCGCCCCGCTCGGCGATCCACGCCTCCCGCAGCGCCGGCAGTCCCCGGCGGACGTCGGTCTCCGCGGCCGGATCGGTGTACGGCCCGGACGTGTCGTACAGGACGACGGCGTCGCCGTTGGTCAGCGGCACCTCCCGCATCGGGACCCGGACGTCCGGGCGCGAGCCCTGCAGGTAGGTCTTGCGGGCGGCTGGAACCACACGTTCTGTCATGACGACTCGATCTCTCCCTACGCCGGCATTACCCGGTCAGGTTCATGCGGTCAGCGGCCGTCCCAGCCGCTATCTCAGCCCGGTTCGCCGGACCCCCGCGATCTGTCGTGCCCGACGCTAACCCGCCGCACCCCCGTTGCCGCAACCGCCGCCCCCGGGGTAGAACGCGCCCGCGCGGCGACCTGAGAGGATCGGGGCATGATCGACCCCTACCAGGAGTTCGCGCTGACCCCGGTCGGCCATGTCTCGTCCACGCTGACCGACCGGGCGTCCGCGCCCAAGCAGGGCACGGAGGGCGGGCCGGAGGCGTGGCTGGTCTTCGAACCGGCCGTGCTCCCGGCGCTGGAGGGCCTCCAGCCGGGCGACCGGGTCTTCGTGCTGACGTGGCTGCACCTGTCGCCGCGCGACGTCCTGAGCGTCCATCCGCGCGACGACACGTCCGTCCCGATGCGCGGCGTCTTCGCGACCCGCTCCCCGGACCGCCCCAACCCGATCGGCCTGCACCCGGTCGAGATCCTGGAGGTGACCGGCCGCCGCGTGCTGGTCCGCGACCTGGAGGCCCTGGACGGCACCCCCGTCCTGGACGTGAAACCGATCCTCTCCGGCGAATCCGGCGCGTAGCCACCCGGCGCGGCGGCGTGCCGGATCGCCCAGGAGACCCTGACCAGTGTTGTCAAACACGCCGTCGCGGAGCGTGTCTCGGCGGCCCTCGCGCGGGACGGCGGCGGGCTCGCCGTGACCGCCGCGCGCCCGTGCGCGGACGCCGTCAGCCCGCTGCGGCGAGGTAGAGCAGGCCCGCCAGCGCCGACGCCGAGCCGATCTCCCCGCGTGCGGCGAGGCCGGGGACCGAGGCCAGCGGGACCCACTCGATCCGCTCGGCCTCCACGTCGGTCGGCTCGCCGATCCGCTCCGCGCCGTCCGCCCGGTAGATGTGATTGATGCCATCGTGAACGCCGGGTGAGGGCCGCAGGTCGAGCAGATGCCGGACGGCTCCCGCGCGGTACCCGGTCTCCTCCACCAGCTCCCGCGCGGCCGCCTCGGCGGGGTCTTCGCCCGGTTCGACACGTCCGCCGGGAATCTCCCAACCCCACTGGTCGGTGATGAACCGGTGCCGCCAGATCAGCAGCACCCGGCCGTCCCCGTCGACCGCCGCCACCGTCGCCGCGGGCCGCACCCGCACGAGATGATGGTCGAACCGGCGGCCGTCCGGGAGTTCGACATCGGCCAGCCGCATGTCCATCCAGGGGCTCTCGTAGACCGGCCTCTCCCCGTGCACCGTCCATCTCATGGATGGACGCTATCGGGGGCTTTCAAACCCTTACCGGTAGGGTCAGGATCAAGGGGGACCAGGGGAGGCGAACGCGTCGGTGAGCACACTGCAGGAGGCCCCGCAGGACCGGATCATCACGGTGCCCAACGTGCTGAGCATGGCGCGGCTCGTGGGCGTCCCGCTCTTCCTGTGGCTCGTCTTGGCCGAGCTGGACTGGTGGGCGCTCGGCGTGCTCGTGTTCGCCGGCCTGTCCGACTGGCTGGACGGCAAGCTGGCGCGGGCGCTCGACCAGACCAGCAAGCTCGGGACGGTGCTCGACCCGGCCGCGGACCGGCTCTACATCCTCGCCACGCTGATCGGGCTCACCATCCGCGACATCATCCCGCTGTGGCTGGTGGTGCTGCTGGTCGCGCGGGAGTTCGCGATCCTGCCGATCGCGCCGATCGTCCGGCGGCTCGGGTACGGCGGGACGCTCCCCGTCCATTTCATCGGCAAGGCGGGCACCATGTGCCTGCTGTACTCCTTCCCGCTGCTGCTCCTGGGCGACCACGGCGGCGGCGCGGCGACCGTGGCGAAGGTCGCCGGATGGTCCTTCGCCATCTGGGGGACGGGCCTGTACTGGTGGTCCGCCGTCCTCTACTGGACGCAGACGCGGCAACTGGTGCTGGCCGGCCGCGGCTCGCCCCCGGCCCCGGGGCCGGACACCGCGGATGAACCGGATGGCCGGGGCGATCCGGGCGCGGAACCGCCGGCCGGCGACCAGAAGGGAGCTGAGACCCCCCGATGAAGGCCGTCGTGATGGCGGGAGGCGAGGGGACGCGGCTGCGTCCGATGACCGCCAACCAGCCCAAGCCGCTGCTGCCGCTCGTCAACCGGCCGATCATGGAGCACGTGCTCCGGCTGCTGAAGCGGCACGGGTTCACCGAGACCGTCGTCACCGTCCAGTTCCTGGCCGCGCTGATCCGCAACTACTTCGGCGACGGCGAGGAGCTCGGCATGTCGCTGAGCTACGCGACGGAGGAGATCCCGCTCGGCACCGCCGGCAGCGTCAAGAACGCCGAGGAGGCGCTGCGCGACGACCGGTTCCTCGTGATCTCCGGCGACGCGCTCACCGACATCGACCTCACCGACATGGTGCGGTTCCACAAGGAGAACGACGCGCTCGTCACCATCGGGCTGAAGCGGGTCCCCAACCCCCTCGAATTCGGCATCATCATCGTGGACGACGCGGGCCGCGTGCAGCGGTTCCTGGAGAAGCCCACCTGGGGGCAGGTCTTCTCCGACACCGTCAACACCGGCATCTACGTGATGGAGCCGGAGGTCCTCGAACACGTCGCGGAGGGTGAATCCGTCGACTGGTCCGGGGACGTGTTCCCCAAGCTCCTGGCCGAGGGCGCCCGCCTGTTCGGGTATGTGGCCGACTGCTACTGGGAGGACGTCGGCACCCACGAGAGCTACCTCAAGGCCCAGGCCGACATGCTCTCAGGCCAGGTCGGCATCGAACTTGACGGCTTCGAGATGTCGCCGGGCGTGTGGGTCGCCGAGGGCGCCGAAGTCGACGCCGAGGCCGTCCTCAAGGGACCCCTCTACATCGGCGACTACGCCAAGGTCGAGGCGGGCGTCGAACTGCGCGAGTACACCGTCCTCGGCAGCAACGTCGTGGTGAAGGAGGGCGCGTTCCTGCACCGCGCCATCGTGCACGACAACGTGTTCGTCGCGCCGTCCACGAACCTGCGCGGCTGCGTCATCGGCAAGAACACCGACATCATGGCCGGCGCCCGGGTCGAGGAGGGCGCGGTCATCGGCGACGAGTGCGTCATCGAGGCCGAGGCGTACGTCTCCAGCGGCGTGAAGGTCTACCCGTTCAAGACCATCGAGGCCGGCGCGGTCGTCAACACCAGCGTGATCTGGGAGTCGCGCGGCCAGCGCAACCTGTTCGGGCCGCGCGGCGTGTCCGGGCTCGTCAACGTGGAGATCACGCCCGAGCTCGCGGTGCGGCTCGCCAGCGCCTACGCGACGACCCTGAAGAAGGGCTCCACGGTCGTCACCGGACGCGACGTCTCCCGCGCCGCCCGCACCCTCAAGCGCGCCGTGAACAGCGCGCTCACCGCCAGCGCCATCAACGTCAACGACCTGGAGGCGACCCCGCTCACCGTCGCCCGGTTCGAGACCGGCCGCGAGGACGCCGTCGGCGGCATCTACATCCGCACCACGCTCGGCGACCCGCAGGGCGTCGACATCCTGTTCCTCGACGCGGGCGGCGCCGACCTGTCCCAGGGCGCGCAGCGCAAGCTGGAACGCGTCTTCGGCCGCCAGGAGTACCGCCGCGCGTTCCCCGGCGAGATCGCCGAGCTGACCTACCCGCCGCGCGTCGTCGAGACCTACACCCGCGACCTGCTGCGCCGCGTCGACATCCGCGGCGTCCGCGAGGCCGGGCTGAAGATCGTCCTGGACTGCGCGGGCGGCGTCGCGTCCCTCGTCCTGCCGAACCTGCTCGGCAAGGTCGGCGTGGAGGTCCTCACCCGCAACGCCGGGCTGGACGAGGCCAACCCGACCGAGACGCTCGCCGAGCGGATGCGCGACCTGGAGCGCCTCGGCGGCCTGGTCTCCTCGTCGAGGGCCGCGTTCGGCGTCCGGTTCGACCCGGTGGGGGAGCGCATCTCCCTCGTGGACGAGAACGGCGAACTGGTCGGCGACGACCGTGCCCTCCTCGTGATGCTCGACCTGGTCGCGGCCGAGCGCCGCGGCGGCAAGGTCGCGCTGCCGGTGACGACGACGCGGGTCGCCGAGCAGGTCTGCCGGTTCCACGGCGTCCAGGTCGAGTGGACGTCCACCTCCCAGGACGTCCTCACCAAGGCCGCCGCGCAGCCCAGCGTGATCTTCGCGGGGGACGGCCGGGGCGGCTTCCTCATGCCCGAGTTCAGCGGCACCGTCGACGGGATCGCGGCGTTCGTCCGCCTCGTCGGGCTCGTCGCGCGCACCCGCCTGACGCTGTCCCAGATCGACCGCCGCATCCCCGACGCCCATCTCCTGCGCCGCTCCGTCCCGACGCCGTGGGCGGCCAAGGGCAGCGTGATGCGCCACGTCGTGGAGGCCGCCGGCGACCGCACGATCGACACCACCGACGGCGTCCGCGTGGTGGAGGACGGCGGCCGCTGGATCCTGGTCCTGCCCGACCCGGCCGAAGCGGTCACCCACCTGTGGGCCGAGGGCCCGGACGCGGACGCCGCCCAGGCCCTCCTGGAGGAGTGGGCCGCCGTGGTCGACAGCGCCGGCTCCTGACGCCCGCGGCTCGGCCGGCGGTTCCGGTCCTCCGCTCTCGATCAGTCGACGGGGGTGTCGTCGGGGCTGCCGGCGGCGATCTCGGCGAGGACGCCCAGGGCGCGCGACAGGGTGTCCAGCGGCGGCGAGGCCAGGCCGACCCGGACGGCGCGGGGCGCGGCGCCCGCTCCCACGACGAAGGCGGCGGCGGGGGTGACGGCGATGCCGCGGCGCGCGGCCGCCGCCACGAACGTCTCCGCGCGCCACTGCGGCGGCAGATCCCACCAGCAGAAGTACGAGCACGGCCCGGACCGGACGCCCGGGAGGCGCCCGGTGACGAGCCGCCGGCGGGCCGCGGCGTCCGCGCGCTTGGCGCGGGCGATCGCCTCGACCGTGCCGGCGGTGATCCAGCCGGTCGCCGCGTCGAGCGCGAAGCGGGCGGGTCCCCAGGCGCCCGAGCGCAGCGCGGCGGCGACGCGTCCGGCCAGCCCGGCGGGCGGGACGGCGAATCCGAGGCTCAGGCCGGGCGCGAGGCGCTTGGACAGGCTGTCGACCAGCACGGTGTGCCGCGGAGCGAGGCTCGCCAGCGGCTGCGGCCCGTCCTCGCGGAGGAAGGCCCAGACACGGTCCTCGATCGCGTTGAGGCCGAGCCGCTCCAGGGTCCCGGCGATCTCGACGCGGCGCTGCCACGGCATCGTCGCCCCGGACGGGTTGTGGAGCGTCGGCTGGACGTAGAGCGCGCCGAGCGGGGCGGCGCGGTGCGCGTCGGCGAGGGCGTCGGGACGCAGCCCGTGCTCGTCGGCCGCGACCGGGACGAGCGTCACGCCGAGCCGGGCCGCGACGCCCTTGACCACCGGGTAGGTCAGCGCCTCCACGGCCAGCCGCCCGCCCGGTGGCACGAGCGCCGACACCGCGCCCGCGATCGCCTGCCGGCCGTTCCCCGCGAACAGGACGGACTCGGGGGCGGGACGCCAGCCGGGCGCGGCCAGGAGGGCCGCCGCGGCCTCCCGGGCGGCGGCGGTGCCCGTGACACGCCCGGGCCCGAGCGCCGCGTCCAGGACGTCGGGGCGCAGCAGCCGTGCCATCCCGGCGGCCAGCAGCGCGTTCTGCTCCGGTATCAGGGGATAGCTGAGTTCCAGGTCGACCCTCGCCGCGGACGGCTCGGCGAGGGCCGGGACGGGGGCGGGCTCGGCGGCGCGGACGAACGTGCCGCGCCCGACCTCGCCGACCACGAGGCGGCGCCTGGCCAGTTCCCCGTAGACGCGGCTCGCGGTGGAGGCGGCGATGCCGCGCTCGCGGGCGAAGGCCCGCTGCGGCGGAAGCCGGTCACCGGGCCGCAGCCGCCCGGCGGCGATGTCGGCGGCCACCTCGTCGGCGACCCGGCGGAAATCCTCCATGCACCCCTCACATTGCTCCGAGTTCAATCCATAGTATTGCACTGAGCATTCACGGAGATCTAGCGTCGTACATATCCCCAGATACGGAGTGCAATGATCTCGCTCACCGCCGCCGCGGCCGTCGCCGCCTTCGCCCTCGGGCTCGTCCTGACCCCGGGCCCCAACATGATCTACCTGGTGTCGCGGTCGGTGACGCAGGGCCGCCGCGCCGGGCTGATCTCCCTCGGCGGCGTCGCCGCCGGCTTCCTGGTCTACGTCGCCGCCGCCACCGCCGGGCTCACCGCCGTCTTCACGCTGGTCCCGGCCCTCTACACGGCGATCAAGCTGGCCGGGGCGGCGTACCTGCTCTGGCTCGCCTGGCAGGCGCTGCGCCCCGGCGGCACGACGGCGTTCGCGCCGAAGGAGCTGCCCGCCGACCCGCCGCGCCGCCTCTTCACGATGGGCATGGTCACCAACCTGCTCAACCCGAAGATCGCGATCCTGTACGTGTCGCTGCTGCCGCAGTTCGCCGATCCCGGCCGAGGCGGCATGGCCGTCCAGATCATGCTGCTCGGCCTGCTCCAGATCGCCATCGCGATCACCGTGAACTGCCTCATCGTCCTCGGCGCCGGCGGCATCGCCGCCTTCCTCGCGCGCCGCCCCGGCTGGCAGCGCGTCCAGCGCTACCTGATGGGCTCCGTCCTCGCCGGGCTGGCGCTGCAGATCGGCCTCCACCGCCCCGCCGCCGCGTGACCGCGCGGCTTGCCATGATGGGGCGGTGATCGCACGACCTGACGAGCCCGGCGGCCGGCGGCCGGACGCCTCGATGTCGCTGCTCGCCGACCTGCTCGCCGGGAAGGTCCTCGACCCCGGCTACGCCGAGGCCGCGGCCCGCCGGGCCGCCTCCGGGGACTCCCCGCCCCGGCGGGCCCGGGGAGCGGGCGTCCTGCTCGTCCTCGTGCTCGCCGGGACGCTGATCGCCGTCGCCGGGGCGCAGGTGCGCCGCGGCGAGCCGGTGGCGGCCGAGCAGCGGTCCCGGCTGATCGGCGAGATCCATGCCCGCACCGCCGAGACCGACCGCCTCCAGGACCGCGTCGACCGGCTGCGCGCCCGGACCGAGCGGAGCCGGGCCGCGGCGCTCGCCCGCAGCGATGAGGGCCGCCGCGTGCGCCGGCGGCTGGCGAGGGCCGGTGCCGCCGCGGCCGCGCTGCCCGCCGCGGGCGCCGGGATCGTGGTCGCGCTCGCCGACGCGCCGCCCGCCGGGCCGGCCGCCCGGCGGCGGGCCACCGGCGGCGGCCGGGTCTATGATCAGGACCTCCAGGTCCTGGTCAACGGGCTGTGGGCGGCCGGTGCCGAGGCCATCGGCGTCAACGGTCAGCGGCTCACGCCGACCACCGCGATCCGCGCGGCCGGCGAGGCGATCCTGGTCGACTACCGGCCGCTGACCGGCCCGTACGCGGTGACGGCGCTCGGCGACCCGGACCGCCTGCGGGACGCCTTCGCGGGCTCGGCCGCCGACCGGCGGCTCGCCGCGCTGCGCGAGCGGTTCGGGATCCGGTACGAGGTGCGCGGCACGTCCGGGGCCAGGCTGCCCGCCGGGAGCGCGGTCCTGCTGCGGTACGCCGCCCCCCGCCCGGAGGACGGCCAGTGAGCGGGCGGCCGGCGGGCGGGCCGCCGGTGAGCGGGGGAGAGGTGACCCGAGCGTGATCGCGCTGATCGGCCTCGTCATCGGCGTGGCGCTGGGACTGATGCTGCAGCCGGACGTGCCGCTCTGGCTCCAGCCCTACCTGCCCATCGCGATCGTGGCCGCGCTCGACGCCATGTTCGGCGGCGTCCGGGCACGGCTGGAGGGGATCTTCGACGAGAAGGTCTTCGTGGTCTCGTTCACCGGCAACACCGTCGTCGCCGCGCTGATCGTGTTCCTCGGCGACCAGCTCGGCGTCGGCTCGCAGCTGTCCACCGGCGTCGTGGTCGTGCTCGGCATCCGGATCTTCTCCAACGTGGCCGGCATCCGGCGGAAGCTGTTCGGCGCATGACCGGCGGCGAGCGCGCGGAAGGGCGCCCGGCGGGGCTGCGCGGCCTCCTCGGTCTCTTGCGTCCGCGAATCAGCGCCGGCCAGATCGCCGGCGGGCTGCTGTGCCTCGTCCTCGGCTTCGCGGTCACCGCGCAGGTGCGGTCGACCGAGCGCGACTCCACGTTCGCCACGGCGCGCCAAGACGAGCTCGTCGGGACACTGGCCGACCTGGGCCAGCGGTCCGAGCGGCTGAGGGCCGACCTGCGCGATCTGGAGACCACCAGGGCCCGGCTGGAGCGGGACGCCGAGGGCGGCACCGCCCTGGAGGAGGCCCGCGAGCGGGCGACCGCCTACGGCCTCCTCGCCGGGACGCTCCCCGCCGAGGGCCCCGGCATCGAACTGGTGATCAGCGACCCGGGGAACCGCGTCGAAGCGGTCAACCTGCTGGACGCGCTGCAGGAGCTCCGCGACGCCGGCGCCGAGGTCGTCCAGGTCGACGACGTCCGCGTCGGCGTCGACACCTACTTTACGGACGACCGGAACGGCGTCCTGATCGACGGGCGGCCCCTGTCCGTCCCGTACCGGTTCCTCGCCATCGGCGACCCCCACACGATGACCACCGCGCTCAACATCCCGGGCGGCCTCGTCAGGACGCTGCAGGGAGCGGGGGCCGCCGTCCTGATCACCCCGCGAGCGAAAGTGACCGTCGGCGCGGTACGGTCTCCCTAGAGGGAACGGGGGGAACGGTAAACCGGGCGACCGGCACGGGCGCCGCGAACGCGGCGGTCCGCGCGGCGGCGTAGACCTGCGATCACCGACGAATGTAGTTTGGTCCAGCCGGTTCACCGTTCCAGTTGACCCCTCGGGTAATACCCGCGTAAGTTGCGGCGACCGTCGCCGTGCGCGGGCGGTGAGCTGGACCGTGGCCGGGGGCGGGTCCCCGGCGCGTGGGTTGGGTGAAGGATGCGCGTGGCGCAGGCGGCTCCCGCTGCGGCGGGGCGTCCGCGTGGGGCACGCCTATGGTAGGAGGCCGAGCCGATCGATGCCGAGCGTCTACTGCACGCAGTGCGGTCACGCCAACCCGGATGATGCCCGTTTCTGCTCGAACTGCGGCACTCCGCTGACCCGGAGTCCGGCCGCGCCGCCGCCGTACCGCGAGTCGCCCGGCGAGTCCACGTCCACGATCTCCATCGGCGGGTTCGAGGCCCTGGACACCGACACGGGCGCCGAGGAGCAGGCCGGCCCCGAGCAGATGGCGATGGAGGCGCTGCCCCCGGGCACCGCGCTGCTCGTCGTCAAGCGCGGCCCGAACGCAGGCAGCCGGTTCCTGCTCGACAAGGACCGCACGTCCGCCGGGCGGCACCCCGAGAGCGACATCTTCCTGGACGACGTCACCGTCTCCCGCCGGCACGCCGAGTTCGCCCGGCAGGGCAACGCCTTCTCCGTCCGGGACGTGGGCAGCCTCAACGGCCTCTACGTCAACCGGCAGCGGGTCGACCAGGCAGGCCTGTCCAGCGGCGACGAGGTGCAGATCGGCAAGTTCCGGCTGGTGTTCCTGACCAACCCGGCGCACGGCTGACTGAACGGGAGGGGCGTTGAACGCGGAGCCGGCCCGGTCCCTGATGACGATCGGGGACGTGCTCGGGCTGCTGCGGCCCGAGTTCCCCGACATCACCATCTCCAAGATCAGGTTCCTGGAGTCGGAGGGACTGGTCGAGCCGCAGCGCAGCCCCTCCGGCTACCGCAAGTTCGGCGACACCGACGTGGAGCGGCTCCGGTTCGTCCTCGCCGCGCAGCGCGACCACTACCTGCCGCTGCGGGTGATCCGGCAGCACCTGGAGGCCCGCGACCGCGGCGAGAACGTCCCGCCGCTCGGCGACCGCGAGCCGTCCCGGCGCGGCCCCCGCACCCTCGTGGCCGCCGACACCACGGCCGCCGACCCCCCCGTCCGCCTCACCCGCCGCCAGCTCCTCGACGGCGCCGGCATCGACGAGGCGCTCCTCGCACGCCTGGAGGAGTACGGGCTCGTCCAGCGCGCCGGCGGCCACTACGCGGGGGAGGCCCTCGGCATCTGCCGGGTCGCCGCGGCGCTCGGCGAGTTCGGCTTCGAGGTCCGGCACCTGCGGGCCGTCAAGGCCGCGGCCGACCGGCAGGTCGGCCTGATCGAGCAGATGGTCGCCCCGCAGCTGCGGCGCCGCAGCCGCGGCGCCCACGAGGAGGCCGCCGGCACCGCGAGGGAGATCGCCGCGCTGTCGGTCAGGCTCCACTCCGCCCTGGTCAGCGCGGGGCTCCGCGAAAGCCTCGACCACTGATCATGGGCGTCGGGGAGGATTTTCCCGCCGTCGCGGCGCGACGAGCTGTCCGGCCCTGGGTGTACGTTGGCTACATGGTTCGGTCAGGAATCGACCCGCTGCGAACGGTGATCGAGAACGCGAGAACCAGCAGGGAGCCGCTGTGAAGCAGATGGAGGTCGTCGGCGTCCGGGTCGAGATGCCCTCCAATCAGCCGATCGTCCTGTTGAAGGAGACGGAGGGCGATCGCTACCTGCCCATCTGGATCGGGGCGGTCGAGGCGACCGCGATCGCCTTCGCGCAGCAGGGGGTGCTGCCCGCCCGGCCGCTCACCCACGACCTGTTCCGCGACGTCCTGGACGCCCTCAGCGTCCAGCTCCGCACCGTGAACATCACGGCCCTGCGCGAGGGCATCTTCTTCGCCGACCTGATCTTCTCCAACGGCGTCGAGGTCAGCGCCCGCCCGTCCGACTCGATCGCCCTGGCACTGCGCACCGGCGCCACGATCTTCGCCAGCGAGGACGTCCTCGAAGAGGCCGGCGTGGCCATCCCCGACGAGCAGGAGGACGAGGTCGAGAAGTTCCGCGAGTTCCTCGACACGATCTCCCCCGAGGACTTCGGCCGCGCCGGATAGGCCGTCGCCCGGAGACGGTACGTCGCAGCGATCTGCTTTCGCCGTCGTCGCGCGCCCTTGCCCATCCGGCGGGGACGCCCCTGGAACCTCGACGCAGGGTTCCGCTCACCCCCCGGCTCAGACCACCGCACAACCCCGCGCACGGTGCGGGGCTTCATGCCGTTGGGTCCGAGGTGGGGGAAGGGTTGTCATAGATGGTGCATCGTCCTGGACCTGGCGGTTTTTGGCGGCGGCGCATCGGGGTAGGAGTGCCTAGGTGGCGGAGGTGCGCAGTTTGCCCACGTGAAGCCGGTTCATCCGGGCATGCGACGCGCCGACGATGAACGTTGACCACACCCTGACCGGCACCTACCGTGCTGGTGGAACACCCGTGGCGTAATTCGTCAAACCCCCTTGACGAAACACCGCGGGGTGATAGAAGCCGGAGGTCCGCGTGGCGGTGAGCAGCGGCGAGGGCAAGGCGACCCCCGACAGGCATGCGGCGTCCCGCCGTGCCGGAGAGCAGGGCCTGCTCTTCGACACGCAGGTGTCCGTGCCCCCGGAGGATGTCGGCTACCGCGGCCCGACGGCGTGCGCCGCGGCGGGAATCACCTACCGGCAACTCGACTACTGGGCGCGGACGAAGCTGGTGGAGCCGAGCGTGCGCGCCGCGCAGGGGTCGGGCAGCCAGCGGTTGTACAGCTTCCGCGACATCCTGGTGCTCAAGGTCGTGAAGCGGCTGCTGGACACGGGCGTGTCGTTGCAGCAGATACGGACGGCCGTGATCCACCTGCGTGACCGCGGGGTGTCGGACCTCGCGCAGATCACGCTGATGAGCGACGGCGTCAGCGTCTACGAGTGCACGTCGGCGGACGAGGTCGTCGATCTGCTGCAGGGCGGCCAGGGCGTGTTCGGCATAGCGCTCGGGCGCGTCTGGCAGGAGGTCGAGGGCAGTCTCGCGGAACTCCCCGGGGAGCGGGCCGCCGCGGACCCTCCCAACCACCCCCACGATGAACTCGCCAACCGGCGGCGGGCGCGCCGCACCGGCTGACGGTCAGAGCGCCTCCTTGCGCTGCAGGTAGGCGAACGCCCCCCAGCCCGGCAGCACCGGCAGCCAGAGGGTGAAGAGCCGGTAGAGCAGGACCGCGGACGTCGCCGTCTCCGCGGACAGGCCCGAGATCGTCAGCGCGAGGGTCAGGGCGCCCTCGACGGCGCCGAGACCGCCCGGCGTCGGGGCCGCGGAACCGACCGCGTTCGCGGTGAGGAAGACCAGCACCACCGTCGTCCACGGCAGCGAGCCGCCGAACGAGCGGATCGACGCGTCCAGGCACAGGACGAAGGCGAGGGTGAGCAGGAGCGTGCCGCCCATGCCGGTGAACAGCTTCGCCGGGGACTGCAGGACGTCCACCAGGCGGGGGACCACGCCGGAGAACATGCTCTTCAGCCGGGACGTGACGACGCGGCGGACGCGGGGGACCGTCAGTGCGAGGCCGGCCAGGAGCCCCAGCCCCAGGACGGCGATCACGATCGTGCGGGACGGGGCCAGGTCCTGCGTCGCCCGGGTCGTGGAGCCGGTGAGGAATCCGAACAGGACCAGCAGCAGGATGTGCGTGACCATACCGACCAGCTGGGACGCGCCGACGCTCGCCACGGCCAGGGTGGGACGCACCCCCGAGCGCTGCAGGTAGCGGGTGTTGACGGCCACACCGCCCACGGCCGCGGGCGCCACCAGTTTCACGAAGGACGCGGCCACCTGCACCAGGACCGTCCGGCCCAGGGGCAGGCGCTCCGGGACGAAACCCATCAGCATGAACGCCGCCGCGACATAGCTGAGGGCCGCCGCGCCGAGCGCGGCGACGACCCAGTGCCAGCTCGCCGTCGCCGCCAGGTATCCGACGTCCAGGCTGGTCACCTGCGGGATGACGATGTAGGCGGCGAAGGAGAGGGCCACCACGCTGAAGATCGTCCGGGGGCGGAACCGCTCCAGCCGGGCCGGCGCCGCCTCGACCTCCGGCTTCAGCCGGACGATCTGCTCCCGGATCCGGGTCAGCAGCTCCCGGTCGCGCCGCAGCGCCTGCCGCGTCGCCCGGGACAGCGCCACCCGCTGCAGCAGCGGCACCGCGCCGCCGAGGGCCTCCTCGCCGAGCACGGACGCGGCGGTCCGCACCGCCCGCTCGGGCCCGGCCCGCAGCGCGAGCGTGGTGAGGAGCTGCGCCAGGTCGAGCCGCAGCGCCAGGTCGCCCGCCGCCGTCTCCCCGGCGCGCAGGTCGGTGACGTAGGCGAGCCCGTCCGCGCCGATCAGCAGTGCCCCGTCCTGCAGCCGCCGGTGCGCGAGCCGGCCCCCCTGCATCGACCGGAACTGCCGCCAGATGTCGGTCAGCAGCTCGTCGGTGACCTCCTCGCCGGGGACGTCGCCGAGCCGCCGCCCCGGCACGTGCTCGTAGGCCAGCAGCGCCGCCTCCGTGCCGACCTCGCAGGTGCCGGTCAGCCGCGGGGTGCGGGCGCCCGCCGCGGCCACCGCGTACGCCATCAGCGACTCCTGCTCCAGCGACCGGCGCAGCGACCGCAGCGTCCGCCCGGTGGTGGCGCCGCGCAGCCGCAGCAGCCGCCAGATCCGGTACAGCAGCCCGGCGGTCTGCTGGTCGCGGTCCAGGACGCGGACCTCCAGGTCCCAGTCGGCGTGCGCGGCCCGGTCCGCGGGGAGCCGGGCGCCGTGCTCGCCCTCGGGGCAGGGGGCGAGGACGACGCCGTAGCGGCGGCCGTCCTCGGTGTCGTCGGCGGGCTCGTCGAGCCGCGCGCCCCGCCTCGGCCGCAGCCCGAGCCGCTCCAGGGACGCGACGACCGCCGTCCCCGGCGGCCGCGGGTTGGGGGTCCCGACGGCGTACAGGGTGCCGTGGCCGATGGCGCGGCCGAGGAAGTAGGTGGCCGCGAGCGCGGCGACGGAGGCGTAGGACGCGGTGAGCCCGGTGAGCGCGGCCAGCCCGATCATGGTCCAGGTCACGGCCTGCCAGCGGGCGCGCCCCGCCATCCCGACCGCGCTGACGAACGCGATCACCGGGGCGATGTCGGTGTGCACGGGCGCGGTCTCGGTACCGCCCCAGATCAGCGAGTCGAGGACGCCGCCGGGCGCCGCCCGCACCACGAGGTCGTCCAGGCCCACCGTGATCCCGAACGCGATCACGGAGGCGAGCAGCGCGATCGCGACGCGCGTCCCGTCCTTGTGGAACAGCCGCTCGACGGCGAACGCGACCGAGACCGCGAGCACCCCGAAGCTCGACACCAGCGTCGCCAGCGTCAGCAGCGGCCGGGGCGCGTGCGCGGTGCCCTCCGCGATGTCGGTCTGCAGGCCGTGCGTGGTCTGCTGCGCGATCGACACCAGCAGCATCACCGCCGCCAGCCCCGCCAGCGACGCCGCGAACCTGATCGCGTCGGACGGCCGGCGGATCCGGTCCGGCTGGGCGGGCTCGTCGACGGGGACGCCGGCGGTCGCGCCGTGCCGGAAGCGCACCGTGCCGTCGTGGGTCTGTGTCACGCCGTACCGCCGCCCTGACCATCCGCCATCGTGATCAGCGTTCCAGAACCGGCGGCGCGCCGTCGAGTGCCGTCCCGCGTCCGGCCGGTCGCGTTCGCACCTCGCAGCCCCATCTCCGCCTCCGTGGCCCGAGGTCCGTCTTGTCCCAGGTGAGTGAGCACATCGTACCGGCCGGTACCGACGTGGCGGGGCGGGGACGGCCCCCGTGTCCGCTTCGGGGAGGCCCGCGTCCGCCGGGGCCGGGACGACCGCTTTCAGCCGGCTTTGGGTAGGGTTTCGTCCAGGACATGCCGTCGACCCTGGGCGGGAGAGCTCCCACGCCGCCAGCGCGGGACGCCGAAGGGGCAACCTCCCCGGAACCTCTCAGGCAAAAGGACCGCTCGGGCGAGGCACCTCTGGAAAGCAGGCGTCGATCCCCGCAGCCGGGGAAGGCGGCTCACCGAAGGGGAAATCCCGCCGCGCGGGTGAAGCTCTCAGGTGCCGATGACAGAGGGGGAGACCTGCCGCCGGCCCGCGCCGGCGGCGGACCTGAGCGACCGCAGCAGCCAGGAGGCCCTCCATGACCGCCCAGTTCTTCGCCCCCGTGGCCTCGCCGCAGCATCCGCGCACCGCGTTCGCCGACCGGCACATCGGCCCGGCCCCGGACGACCACGCCCGGATGCTCGCCGCCATCGGCTACTCCAGCGCCGAGGCGCTGATCGACGCCGCGGTCCCCGCCGCGATCCGCACGGCCCGTCCCCTGGACCTGCCGCCCGCGCTGAGCGAGCCCGCCGCGCTGGACCGGCTCCGCGAGCTGGCGTCCCGCAACACCGTGCTGACGTCCATGATCGGGCTCGGCTACCACGGCACGGCCACCCCGGGCGTGATCATGCGGAACGTGCTGGAGAACCCCGGCTGGTACACCGCCTACACGCCCTACCAGCCGGAGATCTCGCAGGGCCGCCTGGAGGCGCTGCTGAACTTCCAGACGGTGGTCGCCGACCTGACCGGGCTGCCCGTCGCGAACGCCTCCATGCTGGACGAGGGCACCGCCGCCGCCGAGGGGATGGCCCTCGCGCACCGCGCGTCCAGGCTCAAGGAGCCGGGGACGTTCCTCGTCGACGCCGACGCGCTGCCGCAGACGATCGAGGTCGTCCGGACGCGCGCGGTCCCGCTCGGCATCGAGGTGGTCACCGCCGACCTGTCCGGCGGGCTTCCGGACGGCGACTTCTTCGGCGTGCTGCTGCAGTACCCGGGCGCGTCCGGGGCCGTCCGCGACCTGGCGCCCGTCATCGCGCAGGCGCACGAGCGCGGCGCGAAGGCGGTCGTCGCCGCGGACCTGCTCGCGCTGACGCTGCTGCGCCCGCCCGGGGAGGCCGGCGCCGACATCGCCGTGGGGTCCGCGCAGCGGTTCGGCGTGCCCTACGGCTTCGGCGGCCCGCACGCCGGCTACATGGCGGTCGGCGAGGGCATCCAGCGGCAGCTTCCCGGGCGCCTCGTCGGCGTGTCCGTCGACGCGGACGGAGCTGCCGCCTACCGGCTGGCGCTGCAGACCCGCGAGCAGCACATCCGCCGGGAGAAGGCCACCAGCAACATCTGCACCGCCCAGGTCCTGCTCGCCGTGATGGCGGGCATGTATGCCGTCTACCACGGCCCCGAGGGGCTGGCCGCGATCGCGCAGCGCACGCACCGCCGCGCCGCCGAGATCGCCGCGGGCCTGCGCGCCGGCGGCGTCGAGGTCGTGCACGACGCGTTCTTCGACACCGTCCTGGCCCGCGTCCCCGGCCGGGCCGCCGAGGTCGTCGCCGCCGCCCGCGAGCGCGGCGTCAACCTGCGCCCGGACGGCCCCGACCAGGTCGGCATCGCCTGCGACGAGACCACGCTGCCCGAGCACGTCACCGCCGTCCTGGCGGCGTTCGGCGCGGCCCCCGCCGCCGGGGCCGCCGAGGCGATCCCGGACGCGCTGCGCCGCGAGAGCCCCTACCTCACCCACCCGGTGTTCCACGCGCACCGCTCCGAGACCGCGATGCTGCGCTACCTGCGCCGCCTCCAGGACAAGGACATCGCGCTCGACCGCTCCATGATCCCGCTCGGCTCCTGCACGATGAAGCTGAACGCGACCACCGAGATGGAGCCGATCACCTGGCCGCAGTTCGCGGACATCCACCCGTTCGCGCCGGTCGACCAGGCCGCCGGGTACGTCGAGCTGATCGGCGAGCTGGAGGACGCCCTCGCCGAGATCACCGGGTACGCGAAGGTCTCCGTCCAGCCGAACGCGGGCTCCCAGGGCGAGCTGGCCGGCCTGCTCGCCATCCACGGCTACCACGCGTCCCGCGGCGACGAGCACCGCGACGTCTGCCTGATCCCGTCGTCCGCGCACGGCACCAACGCCGCCAGCGCCGTCATGGCGGGGATGCGCGTCGTCGTCGTGAAGTGCGACGACGGCGGCAACGTGGCGCTGGACGACCTGCACGCCAAGATCGATGAGCACCGCGACCGGCTCGCCGCGATCATGGTGACGTACCCGTCCACGCACGGCGTCTTCGAGGAGACGATCACCGACGTGTGCGCGGCCGTGCACGAGGCCGGCGGCCAGGTCTACGTGGACGGCGCCAACCTCAACGCCCTCGTCGGCCTGGCCAGGCCCGGCGAGTTCGGCTCGGACGTCTCGCACCTCAACCTGCACAAGACGTTCTGCATCCCGCACGGCGGCGGCGGCCCCGGCGTCGGCCCGATCGGGGTCCGCGAGCACCTCGCCCCGTTCCTGCCGAACCACCCGCTGCGCGCGGAGGCCGGCCCCGGGACGGGCGTCGGCCCGGTCTCCGCCGCCCCGTGGGGCTCGGCGGGCATCCTGCCGATCTCCTGGGCCTACATCGCGATGATGGGCCCGGACGGCCTGCGCGCCGCCACCGAGGGCGCGATCATCGGCGCCAACTACCTCGCCGCCCGGCTCGCCCCGCACTACCCGATCCTCTACACCGGCCGGAACGGCCTCGTCGCGCACGAGTGCATCGCCGACCTCCGCAAGATCACCAAGGAGACGGGGATCACCGCCGAGGACGTCGCCAAGCGCCTCATCGACTACGGCTTCCACGCCCCGACCCTGTCGTTCCCGGTGGCGGGGACCCTGATGATCGAGCCGACCGAGTCCGAGGACCTCGCCGAACTCGACCGCTTCTGCGACGCCATGATCGAGATCCGCCGGGAGATCCAGCGGGTCGCGGCCGGCGGCTACGACCGCGAGGACAACCCGCTGAAGAACGCCCCGCACACCGCCGCCTGCCTGGTCTCCGACGACTGGAAGCACGCCTACACCCGCGACGAGGCCGCCTACCCCGTCCCGTCCCTGCGCGAGGACAAGTACTGGCCGCCCGTCCGCCGCATCGACCAGGCCTACGGCGACCGCAACCTCGTCTGCTCCTGCCCGCCCCCCGAGGCCTTCGAGGACTAGCGGGTCCGCGCGGCCTCCCCGGGATCCGATTCGTGATCTTGGTGGGGGTTTCGGGGTGTCGTCGCGGGACGCGGCGGGAGCGGGTCGCTAGTCTCGGTGCCGACTTCAGGAACCCCCAGAGGGCAGAGGCCGATGAGCGAGTTGCCGGACCAGGCGTCCGACCCGGCGCAGCTGTGCGAGGAGGCCCGGAACCTCGCCGAGAACGGCGAGGCCGGGCGGGCGGCGCTGCTGTTCGAGAAGGTGCTGGGCATGGGCGCGACGCCCTGCCGGGCGCAGGCGGCGCTCGGGCTCGCCGTCGTCCTCGACGATGCCGGGGAGGTGGAGCGGGCCCGGGAGGCGGACCGGGCCGCGATCGCCACCGCCGACCCCGAGTACGGGCCGCGCGCCGCCTACCACCTGGCGCTCACCTACGAGCGGGCCGGCGAGCCCGAGGGGGCGGCGCCCGCGTGGGGCGCGGTGGTCGACTTCGGCAACCCCGCCTACCTGCCGCCCGCCCATCTGGCGCTCGCCCGCATCGCCGACGACGCCGGCGACGTCGACGCGGCGCGGGACCACTGGGAGGCGGCGATCGGGACGGGCGACGCCGAGTACGGGCCGCTCGCCGCGCACGACCTCGCACAGCGGCTGCTGGAGCGCGGCGACCCCGCGCGGGCGCAGCGGATCCTGACCGCCGGGCTCCGGCTGATCGACCGCGACGCCGCCCCGTACGCGTACGCGCGGCTCGCCGTCGCGCTCGGCATCTCCTACCTCGACCAGGCGATCGGCGCGTTCGGCGCGGCGCTGGCGGCGGAGCCGTCCGACCCGGAGGCGGGCCCGCTGGCCACCGAGCTGCTGGCGCGGACGCTGCCGCTGCGCGGGCGCGGCGGCGAGGCGGGCGAGGTGTGGCGGCGCGGGCTGGCCGACCCGGGCATCGCGCCGCAGGTGCGGGCGAGGATCCGCCGCGACTTCGCCGAGGAGGACGGCGACGACGGCCTGTGGTGGGAGCCGGTCGTCGAGCAGGCCGTGTCGGACGGGACGCTCCCCGCGCTCGCCGGCGAGGCGTTCGGCGCCCTCGACCACATGTACGCGCTGCTCGCCGTCCGGTACGCCGAGGGACGGGCGGACGAGACCCACGAGGTGCTCGGCGGCGCGGTCCGGGTCCCGAGCGGCTACCCGTGGGGGCCGCTGCTGCACGAGAGCTTCGCCGAGCGGCTCCGCCTGGCGATGGGCACGCCCGTCCCGGACTGGCCGCCCGCATAGGCCGTGTTCAGTCGGAGATGGCGCGCTCCGCGATCACCTTCGTGACGCGGGCGCGGACGAGGTACTCGGTGGGGACGGCGTTGCGCGCCCCGAACTCCGCGGCACGGCCGGCGCCCATGTAGCGGCCGCCGATGGCGGTGGCCCAGCGGCGCATCTCGTCCAGATCCTCGATGAGGGTCGCCTCCGCCTGGATGTGCACGTACGAGAAGGGCGGGGTCTGGTCGTCCACGCAGATGGAGACGCGCGGGTCGCGGGCGAGGGCGCGGCCCTTGACGGTGTCGCGGGCGGTGTTGAACAGCACGTCGTCGCCGTCGAGGACGAACCAGATGGGCGTGACGTGCGGGGAGCCGTCCTTGCGGACGACGGCCGCCTTGCCGGTGCGGGTGCCCGCCGAGACGAACGCCCGCCACTCGCTGTCGGTCATCTTCTCCATGCGGGCAGTCTGCCGCAAAGATCATGAAAGCGGGCCGCTACCGTGGGCGCATGGAGGTCGTGACGGCGCACGGGCCCGCCGGGATGGCGCTGGACGAGGCCGACGATCCGGCGTTCCTGCTGGTCCTGACGCACGGGTCGAACGGGAGCGTGGACGCGCCCGACCTGCTCGCCGTCCGGGAGACCGCGCTCGGGCTCGGCGGCGCCGTCGCACGGGTGACGCAGCCGTTCCGCTTCGCGGGCCGCCGGGCGCCCGGCTCGCCGGTCAAGCAGGACGAGGCCTGGCTGGAGATCATCGGGATGCTGGGCGAGAGGTTCGCCGGCGTCCCGCTCGTGCAGGGCGGCCGGAGCAACGGCGCGCGGGTGGCGTGCCGGACGGCGCGGGCGGCCGGGGCGGCCGGCGTGGTGGCGCTGGCGTTCCCGCTGCACCCGCCGGGCCGGCCGGAGAAGACGCGGGTGGCCGAGCTGCGCTCGGCGGGGGTGGAGGTCCTCGTCGTCAACGGCGACCGCGACCCGTTCGGGATACCGGACGAGGCGGACGCCGCCCATGTGACGGTGCTGGCGGGGGAGCGGCACGACCTGAGCAGGGCCCCCGCCGCCGTCGGCCGGGCCGTGGAGCCGTGGCTGCGCAAGTGGGCGGCGCGTTAGCCGCCGGGCATGCGAACGGCCCGTCCGGTGCGGACGGGCCGGGAGGGCTGATCGCTCCGGGCCCGGTGCGGGCCCGGAGGTCGAGGTCGGGTGGGCGTTGCCCCCGAGGATGATCACCCGTTTGAACTAGTCCCCCGTGGAGACCCGCTCAAGCGGCGGACGGCGCCTGCAGGTCCGTCGGCCGGTGCGGTGCGATGACTCCCCCGTCGGGCAGCAGCTCACCGGTGTCCTCGAAGAGCACGACGCCGTTGCACAGCAGGCTCCACCCCTGCTCGGGGTGCGAGGCCAGCGTCCGGGCGGCGTCGCGGTCGGGTTCGTCGGGCGAGGGACAGGGCGGCTGGTGCGGGCACATCGTGTGCCTCCGGTCTCAACTACTGGTCGGTCGTGGTGCTTTCCCTTAATTGACGCACCCCAGTGTGGAGTGGTTCGAACCCATCGGCTATAGCCCGTTGGGACGGTTGTCCGTTGGTACCGGAGTACCGGACGACTGTGACCACCCTCACTCAGAGGTGCCAGGCATAGGGTCCCTCCCGCGCGATAACGGATGAAGAACGACACGCCGACAGGCCGGAAACCCCTACGATGTCGCTCGGGGAACGCCTTACGGCGTAGGGGGAGTGAGGCCGATGCGGGTCGCGTTGTCCGTCGCGTGCTTCGATGACGCTCTGTTCCCCGATACGGGGAGGGCCGTGACCGTCCTTTTGGAACGTCTCGGCCATGACGTGGTATTCCCCCCGGGGCAGACGTGCTGCGGCCAGATCCACTGGTCGGCGGGCTACCACCGCGAGGCCGCCGATCTCGCCCGCGCGTACACCGCCGCGTTCGAGGGCGGCGGCGCCGTGGTCGCGGCGTCGGCGTCGTGCGCCGCCGCGGTCAGGGACGCCTACCCGAGGATCGCGCGGGCGTCCCGCGACC
Organism: Actinomadura latina NBRC 106108; assembly: GCF_001552195.1. Taxonomy (GTDB): domain Bacteria; phylum Actinomycetota; class Actinomycetes; order Streptosporangiales; family Streptosporangiaceae; genus Spirillospora; species Spirillospora latina. Next base: position 26,151 of record NZ_BCQS01000037.1, read on the forward strand.
CGGGCCTGGCCCGCGCCGCCGAAGGCCTCGCCGTCTACGAGCTCACCGAGTTCCTCGTGGACGTCCTGGGGGTCACCGATGTCGGCGCGTACTTCCCGCACCGGGTCACCTACCACCCGTCCTGCCAGTCCCTGCGGACGCTGCGGCTCGGCGACCGGCCGCTTCGGCTGCTGCGCGCGGTGAAGGGCCTCGACCTGGTGGAGCTGCCCGCCGCGGAGGAGTGCTGCGGGTTCGGCGGCGCGTTCGCGATGAAGAACGCGGACGTGTCGGTCGCGATGGTCGCCGACAAGGTCCGGCACATCCGCGGCACCGGCGCGGACGTGGTCTGCGCGGTGGACGGCTCCTGCCTGGCGCACATCGGCGGGGCGCTGTCCCGGCTCCGCGCGGGCGTGCGGACCGCCCACGTGGCCGAGATCCTCGCCGCGACGGGGCCGTCGTGACCGCCGCGCCGCCGGGCGGGCCCGTCCCGCTGCCGATGCCGAAGTTCGCCGCCGCCGCGCGGCCCGCGCTGGCCGATACCGGCATGCGCCGCAACCTGCGCGGCGCGGCCGGGGTGCTGCGCGAGCGCGTGGCCGCGGCGACCGGTGAGCCCGCCGACTGGGAGGACCTGCGCGAGGCCGGCCGCGCCATCGGCGACGACGCGCTCCGCAACCTCGACGTCCACCTTGAGGAGCTGGAGCGGGCCGTCACCGAGGCGGGCGGCACCGTGCACTGGGCGTTGGACGCGGCCGAGGCGCGGCGCGTCGTCACCGGCCTGGTGCGGACGTCCGGCGTGACCGAGGTCGTGCGGGCGTCGTCGCCGGCGGTCCGGGAGCTCGGCCTGGACGACGCGCCGGGCGGGCCGGGGGCGGCCGTCCGGGAGACCGCGCTCGCCGACCTGGCCGTCCAGCTCGGCGGGGACGCGCCGTCGCACCTGCTGTCGCCGGCCGCGCACCTCGACCGCGCGCGGATCGGGGAGCTGTTCCGGCGCGGGATGCCCGCCGCCGGGCCCGGCCCGGCCGACGATCCGGCCGCGCTCGCCGCGGCGGCCCGCGCGCACCTTCGCAAGCCGTTCCTGCGCGCCCGCGTCGCGATCACCGGCGCGGACTTCCTGGTGGCCGAGAGCGGCACGGCCGTCGTGGTGGAGTCCGAGGGCAACGCGCGGATGTGCCTGACGTTGCCGGAGACATTGATCTGCGTCGCGGGCATCGACCAGGTCGTCCCGACGTGGGATGACATGGAGGTGTTCCTCCAGCTGCTCCCGCGCGCGTCGACCGGAGACCGGATGACCCCGTACGTCTCGTCCTGGACGGGTGTGACGCCGGGCGACGGACCGCGCGCGTTCCACCTCGTCCTGCTCGACAACGGCCGCACCAGAGCGCTCGCCGACGAGGTCGGGCGCGCCGCGCTGCGCTGCATCCGCTGCTCGGCCTGCCTGAACGTCTGCCCGGTCTACGAGCGCACGGGCGGGCGGCCCTACGGCCCCGTCTACCCGGGCCCGATCGGCGCGATCCGCACCCCGCAGACACGCGGCGTGGAGAGCGCCGCGGCGGCGTCCCTGCCGTACGCGTCCACGCTGTGCGGCGCCTGCGCGGACGTCTGCCCGGTGAAGATCGACATCCCGGACGTGCTGGTCCACCTGCGCGGCAAGGTCGTCGAGTCGCGCCGCCGGCGGCCCGTCCCGACGCCCGAGATGGTGCTGATGCGCGGCCTCGCCTGGACGATGGGCGACCCGCGCCGGCACGAGGCGGCGCTGCGGCGCGGCACCCGCTGGGCGCGGCTGCTGGCGCGCGGCGGGCGGATCCGCCGGCTGCCCGGCCTGCTCGGCGCGTGGACCGAGGCCCGCGACCTGCCGGCGCCGCCGGCGGAGAGCTTCCGCGCCTGGTGGAACAGGACCCGGACGTGACCGCGCGCGAGGAGATGCTGCGGCGGGTGCGCGACGCGCTCGGCGGGTCGCGCGGCACGCACCCGGCGGTGCCGCGCGGCTACGCGCGCCGGCTGCCGGAGGCGGAGGCCGGGACGCGGGCGGATGTCCTCGCCCTGTTCACCGAGCGGGTCGCCGACAACCGCGCCGCGGTCCGGCACGTCGGCGCCGACGAGATCGGCACCGCGGTGGCCGCCGCGCTGTGGGGGCGGGAGGCCAAGCAGATCGTCGTCCCGGCCGACCTGCCGTTCGGGTGGCTCGCGGAGCTGGACGGCGTCCGGGCGCTCGCCGACACCCCGGCGCTGGACATCGACGCCCTCGCCGCCGCGGACGGCGTGGTGACCGGCTGCGCGGCGGCGATCGCGCAGACGGGCACGGTCGTCCTGGACGGCGGCCGGGCGCAGGGAAGGCGGGCCCTCACGCTGGTGCCCGGCCTCCACCTGTGCGTGGTCCAGGCCGACCAGATCGTCGGGACGGTCCCGGAGGCGGTCACGCGCCTGGACCCGGCGCGGCCGCTCACCTGGATCAGCGGCCCGTCCGCGACGCACGGCATCGAGATGCGCAGGGTCGAGGGCGTCCACGGCCCGCGCCACCTGGAGATCCTCGTCGTCGAGGACGAGTTCCCGGCGCCTTGACCCGGGCGCCGGCGGCGGACGCGGCGCGGGCCGGCCGGGTCAGCGGACGCCGGCGATGACGAGGTCGAGGCCGGCGGTGAACCGGGCGTCCCAGTCCACCACCCGGTCGGCGCCGTCCTCGTTGGTGCCGCGCACCTCCAGGGCGGTGTGGCCGATCACGTAGCCGAGCAGGGTGTGCGCCGCGACGGCGGCGGCGTCCTCGGCGACGCCGCCGCGCCGCATGGCCTCCCGCAGGGACGCGACCGTGGTGGTGAGCGCGGCGGGGTTGCGGCGGGTGACGAGGAGGGGGAGGACCCCGGCGTGCGCCATCAGCCGGCCCCGGTAGCCGCCGGCCCAGCCGCGCAGGACGTCCTGCCAGCGGCCCGGCGACTCCCCGGCCGGGGCGGCGGCGACGTGCGCGACGAGGCCGTCCAGGAGCTGCTCCTTGCCGCGGGGGAGGTGGTGGTAGATCGCCATCGCCTCGACTTCGAGGGCGTCTCCGAGGCGGCGCATCGTGAGGCGGCCGAGTCCCTGGCCGTCCACGATCTGCAGGGCCGCCTCGATGATCCGCTCGGTGGAGAGCGGGGCGCGGTGCTGGGCGTTGATGCTGGGCTGCCGGACCATGAGAATTGACCTTACTGCGTAAAGGACCGAAGCCGGGTGTCCGCCGCCACGACACGCCGGAACCCCGCGTACGCTTACCCCCGACCGGACAGTGCAGACCGTCGAGGGAGTACCACCATGCCGCTGGGCCGCCGGGGGAGCAAGGACGTCGCGGAGCCGTACGAGGCCGACCAGCGGCTGGCCGCCGAGTACGAGGACCGGCTCGCGGCGGCCGGCGACGCGGAGCGGGCGCTGCGGGACGGGCAGGCCGCGGACGTCCCCGGGCCGGAGCTGCGGCGGCTGACGGTCGAGTTCGACAAGGCGATGACGGCGGTGCTCGCCGCCGCCGAGGCGTCCGAGCGGGCCGCGATGGGCCCGAAGGCCTACTCGGCCGCGGCGCAGGACGCCAAGTCGCGCCGCGCCGCCGAGATCGCCCGCCGCAAGGCCAAGGCGCGCCCGGCGGTGCGCCCGTGGACGGACGAGGTCGACCGGCTGCGCACGGCCCGCGAGGCGCACCGGCTCAGCTTCAAGACGGTGCCGTCCGCGCTCGGCTGAGCCTCTTCCGGACGTGTGACGACACAGCGTCACCGGGTGGCACGGGCCACCGAACTTTGAGAGTCTGCCCTCTCGGGGAACGCCGGGGGCGTCCCTCGCACGCCGCGCGGTCGCACGTCGCCGGGCCGTGACGTGTGCGCTGGACGCGTCCCGGCGGAGAGGGCACACGCTGCTCTGGACGTTGGGGGATGTCACGTGGAGCGCACGCCGCCGGACCGGTGCCGCGTACTCGAGTCCTACCAGGACGGCGTGCAGGCGATCCGCGCGCTGTCGGCGCGCGTCGGCGACTGGGACGTCCCGACGCCGTGCGCCGACTGGCGGCTGATCGATCTCGCCGGGCATCTGCGGTGCGTCGCGGAGAACTTCCTGGAGTACCTCCAGGACGCGCCGGACAGCCGCCTCGCGACGCTGTTCGCGCAGGAGGCGGCGACCGCGGTGCTGATCCGGCAGCAGGCCCGGCAGAACGCGGCCGAGCTGGCGGTGCTGCCGCCCGAGCCCGGCCCCGACCGGATCATGGCGTTCGGGGTGTCGGCCGGCGCGTACGCCGACCTGATGCCGGACATGTGGGACCGGACGCACCTGATCTACCGGGGCACCAAGTACACGGTCGGCGACCACGCGGGCGCGGCGTGCGTGGAGTGGCACCTGCACGCCTGGGACATGGCCCGCGCGGGCGGCGGGGACTACCGGCCGCGCGACCCGGACCTGCTGGTGTCGGCGTGGCACTGGGGCGTCCCGCATCTGCCGCTGGAGCCGGGGGATCCGTGGGAGGCGGTGCTGCGCTCGTCCGGCCGGTCGCCGCGCTGGCCCGAGCGCGACGACCGGCCGGACGGCCGCCCCGGGCGGGCGCGGCGGCGGCCCGGCCGTCAGACGCCGTCCGGCCTGCCCGGGCGGGGCCGCAGGTAGACCAGCCAGGTGAGGGCGCAGCACAGGGCGTAGAAGGCGATGAACGCGAGGTAGGCGCCGTCGCCGGTCCCGTAGGCCAGGAACGACTGCCGGAAGGCGACGTTGACCAGGACGCCGCCGAACGCGCCGACGGCGCCCGCGATGCCGATCAGCGCCCCGGACAGGCGGCGCGCCTCGTCCTCGGGGGCCTTGGCGCGGAAGATGGCGGGGATCATCTTGTAGGTGGAGCCGTTGCCGACGCCGCTGCACGCGAACAGCAGGACGAAGCCGGTGATGAACAGCGGCAGCGAGCCGCGCAGCGACGCGGCCAGCACCAGCCCGGCGGACGCGGCCATCGCGACGAAGGTCCAGAGGGTGACGGCGGCGCCGCCGAGCCGGTCGGCGAGCCGGCCGCCGGCCGGGCGGAGCAGCGACCCGAGTGCGGGGCCGAGGAAGGTCAGGCAGGCGGCCTTGACCGGGGTGTCGAAGACGCCGGCGAACTGCACCTGCAGGACCTGCCCGAACGCGAACCCGAACCCGATGAACGAGCCGAACGTGCCGATGTAGAGCACCGACATGATCCAGGTGTGGGCGTCCTTGCAGACGTCCCGCATCGCCCGCCGGTCGTTGCGGGCGTGCGCCAGGTTGTCCATGCGGAGCCAGGCGAGGAGGGCGGCCAGGACGATCAGCGGGATGTAGACGCCGGCGACGAGGCCGGGGTGGTCCCTGCCCGCCGTGGCGAGGACCGTCAGCCCGGCGAGCTGGACGACGGCGACGCCGAGGTTGCCGCCGCCGGCGTTGATCCCGAGCGCCCAGCCCTTGAGCCGCTGCGGGTAGAAGGCGTTGATGTTGGCCATCGAGGACGCGAAGTTGCCGCCGCCGACGCCCGCGACGGCCGCGAGGACCAGCAGCGTGGTGAAGGAGACGCCCGGCCTGACCAGGAACGCGGCGAGCATCGCCGGGACGAGCAGCAGCGCGGCGCTGAAGACCGTCCAGTTGCGGCCGCCGAACCGGGCGACGGCGAACGTGTAGGGGATGCGCAGCCCCGCGCCGACGAGGGCGGGGACGGCGGTGAGGGTGAACTTGCCGGCCGGGTCGACGCCGTAGGCGGGGCCGAGGAACAGCACCAGCACCGACCACAGCGTCCACACCGAGAAGCCGATGTGCTCGGAGAGGATCGAGTAGATCAGGTTGCGGCGGGCGATCCGGGCGCCGCGGGCGGCCCAGAAGGCGGGGTCCTCGGGCCGCCAGTCCTCGATCCAGCGGCCTTCGGGCGGGCGGGCGCGGTCCCCGCGCGCGGTCCGGGTGGTGACGGTCATCGGCGCTCTCCCTGGTCGGTTCGGACGGGCCGACCGTAGGGAGGCGGGGTTTCGTGCGCGTGTGAGCGGTCGTACGCCGGTGATAACTCCGCCGCACCGCGCGTCCCCGCCGGTTGTGAGAGGCGCGGTAGACATGGGCGGGCCCGGGTAGGCAGTGGTCGCGAGGCGGCGGGGGAAACGGAGACAGGACCGATGGCGACCTGCGAGGTCTGCGGCAACGACTACGACATGGCCTTCGAGGTGCACGCGCAGGGACAGGTGCACACGTTCGACTCGTTCGAGTGCGCGATCACGAAGATGGCGCCGATCTGCGAGCACTGCCAGTGCCGCATCATGGGGCACGGCGTGGAGGTGAACGGGCACTTCTACTGCTGCGCGCACTGCGCCCGCGCCGTCGACCCGGAGGGCGCCCGCCAGATCCGGGACGCGGTCCCGGTGTAGCGGGCCGGGGCTCAGCCGCGGGGCGGGCCGAACGGCTGCTCGCGGCCGTCCTCCAGGTAGACGGCGCGGCCGGCGGCCATGGCCCGCAGGCTGGGGTCCATCCGGCGGGAGACGTGCGGCGGCGCCAGCTCGGGGATCTTCTCCGGCGCGACGAGGACGTGGTCGGACAGCTCCTCGGGCGGCAGCCGGATCGCCGCGATCTGCTCGCCGGTGATCGTGCCGCCGAAGACGAACACGTTGACGGCGTCGACGCCGTCGTCGCGCGGCGAGCCCCAGTCGACGCAGGCCAGGCCGTCCAGCCGGGGGACGAGGCCGAGTTCCTCCTCGCACTCGCGCACGCACGCCGACAGCGGGGACTCGTCGGCCTCGATGACCCCGCCGGGGAGATACCAGCCCTCGCTGTAGGTGGGCTTGACCAGCAGGACCCGCCCGAGGTCGTCCAGGAGCAGGGCCGCCGCGGCGCCGCGGGCGCGCGGCAGTGAGGCGTAGTAAGCAAGGTCGGGCATGTACCGAGATTAGGCGTGATCACCGCGAGACGATCAGGGCCGGACGGGCGCGGGGACCGCATCCGTCCGCGAGATCACCGGGCCACCGCGAATCCGTTCGGCAATCGGGTGAAAGGCGACGAATAGGCCATGACAAGGATCGACAACGCTTGACACGCGCGCGTCAGGAAAGGACTGCGCGGGCGCCGCGCCGCCACGGGCCTGACCTCGGCGGACGCCGCCGCGTGAACGGCTTTTAACGCCGGGGTCACATCGGGGAATCGCCGGTGAAACGGCGCCCGCCGAGGCTGCGCGTATGAACGGGACTCCCACGCACTGCCCGTACTGCGCCCTGCAGTGCGGCATGAGGCTGCACGACACCGGCGAGGGCACCGTGCGGGTCGAACCGCGCGGCGACGTTCCCGCGAACCGCGGCGGCCTGTGCCAGAAGGGCTGGACGGCCGCCGAGGTGCTCACCGTCCCCGACCGGCTGACCACGCCGATGATGCGGCGCGGCCGGGACGCGCCGCTCGAGCCGTGCACCTGGGACGAGGCGCTCGACCGCGTCGCCACCGAGGCCGCCCGGCTGCGGGCTCTGCACGGCGCGGACGCCGTCGCGGTCTTCGGCGGCGGCGGGCTGACCAACGAGAAGGCGTACCAGCTCGGCAAGTTCGCGCGCGTCGCGCTCGGCACGTCCCAGATCGACTACAACGGGCGGTTCTGCATGTCGTCGGCCGCGGCGGCGTCCGGCCGGGCGTTCGGCATGGACCGCGGGCTGCCGGGGCCGGTCACCGACCTGGCGGCGTCCGGCGCCGTCCTGCTGGTGGGCGGGAACCCGGCCGAGACGATGCCGCCGTTCATGCGGCACCTGGCGGAGATGCGGGACGGCGGCGGAGCGCTCATCGTGGTGGACCCGCGCCGCACCCCCACTGCCCGGCAGGCCGACCTGCACCTGCAGCCGGTGCCCGGGACCGACCTGGCGCTCGCCAACGGGCTGCTGCACCTGGCGCTCGCCGAGGGCCTCGCCGACGAGGGCTACATCGCCGCCCGCACCAGCGGGTTCGACGCGGTCCGGACGGTCGTCAACGCGTACTGGCCGGGCCGTGTCGAGCGGATCACCGGCGTCCCCGTCCCCGCGATGCGGGAGGCCGTCCGGCTGCTGGCCCGCGCCGCCCGCGCGCACGTGCTGACCGGGCGGGGCGGCGAGCAGCACGCGCGCGGCACCGACACCGTCGGCGCGTTCATCAACCTGGCGCTCGCGCTCGGGCTGCCCGGCCGGGCGGGCTCCGGGTACGGGTGCCTGACCGGGCAGGGCAACGGGCAGGGCGGCCGCGAGCACGGGCAGAAGGCCGACCAGCTGCCCGGCTACCGCAGGATCGACGACCCGGCGGCCCGCGCGCACGTCGCGGCGGTGTGGGGCGTCGACGCCGGCGACCTGCCGGGGCCGGGACGGTCGGCGTACGAACTGCTGTCGGCGCTCGGCACCGCCGGCGGACCGAGGGCGCTGCTGCTGTTCGGGTCCAACCCGGTGGTGTCGGCGCCGCGCGCCGCGCACGTGGAGGAGCGGCTCGGCGCCCTGGACCTGCTGGTCGTGGCCGACTTCGTCCCCTCGGAGACCGCGCTGCGCGCCGACGTGGTCCTGCCCGTCGCGCAGTGGGCGGAGGAGTCGGGGACGATGACGAACCTGGAGGGCCGGGTGCTGCGCCGCCGCCGCGCCGTCCGCCCGCCGGACGGTGTCCGCACTGACCTCGAGGTCATCGCGGCGCTCGCGGAGCGGCTGAAGGCGCCGGGGGAGTGGAGCACCCGCCCGGAGGAGGTGTTCGGCGAGCTGCGCCGCGCGAGCGCGGGCGGCGCGGCCGACTACTCCGGCATCACCTACGCGCGGATCGAGGCCGAAGGCGGCGTGTTCTGGCCCTGCCCGTCGCCGGAGCACCCGGGCACGCCGCGCCCCTACCTGGACCGGTTCCCTACGCCGGACGGGCGGGCGCGGTTCGTCCCGGCCGAGCACCGCGGCCCGGCCGAGGACGTGGACGCCGGCCACCCCGTCTACCTGACGACCGGGCGCGTCCTCGCGCAGTACCAGTCGGGCGCGCAGACCCGCCGCGTGCCGGCGCTGGCCGAGGCGGCGCCGGGGCCGTTCGCCGAGCTGCACCCCGACCTGGCCGAGCGGCTCGGCATCGAGGACGGCGCCGACGTGCGGGTGGAGAGCCGCCGGGGCGCGGTGACCGTGCGGGCTCGGCTGACCGACACGGTCCGCGCCGACACCGTGTTCGTCCCGTTCCACTGGCCGGGGGAGGGCCGGGCGAACCTGCTCACGAACCCGGCGCTGGACCCGGTGTCGGGGATGCCGGAGTTCAAGGTGTGCGCCGTCCGTGTGGGAGTGAGTCCCTTTTAACACGGCGGTGACAAAGGAGACCCAGCCGCGAAACCGCCCGTACGGAGGATCAGATCATGACCACGACACCCGAAGCGACGATCATCAGGGATCCGGCGGTCCGCTGGTTCGACATCTGCTCGTACGCCGGGCTGATCCCCGAGCGCGGCGTCTGCGCGATGGTGGACGGCACGCAGGTTGCGGTCTTCCGGGTCTTCGACGGCGGCCTGCACGCGCTGTCGAACCTCGACCCGTTCAGCGGCGCCTACGTGCTGTCGCGCGGGATCCTCGGCACCCGCGACGGGGCGCCGACCGTCGCGTCGCCCATGTACAAGCAGGTGTTCGATCTGCGGACCGGGGCGTGCCTGGACGACCCGCGGGTCGCGCTGCCGGTCTTCCCCGTCCGCCGGGCCGGGGACCGGGTGGAGGTGGCGCTCACCGATGAGCACCGGCAGTGAGCCCGCGGCCGGGTTCGCCGAGCCGCTCGCGGGGTTCGCGGTCGGCGTGACCGCGGCCCGCCGGCACGAGGAGCTCGCGACGCTGCTGGAGCGGCGCGGCGCCCGCGTCGTGCTCGCCCCCGCCATCCGCCTCGTCCCGCTCGACGACGACGCCGAGCTGCTGGAGGCCACCCGGGCGTGCGCGGCCGGCTCCCTCGACCACGTCGTCGTCACGACCGGGATCGGGTTCCGGACGTGGCTGGAGACGGCGGACGGGCACGGGCTCCGGGACGCCCTCGTCGCCCGGCTCGCCGGCGCCGAGATCGTGACCCGCGGCCCGAAGGCGCGCGGCGCGCTCCGGTCGGCGGGGCTGCGGGAGGCGTGGTCGCCGGAGTCGGAGGGCTGCGCCGAGGTCACCCGGCACCTGCTGGGCAAGGACCTGGCGGGCGCCCGGATCGCCGTCCAGCTGTACGGGGAGCGGCAGCCCGAGCTGACCGGGGCGCTGCGCGCCGCGGGCGCCGAGGTGATCGAGATCCCGGTGTACCGGTGGTCGCGCACCGACGACCCGACGCCGCTGCGCCGGCTCGTCGGGCAGGCGGTCACCGGCACGGTCGACGCGATCACGTTCACCAGCGCGCCCGCGGTCGACGCGACGCTGGCGGTCGCCGCCGACGACGGGCTGGAGGACGCCCTGCTGGAGGCCATGCGCACCCACGTCGTGGCGGCGTGCGTCGGGCCCGTCACCGCGCGGGCGCTCACCGGCCGCGGCGTCCCGACCGTCCAGCCGGAGCGGGCCCGGCTCGGCGCGCTCGTCCGCGCGCTGGTCACCGGGCTGCCGGGGCGGCGGGCGCGGCGGCTGTCGGTGCGCGGCGCGTCGCTGGAGCTGCGCGGGCACGCCGTCGTGCTGGACGGGCAGCTGCGGCCGATCGCGCCCGCGCCGATGGCGATCCTGCGGGCGCTCGCGCGCCGCCCGGGGCACGTGGTGTCGAGGGCGGAGCTGTGCGGCGCGCTGCCGAGCCGGTCGGTCGGGATCCGCGCGCCCCGGGGCCGGGACGCGCGGCCGCAGGCCGACGAGCACGCGGTGGAGATGGCGGTGGCGCGGCTGCGGCGCGGGCTCGGCCGGCCGGGGATCGTCGAGACGGTCGTCAAGCGCGGCTACCGGCTGGCGTGCGACCCGCGCCTCGCCGACCGGCTCCCGGCGGGCGCCGGTGGCTGAGCACCGCCCGGCGCTGTTGGCCGTCGCGCACGGGACGCGGGACCCGGCCGGGCCCGCGGTGATCCGGGACCTCCTCCGCCGGGTGCGGGCCATGCGGCCGGGGCTGCGGGTCGCCGAGGCGTACGGCGAGCTGGCGGAGCCGTCGCTGGAGGAGGCCGCGGCCGCGCTGGGCGGGGGCCCGGTGGTCGTCGTGCCGCTGATGCTGGCGCGCGGCTACCACGCGCTCATCGACATCCCGGAGCGGGCGGTGCGGCTTCTGCCCGGCGCGGTGGCGGCCCGGCCGCTCGGCCCGGACCCGCTGCTGGCCGGCGCCCTGGCCGCCCGCCTCGCGGAGGGTGCGCTGACCCGGACCCCGCCGCGCCGCCCGGACGCCGTCGTCCTGGGCGCGGCGGGGTCCGCC
>NZ_BCQS01000038.1 GCF_001552195.1 Actinomadura latina NBRC 106108
GCGGCGGGGTCCGCCGACCCGGCGGGCGCCACCGACGTGCGGGCCGCCGCCCAGCTGCTGGCGCGGCGGCTGCGGCGGCCCGTCACCTGCGGGTTCGTCGCCGCGGGCGGTCCCGCGCTGGACGACGCCGTCGCGCGGCTGCGGCGGCGCGGAGCCGGACGCGTGGTCGTGGCGGCGTACCTGCTGGCGCCGGGCCGGTTCATGGACCGGGCGCGGGGGTGCGGCGCCGACGCGGTGACCGCGCCGATCGGGGCGCACGAGGCCGCGGCCCGGCTCGTGCTGCGCCGCTACGACGAGGCTCGGTCGCGGACGAGCGAACCGGTGTCGGTGCGCTGACACGCCTCCGCCGCGTCCCGCCCCGGCGCGGCGAACCGGTCGTCGTGGTGGGCCAGGACGCGCAGCAGCATCTCCCGGAACAGATGCCGCTCGTCCGGGGACAGCGGCTCGAACAGGACCTCGTTGAGGCGGGCGCGGGCGGCCAGGCTCTCCCCGAGGAACAGCCGGCCGTCCTCGGTGGCGTCCAGCGCGTACCGGCGGCGGTCCGCGGGGTCGCGGCGGCGCTCGACGTGGCCGTCCCGCTCCAGCGCGTCGACGATGCCGACGAGGTCGCCGGCGTCCATCCGGAGCCGCTCGGCGACCTCGCGCTGCGACAGCGGCCCGGACCGCGCCACGCACCACAGGACGAGCAGGTGCGGCAGCCGCGGCTGGCCGGGGAACATCCGCGCGCCGGTGCGCCGCACGAGCCGCACGGCCTCGAACATCAGGTAGGTGGGGGAGTCGTCCATGGGGTCCGGCTGATCGGTCACGCCCGCTCCTCCGGGTTCGCTTGGCATTCCCTATCTCTCTTGACGTGAGAGATAGGGTACTCCTACCGTTGGAAGGCCCAAAATATGGGTGTGCGCTCCATGCGGAGGGAGGCCCCCATGCCGCCCGGGGGACCCGCCGTCGAGGTCGACGGCCTGATCAAGAAGTTCGGTGACGTGGAGGCCGTGCGGGGGATCGAGTTCACCGTGCGGCCGGGGGAGATCTTCGGTTTCCTCGGCCCGAACGGCGCGGGCAAGTCCACGACGATCAACATGCTCTGCACGCTGCTGCGTCCGACCGGGGGCCGCGCGCTGGTGGCCGGGCACGACGTGGTCGCCGAGCGCGACAGCGTGCGCCGCAACATCGGGCTGGTGTTCCAGGACCCCACGCTCGACGGCTACCTGTCTGCGGAGCAGAACCTGCGCTTCCACGCCGAGCTGTACGGGGTGCCGCGGTCGGTGACCCGCGCCCGCATCCAGCAGGTCCTGGAGATGGTCGCGCTGTGGGACCGCCGCGGCGACCTGGTGCAGACCTTCTCCGGCGGCATGAAGCGCCGCCTGGAGATCGCGCGGGGCCTGCTGCACTCGCCGCGGGTGCTGTTCCTGGACGAGCCGACCGTCGGCCTGGACCCGCAGACCCGCGCGTCGATCTGGGAGTACATCCGGCAGCTGCAGGCCGCCGAGGAGATCACGATCTTCATGACGACGCACTACATGGACGAGGCCGAGTTCTGCGAGCGCATCGCGATCATGGAATCGGGGCGGATCGTGGCGCTGGACACCCCGGAGGCGCTCAAGGCCGGCGTCGGCAAGGACCGGATCCGCATCCAGACGGCCGACGACGAGGCGGCGATCGCCGCGCTCAAGGAGCGGTTCGGGCTGGAGGCGGTCGTGTCGGAGGGCGCGGTGGCGTTCGCGGTGGCCTCCGGCGAGGAGTTCGTGCCGCGGCTGTTCGCCGAGCTGGGCGTGCCGATCCGGTCGGTGAACGTGGCGCGGCCGTCGCTGGACGACGTGTTCATGTCGTTCACCGGCTCCACGATCCGGGACGCCGAGGCGACCGGGAGCGACCGGATGCGGATGGCGATGCGCGCGGCGAGGAGATGACGATGGCGAGTACGGCGGAGCGCGCGGCGGCCCCCGAGGTCGTCCGGGTGCGGGTGCCCGAGCGCGGCCTGCGGCAGGACCTGCGCGCCGTGAAGATCGTCCTGCACCGGGAGCTGATCCGGTTCTGGCGGGACAAACTGCGGATGGTGTCCGGGCTCGTCCAGCCGGTGCTGTGGCTGCTGGTCATGGGCACCGGCCTGTCGAACCTGGTGACCAGCGGCGGCGGCCCGGCCGGGAACGTCGACCTGAAGACGTTCATCTATCCCGGCGTGTGTGCGATGTCGGTGATGTTCACCGCGATGTTCTCCGCCGGGTCGATCGTGTGGGACCGGGAGTTCGGGTTCCTGCGCGAGATGCTCGTGGCGCCCGTCAGCCGCAGCGCCATCGTGATCGGCAAGTGCATCGGCGGCGCGGTCGTGGCGACCCTGCAGGGCGTGGTGATCGTGATGCTGGCGCCGCTCGCCGGCGTCCCCTACGACCCGGCGCTGATGCTGCAGCTGATCGGGCTGATGTTCATCGGGGCGTTCGCGCTGACGGGGTTCGGCGTGATGATGGCGGCGCGGATCACCCAGATGCAGGCGTTCTTCGGCCTCATGCAGATGGCGATGATGCCGATGATGTTCCTGTCGGGCGCGCTGTACCCGCTGAACGGGCTGCCGACGTGGCTGACCGTCCTGACCCGGTTCAACCCGCTGACCTACGCGGTCGACCCGATGCGGCACGTGGTGTTCGCGCACCTGGACGTCTCGCAGCGGCTGCTGCGGACGTTCGACCCGGGCGTGACGTGGGGCGGCTGGACCGTGCCGATCTGGCTGGAGATCCTCATCGTCCTCGGCATGGGGGTCGGGCTGATGCTGGTGGCCATCGTGGAGTTCCGCCGCGCCGACTGACCGCGCCGATCGCAGCGGGGAAGCGCGAGGCCCGCCCGACCGTGCGGGTCGGGCGGGCCCCGGCTCGTGCTCGGCCGGGTCAGACGGCGAAGTCGAGCAGCGGGCGGGCGTTGCTGGGGTGCCGCAGCTTGGACAGCGACTCCTTCTCCAGCTGGCGGATCCGCTCGCGGGTCAGCCCGAGCGCCTTGCCGATCTCGTCCAGGGTGCGGGGCGTCCCGTCGTACAGCCCGAACCGCATCGCCATGATCTTGGCTTCGCGCGGCGACAGGATGTCGAGGGTGCGGCGCAGCTGCTCGGCCATCAGCTGCCGGTCGACCAGCTCGGCCGCCTCGGGGCTGTCGGTGTCCTCGATGAGGTCGCCGATGCGGGTCTCGCCGTCCTCGCCGATGGTGGAGTCCAGGCTGATCGGCTGGCGGCTGGTGCGCAGCAGCTCGCGGACCTGCTCGGGGCTCTTGTCCAGCTCGGTGGCGAGCTCCTCCGGGGTGGGCTCGCGGCCGAGCCGCTGGTGCATGTCGCGCTCGACGCGGCTCAGCTTGCTGAGCATCTCCAGCACATGCACGGGCAGCCGGATCGTGCGGGCCGAGTCGGCGAAGCCGCGCTGTATGGCCTGCCGGATCCACCACATCGCGTAGGTGGAGAACTTGTAGCCCTTGGAGTAGTCGAACTTCTCCACGGCGCGGATCAGGCCGAGGTTGCCCTCCTGGACGACGTCCAGCAGCGACAGGCCGCGGTCGGAGTACTTCTTGGCGACCGACACCACGAGCCGGAGGTTGGCCTCCAGCATGTGGGCCTTGGCGCGGCGCCCGTCGGCGGCGACCCATTCCAGGTCGGCGCGCAGGCGGGGGGAGAGGTCCTCGGTCTCCAGCTTGTGCTCGGCGTAGAGCCCGGCCTCGATGCGCTTGGCGAGGTCGACCTCCTGCTCGGCGGTGAGCAGCTGGCGGCGCCCGATGGCCTTGAGGTAGGTGTGGACGGAGTCGCCCATCGCGGTCGACTGGTCGTCCAGGTCGGCGGGGGCGTCGGCGGCCTCGACCTCGGTGACCTCGAACCCCTCGTCGGCGGCCGCGCCCGCGGCGTCGCCGCCGGGCGTCGCGCTCTTACTGGGGGCGCTCTTACTGGGGGCGGTCTTGCCGGGGGCGGCGGCCTTGCCGGGGGCCGCGGTCTTGCCCGGAGTCCTGCGGGGGGCGCGCTTCTTCGCCGGGGCGGTCTCGCCGCCGTGGTGGTCGGCGGCCGCGGCCATCGTGCGGGCGGTGTCGGACTCGCCCGCCAGGCTGATGCCGGCCTCGGACAGCTCGCGAAGGATGGAGCGGCCCTGCGCCGGGCTGATCCCGGCACTCTCGAAGGCCCCCCGCACCTCGTCGAGCGAGAGGCGTCCTTGGGCACGTCCACGCTTCAGGAGCTCGTTGAGCGCGGGGCCCGCCGACTCCGTGAGCGGGGTCTCGACAGCGCTTCGCGGCATGGGGACACCCCCCTCCCTTCGGTGAGTGAGTGCGGCGCGGATTGTGTGTTCGCTGGTGGCGCACGCACTTAACGGAACGTCGCACGACCGGGGCATTGTTCCCGCGGCCGTGGCAGCGGCGGCCCGCCGGGGGATCGCGGAGGAACGACCCAGAAGCTGCTGGTGCCCGCGATGGGCCGCTTCATGCGGTCTGACCTGAATCGATCCGACCTTACTGCGTAAAGGCGTTCGGCGGCAGCAGCGTGACGAACACCACTACCCGCCCAGACCCTTCTGTCGCAAAGTCCGGCCATAGCGTGCGATGACCCGTTCGCGCAGGTCAGGGTCGTCGCGGGGGACCGGTTCGAGGACGCCGACGAGGGCGGCGGAGTCCTCCAGCAGGACGCTGACCGAGGTGGGCTCGTCGGTCCGGCGAGGCCGACCCGGTGATCAGCGCGGCGAAGCCCTTGGCGACGGCGATCCCGAGGTTGGCGCCGAGGGCCAGGACGACGGTCAGCCCGCTCTCGTTCTCCTTGCCTCTTTCGCCGTTCGCCTGCTCCTGCCCGCCGCGCTGTCCCGCCATGGTCGTCCTCTCCCCGCCCGATCACCTGTCATGCGCGGGCGGACGCGGTCAGGGCGCGGTCAGAGCGCGGGGGAGCGGAGCCGGGCGCGGTCGGGTTTCCCGGACGCCAGCAGCGGGATGGCCTCCACCAGCTCCAGTTCGCGGGGCGCGGCGCAGGCGGGCATCGTCTCGCGGACGAAGGCGCGCAGCTCGGCCAGCTCCGGCGCGGCGGGCGCGGCGGGGACGACGACGGCGGTGACCCGTTCGCCCCATTCGGGGTCGGGCCGTCCGACCACGACGACGTCGCGGACCGCCGGATGCCGCGACAGCGCGGTGGCGACCTCCCCGGCGACGACCTTCTCCCCGCCGGTGTTGATCACGTCGTCGACGCGGCCGCGGACGCGGAGCCGGCCGTCCTCGATCGCGCCGAGGTCCTGGGTGACGAACCAGTCGCCGTCCCTGGCCTCGGCGGTCAGCTCCGGGCGCAGCCGGTAGCCGGTGAACAGCGACGGGCCCGCGAGCCGGATCCGGCCGCCGTCGCCGAGTGCGATGCGCATGCCGTCCAGGGGCGTCCCGTCGTAGACGCAGCCGCCGCACGTCTCGCTCATGCCGTAGGTGGTGAACACGCGGGCGCCGCGGGCGCGGGCGGCGGCGAGCAGGCCGGGCGCGGCGGCGGCGCCGCCGAGGACGATCGCGCCGAGCCGCGACACGTCGGCGCCCGCGTCCAGCAGGCGCCGCAGCTGGGTGGGGACGAGGGAGACGTGCAGGCCGTCCGACCGCGCGACGGCGCCGGCGTCGAAGCGCTGCGCGATGACCGGGTCGGTGCCGGCGACCAGGGAGCGGACGAGGACCTGGACGCCGGAGATGTGGCTGGTGGGCAGGCAGCAGAGCCAGCGGTCGCCGGGCGCGGCCCCGATCCTGGTGAGCGTGCCGGCGGCGGAGTGCCGCAGCGCGTCCGCGGACAGTTCGACGAACTTGGGGGCGCCGGTGGAGCCGGACGTGGCGATCAGCACGGCGGTGCCGGCGTCCACGGGCGGGTGCCCGCCACCGGGGTCGCGGGGGACGAGCCCGCCGGGCGTCTCGACCGCGTCGGGGGCCAGCGCGTCCAGCAGGCCGCGCAGGGCCGGTGCGGGCAGGTCGGGGGAGAGCGGGCAGATCGCGGGACCGCCGCCGAGCGCGTCCGCCAGGGCGTCGAGCAGGCGGGGGCCGGGCGGCAGGACGGCGGCGTGCAGCGGGCGATCCATGATCTCATCAGCCTAGACGACCCCGCTGAACGCGTTCAAACACAGGAACGGTTGAATGGGTCACGACCGCCCGCGACCCCGGCCGGGGCGGGCGCTTCAGGGAGAGGAACACATGGTCTCGGAGCTGTTCGACGCGGACGCGTGGAAAGAGGTCGAGGGGTTCGGCTTCACCGACATCACCTACCACCGGGCCGTCGGCCACGGCACGGTGCGGGTGGCGTTCGACCGCCCGGAGGTCCGCAACGCGTTCCGGCCCCACACGGTGGACGAGCTGTACCGGGCGCTGGACCACGCGCGGATGTCCAGCGACATCGGCTGCGTGCTGCTGACGGGCAACGGGCCGTCGCCGAAGGACGGCGGCTGGGCGTTCTGCTCGGGCGGCGACCAGCGAATCCGCGGCAAGGACGGCTACAAGTACGCCGAGGGCGAGACGTCGGAGACGATCGACCCGGCGCGGGCGGGCCGGCTGCACATCCTTGAGGTGCAGCGGTTGATCCGGATGATGGGCAAGGTCGTCATCTGCGTGGTGCCCGGCTGGGCGGCGGGCGGCGGGCACAGCCTGCACGTGGTGTGCGACCTGACGCTCGCCAGCCGCGAGCACGCCCGGTTCAAGCAGACCGACGCGGACGTGGCGAGCTTCGACGGCGGGTTCGGGTCGGCGTACCTGGCGCGGCAGGTCGGGCAGAAGTTCGCCCGCGAGATCTTCTTCCTGGGCGACGCCTACGACGCCGAGGCCGCGCACCGGATGGGCATGGTCAACGCCGTCGTCCCGCACGCCGAGCTGGAGGCGACGGCGCTGGAGTGGGCGCGGAAGGTCAACGGCAAGAGCCCGACGGCGCAGCGGATGCTGAAGTTCGCGTTCAACCTGGTCGACGACGGGCTCGTCGGCCAGCAGGTGTTCGCCGGCGAGGCGACGCGGCTCGCCTACGGCACCGACGAGGCCGCCGAGGGCCGCGACTCGTTCCTGGAGAAGCGCGACCCTGATTGGTCGCGTTTCCCGTGGTACTACTAAAGGTTCATACGCGCGGTGTGCTCCGGAATACCGTGATTCAGCGGGCAGGTCATTGGCGGGCAGCTCAGGGGGTCGGCGGGTGCGGGTCTTCTCCATCCCGATGCGGACGCGGTTCCGCGGTGTGACGCGGCGGGAGGGGGCCCTGGTGCAGGGCCCCGCCGGCTGGGGGGAGTTCTCGCCGTTCGCCGAGTACGGCCCGGCCGAGTGCGCCCGCTGGCTGGCCGCCGCCCGGGAGGCCGCCCGCGACGGCTGGCCCGCGCCCGTCCGCGACCGGATCCCGGTGAACGTGACGATCCCGGCGGTGGACCCCGAGCGGGCGTTCGCGCTGACCAAGGAGTCCGGCTGCCGCACCGCGAAGGTGAAGGTCGCCGAGCGCGGGCAGGGCGACGCCGACGACATGGCGCGGGTCGAGGCCGTCCGGGACGCGATCGGGGCGGACGGCCGGGTCCGGATCGACGTGAACGGCGGCTGGGACGTCGACCACGCCGCCCGGATGATCCGGGCGCTGGACCGGTGGGAGCTGGAGTACGCCGAGCAGCCCTGCGCGACGCTCGCGGAACTGGCGCTGGTGCGGCGCCGGGTGGACGTGCCGATCGCGGCGGACGAGTCGATCCGCCGCGCCGAGGACCCGCTGAAGGTGCGGGCGGCGGAGGCCGCCGACGTGGCGGTGCTGAAGGTGCAGCCGCTCGGCGGGGTCGCGGCGGCGCTGCGCGTCGCGGAGGCGTGCGGGCTGCCGGTGGTGGTGTCGAGCGCGGTGGAGACGTCGGTGGGGCTGGCGGCGGGCGTGGCGCTGGCCGCGGCGCTGCCGGAACTGCCGTACGCGTGCGGGCTGGGCACGCTTTCGCTGCTGGAGGGCGATGTCGTCGGTGATCCGCTGCGTCCGGTGGGGGGCGAGATCGAGGTGCGGCGCCCCGTGGTGGACGAGGAGGAGCTGGGCCGCTGGGAGGCGCCCGCCGGGGAGTGGCGGGCCCGGGCCCTGGCCGCGCAGGAGCACCTGGACGGCCCGAAGCTGATCGGGGCGGAGCGGTGAACCCGGCGACCGCGCTCGCGGCCGTCATGGCCGACGAGCTGCTGCGTTGCGGGATGACCGACGCGGTGCTGGCGCCGGGGTCCCGGTCGGCGCCGCTGGCGCTGGCGCTGCAGGCCGCCGAGGAGTCGGGCCGGCTGCGGCTGCACGTGCGGATCGACGAGCGGTCCGCGTCGTTCCTCGGGCTCGGCCTGGCGAAGCGGTCGGGCCGCCCGGTGGCGCTGGTGTGCACGTCGGGGACGGCCGCGGCCAACTTCCACCCGGCGGTGATCGAGGCGCACGAGTCGGGTGTCCCGCTGATCGTGGTCACCGCTGACCGGCCGCCGGAGCTGCGCGGCACCGGCGCGAACCAGACGATCGACCAGGTGAAGCTGTACGGGACGGCGGTGCGGTGGAGCACCGAGGTCGGCGTGCCGGAGAACCGGCCCGGCATGGTGGCGTACTGGCGGTCGCTGGTCAGCCGCGCCTGGGGGATGGCGCAGGCGCCCTCACCGGGGCCGGTGCACGTCAACGCGGCGTTCCGCGAGCCGCTGATCCCGGACGGCGACGAGACGTGGTGCGAGCCCCTGGACGGCGACGCGACGGGCGCGTGGACGAGGGTGCGGCCGGCGACGCCGGGTTCGGTGCTGCACGTCCCGCCGACGCGCCGCGGCGTCCTGGTGGTGGGGGACGGGGCGTCGAACGTCAAGCGGTACGTGGCGGCGGCGTCGATGGCCGGGTGGCCCGTGCTGGCCGAGCCGAACGGCAACGCCCGCTACGGCGACCACGCCCTGTCGTCGCACCATTTCCTGCTGGGCGTCCCGGAGTTTGTGGAGCGGCACCGCCCCGAGGTGGTGGTGACGCTGGGCAAGCCGGGGCTGTCGCGCCCGCTGCTGTCGCTGCTGCGCCGCGCCGAGGAGCACATCGTCCTCGCCCCGGATCTGGCGCGTTGGCCCGACCCGGTGCGGTCGGCGACGCAGGTGGCGCCCGAGGTGGAGATCCCCGTGGTGTCGGGCGACGACGAGTGGCTGAAGTCGTGGCGGACCGCGGACCTGGCCGCCGCGGAGGCGGTGGACGCGGTGCTGGACGCGGTGCCGGAGGTGAGCGAGCCGCGGCTGGCGCGCGACCTGGTGGCGGGGCTGCCGGGCGGGTCGCTGCTGTTCACGGCGGCGAGCATGCCGATCCGGGACCTGGACCAGGTGATGCGGCCGCGCCGCGGCATCCGGATCATGGCGAACCGGGGCGCGAGCGGCATTGACGGGCTGATCTCGACGGCGATGGGCGCGGCGCTGGCGCACAGCGGCCGCTCCTACGCCCTGCTGGGCGATCTGGCGTTCCTGCACGACCAGAACGGGCTGATCGTCGGCCCGTACGACCGCAGCCCCGACCTGGCGGTCATCGTGGTGAACAACCAGGGAGGCGGGATCTTCTCGCTGCTGCCGCAGGCGGCGCTGCACGGCCCGTTCGAGCGCGTCTTCGGCACCCCGCACCAGGTGGACATCGAGGCGGTCGCCGCCGCGCACGGCGTCCCGTACCGGCGGCTGGAGGCCGCGGCGGACCTGCCGAAGACGATGGCGGGGGAGGGGCTGCGGATCATCGAGGCCCGCACCGACAGGGAGGCGAACGCGTCCCTGCACGCCGACCTCCGCAAGGCGGCCCAGGCCGCCGTCCGCGCCACCCTGTCCTGACCGAGGTCGCCTGCCGCAGCACCGTCGGCCGAATACTTCACCCCTCAATTTACAACGTAAAGGCCGAGGGCTGGATCACTCCCCACCCCTCTATACAAACAACCCTCACCGACGCAAAAGCGCAGGCGGCGGGAGAGTGGGATTCAGGGGGCGAGGAGGCGCTCGCGGAGGACTTCGGTGTCCTCGGGGGTCCAGCCGTGACCGGCGAGCCAGCCGAGCGTCCCGCCGAACTCCTCGTCGACGCGGGCGAGGAGCTTCTCCATGAGGGCGGCGTGCGGCCGGTGGGAGTCGGCCGGGCGGGAGTCGAGGTCGGCGGCGTAGGTGTCGCTGGCCCGCAGCCGGCGCAGGACGGCCTCCAGGCGTTCGCCGGTCTGGGCGTAGTCGGCGACGATCGCCTCACGGGTGACGCCTGCGACGTCGAGTGCGAGGGCGCAGACCACCCCGGTGCGGTCCTTGCCGGCCGCACAGTGCACCAGTGAGGAGCCGTCGGTGCGGGTCATGACGCGCAGGGCGGCGACGATGGAGTCGCCGCGGTCGGTGAGGTAGCCGAGGTAGTGGCCGGTCGAGCGGTCGTTCTGCCAGGGCAGCGCCCTTTCGACGTCCACGGCGTCCACGGCGTCCACGAGGTCCCCGGTGTCGGCGGCGACGTCGGTGTGGCGGCCGCCCTCGGCGAACAGCGACAGCTGGTGGACGGTCACGGTCGGTATACGGGTGAGGGGTCCGGGGCCTTCGAGCCGCACCTCGGCGTCGCTGCGCAGG
Source organism: Actinomadura latina NBRC 106108 (assembly GCF_001552195.1). Classification (GTDB taxonomy): domain Bacteria; phylum Actinomycetota; class Actinomycetes; order Streptosporangiales; family Streptosporangiaceae; genus Spirillospora; species Spirillospora latina. The sequence goes on from NZ_BCQS01000038.1 coordinate 10,504, forward strand.
TCGATGACGTTCTTCAGCGCGTAGTCGTCGAGGAGGACGCGGACGTCGGCGACGGAGAGGTCCTGGAGGTTGTCGGAGCGGAGTACGCGGCCCCATCGGGTGGTCCGTCCGTCGGCCGCGGGGAGTCCGCCGAGGTCCCGGGCGTTGACTGCTCCGTCCAGTTCGATCCACCGCGCGCCGTCGTCCATGACTTGTGACCTTATAGGGCGGCGGTGGCCGGTCTTTTACGCAGGGTCCCGTCCGGAATGTGCCCTGGGGGAATGACATGTGGGGGCGGGGACCGGGACCTGGGAGCCAGGGCGGAGTTGGCTCCGCAGCGGGGCGACCCGGCGGTCTCACGCTCCGTAGCGTTCAAGCAGTCGGTTTCCCTGCTCGAACTGGAGGCTTCATGCCCGCGACGCTGCACGCCCCCTCGCCGTCGTCCCGAACGTCCGGGAGGCCGGCCGGCAGTGATTTCGCCCCGCTGGCGAGGCGGGTGCGCGAGAGCGGGCTGCTGGATCGCCGCCGCGGCTACTACACGCGGGCGATCGGGGTGAACCTGGCCGCGACCGCCGCGGTGTGGGGCGCGGTCGCGTGGGCGGGCGGCAGCTGGTGGACGGTCCTGCTCGGCGTTCCCCTCGCCGTCCTGTCGGCGCGGCTGGGGTTCCTGGGGCATGACGCGGGGCACCGGCAGATCGCGCGGAGCGCCCGGGCGAACCGGTGGCTGGGGCTCCTGCTGGGCAACCTGCTGCTGGGGATGGGGCACGGGTGGTGGAACGACAAGCACAACCGGCATCACGCCAACCCGAACCATGTGGGCAAGGATCCCGATGTCGGGGAGGGTGTGCTGGCGTGGACGCAGGAGCAGGCCGGCCGGAAGCGGGGTGTGCTGCGGTGGGTGGCGCGGCATCAGGCGGCGCTGTTCTTCCCGCTGCTGACGCTGGAGGGCGTCAATCTGAAGGTGGGGAGCCTGCTGTTCCTGCGCGGCCGGTCCCGGCGCGACCAGGTGGTGGAGGGCGGTCTGCTGCTGGCGCACGCGGCCGGGTATCTGGCGCTGGCGTTCGCGCTGCTGCCGGTGCCGCAGGCGGTGGCGCTGATCGCGGTGCAGCACGCGCTGTTCGGTGTGCATCTGGGGGCGGTGTTCGCGCCGAACCACAAGGGGATGGCGATGCCGGAGCCGGGTGAGCGGTGGGGGCATCTGCGGCGGCAGGTGCTGACGTCGCGGAACGTGCGGGGCGGGGTGTTCACCGACTGGCTGATGGGCGGGCTGAACTACCAGATCGAGCATCACCTGTTCCCGGGGATCCCGCGGTGCAGCCTGCGGCGGGTGCGGCCGCTGGTGATGGAGCACTGCGCTGCGGTGGGCGTCCCGTACACCGAGACGGGTCTGGTGGCGTCGTACCGGCAGGCTCTTGGTCACATGCGGGAGATCGGGGAGCCGCTGCGGTAGTGCCGGGGCTATGCTCCGGGCCATGCCCGAGGGACACACGATTCATCGCCTGGCCGCCGAGCATCAGCGGATGTTCGGCGGCCTCGCCGTCGCGGCCACGAGCCCGCAGGGGCGGTTCGCCGAGGGGGCGCGGCGGCTGGACGGGCGGGTGCTGGCGGATGCGGACGCGCACGGCAAGCATCTGCTGCTGGGGTTCGACGACGACCTGACGTTGCACGTCCATCTGGGGATCTACGGGCGGTTCGGGTTCGGTGCGCTGCCGGCGCCGGCGCCGGTGGGGCTGGTGCGGTTGCGGATGGTGGGCGGGGAGCATTTCGCGGATCTGCGGGGTCCGAACACGTGCGAGGTGCTGGAGCCGGGCGAGGTGAAGCTGCTGCGGGACCGGCTGGGGCCGGATCCGCTGCGGGCCGACGCCGATCCGGGGGTGGCGTGGCGGCGGGTCGGCCGGTCGCGGACGCCGATCGCGGTGCTGCTGATGGATCAGTCGGTGGTGGCGGGGCCGGGGAACATCTACCGGGCGGAGGTGCTGTTCCGGCAGGGGATCGATCCGCGGTTGCCGGGGCGGCGGCTGTCGGCGGGGCAGTGGGCGGGGATCTGGGACGATCTGGTGCTCCTGATGGCGGAGGGTGTGCGGGTGGGGCGGATCGACACGGTCCGTCCGGAGCACACGCCGGAGGCGATGGGGCGTCCGCCGCGTGTGGACGATCATGGTGGTGAGGTGTACGTGTACCGGCGTGCGGGGTTGCCGTGCCTGGTGTGCGGGACGCCGGTGGCGGCGGCGGAGGTGGCGTCGCGGAACCTGTTCTGGTGTCCGGGGTGCCAGCCGTCCGCCGCGGGGTGAGGCCGGGCGGGTGAGGGGCCCGGTCAGGAGATCGTGGGTGTGGGGCCGGTGTCGCCGGTGTGGACGGGCCTGGCGATGACGGGGACGTCGTCGTCGGTCTGGGGGGCGCGGCGCTGTGCGCGGCGGGACCGCAGGCGGGCGGTGAGGGGTTCGGTGCCGCGGGCGAGGACGGGTCCGGCGACGGCGAGGATGAGGACGTAGGCGGCGGCGAGGGGGCCGAGGCGGGGGTTGGTGCCGGCGCTGACGGCGAGGCCGGCGATGACGATGTTGAATTCGCCGCGGGGGACGAGGGCGGCGCCGGCGCGGAGGCGTCCGGTGGTGGCGACGCCGGCGCGGCGGGCGGCGATCCAGCCGGTGCCCATCTTGGTGAGGATGCCGGCGGCGGCGAGGAGTGCGGCGATGCCGAGGACGGGTGGGAGGTCGCCGGGGTCGGTGTGGAGGCCGAAGAAGACGAAGAAGACGGCGGCGAAGAGGTCGCGGAGGGGTGCGAGGAGTTTCTGGGCGGTGTGGGCGAGGGTGCCGGACAGGGCGATGCCGACGAGGAAGGCGCCGACGGCGGCGGAGACCTGGAGTTGCTGGGCGATGCCGGCGACGAGGAGGGTGAGGCCGAGGACTTTGAGGAGGAGGACTTCTTCGCTGGGGCTGGCGACGAAGCGTTCGACGAGTTTTCCGTGGCGGAGGGCGATGAAGAGGATGACGGTGATGGTGGCGGCGGCGATGCCGAGGGCGGCGGCGCCGCCGAGGAGTCCGGCGCCGGCGAGCAGTGCGGTGAGGATGGGCAGGTAGGCGGCCATGGCGAGGTCTTCGAAGACGAGGACCGACAGCAGGGCGGGGGTTTCGCGGTTGCCGATCCAGCCGAGGTCGCCGATGACTTTGGCGGTGATTCCGGAGGAGGTGACGTAGGTGATGCCGCCCATGGCGACGGCGGCGACGGGGCCCCAGCCGAGGAGGAGGGCGACGGCGACGCCGGGGGTGGCGTTGAGGGCGAGGTCGGCGAGTCCGGTGGGTGCGGAGGTGCGGAGGGTGCCGACGAGTTCGCTGGCGGTGTATTCGAGGCCGAGGGTGAACAGCAGGAGGATGACGCCGACTTCGGCGCCGATGGAGACGAATTCTTCGCTGGTGGTGAGGGGGAGGATGCCGCCGGAGCCGAAGGCGAGGCCGGCGATGAGGTAGAGGGGGATGGGGGAGATCGAGAAGCGGACGGAGACGGCGCCGAGGAGTCCGAGGGCGAGGATGATGGCGCCGAGTTCGATGAGTTGGACGGCTGAGTGCATGCGCGGTCAGCCGTTGGCGAGGATCTGGGCGACGGCCGCGGTGCCCTCTCCGGTGCCGACGACGACGATGATGTCGCCGGCGGTGAAGACGAAGTCGGGGCGGGGGCTGGCGAGGACCTGTCCGTCGCGGACGACGGCGACGATGGAGGCGCCGGTGCGGGTGCGGGCGCGGGTGTCGGCGAGGGGGCGTCCGTCGTAGGGGGAGCCTGCGGCGATGGGGTACTGCTCGGTGACGAGGCCTTCGACCTGGCGGTGGAGTTCGGCGAGGTGTTCGACGATGCGGCCGGTGCCGAGGAGTTCGGCGATGGCGTTGGCCTCTTCGGCGGTGAGGGCGACGGTGGCGATGCAGCTGTCGGGGTCTTCTTTGTCGTAGATGACCAGGTCGCGGCGGCCGGTGCGGTGGGAGATGACGCCGAGTTGGCGGCCGCGTCCGGTGGTCATGACGTGCTGCAGGCCGATTCCGGGCAAAGCGGTCCGTTCGATGTCCACGGTGCTTCGTCCTCCGTCTCGCTGTGCTGGGGTTGTACATGACCGTACCGGGCGCCGCGGGGTGCGGGAGGCGCGGGTGCGGGGGTCGTTACCGCAGTTGGGTGGGGGTGTAGCGGGCGGCGAGTGCGTGGACGGTCGCGGTGATCATGTCGCGGAGTCCGGGCGGGGCGAGGACTTCGGCGTCGGCGCCGAGTTTGAGGAATTCGACGTGGGCGTGGCGGACGGATTCGATGGGGAGGGTGGCTTGGACCCATCCGTCGGGGTCGGGGGTGGTGGCGGTGTCGAGGGCGGCTCGGGCCATGGCGGGTGGGAGCAGGATCTGGGCGCGGGTGAGGCCGTCGGGGGAGAGGCGGACGGTGGCGTGCTCGGGGTAGGAGTCGGCTTCGAAGCGTTGGGTGTAGTCGGCCCAGTGGGCGGCGAGGTCGAAGCCGTCGGGGCGGTCGAAGTGCTCGGGCAGGACGGTGAGGGTGAGGACGCGTGAGATGCGGTAGGTGCGGGGTGTGTCGGCCGGGTCGCGGCGGGCGGGGTGGGCGATGAGGTACCAGGATCCGGCTTTGAGGACGACGCCGAGGGGTTCGAGGGTGCGGGTGACCTGCTGGGGGTGGCGCCAGCGGCGGTAGAGGATCTCGATGCGGTGCTGGTTCCAGACGGCGTCGGCGATGGCGTGCAGGTGGGGGACGTCGTCGGGGGTGCGGAACCAGCCGGGTGCGTCGAGGTGGAAGCGTTCGCGGATGCGGGTGGCGCGGTTGCGCAGGCTGGGCGGGAGGGCGGCGAGGAGTTTGAGTTCGGCGGCGAGGACGTCGCCGAGGCCGAGCTGGGTGGCGGGGCCGGGGAGGCCGGACAGGGGGAGGGAGGCGGCTTCGGTTTCGGTGAGGCCGGTGAGGCGGGTGCGGTAGCCGCCGAGGAGGCGGTATCCGCCGTCGGGGCCGCGGTCGGCGTAGACGGGGACGCCGGCGGCGCTGAGGGATTCGACGTCGCGGTAGACGGTGCGGACGGACACGTGGAGTTCGGCGGCGAGTTCGCGTGCGGTCATGCGCTCCCGGGCCTGCAGGAGCAGCAGGAGGGACAGGAGCCGGCTCGCGCGCATCGTCCCAGTGTGCCGGGTGGGGAGGGTCGCTCAGCCGTGGAGGGCGTACTGCATGGGGCGGAACTTGGTGCGGGCCTCGGCGAGTTCGGCGGCGGGGTCGGAGTCGGCGACGATGCCGCAGCCGGCGAAGAGGCGGGCGCGGGTGCCGTCGATCTCGGCGCAGCGCAGCGCGATGCCCCATTCGCCGTCGCCGCGGGCGTCGACCCAGCCGACGGGGCCGGCGTAGCGGCCGCGGTCCATGCCTTCGAGTTCGCGGATGAGGTCGAGGGCGGTGTCGGTGGGGGTGCCGCAGACGGCGGGGGTGGGGTGCAGGGCGGCGACGACGTCGAGGACGGAGCGGTCGGCGGTGAGGTGCCCGCGGATGGGGGAGGCGAGGTGGATGACGTTGGGCAGGGTGAGGAGTTCGGGGGAGCCGGGGACGGTGAGGTCGGCGCAGAGGGGGGTGAGGGCGTCGCGGACCATTTCGGCGGCGTAGCGGTGTTCTTCGCGGTCCTTGGCGGAGGCGAAGAGGTGGTCGGCGCGGGCGCGGTCGTCGGCGGGGGTGTCGCCGCGGGCGGTGGTGCCGGCCAGGACGAGGGATTCGACGGCGTCGCCGGTGCGGCGGATGAGGAGTTCGGGGGTGGCGCCGACGAGGCCGGCGCAGGAGAAGGTGTAGCAGGCGGGGAAGCGGGCGGCGAGGCGCTGGAGGAGGACGCGGGCGTCGATGGGGGCGGTGGCGCGGGCGGTGAGGTCGCGGGCGAGGACGACCTTGCCGAGGCGGCCGTCGCGGATGCGTTCGACGGCTGCGGCGACGGCGTTCTTCCAGTCGTGTTCGGGGCGGGCGCCGTCGCTCCAGTGCAGGCCGGTGGGGGGCTGGGGCGGGTTGGCGAGGGTGAGGGGGTCGGTGTCGTCGCCGATGGTGGTGAGCCAGGCGCGGCCGTCGCGGCGGCCGAGGATGCGGCGGGGGACGATGAGGGTGGAGTCGGGGGATTTGGGGTCGAAGCCGAAGGAGCCGAAGGCGACGGGGCCGGAGCCGGGGACGGCTACGGTGTCGTCGACGGCGGCGGCGCCGAACAGGTCGCGGAGCATGCGGGCGGCGGCGGTGAAGCGGTCGTCGCCGCCGGTGAGGGTGAGGCGGGCGGCCTCGCCCCAGCCGACGATGCCTTCGCCGTGGCGGATCCAGGCGAGCGCGGAGGGGTGCGGAAGCCGCGCGATGAGGTCGCCCGGGTCGGGGACCGGGACGGTGCGGACGGCGAGTCGGTCCGGTGCTGTCACGGCGAGCTTCACACGGGCCACTGTACGCCAGATTTGAACCTGTTCAAACGGGCGGGGCGGGGGCGCGGTGTGAGGTGTGCGCCACACCACGGCGGGCCGGGGGCGGGCCGGGGGCGCCGGGTGCCCGGATGGGTGCCGTATGCCCGTCCCGCCCCGCCCCCATGCGCGGGGCGGGACGGACCGTTCGGGCCCGGGGTCAGCGGCGGGCGGCGCCGGTGAGCTTCCAGGCGGCGGGCAGGAGCCCGGCGGCGAGCAGCACCTTGAGCGCGTCGCCGGCCAGGAACGGCGTCATGCCGAGGTCGACGGCCTTGGCGAGGTCGACGTGCAGGGCGGCCATCAGGTAGGGGACGCCCGCGGCGTACATGATGGCGGTGCCGAGGAGCATGGTGCCGATGGTGCGCAGCGGGGTGCGGTCGCCGCCCAGCTGGGCGAGGCGCCCGACGACGGCGGCGGCCGCGACGAACCCGATGATGTAGCCGAGCGTGGGGAATCCGGCGCCGGAGGTGCCGTCGGTGAACCAGGGGACGCCGGCCATGCCGGCTAGCAGGTAGACGAGCATGCCGAGGGCGGCGCGGCCGGGGCCGAGGGCGGCGCCGGCGAGCAGGACGGCGAAGGTCTGCCCGGTGACGGGGACGGGGGTGCCGGGCAGCGGGACGGCGATCTGCGCGGCGGCGCCGACGAGGGCGGCGGCGCCGGCGACGAGGGCGGCGTCGCGGGCCAGGGAACCGGGCAGCAGGTCGCCCAGGACGGCGGGGCGCCGCTGGGTTGCGTGGGCAGTAGCCACAGATCCTCCCAAGAACGTTATGTCAGGCCGAAACCTAGCGAATGGGACTTCCGGGGCGGATCACGTGGGCTACAGAAACGGGCCCGCCCGCTTTGTAGGGGGCCGTCACGCCGCCGAGTGCGGGCGGGCGGCGAGGTAGATCACGTCGGGTTCGCCGCGCGGGACCGGCACCGGCAGGACGTCCACGCGGGCGAACCGCTCGCGCAGCAGCGCCTCGAACGCCGGTGCGGCGTTCGCGCTCCACACCGCGAGGACGCCGTGCGGCGTCAGCCGCCGGGTGAGCAGGTCCAGGCCGGTGGGGGCGTAGAGGCGGGCGTTGCCGGGGGTGACCGTCCAGTCGGGGCCGTTGTCGATGTCCAGGCAGAGCGCGTCGAAGCGGCCGGCGGCGGGGTCGGCGACGGCGTCGAGGAGGTCGGCGCACCGGACGGTGACGCGGGGGTCGTCGAGGGCTCCGCCCGACCAGGGCCGCAGCGGCCCGGCGTGCCAGCCGATGACGGCGGGTTCGCGTTCGACGACGGTGACATGCGTCACGGCGGGCAGGGTGAGGGCCTCGGTGAGGGAGAACCCGACGCCGAGGCCGCCGATGAGCAGCCGCACCGTCCCGTCCGAGTTCTGCGCGTCCAGGGTCTGCACGGCGGCACGGACCAGCAGCCGCTCGGATTCGCCGTTGCGGGTGTCCATGAGGAACACGCCGTTGCTGATGATCTCGTAGTCGGCGCCGGCGCGGCGCAGCACGAGTTCGCCGCCGACGCCGGCGGCGCGTTCGACGACCGCCGGTTCCGCGGGCGCGGCGGTTCCCCTGCCCTGTCCCATGCCCCGCACCTTAGCCGCCTCTGGAGCCGCCCCTCTGGGCGGGACGGGCCGGTGTCGGCTACGGTGCCGGTCATGCCCGAACCTGCTTCGCCCGGCGGCCTGCTGGCCGGGCGCCGGATCCTGGTCGTCGGCGCGGGGACGCGGCCCAGCGACGACCCCGCCGCCCCGGTCGGCAACGGCCGCGCGATCGCGGTGACCGCCGCCCGGGAGGGCGCGATGGTCGCGTGCGCGGACGTCGACGGGCACGCTGCGGGGGAGACCGCCGCGATGATCGCCGCCGGGGGCGGGGAGGCGTGCACGGTGGTGGCCGACGTCACCGACCCGGCGTCGTGCGACCGTGTGGTCACGCAGGCGGCGGAGGGGCTCGGCGGGCTGGACGGGGTGGTGTTCAACGCCGGCATCGGGATCGGGTACGGGCTGGCGGGGACGGCGCTGGCCGACTGGGACCGCGTCCTGCACGTGAACCTGAGGGCGCCGTTCCTGGTCGGCAAGGCCGCGATGCCCGCGCTGGACGCCGGTGGGTCGATGGTGTTCATCGGGTCGCTCGCCGGGACGAAGCCGGGTTCGCGGTCCCCGTCCTATGACGCCTCGAAGGCGGGCCTGGCGGGGCTGGTGCGGCACATCGCCGCCGAGGGGGCGCCGCGCAGGGTCCGCGCGAACGTGGTGGCGCCCGGCCTGATCGACACGGTGATGGGGCGGGACGCCTCGTCGGGCAACGCCTCCCGCGACCAGGTCGCGCGCCTCATCCCGATGCACCGGCAGGGCACCGCGTGGGAGGTCGCCGACGTGGCGGTGTTCCTGCTGTCGGACCGCGCGTCCTACGTGACCGGCCAGGTGCTGCACGTGGACGGGGGCCTGTCCACCCTGCGCTGAAACCCGGTGGTGCCCGCTGCCGCGCCGTCCTACGGTGAGGCCCCATGGACGATCTTGTGCGGTTGCGGCCCGTCGCCGAGGACGATCTGCCGTTCATCGAGCGGCTGCGCGCCGATCCCGGGCTGGCCGGGCCGTTCCTGTGGGAGGGCTGGTTCGATCCGCGCCGGTTCCGGCGCCGGTGGGAGTCCGACGGCATGCTCGGCGAGGACACCGGCAACCTGCTGGTCGCCGCGGGCGGCGACCGGCTCGGGCTGGTGTCCTACCGGCGCGTGACCACGACCGCGCGGACGTGGTGCTGGAGCATCGGGATCACGCTGATGCCCGGGGCGCGGGGGAAGGGCGCGGGGACCCGCGCGCAGCGGCTGCTGGCCGAGTACCTGTTCGCGCACACCACCGCGTTCCGGATCCAGGCCGAGACCGACGTGGCCAACACCGCCGAGCAGCGCGCGCTGGAGAAGGCGGGGTTCACCCGCGAGGGCGTGATGCGCGGCTGGAGCTTCCTGAACGGCCGGTACCACGACGAGGTGCTGTACAGCCTCCTGCGGCCCGAGGTGGACCTGCCCGGTGGTGGCCCGCCGGAGTGATGGGGAACACCCCTTCCCCTTCGATGGTTACCGTGTAACGCTGTAATCATCTGGGAGGGTGCCATGGAAGAGCCGCTGGACGCCTACTCCCGCGTGGTCTCCGCCGTCGCCCGCGAGCTGACCCCGCGCGTGGCGGCGCTGCGCGTCCGGCACCGGCGCGGCGAGGGCGCGGGGTCGGCGGTGGTGTTCACCGGGGACGGGTTCCTGCTGACCAACGCCCACGTCGTCGGCCGCGCCCGGGGCGGGGAGGCCGCGTTCGCCGACGGCGCCGCCGGCGAGTTCACCGTCGTCGGCACCGACCCCCTGTCCGATCTCGCCGTGGTCCGCGCCGACGGGCCCGTGCCCGGCCCGGTCACGCTCGGCGACGCCGACGCCCTGGTCGTCGGGCAGCTCGTCGTCGCCGTCGGCAACCCCCTCGGACTGGCCGGGTCGGTCACCGCCGGGGTGGTGTCGGCGCTCGGCCGGTCCCTGCCGGCCTCGCAGCCCGCCCGCACCGGCACCGCCGTGCGGCTCATCGAGGACGTCATCCAGACCGACGCCGCCCTCAACCCCGGCAACTCCGGCGGCGCGCTCGCCGACTCCGCCGGCCGCGTCGTCGGCGTCGCCACCGCCGTCGCCGGGATCGGCCTCGGGCTGGCCGTCCCGATCAACGCCACCACGCGACGGATCATCGCCGCGCTGATCCGCGACGGGCGGGTGCGCCGCGCGTTCCTCGGCCTGGCCGCAGCCCCGGTCCCCGTCCCCGCGCGGCTGCGGGAGCGTACGGGCCAGGACGACGCGCTGCGCGTCGCCGAGGTCGTGCCCGGCAGCCCCGCCGACCGCGCCGGGCTGCGCCGCGGCGACCTGGTCCTCACCGCCGGCGGCGCGCCCGTCTCGCAGGCCCAGTCGCTGCAGAAGCTGATGTTCGCCGATGCGATCGGCCGGCCGCTGCCCGTCACCGTCCTGCGCAACGGCGCCATGGTCGACGTCATCGCCGAGCCCGTCGAACTCGACCCCGAGCCCGCCTGACCCCCCCTCAGCCTCGACCTCCTCCACCGATGACCGCCGATGGGGGGCCTGCTCGAAGATCGCGAGGCAGAGACTGGGGCGAACGGGACGGTGGGGGATCACACGGGCATCGCTGTTCTGGCCCGAGCATCGCAACGGGTGCGTAACAATGAGCCGCTATGGCTACGCGATCCAGGTTCCGGGCAGTGGCGGCGGCGTTGACGGCGGGGGTGTCGGCGGGCGCGCTCGCCGCGTGCGGCATCCCCGCGTTCGGTGAGCGGGAGGGCGCCGCGCGCAGCCCCGTCCCGCCCGGCGCCAAGGCCGAATGCTCCCAGGTCGCCGCGCCCGGCGACTCCCGGCACCGCCAGCTGCGCGGCATGTGGATCGCCACCGTCGGCGGCATCGACTGGCCCAAGGACACCGGCGACTCCGCGGCACAGCAGAAGAAGCAGTTCACCGCGCTCCTCGACACCGCCGAGTCCATGAACATGAACGCGGTGTTCGTGCAGATCCGCCCCAACTCCGACGCGTTCTACGACTCCCCCTACGAGCCGTGGTCGCAGTGGATCACCGGCACCCAGGGCAAGGACCCCGGCTACGACGTCCTGGCGTTCATGCTCAAGGAGGCCCACGCCCGCAACCTGGAGTTCCACGCCTGGTTCAACCCCTACCGCGTGTCCCGCCAGGACGACGTGAAGAAGCTGTCGCCCAAGAGCCCCGCGCGGCAGCACCCCGACTGGGTCCGCAAGTACGGGACGGGCCTGTGGTACGACCCGGGCCTGCCGCAGGTCCGCGACCTGGCCGCCAAGGCCGTCATGGACGTCGTCGACAAGTACGACATCGACGCCGTCCACTTCGACGACTACTTCTACCCCTACCCCGAGGACGGCGACTTCCCCGACGGCGCCGCCTACAAGGCCTACGGCAAGGGCATGGACCGCGGCGACTGGCGCCGCGCCAACGTCGACGCCCTCGTCGAGTCGCTGTCGGAGAAGATCCACGACGCCAAGCCGTGGGTGCGGTTCGGCATCAGCCCCTTCGGCGTCTGGCGCAACAAGAGCAGCGACCCCGCCGGATCGCCCACCCGCGCCCTGCAGAGCTACGACGACATCTACGCCGACACCCGCAAATGGATCAAGAAGGGGTGGATCGACTACGTCACCCCCCAGCTGTACTGGCCGATCGGCGACCCCCGCGCCGACTACGCCAAGCTCGTCGCCTGGTGGGCCGGGCAGGTCAAGGGCACCGGCGTCCAGCTCACCATCGGGCAGGGCGCCTACCGCGTCGGCGCCGACGCCGCCTGGAAGGACCCCGCCGAGATGTCGCGGCACCTCACCGTCAACGCCAAGTACCCGCAGGTCCGCGGCGACGTGTTCTTCAGCGCCTCCGACATCGCCGCCAACCGCCGCGGGTTCGCCGCCCGGCTGCGCGACGACCACTACACCCGCCCCGCGATCCTCCCCGCCGTCGCCGCCAACGACGGCGGGGAAGGCGGGGACGCCGCGCCGCCGCCCGTGCACGGCACCTCCGCCGTCCCCGGCGCCAAGGGCGTGAAAGTGACCTGGCGGCCCTCCAAGGGCGCCGCCTCCTACGGCGTCTACCGCGTGGACGGCGCCGGGCCCGGCTGCGCGCCCGCCGACCCCGAACGCCTCATCGCCGACGTCCGCGGCGGCGGCATCATCGACCCGTCCGCCGAACCCGGCCGCGCCTACACCTACTACGTCACCGCCCTGGACCGCCTCCACCACGAGAGCGCCCCCGGACGCGGCGCAACGGTCACCGCGCCGAAGGGATAATGATCATGATCTGCGGGGAAGAATCAGTCACCTGACCACCCCCCGGAGGTTTGAAGCATGGCGCTGTCGATGGAGGAGCAGCGGATCCTCACCCAGATCGAGGTCCGCCTGAGCGAGGACGACCCGCGGCTGGCCCAGCGCCTCGCCCGCCACGGCACCCCCCGGCGCCGGGCCCGCACCATCGCCCTCACCGCCGCCGCCGTCATCATCGTCCTCGCCGCGATCGGCGCCGCCATCACAGCGGCCGTCCTGTAGAACCCGCCCCCACCGTTCCCCGCCCGCGGACACGCGAACGCCGAGGCCCCGGCGAGATCGATCTCGCCGGGGCCTCGGCGTTCAAGCCGGTGTGGTGGTCGCCTCACGGCGAAAGGCACAACGAAGCTCCAGCCCGGACCGCATGGGACCGGCGGTATTCCCCGAAGGCATCTAGTAGAGCCCGGGGGACACATGCCACACCGACCCGTCCACTGTAACGGCTTCCACCGGGTGCCCGGCCCAACGGCACCCCGCGCGGCGTTCACCTCACCCCGGAGTGAGGATTGCCTGCGCCCGTGCACCGCCCCGCCGCCGGGCGCGTCCCTGACTGTGACCGCACGAAACGGGGGACACCACCATGACGACCACGGGGACCGGAACCGCACGGCCCGCACCGACCACAACGCCCGCAGCAACCACAACGCCCGCAGCAACCGCGACCGGGGACGGCGGCCCTGCGGCCGCGTGGGACCTGCCCGCCCAGGCCCGCGCCGCGTCCCGCGCCCGCGAACTCACCGCCCGGACCCTGGCGCACTGGCACGTCACCGACCCCGCCGACACCGGCGACATCGTCCTCATGGTCGACGAGCTCGTCACCAACGCCGTCGTGCACGGCACCGGGCCCGTCCGCCTCGCGCTGCGCCTGGACGGGACCGTCCTCACCGCCGAGGTGACCGACGCCCACCCCGCCGCACCCGCCGTCCCCGGCGGCCCGCCCCGCGTCCTGGACTGGGCCGAGGCCGGCCGCGGCCTCCTCCTCGTCGCCGCCCTGGCCACCGGGTTCGGCGCCCGCCCGCGGCCCCCCGGCAAGACCGTCTGGTTCACCCGCCGCCTCGCCCCCGCCCAGGACGGAACCGGCGCCGCCGCCCTCGCCCGCTGACCCGCGGCGGGCGGTCAGGCCTGGAGGGGGCAGCGGTCGACGACCCAGACCTCCTCCTCGCCGTCGCCGGGCGGAGGCTCCGCGGGCTCGCCGGCGAGGCGGTCCAGGTGCCACTCGATGTGGGCCAGCGGGCCGCGCCAGCCCGCCAGCAGGTCCGCCAGCGGACGCGGCGGACCCGGCGGCCCGTAGGGGCGCGGATCGGGCAGCTCCTCCTCCCACAGCGCGTCGTCGCAGCACGCCGCCCAGTGCCCCACCTCCTCCAGCACCTCCTCCAGGTCGCGCGCCACGTCGCCCAGCGACCGCAGCGCCATCGCGTCCTGGATCATCCGCTCCCGCGCGTCATAGGGCAGCTCCCGGTCGAACACCGGCGGGAACGCCGGGCGGCGCCCCGCCGGCACCGGCTCCTCACCCGTCGCCGCCGACCGGATCGCCGCCGCCTGCCACCGCGTCCACTCCGCCAGATGCCCCAGCACCCCGCGCAGCGCCGCCGCACCCCCGCCCGGCCGCCCGGGACGCGCCGGGGAACGGGCCTCGGCCACCGCTTCCCGCAGCCGGGACCGCACGAACTCCAGCCGGTCCAGCGTCCACGCCCGGGCCCGCGCGTGATCGGCCGGCCCCCGCGGCCCAGCCCCGCCCGCCGGGCGCGGCACCGGCACCCGCAGCGCCGCCAGCAGCCCGTCCAGGTCCCGGACCTCCGCGCCCCGCCCCGACAGGAACGCCGCGCCGATCCGGTCCAGCCGGAACATCCGCGGCCCGTCCCGCATCCGGCACCACCCCACCAGGTACTCCCCGTAGGGGGCGATGACCAGGCCGTGCGCCTCCACGTCCCGGAAACTGCGCGCCCCCGCCTGGTCGGTGTAGGCGAGCCGAACGATCCGGCGGGTGCGGACCGCCTCGTCGAGCGTGCCGCGCACCGGCCCCATCAGCGACCCGACCTCGGTCAGCGGCGCCGGGTCCGGCGGGCCTGGCAGCGCGTAGCCGCGGCCCCGGCCCGCCCGCACCGGCAGCCCGCCGTCGGCGAGCAGCTCCAGGTCGCGGCGCACGGTCCGCTCGCTGACCCGCAGCCGCGCCGCCAGGACGGCCGGGTCCAGCGGCTCGGGCGAGGCCGCCCGGAGTTCGGCGACGAGGGCGAGCAGCCGGTCAACGCGATCCACACCCCCATCGTGACGCCGGGCACCGGCGTTCCGCCGTGCCGCGGGGACCCAAATCCCTTACCGGCAAGGCGAACCGCACCCTCCGGAGGGGGTCAGCGGCCGGACAGCTCCGCAGCCAGGCCCTCGAAGTCCGCCGCCGTCAGCGACAGCGCGCCGCCGATCGCCTGCGTCGCCTCCGCGCTGCCCAGATGCCGCGTCGCGGCCCGGTCCAGGTAGGCCTCCACCAGCCGCGCGCCGGTCAGCCGGCCGCGCGGCCGCAGCGACCCCACGTCCCGGGTCACCACCGCCCACGCGTCCGCGCCGAGCCGCAGGCTGCGCTCCTCGGCCAGCAGCCGCACCAGCGCCGCCCGCGCCGGCGGCGCGGACAGGTCGGGCAGCCGCACCGCGCGCAGGTCCGCGGTCAGCTCCGGCGACGCCGCCGACAGCTCCCCGACCCGGTCCGGCTCGCACGTGCCCAGCAGCGCGGTGTCGTTGACGCCCTCCAGCCGCGCCCGGTACAGGACGGAGGCGTACGCGGCGCCGTCGGCCTCGTCCAGGATCAGCCCGTCCAGGCCGTCCAGCAGCAGCACATGGCCCGCGTGGTCCTCCAGCGCGGCGCGCAGCCCGTCGGGGCCGTCCTCGCGCAGGTCCTCGGCGTGCACGGAGCGGACCTCGCCGCTGGAGGCCTCCACCTCCGCCAGCGCGCGGGCCGCCATCCGGGCCAGCCGCCGCTGCCCGCTGGACGGCGCGCCGATCAGCAGCAGCGCCGGCGCCGACGCGCTCGACACCTCCTGCCCGCGCAGCCGCCGCGCCCACTTGCCGCGCCGCCGCACCTCGGTGACGACGCGCTCGATGTCGTCGGCGCCGCACAGGAACCGGATCCCGTACGCCTCGGCGACCTGCGGCTCCGGGTCGGGGACGGGTGCGGGCGGCATCGGCGGGGGCGGCTCGGTCACCGGCGGGGGCGGCGGCGGCAGGTCCGCGTGCGGGGCCGGCTCCGGGTCGGCAGGCGGGACGGGCGGTGGTGCGGCCGGAGGCGCCTGCGGGATGTCCGGCGGGGGAGGCGCGGCGGGGGCGCCCGGCCACGCAGGGCCGGGGTCGAGGTGGGTCTTGAACGCATCGGTGTCCAGCTGGGTGCGCTGCGGCTCGGCCGGCCACACCGGCTCGGGAGCCGGCGGCGGGTACTGCGGCGGGTACTGCGGCCCGTCTTGGGCCGGCGGCGGGACCGGTGCGGACGCGGCCGCGTCGGTGGTCGTCGCGTCCGGCGCCGGCTCCGGCTCGGGCTCCGGCGCGGGCGGGGGCGGGGCCGCGGCGAACGGATCGGCCCGCCGCTCCGGGGCGGGCGGCGGCGCCGGGGCCGGGACGGGCGGCGCGGGAACCGGCGGCGCGGGCTGCTCGTGCCGGGACGGCTGCGCGGCGGGCGGTCCGGGGGCGGCCGGGGGAGGGGCGGGCGCCACCGCGGGCGGCGGTCCGGGCGCGTCCCGCACCGGCTCGGGCACCGGCGCGACCGGCTGGTCGGTGCCGGACGCGGCGCGCTCGGCGGCCATGTGGGCGCGGGCGGCCTTGATGATGTCCCACGCCGACAGCTCGTCGGTGGACGGCGGGCTGTGCATCGCCGGGGACGTCAGCTCCGCCGCGACCGCCTGCGGCACCGCGAACCCCGTCGCCGGCGGCGCGACCTGCGCGAGCCGGCACCACGTCAGCCCGAGCGTGTAGGTGGTGGCCAGCAGCGCGGCCAGGGCGTCGGCGTCGTCGCCGCGCAGCGCGTCCGGGAGCCGCCCGTCGCGGGGCCACAGCGACCGCAGCGGGTTCGCCGGGTCCGACAGGACGGCCTGCAGGGTGCGGACGCTGTCGGGGTCCAGCCAGCGCTGCAGCGCCGGCAGCGCGCCCGGCGCGGCCTGCAGGTCCGCGGCCAGCACCGCGATCCCGGCGCGGCGGACCTCGTCGTGGCCGCGGCCGGCCGCGCCCGGGCGCGGGCCGGTCAGCCCGGCGACGATCTCCTGCAGGTCGTACAGGGCCAGCCGCAGGTACTCGCCGGGCGCGGTGTCGCGGACCATCGGGATGGCGTACTCGGCGGGGCAGCGGCGCCGCCATTCCTGCAGGACGGCGCCGGGCCCGTACCGGACGGTGGCCATGTCCTGGTTGACGGTGCGCAGCGATGCCGCCGTGATCGCGGCGAGCGCGTCGGCGCCGGGCCGGAACCGGGGGTCGGCCTGCAGCCCGGCCGCGACCTCGTACATGACGCGGGCGATGTGGGCGGCGCCGCCGCCGTCGCCGGCGCCGAGCCGGTGGATGTAGTAGCCGGCGAGGGTGGCGAAGTCGGGCGGCATCATCCAGTGCAGCCGGTCCGCCGAGGTGGTCAGGAACGGGATGAACGACTCGATCAGCGGGTGCTCGGTCAGCGCCACCGGGGACCCGGCGCACCACAGCAGCGCGCCCCACGCGGCGGCGACGGTGCTGGGGGTGCCCGGCTGGAACATGGGGTCGCGCTGCGCGAACTGCTGCGGGTCGACGGCCAGCGCGGTGGTGAGGGCCTGGGAGATGCGCGCGACGACGGCGGTGTCGGGGACGGGCCCGAGGAACCCCAGCGGCGCGACCCGCCCGGCCGCCAGGTCGGGGCCGGTGGGGAACAGCTGCGGCGGGACCGGCGGTGTCCCCGCGCCGCGCGGCGCGGGGACGGCGACGCGGCGGTCCTCGAAGTCGGCGGGGGGCGGGCAGGGGTGCCAGGTGCCGTCCAGGCCGCACCGGTACCAGCGGCCCCACGCCCCGTAGAGCCACCATTCGCCGGTGCCCCACAGCATCCGCGCGGCGACCTGGGCCGCGCGGTCGGCGGGCTGGGCGGTCTGCCACCACGGCGAGGCCACCAGCTCGCGCACGTTGCCCTCGACCGAGGCGAACAGGTCGCCGCTCGGGCCGCCTCCGGTTCCGCCGGGGCCCGCCCCGGCCGCCTGCCAGCTCATCAGGCGAATATTAGCCGCCCCGGGCGGCCCGTCCGGCATCGCGTGAATCACGGGCCGGTATCCTCCCCTCGGCGTGTAAGGACTGTTATGGCAGGATGCTCATTAGTCCGCCGCGGGGGCGGGCGGCCGTGCGGCGGGACGAGAGCGGCGGACGAGAGCGGCGGGGTGCGGATGGACGGCGCGGCGCGCGCCCGGGGGACGGGCCTGGCCCTGGCGCTGGGGTCGTCGGTGTGCTTCGGCACGTCCGGGCCGTTCGGCAAGGCGCTCATCGAGGCCGGGCTCGGCCCGCTGCAGGCGGTGTGGCTGCGCATCGCGGTCGCCGCGCTGGTCCTGGTCCCGCTGGCGGCGCTCCTGCGCGGACGGGCGCTGCTGCGCGGGCTGCGGCCCCACGCGCGCCCGCTCGTCGTGTACGGGCTGACCGGCGTCGCGGGCTGCCAGGCCTGCTACTTCGTCGCCGCGTCGCGGCTGCCGGTGGGCGTGGCGATCCTGCTGGAGTTCAGCGGTCCCGTCATCGTGCTGGGGTGGCTGCGGCTGGTGCGCCGCGTCCGGGTGCACCGCACCGCCGCCGCCGGCGTCGCGATCGCCATGGCCGGGCTGGCGCTGGTGGTGCAGGTGTGGACGGGCCTGTCCCTGGACCCGCTCGGCCTGGCCGCCGGGCTCGGCGCCGCCGCCTGCCAGGCCGGTTACTTCCTCATCGTGGACGGGCTCACCGGGCGGGCCGACCCCCTGGTCATCACCTCGGCCGGGACCGTCGTCGGAGCCGCGGCGCTCACCGTCCCCGCCGTGCCGTGGGCGCTGCCGTGGGGCGTGCTGCCCGCCCAGGTCCCGTTCGCCGGGCACGCCGCGCCCGGCTGGGCGCTGGTCGCCTGGATCGGGATCGTCAGCACCGTCATCGCCTACCTCACCGGCGTCGCGGGCCTGCAGCGGCTGTCGGCGCAGGTCGGCGGCGCGATCTGCTACACCGAGGCCGTCGCCGCCGCCCTCATCGCCTGGGCCGTGCTCGGCGAGCGCCTCACCCCGACGCAGATGACCGGCGGCGCGGTCGTGCTGGCCGGCGCCTACATCGCCCAGCGCGCCGCCACGGCCCACCCCGCCGCCCATCCGGCCGCCCACTCGGCGGGGGCCGGTCAGGCGTTCTCGGCGCGGAAGCGGCGGACGCCCAGCGTCACCGACACCGCCAGCAGCACCACCGAGACCGCCGCGCCCTCGGCGACCGCCGCGGTGGAGTAGTCGCCGAGGAACGCCGCCCGGGCCGCGTCCACCACGTACCGGAACGGGGTGAAGCGCGACAGGACGTCCAGCCAGCCCGGCGCCAGGCTCATCGGCAGCAGGATCCCCGACAGCAGCATCAGCGGCAGCGTCACCGCCGACAGCAGCGGCGCGAACGCGTCCTCGCTGCGGGTCCGCATCGCCAGGACGTAGGACAGGGACGCGACACTGACCGCGAGCGTCACCACGAACAGCAGCCCGACCGCGATGCCGCCGGCGGGGGCGCGCAGCCCGAGCGCCAGCCCGGCCGCCACCAGCAGC
Organism: Actinomadura latina NBRC 106108; assembly: GCF_001552195.1. GTDB lineage: Bacteria > Actinomycetota > Actinomycetes > Streptosporangiales > Streptosporangiaceae > Spirillospora > Spirillospora latina. The sequence goes on from NZ_BCQS01000038.1 coordinate 29,473, forward strand.
ATCCCCTGGAACGCCACCACGGCGGTGTCGCGCAGCACCCGTCCCAGCAGCAGCGCGGTCCGGCTGACCGGGGTGACGCGCAGCCGCTCCACCACCCCCGACCGCAGATCGGCGATCAGTCCGAACCCGACGAACCCGGCGCCGAACAGCGCGAGCTGGATCAGGATGCCGGGCACGAACACCCGCCAGGCGCCGCCCGCGCCGCCCGCGCGGACGCCGGCCAGGTCCCGCAGCAGCGGCCCGAACAGCACCAGGTACAGCAGCGGCTGCATCGCGCCGAACACCACCGCGACCTTGCTGCGCAGCGTCTGCCGCAGGCACCGCAGGAAGATCAGCCGGGTGTCGGACATCGTCCGGGTGAACGACATCGTGGTTCTCCTTTCCGGGGCGGACGAGACGGTTCAGGCGGCGTCGCGCAGGGAGCGGCCGGTGACGGTCAGGAACACGTCGTCGAGGGTGGGACGCGCCAGGCTCAGCGACGCCAGCTCCACCCCGGCGCCGTCCAGCGCCCGGACCAGGCCCATCAGGGCCTTCTCGCCGTCCTCGACGGTCAGGCGGATACTGCGGCCGGTGACCGCTGCGTCGCGGACGGCCGGATGCGCCGACAGCGCCCTGCGGGCGGGGCCGGCGCCGGAGGCGTCCGCGAGCTCCAGCCGGACCACGTCGCCGGCGACGCGGCGCTTCAGCTCGGCCGGCGTGCCCCCGGCCACGATCCGGCCCCGGTCGATGATCAGGAGCCGGTCGCACAGCGCGTCGGCCTCGTCCAGGTAGTGCGTGGTGAGGAACACGGTGGTGCCCTCCTCGGCGCGCATGGCGCGGATGTGGTCCCACAGGCCGCCGCGGCTCTGCGGGTCCAGGCCGGTGGTCGGCTCGTCCAGGAACAGCAGCGGCGGCCGGTGCACCAGCCCGAGCGCGATGTCCAGGCGGCGGCGCTGCCCGCCCGACAGCGACCCCGCCGGACGCGCCCGCACCCCCCCCAGGTCCAGGCGGGCGCACAGCCCGGCGATCCGCGCGGCGCGGCCGGGGACGCCGTAGAGGCGGGCCTGCAGGTCCAGCTCCTCCCCGGCCGGGACGGCCGGGTCGGTGCCGCCGCCCTGCGCGACGTACCCGATGCGGCGGCGGACGCCCGCCGGGTCGGCGCGCAGGTCGCGGCCGGCGACCCTCGCGGTCCCCGCGGTCGGCGCCAGCAGCGTCGTCAGCATCCGCAGCGTGGTGGTCTTCCCGGCGCCGTTGGGGCCGAGGAACCCGACGATCTCGCCGGGGCCGACGGACAGGTCCACGCCGCGGACGGCCTCGACCGCGGCGCGCCCGCCGGTGAAGGTGCGGGCGAGCCCGCGTGCGTGGATCACGGTGACCTCCTCGAAGACGACACCGGCAGAGTAACCACAAAAATAAAGTCACGCCAAGTTTTGAGTGACCCCAGGGAAGGTATATTTCCTCGCATGGGAGAGGACCTCGTCCCCGGAGCCGAACCGGAACTGGGGCTGCGCGAACGCAAGAAGCGCGAGACGCGGCGGCGCATCAGCGACATCGCCACCGGCCTGTTCATGACCCGCGGGTTCGACAACGTCACCATCGCCGACGTCGCCCGCACCGCCGACGTGTCGGTCAACACCGTCTTCAACTACTTCGGCACCAAAGAGGACCTGTTCTTCGACCGGCAGGACGAGGTCGTCGAGCAGGCCGCGCGCGACTTCCGCGGCCGCCGCCCCGGCGAGAGCGCCGCCGCGCTGTTCCGCCGCCGCTTCTTCGAGGGCCTGGACTCCGGCGCCCACCACACCGCGTTCCACGAGGGCTCGGAGGTCTGGACGCGGACCGTCCGCGACAGCCCAGCCCTCATGGCCCGCCAGCGCGAGATCGCCCGCCGCGCCCAGGACCGCCTCGCCGACCTCATCGCCGAGGACACCGGCGCCGGCCCCGACGACCTCGCCCCCCGCGCCGCCGCCGCCATGATCTTCGCCGTGCAGACCACGCTCACCGAGCAGATCGCCGCCCGCAAGAGCGCCGGGGAGACCCTCGCCGAGATGCGCGACGGCGTCTACGCCGCCGCCGCCCGCGCCTTCGACCTCCTCGAACACGGCCTCGACGGCTACGCCGCCGCCGGCGGACCCCAGGACGCCGGGGACGGCCCCGCCACCTGACCTTGACTCCCAGGCCGTTCCCGCCCCTTCCTGAACTCCGCGATCGCCGAACCCGACGACCACGGGCCCTCCGGCCCCACGAGGTTCGCCGGCGACGCCCGGCGCGACTGCGCCGGGCAGCCGAGCGGAGTGTCCGGGCACTGCCCGGCCGGCGAGCCCTGGCTGCACGCCGCCCTGCACGCCCGCCCGGACGATCTGGACCGGCGCGCCAGGCGGCGTGCCCGTCGGGGCGAACCCGCCCGCCCCGCGCGGCCGCGGTCTCAGAACCGGGGCGCCGTCACGGCGATGACGGCCCCGGCGGGGCGCCGGCCGCCCCTCCCGCACCGTCCAAGAACGGCACCAGTACAGAGCGGACCCGCGGCGGCATCTCCCGCTTGGCCTTGGACCGCGGGTCGATGAACACGTGCCGCACCTCGCCGTCGGCGATCAGCCGCTCGCCCACCCGGAACTCCGGCCGCACGATCATGCTCGTCGTGCCCAGATGCGCCACCGGCATCGACACCTCCAGCAGCTCGTCGAACCGGGCGCCCTCCCGGAAGCGGATCCGCGCCTCCGCGACCACCAGGTCGTAGCCGCGCTCCACCATCTCCCCGTAGTCGCCCACCAGCGCCCGCCACATCTCCGTCAGCGCCACGTCGTAGAAGAACAGGTAATGGCCGTTGAACACCACGCCCTGCTGGTCGCACTCGCTGTACCGCACGCGCAGCCGATGCGTGAACATCTCACCCATACCCGGCATCCTGCCTCACCGCGGCGACCCGCCTCCGCTCGGGCTTCATAAGTGATGCTTCTGGAAGTGAGAAGTTCCATCTCTTGGACTTCTGCAGCGGCGGCGACCACGATGGGAGACGAGGCAACCGGACACACGGAGGCACCCATGACGCACTACGAGAAGGCCATGCGGCCCGAGGACATCACGCGGCTGTTCGTCGAACGCTCCAACGCCGGCGACGCGGACGGCGTCGCCGCCCTCTACGAGCCGGACGCGGTGATGGCCTACCCGCCCGGCTCGCAGACCACCGGCCGCGACGCGATCCGCGAGCTGTGGGAGAAGGTGCTGGCCGCCCGCCCCCGCTTCGAACCCGAAGAGCCGCTGCCGACCCTGACCTGCGGCGACCTCGCGCTCACCTCCACCCCGCCCCGGGACGGCGCCGGCGCCCGCGCCCAGGTCGTCCGCCGCCAGCCCGACGGCAGCTGGCTCCGCGTCCTCGACCAGCCCGAGTTCACCCCGCCCGGCAAGGACGCCGCCCGCGCCGGATGAACCGGCCCGGGTCCGGCCGCACCGGTCAGGGCAGCGCGGCGAGCTTGCGCTCCAGCACCGTCCGCTCCCGGTCGTTGCCGCACAGGCGCGCTGCGCGCTCCAGTTCGGCGCGCGCCTCGCCGGCGCGGCCCAGGCGGGCGAGCAGCTCCCCGCGGACGCCCGGCAGCAGCTGCGAGCCCGCCAGCGCCCCCGCGGCCGCCAGCCCGTCCACGATCGGCAGCGCCGCCGCCGGCCCCCGCGCCATCGACACCGCCACCGCCCGGTTCAGCTCCACCACCGGCGACGGCGCCAGCCGGCCGAGCGCCTCGTACAGGACCACGATGCGGTCCCAGTCGGTCGCCCCGGCCGACGCCGCCACCGCATGGCACTCGGCGATCGCCGCCTGCAGCCCGTAGGCGCCCAGGCCCCGCCCCGCCCGCTCCGCGCGGGCCAGCGCGGCGCGCCCCCGCCCGATCGCCGCCCGGTCCCACCGGGTGCGGTCCTGGTCCTCCAGCAGCACCGGCTCGCCGTCCGGGCCGGTGCGGGCGGGGAACCGCGCCGCGGTCAGCTCCAGCAGCGCCAGCAGCCCGTGCGCCTCCGCCTCGTCCGGCATCAGCCGCGACAGCACCCGCGCCAGCCGCTGCGCCTCACCCGCCAGATCCGCGCGGATCAGCACCCCGCCCGAACTCGCCGACGAACCCTCCGTGAAGATCACGTAGATCACGCTGAGCACCGACCCGAGCCGCGCCGCCCGCTCCGCGGCCGGCGGCACCTCGAACGGCACCCGCGCCGCGCCGAGCGTCTTCTTCGCCCGGGTGATGCGGGCCTGCACCGTGGCGGTCGGGACCAGGAACGCCCTCGCGATCTCGTCGCTGGTCAGGCCGCCGACCACGCGCAGCGTCAGCGCCACCCGCGCCTCCCGCGCCAGCACCGGATGGCACGAGACGAACATCAGCGCCAGCACGTCGTCGTCGATGCGGTCCGGATCCCACAGCATGTCCCCGCCGTCCCCGGCGCCCGCGGCCGGGCCGGCGGCGTCCCCCGAGACGGCGCCGCCCTCGCCCAGCCCGCGGGCGAGGGCGGCGTACCGGTCGTCGCGGGCCGCGCGGCGCCGGAACGCGTCGATCGCGCGGCGCCGCCCCACCGTCAGCAGCCACCCCGCCGGGTTGCGGGGCACGCCGTCGCGCGGCCACGTCACCAGCGCCTCCGCCAGCGCCTCCTGCGCCAGGTCCTCGGCCAGCGCGAAATCGCCGGCGTAGCGGGCGAGGCCGCCGACGATCCGCGCCGACTCGATCCGCCACACCGCGGCGACGGCCTCGCGTTCACGGCCGACCCGGCCGGTCATCCGCCGCCCCTTCCGTCACAGCTGCCCGGTGGCCTCGCGCCACTGCCGCTCCTTCCTGATCCACTCGTTGTCCTGCGGGAACTCGTCGATCGTGGTGACCCGCCGGATCTCGGTCTTGAAGCCGGGGCCGGTGATCGGCGACCGCCTGGCCCACTCCACCGCCTCCTGCTTGGACGCCACCTTCAGGATGTAGAAGCCGCCGAACAGCTCCTTGGTCTCCCCGTAGGGGCCGTCGGTGACCACCGGCGGCTCGGCGGAGTAGTCGACGACCACGCCCTCGGCCGCGTCGCCGAGGCCCTCGGCGGCCAGCAGCACACCGGCCTGGATCATCTCCTGGTTGTAGCGGCCCACCGTCGCGATCATCTCGGTGAAGTCGGTGCCGGCCATCCCCGCGAACGCCTCGTCGGTGGCGCGCCAGATCAGCATGTACTTCATCGTCGTGCTCCCTCGTCCCGGGCTCCCTCCCGGAGCCTCTCATCCCAAGGTCGAACGAGGATCCCGCGGATCAACACGCCCCCCGGACTTTTTCCGGAGATCTCCCGCGCGGCTGAAACCTCGGCAAAAGCTCACCCTCCGTGCGGGCGGCATGACCGGAATGGGGGATGCGCGGCCGCTACCGTGCCGGAATGGCGCACACGCCCGGCGGCACAGCCGGCGACCCCTCCGGCGAGACGCCCGGCGACACCTCCGCGTACGCGCCCGCCGGGCCGCGCCGGATGCCGGCCTGGCTGCCGAAGGCGTTCGCGCTGGCCGGCGCGGCCGTGCTGGCGTTCCTGGCGGGGCTGTGGCTGCTGCAGCGGCTCCGGGAACTGCTGCTGCTCCTGCTGACCTCGCTGTTCCTGGCGTTCGCGATCGAGCCCGCGGTGAACTGGCTGGCCCGGCACCGGTGGCGGCGCGGCCCCGCCACCGCGCTGATGTTCGCGGCCGTCGGGATCCTGCTCGCCGGGTTCCTCGGCGGCATCGGGTCGCTGCTGGCCACCCAGGCCACCAACCTCATCGACGGCTTCCCCGGCTACGTCCGGCAGCTCATCGGCTGGGTCAACGGCACGTTCGGGACGCACCTGTCGCAGCACACCCTCTTCCAGCGGCTCCCCACCGTCACCGGCGCCCTGTCGCGGCACCTGTCCTCCCTCGCCCAGAACGTGTGGGGCATCGGCGCCACCGCGTTCGGCGTCGTCTTCAAAGCCCTCGGCGTGCTGCTGTTCACCTTCTACCTGTCGGCCGAGGGGCCCCAGTTCCGCCGGACGGTCTGCTCCCTGCTCCCGCCGCACCGCCAGCGCGAGGTCCTGCGCGCCTGGGAGATCGCCGTCGCCAAGACCGGCGGCTACATCTACTCGCGCGGCCTGCTCGCCCTCATCTCCGGCATCGCCCACTACACCGCCATGATGGTGCTCGGCGTCCCCTACGCCGCGACGCTAGCGCTGTGGGTCGGGGTGGTGTCGCAGTTCATCCCCGCCATCGGCACCTACCTGGCCGGCGCGGTGCCCGTCCTGATCGCGCTCACGGTCTCCCCGGCGACCGCGCTGTGGATGCTGCTGTTCATCCTCGCCTACCAGCAGCTGGAGAACTACCTGCTGCAGCCCCGCATCACCGCGCGGACCCTGGACATGCACCCCGCCGTCGCGTTCGGGCTCATCCTCGCCGGCGCCGCCGTCGCCGGGCCCATCGGCGTGCTGCTCGCCGTCCCGCTGGGCGCCAGCCTGCAGGCCTTCGCCGGCGCCTACGTCCGCCGCTACGACGTCCAGGACCACCCGCTGACCGCGCCCGACCCGCCCGGCGCCCGCTGGTGGCGCTGGCTCCGCCGCGGCTGACCCCGGCCCCGGGGACCCGGCGGGACGGGGCGGCGGGCGTCGTCGAGGATTGCCGTGGACGGCGCCGCCCGCCGGGGTTACCGTGCAGAAAACATGATCACCAGGTAGTCCCGGGGGGCCGGGAGGGAGCCGACATGTACCGTCCCCGCACGCGCCGCCGCCGGTGGGCCGCCGGCCTCACCGCCGGGGCGCTCGCCGTCACCGGCCTGGCCGCGCCCGCGGCGCACGCCGCCCCCGCGCACCGCAAAGGCCACGGCCACGGCCACGGGAAGGACCCCGCGCTGCTGCGGATCCTGCGGTCCATGACACTGGAGGAGAAGGCCGCCCAGCTGTTCGTCCTGCAGATCTACGGGACCAGCGCCGACACCGCCGACCCCGCCGACGTCGCAGCCAACCGCAGGCTCTACGGGGCCGGCAACGCCGCCCAGGTCATCGCCCGCTACCACCCCGGCGGATTCATCTACTACTCCAACAACGTGCGGGACCCGCAGCAGGTCGCCGCGTTCTCCAACGGCATCCAGCGCGCCGCCATGGCCCAGCCGCACCCGATCCCCGCCACGATCGCCACCGACCAGGAGGGCGGCATCGTCGCCCGCATCCAGCCGCCCGCCACCCAGTCGCCCGGCGCCATGGCACTGGCCGCCGGGCGCCGCACCGGCGACGCCCGCGCCCTCGCCCGCATCACCGGACGCGAACTGCGCGCCATCGGCGTCAACCAGGACTACGCGCCCGACGCCGACGTCAACGTCAACCCCGCCAACCCCGTCATCGGCGTCCGGTCCTTCGGATCCGACCCGGACCTGGTCGCCTCCATGGTCACCGCGCAGACCGGCGGCTACCGGGCCGGAGGCGTGACCGCCACCGTCAAGCACTTCCCCGGGCACGGCGACACCACCACCGACAGCCACACCGGCGTCCCCCACATCGACCACACCCGCGCCGAATGGGAACGGCTCGACCTGCCGCCCTTCCGCGCAGCCATCGCCCACGGCGCCGAAGCGATCATGACCGCGCACATCGTCGTCCCGTCCCTCGACCCGTCCGGCGACCCCGCCACCCTGTCGCGGCCCATCCTCACCGGAATCCTGCGCGAGCAGCTGCACTACCGCGGCGTCATCGTCACCGACGCCCTCGACATGCAGGGCGTCCGCGACAAGTACGGCGACGAGAACATCCCCGTCCTCGCCCTCCAGGCCGGCGCGGACGTCCTGCTCAAACCGCCCGCCGACGCCGCCGGCGACGGCGTGTTCCCCCGCCAGCTCGCCGCCGTCGTCAACGCCGTCAAGACCGGGGAGCTCACCGAGCAGCGCCTCGACGCGTCGGTGTACCGGATCCTGGAGCTCAAGCAGCGGCGCGGCCTGTTCCGCGACCCCTACGCCGACGAGTCCCGCGTCGGCGGCATCGTCGGGACGCCCGCGCACCTGGCCGCCGCGCAGCGCGCCGCCGACCGCACCACCACCCTCGTCAAGAACGACGCCGGCGTCCTGCCGCTGCGGCCCGGCGCCCGCGACGTCCTGGTCACCGGATGGGGCGTGTCCACCACCGCCGCCCTCGGCACCGAGATCGCCCGGCGCGGCGCCACCACCACCATCCGGCAGACCGGCATCAGCCCCGGGCGGGCGCAGATCGACGCGGCCGCCGACGCCGCCCGCGGCCAGGACCTCGTCGTCGCCGTCACCAACCGCGCCTGGGACGCCGAGGACGCGCCCGGCCACAACGGGCCAGGCCAGGCGGACCTCGTCAACGCGCTCATCGCCACCGGCACGCCCGTCGTCGTCATCGCCGTCCGCGACCCCTACGACATCGCCTGGTTCCCCGGGGCCGCCACCTACCTCGCCACCTACTCCTACACCGCCGAGGCGCTGCGGTCGGCCGCCAGGGTCCTGTTCGGCGAACTGGACCCGCGCGGCCGGCTGCCCGTCGCCGTCCCCGTCCGCGACGAGCCCGGCGCCGTCCTCTACCCGTTCGGGCACGGCCTGAGCTACCGCCGCTGACCCCGCGGAACCGGCCTTGAGGAAAGGCGGAGTAAAGGCGGCGGCCCGGTTCCCCGGCGGCAGCCGCTGCCGCCGGGGAACCGGGCCGGGTTCGATCTCACCCTGCGAGGCCCTACCCCAAGGGGGCGCGCCTCACGGGGGTCACGCCTTGCGGGCGCCGATCGACTTCATCAGCGTCGGCCAGATCGCCTTCGACTCCCGCACCCACGCCGGCCAGTTGTGGCGGCCGTCGCCGTAGATGTCGGCCGTGTAGGGGATCTTCAGCTCGTCCAGCCGCTTCTTGAAGTCCCTGTTGTTCGCGCCCACCGCGATCTCGCTGAGCAGGCCGATGTCCCACGGCGCCACGTTCGGGTCCCCGGGGCCGGGCCGGCCCGTCGTCCCGGCCGAGAAGAAGATCCCCGTGCCGCGCAGCTTGGGCGCCAGCGTGTACGGGTCGTGCGCCTTCCAGTTGGCGTCGTCGGCCCACGGGACGCCCCAGATCGCGAACGGGTCCTGCCCGTTGCCGGCGTTGGTGAACATCAGCATCGCCGGCATCCCGATCGACCGCATCGACAGGATCCCGCTCAGCGACGCCGCGTACTTGAACATCCCCGGGTGCCTGGCCGCGTACGCCATGGCGCCGGCGCCGCCCGAGGAGTTCCCGACCGCCGCGCGCAGCGCGCCCGCGTGGTAGTTGCGCTCCATCAGCTGGCGCACCTCGGCGGTGTGGAACGTCTCCCACTTGGGCGTCCCGCCCTTGCCGTAGTTGTACCAGTCGGTGTAGGAGCCGTTGTCGCCCTCGGGCATGACGACGATGACGTTGTACTGGGCGGCCCACGCCTCGATGTCGGTGTTCTTGGTCCAGGAGGTGTAGTTGTCCTGCCCGCCGTGGAAGGCGTACAGGATCGGCCACGTCGCCGTGGACGCGCGCGTCCAGTTCGCCGGCAGCAGGATGCGGGTCTTCACCGACTTGCCGAGCGCGGGGGAGGCGATGGTGATGTCGACCTCGCGGGTGCCGACCTTCTTCTCCGCGGTGATGCGCGCCCCGTCGTCGGCCTTGACCGGCCCCGCCAGCGCCTGCGCGGACCCCGTGCCCGTCGCGCCGATCCCGGCGACCAGGACCACGCCGGCGGCGGCGGACACCAGCGGACGCCGCCGCCGGATTGCGTGGGACCGACGACGGACCGTGGATGACATCTCTCACCTCGCGGATCAGGCCCGACCCCCGTGGCCGCGCGACTCCCGGGAGAGTGTCCTCGCCGCGGCCGAAACGATCTACAGGGGCGTGTTACAAGAAATGCGCGCGGGCCTGTGCAGAAGTGAGTCATCGAATGAGTTATCGACGTGGCGGCGCGGCGGCCTCGGCCAGCAGCGCCGCGAGCTCGCGGGGCCGGGAGAACATCGGCCAGTGACCGGTCGGCAGCTCCCGGTAGGTCCAGCCCGGGCCGGTCATCGCCGCGAAGACCGGGTGCCCATCCTCGCCCATCCGCTTCACCGCCGCCAGCGGGATCGTGGTGGCGATCAGCGTGCGCGGCGTCGCCGGCAGCGGGTCGGGGCGCGCCGCGGGCTGCGTCGCCGTGCCGAACGGCTGCGGCGTGCCGCGCTCGCGCATCTCGGCCAGCCGCCCGGCGGTGAGCCCCGCCAGGTTCACCGGGTCGGCGTCCGGGTCGAACGGCGGCACCGGAATGTACCGGCCGCCGCCCTCGTCGGCGACCGCCTTCTCCAGCGCCGCCCGCGCGTCCGGCTCGTGGAAGTCCACCGCCGCCATCCCGGACGGCATCGGGCCGGTGTCGACGTACACGACGCGGGCGATCCGGTCGGGCATCCGGTCGGCCGCGCCCGTGACCGCCATGTTCGCGCCGCTGTGCCCGACGAGGACGACGCCGTGCAGGCCGCCGTCCTCGATCACCCCCGCGATGTCGTCGACGTGGGTGTCGACGTCGATGCCGCCCGGGTGGGACGCGGCCTCACCCGCCCGCTCGGCCTGCCCGGCCGGGGTGACCGCGTGGACGTCGTGGCCCGCGGCGCGCAGCACCGCCGCGACCTCGTCCCACGCCCACGCGCCGAGCCAGTATCCGGGCACCAGCACGAACGTCGCCTCTCCGGCCCTCACGTCAGCGTCCATGTCGGCCGTCCTCCCTCGTCGTTCCTCGTTGTTCCCGGTCGTTCCCCGCCGTTCGGCGGGTACCGCGCCTGCTGGCGGGTACGGCTGAACGCTACGGTGAATACCGGACAGGACCCGCCCGGATTAAGTGAGTGACCCGTGCCACAGCCGTCCCACCCGACGACCCGCGTCCTGGCGATGCTGGAGCTGCTGCAGGCCAACCACCTCATCGGCGGCGCCGAGCTGGCCCGGCGGCTCGGCGTGGACGAGCGCACCGTTCGCCGCTACGCCGCCCGGCTGGACGACCTCGGCGTCCCCGTCGCCGCCGAACGCGGCCGCCACGGCGGCTACCGGCTCATGCCCGGCTACAGGATGCCGCCGCTGATGCTCACCGACGACGAGGCCACCGCCGTCGTGCTGGGCCTGCTGGCCGCGCGGCGCATGGGCCTGCCCGGCCAGGCCACCGAGAGCGCCCTCGCCAAAGTGCAGCGCGGGCTGCCCGCCGCGCTGCGCGACCGCGTCCAGGCGCTGCGCGACACGCTCGGGTTCACCGGACCCGACCGCGCCGCCGACGGGGCCGTGGCGCCCGGCACCGGCACCGTCCTCACCCTGGCCGCCGCCGCCCGCGAACGGCGCCGCGTCCGCCTGCGGTACCGGTCCTGGCGCGGCGAGGACAGCGAACGCGACCTGGACCCCCACGGGCTGGTGTTCCACTCCGGCCGCTGGTACGTCACCGGCCACGACCACCGCAGCGGCCAGACCCGCACGTTCCGCGTCGACCGGATCGCCTCCGCCGAGCCCGGCACCGCGACGTTCGAGGTCCCCGGCGACGTCGACCCCGTCCGGCACGTCACCGCGTCGCTGGCGCGCGTCCCCTACGCCCACGAGGTCGAGGTGGTCCTCGACACCACCCTCGCCGAGGCCCGCCGCCGGATCCCCGCATCGGTCGCCGAACTCACCGCCGGCGGCGGCCCCGGCGGCGAGGACGGCGAGGACGGCGGGGGAGTGGTGATGACCATGCGCGCCGAACGGCTGGACGGGGCGGCGCGGATGCTGGCCGGGCTGGGGTTCCCGTTCACCGTCCGCCGCCCCGCCGAACTGCGCGGCCACGTCCGCGACCTGGCCCGCACGCTGCACGAGCAGGCCGCGCGATGATCACTCGGCCGCAGGGCCGGACACAGAGCCGGCCGCAGGGGGAGAGGACGGGGTCAGGCTCGGGCGTCCCACTCGTGCCGCAGCATCGCGTAGACGACCTCGTCGCTCCACTCGCCCTTGACCATCTCGTTCTGCTTCAGGTGCGCCTCGCGGCGCATCCCCAGCCGCTCCAGCACCCGCGCGGACGCGGCGTTGCGGCCGTCCAGCCGCCCGCACACCCGGTGCAGGTCCAGGCCCTCGAACCCCAGCCGCAGCACCACCTCGGCCGCCTCGGTCGCGTACCCCTTGCCGTGGTAGGCGGGGTTGAAGATGTAGCCGATCTCGCCCTGCCGGTGCTCACGGCTGCGCCACTGCAGGTTGACCTCGCCGATCAGCTCGCCGGTGTCGCGACGCACCACCGCCAGGACCAGCCAGTCGCCCTCCTTCTCCACGGTGGAGGCGCCCATCTTCTGCTTCAGGAACGACCGCGACTCATCCAGCGTGCGGGGCTCCCAGTACAGGAACCGCGCCACCTCGGGCAGGGACTGGTAGGCGTACAGGCCCTCAAGGTCGTCCTCGTGGAACGGCCGCAGGGTGAGCCGCTCGGTCTCGATCGGGTAAGCGGGACGGAGCATGCCGTGATCCTATTCACGGTGTTCGGCCCTGTGCGACCCGGGATGCCCCGGGTGCTCTCCCTCGTCGCCGCGGGCCTTCGCGTCCCCCGCGCCCGCCTCCGGGTCCGCCTCCAGGCCGGCCTCGCGGCGATCGTCCTCGTCGAAGCTGCGCGTGTCGCGGAACTCCACGTACGGCTCCTCGCCCGGGGGAGTCCCACCGGCGATGGCGCGGCCGCGCTCCAGCTCGGCGTTCAGCTCCGCGCCCAGCAGGATCGCCAGGTTCGTGATCCACAGCCAGACCAGGAAGATGATGATCGCCGCGAGGCTGCCGTAGGTCTTGTTGTAGGAGCCGAAGTTCGCCACGTACACCGCGAACAGCGCGGACGCCGCCAGCCACAGCGCGATCGCCAGGAGACCGCCGGGCGCCAGGCCCTTCAGGCCGCGCTTGGCGTTCGGCGCCGCCCAGTACAGCAGCATGAACAGGAACGCCACGACCAGCAGCAGCACCGGCCACTTGGCGATGTTCCACACCGTGACCGCCTGCGAACCGGCGCCGATCACATCGCCGGCCTTGCGGGCCAGCGGCCCGGTCACCACCACCGCGATCACCGACGCCGACAGCAGCACCAGCGTGACGAGCGTGACGCCGACGCGGAGCGGGAGGGTCTTCCAGATCGGGCGCCCCTCGGGGACGTCGTAGACGATGTTGGAGGCCTGCATGAACCCGCCGACGTATCCCGACGCCGACCACACCGCGCCCAGCAGGCCGATGATGGCGACGACGCCCGCGCCGCCCGTGCCGCCCTGCAGCTGCCGCACCGAACTGACCAGCAGGTCGCGGACCGCGCCCGGCGCCATGTCGCCGATGTTGGCGATCAGGTCGTCGGTCGTGGACTGGCCCGCCAGCCCGACCAGCGACACCACCACCAGGATCGCCGGGAAAATCGACAGGACCGAGTAGTAGGTGAGCGCCGCCGCCCACGCCGTGAGGTTGTCCTTCTTGAACTCGCGGACCGTGCGCTTCAGCGCCCCCACCCACGAGGTGGGGGGCGCGTCGGCGATGACGCCAGGGGTGGGCATGACCGTCCTCTCAGCGGATACGTGCGGCCAGCGCGTCAATGCGGCAGCACGTCATTGCGTCAGTGCGTCAGTGCTTCCTGGTGCGGCGCACCTTGACGGCGCGGCGCCGCCCGGTGCGGACGCGGACCCGCACGGGCCCCATCCGCGCTGTGGACGCGCGGCGGCGGCGCATCCACAGCGCCGCCATCGCCACGGCGCCCGCCGAGGCGACCACCACGCCGCCCTGCCGGGCCCGCGCCATCGTCTCCTGCGAGCCCGCCGCCTGCCACACCGACGCCGCCGCGTCCCGGGCCCTGCTCTTGGCCTGCTCGGCCTTCTCCCGGGCCATCGCCTTCACATCGGCCTTGGCGGCCAGCTGCTCGACCGTCTCGCCGAGCTCGTGGCGCGCCCGGTCGACCTCCTGGCGCAGTTCCTCGGTGCCGGCCTCGGCGCCGTGCTTGCCCTGCGTGGTCATCGGTGCGTCGCCCTCTCCTTCAGCTCGGCCACCGTCCGCCTGGCCCCGTCCATGGCCTGCTCCGGCTTGGCCGGTGTGGCGCGCCTGGTCTGCGACCTGCCCATCAGGGCCAGCACCCCCGCGACCAGCAGCAGCGCGCCGCCGATGATGAGGGCGGCCGCCCACACCGGCAGCGCCACCGCGATCGCGGCGATCGCCGCGGCCAGCAGCGCCGCCACCCCGTACAGCGCGATCAGCGCGGCGCCGCCGAACATCCCGGCGCCCGTGCCGGCGTGCCGGCCCTTGTCCTTCAGCTCGGCGACGGCCAGCCGCAGCTCGGCGCGCATCAGCTCCGACACCTGCTGCGCGGCCTGCCGCACCAGCTCGCCCGTGCCCGCTTCCTCGCGTCCGGCGTGGAACTCCGGTGCGCGGGCCTGGTCCTGCCGGTGCGCGCCCAGGCTCTCGGCCGTGGTCTCGCCGTCATGCGTCGGCCGCACGATGCTCATAGCCTCCAGGCCTCCTCCGCGTTTCGTCTCGAAGCCTGGAGGAGGCGTTCCCCCTCGTCAGGGGCTAAACGTGTCCGCTTCCCGACAAAGGGTGAACAGGTGCCGCGCGGCGTGCGGCCGCGTGTGCCCGCGGACCGGCACGCCCGCGGCGCAGCTGGTCAGCCGCGCCCCACGCTGGACGGCATCGCGGTGGCCAGCACCGTCATCGACTGGACGTTGGCCTCCAGCGGCAGGCCCGCCATGTAGAGGACGGCGTCGACGACGTGCCGGACGTCCATCACCGGCTCGGCCCGCACCGTCCCGTCGGCCTGCAGGGTGCCGGCGCCGAACCCGCCGGTCATGTCGGTGGCGGCGTTGCCGACGTCGATCTGCCCGCACGCGATCCGGTAGGGGCGGCCCTCCAGCGACAGGGCCTTGGTGAGCCCGGTCACGGCGTGCTTGCTGGCGGCGTAGGCGACCGTCCGGGGACGCGGGGTGTGCGCCGACAGGGACCCGTTGTTGATGATGCGGCCGCCCTGGGGATCCTGGTCCCTCATCATCCGGAACGCCTGCTGTGCGCACAGGAACGCGCCGGTGAGGTTGGTGTCCACGACGGTGCGCCACTCCTCGTGGGAGTACTCCTCGACGGGCGCGGACGCGCCGAACACGCCGGCGTTGTTGACCAGCAGGTCCAGCCGCCCCCACCGGCCGCGGACCGCGCCGAACAGGGCGTCCACCGAGCCGGGGTCGGTGACGTCGGCGGCGACCGCCAGCGCCTCCCCGCCCCGCGCGGACCGGGCGGTCTCCTCCAGCCGCCCGGCGCGGCGGCCGGCCAGCGCGACGCGCCATCCGGCGTCCAGGAGCGCGGCCGCGACCGCGGCGCCGATGCCCGATCCGGCACCGGTCACCAGCGCCGTGCGTCCGTCCATGGATCCGCCTCCCCGTCCCCGCCGTCCCGGCCGCCTTCATTATCGCCGGGGCCGGCGTCAGGCGGTGGTGAGCCAGTCGACGCGGTGGCCCTCGGTCGGGTCGGGGGTCTCCCAGCGGCGCACCAGCCGGTCGACGACCGCGTCCGGGACGGGCGCGGTCCGGGCCCGGTTGCGGTCGCGGATGACGCGGGGCGGCGCCTCCAGCGCGACGACCTCGACCCGCCCCCGGTAGCGGGCGGCCAGGCCGGTGCACGCCTCCCGCTGCTGCCGGGACACGTTGGTGGCGTTCCACACGAACGACCGCCCGGCCCGCAGATGCCCGCGCGCCTCCTCGTAGGCGGCGGCGGCCACGGCGCGCTGGTCCCCGGCCGGGGACACCCTCATCTCGGCGCGGAGCCGGTCGAGGCCGACGACCGGCAGGTCCGGGCGGTTCGCGGCGATCCAGTGGTCCTTGCCGGCGCCGGGCAGCCCCGACAGGACCGTCACCGTGCAGCGGGTGTCGTCATGGGCGGCGTAGGCGGGGTCGCGGCCGGGCGTGCGGAAGTACCAGAACCTCGCGTGGTCGGACGGGAACGCCCGCGGCGCGTCCAGGCACGCCTGCTCGGCGCAGTACTCCCCGTACAGGGCGGCGTTGTCGAGCAGTTCGGCGGTGTCGGGGCAGACGCGGCCCAGGATGTCGGCCGACGCCAGCAGCACCAGGTCGTCGTTGCGGGCCAGCAGGCTCGCGCGGAACGCGATCTGCTGCAGGTCGGGGCGTTCCAGCGCCCAGAACGGCACCTGGTGGTGGCGGACCAGCGCCGCCACGTGCTCGCGCCACGCGACCGGCGCGCCCATCTCCCACAGGATGCGCCGCACCATCAGGTCGCCGCGGCGCGAATGGCCGCGCGCGGTGACGCGGCCGTCGTCGCCGGTGGCGGTGCAGTGCGGTTTGGCGACGTCGTGCATCAGCACCGCGGTGAACAGCCGCACCCGCTCGGCGGGCGGCCTGGCGCGCCACTGCGGCAGCGCCGCCAGCGCCTCGCACGCCATCCGGGTGTGGACCTCGACGTCGCCCTCGCCGTGGTGGACCGCGTCCTGCGGGACGCCGGCCAGGTCGCGGACCCAGCCGAACGCGTCCCGGATCTCCGGCCACGGGACGTCCCAGTGCGGCGGCGCGGGGCACAGCTCATCGAACACCCGCATACAGCACCTCCGGGTCGGCGAGGCCGTTGGCGACGATCGGGCGGTCCTGCCAGTGGGTGCCCGCGTCCAGGATCGCGGTCAGGAAGCTGGGCCGGACCCACTTGCAGCGGCCGGTCGTCCGGCCGCCCTCCTCGATCTTGATGTAGAGGCCCTCCATCTCCTCGGACGCGTCGGTCTCCTCCGCGACCCGGGCCGGGTCGGCGCCGCTCGCCCGCGCCGCCGCGGCCAGCGCGTCCCGCCACCCGGAAGTGCGGCAGGTGGACGGCCCGGCCAGCGCCGTCAGCGCCGCCAGATCCGGGAGCGGGCCCTCGTGCAGGACGGGCACCGGCACCACCGGCGTGCCCGCCAGCAGCTCCCGGCGGCGGGCCGTGGACAGGAACGTCCCGTCCCGCCCGTCGAGTACGTCGAACGCGCAGAAGTAGTGGGGGAGCGCGTCGTAGAAGACGGTGTGCTTGGCGTACAGCCACTCCCCGTACAGGACGTACCGGTCGCGCAGCCGTTCGCGCAGGACGTGCTGGACCGACGCCGCCCACGCCTTGAACGGCCCGAACTGCCGCTCGCGGGGCCCGCCGGCCAGGTAGTGGCCGCGGCTCTGCAGCCGCAGCCGCCCGCCGGAGGTGAAGCTGATGCCGGCGTTGGCGCCGTCGAGTTTCTCCTCCACCACCAGGTACCGGCCGGCGATCTCCGCGAACGGCACCGAGGCGAGGTCGTGGTCGCCCGGCTGGAGCCGCGACCCCGCGAGGTGCCGGGTCCGGGGGTATTTGCGGAGCATGCCGTCCGTTGTAACGGACCCCGGTGATCACGCCAACCGGTTTTCGGGTCCGTCACCGCGCCGGGACGGTGCGGGTCAGCGCGAGCGCGGCCAGCCACAGCGCGGCGCTCGCCCAGCCGAGGACGTGCAGGCCGGAGGCGAACGCGGGGCGCAGGGCGGGGCCGGCGACCGCCCCGTACACCGCGACGCCGAGCGCCGTCCCGGCCTGCCGGGCGGTGTTGTTGAACCCTCCCGCCAGGCCCGCGTGCGCGGGCGGGGCGGCGCGCATCGCGGCGGCGACCACGGCGGTGACGATCAGGCCGTCGCCGATCCCGATCGCCAGCAGCGCCGGGAGCAGCGCCGCGTAACCGCCGCCGGGCCCGGCGGCGAGCAGGGACAGCGACCCCGCGGCGGCGACGGCGGTGCCCGCGCCGAGCGGCACCCGCGTCCCGAACCGGGCGGTGAGCCGGCCGCTGACCGGCGCGAGCAGCGCCAGCGGCGCGGCCATCGGCAGCAGCATCGCCCCGGCGGCCAGCGCGGGCCGGCCGCCGGCCTGCTGCAGCCGCAGCGTCGCCACGAACAGCACCCCGTTGGTGACCAGGTTCATGATCAGCGCGATGGCGTTCGCGCCGAGGAACGCCGGGGCGCGCAGCAGCCCGCCCGGGATCATGGGCGCCGCGGCGCGCCGCTCCGCCGCGGTGAACGCCGCCGCGGCCACGGCGGTGACCGCGGCGGTGACGGCGGCGGTCTCCCGGTGGCCGTGCCCGGCCGCGATCACCGTCCACACCAGGCCGCCGAGGACCAGCGGCGCCAGGACCGTCCCGGCGCGGTCCAGCGGGACGTCCCGCCGGGTCCGGCGCGGTACCCGGACGAGCGCCAGCACCCCCGCGCCCGCGGCCGCCGTGACCGGGACGTTCAGCAGGAAGATCCACCGCCACCCGGCCGTGTCGACCAGCAGCCCGCCCAGCAGCGGCCCGGCCGGCAGCGCCGTGGAGGAGATGCCCGCCCACATCCCGAGCGCCCGCGCCTGCTCGGCCCGCCCCGGGTACAGCGCGGTGATCAGCGCGAGGCCGCCGGGCAGCAGCAGCGCGGCGCCCGCGCCCTGCGCGACCCGCGCCGCGACGAGCGGCCCGGCGCCGGGCGCGGCCCCGCACGCCAGCGACGCGGCCCCGAACAGGGCGAACCCGGCGACGGTGACGCGGCGGTGCCCGATCCGGTCGCCGAGGGCGCCGCCGCCGAGCAGCAGCCCGGCGATCGCGACCGCGTAGCCGTCCACGACGCCCTGCAGCCCGGGCAGGCCGGTGCCGAGGGCGCGGCCGATGCCGGGGAGCGCGACGTTGACGACCGTCACGTCGAGCAGGACCAGGAACATCCCGGTGCACAGGATCGCCAGCATCGCGCCGCGGCGCGGCACCGGGCCGCCGGTGGCCGCGAGGGCGGTGGCGGGTGTCGTGGAGGAGCCCATGCGTCCACCGTGGCGCCGGGACGTTTCGGCGGGGCTCGAACCGTCGGCCGGCGGCGACGCGGGGGGAGGGTCCGTGCGGGCGCGGCCCTGGGGTGACGCCCGGTTCAGGCGAGGCCGGCGTCGTGGGCCAGGAGCGCGATCTGGGTGCGGTTGTCCAGGCCGAGCTTGGTCAGGACGCTGGACACGTGCGCCTTGACCGTCGCCACGCTCATGAACAGCTCCGCCGCGATGTCGGCGTTGGACCGGCCCCGCGCGATCGCCAGGACCACCTCGTTCTCGCGCGGGCTGAGCCGGGCGAGCGCCGCGCGGGCCCGCTGGTGGGCGCCGGCCTCGACCGCCGCGCGGTCCATGAGCCGGCGGGTGATGCGCGGCGACAGCATCGGGTCCCCGGCCGCGACCCGCTGGACGGCGTCGACGATCCGGTCCGGCGGGGTGTCCTTCAGCAGGAACCCGCTGGCCCCGGCGCGCAGCGCGTGCAGGATGTTCTCGTCGGAGTCGAACGTCGTCAGCACGATGACCTCGGGGGGGTTCGCCCTGGCGCGCAGCCTGCGGGTCGCGGTGATGCCGTCCACGCGCGGCATCCGCAGGTCCATCAGCACGACGTCGGGCGCGTGCGCGTCGGCGGCCGCCGGCACCTCGTCGCCGTCGGCGGCCTCGCCGGCCACGGTGATCCCGCCCGTGCCGTCCAGCATCATCGACAGTCCGGCGCGGACGAGCGCGTCGTCGTCCACGATCAGCACGCGCAGGGGGCGGGTCACGCCGGCCATGGTAGCCAGGCGCGCAGCCGGAACTCGCCCGCCGCGGCCTCGTGGTCGAGGCGCCCGCCGGCCAGCCGGACCCGCTCGGTCAGCCCCACCAGGCCCGTCCCGCTGCCCGGCGGCGGGGCCTGCCCGCCGTCCTCCCGCAGCTCGTTGCGGACGTCGATGACCAGCCCGTCGCCCGCCCGCCCCGCCACGACCACCCGGACGGGACGGCCCGCGGCGTGCTTGCGGGCGTTGGTCAGCGCCTCCTGCACCACCCGGTACGCGGTCCGCCCGGCGGCCGGCGGGAGGCCGTCCGCGCCGGCCACCTCGTCCCGCAGCTCCACCCGCCCGCCCGCGGCCCGCGACTCCGCCACCAGCCGGGGCACATCGTCCAGGACGGGCTGCGGCCGGCCGTCCTCGGCGGCGTCATCGGCGCGCAGCAGCAAGATCACCTCGCGCAGCTCCTCCAGCGCCTGGTGCACCCCCGCGCGGACCACCCCGGCGGCCTGCGCCAGCCGCTCCGGCGGCGCGTCCGGCCGGTACTCCAGCGCCCCCGCGTAGGTGGCCAGCAGCGACAGCCGGTGCGCCAGCACGTCGTGCATCTCCCGCGCGATCCGGGTCCGCTCGGCCATCCGCGCCTCGGCGACCCGGCGGCCCTGCTCGGCCTCGGCGCGGCGCGCGCGCTCGCGCAGCGACGCCAGCAGCGCGCGGCGCGCCCGGGCCAGCGCGCCCCAGCCGACCAGCGCCCCGTACCCGAGCGCGATCAGCAGCAGCCACCAGCCGAACGAGATCCCGCCGCTGGGCTGCCGCAGCCCCTGCACGACGTGCGCGGCGATCCCCGCCGCGCCGACCGCCGCCGCGACCGGGAACGGGCGCCGCTGCGCGACGTGCAGCACCCCCATGCTCGCCGCCGGCGTCGCCGCCGGCGACAGCGCCGCCAGCACGCTCAGCGCCAGCGCGACCGCGACCGGCCGCCACAGCAGCAGCGGCGACAGCAGCCAGCCCGCCGTCCCCACCGCGATGTCCAGGACCAGATCGCCGCCCGCGTTCGACCGGCCCCAGACCGTCAGCGCGATCAGCACCCCCGACACGGCGAGCAGGATCACCGCGCCGGAGGCCCCGCGCCGCCGCCCCGGACCGGTGTCCACCTGGCCGAACGTCTCCTCGTCCATCGGGCAAAGGCTAGCCGCGGGCCCCGCGCCCCGACACCGACCAAAGTCGGTGGCCGCCCCTCCCGGCGGCGGACCGGCCGCCGCCTCGCGCCCGATGCGGCCGGCCCGTTCCGGCGGCGACGCTGACCGCATCGAACCGAGCGAAGGAGACGCACATGTCCGGCACTACCCTGACGCGGCGGGGACTGACCATCGCCGCCGCCACCCTCGCGCCCCTGGCCCTGTGGACGCTGACCGGCCCGGTCGCCGGGCTCGACCCGTCCGCCGAGAGCGGCGGCCGGGCCCACCCGGTCGGGGCGGTCGCGGTCGTGGCCGCGAGCCTGGTCATGGGACTGGCCGCCTGGGCGCTCCTCGCCCTCCTGGAACGCACCACCGGCAACCCCCGCCGAGCCTGGACGATCACCGCGGTCGCCGTCCTCGCCCTGTCGCTGACCGGCCCGCTGGGCAGCGCCGCCGACACCGCGTCCCTGGCCGTCCTGACCGCCATGCACCTGCTGGTCGCCGCCATCCTGATCCCCGGCCTCGCCCCATCGGCCCGCCCCCGCCGGGCCCGCTGACCCCGGCCCGGCACCGGCACCCGGGCGGCGGTGTTCTCGCGATGACCAGCCCGCTCCGCCGGAGACCACCGAGCTCACCCCCGGCCACCGAGCGCTGCGCTGGATCACCCCGCTCGCCCCTCGACCGCCGCGCACCGGGGGTCACGGGGCGCCGGAGGTGCGGGCGGCGAGTTCGGCGGTGACGGCGCGTTCGCGCTGGGCGGTGGCCTCGGCGCGGGCGGCGTCGCGTTCGCGGGCCAGCTCGGCCGACCGCGCCTGCTCGGCGCGCAGGTCGAGGCGGGCCTCGGCGACCTGCTCGCGGAGGCGTTCCGCTTCCGCGCGCAGGCGCTCGGTCTCCTGTTGGGCCGCCGCGGCCTGCTCGCGGGCGAACCCGGCCGCCTGGCGCTGCAGCTCGTTGTCGGACCGGGCGGCCTCCAGCGCGGTGAGCGCCTCGGTCCGGGCGCGCTCGGCGAGGCGGAAGCGGTGGTCGGCGCGGTCGCGCTCCTGCTCGGCGGCCTCCGCGCGGGCCTGTTCGGCCGCGCGGAGGCGTTCACTGTCCTCAAGGGCCTCCCGGGCCCGGGCCGCCTGCGTCCTGGCCTGGCCGGCGTCATCGCGGGCGGCGTCGGCGGCGCGCCCGGCCTCGGCGGCCCGCGACCGGGCGTCCCGGGCGTCCATGCGGGCCTGCTCGGCCTGCGCGTGCGCCTCCGCGGCGACGCGATCGGCCTCCAGCCGGGCCTGATGGACGAGCCCGTCGGCCTCCGCCCGGGCGGCCGCGATCGTCCGCTCGGCCTCGTCCTGCGCGCTCTGCACGGCGGCTGCGGCCTGCGAGCGGGCCCGCTCCGCGTCCCGCAGGGCGTCGTCGCGTTCGCGTTCGGCCTGGCCGGCGCGCTGCCGGTCGGCGCGGCCCCGTTCGCGCGCCTCCTCCGCGGCCTGCTCGGCGCGGGCGGCGCGCGCCTCGGCGTCCTCCCGCTCGGCCAGGGCGGCCGCCACGGCCGACTGCGCCTGCGCGGTGACGGCGCTGATCCGCGCCTCCACGCCGCGCGGGGACAGCTCCGAGTCCAACGCCTGCGCGAGAGGGGCCAGGGCCGCGGCGAGGCCCTGCTCCATGCGCTCGTAGAGGTCCTCGGCGCGTGCCAGAGCGCCCTCCAGGCCGGGCGTGCCGCGCCGCACCTCCCGTTCGCGCTTGGCGCGGGCCTGGCAGTCGCCGTCGGGGCAGTACTCGCGCGGCCGTCCGCGTCCTTCGCGCTGAGGGACCGGCCTCCCGCAGTACCGGCACGCGCGCTCGGCCACCGGCGTCATCTCGTCGCTCGTCGTCACAGCAGCATCCTAGGGTTTTCTGATTTCTATTTCCAGAAAATAAGAAGCCCTGGAAAACGTGGCGCGATGACTAACGACAATGTTCGTTCTCAGAAGCCAGCTCGGCTAGGCTTCCGCGCATGGACGATCTCCAGCCGCGCGCCGCCGATGCCCCCGCGCAGGCCGATCCGGACGCCGCGACCCCTCACGGGCATCCCGCGCCGGCCGGGACGCCCGGTGATCCCACCGCCGCCCGGGAAGCCGGCCAGACCCCGCGAACCCCTGGAACCCTTCGCCCCTGGGAGACTCCGCAACTCCTTGAGGCGCCCTTGCAGTCCGGCGTGGCGGATGGCGGCGGTGCGCGCAACGCGTTCCTGGTCTATGTGGCCGAGCTGGAGAGTCCCCGGTCGCGGCGGGCGATGAGCGCCTGCCTGCACCGGCTCGCCGCGATGTTGCACACTGCGGCGGGCCGCGAGCCCGGCCCCGCGCCGGGCGAGCGGTTCCCCTGGGCGGAGCTGCGCGCCGAGCACACCGCCGGGCTCCGCGCCCTGATCGGCGGCCAGACCGTGGACGGCCCCGACGGCGAACCGGTCCCGTGGTCGCCCGCCTACCGCAACCTGCACCTGTCGGCGCTGCGGGGCGTCCTGCGGACGGCGTGGCGGCTGCGCGGTATGTCCACCGACGACTACCAGCGGGCCGCGGCGGTGCGGAACTTCCGCGGCACGCGGCTGCCCGCCGGCCGCAGCGTCCACGCCGCCGAGTTCACCGCCCTGCTGGCGGCCTGCGCCGCGGACCGGTCCCCGGCGGGCGTCCGCGACGCCGCGCTGCTGGCCGTCCTCTACACCACCGGCGCGCGCCGCGCCGAGGTCGCCTCCCTGCGCCGCGAGGACTACGACCCGGGCGAGCGGTCGCTGCGCATCACCGGCAAGGGCGACAAGCAGCGCATCGAGTACGTCCACGAGGGCGCGGCCGCGCTGCTGGGCGCGTGGCTCGCCGCCGACGACCGCACGTCCGGGCCGCTGTTCAAGCCGGTGCACCGCTCGGGCGCGGTCCAGCACCGGCCGATGACCGACGCCGCCGTCCGCAACGCGGTCGTCAAGCGGCGCAAGGAGGCGTCCCTGCCGCCGGTGACCCCGCACGACTTCCGCCGCACGTTCATCGGCGACCTCCTCGACCAGGGCGTCGACCTGGCGACCGTCCAGCACCTGGTCGGGCACGCCTCACCGGCCACCACGGCCCGCTACGACCGCCGGCCCGAGCGGCGCCGCCGCAGCGCCGTCGACAAACTCCCCTTCCCGTCCCCGGAGCCCCGCCCGCGGCCCTGAACCCGCCGAGCAAGACCACCACCCGCGGACGGACCGCCGGCAGCTTGCACCTGCCGTCTCGGACGGCTCGGGCCTGCCGCGAACACGCGCGGGAGGGGTCCGCGGCCGTCCCGGGCCGTGGTGGCGTGATCGTCAGCGCACCAGCGGAAGGAAGATCGTGTCGACGATCTCTTCGAGGACGCGGTCGGGCGCGGGGGCGAACGTCGTGAGCAATTCGTGGCGCAGCAGGTCGAAGGGGAGGGACTTGACGCGCTCGGTGAGGTGCTCCGGCCTGATCTCGCCGCGGGCGGCGGCGCGGTCGAAGAGCACGTCGAGCGCGGCTCCGCGTCCGGTCACGGCGGGGTCGAACAGGTCACCGGGCCTGGCCCCGGTCTCCTGGTGGTAGCCGGCCAGGTACGCGCTCATGGCGGTGACGAGCTGAACGCGGGTGGCGTTGATCTCCCGCATCAGGGTGAGCACGTCCCCTCGCAGGCTTCCGGTGTCGGGGACAGTCAGGACCGACTCGCGCATCGTGTGGACGATGGCCGCCCGCACCAGGTCGTCGCGGTCGGACCAGCGGCGGTAGAGGACGGGAGGGCTGGTGCCCGCGCGCCGGACGACGGCGTCCATGGTGAACCTGGCGTAGCCCTTCTCCGCCAGTTCCTCCCAGGCCGCCTCCAGCAGCGCCTTCTCCAGTGCCGCCCCGCGGCGTCGCTCAGCCATCCCCGTCCCCTTAGATAGACTCGCTTATCTAATTCTAGCGGGCTGGTCCGCCCTCCATAAGATAGAACTCTCTATTTTAATGGAGTGCTCATGGGCG
>NZ_BCQS01000039.1 GCF_001552195.1 Actinomadura latina NBRC 106108
CGAGGAATCCCGGTCCGTCGGGGCCGGGAGGAATCGCTTCTCTCGGACGCGGCGCCCCGGCGCCGCACCGTCTCGGCCCCGGCACAACCTAGGGTCTGTAATGATACAGTCACGGACTGTGAAACTGGTGGTGCAGGTCAAGCTCCTGCCGACGCCCGAGCAGGCGGCGGCACTGGAGCACACCCTCCACCAGGTCAACACCGCCGCCAACCACGTCTCGGCCGCGGCCTTCGAGGAGTTCGGGCTCCGCTGCCGTGAACTGCCCCTGCGCAGGCTCTGCTACGGCGACCTCAAAGCCGCCGGGCTCGGCGCCCAGGCCGCCCAGCACGTGATCAAACGGGTCGTGGACGCCTACACCACCCTGCGCGGCACCATCCGCAACGGCCGCCCGGGCGGCCCGGCATCCAAGCGGCGCCGCAAAGCCGAGTCCAAGCCGATTGTGTTCCGTCCGGACGCCGCGCACACCTACGACGACCGGTGCCTGTCCTGGCAGTTGGACGCGGGCACCGTCAGCATCTGGACGACGGCCGGGCGGTGCAGGAACCTGCCGTTCGCCTGCTCGCCCGACCAGGCCAAGATGCTGGCCGCGCACCGCAGGGGCGAATCGGATCTGGTGCACCGGGACGGCATGTGGTTCCTGCTCGCCACCTGCGACATCTGCGAACCCGAGCCGTTCGAGCCGGCCGACTGGATCGGGGTGGACCGCGGCATCGTCAACCTGGCCACCACCTCAGACGGCGACAACCACCAAGGCCGCCGGTTGGGCCGGTACCGGCGGTGGCAGGCCCGCTAAGGACCGAAGGAACAAGCCCGGTCCCTTCAGGGCCGAGTAGTTGACGACCGCTCCAGGGCGTGCCTGAGGACCTTGCCGGCCGGGTTGCGCGGGAGGGCGTCCAGGAAGACCACGTCGCGGGGGACCTTGTGGCGGGCGAGGTTCGCCGCGACGTGCCTCTTCACGTCGTCCTCGGTGAGGCCGCGCGCCACGACGTGGGCGCGGAGGCGCTGGCCGAACTCCTCGTCGGGGACGCCGGTGACGGCGGCCTCGTCGATGCCGGGGTGGGCGGCGAGGAGGTCCTCGACCTCGCCGGGATGGACGTTCTCGCCGCCGGACACGATCATGTCGTCGGCGCGGCCGTCGATGTGGAGGCGGCCGGCGGCGTCGAGGCGGCCGAGGTCGCCGACCGCCATCAGGCCGCCGGCCTCGTCCTTGCCGCCGCCGCCCGTGTAGCCGCCGAACCGCGCCGGGGTGTCCACGAAGATCCGCCCGGTGGCGCCGGGCGGGACGGGGCGGTCGTCGTCGCCGAGGATCGCGACCCGGGTGCCGGCGGGCGGGCGGCCGGCGCAGCCGGGCGCGGCGGCCAGCTCGTCCGGGGTGGCGATCGTGATGCAGGACGCCTCGGTCGAGCCGTAGAAGTTGTAGAGGGACGGGCCGAACGCGGCGAGGGCGCGGCCGCCGAGCCCGGCGTCCAGCCGTGCCCCGCCCGTCAGGACCACGCTGAGCCGGGACAGGTCGCGGGTCTCCACGCCGGGCACGGCGAGGATGCGGCTGAGCATCACCGGGACGGCGATGAACGAGGTGCAGCGGTGCTTCTCCAGGTCGTCCAGCACGCCCGCGGCGTCGAAGCGGCGGCGCAGGACGAGGGTCGACCCGAGCCCCAGTGCCAGCAGGGCCATGGTGAGGCCCAGGCCGTGGAACAGGGGCGGGCCGACGAACATCGTCCCGCCGCTGCGGAACGGCACCTTCGACAGGATCCCGCCGGGCAGCGCCAGTGAGCGCGGCTGCGCGCGCGGCGCGCCCTTCGGGCGTCCCGACGTGCCGCTCGTGAGGATCACCATCGAGCCGTGCCGGGACGGCGCGGGCGGCGGGGCGGCGTCGGCGCCGCCGATGAGGTCGTCCATGTCCGACTCGGCGAAGCGGGGCAGGTCCAGGCCGTCCATGAGGGAGGTGAACTCGTCGTCGTGCAGGAGGGCGGTGACGCCCTCGCGCTCGACGGCGTCGCGGAGTTGCGGCGCGGCGAAGTCGGTGTTGAGGAACAGGACGGACGCGCCCGTCTTCGCCGCTCCCGACATCGCCTCCAGCAGGCCGCGGTGGTTGCGGCACAGGACGCCCACCGTGCTCCCGGCGCCGATGCCGCGGGCGAGGAGGGCGTTGGCCAGGGCGTTGCAGCGGCCGTCCAGCTCGGCGAACGTGAGGGTCCCGCGGTCGTCGACGAGGCCCGTCCGGGTGGGGAAGCGGTGGGCGGGCACGGCCGTGGCGGCACCGAGCGGACCGTAGGCGCGCATCGCCCGGGCCGTCGAGATCAGCGCCTTCGGCGGCATCGGGCCGATCATCCCGGCGCGGGCGGCGGCCCGGAGCGCGGTCAGCTCGGCGATGGCCCGGGTGCGGAGCAGCATGCGCCGCAGCGTAGTGAACCGGGGAACAGATCCACAAGAAATGTTCCTCTGATTCACCCCAGATCGCCCATGAGTACACAAACGGAACCCCTCCCGGCTGTCATCCCTGCGAGGCGTGAACGACGCCCGAAGGTGGCAGGAAGACTCAGGAGATATGGACGAGGAGGTCCCGGTGGTCGTGCTGCGCAGTTATGTGTCGGGTTCATGGCGTGCTCCGGACGGCGAGGGCGCGCCGCTGCACGACGCCGTCACGGGGGAGGAGATCGCCCGGATCTCGTCGTCGGGCGTCGACATGGGCGCCGCTCTCCGGTACGGGCGGGAGGTCGGCGGCCCGGTGCTGCGGGAGCTGACGTTCCACCAGCGCGCGGCGCTGCTGAAGGCGCTCGCCTCGCACCTGCGGGAGCACCGCGAGGAGCTGTACGCGCTGTCGGCCCGGACGGGCGCCACGCTGAACGACGCGAGGTTCGACGTGGACGGCGGCATCGGGGTCCTGTTCGGCTATGCGAGCAAGGGGAGGCGCGAGCTGCCGAACGACCGGGTGCTGATCGAGGGCGACGTCGAGCCGCTCGGCAAGGGCGGGACGTTCGTCGGGCAGCACCTGTGCACGCCGTCGCGGGGCGTCGCGGTGCAGATCAACGCGTTCAACTTCCCGGTGTGGGGGCCCCTCGAAAAGCTGGCGCCCGCGTTCCTCGCCGGGGTGCCGAGCCTGGTCAAGCCGGCGAGCCAGACCGCCTACCTGACCGCCCGGCTGGTCGAGCTGATCGTCGAGTCGGGCATCCTGCCGGAGGGCACGGTGCAGATGGTCTGCGGCGACCCGCGCGACCTGCTCGACCACCTCACCGAGCAGGACATCGTCGGGTTCACCGGCTCGGCGTCCACCGCCCGGCTGCTGCGCACCCACCCGGCGATCGCGGGCAACGCGGTGCGGTTCAACGCCGAGGCCGACTCGCTGAACTGCTCCATCCTCGGACCGGACGCCGAGCCCGGCACGAGGGAGTTCGACCTCTACGTCGGGCAGCTCGTCCAGGAGATGACGGTGAAGGCGGGCCAGAAGTGCACCGCGATCCGCCGCGCGCTCGTCCCCGCCGCGCTGATGGACGACGTGACCGAGGCCGTCCGCGACCGGTTGTCGGCGGTGACGGTCGGCGACCCGGCCGACCCGGACGTGCGGATGGGCGCCCTCGCCACCCTCGGCCAGCGCGAGGAGGTGCGGCGCTCCCTGAAGGCGCTCATGGACGCCGGCCGCGTCGTCTACGGCGACCCCGAGCACGTCGACGTCGTCGGCGCGGACGCGGAGCGCGGCGCGTTCATCTCGCCGATCCTGCTGCGCGCCGACGACGCCGCCCGCGCCGAGCCGCACGAGGTGGAGGCGTTCGGCCCGGTCAGCACCCTGCTCCCCTACGAGGGCGCGGACGAGGCGGTCGAGCTGGCCGCGCGGGGGCGCGGCAGCCTCGTCGGCTCGGTCGTCACCGGCGACGCGGACTTCGCCCGCGACGTCGTTCTCGGCACCGCGCCCTGGCACGGGCGCCTGCTCGTGCTGAACACCGAGGACGACAAGGAGTCGACCGGGCACGGGTCGCCGCTCCCGCCGCTCGTCCACGGCGGCCCCGGCCGCGCCGGCGGCGGCGAGGAGATGGGCGGGATCCGCGGGGTCGTGCACCACATGCGGCGCACCGCCGTCCAGTCCGGGCCCGCGATGCTCACCTCGATCACCGGGCGCTGGGTGCCCGGCACCGACCGGACGGTCACCGACGAGCACCCGTTCCGCAAGTACCTGGAGGACCTGTGCCCCGGCGACACCGCCGTCGGCGGCCCCCGCACGGTCACCCTGGACGACGTCGAGCATTTCGCCGAGTTCACCGGCGACACCTTCTACGCCCACATGGACGAGGAGGCCGCGAAGGCGAACCCGTTCTTCGGCGGACGCGTCGCGCACGGCTACCTCGTCGTGTCCTTCGCGGCCGGGCTGTTCGTGGACCCGCCCCCCGGGCCCGTCCTGGCGAACTACGGGCTGGAAAGGCTGCGGTTCCTCACCCCGGTCAAGCCGGGCGACGAGCTGACCGTCACCCTCACCGCCAAGCAGATCACCCCGCGCGAGGGCGCCGGCCACGGCGAGGTCCGCTGGGACACCGACGTCACCAACCAGGAGGGCGCCTCGGTCGCCAAGTACGACGTCCTGACGCTGGTGGCCAAACGACCGAGGCACGACTGACCATGGAAGGACAGGCGTCCGCGGGGAGACGGCACAGGCACTGGTGAACGGGGTGCGCCCATGATCAGTCCCCTGCACATCCAGACGGTGCGCGAGGTCGTCCGCACCGGCTCGTTCGCGGACGCCGCCCGCAACCTCGGGTACACCGCGTCCGCCGTGTCCCAGCAGGTCGCCGCGCTGGAACGCGCCTGCGGCCTGGTGCTGTTCGAGCGCCGGGCGCGCAGCGTCCGGCCGACCAGCGCCGCGTTCCTGCTGGTCAGCAAGGGCAACGACGTGCTGTCGGCGCTCGACACGCTGGAACGCGAGCTGCGCACCGTCGCCAGCGGCGAGCGCGGCGCGCTGCAGCTCGGCAGCTTCCCGACCGCCAGCGCCCGCATCCTGCCGCGGGTGCTGGCGGAGCTGTCCCGGATCCGGCCCGGCCTCGAGATCACGCTGTCGGAGGGGGAGCCGGACGAGCTGCTGCCCGAACTCCTCGACGGCGACCTCGACCTCCAGTTCGTCTACCGGTACGACCTGTTCCCGCGCACCTGGCCCGACCAGATCATCGAGACGCCGGTGATGGACGAGCACCTCGTGCTGTGCATGCCGCAGGAGCATCCGCTGTCCGCGGGACGCACCGTCCGGCTGCGGGACCTGCGGGCGGAGACGTGGATCGCGAGCCGGCCGGAGAGCAGCGGCGCGCAGGCGCTGCTGCGGCTGTGCGGCACCGCCGGGTTCACGCCCAACATCGCGTTCCGCAGCAACGACTACGCGGTGGTGTGCGGGCTCGTCGGCTGCGGTCTCGGCATCGCGCTCGTCCCGGCGCTCGGCTGCGTGCCCGCGCCGGGCCTGCGGACGCTGCGGCTCAGCCGCCGCAGCCCGCGCCGGCACGTGACCGTACTGCGCCGCG
This sequence comes from Actinomadura latina NBRC 106108, assembly GCF_001552195.1. Lineage (GTDB taxonomy): Bacteria > Actinomycetota > Actinomycetes > Streptosporangiales > Streptosporangiaceae > Spirillospora > Spirillospora latina. Next base: position 5,496 of record NZ_BCQS01000039.1, read on the forward strand.
CCACGAACACGAACCCGCTGGTCAAGGACGCCATGCGGGGCCTCGCCGAGGTCGCCCGCTGCGTCCAGGCGGAGATCAGCGGCGCCACCGGCCCTTGAGCTCCATCGCGGCCCGGACCCGTTCCTGGGCGAGCACGACGGCCGCCTCGTGCGTGGTCGTGCCCTGCGCGTGCGCGGCGGTGAGGACCTTCGCGGTGTTCTCCCGCATCTTCGCCGAGACCGCCGCGAACACGGCGCCGGGGTCGGGACGGAAGGCGGAGTAGCGGGCGTCCATCGCGAACCCGGCCGCGACGACGCCGCCCGCGTTCGCGACGAAGTCCGGGACGACCGAGACGCCGCGCGCGGCCCGCCGGGCCGCCGCGATCCCGGCCTTCGCGCCGCCGAAGAACAGGTCGACGCCCGCCCACTTGTACGTCATCACGCGCGCCAGCCGCGCCACCTCGGCGACCGTGACCGCCGGGCTCATCCGCATGCCGCCCTTGCCCATCCCGCGGGCGGTGTTGGCGAAGGCCAGGACGCCGCGCATCCCGGTCCGGGTGTCGGACACGCAGACGACGCGCTCGGGGCCCCACTCGTCCATCAGCGAGAGCACGTCAGACACGGTTGGCCTCCGGGCGGAGGCGGTCGCGGGCGAACCGCGCGGCGTGCAGGGGAGCGATGTCGGTGAACGGCTCCCGGCCCAGATACAGGTCCCGGATCACCTCGCCGACGGCCGGTCCCTGCAGGAACCCGTGGCCGGAGAAGCCCGTCGCGTACAGGAACCGGGACACGTGCTCGTCCTCGCCGATGAGGGCGTTGTGGTCGGGGGTGACCTCGTAGAGGCCCGCCCATCCGCCGGTCAGCCCGACGTCGAGCAGCCGGGGTGCGCGGGCGCCGATCGCCCCGGTGAGACGGGGCAGCCACGCGTCGGAGAGGTCCAGCGCGAAACCCGGCGTCTCCTCCGGATCGGACATGCCGAGCATCAGCCCCTCGCCCTCCGCGTGGAAGTAGAACGACGAGGTGAAGTCGATCGTCATCGGCACCGGGCGCGGCAGATCGGGCAGCGGCTCGGTGAACACGATCTGGCGGCGCAGCGGCTCCACCGGCAGGCGGGCGCCCGCCATCGCGCCGACCGCCGCCGACCAGGCGCCGGCCGCGCAGACGACCGCGGACGTCGCGATGCGCCCCCGCGAGGTCTCGACCGCCGTGATCTCGCCGCCGCGCGTCTCGATGCCGAGGACCTCGCAGTGCGTGCGGATCACCGCGCCGTGCCGCCGCGCGCCCGTCGCGTACCCGAGGACGACCGACTCCGGCGTGCAGTGCCCGTCGTCGGGGGAGAAGGCGGCGGCGAGCAGCCCGTCGGCGCTGATCAGCGGGGACAGCCGGTGCGCCTCCTCCACCGGGACCATCCGGCTCGGCACGCCCAGCTCGTTCTGCAGGGCGACGCCGCGCTCGAACGACGCGACGTCCTCCGGCCGGGACAGCAGGAACAGGTACCCGACCCGGTGCAGGTCGATCTCCTGGCCGGGACGCTCGCCGAACCGGGCGAACGCCTCCAGGCTGCGGGCGCCGAGCCGGATGTTGACCTCGTCGGAGAACTGCGCCCGCACCCCGCCCGCCGCCTTGCAGGTAGAGCCGGATCCCAGCTCGTTCCGCTCGATGAGCACCACGCCCCGCACGCCGGCCTCGGCGAGGTGGAACGCGATGCTCGTGCCCATGACCCCGCCGCCGACGATGACGACCTCCGCCTCGGTCTCCACACCCGGCTCCTAGAGGCGGAAGCCGAGGTCGGGATCGATCTCCAGGACGTCCATCTGCGCCTTCTGCAGCCGTCCCGAGTAGTCTCAGTTCATCGACTGCCAGCGGGTGAACTGGTCCAGCACCCAGAGGCCCGACTGGCGGCCGCCGTTGCCCGACCGCCCGTTGCCGCCGAACGGCAGGTGCGCCTCCGCGCCGGACGTCGAGTTGTTCACGCTCACCATCCCGGCCGAGATCCGCCGCCGGAACGCGAACGCCTTCGCCGGGTCGGTCGTGTAGATCGACGCGGAGAGGCCGTAGCCGGGGGCGTTGGCGAGCGTGATCGCCTCATCGAGCGTCCGGTAGGCGGCGACGCCGATGATGGGACCGAACGTCTCGGTCATGAACAGCTCGTCGCCGGGGCCGACCCCGTCCGCGATCACCGGGTGGTAGTACAGCCCGTGCTCGGCGTCGCCGGTGAAGCCCCGGCGCGGGTTCGCCGCCGTGATCCGCCCGGTCCCGGTCGAGCCGTGGAGGGTGTGGCCCGGCCCGATCCAGCCGAGGGTCTTCTCGAAGCCGTCCGCGAACCGCTCGCTGATCATCGGCCCGTACAGGACGTCGCCGGCCGGGTCGCCGACGACCGCGGCCCGTGTCGCCTCGTCCAGCAGCCGCACGAAGTCGCCGTGCACCGACGCGTGCACGATCGCCGTGCCGAGGGACGTGCAGCGCTGCCCGGCCGTCCCGAACCCGGAGAACAGCGCGCCCTCGACGGCGAGCGGCAGGTCGGCGTCCTCCGTGACGACCATCGGGTTCTTGCCGCCCAGCTCCAGGCACGGCGACTGGAGGTGGCGGCCGCAGAGCTCGCCGATCCGCGACCCGGCCTCGGTGGAGCCGGTGAAGCCGACCTTGTCGACGAGCCCCTCGTCAAGGGCCTGCCCGAGCCCGGCGAACGTCTCCGGCCCGTCCGCGTACACGACGTTGAGGACGCCGTCCGGCAGCCCGGCGTGCGCGAACAGCTCGTAGAACGCCTCGGCGCAGGCCGCCGCGTACTCCGCGGGCTTCCACACCACCGCGTTCCCGCACAGCAGAGCCGGGACGACGTACCAGGACGGGACCGCGACCGGGAAGTTCCCCGCCGTGATGACGGCGACGACGCCGACCGGGTCGCGGAACGTGAACAGCTGCTTGTCGGGCATCTCGGACGGCACGGTCTGCCCGTACAGCCGCCGCCCCTCGCCGAGGAAGAACGCGCAGGTGTCGGCGATCTCCTGAACCTCGCCGAGCGCCTCGGCGTACGGCTTGCCGACCTCCCGGGTCACCACGCGGGCCAGTGCCGCCTTGTTCGCCTCGACCAGCCGGCCGATCGCGGCGACGGCCTGGCCGCGGACGGGCGGCGGCACGTCCCGCCAGGCGTCCTGGGCCGCGCGGGCGGCCCGGCAGGCGCGGACGAGGTCGCCCGCGTCCGCGAGGGACACCTCGGCGACCGTCTCGGACGTGCGGGACGGGTCGGTGGAACGGTACGAGCGCGGCCCCGCCGGAACGCGGGCGCCGCCGATGACGGAGGAGAGCACCATCCCAGCGTGAACGGACCACGGCGCCCGAGCCAAGATCGGGCAGAGCACGGCTTCCTTACCGCGAGGCCAAGCCAGGCTGAGCCTCTCCCGGGGCGGGCGTTAAGCGATCCTTGGCCAAGTCCCCACCGGTTCGCGCCCTCGCCCGGCTTGGCCGCGGCACCGCCCGCGTCCGATGCTCGACGCATGGCCGAACCCGCCGACGCCCACTTCCTGGAGGCGGCCGCTTCCCTCGCAGCGCCGAGTTCACCCGCTCCCGCCGGGCCGCTGACGGGTGAGCGCGCCCTGGAGCTGTTCGACGCCCAGCTCGGCAGCCGCCACCTCGACCTGGCCGCCCGGTGGCTCCAGTCGCGGGGCCACGGCTTCTACACGATCGGCTCGTCCGGCCACGAGGGCAACGCCGCCGTCGCCGCGGTGCTCCGCCCCGGCGACCCGGCGCTGCTGCACTACCGCTCGGGGGCCTTCTTCCTGGAGCGCGCGCGCCAGGTCCCCGGCCAGACCCCTCTCCGCGACGTGCTCCTCGGCCTGGTCGCCGCCGCCGAGGAGCCCATCGCGGGCGGACGCCACAAAGTCTTCGGAAGCCACCCGCTGAACGTCATCCCGCAGACATCGACCATCGCCTCGCACCTCCCGCGCGCGCTCGGCGTGGCGTTCGCGATCGAACGCGCCGCCCGCCTCGGCCTCGAAACGCCGTGGCCGCGCGACGCCGTCACCGTGTGCAGCTTCGGCGACGCGTCCGCCAACCACTCCACCGCCACGGGCGCCGTCAACGCGGCCGTCAACTGCGGTTACCAGGGCCTGCCGCTGCCCCTCCTCCTCGTCTGCGAGGACAACGGCATCGGGATCAGCGTCCGCACCCCGCCCGGCTGGGTCCACGCCGCCTACGGCTCGCGCCCCGGCCTCGCCTACTTCCACGCCGACGGCTGCGACCTCGCCGACGCCTACGCCGTGTCCGCGCAGGCCGCCGCGTGGGTCCGCGAGCACCGCCGCCCCGCGTTCCTGCACCTGCGCACCGTCCGCCTGATGGGCCACGCCGGCTCCGACGTCGAATCGTCCTACCGGACTCCCGCCGACCTTGCCGCCGATCTCCGCCGCGACCCCCTCCTCCGGACCGCCCGCCTCCTCGTCGGGCAGGGAGCGGCCACACCGGCCGAGATCATCGACCGCTACGAGGCCAAGCGCGCGGAGGTCATGGCTCTGGCGGCCGAGGTCGCCGGCGCACCCGGCCTCTCGTCCGCGGCCGAGGTCATGGCACCGCTCAAGGGCGCCGGGGCCGGGGTTCCCGGCGCGGCGCGGCCCCGCACGGCGACGGGAGACGCGGCAGGGGAGAGAGTCACGGTGGCGCAGGCGATCAACCGGACGCTCGGCGAGCTGCTGGACGAGCGCCACGGCATGGTCGTGTTCGGGGAGGACGTGGCGCGCAAGGGCGGCGTCTACGGGGTCACCCGCGGGCTGATGAGAAAGGCCGGGGCGGCGCGGGTGTTCGACACGATCCTGGACGAGCAGTCGATCCTCGGGCTCGCCCTCGGGTTCGGGCTCGCCGGGATGCTGCCGGTACCGGAGATCCAGTACCTCGCGTACCTGCACAACGCGGCCGACCAGATCCGGGGCGAGGCGGCGACGCTGCCGTTCTTCTCGTCCGGCCGGTACCGCAACCCCATGGTCGTGCGCATCGCCGGATATGCCTACCAGAAGGGTTTCGGCGGCCACTTCCACAACGACAACGCGGTGGCCGCGCTCCGCGACATCCCGGGGATCATCATCGCGTCACCGTCCCGCCCCGACGACGCCGCCGGGATGCTGCGCGCCTGCGCGGACGCCGCCGAGGCCGGCGGCCGCGTCTGCGTGATGCTGGAGCCCATCGCGCTCTACCACGTCCGCGACCTGCACGAGGAGGGCGACGGCGGCTGGCTGGCCCCGGCCCGGGGCACGGTGCCGGTCGGCAGGGCCCGCACCTACGGGGACGGCCGCGACCTCACCATCGTCACGTTCGCCAACGGCCTGCGCATGAGCCTGCGGGCCGCGCGCCGCCTCGCGGCCGGGGGCGTCCGGTGCCGGGTGCTCGACCTGCGCTGGCTGGCCCCGCTGCCCGTCGACGACCTGCTCCGCGAGGCGCGCGCCACCGGGGCCGTCCTGATCGCGGACGAGACGCGCCGCACCGGCGGCGTGTCCGAAGGCGTCCTGGCCGCGCTCGCCGACGCCGGTTTCCAGGGGCGGGCGGCCAGGGTCACGAGCGAGGACAGCTTCATCCCGCTCGGCGGCGCCGCCGGCCACGTCCTGCTCTCCGAGAAGGCGGTCGAGGACGCGGCGGAGAAGCTCGTCAGGTCCCCTCGATGACGGGGTCGCCGCCGAGGTAGGCGGCCTTGACGCGGTCGTCGCGCGCGAGGGCGGAGGCGCGGCCCTCCAGGACGATCCGTCCGGTCTCCAGGACGTAGGCGCGGTCGGCGAGGCGCAGCGTCTGGTGCGCGTTCTGCTCCACGATCAGGATCGTCGTGCCCTGCTCCCTGATCTCCCGGACGACCCGCAGCACCCGCTGCGCCGTCTGCGGCGCGAGGCCCATCGTCGGCTCGTCCAGCGCCAGCAGCCGGGGCCGCAGCATCAGCGCCCGGCCGATCGCGAGCATCTGCTGCTCGCCGCCCGACAGCAGCCCGGCGAGCTGCCCGCGCCGCTCGCCGAGGCGCGGGAACATCGCGTAGACCTCCTCCCGGCGGGCCGCGACGGCGGCCCGGTCGCGGCGCCGCAGGTAGCCGCCGAGCAGCAGGTTCTCCGCGACGTTCAGCGCCGGGAACACCCGCCGCCCCTCCGGGACGTGCCCGAGCCCGGCCGCGACGATCCTGTGCGCGCCGAGCCGGGTGATGTCGCGGCCGCCGAACTCGACGCGCCCCGACCGGGCCCGGTGCAGGCCGGTGACCGTCCGCAGCGCGGTGGTCTTGCCGGCGCCGTTGCTGCCGAGCAGCGCGACGATCTCGCCCTCGCCGACCTCGAACGACACGCCGGACAGCGCCTCCACCGATCCGTGGCGGCTGTGCAGGCCGCTCACCCGCAAGAGCGTCAACGCGGCACCTCCGTGACGAGGCCGCTCTCCGGGTCGTCCGGGACGCCGAGGTAGGCGGCGATGACCCGCGGGTCCTCCTGGACGTCGGCGGGCGGGCCCTCGGCGATCGTCCGCCCGTACTCCAGGACGGTCACCCGGTCGGAGATCGACATGACCAGCGCCACGTCGTGCTCGATCAGCACGACGGCGGCGCCGAGCGCGCCGATGCGGGCGATCAGCGCCATCAGCGCCCGCTTCTCGGTCGGGTTGGCGCCCGCCGCCGGCTCGTCCAGCAGCAGGACGCGGGGCTCGGCGGCGAGGGCCCGCGCGATCTCCAGCCGGCGCCGGTCGCCGTAGGGGAGCCCGCCCGCCGGGCGGTCCGCCGCGTCCAGCAGGCCGACGAAGTCCAGGCAGCGGTGCACCGCGTCCAGGTCGGCGCGCGACGGCGGGCGCAGCAGGCCGCGGTCCCGGGCGAACCGGCCGATGAGGACGTTCTCCGCGACCGTCATCTCGTCGAACAGGCGGATGCTCTGGAACGTCCGGGCGAGCCCGGCGGCGGCGACCCGGTGCGGGGACAGGCCGCGGACGCTGCGCCCGGCGAGCAGCACGGTCCCGGCGGACGGCCGGATCATCCCGGTGATGCAGTTGAACGCGGTCGTCTTGCCCGCGCCGTTCGGGCCGATCACGCTCACCACCTGCCCGGCGCCCGCGCGGAGCGCGAGGCCGTCCACCGCCGTGACGCCGCCGAACGCCCGCGCCAGGCCGTCCACCTCCAGCAGCGTGCCCGCCGCGGGCGGCCGCTCCGGCGCCGGGCCGGCCTCGGCGGGGAGCCGGAGGCGGCGCGGCCGGTGCGGCCACACCCCCTGCGGGCGCAGGATCACGATCAGGATGAGCAGCAGCGCGAAGAACAGCCCCCGGTACTCCTGGACGGTCCGCAGCACCTCCGGGAGTGCGACGATGACGACCGCGCCGATCATGACGCCCGGCCGGGAGCCCATCCCGCCGATGATCACCACGAGCAGGATCATCAGCGAGGTCAGGAAGGTGAAGCTGGACGGGTCCACGGTGCCGAGCTGCGCCGCGTTCAGCGGCCCGGCGACGGCCCCGACCACGGCGCCGAGCACGTAGGCGAGCAGCTTCACCCGCCGCGCCGGGACGCCGACCGCCTCGGCCGCCGTGTCGTCCGCCCGGATGGCCCGCCACGCGTAGGCGAGCCGCGACCGGGCCAGCAGCGCCGTCGCGGCGAGCACGACGGCGAAGAACGCGAGCGCCAGGTGGAAGAAGTCCTGCGGCAGGACGATCTGGCGGCCGCCGACCGACACCGGCGGGATGCCGGTCAGCCCGTTCGGCCCGCCGGTGACCTGCAGGTTCACCACCGTGATCCGGATGATCTCGCCGAAGCCGAGCGTGACGATCGCGAGGTAGTCGCTGCGCAGCCGCAGCGTCGGATACCCGATCACCGCACCGGCGACCGCGGCGGCGGCGATGGAGGCGGGCAGCGTCAGCCAGAAGTTCCACTCCAGCTTCAGCATCAGCAGGCCGGACGTGTAGGCGCCGATCGCGAAGAACGCCGCGAAGCCGAGGTCCAGGAGCCCGGCGTACCCGACGACGATGTTGATGCCGAGCCCCAGGATGGCGTAGATCAGGATCGTCCCGGCGACGGTCAGCGCGTAGTCGTCGAGGAACTGCCCGGCGGCCAGCGCCAGCGCGACCAGCAGCGGCCAGCCCCCGTACCGGGCGGCCGTCCCCCCGCGCGCCGGCCGCCTCATGCGCGCTCCACGACGCGCTCGCCGAACAGGCCGGTCGGCCGCAGCGCCAGCACCGCGATGAGCAGCCCGAAGATGATCACGTCCGTCCAGCGGGACGAGACGTACCCGGCGGAGAACGACTGGACGAGCCCGATCGCCACCCCCGCGACCATCGTCCCCGGCAGGTTCCCGATGCCGCCGAGCACGGCGGCGGTGAACGCGCGCAGCCCGATGAGGAACCCCATCCCGAAGCTGATCTGCACGTAGTACAGCCCGTACATGACGCCGGCGGCGCCCGCCAGCAGCGACCCGATGAAGAACGTCGCCAGGATGAGGCGCTCCACGTCGATGCCCTGCAGCCGGGCGGCATCGCGGTCCATCGCGAGGGCGCGCATCGCAGTCCCGGTCACGGTCCGGGTGACGAACAGCCACAGTGCCGCCATCAGCGCCACCGACAGCACGACGAGGGCGAGCTGGCCCCAGGTGACGCGGACGGCGCCGCTGAAGATCTGGCCGCCGTCCAGCGTGTTCGGGTACGACTTGAACCGGGCGTGGGTGAGGACCTTCACGCCCTCCTCCAGCGCCAGCGACACCCCGATCGCCGAGATGAGCAGCGCCAGGCGCGGCGAGGACAGCAGCGGGACGTAGGCGGCCTTGGCGATTCCGGTGCCGACGGCGCCGGTGGTGAGGGCGCCGACCACGACGGCGGCGATGATCGCGGGCAGCGCCATCCCGCCCGTCACGCCGAGCGCGGTCAGCGTCCCGAACCCGGCGAACGCCCCGATCATGAACACGTCGCCGTGCGCGAAGTTGATCAGGCGGACCACCCCGTAGATCATCGAGTAGCCGAGCGCGATCAGGGACAGGAACGCCCCGATCGTCAGGCCGTTCACCAGGTACTGGACGAACTCGCTCATCAGGAGGTCTTGGCGTCCACCCAGGTGGCGCCGCTCTTGTCCAGCTTCTTGTAGGCGGTGAACGCGCCGCCCCGGACCCGGACGGTGATGTAGAGCGGGTCGGTCCGGTCGCCCTTGCCGTCGAAGGTGATGGGACCGGTGACGCCCGGGAAGTTCTTGATCCCGTGGAGGGCCTTGGTGATGTCCGGCCCCTTGGTGGATCCGGCGTCGTCGATGGCCTTGGCGACGACCTTCACCGCGTCGTACTCGTATACCGAGAACGGGCCCGGGTCGGCGCCGTTGGCGGCCTTGTACGCGGAGACGAACCTCCCGGCGGCGGGCAGGTCCTCGGCGAGCGGCGCGGTCGTGGCGATGTAGCCGCCGGCGGCCGACCCCGCGGTCTTCAGGACGGTCGAGTCGGTCGTCGCGTCCCCGCCCATCAGCGTGAACGTCAGCCCGAGCTGCTTGCGCTGCTTCATCAGCAGGCCCGCCTCGGCGAAGTAGCCGGTGAAGTACAGCACGTCCGGCCTCGTCGAGGCGATCTTCGTCAGGACCGGGCTGTAGTCGGACTGGCCGGGCTGCAGCGCGTCCTCGTAGACGACCTGCCCGCCGACCTGCCTGAGCGAGTTCGCGGTCGCGTCCGCGAGGCCCTTGGCGTAGGTGGTGTTGTCGTGCAGCAGCGCGACCCGCCGGGCGCGCAGCTCGCCCGTCATGAACTTCGCGGCGACGACGCCCTGGTTGTCGTCGCGGCCGCAGGTGCGGAACACCTTGCCCTTCCCGGTGTCGGTGAGGGACGGGTTCGTGGACGCGTCCATCACGAACGGGACGTCGCGCCGCCCGTAGATCGGGATGGCCGGCACCGCGGCGCCCGAGCAGTACCCGCCGGCGACCGCGACGACCCCGCTGTTCAGCAGCTTCTGCGCCGCCTGCGCGCCCTGCTGGGCGCTGCACTGGTCGTCGGCCTGCACGATCTCGATCTTGCGGCCGTCCACCCCGCCCGCCTGGTCGATCTCGGCGGCGGCTACCTTGGCGGCGGCGAGGATGTCCTGCCCGGCCGAGGCGGAGTCCCCGCTCAGCGGCGCCGGCACCCCGATCTTGACGGCGCCGGAGCCGCCCGCGTCGCCGGAGCCGCAGGCCGCGGCGAGCGGCACGAGCAGCAGCCCCGCGCCGGTCGCGGTGAGGAGACGGAACCGGCGTCCGCGGTCCCGCGGTGTCAGTGGGTTCATCGGCGCATCTCCGTCGCTCGCGGGCCGGATGATGCCAGCGTGAAACGTCCCGGGACGGCCGTCGAGGCGGCCGAGCATGCGATCTCATGTAGTGATCGGTAAGAACCGCTTGCCCTCCGGCCCTCGACAGTGCCGCCGCGGGCTCGCGATGATCACCTCATGGCCGATGTCCTGCTGCTTTCCGCCGCCGACGTGCGCGCGGTGTTCGACCTTCCGGCGGCGATCGCCTCGCAGCGGGCCGCGTTCGGCGCGCTCGGCCGCAGGGAGGCGCGGCTCGCGCCCCGGCTGCTGCTGGACGGCCCGGACGGCGACGTCGCGTTCTGCTACGTGTCCCGGCTGCCCGGCACCGGCGCGGTCGCCAAGTTCGGCAGCGTCAACCCCGGCAACGCTGCGCGCGGGCTGCCGACCGTGGCCGCGCTCGTGACCGTCCAGGACCCGGTCGACGGGCGGCCCGTCGCGATCATCGAGGGGGAGGCGGTCACGACGCTGCGCACCTCGGCGGCGAGCGCGGTGGCCGCCGACCATCTCGCAGCGCCGGACGCGTCCCGGCTCGCGGTGGTCGGCTGCGGCGTGCAGGGCCGCGCGCACGTCCGGGCGATGGCCGCGGTCCGCCCGATCGGCCGGGTCGCCGTGGCGTGCCGCCACCCGGACACCTGCCCCGTCGCCGCCGAGCTGTCGGACGAGCTGGGGACGCCGGTCGAGCGGGCGCCGTCCGCCCGCGCGGCGGTCGAGGGCGCGCAGATCATCGTCACCGCCACCACCAGCGCCGAACCGGTCGTCCTCGGATCATGGCTCGCCCCCGGCTGCACGGTGCTGAGCGTCGGCTCGTTCGCCCCGGACCGGTCGGAGGTCGACGACGAGGTCCTGACCCGCGCCGCCGCCGTCGTCGTGGACCACGTGCCCACCGCCCTCGAACACGCCGGCCCCGTCGTGGCCGCCGTCCGCGCCGGGCACCTGAGCCCGGAGGACGTCCGGCCGCTCGGCCCCGTCGTCGCGGGCCTGGCCGCCGGCCGGGACGATCCCGGCGACATCGTCTTCTACAACAGCGTCGGCATCGGCGTGCAGGACACGGCCGCCGCGTCCGTCATCGTCGAACGCGCCCGCGAGGCCGGCGTCGGCCGGCACGTGGAGCTGTAAGGGGTCAGCCGACCCACACGGTCTTGGCGTTGCAGAACGCGCGCAGGCCGTCCGCCGACAGCTCGCGGCCGTAGCCGGACCGCTTCACCCCGCCGAACGGCAGCTCCGGATACGAGGTCGTCTTGCCGTTGATGAAGACCTGCCCGGCGTCGAGCTCGCGGACCAGCCGCTCCCGCTCGGTGTCGTCCCGCGTCCAGGCGTTGGAGCCCAGCCCGAACCCCGTCGCGTTCGCGACGTCGACCGCCTCCGACACCCCGCGGACCCGGAACAGCGACGCGACCGGCCCGAAGACCTCCTCGTGGTACATGCGCATCTCGGGCGTCACCCCGGAGAGCACGGTCGGCGGGTAGAACCAGCCCGGCCCGTCCGGGCGCTCCCCGCCGCACAGCACTGTCGCGCCCTTCCCGACCGCGTCCGCGACCAGCGCCTCCACCTCGGCGCGGCCCTCCTCGCTGACGAGCGGGCCGACGTCGGTGGAGTCGTCCATCGGGTCGCCGACCTTCTGCGCGCGCATGGCCGCCACGAACAGCCGCTCGAACTCGTCGGCGCAGCCGATGTCGACGATGAACCGCTTCGCCGAGATGCAGCTCTGCCCGTTGTTGAGGCACCGCGACTCCGCCGCCGTCCGCGCCGCCGCCTCGATGTCGGCGGACGGCATCACCACGAACGGGTCGCTGCCGCCGAGCTCCAGCACGGTCGGCTTGATCTCGTCCCCGGCGATCGCCGCGACCGACCGCCCGGCGGGCTCGCTGCCGGTCAGCGTCGCGGCCTTCACCCGCGGGTCGCGCAGCACCCGCTCGACCTCGGCCGAGCCGATCAGCAGCGTCTGGAACGCGCCCTCGGGGAACCCGGCGCGGCGGAACAGGTCCTCCAGGAACAGCGCCGTCTGCGGGACGTTCGAGGAGTGCTTCAGCAGCCCCACGTTTCCCGCCATCAGGCCCGGCGCCGCGAACCTGATCACCTGCCAGAGCGGGAAGTTCCACGGCATGACCGCCAGCACCGGCCCGAGCGGCTCGTAGCGGACGTAGGCGTCGGACGCCCCCACGTCCCCCGGTTCGGCGGGTCGCCGGTCGGCGAGGAACTCCGCGGCGTGCTCCGCGTAGAACCGGCACGCCTTCGCGCACTTCTGCGCCTCCGCCACGGCGGCCTTCAGCGTCTTGCCCATCTCCGCGGTCAGCATGGCGCCGATCTGCTCGGCCTCCCGGTCGAGGATGTCCGCCGCCGCGTTCATCCACTCGGCGCGCTGCTCCAGCCGGCTGTTCCGGTACGAGGCGAAGGTCTCCGCGGCGCGCGCTATGCGCCGGTCGACCTCCTCATCGGTCAGCGCGTCGAAGGTCTTCTCGATCTCCCCGGTCGCGGGATTGGTCGTGGCGATCGTCGTCATGTCGGGATGCTCCCTGATTGTCCGGCCTATTGACCGGGACGTGCCCGGGAGCCCCCGCAGGAAACGCCGGTCAGGCGGGGATCACGCACACCGGTGCCGGGACGCTCAGAGGCTGTCCGACCGGCGCCGGGACGCCGTCCGCGCCGATGCGGAACGTCGTGATCGTGTCGCTCCGCTCGTTCGCGACGTGCATCCACGCGCCGTCCACGTGCAGGTCGCGCGGCCAGTGCCCGCCCGCGGGGACGTCGGCGACCGGCCTGAGCGCCGCGCCGCCGTCCAGCACCCGGTGGGCCGTCACGACGTCCGCGCCGCGCATCGAGGTGTAGACGTGGCGGCCGCCGTCCCCGAGCTTGATCGCCGCGCCCAGGGCCCCGCCGCCCGCGGGCCCGGCCGTCGCGGGCGACTCCGCCACGACCTCCAGCGCCGCGTGGCCGCCCAGCGGGCGCAGGACGAGGACCGCGGCGGCCAGCTCCGCCAGGACGAGCACGTGCCCGCTCGGGTGGACCACCAGGTGCCGAGGCCCGTACCCGGCCGGCAGGGGCGTCTCCCCGGCGAGCCGCAGCGCGCCGTTCTCGATCCGGAAGGAGCGGACGAGGTCGGCGCCGAGGTCGGTGGTCAGCACGGTCCCGTCCGGGGCGTGCGCGGTCATGTGGGCGTGCGGGCCCTCCTGCCGGCCGGCACGCGGGCCGGTGCCGTGCCCTTCGACCGCGCCGGCCTCTCCGGCGAACCCGCCGTCCGGGTCGAGGGCGTAGGCCCGGACCGTCCCGCACCCGTAGTCGGCGGCGACCAGGTGCGCGCCGTCCGGGGTCACGGACAGGTGGCACGGGAGCGCCCCCGCCGCCCGCCGCCCGATCTCCCGCAGCCGCGCGCCGTGCGCCCCGTAGGCCGCGACGCCGCCCTCGTCCTCCTCCCGGACCGCGTAGACGACGTCCTTCCCGGGATGGCCGGCCAGATAGGACGGGGACACCGCCTCGGCCGCGAGTTCCGGCGCGTCCAGGGCCCCGTCGGCGCGCCGCGCCACCCGGTAGATCCCCGCGCCGCCCCCGGCCTCGCCGGTGTACGTGCCCACCCAGAACGCCCGCTCGCCCACCCGGTCCCCCGATCGTGATCCGCCGCACTGAACGGCCGGAGCCGAGCCTAGCTCCGGCGGTGCGCAAGATCCTTCGCCACGGCGGCCGCCGTGTCCCCGGCCGGCCGGGGACGTTACTCCGCTGCCGGGCGCAGCAGGGCCTCTTGGGCGACCGAGACCAGGAGGGTGCCGTCCGCCGTGTGGAGCGTTCCGCGGGCCAGGCCGCGGGCGCCGTGGTTGGTGACCGGGTCCACCGAGTACAGGAGCCACTGGTCGACGCGCGGCGGGCGGTGGAACCACATGGCGTGGTCCAGGGTGACGGCGGTGGCGAGGCGCCTCGGCGAGCCCGGCGCGCGGGCGCTGCTGACCACGGCCATGTCCGACAGGTAGGTGACGAGGCAGGCGTGCAGCGCGGGGTCGTCGCCGACCGGCGCGGACGCCCGGATCCAGAACGGGTGCGTCATCGGGAACCCGTCGTCGCCGGGCGGGTTCACCATCCGGATGTCGAAGCCGAGCGGGTGCTTGAAGAACGACGGGAGCACCGGCTCGCTCAGCCCCTCCGGGCCCGGCACGCCCGAGGGCGGGGCGGCCTGCCAGTCGAAGCCGTCCTCCGGGTCGTGGAACGACGCGATCAGCTCCAGGATCGGCTTGCCGCCCTGGCTCGCGGTGACGTGCCGGGTCGAGAACGAGCGGCCGTCGCGGGTGCGGGCCACGTCGAACGCCAGCGGCTCGTCCGGCGTCCCCGGGCGGATGAAGTAGGCGTGCAGGGAGTGCGGCGGGCGCCCGCCGGCGGTCAGGCACGCCGCGCGCAGGCTCTGCCCGGCGACCTGCCCGCCGAACAGCCTCGGCCGCCCCACCGACGGCGAGGTCGCCAGGAAGGAGTCCTCGCCGAGCGGGGACAGGTCGAACATCCGCGTGATGCCGTCACTCATCGGGGAACCCTCCTGCCACCGGCGCCGTGGCCGCGACATTACTGGGCGGCGGGACGGGCGCGGCCATCCGGGGCGGCCTCGTGCGCGGTCTCCTGCGCGGCGGGGGACGACCCTGATACGGTCACGCGCGGTCTACCTATGATCGCCGTGGGGGCGGCGTCCGGGGGATTTCGGCGGCCGCCCCGCGAGGAGATGAGAGAGGCAATGGCTGATATCACCGAGTCGCCCGAATGGTCCGCGCTGGCCGAGCACCACGCCGCGCTCGCCGGGCGGCACCTGCGCGAGCTGTTCGCCGACGATCCGGGGCGCGCCGGCCGCATGACCGCCACCGCGGGGGACCTCCACCTGGACTACTCCAAGCACCGCGCCACGAGCGAGACGATGACGCTCCTCGCGGCGCTCGCCGAACGGTCCGGGCTGCGAGCCCGGATCGAGGCGATGTTCACCGGGGAGCACATCAACGTCAGCGAGGACCGCGCCGTCCTGCACACCGCGCTGCGGCTCCCGCCCGGCGAGGCCCTCACCGTGGACGGCCAGGACGTCGCCGGCGACGTGCACGCCGTCCTGGACAAGATGGCCGACTTCGCCGGACGCGTCCGCTCGGGGGAGTGGACGGGCTTCACCGGCAAGCGCATCACCACCGTCGTCAACATCGGCATCGGCGGCTCCGACCTCGGCCCCGCCATGGCCTACGAGGCCCTCCGCGACTTCGCCGACGCGGGCATCTCGTGCCGGTTCGTCTCCAACATCGACCCCGCCGACATCGTGGGGAAGCTCGCCGGGCTCGACCCCGAGCAGACCCTCTTCGTGATCAGCTCCAAGACGTTCGGGACGCTGGAGACCCTCACCAACGCCAAGGCCGCGCGGCAGTGGCTGGTCGAGCGGCTCGGCGACGGCAAGGCCGTCTCGCGGCACTTCGTCGCGGTGTCCACCAACGCCGAGCGCGTCGCCGAGTTCGGCATCGACACCGCCAACATGTTCGGCTTCTGGGACTGGGTCGGCGGACGCTACTCCTTCGACGGCGCCATCGGCCTCTCCCTGATGATCGCGATCGGCGGCGAGGCGTTCCGCGAGATGCTCGCCGGGTTCCGGGAGATCGACGAGCACTTCCGCGCCGCGCCGTTCGAGGCGAACATGCCCGTGATCATGGGCCTGCTCGGCGTCTGGTACACCGACTTCTTCGGCGCGCAGACCCGCGCCGTGCTGCCCTACAGCCAGCGGCTGTCCCGCTTCCCCGCCTACCTCCAGCAGCTCACCATGGAGTCCAACGGCAAGTCGGTGCGGGCCGACGGCGCGCCCGTCGTCGCCCAGACCGGCGCGATCTTCTGGGGCGAGCCCGGCACCAACGGCCAGCACGCCTTCTACCAGCTGCTGCACCAGGGCACCCGGCTCGTCCCGGCCGACTTCATCGGCTTCGCCGAGCCGTTCGAGGAGCCCGCCGCCGAAGGGCCGGCGGGCATGCACGACCTGCTCACCGCGAACATGCTCGCGCAGACGTCGGCGCTCGCGTTCGGCAAGACCGCCGAGGAGATCGCCGCCGAGGGCACGCCCGCGGGGATCGTCCCGCACAAGGTCATGCCGGGCAACCGGCCGACCAGCACGATCCTGGTGCCGAAGCTGACCCCGAAGACCCTCGGCTCCCTCGTCGCCCTCTACGAGCACATCGTGTTCGTCGAGGGGACGATCTGGGGGATCGACTCCTTCGACCAGTGGGGCGTCGAGCTCGGCAAGGTCATGGCGATGGACCTCGTGCCCGCGCTCACGTCCGGGGAGCCGCCGGCGCAGGCGTCCGACGCGTCCA
The DNA here is from genome assembly GCF_001552195.1 of Actinomadura latina NBRC 106108. Classification (GTDB taxonomy): domain Bacteria; phylum Actinomycetota; class Actinomycetes; order Streptosporangiales; family Streptosporangiaceae; genus Spirillospora; species Spirillospora latina. Next base: position 22,009 of record NZ_BCQS01000039.1, read on the forward strand.
CCGCCGCGCTCGTCCGCCGGTACCGGGAGCTGCGCGGCCGGCGGGTCTGACCCCCGGCGAAGGCCCGCCGGCCGCGCCGGCGGGCCCGGCCGCCCGTCAGGCGCCGGCGGCCGGCATCGGCCCGGCCCAGCCCTGGGACTCCATGATCGCGCGGAACTCCTCGTAGGAGATGAACCCGTCGAGGTTGCTGTCCGCGCGCTCGAACCTGTCCTGCGTCTCGGCGCGGGTCCAGGAGAGCCCGAGCTCGTCCAGGACGAGCGTGAACTCCATCAGGTCGAGCTTCTGGTCGCCGCCGAGGTCCGCCTGCGTGAACAGCGCGAGAAGGTCGTCCCCGGTCGGTCGTGTCGTCATCTCGCTCCTCGTTCTGTCCGATGGTAGCCACGCATCATGTCATAGCGAGCGAAGAGGGCCATATGCGAAACGCCGCAGGAAGAGCCCATGTTCCGGGCTAGTCATCCCCGGTCAGCTCGGGGACGCGGTGCCGGTAGCGCGTGAGCAGCGCGGCGTTCGCCGCGTCGCCGCCGGGGACGTTCGCGCTCGTCCAGCGCGGCGGGTCCGCTCCGCGCTCCGCCGCGAGGTCGTCCAGGCCGGCCAGCACCCGCGACCACGCGTACGCGGCGAGGATCGTGGAGGCCGCCGCGGTGCGCGGCTCCGCCGCCGGATGCAGCACGTCGCCCGGCGGGACGCGCGGGCCAGGCCGGCAGCGGGTCGGCCGGGCCGTTGCCAGGATGTCCGAACCCGACCGCCGCCGCCAGCCGGGTCGCGCCCGGGAATCTCCTCCGTACCTGGAGCGGAGAACTCCAAGAAGACGAGGCCCGGGTGGGTGGACGGACGACATCCGGTTGTACGTTCCTAGATAAAGAACGTCCGAGGTGGGGGCTAGGGTCCGGGAGATCTTGCCCATGCCTCGCCACGGGGGGCCTCGTGACTCAGCAGACCGCGACGGGACGGGCGCCCGAGCCGTCCCTCACCGACCCCTGCGCGGAGCGGGAGCCGGCGGGGGAGCGGCTGCGCGGCGGCGGGGACGGCCCGCGGCTGGACGTGTTCCTGTCCGGCCAGGTCTTCATGGACATGATCTTCACCGGGCTGCCGGGGCTGCCGCCGCCCGGCACCGAGATCGTCACCGACGGGCTCGGCTCGGCGCCCGGCGGCGTCGCCAACATCGCGGTCGCGATGAGCCGGCTGGGCCTGCGGGTCGGGCTGGCGGCGCCGTTCGGCGACGACATGTTCGGCGCCTACCTGTGGCGGACCCTCGCCGAGCAGGAGGGCGTCGACCTCGGGCTGTCGCGGCGGGTGCGCGGCTGGTCGACGCCCGTCACCGTGTCGATGGCCTACGACTCCGACCGCAGCATGGTGACGTTCGCCAAGCCCGTCCCGCCCCCGCTGGACGACCTGGGGGCGGCGCCGCCGGACGCGCGGGCGTGCTTCGTGGACGTCGACCGCCCGGTGCCGCCGTGGGCGGCCGGGATGCGCGCGCGCGGAGCGCTGGTGTTCGGCGACCTCGGCTGGGACCAGACCGGCGCCTGGCCGGCCGAGGTCCTCGACCGGCTCGCGCACGTGGACGTGTTCCTGCCGAACGCCGGCGAGGCGATGGCCTACACCCGGACCGGCACCCCGGCGGACGCTGCCGAGGCGCTCGCCGAGCGGGTTCCGGTGGTCGTGGTGAAGCGCGGCGGGGACGGCGCCATCGCGATCGACGCGCGGACGGGGGAGCGGGCCGAGGTCGGCGCCCTGCCGGTGGAGGCGCTCGACCCGACGGGCGCGGGCGACGTGTTCGCCGCCGGGTTCGTGTTCGGCACGCTCGCCGGGCTGCCGCTCGCCGAGCGGCTCCGGTTCGCGAACCTGTGCGCCGGGTTGTCGGTGCGGCACCGCAGCGGCTCGCTGGGCTCGCCGTGCTGGGGCGAGATCGCCGCGTTCGGCGAGTCGGCGGAGGTCTCCGAGGCGGTGCTGGCGGAGTACGCGTTCGTCGTCCCGTTCATCCCGGACACGGCGGACGACTCGCCCGTCCGAGCCGAGCCCACGCTGCGCAAGCAGCACTAGCGCGAGCCGGCGCGGTACTCCTGCGGGCTGGCGCCGTACTCGCGCTTGAACGCGGTGCTCAGTGCGAACGCGCTGCCGTAGCCGACCCGGCGCGCGATGGCGTCCAGCGTCGCGTCGCTCTCGCGCAGCATGTCGGCGGCTTGGGCGAGGCGGATGCCGGTCAGGTACGCCATGGGCGGCTCGCCGATCAGCGTCGTGAACCGCTGTGCGAGCGCGGCGCGGGACACCCCGACCTCCGCGGCCAGGTCCGCGACCGTCCACGGACGCGCAAGGCCGGCGTGCAGGAGCCGCAGCGCCGGGCCGGCGACGGCGTCGCCGTGGGCGCGGTACCAGCCGGGGGCCTCGGCGCCGGGGCGGGAGAACCAGGCGCGCAGCGTCGCGATGAGCAGCAGGTCGAGGAGCCGGTCGAGGACGACGTCCTGGCCGGGCTCGTCCTTGCCGATCTCCTCGCCGAGCACGTCGACGAGCGGCGACTTCCAGGTGTCGCCGCGGACGATCGCGATCGGCGGCAGCGCGGACAGCAGCCGCTGGGTCACGGCGCCGCGCATCTGGTAGGTGCCGATCAGCATGACCGCCGTCCCGGTGGGGTCGTTGCCCCAGGCGCGGACGCCGAGGTCCATCGCCTCCGACAGGCTCGTCCCGTCCGGGGTGGTGCAGCGCTGCCCGGGATGGATGACGATCTGCGGCTCGGTCGCCGGGTGGTCGCTGACCGTGTACGGGTCGGGCCCCCGGAAGACGACCATGTCGCCGGGGCCGGCGCGCTGCGGCTCATCGTCGTCGGGGATGAGCCACGCGTCGTCCCTGACCATGGAGAGCAGCGTGAGCGGCGCCTCGTCCTGGATGCGGATCGACCAGGGCGGGGCGAGGGTCGAGCGGAGCATGAACGCCCCCCGGGCGCGAGGCCCGTCGAGGAGGTCGGCGAGAGCGTCCATGGGGCAAGCGTAGACGCTCGCGTATGGAGGCGAGCTTCTCGACGATGGTCGCTGAAACCGCCGCCCTGTTGACTCAAGGGCATGACGAACACGGCGGTGGCTCCGGCCGGCGGTATCTGCAACGGAATGGAGCGACGTTGACGTCCTCCCCTGCCTGAAGGCGAGAGATTCCAACCCGTCCCCTATATGGAGAGGAGAGCGGGTTGAGGTTCGCGGTTCATCGGCCCGCCCGATGGCGTGCCTCCCCGCGCGGCCACCGTGCGTCCCACGGCGGTGTCTTTGATGTTGCGGGCGGCGTTGACGTCGGCGTTGGCCCGGTGCCCGCAGGCCACGCACCGGAACACCGCTTGGCTCTCGCGGTTGTCCCGGGCGCGGTGCCCGCACGCCTTACAGGTCTGCGACGTGTACGCCGGGTCGACCCGGACGACCCGTCCTGGTGCCTTTGGCGGAGCGGGTCATGCCCCGTATGTTCAAGTCCTCGACGGCGATGACGTCGAACCGGCGCGCCAGATCCGTCGAGGTCTTCTCCACCCAGTCCCTGCGGCGGTCGGCCTCACGCGCCTTGAGCCGGGCTATGGCGGCCTTGACGCGGGCACGGCGGTTGGATCCCCGGTCCGCGCGGGCCAGGCGGCGCAGCAACCGGCGGCACCCGCACCTCACCCGTGCGGCGCGACAACCGCCGCACCTCCCAGGCACGGCCGCGGGCCCCCACGATCCGGAACCCCTCATGCACCCCGGCCTTACGCCAGGTGGGGCGGCGGTGCGTACCGGCGAAGAAGTTCGCCATCGCCTGCGCGAAGTCCCTGAGCGCCTGCTGCTGCACCGTCTGCGAACCCGCCGCCAGCCACGGGTTGGCGGCGCGGGCCTCGGTGAGCTGGCGGGCCTGCGCGCCATACCCCGGCGCCGGGCCGCGCCGCGGCGTCCACCAGGCGTGCTGTTCAACGGCCAGGTTCCAGACGTACCGGGCGTGCGAGCAATGCTCCAGCAGCCCCGCCTCCTGGGCAGGGGCCGGACACAACCGGTACCGCGACACGCCTCGCAACCTACCGACCACCACCGACAAAACCCCGACCGACGAAACCAGGAGGCCGAAGTGCCGCACCGTGCCGCGTTTCCTCCCCGCCCTCAAGGACGGGGTCTCCACGCTGTAGGTATCCGATGAACCCGTTGCCGGCTTCCCCTCCCCCACCGGATGCCTCCCACGGTCGCGCGCCCGGTTCCCACATGCCCACAGCGGACTTTGGGACGTGGTTGCGGTTTCTCCTGCGAAAACTCGTCGGTAGCCCTTGACGACGACGACAAACGGGCCTAAATACAAGGGAAACAAAATCAAACGGAAGGGAAGCCACATGCTCCGGGGAACGACGGGCGCATGATCGTCACGGTGACGCTCAATCCGAGCCTCGACCGCACGATCGAGGTGGACGTGCTGACCCGCGGCGCGGTCATCCGGGCCCGGTCGGCGCGGCTGGACCCGGGCGGCAAGGGCGTCAACGTGTCCCGGGCGCTCCTCGCCAACGGGGTCGCGTCCACCGCGGTGGTGGCGGTCGGCGGCGCCGACGGCGACCAGCTGCACCGGCTGCTGACCGCCGAGGCCATGCGGGTCCGCGCCGTCCGCGTCGCGGGACGCACCCGCTCGAACGTGACGATCGTCGAACCCGGCGGCGTCGACACCAAGCTCAACGAGCCGGGCGGGCCGCTGTCGGCCGCGGAGCTGGACGAGATCGGCGCCGTGGTGGCGGCCGAGGCCGGCGGGGCGAGCTGGGTGGTCGGCTGCGGCAGCCTCCCGCCCGGCGTCCCGGACGACACCTACGCCGCGCTGTGCCGCCGGTTCGCGCCCGACGGCATCCGCGTGGCGGTCGACTCCAGCGGCCCGGCGCTGCGCGCCGCCGTCGCCGCCGGGCCCGACCTGATCAAGCCGAACCGGGAGGAGCTCGCCGAGGCCGTCGGCGGGCCGGTCGGCACCATCGCCGACGTCGTCGCGGCCGCCGGGGAGCTGCGGGCGCGGGGAGCCCGCGCCGTCCTGGTCAGCCTGGGCGCGGAGGGCGCGGTGCTCGTCGACGACGACGGCGTCCTCGCCGGGGAGGCGCCCGTCACCGGCCCGCGCAGCACGGTCGGCGCGGGCGACGCCCTGCTGGCCGGGTTCCTCGCCGCCGGCGCCCGCGGGGCCCGCGCGCTCACCGAGGCGCTGGCCTGGGGCGCCGCGGCCGTGCGGATGCCCGCGAGCCGGATGCCGGGCGCGGCCGACGTCCGGCGCGACATCGTCCGCATCCACCCCCGGCCGGACCTCACCCGGCCGCTCCTCACCTGACGACTGGCAGTACCCACCCCCCGATCGACAGGAGGCCGAGATGGCCACCACGTACACCCCGGAGCCCACAGGGAGCGGGTTCCGGGCGAACGTCCAGCGCATCGGCGGCAAGATGGCCGGAATGGTGATGCCGAACATCGGCGCGTTCATCGCCTGGGGCCTGATCACCGCGCTGTTCATCCCCACCGGCTGGCTGCCCAACGAGCGGCTGGGCGAGCTGGTCGACCCGATGATCAAGTACCTGCTGCCGCTGCTGATCGGCTACACCGGCGGCCGGATGGTGCACGGCCAGCGCGGCGCGGTGGTCGGCGCCGTCGCGACCGTCGGCATCGTGGTCGGCGCGGACGTGCCGATGTTCCTCGGCGCGATGCTGGTCGGCCCGCTCGCCGCGTACCTGCTCAAGCTGTTCGACGGCCTCGTCCAGGACCGGGTCCGGACCGGGTTCGAGATGCTGGTGGACAACTTCTCCGCCGGGATCATCGGCGGCACCATGGCGGTCGCCGGCAACCTGGTGATCGGCCCGGTCATGAACACCTTCTCCGACTGGGCCGGCAACGGGGTGAGCTGGCTCGTCGACCACGACGTGCTGCCGCTCACCTCGCTGCTCATCGAGCCCGCGAAGGTGCTCTTCCTGAACAACGCCGTCAACCACGGGGTCCTCGGCCCGCTCGGCATCCAGCAGGCCGCCGAGCACGGCAAGTCGGTGCTGTTCATGCTGGAGTCCAACCCCGGACCCGGCCTCGGCGTCCTGCTCGCCTACTGGTTCTTCGGGCCGCGGCGGCTGCGCCCGAGCGTCCCGGCTGCCACCATCATCCACTTCTTCGGCGGCATCCACGAGATCTACTTCCCGTACATCCTGATGAAGCCGCGCATGATCCTCGCCGCGATCGCGGGCGGGATGACCGGCGTGGCGATCTTCGTCGCGACCGGCGCCGGGCTCGTGGCCACCCCGTCCCCCGGCAGCATCTTCGCCTACCTCGCGCAGACGCCGCGCGGCGTGGGCAACTGGATCGGCGTCTACGCCGGCGTCTTCGCCTCCGCGGCGGTGTCCTTCGGCACCGGCGCGGCGCTGCTCGGCTTCGGCAGGCTCGCCGAGCCCGAGGACGAGGAGTCCGGGGCCGAGGACGAACTGAAGGAGGCCGAGGAGAGGACGGCCGCGAACAAGGCGGCCGCGAAGAAGGCGGCCGGCGGCACCGCCAGGGAGACGACCGCTTCCTGAACCATGACGGGCTCTGAGCCGCCACCCCGTCCGATGGAGGGCACACCCACGATGAACGGCAAGGACATCCGCAAGCTCGTGATCGCCTGCGACGCCGGCATGGGCAGCAGCGTCATGCTCGCCGGCCAGCTGCGCAGGAAGCTGAAGAAGAGCGACGTGACGGTCGAGCACACGCCCGTCGACTCGATCCCCGCCGACGCCGACGTGGTCGTCACCCACACCGGGCTCGCCGAGCGGGCCCGGCGCGGCGCCGGGGACACCCCGGTGATCACCTTCGAGGTCTACATCGGCGACCCCGCCGTGGACCGCCTGGTCAAGGCGATCAAGGACGGCGGTGAGGTCGGTGCCTGACCGGGCCGCCGACCTGCTCGCGCCGGAGGCGATCCGGCTGGACGCCCGCGCCGCGGGCCGCGACCACGCCGTCCGGCTCTGCGGGCAGGTGCTGGTGGACACCGGCGCCGTCGAGCCCGGCTACATCGACGCGATGCTGGAGCGGGAGCGCTCGGTCTCCACCTACCTCGGCGAGGGCGTGGCGATCCCGCACGGCACGAACGAGGGCCGCGACCTCATCCGCCGGGACGCCCTCGCCGTCGTCCGGTTCCCCGAGGGGACGGACTGGAACGGCGACGAGGTCGTCGTGTGCATCGCGATCGCGGCGCGCGGCGGCGGGCACATGGAGATCCTCGCCGAGCTCGCCGAGATCCTCCTGGACCCGGACCGGGCCCGCGCGCTGCGCGAGGCCACCGGCCCCGAGGAGGTCCTCGCGCTGCTCGACCCGCAGACCGGAGAACAGCAACCGACCGCACAGCAACCGACAGGACAGGGACACGCCGTATGAAGGTCGCCCGTTTCTACGCACCCGGCGACATCCGCCTGGAGGACGCGCCGGAGCCGGAGCCCGGCCCAGGCGAGCTGAAGATCCGCGTCCGGAACTGCTCGACCTGCGGGACGGATGTGAAGATCTCCCGCTTCGGGCACCACCACATCGTCCCGCCGCGGGTGATGGGCCACGAGATCGCCGGCGAGGTCGCCGGGGCCGGCGACGGCGCCGAGGGCTGGGCGGCGGGCGACCGCGTCCAGGTCATCGCGGCGATCCCGGACGGGACGTGCTCCGAATGCAGCCGCGGCCGGATGACGGTCTGCACCGCGCAGGAGTCGATGGGGTACCACTACGACGGCGCGTTCGCCGAGTACATGATCGTCCCGGCGAAGGTGCTGGCGGTGGACGGGGTGAACCGCGTCCCGGACGGCGTGTCGTTCGCCGAGGCGTCGGTGGCCGAGCCGCTCGCCTGCGTCCTCAACGGCCAGGAACTGGCGCGGGTCGGCGAGGGCGACGACGTCGTGGTGTTCGGCTCCGGCCCGGTCGGCTGCCTGCACGTGCGGGTCGCGCGCGCCCGCGGCGCCGCCCGCGTGTTCCTCGTCGAGGTCAACGCCGAGCGGCTGCACCGGGCCGCCGCGCTCGTCAAGCCGGACGCCGCGATCGACGCGAGCGCCACCGACGTGGTCGAGGAGGTCCTCGCCCGCACCGGCGGGCGCGGCGCCGACGTCGCGATCACCGCGGCCGCGTCGGCCGCCGCGCAGGAGCAGGCGCAGCGCCTGATGGCGCCGGGCGGGCGGGTCAGCCTGTTCGGCGGCCTGCCGAAGGACGACCCCGTGATCTCCGTCGACGCGAACCGCGTCCACTACCGGGAGCTGTCGCTGGTCGGCGCGAACGGGTCCAGCCCCGCCCACAACGCGCGTGCGCTGGAGCTGATCGGCTCCGGGCAGGTCCCCGTCGAGGACCTCATCACCCACCGGCTTCCGCTGGACGCCCTGCACGACGCCCTGGACCTCGTCACCCGGGGCGCGGCCATCAAGGTCACGATCGAGCCCTGACCGCGCAACCCCCAAGGAGGCAGCCGTGCCCGAACGCAGCGTCATCATCGGCTCCGCGCAGGGCCTGCACGCCAGGCCCGCGAAGATCTTCGTGCAGATCGCCGCGCGGCAGCCCGTCAAAGTGTCCATCCGGGCCGGGGACCGCGCCCCCGTCCCGGCGAGCAGCATCCTCGGCGTGCTGTCGCTCGCGGCCGCGCGGGGGACGGAGGTGACGCTGTCCGCCGACGGGGACGGCGCCGCCGAGGCCCTGGACGAGCTGGCCGGTCTCCTGGCCCGCGACCTGGACGCCGAGGAGCCCGACCATGCGTGAACCGACGGTCCCGGGGTGAGCCCGGGGGCGGCGGCCGGCCCGGTGGAGGCGATGGGGCCGCCGCCCGAGCCTCCGCCGCCGATGGTCCGGCCGGGGCGCGGGAGACCGCCCGGGCCCGCGACAATGGACGCGGACGGAGCCGACGCGGGACGGGTGGGACGGTCATGTACGCCGAGGAACGACAGCAGGCGATCCTTGCGCTGGCGCGCTCGAAGGGCCGGGTGGACGTGGTCGCGCTGGCCGAGGAGTTCTCGGTCACGACCGAGACGATCCGCCGGGACCTGACCGTCCTGGAGCGGGCCGGGACGGTCCGGCGGGTGCACGGCGGCGCGATGCCGGTCGAGCGGCTCGGGTTCGAGCCGGAGCTGGCGGCGCGGGACGCGGTGATGACCGAGGAGAAGCAGCGCATCGCCAAGGCCGCGCTGGCGGAACTGCCCGCCGACGGGTCGATCATCGTGGACGCGGGCACGACCACGGCCCGGTTCGTCCAGCTGCTGCCCACCGACCGCGAGCTGACGGTGATCGTGAACTCGCCGCCGCACGCGTCGGTGCTCGCGACCCGCCCCAACCTGACCGTGATCATCCTGGGCGGCCGGGTGCGCGGCCGGACGCTCGCCACCGTGGACGAGTGGGTGCTGCGCCCGCTGGCCGACCTGTGGGTGGACGTGGCGTTCATGGCGACCAACGGCTGCTCGGTGGAGCGCGGGCTGACCACGTCCGACCAGGCGGAGGCGGCGGTGAAGCGGGCGATGATCGCCTCGTCGCGGCGGCGGGTGCTGCTCGCCGACCGCACCAAGATCGGGCACGACCATCTGGTGCGCTTCGGCGATCTGTCCGATGTCGACGTGGTGATCACCGACACCGGGCTGGACACCGACCTCGCCGCCGACCTCGCCGCCGCCGGCCCGGAGATCGTCCGGGCCTGAGAACGCGGGCGCGGGCGTCCGGGCGAGGCGGCGGGGGCCGCCGTCCCGCGCCGCTGGGGCGGTCGCGCGGGACGGCGGCGGTACCCGTCAGCCGGCGGCGGGAATGCCGTTGGCGGGCGCCTGCGGTTGCGGGTTCGTGTAGGGCTGGATCGGCCCGTCACCGTCGTCGGTCGTCATCGGCTGCCCCTCGGGCACGATGTTCTCGCCGTCGATCTTGCCGATCTGCGTGCCGGTGTAGCCGGCGTGCGAGTCGGCGCTGAAGCCGAACGGGACGACGCCCGGCCCGGTGAAGTGCGACTTCTCCAGCGCCTCGACGAGGCTCTTGCGGGTCGGGTTCTTCCCCGCCGCCTGCAGCGCCTGGACGAAGGTGTAGGCGACCGACATCCCGTAGACGATGTTGCCGTTGAACGGCAGCTTCGGGATGTACTGGTCGTGGACCTTCTTGAACAGCTGGGTCCAGCTGTTGGCGGTGTCGCCCGGCGACGACAGGTAGCCGTTGGTGATCATGCCCTGGATGAGCGGGTTGCCCTTGACCTCGCTGCCGCCCTTCTTGGCGAAGCTCTCCAGCAGCCCGGTGAGGGTGATCGGGTCGGACCCGACGTTGCTGACGGCGAACGTCGGCTTGTAGTTCAGCTTCAGCGCGGCGAGCCGGAACAGCGCGGTGTAGGTGGGGATGCTGAACAGCACGACGACGTCCGCCTTGGACTGGGCGATCGCCTGGGCCTGCGCGCCGATGTCGGTGCTGCCCGGCTGGTAGGACTGCCGGGACACCACGTCGGCCTTCGGGATGTACATGTCGAGGCCCTTCACCCCGTCCTGCCCGAAGTCGTCGTTCTGGAAGAAGTAGGCGACCTTCTTCCCGGCGAACGTCTTCTTGATGTAGTCGCCGAGGATCTTGCCCTCGCGGATGTAGTCGACCTGCCAGCCGAACGTCTGCGGGTGCTCCTTCGGCTGGTCCCAGCAGCCGCATCCGGACGCGACGAACAGGTCGGGGACGCGCTGGGCGTTCAGGTAGTCGACGACCTTGGAGTGGGTGGGGGTGCCCAGCCCGTTGAACATCGCGAAGACCTTGTCCTGGAGGACGAGCTTCTGCGTGACGCTGACGGTCTGGGTCGGGTTGTAGGCGTCGTCCACGTACTTGTAGACGATCTTGCGCCCGTTGATGCCGCCGTTGGCGTTGACGTAGTCGAAGAACGCCTTCGACGCGGCCGAGTTGGCGCTGTAGCCGGGCGCCGCCGGGCCGGTCAGCGGCTGGTGGCTGCCGATGGTGACGGTGGTGGCGGTGACGCCGGGCGCGCCGGAGTCCCCGCCGTCCCCGCCGTCACCTCCGCAGCCGCTCGCCGCGACCGCCAGCGTCGCCGCGGTCATCACGGCGAGCGCCCTTGTCCGCATTCTCTTCATCTGCTCCTCCTGAGTGCGTGGTGGTTGGCCCCGATGTGGCTGTCGATGCGGAACCGCGCGGCCCGGGAGCCTGGTCGCGCCTCATGAGCACGCGGCGCCGGACGGCGCCGCCGATGTCGCGCAGTCCTCCCTGGAGACCGCGCGGGAAGGCCAGCGTCACCACGATGAGGACGAGGCCGTAGACGGCGAGGGGCAGGTTCGAGGCGATGTTGTGCGACAGGCCGGACGAGGACGACAGGTCCGACGCCCACGTCGGCACGTAGACGAGGATCAGCGACCCCCACACGGCCCCGGTCAGGCTGCCGAGGCCGCCGATGATGATCGCGGCGATCAGCTGGAGGGAGAGCGTGAGCGGGAACGCGCCCGGCGCGGCGAGCGTCGCGACGACGGCGAGCAGCCCGCCGCCGAGGCCGGCGCAGGCCGCCGACACGACGGTCGCGGCGATCCGCAGCCGGGCGACGCGGACCCCGCTGAGCGCGGCGGCGATCTCGTCGTCGCGGCTGGCCCGCAGCGTCCGGCCGAACCGGCCGCGGGTCAGGTTGGCGAGCAGGAAGAGCGTGATGACGGCGCCGAGGCAGGCGATCCACGCCTGCCAGCGCTCCAGCGGGAACGTGGCGCCGAGCGACTCGGGCGGGATCGGCGGGACGAGCGTCAGCCCGTTCTGCCCGCCGAGCAGGTCGGTGAGCGGCTCGTAGTTGGCGAGGCCGGGCAGCCCGACCGCGAACGCGAGGGTGGCGCCGGCGAGGTAGGGGCCGTGCAGCCGGGCGGCGACCGCGCCGACCAGCACGCCCGCGACCGCGGTGACGCCGGCCGCCGCGGCGAGGACGGCGGCGAGCGGCCAGCCCCAGTGCCCGATGACGAGCGCGGCGGTGTAGGCGCCGACCGCCATGAACGCGCCGTGCCCGAGGGAGATCTGCCCGCCGAGGCCGGTCAGCACGGTCAGGCCCGCCACCGCGCAGGTGAGGTAGGCGACCTGCGCGATCTGCAGGTCCCGGTAGGGGCCGACCGCCGTCGTCAGGAAGTACAGCGCGGCGATCGCCGCCAGGGCGCCCGCGGTGTGCCGCGTCAGCGTGGAGCGGCGCAGGACGTTCAGGACGGTGTCCACCGCGCTACACCCGCCTTCCGGTGCTCACCGCGAACAGGCCGTTGGGTCTGACCATCAGGACGGTGATGAGCGCGGCGAGCGCCCCGAAGGTGACCAGGTCCGAGCTGACGTAGCCGGACACGTAGCTGAGCGCGCAGCCGAGCAGCAGCCCGCCGATGACGGCCCCGGCCGGGCTGTCCAGCCCGCCGATCACCGCCGCGGTGAACCCGAAGACGAGCATCACGTCGAACTGGGCGGGCCCCACGAACACCGACGGGGCGATCAGCACCCCGGCGAGCGACCCGACGAGCGCCGCGAGCGCCCAGCCGAGCGTCAGCATCCGGCCGACGCGGACGCCCTGCAGCCGGGCGATCTCGGGGGCGAACGCGGACGCCCGCAGCCGCAGCCCGAGGTCGGTGCGGACGAACAGCAGCGTCAGCAGCACCATGACTCCCGCGACCGCGCCGATGACGAACAGGTCGAACGGCGACAGCAGCAGCCGCGTCCCGGCCACCGACAGGCCCTTGATGGTGAAGGCGGGCGGGTAGGAGTGCGGCGTGTCGCCCCAGATCATCCCCGCCCCGGCCTGCAGCAGCACGTACAGCCCCAGCGTCACGATGACGGCGTTCAGCGGCGGCTTGTTCTCCACCGGCCGCACCACCACCCGCTCGATGACGGCGCCGAGCACCAGCCCGGACACCAGCGCGACGCCGAGCGCCAGCCAGTAGGAGCCGCCGCCGTCGATGACGCTCCACGCCAGGAACGTCGTGAACATCAGCATCCCGCCCTGCGCGAAGTTCACGATCCGGGTGGCCCGCCAGATCAGCACCAGCGCGAGCGCGACCGCCGCGAACACCACGCCGGAGGTGATGCCGGCGAGCGTGAGATTGATGAAGCGGACCATCAGAACCCCAGGTAGGCGTGGCGGAGGCGGTCGTCGGCGGCGATGGTCGCGGCGGCCTCCGCCGCCACGACCGAGCCGAGGTCGAGCACGACCGCGCGGTCGGCGACCGACAGCGCGCTGCGGGCGTTCTGCTCGACGAGCAGCACGGTGCGGCCGTCCTCGTCGCACAGCCGCCGCAGCACGGCCATGAGCTGCGCGACCACGCGCGGCGCCAGGCCGAGGGACGGCTCGTCCACCAGCAGCAGCCGCGGCGCGCCGGTGAGCGCGCGGGCCAGCGCGAGCATCTGCCGCTCGCCGCCGGACAGCGTCGCCGCGGTCTTCGCCCGGCGCTCGGCGAGCGCCGGGAACAGCTCGTACATCTCGGCGATCCGCCGCGTCAGGGCGGCCCGGTCGCGCCGCCACAGGCCGCCGAGCCGCAGGTTGTCCTCGACGGTCAGCTCGACGATGACGCCGCCGCTCTGCGGGACGTGCGCGACCCCGAGCCGGACGATGTCCTCGACCGGCGACCGGGTGATGTCCTTCCCGTCCAGCTCGACGCGTCCCGCCCTGGGCCGCAGCAGGCCGGAGATCGTGCGCAGCAGCGTGGTCTTCCCGGCCCCGTTCGCCCCCAGCACGGCGGTCACGGAGCCCTCGTCCACCGAGAGGTCCACGCCGCCGAGCGCGCGGACCGCCCCGTAGTGGACCGTGAGGTCCTTCACCTCAAGCACCGGCGACCTCCTCGCCCAGGTAGGCGTCCAGGACGGCGGGGTCGTCGCGCACGTCCGCGGGCGCGCCGTCGGCGATGACCTTGCCGAAGTCCAGCACGACGACCCGGTCGCAGACGTTCATCACGAGATCCATGTGGTGCTCGACGAGCACGACCGCCGGCCCGCCGCGCAGCCCGCGGATCAGCTCCGCCAGCTCGTCCATCTCCGCCGCCGACAGCCCGGCCGCCGGCTCGTCCAGCAGCAGCAGCTCCGGCTCGGCGACCAGCGCCCGCGCCAGCGCGACCCGCTTCTGCACGCCGTAGGGCAGCTGGCCGGGCAGCCGCCCGGCCTCCCCCGCCACGCCCAGCTCCGCGAGCCGGGCCATCGCCCGCTCCCGCAGCGCGGCCTCGTCGCGGTCGGCGCGCGGCAGCGCGAACAGCCCGGACCAGAATCCGGCCCGCGCCCGCCTGTCGGCCCCGACCATCACGTTCTCCAGGACCGTCAGGCCCGGGAAGAGCCCGAGCCCCTGCAGCGTGCGGGCGATGCCGAGCCGGGTCAGGTCGTGCGGCCGATGCCGGCCGAGCGCCCCGCCCCGCCACCGCACCTCGCCCGACTCCGGCCGGACGAATCCGCACACGACGTTGAACAGGGTGGTCTTGCCGGCGCCGTTCGGGCCGATCACGCCGGTGACCCGGCCCTGCGGCGCGGACAGCGACACGCCGTCCAGTGCGACCAGCCCGGCGAAGCGGACGGTCACCTCTCGTAGTTCCAGGATCCCAGAGGAGCCGGACATATCGCCTCACCTCCCCCGATGAATCATCGTGAATCCACCGAGGCCGAAATACACATACCGACTGGTCGGATTCCATGAAGATAGAATCATCGGGCACCCCCGGTCAACAGCCGAAGCCCAGGTCTCCGCACAGCCGCGCCCCGCACCGCCGGTAGGCTGTCGGCGATCTACGGGCGGCCGCCGCCGGGACGGCCCGCGACCCCGGGGCATTCCCGGAACGGAGGTGGAGTCATGACGCAGGCGCCCGCAGGCCGACTGCCCGGCAACCTGCCACTGCCCGACCGGCTGCTGGCCGTGGCGACCCGCCTGTTCGCCGAGAAGGGCTTCGAGAACACCTCGGTGCAGGAGATCGTGAACGCCGCCGGCGTCACCAAGGGAGCCATGTACCACTACTTCGGCTCCAAGGACGATCTCCTCTACGAGATCTACCACCGGCTCCTCGGCCTGCAGATGTCGCGCCTGGAGCAGATCGCGAGCGGCCCCGGCACCGCCGAGGACCGCCTGCACGCCGCCGCCGTCGACGTCCTCAACACCTCGTTCCTCTACCTGGACGACTTCACGGTCTTCTTCCGCTCCACGCACCTGCTGCCCCGCGACCGCCGCGAGGCCGTCCGGGCCGAGCGGCGCCGCTACCACGAGCGCTTCCGCGCCCTCGTCGAGGAGGGCCAGCGCGAGGGCGCCTTCCGCACCGCCACGCCCGCCGACATCGCCGTCCACTTCTTCTTCGGCACCGTCCACCAGATCGGAGTCTGGTACCGCCCCGGCGGCACCCTGAAGACCGAGGCGATCAGCAGCCACTACGTGGACCTCTTCCTCAACGGCCTGAAGGACGCGTAGTCCCCCAGGGGCCGTCAGCGTTCGATGTGCTCGACCTTGAGCGCCGCGTTCTTGTGGTGGGCGCGCAGGGGCTTCTTGTCGAACTTGCCGACGGTGGTCTTGGGGATCTCGTCCATGAAGGTCCAGTACTCGGGCACCTGCCAGCGGGCCACCTTGCCGGCCAGGAAGGACGCCAGTTCCGCGGACGTGGCGGCGGCCTCCGGGCGCAGGACGACGCAGGCGAGCGGCCGCTCGTCCCAGCGCGGGTCCGGGATGCCGATGACGGCGGCCTCGGCGACGGCCGGGTGGGCCATCAGGTGGTTCTCCAGTTCGACGGAGGAGATCCATTCGCCGCCCGACTTGATGACGTCCTTCGCGCGGTCGGTGATCTGGAAGAAGCCGCGCTCGTCGATGGTGCCGATGTCGCCGGTGCGGAGCCAGCCGCCGTCGAACTTCTGCGGCGCCGGGTCGCGGTGGTAGGAGCCGGTGATCCAGGGGCCGCGGACCTCGATCTCGCCGACGGCCTCGCCGTCCCACGGCAGTTCGGCGCCGGAGTCGTCCACGATGCGCATCTCGACGCCCGCGGCGACGCGGCCGGACTTGAGGCGCCAGTCCATGTCCTCGTCGGTGCCGGGTTCCACGCCGGGCGGCGGGAACGCCATGCCGCCGAGCGGGCTGGTCTCGGTCATGCCCCAGCCCTGGATGATGCGCAGGCCGTAGCGCTGCTCGAACCGCTCCAGCAGGACGCGCGGCGCGGCGGCGCCGCCGGACGTGCCGGAGCGCAGGGACGACAGGTCGATCTCGTGCTGCTCGCCGTAGGCCAGGATCCCGTTCCAGATGGTGGGGACGGCGGAGGCCAGGGTGCTCTTCTCCCCGGCGATGAACGCGACCAGGTGCTCCGGCTGCATGAACGGGCCGGGCATGTGCAGCGTCGCGCCGGAGAGGAACGCGCCGTAGGGCAGGCCCCACGCGTTGACGTGGAACATCGGGACGATGGTCAGGACGCGGTCGGCCTCGGTGATGCCCACCATGGAGGCCGACTGCACCGCCATCGCGTGCAGGAACGTGGAGCGGTGCGAGTACACGACGCCCTTGGGGTCGCCCGTGGTGCCGCTGGTGTAGCACATGGACGCGGCGGAGCGTTCGTCCACGTCCGGCCACGCGTAGCCGGGCTCCTCGGCGGCGAGCAGCTCGTGGTACCGCAGGACGGGCGCGCCGTTGCCGTTCTCCTCCAGCGGTGCGGCGTCGCCGTCGCCGACCACCACGTACGCCTCGACGGCGGGAAGTTCCCGCACGACCCGCGCCAGCAGCGGGATGAGGCTGTCGTCCACGATGATGATCTGGTCGTCTGCGTGGTTGACGATGTGCGAGAGCTGCTCGGGGAACAGCCGGATGTTCAGCGTGTGCAGCACCGCGCCCATGGCCGGCACCGCGAAGTACGCCTCCAGGTGCTCCTGGTTGTTCCAGCAGAAGGTCGCGACCCGGTCGCCGCGGCGGACGCCCAGCCTGGCCAGCGCGGACGCCAGCCGCTCGGCGTTGCGGGCGATCTCCGCGAACGCCGCCCGCCGGGGCGGGCCGCCGCCCGTCCAGGTCACGCACTCGCTGCCGCCGTAGACGCGCGCCCCGTGCCGCAGGATCGCGGCGACCGACAGCGGGAAGTCCTGCATCGTGCTGGGGATCATGGCAATTCTCCGAAAGACGCGCGACGGCGGGGGAATGGGGTCGGGAAGCGTGCGGACACAGCACATACCGACCGGTCGGTTCACCATAATTTCCGTGGCCTGGCGCCGTCAATCAGCCGACGAGGACGGAGAGGGTTTCTGCGACGCAGACGGGCTTGCCTCCGCCCTCGCATTCGATCGTGACGCGGACCGTGGCGCGGGCGCCCGCGGAGCCGCGGTCCAGTGACAGCAGCTCGGCGCCCGCGCGGACCCGGGAGCCGACCGGGACCGGCGCCGGGAAGCGGACCTTGTTCGCGCCGTAGTTCACGCCCATCCGCAGGCCCTCGACGCGGTAGATCTCGGCGGCGAGCATCGGGATCAGCGAGAGCGTGAGGTAGCCGTGCGCGATCGTCCCGCCGAACGGCCCGCCGGCGGCGCGTTCCGGGTCGACGTGGATCCACTGGTGGTCGCCGGTCGCGTCCGCGAACAGGTTCACCTGCTCCTGCGTGATCGTGTGCCACCCGCTGTGGCCGAGGTGGGTTCCGACGGCCTTCTCGTAGTCGTCCACGCCGCTGAACGTCCGCATGGGAGTGACCTCCGTCCGGGCGCCCGCCCGCCGGGCGCGCGCCTCGATGACAACATACCGACCGGTTGGTATGCAACGGTGGAGGCGAAGAGGCCGGCGGACGGGACGGTTCCGCGGCGTCCGCCCCGGCACCGCGGAACCGTCCAGCCCGCCGGCAGGTCGCCGGCGCGGGGCGGGTGACGCGCGGGCTCCCCTCCGCGCCCGCCGGCACCGCCGCGATCCGGCTCCACCATGCACAGCGCGCACAGCCCGTGATGTGTCACACACGATAGCGGTACGGTGGTCTACCAGCGGCGATGCGTTGCGGCGGTTTCCATGGACCAGCGCCCTCAGCCGTCCAGGGCGGCCAGACCCGACCGCAGCAGCGGCTCGACGGCCGCGCCGACCGAGTCGAACCCCCTCCCCACGGTCTGGCCGTGGATGTACCGGTAGTGGATGCCCTCGGAGATCACGGCGAGCTTGAAGCAGGCCAGCGCGACGTAGAAGCCGATCGACGACAGGTCCCGGCCGCTGCGCCCGGCGTAGCGGGCCACCACCTCGTCCGGCGCCGGGAAGCCGGGCGCGCTCGCGGCGTCGCGCGCGCCGGGGGCCGGGGCGCCGTGCCCCATGTACACCAGGAGCAGCGCCAGGTCCGTCAGCGGGTCGCCGAGCGTCGCCATCTCCCAGTCGAGGACGGCGGCGATGCGGCCGCGCGAGTCGACGAGGAGGTTGTCGAGCCGGTAGTCGCCGTGCACGATCGCGGGCGCCGACCCGGCCGGCAGGTTCGCCTCCAGGAGCGCGTGCAGTTCGTCGGCGGCCGGGAGATCGCGGCTGCGGGAGGCGTCCAGCTGCTTCTTCCAGCGGCGCACCTGGCGGGCGAGGAATCCGTCGGGACGGCCGAAGCCGGCCAGGCCCACCTCCGCCGGGTCGACGCCGTGCAGGTCGACGAGCGTGTCGATCATCCGGTCGGCGATCCGCGCCACGCGGGCCGGGCCGAGGGGCGCCAGCTCGGCGGCGCTCCGGTACGGCGTGCCCTCGACCATCTCCATGACGTAGAACGGCGCGCCGATCACGTCCGGGTCCTCGCACAGCGCGTACGTCTCCGGGACGGGCACCGCGGTGCCGGCCAGCGCCGTCATCACCCGGTACTCGCGCGCCATGTCGTGGGCGGTCGCGAGCACGTGGCCGAGCGGCGGCCGCCGGACGATCCAGGAGCCGCGCCCGTCGGTCACCTCGTAGGTGAGGTTGGACCGCCCGCCGTCGACGAGCCGCGCGCGCAGCGGGCCGGCGGCCTCCGGGCGGACCCGCCGGAAGAACTCCGCGAACCGGTCCAGCGCCAGCCCCGGGACGTCGCTCTCCTCGAATGCCCGCACTGTGTCTCCTCAGCCGTCCAAAGCCTTGTACCGTCCGGTCGGTATGGCGCAGGATGCCGGGGTGGACGCACTGGTGAGCGCGCATGCCGATGTCCCGGCCCACGCCGCCCCCGGGCGGGTATCCGCACGTAGATGAGACCATACCGACTGGTCGGTTTCAATGGCAGAAAGTTATTGCCATTCATGCTTCGCGGGTCTAACGTGACCGCACGACCGGCGGCGGAGGCGCATTTCGCCGCTCTGGTCAGGACCGGTTCTCGGGGGAGAACAGCGCCCGGAGGAGTCCCTGCATGTCCGTTTCCTCGTCCACCGACGCCGGCGCCGCCGAGGGCGCCGCCGCACCGGGCCTCGCCGCCCGGCTGTGGCGCCGCGACCTCCCGCACTACCCCGAGTCGGGGCGCCGCTACGGCTATCTCGCGATCGTCGTCGTCACCACGATCGTCCTGTACTACCTGCTCTACATCCAGTACGCCGTCGCGACGTCGATCATGTCGCACTACTCGATGACGTTCGCCTACTTCATCCTGCTGTCGGTGATCGGCAACGCGATCGGCGCGTTCGCGTCGCTGCTCGCCGGGCTCGCCGACCGCTGGGGCCGCGCGAACCTCGTCGTGTACGGCCTGCTGATCGCCGGCCTGCTGGTGCTGGCGCTGCCGCACTCGCCGGGCAAGCACACGTTCCTCGTGCTGTTCGCGGCGCTCAGCTTCATCGAGGGCATCGTCCTCGTCGCGACCCCGGCGCTGATCCGCGACTTCTCGCCGCAGCTCGGCCGCGCCACCGCGATGGGCTTCTGGACGATGGGCCCGGTGCTCGGCAGCCTCGTCGTCACGACCGTGACCAGCGCGACGCTCGACACCGCCGGCTGGCAGGACGAGCTGCGCTACTCCGGCTACACGGCCCTCGTCGTGTTCGTCATCGCGCTGTTCGGGCTGCGGGAGCTGTCCCCGGCGCTGCGCGACCAGATCATGGTCAGCATGCGCGACCGCGCGCTGATCGAGGCGCGCGCCAAGGGCATCGACCCCGACAAGCAGCTGTCCGGCCACTGGCGGCAGATGATGCGGCTGGACGTCGTCGGCTCCGCCTTCGCGATCAGCGTCTACCTGCTGCTCTACTACGCGGCCGTCGGCAACTTCGTCATCTACTTCTCCGCCACCTTCGGCTACAGCGAGCAGCGCACCAACGGCCTCGCCAACTGGTACTGGGCGGCGAACGCGATCGCGCTCGTCGTGGCGGGGCTGCTGTCGGACCGGCTCGGCGTCCGCAAGCCGCTGATGGTCGTCGGCGGCGTCGGCTCCGTCGCGGCCACCGCGTACTTCGCGCAGCTGGCCGTCCACCCCGACACCGGCTACTACACCTTCGCGTGGCTCTTCATCGCCATCGGCGTCTTCGGCGGCCTGGCGTACGCGCCGTGGATGGCCGGCTTCACCGAGACCGTCGAGAAGCACAACCCGGCCGCCACCGCGACCGGGCTGGCCGTATGGGGATGGATCCTGCGGCTCGTCGTGGCCGGTTCGGCGGCCTTCGTCCCGCTGGTGGTGACGTCGGTGACGCCCCTCGTGGAGCACGGGCACGAGGTGCAGGTCGCCTCGAAGGAGGCGGCCCCCGCGCTGGCCGTCGTGAACCAGCATCCGCAGCTGTTCGCCGAGCTGGGCAAGTACCCCTCCGGCCAGGCCCCGCCGGAGCTGCAGGCCCGCGCCGCGAAGGAGGTCGGCCTGCCCGGCCTCGCGACCGTGCAGAAGGCGCAGCCGCAGCTGGCGGTCCTGAAGGAGCACGGCGCCGAGGTGCAGAAGGCGTCGGAGGAGGGCCCCGGCCAGTGGCGGACGTGGTGGTACGTCTGCCTGGGCGGCCAGATCCTCTTCCTGCCGTTCATCTTCATCATGACGGGACGCTGGAGCCCCAAGCGGGCCCGTGAGGACGCCGAGGCGCACCAGCGCGCGATCGAGAAGGAGATGGCGGCGCTCAACAAGGACTGATCGGACCATCTCGGATCACGAGCCCCCGGCCGGGCCCTCCCCCCAGCCGGGGGCTCGCCGCGCCCCAAGCATTCTTCACGTTGTGCACACATCCGCCTCCGGACGGTAATAGGGTGGTCATGTGCAGCTTCGGTATTCCTTCCAGCTCTACCCCACCGCCGGGACGCCCGCGAGGCCGGGCTGCCGTTCCCGACGGCGGCCGCGCTGTCGGCGGCGATGACGGCGGCGAAGAAGACGCCGGAGCGCTGCTGGCTGGGTGAGGTGTCGTCGGTGGTGCTGCAGCAGTCGCTGCGGGATCTGGAGGCGGCCTACCGGGCGTTCTTTGAAGGCCTGGCCGGCAGGCGCCCGAAGGTGGGGGCGCCGCGGTTCAAGTCCCGCAAGGACAACCGCCAGTCGGTCCGGTTCACCGCCAACGCCCGCTCGTCGATCACGCCGGGCGGCAAGCTCGCGCTGCCCAAGGTCGGCGAGGTGAAGGTGCGCTGGTCGCGGCGGCTGCCGGCAATCCCCTCGACGGTGACCGTGGTCAAGGACGCCGCTGGGAGGTTCTTCGCCTCCTTCGTCGTCGAGAGCAGCGACGAACCGCTCCCAGAGCCCGGCACCGAAACGGGGGTCGATCTGGGGCTGGAGCACTTCGCCGTGCTATCGGACGGCCGCAAGATCGCTTCGCCGCGTTTCCTGCGCCGCGCCGAGAAGAAGCTGCGTAAGGCGCAGCAAGCCCTGTGCCGCAAGCAGAAGGGCTCGAGCAATCGCGACAAGGCCCGCACCAAGGCCGCCCGTGCGCATGCGCGGGTCGCCGACGCGCGGCGCGAGTTCCACCACCGGCTGTCCACGGCACGCGGCGGGACGGCTCGTCGAGCACACGAACATCCACGTCCCGTTCGCCATCGGCGCGGGCGTGATCGTCGCCGGCATCGCGATCCTGGCCACCGGGCACGTGACCTCGCGAACGCGGAGCGCAGGCAGGCCGAGGCCGACGCGCACGCCGGCCGGGGCGAGCCGGACCCCGAGGTGACCGAGGCCGCGGAGGCCGGCTCCGGGTCCGGCTCGTAGAACGTTCACCCGCTACGCACCCGGCCGCCAAAAGCCGCCGATCTTTTCCGCTCGCGAATGCATAGCCGGGAGGGTGCGGCGGGCGTTAGAAACAGCGCTATGAAGATCGCCGCGCGGGCGGCGACGATCGTGGCGCTGCTCGCCGCGCTCGTCGCCCACCCCCTGCCCGCCGGGGCGTCCGAGGACGCCCCAGGAACGACGAAGCACACCATCGCGATGGGCGGCTGGGACCGCCCCTACCTCCTGCACATCCCGCCCGGCTCCCCGGCCGGGAAGCCGCTGCCGCTGATCGTGGCCCTGCACGGCGGCCTGAACGACCCCGAGTACGTCCGCAGGCAGAGCGGGCTCGACGGCGTCGCCGACGAGCAGGGCTACGCCGTCGTCTACCCGGAGGGGTTCCTCGGCACGTGGAACGCCGGGGCCTGCTGCTCGTTCGCCCGCTGGGCCGGCATCGACGACATGGCCTTCCTCGACACGCTGATCGACACGCTGGTGGCGCAGGGCGTCGCCGACCCGCGCCGGGTGTTCATGACCGGCTTCTCCAACGGCGGCGGCATGGCCTACCGGTACGCGTGCCAGCGCGCGGAGCGGCTCGCCGGGATCGCCGTGGTGTCGGGCGCGCTCGCCATCGGCTGCACGCCGTCGAAACCGGTGTCGGTGCTGGCGTTCCACGGGACGCTCGACCCGTCCGTCCCCTACACCGGCGGCGGGAACATGGACGCGGACGTCCATTTCCCGTTCATCGCCGTCCAGGTCGTCATGGAGTTCTGGCGCTGGGTGGACGGGCTCGGCGCGCTGTCGTGGCCGGTCCCGGGCGGCCCGGAGGGCTGCGTCGGCACCGGGCCGGGGACGCTCCTCGTCGCGCTGTGCACCGAGCAGGGCGGCGGGCACGAGTGGCCGTCCTACGCCAGCGCGATGATCGGCCGGTTCTTCGCCGCGCGGCCGTCCCTGCCGGCGGGCTGACGAACCGGAGGGCGGGCGGCGCGGGGGACGCCGCCCGCCCCGGGCCCGCGGCGGCCGGACGGGCCGGCCGGCGGGGTCAGCCGGAGAGGCTCCGCGGCCGGATGTCCTTCCAGTTGGCCGTGACGTAGCCGATGCAGTCGGACCGCGGCTCGGGCCCGAAGACCGTCGTCCATCCGGCGGGGACGTCGGCGAACGCCGGCCACAGCGAGTGCTGCCCCTCGGCGTTGACGAGGACTCGGAACTCCGCGTCCGCGTCGTCGAACGGATTGGTCATCGGGCCTCCTGAACGATGCGGGCGGAGCGTCCGGCGATGGACCGGACGATCTCCCCGGTGCGGACGGCGGTCATGGACAGCAGCGACGAGGCGATCCCGTGGCTGTGCTCGGTCGCGCCCTGCAGGTAGACGCCCCACGAGCGGCCGGGGCGAGTGGCGATGCGGTAGTCGCGCTCCATGGCGGGGCGCCCGTCCGGTCCGGCGAGGCAGTCGCCGCCCGCCTCGCCGAGCAGGTCGAACGGGTCGCGCTCGCGGTAGCCGGTGGCGTAGACGAGGGCGTCGGCGTCCAGGTCGGCGGCCTCGCCGGTGGGCAGGAAGCCGACCGTGACCCGCACTCCCCCGGCGCCGTCCCGGACGTCCAGCAGGCGGGAGGCGTTGAGGATGCGGAGCCGCTCCGCGCCCGCGACCTTCTCGGCGTAGGCGCGCCGGTACAGCTCGTCGATGAGGTCGAGGTCCACCACGGAGTAGTTGGTGTTGCGCGAGTACTCGAACAGCATCCGCTTCACGTCGTCGGGGGCCGCGTAGTAGTGGTCGACGGCCGCCGGGTCGAAGATGCGGTTGGCGAACGAGCTGTCGTCGGCGGGCGAGTACCCGTACCGGGCGAAGACCGCGCAGACCTCGGTCTCCGGGAACGTGCGGTGCAGGTACTCGACGGCCTCGGCGGCGCTCTGCCCCGCGCCGACGACGACGAGCCGGCGCGGGTTCCAGCCCGCGCGCTCGTCGAGCCGGGTGAGCAGGTCCTCGGTGTGCCAGATGCGCTCGCCCGCCTGGACGCCCTCGGGCAGGGACGGTTCGAGGCCCACGCCGATGACGACGTCGCGGGCGAGGTGCGTCTCCAGCCGGTCGTCCCGGCGCACCACGACTTCGAGGGTCTCGTCGTCGCTGGGGCGGAGCGCGACGACCTCCGCCCCGTAGCGGACGCGGTCGGCGAACGCGTCCGCCGTCCATGCCAGGTAGTCGTGGAACTCCACCCGCGTCGGGAACATCGTCTTGTGGTTGACGAAGTCGACCAGCCGGCCGCGGGCGTGCAGGTAGGCGAGGAACGAGAACCGGCTGGCGGGGTTGCGCAGCGACACCAGGTCCTTGAGGAAGTGGACCTGCATGGTGGCGCCGTCGATCAGCATTCCCCGGTGCCACCCGAACTCCGGCTGCTTCTCGAAGAACACCGCGTCCACGCCGCCGCCGTCCTGCTCGCGCAGCTCGTCGAGCGCGACGGCGAGCGCGAGGTTGGACGGCCCGAAGCCGATCCCGATGACG
This sequence comes from Actinomadura latina NBRC 106108, assembly GCF_001552195.1. Lineage (GTDB taxonomy): Bacteria > Actinomycetota > Actinomycetes > Streptosporangiales > Streptosporangiaceae > Spirillospora > Spirillospora latina. The sequence continues at coordinate 46,422 of NZ_BCQS01000039.1, forward strand.
TCGTGGACGCGGGGCTCCATGCGCTCCTCCGGCATCAGGCGGACTTCGCCTTGCCCGCGGCTTCGGCGATCTTCGGGACGACGTTGCCGATGACGTACGGGACGGCGAGCGGGGTGGGGGTGCGCAGCGGCCAGAACGACTTCAGGTCGAGCGGCACGTACGAGCCGCGCTCGACGACGGCGAGGTCGGCGAACAGCTTGTAGCCCTCGATCTTCTTCTGCGTGGCCGGGTCGTCGTTGTAGTGGCTGAGCAGGACGTCGACGTCCAGCACGCCGACCTTCTCCATGCTCAGTTCCGCGGCGAACCCGTCACCGGGGAGCTTCGCGAGCCGCTCCGGCAGCACCATGCCGAACTGCTCCAGCAGCTTCACGCTCGTGTCGTCCTTGGACTTCATCACGCCGATGTTGCCGTTGGGGAAGACGCTGGTGAACGCGAAGCCCTTGCCCTTCAGCTGCGGGTACTTGGTCTGCACTCCGGAGATCTGGGCATCGGCCTCGGCGACGATCCGGCGTCCGTCGGCCTCCCTGCCGACGGCCTTGGCGGTCTGGATCGCGATCTTCTGCCAGGAGTCCTCGGCCGGGCCGGTCTCGTAGGCGACCGTCGGCGCCAGCTTGGCGAGCTTGTCGTACTCCTTGTCGATGAAGAAGTCGCCGCCCGCGAGGATCAGGTCGGGGCGCAGCGCCGCGATCTCCTCCAGGTTGAACCCGGCCTCGCCGGCCTTGAGCAGCCTGGGCTTCGCACCGGTCAGCTTCGGCGCGGTCCAGGGGGCCAGCCCGTCGGGCTGGACCCCGGTCAGCTCGGCCATGCCGACCGGCGTGATGCCGAGCGCGAGGAGGGTGTCCTGGTCGACCTCGCCGAGCGCGACGATGCGCTCCGGCGCGGACTCGATCTTCGCGGTGCCGAGCTTGTGGGTGATCGTGACCGGGAACGCCCCGGCGGCCGTGCCGCCGGATGCGCCGGCGGGCTCGTCGTCGCCGCCGCACGCCGCGACCGTGCCGACGCTCAGGACGAGCGCGGCGGTCACGGCGAGGCGCCGCATCATGGTGCGCATAGAGGACCGGTGTCCTTCCGGGTGCTTCGGGGGTAACTGATCAAGGATCTTAGGTTAGCCTCACCTAACCATGCAATGGGCGCCCAGGTATGAGGCACCTCACTCCAGCCGTGCCAGCAGGCCGGCGACGGTCGGCGCGGCCATCAGGGTCGCGATCTTCGCCGCCGCGCAGCCGGGCTCGGTCCTGATCCGCCGGACGAGCCGCATCGCGAGCAGCGAGTGGCCGCCGAGGTCGAAGAAGTCGTCGTCCGGCCCGACGTCCGGGACGCCGAGCTCCTCGGCGAAGATGCGGCACAGCGCCGCCTCCCGCTCGCCGTCCCGCCGTGCGGCCGGGGCCGCGACCGCCGGAGCCGACGCCGTGGCCGCCGCCGAGGTCGCGGCGCGGGCGGTCAGCACGGAGGGAAGCGCCCCGACCCGCACGCCGGGATCGTCCGCGACCGCCTCCAGCAGGCGGATCAGCCCGGCCGCCAGGGCGTCGATCGTGGCCGGGTCGAACAGGTCGGCGGAGTAGTCGACGACCAGCCGGAGGCCGCCGGCGGCCTCCCGGAAGATGAAGTCGAGGTCGAACTTCGCCGCGCCCGGCCCGAACAGCGCCTCCCGCTGCTCCAGTCCGGGGAACCGCACGTCGCCCGCGCCCTGGTTCTCGTAGCCGACCATCACCTGGAACAGCGGGTTGCGTCCGGGGACGCGGCGCGGGCGCAGCGCCTCGACGACCGCCTCGAAGGGGAGGTCCTGGTTGGCGAGCCCGGCGAGATCTGCGTCCCGGACGCGGGCGAGCAGCTCCGCGAACGCGGGATCGCCGGACACGTCCGCGCGCAGCACGAGCGTGTTGACGAAGAACCCGACGAGGTCGCGCGCGGCCTCCTCGGTGCGGCCGGCGACGGGGCCGCCGAGCGGGATGTCGTCGCCGGCGCCCGTCCGGTGCAGCAGTGCCGCGACGGCGGCCTGGCACACCATGAACATGCTGGCGCCGCCGTCCCGCGCGACGCCGCGCAGGCGCCGCACCAGGCCGGGCGGCAGGTCGGCGGCGAGAGTCCCGCCGCGCTGCCCGACGGTGCCGGGGCGCGGCCGGTCCACCGGCAGCGGGATCTCCTCGGGGAGGCCGGCCAGGGTCCGCGCCCAGTGGTCGAGCTGCCGGGCGTGGACGCTGCCGGGGTCGAGCGGGTCGCCGAGCAGCTCCCGCTGCCAGAGGGCGTGGTCGGCGTACTGGACGGGCGGCGGTTCCCAGGCCGGCGCCCTCCCGTCCAGGCGGGCCGCGTACGCCTCCGCGACGTCGCGGGCGAACGGCCCGAACGACCACTCGTCGAACGCGATGTGGTGGAAGACGGCCAGCAGCAGGTGCTCGCGCTCCCCTTCGGGGAACACCGCGACGCGCAGCGGGACGTCCTCGGCCAGGTCGAACGGCCGCGCGATGACGTCCTCGGGCGGGCAGGCCGCGACCTCCAGCGCGGGGCGCGCCTCCTCCGGGCCGAGGATCCGCTGGTAGGGGGTGCCGTCGTGCTCGGGGAAGACCGTCCGGAGGCTCTCGTGCCGGGCGGCGACGTCGCCGATCGCCGCTTCGAGCGCCGCGAGGTCGAGGTCGCCGCGGAGCCGGACCGCGAGCGGCAGATGGTAGGCGCCGCGCGGCCCGTCGTCCTCGCGGAGCAGCTGGTCGAGCAGCCACAGCCGGCGCTGCGCGGACGACAGCGGGATGCGCGCGGGCCGCTCCCTCGGCTCCAGCGCGGGCCGGGGCCGCGCGCCCGCGTCGCGGTGGACCCGCGCGGCCAGTTCGGCGACGGTCGGCGCCTCGAACAGGTCGCGGATCGCCAGCTCGGCGCCGAGCACGGCACGGGCGCGGCCGACGAGCCTCGTCGCGAGCAGCGAGTGGCCGCCGAGGTCGAAGAAGTCGTCGTCGATGCCGGCGCCCGGCGCGTCCAGCACCTCGGTGAACAGCGTGCACAGCAGCCGTTCGACGGGCGTGCGCGGCGGGCGGCCGGCGCGGCGCGGCGCGTCCCGTCCGGGGTCGGGGAGGGCGCGCCGGTCGAGCTTGCCGTTGACCGTGAGCGGCAGCGCGTCCAGGGTCATGATCGCGCTCGGCACCATGTAGCCGGGCAGCCGGGCCTTGAGGCCCTCCCTGACGCGCGCGGCGAGCACCCCGTGGTCGCGCGCGGCGACGGGGTCGTTCGCGTACGAGGCTGGCGCGCGTCCCGGCTCCGCCGGAAGGCACGCCGCTCCCCCGCCGAACACGGCGTCGTAGCATCCGGCCCGCTCCGACGGAGTGAGCACGACGTCCGGGAACAACGCGTACAGCGTCTCCGGCTCGATCCCTTCCGGAGGCGCGGCCAGTGCCCGCCGGGCCTCGTCCGCCGAGCCGCCGTCCCGCAGCACCCGCAACGCGGCGACCTCCCCCGAAACCCGCGGATCGGGGATCCCCCACACCCGCACCGCCCCGCCCTCCCCCGTTGACCTGCGGCGTGTTGTTGTTATCCGGGCCTCCATAACAACAACACGCCGCAGGTCAACGAAATCGTCGAGGGTGGTCCAGGGGGTGTTCCTGGTCGGCGGGGCGGGCGGGGCGTCCTTGTGGAGGACGGCGTCGTAGCGGTGGCGGGTCAGTTCGTTGTGGTGGGTGCCGCGTTTGGTGAGGACGTCGACGCGGGCCGGGCCGTCCAGCGCGGTGAAGAAGGCGGGGTCGAGGAGGAGTTCCTTCTCCCTCCGGACGGCGCGCTCGATGGCGTCGAGGTCGCCGGTGCCGCGGCCGAGCTGGATCGCGGTGTGCAGGTGGCGGACGGTTCGCAGGTCGCGCACGTCGCCGATGAACAGCGTCCCGCCGGGGGCGAGGAGGCGCATCGCCTTGGCGATGACGTCCTGGAGGTAGGTGGCGCCCGGGAAGTACTGGACGACCGAGTTGATGACGATCGTGTCGAAGTACTCCTCGGGCAGGCCGGCGGTGTCGTGGGCCGGCCGGCAGCTCAGCCGGACGGGCGAGTCCGGGCCGAGGTCGTGCCGCAGCTTGCTGATGACCGGTTCGGAGAAGTCGGTGCCCCAGTACTCCTCGCTCTCGGGGGCGAGGCGGGTGAGGAGGAGGCCGGCGCCTACGCCTATCTCCAGGACGCGGCGGGGGCGCAGGGCCTGGATGCGCTCGACCGTCGTCTCGCGCCATTCGCGCATGTCGTCCAGGGGGATGGGGCTCCCGTCGTAGCTGCTGTCCCAGCCGGCGAACTCCTCGGTGCGGACGACCGTGCCGACCTCGGTGTACTCGGCGTCGTAGATCTGCCGCCACTCGGCGAGCTGCTCGTCGGCGGCGCCCTCGCGGGTGCCGTCCGGGACGATATAGCCGAGGAGGCGCTGCACGCCGGGGACGCCGGTGCCGGCGGCGACGACCGCGGCCTGCCCGACGCCGGGTTCGGCGGCGAGCGCGGTCTCGATCTCCGCCGGCTCGACCCGGTAGCCGCGGATCTTCACCTGGTCGTCGGTGCGGCCGAGGAAGTCGATGTTGCCGTCCTCGCGGACCCGGACGAGGTCGCCCGTCCGGTACATGCGGCCGCCCGCGGACGGATCGGTGCGGAAGGGGTCGGCGACGAAGCGCTCGGCGGTCAGGTCGGCGCGGCCGAGGTAGCCGCGCGCCAGGCCGTCGCCCGCGATGTAGAGCTCGCCGGGCGCACCCGGCGGGACGGGCCGCAGCCAGCCGTCGAGGACGTAGCCGCGGGTGTTCCAGATCGGCCTGCCGACGGTCGGGGTGGCGCTGTCCTCGGTCCCGCCGCCGAGCGTGTTGATCGTGTACTCGGTCGGCCCGTACAGGTTGTAGCCGAGGACGCCGTCGGCCCGTGCGAGCCGGTCCCACACGGAGGCCGGGACGGCCTCGCCGCCGAGGAGGACGAGCGGCGGCCGGTGCCCGCCGTCCAGGAGCCCCTCGTCGAGGAGCTGCTGGGCGTAGGTCGGGGTCACGTTGATGACGTCGATGCGGTGCCGGCGGAGGTAGGCGGTCAGCGCCTCGGCGTCGCGGCGCAGGTCCTCGTCGCAGACGTGGACCTCGTGGCCTTCGATGAGCCAGAGGAGCTCCTCCCACGACATGTCGAAGGAGAAGGAGACGGTGTGCGCGATGCGGAGGCGGCGGCCCGCCGAGGCGACCACCGGGTCGAAGATGTTGGCGCGGTGGTTGAACTGCATGTTGGTGAGGCCGCGGTACGGCGTCACCACGCCCTTGGGCCGTCCCGTCGAGCCGGACGTGTAGATGACGTAGGCGGGGTGGTCGAGCCGGCCCGGGGTGCCGGGGGCGAAGTCCCCCAGTTCGCCGGGGGCCGGGTCGGTCCCGGGGAGGTCGGCGAGGGCGCGGGCGGTCCCGGGGTCGTCCAGCGCGAGGGTCGGGCCGGCGAAGGCTAGGCCGGCGGCGATGACGCTGTGCGAGACCAGGCAGGCGGGGGCCGCGTCCTTCAGCATGTAGTCGAGCCGGTCGGCCGGGTAGTCGAGTTCGAGCGGCAGGTACGCGGCGCCGGTGCGCAGGACGGCGAACAGCGCGACGACCATCTGCGCGGAGCGGGGCAGCGCGAGCGCGACGACCCGTTCCGGGCCCGCGCCGTTCGCGATGAGGAGGCGGGCGAGGCGGTTGACCTCGGCGTTCAGCTCCCCGTAGGTGAGGCGCACGTCGGGGAAGGACACGAGCGCGAGGTCTTCGGGTTGCTCCGCGGCGCGTTCGGCGAGCAGTTCCGCGACCGTCAGCTCGGGGACGGGGTGCCGCGCCTCCTCCCAGGCGCGGCGGAGCCCGGCGTGCTCCTCGGGGACGAGGAGGTCGAGCCGGTGGCAGGGCGCGGCGGGGTCGTCGGCGAGCTGGTGGAGGACGCCGAGGTAGCGGTCGGTGACGCGTTCGGCCTCGGCGCCGGTGAACGCGTCCTTCCGGTACATGACCCGCAGCCCTGCACCGGGCTCGACGACGATCGTGATCGGGTAGTGCGTCGCGTCCCGGACGTCGCGGCCGAGGACGCGGAGGTCGCCGTCCGGGCCGAAGCCGCGGCCGGTCGGCATGCCGGGGAAGTTCTGGAAGACGAACAGCGTGTCGAAGAGCGTCCCGAGGCCCGTGGCGCGCTGGACGTCGGCGAGCGCGACGTACGAGTGGTCGAACAGCTCGGACTGCGCCTGCTGGACGCGGTCGAGCACGGCCGCCGGCGGGTCCGCCGGGCCTGCCTGGACTCGGACGGGGATCGTGTTGAACAGCAGGCCGACCATGGATTCGACGCCGTCCACGTCGGGGTGGCGTCCGGAGACGGAGGCGCCGAAGACGACGTCGTCCCGCCCGGTCAGGCCCATCAGGACCAGGCCCCACGCGGTCTCGAAGAGCGTGCCGGGGGTGACGCCGCGGTCGCGGGCGACGGCGTCGAGCCGTCCGGCGAGGGCGGGCGGGAGCGGCCGGTGCACCTCCCCGGCGTCCGCGAGGTCGGCCGGCGCGCCGACCAGGCCGGGGCGGACGAGGGCGGGCTCGTCGAAGCCGTCGAGCGCGCGGCGCCAGGCGTCCACCGCGGCGGCCTTGTCGCGGGTGCCGACCCAGTCGAGGAACGCGCGGAACTGCGGGACGGGACGCGCCGCCTCCTCCGCCGCATCGGTGTAGGAGCCGAGCAGCGAGGTGACGAGGAGGCCGCCCGACCAGCCGTCCAGCAGGATCAGCTCGGACGTCAGGATCAGGCGGTGGTCGCCGGGGGCGAGGGTGGCCAGCGCGAACCGGATGAGCGGCGGCCGGCCCGGGTCGAACGGTTCCGCCCGCTGGGCGTCGATGAAGGCTTCGAGGTCGTCCGGGGCGACGGTGGCGTAGGTCCAGGGCGCGTCGACGTCGTCGGGGACGAACTGCACGGCGCGGTCGCCGTCCGTCCGGAACCCGGCGCGCAGGTTCGGGAACTTGGTCAGCACGGCGCGCGCCGCGTCCGCCATCCGGCCGGGATCGACCGGCCCGGACAGCGTCACGACCGCCTGCTGGACGTAGATGTCGCGGCCTTCGCCGGCGAGCATCAGGTGGAAGAGCAGGCCCTCCTGGAGCGGCGAGAGCGGGAGCTCGCCGGCCGGTTCGGCGGCCTGGGCGGTGACCGCGTCGGCGGCGGGCGCGGCCGTCCGGGCGAGCTGCTCGACCGTGCGGAGGCGGAAGACGTCGCGGACGGTGAACACCAGTCCGGCGCGGCGTGCGCGGGCGACGAGGAGCGCCGCGCCGATGCTGTCGCCGCCGGTGCGGAAGAAGTCGTCGTCGGCGCCCACGCCGTCGCGGCCGAGGACGCTCGCGGCGATCGCGGCGAGGACGCGTTCCGGCTCGGTCGACGGCGCCCGCCCGCCGGCGGGCCGCCCCGGCTCGGGGAGCGAGCGCCGGTCGACCTTCCCGTTCGGGTTCAGCGGCAGCTCGTCCAGGACGACCAGGTCGGCCGGGACGAGATGGCCGGGCAGGAGGCTCCGCAGCGACTCGTGCAGGGCCTGGGTGTCGGCGTCGCCGACGATGTACCCGACGAGGCGGGACCCGTGCGCGGCGACCGCGGCCCGCCGGACGCCCGGCCGGGCGGCGAGCACGGCCTCGACCTCGCCCGGCTCGATCCGGAAGCCGCGGATCGTGATCTGGTCGTCGGTGCGGCCGAGGAAGTCGAGCCCGCCGTCCGGGCGGCGCCGGACCCGGTCGCCGGTCCGGTACAGGCGGGAGCCGGGCGGGCCGAACGGGTTCGCGACGAACCGCTCGGCGGTGCGGGCCGGGTCGCCGAGGTAGCCGCGCGCGAGCCCGTCGCCCGCCAGGTACAGCTCCCCGGCGGGGACCTCGCGCAGCGCGGCGTCGAGGACGTGCGCGCGGGTGTTGGCGATGGGCGCCAATCCCCCCGCTTCCGCGATGAGGCTGTCGCCGGCGGCCTCCGAGCACCCGTACAGGTTGATCAGCCGGGCCGGGACCTGCTCGGCGAGCGCGGCGGGCAGCGCCTCCCCGCTGCTGATCCAGGTGGTGACGGACGGCGGCAGCCCGTTCTCGGCGAACGCGGCGAGCAGGCTCGGGACGAGCGTGACGAGCCCGGCGCGGTGCCGTTCGATGAAGTCGGCGAGCGCGACGGCGTCGGCCGCGGTCGCGGCGTCGGCGATGACGACCGTGTCGCCTGCGGCGAGGCCGCCGAGCAGTTCGGTCGTGCCGTCGATGAACGCGGGCGACGACTTGGCGACGCGGACGCCGGGCGCGGCGAGGTCCGCGCCCCAGGCGAGGCGGTTGGCGAGGGCGCGCTGGGTGCCGGCGACGGCCTTCGGCGTCCCGGTCGACCCGGACGTGAAGACCACGTAGGACGGGTGGTCCGGGTGCGGGTCCGGGCGGACGCGGCGGGGCGCGTCCCGGGGCGGTTCGTCGCGGCCGAGGACGAGCAGCGGCCGGACCGCGTCCAGCATCGCCTCGACGCGGGCGGGCGGATACGACAGGTCGACCGGCAGGTAGGCCGCGCCCGTCTTGAGCACGGCGAGCAGCGCGACGGCGAACGCGTCCGAGCGCGGCAGCGCGAGCCCGACGACCTGCTCCGGGCCGGCGCCCGCGGCGGCGAGCCGGTCGGCGAGCGCCTCGGCGCGGCGGTCGAGGCCGGCGTAGGTGAGGACGGTGTCGCCGAAGACGACGGCGGCCTTGCCGGGGGTTCGCGCGGCCTGGTCCTCGATGAGGGCGGCGGCCGTCCGGATCGGGAACTCCCGGGTGGTGTCGGGGTGCTCGACGGGTGTGCCGAGGGAGGAGAGCCGCCGTCCGGGGTCGGCGGTGACCTGGGCGATCAGGTCGCCCAGGCCGTCCATGAGCCCTTCGACGGTGGCGGCGTCGAAGAGGTCGGCGGCGAACGCGGCGAACCCTTCGACCTCGTCGCCGCCCTCGGCGAAGTAGAGGTCGAGGTCGAACTTCACGCCGCCGGTCTCGGGCAGGAACGGCTCGGCGCGGACGCCCGGCAGCGCGAGGCGCACGTCGTCCAGCCGCTGATGGACGATCATCACCTGGAACAGCGGGCTGCGGGCCAGCGAGCGTTCCGGGGCGAGCCGGTCCACCACCCGCTCGAACGGGACGTCGGCGTGCGAGAACGCGGCGAGGTCGGCGGCCCGCACCCGGTCGAGCAGCTCGCCGAACGTCGGGTCGCCGGACAGGTCGGCGCGCAGGACGAGCGGGTTGACGAACACCCCGACCAGGCCGGCGAGGTCCTCGTCGGCGCGTCCGGCGATGGGCGAGCCGAGCGCGATGTCGTCGCCGGCGCCGGACCGCTGGAGCAGCGCGGCGACGGCGGCGTGCAGCACCATGAACACGCTGGTCCCGGTGTCGCGGGCCAGCCGCCGGACCGGGCCGGCCGGGAGCCGGAACGGCACGAGCCCGCCCCGGTGGCCCGCCTCCGCCGGGCGCGGCCGGTCGAACGGCAGGACGGTCTCGGCGGGCAGGCCGGCGAGCGCCTCCGCCCAGAAGCCGAGCTGGGGGGCCGGGTCGGGCGCGGCGTCGCGCTGCCAGGCCGCGTAGTCGGCGTACTGGACCGGCAGCGGCTCCCAGTCGGGCGCGCGCCCGCCGCGCCGGGCATCGTAGGCGCGCGCCAGGTCGGCGAGCAGCGGCGTGAACGACCATTCGTCGGCGGCGGCGTGGTGCAGGAGCAGGATCAGCGACCACTCGTCGTCGCCGGTCCGGACGAGGGTGCCGCGGACGGGCAGGTCGCGGCCGATGTCGAGGACGTGCGCGGCGGCGTCCCGCTCGATGGCCGCGACGCGTCCCGGGGTCTCGCCTCGCGCGTCGATGACGGAGAGGCGGGCGTCCGCTTCCCGGACCTGCTGGACGGGAAGGCCGTCCGGTCCTTCGACGAGCAGCGTCCGCAGCGCCTCGTGGCGCGCGACGACGTCGGCGAACGCGGCGTCGAGCGCGTCCGCGTCCACCGGGCCGCGGAGGCGCAGGCCGAGGGGCAGCGCGTAGGACGCGGACGGGCCGCGCAGCCGCTCCTCCAGCCACAGCCCGCGCTGCGCCGCCGACGCCGGGACGATCTCGGGGCGTCCGACATCGCGCACCCGCAGCACGTCCGTCGCGACCAGCCTGGGCGCGAGGGCGGCGACGGTCGGGGCCTCGAACACGTCCGCGATGGACAGGTCCGCGCCGAGGACGGCGCGGGCCTTCGCCGCGACGCGGGCCGCAAGCAGCGAATGCCCGCCGAGCGCGAAGAAGTCGTCGTCGATGCCGATCCCCTCGACGCCGAGCAGCTCGGCGAAGATCGCGCACAGGGCGGCCTCGCGGGCGTCGCGCGGGGCGCGGCCGGTGACGCCGGCCTCGGGCGCGGGCAGCGCGGCGCGGTCGAGCTTGCCGTTGACCGTGCGGGGCAGCGCGTCGAGGGCGACGAGGGCGGACGGCACCATGTACGCGGGCAGCGCGCCGGCGAGCGCGTCCCGGAGGGCCGCCTCGTCGGTGCGGCCCGCCGGGACGTAGTAGCCGACGAGCCGGGGCTCGCCGGGGCGGTCCTCGCGGACCACGACGGCCGCCGCCGCGACGCCCGGCTGCGCGGCGAGGACCGCCTGCGTCTCGGCCGGCTCGATCCGGAACCCGCGGATCTTCACCTGGTCGTCGGTGCGGCCGAGGTACTCGATCGACCCGTCGCGGGCGCGCCGCGCCAGGTCGCCCGTCCGGTACATGCGGGAGCCGGGCGGTCCGTACGGGTCGGCGGTGAACCGCTCCGCGGTGAGGCCGGGGCGGCCGGTGTAGCCGCGGGCCAGCTGGGCGCCCGCCAGGTACAGCTCGCCGGGCACGCCCGGCGGGACGGGGCGGAGCCGCGCGTCGAGGATGTGCGCGCGGGTGTTCCGGAACGGGCCGCCGATGCCGGGCGCGGGCAGGTCCGCGGACGTCGCCCAGATCGTCGCCTCCGTCGGCCCGTACATGTTCGTCGCGAGCGCCGCCCGCGCCCGCAGGGTCTCGGCGAGCGCCGGGGGCAGCGCCTCGCCGCCGACGAGCACCCGGAGCCCCGTCAGCGCGGCCGGGTCGAGCGTGCCGAGCAGCGACGGGGTGCCCTGCACGACCGTGGCGTCCTTCAGCAGCCCGGCCAGCGCGGCCGGGTCGCGGACGGCCGCCCGGTCGGCGAGGACGACGGTCGCGCCGCTGATCAGCGGGACGAACAGTTCCAGTGCGGCGATGTCGAACGCGATCGTCGTCACCGCGACGAGCCGGTCCCCGGCGCTCAGGTCCAGTTGCGCGCGCGTCGCGAGCAGGAAGTTCGCCAGCGCGCCGTGCGGGATCGCGACGCCCTTGGGGCGTCCGGTCGAACCGGACGTGTAGATGACGTAGGCGAGCTGGTCTCCGCCGATGGCGTCGGCGGGCGCGGCCTCCGGACGGAGGGGGCCGTCGAGGACGAGGAGGCTCGCCGTGTCCGGGAGGAGGTGCGCGGTCTCCGGTGTGACGATCGCGCAGAGGGGCCGGGCGTCGTCGAGCATGTGGGCGAGCCGGTCGGCGGGATGGTCGAGGTCGAGCGGCAGGTACGCGGCGCCCGCCTTCAGGACGCCCAGCAGGGCGACGGCGAGGTCCGGTGTGCGGGGCAGCGCGATCGCGACGACGCTCTCGGCCGCGGCGCCCCTGGCGCGGAGTCCGGCCGCGAGCGCCGACGACCGCTCGTCCAGGTCGGCATAGGTGAGGGACTCGGCCCCGGCTTGGACGGCCGTGGCGCCGGGCGTGCGGGCTGCCTGCTCGGCGAACAGCGCGACGACGTCCGTCTCGGGCACCGGCCGCTCGGTGGCGTTGGCGGCCTCGATGAGGGCGCGCTCGCCGCCGTCCATGATGTCGAGGGCGCCGATGGTGCGGTCCGGGTCGGCGATCGCGTCGCCGAGGAGCGTCTCCAGGTGGGCGAGCAGCGCGTCGATGCGCTCGTCGTCGAACAGCTCGCGCCGGAACGTGGCTTCGACGGTCATGCCCTGCGGCCGGACGAACGCCTCGAGCGACAGGTCGAAATGGGTCGTGCCGTTGTGGATGTGCGTCCAGCTCGACGTGATGCCGGGCAGGTCGAGCTCGCCGATCTCCTGGGCGAGGAAGAGGAGCATCGTGTCGAAGAACGCCGACCGCCCGCGCCCCCGCGCGGGACGGAGTTCCTGGACGATCCGGTCGTAGGGCAGGTCCTGGTGGGCGAAGCCGTCGGTGACCGTCCGGCCGGTGCGCCGCAGCGCCTCCCGGAACGTCGGCGAGCCGGACAGGTCGGTCCGCAGCACGAGCGTATTGCCGAAGTTGCCGACGAGCCGCTCGATCTCGGCGTGCTCGCGGTTCATCACCGCCGACCCGATCGCCACGTCGCCGGCGCCGGTGTAGCGGTGCAGTAGGACGGCGTAGGCCGCCAGCATCACCGTGTAGGGGGTGAGGTTCTCCTCGGCGGCGAGCTTCCGCATCCCCTCGGTCACGGCGTCGTCGAACCGCCGCGCGCGGCGCCCGCCCCGTTCGCCGACGGCGGCACCGCGCGGGCGGTCGGCGGGCAGGTCGAGCGGCGCGGGCGGAGGGTCGAGGCGCTCGCGCCAGTACGCGAGGTCGCCCTCGTCGATGGGCCGCCGCCGCTCCCATTCCGCGTAGTCGGCGTACTGGACGCGCAGCGCCGGCAGCCCGTCCGGCTCTCCGGTGACGGCCGCGCGGTAGAGGGCGGACAGGTCGCGCGACAGCGACCCCCACGTCATCCCGTCCCACGCGATGTGGTGGACGACCAGGACCAGCGCGTGCTCGTCCTCACCGAGCCCGAGCAGCTCGAGCCGGATCGGCCGCTCGTTCCGCAGATCGAACGGGATCGCCGCGAGGTCCGCCGCGCGCGCCTCGGCGTCCGCGCACGGAACCGGCGCGAGGTCCAGCATGTCGTCGTCCGTGACGATCTGCACCGGCTGGGCCTCGCCGCCGTCCTCCGCGCCGGCGGCCTCCGCGTAGACGGTGCGGAGAACGGCGTGGCGGCGGATCAGCCCGCGCAGCGCCTCCCGCAGGGCGCCGGTGTCGAGCGGGCCGTCCATGCGGACGAGCAGGCAGACGTTGTAGGCGGGACTGTCCGGGAAGGTGCGGTGGTGCAGCCACATGCTCTGCTGCGCGTGGGACAGCGGCGCCGGCCCGTCCGATCCGCGGGGGGCGATCCCGGCATCGCCGGATCCCAGCCCGGCCTCGGCCATCATCCGCCGCATCAGTTCGCGCCGCCGCGCCGTCGTCGTCTGCACGCCCGCTCTTTCGTCCGACTCCATGATCGCGAGTTAGGTTAGCCTTGCCTACACCGAGCGCACAAGGTTAGCCTTACCTAACTTGATCTTCCGGCCGCGAAAGGGAGTTGGCTGCCTTGTCCATCGGTCTGCGCGCTGATGCGAATCCCACGGAGCTCGTGCTGGAATGCCCCGCGGAGCCCCTCGCCGCCATGGCCCGGCTGGCCGGATCCGGCCTGTTCGCCGACTACGTGGTCTACGAGCGGCCCGGCTCGTGGACGTTCGCGGGCGGCGTGCTCGGCGAGGTCGTCCTCGACGCGGGCACCGTCCGGACCCGCTGGCCGGGCGGTCCGGCGTCCGCCCGCCCCTGGTCGGGGCGCCCGGCCGACGCGCTCCGCGACGCGTTCGCCGAGGCCCCGCAGCCCGCCTGGAACGCCTACGGCTGGATCGCCTTCGAGTTCGCCGCGGCCCACCCCACCGGCCGGCTCGCGCACCTGATCGTCCCGCGCACCGAGGTCCGCATCACCGGCGGCCGCGCCCGCATCACCGGCCCGGACGCGGACCGGGTCGCCGGCCGGGTCGCCGGACTCCTCGCCGAGACCGCCCCGATCCCCGGGACCCCCTCCCCCGTCGGCGTCCGGGTGGACGGCGGCGCCTACCGCGCCAAGGTCGCCGAGGCCATCACCGAGATCCACGCGGGCCGCTACCAGAAGGTCATCGTGTCCCGCCGCGTCGACATCCCGTACCCGGTCGACGTCATCGCGACCTATATGCGCGGACGCGAGGCCAACACCCCCGCCCGCTCGTTCCTCCTCGACCTCGGCGGCTTCCAGGCCACCGGGTTCAGCCCCGAGGTCCTCGCGACGGTGGACGCGGACGGCCGCGTCATGACCCAGCCCCTCGCCGGCACGCGCGCGTTCGGGACCGACGCCGAGACCGACGCCCGCGGCCGCCTCGAACTGGAGAACGACCCGAAGGAGATCTTCGAGCACGCCGTCTCGGTGCGCACGTCACTGGAGGAACTGCACCGCGTCTGCGACCCGGGCACCGTCCAGGTCACCGACTTCATGACCGTGAAGGAGCGGGGCAGCGTCCAGCACCTCGGGTCGCGGGCCGTCGGCGTCCTCGCCCTGGACCGCTCGCCGTGGGATGCCCTGGACGCCCTCTTCCCCGGCGTGACCGCGTCCGGCATCCCGAAGCCGGACGCGATCGAGGCCATCACCCGCCTTGAGGACCGCCGCGGCATGTACTCCGGCGCCGTGGTGGCCGTCTCCCACGACGGCGCCCTCGACTCCGCCCTCGTCCTGCGCGCCCTGTACAGCGAGAACGGCCGCGCCTGGCTCCGCGCGGGCGCCGGCATCGTCAGCGCCTCCACCCCCGCCCGCGAGTACGAGGAGACCTGCGAGAAGCTGTCCAGCATCGCCCCCTACGTCGTCCCCTCCCCTGATCCCCCGTTCAGTCACCGGCGTCGGGTGTGAAGTCGAACTCCCACGCCAGCTCCCACACCCACATGGCCGGACTCAGGTCGATGGTGACCAGCAGCGTGCCGTCCCGGCTCAGCGCCGCCTGGTAGAGCGAGCTGCGGTGGCCTTCCAGCGTGCGCAGGCAGAGGCCGGAGCGGACATCCCACACCCGAACCGTGCGGTCCGCGCCGGTGACCGCGAACGCCCCGTCGGCGCTGAGGGCGAAGGCGCTCGGGGTCCCCGGCGTCGACAGGGTCCTGACGACCTCTCCGGTATCGGTCCCCCAGATGAGCAGCGATTCCCGGTCGGTGCTCGCCGCCAGCCGGCCGTCCGCGCCGAGGACGACGCCGATGTCCGAAAGACCGCTTCCCTGGCCGAGGAAGGAGTAGCGCAGCTCGCCGTTGCCCACGTCCCACGCGCCGACGGACCAGCTGCGGGAGACGAAGAGGGTCCGCCCGTCCGTGCTGAAGTCGAGGCGTTCATCGGACGCCCGCGACGGCAGCGTCCACACGGGACGGTCCTCCCCCAGGCGCCACAGGTGGATCTCGTTCTCGTTGGGCGGTCCGCCGAAGCGGTCCGCCTCCGGGTGCGTGCTTCCGAGCGTGGCCGCGTACCGGCCGTCGGCGCTGAGCGCCGCCGCGTGGACCTTGCCGCCGTGCGCCGGCCACGCGCGCAAGACGTCGCCCGCGGGCAGGTCCCGCAGCCGCAGGGTGCCGGTCACGTCGCCGATCAGGATCCGGTCGCCCGCCGGGTTCACCGCGAACGCGCTGATGGCGCCGAACTCGTCGGTGAACAGGCGCTTGCCGCCGGTTTCGAGGCTCAACTGCCGGATCGTGCCCGCGGACGTCAGCACCAGGACCAGCATTCCGTCCACCGCGAACCGGATGTCCCTGGCGTTGCCGCCCTCGCCGCGGTCGAAGGTGTGCAGCCGCTCGCCCGCGGCGAGATCCCAGATGTCCACTTCGCCGGTCCACCGTCCGGCCGCCGCGATGGCTCCGTCCTCCCGCACGGCCACGGTCGGCGGCTGCGTGAACACCTGGTCCGCGTCGTAGGAGTAAAGCAGTGACGCGCTCAGCAACGTGGACCTGCGGCCGTGCTCGCCCAGCCGTGCCCACGCCGCCCGCAGCGCCGGGTGGCGGTCGAACCCGGGCATCCGCTGGGCGGACCTCAACGCCGCCGCCGCGGCCGCGAACCGCTCCCGGGCCGCCAGCTCGTCCACCCGGTCCATCAGCTCGCGGAACGCCTCGTCCGCCCGGGCCAGTTCGGGGGCCGGCCGCGGGCGCGCGTAGCACCAGGGCGCCCGGTACCCGCCGGTGGGCAGTGACCGGACCGCGACGCGTCCGTGGGGCAGGCCGAGTACCGCGACGCGGCCGTCCGCGCTGACGGCGAGGGCGTTCGTCCAGCCGGCGCCGGGCGGCAGGTCCCGGTCGAGCGCACGCAGGCAGCTGCCGGTCGAGGCGTCCCACACCCGCACCTCGCCGCCACCGTCCGACACGGTCACAACGGTCGGTGCCGCCGTGGCGGGCGCCACGGACTCCACGTGGCGCCACGAGTGCGGCGCCTCGCTGACCACGGCGCCCGCCTGCGCGTCCCACACGACGAGCGGCCCCTGCGACCAGGCGACCACGGCGCGCCGGGCGTCGGGCGACACGGCTCCGACGTCCATCGGGCTGGCGTGCACGGGCCTGCCGTGCAGCGTTCCTCTGGCGGGCCCGACCAGCATGCCGACGCACTCTTCGCCTGCCACGTCCCATGCACGAACGGTGGCGTCGTGGTTCGAGGAGCCGAACGATGCCGACAGGGCCGTCCGGCCGTCCCGGCTCAGCGCCAGCGAGGTGACCGGCCCGGTGTGGCCGCGGAGGGCGGCGACGATGAGCATCCCCGCGACCTCCCACACCTGGATCATTCCGCGCGGATACCCTGCCGCGACGTAGCGGCCGTCGCCGCTCACCGCCACGGCGACGGCCCCGAGCTGCTGCAGCGGGCTCGGCAGTCGGCGGCCCCGCCGCAGATCCCACAGTTCGACGGCGCCCTCCCGGACGGCGGCCCCGAGCGCGCCGGCCCCGTCCATCGCCAGGGCGGCGACCCGCTCCCCGCTCCTGGTCAGCGTGCGCCGCCGCCGGCTCCGGCCCGGCTCCCACAGCAGTAGCCGACCCGCGCGATCACCGGACAGGACGAGGCCGCCGTCCGCGCTGACCGCGACCGCCGACACGTCCTTGTCCTTGTGACCGTCGAAGTCCGCATGGATTCGCGGCGGGCGGTGCTCCCACTCGGCCAGCGCCTCGGCGGCGTCCGCCGAGTCGGGGTCGGCGGCGACCGCCTCGCGCAGCAGTTCCCCGGCGCGCTCGTCCTCGTGCCGCTCCAGCTGGACGGCGCCGAGGAGGAGGGCGCCGTATCCGGCCCGGCCGCCGCCGCTCGCGGCGATCGCGGCCTCGATGTTCGTGACGAGTTCCTCGCCGGTCTCCTGGGCCGTCCGCCACCGATGCAGGCCGAAGTTGTAGACCGACGGCAGATGGTACGGGTCGGTGCCGAGCGCCCGCCGCCACAGCTCCTCGGCCTCCTCGGTACGGCCGAGGTCCAGGAGCGAGAGCGCGTGGTTCGACAGGCCGTCCGACAGCAGCCGCGCCGCCCTGGGCACGGGCCGCTCGTTGGGGACGCCCAGGATCTCGCGGTACAGCTCGGTAAGCGTCGCCGCCACCTCACCGAACCCGGCCGGACGCGCCGCCGGGTCCGCGGCGAAGCACTGCCGCAGCAGAGTCGCCACCGCCGGCGGGATCGGCACCCGCGCGCCGCCTTCGCGCAGGATCACCTCCAACGCCTCGCCGGCGGCCTGGCCCTGACGCGTCGGCGGCCGTCCGGCGAACATCTCCAGCACGGTCACGGCCCACGACCACACGTCCGTCGCCGCCGTCAGCCGGACTCTCCTGGTCCCGGCCGCCGCGGCGGCCTGCTCCGGGGAGCAGTAGCCGCGCGTCATCCCGCCGAAGCTGACCGACGCCGGGACGTCCGGGGGCGGCGCGGTCTCGCCGGTCTCGCTCGTGGCCCGCGCCTTGGCCAGGCCGAAATCGGTCACCTTGGCCGTGCCGTCCGGTTCCAGCATCACGTTCGCGGGTTTGACGTCCTGATGGACGAGCCCGGCCTCATGCGCGTGCGCGAGCCCCCATGCCGTCTGCACAGCGATGTCGAGGATGCGGGCCAGCGCCGCCTCCGGGCCGCCGCCGTAGAGTTCCCCGCCGTCCACGGCCTGGGCCAGGCTGCCGCCGTCGACCCATTCCGCGAACACCCGGGGCAGGCCGTCGATGGTGCGGACATAGGCGCATCCGACCGTGTGCGGGTGGAGCCCGAGCCCGACCCACGTTTCCGCCTCGGCCTCGAAGCGCCTGCGGTCCTCCGGGTTCCGGACGTATTTCGCACGCGGCGTTTTCACGGCCATGTCCACCCGCCAGCCGCGATGACGCACCCGGTGCACCACGCCCATGCCGCCGCTGTGCACCACGTCGAGCACCTCGTAGAGGCCGAGCACGACCTCGCCCGGCGTCCAGTTCCGAGCCGGTGCCATGGCGTCAGCCGGCGAGCGCGCCGAACAGGGGGCTGCCGACCAGCCGCTCCACCTGGTCCGTCCTCGGCGCCTCCACGGTGCGTTTGCCGCTGAGGAGCTTCACGCTCATCCCGACCTCGGAAGTGCGCTTGCGCCCGAATCCGGGATCGGCCTGCCGAAGGAGCATGTTGATCTTGGCATCGCTGATGGAGAGGTGGTAGCGCAGCGACACACGGCCCCCTTCGCCGGGCGGAACGGATGCTGCCAGGCCAGATTACTCGCGCCTGCCGATCGCCGGCCGCGGGGGAAGCGGTGCGGGCCGGGAACGTCCGACCTGAACGCTATGGTGCGTCTTCATGAGCACACTCCATACCGGCACTGACGAGATGATTCCGGCGTGAGCCGCTACCGGGGCCCCGCCACCCTGATCGGCAACGGCGGCGCGGAGGTCGAGGTCTACGTCGATCTGCGCGCCAAGCAGCGGGAGTGGTCTGGGACGGCGACCATCGGCGACTTCGATGCCGACGACCCGCACGACCGGACGCTGAGACTTCCAGACGGCCGCGAGGCACAGGTCACGCTCGGTGACGCGGCAGTCTGGTCTGACGTCGTCACGCTGGTCGGAAGTGGCCCGCCGCCCTTCGCCTGAAGCGACCGTCCAACCGGCGGAGCCGGCGTAGGGGTCGGGTGCCGGCGCAGCGGCACACGGCCCCCTTCGCCCGACGGAACGGATGCTGCGAGGTCGGATTACTCGCGCCCGCAGCCATGCCCTTGCCGTCTACTCGATCGATGCCAGGAACCGGTGCGGTTCGGTGAGGGCCAGCGCCGCGTGGTCGAGGTCGGCGAGGCGGGCGGCCAGGGTCGCCTCGGCCAGGTGGCGGGGCAGGGCGGCGGAGAACTTGAGCCCGTGCACCGCACGGTCGTCCACGTCGGGCAGGACGAGATGGTCCGCCAGTTCCCGCACGGCGGAGCGCCAGCCGTCCGGGCGCAAGTCCCCGCGGAGCCGGATGTGGCCGGGGTCGATGCGCTGCGACTGGTCCGCGAGGTCGCCCAGGGTCGCCTTGAGGGTGGCGTTCGCGCGGTCGCCCGCCCATGTCCACCAGCGCAGGTCGCCGGACGGGCTGCGACTGATCACCGTCCCGCCGGGATGGACGGAGAAGTCCATGTCGTCGCGGACGGCGGCGAGGGCGGTGGTCGCGCGACGGGTCAGCGCGACGGGCGGGTCGTCTCCGAGGAGGACGTCGCGGGCGGCGCGTGCCAGCTCGAAGGACACCAGGCCGGTCCCGGTGCCGATCCAGCCGGCCTTGCCTCCGCCGTCGGCGGGCTCGACGTGGCAGCGGCGGCGTTTCCAGTCGATCCAGGTGACGCGCCAGCTGTAGCCGCCGAGAAGCAGCAGGCGCGGCCCCACGACGCGCTCGGTGAGGAGCATGGGGTCGGCGCGGCCGACCTCGGTGCGTCCGCTGAGAACGGTGAACTCGGGCGCGGCCGTGAAGACGGCGGTGAGGTCGCGGAAGTGGATACGGCCGAAGCGTCTCTCCGCCTCGGGACCGATGAAGAGCATGCCGCCGTCGGAGTCGAGGTATCCCTGTTCCGCGAGGTGGCGGGCGATGGGTGCCGCCGATGCGCCGAACGGGTCGAGCCCGCCCCACCATTCCGGCCATAGCTTCTCCCCCACCTGGTTTTCCTGCAGGCAGAGGGCGAGAAGCTGCTGGGCGACGATGTGCCGCGGTTCGGGGGGCGGGGCGACGGGCTCGACGAACCCGCGGCTCCATTGCAACAGGAGCGCGGCGGCGCGCAGGGCGTCCTCACGGTCGAGGGCGAGGAACAGGCAGTTGCGGCGGGTGCCGGGCCGGCGGCCCGCGCGGCCGAGCCGCTGCAGGAACGCCGCGACGGTGGGCGGCGAGTTGATCTGGATGACGCGGTCGAGGTCGCCGACGTCGATGCCGAGTTCAAGGGTGGAGGTGGCGACGATGACGCAGTCGCGCGCCTCCGCGAACGCCTCTTCCGCGCGGCGCCGCTCGTCGAGGGAGAGGGACGCGTGGGACAGGAAGGTGGTGACGCCGAGGGCGCGCAGCGCGGCGCCGAGCTGCTCGACGATCCGGCGCGAGTCGCAGAAGACGAGTCGTTTCTCGCCCCGGTGCAGCGCAGAGATCACCTTGGCGGCGTTCTCGACGGAGCCGACGTGGTCGAGTTCGACGTGGGGTTCGGCGGCCGGGCCGGTCTCGGGGGCGACGACCCGGCGTGGACGGTGCGTCCCCGACCCCTGGAGCCAGGCCAGCAGGTCGCCGGGGTTGCCGACGGTGGCCGACAGGCCGATGCGCTGGAGGGGCCGTCCCGCGATGCGGGTGAGCCGTTCCAGCACGGCGATCAGGTGCCAGCCGCGGTCGTCGCCGGCGAACGCGTGCACCTCGTCCACGACGACGGCATGCAGCCCCTTGAACAGCCGGTCGTGGTCGACCTTCACGCTGACCAGCATCGATTCCAGCGACTCGGGTGTGGTCAGCAGGATGTCGGGCGGGTCGGCGATGATGCGCCGGCGGCGCGGCTGGGAGACGTCGCCATGCCACAGCGCGACGCGCCGCCCGAGCCAGGCGGCGTATGTCTCCAGCCGGGGCAGCAGGTTGTTGAGCAGCGCTTTCAGGGGGCACACGTAGACGATCGACAGACCCGTCCAGTTCTGCGCGGCCATCGCCGACAGCAGCGGGAACACCGCTGCTTCGGTCTTGCCTCCGGCGGTCGGCGCGAGCAGCAACGCGTCCGAGCCGTCGAGGACCGGATCCAGCGCCGCTTCCTGGAGCGGGCGCAGCGACGGCCAGCCCAGCACGTTGACGATGTGGTGCGCCAGGGACGGGTGCAGGCCGTCCATCACAGGTCGAGCTCCACCTCGTCCGCGCTGCCGGCACGGGCGGTAGAAGCGGCGGCGTTGCGTTCGACCTCGCTCAGTTCGGACGAGGTCAGCGTCAGGTGGTAGTCGCGGCGCGGGTCGAAGCCGTCCACGTAGTCGACGCGGTCGAGGACATCGGCCACGAGTTTGCGCAGGAAGACGCGGGGTGCGACGCCGACCTGACCGCCCAGGCCGCCGGTGACGGCCTTGGCGAGTTCGCAGATGTAGGCGTCGTCGACGAGGGCGGCGACCCGGTCGGGGCGGCGCGCGCCGGAGGCGAACAGATCACGGACGGTACCGCCGAGTTCCACCAGCTTGGGCAGGTCGAATCCGCCGAGTCGGAGCTGGACGGCGCGCGGCGAGTCGAAGCGCGGGTCGGTGGAGAAGTCTGTGGCGAGCCGCTGCGCGAGCGGCGGCAGCCGCTGGGCGCCTTGCCGCCCGTCGAAGAACGCGGGCGTCCCTGTGATGACGAGGAACAGGCCGGGGAAGCGTCCGCCGTCCACCTCGTCGATGAGCTGCCGCAGCGCGTTGAGCGCCTTCTCCCGCACGTCGGACCGCACCCGCTGAAGCGTCTCGATCTCGTCGAGGACGACCAGCAGCCCCGGATGGCCGCAGTCCCGCAGCACGGTCAGCAGCCCTTGCAGGAAACCGAGCGCGCCGAAGTGGTCGAGGGAACCTTTGATGCCGGCGGCGTGCTTGGCGGACGCGCCGACGTTCGGCTGCCCGGCCACCCACGCGAGCAGCGCCTCGGCAGTGGCGTGGTCATCGGCGAGGCGCGCCTTCCGGTAGCCGCGCAGCGCGGACGCGAAGAGCGGGGTGGTGCGGGCGACGTCCGCGAGCCGCTGCTCCATCAGTTCGTCCACCCCGGCGGAGAGCGCCGCCAGTTCGGGCTGCCCGTCCCGCGTGACCGGGACGGTGCCCGCCGCGAGCACCTCCTCCTCCAGGGTGAAGAACCATGCCTCCACGACGTCGCGGAGCGCGCTCGGCGGGTAGGAGGCGGTGGTCAGCCGTTCGACGAGCCGCCGGTAGACGGTTTCGAGGCGGTGCAGCGGCGTCTCGGTCTCGGAGATCTGGATCTCGGCGGCGGCCATGCCGCGCCGCTTGGCGCGTTCGGCGAGCCAGCGGGCGAAGAAGGTCTTGCCGGACCCGTACTCGCCGCGTACCGCTTTGAACACCGCGCCGCCGGACACCGCCGTGGCGAGTTCGTCGTCGATGGCGGTCTCGAAACGCCCGAGGCCCACCGCGAACAGGTCGAGGCCCGCCTGCGGGACGGTGCCGCGGCGCAGCGCGTCCACGACCTCGCGGCGCCGGGCGGCGCTCACCGCCGCCATCAGCCGCCGCCTCCGAGGAACTGCTCGCGCAGCAGCGGGAGGTCGAGCGCGACGGTGCGGTCGCCGTCGGTGACGGCGAGAACCTGGTACCCGTCGACGTTGAGGAGCTTGATCACCGTCGAAACGTATCCGCGCATGCGTGCGGGCAGCTGCCCGGCGCGCTGGGCGGCGACCGGGAGCGGCAGTTTCCCGCCGGCTCCGGCGAGCGCGTCGAGCAGCGCGGTGAGGCCCGCGTCCTCGACGGGCGGCCGGGGGTGCTGCTCGCGCTGCGCGGCGAACAGCTCGGACGCGACGACCAGCGCGCCGATGCCGTCCGCCTGGTCGGCCTCGGGCAGCCCGCCGGAGGCCGGGACGTCGAACAGCGGCTCTTCGGCGCGTTTCTTGGCGGGCTTCGGTGCCTCGGCCTGCCGGGGAGCGGTGAAGGCGGTCCACCACACGGGTTCGTGCATGGCCGGGGCGTAGGTTTCCCACCCGTCCGGGACCAGCCGTTCGGTCGGGACGAGCACCACGATCGGCACGATCATCTCGGCGAGGGAGACGCCGCCGTGGTAGCCGCCCTTGCGGGCGTTGTAGCGGATGCGGGTGTTCCACGGCACGACGACGGCGCCGCCGGGCGCGAGCACCCGGCGGCCGGTCACGGTGACCTCGCCGTCGCCGGGCTCTCCGGTCCGGTACCGGGCCGCCTCCGCGCGCACGGTGATCGCGGCGTCGCCGCGGTCCAGGACGTGGCCGTGGTCGGAGGTGAGGACGACGGGGCGGCCCGCGCGCCAGGCCGCCTCCAGCAGCCGGTCGAGGCCGGCGATGCCGCTCGGGTGCCAGTCGGCGCGCCCGTCGGCGCGCCCTTTGTCGAGGCTGTCGTCCACGGCGTTGAGGACGACGCCGACGACGGTTCCCCGGTCGGCGACGGCCGCCTTCACCTCGCCGCTGAGGCCGTCCCTCACGTCGGCCTTGTGGAACAGCCGTGTCGTGCGGGTGCCCCAGAAGTCACGGAATCCGCGTTCCTCGTCGGCCTGCTGCCCGGCCCGCAGCTCTCCGCTGAGCAGCGTCGTGCGGGAGAACGCGGTGATGGAGGGGACGGTGGCCAGGGCGCCCTCGCGTCCCTGCGCGCGCCGGCCCGTCTCCGTCCACCGGCCGGCACCGGTGATCTCGGCGGTGACCGCGCCGGCGATCGCGGCGGTCATCCCGTCCACGACGACGATCAGCGGGGCGGCCCGCGCCGCGACGGGGCGGGCGATCGCCTCGAGCAGGTTCTCCACCAGGACGAGTTCTTCGGCGCCGCCGGAGACGCCGCTCCACGCGGCGAGCCGCCGGGCGAATTCCCGGTCGCCCGCGTCCCGGCGGGCCTGCACGGCGTCGAGCAGCCCGCCGTAGGCGCCGTCACCGCCGTCGCGCACATCGGTGACGGCGCGATCCACCCAGGAGCCGTCGCGCACATACCGGTCGACGTGCTCGCGGAGCGACCCGGCCGGTTCGGGATCGCGCGCCAGCCACCGGACGAGGCGCGCCGCCATCTCGGCGGCCCCGGTGTCCTCGGCGCGGGCGCGGTGCAGATGGTGGTCGGTGAGGCCGGCGAGCGCCCGGTCCACCTCCGCCACGTCGGCGGGCAGCGGGTCGGGCACCGCCGCCGCGACGGCGTCGGTCAGTGCCCGCAGCCGCAGCCGGTATCCGGCCTCCAGGACGCGGCTCGCCCCGGCGAGGTCGCCGGCCTGCAGTTCGTCGAGCAGATCCTGGGCCCGCCGCAGGACCGCGTCGGCCCAGAGCGGGTCGGCTTCGATCCGGCGCAGCAGCAGCGATTCGCACGCCTCGGCGAACGCGGTCAGTGCGGGCTCGGCGGGCAGCGCCCCGCCGAACAGCCGCTCGGCGCGCACCCGCGCGGCCAGCACCGCCTGCCGCCGCTCCCTGCGGCCGAACAGGATCCCGGCGACGAGACCGGCGGCGGCGGCGTCGGTGGCGTGCCCGGCGCGGACGAGCCGGAACAGCACGTCCGCGACGGGGCCGGCGGTGCGGGCGAGCCAGTCGGCGATGCCGGTCTGCTCCTGCTCGGCGAGCGCGGTGAAGCGGGACACGGCGGCGATGTCCTCGGCCCATTCCAGCAGGCTCGCGGCGTCGGTGGCGCCGCCGGTGCCGAGCCGCGCCGAGGCGACGGCGCCGAGAGCGGTGTCGTGGTCGAGCAGCGCGCCTTTGACCTTCGGCCATCCGCCGTCCGGCTGCGTTTCGAGCAGCGCGTCCGACACCCAGCCGTTGCCGGGCGCGGTGAGGCGCGGGTCGAGCGTTTTCGCGCCGAAGGCGTGCCGCACCAGGTCCCAGCGGTTGACGGCGACGATGTCCTGGCCGATCGCGTGCGCGAGCAGGGAGTCGCCGAGGTCGCGCCGTTCGGAGGGCGACAGCACCACCAGGTAGTCGGTGTGCTTGGCCGACACGGCGTCGAGGACGGCGAGCAGCGTCCCGCACGGCACGACCTGGACGCTCGCCCCGTCGACGTCGAAGGAGCCGGGGCCGTGCCACTGCGGGGCGGCGCGCAGGAACAGCGTGCCGCCGTCCGGGTGGCGGCGCCTGGCACGCCGGATCTCCGCGGACACGATCCCGGGGGTGGCGACCGGAGCGGCCCGCCGCGCCGGGGCCGCCGCGGCTCCCGTCACTGGAGGCTCCGCCAGGTGATCTGGAACTCGGCGTCCGGGAGTTTCGCCATGTCCCGGCGGATGCGCTCGACGACCTGGTCCAGCCCCTCAGCGAGGATCTGCGCCTCGCCCGAGACGCGTGCCGGGGGCGGCGGAGGCGGAGGCGGCGGGGGCGGGGGCGGGGGCGGGGGCGGGTCGTCCATGAGGAGGGCGACCGTGGCCCGCTTGGCGTCGGTGATCGCGGGCGCCAGCCGGGCGGCCTGCTCGTCGCGACGGGCCACATCACGCAGCCGGCCCATGATGAGCTGTGCCGGTTCGGCCCTGTCGCCGCCGCCCGCGGCAAGGTCCGGCAGCCGGTTCAGCAGCGGCCAGTCGGCGCCCGCGAGCGCCTCGGAGAGCGGCTGCGCCTCGCGCAGCGTGACGCCGAGCGCGACCGGCTGGACGTCCCCGAGGTCGAACCCGGCGAGCGCGCGCAGCAGCGGCGTGTCGTCCTGGCCGACGAGCGACTCGGCGAGGCGGTGCGCGGTGCGGGCCAGCGGCAGCCGGTCGCCGTCCGCCAGGCCGAGCAGGTCGGCGTGCCGCTCCAGTTCGGTCACCAGCGCAGCGGTGTGCGGGAGGCGCAGACTGGCGGCGCGGCGCACCTGGTCGGCCAGCGCGTGCACCGACCGGGGACTGCGCACCGCCGGGCGGGTCGCCTGGAAAACGTCGTGGGCGCGCTTGCCCGCGGTCTCGAACTCCTCCGGCGAAGGAAGCTCCTGCGGCCGCAGCACATAGTCGCCGGGGATGTTCTTCACGTCCGGCTGCGGGACGATCTGCCCGCCCCGCACCCACGCCCGCGCACGCATCAGCGCGTACGCGCAGACGACCAGGTTGGTCATGTCCGGGGGCAGGCCGGGCTGCTCCTCCAGGATCCAGCCGCGGACCTGCGCCACGGTGACGTCCCCGGACGCCGCGCCCGCCGCCGCCGCGTGCCGGTCCAGCGTCATCGGCCAGTTGTCGTTCAGGACGAGCGCGGCCTCCCCCATCGCGCCGAGGTCCAGGGGGTTGACGATGCGGCGGATGACGGGGATGTCGGCGCGCGGCGGTTCGTGCCGCCGGACGTCGTTCTCCATCGCCTGCTCGATGGCCCCGAGCGCGACCTGGAGGTCCTTGAGCCGGTAGGGGCTCTGCTTGCCGGACGGCGCGAAGTTCGGGTGCCCGGGGTAGCGGTGGTCGAGGAGCTTGCCGCAGATGTGCTCCAGCGCCGCGCCGAACCCGAGCGCGGCGGGCGGCCGGATGTCGACGGCGGCGTCCATGCCCATGATGTGCTGGTCGATCTGCTGCCCGATGTCGGCGTCGTCGTGGGCGGCGAGCCCGTACGCCTTCTTCAGGACGTCCTTGAGCCGGGTCCCGAGGGCGTTGCGGCGGCTTTCCAGCTGGGTGCGGGCGTGGTAGCGGTCCTCGTCGGTCATCAGCGGGGTGTTCTCCCGCAGCCGGTCGCGTTCGAGGACGTGCCGGATGACGACGAGTTCGCCGAGGTCGGCGAGGCGGTCGGCGGACAGGAACGACGGCAGCCAGCACAGCGTGGACAGGTTCGCCCGGCGCGGATCGGCGCGCAGTTCCTCGACGCGGTTGCGGTCCTCGGCGGGGCCGAAGACGTCGTCGAAGGGATAGTCGACGATGACGCGCAGCGCGCCCGGCTCTTCGGCCGCGAACACGTCGGACGACGTCTTCGGATCGGCGACGTTGGCGAACACGAGCTCGACGACGCGGGAGGTGCCGCGCCAGGTGATGGTGCGGCGGCTGACGAACGGGTCGCTGTCGCCCGCCTCCAGCTCCTTCCAAAGGATCTCTTTGAGCAGGCGCCGCTTGGCCGCGTCGTCATCGACGTTGCGGACCTTGTCGAGAATGCTCTTGGTGTCGACGCCGATCAGTGCGACGTCCACGGTCGGGTTGCCCTCGCCCTGCAGGCGGATCTCCCCGAACTCGCCGGCCAGGTCGCGCAGCGTCTTGTGCACGACCTCGCCTTGGCGCCCCGGCAGCATGGACGGGATCGAGCCGTGGTTGAGCGCGGCGAGGCGCCCCGGGTTGACCGTCTTCAGGGCCGGGACGTTCGGCACGAGCGCCTTCAGCATCAGCGTCTTGACGACCAGGTCGTCGGCCCGGAAGGCGTGCACCGGCGGCAGCTTCGCGGCCGCGTCCTCGTCCAGCCGGTGCCGGGCGAGCAGCCAGGGCCGCAGCCGCTGCATATAGAAGGACTTCGCCTGGTCGAACTCCGAGCGCAGCTTGTCGCTGAACGGGTCGACGCCGCCGGTCAGCAGCACGTCGAAGATCGCGCCGAGCGGGACGAGCTGCCCGGCGGGGAGGATGTCGCGGTGGTCGACCAGCAGCTGCAGCATCAGCTTCAGCGCCGTCCGCTCCCGCTGGAGGGCGCTGGAGATGTCGACCATCGTGTGCAGGAACGCAGGGCTGAACGGGTACACCGACCGGAACGCGGCCTGGTCGGTGCCGCCGCCCTGCGAGTCGAGCAGCGCCTCCCACACCTGCGCCTGCGTCCGGGTGATCCGCTCGAACCCGGCCTCGATCTCGGCCCTGGCCTGTTCGTCCTTCGGCCGCAGCAACCGCTGCCGGACGACCTCGGGCAGGTTCGCGTCCGCGAGCCGGATGAAGTCGAACCGGCCGTCCCAGTGCTTGAGCGTGTCGAACAGCGAGGTCTGCTGCGCGCCCGCCACGTCCCGGCCCACGAGTTCGCGCAGGTCGCGCTGGCGCGGCACGAAGCTGACGATCGGCGCGGGGCGCCGCCAGTCGGCCGATTCGACGAGCTTGGCGACCATGCTGGCCTGCTCGGCGACGAACGCGGGCTTGGCGAGGTGGGTGTTCAGCCACAGGACCAGCTCGTCCAGCAGGAGGATGAGGGCGTCGTAGCCGAGGACCTCCTTGGCGTGCCGGCTGATGATCGCGAGCCCCTCGTCCAGCGGGACGAAGGCGTCGGCGTCGCCGCTGACGGCCTGCCGGTAGGCGGCGAGGTGCGTGGCGAGCAGGTCGGAGACGAGGTTCTGCCGCTTGAGGTCGCCGTGCGGCGCGTTCAACGCGGCGTCGAGCGTCTCGGCCGTCCATGCGGAGGCGCCCCACTCGTCGTCCTCGGCCGCCGGGAGCCCGGCGAGGAACGACTCGTCCCCCATCGACGCCCGCAGCGCCCGCGCGTTCTCCAGCAGCAGGTCGTCCCGGTACACCGGCGCCGGGGACGCCTCCGGGTGGAGTTCGGCGACGTACTTGACGTAGTCGCCGAGCACCGCCGACGCCAGCGTCGTCGACCCGCTCAAGTGGTAGGGAACCAGCAGGATCTTGCGGCCCCGCAGCCAGCCGTCGTGCTTGTCGACGACGGGCCGCAGCAGTTCCTTGCTGCGGGCGTCGGGGTCCTGCTGGATCAGCGCGTGCAGCATCGCCATGAAGTGGCTCTTGCCGGACCCGAACGACCCGTCGATGTAGGCGGCGTGCGACGTGCCCGTCTCCACGGCCGACTGCACGATGCCGAGCGCCCGGTCGAACGACTCGGCGAGCTGCGGCGTGGCGACGTATTCGGTCACCGTATGGTGATCGGCGATCCCGGCGGTCAGCTTGAGCACCAGGTCCCCGGCGTGCACCCGCTCCGGGATGTCGATCAGATCGCGCAGCAGCTTCGTCATCGGCCCTTCCCCGCACAGAACTCGGCACAGTATCGCGCGCCGCGCGAGGTGATGGCGAACGGCCACCGCGAACGAGCGGTCATAGGGTCCCGCGTTGGTAGTCGCGGTACTTGCTCGCCAGGGTGTCGGTGTCCAGCGGGGGCCATTCGGTGAAGGTGCCGGTGTGGCGGTCGATGACGAGGATGTTGTCGGACGGCAGCGTCGCGGGCCGGACGATGAAGCCCGCGTCGAAGGACTCGACGGAGAGCGGAACCGGGTGGCCGGCCGTGCGGGTGTACCAGGCGTCGGCACGGCGCCAGGCTTCCGCGCGGTCGACCGGGTTGGTCCGCAGGCCGTAGGCGGCGAGGACGTCGGAGACGTTGCGGACCGTCCGGCAGCGGTCGAGGCCGCAGGCCAGGCAGGCCACCCGGTCGCGGGCGTCGCGCCCGTAGCGGTGGGCGGTGAGGATGGTGGTGAGCGCCGCCGACGTCGCCAGCGTCAGTGTCCGGGCCGTCCGGACGAAGGCGGCGCTGTACGGGTCGAGCGCGGTGCTGTTCGCCAGGACGAGACGGTCGATGCCGTGCGGGTCGGCGCGCATGGCGGAGGTCATCGCCGACCGCACCCGGGCGACCGTCCAATCGCGCGGGTCGTGGCCGCTCACGCCGCCTCGCCCAGGGTCGTGCCGAAGACGGCGGCGACAGCGCGGGAGCGGTCGTTGCCGAACCAGCCCCAGCCGGCGGCCATCAGGGACACGGTCCGCAGGCCGCGCCCGGACTCGGCGTCGTCGTCGGCGTCGGTGACGGCGGGCTCGGACGGGGCGCCCTCGTCGGTGACGGCGACGGCGACCGCGGCGTCTCAGCGGGTGACCTCGACGGTGAAGGTCCCACCGGGCTGGCCGGACTTCGTGTGCCGCAGGGCGTTCACCACGAGTTCGTCGACGGCGAGGAGCACCTCGTCGAGCAGCGGGCAGCCGTCCAGCAGCATCGCGGTGAAGCGGCGGGCGGCGCGGGCCTGGACGAGCTCGCCGGGGAAGGCGCGCCGCCAGCGCTGCGCGGTAGCGGGAGCGGGCAGGATGGGAATCGGATGGGACATGGGTTCCTCAGCGCGTAGTGGCCGGTTCGTCATCGTGCGTGTTCATCGTCACACCACGCACCGGCGATCACACGGAAAATCCCACGTCAGCCCGCCGATTCGCACGCCTGCGGCGCGCACGTCGCCCGGTTGGGCTTGCACGGCCCGCACGTTCACGAGCGGAACGCCCTCCGGCTCACTGACGGTTCGCGTCCTGGAACCGCCGGGTGAGCGCAGGCGAGGTCGGCGTCACGCGGGGCAGCGGCGGGTTGGCGTACCAGTCGGCCTTGTACTTGCGGAGCAGGGCCTCGCCGTCGCGTTCCCAGGAGAAGCGCGGCTTCTTCAGCAGCTTCTGGAACACCCGGCTGGCGGCTTCGGGACCGGCTTCGGCCACCAGACGACGGATCGGGACGGGGCCGATCCCCTCCTCGCGCAGGTAGGCGGAGACGACCTCGCGGTAGATCCGACGCCGGATGAGATCGGGTTCGGCGAATGCCTGCTGGGCGACGGCGTAGTCGATGTAGAAGCCGAGGCCGTCCTCGGCGTCGTAGATGAGCGCGACGCTGTCCGCGTCCGTCCATTCCTCGGGCAACGGCGGCAGGTCCGGCTCGGTCCACGGTCCCGCCTTGCTGCCGGCCAGCTCGTAGGCATGGCGGTAGAAGGCCATCAGCGTCTTGTGGACCTCGTCGCCGGAGACGACGGTCAGGTCACCGCCGTACAGGTCGATGAAGGCGCGGCGCTGCTCGTCCTGCAACTCGCGTGCCTGGGCGAGCTTCTCGGGGTTGCGGAAGACGCGCGCCGGATACCGCATCACGATCTCGGGGAGCCCGGCCAGGACGTCGTCGGCCTGGTCGGCGGCGAAGGCCATCGGCGTACCGCTGATCATCCACTCGTCGCCCACGGGCACGATCCCGCCGATGGCGATCGTCCCGGGAGTGAGCGCCTCGACGCCCTCCGGTCCCATGTTGGAGCGGACGCGGTAGGTGAGCTCGTCCACGTGGTTGAAGGCGATGACGCCGTCGTCGCCGTACGGCTCCATGATCTCGAACATGCCCTGCACGTTGTCGAGCCAGCCAAGGACCAGGGCCTTGTCCTTCTCGTCCAGGTCACGGTTCTCTGCGACGAACCGCTCCACCACCCGGGAGCCGCTCGGGAGCCGGTAGGTGAACAGGAAGTCCTCGACGACGGCCGCGAAGACCCCTTCGTCGTTGACGACGCCGTCCGGGAAGGCGTCCAGGACCAACTCTTTCAGGACACCGCCGAAGCGGTCGGACATGGCGAAGCTCACCAGCTCACCCTTGAGGTCTCCCGCCCGCGCCAGCTGATCCATGCTCGCCCTCCCCGTAGCC
Organism: Actinomadura latina NBRC 106108; assembly: GCF_001552195.1. Lineage (GTDB taxonomy): Bacteria > Actinomycetota > Actinomycetes > Streptosporangiales > Streptosporangiaceae > Spirillospora > Spirillospora latina. The sequence goes on from NZ_BCQS01000039.1 coordinate 77,476, forward strand.
GGTTTCCGAGCCCGCACGCTACCGGCACGCCCCGGCCGGTACCCGTTCTTCCTGAGCCGAGTGATTCTCCCGAGCACGGTCGGCCGGTCCCGACCCTTGCTTTCGCGGCAAGACCCGCTGCCCCGCGCTTGCGGATTCCTTGGATCGCGGCGTCGCCCCACACCGAATGCTGCGCGGTTCCACCTTTTCCCGGCGGACGACCATCCCGTTCCCTACCCGAGCCGTCGACTCGGATGATCGCAGCGTGCACGTTCGGGAACTGAACGTGCAAATCTTGGACGTTCGCGCTTACATGGACGGCGACGCCTCCGGAGGCCGCCCCCGCACGCCCACCGAGCGCGTGTCCGACATGAAGTGAAACGGGCGATAAGTCCGCCGTCAGGTGGCGGCGGACACCGGATTGGTCTGCCGGCGGAAGGACCGAGGGCGTGAGTATCGAGCAGTCCGGCCGGACCGACACCCGTACGGAGGACGCCGAGCACCCGCAGGGCCCGGATCGGCCGCCGGCACCGCCGCCCGACCGGCCTGGGCAGCCCGGCCAGCCGTCCCGGCTGGACAGCCTGCGCGCGGCCCGCGAATATCAGGCCGCCCGCGCGGCCGAGCAGGAGCGCCAGCGGACGGCCGCACCGGAGAACGGCACCGAGCCGCCCGAAGCCCCGGATGAGGAAGCGGTCGAGTCCTCCCCGGCCGAGCCCACCGGCGAGCAGCAGAACGACCAGGAGGGCCCGGAGGAGACCGAGGCAGCCGACGAAGCCCGCGAGTCCAGTACCGGACTCGGCGAACGCGACGCCGCGCGCCCAGAGCCCGAGGCCGACGAGGAACTGCGGCCGGACGAGTCCGAAGCGCAGCTCGGCGCAGCCGAGACCGGCGAACTCCCGCCCGAAACCGATGCCGGACAGTCCGGCAGCGACCAGGACGGGGAAGCCGAACCCCTCTCCGACGAGGACGCCGTCGAGGAACCGGATCCACCGGCCGAAGCAGAGGCCGCTGAGGACTCGCCGGACCCCCGTGACGCCGAACCGGAGGCCGACCAGGCGGGACGTCCGGACGGCCCCGGCGAAGACCAGCGCGCCCAGAACTCGGGCAATCAGGACGCCGGAGAGACTCCCCCGCAGCCACTCGACGAGCGCGACCGGCCTGAAAGCCGCGACCACCCGCAGCTACCGCAGCAGGACGGCCACCTCTCCGGCACCGGCGGCCCCGGCTCGGAGATCCCGGCCGGGCAGATCCTTCAAGCCGACAGTCAGCCCGGCCTTCAGGAACAGGCATCCCAGGACGTGCCCGGACCCGTTCCCGCCGGGCAGCCAGAAGGCAGCTCTGACGTCCAGCCGCCCAGCGAAGGCGACACGCGGCGGACCGCAGACGGACAATTCACACCCGCCGAGTCGTCCGAACAGTCCGGCATAACTGGAAATGGGATGGCCTGGCCGATGGAGCCGGAAGAAGGCGTCACACGCTGGGCGTCCCCGGTCGTCCAGTTCGGGGAGGGAACCCCCGGCACCCGGGTCGAGAACCGTGATAGGAATGCCGAGGGGCAGCCGGAAGCCCCGACCTCTCGCCTGGACGATAATGCGATCAGAGAGAAGATTGACCCCTTTCGGCCCGACACCGACAATGCCGAAGGAGAGAAGGAAGACTTCAAGCGCACCGTCAGAGAAGCAGACGGAGAATGGACTGACGGCGTAGACCGCATCGAGGACCTCCCGACCGGCGAGAAGCTGGCCGAAGGTAATCCGGAGAAGAAGTCTCGAGCCGACAAGTTCCGGCAAGCGGCGTACCAGGATTACAGCAGGATCGACAAGCAGGCGAAGAACTATTCAAAGACCATCGCTGACGCCTTCGGGCCACATCCACCAGGACAAGCTGTGACCAGGGCAAACGACGGGCCAGTCATATCCAATCCACCTCAATCCGGGATCGACGCCGGCAGTATGGCGTCTTCCTTGCTCGCTACGGGTATTGTTCTGGCTGAACTCACGCGCTGGGGCGTGAGGAAGATCAGAGAAGAGAAGACTGAATGAGAGTTACCGCAGACCAGATCAAGGCGATGCGTCACTTGCTGTCAGGGGACGTCGAGGGCTACGAACAACTCCGAGCGGGGCTTGACCCCACCACCAGCCCAAGCAACGGTGCGCTGATCTCTGCAACGTTCTTCACCGCAGCAGAGCGACGGTTCACGGAGAGCAGCACCAGGACGGACGTCGTAGAGTTCGTCGGAAATCTAAGAGCACGGTCGGAGCGGTTGGCTGCTGACCTAGATCCCCGCGTCGCGGAGCGTCTTCTGCTCGCGACTTTTACCGATGAAGAGATCGATGACATCGGTCCGGAGGTGCGAGGACAACACTGCTTCCTCCTCCTTGGCGGCTTGGCAGCCGATGCCGACTACTCCGAATCCGAACTAGACGATCTCCTTGCCACTTCCCGCAACCTTGCGAACGAGTGGCTGGCCCAAGCAAGCTAATGCAGCCAATCCGCCGGCGCCCGGGTATCTTGCCCCGACGAGGTCTCAGCTGCGCCTCAAGTGCTTGACTAGCACAGCAGCTTCAGCACTGGGGCGCGGCCAATTTTCATCAGGTCGGCTTGCGGAGCATCATGGGTTCTGCTCCGGACTTTCGGGCAGTGACTTGTCAATGCCTCCCTGCAGGGAGGCATGCAACAGAAGCAGAGTTCCGTCCGATAGGGACATGGCCGGGTACACTTTCAGGTCATGTCCTCGACGGTAAGCCCGTCGGCATGAATCCCATTCCAGGTGGTTCTGCTTTCGGGCAGGCGCTGAACCTGGATCTATCAGGTTTCCGCTGGCATTGAGATGTGCAGTGTGGCCCCCTCCAAGCTCAGCGCCAACTCCAGCCCGCTGTCCAGAATCATGGAAATGTCGGCATGATCGGTGGATCGGACGAGCGCGGCAAGGGACTCTCCGGAGAACAAGCCGATAGGCGCCGGATCCGGATGGTCCGGGAGTGGCGCAAGTGTAAAAAAGCTGCCTTCAACCTCCGCACCTGGGATTGTGGGGTCCACATCGATACTAGTGTTCCCATTCTCCAAAAGAATACGCAGGAGGTTTCGACCGCGGGTTCGGGTGAGGTCCAGCAGGTCAAGCATTTCTGATGCGGAGGTATTGAAGCGCTCCCGCCAGTCGGTCAAGCTCATCGAGGCGAGCCAACTGCGTGGGTCGTTCTCTCCTATGGAGAGCCGGTCGGGCATCTGCCGCGCGATTTCGTGGGCAAGTCGCCGCGATCGCAGGCCACTTAGCATCAGCGCCAGTGCCCGGCGGTCGTCTACGCCGTACCGAATGTAGGGGCCGAGCTCTGGGCACAGCCGGCGCTCGCTCTCAGCGTTGATAAGGAAGGCAGTGACCAGCTCTACGAGAGCGCCGACCGTCCAAGCCAGGAAATGTTCGAAGTGGCTTGTGACCGCGTCGACCATCTCCTCAATGCGCCGACCGCCCTCCTGGACGCGTCCAAGGTGTTTCTCCGCTAGCGCGGCATACGTCATGCCTTGCAGCCAGTCCACCAGTACCTCATGAGGATGGACGGTGATGTCGTCGCCGTTCTGAGTCACCCGGAACCGCCACTGGGTGTTATTCTCCGGAAGAGCGAGAAGATCGTCCAGCACGCCCATCACGGCAAGGACCAGCACAGCCACGTTCGCCTGCTGAAGGGACTCCGCTTCGGCGGGGTCCGTCTGAAGGACAGTGTCGGCCACCCGCTTGGCGAGCATGTCGATCTTCTGGGCCGATCCGATACTGGTGCCAGCTCGCGGCCAACGCCGGCGGGCCGCGGGATCGGTGTGCTCGTAGAGGTTACGTACGCGCCGCGCCAGTGACGCCATCGCGACCGAGTAAGGTGGCTCGGCAAGCAGGTCACCGGTGAGGGCCTCCAGGTCCGCGTCGGCCGGGGCAATGCCGCGGGTCTCGGCGTCGGCTAGGTAGAACCAAATGAAGGCGACGAACTCGGCTGCAGGCTTGCCAGCGGCGCGCAAGACAGCGTCCTGCTCGGCTCGAGCTGCCGCTTCTAAAGCCACGATCTCCTCGAAGACCTGCTCGTCGGTCATCACAGAGGAGACGATGAGTTCGTCGGCTGAAGGCGTCAGGGCAGCGAAGTCGGCTTCCGATGGCCGATCGGCTCGTACTAGCACGATCCAGCCCTCGGTCTCCTTACCCGCACGTCCCGCCCGACCGGCCGCATTGACGAGGCGAGGACCCTTCAGGCGCAACTCTTGCGGCATCCCCTGATAGTTCTCGTCGTAGATCACAACTGTGTGGACCGGAAGGTTGATTCCGTCGGTCAACGTCGAGGTACAGGTCAGAAACGGGAGTATGTCCGCCCGCAGAGCGTCTTCCAATGCCTCAAGAACTTCGATCGGCAACCCTGCATGGTGGAAGCCCACGCCATGCCGGAGCATGTCCACCAGTGGATGGGTCTCGCCCAACTGAGTCCGCACGAAGTCAGCAAGGGGAAACGCTGCCTGATGCTCGGGCAGGCGCCCAGCCAGAGTGCGGGCGATTCGTTGTGCGGTCATTCGCGTCGCAGCGACCACTAGCGCAGTGCCAGCGTGACCGAGCAACTCGATCATCCTCGCGGCAACGACGTAGTTCGGGTCAGATTTGGAGGGATCTCTCTTCGTGCCCGTGGTTTGATCAGGTGTGATGGCCTTGCGAGCAAGCGTTCCGACCGGCTCGCGGATCGCAAGCATGACCGTCTGTCCGTCTGACAGCCGCAGCCTGACGGTCCCCTTGATCGGATGGAACACTCGGTAGGGAAAGTTTCCGCGGCTCCGTTCCCACCTTCTCTCGTTCCACAGGGGCTCGCTGGCGAAGATCGCGTGCAGTCGCCGCGGTCCCCGCCATTGGGACTCAAAAACCGTGGCGGGCCCGTGGGGATCGATCCAGCGGGCGATCTGCGCCGCGTTTCCCATCGCGGCCGACAGCAGAATGATCCGGTGTTCGGTGTCCTGTGTGCGATGGTGCAGGTAGGCGATGGTCGCTTCCAGGGTGAATCCTCGTGAGGCTTCCCTGATCAACTGTGCTTCATCGAAGATGAACATGCCGAACCGGCCCAAGACGGCTTCGGCATCGTGACGGAGCAGGTGCTGGAGCCGCTCGGGTGTCATTACCTCGACGTCGGGCAGTTCTTCTGCCCCGATCTCAGCGATCAAAGCATCCCAAATGCTCCCACCTTGTCCCAGAATCGGATCGGCGGAGGGGAAGTCAGGTCGGTCGGGTCCGGTCTCCTTCTGCAGAATCCTAAGTCGGCCGGCCATGCTCCGTCGGACTTCGCGGCATAGGCTACGTGTGGGCGCGACGTAACACACACTCTTACTACTCGTCTCGAGATATGCCAATGCAAGCAGTTGCGAGACAAGCGTTTTCCCGCCGCTGGTTGGTACCGACAACACCATGCGCCGTACCTGCGGGCTGAACGGAGAGGGGTCGGAGGTCAGTAATTGCTGCTGCGGGCTCCACAGAGTCAGCACTGGCGGGCTCCCGAGCGTGAAGGCGTGCCGTACCGCATTGGGAACGTCGGGCGGCAGGAGGTTTGGACTCCATACAGACCCGGTGGCGGCTTCGTCGGCGAGAGCCAGCAGATGGGAGGCGACCCACCGCGCGGCCAGCTCCCCGGGGCCCCAATGGCCAAGTGTTGCCGCCAGTAGCCGCTCTCTGGCGCGGGCGAGCCGCTCGCCGTCGCCTCGGGCCAAGTAGTGCAGTAGATCTTCGCCGCCGAGGATCACCGCATGAGTCGTGCCATATCCGGTGGTAGACAAATCGGGAAGCTCGACTAGTTGAGAGAGTTCCTGCAGTTGACGCCGCCAAGAGGCGAACCAGGCGAACAGGGTCTTGGTCTCGAATCCGATCAATGCAAGCCCGGCCTCTACGGCAAGGCTGTCGAAGTGTTGGAGTGCGGGTGGCTTGACGGAGATATCGTCCCGCAGGCGACGCATGACTGCGGTCGCGTTGGGGTCCCGGTCACCGCGCCGGTACCCGATCGCTGCAGCGAACCCCATGATGAGCCGCTCAGTCCGCTCCCATCTCAGGTCGGCGAGCGCCAAGTCGAAAACATGAGCGCTCACTGCAAACGCCTGCCGCTGCTGGGCTACGGGGTAAACCTGCTGGACTTGATCGACTGAGGCGATCGCGTGCAGGTACCAGGCAGTTTCCAGAAGATCGTCAGGCATCGTGGTCTGCCGACGGAACAGTTGAACTTCAGCGTCGCCCAGCCGACGCTGAAGCTCTTCCGGCGTTGGAAGACCCTGTTGGCCGCCGAGCGCACCGGCCAACAGTCCCAGATTCAGAGCCCCGTCCACACGATCCCCCTCACCCGCTCAGCGAACGCGGCAAAGTCGCTCACGGCGACCAGAAGCGCTTCCCGTTGCCCTTCGGCCGGGAACTGCGGAAAAACTGGTGCAACGTTAGTAAATGTAGGGTGAGAGTCAGGCGCATACGCGGCCGAGGTCGCTACCGATACTCCGATGCCAGCACGGGGTGATGCCTCCAGCCACAACCTCACCAGTTCGCCGTACAACTGCCCCAGGGCCCCTTCATGCTTGCTCCCTGGCCCGGTAAGCATCGCCAGGTACCGGGCCCCATGCTCGGAGAGTTGGTCAGCGGCCCGCTTGATCGTTGCAGAGATCGGAGACTTCGAGACGTGCTTCTTGATCTCCCAGAGCCGAAAGACCAAGGTACCATCTGCGATCTCGTACACTACGAAGCCGTCCCCACCAGTCCCGGTCGGATCACCCTTGATCTCTTCGGTGTGCATCAAGGTTCGGCCGTCAAGGCACTGGACGCGATCCTGGATGATGCGGTTCCACAGGAGTTCAGCCACGAATCCCTGGATGTGGTCCGTAAGTTTGTTCAACTCTGTCTTGCCGCCGTCCGGCAGCCCGAACACTGGGGCCACGAACACCTCGATCTCACGACGTTCGGGATCATCGGTGTTAGTGGCCACTTCAGCCCTGTTGCGTCGTGCCCGCCATTTGGCCAGCACAGGGGAGTTGCCGCATCGCAATCGCATCGCCTCGTCTGCGAGAATCTCAGCAGCCGTTTGGAGCTCGTCGTCGGTAGCCTGAAGTCCTCCGAACATGTAAGAACAGCCCGCGGTCTCCGGCCGCTGGGAAATGGCGAGGAGATCCGCCATCGTCACTTGAACAGCAGGAGAACCCGCAACAATATCACTGCGGTCAAGCGATTCAATTCGCTTCTCCGGAGACTGATCAATTGAGTCGGGAGAATGAACTACCATGGGAAGTAGGCCCTCTTCACAGAAATTAGTGTTTAGCTAGCCGACAGATCACGAGGTGGCCCGCTCATACACCACCTGCACGGACGCCACCGGCGGTGGAGCGCTACTTGCAGGTCCCAAGCCACAGATTAAGAGTCGGCGACTTGCTGGGTTTCACCCGTCATGTCGAGAAGTGGTACCGGTAGCAAGTCTCGATACTCCTGCCGCACGTAGTCAAGCCCCTCCATGATGGACGGATCGTGCTCAAGCGCGGAAGTCATGAAATCCAAGCGGCGTTTGTTCTCATCGAGAAGATCACGCCAACGGCGTACGAAAGCCCGAACCTGGGGTCGTCCAGGTTTAGGAGCTGGCGCGAGGAACTGACCGGTCTCCTGGTGATCGGCGTGGACACGATCGTCAACAAGGTCGTCGTAGTCCACTCCGACGAGGATGAAGTCCCACCAGGCGCGATTGCTCGCGAACGCAGCGGCCGTGCGCACTGTATTGGCATAGCCCTCGACCTGATTGAGCTCGGCCTGTGTGAGCGTTACACCGGGCGCCTTAAGCTCGACGACCAGGTGCCGGATGCGGTCGTGCTCCTTATACTGCGCCGCGAGATGTAGATCGACGCGTCCGCTGGTGCCATCCCAGCGCTTGACTGGCGTGACGTCCCTGGTTGGCAGACCTTCCAGCCTCAGATGAGTTCGGACGAGTTCGGTCAAACCGCGTTCGCTGCTCATGAGGTGGTAGCCCTCACCGAACACCCAGAGTTCGTGTTCAAGGATTTTGTGAAGGTGGTCGCGTTCGCCTACCTGCCCAGAGTCATCGGGGTCGAACAGCAGGTGCTCAAGACCTGCCAGGAATTTGTGACGGTTGGCGACGAGATTGGCCGAGCGAATGATCGCCGACAGGGTGGTCTCGCTGAGTAGTCGCGTTAGGGTCTCGAGGTCGGCCTCGCTGAGGGAGACGACTTCATGCAGGATCGTTGTGAGCTTTCCAGGATCGTGTCGGATTGCGTCTCGCAGTAGGGCGAGGGTGAGCCTAGCATCCCTCTTGCTCCGCGAGATGTGCTGGACCAGCGTTCCGGAGACTACGTCGAAGACGGCGCGCTCTGCGCGTTCCGGGTCGCTGGCTGGCTCACCGTCGTAGGGGTAGACGCCGGAGTCCTTCCACCGCTGGACCTGCTCACGGCGGTGCTCCCGTCGCCGGACGGCGAAATGCTCTTGTATGGTCCGACGCGCCACCCTCCAGAGTTCACCGACGTCGTCGGGGGCCATATCGCGCAGTCCGAGCATGGCGAGCTCGTCCTGCCCGAGTCCGGGCCAGGTCACATACGCGGAGTAGGTGAACTGGCCTTCAAAGTCGTTGCCCGACTCCTCGTGGGGAAAGTGGTCGTCGTCCGGGCCGAAGTAGACAGCCCGGTGTCTGCCAGAGCGCCACTCGATGATCCTGATGATGGCTTCCTGCGCCTCAGCCTCGCCGAACCGCACCGGAATCGGTGTGTCGGATGCAATCTCCTGTTGGGGATCCAGGGCGGACCCGTCAAAAGTGATCGTTAGTGATGAATCGTTGAGCAGCACCGGCGCGAAGTGCGACCGGAGGGTCGGGACGGTGGCGACTGTCTCCAGTGCCGTAGGTGGGTGCTGCCTGTCGTTGTAGGCAGTGACCGTCGTGCCGGTCGAAGTGGCCGCAGACGGAGCCACATCCCATTCGAAGCGGTCACGGTTGTCCCGGCTTCCGGAAATCACTACCTCTTGCCGCTCGCCGGCAGCGTTGTCGCTGATGCTGGACCACTCAACTCGTGAGCCGAGCGCGAAAGCTCGCGATCTACCCTGCCCGAGCTTCCCATGCAGGTAGCGCAGACCGTTCTTTGACTTCAAGCTGCGCTGCTTCCATGAGCCGCCGATCCTTCCGAACGTTACCTCAATCTCGTCGGAGCTGATGCCATGGCCATCGTCCGTCACCTGGACGGCCTGTATTGCCCCCATGGCATTGCGCTTCAACTCGACCGTTACGGTCTTGGCTTCGCCGTCGACAGCGTTCCACACGAGCTCCACAACAGCACGTACCGGATCGCTCTCGTGAGCGATCCGCGCCACGAGATCGTTGCTGGCCTGGAGGATGAGCTCTGCCACGCTGGCAGCCTACGCGCAAGATGTAAAGCCGGTCATGTGGGCACGGCCTTGAGGGGTCTACACGATCAACGGTGTAACTCCGGAGACGTGATGGACTGAGCACACGCGTGAGGATGGGGTCGAGCCGCACAGCCGCGGCAGCGATGGTTGGTGATGTCGGCCAGGCGGCGCCCGTCATCGTCCTCAGCCTGGGTTCCGCTGGTCGGGCATCGTCGGCGCAGGTGGGTCAGGGTGACAGGGCGGCGACGACCCAGACGGCTAGGGTCGGCTCATGGACCGGACAAGGTGCCACAGAAGCGCGGGGCGGCGGCCGTGGACCCGGGACTGGTCGAATGCAAAGGCGTCCTCTCCGCTGGGCGAGGTACAAGTAGCACGGCGATCTCGGAAGTGTGGGGCGCGGCCCGGCGAGGCGAGTCTCGCGGCGGGCGAGCCGCGCTGGCGGGCTTGGGCGGACAACCGGGAGCGGTGTGCATGGTGGCCAGCGTTGGTCGCGGCATGACGGGGTTCGGCACCGACGCATGAGGGCGGCAAGGCAAACACAGCGGACCGACTCGCGCCCAGGGGGATGTGAGTGTCGCGCTAGGGACGAAGGGTATCGAAGCCAGGGCGCTCTTGGGACGACGTCAGGTTGGACGGTCTGTGCATAGAAGCATTGGACGTCGTGGCTAATGAACGTTCATGCCATGCACGTGCGACCCGCTCTTTCTAAAGCTCGCCGGACGTGTTCGATACAGAATTGTCACCTTGTTCGGGCTGACCAGCCGTCCATTTCGCTGCCGAGCGTCGGACGCATCGTGTACACACGGTAATGACATGGTCACGGTCCTGCCTTCCGGGGGTCAGCATGGTCAGCCCGTACGTACGACGCCAGCGTCTGGCGGCCGAACTCCGCAAGCTCCGCGAGGAGCGCGGCATGATGGCGGACGAACTCGCCAAGCGCATCCACTACTCGCGCATGAAGATCAGCCGCCTGGAGAACGCCCACGGCCGCCCCGACGTCGGCGATGTCGTCAAGATCCTCGACACGCTCGAAATCCCGGACGCTCAAACGTTGGAGATCATTCGCCTCGCCAACCAGGCGGCCACCAAGGGTTGGTGGGACCGCTACGGAGACACCATGGGGCCTCGCCAGCGGCTTTACGCCGACATCGAGGCCGGAGCCGGCACGATCCGCGAGTTCAATCTCAGCTCGATCCCTGGCATCCTCCAGACACCGGAACTCACGAACGCCCTCACCGAGTTGGCGAAGAACGATGGCCCGCTCGACTTCCGACCAGACAGGATGGCCCAGGCACGGCTACAGCGCTTGGAGACGATCCTTCGCCCGGACGGCCCCACCTACGAGTTCATCATCGATGAGATAGTGACTCGCCGCCTCAATGTGGCCCCGTCCATCATGTCGGCACAGCTGTGTCACTTGGTCGAGAAGGTAGCGGCAGAGCCCCGGCTCACCGTCCGGGTACTGCCCGTGGACGCCTACCTTGCCGAAGCGCTCCTTCCCAAGGTGACGTTCTCGCTCTACACGTTCCCTGAGCAGTCCGACCCTCCGTTGGCCGTCGTCGAGACGCTCACCACAGATCTGGTTCACACCGACCCCCGTGAGGTGAAACGGTATAGAAAGAGGTACGAGTACCTCGCCCAAGCAGCGCTCGCCCCCCAGGACAGTCTTGCGATCCTGACCGAGGCTGCCAGCCGTCTAGCCGACAAGGTAGGACCCCCGTATGGCGGATAAGTACACTCGCTGGCGCAAGTCAGGTCACAGTGATCCCGGTGCCTCGTGCGTGGAGGTAGGGCGGTCTGCTGCGGGCATGATCGGTGTCCGCGACACCAAGGCCCAGGGCAGGGGACCAATCCTGGAGTTCACCCGCTCGGAATGGGCTGCCCTGCTCAACTCAATCCGATCGACTTGATGGGACGCAACTGATCGCGTCGCCATAACTAGCACCATCAGTGCTCACCGGCAAGGCGCAGGTCGCTGCAGGATCTCCCAAAGTTTGCAGCGACCTGCGCTTTAGCAGGGTCAGCAGATGCGAAGACCTCCGGCTATTATCTATGGCAGACAACTGGGACCGACCAGGAGGAAACCCATAGATGCAAGAAAAATACCTCTCCTGGCGCAAGGCGCGTCGTAGCGAGGCAAGGGGCCACTGCATAGAAGTAACATTGACGACAGACCGCCAAGCCATAGGCGTCCGCGACTCCAAGGCTCTC
>NZ_BCQS01000040.1 GCF_001552195.1 Actinomadura latina NBRC 106108
AATGACCTCGAAGCGGCCGTCAGCGAGCTGACCGGATCGCCATGCCGCGCCTTTCAGACAGTGCACGACGGAAGCCTGACCATATTGGTGGAGTCCGCGCCGGGAGCCGGGCCTTCCGCCCGTCAGGTACGGAGCGCCGTCATCGACGCCTGCGGCGCGGTCGTGGAGACCGTGGCGACCGTCGACCCGGGATCGCTCGTCGGCGACGAGGCGGAACTCGTGACGCGTTACCGGCGTGGACTGCTGCCGGTCCGTGCCATCGACACTCTGGCCGCCCCGCCGGTCACCCTGATCGCCGCACCGGATGCCGCGCCCCGAACCGAGGCGAGCACGCCCGCACGCCCCGCCGTCCCCTCGCCGCAGGCGCCCCCGCTGGAGGAGATCACCCGTGCCGCGGCGGACCTGCTCGGCGTCCGCCCGGAGGATCTCGGGCACGGTGAGGACCTCATCGCTCAGGGCCTCGACTCCATCCGGATCATGCAGCTCGCCAACGACTGGCAGCGCCGAGGGGTGAACGTCAGGTTCGGCGATCTCGTGGAGTCCCCGACGATCGCCTCATGGCATGCCCTGCTCCAGTCGGATGGTGCCGTCGCCCCACCGCGCTCCAAGGCCGCACCGGTCGATCGCGATGCCCCCTTCGGGCTCACCCCGCTCCAGCACGCCTACTGGTTCGGCCGCCGCGACCGCCAGGTGCTCGGCGGTGTCGGCTGCCACTTCTACATAGAGTTCGACGGCCGGGCCATGGACCGCGACGCCCTGGAGCGCGCCGCCCGCGCCCTGTTCGAGCGACACGACCTGCTGCGCGCCCGCTTCCTCGACGACGGTACCCAGCAGATCCTGCCGTGCAGCCCCTGGCCCGGCCTGACCGTGCACGACCTGCGTACGGCGGACGACGCCGGAGATGACCTGCGCAAGCTGCGCGAACTGCTGTCGCACCGGCGCCTGGAGGTCGACCGCGGCGAGGTGCTCGACCTGGCACTCTCACTGCTGCCGGACGACGCCTACCGCCTGCACGTCAACATCGACCTCCTCGTCGCGGACGTGCGCAGCATCCAGATCGTCCTGGAAGACCTGGCCGCCCTCTACCGCGGCGAAGACGCCGAGTTGCCGCCGCTGACCTACTCCTTCCCCGACTACCTCGCCGAGCGGGAGCCGCTGCGGGCGGAGGAGCACGAGGCCGGCCGCCGCTACTGGGCCGACCGCCTGCCCGAACTGCCCCCAGGCCCGCCGCTGCCGCTCGCCGTCAACCCGGAGAGCGTCGGCCAGGTCCGGGTCGTGCGCCGTGACCGCCGGCTCACCGCCGAGGAGAGAGGACGGCTGGCCGAGCGCGCCCGCGCCCACGGCGTCACGCTGCCGATGGTCATGGCCGCGGCGCTGGCCGAGGTCGTCGGCGCCTGGAGCGGCACGCCGCGCTTCGTGCTCAACGTTCCGCTCTTCGACCGGCAGGCGATCCACCCGGACGTGGAGCGCATGGTCGCCGACTTCTCCAACCTCATCCTGCTGGAGGTCGACCTGTCGCGCCCGCAGACGTTCGCCGAGCGGGTGGCGGCGCTGCAGGCGCGCTTCCAGCGCGACATGGCGCACTCGGCCTACTCGGGCGTCGAGGTTCTGCGCGACCTCAACCGAGGCGGCCGGCACGACCAGGTGACCGCGCCAGTGGTGTTCACCAGCGCCCTCGGAATGGGGGACCTCGTGAGCGCCGACGTGCAGCGGAGCCTGGGCCGCCTCGGCTCGATGCTGTCCCAGACGCCGCAGGTGTGGATCGATCATCAGGTGGTTGAGGTGGATGGTGGTCTGCTGGTGAATTGGGATGCGGTGGAGGAGTTGTTTCCGGCGGGTGTGCTGGATGGGATGGCTGACGGGTATGGGCGGTTGCTGGAGTGGTTGCTGGAGTGTGAGTGGGATGCGGTTGTGCCGTCGCTGGTGCCGGCGGCGCAGTTGGCGGTGAGGGCGGCGGCCAATGACACTGTGGCGCCGGTCCCGGAGGGGACGTTGCACGGTCGTTTCTTTGAGTGGGCGCGCCGTGATCCTTCGCGGACGGCGATCCGTCCGGGCATCTCCTACGGTGACCTGGCTGAGCGGGCGTTGCGGGTGGCGGGTTTCCTGCGTGAGCGCGGCGTGGGTGTTGGGGAGCCCGTTGCGGTGTCGTTGCCGAAGGGGCCTGATCAGGTTGTGGTGGTGTTGGGGGTGCTGGCGGCCGGGGGGCTGTATGTGCCGGTCGGTGTGGATCAGCCTGAGGCCCGTCGTGGGCAGATCATGCGCCGGGCGGGTGCGCGTCTGCTGCTGACTGATGTGCCTGATGGTGGGCCGTTGGAGGGTCCGGTCGAGACCGATCCGGGTGCGGGCGCGTATGTGATTTTCACGTCGGGTTCGACGGGGGAGCCGAAGGGTGTGGAGGTGTCGCATCGTGCGGCGTTGAACACGGTGCTGGATGTCAACGCGCGTTTCGGTGTGGGTGAGGACGATCGGGTGCTGGCGGTGTCGGCGCTGGATTTCGATTTGTCGGTGTGGGATGTGTTCGGGTTGCTGTCGGCGGGTGGGTCGCTGGTGATGGTGGGCGAGGACGAGCGTCGTGATGCGGCCCGGTGGGCGCGGCTGGTGGCCGAGCATGGGGTGACGGTGTGGAACACGGTTCCTGCGCTGCTGGACATGCTTTTGGTGGCTGAGCGCGGGCAGTTGGGTTCGCTGCGGTTGGCGATGGTGTCGGGTGATTGGGTTCCGCTGGATCTGTCGGCGAGCCTGTCCCAGGCGGCGCCGGGGTGTCGGCTGGTGGCGTTGGGCGGGGCGACCGAGGCGGCGATCTGGTCCAACTACTGCCCGGTTCCTGCGCGGGTGCCGGCGGAGTGGGTGTCGGTGCCTTATGGCCGTCCGCTGGCCAACCAGTGCTTCCGGGTGGTGGACCAGTTGGGTCGTGACTGCCCGGACTGGGGTCCGGGGGAGTTGTGGATCGGCGGCGCCGGGGTGGCCGAGGGCTACCGGGGTGATGCGGAGACGACGAAGGCCAAGTTCGTCGAGCATGACGGGCTGCGCTGGTATCGCACCGGGGATATGGGCCGCTATTGGCCGGACGGGACGCTGGAGTTCCTGGGGCGGGTGGACCACCAGGTCAAGGTCCGCGGCCACCGCATCGAACTGGGAGAGATCGAAGCGGCACTGCTGTCCCACCCGCAAGTGGAGCGGGCCGTGGCCACCACGGTCGGAGCGACCAACCGCAGACTGGCCGCCCTGATCGTCCCGGCAGACAACCCAGCCCACCACGACCCGGCCCACGACGAGCTGGACCACGACGACCTGCACGACCGGCTGGCCGAACAGCTCCCGCCCTACATGATCCCCGAACAGATCATCCAGCTCCCCGCCCTCCCCCTCACCCCCAACGGCAAAATCGACCGCGGCGCCGTCCAGAACGTCCTCACCGAACATCTCGCCGAGCGTGCGGAGCACTTCGATCCGCCCCACCCGGGGGTGGAGAGCATCGTGGCGGAGATCTGGGCCGAGGTGCTGAAGCTGCACGCAGTCGGCCGTGACCAGAACTTCTTCGCCCTCGGCGGCGACAGCCTGCTGGCCACCCGCCTCATCACCCGCCTCCAGTCGGAGGGTGTCGCGGGCGCCGAACTGACGAATCTCTTCGACCACCCCGAACTCGCCGCCTTCTCCAGGACCGTACGGCTAGGGGATGTGCACGAGGTCTCCGAACGGTCCATCCTGCGCGCCGATCCGGAACGACGACACGAACCGTTCCCGCCCACTGACGTGCAACGCGCCTACTGGTTCGGCCGTACCGACGACTTCTCCCTCGGCGGCGTCGGCTGCCACTTCTACACCGAGTACGACTTCGACGGTCTCGACCTGGCCCGTCTCGGCGCCGCGTGGAACCGGCTCATCGAACGGCACGAGATGCTGCGCGCGGTGTTCCTGCCCGACGGCACCCAGCGCATCCTGCCGACGGTGCCGCCGCTGACCATCCCCCTCACCGAAGCCGGCGACGGCGACGGCGACGGCGACGGCGAACAAGCCCTCGCCGAGCTGCGCGAAGCCATGTCCCACCAGCTCATCGACGCCACCCGGTGGCCGCTGTTCGATGTGCGGGCCGTCCGGTACGGCGAGGGCCGCACGCGTCTCGGCGTCAGCTTCGACAACATCGTCATGGACGCGCTGAGCATCATGACCCTGCTGAGCGAGCTGGACGTCCTCTACCGCGATCCAGATGCCGACCTGCCAGAGGTAGGCCCGTCCTTCCGTGACTACGTGCTCACGGTCAAGCCCGAGGCCCAGGCACTCCGGCGCGCCGAGGAGTATTGGTCCGCCAGGGTCGCCGAGTTGCCGCCGGCACCGCAGCTGCCGCTGGCCATGGACCCGGACCGCTTGGGCCGCCCGCGCTTCACCCGCCGCCAGATCCGCGTTCCCGCCGAACAGTGGCAGGCCGTCAAGGACACGGCCCGGCGACACGGCCTCACGCTCTCGACCGTTCTCGCCACGGCGTTCGCCGAGGCGCTCGGCGCGTGGAGCGCCCGCCGCGACATGACGATCAACCTCACGCTCTTCGACCGGCGCCAGGTCCACCCCGACATCGACACCGTCCTGGGCGACTTCACCTCGCTGCTGCTGGTCGCCTACGAGCCGGGGGAGACGTGGCTGGAGAGCGCCCGCCGCCTGCAGCACCGGGTGGCGCACGACCTTGAGCACAGCGAAGTGTCCGCGCTGTGGGTGATGCGCGAACTGGCCAAGCGCACCGGCTCGGCCGACGTCACCATGCCGGTTGTGTTCACCAGCACGCTCGGCGTGACTGGGGAGGACGGCGCGCTGGCCGACACATTGTTCGCCGATCCGGTGTGGGGCGTATCGCAGACGCCGCAGGTGTGGATCGATCATCAGGTGGTTGAGGTGGATGGTGGTCTGTTGGTGAATTGGGATGCGGTGGAGGAGTTGTTTCCGGCGGGTGTGCTGGATGGGATGGTCGACGGATACGGTCGTCTGCTGGAGTGGTTGCTGGAGCATGATTGGGATGCGGTCGCTCCGCCGCTGGTGCCGGCGTCGCAGCTGGCGGTGCGTGCGGCGGCCAACGACACCGCCGCCCCGGTCCCGCAGGGCACACTGCACGGCCGCTTCTTCGAGCTGGCCCGCCGCGACCCTTCCCGGCCGGCGATCCGCCCGGGCATCTCTTATGGCGAGCTGGCTGACCGGGCCTTGCGGGTGGCCGGCTTCCTGCGCGACCGCGGTGTGGGCGAAGAGGAGCCCGTCGCGGTGTCGCTGCCGAAGGGACCCGATCAGGTCGCGGTGGTACTGGGGGTGCTGGCGGCCGGGGCGCTGTACGTGCCGATCGGCGTCGACCAGCCGGAGGCTCGCCGCGAGCAGATCATGCGCCGTGCCGGTGCCCGCCTGCTGCTGACCGAACCCCCCGAGGGGAAGCCGCTGGAGGCCCCGGTCGAGGCGGATCCGGCCGCGAGCGCTTATGTGATCTTCACGTCGGGATCGACGGGTGAGCCGAAGGGAGTGGAGGTCTCCCACCGCGCCGCACTGAACACGGTGCTGGACATCAACTCTCGCTTCGGAGTAACCGAACACGACCGGGTGCTGGCGGTGTCCGCGCTGGATTTCGACCTGTCGGTGTGGGACGTCTTCGGGTTGCTGTCGGCTGGCGGGTCGCTGGTGACGGTGGCCGAGGACGAGCGGCGCGACGCCGCCCAGTGGGCGCGGCTGGTGGCCGACCACGGGGTGACGGTGTGGAACACGGTGCCGGCGCTGCTGGACATGCTGCTGGTCGCCGAACACGGTCACCTGGACTGTCTGCGGCTGGCGATGGTGTCGGGCGACTGGGTTCCCCTCGACCTTTCGGCCAGGTTGGCGCAGGCCGCACCAGAATGCCGACTGGTCGCACTGGGCGGTGCGACCGAGGCCGCCATCTGGTCCAACTACTGCCCGGTCCCGGCCGAGATCCCGCCGGAGTGGGTGTCGGTTCCCTACGGCCGTCCCTTGGCCAACCAGTGCTTCCGAGTGGTCGACCAGTTGGGTCGTGACTGCCCGGACTGGGGCCCGGGGGAGTTGTGGATCGGCGGCGCCGGCGTCGCCGAAGGCTACCGAGGCGACCCGGACACCACCCGCGCCAAGTTCGTCGAACAGGATGGGGTCCGCTGGTATCGCACCGGCGATATGGGGCGCTACTGGCCGGACGGGACGCTGGAGTTCCTGGGGCGGGTGGACCACCAGGTCAAGGTCCGGGGCCACCGCATCGAACTTGGCGAGATCGAAGCGGCACTGCTGACCCACCCGGCAGTGGAGCGCGCCGTGGCCACCACGGTCGGCGGCGCGGCCCGCAGGCTGGCCGCCCTGGTCGTCCCGGCAGGCGACCCAAATCACCACGACCCTGACCACGACGAGCTGGACCACGACGACCTGCACGACCGGCTGGCCGAGCAGCTCCCGCCCTACATGATCCCCGAACAGATCATCCAGCTCCCCGCCCTCCCCCTCACCCCCAACGGCAAAATCGACCGCGGCGCGCTCGCCCGGCTGGCCGAGGAGCACGGCAGCGGCCAGGTCGAGGACGTCCCGCCCGCCGGCCCCGTGGAGGAGGCCCTCGCCCGGATCTGGCAGGCGCTGCTCGACCTCCCCGACGTGGGCAGGCATCAGAACTTCGTGATCCTCGGCGGCGACAGCGTCCTCGCCACCCGCCTGGCCGAGGAGATCAGGATCGAGTTCGGCGTCGAGCTTCCGCTGCGGATGCTGTTCGCCGGGCCGACCATCGCCGAGCACGCGGACTTGATCGGACAGCATCGCGACGACGGAGCCTTCGAGGAGGGCGCGATATGACGGCTGGTCAGCTCATCGCCGAACTGGCCCGCGAGGGCGTGCACCTGTGGGAAGAGGCGGGCCGGTTGCGGTTTCGCGCTCCCCAGGGCGTCCTCACCGACGAGCGGCGCGCGCTGCTGGCCGCCCGCAGGGACGAGCTGCTGGAGCATCTGAGCCGCCCCGCCGCGCCGGACCTGACCCCCGACCCGGCCGCCCGGTACGAGCCGTTCCCGCTCACCGATGTGCAGGCCGCCTACCTCCTCGGCCGGGGCGACGCCTTCGACTACGGCGGCACCGCCTGCCAGGTGTACGCGGAGCTGGCCTTCGCGGACCTGGACCCGCCGCGGATGGAGGACGCCTGGAACCGGCTCATCGAGCGGCATGACATGCTGCGCTGCACCGTCCACGTGGAGGGCTACCAGGTCACGGCTCCGGAGACGCCCAGGTACCGCATCGAGGTCGCCGACCTCCGCGGCCGTCCCGCTGACGAGGTCGGCGCGCATGTGGCCGCCACGAGGTCCGCCATGGACAGCCGCGTCTACGACCCCGCGACATGGCCGCTGTTCGAAGTACGGATCACCCGGACCGACGATCGCGACGTGCTCCACGTCTCCATCGACTTCCTCATCGCCGACTACCTGAGCATCCAGCTCCTGCTCACCGAGCTGAAGCGCCGCTATCTCGACCCGGACGCGGAGCTCCCGCCGATGGAGATCACCTTCCGCGACTATGTGGCCGCAGCGCGGGGCCTGCGTGACGGCGACGCCTATGAGCGAGACCGGCGCTACTGGGAGGACCGGCTGGACGATCTGCCCGGCGCGCCCGAACTGCCGCTGCGCGAGGAGCGCGAGATCCAGGCCGCCGGCTCATTCACCCGCCATGAGGTCCGCTTCGCCGCCGAGCAGTGGGACGGGCTGCGCGAACGGGCGGCGGCGCACGGCGTGACCCCCTCGACGGCCGTGCTCGCCGCTTTCGCCGAGGTCATCGGCCGCTGGAGCCGCCAGCCCGCGTTCTGCCTCAACCTCACGCTGCTCAACCGGCACCCTCTCCACCCGCAGGTGGGCTCCCTCGTCGGCGACTTCACCACCGTCAGCCTGCTGGAGGTGGACGGCGCGGCCGGGGACCGCTTCGCCGCCCGCGCCGGTGCCCTCCAGCAGCGGCTCTGGGACGACCTGGACCACCGGCTCTACTCCGGCGTGGAGCTGATGCGCGAGATCGCCCGCCGCCAGGGCCGGCAGGCCGCCCTGGTACCGGTCGTCTTCACCAGCACCGTCGGGCTCGGCGACGAGAACGAGGGCATGCGCGGCCTGGCCGAGGTGGTGTACGGCAGGAGCCAGACGCCCCAAGTGTGGATCGACTGCCAGGCGTTGATCGAGGGCGGCGTCCTGGAAGTCAGGGCCGACGTGCGCGACGGCGTCTTCCCCGACGGCCTGATCGAAGACCTGTTCGGCGCTCTGCGCACACTGCTGCTCGACCTGGCCGCCTCCGACTCCGCGTGGGAGTCGGCCTCACCGGTCGGGCTGCCCGCCGCACAGGCCGAGCGGCGCGACCTGGCCAACGCCACCATGGCGCCCCGTCCCGCCGGGCTGCTCCACGAACCCGTCGTGGCGCAGGCGGCGGCCACACCCGGCTCGCCCGCCGTCATCACCGAGGAGCGCACGCTGACCTACGGTGAGCTGCTCGCGCGGGCCACGGCCGTGGCCGAAAGCCTGGCGGAAGCAGGTGACGCGCCCGTCGCCGTGCTCATGCGTAAGGGCTGGGAGCAGGTCGCCGCCGTGCTCGGGACACTGCTGGCCGGCGCCGCCTATCTGCCCGTGGACGCCGGGCAGCCGCCCGCCCGGCGCGAGCGCATCCTCACCGATGCAGGGGTGACCACCGTACTGACCCAGTCCCAGATCACCGAGCGTCCGGCCGGAGTGCGCTGCGTGGACGTCGACACGGTGCCGCCTTCCACCGCCCCCGCGCCCGCAGGCCGCGCCCGCCCAGAGGATCTGGCCTACGTCATCTACACGTCCGGATCCACTGGCGACCCCAAGGGCGTGATGATCTCCCATGAGGCGGCGCTCAACACGGTGGCCGACATCAACGGCCGCTTCTCGGTCACCGCGGACGACCGCGTCCTCGGGCTGGCGAGCCTCGGCTTCGACCTCTCCGTCTACGACATCTTCGGTCCCCTGGCCGTAGGCGGCGCACTGGTGCTGCCCGGCCCCGAGGGCCGCGGCGACCCCGCCAGCTGGGCCCGGCTGATCGCCGACCACGAGGTCACGCTGTGGAACTCCGTCCCCGCGCAGCTCCAGATGCTGGAGCACTACCTGGCCGCCCACCCCGGGACCGGTCTGCGCACGCTCCGGCTCGCCCTGCTCAGCGGCGACTGGATCCCGATCACGCTGCCCCCGGCCGTGCGCGCCCGCCTGCCCGGACTCGAACTGGTCGGCCTCGGCGGTGCGACCGAGGCGTCCATCTGGTCGATCCACCACCCGATCGGCGAGCTCTCACCGGACTGGACGAGCGTCCCGTACGGAAAACCGCTGGCCAACCAGACCTTCCACGTCCTCGACCATGCCATGCGGCCGTGCCCGGACGGGGTGGCGGGCGAGCTCTACATCGGCGGCGCCGGAGTGGCGCTGGGTTACCTCGGCGACGCGGAGAAGACGGAACGGCGATTCGTCCGGCACCCGGAGACCGGCGAGCGCCTCTACCGCACCGGAGACCTGGGACGCTACCGCGAGGACGGGCTGATCGAGTTCCTCGGCCGCGAGGACCGGCAGGTCAAGATACGCGGACACCGCATCGAGCTCGCCGAGGTCGAGGCCGCCGTCCAGGAGCATCCCGCGGTCGCCGCCGCCCACGTCCTGGTCGACGGCGACGGGATGGAGCGCCGCCTGGCGGCCTTCGCCGAGCCGGCCCGCACCCCGTCGCCGCGGACACCGGCGGCGGCTCTGGCGGAGGAACTTCGTTCGGCGGGGTCCGGCGCCGGGGACCTGCAGACCGCGCACATCGACCGCGAAGAACTCATGGAGTTCATGTCCCGCCTGGACAGGGCCGCGGTGACAGGCATCATGCGCGCCCTCATGCGGCACGGCCTGTTCGCGCGACCCGGCGAGACCGCCACCACCGAGGAGGTCATCGAGGTCATCGGGGCCGCCCCCAGGCACCACCGGCTGGTGCGGCGCTGGCTGCGCGTCCTCGAAGACGAAGGGTTCCTGGAGCGGGACGGGGACGTCCGCCGCGCCGTGCGCACCGCCGCCGAGCAGGATCTCGACGCCGCCTGGCAGGCGGTCGCGGAGCTGCAACGCGAGGACAGCTACCCCGCGGCCCTGATCTCCTACTTCAGGACCAGCACCGATCACTTGCCGGAGCTCGTCCGCGACGAGATGGACCCGCTGCCGCTGCTCTTCCCGGAAGGACGCCTGGAGATCTCCGAGGCCGCCTACCGGGAGAACATCATCAGCCGCTACGTCAACCACGCCGCCATCGAGGTGCTGCACCGCATCGCCGGCCGGCATGACGGCGGCCTGCGGGTGCTGGAGGTCGGGGCGGGGGTCGGCGGCATCAGCGCGCAGATGATCCCGGCGCTGGCCGAGTACGACGTCGACTACCTGTTCACCGACGTCTCGCCCTTCTTCCTCAACGAGGCCCGCAACCGCTTCGGCGACCGGCCCTGGGTGCGCTACGGGCTGTTCGACATCAACGAGGACTTCCGCGAGCAGGGGTACAGGCCCAACGACTTCGAGGTCATCCTCTGCGTCAACGTCCTGCACAACGCCCGCCATGCCGGCCGGGTGCTCGGCAGGCTCGTGCAGATGCTGCGGCCGGGCGGCTGGCTGGTCTTCGTCGAGACCACCAGGGACAGCTACCAGATCATGACCTCGATGGAGTTCATGATGCCGGAGAAGGACCCGCGCAAATGGGACTACGAGGACTCGCGCAAGGGCCTCGACCAGACCTTCCTCGGCCGTGAGCAGTGGCTGGAGCTGCTGCGCGGGGCGGGCGCCGACGCGACCGTCTGCCTGCCCGGCCCGCAGGACGTGACCGGCCCGCTCGGGCAGCACGTCTTCGCCGCCCGCTTCAAAGCGGACCGGCGGGCGCTGGACATCCCGGCGCTGGCCGGGCATCTGGCCGGGCGGCTGCCCGAGTACATGATCCCGGCACATCTGCAGATCGTCGACGAGCTGCCGCTGACCCGCAACGGCAAGGTGGACACCGCCGCACTGGCCTCCTGGCTGCCGCGCGCCGCCGCGGGCCGCGCCTCGGCGGGCGGACCGCCCCGCGACGACCTCGAACGGGAGCTGGCCGCCATCTGGGCCGAGGTGCTGAACGTGGCCGGGCTCAACCGCGACGACGACTTCTTCGACCTCGGCGGCGATTCGCTCGTGGTCGCCAAGCTGGCCGCCACGTTGCGCGAGCGCGTGCCGGCCGCGGCGGAGGCGCACTGGGACGACCTGGTCCGCCAGATCCTGCACCGGCCCACGGTGGCGGCGCTGGCCGAAGAGCTGCGCGGCGGCGGCGACCGGACGGAGGAGGGGGGCCGCGCCGAGAGCTCACCGCTGGTCCCGCTCGGCGGCGAGCCCGCCGGCGGGGAGCCGCTGCGCGTGCTCGTCCACGAGGGCAGCGGCACGCTCGCCCCCTACCGGGCGCTGTCGCGGCTGCTGGCGGGCAAGGGCGGCCCGCTGGCCGGGCTCGCGGTCACCGACGTGGAGTCCTACCTCGCGGAGGATCCGCGCGGCCTGATCGAGCGCCGGGCCGCCCGCTACACCCGCGTGCTGCTCGACACCGGCGCCGGCGCCTTCCACGTGGTCGGCTACTGCATGGGGGGCCTGCTGGCCACGGAGATCGCCCGGCAGCTGACGGAGGCGGGCGCCGACGTCACCAGCCTCACCGTGATCAGCAGCTACACGCTGCCGCGGATCATCGAAGACGAACTGGTCGTGGAGTACGTCTTCGCCAAGGTCATGGGCGCCGATCCGGCCGAAGCGGGCTACCCCGGTGACGAGAGGGCCATGTCCGAGGTCTTCGAGCTGCTGCTCCGCGAGAACCCGGACCGGGTGCCCGCCGGGCGCGTCACCGCGCTCACCGGCGCGCTGGCGCCGGCCGGCGAGATCTTCCGCGGCCTGGAGAGCCGGCCGCAGGACGAGCGGCTGGCCGCCATCGGCCGCGCCGCGGGCCGCCACGCCGGCTCGGACGCCGACGTCGAACGGCACGTCGCCACCTTCTACCGGGTGGTGCGGCACAGCCTGCTCGCGGTCGGCTCCCACGAGCCGGAACCGTACGCCGGGGACATCACCTTCCTGCGCCAACTCGGCGACACGCACTTCCTGCCGTGGCTGCGCGACGACATGACCGGCTTCTGGCGCGAACTGTGCCTGGGCGAGCTGAGAGTGGCCGACATACCCGGCGACCACTTCAGCTGTCTCCAGCCGCCGCACGTGGACGAGGTCGCCGCCATGCTGACCCGGAGGTGGGAGCGGCCATGACCGTCGGCGTGATCGGATGCTACGGCGCGGTGGGCCGCGCGCTGGTGCGCCGCCTGCGGGAACCGCTGCGCCTGGGCGGCAGGGACCTGGCCCGGACGCGGAAGCTGGCCCGAACCGGCGACGAGGCCGTCGAGGTGGACATCGAGGTGGACAGCGACAGTGCCTCCGGCCTGGCGGGGTTCTGCGCCGGCTGCGACGTGGTGGTGAACTGCGCGGGTCCGTCGGCGCGCATCGGCGACACCGTGGCACGGGCCGCGCTGAAGGCAGGGGCCCACTACGTGGACGTGGCCGGAGACCAGCTCGACCATTCCGGTCTCACCCTGCTCGCCGGAGGGCGCGCCGCGGTGCTGGCGGCGGGGATGATGCCCGGCCTGTCCGCGCTGCTGCCCCGCGCGCTGGCCGAGGGCGCCGATCGGCCTTCCCGGCTGGTCGCCCGTGTCGGCGGCCTGGACCGCTTCACCCGGGCCGCCGCGCTCGACTACATCGCCTCCCTGGACGGCGAGCACGCGACCCCGCTGGCCGCCTGGCGCGGCCACCAGGCGATCCGCGGCGCCCTGCGTCCCGCCGAGCGCGTCGCCGTGCCGCACTTTCCCGGTCGCGTCGGCGTCTACCCCTACCTGAGCCGGGAGAGCGAGCGGCTGGCCCGCGCGCTGGAGCTGGCCGAGGTCGAATGGTGGGGAGTCTTCGACGGTGAGCGGACCCTGCAGGCGCTGTCCGGAGCGAGGGGCAAGGAACCGGTGCACGCCGCTGAGGACCTCGAACTGGCGGCCCGCCTCGACGCCCTCGGCCGCCGGCCGTACTTCCAGCTCGTCTTCGACCTCGACGGCAGAGTCCTCCTCGTCCGCGCCGCCGACAGCTATGAGCTGACGGCCGCGCTGGCGGCCACGGCCACGCGGGCGGTGGCCGCGGGCCGGGTCCCCTCGGGCGCCCACGACGCGTCCGACGTGCTGGCTCCGGCCGGCGTGCTCCGGGACCTGCGCGACGACCCGGCCGTGGAGGTCGCCGAGCCGTCGCGCGCGCCCGTCGAGGAAGGGGTTCTGTGAGCACCGGCGCGGACGCGAGCGGCCTCGGCGCCACCGGTCGCGGGGTGCCCGGGAGCCGGCGTCCACGCGTGCTGGTGTGCGGTACCGGTTTCGGCCGGGTGCATCTCGCCGCTCTCACCGCGCCCGGCTCCGCCTTCGAGCTCGCCGGCATTCTGGCCAAGGGCGGCGAGCGCTCCCAGGCGTGCGCGAAGGACGCCGGTGTCCCCCTCTTCACCCGCGTCGAAGAGGTGCCCGGCGACGTCGACCTGGCCTGTGTCGTGCTGCTCGGCGAGGTCAACGGGGGACCCGGCAGCGCGGTCGCGGCCGAGCTGATGGCCCGCGGCGTCCACGTGCTGCAGGAGGGGCCGCTGCTGCGCGACGAGCTGGCCGCCGCACTGCGCACCGCCCGGCGGAACGGGGTGATCTACCACGTGAACAGCCACTACGTGCACCTGCCTTCGGTACGGCGCTTCATCGCCGCCGCCCGCGCCCTGCGTCCGGTGTACGTCGAAGCCGCCTGCGGCGTGCAGGTCTCCTACCACCTGTTCGACATCCTGGGCCTGGCGCTCGGCGGCCTCCGCCCCTTCGACCTGCCCGCCCCCACGGGCCGCGGCCCGTTCCGCACGATCGACGGCACGCTGGCCGGTGTCCCGTTCACGCTGCGCGTGCAGAACCAGCTGCACCCCGCCGATCCCGACAACCACGCCCACCTGCTGCACCGCATCACCATCGGCGCCGAAGGCGGCACGCTGACACTGGTCGAGACACACGGCCCCGTGCTGTGGTCGCCCCGGCCCCACCTGCCGGCCGAGGCGCGACGCACGACCCGCCTCGACGCCGCCGCCGACCCCGGACTCGATCTGCCGGCCACCAGCGCGATCGGTCCCGCCGAATCCCCGACCTACCGGGAGATTCTGTCGTCCCTGTGGCCGGCGGGCGCCCACCGAGCGATCATGCGTACATGGAGCGCCGTGAGTGACGGGCTTGATCCACTGCGTGACGGGCAGTACCACCTGTCCGTCGGCTCGGCCTGGCAGGCGATGGCGGCCGCCCTCGGCTATCCCGAGCGCCTGTCCGGCCCGCCGCACCGCCCGATGCCCGCCGACGAGCTGATCGCCACCGCGAGAACGGAGCTGGAGGAATCACCGGCATGACCATCCCGACCGTACGGCAGCGCGAGCGGTGGCTGCGTCCGCTGCGCGTCCAGGACGTCCCCCGGCTCCGTCTGGTCTGCTTCCCGCACGCCGGCGGCGCCGCCGGCTTCTTCAGGACGTGGGGAGCGCGCCTTCCCGACGGCGTCGAGCTGTACGGCGTCCAGTACCCGGGCCGCCAGGACCGGCTGCGCGAACCATGCGCGGAGACCGTGGACGACATCGCCGAGCCGGTGGCCGCCGTCCTGGAGCCGCTGGGCGAGGTGCCGCTGGCCCTGTTCGGGCACAGCATGGGTGCCGCCGTGGCGCACGAGACGGCCAGGCGGCTGGAGGGCGTGCTCGGGCGGCCCCAGGCCGGGCTGATCGTCTCCGGCCGGCCGGCCCCCGACCGGCTGCGCCACTCCGGCGTGCACCTGGGAGGCGAACCGGCGCTGCTGGAGGACCTGCGCCGGCTGGGCGGCACCAGCGAAGAGGTGCTGGACGATCCCGCGATGCGCGAGCTGATCCTGCCGACGCTGGCCGCCGACTACCGGCTGATCGAGACGTACCGGCCCTCGGACATGGCCCCGGTCCGCACTCCGGTCCTCGCGTGCTTCTCCGACGCGGACCCCGAGGTGGACCGCGACGAGGCCGCGGGCTGGGAGCACCACACCAGCGGTGCGTTCCGGCTGCGGCGCTTCCCCGGCGACCATTTCTACCTGATACCGCGGGAGGACGACCTGGTCGAGCAGGTGCTGCTGTTCTGCGGCATGCCCGGCCGCTGGCCCTCCACCCCGTGAACCCATCGCGACACCCACAGGAAAGGAGCCCGCGATGAGCACCGAGAACGAACTGCGCGAGCTGGAGGAGAAGGGCTGGGCGGCCATCTCGGTCGGCGACGGCGACTTCTACCGCGGACTGGTCACCGACCGCACCGTCTGCGTCGAGCCCGACGGACTGCAGACCGGCCACGAGCTGGCCGACGACATCGACGCCAGCAAGTCGCCGTTCGACGACTACACGCTCGAAGACGTCAAGGTGCTGCCCCTGGGCGAAGGGACGGCGCTGATCACCTACAAGGCCACGGTCCGGCTCAGCCAGGCGGACTTCTCCTTCCAGCTCTACATGACCAGCGTCTACGAGGGCGGCGAAGGCGACTGGAAACTCGTCTTCCACCAGCAGACACCGGTGAAGCAGGACGGCTGACGGACACGGGCGCCAACGACCACCCACGACAGGAGGTAGCGCTCATGGGTGAAGGGGGAGTCGAAGTCGAACGCCTCCGCAAGGTCTTCGGCAAGAAGACGGCCTTGGAGGAGGTGTCGTTCACCGTGCAGCCGGGCGCCGTGGTGGGGCTGCTCGGTCCCAACGGGGCCGGCAAGACCACGATGGTCAACTGCCTGAGCACGCTCCTGCCGCTGGACGGCGGCCGGGCAACGGTGGCGGGGCACGACGTGGCCCGGGATCCGGCCGGGGTCCGCGCCTCCATCGCGCTGACCGGCCAGTTCGCGGCCGTCGACGATGTGCTGACCGGGCGCCAGAACCTCGTCCTGTTCGGCAGGCTGCTCAAGCTGGACCGCCGGGCGGCCGCCGCGCGGGCCGCGGAGCTGCTCGCCGGGTTCCGCCTGAGCGATGCCGCCGACCAGCCCGTGAAGTCCTACTCCGGCGGCATGCGGCGGCGCCTGGACCTGGCGGCCAGCCTGGTGGTCGAGCGGCCCGTGATCTTCCTCGACGAGCCGACCACCGGGCTCGACCCGGCCGGCCGCCGGGAGATGTGGGACATGGTGACCCGGCTGCGCGCGGAGGGCGCCACGCTCCTCCTCACCACCCAGTACCTGGAGGAGGCGGATCGCCTGGCCGACCGGATCGTCGTCATCGACCACGGCAGGGTGATCGCGGAGGGCACCCCGGGGGAGCTGAAGAACCAGGTGGGCGGGCAGGTCTGCGAGGTGCGCGCCGAGCCGCGCGAGCGGGTGCTGCTCATGCTGCGGGAGCGGTTCGGCGACGTGGACGAGTCCGGCGGTGTCGTCACCGTGCGCGGCGCCGACGCCGGCACGCTGGCGGACGTCGTCGCGGTGCTGCGCGACGCGGGGATCGGCGCCGACGACATCAGGCTGCGGCGCCCCACCCTGGACGAGGTGTTCTTCGCGCTGACCGGCAAGGACACCGACCGGGAGCCCGAGGAGGTCGGGTGATGGCGACCGGAACCGAGGCGGGCCCGGGCAACCTCTTCGGGCAGGGACTCCTGCTCGCCGGGCGCAACCTCCGCCTCAACTCGATGGCCGACACCATCAGCACGATGGTGGTGTTCCCGGTCATCTTCGTCTTCGGGTTCCTGGCCCTGTTCCAGAACCTGCTGCGGACGCACGGCATCGACTACGCCCAGTTCCTCCCCCCGGCGATCGTCGTGCAGTGGATGTTCTCGGTGGCCATCACCGCCGCCTTCTTCTTCGCCTCCGATCGCCGCAGCGGCATGCTGGCCCGGTACCGGTCGCTGGCCATCAGCCGGGGCGCCGTGGTGGTGGGCCGGATGGGGGCCGACGGCGTGCGGGCACTGCTGGCCATCGCGGTCATCATCGTCACCGGGTACGCGGCGGGCTTCCGGTTCCAGGCCGGGCCGGCGGCGTCCCTGGGCTTCGTGGTGCTGTCGGTGTGCTTCGCGCTCACGGTCACGGCGGGCACGAGCGCTCTCGGGCTGGTCTCCAGGGACCCCGAGGCGGTCTCCTCGACACTGCACGTCATCTACCTGCCGCTGTTGATGGTCTCCTCCGCCTTCGTGCCCGCCGACGCCTTCCCCGCGTGGATCGAGCCCTTCGTCCGGCATCAGCCGGTGACCGTCGTGCTCGACGCGCTCCGGGCGCTCGCGGACGGCGGCCCGACGGCGGGGCCGGTGCTGAAGGCGGCGGCGTGGCTGGCCGGGCTGCTGGCGGTCTTCTCGGCCGCGGCAGTACAGGCGTTCAGGAGGGCGGTATGAGCGTCATCACCGAGACGAGTCTGCTGGCCGGCCGCAACTTGCGGCGCTTCGCCAAGAGCACGCAGCTGGTCGCCGACTCGGTCATGTTCCCGCTGATCCTTCTCTTCCTCATGCTGCTGGTCTTCGGGGAGCTGGTCGGCGACGCCACCGGCGGACGCTACATTGACCGGCTCGCCCCGGCCATCGTCCTGTTCAGCGCCGCCTACGGCGCGGTCGGCACCGGGCTGGGGTTCCACACCGACCTGCACAGCGGCATCGTCGACCGGTTCAGGGCCATGAACATCAGCCGGTTGTCCGTGCTGGCGGGCCGGATCACCGGCGACCTGGTGCGGGTCCTGCTGATCGCGGTGGTCACCACCGCCGTCGCGCACACGGTCGGGTTCCGCTTCACGCAGGGGGCGCCGGCCGTGCTCGGCTTCTTCGCGGTCGTCGTGCTCTTCGCCTGGATCTTCCTGTGGCTCGCGGTCGTGGTGGCCATGTCGGCCAAGAGCGAGCAGGCGGTCAGCGGAGCGCTCAGCGGCCCCGTCACGCTGCTGCTGTTCCTCTCTTCGGGATTCGTGCCGGCCGACCAGTTCTTCACATGGCTGCGGCCAGTGGTGCGAGCCAATCCGCTGTCGCTCGCCGGCGACGCGCTGGTCGGGCTTTCCAGCGGCGGTGAAGTATTGCAGCCCGCGCTTTTGACCGTCGCCTGGGCGGCGGCCGCGACGGTGATATTGGTCCCGCTCGCCGTGCGCCTCTACAAGTGAATAGACCGGGCCTCCGGAGAGGCCCGGCCGAAATGGTCAACCGGCCCGCGTGAATTCGAGGAGCCGGTACTCGATCTGCCCTTCTTCGGCGGCGCATTTCGCGGCGCGCAGCAATGCGGGCCGCCAGCCGTGCTCGGCCGCCAGCGCGTGCACGCGCTGCTCGTCGCCCAGATCGGTGAAGCCCAGCAGCAGCCTGCCGCCCGGCTCCAGGTGCGCGGCGGCGCCGCGGAAGAAGGCGGCGTGCGCCGCGTAGCCGGAGTCGAAGAAGGCCCGCTCCAGGGCGTCGGCCGGCTCGCCCTCGACGAAGTTGGAGTTCCAGTAGATGACGTCGAATCTGTCCTCGCTGGTCAGCGGCCCGAACATGTCCCCGCAGGCCACGCGGACCACGGAGCCGGCGCCGTGCCGCTCGGCGTTGAGGCGGGTGTTCTCGGCGGCCGCCTCGCTGACGTCCAGAGCCGTCACCGACGCGCAACCGCGCAGCGCCGCCAGCACCGAGACGTAGCCCGTGCCGCTGCCGACCTCGCAGAACGAGCCGTGCAGCGGATAGGGCAGCCATTCGGCGTACAGCGCCGACGACTGTGCCAGCTGGGGCGCGTAGACGCCGGGCAGGAGGTCCCATTCCATGCCGAGCAGCCGGAATGTGCGAGGAGCGGTGATTTCTCGGTGCCGGGTGATGAGAGTGCGCGCGACTTGTTGCATGCCGCCGATTATAGGCAATAGTGTCTAGAAGACCACTGAATGACGGGATCAGGAGAATGTCGACTCAGTTGCCGACCGACCCGCTGCGGCAGTTCACGCGCTGGCAGGAGGAGTGGCGGGCGGCCAATGCGCAGATGCCGAACTCCGCCGTGCTGGCCACGTCCGACCACCGCGGCCGCCCCTCGGCCCGCTGGGTGGACGTGGCCTACGTCGACCACGGCTTCGTCTACTTCACCAACCATGCGAGCCGCAAGGCCTCCGACGTGGCCGTCAACCCGATGGCCGCGCTCTGCTTCGGCTGGCTGGACAAGGGGCGCCAGGTGCGGGCCGAGGGCCCGGTGAGCCGGCTGGACGACGTCGAGTCCGACGCCTACTTCGCCACCCTGCCCCGCAGTATCCAGCTCCTGGCGTGGAGCAGCGACCAGTGCGCCGAGATCGACGACCGGAACGTCGTGCGTGCGCGCTTCGACGCCGAGCGCGCCCGCTTCACCGGCCAGGAGATCCCGCGCCCCGGCCACTGGGGCGGCTACCGGCTCACTCCGGACGAGATGGAGTTCTGGCAGCGCAGGGCCGACGAGATCCAGGACCGGCTGCGCTACCGCCGCCGGGACGAAGGCTGGCGCGTGGTGCGGGTGGCGCCGTGAGGAGGCTCCGATGATCGCCGGATGCGTACCCTGGCCCCCGGAAACCGCCGGGCGGTACCGCGAACTCGGTCTGTGGACCGGCCAGACCCTCGACGTCCTGCTGCGGGCGCACGGCGAGCGTACCGCCCTGATCTCGGGCGGGGTCCGCCGCACGTACCGGGAACTCGCCGAACGCGCCGCCCGCCTGGCCGCGGGGTTCCACGGCCTGGGACTGCGGCGCGGCGACCGGGTGATCGTGCATCTGCCGAACTCGCCGGAGCTGATCGACACGCTCTTCGCGCTGCTGATGCTCGGCGCCGCCCCGGTGCTCGCGCTGCCCCCGCACCGGCACGACGAGATCGGCCACCTGGCCGCCCGTACCGAGGCCGCCGCCTACGTCGTTCCCGCCGTCCACCAAGGCTTCGACCACCGCGAACTGGCCCGCCGCATCCGCGGCCCGCGGCACGTGATCGTCGCCGGCGAGCCGGCGGAGTTCACGTCACTGGCCTCGCTCTACGCCGAACCCGTGGAACTCCAGCCGCCCGAGCCGGATGACGTGGCCTTCTTCCTGCTGTCGGGCGGGACCACCGGACGCGCCAAGCTGATCCCGCGCACCCACGACGACTACCTGTGCAACATCAGGCTCAGCGCGGACAACGCCCGTCTCCGTCCGGACGACGTCTACCTGGCCGCGCTGCCCATCGCGCACAACTACGCGCTCGGTTGCCCGGGCGTGCTGGGCACGCTGTACGCGGGCGGCAGCGTCGTGCTCACCCCGACACCGAGCGCCGGAGACGCGTTCCCTCTCATCGAGAGCGAGCGCGTCACCGTCACCGGCCTGGTGCCGTCCCTCGCGCTGCTGTGGGTGGACGCCGCCGCCTGGACCCCGCACGACCTCTCCAGCCTGCGCCTGGTGCAGGTCGGCGGCGCGGGAGTCAGCCCCGAGCTGGCCGAAGACGTCCACGCGCGGCTCGGCCCGGTGCAGCAGTCCTTCGGCATGGCCGAGGGCCTGCTCAGCCAGAGCCCCCCGGACGACCCGCCGGAACTGCTGACCACCGTCCAGGGCAAGCCTCTTTCGGAGCACGACGAGGTCCGCATCGTGGACGAGGGCGGCGCCGAGGTGCCGGCGGGACGGACCGGGGAACTGCTCGTCCGCGGTCCCTACACGATCCGCGGGTACTTCCGCGCCGAGGAGCACAACAGACGGGCCTTCACCCCCGACGGCTTCTTCCGCACCGGCGACCTGGCCCGCCGTACCGAGACCGGCCACCTGGTCATCTGCGGCCGGGTCAAGGACGTCATCAACCGCGGCGGCGACAAGGTGCCCGCCGACGAAGTCGAGGAGCACCTGCTGGCCCACCCCGGCGTGCGGGCCGCCGCCGTGGTCCCGATGCCCGACCCCTACCTCGGCGAACGCACCTGCGCCTACATCGTCGCCCGGGAGGAGCCGCCCACCCTGCGGACGGTCGCGGCGTTCATGCGGGAGCGCGGCGTGGCCGCCTACAAGATCCCCGATCGCGTGATCGTCGTCCCCGGGCTGCCGCTCACGCCGGTCGGCAAGGTCGACAAGGCCCGGCTCCAGGACTCGCCGCTGTGATCGGCGAGGTCGCGCAGCAACCCGACTGGGGCGACCCGGCGCTGCTCGACCAGGTCACCCGGACCCTGCACGGCATGCCGCCGCTGGTCACCAGGGCGGAGTGCGTCCAGCTCAGCCAGGCGGTGGCCCGCGTCGCCCGGGGCGGGGGCTTCCTGCTGCAGGGCGGCGACTGCGCCGAGCGCTTCTGCGAGTCCGGTCCCGCCGAGGTGCGCGCCAAACTCGCGCAGCTGTACGGCCTTGCCGAGGTGATCCGCTCGGCCACCGGGAGCGTGACCGTCCCGCTGGGCCGGCTGGCCGGCCAGTACGGCAAGCCCCGCTCGACCCCCTACGAGCGCACCGCCGACGGCACCATCGTCCCGTCGTATCGGGGCGACGCCGTCAACAGCCCCGCCACCGACTCCCGGGCCCGCCACCCCGATCCCACCCGGCTCCTCCGCGCCCACGAGTGCGCCGAGCGGGTGCTCGGAGTGGTGCGCGACTCCTGGGCGGGGCGGTCGCCGCAGGAGCGGGCCTACGTCTCCCACGAGGCGCTGCTGCTCGACTACGAGCGTCCGCAGGTGCGCGGTGACCACGCCGCTTCGGCCCACTCGCTGTGGATCGGGGACCGCACCCGCCAGCCCGGCGGCCGGCATGTCGACTTCGCGCGCTCCGTCGCCAACACCATCGGCGTCAAGATCGGCCCCGTCATCAGCCCCGCACAGGCCGTACGGCTCACCCGGCTGCTCAATGCCGACGGCGAGGACGGCAGGCTCGTCTTCATCGTCCGCCTCGGCAGCACGCGCGTGCGCAGGCTCCTGCCCGAGCTGGTGGAGGAGGTGAGCAGACGGGGTAGGCCGGTCGTGTGGCTGTGCGACCCCATGCACGGCAACACGATGCGCATCGGCGCGGGGCCCAAGACCCGGCTCATGGAGGCGATCCTGGACGAGATCGTGGCGTTCGTCCGCATCATGCGCGCCTGCCGGAGGCATCCGGCGGGACTGCACCTCGAGATGACCCCCGAGGACGTCACCGAGTGCACCGTCACGCCGAAGCCGTTCCGCGCGCCGCCCGAGCTGCCGCACTACCGCACGGCCTGCGACCCCCGCCTGAACGCCGCCCAGGCCGCGGAGGTGGTCGAGCGTTTCGCCGCCCTGCTGTGAGGAAGGAAGGGACCGATGGCCTTCGACGGCTTCCCGCGCAAGGCCTTCGACTTCTACAAGGAGTTGGAGGCCCACAACACGCGTGAGCACTGGCACGCGCACAAGGCCGACTATGACGGCGCCGTGCGCGAACCGATGCAGGCGCTGCTGGAGGAGCTGGAAGAGGAGTTCGGCCCGGCGAAGCTGTTCAGACCGCAGCGCGACACCCGGTTCAGCAACGACAAGTCGCCCTACAAGACCAGCCAAAGCGCCGCCGTGGGCGGCGACGGCCCCGCCGGCTACTACCTGCAGCTCGGCGCCGACGGACTGTTCGTGGGCGCGGGCTTCCACGCATTCGCCTCCGACGGCATCGCCGCCTATCGGGCCGCCGTCGACGACGGAAAGTCGGGCGCCGAGGCGCAGGCGATCGTGGACCGGCTGATCGAGAAGGGCTTCTCCCTGGTCGGCGAGCGGGTCAAGACCCAGCCCCGGGGCTACCGGGCCGACCATCCGCGCATCGAGCTCCTCCGCTACAAGTCCCTGGGCGCCGAGAAGCGCATCCCCAAGACGAAGGCCACCGGAGAACGGGCTCTGTCCACGGTCCGCGACACATGGCGCGACCTCCGCCCTCTGGTCGAGTGGCTCTCCACACATACCGGCCCGTAAGCCCCGTCCCGCACTGACGCGGGGAGCGGCCAGGCTCCAAGCGAAGACGCATCGCGCATCGCTTGATGCGCGATGCGCAGGCCGCCGCTCAATCGTGGCAGGGCTCCGATCCGGGTGGCGAACCCGGGCGATGACCTTGTCGGTGATCGGCGCCGCATCCCGAGGGCGTCGAGGCTGTATCGGCTCCGTTCGCAGAAGCCCTGCGGATCGCGCCCCCTCCGAAGAGGGCCGCCGCGCCCCCTTGTCGTGGCGGCGGGCGTGGCCTTAAAGTGCACTCTACGGTTTTATAGACCGAGTGGTATGTAAAACGTCTGCCGCAGTTATAGGAGGTCAGACGGTGCCGGTGCAGTCGCCCCGCGTTCTGCTCGATCGGCTCGTGGAAGCTCGTCCCGGGCGGAATCGGAGGTCCTGATGCTCGATATCGACCGGCTTCTCGTCACCTACGGGGCGCGCGAACCGGTGATCAAGGAAGTGTCCCTGCAGGTCGGAGACGCTGGAGTGGTCGCGCTCCTGGGCAGCAACGGAGCCGGCAAGACGACTCTGATGCGGGCGATCTCCGGAACCCTGCCGCTGTACGGCGGGGCCGTGCGAGGCGGCTCCATTCGTTTTCTAGACCGAGCTGTCGAGAAGTCGAGCCCGGCGGCGATCGTGCGGAGCGGGCTCGTCCAGGTGCCGGAGGGGCGGCACGTCTTCGCGGCGTTGAGCGTCGCCGAGAACCTGGCCGCCGGGGCGCTCCCCGTCAGGTCGCGGACGGAGCGGGAGAAGTCGAGGAGGCACGTGCTCGACCTGTTCCCGCGGCTCGCCGAGCGGCTGAAGCAGCCCGCGGGCACGCTCTCGGGCGGCGAACAGCAGATGCTCGCCATCGCCCGGGCGCTGATGTCGCGGCCGAAACTGCTCCTGCTGGACGAGCCGTCGCTCGGGCTCGCGCCCAGGCTCGTGCAGGTCATCGCCGAGACGATCCAGAACATCAGCGGGGAGGGCGTCCCCGTCCTGCTGGTCGAGCAGAACGCGGCGATGGCGCTCTCCCTGGCCCGGTCGGCGTACGTGCTCGAACTGGGCCGGGTCGTGCTGGAGGGCGCGGCGGACGAGCTGGCCGGCAGCGACGAGGTCCGCCGCCTGTACCTGGGGGAGTCGGCGGGGGAGTCGGCGGGCGAGTCCGGCCGGGTGGCCGCTCCGGTGCCCGCCCTGAGCAGGTGGGGCGGATGACGGCGCCGAGGCTGCGCATCGAGGGAGTGACCGTCCTGTTCAGCGGGCTGCACGCCCTGGACGAGGTGTCCTTCGAGGTCGAGCCGGGAACGGTGCACGCCGTGATCGGGCCGAACGGCGCCGGCAAATCGTCCCTGCTCAATGCGCTGTGCGCCATCTATCCGGTCACGTCCGGACGTATCTACGTGGGGGACCACGAGGTCACCGGGCTGCGCCCCGACCGCGTGGCGGGCCTGGGCATCGCCCGGACGTTCCAGAACATCGTGGTGTCGCCGGGCGAGTCGGTGTTCGACAACCTGATGGTGGGACGGCACCGGCTGACCCGCACCGGAGTGATCGGCGCGGCCTTCGGGCTGGGGCGCCGGGAGGAGCGGGCGCACCGGGAACGCGTCCGGGAGATCGCCGGGTTCGCCGGCCTGTCGGACAAGCTGGACGCCCCGGCGTCGCGGCTCTCCTACGGCGACCTCAAGCGGCTGGAGTTCGCGCGGGCGCTGTGCCTGGAGCCGCGCCTGCTGATCCTGGACGAGCCCGTCGCCGGCATGAACGCGGCGGAGAGCGCCCGGCTCGGCGACCTCGTCTCCGCGGCGCGGGACGCGCTCGGCCTGACGATCCTCTTCGTCGAGCACGACATGGGCGTCGTCATGTCGATCGCCGACCGCGTCACCGTCCTCAACTTCGGCCGGGTCATCGCGGACGGCACCCCCGCGGAGGTCCGCCGCGATCCCGAGGTGATCGGCGCCTACCTCGGCGGCGACCCGGCGCGGCCGGCGGCCGGTACCGGGGAACCCGCGCCGGAGTCCGCGGCGGAAACCGCGGCCGGCAGGCTCACGGAGAGGCCCTCCTCATGACCAATCTGCTGGAGCTGGCGGCGAACGGCGTGTCGCTCGGGCTCCTCTACTCGATGATCACGCTCGGCTTCGTCGTGGTGTACAAGGCGACGCGGGTGGTGAACTTCGCCTATCCCGCGTTCATGCTGACCGGGGTCTTCCTGGTGGCCGCGGCCTCACCGGAGATCGGGTTCGCCGCCGCCGCCGCGCTCGGGCTGGCCGTCACGGCGCTGCTGACACTGCTGTCGGAGCGGCTCCTGGTGTCGCGGGTCAAGGGCGGCGACCACCACGGCATGGCGATCCTGACGATCGGCCTCAACATCGTGATCCTGGCGGAGGTGAGCCGCCGGCTGCACGAGCGCGTGCTGCCGCTCGGCGCGCCCTGGGACGGGCACGTGGTCCGCCTGGGGCCGCTCACCCTCCCGCTCACGGTCATCATCACGGTGATCCTCATCCCGCTGCTGATCGCCGGGCTGGCGCTGCTCCTGCGCACGACCGGTCTCGGCCTCGCGATCCGGGCGTCCGTGGAGGACGCCGAGGGCGCCACCCTGGTCGGGGTCCGGCTGCGGCGCGTGTCGGCGGGCGCGTGGGCGGTGTCCGGGCTGCTGGCGACGGTCGCCGGGATCGGGCTCGCCTCGTTCCCGAGCCCCGGCGTCAGCCTGAGCATGGAGGCCGTCGCCCTCACCGCGTTCCCCGCCGCGATCATCGGCGGCATGGACTCGCTCGGCGGCGCCGTCGCGGGCGGCCTCACCGTCGGCATGGTCCAGGTGCTCATGGCGGGCTACCAGGACGAGCTGTCGTTCCTCGGCCTCGGCCTCGGGGACGTCGCCGCCTACGTGGTCATGCTCGCGATCCTGCTCTGGCGGCCGTCCGGGCTGTTCGGGGCCAAGGAGGTCAGTCGTGTTTGAGGTGATCACCCGGCGCCGGGCGCTGATCGGCACCATCGTCCTGGCGGCCGTCCTGCTCGTGCTGCCCCTGTACGTCGGCGGCTTCTGGCTGCGCATCGGCCTGTTCGCGATGGCGGCGGCGATGGGCGCGATCGGCCTGACGCTGCTGTTCGGCGCGGCGGGGCAGCTGTCGCTCGGCCACGCCTTCTTCATCGCGATCGGGACGTACGGCTACGCCTACCTGTCCGGCGACGACCAGGGCCGGACCCAGGGGCTCGGCCTGCCGCCGCTGCTCGCGGCGGTGCTGGCGGTGCTGCTCGCGGGCGTCGCCGGGCTCATGTTCAGCCCGGTGGCGGGCAGGCTGCGCGGACTGTACCTGGGGATCGCCTCGCTCGGCCTGGTCTTCCTCGGCCACCATCTGCTGCTGAACCTGCCGTCGGTGACCGGCGGCTACGACGGCCGCTCGGTGACGCCGTTCTCGCTGGCCGGGCACGAGTTCTCCGACGCGTCCGGCCTGGTGGTGGCGGGCGTCCCGTTCGGGGACGTCGAGCACCTCTGGTACCTGTTCCTCGCCCTGATGGCGGGCGGCGTGCTGGTGGCGCACAACGTGCTGCGAGGACGGCCCGGCCGGGCGTACCGCCTCATGCGCGACAGCGAGATCGGCGCGGCGTCCATGGGCGTCGACGTACGGCACGCCAAGGCGTCCGCGTTCGTCCTGTCCTCG
This sequence comes from Actinomadura latina NBRC 106108, assembly GCF_001552195.1. Lineage (GTDB taxonomy): Bacteria > Actinomycetota > Actinomycetes > Streptosporangiales > Streptosporangiaceae > Spirillospora > Spirillospora latina. The sequence goes on from NZ_BCQS01000040.1 coordinate 26,483, forward strand.
ATGTTCGCCGGGCTGGGCGGGGTCATGACCGCGCTGGCCTTCCAGCGGGCGATCCCCGACTACTTCGACCTGATGCTGTCCATCGACGTCCTGGTCATGGTCGTCCTCGGCGGTCTCGGCTCGGTCGGCGGGGCCATCGCCGGGGCGACCCTCGTCACCGCGCTCCCGCTGGTGCTGAGCAGGTACGCGGACGCGCTGCCGCTCGTCGTCGCCGGCGGGCAGAGCGGCGGCCTGGACGCCTCGATCGCCGCGAAGTTCGCCTACGGGTCCCTCGTCATGATCGTCGTGCTGCGGCACGGCCGGTCGATGCGGCCCTTCCGCGCGGTGCGCCGCGGCCCCGCCACACCCGAACCCGCGGCCGCCTGAGCGCGCCGTCCACGAAAAGCCCACCCCCACGAACCCTTCGTGGCTCGCCTGTGTTCCGAGGAGGAGCAGCCATGTCCAGAATCTCCCGAAGAAGGGTGACGGCGGGAGTCGCCGCCATCGCCCTGACCCTGTCCCTGTCGAGTTGCTCGACGCGCGGTGGCGGCGGCGACGACGCCACCACCGGCGTCGACAAGGACACCGTCAAGTTCGGCGTCCTGGTCGACCTGTCCGGGCCGCTGGCGGGCAGCGGCAAGACCATCCTGCAGTCCCACCAGATGGCCGTCGAGGAGATCAACAAGGCCGGCGGCGTGTGCGGCCGGAAGATCGAGCTGGTCGTCCGCGACAACGGCTACGACCCGCAGAAGGCCGTCACCGCCTACGACGAGATCGAGCCGCAGGTGTTCGGGTTCCTCAACATCTACGGCTCCGCGGTGATCACGGCGCTCCGCGACAAGATCGGCCAGAACGGGGTGCTGTCCGGGCTGACCAGCTTCTCCTCCGAGCTGCTGGGCGACGAGCATCTGATCGTGATGGGGTCCACCTACGACATCCAGATGATCAACGGGGTGGACTGGCTGGTCCGCCACGACAAGATCAAGAAGGGTGACAAGGTCGGCCACATCTACCTGCAGGGCGACTTCGGCGGCAACAGCTACAAGGGCAGCCAGTTCGCGGCGAAGCAGCTCGGGCTCACCCTGATCGGACAGCAGATCAAGCCGAGCGACAGCGACCTGACGAGCCAGGTCAACGCGCTGAAGGCGGCCGGGGTGAAGGCCGTCCTCATCGACGCCACCTCCAAGCAGACGGCCTCGGCCGCGTCGGTGATGAAGGCGACCGGCCTGGACGTGCCCATCATGGGCAACGTGTCGTCCTGGGGGACGAGCATCCTGTCGACCTCGGCGAAGTCGGCGATGATGGGGCGGTACCAGCGGATGAGCCCGATGGGCTCGCTCGGCGGCACCGCCGAGGCCAACAAGAAGCTGGCCGCCGACTGGAAGGCCAAGTACGGGGCCACGCGGCCGGAGTCCGACTACGCGGTGGTGCACGCCTACACGCTGACCCACCTCTACACGAAGATCGTCTCCGGCGCCTGCGACGACCTGACCAGGCCCGGCCTGCTCAAGGCGCGGGCGAAGGTCACCGACTTCGAGATGCCGGGGCTGCTGCCGCCGCAGGACCTGTCGGACCCGGCGCAGCCGACGACGCGGGAGAGCCAGGTGCAGCAGATCGATCCCGACGCACTCGCCGGCCTCGGCGTCAAGGAGGACTTCCGCGCCTCCGACACCGCCAACGCCTACAAGGTCGGCGCCGCGGGCTGACCCGTCCGCCGCGAGAACCCCGGCCCATCCCGTTCGATCCACGGGGTGGGCCGGTTCCCGTGCGGGGTGCTCAGGCGGGCCGGCGCACCGGGAACGACCTCGGCCCGTCCCGTGTGCTCCACGGGACGGGCCGATTCAGGTGCGGGACTACGGGACTACGGGACTGCGGGACTGCGGGGGGGCCGGGGCGTCAGCCGGGCGGACGGGCGTGCGCGGCCGCCACGCAGTGCCGCTCGCCGTCCGGTGAGGCGACCCACAGTTCGAGGGACGCCTCGGGCGGCCCCTGGACGACCCGGCCGCCGACGGCGAGCTCGGCGCCGCAGAAGGCGGGCCGCACGTTGCGGTACTCGATCGACTCGACCCGCAGCCCCGCCCGCCGCGCCCAGGCTTCGGCGAGTTCCAGCAGCCAGGAGCCCTGCAGAGGGCCGGGCACGACGACGCCCGGGTAGTCCTCGACCTCCCGGCAGTAGTCGGCGTCGTAGTGGACGCGGTGCGGGTTCCACGTGGCGGCCGAGAAGGCGAACAGCTGCACCGGGCCCGGTGTGACCGTGAACCCCTCGACCGGCGGCGCCCCGCTCATCGCAGCACTCGCGCATACGTCTCGGACACGACGGCCTCCCCGAACTGGTCGGTGTATTCGAGCGAGTAGGACACCAGGATCAGCGGCCCGGACCGGCCCCGCTTCTCCTGGATGCCGCTGATCGAGGTGGTGAGCGTGATGACGTCGCCGGCCCGGATCCGCCGGTGGAACCGGGCCCTGGTGTCCCCGGCCATGATCTTGGACGCCCGGCTCGGCGGCGTCAGCCCCGGCGACACCCCGTCGGCGTTGAGCTCGTCCAGCGGCACGAGGTTCTGCGACTGGAGCCGGATCGCGACGTAGAACCCGAGCGGAGCCACCACGTCCGGATGGCCCTCCCTCTTCGCGGCCCCGGCGTCGAAGTGGACCGGGTCGCGGGCCCCGATGGCGAGCGCGAACCTGGCGATGTCGGCCCGCGCGACCGGGTACGGGGCAGCGGTCACGGTCCGCCCGACCCAGGACATGGTCGTGTCGTCGAGCAGGCTCGTCACCGGCTCTCCTCCCGTCCGGCCGGGGCGGGCGTCCAGACGGGCCGCCGCCCGCCCGCGGGGGAGCCGGCGAACGTCCAGCGCACCGGCATCCCGATCGCCAGCTCCGCGGCCGGCGCGGCGATCCGGCCGATCATCCTGATGCCGGCGCCGGGCAGGGCGATCATGCCGACCGGGTACGGGACGGCGTCCTGGAAGCCCGCCAGGCGGGTGTGCGCCACGACCGTCCAGGTGAACAGCTCGCCGGCGTCCGGCAGCCGCTCCCAGGACGTGTCGGGGCAGCCGCAGCGCGGGCAGGCCGGCCGCGGCGGCCAGCACATTCGCGCGCAGCCGCCGCAGCGCTGGGCGCGCAGTTCGCCGGCCGCGAGGCCCTCCCGGTATCCGGCGAGGTCCGGGTGTCCGTCGGTCACCTCGGCTCCCTTCTCGTTGTGCGGATCAACTGGCCGCCAGCAGGGCGAGGGCGCCGTCGCCGAGGTCGCCCCAGCCGGTGACGGCCGCCACCCGGGCGCCGCCGACCTGCCGCGCGCCGCACGCGCCGCGCAGTTGGCGCACCGCTTCGACGACGTGGCTCATCCCCGCCGTGTGGGCGTGCGACAGCAGCCCGCCGTGCGGATTCACCGGCAGCGGGCCCGTGCGGGCGATGTTCCCGTCGAGGACGAACGGGCCGCCCTCGCCGCGCGGGCAGAAACCGGCCTCCTCCAGCTGCTGGATCACCTCGAAGGTGAAGCAGTCGTAGATGAGCGCCACGTCCACGTCCCGCGGGGTCAGCCCGGCGGCGCCGAAGGCGCGGGGCGCGGCCCTGGTCAGCCCGGTGCCGAAGATGTCGGCCCGGCCGCACAGGTCGTCGGGGGAGTCCGGATGGCCTTCGGCCGCCGCCAGGATCGACACCTGCCGCGCACCGTCCGCCGCGCCGGCCGCGGACACGATCACGGCGGCGGCGCCGTCGGTCTCCAGGCAGCAGTCGAACAGCAGGTACGGGTCGGCGATGACCCGGGAGGAGAGGTAGTCCTCGCGGGTCAGCGGCCTGCCGTGCATCTGCGCGGCCTCGTTCAGCTGGGCGTTCGCCCGCATGGTCAGCGCCACCTCGGCGAGGGCGTCCCTGCTCGTGCCGAACTCGTGCATGTGCCGGCGGCAGATCATCGAGTACCACTGGGCGGGGGTGCTGAGCCCGTGGACCTCCTCCAGCTCCTCCCGGAAATGGCGTCCGGCGAGGTGGGCGACCCGCTTCTCGACGCGCGTCCCGGACCGTCCGTTGCGGGCGACGAACACCGCCACGTGCTCGGCCTGCCCGGACTCCACGGCCATCGCCGCGAGCCGCAGCCCGGCGATCGCGCTCGCCCCGCCCAGATGCGGGACGGCGGTGAAGGTGACGTCCGGGAGCCCGAACACCGAGATCACGTCCTCGGCCGCCGGCCCCATGGGGTACGGGACGACGCCGCCGATGCGCGCCGGGTCGATGCCCGCGTCGGCGGCGGCGGCCGAGACGGCCTCGAAGGCCAGCCGGGTCGTGCTGCGCCCGCTGGCCTTCGAGAACTCCGTCTCCCCGACCCCGCTGACGACCGCCGTCCGAGGCGCGCCGGTCACAGGCCCAGGCTCTTCGCGAGCAGGTTCCGCTGGATCTCCGACGACCCGCCGCCGATCTCGCCGAGCTTGGCGTCCCGGAAGTGCCGCTGCATCGGCGTCTCCATCGTGTAGCCGAGGCCGCCGAGGATCTGCAGGCCGTCGTGCGCGGCCTTCATGTACGCCTCCGACGCGACGAGCTTGGCCAGCGACGCCTCCCGCCGGCAGGGCAGCCCCTCGTTCAGCATCTCGCCGACCCGGTAGGTGGCGAGGCGAGCGTGGTCGATGGCGATGTGCATGTCGACGAGCTTGTGCCGGATCACCTGGAACGACGAGATCGCCCGCCCGAACTGCTCGCGCTCCCCGGCGTAGGCGGCGGCGTAGTCGAAGGCGTCCTGCGCGGCGCCGACATACGCGGCCGCCAGGGTGAAGCGTTCCACGTCGAGGGAGTGCGTGATGACCTCCCACCCCTGGCCCTCCGCGCCGAGCAGGCAGCTCGCCGGGACGCGGGCGTGGTCCAGGGAGATGTTGAACGTCGGGTTCGTCCAGATCCCGAGCTTCCGCATCTCGGCGAACGTGATCCCCTCCGTCTTCGGGTCGACGAGGAAGACGGAGATGCCCTTGTGCTTGTGCTCCCCGGTGCGCGTCACCAGGATGATGTGGTCCGCGATGGCGGAGCAGGTGCTGAAGTGCTTGGTCCCGGTGAGGACGTAGTGGTCCCCGTCCCGTTCCGCGCGCGTCGACACGGCGGCGGCGTCGCTGCCCGCGCCCGGCTCCGACAGGGCGATGGCCAGCAGCAGCTCGCCGGACGCGAGGCCCGGCACGATCGCCGCGCGCTGCTCCGCGCTCCCGTACCGCAGGATCGTCTCGCCGTAGCCGGTCACCTTGAAGTAGTTGCTGGCCAGGGAGTACGACACCTTGCCGAGCTCCTCGGTGACGAGCCCGAGCAGCGTCCCCCAGCGCGGGTCGCGCTCGCCGGTCTCCTCGTCGGGGAACGCGATGCCCATCCAGCCGGTCGCGCCGAGCTTCCTCATCAGGTCGGCGGGGTAGGTGTGGGCCTGGTCCAGCTCGTCCCAGTGCCCGGGCGGGCATTCGCGGCGGACGAAGTCGCGGACGGCCGAGCGCAGCGCGAGCTCCTCGTCCGTCAGATACGGCATCACCATGCCGGTAACCACCTCTCTCAAGATCGGGAATCGGCGAGCTCGACGAGGCTGTCGGCGATCGTCGCCGTGCCGTCGCCCGCCACGATGACGGGGTTGCACTCGATCTCGCGGATGCGCGGGAGCCGGGCGACCAGCCCGCTCAGCCGCGCGATCACCGCGCACAGCGGCCCGAGATCGGTGTCGCGGCCCCGGTAGCCGGACAGGACGCGCCCGACCTTCGTCCGGGCGAGCAGCTCGCGGGCGGCGTCCGGGCCGATCGGCGCGGCCATCGCCCACAGGTCGCCGATCAGCTCGGCCTGCACCCCGCCGGAGCCGGCCAGCACGACGGGCCCGTAGGCGGGGTCGTGCCGGGCGGACAGCAGGACCTCGACGCCGCGCGGCGCCATCTGCTCGACCGTCCACCCCTCGATGGCGATCCCGGGGACGCGCTCCCGCGCGGCCGCCGCCGTGGCGCGGACGGCCTCGCGCAGCTCGTCCTCGTCCCGGACGTCCAGGACGATGCCGCCGATCTCGGTCTTGTGCCGGACCCCCGCGGCCTGCAGCTTCACGGCGACGGGGAACGCCACCGCGGAGTCGAGGGCGAAGCCGTGCTCGGCGTCCGGGCCGAGGACGGCGGCGGCCGCGATCGGCAGTCCCGCCGACCGCAGCAACTCGCGGGACTGGGACTCGGTGAGGAATCCGCCGCCGTCCGGCGCGAGGCCCGCGAGGTCGGGGAGCGGGCCGTCGTCGGCGGCGTCCTCCGCGCGGACCGGCCCCGGCCGGCACAGCGCCCTCGCCACGCCGACCGCGTTCGCGAGCGTCGGGCTCACCGGCACCGGGCCGGCCGCCAGGACGGGACGCACCGCCTCCGGGCACGCCTGCCAGACGAGCTGGTTCGGCTTCGCCAGCTTCGGCGCCGCCTCGATGAGCGCCGCGGCGATGGCGGGGGCGTGCTCCCCGCCCGCCCCCATAAGCGTGATCAGCTGGCCCACGCCCGGGTCGCCGGCGAGGGCGCCGAGCGCGCCGACCATGATCGACGGGTCGTAGACGGCCCCGGCGGTGGTGTCGGTCGGGTTCCCCGGGACGACGAAGCCGGGCAGCGCGGCGCGCAGCCGCTCCACCGTCTCCGGCGCCGGCTCGGGGATCTCCAGGCCCGCCTCCGCCAGCCGGTCGGCGGTGATCACACCGGCTCCACCGGAGACGCTGACGATCCCCACCCCGGGCGCCCGCGGCTCGCCGTGGCCGAGCAGCACGGCGACCGTGCCGAGCAGTTCCTCCGGCGTGTCGGCGGTGAAGGCCCCCGCGTTCGCCGCGAGCATCCTGGTCAGCACGTTCGACGACGCCATGGCCGCCGTGTGCGAGGCCGCGGCGCGCGAGCTGGCTGCGCTCTCCCCGGCGGGCAGCAGCACGACCCGCTTGCCCAGCGAGCCGGCGAGCGAGATCGCCTCCAGCAGCGCGCGGCCGTCGTCCGTCCCCTCGATGTAGAGGGCGATGACGTCGATCTCCGGATCCCGGGCCAGGTGCGCGACGAGGTCGCCGGCGGTCAGGACCAGCTCGTTGCCCGTGCTGAACATGTACCGGAACGGCGTCCTCGGCTTGGCCATGCCGGTCAGGTAGGAGCCGATCGCGCCGCTCTGGACGATGAGGGCCGCGCGCCCGACCTCGTCCGCCGCGGGGACATGGCCGCCGATGACCGTCCCGAACGTCAGGTGGACGCCGGACGCGAAGTTGAAGACGCCCAGCGAGTTCGGGCCGAGCACGGTCAGTCCCCGCTCCAGCGCCAGCGCCTTCAGCTCCGCTTCGCGGGCGCGCCCCTCCTCGCCCGCCTCGGCGAATCCCGAGCTCAGGACGAGGAAGCTGCCCGTGCCGCAGTCGGCGGCCTCCCGTACGACGTCCGACACCGCCCCGGCCGGGACGGCGACGACCACCACGTCCGGGACCTCGGGCAGGCTCGCGACGCTCGCGTGGAAACCGTCATGGCCGGCGTACCGGTTGTTCACGGCGTACGCCGCGGGCGGAGCGGCCGCGGCGCGCAGGTTCGCCAGCACGGTGGTCGCTGGCCCCTTGCGGGTGGGTGAGGCGCCCACCACCGCGACGCTCCGCGGCGCGAGGACGCGGGCGAGCCCGCTGCGGTCGCCGTTCATCGGCCTCCTATCGGGTGAGGGCGCGGGCGATGACATTGCGCTGCACCTCGTTGGTTCCCTCGCCGATCTCCAGGATCTTGGCGTCGGCGTAGAAGCGGGAGATGTCGGACTCGCGGATGTAGCCGTACCCGCCGTGGACCTGCACGCTCTGCGAGGCCGCGCGGTTCGCGACCTCCGACGCGTACAGCTTGGCCATCGCCGCCTCGGTGGCGTGCGGGCGGCCCTGGTCGGCGAGCCAGGCCGCCTTGTAGACGAGGCCGCGCGCGGCCTCGTACTCGGTGGCGATGTCGGCGAGCTTGTGCGCGACCGCCTGGAAGTCGACCAGCGGGCGGCCGAACTGCCGGCGGGTCCTGGCGTGCTGGACGCCGAGCCGCAGCGCCGCCGCGGTGAGCGACAGGCCGAGCGCGGCGACGCTGATGCGCCCCTTGTCCAGGACGGCGAGGAACTGCCGGAGCCCGTTGCCCTCCTCGCCGATGAGGTGGTCGTCCGGCACGAAGCAGTCGGCGAAGACCAGTTCGCGGGTGTCGAGGGCGTGCCAGCCGAGCTTCTTCAGCCGGTTGCCCTTCGTGTAGCCGGGGGTGCCGTCCGGGACGAAGAACGTCGCGTAGCGCTTGCGGCCGTTCTCGCCCGTCCCGGTCACGGTGAGGACCGTCACGCCGAGGCTGATGTCGGTGCCCGCGTTGCTGATGAACATCTTGGTGCCGTTGAGGACCCAGCCGCCGTCGGCGCGCTCCGCGCGGGTGGTGATGCCCGCCGCGTCCGAGCCGGCGGACGGCTCGGTCAGCCCGAACGCGCCGAGCCGCTCCCCGGACGCCAGCGGGCGCAGCCAGCGCTCCTTCTGCTCGGGCGTGCCGAACGCGGCCAGCGGCAGGCTGGCGATGGTGGAGTGCGCGTTCCAGGCGGCGGCGACCGACTGGTCGGCGGCGCCGAGCTCCTCCATGACGGCGACGTAGGCCACCATCCCGGCGCCGGTGCCGCCGTGCTCCTCGGGGACGAGCATCCCCATCAGCCCGAGATCGGCGAGCCGGCCGAACACGGGGGAGGGGAAGTGCTCGTCCTCGGACCAGCGCGCCGCGTGCGGCGCGATCTCCTTCGCGGCGAAGTCGCGGACCGTGCGCTGCAGGTCGCTGATCTCGGGGGGCAGGTCGAAGTTCATGGGGGTCACGGTGCCTTCGGGGTCAGGAGCGCCTTGAGGTGGCCGCCGCGGCCGGCGGCCAGGTCGGCGAACAGCCCGGGGCCCTCGGCGAGCGGGAAACGGCCGGTGATCATGAGGGAGGGGTCGAGGGCGCCGCCGGACATCAGGTCGACGATCCGGCCGACGTCGAAGTTGTAGCCGAGGCTTCCGGCGACGGTGCGCTCGTAGAACGTCAGGGCGGTCAGGTCGAGCCGCGCGGGACGGTCGCCGATGCCGGCGAGGACGATGCGGCCGCCGCGGCGCGCCGAGTCCACGGCGGCCACCGCCAGATCGGGCAGCCCGGTGGCCTCCACGACCACGTCCGGCCCGACCCTGCCGGTGCGCAGGTAGACCTCGCGGCGCACGTCGGCGGCGGCGGGGTCGTACGCCTCGGTCACGAGGCCGGCGATCCGCTCCCGGCGCGCGGCGACCGGCTCGCTGACGTAGAGGCCGGCCGCGCCGGCGATCCGCGCCGCGAGCACGACGGCGACGCCGATCGGCCCGGCGCCGAGCACGAGCACGTGGTCGCCGGGGCCGACGCCGCCGCGCCGGACGGCGTGCAGGCCCACGGCCAGCGGCTCGGCGAGCGCGGCGAGGTCGTCGGGGACGCCGTCCGGGAGCCGGACGAGCCCGGCGGCGGGCACGGTGGCCCGCTCGGCGAAGCCGCCGGGGGAGGCCAGGCCCACCGAGCCGCCCTTGGGGCAGATGTGGTACTCGCCGCGCCGGCACCAGCGGCACTCGCCGCACCGCCAGCAGGGGTCCACGGCCACCCGGTCCCCGACCTCGACGCCGGGGACGGGGGCGCCGAGGGCCAGCACCGTGCCGCTCATCTCATGGCCGAGCGCGAGCGGCGGGCGGTGGCCGGTCAGCGGATGCGGCCCGGGCCTGATCATGTGCGGTCCGGAGGTGTACTCGTGCACGTCGGTGCCGCAGACACCGCAGTGGGCGACCTCGATCAGCGCCTCGCCGGGGCGGGGCGGCGGGGGCTCCGGAACGTCCTCCAGGCGCAGGTCGCGCGGTCCGTGCCAGCGCAGGGCCCTCATCGCACCTCACAGGATTAGTTTCGTCTACCGATCGGTCAATGAAATCCCCATGGTCATCCGACTGTCAAGGCCAGAGCAGGTAAACGGGCCTCACCGAGGTGCCGGGACGAGACGGGTTCGCGGTCTTGTCAGGGGTTGTCTGCGCGGTTTAGGGTGCCGTCCACGCGGTTTTATATACCGGTCGGACTGATTAACGGGCCGGCCGTCGGACGATCCCGGAGGAGAGGCCCCGCCGATGTACAGCCTCGCGAGCGTTCTCGACCAGCACGCGCAGCGGCGCCCCGGCAAGACCGCGGTCGTGGACGGCGACCGGTGGTTCACCAACCGGGAGCTCCTGGCGCGCGTCGACGCGCTGGCGCACGGCCTGCTCGACCTCGGCGTCGGCCGCGGCGACGTGGTCGGGCTGCTGCTCTACAACCACGCCGAGTTCCTGGAGGCGGTGCTCGCGGCCGGCCGGATCGGCGCGGTGTTCCTGCCGCTCAACTACCGGCTCGCCCCCGCCGAATGGGAGTACATCCTCGGCCACGCGGGCGCCCGCGCGATCATCACCGAGAGCGAGTTCGGCGCGGCCGTCGAGGGCCTCGCGCTGCCCGAACTGCGCCACCGCATCACCCTCGACGGGCCCGCCGGCCCGTCCTGGACGCGCCTTCCCGACCTCGTCCAGGCGAACCTCGGCCGCACCGTCCCGCCCGCCGACCTGGCCGAGGACGACCTCCAGCGGCTCATGTACACCTCGGGCACCACCTCGCGGCCCAAGGGTGTCAAGATCACCAACGGGAACGTGAACTACAAGAACCTCGGGCAGATCATCCAGCTCGGCCTCACCCACGCCGACATCACGCTCGTCTGCGGCCCGCTCTACCACGTCGGCGCGCTCGACCTTCCCGGGCTCGCGACCTGGCACGCCGGCGGGAGCCTCGTCGTCCAGCGCAAGTTCGACGCGGGCGAGGTGCTGCGCGCCATCGAGCGCGAGCGGATCACCAACGTCTGGCTCGCCCCCGCCATGATGAACGCGGTGCTCGGATCGGAGGAGCTCGGCCGGTGCGACACCTCGTCCGTGCGGTTCATCGTGGGCGGCGGGGAGAAGATGCCCGAACCCCTGGTGCGCCGCATCCTGGACGCGTTCCCCAACGCCTGGTTCGCCGACGCCTACGGCCTCACCGAGACCGTGTCCGGCGACACCTTCCTCGACCGGGAGCACACCCTCGCCAAGCTCGGCTCCGTCGGCCGCCCGATCCCGCACGTACGGGTGCGGGTGGTGGACGAGGACGGCCGGGACGCGTCCACGGGAACGCTCGGCGAGATCGTCCTGCGCGGTCCCAAAGTGTGCGCCGGGTACTGGCGCGACGAGGCCGCCACCGAGCGGGCGTTCCGCGACGGCTGGTTCCACACCGGCGACATCGGGCGGCTCGACGAGGACGGCTTCCTCTACATCGAGGACCGCAAGAAGGACATGATCGTCTCGGGCGGCGAGAACATCGCCACCCCCGAGGTCGAGCGCGTCCTCTACGAGCACCCGGCCGTGCTGGAGGCCGCCGTGGTCGGCCTGCCCCACGAGCGCTGGGGCGAGGTGCCGCGCGCGTTCGTCGTGCCCCGGCCGGGGGAGACGGTGTCGGCCGAGGAGATCCAGGAGTTCTGCCGCGCCCGGCTCGCCCGGTTCAAGGTCCCCGCCCGCGTGGAGATCATCGGCGAGCTGCCGCGCACGCCGTCCGGCAAGGTGCTCAAGCGGCTGCTCCGCGACCGTCCCGCGCCGGCCGCCCGATGACCGCGCCCGGGACGCGTCCGGCTCCATCGTCAACCTCAGCTCCGTCCACGCCACCTCCGGCGCCGTCCCGGTGGGACGCGTCGGGGACGCCGCCGAACTCGCCGGCGCCGCGGTGTTCCTCGTCGGCGACGGCGCCCGGTACATGACCGGCTCGACCATGACCGTCGACGGCGGCTGGACCGCCCGGTGACCGCCACCGAACCAGGAAGGACGCCATGACCGGCTCCCGGCCCGACCTCCCCGACCTCTTCGAACTGCACCGCAGGATGCGGCGGATCAGGCGTTTCGAGGAGCGCGCCGCCGAGCTGTACCGGCGATCGGAGGTGCCCGGGTTCGTCCACCTGTCGATCGGGCAGGAGGCGAGCGCCGTCGGCGCGTGCGCGCCGCTCGACGAGCGTGACGTCATCACCTCCACGCACCGCGGCCACGGCCACTGCCTGGCGCGCGGCCTGGACACCGGGTCGATGTTCGCCGAGCTGATGGGCCGGGAGACCGGCACCTGCCGCGGGCGCGGCGGCTCCATGCACATCGCCGACCCCGGGCTCGGCGTCTTCGGCGCCAACGGCATCGTCGGCGCCGGGCTGCCGATCGCCGTCGGCGCCGCCACGGCCGCGTCCCTGCGCGGCACCGGAGGCGTCGTCGTCGCCTTCTTCGGGGACGGCGCCGTCGCGCAGGGCATGTTCCACGAGGCGGTCAACCTCGCCGCCGTCCAGGACCTGCCGGTGCTGTTCATGTGCGAGAACAACCACTACGCCGAGTTCTCCAGCGCCGCCGACCAGCACCGGGCGCCGCTCTCCGCCCGCGCCGCCGGGTACGGCATCGGCTACGAGCACGTGGACGGCAACGACGTCGCCGCCGTGACCGACGTCGCGGCGTCGGTGGTGGAGCGGCTGCGCGGCGGGGCCGGGCCCGTCCTGGTGGAGGCCGAGACCTACCGCTGGCACGGCCACTACGAGGGCGATCCCGAGCGGTACCGGTCACCGTCCGAACTGGAGGCCTGGAAGAAGCGCGACCCGCTGCTCGTGTCGCGCCGCCGCCTCGCCGCGGCCGGTGTGGACGCCGCGGCGATCGACGCGGCCGAGGCCGAGATCGAGGCGGAGATCGAAGCGGCCGTCGAGGCCGCTCGCTCGGCACCGGAACCCGCCCCGTCCAGCCTGTTCGACCACGTCTCGGCGCCCCGCCCGGCCCTGCCCGAGCCGCCGCCGGCGACCGGCGAGGACTTCCGCACGATGGACGCCGTCAAGTCCGCCCTCGAACACGAGCTGACCGCCGACCCCGACGTGTTCGTCGCCGGCATCGACGTCGCCGCCGGCGGCAACGTCTTCGGGCTGACGCGCGGGCTGGCCGAGCGCTTCCCCGGCCGCGTCCGGGACATGCCGATCTCCGAGACCGCGATCGTCGGGACCGCGGTCGGCGCCGCGATGGCCGGCCTGCGGCCGATCGTCGAGATCATGTACATGGACTTCATCGGCGTCTGCTTCGACCAGCTGCTCAACCAGGCCGCCAAGCTGCGGTTCATGACCGGCGGCCGGGCGAGCCTGCCGCTCGTCGTCCGCACCCAGTTCGGCGCCGGACGCTCCTCCGGCAGCCAGCACTCGCAGAGCCTGGAGGCACTCCTCGCGCACGTGCCGGGCCTCACGGTCGTGATGCCGTCGACACCGGCCGACACCTACGGCCTGCTCCGCGCCGCCGTCCGCGACCCGAACCCCGTCGTCTTCGTCGAGAACCGGCTCCAGTACGGGAGCAAGGGGCCGCGTCCGCCCGCCGACCACCTCGTCCCCATCGGGAAGGCGAAAGTGGTCCGGGAGGGGCGCGACCTCACCCTGGTCTCCTACTCGCGGATGGTGCACGACTGCCTCGCCGCCGCCGGCACCCTCGCCGCCGAGGGCGTCGACGTCGAGGTCATCGACCTCCGCACGGTCGCGCCCCTCGACCGGGAGACGGTGCTCGCCTCGCTCGCCAAGACGAACCGCCTCGTGATCGCCCACGAGGCCGTCCGGGACTTCGGGGTCGGGGCCGAACTCGCGGCGATGGCGGCGAACGAGGGCTTCTGGCACCTGGACGCACCGGTCGTCCGGGTCGCGCCGCCGCCGATGCCCGCCCCCTACGCCCCGTCCCTCGAACGGCTCTGGCTGCCGGACGCCGGCGCCATCGCCGAGACCCTGCGCCAGGTCGCGGCGGTCTGAGCCGTCATGCCCCCGGCTCCTCGCCCTCCACCGGATCCAGGACGATCTCCGGGTACTGCTCGCGGAACTTCAGCACCCGCTCCTCCAGATCGTCCACCGGACCGGGCCCGGCGCGGAAGCCGGTGAACAACGTCGCGCAGTACTCGCGCGACAAATACTGCGCGTCCCAGCTGCCATCGGGCCTGACCCATTGGTAGGTGTGGTTGTGCATATTCAGGAATTGCAGCATCGCCAGCCGCGGATTCATCTCCCGGAATTCTCCGGCGTCCATGGCCTCGGCCAGCAGATTGGAAATGATCCCCTCGAACTCGCCGCGCTGCCGCAGCAGCCGCGTCCGGTTGTCGCCGCCCAGCATCCGGTAGTCGTGCTCGTAGACCCAGATATGGTCGAGCCGCCGCAGGATGATGGACAGCAGCGCCTCCGACAGCAGCCGGAGCCGCAGCACCGCGTCCACCTCCAGCCGGGCGATCCGCCGGGCGGTCCGCAGCAGCGGCCGCATTACCCGCGACTGGATCTCGACCAGCAGGTTCTCCTTCGAGCCGATGTAGTAGTAGAGGGCGCCCTTCGTGAGCCCGGCCGCGCCGCCGATCTCGTTGATCCCGGTCGCCGCGTACCCCTTCCGGGCGAACAGTTCGGCCGCCCGGTCGATGATCTCCTGGCGTTTGATCTCATATCCCGGGCCATGGCCTGGAGGGCGGGGCATCGCGTTCCCAGTTTTCTCGCTCGGCGCAGACGAGGTCGTTTCGCGCCCTCGTTATCGATGGAAACAAGATAATACCCGCCACCGCCCATTACCGGTAAGGCGACCGTCAGGGCAGTGTGTTCTTGTGGACGCGGCCGTCCTTGATGATGACCTTCAGGTTGGCGGCCGGATCGGCCAGCGGCCGCAAGTCGCGGACGGGGTCGCCGTCGACGAGTAGCAGGTCGGCCCACGCCCCTTCGGCGATGACGCCCAGGTGGGCCACGTGGGGCCCGTTCCCGTAGGCGGCCACGTCGGAGGCGGCCGGGTTCTGGTACGGGTCGCGCGGGCCCGACCTGCGGAAGAGCTCGGCGTTGCCGGAGGTGGCGATCTTCAGTCCCGCCAGCGGGTCCCCGGCCAGCCCGGCCAGGCGGGCGAGCATGTCGCTCTGCCTGGTGCTCGCCGCCGGGTTCAGCATCAGGTCGGTGCCGAAGGCGATCCGCACGCCGTGCTTGAGCGCCCAGCCGAAGACGCGCTCGACGCCGGCGCAGACCTGCCGGTTCTTCGCGGCCGACGCCGGGTCGGGGTAGTAGTGGTCGTCCTCGGCGAACGGCTGGGTGCACAGCCAGACATCGTTGTCGGCCATGAACCTGATGTCGTCCTCCCCGGCCAGGTGCCCGTGCTCGATCACCTGGACGCCCGCCTCGACCGCCCGGCGGATCCCGGCCCCGGTGTAGACGTGGACCGCCACATAGGTGCCCCAGTCCGCCGCCGCCAGCACCCCGGCGCGCAGCTCGTCCGGCGTGTACTGCAGGACGTCCAGGTGGTCGTAGGCCGAGGCGACGCCGCCGCCGGCCATCATCTTGATCTGCGCGGCGCCCTTCTTCAGCTGCTCGCGGACGCCCGCGAGCACCTGGGCGGTGCCGTCGGCGATCCGCATGAGTCCGAGCTGCTCGGCGCGGGTGGCGGTTCCGCCCAAGGGGGTCGGCACGTCGTAGACCATGCCGAAGTCGCCGTGCCCGCCGGTCTGCGACAGGCCCGCGTGGCTGGGGTAGATGCGCGGGCCGGGCAGCGCACCCGTGTCGATCATTCGCTTGAGGTCCCCGGTGTCGCCGGCCATGTCCCGGACGGTGGTGAACCCGCGCATCAGCATCGCCTCGGCCTCGGCCGCGCCCCGGAGGTACCCCAGGCCCGCGCCGCCGAGCATCAGCTCGCTCTGCGTGGCGCCGGCCAGGATGAGGTGCACGTGGGCGTCGCTGAGCCCGGGGATGAGGGTCATCCCGCGTCCGTCGATGACGGCCGCGGCATCGCCCGCGGGCGGCTCCCCGTCCCCGACGGTCTTGATCTTGGTTCCTTCGGTCACCACGTGCCCGGTCCGGATCCGGTCGCTCAACCCGTCGAAGATCCGCACGTCACGGAGCACGATCGCGCCGGCGGCCCGCTGCTCGCTCACGAGTGCCCCGTGCCCGCTGCGCGGACGGTGAGCGGACCGGCGCGAAGACTTTGCCAGTGTTTGCCGAGCACCTGAAGCCGGCGGGCCACCGAGCCGAAGACGAGTCCGGAGTATCGGCGTCTGCAGCGGTGGAGGCGGGCGGTGGAAGCGTCGCCTACGCGTGCGGGCAGATGTCCTCGGTGCGGCTTCCCGGGGGGAGTGCCTTGCGCTCGGCGGCGGTGAGGTCGCGGCCCACGATCCGGCACAGGTGTTCCGCCCAGCGGTCGGGGCTCAAGGGGATCCGGGCGAAACCCTGATCGAACCAGGCGAAGAGGGTGGTGCGATCGCGAGAGAGGGCCGGGGCGCTCGCGGACGCGCCGAGGGCGAGGTCGGCGGCCGGGGCGCGCCGGGCCAGATCCCAGATCTGGACGCGACCGTCCATCCCGATGATGCTCTGGTCCTCGTCGATGAACAGCACGCTCGCGCCGGGGGCTGCGCCCGCCCTCAGGACCTTCAGCGGCCTCCGGATCGAGCGCCGTTCATCGACGTCCCAGACCTGCAGCGATCCGTCGGCCGACACGATCGCGAGCAGCCGTCCGTTCGCGCTGAAGCGCAGGCTCCGGATCCGGCCCGCGGCGTTGACCGGCAGGCTCGCCACGTGGTCGCCGCGCTCGAGGTCCCAGAGTTCGACGTCGCCTCCGACGTCGAAGGCGAACTGGTCGCTGCGCGGGCGGGCCGAGCAGACGCCGGTGTCGGCGAGCCTGCTCAGGTGCGACGCGTCCCGGTAGGGCCTCGTCGGGTCCCCGGGCGTGCCGGTGCGGAGGTCGATCCGGCTGATGGAGCCGCCGTACATCAGCGCGACCGCGTCGGGGTCGGAGGTTTCGGCCACGCAGTGGGCGGAGAAGGCCTGGTCCGAAGGCTGGACGCCTGGAGCCGGGGTGAGGGGCGTCCGGGCGAGGATGCGCAGCGACGGTATCTCGCGCACGGACAGCCGCCTGGCGGTCCGGCTCAGGCTGAGGAGTCGCCGGCCGTCCGAACTGAAGCGGATCGGCTCCTCGTCGTCGGGGTTGGCGGCATGCGCGATCTCGTCGTTGCCCGTGGTGTCCCACAGCCGCAGGCGCGACGACGCCGACCCGGTGGCCGCGAGACGCAGATCGCCGCTGAGGACCGGGCGGGGGACCGCGCCCCACTCCTCATCCTCATCGGCCGGCGCGAAACGGGACGCGTCGACGTCCGCCACGGCCACTGCCGAGCCCAGGTTGGCGACCAGCCGCGTGCCGTGTCCGGTGCCGACGCCGGTGCGGTGACGGCTTGCCGAGGCAGCGGGGACGACGGTGGCGGCGGTCTCGCCCGTGTCCATGTCCAGCAGCGAAATGCGGCTGTTCGGCGGCGCCCCCGGTGCGCCGGCGAGAAGGATCCGGCCGGTGTGGTCGATGACCTCGGGCATGCAGGAGCTGTGGCGAGGGGCGGCATGCCGGTCGCGTTCGCGCAGTGTCGCCAGATCCCAGCGAATGAACGTGTGGTCCGCACACGTGACCGCGGTGCGCCCATCGCCCGAGACGGTCGTTTGGGCGGGCCCGCCCGGGATGGGCACGCGGGTCGCCTTGCCCGTCCCGACGTCCACCCGGGCGAGCTCACCGTCCGAGACCACGATCAGGGTGTCGCCGTCCGGCCCGAACCACACGGTGCTGAGGTCCCGGCGGATCACGCCCGAGGGGATGGGGACGGCCGTCCCGCGTTCGAGGTCCCACAGGCGGGAATCGCGTGACCGGTGCACCAGCAACCGTGTGCCGGTCGCATCGAAGCGAAGCTGCCCCGGACCCGTTCGCGCGAGGTCGCGTTCGAGTTCCATCGTGCTGCCGTCCGGTCGCCAGACGAGCAGTCGCCAGGTGGCGGCGTCCAGGGCGGCGAGGAACCGCCCGTCCGGGCTGAGAGTGATGGATTGCAGACCGCGGTCGATGTACCGGACGGCCGTCGGCGGCCCGCCCAGCCGCCAGGTCGCCGTCCTGGCTCCGCCGCTGGCGGCCGCGGTGCGGCCGTCGGCGCTCACGGCGATCCGGCTGATCGGGCCGACGCGGGGAATGATCAGGCGGTCGACGTCCCGGTAGAGCATGTACTGCTCGGAGAGGTTGGCCAGGACCTCCGGACCGGGACTGGTCCGGTACGCCGCCACGGACAGCAGCGCCGCCGTGTCCACGTCCGTGCCGGACGCCTCGCGCACCTCGCTGACGAGCAGATGTGCGGCGTTGGCGCGCAGCTGGTCGCTGAGCTCCCCGGTGCGCTGCTGGAGGAGTACGGCGAACGTGCTGGTGAGGAGGAGCAGGGTCACGACCGTGGCGAGGACGGCCCGCACGGTGTTGGTGCGCCATCGGGCGCGCCGCCGGCTGACCGCGATGAAATCCCGCTCGGCGCCGGTGATGTCGCCCGGATGGTCGCGCGCCCACCGGACGGCGTCGGCGAGCCGCGGGCCGCGCAGGAGTTCGGCCCGCTCCATGCTCTGGCGCAGGTCTTCCTGCCAGGTGCGGAAGTCGCCCTCCTCGCGCAGCCAGTCGCGTAACCGCGCCCAATGGGTGGCCAGGGCGGCGTGCGCGAGGTCGTAGGTCGGGCGGCCGTCGGCGTCCGCCCCGGTGACCACCAGCCGGGTCGCGGCGAGCCGCCGCGCGACCGGCGGTACGCCGGGTCCGAGGTCGGCCGTGCGGGCGGTGCGGCGGATCGCCTCATCCTGATCGCCGGGCCGCACCATCTGTATGAGCAGCCCACGCGCGTGGGCGCGTTCGGCGTCGTCGAGCTCATGGCTCCAGACGCGCTCGGCGTAGCGGGCCAGCGCGCCCTCGACCCCGCCGAACTCGTCGTACGCGGTGTGCGTGAGAGACCAGCCGTCGTGCTCCTCCCACAGCAGCGTCAAAGCGAACTGCATCAGCGGGAGGGCGCCGGGAGCGGCGGCGGTGGAGGCGAGGACGCGGTCGGCGAGCCCGCGTTCGAAGACCACGCCGGTGGACTTCACGGGGCCTTCGATGGCGGCGCGCAGCTGTGCCGTCCCCAGCGGCGGAAGCAGGGTGACCGAATGGTCGGCGGGTTTCCCGAAGCCGAGGTGGTGGAGGGCGGTGTCGAGCGTCTCGGTCCGCAGCGTCACGACCACGTGGACCGGAAGCGGACTCTCCGCGAGGCCGGTCAGCAGGCCCGCCAGTTCCCGGGCGGCCGGGGCGTTCCTGGCCAGGAACTCGTCGAACTGGTCCACGCAGACGACGAGGCGCGCCGGCCCGGTCCGGGCGAGCACGTCCGCGGCGACCTCCTCCAGCCGGCCCGCGGTGATCGCATCCGCCAGCGTCGCGCGGCGTCCGAGCGTCTCCACCCGGCCGAGCTCCGGCTCCAGCAACGGGAGGAGGGCACCGGCCAGCGAGATCGCGGCGGGGACATCGGGCAGCGGACGCAGCGCGGCGACGGCCCACTCGCGGCCGCGCAGGCGCGGCACCAGCCCGGCGTGCAGGAACGAGGACTTCCCGATCCCCGACCGGCCGGCGACGATGGTGAATCTGCGGTGCTCCAGGCGTCCGGTCAGCTCGTCGGCCATCTCGTCCCGGCCGAAGAAGACCTCGGCGTCCCGTTCCCGGAACTCCGCCAGGCCCCGGTAGGGGCACGGCAGGCGGCTCATCGGGGTCGCGGGGGAGTGCCCCTGGCAGATCCGGGCGGCGAGGGCGGCCGCGAAAGCCGCGGCCCGGTCGGCCGCCATCGTCTGGAAGCCGGCGGCGTCGGTCTTGCGCTTGTCGCCGCTCGCCGTGTCGCTGACCGCCCGGACGGTCACCGCGCGGTGGAAGTCCTTGCGGTGCGCGGCCTCGGCGACACCGGCGCTCTCCATGTCTATGGCCACCGCGCCGCCGTAGTGTCTGGCGAGCAGATCGGCGATGGGCGATGTACGGGAGTCCAGCACCACCTCACCGGACACCACCGGCTTGACGTGCACCCTGGGCGCCGGGTGGTCGTCCGCGTCGTCCACGGCGTCGGCCCAGGCGCCCTCCCGGGCCACCTCCCGGGCGAGCTGCTCCAGGCCGTGCGGCAGCGGCCAGCTGCGCGGGCGCGGATGGAATCCACCGCTGTCCTCGCGACCGCCGTGGTAGGCGTGGACTTGGCTCGCCACCACGACGTCGCCGATGGCGACCTCGTCTGCCAGACCGCCGGCGATCCCGACGCACAGCAGCGCCTTGGGGCGGAACTCCTCGATCGCTCGGCCGGCCAGGGTGGCCGCGCCCAGGTTGCCCATCCCGATCAGTGTCAGCGCCACCGAGCATTCCGTGCCGCGCAGCACACCGAGGCTGTAGCGGGTTCCGTCGGCGTCCTGATGCTCGCGGACGCGAGTCAGCCGTTCGGTGAACGCCCGGTGCTCGAGTTCGATCGCGGTGAGCACCACGATGTCGGCGCTGAAGTCCGGTGACCCTGCCATGGCCTGACCCCTGATCGCTTCAGCGCCCGGCCGGCCGGCGTCTGCGACCGGCATGGAAGACGCCCGGAAATCGTCGATGTGGCGAGACCTACCGTACAAGTCCGGATTACGCCCGCTGAAGGCACGACCGGGGCGGCGGTGGCCACGATCGGGACGCCGGGACGCTCGCCGGCGCCGGCCTCAGCGGAGATCGCCGTCGATGCCCGTCCGCAGCACCGGAGGGTACAGCGTCGTCGCCGGTCCGCCGCTGTAGAGGGCCGCGGGCCGGCCCGTTCCCGGTCGCCTCTTGCCGCCCGTGGGCACCACGAAACCTTCGGTTCTCCGGATCTTCCGGCTGAAATTGCGCTCGTCGAGAGGCCTTCCCCAGACGACCTCGTACACCTGCCGGAGCTCGCCGATGGTGAACTCCTCCGCGCAGAACGCCGTGGCCAGCGTGGTGTATTCGAGCTTGCTCCGGGCCCGTTCGACCGCGTCCTCGACGATCTGAGCGTGGTCGAACGCCAGTGCGTCCGGCGGCGACGTCACCCTGTCGAGCGGCGTCCAGCGGGCCTGGCGGGCGTCCGACCCGGCGACCGGCTCCGACAGGCTCGGTGCGATGGCCAGATAGGCGACGGAGATGACATGGCCGCGCGGGTCGCGGTCGGGGCGGCTGTAGGCATGGACTTGTTCGAGGTGCAGCCGGGAGCCGTTCAGCCCCGTCTCCTCATGCAACTCCCGGCGCGCCGCGTCGTCCAGCTTCTCGCGTCCTCGCAGGAACCCGCCGGGCAGCGCCGGCACGCCCAGATACGGCTCCTTGCCGCGTTCGATCAGCAGCAGTTGCAGGCGCGACTCGCGCACGGTCAGGATCACCACGTCGACCGCGACGCGTGGTGCGGCATAGGGCGGTCTGGCGGCGGTCACAGCCGGGAGTCTAACTTAATGTCTCCTTGACAGAAACCGTTGAATCACTTTACTGTCCGGAGGACATAAACAAGATCACCGTGTCGATCCCGGGGTGGCCGTATGCCCGTCCATGACCCGCACCACGTCGACGACGCAGGCCGGGAGACGCCGTTCGTCGGCCGGGAACGCGAGCTGGCCCGCCTGCGGGCAGGGCTGGAGCGAGTCCGCGCGGGTGACTCGCGGCTGGTGTCGATCGACGGACCGGCGGGCATGGGCAAGACGGCGCTGATCCGGCGCTTCCTCGCGAGGGCCGAGGACGTGCTCGTCCTCTGCGCGAGCGGTGAGGACAGCGAATCGCTGCTGCCGTACGGCATCGTGGCTCAGCTCGTCCCTCAGCTCGCTCCCCAGTTCGCCGCGCCGCGCGATGGCGCCGTGCCCGATCCGCCGGTGGTGGGATCCGCTCTACTGGACGTCCTCTGCGGCCTCCAGGACGACCACGTCGTCGCGGTCGTCATCGACAACGCCCACTGGGCGGACCTGCCCTCGCTGGACGCGCTCGTCTTCACCGTCAGGCGGCTGCGCACCGCTCGTGTCCTCATGGTCGTCATCACCACCGACGCCGCCGACTCGCGGTTGCCGGAAGGGCTGCGCCGGATGCTGGCCGACGACGAGACAACGCGGATGCCGCTTGCCGGAATCGGCACGGCCGAACTGCGCGAGCTGAGCGGCCGGCTGGGCGCACGGGTGCTCGCCCAGCGCTCCGCCATCCGGCTGCACGAGCACACCGACGGAAACCCGCTGCACGCCCGTGCCCTGCTGGAGCGGGTCCCGGCCGACGTGCTCGATGACCCGTACGCGCCGCTGCCCGCTCCTCGCTCCTACGACTCGCTGGTGCTCGAACGGTTCGCGGAGTGCCCGTCCGAGGGGCGCCTTCTCATCGAGGCGGCGTCCGTGCTGGGCCGGTCCTGCACCTTGCACGAGGCCGCCGTGCTGAGCGAGACCGCGGAGCCGTTGCACGCGGCCGAGCAGGCGGTGCGGACCGGACTGCTCGCAGAACGGCCCACGGCGGGCGGCCTTGAGCTCAGCTTCCCGCACCCGCTCGTCCAGGCGGCGGTCTACCAGCTCCTCGGACCCGCCCGGCGCGCCGGCCTGCACCTGCGGGCGAGCGAGGTGGTGCCCGACGGCCCGGCCCGGCTGGGCCACCGGCTCCGGGCGGTGGCCCAGCCGGACGACCGCCTGGCCGCCGAGTTCGCCGGCCTGGCCCGGCGCGACGCCGCCCGGGGGCGGTGGGCGGAGGCCGCCGGCCACATGATGTCGGCGGCACGGTTGTCCACCAGCGGCGGCGAACGGGTCCGGCGTACGGCGGAGGCCGTCGGGATGCTGCTGGACGACGGGCAGGTCGCAGCGGCGAGAACGCTCGCGGGCGAACTGGCCGAGGACGCCGATCCGGTGGCCCTCGGGTACGCGCGCGGAGCGATCGCCGCCGTCTCCGGCAGGCCGCGCGAGGCGGACGCCTGGCTCACCGGCGCGTGGCCGCACTGCGATCCGCGGGCCGAACCGGACATGGCCGCCCGCGTCGCCGAACAGCTGGCCTTCAGCCGGTTCATGCAGGGCAGATGTGCCGACGCCACCGCCTGGGCCGAACGCGCCGCGGCGTTGGCACCGCATCGTCCGGGCGCCGACCTCGTCCGGTCCCTCCGCCTGCGCCGCCTCGCGGCCTCCGGCAGGCGCGGTGAAGGACCGCGGCCCACCGCCCGCCCGGAGCCGGCGGCTCCGGCGAACATCGGCGGGCGGGACGCGCCGCTCGGCTGCGGCCTGCTCCTCGCCTACTCCGGTGACCTCGAACGAGCCGTCGTCGAACTCAACGCGGAAGTGGACGCCTCTCCGCGCCGGTCGGTGCGGTACCGGCTCGCGGCCCGGGCCGCCCTCGGCTGGGTCGAGTTCCAGCGCGGCGACTGGGACGCCGCCGCCCGTCACGCGAACGCGGCGGTCTCGGCCGCCCTGGACGCGGAGCAGACATGGTACGAGCCGATGGCACGCGCCCTTGCCGTGCTCGTCGCGGCCGCCCGGGGCGAGTGGGACGGCGCCGCGGCGCACGTCCAGGCGGCCGTCAGGGCCGCCGGGCGCGCCGGGGGCATCAGCGCCCTGGCCGCGGCGGCCGCGCAGGCTCACCTCGCCCTCGCACGCGGTGACCGCGGGCCGGTGCCGATCCCCCTGGGGCCGACGACCCGGTCCGGCTCGCCCTGGCATGAGTACGTCATCGAAGTGCTCCTCGCCGAGGGGCGCATCCGGCAGGCCGAGGACGCCCTCGTCACGTACGAGAGGTTCGGAGCCGCGCACGAGAGCCACTTCGTCCTCGCCTCGGCGGCGCGCCTTCGCGGCAATCTCCTCGCTGCTCAAGGCGACACTGTGGGGTGCCATGCGGAGGGCGGTTCCCAGCGAAGGGCCAAGGGCGCCGGCAACGGTGCCGAGGCCGCGTACCAGAGCGGATTGGGACATGCCTCCCTGGCGCCCGTCCCGTTCGTCCAGGCCCGCCTGGAGTTGGACTACGGCAGGTTCCTGCGGCGCAACGGGAGGAGCGACCTTGCCGCCGTGCACATCGAGACCGCGCACACCGTCTTCGAGCGGCTCGGCGCACGGCCCTACCTGCAACGCTGCGACAGGGAACTCGGCCGGCGCGGCCACTGGCCGGTGCAGCCCACCGCACCGCGCGCGGCGCGGCTCACCCGGCAGGAGCAGGCCGTCGCCCAGTTGGCCGCCAGCGGGCTGACCAACCGCCAGGTCGCCGGCGAACTGGTCCTCAGCGTCAAGACGATCGAATACCACCTCAGCAACGCCTACTCGAAGCTGGGCGTCGCCGGCCGCACCGGCCTTGCGGCGCTCCTGGCCGAGCATTCCTCCCCCGGGGCCCCAGGGTCCCTGGGGAAGTGGTGAGGGTCCCTGCCGAAGGAAGTCCCGGAAACCCTGGGGCCCTGCCCTGATGTACCAACACCGCCCGTTCTCCTAATCTCGATTACAGCAAACGCTGGCACGGTTGAGAATCAGAGAAGTTCTTCGGCGGTTGAAGGAGCCCAGACATGTTGGTCCGGCATTTCGACTTTCCCGCGGCGAAGTGGGAGGCGGCACTCTCCTGGCCGCATCCGCGATTGCGAGCGGAAGTGCACGCCTATCTCGGCTTCCGGCTCGGAACGGGATCGGCATTGCCGTGGCAGGAAATTCCCGGCGGCGCGGTGACCCTTCTGATCGGACTCGACCAACGACATCCGGTGTGGTGCAGCGGGCTGGACGACGCCACCACGCGGACGCCCTACACGTCATTCGTCTCGGGGCTGAGCACCCGGTCCTCCTGGGTCGTCGAACCGGCTGACGGCGCGCACTGCGTCGCGGTGGTCATGGCGCCGTGGGCGGCTTTCGCGATCTTCGGCACGGCGATGAACGAGCTGACCGGAAAGATCGTCGATCCGGCCGACCTCCCGGGCGACCGCGTGCGGCGCCTCGCCGGCGCGCTGGCTGCGCGGCCCGACTGGGAACAGCGGTTCCGGCTGCTCGACGAGGTCCTGGGGGAATGGATCGGCGGGGCCGACGCCTGGTCCACGCGGGTGGTGCGGGCGCATGGCGCACTGATCCGCACGGTCGGCGCGGGAGGAAGCATCCCCGTCCAGCGGCTGGCGGCGGAGGCAGGATGGAGACCACGGCAACTGGAATACCGTTTCATAGAACAAATCGGCGTATCGCCCAAGGCCATGGCACGGATAGTTCGCTTCCGCCGTGCCGCGCTCATGCTCGCCGACGGACTGCGCCCGGCGAACACGTCCACGAACTGCGGTTTCAGCGACCAGGCGCATCTGACCCGCGAATTCAAGGCCATGGCGGGCTTCACTCCGAATCGGTTCCGTCAGAAGGCGGAGCTCGCCGCGGCCGGGTCGCCCATTTACACCGCTTCGTACGCGGCCGCGCGACGCACAAAGACCCTCATGCTTCCTGCGGCCTGACCGAAACCGGTCATGCGCCCTGCGCGTCCGCTGCGTATCCATGCAAGACGCTCCCGGCCGTTACCGGCAGATTGGCGCGAGCGGCCCACGCCCGTCCTGAACGGAACGTGGAACGGCCATTTCAGAGTGATACCAGCGGGGACCAGTATGCAGATCTTGCTGGCCGGCGCCGATGGCCCGAGCGGTGAATCCTTGGCGACCGGACTCAAACAGCACGGACATGACGTCGACCTGGTGCGCACGGGCGCCGAGGTGCTGGCACGGCTCGACCGGACCGAGTTCGTCCTCTTCGATCTGCTGCTTCCGGATCTCGAAGGATGCGAACTGTGCCGACGCGTCCGGGCCCGGTCGGCCGTACCGATGATCGCCTTCGGGGATGCGGACGCCCAGCTCGACAGGGTGCTCGTCCTCCGCGCCGGCGCGGACGACTGCGTCGTCAAACCCGTCTGGCTCCACGAGCTGGCCGCACGCATCGAAGCGGTGAGGCGACGGACCGAAGGGGCCCGGAGCGGAAGCGCGCCGTACCGCCTGGGGACGCTCAGCGTCGATGCGCTGCGACGCTGGGTGACGATCGATGGCGCCCAGGTCCGGCTCACACGCAAGGAGTTCGAACTGCTCGCCCTCCTGGCCGAGGCCCAAGGGGCGGTCGTTACGAGGGATTCGATTCTCGCCCAGGTGTGGGGCGACAACTGGTACGGGTCCACGCGCACGCTCGACGTTCACATCGGCGCCCTCCGCACGAAGCTCGGTGACAAACGGTGGATCGAGACGGTACGCGGAGTCGGCTTTCGCCTCGCCGTACCCCAAGGGGAACGTAAAGAAATCGTGTAGGCAGACTTGCCGATGTGCTTGAACAGCCCTGCTTCTTTACGCCGCGGAGGCATGTCAGATTGTCAATTGTCAGAGCAGGTCGGTCAGGAAAGGGATCGCAATGTCACTGAGAAGGCTGGGCATGGCCTCCGGCGCCGCGGTTGGCATCACCGTCGCGCTCGGAATCAAGACCTCGACCGCGCACGCCGCCCCGAACTACGACTGTGACCGCGGCGAAGTCTGCCTCTTCGAGAACAACAACTACAACGAGAACAACACCAACCACGTCTACCAGTGGACGGGCAGCGACGGCGACTACACGAACAACGTCTGGTACAACAGCACCGACGGCCTCGACAACGAGGCGAGTTCCGTCAAGAACAACGGTGGCGGGAGCTACAACGTCACCCTCTACCAGCACACCAGCGGCGGCGGCGCCAACACGACGTACGCGCCCGGAACATCGGACCCTTCCCTGTCGAACAACAACATCGGGGACAACCGGGCGAGCTCTCACTACTGGACTCATGTCTAGCACGACCGGGGTGCGGGGCCGCGGGCGGCAGGCGCTGCGTGCGGCCCTCGCGCCGGCTGTGCTGCTGGCGTCCGTGACTCTGGCGGGCTGCGCGGCCGGAGGCGGCGGAACGGCCGGCGGCGAGCCCGCCATCGGCCCGCCCCCGGTCGTCCGGGACGGGACGCAGATCAAGCTTCCGCTCGATGCCTACATCCCCGGAGAGGGAATTCTCGGCAAGGCGAACGACCTCCTGCTGCGGGACTGCGTGCGGCGGTACGGCTTCTCGCTCGGAACCGCTGCTCAGCCGAAACCGCGGCCCAGGAACGAACGGCGCTATGGAATCGTCGACGCGGAGCTGGCGGCTCGGGAAGGTTATGGCTCGCCGCCGGAACTGAAGGCGGGCGCGGCCGGTCAGCAGCGGCAACTCGCCGTCTCGAATCCTCCTCCCACCGAGGTCCTCTACGGCCGTGCGAGTGATTCTCCGCGACAGAAGATCCGGAACTATGCGGGGAAGCCCGTGTCGGACGGCGGATGCGTCGGCGAGGTGCGGGCGCGGCTCTTTTCGGGCGCTCCCGCCCACGCGGACATCAAGCTCGGAGAGAGGCTCGCCAATCAGGCTCACGCCCAGGCCGAACACGACAGCAGGGTCACCAAGGTGTGGGCGCTGTGGAGCAATTGCATGTCCAAGTCGGGTTATTCGTACAAGACCCCCTGGGACGCGCACGACGATCCGCGGTGGCAGGGCGATTCGGCGAGCCCACGTGAAATCCGCACCGCCCGAGCGGATATCGCCTGCCGGAACGAGACCAATATGGTGGGCATCTGGATGGCCGTGGAGTCGGCCTACCAGCGCCGGCTCCTGGAGACGAACTCCTTGGCCCTCGCGGAGACCAGGAAGCTCCTCGACACGCTGCAGCGCAACGTGGCCGACGTGATGGCGGGCCGATGAAGACGGCACCCGATCCCGCGCGCCGGCGTCGGGCGCTCGCCGGGCTGGTCGCCGGCGCAGTGGTGCTGGCGGTGGCGGGGTCGGGTGCCTCGACGCTGGTCAAGTCGCCGCAGCAGGTTGCGGCGGAGGCGGAGCCGCCGGTCGCCTCGGTGCTCTCGGCACTCGTGGAACGGCGGGTGCTGCGCGAGACGGTCGTCCTGCGCGGCACCGTCGCCCCCG
Source organism: Actinomadura latina NBRC 106108 (assembly GCF_001552195.1). Taxonomy (GTDB): domain Bacteria; phylum Actinomycetota; class Actinomycetes; order Streptosporangiales; family Streptosporangiaceae; genus Spirillospora; species Spirillospora latina. The sequence goes on from NZ_BCQS01000040.1 coordinate 54,162, forward strand.
GCAAGACGATCAAAGTGCCCGCACCCGAGGTCGATGCGGGCAGAGCCGTGATCACACGAGCCGCGGTGCGGAAGGGGCAGCGGATCCACGCGGGCAGCGTCGTGGCCGAGGTCTCGGGGCGCCCGGTCATCGCGCTGCCGGGCCGGATCCCCCCGTATCGCGACGTCAAGCAGGGCGCGAAGGGGCCTGACGTCCGCCAGTTGCGGTCGGCGCTGAGTGATCTCGGCTATCGGGTCGGTGACCGGTCCGGGGTCTTCGGGGCGTCGGCCGCGGCGGCGGTGAAGCGGCTCTACTCCGACAGGGGCTACGACCCGCCCACGGACGTGAAGGCGCCGGCGGACGCTCCTCCCGACCGTCCCGGGGACGGCACCGAAGAGGAGGACCGAGGACGACGGTCCGAGCCGGAGAGGCGGGCGTACCTGAGCGCGGGTGAGGTGCTGTTCATTCCGAAGTTCCCGACCCGCGTGGTGGACGTGAAGGCGCACTTGGGGGATCCGGCGAAGGGGACGATCCTCGAACTGTCCGCCGAAGACCTCGTGGCGCGCGGCTCGTTGTCGGCCGCCGACCATGAACTGGTCAAAGCCGGGATGCGGGTGACCGTCCTCGCCGAAGAGACCGGTGCGAAGGCCACGGGCAGGGTCACGTCGATCGGCGGGTTCGCCGGCAGCGGGGGCGCCGGTGAGGACAGCGGAGACGGCGGAGGCGGCGAGGACGGCGGAGGCGGCGAGGACGGCGCCGAACGCGCAGTCCAGCCGGGGTACCCGATCGAGGTCAGGGGGGTCAAGCCGCTGCCGCAGCGGTTCACGGGGCGCGACGTCCGGTTGACGATCGAGACGGCGTCGACCGGCGGGCCGGTGCTGGTGGTGCCCTCATCGGCGATCTACGCGAGCGCGGACCAGTCGACGCAGGTGATCAAACTGCTGGCCGACGGGCGGCGGGAACGGGTCTCGGTGCGCACCGGGGCCGCCGGGGGCGGGTTCGTGGAGGTGGCGCCGACCGGATCCGCCCGGTTGGCGCCGGACGACCGCGTGGTGGTTGGCAAGTGACGTCGGCCGAGCCTCCGGAGAGCACCGAGCCCGCCCCGGTCATCGAGGTCGCCCCGGTCATCGAGTTCGCCGGGGTCGGGAAACGGTATCCGGGCCCGCCGCCGGTCACCGCGTTGCATCCCGCGGACCTGGTGATCCGGCGAGGCGAGTACTCGGCGGTCCTCGGGCCGTCGGGGGCGGGCAAGTCGACGTTCCTGAACGTCACCGGCCTGCTGGACCGGCCGAGTGAGGGCGTGTACAGGCTGGACGGGATCGACACGGCAGCCTTGAGCGAACGAGATCGCACGGCGCTGCGCGGGCGGCGGATCGGGTTCGTCTTTCAGTCCTTCCATCTGCTGCCGCACCGCTCGGCCCTGGAGAACGTGATGCTGTCGATGCTCTACACCGGTGTGCCGCGCGGCAAGAGGCGCGCACGGGCCGCCGCGACGTTGGACCGGGTGGGCCTGGCGCGGCGGGCGCAGGCGCCGGCCGGCGTGTTGTCGGGCGGTGAACGCCAGCGGGTGGCGATCGCACGGGCTCTGGTCAACCGGCCGAGCCTGCTGCTGTGCGACGAACCGACCGGCAATCTCGACACCGCGACGGCGGGCACGGTGCTGGAGCTGATCGGCGAACTGCACGCGGACGGCTTCACGGTGGTGGTGGTCACGCACGATCCGGGTGTGGCCGCGGACGCCCAGCGGGCGGTGGTGATCCGGGACGGCGTGCTCGCCGAGGCGGACCCGCGGACTCTGGCTTCGGGCGTCGCGCAGGTGGGTGAGGGCGGATGAGGCCGGGGCGCCGGCACCGGAAGGCGGTGCGGCCGACCCGGCTGGCGGTCCGGGACGCCGCGGACGAGGCGGTGGCGGCGATCCTGGCCCGTCCGGCGCGGGCCGCGTTGACGGTGCTGGGGACGGTGCTGGGAGTGGCGGCGTTCGTCGCGGTGCTCGGGTTGACGGCGACCACGTCCGGGCAGATCTCCAAGCGCTTCACCGCCCTGGCGGCCACCGAGGTGGTCGTGGAGGACGCTCCGGCCGACCCGGCACTGGCCGACCCCGCGTTCCCGCCCGGCACCGAGTCGCGGCTGACCGGGCTGAACGGTGTACTGGCGGCGGGCGTCCACTGGCAGGCCACGCTCGGGTCGAAGACCGAGATCAGCGCGCGGCCTCCCTCGATCCGGCGTGAGCCCGGCGAATCCCTCACCGTGGTCGCCGCCTCGCCCGGCTACCTGGAGGCGATCCACGCGACGGTCGGCGCCGGCCGCCTGTACGACGCGTTCCACCAGAAGGAGCGGCAGCGTGTCGCCCTCCTGGGGAAGGCCGCCGCGCACCGGCTGGGGATCGTCCGGCTCGACCACCAGCCGGCGGTCTTCATCGGCGACACGGGCCTGACCGTGATCGGCATCATCGAGGACGTCCGGCGCCAGCCCGAGACTCTCCTGTCGGTGCTCGTGCCGTCCGCGACGGCGACCACCCTGTGGGGTGAGCCGGGGAGCCGGGAAGGGCAGCCGCCCAAGGTGCTCATCGAGACCCGGCTCGGCGCGGCCCAGCTGATCGGCGACCAGGCCGCCCTGGCCATCCGGCCGGATCAGCCGGGACGGTTCAAGGTGACCGTCCCGCCCGACCCGAAACAGCTCAGGGAACAGGTCGACACCGACCTCGGCGGCCTTTTCCTGGCACTCGCCGGAATCTGCCTCGTCATCGGAGCGGTCGGCATTGCCAACACCACCCTTGTGGCCGTCCTCGAACGAACAGCGGAAATCGGGTTACGCCGATCCCTCGGCGCTCGCGGACGCCATGTCGCGGCCCAGTTCCTGTCCGAATCGGCTGCTCTCGGACTGCTCGGCGGGCTCATCGGGACCTGCGCCGGAGTTGCCACGGTAGTGGCAGTCGCCATCGCCCGGCAATGGACTCCCGTCCTCGAGCCGTTGACCGTTCTGCCCGCCCCCTTCGTCGGGGCCGCCACGGGCCTGCTCGCGGGGCTCTACCCGGCCTGGCGCGCCTCCAAGATCGAGCCGGCCGAAGCACTCCGCCGCTGAGGGCGATCGATTATCCCGGGCCTGCGCATTTATTCAATACATTACCCCGTGCCCATGGCAGATTCATTGGTGAACGTGATCGCAGTCTGTTTTCTGGTGACCGGGAGGTGGAGATGACGGTGACCTTTCTGTCCCGACAGGGGCAGGTCACGTGGAGCCGTGATCAAATAGAAGATATGTCTGCCGAGCTGGCATCTCGCCTGATAGCGCGGCATGGCGAATCCGATTTCCTCGTCGCGGTGGTCGGGGATACTTCGCCGGAGAGTGCGGTTCTCGCTCGGGCGGCACTCGTCGCCGGAATCCAGATCACCTTTCTCGGCATGGCCGGCCACTCGCCGGGAATGATGGCCTCGCTGCGCGACCGACTGGATCGGCTCCAGCCGGATATCATCGTCGGCCCGGGTCAGGAAATACGCGGCCTCGCCGCCGGGGCGCAGCGAGTCGCCATCGAGGATCTGCTCGATCCGCCCCTGCGGGAGCGTTCTCGCCGAGGTGCCCACGACGGTTTCGAGCCGGCGCGGTTCAGGCTGGTGCAGTTCACGAGCGGAACGACCGGCCACCCGAGTCCCGTCACGATCTCCCGCGACGCGCTCGAGGCCAACCTCAAGGCGCTGCGCCGCCGGTTCCAGGCGTCGGCCGACGACTCGATCTTCTCGTGGCTGCCGCTGAACCACGACATGGGCCTCGTCGGCACCGTGCTGCTTTCCGACCATCTCTCGTGCCGTCTCACCTTCTGCGCACCGAGTACGTTCCTGGCGCATCCCAGCATGTGGGAGCAGTGGCTCACGGAGGCGCGGCCGACCTCCATTCCCGCGCCCAACAGCGGGTGGTCGCTCCTCTCCTACCGGGCGGGCGGACGCGACCGGCGGGCCATGCGCCGCGCCCTGGAATCGATGCGGGTGGCCATCATCGGCGCGGAGCCCGTGGATCCGGTCCTCTGCGAGCGCCTGGTGGAGGGGCCGGCGCGGCTGCTGCCCGCCGGCAGCCTCGTCCCGGCGTACGGGCTGGCAGAGGCGACCCTGGCGGTGAGCGCCGAGCCCCCCGGCACCGCACCCGTCATCGTCGACGTCCCGGGAACGGACGAATCGAGCCGGGACTCCCGGGTGGTCTCTGCGGGCATTCCCCTGGAAGGCCTGTCGGTGAGCATCCGCGACGGCGATCGGGAACTCGGAGATCTCGAGATCGGTGAGATAACCGTGCGCGGCGCATCCCTTGCGGACGAATACCGGGCCGAGCCTGGAGGCCTCGCGACCGGGGACGAGGGTTTCACGATGGGGTCCCGCCTGTTCGTCACGGGCCGGCGAAAGGACCTCATCAAAGTTCACGGCCGCCGTGTCTTCCCTCACGAGATCGAGCGCGCCGCCGAGGCGTCCGGCCTGGTCCGGCGCGGCCGGACGGTCGCCTTCTCGATCCCGTCCCCGCCGCCGGAGCGGTCGGTCCTGCTCGTCGAGCCCGCCGGCGGCGCACGATCACACCACCGGGAAATGGAGGATCGGTTGAGGAGCCTCGTGCTCCAATGCCTGGGCGTACGACTCGACATCATCAGCGTTGTAGAACCGGGCTCCATTCCCAAAACGACATCCGGCAAGCTGAAGAGAAACGATGCCCGATCGCACTTCCTGGCCGGCGAAACCAACGTTGCGAGGTCCCGATGCTGACCCGAGTCCGCCTCATGGAGGTCATCTCCGAACTGATCGACCACCCCCTCGACGAGCAGAGCCGCTCGCTGCCCTGGCCGGAACTCGGTGTCGACTCGGTCAACGCCACGGAGCTCCTCATCCATCTGGAGGAGGCACTCCCCACGGTGGATGCGCGAGGAATCGAGGCGGCGCTCTATCTGTCCAGTACTCCGAATGAACTGGCTGCTCGCCTGGCCGAGCTGGGTAGGGCCCAATGACACATGACCTTTCGCGATCGGGAATGCTGGCCCGGCAGATCACCTTCCGCGGGAAGAGGGTGGTTCTCCGGCCGGTCGAGCCGACCGACTACGACTTCATCCTCCAGCTGTCGACGAGCTCAAGCATCACCTATCGATGGCGTACGCGCGGCACCACGCCGAGCCCACCGGACTTCCAGGTGATGTTGTGGCGCGGGGTGTTGTGCCAGTTCCTGATCGAGCGGTCGAGCGACGGAGAACCACTCGGCCTCATCAGCGCCTACAACGCCGACTTCCGCAATCAGACGACCTATCTCGCGATACTCATGCGGGACCATCACGGCGGGGCGATCTGGACCTTCGACGCCATCGCGCTCTTCCTCAATTACCTTTTTGCGAACTTCAACCTCCGGAAGATCTACGCCGAGACGTCCGAACTGAGCTCCTGGACGTTCGCCAGCGGTGCCGGGCGCTACTTCGAGGTCGAGGGCACGCTGCGCGAGCACGAATACTATGGCGGCCGCTACTGGGACACGTATGTCCTCGCCTTCTGGCGGCACGACTGTGAGGCGCTGCTCGAAAAGCTCCTGCCGACCATCATCGCGGGTTCCCCGGCCGACGGCCGCCCCGCTCCATCGCCCGCCGGGCCTCCCCAGGACCCGAGACCTCCCGAGGACCGCACCGAGGCGTCCTGAAGGTGGCGGCGCGAGACACTTCCTGCCCCGTCGGTCCACGGCCGACTCAGGTCAGGCGGCCGTAGTCTCCGGGCGGACCGGAGACTACGGCAGGTGGTCGGTGCCGCCACCGGGGGCGGCGCGGGCCGGGCCCGTCCGGTAGGCGATGACGACGAGTTGCGCCCGGTCGCGGGCCTCCAACTTCGTCATGGCGCGCTGCACGTGAGGGCGGACGGTGAAGGGGCTGAGGAAGATCCGCTCGGCGATCTCCTGGTCGGAGAGGCCGGTCGCGACCAGGGCCACCATCTCGCGTTCGCGCGGGCTGAGCGCGGCGAGCCTCTCGGGGTGATGCGGCGGGGGACAGGGAGTGTCGCCGGCGGCGATCGTACGCACGGCGCGCGGCCGCGTCCCCGGACTGGCGCAGCAGGCCGACCGTGGCCCGCAGGTCGTCGAGCGCAGTGCCGGCGGTCTCGATGAGTTCCCCGAGGCTCTTACGGGTCTGCTCCGGGCGGGAGTCGAGGAGGTGCGCGGCGACCGCGGCTGGATTTGTGGCGGGTGTGGGATCAGAGCGGGGTCGGCGGTCACTGGAACAGAAGGATGCTGATCATGATCACGAACGTCAGCGCCGTGAGGGGAACGAGAGTGAAGATCGCGAGTTGGAGCAGGCAGCCCCGCTGCTTCACCGTGCCGGGAGCTCCGATGCGCCCTGCGAGGTACAGGGCGGCTGGGCCACGGTACTCCAGCTCAGATGGCTGCTCAGGGGTGAGGACCGTGGCGGCGACGCCGATCTGACCACTTCCCTGCGACACGGCAACGTGCACTGGCTTGTCCGCCGGGATTTCGAAGGCCGCCCTTCCCCAACCCTGGTGGTAGTGGGCATCGTCGATACTGACGGTGATGCCAGCCTTGGCGACCACTCCGCGGCGCGTGTGGAGTTGCAGGATCCGCGTGGGGCCGTCGTGGTCGCCGGGGTAAGGGATGGGTGTCTCGCTCATGCTTGCCTTGGCTACCACAGGGCTCTGCTGCCGAACCACCCTGTGCGCCACCATCGGCACACTCCGCCTGGTGCCGTCATGCGCTTGCTGGGGCAGGGCCGGTGAATCGGGCAACGGCCACGCGGCCGTTGCGGAGTGATCGACTGTGCCTGGTGGGTGAATCGAGGCGGTGAGCGAGGTGCAGCAGGTCGACATCCCGCTCGACGGCGAAGCCCTGCGCGGTCAAGAGTCTGGCCATTCGAGCGGGTGTCCACGCCGAGCGCCACGGTTCGTCCGCGGTGGCGGTTTCGACGCGTCCGAGGCGCGAGGCCAGGTTGACCACGGCGCGGCCGAGGCCGGCCGTCAGGGAAGGGGTCTGGTAGTTCACCACCAGCACACTGCCGGCGGCGGATAGGCGCGCCACCGCGGTCGCCGTCGCGGCCACTTCGGCTTTGCGCAGGTAGGGCACCACTCCCTCCCAGACCCAGACGGTCGGTACCGTCCTGTCATGGCCGGCGGCTTTCAGGGCGGCATCCAGGGGCTCGATGGTGAGGTCGACCGGAGCGAACACCAGTTGCCGCGCCACAGGGGTGAGCCCGGCGGCGCGGGTCCGGGCATCAGCCTGGGTGTCGGGGTGGTCCACGGAGAACACCGTCACCGCCTCCAAAGCCGGCAGGCGCCACGGCCTGGTGTCCAGCCCGGCGCCGAGCAGGACCACCTGCATGCCGTCGCGGTCCGCTAATGCGCTGGTCACCGCCTCGTCGATCACCACCGTGCGGGGCACCACGATCTCGGCGCAGGCGCTGACGGATTCCACGGCCCACCGCTCCCGCCCGCCGACCTGTCCGGTGGCGGCTCCGTCCCGTGCCGCGTCCACCGGCTTCAACTCCTCGGGGCCGAGCAGCCGTCCGGCCACCGGATCGCTGAACCGGCCCACAGCCATACGGCCGTCGGCCACCGCACGCCCCTGACACACCAAGATCGCCGTTCGACTGGCTCGGCCCGATTTCATAGCACCCCTCACCGTCACCGTGGCACCTTCCCGCCCCGGCGAAAACCGTACTCCGGCGTGACAGGCGCTTGCGGGCCGGCGAGGTCGACGGGCGCCTCCGCATCGTTACAGCGGATCAGCCTTCCCGGCGGCACCGGACAGGACGTGCGGCCCTCGGCCGATCTCACGCAGCAGAGTCCCTGCGGGCAGATGAGGATGCTCGGATGTAGTGCCGATGAAGATCGCGCGGCCGATGGAGAACGCTGCAGATGGGGCTGGCCAGGGCGTCGTGTCAGCCGTTGGCGAGTACCGCTTGCGCGGCGTTGTAGCCGGGGATGAAGGTGATGCCGGGGCCGCCGTGGCAACCCGCGCTGCCCAGGTAGAGCCCGTCGATGCTGAGCGGCTGGTCGGCGTATCCGTTCGGTCCGGGGCGGTGGGGGCCCATCTGCTCGGGGTGGAGCAGGCCGTGGCAGTAGTCGCCGCCCGGCGCTCCGAACATGGTGCTCATGTGGCGCGGGGTGAAGGTGGTGTGCTTGGTGATGAGCCGGGCGAAGCCGGGTGCGAGCCGGCTGATCTTGTCGATCACACGCTGTCCCATCTCGGTCTTCAGCCGGGCGTAGTCGGCGCGGCCGGCCTCGATCGGGAACCACAGCGAGAACGCTGATGCCGCGTGCTTCCCCGGCGGCGCGAGGCCGGGGTCGTGTGCCGAGGGGATCTGGAACGCGATGGCCGGGTCCGCCGGCACGATCCCGCGACGGCAGTCCTCCCACTGCCGCTGGAGTTCCTCCGGTGTGCTGAACAGGCCGATGGCCGCCTGCATCGCCGGGTCGTCGAGCAGTTCGTAGGGTGCCGCGAACTCCGGCGCGCCGTCCAACGCGAAGTGCATCTGGGCGTAACTGCCGCGGTGGTCGACGCGGGAGAACCGCCGGCGTACGTCGGCGGCCACGGCGCTGGACGAGACCAGGCGGGTGAGTGTCAGGTCGGGGGCGATGCAGGAGACGACGATCGGGGCGTCGAGCGTGGATCCGTCCTCGGTTCGGACGCCCACCACGCGTCCACCGGCGACGCGGATCTCTGTCACTTCGGTACGCAGCCGCAGCTCTCCTCCGGCGGAGGTGAACAGGTCCTGGAGATGCGCGGTGAGCGCTCCGATGCCGCCCCGCGGCTTCTTCATCAAGACCGCGCTCTGGTCGGGGACGGCCAGACCGAAGGCCAGGGCCGCGGCGCTACCCGGCGTCGCCGGGCCGCGGTACGTGGTGTTGACCGCGAGGAAGGCGAGCATCCCCCGCAGCGCACCGTGCTCGTCCTTGTCGGGGAGGTAGCGGTCGAGCACGTCGGTGACCGATCCGAACAGGAGGTCGGTGATGCTGGACCGCTCGAACTCACTGGTCGCGCAGGCGTACATCTCGTCCAGCGTCTTCGGCGGCGACCCGGCGTCGAAGCGCCCCAGCGCCTGGGCCGGTGCCCGGCTCCAGGCCACCAGCTCGGCCATGCCGTTGACGACCTCGGAGCCGTGCACCTCGTTCAGGTGGGTCATCAGCCGCATCGGGTCGGTGTAGTAGACGACCGGGTCGTCGCCGACGCCCCGCAGTGACACCGACATGACGTCCACGTCGACGGTGGGCACCGCGTCCAGGCCGAGCTCGCGGCTGACCGTCGCGGAGGTCGGGAACTGCAGCGAGCCCGCGATCTCGAACTTGTAGCCGTCGAACAGCTCCACGGTGGAGGCCATACCGCCGGCGTACCGCTTGGACTCCAGGCAGACGGTCCTCAGACCTGCCCGCTGCAACAGAGCGGCCGCTGCCAGCCCGTTGTGTCCCGCGCCGATGATGATCGCGTCGCAGCCCTGCATATTGCGCCGCCTCCCCGGTTCCCTTGGCTTCTCCGGGAGGCTGACATGCGCCGCATGTTTCGTCAATAGTGACGAAACATGCCGTGGACCATCCCGCCCTCGATCGAGGAGAGCGCGGAGTGGCACAGCCGGGCCAGCTCGGCCAAGGACCGCTCGTCGCCCAGCATCCAGACCTCCATCGCACCGAAGACGGCGGCGGCGATGCATCGCGCGGTCACCGTGACGGCGAGCCGCTCGGCGAGCGGCGCACCGCCGTCAGCAGCCGTTCCACGGTCTAGCCGCTCGGCGACGGCCTCGGCGAAGTCCGATTCGACCTGGCGGATGTGCTGGACGATTCGGCCAGGGTCGAGCACCTCGGCCCGCAGTGCGGCGATCTGCGTGACGGCCTGCACGTCATAGGGGAAGGCGAAGATCGCCGCCCGCACCGACTCGATGATGGGCTCGTCGTCCGGACGCGCGGCCAGAGCGCTGCGGAACCAGTGCAGACCGGCGTCGTAGTCGGCGAAGAGCAGATCGTGCTTGGAGGTGAAGTGACGGTAGAAGGTCCGCAATGACACCCCGGCATCGGCGGCGATCTGCTCGGCCGAGGTGTTCTCGACGCCCTGGGCAAGGAACCGGACCAGAGCGGCGCGCCGGAGCGCCTCACGGGTGCGTTCGCTGCGCGCCGTCTGCGCCGGCTTGGCCATGCACCAGAACCTATCTGTTTCGACAATATTGACAAAACTGCACGGATGGCGTGACGCTGGCGAGATGCTGTCGCTCCTCGTCCACGCCGTCCTGGGCATTGCGGTCGTCTGGTTCCTGGTCGCGTCCTACCGGGAGATCTTCCGCCGTCCGGCGACAGGTCCCCTGGTCTCGACGCTGGAGTGCGTCTACTACCTCGGCGGCATCGCATCCGTCGCGGTGGGCTAGTACTTCAACATCCGATTCGTGACCGAGTACGCGGACGGCAACGTCAATCCGATCTGGGGCGACGGCAGTTGGGCACAGTACGTCGACCTGATGTTCACCAACCCTGCGGCGAGCTCCGCCAGCCAGAACTACACGATAGGAAACGTGATCCTGCTGCCGCTCATGACGATCATCGACGGCCGCCGCCGCGGCATCGGCCGCCCATGGCTGTGGCCGCCGCCCTGGAGGGGCCGGCGGCCGGACGGTCAGGGCCGCGCGCCCCCGCCATCGAGTCCGAAGGAGTCCCGCTGTGATCACGCTCGACGACATCCGCCGGTTCGCGCTCGCCCTGCCCGAGGTGGAGGAGGTCACGCACTTCCGGCTGCCGAGCTTCAAGGTCCGCAAGAAGCCCTTCGCCGGCGTGGAGAAGGGGGAGGTGACCGCGGTCTTCTCGGTGTCGGAGGAGGAGGCGGCACGGGCCGTCGCCGCCGACTCCGAGGTCTACGAGGAGGTGTGGCGCACCGCCGCCACCAAGATCTTCGTCGGCCTGCGGGTCGACCTGGCGAAGGTCGACGAGGAGCGCGTCCGGGAACTGGTCGAGAACGCCTGGCGCAACAAGGCCCCCAAGAGGGTGGTCGCCGCTTACGACGCCCGGTGACGGGCGGCCGATGACGGGACGGGGGCGGCGGGGCGTCGCCGCCCCCGTCCCGGGGACGGAGGGACGGGCATGGACGGACTGCTGCGGGACAAGGCGGTCCTGGTCTCCGGCGTGGGACCGGGGCTCGGCCGCACGACGGCGCTGCGCTGCGCCCGCGCCGGCGCGGACGTCGTCCTCGCCGCCCGCGCCGTGGACGCGTTCGGGCGCCTGGACGCGCTGGTCAACAACGCCACCGCGGGCATCCTGTGCCGCTCGGAAACTTGGTTCATGTTGTGACCTGGGGTCTCGCTGCGGGGTCACCCCGGCCACGATCCTTCGCTGGCACCGCCACCTGGTCGCCCGCAACTGGACTTACACTGACCGGCGCCGGCCGGGACGTCCACCCACCGGTGTTTCGATCAAGAGGCTGATCGTGCGGATGGCGCGCGAGAATCCAACCTGGGGCCAGGAAGAATCCAGGGCGATCTGGCCCGGCTCGGTCACGCGATCGCCGCCTCCACAGTGTGGGAAATCCTACGCGCCGCCGGCATCGCCCCAGCACCGCGGCGGGAGGGGCCGAGCTGGCGGCAGTTCCTGACCTGCTCATGCCGAAAACCCCATCCATGCAGGTCATGCGGCATGCTGGTACTGGTTGAGGATTCCACCGAGACGTTGGTGTCTTCGTACGTTCAGATCGGCGATCTGGTCGGGGTCAGTGATCGGTGGAGGCAGCGGAGTGCACGGGCGGGCGTTGGAAATGCCCCGGTGCGGCCGGTGCTCGTTGTAGAAGGTCTCGAACTCGCGCAGCGTGTGGAGCAGGTGGCGCTGGTTCCAGATCAGAGCCCGGTCCAGCAGTTCGCGGCGGCAGGTCAGCACCCACCGTTCCATGATTGAGTTCATCCGTGGCATTCGCACCCGGTGAGCACCATCTTGATGCCTGCGTCGGCCAGGACCGCGTCGAACAGCTCAGGGAACTTGCCGTCGCGGTCCCGGATCAACCACCGCGCCCGGCACCCGGCATCCTCCAGATCCATGACCAGGTTCCTTGCAGCCTGCGTCACCCACGCGGCCGTTGGATGAGCGGCCGCGCGCAGGAACGACGCCCATGAGCCGGATGCGCGTTGGGGTGCCGGGTCGATCCCGGCGTCCTTGAGGATCTCCCACACCGTGGAGGCGCCGACCTTCACCCCCAGGACCAGCAGCTCGCCGTGCACCCGCCTGTATCCCCAGCTCGGGTTCTCGTGGACCAGGCGCAGCACCAGCTCGCGGATGGAACGCACGGTCGGAGGCCGGCCCGGCCGTTTCGGCCTGGATCGGGCAGCAGGCTGGCGCCGGACAAGGTCACGTTGCCAACGCAACACCGTCTCCGGACGCACCAGCACTCGCATCCCGCGAAGCGCCTGGGGTGTCAGACGGTGCGGCAACGCTGCCAGTAACGCCCGGTCGAGCCCGGTGAACCGCACCTTCTGCCCGCTCAGCTGACGTTCCAGCACCGTGATCTGTAGGGGTCGGACCGGGGCGCGGTTCCGGGATCTCTCCCGGTCCGTTTCCCCGGCCCGCCCTCCGCACCGGACGTGCGCGTCTCCACGCATCCGGCGCTCCACGGGTTCCCGTCGGGTCACGTGGCGGTGATGGTCGCCGTCGTGTCGCTCGTCCATGGTGTGGGGATCCGGTCCGCGCGCCAGCGGTAGCGGGTGATCTCCACCGACTGGGGGTTGAACAGGATGAGTCCCCGCTCGGCCGGTCGCCGTCCTGGCCTGCCGGTCAGGAAACGCCGGTAGAGCTCCTTCCAGTTGATCCCGGGGTGTCGTTTGGGCAGCCATCGGGTCACCCGCCGCCAGACGAACTGGTCCAGGTAGCGGAAGGTGGCTGCTGACACTCCGTGCCGGAAGTAGTTGCACCATCCCCGCAGCACCGGGTTGAGTCGGCGCAGCAGGTCGGCGAGCGTTCGGTGTCGTGCTCTTTT
>NZ_BCQS01000041.1 GCF_001552195.1 Actinomadura latina NBRC 106108
TTGTTCGCGTCCCTGTGTGGTTCCCAGGAAACAACCTGGGCACCCGTAGTGCATAAAAGGATACCGAGCCTGGTTGCTCGGACGTCGACTTGCCCACCCCGCCGCGTGTGGGGGTGGTGCGTTGAGGCGTTCGGTGGTTTTGGCGAAGGGGAAACACCCGGTCCCATCCCGAACCCGGAAGTTAAGCCCTTCAGCGCCGATGGTACTGCATGGGAGACTGTGTGGGAGAGTAGGACACCGCCGGACTCTTATTACGGAAGGGCCCCGCCGACACGGCGGGGCCCTTTCTCATTCAAGGGGTCCGAAAGTGTGGTTCTCCTGCCGGCCCGCGACCGATTCGGTGGAAACGTGCGCGGGGTCAAGAGAACCCTCACCGGATCACCTTGTCCAGAAACGCGTGCAGGTTCGCATGGGCACGGGCGACCTTCTCCTCCAGAGTCAGCGATTCATCGAGCCCACCACCCGCGACGGATTGCTTCTTGCCGCGAACGTAGAGCGAGCAGTCCAGATCGCCGCACAGATACTGCCCGACCGAGTTTCCCTGGCGGCCGGCCTCACCGGTTCGGCGCGCGGTCATCAAGGCGACCCCGCCGCCCGTCCGCGTGGTCAGGCACAGCGAGCACATGCTGCGCGAAGTGAAGCCGCGGGACGCGCCGGAGGCGACGCGCAGCGAGAGACCGACAAGGCGGTCGTCGCGTTCGGCGACGAGGTAGGCGCGTCCGGGTGCGCCGGGATCTTGCCAGCCCAGGAAATCCAGGTCGTCCCACGGCAGGTCGGTGAAGTCCTTGGGCAGGTCCAGGCGCTTGGCCTCGCCCTTGGAGCAGTTGACGAAGGACGTGCGTACGTCGCGTTCGGTCATGGGTTTCATGAGCAGCGAGGCTAGTTCTTCCTAAGTAGCTTAGGCAAATGGTTAGATGTCGTAGGCAAACAGGAAGGGACCCATGGTTCGTGCAGGAGTGACCGTCGAGCGTCTCACCACGGCGGCTGCCGAGCTGGCGGACGAGGTGGGCTTCGACAAGGTGACCGTCGCAGCGCTGGCGCGCCAGTTCGGGGTCAAGGAAGCCAGCCTGTACTCGCACATCAAGAACGCGCACGACCTGAAGACACGGGTGGCGGTGCTCGCGCTGGCCGAGCTGGACGACGAGGTCGCCGCCGCGATCGCCGGACGCGCGGGGAAGGACGCGCTGGTGGCGTTCGCAGGCGCGTACCGGAACTACGCCAAGCGGCATCCGGGCCGGTACGCGGCGGCTCGGATGGAGCTGGACCTGGACACCGCGCTCGCGAGCGCGGCGGGACGGCACGCGGAGATGACGCGAGCGATCCTGCGCGGCTACGAGCTGTCCGAGCCCGACCAGACGGACGCCGTACGCATGCTGGGCAGCGTGTTCCACGGTTATGTCAGCCTGGAGACCGCGGGTGCTTTCCAGCACCACCCACGCGACGTGGAGGCCTCCTGGCACCGGACCCTGGACGCCCTCGACGCCGCCCTCAAGAACTGGCCCCCGGCCTGACGCCTGAGGCAACCGCGACATTGCCTCGTGGTCGCCGGCACGACGGCGGCGGCGACGCTTGGAGTGGCTAGAAGTCCTTACCGGCCAGAACGGTGTCGGCGTCGACTATGCGGTAGGCGTAGCCCTGTTCGGCCAGAAAGCGCTGCCGGTGGGCGGCGTAGTCCTGGTCGAGGGTGTCGCGGGCGACTACGGCGTAGAAGCGGGCTCCGCTGCCGGACGCCTTGGGGCGCAGGAGTCGTCCCAGGCGCTGGGCCTCTTCCTGGCGCGAACCGTAGGCACCCGACACCTGGACGGCAACGGACGCCTCGGGTAGATCGATGGAGAAGTTCGCCACCTTCGACACCACCAGGACGCTGATCTCGCCGGAGCGGAACGCGTCGAAGAGGCGCTCCCGTTCGCGGATGCGGGTCTCGCCCTTGATGACCGGGGCGTCCAGGAGGGCGCCCAGTTCGTCCAGCTGGTCGATGTACTGGCCGATCACGAGTGTCTGCTCGCCTTGGTGCCGGTCGACCAGTGCCTTGATGAGCTTGGTCTTGGTGTCGGTCGTGGCGCAGAAGCGGTAGCGCTCCTCGGGTTCGGCGGTCGCGTAGGCGAGGCGTTCGGAGTCGGTGAGGGTGACGCGGACCTCGACGCAGTCGGCGGGCGCGATCCAGCCCTGGGACTCCATGTCCTTCCAGGGGGCGTCGTAGCGCTTGGGGCCGATCAGGGAGAACACGTCGCCTTCGCGGCCGTCCTCGCGGACGAGGGTGGCGGTGAGGCCGAGCCGGCGTCGCGCCTGCAGGTCCGCGGTCATGCGGAAGATCGGCGCGGGCAGCAGGTGCACCTCGTCGTAGACGACCAGGCCCCAGTCGCGGGCGTCGAAGAGCTCCAGGTGCGCGTAGGCGCCCTTCCGGCGGGTCGTCATGATCTGGTAGGTGGCGATGGTGACCGGCCGGATCTCCTTCTTCGTGCCGGTGTACTCGCCGATCTCGTCCTCGGTGAGGGACGTGCGGCGGAGCAGCTCCTGCTTCCACTGGTGCGCCGACACGGTGTTGGTCACGAGGATCAGCGTGGTCGCCTGCGCGCGGGCCATGGCGGCGGCGCCGACGATGGTCTTGCCGGCGCCGCACGGCAGGACGACGACACCGGAGCCGCCGTGCCAGAACGCGGACGTCGCCTCGTCCTGGTAGGAGCGCAGCTCCCAGCCGTCCTGGACGAGGGAGATGGCGTGGGCCTCGCCGTCCACGTAGCCGGCGAGGTCCTCGGCGGGCCAGCCGAGCTTGAGCAGGGCCTGCTTGAGCGCGCCGCGCTCGCTCGGGTGGACGGCGACGATGTCGTCGCCGACCCGGTCCCCGAGCATGCCTTTGATCTTCTTCGCCCGCAGGACCTCCTCCAGCACCGACCGGTCGGAGGACGACAGGACGAGCCCGTGCACGGGGTCCTTCTCCAGCCGCAGCCGCCCGTACCGCGCCATCGTGTCGGCGACGTCCACCAGGAGGGCGTGCGGGACGGGATAGCGGGAGTACCTGATCAGAGTGTCGACGACCTGCTCGGCGTCGTGGCCGGCGGCGCGGGCGTTCCACAGCGCGAGCGGCGTCACCCGGTACGTGTGGACGTGCTCGGGCGCCCGTTCCAGCTCGGCGAACGGGGCGATGTCCTTGCGGCAGGCACCGGCCAGATCGTGGTCGACCTCCAGCAGCAGTGTCTTGTCGGACTGGACGATGAGCGGACCGTCGGTCAAAGCAGAAGCCCCCGTCGCGATGTCGATGATCGATGCCACGTCCGGACACCCGTTGCCGCACGCTACCCCAGCGCGGCGGCGTGCCGTGCGATCCGGACGGGAACGCATGCTTCAACGACCGCGGCCGCCCCGCTCTTCCCGAGTCTCCTGACCCACCCGGCACCCGGGGCCGCTGCGCCGGCCTGCGATCCGCGTGTGCCTCGCGGTCTGCGCGGGTGCCGTGCGCTTCGCGCCGGTCTGCGGTGGTCGGGGTTAGATGCCGGAGGTCGAGTCGTAGCCGGAGTCGGAGTTGATCACGACGATGACGTAGATGATGCCGATGACGATCCCGCTGATGATCGACAGGGCGAACAGGATCCAGCCCGCGATCGTCAGCTTGCGGGCCGACTCGGGGTCGGTGTGGACGCGGCCCATCGCGATCGCGGACACGATGGCGCCCGGGATGCCGAGGATGCCGCAGCACAGCAGGACGCTGGCGATGTTGCAGACGAGGCAGGCGGTGGTGGAGCCGCTGCTCGTCTGGCGGACGGGCACGCCCGGCGGCCCGTAGGCATAGCCGGGAGGTTGCGGGGCCCCGGGATACGGTGATCCGCCCCAGCCCTGCGGCCCGTAGGGGTCCTGCCAGCCGGGCGGGTTGCCGCCGTATCCGCTCACGAACGGGCCTCCTCCGCACGCCAGATGTGATCTATAAGACTAGGACTTCTGGAACGCCGAGGGGGTTCCATTTCGCCCAGAAGATCACTTTCGCCGGCTAGGTCGCGGGGTCGTCGTCCAGTTCGGAGACGCCGGTGATGCGGTGCAGTGCGAAGCGGTGCACGGCGGCGCGGGTGGCGTCGTAGCCGGTGAGGAATCCGCCCTCGACGCGGACGGGTGCCACGATGCGGCTGGACGCCTGGCCCTGCTGGTCGAGGTAGCCGATCCAGACGCGTCCGCCGCGTTCGACGGCGGCGCGGAGCCGCTCGATGGTGGCCATCGCGGGCGAGCGCGGCGGCTCCCCGGCCGGCGCCTGCCGGGCGTGCTCGGCGCCGTGCCGGGACGCCTCGTCGCCGGCCCGCAGCGCGCGCACCGCGGCGGAGACCATCGAGGCGTCGGCGCGGGCGCCCGGGCGGAGCCGGACGATCTCGGCGGTCGGCGGCGGGTCGGCGCGCTGCGCGTCCGGCCGAGTCACGATCACGCCGCCGCCGGGGGCCTCGGCGACCGGGGCGAGGCCCATGGCGCGCAGGGCGTCGAGCAGGTCGGCGCGCTGCAGCCCGGACGCGAGGACGGTCGGCGCGAGCCGGTGCAGCCGCAGCGGCTCCGCCCGCCGGTCGGCGAGGATCTCGTCCAGCGTCGCGGCGGAGTCGGTGCGGACGTACGACGACAGGGCCCCGACGCGCAGATGCCCGTGCCGCCGCGCCACGTCGTCGATGAGGTAGGTGAGCGGCTGCGGCAGCGGCGTCGCGGAGTGCCGGGTCAGCAGGTCGGTGACGTCGGCGGCGGAGCGCCCGGCGTCCAGGGCGCGGCGGACGGACTCGGGCGTGAACCGGTAGACGGTGGCGCCGCCGGTGGACTCGACGTCGGCGGCGAGCGCGAGTTCGCGGGCGAGGTCGGTGACCAGCGGTCCGGGCGCGACCGCGGTCAGGTCGGCCTGGAGGAGGATCTCGTCGACGGGCGCCGGGAGGTACTTCTCCAGGGCGGGTTCGGGGTCGTCGCCGGCGAGGAGGTCGCGGGCGAAGGGAACGAGTTCGCCGAACCCGGTGAGGCCGAGCGCGGCGGCCTCGCGCAGCGTCCAGGCGAGGAGCCGTTCGCGGGTCGGGCCGCCGCGGCGGGGCCGCAGCCAGCCGAGCCGGGTGCGCAGCGCCTCCTCGTCGACGAGGGCGCCGCGCCCGGCGCCGGCGAGGACGTCCAGGATCTCGCGGCGGGTGGCGGGGGCGCTGGACCGCACCATCGCCTCGCTGAGCGCGTTGATCAGCCGGTCCCGGTCGTCGCGTTCCCCGGCGAGGCCGGCGGCGCGGTCGGACTTCAGCCAGCCGCGCGCCAGCTCCGTCCAGCGGCCGGCGGTGTCGCGCATCAGCCACAGGTCGTAGGCGGGGGTGGGCAGCCATTCGCCGTCGAGGTCGCCGCTGCGGGTGAGCAGCCCGGCGGCGTAGGCGGTCTCGGCGAGCAGCGCCGCCTTCCACTCCGGGACGTCCAGCAGCGTCGCGGCGGTGCGCAGGTCGCGGACGGCGAGGCCGCCGCTGCGCAGGACGGGCGGCGGTTCGAGGCCCCAGCGCTCCAGGAGTTCCTCGATGAGCCGGACGGCGCCCGCGGCCTCGCCCGCGGCGGCGCGGACCACGACGTCCTCGGCGCGCGGCTCCCCGGCCCGGGACGGCAGCGGCGGCGGTTCGGCGGGGACGTCCCGGAAGAGGCGGCCGGCGCGCAGATGCAGCGCGACCTCGCGGGGCAGGGTGACCGTGCGGTCGTCCTCGGCGGCGAGGAGGCCGCGGGCGAGGAGCCGCTCGATGGGGGTGGTGGCGGTGCTGATCCGGACGGGACGGCGCGCGTCGGCGACCCGTCCGACGGGCGGCCCCCACGCCAGTTGGTCGAGGGCGGCCGTCGCCTCGGGGCCCGCGTCGTCGATGAGCGCCGCCGGCTCCGCCAGCAGTTCGGCGAGCCGGTGCAGGAGGCGCGCGGCGTCGGGGAACCCGCGCGGCGCCTCGCCCTCCAGATCGGTGAGCAGGTCGGTGAGCCGCTCGACCGGGTAGCCCGCGAAGACCTCCCGGACGGGCGGTCCGAGCGCGGCCGGATGCGGCAGCCCCTGCCGGACGCCGGGCGCCGTGGCCGGCGTGCCGTCGCCCCAGACCAGCCCGTAGCGGCGCAGCGTGCCGAGCGCCTCCCCGACCTGCGCCGGCGTCGCGCCGACGCCCGCGGCGAGCGCGTCCGGCGTCGGGTCGGCGAGGACGAGGAGGGATTCGAGGACGGCGAGCGTGAAGCGGTCCAGCCGGTCGAGGGCGCGGGACACGGCGGCGGGCGTCGCGGCGCGGGCGGCGAGCGCGGTCAGGTCGGCGGGGACGGGGGCGAGCAACTCCGGACGCGCGGACAGCAGCGCGCGCAGCTCGTCGTCGCCTCGCGCGCGGAGCCAGTCCGCATACGTGTCCATAGCCGTACCCCAACCTTATGTCGCGTGCACGCCGCGGCATGCGCAGTCCCCAGGGTAGGAGCCCGCGGGGCGTGCCCGAAGCCGGCGGGGGTACCGGGGTGCCGCAGGTCAGGTGGCGGGTGTGCGCTCCAGGTGCACCAGCCCGAGACCGAGCCGCGCCCAGCTCTCCACGAACCGCTTCTCGTCGATGCGGGTCGGAGGCTCGTACATCGACTCGTTCGCCAGCCAGTAGTTCACCACCGCGCCGCCGAGGATCGAGGCGATCGCGGGCCAGTCCTCGTCGGAGCCCTCGAACTCGGGCTGGGCGGCCAGCCAGGTCGAGATCCCGTCGTACAGCGGGTTGACGATGCCCTCGCGCATCTCCGCGACGAGGTTCGGGAACTGGTCGAGGTCGCGGAACAGCACCCGGATGAGGTCCTGCTCCTCGCGCATCTTCGCGAGGCCGGCCTGGCAGGTCATCCGCAGCCGGATCTCCAGCGGGCGGTCCTCGAAGACGGTCGCCTGGCTGAGGACGTCGCTGATCTGCCGGCGGGTCCGCTCGATGTGCTCGCGGATGCCGGAGGCGAGCACCTCCTCCTTCGACCGGAAGTGCCGGTAGAGGCCGCCGGCGCCGGGGGACAGCCCCGCCGCGGCCTCGATCTCCGCGACCGACGTCGCCGCGTAGCCCCGGTCGGCGAACAGCCGGAGCGACTCGGAGACGATGCGGTCCCGCGTGGGTGGCGTCATGGTGATGAGTTCCTCCGGAAGAACACTAAGGCATGTTGGGGCCGCGAGCCGCCGCCCCCGGCCGCGCGGCACGCCCGAATTCGTGATGCGTCTCGTCCGGGGCCCCGGACGACTAGAGTTCGATGCCGCACGCCCCGTCGCCGGAAGGGGCGTCGCCGGAAAGGTCGACGATGTTCAAGTCTCCGCGGAAGGCGGCGGGCGGGGCGTTCCTGCCCGAGGACTTCGTGGTGCCCACGCTGGTGGCGGGGCCCGACTTCCAGATCCGCCCGATCACCGTGCACGACGTGGTGAAGGACTACGGCGCCGTGATCGGCAGCCTGGACCGGCTGGCCGGCCGGTTCGGGCCCGAGTGGGGCTGGCCCGACAGCGAGTTCACCTTCGAGCAGGCCCTGATCGACGTCGCGTGGCTGCAGAAGCAGGGGCAGCTGCGGCGCTCGTTCAGCTACGTGGTGATCACGCCGGACGGGGAGCGGCAGCTCGGCCGCATCCATGTGGCCCCGTCCGACGAGGCGGGCGCGGACGCCGTCGTGGTGTTCTGGGTCCGCGCGGACGAGGAGAACTCCGTCCTGGAGAAGGAGTTGGAGGCGTTCGTCCGCCAGTGGATGACGACGGCCTGGCCGTTCGAGGACGTCCGCTTCCCCGGCCGGGACTAGGCCGCGCCGAGGCTAGGCCGAGGCTAGGCCGAGGCTAGGCCGCGCCGGGGCTAGGCCAGGCGGCGGACGAGGCCGACGACGATCCGGCCGATCACCAGGTAGACGAGGCCGGCCAGGCCGTAGTTGACGGCGACCTCCGTCTTGTGGCTCGCGGGCTGGAAGACGTCCTTGAACTGCCAGCACAGGTCGGTGGCCCTGTCCCCGAACCAGCGGACGAGGTCGTTCGCCGTGTTGGCCTCGAACGCGACGAAGACGATGTGCACGGCCAGGACCAGCACGACGACCGTGGTCACGACGGACACCGTGGTGGCGAGCGCGCCGACGGCGCGGCGGCGGGCCCCGGCCGCGCGGGCCGTGAACGGCCGCCGGGCGCGCGGGGCGCGGTGCTCGCCGCCCGGCTCCGTGCGGGTCATGGCGTGCTCATGCGTGCGCTCCGGCGCGTGCTCGTGTGCGTGCTCATGCGCGGGGGCGGCCTGGTCGGGCGGCCGGTCGGGGTTGTCTGCCATGTGCGGCCTCTTTCACCGGGGGGCTGTGCGGGCGGCGGACGGGGGTGATCGTCCTTGGGGTCGGGGTGGGGTGTTCGGGGACTGTGCTTTCCCTGGTCAGCTGGTTTGTGGTCGAGGGCTCGGGTATATCCGAATCACGGTCCCGTGCTCTCCTACTCGGATCCCGTCGCATCGCCACTACCAGGAGAGCGCGGGTCCTTTCCTGTGTCCAGACCCTTACCCTGTGGGACGTGCTTGATCTCGTTCCTCCCGCTTCGTCCGGCGCCGGGTTCGCCGTCGGTTTCGACCTTGATCTGACCCTTGCCGACACGCGCGCCGCGATCGGCGCCGTGTACGCCGCCCTCGCCGCGGAGACGGGCGTCCCGATCGACACCGAGGTCGTGGTGGGGCGCATCGGCCCGCCGCTGGAGGAGGAGCTGGCCCACTGGTTCCCGGCGGCCGAGGTGCCGGCCATGGCCGCCCGGTACCGGGCGATCTACCCGGGCATCGCGATCCCGGCGACCGTCCTCATGCCGGGCGCCGTCGCGGCGCTGGACGCGGTGCGGGCCAGGGGCGGGCGCGTGGTCGTCGTGTCGGGCAAGAACCAGGCCGACACCGAGCGGACCGTCCGGTTCCTCGGGCTGCGGGCGGACGCCGTGGTGGGCGGGCTGTTCGGCGCCGACAAGGGCGCGGCGCTGCGCGAGCACGGCGCCGGCGCCTACATCGGGGACCACACCGGCGACGTGGACGCGGCGCGGGCCGCGGAGGCGGTGGCGGTGGCCGTCGCGACCGGCGCGTTCGATTCCGCGGCCCTCGCCGCCTACGGCGCGGACGTCGTCCTGCCCGACCTGCTGGCCTTCCCGGCGTGGCTCGGCGGATTCGGGGCAGCCTGAGCTGCGAGGCGATATCCGGGTGCCGTCGCGCGACGTCCCGGATAGCGTCTGAGGCGTTGCCCCGCAGGCGTCGCAGCGGGTACCCGGCATGTTCACCGGCCCGCGGCGAGGCACTAATCTTGGGGGCGATTTCAGGACGATTACCGAACGAGGTCTCCGGTGCCGACTGGCAAGGTCAAGTGGTACGACTCCGACAAGGGGTTCGGCTTCCTCACCCGCGATGACGGCGGGGAGGTCTTCGTGCACTCATCGGCGCTGCCGGGCGGCGTCACGACGCTGCGGCCGGGCCAGCGCATCGAGTTCGGCGTGGTCGAGGGGCGCCGCGGCCAGCAGGCCCTCCAGGTCCGGGTGCTGGAGTCGCTGCCGTCCGTCGAGAAGACCATCGCCAAGCAGCGGCGCAAGAAGCCGGACGAGATGGTCGTGATCACCGAGGACCTCATCAAGCTGCTGGACGACATCTCCAACACCTACCGGCGCGGCAAGCACCCGTCCCCGGCGGAGGCCAAGAAGATCGCCACCGTGCTGCGGGCGGTCGCGGACGACCTGTCCCCCTGACCGACCGGGGTCAGGCGCGCATCTCCGGGTGCGCGTCCTTGACCGTCGTGGGCGGGGCCGGGCGGCGGCTGCGGCGGCGCGTCCCGGCCTGGCGGGACACCAGCAGTCCGAAGGCGGCGGCGAGCGCCGCCGCGACGGTCGCGAGCGCGACGCGGCCGTCCGCGACGATCGACATGCCGAGGCCGAGCAGGCCGCCCAGCACCCAGCTGAGCTGGTGCAGCGTCTCCGACACCGCGAACGTGGACGAGCGCATCTCCTCGCCGATCTCGTGCTGCACGACCGCGTCCATGGACAGCTTGCCGAGCACCTGGCCGAGTCCGGCCGCGGTCGCCACGGCGAGGGCCGCCCACAGCCCGAAGAACGCGGCGCCCGCCGCCGTCACGCCGGTGACGGCGGCCAGCGTCGCGGACACGATGAACCGGGGCGCCCGCGCCTTCATCCAGGCGCCGAGCGCGGTGCCGATCAGCCCGCCGGCGCCCGCGCACGCCGCCAGCAGACCGAGCGCGACGTGGTGGGACACCGGGTCGAACCGCTCCTGCCGCAGCAGGAACGCCAGGTAGATGATCAGGAAGCCGGAGAACGCGCGCAGCACCGCGTTGGCCTCCATCGCCTCCGCGACGACGGGCCCGACGCGCGGCAGCGCCCGCCATCGGCGCGCCTGCGCGGTGGCCGTTCCCGGCTCCGCCCGCTCCTCGGGGACGTCGATGTGGCCCGGCAGCCGCATGGTGAACACGACGCCGAGCAGGAACACCACCGTGCCGATGCGGAGCACCCAGCCCGCCCCGATGAGGACGGCCAGGCCCGCCGCGACGGGCGCGGTGATCGACGCCGCGATGAGCCCCGCGAACGAGGCGCGCGCGTTGGCCGTCACGAGCGTGATCTCGTCCGGCAGGACGCGCGGGGTGACCGCCGCCCGCAGCACCCCGAACGCCTTGGACAGCACCAGCACGCCGAACGCGGCGGGCAGGAACGTGACCTGGTCGCCGTGCGGGAGGGCGCCCGCCATCGCCCAGCACAGCAGCGCCCGCATCACGAACGTGCTCGCGATCGCGTACCGGCGGACGTGCCGGGCCCGGTCCAGCGCCGGGCCGATCAGCGGCGCGACCAGCGCGAACGGCGCCATCGTGACGACGAGGTAGAGGGCGATCTGGCCGCGCGCCTGGTTGACGTCCAGGCCGAAGAACAGCGTCCCGGCGAGCGCGACCGTGACCATGGCGTCGCCGGCGGAGTTGAACGCGGACGCCTCGATCAGGCTGCCGAGGCCGCTGCGTCCGGCGCCCTGCGCGTGCGTGACGCGGCGGGTGAGCCGGCCCGTCCCGAGCACGGCCGAGCGCGCGCCGCGGCCCGCCCGCGCCGTACGCGCGGCGGCGGCGCGCAGGGACTGCCCGACCCTTGCCCGTACTGCCATGCGCCCTGGTCTCTCCCAGCGGCCGGTCCGGCTCGTCACCGGGGCACGGCCATCGGAGTCGTTCGCTTGAGGGTACGTTCCCCGCCGGAATGAAGGCTCACCTCGGCCCGGCCGCCCGGCCGCGTGTCCGGTCACGTCCTCCCATGGGCGAGAATTGAGGTGTGAGCCCACAGCGCCAGTCCAGCCCCGCGCGTCCCGCCGCCGCGCGCACCACGTCCGGTCCCCTCCGCCGGACCCGCACGCCCGCCGTAGACACCGCCTGCGCCGAGGCCGTCGACCTCGCCCGCGGGGCCGCCGCGGACACCGCCCATCCGCTGGGTGTCGGCGAGCACCTCGGCCTCCAGCCCGATGCCGACCGCGTGGTCACGCACTACTTCGAGTGCCTCGACCCCGGCTACCGGGGCTGGCGCTGGGCGGTCACCGTCACGCGGGCCTCGCGCGCGAAGAACGTGACGGTGAGCGAGTGCGTCCTGCTGCCCGGCGACGAGGCGCTGCTCGCGCCGCCGTGGGTGCCGTGGCTGGAGCGGCTGCGCCCCGGCGACCTCGGTCCCGGCGATCTGCTGCCGACCGCGCCCGACGACGTCCGGCTCGCCCCCGGGTTCACCCAGGTCGACGACTCCACCGACCGCGAGGCGCAGTGGGAGCTCGGGCTCGGCCGCGTCCGGGTGCTGTCCCGCGAGGGCCGCGACGAGGCGGCGACCCGCTGGTACGAGGGCGTCGCCGGGCCTCGCGCGCCCATCGCCGCGTCCGCGCCCGCCCAGTGCTCCACCTGCGGCTTCTTCGTCGGCCTGGCGGGCGATCTGCGGCAGGTCTTCGGGGTCTGCGCCAACGAGTACGCGCCCGACGACGGCCGGGTGGTCTCCGCCGACCACGGCTGCGGCGCCCACTCCGAGGCGGTCTCGATCCCGGCCGCGTCCGAGCACAACCCGCCGGTGATCGACGAGCTGCGCTACGACGTCGTCCCCGCCGAAGACGAGGACACGGCGTCCCTGGACGACGAGGCTCTCGGTCACAGCTGACATGCCGGACATCTTCGGCACGCGGGCCCTCCGTGAGCGCGTGCTGCGCGCCTGGGCCGAGTCCCCGGCGCGCTTCCGCGAGGACGCGAACGCCGAGGAGGACCACGCCCTGGGCGGCTACCGGGACCGCGTGGTCATCGAGCTCGCCCAGAACGCCGCCGACGCCGCGCTGCGCGCCGCGGTCCCCGGTCGCCTCCGCCTGACCCTGCGGACGTCGCCGCCGGGCACCGTCCTGACCGCCGCCAACACGGGTTCGCCGCTGGACGCGCCCGGAGTCGAGGCCCTCTCCACCCTCCGCGCGTCCGCGAAACGCGACGAGACGAGCGCGACCGGCCGCTTCGGCGTCGGCTTCGCCGCCGTCGTGGCCGTCACCGACACCCCCGTCATCGCGTCCGGGGATGCGGGAGTCGGGTGGTCGCGGGGGCGGGCCCGGGAGCTTGCCGAGGCGGTGCCCGCGCTTGCGGGGGAGGTCGGGCGGCGGGGCGGGCATGTGCCGTTGCTGCGGCTGCCTTTCGCGCTGGACGAGGTGCCCGGCGTCCCCGCCGGGTTCGACACGGTCGTGCGGTTGCCGTTGTTCGAGGACGCGGCTGCGTCCGTCCGGCGGCAGTTGGGGGACGTCGGGCCGGCGCTGATGCTGGCACTGCCGGCGTTGGAGCGCGTCGAGATCGACGTCGACGGGGACGTGCGTGAGCTCACCGCCGAGCGGCGTGCCGACGGCGAGGTCGTCATCAACGGAAGTTCGTGGCGGACGGTCGAAGCGCATGGGGAGATCCCCGCGGCGCTCCTGGCGGACCGTCCCGTGGAGGAGCGGGCACGGCCGTTCTGGCAGGTTCGATGGGCTCTGCCGGAGGACGGGTGGCCCGAGGGCATGCCGAGCGTCGTGCACGCGCCCACGCCCAGTGACGAGCGGCTCGACCTGCCCGCCCTGCTCATCGCGTCGTTCCCGCTGGCGCCCGATCGGCGGCATGTCGCGCCCGGCGCGTTGACCGAGTTCCTCGTGGAGCGGGCCGCCGACTCCTATGTGCGGCTGCTGGGCGAGGCGCCGGTGTCGCCGCGCGTGCTCGATCTCGTGCCGGGGCCGGTGGGCGCCGGAGAACTCGACGCGCGACTGCGGCGCGCGATCCGGGAGCGGTTGCCCGAGGCGCCCGTGCTGCCGCGTCGGATGCGCGGGCGGGACGCCGTCGCCGTCGACGCGCCGGCGGCGTTCGTCGAGGTCCTCGGCGGCGCGGACGCCGTGGTCGGCGGGCTGCTGCCGCCGGAGTGGCCCGCGCGGAGCGCCGCGCTGGCGGCGCTCGGGGTGCGGCGCGTCGACCTGGCGGACGTGATCGACGAGCTGGCCGCTGTGGACCGGGAACCGGCGTGGTGGCACCGGGTGTACGGGGCGCTCGACGGGGCCGCCAGGGACGCTCTGGGCGCCCTGCCGGTGCCGCTGGCGGGCGAAGCGGCGCGGGTCGTGCGCGGGCCGCGGGGGCTGCTGATCGCGGACGGCGTCGATCCGGCGGGGCTGGACGCGCTCGGGCTGCGGTTCGTCCACCCGGAGGCCGTCCACCCGCTGCTGACGCGGCTCGGCGCGATCGAGGCGGGCCCGCGGACGGTGCTGGCGGATCCCGGGGTGCGAGCGGCCGTCGAGGAGTCGTTCGAGGCCGATGACCCGGATGCGGTCGCGGACGCCGTGCTGGGGCTCGTGTGGGCCGCGCACATCGATCCCGGCGACGAGCCGTGGCTGGCGGAGCTGGCCCTGCCGGCGGACGACGGCGAGCTCTACCCGGCCGGCGAACTGCTGCTGCCGGAGAGCCCGCTGCGCGGGCTCATGGCCGACGACGCGCCGTTCGGCGTGGTGGACGGCGAGGTCCTGGAGCGGTGGGGTGCGGAGACGCTCGCGGCCGTCGGAGTCTTGGACGGGTTCGCGCTCGCCAGGGCCGAGGACGTGAACCTGCAGGGCCTCGCCGCTGAGACCGAGCCTCTCGACCTGGACGACGAGGACCTGTGGGCGGACGAGGCCCTGAGACGGATCGGGCCGCAGGACCTCCCGCCCCTCGTACCGGAGTTCGCGGCCGTCCGCGACCTGGAACTCGTCGATGACTGGGCGGCGGCGCTGCGGCTGCTGGCCGGACCGCCGTGGCGAGCCGCGATCGTGGATCCCGCCCATGCCGCCCTGCACGACGGCAGGCGTGTCGCCGTCCCGTCGTACACGGCGTGGTGGCTGGGCCGGCGGCCGGTCCTGGACGGCCGCAGGCCGGGGGAGTTCCGGCTAGGCGGGGACGAGGCGCTGACCGGGCTCTACGACGTCGCGCCAGAGGGCCTGGACGAGCGGCTGCTGCTCGCCTTGGGTGTCCGCACATCGCTCGAAGAGCTGCTCGACGAGCCTGGCGGTGCCCAGGAGCTGCTCGACCGGCTCGCCGACCCCGACCGGCCCGTCACCCGCACTCAGCTGGGCATCCTGTGGACCGCGCTGGCCGACGCACCAGAAGCGGTCATCGAGCCACCCGACCACGTGCGGGCCATCGTGGACGGTGAGGTCGAGGTCGTGGACGCGGGGGACGCCCTCATCCTGGACGGCCCCGACCTCCTCCCGCTCCTTCAAGGACAACCCCTCGTCATCGCCGCTCAGGGACGCGACACCCGCCTCACCGAACTTCTCGATCTCCCCCTGGCCGGAGAGGAGATACCGGGCGAGGTCGGTTCGGAGGCTGAGAAGCGTCCCGTGCCGCACGCGGTAAGGGCCGTCCTGCCGGACGCCCCCGCCGACTACCTCGCCCACGATCGCCTCATCGTGGACGGCCAGGACGTCCCGTGGTGGACGAGAGACGGCGAAATCCACGCGAGCGGGATTCAGGGGCTGGCGCGGGCGCTCGCCTGGTCGACCGGGAACTGGGCCGGCCGCCTCCTGGTCGAGGCGGTCCTGCGCGACCCGGAGGCGCTGCCCGTCCTGCTGGCCGAAGCCGACCTGGAGCCCTAGCCGACCCGCTCGCGCTCGGCGGCGCGCGCGGCGTCGGCACGGGCGCGTCCCGCCTGGAGCCTGGGCACGTACCACAGGGCGAACAGGCCGATCCCGATGCCGGCGGCGCACACCCACAGCCACCAGCGGTCCTCGGACGGCAGCCCGGCGATGAGCAGCACGACGAGCGCGACCGCCCAGGCGGCCGTGCCCGCGGCCGCGATACGGACGTCGTTGGTCTGCATCGGCGGCGGGTCCGGGCGGCGCGGTCGGCTCATGGTCCTCAGGCTACGTGGCCGGAGCGGGGCTCGTCCTCCGGTGACCGGGGTGATGAGCGGCTCAGAACCGGCCTGGCGGAACGCCGGCGCGGGCGGCGTGGCAGCATGGGCACCAGCACCGGGAGACCAATGACGATGACAACGCCACCGATCCGTGGCCGCACGGCGTCCGCGCCGGGGCTGGCCGAGGAGCTGCGCATCTCGATCGCGCGGCTGACCCGCCGCCTGCGCACGCTGCGCCCGCCCGCGGCGGGCGACGGCGGCCGTCCGCTGTCGCTGACGCAGTTCGCCGCGCTCGCCGCCATCGAGCGGCACGGGTCGATGACGCCGCGCGAGCTGGCCGACCACGAGAAGGTGCAGCCGCCCTCGATGACCCGCGTGATCGCCCATCTGGAGGACCGCGGGCTCGTCGCGCGCAGCCCGCATCCGACCGACGGGCGGCAGGTCGTGCTGAACGCGACCGAGGAGGGCGCCGCCCTGCTCGCGGACGAGCGGCGCCGCAAGGAGGCGTGGCTGGCCAGGCGGCTCGACGAGCTGACCGCCGACGAGCGGGAGATCCTCCGCCGGGCGGCCCCGATCATCGACCGGCTCAGCCGCTCCTGACGCGCCGGTGCGGCGGGCCGTGTCCGGCGGCACTTGCCGGAATGGCGATAGCCCGATTAACGTTAGCTTTGGTAATGACTTCTGCTAACGACACCCCTGGGGAACCGAAGGGGGCCGCGACGCGCGGCCTCCGCCCCAAGGCTCCGCCCGCAGAAGACCTCCCCCGACGAGACGGACCCGTGTCGGGCGGCGTGGGCGCGCGGGCCGGGATGTTCCGGTCGCTGCGGAACCGGAACTACCGGCTTTACGCGGCGGGCCAGGTCGTCTCCAACACCGGCACCTGGATGCAGCGGGTCGCGCAGGACTGGCTTGTGCTCGAACTTGCGCACGGGAGCGGTACCGCGCTCGGTATCACCACCGGTCTGCAGTTCCTGCCGATGCTGCTGTTCGGTTTGTGGGGCGGGGTCATCGCCGACCGCTATCCCAAGCGGCGCATCCTGATGCTCACGCAGATTTCCATGGGTGTGCTGGCTCTGATTCTCGGGCTGCTCACGGTGAGCGGGAACGCGCAGGTCTGGCATGTGTACCTGCTGGCCTTCGGGCTCGGGGTCGCCACCGTCGTGGACAACCCCACGCGCCAGGCGTTCGTGGTGGAGATGGTCGGCAAGCGGGACCTGCCGAACGCGATCGCGCTGAACAGCGCCACGTTCAACGGGGCCCGGCTGCTCGGGCCGGCGGTCGCCGGGGTGCTCATCGCGTTGATCGGGACCGGGCCGGTGTTCCTGGTGAACGCCGCCTCGTTCGGCGCCGTCCTGTTCGGGCTTTACGCGATGCGGGCCGATGAGCTGCAGGACGCCCCGGCGGTCAAGCGCGCCAAGGGGCAGCTGCGCGAAGGGCTCCGCTATGTGCGCGGGCGACGGGATCTCATGCTCGTGCTGGTCCTCGTCGGGTTCCTCGCGACGTTCGGGATGAACTTCACCACGACGGTCGCGCTGGTCGCCAAGGAGGTCTTCCACACCGACGCGTCGGCGTTCGGGCTCGCGTCCAGCATGCTGGCGCTCGGGGCGCTCAGCGGCGCGCTGCTGGCGGCCAGGAGAGTGGCCAGGCCGCGGCTGCGGCTGCTCGTGGCGATGGGCCTGGTCTTCGGGACGCTGGAGGTCGTCACCGGCCTGATGCCGACGTACTGGCTGTTCCTGGCGCTGCTCGTCCCGACCGGCATCGCGATGATGACGATCACGACGGCGGCCAACGCGACCATGCAGCTCGGTGTGTCCCCGGAGATGCGGGGACGCGTCATGGCCCTCTACATGCTCGTCTTCCTCGGCACCAACCCGGTCGGGGCGCCCGCGATCGGCTGGCTGGCGGAGCACTTCGGGGCGCGGATGAGTCTCGTCCTCGGCGGGCTGGTGTCCGTCCTCGCGGCGCTCGCCGTCGGAGCGGTGGCGGCACGGGGCGAGGGACGGGCCGCGTTGCGGCGGCTGCGTCCCGGGCTGAGGACGGCGGGCCGATCCGCGTGACAACGGTGCCGTCTGCTGAAAAGCTGGCCGGGTGGCCCTCCGGACGCTCCCATGAGGCTTTTCGTGGCGCTCGTACCACCACCGGACATTCTGGACGAGCTTGAGGAGGCCGTCCGCCCGCACCGGGACGCGGTGCCGGAGCTGCGCTGGGTGCGGCGCGACCTGCTGCACGTCACGCTGACGTTCCTCGGCGACGTCGACGACCGCACCCTCGACCGGCTGCTGCCCCGGCTGGAGCGCGCCGTCGGGCGGCACGAGCGGATGAGGCTGTCGCTGGCGGGCGCGGGCGCGTTCCCCGGCAGCGGCGCGCACGCCCGCGTCCTGTGGACGGGCCTGTACGGCGACCGCCGCGGGCTGGCGCGGCTCGCCGCGTCCACCACCGCCGCCGGACGCCGCGTCGGGACCCTGCCGGACAAGCACCGCGGCTTCCGCCCCCACCTGACGCTGGCGCGCTCCCGGCGGCCGGTGGACGTGCGGACACTGATCGACCCGCTGTCGGCGTTCGCGGGCCTCCCCTGGACGGCCCATTCCGTCCAGCTGATGCGCAGCCACCTGCCCGGCAAGGACTACAGCCAGGTGACGTACGAGTCGCTGAAGACCTGGTCGCTGCGCCAGAGCCCCGGTGGTGAAAGCTCCGGTGGTGAAAGCTCCGGCGGTGAGGGCTCCGGAGGTCAGAGCTCCGGCGGGGGCGGCGCGGGACGGTCGGCGTCCGGCGGCCCCCACGGGACGCCGTAGCGCTCGCAGGCGCGGCGCAGCTCGTCCAGGTCGGGCGGGAACGTGATCTGCCGCAGCACCCGCCCGGACGGGGCCCACACCACGAGGCGCGGCATCCGCTCCGCCGACTCGTCGATGCCGACGCCGCCGACGCGGTCGCGGGCCAGGTCCCATTCGACCTTGCCGCGCCGGGTGACGACCGCGAGCCCGGCGGACGACACGCGCAGCTGCGACCGGTTCCGGTCGTACAGCCAGTAGCCGAAGAGGCCGATCGCCAGCCCGGCGGGCACCGACCAGCTCGCCGTGGCGTTGAAACCGCCCAGGTCGGGGCCGAGCCAGACCGCGCCCAGCAGCGCCACCGCCTCGCACAGCAGCACGCTCATCCCGTACGTCCCCATGCGGGAGCGGCGGGTCGCGTCCAGGAGCGCGCCCGGGGCCGTGGCGGGGCTGGGCGGCGCGGAGACGGGGAACGCGACGTCGGCCGGCCGGGGCGCCGGGACGCCGCCCGCCGCGTCCGGGCCGCCGCCCTCCGGCGCCCCGGGCTGCGCGGGCAGCGCGGCCGCGGCCCGTTCGGGTTCGGGCGCCGCGAGCGTGGACACGGCGGAATGGAACGCGGCGCTCATGTACGCGTCGTACTCGGCGTCGTTGACGGGCAGGCCCGCGCGGCGCGCCGAGTCGCGCAGGTCGGTGCGGGAGATCCGCAGCGCCGATAGCGGCGCGGCGAAGAACTCGTCGCCGTCGGAGTCGTACAGCCGGACCCACGCGTGCCCGCCGATGGTGAGCAGTTCGATGCCGCCGATGCGGTCCTCGGGCATCTTCAGCACGACGTCGCCGGCGGCGTCCGCCCAGCCGAGCCCGCCGTCGGTGACGACGAGCCGCCCGCCGGGCACCTGCGCGAAGATCTCCGGCAGCCCTTCGAGGCCGTAGTCGGGGCGGCGCGGCGCCCGCGCCCCCGGAGTGATCACGCGGTAGCCGTGGTCGTCGAGGGCGTGCGCGAGCTGGAAGCCGTCCAGGCCGTGCGCGGGCAGCCGGGCGACGAGCTCCAGCCGGTGCCCGAACGCCAGCGCGGCGAGGTCGGCGCGGCGCGGCTCGCCGCTGACCGGGTCGAGGCGCAGGCCGGGCCCGACGACGACGGCCGCGACGTCGCCGGCGCGCAGGTCCTGCACCTCGCGGCGGCGGCCGGGACGGGCCCGCACCCGCAGCCGCTCGGCGGTGATCGTCCAGCGGATCTGGGCGGCGCGCAGCAGCCGGCGGCGCGCCGCGAGGACGCCCGCGATCGCGGCGAGCACCCAGCAGCCGGCGGCGAGCCGGGCGCCGAACTGGCTCGTCCCGTCCAGCGCGATCCGGACGATCATCACGGCGCCGAGCAGCGCGGTCAGCGCGCCGAGCAGCATGATCCGGCGGCGGCTCGGCAGCGGCTCCGGCGTGTCCAGCCGCTGCTCGCCGACCCGGCCGGCCCTGCCGCGGACGGGCCGGTCGCCCGTGGACGGCTCGGCGGGCGGCTCGTACGCCGCCGCCAGCAGCGCGGCCTCCTGGTCCAGGAGGCGCTTCTCGGCGGCGTGGTCGCGCGGCAGCGGGCCGCCGCCCGGGATGTCGTCCTCCAGCCCGGAGGCGCGCAGCGCCTCGTCGAGCGCCGGGTCGAGCAGGTCGGTCGCCTCGCCGTCCAGGACGTGCATGGGGATGCCGAGCCGCCGCGCCGTCACGAACACGGCGAGGGGCTCCAGGCCCATCGCGGTCATGCCGCCGACCGCCGTCCGCCCGAAGCGGTGGAAGACGGTCAGGACGCCGTCGCCCGTGGTGATGGCCAGGCCGTCGAGGCGGGACCGCTCGTAGGACACCATGACGAGGCCGCCGCGGCCGATCTGCTCCAGGCCCGCCGCCGACAGCCGCCAGTACGGGCGGGGACGGCGGCGGCGCGCGTCCGGGATCGCGCCGAGCAGCCACGGGATCGAGGCGACGGCGCCGATCAGCGCGGCCCACAGCCACACCGGGCGGATCGGCAGCAGCGCCAGCGCCACCGCGAGGACGGTGAACGGGCCGGCGGCGACCGGACGCCACCGGCCGCCGGAACCCGCGAGGCCCACCAGCTCATGCTCCACAGTCCGCATCCTCACACGGGTCCCCGCGGGACCGTCGCCTCCTTCCACGATCCGGTCGTCCTCCGAAAGCCTTTTCCATCGTGCCGGTCAGGTTGTACGGGCGACTCCCGCCACCCGGTTCCCGCGCGTCACCGCCGTCTCCTCAGCAGGCCGTAGCCGACCGCGCCCGCGATGCCCAGCGCGAGGAACAGCCCGGCCCGGGTGCTGGAGGCGTCCCGGTGGCCCTCGACGGTCTTGCCCGCCGTCTCCGCGTTCGTCGGCGAGGGCGCCGGCGACGGCCGCGCCTCCTCCGGCAGCGGCACCTGGTAGACGGGCTGGCTCTTGCCCTCCGACCCCACCAGCAGCGACCTGCCGTCCGCCGTGTAGGTGAGCGACTCGCCCTGCGCCTGCACGGGCAGGTCGATCGACTTCAGCGACTTGCCCGGCCTGCCGTCCGGCTGGACCGAGTAGAGCCGGGCGCCGAAGTACGTGCGGATCACGCAGGTGCGGCCGTCGGGGGAGAACGCGCCGTCGGTCGCGATGGCGGGCGCGTCGCCGACCTTGCGCATGACGTTGAACCCGCTCGTCCGCAGCTTCGCGGGCGCCTCGTAGATCTTGCCGCCGAACAGCTTGCTCGCGATGTAGAGCCGGTTGGTCCTCGGGTTGATCATGAGCGTCTCGGCGTTGCGCGGCCCGTCGGCGTACTTGATCCTGAACGCGGTCGCGCGCAGCGTCCGGCTCCGCAGCTGCGCCGGCTCCGGGATCCGGTACACCGTCACGTACGGCCAGGCGCCGCCCAGGTTGTCGCCGATGTCGGCCACGAAGATCGCCGGGCGGCCGCGGTCGTCGCGGCCGAGCGCGATGGCCTCCCAGTCGCGGGCGCCGGCGCCGCCGACCGTCAGCACGGCGCGCACCCGCCCGTCCGGGCCGAGCGCGTAGATCTTCGGGACGCCGCCGGAGTCGTTGTGCGTGTAGACGACGCCCGGATGCCGCGCGCTCGCCGCGAGCCCGCTGGACTCGGTGATCCGCGGGTCGCTGATCGTGAACGCCACCCGGTCGCCGTTGCGCGCGGACGCGGCGGGGGCGAAGACCGCGACGGACGCGCCGGTGAGAGCGAGGGCGGCGGCTGCGCGAGCGACGATGCGGCTTGCTGACATGGCCTGATCATCCCCGTTCCGCGCCCCGCCGATCATATGGCCCGCACCGGTCAGCTCAGCAGCGCACCGACGACCACGGCGAGCACGAGCGCGGTCAGCACGGTGGGAAGCAGCCATCGGGGCGCGCGGTTCACGGGTCGAGCTTATTCGGCCGCATGCACGACTCGAACCGTCCGCCCATGATCTGCATCTCATCTGACATGTGCGGATTGTTCGGGTTGGTACGTTCGCCGTTCGCCGCCGACCCCGGGCGGGCGTCGGACGTGTTCGTCACGCTGGGCATGCTCGCCGAGGAGCGCGGCACGGACTCGGCGGGCCTCGCGCTCCTCGGCGCGTGGCCCGGCCTAGGCGCGTGGCCGGGCCTCGGCGGCCCCCAGGGCGGCTGCCGGGTGGTCAAGGGGCGCGGCCGCTTCGGGGAGGTCTGGCGCCCGGCGTACGTGCCCGAGCTGGACCGCTCGCCCGTCGCGCTCGGCCACACCCGCTGGGCCACGCAGGGGACGCCGCTGGATCCGCGCAACGCCAGCCCGATGGCCGTCCAGGACGTCGTCGCCACGCACAACGGGGACATCGACGCCGCCGGCCTGCGGGCCCGCTTCGCGCTGCCCCCCGCGTCCGGCACGACCGACAGCGAGTCGATCTTCCAGCTGCTCGCCGGCTGCCGGGTGCCGTCCGACGTGACCGCCGTCCTCGAAGCCGTGGTCGGACGGGTCGCGCTCGCCTGGGTGCACCGCGACCGGCCGACCGAGGTGCACCTGGCCAGGGGCGCCCTCAGCCCGCTGACCGTCGCCGTGGACACCGACCAGAACATCTACTGGGCGTCCAACCCGCGCTGGTTCCGGGACGCCGAGCGCCACACGAGCGTCGAGTTCGCCGGCGTCGTCATGCTCCGCGAGGGCACCTACGTGAAGATCGGCATGGAACGCCGCCCGGGACGCCGCGACATGCCGGAGATCCTGACGACCGCGAAGTTCGTGCCCACGGCCCGCGACACCGACCTGGACCCGCGCGTCTGGACGGGCTTCACCCGCGCCGACCAGGAACGCGACCGCGCCGGCCTCCTCCACCACGCCGGCCGGTGCTGACCGGGCTCCCGGGGGCGCGGCGTGGCGCCCCCGGGAGTTCGAACGTCCCTCAGAGGCGCTCGACGATGTAGTCGACGCAGGCGGTCAGGGCCTCGACGTCGTCGGGGTCGATCGCCGGGAACATGCCGATGCGCAGCTGGTTGCGGCCCAGCTTGCGGTACGGCTCGGTGTCGACGATCCCGTTGGCGCGCAGCGTCTTCGCGACGGCGGCCGCGTCCACGTCGTCGTTGAAGTCGATCGTGCCGACGACCTGGGAACGCTGCGCCGGGTCGACCACGAACGGCGTGGTGTACGAGGTCTTCTCGGCCCACGTGTAGAGCCGCCGGGACGAGTCGGCCGTGCGGGACGTCGTCCACTCCAGACCGCCCCGGCCGTTCATCCACTCGATCTGCTCGGCGAGCAGCAGCAGCGTGGCCACGGCCGGGGTGTTGTAGGTCTGGTCCTTGGCGGAGTTGTCCACGACCGTCTTCAGGTTGAAGAACTCCGGGACGTACCGGTCGGACATGGCGATCTCGTCGATCCGCTCCAGCGCCGCTGGGGACGCGAGCGCCACCCACAGGCCGCCGTCCGCCGCGAAGCACTTCTGCGGCGCGAAGTAGTAGACGTCGGTCTCGGACACGTCCACGGGCAGGCCGCCCGCGCCCGACGTGGCGTCCACCAGGACGAGGCCCTCGCGCGCGATCGTGCCCGCCGGGCGCCTGATCGGCATCGCGACGCCGGTCGAGGTCTCGTTGTGGGTGAGCGCGTAGACGTCGACGTCCTCCTCGGCGGACGCCTCCGGGTGGGTTCCGGGCGGGCCGGTGATGACGGTCGGGTCCCCCAGCCAGGGAGCGCTCGTGGTGACCTTGGCGAACTTGCTGGAGAACTCACCGAACGTCAGGTGCTGCGAGCGCTGCCGGACGAGCCCGAACGCGGCCGCGTCCCAGAACGCGGTGGTGCCGCCGTTGCTGAGCAGGACCTCGTAGCCCTCCGGCAGGGAGAACAGCTGGGCCAGCCCCTCCCGGACGCGCCCGACCAGGGACTTCACCGGCTTCTGGCGGTGCGACGTCCCCATGTAGGTGGAGCCGGACTCGGCCAGGGCGGCGAGCTGCTCGGGACGGACCTTGGAGGGACCGCACCCGAAACGGCCGTCCGCGGGCTTGAGATCGGCTGGAATGTCAATGGCTGGATTAGCGCTGTCGGTCACTTGTAGAAGGCTATCCGACCTGCTACGAAGATCGCGGTCCGGGTTCACATGCCGAGACGCCGGTGCCGCCACGCCCAGGTGAGCAGGGCCGCCAGCGCCACCGCGCAGACGGCGGCGACGACGCCCGGCGGATAGATCCACTCGTCCCCCCTGGAGTGCGCCTCGACGGCCGTGCCGACGGAGTCGTAGACCAGGAACGCGAGGAGCAGCGCGGCGGCGACGACGGCGATCCGCCCCGACACGGCGTTCGTACGGCGCCGCCGTACTTCGCGCTCCGCCTCGTATCGCCGCAACTCCGCGGCGGCATCGGCCTTCTCCGCCCCTGTGGCGGCCGCAGGGCCGATGTCACCGTCGAGTGGCTCGTCGGGGTCTTGGCTCATGCGTCCAATAATGACAAAGTGGCCAGGTTTCGCCTCCCCCGAGCCCCCGAGCGGAGAAAATCTCGGTCCATGCGACGGTCTGCGGCGTCCAAGAGCGGACGGCCGGGGGGAGCGGGCGAGAGCGACCGGGGAAGCGAGGCGTGAGCACATGGCGAGCGACGGCGACCGGATCCTGAGCGAGGATCGGCTGCGCGGAGTGCTCGACTTGTTCGAACGGCTGCGGGAGCGGCCGAAGTGGCGGTTGCGGGAGCGGCTGCGGCCGCTGCTCCTGCTGCTCGGCCCCGGCCGCGCCACGTCCCACGCGGCCGAGATGCTGAAGTCCCGCTGCGAGGACGAGCGCGCCCCGGTGTCGCACATCGCCGCCGACACGCCCGCCACCGATGTCGCGGGCGTGCTGCGGGAGGCCAAGCGGGAGCTGTCGCAGCCGAGCAGCCACGGCCGCGCCGAGCCGGGGCTGCGGTTCCCGCTGCTGGAGATGGCGCTGTGGCTGCGCGACCTGCGGGAGATCCGGCTCGCCGGGGACCGCCCGGTCCCGCGCGGCGCCTCGACCTCCGAGCGGGAGAACCACCAGCTCGTCCGGCGGCTCACGCACCCGCCCGTCGGCGACAACGAGAACGCGCGCCGCCGCGAGCTGAACCGGGTGATCCGCCGCCGCGGCCGGGACGTCCTGCGCGACCTGGAGGAGCCGCGCGGCCGGCCCGCCACGTTCCTGTCGTTCCTGGAGCAGATCGCCCCGATCGGGATCGCGGTCGTCGCGCTGATCAGCGCCGGGACGGCGGCGGCGCTCGACCTCGCGTCCGCCGTGCTCGCCGCCGTCATCGGGCTCGGCTTCGTGGCCGTGCAGATCGTCGCCCGGACGCGCGGCTGGTACGGGGTGCGGCGGTTCGGCTGGTTCCTGCGCCAGCCCTACGTCGACCGCGACTCCACCGGGTTCCTCGGCTTCGCGCTCGGCGTGTTCGACCCGCGGCCCGTCGAGCCGGACGACCACGGCGAGCAGCTCGACCTGCTGCTCGTCGCCGCGTTCCTGGAGGACCTGCGCCGCAACTACCAGCGCGACTACCGCCGCGCCGCGTGGGCCCGCGTCCGCTACCCGGTGCTGATCTTCGAGCATCTGTCGGCCCGGCACCCCGGGGTGGCGTTCGTGGAGCTGGCCGAGCGGGTCCGCGCCGACTGCCAGGCGAGCGACCGGGTCTCCGGCTTCGACCCGCTCATCGTCGTCGCCGGCGTCGACCCGACCGCGCCCGCCGGCGACGACCCGGCCGCGCCCCGGCTCCTCGACCGGCTCTCGCAGGCCATCCGGGTGGACGTGTCGACGGGCGAGCCGCAGAGCGTCATCGACGCGCGCGGCCTGTGGGACCGCTACACCCGCGAGCAGCGCCGCGTCGGCGCCCTCGGCTCCCGCCGCGAGCTGCGCATCGACGTCACCCGCGACCCGGGCGGCGACCTGCCGCCCGTCCGGCCGGTGCGGCGCCGCCCGCGGCTCGCGCACCCGGCGCTGCCGTGGATCGCGATGGTCGCGGTCGCGGCGGCGTCCGTCACGGTGATCTCGGTGCAGGTGGTGAAGTACTGCTCGCCGTTCGGGATCAGGCGGATGGCGAACGGCGAGTGCGTCGGCATCACCGATGGATCGTTCCGCTTCGGCGAGGACTCCGGCGGCAAGAACAACGACAACCGGCTGAACGAGGTGCTCGACCACATCGAGGCGCTGAACGACCACGTCAAGGAGTCCGGCAAGCCGTACGCGACGGTCGTCTACCTCGGCCCGGTCACCGCCGACCCGTCCATCAAGAACAAGCGGATCGACTTGCTCGCCGGGGTGCAGGGCGAGCTGATCGGGCTGGCGATCGCGCAGAATCGGTTCAACGACGCGGCCGAGGGCGACGACTTGCGGCTGCGGGTGCTGATCGCCAATGCGGGCGCCAAGTTCCGCTTCGCCGTGCCCGTCGCCCAGCAGATCCGCAAGCTGGCGCTGACGGACCGCTCCATCGTCGCGGTGACCGGCTTCGAGCAGAGCCGGCGGCAGACGCAGGAGGCGATCAAGCTGCTGGCCAAGTCGGCGCTGCCGCTGATCGGCACGGCCAACAGCTACGACGGGACGGCGCTGCTGGACGACGACGCCGGATACTCGCCGTACTACTTCCGGCTCGCGTCGCCGAACTCGCGGACGGCCGAGCACGCCGCGTACTGGGCGCGGCACGGCGACGTGGGCGGCGCGAAGGTGGACGGCGCGGTGGTCATCTACGACGGCGACCCCGACGACCTCTACAGCCGGAACCTGGCCTCCGACTTCGAGAAGGCGTTCCGGCCCGGCAAGGCGCTCATGCGCCCGTACAAGAACCCGGGCGAGCTGAACAAGGCCGTCCGCGAGGCGTGCCAGGACCAGCCCGACATGTTCTACTACGCCGGCCGTTCCGACGAGTTCCGCTCGTTCGTCAACGTCCTGGAGCTGTCGTGCCCGAAGCGCCCGCTGGTCATGGCGGACGACGAGATCGCCAAGTACGTCAGCGACAACGCCGACGAGATCGGCCGCAAGAACACCTTCGACCTGTACTTCACGCCGCTCGCCGCGCGGGAGGCGTGGACGTGGCGGTGGATCGGCGACCAGGCCCCGCAGACCTTCTACTCCGACTACGACCCGGCCGTGCGCGCGCTGACGGACGAGGACGCCGCGCCCGGCCGGCGGCCGTCCGTCACCCGCGCCGCCGTCGCCTACGACGCGGTGACCCTCGTCGCGACGGTGGCGAGCAAGGTGTACTGGCAGGAGAAGGCGCTGCCGTCGGCCGGGTCGGTGTTCGCGGCGCTGAACGACCCCGACCATGACGTCCTGCGCAACGGGGCGAGCGGCGTCATCCGCTTCAGCTCCCGCACCACCGGCCACCAGGTCCTGGACAAACCGGTCATGCTGGCGACGATCGAGCCGGACGGCACCACCGAGGTCAAGCAGGTCTGCGGCCGCCTCATCGCCGGCGCCCAGGGCAAGGCGTCCTGCCCGCCCCGCGACGGCGGGGACCGGGACGCGCCGGCGCAGTAGGCGACGCAAAGGCCCCCGGTGCGGACCGGGGGCCTCAAGGCGCGTCGACGCGGGGGGAAGGTCTTTCAGCCCTTGAGGATGTCCGCTGCTCCCGAAACCTCGCCGATCGCGCGGCTGCCCGGCCCGGTGTACTTCGCGCTCGGGCGGACGAGGCGTCCGGTGCGCTTCTGCTCCAGGATGTGCGCCGCCCAGCCGGCGGTGCGGCCGCAGGTGAACATGGCCGGCATCATCGCGGTCGGGACCTCGGCGAAGTCCAGGATGACCGCGGCCCAGAACTCGACGTTCGTCTCGATCGGGCGGTCCGGGCGGCGCTCGCGCAGCTCGGCGAGGGCGGCGTCCTCCAGGGCCTTGGCGGCCTCGAAGCGGGGGGCGTCCAGTTCCTTGGCGGTGCGGCGCAGCACGCGGGCGCGCGGGTCCTCGGCGCGGTAGACGCGGTGGCCGAAGCCCATCAGCCGGTCGCCGGAGTCGAGGATGTCGGCGACGACCTTGCGGGCGTCGCCGAGCTGCTCGACCTTCTCGATCATCGGGAGCACGCGGGCCGGCGCGCCGCCGTGCAGCGGGCCGGACATGGCGCCGATGGCGCCGGACATGCTGGCCGCGACGTCCGCCCCGGTGGAGGCGATCACCCGCGCGGTGAAGGTGGAGGCGTTCATGCCGTGCTCGGCGGCGGAGACCCAGTACGCGTCGATGGCCCGGACGTGCTTCGGGTCGGGCTCACCGCGCCAGCGGACCATGAACCGCTCGGTGATGGTCCCGGACTCGTCGATCCGGTGCTGCGGGACCATCGGCACGCCGACGCCGCGCGCCGACTGCGCCACGAACGACAGCGCCGTCACCGATACCCGGGCGAGGTCGGCGCGCGCCTCCTCGTCGGAGATGTCGAGCAGCGGCCGCATCCCGTACGCGGGGGCGAGGGTGGGGAGGGCGCTCTGCACGTCCACTCGCACGTCGCCGGAGGTGACCGGGAGGAGGTGCGGGTCGGCGGGGGCCAGTCCGGGGGTGAAGCTGTCGTCGACGAGGAGGCCCCAGGCGTCGCCGAAGGAGACGCGGCCGACGAGTTCCTCGATGTCGACGCCCCGGTAGCGGAGGGCGCCGCCCTCCTTGTCCGGTTCGGCGATCTCGGTCTCGAAGGCGACGACCCCCTCAAGACCAGGTTTGAAGTCGGACATGTCGTCCTGCCTTTCGTCCCCAAGAGTGATAAGGCGGTGCCGTGCCATTGAACCCTGTCCGCCTTACTGACCAGTACCCAGGGGTCATGCGAGTTGCACAACCTCCAGGTGAGAGGCTCTGACGCTGTGAGTTCCCCAACGCCCGATCCCGCGCGGCTCCGGAGATCTTACGAGTCGGGCGAATTGTCCGAGTCGGCGCTCCCCTCCGATCCGCTCGCGCTGTTCGCCGCGTGGTTCGCCGACGTGCACGCCTCCGGGCTGGTCGAACCGAACGCGATGGTGCTCGCGACCGCGTCCGCGGACGGCATGCCGAGCGCGCGGCTCGTCCTGCTGAAGGGCTACGGACCGCAGGGCTTCCGTTTCTTCACGAACCTGACGTCCCGCAAGGGACTCGATCTCGCCGAGAACCCGCGCGCGGCCCTGGTGTTCCCGTGGCATCCGCTGTACCGGCAGGTGCGGGTCGCGGGCCCGGCGGCCGAGCTGACGCGGGACGAGGCGGCCGCCTACTTCCGGACGCGCCCGTACGGGTCGCGGCTCGGCGCCTGGGCGAGCGAGCACCAGTCGGGCGTCATCCCGGGCCGTGACGTGCTGGAACGCGGCTACGCCGACGCCGCCGAGCGCTGGCCGGATCCGGCCGCCGGGCAGCCCCCGGGGGCGCCCGACGGGGAAGGGTCGGACGTCGTCCCGCTGCCCGGCTTCTGGGGCGGGTACCGGGTCGTCCCGGAGTCGATCGAGTTCTGGCAGGGCCGCCGCGACCGGCTGCACGACCGGATTCGTTACCGTCGCGAAGTATCTCCGGGGGGTGCGGTCGAACACGGGGAGTGGACTGTGGAGAGACTGTCCCCCTGACTGCCCCGGCGGCACGTGCGAGTTCTCAAGCGCGGGTCGCCGGTGGGCTTTGACGCCGGAGCGGCCCGGCCGCGCCCGACCGCTCCTTGCCGAGTCCGAACTCCTCCCCGGCCCGAAGGCCGGGCTCCCTTCGGAGGATCAGGTGACACCGGAACAGCAGCCGCCTCCTGCCGACGCGCAGGACCCGGCCGCGAAGACCGATGCCGGGGGCGCCGCCGGGCCGGAGCCCGCCGGACCTCGGAGGACCGTGCGCGGCAGGCTGCGGCGGCTGGCCATCGACACCCGGCCCCTCGGGCAGCCCGCGTACCGGCGGCTGTGGCTCGGGCAGGGCGTGTCGTTCGTCGGGTTCCAGGTCACCGCCGTGGCCGTCCCCGTGCAGGTGTACGACATGACGAGGTCGTCGCTGTGGGTCGGCGTGCTCGGCTTCGTCAACCTCGTCCCGCTGATCGTGTTCGGGCTGTGGGGCGGCGCGGTCGCCGACCACATGGACCGGCGCAAGCTGCTGTTCGCCTCGTCCTGCGTGATGTGGGCGGCGACGCTGCTGCTGCTCGTCCAGGCGCTGCTGGGCATCGGCAGCCTCACCCTGATCATGGGCGTGGTGGCGATCCAGGCGATCGGGTTCGCGGTCGCCTCGCCGACCCGCAGCGCGATCATCCCCCGGCTGGTCGACCGGACGCTCGTCCCGGCGGCCAACACCCTGAACTTCACCGCCAGCCAGTTCGGGATGCTGGCCGGGCCGCT
This sequence comes from Actinomadura latina NBRC 106108, assembly GCF_001552195.1. GTDB lineage: Bacteria > Actinomycetota > Actinomycetes > Streptosporangiales > Streptosporangiaceae > Spirillospora > Spirillospora latina. The sequence goes on from NZ_BCQS01000041.1 coordinate 29,752, forward strand.
GTTCGCCGGCGTGCTCCTCGCCCACTGGCACTACGCGGCGGCCTACGCGCTCGACGCCGTGCTGTTCAGCGTCGTGCTCTACGCGGCGCTGCGGCTGCCGCCGATCCCGCCGCTCGGCGACGTCACCGGCACGCCCGGCCTGCGGTCGGTGATCGACGGGCTGCACTACCTGGCCACGCAGCCGGTGCTGCTGATGTCGTTCGTGGTGGACATCATCGCGATGGCGATCGCGATGCCGCGGGCGCTGTTCCCCGAGGTCGCCGAGACCCGGTTCGGCGGCGGCGGCGCGGTCGGCTGGCTGTTCGCCGCCATCGCGATCGGGGCGTTCCTCGGCGGGCTGTCGTCCGGCTGGATCGGACGGGTGCGCAAGCAGGGGATCGCCCTCGTCGTGTCGATCGTCATCTGGGGGCTGGCCGTGGCCGCGTCCGGGCTCGCCGGCCGGCTGTGGCTCGTGGTGGTGCTGCTCGCCGTCGGCGGCGCGGCCGACCTGGTCTCGGCGGTGTTCCGCCAGTCGATGCTGCAGACGTACGCGCCGGACAAGCTGCGCGGACGGCTCCAGGGCGTCTTCACCGTCGTCGTCGCGGGCGGGCCCCGGCTCGGGGACGTGCGGGCGGGCGCGACCGCGAGCGTCGCCGGCGCCACCGCGTCCTGGGTGGGCGGCGGCCTGGCCTGCGCGGTGCTGGTGATCGTCGCCGCGCTCGCCGTCCCGGCACTGCTCCGCTACGACACGAGAACAGAACCAGTCCAGCCAGAGCCCTGACCGCCCTCCTCAACGGAGGGCGGACGCGGCGACCTTGAGGTCGTCTAGAAGGCCGGCGTATGTCTCGTCGCGGTCCTCGGCTCTCAGGACGGCGGACGGGTGAATGGTCGCGAGCAGTTGCGCGGCGGCCCGCTCCGGCGGCTCGCCGTCGATCTCGCGCGCGGCGGCCGGGGTCCCGATCGTCTCCAGGCCGGGCAGCGGCATGAGCCGCCCGCGCTGCTTCGTCACCCTGAACGACGAGCCGAGCAGCGCCCGGCCCGCCGTGGCGCCCAGCGCGACCACGACGTCCGGGTCCAGGATCCGCAGCTCGGCCAGCAGCCAGGGCCGGCACGCGCGCATCTCGCCCGCGTTCGGCGCCTCGTGGATGCGGCGCTTGCCGCCCTCCTGCCGCTTGAACTTGAAGTGCTTGACGGCGTTGGTGACGTAGACGTCGCCGCGCTCGATCCCGGCCTCCTCCAGCGCCCGGTCGAGGACGCGTCCGGCGGGGCCGACGAACGGGCGGCCCTTGCGGTCCTCCTGGTCGCCGGGCTGCTCGCCGACGAGCACGACCCGTCCGCCCGGCGAGCCCTCGCCGAACACGGTCCGGGTGGCGTTCTCGTAGAGGCCGCAGCCGCGGCAGCCGGCCGCCGCGTGCCGCAGCGCGCCGAGATCGGCGCGCTGCTCGGGGGTGTCGGGAAGGAACGGTTCCGCGTCCCGGGAAGGTTTCGCGTTCATCTCGCGTTCCCTCTACCCGGCCTCAGGGGGATATTCGCGGGACGCGGCGGTGCGGGGTCCCAGCAAGTAGACTCGTTGGTCATAAGACTGGAGGGAGCTGTGACCTCACACGGCCTTATCGATACCACGGAGATGTACCTCCGTACGGTGTTCGAGCTCGAAGAGGAGGGGATCATTCCCCTCCGCGCGCGCATCGCGGAGCGGCTCTCCCAGAGCGGCCCGACGGTGAGCCAGACGGTCGCGCGGATGGAGCGCGACGGCCTGCTACGGGTCGAGGGCGATCGGCACCTCACACTGACCGAGAGCGGTCGCGGTCTCGCCACGCGCGTCATGCGCAAGCACCGCCTCGCCGAATGCCTGCTGGTCAACGTCATCGGACTGCCCTGGGAGGACGTCCACATCGAGGCGTGCCGGTGGGAGCACGTGATGTCCGAGGACGTCGAGCGCCGCCTCGTCGCGCTGCTGGACAACCCGACCACCTGCCCGCACGGCAACCCGATCCCCGGCCTGGACGAACTGGGCGGGCACGGCGACGACGGCGACCACGCGCCGCTGTCGGTGATGACCGCGGTGGCGAGCACCGCCGGCGCGGAGGCCGTGATCCGGCGGATCAGCGAGCAGGTGCAGAGCGACAGTGACCTGATGCTTAGACTCAAGCAGATAGGGATACAACCGGGACGAGAGGTGATTCTCCGGGCGACCGATGACGGGGTACGGGTGATCAGTGAGGACGAGGACGAGGGGCCCGCGACGGAACTCCCGCGCGACATCGCCGAGCACGTCTTCGTCAGCAGGCGCTGACACGGTCGGCGTGCGAGCACGGGTCCCGGCGGTCTATACCGAAGATCTCCTTACCATCGCGCCTTTCGGGCGTATCCCGGCGGCGGGTTCGTCGTTCAATACGACGAGGCGAACTCATGCGGCGGCCGTACCGCGGCGCCCGGTGACCACCGGGGCGGGGACGGCGGCCGTCGGCAGGATCGGGATGGGGAGATGAACCACTGGGGGGAAGCGCCTGACGAGGCGCGTCTGCCGCCCGAGACCGTCCTCAACCAGATGGAGATGGCGGTCATCGTCTGCGACCGCTTCAGCAACGTCATCTACGGCAACTCGTTCGCGCGGCAGCTCTTCGGGTTCGGCGGCGACGACATCATCGGTCACTCGATCCTCTCCCTCGGCATCGCCGAAGAGGACCACGAGCAGGCGACGGAGCTGGCCAAGCACGTCCTCAAGGGCGGCGTCTGGGAGGGCACGTTCTGCAACCTGCGCTCGGACGGCACCACCGTCTACACGCGCGCGCACGCGGTGCCGCTGCGGCACCCGTCCGGCGCGGTCGACGGCGTGGTCATCTTCGCGCGGGAGGCGCTCCGCTCCAACCAGCGCGAGCAGGAGCGCTACGGGCTGATGGAGCGGATCGGCGAGCGGCTCGCCGGGTCCCTGGAACTGGAGAGCACCCTCCGCCGCGTCTCCGACACGCTCATTCCGCAGTTCGCCGACCACTGCTTCATCGACCTGTACAGCGGCGACCGGCTCTACCGCCGGGTGTCCCGGCACGCCGGGGACTGGGAGCCGCCGCCCGGCACCTGGGCGGAGGTCGGCGAGCCCGTCTCCTACCCGCCCGGCCACTTCAGCGCCAAGGCGATGGACCGCCGCGACGCCGTCCTCGTCGAGGACATGATCCAGCACCGGTTCGAGGCGCCGACGGAGTCGTCCAAGCGGCTCGGCGTCGAGATGGGCATCACCTCGGTGATCTCCGCGCCGCTGCTGGTGCGCGGCGAACTGCTCGGCGTGATGTGCCTGGCGCTGTCGAACCTGACCAAGCGGCCCGACCCGCACTACGACGGGTTCGACCGCGACCTGGTCGGCGCGATCGCCAGCCGGGTCGCGATCGCCGTCGACAACGCGCTGCTGTTCGAGGAGGAGCGCGACACCGCGCTCGCCTTCCAGAAGCACCTGCTGCCCGGTGACCGGCCGCCGCCGCTGGACGGCCTGCAGATCGCCTGGCGGTACGAGCCGGCCCGCCCGCTGGAGTCGCACGGGCACGGCATCCAGACGCAGGTCGGCGGCGACTGGTACGACGTGATCCCGCTGTCGGCGGGCCGGGTCGGCGTCGTCATCGGCGACGTCGAGGGGCGCGGCGCCCGCGCCGCCGCCGTCATGGGGCAGCTGCGGGCCGCGCTGCGCGCCTTCGCGCAGGACGACAAGCCGCCCGCCGACATCCTCCGCAAGCTGGACGAGTGGGTCCGCACGATGACGCGTCCCGAGCGGATGCGGTCCGGGTGGAACAGCGACGACCTCGTCCGCCCGCCGCTCGTGTCGTGCACCTACTTCGTGTACGACGCGTGGTCGCGGGTCCTGGAGTTCGCCAACGCCGGGCACGACCCGCCGCTCCTCGTCGTGGACGGCGAGGTCCGCGAGCTCGAATTCGAGAGCCAGGGCGGCATGCTCGGCCTCCGCTCTCCCGGCATGGGCGGCGAGATCCTCTTCAACGAGGAGACGACCGAGCTGAAGCCGGGCTCCACGCTCGTCCTCTACACCGACGGCCTCATCGACCGGCGGCCCAAGGTCGACGGCGACTACTACACCCGCGAGGAGTCGCGGGAGATGGTCCGCGACGCCGTGGCGAAGGCCGCGGGCGGCGGCGTCGAGGCGATCGCGAACGCCGCCTACGACGCGGTGCCCGGCGACACCGACGACGACGTCGCGATCGTGGTGATCCGCACCGCGGGCGACGAGCTGGGCGTCGAGGAGCGCACCTTCACCGCCGAGCCGATCATGGTGTCGGAGGCGCGCCGGATGGCCGCCGACGCGTTCGCCGACTGGGGGATGCTCGACGAGCAGGCCGAACTCGCGTGCCTGCTGGTGTCCGAGGTCGTCACGAACGTCGTCCTGCACGCCACCGCGACGCCGGCGCCGCGCCGGGAGATGGTCGTCCCGGTGCCCGCCGGCCCGCCCGGCCGGGGCGGCGAGCCGCTCGGCGCGCCGCCGCCCGTGCAGTTCAACACCGAGTTCGGCGCCGGCGTCGAGGGCGACCCGTTCGACTCCGCCGACTTCCCCGGTGCCGACTTCCCCGGAGCCGACTTCGACGAGGACGACTGGAACCTCGGCGCCGACCTCGGCCGCCGCGAGCCGCCGACCAAGGAGTTCCGGCTCCGGCTGCGGCGCGGCGCCGACATGGTGTGGGTCGAGGTGTTCGACTCTGACATGCGGCTGCCGCGCATCCGCAGCGCGGGCGAGACCGACGAGGGCGGCCGCGGCCTCTACCTGGTCGACCAGCTCGCCACCCGGTGGGGCGCCCGGCCGACGGCGGACGGCAAGGCCGTCTGGTTCGAGCTGCCGCTGACGCCGTAGCGATGCGCGCCTGGGTGGTGGAGAAGCCGTCCCCGATCGAGTCGGGACCGTTGCGGCGCGCCCGCCGCGAGGTGCCGTCGCCGGGGCCCGGCGAGCTGCTCGTGCGGGTGCTGGCGTGCGGGGTGTGCCGGACGGATCTGCACGTCGCCGAAGGCGACCTGCCCGTCCACCTGCCGGGGGTGACGCCCGGCCACGAGATCGTCGGCGAGGTCGTCTCGGCCGGCCCGGGGTGCCTGCACGGCCCCGGTGACCGGGTCGGGGCGGCGTGGCTGCGCGGGACGTGCGGCGCGTGCCGGTTCTGCCGCCGCGGCGCCGAGAACCTCTGCCCGGCCTCGGTCTACACCGGCTGGGACGCGCACGGCGGCTACGCCGAGTACACGGTGGCCATCGACGCCTACACCTACGCGCTGCCGCCCGAGCTGGACGACGTCCGGGCCGCGCCGCTGCTGTGCGCGGGCATCATCGGCTACCGGGCGCTGCGGTGCGCCGCCCTGCCGCCGGGCGGGCGCCTCGGCATCTGGGGGTTCGGCGGCTCCGCGCACCTGGCCGCCCAGATCGCCCTCGCCGAGGGCGCCGACGTGCACGTCTTCACCCGCAGCCCGGCCGCCCGCGACCTGGCCCGCGAGCTGGGGGCGTCGTGGGCGGGCGACTCGTTCGACGCCGCGCCCGCGCCGCTGGACTCGGCGATCATCTTCGCGCCGGCGGGGGAACTGGTGGCCGCCGCGCTGGAGCGGCTCGACCGCGGCGGGACGTGCGCGATCGCGGGTATCCATCTCAGCGACGTCCCGGTGCTGGACTACCAGCGCCACCTGTTCCAGGAGCGCCGGGTCCGGTCGGTGACGGCGAACACCCGCGCGGACGGCGAGGAGTTCCTGACGCTGGCCGCGCGGCTGGACGTCGCCGTCACGACCCACGCGTACGGGTTGGACGAGGCCGACCGTGCGCTGGCCGACCTCGCCGCGGACCGCTTCACCGGAGCGGCCGTCCTCGTCCCCTAGGGAATCGGCCCCTAGGGAATCAGGCCCCTAGGGAATCGGCTCAGCGGCGACGTGCGCCCACGTCTGCGTGAACCACAGTTCGCCGCCGATGATGCGCGGCTTCGCGCCGGTCTTGGGGCCGCCGTCGACCTCGTCGATGAGGGCGTCGCGGATGCGGTCGGCGGCGGTGTCGTCGCAGGCCCCGGCGAGCCACGGCTCGATGGGACGCTCCACGGTGAACACGTCCAGCCGCCGGATGCTGCCGCCCGCCGAGGTGATCATCTCGGTGAGCCGGGCGATGGACGGGGTGCCGGGGTGGTCGGGGTCGCGCAGCCGCTCGATCCGGTCGCGTTCGGGCCCGGCGAGGTTGCCGCGGACGAGGTCGGCGATGACCACCCGCCCGTCCGGCCGGCAGACCCGCAGCAGCTCGCGCAGCACGTTGTCGGGGTCGCCCAGGGCGTAGAGCGAGAACCGGGCGGTGACGAGGGAGAACGCGTTGTCCCGGTAGGGCAGCGCGGCGGCGTCCGCCTTGATCGTGGGACGGTCCGGGCCGATCGGGTGCGGCACGCGGTCCTCGCGGGTCGAGGCGGCCGGGAGCCGGTCGCCGTCCGGTCCGCCGTCGCCGGTGATGCGGACCGGGCCGGTGCCGAACTCGACCGTCGTCATGCGCCCGGACGTGTCGGTGCGCGCGGGCGGTTCGGGCATCGCGTCGACCGCGGTCATGTGCCGCACCTGCGGGGCGAGCGCGGCGGGCATCGGGCCGCGGCCCCGCGCGACGTCCAGGCAGACGTCGTCGCGGCCGGGCTCGACGAACTCCAGCAGGCGCCTCAGGTGCGGGGCGATCGTGCCGCCCATGCGCTGGACGGCTGGCGCCGGTTGCGGCACTGGTGCACTCCCTCGGCTCGGGCCGGCTTCCCTGGTCGGGCGTCGCCGGGCGGGGCGTGAAGCCGGGTTTCGTCAGTTATGACTCACCGCCGGGGGAGGAAGTTCAGCCCGCCGCGGGAGAATTTCGCCGCTGTTTCAGCCCCGCAGGTGCTGCCCGTACAGGGCGAGCACGACGAGCACGAACACGGTGATCACCGCGACGCGGGTGGGCATGGGCACCCGCAGCCGGACCGCCGCCCAGCGCACGCAGAACGCGGCGAGGAGCGACACGACGACGAGGGCGAGGATGCCTTCCATAGGTCACCTTCCGAGCGGGGGGAGTGCCGCCTCTCTGCACGATAGACGTGTAGGGAGCGCGTTACCCGGCCGATCGGCGACCGGAGCGGGGCGAGCGCCGATCGGCCGCTCCAGAGGGTGCACGTCCCCGGGCGGGGGCGCGCCCGCTAACCTCACTCTTGTGGCAGATGCGAAGGAAGTAGACGGCCGGGACAAGGTCGACGGCATGATGACCGGCCTGGCGCGCGGGCGGGTCGCTCTCGGGCTCGCGGCGCTCGCCGCGCCGAAGCTGACCGTGAAGCTGATGGGGCTCGGCGGCGCCGCCGACCCGGGCCGCGACTACGTGGCGCGGATGTTCGCCGCCCGGGAGATCGCCCTCGGCGCCGGCTACCTGCTGAGCGACGACAACGGCCGCCGGCTGTGGGCGCGGCTCGGCCTCGCCGTCGACTCGCTCGACGTCATGAGCGGGTTGAAGACCCGCGGGGCCGTGCCGCTGTGGGTGACCGCGGGGGCGGTGGGCGTCGCCGCCGGCGCCGCCGGTATCGGCGCCGCGAAGGTCGCCTCCGACCTGGTGCGCTGAGCCGCGCGTCCGGGGCCGGGTGATCTCGTCCGGCCCCTGGGTAGACCTTCCCCGCACGGAAAGGTCGTCTTCGGGCGGGGGCTGGGGCATGACGGCGGTCGAGGGCGCGGCGCGGGACGAGCGGGCCATGCCGAAGGGCCGCGACCTGTTCGTCATCCTCGGCGCGCTCATGCTCGCGATGCTGCTGGCCGCGCTCGACCAGACGATCGTGTCCACGGCGCTGCCCACGATCGTCAGCGAGCTCGGCGGGCTCAACCACCTGTCGTGGGTCGTGACGGCGTACCTGCTCGCCTCGACGGCCTCGACGCCGCTGTGGGGCAAGCTCGGCGACCAGTACGGGCGCAAGCGGCTGTTCCAGGCGTCGATCGTCATCTTCCTGATCGGGTCGGCGCTGTGCGGCCTGTCCCAGGACATGTTCGAGCTGATCATGTTCCGCGCCCTGCAGGGCCTCGGCGGCGGCGGGCTGATGGTCCTCGTCGTCGCGATCGTCGGGGACGTGGTGACGCCCCGCGAGCGCGGCCGCTACCAGGGGCTGTTCGGCGCGGTCTTCGGCGTGTCCAGCGTGTGCGGGCCGCTGCTCGGCGGCTGGTTCGTCGACAACCTGTCGTGGCGCTGGGTCTTCTACATCAACCTCCCGATCGGCGTGCTGGCGCTGATCGTGATCGCCGCCGTCCTGCCCGCGACGGGCGAGCGCGAGCGGCACCGCATCGACTACCTCGGGACGCTGCTGATCGTCGGCTGGGCCGTCGGGCTCGTCCTGACGACCACCTGGGGCGGGACGCGGTACGCCTGGTCGTCCGCGCCGATCATCGGCCTCGCCGCCGGGTCGGTGTTCCTGATCGGGGTCTGGCTGCTCGTCGAGCGGCGCGCCGCCGAGCCGGTCATGCCGCCGTCGCTGCTGGTGAACCGGGTGTTCGCGCTGGGCGCGGCGATCAGCTTCGCGGTCGGCTTCGCGATGTTCGGCGCGCTGACGTTCCTGCCGATCTTCCTGCAGATCGTGCACGGTGTGTCGCCCACGCTGTCCGGCGTCTACCTGCTGCCGATGATGCTCGGCATGCTGGTCAGCTCGATCGGGTCCGGGCAGCTGATCACCCGCTTCGGCCGCTACAAGATCTTCCCGGTGCTCGGCACGCCGATGATCGCGGGAGCGCTGTACCTGCTGTCCGGGCTGGACGAGACGTCCTCCACCCTGGAGATGAGCCTGCGGTTCGCGCTGCTCGGGTTCGGGCTGGGCCTGGTCATGCAGGTGCTCGTCATCGCCGTCCAGAACGCCGTGTCCTATGAGGACCTCGGGTCGGCCACGTCCGGGGTCACGTTCTTCCGCCAGATCGGCGGCTCGTTCGGCGTCGCGGTGTTCGGCTCCATCTTCAGCAACCGGCTCGCCTCGCACATCGAGGGCTTGGCGCGGGTCCTGCCGCCCGGGTTCGACCCGGAGGCCGTCCAGGGGAACCCCCAGTTGCTCGACAGGTTTCCCGCCGAGGTCAAGCAGAAGGTCCTGCACGCCTACGCGCAGTCGATCGACTCGGTGTTCCTCTGGGCCGTGCCCGTCGCGGCCGTCGCGTTCGTGCTGACGTGGTTCTTGCGCGAGGTCCCGTTGCGGGCGACCTCGCAGACGCGCGACTACGGCGAGGGCTTCGGTGCGGCGCCGACCGTCCGCTCGTCTAGGCACGAGATGGAGCGCGCCTTGAGCGAGCTCATGCGCCGGGACCCGAAGGCGGCCGAACTCTACAACCGGCTGGCCGCGCTGTGCGGGGTGACGCTGCCGGCGGGCAGCGTATGGGCGCTGTGCCGGATCGCCAAGGACGGCACGGTCGCCCGGCAGGACCTCGCCGACCGCGCCGGCGTCACCATCGAGGAGGGCCGCCCGTACGTCGACCGGCTGGTCGAGGACGGGTACGTCCAGCGCCGGGAGGCGACGCTCGCCATCACCGCGTCCGGCCGGCTCGTGGCCGACAGCCTGTTCGCCGCCCGCCGGGAGGGCCTGTGCCGGCACGTGGACGGCTGGGAGCCCGAGGAGCATCCCGAGCTGGCGGACGTCCTGACGAGGCTGGCCGAGGCGTCCCTCGGCGACGACGAGGACGGCGGCCTCCTCCGGCCCGCGCCCGCGGACGATCGCGAGGCGTAGCCGGAGACTCAGCTCACATGGCGTTGCGCCATGATGGATGTAATCTCATACTGACTAACCGAATCTCACTCGGTTTCGGGACGGAACCACCCCACAATTTGGAGGCGTAGTGGCCGAGGCGTACATCGTCGGCGCGGTCCGTACCCCCGTCGGTACCAAGAAGGGCGCCCTGAAGGACGTCCACCCCGCCGACCTCGGGGCCCACGTGCTCAAGGAGCTCGTCAACCGCACCGGTGTCGACCCTTCCGCGGTCGAGGACAACATCATGGGCTGCGTCATGCAGGTCGGCCCGCAGGCCCTCGACATCGCGCGGACCGCGTGGCTGTCGGCCGGGCTGCCGGACACCGTGCCCGGCGTGACCATCGACCGGCAGTGCGGGTCGTCCCAGCAGGCGATCCACTTCGCCGCGCAGGGCGTCCTGTCCGGCACCCAGGACCTGGTCGTCGCGTCCGGCGTCGAGCAGATGGCCAAGGTGCCGATGGGCTCCAGCATCGTCAAGGGGATGGACTTCCCGTACGGCGAGGGCTGGGCCGAGCGGTACGGCATGCAGGAGGTCTCCCAGTTCCGCGGCGCGGAACTGATGTGCGAGAAGTGGGGCCTCACCCGCGAGGACCTGGAGAAGTTCGCGCTGGAGAGCCACCAGCGCGCCGCCAAGGCCATCGAGGCCGGCTACTTCGACCGGGAGATCGCGCCCCTCGCCGGGCTGTCCAAGGACGAGGGCGCCCGCCCCGACACCACCCTGGAGAAGATGGCGGGCCTGAAGGTCCTGCGCGAGGGCGGCGCCATCACCGCGGCCGTCGCCTCGCAGATCTCCGTCGGCGCGTCCGCGCTGCTCATCGCCTCCGAGGAGGCCGTCAAGCAGCACAACCTGACCCCGCGCGCCCGCATCCACACCCTCGCGGTGTGCGGCTCCGACCCGGTCTACATGCTGACCGGCCCGATCCCGGCGACGGAGAAGGCGCTGGCCAAGTCCGGCCTGAAGATCGACGACATCGACGTCTTCGAAGTCAACGAGGCGTTCGCCCCGGTCCCGCTGGCGTGGGCCCGCGACACCGGCGCCTCCCTGGAGAAGACCAACCCCAACGGCGGCGCGATCGCGCTCGGCCACCCGCTCGGCGCGACCGGCGGCGTCCTCATGACCAAGCTCCTCCACGAGCTTGAGCGCACCGGCGGCCGCTACGGCCTGCAGACGATGTGCGAGGGCGGCGGCCAGGCCAACGCCACCATCATCGAGCGTCTCTGACGACCCCGCGTAGTCTGCCCCTGGAGCCGCGCTCCGGGGGCGGACGCCGTGATGACCGGGAAGAGGGGCATGTACGAGACGATCATCTACGCGGTGGACGAGCGGATCGCCCGCATCACGCTGAACCGCCCCGAGGCTCGAAACTCGCTCAGCGACCAGATGACCGATGAGCTGCTCGACGCGTTCGACCGGGCGAAAACCGACCCCGACGTGCGAGTCATCGTCCTGACGGGCGCGGGCGACCGGGCGTTCTGCGCGGGCGCCGACCTGGGCGGCCTCGGCCGGGCCCAGGCGGACGGCCGCCCCCTGGCCGACGCGTCCGCCATCCGCGAGAGCGCCCCCTTCCGCCTGTTCACGGCCTTCCCCCGGCTCGGCAAGCCGATCATCGCCCGGCTCGCCGGCCACGCCGTCGCCGGCGGCCTCGGCCTCGCCGCCGCCTGCGACCTGGTGATCGCGGCCGACGACGTCAAACTGGCCACCCCCGAAGTCAACGTCGGCCTCTGGCCCATGATGATCATGGCGATCATCAACCGGAACGTCGCCCCGAAGCACGCTTTCAAGCTCTACTACACGGGCGCCCGCGTCACCGCCGCGGAGGCCCGCGACATGGGCCTGGTGACCGAGGTGGTCCCGCGCGCCGACCTGGACACCCGCGTGGACGAGCTGGCGCGCGTCATCGCGTCCAAGAGCCCCCTGGGCCTGAGCCGGGGCCGCGACGCCTTCTTCGCCATCGAAGGCCGCCCGCTGGAAGACCAGGTGGCCCACCTGCTGGGCGAGCTGGTCGCCCTGTCCGCCACCGAGGACGCCAAGGAGGGCATCACGGCCTTCCTGGAGAACCGCACCCCGAACTTCCAGGGCCGCTGACCATCCGGCCGAGGGGACTCCCGTCCCCGCCGATGCGTGGTGGCTGGCGCGCGCCGGTGAGCGCCCGCGTCCGGTTCGGCCGCAACCGGCCCCGGCGAACGATCTTGCCTTGGCCGCTGCGTTTCCCCGAGACTGGACGCCGGTCCCCGGAGCCCCCTGAGGAGAAGAACGAGCGTGCCCTCCAAGCTCTTCGGTCTCCGCACCGTCGCGGGACGGGTCCGGGCCCTGACCGCCCTCGCGCTGCTGGCCCTCGCCGTGCTGCTCACCGTGACGGCCGTGGGGGCCGGGGACGCGCGGGAGGGGCTGCGCGCGCTCGGGCACCGGGAAGGGCCCATGGTGGTGGCCACCAGCGACATGTACCTCGCGCTCAGCGACATGGACGCGCAGGTCACCAACGTGCTGCTGACCGGCGGCGAGGACGGCTGGCTGTGCGACCCCGACGAGCGGGACTGCGAGCGCAGCGGCGAGCGCCACGCGTACGACATCCGCCGTGAGGACGCCCAGCGGGCCGCGCTGCAGGCGGCGCTGCTGGCGCGGGACGACCCCGAGCGGCTGCGGACCGTCCAGTCGGTGCTCGACGGGCTGCACGCCTACGACCAGCACGTCCGGGCGGCGATGGAGTCCGGGCGGCGACGGGGCGGCCCCGCGGCGGCGCTGCCGGACGAGGGCGTCCAGCGGTACCGGGCGGCGACCGGCCTGATGACGCGGAACCTGCTGCCGAAGGCGTACAACCTGACGCTGGACGGCGCGGCGGACGTCGACGACGCCTACCGGGACGAGCACGCGGCCGTCCGCGCGGGCTGGTTCCGCGTGCTGGGCGCCGGCATCGCGCTGCTGGCGGCGCTCGGAGCCCTGCAGGTGTACCTGGCCCGGCGGTTCCGGCGCCTGCTCAGCCTGCCGCTGGCCGCCGCGCTGGCCGGTGCGCTGGTGCTGACGGTGGCGGGCGCGTCGCTGCTGGCCACCGAGGCGGACCACATGCGGGCGGCCAAGGCCTCCGGTTTTGACCCGGTCCTCACCCTCACCCGCGCCCGCGCCATCGGCAAGGGGCTGGACACCGACCGGGCCCGCCAGCTTCTGGATCCCGCCCAAGCCGACCGCTATGACCAGATGTACCTGGAGAAGTCCCAGACGATCCTCTACATCGAGGGCGCGACCAGCCTGGCCGCCTACTACCGCGAACTGGACGCGCGGGTGGCCCGCGTGAGCCGGGACGGCGGGGCCGTGACCTTCGGCGGCTTCTACGGCACCCGGGCGCGCCTCGCCGCAGCGGACGCCGGCGCGCTGCTCGCCGGCTACCGCGAGTACCAGGACCACGACCGGGCCGTCCGGTCACTGGCGGAGAGCGGCCGGCGGGTCGCCGCGGTCCGCGCCCATCTGGACCCGCGCTGGGCGCCCCTGCCGCACCCGGCCTTCCGGGCGCACGACCAGGAGCTCGACGCCCGGATCAGCCATCACGACTTCCTCCGCGCCCGCAGCGTGGCGAACGGCGACCGGGCCCTGGACCCGTGGACCTGGCTGGCGCCGGCCGCCGCGCTGGCCATCGCGGCCCTCATCGCGGCCGGGGTGTGGCCGCGCCTGTCGGAGTACCGCTGAGACCGAGAGACGGGAGCCGCCCGTGCACGCCGCCCGCAGCACGCTCACCCTCGCCGCCACGGCCGTCCTGGCCGTCCTGGCCGTGCTGGTCCTGGGGGTGACCGTGGTGTCGGCGCCGCTGGTGGACGGCGCCGACGCGCCGCCGTCCGTCACCGGCCGGGACTCCCTGGTGATCGGGGTCAAGGACGACCAGCCCGGCCTGTCCCTCCGCACCGGGGACGACTCGCTGAAGGGCTTCGACATCGACGTCGCGACCTACGTCGCCGGGAAACTCGGCGTCCCGCCGGAGAACGTGACCTTCCGCCCGCTGTCGTCGGACGAGCGGGAGAGCGCCCTGCGCGGGGGCACCGTCGACATGGTGATCGCGACCTACTCGATCACCCCCGAGCGCAAGGACAAGGTCACGTTCGCCGGCCCCTACTACGTCGCGCATCAGGACATCCTCGTCCGGCAGGGGGAGAGGGCCGTGCGGAACGTGCGCGACCTGCGGGGCAAGAGGCTCTGCCAGGTCTCCGGGTCCACCTCGTGGCGCCGGGTCACCGAGGAGCGCAAGGTCCCCGCCGCGCTCGTCCCGGCGCGTTCCTACGGCGAGTGCGTCTCGGCGCTGGCCGACGGGCGCCTGGACGCCGTGTCCACCGACGACCTGATCCTCGCCGGGTTCGCGGCCACCGCCGGCTCCGGCGTCACCGTGGTCAACGCCCCCTTCTCGGACGAGCGGTACGGCATCGGCCTCCCCAAGGGCGACCTGGAGGGCTGCCGTGCCGTCAACCGGATCCTGACCGGCATGTACCAGAACGGCGCCGCCGAGACCCTCCTCGACCAGTGGTTCGCCACCTCGGGCCTCAACATCACCGTCACCGTCCCCCAGTTCGAGGGCTGCGGCTGACTGCGCGGAAAAGCCCCCTCCGGGGAGGGTGCTTGCTTGCCGGGGGGCGGCTACCGGTCGAGTTCGCCGGTCTTGATGCGGCTGAGTAGCCCGGCCACGGCGTCCCGTCCGAACCGGAGGACGGGGCCGTCCGGGTCCGTGCTGTCCCGGACTCCCCAAGCGGTTTCAAGGTCGGCCATCTCGACGCACTGTCCGCCCTCCTGGGTGCTGTGGCTGCTCTTACGCCAAGTGGCGCGTCTCACGTCTTTCACAAGCCCTCCATCACCTCGCGGATCAGAGCTTCCGAGGCCGTGTCGGTCAAGGCGACGTTGCTGATCATGTCCCACAGCCGCCGGATCTGCTCAACTCTTGAGCTTAGTTCGATCACGTGCCCATTGCCGCCGGCCCCCTCCACATAGGCGAGGTCGGCATTGTCTTTGCTGCTCAAGAGGGTGAAGCCGCTCGCGGGGTAGACGGGTGAATTGAGCGGCGCGATCAGAATGCTGATGTTGGGCTCCTGGCGTAGTTCCAAGAGTCGGTTGAGCTGGTCCTTCGTTATGTCTCTCGTGCCCACCACGTTTCTGATCGCACTCTCCATGAGCAGGACGACGACCCACGGCGGGTCCTTCCTCGCGAGCACATCTTGGCGGGCCATGCGGCTTGCTACAGCCCTGTCCAGATCATGAGCGAGCTGCCCCGGACGGAGGACTTCGCGTGCGTAGTCCTCCGTCTGCAGAAGACCGGAGACGACGAGGTGATCATAAACGCGCACCGCGTTGGCGGTGCTTTCGAGCTCGGCGTAGGGGCGGAAGAAGACTGGGATGCCCTCCTTGGCGGCGAGGGGCTGGAGCTCTTGGAAGGTCTCGTCCGTGCCGAAGTGGGCGTCGAGGAGTTCGGCGAGCTGGGGGGACGGGGCCTGGGCGGCGGTCTCGACCTTGGAGATCGTGTCGTGGGAGTAGCCGACCGTCTCCGCGAGCTTGGCTTGAGAAAGTCCGGCTTTGTCCCGAAACTTGCGGAGCTTTGCCCCGAAAAGCGCCGCTGCCGACTCGGTCGGGTCGAGTCGCTTCCGATTCACCATGAGTCGTCCTCCGGAAGTATCGAGTTGGGTAAAGCTCGTCCCACTTCCGACGATAACCAGGAGCTCCCACGATGTGTAGCGGATTGCACACAACGGGCAATGGGAGTGGTGAATGGAATGATCTTCGGGCGCGGTCGGCGAAGGGTTGAGTTCGACAAAACGGACTGTTCGGTTCGAGTGGAAAGGACGACGGCCGGGCCGCGGGCTCTGCGGCGGGGGTTTCTGGCCGTGCCGGAGGTCGTCCAGCAGGGGCGGCTGATCGTCGAGTCGCAGGCGCTGCAGTGGGGGCTGGCGGAGGAGACGGTGGAGAGTGCCGTGCTCGTCGCCTCTGAGCTGCTGACCAACGCGGTGAAGGCCACACCGCACCGGCCGGTGTCGCTGCGGATGGCGCTGGACGGCGACGGGCTCCGGCTGGAGGTCTGGGACACGTCGCCCGTCAGGCCGAAGGGGGCCACACCAGACCTTTCCATGCCGGAAAGGCCCGTCCCCGATGACGCTCTAGACCCCGGTGGGTGGGGGCTTGGGATTGTGGAATTCCTGTCCGAGGAACAGGGGGTCAGGGCGGAGTTCGACGGCAAGAGCGTTTGGGCGGTGCTGAAAGTGGAGTTCCGTGCGCCGGCATGAGGTGGACTTTGCCTCGCCCTGGGAAGAGGGCCCGGTGTGGGGGAGTGGTTCACTCGGGAGATCGCGGACGCCGGGCGGCTCCGGCTGTTCTGTTTCCTTGTGGCGTTCATAGCCGGGTTCCTGTTCATCCGGTTCAGCGTCCGGATGATCCGGCGGCAGGTGCGGTGGTGGCCCGGGAACGTCACGCCGGGCGGACATCACATCCACCACGTGGTGTTCGGGCTGGTGTTCATGTGCGTGGGGGGTGTGGGCGGGCTCGCCGTCGAGGACGGCACGTCCGGGTGGGCGGCGGCCACCGCCGGGGTGTTCGGGGTCGGGGCGGCGCTGGTGCTGGACGAGTTCGCGCTCGTACTGCACCTGGAGGACGTCTACTGGAGCGAGCAGGGCCGGGTGTCGGTCGAGGTCGTGTTCATCACGATCGCGCTGTGCGGGTTGTTGCTGCTGGGCCTGCGGCCGCTCGGGCTGGACGACGTGGCCGGGGACGGTTTGTGGGCGGTCGCGGCCGTCCTGGTGTTCGACATGCTCGTGGCCTTGGTGGCCCTGCTCAAGGGCAAAGTCTGGACGGGGCTCATCGGGCTGTTCATCGGCCTGGTCGCGGTGGTCGGCGCCGTCCGGCTGGCCCGGCCCGACTCGCCCTGGGCGCGGCGCAGATATCGGCCGGGGTCTCGAAAGGAGCGGCGGGCCCTGAAGCGTGAGCGCCGGTACCGGCGGCCCGTGCAGCGGCTCGGCGACTGGCTGGGCGACCTGGTCGCCGGACGTCCGTCCATCAGTGCGAGTACTGGCGGGGCGGACGAGGACGAATCCCGTCCCGGAAGGACTCGACGATCGAGCTGATCTGGCGGATGACCCGGGTGTCCTCAAGGCGGTCCAGGTAGAGGGAGCGGCGGGCCAGGCCGTCCAGGTCCACGGCGAAGTACGGTGGACGGGAGGCCGTGGAGGTCGAGCCACCGCGGCTCAGATTGATCGAGGTTTTTCGCCGGGACGCGAACTCTCGCAGGGGGTGTGGACGTCTGATTATGTGGTGGCCGTGGTCATCGGGGGACTACGGCCACCACCAAGTCCTGCGGCCACGGGTCAGTACGGAGACGGGCCGCCGAACATCTCGCTGAGCCGCGGGGCCAGGTCGAAGTCGCCGCGCAGTTCCAGGTCGCCGTCCATGAGAAGGGTCGCCGGGTTGGCGTCGCCGGCGAGAATCCGCAGGAAATCCGCCGTTTTCACGATGAGCGCCAGCGACGGGTCACTGGCCGGCCCGGGGTGGGCGCGGGCCCGGTTCTCGCCGATGACGAGCGTCCAGGTGGTGCGGGTCAGCTGGAACTCCAGTTCGCCCGTGAAACCGCCCGCCGCGGACGGATCGAAGGCGCGCGCCATTCCGGCGAAGAACAGGCGCTGGGCGCTGGGACCGAAACGGCGTTCGATCTGTTCGTCCGTCCGGCCATGGACGAGATTGTAGAAACCCTGCCTGAACCTTCTCCGGCCCGCCGCACGGACCTCCACTCCAAGCGGACGGCGCGAACGGCTCGCGCGGGCGACTTCCGCGTCCTCGTCGATGCGGTAACCGGACGGCGCCTTCCGCGCGGGGTCGCGGCGGGCGAGGGCGGCCTCGACGGCGGGGGCGAGCCGTTCCGCCTTGGCGGCCTCGCGCTCCTCACGCCCTTCGGTGAAATGCGGCAGGACGGCCGTCCCGAACAATTCGAGCGACTCGCAGATGTGCTCGTGCTTGTTCGGTCCCGACTGCAGCACGAACGAGATCTGGTCGACGCCCACCGATTCGTAGCGCTGGATCAGGTCGATGACCTGCGCGGGCGTCCCGACGGCGCCGCGCAGGGACCCGACGTTGACGTTGAGCGTCTCCGCGTTCGCGATGATCTGCTCGCGCGAGAATCCCCGGGACTCCCGGCGCTCCTGGAACTCCTCCCACACGTTCGTGCGTCCCGGATCGTGCGGTGTCGGCCCGTAGTAGTGCGCCAGCGCGAACGCGAAGAAATGCGCCCCGTCGATGCCCCGGTCGATCGCGGTCGCCTCGTCCTCGTGCAGCATCATGGGCAGGACGACGGTCACGTTCGGATTCACCGCGAAGCCCGCCGGGACGCATTCGTCGGACGCGATGATGCGGTAGTACTCGTCCACCCACTTCCCGGCGTCCTCGGGCTCCACGAAGGAGAACGACAGCGCCCCGATGCCGTTGCGCGCCGCGAACTGGATGGTCTCCCGCCGCGAACAGGCCACCCACAGTGGCGGATGCGGCTTCTGCACGGTCTTCGGCAGCACGTTCCGGGGCGGCATCCGGAGGTATTCCGACGACCATCCGGCGAAAGGCTCCTCGACGAACATCCTGGTGATGGCGTCGACGGCGTCCTGCCACTGGCCCCGCTTCTCGGCGCGCCGCACCCCGAACCCGCCGAGCTCGGCGCTCGAACTCGACTCGCCCGTCCCGAAGTCGACCCGCCCGTTCGAGACGAGATCGAGCGTCGCGATGCGCTCCGCGACGCGCGCCGGATGGTTGACCGCCGGGGGCAGCTGGACGATCCCGTGCCCGAGCCGAATCCGCTTCGTCCGCTGCGACGCGGCGGCGAGAAAGACCTCCGGCGCCGACGAATGCGAGTACTCCTCCAGGAAGTGGTGCTCCACTGCCCAGACGCAGTCGAACCCCACCCGGTCGGCGATCTCCGCCTGGTCGAGCGCGTCCTGGTAGAGCCTCAGCTCCTGCCCGTCACTCCACGGCCGAGGCAGCTGATGCTCGTAGAAGAGCCCGAAGCGCACGGCAGCACCTCCCTTGGCGTTGACCAGGAATGACCGCCCGGCTACCCGGCCCTGTCCGGTCAGCCTCTCCCGAATTGGACGCACCGTCAACGGCTCTGCGCGGCCCCGGCCCATTGGCAGGGCCGCCTCGCTTCCCCTGCGACCAAGCGCTCGCTTGACGGGGGCGGCGGCGCCCGGCAGCGTGGGCGCGGACGACGTTGCGGGAGGAGCTCCATGGCGCCGCTGGACGGGTTGCGGGTGCTCGATCTGACGATGTGGCGGCCCGGGCCGTACGCCACGCAGCTGCTCGCGCAGCTCGGCGCGGACGTGATCAAGGTCGAGCCGCCCGGCGGGGAGCCGATGCGGATGTTCCGCGACCATTTCGACGTCCTCAACCGGCACAAGCGCAGCATGGTGCTCGACTTGAAGTCGGAGGACGGGCTGGCGGCGCTCAAGGGGCTCGCCGAGGACGCCGAGGTGTTCGTCGAAGGGTTCAGGCCCGGCGTCGCCGAGCGTCTGGGGGTGGGGCATGCGGTGCTGCGGGGGCTCAACCCGCGGCTCGTGTACTGCTCCATCTCCGGATACGGGGCGGAAGGGCCGCTTCGGGACGTCCCCGGGCACGACATCAACTACCGGGCGTACGCCGCCGCGCTCCCGCCCGATGCGGTCTCCCCGGAGGCCGACGAACTGCCCATCGCGGACATGTCGGCCGCCACGATGGCCGCGTTCGCGATCACCGCTGCCGTGCTCAAGGCGCGTGCCGGCGGCGTCGGCGACCGGATCGACCTCGGCATGGCGGACGTCCTGGCGCACTGGGTCGGCACCGTCCCGGAGGCGACCATGCGGTCGGGCGCCGGGCCCGTCCCCGGCTACGGCGTCTACACCACGAAGGACGGCCGGAAGATCACGCTCGGTGTCGTGTCGGAGGAGAGGCTGTGGGCCGCGACCTGCCGGGCGCTGGGCATCGGGGAGCACGCCGATGTCCCCTTCGCGGAGCGGCTCGGGCGGATCGGCGAGCTGGACGGGGCCGTGACCGCCGCCGTGGCGAAGCTCACGCGGGCGGAGGCGATCGAGCGGCTGACCGCGGCCGGCGCCCCCGTCGCGCCCTTGCTGTCGCACGCGGAGATGATCGCTCTCGACCACTTCCAGCAGCGCGGAATCCAGAATGAGGGGCCCGTCCGGACGACCGTCCACCCACCGCTGCGGGGCGGGGCGGTCGCCGGGCTGGACGAGCACCGGGGCCAGGGTTGGCATCTCACGGGCTGAAATTCAGGTGGGATTGTCGTACCCGTTTGGCATGCTTGTGGGGTGAACGTGCGTGCGATGAGTCCCGTGCTGGTCGGCAGGGCGGCGGAGCTGCGGGAGCTGCGGGAGGCCCTGGCCGCCGCGCCCGGGGCCGTGCTCGTCGGCGGCGACGCGGGGCTCGGCAAGACACGCCTGGTCAGGGAGTTCGCCCGGACCGCCGACGCGACCGTCCTCGTCGGGGGCTGCCTGGAGCTGGGCTCCGACGGCCTGCCGTTCGCGCCGTTCACGACCGTCCTGCGCGGCCTGGTGCGCGACATCGGCATCGAGGGGGTCGCGGGGCTCGTCCCGCGCGGCGACACCGGCGGCCTCGCCCGGCTCCTGCCGGAGTTCGGGGAGCCGGAGTCGGACGCGGCCTCGGGGGAGGAGCGCGCCCGGCTGTTCGAGGTCGTCCTGACGCTGCTGGAGCGGCTGGCCGAGAAGGGCCCGGTCGTGCTGGTCATCGAGGACGCCCACTGGGCCGACCGGTCCACCCGCGACCTGCTGGCCTTCCTGGTGCGCAACCTCGGCGCGGGCCCGGTCCTCATCGTCCTGACGTACCGGACGGACGAGCTGCACCGCACCCACCCGCTGCGGCAGCTGCTCGCCGGGCTGGAACGGCTCGACCGGGTGCGCCGGACGGAGCTCGGCAAGCTGAGCCGCGCCGGCGTGTCCGCCCTCGTCACCGAGCTGCTCGGGCAGAGCCCGCCGCCCGGCCTCGTCGAGCGGATCGAGGCCCGCAGCGAGGGCAACCCGCTGTTCATCGAGGCGCTGCTGTGCGACGACGGCGGGCTGGTGTGCGAGCTGCCCGAGTCGCTGCGCGACCTGCTGCTCGCCGGCGTGCAGCGGCTCCCGGAAGAGACGCAGGACGTCCTGCGGGACGCGAGCGGCGGCAGTACCCGCATCGAGCACGCGCTGCTCGCGGCCGTGTCCGGGCTCGACGACGCCGCGCTGACCCGCGTCCTGCGGCCCGCCGTCGCCGCGAACGTGCTCGTCGTGGACGGCGACGGCTACGCGTTCCGGCATGCGCTGATCCGCGAGGCCGTCCACGACGACCTGCTGCCGGGCGAGCACACGCGGCTCCACACCCGCTATGCCGAGACCCTGGAGAAGGACCCCTCGCTCGTCCCCGCCGGGCGGCTGTGGGTCGAGCTGAGCTACCACTGGAAGCAGGCCCACAACAGCACGTGGGCGCTGGTCGCGTCCTGGCGTGCCGCGGGGGAGGCGCGCAAAGCGCTCGCCTACGCCGAATGCCTGGCGATGCTCGAACGCGTCCTCCAGCTGTGGG
Organism: Actinomadura latina NBRC 106108; assembly: GCF_001552195.1. GTDB lineage: Bacteria > Actinomycetota > Actinomycetes > Streptosporangiales > Streptosporangiaceae > Spirillospora > Spirillospora latina. The sequence continues at coordinate 50,995 of NZ_BCQS01000041.1, forward strand.
ACCGCGTGCCGGACGCGGCGGAGCGCATCGGCGCCGACTACGTCAAGGTCCTCATGGGCGCGGCGACCGCCGCCGACCTGGCCGGCGAGTTCGACCGCGGCATCAAGCTCGTCACCGCCGCGCTCAAGGAGGTCGACGCCGCCGACGGGGAGCGCGACACCGAGCGCCGGGCGATGCTGCTGGAGCAGCGCGGCCGCATGCGGTACCAGATGGCGCGCCCCGGCTTCGTCGAGGACCTGCGCGAGGCGGTGCGGGCGCTGCCCGCCGACCCGCCGTCCGTGCTGCGCGCGCGGGCCCTGTCGACGCTCGGCAACTACGTGCGCATCACCACCGACATCGCCGAGGCGCGCGCGGTGGGGCAGGAGTCCCTGTCGATCGCGCGCAGGCTCGGCGACCCCGTCGCCGAGGCCGAGGCGCTCATCACGCTGTTCTGCGCCGACACCGACTACGGGTACGACGACGACATAGCCGAGGTCGAGGCGGCCGCCGACCGCGCCGGCAACCACCCGGTGCTGCTCCGCTACTACGTGATCAAGTCGCATTTCCTGGAGGGCGCCGGACGGCACGCCGAGGCCGCCGCCGTCGCCGCGCGCGGCAAGGAACTGGCCCGCGAGTACGGGGTGGCGCGCACCCAGGGCACGTTCCTGAGCATCAACCAGGCCGAACCGCTGGTCTCGCTCGGCCAGTGGGACGAGGCCATGGCCGTGATGAACCACGCCCTCGAGCAGGACCCGGCCATCACCACCCGGACCTCGCTGCTCGTCCTGACCGGCTGGGTGGGGCTGGCGCGCGGCGACCTGGCGACCGCGAAGGAGCGGCTCGGCATGTCCCGCGAGATCAAGAAGCTGAAGATGAAGTGGCTGAAGACGCAGGACTACTTCAGCACGCTGTGGCTGGAGGCGAACATCGCGCTGGCCGAGGGGCGTCCCGGTGCCGCGCTGGACGCGGTGCGGCCCGTCCTCGACCACGGCGGCCTGCCGGACGACGCCCGCTACGCGTGGCCGGCGCTGATCGCGGGCGCCGAGGCGTGCGCGGAACTGGGCGACGCCGCCGCCGGCGACCTGCGGAAGATCGAGGAGCGCGCCGCCGGGCTCCGCTCCAGCGGGGCGCTCCAGCGCGCGCACTGCCTGACGTTCGCCGCCGAGCTGGCCCGCGCCCGCGGCGTCCTCGACCCGGCCGCCTGGGAGGAGGCCGCCGCCGCGTGGGAGGGGCTCGGCAACCCGTACCACCGGGCCCGCGCGCTGCTCCGGCTGGCCGAGGCGACGCTGGCGGGCGGTGACCACGACGCGGCGGCGGCCACGCTGAGCACCGCCGCCGCCCTCGCCGGCGAGCTGGGCGCCCGGCCGCTCGCCGAGCGGATCGCCGGCCTGCTGCGCCGCACCCGGGCGCCGCGCCGCAGCGACGCGTCCGCGCCGCTCGGGCTGACGCCCCGCGAGTTCGAGGTGCTGCGCCTGGTCGCCGAGGGACGCAGCAACCGCGACATCGCCGAGGCGCTGTTCATCTCGGTGAAGACGGCCAGCGTCCACGTGTCGAACATCCTCGGGAAGCTGGACGTGGCGAGCCGCGGCGAGGCCGCCGCCACCGCCCACCGGCTCGCTCTGTTCGCCACCGCGAAGGCACGGGCGGCCACTCCGACGACGCCGGTGTGATTCGGCGGCGGGGGACCTCCCCTCCCGGATCCCCCGCCCCGAACCGTCGGACCACACGGGAACTTCGTGGCCGGCCGTCCGGGGCGCGTCCCGCGGAAGCAGATGGTGCTTCTCCGTCCGGAGAGGCGGTCCGCGACCAGTCCGGCCACTGCCCAGTGTCGTGCTCGCGACGCCACGGAGGGGCGCGAGACATACCGTTCGCGGCCAAAGAAAAAAGCGACGGCGGCGGGCCGTGTTCCGTGACCCACCACCGTCGCCTTCGCGCGGCTCAGCGCGGGACGCGCGCCACGCAGAACACCGTCTGCCCGAACGGGGGCCGGACGACGCGCTCGATGGTGCGGGTCAGCGGCACGACCGTCCGGTCGTAGATCTTGACGAGCTTCGGGTCGGGGTAGCCGGCGCCGCCGCGGCGGACCGCGAACCACCAGGCGATGCCGCCGAGGAAGTTGATCGGCTTCAGCACCTCGGGGACGAGCCCCGCCTCCCGGACGGACGCCTCCAGCGTCTTCGGCGTGTACCGGGTGACGTGCCCGACCTTGCGGTCGAAGTCGCCGTAGAGCTGCATGTAGCCGGGCACCCAGACGACGATGCGGCCGCCGGGCTCGGTGACGGCGGCGAGGTCGCGCAGCGCCTGCACATCGTCCTTGATGTGCTCCAGGACGTTCATCATCACGACCGTGTCGACCTTCTGCCGGATCTTGATGTCGGCCGGCAGGGCCAGGTCGATGACCTCGACGTCGTCGTTGCCGTCGTAGCGCTCGCGCAGCTCGCCGACGCAGTACGGGTCGTTGTCGCTGACGACGAGGTAGTCGAGGCGTCCGGCGAACTGCTCGGAGAAGTGCCCGAGGCCGGAGCCGACCTCCAGCATCGACCGGCCCACGTGCGGGGCGACGGTCTCGTACTCGTACTTGCGGTAGTTGCGGGCCTCGTCCCCGCCCAGGTGGTTCTCCAGCGCGCCCTCTCCGGCGGCCGGCTGGACCACGTCCCCGCCCGGTGCGGGCCCGGCGGCCGGTGCGGCCTTCTTCGGGCCGCTGCCGAGGAGGTTGAGGAGGGTGCCTGCGATGGACTTCTTCTGACCAGGTGACTGCATACTTCCCGCTCGCTGGGTGCGTTGGCGTTCGGCTTCTCGTTCGCCGGATCGAAGACCTGGCCCGCTCGGGGCGCGTCCGATCTCAGGCGCGAAGGTCGGGTCAGTCTATCCATGCGTGCGCGCCGGACCGCCCGCGGTGACCGCGCCGGGGCCCGCTGAGCGGCGTGTCGCCTGGTCAGCCGAGCGTGCGGTGCACGGACTCCGCCTCGCTCGGCCCCGGCTCGGACGGCGCGATCCACGGCCCCGGGATGGACGGGTCGAGGACGCCCTCCTCCACCCAGGCGAAGTCGCCGGCGAGGACGGCCCGCGCCAGCTTCACGTCCATCGCGTCGGTGTTGCGCCACAGCCCGTCGAACAACTCCTCGACGCGGACGCGCGACTGCCGGCAGAACGCGTCGGCCAGCAGCAGGGCCGACTTGCCGGGCGCCCCGCCGCCGAGGCTCCCCGCCGCCGAGGCGTCGGCGTGGGCGCGGACGCACACCGCGCTCATCGCGTACAGCTCGGCGCCGATGTCGACCATCCGGCCGAGGAACCCCTGCCGGCGCTCCAGGCCGCCCTGCCAGCGCCCGGCCGCGTAGAAGATCGACCGGGCGAGCTTGCGGGACGCCCGCTCGACGTACCGCAGATGCCTGGCGAGCGGCCCGAACTCGGCGTAGGAGCTCGGCCGCTGCCCGGCGCCGGTGACGAGCGTCGGCAGCCAGCGCGCGTAGAACCCGCCCGCCTTCGCCGCGGCCCGCGCCTTCTGCCCGGTGGACGCGTCCGGGTCGATGATGTCGCCGGCCACCGACAGGTGCGCGTCGACCGCCTCCCGCGCGATCAGCAGGTGCATGATCTCGGTGGAGCCCTCGAAGATCCGGTTGATGCGCAGGTCGCGCACCACCTGCTCCACGGGGACGCCGCGCTCGCCGCGCGCCGCGAGGGACTCGGCCGTCTCGTAGCCGCGCCCGCCGCGCACCTGCATCAGCTCGTCCGCGACCCGGCACGCCATCTCCGACGACCACAGCTTCGCGAGGGCCGCCTCGATCCGGATGTCGTTGCGCTCGTCGTCGGCGAGCTGGCTGGACAGGTCGAGCATCGCCTCCATCGCGTACGCGGTCGCCGCGATGAACGCGATCTTGCGGGACACGGCCTCGTGCTCGCCGACGGGCCGGCCCCACTGCACCCGCTCCTTCGACCACTCGCGCGCGATCTTGGCGGCCCACTTGCCGCTCGCCGCGCACATCGCGGGCAGCGACAGCCGCCCGGTGTTCAGCGTGGTGAGCGCGATCTTCAGGCCCGCGCCCTCCGCGCCGATCAGGTTCTTCCCCGGCACCCGGACGTCGTGGAACCGCGTCACGCCGTTCTCGATGCCGCGCAGCCCCATGAACGCGTTGCGGTTCTCGACCGTGATGCCCGGCGTGCTCATGTCCACGATGAACGCCGAGATCCCGCCGCGGTGCCCGTCCGACTTCGGGACGCGCGCCATCACGACGACGAGGTCGGCGATGACGCCGTTGGTCGTCCACAGCTTGACGCCGTTGAGGACGTAGCCGTCGCCGTCCGGGACGGCGGTGGCGCGCAGCCGGGCCGGGTCCGAGCCGACGTCGGGCTCGGTCAGCAGGAACGCGCTGACCTGCTTCGCGCAGCGCGGCAGCCACTCGTCCTTCTGCTCCCGCGTGCCGAACTGCTTGACAGGCTGCGGGACGCCGATGGACTGGTGCGCCGACAGCAGCGCGCCGAGCGCCGGCGACACCGACCCGGCGACCATCAGCGCGCGGCCGTAGTAGAGCTGGCTGAGCCCGAGACCGCCGTACTTCTCCGGGATCTTCATGCCGAGCGCGCCGAGGTCGCGCAGCCCGGTGATGACGTCGTCCGGGATGCGCGACTCGCGCTCGATGAGGGCCCCGTCCACCCGGGTCGCGCAGAACTCGGTCAGCCGGGCGAGGAACGCCTCGCCCTTGCGCCGGGGCTCGCCTTCCGGCCGCGGATGCGGGTGGATCAGGTCGAGCCGGAAATCGCCGAGGAAGAGCTGCTTGCCGAAGCTCGGCAGCCGCCACTCGGTCTCGCGTGCCTCTTCGGCGACCTTCCGGGCCGTCCGCTCGTCGACGTGCGTCTGGGTCTGCTGGCTCATGCTGGTCGCATTTCCCGTGGCCGGATCGGGAAACCCCGCCCGCGCGGTGCCGGGAAGTGCTCCAATGGACGAACCGCCGCCGAAGCCCTGACCCGACCGGCCCGGAGGGTTCCCCGCACGTCATGGGTGAGTCACGCAAACCCACTCTCATCGCCTCGGTGCAGCGAGCCCTGCACCTCATGGAGGCGGTGGCGGCGCATCCGAACGGTGCGCCCGCCAAGCAGCTCGCCCGCGAGGCGAAGCTGCCACTCGCCACCACGTACCACCTGCTGCGCACCCTCGCGCACGAGGGCTACGCGACCCGGTTGCCGGACGGTTTCTGGGTCCTCGGCGAGCGCGTCGAGACTCTGCACGGGCAGAGCCGGACGCAGCAGCTCCTGGCCCGGCTGCGCCCCACCCTCGTCGAGCTGCGGGACGAGCTGGGCGTCGCGGCCTATTTCGGCATGCACGTGGACGACGAGATCCGCCTCATCGACATCGCCGACGGCCCCCGCGCGCCGCGCGTCGACCTGCGGGTCGGCTTCGAGGACGCCGCGCACGCCACCGCGATGGGCAAGTGCGTGCTGAGCCAGTTCGACGAGGACCGCCGCCGCGACTACCTGTCCCGGCATCCGCTCCTCGACCTGACCCCGCACACCATCACCGAGCCGGGACGGCTGCTCCACTCCCTCGCCTCACCCGCCGCCCTCCGGTTCGACCGCGAGGAGTACGCCCTCGGCACCGGCTGCGCCGCCGTCCCCGTAACGGACGCGACGGGCTCCGTCATCGGCGCCCTCGCCATCTCCTGCCGCCCCGGCAAGCTCCCGAGGATCGAGCGGTCGGCACACCTGCTGCGCGCCACCGCCGACCGCATCCAGCGCGCCCTGACCCTGACCCCCTGACCCTCACCGCGAGATTGTGCCAGCGAACACTGGCGCATTCAAGGATCCTGCTCCATAGTGCTGGCATGAGGCGTTCATTCGTGTTGGCGGCGGCCGTGGGTGCCGCCCTGCTGGCCCTTCCCGTGACCGCGCACGCCGCCGAGGGCGACGTGCACTCCGTGTCCCTGCCCTTCTTCTGGCCGAGGGCCGAACTCGACGACGTCGCCCCGGACGGCGCGGGCGGCGTGTGGATCGGCGGGGGCCAGGGCGCCTACTGCGTGGCGTGGATCGACTACTGCGCCCTCTACAGCGCGGGCAACCCGGTCGTGCGGCGCTGGACGGGCACGTCCTGGAAGGAGTACCCGATCAACGGCTGGACGGGGAACGGGCTCATAGCGCGAGTCGTGTCCGGCGGCGGGCAGACGTGGATCGGGGGCGGCGCGTACGACTCCGGCTACCTCGACCGGCTGTTCGTGTTCGACGGCTCGGCGTTCAAGAAGGTCGACAAGCCGTCCACGTCGGCGGTCAGCATGCTCAGTACGGGACCGGGCGGAACGTGGGTCGCCCAGGCCGCCTACCCCGACGGGACCCAGCCGCGCCTGCTCAAGCGTGAGGGCTCCACCTGGACCGGCCGGGATCTGCCCGACATACGCACCATCGTCAACGATGTGCAGGGCACCAGCGCCTCCGACGTGTGGGCGGTCGGCAGCCGGCCGTCCGAGTCGGGCAGCGGCCCGTGGCGGCCGGTCGTCGCGCACTTCGACGGGACGTCCTGGACGATGGCGCCCACGCCCGCCCTCCCGTCCGACGTGACGAGCATCGGCCAGGTCCTGCCGCTCGGACCGGACGACGTCTGGGCGGTCGCGGGCTACCACCTCGCGCACTGGGACGGCGACGACTGGACGGTGAGCCCGGCGCCGGGCCCCGTCACCGACCTCGCGGCGGACGGCTCGGGAACCCTGTGGGCGGCCACGCCGTACGGCGAGGAAGCCCGGCTCTACCGGCTGAGCGGCGGCGCCTGGCAGGCCGTCGCCGTCCCCGCCGGGACGAGGCTGACCGACATCACCGCCACCGGCTCGTCCACGATCTGGGGCGTGGGACGCGCGAACGACGCGCCGGTGGCGGTGAGCAACTTCTAGGAGAGGCGGCGGCGCGTCCAGGTGAAACAGAGCCCGGACAGGCCGAGGGCGAGGACGGCGAACAGCCCGGTCTCGGCCCACTGCAGCGGCCAGAACCGGCCGGCGGGCTGGTAGACCACCTGCTGCCTGAAGCCGAGCCGCGCGATCTCGGCGAAGCACTCCTCACCGGGCCCGTCCGGGGGGCCCGGGTCCGGGGTTCCCGCCGCCGGCTCGGGCGGCGGGGCCACGGGCGGGGCACACGCTTTCGTCATCAGGGATGCGGGCAGCCGGGCTTCGTGCCCGGACGCGTCGACCGTGTGGTTGGCGAGCGTCCATGACCCGGGTGTCGCGTCCGTCTGCACCGTCATGACCTTGGCGCCCTGGTCCAGGGTCATCTGCGACAGGTTCTCCGAGGTGATCGCCACGGTCCCGCTCTCGGGCGGGATGATGTGGGGGCGGAACCACACCGGCACCGCGACCTGGACGCCGACGAACACGGCGAGGGTGATCGCCATGGCCGGAAGGGTGCGGTGGGTGAGGACGCCGGCCGTGACGCCGAGCACGAAGGCGAAGGCCGCGTACCCGATCGGAACGATGCCGTGCGCGACGAACGCCACGGGCTCCATCCGCGGGAACTGGGAGCCCACGGCCTTGTCCAGCGGACCGGACCACCAGTTCACGGCGCGGACGGTGAGCCCGGCGGCGACCATCGCGGCCAGCCCGATGAGGCCGAGCTTGACGGCCAGCCAGCGGGTCCGCGTGATGCTCTGGTTCCAGACGAGCCGGTGCGTGCCGCTCTCGAGTTCGCGGGCGATGAGCGGCGCGCCCCAGAACAGCCCGATGAGGGCGGGCAGGACCATCACGATCGCGATCAGGGCGCCGTAGTACACCTGGTGGTCGGTGAAGAACCTCCTGGTGAACTGCTCGCAGGCGCGGCCCGTGCCGCAGGACGCGAGCCCGCTGCTGTAGTCGTCGGCCAGGCCGGGCCCGGTGACGGCGAGGGCGACGCCGAGGACCGCGAGAGCGCCGAACACCACCGCGCCCTGGACGCGGAACTGCCGCAACGCCAACCAGATCATCGGATCGCCTCCAGCGTGGGACGGCTCTGAGCCGGGGTCATGTAGGCGAGGACGAGGTCCTCCATGCCGATGCGCCCGACCGTCCAGGCCGGGTCGTGGATCGGGCCGTCCGACTGGACGACGAACGTGCTCTGCCGGTCGGTGTGGCTCTCGGACACGACGCGCTGATCGGCCGGCAGCGTGTCCCGGCGGGGCCCGGTCAGCCGGTGATGGGTCGCGAGCAGCTCGTCGACGTCCCCGGCGACCCGGACGTGCGACTCCACGAGCACGATCAGGTAGTCGCACGTCCGCTCCAGGTCCGACACCAGGTGGGACGACAGGACGACGCTCAGCGAATGCTCGGCGACGGCCTCCATCAGGCCCTGCAGGAACTCGCGCCGGGCCAGCGGGTCGAGCGCCGCGACGGGCTCGTCCAGGATCAGCAGCTCGGGCCGTTTCGCGATGCCCAGCGTGAGGGCCAGCTGGGCGCGCTGCCCGCCGGACAGCTTCCCGGCCTTGTGCCCGAGGCCGAGCCCGAGCCGCCCGACCCGTTCGCGCGCGAGGGCGTCGTCCCACCGCGGGTTGAGCCGGGCGCCGAGCTTCAGGTGGTCGCCGACGCTGAGCCCGGAGTACGTCGGCGTGTCCTGGGCGACGTACCCGACCTTGGCCAGCTGCTCCGGCCCCGCGGCCGGCCGGCCGCCGAGCACCCGGATGGTCCCGGCCGTCGGCGCCATCTGGCCGACCGCCAGGTTCAGCAGCGTGGTCTTCCCCGCCCCGTTCGGCCCGACGAGCCCCACGACCCGCCCGGCCGGAATGTCCAGCGTGCAGTCGGACAGCGCCCACCGCTGCCCGTACCTCTTGCCCAGCCCGCGGGCCTCCAGAACGGCGGTCACGCTATGCCCTCCTCACGGGCGGACCGAAATGTGGTCATGAACAGCGCCTCGATGCTCTCGTCGTCCAGCCCGGCCAGCCGCGCCTTCGCGAGCCAGCGCTCCAGCTCCTTGCGCAGCGGCCCGTGCGAGGCGAGCGACCCGCCGGCCAGCGACCGCGTCACGAACGTCCCGACCCCGGGACGCGGCGCGACGAGCCCCTCGTGCTCCAGCTCCCGGTACGCCTTCAGGACGGTGTTCGGATTGATCGCGAGCTGCGCCACCACGTCCTTGACCGTGGGCAGCTGATCACCGACCCGCAGCAGATCGAGCCGCAGCGCGTGCCGCACCTGCCGGACGAGCTGCATGTACGGCGACACCCCCGACCCGGAGTCCAGATGAAACTCGATCACCCGCCACCTCCATTTAACTAGGATGCTAGTACTTTAGAGGTGTGGTGCTGTCCGCTGTCAATGCGGTGACCCGAAGAGGCAACTCAGCCAACGCGGACGCCGCGAGCGCGAACGTAGGCTCGCTCCTGGCTCAGGGGCGAAGTCCCATTTCAGCGGGCGCACCGGTGTTCGGGCGGGACCTGACCCAGGCGGCGAAGCACTCGGCGGCGTCCACGACCCGGTCGAAACGCAGCGAGTGGAACAGGTCGAAGGCGTGCTGGCCGCCGGGCAGCTCGGCGTACACGACCGGGGCATCGGAGGCGCTGCGCAGGGCACCCGCGAAGCGGCGCGCCTCCCGCACGGGGACGAGCGTGTCGGCGTCGCCGTGCACGATGAGGAACGGTGGCGCGTCGGCGCGGACGTGGGCCAGGGGCGACGAGGCGGACCCTTCGCCGTGCCCGTAGTAGTCGCCGAAGTAGCCGTAGAGGCAGACGGCGGCGGTGATGGCGGTATCGGCCGACTCGAAGCCCGGCTGGTAGGCGGGATCGTTCTGGGTGAGCGCGCACAGCGAGGTCAGGTGGGCCCCCGCCGAACTGCCCGCCATGACCAGCGTGCCGGGGTCGGCGCCGTACTCGTGGCCGTGCTCGCGCGTCCAGGCGATGACCTTCTTGGCGTCGGCCAGGTGGTCGAGGAAACCGGCGTCCGGGCGCAGGCGGTAGTTCGCGCTGACGCAGACCCACCCCTGGCTCGCCAGCCGGTAGAGCAGCGGACGGGCCTCGCGGTTCTTCCGCCCGCTGAAATAGCCGCCGCCGTGGAAGTAGACGAGCGTGGGCCCGCCCTCGGGAGCGAAGCGGTGGCGGTAGACGTCCAGCCGGTTGCGCCGGTCGTCCCCGTACCGGAGGTCGGCGATCCGCTCGACGTCCCGCCGCCGGACGTGCACGCCGAGGAGGATGCGCGCGTACGGGAGGCGGCGGCGCAGCCCGCCGGCCGGTTCGGGAGCCAGCGATGCCCGCCACTCAGGGCCCAGGCCATCGCGCAGGGCGTCCTCCAGCGCTGGCCCGGCCGCCAGTTGCCGCCGGACGACGACCGCCAGCCCCGCAGCGGTCACGAGAGCGAGCGCGAGCACGGCCAGGCCGCCCGGCGACCCGAGATCCCGCTGCGCAGCGGCGAGCAGCGTCGAGGCGAGCAGCAGGAAGAACACCAGGAACGGCAGCTCGTTCGACACCGTGCCGATCCGGAAGCCGACGTCGGCCAGCCTCCGGGGCCTGTGCGGCGGCGCCAGCGCGATCGCCGTGGCACTCGCGGCGAGCACCGTACTGATCAGATAGCCGTAGGGCACGCGTCCTCCTCGCACGACGGGCCTCCAGAGTGGGCCCGGCGGCGTGCCCCCGACATCGGCCGCAAGACTGCCGCGCCTACGACCCGAGTGACCCCACCCCCGACTTTCGTCGGAGACAGAAGTGCGCAGAGCGAGGTCTTCGGCGGCTGGGCCGCCTCGATACGGCTTTGATCGCCCTGGCCGGTCGTCGCCTTGCCCGAGTCAGCGCGGGGGGTGAAGGTTCAGGTTGCCCTGTTTGACGTCGGTCAGGAGTCGGGCGAAATCTTCGGCGGTGAGGGTCAGGTGGCCGATGCCGGGGGCCTTGCTGTCTCTGATGCCGCACCCGTCGGGGAGTGCCGCGAGCTCCACACACTCCTCACCGGACGCGTTGCTGCGGCTGGACTTGCGCCACTCGATCACTGCATGGCCTCCATGATCTGTGCGATGTGGACACGCGAGGCGGACGCGGACAACGCTTCGGAGCCGATGAGGTCGAAGCGCCAATGGAGGTCGTCCAGCCTTGTCGAGTCCTGGGTCAGTCTGCCACCGGTGTTGGCATCCATGTAGGCCGCAGAATCCTTTGTCCCATCGAGGATCGCGAACGAGCCGTCGAGGCCGATGTGCGCGCCGACGCTGCGGCGCACGACGCGCAGGATGATGTTGCGCCGGTGGCTGAGCGTAATGAGGTGGGCGAGCTGCTCCCTCATGACCTCCGGTCCGCCGACAGGCTGGTCGAGGGCCGACTCGTTGATCAGCGCCCGCAGTTCGGGCGGCCTGTCCCGGCTGAGTACCGCTTGCCGGGCCATGCGGGCGTCGACCGTGGCCTCCACGTCCTCGATGATCTGGCCGTCCTCCAGGAGAGCTCGGGCGTAGTCCGGCGTCTGGAGCAATCCGGGGATGATCGCGAGAGCCCAGTAGCAGATGCGGGACGCCTGGGCCTCGATCGGCGTGTACTGGTTCCACCAACCCGGGTCGTGCGTGCGCTCCGCGAGACGGCGAAGTCGGGTGAAATGCCCATATGTACGCCAAACCCTGTCCAAAGTTTCGGCGTGCTTCAAGGGAAGGTTTTCCCGAGCCGATTCCCAGTTCGAAACCTGGGTTTTTGTGACGCCGAGAATCCTGCCCACATCGGTCTGCGTCATATTCCGTTCAACGCGCCATATCCGCAGGTCAGAAGCCAGCCAATGCCAATGATCATGGTCCGGATCAAGATCATTACGGGCGCTCATTCGTGATCCTTTGAGTACAGATTGCGTGGTTGAACGAATTGAACCCTAGCGCGGGCCGTCAGGCTGTGGCCAGGAAACGCGTAAGGAGGGAGCGAGATGCTCGCGTTCAAGCCGGACGTCGAAATGATCAAAGCGGCGCGGGACTATGTCGCGGAGATCGCCGCCGAATGGCCTGTCGACGGATATCACGTGCGGGTGGTGGTATCGGAGCTGGTCACCAACGCGATCCGGCACGCGCGGACCGACGAGATCCGGGTGGACGCCTGCTCGGACGGTGACGTGCACGTGGTGAAGGTCTGGGACGGCGACGGGACGCTTCCGGTATCGCGCTCGCCCGGCCCTGACGCGGTGGGGGGCCGAGGGCTGGTAATCGTCGGCGAACTGGTCTCCCGCTGGGGGGCGTTGCGCGATGGGGCGGGCGGCAAGACGGTCTTCGCCGAATGGGCCGTCCGCCCGCCGAGATCGTCGTCACCGAGACGGCAGCCTCCGGTGAGCCGCGGCAAGCCGGTGATCATCGACGGGTGGGACTTCGGTGCCGGGCAACTCTTGACGCCCGGTGATGTGGCCACCATGTTCCGCGTCGACCCCAAGACCGTCACACGCTGGGCTGACGACGGCAAGCTGGCGTCCATTCGCACGCTCGGCGGCGTCCGCCGGTTCAGCCGTCAGCAGGTCGATCACCTCATGTACGGGGACGGTACGCGGTGACTGACGGGGCGGTGCGGGGCCTGGTGCGGGCGGCCGCCCGGTGGCGACTGGTTCTGGAGGCGCGGACACTGGTCGGCCATGAGGCGGCGGTGCGGCGGCTGGAGGTCCTGCGGGTCGCGTTGCTGCCGCTGGGGTGGCGGTGCGTCGGGCTGTACGACCGGCGGGAGTTCCGCTTCCCGGTGCCGTTGCTGTGGGTGTACGCCAGCGGGCACGCCGACGACATCGGCGCCGTCGTCACGGTGCGGGCGTTGCCGGGCGAGAGGTGGGGGTACTTCGAGGCCGGCGATGGGCGGGACGGGTTCGTCCGTCCCTGCGGTGATGTCAAGGCCGCGGCCGAAGCTCTCGACCTCGTCCTCAAACACCGCTTGTTCGCGCACCGGGAGTGGGGCTGACTGGCAGCTCGGTCGTCGCCTTGCCCGAGTCAGCGCGGCGAGGTTGCCGCAGCTGACTCCTACCATCGGTATGATTGAGTTGTGGACGCCGACCGAACTTCCGTCAAGCCGCCTCCTCGTGCCGCGAAGCGCCGCAAGGCCACGAAGGTCCGTAAGCCCGCGAGTGGTTCCGGTGCGACCGAGAAATTGTCGGCCACCATCCGCCGGGGCCGCAAGGCTGAGATCCGCGAGCAGGCCCGCAAGCTGGGCCTGTCCGATTCTGCCTACGTTGATGAGGCGATCGCGGCCAAACTCCAACTCGACGCCCTCGCCGAGTTCGTTGACGAGATGGAAGATCGGCACGGACCGTTCACTGAGGACGAGATCCAGGCGGCCCTCGCCGCTTGGCCGTCCGCGCAAGATCAGTGAGCACCGTGCGCGGCCGTCGGGCTGCGAGGCTCGGCGGAGTCTTGGTTCTCGACAACGACGCCATCAACAAGGCCGCCAGGGACCGCAACGTTGCGATCTTCTTCGCGGCTGCGCTGCGCAAGCAGGCACGCTTGATTACGTCCAGTGTCGTGCTGACGGAGATCCTGCGCGGCTCGGACCGGGACACGAAACTGAACCATGTGCTGTCCAGCACCAGGACCGTCGTTGAGCCTGTCACCGAGGACCTTGCACGTGCCGCCGGGAAGCTGATCGGTGACGCTGGGTTCGACTCGACGGAGGTTGTTGACGCCTTGGTCGCCGCGACGGCTCACATGTACGCCGATCGTGCGGAGGCGGCAGGGCAACAGCCGGATGTGCTGATCTTGACCGCCGACGCCACCCATCTGCCGGGGTTGGCCGGTGACCGAAAGGGAGTAAGGGTGCAGAACGTGAAGGACATTCGCTCTTCCTGAAACCCGCTTTCACGGCCCGATGGACACTGGTCGTCATGAGGCGGCGGTGCGGCGGCTGGAGGTCCTGCGGGTCGCGTTGCTGCCGCTGGGGTGGCGGTGCGTCGGGCTGTACGACCGGCGGGAGTTCGGGGTACTCAATACCGCCTGTTCGCGCACCGGGAGTGGGGCTGACTGATCGCTTGCAGGTTCGCGGACAGTCCAGCGGGGGATCAGGTCACGTCGACGCCGCAGCTCGCTCTCGTAATCGACCTCGCCGTCCTGACCCGGATGCCCGACACGCAGCGCCTAGGGATCGTCGCCTACGGCCGCTGGACGCGCCAAGCCGTCGCGTCCGTGCCGTGGCGCCGCCCTGAAGACGCACTGCGCTTCCTCGACATCGCCGAAGACGTCGACTGCTCGGTGCGGACCACCGCGTCCGGCAACATCTCCACGTCCATCAAGCCCCTCGACACCACAAAGATCCCCGGCCTGGAGGCCCGCCTCGCCCAGATCGAGGACGTCCCGGAAGCACCGCACGAACCCGCCGCCCCACTGCCGTCCGACCCCTATGCCGTACGTCCCTTCGCCGACTGGAAGCAGACCACCGCACCCGCGCCCGCACTCCAACCCCCGCCCCCGCCTTGGTCTCAGCCCGCCCCTGCGCCCTCCTTCCAGGCGGGGGGCAGGTCGCGGCTTCCGCTGAGCTGGCACCGGGACAGACGCTCGTCCTGCCTGAAGAAGCGCTGCAAGGGTTGCCGATCACGTTCGCGTTCGCCGGGGCGGACGCCGACCTGACGCTGCTCCTGCTCGACGCGTCCGGCAAGGTGCGGGGCGACGAGGACTTCGTCTTCTACCACCAGCCGGCGGCGGCCGGTGGGGCGGCGCGCCTGCTGGGGAAGCAGCCCGAAGGGCAGGTCACGACCGAGCGGGCCGGGCTGCACCTCTCCGCACTGCCGGAGGACGTCCACCGCGTGGCAGTCTCGATCAACATGGACGTCGACACGGGCCTGACCTGCGCCGCCCTCACCCACGCGGCACTGGAGATGCGCTGCATCACCGGCACAACGTGGACGTTCCGCCCACCGCCGGACTCGGCCGTCCGCGCCATGGCGATGGCCGAGTTCTACCGGCACACCGTCAACGGACAACCCGTCTGGAAGCTCCGCGCCCTTGGCCAAGGCTGGGCGGACGGCCTCAGCGGCCTCGCCCGCGACCACGCACCGGTCCGGCAGGTATCCGCCACAACCCAGGTGGTCACGGTCATCCGCGCACGCGACCAGCGCCCGATCACACTGTGAGACCGGCTCAGCCGGGCACCTTCCAGCCCCGCCGGCGACCAGCGGCAGTGCCCCGGTGCTGCGGTTGATCGGATGCTGTCAGGCGGCGTGGGTGTCAGTACCGCGCAGGATGTACTGGTCGTCGCCGAACACCGCGGAGATCTGGATCTGGCCGCCGAGGGCCTGGACGTAGCGGGCGATGGCGTCGACGGTGGAGACCTCGCCGCGTTCGATCTGGGAGACGCGGCTCTTGGTCACGCCCATCTTGTCGGCGACGTCGGTCTGGGACAGGCCGACGGCCTTGCGGCGTTCGGCGAGCCGGTGGCCGTCGATGTAAGCCTGGTTACGCTTGCGGGCCTCGGCAACGGCCTCTTCGCCGCCCGCCGCTGCGACGACGTCGGCGCGGACCTCGCTCCACTTGGGAAAATTCGTCATCGCTGCTCCTCCTCGACCTGGCGTTCCTTCAGATACTCCTCGTACAGGTCTTCAGCGCGGGGGATGGCCTGTTTGTACCAG
>NZ_BCQS01000042.1 GCF_001552195.1 Actinomadura latina NBRC 106108
AATGTCAGTCGAACGCATGGGACGGCCTCACGAGGTCGATGGGATGACGGCGCACACCGCCGAGCCGGGCCGGGCACGACTGCTCGTCCCCCAGCTCGGCGCGGCTAGCTCGCCGTCCCACCTCGTGAATGACCATCGCACCCAAGCTACCTCGGCACCCGGCATGGCGGCACACGAATTTCCGGTCGCCCCGCACGGCCCGCCGTCCTACGGTGGCGGCATGTACGTCTACGTCGGGCCAGCCGAGTTGCTCGAACAAGCCGAAATGCCGGGCGAACCCGTCAGGTCGCCGGCGGACATGGAGGGCCGTCCGCAGGACGAACCGTTCACCTATGTCGTCACCCTCGACGGCACGCTGCGCATAGCGCCACGTCGCAGCGAACACGTGGCCTGCGCCGGTCGAGAAAATGTTCTGGCCGCGGGTGAAATCACCTTCCAAGGTGCGGTGGCCACCGAGGTCAGCAACCAGTCCACCGGCTACTGCCCGGGCGAAGAATCCTGGCCCGCGGTCGCCGATGCGCTCGACCGTGCCGGAATACGGAGGCCGGACGGCTTCACGGCCACCTTCGTCTTCCGTCACTGTTCCGAATGCGCGGAACTCAACGTTGTGAAAGACGAGTACTACGTCTGCGTCTTCTGCGACGCCGATCTTATGACGGCGTCTTAACGGGCTCTTCCGCGCTGGCGCGGGCGTCGTAGCCGGCGCGTGCGGTGTCGATCTCTTCCAGGTGGCTCTCCGCCCATCTGACGAGGGTGTTCGCCGCGTCCATCAGGGTCGCGCCCATGGGGGTGAGGGAGTACTCCACCCGCGGCGGCACGACCGGGTACACGGTCCGCGTGACGATGCCGTCGCGTTCCAGGCCGCGCAGCGTGACGGTGAGCATCCGCTGGCTGATGCCGTCGATCTCTCGCCTCAGTTCGGTGAACCGTTTGGTGCGCTCGCCGAGCAGCGAGATCACCAGCAGCGACCACTTGTCGCCGACCCGGTCGAGGATCTCGCGGGCCCGGCACCCCGCCGGGGTGTACTCCATGGTTATCTCCAGGTGACCGGGGCAGAAAAAAGTGCCTTCTTGTGCTGACCACGTGGGTCTCCGCACGATGGAGGCGGTTACCGATCGGAACCGCCTTACCATTCATAACCCAAGGAGACACCATGACGGCCGAGCTTGTCGAGGTCCCCGGTTACGTCGCCGGGACCTGGACCATCGACCCCCTCCACTCCAACATCGGCTTCACGGTCCGGCACCTGATGGTCAGCAAGGTCCGCGGCCGGTTCGGGACGTTCGAGGGTACGGTCGTGACCGGCGACGACCCCCTCGACTCGTCCGTGACCGCGACCATCGATCTCGCCTCGATCGACACGGGCATCGACAAGCGCGACGAGCACGTCAGGTCCGCCGACTTCCTGGACGCCGCGAAGTACCCCACGATGACCTACCGGTCCACCGGCGTGCGCCGCGACGGCGACGACTACGTCTTGGACGGCGACCTGACGCTGCGGGGCCTGACCAGGCCCGTCCCGCTGAAGCTGGAGATCGGCGGGTTCGGTCCCGACCCGTTCCGGGAGGACGACCCGTTCAAGGGCGCCCGCGCCGGGTTCACCGCGACGGGCGAGCTCAGCCGGCTGGAGTTCGGGGTCGGCGACACCGCCAAGATCCCGGGCGGCGGCGGACTCGGGCTGGGAGAGAAGATCCAGATCATCCTGGAGATCGAGGCGGTCCTCCGCACCGAGTGATCCCCGCGGCGGGGCTGCGCGGGTCAGCGGTCCCCGAGCAGCCGGGGGAGCGCCTCCAGCGTCGTGACGCGCGGGACGGTCAGCTCCTCCGGGGCGGGGTCGCCGGAGCGGTCGAGCCAGATGCCCGCCAGCCCCGCCGCCGCGGCGCCCTGCGCGTCGGTGACGAGGCGGTCGCCGACATAGACGGCCTCGTCCGGGGGGACGCCGAGGCCCGCACAGGCCGTCCGGAAGATCCCGGCGTCCGGCTTGGCGGACCCCGCCTCGCTGGACGCCACGACGTACGGCAGGACGTCCGCCAGGCCGATCGCGTCGATCTTCCTGCGCTGCTGCTCGGCGTCCCCGTTGGTGATCACCCCGAGCCGCGGGCCGCGCGCCGCCAGGACGTCCAGGACGCGCGGCACCTCCGGGAACGGACGCCACGCCGCCTCGTACAGCGCCACATATCCGGCGAGCCACGCATCGGCGCGGGCGTCGTCCCAGTCGCCGAGCCCCAGCTCCCGGGCGAGCGCGACGATCCGGACGCGGCGCTGGGCGATGAAGCTGAGTTCGCCCGCCAGATACCGGTCGACCGCCGAATCGCTGAGTTGCGCCCAGCGCGGGACGAGCCACGCCGGGTCCGCGTCCGGGAACGAGCGGACGATCGCCTCGCCCGCCGCGCCCTCGTGGTCGAGGAGCGTCCCGTCCAGGTCGAACAGCACCGCCGTGGTCATCACGCGAGCCGGTGCGCTTCGGCGAGGACGCGAGCCGACTCGACGACGGCCGCGCGGCGGCGCGCGAGGGCGGCACCGTCGTCGTCCTCGTCCAGGATCAGCCGCCGCAACTGGGGGACGGCGAAGTTCCACGCGATGAGGCCGAAGACGGTGAACATGAGGTCCTGCACGTCGCGCGAGCTGTGGCCGGTGTCCGTGAAGCGGTCGGTCTTCTGCCGGAACGCGTCGCGGCGCTCGTCCTCGCCCTGCACCTCGCCTCGCGTCTCCAGGGCCTCCCAGAGCAGGAGCCGGATCAGCTCGGGATGCTCCTGATACCAGTCGAACAGCCGGCCCACGCACTCCGACAGCCGGGCGGGATCGATGTCGGTCGCGCCCCCGATCTCGTCCATCTTGGCGCGCACCACGGCGCCGAACAGCTTCTCCTTGCTCCCGAAGTACAGGTAGATGGCCTGCTTGTTGGCCCGCGCCTCGGTGGCGATGCGCTCGATCCGGGCGCCCGCGAGCCCGCGCGCGGCGAACTCGGCGGCGGCGGCCTCGAAGATCCGCCGGCGGGTCGCCTCGGCGTCGTAGCTCATACCGAAATTAAACCATCCGGTTGACTTCGGCTCGGCCGGAGGTCATTCTAAAACAACCAGATGGTTTATTTGGGAGAGTCCATGGCCACGACCGCAGCACCCGTCCCCGTCCGTTCACCGCTCCCGCGGAGCCTCGCCGGCCGGACGGCGGTGATCCTCGGCGGCAGTTCCGGCATCGGCCTGGCCGCCGCCGAACTGCTCGCCTCGTTCGGCGCGCGGATCCTGCTCGTGGGCCGCGACAAGGAGCGGCTGGACGCCGCCGTGACCCGCGTGAACGCCGCCGCCGCCCGCCCGAACACGGCCGGCGCCCCCTCCGGCACGTCCGACATGGCGGGGATACCTGCCGAGGTGCACGGGATGTCCGCCGATGTCGCCGACGACGACGCGCTGGAGGAGGTCTTCGAACGCGCCGGCACCGTCGACCACGTCCTGCTGACGGCCGGTCGTCCCTCCGATGCCGGCCCTGTCAGCGGGCTCACCCGGGAGACCGCCCGGGTGGCCGTAGGGGAGCCGGTGGGGTCCGTCCTCACCGTCGCGCGAGCGGCCGTCCCGCGCATGCGCCCGGGCGGATCGATCACCCTGGCCTCGGGCATCCTCGTGGCGCGCCCGCGACCCGGCATGTCCGCGCTGGTCGCGGCGGCCGGCGCCGTCGAGACGCTCGCCCGCGCGCTGGCCGTCGAGCTGGCGCCGGCCCGCCTGCGGGTCAACGCGATCCGGTTCGGCGCCATGGACACGCCCCTGCTGCGCGCCCTCTACGGAGTCGGCGGAGCCGCGGGTGACGCGGCGATGGCCGAGGCGGGCGGCGGCATGCCGCTCGGCCGGTTCGGGACGGCCGAGGAGGCCGCCTCCGCCGCGCTGTTCCTGATGGCCAACCCGTACATGAGCGGCGAGGTCCTCACGGTGGACGGCGGCCAGTCCCTCGCCTGAACCAGCCTGAAGCCGAGAAGGCAAGGAAAGCCGAGAAGAAAAGGGGCGGGCCCCTGACCGGCGTCCGTTGGGTCAGGGGCCCGATGTCTCGGCCGTCTGAGGGGCTGGGAGTACCCCTTCTGCGAACAGCTCGGCCGAGACGGCTCTGCGATCGGGTCAGCCGAGTCCGCCGCGCATGGCGCCGACCAGCTCGCCGTTCGCGGTGTCACCGCTGAGCTCCCAGAAGAAGGCGCCGCCCAGGCCCTGGCCCTTGGCGTACGTCATCTTCCCGCTGATGGTGGACGGGGTGTCGTAGCTCCACCACTCGCTGCCGCACTTGGCGTAGGCGGTGCCGGCGACGGTGCCGGTGGCGGGGCACTTGCCCTTGAGGACCTTGTAGTCCTCGATGCCGGCCTCGTAGGTGCCGGGCGCGGCGCCGGTGGCGGTGCCGCCGGGCTCGGACTGGGTGACGCCCGTCCAGCCGCGCCCGTAGAAGCCGATGCCGAGCAGCAGCTTGGACGCCGGGACGCCCTTGGCCTTCAGCTTGGCGATGGCGTCGGCGGAGTTGAACCCGGCCTGCGGGATGCCCGGGTAGGACGTGAGCGGCGAGTGCGGCGCGGTCGGCCCCTGGGCGGCCCAGGCGCCGAAGAAGTCGTACGTCATCGGGTTGTACCAGTCGGCGTACTGGGCGGCGCCCGCGTAGTCGGTCGCGTCGATCTTGCCGCCGTCGGACGCGTCGGCGGTGATCGCGGCCGTCACGAGGTTGCCGGAGCCGAACTTGGCCCGCAGCGCGGACATCAGCTTCTTGAACGCGTCCGGCCCGCTGGTGTCGCAGGACAGGCCGCAGGCGTTCGGGTACTCCCAGTCGATGTCGATGCCGTCGAACACGTCCGCCCAGCGCGGGTCCTCGACGAGGTTGTAGCAGGACTCGGCGAACGCGGCCGGGTTCTGCGCGGCCTGCCCGAAGCCGCCGGACCAGGTCCAGCCGCCGAACGACCACAGCACCTTCAGGTTCGGGTGCAGCTTCTTCAGCTTGCGGAGCTGGTTGAAGTTGCCGCGCAGCGGCTGGTCCCAGGTGTCGGCGACGCCGTCGACGCTCTGGTCGGCGGTGTAGGCCATGTCGTAGTCGGCGTAGGAGTCGCCGATGGCGCACTTGCCGCCGGTGACGTTGCCGAACGCGTAGTTGATGTGGGTCATCTTGGCGGCGGAGCCGCTCGTCTCGACGTTCTTGACGTGGTAGTTCCGCCCGTAGACGCCCCACTCGGTGAAGTAGCCGACGACCTTGTCGCCGCCACCGCCGCCGGGGTCGCCGCCGCCGTCCGCGTCGGTGGTGACCGACACGGAGGCCGACGCCGGGGAGGTGTTCCCGGCGGCGTCGCGCGCCTTGACGGTGAAGGTGTAGGCGGTCTTGGCCGACAGCCCGTCGACGGTGGCGGTGGTGCCGGTCACCGAGGCCGCCTTGCCGCCGCCGTTGTAGACGTCGTAGCCGGTGACGCCGACGTTGTCGGTTGAAGCGTTCCAGGCCAGCGACACGCTCGTGGCGGTCTTGCCGGTGGACCGGAGGCCGGACGGCGCCGCGGGGGCCTGCGTGTCGCCCCCGGGGCTGCCGGAGCCGTCGCAGGACGCGCCGTTGATCGTGCAGTTCGTGAACCACCCGGAGCCGCTGCCGCCGAACCCGAAGCCGACGCTCGCGCCGGCCGCGATCGTCCCGTTCCAGCCGGCGTTGGTGAACGTGTAGTGGTTCCCGGAGACGGTCTTCGTCGCGTCCCACACGTTCCCGACGGACGTCCCGGACGGCATGTCCGCTTCGAGCTTCCAGCCGTTGACGGCCGCGCCGGTTCCGTTGGTGATGGTGCAGCTGCCGTCGAAGCCGGTGCCCCAGTCGGACCCCTTCTTGCAGGTCGCGGTGACCGTCCCCGCCGACGACGCCGGGGGCGCCGTCAGGAGGGCGGTGGCCACCGCCAGTGTCGCTGTGCCGGCGAGCGCGATGGCCCGCCGTCCGCCCGGTCTTGACATGATTCTCCGTTCGTTCGGCCCCCGAGCAAACAGGAATCCCCGCTCAATTCTTAGTAAAGTTTCCTAAGAATTGGGAGGATCGTAACCGGGTCGAACGGCACGTTCAAGGGCTTCCGGCAAGCTCGCGAGCAGCGGCAGAGTGGTCTAAGCGACTGCCTGCACCCATACGGTCACCACCGGGCGGAAAGTTCAGCCCGTGCCGAACCAGCCGGGCATGTCGAGGCGCCACAGGTCGGCGGGGGTCATCCGGCGAAGATCGTCCTCCAGGGCGCGGACGCGGCCGGCGCCCAGCGCGGCGACCCAGTCGCCCCGGATCCGCTCGAAGATCTCCGCCGACCGGACGAGCGAGTCCACTCCGCGCTCGGTCAGCCGGACGATCTTGCGCCGGGCGTCCCGCGGGTCGGCGGCGCGCTCGACGTACCCGGCCCGCTCCAGCGACTCGACCATCTTCCCCGCGGCCTGCTTGGACACCCCGAGCCGGTGGCCGAGCTCCACGGCCGTCGTCCCGTCCGGGCCGATGGCCTGGAAGACGAACCCGTGCATCGGGCGCAGCCCGGGGTGCCCCTCGCGCGCCAGCTCGGCGTGCAGCTCGTCGATGATCACGCGGAAGGCCAGGAAGAGCCGCAGCGGCAGCTCGAAACCGGGTGCGTCGCTTGACATAAAAGACAACCTCATTGACTATATGGACAACCATGTTGTCTAAACCTAGGGGATCGGGGCTCATGACGCTCATCCGCAACGCCGACAGCCGCCGCACCGGCACGCCGAACGGCACGATGACCACGTTCGCCACGCCCGCCCAGGGCGGCACCGAGGGCATCGCCGTCTGGCGCGTCGACATGCTGCCCGGCAAGACCGGCCCGCTGCACGCGTTCGACACCGAGCAGGTGTGGACGTTCCTGGACGGCGCCGCGACCGTCGACCTGGACGGACGCAGGCTGGAGGCGGCGCCCGGCGACACCGTCGTCCTCCCGGCCGACGCACCCCGCCAGATGACGGCCGGCGGCACCGGGTTCACCGCCGTCGTCGCCGCCCACGCCGGGTGCCTCGTGTACGACCCCGACGAGATGGTGGACGAGAGCAGGTGCGAGATCGCACCGCAGGGCAGCGAGCGGCTCGTCCCGCCCTGGGCGAAGTGACCAAGGATGCCCGGGAAGTGACCAGGACGTCCGGGAAGTGAGCCGGGATGCCCGGGTAAGTGAGACTCAGGCGCCCAGATAGGCGAGGACGGCCAGCACCCGCCGGTTGTCGTCCTCCGACGGCGGCAGCCCGAGCTTGCCGAAGATGTTGTTGGTGTGCTTGCTGATCGCCTTCTCGGTGACGAACAGCTGCCCGGCGATCGCCGCGTTCGAGCGGCCCTCCGCCATCAGCCCGAGCACCTCGCGCTCGCGGGGGGTCAGCCGCTGCAGCGGCTCCTCGCGGGCGTGCCGGGTGAGCAGCTGCGACACCACGTCCGGGTCGAGGGCGGTGCCGCCGTCCGCGACCCGGCGCACCGCCTCCACGAAGACCTTCACGTCCGACACGCGGTCCTTCAGCAGGTAGCCGATGCCGCCCCGGCTGTCGGACAGCAGCTCCCGCGCGTACAGCTGCTCCACGTGCTGCGACAGCACCAGCACCGGCAGGCCCGGGATCTCCTTGCGGGCCTCCAGCGCGGCCTTCAGCCCCTCGTCGGTGAACGTCGGCGGGAGCCGGACGTCCACCACGGCGACGTCGGGACGGTGCGCGGTGAGGGCCCGCAGCAGCGACGGCCCGTTGTCCACCGCCTCGACGACCTCGAAGCCGAACGCGCCGAGCAGGCGGATCAGCCCGTCCCGGAGGAGGGCGAGATCTTCGGCGATGACAACGCGCACGGCAGCTCCATGGTCACGACGGTCGGCCCGCCGGGCGGGCTCGTCACCGCCATCGTCCCGTCGAAGGCCGCCAGCCTGCGCTCGATGCCGCGCATCCCGCCGCCCGCGCCGGGGTCGGCTCCGCCCGTCCCGTCGTCACCGACGATCATAAGCAGCCGGCCGCCGGAGTGCTCGATCTGGATCCAGGCCCGCCGCGCGCCGGAGTGCTTGACGACGTTGGCGAACATCTCCGCGACCGCGAAGTACGCCGCCGACTCGACCGGGGCCTCCGCGCGTCCCGGCAGGTCGATGCGGACGTCCACGGGCAGCGGCAGGGTCAGCGCCAGGGCGCGCACGGCGCCGTCGAGCCCGCGCTCGGCCAGCACCGGCGGGTGGATGCCGCGCACCAGGTCGCGCAGCTCCGTCAGCGCCGTCCCGCTGGCCTCGCGCGCCTCGGCGAGGAGCTGCCGCGCGGTCTCGGGGTCGTGCTTCATCATCTCCTCGGCGAGCCCGATGTTCATGCTGAGCGCGACCAGCCGGGCCTGGGCGCCGTCGTGCAGGTCGCGCTCGATGCGGCGCAGCTCCGCCGCCGACGCGTCCACCGTCTCCGACCGGGTCTCCGTGAGCCGCTGCACGCGCTCCTCCAGCGCGCGCCTGGTCGGTGAGAGCAGCGACTGGCCGAACAGGGCGTGCGCCTTCAGGAACACCCCGCCCAGCGGGACCGAGACCACCGTGAGCGCGGCGGCGAGGACGATCGTGCCCGCGACCCCGGCCGCGCCGTAGTCGGAGATCATCCAGAAGGGGCCCCAGCCGTAGTCGGTCAGCAGCGCCACCCACCACGCCACGAGCACGCCCTCCAGCCCGTAGACGGTCAGGCCCGCCGCCAGCACCCCGAGGACGAGCGCGACCGGCACGTTCAGCAGCGACCACAGCAGGTCGCGCCACGTCGCCGGGTCGCCCAGCACCCACTTCAGGCGCCCGATCGGACCGGTCGCACCGGCCGGTTCCGGCCGGTAGGGCACCGGGATCCGCACGCCGCTCCAGTCCGCCGCCAGGGTCCGCTGCAGGTTCGCCACCGCCCGGATCGCGAGCAGCACCGCCGGCGCCAGCACCACCCCGGCGCCCAGCGGGATGAAGGCGATCGACAGCACGGCCAGGATGAACAGCGGCAGGTTCACCGCGTAGGCGAGGACGATCTGGGCCGTCCCCCGGAGGACGTTGGCGAACGCCGCCCGGGCGAGCGCGCCCGTCCGGCGGGTGAAACGCCTGCCGTCGTCCATCCGTCCTCCCAGGGTTTCCGGCGGGCGGCCCGCCGCGGTGGCGCCCGGTGCGACCATTGTGTCGCCAGACGCCCGGCCGCTCAGTGGGGCTATGTCCCGGATCCGGGCGGATCATGGGGGAGTTAGCTC
Organism: Actinomadura latina NBRC 106108; assembly: GCF_001552195.1. Classification (GTDB taxonomy): domain Bacteria; phylum Actinomycetota; class Actinomycetes; order Streptosporangiales; family Streptosporangiaceae; genus Spirillospora; species Spirillospora latina. The sequence goes on from NZ_BCQS01000042.1 coordinate 9,181, forward strand.
TACCCTCTGCGGAAGTGCGGGGCGGCCGGTCCCTCGACCGGCCCCATTCGAGCGGTGACAAGACAACCGGCCGAGTTCCCTGGACAATGCACAGGCGATATCCAGGGGAGAAAGCGAATCCAAGCTGTGACAGCGACCACCAGCCAGACGTCCGCCGGCCAGACCGCGCCGTCCACGCCGCCCATCACGCAGCGCATCGCCGACGAGATCGGCGTCCGCGAGGGGCAGGTGCGGGTCGCGGTGGACCTGCTCGACGGCGGGGCGACCGTCCCGTTCATCGCCCGCTACCGCAAGGAGGCGACCGGAACGCTCGACGACGCGCAGCTCCGCGCGCTGGAGGAGCGCCTGCGCTACCTGCGCGAGCTGGACGAGCGGCGCGCCGCGATCCTGGAGTCGGTCGAGTCGCAGGGCAAGCTCACCGACGAGCTGCGCGCCCAGATCGTGACGGCCGACTCCAAGGCCCGGCTGGAGGACATCTACCTCCCGTACAAGCCGAAGCGGCGCACCAAGGCGCAGATCGCCCGCGAAGCCGGCCTCGAACCGCTCGCCGAGCTGCTGCTGGGCGACCCGTCCCGGGACCCGCAGGCCGAGGCCGCCGCCTACGTCGACGCCGAGAAGGGCGTCGCGGACCAGGCCGCCGCGCTGGAGGGCGCCCGCTCCATCCTCGTCGAGCGGTTCGCCGAGGACGCCGACCTCATCGGGTCGCTGCGCGAGCGCATGTGGAACCAGGGCCGGATGGTCTCCCGGGTCCGGGACGGCAAGCAGGAGAGCGGCGCCAAGTTCTCCGACTACTTCGAGTTCGCCGAGCCGTTCGCGAAGCTGCCCTCGCACCGCATCCTCGCGCTGTTCCGGGGCGAGAAGGAAGAGGTCCTCGACCTCGACCTGGAACCCGAGGAGGCCGACGACTCCGCGGTCCGCAGCTCGTACGAGGCGGAGATCGCGCGCCGGTTCCAGATCGCCGACCAGGGGCGTCCGGCCGACAAGTGGCTGTCGGACGCGGTCCGGTGGGCCTGGCGCACCCGGATCCTCGTCCACCTCGGCATCGACCTGCGCACCCGGCTGCGGCAGGAGGCCGAGGACGAGGCGGTCCGCGTGTTCGCCGCCAACCTGCGCGACCTGCTGCTCGCCGCGCCCGCCGGGACCCGCGCGACGATGGGCCTCGACCCGGGCCTGCGCACGGGCGTCAAGGTCGCCGTCGTGGACGCCACCGGCAAGGTCGTCGCGACCGACACGATCTACCCGCACGAGCCGCGCCGGAAGTGGGACGAGTCGATCGAGACGCTCGCCCGGCTCGCCCGCGAGCACAAGGTCGACCTCGTCTCGATCGGCAACGGCACCGCGTCCCGGGAGACCGACAAGCTCGCCGCCGACCTGATCGCCCGGTACCCCGACCTCGGGCTCACCAAGATCATGGTGTCGGAGGCGGGCGCGTCGGTGTACTCGGCGTCGGAGTACGCCGGGCGGGAACTGCCCGGCATGGACGTCTCGCTGCGCGGCGCCGTGTCGATCGCCCGCCGCCTGCAGGACCCGCTCGCCGAGCTGGTCAAGATCGACCCCAAGTCGATCGGCGTCGGCCAGTACCAGCACGACGTCTCCGAGGTGAAGCTGTCCCGCTCCCTGGACGCCGTCGTCGAGGACTGCGTGAACGCCGTCGGCGTGGACGTCAACACCGCGTCCGCGCCGCTGCTGACCCGCGTGTCCGGCATCGGCGAGGGCCTCGCGGAGAACATCGTCGCGCACCGCGACGCCAACGGCCCGTTCCGCAGCCGCACCGGGCTGAAGGACGTCCCGCGGCTCGGCCCGAAGGCGTTCGAGCAGTGCGCGGGCTTCCTGCGCATCCCCGGCGGCGACGACCCGCTGGACGCCTCCAGCGTGCACCCCGAGTCCTACCCGGTCGTCCGCCGGATCCTGGACGCCGCCGGCAACGACATCAAGGGCGTCGTCGGCAACACGGCCGTGCTGCGCTCGCTGGAGCCGGAGCGGTTCGTCGACGACACGTTCGGGCTGCCGACCGTCACCGACATCCTCGCCGAGCTGGAGAAGCCGGGCCGCGACCCGCGCCCGGCGTTCAAGACCGCCACGTTCAAGGAGGGTGTCGACAAGCTAGGCGACCTCGAACCCGGGATGCTCCTGGAGGGCGTCGTCACCAACGTCGCCGCGTTCGGCGCGTTCGTGGACGTCGGCGTCCACCAGGACGGGCTCGTCCACATCTCCGCCATGTCGGACAAGTTCGTCGAGGACCCGCGCGACGTCGCCAAGCCCGGTGACATCGTCCGCGTGAAGGTGCTGGACGTCGACCTGCAGCGCAAGCGCATCTCGCTCACCCTCCGCCTGGACGACGAGCCCGGCGGTGGCAAGCAGGGGGCCGGTAAGCAGGGCGGCGGCCGGCGCGGTGAGCAGAGCCGCGGCGGCCAGAGCCCGGCTGGTCAGAACCGCGGTGGCCAGGCCCGCGGCGGGCAGAACCGCGGCGGACAGGACCGCGGGCAGAACCAGCGCGGCGGGCGCGGCGGCGGCCAGCCCCGCGGCGGTCAGGGAGGCAGTGGTCAGGGAGGCAGTGGCGCCATGGCCGACGCCCTCCGCCGCGCTGGCCTCGACAAGGGCCTTCCCGGCAAGGACCGCAAGGGCCGCTGAGACACAGAAGGCCACTGAGACACAGAAGGCCACTGAGACACAGAAGGCCACTGAGACACAGAAGGCCACTGAGACGCAGAAGGCCACTGAGACGCGGTGATGCCCGGCCTCGCGCGAGGCCGGGCATCACCGCGTCTTGGCCTAATCTCCGAAGCCGCGCCAGCGCCCGTCCGATCCGGTATCGGTCGGGCCCTGCGGACGGACGGGACGGCGCGGCGGCGTGCCCTCCGGGGCGGCGTACCCGTCCGGCCGGTCGTACCCGTCAGGCCGGTCGTAGGGGCCCTGGCCCAGCGGGTCCCGCGCGTACGGGGACGGCTGCGGCGGCACCGGCGCGCCGTAGACCTGGCCGAGTTGCGGCCCGCCCAGCGCGGGTCCGCCGATCGCCGTCCCGCCGAACGGGTCGTGCGCGGCGTACGCGTCGTCCTCGCGGGACGCCTCCGGCGACTCCTCCTCGACCGGCCGGTGCCGGGGGAACTGCAGGACGGCGACCGCGCCCAGCGCCAGCGCGCCGAGCCGCATCGCCGAGTGCGCCGCGTCCCGCGGCCACGGCTCCCCGTACATGAACGAGCCCATGGTCAGCAGGTACGACTTGGCGGCCACCGTCATGACCGTCGCCACGATCGACACCCGGCAGCGCTGGAACGCCATCACCATGATCCCGAACCCGATGGCCGCCGCCACCACGGTCAGGTAGGGCCACGGCGTCGCGAGGATCCACAGGCTGGAGGCGTTCGGGTCGTCGCTCCACCCCTTGATCGCCAGCTCGGCGGTGCCGACCGGGAAGCCGGCGCCGAGCCCGTAGGCGATGCCGGTGACCGGGCGCGCGTGCCGGCCGTCCGGCCGGTAGTCGCCGAGGACGAGGATCAGCAGCGGCACCACGATCGCCGGGGCGACCACGACCGCGATCTTCCACAGCGGCGCCTCCGCCGAGCCGATCGGCTCGTCCCCGCTCAGCGAGGCGGTCAGCAGCAGGATCGCGGCGCCGATCAGCACCAGGCTCAGCCACTCGCGCGGGGTGAGCCGCTCGCCGAAGAACACCAGCGCGATCAGCAGCAGCGGCACCATGCCGGACATGAAGATCGGCACGGCCTGCGACAGCGGCAGGTTCCGCAGCGCCATGATCTGCAGGCTGAGGCCGCCGAGCACGATCCCGAGTGCGATCAGGAAGACCCAGTCGCTGACGATCACCCAGACCATGTGGAGGAGGCGGTTGCCCCGGACAGGGGGCATCCGGTCCGCCGCCAGCTTGAAGACGGCGAACCCGAGGTAGTAGAGACCGGTCGCACTGAAGGCCGCGGCTATCCCGTTCATCCCGGACGAGTATGGGCCTTCCGGGCACTTATGTCACTGCCCGTGCGGCAACGTTGACGCGGATTTCGACGGTCTTGTGAGCGTCCGATGTCCGCAGCCGGGGCCGCGACCCCATAGACTTGACCGCGCGAAGGCGCGGAGCCGTATTTCGGCGTGCCCGCGCCCCTCGAGTTGAGCACGCGTCGAACGCCGCGGCCGAGACAGCGCCCGATCAAGGAGACCTACCCCAGTGAAGACCGATGTCGAGGAGCTGACCCCCACGCGGGTCAAGCTCACCGTCGAGGTTCCGTTCGACGAGCTCAAGCCGAACCTCGACAAGGCGTACAAGGAGATCTCGCAGCAGGTGCGGATCAAGGGCTTCCGGCCCGGCAAGGTCCCCGCCCCGCTGATCGACAAGTACGTCGGCCGGGGTGCGGTGCTGCAGGAGGCCGTCAACGACGCGCTGCCCGAGCTGTACGGCCGTGCCGTCGAGGAGTCCGAGATCTTCGTGCTCGGGCAGCCCGACGTCGAGGTGACCGAGCTGGACGACGGCACCCAGTTCGCGTTCACCGCCGAGGTCGACATCCGGCCGAAGTTCGACGTGCCCGAGTACGACGGCCTGGAGGTCGTCGTGGAGGACGCCGAGGTCACCGACGAGCAGGTCGAGGAGACCATCGGGAACCTGCGCGAGCGGTTCGCGTCCCTCACCAACGCCGAGCGGGCCGCCGAGGAGGGCGACTTCGCCACCATCGACCTCGTCGCGAAGATCGACGGCGCGGAGATCGAGGACGCCTCCACCGCCGGCTACTCCTACGAGGTCGGCAGCAACTCGGCCATCGAGGGCCTGGACGACGCGCTCACCGGCCTCGCCGCCGGCGAGGACGCGACGTTCACCGGCGCCCTGGTCGGCGGCGAGCGCGCCGGCGAGGAGGCCGAGATCACCGTCACGGTGCAGAGCGTCAAGGTCAAGAACCTGCCCGACCTGGACGACGAGTTCGCCCAGCTCGCCAGCGAGTTCGACACCATCGACGAGCTGCGCGAGGACGTCCGCACGCGGCTCGGCCGGCAGGTGCGGATGCAGCAGCTGTCCGAGGCGCGCGACAAGGCCCTTGAGGCGCTGCTGGAGAAGGTCGAGATCCCCCTCCCCGAGAAGGTCGTGGAAGAGGAGATCAGCCGCCGCAACCAGCAGCTGGAGCAGCAGCTCCAGATGGCGGGCATGACCAAGGAGGACTACCTCGAGGAAGAGGAGAAGTCCGCCGAGGAGTTCGACACCGAGGTCGCCGACGCGGCCCGGCTCGCGGTCAAGGGCGGGTTCGTCCTCGACCAGCTCGCCGTCCAGGAGGAGCTGGGCGTCGAGAACGAGGAGCTCAGCGAGTACGTCGTCACCCAGGCCATGCAGATGGGTGTGCAGCCGCAGCAGCTCGCCGAGTACCTCACGCAGAACAACCAGCTTCCGGCGATCGTCTCGGAGGTGCTGCGCAGCAAGGCGCTGAACCTCGTCGTCGAGCACGTCACCATCAAGGACGAGTCGGGCAACGAGATCGACGTCGAGGCCGTCCGGCGCGAGCTGAACGGCGAGACGGGCGAGACCGTCGACGCCGAGGACGCCGAGGCCGCGGGCGGCACCGAGGACGCCGCCGAGACCGCCGAGACCGAGGAGACCCCCGCGCAGACGGCTGAGGCCGCCGCTGAGGAGTCCCCGGCCGCCGAGGCGAAGGACGAGACGGACACGAAGGACAAGGACGCCTAAGCGTTCTCAAGCGCTCCACCGCGCGCCCCGCACCCGGACACCGGATGCGGGGCGTCCTGCTCTGCGGGGCGCGCAGGGCGTATGAGCTGGGCGAGCCGGGGGATGACGGGGACGACCCCGCACGAGTGTCCCGTTGGTGAAGATCGTCCGGAACGCGGGCGGGGTCCGGCGCCGCGCGGGTACGCCCCTGGCGAAAAGGCGGCCCCCTGGGCTTAAGCGGGTCCGGTGGCGCGTTAATGTCCAATCATCCGAACCGATTAAAGGACCGGAGGAACACCCGGTGAGCATGCCTCCGACTTTCGACGAGTCGTCGCGGATCCAGGCGCGGGTGGCCGAGGCGCCCCTGCTGCCTCTGGGCGACCAGCTGTTCCAGCGGCTGCTGCGCGAGCGCATCGTCTTCCTCGGCCAGCAGGTCGACGACGACATCGCCAACCGCATCTGCGCCGAGCTCCTGCTGCTGTCGGCCGAGGACGGCCGCCGCGACATCACGCTCTACATCAACTCGCCAGGTGGCTCCGTCACCGCCGGCATGGCGATCTACGACATCATGCAGTACGTCCCGAACGACATCGTCACGGTGGGCATGGGCCTCGCCGCGTCGATGGGCCAGTTCCTGCTGTGCGCGGGCACCCGGGGCAAGCGCTACGCCCTGCCGCACGCGCGCATCATGATGCACCAGCCGTCGGGCGGCATCGGCGGCACGGCCTCCGACATCAAGATCCAGGCCGAGCAGATGCTCTACGTGAAGAAGACGCTCGCCGAGAAGATCGCCGAGCACACCGGCCAGGCGCTCGACCAGATCGAGCGCGACTCCGACCGCGACCGGTGGTTCACCGCCGACGAGGCCAAGGACTACGGGTTCGTCGACCACGTGGTGCTCAGCGCCACCCAGGTGCCCTCCGAGGGCACCGTCTCCTGACGGTGGACAGATGACCGCAGCGAGCGCCAGCGAGCGAGGATCGTCTGCCCACCCCGCGGGGGTCTGGGGGGCGTCCCCCAGAGGACACTGACACTTAATCGGAGGCACGCACATGAGCGACCTGTACCGTCCAGGCTTCGCCGATATCGTCCGGCCGGGCGCCGGTCCGATGCCGGTCGACAACCGCTACATCATTCCGTCGTTCGTCGAGCGCACCACGTACGGGGTCAAGGAGATGAACCCGTACAACAAGCTGTTCGAGGAGCGCATCATCTTCCTCGGCGTGCAGATCGACGACGCGTCCGCCAACGACGTGATGGCCCAGCTGATCACGCTGGAGTCCATCGACCCGGACCGCGACATCAGCATCTACATCAACTCGCCCGGCGGCTCGTTCACCGCCATGACGGCGATCTACGACACGATGCAGTTCGTCAAGCCCGAGATCCAGACGGTCTGCATCGGCCAGGCCGCCTCGGCCGCCGCCGTGCTGCTCGCGGCCGGGACGCCGGGCAAGCGGGCCGCGCTGCCCAACTCGCGGATACTGATCCACCAGCCCGCGACCGAGGGCACCTACGGCCAGTCCAGCGACATCGAGATCCAGGCGCGCGAGATCATGCGGATCCGCGAGCTGCTGGAGAGCATCCTGGCCGAGCACAGCGGCCGGAGCATCGACGAGGTGCGCCACGACATCGAGCGCGACAAGATCCTCACCGCGGACGAGGCGAAGGCCTACGGCCTCATCGACGACGTCTTCGCCAGCAGGAAGCGGAAAGCAGAGGTAGTGTCGTCCTGAGACGGCACAAGGACGCGGGAGGTCCCCGAGCCTGGACGCCACACTTCCGGGCGAGGGGCTTTCCAAGTCCGTTGGAGGCGGTAACGTCGAGTCCAACGTCGAAAGCCTTCGGGACGCAACAGAGCTGCGCCGCATCCTCCAAGGCGGGCGGCCCCACGAAAAGGAGACAGTTGGGTGGCACGCATCGGCGACGGTGGTGATCTGCTCAAGTGCTCGTTCTGCGGGAAGAGCCAGAAGCAGGTCAAGAAGCTCATCGCGGGTCCGGGCGTGTACATCTGCGACGAGTGCATCGATCTCTGCAACGAGATCATCGAGGAGGAGCTCTCCGAGACCTCCGACCTCAAGTGGGACAACCTGCCCAAGCCGCGGGAGATCTACGAGTTCCTCGACTCCTACGTCATCGGGCAGGACACGGCGAAGAAGGCACTGTCCGTCGCCGTCTACAACCACTACAAGCGGATCCAGTCGGGCGACGCCGGCCGGGACGACCCGGTCGAGATCGGCAAGTCGAACATCTTGCTGCTCGGCCCCACCGGATCCGGTAAGACGCTGCTCGCGCAGACGCTCGCCAAACTCCTCAACGTCCCGTTCGCCATCGCGGACGCCACGGCGCTGACGGAGGCCGGATACGTCGGGGAGGACGTCGAGAACATCCTCCTCAAACTGATTCAGGCGGCCGACTACGACGTCAAGAAGGCCGAGACCGGGATCATCTACATCGACGAGGTCGACAAGGTCGCCCGCAAGAGCGAGAACCCCTCGATCACCCGGGACGTCTCGGGCGAGGGCGTCCAGCAGGCCCTGCTGAAGATCCTGGAGGGCACCACCGCGAGCGTCCCGCCGCAGGGCGGCCGCAAGCACCCCCACCAGGAGTTCATCCAGATCGACACCACGAACGTGCTGTTCATCTGCGGCGGCGCGTTCGCCGGGCTCGAGAAGATCGTCGAGTCCCGGGTCGGCAAGCAGGGCATGGGCTTCGGCGCGCAGATCCGCTCGAAGACCTCCTTCGAGGAGTCCTCCGCCATGCTCGGCGACGTGATGCCCGAGGACCTGCTGAAGTTCGGGATGATCCCGGAGTTCATCGGCCGGCTCCCGGTGATCACGTCCGTGCACAACCTGGACCGCGAGGCCCTCATCAACATCCTCACCGAGCCGAAGAACGCGCTGGTACGCCAGTACCACCGCCTCTTCGAACTCGACGGGGTCGACCTGGAGTTCACCGACGACGCCCTGGAGGCGATCGCCGACCAGGCCATCCTGCGCGGCACCGGCGCCCGCGGCCTGCGCGCCATCATGGAGGAGGTCCTCCTCTCCGTGATGTACGAGGTCCCGAGCCGCCAGGACGTCGCCCGCGTCGTCATCACCCGCGAGGCCGTCCTGGAACACGTCAACCCGACCCTCGTCCCGCGGGACCGCCCCAAGCGGGAACCACGCGAGAAGAGCGCGTAGAACGAGAAGCCCCGGCCATCGCGGCCGGGGCTTCTTGCTCTGGGGTCAGCGGGGGGTGGATTCGCCGAGGCCGGCCTCGCGGGCCACGACGATGGCCTGGGCACGGTCGGCGACGTGCAGCTTCATGAAGATGTTCGAGACGTGGTTGCGGACGGTCTTCTGGCTGAGGAAGAGCGTGCCGGCGATCTCGGCGTTGCTGCGGCCCTGCGCGATCAGTTCGAGGACCTCCCGTTCCCGCTCGGTCAGCTCGGGGAACGCGGCCTGCCGCGGGTCGGGCATGTCGGTGAAATAGGTGAGGACGCGGCGGGCGATCTCCGGGCCGTAGATGGCCTCGCCGGCCGCGACCGCGCGGACGGCGCGGGCGATCTCCTCGGCGCCGGACTCCTTCAGCAGGTAGCCGCGGGCGCCGGCGCGCATCGCCGCGAAGACGGAGTCGTCGTCGCGGAACATCGTCAGCACCAGCACGCCGATGCGCGGGCTCGTGCGGGTGATGGTGCGCGTCGCCTCGATACCGTTGCCGCCCGGCATGTGCAGGTCCATGACGACGACGTCCGGCTGCAGCTCGGCGGCCAGCCGCACCGCGTCCGGCCCGTTCTCGGCCTCGCCGACGACCTCGACGCCCAGCGCCTGCAGGAGACCCTTCAGGCCCTGCCGGAACACCGGGTGGTCGTCGGTGATGAGCACCCGGATGGTCTCCGTCATCTACGCCCGCCTTCTTCCGACCGAAGGACGATGATATCCGGCGGCGGTCTCGGGGGTGCCGAGCGGGAGCCGGACGGCGACGAGGGTGCCGCCGCCGTTCCGGGACGTGATCACGCAGCTGCCGCCGACCTCGGCCGCCCACTCCTTCATCGCGGCGATCCCGCGGCGGGTCTGCGGACGGCCGCCGTTGCGCGCGGCGTCCGGCAGGCCGGGCCCGCTGTCGGCGACCACCAGGTGCAGCTCGGTGTCCCGCTTCAGCCGGACGGACGCGCAGCTCGCCGGGGCGTGCAGCCGGACGTTCGTGAGCGCCTCCTGCGCGATCCGGTAGGCGGCCACCTCCACCGCCGCGGGCAGCCCCGAGGGCTCGCCGTCGAACCGGATGTCGACCCGCTCGCAGCAGCCGTCCGCGAACGACTCGATGGCGGCGACGAGGCCGAGGTCGTCCAGCGCGGGCGGCCGCAGCCCGTGCGCCAGGTCCCGGATCTCGCCGACGGTGCTCGCCAGCCGGTTGCGGACCTCGGCGAGCAGCGGATCGGTCCGCTCCGGCTCGCAGGCGAGCGTGATGCGGGCCGCGTCCAGCGACATGGCGAGGCTGGCGAGGGTCGGCCCGAGCCCGTCGTGCAGGTCGTGCCGGAGCCGCCGCCGCTCCTCCTCGCGGCTCGCGAGGATCCGCTCCCTGGAGCGTTGCAGGTCGGCGGTGAGCCGGCGGAGGTGAGGGATGGTCGCGGCACGTGCCGCCACGGCCCCCGCGGTGAACGCGCCGGCCAGCACGGCGGCGCGTGCCAGTACCGCTCGCATCCCGTCCCTCTCTCTCCGCCCCGGTGTCGCCGACCTTCCGGACCACCACCTTTTCGGGCGGGGCGACCCGGTGTCAGGTGACCTGTGTCCCGATCGTGACGGGAAAACGCTCTCAGCCGAGCGGGCGAGGGTGCGTCAGTCCTCCACGTCCTTGCGGATGTTCTTGACGGTGTCGGACATGGCCCCGGGGCGGCCCACCCCCGCGGCCCCCGTAGAATCTTCAGCCGTGACACAGCCTGGCAATGAGCGCGGCCACGGGGCCGCCGCGGACGTCGACCTGCCCACCCAGTACCGACCGGCGGATGTAGAGGGCCGGCTCTACGAGCGGTGGGTATCGGCGGGGCTGTTCACCGCCGATCCCGGGCGCGCGCCGGAGCGTCCCGCGTACTCGATCGTGATCCCGCCGCCGAACGTCACCGGTTCGCTGCACATGGGGCACGCCCTCGACCACTCCATCCAGGACACCCTCGTCCGGCGCCGCCGCATGCAGGGCTACGAGACCGCGTGGATCCCGGGCATGGACCATGCGGGCATCGCCACCCAGAACGTCGTGGAGCGCGAGCTGGCCAAGCAGGGCCGCTCCCGGCACGACCTCGGGCGCGAGGCGTTCGTCGAGCGGGTCTGGCAGTGGAAGGCGGAGTCCGGCGGCCGGATCCTCGGCCAGATGCGCCGCCTCGGCGACAGCGTCGACTGGACGCGCGAGGCGTTCACGATGGACGACGACCGCGCCCGCGCCGTCCGGACGATCTTCAAGCGGCTGTTCGACGACGGCCTGATCTACCGCGCCGAGCGCATCATCAACTGGTGCCCGCGCTGCCTGACGGCCCTGTCCGACATCGAGGTCGAGCACGAGGAGGTCGACGGCGAGCTGGTCTCGATCCGGTACGGCTCCGGCGAGGACGAGCTGGTCGTCGCGACCACCCGGGCCGAGACGATGCTCGGCGACACGGCCGTGGCCGTCCACCCCGGCGACGACCGCTACGGGCACATGGTCGGACGGGAGATCGAGCTCCCGCTGACCGGCCGCCGCATCCCCGTCGTCGCCGACGAGCACGTCGACCCGGAGTTCGGCACGGGCGCGGTCAAGGTGACCCCGGCGCACGACCCGAACGACTTCGAGATCGGCCGCCGGCACGACCTGCCGTCGGTGTCGGTGATGGACGAGCGCGGCGTCGTCACCGCGTCCGGCCCGTTCGAGGGCCTCGACCGGTTCGAGGCGCGCCCGGCGGTCGTGGCCGCGCTGCGCGAGCAGGGCCGGATCGTCGCGGAGGTCCGCCCCTACAAGCATTCGGTCGGGCACTGCCAGCGCTGCTCCACGGTCGTCGAGCCGCGCGTGTCGCTGCAGTGGTTCGTGAAGGTGGAGTCGCTGGCGCGGGCCGCGGGCGACGCCGTCCGCGACGGCCGTGTGAAGATCCACCCGCCGGAGATGGCGTCGCGCTACTTCGAGTGGGTCGACAACATGCACGACTGGTGCATCAGCCGGCAGCTGTGGTGGGGGCACCGCATCCCGGTCTGGTACGGGCCGGACGGGAACGTCGTCTGCCCGGGGCCGGACGAGGAGCCGCCCGCCGGCTGGACGCAGGACACCGACGTCCTCGACACCTGGTTCTCCTCCGCGCTGTGGCCGTTCTCCACGCTCGGCTGGCCTGACAAGACGCCCGAGCTGGAGCGGTTCTATCCGACGTCGGTGCTGGTGACCGGCTACGACATCCTGTTCTTCTGGGTCGCCCGGATGATGATGTTCGGCCTGTACGCGATGGACGGCGTCCAGCCGTTCGACACCATCGCCCTGCACGGGATGGTCCGCGACCAGTACGGCAAGAAGATGTCCAAGTCGTTCGGGAACGTCATCGACCCGCTCGACTGGGTCGACGCCTACGGCGCGGACGCGACCCGCTTCACGCTGCTGCGCGGCGCGAACCCGGGCGGCGACGTCCCGGTCGCCGAGCAGTGGGCGCAGGGGTCGCGCAACTTCTGCAACAAGCTGTGGAACGCGACCCGGTTCGCGCTCATCAACGGGGCGCACGTCCGCGGCGACATGCCCGCCGAGGTGACGACCGTGGACGCGTGGATCCTGTCGCGCCTCCAGTCCGTCATCGCCGAGGTCGACGAGCACCTGGAGGGCTACGACTTCGCGAAGGCGTGCGAGGCGCTCTACCACTTCGCGTGGGACGAGGTCTGCGACTGGTACGTGGAGCTGGCCAAGGTCCAGCTCGCGGACGAGCGGGCCGAGGCGACGCGACGCGTCCTGGGCGAGGTCCTCGACAAGCTGCTGCGGCTGCTGCACCCGGTGATCCCGTTCGTCACCGAGGAGCTGTGGACGTCCCTCACCGGGGGAGAGACGGTCCTCACCGCGCCGTGGCCGGCCGCCGAGCCCGCCCGCGCCGACCGGGACGCCGAGGCCCTCATCGAGTCGCTGCAGCGGCTCGTCACCGAGGTCCGCCGGTTCCGCGCCGACCAGGGCCTCAAGCCCGGCCAGAAGGTCGCGGCGGCGCTGGAGTGGGGCGGCTCGCCGCTCGCCGCGCACGAGGAGGGCGTCCGCGCGCTGCTGCGCCTCACCCCGCCCGGGGACGGGTTCTCCGCCACCGCGTCGCTGCCCGTCGAGGACGTCGCGGTGCGGCTCGACACCGCCGGCGCGATCGACGTCGCCGCCGAGCGCAAGCGGCTGGAGAAGGACCTGGCCGCCGCCCGCAAGGAGGTCGACCAGGCGCGCCGCAAGCTCGGCAACGAGGCGTTCATGGCGAAGGCCCCCGAGGCGGTCGTCGCGAAGAACCGCGACCGGCTCGCCCAGGCGGAGGCCGACATCAGCCGGCTGGAGTCGCAGCTGACCGCGCTGCCGGCGGGCTGACGCGGGCCGGACCGGTGACGGGTCGGACTCGGCACCGTGAACCGTCGGCGCGGCGGGCCCGCCGCCGTTACGATCCCGTTGGGCCCGCGGGCTTTTGGCGGTACATGAACCATCGGGAGTGCAATGGCCGAATCACCTCCTCGGTCCGGTGCGCCGGACTCCGCGTCCGGAGATGACCTGGACGCGGCGCAGGTCATCGAGGACGGGGACCCGCCGGAGGCCGCTTCCGCGCCCTGGGGGAGGGCGCGCCCGTGGTGGTCGCTCGACCCGGGCGACGGGACGGGCCCGCTCAAGCCGGTGAACGGCACGGGCGGTCACCCGATGGCCAGAGGTTCGGGTGCCCATCCCGTGGTCGGCTCGGGAGCCCACCCCGTCGTCGGCTCGGGTGCGCATCCGGTGGTCGGCTCCGGCGCCCATCCCGTGCTCGGCACCGGCGGCCACCCCGTCGTCCAGGGCGGCACGGGCCCCGTGCCGGTGTTCCCCGGCGCCCCGAGGCCCGGCGCCCCGAGCAAGCGGCGGGTCCCCAGGCTGCTGCTGGTCGCCGCCGTCACCGCGGTCGCGGCGGTCGCCCTCCTGGCCGGCGCCCTGGCGTTCCGGACGTCCGGCGGCGACGCCGAGGACGCCCGCACGGCGGGCCTCCCCGCGTCCAAGAAGGTGATCGACGCGGGCCCGGCGGCCGGCGGGCTGCACAAGGACGGCCTGACGCCGCCGCAGGCGAGCGCCGCGTACCCGTTCATCGCCGGCGCCGTCGAGGCGGGCGGCGTCCCGGTCGCGAAGCGGGGAATGGCCGTCTACAGCGAGGAGCCCGTGCGTAAGGTCAACGTCCTGTTCATGGGCGGGACGGGCCACGTCGGCAACCCGGCGGACTTCCTGCAGAAGGTCCAGCCGACCACGTTCATCGCCGGCCAGGACGCCGAGCCCGGCGGCAGCGGCGGGAAGGCGGCCTGCGGCACGTTCGCGGTGCTGGCCGAGATCCACACGTACTGCGCGTGGGCGACCAGGGACTCCTACGGCATCGTGGCGTCCAACCGCCCGACGCTGAACCCGAAGTTCCCGCTGATGGCCGACGTGATGCGCCGCATCAGGAATGACGTCGAGCGGCCGAAGTGACGAACAGCCGCTCGGTGCAGGCGTCGACCACGCCGAGGACGTGCCCGGTGAAGTAGCCGGTGCCGAGGACGATCACGCGGTGCCCGAGCGTGGCGAGGGATTCCGGTGTGATGGCGGCCGAGTCGACGACGTCCCAGCCGGGCGGCAGCGGGCGGGTGAAGCTCAGGTGCGGCAGCGGCAGCCGGACGAACGTCACGGGCAGCGCGCCGAGCGCGGCGACGGCCCCGTCGACGTCCTTGTGGTCGGGGAGGCAGACGACGGCGTGGTCGATCGTCCCCCAGGCCTCCCGCGCGGCGGCCAGCGCGGCGGCGACGCCGGTCCGGTCGATGGCCGAGTCGATCAGCAGCCTCGTCGCGGACCCGGGCACGTCGTGCCGGGACATCCGGCCCGGCAGGACGACCGACGCCAGTACCTCGCGGAGCGTCCCCGCCGGGGGCTCGGCCGCGCCCGGCATGCGCCGGGCGGCGGCGACGCCCAGTTCGGCGGCGGCCCGCCCCAGCCCGGCGGGCAGCAGATCGGCGGGCAGCCCGCCGGGTGCGACGACCTCGGCGTCCCGCAGCACCTCGGCGGCCGGTGCCGGCTGCGGCGCCGACAGCACGGCGGTCTCCGGCCCCGCGACGCCGAGTTTCTCCCGCGCGATCTCCGCCTCGGTGTCCCCGAGCACGCCGGCGTGCTCCAGGAAGATCGGCGTGATGGCGGCGACGTCCGGCGGGAACAGGGCGACCTCGTCCGACCGTCCGCCCATCCCGGCCTCCAGGACGAGCGCGTCCGCGCCGGCCCGCCGCGCGTGCAGGACGCCCGCGAGGAGGAACAGGCCCGACGGCGACAGATAGCCGGCCGAGGGCGGCGGGAGCGTGCCGATGGCCTTGTCGAGGGCGCCCGCGAGAAAGGCCAGGTCCTCTTCCGAAACGGCGCGTCCGTCGATCCTGATCCGGTCGCGGTTCGTGCGCAGGCCGGGACTCGTGACGGTGCACACCCGAAATCCGGCGGCGGCGAGGAAGGCCGACGCGTAAGTCGCCGCCGTGCCCTTCCCCTTCGACCCCACGACGGTGAGGACGGGCGAACCGGGGGCGAGAACCCCCAACGCGCCGGCGAGCGCACGGGCCCGCCCGACGTCGCGGGTCTCGCCCGGAGCGCGCCGCTCCCACTCCCGGAAGAACACGTCCATATCTCCAGTGTGGGGCCGGCCGGAGCGTGCCGCACCGCCGAGTAGGCTCTGAGACCGTGAGTCAGCGAACCGAACCGGACGGCTACCGGGCGACCGTCGCCGCGATCATGGCCCGCGGGGTCGAGTGGGACATCGATCCCACCCTCGACCGGATCCGCGACCTGGTCGACGTCCTCGGGGAGCCGCACCGCGCGTACCCGGTGATCCACATCGCCGGGACGAACGGCAAGTCCAGCACGGCGCGGCTCATCGAGTCGCTGCTGCGCGAGCGCGGCCTGCGCACCGGCCTCTACACCAGCCCCGAGCTGACCACGCTGCGCGAGCGCATCGCGATCGACGGGGAGCCCATCAGCGAGGAGCGGTTCGTCGAGGCGTTCGACGACGTCCTGCCCTACGTCGAGCTGGTCGACGGCAAGCACGCGGGGCGGCTGTCGTTCTTCGAGGTCCTGACGGCGATGGCGTTCGCGGCGTTCGCGGACGCCCCGGTCGACGTCGCGGTGGTCGAGACGGGCATGGGCGGCAGCTGGGACGCGACCAACGTCGCGGACGGCGCGGTCGCCGTGATCACCCCGATCGGCCTGGACCACACCCGCTACCTCGGCGACACGCTGGAGGAGATCGCCGGCGAGAAGGCGGGCATCATCAAGACCGGCGCGGTCGCGGTGCTCGCGCAGCAGCCGGTCGAGGCGGCCGAGGTGCTGCTGCGCCGGGTCGTGGAGGTCGGCGCCACGGCCGCGCGTGAGGGCATCGAGTACGGCGTGCTCGACCGCGACGTCGCCTTCGGCGGCCAGCAGATCAGCATCCGGGGCCTGCACGGCGTGTACGACGAGATCTTCCTGCCGCTGTTCGGCGAGCACCAGGCGGGCAACGCCGCGACGGCCCTCGCCGCCGTGGAGGCGTTCGCCGGCGGCGCGCCGACCAGGGGAGAGGCCAACCTGGAGGCGGCGACCCGCATCGCGGCCGGCGAGTCCTACCTCGGCGGCGCCGAGGGGCAGCTCGACCCGGCGCTGGTGCGCCGCGGCTTCGCCGCGTCGGCCTCGCCGGGACGGCTGGAGGTCGTGCGGACCGGCCCGACCGTCCTGCTGGACTCCTCGCACAACCCGGCCGGGATGGCGGCGACCGTCGCCACGATCACCGAGTCGTTCGGCTTCACCCGGCTCGCCGGGGTGCTCGCCATCGCCGCCGACAAGGACGTCGCGGGCGTCCTGGACCAGCTCGAACCGGTCCTGGAGGAGCTCGTGGTGGCCCGCAACTCCTCGCCGCGCTCGATGCCGCCCGAGGAACTGGCCGAGATCGCCGAGGGGATCTTCGGCCCCGATCGCGTCCATGTCGAGCCGCGGCTGGACGACGCCATCGACCGGGCGATCGGCCTCGCCGAGGAGACCGGCGAGTACCGGGGCGCCGGCGTGCTGATCACCGGGTCGGTGGTCACGGCCGGCGACGCCCGCACCCTGCTGCGCGTTGAGGAAGGCCGCCGATGAGCACGCGGACCGCTGACAACCCGGCACGGCGGCTGCTCGCCACCGTGCTGGCGTGCGAGGCCATCGTGATCGCGCTGGCGATCCCGGTCGCCGTGTCGGTGCTGGAGGTGGACGGCGCGACCGCGGGCGCGGTGTGCGGGAGCCTGGCGCTCGGCTGCCTGGTGATGGCCGGGCTGCTGCGCCGTCCCTGGGCGATCCCGGTGGGCACCGCGCTGCAGGTGCTCGTCATCGCGACCGGCTTCATGGTGCCGGCCATGTTCTTCCTCGGCGCCGTTTTCGGTGCGCTCTGGGGCACGGCCATCTGGCTGGGACGCAAGGCGATGAGCGCGCAGCCGCACTAGGTCCGGGCCGGAATGCCACTTCGGGCGCGCGAGCCGGGTAGTATTCGCGCGCTTACCGAAACCGAATTTCCGCAAGGAGAACCACCCGTGTCCGAGCGCACTCTTGTCCTGGTCAAGCCCGACGGCGTCCGCCGCGGCGTCATCGGCGAGGTCATCTCCCGGATCGAGCGCAAGGGCCTGAAGCTCGTCGCGCTGGAACTCCGCACCCTCGCCCGCGAGACCGCCGAGAGCCACTACGAGGAGCACGCCGGCAAGCCGTTCTTCGGCGACCTGGTCGAGTTCATCACCGGCGGCCCGCTCGTCGCCATGGTCGTCCAGGGCCCCCGCGCCATCGAGGCGTTCCGGTCCCTGGCCGGCGCCACCGACCCGGTCAGCGCCACCCCCGGCACGATCCGCGGCGACTTCGCGCTGGAGATCGGCGAGAACATCGTGCACGGCTCCGACTCCACCTACTCCGCCGACCGCGAGATCAAGCTCTTCTTCCCCGAACTGGGCTGAGACGCGTCCCGGGGGGCGACTCTCGAACGCGGGCCGGATCTTCCGGCCCGCGTCTTCTTTAGCGAAAACCGAGCTGGTCAGAACGCGTTTTTTCCGCGACGCGCGGCGCCGGGGTGACTGCCCGCGGACGGGCGCGCACGTTACGATGGACGCGCCGCTATACACGCCCGTCAATCATGAAGGGCTCCCTTTCTTCATGGGTAACAAGCTGTCGTTTCTTGGCCGTGACATGGCCGTCGATCTTGGTACCGCCAACACACTGGTGTACGTGCGCGGGCGTGGCATCGTCCTGAACGAACCATCCGTGGTGGCGATCAATACCAACACCGGAAAGATCGTCGCGGTCGGCATCGAGGCGAAACGGATGATCGGCCGGACGCCCGGCAACATCGTCGCCGTCCGGCCGCTCAAGGACGGGGTCATCGCCGACTTCGACGTCACCGAGCGGATGCTGCGCTACTTCATCCAGAAGGTCCACAAGCGCCGGCACTTCGCGAAGCCGCGGATCGTCGTGGCCGTGCCGAGCGGGATCACCGGAGTGGAGCAGCGCGCGGTGAAGGAGGCCGGCTACCAGGCCGGCGCCCGCCGCGTCTACATCATCGAAGAGCCGATGGCGGCCGCCATCGGCGCCGGGCTGCCCGTCTACGAGCCGACCGGCAACATGGTCGTCGACATAGGCGGCGGCACCACCGAGGTCGCCATCATCTCGCTCGGCGGCATCGTCACCAGCCAGTCCGTCCGCGTCGGCGGCGACGAGCTGGACCAGGCGGTCATCTCCTTCTCCAAGAAGGAATACTCCCTGATGCTCGGGGAACGGACCGCCGAGGAGATCAAGATGGCGATCGGGTCGGCCTATCCCTACGGAGACGAGGAGCCGCACGCCGAGATCAGGGGCCGCGACCTCGTGAGCGGGCTGCCGAAGACCGTCGTGATCTCCGCCGAGGAGGTGCGGCGGGCGATCGAGGAACCGGTCAACGCCGTGGTGGACGCGGTGAAGACCACGCTGGACAAGTGCCCGCCCGAGCTGTCGGGCGACATCATGGACCGCGGGATCGCGCTCACCGGCGGCGGCGCGCTGCTGAAGAACCTCGACGAACGGCTCCGCGAGGAGACCGGGATGCCCATCCACCTGGTGGACAACCCGCTCGACTCGGTGGTGCTCGGCACCGGCAAGTGCGTCGAGGACTTCGAGTCGCTGCGCCAGGTCCTCGTGCCGGAGCCGCGGCACTAGATCGGACGTGGTACCCGGGGGGCGTCGGGGGTCGCCCCCTCGGGAGGAGCTGGTCGGCTCCGGGCTCGCGCAATCAGGAAACCGGAGGTCGGTGCGTGAAGGACACCCGGCGCACCCGCATGGTGCTCGGCGGGCTGCTCATCGTGGCGCTCACGATGATCACCGTGGACTACCGCGGCGGCGCGGACTCGCCGCTGCGCGGGCTGCGCGACGCGGGCGCGTCCGTGTTCGGGCCCGTCGAGCGCGCGTCGGCGTCCGTCGTCCGGCCGGTGGGCAACGCCTTCGACGCGGTCACCGACGCGCCCGGCGAGCGGCGCCGCGCCGACCGGCTCGCCCGGCAGAACCAGAAGCTGCGCGAGCAGCTGCGCTCCGCCCGGCTCGACAAGGACAAGTCCGCGCAGCTGGAGCGGCTGCTCGGCACCGCCGGGATGGGCGGCTACAAGATCCACGCCGCGCAGGTGATCTCCGCCGGGCAGGGCTTCGAGGACACCGTCACCATCGACGCCGGCGGCCGCAGCGGCATCAAGCCCGACATGACGGTGATCAGCGCCGCCGGGCTCGTCGGCCGCGTCACCCGGGTCGGGCCCGCGACCTCGACCGTCCTGCTCGCCACCGACCAGACCTCGTCCATCGGCTCCCGCCTGGAGGACTCCAAGGAGATCGGGATCGTGCAGGGCCGCGGCCGCCGCGGCCTCGGCGGGGGCGGCGACACGCCGCTGCGGTTCCAGCTGCTGGACGCCGCCGCGCCGATCCGGGTCGGCCAGCGGATCGTGACGCTCGGGTCGCAGGGCCAGCGCCCGTACGTGCCCGGCGTCCCGATCGGCGAGGTCGCCCGGATCGAGGAGCCCACCGGCGGGCTGACCCGCACCGCCTACGTCCGGCCGTTCGTGAAGTTCACCAGCCTGGACGTCGTCGGCGTCGTGGTCGCCCCGCCGAAGACCGATCCGCGGGACGCGGTGCTGCCGCCGAAGCCGAAACCGCCCGCGACGCCGACCCCCAGTCCGAGCAAGAGCCCGAAGGCGAGCAAGAGCCCGAAGGCCCGGGAGAGCGCGGACGCGCGGCCGAGCCGCTCCGCGAGCCCGTCCACAGAACCGAGCGCGGGGGACTGAAGTGCTGAACCCACCCGAGGCGTCGCCGGCCGGCCGCACCGCGGTGGCCGCGGTGGTGATCGTCGTGACGCTGATCCTGCAGGTGTCGGTGGCGAACCGGCTGCCGCTGCCCGGCGGCGTGCAACCCGACCTGGTACTGCTGGCCGTCGTGGCGCTGGCGCTGGTCGCCGGCTCGATGACCGGCATGGTCACCGGGTTCCTCGCCGGTCTCGCCGCCGACATCATCCCGCCCGCCGACCACACCCTCGGCAGGTACGCGCTCGTCTACTGCCTCATCGGCTACCTGTGCGGCGCCGCCGCCGCCGAGATGGACCGCCAGTCCGTCGTGCCGTTCTTCGCCGTCGCCGCGGGCGCGCTCGCCGGGACGGTCCTGTACGCGGCGACCGGGATGATCCTCGGCGACCCGCGCGCCGGGTGGGGGACGGTGTCGCGGATGGTCCCGCTGCAGGTCCTCTACGACATCATCGCCAGCCCGTTCGTGGTGTGGGCGGTGCTGCGCGCCACCCGCCGGTACGAGAGCGGCGAACGATCACGCGGCGACCGCCTCGCGGTGCCCGCCGCCCGCTACCGCGCGATGTCGGGGCGGGGCGGGAACCTGTGAACCCCCGCACCCACTTCCGGCTCGTCGTCCTGTACGTGCTCGTCGGCGCGCTGCTGCTCGTCCTCGTCGGGCGCATGTGGACGCTGCAGGTCCTGGAGGGCGGGCACTACCAGGAGATCGCCGCCCAGAACCGCACCCGCGACATCGTCGTCCCCGCCGTCCGCGGCATGATCCTGGACGACCGGGGCGTGCCCCTCGTCCGGAACCGCAGCGCGCTCGTCGTGTCGGTCAACCGGACCACGCTGTCCCGGCAGGAGGACGGCGGCGAGACCGTCCTGAAACGGCTCGCGGCCGTGCTCGGCACCAGCTACGCGGACATCTCCAAGCGGATCCGGCTGTGCAGCCCCACCGTCAAGCGGCCGTGCTGGCCCGGCTCCCCGTACCAGCCGATCCCCGTCGAGGACCACGTCGACTCCAAGCGCGCCCTGCAGATCATGGAGCGGCAGGAGGACTTCCCCGGCGTCACCGCGCAGATCCAGGCCGTCCGCGACTACCCGGAGCCGGAGGACGCGAGCGCCGCGCAGGTGCTCGGCTACCTCCAGCCCGTCACGCAGGAGGAACTGGACCGGCGCAAGGGCCTGAAGGTCACCGGGTACAGCGGCGTCGACCTCGTCGGGCGCGCGGGCCTGGAGGCCCAGTACGACCGCGCGCTGCGCGGCGAGCCGGGGTACCGCAGGGTCCTCGTCGACAGCCAGGGGCGCGTCACCGGCACCGCCGAGGAGCAGCCGGCGACGTCCGGCAGCAACCTCGTCACCAGCATCGACGCGGGCGTGCAGGGCGCGGCCGAGAAGGCGCTCAAGCACGCGATCGACGGCGCGCGCAAGGCGGGGAAGCCCGCCGACGCCGGCGCCGCGGTGGTGATGGACGTCCGCACCGGCCGCATGATCGCCATGGCCAGCTACCCGACCTACGACCCGACCATCTGGACCGGCGGCATCTCGCAGGACAAGTACGACGCGCTGCTCGGCAAGAAGAACGGCGAGCCGCTGATCTCCCGCGTCACCCAGGGGCAGTTCGCGCCCGGCTCCACCTTCAAGATCTCCTCGGTGGCCGCCGCGGTGAAGAACGGCGCCAGCCTGAAGGGCATCTATCCGTGCCCCGGCTCCTACAACGTCGGGAACCGGGCCTTCACCAACGCCGGGGGTGCGGCCTACGGCCCGATGACCCTGCACACGGCCCTTGTGAAGTCCTGCGACACCGTGTTCTACAGATTCGCCTACCTGGAGTGGAAGGCGGACGGCGGGATGCACCCGAAGAAGAACCCGTCCGACCCGATGGTGAAGATGGCCCGCCAGTACGGGTTCGGGACCAAGACCGGGATCGACCTTCCCAGCGAGAGCTCCGGCCGCATCCCGGACCGGCAGTGGAAGAAGGACTACTGGACGGCCACCAAGGCCGCCAACTGCAAGGGCGCCAAGCAGGGCTACCCCGAGGTCGCCAAGACCGACCCCGCGCGCGCCGCCTACCTGAAGGCGGTCGCGACGGAGAACTGCACCGAGGGGTACGTGTGGCGGCCCGGTGACGCGGCCAACTTCGCGGTCGGGCAGGGGAACGTCCTGGTGACACCCCTCCAGCTCGTCCGCGCGTACGCGGCGGTCGCCAACGGCGGCAAGCTGCTGACCCCGCGGCTCGGGGTCGCGGTCGTGCGGCCGGACGGCACGGTCGTCCGCCGGGTCGACTCCCCGCCGCCGCAGAAGCTGCCGGTCGACCCGAAGGTGCTGAAGTACATCCGGGCCGCCCTCGCCCAGGTGCCCAAGCAGGGCACCGCGGCCGGCGCGTTCTCCGGGTTCGACTTCAAGCGCGTCGACGTGGGCGGCAAGACCGGTACCGCGGAGGTCTACGGCAAGCAGGACTCCTCCTGGTTCGCCTCGTTCGGCCCGGTGAAGGACCCGCGCTTCGCGGTCGTCGCGCTGGTCTCCCAGGGCGGCTTCGGCGCCTCGACGTCCGCCCCGGCCGTCCGGGAGATCTGGGAGGCCATGTACGGGACGAAGGACAAGAAGCCGATCCTGAAGGACGGCAAGCTCCCGTCCGAGCTGCCGCGGATGCCCGGCCAGGGGGCCGCCCCGTGATCACCGGAACCGGTGCGGGCCCGGTCGAGGGGTACGGCGCGCGGCGCACCTGGCAGGGCCGGCTCGCCGGGCTGCGGCGGCTCGACTGGCCGCTGTTCCTCGCCGTGCTGGCGCTGTCGCTGCTGGGCGCGCTGCTGGTGCGCTCGGCCACCTTCCACCTGCTCGCCGAGCAGGGCGACGACCCGGAGAGCCTGCTCAAGCGGCACGTGCTGAACCTGCTCATCGGGTTCCTGCTCGGCGGCGTCGTCACCGTCCTGGACTACCGGCTCCTGCGCGCCTACGTCCCCATCCTGTACGGGGTGGCGTGCGTGGGCCTGCTCGCCGTGCTGACCCCGCTCGGCTCGACGATCAACGGGTCGCACTCGTGGATCGTGCTCGGCGGCGGGTTCCAGGTGCAGCCGTCGGAGTTCGCCAAGGTCGGGCTGGTGGTGCTGCTCGCGATGATCCTCGGCGAGCCGCGGGACGGCGAGATCGGGCCGGGCCGCCGCGACGTGCTGCTCGCGCTCGTCCTCGCCGGGGTTCCCGGCCTGCTGATCATGCTGCAGCCCGACCTCGGCACCACGCTGGTGTTCATCGCGGTCGTGCTCGGCATGCTGGCGGTCTCCGGCGCGCAGAAGCGCTGGCTCATCGGCCTGCTGGGCGGCGGTGTGCTCGCGTGCGCCGCCGTGTGGTTCTTCGGGCTGCTGGAGGACTACCAGATCGACCGGTTCATCGCGTTCCTGCATCCGGAGGCCGATCCGCGCGGCGCCGGCTACAACGCCCAGCAGGCCCGCATCGCGGTAGGGTCCGGCGGCGTGTTCGGCAAGGGGCTGTTCCACGGCGAGCAGACCAGCGGCCACTTCGTGCCCGAGCAGCAGACCGACTTCATCTTCACGGTCGCGGGGGAGGAACTGGGCTTCGTCGGCGGTGCGATCATCGTCGTGCTGCTCGGCGTGGTGCTGTGGCGCGGGCTGCGGATCGCCACCCAGGCGGCCGACCTGTTCGGCACGCTGGTCGCGACCGGGGTGGTGTGCTGGCTGGGGTTCCAGACCTTCGAGAACGTCGGGATGACCATCGGGATCATGCCGATCACCGGGCTGCCGCTGCCGTTCATCTCCTACGGCGGGTCGGCCACCTTCGCGAACATGATCGCGTTCGGGCTGCTGCAGGCGGTCCATGTGCGCCGGCACGCGTTCGATTAGCGACCCGCCACCGCGTAGGCTGGACGTTCATCCCAACGTCCCCTGCTGCACGGAGGATTCCGTCATGCCGGTCGAGTCGCTCTTCCCGCGCCTGGAACCGCTGCTCCCGAGCGTGCAGAAGCCGATCCAGTACGTCGGCGGCGAGCTGAACTCCCACATCAAGGACTGGGACGAGACCGACGTCCGGTGGGCGCTGATGTACCCCGACGCCTACGAGGTCGGGCAGCCGAACCAGGGCGTCCAGATCCTTTACGAGATC
The DNA here is from genome assembly GCF_001552195.1 of Actinomadura latina NBRC 106108. Lineage (GTDB taxonomy): Bacteria > Actinomycetota > Actinomycetes > Streptosporangiales > Streptosporangiaceae > Spirillospora > Spirillospora latina. Next base: position 33,412 of record NZ_BCQS01000042.1, read on the forward strand.
CTGAACGAGCGCGACGGCGTGCTCGCGGAGCGGACCTACACGGTCTGGCCCGACCTGGAGGCCGTCATGCGCGAGCACGGCATCCCGCAGTTCACCGTGGACGCGCACCGCCCGGTCGCCGCGTTCGACGTGCTCGGCGTGTCGTTCTCCACCGAGCTCGGCTACACCAACATGCTGACGGCGCTCGACCTCGCCGGCATCCCGCTGGACGCCGCCGAGCGCACCGATGACCACCCCATCGTGATCGCGGGCGGGCACGCCGCGTTCAACCCCGAGCCCATCGCCGACTTCGTCGACGCGGCCGTCCTCGGCGACGGCGAGGAGATCGTCCTCGCGATCACCGAGGTGATCCGCGAGTGGAAGGCCGAGGGCGAGCCCGGCGGGCGGGACGGGCTGCTGCTGCGGCTCGCGGCGTCCGGCGGCGTGTACGTACCCCGCTTCTACGACGTCACCTACCTGCCGGACGGCCGGATCCAGCGGGTCGCGCCGAACCGTCCGGGCGTCCCGTGGCGGGTCGAGAAGCACACCGTCATGGACCTCGACCAGTGGCCGTACCCGAAGAAGCCGCTCGTCCCGCTCGCCGAGACCGTGCACGAGCGGTTCAGCGTGGAGATCTTCCGCGGCTGCACGCGCGGCTGCCGGTTCTGCCAGGCCGGGATGATCACCCGTCCGGTGCGGGAGCGGTCGATCACCACGATCGGGAACATGGTCGAGCAGGGCCTCAAGGAGTCCGGCTTCCAGGAGGTCGGGCTGCTCAGCCTGTCCAGCGCCGACCACAGCGAGATCGGCGACGTGGCCAAGGGCCTCGCCGACCGCTACGAGGGCACCAACACCTCGCTGTCGCTGCCGTCCACCCGCGTGGACGCCTTCAACATCACGCTCGCCAACGAGTTCTCCCGCGGCGGCCGGCGCTCCGGCCTCACCTTCGCGCCGGAGGGCGGCTCCGAGCGGATGCGCAAGGTGATCAACAAGATGGTCAGCGAGGACGACCTGATCCGCACCGTCAGCACCGCCTACGAGAACGGCTGGCGGCAGGTCAAGCTGTACTTCATGTGCGGCCTGCCCACCGAGGAGGACGAGGACGTCCTCGCGATCGCCGGCATGGCCAAGCGCGTCATCCAGGCGGGGCGGGAGGCCACCGGCCGCAAGGACATCCGCTGCACCGTGTCCATCGGCGGGTTCGTGCCGAAGCCGCACACGCCGTTCCAGTGGGCGGCGCAGTGCGACCACGAGACCGTCGACCGGCGCCTGCACGCCCTCAAGGACCTGCTGCGCGGCGACAAGGAGTACGGCCGCGCCATCGGCCTGCGCTACCACGACGGGCAGCCGTCCATCATCGAGGGCATGCTGTCGCGGGGCGACCGGCGCGTCGGCAAGGTCATCCGCGCCGTCTGGGAGGACGGCGGCCGCTTCGACGGCTGGAGCGAGCACTTCTCGTACGAGCGCTGGACGGCCTGCGCCGAGCAGGCGCTGGCCGAGGAGCCCGTCGATCTCGCCTGGTACACCGTCCGGGAGCGCGACGAAGTCGAGGTGCTTCCGTGGGACCACCTCGACGCCGGCCTCGACCGCGAGTGGCTCTGGCAGGACTGGCAGGACGCCGTCGACGAGACCGAGGTCGAGGACTGCCGCTGGACGCCCTGCTACGACTGCGGTGTCTGCCCCACCATGGGCACGGAGATCCAGATAGGCCCCACCGGCAAGAAGCTGCTGCCCCTGTCGGTGGTCTGACGACCCGCGCGGGTGTCCGCATGTCCGGAACCGGTTGCGGGAACCCCCTGAACTGCGGGGGTCGGGGCCTTACGGCGCCCGTGCTTGGCCGAACGAGGCTCGGGGACCCGTACTCTATAGGGAGACCTAGTTTTCGACTCGGCACGAGTAGGAAGGACCAGAACCCTGGCACCCATGCCGGAGGGTCCGGCGCCGGCCCCCGTGACCCAGCGACTGCGCGTCCGCTATGCCAAGCGGGGCAGGCTGCGGTTCACGAGCCACCGCGACATTTCCCGGGCCGTGGAACGCGCCGTCAGGCGCGCCGGGATCCCTGTCGCGTTCAGCGGCGGATTCACCCCCCACCCGAAGATCTCGTACGCGGGTGCGGCGGCGACAGGGGTGGCCAGTGAGGCCGAATACCTCGAAATCGGGCTTACCGATACCCGCGACCCTGCGCGGGTGCGAGCCGATCTCGACGCGGCACTGCCCCCCGGGCTCGACATCGTCGATGTCGTGCCGGTCCGGGCGGGACGCGGCGACGCGCCGGTCAAACCGAGCGCGTTCGCCGATCGGCTCGAGGCGTCCGAATGGCGGATCAGGCTGGACGGCGTGTCCGAGGACGACGCCGCCGCGGCCGTGGCCGCCTTCATGGCCGCCTCGGACATCGAGGTGGAACGCCTCACCAAGAAGGGACGGCGCCGTTTCGACGTGCGCGCCGCCGTGTCCGCATGTGAGCTGGACCGGCGCGCCGCGGAGGCGGCGGATGTCCCTTGTGCGATACTTCGAATGGTTGTTCGGCATTCCACACCGGCCGTACGACCCGACGACATCCTCACCGGACTGCGCCAGGTCGCCGACCTCGCGCCGCCGTCACCACCGCTGGTGACCAGGCTGGCGCAGGGGCCCCTCGACGCGGACACCGGTGGACTCGCGGATCCCCTGGATCCCGACCGGGAGATCGGCCCGGCCTCCGGCGACGGCGCCGGGACGGCCGGCGGCCCTGTGCGGCCGCAGCCCGGGGACGCCGCGAGCGCGGATGCCGTCAGCGCCTGACCGGGGAACCGAAGCCGTGGGAGCACGGAACCGGTTCCGCAGGGTACGGCTGGCGCGCCCCCGACGACTTCGTCGTCATGGCCGGACCACGGTCCGGCGATGGCGACGCCGATGACTGAGAGGTGCTCCCGTGCGGCGCACCGCACGTTCCGCCCCCGGGCGGAGCGGGCGGACGCGCCCGGGAGCCTGACGGGAGATTGCCCGGATGCTTGAGAACGAAGCCGATTCGGCCACGGCCGAAGGCACGGATGACGAGACGACCGAGACCGCGGGCACCGCGGCGAACGGCACCGCCGCGGGGGTGACCTCCCGGCCGCGCCGGGCGAGCCGCCCCGCCGGTCCGCCGCCCGAGGTGGACGAGACTCCGGCCGGCCCTCCCGCCGCCGAGGCCGCCTCCGCCGCCGAGGCCGACGATGTGTCCGCCGAGGAGGAGCCCGCCGAGGAGGAGCCCGCGGCGGAAGAGGCCGCCGTGGAGGAGCCGGCCGCCGATGAGCCCGTTGCGGAGGAGCCGGCCGCCGAGGAGCCGGTCGCGGAGGAGGCCCCCGAGCCGCCGAAGCGGACCAGGACCCGTACCAGGAGCGCGAAGGCCGCCGCCGAGACGCCCGCGCCCGTCCCGATGACCGGCGCCGAGACCTCCCCCGAGGCCGAGGCGCAGGCAGAGACCGAGGCGACGCAGGCAGAGACCGAGACGGCCGCGGAAGAGCCCGCCGAGGAGGCGCCCGCGCGCCGCACGCGGACCCGCCGCCGCGCGGCCGCCGCCGAGCCGCCGGCCGTGCCCGCCGTCCCGCCGGTGCCGGACGTCCCCGCCGTCCCGGTCGCGGGCGCCGAAGTGTCCCCCGAGCAGGTGTCGGAGGTCGAGCCCGCGAGCGGCGTCGGCGTCCCCGGCGTCACGTTCCAGCCCCCCATGGTCGTCTTCCAGCCGCCGCAGCCGAAGGCCGAGCCCCCGGCCCGCCAGAAGCCCGCCGAGCCCGAGCCCGAGCCCGAGCCGGAGACCGGCGAGGACGAGCAGGACCACGACCTGTCCGACGAGGACGACTCCGAGGACCGCCCGTCCCGCCGCCGCCGCCGCCGCGGCGGACGCGGCCGCGGCCGGGGCCGGGAGGGCGCCGAGGACGAGGGCCAGCCCGAGGAGGCCGAGGCCGAGGAGCCGAAGGCCGAGGAGCCCAAGGGCGGCAAGGCGGCCAGGAGCGGCAAGAAGGACAAGCCCGCCAAGAAGGAGCCCAAGGCGGAGGAGGCCGAGCAGGAGGCCGCCGACGACGAGGACGAGGACGAGAACGGCCAGTCCGGGACGAGCCGTCGCCGGCGCCGCCGGAGGCGCCGCACCGGGACCGACGGCGAGAACGGGAACGGCGCCGACGACCCGCCGATCACCGTCGTGCACGTCCGCACCGCCCGGGAGGAGCGCGCCGCCGCCGAGGACGAGGTCCGGTCCGTGCGGGGCTCGACCCGGCTGGAGGCCAAGAAGCAGCGCCGCCGCGAGGGCCGCGAGCAGGGCCGCCGCCGCCCGCCGGTGATCACCGAGGCGGAGTTCCTCGCGCGCCGCGAGTCGGTCGAGCGCGTCATGGTGGTGCGGCAGGAGGGCGAGCGCACGCAGATCGCCGTCATGGAGGACGACGTCCTCGTCGAGCACTACGTCAACCGCGCCACGCACCAGTCGTACGTGGGCAACGTCTACCTGGGCAAGGTCCAGAACGTCCTGCCGTCGATGGAGGCGGCGTTCGTCGACATCGGCAAGGGCCGCAACGCCGTCCTGTACGCGGGCGAGGTCAACTGGGACGCCTCCGGCCTGGAGGGGCAGCCGCGCCGCATCGAGTCGGCGCTGAAGTCGGGCCAGTCGGTGCTCGTCCAGGTCACCAAGGACCCGCTCGGCCACAAGGGCGCCCGCCTCACCAGCCAGGTCTCGCTGCCCGGCCGCTACCTCGTGTACGTGCCGGACGGCTCGATGACCGGGATCAGCCGCAAGCTGCCCGACAAGGAGCGCAGCCGGCTCAAGTCGATCCTGAAGAAGGTCATGCCGGAGAACGCCGGCGTGATCGTCCGCACGGCGGCCGAGGGCGCGACCGAGGAGGAGCTCTCCCGCGACGTGTCGCGCCTCGCGGCCCAGTGGGAGAACATCCAGAAGAAGGTGAAGACGGCGTCGGCGCCGTCCCTGCTCTACGGCGAACCGGACCTGACGATCCGGGTCATCCGCGACATCTTCAACGAGGACTTCTCCAAGCTCGTCGTGTCCGGCGACGAAGCGTGGGACACCGTCTCCGAATACGTCGAGTACGTCGCGCCGCACCTGGCCGACCGCGTCGAGCGCTGGACGGGCGGCCAGGACGCCCTGTCGGCGTTCCGCATCGACGAGCAGATCGCCAAGGCGCTCGACCGGAAGGTGTGGCTGCCGTCCGGCGGCTCGCTGGTGATCGACAAGACCGAGGCCATGACGGTCATCGACGTCAACACCGGCAAGTTCACCGGGCAGGGCGGCAACCTCGAGGAGACCGTCACCCGCAACAACCTGGAGGCGGCCGAGGAGATCGTCCGCCAGCTCCGGCTCCGGGACGTCGGCGGCATCATCGTGGTCGACTTCATCGACATGGTGCTGGAGTCCAACCGGGACCTGGTGCTGCGTCGGCTCGTCGAGTGCCTGTCGCGGGACCGTACCAAGCACCAGGTCGCCGAGGTCACCTCGCTCGGCCTGGTCCAGATGACCCGCAAGCGCGTCGGCCAGGGCCTGCTGGACGCGTTCTCGGAGACCTGCGAGTCCTGCAACGGCCGCGGCATCCACGTCCACCTCTCGCCGGTCGAGCCGAAGGCGGAGAAGGCGGCGGGCAAGGAGAGCGGCCGCCGCCGCAAGCGCAAGGGCGAGGTCGAGAAGGCCGTCGAGGAGAAGCTGGCCCGGCACGACGCCGGTCCGGTCGAGCCCGAGCCCGCCGCCGAGGCCCCGGCGCCCGCCGAGGTCCCGGCGCCCGCCGCGGCCGAGCGGCCGGAGCCGGTGCGGTCGCGGCCGAAGAAGTCGGGCCCCGCGAAGCGCCCGGCCGGCCCGCCCCCGGAGGTCGACGAGTCCCCGGCGCAGGCCGCCGTGGAGGCCGCCGACGCCGCCGAGGAGGCCGCGGACACCTCCCCGGGCGCCCTGGACTCCGCCGAGCCCGTCCCGGTGACCGCCAACGGCGCCGGCCCGGACCTGGACGGCGCCGAGGTGCCCGCCGACGCCGCGGCCGCCGAACCGAACGGCTCCGCGCCGGCCGAGGACGAGGGCGGGAACGGCACGGCCGTCCGCCGCCGCACCCGCCGCCGCGCCACGGCCGCGCGGACCGCCGACAGCGCCGAGTCCGCGGACTGACGTGAGACGGATGCCCTGACCGGACGCGTTCGCGTTGCGGTCAGGGCATCCGGTATCGTTCTACTTCGGTGCGCCGTGCGCGCGCCGTCCGTACCTGCACCGCGAAACCCGTCCGGGGGTCGTTCGGTGCTCACCTCGCCGATCCGGTGAGGCCAAGCAGAGAGCGCCAGGGTTTCCCTGGTGTGCCGCCCTCGGCCCGGTGCCGGGGGTAGGCCCCCATCCGGGGGCTGGTGAGCCACGCGCGGGACCGGTTCAGTCCGGAAGCGCGCGCAGACGAAGGGTTTCCGCGGTGTACGCGATTGTCCGCGCAGGCGGCCGGCAGGAGAAGGTGGCCGTCGACGACGTGCTGACCGTCGACAAGCTGGCCGGTGATGTCGGCTCGACCGTCAAGCTTCAGGCCCTGCTGGTCGTGGACGGCGACGACGTCGTCAGCAAGGCCGCCGACCTCGCGCGCTACGAGGTGACCGCGGAGATCCTCGGCGCGGTCAAGGGCCCCAAGATCAACATCATGCACTACCGGAACAAGACCGGGTACAAGCGGCGGATGGGTCACCGTCAGCCGTACACCGAGGTCAAGATCACCGGTATCAAGGCCGGGAAGTAAGGGAGAGCGGTCTCATGGCACACAAGAAGGGCGCATCGTCCAGCCGTAACGGTCGCGACTCCAACGCCCAGCGCCTCGGCGTGAAGCGCTTCGGCGGCCAGGTCGTCAACGCCGGCGAGATCATCGTCCGGCAGCGCGGCACCCACTTCCACCCCGGGCCGGGCGTCGGCCGCGGCGGCGACGACACGCTGTTCGCGCTGGTCGCGGGCGCGGTGCAGTTCCGCCGTTACCGCGGCCGCAACGCGGTCAGCGTCGTCCCGCCCGCGGAATAGGGACGGGCGACCGCGGCGCCAGCGCCGGCGGAGTGAGGATCGCCCGTCCGCCCCTTCGGGGGTCTGGGGGGACGCCCCCGGAGGAACAGGGCTTGGGCACCCGAACGTTTTCGAAGGGGCGGACCGGTTTCGGTCCGCCCCTTTGCCGTTTTCTCAGAGGAGAGTCACCGTGGCCGCTGGAGCGGGATCGGGCGCGCAGTTCGTCGACCGGGTGGTGCTGCACGTCGCGGCGGGCAACGGCGGGAACGGCTGCGCCTCGATCCACCGCGAGAAGTTCAAGCCGCTCGGCGGCCCGGACGGCGCGAACGGCGGGCGCGGCGGCGACGTCGTCCTCGTCGTGGACTCGAACTCCGCGAGCCTGCTGGAGTACCACCGGCGCCCGCACCGCAAGGCCGGGAACGGCCGGCCCGGCCAGGGCAGCCTCCGGACGGGCGCGGACGGCGGCGACGTGGTCCTGCCCGTCCCGGAGGGCACCGTCGTGAAGGAGGGCGACCGTGTCCTGGCCGACCTGGTCGGCGAGGGCACCCGGTACGTGGTCGCGAAGGGCGGCCACGGCGGGCTCGGGAACGCGGCGCTGGCGACCGCGAAGCGCAAGGCGCCCGGGTTCGCGCTGCTCGGCGAGCCGGGCGAGGAGCGGGACGTCGTCCTGGAGCTGAAGAGCGTCGCCGACGTCGCGCTCGTCGGCTTCCCCAGCGCGGGCAAGTCGTCGCTGATCGCCGCGCTGTCCGCCGCGAAGCCGAAGATCGCCGACTATCCGTTCACGACGCTGATCCCGAACCTCGGCGTGGTGAGCGCGGGCGACACGACGTTCACGGTCGCGGACGTCCCGGGCCTCATCGAGGGCGCCAGCGAGGGGCGCGGCCTCGGCCTCGACTTCCTCCGCCACATCGAGCGTTCGTCCACGCTCGCGCACGTCCTCGACTGCGCCACGATGGAGCCGGGCCGCGACCCGGTCAGCGACTTCGAGGTCATCGAACGCGAACTGCGGGCGTACGACCGGGTGCTCGGCGACCGGCCGCTGTCGGACCGTCCGCGCATCGTCGTGCTGAACAAGGTGGACGTGCCCGACGGCCGCGACCTCGCCGAGATGGTCCGCTCCGAGTTCGAGGAGCGCGGGCTGCGGGTGTTCGAGGTGTCGGCGGCCTCGCACGAGGGGCTGCGGGAACTGTCGTTCGCGATGGCGGCGATGGTGGAGGAGTACCGCGCGTCGCTGCCGCCGGCGGAGCCGACCCGCATCGTGATCCGGCCGGAGCCGGTCGGCGGGGATGCCGACTTCGCGGTCAGGAACCTCGGCGACAACACCTACCTGATCACCGGGGCCAAGCCCGTCCGGTGGCTGCGGCAGACCGACTTCGCCAACGAGGAGGCCGTCGGCTACCTCGCGGACCGGCTCGCCCGGCTCGGCGTGGAGGACGCGCTCGCCAAGGCGGGCGCCGACGCCGGCGCCACGGTACTGATCGGCACCATGGACGACTCCGTCGTCTTCGACTGGGAGCCGGAGGTGCCGGCGGGCGAGGCCGCCGCGGGCCCGCGCGGCACCGACCGCCGGCTGGACCGGTCATGAGCGGAGCGGGCCGGGCGGCGTGGGGGGTCGCCTCTCCGCGGGGAGAAGGGGCATGAGCGAGCGCACGGAGATCGCCAAGGCACGCCGCATCGTGGTGAAGGCGGGGTCGTCGTCGCTGACCACGTCGCGGGGGACGATCGACGCGAACCGCATCGACGCGCTGGTGGACGTCCTCGCCGCCCGCCGCGCCGACGGCACCGAGATCGTGTTCGTGTCGTCCGGGGCGATCGCCGCGGGCCTCGCCCCGCTGGGGCTGACCCGCCGCCCCAGGGATCTGGCGACCCAGCAGGCGGCGGCGAGCGTCGGGCAGGGCCTGCTGTTCGCCCGCTACACCTCGTCCTTCGCCCGGTACGGGCTGACGGTCGGGCAGGTGCTGCTCACCGCCGACGACATGATGCGCCGCTCGCACCACCGCAACGCGCAGCGCACCCTGGGGCAGCTCCTCGCGATGGGGATCCTGCCGATCGTGAACGAGAACGACACCGTCGCCACCGACGAGATCCGGTTCGGCGACAACGACCGGCTCGCCGCGCTCGTCGCCCACCTGATCCGCGCGGACGCGCTCGTCCTGCTGTCGGACGTCGACGCCCTCTACACCGGTGACCCGCGCAAGCCCGGCACCCGGCGCGTCGACGACGTGCACGGGCCCGACGACCTGAAGCACGTCGAGCTCGGCGGGTCCGGACGCGTCGGGACGGGCGGCATGGTGACCAAGGTCGAGGCGGCGCGGATCGCGGGCGTCCCGGTCGTGCTCACCAACTCCGCGTCCGCCGCGCACGCGCTCGCCGGAGACCGGGTCGGCACGCTGTTCCACCCGGCCGAGGGCCGCCGCATGTCGACGCGGAACCTGTGGCTCGCGCACGCGACCACCGGCCAGGGGCGCGTCACGCTGGACGCGGGCGCCGTCGAGGCGGTCGTGCGGCGCCGCACGTCGCTGCTGCCGGCCGGTGTGACGGGCGTGGACGGCGATTTCGCCGCGGGCGACCCGGTCGACCTGTGCGACCCGGCCGGGCACGTCGTCGCGCGCGGCCTGGTGAACTATGACGCGTCCGAGATCCCGGAGCTGATGGGGCGCTCGACGCGCTGGCTGGCCCGCGAGCTGGGCGCCGAGTACGAACGCGAGATAATTCACCGCGACCATCTGGTGATCCTGGAATAACCGGGGGTCTGGGGGGTCGTCCCTCCCAGAACGACTTGAGCGAGGGAGCGTTGTGATGAGCGACGACGAGCGTGAGCAGTTCCTGCGGGTGGCGCGGCGTGCGCGCGCGGCGGCGGCCGGGCTGGCGCCGCTGCCCCGCGCGGCGAAGGACGCGGCGCTGCACCGCATCGCCGACGCGCTGGTCGCCGCCGCCCCGCAGATCGTCAAGGCGAACGAGGCCGACGTCGCGCGGGCCAGGGACAACGGCACGTCCGAGTACATGGTCGACCGGCTGAGCCTGTCGGAGGCGCGGATCGCCGCGATCGCCGACGCCGTCCGGAAGGTCGCCGTCCTGCCGGACCCGGTGGGGGAGACGGTGCGCGGCAGCGTGCTGCCGAACGGACTGGAGCTGCGGCAGGTCCAGGTGCCGCTCGGCGTGGTCGGGATCATCTACGAGGGCCGCCCGAACGTGACCGTGGACGCCGCCGCGCTCTGCCTGAAGAGCGGGAACGTGGCGATGCTGCGCGGCTCGTCGTCGGCGCACGACTCGAACACGGTGCTCGTCGAGGTGATGCAGAGCGCGCTGGCCGAGACCGAGGTCCCGGCGGACGCGGTGCAGCTCGTCCCGGGGACGTCCCGCGAGTCGGTGAAGCACCTGATGCGGGCGCGCGGCCTGGTGGACGTGCTGATCCCGCGCGGCGGCGCGTCGCTGATCAACTCGGTGGTGGAGGAGTCGACCGTCCCCGTGATCGAGACGGGCGTCGGGAACTGCTCGGTCTACGTGGACGCCGCCGCCGACGTGGACATGGCCGTCGACATCCTGCTGAACGCCAAGACGCAGCGTCCCTCGGTGTGCAACGCGGCGGAGACGTTCCTGGTGCACGCCGACATCGCCGACACGTTCGTCCCGCGCGCGCTTGAGGCGTTCAAGGCCGCCGGGGTCACCGTCCACGGCGACGACCGCATGCGCTCCTACAGCGCGGACGTCGTTGAGGCCACCGACGACGACTGGTACGCCGAGTACCTGTCGCTCGACATCGCCGCCCGTGTGGTCGACTCCCTCGAGGACGCGGTCGAGCACATCCGCACGTACGGTTCGGGCCACACGGAGGCGATCGTGACGGCGTCCCAGCCGGCCGCGAAGCGTTTCGTGTCGCTGGTCGACTCGGCCGCCGTGATGGTGAACGCCTCGACCCGCTTCACCGACGGCGAGGAGTTCGGGTTCGGCGCGGAGATCGGCATCTCGACGCAGAAGCTGCACGCGCGCGGCCCGATGGGGCTGCCGGAGTTGACCTCCACCAAGTACGTCGTCACCGGTGAGGGCCACACGCGCGGCTGATCCGTCCAAGTTGTGACATTTTTGCCATTGATGTCACGTTGCCGGTGTGGTCTGATTCACGATTGTGACTCGTGAGTACAGCCGCCGTCGTGTCCTGAAGGGCGCCGCCCTCGGCGCGGGCATCGCCTCCACCGGGCTGGCCGCGTTCCCCGCGCGTCCCGCCGCCGCCGCGCCCGCGCTGGCCGGCCCCGTTAACGGCACCACCCTCGACCGGACGTACGTGCTCGGCGCGGCGGGCGCGGGCGGCTACCGCCCGGTGATCACCGGGCCGGGGGAGCCGCACCTGCTGCGCCGCGACCTCGGCGGCGCCGCCGCCGCGCGCCGTGCCGCGACCCGGCGCGGCATCCTCGCGTTCGGGCATCTCACCGACGTGCACATCATCGACGCGCAGTCCCCGGCCCGCGTCGAGTTCATCGACCGCATCCGGGACCTGGTGAGCGGGTTCCCCGAGGGCGGTTACCGGCCGCAGGAGATCCTGTCCACGCAGGTCGCCGAGGCGATGGTGCAGGCCGTGAACAAGGTCGGGCGCGGGCCCGCGACCGGTCTCGGCCTCGCGTTCACCATCAACACGGGCGACGCCGCCGACAACGTCCAGTACAACGAGATCCGCTGGATCATCGACCTGCTGGACGGCGGCCGGGTCCGCCCCGACTCCGGCGACCCGAACCGGTACGAGGGCGTCATGGACTGGGCGTCCTACGACCGGGCGTACTGGCACCCCGAGGGCGCGCCGCCCGGCGCCGAACTCGACGTCGCGATCGCCAAGTACGGGTTCCCGCGGGTGAAGGGCCTGATCGACGCCGCGCGCAGGCCGTTCCAGGCCACCGGCCTCGACGCGCCGTGGCTCGCCGCGTTCGGCAACCACGACGGCCTCATCCAGGGCAACCTGCCGGTCAACCCGCTCGTCTCCGGCCTCGCCACCGGCGGCATCAAGATCGGCGCCCCGGCGGACGACGGCCAGGCCGAGCGCCTCGCCCGCATGATCCAGCAGGCGGACGCCGCCGAACTGGTCCGGCTGAGCCGCGAGCAGGGCGGCTCCGGCGGGCTGTTCCGTCCCGTGACGCCCGACTGGAACCGGCGGATGCTGTCGCGCGCCGAAGTCGTCGCCGAGCACTTCAAGACGAGCGCGTCCCTGCGCGGCCACGGCTTCACCGCCGCGAACCTCCGCGACGGGACGGCCTACTACGCGTTCGACCAGGGCGTGGTGCGCGGCCTCGTCCTCGACACCGTCAACCCGAACGGCTACTCGGAGGGCTCGCTCGACAAGAAGCAGTTCGCGTGGCTGGAATCGCAACTGAAGGCGGGCAGCAGCCGCTACTTCGCCGCGGACGGCTCGGTCGTGAAGCAGACCGCGAAGGACCGGCTCTTCGTCCTGTTCAGCCACCACCCGATCGGCTCGCTGGAGAACCCGCTGGGCGGCGACCGCGTCCTCGGCGACGAGGTGCAGGCGCTCCTGCTGCGCTACCCGAACGTCATCCTGTGGGTGAACGGCCACACGCACCGGAACCAGGTCATCCCGCACGCCCGCGCGACCGGCGGGGGGTTCTGGGAGGTCAACACGGCCGCGCACATCGACTTCCCGCAGCAGAGCCGCATCGTCGAGCTCGCCGACAACGGTGACGGCACCCTGTCGGTCTTCGCGACGATCCTGGACTCGGCCGGGCCCGCGTCCTACGGCGGCCGGCTCACCGACCCCGTCCGCCTCGCGTCGCTGTCGCGCGAGCTGTCGGGCAACGACTGGCAGGACCGCGACTCCGGCCGCCGCGGCGAGGTCGCCGACCGCAACGTCGAGCTCCTCGTCCCGGCGCCCTTCTAGAGCACGAGAAGGGCCGCCGCGTCCGTGTCGCGGCGGCCCCGGCTCCCTCTTTCAGGCGCTCGTCGGCCCGTTGTCGCGGCGGGTGATCCGGTCGAACAGCCCGCCGGCCGCACCCGCCGCCGCGTCCGCCATGTCGCGGACCTTGCCCACGAACGGGTCGGCCGTCCGCTCCCACGACTCCCGGTAGGAGCGCGCCGCGTCCTTGACCTCGTCCCGGACGGACGCGTTGCCGTCGTCGCCGCGGCGCGGGTAGTCCCCGGCGAGAATCCGCTCGTACTCGCCGCTGCGCGCCCACCGGTCGATCTCCGCGAACCGGATCACCGCGAACGGATGCGACTGGCCGAGCAGGTTCAGGAACTTCAGGATCCCGTCCCGCACGTCGCCGGCCGCGTCGTACTCGCGGGCCTGCTCCAGGAACGCCTCGGCGCTCATCTCGCCGAGCCGGACCCCGCCGGCGAGCTTCATGTTGACCCGCTTCGCCGCGTCCACGTCCTGCCCGGCGAGCAGCCCCGCCCGGTCGGACGACAGCTCCGCCTTCCGGAACCACTCCCGCAGCCCGATGATGATCGCCGCGATGCCGACGTTGCCGAGCGGCAGCCACGCGAGCCGCGACCCGAGCTGCAGCAGGACCTGCATCATCGTCTGGTACACCGCGTGCCCGGACAGGATGTGCCCGACCTCGTGGCCGATGACGAACCGCAGCTCCTCGTCGTCCAGCAGGTCGATCAGGCCGGTGTTCAGCACGATGAACGGGTGGTCGGAGCCGAGCGCCATCGCGTTCGGCGTCGGGTCCTGCCGGACGAACAGCTCCGGGACCTCCGGCATGTCCAGGATGTAGCAGGCGTCGCGGACCATGTCGTGGATGTGGCGGAACTGGTCCTCGCCGGCGCGCACCGTCCCGCCGAGGAACATGAGCCGCAGCGACCGCTCGTTCACCAGCCCCGACAGCTTGCGCAGGACGACGTCGAACCCGGAGAGCGAACGCAGCGCCACGAGCGCCGATCGGTCCGCCGGGTGCTCATAGGCCCGGGAACTGATCCCCGGGAACCGCGTACGTGCTCGATCCGGTGTGTTCTCCGTCATGTCTGACCTCCTGGAGGGCTAAGGCCCTGTAGTGGGGCGGGCGGTGCGGAAACGCCGCGTCGCCGTGTCGGGACGGCTTCGGAGGAGCGCAAACGAGAGAATGCCCGCCCCCTGATCGCATGCGCGGATAGTATTGGCCTGGTGACTCAGCGCGTTCGCCGGTCGTTTCGTTACCGCTTCTACCCGACCCCGGAACAGGCTGAGCATCTGAGCCGCACCTTCGGCTGTGTTCGTCTGGTCTACAACATGGCCCTGGAGGCACGCATCCGAGCGCGCCGCGACGGCCGCCCGATGACGTACAGGGATTCGTCCGCGGCGCTGACGAACTGGAAGCGCAACGCGGAATTCTCGTTCTTGAACGATGTCTCCTGCGTGCCCCCGCAGCAGGCCCTGCGCCACCTGCAGACGGCTTTCGGCAACCACCTGGCCAAGCGGGCGGGGCATCCGCGGTTCAAGTCCCGTAAGCGGGCGCGAGCGACTGCAGTCGAACCGCTGGAGCCGACGCAGCAGGCGGTCGGGCTGGACGCCGGCATCTCCGCCCTCGTCACCACGTCCGCTGGGGAGAAGGTGCGCAACCCCCGGCATGAACGATCCAACCGGCGGAGGCTGCTCAAGGCACAACGCGTACTGTCGCGGCGACGGCCGGGGTCGGCCAACCATGCGGAGGCGAGGCTGCGACTTGCTCGTGTGCACGCGAGGATCGCCGATCGGCGCCGCGATCATCTGCACAAGCTCACGACTCGACTCGTCCGTGAGAACCAAACGGTCGTCATCGAGGATCTCCATGTCGGCGGCATGATCCGAAATCATCATCTCGCGCGCCATCGCGGATGCGGGGCGGTGCACGACCGAGATGTAAACGCCGCTCGGAACATCCTCGCCGCCGGGCTGGCGGAGAGGCGAAACGCCTGTGGAGCCGATGTCAGACCTCAACGGGAGGCTTCTCTCCTGAGCGGGCCATCGGTGACGAAGCAGGAATTCTCCTTCAACTGAGAAGAAGCCAAGTCTGGCATGGTATTCCCGACGAACCAGATGGCCTCAGGGTTCCACGCGAGGAACCCGGGCCCACTGCGGTCCGCCCGGGAGGCGAGTTATGTTCGACCCCAAAGCCGAGGCGATGTCCCTGGACGAGCGAGCCGCGCTGCAGCGGCACCGGCTGTGGGGCCTCGTCGACCGGCTCCTCGCCGCCGGCGGCGTGCAGGGCGGGCGGCTGAAGGAGGCCGGTGTCGGCGGCGGCTCGGACGTGACGCTCGCCCAGCTCCGCAGCCTCCCCTTCACCACCAAGCAGGACCTGTGGGACAACTACCCGTTCGGCATGCTCGCCGTCCCGCAGGACCAGGTCGCCGCCGTCCACGGCTCCAGCGGGACGCGCGGCCGCCCCACGCTCGTCGCCTACACCAGGGCCGACCTCGACCTGTGGGCCGCGATGTGCGCGCGTTCCCTCTCCTGCGCCGGGGCGTCACCGGGCAGCATCGTCCACAACGCCTACGGGTACGGGCTGTTCACCGGCGGCATCGGCATCCACCAGGGCGCCGTCGCGTTCGGCGCGACCGTCGTGCCGATGTCCGGCGGCATGACCGACCGGCAGGTGCGGATGCTCGCCGACCTGCGCGCCGACATCCTCACCTGCACCCCCGCGTACGCGCTGCGTCTCGGCGAGGCCGTCGCCGAGGCGGGCGTCGAACTGCCCGCGCTGAAGGCCGGGCTCTTCGGCGCCGAACCGTGGTCGGAGGAACTGCGCACCGCCATCGAGGCCGTCCTGCCCATCAAGGCGATGGACATCTACGGCCTCTCCGAGGTCATCGGCCCCGGCGTCGCCACCGAATGCCTCGAACAGGACGGCCTGCACGTCAACGAGGACCACTTCATCGTCGAGGCCGTCGACCCGTCCACCGGGGACCCCGTCGAGGACGGCACGCCCGGCGAACTCGTCTTCACCACCCCGACCAAGCAGGCCCTGCCCCTGCTGCGCTACCGGACCGGCGACATCGCGTCCCTCACGCGTGGCGAATGCCAGTGCGGGCGGACCCTCGTCCGGATGAGCAAGGTCCTCGGCCGTGTCGACGACATGCTCGTCGTCCGGGGCGTCAACGTGTACCCCAGCGAGGTCGAACGCGTCCTGCTCGGCTCCGGGCTCGTCCGGCCGCACTACCAGCTCGTCGTCGACCGGCGCAGCCCGTCCGCCCGGCTCCTCGTCGCCTGCGAGGCCCTCGCCGGCGACCCGAAGGACCGCCTCGTCCACGCGCTGTACGAGACGCTCGGCCTCACCGCGGAGGTGTTCGTCCTCCCGGACGGGACGGTCCCGAGAGTCGAGGTCGGCAAGGCCGTCCGGGTCGTGACCTGGGACGACGGCCGCCCGCCGATCCCCGGCCTCGGCTGAGCCGGCGACCCCTGGCGTTCCGGGCGCCGGCCCGCCGATTATTCTCGTCGGCATGACGCAAAAGCGGCGGCTCGGGGTCATGGGCGGCACCTTCGACCCCATCCACCACGGGCACCTCGTGGCCGCGAGCGAAGTCGCGCACTTCTTCTCCCTCGACGAGGTCGTCTTCGTGCCCACCGGCCTCTCCTCCCACAAGGAGGGCGGCGACGTCACCCCCGCCGAGGACCGCTACCTCATGGCCGTCATCGCCACCGCGTCCAACCCTCGCTTCTCCGTCAGCCGCATCGACATCGACCGGCCCGGCCCCACGTACACCGCCGACACCCTCCGCGATATGCGCGAACTCCAGGGCCCCGACACCGACCTCTTCTTCATCACCGGCGCCGACGCGCTGGAGAAGATGCTCACCTGGCACGACACTGACGAACTGGTCGAACTCGCCCACTTCGTCGGCGTCACCCGCCCCGGGCACCGCCTCGCCGACCCCGGCCTCCCCAACGGGCGGGTCTCCCTCATGGAAGTGCCCGCCCTGTCCATCTCCTCCACCGAATGCCGCGAACGCGTCCGCGCCGGCGAACCCATCTGGTACCTCGTCCCGGACGGCATCGTCCAGTACATCAACAAGCGCGGGTTGTACTAGCTCGCGCGGCCCGGGGGTGTGTCGGTGGGGGCGCATACCCTGGAGGGGGAAGGGCCGCATGAGCATTGCGGTCGTACAGCGACACGGGGGTCCGTCCGCCGCCGCCCATGAGAGGGTGTCAACGGACACGACCCCTACAGGGAGGATCGCGAGCGCATCGTGACCGCATCCGAGAGGGCGGCAAAGCTCGTCCGGATCGCCGCCGAGGCGGCGGGCGACAAGCTGGCCGACGACATTCTTGCCTACGACGTGAGCGAGCAGCTCGTCATCACCGACGCGTTCGTGCTCTGCTCCGCCCCCAGCGACCGGCAGGTCCGCGCCATCGTGGACGAAGTCGAGAAGCGCCTGCGCGAAGAGGCGGACGCCAAGCCCGTCCGGCGCGAGGGCGAGCGTGAGGGCCGGTGGGTCCTGCTGGACTACGCCGACATCATCGTGCACATCCAGCACGAGGAAGACCGTCTCTACTACGCCCTCGAACGCCTGTGGAAAGACTGCCCCCTCCTCGACCTCCCGGAGAGCGTCACCGCCCACCAGGCCCAGCGCGCCCGCGCCGTCGGGAGCCCGAGTGAGTGACACCCGGCCCGCCCGCGAACCGGGCAGGCGGCGGCTCGTCCTCTGGCGGCACGGCCAGACCGCGTGGAACGTCGAACGCCGATTCCAGGGCAAGACCGACATCCCGCTCGACGAGACCGGCGTCCAGCAGGCCCGGCGCGCCGCCCGGCTCCTCGCCGGGCTCCGCCCCACCGACCTGCTCGCCTCCCCGCTCAAACGCGCCGCCGACACCGCCCAGGCCCTCGCCGACATCACCGGACTCCCCGTCCGCTACGACAGGGACCTCATCGAGCGCGACGGCGGCGCCTGGGAAGGGCTCACCGCCCGCGAGATCCGCGAACGCTACCCCGCCGAGCACGCCGCATGGCAGCCCCCCGGCGGCGAGACCAGCGCCCAGGTCGCCAAACGCGTCGGCGCCGCCCTCGAACGCGCCCTCGACGAACTCCCGCCCAGCGGGCAGCTCGTCGTCGCCTCCCACGGCGCCGCCCTCCGGCTCGGCATGTCCCACCTCATCGGCCTCCCCGAAGAGACCTGGGAACGACTCGGCGGCCTCTCCAACTGCTGCTGGTCCGTCATCACCGAGATGCGCGACGGCGGCTGGCGCCTCGCCGAACACAACGCCGGGACCCTCCCCGAACCCGTCCTCAGCGACGACCGCCCCGACGCCGGCACCTGACCCGCAAACGATTCGAGAGCAGCCCCGTCCGTCCTATACACTGGCGGGGCGCTGCGGGATGAACGTCCACGCAGCGGCGGGGCTATGGCGCAGTTGGTAGCGCGCCTCCATGGCATGGAGGAGGTCTGGGGTTCGAATCCCCATAGCTCCACGAACGAGTTGGGAGTGGTGTGCCCGCGAAGAGCGCGGGCCGCCACTCCTTCGTCATGTCGACCCGGGGGACGACCCCCGGACCCCCGATGTGGGAGGCTCCGCCCCCCACGCCCCCTTGCCGGTTTCTGTAGGTGCGGGCGCTCGGGTTGTGGGCCCCTTGGCTTGTGGTTGGGACCGTCTGGCGAATTGGGCCTGCTGGGCGGCTTGTGCATGGGGTGCCCAGTGGTTTCATGCGGGATATGGGAAGACATCGCAGGGGGGCGACGCGCGAGGTCACCGTGGGGGACCTCATCGACGAACTGCGCCGGTTCGAGCCCGGGACGCAGGTGCGGCTGGCGATCCAGCCCCGGTTGCCGCAGGAGCACGCCGTCGGGCCCGTCGCCGAGGCCGACGGCATGGTGTGGATCGGCGACGGAGGGCATCGCGGGTACGCGCCCGACGAGGTCGCCGAACAGCTCGGGTGGAGCTGACCGCAAAGCCTTCGCAACCTTTGCGCCCGACGCGCTTCGCGATGTCGATCATGCGGGAACAGCCAAGACGTGGCGATGCATGATCGAGAGGGTTGACCTCAATGAGAAGCCGGATCTTCGGGCCGCTGCTCGCCGCGGCGGCCGTCACGGCGATGGCTGTGCCCGCATCGGCGGAGGAGGCGCCGCCGCCCGCGCCGCAGACCCAAGAGGAAGCACCGCCGCCCGTCCCGCAGAGCTACACCGTGGACGACTGCTCCGAGGCCCTGAGCTTCCTGTCGTCGCTGCTGAAGGGCCTGCGGACCGACCAGGACCTCACCAAGGCCGTCTGCTCCATGAAGGAGCAGCAGAAGCCCGAGGATGCGAAGACCGGTCCCGTCGAGAGCACCTACACGGACCCGGAAGGGCGCACCGTCAAGGACAACAGGCTCCTGGGCCTTCCGGTGGAGTGGCCCAAAAGCCTCACCGTCCAGGTCCCGACCTTCAACCAGGGCATGTACAGGTACTCGTCCGGTCGCTGACGCCGCGCGGGCCGCGGAGGGACGTCCCTGTGCGGCCCCGCGTTCTCAGCGGTGCCAACGTGCACTAAGCTTTCCTCGACCGAGGGGCTATGGCGCAGTTGGTAGCGCGCCTCCATGGCATGGAGGAGGTCTGGGGTTCGAATCCCCATAGCTCCACGAACGAGTTGGGAGTGGTGTGCGCAGGCACACCACTCCTTCGTCATGTTGACCCCTCGCCGGCTCAGGTCTGGGTGAACACGTCGGGGCCGGGGGTTGTGGTGTAGCGGAGGACGGCGCCTACGGGGACGCTCGGGTCCTCGCCGTTGGACGGTAGGACCACCAGTTCGCTGTCCGTTGCCGCGGCGGCTCTGACCAGGGCGGCGGCCGCTCGTTCCTGCTCGGGGTCGACGATGCCGAACTCCTCGCGGAGCTCGTCGGCGGACGCCGCGATTTGGGCCGGGTCGGGGCCGATCCACAGGCGGGCGTCGGAGTCGGGGTCGTCGGTCAGGAGCAGCGTCTCCACCTGGCCGTGGCGCAGGGCCGCGGTCGTCTCGGGGAGGCCCGACACCGCGCGCTCGCCGTTCGCGAGTTCGCGGTCGAAGCGTTCCGCGACCGTCATCACGCGTTCGTAGGTCTTCAGCTGCAGGAGGCGGCGCAGCTCCGCGTCGAGCTCCGGGTCGTCGATGTCGGTGTTCTTGTCGGTCTCGACGGTGTGCTCCAGGACGTGTTCGGAGATCTCCTCCAGGACGGCGGTCCGGACGCGTGCGTCCCCGGCGATCACGATCGCCTCCGCGCCGCAGCGGTCGGCGGCGCGGTCGATCTCGTGGGCGACCTTCTTGGCGTTGAGCTTCCAGGTGTTCTCCGCCGCGCGCTGGAACCGGGACTGGTTCCAGTCGCCCGCCTTCGTCTTGCGGATGGGGTAGTCCTCATCGCCCTCCACGTCGATGTGCACGTGGTCGCCCTTGGCCGTCACGCAGTCGATCGCGCCGCCGCGGCGGTCGACGACGGCCAGCAGGTGCGGGATCTTCTCCCCCCGTTCGGCCAGATACGGCAGGACGTCCGGGAGCGGGCCGAGAGTGGCGTGCGGGTTCTGCGGCGGGCTGGGAAGCCGCTCGTTGTAGAGGACTTCGCCGTCCGCCGCGAAGATCACGATGCCTTCCGAGCGGCGGTCGGCGATCTCCTCGCCGATGGCCCGGTCGACCGCGCGCAGTGTGTCCGCCGGGGTGTTCTGGTCCTCCAGGTCCGCACGCAGCGCCCGCCACCGCAGCTCCACGGCCTTGACCGCGTCCTCGGTGTTCCGGGTGAGGTCGGCGTACACCGACGCGTACGGGCCCGGACGTTGATAAAGCGTCTTGAGGAATGCCAGATCCATGGAATGGCCGTACCCCTCCTAGCTGGGACAAACGTGGAAAGGCGGTACTCAGCCCTCCGCGGACTGCTGGAGTCGCGCATAGGCGAGCTGCAGCCAGTCCGACCCCGCGACCGCCGTCATCGTGGTGCCGGCCAGGCGGGTCGCCTGCGGCGCGAACACCAGCCCCGCCGCGTAGGCCGTCGCGACCCACTGCGCCGTGCAGAACGGGCACGTGATCAGTTCGCCGATGGTGTGCCGGACGCCCTTGCCGCGCGCCTCCTCGGCGAGCTCGGACGGGCCGGACGTCCCGGAGTAGCGGGTGAACGGGGCGCGCAGCGGGCTCGTCACCGGGTCCTTGGCGATCAGCCGGGCCACCTTGTGCGTGGTGACCGTCATCAGCGCCAGGTCCGCGAGGCCGATGGTCGGGGGCCGGTCGCGGAGCCTGCGGCCGATCAGTGCCACCGCCCCGGTCGTCAGCGCGTACACGCCGAGGGTGCCGAGGTAGGAGCCGAGCGGACGGTCCTCGCCGCCGGCGTACTCCTCCTTCTGCCGGCGTGCGGTGTCGGCGACCGTGTTCATGATGCGGTCTCCCTTCCTGGTGGGACGATCAGGCAGAACTCGTTGCCCTCCGGGTCGGCGAGCACCGTGGTCGGCCAGCCGTCGTCCACGAAGGGCCCGCGGACGACGGTGGCGCCCAGCGCGGTGACGCGGGCGAGTGCCGCGTCCATGTCGGCGACGCGGAGGTCGGGGTGCATGCGGTTCTTCCCGGCTTTCGGCTCGGGGACGCGCTGCAGCAGGATGCGTGGCCGCTCACCGGCGGGGTCGGTGAGCGGCACGTACGGGGGGTCGAACCCGCCGCGGTCGTACCCGA
The DNA here is from genome assembly GCF_001552195.1 of Actinomadura latina NBRC 106108. GTDB lineage: Bacteria > Actinomycetota > Actinomycetes > Streptosporangiales > Streptosporangiaceae > Spirillospora > Spirillospora latina. The sequence continues at coordinate 54,906 of NZ_BCQS01000042.1, forward strand.
GCGCGGCCGCCCAGAAGTCGGCCAGGCTGTCGGGGTCGCGGCAGTCGAGGACGAAGACGAGTTCCATCTAGTGGTCGCGGAGCGCCTTGACCAGCTCGGACTTGCTCATCGAGGAGCGGCCCTCGATGCCGATCTCGCGGGCGCGGCCGAGCAGCTCGTCCTTCGTCCAGTCGTCGTATGAGGGGTTCTCGCCGCCCTTGCGGCCGACGTTCTTCTTGCCGCGGTTCGCGGAGGCGTTCGCGATGCGCGCGGCCTTCTCCTTGCTCTCGCCCTTGTCGCGGAGCTTCTGGTAAGTCTTCTCGTCCTTGATCTGTGCTCTAGGCATATCAGGACAAGTACCCGGCACACGTGGCCCACACATGGGAGAGAATCGACTCCGGGGAAGGGGACCTGTGCGCATTGGCATCCTGGGCCCGCTCGACGTGCGGGACGAGGCGGCGCGGCCCGTCGAGGTCGGCGGCCGGCGGCTGCGCGCCCTGCTCGTCCGGCTCGCGGCCGAGGCGGGGCGGCCCGTGTCCGCCGAGCGGCTGCTGGACGACCTGTGGGACGGCGCGCCCCCCGCCGGCGGGGGCAACGCGCTGCAGGCGCTCGTCTCCCGGCTGCGCGGCGTCGCCGGACGGGACGTCGTCGAGCACGGGCCCGGCGGGTACCGGCTCGGCATCGACCCGGGCGAGGTCGACGCGGTCGCGTTCGAGCGGGGCGTCGCGGCGGCCCGCGCGGAGGGCGATCCAGCGCGGCGGGCCGGAGGGCTGGGGTCGGCGCTCGCGCTGTGGCGCGGCCCCGCGCTCGCCGACGTCGCCGGCGCCGACTTCGCCTACGGGATCATCACCCGGCTCGAGGAGCTGCGGCTCGCTGCCGTCGAGGACCGTGTCGAGGCGGAGATCGCCCTCGGGGGGCCCGCCCCGCCGGTCGCCGAGCTGGAGCCGCTCGCCGCTGCCAACCCGCTGCGCGAACGGCTGCGTGGCCAGTTCATGCGCGCCCTGTACGCGGCGGGACGGCAGGCCGAGGCGCTGGAGGTGTACGAGGAGACGCGGCGCGCGCTCGCCGACCGGCTCGGCGTCGACCCGTCGCCCGAACTGTCCGCCGTCCATCTGTCGATCCTGCGGCGCGCGGCCCCTCAGCCGGTTCCGGACGTTCCGACCGCGCCGCGCACGAACCTGCCCGCGCAGCTCACCAGCTTCGTCGGCCGCGAGGAGGAGTCGCGGCGGGTCGGCAAGCTGCTCCGCGAGACCCGGCTCGTCACCCTCACCGGCCCCGGCGGCGCCGGCAAGACGCGGCTGGCCCGGGAGAGCGCCGCCGCGCTCGTCGAGGAGATGCCGGACGGCGCCTGGTTCGTCCCGCTCGCGCCGGTCAGCGACCCCGGCGACGTCGTGCAGGCCGTGCTGTCGGCGCTCGGCGTGCCCGAGACCGTCCGGCCGGGCGAGACGCGCGTGGTGGTGCGGTCCCTGGAACGGCTGACCGACTTCCTCGCCGGCAAGCGGATGGTCGCCGTCCTGGACAACTGCGAGCACCTCATCGACCACGTCGCGCGGCTCGTCGACCACGTCCTCGCGCAGGCCCCCGGCGTCCGGATCCTCGCGACCAGCCGCGAGCCGCTCGGCATCACCGGCGAGTCGCTGTGCCCCGTCCCGTCCCTGCCGTTCCCGGACGGGGACGCCACCGACCCGGCCGACGCCCTCGGCTACGCGTCGGTGCGCCTGTTCGCCGACCGGGCGGCCGCCGCCCGGCCCGGCTTCGCCGTGGACGCCGGCACCGTCGCCGACGTCGTCGCGATCTGCCGGGCGCTCGACGGCATCCCGCTCGCGATCGAACTGGCCGCCGCCCGGCTGCGCTCCCTCACCTCCGGTCAGGTCGCGGCGCGGCTCGGTGACCGGTTCCGGCTGCTCACCGGCGGCAGCCGCACCGCGCTGCCCCGGCACCGCACGCTGCGCGCCGTCGTCGACTGGAGCTGGGACCTGCTGGACGGCGTGGAGCGCACCGTCCTGCGCCGGCTGTCGGTGTTCGCGGGCGGCGCCGCCCCGGAGGCGGCGGTCCACGTGTGCGGGCTGGACGCGGTCGAGCCGCGGGACGTCATCGACGTGATCGCCGCCCTGATCGACAAGTCGCTGGTGATGGCGGACGGCGACGCCGACGTCCGCTACCGGCTGCTGGAGACCGTCCGCGTGTACGCGGCGGAACGGCTGGAGCAGGCCGGTGAGACCCGGCGCGTCCGCGACGCGCACGCCGGCTACATCGTCGGGCTCGCCGAGCGCGCCGAGCCGGAGCTGCGCCGCCGCGACCAGCTGCACTGGGTCGAACGGCTCGCCGCGGAACGCGACAACGTCGCGGTCGCCTTCCGGCACGTGATCGAGACCGGCGACGCCGAGACGGGGCTGCGGCTCATCGCTGGGCTGCTGTGGTTCTGGGTGCTGCGCGACATGGAGCGGGAGGCGGGCGGCTGGGCGGTCTCCGTCCGCGACATGGCCGGCGACACCGCGCCGCCCGGCATGGCGGAGGCGTACGCGCTCTGCGCCATCACGGCGGGTCTCGTCAGCGAGATGACGAAGGAGCCGGGACCGACGCAGGAGTCGCTGCAGGCGATGCTGGACGGCATCCTCGACCTCGTTCCCGAGGCGCCGATGCATCCCCTTCTCGCCCTCATCGAACCGATGTCCGTCATCTTCCAGGGGGACATCGACGAGGTCCGGCGGCGGCTGCGGGACGTCCAGGACCACCCCGACCCGTGGGTCCGCGCCATCGTCCGCGTCCTCCGCGCGCACATGGGGATCCACGGCGGCGACATCGACGAGGCCGCCACGGAGGCCGCCGACGGCTACGCGCGGCTCCGCGAGATGGGCGACCGCTTCGGGATGATCGTCGCGCTGGGCGCGATGATGCAGGTCGCGCTGGCGCGCGGTGAACCGGCGGACGCCGTCCGGTTCGGCGAGGAGGCGTACGGCTACGCCACGGGCGGTGTCAGCCCGGAGCAGGGCGCGGCGATCCTGACGCAGCTCGCCGAGGCGCGGTCCCGGCTGGGCGAGGTCGCGCGCGCCCGCGAGGACCTCGAATACGCCATGGCGCAGATGGAGCGGATCGGCGAGTTCGCCGACGCGGCGACCGCCTCGCTCCTGCTGTGCGAGCTGGCCCTGAAGGAGGGCGACCGGGACGCCGCCCGCGCGCACGCGGACCGCGCGCAAGGGTGGGTCGAGCGGCGCGGGCACCGGCCCGACTTCGCGCAGGCCGTCCGCCGGACCTACAGCCGCCTCGCCTGCCTCGCCGAGGAGGACGGCGACCTTGAGGCGGCGCGGCGCCGGCACCTCGAGACGTTCACCGGCCTGCCGAACGACGCGCTGATGGGGAACCCGACCGTGGCGTCCCTCGTCGAGGGCCTCGCCGCCTACGCCGCCGCGCGCGGCGAGTTCGTCCGCGCCGCCGAACTGCTCGGCACCGCCCACAACCTGAACGGCTACCTGAACGAGGCGTCCTACGACGTCGGCCGGACCCTCTCCGCCGCCACCCGGGCCCTGGGCGACGACGCCTTCGCCGCCGCCTACGGACGCGGCCGGCGGCTCACCCGTGCGGACGTCCTCGGCCAAGGCGCCGGCCTGGTCGCATCCATTTGAGCCGACGCGGCCCATCGGCGGTCCCTGCGGCAGGAGCCCGGTTAGGGCGGTGTTCGCCGGGCGGAGGGGGCGACGGCGCGCGCCGCCCGGGACGTGCGTCCGGGCGGCGCGTCCGCGCGGGGCTCGGCTTCAGGTTCGACGCGAGTACATGCGCATGGCCAGGGGGAACGTGACCGCGACGAGGCCCGCGGCCCAGGCGAGCGTGTACCAGACGTGGTTGCCGACCGGTCCGCCGACCGTCAGCGCCCGCACCGACTCCGCCAGATGCGTGACCGGGTTGACCTTCGTCCACGCCTCCAGCCAGCCCGGCATCGTGGACGTGTCCGGGACGAGGATGCTGCTGCCGAACGTCAGCGGCATCACCCACAGGAACGCGAGTCCCTGCACCGTCTCGGGCGACGGCGCGAGCAGCCCCACCAGGACGGAGACCCACGACACGGCCAGGTAGAACACGTACGCCACCGCGAACGCCGCCAGCACCGACAGCGGATCGGTGTGGAACCTGAACCCTAGGATCGATCCGAACCCGACGAGCATCGTCATCACGATGACGAAGCGGACCGTGTCCCCGAGGACCGTCCCGATCAGCGGCGCCGAACGCGCGATCGGCAGGCTTCGGAACCGGTCGAACACGCCCTTGTGGATGTCCTCGTTCAGGGCCGTCCCGAGGCCCATCGTCGCGAACATGGCCATCTGCGCGACGAGCCCTGGAAGCAACTGCTGCAAATACGAGTGGGTGTCGCCGGCCACCGCACCACCGAACACGTAGAGGAACAGCAGCAGGAACACGATCGGCATCAGCGTCGTGTCCAGCAGCTTCTCCGGCGAGTGCCTCAACTGGGCGACGTTGCGCCACGCGAGCGTCAGGCCGTGCCGCAGCGTCCGCCGCGGGCTGATCCGCGCGGGCGGCTCGGCCGGCGCGAGGCGAGTGTCGAAGGTCATGGTGGTCATGCCACGCTCTCCTCGGGGACGAGATCGGACTGTGCTTCTTCGGTGAGGTGGCCCGTCAGTGTGAGGAACACCTCGTCCAGGCTCGGCATCCGCAGCGCCAGCTCAGCCGCCACGATGGACGCCTCGTCCAATCGCCTGACCAGCGCCGACAGCAGCTTCGGATCGTTCACCGGCGCGGTGACGAGAGCGGCCGACTCCTGCACCTCGGGCCGCTCCCCGGTCAGCTCGGCGACGATCGCGGCGAGCTGGGCGGTGCGGTACGGCTCCGCCGCGCGCACCACGACGGTCTGCCGCCCGATCCGCCCCTTCAGCTCGGCGGACGTCCCCTCCGCGATGACGCGGCCGTGGTCGAACACCGCGATCCGGTCGGCGAGCGCGTCGGCCTCGTCCAGGTGCTGCGTGGTCAGCAGCACCGTCGCCCCGTCGGCGACCACGTCCCGGACCGTGTCCCACACCTCGTTGCGGGCCCGCGGGTCCAGCCCGGTCGTCGGCTCGTCCAGGTAGATGACCTCGGGCCGGTTGATCAGGCTCGCCGCCAGGTCGAGCCGCCGGCGCATCCCGCCCGAGTACGTCTTGACGGCGCGCGACGCGGCATCGGTGAGGCGGAACCGCTCCAGCAGCTCCCGCGCCCTGGCCTTCGCCTCCTGCCGCCCGAAGTCCAGCAGCCGGGCGATCATCACGAGGTTCTCGGTGCCGGTCAGCTCCTCGTCCACCGACGCGTACTGACCCGTCAACCCGATCTTCGCGCGGACGCGCACCGCGTCCCTGACCACGTCGTAGCCGGACACCTCGGCTCGTCCGGCGTCCGGCCTGAGCAGCGTCGCCAGCACCCGCACGGCGGTCGTCTTACCGGCGCCGTTCGGGCCGAGAACGCCGAGCACGGTGCCCCGGCGCGCGACGATGTCCACCCCGTCCAGGGCCTTGGTCTCCCCGAACCGTTTCCGCAACCCCTCAGCGCGGATCACTTCGTCCATCGATCTTGCCCTTCGCTTGTCCGTCATCTGTGACGGTCACCACCGTGGGGGAGGACGCTGACATGCCGCGTACATTGGCGTCCGGACGCTGACAGGCCACTGATGCGGCACTGACGGCGATCCCTCAGAACCGGGATGACCTGCGAGTCCTGTCCGTCGGACGGGACGCTGCCGCTGGGTGCCCTTGGTGTGGGTGATGGGGTTGCGGGAGTGCGTGGGGCAGACGATGGCCGTGTTGGCGCCGGCTGTGCGGGCCGCGCCGATTTGACGGGTCCTCCAGGGCTGCCTAATCTCTGTCGTGCCCCAAGGGGATGCGGGACGCCGACAGGCGGACGGCCTCGGGGGAAGGCAACAGAGGAAAACGGTTCGTAGCTTGCTCCGGGCCGGGGTACTCTGGAGTTGCAAGCCCGAGACGGGATGCAGGACGCCGAGAGGTGGCCGGCCCGCAGGGCGTCTCCTACGGAATGATCATCGCCAGGTCTTGGGCCTGGGGGTGTGTCGTCTCCGCGGGGACTTGGGTCGCCTCCGACTGTCGAAACGATCTTCGCGGATCGGGTTGACAACGGGAGCGGAACAGGTAAGTTAGAAGGGTTGCCCCGGAGCCGGGGTCCTGCGAAAGCGG
>NZ_BCQS01000043.1 GCF_001552195.1 Actinomadura latina NBRC 106108
GTCGGCCTCGCGGACGATTTCGGCGCCGAGCTGCGACAGGCGCTCGGCGGTGTGCGCGTGGCCGCGGTCCAGGTAGTAGGCCGAGGTGATCGTCGTCTCGCCCTCGGCGGCGAGGCCCGCGAGGACGAGCGCGCTGCCGCAGCGCAGGTCGTGCGCCTCCACCTCGGCGCCGCGCAGCGGACACGGGCCGTTCACCTTCGCGCGGTTGCCGTCCACCTCGATGTCGGCGCCCATCTTGCGCAGCTCGTCGGCCAGCTTGAACCGGCCGTCGAAGATCCGCTCGTAGACGTAGGACGGGCCCTCGGCGAGGCAGGACAGCGCCATGATCGGCGACTGGAGGTCGGTGGCGAAGCCCGGGTACTCATCGGTGATGACGTTGATCGGCCGGAGCGTCCGCTCGCGGCGCACCTGGAGGACGGCGCCCTGCTGGTGGAACTCGACGCCCATCTGCTCCAGCTTGTCGGCGGCGACGCCGAGGTGCTCCAGGGACGCGCCCACCAGGTTCAGGTCGCCGCCGGTGATCGCGGCGGCCATGACGAACACGCCGGCGTCGATCCGGTCGGGCATCACGGTGTGCTCGACGGCGGTCAGCTCGTCCACGCCCTCGACGGTGATGAAGCCGGTGCCGCCACCGCTGATCTTGGCGCCCATCGCCTGCAGGATCGCGATGTTGTCCAGCACCTCCGGCTCCAGCGCCGCGTTCTTGATCAGCGTGGTGCCGCGGGCCAGCGCCGCCGCCATGATCAGGTTCTCGGTGCCGGTGTGCGACGGGGTGTCGCAGTAGAGCGTCCCGCCGCGCAGGTCGCCCGCCTTGATGTGGATGATGCCGTCGCCGTTGTCGGCCACGTGCTCGGTGACCGTGGCGCCCATCCGCTTGAAGCCGTTGTAGTGGAAGTCCAGGTTGCGGCTGCCGAGGTTGCAGCCGCCGACGCCCTCGATGACGGCCTCGCCGAGCCGGTGCAGCAGCGCCGGGACGAACAGGAACGAGCCGCGGAACCGGGACGCGATGTCGGCGGGCAGCACGGGGCTGCTCAGCGAGGACGCGTCGATCACCAGCGTGCGCTCGGTCTCGTGCAGCTCGGCCTTGGCCCCGATGGCCCGCGCGAGCTCCACCGCCCGCCGCACGTCCTCGATGATCGGGACGTTCCGCAGGACGGTCCGTCCCTTGGCGGCCATCAGCGAGGCGCCGATCATCGGCAGGACGGCGTTCTTCGCCCCCTGGATGAATACCGTGCCGTGCAGCTGCCTGCCGCCGCGCACGCGGTAGCGAACCTCGTGGCCCATGCTCATGCCGCCTTACTCCTTCTCGGGTGCGGGTAGGTGCCTGCCATCAAGTGGGAGCACGAGGGCCGAGCGCGCCGAACGGTGTCCCCCCTCTGCGCCAACGCGACCCCAGTAAACCACCGGACCGGACATGTGCCGTCCGGCCCGCGCCACGCTGGCGTCAGTCTGCTTGGTGAGACCTTCGCTCAGCGCAAAAAGTTCGCACTCCCCAGGAAATTTCCCAAGGTGAGCCTAGGGGCGGCGACTCACCAGAGTGGTGGCTATCGTGATCATTCCTAGGCGAATCGCCCACGGCGCGGGGGTGCCGCCGGCCGGTTCAGCGGGGTTCGAGGACCTCGATCTCGTCGCCGATCGTGAGGGTGCCCAGCGCGCGCGGGACGGCGTTGTAGCCGAACTGGATGCCGCGGTCGCGGGTGCGGTAGGTGGCGAGCGTCCGGAGCGGCTCACGGCCGCGCTCAGCCGTCTCCTGGTCGGTGGTGGTGATGACGCAGCGGGCGCACGGCTTGACCATCTCGATGACGGCCTCCCCCACGCGCAGGAGGCGGACATCGTCCTCGCCATAGGGGCCGAGGCCCTCGATGACGACGCTCGGACGGAAACGGTTCATCGGGAGGGGGTCGTCCAGGCGCGTGTTGAGGTCGGCCAAGGACTCGGCGGAGATGACCAGCAGCGGGTACCCGTCGGCGAACATCAGCTCGCCCCCGCCCCTCGACGTCGGCCGGTGACCGGTGAAGCGCACCAGCCGGCAGTCGGCGTCGAACAGCTCGGCGAACCAGGCCGCGGCCTCTTCGCCCTGGTCGATGCCCTGGCACTCCTTCCGCTGGATGGCCACGTCCATAACCTCACCGTCGTCCACGGCCTTGTGGACGAGCGTTGAGGCGCCGGGAGCGTCCACCGTGAGGACTTCGCCGTCATAGGACGGACGCATCAGCGCCATCTCCGCGTAGTCCCGCTGGGACAGGAAACGGCCCTCGGGAGTGACCAGCATGAACTCGCGGTCGAACGGCAGCCCTCTGGGCGTCAGTTCGACACTGTGCAGCGCGGTGCCGCCGCCGCTCTTGAGCGGGTAGGCGTTCAGCTCGGTCAGGGTCCCCTTCAAGGCCCCTCCTCGTTTCAGCTCAGCGCGGCGAGCCGGTCGAAGACCGGCGCCAGCCGCTCGACGAAACGCTCCGGACGGCAGACTTCGTCCAGGCGGTTCTCGTCCAGGGTCAGGCCGGCCTCCGCGGCGTGCTTGCGCAGGGTCTCCCGGAACGGCGTCCCGGTCTCCCAGGTCTCCATCGCGGCCCGCTGGACGAGCGGGTACGCCTCATCGTCGCGGGACATGCCCGCTTCGACCAGTTCCAGCAGCACGGTCGACGTGTAGATCAGGCCGCCCGTCGACTCCAGGTTGACCGTCATGCGCGCCTTGTCCACCACGAGCCCGGACATGAGGCGGTTCGTCAGGTTCAGCATGTAGTCGAGCGCGATGGACGCGTCCGGCAGCGCGATCCGCTCGGTCGACGAGTGCGAGATGTCGCGCTCGTGCCACAGCGGGACGCCCTCCAGCACCGGGACGATCTGCGCCCGCACGACGCGGGCCATCCCGGCGAGCCGCTCGGAGATGATCGGGTTCTTCTTGTGCGGCATCGCCGACGAGCCCTTCTGGCCCTTCCCGAACGGCTCCCACAGCTCGCGGACCTCGGTGCGCTGCCCGTGCCGCACCTCCAGCGCGATCGCCTCGCACACCGTCGCCATGATCGCCAGCGCCGACACCCACTCGCTGATGCCGTCCCGCATCACGACCTGCGTCGACACGTCGGCCGGCTTCAGCCCGAGCTTGCGCGCGACATGCAGCTCGACGGCGGGGTCGATGTTGGAGTACGTCCCGACCGCGCCCGAGATCGCCATGACGCCCACGGCCTCCCGCGCCCGCCGCAGCCGGTCCCGCGACCGCGCCATGGCGAACGCGAAGTCGGCGACCCGGTGCCCCCACACGTCCGGTTCGCCGTGGATGCCGTGCGTCCGCCCGACCCGCAGCGTCCCCCGGTGCGCCAGCGCATGGTCGCGCAGGGTCGCGACCAGCGTGTCGGCCTTCTCCAGCAGGATGTCGGTGGCCTCGACCAGCTGCAGCGCGAGCGCGGTGTCCAGCAGGTCGGACGACGTCATCCCGAAGTGCACGTACCGGGCGGCCTCGCGGGGCTCGGTGTTGTCGGCCCACGCCGACAGGAAGGCGATCACGTCATGCTGCGTGACCGCCTCGATCTCGTGCACCGCCTCCGGTGTCGGCGGCGGCGCCTTGCGCACCGGGTCCACCACCTCCGGCGGGATGGTGCCTGCCTCGGCGTGGGCCTCGACGACGAGGACCTCCACCTGGCACCACAGCTCGTACTTGTGCGCGTCACTCCAGACGCGCCCCATCTCCGGGAGTGTGTACCGCTCGATCACCTGCTCATTGTCCCAGGTCTCACGGCCGCTCCGCGCGCCGGGTCCGATGCGCCCCCGGCCGGGCGCACCGGCACCGGGAAGCGTGCGTCAGGCCACGGTCTCGGCGGCCTTGAGCGCGATGTCCTCGCGGTGGTGGGAGGCGCGCAGGGTGATCTTGGAGACGGCCTCGTAGGCGGTCGCGCGGGCGGTGGGGAGGTCGGGGCCGGTGCCGACCACGTTCAGGACGCGGCCGCCGTTGGCGAGCAGACGTCCCCCGGCGTCCAGCCTCGTGCCCGCGTGGAGGACGTAGGCGCCGTCCACCTTGGACGCCTCGTCCAGGCCGGTGATCTCGTCGCCCTTGACCGGGGCGGCCGGGTAGCCCTCGGCGGCCAGGACGACCGTCACGGCCGAGCCCGGGTGCCACTCGGGGCGGAAGCCGGGGTCCAGGGCGCCGATCGCGCACGCTTGGAGGAGCTTGGCGAGCGGGGTCGCCAGCCGGTCCAGGACGACCTGGGTTTCAGGGTCGCCGAAGCGTGCGTTGAACTCGACGACCCGAACGCCCTTGGACGTCAGCGCCAGACCCGCGTACAGGGTGCCGACGTAGGGGATCTCGCGCCGGCGCAGTTCGTCCACGGCTGGTTGGACGACCGTGGACATGACCTCGTCCACAAGGTCCGGGGAGATCCAGGGGAGCGGCGTGTAGGCGCCCATTCCGCCCGTGTTGGGGCCCGCGTCGTTGTCGTAGGCGCGCTTGAAGTCCTGGGCGGGGAGGAGCGGGACGGCGCTCTGGCCGTCGCACAGGGCGAACAGGGAGACCTCGGGGCCGTCCAGGAACTCCTCGATCACGACGCGGTCGCAGGCGACGGCGTGCTGGGAGGCGATGGTGCGGTCCTCGGTGACGATGACGCCCTTGCCGGCGGCGAGACCGTCGTCCTTCACGACGTAGGGCGGGCCGAAGGCGTCGAGCGCCTCCTCGGCCTGGGCGGCGGTGTCGCAGACGCGGGCCTCGGCGGTCGGGACGCCGGCCGCCGCCATGATCTCCTTCGCGAACGCCTTGGACGCCTCGATGCGGGCGGCGGCGCGGTCCGGGCCGAAGCACGGGACGCCGGCCTCGCGCAGGGCGTCGCCGACGCCCGCGACCAGCACGGCCTCCGGGCCGATGACGACGAGGTCGGCGCGGAGGCGCCCGGCGAGCTCCGTCACCGCGGTCGGGTCGCACGGGTCGAGCTGGTGGTTGTCCGCGATCTCGGCCGTGCCCGGGTTGCCCGGGGCGCAGTGGAGGGCGGTGACGGCAGGGTCGCGGTGCAGGGCGCGGGCGAGCGCATGCTCGCGGCCACCCGATCCAAGGACGAGTACTCGCACGTGACGCGAGCTTACTGGTCGCACTGCCGGGAAGGACGGTCGTGCGTGACCCGGATCGTGCCGAGTGAGGCGACCGTCACAGCGGGACGGGTGAACCTCCCCGTTATGGGCGGCGTCCTAAATGCCGGCTGGTAAGCTGCCACGGGCTTGACCGCCCGGTGTCGAGGTGCGTGAAAGGAGGTGGTCGGGATGAGTCCTGGTGATCCTTGCAGTTCGCCGGAGAACCCTCACAGTCCGCACAGGACTGTCCTTCCGTCCGCCTCCATCTGGCATCCGGCCACCGTGCTCGCGCGCTCCCTTCGCTGACCAGCCTGGGTTGAGCGCGCGCTACGTGCGTGGCCGGCGGGTTAGGAGCACCTCATGGCCATGACACGAGTCCGCCCCGGCCGCGCGCTCTTCAAGACGCGCGGCCGCCCCCACGGCGTGCCGGCTCCGATCCGCGATTCGGCCGTCATCGACTGGGCCGCCTACATCGACGGCCACCGGGTCTGCACCGGCACCGTCGCCGACGCCGTCCGCATGGTCCGCGACGGGCGCCTCGTCCCGGACGGCGACAGCGCCGGATTCGTCTGGGTCGGCCTCCACGAGCCGTCCGCGACCGAACTCGCCGACATCGCCGAGGTCTTCGGCCTGCACCCGCTCGCCGTCGAGGACGCGATCCACGCCCACCAGCGCCCCAAGCTGGAGCGCTACGACGACGTCCACTTCGTCGTCATGAAGACCGTGGGATACGTGCCCAGTGAGCCCGGCGGCCCCGAAGTGGTGGTGACCGGCGAGATCATGCTGTTCTGCGGGCCCGACTTCGTGGTCACCGTCCGGCACGGCACCCACGGCGAACTCGGCACCGTCCGCCGCGACCTGGAGCACGACCCGGCCCGCCTGGCCCTCGGCCCCGCCGCCGTCCTGCACGCCGTCGCCGACCGCGTCGTGGACGGCTACGTCGGCGTCGCCAACGCCGTCATGGAGGACATCGACGAGGTCGAAGAGGCCGTCTTCTCCCCCGAACGCACCGACGAGTCCCGCCGCATCTACCGCCTCAAGCGCGAGGTCATCCAGCTCAAGCGCGCCGTCGGCCCGCTCGCCGGCCCGCTGCGCAACCTCTCCGGCCGCCGCTTCGTCCCGGCCGAGATCAAGGAGTACCTCCGCGACGTCGAGGACCACCTCACCCGCGTCCGCGAGCAGGTCGAGTCCTACGACGAGCTCCTCAACCCGATCCTCCAGGCGCACATGACCCAGGTCACCGTCGCCGACAACAAGGACATGCGCAAGATCTCCGCCTGGGGCGCCATCTTCATGGTCCCCACCGCCATAGCGGGGGTCTACGGGATGAACTTCAAGCACATGCCCGAGACCCAGTGGCAGTTCGGCTACCCGATGATCCTCTGCGTCATCGGCCTGGCCTGCTTCTCCCTCTACCGGGGCTTCCGCCGCAACGGCTGGCTGTAGCCCTTCCGTCCGCGGCCGCCGCCGGCGGCCGCGGTCAGTTCCCGGCTTCCGGCGTGCGGGCGTCCGCGTCGGCCAGCCGGACGAGCCGGTCCCGGTCGACGATCGAGGTCCATCGGCGGCCCGTCTCGATGACGCCCTCCTTGCGCAGCCGGCTCATGGCCCTGCTGACCGACTCCGTCGTGCTGCCGGTCATCGCGGCCAGGTCGCTGCGCGTCAGCGGCAGTTGCAGCAGGACCGCGCCGCCCCTGGGCTCGCCGAGCCTGCCGGCCAGGGTCAGCAGGGTCGCCGCGACCCGCTGCTCCACCGTGCCGCCGGACAGCCGCCGGACGGCCTGGTGCGCCTCCTCCAGGCGGTGCGCGAGATCGTCCACCACCGCGAGCGCGACGCTGGGGTGCCGGCGCAGGACGGCGCGGAAGTCGTCCGCGGAGATGGACAGCGCGCACGAGACCGTGAGCGTCTCGGCGGAGTCGGTGAACTCCGGCTCGCCGAGCGTGGTGAGCGTCCCGAACAGGCCGCCCGGCGTGACGATGCCGACCAGTACGTCCTGCCCGTCCGGCGTCGGGCGGACCAGCTTGACCCGGCCGCTGGCCAGTACGAACAGGTGGTCGGCGCGCGCGCCGGCAGGGTAGATCCGCTCGCCCTCGGCGTACCCGCGGACCCGCATGCGCGCCTCGATGGCGGTGATCTCGCCGATGTCCAGCCCGGTGAAGAACCGGGCCTGGGACAGCACCTTCAGCCGCATCCGCCGCGGGCAGTGGTGCGGTTTGGCGCAGGGCCGTCGCAGCGGCGTCGTCCGGCGGTGCATCACTTGTCCTCCGCGAAGTATGTCTCGGCCTTCGGGCGCGCCCTCACGGTATGCGGCCTCATGTGCTGCGACGTCCATCGTGCGCCGGGTCCGAGCCCGCCCCGCATCACCCGGAAGGCGCACCGGAATCCGGCCGATGTGCGGTTGATTGACACGCGTCATGGTGGGCGCGCCCCAGGCTTTCTACCTTTCGTCCCATGTCCGGCAATCGGCCGTACGCAAAGGGAGATGGGACATGAAGAAGCGTTCACCGCTCGTCATCGGAGCCTCCGGCATCGCGGCGCTCGCGCTGGCGGCGGGCGCCTACGTGATCAATGACGGGAACGCCGAGGGGAAGGCCGCTGAGCGGCCGGCGGTCGCCGCCGGGCAGGTGGCCGGCACCGAGCCGGTCACCCAGCCGCTGCGGGACGAGCACAAGGAACTGATGCCCCACATCGAGGAACTGCGGGCCGCCGGTGACGCCGTCGGCAACGCGCAGTGGAAGGACCTGCGGGCCAAGACCGCCACGGCCCACACGTTCCTGGCCGGGCATCTGGTGCCGCACGCACAGGCCGAGGACAAGGTGCTGTACGCGGAGATCGACCGCCTGCTCGGCAACGTGCCGGTCACCGCGACGATGCGCCGCGACCACGTCGAGGTCGAGAAGCTCACCGCCGAACTGGAGACCCTGCAGGGGCAGCTCACGAAGCCGCCGAACGCGCAGGCCCAGCGCGACCTGCGCCGCGTCCTCTACGGCTCCTACACGCTGGTCAAGCTCCACTTCGCCAAGGAAGAGGAGGTGTACCTGCCCATTCTCGACAAGCGCCTCACCGCCGAGCAGGCACGCGAGCTGTTCGAGCGGATGGAGCAGGTGGGCGGCCAGGACGGTGGTCACGGCGGCCAGGACAGTGGGCACGGCCAGGACGGCGGTCACTGAGGCCGGGATCCGGCGCGGCTAGGGCAGGTGGGCGGCGATCGTCCCAGGGGACGGCCTGGACAGGCCGCGGGACGTCAGAACCCGGTGCAGGCGGTCCGGGTAGTCGGTGACGATCGCGTCCACGCCGTACTCGATGAAGCGGGTCATGTCCTCGGGGCTGTTGACCGTCCAGACGATGACCGGCAGCGAGGCCGTGTGGGCGTCCGCTACCAGTGCGGGGGTGGTGATGACGTGTTCGGGAGACAGGGCCGTCGCGCCCATCTCAAGGGCGGCGGCCACCGGGTCCGCCGGGGAGAGGCCCGCCAGCCAGCGGGTGCCGGGGACGAGGGTCTTGCGTTCCACGAGGGCCACGCGGCCCAGGTCCGGGTAGTGGCGGCGGGCTTCGGCCAGGACGCGCCAGTCGAAGGCCAGGAGGCGGGCCCGGTGGGTGAGGGCGTAGGACTCCAGGACGTCCACCACGGCGGCGGTGAAGAGTTCTACCTCCTCGTCCGTCCACGTTGGGTCGGTCTTGAGTTCCACGGAGAGCGTCACGTCGGCCGGGGCGAGCAGGGCGCATGCCTCGGCCAGCGTGGGGATGCCCGAGCCGCCGCCTGCGTCCACCGTGCGGAGCTGGGCGAGCGTCAGCTCCCGGATCGGCTTGCCCACGTAGGGGAAGGCCGGGTCGTCCGGCTGGACGGGGCCGGTGTCCGCGAGGTTCCCCGGTGAGAGGACCTGGTCGTGGTTCAGGACGGCCACGCCGTCCGACGACAGGCCCACGTCCAGCTCGACGGCGTCGACGCCGACGGCGAGCGCGTGGGCGAAGCCGGGCAGGGTGTTCTCCGGACGCAGACCACGTGCGCCCCTGTGCCCGTGCACCTCGACGGTAGAGATCACCGCACGCACGTTACCGTCCGTGACCGAACGTGCGGTGAAGAACGCTAGACGAGAGAGCGGAGCGAGAGTGTCTGGTCGCGGCCGGGGCCGACCCCGATGGCGGAGATCTGGGCGCCGGACATCTCCTCCAGGGCCCGGACGTACGCCTGCGCGTTCGGGGGAAGGTCCTCGAACTTCTTGGCGCCGGTGATGTCCTCCCGCCAGCCGTCCAGGTACTCCAGGATCGGCTTGGCGTGGTGGAAGTCGGTCTGGGTCGTGGGGAGATCGTCCACGCGCGTGCCGTCGACGTCGTAGGCGACGCACACCGGGACGCGTTCGAGGCCGGACAGGACGTCCAGCTTCGTCAGGAAGTAGTCGGTGATGCCGTTGACGCGGGTCGCGTACCGCGCGATGACGGCGTCGAACCAGCCGCAGCGGCGGTCGCGGCCCGTGGTGACGCCGTACTCGCCGCCGGTCTTGCGCAGGTACTCGCCCTGCTCGTCCAGCAGCTCGGTGGGGAACGGCCCGGAGCCCACGCGGGTCGTGTACGCCTTCAGGATGCCGATCACGCGGGTGATCCGCGTGGGGCCGATGCCGGAGCCCGCGCACGCGCCGCCGGCCGTCGGGCTGGACGACGTCACGAACGGGTAGGTGCCGTGGTCGATGTCGAGCAGCGTGCCCTGGGCGCCCTCCAGCAGGACGACCTTGCCGTCCTCCAGCGCCTTGTTGAGGACGAGGGTGGTGTCGGCGACGAACGGCTTCAGGCGCTCCCCGTAGGCCAGGTACTCCTGGACGATCGGGCCCGTCTCGATGCGGCGCCGGTTGTAGACCTTCGTCAGCACCTGGTTCTTCTCCCGGAGGGAGAGGTCCAGCTTCTGGGTCAGGATGTTCGGGTCGAACAGGTCCTGGACGCGGACGCCCATCCGGTTGATCTTGTCGGCGTAGGTGGGGCCGATGCCGCGGCCGGTGGTGCCGATCCGGGCCTTGCCGAGGTACCGCTCGGTGACCTTGTCGAGGGCGCGGTGGTGCGGCATGATCAGGTGCGCGTTCGCCGAGATCAGCAGCCGGTCGCAGGAGATCCCGCGCTCCCGCAGCCCGTCGATCTCCTGCAGCAGGACGGCCGGGTCGATCACCACGCCGTTGCCGATGACCGGGACGACGTCGGGCGACAGCACCCCCGACGGCAGCAGGTGCAGCGCGTAGCTCTTGTCGCCGATGACGACCGTGTGGCCGGCGTTGTTGCCGCCCTGGTAGCGGACGACGTAGTCGACGTCCCCGCCGAGCAGGTCTGTTGCCTTGCCCTTGCCCTCATCTCCCCACTGGGCACCGACAAGAACGATGGCGGGCATGCCACTTTTCCTTCCCACGACGAAGGCCCCGGTCGCCGCAAGCGAAGGGGCCTCTTGCGATCAAAGCGTACCCGCACCAGGGCGGCAAGGAAACCGGAGCCGGATTCCCCCCCCGCTGGTCACCGGGTCCGCGCGTCGCCGGCTAGGAGCCGTTCAGGGTGGCGGCGGCGGTGGCGCTGCTGTCGCGCAGGAACGCCTTGCAGCGCTCGGCCTCGTCCTCCTCGCCGATGGCGGCGGCCGCGCGGCCGAGTGCGTGCAGGGCGCGCAGGAAGCCGCGGTTGGCCTCGTGCTCCCAGGGGATGGGCCCCTGGCCCTTCCAGCCGGCCCGGCGCAACTGGTCGAGGCCGCGGTGGTACCCGGTGCGGGCGAACGCGTAGGAGTCGATGACCGATCCGTTGGCGAAGGCACGGTCGGCCAGCTCGGCCCACGCCCCCGTGTAGTCGGGGTGGCGCGCGGCGACTTCGAACGGGTCGACGCCGTTCTCCAAGGCCGTCCGGGCTTCGGTGTTGTCCGGGAGTTCGGTCGGAGGAGGGCCGCCGAGCAGGTTCTGGGTCATACGGGCCATCGTAGGCAGGCTCGTCCGCCCGCTGACAACCCGGGTCACGGCCGGTGGGACGGCGCCGTGGCGCGCGAGTTCCAGTGGGGGGCGGGGAGCGGCAGGGTGAAGTGGGCTGCGCCGCCGTCGAGGGTGGAGCGGGCGCCGGGCCAGCCCTGGTGGACGAACTGGAGCCCCTGCCGGTTGGTCAGGATGACGTCCGCGTCGAACTCGGTGATGCCGCGCCGTCCGGCGAGGTGGGAGAGATACGCGACCAGGGCGCTGCCCAGACCATGGTGTTGCCAGGGGTCGGTGACGAGGACGGCGACGTCCGCGCGCCAGGGGCGTGCGGTGTCGCGGATGTACTCGGCGATGCCGGCGATCTCGTCGCCGTCCAGGCCGACCAGGGCCTCGCGGTCCCAGTGGTCGAGGCGGTCGAGCAGGCCCGCGTAGTGGTCGGGGATGCGCGGCGTGCCGGAGAAGAACCGCGTGTAGAGGCTGGCGGGCGAGAGCCGGTCGGACATCCGGCGCACGCGCGGGCCGTCGGTGATGCCGTACGGGCGGATTCGCAGGTCGTCAATGTGAGCGGCGCTGCGCACATCGAGTTGTGTCATGCAACTCATTGGACCGCAAAAAGTTGCGTGAAGCAACCCAGGTGGGGAATCAGGCGGCCGGACCGGGGCGGGGGGCCACGTCGGACGGGCCGAGGTGCGCGCCGCAGGAGTCGCAGGTGAACTCCGGCGTCAGCGTGCCGTCGCAGCCGCGGTGGCCGATGATCAGCGGCGGCCCGTCGGGGGCGTAGTGGCGGTCGCCCCACATCAGCAGGGTCATGACCGCCGGCCACAGCTCGACGCCCTTGCGGGTGAGGCGGTACTCGAAGCGCTCCGGCCGCCGCTGGTACGGGACGCGGCGCATGATGCCCTCGTCGCACAGCCGGTTGAGCCGGTCGGTGAGGACGTTGCGGGCCACGCCCAGGACGTCCTGGAAGTCGTCGAAGCGCCGCACGCCCTGGAAGGCGCTGCGGATCACCAGCATCGTCCACCGGTCGCCGACGACCTCCAGGGAGCGGGCGACCGAGCAGTTCTGTGACTCGTACGTGCGGGGTAGTGCCACGCCTGCGACCCTACCCGAGTTTCGTGAAACAACGCGGCCCCAGGGGGACGTCCCCCTGGGGCCGGTGCTGCGAGGTGCTACTTGAGCTTCTTGCCGGCGGACTGCAGGTTCTCCGCCGCCTCGACGATGCGGGCGGCCATGGCGGCCTCGGCCGCCTTGCCCCACGAGCGCGGGTCGTACTGCTTCTTGTTGCCGACCTCGCCGTCGACCTTCAGCACACCGTCGTAGTTGCGGAACATGTGCTCCGCGACCGGACGGGTGAACGCGTACTGCGTGTCGGTGTCGATGTTCATCTTGACGACGCCGTAGGAGACGGCCTCGCGGATCTCCTCCAGCGACGAGCCGGAGCCGCCGTGGAACACCAGGTCGAACGGCTTGTCCTTGCCGTACTTGGCGCCGACCGCGTCCTGGATCTCCTTGAGCACCTCAGGACGCAGCTTGACCGAGCCCGGCTTGTAGACGCCGTGCACGTTGCCGAACGTCGCGGCGAGGATGTAGCGGCCCTTCTCGCCCACGCCGACGGCCTCGGCGGTCGCGATCGCGTCGCCCGGCGTCGTGTACAGCTTCTCGTTGATCTCGTTGGCGACGCCGTCCTCCTCGCCGCCGACGACGCCGATCTCCATCTCCATGATGATCCGGGCCTTGGCGCACTCCTCCAGCAGTTCGGCGGCGATCCCCAGGTTCTCGTGCAGCTCGACGGCGGACCCGTCCCACATGTGCGACTGGAACAGCGGCTCCTCGCCGCGCGCCACCCGCTCCTGGGAGATCTTGATCAGCGGACGCATGAAGCCGTCCAGCTTGTCCTTCGGGCAGTGGTCGGTGTGCAGGGCGATGTTCACCGGGTACTTGGCGGCCACGACCCGGGCGTACTCGGCGAGCGCGGTCGAGCCCACGACCATGTCCTTCACCGTGGAGCCCGACAGGTAGTCGGCTCCGCCGGTGGACACCTGCACGATCCCGTCGCTCTCGGCCTCGGCGAAGCCGCGCAGCGCGGCGTTCAGCGTCTGGCTGGACGTCACGTTGATCGCGGGGAAGGCGAAGCCGTCCTGCTTCGCACGGTCGAGCATCTCCGCGTAGACCTCGGGCGTTGCGATGGGCATAGTCAGCGTCCTTTCATACGCAGCGGTGCCGCCGGGCAGCTGGGGCCGGGCGGTGGCACCCGGACGTCCGTGTACCCAGGTGAGCGCCCAGGTCACATGGTTTCCGGGTCGGGCATGCCGTCCACCCTCAGTATCCCGCCTTCGCGGAGTGCGATGAAAGGTACGCTCGCGGTGTGGATCTCACGACCCTTCCCCTAAACATCACCGAGTGGCTGCATCCGACCGCATGGCTGCAGCTCTTCGGCACGTTCGCGACGATCGGCGTGCTCGCCATCATCTTCGCCGAGACCGGACTGCTGGTCGGCTGCATCCTCCCGGGCGACTCGCTGCTGTTCACGGCGGGGATCCTCACGGCGGTCTCGACCGTCAACGGGCAGGAGTTCCAGCCGCTGTCGCTGCCCTGGCTGCTCGTCGGCGGCCCGGTCGCGGCGATCGCCGGCGCCCAGCTCGGCCACTGGCTCGGCGCCAGGTACGGCCGCAAGCTCTTCGACCGGCCGGACTCGCGCATCTTCAGACAGGAGTGGGTCGAGAAGGCCGAGCACTACTTCAACCGGTTCGGCCCCGCGAAGGCGGTGGTGCTGGCCCGGTTCATCCCGATCGTCCGGACGTTCCTGAACCCGCTCGCCGGGATGCTCGGCATGGACGCGAAGAAGTTCTTCATCTGGAACGCCATCGGCGGCATCGTCTGGACGGACGCCCTGTTCCTGCTGGGCCACTTCCTCGGTTCCGAGGTGCCCGACATCGAGAAGTACATCCTTCCCGGGGTCGCGGTGATCCTGATCCTGTCGGTGATTCCGATCATCCGGGAGGTCCTCAAGGGGCGTAAATCGGACCACGGTCCGAATAAGAATGGTCCCGAAGAGTCACGTCCGTCGCTCAGCGGTGACAGTTATCGCTAACCTCCCCATGTGGGACGTCATCGGTCGGACCCTAGGGGTCTCGCGCGCATACTGATCGCGGCATTGGCCGTGGTGGCCGCTTTGGCCCTGCTCGTCGTGGGCGGCATGGCCCTGGTCAACGCGGTTTCGGGCGAACCCGATCAGAAGGGGCCATCGACGGCTGCCTCGCCGTCCGGCGAGGGCGGCGGCGGCGCGACGTCCCCGAGCAGTAGCGAGAAGACCACGCCGGCGTCCAAGGTGCCCCTCGTCATCAGCGTGACCGGCCAGCCCACGAACGTGGTCGTCCGCGTCGCCGACACCCGCGGCGAGGTGCTCACCAACGGCACGCTCCAGACCGGGGTGACGCTGAAGTACGACCAGGCGCCCCTCCAGGTCGTCGCCGTCAACGGCGGCTCCCTGAAGGTCGTCATCTACGGCGAGGAGCAGCCGCAGCGGCCCGCGGGCCAGCGCGGCCAGTGGTTCGTCAAGGCGAAGAGCTAGCTCAGACCTGCTGGTCCAGGCCCAGATCCGCCACGTCGTAGGGGTGGCGGTACGCGAGACCCTCCTCCGCGATGCGCCCGGCGGCGCCCCGCTCCAGGATCGTCGCGACCGCCACGACCTCCGCGCCCGCCTCCCGCAGCGCCTCCACCGCGGTCAGGACGGACCCGCCCGTGGTCGAGGTGTCCTCCACGGCGAGGACGCGGCGGCCCCGCACGTCCGGCCCCTCGATGCGCCGCTGCAGCCCGTGCGCCTTGCCCGCCTTGCGGACGACGAACGCGTCCAGCGTCCGGCCGCGCGCCGCCGCCGCGTGCAGCATCGCCGTCGCGACCGGGTCGGCGCCGAGCGTGAGCCCGCCGACGGCGTCGTAACCGAGGTCGTCGGTCTCGTCCAGCATGACCCGCCCCACCAGCGGCGCCGCGGCCCCGTCCAGCGTCACCCGGCGCAAATCCACGTACCAGGACGCCCGCTTGCCCGACGACAGCACGAAGTCGCCGTGCACCACGGCCTTGTCCTTGATCAGCTCCAGCAACTCATCACGATCGCTCACGCTCAGAGCCTATTGACCCGGCGTCCGCGCCGGCGGGCCGCCATGTAGGTTCGGCGGGTGACACCCGGAACCGTCGTCCTGCTGCACGCCCCGAACGCCACATCGGCCTCCTGGGGCGATCTGCCCGAGATGCTCCGCTCGTACGGTCTGGACGTGGTGGCGCCGGACGTCCCGGACGCGACCGGCCCCCGCTACATCGCCCGCCTCTCGCTGATCATCACCGCGGCCGACCCGGCGGTGCCGCTCATCCTCGTCGCCCACGGCGCCGCCGGTCCTCTGCTGCCGGGCATCGCCCTGGCCCAGCGCGCGGCGCACCGTCCCATCGCGGGCTTCGTGTTCGTGGACGCCGACCTGCCGCGCCGCGGCCGGCACGACCACGAGGCTCCCCAGGACACCCTCCCTACGGCCCCAGATTGGCCCGAGGCGCCCTGCGGCTACCTCCGTACGCAATCGGACCACCTGCACGACGAAGCCCGCAGAGAGGCCGGTCTGCGCGGCTGGCGGGTCACCGACCACGAACCCCCGGCGACCGTCGCGCAATCCCTGAGCGAATTGATCGCCGGCCTGTAGGTGCCGAGGGCACGGCGTCATGAGGCCCGGCGGGCCCCTGGGAGATCACGCGTTCTTGAGGAGGTCGTCCAAGAGCGCGTCGTAGTCGTCTTCGTTCCGGCCGAGGTCCACGCGGGCTCGGTAGCGGAGGCGCAGGAGGGCCTCCAGGCTGTCTTCGGCGATGGCGACGTCGTCCGGGCCGGGAGTGAGGGAGTCGGCGTCGTCGGGGGCCGGGGCCTCGTCGGGGCCGCCGCCCATGCCGGTGCCGACGGCGCGGTCGCGGAGGGCGAGGACGACGTCGGCGCCGCTGGTGGCCCATTCGTGGGCGCCGGTCGCGTCGCCCTGGGCGTACAGCACCTCGGCGACGGCCCGGTACACCTCGGGGTCGCGCGGGCTGTCGGCGCGGATCTGGTCGAGGAGCGTGCGGGCCTCGTCGGCGTGGCCCAGTTCGAACAGCGCGTCGGCGAGGTAGGCGCGGGGGTCGCCGTAGGTCTCGCCGCCGTCCTCCAGCGCCCTGCGGTACAGCTCGGCGGCGCGGCCGTGGTCGCCGGCGTGCTGCCACTGCTCCCCGGCGCGCAGCAGGACGTTGGCGCGTGACACCCCACCGGAGACCGACTCGGCCAGCTCGGACAGCCTGCGGGCCGCCGAGATGTGATCGCCGGTGCGCAGGGTGTCGAACTCCAGATCGTCGAGATCGTCTTCCGTCACATGCGTCACGCTTCCACGCTACCCGGCGGTGGCAGGCCGAAGCGGGCGAATCGACGATGATCGCCGAATACCGCCGCGTAACTGTCAGCTCACCTGCGGGAACGTTCTAGCGCATCCCAGAATCCGCGGCGCAGCGCGTGCCGCACCTCGTCGTGCAGGAGGAAGTCGATCGGCAGCGAGGACCCCTGCAGGAGCCGCGCCTCCAGGTCGGACGGCATGCGCGGCTTGCGGGCCAGGACGGCCTCCAGCCACAGCGCGGGCGCGTCCCGGGCGACGGACTCGCCGAAGTCCTGGCCCTCCTGGTGGGCGGCCTTGACCGCGTCCGCGAGGGATGGGGAGTTCTGCGCCGGGACGGGCGACATCTGCTGCGGCCCGGTGTAGGGGCCGTGCTGGCCGTGCTGGCCGCCCTGGTGCGACGGCATCGACTGCGGTTGCATCGACTGCGGTTGCATCGACTGCGGCTGCATCGACTGCGGGGGTGGCGGCGGCGACGGCGCCGGGACGGGCGACGAGCCGTACTGCGGCCCGTGGCTCGGCGGCATCGGCGGCGCCGACGGGATGGGGGCGGAGGACGGCCCCGGCAGCGGCGACGGCCCGGACGTGGTGGCGGAATGGAGCGGGGCCTGCTGGCCGCCGGTGCCGTAGGACGATCCGGCGAGGCCGCCGCCGTTCCCGCCGGGCACGGGCATCGGGCCGGTGCCCACGCCGTTGCCGCCGGCGGGGCCGCTGCCGAGCCCGCCGGTCATGGCCGGGCCGAGGTCGCGGACGGACGAGGAGGACGGCGCCGGCGGCCCGCTGACCAGGGACGCGGGCGGCGGCCCGTTGTGCGAGGCCGGCTGCAGGGAGCCGAGTGAGCCGCCGTGCCCGTTCGACGAGGCGCCGTGCCCGTTGGACAGCGGGCTCGTCCCGTAGGAGGAGCCGGACGCCGCCCCGTCCATGCCGGCGAGCAGGTTGACGTAGGGGCGCAGGTGGCCGGACCCGATCTCGATGAGGTCGTCGCACTCCTGCCGCAGCACCCGGGAGATCGTCCAGTTGCCGTCGACGGCGACGTGCACGACGGTGACGCGGACGCCGAGGTCCTGCGCGTCGGCGACGATCTGCGCGAGGTCCTCGTCGCCGCTGACCAGGACGGCGTCGGCGAGCGCGCCGTTGCGGGCCAGCGTCATCAGGTCGCGGCGGACCTCGGTGTCGACGCCCTCGTGGCGGCCGGGGCGGACGCGGCCGAGCCGCAGCTTGAGGCCGGGCAGGTCGGCGAGCGCGTCGTGCTCGGGGGAGCGGCGGCCCTCGATCGTCGCCTCGTACCAGTAGCAGCGGAGCAGCGGCATGCCGGTGCGTTCCCTGGCGAGGTTGCCCAGGAGTTGCAGTAGGCCGCCGAAGTCCCACGAGACCGTCTCACGGTGGCGCGTGCCGTGCACAGCCATGGCGCCGTCCGCCAGCAGATAGCCGGCGTCAACGAACAGCGCGCAGCGATCCATGCGGCACCGTCCTTCCTCAACACGGGAGCTCACAGCGTGCCCACTCGATGTAGCGACCCCGGGCGCTTATAGCGTAGTGAAGCCCTGCAGCCCAGTAGGTCGATACGGCGATTCGCCACTCTTTCATGACGGACCGCCCGTTGGCGACTCCCCGGTAACAACGAATTGGGCAGCCGCGCGGGACGCTACCAGCCGTTTCGGCCCGGCCCGGCGCTTCCGCCTGATCTTTACGGGAAGAAGCAGGTCACGGACTCAGGTCCGGGATCCCGGCGATACTCAAAACCTTGCAGAGTCTCGCACATTGTGCTTGCTTGACCACGGACCGTTATGCATTTCGGGCGCGTTTTCCTTTCACCGGGACGGGCGAAAGCCCGGCGTCACGTGATATGGGCGCGGCCCATCTCGGTGAGCCGGCCGCCGTCGTGCGGAGTTTCCCAGCGCACGTTGCAGTCGCGGCCCGACAATTCGACGGTCGCGATGGCGTTGTGGAACCAGGGCCCTTCCGTCATGCGCCACCGGATGGGCGGGACCGGGACCTTCGCGAGCTTCGCCAGCATCCGGAACGGGCCGCCCGACGTCCGCGAGTACGCGATGCGGTTCGCCCACCTGAACTTGCCCTGCAGCGGGTTCCGCAGCGGCGAGCAGACGATCTGGGAGACCTTCGACTGCGTCCCGGGCTTGGTGACCCGCGCCAGGTACGAGTAGTGGATGTCGCCGGACAGGAACGAGATGCTCGCCGGCGCGGGCCCCCGCTCACCGCGTCCGACGGCCACGACGTCGGCGGCCACGTCGCGGAACGACCGTTCGAACGCCGCCCAGTGCTCCAGGTCGGCGGCCTGGCGGATCTTCTCCCCCAGCCCCGCACCGCGCTTGCCCCAGGCGCCCCCGGCGACGGCCTCGTTCCACGACTCCGCATGGTGGATCGCCATGGGGAGCAGGTAAGGGAGAGAACTCGCGATGAGCAGATGGTCCATGCCGCCTTGGCATTGGCCGTCGAGCCACTCGAACTCCTCGTCGTCGAGCATGCCGCGGCGGTCTTCGGTGAGCAGCCTGGAGCATCGGCTGTCGACGACGATCAGGCGGGTGCCGGCCCAGTCGTGGGCATAGCTCCAGCGCGTACTGGCGGGTTCCTTGTCGGCCTTCTCCGCGAACTCGTCCAGGACGGCGCCGGCGTCGCCCGACGTGTCCGACGCCTTGCGCAGCGCCTCGAAGAGGGGATTGGACGCGCGGTCCTGGGGCGACATGTTACCGAGGTGCTGGTAGATCCAGTACGAGCCGATCCCGCCGGTGATGCGGTCCTTCCACCAGGGCTGGGCCCACATCTGCCGCCGCCACGTGTAGGAGGTGTTCCAGTCGTCCCGGATGTCGTGGTCGTCGAAGATCGTGAAGGTCGGGACGGTCGACAGCAGCCACCGGACCGCCGGATCGCCGTGCCACGCCAGTTTGTAGAGGTGCGTGTAGTCCTCGAAGTCGGCGGCCTCGTCGGCGGGCGGCTCGTCCGGCCCGCGCCGCCCGCCGATGAACGCGCGCATCTCGTCGCTCAGCTCGTCGGCGTACACCTGGTCGCCGACCATGAGCAGGATGTCGGGCCAGGCGACCTCGTCCCCGCCGTCGCGCAGCCGCACCGCGAACGCGGCGAGCGCGTCGTACCCGAACTCCTCCACGGTGCCGGGCGACCGGCGGCAGGAGCCGAACGAGATCCGCAGCTTCCCGTCGTCGCCGAGCGTCCTGAGCTGGGACGGCGGGAACCCGTCGTCCTCGGGCCAGACGGTCTCGCCGTCGGTCAGCACCCTGTACGGGATGCGTGAGCCCGGCGCCAGGCCGTCGATCTCGACGAGCGCGTAGTGGTGGCCGTGCACGGTGAACGTCCGCGCGGACGCGTCGACACCGTGCTCCTCATTGTCGACACCGTGCTCGTCATTGACGACCCGCACCTCGCAGGGCCGTTCCGTCTCCACCCAGATCGTCGCGGTGTGGTGACTCACGTGCCGGAGATGGGGCCCGAGAACCAATGCGCTCATAGAGCGTCTCTAGCGGACCGGACCCCGCCGCGTCCACTCGCAGGCGCAACGGCCCGGTCCCCGTGCTGCTCGCGGGACCGGGCCGGCTCATCGACGTGGATGTCGTCTAACGCCGCTGGCGCAGGACCTCGGCCTCTTTATCGGAGGCCAGCCCCACCACCGGACGATCGGGGCGCTGCGGTGCCTGGCCGCCGATGGACTGGAGCCACTCCCAGGTGTCGGTGACCGTTTGCTGGACGGGCCTGCAGCGCAGCCCCGCGGCGAGAGCCTTGCTGACGTTGGAGCGATGAATGGTGTCGTGGGCCTCGCCGGGCGGAAGCCAGATCGGAAGGCCCGTCCACGGCTGGATGCCCGCTTCAAGGATCGTCTCTGGGGCCGTCCAGACGAGTTCGGCGTCCGACCCCGTTGCCTGGATGCAGGCTTGGAGCAACTCGTCCATCGTCGTGTGGGCCGGCGGACTGACCAGGTTGTAGGGCCCGTTCAGCCCTTGCTCAGCGGCGTTCATCGTCCAGACGGCCAGGTCACGGACATCGATGTACTGGATACCGGCGTCGTGCGGGCCCGGAGCCAGGACGTCGCCGCCCCGGTCGATGCGCGCGAGCCACCAGGGCAGGCGTCCGATGTTCTCGTACGGCCCCAGGATGAGACCGGCCCGCACGAGCAGCGCCCTGTCTCCGAACACATCGAGCGCTGCCAGCTCACCACCGCGCTTGGCCGCCGCGTAGTCGACATCGCCGTCGTCTGGCGAGCCGTCCACCACATCGGCCCCTTCCCCGGCGCCGAGCGGTGTGGGAAACCGGTACACCGAACGGCTGGAGATGTAGACGTATCGTCCGGCCCGTCCTTCGAGGAGCCGCGCGGCATCGCGCACAGCGGACGGTGCACCCGACCAGGTATCGACGACCGCGTCCCACTCCCCGTCGTCGAGAGCCTTGAGACCCCCCGCTTCGGTGCGGTCGCCGTGCAGCGACTCCACACCTTCCGGCGGCTCGTGGCGCCCCCTGTGAAAAACGGTCACGTCCAACCCGCGCGCAAGCGCCTCCTCGGTGATGGCCCGCCCGACGAACTCCGTCCCGCCCAGCATCAGCATCCTCATGCGGAGAACTCTGCCTTCTGTACGTTCTGTACGGAACGCCTTAACGCTCACAGCAGAACCCGCCAGGCCCCCGCGTGGTGTCCGGCCCCGCAGGAGCCGCCGCCCCCGACCGCCGCTACCTCACCCGCCGCCTGAACGAACTCCGCCGCGCGCCCTGACGCCGCGTTGGGCGGAAGTGACGCGGCACGGGCGCATCCGGTTGTGGCTGTGCCGGAATGGCCGGGAGCGGGCGGGCCGATTCTGCCGGGCGGGGCGGCATATCGGGGCTGACCGGTTCGCATACTGAATGGTATTTATACCCCAGTCGGGGGAAGTCGCGAGGATTTAACTGTTTGGTGTTGAGATCCGCAAAGTTGTGGCTATGGTCGAGTTCCTGCAACTCTCATTCGGTGGGGGAATGAGTGCGGATTGACGACTGCCTTGCGCGGATGATGACGATCCCGGGGGCTCAGCGGGTGACACTGGTCGACTGTGCGAGCGGGCTCGCCGTGGCGGCGGCGGGCCGGGAGGACCTCGTCGACCAGCACGAGGACGCGGCCGGCGCGACGGACGTGGTGCGCGCGGTGCTGGCGTCGCCGGCGCTCAGCGCCACCGCCGCGGGCGACGACGTGGAGGAGATCATCGTTTGCGGCACGGACGGATATCACCTATTGGCCCTCTCCGGAGCCGATCTCGACGGGCATCTCTTCGTCCATTTACTGCTCGACCGGGAGAACGGCAACCTCGCGCTCGCGCGGCTGCGCATGCAGAGCCTCGTCCGCGAAATGGCGGACGGCTGATATGGACATTTACGGTCTTCTCGGCGTGCTGGAGCGGGAAAGGTGCACCGGTGTGCTGCGCGTGGGCGGCGATGGCGCGTTCCACCTGGAACGCGGGGCCGTCGTCCATGCGGAGAGCCGGCATGCGTCCGCCGGCCCCGGGTCCGATCCCGAGCTGGGGGCGCTGCTCGCGGTGTTCGACGCCGCCTACTTCGTGCTCGGGTCCGCGGTCGAGCCGGTGTTCACCGAGGGGCCGGTGAGCGGGCGCCTGCGGATCACCGTGGCGACGCTCGTGCAGGAGCAGCGCCGGCGCCGCGCCCGCCTGGACGCCGCCTGGCCGGACGGGGGCGTCGACGTGGCGCCCGTCGTGCCGGTCCGGCGGGTGCGGCGGCAGCGCGTCATCCTGACCGGCGTCCAGGCGGAGATCCTGCTCAACGCCGACGGGCGGCGCACGCCCGCGCGGCTGGCCCGCGACCTCGGGCGGACGGCGTTCGGCTGCCTGCTCGCCGTGCGCGGGCTCGCCGCGGCGTCGCTGGTGCGGACGGAGCCGCCGGAACGCTCCGCCGCCCCGGCGGGGCCGGTGGGCGAGCCGCCCGCCGAATGGGCGCCGCCCGACCGTGCGCTGCTCGACCGGCTGCGGACGGCGCTGGTGGAGCTCGGCTGACCCGGACGACCGGTGAAACGTCTGATCGGAGGGCTGACGAAGGTGGCGAAACGAGCGGGGACGGCGACGCGGGTCCCCGAGGCCAAGGTGGCGGCGGAGCTGCGGACGCTGCGGGCGCGCGTCCCGCAGCTCACCGGCAGCCTGGTCGCGTCGGTGGACGGGCTGCTCCTCGCGCAGGACCTGCCCGCGTCCGTCGAACCGACCGGGATGGCGGCGGTGACGGCGACGGGCCTGTCGCTGGCGCACCGGATCGCGCAGACCGCGCACGGCGGCGCGTTCCACGAGGTGGTGATACGCGGGGTGGACGGCTACGTGGTCATCTACGCGGCCGGGCCGACCGCGTCCCTCACCGTCCTCGCGGAACCGACCGTCAACGTGGGGCGGCTCCACCTGGAGTCGCGCCCCATCGCACGCGCCGTCGCGTCGCATCTCACCGGCGCGCGCCGTACGTAACGACAAACAGAAGGGGAGCACGCATGTCCAACCTCGACCTCTCGCTCAAGGAAATGATGTCCATCGACGGGACGCTCGGCGCCGCCGTCGTCGACTACAACAGCGGCATGGCGCTCGGGCACCTGGGCAGCTCGAAGGCCCTCGACCTGCAGGTCGCCGCGGCCGGGAACACCGAGGTGGTGCGGGCCAAGCTCCGCACCATGGAGCAGCTCGGGCTCAAGGAGGAGATCGAGGACATCCTCATCAGCATCTCCAGCCAGTACCACGTCATCCGCCCGGTGACCGGCCGCAAGGGCAAGGGCCTCTTCCTCTACCTGGCCCTCGACCGGAACCGCTCCAACCTGGCCCTGGCCCGGCACCGCCTCCGCGACATCGAGGAGAACCTGGAGGTGTGACAGCGGGCGGCCCGTCCACCGGCCACAACGGTGGACGGGCCTGCCCGCCGGCATCGGGGCCGTCAGCTGTTCAGCAGGCGCAGCATCTGCTGGATCTCCGCCGTCCGCGACGTGACGACGCGGCCGGCGAACGCCTTCGCGTCCGGGTTGACGCCCTTGCTCTGCTCCGTCCGCGCCATCTCCACCGCGCTGCCCTGGTGGCCGATGAACAGGTTGAGGAAGGCGGGCTCGAAGCCGGCGCCCTTCGTCTTCCGCAGTGCGTTGATCTCCTTGGCCCCGGTGGCGGGCGCGGCGCCGTGGTGCAGGTGCGTCTGCGCCGCCGCCTCGGACGTCGCCGGTTTCGACCACGCGCCGAGCCAGGACTCCATGAGCTTCAGCTCTTCGGACTCCGTCGCGTCGACGGCGGAGGCCAGCGTCCGCACCTGCTTGCGGTCGGCCCGGCCGGTGGCGAGGCGCACCAGCTGCAGCCCCTGCTCGTGATGGGAGACCATCATCTGCAGGAAGACCACGTCCTGGTCGTTGAAGCCGGAGGACGGTGCGCTGGACGCGGCGCTCGCCGTCTTGCCCTTCGCCGGCCCGGTGCTGCACGCCGCCGTCAGCGGCAGGGCCGCGGCGAGGACGGCCAGCAGGATCGCGCCGCGCCGGCCGGTCACAGCGGCAGCCACAGGGCCAGCGTGAACTGCGACGGCTCCCAGCCCTGGAGCGCGGTGTGCCCCTGGCGGCAGCGGAACCGGGCGCCGTCGAAGGTCACCACGTCGCCCGTCTTGTACGCCACGCCCGCCTTCCACGCGTCCGCGGACGCGGGCTCGTCGGTCGGCGCCGGGGGGCGGCTGCTGGTCGGCGGCGCCGGTGCCGTCGGCTGCGTCGTCGGGGCGGGGGCCTGGGTCGGCTTGCCGGTGGGCGCCGGCTGCGAGCCGCCACCGCCGCCGATGTTGAGGTCGATGCAGCTGTAGAACGCGTTCGGCGTGTCCCCGATGTTCCACACCGCGAGGACGGTGTGGCGGCCCGGGAACTTGCTGAGGTCGATGTTGTGGGTCACGACCGCGTCCGGCTGCCGGTTGCCGCCGTCGACCGTGGCGGCCTTCGTGCCGTCGACGAAGTACTCCCAGTTGGACGTCCGGTGCCGCGCGGTGAACACCCACCGGAACGGGACGCTGGTGCCGACGGACTCGGCCGGCCAGTCGCGGCTCTCGTCCGCCAGGACGGAGAACTGGCTGAGGCCGCCGTCGCAGCTCTTCAGCCCCTTCGGGCCCTCGACGCTCTGCGGTTCGAACTGGATGGGGCCGCAGTCGGGGACGGCGCCCGTCGCGCAGAGCGCCTGCCGGCTCGGGGGTGCGGAGACGTAGCCGTGCGCCGACGCGGGGACGGCGACGAGCACCGGCGCCGCGACGGCCGCCACGGCGGCGAGGGGGTAGGCGACGGACCTGCGCATGAAGTGATCTCCCAACGGTCGTCCCGCGGCCACCGGATTTCGGTGTGCCGCAATGCCGTGGGACGCTACTGGGGGTATCCATAAAGAAACTTTAATAATCCTCGAAGGGACCGTGAAGGCGTCCCGCGGCGGCCGCACCGGGCCGCACGCTGGGAGAACACGGCGGGCCGGCGCATCGCGCCGACCCGTCCGGTCCCCGGTTACTTGGTGAGGGTGAGGCCGCTCTTCGGCTCGACCGTCAGCCGGTCGGCGGCGTCGTCGAGATCGACGACGACCTCGTCGCCGTCGCGGACCTCACCGGAGAGCAGCTCGCGGGCGAGCTGGTCGCCGATCGCCGTCTGCACGAGCCGGCGCAGCGGCCGCGCCCCGTACAGCGGGTCGTAGCCGGTCAGCGCCAGCCACTCCCGCGCCGCGGGCGTGACGTTCAGCGTCAGCTGCCGGTCGGCGAGGCGCTCGGCCAGCTTGTCGACCTGCAGGTCCACGATCCGGGTCAGCTCCGTCGTGGACAGCGCGTCGAACAGGATCACGTCGTCGAGACGGTTCAGGAACTCCGGCTTGAACGAGTTCCGGACGGCGTTCCACACCGCTTCCCGCTTCGCCCCGTTCTCCAGCGTCGGGTCGACGAGGAACTGCGACCCGATGTTGGACGTCAGGATCAGGATCGTGTTGCGGAAGTCGACCGTGCGTCCCTGCCCGTCCGTGAGCCGGCCGTCGTCCAGCACCTGGAGCAGGATGTCGAAGACCTCGGGGTGCGCCTTCTCCACCTCGTCCAGCAGGACCGCCGAGTACGGGCGGCGCCGGACGGCCTCCGTGAGCTGCCCGCCCTCCTCGTAGCCGATGTACCCGGGCGGCGCGCCGACCAGCCGGGCGACGCTGTGCTTCTCGGAGTACTCGCTCATGTCGATGCGGGTCATCGCCCGCTCGTCGTCGAACAGGAACTCCGCGAGCGCCTTCGCCAGCTCGGTCTTGCCGACGCCGGTCGGGCCGAGGAACAGGAACGAGCCGGTCGGGCGGTCCGGGTCGGAGATGCCCGCGCGCGCCCGGCGCACCGCGTCCGACACCGTGCGGACGGCGGCCTCCTGCCCGATGAGGCGCCTGCCCAGCTCGTCCTCCATGCGGAGCAGCTTGGCCGTCTCGCCTTCGAGCAGCCGGCCGGCGGGGATGCCCGTCCAGGACGCGACCACGTCGGCGACGTCGTCCGGGCCGACCTCCTCCTTGACCATCGCGTCGCGGTTCTCGGCCGCCTCCGACGCCTCCTCCAGCTGCTTCTCCAACGCCGGGATCTCGCCGTAGGTGAGCCGCGCGGACGTCTCCAGGTCGCCGTCGCGCTGGGCGCGCTCCGCCTCGCCGCGCAGCTGGTCGATCGTCTCCTTGATCTCGCCGACCCGGTTCAGGCTCGCCTTCTCCTTGTCCCAGCGGGCGACGAGGCCGGTGAGCTGCTCCTGCTTGTCGGCGAGGTCCTTGCGCAGCCGGTCGAGCCGCTGCCGGGACGCCTCGTCGGTCTCCTTCGCGAGGTTCAGCTCCTCCATCTTCAGCCGGTCCACCGAGCGCTGCAGCTCGTCGATCTCCACCGGACGGGAGTCGATCTCCATCCGCAGCCGGGACGCGGCCTCGTCCACCAGGTCGATCGCCTTGTCCGGCAGGTACCGGGAGGTGATGTAGCGGTCCGACAGCGTCGCCGCCGCGACCAGCGCCGAGTCGTTGATCTGCACCTTGTGGTGCGCCTCGTAGCGGCCCTTCAGCCCGCGCAGGATCGCGATCGAGTCCTCCACGGTCGGCTCGCCGACGAAGATCTGCTGGAAGCGGCGCTCCAGCGCCGGGTCCTTCTCGATGCGCTCGCGGTACTCGTCCAGCGTCGTCGCGCCGATCATGCGCAGCTCGCCGCGCGCCAGCATCGGCTTCAGCATGTTGCCGGCGTCCATCGCGCCCTCGGCCGCGCCCGCCCCGACGACGGTGTGCAGCTCGTCGATGAACGTGACGATCTGCCCCTCGGACTCCTTGATCTCGTTCAGGACGGCCTTCAGCCGCTCCTCGAACTCGCCGCGGTACTTCGCGCCAGCGACCATCGCGCCCAGGTCGAGCGAGACGAGCTTCTTGCCGCGCAGCGACTCGGGCACGTCGCCCGCGATGATGCGCTGCGCCAGGCCCTCCACCACGGCGGTCTTCCCGACGCCGGGCTCACCGATCAGCACCGGGTTGTTCTTCGTGCGGCGCGACAGCACCTGCACGACCCGGCGGATCTCCGCGTCGCGGCCGATGACCGGGTCGAGCCGCCCGTCGCGGGCCGCCGACGTCAGGTCGACGCCGTACTTCTCCAGCGACTGGTAGGTGCCCTCGGGGTTCTCACTGGTGACGCGGGCGTGGCCGCGCACCTTCTCGAACGCGTCCAGCAGCGCCTGCGGCGTCGCGCCGAACTCCTTCAGCAGGCCCGCCGCCGGGCCGCCGTCCGCGGCCAGGCCGACCAGCAGGTGCTCGGTCGAGACGTACTCGTCCTCCAGCTGCTGCGCCCGGTTCGCGGCCGTGTTGATCGACCGCTGGAGCTGGCCCGCGAGGCGCGGGGACGACACCGTCGACCCCTGCGCCTTCGGCTTCGCGGCGAGCTGCTCCTCGGCCCGCCGCCGGATCGCCTGCCAGTCGGCGCCGACCGCCTCCAGCAGCGGCACCGCCGTCCCGTCCGGCAGCGCGATCAGCGCCACCAGCAGATGCTGCGGCTCGACCTCGGGGTGCCCCTCGGCCGCCGCCCTGCGGACCGCGACCGACACCGCCTCCTGGCTCTTCTGCGTCAGCTTGTAGTCCATGTCCCGTCCCCGTGAGAAGTGCCGTGCTCAATCGGTGTTCCGCTCGTGCCAGACGACGACGCTGGTGTGCCGGATCGGCACCAGGTCGGCGCCGGGGGTGCCGGCCGGATCGCCGTGCCGCCGGTGCTGCGCCAGCCGCGCCGCGACCGCGCGGGTCGACTCCAGTTCGTTCGCGAGCTCCTCCAGCGCCGCGTGCGCCTTCGCGAGCTCCTCGCGGAGCCGCACGTTGTCGCGCTGCAGCTCCAGGATGTGCTTGATGCCGGAGAGGTTGATGCCCTCCTCCTGGGAGAGCCGCTGGATCTCCCGGAGCATCACGATGTCGCGCATCGAGTAGCGGCGCCCCCGGCCCGCCGTCCGCCCCGGCGACACCAGGCCCATCCGGTCGTACGTCCGCAGCGTCTGCGGATGCAGCCCGGACAGCTGCGCCGCCACCGAGATCACATAGACCGGAGTGTCATCGCCGAAGGGATCCATGACCTCACTCCTGCCTGGCCTGCTGGATGATGTCGGCGCGCAGGTCCTCGCCGCCGCCCGCCGCGCGGAGCTTCGCCAGGGCCTCGCGGGACTGCTCGTCCAGCTTCTGCGGGACATGGACGTCCACGGTGACCAGCAGGTCGCCCTTCGTCCCGTCGCGCCGGGGGGCGCCGCGGCCCTTCACGCGGAACTTGCGGCCGTTGGGCGTGCCCTCCGGCAGCTTCAGCGTGACGGGCTGCCCCTGGAACGTCGGCACCCGGATCTCGGCGCCGAGCGCCGCCTCGGGGAACGTCACCGGGACGGTCATCGTGAGGTTGTCGCCGCTGCGGCCGAACACCGGGTGCGGAAGGACCTTGATGTTCACGTACAGGTCGCCGGACGGGCCGCCGTTCTCGCCCGGGGCGCCCTTGGCCTTCAGCCTGATCTTCTGCCCGTCCGCGACGCCCGCCGGGATGCGGGCCTGGATCGTCCGGGTGCCGGTCGCGCGGCCGCTGCCGTGGCACACCTCGCACGGGTCGTCCACGACGAGGCCCCGGCCGCGGCACTCCTTGCACGGCTCCTGGAAGCCGAAGTTGCCGAGGTTGCGGGTCTCGTGCCCGGTGCCCTCGCAGTTCGGGCACACCCGCGGCACGGTGCCGGCCTTCGCGCCCGTCCCCCGGCACGCGTTGCACGCCGCCTCGCTGGTCAGCTTGATCGGGACGGTCACGCCGTTCATGGCGCGGCCGAACGACAGCGTCACCTCGGTCTCGACGTCCGCGCCGCGCCGCGCGCGCCGCGTCGTCCCCGTGGTGCGGGTACCGCCGCCGCCCCGGCCGAACAGGCCGCCGAACAGGTCGCCGATGCGCTCCCCGGCGCCCGTCTGCGTCCCGGTGCCGCCCTGGCCGAACAGGTCGCCGAGGTCGAAGCCGAACCCGCCGCCCTGCTGGCCGCGGAACCCGCCCGGCATCGACCGGACGGTGTCGTACTCCTTGCGGCGCTTCTCGTCGGACAGCACGTCGTAGGCCTCGGAGACCTCCTTGAAGCGCTCCTCGGCGTCGGCGTCCCCCTTGTTGGCGTCCGGGTGGTACTTGCGCGCCAGCTTCCGGTAGGACTTCTTGATCTCCTCCTGCGAGGCCGTCTTCGCGACACCGAGGACCTTGTAGTAGTCCTTCTCCAGGTAGTCCTTGGTGCTCACGGCGCCCCGCCTTCTGCTATCGCCACTTGCCACATGTCTTCAAGGCCCCCGATCGGGGCCCGCCCCCCGCGGGGACGGACCCCGCGGGATCATTCGCCGTCGTCGCCCGGCTCGTCGGCGGGCTTGTCCGCGCCCGCCTCCGGGTCGGGGTCGGCCACCGCGACGCGCGCGGCCCGCAGGACGCGCTCGCCGATCCGGTAGCCGGGCTGCAGGACGTCCACGACACTCGTCTCGGTCACGTCCGCCGAGAGGGAGTGCATGAGCGCCTCGTGCACGGTCGGGTCGAAGGGCTCGCCCTTCTCCCCGTACCGCTCCAGGCCGAGCTTGCCGGTGACCGCCTCCAGGCTCTCCGCGACGGACTTGAACCCGCCGGTGAGCTCGTCGTGGTCACGGGCGCGGCCGATGTCGTCCAGGATCGGGAGCAGCTCGGACAGGACCTGCCCGAGGGCCTGCTCGCGGACCGCGACCCGGTCGCGCTCGACCCGCTTGCGATAGTTGTCGTATTCGGCCTTCAGCCGCTGGAGGTCGGCGAGACGCTCCGAGAGCTGAGTCTTCAGCGAGGAGGTCTCCTCGTCGCTGACCTTGCCGGCGCTGGTGTCCCCGTCGGCCGGGGCCTCCGGGGCAGGCGAACCCTCCGCCTGCGCCCGGACTTCCCCCGTTTCGGGATCGATGCGCCGCTTGTCGCGGATCACCGGGCCCTCCTTCTCCTCGCCCTCATCAGGGGAGGACGTCACGATGCACCGTCCTTCGGCTTGTCCTCGTCCACGATCTCCGCGTCGACGACCTCGTCGTCCTGCGGCCCCTGCGCGTCGGCGGTCGGACCGTGGTCCTCGGCGCCGGGCTGGCCGCCCTCGGGCTGCTGCGCGTACATTGCCGCGCCCATCTTCTGGCTGACCTGGGCGAGCTTCTCGGCGGAGCCCTTGATCGCGTCGATGTCGGTGCCCTCCAGGGCCTTCTTCACCTCGGCGACCGCGTCGTTCACCTCGGTCTTCAGCTCCGCGGGGACCTTCTCGTCGTTCTCCCGCAGGAACTTCTCGGTCGAGTACGCGAGGGTGTCGGCCTGGTTGCGGACGTCGGCCTCCTCCTTGCGCTTGCGGTCCTCCTCGGCGTACTGCTCGGCGTCGCGCATCATCTTGTCGATGTCGTCCTTCGGCAGCGCGCTGCCGCCGGTGATGACCATCGACTGCTCGCGGCCGGTGCCCTGGTCCTTCGCGCTGACGTTCACGATGCCGTTCGCGTCAATGTCGAAGGTGACCTCGATCTGCGGGACGCCGCGCGGCGCCGGCGGCAGGCCGGTGAGCTGGAAGGTGCCGAGCTTCTTGTTGTACGCGGCGATCTCGCGCTCGCCCTGGTAGACCTGGATCTCCACGGACGGCTGGTTGTCGTCGGCGGTGGTGAACGTCTCCGACCGCTTGGTCGGGATCGTGGTGTTCCGCTCGATGATCTTGGTGAAGATGCCGCCCTTGGTCTCGATGCCGAGGCTCAGCGGGGTCACGTCCAGCAGCAGGACGTCCTTGACCTCGCCCTTGAGCACGCCGGCCTGCAGGCTGGCGCCGATCGCGACGACCTCGTCCGGGTTGACGCCCTTGTTCGGCTCCTTGCCGCCGGTCAGCTCCTTGACCAGCTCGGACACCGCGGGCATCCGGGTCGAGCCGCCGACCAGGACGACCTGGTCGATCTTGTCGACGGTGATGTTCGCGTCCTTCAGCACCGACTGGAACGGCGCCTTGGTCCGGTCGAGCAGGTCGGACGTCATCCGCTGGAACTCGCCCCGGGTCAGCTTCTCGTCCAGGTGCAGCGGGCCTTCGCTGGACGCGGTGATGTAGGGCAGGTTGATCTGCGTCTCGGACGAGCCGGACAGCTCGATCTTCGCCTTCTCAGCGGCCTCGCGGAGCCGCTGCAGGGCCATCTTGTCCTTGCCGAGGTCGACGCCGTTGGCGTTCTTGAACTTCTCCACCAGCCAGTCGACGACCTTGTTGTCCCAGTCGTCGCCGCCCAGGTGGTTGTCGCCGCTGGTGGCCTTGACCTCGACCACCCCGTCGCCGACCTCCAGCAGGGAGACGTCGAACGTACCGCCACCGAGGTCGAAGACCAGGATGGTGGCCTCGTTCTCCTTCTCCAGGTGGTAGGCCAGCGCCGCCGAGGTCGGCTCGTTGATGATCCGCAGGACGTTCAGGCCCGCGATCTGGCCGGCCTCCTTGGTGGCCTGCCGCTGGTGGTCGGAGAAGTAGGCGGGGACCGTGATGACCGCGTCGGTGATGGTCTCGCCCAGGTAGGACTCCGCGTCCCGCTTCAGCTTCTGCAGCACGAACGCGCTGATCTGCTGCGGGTTGAAGTCCTTGTCGTCGATCTTGGTCTTCCAGTCGGTGCCCATCTCGCGCTTGACCGACCGGATGGTGCGGTCCACGTTGGTGACCGCCTGGCGCTTGGCGACCTCGCCGACGAGAACCTCACCGTTCTTGGCGAAGGCGACGACGGACGGCGTGGTCCGCGACCCCTCCGCGTTCGCGATGACGGTGGGCTCGCCGCCCTCCAGAATCGCGACGACCGAGTTGGTCGTCCCGAGGTCGATGCCGACCGCACGTGCCATGTTCTCGTCCTCCGTCGTTCTGCCGGTGTTATCGCAGCCCCGGTCGCCCCCAGGGCGCGGCCGGTTCGTCTTCTCTGTCCGCAAGGTTGCCCGGAGACCGGCCCCTTGTCAAATGACTTGAGTCGGCCTCGCTCAACTTTGCTGACGACCTCTACAACAGGACGATTGAGCAACCTATTCCGGTTCCCGACGCCGGCTCGCGGGGGAGAAGTTCGCCCTGCCGAAGGAGGCCTCGTCCTCCGCGGGAAGGACCGCGGGCAGCGTCACCCCCATCCCGGACGCTCCCCGCACCTCCTCGTCCACATGACCCCGCCGTCATCGCGCCGCGCCCTGCCGATGACTCCGAGGTCGATGTACTCGCTCTGGCCGTACATGGACACGGTGACGAGCCGGATCGCACCGCACACCCCCGTGGCCGCCCCACCAAGAGCGAGATCGACGTAGCCGATCGCGGCGGTCATGTCGTCGGTCACCCCGCCCTGACCGTCCTCGATGTCCCAGGCGTACATCTGCGGCGGCTCGTACGCCGCCCTCACCGCCAGCCCCCGAGCAGGACGCGCCGCCGCCGCTTCGGCCGCACGTGAGACGGCCGCGACGGCGGCGCGGCCGTCCGGGGCCGCCTCCTGAGGGGCGGGGTCGCCCGCTGGACGCCGAGGGCCTCGCGAACCTTGTCGGCGAGCAGCCGAGGAGTGGCCGCATCGAGACGGCCAAGGGCAGGCCCACCGTGGCCGATGTCGGACGCATCCTGGACGTCTACGGCACCGACTACGCGACACGGGCGGCCCTGCTCCAGCTCACTCGCGACATCCGGAA
This sequence comes from Actinomadura latina NBRC 106108, assembly GCF_001552195.1. Classification (GTDB taxonomy): domain Bacteria; phylum Actinomycetota; class Actinomycetes; order Streptosporangiales; family Streptosporangiaceae; genus Spirillospora; species Spirillospora latina. Next base: position 32,492 of record NZ_BCQS01000043.1, read on the forward strand.
CCGGGGCTGGTGGGCGGCATTCGACGATGTGCTGGCCGGCAGTTATGCCGAACTGGAAGACGCGGCGGGCAGCATCCGTACGTGGCAGACGGAAGTTATCCCCGGTCTGCTCCAGACCCCTGACTACGCTCGCGCTCTAATCAGCAGTGAATTCCCAAACGATCGGGAAGAGATCGATCGGCGGTTGCAGGCTCGAATGGCGAGGCGCGCCCGGTTTGCGCGTACTGACGCGCCTGACCTCGACGTACTCCTGGCAGAGGAGATCCTCCGCCGCCCGGTCGGTGGACTGGCTGTGATGAAGGGCCAGCTCTCGGCGCTCCTGGAAGCGGCGAAACAGTCGTCGGTGACTGTCCGTGTTGTGCCGATGATGCTTGAATACCGGCCCGGGCTCGGCGAGGGCTCAGTCGTCATCTTCGAGTTCTCGGCGCCGCTGGAACTCGATACTGCTCACGTGGAGACCATGGGAGGAAGCATGTACATCGAGGACGTCGCGCAAGTGCGGCGCTGTTGCTCAATGCTTGACCGCATCGCCAGCATAGCGTTGTCTCAAGAGGAGTCCGTGGCGCTCATCGCCACCATCCGGGAGGAGTTTTAACGCATGTCGATGCTTAGGTTCCCGGCCGAAGCTCAGTGGCGGATCAGCAGCCACTCCGGCGCTGGTAACGATTCGTGTGTAGAGGTGGCGCTGAACATTCCTGGTGTTGTGGGTGTGCGTGACTCGGTGGATCGGAACGGGCCGGTGCTGGTGTTCGCGCCCCACGCGTGGCGCGGGTTGACTTCCCGAATCAAAAATGGCGAGCTGTAACCCTCCAGCTCACGTCATGCGGCGGCCGGTGCGAAACCGGTCGCCGCGCTCGTTCCGGCAGCTGATCAGGGTTGCGTGGTGTGCCACCAGGGGCGGGACACCAGGGCGGCCAGTGCGGCGCCGGTGGCGTTGAGGAGGACGTCGTCCACAGAGGACACACGGTCCAGATGCAGGACGTACTGTCCGGCCTCGACCAGGGCTGAGCAGCCCGCCCCGAGCGCCAGGATCCGGGGTACGGACGCCAGCGCCGCGAAGCGCAGCGGGGTGAAGAACCCGAGCGCCGCGAACACCAGCAGGTTGCCCACGATCTGGCCCGTGTCCATCGTGGACAAGTCCCGCAGCGGCACCAGGCTCATCGCTGCGCCGGCTTCGTCGCCGGGCAGCAGGATCATCCAGACCCACGGCACCGTCCCGTAGACGATGCCGACCTCGGCCAGCGACATCCGCCACGCCGACGGGACGCCGGCGGCGCTCCGGCGGCGGGCCAGAACCCACACCGCCAGTGCGGCCAGCGGCAGCGCGGCCACCGTGATGAGCGCCACGCCGTTGAACGTGCCGACCAAGATGTGCCATTCCGGCTTGTGCAACGGCATGGTCAACATCCTCACCATCATGCCGACCGGGCCGAACGCGGCGATCGCCGCGGCGAGGATCGCGAGGCTGGCGAGCACGATTACGCGCGTACGACGGGCTGGAGTTGAAGGCGAAGCGCTCTGGTCCATGCCTGTATTGAAATCGGAAGCCCCTATCGCGGGCGTATGCGTTTTCACCGGATACCTACAGCGTGGAGACCCCGTCCTTGAGGGCGGGGAGGAAACGCGGCACTTTGGCCTCCTGGTTTTGTCGGTCGGGGTTTTGTCGGTGGCGGTCGGTAGGTTGCGGGGCGTGTCGCGGTATCGGCTGTGTCCGACCCCTGCCCCCGGTTCGTGTGGAATCTGGCGGTGGAGCAGCACGCGTGGTGGACGCCGCGGCGCGGCCCGGCGCCGGGGTATGGCGCGCAGGCCCGCCAGCTCACCGAGGCCCGTGCCGCCAACCCGTGGCTGGCGGCCGGGTCGGTGACGGTGCAGCAGCAGGCGCTCCGGGACTTCGCGCAGGCGATGGCGAACTTCTTCGCCGGGACGCACCGGCGCCCGACCTGGCGTAAGGCCGGGGTGCACGAGGGTTTCCGGATCGTCGGGGTGCGGGGGCAGGCGTGGGAGGTGCGGCGGTTGTCGCGCCGCACGGGTGAGGTGCGGGTGCCGAAGGTGGGGTGGGTGCGGTTGCGCTGGTCGCGTCCCGTCCCGGCCGGGGTGAGGTCGTTCCGGGTGACGCGGGACCGCGCCGGACGCTGGCATGTCGCGTTCGCCGCGATCCCGGCCCCGGTTCCCGCGCCGGGCAATAGTGCGGCGGTCGGTGTCGACCGGGGTGTGGTGGTGTCGGCCGCGCTGTCGACCGGCGAGACCTCCGCCGTGCCGGGCCTGACGCGGGGGGAGGCGGGCCACCCGCCGCGACCGATCCCTGCGCGACCCCGAACGGCAGGGGGCGTCCGGCAGTCAGGGGCGGCGGACGGCCTTCCAGACCCACCGTCCGCGGCCTCGCCACAGGGTGGTGGTGCCGTCCGGCTCGACCTTCGCCCGTGCCCCGTAGCACGGCAGGTCGCCCTCACGGAGCCCAGCGTTCGCGGATGGCGTCCAAGGCCTCCCAGAGGCGCCGGGTGCCGCCCTGGGTGACCGTCGGTGGTTCGCCGTCGCGGAGATCGATCTTGCGGTCACCTCGCCGTTGGGCGACGTGGTCGCTGTCGGCGCCAGGTCGCCGCTGACCGGTGCCAGGTGGTGCCTGGCCAGCGAGATTGCCGAGTGGCCGTAACCATCTGCTCGCAGGGCTGCGGTGTGTTATCTTGTGAGTGCGGACCCGCCCCACACTCGTGGATCAGCGGGTCTAGCTTCTTTCTGAGCCAGGAGTGCTCTGGGCGGGACAGTACGCGTCAGCACAGGATCGGGCCGCCGTTGATGTCGGCGGCCTTGAGGTAGGTGTCGAACCAGTCCCACGTGTACCTCTTGCCGGGGTGGCGTAGCAGCGACTGGTAGGAAGTCCAGGCCACCAGGTCGGCCATATGGACCAGCTGGGAGCGGCCCGAGCACTGGAACAGCGGATCTTCGATGATGCTGCGGTGGGCGAGTTTCATACTGCGGTGCGCGGCGTAGTAGCCGTTGGCGGTTCCGTCGCCGTCCATGAAGACCATCCCCAGCTCGCCGGCCGTTCCGAGCCGGGTGTCGAGCCGGTCCACTAGGCGGCGGTAGAGGGCGTCGCGTTCCCGGGCGTAGGCGGGGCCGGTGGCCGTGGTGGTCCGGTACACGGTACCGACGTTCAGGCCCGGCGTGGAGCCGATGGCTTCCAGCGCCAGCCGCACCACTTGCCGCCGGTCCTTCTTGGAGGCGTTCACCTTCGGGTCTGTCGACGGCTCGCCGCGGCCGCCGACCAGCTTGGTGGCGTGCAGCTCTGCAGCCGGCGGGATCCTGTAGTCCGCTACCGCAAGGTGAAGGCGCGTGGGCGTGAAGGCGGATCGGGGGATCGGTTGAGAACCGGGTGACCGTGCACTCCCCCCACAGCGAGGATCTCCTCATGGCCCATCACCACCCGCCGGACTCCGGCGGGGACGCGTCCGACGCGGAGGCGATCGTCCGGTCGCGGGACGAGCCCGCCGCGTTCGCGGAGATCTTCCACCGCCATTTCGCCGCTATCCACGGGTATGTGGCGCGGCGGCTCGGCGCGGATGCCGCGGACGACATCGCCGCCGAGGTCTTCCTCGCCGCGTTCCGCAAGCGGGGCCGGTTCGATCCCGCGCGTGGGTCGGTCCGTCCCTGGCTGTACGGCATCGCGACCCGGCTGATTGGGACGCACCGCCGCGCGGAGGGCCGCCGCTACCGGGCGCTCGCGCGCACGCCCGCCGACCGATTCGAGGACGGCCCCGAAGACCTGGTCGCGGCCCGTGTCACGGCCGGTGGCGCGGGCGTGGAACTGGCCGACGCGCTGGCCCGGCTGCCGCGCGGGGACCGTGACGTCCTGCTGCTGGTGGCGCTGGCCGACCTGTCCTACGAGGAGGTCGGGCAGGCGCTCGGCCTGAAGACGGGCACGGTCGGGTCCCGGCTGAACCGTGCCCGGCGCCGCCTGCGGGAGTCGCTCGGCGGAACCAACCCCGCGCTGATCGTTGAGGAGACGCCCGCATGAACATGAACGAGATGGACCGGGTCCGGGGCCTGCTGCGCGAGCCGCCGCCCCCGTCGGCGGAGGTGTCGGCGAAGGCGCTGGCGGTGCTGGCGGACGAGATGGCGGGCAAGCGCGTCCAGACGGCGGGGACGGGCCGGCGGCGGTTCGGGTTCGGGTGGCCGGCCGGGCTGGGGACGGCCCTGGTCGCGGCGGGCGCGGCGACCGCCGTCGCCATCGCCCTTACGGGCGGAGGGACGCCGGGTTCGCCCGAGTCACCGGCCGGGGTCGACCTCGGCAAGGACGCGGTGCTCGCGGCGGCGGCCAAGGTCGAGCTGACGCCGACCGGCGAGTACTGGTACACCGACCGCCTCGACGGGCAGTCGTACATCGTCCGGGCGAAGACCGGCACGTACGCGATCGTCGGCGCGGCGAGCGAGTCGTTCAGCTGGACCGGCCTGAAGAAGGGGACCGGCGAGGCGTACTACGGGCGCGACCTGCCGGCCAGGCCGCTCACCGCCCAGGACGAGGCGGCGTGGAAGAAGGCCGGTTCCCCGTCCACCTTCCGGGTCTGGTCGAACGACCACTACTCCACCTACACGGCCAAGGCGACGAAGTGGCGGTCGGACGGCCCGGAGGTCGGCATCGACCCGAAGGGCGGCGGTGAGTTCCTGGGCAAGCCGGCCGCCGAATGGCAGAACCTGCCGACCGACCCGTCCAAGCTCGCCGCCATGTTCCTGAACGACGCGGAGACGCGCCGGGGGATGGGCCTCCCGGAGAAGGCCGCGCGGAAGGTGAGCGCTTCGCAGGCGGCCTCCGCCAAGATCTGGCGTGCGTCGTCGATCCTCGGCGGCACGCCGGTCCCGCCCAAGGTCCGGGCCGGGCTGATGCGGGCGCTGGCCGCGCAGCCGGGCATCGACGCGATCGGCCGCACCACCGACCCGCTGGGCCGCGAGGGTGTGGCGCTGGCCTCCGGCGAGCGCACCGTGACGGTCACCGGCGAATACGGCGGGCCGAAGGCCGAGCGGGGGACCTACCGGCACCGCCAGGTGATCGTCTTCGATGAGCGGACCGGCGAGCTGCTGTCCGTCCAGGACGAGCTGACCGGGCCCGGCGGCCCCTACGCGGAGATGAAGCCGGGCTTCGTCATCAACTACGTGGCCATCCGCTCGTCGGGCTGGACGGACACCAAGCCGAAGCCCCCCGCGGAGCTGCCCTCCTGACCTGTCCGACCCTTCCGGACCGGGGGCGGTGACCGCCGCGTTATCCCTTGGCGAACGCCGCCTCTCCGCCGATGCCCTCCGCCCACCGTCCGGGCGGGGGGCATCGTGCCATCAGGGGGCGTCGCGCCGTTAAGCAGTGAGGTCGGACGGGGCCGTGCCGGCCTCGGTTAGGGGAAGGCCGAGGGCCACCCGTTCGCTCAGCCAGCCGCTCGGCCGGTAGCGCGGGTCGCGGGTCGCCGCGTGCATCTGGTCAAGGACGGCCCAGACACGCTCGGCGCCCACGTGGTCGCCCCACTCCAGCGGTCCGCGCGGGTAGCCGAGCCCCAGCCGGACGGCGGTGTCGATGTCGGCGGGACGGGCCAGCCGCTGCTCGGCGATGCCGCAGCCCACGTTGACGATCGACGCCAGCAGCCGGGGCGCGACGGCCACGGGCGCGTCACGGACGACGCTCACCTGCCGTCCCGTGGCGAGCAGGGCGGCGAGCGCCGCGCGGCCGGCGTCCGGGTCGAGCGCGGGCTGCACGGTGAGGGTGATCCGGCCGAAGAAGCCGAAGAAACCGTCGATACCGAGCGTCCGCTCACCCGGGAGGCCGTTGGCGACCTGGTCCGCGACGCTCATGTCCGCCGTGGCGTCGACCAGCGCGACGGCCTCGCCGGACGGCGCGTCGCCCGCCTCGACCTCCACTCCGGCCTCGGACAGCAGGAGACCCAGCGTCTCCCGATGCTGCGGTTCCTGGAACCAGACCGGCCGGAAGTCGGCGGCGGGCGCGGCCGCCTCCGGGGGCTCCTGCTTGACGCCGTCCACGTACTTGTAGAAGCCCTCGCCGGTCTTGCGTCCGTATAGACCGGCCTCTAGGCGCGCCCTCCCGATCCTGGACGGACGGAACCGAGGCTCTGTGTAGAACCCCGTCCAGATGGACTCCATGACTGGGTGTGAGACGTCCATGCCGGTGAGGTCGAGCAGTTCGCAGGGGCCCATCTTGAGGCCGAGCACGTCCCGCGCGATGCGGTCGATGTCCGCTGGCTCAGCGACCCCCTCCGAAAGGATCTGCAGGGCCTCCGTCACCAGGCCGCGCCCAGCGTGGTTGACCAGGAACCCGGGCGCGTCAGGCGCGATCACCGGTTCGTGACCGAGACGCCGCACCAGGTCGGAGAGGGCGCCCGGGATCCACTCCGCCGTGCGCGCGCCCGGAATCACCTCTACGAGACGCATCAACGGCACCGGGTTGAAGAAGTGCAGCCCCGCCACCCTGGACGGGTCCTCCAGAGCGGCCGCGATGGCAGTCACCGGCAGCGAACTGGTGTTGGTCACCAGGACCGTGTGCTTAGGGCACACCTTCTCCAGGGACCTGAACAGCTCCCGCTTGGTGTTCATGTCCTCGCGGACGGCCTCCACCACGAGATCGCAGTCCTGGAACGGGGTCAGCGGCTCACCGACCGGCCGCAGCCGCCCCTTGGCGGCCTCGGCCTCCTCGGCGGTCATCCGGCCCTTGCCGACGAGCTTGTCGAACATGCCGCCGATGTGCTCGGTGGCGCCGACCACGGCCTCCATCCGGACGTCGGCCAGCTCCACGGTCAGCCCGCCCGCCGCGGCGAGCTGCGCGATCCCGCGCCCCATCGCCCCGGTGCCGATCACCCGGATCGTCGTGACCCGCCGCGCCCAGTCCTCCACCGTCGCCTCCTCGCTCGCCCGCCTCCACGCATTCAACCGTGAAGGCCCCCGCCCCGCAGGGCGGGGCCCTCCAGACCGGCGTCCAAGGCCTCGCGGCCGTCTTCGAACGCCTCTGACCCCGTACTGGCGGCGTGTTAGGTCAGCGTGGGTGCGAGGCCGGGGGCGGCCAGCAGGACGAGGCCGAGGGCGATCATCCCGGCGCCCAGCGGCCGGCTCAGCAGCTCCCCGTGCCGCCAGACCTTCTCCACGAGGATCACTGCGGCGATGGCCCCCATCCAGACCAGGCTCATCATCCCCGCGGCGAGCAGGACGGCCATCAGCGCCCAGCAGCAGCCGAGGCAGAAGGCCCCGTGCCGGACGCCGACGAGCAGCGCCCCGCGGGGGCCCGCGGTGATCCGCTCGCCGTGGCGCACGACGACGGCGAGCGGTGAGCGGCACAGCCGCAGGCATGCCCCCTTCAGCGGGGTGAGCTGGTAGGCGCCCGCGAGCAGCAGCACCGCGGCGCCCGCGCGGACGGCCTCCGCCGGGTCGCCCGCCGCCATCGCCGGCTGGAACGCCAGGAACAGGCCGTACGCCGCCACCCCGGCCGCCGCCCACACGGCCAGGTAGCCGGTCGCCAGCGTGTACGCGGTCGTGCCCGGTCCGCCGCGACCGCGCAGCAGCCGGTCGATCCGGACGATCACCGGCGTCACCGCGGGCAGCATCATCGCCGCCATCATCACCAGCCAGGTACCGAGGAACAGCCCCGCGCTCATGGAGTGCTCCATCTGCATCCCGGCCATCTCGTCCCCGGAACCGCCGGGTTCGGCGGCGCCGGTGAGGATCCCGGCGCGCATTCCGGGTGTGGCTAGGTGGTGGACCGCCAGCCACGCGACCGCGGAGATGAGGACCAGAACCGCGACGAACACGATCTCGTGCGGCGCGGGCCCGGCGACGGCTCCGGGCTCGTGCTGACGCCCCGACACGGGCCGGGCCCTCACTTCGGTCCGCTCCAGTCGAACGGGATGTGCTTGCTGGAGCGGCCGTCCCACTCCCAGTCGAACCCGTAGGCGGCGACCCGGTCGGTGACGGCGCGGCCCCAGGTGGCGACCTGCCCAGGCCCCGTCTCCGAACCCGGGGCGTTGACGGTCTGCACCCGCGCCCCCTCGGGCGTCGTGGGCCCCGTCAGCGCCTCGGCCCGCGCCGCGACCCGGCCGGGCACCTCGGCGCTCCAGGTGGCGAGGTCGTCGTCGATCGAGATCGTGATGGGCGAGAACTCCATCCCGCGCACCTCCGGAGCGAGCATCCCCACCAGCTGCGCCGGCCACCCGCCGGCCTCCCCGCCGAAGATCTTCCCGAGTGCCGCGCGCTGGGAGTCGTCGGCGCGCTCGTCCAGGAAGACGGCCGCGTAAGCGTCGGAGTGCTCGCCCCACACGTTCCCCACGAAGGAGCCCAGCATCAGGACGTTGAGGCCGTCGAGCGCGACCTCTCCGTACCGTCCTTCACGGATGTGCCACGCCAGCACACCGTCGCAGTCGCCGTAGGTGGGAGGCTGCGCGTAGGTGCACGGGCACGGGATGGCGCATTTGCAGACGTCGAACCAGTCGCCGATGAGGTGCCATCGCGGTATTGCGGCGGTCTCTGCCATGGTCTTCCCCTTGGTCGCATCCCGCCGCGCCTCTCGGTCCAATCCTCGCAAAACGCCTGATCAGGAGCCAGCGGGTGCGGGGTAAAACCTGGGGCGCACCGGGGATGGCGCGGCCGGGTTCGCGTCCGGCCGGGTCAACGACGGTCGGGGGTCCAGGTGGGGGTGCGGCCGGTCATGGCGATGAGGCGGTCCAGGGAAGAGGCGTCGGCGGGGGCGTCCACGGCGGGGCCGAAGAGACCGGGGACGCCCTTGCCGCCGCTCTGCTCGACGGCGGGGGCGACGAAGGCGAGGCATGCCTCGATCTCGTCCTCGCCGACGTCGTAGGGCCGGCCGGTGGCGCGGGCGATGTCCCAGCCGTGCACGACCAGCTCGTTGAGCGCGACGTTCCCGGCCTGTTCGCCGGGCAGGTCGATGCCGCCCGCCTTCGTCATGCCCTGCCAGGCGCCGGGGGAGCGCCAGGCGGCGGCCAGGGCGTCGAGCTGCTCGGGGATGCGGGCGCGCCAGTCCGGCGGGAGGCTGGCCGCGTCGGCGGACGGCGGCTGCGACCCGCCGTCCGGGACGCTCTTCTCGGCGGCCCAGGTGAAGGCGAGCGCGAGGCCGTTCACGTGGTCGATGAGGGTGCCGAGGGACATCTCGGCGCAGGGGGTCGCGGCGGTGAGCCGGTGGTCGGGGAGGTCCGTGAGCAGGGCGGCCATGCGGCGGGCCGCGGGTGCGATGTCGGGCTTCGAGGTCATCTGGATTCTCCGTTCCAATGGCCGGGACGGGGCTGGACGTGCCCCGTCAGGTGGTATGGACTCGGGAACCCGCCGATACTCATCGGCGCGCGGAATCTCTAAGGTATGACGGGCGGCAGACGTCCGGGTGGGCGCCCAGACGGCCCGGAAAGGGGCCGGAAGGGGTCTGACCAGGGCACGTGACGCATAAGCTACTACCGAGTAGTATTCGGGCCCCGGGTGCGGAGCGGTCTTTCGCGAGCCCTACGCTGGCTGCCAACACCCGTACCCCAGGAGGACGGAACAGTGTTCTGGATCACGTTGGTCATCGGGCTCGCCGGAACGGCGGTCGCTCTGGCGCTCGCCGGTCGGCGGGTGCTGTTCCTGTACAAGATCGGCGCGAGCGGGCAGCCCGACCCCGAGCGGACGCTGCAGGTCAAACGTGAGCCCAAGAAGGCCGTCGAAGGCCAGGCCGTCGAGGTCCTGGGGCAGCGCAAACTGCTGAAGTGGACGGTCGCCGGCATCTCGCACGCGGCCGTCATGTGGGCGTTCATCCTGCTGCTGACCGTGTACCTGGAGGCGGCCGTCGCGCTGCTGTTCGGGCTGGACGTGAAGATCCCGGGCTTCCAGACCTGGGGGCCGATCGGTTTCGTCCAGGACACGATCGCGCTCGCCTGCACCGCCGGCCTGATCGTCTTCACCGCGATCCGGTTCAAGAACTCGCCGAAGCGGCTGGACCGCAAGTCCCGGTTCAAGGGCTCGCACTTGTCCGGCGCCTGGTGGACGCTCTTCCTGATCTTCAACGTGATCTGGACGATGTTCTTCTTCCGCGGCGTCGAGTGGGCCAGCGGCAACCTCCCCTACGGCAAGGGCGCGTACTTCTCCTACGCCGTCGGCCAGCTCTTCAAGGGCATGGACCACGACACCCTGGAGATCCTGGAGTCGGTCGGCCTGCTCGCGCACATCGCCGTCGCGCTGATCTTCCTGGTCTTCGTCGTCCACTCCAAGCACCTGCACATCTTCCTGGCGCCGCTCAACGTCATGTTCAAGCGCCGCCCGGACGGCCTGGGCGCCGCGCAGCCGATGATGTCGGGCGGCAAGCCGCTCGACTTCGAGGAGGCCGACCCCGACGAGGACGTCTTCGGCCGCGGCAAGATCGAGGACTTCACCTGGAAGGGCTTCCTCGACATGGCGACCTGCACCGAGTGCGGTCGCTGCCAGTCGCAGTGCCCCGCCTGGAACACCGGCAAGCCGCTGTCGCCGAAGATGCTCATCCTGGACCTGCGCGACCACGCGCTCGCCAAGGCGCCCTACCTGACGGCGTCCGAGGAGCAGCGGGAGAAGTTCACCGACGAGCAGAAGCTCGCCATGGAGGTGGACAAGGCGCTCGTCGGGGAAGACGGCGTCATCCACCCGGACGTCCTGTGGTCCTGCACCAACTGCGGCGCGTGCGTCGAGCAGTGCCCGGTCGATATCGAGCACATCGACCACATCCTGGACATGCGCCGCTTCCAGGTCATGATCGAGTCCTCGTTCCCCAGCGAGGCCGGCGTCATGCTGAAGAACCTGGAGAACAAGGGCAACCCGTGGGGCATGTCCGAGATGAAGCGCCTCGAATGGGTCGAGGAGCTGGACTTCGAGGTCGACGTCGTCGACGACAAGGTCGCCGAGGACACCGAGTACCTGTTCTGGGTCGGCTGCGCCGGCGCCCTGGAGGACCGGGCCAAGAAGACCACCAAGGCCGTCGCCGAGCTGCTGCACATCGCCGGCGTCAAGTTCGCCGTCCTCGGCCCCATGGAGGCGTGCACCGGCGACCCGGCCCGCCGCCTCGGCATGGAGTTCGTCTTCCAGATGCTCGGCCAGCAGAACGTCGAGACGCTGAACGACGCGGGCGTCAAGAAGATCGTCGCGACCTGCCCGCACTGCTTCAACACCCTGGCCAACGAGTACCCGCAGATCGGCGGGAACTACGAGGTCGTCCACCACACCCAGCTGCTCGCGCACCTCGTGGACACCGGGAGGCTCACCCCGGTCACCCCGATCGAGGAGAACATCACCTACCACGACCCCTGCTTCCTGGGCCGCCACAACAAGGTCTACAAGCAGCCGCGCGACATCATGGCGACCGTCCCCGGCGTCAAGACGCAGGAGATGCACCGGCACAAGGACCGCGGCTTCTGCTGCGGCGCCGGTGGCGCCCGGATGTGGATGGAGGAGCGCATCGGCAAGCGCATCAACACCGAGCGCGTGGACGAGGCTCTGGAGACCAACCCCGACACCGTCTCCACTGCCTGCCCGTTCTGCCTGGTGATGCTGGGCGACGCCATCAACGAGAAGAAGAACGAGGGCGCGGCCAAGGAGTCGCTGGAGGTCGTGGACGTCTCCCAGCTCCTGATCCGCTCCATCAAGGGCGAGGGCCTTCCCGAGCAGAAGGAGCCCGTCGCCGCCGAGTAGCGCAGCGGACGGTGGAGGACCCCGGGCTCACGGCTCGGGGTCCTTCCCTTTTCAGGGGCCGGGTGCCGGCTCCACGGCCGGCGGTCCCGCGTCCGGTTCCGGTTCCGCGCCCGTGACTGCGCCCGTGACCGCGCCCGTGACTGCGTCCGTGGCCGCGCCCGTGGCCGCGTCCGTCGCAGGGGGGACGGCGATCAGCACGTCACGGAGGACGGTCACCGACTGGTAGGGCAGGATCTGGCGGACGGCGAGGTCGTCCACGGAGGCGAGCGGGCCGTGCGCCGTCCGCGCCAGCACGATCAGCTTCGCGTGGTACATGCCCAGGCCGGGCAGCGAGGCGAGGACGTGCTCGGGTGCCGAGTTGACGTCGACCAGGCCGCCGTCGTCGAACCCGCTCGGCACGTCGGGACGTCCGATGCCGAGATGGCGGGCGATCGCCGGATGGTGCGCCGCCAGCGCGCGGGCCTGCTCCCGGCGCACCCTCCGCTCGATCAGCTGGACGGCCGGGACGGGCATGCCGCCAGGGTGCGCCGCCGGCCGCGGCCCGGCTGTGATGAGGGCGAGCTGGACGGGGCCGCCGATCATCGTGACCGCCAGGGCGCAGGCGGCCGGGCCGTCCCACCAGGTGGTCTGATCGGGGTCGCCGCTTCCGGCGACGACGAAGAAGAGCAGCCACAGCATCAGGTAACCGGCCGCCATCAGCCCGAGCCGCCAGCTGTGCCGCCGCGCCGCGATGTAGGCGACGAGGGCCCAGGTCGTGACCCCGAAGGTGAGCACCGGGAGGGTGATGAGGAGGGCCCGGAGCCACCCGGGCAACCAGTATCCGGCCGGCGGCGGCACCGTCCACGCCGCATGCTCCGCGGCGAGGTGGTACCCCGCGACGGCGCTGATGGCCGGAGCGGCGGGGTGCGGCTGACCGGTGTGCGCGAGGACGCTCGCGGGGTGCGGCGGGGTCGCCGGCGAGGGAGCGGAGTGGTTCGGGAAGGGAGCGGAAGCGAGCGGCGGGTCGGGCGGAGCGAACCTGGGCGCGGCCGGTTGTCCGGCCGGTTTGAGCGATTCATCCGGTTCGGGTGGTTCGGGCGGTTCTGTGCGGTCCGATGCCTCGTCCGGTTCTCCCCCGGGCGCCGGTAACACAAGCGACGGATCGGAGCGCAGGATGGCCAGGTGCAGGCTCCGCAGCCGCTCGCCCGGCTCGATGCCGAACTCGTCCGAGAAGAAGGCGCGCGCGTCCCGGTAGGCGGCGAGCGCCTCGGCCTGGCGGCCGCACCGGTAGAGGGCCAGCATCAGCAGGTGCCGGAAGCCCTCCCGGAGCGGGAACTCGGCGACGAGCCGCAGCAGCTCGGGCACCACCCGCGCGTGCTCTCCCGCCTCCAGCGCGGCCTCGGCGCACGCTTCCAGCGCCGCCGCGCGCATCTCCTCCAGGCGGTCGCGCGCCGCGTCGAAGAAGACGCCCTTCAGGCCGGCCAGCGCCTGGTCCCGCCACATGGCCAGCGCCTCGCGCAGCAGCGCCTCTGCCCGCGCCGCGTCGCCCCCGGCGGCCACGACCTGCGCCGCCTTCACCCGTTCCTCGAAGACCTCGGTGTCGAGGCTCTCCGGCGGGACGTGCAGCGCGTATCCGGCGCCGGTCAGCGCCAGCAGCCGCCCCGGAGCGCGCGGGGAACGTTCCGGCTCCAGCACGCGACGCAACCCGGCCACGTACTTCTGCACGACGTTCGCCCCGTTGTCGGGAGGCTCGTCCCCCCACACCGCCCGCACGATCGACGCCGTCGGCACCGGCCGGCCCGGCGTCAGCAGCAGCACGGCGAGGACCGCCCGCTGCTTGCCCGGCCCCAGGTCGAGCTCCCGCCCGTCCCGCCACGCGGCGGGCCGGCCCAGGATCCCGAAGCGCAGTGATGGTCCCTCGCCCGGCAGCGCCACCACCTCCCGTCCCCGTCCCGGGCGCCACCGCAGTAGTTCGGCAGCCGTGGCGCACTGACCGCAGCATAACGACAGTGATCCGGCACCCGACTGCCACAGGCTCATTCCGGACATCGGGGGGCGATGTCCCACGTAGATATGAAGAGAAGGGACCTCGGGTGTCTCATCACCGACTGCGGGCCGGCCACGTCTCGGCCGCGCTCGTTCTCGTGCTCGCGTCCGCCACGGCCTGCGGGCCGGCCGAGGACGCGGCGACGACATCGAAGACGGGCTCCGCGCCCGCCGCACGCCCGTCCGGCGCCGCGTCCGACGGCGCGACCGCCGCGGCGCCCAACGGAGTGGAGAAGCTCCCGGCCGCCGGCGTCCTGTCGCGTGCCCGCAAGGCGACCGCCGCGGCGCGGTTCCTGCGGATGCGCGGCAACATCGAGGACGGCAAGGACAAGTTCGCGCTCGACTTCCGGTACGCGGGCAGGACGAAAGCGACCGGGTGGTTCCAGCAGGGGAAGCAGCGCGTCGAGATCACCAGGATCGGCAAGGACGTCTACCTCAAGGGCAACAACGCGTTCTGGAAGGCGATCGGCGGAAAGGGCGCGGTGCAGCTGTTCTCCGGCAAGCAACTCAAGACGACCACCCGGGCCGCCGACTTCAAGGACCTGGCGGGCTTCACCGACCGTACGGCCATCTTCAACGAGGCCGTCAAGTCCGTGGGCACCTGGAAGACGGCCGGGACCGGGACGGTCGGCGGAACCCCCGCCGTGCGCCTCACCGGCGCCCCCGGCGAGGAGATCCACGTGGCGACCCGGGGAGCGCCGTACGTGCTGCGTGTCGACGGCGGCCCCGGCAACCGCATCGAGTACCTCGACTACGGGAAGCCGGTGGACGTCCGGCGCCCGCCCGCCGGGACCGTGGTCGACGGCGACGCCTTCCAGTGAGCTGCCGTCCGCCCGGCGGCCGCGGGGCCGCGTGCGCACGCCGGGCGGACGGCGTCCCCCGCCGCTGAGGTTCCGGACGCGGGCGCCCTGGTAGAACTCGGGGATGGCCGTGCTCGTGTCCGTCCTCGCGTTCGTGATGACGCTCGCCGGCGGTCTCGCGGCGATGCGGGTGCGCGACCGGCGGCACCTCGTCCTCGGGCTGGCCGGCGGGCTCATGCTCGGCGTCGTCGCCTTCGACCTGATCCCCGAGTCGCTGGAGATGACGCGGCACCGCCCGCTCGGCGTCCCCGCGCCGATGATCGGCTTCGCGGCCGGGTTCGTGCTGCTGCACGTCGTCGAGCAGGCCGTGGCGATCCACCGGGCGCACGAGGACGAGTACGCGCCGCACGCCCACGGCGTCGAGGCCGGGGCCGGCGGGCTGCTGGCCGCGTCCGCGCTCGTCCTGCACAGCCTCGTGGACGGCGTCAGCATCGGCCTCGGCTTCCAGTCCGGCACCGACGTCGGGATCTTCGTGGCGCTCGCCGTGGTCACGCACGACTTCGCGGACGGGTTCAACACCTTCACCGCGGCGTCGCTGAACCGCGCCGACCGCCGCCCGGCCGTCCTGCTGCTGCTCGCCGACGCCGCCGCGCCCGTCGCCGGGGCCGCGCTCGGCACCCTCGCGACCGTCCCGGACGCGGTCCTCGGCCCCTACCTGGGGACGTTCGCCGGCGTCCTGCTGTACCTCGCCGCCGCCGAGATCCTGCCGGAGGCGCACAGCGTCCACCCGCGCGTCATGACGCTCTGCGCCACCGGTGCCGGGCTCGTGGCCGTCCTGTTCATCGTGGGCCTCGCCGGATGACCGCACGTGCACGGCGAAGGGCCGCCCGGGATCGCCGGACGGCCCTTCCTCCGCTGGTGGGAACGTTCCCTTACGGTCAGCCCGTCAGGGACGTCGCGTAGCTCTGGTTCTGCTTGAGCCACTCGTCGACGGCCTGGTCGGGGTTGCCCTTGTACTTGTTCTCCATGAGGTCCTCAAGGGACCCCAGCTGCTTGTCGTCCATCTTGAACTTCTTCAGCCAGCCCGAGACCTCAGGCTGGTCCTTGCCGAAGTCCTTGCGGCCGACGGTGTAGATGGTGTCCGGCTTGCCCATCGCGCCCTTCGGGTCCTTCAGGTCGCGGATGGGGAACTTCGCGTACGCCCAGTGCGGACGCCACAGCGTGACGACGATGTCCTTCTTGGCGTCGATGGCCTTCTTCAGCTCGGTCAGCATCGCCGCCGTCGAGGACGTCGTCACCTTGTACTCGTCCTGCAGGCCGTACGCGGGGAGCATCTTCTCCTGCGACACCCGGTACAGGCCGGAGCTCTTCTCGATGCCGACGATCTTGCCGTCGTACGTGCCGCCCTTGCCCTTGAGGTCCTCAAGGGACTGCAGCGGCGAGTAGTCCGGCACGGCGATGGTCAGCGGCGCGGAGTCGTACCAGCTGCCGACCTTCTCCAGCTTGTCGCCGTACTGCTTCCAGTAGTCCTCGTGGGTGCCCGGCAGCCAGGAGTCGAGGAAGAGGTCGACGTCGCCCTTCGACATGCCGGCGTAGAGGGGGCCGGTGTCGAGGGTCTTCACCTCGACCTTGTAGCCCTTGTCGGTCAGCAGCCTCTTCCACAGCTGCGTCGCGGCCTCACCCTCGGCCCAGCCCGAGACCATGCCGATGGTGATGCTCTTGTCGTTCTCACCCCCGCCGGAGTCGGAGTCGCCGCAACCGGCGGCGCTCAGACCGAGCGTCAGCGCCACCGCGGCGACCGTCAGACCCTTGAACTTGAAACGCATGCCCATCCTTTCGTCGGCTTGCACAGTGGGGTAGGGGGAGCGGCGCCCCGCGGCCGGACGGGCCGGACCGGCCGGAGGCGCAAGCAGTGGATCAGACAGGGGCGGCCATGCCGCGCCGCAACAGGCCGCGCACCAGGCTCGGGCCCTCGCCGAGGGCCCCGGTGAGGCGGTCCAGGTAGATGGCCAGGATGACGACGGCGATGCCGCCCTCGAAGCCCTTCGCCACGTCCACCCGGTTGATGCCCTCCAGCACCACGCCGCCGAGGCCGCCCGCGCCGACCATGCCCGCGATGACGACCATCGACAGCGACAGCATGATCAGCTGGTTGACGCCCGCCATGATGGACGGCATCGCGAGCGGGATCTGGATGCGGGTCAGGATCCGGTTCGGCGGCGTGCCGAACGCCTCCCCCGCCTCCACCATCTCCGGGTCGACGCCGCGGATGCCGAGCTCGGTCAGCCGCACCCCCGGCGGCATCGCGAAGATGACCGTCGCGACCACGCCGGGCACGGCGCCGATGCTGAAGAAGAAGATCGCCGGGATCAGGTAGACGAACGCCGGCATCGTCTGCATGAAGTCGAGGACCGGCCGGACGATCCGGCTCACCATGTCGCTGCGCGCCGCCGCGATGCCGATCGGGATCGACAGCGCCGTCGACACCACCGCCGACACGAGCACCAGGGCCAGGGAGTCCATGGAGTCGTCCCACAGCTCCATGCTGTCGATCAGCACGAAGCCGAGGATCGTGAACACGCTCAGCTTCCAGCCGCTGATCGCGAGCGCGATGAGGGCCAGGACCAGCGTCAGCGCCAGCGGCGGCAGGACCGTCAGGACGTCCGTCAGCGCGTCGACCGACGACTGGATCGCCGACCCGATCCCGTCGAACAGCCACGACAGGTTGTCGGTGCACCAGCTCACCAGGTCGTCGAACCACTCGCCGACCGGCGTCCGGGGCAGCTCGATCGCACTAATCACTGTCGCCGCCCTCCTTCGCCAGCGCGAGTTCCGGTTCGTCGTCCTCGATGACGTCCTCCACATGCCCGTTGATCGCACCGAGCGCCGCCAGCAGCGTCACCCGGGGGATGACGCCGAGCAGCGTCCCGTTCTCGTCCGCGACCGGGACCGGCAGCTCGCTCTCGGCGCAGCGGACGAACAGGTCGGCGACCGGGGTGTCCGGCGCCACCGGCTCCGGTTCCTCCACGTCGATCAACCCGTCGAGCTTCTGCACGTTCTCCTGCACCGCGTCCGCGATCACGGTGGCCCGCACCCGCCCGACCAGCTTGCGGTCGCGCCCGACCACGAACGCGGCCGAGGTCTGGTGCTCGCGCATCGTCCGCAGCGCCGTCCGCGGCCCCGTCGACGCCAGCACCGTGACCAGCGGCTTCTCCATGACGGACGCCGCCGTGAGCACTCTGGTACGGTCCACGTCCGCGACGAACTGGGCGACGTAGTCGTTCGCCGGGTCGGTCAGGATCTCCTCGGCCGTGCCGATCTGGACGATCCGGCCCTCTCGCATCACCGCGATGCGGTCACCGATGCGCATCGCCTCGTTCAGGTCGTGCGTGATGAAGACGATGGTCTTCCCGAAGCGCCCCTGCAGATCGAGCAGCAGGTCCTGGACCTCCCGCCGGATCAGCGGGTCCAGCGCGCTGAACGCCTCGTCCATCAAAATGATCTCGGTACCGGAGGCGAGCGCCCGGGCGAGCCCCACACGCTGCTGCATACCGCCCGACAACTGACCGGGGACCTTGTCCTCCCAGCCTTCAAGACCCACCAGACCCAGGAACTCTCGGGCCTTCTTCTCACGTTCTTCCTTCGGGACACCGCGGACCTCGAGCCCATACGCGGCGTTCGCCAGAACCGTCCGATGGGGGAACAGGGCGAAGTGCTGGAAGACCATGCTGACCTTGTGCTGCCGAAGCGCCCGAAGCGCCTTCGGCGACATCTTCGCGATGTCCTGGCCGTCGATCTCGACACTCCCGGACGTGACCCCGAGCAGCCCGTTCAGCATCCGGATCAGTGTCGACTTCCCCGACCCCGACAGGCCCATGACCACGAAGATCTCGCCCTGCCGGACCTCGAACGAGGCGTCCACCACGGCCGGTGTGACACCGAGGTCGCGGATCGCCTTCATATCGGCGCCCGCCTTGAGCTTCCGCTGGGCCTCTGCCGCCTTACGACCGAAGAGCTTGGTGACGCTTTCCGCGCGGAGTACTGACACGATCTCCTTCCGGGTTCCCACGTCGAAGCGCGGAAACAGTCGCCCTGAGTGCCGGCGTCTCAGGCAAAGAGACCGTAAACCGGACGCCAAGCGTGTGCGTCACCCGAAACTACCTGCCCAGAGAACATGTTTCATCTTTTGGGTGGTTGCGTCACGTTCAGGTCACAAACGAGCTACACCTTCGTCCGATGGAAATTCAGGTACGACCGCGACGGCGTCGGCCCCCGCTGGTCCTGGTACCGCGACCCGTACCGCGTCGACCCGTACGGGTACTCCGCCGGCGAGCTCGTCCGGAACAGGCACATCTGCCCGATCTTCATCCCCGGCCACAACTTGATCGGCAACGTCGCCACGTTCGACAGCTCCAGCGTCACGTGGCCGTTGAACCCGGGATCGATCCACCCGGCCGTCGAATGAGTGAGCAGCCCCAGCCGTCCGAGCGAGCTCTTCCCCTCCAACCGGGCCGCCAGATCCTCCGGCAACCCGAACACCTCATACGTGGACGCGAGCACGAACTCCCCGGGATGCAGCACGAACGCCTCGTCGGCCTCGACGTCCACCAGCCGCGTCAGATCCGGCTGCTCCACAGCCGGATCGATGTGCGGATACCTGTGGTTCTCGAACACCCGGAAGTACCGGTCCAGCCGCACATCGACACTGGACGGCTGAACCATGCCCGGCTCGTACGGGTCGATCTTCACCCGCCCGGACTCGAGCTCGGCCCTGATATCACGATCGGAGAGCAGCACCCCGAAACGCTATCCCACCCCACACCCACACCGCCGATCCGGTACAGTATCCACAGCATGGGGCACCCCAGAGCCCCCACGCGGGTGTAGTTCAATGGTAGAACTTCAGCTTCCCAAGCTGACAGCGCGGGTTCGATTCCCGTCACCCGCTCCACTGTTTCCGCAGGTCAGAGCCTAGGTCACGCTCCCGGCGATCTTACTTCAAGATCGCATGTCAAGCGGATGTCAATGAGACCAGGAACGATCATGTGACATCCCGCGCCACGCAGCCGGACGCCGCGAACCTCCTGACCCACGCAAAGTGGACACCCGCGCCGGCGCTGCACCGTGCCGCGCAGCAACCTGGCCGCCCGTCCGCGAGTCCTGCGAACCGATTCGTGAGTGCGCAACTGCGCCCTCGCCGAGACCCTCCTGGGCGATCGAGGAGACGCGGTCCCGTTCGCGACGAGACACCCCGCCCGGATGCAAGCCGCCGCAGGCGTCACGAGGACCCCTACGGGCTTCGCCCATGCGTTGAAAGCTTGCGTCTCGGCAAGGCACCGACGACGACCGGGCAGCCTCATCCTGTAGAGGCCCGGCATGTGCAACCTCCTCGACCACTTGTCCGAGCTTGTAACTCGAAGTGTGTAAAGATGATCTTGTTGTTGGTCTGGTTGTCTTTACTGGATGCGGTCTGGGTAGGCGGCGGCGAGTTCGTTGAGGGCTTCGGCCCATCCGTAGGTTTTCTGGCCTTCGATGAGGCGGGCGGGGTAGCCGGAGCGGGCGCCGTCGCATTGGGCGCGGGCGGCGCGTTCGCGGGCGCGTTTGTCCTCGATGTTGACGATGGCCAGCCAGAGCAGTTTGACCACGGCGTCGTCGGTGGGGAAGTGCCCGCGGGCTTTGGTGACCTTGCGGAGTTGGTAGTTCAGCGACTCGATGCTGTTGGTGGTGTAGAGCAGTCGGCGGACGGCGGGGGTGAAGGCCAGGAACGGGGTGAACCGTTCCCAGGCCGCCTCCCAGACCTTGACGCTCTGCGGGTAGCGTCTGCCCAGGTCGGTGTCGGCGAACGCGGCCAGGGCGTCCAGGGCGGCGTCGGCGTCGGGCGCGGTGTAGACCTTCTTCAGCTCGGCGGCGACGGCGGCGCGGTGCTTGCGCGGGACCGGCCGGAGACTGTTGCGGATCAGGTGCACCACACACGATTGGACGATGGTGTGCGGGAACGCCGTGCAGATGGCGTTTTCGAACCCGGCGAGCCCGTCGACGCAGGCGATGAGGATGTCGGTGACGCCGCGGTTGCGCAGGTCGGTGACCACCGACCGCCAGAACGCGGCGCCCTCCCCGACCCCGCGCGGGCCGGCCGGGCCGTCGCCTGCTTTGGGGACCCAGATGCCCAGGACGTGTTTGTCGCCGTCGGTGTCGATCCCGACCGCCAGGTAGGCGGGCTTGTTGTGCACGACGTGGTTGTCGCGGACCTTGACCATGAGGGCGTCCAGGAACACCACGGGGTAGATCGGGTCGAGGGGGCGGCGCTGCCAGGTCTTGACCTCCTCCATCACCTGGTCGGTGATGCGCGAGACGGTCTCGGGCGACAGTTGGGTGCCGTACACCTGGTCGAGGTGGTGGATGATGTCGCGCACCGTCATGCCGTGCGCGTACAGGCTGATGACCATGTCGTCCAGCCCGCCCGACACCCGGCCGGCGCGTTTGGGCACCAGCACCGGCTCGAACGACCCGGCCCGGTCCCGCGGCACCGCCAACCGGACCGGGCCGACGCCGGTCTGCACCGTCTTGGCGATCTTTCCGTTGCGGGAGTTCCCGGTTCCGTAGCCGTCGGTGTGGTGCTTGTCGTAGCCGAGATGGGCGGTCAGCTCGGCCTCCAGGGCGCGTTCCAGGACGGCTTTGACCAGGTCGCCGAGCATGGAGCCCTCGCCGGTCAGGCGCAGACCGCCGGCCTGGTCGCGGGACCGGGCCAGCAGCTCGTCCAGCAGCCGGTCATCGACCAGCTCCCGGATCGGACGACGCTCGTCCTGTGCGCTGTGGTGCTCGGGCTCGCTCACTTCCGCCACGGTAGCCGGAAGATCGCTTACGGTAGTTGAGGTGGTGCCGTCGACACGGTCGATCACGGACATGACGTGTAGTTCTCCCCCCGAAGAACGTGGGCGCTTCACCCACTGATCACTTGCTCCCCAGCAAGATCACTTTCCACACCTGAGGGAATACCCCCACTTGTTTCCGGCCGCCAGCGGGACTTGCCGCGGTCCTAACTGCGAGTCCTTGGGGTCGGCGGCCTGAGTCTTCGCCTTGATGGGCAACCTGTACGCGCGGCCACTTCTCGCATCCGACCGTCGGGATGCCAGGTTGGCTCGTCGTTCGGATGGCAGCGGCAGGACCACGGGACAAGGTGCGCCGACTCTTGGTGTGCGGGTCGGCGCATCGCGCCTTCGGTGGGTGGCTGGTTATAGCCGGTCGAGGAGGTCCTTCTTCTTGGCTTCGAATTCTTCGTTGGTGACGACGCCGGCGTCCCGAAGCTCGCCGAGCTGTTTGAGCAGCCTCATGACTTCATCTGGATTGGTGGCCTGGATTGCGGGGGTCGTCTGCAGGTTGCTCGGCTGCGGGAGCGCTGGCGGTTGTGCGAACCCGCCGGTGTCGGGGCCGCCTGCGGGCTGCGGGAGGGGGCCGGTGTGCTGGAACCGGTGGGTGCCCAGATCCCGCTGCTCATCGAGCTGCCGCTGATGCACCGCCGCGCGCACGTGGTGGACGGTCTGATTGATCAGATCCCGGACCTGGGCGGGTTCCACGATCG
Source organism: Actinomadura latina NBRC 106108 (assembly GCF_001552195.1). GTDB lineage: Bacteria > Actinomycetota > Actinomycetes > Streptosporangiales > Streptosporangiaceae > Spirillospora > Spirillospora latina. Next base: position 54,572 of record NZ_BCQS01000043.1, read on the forward strand.
AGTCGAGCACCGCGGTCTCCCTCGGGCTGCCCGGCCGGACGATGTGCACCAGGACGTTCCCGACCTTCTGTGTCTTCTGCAGCAGGGTCTGCGAGACGTCCACGTCCTGGATGTTGATCAGCGGTATCTGCTCCTGCCTGGTCCCGGAGATGCCCCCGGTCTCGAAGTACAGGTAGTGGGTGGTGAGCCGGTAGTGCAGCGTGAACCGCCCGCCTGTGGCGCGCGCGGTGACGTTACGCGACTCGCCTTCCCAGATGATCTGTTCCTGACCAGAGTGGACCGTCATCGGCTACCTGTTCGTACGCGCGCCCGTGCGGGCGAAGTTGGTGCTGGCGACTGTCAGACGCGCTCCACCCCTGCCGAGTTGACGTAACGACCAAGTCAGGCCACATCTGCCGCGTCGCCGAGGCGTCGGCCGATGCCGCACCGCGGCCTCTCGGTCGTTCAAGATCCACGCCCGTGGGTCCACCATCCGATACGTCCGATTCTCACCGCTCCGGCCACCCGTCGGCCAAATCGCCCAAATGCCCCTGGGAGCTGTGCGGTCCAGCCAGCCGGACTCAACACGGAGTTCAGTTGGAAGTTCCCAGCTGAGTCCTCTCGGCGGCATGAGAGTAGGTTGCGGCGCTCTTCAGGCTCGCGGGAGGGGGCGCAGGAGCGAACGTGCACTCTCTGCGGTGCTGGGGAGATGCCAATAACCGGCTTCATGCCGTTGTCCAGTAGCGGTCAGCACCTGGCGTACGCAAGCGGTGTCGTCTAAGTCAATGAAGGTGGAAGAGCTTACGTGGTACCAGCAGCGCCTCACAGAGGCGGTACGGTCCGTTCTGCGTGCGGAAGAAATGCAAGTCGCCATGGTGAACACGCGAATCACTGAAGGCCAACTGGTTGAAGCGGCCGTGGACGAGGCTCCCAAGCTCATCTGTAGCGAAACGTTGATCTTCATCGGGCACATTTCCTGGCGGGAAGTCATCGCGTCAGTCACGGAAAGCCGTGCAGCCTTCGCGCGGACAGTGTGGGTGCAGACAATATGGGCAAAGCCGAAACGCCCGTTCATTCCGGTCCTATGGGTCATGTTAGTAGTGATTGCATGTATGGTGCTGATTGGATGGGCCGTCATAGCAAGTGCTGCGGTCGCCCTGGCTCTCGCATCATTGACAACCGGAATACTGCAGGCTGCTCCCCGCTGGTGGCTTATGGATCCCGCCTCGCAGCCGATATTTCAACAACAGGTTTTGGCGCCATTCTTGCGCGAGCAGATTAACCTGGTCGCGAACGGATCCGAATATAGGCGGTACTTTCTCGTCACGAGCGTGCCGAGCTTGTCGGACCTGTCTGGTCGTGAGCAAATTGCTTCGACCGTTGCCGCGGAGCGCCTTACCAAGGTTGCTAATGCCATGCTGACAGGCAGCATAGCTCTCTCTGGCCCTCGTGGTGCGGGTAAGACTACTCTCCTGAGAGGCTTCTGTGACAGTCAATTTGCCATTCCTAATGTTCCCGAGTTGAGGGTGCTCGTGTCGGCCCCAGTGGTGTACGACGTTCGCGACTTCGTTGTGCACCTATACAAGCAACTCTGCCTCGCAGTAACAAGGAGTAGAGCAGGGAAAACGGACGGGGTGAGAAATAAAAGTTTGCGGCGGAGTCGGCTCTATATCGCGTTTGCCGCAGTACTGCTCGCGGCGGGTTTGGCTCTGGTCTCAGGTTGGCTTGCTCAGCGGGCTAGCCCTGCGCAACTCACGCAGGCTGCCTACCTCCTGCTCGGTGGTGTCTTGACGGCCCTGGCCGTTATGTCGGTGGTTTGGCGTCGTTCTGTGTGGTTTGCTGACACTAGGCTGAACGAAACCCGCTTCCGGCGCAGGGTGGCCACTCTGCTGTACGCAATCGTTGCGGCCTCAGGTATGGCTCTGGTCGCCTGGACCTTGGTGGAGCAACCACAACGAATCGTACTGCCGAGTACTGAGTTGCTCATGTTGGCGGGCGGCGTGTCGCTGATCGTAAGCGGAAGTGCACTGCTTTCTATTCGTGCACGTCCCGAGGTGCGGAAACGCTTTGCTCCATTTGAGGAAGAAGCGCGACGGAATCTGCAGCAGTTGGAGTTCCTGCAGACATTCACTACCGGACATTCAGGAGCCTTAACCGTTCCAGGAGGTGTGCAGCTCGGCAGGACGGTCAGTAAACAACTAGCCCAACAAACGCTTTCGCTTCCGGAAATCGTGGATCAGTACCGTGAATTTGCATCCAAGGCTGGTAAGTGGTGGCGCACGCAGCATGGTGGTGTGGGGAAGCTTGTCATTGGGATAGACGAACTCGACAAAATCAGCGACGTGTCGTCTGCGGAACGATTCATCAACGACGTCAAGGCCGTCTTCGGGACGCCCAATTGCCTTTATCTTGTGTCCATCTCTGACGAAGCTCTGCTCGGCTTCCAGCAGCGATCGCCGGCGCTGCGCGCAGTTTTCGACACTGCCTTCGATGAGATGGTCCGTGTGGAGCGCCTCAGTCTGTCTGATGTTCGCGACCTACTACGCCGACGGGTGGCGGGAATCTCCGACCCATTCATTACTCTGTGTCACGTACTCTCCGGCGGGCTACCGCGCGATGTCTTGCGCACGGCTCGCGCGTTGGTCGAGACACGCTCGGGCGAGCGAGCCGACATCACCGATATGACTCAGGCACTGATCACACGTGAGTTGTTGCTTATCAAGCAGGCACTGCTCCGTGACATCACGGGTGATGCGAGTGCCCCCAACCGTCAGCGACTCCTCAAAGACCTGGTTAGCGAGAGCTGGCCGAGGGATCTGATGAAGGCTGCAGAAGAGTATGCACGAATAAACGGCGACCCGACATCGCGCTGGCTGTCTGTCATCCTGTATTACTTGGCGACGGTGGCCGAAACATTCGGTCCCGACCTGAACCACGCGATCGAGCAACCGGAGGAAACTGATCTACTGGCGCGCGCCCGTGCCACACTCGCAATCGACAGCGAGATTGCCTCAGAACTGATATCACGTTTTCGTGATGAGTGGGGTATGGCTCGCCCAATTTAGCTATTGGCCTCGGGATAGAGGCACGGCCCCCACCGTCCAGGTCAAGTGGGACAAGGGCCTGCCGCACCTCTTCCTCAGATCCTCGTCCGCCGAAGAGCACCTGCTTCGGCACGTTCTTGCGCGACTCAAGAGAACCGAGACCATCCACGAGGAAGTCGAATGACGACGCCTTCCTCCGGCACCTCGTGCCGCGGCGTATCGCCCGCTTATCGGCAGACCAGCGCGTTCCGGCTGCGCCGTGGTTCAGGTGCCGGAGGCCATGTAGGCGGCGAGGATGTAGTTGGGGTGGCGGTCGAGGTTGTTGCGGGCTCGGTCGTAGCGCATGGTGGTGCGCGGGTCTGCGTGGCGTGCGGCGATTTGTACGTCACGGAGGTCGACTCCGGCGTCGAGCATGGTGGTCACGAAGGTGTGGCGGAGCATGTGCGGGTGCATCCGCGGTAACCGGACAACGGCTTGGGCCGCGAGCTGGCGCAGGCGGCGGGTGGCGGCGTGCCGATCCATCCGGGCCCCGCGCGTGTTGAGCAGGATCGGTCCGGCCGTTCGGTCCCGATGGCGCGGTCGATGGCTCTGCCGACTGCCGGCGGGAGGGGGATCAGTACGATCCGGGTGCCCTTGCCGACGACGCGGAGGACCCGGTGGCCGTGTTCTTCGCCTAGGTCGTCGATGTCGGTGCTGGTGGCTTCGAAGATCCGCAGCCCGAGTAGCCCGAGCATCGCCACCAACGCGAAATCGTTGGCGTTGGATGAGGCCCGTGCGGCTGATAACAGGGCCTCGAACTGCAGATGTGACAACCCGAGGGTGGGGGATTCGGGTGGGACGTTGGGGCGGCGGACGTGGTCGGCGGGCGAGTGCTCGAGAATCCCGTCGATCACGCAGGTGCGGTAGAAGCCGGCCACCACCGACAGCCGCCGGGACACGGTCGAGGGCCGGAACCGGCGGACCTCCTGCAGCCACCGCACGTACATCTCCACATGCGCACGCCGTACCGCCAAGGGCTCCAGGCGCCGTTCGGCGCACCAGGCCAGGTAGATCCGCAGATCCGACTCGGTGTGCATGCGCGAGTCACCCTTGTACCGGCCCAGGTAGGCGAGTGTCGCCAACCGAAGCACGTTCTTACCGGCGGTCCCGGAGCCGGGCGCCGCTCCCAGAAGCTCATCGAACGAAGTCATACCTGCGACGCTGCGCCCGCATCGGGCGCAAGACCAGCACCGCACGCGGCATGAGAGTGCGTCCTTGCGTCAGAGACCAGCTTGGAAGTCTGTTCCGAGTATCAGGCCGCCCCAGGCATACCCTGCCGGGCCCGTTGCCTCACAGCCGAAAACCGCCAGAACATCACAGATGTCACCAAACTTGGGCACCTCAGGCACCCTCGTCGCGTACGACCGGCGGCACTATGCGCTGGGGTCGTTCCTTCACTGCTGCCGCTTTGGTGACGTCGTCGCAAGTCAGAGCGGTTATCGGATGTCGGTGGCGGCTGACATGCTGCTGCCATGGCTAATCGTGTGGAGTGGACGCGTCTGGAGGGCAACGACGTCGAGGCCGTGGTCGCGATGCTTGTCAACCGTGAGCGGGTTGATTCGGTGCGGATCACTCCGTCCAAGGGCGATGGAGGTGTCGACATCCTCGACCGCGGCGCCGGCCCGGACGGCTCCGACGTCGTCTACCAGGTGAAGAGGTTTACCGAACCCCTGTCGACTAAGCAGAAGAACGATGTCGAGGATTCACTGGAACGGCTCAAGTCCGATCCGCGTTGGGAGAGCCTCACCGTAGTGAACTGGTACTTGGTCACCCCCTGGGATCCCACACCGGAGGCGGATGCCTGGCTGCAGGAACTGGGAGCCGAGCATGGCGTGACCGCGATCTGGCGGGGG
>NZ_BCQS01000044.1 GCF_001552195.1 Actinomadura latina NBRC 106108
CGGCGAAGGGGCGGGGCCTGGCGCGAAACGGCCGAATGTGGCCCCGTCCTGACCAACTCCGGGTTCGACCCTGACGAGCCGTGTAACGCCGGGACTGGAAAACGTCCGAGCCGAGGGTTACGAAGCGGCTACGGAGAGCCGCCGCGCCCGGACTTACGGGTTGTCGGCAGGAGCCGCTGACCTGGGAAGAAATCCCATGGAACGCTCCGGTTCGGACGGTCCGTAACGCGGAAAATAATCACGGATGCCGCTCGTCGCGGCCCCCAGGACAGATCGTTCGTCTTTCCGGCGCGGCCGGCATCGACTCGTCCGGATTTCGGCCCGCAGGTAAACCAAAGCGGTACCGCAGGGGTCCTTCCTGTGCGTGAGAGCGCAAGGAGGGGCCCCTAGCGTTGTTCCAGGGTCTTGCCTTTCAACTTCGGACGTCCGAAGATGCTGGATCGAGACTGCCCGAATGGTGACAAATTACTGACCAGGGGGTCGCGTAGGTTACTTTTTCGCCGCACTCTTGATTCGATTTCGCGTCTGGGTGTCACATCTCGTCACCCTGACACGATCTGCCAGTCAGATGGAGTTACCTCCCCGAGGAGGGGCTGCGGGAAGGCGAGTCGCGGAACTGCGGTGCTGGGTCGGAAGGCAGGAGCGGCAAGCCATGAGTCAACCGTTGGGCGAGACGTGCGCGAACAGGTGGCCGGGGCGGTGCCCCCGCCGAGAGGACGGACCGGAAGCGAGCGAGCATCGATGACGGCGGCACGGACGGGGTCGGTCACACCCGATCTCACAATCGGCGTCGTGGGCCCCCACGACCTCGTTGAACGGGTCATGCTGATGGGCCACGGCCCCACCCCGGTACCGAGCCGGCTGGTGGCCGCCGCGTACCGGGACGAACAGGAGGCGGCCGACAAGGTCGTGCGGCTGGGATCGGGCGTGGACGTGTGCCTGTTCGCCAGCCCCGTCCCCTACGACTTCGCGCGCAAGGCCGGCGTGCTCACCATGCCCGCCACGTACGTGCCGCTGAACGGCGCGGCCCTGCAGGGCGCGCTGCTGCGGGCGTCCCTCGACGAGCGCTTCGACCCGGCCCGCGTCAGCATCGACGTGCTGGGCCGCGCCGAGGTCGAGGAGGCCTACTCCGAGATCAGCCTCGGCACCGAGCAGGTGCACCTGCGCGAGGAGGCCGCCGGCCCCGGCACGCTGGCCGCGTTCCACGAGCGCCTCTGGCGGCGCGGCGCGACCACGGTCGCGATGACCTGCGTCCACGCCACCGCCGAGCGCATGGAGATGGCGGGCGTCCCCACGATCCGCGTCCGCCCCACCGGCGCCGCGATCCGCAGCTCACTCCAGACGGCCGCCCTCCTGGGCGCCCACCACCGCCTGGAGGAATCGCAGCTCGTCGTCGTCCTCGTGGACGTCCCGACCCTCCGCGAGACTCCCCGCCGCGTCACCCCCCGCTACTGGCGGGACGAACTCAAGCTCGCCCTGCACCGCGTCCTGCTCCAGGAAGCCCACCGTATGAACGCCTCGGTCTGGCCCCTAGACGACCACAGCTACCTGGTCATCGCCACACGCGGCTCGGTGACGACGTCCACCGAGGGATTCCGCACCCCGCCCTTCGTGGAACGCGTCCGCGAAGAACTTGGCCTCGCCATCGAGGTGGGCATCGGCATGGGCCGCACCGCCCACGAGGCGGAGAACCACGCCCGCGCCGCCCTGGCCCGGTCCCAGAGCTCCCAGCGCGCCCAGGGCTTCGCCCTGGACCGCGACGGCCGCGCCCTGGTCCCGGCCCCTCGCACACCGCCGCGCACCCAGCCCCAGGCCAAGCCGAAGGGCCTGGAAATCCTGGCCCGCCTGGCCGACAAGCTGGGCGACCAGGAGCAACCCCTCATCGTGGACGCGGAGAACGCCGGCAAGATGCTGGGCGTGACCCCCCGCACGGCCCGCCGCCTCCTGCGGACCCTGGTGGAAGAGGGCCTGGCCTGGCCCCTCCCGCCGAACCGCACCCCCCAACCAGGCCGCCCCCGCCAGCTCTACCGCCTCATCGTCGAGAAACTGGGCCCGACCAAGACCGCCTAGCCCGCGGGGGCGGGTGCGCCGTCAGTTGCGGCGGGGAGCCGTCAGTTGCGGTGGGGGAAGGACTTGGCGACCGCCAGGAACGCGTCGTTCTCCTCCGGGGAGCCGATGGAGACTCGGGCGCCCTCGCCGTCGAACGGGCGGACGCTCACGCCCTGCGCGTCGCAGGCGGCGGAGAACTCCATCGTGCGGTCGCCGAGGCGCAGCCAGACGAAGTTCGCCTCGGTCGGCGGGACCGTCCAGCCGTCGGCGAGGAGGGCGCCGCGGACGCGGTCGCGCTCCTTCACCGTGCCCTCGACGCGTTCCAGGAGTTCGCCGGTGGCCGCCAGGGACGCGATGCCGGCGGCCTGCGCGACCGAGTTCACGCTGAAGGGCAGGAACGTCTTGCGGATCGCGCCGGCGACCTCAGGGTGGGCCACGAGGTAGCCGATGCGGAGGCCGGCGAGGCCGTAGGCCTTGGAGAACGTGCGCAGGATGGCGAGGTTCGGGTGGTCGCCGTAGAGGGTGAGTCCGTCCGGGACCTCGTCGTCGCGGATGTACTCGCGGTACGCCTCGTCCAGCACGACCAGGCAGTCGGCGGGGACGCGGTCCAGGAACGCCTCCAGTTCGGCGCGCCGGACGACCGTGCCCGTCGGGTTGTTCGGGTTGCAGACGAAGATCAGCCGCGTCCGGTCGGTGATCGCGTCCGCCATCGCCTCAAGGTCGTGGGTCTCGTCCTTCAGCGCCACCTGGACGCCGGTCGCCCCGGAGAGCGACACGAGCAGCGGGTACGCCTCGAACGACCGCCACGCGTACACGACCTCGGCGCCCGGCTCGGCGACGGCCTCCAGCAGCATCTGCGTCATCCCGACGGAGCCGCAGCCCACCGCGACATGGTCGGCGGGGACGCCGCAGAACGACGCGATCGCCTCGGTCAGCGCGGTCGCGTTGTTGTCGGGGTAGCGGTTGATGTTCCGCGCCGCCTCGCCGATGGCGTCCAGCACCGAGGGAAGCGGGCCCTCCGGCGACTCGTTCGACGACAGCTTGAACGAGCGGCCCTCGGGTGACACCACGACCTTGCCGGGCTTGTAAGCCACGAACCGGTCGAGGACGGAGCGGAAGCGCGGAGTGGTTGCCTCGGACACCGTTGTCCTCCAGATCGCACATGGGGGTGATGACCCCACAGCCTATGCAGCGTCCCTCATCATCCAGCAAACGGCCACGATCCGGACGAACTCCCAGTCGCGGGGGTCGTCCGGCCACCAGCCCCGGTTGAAGGCCTCCTCGGCGAACCCGTGCAGGTAGGCCATCAGCTCCGCCGCGCCGGGTGCGCCGAGTTCGTCCCGCAGGGCCGCCACATGCTGGTCGACGGCCGCCGCGAGGCCCGGGGAGCCGGCCATCTCCGCGACGCCGGCCGCGCCGATGTCGCGGACGAGCAGACCGAGCGCCTCATCACCGTTCATACGGGCCGAAAATAGCAACCGCCGTGCGATGTTCGCGACGTCACCCCAGGTCAAGCCCGCGGGCGCAGCATCGGCGGGCGCAGCTGCTCGGCGTCGCCGCGCCGGTACAGCCGGGCCGGGCGGCCGCCGTCGCGCGTCGTCGTCCGCTCGGTCGGGATGAGGAAGCGGTCGGCGCCGGTGACCTTCCGGTGGAAGTTGCGCGGGTCGAGGCTGGTGCCCCACACGATCTCGTAGACCCGGCGCAGCTCCGCGACGGTGAACTCGGGCGGGCAGAACGCGGCGGCCAGCGACGTGTACTCCAGCTTCGCCCGCGCCCGCTCCATCCCGTCGCGCAGGATCCGCCGGTGGTCGAACGCGGCCCGGTCGCGGTCGACGAGATCGTCCACGGCCGTCCACAGCACCTGCGCGCGGCTGGACGCGGGCAGATCCGGCGCCAGCCCCAGGTAGGCGACGCTCACGACCCGCTGCCGGGGGTCCCGGTCGGGGTACCCGTAGGTCGCGAGCTGCTCCAGGTGGATGCGGACGTCCGCGAGCCCGGCCCGTTCCGCCATCAAGCGGGACGCCGCGACCGGCAGATCCTCGTCCAGCTGGATGAACCCGCCCGGCAGCGACCACGCCCCGTCGTAGGGCGCCCTGTCCCGCCGCCACATCAGCGCGCACAGGCGCTGCTCCCGCACGGTGAGCACGACAAGGTCGACGGAAACGGCGAGCCGCGGCACGGACATGCAACGAACTTAGCGGGACCGGCCGCCCCCTAACGCCAAGAAGGCCCGGCGGCGCCGGGCCTTCGTGGTCGCGGGGGTCAGTCCTCCTTGGGGATCTCGACCGCCGGGACGGCCGGGGTCGCGCCGTTGTGGCCGTTGGCGGCGGGCGGGCCGTTGAGGTTGGCGAGCAGCTGGCGGGCGACGCCCAGGCCGGTGCCGCCCAGCGTCAGGGCCTTGGCGAGCATGTCCTCGATGCCCTCGGCGCCGTTGAGCACGACCATGTTGTCGACGTTGCCGAACACGCCCGCGCCGGCCTCGACGATCTGCGGCCACTGCTCGGCGAGCTGCTGGGCGATGACGGCGTCGGTGTTCTCCGCCAGCGCCTCCGCGCGGGCCTTGATCGCCTCGGCCTCCGCGAGACCCTTCTGCCGGGTCGCGTCGGCCTCGGCCTCACCGAGGAGCCGGATGGCCTCGGACTCGCGCTGCGCCTTCAGCTGGACCTCGGTCGCCGCGGCCTGGGCGTAGGAGATGCGCTCCTCGCGCTCGGCCTCGGCCAGCTTCACCTGCTCGTACGCGCGGGCGTCCGCCGGCTTGCGGATCTCGCTCTCCAGCCGCTTCTCGGTGCGCTCGGCCTCCAGCTCGGCGTTGCGGGTCTCCTTGAGGATGACCTCCTGCCGGGCCTGCTGCGCGGCCTGCTGGACCTGGCCCTCGTACTCGGCCTTCTTCATCTCGGTGTCGCGGATGACGGCGGCGTTCTGCCGCTCGGTCTCCTGCTCGCGCTCGGTGGCCTCCTGGTTGCGCTCGGCCTCCGCGATGCGGGCCGCGGCGGCCACCTTCGCGGCATGCGGACGCCCGAGGTTGCTGATGTAGTCGGTCTCGTCGTCGATCTCCTGGATCTGCAGGGAGTCGACGACCAGGCCCAGTTTGCTCATCTCGTCGGCCGCGGAGCTGCGGGTCTCGGACGTGAGGCGCTCGCGGTTGAGGATGAGGTCCTCAACGGTGAGGTTGCCGATGATCGAACGGAGGTGGCCGGTGAACAGCTCGTGGATCGCGCCGTCCATCGACGCCTGCTGCTCCAGGAAGCGGCGCGCCGCGTTGGCGATCGAGACCAGGTCGTCCCCGACCTTGTAGATGACCACGCCGCGCACCTTGACCGGGATGCCCTGCTGCGTCACGCAGTTCACTTCGAGGTTGGCGGCGCGGCTGTCGAGCCGCAGCCGGCGCGACACCTGGAAGCCGGGCAGGACGGACGTCCCCTTGCCCGTCACGATCTTGAATCCGAGGCTGTCCACGCCGTCGATGGACTTGGACTTGGCGCCGAGCCCGGAAATGATCAGAGCCTCGTTCGGCTCGGCGACCCGCCAGACCATCTTGAACAAGATGATCAACACGATGATGGCGACGACGACACCGATCGCCACGGCGAGCACGGGCATAGGGCCTCCTCTTCAACTGTCGGTGCGGCCGGCGGACATGCCCGCCCGCGTTTCCCCTCAGACGCGCGGGGCGGGCGTCCGGTTCTCCCGGCGGGTGGCCTCTTTGTGCCACCTCCGCACCGGCGTCACTGGGGCAGCGCGGCCGCCACGTAGACCGTCCGGGGCGGGTGGTACTCGACCACCACGATGATCGCCCCGACGCCGATCTCCTCGCGCGGGTCGACGGGGTGCGCGTAGAACGCCTCGGCTCCGCCGCGAACAGGGATCATGACCTCCCCGACGAGCCCCGGACCGATCCGGCCGGTGACCCGGCCCTCCTTGCCGATCAAGGACACCCCCCGCTGGGAACGACACGCCCGGGGCGTCCGCCCCGGGTAAGGCGAACCGTACTCGCTGAACGAGACGGACGGCGAGCCGCGTGACTCACGGCAGGACGCGTTCGGCCTGCGCCTGGGCTTCGCGCGCGAGCCGCTCGGCGTCCTCGCGGGTGACGGCCGGGCCGAAGACGCTGATGGTGGCGAGGTAGTGGCGGCCGCGGAACACGACGTACCAGGTGCGGCTTCGCGCGTTCCCGCTGGCCGTCGTGATGCCGACGGTGCGGGAGCCTTCGCCGATGTCGCCCTTCGGCGTCTCCACGACGCGGTGCTCGGCCCAGTTCGAGCCGATCTTGGTGCGGAACCGCAGGCAGCCGGACGGGACGCGCGCGTTGACCTGCTTCTCGGCGTCGCCCGCGGACATCCCCATCAGCGTTTCGGTGGCGGTCTGCCCGGCGCTGCCGGTGAACGACACGAGCGCCGCCGGGACGTCGCCGGCCACGGTGCCGGCGGGACGGCCCGTCCCGCAGCGCGGCTTGTCCAGGGTCGCCTCCCGCTGCAGCCTGGCGGCGTTCTGGATGGCCTTCAGCGACCCGTACTCCCCCGAGTCGGGCTCCCCGGCCCGCCGGTAGCCGGTCGCCTCGCCGAGCAGCGCCTGCGCGAGCTGGTCGGACGTGTACCCGATCCCCGCGACCTCCGCGCGGGCGGTGCTGCGCACCTCGCGGGCGCGTTCGCCGCCACCGCCGCACGCGCTCGCGCCGGCGGCCGTCACCAACAGGACGATCGGGATGAACCTGTGCGCCATGGCCGCGACATTACGGGCCGAACCCTGCCCCGCACCCCCGGCGACACGCCCTCGGCCCGAACCCGCCGGCCCGGCCGGAACGCCGCATCCGCATGGTCGCCGGAGCGGAGGGCGGAGCTAGTTCTGCTCCGCGCGGTCGTTGTACTCGGCGGCGTAGTCCTGGCCGGACATCTTCTGGATGGTCTCGACGATCTCGTCGGTGATCGCGCGGCGGGCCTTGGCCGGGGGGAGGTCGCGGTAGTGGGAGAAGTCCATCGGGGGGCCGATGCGGACGGTGGGGCGGGGGCCGAAGACGCGCGGGAAGGCGGCGCCGATGGGCTGGATCTTCTCGGTGCCCTCCAGCGCGACCGGCAGGACGCGGGCGCCGGACTCCAGGACGAGCCAGCCGATGCCCGTTCGGCCGCGGTAGAGGCGTCCGTCGGGGGAGCGGGTGCCCTCCGGGTAGATCGCGAACGCGCCGCTGTTGTCGAGGACCTCGGCGGCCTGTTCGAGGGCGCCCATCGCGGCGCGGCGGGCGCCGCGGCGGACGGGGACGTGCCCGAGGTTGGTGAGGAACCAGCGGACGAAGCCCTTCTTCAGGCCGCCGCCCTCGAAGTAGTCGGCCTTGGCGATGTAGGTGACGGGGCGCGGCACCGCGAGCGGGATGATGAAGCTGTCGATGAACGACAGGTGGTTGCTCGCCACGATCAGGGGCCCGTAGCCCGGCACGTTCTCGCCGCCCACGACACGGGGCCGGAATAGCAGCCAGAGGATCGGACGCACCACCCGCGTCATGAACGTGTAGAACATCCAGCCTCCCGAATTTCGCCACCGCCACTGTAACCTCTGCGTCGATCCGGGCCAGAGTCAGCGTCCGCCTTTCGCGCTGGGAGACTGGTAAGAAATGGCCCAAGCGCAGGTCAAGCGGGGCCCGAGTGAGATTGGACGCCATTTCTTACCGTCCAGTAAGTTTCTCTTGAGTAAGTTATTGCCTCCGTTTCCCGGAGGTCCCCGGACGCATCCGGACGGCCCGGACGGCGCGTCGGGTAGAGTCTGCACGTGGGACCGGCCGGACGTCCGGGGCGGAGTTGCGGTCCGGGGCACGGGCCGGCCGCCCGGTCCCTATTCCCGGTAAGAGCTTGGAATGCGGGCACGGGTGCGCAATCCTGAGGAGTCACCTGAGATGGCCGGGTACCACCGGAGTGGGGCGTGAGGTGACCATGGACTTCGACATCAGCCTGATGCGGGACGACCGCTGCACGGTCGTCCGCGTACAGGGCGACATCGACGTGGTGTCCCGGACGCGGTTCGAGGAGACCCTCTTCGAGGTCGTCGACACCGACGAGCCGACGGTCGTCGACATGCGCGAGGTCACGTTCTGCGACTCGACGGGGTTGAACGCGCTCGTCGCCGCCAACCGCCGCGCCATCGGGCGCGGCTCCCACATCGCGCTGGTGGCGCTGCCGCCGCGCGTCCAGCGGGTCTTCCGCATCACCGGGATCGACAAGTTCATCCCGATCTACGACACGCTGCGCGAGGCGATCGTCGCGTTCCCGTCCACCACCACGCCCTGACTCAGGTACAGCCCTCGAACTGCGGGACGCTCGTCGTCAGCTTCAGCCCCGACCTGCCGAACCACTGGGTGAGCAGGCGCTGCGCGGTGCCGTCCTGGTACATCGCGGTGATGGCCCGGTTGACCTCCTCGCAGCCCTTCAGGTCGCCCTTCTTGAGGCCGACGCCGTACTTCTCGTCGGTGAACGGCGCGTTGATCATCCGTCCGGGGCGGCCGGCGGCGAACCCCGCGAGGATCAGGTCGTCGGTCGAGACGGCGTCGAGCCTCCCGCCGGCCAGCGCGTCCATGCAGGCCCCGTAGGTGCCGACGGTGACCGGCTCGGCGTCGACCTTGCGCTCCTCGATGACGCGGCGCCAGGAGTTCGAGCCGGTCACCTCGCAGATCCGCTTTCCCTTCAGGTCGCGCACGTTGGTGATGGACGTGGCGTCGGCGCGGACGAACGTGTCCTGGTGGGCGACGTAGTAGGGACCGGCGAAGGTCACCTTCATCTTGCGCTTCGCCGTGATCGAGTACGTCGCGACGATCATGTCGACGGTGCCCTTGGCCAGCGCCTCCTCGCGGACGGACGAGTTCGTCGTCCGCCACGTGATGCGGCTCTTCGGGACGCCCATCCGGCCCGCGATGTAGGTGGCGACGTCGACGTCGAAGCCCTCGTACGTCCCGTCCGGGCGCTTGACGCCGAGGGCCGGCTGGTCCGCCTTCACGCCGATGACCAGGGAGTCCTTGTCGGCCACGGACTCCTCCTCGGTGCCGCCCAGGCCGCAGCCCGCCAGCACCGCCCCGGTCAGCACCGTCGCGGTCAGCACGGCGGCGGTGGCTCGGATCGCTCGCATTGCCTGCTCTCCTCCGGTCAGCGGAACTCGGCCAGCCGGGGACGGACCCCCGCGAGGATCAGGAGCGCGATGACGGCCGCGCCCGCGGGCGGGACGGCGTTCCAGCCGCGCAGCCCGCCGTCCGCGTCCTTGATCGCCTCGTCGAAGGCGTCCTGGTGGACGGCCGTCAGCGCGCTGAGCGAGGCGTCGAACGCGCCGAAGTCGCGGATGGCGCCGGACGTCCGCCCCATCCGCACGTCGATCGCCCCGGAGCGGTTCCCGGACGAGGCGAGCTGCCGCATCCTCGCGTCGTTGCGCTGCACGGCGATGTAGGCGCGCAGCGTCCGCGCCAGCGCGTCGGCCTCGCGGCTGGTCTGCGCCGTGCGCGCCTCGTCCCCGAGGAAGCCGAGGAACGGCCCCGGGCCCTTGCCCGGCCGGTACGGGGCCACCTTCTGCTCCAGGCCCGCGTAGTAGTTCTCCAGGTTCACCGGCTTGTCGCCGAGGTCGGGGTAGAGCACCGACAGCGACTTGTCGAGGTAGGTCTGCTCGTAGGTGTCGGCGCGTCCCGGGTCGAGGAGGTAGCGGCTCTCGTCGGCGAACGCGCTGTGGCTGATGGCGCGCGCGCGGGACAGCTGGAGGATCGAGTCGAACCCGTCCTCCTTCGCCTTCTTGATGTGGCCCGCGTGCGCCGTCAGCAGGCCCGCGCCGACGCCGGTGAGGACGACCGTGGCGAGCGTCGCCGCCACCAGCGCCGGGTTGAGGAGGCGGCGGAACGTCCGGGCCAGGTACAGCTGCGTCGCGATCAGGAGCAGCAGCACGATGAGGCCGGTGACGGCGACCCAGGTGCGTCCCGTCAGCACCGCCGACCGCTTGACCTCGTAGGACTGCCGGACGTGCGCGCCGCTGTCGAGCGTGATGTTGTACGCCTTCGGCAGCAGCTGCAGCTTCATCAGGTCGGTCGCCTGCCGGTAGGCGTCGATGACCTCGTCCGGCAGCTCGCCCGGCGCGTGCTTCGACTGGGCGTCGAGCTGCATGGCCTGGCCGACGAGCCGCTCGTACTTGCCGAGGCCGTCCAGCACCTCCTGGACGGTCCGCTTCAGCGCCGGGTCGCGGCCGGCGAGCTGCGCGGCCTGCACCGCCGCCGCGTCCGCCTCCGCGCGGCGCTGCTCGTACACCCGCAGGGACTCGTCGTAGCCGATGCCGAGGCCGTGCTCGCGTCCGATCAGCAGGATGCTGGACACCTGCGCGTCCATGTCGCTGAGCGCGAAGTACAGCGTGCCGGTCGCGACGACCTGCGGGCCCGCGTCGTGCCCGATCGTCTGGACGGAGTCGCGCGCGTTCCCGATCGCCACGGACAGGACGGCGAGCAGCGCGACGAGCGCGGCGAGGCACAGCACCACGTGCGCGCGGACGCGGCCCGGGATCGTCTTCAGCCAGCGGCCGCGCAGGAACGTCCGGAGCCGGCCGCGGCGCGGCTCGGGCGGGCGCGGCTCGGGCCGGTGCGGCTCGGGCGGGGGCGGCTCGGGCGGGCCCGGCGTCCGGGGAGCGGGAGCCGCAGGCGGCGCGGGACTCATCGTCATGGCGGGCCCTCCTGCAGGGACAGCGTGATGGTCGTCCAGGCGCCCACGTGGATGCGGTCGCCGTCGGCCATCGGCAGCGGCGCGTTCACCGGGATCGGCTCGGTGGCGCCGTTCACCGTCGTGCCGTTGGTGGAACCGGGATCGACGAGGTTCCAGGTGCCGTCCGGCTGCGCCAGCAGGACGGCGTGCAGATGCGACACACCGGGGTCCTCGGGCGGCGCGCTCAGGTCGATCTCCGGCACGATCCCGCGGGACGGGCTGCGCCTGCCGATCCGGATCTCGCCGCCGATCAGCGGGACGCGCCGCTCCGGGCAGTACGGCGGGAACGCCAGGCCCCCGGCGTCCGGCCCCATCTCGGCGGCGACCGCGTCGAAGTAGGCGCGGTCCGCCGCGACCAGCGCGTACGGGCCGGGGAGCACGACGGGGCCGCCGCCGGTGCGCGGCTGCGGCACCAGCGGCACCGCGTGCGCCGCGCGGTCGGCCGACAGCTCGACCGTGTACCTGGTGCCGGTGTCGAAGTCGTACCCGTCGGCCTCGCAGAAACGGCCCGAGCGCGGCGTCCCGCAGTGCGGGCACACCGGCGTCTCCGCCGGCACCGGCTGCGCGGGCGGCGCTCCGCCGATGCGGTCGCCGCACACGTCGCAGTAGTCGGCGTCGCCGGACGTGTGCCCGCTCGGGCAGATGGGCATGGGCCTCAGCCCCCGGCCCTGTCGTCATCCCTGTCGTCAGCGTCGCCGTGCCGGGTCCGGACGGTCCGGACGGAACGGGTGTCGAGCGACATCTCATCCGCCTTCGACACGTCGCGTTTCAGCCGGACGGTGCCGCTCGCCTCGTCGACGACGTCCACGACCCGGTCGAGCAGGCCGGAGATCTGCTCGTTGCCGACCTCCCGCGCGAGCACGACGGCGCGTCCGAGCCGGGTGGTCGCGCGGTCCTCGTCGCCCTCGCGGCGCGCCTCCAGGCCCTCCTGGATCGCCTCCGCCAGCTCCGACTGCCCGGTGTGGATCGCGACCCGTCCGTTGATGCGCGTCGACCTGGCCTCGTCGTCCGTCCACTCGGCGAGGACGTTCCCGGACGCGAGGACCTGCTCGCCCGCGAGGAGCTTCACCCACGCGGCCCGCATCTGCCGTCCCACTTCGCCGGGCTGCACCTCGACGCACAGGTGGTACTCGCGGGTCTCGTTCCCCCACGCGCCGAGCGGGTAGTCGCCCGTCTGCGTCCCCGACTCGACCCGCCGGCCCGTCAAGTCCTCCACGGCCGGGACCATCTGCTTCACGAACCGGAGCCGCGCCTGCTGCGGCGTCCACACGCGCAGGGTCACGTCCGCGACCTCCTTGCTCATCGCGGCGCGCGTCATCGCCAGGAAGTCGGCCTCCAGGTCGGCCGGGTCGGGGACGTCCAGGAACCCGCCCAGCAGCGCCGAGGTGATCCTGCGCAGCTCGGCGACGTCCCAGTCGGTGCCGACACCGCGCGCGTCGCAGAGGAACCGGCCCTCGCACACCCGCAGCGCCGCGCCCAGCTCCTCGGCCGACTCGTGCTGGTTCTTGCCGTCGGTCAGCAGGATGGCGTGCTTGACGGCGTCGTCGTGCCCGGTGAACAGCCGTTCGGCGAGGCGCAGCCAGGACCCGATCGCCGTCCCGCCGGCCGCCTCCAGCCGCCCGATGGCGTTCACCGCGCCGCGCCGGGACGCCTCGTCCGCCGCGACGAGCCGCTCCCCCTGCGGGTAGACCATCCGCGGCCGGTTCGCGCCCGCGACGACCGCGAAGTGCACGCCGTCGCGCAGCACGTGCACCGCCGCCCGCGCGGCCCGCTTCGCCGCGGCCATCTTGCCCCGGTACGACATCGAGCCCGACGTGTCGATGAGGATGATCTCCGCCGCGGGGGCGCTGCCGCTTCCGGAGGCGCGCGCCGCCACGGTCACGATCGCGTGCATCTCCCGTCCGCCCGCCGGGAGGTAGGCGTTCTGGTCCACGCGGACGGTGAACTCCGGCAACCCGCTCATCTGCCCCGCTCCCTACCCGGCGGCGGCCAGGGGAGCACCGCCGCCGTGACGTTGTCGCGACCGCCCGCGTCCAGCGCCGCCCGCAGCAGCCGCCGCGCCGCGCCCAGCGGGCCGTCCGCGCCGGCCAGCGCCACCGCCGCGAGGTCCGCCGCCGCCGGCAGGTCGTTCCACAGCCCGTCGCTGCACACCACGACCAGCCCCGGACCCGTGGGGCGGAACGCCGCCACGTGCGGGTCGACGGGCCCCGCGTCCGCGCCCAGCCACGCCGTGATCAGGTGCGCCCGCTCGTCGGCCCACGCGTCCTCGGCGGTCATCGCGCCCTGCTCGATCACGGCGGCGGCCCACGAGTCGTCCCGCGTCAACACGCACGACCCCGTCTCCGCCAGCCAGTAGGCCCGGCTGTCGCCGACCCACCCGACCGTGACCCCGGACGCGTCCGCGATGGCCGACACGAACGTGCACGCGGGGGACGACTCCGGGTCGTGCGCGAGCCCCGCCACGACCTCGGCGGCCCGCTCCGCCGCCGCGCGCGTCGCGCCCTGCGGGTCCATGCCGACGGAGACGCGTCCCGTGACGACGGCCAGCGCAGCGTCCGCGGCCCGCCGCGACGCCTCCTCCGACCCGGGCGCCGTCGCGACCCCGTCGCACACCACCGCGCAGGCGCCCTGCGGCAGCGCCTCGATCGCGAACGCGTCCTCGTTGCGCCGACGCCGCAACCCGACGTCGGTCACCGCCGCTCCGGCCGCGCCGAGATCGGCTTCGGCGTGCTCCCGCCCACTCGGCTGCCGCAGCCCGCAGTGCTCGCAGAACCCGTCCGCCCCCACGGCCGCTCCCCCGCAATCCACACAGCCCTTGGTGGGGGCGGAGCCGGTCGCGGCCGCCGGGCTCCCGTCAGGCATGGGGACCCCGGCCGGTGGCAGGGGGGCGGTCGTGAGCGGAGGGTCGGAGGGAGGGGCGGGACGTGGGATGGACGGTTCGGGGGTGCCGCAGCGTTCGCAGAAGCGGTCGCGGGCGTGGGCGGGCTCGCCGCAGGTGCGGCAGGCGGTGGCGGGGGTCCGCTGGTCGGTGCTCATGGTCAGAAGAGCGTCCTCGGGCGGACGGCGTTGGCGCGTTTCACCATCGCGTGCCGGTGCTCGGCGTGGTCGGCGAGCTTCGCGAGGACGCGGTAGGTCTCCTCCAGCTTGGCGCGCAGGGCCGGCTCGTCCAGGTCGGTGCCGAGGATCCGCTGCCGGAACCCGGCCGGGATCGGCGCCCGTTCGGCGCGCAGCCAGGCGAGCGCCGCCTCCAGGACCTCGGCGGTGAACGCGGCGGCGCGTTCGGTGTCGAGGCGCAGGGACGCGAGGCGGCGGCCCGCCTCGATGAGCGCGGCGGCGTCCAGTTCGCCGGGGCTCCGCCCCCGGACGGCGGTGGCGACGGCGGCGAGCTGCGCGGCGAGGTAGTGGCTGGAGATGCGGGGCACCGAGTCCAGGACGCGTTCGGCGGCGGCCCGGTCACCGGCGGCCAGGCAGGAGCGGGCCAGCCCGAACGCGGCGCTGACATGGGTCGGGTCGGTGCGCCAGACGGTCTCGTAAAAGTGGCTGGCGTTGCCCATGTCGCCCAGCGTCTCGTAGCAGAAGGCGAGCGCCAGTTTGGGCGCCTGCTCCCCCGGGGCGAGGTCGTACAGATCGTTGAAGACGGCGACGGCCTCGGCCGCCCGTCCGCCGGCGAGGGCGCGGGCGCCCCGGTACCAGTCGACGCGCCAGTCGTCCGGCGCCTCGGCGGCGATCTCCTCCAGCAGCCCGGCGGCGCCGTCCAGATCGCCCAGCTCGATGCGGACGCGCACCAGCGCGAGCCGCACCTCCCGGGACGCGACCGGGGCGGAGCCCAGCGCGGCGGCCAGGTCGCCGGGGTCGCGCGCGGTGAGCCCGGCGAGGAACGCGGCGGCCGGGTCGAACGCGGACACCAGCGGGACGGGCAGCGCCGCCGCGGCGGCGCGCGGCTCCAGCGGCGCGAGGATGGTCGCGCTGTCCAGGGCGCCGACGATCTCGGCGCCGGCCGTGTGCTGCTCGGGCCCGAACAGCGGCGACGGCGCGGGGCGCGGGCGCCCGTCCTCGGCGGACAGGACCTCCCGCAGCACGCCGGTGAGCTGCTCGGCCATCTCGGCGGCGCTCTGGAAGCGGCGGGCCGGGTCGGGGTGCGTGGCGCGCCGCAGCAGCCGGTGGTACGACTCGTGCCGCTGGAACAGCGGGACCTGGTCGCGGGGCGGCAGGCTGCGCAGGTGCCGTCCGGTGTAGCCGCGGAACGGGAAGCTGAGCACGGCCAGCGCCCGTCCCACGGTGTAGAGGTCGGACGTGACCGACGGGCCCTGCGAGCCGATCTCGGGGGACTGGTAGCCGGGCGTCCCGAAGATCGGGCTGTCCACGTCGAAGGCGCGCCGCACCCCGCCGAGGTCGATCAGCTTGAGCTGCTCCTCGGACTGGATCGCGTTGTCCGGCTTGAAGTCGCAGTACAGCAGCCCGACGCCGTGCAGGTAGCCGAGGGCGCTCAGCACCTCCAGGCCGTACGCGATCACCTGGCCGAGCGGCAGCGACGCCTGGTCGCCGTACTCGGCGCGGACGCTGAGCAGGATGTCCTTGAGGGAGCGCCCGCCGACGTACTCCATCACGATGTAGCCGGACTCGCCGTGCCGGACGAAGTTGTAGATCTTGACGATGTTGGGGTGCTCGACCTCGGCCAGGAACGCCCGCTCGGCGGTCGCGGCGGCGAGGGAGTCGGCGTCCCCGGTGTCGAGCAGGCCCTTCAGGACGACCCACCGCTCGCTCACGTTGTGGTCGCGGGCCAGGTACACCCAGCCAAGGCCGCCGTGCGCCAGGCAGCCGAGCACCTCGTACTGCCCGCCGACCATCTCGCCCGCGTGCAGCTTCGGCGTGAACGAGAACGGATGCCCGCAACTGCGGCAGAACCCCTCGGTGCGGCCGGGGTTGCCGTTGCGGCTCCGCCCGACCTTCTCGTCGCACCGGCTGCAGAAGCGCCGGTTCTCCGGCACCTCCGGATTCTCCATGATCGCCGAGGCGGGGTCGCGGGCCGGCACGGGCGGGACCTCGACGAGCCCGGCGCCGAGCATCCCGCGCCTGGTCGAGCCGCTGGAGCCGGTGCCGCGGGTGCCGCCGCGCGACGCCGTCCGGCCGGACCCGACCGTGCCGCGCCCGCTCCCCGCCGAACTCCCGGCCGTCCCGCCGGGCCCGTCGCGTCCGGACGGGGCGGGCTCCCTGGTCGTCGGCGGCGCGAACGGCGTCCGCGTGGTCACCGCGGCCGGCACCCGCGCCGGCGCCGCCCGCGAATACCCCGCCCTCGCGGCCTCCTCCGCCGGAGGCGCGGGGGCGCCGACGGCCGTGGGGGCGGCGGGGACGGCGGGGGCGGCGGGTACGGCGGCCGGGGCGGCGGGGGCCGGTACGTGCACTGGGGCGGCCGGTGCGGGGGCGGCCGGTGCGGGGGCGGCCGGTGCGGGGGCGGGGGCCATGCCGCAGACGTCGCAGAAGCCGTCCGCGTCGATTCCGCCCGCGCAGCCGGGCTGGGTGCATCGGTTCATCGCCGCGTCCCCGTCTCACTCTCGCTCACCCTGATCGCCCGCTGGAACTCCGCCAGGACCGTGGTCGCGCGGCGCAGGTCGCAGGGGGCCGTCCACAGCACCTCGCGGGCCTCGCCGTACAGCGCGGTGAGCCGCTCGTCCTCGATCAGGCCGAGGCGCGCCGCCTTGGCCCGGTACGCCTCCAGGCGCCCGCGCAGCTCGCCCCGCCGGTCCAGCAGGCCGGCACTGAGACGCAGGTCGCCGCGCGCCCGTTCCAGCGCCTCCTCGGCGGCGCGTTCGAGCTCGGCGAAGCGGCCCGCCATCTCCACCCAGCGGCCCGCCTCGCGGAGCCGTTCCAGGGCGGCGAGCCGGTCGCGGAGCGCGATGCCGAGCCCCGCCGCGGGCGCCGGCAGGTTCGGCGAGTGGATCTTGGCGAGGGCGGTCGTGTACGCGTCGCGGGCCCGCCGCTCGGTCTGCTCGATCTCCTCGATCACCGTCGTGACCCGGGCGACCAGGTCGGCGTACTCGTCCCGCATGCGCGCGACGCCGGCGAGCTCGTCGCCGAGCGAGGTCAGCAGGGCGCGGACGCGGTCGAGCCGCCCGGTGTCCGGCTGCCCGTTCCGCACGAACGACAGCGGATCGGTCCGGACGAGCCGGCCGAGCGCGGTCAGCTCCCGGCCGACCCGGTCGAGCCCGGGGTGCCGGGTGCCGTCCAGCGTGTGCGCCAGCCGGGTCGCCGTCCGCCAGCCCTCCTCGGCCTCCTCCAGCGGCGGCAGCAGCGCCGTCCAGGCGGCGTCGGCGGCGGCGGCCTCGCGCGCGACGGACTCGTAGGCGTCCGACATCATGGCGACCGCCTCGTCCAGGGTGATCCGCCGCTCCTGCGGGCCGAGCAGCGTGCGGTGCTCCAGCGGGATCTCCCCGCCGGGCAGTTCCACCGAGCAGCCCGACAGCATCCCCGACAGCTCGGTCAGCGTCGCCACGTCCGGGCGCGGGGACCGTTCGCGCAGCTCGCACGCCTCGTCCAGGACGCGCTGGTAGGCGTCGAAGAGCCGCCACAGCGTCGCCAGCCGGGACTGCGCGCCCTCCCAGCACCGCCACGTCTCGCCGGCGAGCCGGGCGCCCTTCAGCAGCCGTATCCCGGGCTGGCCCTCGAGATCGACCACGGACGAGGAGATGCGCTCGCGCTCCTCCCGGAGCCTGCGCAGGG
Organism: Actinomadura latina NBRC 106108; assembly: GCF_001552195.1. Classification (GTDB taxonomy): domain Bacteria; phylum Actinomycetota; class Actinomycetes; order Streptosporangiales; family Streptosporangiaceae; genus Spirillospora; species Spirillospora latina. The sequence goes on from NZ_BCQS01000044.1 coordinate 17,469, forward strand.
CATGGTCGACGCCTTCACGACTCATGGGCGCGGCGGCCCCTGCCCCGCTCTGGTCCAACGTCTGCCCCGCGATCGCTTCTCCGGTCCCCCTGAGCATGTCCATTGGCGGCGCCGGTCTGGGAGCACGGACCGGTCCACTATGGGACGTACGCTCTCATACAAGTGTGATCCGTGACACTAACCGAGACAAGGTGCTTTCGCCCACGCCCGCGCGCGCTCGCCGCCGTACGCGGGGCGTGCCGCGCGCCGCAGCACGGTGTCGCGCGAGGAGCCGCGCAGCGGACCCGTACCCTCTGCAACGGGAACGTCGTTGTCCTGAGTGACGTTACGACAGGTAGTCAGTCTTCGAGAGGAGTGGTGAGTCCGCAGTGTCGGACCCCAGTCATAGACCCGGTGCCCCATGGTGAGCGCGGGACTGGGCGTACTGGCGGTGATCCTTCTCACCGCCGCCACCGGATATTTCGTCGCCCAGGAGTTCGCCTACGTCGCCGCCGACCGCGCGACCCTGGAGCAGGCCGCCGAGCGCGGCGACACGTCGGCCCGGCGCGCCGTCAAGGTCATCAGCAGAGTCTCGTTCATGCTGTCGGGCGCGCAGCTCGGCATCACGATGACGACCCTGGTCGTCGGCTTCATCGCCAAGCCCGCCCTCGCCGAGCTGATCCAGCCGCTGCTCGAGGTCATGGGCGTCCCCGAAGGCGCCACGGGCGCGATCGCGCTGGCGACGGGGTTCGTCCTGGCGACGCTCATCCAGATGCTTCTGGGCGAGCTGTTCCCCAAGAACCTCGCGCTGGCCCGCGCGGAGTCGCTCGCGCGTGCCCTGGCCGCGTCCACCCTGGTGTACCTGACGGTCGCCGGGCCGCTGATCCGGCTGTTCGACCGGTCGGCCGAGCGGTTGCTGCGCGCCGTGGGCGTCGAGCCCGTCGAGGAGCTGCACAGCGGAGCGACGCTCGAGGAGCTCGGCGACATCATCGGCAAGTCGCACAGCTCCGGGCACCTGCCCGCCGACCTGTCCGGCCTGCTGGACCGCGCCCTGTCCTTCGGCGAGCTGACCGCGGACGAGGTCATGGTGCCGCGCCCGCAGGTCCGGACGCTGCCGTCCACCGCGACCGTCGCCGACCTCGTCGCGCTGATCCGCGAGACCGGGCACAGCGCCTACCCCGTCTACGGGGAGGAGGTCGACGACGTGGTCGGCGTCGCGGGCGTCCGCGAGGTCGCCGACGACACGCTCGACCCGGCCACCCCGGTCGGCGGGATCGCCCGGCCGCCGCTGCTCGTCCCCGGCAGCCAGCCGCTGTACGGGGTCATCGAGCACATGCGCGACTCCCGCCAGGAGTTCGCCTGCGTCGTGGACGAGTACGGCGGCCTCGCCGGCATCCTCACCTTCGAGGACGTCGCCGAGGAGCTCGTCGGGGAGATCACCGACGAGACCGACGGCCTGGAGGACGCCCCGACGTCCGGGCCGGACGGGTCCTGGGTCGTCGACGCCGGCATGCGCATCGACGAGGTCGCCCGCCTCACCGGGCTCGACCTGCCGGAGGGCGACGCCTACGACACGCTCGGCGGGCTCGTCATGGCGGAGCTGCGGCGGCTGCCGTCCGCCGGCGACCGCCTCACCGTCGACCTCGACGCCGGCTCCGTCGAGCTGGAGGTCGTCAGCGTGGCGCGCCGCGTCGCCGAGAAGATCCTGATCAAGGCGGTCGTCCCGGCGCCGCGCCCGGCGTCGCCGTCGTCGGTGGAGGTGTCGTGAACCCGCTGCCGTCGCTGCTGATCACCGCCCTGCTGCTGGTCGGGAACGGCTTCTTCGTCGCGGCCGAGTTCGCGCTGGTCGCGGCCAACCGGCCGCAGCTGGAGCGCGCCGCCGCCACGGGCAGCCGTCCCGCCGTCGCCGCGCTCGCGGGCGTCCGCGAGCTGTCGCTGATGCTCGCCGGCGCCCAGTTCGGCATCACGATGTGCTCGCTGGGCCTCGCGATCGTCACCGAGCCGGCGTTCGAGCACTTCCTCGAACCGCCGCTGCACGCGCTCGGCGTCCCCGAGGCGGGCGTGAAGGCCATCGCCCTGGGCACCGCGCTCGCCGTCGTCACGTTCCTGCACATGGTCGTCGGGGAGATGGCGCCGAAATCGTGGGCGATCACGCACCCGGAGCGGTCGGCGCTGATCCTGGCGCTGCCGTTCCGCGCGTTCGCGAAGGTGTCCCGGCCGATCCTGTCGGCGCTGAACGCGGCGACGAACGCGCTGCTGCGGCTCTTCCGCGTCACGCCGAAGGACGAGCTGGACAGCCACACCGACCCGGCACGGCTCAGCCACCTGGTCGGCGAGTCGCGCCGCCTCGGCCTCATCGGGCGGCACGACCACGAGCTGCTCCGCCGCGCCATCTCCGCGCGGGAGGCGACCGTCGGGCACCTCGTCGTGCCCGCCACGTCCGTCACCACGATCGGCGCGGACGCGACCGCCGCGCAGATCCGCCGGACCGCCACGGCCAGCGGCCACAACCGGCTGCTCGTCCGGTCCGGGGACGGCGCGATGACCGGCATCGTGCACGTCCGCGCCGCCATCACCGAGCCCAACGGCGACCGGCGCGCCGACGAACTGGCGCACCCGGCGCCCGTCCTGACGGCGGAGACGACCGTCCTGGACGCGGTCAGCCGCATGCGCCGGGGCCGCGCCCAGCTCGCCGTGGTGAACGACGAGCGGGGCGAGTTCGCGGGCATCGTCACCCTGGACGACCTCCTGGCGGAGCTACTGGCGACGAACCCGCACTGACATAGGCCGCGTACCTGCGACAACAGCGCAGTTGTCGAGATGCTGCAACGGGATTCATGGTTCATCGTGGACTCATGAGCGCACACGGGCACGGCCATGGAAAAGGGCACGGGCACGGGCACGGGCATGGGCAGGGCCATGGGCGCGGGCAGGGCCATGGGCGCGGTCTCCGGCACGTCCTGCGACCGCACTCGCACGAGGCGGCCGACAAGGTGGACCCGGCCCTCGAAGCGAGCGCCCAGGGCATGCGCGCCCTGTGGATCTCGCTCGCCGGCCTTGGCGCGACCACCGTCCTCCAAGCGGCGGTGGTCGCGTTCACCGGCTCGGTGGCGCTCCTGGGCGACACCCTCCACAACGCGGCCGACGCGCTCACGGCCGTCCCGCTGGGGATCGCGTTCGTCCTCGGCAGGCGTCCGCCCACCCGCCGCTACACCTACGGCTACGGCCGCGCGGAGGACCTGGCCGGCATCGCCATAGTCGTGGCCATCACCGCGTCCTGCATCCTCGCCGGATACGCAGCCATCGACCGCCTGGCCCATCCACAGCCTGTGGACCATCTACCTGCCGTGGCCGGTGCCGCCCTCGTCGGCTTCCTGGGCAATGAGCTGGTGGCCCGCTACCGCATCCGCGTAGGCCGCCGCATAGGCTCGGCGGCTCTGGTCGCCGACGGCCTCCACGCACGCACGGACGGCTTCGCGTCCCTGGCCGTCCTCCTGGGCGCCGCCGGCATCGCCCTGGGCGCTCCCTGGGCAGACCCAGTAGTGGGCCTGCTCATCACTGCCGCGATCTCAGTCGTCCTATGGCAGACGACCCGCGAGGTCTGGCGCCGCCTCATGGACGCCGTGGACCCGGCCCTGGTCGACCGCGCCGAAACCGCCCTCGCCTCAACACCGGGCGTACTCGCCGTGGGCGACGTCCGCCTCCGCTGGATCGGCCACCACCTGCGCGCCGAGTGCGACGTCATCGTGGATCCCGCCTGGACTCTCGTCCGCGCCCACCAAGTGGCGGTGGACGCCGAGCACAGCCTCCTGCACGCCCTGCCGCGCCTCTCCGGCGCCCTCGTCCACCCCGACCCCGAACCCCGCGACGGTGAAGATCATCACGCGGCCCTCGCCGGCCACCGCTGATCTCCGACCTGTGAGACGTTAGTCCGCGGCAGAGGGGGAATTACGCCCCGGACGGTCGATCTGGGACGGGAACACGTCGTGAAGCAGCCGGCAGAGACCAACGAGCCTGATGAGCACCAGCCGAAGGAGACCCCACCCGCCGAAGGCGAGCCCCCCGCCTCCCCCGCCGAGGACACGGCACCGGCCTTCGCCCCCGAGTCCGGCGGAGACGGCGTGCAGCCCGGCCAGGCCGCGGGTGGTGAACCCGAGGTGGACGTCCGGGCGGGCTTGGAGACCATGCCGCTCGCCGGTGCCGGTTCCACGCCGTCATTGGGGACGGACGAGGTCGGCTGGGGCGGGCCCGAGCTGGTCGAAAGCGTCTACGCGCCGCTGAGCGAGTTCTATGAGCAGATCGACGCGCGGCTCAGGACGCTGCCCGAGGACGTCCGGCCGGTCGGGTGGGCGCCGCACATCGCGGCGCTGCGAGCCCTGCGGAACCAGCAGGTCGCGGGCGACTGGGAGGTGCTCGCCCGGTTCCTGGTCGCGCCCGGTTCGCTTGCCGGGACGGACGCCCTGCGCCTGGTCCACGTGGAGGAGGGCGGCGAGGCCGACGCGGTCCGAAGGGCGATCAAGGAGTTCACGGCGTCCGACGCGCGGACCCTCCTCATCGCGCCCACGCCCGCGCAGGCCAGCGAGCTGCTGCGCGGCCTGGAGGACGACCCGGAGGTCTTCTCGCTGCTGATCGAGACCCGCCCGGAGACGGCAGAGGCCCCCTCGGTCGAGACCCGGGCACTGCCGCCCATCGAGGACGAGCCGCCGGCCGCCCCGGAGAAGGCCGCGCCGCCGCCGCTCCGGGAGCCCGGAACCCACGGCACGATCGAGTTCAAGCCCCTGACCACCCCGCCCGCCCCCGAAACTCTGGAAGGCGACAGCGCCTCCACCGTGACACGCGTCGAACCGCTCCCCCCGCTGCCGCCGGAAGCAGCAGAGGACGAGAACGCCGCCGTGAGGCCGGCCGAGCCCCTCCCAGGTACGCCGGTTGAGGCTGAAGACGGTGACAGTGCGTCCGCTGTGACGCGGATGGAGCCGATTCCCGCGCTGCCGCCCGAGGTGGGCGAAGGCGTGCCCAGCGGCCCGGGCGTGGGGGTGTCGGCGCCGGAGTGCCGGGTGCGGGCGGCGGCGTTGCGGCCGGTCGGTGAGGCCTGGCGGCAGGCTTGGGACACCGAGGTGCGGATGCTGCGGCGCGGGTTGATGTGGCTGGAGCAGTGGCCCCGGGACGCGGCGGCGCTGCGGTCCGTCCAGGCGGAGAATCTGCGGCGCGGCGAGGAGCTGGAGGCCGAGAAGGCGGCGCTGCGCGGCGGTATCGAGGAGGCCGCGAACGCGGCGGCCGGGGCCGAGCGGGGCGCCGTCGAGGCGGAGGCGGAGGCGGAGCGGCTCGCCGCCGTCCAGCAGGAGGCCGAGGCCGAGCTGGCCGGGCCGCGCGCGGAGGCGGACCGGCTGCAGGCGGAGGCCGACCGGGCGGCGGACGAGGCGACCGCCAAGACGCGGACGGCCGACGCGTCCTACGCGAGGTGCGCGCAGCTGGACGAGCGGGCGAAGACGGCGCAGTCCGAGCTGCGGGGGGCGCGGGAGGCGGAGGCGTCCCTCACCGACGAGCTGGCGCGGGCGCGGGAGGCGCTGCCCGCCGCGGCGGAGGAGGCGCACCGGCTGACGGCGGCCGACGCGGACGCCGCGGCGGAGGGGCACGCCGCCTACTACCGGCTGGTGTCGGCGGAGTCGGCGCTGTCGGCGGTGCGCCGGAAGATGACGCTGGGGCAGCGGCTGCACGTGGCGTCGCCGCCGGCGGAGCTGAGCGGGCTGCGCGCCGAGGCCAAGGCCCGGACGCGGGAGGCGGACGAGGCCGCGCGGCGGGCGCGGGAGGCCAAGGACGCGGCCGAGCACGCGGAGCGGGTGCGCCGCGGGCTCGCGTCGTTCGTGTCCGAGGGCGGGACGCGGCTGCGGCAGGCGCAGGAGGCCCAGGAGCGGCTCGGCACCGAGCTGACCTGGCTGGCGACGGAGCGGGAGAAGGCCGGGGCGGAGCACCGGGAGCACGCGCGGCTGGCGTCGGAGGCCGTGGAGCGGGCGACGGAGGCGAGCCTGCGGGCGCGCGCCGCGCACCAGGCGGCGCAGGAGATCGAGGACCGGGTGACCGCCGCCCGGACGTCCCGCGAGGAGGCGCTCGCGGCGGCGGTCCGCGCCCGGACGGACGCGGAGGCCGCGGCGGCGAAGTCCGCGGAGATGGCGGACACGCTCGAACGGCGCACGGCGGAGGCCGCCGAGGAGATGGCGGCCCGGGGGAGGGATCTGGAGACGGTCGCGCAGACCGAGGCCGGGACGCGGCAGAACGTCGCGGAGATCTGCGGCGCCGATCCCACCGAGGACCCGGAGGCCGTCCCCGCGCACCAGCGGCGCGCGATGGCCCGGATCGAGCAGCTCACCGGCTACATGGAGGGCGGCCGCGCGGTGGAGAGCGAGATCCTGCTCCGCACCGCCGACGTCGTCGTCGGGACTCCGCTCGGCGCCGCCCTCACCGGCTCCGGCCAGGAGTTCGACGCGCTGATCGTCGCGGACGCGGGGGCGCTGACGGACGCGGAGTTCCTCATCGGGGCCGTCCGGACGCACCGCTGGGTACTGATCGGCGCGCCCGGGTCCCGTCCGCCGGGGTACCGCGAGTACGCCGGCGGCCCGTCCGGCCGGCTGGAGCGCAGCCCCTTCGAGCGCGCCGCACTGGCCGCGGGGGACTGACGGCTAGTCGTCGTCGTCCGGGAGGAAGAGGTGCAGCAGCCAGCCGACGACGCCGACGACGATCGCGCCCCAGAACGCCGGCCAGAAGCCGTCGACGTGGAACGGCAGGTCCAGTTGCTGCGCGACCTCGCTCGTCAGCAGGAGCAGCAGGGCGTTCACGACGAGGCCGATCAGCCCCAGCGTGAGCACGTAGAAGGCGCAGCCGAGGGTCTTGATGATCGGTTTGAGGACGGCGTTGACCAGGCCGAAGATGACCGCGACGGCGACCAGCGTGAGGACGCGCCGAACGGTCGTCTGGTCGCCGAGGGAGATGCCGGCGATCAGGACCGTGGCGGCCCACAGGGCGACCGCGGTGATGCCTACCTTGAGAAGAATCCGCACACCACGATCATGTCCGGGACGGAAGGCGCCCGCCATCCCTCTGGGTGACGATTCGGGCGGGTGGCGCGGTCATCACCACGTATTACTCGCCTTACTCGCCGCGCTCGAAGAAGGGGGAGGTGGCGGGGATCCGCGACCGGGGCGCGACGCGGACGCCGTCCACCGGCGGGGACGCGGGCCGGGACGCGGGCGGGGGCGCGGGCTGGGGCTGCGGCCGCGCGTTCCGCCGGCTCGGGCCGCCGCCCTGCCGGGCGCGGGCGAGCTCGCGCTCCAGGCGGCGCTTCTCCATCTCCAGCGTGGTCAGCGACTCCTGGTGCTCTTCGCGCAGGTCGCGCAGGTCGCGGCGGTTGCGGATGCGGCGGGCGGCGCCCGTGAAGGTGAGCATCAGGCCGAGGACGAGGACGACGGCCACGCCCGCGCCGGCCAGGAACACCTGCCATTCGTTGTTCAGGCCGGGCATGGCCTGGCCGAAGACGACGAGCTGGGCGCTGTCGGTGTTGTCGAGGACGACGCCGGCGCCGACCACGACGGCGGCGGCGACCAGGAGAAAACCGAGGAACACCATGGGCGGATCTCCTCTGCAGTGACTCCGGAGGGGGAACGGAGGGTCACCACGATGCCAGACCGAAACTGGATCATGTCGCATTCGCGGCATAAATCCGGTACATCCGCCCGGCCGGACGCGCGCGGTTCCGGCCCGGCGACCTCGGGTAGTTGACCGGAGATCACGCCGAGATCATTTGGAGGGCCCATGTCCGTGCAGGCCATCGTGTTCGACCTGGACGGGGTGCTGATCGACTCCGAGCCGGTGTGGGAGGAGGTGCGGCGCGGCTACGTCGCCGACCACGGCGGGCGCTGGCTGCCCGACACCCAGGACCGGCTCATGGGCATGAGCACCGAGGAGTGGGCCGCCTACATCGCCACCGACCTCGTCGACGGCGTCACGGCGGAGGACGTCGCCTACGAGGTGATCGACCAGATGTCGCAGCGGTACGCGAACGGGCTGCCGCTGCTGCCGGGCGCGGAGGACGCCGTCCGGCGGATGGCGAAGTACCGTCCGCTGGGCCTGGCCAGCTCGTCCCCGCGCGCCCTCATCGACCTGGCGCTCGGGGAACTCGGGGTGGACGCCCTGTTCCGCACGACCGTGTCCACCGAGGAGGTCGAGTACGGCAAACCGGCACCGGACGGGTATCTCGCGGTCGCCGCGCAGATGGAGGTCCCGGCCGCCGGCTGCGTCGCCATCGAGGACTCCAGCAACGGGCTCCGCTCGGCGCACGCGGCCGGGATGACGGTCATCGCGATCCCGCGGCCGGCGCACCCGGCGGCGCCCGACGCCCTGGCCCTCGCCGCGCACGTGGCGTCCGGACTGGACGAGGTGACGCCCGACCTGCTGGAGGTCGTCCACAGGTGAGTGTTCGTGGGACGGGTGTCGGCGGCGGTTCATAGTATGGGCCGATGACTTCCCCCGAGACGCTCGACACCCTGCGGCGCGTGTTCGGCTACGACGCGTTCCGGGACGGCCAGCGGGAGATCATCGAGCATGTGGTCGGCGGCGGGGACGCGCTCGTCCTGATGCCGACCGGCGGCGGGAAGTCGCTGTGCTACCAGATCCCGGCGCTGGTCCGGAAGGGCACCGGCATCGTCGTCTCGCCGCTCATCGCCCTCATGCAGGACCAGGTGGACGCCCTGCGCGCGCTCGGCGTCCAGGCCGGCTTCCTCAACTCCACCCAGGACTTCGACGAACGCCGCGTCGTCGAGGCCCAGTTCGTCGCGGGCGAGCTGGACCTGCTGTACCTGGCGCCCGAGCGGCTGAAGCTGGCCGCGACCGTCGAACTGCTCGACCGCGGCGACGTCTCCCTCTTCGCGATCGACGAGGCGCACTGCGTGTCGCAGTGGGGGCACGACTTCCGTCCCGACTACCTGATGCTGTCGGGCCTGCACGAACGCTGGCCGGACATCCCCCGCATCGCCCTCACCGCCACCGCGACCGAGGCGACCCGGGGCGAGATCGCGTCCCGCCTCAACCTCGAACAAGCGCATCATTTCGTCGCGAGCTTCGACCGCCCCAACATCCAGTACCGGATCGAGCCGAAGACCGACGCCAAACGCCAGCTCCTCCGCCTCCTCCAGACCGAGCACGAGGGCGACGCGGGCATCGTCTACTGCCTCTCCCGCAACTCCGTCGAGAAGCACGCGGCGTTCCTCACCGAGAACGGCATCGAGGCCCTCCCCTACCACGCGGGCCTGGACGCGGGGACGCGCGCCGCGAACCAGTCGCGCTTCCTGCGCGAGGACGGCCTCGTCATCGTCGCGACCATCGCGTTCGGCATGGGCATCGACAAGCCCGACGTCCGCTTCGTCGCCCACCTGGACCTGCCCAAGTCCGTCGAGGGCTACTACCAGGAGACGGGCCGTGCCGGACGCGACGGCCTCCCGTCCACCGCCTGGCTCGCCTACGGCCTGCAGGACGTCGTCAACCTCCGCAAGATGATCGACGGCGGCGAGGGCGACGCCGCGCACCGCCGCCGCCAGGGCATGCACCTCGACTCCATGCTCGCCCTCTGCGAGACGGTCGAATGCCGCCGCGTCCAGCTCCTCGACTACTTCGGCCAGTCCGGCGAGCCGTGCGGCAACTGCGACACGTGCCTGCACCCGCCCGAGACCTGGGACGCGACCGTCGCCGCCCAGAAGGTCCTGTCGGTGATCGTGCGGCTCGACCGGGAACGCCGCCAGAAGTTCGGCGCCGGGCACATCATCGACATCCTGCTCGGCAAGCGCAGCGCCAAGGTCATCCAGTTCGACCACGACACCCTGAAGCCCTTCGGCGTCGGCACCGACCTGCGCGAGGCCGAATGGCGCGGCGTCATCCGCCAGCTCCTCGCGCAGGGCCTCATCGCCGTCGAGAGCAACCACGGCACCCTGCTCCAGACCGACACGAGCGGCGACGTCCTGCGCGGCCGGCGCACGGTGATGATGCGCCGCGAGCCCGACCGCCCCGCCGCCAAGGCGGTCAAGACGGCCAAGGCCGCCAAGGCCCCGGTCGACCTGCCCGCCGAGGCGATGCCCGTCTTCGAACGCCTCCGCACCTGGCGCGCCGCGACCGCGAAGGAGCAGGGCGTCCCCGCCTACGTCATCTTCCACGACGCCACCCTCCGCGAAATAGCGACGGCCCTCCCGACGACGCTGGCGGAGCTGTCCCGGGTGAACGGCGTCGGCGAGAACAAACTCGCCAAGTACGGCGACCAGGTCCTGGAAACCCTCGCCCCGTCCGACTGACTGAAGTCAGGAGTCGAGGGTTGCCTCGCGGGCGGCGCGGTGGGCGGATTCGACGGCGCCGTCCATGTAGCCGGCCCATCTGGTGGCCGTTTCGGTGCCGGCCCAGTGGAGGGGACCGATCGGACGGCGGAGTGAAGGACCGTAGCGGGTCAGGGTGCCGGGGGTGGCGAAGGCGCCGTAGCAGCCGCGGGAGTACTCCTCCTCCGCCCAGTCGCGTTCGACGTAGGCGATCGGGGTCTTGGCGCGGGGGCCGAAGTAGGCCGTCAGGTCGGCCAGCACCTGAGCGCGGCGGTCTTCCGGGGACAGGCGCGCGGCGATGTCGGCGTGCCGCCCCTCCAGGAAGCCGACCAGGACGCCCGGACCACCGTTCTCGGGGGTGTTGTCGAAGGTGATGCCGAACGGGCGGCGGTCGCTGGTCACCTGGCCGCTGAACCCGTCCGCGCGCCAGAACGGCTCGTCGTACGCGACGTTCACCTTGATGACCCGGCCCATCGGCATGCGCTGGACGAGCTGGTCGCGATCGCCCGGCAGGCCGGGGCTGAAGCGGATGCGGGCGGCGAGCGGCGGCGGGACGGCGATGATCGCGCGGCGGGCCCGGATCTCGCGGGCGGCGGCGCGGAGGCGCACCGAGTCGTCCGTCCACTCGATGTCGGTGACCGGTGAGTTCAGGACGACCCGGTCGCCCAGCTCGGCCGCCAGCGTGAGCGCGATGCGCTGCGAGCCGCCGGAGACGCGGTCCTGCTGGGCGCCGCCCGTCGTGTCGATCAGCGGGTCGAGGCCGCCGGCGGACGCCATGTAGAAGCCCGCCCACAGCGCGGACATGTCGCCCGCCTCGGCCGAGAAGACCGCCTGCGTGATCAGCCGCATGAACGCGCGGCCCCCGCGCGTGCGCATGTTCCGGCGGATCCACGTCTCGAAGGTCTGCCCGTCCAGCGCGGCGGCGCGGCGTGCCGTCCACGGCTCGTCCGCCTGGATTCCGCGCACCAGGCGCGCGACGCGGAGCTCGGCCTGCGCGATGTCGGCGAGCGTGAGCGGGGAGAGCCTGGGGATGCGGCCGGTGTACTCGCCGCGCGTCCTGCCGAGCTCGGCGATGTGCCGCCCCTCGTCGTACGTCGGGTAGGTGGACAGGCCGAGGTCGGAGATCAGGGCGAGGACCCCGTCCTGGCCCGGGCCGACCCACTGGCCGCCGATCTCGATCGGTTCCCCGCCGGGCAGTTCGCCGTTGAGCAGCCGCCCGCCGACCCGGTCGCGCGCCTCCAGGACGACGACGTCGTGCCCGTCCCGGACGAGGTCACGCGCGGCGACCAGTCCGGCCACACCGGCTCCGACGACCGCGATGTCCGCCATGTCCCCTCCCATGCACGACGCATCTGACATACGTCTTGTATGTGTTATACATGCCGCATGGAGCATGTCAAGACCCGGCGGGAGCGGTACGTCGAGAGCACGCGCGCCGCGCTCATCGACACCGGCCGCCGGTTCTTCGCCGAGCGCGGCTTCAACGAGGTGTCCGCCGAGGAACTCGTCCGCGACGCCGGGCTCACCCGCGGCGCCCTCTACCACCACTTCGCCGGCAAGCAGGGGCTCTTCGAGGCCGTCTTCGAGGAGCTGGAAGCCCAGGCGGCCGAGCGCATCACCACCGCGATGGCCACCGCGTCCAGTGCAAACACCACGTCCGGCAGGGACGGGGCGTGGGTGCGGGCCGAGGCGGGGATCCGTGCGTTCCTGGAGATCTGCTCCGACCCCGAGTACCGCGAGATCGTCCTGCTGCAAGGGCCCATCGCGCTCGGCTGGCGGCGCTGGCGCGAACTCGACCAGCGCTACCTCGGCACCATCCTCACGGACGGCCTGACGGCTCTCCTCGGCGAGTCGGGCGCGCATCCCATCGGCCTCACCACGGCCGCCTTCTACGGCGCGCTCACCGAACTGGCCCTCTCCATGGCGGACGCCGGAGACCCCGTCCAGGCCCGCGATGAGGCCCTCCACCTCATCCGCGGGATGCTGAACGGCATTCGGTGAACTCCCAGGGTTCTCCCAGGATTACCCGAGGACAACTGCCAGCCGCCTCCGGTTGCATGGGCCGCATGCGTACCAAGACCATCGCGGCCGGGCTCGGCGCCGCCGGCATCCTCGGCGTCGGCCTGTATCTCGCCGTCCCCGCCTCCGCCGCCGACCCCAGCCCGTCTCCGTCCGCCTCTCCGACCCAGTACCGCGACCACCCCGGCCATCCCGGCAAGGGCCACCCGTTCCTGCGGGCGCGCGCCCTTCGCGGCGTCCACGGCGAGGCGACCGTCAAGCGCAAGGACGGCTTCCACCTCGCCACCTGGCAGCGCGGCAAGATCACGTCCGTGTCCTCCACCGGGCTCACCGTCCGCAGCGACGACGGCGCCAGCTGGACCTGGACGGCCAACGGCGACACCCGCGTCCGCAAGGACGGCGGCCAGGCCGCTCTGAAGGACCTCGCCAACGGCGAGCAGGTGCTCGTCGCCGGCGAACGCTCCGGAGAGACCCGCACCGCCCGCCTGGTCCGCGTCCCCAAGAACCGCTAGCCGCGGGGCGGTACCTTCGGGGGTGGAGCACGTCCAGCGAAACGGGGCCGATGAGCGAGAGCCGGCGGGTGCTCGTCGTGGACGACGAGGACAACATCCGTGACCTCATCGAGGTCGCGCTGCGCTTCCACGGCTTCACCACCGCCACCGCCGCCACCGGCGAGGACGCCCTGCGCGCGGCCCGCCGGGAACGGCCCGACCTCGTCCTGCTGGACGTCATGCTCCCCGGCATGGACGGATTCGAGGTGTGCCGGCGGCTCCGCGCGGACGGCGACCAGGTCCCGGTGATCTTCCTGACCGCGCGGGACACGCCGTCCGACACGGTCACGGGCCTCACGCTCGGCGGTGACGACTATGTCACCAAGCCGTTCTCGATCGAGGCGCTGGTCGCGCGGGTGCACGCCGTCCTGCGCAGAGCCGCCCCGGCCCCGTCCGCGCAGGACGCCGTCCTCCGCGTCGCCGACCTCGAACTGGACGAGGCGCACTGGACGGTCCGGCGCGGCGGCGTCGACGTCGACCTGTCGCCGACGGAGTTCCGGCTGCTCGCCTACCTGATGCGGAACGCGGGCGTCGTCCTGTCGCGCGCCCAGCTGCTCGACGGCGTGTGGGGCTGGGACCACGGCAACCCGCAGGTCGTGGAGACCTACATCAGCTACCTGCGCCGCAAACTGGACCCGCTCGGCGCGCCGCTCATCCACACCCGGCGCGGCGTCGGCTACGCGCTGCGGCCATGACGCTCAACGCCCGGCTTCTCGCCGGCCTGCTCGCGGTCACCACCGCCGGGCTGGCCATCATGGGGCTGGTCAGCGCGCTCGTCCTGAACGGGTACCTGATGCACCGGGTGGACGAGCAGCTGGAGGCCACCCGCGACCGTGCCGTGACCCGCCTGCTCCGTCCCGGCCTCCCCGAGCAGGGCGTGGCGCCGGCGCAGTTCGTGGTGCTGGGCGTCGGGCAGGCGGGACGGGTGCGCGTCCTCAGCGGCGACGATCCGAACCCCGAGCGGGCCGTCGCCGCGATCGAGAAGCTCGGCCGGGACGAGCTCGCCGCCCGCGCGCGCGCCCTCGAACCGTTCTCCCTTCCCGGGCTGCGCGCCGTGGCGCGTCCGTGGCGGAACAGCATCGTCGTCGTGGCGGCCCCGCTCGGCGAGATCCATTCGGCCGTGCGGAACCTGGTCCTGTCGGAGATCGCGACGGCGGCGCTGCTGCTCGCCGCCCTGATCGTGCTCGGGCGGTGGCTCATCCACCGCGGCCTGCTGCCGCTGAACCGGATGGCCGCCACCGCGCACGCCATCACCGCCGGCGGCGACCTGCGCGCCCGCATGCCCGGCCCGGGGCAGCGCACCGAGACCGCCCGGCTCGCCGCCGCCATCAACGTGATGCTGGAGCGGATCGAGCAGGCGTTCTGGGCGCGGAGCCGGTCCGAGGCGCGGGTGCGGGAGTTCGCCGCCGACGCGTCCCACGAGCTGCGGACGCCGCTGACCACCATCCAGGGCTACGCGGAGCTCTACCGGCACGGCGCCCTCGGACCGGACGAGCTGCCCGACGCGATGCGCCGCATCGAGGGCGAGGCCCGCCGCATGAACGACCTGGTCACCGACCTTCTGGAGCTGGCCCGCCTGGATCGCGAGGCGTCCCTGCACCCCGTCCCGACGGACCTGGTCGTCCTCGCACGGGACGCCGTGGCGGACGCGACCGCCGCCGAACCCGACCGTCCGGTAAGGCTGGAAGCCCCGGAAGCGCTTGTCGCCAACGTCGACGAGGCGCGCCTACGCCAGGTCTTCGCGAACCTGCTGGCCAACGTCCGCGCCCACACACCCCCCGGCACGCCTGTCACCGTCCGCCTGGCCCCAGGTCTGATCGAGGTTTCGGACGAGGGACCCGGCATGTCCCCAGAGGACGCCGCGCGCGCTTTCGAACGCTTCCACCGCGCGGGCAAGGGCACCGGCGGGACGGGCCTCGGCCTGCCGATCGTGGACGCCATCGCCGCGGCCCACGGCGGACGCGCCGAAATCCTCACCGAACTGGGCACGGGCACGACCCTCCGCATCACGCTCCCCATGGCCGACGGCCACCGCTCCCACTGAGCGGGACACCGCGGAGTTCTGAACCGCACCGTCCTGCACAGTCGGTCGCACATCGCCCCGGAGCCCCTGAGGAGCCACGGCATGGCCGGCTGGACTCATCGGTACGCGAAGATCAACGGCCTCGACGTCCACTACGTGGAGCAGGGGGCGGGGCCGCTCGTCGTCCTCCTGCACGGATTCCCGCACACCTGGTTCAGTTGGCGCCACCAGATCGGGCCGATCGCGGACGCCGGGTTCCGGGTCGTGGCGCCCGACATGCGCGGCATGGGGCAGACGAGCGGGCCGTCAGACCACCGCGAGTACGCCCCGGACCGCATCGTGGCCGACGTGACCGGCCTCCTCGACCATCTCGGCGCGGAGAAGGCGGTGTTCAGCGGCCTCGACTTCGGCCTGTTCGCCGCCTACGACCTCGCCTACCACCATCCGGAGCGGATCGCGGCGATCATCGGGCTGGAGAACCCGTTCATCACGCCGTCCGACGAGGCGCCGCTGACGATCGCCGCGCGGCAGGCCAAGAGGCACTTCAACCACATCCACTACTTCGTCGCGTCCGGCACCGCCGACGACGACCTCGCCGCGGCGCCCCGCGAGTTCCTGCGCAGGCTGTTCTACGCGCTCTCCAGCGACTACCACTACCTCGACGTCTGGCGGCAGCCGCCGGGAACGTCCTACATCGACGCCCTGCCGGACGCGCCGCCGCTCCCGTGGACGTGGCTGACCGAGCCGGAACTGGAGATCTACGTCGCCGACTACAGCCGCAGCGGCTTCACCGGCGGGCTGAACTGGTACCGGGCCATGGACCTTTCCTGGGAGCACCGGAAGTCGTACGCGGGCCGGAAGAACCCCGTCCCCTTCTACTTCATCGGCAGCGAGCAGGACGTCGACCTGGAGGCATGGCACGGCGACGATCCGCTGAGCCGTCTCGGCGAGCATTACGAGGATCTGCGCGCCGTCCGGATGCTCAAGAACGCCGGGCACATGATGCAGATGGAGAAGCCCGGCGAGACCACCGCGGCGATGCTGGAATTCCTTGCGGGGAGGAACGAATGGGCCTGACCGAGAACCGGGTGGCGGTCGTCACCGGGGCGAGCCGCGGCGCCGGAAAGGGAATTGCGCTGGCCCTGGGCGAGACCGGGGCGACGGTCTACGTGACCGGACGCACCCGCACCGAGGGCGAACTCCCGGGCACGGTCTTCGCCACCGCGCAGGAGATCACCGACCGCGGCGGCACCGGCGTCCCGGTGATTTGCGACCATTCCGACGACGACCAGGTCGAGGCTCTGTTCAAGCAGGTCGAACGCGAGTCGGGCGCACTCGATATTCTCGTCAACAACGCCTTCACCATTCCCGACGGGCTGGCCCGGAAGGGCCCGTTCTGGGAGAAGCCGCTGGCGCTCCAGAGCATGTTCGACGTGGGGATGCGTTCGGCGTACGTGGCGAGCTACTACGCGGCCCCGCTGCTCATCAGGAACAACGCGGGACTCGTCGTCAACACCTCGTCCTTCGGCGGCCGCTGCTACATGCACGGCCCCGCCTACGGCGCGGGGAAGGCCGCCGTCGACAAGATGGCCCACGACATGGCCGTCGACTTCAAGCCCCACAACGTCGCCGCCGTCTCCCTCTGGATGGGCCTGCTGAAGACCGAGCGGAACAGGGCCCTCTTCGAGGGCGTCCCCGAGCGCTACCAGTCGTTCGCGGCCGGAGCCGAGTCCCCAGAGTTCAGCGGACGAGTGATCGACGCCCTCGCCCGCCACCCCGACCGGATGCGGTGGACCGGCCAGGTGCTCATCGGCGCCGAGCTCGGCGAGGAGCTGGGCATCGTCGACATCGACGGCCGCCGGCCGCGCTCCCACCGCGCCATGCTGGGCGATCCGCCGACTTTCAGCGACGCCGTGGTCGACTGACCACCTGTTGTCTAGCTTGTCTAATAACAACTGTCACAGCGGCCCGTTCCGCATCCGGAGTGACCGGTCACATCCTTACCATGCCCTGTCGATAATTCGCACTGCTAAGTTCAACCCTCGCCCCGCACGGCAAAGGCAGCGTAGACCGCAGGCAAAGACCCTCCATGAGTGCGGACGCATCACATCAAATCGATCACCTCGCGCGACGCCGAGAAGGCCACTACCCTCCCAATTCAACTTTGATGACATGGCTTTGCGGTGATACGTCGGGAATATCCCGCGAACAGGGTCCTGACCGGACGCGCCAACGGAGTTATGATCCGAAACGGGACCGTCCGGATAACGGTCCCCGCAGTTCAGGGACGCATCTGACGCCGTCCGAATCGCGCCGGATGCCTGGCATGACGGTGAGGTCGGATCACTATGGGACGACGTTCCCGCCGGTGCGGCCTTCCCCGACGTCCGTTGTCGCATTCCTTCGTCCATCCCTGCCCGGCCCGTACGAGACCGAGCGAGACACGGCGATGGGACTCCACCGAGGAGGCACCATGACCCACGTCGAGCAAGAGTCGACCCCGCAGACACCGCCCGCCGTCGCCGACCCCGCACCGCTGGGGCTCGCGGCCTTCGCCCTGACCACGTTCCTCCTCTCCGCCAAGAACGCCGGCTGGACCGACGGCACCGACGCCTGGCTCGGCTACGCCTTCGCCTACGGCGGCCTCGTCCAGCTCCTGGCGGGCATGTGGGAGTTCCGCAACCGGAACGTGTTCGGCTCCACGGCGTTCGCCTCGTACGGCGGGTTCTGGATCGGCCTCGGACTGTACGTCGTCCTCGCCGCCGGCGGGGCCACCCCCGCCCAGGAGGCCAACGACCTCGGCTGGATCCTGCTGGCCTTCGCGATCTTCAACACGTACATGATGCTGTGGGCCACCCAGGTCAATCAGGCCGTCCTCGCGGTCTTCGTCACCCTGGAGGCCACCGAGATCATCCTGTTCATCGGGAACTTCTCCACCAGCGAGACCACGATCAAGATCGGCGGCTACGTCGGCGTCCTCACCGCCGTCTGCGCCTGGTACGCGTCCGCCGCGGGCATCATCAACGGCATGATGGGCCGGACGTTCCTCGGCGTCGGCCGCCCCATGTTCAAGCCGATCACCCCAAGCCCCGACCCCCGCTGACCCACCACCCGACGCCCCCGCCGCCGGCGGGGGCGTCCCCACGTCCAGACACTTTGAAAGCCCACACCCGCCGAACGCCCCCGTCACATGGGACGCCTCCGCAACCGCGCCCTCCCGGGCCCCCTACGTTCCGCACGGGCGGTCGTTGGACGACTAGGCAAGATCGCTTAACGAGTGTGAGAGATTGGTGAGAGGCGAGGCCCTCAGAGAGGATTCAGGGCCCTGCCTCCCTACCGAGAAGCCGGGCCCTGACCTGTGCAAACTCTGTGCGCACCCGAAGGGATTCGAACCCCTAACCTTCTGATCCGTAGTCAGATGCTCTATCCGTTGAGCTACGGGTGCCTGACGGAGCCAACTGTACCGGCTTCGTGGACCTGTCCGCGAATCGGTTGGCCGATGCGAGGTTACGGAAGTGTGACTTGAGTCACGGAACCCTCCGTCGGGGCGGTACGCCAAAGGGGGGATCTCAGACGGGGGTGACGCGGGTCGTCCTGCTCCCGTCCGAAGCCCAACCCCCCTTGAAGGAGAACCCTCATGCGCATATCCGCCACCAAGCTGGTCGGCGTTCTCGCCGTCGGCGGCTTGATGCTCGGCTCCACGGGCTGTGGCGCGGTCGACGCCATCGCCGGTGGAAAGAAGACGACCGCCTGCAAGAACATCGAGACCGAACTGCGGAGCTTCTCCACCGGTGGGATGTCGATGACGTCGCCGAGCGGCGCCTCCGCGACCGCACAGAAGTTCACGGACACGGCCGCCAAGGTCCGGTCGGAGGGCCAGAGCGCCGGCGGTGACGTCGAGACCGCCGCGACCGCGTTCGCGGGCGACCTCGACCAGACCGCCGACATGCTCCGGAAGCTGGGCTCCGGCGACACCTCGTCCATCGGACGGCCCGACACCGGCGCCATGCAGCAGCACGGCAACGACCTGGCCAAGGCCTGCGGCTTCACCGGGTTCCGCCTGGGCTGACCGTCGAGGCTTCGCTCCCGCGGCCCCGGGAGCGACACGTCCTCGGCGGTTTCCCACTATGCTTCTCGGGCCACGGGACGCAGGCTTTGCCGGTTGGCTCGCCGAACCGGTAACCTGTCCTGAGCCTGATGGCTACTGGAGGATTCGCCTAGTCCGGTCTATGGCGCCGCACTGCTAATGCGGTTTGGGTGCAAGCCCATCCGGGGTTCAAATCCCCGATCCTCCGCCACTCTGACCAGGGACTTCGTCCAAGATCTCAGTCTTGAGCGAAGTCCCTGTCGCATTCCAGATGTCCGTTTTTCCTGGCCTGGTGTGCACATGGTGTGCACGGGAGGTCGGCGGAGTGCTTTCGTCGCCGGACGATGCGGGTGCTGACCGGCTCGACTTTGATTACCCTGCGTGTTGGCCGCGCCGGTTGCGGCGGTCCGCGAATGAGATCACGTTGGTGGCGTCGGACGGTCTCGGCTGCGGTCGGCGAGGGACGACCGCGGCCACCGCCTCGGCCGCTGCCCTGGACACCTCGGGAAGTACCGAGGTGTAGGTGTCGGCGGTGAACGAGTGGCGGGCATGGCCGAGCGTCTCGCTGATCACTTTCATGTTGACGTTGCCGAGCAGGGCGAGCGTCGCGGCTCCGTGCCGGAGGTCGTGGAAGCGGATCGGCGGCAGCGGCTCACCTCCCGTCGCCACCTGGACGGTGCGAACAGAGATCCGGTGGTGACGAGCGATCCTGTTGATGGGCCAGCCTTCGATGGAGTGCTTGTCCTGGACGAGTCCGTACTTCTTGATCAGGTCCTCGAACCGTGTGGAGATCCACTGGGGACGCAGGCCTGCCCCGTCCTCGCGGGTGAAGACCCGTCCGGAGTCCACCCACACCTCGGGGCCGGCGGCGGATCTTTCACGTTCCTGAACGACCCGCCAGTCCAGCAGGACCGAGATGGTCGCCTCGTCCAGCGCCACGGTGCGCTCGCCGGCCTCGGACTTGGTGTCGTCGTACTCGTCGGCCTGGCTCTCGGAACCAGGGCGCGTCTCGCGGACGGTCAGCGTGCCTGTGCCCTGGAGGTCGGTGTCCGCCCAGGCCAGTCCCGCGACTTCGGCTCGACGCAACCCGCGGAAGGCGACCAGATGGAACAGGGCGTACAACCGCTCGTCCGCGATGAAGTCGAGGAAGGCGCCCGTCTGGGCGGGCGTCCAGACCATCACCGGCCCAGGTACCTTGCCGGTCTCCTGCCACCGCTGGACGCGTTCGGTCGTCCAGACGAGCGGCTTCGCCCGCCTTCCCCTGACGCGTGGTGTTTCTACGTGCGCGATCGGGTTCTCCCGCAGTCGCTTGGACTTCACCGCCCAGTTGAGAGCCGAGAGCAGAACCGCATGGATCTTCCTCACCCGCGTCGGGGAGATGGGCTTGGTCTGTTTGCGGCGGGGAGCCTCTCCGACCTTGAGCTGTCGCGTTGAGTACGCGCGGACTTCAAGCAGGCGCCGGAGCATCTCGCTCGGCTTCGCCCCCTCGGGGAGGGGGCGGTTGATCTGCATGATCGCCTCGTACAGGGCGATCACGTGCTTGTCCCTGAGGTCGACCAGCTTGAGGTGTCCCAGGCCGGGCACCAGGTAGAGCTGGACGATCTCCGTATAGTCCGCGAACGTCGAGGCGGACAGGCTCTCCTTCTTAGCCGGAAGCCAGATCGTCTCCAGGTAGGCGCCCGTCTTCAGGCTCCGATCGAGTTGCCGTCCATGGATCTCGAACTTGGCGAGTTCTTCCGTGAGCGCTTGCTGCGCGGCCTTCTTCGTCTTGAACGGGCCGACGGTCGGCTGTCTTCGTCGACCGCTGCTTCCTGCGGGTGCGTCGTAGCGCGCCCACCATGCTCCGTGATCGCGGTTGACCAGCTTCGGGCACTTGCCCGCAGGGTACTTCTCACCGGTTTCGAGATTGCGGCAACCGCAGCGCTTGTAGGTCGTGCCTCGCATGTCTCCTCCTTCGGGAACGGTTCGTTCCGTGGTGGCGGGGGCTGCGCAACGGCTCTGCGGGAGTTGCTCTATTCGCGAGGCCGTCTCCCAGTCGGACACCACTCGATTCACGCCGAGCTCCTCGTCAATCTCGGTGAGCTTCAGGCGGGTGTAAGGGGCTTCGCAGAACGCTTCCTGCCGGGCAGCGAGGCCCTCGATCGCCTCACGGGCAGGGGGTGACGGGAGGTCCCGGGGCACAGAAGGGAGGCAGTGGCGTTCTGCTGCTGCACGCTCACGGTGAGTCAACTACAGGCAGGTAGATCTTTTCAAGCACAGCCTTGATGGTTGAAAGCCGAGGTCAGACGCCCTGCGCCGGGATGCCGAGCTTCGTCGCCATCCCGGCGCCGGGCGGTCTCTCTCCGGACTTGCCAGCCACTCCTTGGTTCACTCGGAATCAGCGAGCCAGCCGACTCCTGAGGACTACGTGACGCCGAGCAACTTGCGGAGTTCCGCGGTCGGCACTCGGTAGGTGGTGCCGACTCGGATGATGCGACAGGGGAAGTCGCCACGCTTCGCCAGCTCGTAGGCGTACGTACGAGAGAGTCCAAGTGCGCGAGCGGCGGTCATGATGCTGACGACCGTGGGGAGAGTGTCGAGGTCTTTGTGGTGCATGGTCTGCATTCGGATGCCTCCGTGTCTTGGTGTGTGGAGGTGGGGCGATGCCTCGCCATGGCGAACTTGTTAGCGGCGCCGGCGGCTTGGGTTAGTTGGTGCCGTGGGGCCGGTCGGTGCGGGGCGACTGGAGGCCGTGGGTGGCAGCGGAGCCCACGGGTTGGGAAACGCGGCCATGGCGAGACGCCCTTGTGAGGGCATGGCTGCCTGTGCGGATTGACGTGGAGCGTTGTCGGGGTCGGCGGGTTTTGCTGCGCGGACCTGGGCGGTGGCTTTTCGGGCGGCGTCGGCTTGGGCTTGGCGGTGCTGGAGTCGGCGGAGCTCAGCGATGGTGTCGAGCAGGTTGATGAGGTTGGAAATCAGCAGCATCGCCGACACCGCCGTCCGGTCCATGGCCCCGGTTAGCGCGAGAAGCCGGGCTGTGGTCCGCAAGGCGTTGCCAGCAGGAGTGGGGCGAGGAAGACGCCCGTAGGGTGCGCGAGCGGCGCGGTCGTAGGTGTCGGCTGCGCGGCGGAGGTGGTGGTTCCCGGTTGCTTGGGCAGCCGCGTGAAGGGCATCGGACGCAGCCCAGCAGGCGTCCTGACCTGCGTGTGGATTGACAGCCAGGTCGCGCCGGAGATGAGCTGTGGCGTGGGCAGCAGCACGGGCGGCGTCGTCGTAGAAGGCCTGCCGTTCCTCGACAGTGAGGTCGTCGTCGATCGTTGGTGCGGGGCCGGTCGCGGGCGAGGTCCAGCGTTGCTGGAGGCGCGTCAGTGAGAGGTCATCTGCAAGGCGGCTTCCCGCGTGCCAGGTCGGTTCTTCGTCACCGTGGCCTGTGGGGAACGCGACGGCGTAGCCGGTGATCTGGCCAGGCGTGTGCTGGCTATCGCGAACCTTGACCAGGAGGCCGTAGTCCTGGAGTCGGCTGAGGAACTCAGTGGTCGTCCGGGCTTCGTCCGCGGCGCGGCGGACGGCCGTCCGCAGCACGGCCCGCTTCGTCCGCTCGGACAGGTGCCGTCCGTCCAGCGGACCGACGGCGGACGAACTGCGGACCGAGCCGTCCGCACCTGCCCAGCGGTGGCGAAGTTTGGGCAGCGTGAGGTCCGAGGCAAGCTTGCCTCCCCCGTACCAGACCGGCTGCCCGTCCGCGTTCACATCGCCAGGCGCAGCCACCGCATACCCAGTGAGTTCACCGGCCGTCCGCTGGCTGAAGCGCCGTTTCACCAGGACACCGTCGGCTTCGAGGCGCTCGAAAAACTCGCTCTCGCTGCAGGCGCCGGCGGCTGCCGCCTGGACTTTGCGGCGCAGGAGGGTTCGGGATGGCATTGGCTGGCCACGGCGGACGGCCTTCTCGGTCTCGCCGCGTTTGGGACGGCGGGCCGCTGTGCGGTCCGCCGGCGCCGTGGAACGCAGACCGAACCGCTCCTCCACCGCCCGGCACGCGTCGCGGACCCGGTACCCGTCGTTCCATACCTCTGGACGGACGCCGTCCGGTCGCGCCAGCGTGGCCACGATGTGGACGTGGTCGTCGGCGTGGCGGACGGCGATCCAGCGGACGGCGTCCACGTCCCCCATCGGAGCCAACCCGGTCCGCTGCATGATCTCGGCCGCGATCTGCGCCCATTGCCCATCGGCCAGGACCGGGTCCTCAGGAGCGGCCCGCACCGCGCAATGCCAGACGGGCTTGCGGTAGTTCCGTTCACCGAGCAACGCCAGCGGCTGTGTCAGCAGACCCTCCAAATGACGAAAGTCCCGGCGACCATCAGGCCCCACCCCCGGCTCCAGACCGGCCGCGTCCTCGAAGCCCGCCACAATGTGCGGGTTGTAATGCTCGCCGTTGGTGCCCGGACCGTAGAGGTAGCGCAGCAACCCCTGGACCCGAACGCCCCGCAAGACCTTCCCGATCACGACGCAACGCTCAAAGCGCGATCACGGCAGCCGCCTTCTCAACTCCTCGGCCAGCTCGTCCAGCTTGCAGACCGTCTGCGCGGCGGCGCGGGCATACCACTGGATCGTCGACGACACCTCCCCCGAATTCAGCGCGGTGACAGCCTGGTTGAGATTGACGCCGATCCGCTGCGCTTGACCGCGCGCCTGCATGACGGCCCGCAGTACCTCGCGCATCTCGTTGTGCTCTGCTCGCGGCGTCCCGGTCGCCGCAGCCAGCAACTCAGCGCCGCCCAGGCCGCGGTCGCCAGCCGCTCACGCTCGGCGGCTCTCGACACCGCCGCGTGCTCGTCGTCCGACAACAGGATGTACAACACCCGCCTCCGCTTCGACTCGCCACGAGCTCGGCGGTGACGTCGCCTCGCCATGCTCGACGAGGACTCGCCGCACCCCTCTTCGACCATCAGCCTCCTGACCTGGGATCGCGCTCGATCCCGCTCCCACTGCGGACCGCGCCCGGTCCACAGCCGATAACGCTTGCGTTTTCCATTTCTTCCCTGCGCCCTGCGCCAGCGGGATGCAGGGCGCAGGGGACCGCGTCGGCGCCCAGCTTCTCTCATCGCCCGCGAGTCAGCTACTTTGAGCATCGGCGTGGCGGACTGTCATTCAAAATCAGCGTTCAGACCGCAGAACCTACGGATGCCCGAGGCCTGGTCAACTTGATGAGCAGGACCAACGTCCGCTCATGCCGATGACCGGACGGTTCCAAATCTTTGGACAGACGAGGTCAACAACCCACGATGGGAGTGCCGCAATCGTCTCGGGCGTGGCTTGGGGAGCACTCCGCAGCGGGTAGGTCGATTGTTGGTGACCCGGCATGTTCATGTCGACGGAGCGGCGAAGGGGGCTGTGTAACCTTCTCTGAACTACTTCTGAGCTGGGGTTTTCAGCTGATGCCGATGGCGTAGGGCAGGTCGAGGGCCGTCATTCTGCGGTCGGGATCGGTCTCTTCTTCGGCGCAGGTTGTGATCAGCGCTGCGAGGTCGCGTTGCTGGTCGGCGGGGAGAGCCTGCATGAGCGCGGCGACGGGTTCCAGGAGTCGCATGGCGATATCGAGGTCGACGAGCTGGAGCGCCTGGTCGGCGAGTTCGTCGCTGCCGGCGTCGACATGTGGCTCGGCCGCGCCGCCAAGCGCTAGGGCCCGGGTGGCGGCGTCTCGCCGGCTGGTCACAACGCCGAGGATCGCCGGGGACGTCCGCAGTAGAGCTGGACGGCGATGTCCGCCCGCGCGGCCTTGTCGCGCAGTGCGGCATACTCCGGACTGATCGTGTCCAGGTCGTTGGGGTGCGCGATCTCATATTTGCCCTGCGCCTCGAATGCCCGGGTCCAGGCGTCGGCCAGCGACGCGGCCTTGTCGTCCTTCAGCTTCGGCTTCATGGCGCGCAGCTGCGAAGCTGCTTGCAGGTATAGCGCGGAGAGATTCCTGAGATCCGTCACGGGCTTCGCCACGACGGTGTTCACGCGGGCGCAGTCCGCTGCCTTTGTCTCGTGGCCGTCCGAGCACGCCGCCAGTGTGCTGGCCAGCGCCACGGCGCCCAGGAACGCCGCAACATGAGAGATGTTCACCCGGCAATCCTGGCATGAATCACCCTTTCGCCGACAGTTCAGCGGGCGAGCGTTGTACTAGGGGGATCCGCGCGAGTCCGCGATGTAAGGACAATGCGATGTAAGGGCAAAGGGTCGATATCGTCGTCGCTGAGGTCGATGTCGATGAGCAGGCCGGTGAGGGCTCTGGCGAGAGCGCGGTCGAGGCCGGTCATCACGGGTTCCTTGCTGGATCGGGCGGGAGAGTGCTGCGGCCGGCGTGGTCCGGCATCGCCTCGTCGGTCGAGTACACGCGCATGCCGTACCGGGCCGCGATACGCCGGGCGATGGTCGACTCGCCCGCTCCGCTGCCGCCGCCGATCCAACGGACATGCCGCAACCGTTCCCGCAGCGCAGCAGCCTCGGCGACGTCCTCGCCCTCGTCAGGCCTCATGCATCCACCAACTATCCGACCCGGAACCCGACCCACCCGGCCGCGAAGCACCCACAAGTATCCGCACATGCCGCCGAGCGCGCTGCTGCCGGAGCCGATGGGCGGAGGGCCTTGGTGCGGGCAGATAGCTGTCGCCGTGAGGAGCGTTCTGTAACAGCGCCCGATGACACGCTGTGGACGGTGCGTGTGGTCTGGGAACCACGCTGGCGAGCGCTCGTCCGACGCTTCGGTGGCTGGCGCCGTCAGCGAAAGAACCGGGATGGCGATTCCGGTGATGTCGTCGACGCTGCGGTGCAGATCGGCGACGCGGCAACGTCGGGTTCGGGCGGGGGCAGGGCAGGCGGCTTCGACCTTGGCAACGCGATCATCGTCCTCGTGGTCGTCTTCCTCCCGGTCATCGCTGTCGCCGCGCTGTTCTGGTGGGTGCTGCTTCCGCTGCTTGTGATCGCCTTCGACCTCATAATCGTGGTTGTGGCGCTTGTGAAGCGGAATGTTGTTCCGCCGGCCGCGGACGGTGGAGGCGACGGCAGGCAGCGGTGAGAGGGTCATCGAGAGGTCGTGGGATGGCGTGCGGCGGTGCGTAGGCACGATGAGATCGCGGAGTTGCCGCGTCGGGGGGCAACGGCCCGTCGATGTCCTGAGCCTGGCGCGGTAGTTGGATGCACGTTCCGGTATTGCCCTCGACCGCGCGCGTTCGGCACCGCCCTGCCATAGCCGATCACAGTGCGTGCAGGCGGACCAGATCGAGCGGTTACAGCAGTGGAGCAGCGTCGGTCGAGGGACACTCGCCAAACCGGGTCAGTTCCAGGGATCGGCGTTCGGATTCTCGCCGAGCATCCGCGCGCTTTCCAGACACAAGTCTCTGCCGAACAACTGGTTGCCACGGGAGTCGGTGCCCCATGCGTCGTCAGCGCATGCAGCGATTGCGCGCCATGTGCAGCCTTCAGCCCGCCATTGCCTGACTTGCCGCGCGATGTCCATGGTCAGGGTCAGTCCCCATGTCTCCAGCACGCGCCAAATCTAGGCTGAGCGCCTTGACCTCGCCACCTGTACATCCGGATCTGCCGCCGATCGTTCATTCGCGCCGAAGCTGAGTGTTGGTGGGGCGGGCCGAGCGCGGGTCTGATTGTGGCTCCGCTCTTGGCTCACCTTGACAGGTCCGCGGGGACCGGCAGGTCCAGTGCAGCGAGGAAACGACCGGTTCCCAGCTTCACGAACATCTTTTCATCTTCGGGTTGGTCGACGTCTTCGCCCTCATCTGCATCAACCTCCGGACACCATCCCGGCCGCCGCTCGATCACCGGCCCCGGCATCTGCTGCTCGAACCCTGAAGTACACGTCTTCCGACTTTGGCGCGCTCGGATTCGCGGATATGTGCCTGACCTTCTGTGAAGGGAGAGGAAACCAGTCGGGAAGACCTCTGGTCGCGGGCTGTGCTGCCCCGTAAGGTGACAGGGGTGATCGGCAAGCTGAAGAACCTGTTGAACCGGGTGGCCACTGACGCCAACCTTGACCTCTACTGCCTGATCATCACCGCGTTGGTGTTCACCGTGCTGGGGGGCTTCGGTGTCTCCGACGTGAAGATGCTTTCGTCCGCCGTCCTCGCACTGCTGGCCTTCCTCGCATTCTCGCAGATCAGATCCCGGAACCAGATCGGCGCGATCGCACGACAGCGGGCGAGCGAAGATGCGATCCCACTGCACAAGGAGTTTCCGGCGGAGTACCACGCGCGCCGGGCAGGGGCACGGACTTTCTTGTTCATCGGCATCGCGGGATCGAGAACGGTCCAGACAATGCGTAGCGATCTCCAGCGGTCATTGCGGACAGGCGGAAAGGCCCACGTTCTGCTTCTCGACCCGACCGACGAAAGACTCGTCCGCGAAGCGACCCACAACCACGCTTCGGATGTCAGCCCCGCGAGACTGCGTGCGCGCATCGAGGCCACCTTGGACGACTTGACCCATCTGCGCGACTCGACAGGTGGTGAGCTAGAGGTCCGGGTGAGCCCGTTCGTTCCCAAGATCGGGTTTAACGGAATCGATCTGGACTCCCGCGATGGCGCGATCCTCGTACAGCACTACGAGCACCGGTCAGAGCGCGAAGCCACCCCGATTCTGTACCTCGAACATCGGGACGGCTACTGGTTCGATCATTTCGTGGCCGAGGCCCGCCGCATGTGGGCTGACGGGCTTCCCTGGCCGCTGGAACACGAAGGCCGCCTGGCAAGGATGGAGCGCCCGTCATTCGCGGACGAATTCGGCGAAGAACTCGATCTCCGGCTCACCTCATCCCGACAACTGTTTATCACTGGCGTCGCCCGTAACAACCTCGTGCACACCCGATACAGCGTCCTCGAACACCTCTTACGGGACGGCTGCCAGATCCGCATCCTCCTTATCGATCCCGACTCGCCAGCCGTGGCGATCGCCGCGGACCGCTACTACGTCGAGCGCTCCGCGGCCAGCCTAAGCGAACGCATCCGCCATACCCTGCGCATACTAGAAGAACTCAGCCGCACCACAGATGGGCTGGCCGTCCGGCTCACCGACCACCCTCTTGCGCTCGGAATCCTCGCCACGGATTGGCCCGACCTGGACACTGGGACACCACCCGCCCTCTTCCTTGAGTACTACACCTACCAGGCCCCCGGTGAGCCAAAATTCACTCTGCAACCGGAGGATCCGTGGTTCCCTCATTTCCTCGACGAGGCCACGATTCTCTGGGATGCCGCGAGGCCCTACGCCTTCTCCGTTGGTTGACCGGGGCTCGACCTGGATCGCCTCCACAATTCAGCGCCTGGCCAAGCGTCGGACTTCGGTTGTGTCTCCAGAACCATCCTCGGCATTTGGATTTCGGGATTTTGCGGGACCGGTCCGTACGGCGGCTGGGGCTGGTGGGACAGGAGATCGGCGTCCCTGCGGGCGAACTGAGCAGCCGCGGGCGCCTCCGGCTTGGACCACCTGTTCGTCGACGCCGACGCGGTGCCCACGCTGGTGGAGGTTAGCGAGCTTCTGACACCCGCGTCGCCGTACACGGTGAGGCAAGCACCTCCGAGTCGGTGTCGCTGCGGTGTCGCGCACGTCGGTGGCCAGCACCGCGGCGGGGCCATCTGCGTAGGTCCGCGCATCGATGCGATCGACACGGAACTGCTCAATCACACCGAGGGCGCCAGCGCAGCTGATCAGCGAAGCCGGGGCCTACCCCAGCGTGATCGCCCACTACCCGATCAACGGTCAGCGACCCTCGACCTAGAACCTGTCCGCGCACCCCGGCGGCCGACCCGCCCTCTGGATCAACCTCGATACCCTGATCAAGCACCTGCCCGCCGACACGGTCGCAACCTTCGTCGACAACCTGGCCGCCCTCCCGCCCCTCGAACCCGAGATCATCGACGCCCGCACCAAGGACTACGCAGCATGGCCCTCGGTCGGCGTCGACGACCTCGCGGCACACCCGGACAACCTCACCGCCCTCACCCATGCACTCGACCTGCTCACCTACCAGACCCCGACCGAACAACACCGCCACTGAACACGAAGCCGCCACAAGGTTCCGGCCAGTCGGCTCGCCGCCCGCCGAAGCCGCCGAGGCAACGCACTCTTCTGCCGCCGACCGCGCGGCTCTGCGATGAGCGTACGTAGCAGTTATGCAGTGAACCCGGGGTGCTGGGGCCCCAGAGAACCCCAAGGCACTGGTGTGGCTGCGCGGTTCTGTCGGATTCTGGCCAGGGCGAGACGGGCGGCCTCGGTGCCTTCCTTGGTGAGCTGGTAGTAACGGCGGCGTGGGCGCCCCTCAGCCTCGTGCTCGGCCGGGTCTTCCCATCGGGAGGCGATCCAGTGACGCTGCTCCAAGCGGGTGATGATCGGGTACACGGTGCCCGAGGGCAGCCCGGTGGCCTGCACCATCTCCAACCCGTACCACTCCCGGGTCGGTTCGCTCAGTGCCTGCCGCAACACCATCTGCGTCTGCAGGGTCATCCGCGGTCCCTTAGCCACGTTGTTCCCCCTCTTTCTTGCCGATGTTCAGCCGCTCCCGGTCTGGCAAGTCGCCCGGAGAACTGCTGGGCGGGTTGGTGGGTGATTTCCGGTTGTGGTAGATCCCGTACAGTAATCCGATCACGGCGACGCCGACGCCAGTCGGCAACCCGACCGCCGGGAACACCGCCGCCAGCGCGGCCACTGCCACTCCGATCACCACGATGGCGGTGATCACCAGCACCTCGGCCGGGATAAACACTCCACGCCGGTCGTCGTGACCGGCCTTGGTCTGCGCTCTCATCTCACATCCCCATGCTGTTCAGCGGCTCGCTGTCGCTCGCAGGTCATACCGGCTCACGCCCCGTCTGCGGTCGGCGCAGAGCCCAACTCTCGTGGGGAGCTCCAGCGAGGAGGGAGCACATCTGCCGTGCCCGGGCACGCCGGCTGGGTAGCTCAGTGAGCAAGCCGGTCCATTCCTCGCGGTACCGGGCTCGGTCAGCGGTCGGTAGCACCGCTACCGCCACCTCCGTCAACCGCCTCGGCACACGCCCCAACCGTCGCTGCGGTACGGCCTTTGACTGCGAGACCAATTCAGTGAACACCCGCTCGCACGCATTCAGTGCTAGGGCCACCACCGGCCCCGCCCTGCGGACAGCGCTCATCGCCCTCGGATACTCGAAAATGAAGGCGCCCTCAGGGTCCGGGTTCTCTGCCCACAGCATCTTCGCCGCGCAGTACGCCCCGAAGCCTGCTGCAAACTCCGCCTCCGCGCTAAACACGGAACCCGAGACCTTCGCACGAGCAGCCGCGCGCGCGGCGCGAGCCGCCGCGAAAGCCGCGTCCCCCGCCCGGTCCGTCGCGCGCGCTGTGAACGTCTCGTCGAGCGCGCGATTCGCGCGGGCCGCCGCATGCGCCGCGCGAGCCGCGCGGCGAGCGGCGCGAGACGGGTTCGCCGCGTTCGCCGCCTCGGCTGCGCGGGCCGCCGCGTGGGCCGACCGGATTACGGCATCAACGAACTCATGTATCTCCTCACGCGGACCCGCTCCTTCGGAAGACGTCACAGCCGCCCCTTGTCCATCGCGTCGTACCGGCTCTCAAGAGAGATGGCGTTGCGCCGCCCCCTAAGCTCGACCTCGTACTCTACATAGCTCGTGTAGGAGTATCGGCAGGAATAGCGAATTTCCTATCGCGACCGCAACCGCCCCTACCTGGCCAGACGAGCCCCACTGCTGCAGCGGCTCGATCACGGCCTCTATCAGCGCGCGACACCGCCCGGCGTCGCTACCGGCGCGACACCAGCGGAAAGCGACGATCGTCCGGGCCCGGGGAACAGCGGGCCAGTGACGTTTTCCCAGCGACTTCCATTCGGGCGTTATGGCTTTAACCTGCCATGACAGGCAGGATCGGGCAGACTCGCGAACATAACGCCATGCCCCGAAACAAGCGCGGCGCCCCCGGTAGAAGAGGTCTCACCACAAGTCCTCGTCTGCCACCGAAAGGCGCCACGTGGTCACCTATCCTGCCATGCTCGACGTCCCACGCGAACTGATCCGCTTCGTCGCCGGCCTGCTGCGCGCCGAACGCCGGGCACGCGGGACCCGGAAGGGCACACGGCGCCTGACCTGCCGAAAGCAGGCCCTGTTCACGATCGCGTGGTTCCGGGACAAGCCCAACATCACCCGGCACGGCGCAGCCTTCGGGCTGTCGCAGTCGACCACCTACCGATACCTGCACGAGGCCATCGACGTCCTCGCCCATCGCGCCCCGGACCTGCACCAGGCCCTGGAGAAGGCCGTCGCCGACGGGCTGCCGCACCTGGAGATGGACGGCAAGATCTTCGCAACCGACCGGTGCCGCCACAAGACCGTGAGCGTGAAGGGCGAAACGATCGACGCCTGGTTCTCGGGAAAGACCGGCGGTTTCGGCGGCCAGGTCCAGATGCTGTCCGAACCCGACGGCTTCCCCATCTGGTTCAGCGACGTCCTGCCCGGTGGAGTCGTCGATATCGAAGCGGCCCGCGCACTGGTCCTGCCGACGCTCTACCCCTACGCCACGACGATGCCGGTTCTGGCCGACCCCGGCTACCAAGGCTCAGCTCCCCGAAGATGAACGCGGTCTCGGTGTCGGCGTCGGCGATGTCGAAGGTCAGCAGCACCTCTCCGGCGCTGTCGGAGGTGGTCAGCCGCAGATCGTCCAGTCCACCGAACGTCGCACCCGCGTAACGGCTGGCGGCGATGACAACGCGCTGCACCTCGGGCCGCACCGCGCCCAGGTCGACCAGGATGCGGTCCTCGCTGCCGGTGGCGGTGGGCGCCTTGCCCAACAGGCGCACCGATTCGTCAGCGGTGGCGGGCTGGTTGTAGAAGACGAAGTCGGCGTCGCTGCCGACCTTGCCTTCGGCGTCGACCAAGAGCACCGAAACATCGGCCTCACCTTCGCCAGAAGGATCGATCCAGCTCAACGCCACGGTGAACGGGCCGGTCGCCGTGGTCAGGCCGGACAGGTCAATGTTGGCGCCCTTGATCATCTGATGCACTGTGTCTACTCCTCTACTCGCCCTGATCTCGCGCGTACAGCGGGAGCCATGACGCCGCAATCCGTGGAAACACGTAGTGCGATCAACTGCATGCGCAGTGCCAGCGTACGCTGATCAGTCGCCGTGAAGCCCGACTCGGTATGGAGGGGCCGCACCCGGCCACACATCACGGCAGCCGGAGTAGACCGAGTCGGACCCCAGAGCCAGAAAGCGAACTGTATCCAGCCCACGTAGGATCCTTGGCGTGATCGCTGAGTGATGGTCTCCGGCCGACAGGCGAGGCGGCGGCGTGGTGGGCCGTCAACGCAGCTTCACTCCGTACACATGATCGACCGTCATCGCCATGAGGACCCTGCGGTCGGACACCATCGCCGAACGGTATTCATCCCAATCCGGATGTTCTCCCGATGCGTTGCGGTAGTAGTCCACCAGCGCCTCGACCTCGGGACCGCGAGGGTCGGTCCCGGGCCTGGTGAGCGGTACCGTGCCCTCGGCGGTGGCCCACGCCCAGCCGTCGGGGCTGGTGACCTCCAGGGCGGCCCGCGGCGAAGGTTCGCGGTCTTGGCCCGGCCCTCGGTCATCGAAACGTAGATGACACCGGCCTCCCAGTCGAAGAAGGGCATGATCGGGGAAAGCTGCGGGCGGCCGTCCGATTTGATCGTCGCAAGGACGCCGAGCCGGCTCTCCGCGAGCAGCGTGCATGGATCGAACGATGTGGCGCTCATGCCCATGGCAAAGCCCCGACCTGATGCCGCTATTCCGGTGGGTTGACCGGAGCCCGACCACACCCGCTTCTGCCGCCCGTCGGATGCTCGACCGCGATCTTGGAGCCCAGTCGAAGGCCACCCGCCGCCCTCGTGCCGATGAGCGTGCCCAGGCGAGAACGCCTCCTCGCCGGCGTCGGAGAATTGCGGAGGCAGCCGTCGTGCGACGACCGATTCCACGGACTCAAGGGTCAGCGCGATTCGCGGACCAACTCCACGGCCTCCCGGACGTCCGGGTGCGGGTCGTCGGCGAGGCCGTCCAGCAACTCGGCGACGCCGGGAGTGGACCAGCGGGCGACGGCGAACACCATCTCTTCCCGCACCTGAGGGTCCGGGTGGCCGGCGAGGTGAGCCAGCTCCGGCAGCGGACCGCGCCGACGCGTGCCGAACCACCCCAGCGCTTCTCGCAGCGCGGCCGGGTCTCCGGGGTCTCCGGCCGCTGCGATCTTTGCGAGCAACTCCCTGACCGGTGGCGCCGGACCGTCCATCGGGTGCGGCAACCGTTCGAGCAGGCGCCGCGCTCCGTAGCCGCCGCGCTCCCGGCACCCGAGGCAGCTGCATGGACGCACGCCGTGCGCGTCCGGCCGGTACCGCCAGCCGACCACTTGCGGCGCGGCACGGATCCTGTGCACCTCGCGAGGCCGGATCGCCCGGGGGACGAACACCTCCCATCCGCGGGGGTCCTCAAGTGCCGCGATCCGCCGGACCGCCTCTGCCGCCGAAACGGTGACCTGGGCGTGCCGTGCCCGCTCGGCGTAATGCCCGGCCAGTACGTGCTGAGCGTCGTCCAGCCGCACGTGGACGGCCACCAACCGTCCCTTGCCACCGAAACGGGCCAACTCGCGCAGCCATTGGTGGGTGAGGGTGAACGACCACAGCACTGGGAAGACGTACACCCCGCGCGCACCGTCCTGTCCGTGGCTTTCCGCACGAATCCCGGACCGCCGGATGCGCGACGCGTTCGCCGCCGAGGTCAGGTGCACGAACATCGCCATGACCCGGCATCCTAAACGACCGGTTTCGCGGGGAACATCGTCCAATCGGCAGTAACGCCCACAAGTATCCGCTCTTGCCGCAGGAGCAATGCTCATGACCTGTGGATCGGGATCGGGAGGGCGTACCTTCCCGAGTGATCGAGTAGGCCGACGTTGCAGCGTCGGTCGGGAAGGCGCGCCCTGTGCTCACGGTGGTCAACGACGGGTCGACGCGAGACGGTTCTCTGATCGATGAGATCGTCCGGGAAGGAGCCCGGCGGATGCTCTCGACTTCCCCGCCGAACACCGGATCCACCTGCGCACGACCAATCCGATCGAGTCGACCTTCGCCACCGTGCGCCTGCGAACGAAGGTCACCAAAGGCGCTGGCAGCCGGGCCACGGCCCTGGGCATGGTCTTCAAACTGATCGAGTCCGCACAAGCCCGCTGGCGCGCGATCAACGCGCCCCATCTCGTCGCGCTCGTGCGGGCCGGCGCCCGCGTCGAACCAGGCCACCTGGTCGAGCGGCCCGAAGGAGCCGCCGCATGACCAGCCACAACACAGACGGGAAGCCCACCCGCGACGAGCATCAGCGATTCGCTCACTACCTGCAAGACCTGGGCATCGTCGGTGTGGCAGACGGCCGACCTGGTGACACCGGTCAGACGATCAACCGTTCGCGTCAGGCGATCAACTGCGGCGGCGCGGACGAGGCGAGGCTGGACGGCATGTCCACGCCTCAGTCCTCGCCGCCGTCCACCGACACTCCGCCGCCCGAGTCCCCGGCACGGTCCGGCGGCTCGACGAACTGGTCACCGATCGTGGCGCTCGCCGCCGGGATCGCGGTGCTCGTCGGCAGCGAGTTCCTGCCGGCGAGCGTGCTGCCCGCGATGGCCGCCGACCTCGGGCTCAGCGAGGGCACCGCCGGCCTGGCGGTCGCGGCGACCGCGGTCGCGGGCGCGGTCACCGCACCCAGCATCGCGGTGCTGCTGCCGCGGACCGACCGGCGCACGGTCCTGACCGGGCTGCTGGTCGCGGCGGCCGTCTCGAACCTGGCGGTGGCGGTCGCCCCCGGTTTCGCCGTCCTGCTCCTCGGCCGGCTCGTCCTCGGCGTCGCCATCGCCGGGTACTGGTCGTTCGCGTTCGGCGCCGGGACCCGCGCCGTGCCGGGACGCGACAGCGTGGTCTCAACGTCCATCGCGCTGGGCGTCACCCTCGCGACGATCGGCGGCGTCCCGTTGGCGTCCCTGCTCGGCGACGCGGTCGGCTGGCGGTTGGTGTTCGGCGTCGCGGCGGCCCTCGGCATCGCCGCCGCCCTGGCCGTGGCCCTGACGTTGCCGCCGGTACCCCCGCACCCGGCCGCCGGAATGGCGATGCTGCGGGCGGCGCTCGCCAACCGGTGGCTGATGGCCGGGGTGCTGGGCGTGGTCCTGGTCGCGTTCGGCAACTTCGCCGCCTACCCCTTCATCCGGGTCGCGTTCGACGACGTCGACGCGGGCGCCACGGTATGGCTGCTGCTGGCCTGGGGCGTGGGCGGGTTCGCGGGAAACCTCGCCGCCGGGCGGTTCGCGGGACGACTGCGCGCGGTGGTCGCCGCGGCCCCGCTGCTGCTGGCCGGCGGCCTGCTGGTCACCGCGATCTCGCCGTCCCTGCCGGTGCTGGCCGCGGGGGTCGTCGTGTGGGGCCTGGCCTTCAACATGGTCCCGGTCGCCACCCAGCTGTGGGTGACCCGCGTCGAGCCCGAGCGCGCCGAGTCGGCCCTGTCGTTGCAGGTCACCGCGTTCCAGGTGGCGATCACGCTGGGGTCGGCGTCAGGAGGCGCGCTCCTGGACGCCCGCGGCGTGCAGGCGGCCTTCCTGCTCGGCACGGGGTTCGCCGCGGCGGCCGGGCTGCTCTTCGCCGCGCTGCGCGTCCCGCGTGGGTGACGGCTCCCGCCATGCCTGCGGCGCGACGCCGTGGTGGGACGAGAACGCCCGGCTGAAGGCGGCGGT
Source organism: Actinomadura latina NBRC 106108 (assembly GCF_001552195.1). Taxonomy (GTDB): domain Bacteria; phylum Actinomycetota; class Actinomycetes; order Streptosporangiales; family Streptosporangiaceae; genus Spirillospora; species Spirillospora latina. The sequence goes on from NZ_BCQS01000044.1 coordinate 53,216, forward strand.
GGAGCCGTACCCGACGGCGGACGCGATGTACTCCACCGGACGCGAGGGGTCCGCGAGCAGCCGGCGCGCCTCCCGCATCCGGATCTCCCGGAGCACCTCCGCGGGTCCCCGGCCGAGTGCGCGGCGGAACCGCTCGCCCAGGGCCGAACGCGACAGGTGGACCAGGCGGCCCATCCCCTCGACGGTCCACGGCTCGGCCGGGCGGGCGGACACGGCGGCCACCACCGCGGTGACGGCCTCGTCCAGAGGTTCGGCGTCGCCGCCCTGGTCCTCCTGCCAGGAGGTGGTCATCGCCGCGCCGATCAGGTTGCCGTAGCTGGCGGCGAACAGGGTCGGCCGGCACGCACGTTCGAGCGGGCACTGCGTGACGAGCGCCATGAGGCCGCCGTTCCGGGCGCCGAAGCCGCGGACCACCAGCGGGCTGGGCAGCCGCCGGACCGGGACGGCCATGCGCAGGTCCGCCACGACCAGGGCGGACGACTCGTGCCGCTCCGACGCGGTGAGCCGGTAAGCGGTGCGGGCGTCGATGAGGACGGCGTCCCCCTCGGCGAGCGACTGCGCCTCGAACGCCGCATCAAGCTTGAGCTCACCCGCCAGCACCAGCGCCCACAGCGGGGCCGGCGGTTCGGTGAGCACTGCGCCCGCCGGCAACTGGACGTGGTCCATGCCCGACATCTCCCACGCCGGTTCCGGGGAGGAGGTGCCGACGTCGGCTGAACGTGAGATATCCACGATGTTCGCCACGTGAGCTGAAGCACATGAAAGACGGCGGCCTATTCCCGCGCGCCCCGGATGGCGTCTCCAGGGTAGCCATCACGTCGCAAACGTCGCCTTCCGGGGACCACGCCGCGCCGGAGTCGCGAGCCTGCCGTGGACGGACACCGAGGATGTCGAGGTCGGCGACGAGCCGCATGGCCGGCTTAAGGAAGGCACGTCCGGCCTCCCGACCGTGTCGCTTGCGGTGGCCCAGGGCGGTCGGTGCGTCCTTCGTGAACGTCGAGGTGGGCGTTTGGTTCAGTCCGGGCGGTGACGTCATCGACTTGTAAGGGTCGGCGTGGACAGAGCAGATCTACCGTGACGGCATGAAGAAGTTCAGTCTGTCCCTCTCCACGCTGGCAGTCGTGCTGACCGCATGCGGTGGTGGGGCCGATGAGCCGGGCGTCGCCGCGTCGTCGGCGACGGTTTCAGCACCGACGAGCGCGGCGCCGAGCAAGGCGTCCGTCAAGGAAGCACCCGCGTTGCTGAGGTTCCAGGGAGCCAAGCTCGATGGAACGGCGTTCGACGGCAAGAGCTTGGCAGGCAGGCCGGTAGTGCTCTGGTTCTGGGCGCCGTGGTGCCCCAAATGCCAGGCCGAGGGGCCCGCGGTCGCCAAGGCCGCTCAGAAGTACGGCGACAAGGTCACTTTCGTGGGCGTCGCCGGGCTCGACAAGGACAAAGCGGCGATGAAGAGGTTCGTTTCGCGCACCGGCACGTCCGGGATCGTCCAACTGGACGACCGGACCGGTGCCCTCTACAAGCACTTCAAGGTCACCTCGCAGTCCTCTTATCTCATCGTGAACCCCGAGGGTGGCAGCCACCCGGCGGTGGGTCCATTGGACGAGGCCACGCTGTCCTCCCTCATCGATAAGCACGCCCTGTAAATGGACGACCTCGCACTCGCGTTGGCCGCCGGGTTGGTCGCGGCGTTCAATCCGTGCGGCTTCGCGATGTTGCCTTCGTTCCTGGCCCTGCTGGTTTCCGGGCCCGGTGGTGCGGCGCGGGCGTTGCGGTTGACGGCGGCCATGACGTTGGGCTTCATCACCGTCTTTGGAATCTTCGGCCTGGTGATCAGCGTCGCGATCGTCCCGGTCCAGCGGCACCTGCCGTGGGTCACCGTCGTGACCGGCGGGCTCCTGATCGTGCTCGGCGCCTGGCTGGTGTCCGGGCGGGAACTGCTGCTGCGGCTTCCGCGCCTGAACGTCGGCGGGCCGACCGGCTCGTTCGTCGCCCTCTACGGATACGGCGCCTCCTATGCGGTCGCCTCCCTGTCGTGCACCATCGCGCCGTTCCTCGCCGTCACCGGGCTGGTCTCCGGGAGCGGCGATCTGCTGGACGGGCTGGCCGCGTTCGTCGCGTACGGTGTCGGAATGGGCCTGGTCATCGGACTGCTGGCCCTCCTCGTCGCCCTTGCCCAGGAAGCCGCCGTCCGAAGGACCCGAGCGGTCCTCCCCCACGTCTCGCGAGCCAGCGGGGTGTTCCTGCTCCTGGCAGGCGTCTATGTCGGCTACTACGGCTGGTACGAGTTGCGCCTCAACGCCGGAGCCTCCGCCGACGACCCGATCGTTGGTACCGTCACTGACATTCAGGGGCAGGTCACCGCATGGCTCGACGCCCTCGGCGTCCGCTGGATCGCCGGAACCTTCGCTCTCGCGGTCGTCCTGGCAATGGCGCTCCGCACCCGCAGACGCAGGAAGCAGTCCGCTGCTCCCTCGGTAACCGACAACGTGACGTGAGCCGCAGGTCCCGTCATCAGTCGGCCTCCGACCGATCCGGGGCAGTTCCACGTGCTCGACCGGATTGTGTGCGAGGCGCTTGGACATGACCGCCGAGTTCAGGGCGGACGACAACACCGCATGGACCTTCCTCACTCTTGCGGGCGAGATGGGCTGCGTCTGCTTACGAGTCGGCTTGCCTCCCGTAGGGAACTTCCGTGGCGACAGCGCACGGGCGTCCAACAGCCGCTGAAGGAGTTCGCTCGGCTTCTCCGCGGCAGGAAGCGGCCTATTGATCTGGGGAATGGCCTGAATTGTGCCGGTGGGTGTGTTCAGGGGGTGGCTGGTTTGCGGGCGGTGAGCAGGCGGGTCGGGACCCACGGACTGCCCCACCACGCGCGCCAGCCGAGGCCGCGCACGCGTATGTCCTGGGCGTTCAGCCGGGCCAGCACCGCAGCGTATTCGCGGGGGGTCCGCGCCAGGTCGGCGATCAGCAGGCGGCCGCCCGGCCGCAGCACCCGGTACGCCTCGGCGATCGCTTGGGCGCGGCCGTTCGCGCCGAAGATGGTGTGCACCGTCAGGCTGGACACGACCAGGTCGAAGCTTGCCTCCGCGTACGGGAGTCTGCGCAGGTCACCCCCTTGGACGTGGACGCGGTCGGCGACGCCTTCGGCGCGGGCGTTGCGCAGGGTCGCCGCTGGGTTGTTGCCGGACTGGTCCCGTCCGCGCCACAGGTCCACGCCGACCGCCCGGCCTTGCGGGAGGCGCCGGGCGGCGGCCAACAGGACGGCGCCGCGTCCGCAGCCGAGGTCGAGCAGCCGTTCGTCGCCACGCAGGTCCAGCTCGTCCAGCACGTCCTGCCAGACCAGGAACTTGCCGCGCAGCGTGGCGTGCAGGCTCAGGGCCAGGCATCCCGCCAGCAGGGTGCCGGAGACCAGCGCGGGCAGCGCGGCGGCCAGATCGGCGGTGACCGCCATCACCAGCCCGGTCACCCAGAACCCCAGCACGACCAAGCCCACGAAACCGAACCCGTAGGGCGCATCCATCCCGTACCTCGCGCCAGGCATCCCGCCACTCTGCCACGAACCGGCCACTCGGGGGCCGACTACGACGCACTGGTCCACCGCCGACCAACTCGCCGCCGAATACCCGACACCGTGGTGACGTCGACCCGGTAATCCGCGACGGCGACGTGTGGACGGGCGCCGGGCTGAGCGCATGCCTGGACCTGGCGCTGTGACCGCGAAGCTCTGCCGGTCATCGGCTACCGGCGGCCCACGCGACGGCGGTCCGTGCATCCCTCCTCTGTGGAAGGCACCACGGCTGCCGCGGCACGGTCACCGGCCGGGCGATCACACGGGCTCTAGTCGGTCAGCGGACGTCGACGTAGTCGGTGGCCTGCGCGGGGAAGTCGGTCTTGCTGGTGTCGGGTGAGGCGTACGGACTGAGGTAGTAGGCCATCCAGGTGGCGTCGGCCGGGGTCTTGCACTTCATCTGGAACCAGCCGGTCGAACTGGTCGCGTCTCCGCCGTTGGTGCAGGACGGAGTGCGCAAGGTCGTCTGGCCCTTGAGGCGATACTTCGCGCTCACCCACTTGCCCTTGATCGGCTGCCAGCCGCCCGAGGACGTCCACCGCATCAAACGGCCCTTGAGCGTCAGGTACTGGCCCTTGCGCGCCGGTTCCGGAGAGGCGTTGAAGCCGGCGATCCCGGTCTTGTAGTACACGCGGAACGGGTAGCCCGAGTCGACGCCGGTGTAGGTGGCGTCTCCGGAGTAGCTGGTGCGCAGCCACCCGGCCGTCCAAGCGGTCGCGCCGATCTTCACCCTGCCCTGGGCGTCGGTGACGCCCGAACTGACCTGCTTCCATCCCGTCTTGGGGTAGCCGGAGGCACCCTTGGGCGCCCACCACAGCGTCACCTTCCGCCCAGGAAGCGCCTCACCGCGCACCGCTTTCAGCGTTCGCCTGACCTGGAAGGTCTTGCCGCGCAGCGGATAGACCGGGTTGGTCTCCCGATCACCCAGCGCCTGGTCGATGTACAGGCGGCTGATCCAGCCCAGGACTCGGGCCGAGGTCTCGGTGACCTGCCCGTAGCCGGGCACACGCGCGATGATGTTCCCCGGGCCCGGGTAGAACGTGGCGCTGAACCGGCCGCCGGTCTGCACCGTGGCCATCACCTGGAGTTGCCCGTCCGGGCTGTCGAAGTGCACGACCAGACCAGCGGGAGCGGCCACCCATCCGGCACCGCGGTCCTGCTGCACCTGTCCGCTCACCGTGACATCGGCGTCCCAGTTCTGCACCGCCACCGGATCGACCACGATCCGCTGCGGGATCGCCACCTCCGCCGCCTGCACAGGCGAAGCGACCAACGCCGCCGTCAGTATCCCGCCGCCCACCACGACCGGCATCGCAGTCTTCATATTCGAACTCAATTCCTTCACTCTTACTGAACGGTCACCGACTGGCACCTCTGGGGCTCGTTAGCCGCACGCGACTCAGGGCAGCAGCGTTTTCGTTGCTCTAGCCACGACCAGCCCGGACGCGCACTATGACCTCGCAAGACAAAGCCCACCTAAAGCGCCCTAAACATAAGTCGAAGATCAGTTAACGGCAAGACGATCACAAAGGGTATTTTTATGACCTACATCACAGCTTCACCTGTCAACCGCACCCCGACTCCGTACGTCTATCGGCCAGTATCGTCATGAGTTGACAGCAACGAAGGGCGCTCGTGGATTGCGTACCTCACGCACCGCCTTGCCATAGGCGTCCGCCGCTAACCTGTCGGCCCGCTCTTCCTTGCACTTGCAGGGTGACCTCGTGACCGATCAGACGGACCGTCCGACCACCGCCTATCGAATCTTCCATGACTGGTTCGCAGCCTCGTTACCGCTTTTGTGGCTGCGATAGTGGCTCGCCTGGCAATTGGCGACGAAATCAGCCAGATCGGCAGCGTTATGGCCTTCTCGGCGCTACT
>NZ_BCQS01000045.1 GCF_001552195.1 Actinomadura latina NBRC 106108
TGATCGAGATGTCGGAGCGTGAGAACGTCACGATTCAGATTGCTCCGATTGGCTACCAGCGGGATGCCCGGGCCGCCTTCACCATCGCCACGCAACCCGACCGCAGCGAGGTGGCGTACATCGAGAGCAGTATCGGCGGCGAGACAACTGTGGAGCCGAAAGACCTCACGATCGTCAGTGAGATCTTCAGTAGGCTTCAGGCGGAGGCGCTTTCGCCGAAGGCGTCGGTCGAGCTGATGCGGAAGGTTGTGAAAGAGCGATGGACGTGACCTGGCGCAAGTCGTCGTGCAGCGGTGAGGCCGGAGACAACTGCGTCGAACTGGCCGACCTCGGCGAGGCCGTGGGCATCCGCGACAGCAAAGACCCGGCCGGCGCCAAGTTCACCCTGCGCCGCGACGAGTTCGCGAGCCTCCTGGCGATTCTGAAGCGCTAACGCCCGGACATGACACCGAGGAAGCCCCGGCCCGCGAGGGACCGGGGCTTCTGTTGTTGCCTCTGTCGGTACACGCCGTAAGCAGGCCGCGGAGACAGGGCGCCGCGAGGCTTCATTGTTGATCAACGCGTAAACGGGCGGCTCGGCGCGAGGGCAGGGCCGGAAGTAGCCCAGGGGAGTTGGGCGGGTCTCATGAAGGAGCCCGGCCGCCGTGAGATGACCTCGCGGTGCCGATCGGCGGGGGCGGCCCGTCCGGCTGATCGAGAGGGGCTCGGGATCGATCGCAGGTCGCCGAGGGGCAGACGGACGGGCGGCGGGACGTGTGAACATCCGGTGGGCCCGAGCGGGCGGATGCCGGTCTTCCTGGTCCCATGTGAACCGGGCGAGTGCCGCGAGGGGCGGCCGAGTTCACTAACGAACGGCTAACAAACGATCAAGAGGCCGGTCCTCCGAGTGGAGGAAACGGCCTCTGAGCTGGTGTTTCTGTGTCGGGACGGCGGGATTTGAACCCACGACCCCTTGACCCCCAGGCACAGAAAAGCAGTCGATCGAGGTCGATGGGAGTCGATGGGGGAGCCTCTCACCTGTGAAAACGCCGTAGGGGAGTCGGGGTGGGTCCGGGGGAGTCCACCTACAGTGGCTCCCCAATTGGCTCCCCTGCGGCTCCCCGCAACCTGGAAGATGCTCAACTACGAACAAGATTATATTCGGTAGCGGAAGCCACTGCGGATTCAGTCGCCCCTGGTTCGTGTCGATGGAGTGAGCTGCCGGACAATGCCGCCTCTCACCTGGATGAACACGGATGCCAGGGGGGACGCCAGCGGGGGGCTCCCGGCAGTTTGACACCCTGCGTATAAAAGTCCGGAGCTCTCGTATCGGAGCGGTGCTCTCGGTGTCATTCTGTGCCGCTCTGTCCGCGTCCAGCCCGCTTCTCGTGTCACACGGTGACATGGCGTGCCGATCCGGTTCGGAACCGCCGAGCCGACAACGAGCCGACATGGGCCATGTTGATCATGTTCTTAGGAGTTCGGAAGGCGGCCAGCAGCGCCGCGCCCCGCCCTCCAGAACCCACCCGTCCTCGATCACCGACCGCAACTCTCGTACAGGTCTGAGGCGGACACGTCCGCGATGAACCCGCCTCCGAGCACCTGGCTCGCATTTGGGGCTGAACATCGGCATGATCGCGCCTCAGCCGATCGTGACAACGCGGGCCCAGTGCGGCGGGCGCTCCGGGGCATAGTCGGGGTCTTCCTCGTCCACTGCGCTCGCTGGACGAGGAAAGAGACCTACCACGGTGCGGCAAGGGGGCTGCTCGGAGGGCCAGGGGGTCTGGCCGTCCGTCAGGGCGACGATCACGTCCGGGCGGGGCTGAGAGCGGAGCGCCCGGGTGAAACCCGAGCGCAGATCCGTTCCTCCGCCACCGATCAGCTCGAGGTTCTCGGCTCGGCAGAGTGGAACGGCGACTCTGGCCGCCGCGTCGCAGGAGATCACCGACACCAGGTCGCGCCGCCCTCCCACCGCCCGCGAGATCGCCGCCACCTCCAGCAGCGCGCTGCCCAGTTCGGCATCGCTGACTGATCCGGATGTGTCAATCACCACGCAGACCTGGGGCGGCTTACGGCGCAGACTCGGCAGGAGCACACCGGGGACAGCGGCTGCACGCCGGGACGGACGCCGATAGCTGTGATCTTCTCCTGCCCCAGAGGCTCCCGCTGCCGAGCGGACCGCCGCCCCCAGCAACTGCCGCCACGGCTGAGGCGGATGGAACGCCTCGTCCGCCCAGCGGCGCCAGCCTTCCGGCGCGTCGCCCGGCCGGCCCTTGATTCCCTCGGCGACCCGAAAGCGCACCGCGTCCCGCTGCTGTCTGCTCAGGCCGTGTGCCCCATCGGGCCCCAACTCCCACGGACGGTCCTGTCCGTCGGCACCGCTGCCGCAGTCCAGCCAGGCCAGGTCCGGCGTGAGCCCGGATAGAGAGGTCGTCCGTAGGTACTCCTCCATGAGCATCCCGTCGGCCAGCCCCAACATCGACGGCAGGACCGCCCCGGCGGGCAGGGGAAGAGCGTCACCGTAGATGTCGTCGTTGATCTCGAAGTCGGCGGCGATGTTGCGCCGCAGCCGCTCGCCCGGCCCGTTCTCCCCTTGCTCCTTCGCGTACCGCTCCCCCCGTCCGTGGTGGTCTCGCAGCAAATGGGAGACCTCGTGCACCCAGACGCCTGCCAGCTCCTCCACCGGGGTGCGCGCGACGAAGCCGGGGGAGACATAGCAGCGCCACTGCGCATCCACCGCCATCGTCGGCACTGAACGGTCCTCCACGACGTGCAGCGCGAAGAGCGCGCTCGCCAGATAGGGACGGACCTTTACCGCGTGCAGTCGAGCGGCCAGCAACTTTTCCAGGTCCAGTGGGAAGCCGGGCGGTCCATACGGCTCGCCGGAGCCGGTCGGGCGTGTCGGAACGGCGGCCTGTACTCGGCGCGGCGGTGCGGGCCGGGCCACCGAAAACTTCGAGGTCCTCGTCATCGGCCCACCCCGGCCGTACGCTCGGCGTCGGCCGACCCCGTGGCCCGCAGTACCGACTGATCCGCCCGCCGGGCGAGACCGATCACTCCAGCCAGCCGTTCCACCGACTCCGGCACCTCCCAGTCGTCACGCCGCAGCGAAGCCAAGACCATCGCCGGGGCGACCAGCAGGTCCGCGGCACCGGTCTCCAGCGCCCGGACCAGCACCATCCAGCCCGCCTCCCAGCGCTCCCGCTGTGGCCGTGCACCCACGGCGGCCACTACCGCCTCCAAGGCCGCCTGACGTAGATCTCCCCGTATCGGTAGCTCGGCGGATGCTGGATCGGCCAGCAGCGACTCGGGGTCCGGCAGGTCCATCCGGTCCAGATGGGCAAGAAGTTCGAGTCCTGGCCCGTCCCCCACCGCGCCCTGCACCAGCAACGCCAGCACCTCCTGAGAGACCGATGCCGCCGTACCGAAGGCCAGCAGTGTCAGCGCGGCTTCCCAGCTCCGGGGTGAAGGCCAGGCGCCGCCGCGCCGTGTCTCAGTGCTCGGCAGCCGGTGGATCAGTGTCGGCCGTGCCTGCAGGAATCCGCAGACCGCCCGCCGGGCGTACGCCACCGCCTCCGGCAGCTTCTCCGACACCAGCTGGGGCAGCTGCCCCCGGGGCCAGACCCCGCCCAGCCCGCGCACCACTGTGTCCCGGTCGTGCACCCAGTACAGGTGCACGAATCGATTGGCCAGCGGCGGGCTCAGCTCCCATCCGTCCGCTGCCGATGCGCGCGGATTGGCGGCGGCCACGATCCGTACTGCCGGCGGCAGTTGCAATGCACCGACCCTCCGCTCCAGTACGACCCTGAGCAGCGCGGCCTGGACGGCCGGAGTGGCGGTGGAGATTTCGTCCAGGAAGAGCAATCCCCGTCCGGCACGTACGAGGTCCACTGCCCACTGCGGCGGCGCCATGGGCACACCTTGCGTCGCCGCATCATCGCCGACGATGGGCAACCCGGAGAAGTCCGTCGGCTCGTGGACGCTGGCGATCACAGTCGTCAGCGGCAGGTCGAGCGAGGCGGCGAGCTGCGTCAGAGCCGCGGTCTTGCCGATGCCCGGTTCGCCCCACAGCAGCACGGGCAAGTCGGCTGCCACAGCCAGGGTGAGCGCTTCGAGCTGCTCGTCGGGGCGCGTCTCGGTTGTGGTGGTTCGCAGCAGGGCCAGGAGGTCGTCAGCCAGAACGAGTTGCCGGTCGGTTCCGGATGCGTCGGCGGACATCCCGGTCGTCAGGACCGAGGTGGACGGAAGGGCGCTGGAGATCATGGGCATCACCTGGGGTAGTCGAAATGGACGGCATGGCCGGAGCACGGTGGGGCCAGGCCGTGCGGAATTCGCGGTGCGAGCGCGGGACGGTCAGCTTGCCCGTGCTGGACTGGTACGGAGTCGCGCCCGACGGCGCCGTGCGGGGCGCGTTGCGGGAGGGGGTACGGGGCGCAGCCTGGAGCGGAAGAGTCCGTGGTCGAGATGGCGGGCCGCAGACGACTCCAGCGTCTCTCGCAGCGGCCCGTCGCGCAGGACTGCACCAGGACCGAGCAGGCCTTCGACCACGGCCAGCGCCCCGAAGACATCGCCGTGGCCGAGCCGCTCCCGGACGGCGGGCAGTGCCTGCGGGGCGCGGTGCACCGCATCGATCGCGCGAAGGCACGGCAGCGCGGGGCCACCAAGTGCCACCAGCAACTCTTCCCGGCGCAGTTGTGCTGGGTCATGGTCGACCGCCGTCAGTACCCCGTCCCGCAGCGCGATCCGGTGGACGTCGCCCCGGCACTCCACGCTGTGGGGGTCGCCGGACTGATGCTCAGGCCAGGGTGCGGGTTCTGCTCCGGACGCCGACAACGCTTTGGCTACAAGCGGATGCAGCCGATCGGCAACGACGAGCCCGGCCCGCAGCAACGCCAGATCCGGAAGGATCCGGGCCGCCGCTTCCGGTAGCACCGGCAGCGCTGCGTACACCTGAGGCGGCAGCGCCTCTCGAAGCGACCGGAACGTCGGGACATGGTGGTCATCGGGGGCGACGAGTTCGAACGCCCTGCGGTCACGTGCGCCGAGCCGCACGGTGAAAACCCCGCTGGAGTCGCCCTCCGCCCTCAGCAACAGCTCTGCCTCGGCGGCCCACCGTGCCGACGCCCACGGGTAAGTGCTGACGTCGGAGGGATTGGGCCGGACCGGCCCTTTCAGCCGGGCGAGCGGGTGGGGCCGGTCGGGGGGTGCCGGGACCGGCGCGGCGTCCGCACCGCAGCGCGATGTCAGTTGGCCGCACCGACTGGAGTCCCACAGATGCCGGTGCAGGTCGAGCCGGAAACGCCCGGCGGGATGTGGGTGCGGATGGTGCCTCGGTGCGCCGGCACCGTGCTCGTCCCAGAGTGCCAGGGACATCCGTTGGCCGGCGTCCGCCCAAGCCGGCGGTGTCCGCACCACCAACTGCAACGGCGTGGTGCCAGAACTGCCATAACGGCTGAGGGAGATGGTCAGCCCGGGCCGGAGCCGCCCGTGGGGAGCAATTCGAGGCATGTGCCAGCGAAGCAGATCCGGTGCCAGCCGACGCAGATCCGCTCTAAGACGGGTGACGAACTCGGTGCCGTAGCGGTCGCGCACGGCGCGCAGATCGAAATCGATGTCGATCCGAGCGGAGGCGCAGGCCCCCGCCCAGTCACCGACCACACGCCGTGCGGTCGCAGTCTCGATCATGGACGGTGGTACGGCGTACTCACGCACGCGCTGCCACATCAGCAGATGGGCCGGGATGTTCGCGAAGTGGTGTGCCATCAGCACTCACCTTGCGCGAACGATTCCCCCGATCTGTACGAGGAGTTGTTCTTCATCCCGGACATCATAAGCACCTGCATGTGGATCTGTCAGTCTGGCCGCTGCTCGATCGACTCCATAGAGCCGTCAATCCCTCAACAACATGCGCACCCTTGTCCCTGCCGAAAACTACATCCGTGCAGGTTGAGAGCTGTGACGGCCGGTGGCGGCACCGCGAACGCCCGACCATCCACCCCGCTGCCTCCGCCGATCACCGACCCCGACCAGATTGCCCCTCTGGACGTGCAAGACGCCAACGCCTCGGCGGAGTCCTCGACGAGTGCGAGCATGTGGCGTGACCTGCACGGATGTAGTTTTCGGCAGGGAGTGCGCCACGAGCGCGGAGAGCGAGGTCGATAGGTAGGAGATCTTGTTCGATGCGGTGCTGCGTGGGAGATGAAGGTTTTGTGGCCCTTCGGCGTCGCTCTGCGGGGAGAGGCGCCAAACCACCTCATGCTGCGTTGGCTGAAGACCGTCGTGGTGAGCGATGAGGAAAAGGCGCACGGGATGCGTCAGGTGGGGATCGGGAAGGCGAGCGAAAGCGAACCGCTGATGACGTGCCGAAACGAAATCAGTTGGCATCGAAACCGGGGCATTTCCCTGTGCCTCGGGATGAGTCTGGCGGGTGCCCGTGTATTGGCCAGATGGTGCCCGGCATGGAGGCGGCGCGAGCCCGGTCTGCGGCTTTCGCGTGGAACGTGGGAAGGCGGGCGCCGATACCGCGCCCGTGCCCGGTCGGGCGCGGGGCGCGAGAGGGAGAGCACCGGGCGGCGGGAACCGTGAGGTGTTGAGTACCGTCGCGGCGCTTGTCGGCGGACCGGCTCGTAGTAGCGGTGAAGCCCTGGTAATCGGGGTGGAGCGAAGGGGCCGGCTCATCGTTGGTTTGTTCGCACGAGCAACCGGGCCATCGGCCTGGGAGGAGACGCGTGAGCAGGTCAGGTCCGGACGGCAAACCGTTTCAGATACCGAAGCAGCTGGTGTGGGAGGCGTTTAAGCGAGTCAAGGCCAACAAGGGTGCGGCCGGGGTGGATGGGAAGTCCATCGCCGACTTCGAAGAGGATCTTCGGGGGAACCTGTACAAGATCTGGAATCGGATGTCGTCGGGGACCTACTTTCCGCCTCCGGTGATGGCGGTGGAGATACCCAAGAGCGGTGGGGGAGGGGGCACCAGAATGCTGGGTGTGCCCACCGTCGCCGACAGGGTCGCGCAGACGGTGGCGGCGCTGGCGTTGGAGGCCCGGACGGAGTCGATCTTTCATCCCGACTCCTATGGGTACCGGCCGCGCCGGTCGGCGTTGGACGCGGTGGCCGCGTGCCGCAGGCGGTGCTGGAAGAAGGACTGGGTCATCGATCTTGATGTGGCCAAGTTCTTCGACAGCGTGCCATGGGACCTGATGGTCAAGGCGGTCGAGGCGAACGTCACCACCGACCAGCGTTGGGTGGTGCTGTATGTGAAGCGGTGGCTTGCCGCCCCGCTTGCGTTGCCCGACGGCACGTTGTGCGAGCGGGACCGGGGGACCCCGCAGGGTTCAGCGGTGTCGCCCGTGCTGGCGAATCTGTTCATGCACTACGCGTTCGACATGTTCCTTGCCCGGGAGTTCCCGGGCGTGGAATTTGAGCGTTACGCCGACGACGCGGTGGTGCACTGTGTGTCCCAGAGGCAGGCTCAGCAGGTGCTGGCCGCGCTGACCGGCAGGATGGATCAGGTCGGGCTGCGGTTGCATCCCGACAAGACCAAGATCGTGTACTGCAAGGACGGCAGGCGGCGTGGCTCGCACGAGTACACCTCGTTCACGTTCCTGGGGTACACGTTCCGGCCGAGAGGCGCCAGGAACGCCGACGGGTCGATGTTCGTGGGCTTTCAACCCGCGGTCAGCCCCGACGCGCTCAAACAGATGAGCCGGCAGATCCGCCGGTGGCGGATCCACATGCGCACCGGGCACGACTTGAACGAGCTCGCCAAGGCGATCAATCCGATCGTGGCGGGCTGGATGAACTACTACGGCCGGTTCTACCGGTCGCAGCTGTATCCGCTCCTGCAACGCATCAACACCTACCTGATGCGGTGGGCAGGCAGAAAGTACAAGCGGTTGCGCTCCTACAAACGGTTCACGACGTGGTGGCAAGGGATCCTCGACAGGGAACCCACGCTATTCGCGCACTGGGCCTGGACGCGCGGGACGGCCGGACCTCGATGAGAAGAGCGGAGTGACGGGAGACTGTCACGCTCCGTTCTGTGGGAGCCCGGGGGCGCGATTCCCCCGGGCGACCCGACCAGGGTCGCCAGAAGAAAATTGGTGTCACTGCCGAGGGTGAACTGTCTTTGACAGCGAAGCTTTTTCAACGTGCGTTGAGCTCGCGGTTCTGTAGGACGTGGATGGCCTTGGCCAGGTGACCGGCGCGGTGGGGGCAGCAACGTAGCTTGGTCTGGATCTTCCAGCTTTTGAGCTGGGCGTTGGCATGTTCACCGGGGCCGCGGAGCTTGGCGTGGGAGCGGTTGGCGTCCTTGAGCGGTTCGGGCTTGTCCTTGCCCTTGTAGGGAGTCTTAACCTCGATTCTTCAGCGGTCCCGGGCGGTTGATTGCTGGTCCGATTGATGCCCGTTTGTCCCTTGAGTGAGGGGCAGGGCCTTCGCGTGTCGCTGTGGCTGCGTCCGGTTCCACGAGCCGGAGGTCGGTGTCCTTTCTGTATCGGTGGTGTGACCCGGCCCGGTCAGGCAGGGGCGGGCGGGAGTGTGGTGAGGCGGTTCCAGCAGGTAAGGAACGCCTCGCGCCAGGGCCAGTCGCGGCTGATGGTCAGCCATCGGCGGCGAGAGTGGCGGGTGAGCTTGGCAGGCAGGTGCAGCAGCCGGTAACGCAGGGTGCCGGGTTCGGCGTCGGCGAGGTCGTCGATGTCGTGCAGGCCGAGCAGTCGCGTCCAGGCGTCCAGGTCGGCGGCGAGGTTGGCGGCCAGCACCCAGCCGCAGTTGGTCATCCAGGCCGAGCTGGGCAGTTTGCTCAGGCCCATGGCCTTGTTGGTGCGGACTCTGTCCTCGACGCCCGCGTGCGCGCGGTGCAGGACGTCCAGCCATTGCGGCTGGTGAGAGCCCGCGATGCCCCACATGCGACTGATGTTGGTGGCGATGATCTGGTAGCGCCAGCCGGTCGCACGTTCGAAGTCGGTGAGCTTCTTCAGATGCCGCCGGGAGGGCTTGCTCCTGCGCACGAGCAGGCGTTGCCGCTTCGGCCAGCCGTCCCGGGTGGACAGGCCGGTCAGCTCCGCGACGTGGCAGTCGTCTTGGACGGTGCCGTCCTGACCGATCGCGTCGGTCCAGGCCGAGGCGGGCAGTTGCGCGATCGCCGTCTCGTCGGCGTCGGTCATCTTCCAGCCGACCGAGTACCGGACCGTGCGGCGAGTCGTGTTCAGCTCTTCCAGGTGCTCCAGCAGGTCATGGGTGGCTCCGGCGCCGTCGATCCGTACCAGGATCTTCGCGGCCGACGAGCCGGGAATCTGTTTCAACGCCTCTGTCAGCACACTGATGTGGTCAGCGACCGTGTTCGACCCGGCGTTCCCGGGTCGCAGCAGCATCGCCAGCGACTCGGCCGTATTGGCACACCAGGCCGCCAGCGGATGATGGCCGAACGTCTTCTTGAACGTGACCGCCGCCCCTGCCTTGGCCGAATGTGCGGTGATCAAGGTCGCGTCGATGTCGACCACGATCCACCCTGTGAGCCGTTTCCCGGCCACGACCAGCCACGGGAACCCGCCCGGCCGCAGCCGCAGCAGCGTCCAGACGTGCCGGCGCACCCGTGCTCGCGCCCTGGCGACCCCGGCCAGCAGATCCTCATCAACGGCAGCCAGAGTCCGGTTGATCGTGGAGTCCGAGGCCGGGGCACCGAACACCGCGGCCTGCTGCGCCCACAACCGCTCGGCATCGGACATGCACGCCGCTCCGAGCACGATCGCCACCGCGGTGCCGGCCAGGGCGACACCCCGGTCCCACCAGTCCGCCGCCGAGCTCGAGGGCATCACCGCCGACAACGCCCCGGTCAGGCCGGTCCGATCCGCACACGCCCGCAACAACACCGCGCCCGCGTGCCCCACCAGGTTCTTACCGCTGCCGGACACGGCCAGCCGCCGGTCCCATCCGATAGTCTTCGACACCAGAAAGGTGCACCCGTTCCCGCCGTGATCATGACTTAGACACTCAGATCCTGGCAGGTCAGGTGCACCTTTTCTTGATCTTCCCCACGATCACCCAATAACCGCTGAATCGGCGAGGTTAACGTGCGGGCCGGCGCCGGCGTAGCCCTTGTCGGCCAGCACCAGGATCCCGGAGGCGGCCAGTTCGCGGACCAGGCCCCAGATCCGGGCGGCCCTGAGGTCGTGGACCGAGCCGGGCAGTGGCCCCGACACCCACACGATGGTCCCGTCCGGTGAGGCGATGACCTGCAGGTTCATTCCGTGCTTCTTGTGT
Organism: Actinomadura latina NBRC 106108; assembly: GCF_001552195.1. Classification (GTDB taxonomy): domain Bacteria; phylum Actinomycetota; class Actinomycetes; order Streptosporangiales; family Streptosporangiaceae; genus Spirillospora; species Spirillospora latina. The sequence continues at coordinate 10,237 of NZ_BCQS01000045.1, forward strand.
TTGCCCGAGTAGAAGGGCCGGTCGGCCTTCACCCGGTCGATCGGGATCAGCGTGCCGTCCATGACCAGGTAGAGCAGGCCGTCCTTCTTGGCTTTGGCCAGTGCCCGGCTGAGTTTGGGGGATCGGGCCGACAGCAGCGTCACCGTCTCGTTGACGTACCGCCATGCGGTGGTGGTTCCGACCCCGAACCCGGCGCCGAGATGCGCGAACGTCTCCCCGTTCTTCAGGTAGGCCAGCGTCATCAGCGCCTGCATGCCCGCCGTCAGGGCCCGGCCCCTGCTGCCGGTCTGCTTGCGGTGGCGGCCGACGACACCGGTCACGTACTGCAGGGTCTGGCGCGACAACGGCAGCGAAGAACGATAGAAAAGCATGTGAAGCCCCTGGTGGGTCGGAGGGTTGTGAGAGATCACCCGTCCTACCAGGGCTTCTTCATGTTTCAGGGGCCGCCACACCGCCCGCGGTCATGCTGTGATCACCCACCCCAGGCGCCGGTGGAAAACGTTCAGTATTTCAGGGCGGTGGTGGTCGACGGGCGGTCGGTCTAGAAAACCGGGGCGATGGTCGCTGTGGGTAGCGATTCGAGGCCTGCGTCACCACTGTGGACACGCAGAGTGAGTGAATCCTGGCTGAACGTCGCAGACGTTGGTGATCTCTAGAAGACGTTCAAAGGGGGCGCGCCAGGCTACCGAGATTCCAGTGATCTAGATCACAAAATGAAGATCATCTGAGATCTTTACGGGCTCTAAGTACCCGCTTACGTTGAGGGGGCTTTATTCACCCTTTACGCCCTTGGGGTCTTTATGGGCCGTCGTGCCGTCATTGGTGTGCGCCGCCGTGCAACTGGGTTATGGCCGCTGTTCTTGCGGTATTCAGCCTGGCTGGCCGGCGTTTTCGCAGTGGTGATGGTGGCGGCGTTGCTGCAGGCCCCGGGCGTGGTGGCGGCGCCGCCGGCGCTTGGTGACGATCAGGCGCCCAGGACGGCGGCGACTGAGGCGCAGGCGGTGAGGGCGGCGCGGGATTCGGGGGCGCCGGTGGAGGTGCTGGCCGGGCGGGGTGAGAGCCGCACGGTGCGGGCGCTGCCGAACGGGCGGTTGGAGGTCGAGCAGCACATCCGGCCGATCCGCGCCCGCCAGGATGGGGGATGGGCCGATATCGACACCGGCCTGCGCCGCTCGGGCGCGGATGTGGTGCCGGGCGCGACCACGGTCGGGTTGAGGTTCTCCGGCGGTGGCGATGGCCCGATGGTGCAGATGACCCGGGGCGGCCGCAAGTTGGCGTTGACGTGGCCGCAGCCGCTCCCCGAACCGACCCTGTCCGGGGACACCGCCACCTATACCGGTGTGCTGGGCGCGGACGTGGATTTGCAGTTGCGGGCCGAGGCGGACGGGTTCGCGCACACGCTGGTGGTCAAGACCGCAGCGGCCGCGCAGGATCGGCGGCTGGCCCGGCTGGCGCTGGCGCTGTCGGCGCCGGGGTTGTCGGTGGCGCAGGAGCCGGCCAGCGGGGTGGTGACGGCCAAGACGTCGGCGGGGATGGCGGTGTTCGAGGCGCCGTCGCCGATGATGTGGGACTCCACCAAGGCGCCGGTCGGCACGCAGGGTCCGGCGACGGCGACCGTCCCGCAGGCGTCGGTGATGGATACCGGTCAGGGCCCGGCGGAGGGCGCCAAGACCGCGCCGGTCAAGGTGGCGGCCTCGGGCGGCAACCTCACGCTGACTCCCGACCAGGGTCTGCTGACTGCGGCCGACACCACGTTCCCGGTGTACATCGACCCGGTGTGGGGCGCGCATAGGGCATCGGCGTGGGGGATGGTGTCGTCGGGGTATCCGAGCCAGTCGTATTACGGGTTCAACGGCAAGTCGACCGAGGGTGTCGGCCGCTGCGAGGTGGCCAAGGACGGCAATTGCGTCAAGAACCAGACCAAGCGGCTGTTCTACAAGGTGGCGCTGCCGTCGTTGAAGGGCCGGTACGTCCAGGCGGTGGAGTTCACCGCGTTCGAGACCGGCGCCTACGACTGCGACAACGACACCTCGATCCAGCTGTGGCGGACTTTGCAGCTGAAGTCGTATGCGACCTGGGACAACACGGTCGGGTCGTGGAGCAACGGCGGCGCGTGGGGTGAGCATCTGGCCTCGCGTGATGTGTCGTTCTGCTCGAAGGCGGCGGTGGAGTTCGGCGGGTCGCTGCTGCGCTCTCATGTGCAGTCGGCGTTGAACAAGGGCTACGGCGACATCACCTTCGGGTTGAAGGCCTACAGCGAGTCGACGATGGACTGGTGGAAGCGGTTCGCCGACGACGCCTACCTGACGATCCAGTACAACAACCCGCCCTACACCGTGAACTACAAGTCGATGACCACCACGCCCGGCGGGTTGTGCGCACCGCAGAGCGACCCGGTGATCATCAACCGGGTGCCGAAGCTGGCGGCATGGTTCTGGGACCCCGATGACGAGGACGAGAACAAGGTGCAGCCGGAGTTCGCCGCCTACTGGGACACCGGTGACGGGAACGGCTTCGTCCAGCGCTGGATGTCCGGGCTGATCGCCCCGGCCGCGAAGTCGGGGACACAACGCAGCACCCTGATGCCGGACACGATTCCGCAGCAGAAGCTCATCGGCTGGCATGCGCGGGCGTGGGACGGGGAGCAGTACGGGCCGTGGTCCTCGACGGGTGCGGCGCCGGCCTGCTACTTCATCTACGACCCGGCCAAGCCGGCCCCGACCATCACCTCCACCGACTACCCCGACGACGATCAGTGGCACGGCGGTGTCGGCCAGCCGGGAACGTTCACCATCACCGACCCTGAAGGGGTCGCCGACCGGTACGAGGTCAGGCTCAACCAGGGGCCGATCATGTCGGTGGCCACCGCCGGCGGCGCCGCGCGCACGATCACCCTCGCGCCTGACCAGTACGGGTCCAACGCGGTGACCGTGTCGGCGTTCGCCCCCTCCGGGCAGAACCAGACCGCGACCGCGAGCATCAACTTCCTGGCAGGCGAGGGCGCCCCGGCCAAGGCACATTTCCCCTTGAACGAGACAGGCGGTTCCACCACCGCGACCGCGCAGACCCGGGACGGGGAACCGGCGATCACCGCGGCCCTTAGCAGCGGCGCCGGTTTCGGGCAGGCCGGCCAGCTCGAAACTGCTCTGACCTTGGACGGCTCCGGTTCTGCCGGGACCGCCGCACCGATCGTGGACACCAGCAAGCAGTTCGCGGTGTCGGCGTGGGTGCGGCTCACCCAGGCCGGCACGACCCGGACCGTGCTCAGCCAGGACGGGACGTCCAACAGCGGCTTCTACCTCAAATACGACGGAGCGCTGAACAAGTGGGCGCTGTCGATGGTGCAGTCCGACTCCACCCAGACCGGCACCTACCAGGCGGTATCGACGAACCCGGCGGAGCTGAACACCTGGGCCCACCTGGTCGGGGTGTACGACCAGACCAACAGGCTGCAGATCTACGTCAACGGCACCGCCGGCACCGCAAGCCCGGTGGTGCCCGCAGCATGGAACGCCACGGGCGGGTTCCAGATCGGGCGCGGCCAGTGGCTCGGGAACCCCGCAGACCAGTGGCTCGGGATGGTCGATGACGTGCGCGTCTACGACCGGATCCTGTCCACCACCGAGATCACCGACCTGTACCAGCAGGCACCGGTCCTGACTGCTCGCTGGAAACTCAACACCGCCACGGGCGGCGTGTCCCCCGGCGAATTGCACGACAACGGGACGGCCCCGCCGCTGAACCTGCGCAACGGTGCGGCCATCGTGGCCGGTGCCGGGTTCAAGAGCCCTGTTGTGTCGCCGGCGGGACTGCAACTGGACGGGACGAGCGCCTACGCCGAAGCCGACCCGATCCCCCCGGGGGCCGAATCGCCGCTGCTGTCCACCGACCAGAGCTTCACCCTCACCGGCTGGGTGCAGAACCTGCAGCGCCCCCAAACGGCCGTCACCGTCTTCTCACTCCCGGGAACCCAGGCCAACGCGTTCGCCTTGCGGTACGTCCCGGACGCGACCGAACCGGAATACCTGGGCGTGTGGCAGCTGGAGATGAACAACGCCGACCTCCCGGCCACCGACCCCTCCAAACCCCAGCGGCTGACTAGCAACTCCGCCTATACCGAGGACGACTGGGACCACATCGCCATCGTCTACGACGCCACCAACCGGACGATGAGCCTGTACATCAACGGCTCTGTTGCCGACGGCGCAGACGGTGACTCCGAAGAAGGGGATGTGCGCCCCTTCCAGGCCGCCGGCGGGCTGCAGGTCGGACGCAACGCGCTGGGCGGCAACGGCGCCGGAACCGGCTACTGGCCCGCCGCCCTGGACGACATCTGGCTGTATCGCGGCGTGCTGAGCCGCACGCAGATCGCACTGCTCAAGAACCCGGTTGAACTCAACACCGACGACGGACCCTAGACCGCCCATGCGCGGCAGACGCCTCAGCCCATGTCGGTAGGTGTCTGCCGCCGATCCAGCACTTCGAACGGATTTTTTGTCCCGGCAACCTTCCGGGGCTGAAATAGGCGCGTGTGGGCGCAGGAGGATGCCGTGAGAACAGGCCGCAAGACCCTGATGCTGTCCCGTCCCCGGGCGGCACGCGCCGTCGCGGCGGTCATGGCCGTGGCCCTTGCCGCCGGGCTGCTGTCGGCCACGCCGCCCGCGCTCGCGGAACCCGGCTCTCAGCGTCCCACCGTCACGGATCATGAGAACCCGGTCAAGGGCCATGACCTGACAGTGCGGCCCCGCAAGAAGCCGACGCTGAAGCCCGGGCCTGCCGCCAGGGCGTCTTGGCCCCAGCCCGGTACCGGGGAGGTGTCGCTGCCCACGGCGTCCAAGGCGGGGTTGCGTGCCGGTGCGCTGCCGGTGCGAGTGCTGCCCGCCGACAAGCCTGCCGGGCGCAGTGAGGTGGGGGCTGCGGGAAAGGTGCGGGTGTCGGTGCTGGAACGCACGTCCGCCGCCAGGGCAGGGGTGGACGGGCTGGCGTTCACGGTGGCGCGCACAGACAAACCCCAAGCCGGCCGTGTCGGCGTGGAACTGGACTACTCGCAGTTCGCGCAGGCGTTCGGCGGCGCCTACGGGACGCGGCTCCGCCTGTACCAGATGCCCGCCTGCGCACTCAGCACCCCCGACAAGCCCGAGTGCCGGCTGGCCGCACCGCTGAAGACCGTCAACAACACCGGCAAACAGACCCTCGCCGCTCAGGTCACCGCCGCGCCCGCCCAGACCGCCGCGCCCGCCCAGACCGCCGCGCCCGCCCAGACCGCCGCGCCCGCCCAGACCGCCACGGCGGCCCCGGCCGGTGTCCCGGCCGCGGCTTCGCAGTCGGTGGGCACATTGCTGGTCGCGGCGGCAGGGGCGTCTGGTTCGCAGGGCGACTTCAAGGCGACGTCGCTGGAGGCGTCGGCGACCTGGCAGGCCGGCGGGAACGGTGGCGACTTCACCTGGTCCTACCCGATGCGGGTGCCGCCGGTGCCCGGCGGCCTGACCCCGAATGTGTCCGTCAGCTACTCCTCGGGGAGCGTGGACGGCAAGACCGCCAACACCAACGGGCAGCCCTCCTGGGCCGGTGAGGGGTTCGACCTGTGGCCGGGCTACATCGAGCGGCGCTACAAGTCGTGTGAGGACGACGGCGCCCCCAAGGACGAGTGGGGGAACTCGCCGGCCGATCAGTGCTGGGGATACGACAACGCGACCGTCACCTGGAACGGCAAGGGCGGCGAGCTGATCAAAACCGGCGACGGCTCCTGGCGGATGAAGAGCGACGACGGTACCAAGTTCGAAAAGCTCACCAGCCCCCCCGGCGACAACGACTCCGGCAACGGCAACGGCGACAACGACGGGGAGTACTGGAAGGTCACCACGACCGACGGCGTCCAGTACTTCTTCGGCCTCAACCGCGTCCCCGGCTGGGTGTCCGGCAAGCCCGAAACCGACTCCACCTGGACCGCCCCCGTCTACGGCGACGACGCGGGAGAAGGCGGCGGCGACGACGAACCTTGCCACAAGTCCACGTTCGCCGACTCGTGGTGCCAGCAGGCCTACCGGTGGAACCTGGACTACGTCGTCGACCCCGCCGGCAACGCCATCGTCTACAGCTACGCCAAAGAGACCAACCACTACGGCCGCAACCTCAAGGCCGAGGACGAAACCCCCTACGTCCGCGGCGGCTACCTCAAGACCATCTCCTACGGGATGCGCAAGGACCAACTGTTCGCCAAGGCACCCGCGCAGGTCAGCTTCACCACCTCCGAACGCTGCATCCCCACCGACACCTTCGACTGCGACCCGTCCAAGATCGGCGATAACCCCGACAAGTGGTGGGACGTCCCCTGGGACCTGCACTGCGACTCCGGCCAGAAATGCGAGGACACCCACGGCACACTGTCCCCGACGTTCTGGTCCCGCAAGCGGCTCACCAAGATCACCACCCAGATCCTCAAACCGGACGCCTCGGGGTACCGGCCGGTGGACTCCTGGGCGCTCACCCACGACTGGGGCCTGGCCGACATCGAACGCGACCTGCTGCTGACCAGCATCCAGCACACCGGCCACGCCGCCGACGGCACGTACGTCACGTTGCCGCAGGTGACCATATCGAACGTGCAGATGCCCAACCGGCTGGACAGGACCGGCGACGACATCCTGCGCTACGTCCGCTACCGGGTCGGCACCATCCAGGACGAATCCGGCGGACAGATCGACATCGACTACTCCAACCCCGAAACCAACTGCTCGCTGTCGGACCCGCCCACTCCAGAAACCAACACCACCCGCTGCATGCCGGTGATCTGGACACCCCCCGGCCGGGAGGATCCGATCACCGACTGGTTCCACAAATACGTGGTCAACAGTGTGATGGTGTCCGACCGTACCGGCGGCTCACCGGAGATGGTCACCAAATACCAGTACCTGGGCGGCGCCGCCTGGCACTTCGACGACGATGACGGGCTGACCAAGCACAAGAACAAGACCTGGTCGCAATGGCGCGGCTACGGCCAGGTCCGCACCTTCACCGGCCCCTACGCCGACCCCGCCACCCAGACCGACACCTTCTACCTGCGCGGCATGGACGGCGACCGCCTGAACACCGACGGCGGCGAAAAATCGGTCACCGTCTCCGACGGCGAGGGCGGTACCCACACCGACCACGACGCCTACGCCGGATTCACCCTCAAGACCGTCACCTACGACCACCCCGGCGGCACCGTCCACGCCAAGACCGTCAACACCCCGTGGAAGGTGCAGACCGCGTCACGGACACGCTCGTGGGGCACCACCACCGCCAACGTCACCGGCACCGGCAGCACCCAGACTTGGACGGCCAAGGACGGTGGCGGCTGGACCCAGACCAGAACCGACAACACCTACCAGGCATCAGGGCCTGGAGTTGGCCGCGGCACGGTGGTCAACGACGTCGGCGACGTCACCACGGCCGCTGACGACAAGTGCACCCGCACCAGCTACGCCGACAACACCGGCGCCTGGATGGTGAACTACCCCTCCCGCGTCGAAACCGTCGCCGTCAACTGCTCGACCACACCCGACCGGTCCACGCAGGTCGTGTCCGACACCCGCACCTACTACGACGACGGGGGCTTCGGCGACGGCCCGACCGCCGGGAACATCACCAAGACCGACCAGATCGCCTCCCATAACGGCACCACCGCGACGTATGTGACCCAGGCGGAGACCCACTACGACGCCTACGGACGGCCGACCCAGGCCACCGACGCCGCCGGCCACGCCACCACCACCGCCTACACCGACACCCAGGGCCTCACCACCCAGGTCACCGCGACCGGACCACCCGCCACACCCGGGGACACCTCAACGTCGCTGACCGGCACCCAGCAACTCGACCCCGCCTGGGGTCTGCCGGTCACCGAACTGGACGTCTCCAACAACAACCTGCGCACCGAGCTGACCTACGACCCGCTCGGGCGCCTGCAGAAGGTGTGGCTGCCCAACCGGTCAAAACGCACCAACAACCCCAACTACGAGTACTCCTACCAGGTCACCGACGGGCAGGTCGTCGCGGTCACCACCAAGACCCTCGACGCCGAGGGGCGGCAGAAACTCGCCCAGATCGAAATGCTCGACGGCCTGCTGCGCACCCGGCAGATCCAGGTTCCAGGCCCGGACGGCCGGCTGATCTCCGACACCTTCCACGACGACCGCGGCCAGGTCACCACCACCTACGCCCCCTACACCGCCACCGGGGCCCCCGAAGCCACCCTGTTCGGCGTCTACACCCCCGGCGACATCGAAACCCAAGCCCACATCCAATACGACGGACTGGGCCGCAAAACCGTCGAAAGCCTGAGCACCGGAAACGGCGAACAGCCCGACAGCGAACTGTGGCGCACCACCTACGACTACGGCGGCGGCAACCGCATCTCGGTCACCCCGCCCGCAGGCGGAATCCCAACCGCGCAGATCACCGACGCCCGCGGGCAGATCACCGAACGCCGCCAGTACAAGGCCGCCACCCCCGCCGGCGACTACGACGCCACCCGCTACACCTACACCCCGGCCGGGCAGATCGCCTCGGTCACCGACCCGTCCGGCAACACCTTCACCACCACCTACGACCTACGCGGCCGCACAATCCACACCACCGACCCCGACAAGGGCGCCGCCAGCTACACCTACAACGACCTGAACCAGGTCACCTCCACCACCGACGCCCGCGGCAAAAAGATCTTCGTCGACTACGACGGCCGAGGCCGTAAAACAGCAACCCATGACGGGACGGCCGACGGTCCCCTTCTGGCCTCCTGGGCCTACGACACCAGCATTCGAGGCAAGGGCAAACTCGCATCAGCGACCCGCCACACGGCCGACGGCGACTACACCACCGGCGTCTACCGGTACGACACCCTGGGCCGCCCCGAAACCAGCACCCTCACCATCCCCACCTCCCAAGGCCCCCTCGCCGGAACCTACGGCTTCTCCGCCAGCTACAACTTCGACGGCACCCTCGCAGGCCAAACCCATCCCGCGGCCGGAGGACTCCTGAGCGAGAGCGTCGTCCACACCTACGACACCTGGCAGCGCCCCACCGGACTGATCGGCAACAACACCACCTACATCAACACCGCCCAGTACACCCCCACCGGCAAACCCGTCCTCGTCGAATACGGGACCGACCCCGCCACACAAGCCTGGCAGACCTTCACCTACGAGCCCGGCACCCAGCGGCTGGGCAGCGCCCGCACCTACCGGGCCGGCATCGGCGGCGCCGACCGTCACGCCACCTACCACTACACCGACGCCGGCTCCATCACCTCCATCACCGACACCTCCCGCGACGGCATCGACAACCAATGCTTCACCTACGACCCCCTGCAGCGCCTCACCCAAGCCTGGACCCAATCCGCTACCAACGCCTGCGCTACCGAACCCACCAGTTCGGTGATCGGCGGCCCGGCACCGTACTGGCACACCTTCACCTACGACACCGCCGGCAACCGCAAAACCCAAACACTGCACGGCACCGGCAGCGAAACCGACACCGTCCGCACCTACACCTACGCCGACCCCGGACACGGCAACCGCCTCAACAGCGTCGTCCAGACCGGCGGCCAAGGTGACCGCACCGACACCTACACCTACGACGCCACCGGCAACACCACCACCCGCACCCTCGGCACCAGCCCGCCCGGCCAAGGCCAAACCCTCGACTGGGACACCGAAGGCGAACTCGCCAAGGTCACCGAAAACGGCGCAACCACCAGCTACACCTACGACGCCGACGGCAACCGCCTCATCCGAAAAGACGCCACCGGCACCACCCTCTACATGCCCGACGGCGCCGAACTGCGCGCCCTGACCGGCGCAACCACCGCCACCGGCACCCGCTACTACACCTTCGCCGGCCAGACCGTCGCGATGCGCACCTCTGACGGCACCCTCACCTACCTGACCGCCGACACCCAAGGCACCGCCCAGGTCGCCATCAACGCCGCCAACCAGCAGACCGTCATCCGCCGCTTCACCCCCTTCGGCAACATCCGCGGCCTCGACGAGGACGCCACCTGGCCGGGCGACAAGGGCTTCGTCGGCGGCACTCAGGACCCCACCGGCCTCACCCACCTCGGCGCCCGCGAATACGACCCCCAGACCGGCCGCTTCATCTCCGTCGACCCCCTCATGGACCAGGCCGACCCCCAACAGATGAACGGCTACACCTACGCCAACAACAACCCGATCACCCACGCCGACCCCGACGGCCAATGCCCACCCGACATCTGCGGCATAGGCATCGTGAACCCGGGCCATTCAGAACCAGCCAAGCATGGCGGCTACAACGGCTGCGGACACGACTGCGGAGATGCAGGCGGCAGCTTCGGAACCCTGCGGCCCGGCTACCGCAAGGGAACCCCGGCCAGCGCCCCAGTCGACATCCAATGGGGCGACCGAACCGTGCACGCCCCCAGCCTGATCGCTTACTGGGCCGCCCGCCAAAAAATGCTCCAACAGGTGTACGAAAACAAATTCGGCGGCAACGGCCCAGTCGACCCCGTCCTCATGGCCGAATGCGGCATCAACAGCAGCGACAACACCCCCTGCAAACCCGGAGACCTCGGCCGACTCGGCAACTTCGGAGAACTGATTTGCAAGATCGGCCACTTCAAATGCGACCGCATGTCCGGCCTGGAATTCTTCAGTGCAGGAATGGGCGCCTGGGACGGATCGTTCGGCAAAGACGGAGGACTCACAGACGTCAACGGCGGTAGGGGAATAACAGGCAAGAAAACTGGCGCAGGGCGAACCGCTTGCAAGAACAGTTTCGTCCCCGGGACGACAGTACGCATGGCAGACGGCAGTGACAAGCCCATCGAAGACGTCAAGGCCGGAGACAAAGTCCTAGCCACCGACCCCGAAACCGGCGAAACCAGCGCTGAACCTGTACTGGACACCATCACCAGCGAAGGTGACAAGAACTTCGTCCAGATCAGCGTCAACACCGACGCGCCCGCTCTAGCTTGGATGCCCGGCGCAAAGATCAAACCCGGCACAGCCAGCCTCCTCATCCCGAAAAGCGCCAACGGCGGCCTGGTCATCGCCACCGACCACCACCCCTTCTGGGTCGCCGGCGACATCAACGCCTGGACCGACGCCGCCGACCTCGAACCCGGCATGTGGCTCCGAACCAGCGCCGGCACCTACATCCAAGTCACCGCCACCAAGCACTGGACCACGCGCCACCAACGCACCCACAACCTCACCATCGCCAACCTCCACACGTACTATGTGCTGGCAGGCAACGCGCCGGTACTGGTTCACAACAGTGGATGTGGAGACGTCGCGTTGGGTCCGGGTGCGGGTTCTGCCGACGACCTAAAGGCATTCACTTCGACGAAGCCGGAGACTGAGTTCGTCTTTGATCCGGACTCGGGAAGTTTTCTGATGGGAGACCGAGAGCCTATTCTCGGAGGCCTTAGCCCACATGAACAGCTGGCTGAAAAGGCGGGCATGGATAGAGGGACGGTCCTGGGTGGTACGCTCTTCCGGGACAATGGTCGCCTTGTGTTCACAGAAAACAGTGGCCACTATGGCCACAGATGGACAGACTCCACGCGTCAGCAGTTCCAGAAGTTCATGAGCGACCGAGGGATTGAATTCGATTACAGGCCATGGGGTTAGGATGACAAAATGGAATCCGGTGGTGTATCGAGGGGACGGAGCATGGATCGGAATCCTGCCAGACGGCCTGATCGGGGTCGGAGTGGCGTCAGAGGGGCGGGCTTCCCTTGCTAGCTCCGGATTCATTCCCATGTGGCCCTATCTGGAGCGTGATCTTTCTGGAGTCTTAGCTGAACTTTCCAACTCTTGGCCGATTCTCGGCCGGGGCGGAATTTCGACTCCCGAAAAGCTCATTGAGTTGACGGTCGAGTCGGCATGGAAGTCCGGCCGTTCGTACTGGATGCAGCTAGCCGCCCCGTGGGCAATTGAAATGGCTCATCGAGAGGGTTTCGATCGAGGAGTAGTTCTAGAACTTCTCCTTGAAATGGCCGTCTCTGAGGTCTTGTCGCCAGTCGTGCGAGATGAAGCGAGGCGCGTTAGCGGATAAATTCGGCATGCAATCCACAAATCGGATTCATTTTGGGAAGAATCGTGAAGCGTGGGTCCGGTGAGCGTTCGTCGCACTTATTTAGGGTGTCCTACGCGGTTTATAGGTGATCTAACAAGATCTTGGGTTATCGACTTGCTGGTCTTGTGTCGGTAACCCTGTGCCTGCCGAAAACTACGTCCGTGCAGGTGGGACGTGCAGGAGGTGAGCTCCGACACGGGGCTTGATCAGTCGCAAGGACAGGCCGCGGCGAGGCGGTTGCCGCGGGATGATGGGTGGCTGTGCTGTTGCGATTGGCCTACTTGGCCGTGGCGAACACCTTCGCTGCCCTCCGCCTGCTCCCGATGACCGATCGGGAGAAGGACACCGAGATTCTGGTGTTGCGGCATCAGGTCGCCGTGTTGGAGCGCCAACTGGCCGGGACGCGGGTGCGGTTCACCGCTCCGGACCGGGCACTGCTGGCGGCGCTGCTGAACCGGCTGCCTCGCGGTGCACTGCGCCGGACGCGGCTGCTGGTGCGGCCGGACACGGTGCTGCGTTGGCACCGTGACCTGATTGCCGGTCGGCACGCCGCTCGCTCCAGACCCAAGCGGGCGGGCCGTCCACCGACCGTCCGCTCCATCCGGCTGCTGGTTCTGCGCTTGGTGCGGGAGAACCCGGGCTGGGGCTATCGGCGGGTGCACGGCGAGTTGCAGGTGCTCGGTGTCAAGGTGGCGCCTTCTACTGTCTGGGAGATCCTCAAGGACGCCGGCGTCGATCCGGCGCCTGAGCGTTCCGCCACATCCTGGGCCGGGTTCCTGCGCTCGCAGGCCGAGGCGCTGCTGGCGTGTGACTTCTTGGAGACCGTGACTCTCACGGGCGCCCGCATGTACGTGCTGGCGGTCATCGAGCACCACACCCGCCGCATCCGTGTTCTGGGCGCCACCGGCCACCCGACCGCAGCGTGGGTGAGCCAAGCGGCGCGGAATCTGGTCATGGATCTGGAGGATGCCGGCTGCCGGGCACGGTTCTTGATCCGTGACCGGGACGGCAAGTTCCCTGAGCTGTTCGACGTGGTCGTGGCCGATGCCGGTATCCGAATGGTGCTGACCGGGGCGCGGATGCCGAGTATGAACGCGGTGATGGAGCGGTGGGTGCAGACCTGCCGCCGTGAACTGCTCGACCGGACTCTGATCTGGAACCAGCGTCACCTGCTCCATGCCCTCCGTGAGTTCGAGACCTTCTACAACGAGCATCGGCCTCATCAGGGCATCGCCAACGCACGCCCGCTGAAGCCGCTGCCTTCAGCTGTCAACGGACAAGTGCGTGTCGCCGCTGGTGGCCAGGTGAAAGTCCCCGGTTCAGTGCCGGGTTTCAGGGTGGTGGTGAGTCGTCGGTCGGTGCGTGTTCGGGCTTGTCGCATGCGGAAGGACTCGCCTTCGGTGACCACGACGTGGCTGTGGTGCAGGAGCCGGTCCAGGAGGCTGACGGCGGTGGTGTGTTCGGGCAGGAACCGGCCCCACTGGTCGAAGGGCCAGTGCGAGCCGATGCCCAGGGCGCGGCGTTCGTAGGCGGCGGCGACGAACCGGAACAGCAGTTGGGCGCCGGTGTCGTCCAGCGGCGCGAATCCGACCTCGTCGATGATGACCAGGTCGGCGCGCAGCACGGTGTCGATGACGCGGCCGACGGAGTTGTCGGCCAGCCCGCGGTAGAGGGTCTCGACCAGGTCGGCGGCGGTGAAGTAGCGGACCTTGTGGCCGGCCTGGACGGCGGCGACACCGAACGCGATGAGGGTGTGGGACTTGCCTGTCCCGGCCGGTCCGACGGCGCAGTAGTTCTCGGCGGCGCGGACCCATTCCAGCGAGGCCAGGTAGTCGAACGTGGCCGCCGGGATCGAGGACGCGGCGACGTCGAACTCCTCGATCGTCTTGAGGACCGGGAACGCGGCGGTCTTCATCCGGTTGCGGGTGTTGGAGGCGTCGCGGGCGGCCAGTTCGGCGTCGATGAGGGTGCGCAGCAGCTCCTCGGGCCGCCACCGCTGGGTGCGGGCGGTGACCAGCAGTTCGGGTGCCAGCCGCCGGACGGCCGACAGTTTCAGGCGGCGCAGCCCGGCGTCCAGGTCGGCCGGCAGTGCCGGGACGGTGGCGGCGGTCATGAGGCGTCTCCGATCGTGTAGGCCGACAGCGGCCGGGTCGGCACCGCGGGCAGGTCCAGCACCAGGGCGTCGCCGGCGGGACGGGGCTGCGGGGCGCCGGGCCCGGCGGCCAGGATGGCGCGCACGTCGGCGGCCCGCCATCGGCGGAACCGCGTCGCCCGCTCCAGCGCGGCGGCCACCGCGTCGTCGCCGTGCGCGGCGCGCAGCGCCGCCACCTCGGCCAGGTCGCCGGCCAGCCGGGTGTTGCCCGAGGCGGCCGACCCGGTCAGCCACCGCTCGGCGACCCCGCCCAGGGCCAGGAAGGCCTTCTCGGCCTCGGTGCGCGGCCGGGCCGCGCGGCGCGGCGCGGGCCGGGGGCCGCCGTAGTGCTCATCCAGCACGGCGGCCTCACCCGGCGCGACCAGGGCATGGTCGGCGACCAGGGCGCCGGTCGCGGTATCGGTGATCAGCAGCCGCCCGCCCGACTCGGCGACGGCGACCCGGGCGCCGATCAGCCGGGTGGGCACCGAGTAGCGCGCCGACCCGAACCGCACGCACGACAGCCGGTCCACCTTCCGGGTCACCGGCGCCGCCCCGATCGCCGGCCGCAGCGACGGCAACGCCGACAACAGCTCCCGTTCGGTCTCGGCCCGCTCGGCGGGAACCGCGCAGATCTCCGAGTGCACCACGCCGTTGACCTCGGCGCACCACTGCCGGGCCGCGGCATTGGCGGCCCCCGGGCCGGTGAACGGGGCCTGGCCGGCGACCAGGTCGGCCTTGGCGTAACCGACCAGGTTCTCCACGATCCCCTTGGACTCGGGATCGGCGGCCTCGCACCAGTCCGGCCGGAACCCGTAGTGCGCCGCGAAACGGACGTAATCGGCCGTCGGGACGACCTTGTTGGCCACCACACCGCCCTTCAGGCAGCCCATCCGGTCGGCCAGCACCACCCGGGGAACCCCGCCGAGCTCCTCGAAGCACTCGGCCAGCATGCCCAGCGTGGTCGCGGCCCGCTCGTTGTCGGCGAACCGCACGAACCGCACCCGCGACCAGGCCAGCACCGCACAGAACACGTGCAGCCCGCCCACCGAGCCCCAGTCGATGACCAGCATCTCGCCCGGCGTCCACACCGCCGGACGGCGTCCCCGGTGATGCTCACGGCGCCAGGTCTTCTTGGCCGAGGCGACCAGCCGCCGGAAGTTGCGCGCCGACCCGGTGTAACCGGCGGCCCGCGCCGCCGGCAGCAGCCGCTTGGCCGAGATCTTCCCCTGTGTCGTGGTCACCTTCTGGGCCACCAGCCCCGCGACCACGTCGTAGTTGTGTTTGCGCGGCACCCGGACCGGCGACTTGCCCCCGGCCTGCTGCCGCTCGATGATGCGTCTGACCGTCTTGTGCGTCGTTCCGCACATCGCGGCGGCCCCGCGATAAGTGCCCACCTCACGGTAGGCGGCGATGATGTCCATGACTTCCCCCGATGACTTCATGACGCTGAAGGCCCCCTGGGCGGCGATCTCGACTGGCTGACACCGTCAAGATCGCCGTCCAGGGCCCACACCCCCGAACACGACACGCATGATCAACGAGAAGTGGGGACTTCTAACCGGCCACCAGCGGTGACCTCAACCCGGCCACCACCGGAGACTTTTGCACGGCCACGGACACCGGCCCGTCCGCGTGAAAGGTGTACATCACCGCCCCTTGAAACGCCGGTCCGCGACCACTTCAGGACAAGGGCGCCCGGGTAAGCCCGGACATTGTGGCCCGTGGCGTCGATTAAGGTTCCGCTGCGAAAGGCGTATTGGGCTGAGGGGCCTGAATCGTCTCTGGGGGTTCTGCAACTGTCTGATGGACGACACGGGGGACGCCTCCCCGGCAGAGGTGCCGGACGCGCAGAGGGGCTCGTCCATCAGAACGGGGCGGGACGGCGATAGTGGGAAGGCGGGGGACGCATGAAGGTGCACGCCGTGGTGATCGGAACATCCGGAAACCAGCGCTACATCTTCTCCTCGAACAAACGGCGTGAGAATGTCGGCGCCTCGTACCTGATCACGCGTTTCGAAGAGTCGTGGCTGGACGACGCGCTGCTGGAGGTCACCGGAAGCACCGACCGGGACCGCCGGATCGATGACCACCCGGTTGAGGTCATCACGGCCAACGCCGGCGGGATCACCGCGCTGGTCAAGGACCGTGAGGACGGGGTCCGTCTGGTGACAGCGGTCACCGTCCGCGCGTTGCGCGAAGCCCCCGGCCTGGACGTCTGCGGGGTGGTCGGCGACCCGGTCGAGTGGGACCGCGCGGCGGGCCTGGCGGAGGCGATCCTCCGAACCCGGGAGGCGCTGCCCGTCGCGGCGATGGCGAGACCGGGTCCGCAGATGCGGTTCGCCGGGCTGCCGATCGGCGCGCGCTGCACGTCCAGCGGGCTCCCGCCCGGTTCTTGCGGTGTCAATCTGCGAGTGCGGCGATCTACTCCCCGCACCCTTCGAGACCGAATGCTAAGGGTCACTCCCGGCCGGTCGCCCTTTGAACAGGGGGAACTGCATGCTGGATGCTCCTGACGAGAACGACGTTCCGCAGGATCTCGTGATCGTGACACTGCCTGGAGTTCAGCATTTTGTTGCGGAGTCACGTCGTACCGCGGACCTGTTCGTCTCTAGTCGGCTGATGTCGGAACTGGCGAACGCTCTCATCACAGCGGTTCCGCGGGGTGGGCTGGTGCTGCCTTTGACGGGTGGGCCCGGTGGCGAGGACGATCCGGCCGGAGTACCCAACCGGGTGGTCGCGGTGGCTCCGCTTGGCGAGGGCGCCGCGCTCGCCAGGATGATGTGCGAGGCGGTACGCGGGGCGTGGCGGGTGCACGATCCGATGAACGAGGTCACCGGGTTCCCGGACGTTCAGTGGGTCTCGGTCCCCCCGGGCGCCGGTGGTTATGCCGCGCAGTGGAGCAGGGCTCAAGAGTTGCTGGCGCAGCGCAAGCGGTCCCGCGACTTCGCCTTCGCCCCGGTACCTGTGCAGCGAGTCTGCACGCTGACGGGCCGCTGGCCAGGGACACGGGAACAGGGTCCTGGGCGCCGGAGCGAGTACCTGTCGAAGATCGGCCGGGTCAAGCGCGGTTATCGGGGAGCGGAGCGCTTCCCATCGACCTGGTCGATTGCGTCCGCGCCCTACCGGGCGGGGATTATCGTCGCCGCTGCCGGATCCGAGAGGCTCCGCCGGGCGGCCGAGGATCTGCAGGAGGCGGCCGAGATGCTGCAGGACGACGTGCGTTCAGACGATCCGCGCCGGCCGGTCTCGGTGAGCTGGCGCGGCGGAAACCTGCCCGGCATGCCACGGGGGGACGACCCTGCCCTGCGGTGGCTGCGCTCGGTTGAGGGTTCGTGGTGCGAACCGGCGACCTGGGACCCCGAGTCGCTGCGGCTGGACCACGGCCTGCCCGCCGAGCCGGACCGCGATATCTGTGGGCTCGGGGCAGCCGCCGCGTCGGATCTGCGGAGGGCGGCCGAACGTGCGGAGGTCGCGGCGCCGTCCGCCTATCTGGCGGTGATCGCCCAGGACGCCGACCGGATGGGCGAGTCGCTGAGCCGCACCGACCTGGGGCAGGCACTACGCAGTTGGCACGGCGGGGCGTCACGGGCGCTTCGTGCGGCCGGCGAGTTTCAACGCGAAGCCGTGGAGGTGCCGGATCACTTGGGCCGGGTGGTGTACGCGGGAGGCGACGATCTGCTGGCGCTGGCGCCCCTCGCGCACGCTATGAGGGCGGCCCGTGCCTCGTACGATGCGTTCCGGCGGGCGTTGGCCGGTGAACTCCCGGATGCCACCGCGAGCACGGCCGTGGTGTTCTTCCATGTCTCGTCCCCGCTCCAGTCGGCGGTGGCCGCCGCACAGGAACTGCTGGAGAAGGCCAAGGCGCATCATCGGCCGGGGCTGGGTGTGGCGGTCATGCGCCGTGGCGGGGAGCGCGCCAGTTGGATCTCGCGCTGGCACACCGCGTCCGGCGGGGTCGTCCTGGAGCATCTGGAGACCTTGGTGGAGTCGATGCGCGGCGGCGCTCTGTCGGCCCGGTTGGCCATGGGTCTGGAACGGGACCGGGACGAGTTGTCCACCCTGAACGAGGAGTGGCTGAAGATGGAGTTGACCCGCCGGGCCGTCCGGCACGGTGTTTCCGACCAGGGTGCCGAAGCCCTGCTGGAGTTGATGAGGGCGGGCCATGGTGGCGCCCCGCCGGTCGGCGCCGCGCTGGTGGCGCAGTTCCTGAGCGCCGAGAGCACCTGGTGACGGCGCCGTCCCGCGTCCGGTGGGTGGTGCTGGAGCCACTGGACACGGTGATCGTGCGTGACGGCCGCGCCTTCGACGCTGGCGCGCAGTCCCAGTCCAGGACCGTCGCGCCGACCCCGACCACTATGGCGGGCGCGATCGGCGCCGCCTACGGTGCGGCACCGGGTGCTGGCCGCTCCGGCGGCAGTAGTCGGGGGAAGCACTTGCCGTCGCACGTGCAGGGCCCGTTCGCGGTCCATCGGGAAGGTGCCGGATGGCAGGGCCAATGGCCGATTCCTGCCGACATCGTGGCGGTGTACGGCGGCTGGGAGCGACTTTCGCTGGTCGACCCAGGCGATGCCGAGCATGACCTGTCCAGCGAGGTCGAACTGCTGCTGGACGACGGCGGCTCGGACAGCACCCCTGCCACCGGCTGGTGGGATGAACAGGCTCTCACCGAGTACCTGCATGAGGGCGCCGTGTCCGACCCGGTCGTGGGCGAGCCATGGGAGATCGAACGCCGGGTGGGGTTGGCTCGCGAGGACGACCGCACCGCCAAGGACAGCATGCTGTACTCCGCTGAGCACCTACGGTTCGTCGACGGTCACGGCCTGGCGGCACGGTGCCTGGGCGGTCCGGATCATCCGTTGGCCGCGATGGTGAACTTCGGCGGACGCGGCAAGCGGGCGCAAGTGCACCAGGTGCAGGACATCACCGTCCCTGAACCTCCGGGCAGCTTCGATGGTGGTCGTCTGCTGCTTTACCTGGCGACACCCGCGATCTTTCCTGGCGGCGGCTGGCGACCGGACCTCGCTCGCTGGCCCGGCGCGACCCTGGCCGCCGCGGCCGTGGGACGCCCCCAGGTGGTCACCACCGCGACTCCTCGGCGGACCAACGGATCGGTAGGTGACGGGCTGCTGATGTGGGCCGTGCCCGCCGGAAGTGTCTACTACCTGCGATTCCCCAGCGAAGCGGCGGCGGCGGATGCCGCCGAGTTCCTGCGTTTCGAACCACTGGACCAGCATCTGGTCGACGGCCGGAACTGGCTGAGCACCGCGGGCTTCGGGCTCGCCTTCACGGGAAGGTGGGATGCGCCGTGACCCTGCAACGGGCGCTGCTGTTCCTGTATGCCGAGACCCCCGTCCATCCGGGAGGCGACACCGCCGCCGGGGCGGTGGACCTGCCGATCCAGCGCGAGCCTGCGACTGGGTTCCCCATCATCAAGGGCGAAAGCCTCAAGGGCGCGTTGCGCGAGCATTTCCGCACCAGGCTCGCCGACGACCGGTGGGTGGGGATGTTCGGCTCCAAACCGCCCCGGGGCGGCGGCGCCACCAAGCCCGGTTCGCTGCGCGTCCACGAGGCCCAGCTGGTGGCGTTCCCGGCTCCGACGTTGGAGGAGACGTTCCGGTGGGTCACCTCACCGCTGGCCCTGTCCCGGCTTGCCCGCAAGGCCGGGTTGGCCGGGGTCCCGATCGCTGGCACGGGTGATTCGGTGCCGAGCGACTCCACCTGCCTGACGTCGAGCCAGAGGCGAGAGCAGACCGTCCTGGGCCAGTACGTGCAGGCGACGCAGCACGACCCCGCACTGGAGTCGTTCGCCGCGAACCTGGCGGGGCTCGCCCTGCCCAACGCCGTTGACGGCTACCTGAAGAAGAAGTTCGGTAAGGACCTGTACTGCGGTGTGGACGAGTTGCTGACCGGGATCAGCAAGGACTGCGCCCCGGTCGTCGCGCGCGTCCAACTCGGTGCAGAGGACGCCGAGGGGAACCCCACCAAGACCGTCAAGCACGGTCCCTTCTACAGCGAGTACCTGCCCAGCGAGACGATCCTTGTGGCGCTGCTGGAAGGACGCCCGGACGATCTGGCGAAACTCCAGGTCCTGGACTCTGGGGTGCTGAGAGTGGGCGGCGATGAGAGCATCGGCAAGGGGCTGATGTGGTGCCGCCTGCACGTCGGCGCGGAGGTCGGCTGATGGCGTTGCAACGAGCTGACGTTGACCTGGCCGAGACCGCGATGACGGTGCTGGCGCACATCCGCGGAACGTCTGAGAACCGGGTCGTGTCCGGGCAGGTTCTGACACGGCTGGCCAGACTGCCGGCCCAGCTGCGCACCAGTGGCCCGTTTCCCACGCTTGCCTTCCACGCCGCCAAGGGACAGGGCGACAAGCCGCTGGACCGGGCGTACGCCATCGTGGGCGCCGCCCTGCGCGCCCAGACGTGCGCGGTGCTCGGCTGGACAGAGGACGAGCCCGAGCAGGCCATAGACCTGGACTTTCTGACCCGGCTCGCCCGTGAGGTTCAGGGGGATCCGCTGATGCTCACCCGGGTCGCCCTCCGGTTGCAGGACTTCAGCGTGTGGCTGCGCCGGCTCGCCGAAGCCTTGGACGGTGAGCAGGAGCGCGCCAAGAAGAAGCAGGCCGAGGAGAAACGGGAGAGGGAACACCGAGAGAGGGATCGCGCGGAAGGGGCCGCGGCTGATGACTGAGTTGCTCACCGGCCCGATCGGGCAACGCCATCCGGGCAGGGTCGGGATCAGCGAGCTGCGGCGGGCTGCGAAGGGACGACTGGCCACCGCGAATGCTCGGCTGGTTCTGCTGCGCACCGCCTACCTGACTTTGGTGGACGGCGAGTTCGACCTGGACGACGGCCCCATCGACCGGTGGGCCGTCGAGACGAACCTGGGTCAGGGGACGCGTGCCGGTACCCGCCCCCCGGCCGAGACGGCGTTGAGCAAGTCCGCCCAGCTGTTGGCCGCGGTGACCGAGCGCCGCGCGGCGGCCCTTGCCGCGCTGGAGGATGGTACGACGTCGGTTCGCACCTTGGGGCTGGCCGCAGAGAGCGCCGTCGTGACCGGTACAGGGGGCAGCGGTGTCCGGGACGTCGGTATCGAGTTGCACGGAACCTACGGCTGGCCGATCCTGCCCGGCAGCACTCTCAAGGGTGTCGCGCGGGAATGGGCACGGCAAGCCGGCCTCCCCACCGTCCGGATCGACGAGATCTTCGGCACGGCCCCAGAGGAAGACGACACGATGCCCGGGCCTGTGGCCTTCTTCGACGCCCTGCCCTGGCGGTACGGCGTCCAGGTCACCTCGCAGGTGCTCACCCCGCACACCCGCGGCTACCGCAGCGCAACCGGTGACGGTCCACAGCCGCCCGGCGAACACGTCAACCCGGTGCCGATCCCGTTCCTCGGGGTGGAGCGAGGTTGGTTCGTCACGCACCTCGCGGGTCCCACGGACCTGGTCGGTCAGGCGGCCGAGCTGCTGGCCGACGCTGTCGGCGAACTCGGTGTCGGTGCCAAGACCGCGTCCGGCTACGGGTACTTCACGGTCCGCTCGATCACTTCGCAGGAGGAGCTTTGACCACCTACGTCGTTCCGTGCGGCCGGTCCGTCCACGACGGGCTGCACAAGAAGGAGTACTGTCCGCAGGGCGTCACCCCCGGCCGTTTCGCGCGTGCCGAAGAGGCATGGTGGCCGCAGGCCCTGGCCAAGGACGGGGATGCGGCCGTCGCCGCCTGGGCTGATGAGCTGGAGAAGCAGGCCGCCGCGTCGCGGCTGCCCGAGTGGAGCACCAGGGTCAGCGCCGAGGTGAACACAGTGGCGGTCCGCGTCCTGCAGCCGCTGCCCGCCCTGCTTGCTGCCGGCCACCGGATCCTGCTGCTGGCGTCCGACACCGGCGAGGGCATGGCGGCCGCGCTGACCTGTGCATACATCTTCGCGGGCGGGGACACCGGCCGGATCGGGTGCGTCACCGCGCCGACCGACGAGGACGCCGCGCTCGGCTTTTCCGAGCGGCTGCCCGGCGGCCGGGTCACCGTGGTCCGGATACCCAGGCTCGCGCCCGACAGCAGCGGTCTGCGGGACGCGGTCGCCGCGATCGGGTACGTGCTGCGGGCTGCCTACGACCTGGGCGGGCCGCTGGAGGTCCACCTGACCGGCGGCTTCAAGATCACCCTGCTGCACACGCTGACGATGACCGAGATCCTCTACTCACGCAATCCAGTACGCACGTCCGCCTGGTACATCTTCGACGAGGCGAAAGGCGCCAAGGGGCCCGACCGGCTTGATCTGCGCCGTTTCCCGGAGGAGCACCTGTGCGCGATGCGCAGAGAACTCTCCGGAGTTGCGTTGACCGGGCGAGTGCCGGTCGGCGGCAGCTACCGAGGCGTGGCCTGGAAGGAGACTGCCGACGGAAGAGCGGTGCTGACGGAGTTCGGACACGGCCATCTCGCAGTTTTGGGCGGGCCGGTAATCCCCGGCGCTGCCGACGGAAGCTCGTGAACCTCGCCGAACTGGTCGACCTCCCAGGGCAGCGCGCGAACGGAGTGTCCGATGGCGTCCAGCGCCTGGCCGCGGCCCTGCACCAACACCGCCGGCGCCAGGTCAACGAGGCCCTGACAGCCGACGCAGTCGACCGCGTGCGGCACTGGCGAGACCTGCTCGCCGGACTCGGACAGATCCCCGGCGTGGATCTTCAGGCCGCCTCGTGGATGTTCGCCTACCACCCCCGCCTCATCGTCACCGACCTCAATCTCCACGAGGACGAGGTGCACCGGTGGAGCATGCTGGTCGAGATGTACACCGCGTGGCTGGAACTGGCCGTCGCCCGGCAGGTTCCCGGCATCGATGACAGATCCGCCGCGATCGGCACAGCCTGCCTGGCCCGGACCCGCTGGAAACTGCTGTCGGCACCCGACCGGCCCACCGTCACCGACGCACCAGGCGAGTACGGGCGCCTGCGGGTGGTGTCCCGAGTCGAGCAGGCGCGGCAGGCCCGCGAACAATGGCTGACCGTCCTGAACGAGATCGACGACTACCCGGCGCTCGCCGCACTAGACATCGAGGCCGAGGCGGCCGACCTCACGATGGTGGACCTGGGGTCGAACGCGGCGCCGCCCTGCAACCGGGTCGCCGAGACCGGGGACGCCGGCCCGCGCGCAGCGATCACCGGGTATGCGGTGACCCGGTTACTGCTGCCGCGCTTCGCCTGGCGCGTGTCCCGGACTCTGGTCCGTGCCACCCAGGGACGCCGCAGCACCGTGCACTGGTGGTGCTCGGCGTCGATACTCGCCGCGGCGGTGATCGCGTTCGCCATCGCCGTCGACGACCGGTACGGCTGGTCTTACCGCGGATACACTGCCGCTGCCGTCCTCGCCCTGACCGGCTACGCCGTCATCGCCGCCGGTGCGGCGGCGAGACCGGCGCTGGGCTGGCTGTGGCTGCTGCGCCAGCCGGCCGGATCCACCGTGGGCCTGCTCGCCCTGGGCGCGCTGCCCGCCGACTGGTGGTGGAAGTCCGATCCCGTCCTCCTCGGTCAGGCGATGGCGCTGCTGGCTACCATCGGCGTCGGCTACCTACTGACCGAGGTGTCCAATCACGGTGTCCATGGCCGGGCGCTGCTGGCGCGCACCGGCGGGATCGCTTTCGCCGGGTTCCTGCACGCCTTCCTGATCGCCCTCATCGGGCTGCGCACCATCGTCCCCGCGTTCGCCGGGGTGCCGCAGGACACCAAGGTGCGCCTGTCGTGCTGGTGGTCCGCTGCTGGATGCTCACCGGACGGCCTGGCGCCCTGGCAGATCGTGCTCGCCGCCACTACCTGGAGTTTCGTTGTCGGCGTGTTTCTGCAGATCCTCTGGGACGACCAGCCGATCACCGCGCCACTGGCCCATGTCCGCTGGAGACGGGGAACCTCGCCATGACACTCGACCACACCAACTGGCACGACCTCGACCTGAGCACCATCACACCGGCCTACCTCGGCCGGTTTCCGGACATGAAATCCCAACCCCGAGACATTCCGTTCCCGGTGCCGAGCCTGCGCGGAGTGCTGGCGTACTGGTTGCGCGCGCTCGCCGGACCCCATGTCAAGAACTCTGCCGAGAGGCTCCTGCAGGCCGAGATCGAGATCTTCGGCACCGCTAAGGACACCGGCCCGGCCCGTCCATCCCGCATCCTGCTACGCGCTGGGCGCATCACAGTGGGCACACCTCCCGAGAAGCCGTCAACGGGTGAGGGATACCTGATGGGGCCGGGCCTCATCAACGCCAAGAGAACTGAGCCATGGGCGCGCCGCCTTGCCCCAGGCCCCATTCCCCTACGCGTGCGCAACCTCGGCAGGCCTGCACACGCCGATCTGTTCCTCGCTGCGCTGTGGGCGCTCTGTACTTACGGCGGCCTGGGTGCCCGCAGCCGTCGCGGCTTCGGCACCCTCACCCTTGGCTCACAACCCGACCTGCCCACCGAGCGGTTCGACCCGTCCTGGTTCGACGGCACCGCCGATGCTCTGGCCGACGTCCTTGCATGCACCGCCGCAGCACTCAAGGAGCTGGAGATCGGCTCCGGCCCGGACTTCGATGGCCCCGTCCCTTACCCGTGCTTCGCACCCGGGCAATACCGTGCCGTCCAGTACAGACTGAAGGCGTCCGGCGCCCCTGGGGCCCTCAATGAGGTGGGCGGCTTCCTACGAGAGTTCCGACACTCCCGCAAGCCGGACCCCGCATTCGTCAAGAAGGATCGCTTCTCCCTGCCCAACACCGAAGGTTTCCGGAACATCGCACAGCCCCATCGGTGGTATCAGCCACCGCGCGGGGCGTTCTACGACGGGGCGCTCGGCCTGCCGGTCGTCTACAGCGAGAAGGGGCAGGACGACTCCGTCACGGTCGAGCCCGTCGTCGACGGCAAACCCGCTCGACGGGCATCGCCCCTGTGGCTGCGCATCACCGTTGAGGGCGGCCAATGGGTGCTGCGTTCGCTGGCGTTCCACGCTGAGTGGCTGCCTGAGCAGACCGGCCTCCAAGTGAAGATCAATAACCGAGTACAGCCGGTTCGAAAACCTGCGCAGTCTGACGTCCGAGCCGAACTCGACCGTTGGTTCAAGGAAGCCAAGGCCAAGTTCGTGTGATTTTGGGGCTTCCCGATCCTTCACCGGCGGTCAACGTGCTGAGGAACACCGATCGCGGTGGCGAGGGCGAGGCTGGGGGCGTCCGGTGGCGTTCACGGTGAGTACGGCACCTCCGGTCATGGGCCGCACCGAAACCTGGCGCACCACGGCCGGTGTCTCGTCGGTGAGGGCCCGCTCATCGACGAGCAGGCCGGGCTGCGGCAGGCGAGCCGCCTGTCCGTCTTCGGCCTCGGTGAACAGGGCGGCGAGGCCGGTGCCGATGGGTGCGTCGTGGAGGTCGGCGCGGACGGTCAGCGCCCTCTCGCCGGTCAAGGTCAGGACGAGAAAAGGCCCGTGGAACCAGGCGGTGACGCCGCCGGCCAGGACTTCGCGAGGCCCGTAGGGGCGGGCCCGGACGCGCCGCACATAATGTTCGGGCCCGGTCATCGGGCTTGCGGGACGGCGTAGCCCATGCCGATGGTGGTGCGGTCGCCGAGGCCGGCGTAGGCGCTGAAGCGGACGAGCGCGTCCACGCCCGCTCGCCCTTCGGCGGTGGTGCGGCGGGTGTCGGCGATGCGGTAGGCGACCTGCCCGAGGCTGCCGCGCACCGGCGGGACACCGGCCTTGAGCAGGTGCTCGGCCATCGCCAGCCGGTAGTCGGCGATTTCGAGGTTCTGCGTGATGATCTGGGGTGTCGCCTCGTCCAGTGCCGCGTCGGGAGCAAAGGCGTTCCATTTGCGGTAAAGGTCGGAGAAGACCCATTCGGGTTCAGGGAAGGGGCGGACGCGGCGCGCGCCCTCTTCCCTGGCGGTGAAGAACGCGACCGGTGTGGCGATCCGCAGTGTCCACCGGTCGGCGGGGGCCGCGGCGGCGAGGAGTTCCGGGTACGGTTCGGCCCCGGCCAGCTCGACGGCCGCGATCCGGTACTGGCAGCGGGCCACCCGCACATCCCCAGTCGCCGCCAGCGCTTGGAGTACAGGGGCGGTCAGCGAGTCAGCGAGTATTCCGATCTCGAACCGCACCTGCTTGCCGGCGGCGCCCGCGCGGCGATCCCGTTCGTCCAGGAGCGGGGTGAGCGCGAACGGTTTGGGCGGACGCGTATCGTGCAGCGCGGACGACAGGTCGCCTTCGCCTGTATCCCGCAGGGCGGCCAGGAACGCGGCGTTGACGGCGGGCCCGGTGTGCGGCGGAGGGACGGGCGGGCGCGCGCCGGCGGGTTCGAGGCGGACGATGATGCGAGCGGGCATGCGGGCCTCGGCCTTCGTCTCGTCGGGGTCTGACTGAACCCTAGTGAGGTCGCGATGCGCCGGTCAGTCCGCGACCCAGGCCGGTCGGACGAGCGGCGGCCCCACCGGGACGGTCCGGACTTCGCGCGCGCACGCCGGGCAGGGAGCGTAGATGCGGAGCCGGTCGGCGGGGGCCAGCAGACCATCGAGTGCGGCGGCCGCGCGGTGGGCGTCGAGGCCGGCCGCGTCGGGGATCAGCCAGCCGCTCTGCTGGAACCGGTCGGCGACCTCGTCCAGCGCGGCCCGCAGCCGGTCGCGGCGGCCGTCGTCGAAGACGTCGTAGCAGACCAGCACCGGCCCGTTCATGGAACGACCCAGCCGAGCGGGCTGACCTGCTCGGCCGTTCCGCCGCGATGCGCCGCCCGGCACCGGGGGCAGTTCGGCAGTGCCAGCAGGTGGTCGCCCGGCCGTAGATGCTCGCTCGCCCGCTTGACGATGTCATCCAATTCGGCGGCGTCGGCGCCGATCTCGTAGACCGTGAACAGGACGCGGGGACCGTATCCGGCCAGCAGCCGGTTCACCGCCCGCCGTCCGGCGTCGGAGGAGACGTCGAACGTCACGGTCCAGGAGTTGCGCTCGGTCGGGTCTGCCATCGGGTTCATCTCCAGGCGAACGGCTCGTACGATTCGGATTCGCCGAGGATCCAGGCGCGCAGCGCGAGGCACTGGGCACGGAGCTGGTCGGCGTAGCTGCGGCGTGCGGGCGGTGCCGGCCAGCCGCGCGCCGGGGCGGTGAGCCGGGCGTGGAATCGGGTGACGGCCTGGCTGCGGGCCTGCGGTGACAGCCATGGTCCGTCCGCGCCGTCCTCCAGGTCATCCGGCGTGACCGCGCGCAAGCCCGTGAGCGCCAGGACCGTGGAGTCCAGCAGTACCGGTCGCCACTCCTCCATGAGGTCGAACGCCAAGGTCGGGCGTCCGCGCGCCGGGGTGTGCAGGAACGACACATACGGGTCCAGGCCCGCGGCGAGCAGGCCGGAGGTGACGGTCTCGCGCAGCAGCGCCGAGCAGTAGTTGGTGAGGGCGTTCACCACGTCCGCGCTGCGCCGGTCGCGTCCGCCGAAGCCGAGGGCTGGGTCGAGGACGCTGGAGAAGGCACGGTAGTAAACGCCCGACGCGCCGCCCTCCACCCCCATGACTTGGGCGACGTCACCGCACTCGGCGACCCTGACTTCCAGCGCCGACAGCCGCGCGGCGGCACCCCACACCAGTTCGGGATCGCGAGCGCGCCGGGCGCGCCGCCGCAGCAGCACATGCTGGTTGCGGATCTTCCCGGCGACCAGGGCACGGGACAGTTCCGCTCGGTCGGCGGCGATGGCGTGGCGCTCCAGTTGCCGGTGGCGGGCGAGCACATGGCCTGCACCGGGCGGCTCCATCCTGCCCAGCGGCCGTCCCGTGCCTGATAGCAGGACGAGGGGGATGTCCCGGGAGAGCAACGCATGCATCGCCTGGGTGGAGATTCCCACCTGCCCCGACAGCACCACCTCGGAGATCTGCGTCAGTGGCGCCGAGGCGCGCAGTTCTCCGTCCTTGAGCGCCACCAGGCGTCCGCCCCTCCTGCGGACGACGCAGCCGGTGCCCACGACATGGAATGGACGACCGTTGATCAGCGCCATCTCAGCGCCCTTCCTGTGCCGCGTTGGCCGGTTGGGCCGTGGCTCCGACGAAACGCCAGCCCAGCAGGGTGAAACCGAAATCGAAGTCGGCGATGTAGGTCTTGTCGGGGTTGATGCGCAGCCCTCGCGCGGTCAATGCCGCGTCCACGTCGGCCAGGGCCTTCACGGCCTCATCCGGCCCTTGGCACAGGATGGTCAGGTCGTCGGCGTAGCGGACCAGGCGACCCGACTTCCGGTCCACCTCGCGGTCGAAATCGGAGAGGAAGAACTCGGCGAGCGCGGGACTGATCGGCGCGCCTTCCGGCAGCCCTCTGCGGCGCTCCACCACGCCTTCGGGCATCAGCCACGGCGCGCATACCCATGAACGGACGAGTTCGGCGGCGCTGGGATCGCGTATTCGCCCTGCGGCCTGTTCCAGCAGCAGCCGGTGATCGACCTCGGCGAAGAAGTTCGCTATGTCGGTCCGCAGTACCCACACCAATCCGGAGTCGCGATGCCGCTGCACCTGCTCGAGCGCGTTGAGCCACGACCGTCCGGGACGGTATGAGAAACTGACGGGGTTGGCGGGATTCAGCCGGGTCCCGTAAATGTTCAGGAAGGCGCGCTGGACGATGCGGTCGCAGATGGTCGGCAGCCCCCGCGTCCGCAGCTTGCCGCCCCGCATCGACCGCACCGGCCGCAGCGGCTGGGCCCGGTACCTCTGCTCCCGCAGCAGCGTCGCCAGCGCCGTCAGCCTGGGGCCGACCTCACGGCCGAACACCTCCGCTGTGACCCCGTCCGCCCCGGCCATACCGCTGCCGGCCGCCACCCGCGACCACGCCGCCCACAGCACCCGGTCACTGGCCAACCGCTCCACGAGCCGGGTCGTCCGGCCGGTTTCCTCACGTGTCCTCATGCCAACAACCGATGGACGAACGCCCTCCCGGCCATTTAAAGAATTGTCAGGAGGTTGGCGCACACCCCCAAAACCCGCCCTGACCTGCGGAGACGATGCTCCGAAGATCATCTTCGAGGCCGCTTCAAGATCGCGCCCGAGGAGGTTGGCGCATGATCTTGCAAACCCGCAGGTCAGACCCCCATAATCTGAGGTACTGTCGCAGCGACCTACAAAACCGCATCGGATTGAAACCTCGACCAGCGCTGCCGCGCCCTTTGGGTTGCTGTCGCAGCGACCTACAAAACCGCATCGGATTGAAACCGTACGCCTTGGCGGTGGGGGCGGGGGATCTTCAGTCGCAGCGACCTACAAAACCGCATCGGATTGAAACCAAACTTGAGACCCTCCTCCAAGCTTACGTGTGTCGGTCGCAGCGACCTACAAAACCGCATCGGATTGAAACCAGGCATCATTCCTGTCCGTCTCCCCTTTCTTGTGTGGTCGCAGCGACCTACAAAACCGCATCGGATTGAAACCCATCTACGATCTCGATGGTTTCGCGGGCGACTTAGTCGCAGCGACCTACAAAACCGCATCGGATTGAAACCTGTAGGAGATTCTCACCCAGAACAGGGCTTAAAAAGTCGCAGCGACCTACAAAACCGCATCGGATTGAAACCCCGTCAAGTGGCAGGCCGCCAAGGCCAGCCTTGTCGCAGCGACCTACAAAACCGCATCGGATTGAAACCGGTAGTCGGAGCGGCAGCCCATCATCGTGTAGTCGCAGCGACCTACAAAACCGCATCGGATTGAAACTGGTCGCGTGGGCAGGACGACGCCAACGCGCAGGTCGAGTCGCAGCGACCTACAAAACCGCATCGGATTGAAACTCCCAGTCGAAAGGTAGCACCACTAATGAACAGTCGCAGCGACCTACAAAACCGCATCGGATTGAAACTAACTCCTCTTGGGTCGGACGGAATGAAGTATGGTCGCAGCGACCTACAAAACCGCATCGGATTGAAACGGAACCGAGCCGGCACTGGACATTGACCCTGAGTCGCAGCGACCTACAAAACCGCATCGGATTGAAACCGGTGGGTCGCGTCGCGCAAGATGTCCGCCTTCTCCGTCGCAGCGACCTACAAAACCGCATCGGATTGAAACCCTTCGGCATGCTCGTGCACGCCGCGATCTGATGGTGTCGCAGCGACCTACAAAACCGCATCGGATTGAAACGGAATCCTGGCCCTTCGACTTGCGCGGCTTCGGGTCGCAGCGACCTACAAAACCGCATCGGATTGAAACTCCCACCCTCCTTAGAGGGTTCTTCATAGGGTAGTCGCAGCGACCTACAAAACCGCATCGGATTGAAACTCGGCGGGACCGGTGATGGTGTACTCGATGACAAGTCGCAGCGACCTACAAAACCGCATCGGATTGAAACCGAATCCTGTAGCCATCAACTCGCTTGCGACTTGAGTCGCAGCGACCTACAAAACCGCATCGGATTGAAACGCCACGGCGTCGTACAACGGGTGGTGCGCGGAAGTCGCAGCGCTTAATAAAATCGCATCGGATCGCACCCGCCTGCGCGCCCACTCTTCGACGGTACTTTGTGTGATCGCATAGTTCGGTGAATCCGAACCGGGCCGAATTCCTCCTCGTGCGCGGGCGAGATGCGTGGCGTGAACGAGTGGCATGCGAAGGTCGCACAGGTGGACTATGCGGAAGACTCGGCGACACTGTTATGGGCTGCCGAATCTTCGGGGCATTCTTATGGGGCAGACTTCGCTACCCGAGCGTTGTCGGATCAGGTGGAGATTAGGGGCGGGAACCGTTCGTAGGTGTTGTTGGCGGCGTCGTAGGTGTAGGCGGTCCAGCGGCCGTGGTCGGCGGAGGCGAGGCGTGCGCCGAGGGCTACGGTGATGGCGACCGGGCCGCTGAGGAAGATGGCGTGCCGGCCGGTGCGGGCGCCGTCCGGGAGTTGTGTTTCGAACCAGGTGCGGCAGATCTGCTCGGCGGTGGCCGTGAAGCTTTCGGTGTTCTCCGGCAGTTGACTTACCGGGCTGCTCAGGCAGAGCAGGTTGCCGATGCCGTCCTCCCGGCAGGCTTTGCGGACTGGGGCGAAGGACGCTTCTCCGCGCGCCTGCAAGTCCAGGGCGAGTGCGGTGGACGTGGGTCGCCCCCGTCGATGTTCTCCAGGCCATCGATGTTGAGCGACCCGCCCGTTGACTCCGTAAATTTGAGTAGGGAGGCGGGGAAGTGGGACGAGGCGCCATCGGCGTGGTGTGGTTCGTACACCGTGACGCCCGTGTGTGTTTCCGAGCCTGGCCCCATACCGGAACGCGACGTGCAGCCGCATGGTCGGGAACAGGTTGATCTGGACGGCGTTTGGCGAGAACTGCTCGGCGAGCGTTATCGCCTCGATCGTCTTGTCGGCGGGGGCCTCGACCAGTTCCGGTCCCCTGCCGCCGTCGGATGGCAGCCGCACACCGGTCTTGACCGCCACCGGCCACGGGCCATGGCTGTAGGCCTCGGCCTGGCTTTCGAGTTGCCGTGTTCCCCAGGTTCGGTCTTCACGATCTCAGGGGAAGCGCGGTCAGGCGGTTTCGGAGGGGAAGGGCTCGTAGGTGCTGGAGGTGTTGTCGAAGGTGAAGGCGGTCCAGCGGTCGGGCTGGATGTGGGCCAGGCGGGCGCCGAGTGCGATGGAGATGACGACGGGGCCGGTGAGGAAGGCGGCGTGCCGTCCGATGCGGGCGGCGGCCGGTAGGGGAGTGTCGCGCCAGGTGCGGCAGATCTGCTCGACGACCGCGGTGTAGGTCTCGGCGTTCTCGTCCAGGGCGCCGGTGGTCTTCCGGCGGATCAGCAGGAGGCTGCCGATGCCGTGCTCGCGGCAGGCGGCGCGGACGGGCTGGGTGAAGTCGGCGCCGAGGTTCTGCAGGTCGATGGCAAGTGCCGCGCGGGCTGGGTCGCCGCCTTCGATGGTCTCCACGGGCTCGGTGGTGAGGAGTTCGGCGGTGAGGGGGCTTTCCCGGAGGGTGGTGGCCGGGAAGTGG
This sequence comes from Actinomadura latina NBRC 106108, assembly GCF_001552195.1. Lineage (GTDB taxonomy): Bacteria > Actinomycetota > Actinomycetes > Streptosporangiales > Streptosporangiaceae > Spirillospora > Spirillospora latina. Next base: position 42,393 of record NZ_BCQS01000045.1, read on the forward strand.
GACGGGCTGCCGTCCTTCTGGCGGACGGCGTGCACGACGATCTCGCGGGAGTGGGTGTGCCCGATTCTTGCGCCGAACCGGAAGCCCGCCGGCAGCGGCATCGTCGGGATCACGTTGATGCGGGTCGCGCCGCTGACCAGCCGTTCGGCGAGTCCTGCCGCTGAGATCGTCTCGTCCGCGAGCGCGTCGATGCCCTCTTTCGGCCATGGATGGGTCTCGGGGAGCGCGAGGTGCGTCTGCACCGTGACCGCGCAGGTCTTCTGGCTGTACTCGAGGGCCTTGCTCTCCAGTAGCCGGGCGCGCTCGGCGCCGCGGCCAGAGTCGGACGCGGTGACGACGAGCCCGATTCTGGTCTTGGCGGAGGCGCGGATGCGCAGGCGGGCGCCGATCGCCATGGAGGTGAGGCCGGCGACGCAGCCGAGGACGAGCCACCAGCGTCCGGCCGGCGCGTCCGTCATCACTGACTTGGCGGCTTCGATGCCGAACCCGCCTGCGAGGAAGCCGCCGAGTCCGCTCCAGGTCGCGCCGTCGGTGATCATGCGCTGGGTTATCGACGGGCTCGCGGCTGGGCCGCCGATGACCGTCATCGTGGGTGCGTTCGTGGTGTCGGTCATCGCGGCCTCGTTTCCGTCGTCGTGGACAGAACGTACTGATGGACGGAGTTCGCTGTCGCTCTTTCCTGGCAGGTGCCCGCGGCGCGGGGGGCTGTCAATGGAGCCGGGCTTGATCGTCAACGACGATTCGAGCAGTGCTTTGATACACGCGTAACCCGTAAAAGCACGGGTTGGTCGGGCCGGAATCGGACACCGGTGAATGCGGCGTTTGGTTCGAGTAAGGCCGGTTCGCGCGCCTAGCATGCAGCTCAGATGGCCGTGAGGCCGTTCGTCCATCAGTACGTGGCGTGATGCTGTGGGCGAGAAGGGGGCCGGGGTGAAGGTACATGCGGTCGTGTTGAGCACGGCGGGCAATCAGAACTACATTTTCGGGTCGAACAAACGGCGGGAGAACGTCGGGGCATCCCATTTGATCACCTGTGTCGAGGACGAGTGGCTCGATAGGGCCCTGGCCGAGGTCGGGGTGTCGGGCGTGGACGGCCGCGTGCAGCGGGTGGAGAAGCACGGCATCGAGGTGGTGACCGCTAACGCGGGCGGTGTGACGATGCTGGTCAGAGACTCGGATGTGGGCAGGCGCGTCGTCGGGAGTATCACCGAGGCCGCCTTGCGTGAGGCGCCGGGGCTGGACGTGTGCGGCGCGGTCGGCAGCGCCGTCGAGTGGGGGGATGCGCAGGGGCTCGCTCGGGGCATCGCGGAGGCCAGGGAGCTCCTCGTGGTCGCGCGGGCCAGGAGGCGCGGGCCGAGGCTGCGGTTTCCGGGGGTGCCGATCGCGGCGCGCTGCGGGTCCAGCGGCCTTCCCGCCCGCGGTGTCGTGAAGTTCGACGAGGAGCGGCTGCCCGAGGCGCGTTCGGCGCCGAGTCTGGCGAAGCTGGACGCATTCGATCCGGCGCTGCTTCGGCTGGCCATCGAAATGGGACTATGCGACGAGGGCGACGAGAGGCAGAAGGCAGCGGCCCGCGGCAAGCTCGCGCGGATCGTCGATCACTTGAACGACAAGGCGGATTGGGTCGCGGTCGTACATGCCGACGGTAACGGCATGGGGAAGATCTTCCAGGGCTTCGCGTCCATCATGGCCAGTTGCGAGGTGACCCGCGCGGACGAGTACGCCGATGGTCTGCGAAATCTGTCAGGGGGCGTGGACGATTGCGCCCGGCTGGCTTTCCAGTCGGCGTTCGCGAAGCTGCACCGCAGGGGATGGTCGGCGAATACGGAAGAGCCCCCGGTCCTTCCGCTGATTCTCGGTGGGGACGATCTCACCGTGGTGTGCGACGGGGAACTGGCTTTGCCGTTCGCGCGCGATTACTTGGAGGAGTTCACGCGGCTGGCGAACGAGCACACCGCGGTCGGCGGGGTGCTCAAACAGGTAGAGGATCTGCGTGGGCTCGGCGCCTGCGCCGGTGTCGCCATCGTGAAGCGCCACTATCCGTTCCATAGCGCCGTCCACCTTGCCGAACAGCTGACCGACGAGGCGAAGGTGGTGAAGAAGGAGTTGGGACAGGACAAGAGCGCTCTGTCGTTCCACGTTCTCTTCGAGAGCGCGTTCGCCGACCTGGACCGCCTCCGAAAGCAGCAGACCCTCACCGATGAGGGCACGTGCCTCACCGGGCAGCCCTACGTTGTCGGGGACACCGGCGACGCGCAGTGGGCGCGTCACCGGCACTGGGACGACCTGGACAGGCGCGTTACCGCCCTGACCGACAGAAGGAACGGAACTCTCCTCATCTCGGCGGGCCAGGCGCACGAGCTGCGGTCCGCGCTGTTCCGCGGACGCGAGGCCGCGGAATCCCGGTTCGCGATGGTCTCCACCTGGCAGGGGCAGGACGCCGTCGAAAGGCTCGCCGATGACGGCTCGCTGTTCTGGCAAGACGGGCGCTTCCACCGCACGGGTCTCCTGGACGCCTTGAACGCCGCCCCCTTCTTCCCCTCGAAGGACCGGTCATGAGCCACACCATTTCGCTGACCCTGCGCATGCTTAGCGATTGGCACATCGGCGCCGGCACCGGGCAGTACGGCCGGCTCAGCAGGCAGGTACTGAGAGACGAGGAGCACAAGCTCCCATTCGTGCCGGCGAAGTCGCTGAATGGCGTCTGGCGGGACGGCTGCGAGATCGCCGCACGCGCCCTCGACACCGGTGAGGACGGCTCCCGGATCTGGCATGCCTGGGTGGATTACCTGTTCGGCTATCAGCCGGCTTTCCCGGGCGCGGAGGCGGATGCTACGCCAACGGCTCCGGCGCGGCATCCGCGTCCGGCCGCGTTGAGCTACCTCGGCCCGCTCCGATTCTCGGGTGATCTCGGCCGGACGATCGCGGGTGACCGGCGGCTTTTGGACGCGGTGACGTTCGTGAAACCGGGTGTCGCGCACGATCCCGTGACCGGCGCGGCCAGGGAGGACATGCTGCGCTTCGACGAGATGGCGCGCGGCGGCATGACGTTGGAAGGCACGGCGGAGCTGCCCGGCGGGCTGTTGGAGGAGGAACTCGGTTGTGCGCGTGCCCTGCTGTGGGCAGGGGCGCGGCTGGTGGAGGGCATCGGCGCGAAGCGGCGCCGTGGGTCGGGGCGGTGCCGGCTCGATCTCGGCGGTGAGGGGCTGCCACCGAGCGGCGACGATCTGGCGCGCTGGACCGCGGACCCGGTGCCGCCGCCGAAGCCGGTACCGGCTCCGGGCCCCGATTCCACCGGAAAGCGGGCGCCGGGCGATGGTTGGGAGCGCGTTGTCCTGCGGATGACGCTCGTAACGCCCCTGCTCGCCCATGAGCGTACGGTCGGAAACCTTGTCGAGGGCCGTGACCACGTGCCGGGCTGGATGCTGCTGGGACCGGTGCTGCAGCGGCTGGGGTCGTCCGCCGCGGCGGCGGCCCGCTGCGGGGACCTGGTGGTGACGCCGGCGACCCCCCAGGTCGACGGGGAGCGGGGACGTCCCGTCCCGCGCGTCTTCGAGAGGGACAAGGACGATAAGACCGTCTACCTCAACCGCATGGCCGAAGGGGCCCCGGAAGGCAAGGCGTTCAAGCGGATCCGCGAAGGATACGTCGCGGGCCCGGCGAACCTCACGGTCGAGTCGCCCGGCTTCGTACTGAGAATGCACAACACGATCGAGGACGAGTCCCAGCGACCCACACAGGCGCTCGGCGGCGTCTACGTGTACCAGGCCCTCGCGCCCGGAACGGTGCTGGCGGCCGAGGTCAGGGTCCGGCGCGGCATCCTCGACAGCGGCTGGTGGACGGGCCTGGACGGGAAGTGGCGGCTGGGACGGTCCCGCAAGGACGACTACGGCCTGGTGTCCGTCACAGCCGAGCCCGCCGACCCGGCGCCCGACCCGGCGCCCGACCCGGCGCCCGACCCGGCGCCCGATGCGGCGCCGATCGCGCGCGGCGACCGGCTGCGCGTCTGGCTGCTGTCGGACGTCCTCGTCCGAGACGACCGGCTCGCACCGAGCGACGACCCGAGCGACTTCGCCCGCCTCCTCCAGAAGGCGTTCGCCGGCGCGGGGGCGGGCGGTGTGGAGCTGGCGCTGGTCCTGCGGGAACGCGGCCGGGTCCCGACCAGTTACGAGATCACCCGGACCGACTCCTGGCACCGCGGCTGGCGGCTGCCGCGGCCCGTCCTCCTCGGGTTCGCGGCCGGCGGCTGCCTGACTTTCGAGGTGACGGCGGGCGAGGTCGGCGCGGACGTGCTGGCAGAGGTCGAGCGGTCGGGGATCGGCGAACGGCGTGGCGAGGGCTTCGGCCAGATCCGCGTCAACGACCCTGTCCTCACCGGTGAGGTGCCCGCCCGCAGCGACCCACCGGACGATCGGCCCGGCGCACCACCGGACGACCCGCCGCGTCCGCTGTCCACGGTGGACCCCGGCCACGCCGGCGCGCGGCTGGTCGAGACGGCCGCGTGGCGTACGGAGATCTGGCGGCTCGCCGAGCAGCGCGCGGCGCGCCCGGATGAGGTGCTCGGCTCCCTCATCGAACTCTCGTCGACCCGGTTGAACGCGCTTCGCCGCCTCTTCGACCACCTGGACGAGGAACCCGAGCGGCTCGAAGCCCGCATCACCAGGCTCACGAAACGCTGGAAGGCACCGGAGGCGGCGGCAGCGATCCGCGTCCTGCTGACCGGCGGGAACGCCTGGGCGACGCTCGGCTTCGACGATCAGGACCGGCTGTGCCTGACGGCCGACGGCCCCGACGTCCTGCGCCGCGAACTGCGCGCCGCCGCCCTGCGGTCGCTGCTCACCGCGTGCCTCGCCGCCCACACCCGCAGGGAAGCCCACCCGGAGGAGGCGCGCGTATGACTCGCAGGAGGGGACGCCCGATGGACCGGCGGCTCCGGGTCCGCGGCTGGCTGCGCACCCAGACGCCGCTGCACGTGGGAGGTGTCGCGCTCGATCCGGCCGAGGCGCTTCCGGTCGCCGTGGACGGGCAGGACCGCGTCTACGTGCCGGGCACGAGCCTCGCCGGCGTGCTCCGCGCGTGGATGCGCGGAGCCGAACCCGAAACCGACCGGCTGGACGATCTGTGGGGTTTCGTCGAGGACAAGAAGCCCGACTCCGGCCGGGCCAGCCGCGTCGTGATCCGCGACGCCGTCATCACCACCACGACCAGCACCGACGGCGACGGGATCCCGAATGATTCGCTCGACTCGCGCGTGCTCCCGGTCGTCCACGGCGTCGGCATCGACCGTGTCACCGGCGCCGCCGCATCGGCCTTCCTCTACGCGCGCACCATCGTCCCGCCCGGCCACTACCTGTCCTTCGACCTCGACGTTGAGACGACCGAGGAGCACCTTGACCGTGACCGTGCCCGCCTGCAAACCCTGCTGACGGCTCTGAAGTCCGAAGAGATCGGGATTGGCGCGGCCAACGGCAAGGGCCTGGGTGTCGTGACGCTCATGCCATCGCCGCTCGACGTCCACGAGCACGACTTCACCAGCCGCGAGGGCCTCCTCGCCTTCCTCGGCGGCGAACCCGGCAGGCTCGACGAGTCGCGGGTGGACGCGGGCGTCGCCGACCTGCCCGCCCGCCGCGAACTGCTCACCGTGCAACTGCGCTGGAAGCCCGACGTGCCCGTGATGGTCCGCGCCGCTGGCGAGGGTGCGGCGGTCAAGACGCTGCCGCTGACCACGCAGATAGGGCCGGACGCGCTCAAGCTCACGCTGAGCGGGAGTTCCATCAAGGGCGCCCTCCGCAGCCACGCCGAACTCATCGAACGCACCGCCCGCGGCGTGGACGCCCCGGAGCCCCCGACCCAGAACACCGAAGCCGGCACGGAGGACCCAGTAGCCGCCCGCCGGTACGCCGAAGCCTTCCTGGACCAACTCGACGGGCTCGACGCCGTCCGCATGCTGTTCGGCGCCGCCCGCCGCAAGCCCGACGACGACCCGTCCACCTACCGGTGGGGCGCTGGGGCGCTGACCGTGCACGAGTGCGTCAGTGAGACGGCCATCCCTTCCGACGTGTGGGACATCGTGGTGAACGGTGCACCGGATGACAACGGCGACGCCAAACATCCGGCGCTGCCGCCGTCGGTACGCGACGCGCTCACCGCCCGCGGGCTCGACCAGGCCGACCACGTCGCGATCGACCGCTGGACGGGAGGTGCCGCCGACCAGTTGCTGTTCAGCGTCCTTGAACCGCACGGCGTCGACTGGGAACCTATCCGGCTGACCGTCGACCTCACCCGCCTCGGCGACCAGCGGGACCTGGCGCTGGCGCTGCTACTGCTCGTCCTGCGCGACCTGGAGCAGCGCCGCATCCCGCTCGGCGGCATGGTCAACCGGGGATTCGGCGACGTCACGATCGAGTCCATCGAGTTCTCCGGCAACGGCTGGACGGCCGGGACGACACTCCACGACGCCCTCGACCACGGGGATCTGGCGGCCACATGGTCCCGATACACAGGGGGAACGCGATGACCGGCCCGACGCTGCACGTCGCTACCCGCGACGGCCTCACCTTCGCTGAAGCCATGGACCGCGCACCGGACGGCTTCGCGCTCCTCACCACGCCGTGGCGCTACGAGATCGTCACCACCGCGGAGGCGCGCCGATCCGCACCGGAAGGCGTCTTCGAGGCCCGCGCGTTCACCGCGCACACCGAACTGCGCTGGCTTCACGACGACGCCGACCGGGGACGCGCCGTCGTGCTCAGCGAGGATCCTTCCGCCCTGCCGGACGACTTCGCCAAGCCCGACCCGGTGGAGGCCATCGGCACGGAGACGGGCGGATACCTGCTGTGGGGGAAGGCCGTCGAAACCTCTGACGGCTGGACCACGCTCACCACCGAACGCATCGGCAGCCTCCGCGTCCCCGGCGAATTCGCGCGAGGCGCCCATGTGGCGCTGACGACCTGTGAGTACATCGCGCGCGACCCCGAGCACGGCAACGCCTACATCGCGGAAGAGCGCCTGCGGTCCTTCGAACTCTCCGAACTGCTGACGAAGGAGAAGGCATGACCGAGAACAAGCCGCCGACTCCGAAAATGATCAACGTCGGTAACAGGTTCGATCGCGGCAGAACGCAACGGCCGGCGAGGACGACCGCAGCGCCGGCCAAGAGGCCCCCGGCACGGGAACAGCCGCGTGCGAGAAACAACGAGCGGACCGAGACCGAGCACAAAGAGTCGTTCCTCAACCCGTACACCTTCGTCCCGGCCTTCTCGCGTAGGAAGGCGACCGGCGCGTTCGCAGATCGCCGGCCGGACGGCGCCGACCGGCTGCACGAGCCCAACTGGACGGGGACGATCGGTGTCCGGCTGACCGTCCAGACGCCTCTGCTCCTGCTCGACACCGCTCGCGCCTTCAACGCACCCGGCGCAGAGGAAGGGCACCTCACCTATCCGGTCTTGCTGCGAAACGACCGGCCCCACTTGCCCGCCACCGCGATCAAGGGAATGCTGCGCTCCGCCTACGAGGCCATCACGAACAGTCGGTTCGGCGTCTTCACCGGCCATGAGGAGGTGCTGGGCTGGCGGCGCGTCGTCGACGACGCACGGCACATGAAACCCGTCCGTGTCAGCGAGGACGGCCGGAGCCTGGAGTTCTGGCACCCGGTCAAACTCTCCTGCTACCGGCCCAAGCCCGGTCCCAAGTATCCGGACGGCCGGTCCGCGGAGCACGGTGACCACGTCTGGGTGAAGGTCGTGAAAGGTCAGAACGCCGACGAGGTCGATGACATCGTGCCGCATCAGAACGGTGCGCCTGGCGCGGACTGGGAAGAGGGGTACGCCTTCGTCACCGGCGAGAACGCGGAGAGGAAGAGGGATGAGCGGGTCTTCGTCCGGCGCCGACCCGACACGGAAGAACTGACCGGAAGGCTTTGCAGGCGCTGGGAAGCTCTGATGGAGCACCACCGAGAGCTCCAGAAGCGGACCGAGCTCCAAAGCGATTACGCGATCAGCCCCCACCGGGAAAAGGAGGAGCGGCGCAGGCTCACCCCAGGTACGTTCTGCTGGGCCTACAAGCCGGGCGCACACATCGAGGCGCTGTATCCGGTCATGGTTCCACGTGAGCTCGCTCTCAGGAGCCCCGCCGAAATGGTTCCGCCGAAGGTGGAGCCCGCGCCCAGCTACCAGGAACTGTCTCCGGCCGACCGCGTGTTCGGCTGGGTCGCCCAGGACGAAGGAACGGGCACGCGCCCGGCCGCCTACCGGGGCCGGCTGCGCGTCGCCGACGTCACCTGCGTCACCCCGACCGGCGAGGCCGTCGTCCGCTTCGCTGGACGCGGATTGCCGCTGGCCATCCTCGCGCAGCCGAAGCCGAACCAGGGCCGGTTCTACCTGTCCCGCAGCGCCGCCGAACCCCACCGCCCGATCGACCCGCGCACACCCAAGCACGATGTTCACCGCAGCCCTGACCGCACGCTCCGAGGACGCAAGGCCTACTGGCATCACAAGCAGGCAGCCGAGAACGAGAACTACTGGGATTTCGCCTCCTCAACGGAGGGCGATCCCACACAGCAACTCATCGGCGACGTCCTGTACCGCGAGTACATGCGGCCGAACACGCCGCCGAAGGAGAACGCCATCGCCCGCGGCGGCGCCACCTTCGAAACCACCGACCAGCAGCAGCGCGACAAGCAGAACCGTTCGATCCTCGGCTGGATCGCCAAGGACACCGAGTTCACCTTCACCATCGACGTCCGCGACGTCCCGGACGTCGAACTCGGCGCTCTGCTCTGGCTGCTCGACCTCGAGGACGACTGCCATCACCGCCTGGGCCTCGGCAAGCCCCTAGGGTTCGGCAGCGTCCAACTCTCCCTGGACTGTGACCGGACGAAGCTCCACACCGGTGCGCAGTGGTCGCAGTACTACCGCAACCTGACCGGGGAACTCCCCGACTCGTCGCCGGCGGACGTGAAGGACACCTGTGTCAAGGCGTTCGAGGCAGCGGCGCAGAAGCAACCCGGCTTCGCGGCGACCAGGCTGGCGTTCCTCGCCGCCGCTCGCGGCAGGGACGACATCCCCGTCCATTACCCCCGCACGACGCCGCAGGGATTGCAGGCGCCTCGCACACCGCCAAATCCCGCAGGCGAGTCGTTCAGCTGGTTCACCGCCAATGAGAGAGCCCGAAACGGCCAGCCAGTAAATGGGAGAGGCCGCTCACTGCCCGCAGCCGGAGACCCCCAAGGACGCGACCTTGACGTCTACCCCCGTGAGAACTGACGCGCCGCCGCTGCTGATCCACCCGATCGGCGGCGGCGACCTCGGCTGGCCCCCGATGGCGACGTCCCCGGCGCCGATCGACTTCCACGGCGGCTCGGGCGATGAGAGGCCCCTGCGCAAGATCTTCGATGGTCTCACCGAGGCCGGAACCAAGATCAGTGGCCTGCTCATCATCGCGACGACGAACATCCATGGCCCCTCCCGGCAGCCGTTCGCGGAGCACGCGCAGCGGATGAAGGAACTGCTGTGCTCCACCGAGGGCCTCTGCGGCCGGACGTTCCGCGAGGACCAGATCCACATCGTCCAGATCGCCCAGCCCACGGTCCGGCACAGCATCGGACCCGTGAAGGCGGTGCTCACCGCGCTCGCCCCCGGTGAAGGCCTGCTGACGTCCGGGGCCGGCTCGTACGCTCTCGGCGCCGGCGTCCTGCTCGCCGGCATCGAGACCGGCGTGCCGATGACCCTGCTGCCGGTCAACGAACCGTCCGCCGCCTACCGCCTCCGCGACCTGATCGACCCGCACGACACCCTCCGCAACTGGCTGCTGCGGCACCGCTTCTGGGACGAACTCGCCGCCGCAGATCCGCCGAACGCCGGCCTGTGGCGGCTTCTCGCCGCCCGCCAGCGCGCCGACATCAGCCTCGCCGAGGCCGCCGCCCCCTTCCCGGGAGTCGACCAGAAGAAGCTCGACAAGCTCGCCGAACTGTGGTCGACCGTCCAGGCCGCCTTCTACGAGCGTCTCGCCCGCGGCGAGGCCATCGACCACTCCCTGCTGCGCACCTGGTTCACCCATCGGATCAGCAAGCCGTCGAGAAGGGAGGACGCGGCGGTCTCCGCATCGGCGCGATGGCTGCTGGAACGCCTCGCGGCACAACTGAGCGATCCGGAGCGACGAGGCGGCGCCGCCCTGATCAAGGAAGCGCGCCGACGGCTCTCTCCCGTCCCCCGAGCCCACCACGCGGCGCTGGTGGGCGACGCCGAGTTCATCGACCTCTTCGAGAACAGCGCCTCACACGAGGCGCATCTCACCCCGCCTGGAGCCCGCCGACTGCCCGGCTCGCTGCTCGCGAACGCCGACCAGTGGGAGAAGAGCGACCCGGTCCCCGGGCTCGTGGAACAGTGCGGTCTGACGACGTGGCCCGTCCTGGGCAGCGGTGACGTCCTCATCCTGATGTGCGTTGGGAAGACTCCTGAGAACGACCCGACCGACAAGGGCGGCCACGCTGCGGTCCGCGAGGTGATCGACTGGGCTTCCCGGCGCCGCGCTGCCCTCGCCCGCCCCGGACGGATGAGACTGCGCCTGCTCGCCAGCGACGAGACGATGGGGCGAGCGCTCTCCTGGGCGACCCTGGCCCGTTCCACCGCCCCGGCCGGCAGCCTCGACGCGGCCGTCCTCGGCCCCTTCTCCACCGAACCGGGCGACGCCGCCGCCATCAATACCGCGCTACTCGCCGAACTCGGCAAGGCCGAGCCGACCGGCCGGTACGGCTCGACCAGCCTCCGGGACGTGGACGAGGTCCTGCTCGTCATCAACTCAGGGAAGCCCGTCACGGTGAACGGCATGGTCGCCGCAGGCGTCCAGTGGTCCCTCAACGCCGCATGCCCGCTCCGCGTCGCCGAACTCGGACGCGACCGGGCGCTGCGCACCGTGATCAACGAAGCCGGCCTTACCCTCTGCCGCCTCGGCATGGACGCCCGCCTCGCCCGGCTCGCGTCATCGGCCGTCCGCCGCCTCGACACCCGCACCGCCTGGCAACTCCTCGCCAACGGCTCACACGCCCTCACCGGCGCCCGCGACGCCGCCGCCCGGCTCCACCATGACCTGTACGACCGTGCAGCGCCGGCCACAAGCGTGGACAGACGCTGTGAACTCGCCTGCCAACGCCTCGAACTGGTCATGCACGTCCTGGCGGACGAACCGTGGCCGGCTTGCTACACAGCCGTAGAGGCCCTCCGCCCGGGCATCTTCGACTGGAACGCATGGGACGCCCTCAGAAAACGGTTCAAGCCACTGAGGAAACTGAACGCCTACCGGAACGAAACCCCTTACGCTCACCTGCTCGACCGGCTTCGTGAGGCGCAAACCGCTCAGGAGGGCGAACCAGGAACTCGGAAACCCTCTAAAAGGCCTCCTGCGCCGGAGGCAGTCATCGAAGCGTTGCGTCAATCTGTCGCCTCTCTCCAGCAACTTCGCCTGCCAGGTAATCGCCAGAGCGAGCCTGACCTGGCCCTCATCACTCACTACACAGACCTGTGCGAACAACTCGAAGATCTGGGAGGAGATGCCCGGTGACCAGGCAGGATGCTTCACGCCGACGTCCTCCGCTGTCGAACGGAGGTTGGCGCACACCCCAAAAATTGCCTCTGAT
>NZ_BCQS01000046.1 GCF_001552195.1 Actinomadura latina NBRC 106108
GAGGTTCACATGCATCTGGAACCTCATTCGACCAGCATCTTACGGGCGCTTTGCCGTGGTCACGGGCGGAACACGGGCATTGACCCGACAACATTCGCGAACTAGGGCGTTTCCCGACAAAAGGATCATCGTCGAGGGTACTGTCACCGGCCGTCCGGCGGCATTCGTGGCCGGATCCGGTCAGCCGGCGTGGAACTCGTTCTGTGCCGCCGCCAGCCCCCGCGCCAGCAGCGCCTCCACCGCGTCCGCCGCCCGGTCCACGTCCAGATCGAGGCCCTTGCGCTCCGCCGCGGAGAAGTCCTTCAGGACGAACGCCGCCGCGTCCATCCGCCCCGGCGGCCGGCCCACCCCGAACCGCACCCGCAGGTACTCCTTCGACCCCAGCGACTTCGTCACCGACCGCAGCCCGTTGTGACCGTTGTCACCGCCGCCCTGTTTCAGCCGCACCGCGCCGAACGGGATGTCCAGCTCGTCATGGACGACGACCAGCCGCTCCACTGGGACCTTGTAGAAGTCCCGCAGCCCCTTCACCGGCCCGCCCGACTCGTTCATGAACGAACGCGGCTTCGCCAGCACCGCCCGCGCCCCGGCCAGCCGGCCCTCCAGCACGTCCGCCCGCGCCCGGTGCGACTTGAAGCGGCCCCCGGCCCGCGCCGCCAGCACGTCCAGCACCATGAACCCCGCGTTGTGCCGGTTCTTCGCGTACGCCGGGCCCGGATTGCCCAGCCCCACCACCAGCCAGAGATCCGCGCTCACCCGAACTCCTCACGCACGAGCACGGCCCCCGCCGGTGCGCACACACCCGCGGGGGCCATGGAAGAACGATGCGGCCGGCTGAGCGCGGCCGCGCCTGCGTCACTCGCCGGCGGGCTCGCCCTCGCCCTCGGCGCCCGCGCCCTCGGCCTCCGCCTCGGGAGTCTCCGGCTCGGTCGCCGCCGTCGCGTCGGAGATCTGCAGGATCAGCGTCTCCTCGTCCGCCACGAGCGTCGCCCCCGCCGGGAGCTTCAGGTCCTTCGCGAGGACCTGCGAGTCGACCTGCAGGCCGGTGATGTCGAGGTCGACCGACTCCGGAATCTTGGTCGCCTCGGCCTCGATGGAGATCTCCACCACCGTCTGCGCCACCTGGCCGCCCGGGACCACGTCGCCGATGACGTTCACCGGCAGGTCGACGACGACCTTCTCGCCGCGCTTCACCAGCAGCAGGTCGACGTGCTCCAGGAAGCCCCTGATCGGGTCGCGCTGGACGTCCTTCGGCAGCGCCAGCTCCGCGCCGTTGCCGAGCCCCTCGATGGTCAGCAGCACGTTCGGGGTCTTGAGCGCCAGCATCAGGTCGTGCCCCGGCAGCGAGATGTGCTGCGGGTCGGTGCCGTGACCGTAGAGGACGGCGGGCACCTTGCCGGCCCGGCGGGTGCGCCGCGCGGCACCCTTACCGAACTCGGTGCGCGGCTCGGCGGCAATGCGTACCTCGGACACGGCGAAAACTCCTTGTTGTTGCGATCCACGGCCGTCCGGCACTGGACGTCCGCTACGGACAGAGCGAATCAGGCGATGCTCGATGCGTCAGGCGCCTCGAAGACTCTTTGCGTTCCCCGGGGAGTGCGGCTCCTGTACCGGCACCGCACTGAACGACCCGAGGCATGCGCGATTCAAAGAGTCTAGCCGATGGCCGCGCCGCCCCACGCCACCGGCCGCCGGGACTCCCCCCGCCTCGCACCGGCACGCACCGGCACCCGGCGCCGCGCGGAACTAGCTGTGGCCGCCGAAGAGGCTGGTGACCGAGCCGTCGCTGAAGACCTCGTTGATCGCGCGGGCGATCAGCGGGGCGATCGGCAGGATGGTCAGCTTGTCGAACTGCTTGTCCTCCGGGATCGGCAGCGTGCTCGTCAGCACCACCTCGGAGATCCGCGAGTTCTTCAGCCGGTCCACCGCCGGGCCCGACAGCACGCCGTGCGTCGCCGCGACCACGACCCTCGCCGCCCCCTGCTCGAACAGCGCGTCCGCCGCCTTCACGATCGTCCCGCCGGTGTCGATCATGTCGTCGACCACCACGCAGGTGCGGCCCTTGACCTCGCCGACGACGTCGAAGACCTTCACCTCGTTCGCCACGTCCGGGTCGCGCTTCTTGTGGATGATCGCCATCGGCACGCCGCCCAGCCGGTCCGACCACCGCTCGGTCACCCGCACCCGGCCCGCGTCCGGCGCGACCACCGTCACCTGCGAGGTGTCCAGCCGGCTCTCGAAGTGCCGGGCCAGCAGGTCCAGCGCGAACAAGTGGTCCACCGGGCCGTCGAAGAAGCCCTGTATCTGCGCGGTGTGCAGATCCACGGTGATCAGCCGGTCGGCGCCCGCCGTCTTGAACAGGTCCGCCATCAGCCGCGCCGAGATCGGCTCGCGGCCCCGGTGCTTCTTGTCCTGCCGCGCGTACCCGAAGAACGGCGCCACCACGGTGATCCGCTTGGCGGACGCGCGCTTCAGCGCGTCCACCATGATCAGCTGCTCCATGATCCACTGATTGATGGGAGCCGTGTGGCTCTGGATCACGAAGGCGTCCGAGCCGCGGACGGACTCCAGGAACCGTACGAACGTCTCACCGTTGGCGAAGTCGTACGCGGACGTCGGAGTCAACTCGATCTGGAGGTTGTCGGCGACTTCCCTGGCCAGGTCCGGGTGGGCTCGGCCGGTGAAGAGCATCAGCTTCTTCTGACCGCTCGCTTTGATCCCACTCACCTCTGACAACTCCCCCTCAATGGAACTGTTCCTCTACTTGTGGGTTGTTGTCCCCACTCACCGCGCGCGCATGAGCCGAGCACGCGGGTTGCTCTGTTGTCATCGGAGGACGCCGCTGTCCTCCACATCCCCGCCCTTGGCGGCGGGGCAGTCCTCACCGAGCGCCCAGCTACGGCGCGCCCTCGTCGTCGCTCTTCGCCCGCCGGGCCGCCTCGGCCGCCGGCGTTCCCGGCCGCCGCCGCTCCACCCAGCCCTCGACGTTGCGCTGCCGTGCCCGCGCGACCGCCATCGCGCCCGGCGGGACGTCCTGGATGATCACCGACCCGGCCGCGGTGTAGGCGCCGTCGCCCACCGTCACCGGAGCGACGATCATGTTGTCGCTGCCGACCTTCACGTGCGAGCCGATGACGCTGCGGTGCTTCTCCACACCGTCGTAGTTCACGAACACCGAGCCGGCGCCGATGTTGGAGCCCTCGCCGATCTCGGCGTCGCCCACGTAGGTCAGGTGCGGCACCTTCGTGCCCTCGCCGATGTCGGCGTTCTTCGTCTCGACGTACGTCCCGACCTTCGCCTTCCGCGCCAGCCGGGTACCGGGCCGCAGGTACGCGTAGGGCCCGACCGAGGCCTCGGGCCCGATCTCCGCCTCCACGCAGACGGCGTTGATCACGGACGCGCCCTCGCCGACCCGCGTATCGGTCAGCGTGCACCCCGGCCCGACCCGCGAGCCCTCCGCCAGGTGCGTCTTCCCGTGCAGCTGCGTCCCCGGGTGGATCTCGGCGTCCTGCTCCGCGGTGACGTCCACGTCGATCCACGTGGATGCCGGGTCCACGATCGTGACCCCGGCCCGCATGTGCGCGTCGAGGATCCGGTCGTTCAGCTGCCTGCGCGCCTGCGCGAGCTGGACCTTGTCGTTCACGCCCTGGGTCTCCACCCAGTCGGCGACCAGGTGCGCGCCGGCCCGGTGGCCGTCCCCGCGCACGATCGCCACCACGTCGGTGAGGTACTCCTCGCCGCCCGCGTTGTCGGTGGTCACCCGCTTCAAGGCGTCCGCGAGGAGGGCTCCGTCGAACGCGTACATGCCGACGTTGATCTCGTTGACGGCGCGCTGCTCCTCGGTGGCGTCCTTGTGCTCGACGATCGCCTCGACGCTGCCGTCCGCCGCCCGGACCATGCGCCCGTAGCCGGTCGCGTCCGGCATCTCGGTGGTCAGCACGGTCGCGGCGTTGCCCTCGTCCTCATGGACGCGCACGAGCGCCCGCAGCGTCTCGCCCCGCAGCAACGGGTGATCGCCGTTCGTGACGACCACGGTGCCGTCCAGGGCCCCGGTCTCCTCCAGCGCGATCCGCACCGCGTGCCCGGTTCCGCCCTGGTACTCCTGGACGACGGCCTCGGCATCCGGCGCGTGCTCGGCGAGATGCTCGACGACCTGTTCGCGCCGGTGCCCGACGACCACGACGAGCCGCTCCGGCTCCAGCCGCCGCGCGGCGGCCAGCACGTGCCCGAGCATGCTGCGCCCGCACAGCTCGTGCAGGACCTTCGACTTGCGGGACTTCATCCGGGTGCCCTCGCCCGCGGCGAGAACGATGACGGCGGCCGGTCGGCTCGCAGCGCTCACAAGGAGGCTCCTCGGCATCGCGGACGGGATCGGTCTCGGACGCGCCCACCTGCGAGATCACACCAAGGCAGGCCGGTACGCACCCGACACGGGCAGGATACCGCCCGCTCCCCACCTGTCACCCCGCCGCCCGCCCGCTCCGCCGTGCGCCGATGATGTGGGGCCGACGGCTCCGACTCGGTATCGTTGGCCGTGGCAAGGCGGGCGCCCACCGTCGAGGGACGTCCGATTTGCCCTATCCCGGGTCGTCTAATGGCAGGACTGGGCGTTTTGGTCGCTCATATGGGGGTTCGAATCCTCCCCCGGGAGCCCGTCCGACCTATTCACACCCAACTTCTCACCCCGACTTCCCCCCGACCGCGCAGAGCGTCCCGCCCCGTGGCGCCGCGCGATCCGCAGTGGCATGAGCTGGTGATTTGCCCCAGATCGGTTTACTGCGTCCGTTATAAGGCAAGCCCTCTTCGTATCCGGCGCCCCGGTGGGGAGCTTGCGACCGGGCTACGTTGCGCCTGGACGGAGGGCGTTGGCTCACCGGCTCGCAGCTAGCGGGGCAGACGAGGGTTTTGTGGCCGTAGAGGCAGTTTCCCACTGAATTTACCGTTCGAACCTGTCCAACTTACGGTTGCGTAGGTTACGTTGGCGTAGGTAAGGCTTCCCCTAGTCACAGGAAGTGGTGACGCATGACAACGGCTCCAACCGTGGACCCTCCCCGCCCGCAACCGCGTCCCGAGATCAACGCCGACGCGCGGGGCAACGGCGAACGCGTGCTCATCGCACTGTTCACCGGTGTGCCGTTCCTCGCGCTGTTCGCGGCGGTTCCACTGGCCTGGGGCCGGTTTCTCGGCTGGACGGACGTCGTGCTCACGGCGGTGTTCTACGTGCTGTCCGCCGGCGGCATCACGGTCGGGTACCACCGGTACTTCACGCACGGATCGTTCAAGGCCAAGCGCGGCCTGAAGATCTTCATGGCGCTGGCGGGGAGCATGGCCATCGAGGGACCGGTGATCACGTGGGTCGCCGACCACCGGCGCCACCACAAGCACTCGGACAAGGAGTTCGACCCGCACTCGCCGTGGCGGTTCGGCGACGACTGGAAGGCGCTGGCGAAAGGGCTGGTGTGGGCGCACTACGGCTGGCTGTTCGACGCCAACCGGACGTCCAAGCAGCGGTTCGCCAAGGACCTGCTGAACGACCGTGACATCCGGCGCATCCACATGGCCTTCCCGGGGCTCGTGGCGGTGTCGTTCCTGCTGCCGGCGGTGATCGGCGGGCTGGTCACGATGTCGTGGATGGGCTTCCTCACCGCGCTGTTCTGGGCCGGGTTCGTCCGGATCACGCTCGTCCACCACGTGACGTGGTCGATCAACTCGATCTGCCACACCTTCGGCAAGGAGGAGTTCGAGGTCCGCGACAAGTCCCGGAACGTGTGGTGGCTCGCGATCCCGTCGCTGGGCGAGTCGTGGCACAACCTGCACCACTCGGACCCGACGTGCGCGCGGCACGGGGTGCTGAAGGGGCAGGTCGACATCAGCGCGCGGATCATCCAGGGCTTCGAGAAGGCGGGCTGGGCCTACGACGTCCGGTGGCCGAACAGTGACAGGCTGGCGGCGAAACGCACGAAGCAGGCGGTTTGACCGCCACAATTGATCCCGTGACAGAACCCGCTCCCAGGCCCCGCAGAAAGCGGATGACCGGCAAGGAACGCCGCGAGCAGCTCCTCGACATCGGCCGGTCCCTGTTCGCCGAGCGCGGGCTGGACGGCACCTCGGTGGAGGAGATCGCCTCGGCGGCCGGCGTGTCGAAGCCCGTGGTCTACGAGCACTTCGGCGGCAAGGAGGGGCTGTACGCGGTCGTCGTCGACCGCGAGTTCGAGCGGCTGCTGAGGCTCGTCACGGACGCGCTGAACTCGGCGATCCACTACCGCGGGAAGCTGGAGAAGGCCGCGCTGGCGCTGCTGGAGTACATCGAGGGCCATCCGGACGGGTTCCGGATCCTCGTCCGCGACTCGCACGGCGGCACGGGCACCGGCAGCTACGCCAGCCTGCTGAGCGAGATCGCCGGTGAGGTGGAGCACGTCCTCGCGCAGGAGTTCGACCGGCACGACTACGACGACAAGTTCGCGCCGATGTACGCGCAGATGCTGGTCGGCATGGTCGCGATGACGGGCCAGTGGTGGCTGGACGTCCGCAAGCCGCGCCGCGAGGAGGTCGCCGCGCACGTGGTGAACCTCGCGTGGAACGGCCTGGCGGCGCTGGAGCCGAAGCCGTCGCTGGACCCGCGCCGCCGCCGCAAGGAGCAGGAGCGCCGGGAGCGGGCCGCGGAGAAGGCGGCGGCGAAGGCCGAGAAGGCCGAGGAGAAGGCGGCGGCGAGGGCGGAGCGGGCGCAGCGGGCCCAGCGCAAGGCGCGCCGGGACCTGGACGGGCTCGCCGACCCCTCGACGTGATGGAGCGGGCATGACAAACCGGTGGCCGCCCGGAGTTCGTCTGGGCGGCCACCGGCCAGGGGTCGCCGGGCTCGGGTCGCGAGTCCGGGATCTGCGGACGCCGCCCTCCCCGTCCGAGCTGGCACACCGCAGGGGAACGAGTCGCTTCCCTCGGCGGGCCGGGCGGCATCCCGTCTAGGTGGTGTTCCGGGTGGCGATCACGAAGATCCTCCTGAACGGGAACACGGTGCCGTACGGGGCGGCCGGGTAGGCCCGGCGGAGCCGGTCGCGGTAGGCGGCGAGGAATTCGCCGGTCTCGGCCGGGCCGAGGGCCGACAGGACGGGCCGCAGCGCGGTGCCCTTGACCCATTCGAGGACGGGGTCGTCGCCGTGGAGCACCTGTAGGTAGGTGGTCTCCCACGCGTCGACGGCGCATCCGCGGCGGGCGAGGAGGCCGAGGTAGCCGGCCGGGTCGAGGACGGGCGCGTCCCGCTGGAGGTGGCCGAGCTTCGCGCGCCAGCGGTCGGAGCGGGCGAGTTCGCGCAGCAGGACATGGCTCGGGGCGCCGAAGTTGCCGGGGACCTGGAAGGCGAGCCGGCCGCCGGGCGCCAGGGCGTCCACCCATGCGGGCAGCAGGTCGAGGTGCTCCGGGACCCACTGCAGGACGGCGTTGGAGACGATGAGGTCGACGGGCCCGTCGGGCTTCCAGGCGGTGACGTCGCCGACGCGGAAGGAGAGCCGTCCGGGGATCTCGTGCTCGCGGGCCTCGGCGATCATCTCGGGCGAGCTGTCCAGGGCGTCGATGACGGCGCCGGGCCAGCGGGCGGCGAGGGCCGCGGTCAGTTCGCCGCTGCCGCAGCCGAGGTCGGCGACGCGGGCGGGCGCGGCGTCGCCGAGGCGGGCGATGAGCTCGGCGAACGGCCTGGCGCGCTCACCGCCGAAGATCCCGTACTGCGCGGGGTCCCACTCGGCACCATTTTCTCTCGACATCAAGACACAGGATGCCCCGCCTGTATCTTGATGTCAAGAGTCCTTGCGGGCCCAGGTCTCGCCGCCGATCGGCGGCGAAGCGGATCGGCGGAGTCCGCCGGCTTGATCCGGGGCGTGTGTCTCGATATCGAGACAGGTAGGCTGGCGGGATGCGCGATGAGGTCGACGGGCTGGTCGAGGCGTGGCAGACCGAGCGTCCGGATCTGGACGTCCGGCCGCTGCAGGTCCTCAGCCGCGTGTCCCGGCTGGCCCGGCACCTGGACCGGGCCCGGCGCGCGGTGTTCGTGGCGCACGACGTGGAGTCGTGGGAGTTCGACGTCCTCACCGCGCTGCGCCGGGCGGGCGCGCCGTACCAGCTGAGCCCCGGGCGGCTGCTGCGCGCGACGCTGGTGACGTCCGGCACCATGACGAACCGCATCGACCGGCTGGCGGCGGCCGGGCTGGTCGAGCGCCATCCGGACCCGCAGGACAAGCGCGGCGTGCAGGTCCGCCTCACCGAGGCGGGCCTGACGCGCGTGGACGCGGCGTTCGCGGACCTGCTCGAACGGGAGCAGGCGATCCTGGAGGGCCTCACCCCCGAGCAGCGGGACGCGCTGGCCCATCTCCTCCGCACCCTCCTGATCCCGTTCGACCGGGACTAGGCCAGCGCCGCCTCCAGGGCGGCGGCGAGCCCGCAGAGCCGCTCCTCTCCCCCGGCCGGGCCGATGAGCTGGACGGACGCCGGCAGGTGCGAGCCCGGCAGCGGGACGGGGAGCGCGAACGCGGGCAGCCCGGCGACGTTGACCTGGCCCGTCAGCGCGGTCAGCAGGAGGTCGGATTCGTCCGCCTC
The DNA here is from genome assembly GCF_001552195.1 of Actinomadura latina NBRC 106108. Classification (GTDB taxonomy): domain Bacteria; phylum Actinomycetota; class Actinomycetes; order Streptosporangiales; family Streptosporangiaceae; genus Spirillospora; species Spirillospora latina. The sequence goes on from NZ_BCQS01000046.1 coordinate 8,584, forward strand.
GTCGGGTTCGGGGGCCACGCAGGTGAGGACGGGCAGGGCGATCGCCGCGTGCCGGGCGAGGATCGCGTCGAGCTCGGCCCGGAGCGTCTTCCGGGCGCCGAGCGCCCAGTCGAGCATCCCGGCCTCCGACACGTCCTTCATCTGCTGGATGCGCCGGTGGATGCGCCCGCTCAGCTTGGCCGGGTCGCCTAGCAGGTGGCCGTTCTGCTCCCAGCCCTCGGCGCTGACGATGACGCCGTTGACGGTGGCCGCCTCCTCGTAGTGCGCGGACGTCACATCGGCGAAGGGGCCGAGGCGGCGCAGCGCGTCGTCCACGGCCGCGTCGATCGCGGGATCGACACCGGGCACGCGGAGCCGCGCGACCGGCAGCGACGCGTCGTACGGGACGGGCGTGAACCCCGGCTCGATGAGGCCCATGCCGAGGACGACGGCGGCGACGTCGCGTCCCATCGGCCCGACGACGTCCAGGGTCGGCGACAGCGGGTACACGCCGTCGAGCGGCACCCGCCCGCCGGTCGTCTTCAGCCCGGCGATGCCGCAGCACGCGGCGGGGATGCGGATCGACCCGGACGTGTCGGTGCCGAACGCGACGTCGGCCTCGCCCGTGGCGACGGCGACGGCGGAGCCGCTGGACGACCCGCCCGGCACCCGCGACGGGTCGAGCGGGTTCACCGGCGTGCCGGACCACGGGTTGACGCCGTCGGCGGCCATGCACAACTCGTTCAGGTTGGCCTTGCCGGCGATGCGGGCGCCCCGCGCGCGGGCGGAGGCGACGACGGGCGCGTCCGCGGCGGCAGGCTCGGCGCGCTCGGCGATCGCCCGGCAGCCCGCCGTGGTGGGCAGCCCGGCCACGTCGATGGCGTCCTTGACGGCGAGCCGCGGGCCGTCGCCCGGCGCGTCCGTCTGGATGATCCAAGTCGTCATTGGGGGATCATCCCCGGTCGGCCCCGGTTACTCCACCGCCGTCCTGCTAACCGAGATCCTCGGCGAGCATCAGCCACTCCTCCTCGACGCCGGCGGCCTCGGCCTGGACCTCCCGCAGCCGGGCGTCCAGCTCCTGGAGCTTGGCGTAGTCGGTGGCGTGCGCGGCGAGCTGCTCGTGGAGGCGCGCCTCCTGCGCGGCGAGCTTCTCCAGGCGGCGTTCGAGCCGGTCGAGCTCCTTGCGGGCCTTCCAGTCCTGCCCGCCCTTCGGCTTCGGCGGCGCGGGCCTCCCGTCGTCCTTCCGCACGGGCGCCGCGCCCGGCTTGGGCGCGGTGCCGGCGGCGCGCCGTTCGAGGTACTCGTCGACTCCGCCGGGCAGCATCGACACGCGGCCGTCGCCCAGCAGCGCGACCACATGATCGGTGATGCGCTCCAGGAAGTACCGGTCGTGGCTGACGACGACGAGCGTGCCCGGCCACCCGTCGAGCAGGTCCTCGACCTCGGTGAGCGTCTCGATGTCGAGGTCGTTGGTGGGCTCGTCCAGCAGGAGGACGTTGGGCTCGCCCATCAGCAGCCGGAGCAGCTGCAGGCGGCGGCGCTCACCGCCGGACAGGTCGCCGACGGGCGTCCACTGCCGGTCGCCGGCGAAGCCGAGCCGTTCGAGGAGCTGGCTCGCCGTCCAGTCGCGCTTGCCGACGGTGATGCGGCGCTGGATCTCCTCGACCGACTCCAGCACGCGCCGGGCCGGGTCGAGCTCCTCCAGGTTCTGCGACAGGTGCGCGAGCTGGACGGTCTTGCCCTGCACCACCCCGCCCGACACCGGCCGGACCGCCCCGTCCAGCAGGCGCAGCAGGGTGCTCTTGCCGCTGCCGTTGACGCCGACGAGGCCGACCCGGTCGCCGGGCCCGAGCCGCCACGTCATCCGCGTGAACAGTTCCCGGTCGCCGAGCCGGACGGTGACGTCCTCGAGGTCGAAGACGGTCTTGCCGAGCCGCGCGGTCGCGAACCGGGTCAGCTCGACGGAGTCGCGCAGCGGCGGCTCGTCGGCGATGAGGGCCTGCGCGGCGTCGACCCGGAACTTCGGCTTGGACGTGCGGGCCTGCGGGCCGCGGCGCAGCCACGCCAGCTCCTTGCGGAGCAGGTTCTGCCGCTTGGCCTCGGTGGCGGCGGCGATCCGGGACCGCTCGGCCTTCGCCAGGACGTAGGCGGAGTAGCCGCCCTCGTAGCGTTCGACCTTGCCGTCGACGACCTCCCACGTCCGGTCGGTGACCTCGTCGAGGAACCAGCGGTCGTGGGTGACGACGAGCAGCGCGACCTTGCGGGCCTTGAGGTGCCGGGCGAGCCAGTCGATCGCCTCGATGTCGAGGTGGTTGGTGGGCTCGTCCAGCATCAGCAGGTCGGACTCGGGGACGAGGAGCCGGGCCAGCGCGACGCGGCGGCGCTCGCCGCCGGACATGCCCGCGAGCGGCGCGTCGAGGTCGAGGTCGGCGAGCAGCCCGGCGAGGATGTCGCGGACGCGGACGTCCCCCGCCCACTGGTGCTCGGCGCGGTCGCCGAGCACCACGGACCGGACCGTCGCGCCCTCCGCGAACTCGTCCCGCTGGGTCAGGTAGCCGAGCCGCACGCCGCGCGCGTGCGTGACGCGCCCGGAGTCGGGTTCGGTCTCCCGGGCCAGGACGGACACGAGGGTGCTCTTGCCGCCCCCGTTGCGGCCGACGACGCCGACGCGGTCGCCCTCGTCCAGGCCGAGGGACACGGCGTCGAGCAGCGGCTCGGGCCCGTAGGCCTTGGCGACGTTCTCAAGGTTGATCAGATTCACGACACCGTCAACCCTATTGCCCCCGCCGCGCGGCTCAGGCCCCGGACGCCCCCGGCCGCTCTCCGGGCGGAGTCTCCGGCTGATTCGCTCAGCGGACGGCCGGGGGCGCGGAGGTATCTCCGGCATGATCGCGGACAGTGACGTCCGGTGCGGTCGCCCCGGGCGCATTGTGGCGTATGTCACGGTCGCGGCGCACGGCCAGGACGACCAGCGCCGCCATCATGGCGAGCGCGACCATACCGAGGAGCCCGGACAGAATCGTCATCGCCCCACCTCGCCGAGGGGATCGGTGGGGAAGGAAATCGCTGTCACGGAGAGTAGGACGCCCGTCGCACACGGGAGGTTCACACGGCGGGTTCACATGACGGTCGCGCCGGGGACGGGGCCGGACGCCCGGACGATCTGCTCGGCGACGCCCGCGCCGTGCAGCGCGTCCGCGAGGTCGGCGGCGTCCTCGGCGCTCTCGGCGAGGAACGCGCAGGTCGGGCCGGAGCCGGAGACGAGCGCGCCGATCGCGCCGAGGTCGTGGCCGGCGTCGAGGGTGCGGCGCAGCGACGGGCGCAGCGACAGCGCCGCCGGCTGCAGGTCGTTGGAGAGCGCGGCGCCGAGGGCCTTGGCGTCGCCGGTGGCGAGCGCGGTCATCAGCGCCTCCGACACCGCCGGCTCCGCCTGGAGGGGCGTCGCCGTCCACCCCGCCTCCAGGCGGAGCCGGTCGCATTCCCCGTACACGGCGGGCGTGGACAGGCCGCCGTCGGCGGTGGCGAACACCCAGTGGAAGGTTCCGCGGGCGAGGGCGGGGGTGAGCCGCTCGCCGCGCCCGACACCGACGGCGGTGCCGCCGAGGACGGCGAACGGGACGTCGCTGCCGAGGTCCGCGCCGATCTCCATCAGGTCGTCCCGGGACAGGACGGGCCGCTCCCGCTCGTCCCACAGCCGGGCGCAGGCGACCAGCGCGGCGGCGGCGTCGGCGCTGCCGCCCGCCATGCCGCCCGCGACCGGGATCGCCTTGCGGATCCCCAGCGCGACCCGCGGTTCGACGCCGAGCCGGTCCGCGACGAGCCGGGCGGCCTTCGCCGCGAGGTTGTCGTCGCCGGTGGGGACGCCGCCGATCTCCACCCGCGCGTGCGGCGCGGCCTGGACGCGCACCTCCAGCCGCGGCGCGGGCTCCGCCGTCACCTCGTCGAACAGCGACACGGCGTGGAAGACGTTGACGAGGTCGTGGTAGCCGTCGTCGCGGATCGGCCCCACACCCAGCTGGAGGTTCACCTTGGCGGGGACGCGTACCCTCACTGCGCTCACGATCGAAACCCTACGGGACCGCTACCCCCCGCTCGTGACGGGGAGGTTGCGGGGGTTGAAGTACGGGGTCGTCGCCAGCTCGCGGAGCGCGGACATCGCGTGCTTGTCGCCGTTCACCGAGTAGGCGCGGCGCTTGTCGCGGGCGTCCTCGGCCTGCTCGTCGGAGTTGAAGTAGACGACGGCCTTGACCTGCGGGTCCTGCAGGGTCTTGGCGGCCTCGCGGAGCCAGTCGGCGCGGCGCGTGCCGTAGGCCTTCGGCGCCCCGAACTCCGCGACCATGATGGGCTTGCGGTGCTTGCGGGCCCACTCCATGAACAGCTTCACGGCCTCGGACAGGTCGCGGTAGTCGTAGTCGCCGCCGGGCTGGGCGTCGGCGCAGATCCAGTCGACCTGGTCGTCGCCCGGGTAGTAGGAGCCGGCGTCGGCGCCGCCGAACCCGCGGGCGGTGGGGCACCAGACCCACGCGACGTTGTCGACCTTCTCCTGCTCGAACACGTCGCGCAGGTGCTTCCACGCGGCGATGAAGTCGTCCGGGGAGTGGACGCGCTTCTCGGCGGACGCCCTGTCCATGTCCCGCGACCAGCGCAGGAACACCGGCTTGCCGAGGGCCTTCACGGCGCGGGCGCGCTTGGCGATGAGGTCGTCGTACTTGCCCTGGACGATCTCCCGGGTGTCGGCGCCGGCCCAGGTCAGCAGGAGGTAGCGGTTGCCGTCCGCGACGGACTTCTCCAGGTCGCCGGGGAAGTCGCTCTTCCACCCCCGGTAGCTCTGCACGATGTCGAGCTGCCGGCCGAGCCGGCTCTCGAAGCTTGCGATGGGCGCCATGCCCGGCTTGCCCGCGTCCCTGCCGGACGGCGAGCCCGAAGGCGACCCGGACGGCGAGCCGGACGACAAGCCGGACGGCGAGCCGGACGCGGCCGGGCTCGGGGACGACGACGGCCGCCCGGTGCCCTCCGGCGGCACCCAGGCCCCGAAGTAGGCGCCCTGCTTCGGCGGCACGGGCGCGACCCCGGCCCGCGCCGTCGTGGTGATCTTCGGTGCCGCGCCCGCGCCGTCCCCGCAGCCCGCCGCCACCGTCGCGATCATGCCTGCGGCCGCGAGCAGCGCCGTCCCCGCGAGGGGCACCCTCCTGCCCAGGAGGGGCACCCTGGTCCGCGCCGTCCGCGAACGCGCCTTCACATCGACCTCCGGCTAGTGCTGGTGTTGTGCCGCCCGCCCCGCGCGGGCGCCGCGCCCCCGGGGAAACGCCCGCCTAGGGGTTCGGGGATCGATCTCCCCGGCGTGAAGGACCATACTCGGCAATGCGGGCGAAGGCGGCCACGTCCAGAGCTTCTCCTCTGGCGCGCGGATCGACGCCCGCCGCGCGCAGCGCCTCCTCGGCGGCGGCCGCGGAGCCCGCCCAGCCCGCGAGGGCGGCGCGCAGCGTCTTGCGGCGCTGCGCGAACGCGGCGTCGACCACCGCGAACACCTCCGCGCGGGACGCGGTGCCCGGCGGCGGCTCGCGGCGGCCGAACGCGACGAGCCCGGAGTCGACGTTCGGCGCCGGCCAGAACACCGCACGGCCGACGGCGCCGGCGCGCCGGGCGTCCCCGTACCAGGCGAGCTTCACCGACGGGATGCCGTAGATCTTCCCGCCGGGCGCCGCGACCATCCGGTCGGCGACCTCCGCCTGCACCATGACCAGCGCGGTCCGCAGCGACGGCAGGGTCGCCAGCAGGTGCAGGACGACCGGGACGGCGACGTTGTAGGGGAGGTTCGCGACGAGCGCCGTGGGATCCGGCCCCGGCACACTTGTGATCTTCATCGCGTCGGCGTGCACGACCTCCAGCCGTCCCGCGAGGCCGGGTTCACGGGCCGCGACGGTGGCGGGCAGCTCGGCGGCGAGCACCGGGTCGACCTCCACCGCGACGACGCGCCGCACCTCCGGCAGCAGGGCGAGCGTGAGCGACCCCAGCCCGGGCCCGACCTCGATGACGACGTCGTCCGGCGACAGCTCCGCGGCACGGACGATCCGCCGGACGGTGTTGGCGTCGATGACGAAGTTCTGCCCGAGCGTCTTCGTCGGCCTGATGCCGAGCCGCGCCGCCAGCGCCCGCACGTCGGCCGGGCCGAGCAGCCCCCGTGTCTCCCCCATCCGGTGATTGTCTCAGCTCGGCGGAGGCTCAGGAGAACAGGTACTTGCCGCAGTTGGGCCACTGGCCCTGCCAGCGGCCGTTGACCTTGTTGTAGAGCAGCTGGGCGCGGTAGGTCTGCTCGCCGGCGCTGGCGTCCGAGGGCTTGCCCTGCCCGCCGACGCTCGTCCAGGTCTGCATGGAGAACTGGTAGAGGCCGTAGTACCCGGCCGGGTTCACGGACTTCGGGTTGTTGCCGGACTCGCACTTGGCGAGCCCCGCCCAGTTCAGGTTCGCCGCCGAGCCGGTGCCCGCCGACTTCGGGCCGACCGCGAGGATCCGCGCGACCGGCTTGCTCTTCACCTTCTGCGCGAGGACCTTCGGCACCTTCCTGCCCTTGCGCCGGACGTACGCCCACTTCACGATCTTGACGCCGTCCTTGCCCTCGCGCAGCACCTTCTCGCTCCACGGCGGCACCGACGAGCTCTTCTTCCGGACCGTCTTGGCGGGCGTCTTGACGACCTTGAGCTTCGGCGCGGACAGCAGCCGCATGATCTTGATGGTCGCGCCGGCCGGCTGGTCGACGGCCGGCTTGATCAGGTCGTGCGGGCCGAGCGCGATCTTCGCCTGTTCGAGCACCTGCTGGACGGTCGTGCCCGTCGTCATCGTCTCCGCCGTCTTGCCGTCGACGACGATCACGACCTTGTGCGGTGCCGGCGCGCTGGTCTCGGGGGCGTCCGCCACGGGCGCGGTGTTCTTCGGCCCCGCCGAGCCGTCGCCGCCGCACGCCGTGGCCAGCATCGCCGTGGCCAGCACGATCGAGACGGCCGGAAGCATGGGTGCGCGGCGGACCGTATTCGGAAGCACGGGGGTTTCCTCCAGGGGGGCCGGGCTCGGGGGCGCCCGCTCAATGGCCAGAGATTAGAGGCAGCCGGGCGTGCTCCGCCACCTCAACGGCCTCAGCGGCCCCCGTCGCCCCCTCGCGTCCCAGCTCACCAGGGGCCGAAGACGCGCTCCCCGTTCGCGGCGATCGCCTCGCACAACTCGGCCACGTCCACGCCCTTGACCTCGGCCATCGCCCGGACGGTGTGCGGGATCAGGTAGGACGCGTTCGGCTTGCCGCGGTGCGGGATCGGGGTGAGGAACGGCGCGTCGGTCTCCACGAGCAGCAGGCCCAGCGGCGCGGCCCGCAGCGCCTCCCGCAGCGGCTCGGCGTTCTTGAACGTGACGTTCCCGGCGAAGCTCATCAGGTAGCCGTGCTCGGCGCAGACCTCGGCCATCCGGGCGTCGCCGGAGTAGCAGTGGAAGACCACCTTCTCCGGCGCGCCCTCCTCCGCCAGGATCGCGAGCACGTCGTCATGGGCCTCGCGGTCGTGGACGACCAGCGCCTTGCCGGTCCGCTTGGCGATCGCTATGTGCGCCCGGAACGACCGGTGCTGGTCGTCCTTGGGCGCCCAGTCGCGGTAGTAGTCCAGGCCCGTCTCGCCGATCGCGCGGACCTTCGGGTGCGCGGCCAGCCGCGCGATGTCCTCCAGGACGGCGTCGGAGACCCCCGTCGTCTCGTTCGGGTGCATCGCGACCGCCGCGTACACGTCGTCGAACTCGCCGGCGGCCTCCACCGCGAACCGGGACGACGGCAGGTCGCAGCCGATCGTGACGATCCGCGCGATGCCCGCCGCCTTCGCCGCCTTCAGCTGCTCGTCGACCGGCGTCCCGACGATGTCGAGGTGGCAGTGGCTGTCGAAGACGTCGACGGGCAGGCGCTCGGGCAGCGGCGGGTAGGACCGCGAGGCCTGCCCGTCCTCGTCTCGGGTCACGTGTTCTCCAGCCTGGCGAGCTCCTCGTCCACGACGGACGGGTCCAGCTTCTTGAACAGCGGGGTCGGCTTGGCCAGCGGCACGCCCGGCTTGATCGGCGCGGACTCCCAGCGCGCCTCGGTCGCGTAGTCGCCGGTAAGGACGCGGTAGTCGGGGCCGCCCTCCTCCGACACCGTCTCCAGCCGCGGCATGCCGCTCCACACGCCCTCGCCGCCGAGCATCTCGTACACCTTCTGCGACGAGTTCGGCAGGAACGGCGTCAGCAGCGTCTTCGCGTCGTCCACGACCTGGAGCGCGGTGTGCAGGATCGACTTGACGCGGTCGGGGTCGTCCTTCAGCTTCCAGGGCGCCTGGTCCGACAGGTACCTGTTGGCGTCGCGGACGACGTCCAGTGCCTCGCTGATCGAGTTCTTGAACCGGGACCGGCCCAGCTCGGCGCCCACCGCCGCGAACGCGTCCCGGCTGCGCCGCATCAGCGCCCGGTCGGCGTCGGTGAGGTCACCGGCCTCCGGGATCGCGCCGAAGTTCTTCGCCGCCATGTTCACCGACCGGTTGACGAGGTTGCCCCACGCGGCGACCAGCTCGTCGTTGTTGCGGCGGACGAACTCCGCCCACGTGAAGTCGGTGTCCTGGTTCTCGGGCCCGGCGACCGCGACGTAGTAGCGCAGCGCGTCGACGTCGTAGCGCTCCAGGAAGTCCTTCACGTAGATGACGACGTTGCGGGACGAGGAGAACTTCTTGCCCTCCATCGTCAGGAACTCCGACGACACGACCTCGGTCGGGACGTTCAGCGCGCCCAGCGAGCCCGGCGTGCCGCCCTTGTCGCCCTGGCCGCTGTAGCCGAGCAGCATCGCCGGCCAGATCTCGGCGTGGAAGACGATGTTGTCCTTGCCCATGAAGTAGTAGGACAGGGCCTCCGGGTCCTGCCACCAGGCGCGCCACGCCTCCGGGTCGCCGGACCGCCGCGCCCACTCCACCGACGCCGAGAAGTAGCCGACGACCGCGTCGAACCACACGTACAGCTTCTTCGCCGGGTTGTCGCGCCAGCCGTCCAGCGGGATCGGCACGCCCCAGTCGAGGTCGCGGCTGATCGCACGCGGCTGCATGTCGTCCAGCAGGTTCAGCGCGAACTTCAGCACGTTCGGCCGCCACGCCAGCGACCCGGCCTGCTTGCCGCGCAGGTACCGGCCGAGGACCTCGGTGAACGCGGGCAGGTCGAGCATGAAGTGCTCGGTCTCCACGAACTTCGGCGTCTCGCCGTTGATCCGCGACACCGGGTTGATCAGGTCGACCGGGTCGAGCTGGTTGCCGCAGTTGTCGCACTGGTCGCCGCGCGCCCCGTCGTAGCCGCAGATCGGGCAGGTTCCCTCGATGTAGCGGTCCGGGAGGGTGCGGCCGGTGGACGGCGAGATCGCGCCCATCGTCTTGGTCGGGAAGATGTAGCCGTTGTCGTACAGGCCCTTGAAGACCTCCTGGACGACCGCGTAGTGGTTCAGCGTCGTCGTCCGGGTGAACAGGTCGTAGGTCATGCCGAGGCCGTGCAGGTCCTCGGCGATCACGGAGCTGTAGCGGTCGGCCAGCTCGCGGGCGGTCACGCCCTCCCTGTCGGCCTGCACCTGGATCGGCGTGCCGTGCTCGTCGGTGCCGCTGACCATCAGGACCTTGTTGCCCGCCATCCGCTGGTAGCGGCTGAACATGTCGGCGGGCAGCGCGAAACCGGAGACGTGCCCGATGTGGCGGGGCCCGTTGGCGTACGGCCAGGCGGGCGCGGTCAGGATGTGACGGCTTGACGGGGACATGCAATCAAGGGTAGTCGCGTCACGGGGGCCGCGGCACGCGAGTAACCTGGTCCGGGTTCCGGGGCAGGTTGATCAGCGGAGGCGGGGAGCCCAGGCATGGCCCAGACCACGTCCGACGAGGCCGTCGGCCGGACGCCGAGCGACGCCGGACCGGACGCCCCGCCGCGGCGGCTCGCGGCGCGGCTGGCCGGCCGGGCGCGGCGGACGAAGCGCGTGGTGTGGCTGTCCCTGCTGGTCGCGGCGTCCGCGGTGCTCGCCCAGTGGGTGATCATGCCGCCGCCGCTGTACTTCGACCCGTACTACGTGTGGCTCGCCGCCCGCGACTGGCCCGACATCCCGCTCGCCCAGTGGCCGTTCGACGAGGTCCCCCACCAGGTCACCCGGATCGGGCTGGTGCTGCCGGCGCGGCTCGTCCAGGAGGTCCTCGGGCCCGGCCAGGCCGCGTACTTCACCGTCGCGGCGCTCGGCGGGATCGCGTTCTTCACCGGGACGTACCTGGTCGTCCGGTCGCTGTTCGGGGACGTGGCGGGCCTCGCGTCCGCGGCGGTCCTGCTTGTCCACCCCTTCTTCACGATGACGAACCCGTTCGGCCACGAGATCACCTGGTCGACCGGCGTGATGCTGCCGGACATGCCGGGCGCCGGGCTGTTCGCGATCGGGATGGCGGGCCTCGTCGTCGCGAGCCGCAGGACCGGCCGCGCGCAGACCCGGATGCTGCTCGCCGCCGGGGTGCTCCTCGGCGCGTCGTTCCTCGTCCGGGAGTTCCTGGCGTTCCTGTTCCTCGCCATCCCCGCCTACCTGGCGCTGCTGCGGATCCCGTGGCGGCGCAACATCACGGTCGGCGCGCCGATGCTCGCGATCCTGGTGTTCAACTTCGTCCACAACCAGCTCGTGTGGGGCAGCCCGCTCGCCGGGCTGATGTCGGCGGCCGAGCACGGCGGCCAGTCCCGCGACTACGTGACCCGCGGGCTCGCGGCCCGCTCGTTCCTGCGCGCGATGCACGACTGGAACCCGCTCGGCGTCGTCTTCACCGCCGCGCTCGCCCTCACGATCGTCGGCTGGGCCGTCACGCGCGACCGGCGCCTCGCGCTGGTCCTGGTGTGGTTCTTCACCCTCGCCGTCCCGCTGACGGTCTTCTCCGGCGTGCTGGACCCCGGCGACATCAAGCTGCGGGCGTGGCTGCAGCGGTACTGGTTCGCGGTGCTGCCCGCGCTGCTCGCCGGCGGGTTCGGCTCGCTGGTCCTGATGTTCCGCATGCTGCCCGCGCAGTGGGCGTCCCGGCTGCGGCTGAAGACCGTCGTCGTGCCCGTCCTCGCGGTCGCGCTCGGCGGGACGTACGCGGTCGCCGCCGTCCGCGCCGTCCCCGACCTGCCGCGCGACAAGGCGTGGAACGAGCTGCGCGGCTACCTCGGCGACCACCGCGGCATCACGCTGATCTGCGCCGACCGGCGGCTCGCGCAGACCCTCACGTTCTACACGCGCGACATGTGGGGCGACCGGATCTGGCGCGGCGAGATCCGCGACTGGCCGCACTACATGCCGCAGGTCCCGCGCGACGCGATGAAGGGCCCGATGCTGTACACGCGCTGGCGCGGCATGGAGTCGCAGATCGCGGGCGGCTGGCGCCCCTCCCCCGCGCAGGGCTGGACGCTGATGTGGCGGTCGTCCGACGGCGTCCTGCAGCTGTGGAACCCGCCGCCGCTGCCGCCCGAGGACTAGCGGGTCCAGGCGACCCAGTCGCCCTCGATGGTGCGGCGGCTGTCGGCGACGTGCCAGCCGGGCGGGGCGCCCTTGGGCCACGACGCGGTCGCCGGGACGTCCTTGGGCCACGCCAGGACGACCATGTCGACGTCCTGCGGCGGCGGGGTCCAGCGGGCGTCGAAGACGCTGCCGTCGCTCCACCAGGCCCAGTAGAACTGGGAGAGCCGGATCGTCCACCAGATGTTCCAGTCGACGGCGATGGACCGCTGCGCGCGCACGTCGACACGGTCCCGCAGGTCGGTGTGCGCGGTCTCGGCGCGCACCATCGGCTGCGCGATCCGGTCGATCGCGGTGGCGCACATGGCGACCGCGACGGCGGCGAGCAGGCCGGCGAGCAGCACCGGGCCGTGCCGTCGCAGCCGGCCGGCCGCGGCGGACAGGCCCAGCAGGACCAGGCCGGCGAGCGTGGCGTGCCACAGCCGGAACGACGTCCAGTCCCAGGTCAGGAACGCCGTCTCCGGGAAGTCGTAGGGCGTGTAGGTGTACCGGCTGAGCAGGTCGCCCGCGTACCACTGGACGACGCAGGCCGCGGCGACGGTCATCGCGGCCGCCGACGACACCGCCCACAGCAGCGTCCGGCGCGGGGCGCGCATCAGGACCGCGACACCCGCGGCGAACAGCACCGGCGTGACGCAGGCGAGGTAGCGGCCGTAGACGTAGTTGCCGATGCGGTACTCGACCGGCAGCGCCGCCGAGGTCGCGAACGCGATGCCCGCCACGCTCGCGAGAACGGCGAGGGCCAGCGCCCGCGTCCGGCCCGGCGAGCCCGGCGAGCCCGGCGGGGACGGCGGGGACGGCGGGGACGGCGGGGACGGCGGGGACGGCGGGGACGGCGGCCGGATCGCGGCGAACGCCACCGCGAGCAGGCCCACCGCCGCGATGCCGCCGGTCGCGACGGCCTGGTACCAGAGCTGGCCGGTGCCGAGCGACAGCGTCCAGCCCCACCCGTCGTGCGTGGTGAGGCGCCGGACGACGTTGCCGCCGAGGTCGTTGTCGCCGTACGGGTACATGTGCGGCAGCAGCGAGCGGTTCAGCAGCGTCCCCGCGGCCGTCGCGGCGGCGAGGACGAGCCCGGCGGCGGACGCGTTCCGCCACGACCGCCACCGCAGCACCGGGGCGGCCACGACCAGCCCCGCGTGCACGGCCAGCAGGATCGCGCCGCGCGTGTGGCAGGTGGCGGCGTAGGCGACGAGCAGCGAGGCCCCCGCCCCGCACAGCAGCGCCCGGCGGGACGCGCGGCCCCCCAGCCGCCGCGGCGGCGCGGTCAGCCAGGAATGGGCGAGCAGCAGCCAGCCGGCGAAGACGACCGGCAGGATCGCGTCCGTCAGCACGAACTCGGAGTAGAACAGCACGCACGGCAGCAGCGCGGTCACGTGCGCGAACACGTACGACCAGCGCCGCCGCACCTGGAGGCGGCGCAGCATCAGGTACGCCAGCGGCAGCATCGCGGCACTGATCAGCGCGTTGACGGCCAGCGCGCACCGGTAGACGCCGACCGGGCCGCTGCCGAGCCAGACCGCGGGGGTCAGCAGCAGCGGGTAGCCGCCCCGGTAGACCGTCCCGAACGACATGTCGGCGTCGGGCCCGCCGGTGAGGACGCGGGCGGCGAACAGGTACCCGGACTCGTCCGGCGTCGCCACCGGGATCGTCTGCCCCGAGCCCAGCCACAGCCGCAGCGCGACCTGGGCCGCCCAGCCGAGCACGAACAGCCACGCCCAGCGGCGCCGCCCGGCCGGGGACGCGACAGGGGTGGGCTCCGCCGGGGCGGTCGGCGGCCGCGCGACGGACCGGGGCGCGGTCTCGGCGTCCGCCGGCGGACGGGCGCTCATCGGCGCGCCGCGCGCCGGGCGCGGGCTGTCGGCGAACGAAGATCCATTGCGGTCAAGCCTGTCACAGTGCGGGCGGGACGCCGGTCCCCGCTCGGGCGGCGCTCAGCACCTTCTCGGTACGGGGCGGGCGTCAGCGCTCGGACGCGCCGTCCTCGCCGCCGTCCTCGTCCCGCGCCCGCGCCGCCGGGACCTTCTCGTCCGCCGCCTGCTCGGCCTGCTCAGCCTCGGCCTTCTCGGCGGCGCGCCTGGCCTTGTGCGCGGCGGCGTCCACGACGCCCGCGGCCTCCTCGGCCGGGTCGGTGAGCGGCGGGTGCTGGCGGCGGCGGATGCCGAGGATGCTGACGAACAGTGAGGCGAAGATGGCCTGGAAGCTCATCACGAGCGCGGTGGCGGCGGGGACGACCATGCGCAGCGAGTGCCGCGGGTCGAGCTCGCCGAAGTTGTTGACCCGCCAGTGCAGCAGCGACGCGACGAGGCCGGCCAGACCGGCGACGGCGAGCAGCCCGCCGAAGAGCAGGCCGCGCTCCAGGCTCCACCAGTCGATGATCTTCTGCACCCGGCGGTCGTGCGGGAGGAATCCCTCCTGCATCGCGTACACCTTCGTGAGCAGTGCGAACAGCACCGCCTGGAAGCCGATCACCAGCGCGGCGGACGCGCCGACCAGCGTGTCGACGTCGAAGGCGATCTCCCCGATGGTCACCGGGCCGGTCGACAGCGCGATCCCGGCGACGAGGCCGAGAGTCATGAAGACCAATCCGGGGATGAGGAACAGCCAGCGAGGGCTGTAGAGCATGAGGAAGCGAAGATGACGCCATCCGTCACGCCAGGTGTTGAGGTGCGGGGCGCGGCTCCGCCCGTCCGGCGACAGCGTGGTCGGCACCTCGCGGATGTCGTAGCCCTGCAGGGTCGCCTTGACGACCATCTCGCTGGCGAACTCCATCCCGCCGGTCTGCAGCCCGAGCCGCATGATGGCGTCCTTCTCGAAGGCGCGCAGCCCGCAGTGGAAGTCGCCGCTCTTGCTGCCGAAGAACAGCCGGCCGACGAAGCTGAGCACCGGGTTGCCGAGGTAGCGGTGCAGCGGCGGCATGGCGCCGTCGGCGATGCCGCCCTTGAACCGGTTGCCCATGACGAGGTCGGCGCCGTCGCGCAACTCGTCCAGGAACGGCCCGAGGGTGGTGAAGTCGTAGGAGTCGTCGGCGTCGCCCATCGCGACGTACTTGCCGCGCGCGGCCCGGATCCCGCCCATCAGGGCGTTGCCGTAGCCCTTGTCGATCACCGGCACGACGCGCGCCCCGGCGTCCCGGGCGAGCTGCTGGCTGCCGTCGGTGCTGCCGTTGTCGGCGATGACGACCTCGCCGTCGATGCCGCTGTCCTCAAAGAAGCCGATCGTCTTGCGGACGCAGGTCTCGACCGTTTCGGCCTCATTCAGACATGGCATCACTACGGAGAGTTCCACGCGATCTCCTTCGTTACCCCTGGTGACCGTCTGCGGTGTTTTCCACTAATCTCAGTTGTTCCGCGGGGCGGCCCGTCGTTCGTTCATGATGCCCGCCGAAGACGGGTCATGATGGCCGCTCTCGTCAAGAGCACCCGTATCGTGTTGCCCACTTGCAACCGAAAAACCCTCTCCGGAACGGTCGCGGGCGGCAGGCTAGGACGTCAAGCATACGGGCACGGCGGCCCGGAAGGGGTGGGTCGGCTGTGACGCGCGCCGGAGAAGGCGGTGTCGGCGGCAGGAGTGCCGGCGCCAAGAGCAGTGCCACCGGACCGGGGACCGGACACCGAAGGGGAGGTGCGGCAGTGGCGGGGGAAACGCCGCAGAGCACCGCGCTGGACACAGGACTCGGCACCGCGCCCGGCACCGCGCCGGACGGCTCCGCGACCGCCGGGGACGGCGCGTCCGCCGAGGTCGGCGCGGCCGCGCCCCACGCGGAGGACGCCCTCGCCGGGAACGGCGCCGGGAACGGCGCCGGGAACGGCGCCGGGGCCGACACGCCCGGCGGGACGGGCACCGCGAAAAAATCCGGCAAAGCCATTGCGGCCGGCCCCGGAACCCCGGCTGAGGACGACCTGAAGAACGGCGCCACCTCCGCTGGAGAAAAGAGCGGCGACACTCCGCCGATAGGAGAAACCGCAGGATACGGGGCGGTTCCGGGTGGCAGGCGGCGGGCGCGCGGGCTGTGGACGCTGGCCCGCCGGCATCCGCTGTTCAGTGTGATCATTGCCACAGCGGCGCTGCTCCGGCTGATCGCGATGCTCGGCTACCAGCCGGTGATGTTCTTCAACGACAGCTTCGACTATCTGCACGTCGCGACCGACCCCTACCCGCACCCGCTCCGCCCCGACGGCTACGCGTTCCTCCTCTACGTCCTCAAGCCGTTCCACAGCTTCGCGCTCGTCGCCGCCCTCCAGCACCTGATGGGCCTGGCCATGGGCGTGATGATCTACGCGCTGCTGCGGCGGCGGTTCGGGCTGCCCGGCTGGGGCGCGGCGCTCGCCGCCGCGCCGGTCCTGCTGGACGCCTACCAGCTCCAGCTGGAGCACCTGGTCCTGTCTGACACGCTGTTCACCTTCCTGGTGATGAGCGCCGTCACGCTGCTGCTGTGGCACGACCGCCCGACCTGGCGGATCGCCGCGTCGGTCGGGCTGATCGTCGGGATGGCGTGGCTGACCCGCTCGGTCGGGATGCCCGTGCTGCTCGGCGTGCTGGTCTACCTGCTCATCCGGCGCGCCGGCTGGAAGCCGATCGCGATCACGCTCGCCGCGTGCATGCTGCCGGTGCTGGCGTACATGGGCTGGTACAAGGTCGACAGCGGCAAGTTCGCGATCACCGAGAGCAACGGGATCTTCCTGTACGCGCGGGTCTACAAGTTCGCCGACTGCCACCAGATGAAGGACCTGCCGGTCCGCGAGTACCCGCTGTGCACCGAGCCGGCGAACCGGCTTCCGAACTCCCAGGACGGCATCTGGAACGCCCAGTCCCCGCTCAACCGCTACACCGGCACCCGCTTCAGCCCGGAGAACAACGCGCTCGGCAACGACTTCGCCAAGCGGGCGATCGTCGCGCAGCCGGGCGACTACCTCCAGGTCGTCGCGCACGACTTCTTCCGGGTCTTCCGGTGGGAGCGGACGGTCTTCCCCGACCCCGCCACGTACTCGCAGTACGAGTTCGAGGGCAGGAGCCGCAAGCTGCCCGACTGGCACATGCCGGGCGGCGGGGTCGCGTCCCAGGAGGCCAAGGCGTACGAGCGCGGCAACGCCCAGACGCAGGTGGTGGAGCCGTTCGCCGGGGTCGCCCGCGGCTACCAGGACGTCTTCTACCTGCGCGGGACGTTGCTCGGCGGCATCCTGCTGCTCGGCCTGGCGGGGCTGGTCCCGCTGTGGCGGCGGTTCGGCGGCGAGGCGCTGCTGCCGGCGACGCTCGCGACCGGGCTGCTGCTCGCGCCGGCCGCGACCGCGGAGTTCGACTACCGGTACGTGCTGCCGGCCGTCCCGCTGGCGGCGCTCGCCGCCGGGACGGCGTTCAGGCCCGAGGTCCGCGCGGCGGTCGCCGGCCGGTGGCGCCGGCTCCGGCGGGGGCCCGAGGCGCGGGAGGTCCCGGCGCCGGACGTGCCGGAGATCGAGACCAAGGTCCCCGAGGTCGCGGCGAACTGAGCCGGCCCCGCCCGCTCACCAGGCGTCCGCTACCAGGCGTGCATGCGGCGGAGGTGGAACACCATCGCCACATCGCTGCCGGTGCGGGCCTTGGGGACCTCGCCCTCCTTGCCCCGCGTCGCCGAGAGCGCCTTCACGTTCTGGCTCTGGCAGTTCGGGCAGCAGCGGTCCATCCAGGGCGTCGTGCAGGGCTGCCCGCCGCGCTCATAGACGACGGCCTCGTTGCCGTGCCCGTCACCCGAGTGCCGGACCTCGAACTCCTCGTTCCAGGTCGTCGCGCAACTCAGGCACTCGAAGACCCATACCTCGTGGCTCGACCATGCGTCCTGCACGGCTGACACCCCCTCGCGCGCGTCGGGTTCACCGCGTCCACTTCCATGGTGACCCCGCCAGGCCCATAGTGCCCCCGTTGGCCGGCCACCGATCGGAGTTATTCCCGGAAAGAACTGGTTGGACCGGTCCCATGCCGGTGACTATTTCCTGGCCTTGACAACGGCGTCGTAAACCACGCGCTTCGGCGCGCCGTTCTCCCTGGCGACCTCGGAGATCGCCTCCTTGCGAGGCGTCCCGGCCTCCTCGCGGACGGCGACGGCGGCGGCCAGGTCGGCCGGTTCGGTCAGCCCGGCCCGCTCCGGCGCGCCCCCGACGACCAGCGTGATCTCGCCGAGCACCGGGCCCTCCGCCCACGCGGCCAGCTCGCCGAGCGTCCCCCGCCGGACCTCCTCGTAGGTCTTGGTCAGCTCGCGGCAGACCGCGGCCGGGCGGCCGGCGCCGAACGCGTCCGCCATCGCCGCGAGGGTGGCGCCCAGCCGGCGCGGCGACTCGAAGAACACCATCGTGCGGGGCTCGTCGGCCAGCGCGCCGAACCGGCGGGCCCGCTCCCCCGGCTTGCGCGGCGCGAAGCCCTCGAAGCAGAACCGGTCGGTGGGCAGCCCCGACACCACCAGCGCGGTCGTGACGGCGGACGGCCCCGGCAGCACCGAGACCGGCACCCCCTCGGCGACGGCGGCGCGCACCAGCCGGTACCCGGGATCGGACACCCCGGGCATGCCCGCGTCGGTGATGACCAGCACGTCCCGCCCGGCCAGCAGCTCCGCCACCAGTCCGGCGGCCCGCGTCCGCTCGTTCAGGTCGTTGTACGCCACGACCTTCGCGGCCAGCTCCACGCCGAGGTCGCTCGCCAGCCGGCGCAGCCGCCGGGTGTCCTCGGCCGCGATCACCGGCGCGTCCGCCAGTGCCTCCCGCAGCCGCGCCGACGCGTCCCCGGCCCGTCCGATCGGCGCCGCCGCAAGCACCAGAGTCCCTGTCACGCGCCCATTCTCCCAGGGGGCGGCCGCGCCCGTACGATGACAGGATGACGACCGACCTGGTCCCCGCCCCAGCCGTCGCGTCCCGCCGCCGGCCGCCCTCGCTGCGGGAGTGGCTCGCACCCGCGATTCCGGGCGGTGCGCTGCTGTCCTGGCTGGGCCCGCTGCTGGTCACGGTGCTCGCCGGGTACCTGCGGTTCGACCGGCTCGGGTCGCCGAAGGCGGTGGTCTTCGACGAGACGTACTACGCCAAGGACGCGCTCGCCCTGCTGAAGTTCGGCTGGGAGCACAACACCGTCGAGAACGCCGACAAGCTGCTGATCGCCGATCCGGACGCGCACATCTGGGCGAACGGGCCGGCGTTCGTCGCGCATCCGCCGTTCGGCAAATGGATGATCGCGGTCGGCGAGTGGCTGTTCGGCGCGACGCCGTTCGGCTGGCGGTTCGTGCCCGCGTTGGCCGGGACGCTGTCGGTGCTGATCCTGTGCCGGGTCGCCCGCCGGATGACCGGGTCGACGCTGCTCGGCTGCGCCGCCGGGCTGCTGCTCGCGGTGGACGGGCTGGCGTTCGTGACCAGCCGGGCCGCGCTGCTGGACGTCTTCGTGATGTTCTGGGTCCTCGCCGGGTTCGCGTGCCTGGTGAACGACCGGTGCCGGTCCCGCCGCGTCCTCGCCGAGAGGATCGAGCGCGGGGACCGCTCGATCTACGGGCCGTTCCTCGCGCACGGCTGGCGGTGGGCGGCCGGGGTCTGCCTCGGGCTGGCCTGCGCCACCAAGTGGACGGGGATCTTCTACGTCGCCGCGTTCGGGCTGATGGTCGTCCTGTGGGACTACGGCGCCCGCCGCGCGGCCGGGGTGCGGGCCCCCTTCGCCGGGACGATGCTGCTGGAGGCGGTCCCCGCGTTCGTCCAGCTGGTCGTGGTGGGGCTGGTGACCTACCTGGCGACCTGGTGGGGGTGGATCTTCAAGCCGGGCGGCTGGGGGCGCGGCACGGTGTCCGGCCATCTGCTGTGGCGGCCGGTCGAGGCCATGCCGAAGCTGTGGGACTACCACGCGCAGATGCTCGGCTTCCACACCGGGCTGCACTCGAAGCACCCGTACCAGTCGTGGCCGTGGGGCTGGCCGATCCTGCGCCGTCCCGTCGCGTTCTTCTACACCGAGCCGAAGGGCGGCTGCGGCGGCGCGGCGCGCTGCTCGCGGGAGATCCTCGGCATCGGCACGCCCGCGCTGTGGTGGGGCGCCCTCGTCGCGCTGATCATCGTCGCGTACCTGTGGCTGATGCTGCGGGACTGGCGGGCGGGCGCGATCCTGCTGGGCTTCCTCGCGGGCTGGGCGACCTGGTTCCCGTCGGCGTTCGCGGACCGGACGATGTTCCTGTTCTACGCGACGCCGCTGATCCCGTTCATGGTGCTGGCGGTCGTGCTCGTCCTCGGGTACCTGATAGGTCCGGCGCCCGCCGGGATGGCGGGCGCGCACGCGGCGCCGCTCGGGGAGAAGGGCCTCGACGAGACCTATGCGCTGCCCGGCGAGCCCCCGGGGGACGGCGGAGCGCACACACCGCCGGTGCCGGTCCAGGGGGCGGGCATGCGCCGGCTGATCGGCGCCGCGGCCGCGGGCGCGTTCCTCCTGGTGGTGCTGGCGAACTTCGCGTACTTCCACCCGATCTTGTCGGCGCAGACGATCCCGTACAACGAATGGAACGAGCGGATCTGGTTCCAGTCCTGGGTCTGATACGCGGCTAGGCCGCCGCCTCGGCGGTCGCGGCGCGCGGGGCGGGGCGGAGCGTCCGGCCGCCGAGCAGGCAGAGGCCCAGGGCGAGGACGCCGCCCACGCCGGCGCCGGCGAACGCCCCGGGGACGCCCGCCGCGTCCTGCCCGACGCCGGCGGCGAACGAGCCGAGCGACCCGCCCGCGCCGATCGCCGCGACGACCCACGCGAACGCCTCGGTGACGGTGCCGGCGGGCGCGAGCCGGTCGACGAGCGAGAAGCTGCACGCCAGCACCGGGGCGAGGGACACGCCGGACACGAACGCCAGCACCGACATGACGGGCAGGCCGGGCGCGAGGACGAGCGGGACGTACCCGGCGGCGAGCGCGGCCAGCAGCCAGCGCAGCCGGCGGTGCGGCTCGCCCGCCCACGGCCGGGCGCCGTAGCCGATCCCGCCGGCGAGGGCGCCGCCCGCCATGCACGCCAGCAGCAGCCCGGACGCGAGGTCGCTGCCCTGCTCTTCGGCGTAGGCGACGACGGCGACGGCGTAGACGCCGAGCGCGATCCCGGCGCAGGCGAGCGAGACCAGCAGCACCCGCAGGCCCGGGGAGCGCAGCGGCCCGGCCCAGTCGGCGGCGCGCGGCTCGCTCCGCCACCGGCGGGACGGCCCGGACAGCGCGACGACCAGCGTCCCGGCGACGCCGAGCGCGCCGGTGAGCAGCAGCGCCGCCTCGGTGCTCAGCACCGCCGCCGCGACGACGAGCAGCGGCCCGGCGGTGAAGAGGATCTCCTGGGCGGCGGCGTCGAGCGCGTAGGCGGCGTCGACCTGCTCCTGGCCGTCCAGGACGTCCGGCCAGAGCGCGCGCAGCCCGGCCTCCAGCGGCGGGGTGGCGAACCCGGCGAGGACCACGGCGGCGACGGCCACCGGCAGCGGGTGGGCGCCCACGGCGGCGAGGAGCGCGAAGCCCGCGGCGGCGGCGCAGGCGGCGGGCAGCAGGACGGGCGGCTGGCCGTAGCGGTCCATGACGCGGCCGAGGGCGGGCTGCCCGGCGGCGGTCGCGAGGCCGAAGACCGCGGCGAGCGTCCCGGCGAGCGGGTAGCCGCCGTCGTCGGCGCGGACGTGCAGGACGACGGCGAGCATGCCCATCCCGTTGGGCAGCCGGCCGAGCAGGGTGCCGCCGAGCAGCCGTGCCGCGTGCGGCCTCCGCAGGAAGACGACGTAGCCGCGCATCGATGGTCCCCCGAAGATCCCCGTCATACGTATTACCGACCCGTCATACGTACCACTTCCGGGGGCCTCCGCTCTAGTCTGTTTTCGTCCCAATGTTCGCCCAGGGAGGTGCGGGTGCCGGCGATCAGCCGTCCCACCAGCAAGGACGTGGCCCACGAGGCGGGGGTCTCGCAGTCCACGGTCTCCCTCGTGCTGGGCGGGAAGTGGACCGGGCGCGTCTCCCCCGCGACCGCGCGCAGCGTCCGGGACGCCGCCGAGCGGCTCGGCTACCGGCCCAACCAGGCGGCCCGCAACCTGCGGCTCGGCACCACCCGGACCGTCCTGCTGATGGTCCCGACCCTGACCGCGCCGTTCTTCGGCCCCGTCTACACGGGCGCGGCGCGGGTCGCGGCCCGGCACGGCTTCGGCGTGGTCGTCTCCACCTGGCCGGACGAGGCGGAGGGACCCGCCGGCGGCCCGTTCGGCTCGGACGAGGCGATCGACGGGATCCTCGCGTCCTCGATGGCCGTGGACGCGCTCGGCCGCCTCCGGGAGACGCCCGCCGTGATGCTCGACAGCGGCCCCGGCGGCGGCGTGCCCACGGTCGACTTCGGCGTCGCCGAGGGGATGCGGGCGATCGCCGGGCACCTGGCCGGACTCGGCCACCGCCGGTTCGGGCACGTGGCCGCCGCCGTCGACCAGTGGACGTTCCGCGCCCGCGCCGAGGCCCTCGCCGCCACCGTCGCGGCGCTCCCCGGCGGCGTGCTGACCCGCGGCACCTGCGCGATCGACGTCTCGTCGGCGAAGGACGCCGCGTTGCGGCTGCTGTCGGGCCCCGCGCCGCCGACCGCGCTGGTCTGCGACGACGACCTGATCGCCGCGGGCGCCTACAAGGCGGCGCGGGCGCTCGGCCTCGACGTCCCGTCCGACTTGTCGGTCACCGGGTTCGACGACGTGCTGCTCGCCACCGCGCTGGAGCCGGAGCTGACGACCGTCCGGCTGCCCGCCGAGGAGCTGGGCGCGCAGGGCATGACCGCCCTGCTGGAACTGCTCGCCGGCGGCCGGCCCGCCCCGCGCGTCCTGCCGGGGGAACTCGTCGTCCGCGACTCCACCGGCCGGGTATAGGAGGGCGCATGGGATCCGATCCGCCCGGCACGCCGCCCCCGAGGACCCGGGCATGGCGCGGCGGCAGCGTCGAGGCCGAGGACTTCCCCGTCGCGGAGGTGAGCGACTACCTGGAGCGCCCCGACGTCGTCGTGTGGGTCGACCTGTGCGCGCCGCACCACGAGGACCTGCGCATCATCAGCGACGAACTCGGCCTCGACCCGGTCGCCGTGGAGGACGCGGTGTCCCGGCACGAGCGGACGAAGCTCGACCGGTACCACGGGTACGCGTTCCTCAACGTCTACATCCCGCATGTGGACGGCGGCGCCATGGTCATGCACGAGCTGTCGGCCTTCATCGCGGAGCGCGTGCTGGTCACCGTCCGGCAGGAGCACGGCTTCGACGCGGACGCCCTCATCGATCGCTGGGACCAGAGCGCGGACCCGGGTTACGACAAGCCCACCACCGCGTTCCTCGTGCACGGCATGCTCGACCTCGTCGTCGACCTGCAACTCGCGGCCGTCCAGGCGCTCGACGACGAGGCCGACGAGGTCGAGGACCTGGTCTTCGGCGACGAGTTCCCGGTGAAGGAGATCCAGCACCGCAGCTACCGGCTGCGCAAGGACCTGGCCAAGCTGCGGCGGGTCGCGCTGCCGATGCGGGAAGTGCTGAACACCCTGCTCCGCCGCGACGTGGGGCTCGTCCCGCCGCCGCTGGTCCCCTACTTCCAGGACGTCTACGACCACACGCTGCGCATCGGCGAGTGGACGGACGCACTGCGCGACCTCGTCGCCGACCTCCTCGACACGCGGCTGGCGCTGCAGAGCAACCGGATGAACGAGGTGATGAAGAAGGTCACCAGCTGGGCGGCGATCATCGCGGTGCCGACCGCCGTCACCGGGTTCTACGGGATGAACGTCCCCTACCCGGGCTTCTCGCGGCACGACGGATTCATCGCCAGCGTGATCATCATCGTCCTCTGCAGCACCACCCTCTATGTGATCTTCAAGGTCCGCGACTGGCTGTGAGCCGCGCATCGGCGCGGACGCGATCGCCTACCCCAGCCCGGCCGGCGACGGTGACGTCATCGATTCAGCGACTTCAGGAACTTCGCGGCGATGGGGGCGGCGGCCTCGGCGCCGGTGCCGCCGCCCTCGACGATCACGGCGAAGGCGATGTCCTTGCGGTAGCCGATGAACCAGGCGTGGGTGGGCGGGTTCTTGCCCGAGCCGAACTCGGCGGTGCCGGTCTTGCCGGCCGTGCCGGGCGGGAATCCGACGCCGGACGCGGTGCCCTCGCTGACGACGGCGGGCATCAGGGCGTGCAGGGCCTTCTCGACGGCGGGTTCCAGCTTCTTCGGGGGCGCGGGCTCGCGGCCGCCGGCGTCGGCGGCCCGGCCCGCGAGGGCCGCGTCGACGAGGCGGGGCGACCGCCAGGTCCCGTCGGCCGCGGCGGCGGCGACGCTCGCCATGTTGAGGGGGCTGGTCAGCACCTGGCCCTGGCCGAAGGACGCGGACGCGAACGCGGTGTCGTCCCGGTTGCCGGGGAACGCCGCCCGGACGGCGGGGAGCCCGGCGATGATCGGGACGTTGAACCCGAACTGGGACGCGACCTGCGCGAGGCGCTTCTCGCCCAGCTTGTCCACGGCGAGGCGCGCGAAGGTGGTGTTGCAGGAGTGCGCGAACGCCTCGCGGAACGGGATCGTCCCGAAGTCCTCGTGCTGGTAGTTGTGGAACGACCGGCCGCCGACGTTGGTGGTGGCGGGGCAGCCGACCCTGGTGGACGGGGACACGCCGCCCGCGACGAGGGCGGCGGCGGTAACGACCTTGAACGTGGAGCCGGGCGGGTACTGGCCCATCAGCGCCCGGTTGTAGCCGCCGGGCTTGTTCGCGACGGCGAGGATCTCGCCGGTGGACGGGCGCAGCGCCACCATCGACGCGGGCTTCTCCGCGTCGCCGAGGGCCTTGCCGGCGGCGGCCTGGGCCTTCGGGTCGATCGTGGTCTTCAGCGGCCGGCCGTCGATGTCGCCGAACCGCTTGAGCGTCTTCACCGGCTTGTTCCCGGCGTCCACGATCTGGACGGTGAGGGCGGGCGTGCCGGCGAGGCGGCGCTCGTACTGCTTCTGCAGGCCGTCCGCGCCGACCGGGTCGCCCTTGCGGTAGGGGGCGCCGAGCTTCTTCGCGGCGTCCGCGGACGCCGCGCCGAGCGGGCCGGCGAGCTGCCGGGCGGACCCGGACGGGGAGCCGCTCAGGTCGCTGCCGTCCGCCGCGAGGACGGCGGCGCGGCCGGGCCAGGCGCGGGCGGCGCGCAGCCGCTGCCCCTCGGCGAGCGTCGGGAAGATCACCTGCGGCGACCAGCGGACGAGCCACTCGCCGTCCCGCTCGACGAGCGGCAGCGACCCCTCGTACGTCCAGCTGCGGTCGCCGGCGAGGGTCAGCTCGGCGGTGTAGGAGCCGCCGGCCCGGCCGCCGTCGGCCTTCCCCACGGACGCGACGGTGTAGCGCTGAGCGGTGACGCCCAGCTCGTCCCGCATGCCGGTGAGCCGCTTCTCGAAGTCGGCGGGCGGGCGGTCGGTCAGCGCCTTCATCGCGGCGAGGTCACCGCCGCTCCAGGCCGCGAGGAAGCGCTTCGCTGCGTCCTCCGGGTCTTCTCCGTCGCGCAGGAACCACACCGTCCCCGCTCCCACGACGAGCACCGCCACCGCGATCGCGGCGACGGCCAGCACACGGGATCGGCGCATCGTCGATCTCCCTTCCCCCTGACATGGAGGCACAAGAACATCAGGCGCCGTCCGGAAAGTCCAAGATTGATATCAATGTCGCAAAGATATCCGTATTGATATCCTCGCTGGTCGTGGACCTGGTCGGGCATCTGCGGTGCTTCGTCATGGTGGCCGAAGAGCTGCACTTCGGGCACGCGGCGGAGCGGCTCGGCATGGCCCAGCCGCCGCTCAGCCAGCGGATCCAGCGGCTGGAGCGGGAGCTCGGCGTGCGGCTGTTCGACCGCACCAGCCGGAAGGTGGAACTGACCGCGCCCGGCCGGCTGCTGCTGGACGAGGCCCGTGACATCCTCGCACCCGGTCGCCGCTCTCCACGGCGGTGCTGCCGCAGGCCGACGCCGTCATCGGCACCGCGGCCCGGCTGGCGGTCGAGTCGCTCGGTCGCTCATGAACGCGACGGCGCTCGAATACGAAAACGTGTCACATTCAATACCACGGATCCGCGTGAGAGCTCCACCGGCACTCTCCGCACTACATAGGCTGTACCCCGGTTTTGACTTCCTGGGGAGTGTTCTTTGCGGCTGCCAGACCATCTGGAGCTACTGCTCACCGACGAGCCGGTGCTCGACGTCTACTCGCACGGCCCCTGGCGCGTCCCGGACGGCCTGTTCGAGGAGATCTCGGCGCGGATCGACGGGCTGGCGGCCGATCCGCGGGCCGCGGAGCTGACCACCGACGAGCACAAGCTGCTGACCCTGCCGGCGTCGCTCGTCACCGCGGAGATCTTCGGCATGCTGGCCTTCCTGCCGGGCGGCGGCGCCATCAAGGCGGGGTCGTGGTCGCAGCTGCCCGAGCGCCTGCTGAACGGGCACCTGGTCAACCCGGGGCCGCTCAGCACCCGGATGACGCGGTGGGACGCGCCGGGCGGCCGGTGGCGGCCGCCGGTGGACTGGCTGATCGAGGCGCCCGACCGGGGGCTGGCGATCGAGCTGGCGCGCGACTGCCTGTCGGTGCTGGAGGGCATCGAGCCGCTGGAGGAGCGCCGCAAGGCGCTGCTGCGCCTCTACGACGACCCGCCCGAGTGCGAGACGGGCCTGCCGAAGTCGGAGCTGCGCGAGCACTGGCACGCGCACGCCGGCGACGACATCGTCGCGGCGGTGCCGGAGCTGCTCGGCCCGGTCGGCTACCTGGAGTGGGCGTGCGCGGGGCTGCTCGCGTCCTACGAGCATCTGACGGACGTCGCGCCGCGCGACGAGACCGTCGAGGTCCACCTGATCCAGCTGCTCCTGCAGGGCAGCATGGAGCACGTCCCGGCGGAGCTGGCGGTGGCGCTCGGCGAGGACCGCTACGCCGAGCTGCAGCAGCGGTTCGCGGCGGAGCGCCGCGGGTTCAAGGCCGGCGCGTGGCAGGAGCGGACGCGGGCGTGGCTGGTCCGCGCGCTGGTCGCGGGGGCGGCGGACGCGTGCCGGGGCTGGCTCGACATGGCGATGCGGTTCATCGCCATCGTGCAGGGGCTGCCGGGCGACCCGTGGTTCCCGAAGGCGGAGTGGATCCCGGTCGGCCAGTTCCAGACGGACCTGCGGCGCCTGTACGCGCCGCGGCGCGTCGTCGTGAACCCGCTGACCGAGACGCTGCGGAAGGCGCCGTCGGCGGACCGGGCGGCCGGCGGGGCGGCCGGGGGACGCCGGGCCGCCCGCCCGGAGATCGCGACCTCGCTGGTCGGGCAGCCGGAGGTGGCCGCGGCGCTGGAGGAGCTGACGAGCGGCGGCGATCCGGTCCGGCTGCTGCTGGCGGGCCCGGACGGCACCGGCAAGCGCGACGCCGCGCAGGAACTGGGGAAGGCGCTCGCGCTCGGCCGCGACCCGCACTGGGTCACCGACAACCTGTACACCGGGCAGCGGCTGCCGGACGCCGTCGCCAGGCTGCACGCCGACGCCCGCGACTGCGCCGGCGACCGGCTGCTCGTCGTCGACGGCCTGGACGGGATCGTCTCCGACCCGGGCAACGGGGAGGCGCTCGCCGCCGAACTGCACCGGCTCCTGTCCGTCCACCCCGACCTGCACCTGGTGGCGCTGTGCGACACGGGCGGGGAGGAGCGGATCCGGGAGATCAACCCCGTCCTGCCGCAGCTGTTCCGGGTCGCGCGGACGACGCCGTTCACCGAGGAGGGGCACGCCGAGCTGTTCCGCCGCGCGCTGACCGCGCGCGGCGCCCGCGGCACCCGGCAGGCGGTCGCGGCGGCGGGCGAGCTGCTGGCCGCGACGCCGCCGATGCAGACGCTCCGCAACGCGCGGCTCGCGCCGTATCTCGCCGACCAGCTCGTCGCGGCGGTGCGGGCCCGGCTCGGACCGGACGCCGAACTCGTCGTCCGCAAGCAGGACGTCCCCGACACGCTGGACATCTCCCGGGCCGTCGGGAACCCGCTGGCGGAACTGAACGACCTCACCGGCCTCGACACCGTCAAGCACGAGATCGCGCTGCTCGTCGCCGGGACGCACGCCGCGCGGCTGCGCAGCGAGAACGGGCTGAGGATCACCCCGCCGACCCGGCACATGGTGTTCACCGGCAACCCGGGGACCGGCAAGACGATGGTGGCTCGGCTGCTCGGCCGCATCTACAAGCGGCTCGGCGTCCTGTCGTCCGGGCATCTCGTGGAGGCGTCCCGCGCCCACCTGGTCGGCGAGTACATCGGGCAGACCGCGCCGCGCACCCGCCGGCTGGTCGAGCGGGCGCTCGGCGGCGTGCTGTTCATCGACGAGGCGTACACGCTGACGCAGTCGCCGCTGAAGGGCGACTACGGGCACGAGGCGATCGCCGAGCTGGTCAAGCTGATGGAGGACCACCGCGACGACCTCGTGGTGGTCGTCGCCGGCTACGAGCAGGAGATGGCGGAGTTCCTCGCCGCCAACCCCGGCCTGGACTCGCGGTTCCCGAAGCAGATCCACTTCCCCGACTACACCGACGACGAGCTGATCACCGTGTTCGGGCAGCTCGCCGCCGCGGACGGGTTCGAACTGGCGCCCGGCACCGACGAGCTGCTGGCGACGATGCTGCGCCGCGCGCCCCGCGGCCCGTCCTTCGGCAACGGCCGGCTGATGCGCAACATGCTGGACGTCGCCGTCGCCAACCAGGCGGACCGGGTCGCGTCCGCCGCCGTCCGCGCCCGGCAGGAGCATGCCCAGAAGGACGGCAGGGCCGAGCACGGCGGCGAGCCGACCGGATCGCCTACGAGGCAGGAACTGATCACCATCACCGCCGACGACCTGCCCCCGCTGCTGGAGCACCCGGAGGAGTTCTTCGGCCTCTACCTCTGAGCGGCGAGCCGCTCGGCGGCGTCGAACAGCAGGCCCTCGGCGCCGCGCCGGGTGACGAGCTGGGCGCCGGCGGGCAGGCCGCGGACGGTTCCGGCGGGGACGCTGAGCGCGGGCAGGCCCAGCACGTTCCACGGCGACGTGAGGCTGACCAGCAGCGCGGTCAGCGGCCCGAACTCGACCTCGGTCGCGCCGAGTTCCGGCGCGGTGATCGGCATGGTCGGCATCGCCAGGTAGTCGTAGCGGTCCAGCAGCCCGGCGACCTCCCGCGCGTACCGCTCCCGCTCGCGCAGCGCGCGGACGAGCCGCCACCCCGGCATGCGCCCCGACTCCTCCAGCCGGGCGAGCGTCGCCGGCTGGTACCGGCCGGGCGCGCCGGCGATCCGTTCGGCGTGCACGTCGTACGCCTCGCTGAACTCGATCGCGATGAACACCTCCCGGAGCCCGGCGAAGTTGAGCGGCTCGGCGGGCGCGTCCGGGAACAGGGCCCGGACGGTCCGCACCACCTCGGGGTCGGCGGCGGGCGGCTCGATCCAGGCGGCGCGGCCGTGCGGCCGGCCGCCGTCCTCCGGCGACGGGTCGACGGGCGACGGGCGGGCCTCCTCCGGGCCGGTCAGCGCCCGGTAGGCGATCCGGCAGCCGGCGGCGGACCCGGCGATGACGCCCACATGGTCGAGAGAAGGCGACAGCGGGAACACGCCGCCGGCCGGGATCGCGCCGTGCGCGGGCTTGAACCCGGCGACCCCGCAGAACGCGGACGGGATGCGCACCGACCCGCCGGTGTCGGTGCCGATCGCGAGCGGGACCATGCCGGCGGCGACCGCGACAGCGCTGCCGCTGCTGGAGCCGCCCGGCATCCGCGTCCGGTCGTGCGGGTTGCGGACCGGCCCGTTCGCCGACACGTCACCGGTCGCGCCGAACGCGAACTCCTGCGTCCCCGTCTTCCCGACGATCACGGCGCCGGCGTTCCGGAGCATCGTCACGCACACCGCGTCCTCCTCGGCGACGTACCCGTCGAAGTGCGCGGACCCCATGCCGGTCGGCAGGCCGGCGACGTCGACGATGTCCTTCACCGCGACGGGGACGCCGTGCAGCGGGCCCCGGTCGATGCCGGACGCCAGCTCCCGGTCCGCCCACCGGCCGGCCGCGTCGGCGCCCTCCGGGTCGAGGGTCACGAAGGCGTTCAGGTCAGGGTCGGCCGACTCCAGGGCGCGCGCGGCCAGCCCCTGCGCCGTCTCCTTCCCAGAGCGCAGCGCCTGCCCGAGGTCCGCCAGCGTCCGTCCGGTGAAGAACCCGCCCATACCGCCTCCTACCTGATCAGCCGTCACGAACTGACTAGCACACCGCGGCCTTCGCGGACCAAGCCGGATGCTGCGCTCATGGCGTTCCGTCCCCGGCTCGTCGCTCTGCGTGAACCACTCGCCGCAGGCGTCCTACCGCTGACCGACCGCACGCCCCGTCCCGTGAACTTACGCGCGAGTAGGCGGCAGGCTTCAACACGCCCAGTGGAGACGCTCCCACCGGTTCGCTGGGGGGCGAGGCGGAGCCCGCACCGGGAACCGCCTCTGTAACCGGTGACGTCCACCCTGCCGACACGGCGCCTCCGGTGCCCTGTCAACACGGCACCTCCGGTGCCGGGCATCTCGGCGCCCGGCACCGGAGCCGCCGGGGACTTTCGGCCCTTGGTGCGGCATCCCTTGCGTGATGGGCTCTCCGTGACGGTTGATCACGCCGGAGGCGGGGACGTGGTCCCTGCGAGGCGGGACCGACACCGGAGGGGATCCACGATGGCCGAGTCCGTGATGTCCAACGACGAGGTACGGGCGATCGACGCGTACTGGAGAGCCGCCAACTACCTGTCCGTGGGGCAGATCTACCTGCTCGCGAACCCGCTGCTCCGCGAGCCGCTCGGGCGCGGGCACATCAAGCCGCGGCTGCTCGGGCACTGGGGCACCTCGCCCGGCCTGAACTTCTGCTACGCGCACCTCAACCGGGCGATCAAAGCGCGCGATCTCGACATGATCTACATCATGGGGCCGGGGCACGGCGGTCCATCGGCGGTCGCGAACGCGTGGCTGGAGGGCACCTACAGCGAGGTGTACCCGCACGTGTCGCGGGACGCCGCGGGCATGGGCCGGCTGTTCCGCCAGTTCTCGTTCCCGGGCGGCATCCCGTCCCACGTGGCGCCGGAGACGCCGGGTTCCATCCACGAGGGCGGCGAGCTGGGGTACTCGCTCGCGCACGCGTTCGGGGCCGCGTTCGACAACCCCGGCCTGGTCGTCGCCTGCATCGTCGGGGACGGCGAGGCGGAGACCGGGCCGCTCGCGGCGAGCTGGCACTCGAACAAGTTCCTCGACCCGGTGAAGGACGGCGCGGTCCTGCCGATCCTGCACCTCAACGGCTACAAGATCGCGAACCCGACGGTGCTGGCGCGGATCCCGGAGGAGGAGCTCGTCCAACTGCTCGACGGCTACGGGTACCGGCCGTTCCTGGTGAGCGGGGACGAGCCCGCGTCCATGCACCGGAAGATGGCCGCCGCGCTCGACCAGGCGCTCGACGAGATCGCCGGCATCCAGCGCGACGCCCGCGCGGGGCGCACGTCCGAGCGGCGCCGCTGGCCCATGATCGTCCTGCGGTCCCCCAAGGGGTGGACGGGCCCGAAGGAGGTCGACGGGCTGCCGGTCGAGAACACGTGGCGCTCCCACCAGGTGCCGCTCTCGGGCGTGTGCGACAACCCCGCGCATCTGGCGCAGCTCGAGGAGTGGCTGCGCTCCTACCGCCCGGACGAGCTGTTCGACGAGGACGGGCGCCCCGCCGAGGCGCTGCTGGCCCTCGCCCCCGAGGGCGAGCGGCGGATGAGCGCCAACCCGCACGCCAACGGCGGCCTGCTGCTGAAGCCGCTCGCCCTGCCCGACTTCCGGGACTACGCCGTGCCCGTCGACAAACCGGGCACGACGTTCACCGAACCCACCCGGACGCTGGGCTCCTTCCTGCGCGACGTCGTGAAGGACAACCCGTCCAACTTCCGCATCATGGGGGCGGACGAGACCGCGTCCAACCGGCTCGGAGACGTGTTCCAGGTCACCGACCGCGTCTTCGAGGGCGAGATCCTCCCGACCGACGAGCACCAGGCGACGTCCGGCCAGGTCATGGAGGTGCTGAGCGAGCACCTGTGCCAGGGCTGGCTGGAGGGCTACCTCCTCACCGGGCGGCACGGCCTGTTCAACAGCTACGAGGCGTTCGTCCACATCGTCGACGCCATGTTCAACCAGCACGCGAAATGGCTGAAGGTGACCCGGCACCTGCCGTGGCGGCGGCCCATCGCCTCGCTGAACTACCTGCTGTCGTCGCACGTGTGGCGGCAGGACCACAACGGCTTCACCCACCAGGACCCCGGCTTCCTCGACGTCGTCCTGAACAAGAAGCCGGAGATCGTCCGGGTGTACCTGCCGCCGGACGCGAACACGCTGCTGTCGGTCGGCGACCATGCGCTGCGGTCCCGCGACTACGTCAACGTGATCGTCGCCGGGAAGCAGCCCGCGCTGAACTGGCTGCCGATGGACGCCGCGATCGCGCACTGCACGCGCGGCATCGGCATCTGGGAATGGGCGTCCACCGACGGCGGCGAGGACCCCGACGTCGTGATGGCCTGCGCGGGCGACATCCCCACCCTGGAGACGCTCGCCGCCGTCGACATGCTCCGGCGGCTCTTCCCGGAACTGCGCGTCCGGGTCGTGAACGTCGTGGACCTGATGCGGCTGCAGCCGTCCTCCGAGCACCCCCACGGCCTGCCGGACCGCGAGTACGACGCCCTGTTCACCACCGACAAGCCCGTCATCTTCGCGTTCCACGGCTACCCGTACCTCATCCACCGGCTCACCTACCGCCGCACCGGGCACGCGCACCTGCACGTCCGCGGCTACAAGGAGGAGGGGACGACCACCACGCCGTTCGACATGGTCATGCTGAACGACCTGGACCGCTACCACCTGGTGATGGACGTCATCGACCGCGTCCCGTCCCTCGGCGGCCGCGTCGCCCACGTCCGGCAGCGGATGGCCGACCAGCGCCTCGCGATGCGCGCCTACACGCGCGATCACGGCGAGGACTCACCGGAGATAAGCGACTGGACCTGGCCGTACTGAGAGGGGCGTACTGATGCGCGTCCTCACGGTCAACCCGGGGTCGAGCAGCCTGAAGGTGAGCCTGCTCGACCCCGGCGACACGCTCCTCGCGGAGGAGTCCGGCGCGGGCCACGAAATGACCGGCCTGGTCGCGGACATGCCGCGACCGGACGCGATCGGTCTCCGCTTCGTCCACGGCGGCACCGACTACACCTCGCCCGTCCGCATCGACGCCGCGGTCACCGAGCGCCTGCGCGAACTCGCCGACCTGGCCCCGCTGCACCAGCCCGCCTCGCTGCACGCCCTCGCGGAGATCACTTCGGCGCTCCCCGGCGTCCCGGCCGTGGCCTGCTTCGACACCGCGTTCCACGCGACGCTGCCCCCGGCCGCCGCGACCTACGCGCTCCCGGCGGAGTGGCGCGAACGGTTCGGCCTGCGCCGCTACGGCTTCCACGGCCTCTCCTTCTCCTACGCCGCCCGCCGCACGCGCGAGGTGCTCGGCACGGACCCGGCCCGGACGGTCATCTGCCACCTCGGCGCCGGCGCGTCCCTCTGCGCCGTCGCCGACGGCCGCTCCGTCGACACGACGATGGGCTTCACCCCGCTCGAAGGGCTGGTCATGGCGTCCCGGGCGGGCAGCATCGACCCCGGCATCCCGCTGTGGCTGATCACGCACGGCCTCGACCCCGCCGGCGTCAACCGGGCCCTGGAACGCGACTCCGGCCTGCGCGGCCTCACCGGCACCGGCGACATGCGCCGCATCCGCGAGCTGGCCGCGGACCGCGACGTGAACGCCCTCGCCGCCCTCGACGTCTACCACCACCGCCTCCGCGCCTGCGCCGCCGCGATGACCGCGTCCCTCGGCGGCCTGGACGCCCTGGTGTTCACGGGCGGCGTCGGCGAACACGACCCGTCCGTCCGCATGCGCCTGGCCGGGGACCTCGGCTACCTGGGCGTCTCCGTCGACCCCGGCCGCAACGAGGCGGCCTGTGGCGACACCGACATCACCGCACCGGGCGCCTCCGTCCGCACCCTGGTGATCGAGGCCCGGGAGGACCTGGAGATCGCCGCCGGCGTCCGCGCCTCCCTCTGACGGGCGACTTCCTCGGTGCGCACGATCATTCCTGGGGGCCGCTCGCGTCCCGCCTTCCCTCCTTGGCCTTGCGGGCGCGTTTCTCCTCGTCCTCCAGGAGCGGGCCTATGCGGAAGGGGACCTGGTGGGTCAGGACGATCGACGTCGTGCTGCGGCGGACGCCGGGGCAGGCGAGGATCGAGTCGATGACCTCGTGCAGCTGCTTGCCGTTCGGGGCGACGGCGCGGACGAGGAGGTCGCCCTGGCCGGTGATGCCGAGGACCTCCAGGACGCGCGGGATCGCGGACAGCGCCACGGCGGCCTCGCGCAGGCGCCCCTGGGCGACTTCCAGCGTGACGAACGCGGTCAGCTCGAAGCCGATCGCGCCGAGGTCGACCTCCCGGCCGCGGTGCCCGATGACGCCCTCGCGTTCGAGCCTCTCCACGCGCGCGTGCGCGGTGTTGCGGGCGATGCCGAGCTTGGCGGCCAGCTCGGTGATGCCGACGCGGGGCTGCTCCACGAGGCGGCGCAGGATCTGCAGGTCGAGAAGAGTGGTGCGCGTCACAATGCTCAGCTCCGATGAGTGACTCCGGTCCGATTTGAGCAATCTGCTCAAGTATCTCCCCGCCATCTTGCACACCGCTCAGGAACTGGGCTCAATGCAAGCATGAGCACTACCGTTTCCTCCTCTCCGCTCCGCGACCGGCTGGAGCTGGAACGCGGCCGGATCGCGATCGGCGGGGTCCACGCGCTCGTCCGGCTGCTGCTCGACCAGCGGCGGGCGGACGCCCGGCGCGGCTGGACGACCGCCGGGTTCGTGTCCGGCTACCGGGGGTCGCCGCTCGGCGGGCTCGACCAGCAGCTGATGCGGGACGCGGAGCTGCTGGAGGGCAGCGGCATCCGGTTCGTCCCCGGCGTGAACGAGGAGCTGGCGGCGACGGCGGTCTACGGGTCGCAGCTCGCCGAGCACCTGCCGGGGCCGCGGTACGAGGGCGTCTTCGGGCTCTGGTACGGCAAGGCGCCCGGCGTCGACCGGTCGCTGGACGCGTTCAAGCACGCGAACTGGCTCGGCACGTCCGAGCGGGGCGGGGTGCTCGCGGTGGTGGGCGACGACCCGTCCGCGAAGTCGTCCACGCTGCCGTCGGCGACGGAGGGCGCGCTCGCCGAGGCGTTCATGCCGGTGCTCGTGCCCGCGTCGGTGGGCGACGTGCTCCGGCTCGGCCGGCACGGGTTCGAGATGTCGCGGTTCAGCGGAGCCTGGACGGGCTTCAAGATCGTGACCGATGTCGCCGACTCGCACGAGACCGTGGCCGCGGAGCCGGTGCCCGACCCGGTGCTGCCCGAGTTCGCGTGGCGCGGACGCCCGTGGAAGCCGACGCGCAAGCCCGGTGTCGACCTGAAGGGCACGACGTCCATCGAGGCCGAGGTCCTGCAGGGCCGGCTGCAGGCCGCGACGGCCTACGCGGCGGCGAACGGGCTCGACCGGATCGAGGGCGCGAAGGACGCGGCCCTCGGTCTCGTCGCGGCGGGCCGCACCTACCTTGAGCTGCGCGAGGCCCTCGACCGGCTCGGGCTGGACGACGACGCGCTCGCGCGGCGCGGGGTCAGGCTGCTGCGCCTCGCGCTGATCCATCCGCTGGACGCGGACCGGGTGCGCGAGTTCGCGGCCGGGCTCCGCGAGATCGTCGTGGTCGAGGAGAAGCGCGCGTTCATCGAGACGCAGATCCGGGACGTGCTCTACGACCAGGCCGAACGTCCGGCCGTGTACGGGAAGTACGGGCCGGACGGCGCCGGGCTCGTCCCGGCCGACGGGGGCCTGGACGCCGACCGCGTCACCAAGGCGCTCGCCCGGCTCCTCGCCGACCAGGTCGGCGAGGAGCACGTCGACCTGCGCGACCCCGTGCTGCGCCCGCGCAAACCCAAGATCAACCTGCTGGGCCCCGCGCGCACCCCGTACTTCTGCTCCGGCTGCCCGCACAACCGGTCGACGGTCGTCCCGGACGGGTCGATCGCGGCGAGCGGCATCGGCTGCCACGTGATGACGGTGTTCCAGGACCGCAGCATCGGCACGACGCAGATGGGCGGCGAGGGCGCGATGTGGGTCGGCGCGGCGCCGTTCAGCGAGACCCGGCACATGTTCCAGAACCTCGGCGACGGGACGTTCTTCCACTCGGGCAGCCTCGCCGTCCGGCAGGCCGTCGCCGCCGGCACCGACATCACGTTCAAGCTCCTCTACAACGCGGCCGTCGCGATGACCGGCGGGCAGGACGCCGACGGCGGCTCCGACCCGGCCGCGATCACCCGGATGCTGCACGCCGAGGGCGTCGCGAAGATCACCGTGGTGGCGGACGACCCGTCCCGCTACCCGCGCGGGACGGACTGGGCCCCGGGCGTCCGCGTCCGGCACCGCGACGACCTCGACGCCGTCCAGCGGGAGCTGCGCGACATCCCCGGCGTGACCGTGCTGCTCTACGACCAGGCGTGCGCGGCCGAGACGCGGCGCAAGCGCAAGCGCGGCCTCGCGCCCGACCCGCGCACCCGCGTGCTGATCAACGAGGCGGTCTGCGAGGGCTGCGGCGACTGCGGCGTGAAGTCGAACTGCCTCAGCGTCGAGCCCGTCGAGACCGAGTTCGGACGCAAGACGCAGATCAACCAGACGTCCTGCAACAAGGACTACTCGTGTGTGGACGGCGACTGCCCCTCGTTCCTCACCGTGACCCCGGGCGAGAAGAAGGCGCGGCCCGCGCTGCCGGAGATCGGTGAGCTGGAGGAGCCCGAGACGCGTCCCGAGTCGGCGGACGTCCTGCTCGTCGGCATCGGCGGCACGGGCGTCGTGACCGTCAACCAGGTCCTCGCCACCGCCGCGCTCATCGACGGCCGGCACGCCCGCGCGCTCGACCAGACCGGGCTGAGCCAGAAGGCCGGCGCGGTCGTGTCGCACCTGCGGATCGGGGACGCCGACCGGGACCGCCCCGGCATGGTCGGCGCGGGCGGCGCCGACGCCTACCTGGTGTTCGACGCGCTCGCCGGGACGTCCGAGACGAACCTGCGGCGCTGCGCCCCCGGCCGGACCGCCGCGGTCGTGTCGACCAGCGAGGTCCCCACCGGGCGGATGATCACCGACCCGGCGGCGTCGCTGCCGCCGAGCGCGTCGCTCGTCCGGCAGATCGCCGACCGGACGCGGGCCGGGAGCCTGGTCGCGCTGGACGCCCTCGCGCTCGCCGAACGCTGGTTCGGGAGCACGACCACGGCCAACTTCGTCGTGGTCGGCGCCGCCTACCAGGCGGGGCTGCTGCCGCTGTCGGCGAAGGCGGTCGAGGAGGCGCTCGCGCTGAACGGCGTCCAGGTGGCGGCGAACGTCCAGGCGTTCCGGGCGGGGCGGCGGCTCGTCCTCGAACCGGAGTGGGCGGCCGGGCCGGCCCCGGCGGCGGCGGCCGCGCCGCGGCCGCTGGACGTGACCGCGCCCGCCGCGACGAGCCTGGTCGAGGCGGCCGGCGCGGACGGCGAGCTGGCCCGCGTGCTGCGGATCCGCGTCCCCGACCTCGCCGCCTACCAGGACCTCGCGCTCGCCGAGCGCTACCTGGACGCGGTCATGCGCGTCGCCCGCGCCGAGCGGGAGACGGGTGCGGACGGGCAGCGGCTCGCGGTCGCCGTCGCGCGCAACCTCCACAAGCTGATGGCCTACAAGGACGAGTACGAGGTCGCCCGCCTCCACCTCGACCCCGAGCTCACCCGGCGCGTCGAGGAGCAGTTCGGGCCGGGCTCCACCGTCCGGTACATGCTGCACCCGCCGCTGCTGCGGGCGATCGGGGTCGGCAAGAAGATCGCGCTCGGCCGGACGGCCCGCCCGGCGTTCCACGCGCTGCGCGCCATGCGGCGGCTGCGCGGCACCCCGTTCGACCCGTTCGGCGCGACCGCGCAGCGCCGCGCCGAGCGCCGCCTCGCCGCCGGCTACGTCGCCGTCGTGAACGAGCTCGCCGCCGGGCTGGACACGGGCCGGCACGACCTCGCCGTGCGGATCGCGGAGCTGCCGGACGTGATCCGCGGCTACGAGGACGTGAAGACCGCGAACATCGCCCGCTACGAGGAGAGCCTGCGCGAGCTGCTCGCCGAGTGGCGCGCCGGGCGGTCCGCGAGCCGGGTCTGACGATCAGGTGATCGCGCGGGCCGGCCGCCGATCGAACCCGGCGCGCCGGGCCGCGCGTACCTCCTGACGCGCCGGGGACCACGCCCGGCATCGGACCACAACGCCGGCATCAGAGTGCGATGAGGGTGACGTCCAGTGGAATCGGGCTTGCGGCTGACAGAGCGCTACCGGCTCGTGGAGCGCCTGGACGACGGCGGGACGATGGAGGTGTGGCGCGCCCGGGACGAACTGCTCGACCGTCCCGTCGCGGTCAAGCTGCTGGCGCCCGCGCGCGCCGGCCTGAACCCCGCCTTCCAAGAGGGCGTCAACCGCGCCGCCGGGCTGTCCCACCCGGCGCTGGAGACGATCTTCGACAGCGACCAGACCCGGGACGCGTCCGGGCGGCTCGCGTCGTACCTGGTGACCGAGTTCCTGGACGGCACGACCCTCGCGGACCGGCTCCGCCGCGGCCCGCTCACCGCCTACGAGACCGCGGACGTGTGCGGCCGGGTCGCCGCCGCGCTGGCCACCGCCCACGCGGCCGGTGTGGCGCACGGCGACCTGAGACCCGGCAAGGTCGTGCTGCTCCGCGACGAGGTCAAGCTGGTCGACACCGGCATCGGCGGGGTCGTCCGCAGCGCCCGCGGGCCCGCCGCCTGCCGGACCGACGTCGCCCAGGTGCCCGGCGGCGAGAGCGAGGCGGCCGACATCCGCGCGCTCGGCGCGCTCATCTCCGCCTGCGTCGCCCCCGGAGCGTCCGAGGACCTTCCGGTGCTCGTCGCCCGCTGCCTGAGCCAGGAGCCGCCGTCCGCCCGGCAGATCGCCGACCTGTTGGGCCGCGAGGACGACCCGCCGGAACAGGTCTTCGCGGCGCGCCCCGCCGCGGCGGGTCCCGCCCCGTCCCAGCGGACGAGGACGCTGCGACCGCCGCCGCCGGTGCGCCGGCACCGCACCCGCCCCACCCGCCTCGCGGTGGCCGCGCTCTGCGTCGCGGTCCCGGTCACGGCCGCCGCCGCGATCCTCGTCTCGTCGCCGCGCGCCCCCGTCACCGTCCCGCCGCCCGGCCGCGCCGAGTCCGGCCCGGCCCCGTCCCGGACGGCGGCGCCGGACACGCGGCCCGCCACCGGGCCGGCCGGGACGCGGGTGAGGGGCGCGCTCGGCCGGCTGCGCCCGATCGTCAGCCGCGGCTACGCCTCCGGCGAGATCCGCTCCGACGTCGCCATCGACCTCAACAACGTGATCACCAACCTGGAGAACGACCTCACCGCCGACCGGAACGTGGACGTCGGACGCCGGGTCGCCCTCCTGCACGACAAGATCGACACACGGCGGCGGGAGCGCGCGCTCACTCCCGGTCTCGCGGACGAGCTCAACGGCGTCCTCGCGACGATCCAGGCATGACCGGCGAACGGGCACCCGGGCGGTGGCGGCGCGAGGAACTCCGCCACTCCCGGCCGGGCTTCCGGATCCCGTGGCTCGCGCTCGCGGGCGTCGCCGCGACGATCATCGCCGCGACGACGCTCGTCGCCGGGATCGGCGACAGCCTGTCCAGCCGGGACCGCTCCGCCGGCCGCCTCCTCCCGCTGCAGGCGGCGTCCCCGCCCCCGGCGGCCGCCCCGGGTCGGGTCGCGCCGGGTCCGGACACGCCGGCCGCGGAACTACCGCCCGCCGGGGACGCCGAGCCGCCCGAGACCTCCGCCTCGCCGGAGAGCCGCATCCACGCCGCGCTGCTGAGGCTCCGCTCCTCGGTGTACCAGGGCGTCGCGATCGGCGACGTCCGCGACGACGTCGGCCTCGACCTCACCAACGTGATCGAGGGCATGCTCGGCCGGCAGTGGTCGCCCCTCGACCGGCGCCGCGCCGACGTCGCCTACCTCCAGCACAAGATCTCGACCCGCACCCGCGAGGGCGCCATCACCAGCGGCCGCGCCGAGCAGCTCCACCTGATCCTCGACAGGGCGACCGGCGGCTAGGCGCACCCCCTCGGACTGCCTGACTACGTGCGCATCAGCCGCGAGGCGCCGCGGCCATCCGGCCTTCCACCTGCCCGGATACGGCCGGTGAAGTAGCATTCGAGGCATCACAGGACGGACTTTCATGCCCATGGACGAGGTGCGCGTGCAGGAGCTCAGCCAGGAGGAGTTCACCGCTCTGCTCGCGTTCCGCACCGGGCTGCGCGGCTATCTGCGCTGGAGCGAAGTGGCGGCGCGCGCGGCCGGGCTGACGCCGGCCCAGCACCAGCTTCTCCTCGCCGTCAAGGGCCACGACGCCGCGCGCCCGCCCACGGTCGGCGAACTCGCCGAGTACCTGCTGCTGCGCCACCACAGCACGGTCGAGCTGATCAACCGGGCGGAGAACGCGGGCCTGGTCACCCGCGAGCGCGACCCCGCCGACAACCGGGTGATGCGGATCCGGCTGACCACCGCCGCCGACCGCGTCCTGGCCGAGCTGACCCGCGTCCACCTCGCGGAGCTGCGCAGCCTCGCGCCGATCCTGGACCGCCTGAGCGCCGAGCTGAAGGCCCTGGAGAACGAGCCGGAGGGCAGCTAGCCGGCCACCGCGGCGGCGACCGCGCCGAGCATGACGATCGCCGCGATGAGCACCACGGCCAGCAGCCGGCACAGCCGCCGGCTCGGTTCAAGATGCTCCCGGTGCGGCAGCGTCTCCGCGGCCGCCAGCCGGTTGAACATCGCGAACCGGGCCGCGAGCTCACGGTCCTCTCGGCACAGTCCCATCTCGATGAGCGCGAGAACGCGGCTCTCGTGCAACGGCAGGCTCATCGCTCCTCCAGCCCCATCGACGTCGGCTACATCAACGCTCTTTGACTGACTAACCCGGAGAAGCAAGATCTATCGCCCGGATCAATCGCGATCCGGGCCGAACCGGGACAGTTCACTCACCGCGCGGGCCGAACTCCACGCAGCAGTAGCCGGAGTGCGGGGCGAGCTTCGCCTGGACGGTGGACGCTCCGAGACCGTCCACCATGCCGGACAGGAAGGCGTGGTTGACCCCGCACACCAGGCCGGGATCGTCCTCGGCCATCGGATGGAACGGGCAGTTGCGCAGCCGCAGCCGCGCCGGCCCCTCCCGGTCGGGCTCGAAACCGTGCCGCTCCAGGATCTCCGCCGCGCACGTCAGCGCCCGCTCGGTGCCGAGGCGCCCGCCCCGGACGGGACGGCTCTCCGCCGCGCCGAGCGCCCGGCCGCGCTCCCCGGCGGCCCGCAGCGCCGCGTCCTGGGCGCTCTCCCCCGCCTGCTGCCCGCGCACGGCGTCCAGCAGGATGCTCGCGAGCAGCCCGTGCTCGCGCTGCGGGATGCTCACCCGCACGTCGACGCCGGACGGCTCGTACACCTTGGGCGCCCGGCCCACCCGCCGGACGCCGGACGGGCTGGCGTAGCGGGCGCACAGCAGCCCCGCGTCCACCAGCTTGTCGAGGTGGAACGCGGCCAGCTTCCGGGAGATGCCGACGCTCGCCGCCGCCTCGTCCCGGGTCACCGGCGCCTGCGCCGCGCGGATGAACGCGTACATCCGGCGCCGCAGGTCGTCGCTGAGGATCGCGGCGGCCGCCAGCCCGGCGGAGTCCGAAGTCACCCCACCACCCTAACCCTCGATCGGCATAACACCCAAAAATCTCCTCGAAACCCGACAACACCCCCCTCGGAGGCGACAAAGTTGACGCGCGACTGCTATAACGCCAATACTTGTTAGTGAAATAGGAGGTCGTCATGGACGATCCGCACCGGCAGTCGAAACGCCCGGTGAGCATGCTCGCCGGGAGCTACGGCCATCCCCTGCACCCGATCCTCGTGACGGTGCCGATCGGGGCGTGGGTGGCCAGCCTCGTGTTCGACATCGCCTCGCATCTGGTGGGGGACCCGGGCTTCCTGGCCAAGGGCTCGCTGTGGCTCATCGGCCTGGGCGTCGCGGGGGCGCTCGCCGCCGCCGCGACCGGGTTCCTCGACCTGCTCGCCGTCCCGCCGGGGACGCGCGCCTTCCGCACCGCGCTCGTCCACATGTCCCTGAACCTCGCCGTGACGCTGGCCTACGCGGCCGCCTTCGGCTGGCGCTTCCAGGACGTCACCGGCCCGGTCGCCCCAGCCCGCATCGCACTCTCGGTCGCGGCCCTGGCCGCCCTCACCGCGTCCGGGTTCCTGGGCGGAAAGCTCGCCTACCGCTACGGCGTCCGCGTGGCCGACGAGGAGACCCAGGCCGAGGGCTTCACCCGAACCGAATCCCGCACCACCGCCGACCAAGGAGAGACACGTTGAGCGTCGCCGCACTAGTCACCTGGCTGATCACCGCCCTGGGCGGCTTCTACATGCTCGGCACCTGGATCGCACGCGGCGGCGTGCGCGGCGGGACGTCCCGCCTCCCGGTCCCGGTCATCTTCGGCCACTTCCTGCTCGCCGCCGCCGGCCTGGTCGTCTGGATCGTCTACCTGCTGGCCGACACCGCCGCCCTCGCCTGGACGGCCTTCGCCCTCCTGCTGCCGGTGGCCCTGCTCGGCTTCGTGATGCTGTTCCGCTGGCTGGCCGTCATCCGCACCCCGTCCGTCCGCACCGCCGCCGCCCCCGGCTCCGCGCAGGCGGCCGACGCCCCGGAACACGCCTTCCCCATCCCCGTCGTCCTCGGCCACGGCCTCTTCGCCGTAGCGACCCTGCTCCTGGCCCTGCTCAGCGCCCTTCAAGCCTGAAATACAGCAGGCACCTCTGGCCATGAGGTGCCTGCTGTGGTGCGGGCGGTCGGGACGAACCGGGCCTTGCGGTCCGGGTCAAGGCTTCGTCCGATGCCCGGGTTCTGCGGTTGTTCTCAAGGCGGGGTTAGGTGCCGGCGACCACTTCCTTCTCTGGCTCGGGGACGGTGGGGGACGGCCGAAGGCGGCGCGGGGTCATGCCAAGGGCGGCGATCGCTGCGATCACCATGAACCCCGCGACCATCAGCCAGGAGTCGACGTAGGCGGTGTGCGCCTCGGGCCAGCCGTGCGGGGTGCCGAGGGCGGCGACGGCGAGGCTGACGCCGAGGACGGTGCCGATCTGCCGGCTCATGTTCACCACGGCGCTGCCGGTGGCGTAGCGGTGCGGCGGCAGTTCGACGGCGGCGGCCGACAGGATGGTGGGGAGGGCGAGGCCGACGCCCGTCCCGCCGATGAGCCAGCCCGGCAGCAGCTGCGACGCGTAGGCCGGTGCCGGGCCGAGGCTCATCGCGATCATGACGACCCCGAACGCGCACAGCATGCACCCGACGG
Organism: Actinomadura latina NBRC 106108; assembly: GCF_001552195.1. GTDB lineage: Bacteria > Actinomycetota > Actinomycetes > Streptosporangiales > Streptosporangiaceae > Spirillospora > Spirillospora latina. The sequence continues at coordinate 51,518 of NZ_BCQS01000046.1, forward strand.
CGGTGATCAGGCCGACGGGGACCCTGGCCGCGGCCAGGCGTCCGGCGATGAGCGCCATGATGGGGACCATCAGGGGGCCGGGCGCTACGGCGAGCCCGGTCCTGATGGGCGAGTAGTGCCAGACCTGCTGCATCCACAGGACGCCGAGGAGCAGGTTGGCGGCGAACGCGACGGTGAACAGCAGGACCGCGGCGTTGGACCAGAAGAAGGTGCGGACGGCGAGCAGCGCGGGCTCGATGACGGGCGCGGGGTGCCGCAGCGAGCGCAGCCAGAACCAGGCCAGGCCGAGCAGCGCGGCGCCGACGACGACCGTGGTCCGCTCACCCGGCCAGTCGTTGATCTTCACCAGGCCGAGCGCGAGGAGGGCGATGGCGCCGGTCAGCACCGCGGTGCCGGGCAGGTCGGGGACGCGGGCCGTGACGCCTTCGCGGGAGTCGGGGACGAGCCGGAGCACGAGGACCACCGCGGCGATCCCGATGGGGACGTTGACCTCGAACACCCAGCGCCAGGAGACGTCCACGAGGACGCCGCCGATCGCGGGGCCGGCCGCGGCGGCGATCGCCGAGGAGGCGGACCAGATCCGCACCGCGCCGCCGCGCCGCGCCGCCGGGAACGCCGACAGCAGCAGCCCGAGGCTGGTGGGGATGAGGGCGGCGGCGCCGGCGGCCTGCAGGACGCGGAAGCCGACGAGCCACCACAGGTCTGGGGCGGCGGCGCACGCCTGGGACGCGAGGGTGAAGACGGTGAGGCCGATGACGAGGCCGGCCTTGCGGCCGTACCGGTCGGCGAGCCGGCCGAGCGGGACGAGCAGCGCGGCGAACACGATCGCGTAGGCGTTGAGGACCCAGGACAGGTCGGCCATCGGCGTTCCGGCGAAGTCGCGGCCGATGTCGTCGAAGGCCACGTTGACGATGAACAGGTCGAGGCCCGCCATGAAGGAGGCGACGGAGAGCACCGCGAGGACGGGACCGGTGCGTACCTGACTTTGTTTCACCATAGTCAGGGACGCTAGCGCCCGACCTGACTTTGGTCAAGCGAAGTCAGCAGGTTTATAGTGGGTCGCGTGACAATCGCACTTGAGGGGCACTTCGCCGACCGCGACGCCTGGTCGATGCAGAACTGCCCGGTCGCCCGTACCCTGGCCGCGCTCGGCCCGCCGTCGGCGGTGCTGGTGCTCAGCGAGGCGTTCTTCGGGACCAATCGTTTCGGCGACTTCGTGCGCAACCTCGGCATGACCGAATCCGCCGTCACCGCCCGCCTGCGCCACCTCGTCAAGGCGGGGCTGCTCACCCGGGAGCCGTACCAGGAGCCCGGTCAGCGCACGCGCTACGAGTACCACCTGACCAAGATGGGCCTGGACCTCGCGCCCACCCTCGTCAGCCTCATGGAATGGGGCGAGACCTATCTGCCGCACGAGGAGGGGCGCCAGGTCATGCTGACGCACGCCCGCTGCGGCGAACGCGTGACGGCGCAGGTCAGATGCGCGGAAGGCCACGACGTCGGGGTGGACGAGATCATCATGCGTCCCCCCCGACCCGAGGAGGCGGACGAGATCTAGCCGGCCCGCCGCAAGGAACTCCCGCCGGCCGGCTC
>NZ_BCQS01000047.1 GCF_001552195.1 Actinomadura latina NBRC 106108
AGCACGGTGGGGTCTCCGGCGGCGGCGAGCCGTTCGAGCGCGTCCACGTCTTCGTCCGACATGAGACGGGTGAGCCGGGCCAGGACGCGCCGGCCCTTCGGCGGGACCTCGCGGCCGGCCCGCGTGAACAGCGCCACGCCGTCCGCGAGCATGAGTTCGACGTCCTGGCCGCGCGGCACCTTGATCTGCGCGTCGTGCCACCAGTGCGCGATCGGATCGCCCCACGCCTCCACCCGGAACGACCACGACCCCATCTCCGTGGGCGTCACCCGCGCCGACCACCGGTCAAGGCCGACCCCGACCTCCGACATCCGCTGCCCCGGCAGCTCCTCACCGTCCGGCGTGCGCAGCACCACCGCCGCGCCCAGCATCTCGTGCCCCTCCCGGAACACCGTCGCCGACACCTCGACCGTCTCACCCACCACGGCCTTCGCCGGCCACCGGCCGCACCCCACCACCGGCGCCACGTCCAGAATCGGAATGCGACCGAGCTCGCCCTCCAGCTTCACCTGCATGTGCCCGCTCCCGCTCGTCGGCGCCGTCCCCCGGCTTCGGTCCCAGACATCCATGCCCCGTCCGCAACGTCCGGCCATCCCCGCCACCACAAGATCACGCAAAGAACTGCCGCGCCAAGGGAGCAATGTCCTTTTGACGCCCTGCACCCAGCACCCATGGCCCGGGGCCGGGAAGGCGCGACTACGAGCGCTGCCCGCCGCTCGACATGTCCGACGCGTGGATCGACCGCGTCCTGGAGCGCCAGCCGTACGGTTAGCGGTGAGCGGCGAGCGCCTCGCGGGCGGTCGCCACGTCCGGCGCGATCGCGACGCGGCGCTGCAGCCCCGCCACGTCCGACACCCGGCGGACGAGGCCGCGCGGCGGCAGCACCACCCACATGGGGACGCCGAGTTCGCTGGCCCGCATCTGCGAACGGGTGATCACGTTCAGCCCGTTGGAGTCGCAGAACGCGCAGCCGGTGAGATCGAGGATCAGGGCCGGTGTCCCGGAGTCGAGGAGCCGCACGGCCTGGGCCAGGATCTCCTCGCCGTTGCTCAGGTCGACCTCGTCGGGGAACGTCAGCGTCCCGCAGGTCTCCGTGATCTCCACCCGCGCTACTCCGAGCTCCATGGTTCGCCCCAAAGTCGGTTTCCTCACCTGGATGACAACGGGGGGGACTTCACTGCGACTGTAAGCCTCGATCCTGGACGAAACCTGAAAGAAAGAGTCAAGTCTAGGACGTCCCTCGCCCATATCGCCGCCGTACTCGTTCACTCGTGTTTCGTCCCATTTTGTCACTTTTGAGACTCCGCTCGCTCGTCCCGCCGCGGCCCGGCCGCACCGCGCCCGCGCGCCAGTCGCGGCGACGTTCCGCGCGGTGCCCCGACGGGCCCTCGCTGGTGGGCTTGTGGTGACAAAGCCATATATTTCACCCGGCGGGCTGCTAGAACCAGGGGTGTGGGAGTGAGCGCGGACCCAGTGGTCATCGACGGAGGCGACCGCTCCTGCGTGCGCCTCCTGCTGGAGTTGCGCGGACATCTCGCCGGCCTCGCGCCCGGCACCGTCGTCCACCTGATCGCGAGCGACCCGGCGGCGCCCATCGACCTCCCCGCCTGGTGCCATCTGACCGGCCACGCCTACCTCGGTCCCGTCGAGCGGGCGCCGGCTCCCACCTACGCCCTCCGGGTGACCGCCGACCCGCGTCCCACGTCGCCGGAATCGCCCTGGCGTCCCCGCTGAGGCGCTTATAGGCGTAACGCCAATGAGCGGCTACTGTTGGCGCGGGAGCTGAAGGGACGTCGCCATGGGCCGCCCCGCTACGGACCCGACACCAACGTCGGTTCCGGTCGGTGGTACACATGCTGGAGAGTCAGATCCCCTACATCGTGCAGGCCATTCGTGTGCTGCGCGACCCGGAGGTGCTGTACATGGACGTCCGCGAGGGCGTGCTGTCCGCATTCGGTGAGCGCCTCCAGCGCCGCCTCGACCCGTCCGGCTACCGCTCGTCCGGCTACCGCTGCGTGAAACGCTGAGATGGCCCGGGCCGCCGCTCACCCGCTGCTGCGCACGCTCCAAGGGATCCTCGTCATCCCTCCGGAGCACCACCGGCCGGACGTCGACCGGGCCGGCGCCGCCTCGGCGCTCGCCTGCGACCAGGAGACGCTGTCCGCCCTCGCCGGGCACGGGCTCCCGGCCACCGGCGCACGCGGCCGTGAGCGGTTCGACTCCCGGGACCTCTTCAACCTCGCCCTGTACTCCGGCTCCGGGCGCACGGCGGTCGAGCGGGGCGTCTCGGCCGCGCTGCGCTGGACCCGCTCGTCCTGCGAGGACCTCATCGCGCCCCGCATGTCCCGGTTCGAGCTGCGCGTCGCCTGCGGCGCCCCGGACGGCTGCGCTCCCGGCGCCCGCAACACCCTCGCCCGGCCGCGGACCGGCGCCTACGGCGGGAGGGTCCGCCAGGTCCGCGCCCTTCCGGCCGGCGCGGCGCGGAACGTCCACGCCGGGACGGCGGCCACCGCCCGCGCGGCGGGCCCGGCGCTGACCCTGTCCGCCGTCCTGCGGACGGTCGGGGACTGCCCGGTGCTGCGCTCACCCGCGCTGCGCGCGATCCTGCGCGAGTTCGTCGGCGCGGAGCTGCGCTGGCTGCGGCTCCCCGAGGCGATGCGGAACGACGAGTCCCTCATCCCGCAAGGGTTCGCGAGCTGCGGCTCGGCCAGCCGCTACATCGCCCGCCTGTGCCGCGAGGAGGGCATCCCCGCGACGACGCGGATCGGCTGGCTCGTCGGCCTGCCCGACCTCGTGCACGCCTGGGTGGAGGTCGTGGACGACGACGGCGTCACCAAGGTCATCGACCCGACGTTCGTGCTGCTCGCGGAGGTGATCCCGGGCGCCAACCCGATGCTGCGCGACCCGGGCATCGCGTTCCGGACGAACCGCCTCATCCCCACCGCGCTGGGAGTGGGCGCCCACCTCGCGTCCCACACCTGCGACGCGGGCCACGAGCCGCGCGTGACCACGACCCTGGACCCGCTCGGCTGACGGCGCCGCGATCGCCTTGTCGGACGCGTGTGCCAAGGTGGTGGGGTGAGCGCCGAAGAGGAGCGTGACGGGGTCCGGCTGACCAACCTGGACCAGCCCCTGTTCGAGGGGGCGGACGCGACGAAGCGCGACCTGGTCGACTATCTGGACGCCGTCGCCGGGCGCATCGTCCCGCAGCTCGCCGGGCGTCCGCTGTCGGTGATCCGCGTGCTGCGCGGCCAGAAGCCGTTCATGCAGAAGAACCTTCCGAAGTACACCCCCGAGTGGGTGCGGAGGGTGCGGATGTGGGCGGAGACGTCCCGGCGCGAGGTGTCCTACGCGCTGTGCGACGACCGCCGCACGCTGCTGTGGTTCGCCAACCAGCGCGCCGTCGAGTACCACCCGCCGCTCTATCGCGCGGACGCGCCGGACCGGCCCGTCCACCTGGTCATCGACATCGACCCGCCGGGAGCGGACGCGTTCGGCGCCGCCGTCCGCGCCGCGCACCTCGTCCGGCGGGCGATGGACGACTCCGGGCTGCGAGGCGCGGTGAAGACCAGCGGCGCCAAGGGCGTGCACGTGTTCGTGCCACTGGACGGCCGGACGCCCGCCGAGGACGTCGCCGCCGCCACGCGCGCGCTCGGCGTCCGCGCCGAGCGGCTCGACCCCGATCTCGCGACGACGGCGTTCATCCGGGAGGACCGGGGCGGCAAGGTCTTCCTCGACTCGACCCGCGCCGGCGGCGCGACCGTGGTCGCCGCCTACAGCCCGCGCATCCGCCCGGGGACGCCCGTCTCGTTCCCCGTCGCCTGGGACGACCTCGACGGCGTGGCCCCCGCCGACTTCACGATCAAGACCGCGCTCGGCGTCCTCGCCGGCCGCGATTCCTGGTCGGAGCTCCTGCCGGAACCGCAGGCGCTGCCCGCCGACCTGATCGAGCAGGGCCGTGCGATTCCGATCGCGCGCGTCCAGGCGATGCACGAGGGAAAGCGCCGCGCCAGGGCGCGCCGCGACGCGGGCTGACGATTCACCGGGCGGCGCCGCGCCTTTCCCCGGCTTTCGGAAGCGGGCCGGGGAAAGGCGCGACAAAGGCTCAGGAATTCAGCTTGACCGGCAAGGACCGGTGGCCGTTGGAGATGAACGACTCGACCGGGCGCAGCTCGGCCGGGTCGACGGCGAACTCCATCTCGGGGAAGCGGCCGAAGAGGGCGGGCAGCGAGATCTCGGCCTCCATCCGCGCGAGATGCGAACCCACGCAGAAGTGCACGCCGTGACCGAAGGAGATGTGCTCCTTGCTCGCCCGGGTGATGTCGAACAGGTCGGCGTCGTCGCCGTGCAGGGAAAGGTCGCGTCCGGCCGCCGCGTAGGCGGCGAGGATCGCCTCGCCCTTCCCGATCGTGACGCCGTCCACGTCGATGTCCTCTACCGCGTAGCGGAGCGGCAGGTTCGCGACCGGCGCCTGCCAGCGCAGCGCCTCCTCGATCACCTCCGTCCACGGCACCTCGCCGGACCGGACGAGCGCGCGCTGCTCCGGGTGCGTCAGCAGCGCGGTGATCACCTGGTCGAGCAGGTTCACCGTGGTCTCGTGCCCGGCCGAGATCATCAGGATCAGCGTGTCGACCAGCTCGTTCTCGCCCAGCTGCGAGCCGTCCTCGTCGCGGGAGGCGATGAGGACGCCGGCCAGGTCGTCGGCGGGCTCGCGGCGCCGGAACGCGACGAACTCCTGCAGGATGCCGTACATCTCCATCTGGTTGGCGAGGGCCTCCTCCGGCGTCAGCGCCGTGTTGAAGATGCCGTCCACGCAGCGCCGCAGGCTCGGCCGGGTCTCGTCGGGGATGCCGAACAGCCGGCAGATCACCTCGATCGGCAGCGGGTAGGCGAACGCCTCGCGCAGGTCGGCGCGCCCGCCTGGGGACGCGGCGAGCCCCTCGATGAGGCCGGCGGTGATCTGCTCGACGTCCGGCCGGAGCACCTCGGTGCGGCGCGGGGTGAACGCGCGGGAGATGATGTTGCGGAGCCGCCGGTGCTCCTCGCCGTAGGCGGTGAACATGTTCTTCACCGAGACCCACAGGCTGAGCGGCCACTCCTCACCGACCTCCCCGTCGATCCATTTCGTCCAGTGCAGATTCGGGTCCTTCGAGACCCGCGGGTCGGCCAGCAGCCGCTTGAGCTGTTCCTGGCCGGTCACCGCCCACGCCACGACGCCGCCGGGCAGTTCCACGGGCGTCACCGGGCCCCGCGTCCGCAGTTTCGCGGCCTCCCCCTGGACATCGCTGCCGGACGGGTCGATGACAAGCGGATTCTCCATTGCGGGCCTCTCTGCGAACGCGTCGGAGCACACCCGTAAAGGGGGGCGGCTCCCGGATGAACAATGCAGCCAACGTACGGTGCACCGCGCCCGCCCGCCAGATCATCTCGCCGACTTACCGGGTGATCCCCCTTTTTCGGCTTTCCTTAAATGGCGGCCCGGAAATCCTCGGTACGGGAGCCGCTGTGCAGGGGGTCGGTGAGGCGTCCCGCCGCGTCCGGCTCGGCGCCGTGGCCGGCCGGTTCGCCCCAGCCGTGGCCGGGCGACACGACGTTGTCCGGCGGGCTCTCCGCGGCCGCCCCGTACAGGTAGGAGCCGAGCCCGATCAGCAGCCGCTGCACGTCGGCCTGCGGCCGGACGACCAGCCGCAGGAACTGGCTCGTCGACCCGAGCTTGTTGCCGCACTCCCGCACGAGCAGCTGGTCGATCCAGGTGATGAGCTCGGTCGACCCGTTGCCCATCACGACCGTCTGCGGGTTGTGCCCGAGCGCCGAGCACAGCTCCGCGGTGAGCGTGTCGGCGTCGCTCGGGTAGTACTTCAGGATGTCCTCCAGCGAGCCCGCGAGCTGGGAGAACATGCCCGGCGTCGGGAAGTACGGGTTGCACGGGATGCAGAAGTCGACCAGGTCCCGGCGCCCGGAGGAGGCCCGCTGGAGGGCGAAGAAGGACGGGCTGTGCGCGTTCTTGCGCAGCACACTCGGGTCTATCGGCTCCGCTGACACGAAAGACGGTACGCGTCCGTGCGGGGCGGGGTTCAGCGGCGCCCGGCGTCGTCGGCGAGGAGCTTGCGGAGCTGCGCGGTCGCGTCCGGTTCGAGGGCGGCGAACCGCTCCCGGTACAGGGCGGTGGACGCGGACGCGGGCCAGCCGCCGGGGAGGTGCTCGGCGGGCAGGCCGGGATCGGTGCGCAGCAGCTGCAGCCAGTCGGCGCCGAGGAGCGTCAGCCGGGTGAGCGGGCGTCCGTGCCGCTCCCGGTCCGGTGTCCAGGTGGCGAGGAACGCGTCGTGCTCGGCGCGGATCGCGTCGACGTCCCACGCCCGGTGCAGCAGCCGCGGGACGTCGGTGCCCTCCGCCGGGACGGAGTAGAACGCGTCGGCCAGCTCCGCCAGCCCGGCGAACGCGGGACCGGCGAAGATCGCGGCGATGTCGACCCGGCCGGGCGCGATCCACAACCCGTCCCGCAGCCCGCCGAACCCGGCCCAGATGAGCCGGGCGCGGATCTGGTGGCGCAGGTCGCGGCGGCTCTCCGGCATGGAGTAGCTGAGCAGCGTCCACTCGCCGCCGGGGTGGGTGAACGGATGCGCGGACCGCACCCGCGGCGTCGCCTCGCGCAGCAGCTCCTCGGCCCACGGGGTGAGCGAGAACCGCGCGGTGCGGCCCTCCCGGACCCGGGCGAGCAGGCCCTTGCGGGTCATCCGCGCGAGCGTGGCGCGGCCCGCCGCCTCCGCGACCCCGAGGTCGTCCAGCAGGTGCAGGAAGACCCGGGAGCTGATCGGCGGGTGGCCGCGGTCGAGGACGAGCGATCCGAGGAAGCTGAACAGCAGCTGCTGCGGCGCGCGCCGGCGCGGCCGGGCGCTCGGGGGCGCGTCCTGCTCGGCGGTCATGCCCGTCCTTCCCGTCGCCCTCATCGTCGTGATCGCCCTCATCGTCGTGATCGGTGGCCATCACACCATGCCGTGACGCCTTCCCGCCGCGATCCAGATTATTCGATTAAATATTGACGCACGACATCAGAGAATCTAGCTTCTAGGGACAAGGCCGGACCAGGAAGGGTGGCAATGGAGCTGAACGGGAAGGTGGCGGTGATCACCGGCGCCGGGCGCGGCCTCGGCCTCGCCTACGCCGCGGAACTCGGCCGCGCGGGCGCGTCCGTCGTGGTCAACGACGCGGACGCGGCCTCGGCCGAGGCCGCGGCGAAGCAGATCGCCGACGCGGGCGGACGGGCCGTCGCGCACCCCGCCGCGGTCGGCCTCGCCGAGACCGCCGACGCCCTGGTCGGACGGGCGGTGGCGGAGTTCGGCCGGCTGGACGTGATGGTGACCAACGCCGGCGTCCTGCGCGACCGGGTCCTGTGGAAGATGACCGACGACGACTTCGACACCGTCGTCCAGGTGCATCTCAAGGGCACGTTCACCTGCGCCCGCGCGGCGGCGCGCCGGTTCCGCGAGCAGGGCGGCGGCGGGCGGCTCATCCTGGTCGGCTCCCCGGCCGGGCAGCGCGGCAACTTCGGGCAGACGAACTACGCGGCGGCCAAGGCCGGAATCATCGGGTTCGTCCGCACCTGGGCGATGGAACTGGCCCGCGCGAACGTCACCGTGAACGCGGTCGTCCCGGTCGCGGCGACCGCGATGACCGAGACGATCCCCGCGCTCGCCCCGTACGTCGAGGCGATGCGGCGAGGTGAGGAGATGCCGCCGTTCGCGCGCCGCGCCCTCGCCTTCGGCACCCCGGAGGACGCCGCCGGGCTGGTGGCGTTCCTCGCCTCGGACGCCGCGGCCGGCATCACCGGGCAGGCGATCGGCGTCGGCGGTGACCGGCTCTCCCTCTGGACGCATCCGACCCAGGCCGCCGCCGCCTACCGGGACGGCGGCTGGAGCGCCGACGACGTCGCCGCGGCCTGGCCCGCGATCTTCGCCGAGCACGAGCAGAGCGTGGGGGAGAACCTGCCCGAGGAGCAGCCCCGGTGAGCGGGCTCGACCTGGACGCGCTGGAGGCGATCGACGTCCACGTCCACGTGGAGTCCGACCTGCACGGGCATCTCTCACTGCCGGACGAGTTCATGGAGGCGTCCGCGAAGTACTTCGGCGCGGACGCCGACCGGACCCCCACGATCGACGAGATCGCGTCCCACTACCGGGAGCGGCGCCTGGCCGCGGTCGTGTTCACCGTCGACATCGAGAACGCCACCGGGCACCCCGCCCTCTCCAACGAGGAGATCGCCGACCGGGCCGCCGAGCACCCCGACGTGCTCATCCCGTTCGCGAGCGTCGACCCCGCCAAGGGACGCGCCGGCGCCCGGACGTTCCGCCGGCTGATCGAGGAACGCGGCGTGCGCGGCATCAAGTTCCACCCGTCCCTGCAGGGCTTCGCGCCCAACGACCGCAGCGCCTACCCGCTGCTGGAGGTCGCCGCCGAGCACGGCGTCCCGGCGCTGTTCCACACCGGGCAGACCGGGATCGGCGCGGGCATGCCGGGCGGCGGCGGCATCCGCCTCGGCCTGTCGAACCCGATGCTGCTGGACGACGTCGCCGTCGACATCCCCGACCTGACGATCATCATGGCGCATCCGTCCTTCCCCTGGCAGGACGAGGCGCTCGCCGTGGCCACGCACAAGCCGAACGTCTACATCGACCTGTCGGGCTGGTCGCCGAAGTACTTCCCGCCGCAGCTCGTCCGGTACGCCAACGGCCTCCTGCAGGACAAGGTCCTGTTCGGCTCCGACTACCCGGTGATCACCCCGGACCGGTGGCGGAGGGACTTCGACGAGCTGGAGATCAAGCCGCACGTCCGTCCCAAGATCCTCAAGGACAACGCCGTCCGGGTCCTCGGCCTGGGAAGCAAGGAGAAGGCATGAGCACGACCGTCGCGTTCGAGGACCTGAAGAGCCTGGCCGGCGGCTCGCTCGGCACCGGCCGCTGGCTGGAGGTCGACCAGGCCCGCATCGACACGTTCGCGGACGCCACCGACGACCACCAGTGGATCCACGTCGACCCGGAGCGGGCGAAGGACGGCCCCTTCGGCGGCCCCATCGCGCACGGCTACCTGACGCTGTCGCTGGTCATCCCGCTGTGGACGGAGCTGCTCGACGTCACCGGCGTCACGACCAAGGTCAACTACGGCCTGAACAGGGTGCGCTTCCCGGCTCCCGTCCCGGCCGGCTCCCGCGTCCGCCTCTCCGGCACCCTCGCGGACGTCGCGGACATCGACGGCGGCGTCCAGGTCACCGCCGACCTCGTCGTCGAGATCGAGAACCACGGCAAGCCCGCCTGCGTCCTCCAGGCCATCTTCCGCTTCCATCCCTGAGCCCTCCCGGGTCGCGGAGCTCCGGTCAGTCGTCCGTATGATGAACAGCCGAGTGACGCGGACGGCCGGCGAGGGGATGATCGATGCCACGGGAAGGCACCGGACCTGATTTCATCGAGGCGCTGGCCCGGGGCCTCGACGTCATCACCGCCTTCGAGGCGCGGCGGCCCGTGATGTCCCTCGCGCAGGTCGCGGAGGCCAGCGGGCTGGCCCGGCCGACCGCCCGCCGCATCCTGCTCACGCTGCGGGAACTCGGGTACGTGCGGGTCGGCGACGGCGGCTACGCCCTCACCCCGCGCGTGCTCGACCTCGGCGTCGCCTACGTCCGTTCCATGGGGCTCTGGGACGTGGCGCGCCCGCACATGGAGAGGCTCGTCGCCCGGACGAACGAGTCGTGCTCGATCGCGCAGCTCGACGGGTCCGACATCGTCTACGTCGCGCGCGTCGCCGTCCCCAAAATCGTCGCGCTGGCGGTGCAGATCGGCACCCGGTTCCCGGCCCTGCAGACCTCCCTCGGCAAGGTGCAGCTCGCCGCGCTCGACCCGGACGAGGTCGACCGGATCCTCGCCGAGCCGACCCGCTCCGGCCTGGAGCCCCGCGTCCGGCTCGGCAAGGCCGAGCGGGACGCGGAGCTGCGCGAGGTGCGGGCGCGCGGCTGGGCGCTGACCGACGAGCAGCTCGCGCGCGGCATCCGCTCGGTCGCGGCGCCGCTGCGGGACGGCTCGGGCACGGTCATCGCGGGCATCAACGTCAACACGCACGCCGCCGAGACGCCCGTCGAGCAGCTCCTCGAGGAGTACCTGCCGATGCTGCTGCACACGGCGGGGGAGATCAGCGCCGACTTCGCGCGGCTGGAGACCGTCCCGCAGGTCACCGCGGGGTGAGGACGATCCGCCCCGCCGCCGTTCCCTCGGCCTGACGCCGCCACGCCGCCGCCGCGTCCGCCAGGGGCACGGTCTCGTGGGCGACGGCCAGCCTCCCGGACGCGGCCTGTTCCGCGACGAACGCGATCGAGGACGCCCGCTGCTCCGCCGACAGCTCGTTGTTCGTGTAGCCGAGCAGCCGCAGCGACTTCCCGCGAATCGTGGAGGAGTCGATCGGGCACGTCTCGTCCGCCGAACTCCCGAGGTTGACGAGCCGCCCACCGGCGCGCAGCGTCCGGGCCGCTGCCGCCGCCGGGGCACCGAACAGCGGGTCGAGCACCAGGTCCACGGCCCCGGCGGCGGCGTCGGCGAACCGGCGGGCCAGCGCGCCGACGTCGTCGGTGTCGAGCGCGACGACCGCGTCCGCCCCGGCCCGCGCGGCCCGCGCCCGCGCCTCCGGCGACCGGGCGCCGGCGATGATCCGCCGCGCGCCCGCCGTCCGGGCGAGCCGCACGGCGGCCTGCCCGACGACCCCGCCCGCGCCGAGCACGATGACCTGCTCCCCGGCGGCCAGCTCGCCGCGCCAGGTCAGCGCCATGTGCGCGGCGACGGCCGAGAGCCCGAGCGCCGCCAGCTGCACCGGGTCGACGCCGTCCGGCAGCTCCACGAGCGATGCCTCCGGGACGGCGGCGACCTCGGCCATGCTCCCGTCGCCCGGCGCCATCCCGGCCGGGCTCGGGAACCAGACCGTCCGGCCGCCGGACGTCCCGACGCCCTGGACGCCCGGCACGTACGGCGTCGCGGGCCTCCCGAAGTAGGACGTCCCGCTCGCGCACAGCAGGTCGAGCGGCGTGATCGGCGCGGCGAGCACGTCCACCAGGACCTCGCCGCTTCCCGGCACGGGCGGCCTGCGCTCCGCCACCACGGGCGGGCCTCCGCATTCCCTGATCTCGGCGGCGCGCATCGGCTCAGGTCGCGATGTCGGGGTAGGGGAGCGCGAAGTGCCCGAGCCGCTCCGCGTACTCCAGCTGGAAGCCGAGCGGCTCGTCGTAGTCGCGCTCGAACATCGCGATGAACAGCGTCAGCGTCAGGAACGGGTGCGCGCCCAGCTCGAACAGCTTCGGGTAGTCGTGCCCGGCGAGCGCGGCGCGCTCCTCGTCGCCGAACTTCAGCCAGGTGGACGACTCGCCGCCGTGGCAGTTGATGATGCGGTTGGCCTGTTCCTCCTCCCACCACGCCACCGTCGCCTCCGGCTCGTTCCGGTAGCGCTCGACGAGGTCGGGGTCGCGGTCGACGGTGTAGAGGAACTTGTTCAGCAGGTACTTGCTCACTCGCCCGCTCCGTTCGGGTACCAGGTGAAGTAGGCCTCCATCGTGTGGAACAGGTCGTAGGTGTCGACGTAGTCGGCCTTCCGGCCCTCGCCGGCGACGCCCATCATCAGCATGAAGTCCATGAACCCGTGGGTGGCGTTGCCCGGCGCGTGCAGGCTGTCGAGGGTGACCTCCGACAGGCAGCCCTCGATGTCGCCGGACGAGATCCACTCGACGGCCTTAGCGTCGAACTCGGGGTCGGGCCCGTGCGGGCCGAACTGGCGCGGTCCGCCCAGCTCCAGGGACAGGTGCCCGGTGCCGATGACCGCGACCCGCTGGTTCCCGGGCCACGACTCGACGAGCTCCCGGATCGTCTTCCCGAGCTGGACGAACCGCTTCGGCCGCGGCAGCGGCGGCGCGAAGATGTTGGTGTAGACGGGGACGATCGGCAGGTCGTTCTGCGGGCGCAGCGTGATGATCGGGCACGTGATCGAGTGGTCGATGCGCAGCTCGTTGGAGAACGCCAGGTCGAAGCCCGCGTCCAGGCCCTCGCGCAGCATGTACTCCGACAGGTCCTCCTGCCCGGTGAACAGCATGCGCGGCAGCCCGAACTCGCGTTCCTCGTTGTACCAGTTCGCGTCGTAGAAGGGCGCCTTGCCGATGAGGAACTGCGGCATGTTGTCGAGCCACAGCTGGTGGAAGTGGTCGGAGCCGACCATCACCAGGACGTCCGGCCGGGCCTTCGTCAGCGTCTCGCGGAACGCCTCGACCTTGCGGACCCACTCGTCCGCGAAGTCGGGACGGTCCTCGCCCGTCGACGTGCTCGCGCGGTGGTAGAAGGGGTGGTGGGTCGAAGCGATCACAGCGACCAGTTCAGCCATGACGGTCTCCGGGGGTGTAGGGGTCGGGGGCGACGGACCGGTTGTTGAGGTCGACCGACAGGAAGATCTCGTTGCCGACGGGGTTGCGGAGCTCCTCGGCGAGCTGCCCGATCAGCCCGGCGGTGCGGGCGAGCAGCGCGAACCCGCGCAGCAGCTCCAGCGGGAGGCCGAGGTCGGCGAGCGCGGCGCCGCACACGCCGGCGCCGTTCAGCGGCAGCGTCTTGCCGAGCACCTCGGGGTGGATGCGGCCGATCGCGGCGAACAGCGACAGGTGCGGGCCGTACAGGCCCTCCTCAGTAGCGATCTGCATCAGCCGCGGAGTGCGCGGGTCGCCGTCCTTGTGCACGTGGTGGCCGAGGCCGGGGACGAACCGCTTCGCCTCCCGCTCCCGCTGGACGGTCCGCAGCGCCAGCGCGTCCCAGCCCGCGTCGTCGGCCGGCAGGTCGCCGTCCACCGAGGTCAGGACGTCGTGCAGGAAGCGGCCCGTGTCCTCGGTGACGCCGAGGAAGCGGGACCCGCCGCCCAGCAGCCCGGCGGCGAGCGCGCCCTGCACGGAGTCGGGCGCCGACAGGTACGTCAGCCGGGTGACGATCGCGGTCGGGGTGAAGCCGTGGTCGGCGAGCGCCGCGAGGACCGCCTCGAAGACCCGCGTCTCGCCGGGCTCGGGCCGCCGCTGCGCGGCCAGCCAGAACGCCAGCTCGCCGAAACCGACCTCGCCCATCACGTCCCGCGCGAGGTCGTGGCCCAGCAGCGTGATCGTCTCCCGGCTGGACGCGCCCAGCGCCGTCGGATACTCGGGCGGGTGCTCGGGGGTGTCAGCCACGGTCGTCCTCCTGCGGTTCGGACAGCCATTCACGCAGCTCGGCGCCGTGTTCGTCCAGACCCGGCGGCGGCAGCCGGTACGTCGCGGGCGTCTCGGAGAAGCGGATGGGGTGCCGGGTCGTCGGCACCGCGTGCTCGCCCTCGCCGACGACCACGACCGGGTCCAGCTCGAAGCGCTCGGCCATCGCGAAGCCGCCGTCGATCGTGTTGATCGGGCCGCTCGGCACGCCCGCGTCCACGAGCAGCTCGAACCACTCGACGGCGCCCCGCAGCTTCAGCCGCTCCACCAGGATCGGGCGCAGCTCCGCGCGGTTGGCGGTCCGGCCCGCGTTGGTCGCGAAGCGCGGGTCGTCCGGGACGTCCGGGATGCCGAGCACCTCGCACAGCCTGCGGAACTGGCCGTCGTTCGCCGCCGTGACGATCAGGTCGTTGTCGGCGGTCGGCAGCGGCTCGTAGGGGAACACGCTCGGGTGCGCGTTGCCCATCCGGTACGGGACGGTGTCGCCCGCGACGTAGGCGGAGCTGTGGTTGACGAGCCCCGTCAGCGCCGACGACAGCAGGTTCACCTCGACGAGCTGGCCCCGGCCGGTCGCGTCGCGGTGCCGCAGCGCCGCCAGGATGCCGATGGCGGCGTGGTTGCCCGCCATCACGTCGAACACCGAGATGCCCGCCCGGTACGGCGGGCCGTCCGGGTCGCCGGTCAGGCTCATCAGCCCGGAGATCGCCTGCACCATCAGGTCGTAGCCGGGGACCTTGCGTCCGGCGCCCGACCCGAACCCGGTGATCGAGCTGTAGACGATGCCGGGGTTGGCGGCGCGGACCGAGTCGTAGTCGAGGCCGAAGCGGGCGAGGCCGCCCGGCTTGAAGTTCTCGATCAGGACGTCCGCGCGGCGCGCCAGCTCGCGGCCGGCGGCCGCGTCCTTCTCGTCCCGCAGGTCCAGGGCGATCGAGCGCTTCCCCCGGTTGACGCCGAGGTAGTAGGTCGCGACGTCACCGCGCGCGGGCGGCGTCCAGGTGCGGGTGTCGTCGCCGTTCGGCCCCTCCACCTTGACCACGTCCGCGCCGAGGTCGGCCAGCAGCATCGTCGCGTAGGGGCCGGCCAGGATCCGGGAGAAGTCCGCCACCAGCACCCCCGAGAGCGGCCCGCCGCGCGTGGTGTCGTCAGTCATCCGGCTCCCTCGATCGAAGCATGCTCGTCCGTTCAACGGACACTCGTCCGTCAATCCGATTGTGGCACGCCCATATCCGCCGTGGTCAAGTGGTTGACACTTTGACTACCGGTGACGAGAGTGGCCACATGCAGGTTTGACCGTACAGCGGACATCGGTCCGTGACTGCTCCCGGCGGTCGGATCCCGAGACGAGGAGAACGACGATGAGCGAGTTCGAGCCGGGGCGTCCCCTGGTGCTGCGCGGCGGCATGGTGCTGCCGATGACCGACGGGCGCGAGGTCCTGGACCGCGCCGACGTCCTCATCGAGGGCGACCGCATCAGCGCGGTCGGGCCGGACCTCCCGGTACCGGACGGCACCGCCGAGATCGACGCGTCCGGCGGCATCGTCATGCCCGGCATGATCGACACGCACCGGCACATGTGGCAGACCGCGATGCGCGGCTACGGCGCCGACTGGACGCTGACGCAGTACTTCGTCTGGTACTACCTGGAGCACGGCAAGCGGTTCCGGCCCGAGGACGTCCACGCCGGGAACCTCCTCGCGGCGATCGAGGCGATCGACGCCGGCGTCACCACGGTCGTCGACTGGTCGCACGGCCTGCAGACCCCCGACCACGCCGACGCCGCCGTGGACGCGCTGCGCTCGGTGCCCGGACGGTTCGTCCTCGCCTACGGCAACATCCAGGCGCCGCCCGCCGAATGGACCGCGACGCCCGAGTTCCGCGCCCTCGCCGGCAAGCTCACCGGCGGCGACATGCTCGGCTTCCAGGTCGCGTTCGACGTCGTCGGCGACCCCTCCTTCCCGGAGAAGCCCGCGTTCGAGGTCGCCCGCGAACTCGGCCTGCCCGTCACCACGCACGCCGGCGTCTGGGGCGCTACCAGCGACGAGGGCATCAAGCAGATGCACGACCACGGGTTCATGACGCCCGAGACCGTGTACGTGCACGCCGCGTCCCTGTCCGCGGACTCCTACCACCGCATCGCCGCCACCGGCGGGTCCATCTCCGTCTCGACCGAGAGCGAGCAGAGCGCCGGGCAGGGCTACCCGCCCACCTGGGTGCTCCGCAACCACGACATCCCGGTGTCGCTGTCGATGGACACGAGCGTCTGGTGGAGCGGCGACCTGTTCTCCGCCATGCGCACCACGCTCGGCGCCGACCGCTGCCGCATGCACCTGGAGGCGCACGGCAGGGGCGACACCGTCACCCACTGCACCCTGCGCGCCGACCAGGTCGTCGACTGGGCCACCCGCGGCGGCGCCCGGACGCTCGGCCGCGACGACCTCGGCAGCCTCGCACCCGGCAAGAAGGCCGACGTCGTCCTGATCAAGAACGACCACTCGCCGGTTTCGTTCCCCGTCCTCAACCCCTACGGGCACGTCGCGTTCCAGGCCCAGCGCGGGGACGTCCACACCGTCCTGGTCGACGGCCGCGTGGTCAAGCACGACC
Organism: Actinomadura latina NBRC 106108; assembly: GCF_001552195.1. Lineage (GTDB taxonomy): Bacteria > Actinomycetota > Actinomycetes > Streptosporangiales > Streptosporangiaceae > Spirillospora > Spirillospora latina. The sequence continues at coordinate 15,839 of NZ_BCQS01000047.1, forward strand.
ACCGCCTGCTCGACGCCGACCTCGCCGCCGCGCGCCGCGAGGTCGAGGCGACCGTCGAGTACCTGCGCTCGTCGATGGGGGAGGAGGCGTGGGCGGCCGGCATGAACCCCGACATCCCCGAGACGAAGATCCTCGACAACCCCTACACCTACACCGACTTCCGCAGCGACGCCACGCGCACCCGCTGAACGGGAACCCGGCGCTCTACCGAGGACGCGAGGCCGGGCGGCGCCGCGGCCAGGGCCTGCTGGATGGCGTCGACCAGCGCCAGCGCCGCCTCCTCGGTCAGCTCGACGGCGACGCGCGCGGACGGGCCGTCGCCCGGGTTGGTGAAGTCGATGTTCACCGTGTGCTCGTGGCACGCGTGGTACGGGTGGTCGACGTAGACGGCGCCGCCGGTGAGCGTGAACCAGCCGTTCGCGCCCTTCGCCGCGCCGTCCAGCGCCACCTTCACGGTCTGGTAGGTGCACATGGCGTCTCCTCTCAGGCGCTCAGGTGGCGACCGTAGAACGCGAAGATCTTCGCCCAGCCGTCCTTGGCGGCGGCGGGCCGGAACGCGGGACGCTCGACGGCGAAGAACGCGTGCCCCGCGCCGGCGTAGCTGTGGAACTCGTGCTCCTTGCCGAGCCTGGTCAGCTCCGCGTCCAGCACGGCCACCTCGTCCGGCGCGGGGAACTGGTCGTCGTCGCCGAACAGGCCGAGCAGCGGGCACGACAGCTCCGGCGCCTTGGACAGCAGCGACCCCATCTTCAGCGGGGAGTCGGCCGGCGGGTCCTTGACGACGAACGCGCCGTAGCAGTCGACGGCGGCGTCGAGGTCCAGGGAGCAGGCCGCGAGGAACGCGTGCCGGCCGCCCGAGCAGTGGCCGATCACGCCGATCTTCCCGTTGGCGTGCTCCAGCGAGTTCAGGTGCGCGGCGGCCCCGGCGACGTCGCCGACGAGCTGCTCGTCCGGCACGCCGCCCTTCGCGCGGACGGCGGCGGCCTGGTCGTCGGGGCTGACGCCCGCGCCCTCGCGCGAGTACAGGTTCGGGACGATCGCGGCGTACCCGTGCGCGGCGAACGTGCGGGCGAACTCCTTCGTGCCGGAGTCGTACCCGGGCAGGTGGTGGATCAGCACCACGCCGCCGCGCGGGGCGTCGCTCAGCGGCCGCGCGAGATATGCCTCCAGTTCGGCGTCCCCGTCCCCGGTGATGGAGACGGTTCCGGCCCACATCGCGTCATTCAACGGCCCAGTCCTTTCGCATCTGTGCCTTCCCCTCCGGGGGAACTCAGGCGTTCAGCGTCCCCGCGCTCAGCAGGCCGAACAGGAGCAGGCCGACGATGACCCGGTAGACCACGAACGACGTGAAGCTGTGCCGCGCCACGAACCGGAGCAGCCAGGCGATGGACGCGTAGGCGACCGCGAACGACACGGCGGTGCCGATGGCGAGCGGCAGCGCGTCCACCCCGGCGCCGAGCGCGGTGGGCAGCTCGTAGACGCCGGCGCCGGTCAGCGCGGGGATGCCGAGGAAGAACGACAGCCGGGTCGCGGCGACGCGGTCGAGGCCGAGCATCAGCCCGACCGACATCGTCGCGCCGGACCGGGAGAAGCCGGGGAACAGCATCGCGAGGATCTGCGACGACCCGATCACCATCGCGTCGGTGAGGGACGTGTCGTCCTCGCCGCGCTTGTGCCGGCCGAACCGGTCGGCGAGCCACATGACGACGCTGCCCGCGAGCAGCGATCCGGCGACCACCCACAGCGAGGCCAGCGGGCCCTCGATGAGGTCCTTGGCGGCGACGCCCACGATGACCACGGGGACGGTCGCGTAGATCACCCACCAGGCGAACTTGTAGTCGTGGTGGTATCGCTGCGACGGGTCGGCGATCCCGCGCCCCCACGCGCCGACGATCCGGACGATGTCCCGGAAGAAGTACACCAGCACGGCCGCGATCGCGCCGACCTGGATCACGGCGGTGAACCCGACGACGGCCTTGTCGTCCACCGGGATGCCCATCAGGCCCTCGGTGATCTTCAGGTGCCCGGTCGAGGACACCGGGAGGAACTCGGTCAGGCCCTCCACGATCCCGAGGACGACGGCCTGCCCGACATTGATCACGCTCAACGGTCCGGTTCCTCTCCAGCCCCGCTCCCGCCCTGCGCGGGGGCCGCCGCGAGCCTACTGCCGCCCGCCGGGCGCGATCCCCGCTCAGGGAGATTACTTCACCCACCATTAACCGAAAGGCCAGGTTCCGTTACCGGACGCGCCGCCGCCGGTTCAGCCGGTCTTCGGGGTGGCGCGCAGGCCGAAGTGGAGGTAGCGCTCGCCGGTCGGGAGGGCGTAGAACGTCACGGCCATCCAGTTGTCCGTACCGGGTTCCCGGACGGCGAACACGTCCTCCTCGATCGCCGCCATCGGGTACTCCCGCACCCTGTCGGGCAGCATCGAGGCCAGCGGGCCGGTCGCCGTCGTCCGCAGGACGGGCCCGTCCTCGCCGCGGAGCACCTCCAGCCGCGAGCCGGCCCGCTCGTAGGTCCCGAGGTGCCGCTCGAAGCCCGCGGCGACGGGTTCGGCGGGCGGTCGCAGCGGCGGATCCGGCGCGACGCCGGCGAGAGCGGTGAAGACCTCCCGGTTCAGCGCCTCGCTGAGCCCTTCGGTGTCGCCGCCGTTGGTGAGCAGGACGACGACGAGGCCCTCGTCCGGCAGCACGTGCAGGTAGGCGTTCTGCCCGATCGTCGAGCCGCCGTGCCCGATGACCGGGCGCCCGTCCCAGGTCATCCGGATCCAGCCGAGCCCCCACGACTCGCCGAGCGTGCGGGTGTCCGGCAGCTCCGCGTGCCGGGCGGCCATGGCGGCGGTGCCCTCCTCGCTCAGCAGCCGCGTCCCGTCGGGCGCGCGCCCGCCGGTGAGGTGCATGCGCGCGAAGGCGAGCACGTCCGCGGCGGACGCGCCGATCAGCCCGGCGGGGCCGATGGACCTCGGCAGCTGCCACACCGGGGCGCGGGACGGCTCGGACCCGTCCGCGCTCACATGCCCGACGGCGGCGCGGTGCAGCAGCGCCTCCTCGGGCAGCGTGATCGTGCGCCGCAGCCCCAGCGGCTCGACGATGCGCTCCCGGATCGCCTCGTCCCACGTCCGGCCGGTCAGCCTCTCGATCACCCGCCCGGCCAGCGAGAAGCCGGAGTTGCAGTAGGACCAGGTCGCTCCCAGCGGATGGTTCTGCGCCACGTCCGCGAGGACGGCCGTGTACCTCTCCAGGCAGTCGTCGCCGCGCCCGGTGTCGGTGAACACGTCGCCGTCGATGCCGCTCGTGTGGGTGAGCAGATGCCGCATGGTCACGTTCTTGGCGGCCTCGCGGTCGGCCAGCCGCAGCTCGGGGAGCACCTCGATGACCGGTGCGTCGAGGTCGAGGAGGCCCTCGTCCACGAGCTGCATCACGACGGTCGCCGTCCAGACCTTGGTGATCGACCCGATCTGGAACACCGAGTCGGTCGTGGTCTCCACGCCGGTGTCCTTGTTCAGGACGCCGTACGCCGCCTCGGCCAGCTCGTCCTCGCGGCCGGGCCGCAGCCGCAGGATGCCGAGCGAGGCGCCGGGCACGCGGTACCGGGCGGCGAGCGCGGCGAGCCGCCGCCGCCAGTGCCCCGCGTCGACGGGCGGGCGGCGGGGCCCGGCGGTGCCGGCCCCGTGGCCCGCGTACCGCTCGGCCCACTCCACGACGCGCCGGTTGTAGTCGATCCGGTGGGACGGCCGCCCGTCCATGACGAACAGGTGCGAGGCGCCCGGGTAGAGCACGAGCCTGGCCGGGACGCCCCGCTCCCGCAGCGCGGTGTGCCACTGCTGGGCCTGGCCGGCGGGGCAGCCCAGGTCGTCCGCGCCGTGCAGGAGCAGCGTGGGTGCCGTCACCCGGTCGACGCGCGCGAGCGGCGACATCGCCGCATACCGTTCTGGACGCGTCCAGAACGGGCCGCCCAGCTCGGACTCGCTCAGGCCGTGGCCCCCGTGCGCGGTGCCGCCTAAGCTCGTCAGATCGGTGACCGCGCCGCCCGCGATCGCCGCCCTGAACCGGCCGTCCCGCCCGGTGAGGTAGCAGGTCATGAAGCCGCCGTAGCTGTAGCCGGTGACGGCGAGCCGGTCCGGGTCGGCGATCCCGGCGGCGACCAGGTCGTCGACCGGCTCCAGCAGGTCCGCCGCGTCGGCCTCGCCCCACGCGCCCTCGGCGGCCCGCCAGAACCGCTCGCCGTAGCCGTCGCTGCCGCGCGGGTTGAGCAGCAGCACCGTCCAGCCGGAGGCGGCCAGCTCCTGGTGGTAGAGGCGCACGTCGTCGGCGGCGCCGTTCCACGCGTTGTGCGGGCCGCCGTGCACGTCCAGCAGAAGGGGTTGCGGGCCCGCCGCGTCGGGGTCGCGGACGAGCCAGCCCTGGACCACCGTCCCGTCCGAGATGGTGAACTCGCGCTCCTCCCGGACGAACGGGACGGCGGCGGCGTCCGCGCCGTGCTCGGTGAGCACGGTCTCCGTGCCGGTCGTGAGATCGACGGCCACGATCTCGCCGTACGAGGTGGGCGTGCCGAGGACGATCACGGCCGTGTCCCCCGCGACCGACATGCCGGACACGATGCGTCCGTCACCGGTGACCACCGGACGCGGCTCTTCCCCCTCCACCGGGACGGAGTAGACGTGCGTGCAGCCCCGGTCGCGGACGCAGAACAGCACGGTGCGCCCGTCGCCGCCGAACTGGGGTGAGGCTCCGGGGTACGCCGTGCCGCCCGTCATGACGTTGCGGTCCAGCGGGGCGGACAGGTTCGCGGGCGCCCCGCCGTCCAGCGGCACGCGCAGCAGCGCGGTATGGCCCACCCGCGCCCCGGTCATGCCCGCGACCAGCAGGGATCCGCCGTCCGGCGTCCAGGCGACCGCGCCGGCGAAGCCCTCGGGGAGCCCCGCGACCCGGGGGGACGCGGTCTCCTTCGTGACGTCGATGACGTGCACGGGCGTGCGGGACGTCAGGTCCGCGTCCGGGGCCGTCGCGGCGGCGAACGCCAGCCTCGTCCCGTCCGGCGACCAGCACGGGTCGCCGGCGTGCCAGTCCCCCTCGGTGACCTGCCGGCACCGCCGGGTCGCCACGTCGACCACGTGCAGGTGCCGCCGCACGCCGCCCACGAGGCCGAGGCCGTCGGCCCGGTAGTCGAGCCGGTCGGCCACGACCGGGCCCCCGCCGCCCGGGTCCACGGCGGCGGTGAACGCGATCCGCGTGCCGTCCGGGCTCCACACCGGCGCGCCCGCCCCGAGCGGCAGGCCGGTGAGCGGCTCGGGCTCCCCGCCGTCGGCCGGGAGCAGCCACACCTGCGGCGGGCCGTCCTGCGCGCGCAGGAACGCGACCCGCGTCCCGTCCGGCGACCAGGCGGGCGCGGTGTCGGACGGGCCGCGGGTCAGCCGCCGGGGCCGGCCGCCCGGCACGTCCACCCGCCAGAGCGCCCGCGCGTTCCGGTCGGCGCCCGTGTCGCAGGTGCGCAGCACGTAGACGGCCTGCGTGCCGCCGGGGGACAGCGCGGGCCGCTCGGGGACGGCGATGGCGGTCAGATCGTCGATGCGGGGGCGCCGCGTCACCCCCAGATCTCCTGGGCGGTCTCGGCGATGAGGCGCAGCTTGGCCGCCTGCTGCGCGGCGGTCAGCACGTTGCCCTCGACCGTCGAGGAGAACCCGCACTGCGGCGACAGGCAGATCTGCTCCAGCGGCACGAACCGCGATGCCTCGTCGATGCGGCGCTTCAGGTCGTCCTTGGACTCCAGTTCGCCGCGCTTGGTCGTGACCAGCCCGAGCACGACCATCTTGCCCGGCGGGACGAACCGGAGCGGCTCGAAGCCCCCCGACCTGGCGTCGTCGTACTCCAGGAAGAACCCGTTCACGTCCAGCTCGCTGAACAGCGCCTCGGCGACGAAGTCGTAGCCGCCCTCGGCCGTCCAGGACGAGCGGAAGTTGCCCCGGCACATGTGCGTGGTGACGTTCATGCCCTCGGGACGCCCCGCCAGCGCGGCGTTGATCTGCCTGATGTAGCGCAGGTGCAGGTGCTCGGCGTCGTCGCCCCGCTCGGTGATCATGGCGCGCTGCGCCGGGTCGTTGAGGTAGGCGAGGCTGGTGTCGTCCAGCTGCAGGTACCGGCATCCCATCTCGCCGAGCCGCCGCACCTGCTCGGCGTACGCGGCGGCGAGGTCGGACCAGAACTCCTCGATGTCGGGGTAGACCCTCGGGTCGATCGAGGCCGGGCCGCCCCGGTAGTGCACCATGTTCGGCGACGGGATCGTCAGCTTCGGCGTCACCCCCTCGCCGGTCGCGCGCTGCAGGAACGCGAAGTGGTCGGCGAAGATCGTCTCGTCCAGCCGGACCTTGTCGTGCACCCGCAGCGCCGCCGTGCTGAACTCGATGTCGCCCTGCTCGTTGTGGAACCGCACCTTGATCTTGTCGTCCGCGGGGCTGATCCCGCCGAGCCGGTAGATGAAGTCCATGTGCCAGGACGTGCGGCGGAACTCCCCGTCGGTCGCCGACCGCAGCCCCGCCTCCCGCTGCACGGCGACCACGTCGCGGATGGCGGCGTCTTCCGCCGCGGCCAGCGCGGCGTCGTCGATGACGCCCTTGGCGTGATCGTCCCGGGCGGCCAGCAGCGCGGGTGGACGTAGCAGGCTGCCGACATGGTCGCCGCGGAACGGCGGCTCGGTGCGCAGAGACAAGACTTGCTCCTCCCGCGAAAAACGACGTGGTCCTGCCAATCTAGGCACGTCTGTCACGGCGATCAACGAGTTGTCCAGAATGCCGCGCCACCTGGTGCGCAGTGGAGCCGGCGGCACGTGGTCAGATGCGGCTCGTTCCGGGTGCGGCCCGCCGATCGGGGGCGCGCTGGACGCCTCCGCACGGGAACGGGCGGTCACGCGGTCGAGCAGGCGGTCCCGTTGAGGGTGAACCCGGCCGGTGCGCCGGTGTCGCCGCTGTGCGTGGCCTGCAGGCCGATGCCGACGGAGCCGCCGGCGGGGATCGCGGCGTTGTAGGACACGTTCGTCGCGCTGACCGCGCCGCTCGCCGGCCGGTAGTCCGCGCCCCACCCAGACGTGATCGTCTGCCCGGCGGGCAGGGTGAAGCCGAGCGTCCAGCCGTTGATCGCGGTGGACCCGGTGTTGGTGATCGTGATGCTCGCGACCAGGCCCGTGTTCCACGCGTTGACCGAGTACGCGACGGCGCAGTCCGCGGACCCGCCACCGTCGTCCGGGGGCTCGGTCGTGCCGCCTTGGTCGAGCCCGAAGAACTCGATCGTCCGCTGAGCCATGCCCGAGGCCATCAGGTTGTGGCCGACGCCCTGCAGGGAGTACGCCTCGACCTTGTCGCCGTACCGGGTGCGGGTCCAGCCCTGCTGCGGCTGGTCGGTGGCGGTCGGCGCGGTGGACAGGCCGTGGACGTTCGTCCACTGGTCGATCTCCTCGCCGAAGTTGGGGTAGCGCAGCGTGTCGTCCGCGGTTCCGTGCCACAGCTGCACCCGCGGCCTGGGCCCGGAGTAGCCGGGGTCGGCGGAGCGGGCGATGTCACCCCACTGCTGCGGCGTCTTCAGGACGGTCCCGTTGGCGCACGCGCTGTTCCACTCCGAGCCGTCGGCCGTGGCGAAGCACCCGTCCGGCACCCCGGCGAACACCGCGCCCGCCGCGAACACGTCGGGGTAGTCGGCCAGCATCACGTTCGTCATCATCGCGCCGGACGAGACACCGGCGACGAACACCCTGGCCGCGTCCCCGCCGTACCGCTGCAGCGTGTAGCGGACCATCGACATGAGCCCGACCGGGTCGCTCCCGCCGTCCCGCTTCAGCGCCTGCGGGGAGGAGACGTCGAAGCAGGCGCCGCTGCGCGTCGCCGACGGGTAGATCACGATGAACCCGTACTGGTCGGCGAGGCGCGCGAACTCCGTCCCCGAGTACATCGCGGGCCCCGACCCCGTGCACCAGTGCACCGCCAGCAGCACCGGCGGCCGCTCCTGCACCCGGTCGGGCACGTACAGATGCATCCGGAGCCCGCTCGGATTCGTGCCGAAGTCCGTGACCTCCGTCAGCGACGCCGCCGACGCCGGCGGCCCCACCAGAACGGCCATCGCGGCGACCAGAGCCGCCACCAGCACACCCAAGGCCCTCACAAGACCACCACTTCCCGTTTGCGAGCCGCCCGGCGAACGTCACTATGCGGCCGCCCGCGCGGCGCGGACAAGGAACCTTCCACCGGTTTCACCCGCCGTCCCGCGGCCGGCGGAACGAGGTGACAACGGCGCGGCGGGCTGCCAGGCTTTGCACGCACCCGCCGTTTTCGTGGTGACCAGGTGCGTTGGGGCCGGCGCGCCCTGGAGGGCGGCGCGGCACAGGGGACAGGAGGCGACGGCTGTGACCGTCTCGATGGTGAAGGGCCAGCGGATCTCGCTGGAGAAGCCCGGCGGGACGCTGAACATGGTCCGGATGGGGCTGGGCTGGGACGCGGTGAAGAAGAAGGGGTTCTTCGGCTCCCGCGAGCGGGACATCGACCTCGACGCGTCCTGCGTCCTCTTCGCCGACGCCGCTCTCGCGGACGTCGTGTACTTCGGCAAGCTGGTCAGCGACGACGGCTCCGTCCGGCACACCGGCGACAACCTCACCGGGGCGGGCGACGGTGACGACGAGTCGGTCATCGTCGACCTGAACCGCCTCCCGGTGCACGTCACCTCGCTGGTGTTCACCGTCAGCTCGTTCAACGGCCAGACCTTCAACGAGGTGGAGAACGCCTTCTGCCGGCTGGTCAACGAGATGGAGGGCGGCGAGCTCGCCCGGTACACGCTGACCGGCGGCGGCGCCCACACCGCGATGGTCATGGCCCGCATCTACCGCCACAACGGCGGCTGGAAGATGAACGCCATCGGGGAGCCCTGCCACGGCCGCACGTTCCAGGACATGCTGCCGGCGATCGCCGCCCACGCCTGACCGCGATGACCGAACTCACCCGCGGCGCCAACGCGGCGCTGCCCGCCCGGCGGGTGACCGCGACCGTGACCTGCGCCGCGCCGGTCGACGTCAGCGCCCTCCTCGTCGGCCCGGACCAGCGCGTCCGCACCGACGCCGACCTGGTGTTCTTCAACGCCCCCGAGGCGCCGGGCGTCCGCTGGTCCGACGGCGGCGGCCCGCGGATCGACCTCGACCTGGACGCGGTCCCCGCCGACGCCGCCGCGGTGCTGATCGCGGTCAGCCTCACCGGCACGGCCGCGTTCGGGACGATGCCGCCGCCGCGGATCCGCCTCGCCACCCCCGACGGCGCCCCGGTCGCGGAGTTCGCCGTCCCCGGCCTGGGTCCGGAGAGGGCGATCATCGGCCTGGAGGTCTACCGCCGCGCCGGCCGGTGGAAGGTGCGCGCCGTGGGCCAGGGCTACGCCGGCGGCCTGGCCGAACTGGTCGCCGCCCACGGCATCGAGGTGGACGACCCGGGCGAACCGGCACCCCCGGCCACGCCGCCGCCCGCGGCCGCCGTGCCGCCCGCAGCCGCCGTGCCGCCCGCAGCCACCGTGCCGCCGCCCGCTCAGCCCGCTCCCGCCCAGCCGCCTCCGAGCACGGAAGTCGACTACCTCGAACGCTGCTGGCTGATCTGGGAGGACGCGAGCCGCTCGCTCGCCGCCTTCCGCGCCGCCACCGAGCACGCGCTGACCGTCCGCAACGAGGAGATCGCCGGACGCCGCCCCCGCGGACGCTTCGACGAGCTCATGGCCACCGCCGGCGAGCGCCTGCGCGCCGACGCCGCCCAGCTCCGCGACGAGCTGGCCCGGGTGGAGCCGCACGTCCCGGCCGAGGTCGCGCCGTTCGACGCGCCGTCCTGGCTGACCTGGCGGCCCCGCACCGACCTGGCCGACGGCGTCCTGCTCGGCCGGCTGTCCACCGCCGAGCTGCCCGACCTGCGGATACCGCTCGTCCTGCGGCTGCCGTGGCGGCGCGCCGTGTGGATCTCCCAGGGCACGGTGCCCGGCGACTCCGCCGCCTACGCCTGGTCCCTCGCCACCCGGTTCCTGGCCGCCGCCCCGCCCGGGCTGGTGGGCCTGGAGGTAATCGACGCGGCAGGCCTGTCGGGGGCGGGCTGGCTGCAGGGCTTCGATCCGGGCACGTCCGCCCGGCTGCTGGGCGGCGGCGTCGCCGTCGGCACCGGGGCCTCCGAGCGGATCCGCCGCCTGCTCGACCTGGTCGACCTGCGCCTGATCGGCGGCAACGACGAGGACCTGCCCGGCGGCGGCCCGCCCGTCCGCCTGGTGGTGATCCTCGACGCGGGCGCCGCCCTCGACGGCGAGGACGCGCACCAGCTCCTGCGCCTGGTCGAGGACGGCCCGCCGGCCGGCGTCCCGGTCCTGCTGGTGGAGACCGACACCCCGGCCGCCGAATCCGTGCGCACGATCCGCCTCCGGCAGTCCTGCAACAACCTGCCGTCCAGCGACGACGCCATCGCCGACTCCTGGGTGGGCACGGACTGGACGCTCACCCCCGACGTCCTCCCGGACGCCGCCGGCCCGCGCGCGCCCGCCCTCCTGAGCCACGTCCTCGCCCTCCACGCCCGCACCCTCACCTCCTACGACTGAGCGGCACGCCAACGGTTGCCATGACTTGACCTCCCCATGACGGGAGGCGCATTAAGCCATGGCGGATCTTGCGTAGCGTGACGGCATGGCGAATGCCATCTCACGGCAGCAGGTCATCGACGTGGCGACCCGGCTGTTCAGCGAACTCGGCTACGACGGAACGTCGCTGCAACTCATCGCGGACGCCATGGGAGCCGCCACCACGGCGATCGTCGAGGTCGCCGGGGACAAACGCGCGCTCTACCTGGAGGTGATGCACCGTGCCTTCGAAGCCGAACGCGCCATGCTCCAAGCCGTCGTCTCCCAGGCCGAACCCGGCCGCACCGCCGTCCACCAGATAGTCGACACCTACCTCGACTTCCACCTGGCGCACCCGCACAACCGCTCCCTGTGGGCCCACCGCTGGGTCGACGACGCCGCCGACATCGCCGAACTCGAAGACCACTACGCCCGCCCGCTCCTGAACCTCGCCGCCCGCAAGATCCGCGACGTGGTCCCGCCGGACGTCGACCCCTATTACCTGCTCGGCACCATGGTGTGGTGCGTCCACGGCTTCCTGGGCTCGGGCGTCCTGGAACGCACCCAGGGCATGCGCAGAGCCGACAACCCCCAGGCGGTGGCCTCCTTCCGCCACCACCTGCACGTCCTCATGGACCGGCTCCTGACCCCGCTCTCTCCCGCCGGCTAGGTCGCGCCGAGTCGCCTGCCGCGTTCACCGGCTCCGCGGAGGCGGTGAAGGGGGCACGGGGCCGGATCGCAGGGCATGTGCGCACCGCAGGAGGTCCTCGGCCAGCGACCGACGGGCGGCGGCGTCGATCTCGGCGAACATGATCGCTTCGATCTCGTCCAGCGCCCGGTCGCAGCGCCGCAGGACGTCCAGCCCCGCGCCGGTGACACGGGCGCGCAGCACGCGTCCGCCGTCCGGGTGGGGATCGCGGCGGATCAGCCCGCGCCGTTCCAGGTCGCGGATGACCAGGTTCATCGCCTGCGGCGTGACGAACGCGATGCGCGCCAGCTCCGCCGACGACGGCCCGTCACGCAGGCACAGCTCGCTGAGCGCCATGTACTCGGTCGTGGTGACGCCGTGCCGGGCGAGCTCATCGTCCAGGCGGGCCCGGATACGTCGCTCCAACCGGAACACCAGATAGCTCACGCGCGGCTGCGGCGCACCGTCCGGCCGGGCCGATGAGGGGGTACGGCGGTCGGTCACCGGAAGACCATACCCCGCACGCCTCAGGAACTGTGAGCGATGAAAGTTTCACGAATACATCGCAAGGATCTTGATATCAAGGCGCTTGATACCAGCGCAAACTCGTTACCCGTAATTCGACGGACCGCCGGACGCGCTAAAGCGTTGACGCTGATCGACGCCCCCTTTAGGTTTCGGCGATTGACACCGCCTCGATGAAATCGAGGCACCACGCCCCACGCCCGAACAGAGGAGGGCGAATGAAACGACTGACGACGATACTGGCCGGCGCCTGCACGGCGATGCTGTGCGCGGTCATGACGGCCGTGCTGCCGGTGCACCCCGCGGCCGCGGCCGGCCTGACACAGGTGACCGACTTCGGCGACAACCCGGGCAACCTGCAGATGTACGCCTACGTGCCCGACTCGGCCGGGACGTCCCCGGCGATCGTGATGGCGCTGCATCCGTGCGGTGGCTCGGGGCCGGGATTCTCTTCCTCAAGCGAGTTCGCGTCCCTGGCCGACCGGTACGGCTTCGTCGTGATCTTCCCGTCGGCGTCGAACAAGAAGTCCAACTGCTTCGACAACTGGTCCGACGCGTCGAAGGTGCGCGGCGGACGCACCGACCCGGTCTCGCTCATGTCAATGATCACTTATGCGGAGCAGCGTTATCACGGCGATCCGGGTCGGGTGTTCGTCACCGGCAGCTCCTCGGGCGCCATGATGACCAACGCCATGGCCGCGCTGTATCCGGAGGTGTTCAAGGCGGGCGCGGCATTCATGGGCGTCCCCTTCGCGTGCTTCCCGAACGAGGGCGCCTACCAGCCGGGAGGCAATCCCTCACCGTGCGTCGGCAAGACCGCCCAGCAGTGGGGCGACCTGGTGCGCCAGGCGAACCCCGGCTACCACGGGCCTTGGCCGCGGATGCAGCTCTGGCACGGCACCGCCGACACCGTCGTCTCCTACGCGGAACTGGCCGAAGAGATCGAACAGTGGACCAACGTGCACGGTGTGAGCGCCACGCCCACGTCCACCGACAACCCGCAGTCCGGCTGGACCCGGCAGCGTTTCGCCGACTCGTCCGGCACCGTCCCGGTCGAGGCGATCAGCGTCTCCGGCGCCGGGCACAGCCTGCCGATGACCGGCATGGCGCAGTACGCCGTCGAGTTCTTCGGCCTCGCCTCCGGCGACCCCACTCCGCCCCCGCCGTCCGACTCCACCTGCCAGGTCGGCTACACCAGCAATACCTGGAACAACGGCTTCACCGCGGACATCAGCATCACCAGCACGACCACCGTCAACGGCTGGACCCTGACCTGGGCCTGGCCGGGAGATCAGCAGGTGACCAGCGCCTGGAACGCCGACGTGACCCAGTCCGGCGCCCAGGCCACGGCTCGCAATGCCCCCTACAACGCCACGATCTCCGCCGGAGCCGCCACATCCTTCGGGCTCCAGGCCACCTACAGGGGAACGAACACCGCACCGACCAGGTTCAGCCTCAACGGCACCGTCTGCACGACGAGTCAGTAGTGAGCGCGGCCGGCGCCCCGACCGCGAACGAGTGGGGCCCTGCCGCGCGGTTCTCATGCCGTGCGACAGGGCCCGGGGGCCGGATGCCCGCGAACGCGGTACCCGGCCCTTCTCATATCGAGTGGCGGTCACTCATCTTGAGGTGCTCACTGTGCAGGTGCTGCCGTTGAGTGTGAACGCGGTGGGCGCCGCCGCGTTGCCGGTCTGGGTGGCCTGGAACCCGATGCCGGTGGAGGCGCCCGGTGCGAGAGACCCGTTGTAGCTCACGCTGGCGGCCGTGACCTGGCCGCTGCTCGGGCTGTAGGACGCATTCCACCCGGAGGTGATGGTCTGCCCGGAGGGCAGGGTGAACGCCAGGGACCATCCGTCGATCGTCGTGTCGCCGGTGTTGGTGATGGTGATGTTCTCGGTCATGCCGCCGGGCCAGGCGCTGACCGTGGGGGCGACGCGGCAGGAGGCCGGGGGCGGCGGGGGAGGTGTGCCGTCGTCGCCGTCCAGGCCGAAGAAGTGGATCGCGTAGGCGGCCATTCCGGGATGCGGCAGGTCGTGGCCGGCTCCGGCGATGGTGAACGCTTCGAGTCGCGGGGTGCCGGAGGAGTCGGCGAAACGCTGCCGGGTCCACCCGGACCGCGGGGTGTCGGTGGACGTGGGCGTCTGGCTGAGGCCCATGACGTTCGTCCACTGGTCAGTCTCCTCTTGCAGGTTCGAGTAGTTCAGCACGGTGTCGTTGGTGCCGTGCCAGGCCTGCACCCGCGGCCGGGGGCCGTCGTAGCCCGGGTAGGCGGCGCGGGCGAGGTCGCCCCACTGCTGCGGCGTCTTGCCGCCGCATCCGCTGGGCCCGAAGCATCCGTAGGGGACGCCCGAGAACGGCGCGCCGGCCGTGAACACGTCCGGGTTCACCGCGAGCAGGTTGTTGGTCTCCATCGCGCCGGACGAGAAGCCGGTGGCGAACACCCGCTGCGGGTCGCCGCCATAGTGCTGTTCGACGTAGGTCACCATGGACACGATCGACACCGGGTCGCTGCCGCCTCCATGGTGCAGGGCCGCGTCCGACCACACGTCGAAGCAGTTCGACATGCCGTTGGCACTGTGCGATGCCTGCGGATAGACGACGATGAAGCCGTACTGGTCGGCCAGCGATGCGAACTCCGTGCCCTGGAAGAAGCCGGGAGCCCAGCCGTTGCAGCCGTGCATCGCGACCAGGATGCCCGGATGGGCCTGCACGCTGTCGGGGATGTAGACGTACATCTGCAGGTTTCCGGGGTTGGCCCCGAAGCTGGACACCTGCGTCAATGCTGCCGCCGATGCCCGCGGCGCGGGCGCCGTGGCCACGCACAGTGCCGCGGCCACGATCACGGCGGCGATTCCGGCGAGCAGTCGAGTGATCCGTCTCACCGCATACTCCTTTCCGTAGGCCGGTCCACGTGTCAGCGGGTCCGCTCAGAGACTAGGAAGCGGCATTGAACTGCCACCAGTTCACGTTGAACAGGTAGCCGTTTCCGCCGGTGAACCGGAGGTACAGATCGTGGGTTCCCGTCGCGTTGTTCACCGGGCAGGACACGCTTGTCCATGTCTGCCATCCACCGGTGACCGGCACCCGGCAACTGCCCACGACCGTTCCGGTGGGGCCGTCCAGGCGCAACTCGATAGTTCCGCCGCTGCCGGCCGAGGCCACGCGTGCGGTGAAGGACCCGGCGCCGGCGCTGAAAGCGGCGCCCTTGACCTTGATCCAGTCCCCGTTCTCGATCCACCCGACGTTCATTCCGCCCTCGCTGGACGGCTCCGTCTCGATCCCGGATTCCCAGGCGATCGTTTCGGCCTCCTGGCGCACGTACGGGTTCAGCGTCCTGGCCTGTGGCGCTCCCGTGGTGGTCATGTTGATCGTGGGGAATCCGCCGTCCGCGTTGTAGGTGAACTTCTCCACGGCGACCGATCGGGTGAAACCGCCACCGCCTGGCAGCGCTCCGTTGTGGTAGAAGAAGTAGGAGGCTCCGTTGAAGTCGATGACGCCGGGGTGATTGGTGAAGCTGCTGCCCTGCGTGGGCATGATCGTTCCCCGGTAGGTCCACGGACCGGTGGGGCCGGGGGCCGTCGAATAGGCGATGAATTCGGAGCAGCATTTCGCCGCGAAGACGAGGTAGTACAGGCCGTTGCGCTTGTAGACCCAGGGCCCCTCCTCGAAGAGGGTCGGACGGTTCGGGTCACCGGTCCGGGTGCCGAACCCCGCCGTGGTGAGAGGGATCTGGGCCGGGCCTCCGGAGTAGGAGGTCATGTCGGCGTTCAGCTTCACGTACCACAGGTTCGGGTTTCCCCAGTACAGATAGGCCTGCCCGTTGTCGTCGATGAAGACGGTGGGGTCGATCTCGTTGGTCTCGACCAGGGGATGGCCGAGTGCGTCGCTGAAGGGCCCGGTGGGGCTGTTCGAAACCGCCACCCCGATCGCGAACCTGCCCGTCGCCCGGTTCGTCACGGGGACGTACCAGTAGAACCTGCCGTTTCTGGCGACGACCTGGCCGGCCCATGCGTTCGTGCTGGCCCAGCTGAACGTGGCGAGGCTCAGCGGAGAGCCGTGATCGGTCCAGTTCACCATGTCGTCCGACGACCAGACCCGCCAGTCCTTCATGGTGAACCAGGTGGAGTTGTCTTCGTCGTGGCCGGTGTAGAGATAGACCCGGCCGTTGTACACGAGCGGTGCCGGGTCGGCGGTGTAAATGTGCTGGACGATCGGGTTGTCGGCCTTGGCGGCAGCCGGAAAGAACGCCGCGACACAGATCAGGCTCACCATTACGGCGATCACACGCCTGGGTGTGCGGAGGTGGGCGAATTTCATGATGACCCTCTGGGGTGACGGCAACTTATCGGGCCGGGTCGGTCAGATCGCGGTCGGGTCGACCGGGTAATGTTATCGCTAACATTTGTCGACGCCTCTCCGTTCGGACAGGATGAGGTGATGGCTGAAGTGAATATGACGAGGCAGGTTCCGTCAAGACGTCGCGGCTGCCTGCCACGGCTCTTTCGCTCGGCGAGAGCTGTCTCACCTGGCCCAACAGGATGCGGTGGCGCTTGTCGCAGGGGCGTGCGGCGATGAAACGTTCATCAAGCGCGGCACGGTGCGAACGAGTGGCTCACCCGCTGGATAGCGCGCGCAACGGTTTGACTTCCAAGCAAGCGGCTACCCATTAGGCTTCGCACTCCAGCGACCAACTGATCGACCATGCCAATGCGTCCACGGTCTTTAGGAGCGCTCCCACTCCTCGGTTCGCCGAGACCGTAGACCAGTCCGGGATGGCTGGGCGAGCCCTCTTTCACGGCTTTCATGATTTTGATTGCCGATGGTGAACCCGTGTCAAGCCTCTTGACACGCTCGTCGCTCGATCGGATGCTCGGGAGCGCTCCCACTGCTCCCTCCCCGGCCCGGCCGGGGTCCCCGAAGGGAGTGCCCCGTGACGATCAGCGAACCCTCCGCGGCGCCGTTCGCCGAGGAGCCGCGCGGCCGCGGACCGACCCTCGCGCAGGTCGCGCGGCTCGCCGGCGTGTCGCCGGCGACCGCCTCGCGCGTGCTCACGGGCTCGGCCCGGGTGAGCCGCGACGCGCGCCGCCAGGTCGAGACGGCGGTGGAGCGTCTGGGCTACGTACGCCGGCGCTCGCGGTCACCGGATGCCAGGTCCTCCGGCGCCGTCGCGGTCGTGGTGTGCGACGACGGCTCGCGGGTCTTCGGTGACCCGTTCTATGCCCGGCTGCTGTGGGGCGTCCGGCGGGAGCTCGGCGCCGGCGGGCCGCTCGTCATCTTGACGGCCGGTCATCCCAGGGAATGGGAGACCACCGCCGATTACCTCCGCGGTGGGCGCATCGGCGGGGTTCTGCTCGTCGGCGCGCACCGTGACCGGCCGGTGGCGGTGATGCACGCGGCGGCCGGTGTCCCGATGGTACTGGCGGGACGCCCCCTCGACGATGTGTGCCTGCCTTATGTGGACGCCGACAACCAGGGCGGAGCGCTCGCGGCCGTCCGCCACCTGGTGACGGCGGGACGCTCCCGGATCGGCACGATCGCCGGTCCGGCGGGGCTCGCGGCGAGTGCCGACCGGCTGGAGGGGTATCGGATCGGCGCCCAGGAAGCCGGGATGGACGTGACCGGGCTGATCGGATACGGCGACTTCGGCCGCGTGTCCGGTGAGCTCGCCACGCAGCGGCTGCTCGATCGCCGTCCCGACCTCGACGCGGTGCTGGCCGCCTCCGACCTGATGGCCGCCGGCGCGCTGCGGGCCCTGCGCCGGGCCGGGCGGCGGGTGCCCGACGACGTGGCCGTCGTCGGTTTCGACGACTCCCCGCTGGCCCGGCGGGTGCGGCCGCGACTGACCACGGTGCGCCAGCCCGCGGAGGACCTCGGTGCCCGGCTCGCCCGCGAGTTGCGCGCCTGCATGGGCGGACGGCCATCCGCCGAGCGCGGTGTCGTGCTGGAGACCAAGTTGATCGTCCGTGAATCGGCCTGACCCGCATGACCGGTCGTCGCCCCGGCCATCTCGGCGCCGAGCATCCGATGGCCGACGGGAACGCAGCCGCCCGGCGGGACTTCCCAGCTTCACTCAGGACGCGGTGCAGGTGAGCGCGGGAATCTCGTTGGCGCCGGTCCAGGTGCCCAGGAACCCGAACTCGGTACTGGCGCCCGTGCCGAGGGGACCGTTGAAGCCGGCGTTGCGTGCGGTGACCTCCGATCCGGAAGAGGTGATCGTGGCGTTCCACGCCTGGGTGACGCTCTGGCCGCCGGCGTACCGCCACGTGACGGTCCAGCCCGTGATGGGGGCGCTCCCGGCGGTGACCTTGACCGACGCCTGGAACCCGCCAGACCACTGCCCGACCACGGAGTAGGTCGCGTCGCAGGCGCGTGTTCCGGGGTCCGTGCCGCCGCCGGGCTCGCCGATGCTTCCGGGCACGGACCGCAGCGCGGTGTACCAGGCGGCGGCCATCCTGTCGTATCCGGTGGCGTTGGGATGGACGCCGTCGGCCAGGTCGGCGGAGGTCAGCGCGGCGTGCATGTCCACCAGATGCACGTGTCCGCCCGCGCTGACCTTGCTCCGCACGATCTCCGGGATCGCGGCGTTGTAGGTCCGGACGGCGGCCTCCTGCGCCGACCAGGCGATCGGGATGATCGTCGCGACGAACACCTCGGCGGCCGGTGCGGTGGCGGTGATGTGGTCGATCAGCGCCGACAACCGGGCGGGCGCGCCCGCCGGGTCATGGTTCTGGAGGATGTCGTTGGTGCCGATGTGCAGCAGGACGGTGTGCGGGGTGGTCGCGCGCAGCCAGCCGACGACGCCGGCGTCGATCTGGTCGATGCGCCAGCCGGAGTGGCCCTCATGGTCGTGGTCGCCGAGTTCGGCCGGTCCGCCGGACAGCGACCCGACGAAGTCCACGCGGTAGTCGCCGTCCGCGAAACGGCGCCACAGGCCGGTCCGGTACGCGCCGGGGACCGTGATCCCGTCGGTGATCGAGTCACCCAGCGGCATCACCCGCACGCCGCCGTTGGACTCGGCGTGGGCGGTGCCGGCGCCCGGCACGGCAAGAGCGGCGGTCAGGACGGCGCCGAGCAGGATGCCTGCCCATCGCCGACGATGTGAACGCATTGCTCACCTTCCAAACGGGCGGGATGGGCGAAGCGAAAGTCATCCGTGCCTCCAGCGGCGCCGAGACGTCCGCATCCCTTGATCATGTCGACGACGTTAGCCCGAACATCAATGGCCGGATAGCGGCGCGGTTTCACGTCTCGCTCATCAGCCGGGTCATCCCAGGTCAAAGACTTCTTCACGACCAAGCGGAATCGCCCGTCGTCATGAAAATTTCATGACGACGGGCAAGACCGTCGATTAGGCCCTGTTGGGCGCGCACTTGGTTGCGCCAACATGCGACACCCGGCCGGGCCCAATCGTGGGGCACTCTCCGCGGGCGCCCGCGCGAACAGGGCGTCCAGCGCCGCCGCCTACCTGCAGATCAGGCTGCAGTACTAGGGCAGATGCCACTGCTGGTTGTTTCCGCCATTGCACGTCCACAGGACGAGCTGGGTCCCGTTGGCGGTGTTGTAGTTGGGGTCGTCCAGGCATTTGCCGGAGGCCGGATTGACGAGCCGGCCGTTGTTCGCCTGCCATTTCTGGTTGGCGCCGTCGTTGCACGGCCACCAATCGACGAGGGTGCCGTCGTTGTAGTTGGCGCCGGTGATGTCCAGGCAGCCGCCGCCGATGGTCAGGGTGCCGTTGCTGTTGACCGTCCAGTTCTGCGCGGCGGCGTAGCCGTTGCAGTCCCACATCTGCACCTTGTTGCCCGGTGTCGCGGCGGCGTTGTTGTTGTCCATGCACTTGGCGCTGTTGACTCCGGACGTGATCGGGCCGGTCCGCGAGCCTCCGGTGCCGGTGGCGTAGCCGGCGGCGACGATGCCGGCCTGGACCGCGTTCTCGGTGGCCTCCGACGGGTAGCCCGAGGTCATGACGCCTTCGTAGAAGGTGCCCGCCGAGCCGATGCTGTTGTCGCCGCCGGTGCCGAGGATGATGGCGCCCTCCTTGCGCATCGGGTTGTAGCCGGGGACGTTGGGCCGCGGCCCGTTGTAGTAGGTCGAAAGGCTTCCCGACTGGGCGTTTCCGGCCCGGATGGACCAGTGGTTCGGCTCGCCTTTGACGATGGCGGTGAGGAACCGGTGGTTGACGGTCGGGTCGTTGGCGTTGTATCCCGCGTTGACTCCAGAGAAGAGGCCGTTCTCCAGATCGGCCATGACCCACGGGCCGGGGCCGGTGCCGTAGCCCCAGACCTTGATGTTGCCGAAGTAGATGGCCTCCATCGTGCCGTTGCCGTTGTCCCGGCTGTTGGTCTCGGCGTTGCCGTAGTCGAAGCAGCAGCCGCCGTTGTAGTGAGTGCCGTCGAAAATGGCGTACATACCTTCTGGCTGGTCACCGGTGGCGATCCCGTTGGTGCGGTTGTTCCGGTAACCGGTGCCGGGGGCCACGTACACGCCGTACGCCTTGTTGCCGTTGATCGTGATCGGCGCGGCCTTCGCGTCCGCCAGGTTGTCGTATCCGCCCGGAGCCGGGCCGGGGAATCCGCCCGGGGGCGCCTGGGTGAGGTGGTTGCCTCGGCCGGACTGGTCGTAGAGGACGGTGATGAGGCAGTTCGTGTTGGCGCAGAACGAGTCCTGCGCGGCGGCGTTGGCGTAGCCGCCCGCAGTCAGCACGCCGATGTCGCGCGTGCCGTTGTCCGAGGAGCGCCGCACCTGGTACAGCGGCCCGTTGTACGCGCCGTACAGCGCCCGGGTGGTGCTGTGCGCGGCCACGCAGGGCGTGCCGCCCGCGGCGTAGATGTCACAGGGCTGCGATGCCGCCGCCGAGGCCCCGGTGACGGCGAAGCCGGTCAACTCACCCGCGGCGAGGACGAGCGCGCTGACCGCGACGAGCAGCGCCTTTCTCCAGAGGATCATGAGAAGCGGGAACCTTTCTCGATCGGCTGAGGATGATTGTTAGCGCTAACATTTCGGTGCGGACTCTAGCGGGATCGATCGCCGGTGGTTGGCCGGAGTAAATAGCGTGACGGGCCCGCCGTCAAGAGCCGTTCGAGTGCTTTGCTCGTCGCGGAGGGGACTGTCGCAGCTCAGCCACCACGCCGTCGCGTTCCGGGTGGACGTGTGGATGCAAGCCTTCACGGATTGTCCGCGATCGGCGCCCGTGGATCGCGTGAAAGACGATGAACCTGGGCTTTCTCGCGACCTCGGCGGCCGTTAACGTCTGCTGGGGAAGGCGCCCAAGCGACCTTAGGAGGTACGCATGCGGCTGAGAATATTCATCGCGCTCGCCGCCACCGTGGCCGGGTTGTCGGTCGCGGCCCCTGCGCACGCGGCGGCCGTGACGACCTGCAATGGCAACGACACAGTCACGATGCAGAACGGCGAGTACATCTACCAGCAGAACGAGTGGAACTCCACCGCGACACAGTGCGCCGACGTCGACACTTCGAGCGGTGCCTGGACGATCACGCAGACCGGTTACAGCCTGCCCACCAACGGCGCCCCCGCCACGTACCCGTCGGTCTTCAAGGGCTGCCACTGGGGCGCCTGCACCGCGAACAGCGGTCTGCCGATCCAGGTCAGCAAGCTGGGCAGCGCGACCAGCTCCTGGTCGACCACCCAGGTGCCCTCCGGCGCGTACGACGTCGCCTACGACCTCTGGTTCAACTCCACGCCGACCACCAGCGGGCAGCCGGACGGCACCGAGCTGATGATCTGGATGAACAGCCGCGGCGGCGTCCAGCCGTTCGGCTCCCGGACTGGCACCGCCAACCTCGCCGGCCACACCTGGGACGTCTGGACCGGCAACCAGACCTCCTGGAAGATCATCTCCTACGTTCTGCAGGGCGGCGCGACCTCGGTGTCGAACCTGGACGTCAAGGCGCTGATCAACGACACGGTGGCCCGCGGCTCCCTCAACCCCGCCCACTATCTGCTCGACGCCGAGGCGGGCTTCGAGATCTGGCAGGGCGGCCAGGGCCTGGCCACCAACAGCTTCTCCTTCAACGCCACCCAGGGCACGAACGACGGCGGGGGAGACGGCGACCCGGGCTCCGGCTCCGGCTGCCGCGCGAGCTACCACGTCGACAACGACTGGGGCAGCGGCTTCACCGCCTCGGTGACGGTGACCAACACCGGTACCGCCGCCACCAAGGGCTGGAAGGTCGCCTGGTCGTACGGCGGCAACCAGAAGATCACCTCCACCTGGAACGCCGCACTCACCCAGGCCGGGAACGCCGTGACCGCGCTCAACGCGTCCTACAACGGCACGATCGCCCCGAACGCCTCGACCTCGTTCGGCTTCCAAGGCGGCTACTCCGGCAGCAACCCCCCGCCAACGCTCACCTGCACCGCCAGCTGACCGGCCGTGCCCGGGCCTGAGCCGCTTCTCGGCCAGCGCCCGGGCCGTAGCAGGTCAGGCGGGACATCCCCGCTGGGGCTCTCCGCGGTGCACGTGCCCTGCGGATGAAAGTTTCACGCCGGCCGGGATACCTGCGGGCATGGCGACCACGCCGCGTCACGCCTGGCAGGCAGGTGTCGGACTGCTCGACGATCGCTCCCGACGGCGGCCGACCGGGCCTTGACACCGTCCGCCAACCCGGTCACGATCCCATCGAATCGATTCGCCGAACCGATTCGACATGATCCGTTCACCCCGTCCATCCCGCCACGACCGCGCCGACCAGCTCCCCCGAACCTGGGCACCTTCCGGCCGGCGCCCCCGGTGGCGGCCCGCGCCAGGTGAGCGGCTTCCGCGATGAACGGAGGTCACCTGTCGGCGATCTACTGCGGCACTGCCCGCCGGCTCGGCGGACGCGCCGGCACCGGCCGTGCGGTCCGCTGCCCAATGAATATTCTCCGATGCGGACCGATAGGCCGATCCTGCTCGTTACCGGCGGCGACAACAGCAACAGCGGCGTGGGGAGTTCTTCAAGAGGGCCACCTCGGACGGTTATCCGCCGGACGCGGCAGAGAATGCGACTCAGGCCGGTCTGGTGGCGACCGGCTATGGGCTCCGGGTAAGAGCGGCACTTTCCCGAGTGGTTGTCGCCAGTTGGTCGTCGGTAACACCGGCCCTCGGAGGGCTTTCGGGCACAGGCCGATGGGTTGGTTTCCGTCCTATCCCACTTAGGGAGTCAGAACAGTGCGTCCTTTCTCAGTTCTCCTGCCGGGCCGTGCGGCCGGCGGGCGCTCGCGGGCGACCGTCGCCGCATTCATGGTGGCGGTGGTGGCCGCGCTGGTGGCGGCCATGGTCGCGCCATGGCCGGCGTCGGCGGCCGTCACGGGCCCGTGCGACATCTACGCGTCGGGCGGCACCCCCTGCGTCGCCGCGCACAGCACGACCCGGGCGCTGTACGGCACGTACAGCGGCGACCTCTACCAGGTCAGGCGTTCGTCGGACAACGGCACGCGCGACATCGGCGCGCTGGGCCCGGGCGGCGTCGCCGACGCGGCGGCGCAGGATTCCTTCTGCGCCGGGACCACCTGTGTGATCACGGTCGTCTATGACCAGTCGGGGCATGGCAACGACTTGTGGTACCAGGGATCGAGCGTGGTTCCCGGTTCGAGCCAGAGCAGCCCCGCCAGGGCCACCTCCGAGTCGCTGACGGTCGGGGGCGGCAAGGCCTACTCGCTGTACATCAACTCCGGCAATAGCTATTGGCGGGACGGCCATCTGACGGGAGTGCCGACCGGCGCCGCCCCCGAGGGCATGTACATGGTGACCAGCGGCACGCACGTCAACGGTGGCTGCTGCTTCGACTACGGCAACAGCGAGACGACGAGGAACGCCGACGGCCCCGGCGCGATGGACGCGATCAACTTCAGCACCTCGTGCTGGTTCGGGGGTTGCTCAGGAACGGGGCCGTGGGTGCAGGCGGACCTCGAATGGGGCCTCTATCCCGGCGGCAGCCAGACGTGGAACCCGAACCAGCGGGCCTTCACCAGCAAATTCGTCACGGCGATGCTGAAGAACAACGGGACATCGCGGTTCGCGCTGAAAGGCGGCAACACCCAGTCCGGCGGTCTGACCACGTTGTGGGACGGCTCGCTGCCCAGCGGTTACAGCCCCATGAAGAAGCAGGGGGCCATCGTCCTGGGAAGCGGCGGTGACTGCTGCAAACCCGGCGGTGGCGCCAACCTCAGCGCGGGCACCTTCTACGAAGGCGCGATGGTCGCCGGTTACCCGTCGGACACGACCGAGAATGAAGTCCAAGCCAATCTGGTGGCGGCCGGCTATGGGACTCCGGGTAACAGCGGCGCTTTCCCGAGTGGTTATCACCAGTTGGTCGTCGGCAACAACGGGCTGTGCCTGGACGTCTACGGCAACACTACCGCGCCGGGCGCGGCGATCGATCAGTGGACCTGCAACGGGCAGGCCAATCAGCGGTTCCAGTTCCTGCCGGGTTCCAATGGATACGGCGAGCTGCAGGCGCAGAACTCCGGCCAGGTGGTCGGGGTGACGAACAGCTCCACGTCCGCGGGTGTGCCGGACATCGTCCAGCAGTCCCGTACCGGGGCGCCCAGCACGTTGTGGCGGCCGGTCGCGCAGTCTGACGGTTCTTTCGCGTTCCAGAACCAGAACAGCGGCTTGTGCCTGGACGTTTACGGCGCGGGCGCCGACCTCGGCCAGCAGCTCGACCAGTGGCCGTGCAAGAACGCCCCCGGCACCAACCAGGACTTCGTCCCCCGCTGAGGCCGAAGAGACGGATGGTGCAGGCGGCGTCACACACGCCCAGCGGGCCGGGCGAATCCGCCCGGCCCGCTGGGCTGCCGCACGCGGCCGCCGGCGGACCGGCGACCGGGGAGAGCCAGGTGCCCGTTGCGATCGTCAGGGGAGTGTCCACTTCTGGTTGGTCCCGCCGTTGCAGTCCCAGATCACCAGCTGGGTGCCGTTGGCCGTGTTGGAGTTGGGTACGTCCAGGCAGTGTCCGGACTGCACGCCCTTCAACGAGCCGTCCGGCTGCGGGCTCCAGAGCTGGTTGGTTCCGCCGTTGCAGTCCCACAGCTCGACCAGCGTTCCGTTGGACGTGCCCTGGCCGGTGACGTCGACGCACTTGCCGCCCGCTCCGCCGAGGCGCAGCATGCCGTTGCCCCACCACCACACCTGAGCTGAGCCGCCGTTGCAGTCCCAGATCTGGACGCGCGTGCCGTTGGCCGCCGAGCCGGCGTCGTCGTCCAGGCACTTGCCGGCCAGCCCCGACCTGACCGGGCCGATGTGCGGCTGCGACGCGCTGCCCGGCGTGAGGGCGAGGTCGTCGAACTGGTCGGTCTGGTAGCCGGTGACGCCGAGTCCGGCCTGCCCGATCGTGTACGAGGCGTCGGTGGCGCTGCCGACGGTCACCCCGTCGACGGTGCCGGTCAGCGTCGTGTCCTGGAGTTTCAGTGAGAGCCGGTGCCACCGGTTCAGCCCGAGCGCCGTGGTGGTCCCGCTCGCCAGCGTCGTGAAGCGCCACGAGGTGTCGCTCTTGACGATCGACCATGCCCCGGAATCGCTGACCCGGAAATGGTAGGCGTTGAGGCCGTTGTTGTTGGTCGCCTGGAGGTTGACGCGGCCGAGCAGCTCGACGCTGCCGGACTGCTCCAGCATCGCGTCCGCGGCGACCGTGTAGTTGCCCCACGAGCCGTCGCCCATGATCGTATAGGGGGCGTTGTAGGACTCGTTGGTCCAGCGGATCGGGGTGGTGGGAGCCATCTGCCGCACACAGGAGCCGGACCTGCCTCCGCCGCAGGCGACCCTCTGGAAGGCGCCGTTCATGTCGGAGAAGTACTTGGGCGAGGTGGTGGCGGCCGCGGTCTCGAAGTCGTCCGAGTACGGCAGGGCGAGCGCGGCGGCGGGCGGAGACGTCGCGGTGCCCTTGCCTTGGCCGGTCGTCGTCGTGATGGTGTAGACGGTCCCGGGCTGCAGGGTCAGGGAGTACCTGCCGCCCGAGGGCGTGACGTCCATGGCGTGCACGAAGTGGTCAGCCGGGTCGGAGGAGTTCACGTTGGTGGACCAGACGTGCACCTGGCCCGTGGACAGCCCGCCGGTGACGGTGAACGCCGCGGTCTGCGCCGCAGTGGCGTCCATCGTCTCGATGACGGTGGTGTAGTCGGAGCCGTTCGTCGACTTCATCGTCACGTAGCTGCCGTTCGACCGGCTGCCGCCGAGAAAGCCGCCGGCGGAGTCGATGTAGCGCCAGCCGGGCTTCGTGAACTGCGTGGTGTGCGCGGTGACCCAAGTCGTCTTGCCGATGGAGTAATGGCCCGACCACGGCTGCGCGGCGACCGACATGCCGTCGGTGCTGTAGTGGAGGTTCGGATAGAGCGCCGCGATGACCGGCCAGTTGATGTAGGAGGTCATGCGCCCGTCGATGTAGTCGCGGTTGATCGCGCGGGCGACGGCGGGGGCGCCGCCGTCGGCGTCCTCCGAGCCGTTCTCGCTGGCCCACAGCGGTTTGCCGAGGCCCTGGGCGGTGGACGTGCTCGGGCAGGAGGTGAACGCGGTCATGTAGCCGCACGGGTAGTGGGTTCCCACGATGTCGACCGCGTTCCTGAAGGCCGGGTCGGAGGCCATGGCCTCGGCGACGTCCCACCCGCTGTCGGCCGCGACGACCTTGACGGATCCGTAGCCGCCGGCGACGAGGGCCGACTTGAGCTGCTCGTACCAGCCGGCGTTCCAGCCGCGTTCGTTCCATCCGCCCAGGTAGTCGATGTCCAGGTTGTGCTGCTTGGCACAGCCGAGCCACGTCATCAGATAGTCGACCATGTCGCGGGACCAGAAGTTGCCGCCGCCGATCCAGCCGGGCGCGCCCCAGGCGAGGCCGTAGAGCCGGATGCCGGGGTTGCGGGCCTTGGCCTGCTCGGCCAGCCACCACTCGTACCCCTGGCCGCAGTCGACGGCGCCCCGCACGTGCTCGTGGCTGGCCTCGGCGCCGTCGGTGGAGTTGGTGTCCCCGCCGACCTCGATCTTCAGGGTCTGCAACGAGGCGCCGTACCCCGGTTTGAACAGGTAGTCCAGGAGCCGGCTGCGCTGCGGCTCGGGATAGTCGATGAGCAGCCGGGAGTTTCCCCCGCCGCCACTGATCGCGCCGACGCCGTCGAAGACCAGACCGGGGCCGGTGCCGTCCAGGGTGATCGACGTGGAGACCGCGGCGTGCGCGGAGCGGGCCGCGGTCACACCGGCCAGGGCGCTCACGAGGAGTACCAGGACGGCCAGGAGGGGGATGTGATGTCGTGCTGCCGGGGTCATGCGGACTCCTTCGAGGGGGGAGCAGGAGAGGGAGCCGCGTCGCCACTAACCGCCTCTGACCGACGTCGGCTACCGGAGGCCGACCCGGCTCCAGGGGTTCGTGGGCGGGCGGAGGGCGTCGTCGAATCCGTCGAATCGATTCGCCGGATCCGCCCGGATGCTACGGCCAGGTTGAGGAGCGGTCAATGGCGGGCTTCCCGGACTCGGCCGGCCCCCGCGAACCGATGGAAACGCGCCTGGTGGTGCACCCCGCGCCCGCGGCGGTCCTGCCGCCCGGACGACCGGAGCATGCGAAAGTTTCATGGCCGCCCGTGGACATGAGGCCGTTCCGCCTTTGCCTATGGCCACTCGGTGCATGCGAGCCATTGACATCCCCCGGGCCCAGACCTACGCTTCGCTCGAATCGATTCGATATCGTCCGCCATCGGACGGGACGCCCGTCCGCGCGCTCCCCGAGGTGCCGCCGGCCCGCGCCCGCACCGGCCCCCTGCCCGATCGCTCCCGAGCCGCCGGGCGCCTCATCGCCTGCCCCGTGATCCGACCACGCTCCCATCGCGAAGGAGTCACCCGCGTGGACACCACACTCGTCGGACGGCGCCGTGTCTTCGCCGCCGTACTGGCCATCTGCGCGCTCGTCGCCGCTTCCGTCGGCGTCCTCGCCGCACCGGCCCGCGGGGCGGACGAGTCCGTCGCCGTCGACTTCTCCACAGCGGGCGGGGCTCCGGCCTACCGGGCGTCCGGCTGGATCTACGGGATGACGGAGGACGCGTCGGCGCCCGCCGACCACTTCTACCGGGACGTCGGGTTCCGCTTCATGCGCGCCGGCGGGGCGCAGCTCGACAGCCCGGGCGGCTGGGTGTCCGGCAAGTACGACCGCCGGTGGGACGCGACCCGCGCGCAGATCCTGCGCACGCGGGCGCTGGGTGGTCAGTTCGTCCTGCTCGTCCACGACCTGTGGGGGGCCGACGGCTATCCGATCTCCCGCTTCCCCGGGGACAACGGCGACTGGACCGACTACGACGCCTTCCTCACGCGCGTGATCAACGATGTGCGGGCGACGGGCGTGCCGGTGCAGTGGGACCTCTGGAACGAGCCCAACATCACGCTCTTCTGGAACCGCCCCCAGTCCCAGTACTTCGAGCTGTGGCGGCGCGCGTACCAGCGCGTCCGGGCGGCCTTCCCGGCGCATCCGATCGTGGGCCCGAGCTGCGCGTGCGTCCCGTCGACGACGTACGCGTGGTGGAACCAGTTCCTCGACTTCGTCCGCGCCGACAACGTCGTGCCCGACATCGTCAGCTGGCACGCCCTGCCGGGCGACCCGGTGGCCAATGTCGCGGCGGCGAACACCACCCTCGATTCGAGGGGCATCCCGCACCCGCGCCCGTACCAGATCAACGAGTACGGGGCGTCCAGCGAGCAGAACCCGGGCGACGGCGCCTGGTACATCGCGCGGCTGGAGCGGGCCGGAGCCGACGGCCTGCGCGCCAACTGGGCGGGCGGCGCGAACCTGCACAACGACCTGGCGAACCTGCTCGTCCGCGACTCGGCGGGCCGGCATCTGCCGAGGGGCGAGTGGTGGGTCTACCGCTTCTACGGCTCGCAGACCGGCCGGATCGTCGACGTGACGCCCAGCTCCGCGTACGACGCGTTCGCCACCAAGGCGGACGGAGCCGCAAAAATCCTGGTCGGCGGAGGGGGCACGACGGGCAACCTCGCGGTCGCCCTGCGGCGCCTCGACTCCACGAGCGGCATCGTGCGGAACAACCAGGTACGGGTCGTCGCTCAGCGCATTCCGTACAACGGCGGCGGCGCGGTCCAGGGCCCGGTCACCGTTCAGGACAGTGTCGTGACCCTGTCGAACAACGGTACGACGATCAATCTGCCGCACAGCAACGCCGACGACACCTTCACGCTCACGCTCCTGCCTCCTTCCGCCGATAGCGGCTTCCAGTCCGTCGCGGTCGCCCAGCACTCCCAGCAGTGCCTGGACAACACGAACTTGAGCACTGCCGACGGCAACCAGCAGCAGCAGTACTACTGCGAGGGCGGCGACCAGCAACTGTGGGACTTCCGCCCCGTCCAGGGAGCCGAGGGCGCCTACACCGTCGTCAACCGGCAGACGGGAAAGTGCCTCGACGTCAACGGCGCGTCCACGGCCGACGGAGCCGCCGTCCAGCAGTGGACCTGTCTCAACGGAGCGGCGAACCAGCAGTTCACCCTGCGGAGGGTCGCCTACTCCGGCAGCGATCTCCGCGACTACCAGCTCGTCGCCCGGCACAGTGGCAAGTGCGTCGACGTCAGCGGCGTCTCGACGGCCGCGCATGCCCCGGTCATTCAGTGGACCTGCAGACCTGTCGGCCAGAGCAGTCCGCTCAACCAGACCTGGCGGCTCTGGGGCAGAGGAGCCTAGGTCCTCGGAGGCGAGCCGGCCCGGCGGCGAGGCCGTCCCGCCGCCGGGCCGGACGCGTCAGCCGTTCGAGGAGCCCGGTGTCGTCGTCGCCCGGCGCTCATGGGCGGCGGCGAGGATGAGGTAGGCGCTGGCCGTCCAGGTGTAGGCGCGGTCGCGCAGGCCGGTGCCGCCGCGTGCGTCGAAGTTCTCCGCGAACCCCGACTTCTCGCACAGGGAGCGGAAGCGCGCACTGATCTCGTCGGCCAGGCCCGGGTACCCGGCGCGGCGGAGACCGTCCTCGATGAGGACCGTGGCGGGCGCCCAGATCGGCCCGCGCCAGTACCCGTCGTCCCGGTAGTGCGGCGAGCCGGGCAGCTCGGTCGCGAGACCGAAGGGGGTCAGATGCGCCTCGACCGCCGCCGCGAGCGCCGCGCGGACCGTCTCGGGCAGTTCGTCTCCCAGGACGATCGGCACGAGGTCGAGCAGGCTGGAGCTCGACCAGGTCCGTCCGGAGTGCGCGGCGCGGGCGACGAAGCGGTCATCGGCCCACAGTTCGGCGAGCAGCGCGTCGCGCATGCGGTCGGCCGCCCGGGTCCAGCGGGCCGAGGCGCCGGGACGCGCGAGCCCGGCCGCCTGGCGGGCGAGTTCGCGCATCTGGAGGACGAGGAAGGCGGCCAGGTCGGCGGTCTCGACGACGCGTCCGGGGTCGAAGGTGGTCGCGTTGTCCCAGCCGCTGTCGTTGCCGTGCTGGTAGTGGGCGAGCTCGTGGCCGGGGACGCGCCGGGAGGCCAGCCAGAACTCGGTCCACCGCTCCAGCCTCCGGTAGACCGCCTCTCGCTCGCCTTCGTGCGGCGGGCCGAGCCGCCGCAGGGCCCAGCCGTGGACGGGCGGCTTGACGAAGTTGTAGAGGATCTCGGAGTGCGTGATCGAGTCGGGCAGGGCGCCGGCGGCGTCCTGGTGGTCGAAGACCAGCTGGAACTGGTCCCAGGCGAGGTCCGGCAGGCCGTCGGCGAGGGCGATCGCGTTGAAGCAGTGGTCCCAGCTCCAGACCTTGTCCATCCAGTGCTTGGACATCAGGACGGCCGGCCGGGTCACGAAGCCGGCCGGCCGCACCGTGGCGGACCACAGGACGTAGGCGGCGAGCCCGGCGGCGGGCGTCCGGTCGCTGCGCCAGGGTGCCACCGCGTCGCGGAACGATTCGAATTCCGTCCGGGCGGCCTCGACCGCCCCGGTGAAGGGCATGCCGCTCGTGTACGGGACGCGCGCCGTCTCGTACTCCTCGATGGCGAGCTCCCACGGCTTGCCGTCGCCCGGCAGCACGAGGCCGCGTTCGGTGGCGCCGAGAGCCTGCACTCCCAGTTCCCCGACAACCGATCCGGCCAGCAGTGTGATGCGGTAGCGGCGTCCTGACTGGTACACGGTGAACACCCAGGAGCCGTCACCGGGGTCCCGGTAGAAGTACGGTCCGCTGAACGGTGTCAGGACCTTGTCGGCCGCCAGCAGGCGCAGGCCGAGGCCCCGACCGCGCACGCGCACCGCGTCCGGGGTCTCGTAGGCGAGGTCGATCCGGCCGGAGCCGCAGGTCCAGGTGAGCATGTAGGGCGTGGCGGCGACGGTCGTCTCGGCACGGGCGTCCGCCACGGTGGGGACCAGCCTCAGGATCGGATGCATGCCGTTCTGGTGGGACACCAGGTGGATGTCCCGCGCGTACGTGTTCTCCTTCACCACCGGAGAGAAGCCGAACCAGGATCCGCGAAAGCTGAAGGGGATCTCCTCCAGGGAGAACGCCTCGTCTGCGGCGACGGCCATGAAAGGCGGGTCCCTTCTGTCGCGGTGGTCTGTCGCGGTGGTCTGTCGCGGTGGTCTGTCACGGTGGCGGGGTCAGTGCTTGACCGCGCCCGCCGTGACGCCCGCGGCGACATAGCGCTGGGCGATCACCAGGAGGACGGCGGCGGGCACGGACGCGACGACGGCGGTGGCCATGATCGCGTTCCACTGCTGGTTGTTGTTGCCGATGTAGTGGTAGATGCCGAGGGTGATCGGCCGGCGGCGGCCCCCGCCGTCGAGGGTGCTGGCGAAGATGAAGTCCGACCAGGCCCACAGGAACGCGAACAGCGACACCGTGACGAGCGCGTTCCGGCTGACCGGCAGGACGATCGACCAGAGCGTCCGCAGGTTCCCCGCGCCGTCCACCCGGGCCGCCTGCAGCAGCTCCTCCGGGATGCCCGACATGAACGCGGTGAGGACGAGGACGGCGAACGGGACGGCAAGCGTGGAGTCGGCCACGACCAGCCCGGGCACGGTGTTGAGCACCCCGGCGCGGAGGAAGATGGCGTAGAACCCCATCGCCATGACGATCCCCGGGATCATCTGGGCGATCAGCAGCGCGAAGCTCAGCGCTCCGCCGCCCCGCGGGTGCAGCTTGGCCAGCGAGTACGCGGCGGGCGCCGCGAGCAGCAGGGTCAGCGCCACGGTGCCCAGCCCCACGAGCATGCTGTTGCCCAGGTAGGGCAACTGCTGGTCGAAGACCGCCCGGTAGCCGTCCAGGGTGCCGCCGACCGGGACCAGCGAGGGCGGGCTCTTGCGCATGTCCTGGTCGCGGGTGAACGAGACGTTGATCATCCAGTAGACCGGGAACAGCATCACTCCGGTCAGCGCCAGTCCGATCACGGTCTTCCACCGGCGGCGGGACGCGCTCATGTGGGGACCTGCCTTCGCTGCACGCGGATGTAGAGGAGTCCGAAGGCCAGGGCGGCGAGGATGAGCAGGTTCCCGACCGCCGCGCCCGGGCCGAACGCCGGCAGCAGGTTGCCGAACCCGAGCCGGTACGACCAGGTGGCGAACGTGGTGGAGGACGTGCTCGGCCCGCCCCTGGTCATGATCCAGATGATGTCGAAGACCTTCAGCGTGTAGACCAGCCCCAGCAGGAGGGTGATCGCCGAGACCGGGCGCAGCAGCGGGAAGGTCACGTGCCAGAACCGCTGCCGGCCGTTCGCGCCGTCCAGTTCGGCCGCCTCGTAGAGGGCCGGGTCGATCGCCTGCAGACCCGCGTAGAGCACGACCAGGTTGAACGGGACGCCGATCCAGATGTTGGCGATGGTCACCGCCCACAGCGACCAGTCCGGCGAGGTCAGCCAGCCGACCGGGCCGACCCCGGCGGCGCCCAGCGCCGCGTTCACGACGCCGGAGTCGCTGTCCAGCATCCAGGACCAGGTCGAGGACGACACGATCAGCGGCAGCAGCCACGGGATCAGGAACAGCGCCCGCAGGGTGGCCGACAGCCGGAAGTTCCGGTGGAAGAAGACGGCGAGCGCGAGCCCGATCGCGAACTGGCAGGCCAGCGACACGAGAGTGAACACCGCCGTGTGCCACAGCGCGGGCCCGAACGTCGGATCGTCCAGCACCTCGGCGTAGTTGGAGAAGCCGGTGAAGGGCGCGTCGCCCTGGACGAACGAGCGAACCGTGTAGTCGCGCAGGCTCAGGTCGAGGTTCCGGTAGAGCGGATAGGCGTAGAAGGCCAGCAGGTAGACGGCGACCGGGGTCAGGAAGCCCCATGCCGCCCACTGCCCGGACCGGGGTCGGCGCGGTGCCCTCTGGCCGCCGCGTCCCGCCGTCGGCGCGGACCGGGCGGCGGGCCGGGCGGCCGTCGGTGCGGCTCGGTTCATCCTGTGCCGTCCCGGCCCTACCGCGTCGCGCTCTCGGCCGCGGCCTGCGCGGCGGTCATCGCCCGTTGCGGGTCTTTCGCCCCGCTCAGGGCCGCCTGGACCGCACCCCACATCGGCTCGGAGATCTTCGGGTACTTGGTGCCGAGGTCGCCACTGGTGCGGCCCTTGGCGGCCTCGACCGCGTCCGCCCAGACTTTCAGCCCCGGATCGGCGGCGATCTGCTGGGCTCGCACCTGCGCGGTCGGGGCGATGTACGAGAGCGTCGTCGTGGTGGTGAGCGAGTTGCCGGTGCTGGTCAGGCACGTCACCAGCTTCTGGGACGTGGCGTAGCGGCCGGTGTCCCTCTGGACGGGGATGCTCACGAACTCACCGCCGGTCGGCGCCGGCGCGGTGCCGCCGTTCCGGCCGGGGACCGGGATGATGCCGTACGAGAGGCCCGCCTTCCTGGCGTTGGCCAGCTGCCAGGTGCCGTTCTCGGCGAAGGCGTAGTCGCCGGTGGCGAACTGCTGCCAGCTCGTGGTCTGGGTGTTGTTGATGACCGAGCTGGGCGCGTAGCCCTTCTTGAGCCAGTCGGCCCACAGCGCCAACGCCGAGACGCCCTCCGGGGAGTCCAGCTTGGTGAGCTGTGCGCCGGCTCCCCAGAACCACGGCAGGAACTGGAAGCTGCCCTCCTCCGTGCCGATCGCGGAGAACGTGATGCCCTTCTTGCCCGCGGCCTTCACCTTCGCGAGAACGGCGGTCAGCGACGCCCAGTCCTTGACGGAGGCTATGTCCGCCCCGGCCTTCGCGAGGACCTTCTTGTTGTAGTAGAGGGCCAGCGTGTTGGCGCCGATCGGGATGCCGTACGTCTTGCCCCCGCGCTGCCCGGCGGCCAGCAGGTTCGGCGCGATGGCCGAGGTGTCGAGCTTGGTCTCCTCCGTGGTCGTGAGGACGCCGCCCTCCGCCAGTGTGGAGACGACGGGGTTGTCCTCGATGAGCAGGTCCGGGGCGTTGCCCTGCTGGGCGGCCAGCAGGGCCTTATTCGTCAGGTCGCTGGTGTCGTAGGCGGTGCGCTTGACGCTGACCCCGGCCTGCGCGCCGCACTCGTCCAGCAGCTTCACCCAGCCGGAGCCCTTGTCGTACTGCGGGTAGGGATCCCAGACGGTGTACGTGCCGCCCTGGGCCGCGTCCGGGCCGCCGCCCGAGGAGGTGGAGCACGCGGTCAGGCCGCCCGCGGCCGCCATGACCGCGAGGATCAGGCCGGCCGTGGACCGGCTCGCTGTCACTGATCCCATGGTTGTGACCCTCCCGCTGAGCTGTCCGCACTGCGCATCGAATCGATTCGCTTGAACATAAACGCGCTCATCGCACACGTCAATGGGGTCTGGTGGAAGCCGGTGGAGTCCAGGAGATGCCCCCAGGCGCACTCGATTCGACTTACCATGTGGCTGGACGTGTCGAATCAGGTGAGGAGCGCCGGTGAACATCGGGGAGATCGCCAGGCGGTCGGGCGTGTCGCGCAGCACCGTCTCCTACGCCCTCAGCGGCAAGCGTCCGGTGTCGGAGGCGACCAGGCGGCGCATCCAGGCCATCATCGACGAGCTCGGCTACCGGCCGAACGCCGCCGCCAGGGCGCTCAAGGAGGGCCGGTCCCACACCCTCGGCCTGGTCATCCCGCCGGCCGGCCGGCGCCTGACCGACATGCAGCTCGGCTTCGTGGCCAGCGTCGTCGACGCCGCCGCACGCGCCGACCTGGACGTGCTGCTGTCGCCGTCCGGGGGCGAGCACGACCGTTCGTTCGAGCGCGTGGTCGGCGGCCGGCGCGTGGACGGCGTCGTCCTCATGGAGATCCGGTTGGAGGACGACCGGGTCACCCGCCTGCGCGAGTCCGGACTGCCGTTCGTCGGCATCGGCCGCACCGCCCGCCCGGAGGAGATGTCCTGGGTCGACATCGACTACGAAACGCTGATCTCCCGATGCGTCCATCACCTGGCCGACCTGGGGCATCGCCGCATCGCCCTGGTCAACCGCTCCGCGGAGCTGGTGGCGGCGGGGTACGGTCCCGGTCACCGCGCCCAGGCCGGTTTCGCGCGCGCGGTCGACGAACGCGGTCTGGACGGTGCGCAGACCTGCTGCGCCGACGACGCCCAGTCCGGGATGGCCTGCGTGGAACGGCTTCTCGCCGAGCATCCCGACCTGACCGCCGTCGCCACCATCAACGAGGCCGCCATCCCGGGCATGTACCACGCGCTGGCCAAGGCGGGCCGGACGGTGCCGGGCGACTTCTCCATCACCGGCGTCGCCGCGCAGGACCTGGCGGAGAACCTCCACCCGCCCCTCACGGCCTCGGACGTGCCCGCCGACGACCTCGGCGCCCAGGCCGTCGAGATGCTCATCCAGCGCATCGCCGACCCCTCCACCCCGCACCGCCACGTCCTCGTCGCTCCACCCATCGCCTTGCGCGACACGACCGCCCCCGCACGCCCCGGGAGCTCGCCCTCCTGACGGTCCCTCGAACCGATTCGCTCCGCCGCTCAGGCCGTGCAGTGTCAGACCGCGGTGATGGTCCATTGGTTGTTGGTGCTGGAGTTGGGCGCCCAGAGGATCGTGGTCGAGCCGACCGTGGTGGTGCCCGCGCCGTCCAAGGCCGTGCCGGTGCCGCGGTTGACGATCTGGCAGCGGCCGTTGCCGAGATCGTTCAGCCTCCATTGCTGGTTGTCGCCGCCGTTCCACGCCGCTTGCCGGGCGGATGCGCCGTTGGTGGCGTCGCCCCAGCTGTCGGCGACCATTCCGTTGGTGCGGTTGACGATGCGGTGGTAGCCGTTGCCCACATCCACCAGTTGCCACTGCAGGTTGGTGCTGCCGTCGTAGTTCCACTGCTTGAGCACGGCTCCGGAGGCCACGTTGCCGCCGCCGTCCAGGACGAGACCGCTGGTGACGTTGGCGATCCGCACCCAGCCGGTCGGAGCCGGACCCGAGTCCAGGGCTGGAATCCGGCCGGAGAAGGTCAGCCTGACCACATACGCCCGGGCGCTGAACGGGGCGGTGGCCGAGGGCATCGCGATGCGCAGGCCGGACCCGTCCTGGCTGCGGTCGGGCAGGTCGAGGGACTCCCCGGCCGCGGGGCCGAGCAGCCGTACCGAGGTCAGCGAGCCCAGGTTGATCCGGTTCGAGGCCAGCGTGGTGATGCCGAGCGTGCCGCCAGGCCAGCCCAGTACTGTCGCGTACAGGACGGTGTTGTCCTTGCTGCGGGTGAACCGGATGTCCTTGCCGGTGCCCTCCCGCGGCGTGGAGAACGGGCCGCCGCCCATCTGCGTGGGGCCTTCGCCGTAGGCCGTCCAGGCCCGGGTCGCGTAGATGGACTCGCCGAAGCGCTTGAGGTGGTCCCCGATGCCGAGCAGAATGTCCCGCTGCCCGGACGGAATGGTGCCGTCGGCCATCGGTGCGATGTTCAGCACCATGTTGCCGTTCTTGCTGACCCGGTCGATCAGCGAGTGCAGCATGGCGTTGGTCGAGTAGTAGCCGATGCCCGCGGTGTAGCACCAGCTGGAGCTGGAGACGCTGTCGTCGGTCAGCCAGTACGGAGCCTGGATGTCGGCCGGCCCGCCGCGCTCGAAGTCGTAGACCTCGCCCCTGTTGTTGAACCCGTCCTTGTAGGTGGCGACCACTTCCTTGTTCCAGGAGATCGCCTGGTTGTAATAGTGGGCCAGGAAATTGAGGCGCTGCGACTCGTCGATCCGGCCCAGGTTGAAGTCCTGGTAGATGATGTCGGGCTGGTAGCCGTCGATGACTTCGCGGAGCTTGTCGTACCAGAGCTGGACCTGAGAGGCCCAGTCGAGCTGGCCGTACAGCTTCCTC
>NZ_BCQS01000048.1 GCF_001552195.1 Actinomadura latina NBRC 106108
CCGGCCCGGCGGGGGCTCGCCCCGCCGGCGAGCCGCAGCGCGTGCTCGACCAGCGACACGAGGACCTCCTTCGCCGACACCGTCCGCCGCGCGTCGCACAGCAGGACGGGGACGTGCGGGTCGATGTCGAGGGCCGTCCGGATCTCCGGCGGCTCGTAGCGGTCGGCGTCGTCGAAGCAGTTGACCGCGACGACGAACGGCGTGCCCTTGCGCTCGAAGTAGTCGATCGAGGCGAAGCTCGCCATCAGCCGCCGCGTGTCGGCCAGGACGACCGCGCCGAGCGCGCCGCGCGACAACTCGTTCCACATGAACCAGAACCGCTCCTGGCCGGGCGTCCCGAACAGGTAGATGGCGACGCCGTCGCGCAGCGTGATGCGGCCGAAGTCCATCGCCACCGTCGTGGTGGTCTTGGCGGCGACGCCGTCGAGGTCGTCGACGCCGACGCTCGCGTCGGTCAGCGCCTCCTCGGTGCGCAGGGGCCGGATCTCGCTGACCGCGCCGACCATGGTCGTCTTCCCGACGCCGAACCCGCCGGCGACGAGGATCTTCAGAGCGACGCGGGGCCCGTCGTCCCGGTCGTCGGCGTCCTCGGCGGCAGGCGGGGTCTCGGCGTCGGTTCTAGAGCGCGCGGAGTTCATCGAGCACCATCCTGAGCAGGTTCTGGTCGGTATGCGGCTGGATCATGGTCGGCTGCCCGGTCGGCGAGGCCGGCGTGGACCACCGCTGGACGTCCACGAGGCCCGACTCGATCAGGTCGCCGGCCAGCACCCGGATCACGCCGAGCGGCAGGCTCAGGTCCGAGGCGAGGTCGGCGAGGGCGTGCGGGCGGCGGCACAGTGCGAGCAGCCGCCGCTGGTGGCGCGACAGCCGGCCCGGCTCGGCCGGCGGCCGCCCGGTCGCGACGAGGATCGCCACGATGTCGAGCGGCTTGCCGGCCGGCCGGGTCCGGCCGCGCGTCACCGCGTAGGGACGGACGATCGGCCCGGCGGCGGCGTCGAGCCAGCGTTCCCTGCCCGGACCCCGGGGAGCACCGGGCACGTCACTGGGGTCCATGGCGGGTCACCTGGGTCCGGGTCCGGCGGCGCTCTGCCTGACTCCGGTGGACAGCTGCCTTCCGACGCGCTTGACCAGCATCGTCATCTCGTAGGCGACGAGGCCCGCGTTGGCGCCGACCTCGCTGAGCAGCGCGAGGCAGCTGTTCGCCCCGGCCGGCACGACGAAGAACAGGCCCTTGTCCATCTCGATGAGCGTCTGCCGGATCTCGCCGGACTCCAGCTGCGGCTTCGCGCCGATCGCCAGGCTGTGGAACCCGGCGGCGAGGGCCGCGAGGTACTCGCCGTCCTCGCGGCCGACGCCGCGCGACTTGCCCATCACGAGCCCGTCCCGGGACAGCACGACCACCTTGCGGATCTGCGGAACCCGGTCGACGAGATCGTCGAGGAGAAAGTTCAGCTCGGCCGCGACTCCCTGCTGGATCATGATCTTCCCTCCATGCCGTCGGCCGGTCCTTCGTCCTCGTCCCTGCCCCGCAGCCAGCCGGCCTGCAGGGAGGCGAACAGGTCACGGGACGCCTCCGCCGAGCGCTCCTCCCAGGCCGCGACCGCGTCCTCGGGCGGCGTCGCCGGCGGTTCGCCGAAACCGTCCGAGTCGCGCAGCTGGGGCGCCAGGTTGCCGCCGCGCACCCGGCGCGGCAGCGGGGCGCGGCCGCCGTTGCCCGCACGGGTCTGCGTCTCCCCGAACGAGGCGGGCGCCTCGTAGCGGCCCGTCTCGGCGTAGGAATCGTGGCCGTAGGCGGGGATGCGCGGGCCCGCGGCCTGGAACGGCCGCGTCGCGTCGAACGCGGGCGGCGGTCCGGGCCGGCCCTCGTACGACGGTGGAGCCTCGTACGGCGGCGGGGCTTCGTACGACGGCGGGGCTTCGTACGGCGGCGGGGCCCCGTACGACGGTGGGGTGCCGTACGACGTCGGGGTCTCTGTTCCGTCGTACGCGTTGAACCCCACCGTCGCGTCGAACTCCGGCCGATCCACCAGGGCGGCCGGCGTGTCGGGCGCCGCGGCCTCGAAAGAGGGCGCGGTGTCGTAGGTCGGCGCGGGGTCGTAGGCGGTGTCGAACGGCGTTTCCGGGGCGGGCGCCCCGTCGTGAGCGGGTGCGTCCTGGACGGTGTCGTACACCGGCGCGTTCAGCATCGCGGTCGACGACGGCGCCGACGGCGAGGGCCACTGCCGCGCCGAGCCGTTCGCCGGGGCGTGCCCGTTCTGCTCGTTCTGCCGGACAGGCCCCGCGACGGGCACGTCGCCGTCGGGCGACGCCTCGTCCTCGGGCTGCTCGACGTCCACGATCAGCTCGCGCGGGATCAGCACGACGGCGCTGACGCCCCCGTACAGCGACGGCTGCAGGGCGACCCGGATGCCGTGCCGCCCGGCGAGCCGGGCGACGACGAACAGGCCGAGCCGGTCGGTGACGGCCAGGTCGAACTCCGGTGGCCGCGACAGCCGCAGGTTCAGGGCGTCCAGCTCGGACTGGTCGAGCCCGATGCCGCGGTCGATGACGTCGACGGCGAACCCGTTGGCGCCCATCTCGCCGCGGACCAGCACCTCGGTCGGCGCGGGCGAGAACACGGTGGCGTTCTCGATCAGCTCGGCGAGCAGGTGGATGATGTCGGCGACGGCCTCGCCGATCAGCGCGGCCTGCCCGGTCACGACGACGACCTCGACGCGCGTGTAGTCCTCGACCTCGGCGACGGCGGCGCGCAGCACGTCCTCGACGTGCACCGGCCGGCTCCAGCCCCGGCCCGGCGACGTCCCGGACAGGATGACCAGGCCCTCGGCGTGCCGGCGCATGCGGGTGGTGAGGTGGTCGAGCCGGAACAGGTCCTCCAGGGCCTTCGGGTCGGACGCGCCGCGCTCCATCTCGTCCAGCATGCGGAGCTGGCGGTGCAGCAGCGACTGGCTGCGCCAGGCCACGTTGAGGAACACGCGGCTGATGCCCTGCCGCAGGTACGACTCGCGGACGGCGGTCTCGATCGCGGTGTGCTGCACCTTCGTGAAGGCGTCGCCGACCCGCGCCACCTCCCTGCTCTTGCCGATGACGAGCGGCGGCGCCTCGGCGTCCACGTCGACCTCCTCGCCGCGCCGGAGCCGGGCGACGACACCGGGCAGCCGGTCCTCGGCGAGGTTCAGCGCGGCGCGCTGCAACCCGCGCAGCTCGCGGGACAGGCTGCGGGCCGCGAGCAGCGACAGCACGATCGACGCGATGACCGCGAGCAGCCCGAACCCGCCGGCGAGGACGAGCCGCAGGACGATCCGCTCGCCGATCGGCTTGGCCATCTCGTTGAGCGCGAGGCTCGCCTGCTGGACCTTCTGCCCCCACGCCTGCGACAGCAGCTGGGTGGTGGCCTGCCAGTCGGCGGCCTCGGGCGGCAGCCGGTCGCCGCGCGCGTTCACGATCGCGGTCTCGGCGGCGCGGTACCGCTGGAACTGCTCGGACC
The DNA here is from genome assembly GCF_001552195.1 of Actinomadura latina NBRC 106108. GTDB lineage: Bacteria > Actinomycetota > Actinomycetes > Streptosporangiales > Streptosporangiaceae > Spirillospora > Spirillospora latina. Next base: position 3,488 of record NZ_BCQS01000048.1, read on the forward strand.
CGGCGAGCTGCCGCAGCGGCCCGCGGATCTGGTCGTTGAGGTCGGCGAGCCCGGCCTCGAACTCCTGCCGGCCCTCCGCCGCCCACTGGACGAACGCGGTGTGCTCGGCCGGGGTGAGCCGCCCGTTGCGCGCCATCGCGGCGGTGACGAGGGAGTCCTCCCGCAGCATGTAGGCGCGGGCGTTGCCGATGCCGATCAGCGCGCGGCCCTGGGTGAGGATCGCGACGTCGTTGACCGACACGAGGCCGTCGAACACCTTGATGACCTGGTCGAGCATCGTGCTGTAGGAGTTGATGACGTCCAGCGGCGCCGGCTGGCCGGAGTCGACCCTGCCGCGCAGCTGCGGCAGCCGGTCGAGGGCCTTGACCGCCTCGGCGAGGCGCTTCTTCGTCTCCGGCTGCGCCGCGTCCTGCGCCTCGGGCGACAGCGCGGTGGCGCGGAACGACTTCTCGACGGCGCTGACGCGGGCGCGCTGCACGCCGAGCTTCTTCGCGGCCTCGGCGTCCCGCGTGGCCAGCGCCACGACGCTGAGGGAACGTTCCGCCTGGAGCTGGTTCACCAGGTAGATGCCGGGCAGGCCCACCTTCTCGTACGTCGTCGAGAAGTCGTACTTGTCGAACGCGTCGCCGAGCGTGATGTTCGCGGCGAACGCCCACAGGGTGATGAGGGACACCAGCGGCACCAGCAGCAGCGCGGTGATCCGCAGGCGGATGGGACGTCTCCGCCGGGCCTTGCCGCCGGGGACGTCGTCGCGGGGTGTCTTCGAGGCCATCAGATCACAACCTCATGCCGAGGGCGGGCCGGGATCGCGGCCCGTGTCGTGGGGGGATGCGGGGGTGTGGTTCTCGTGTTCTAGGGGCGCACCTCGTCCAGCGCGGCGCGGGCGACCAGGCCGCGCAGCCTGCCGGAGATCATGGCGACGGCCTGCGCGTGGCCGCGCGCGGCCTTCTCCCGCGAGGTGTACTGGCCGATGTCGGCGTGCATCGCGTGGTCGGACACGATGGTCTGCCACAGCAGCGGACGTCCGTTCGCCGCGATGCCGAGGTCGACCACGGTGAACCAGGTCGAGACGACCACGACGACGGCGCCGACGCGGATGACGTCCTGCGCGAGCAGGCGTCCACGCACGTCCAGCAGCAGCCGCTGGGCCTCCTCGGCCGTGGCGGGTCTGCCGTCCGCCCGGTAGTAGCCGGCGGACGGGTGGTCAGCGGGCGCGTATTCGGGCATGGCACTTCCATTCGCCGAACCGGGGGTCTGCGAACGGGGTGCTCAGTGACCGGGATGCTCGTCCCGCGGCCAGGCGCGCACTTCGCACCAGACCGACTTGCCGGCCGGGGTGTGGTCGGTGCCGTGCCGGTCCGCCATGACCGCGACGAGGAACCAGCCCCGTCCCGTCTCCTCCATGAGGTCGACCTGGCGCGGCCGGGGGATGCCGGCGCCCTGGTCGTGGACCTCGATGCGGAGCCGGGTGCCGGCGCGCAGCAGCCGCAGGCACAGCGCGGCGCCGGGCGCCGTCGCGTGCCGGACGGCGTTGGTCACCAGCTCGGAGACCAGGACCTCGGCGTCGTCGCGGACGTGCGCGGCGCCGGAGGCGACGGTGACGGACCGGCTGAACCCCCGCGCCCGGGGCACCGAGGCCCGTTCGGCGGGCAGTGTCAGCTCGCCCAGCAGCAGCGGTGGCGGCTCGTCGATCGTCGGCAGTCCGTGCGGCGCGGCGGCCCTCCCGTTGGGAAGTCCGTCGGCGGGCAGTGCGTCGGTGGGCAGTGCGGCGTTGGGGAGTGGGCTGCTAGGGAGTTCGATGGTGTGGTGTTCGCCCGACATAGTGAACGCCTCCTTGACTAAGGCGTGTCGCCCGGGTCCGGCCCGGCCGGGGTGCGAGGCTCGGGTGGGCGTGGGGGGTCGGCGCGGATGGCGCCGTGTTCGAGGGGGGCGCGGGCCGCATGATGGCCGTCATGACGCCTCGCCCTCCTCGGCCTGGGTGCCCGTCCGGCTGCGCAGCAGCCGGGCGGTGCTGGTGAACCACTCGTAGTTCTCCTGCTCGAAGCGGCGGCCCCGCAGGCAGGTGAGGTACGGGCCGAGCGGGGACCCGGTCCGCAGGAACGTCTCCTCGTCCAGGTCGCCGCGCAGGTGCTTCAGGGTGTGCTCGAAGACCTCGACCTTGGCGGCGGCCGCGACCGCCCGGTCCTCGAGCTGGGCGATGACGGAGTCGGCGGAGATGTGGTCCACGGCCTGGACCATCACGAGCAGGTTCTCCCGGATGATCCCGGGTTTGGCGGGGGTGACGGCGAACCGCTCCAGCGCCTCGACGCCGGCCGGGGTGACCGTGTACACCCGCTTGTTGGGACGATCGTGCTGGATGATCTGCCGTCCGCGGATCAGGCCCTCCGTCTCCAACCTCGACAGCTCCGAGTAGAGCTGCTGCGGTACGGCATGCCAGAAGTTGGAGACCGACAAATCGAAGATCTTGGCCAGCTGGTAGCCGCTGTACTCGCCATCGAGCAGCGCCGCCAGCACCGCGTGACGTAGCGCCATCGGCCTTCTCTCCCCGCCTTGACTCAGGGTTGCGACCGACGTTAGCAGACAAAGACATGATTAGTCATGCTTTTGACTAGGATTGGTAAGCGCGAATTTTTCGATCTTCGAAATTGCAGGTCGCGAGGGTCATGGGCGCGCCGTTCACGCGATCACCCGCCGGAGGCCGGAGACGCCCGGTTCGAGATCATCGGCGAGTGCGGTGATCTCTCCGGAGAGGAACGCCGCGCGGGTCAGCCGGCGCTGCATCTTCCCGCTCGTCGTGCGCCGCACGGTGCCGCGCGCGGCGAGCACGACGCTCACCGCGGGCAGCTCGAACGCCCGTGCCACCCGGGCCTTGATGAGGGACGCCAGGTCGTCCAGAGGCGTCCCCGCGGCCGCCCGGGTGCTGATCTCCTGGACGATGACGACGTGTTCCCGGCCGCCGTCCAGGCCCCGGCCGGCGTCATCGCCGACATCGGCGTCGATGGCTCCGTCGATGGCGAACGCGGCGCCGATCAGCGCCGCCGGATGGGCCGCCCGCGCCGCCTCCTCTATGTCGTGGGCGTGGATATTGCGGCCGTTGACGATGATCAGGTCCTTGATCCTTCCGGTGACGAACAGTTCGCCTTCGGCGATGAATCCAAGATCACCGGTACGCAGATATGGGCCCTCATCCGCGGCGGTGCGGGCGGAAAAAGTCGAGCGGCTTTCCTCGGGGCTGCCCCAATAGCCTCTGGCGACGCTTCCGCCCCGGACCCATATCTCGCCGACGCGGCCCTGCGGGCGTTCGGCGCGCGTCTCCGGGTCGACGATCCGCACGTCCAGCGAGACGGGCCGCCCGCTGCTCACGAGCCGCCGCGTGGCGCCGGGGCCCCTGCCGTTCGGGCCGGTGCCGTTCGGGCCGGTGCCGTTCGGGCCGGTGCCGTTCGGGCCGGTGCGCGGCACGGCCGTGTCCCTGGTGAGTGCGTCGGCGTCGAAGTCGCGGACCACCGGCCCGCCGCCCATGGGCGCGCCCGTGATGAGCAGCGTCGTCTCCGCCATCCCGTAGCAGGGCATCCACATCTCGGGCCGGAACCCGACCGGGCGGAACCGCTCGGCCAAGGCCTCCAGCGTCGCCGCCCGGACGGGTTCGGCGCCGTTCTTGGCGACCGTCAGCGACGACAGGTCCAAGCCGTCCAGCTGACTGTCGGTGACGCGGCGCAGGGCCAGCTCGTACCCGAAGTTCGGCGCGACGGTGATCGTACCCCGGTACCGGGTGATCAGCTCCAGCCACAGCGCGGGACGCTTGATGAACGTGATCGGCGAGGTGAACACGTACCGGCAGCCCAGGTAGAGCGGCTGGAGGAACTGGCCGACCAGGCCCATGTCGTGGTAGTGCGGCACCCAGCCGACGCCGACGGTGTCCGGCGATCCCTCGATGCGGCGCTTGATCTCCTCGCCGTTGCAGAGCAGGTTGCCGTGGCAGACCATCACGCCCTTCGGGTCGCTGGTCGAGCCCGACGTGTACTGCAGGAAGGCGAGCGTGTCGGGGCCGAACTCCGGTGGCGTCCAGTCGCCGGGGTCGGCGTCCTTGGTCGCCTGGGTGTCCAGGCAGTGGACGCGGTTCCGCAGACCGGCCGCCCGCAGCCACGCGTCGAGCGTGGCCCGGTGGGCGGTGTCGGTGAGGATCAGCGCGATGTCCGCGTCCTCGATGATGCGGCGGGTGCGGCCGAACCGCCCCGCGTCCAGGTCGGGCAGCGGCGCGGGAACGGCGATGACCCGCGCGTACAGGCACGCCACGAACGCCGTGATGAACTCCAGGCCCTCCGGATACAGCAGGAGGACGGCCCTGTCGCGGAGCCCGCGCGCCTCCAGGCGGCAGGCCAGCGCGCGGGCCTTGCGGTCGAGTTCGGCGAACCCGAGCACGTTCTCCTTGTACTTGCGTCCCGGCTCTTCACTGATGAACGTGAACGAGCGGTCGTCACCGTACGTCTGGACGTTGTCCCGGACGAGCGACACGAAATCCGTGTACACGGGGTATCACTCGTCCTCGGCCAGTGAGAGCAGGGTGAACCAGCGCTCTTCGTCGAAGCTGCGGAACATCGCGTCTTCCAGCGACGGGAGGAAATCCTCCGACAGGGCCGCGTCGGGCTGTGCGCGCTGGAGCAGCCGTTGCAGGCACAGGACGAGCCACTGGCCGTCCGCGAACCGCCCGCCGAACGCGTGCCGGTTGTGCAGCCACGTCAGCATGCAGGACACCATCGCGTGCAGCTCGCAGTAGCGCTTGGCGCGGGCGAGCGCCGCCACCGACGACGTGTCGCCCTCGGAGGCCCTGATGCCCTCGTCCACCTTGGCGCGCAGGCCGCCGATGCTGGACACGAGGTCCTTCAACTCGGCGGCGACCCCGGGCGCCGCGTGCGCGTTGGCCGCCGCCAGCACCTCCTCGGAGATCTGCTCGAACCGCTGCCCGACCTCGTCGCGCCCCTCGTTGGTGAGCTGCAGCAGCCGGCCGTCCGGCTCCCACGGGGGCGGGGTCCGCGTCCAGCAGAACAGGTCGGCGAGCAGCTCGTCCTCGCGTCCCGTCTCCTCCGGCGGGTCGACCAGGTACGGGAGCTGGCCGGCGACGTTCGCGAGGTTCACGTGCGTGGTGCCCTCGAAGATGCTCGCGATCGCGTGGTCGCGCTGCAGCTTCTGGAACACGCCGTGCGCGACGCCCTCGCGCAGGTAGCCGCGCGCGGCGAGGACGGTCCCGATGCTCGCCACGACCTCCTCCCCCAGCACGGGGACGAAGTACTTCGCGATCGACGACCACAGGCTGAGCCGCCCCGGCGCGACCGTCAGGCAGCGCGTCACCGGGATCGCGACGCACTCGGCGATCAGCAGGTCCAGGTGGGCCTTCAGCAGATGGTCGCGGATGACGGGGATCTTGTAGATGTCCGAGCCGTACAGGGTGCGCTGCCGCGCGTACTCCATCCCGATGCGCACGACCGCGTCGATCGTCCCGACCGACAGGGCCGCGATCGCGGTCCGGGTGATCTGCAGGGTCTTCAGCGTCTGGACGAGCCCGGAGCCGCGCCGCCCGATCACCCGCTCGGCCGGGACGCGCGCCCCGGAGAACGCGACGCCGGACAGGTCGTGGCCGCGCAGCCCGACCGTCCGGACGGGGGGCAGCGTCGACCAGGCGGCCGGGTCGAGCTCCCGCTTGTCGACCAGGATGAGGGAGAAGTCACGCGGGCCGGTCTTGGCATAGGTGGTCACGAACCGCCCGCGGGTGGCGTTGCCGACCGGCCACTTCACGCCCGTCAGCACCAGCTCGTCGCCCTGCAGGTCGGCCTCCGACTCCGACGCCATGACGTCGCTGCCGTGGTCGGCCTCCGAGACGCCGAAGCAGGCCAGATCGCCCCGCAGCACCCCGTCGGCGACCGTCCTGCGCTGCCAGTCGTCGCCCCACAGCCACACCGGGTTCACCGCCAGCAGCCCCGACCCGTACATCACCGCCACCGTGACGCTGCGGCGCGAGATGCCGCGCGTCACGAAGAACAGCTCCTCCAGGGTGGACAGCCGCCCGCCGAGCGGGCACGGCACCAGGTACTTCGGAAAGCCCCACGCCCGGACGGCGTCCACCGCGCCCGGCGGAAGCTCGTCGCGCTCCTCGGCCTCCACGATCGCCTTGTAGGAGAACGGCCCGGCCTCGTCGTCCATCGGATCGCCGAGGTACCCGTCCAGGTCGGCGGCGATCCGGTGCGCCGGAGACAATCCCGCGAGCACCCGGCGCGCGGGCGGCGGGCTCGCGGGCGCGGGATCCGGGGGCGCCGGATCGGCGAGCGCGGGATCGGTGAGCGTCGGTGCCGCGAGTGCGGGGTTCGCGGGGCGTGCGGGGACCTTACTGTCCATCTTTCCTTCCACTCCCTTTTCCTGGGTCGGCTCCCAATGGCTGCGCCGTCCGGCCGCGCCCTGTGAGCGCGCCCTATGACCGCGTCGTGCCGGACGGGCCCCCCGCCCCCTCCGCTCCCCCCGGGTCGTCCCTGTCCTCTGCGTTCTCCTCTGCGTCGTTCGCCGCGGCGCCGTCCGCGCCCGCCGCCGCGGCGTCCTCCATCCGGCGGCCGACCGCGCGGGCGAGCGTCATCGCCGCGGGCAGCGGGCGGACCATGACCGTCAGGCCCGTGACGAGCCCGGTGCCACCGAAGCTGAGCAGGTCCAGCCCCTGGACGGCCTTGCCCAGCACCCGCGCCTCGAAGATCAGCGCCTGGGTGGGCGGGCCGGCCCCGTTCGGGACGCGGCTCACCAGGTCCTCGGTGTAGCGGAACTCCTCGAACACCTCGAACAGCACCGCGAGCAGCCTGGTGACGGTGTCGCGGCCGAGGTAGGGCTTCACCATCACGGGGCTGCGGAACTCGATGCCCGGGTCGAGGACGCGGGTGACGGCGGCGAGGTCCCCGGCCTCCACCGCCGATCGGAACGTTCCGGGAACGGTCATCGGAGCTGCTCCCTTCGCTTGCCTGCGACGTGTCAGTTCTTCCGTGGCGGAGCGGTGCCGGCGGGCGGCGTGCTCGTGCTCTCGGCGGGCGGTGGATCGGGGTCGGGCGGGACGGCGGGCGGGACGGCGGGCGGGACGGCGGGCGGGACGGCGGGCGGGGCCGCGGCGCGGGCGAGGTCGCGCGCCCAGGCCCGGTAGCCGTCGGGCGACGGGTGGAAGCCGTCGGAGGCGAACAGCCCGCGGTCGCGCGCCATCGCCTCGTCCATGGGAGCGTGGACCGCCCCGCCCGCCCGCGCCGCCTCCCGCATGATCCGGTCCATGGCCCGCGCGCGGGCGCCGAGCACGTACCGGAGCGGCTGCGGGAACGCGGGGAACCGGTGCACCGGCGGCATGCCCGCCAGCAGCACCGTCGCGTCCGCGAACCGGCCGCGCAGCACGCCGACCAGCTCGGTCATGTCGGCCGCCCAGCGGCGCAGGGGGCGCCGCCGGATCAGGTCGTTGATCCCCGCGGTGACGACCACGAGGTCCGGTGCGGAGCCGTTGGCCGGCGGGATGAGGCCCCCGGTGATGCGGCGGGCCGTCGCCCCGTTCTCACCGGAGACCGACCACGCCACGCTGCGCCGCAGGCGCTCGCCCAGCGCTTCGGCGAGGAAGCCCGGCAGCGCCTCGGCGTGCCGGGACGCCCCGACGCCGACCGCGGTGGACTCGCCGATCACGACGACGCGGAACGCGGGCCGACCGGTACCGGGGTTCGCGCCCTGGACGAAGCCGTGCTCGGCCCCGCCGGCGGGGTCGAGCCGCGGTGTCCGGCGCACCGTCCGCCAGGCCTGGACGGCCAGCACGGGAGCCAGCGGAATCAGCATCACCGACTGGGGGACGCGGGCGAACGCGAATGGTCTGTTCATCTGTTTCCCACACTGCTGGATCGGCCCCCGAGGCTCAGCTCAGCCCACCCGCTCACCGAGCAGGCTGCCCGCTATCTCCGCGATCACCTCCGCCACATATGCGTGCCCTTCCGGGTTCAGGTGGATTCCGTCGGAACTCCACATCGAGGGGTCAGCGACTTTCGCAACCGATTCACGTTCCGGGAACGCCATTCCGAAGTCGCGGGAGACGCGGTCGAGCTCCTCGTTGAAGTCATGGATGCGCTGGACGGTCCGTTTCTTGCGGAACTGCGAGATCGGGGACAGGTCGAGCAGCGGCGGCCGCGGCACCGGGATCGCCAGCACCACCGCGCCGCGCCCGCGGGCCCAGCCGAACAGCTCGTCCAGCCGCCGCGCCGCGGCCGGCCGCTCGAAGCCGCGCAGCGCGTCGTTCATGCCGCAGCCGAGCACCACGAGGGCCGGCCGCAGGTGCCGGACGGCCGGCAGCTGGTCGCTGACCACGTCCTCGATCGTCGCGCCCGGGTCGGACGTGTTCAGCATCGATTCACGGGGAAAGCCCAGGTTGGCGGCCAGCCGCCCGGCCCAGCCGAGCCACCCGCCGGCGGGGTCCGGGTCGTCCTGCCCCTCGGCCACGCTGTCGCCGAGGACCACCATCAGGGGCCCGTTCTCGGGCCGGCCGCCCATCACGCGACGAGTTCGAGCAGGTAGTCGGTGAGCGCGGTCACGGTCTCGCGGCGCCGGGCCTCGGCCACGTCGACCTCGACCTGGAGGTGGTCCTCGATGTCGCTGATGATGCTGATCGCGTAGACGGAGTCGACCCCGTAGCGGGCGAGTTCGACGGATGGATCGATGTTTTCCGGGGGCCTGTCGAGGTAGAAGGCGATCCTGTCAAGAAGCCACGTTTGCAGCTCGCCGTGGGAAATTGTTTCCGATGTGGTCACCGCACTCCTCCTTATGTCAGAGGATCGTCGAATCAATCGCGATAGCTATCGGGTGACGAGCAACACGCAAGATACAACCAAAAAGCATGATGTGTCTCAGATCGATGGGTGAACGATCGGACACGGCCATGTCTCTGTTTCGTAAATTAAGTCAGCTCGGCGGTAAAACGGCGCTTGGGTTACCGGCTGGTAACCCTGCCGATATGGGGCCCAGCCGACCATGATCGGAAAACGCTGTCCCCGTCCGTCCCAGCGGTCCGGTTCTCCCCCGCGCGGCGCACCACGGCACGCCACCTGCGCCGTTCCCCAGCAGGCCCGCGGCGGCGGGGCGCCGGCCGGGCGCGGCGCGCCCGGCACGTTCCATGAGAATTTCGGACAACCGCCCAGAGTCCACCAACGCGGGCCGGTCCCGGACTTCTTGCCCTGGGGACAGAGTCACCTGTCCCTTCCGTGTCAGTCCTCAGACCGTCCGGTCAGAGGCACCGGACCGGTCAGCCGCGACGCGACGGGGTTGGGCTCCCGCGACTCCGCGAACCGGTCCAGCACCGCCTGCGCGTGCCGCGACCGCCAGCGGTGCGCCGCGAGCCGGTGGAACCTCGCGAGCGGCGCCGCGGCGGGACGCGGCACGCCGGCCAGTTCGTAACCGTGGTGACGCAGCCGGCCGGCGAGGACGTGCTCGACCAGGTCGGCCTCCCCGTCCGCCATGCGCTCCCGCCACGCGCCCACGTTGCGGGTGTTGGGCGCCTCATGGGTGCGCAGATGCCACCTGCGCTCGGACGGCACCGTCCGCCGGGCGTGCCGGTACGCCTCGGTCATCCCGGCGTCGTACTCCTCGCCGAGGAACGCGCACAGCTTCGCCAGCTCCTCCTCCGGCTCCGCGACGAGGTCCTCGTAGCGGAACTCGTAGAAGGTCTCCGGGCCGAGGCGGGCGCCGAGGCGCCGGCCGGTGTCGACGGCCTCCCGCCAGGTCAGCGCGGCGGCCTGGAGGTCGCCCTCGAACCACGGCATCCGCGTCAGCGAGCTGACCGCGTCCCGGCCGTCCCGGACGAGGTGGACGAACTGCGCGTCCGGGAACATCCGCTGGAGCATCGGCACCCGCCGGAAGTAGCTCGGCCGCTTGTCGCCCCACCGCGGCTTGCCGTGCGCCCGCGCGTAGCGGCGGAAGACGGCCGCCACCGCCGACCCGAGCGTCGGCGGCCCGTGCACGATCTCCTCGACCACCTCGGCGGCGTCCAGCCCGAGGACCCCGAACTTGGTGCCGGGCCCGCCGGTGATCCATTCGGCGAGCGCCCGCCGGTTCTCCTCCCGCTCCAGGTCGCCGAAGCCGTGCCGGGTCTCGTAGGAGACGTGCACGAACCGCGTCTCGGACGGGAACGCGATGCGCCGGTGCGAGTGCAGCATCTGCTGGAGCAGCGTCGTCCCGGAGCGCGGGCAGCCGAGGACGAAGATCGGCCGGCAGGACTCCGTCGTCCCGGCGGGCGAGGCGGTGGCGGGCTGGGTCATGGCGGGCGACGGTAGTGACCGCTCCTGAGCCGGACCTCCAGCGAACCTCAACGCAACCTGAACGTCCGCGCGGGGCGCCGGACAGATCATCGCTTTCGCGGTGAATGGCGAGGTCAAACGACCCGTACCAGTCGATCCGCCGCTTAAAGACTTCCCTCCGGGCGAGAAATAAGCTAAAGTAACTACTGGTGTGCCGGGAAGCCTGGTCGGCGAGACAGGATATGTCTCCGACCAGAAGGGTTCGCAGATGACCCCCCGGCACTTTCTCATTGCGCCGGCTCCGCCGCGCCGAGCCCGCCCCCAGGACGCCAGGCCCTGTGACCTGAGCTGCATCACCTGGGCGCACGCCTTCCCAGATAGCTGAGCACGACCCCCTTCCTCTCTCAGCGAATCCATTCGCATTACCGGGACGCCGTTTCGGCCGCCCGGACGGTCAATGACGTCTCGATGCGGGAGCGTGCACTTCCATGGGCGAATTCCTCGACGCCGCGTTCGGTTTTCCCACTGCTCTTTTCAGCTTCTCCCTCCTGGTCGTCGCCGGGTACTGGACGCTCGTCCTGCTCGGCGGCCTGGGCGTCGACCTCCTCGGCGCCGGCACCGATGCCGACACGGGGGCCGGTGCCGGCGCCGGGGACGGCGGCGACGCCGGCGGCGGGGACGGGCTGGTCGCCGAGCGACTCGCGATACTCGGCCTCGGCGGCGTCCCCGCCACGGTCGTCCTCTCCCTGCTGATCGCGGTCGCGTGGTTCGTGAGCCTCTCGGTCGCGGCGGCGCCCGGCGGCGGCGTCCTGCGGTTCCTCGCCCTGCCGGCGGCGGCGGCCGCGGCCTGGCTCGTCACGCGGCTCGCGGTGCTGCCGCTGCGCCGCGTCTTCCAGGACCCGGTCGCGGCGTCGCTGCGCGACTTCGTCGGGCTGCCGTGCGTCATCCGCACGGGACGGGTGGGCCCCGGCTTCGGCCAGGCGGAGGTCACCGCCCCCGACGGCTCGTCCGCGATCGTCCAGGTCCGGCAGCCCCCGGCGGACGTTCCGGTGGCCGGCTCCGCGGCCGGTGGCACGGGCCTGACCGCCGGCAGCACCGCACTGATCTTCGACTTCGATCCGGACGGCCAGTTCTTCTGGGTCATGCCGCACGACACGGCGTCCGACCTGGCCGGCGGGCCCCGTCCGGTCCTGTGACCCGCGCCCTCATCCCCCAGCAGACAGGGATACCCATGGACACCATCACGATAGGAGCCGGTGTGCTCCTCGCGCTCGCCCTGCTCATCGCCCTCGGCCTCGTGCTGATGGTGAGCCGGTTGTTCCGCAAGGTCGACCAGGGCCGCGCACTGATCATCTCCAAGCTCAAGAAGGTCGACGTCACCTTCACCGGCGCGATCGTCCTGCCGGTCCTGCACAAGGCCGAGCTGATGGACATCTCGGTCAAGACGATCGAGATCGAGCGGACCGGCCGGGACGGGCTGATCTGCAAGGACAACATCCGCGCCGACATCCGCATCACGTTCTTCGTCCGCGTCAACAAGACGGCCGAGGACGTCGTGAAGGTGGCGCAGGCGATCGGCACGGAACGCGCCAGCAGCCAGGACACGCTGCAGGAGCTGTTCGCCGCCAAGTTCTCCGAGGCGCTGAAGACCGTCGGCAAGCACCTCGACTTCGCCGATCTCTACACCCGCCGCAACGAGTTCCGCGACCACATCATCCAGGTGATCGGCACGGACCTGAACGGCTACAGCCTGGAGGACGCGGCGATCGACTACCTGGAGCAGACGTCGCTGCTCTCCCTCGACAAGACCAACATCCTGGACGCCCAGGGCATCCGCAAGATCACCGAGCTGACCGCGATCGAGCACGTCCGCACCAACGAGTACACCCGCAACGAGGAGAAGGAGATCACCCGCCAGAACGTGGAGGCGCGCGAGGCGATCCTGGAGCTGGAGCGCCGGCAGGCCGACGCCGAGCTCCGCCAGGAGCGCGAGATCGAGACCGTCCGGGCCCGCGAGGAGGCGGAGACCGAGCGGGTCAAGGCCGAGGAGCGGCTGCGGGCGCAGACCGCGCACATCCGCACCGACGAGCAGCTCGGCGTGCAGCACGAGAACAAGGACCGCGAGGTCTCCGTCGCCGCGAAGAACAAGGAGCGCGTCCTCGCGATCGAGAGCGAGCGCATCGAGAAGGACCGCCTCCTCGAAGTGATCGCCCGCGAGCGGGAGACCGAGCTGACCCGGATCTCCGCCGACAAGGAGGTCGAGGCCGAGAAGCGGGAGATCGCGAACGTCGTCCGGGAGCGGATCGCGGTCGAGCGGACGGTGGCCGAGCAGGAGGAGGCCATCAAGCGGCTCCGCACCGTCGAGGAGGCCGAGCGCGCCCGCCAGTCGGTGATCATCCACGCGGAGGCCGAGGCGCAGGAGAACCTGGTCAAGGACATCAAGGCCGCCGAGGCCGCCGAGGCCGCCGCGCAGCACCGCGCCCGCGAGGAGCTGACGATGGCGCAGGCCCGGCGGCAGGCCGCCGAGCTGGACGCGGAGGCCAAGTCCCGGCTGGCCGAGGGGCTGCGCGCCGAGACCGCCGCGCCCGGCCTCGCCGAGGTCGAGGTCCGCGAGCGCGGCGCCGAGGCCATCGAGAAGGTCGGCCGCGCCGAGGCCGCCGCCGCGCAGGAGATGGCGATGGCGGAGGCCGCCCGGATCCGGGAGAGCCTGCGCGCCGAGGCGGAGGGCCTGCACGAGAAGGCCGGGGCGATGGCGGCCCTGGACGAGGCATCCCGCCAGCACGAGGAGTACCGGCTGCGGCTGGAGGCGGAGAAGGACGTCCGCCTCGCCGGCATCGACGTGCAGCGCCAGGTCGCCGAGGCGCAGGCCGCCGTCCTCGCGGCCGGTCTGGAGAACGCGGACATCGACATCGTCGGCGGCGACTCCGTCTTCTTCGACCGCCTGGCCGGCTCGATCGGGCTGGGCAAGAGCGTGGACGGCTTCGTCCAGAACTCCGAGGTCGTGCGGTCGCTCGCCGGCCCGTGGCTGGACGGGACGTCGTCGTTCACCGGCGACGTGTCCCGGCTGCTCGGCTCGATCGACACCGGCGGCGTCCGCGACCTGACCCTGTCCGCGCTGCTGCTGCGGCTGATCAAGTCCGGCGGCCCGGAGGCGGCGGGCCTCCAGGACCTGCTGGACACCGCCCGCCGCCTCGGCGTCGCCGACGCGCCGCTGCCGGAGATCAACGGAACCGCGGTGGCCGCCGGCTGATCGAAGACGTGCGGCGGGTCGCTGCTCTGGGGGCCGCCAGGCCGGCGACCCGCCGCACCGCGAGAGCCGGAGTCGTCCGGCACCGGGTCCGGCAGTGCGACGGAGATGGGAGAGACGGGTGACTGAGGACGTCCGGGAGGGTACGGGCGGCGCCGAGCTGGACCACGGGACCTACGAGGTGCTGCGGGCGCGGCTCGGCGAGCAGGCCGGGGAGCTGGCGCGGCGCGCGGAGGAGCTGAACGCGCGGCGGCTGGAGGTCTTCGGCGGCGCGGAGATGCGGCTCGCCGGCACCGAGCGGATCAGGACCGGGCACAACTGCGTGCCCCGCGACATGGTCGCGCTCGGCGACGTGATGCTGTTCGGCTACAACGTCTTCCTCGGGCTGAAGCCGGAGACGGCGGTCGGCGACGTCTTCTCGCTGCACCGGTTCACACGGGGCGAGGACGGCATCGCGTTCGCCGCCGCCGGGCCGGAGGCGGTGCCGGGGCTGCTCGACGACCCGCGCTTCCTGCGCGACTTCGCCGACATGTACCGGTACTACCGGCAGGCGCGGCTGCTCCAGCTGCGGCTCGTGGACGGCCGGCTGCTCGCGGTCTTCCAGACCGGGCCGCGGCTGTCGGACCTGCGCGTGCTGCGGTGGCGGACGGCCCCGGGCGGCGGCGTCGCGTACGAGGACAACCAGGGCGAACGCGACCACCAGTTCCCGCCGGCGCACGACGTCGACTGGGTCGAGACCACACGGGACGACCACGTCCTCGGGCGGCACCCGCACATCTCGATCGAGGGCGAGGTGTTCGTCGAGACGATCGGCGGCACCCTCACCGTGAAGATCGAGGACAACACCGGCACCGGCGAGGGGATCTACTCCGAGCCGGTGGACGAGGCCCTGCAGTCGCTCGCGGACGCCGACGTCCTGCACGCGCGGGTCGGGGCGCTGATCCTGCTGCGGATCCGGCCCTACAACGAGCCGGCGTGGCGGCACCTGGTGTTCAACGTCCGCACGAAGGAGGTCGTGCGGCTCGACGGCATCGAGCAGGCGTGCCGGCGGCTGCCCGACGACCACGGGATCATCTTTCCGGGCGGCTACCACCTGGACACGGGCGCGGCGAAGACGTTCGACACCGACGTCACCGGGCTGGAGTACGAGCGGGTCATCCGCTCCCCCAACGGCGAGGACGTCCTCTACGTCTTCCACTCGCGGGAGGACGGCCGGTCACTGCTGCTGCCGTACAACATGATCCGCAAGCGGGTCGCGACGCCGGTCGCGTGCCACGGGTACTCGCTGTTCGAGGACGGGACGCTCGTCGTGATGCGGGCGTTCACCGACGAGCCGGCCCGCGTCCACCCGATGCAGATCTGGGCGACCCCGTACGTCTCGGACGCGCACGCCGCCGCGCAGCCGGTCGGGTCCGGGCCCCTGGAGCGGGTGGGGAACGCCGACCTCGTGCGCGGCATCTCCGAATGCCTGTCGATCACCCGGATGGTGGACGAGATGTCGCCGTCCTCCAGGGTGTTCGAGGCGCTGATCTCGTCGTGCACGCGGGCGGCGGACCTGTACCACTGGCTGGCCGAGGAGGAGCTGGGCGACGTCGCCGCGCCGCTGGCGGACGTCCGCGCGACCGCCGGGCAGGTGCTGGACGAGTACGAGAAGGTCAGGGCGCTCACCGAGCAGGCTGTTTCCGCTGTTTCCGAGGCGGCCGGGCACATCGCCGCGCTGGTCCGCCGGGCGCGGGCCGAGACGCCGTCGACCGCCGACGGCTGGATCTCGGCGCTCGCCGAGTTCCGCCGCGCCCAGGGGCGCCTGGAAACCCTGCGCGACCTCCGCTACGTCGACGCGACCCGCCTCGACGAGCTCTCCGAAACCGTCCAGGCCGAGCTACGGGACGCGGGCCGGGGCGCGGTCGAGTTCCTGCAGGGCGACGACGCCTTCACCGGCTACCACGCGGAGGTCGAGCGCATCGCCGAGGCGGCCGGCGCCATCGAGACGGCCGCCGACGCCGCGCCCCTCGCCGGCCTCCTCGCCGCGCAGAACGAGGGCCTGGAGGTCGTCACCGAGGTCGTCGGCGACCTCGACATCACCGACGCGACCGCCCGGACGGGCATCCTGGAACGGGTCGGCGAGGTCCTCGGCGGCCTCAACCGGGCCCGCGCCGTCCTGGACAACCGGCGCCGCGACCTGCTGGGACGCGAGGGACGCGCCGCGTTCGCCGCCGAGCTGGCGCTGCTCGACCAGTCGATCGCCGGGGCGCTGGCGACCGCCGCCACGCCCGAAGCGTGCGACGAGCAACTGGGGCGCCTGCTCCTCCGGCTGGAGACCCTGCAGGCCCGCTTCGCCGAGCTGGACGCGTTCCTTGCCGAGCTGGAAACGAAGCGGACCGAGGTCTACGAGGCGTTCTCGTCCCGCAGGCAGACGCTGCTGGACGAGCGCGCCCGCCGCACCGGCCGGCTGGCCGAGTCGGCCGAGCGGATCCTGTCCGGCGTCCGCCGCCGCGCCGGGACGCTCGCCTCTCCGGACGAGGTCGGCACGTACTTCGCGACCGACGCGATGGTGGCGCGGCTCCGCTCCATCGCCGCCGAGCTGCGTGCGCTCGACGACGACGTCCGCGCCGAAGAGCTGGACGGACGCGTCAAGGCCGCCCGCCAGGAGGCCGGCCGCGCGCTGCGCGACCGCCTCGACCTGTACGGGGACGACGGCGGGACGATCCGGCTGGGCCGGCACCGGTTCGCGGTCAACACGCGCCCGATCGAACTGACCCTCGTCCCGCACCGCGACACCGTCGCCTTCGCGATCACGGGCACCGACTACCGGGCCGCCGTCCGGGACGAGGGCTTCGCGGCGACCCGCCACCTGTGGAACCAGACCCTCGTCTCGGAAACCCCGGAAACGTACCGCGCCGAGTACCTGGCGGCCTCGATCCTGGCGTCCTCGCCCCCCGGCGAACTGCGGCGGGCCGCCGCCGGCGGCCGCCTCCTCCCGCTCGTCCGGGACGCGGCCGCCGACCGGTACGACGAGGGCTACGAGCGCGGCGTCCACGACCACGACGCGGCCCGCATCCTGGAAGCACTGCTGCGCCTGCACGCCGACGCGGGCCTGCTCCGCTACCCGGGCCCGGCCCGCGCCGCCGCGCAGCTGTTCTGGACGCACGGCCCGGAGGAGACCGAACGCTCCACGTGGGCGACCCGCGCCCGCTCCCTCGTCCGGGCCCGCGAAGCGTTCGGCGGCACCGGCGCCCTCGCCGGCCTGACCGCCGAACTGGCCGCGTCCGTCACCGCGTTCGCCGAGCGGAGCGGCCTGCCCGCGCCCCACCCGCTCACCGCCGAGTACCTGGTCGAAGAGCTGGCGGCGGGCCCGGACGGCTTCGTGACGAGCCAGGGCGCCCGAACCCTCCTGAAGGGCTTCACCCAGGCCCTGGGCGACACCGCCCTGGGCGACACCGGCCTGGACGACGATCTGCGCGGCGCCGGCACTCTCGCCGCACGACACCAGATCGCCGAAGCCTGGCTCGCCTCCTACCTCGGGACGGGCGCGGACGGCGACCCCGCCGACGTCCCCGAGGCCGTGGCGACGCTCCTCTGCCCGTCCGCCCGCTACGACTCCCCCGCCGCCCTCACGGCCACGATCGAGGACCTGCTCGGCGACCACCCGCGCGTCACCGGCCGCCGCCTCGACCTGCGCCTGGACGAGCTGCTGGCCCGCACCCACCGCTTCCGCACCGAACGCGTCCCCGCGTTCCGCGCCTACCAGAAGACCCGCAACGACCTGATCGCGTCCGAGGAGGAGCGCCTCGGACTGGCCGGCCTCAAACCCCGCACGATGAGCGCGTTCGTCCGGAACCGCCTCGTGGACGAGGTCTACCTGCCCCTCATCGGGGACAACCTCGCGAAACAGCTCGGCGCCACCGGCGAGGGCAAGCGCACCGACCAGATGGGCCTGCTCCTGCTCATCTCACCCCCCGGCTACGGCAAGACGACGCTCATGGAATACGTCGCCGACCGCCTCGGCCTGGCCTTCGTCAGAATCGACGGCCCCGCCCTCGGCCACGACGTGACGTCCCTCGACCCGGCCCGAGCACCCAACGCGACGGCGGCCCGCGAGGTCGAGAAGATCAACCTCGCCCTGGAAATGGGCAACAACGTCCTGCTCTACGTGGACGACATCCAGCACACGTCGCCCGAGTTCCTGCAGAAGTTCATCCCCCTCTGCGACGCCCAGCGCCGCATCGAAGGAGCGACGCGCACCTACGACCTGCGCGGCAAGCGCTTCGCCGTCTGCATGGCCGGCAACCCGTACACCGAATCGGGCCGACGCTTCCGCATCCCCGACATGCTCGCCAACCGCGCGGACGTGTGGAACCTGGGCGACGTCCTCTCCGGCAAGGACGACCTGTTCGCCCTCAGCTACATCGAGAACACGCTGACCTCGAACCCCGTCCTCGCTCCCCTCACGACCCGCGACCGGGGCGACGTCGAACTACTGGCGCGCCTGGCCTCCGGCGACGAGACCGTCCGCCCCGACCGCCTGTCGCACCCGTACTCCCAGGCCGAACTGGACGAGATCCTCTCCGTCCTCGAAAAGCTGATCCACGTCCAGCACGTCGTCCTGATGGTCAACCGCGCCTACATTGCCTCCGCCGCTCAAGACGACGCATCTCGCACCGAACCGCCGTTCCGCCTCCAGGGCTCCTACCGCGACATGAACAAACTCGCGGAACGCATACTCCCAGTCATGAACGCGGCCGAACTGGAAGCGGCCATCGACGACCACTACCGGGCCGAGTCGCAGACGCTGACCTCGGACGCCGAGGCGAACCTACTGAAACTCTCCGAACTACAAGGGAACCTGACGCCCGGTGAGATCGAGCGCTGGACGGAGATCAAGACGGCCTACCGGCGCTCCCAACTGCTGACCGGCAACCAGGAAGACCCGTCCGTAGGCGCCCTACTGCACCTGGCCGACAAACTCTCCGCCATAGAAAAAGCCCTCCGCAACCACTGACCCGGCCGTCGCGAACTCCAGACGCCGGTCCGCGGTAGCGAATGGCCTTCTCAGGGGCGGTTCAGGACGATGGAGTTGTAGGGCGTCAGGTAGGGGAGCGCGTAGCAGGTGGCACAAGACGTGCCCTCCTTGGGCGGGATGGTCCAGCCGGGGTCGCAGTTGGTGCCGTTGTAGCCGTAGCACAGCGTCGCGGTGGCGCCGCCGTACTGGTTGTTGACTATGGGCCGGCGTCCGTACTGGTTGACCAGGTTGTGCGGTCCGTAGGACCAGAAGGTCTGCGTGATGTGCGAGAACGTGGTGTCGGTGTAGATGCACACGGCCCCGTAAGGGCATCCGAGCCAGGGGCCGCCGGCCGCCTTCGCCTCCGTGGGGCCGGCGACGGACCCGGCGAGCGTCGTCGCGGCGATGCCTACCGTCGCCGCCCCCGCGGCGAGCACCGTGCGGATTCTGGTTTTCATACCTTTCCCCCTGCGAGAAGTCGAACGGTCGAGCAGAAGCTACTCAGGCACTGCTTCACATCGGCTTCACATCGGCTTCACCGCATCGCCTCGGCGGAGGCCGAAGCCGTTCTGAAGCAGCCGTGAAGCCGCCGATTGGTGTACTTCTCCCAGATTCGTTGGAAGGAGACGTGATGAGATACCCGAGAATGCCGGCCGCGTCGGCCGCTCTCTTCGCGGTCATCGCCGCCTTACAGGTGATGTTCCCGGTCGGCGCTCCGGCCGCGCATGCCGCCGAGAAGAAGGACGGCGGCCGTCCCGGCGCGTCCGACGCCAGGACCCTGGCCTGGACGCCGTCGCTCACGCCGCTCGACTCCAGAAAGGAGAGGGTGAAGCCCAATCTGACCACGGAGCAGCGGAACAACCTTCTCCACAACTGCTGGAGCGGCTACCTGTGCGTGGCCGTGGGTGAGGGGGACGGCCAGCACACCGTGTTCGAACTCTGGTACTGCACGAGGCGGACCCTCTCCAACTTCCTGGGCGCCGGCGCCGTCACCAACAACCAGTACACCGTCTATCCCGCCGTCCTGAGGGACCGGAACTACATCACGCGCATGACCATTCCGACGAACAACGTCCCCACGCGCGTCGACGACTGGGGTCCGATCTGGTACATCGACGTCTGCTGATGACGCTCGTCGTGTAAGCGCGGACCGGTCGTTCTGTTCCCGCCGGCCCGTCCCGTGGACGACATCCAGCACACGTCGCCCCCGTCCGTCGGCGCCCTGCTCCACCTGGCCGACAAACTCGCGGCCATAGAAAAGGCCCTCCGCAGCAACTGACCAGCGAGATTCGGCCAAACCCAATCAGGCATTGACCTCAACATTGGTTCAGGTTGAAGACTGAGGTCGACGTCGTCTCAAGGGAGGGTGCTGCTCATGCGTGCGGTTCAGGTGGTTGCGTTCGGTGGGCCGGAGGTTCTGGTGCCGGTGCGGGTGGCCGACCCTGTGGCCGGACCAGGGCAGGTCGTGGTCGGAATGGAGGTGGCGGACGTCATCTATCTGGACACTCTGCTGCGGAGCGGGTGGGGGCAGGACTTCTTCCCTCGGACGCCGCCTTACGTGCCGGGCGGTGGCGGAGCGGGCGAGGTGGTGGCGGTCGGTGCGGGGGTGGACCCGGGTTGGGTCGGGCGGCGCGTGGTCGTCCGGACCGGCACCGGCTACGCCGAGCGGGTCGTCGCCGGCGAGTCGGAGATCATGCCGATCCCCGGCGGGCTCGGCACCGAGACGGCGGCGGCGGTGGTGCACGACGGCGTCACGGCGCTCAGCCTGGAGCGGCTCGGCAAGCCGGAGAAGGGTGAGTGGGTGCTCGTCTCGGCGGCGGCCGGCGGGGCCGGGTCGCTGCTGGTGCAGCTGGCCGTCGACGCCGGGGCGCGGGTGGTCGCCGCCGCGTCCAGCGATGCGAAGCTGGAGATGGCTCGCGGACTGGGCGCGGAGGTCCTTGTCGACTACACGCGGGCGGACTGGGTCGAGCGGGTGCGCGAGGCGACCGGCGGGGGCGTCGCGCTGGTCTATGACGGCGCGGGCGGCGCGCTCGGCAGTGCCGCTCTGGGTGCGTTGTCCGAGGGCGGACGATTCGTTACCTATGGCACCGCCGACGGCTTCGCCGCACCCGATCAGGAGATGGTCGCGCGGCGCGGGCTCCGGGTGCACGCCCCGCTCCTGGACGGCCCGCCCAATCAGGCGACCGTGCGGGAGCTGCTGAGCCTGGCGCTGGAGCGGGCCGGGGAGGAGCGGATGCGGCCGGTCATCGGCGCCACCTACCCGCTGGAGCGGGCCGCCGACGCCCATCGGGCCTTGGCGGCGCGCACCACGGTCGGCAAGTCGCTGCTGCTGGTCGACCCGCCGCCCGTCCCGGAAGACGGTGCGGTGGCCGCCACGGGGGTCGGCGAATCGAGGTAGCAGCGAAGGCGCCCCGTCAGCAGATTCGGGGGTGGGGAGCGCCTGCCAGCGGGTCCAAGGTCCGGGTGGTGCCGGAGGCGCTTCTCAAAAGGACGGTGCCGGGCGGGTCGTCCTGCACATGGCCGATCACGGCGGCGTCCGTGCCCAGAGGGTGCCCTCGCAGGGCGGCCAGCGCGGCGCTGGAGGATTCGGGTGCGACCACCACCACGGCCCGGCCCTCGCAGGCGGCGTGCAGCGGGTCGATGCCGAGGAGTTCGCAGGCGTGCCGCACGGCGGGACGGACCGGGATCGCGTCCTCGTCCAGCACCACGGCCAGGTCCGCGTCGGCCGCCAGCCCGTTCAGGACGGTCGCCACTCCGCCGCGGGTGGCGTCGCGCATGCGGCGGACGGCGCCCGGGCAGCGGGACGCCAGGTCGGCGAGCAGGCAGTTCAGCGGCGCGGTGTCCGAGGCCGTGTCCGTTTCGAGGTCGCCGCGCGCCAGCATGACGGCGACGCCGTGCTCGCCGATCGGGCCGGTGACCAGCACGGCGTCGCCGGCGCGGATCTCTCCCGTGGGCGGCGAGTGGACGACCCCCACACCGGACGTGTTGATGTAGCAGCCGTCGGCCTTCCCGCGCTGGACGACCTTGGTGTCGCCCGTGGCGATGTCGACCCCGGCGGCCTCGGCGGCGATGTGCATCGATTCGGTGATGCGGCGCAGGGAGGCGATCGGGAAGCCCTCTTCGAGGATGAAGCCGGCGGAGAGGTGCAACGGGGTCGCGCCGGAGACGGCCAGGTTGTTGACCGTGCCGTTGACCGCCAGGTCGCCGATGTCGCCGCCGGGGAAGAACAGCGGGGACACGACGAAGGAGTCGGTGGTGAAGGCCAGGTCGGCGCCGTTGACGGCGAAGCGGGCCGAGTCGTCCAGGCGGTCCAG
The DNA here is from genome assembly GCF_001552195.1 of Actinomadura latina NBRC 106108. Lineage (GTDB taxonomy): Bacteria > Actinomycetota > Actinomycetes > Streptosporangiales > Streptosporangiaceae > Spirillospora > Spirillospora latina. The sequence continues at coordinate 25,325 of NZ_BCQS01000048.1, forward strand.
GAACGGGTTGCCGAACGCCTCCTTGAACACCGCGTCGATCAGGCCGCGGGTGGCCCTGCCGCCCGAACCGTGCGCCAGGGTGACGGCGTCCTCCCGGAGCCTGGCCCGGGACGCGGGTTCGAGCACCTGCTCGTGGATGGTCATCAGAGTGCCTCCTGCGTCAGTCCTTCACGCCGTGCTGCCGGAGCGACAGGTCCACGGCCAGGTCCCAGCGGTCCGACAGCTCACCGGACAGCGCGTGCGCGTCGTCGCACATCCCCGTCGCGACCCGCGCCGTCTCCGGGTCGCCGGCCCGGTCGGCGACGCGGCGCAGCATCTCGGCGGCCGCGATCTGCAGGTGGGCGGCGACGTAGGCGTCCCGCACGTGCCGGCCGGCCGGGTCGCGGCGGCTGCGGCCCAGCCCGGCCTCCAGCACGGCCGCGAACAGCTGCCCCGCGTCCCGGATGATGGACGGCGACGAGCCGTGCGCCCGGAGCCGCGCCTCGATCTCCCGCGTGTGGACCCGGGTCCGCTCGGCGTAGCGGCCGAGCCGCCGGCAGATGTCCGGTTCGTTCGCCACGGTCGTCAGCAGCTCGCTCAGCGTGGCCTCGACGTGCTCCTGCAGCGCGTGCGCGTCCTTCAGGTAGCCGACGAGCTGCCGCTCGATCGTCGTCACGTGGCGGCGGACGTGCGCCGCCGGCGCATCGCCGGCGTCTCCTTGACCGCCGCGGCGAGCGCGAGCAGCACCAGCAGCGCGATCGCCAGCCGGGCCGCGCCCGGCGCGACGTGGATGCCCTTCCTCATGCCAGTTCCCCCATCTGTGCGTGGCCGGCGAGTTCCCGCTCGATCAGCCGCTCGACCAGCCGGACGGTCCCGTCGACCGCAAGGCCGACCGGCGTGCTGAGGTCCATCTCCCAGGTGGCGTCGGCGGCCCGCGCCGACGGCTCGCACGCGACCAGCAGGATCCGCGGCGGCACCGGGCCGTTCTCGCGGGCCAGCCGCAGCACCCGCGCCGGGTCGAGCCCGTGCGCGTCGACCGTGCCGTCGCCGAAGTCGCCGGAGTCCGGGTCCGGCTCGATGACCGAGACGGTGCCGGGCGCGTCGCCGCGGGCCGCCGCGTCGACCAGGATCACCGTCCGGTAGCCGTCGCCGAGCGCGCACATCAGGTCGATGCCGCGGATGCCGAAGTCGGTGACGTCCACGCCGTCCGGCACCCGGTGCCCCGCCAGCCGCCGGACGACCTCCACCCCGAACCCGTCGTCGCCGTGGAAGACGTTCCCGATCCCGGCGACGAGCACCTTGCGGGACGGTCCCTCCCGCGGCAGCGGCTCCACCTCGTCCAGCCCGATGAAGCAGCGGTGGCCGGGCCGGCCGGGGCCGCCGTCGACCGCGACGAGCAGGTGGAGCGCGCCGTCGGCGTCCTCCTCGACCCGCTCGACGGTGGCCGGGCGGCCGACGAGGACGAGGTCGAAGACGTCCGCGCCGCCGCGGGGCCGCAGCCGGACCCGGCTCCCCGCGGTCAGTGCCCGCCCGCGGGCGGGCGCCGCGCCCGCCCTCACACGCTCCACTCCTCCTCCTCGCGCCGCCGCTCGGCCCTCCGGAGCAGTTCGTCGACCGTGTCGTCGAACGAGGAGTGCGCGCGGCGCGCCCGGTAGGCGGCGAGCCGGTCGAAGCACGCGTCGTCCAGGCGGAGCCAGCGGGCGGCGCCGTGGGAGGACTCCACGAGGTCCCGCCACGCCTGGACGGGCAGGGCCCCGGTCTCCTCGTGGTGCCACGGGATCTGCCGGGTGCGGGACGTCCCGTCCTCGCCGGGGCAGAACACCGTGCCGTCGAAGGCGAGGTCGAGCGGGACGTCGCCGCCGTCGAGCGCGTGCAGGTACCGGTCGGCCTCGGTGTGCGCGTCGTGCCCGCACGGCAGGGACAGCGCCACGTCCGTCTCGCGGCGGAACGTCGGCACCGTCGCGCCGATGCGCGCCCACGGCAGGCCCTGCAGGGACCTGTGCCAGGTGTCGGGCGTGCCGAACACGCCGGTGAGCCGCTCGCGTTCGGCGTCGTCGTAGTCGCGGCGCGCCGCCGCGATCGTGACGGCCGCGGTCAGCAGGACGCACTGGACGGGCCCGCCATCCAGCCGCCGCAGCCGGATCCGCAGGTTCAGCGCCGGCGCCGCCGCGGACGTCCCGGCCTCGATCCCGATCAGGTCGAGGCCGAGTTCCGGCGCGCCGCTCATGCCCGTCCCCCGCACAGGGGTCCGCCCGCCTTGGTCATCTCTCCCCCAGTGATCATTACCAATTCGGCCTGCCCTTCCGGAGGTGGCCGAAACACTGTTCGGAAAGTCCGCGGAGCAGTGTGCCCGGGTGTGGTAAAGGGAGAGTTTGAAGAGGATGCTCAGGGGCACTCGCAAGCGCCTGAGCTACGGAAACACAGCGGCGAGCGGACGGAGGACGCGTGCACGAACTGGCCGTCACGGAAAGCCTCATAGAGGCAATTTGCAGTCAAATGCCCGAATCACGAGTGGCAGTCGTCCACCTCGAAATAGGGAAGCTTTCCGGAGTCATGCCCGACGCCGTGCGGATCTGCTTCGCATCCGCCGGGGAGGGGACGTGCGTGGCGGGCGCCCGGCTCGACATCACCGAGCCCGACGGCGTGGGCGACTGCGGCAGCTGCGGGACCTCCTTCGCGGCGCGCGGGCCGCTCGCGGTGTGCCCGTGCGGCAGCGCCGACGTGACGCTCAGCGGCGGCACCGACCTGACGATCAAGGCGGTGGAGGTCACCGGCGACGCGTGACCGGCTTGACCTTGAGTGCGCTCCAGCTCCTAGCGTTCTGGGCGTCCGCCAAACGAGGGAGTGCGCAGAATGCAGTACCGCAAGCTCGGTCGCACGGGGGTCGAGGTCAGCAGCCAGTGCCTCGGCGCCATGATGTTCGGCTACGTCGGCAACCCCGACCACGACGACTGCGGCCGCATGGTCGACCGGGCGCTGGACGCCGGGATCAACTTCATCGACACCGCCGACATGTACTCCACCGGGGAGAGCGAGGAGGTCGTCGGGAAGGCCATCAAAGGGCGCCGGGACGACATCGTCCTCGCGTCCAAGTTCTTCTTCCCGCTGGGCGAGGAGCGCAACAGCCGGGGCGGGTCGCGCCGCTACATCATGCGGGCCGTGGAGGCCAGCCTCCGGCGGCTGGGCACCGACCGCATCGACCTGTACCAGATGCACCGCCCCGACTGGGACACCGATCTGGACGAGACGCTCGACGCCCTCAGCGACCTGGTCCGGCAGGGCAAGGTGCTCTACGCGGGGTCGTCGTCCTTCCCGGCCGACCAGATCGTGGAGGCGCAGTGGGCCGCCGAGCGGCGGGGCGGCGTCCGGTTCGTGTGCGAGCAGCCGCAGTACTCGGTCTTCGCGCGGTCGATCGAGCGGGAGATGCTGCCCGCCGCGCGGCGGCACGGCATGGGCGTCATCCCGTGGAGCCCGCTCGCCGGCGGCTGGCTGACCGGCAAGTACCGGCGGGACGAGCAGCCGCCGGCCGGCTCGCGGTTCGCGCCCTCCGACAATCCGGTGTGGCGGCAGCGGGCCGTCGACGTGGACCCGAGCGCCCCGGCACGGTACGACGCCGTCGAGCGGCTCACGAAGATCGCCGAGGAGGCCGGGCTGCCGCTGACGCACCTGGCGCTCGCGTTCGTCGGCGAGCACCCGGCCATCACCTCGACGATCATCGGGCCGAAGACGGCGGCCCAGCTGGAAGACCTGCTCGCCGCCGCCGACGTCCGGCTGGACGCCGCCGTCCTGGACGCGATCGACGAGGTCGTCCCGCCGGGCACCGACATCGCCGGCATCGACCACCGGGACGGCAACCCGTCCCTGCGGCCGCAGAACCGGCGCCGGGTCACTTCTTGATCAGCGGGTCCCGGGGCAGCTTCAGGATGCGCTCGGCGATCTGGTTGCGGGTGATCTCGGACGTGCCGCCGGCGATGGACATGCCGCGGGAGCCGAGCCGCATCAGGCCGGCGAGCTGGCCGACGCCCTCGTCGAAGGCGGCGCCGGGGCCGGCGAACGCGGCGAGGAGGTCGGCGGTGGCGTGACCGTGCTCGGCGAGGACGAGCTTGGTGATGTTGCCCTCCGGGCCGGGCTCGCCGCCGGCGACGGCGCGTTCGGCGGAGCGGAGGTTGAGCAGGCGGAGGGCCTGTTCCTCCGCAAGGTAGGCGCCGACGCGTTCGGCGCCTGCGGGGACCCGGTCGCCGTGCTCGCGGTAGAGCCCGACGATGTCGAATCCGGTCGAGCCGCCGGCGCCGCCGCCGATGCTGACGCGCTCGTTGCCGAGGGTGGCGCGGGCGACCGACCAGCCCTGGTTCGGGGCGCCGACCACGTCGGAGTCCGGGACGAAGACGTCGGAGAAGAACACCTCGTTGAAGTCGGAGCCGCCGGTGATCTGGCGGAGCGGCCGGACCTCCACGCCGGGGTGCTCCATGTCGACGACGACCATGGTGACGCCGGCGTGCTTGGCCGCGTCCGGGTCGGTGCGGACGGTCGCGAACCCCCAGCGGCAGTGCTGGGCACCGCTCGTCCAGACCTTCTGGCCGTTGACGATCCAGCCGCCGTCGACCTTGACGGCGCGGGTCTTCACGGCGGCGGCGTCCGAGCCGGCCTCGGGCTCGCTGAACAGCTGGCACCAGATCTCGTCGCCGGTGAGCGCGGGCCGCACCCAGCGGTCGATCTGGTCCTGGGTGCCGTGCTGGACGAGGGTGAGGATCACCCAGCCGGTGATGCCGAGCTGGGCGCGCTTCACGCCGGCGGCGCGGAACTCCTCCTCGATGACGAGCTGCAGCCCGGCGCTCGCCTCCACGCCCCACGGGCGCGGCCAGTGCGGCTGGACGTAGCCGGTGTCGATGAGCTTCTGCCGCTGCTCGGCGGCGGGCAGCGCGGCGATCTCCCGGGCCAGCTCGCGGATCGCCGCGCGCTGCTCCTCCGCCTCGGGCGGCAGGTCCAGGGTCGTCTCGCGGACGACGCCGGCGGCCTTCAGCCGGGTCACGTCCCGCTCGGCGGAGCGCGGGTCGAACACGGCCTCCAGCGTCGCGGCCCGGCGCATCAGCAGGTGGGCGTCGTGCTCCCAGGTGAAGCCGATGCCGCCGTGCACCTGGATGTTGAGGCCGGTGTTGGACGTGAACGCGGGCAGCGCGAGCGCCGCGGCGACCGCCGCCGCCAGCTCGAACTGGTCGGCCGGCCCGGACGCGGCCCGCGCGGCGTCCCACCCGGCGGCGGTGGCCAGTTCGGCGGCGACGAGCATGTTCGCGCAGTGGTGCTTGACGGCCTGGAACGTCGCGATGGGACGGCCGAACTGCTCCCGGACCTTGGCGTACTCGACGGCGCTCTCCACGCATTCGAGCGCGCCGCCGACCGCTTCGGCGGAGACCAGGGTGCGGGCGACGGCGACGGCGCCGGCCCGCGCGCCGGCGAGGACGTCGGCGGCGGCGCCGGCCAGGGTGACGCGCGCGGAGCGGCGGGCCGGGTCCAGGTTGGCGGGGACCTCGACGGTGACGCCCGGCGCGTCCGCCCGGACGATGACCATGTCGTCGCCGGCCGGGAGGACGAGCAGCTCAGCCAGGCCGCCGCCGAGCACGACGCCCGCGTCACCGGTGGCGGCGCCGTCCCGCAGGGTCAGCGAGCCGCCGATGCCGAGGGCGGCCGGGGTCGCGCCGGAGGCGAGGCCAGGCAGCAGGCGCGCCCGCTGCTCGTCGTTCCCGGCGGCCGCGATCACCGCCGACGCGATCATCGTCGGCAGCATGGGGCCGGGCGCGGCGGCGCGGCCCAGCTCCTCGGCGACCACGACCAGCTCCTGGAGGCCCGCCCCGCCGCCGCCGTGCTCCTCGGGGAGGTGCAGGCCGAGCAGCCCGAGCCCGGCGAACCCCGCCCAGAACTCGGGGAGCGCCTCCTTCCCGGCGTCCAGCAGCGCGCGGTTCGCGGCCCGCGCCCCCTGGTCGCGCAGGAACGAGCGCGTCGTCCCGGCCAGCTCGCGGTGCTCCTCGCTGATGGCGATCGCCATGACCCCTCCTCGTTGCGTCCCGGACCAGAATGGCATTCGGTTGCCGTCGGTGGCGAGGGGTCGTCCGGATCTATCGCAGCGCTTCGACGAAACGGGCCGCCTCGTCGCGGCGCATCCCGGTCTCCGCGCACACCAGCGCGACGGCCGACTCGAAGTCGCCCGCGAGCTTGAACGCCCGCACCCGGTCCGACAGCACCCCGGTCCCGGCGGGCGGGAGCGTGGGGACGCGTCCCTCCAGGACGGCGTCGACGTAGTCCTTGGCGGCCTTCAACCCGAGGCCCGTCTCCGCGCGGACCATCTTGACCGCCGGTCTCACCTTCCCCTCGGCGAGCATCGCGCGGGCCTTGGCCTGCACCTCCGGCGGCACCAGCCGGGCGAAGACCGGGCCTTTCAGCTCGTCCACGTACTCCTTGGCCTCGACGAGCCCGGTGCCCGTGACCTCCCGGACCAGCCTGATGGCGTGGATGAACTTCTGCTCGGCGACCAGCTCCACCACGCGCTCGTGCGCCTCGGGGAGCATGTACCGCACGGGCGCCGACGACTTCTTCACGTGGTCACTCCTATGGCCGGGGGGCGGACGGGACGATTCTCGCGGACCCCGTCCCCCGCCGCACCTCTCAGCGCAGCGCCTCCTCCACCAGCGGGCGGCGGCCGAGCAGCGCGACGAGCCGTTCGCCGGGGGCCCCGTCCGGCGCCGGTTCCACCGGGTCGGCGAACAGCGGGCGGCGCGGTTCCGGCAGCACGAGCGGGCACATCGCCAGCAGGTCGCCCGCCAGGACCGGCGGGATGGCGCGCCCCTCCCCCGTGGCCTGCGCGATGTCCCAGCCGTGGACGGCGACCTCCAGCGCGCCCGCCCCGATCAGCAGCTCACCGGGGAGCCGCCGGTCCCCGACCGAGACCCGGCCCAGGACGGCGGTCGCCCGCAGCACCCGCACGGCCCGCACCCGCAGCGCCGACACCGGATCGTCCAGCGGGTCCTCCGGGCCCGGCTCCCTCCCGACCCGCCCCGCGCCCATGCCCTCGTGCAGCGCGGCCAGGGATTCACCGAGGTGCAGCACGAGCATGGTGAGGTCCCATGCCGCGCACGGCGTGCGGCGGCCGAGCATGTCCGGCGTCACCCCTTGGACGGCCGTCAGCGCGAAGCCGATCGCCCGGTCCAGCAGCCTGCCGCCGCCCGCGTCCGCACGCACATCCGGCCTCCGATCGGGTGATGGCCCTGTGCACTGTGGACCGCGACCGCGACCGAAAATCATCGATCAGGCGGTCGCCTCGACCTCCTCGCGGGTCAGCACGGGGTCGGGGGCGGCCGGCGCGGTCGAGGCGACGGGGGCCGAGACGCCGCCGGCGACGCGGGCCTCGGCCTCGCGGTACTCCCGGATCGGGCCGGTGGCGTCGTGCAGGCCGTTGAGGACGAGCCACAGGGTGCTGCGGCGCGCGCGCAGGGCGATCGGGTTCGGCGGCTGGTACAGGCAGAGCTTCTGCGCCCACTTCGGGAGCATGTCGCGGGCGGCCCAGTCCATGAACGAGCCGCCGGGCTCCCAGGGCTTGACCTTGCTGCCGCGCAGGTTCGGCCCCGTCTGGAACGCCTTGATCGGGGTGAGCGCCAGGCGCGGCAAGTAGGACTCCAGGCACTCGGCGACCGCCGCCTTGGTCTCGGGCAGGTCGGTGCCGCCCAGCGCCTCGCCGACGCGGACGAACTCGCGGTAGTAGCGGTCGATGTCGCGCAGCGGGCGCCGGTGGTAGCGCTCGTGCGCGGTCGCGAGACCCCAGACGACGGTGGCGTAGTTCCAGCGCAGCCACTCGGGGTCGTCGGCGTCGTAGGCCAGGCCGTCCGGGCGGGTGCCCTTGATGGTGTGGTGCATGGCGCGGACGGTGCGGGCCAGGCGCTCGGCGGTCGGGGTCGAGCCGTAGGCGGTGCCGATGAAGAACGAAAGGGAGTGCCCGAGCCGGACGGCGGCGCCCTCCGGGTCGATGTTCCCGGTGGGGATGCCGTCGACGCGCTCGGGGATGCGGGAGTGGTCGTAGGCCATCCAGCTGATGCTCGGGTCGAGGCCCTCGATGTAGGCGGCGCCGACCAGGCCGAGGATCAGCGTGGGCAGGTGCGAGTGGACGTACCAGACCGCGCTGCCCGGCCCGAACCAGCCGGGGTCGCCGGCCGGCCCGGCGAAGTCCAGGCCCTTGAAGAACCTGGAGCGGATATCGGCGTCGAAGGCCCGCTCGAATCGCGTCGCGACGATGTTCGTCCTGCCCGGCATCTGCACTCCCAAGTCTGGCTACAACTGTATCCAGAGTAAGGTCTGGGTACGCCCGTGTCCAGAGTTGAGCTCCACAACGGGACCGTGCCGGTATCGTCGGAGCATGGCGAACGCGCGCACAGCCACGTCCACCCGGTGGGCCGGGGTCCCCGCGAGCCGGCGGCGCGACGAGCGGCGCGCCATGCTGGCCCGCGCCGCGTACCGGCTGTTCGGCGAGGACGGCGAGGCGGCGCTGACCGTGCGCGCCGTGTGCCGGGAGGCCGAGCTGCACACGCGCTACTTCTACGAGAACTTCGCCGATACCGACGAGCTGCTCGCGGCCGTCTACGACCAGCAGGCCGCGGCCCTCGCCGAGGTGCTGGACACCGCGGTCGACGAGGCGGGCCCGAGCCCGGACGCCCGCACCCGCGCGGGCATCCGCAGCGTGCTGCGCTTCATCAGCGACGACCCCCGCAGGGGGCGCGTCCTGTTCGCGGAGGCGCGCGGCAACGAGGTGCTGGCCGAGCGGCGGCGGGCCGCGCAGACCGCCCTGCTGGACGGCGTGCTCGCGATGAGCAACATCGAGGACCCCGGGCTCCCGGTCGTCATCGCCGCGACCATGTTCACCGGCGCGATGACCGAGCTGGCCCAGCAGTGGGCGGACGGACGGCTCGGCGACGATCTCGACGCGGTCGTCGCCGGCGCCGTCGAACTCTCCCTCGCCCTCCACATCACGGCCGCCCGGCACGCCGCCCCGCGGGCATAGGGGACGCTCAGCCGATCAGCTCCAGGGCGCGGTCGAGGGAGATGACATCGGCGTACTTGGCCTGCAGGTCGAGCAGGTTGGCCTCGTGCAGGCGCCGGTCGCGGTCACCGCACGCCTGGTCCACCACGAGGGGGCGGAAGCCGTGCTGCAGCGCGTCGGTCGCGGTGGCCCGGACGCAGCCGCTCGTGGTCAGCCCGCAGATGAACAGGGTGTCGATGCCGGACGAGGTCAACGTCGCCGCCAGCGACGTGCCGTGGAACGCACTCGCGTACTGCTTGGTGACGACCGTCTCCCCCGGCTCGGGGGCGACCCCCTCGGCGAAGTCGCCGAGGGGGCTCCCTTCCTCGAACACGCGCAGCGCGGGGACCTTGCGGCGGAACAGCCCGCCGTCCGCGCCGCCCGGCTGGAGGCTCACCCGCGTGAACAGCACCGGCGGACCGGCCGCCCGCGCCGCCGCGACCAGGCTCGCGGTCGCCGCCAGCGCGCCCTCGACGGGGGCGCGCAGCGGGGAGCCGTCCTCCAGGTACGCGCGGGCGAAGTCGACCACCAGCACCGCGGGCGCGTCACCGCAGCCGAGGCTCTCGCCGAAGCCCGAGCGCCGGTAGTCGGCGACGAGGTCGTCCGTCATCGGCGCAGCGCGTCGGCGGACCGGACGTCGACCGGCGGGCGCGGCGCGGGCAGCCCGGTCTCCTCCTCGCAGCGGGCGAGGATCTCCGCCAGCGGCGGCCCCATGTCGAACACGGGGACCTCCGTCCGCCCGGCGGCCATCTCCGCCCGCAGCAGTTCGGTGGCCTGCACGTCGAGGACGCCGTCGTCACCGCAGACGACGCCGTAGCCGGCCCGGGCGCCGGCGGCGGTGACCAGCCCGCGCAGCACCTCCTGCGCGACCTGCTCGGCGGGACGGGCGAGCGGGTCGCCCCATCCGCCGCCGCCCCAGGTCACGAAGTGCAGCACGTCGCCCGGCGCGACCGGGACGTCGTGGATCTTGCTGGGCAGCACCTCGCGGGTGCCGTCCGCCCGGTCGATCCACTTGCGGCCCCGCTCCCCCGGACGCCCGCCGTTCACGCCCCACGGGTAGGTGAGCCAGCGGTCGTCGTGGATCGCGATCGTGCCCGGCTCCTCGAAGTGGTACGCCACGTCCACGCCGTTGCCGCCCCGGTGCAGGCCGGCGCCGCCGGAGTCGGCGATCGTCTCCCACCGCTCGATGCGCAGCGGGTAGTACGACTCCAGGTACTCGCAGGGGATGTTGACGAACGACGGCCACAGCGAGTGCCCGTCCGGGCCGTCCCCGACCGGGCGTCCCGGCACGCCGCCGAACCCGATGGAGTACAGCTGGAACCACTCGCCCTCGCGCGGCCCGGACGTGTAGTGCCCCGAGTACATGAAGTGCGGCGAGGACGAGAACCCGGCCGCGTTCAGGATCTCCGGGTTCGTCTGCCCGAGCAGCCCGCCGAACAGGTCGAACACGCGGCCGATGCCGTGGTTGCGGGCGTTCAGCGCGGCCGGGCGGCGCGGCTTCCAGAACGAGTCCTCGGGGATCGTCACGTCGATCAGCGGGTAGAAGCCGTCGTTCCACAGGATCTGCGGGTCGGCGACCGTGATCACGTAGATGCCGAAGAACATCCGGACGAGGTTCTCGTTGATGAAGTAGTTGATCGGCCCGACCGCCTGCGGGGCGGCGTGGCCGAAGTCCAGATGGATCTTCTCGCCGGTCCGGGTCAGCGAGATCTTCAGCTCGTAGGGGCCGTAGCCGCAGCCGTCGTCGTCGATGTAGTCGGCGAACTCCAGCGTCTGGCCGTCCTCGAAGAGGGCCGCCAGCAGCACCTTCATGGCCTGGTAGTTGCGGTCGAGCAGGGCGTCCAGCGCGGACAGGTACGTCTCGACGCCGAACCGGTCGCACAGCTCGGTCACCCGGCGGGCGGCCGTCGTGCAGGCGGCGGTCAGCCCGTTCAGGTCGGCCCGGTTCCAGTCCGGCATCCGCACCTGGTTGAGGATGATCCGCAGCGCGGCCTCGTTGAGCTTCCCGCCCTCGTACAGCTTGAACGGCGGGACGATCACGCCCTCTTCGTAGATGGTGCGGGCGTCGGCGGGCATCGAGGACGGCGTCTTGCCGCCCACGTCCGTCATGTGCCCGAACATCGACGACCAGCCCACGAGCCGGCCCTGGTGGAAGATCGGCACCACGAGCAGCCAGTCGTTGGCGTGGCTGATCGCCGCGCCGCACGCGTACGGGTCGGACGTCATCAGGATGTCGCCCTCGCCGATCGTCCCGTCGAAGTTCTCCAGGAAGTCGGGCACCGAGAGGCCGAACTGGCCGACGACCATCTTCCCGGACGGGTCGGCGATCAGCGGGAACTCGTCGTGCTGCTCGCGGATGCCCGGGGACAGCGCGGTGCGGAACAGCACCTCGTCCATCTCGTACCGGGCGTTGCGCAGCGCGTTCTCGATGATGTCCAGGGTGACCGGGTCGACGTCGACCCGGGCGGCCGGCTCGGTGGTGGTCTGCAGGATCTCGGCCATCAGCCCTCCTCAGTCGGACGGATCAGCAGGCTGCCGCTCGGGTGCACGGTCGCGGCGTGACCGGACAGGACGAGGGTGGTGGAGTCCATCTCGACCACGACGGCCGGTCCGGTCACCACGTCCCCCGCGAGCAGCTTGGAACGGTCGAAGATGCGGGCGGGCACGGACGCGCCGTCCATCCACACCTCGGTCTCGCGGAGCAGCGCCCCGGACGGGTCGCCGGTCCCCTCGGGCAGCGTGCGCCAGGCGACCTCCGGGCGCGGCCCGGACACGGTCACCCGCAGGTTGATCACTTCGCGCTCGTTGTCGAGCAGGAACGAGAACAGCCGCTTGTGCTCGGCGTCGAACTTGGCGCCCAGCTCGGTGAGCAGGTCGCCGTCCAGGGTCTCCCGGTCGATCTCGACGGGGATCTCGAAGCCCTGCCCGTGGTAGCGCAGGTCGAACTGGTACGTCGCGGTCTGGCTGCCGCGCGGGACGCCCTCCGACTCCAGCCGCCCGGCGGCGGCGTCCGCCAGCTCGGCGAGCGCGGCGCGCAGCTCGGCGTCGTCGAGGGTGGAGAAGCGGCGCACCATCGTGCGGGCGCTCTCGTCGCGGGCGCAGGTCGTCGCGTCCCCGTAGGCGCACAGGACGCCCGGCGACGGCGGCACGATCACCGGCCACGAGCCGGTCAGCCGGCCGAGCGCGTTCGCGTGCAGCGGGCCCGCACCGCCGAACGACATCAGCGCGAACTCGCGCGGGTCGAAGCCCTGCTGGACGCTGATCAGCCGCAGCGCGCCCAGCATGTTCTCGTTGACGATGTCGATGATCCCCGCGGCCGCCGCCTCCGCGCCCGGCAGGCCCATCGCCTCGGCGATGCCGCTCACGGCCTTGCGGGCGGCCTCGACGTCCAGCGAGATCTCCCCGCCGGCGAGCTCCGTCGGCAGGTAGCCGAGGACGACGTTGGCGTCGGTGACCGTGGGCTCGGTGCCGCCGGCGCCGTAGGCGGCCGGGCCGGGGTCGGCGCCCGCGGACTGCGGGCCGACCCGCAGCGCCTTGGTCAGCTCGGGCACGTGCGCGATGGAGCCGCCGCCCGCGCCGACGGACCGGACGTCCACGCTGGTGGCCCGCACGGTCAGGTCGCCGACGCTCGTCTCCCGGCCGATCCGGGGGCGTCCGCCGAGGACCAGCGCCACGTCCGTGGACGTGCCGCCCATGTCGAAGGTGAGGAAGTCGCGGAACCCGGCCTGCTCGGCGAACCACACCGCGCCGGTCACGCCGCCCGCCGGGCCGGACAGCAGCAGCGACACCGGGTCCTCGGCCGCCTTGGAGGCCTGGGTGAGCCCGCCGTCGCTGCGCAGCACCGACAGCGGCGCCGCGATCCCGCTGCCGGTCAGCGACCGGTCGAGGTTGCTGACGTACCGGGCGACTTCGGGCTGGACATAGCTGTTCGCCACGGTCGTGACGGTCCGCTCGTACTCCCGCATCTCCGGCAGGACGTGGCTCGACAGCGACACCGGGACGCCCGGCAGCTCCTCGGCCGCCAGCTCCGCGACCCGCCGCTCGTGCGCGTCGCTCGCGTACGAGTTGATCAGCGAGACGGTGAGCGCCTCGATGCCGGCCCCGGCGAGCCGGCGCAGCTCGGCGCGGGCGCGGTCCTCGTCCAGCGGGGTGACGACCCTGCCGTCGGCGGCGATCCGGCCCGGGATCTCGACGGTGTGCTCCAGCTTGGCGAGCGGCTCCGGCTTCGGCCAGATGATCCAGCCGGCCAGCCCGCCCGGCACGAACGACCGGGCGATCTGCAGCACCTGCCGGAACCCCTCGGTCGTCACCAGCCCGACCCGCGCACCCTTGCTCTGCAGGATCGCGTTGGTCGCCACCGTCGTGCCGTGCAGCACGTGCGCCACTTCGGACAGCTCGATCCCGGCGTCCCTGCATACCTTGCGGATGCCGTTGAGGACGCCCTCGGACTGGTCCGCCGGGGTGGACGCGGTCTTGGCGCGGTGGCTGACGCCGGTCTCCTCGTCCACCAGCAGCACGTCGGTGAACGTGCCTCCTACATCGACTCCTAGGCGATAACCCATGCCGGCCTCCCGATGCCGTGCTCGTCTCTCAGATGGCTCCGCGCTCGGCCAGCGCGGCGATCTCGTCTTCTCGCAGGTCCAGGAGGCCGCCGTACACCTCCCGGTTGTGCTCGCCGAGCGCCGGGCCGGGGTGCCGCACCGACCCGGGCGTCTCGCTGAGCCTGGGGAACGCGTTGTGCATCGGGAGCTCGCCGAAGTCGGGGTGGGCGAGCCGCACGATCGCCTCGCGGGCGGCGAAGTGCGGGTCGTCGAACATGTCCTTGGCGGTGTAGATGCGTCCTGCGGGGACGCCGCCCTCGTGGAGGGCCTCCAGGAGGGCCTCGGTGCCGAGCGTCGCCGACCAGGCGGAGATCAGCTCGTCCAGCTCCTCCATGTTGCGGCCCCGGTCGGCGTGGCCGGCGAAGCGCGGGTCGTCGGCCAGCTCGGGGCGGCCCATCGTCTTGGCGAGCCGCCCGAACACGGTGTCCTGGTTGGCGGCGATCAGGATCATCTCGCCGGACGCGGTCGGGTACACGTTGCTGGGCGACACGTTCGGCAGCACCGAACCGGTGCGTTCGCGCTGGTAGCCGGCCACGGCCCATTCGGGCAGCAGCGACTCCATCATCGCCAGCACCGCCTCGTAGATCGCCGAGTCGACGACCTGGCCCCGGCCGGTGTTGCTCCGGTGGTGGACGGCGGCGAGCGCGCCGATCGTCGCGAACACCGCGGCGAGCGAGTCCCCGAGCGAGATCCCGGCGCGCGACGGCGCGTTCCCCGGGTCGCCGGTCACGTACCGGATGCCGCCCATCGCCTCGCCGATCGACCCGTATCCGGCGCGCGGCGCGTACGGGCCGCTCTGCCCGAACCCGGACACGCGGACGAGGATCAGCCCCGGATTCGACTCGCGGAGGGTTTCGAAGTCCAGCCCCCAGCGCTCCAGCGTCCCGGGACGGAAGTTCTCCACGACGATGTCGGCCCGGCCGATGATCCGCCGCGCCAGGTCCTGCCCCTCGGCCGTGCGCAGGTTGCACGTCACCGACTTCTTGTTGCGCGCGACGACCGGCCACCACAGGGACTTGCCGTGCGGCTTCTCCCGTCCCCACTGGCGCATCGGGTCGCCGGCGCCCGGCGACTCCAGCTTGATCACCTCGGCGCCGAAGTCGCCGAGCAGCTGGCCGCAGAACGGGCCGGCCAGCAGCTGCCCCATCTCCACCACGCGCAGGTCGGCGAGCGGTCCCCGGACGTCCTGCGTGGCGCCGTCGTGCGTTGACATCTAGTGGATCCTCGTTTCGGAGTCGTCGTCGCCGGGCCGGCCGTCATCGCCGGGCCGGTCGCCGGTGCCGGCGGGCCGCTCGGCGGCGCGCAGCAGCACCGCCTTCGCGGCGAGCACGTGCGCCCGCATCACCGACTCGGCCCAGGTGCCGTCGGCCGCCCGCAGCGCGGCGACCAGCTCCCGGTGGTGAGCGGAGCTGCGGGCCAGGTCGTCCGGCGCGTAGCGGTGGAAGGTGCGCATGACCAGCGGGAGCTGCACCACGGCGTTGAGCATCGACACCAGCCGGGCGCTGGCCGCCGCGGCGCGGACGATGCCGTGGAACTCGGCGTTCAGCTCGGCGACCCGGTCCAGGTCCTGGCCGGCACCCGCGGCGGCGGAACGTTCCATGTGGTCGCACAGCTCGGCCATGCGGGCCGTGTCCGCCGCCCCGATCCGGGTGGCGGCGCGGCGGGCCGCGGCGCCCTCCAGCAGCATCCGCAGGTCGTAGATCTCCTCAAGGTCGTCCGGCGTCCAGTCCGGGACGCGGGCGCCGCGGTGCGGCAGGACCTCGACCAGCCCCTCGACCTCCAGCCGGCGCAGCGCCTCCCGGACCGGCGTCCGGCTGGAGCCGGTCTGCTCGGCCAGCTCGGCCTCGCCGAGCCGTGCCCCCGGCGGGTGGGCGCCGTCCAGGATGTCGGCGCGCAGCCGTGTGTACACACGGTCCACGGCACGGACCATCCGAACCTCCTTGGCGGTCGATTGCATGCAACATAAGCATTTTGGTCGCTTGACACAAGAGTTCGCCCTGACCGATTCTGCTTAGGTCCACAGATTGCATACAAGGGAAGGCCCATGGCGGACGTCGAACTGATCGAGGTCGGACCCCGGGACGGGCTGCAGAACGAGGCCGCGATCCTGCCCACCGCCGACAAGGTGCGGCTGATCGAGCGGAGCGTCGCCGCCGGGCTGCGGCGGATCGAGGCCGTCAGCTTCGTGAACCCGAAGCGCGTCCCGCAGATGGCGGACGCCGAGGCCGTGATGGAGCGCCTCCCTCGGCCCGAGGGGGTCCGCTACGCCGGACTCGTCCTCAACCGGCGCGGGCTCGACCGGGCGCTCGCCGCCGGCGTGGACGAGGTCAACGTCGTGGTCGTCGCCACCGACGAGTTCAGCCGCCGCAACCAGGGCTGCACGGTCGACGAAGGGGTGGCGAACTGGGCGCGGATCGCCGCCGACGCGCGCGCCGCCGGGCTCTTCCGCACCGTCACGATCGCCGCGTCCTTCGGCTGCCCGTTCGAGGGCGAGGTGCCGTCCGGGCGCGTCCTCGACCTGGTGCGGCGGGTGGCCGAGAGCGAGCCCGACGAGATCGCGCTGGCCGACACGATCGGCGTCGGCGTCCCCGCGCAGGTGCGCACGCTGCTGACCGGCGCGGCCGGGATCGCCCCGGGCGTCCCGCTGCGCTGCCACTTCCACAACACGCGCAACACCGGCTACGCCAACGCGCTCACCGCGATCGACCACGGGGTGAGCGCCCTGGACGCGAGCACCGGCGGCTTCGGCGGCTGCCCGTTCGCGCCCGCCGCGACCGGCAACATCGCCACCGAGGACCTGCTCTACTCGCTGGACCGCACGGGCGTCGCCACCGGCGTCCGGATGGCCCCCGTGACCGAGACGGCGGCGTGGCTGGGCGAGCGCCTCGACGGCCCGGTGCAGGCCCTGCTCGGCCGCGCCGGACCGTTCCCCTAGCGGGTCACCACTCCGGGTTCGAGCCGTCCCGCTGCAGGAACTCCAGCCGGTTGCCGAGGTTGTCGGACGCGTAGAAACGACGATGGCCCGGGAATTCGCCGTCCCAGGCCACCTCGACGCCGTGCTCGGCCAACCGCTCGGCCAGGCCGTCCAGGTCCTCGACCCGGATGCCGGGGTGCGCCTTGCGCGCCGGGCGGAAATCCCGCTCGACGCCCAGATGGATCTCCAGTCCGTCCGCGCGCACCCACAGCCCGCCCCGCGCCGCCAGGACCGGCGGCTTCACGATCTCCCGCATGCCGAGGGCGTCCACGTAGAAGGCCCGGCAGTCGTCCTCGCTGCCGGGCGGGATGGCGATCTGCACGTGGTGCAGCCCGAAGGCGAACGGCGATTCGTGGTCCGGCCCATACCCCTGCGCTGAAAGCTCGCTCATGGATCACATCATCGCGCGGGTGAAATACACGCGAACAGTGGTTCCGCCGGGACCTGTGTGAATTCGGACGAGATCGGCGAGTTTGTGAACCAGCAGCAGCCCCCGGCCGCCGATCGTGTCGGGCGGGACGGGACGCCGGCCGGCCAGCGGATCGGCGATGTGCCCCGCGTCGCTGACCTCGATGATCAGGTGGGTGGCGTCCTGCCAGAGGCACAGCACGCCGGCGCCGCCACCGTGCTCGACGGAGTTGGCGGTCAGCTCGCTGGCGACGAGCTCGGCGTCCTGGACCCGGTCCTCGCCGAGCCCGGCCGCGGCCGCGCCCTGCACGACCATCGCCCGCGCCACCTTCAGCGTGCCGGCGTTGAAGGGCAGCCGCCGCGGCGGCGCGGACTGCTCCACGACGGGCGGCGCACCCCGACCGGGGTGATCGCCGACGCGCTTTCCGCTGCCGGTCATGACCGTCCCTCCGACCGCACTCTCCGCACTGCGGCAATCATGAATGGTACCGACTGGGAGCGAACGGCACGGCCCGCCTCCCCCTTCGATCTTCCCTGGTCACCGCGACTTAGACGCGCCGCGATCGATCATGGCGCGCAAGGGCGCCTGACGGCCGCCCGCCCGCGGGACCTTCGTCCCGCCGCCCGAGGGCGAACGCCCGTGGGAGCGGCGGGCCGCGGCGAGGTTTCCTGAGAGGGAGACCTCACCCAGGGGGTGCGCATGCACCGGATGAACGCGCTCGACGCCGGGATGTTCTTCGCCGAGAACGACACGACGCCGCTGCAGATCGGGACCGTGACCGTGTTCGAGGGCCCGGCGCCGGAGTACCCGGAGCTGGTGCGGGAGATCTTCGCCCGGCTCCGGAACGCGCCGCGCTGCCGGCAGCGCGTCCGGACCGTCCCGTTCAACATCGCGCACCCCGTCTGGGTGGACGACCTGCACTTCAGCATGGAGGACCACGTCCGGCACACGGTCGTCCCGCCGCCCGGCGGCCCGGAGGAACTGCAGACGCTCGCGGGCCGGCTGCTCGCCCGGCCGCTGGACCTCACGCGGTCGCCCTGGGAGGTGTGGCTCGCCGAGGGCCTGCCGGACGGCCGGTGGGCGCTGATCTCCAAGGTGCACCACTGCATGGTGGACGGCATCTCCGGCATCGACCTGCTCGCCGCGCTGCTGGACACCGACCCCGACTGGACGCCCGCCGACCCGCACACGTGGACACCCGCCCCCGAACCGTCCGTGCGCACCGTCCTCCGCGACGGCGTGGTGGACGGGCTCAAGGGCTTCCGGCGGCAGGCGGCCCGGCTGTTCTATCCGGCGCTGCGCGACTCGATCACCACCGTGCGGGCCGTCCCCGCCTACGCGGGGCGGCTGATGGGGCCGGGGTCGTCCGAGCTGAACGGCCCGACCGTCCCGTCCCGCCGCTGGTCCCAGGCCTACGCCGGGATGGACGAGGTCAGCCGGATCCGGCGCGCCTTCGGCGGATCGGTCAACGACGTGGCGCTGGCCGCGGCGGCCTCGGGCTTCCGCGACCTGCTGGCCGCCCGCGGCACGCTCACCCCCGACTCGGTCGTGCGCGCGCTGGTGCCGGTCTCCGTCCGCTCCACCGGCGAGCGCGCCGACCTGTCGAACCGCGTGTCGGCACTGCTGTGCGACCTGCCCTGCGGAGAGGACGACCCGCTGCGCCGCCTGCAGCTCATCCGGGACCAGATGGACGGCGCGAAGAACAGCGGCCAGGTCGCCGGCGTCGACTCGCTCGTCAAGCTCGCCGGCGGCGCCCCCGGGCTACTCGCCGTGGCCGCGCACACCGCGCTGCGGCTGCGGCAGCCGCTGGTCCAGACGATCGTCACGAACGTCCCGGGCCCGCCGTTCCCGCTGTACTCGATGGGGCGGCGGATGCTGGAGATGGATCCCTACATCCCGATCGCCGTCGGCCTGCGCGTCTCGATCGGCGTCGTGTCCTACAACGGCGGCCTGTCGTTCGGCGTCACCGGCGACCACGAGGCCGTCCCCGACCTGGGTACGCTCTGCGCGGGCATCCGCGACGGCATCGACGAACTCCTCAAGGCCTCCGAGTAGACGCCCCGGAGGTCAGCACGGCTCGGCGACGCCGGGCGCGGGGACGGCCGGGACGAACGTCCCGGTTCCGTCTTTACCTCCCGCTTCGCACACTGGAAGAAGGACGGCCTTCGGGCTCCCGACCACCATGAGGACCGGTATCCCGTGAATCTCAACGCACCCGACCGCACCCTCCGGATCGGCGGCCGTCCGCTGCCGGTCGTCGGTCCCGCCCGCATGTACGTCTGCGGGATCACCCCGTACGACGCGACCCACCTCGGCCACGCCCGCACCTTCGTCTGGGCGGACGTCGCGGCCCGCGTCCTGCGGCACGCGGGCGGGGACGTGCGCGTCTGCCGCAACGTCACCGACGTCGACGACGTGCTGAACCAGGCCGCGCACCGCGCCGGGAGCCCCTACGACAGCTTCGCCGCCGTCCAGCGGTACCACTTCGAACGCGACCTCGACATCCTCGGCGTCCACGCCGTCGACCACCAGCCGCGTGCGCACAACCACGTCCGGGAGGTCATCGCACTCGCGCAGGGCCTCCTGACCTCCGGCCACGGCTACATCCACGACGGGACGGTGTACTTCCACGGCGCCGACGTCCCCCGCCTGCCCTCGGGCGAAGCCCACGCCCTCCTGGCCGAGTACGGGGACGAACCCGACGACCCGGGCAAGCAGCACCCGTTCGACATCGCGCTCTGGCGCCCGTCCCGCTCGGGCGAACCCGCCTGGCCCAGCCCCTGGGGCCCCGGCCGGCCCGGCTGGCACGCCGAGTGCGCGGCGATGGCCATGACGACCTTCGGCTCGTCCCTCGACCTGCACGCGGGCGGCACCGACCTGCGCTTCCCGCACCACGCCTACGAGTCCGCGATGGCCGAGGCGCTGACCGGCGTGCGCCCCTTCTCCCGGGCCTGGCTGCACGTCGGCATGGTCCGCCGGGACGGCGAGAAGATGGCCAAGTCCACGGGCAACCTCGTCCTGGTCTCCGACCTCGTCCCCGGCCACGCGCCCGCCGCCGTCCGGCTCATGCTGATCACCGCCCCCTGGCAGGACGATTGGGACTACACCCCCGACGTTCTCGACGCGGCCGCCGCCCGCCTCGACGGCCTCCACACCGCCGCCGGCCGCCCCTCCGATTCCGCCACCGCCGACGCGGCCGTGACCGAGGCGCTCCTCAACGACCTCGACGTCCCCACCGCCCTCGCCATCGCCGAACAGGAGGGCGGCCACACCGCCCGCCTGACCATGAAGGTGCTCGCCCTCACCTGAAGCCGCACCAGACGGCGAACGCGAACCTCCGGTCCCGTAGTTGAAGCCGGCAGGGGTGCCCTGCCGGTACACCTCCCGCCAGTGCCTTCCCGGCGGGCCGACCCGCCTCTTTCATGGGTAGTGGCCGCCCAGGGGGCCATGATCGAGGTACGTGGACGCGAATCAAGGAAGTGAAAGTCATGCGCGGTGTAGTGATGCACGCTCCCGGTGACGTGCGGGTGGAGGACCGCGAAGACCCGCGGATCATCGAGCCGACCGACGCGATCATCCGCGTCGAGGCTGCGTGCGTGTGCGGGTCGGACCTGTGGCCCTACCGCGGCGCGGACAAGGTCCATGACCGGCCGATGGGCCACGAGTACGTCGGCGTGGTCGAGGAGACCGGCGACCAGGTGCGGAACGTCGGCATCGGCGACTTCGTCGTCGGCTCCTTCTTCGCCTCCGACAACACCTGCGAGATCTGCCGCGCCGGGTACCAGTCCCGCTGCGTCCACGCCGAGCCCGTCGGCGCCATCGGCACGCAGGCGCAGTACGCCCGCATTCCGCTGGCCGACGGCACCCTGGTGGCCACCCCCGCCATGCCGGACGCCGACCTGGTCCCCGGCCTGCTGGCCGCCTCGGACGTGCTGGGCACCGGCTGGTTCGGCGCGGTGGCCGCCGAGGCCGGCCCGGGCCGGACCGTCGCGGTCGTCGGCGACGGCGCGGTCGGCCTGCTGGCGGTGCTGGCCGCCCGCCGGCTCGGCGCCGAGCGGATCACCATCTTCAGCCGGCACGCCGACCGGCAGAAACTCGCCCGCGAGTTCGGCGCCACCGACGTCATCACCGCCCGCGGCGACGAGGGCGTCGCCGAGATCAAGGAGCTGACCGGCGGGCTGGGCGCGCACTCGGTCATCGAGGCGGTCGGCACCCAGGAGTCGATGATGCAGGCCATCCGCTCCACCCGCCCCGGCGGCCACGTCGGCTACCTAGGCGTCTCCCACGACGTCCGGCTCCCCGGCGACGAACTGTTCTTCTCCGCGGTGCACCTGCACGGCGGCCCCGCCCCGGTACGCCGCTTCCTCCCCGACCTGATCGACCTGGTCTGGACCCGCCAGATAGACCCCGGCAAGGTCTTCGACCTCACCCTTCCCCTGGAAGAAGCCGCCGAGGCCTACAAGGCCATGGACGAACGCCGCGCCATCAAGCCCCTCCTACA
>NZ_BCQS01000049.1 GCF_001552195.1 Actinomadura latina NBRC 106108
AACAGGTTGAGCCCCTCCAACCACCACCGCCGAACTCTCCCGGCCGGCGGCAAGATCGTCCAATCCCGCCGCCAACTCGCCTCTGTCCGCGCCGAACAGCACCGCACGGTGCTCGAAGAGGGAGCGTCGCGACAGGGACAAGCCGACGTCAGTCATGTCCGCATCGGCGCCGTCCTCGGCCAGCCACTCCGCGAGCGCTCCGGCCTGACCCGCCAGCGCCTCCCGCGACCTGCCCGACACCACCCACACGCCCGGCATCTCGGACTTGCCTGCAGCCGCCAACATCTCGAGCTCCCCCGGGACCGGAGCCGTCTCAGTCGGCGCGGCGTCCGCGGTTCCCGAGTCTCCTGGCGGTTCCTCCACAGCGGCCGACTCGGGGGCTTGCTCGATGATGACGTGGGCGTTGGTGCCCGAGACTCCGAACGAGGAGACCCCGGCGCGCCTGGGCCGTGGCACATCCGGCCAGTCGCGGGTCTCGGTCAGCAACTCCACCCGGCCCGCATCCCAGTCCACATGCGAGGACGGGGCATCCACATGCAGCGTCTTGGGCAGCACACCATGGTGCAGCGCCTGCACCATCTTGATCACACCACCCACACCCGCAGCCGCCTGCGTATGACCGACATTGGACTTCAACGACCCCAACCACAACGGCTCACCACCCACTGAACGGTCCCGCCCATAGGTCGCCAGCAAAGCCTGCGCCTCGATCGGATCCCCCAGCACCGTCCCGGTCCCGTGCCCCTCCACCACATCCACATCACCCGCAGTCAGGCCGGCGGCGTCCAGCGCCGCCCGGATCACCCGCTGCTGCGACGGGCCATTCGGCGCCGTCAACCCATTAGAAGCGCCGTCCTGATTGACCGCCGACCCCGCCACCACCGCCAACACCCGACGACCCGCCCGCCGCGCATCCGAAAGCCGCTCCAACACCAGCACACCCACACCCTCACCCCAACCAGTCCCATCCGCCGACTCCGCAAACGCCTTACACCGCCCATCCACCGCCAACCCCCGCTGCCGCGAAAACTCCACAAACGTCTCCGGCGTCGCCATCACCGTCACACCACCAGCAAGCGCCAAATCACACTCCCCACCACGAAGAGCCTGCGCCGCCAAATGCAACGCCACCAACGACGATGAGCACGCCGTATCCACCGACACCGCCGGGCCCTCCAAACCCAGCACATACGACACCCGACCCGACACCACCGACCCCATCACCCCGGTGCCGAAGCCCTCCACGCCGTCAGTCGGTCCCTCGGTGGAGCGGGCATAGTCGTGGCCCATTACTCCGGTGAACACTCCGGTCTGGGAGCCACGCAGCGTCAGCGGGTCGATCCCGGCCCGCTCAATCGCCTCCCACGACACCTCCAACAACAACCGCTGCTGCGGATCCATCGCCACCGCCTCCCGCGGCGACACCCCAAAAAACCCCGCATCAAAACCCGCCACATCATCCAAAAACCCGCCACGACACACATACGACTTGCCCGGCACATCCGGGTCCGGATCGAACACCGACTCCACATCCCAACCCCGATCCGACGGGAACGAACCGATACCCTCACCACCCCCACACACCAGGGCCCACAAACCCTCCGGCGACGTCACACCCCCCGGATAACGGCACCCCATCCCCACCACCACAACAGGATCCGAGCTCTTCGCCATCAGTTCGGCGTTGCGTCGCTGTAGCGCGACGACTTCCTTCGCCGCATGGCGAAGGGCGCCGAGAAGGTCTTCCTTCGAAGCACTCACAGCGAATCCATCTCTGTATCGGGTGCGGGACGTTCGGTGCGGCGGCAGCGGGCTGATCGGGACGGCCGCGGGTCATGCCTCAGCTGCGGGAGCAGCGGCACCTGCCCGGCGCCCGGACGGCCTGTACGCCCTGCCGGACGGCCTGTACGCACTGCGCGCCAGACACATTCATTGCCTATATAACAATGACACCCTCGGCTTGAAAGAATGCGAGCTACGGGTTCTGATCGCGATTTCGGCGTGGGGCACGCTCCAATTTCGGAGACTATCGGCGAGGGCGGCGATTGTCTGCCCTCGCGAACCGACCGGCTCGTTGCACCGGCCGGCTCGTTACGGGTGCGGGCTCGTCCAGGACGCGGAGGCGGGCAGCAGGTCGACGACCTCGGGGGTGAAGAATTCGGATCTGTCGATGACGCCGGCGATCATGGCGAAATACCGGTCGGCCAGACCGGGTGCGCCGGCGATGGCGCGCAGCAGCGCCGCCCGCGATTCGGTGAGCCGCAGTTTCGCCAGGTCCAGGGCCATCTGGTACGGCTCGCTGAGAAGGTCGTAGGTCTCCTTCGCGAAGCCGGCCAGGCGGGTGTCGGTGCCGGAGGCGTCGTCGAGGTCCTGGCCGGCCAGCGCGTCGGAGATGAGCTGGGCCTGGGTGAGGGCGTTGGTGATGCCCCGCGCGGTGATCGAGTCGAGATGGTGCCCGGCGTCGCCGATCAGCGCCCAGCCGGGGCCGTGCGGGCGGCGGAAGAAGTTCTGCTGGTCGCCGGTTCCGCTCAGCCGCTCGACGCGCTCGGCGCCGGCGAGCTGCTCGTGCAGGTCCGGTGCGTTCCGTTCGATGGATTCCAGGTGCGCGGCCGCCGGGTCGCGCCGGATGCGCTGGAAGCGGTCCTGCGGGAAGTACGTGGCGACCATGGTCACGCCGTCGTGGGTGGGGATCCGCGCGATCCAGCTGTCGGGGCGCTCGTGGTAGCCGAAC
Organism: Actinomadura latina NBRC 106108; assembly: GCF_001552195.1. Taxonomy (GTDB): domain Bacteria; phylum Actinomycetota; class Actinomycetes; order Streptosporangiales; family Streptosporangiaceae; genus Spirillospora; species Spirillospora latina. The sequence continues at coordinate 2,732 of NZ_BCQS01000049.1, forward strand.
CCGCTGCGGACGCCCTGCCAGCAGCTGTAGTAGACGCAGCTGGCCAGGTCGTCGACTCTGCGGAACGGGGCGTCCACCAGGGACGCGAGGCGCGAGCCGCGGCCGTCTGCGCCGATCACGAGTCTCGCGGGCACGGATTCGAGGCCGCCGGGGGTCTGGATCCGTACGCCGGTGACCCGGTCGTCGCGGCGGACGACCTCGCGGAGGCCGGTCCGGTCGGCGAAGTCGGCGCCGGCGTCGATCGCGGCCCGCACCAGCAGGTCGTCGAGGACGTGGCGGCGCGGCGCGTAGGTGACGGTGGAGTACGGCGTGGACGGGGTGGACGCGGTCAGCCGCAGGCCGGCGACGTCGTAGGAGACCGTGTCGAGCGGCGGGCATCCCGAGGCCGCGACGGCGTCGAGCAGACCCCAGCGGGCCAGCAGGGCCGTGCCCGGCGGGTGGATGTAGAGGGTGGACATGACGTCCGAGGGGAATCCCATGCGGTCGATCAGCAGGACCCTGCGGCCCTGCCGGGCCAGCAGGAGCGCCGCCGAGGCGCCCGCGCAGCGCGCCCCCACGATGACGGCATCGTAGGTTTCCGACGCCATGGCTACTCCTCCCTCATCCGCCGGAGTTTCGGACGAGTGGACGTTGCGGAATTGCGCAGTTCCGGTTCCAGCTGCGCGACCGTCGGGAATTCGAATATGGTCCGCATCGTCACGGTGACACCGATGACGGAGCGGATCCGGCTGATCAGCCAGGTGGCTCGCAGCGAGTGGCCGCCGAATGCGAAGAAGTCGTCGTCGATGCCGATCCGGTCGAGCCCCAGCACCTCGGCGAACAGTCCGGCGAGAACCTCCTCGCCGGGATTGCGGGGCGCCCGGTGATTCCTTCCGGACTCCCGGTCCGGCGCGGCGGCGGCGGTTCTCCCGTTCGCCGGGCCGACGTATTCCAGTCCGTCCTCGACGCGGCGCACCAGGGCGCCGGTCCGGTAGAGGCGGGCGCCCGGTATGTCCGGCAGCGGGGCGGCGACGAAACGCGACGCCGTCTCCGCGGGCCCATCGCCGGGCCCTTCGCCGGGCCCTTCGCCGGGCCCATCGCCGGGCCCGCCGGTGTCCGGGGCGCGGGTGACGTACAGTTCGCCGACCGCGCCGACCGGCACGGGCCGCAGGGCGGGCCCCAGGACGACCGCCGATCCGGCGGCGGCGAGGTCGCCGGCCCAGGGTTCCGCCGGGACGCGCGGCTGCACCGGCATGTCGGCGAACGGCCGGAGGATCCGCGTCCGCTCGTCGGGTTCGAGCAGGTCGAGGGCGCCCAGGCGGGTGCCGGGGGCGTCGGCCACCGTTTCGAAGACCCGCACCATCCGCGCGGCGATGAGCTCCACCGCCGCTCGGTCGAACACGTCGGTGCGGAACTTGAGCGACACCCGCAGCTCCGGGTCCGCGGCCGCGACGACCGCCATCGGGAAGTTGTTGGCGGCGACCGTGCGCAGGCCGGTGATCGTCATGCCGGTCTGCAGGTTCGCCTGGACGAGTCCCGCCTGGTCGACCGGGTAGGAGTCGAAGCTCAGCAGGGTGTCGAACAGCGACCGGACCGCCAGCGCCTCGTAGATCTCCGTCAGGCCGATGTACTGGTGGTCCACCAGCGCCGTCTGCCGGGCCTGCAGGTCGGCGAGGTACTCGGCGAGGGTGAGCCCGGGGGCGCAGCGGGCCCGCACCGGGACGGTGTTGATGAACAGGCCCAGCATCGCGTCCACGTCCGGCAGCTCGGCCGGACGGCCCGACACGGTCGCGCCGAAGATCGCGTCGGTCCGTCCGGTCATCGTGGCCAGCAGCAGCGCCCAGGCGCCCTGCACGACGGTGTTCGGGGTGATGCCGAGGTCGGCGGCCCGGCGGGCGAGCCGGCGCGCGGCGTCCACCGGCAGCGGCACCTCGATCTGCTCGACGTCGTGGACGCCGGCGGTCGGCGGGCTCGCCGCGCCGGCCAGCAGGGTCGGTTCGGTGACACCGTCCAGTTCGGTCCGCCAGACGTCCACCGACTCCTGCCGGTCCCGCGCCGCCAGCCACGCCAGGAAGGTCCGGTAGCTCGGCACTCGCGGCAGTTCGGAGTCGTCGCCGGCGGCGTACACCCACAGCAGGTCCCGCAGCAGGAGCGGCAGCGACCAGCCGTCGAACAGCACGTGGTGCGCGGTCAGGACGAGTTCGTACCGCTCGGGCCCGGTCACGGCCAGCATGAGGCGCAGCATCGGCGGCTCGGCCATGTCGAAGCCGGCGGCGCGGTCGGCCTCCAGCAGCCGCTCGAAGGCGGCGGGACGTTCCGCGTCGTCCAGCGCGGTCAGGTCGACGTCCTGCCAGGGCAGCTCGACGGCCCTGCGGATCACCGACACGGTCGCGCCGCCGGGCGTGGTCACGAACGCGGAGCGAAGGATCGCGTGCCGGTCCAGCAGCGTCCGCCCGGCGTCGCGCAGGCGCGCCGGGTCGACCGCGCCGCGGAGATGGAACACGTACTGCACGTGGTAGACGTCCGAGCCCGCGTCGGCGAGGTCGGCGTGGAACAGCAGGCCCGCCTGCATCGGGGTCACCTGCCACACGTCGGCGAGACCCGGGTGGGCCCGTTCCAGCTCTTCGAGTTCCCGCTGCCGCAGGGGGACGAGCGGGACGTCCGAGGGGGTGAGCCCGCCCGCGTCCGGGTCCCCCACGTGCCGGGCCAGGCCGGTGAGCGCCTCGATCCAGAGTTCGGCGAGCTCCCGCACCGCGTCCCGGGTGATCGCGCCCGCCGGGAAGCCGAAGCTCGCGCGCAGCGCCGGCCCGCCGGGCCCGTCGGTGACGGCGGCTCCGATGTCGACCGTCGCGGAGACGGGCATGTCCGCGTCCAGCGCCGGGGCGATTTCCTCACCGCCCGGCACCGGCCGCCACGCCGCGCCGTTCTCGTGACCGGGCGCCGTGCCGGCGGAGACCCGGCCGAGGTAGTTGAACGCGATCTGCCCGGTCGGGTGCGCGGCGAGCGCCGGGGCGGTCTCCGGGTTCAGGTGGCGCAGCAGCCCGTAGCCGATCCCCTTGCCGGGGATCGCCAGCAGCTGCTCCTTCACCGCCTTGATCGCGCGGCCGGCGGCGGGCCCGCCGCGCATCGCCTCGGCGAGGTCGATGCCGCCGACGTCGAGCCGGACGGGGAACAGGGTGGCGAACCAGCCGACCGTGCGCGACAGTTCGGCGCCGTCGACGGCCGACTCCTCGCGGCCGTGTCCCTCCAGGCGGAGGAGCGTGCTGGGTTCGGGCGCGCCGCGACGGCCGCGCCACACCGCGACGGCCAGCGCCAGCGCGGTCAGCAGGCCGTCGTTGGCGCCGGCGCGGAACCGGGCGGGCAGCGTGGTCAGGACCGCTTCGGTCGCGGCGGCGGGCAGCGCGACCCGCACCCGCTGGACGGTCGACACCACGTCGACGGCGGGATCGAGCGGACGGTCGCCGAGCAGCGGGTCGGGGCCGCGGACCGTGTCCAGCCAGCGCGGCAGTTCGGCGGCGCGGGCCTGCGACACCGCTTCGTCCCGCAGCGCGTGCGACCAGCGCCGCGCGGAGGTGCCCACCGGCGGCAGCGCGGCGGACTTGCCGAGCCGCACCCGCTGCCAGGCGGTGTTGAGGTCGGTCACCAGGATCTGCCAGGACACCGCGTCGACGGCGAGGTGGTGCGCGACGATCGCCAGCCGTCCGCGCCGTCCCGGCCCGTGGTCGAACCACACGCACTGGACCAGCACGCCGGCGGCGGGGTCCAGGCGTCCGGCGGCGGCGTCGAATCCGGCGCGGACGGCCTCCACCGCGGCCGGGTCGCCGGGATCGCCCGCCATCTCGACCCGGTGGATCAGCCCGGCCGCCGCGGTGGTGCCCGGCGGATCGACCTCGATGACGGCGCCCGCATCAGTGGCGGCATCGCTGTCGGTGGCGGTGTCGGTGGCGGGGACCAGCCGTGCACGGAGCATGTCGTGGCGGTCCAGGACGGCGTCCAGTGTCACGGCCAGCCCGATGGGGTCGATGCCGATCGGCGGTTCGAGCAGCATCGCCTGCGTGTAGCGGGAGATGTGCGGGCCGGAGTCGAGCAGGAAACGGGCGATCGGCAGCAGCGGCATGCGTCCGACCCCGCCGCCGTCGAGCTCCTCCAGTACCTCGCGTCCGGCCGCCCGGCCGGCGACGGCGGCGAGGTCGGCGACGCTGCCGTGCGCGAACACGTCCTGCGTGGTGATGCTCAGCCCGGCCGCGCGGGCGCGGGCCACCACCTGGATGGAGCGGATGCTGTCGCCGCCGACGGCGAAGAAGTCGTCGTCGGCGCCGACGCGGTCCACACCGAGGACGTCCGCGTAGATGCCGGCGATCAGGACCTCGGCAGGGGTCCGGGGCGCCCGGTAGCCGGTGCTCTCGAAGACGGGGGCGGGCAGGGCCGCGCGGTCCAGCTTCCCGTTCCGGGTGAGCGGCATCCGGTCCAGGACCACGAACGCCGCGGGGACCATGAACTCCGGCAGCCGGGCGGCCACGTACTGGCGCAGCCCGCGCGGGTCGATCGGGACGGTGTCGAACGCGACGTCGAAGCCCGCGCCCGCGCCCGCCGGGGTGGTGGCGCCCGGGTCCGCCGCCCGCACCGGGACGACGTAGCCGACCAGCCGTTTCACGGTGCCGGTGTCGAGCACGACCACGGTGGCCGCCGACACCATCGGGTGCGCCAGCAGGACCGCCTCGATCTCGGCCGGTTCGATGCGGATGCCCCGCACCTTGACCTGGACGTCGGCGCGCCCGGCGTACTCCAGCTCGCCGGCCCCCGGCGTCCCCGGCCTGGACGGGCGGCGGCGGACGAGGTCCCCGGTCCGGTACATCCGGCCGCCGGGCGCCGCGGCGAACGGGTCGGCGACGAACCGGGACGCGGTCAGGCCGGCCTGTCCGGCATAGCCGCGGCCGACCACGTCACCGGCCACGTAGAGTTCGCCGGTCACACCCGCGGGGCACGGCACCAGTCCCGGTCCGAGGACGTGCATGCGGACGCCGTCCAGCGGGCTTCCGATCGGCACCGGCCCGTCGCGGAGGACCCCGGCGGGGACGTCGAACACCGAGTCGTAGAACGTCTCGGACTGGCCGAAGGAGTTCACGACCCGGACGTCCGGCCACGCCGCGCGCACCCGGTTCACCAGCGACGACGGCAGCGCCTCGCCGGCGAACACCAGCGTCTCCACCCGCACCCGGTCGGCGACCTCGTCCAGCAGCTCCGCGAACACCGACGGGACCGTCGAGATCACGCCGCCCGACCACTTCTCCCGCTCGCCCAGCACCAGCACGTCCCGCGCGACCTCGACGCATCCACCGCTCACGAGCGTCGAGAAGATCTCGAACACCGACACGTCGAAGGCCACCGACGTCCCGGCCAGCACCCGGGAACCCGCACCGATCCCCGCTCGGGCCGCCAGTTCCTCCACCACCGCGGCGACGTTCCGGTGCGAGATCCCGACGCCCTTCGGCTCGCCCGTCGACCCGGACGTGAACATCACGTACGCCAGGTTCTCCGGCCGCGGACCACGCACGACCCCGCCCGCACCCGCGCCGTCGCCGCCCTCGCCCTCGCCCTCGCCGGGATCGACGAACATGCGCCGGACACCGGACGGCAGCAACCGCTCGGTCGAGCCGTCCACCAGCACCACGCGCGGCCGTGCGGCAGTCAGCACCGCATCCAGCCGCGCGCTCGGATACCGCGGGTCGATCGGCAGGTACGCGCCGCCGGACCGCCACACCGCCAGCAACGCCACCACCAGGTCCGCCGACCGCGGCAACGCCACGCCCACCAGCACGTCCGGGCCCACGCCCGCCGCCGCCAGCCGCCGCGCCAGCGCCGACGCCCGCGCGTCCAGGTCCCGGTACGCCAACTCCACGCCGTCGCACTCAACCGCCACCGCACCGGGGCATTCCGCCATCCTGCCCGCCACGAGCGACACCACGGTCGCCGCGTCGCCGGCGGTGACCGCGCTCCGGCCGGACGGCACCAGGGCGTCGCGCTCGTCCGGCAGCAGCACGTCGACCACCGCGACGGGCACCGCCGGGTCGGCCACGACCTGCTCCAGCACCCGCACGAACCGCCGTGCCAGTTCCTCGGCCGTCTCCGGGTCGAACAGGTCGACCGCGTACTCCAGGTGGCCCGCCAGCGTCCGGTCCCCCGACTCCGCGCGCACCTCGTTCATCGTCATCGTCAGATCGAACTTGGCGGTCTCGGTGACCGCGGGCTCCAGCGCCCAGCCGGACTCGGCGCCCGCCGGATGCACCCAGCCGGCGTCCTGCAGCACGAACATGACCTGGAACAGCGGGTGGTACGCCCGCGACCGCTCCGGGTTGAGCAGTTCCACCAGCCGCTCGAACGGGACGTCCTGGTTCTCGTACGCCGCGAGCGCCCTCGCCCGGACCCGGTCCAGCACCGAGCCGAAGGACGGGTTCCCCGCCAGGTCGACGCGCAGCACCCACGTGTTGACGAAGAACCCGATCAGGTCGGCCAGCGCCTCGTCGGTGCGTCCCGCGATCGGCGAGCCGATCACGACGTCGTCGCCCGCGCCCAGCCGGGACAGCAGCACCGCGAACGCCGACTGCAGCACCATCGACGCCGTCATCCCCCGGCCGCCCGCCAGGCTCTCGATCGCGGCCGCCAGGTCCGGCCGCAGCTCGAAATCGACCATCGCGCCGCGCAGGCTCGCCACCGCGGGCCGGGGACGGTCCGCCGGCAGCGCCATCGGCTGCACCACGTCCGCGAGCTCGTCGCGCCAGTACTCCAGCTGCCGCGCGACGAGGCTCGCGGGATCGGACTCGTCGCCCAGCAGGGCCCGCTGCCACAGCGCGTAGTCGGCGTACTGGACGGGCAGCGGGGCCCAGTCCGGCTCGCGCCCGGCGGCGCGGGCGCCGGCCGCCACCGCGATGTCGCGGGCGAACGCGGGCATCGACGCGCCGTCGCCGGCGATGTGGTGCACGATCATCACGAGTAGGTGCGTGCACCCGCCGGCGCCGTCGGCGATCCGCAGCAGCCGGCCGCGGACGGGGATCTCCGCCGCCAGGTCGAAGGGATGCCGGACCACGGCGGTCACCGCGGCGTCGCGGCCGGCCGCGTCCACGTCGACCTGCGGCAGTTCGAAGACCACCCGTTCCGGCGGCAGGACGCGCTGGTGGCCGATGCCCGACGCGTCCTCCAGGAACAGCGTCCGCAGGCTCTCGTGCCGGACGATGACGTCGGTGACCGCGGCCTCCAGCACGGCGCGGTCCACCTCGCCGGACAGCCGGACCGCGAACGGGATGTTGTAGGTGGCGGACGGGCCCTCGAACTTGTGGATGAACCACAGCCGCTGCTGGGCGTAGGAGAGCGGCACCCGCTCGGGGCGCTCCACCGGGACGAGCGGCGGCCGCGTCCGCCCGTCCGACAGCCGGGCGACGAGGCCGGCCACCGTCGGGGAGTCGAAGATCGCGGTGATCGGGAACTCGGCGTCCAGGGTGGCGCGGACGCGGGCCATCAGCCGGGTGGCGAGCAGCGACTGGCCGCCGAGCGCGAAGAAGTCGTCGTCGACGCCGACCCGGTCCACGCCCAGCACTTCCGCGAACAGCCCGGCGAGGGCGTCCTCGCGCGCGGTCCGCGGCGCGCGGTAGGGGCGGTTCGCGGCCTCCGGCGCCGGCAGGGCCCTGCGGTCGAGCTTCCCGTTGGGCGTCAGCGGGAACCGGTCCAGCACCATGGTGACGGCCGGGACCATGAACTCCGGCAGCCGCGCGGCGGCGTGGCGGCGGAGTTCGTCCACGTCGACCGCGGCCGGCGCCCGCTCCGCCGCGCGCGCCGGGACCACGTACGCCACCAGCCTCTTCGCGGCGTCCGCGCCGTGCGCCACCACCGCGGCCCGCCCGACCCGCGGGTGGGCCAGCAGGGCCGCCTCGACCTCGGCCGGTTCGATGCGGATGCCCCGCACCTTGACCTGCTCGTCGGCGCGGCCGGCGTACTCCAGGTCGCCGGTTCCGCCGGCGCCGGACGGCGGGAGCCGCCGCACGAGGTCGCCGGTGCGGTACAGGACGCCGCCGGGCCGCTCACCGAACGGGTCGGCGACGAACCGGGACGCGGTCAGGCCGGGGCGCCGGAGATAGCCGCGGCCCACGACGTCCCCGCCGACGTAGAGCTCACCGGTCACGCCCACCGGGACGGGGCGCAGGCCGGGCCCGAGGACGTACATGCGGACGCCGTCCAGCGGGCTTCCGATCGGCACCGGCCCGTCCGGGTGGACGCCGGCCGGGACCTCGAACACCGAGTCGTAGAACGTCTCGGACTGCCCGAAGGAGTTCACCACCCGGACGTCCGGCCACACCGCGCGCACCCGGTTCACCAGCGACATCGGCAGCGCCTCGCCGGCGAACACCAGCGTCTCCACCCGCACCCGGCCGGCGATCTCGTCCAGCAGCTCCGCGAACACCGACGGGACCGTCGAGATCACGCCGCCCGACCACTCCGCCCGCTCGGCCAGCACCAGCACGTCCCGCACCAGCTCGACGCAGCCGCCGCTGATCAGCGTCGAGAGCAGCTCGAACACCGACACGTCGAAGGCCACCGACGTGCTCGCCAGGACCCGCGAACCCGGGCCGATCCCGGCGCGGGCGGCCAGCTCGCCCGCCGCCGCGACGACGTTGCGCTGCGAGATCCCGACGCCCTTCGGCTCGCCCGTCGAGCCGGACGTGTAGATCACGTACGCCAGGTTCTCCGGCCGGGCGGCGCGCGGGGCGGCGTCCTCGTGCGGCCCGGCCTGGGAGTCCACCCGCAGGCGGGGGACGCCGGCGGGCAGCGTGCCCTCCGTCGTCCCGTCCACGACGACCAGGCGGGGCCGCGCGTCGGCGAGCACCGCGTCCAGCCGCCCGCCCGGGTACCGCGGGTCGATCGGCAGGTGGGCGCCGCCCGCCTGCCACACCGCCAGGACGGCCACCACGAGGTCCATCGTCCGCGGCAGCGCCACGCCCACGAGCACGTCCGGACCCACGCCCGCCGCCGCGAGCCGCCGCGCCAGCGCCGAGACCCGGACATCGAGCTCGCGGTACGTCAGCTCCGCGCCGTCGCACACCACGGCGACGGCACCCGGGGACGCCTCCACCTGCCGCGCCACCAGCGACATGACCGTGGCGCCGGCGGCGTCCGGCGCGTCCCCGGCGCCCGGCGCCTCGGCGGACGGCATCAGCCGGTCCCGCTCGGCCGGCAGCAGCACGTCCACCACGGCGGCCGGCACCGCCGGGTCGGCCACCACCTGCTCCAGCACCCGGACGAACCGCTCGGCGATCTCCTCGGCCGTCTCCCGGTCGAACAGCTCCGCCGAGTACGCCAGGCGTCCCGGCGGCGTCCCGTCTCCGGGTTCCGGGCGGAACTCGTTCATCGTCAGTGTCAGATCACATCCGGCCGGTTCCACGGGGGCGGCGCCGGACGGCACGAACATCACCTGGAACAGCGGGTGGTACGCCGGCGACCGCTCGAAATCCAGCAGTTCCACCAGGCGCTCGAACCGCACATCCGCATTCTCACCGGCCGCGCGCGTCTTCTCCCGAACCCGGTCGAGCACCACGCCGAACGCCGGGCTCCCCGACAGGTCCACCCGCAGCACCCACGGATCGGTCCGGCCGGCCGCCAGCGAGCCGATGACCACATCGTCGCCGGCGCCCAGCCGAGACAGCAGCACCGCGAACGCCGACTGGAAGACCATCGAAACCGTCGCGCCGCGGGCGCCCGCCAGCTCCGCCGCGGCCGCCGCCAGCGCGGGCCGCAGCTCGACGTCCACCGTCCCGCCGTCCGGACCCGCCACCGCCGGCCGCGCCCGGTCGGCCGGGAGCTCCGTCGGCTGCACCACACCCGCCAGCTCACCGCGCCAGTACTCCAGCTGCCGGGCCGGCTCGCTTCGGTCCGCAGGGGGTGGGGTCACGACAACAGCTCCGTTCCTGGTTGGACCGCTTCGTCCGGCGACGGCAGGCCGATGTCCAGCGGCACGGTTCCCGGGGCGGGCCTCGGTGACGCTCCGGAGCCGTCGCCCGCCCGGTCCCGGAAAGGCCGTGGCGGGGCGAGTATCCGCGTCCCGGCGCGGTGAAAGCCAGAGCGGACGGCGCTCCGGCCGCGTGCGGATCCTCCGCACCCGGCCTCCGGCGGGCCCCGCGGCGGCCCCTCCCGGACCCGCTGAGCTGCACGTTTGATTTTGGCGCGGTTTGCCAACTCTTGATGGTTTGAGTAACTTGACCTCCGCCAAGGCGCTCACCAGGCGTTCTTGCCCCACCCGGCATGGCCGGTGGTGGCGGCGCGGTCCATGCGCCGTCCGGCGGCGCGTGAAGACCGCGTTCCGCCCGCGCCCTTCGTCAGGGCCTGACAACACAGCAGCGCCGCTCTCGTATCGCAGCGGCACCGCCGAGTCCGCCTTCGCGCGGAGCCGGGGACCCACCCTCACCGGGGTGAATCGGCCTGCCTCCAGGCCGTAGGGCGACTTCCACGTCCGAACCCGTCAGCTAACCCGGTAGGCGGCATATGGAAGAAGGAGCCCCCCTTTGAAAGGCAAGCACAGCAAACGTTCGGGCCGTCTCGGCCTGAGCCCCCGCGCCAATGGCGCACTGGTCGGTCTCGCCGTGTTCGGTGTGGCCGCCACGAGCGTGCACGCGGTGAAGGCGCCGCAGGAGCCGGGCACGACGGTCGCCGCCGTCCACACCATTCCGAAGCCGCGGAAGGCCGCGCCGGCCGAGTCCGAGCCGGACGAGCGGTCGCAGGTCATCAAACGCGCCAAGGCGTGGAATCCGCACTCCGGGGACCGGGTGCCCTACAGCCAGACCGGCTACCACGAGGGCTACCGGACCGACTGCTCCGGATTCGTCGCCATGACTCTGGGGCTGCCGAAGCCCGGGCCGAACACGGTCGGGCTGACGTCGTCGCGGTTCACCGAGCGCATCAAGATGTCCGAGCTCAAGAAGGGCGACCTCGTCATGGACGCCGAGGGCACCAACACGACCCGGCACGTCGTCATCTTCGAGAAGTGGGCCGACGGCGAGCACACGTCCTACTGGGCGTACGAGCAGCGCGGCCGTTACGGTACCGATTACCGGACGCGCGACTACGGCCTGTCGTCCGGCAGCGAGTACAAGGCCTACCGCCCGGTGAAGCTCAGCGACGCCTGAGGGGCGTCCCGGTCGTTCCCAGCGGAACGGCGGGCCCGGAGAGCGGGGGCGAGTTCCTGCTCTCCGGGCCCGCGATTCCGGGCACTCCGGTCAGGTGTCGCGCATGGCCCGGATGGACTCCTTCAGGGAGCCGACGGTGGCCATGACCGCCGTGGGCTCGTAGCCGCAGTGCGCCATGCAGTTGGCGCAGCGCGGGTCGCGGCCCCGGCCGTAGGACTCCCAGTCGGTCTCGTCGAGGAGTTCCTGGTAGGTCTGCGTGTAGCCATCCGACATCAGGTAGCAGGGACGCTGCCAGCCGAAGAGCGAGTAGGACGGGATCGCCCACGCCGTGCACGGGAAGTCGACCTTGCCCTCCAGGAAGTCCAGGAACAGCGGCGAGTGGTTGAGCCGCCAGCGCTTGCGGTTCCCGCCGGCGAACGCCTTGCTGAACAATTCGCGGGTCTCCTGGACGCCGAGGAAGTGCTCCTGGTCGGGCGCCTTGTCATAGGCGTACCCCGGCGAGATCATCATCTCGTCGACCTTCAGGTCGTCGTTGAGGTAGTTCATGACGTCGATGACGGTCTGCGGCGTGTCCGTGTTGAAGATGGTCGTGTTGGTGGTGACCCGGAAGCCGCGCCGCTGGCACTCCTTGATGGCGGCGACGGCGTCGTCGAAGACGCCCTCCTTGCAGACGGATTCGTCGTGCCGCTCCCGCAGCCCGTCGATGTGCACCGCCCACGCGAAGTACGGCGACGGCGTGAACTTGTCGATATGGCGGGGAATGAGCACCGCGTTCGTGCACAGGAAGACGAACTTCTTGCGCTTCACGAGCTCGTTCACTATCTCGTGGATCTGCGGGTGCATGAGCGGTTCACCGCCCGCGATCGACACCATCGGCGCGCCGCATTCCTCGATGGCGGCGACGGCCTGCTCGACGGGCATGCGCCTTTTCAGCGTGTCGGCCGGGTGCTGGATCTTCCCGCAGCCCGCGCAGGCGAGATTGCACGCGAACAGCGGTTCCAGTTCGGCGATGAGCGGATACTTCTCCCTGCCGCGCATCTTGTTGCGGAGGATATAGGTTCCGATGCGAAGGCTCTGGCGAAGCGGCATGCTCATGGTGTTCGGACCTCCTTTGGCAGGGTGAATTCGGTCGTCTCCACCGCGACCGTGTGCTCCTCGGTCTCGACGGGCCCGAGCCCGCGCAGGACGTCGGCCACCGCGTCCAGCACGGCCGGCGGCGCGGACGCCCCCGCCGTCAGCCCGACGACGCGGGCGCCCTTGAGCCGCCGCAGCGGGACGTCCGCGGGCCCGTCGATGAGAACGGCGGGCGTGCCGTGGCTCTCGGCCACCTCGACGAGGCGGCGGGAGTTGGACGAGTTGGCCGAGCCGACGACGAGCACCAGGTCGCTGTCGCGGGCGACGCCGGCGACGGCCCGCTGCCGGTTGGTGGTGGCGTAGCAGATGTCGTCGGTGTGCGGGCCGACCGCGTCCGGGAACCGGCCGGTGATGGCGGCCGCCACCTCGCCCGCCTCGTCGGCGGCGAGGGTGGTCTGGGTGAGGTAGGCGACGGGACGGTCCGCCGGCAGGGCCGCGACGTCGTCCGGCGTCTCGACCAGGGCGGTCGAGGCGGGCGCCTCGCCGAGGGTGCCCTCGACCTCCTCGTGCCCGGCGTGCCCGATCAGCGCGACCAGGTGCCCCGAGGCGGAGAACCGGCGGGCCTCCGCGTGCACCTTGGACACCAGCGGGCAGGTCGCGTCGACGACCCGCAGCCCGAGGCGGCCGGCCTCGTCCCGGACGGCGGGCGCGACGCCGTGCGCGGAGAACACCGTCACCGAGCCGGGCGGGACCTCGTCCAGCTCGTCCACGAAGACGGCGCCGCGGCGGCTCAGGCCGTCCACGACATGGGTGTTGTGGACGATCTGCTTCCGCACGTAGACGGGCGGGCCGTGCAGGTCGAGCGCGCGTTCCACGATCTCGATGGCGCGCTCCACGCCCGCGCAGAACGAGCGGGGCCCGGCGAGCAGCAGCCGGCGCGGGCCGGCCGCGTCCGCCCACTCGCGCAGCGCCGGGCCGGCGGCCCGCAGCCGGCGCAGCGCGGCCGTCCCGCCGGTGAGCGCGGCGGGTCCGGCCGCCGGCCGGGCGGGGGTGCCGGCGATGGCGCGCACCACCGCGAACGGCCGGTCCCCCGCCGCCGCGGCCAGCGCCGCGGACTCCATGTCGGCGACCATGGCCCCGCCGGCGGCGAGGTCGGCGCGTTCCGCGCCGGTCGCGGCGTGGTCCAGGGTGACGAGCGGCCCGCGGTGGACGGTCGCGCCCGTCGAACGTTCCAGCAGCCCGGCGAGCGGCTCCGCCGAGCGGCAGGGCACGGTCCCGGACGGGCCCCGGACCTCGGTGGCGACGAACAGGTCGCCGGGCCGGAGCCGCTCGTCCAGCGCGCCGCCGCAGCCGGCGACGGCGAGCGCGTCGTGCTCCGGCAGGTCCGCGGCGGCGGCCCCCGCCCTGGCGGGGCCCCTCCCGGTCCGGACGACCCGCAGGCCGTCCTGCGCGAGGGCCCGGGCCTCGGCGCCGAGCGCCGCGCACACGACGAGCCGGCTCATGCGGCACCTGCCAGATAGCGGCCGAGGGCGCTGATCGGGAACACCAGCCGGTAGAGGTGGTAGTTGATGTAGAAGTCGCCGGGGAACCCGGTGCCGGTGAACTGGTCCTCGTCCCAGTTGCCGTCCGGGCGCTGGTTCCGGACGAGCCACCGGACGCCGGCGTCCACGGCGGCGGAGCGCTCACCGGCGGCGAGCAGCGCCAGCAGCGCCCACGCCGTCTGCGACGCGGTGGACTCGCCGCGCCCGATCCACGCGGGGTCGTCATAGGAGCGCAGGTCCTCGCCCCAGCCGCCGTCGCCGTTCTGGTGCTCCTCCAGCCAGGCCACGGCACGGCGGATCGCGGGCTTCTCCGGGCGGACCCCGGCGGCGATCAGCGCGGGCACGACACTGCCGGTCCCGTACACGTGGTTGGCGCCCCAGCGCCCGAACCACGACCCGTCCGCCTCCTGCGCCTTCAGCAGCCACACGACGGCGCGCTTCACCACGGCCGACTCCGCGAGGCCCTCCTTGGAGAGCGCTTCGACGACGTGGGCGGTGACGTCCGCGGACGGCGGGTCGATCACGGCGCCGAAGTCGCAGAACGGCAGCTTGGTGCACAGCTCGCGGGTGTTGTCGGCGTCGAAGGCGGCGTAGCCGCCGTCCCGCGACGCCATCCCGTTCAGCCACCGGACGGCCCGCTCGATGGGCGCCTCGGCCTCCGGCAGCGACACCTTGCGCAGCGCCAGGATCGCCTCGGCGGTGTCGTCGGTGTCGGGGTAGACGTCGTTGTCGAACTCGAACGCCCACCCGCCCGGCGGGGTGCCCGGCCGGCGCACCGACCAGTCGCCGGGCCCCCGGACCTCCTCGTCCACCACCCAGCGCGCCGCCCGCAGGAGCGCCGGGTCGCCGGGGGCGGCCCCGGCGTCGCCGAGCGCGTTCATGGCGAGGACGGTGTCCCAGACCGGCGACTGGCACGCCTCCAGCCGGCGGCCCTTCTCGTCCCGGATCGTGAACCGCTCCAGGCCGTCCAGCCCGCGCTTGATGACCGGGTGGTCGAGGCCGTAGCCGAGCGCGTTCAGCGCCATCAGCGAGTACACCCAGGGCGGCTGGATCCCGCCCCAGCAGCCGTCGGCCTCCTGCCGGGCGATGATCCAGTCGGCGGCGCGGCGCATCGCGGCCCGGCGCAGCGGGCGCACCGGCGCCTTCTCGTACACGTGCAGGACGCGGTCGAGCGCGTTGAACGCCCGTCCCCAGCCCTTCGCGTCGTCCGCCGGGACGACGCCGCTGCGCAGTTCCGCCAGGTCGACCGGCAGCGAGCGGGAGGGACGCAGCGACCCGAGGATCGTCAGCGGGACGATCGTCTGCCGCGCCCAGCACGCCCAGTCGTAGACGTTCAGCGGCACCCGGCTCGGCAGGAACATCAGCTCCGGCGGCATGACCGGCAGGTCGTCCCACGACCAGTGCCCGAACAGCGCCAGCCAGATCCGGGTGAAGACCCGGCTGCCCTCGATGCCGCCCGCGTCCCGCGCGAACTTGGCGGCGGCGAGCATGTGGTCGGCGTCCACCGGATCGCCGGCGAGCCGCAGCGCGATGTACGCCTCGATCGTGGTGGACAGGTCGGCGGGGCCGCCGTGGAAGTTCGCCCACGTCCCGTCGGCGCGCTGCCGCGAGCGGATCCAGCGCGCCGCCTCCCGCGTCTCCGCCTCGGTGCGGATGCCGAGGAACTGGCGGAGCAGCAGGTCCTCGGCGTCCATGGTGACGTTGGTCTCCAGCTCGGCCTTCCACCAGCCTTCGGGCGACTGCAGGCCGAGCAGGTGATCGCGGGCCGCCTCGACGGCCGCGGCCGCCGCGCCGGTGAGCCCCGGAGCTTCCGTCGTGGTCATTCAGCGGTCTCCTTCGCGCGCGTGGCCGGGTCAGTGGTCCCGGGAGGTGACGAACAGGGCGATGTCGCGGAACTCGGCGGCCACGTGGTCCTCCATCCCGGACTCGCCGAGGTGGCGCTCGGCGGACGCGATGCGGCGGTCGGCCTCGGCGGCGGCCCAGTCCCGGCCGCCGGCGGCCTCGACGAGCCGCGCCATCTCGTGCAGGACGTCCTCGGACGGCTGGTCCGGCTTCCCGTACAGCTCGGCGAGGCGCTCGGAGTCCCGCGTCCCGGCGTTCAGCGCGTACACCACCGGCAGCGACTTCTTCCGCGCCCGCAGGTCGGACAGGACGGGCTTGCCGGTCGTGTCCGGGCTGCCCCAGATGCCGAGCAGGTCGTCCACCAGCTGGAACGCGAGGCCCATCTCGGCGCCGAACCCGGTCAGCCCGGTGACCAGCCGCGTCGGCCCCTCGCCGAGCATCGCGCCGATCGAGCTGGCGCAGGCCAGCAGCGCGCCCGTCTTGTCGGCGGCCATCGTGACGCACTCGTCCAGCGACACGCCGTCGCGCTGCTCGAACCCGAGGTCGGACGCCTGCCCGGAGATGAGCCGCTGGGTGGCGGCGGCCAGGGCGCGCGCCGCCCAGTGCGCGCCCCGCGTGTGCTCGTCGAGCAGCAGCTCCTCCGACAGCGCGAGCAGCGCGTCGCCGCCGAGGATGGCGGCGGACGGGCCGAACACCGTCCACGCGGCGGGACGGTGCCGGCGGGTCCGGTCGCCGTCCATGATGTCGTCGTGCAGCAGCGAGAACGCGTGCACGAACTCGACGGCGACCGCGCCGGGCAGCGCGGTCTCGCAGGGCGCCCCGGCGGCGCGGGCGGACAGCAGCGCCAGCGCCGGGCGCAGCGCCTTCCCGCCCGCCTCCGCCGGCCGCCCGTTCTCGTCGGTCCAGCCGAGGTGGTAGGCGACGACGCGGCGGGTCCACGGGTCGAGCCGCTCCGCGGCCGCGCGCATCGCCTGGTCGACGAGCGCGCGCCCGTCGGTGATCGAGGTGGGAATGGTGGTCATCGGCCGCTCACCTCGTCGGTCCGCACCTGCTGCAGGTGCCGCCGGACGAGGCGGGCGGCGGTGAGGCCGCTTCGCACGGCTCCCTCCATCGTGTCGGGCCAGCCCGTGTCCGTCCACGCGCCGGCGAGGAACAGCCACGGCAGCCGGGTCGCGGACGCGGGGCGCAGCGCGCCGCTGCCGGGGCTCTGGCGGAATGTCGCGTGCCGTTCCCGCGTCACGAAGAAGTCGGTGACGCGGGCGCGGCGGGCGGCCGGGAGCAGCCGCGCGAGTTCGGCGAGGTACACCTCGCGCAGTTCGGCGGTGGGCACGTCGATCCAGCGGTCGGCCGCCGAGACCGAGACCGCGAGGTACCGGCCGGCGCCCTGCAGGCCGCTCACGGCGGTCCGGTCGAACACCCACTGGACGGGCGAGCCGACCGCCGCGACGAACGGCTCGTCCAGCACGGGCCGGTCGTAGACGACATGGACGTTCACGATGGGGCTGGAGCCGAGGCCGCCCCACCTCGCCCGGTCCGGGGACGCCTCCTCGGGGACGAGCGACGAGGCCGCCCGGTGCGGCACCGCCACCACGACGGCGTCCGCGCCCACCGGGGAGCCGTTCACCACGAGCTTCGGCCCGGCGTCGATCGCCGTCACCTTCGCGCCCAGTTCGATCCGCCCGCCGCCGCGCCTGATCTTCGCGGCGGCGATGGTGCCGTGCAGGTCCCCGAGCGGGATCGTGGGCACCCCGACGTCGGCGGCGTCGGAGCGGCCGAGGAGCGCGGTCTGGCAGACCATCGCGGCGGGCCCGAGCGCGGCGTCGTCCAGCCGGATGTTGAGCGCGGCCGTGACGAACAGGTCCCAGAGCGCGTCGCGCGCCCGCGGCCGCTGGCCGTGGGCGGCGAGCCAGCCGCCCATGCCGACCCGGTCCAGCGCCGGGTCGCCGGTGTCGAGCCGGTCGAGCGCGAGCGACGCGCGGACGGCGCGCAGCCGGTCGGCGGGCGACAGCAGCCGGTAGCCGGCGAGCGCGGGCAGCAGGTGCAGCGGGCCCGGGGCCTTGGCGCGGCGCAGCCGCCCGCCGGCGCCGTCCGGGGTGAGGACGCGGACGTCGAAGCGGTCCTGGACGCGGACCCGGTCCGCCGCGCCCAGCCGGGCGAGCAGCCCCCGGTACGCCGAGCAGCACTTCAGGAAGATGTGCTGCCCGTTGTCGACGGTCAGCCCGTCGCGGGTGAAGGAGTGCGTGGCTCCGCCGAGCCGGGGGCGCGCCTCGTAGACCGTCGCGCGTATCCCGGTCTCCTGGAGCGCCAGTGCCGTCGTGACCCCGGCGAGGCCGCCGCCGACGATCGCGACCTCCCCGCTGCTCATCGCCGGACTCCCGACATGGCCATCGCCGAGACGGCGGCCTTCTCCCAGGCCGGCAGGGAGGTGCGGGTGCCGAGCGCGGTCAGCGGGTCGGCCTTGATGCGTTTCAGCAGGTGCCGGTAGATGCCGGCCATCGCCCCCGCGCACGCGGCGCTGCGCCGGTCCAGCATGGGCAGCAGTTCGAGCCCGGTCGCGTACCACTCCTCCGCCCGGTCCGCCTCGAACCGGATGAGGGCCGCCAGCCGCTCCGGGTCGTCGGCGGGGCGGCCGTCCTGGTCGCGTTCCAGCGTGCAGCCGAACCTGGCGAGGTCCTTGGCGGGCAGGTAGACGCGGCCGCTCAGCCCGTCCTCCCGGACGTCCCGCAGGATGTTCGTCATCTGCAGCGCGACGCCGAGCGCGTCCGCGCGGGGCACGGCCGTCTCCGGGTCGGACGTGCCGAACACGCCGAGCGAGAGCCGCCCGACCGTGCCGGCGACGCACCGGCAGTACCAGAGCAGGTCGTCGAACGTGTCGTAGGTCTGGCCGCGGACGTCGGCCTCGCAGCCGTCGATCAGCTCGCCGAACGCCTCCAGCGGGATCGGGTAGCGGTGCGCGGCGTCCGTCAGCGCGACGAGCACCGGGTCGGACGGGTGGGCGTCCGCGCCGGCCAGCCGCTCGCGCTCGTCGCCCAGCTTCGACAGCCGGGTCGCGGGCGGCGCGTCGTGGTCGTCGCCGATGTCGTCGATGCGCCGGGCGAACGCGTAGACGGCGCTCAGCGCGCGCCGCTTCGGCGCGGGAAGCAGCCGGATCCCGTACGAGAAGTTGCGCGCCTGCGAGCGCACGATGTTCTCGCAGTGCTGGTAGGCGCCGGGAGCGTCCATCCCCTCATCTCCTTCCCAGAGTCCGCGACCACTCGGCGAGCAGCCGCGCTTTCCTCGGCCGTAACGGGCTCCCCAGGACGTCGTAGGCGCCGCGGTCCAGGGCGGCGAGGGCGGCGAGTCCGCCCGCGACGTACCCGGCGACGGCGACGCGGGCGAACCCGCGGAGCAGGCCGGTGAGGGCGGCGCCCTCGTTCAGCAGCCCTCCCGCCCGCTTGGCCTGGAGGGCGACGACGCCGCGCAGCCGCGTGGGCGTGGCCGCCGCGGCCAGGTCGTCCTCGGTGCAGCCGAACCGCCGGAGGTCGTCGGCGGGCAGGTAGACGCGGCCGTTGCGGTGGTCCTCGCCGACGTCCTGGCAGTGCTCGATGATCTGCAGGGCGGTGCACACCTTGTCCGACAGCGCGAGCCGGCCGGGGGTGGCGGCGCCGAACACGTGCAGGACGATGTGCCCGACCGGGTCGGCGGAGTACGCGCAGTAGCCGAGCAGGTCGTCGAAGGTCGCGTACCGGGTGACCTCCTGGTCGCGGCGGTTGGCCTCCAGCAGCCGGCGGAACGGCTCCGCGGGGATCCGGCATGCGGCGATGGTGCGGGACAGGTCCCGCATGACGGGCAGTTCCGGCGCGGTGCTCGCGTAGACGCGGTCGAGGTCGCGTTCCACCAGGTCGAGCAATTCGGCGCGCTCGTCCGGTGGCGCCTCGTCACCGATGTCGTCCACGAGCCGGGCGTAGCCGTAGACGTTCAGCAGATGCGCGCGGTGGCGTGCGGGCAGGAGCCGGGTCGCGACCGGGAAGTTCTCCCGGGACTGCAGTTCGATCCGGGCGCGGCGTTCCTCGGACTCGTTCCACAAACGCTCGCTGACGGACATGGCGTTCCTTCGGGGCGGCGGCGGCGCGGGGCGTTCATCGATGCCCGGTATCCGGGCGAAGGCCCGGTAAACATGGCCCATCATGAGGCCCCTGTGACGTACGTCCCCGAACCGCCCCGAGAACCCTCCCGAATAGCCGTAATTTGTGGAGAGAGGCCGGAAGTGGTCAGCCGGGAATATGTGATCGCCGCACCCGCGGATCACCGCTGGTCAGCACTTTTTCCCGTTCCGTGATATTGGACTGGAGGCGAGTCTTGCGTCTAACCCCGAGGCTCATTTTCGCGAGACCCGGGTCTCATTCCCGGCGGCCGGCGCCGATGGTAAAAGTTCAGAAGGTGGCGAGCAGCCCGGCCAGGATCCGCGGCGTCCGCTCGGGCGGCGCGGCCTCGGTCACCAGCGTGTTGAAGACGTGCCAGTGCCGCTCGATCTCCGCGCGCCGCACCGGGTAGCGGGCGCGGCCGGCGCGCTCCAGGTACACCATGTCGGGCAGCCCCTGCTGCGGGAACCGGACGAGGGTGAGCGGCCCGTCCCCGGTGACCCTGCCGGAACTGCCGGACGGGGCGATCTGGACGGTGACGTTCGGCCGCCGGCACAGCTCGATGATGTGCCGGATCTGCCCGCGCATCGTCTCCGAGCCGCCGACCGGGCGCCACAGCGCCTGCTCGTCCAGCACGACCCACAGGTTGAGCGGGCGCGGCCGGCGGCGCAGCACGCGCTGGCGCCGCAGCCGGAACTCCACGCGCCGCTCGACCTCGGCCGCGGGGCTGCCGCGGCCGATCACCGCGCGGGCGTAGTCCTCGGTCTGCAGCAGGCCGGGCACGAACTGGGCCTCGAACGTGCGGACCAGCTTGGCGGCCTGCTCGGCGCTCAGGTAGGGGCGCACCCAGGACGGGACGATGTCGCCGTCGTCGTGCCACCAGGCGCGGGCGGTCGTCTGCTCGGCGAGGGCGAGCAGGGTGGTGCGCTCGTCGGCGTCGGCGCCGTAGCAGGCCAGCAGCCGGGCGATCTCGCGCGGCCTGCTCCCGGCGCGGCCCAGCTCCAGCCGGGTGATCTTGGATTCGGAGGCCTGCACGATCCGTCCGGCGTCCGGCCGGGAGAGCCCGGACCGCTCCCGCAGCTCGCGGAGCCGCCTGCCGAGCAGCATCCGGGGGACGAGCGGGTCCCCGTGCGGGCGTGCCGCCCGGGTACGCGCCGGTCGCGCGCCTGACTGCCTGCTGCCGGTGCTCGTGCTCGTGCTCGTGACGGAGGCCAAGGGGGCTCCTCGTCGGGGGGATCGGCCGGACGACCGTCCTCACTATAGCTTCACGCAACGCGGCCGGGAGGAAACGTTGCGCGACCTTGCCTCCGCGTCAGGGTTTCCGCGCCACCGCGCACAGGGTCGGAAGATCTTCGGCGTCGATCCCCTTCACCTCGGGCCGCCACGCACCACTCGTCACGAGGCCCGGTTCCTCCATCTCCAGCCCGTCGAAGTAGGCGCGGATGAACTCGGGGCTCCGCAGCCGGAACGGGATGGCGCCCGTCTCGTCGTAGGAGCGCTGGGCCGCGTTGAACGCCGCGTTCTGGTCGGTGGAGTCGTGCAGGATCAGGTAGCTCCCGGGCGCCAGCGGTTCCAGCAGCCCGCGCACGACGCCGAACGCCTCGGCGGGGTCGACGATGTGCCCCATGACCCCGATCAGCAGCAGCGCGACGGGTTGGGACAGGTCGAGGATCTCCGCCGCCCGCGCCATGATCGTCTTGGGGTCGTGCAGGTCGCAGTCGATGTAGGACGTCCGGCCCTCGGGGGTGCCCGTCAGCAGGGCGCGGGCGTGCGCGAGGACGAGCGGGTCGTTGTCGACGTAGACGACCCGCGCGTCGGGGGCGGCGCGCTGGGCCATCTCGTGGGTGTTGTCGACGGTCGGGAGCCCGGTCCCGCAGTCCATGAACTGCCGGATTCCGCGTTCGAGGGCGAGGAACCGGATCGCGCGGTCCATGAAGTAGCGGCCGGCGCGCGCGATGTCCACGATCCCGGGATAGAGCGCGACGTACTCGTCGCCCGCGAGCCGGTCGATCTCGTAGTTGTCGGTGCCGCCGAGCCAGTAGTTCCAGATGCGGGCCGACTGCGGAACATCAGTGTTGATCTTCGTCTCCGGCCGCTGGTCCGGGCCGCCGGTGGCATCCGTCATCGGTGGGACGCTCCTTCGGGGGATGGTACGGCTCCGTCTCTCCCGTACGTCTCCCGCAAACCTAGACCCGCCGCCCGGGAGCCGCCCGGAAACGCGGAATTCGGCTCCGGGCACATCGGCATTCAGGACATTGACGAAATACCGGCGCGCGAAACTCCAGAGGTTTTCGTGACGGCAGTGACCGGACACGCTCATGATCTTGGAATGGGCGTCAGGGCGGCCGAGCCGGCCCGTCTCCGGCCCGCGACAGGGGTCAGCCGCCGCCGCGCTGGACGGCGGCCCAGACCGCGATGGCGAGGGCCACGCGGTCCTCGAACCGGAGCGGGTCGCGGCCGGTGAGGGCCTCGATCCGGGCCAGCCGGTGGCGGAGCGTGTTCGGGTGCAGGAACAGGGCGCGCGACGTCGCGCCGACCGCGCCGCCCATGTCCAGGAACGTGCGGAGCGTCTCGGTCAGCCGGGTGCCGTGCGCGCCGTCGTACTCGTTCAGCGGGCGCGCGATCTGCTGGACGAACGGGGCCAGCTGGTCCTGGTCGAGCCGGCCGAGCAGCGCCTGGAAGGTGGCGAGGTCCGAGGCGTGCACGACCCCGCCGCCGAGGCGCGCGGAGTCCAGCGCGGCGAGGCTCTCGGCGAGCGACACCGGCAGGTGGTCGAGCGGGCCGGGGCTGCCGACGCCGGCGGGCTCGCTCCAGGCGTGCGCGTCGTTGGTGATGAGCAGCGCGGTGTCGCCGTCCACGCCGAGGACGCCCGGCAGCTCCTCCTCGACGCCGTCCATCGCGATCACGAGCAGGGCGGCCGGGTCGAGCCCGGCGTCGTCGATCCGCTCGCGGAGCGCCTCGGCGGACGCGACGCCCTGCTGGACCATGCGCAGCAGCCGCCCGGTCTCCTCCCGCTCGCGCCGCTCGTCGCGGGTGGACGCGAGCCGCTCGGCGAAGAACTCGGTGAAGCCGACGAACGGGACCTCGGCCGGCACCTCCAGCAGCGGCAGGCCGAGGCGTTCGCAGGCCTGGCACAGCTCCGCCGGCGCCTCGGCGGTCACGTCGCCGACCCCGTAGCCGATCGCGCTCGCCCGGCCCGCCTTCACCGACTCGGCGAACGCGGCGCAGGCGCCCGGGTCCCCCAGCGACGCGCCGACCGTCAGGACGATCTCGTGGCCGCGCAGGTGGGGGCCGGGATCGCGCAGCTCCGTCGAGTGCGCCCAGCGCAGCGGCCGGTCGAGGCCGTTCTCGCCGGCCACCAGGCGCAGCCGGAAGCGCTCCACCGCGAGGAGCTGCCGGACGGTGTGCTGCGGCGCCGCGGGATCGCTGGTCACAGCCTCAGCTTCTCACCCCGCCGCGGTGCTGGTCCGGGGCGTGACCGTGATTTGGGAGAACCGTACGGTGGAGAAGGCCACGACGATCCGGGCGTGGCGCGGTGCGTTCGGCCAAGAAGGCGCCCGGCCCCTTGCCACCTGGGGTTATGTCGGGTTTGCCTGGAACTTCGGAGCTATCTTCGGGGTGATCGGATGCGCGAGCGAGTCGCACTCGTCACCGGCGCGGCCGGTGGGATCGGCGCCGCGATGGTGCGCGAGCTCGGCGGGCGCGGCTGGACGACGGCGGGCCTGGACCTCGTCCCGGCGGCGGACGCCGATCACACGGTGGGCGTGGACGTGGCCGCCCCGGAGCAGGTGTGCGCGGCCGTCCGGCGGATCGAGCGCGAGCTGGGGCCGATCGAGGCGGCGGTGTGCGCGGCCGGGCACTACGCGATCGTCCCGGTGTCCGACATCGCCTGGCCGGACTGGCTGCGGATGCTGCGGGTGCATCTGGGCGGCCTGGTGAACGTGTGCCGGGCCGTGACGCCGGGAATGGTGGAGCGCGGCCGGGGCGCCGTGGTCGGGGTCTCGTCCGACCTGGCGATCGGCGGCGGGGACGGCGAGGCGCACTACTCGACGGCCAAGGGCGCGGTGATCGGGCTCGTCCGGTCCCTGGCCGCCGAGCTGGCGCCGTCCGGGGTGCGGGTGAACGCGGTGGCGCCCGGCCCGACCGACACGGCGCTGCTGCCGCCGGACTCGCCGTGGCGCAGGCCCGCCTTCCTGCAGACGCTGCCCACCGGGCGGCTCACGTCGGCGGAGGAGGTCGCGCTCGCCACCGCCTACCTGGTGGAGGAGGCGACGTTCTGCGCCGGGGAGATCCTCTCCCCCAACTCCGGGATGGTGGTCTGATGGCGATCGCGCTGGTCACCGGGGCGGGCGGCGGCCTCGGCACGGCGGTCTCCCGGCGGCTCGCCGCCGACGGCCACCGGGTCGCGCTCAACGACCGCCCGGACCGGGACCTGTCCGCGCTCGCCCGCGAGCTGGACGGGCTCGCCGCGCCCGCGGACGTCGCCGACCCCGACGCGGTGGCCGAGATGGTCGCGGGGATCGAGCAGCGGACGGGCGGGCAGGTCGCAATCCTCGTCGCCGGCGCCACCCGGCTGGCCGTCGCCCCGTTCGCCGAGCACGACCTGGACGACTGGTGGCGGGTCATCGACGTCGACCTCGGCGGGGCGTTCGCCTGCGCGCAGGCCGTCATGCCGGGGATGGTGGAGCGCGGCGGCGGCCGGATGGTGCTGATCGCGGCCGAGAGCGGGCTGATCGGCCGGGCCGGGGAGACGGCCTGCTCCGCGGCCAAGGCCGGGATCGTCACGCTCGCCAAGTCGCTCGGCCGGGAGCTGGCGCCGCTCGGCATCGCGGTGAACGCGATCGCGCCGAGCGTGATCGACACGCCGCGGCTGGCGGCGAAGGCGGAGGCGGCCGGGGTGCCGGCCGCGGAGTTCCGCGCCCGGGAGGCCGCGGCGGTGCCGCTCGGCCGCATCGCGTCGCCCGCCGAGATCGCGGCGGCGGTGGCGTTCCTGGCCGACGAGCGGATGCCGACGCTCGTCGGCCAGATCCTGAACACCAACGGCGGGACCACCAGGGCCCGCGCCTGACGGCGGCGCTCAGCCGGGAAGGGCCGCCACCGAGCGCTCCACGTCCGCTTCGAGGACGGCGAACAGGTGCAGCGGCAGTTCCATCAGCGATCGTTCCAGCATGTCGGGACGGCTCGCGGCCGACGCGATGGCGGCGCGGGCCTCGCCCTTGGTGAGCGTCCGGCCGGCGGCCCTCTGGAGCGCGATGAGCCCTTCCCGCCAGCCGTTGCCGAGCTTTCCGTGCGCCCGCGCGTACATGTGCCCGAGGACGCGCCCGGGACCGGACTGCTCGTCCGGCTCCGCCCTTTCCGCGAGGACGACGGCCTGGCCGGGACCGGGCGTGCCGCGGAGCCACCGGACGATCCGGTACTTGGGCCCGATGAGCCGGGCGAACTCCCGCTGCCCGCCCGCGTCCTTCAGGAAGAGCAGATCGTCGCCGCAGACGAGCCCGGCCCGGCGCGCGTTCGCGGCCAGCAGCGCCCGGACCGCCGACGCTCCGAAGCCCGGATATAGGTTGACCAGGACCGTGCCGTGGTCCTGCGGGCTCCGGGGCAGCGGAGCGTCCAGGAACGCGGGCAGCGCGACCCGCCGGCCCGGAGCCGCGGCGGGCCAGTCGCCGCCCACCAGCAGCGCCTTCTCCCCGGGGCCGGTGCCGAGTTCGAGGATGCGGGCGGCGGCCTCGCCGTCCAGGCCGCCGGCCGCCTCCACCGATTGGGCGCCGTGGGTGTACAGGGCCGTCCGAGGGTCGTCCGCGGCGGCGCGGGCGGCGGCGGCCGTCCGCCGGGTGGGGCGCAGCACGTACAGCGCCGCCGCGCCGCCGACCGCCTGCGCGCCCGCGTACCGGTTGAACGCCGGCAGCATCGCCTCGTAGGCGAGGTGCAGCGGGTTCAGCGCCTTCTGGACGGCGAGCCCGAGCGCCGGCTGCCGCTCGCCGTACCCGTAGGCGAGCAGGACCCGGCCGTTGCGGTGGTCACGCATCCCCTGCAGGCCGCGCGCCACGAACAACTGGACGCCCTCCGGCGTGTACGGCGGGTCCGTGAACACCAGGTCGCCGGACTCCCGCAGCGCGGCGGGCAGCCCCAGCCGCAGGTCGGCGAAGTGGCAGCGCACGTCCCAGCCGCGCCGCGCCGCCTCCGTGTCGATGAACCGCAGCAGCCGCTCGTCGACGTCCACGACGCTCGCCCGCAGGCCGGGGGCGCCCCCGGCGAGGAACAGGCCGAGCGAGGTCAGGTCGTGGTCGCCGACGAAGAGCGCGTGCGCACCGGTCAGGTCGAAGCCGTCGAGCATGAACCGCGCCCGCTTGACCACGGTCTCGGCCGTGGCGGGGACGTGGTCGAGCGCCCGCACCGGCGGCGGCGCCGCGGCGATCAGCTCGTCCATCGCGGTGAGGACGGCCGGGTCGCGGCGCGCGGACTCCGTCCACGGGTCCCGGACGCCGAACGGCTCCCGCGCGCCGAACACGCCGCTGTACGTCTCGGCGTGCTGCTTCGCGATGCGTTTCCCGTCGCCGGACGATTCGAGGTCCGGCTCCAGGGCCCGGAGAACCGCCTCGACCGTGCGCCGCGACGTCCCGGTGAGGGAGACGATGTCCTCGATCGAGCGGAACTCCCCGGCGGCGAGCAGCAGGCCGATCTGGTCGATGCGCCGGGCATCGATGCCGAATTCGGCCCGCAGCCCGCGGACGGCCTCCACCGGCGTTTCCTGCTGGGGCGGCTCGCCATGCGTCATTCGGTGGCCTGCTTCGCTCGGAGTGGACGGTTGCGGAACCGATCCTAGGCTCGCCGCCCGGACGCGCCGAGCCGCGCCAGGTGGGCGCTGATCTCGGGCGCGTCACCCGTGCAGGCGATGTAGCCGTCCGGACGGATCAGCGCCAGGGCAGATCGGAATGTGATGGCATGTTTATCGGCAATTTATTTTGTTCTGTTATGCTCGAATTATCGGCCGGTATGTTCCCTGTCGACGAAAGGGGAACAGGTCGATGGACGAGGGACGGCCCAGCATGACCGCGCTTTCCGCGGCGGCGGCACGGGCGGCTCATTTAACGGCGGACGGCACGCCGAAGGTCTTCGCGGACACGGTCGCGGCGCGGCTGCTCGGCGGCCTCGCGGACGAGATGATCGGGTATCACCGCACCCGGGGCGAGCACATCATCCTGGCCGGGACCAGGGCGGTCACCACGGTCCGGGCCCGGTACGCCGAGGAGCGGCTCGCCGAGCACGCGCAGTACGTGGTCCTCGGCGCGGGCCTCGACACTTACGGTTATCGCGGGGACCCGGAAATCAGCGTCTTCGAAATCGATCATCCGGCGACGCAGGAATGGAAAAAGGGCCTGCTCGCGGCGGCCGGCATCGACGTGCCCGCGCGGGTCGTCCTCGTCCCCGTCGATTTCGAGGCCGGCGAGCCGATCCGGCAACTCGCCGGCACCGCGTTCGACCCGGCGGAATCCGCGCTGGTGAGCTGGCTCGGCGTCAGCTTCTACCTCACCCGCGACGCCATCGCGAAGACCCTGGACGAGATCGGCCGGCTCGCGCCCGGAACAGAACTCGTGATGGACTACGCGCTGCCCGGCGGCCTCCGGGACGCCGAGGGCGACGCCTACGCGCAGATCGCCGCGCAGGTCGTCGGGGAGAACGCCGAGCCCTACCGGTCGCACTTCTCCCCGGACGAGATCAACGCGCTGCTGGAGGACCACGGGTTCGAGGTCGCCGAGAACGTGACGCTGGAGCGCGCCGTCCCGCCGCAGACGTGGGAGCGGACGGACGCGCTGCGCCCGTTCGACTACTTCCGCCTGGTCAGGGCCATCGTCACGGGATGACCGGCGATTTCGCCGATGTCCGGGGGCCGGCTGCGCGTTGAGAATGTGCGCGTCCCGGAGCCGGCCCCCGGCTCCGCCCCGTTCCGGGGAGCCGGCCCCCGGCTCCTCCCCCCGAACAGGAGCGAACCGACGTGCACCTCATCCCCCGCCGGGCGGCGAAAACGCTGCTCGCCACCGCCCTGACCGCGACCGCGCTCGCCGTCCCGCAGGCCGCGCAGGCGGCCGACAACCCCTACGAGCGCGGCCCCGCCCCGTCCGAGCGCAGCATCGAGGCGCTGCGCGGCCCGTTCTCGACGGCCGAGACCAGCGTGTCGTCGCTGAGCGTGTCCGGCTTCGGCGGCGGCACGATCTACTACCCGACCAGCACGGCCGAGGGGACGTTCGGCGCGGTCGCGGTGGCGCCCGGCTTCACCGCCGACCAGAGCAGCATGGCCTGGCTCGGGCCGCGGCTCGCCTCGCAGGGCTTCGTGATCTTCACGATCGACACCAACACCCGCCTCGACCAGCCCGACAGCCGCGCCCGGCAGCTGGAGGCCGCGCTCGACTACCTCACCCAGCGCAGCAGCGTGCGGAGCCGGATCGACACCTCCCGGCTCGGCGTGATGGGCCACTCGATGGGCGGCGGCGGCACGCTGGAGGCCGCCGAGGACCGCCCGCAGCTGCAGGCCGCGATCCCGCTGACCCCCTGGGACCTGCAGAAGAACTTCTCCGACGTGCGCGTCCCCACCATGATCATCGGCGCGCAGGCGGACACGATCGCGCCCGTCGCCTCGCACTCCCAGCCGTTCTACACGAGCATCCCGGCGTCGTCGGAGAAGGCGTACCTGGAGCTCGCGGGCGCCAGCCACTTCGCGCCGAACATCGCCAACACGACGATCGCGAAGTACAGCATCTCCTGGCTCAAGCGGTACATCGACAACGACACCCGCTATGACCAGTTCCTGTGCCCCGGCCCGAGCCGGGACCTGAACATCTCCGAGTACCGGGACACCTGCCCGAACTCGTAGTCCCCCTCAACGACAGTCCCCCTCAACGACAGTCCTCTTCATCGACCGGGCCGCCCGCCGCCACTGCGCGCGGGCGGCCCTTCGATGCCGTCCTCCGCCCCGTGCAGCCGCAGCGCGCTGAGCGCCAGCGCCAGCTCGACGAGGTCGCCGGGGCGGGTCAGCGTCCGGCCGGTGAGCTGCTCGATCTTGCGGAGCCGGTTGAGGACGGTGTTGCGGTGGCAGAACAGCCGGTCCGCCGCGCGGGCCGCGGAGCCGTCGCACTCCAGCCAGGTCTCCAGCGTGGTCAGCAGGACGTCGCGGAACCCGGGGTCCACATCGCCGAGGCCGCCGAGCGCGACATGCCCGAGCCGTCCGGCGAGCCGCGGCTGGGACAGCACGAGCGCGTCGGGCAGCCGCCGGTCGAGCCGGGCGATCTGGTTGCCGGGGCCGCGGCACGTCCGCAGCGCGAGCTCGGCGAACCAGCGGGCGCCGCCCAGCTCGGCGAGCGACCCGACGACCGGGCTGACGCCGGCGTGCGAGCGCGCGTAGGGGCGGACGGCGGCGACGAGATCGTCCAGTTCGGCGCCGCCGAGCGCGACGAGCGCCACCTGGGCGTCGGTGCGCAGCCGCCAGATGAACCGCATGCCGCCGGTGTCGGCGGGACGCCGGTCCACACCGTCCCCGAACCCGCATTCGGCGCCCAGCATGACGACGGCGTACCGTCCCGTCGCGGGCAGGCCGAGGACGGACGTGGCGGTCGCGAGGAGGCCGCCGTCGGCGCCCTGGCCGTCCAGCAGCGCGTCCACGATCGCCTGGACGCGCTCCTCGCTGCGGCGCGCCAGCGCCAGCTCGGTGCGGTGGTAGGCGGCCGCGGCGGCGCCGGACTGCTCGTCGATCGTGTCCCAGGTGCGGGTCGCCTGCCGGATCAGCGCCGGGATGTTCTCCGGATCGTGTTGCCCGACGACCTCGACGACCGCCTCCCAGAACACCCGCCCGGACAGCCGGTAGGAGCGCAGCAGCTGGTCGAGCGGCTGCCCCTGGTGCGCCCGGCGCTGCCCGAGGCGGCGCGCCCAGTCCAGGTCGGCGCGGCCCCGGCCCGGGTCGAGGATCGTCTTGAAGCCGTGCCCGAGCCCGGTGTGGCACATCTCCCACACGTCGTGCCGGAACGCGTCGTCGCGGTCGCCGCGGTCACCGGACAGGATCTCGGCGGTGAGCCGGTCGGCGAGGTCGGGCAGCCGGTCCGACAGCCGCAGCACCGCCTTGCGCATGATCGTCCGGTCGGCGTCCACCTGGCCGGCCAGGCCGGGCCGTCCTCCCGCCATCGAGGGCACCTCCAGCACAACACGGGGGCCTCATCGTGCCATCGCGCGCGCGTACGGGCCATCGCGGGGCGGTCAGACTGTGCCCGCTCACAATCGGGGCCGGTCCGGATTGCGCCACGGCCACGCGACGGAAACCCGCTCTGGACCGGCGGCGGGTGCTCGTGTTGACCTATGAACCCCTTCGCTTTTGAGACCCTGTCCAATAGAGGAGCCGCCTTCGGTCCCCCGGCCGAGGCCGACTTCCGTTGAGGAGGGACCGGCATGACCCACCCCCTGCACGGACGCGAACGCGAGATCCAGACGATCGAGGCGCTGCTCGACCGGGCCCGCGGCGGGCACGGCGGCGCCCTGGCCGTCGCCGGGGACGCCGGCATCGGCCGGACGGCGCTGCTGGAGGCGACCGTCCGCGCGGCCGGGCCCGCCTTCCGGACGATCGGGACCACGGGCGTCCCCGGGGAGACCGCCGTCCCGTACGCGGGGCTGCACCGGCTGCTGCGGCCGCTCGCCGCGGAGACCGCGCGGCTGCCGCCCGCGCACCGCGGCGCGCTCGGCACGATCATGGACGGAACGCCGAACGCCACGCCGTTCGTCCTGTACACGGCGGTGTGCGAACTGCTGAGCCTGGCCGCGGCGTCCGGGCCCCTGTTGTGCTGGGCGGACGACGTGCAGTGGCTCGACCGGGGCTCGCTGGACGTGCTGGCGTTCGCGGCGCGCCGCGTCGACGACGAGCCGGTCGCCGTCCTGTTCGCCATCCGCGACGACCGGGGGGACGCGGGCGGCGGCAGCGGCGGCGGCACCGACGGGCTCGCGGGCATCCCGCGGCTGCGGCTCGCGCCGCTCGACGAGGACGCGAGCCGCCGCGTCTTACAGGACGCGCTGAGCACCGGCTCCGCAGGCGTGACCCTGGACGGCACCGGCGGCGGCGACCTCGCCGAGGAGATCGCGGAACTCGCGTGCGGGCGGCCCCTCGCGATCCGGGAACTGGCCGCCGCGCTGACGTCCGCGCAGCTGTCCGGCGCCGCCCGGCCGCCCCGCGCGCTCCCCGCGGGCAGCGCCCTGCGCGCCCGGTACCGCCGCCGCTACCTCGACCTTCCCGCCGGCGCGCGGCGGCTCGTGCTCATGGCGGTCGCCGAGGAGTGGATCGGCGCCGCGACCATGGCGCGGGCCACCCGGCTGGACGGCGCGGACCCCGCCGACCTCGACGCGGCCCGCGAGTCGGGCCTGCTGCGGTTCGAGGGCGACGGCGTCGCGGTCCGCGACCGGCTCGTCCGGTCCTCGCTGTGGGCGGACGCGTCCCGGGAGGAGCGGCAGGACGCGCACGCGCTGCTCGCCGCGGTCCTCGTCCAGGAATGGCAGCGGCCCCGCCGGCTCTGGCACGGCGCGGCCGTCGCCGGGGAGCCCGACGACCGGCTCGCCGCCGAACTGGCGGACGCGGCCGGCCGGTCCCAGCGCGCCGGCCGGTACGCCGACTCGTGGCGGCTCTGGCAGCGCGCCGCGACGCTCACCGTCGAGCACGGCGTCCGCGCCGACCGGTTCCTGTCCGCCGCCGGGGACGCCTGGGCGAGCGGGCGGTCCCGGCGGGCCCGCGCCATGCTCCGGCAGGTCCGGCCGTCCGCCTGCGACGGGACGCGCGGCGCGCGCGCCGCCCTGCTCCGCGGCGAGATCGAGGTCGCGGCGGGCTGCCCGGCGACGGCGGTGCCGGTGCTGCGGGACGCCGCCGAGCGGCTCGCCGGGTCCGACGCGGAGGCGGCCCTCGCCGCGCTGATGTGGGCGGCCGAGGCCGCCGACGCGTCCGGCGACGCGCACGCCTACCTGGAGATCGCCGACCGCGCGGCGTCCCTGCCGGGCCCCGGGGACTCGCGCGGCGAGTTGATGCTCGCCTATCTCGGCGGCATGGCGGCCACGGTCCGCGGCCGGTACCGGGAGGCGGCCGAGCGGCTCGCCACCGCCGCCCGGCTCGGCGCGGACATCGCCGACCCGGCCGCGCGGGTGTGGGCGGCGCTCGCCGCGTTCGGGCTCGGCGACGGGCCGCGCACCCGGCTCCTCGCCGCCGAGGCCGTCGCGTCCGCGCGGCGGGCCGGCAACGCGCCCGTCGAGTCGTACGCGCTGCTCGTCGCCGGGCGGTGCGAGGCGCTCCTCGGGCATCCGCCGGCGCCCATCGCCGCCTGCCACAACGGGCTGCGCCTCGCGCGCGCCACCCGGCTGCACGGCCACGCCGCCGAGCAGCTCGCCACGCTCGCGCTGACCGCCGCGTTCAACGGCGACGCGGACGGGGCGAACGCGCACCTGGCCCCGCTCACCGGCACCGCCGACCGGCGCGGCCTCACCCGCGTCGCCGCGTTCGGGTCGTGGGCGCCCGCGTGCCTGGACCTGGCCGCGGACCGTCCCGCCGACGCCGCCGCGCGGCTGCGGCTGCCGGGCGGCGCCGGGCTCGCCCACCTGCCGGCGCGGCTGTTCGCCGTCCCGCACCTGGTCGAGGCGCTGGTGCGCACCGGCGACCCGGAGCGGGCGGCCCGCGCCTACGAGCACTTCCGCCGCTGGACGGACGGGATCGGCCCGTCCCCCGGGCGGGACGCGCTCAGCCGGCGCTGCCGCGCCCTGCTCGCCGAGTGCGAGGACGAGGCGGCGGAGCACTTCACCGAGGCCTTGCGGCTGCACGAGGCCGCCGGCGCCGTGTTCGACCTCGCCCGCACGGAACTGCTGTTCGGGCACCGGCTGCGGCGCGGCCGCCGCCCCCGCGCCGCCCGCGGCCACCTGCGCGCCGCGCTGCGGATCTTCGAGCGCTACGGCGCCGCCCCGTGGACCGCGCAGGCCGGCGCGGAACTGCGCGCCGCCGGCGAGACCGTCACGCCCCTGCCCGCCGCGCCGCCCGCCCCCGAGCGGGGGTCGGGGACGGGCGGTGCGCGGGGTCCGGGGGCGCCGGCCCGGGCGGCGGGCGGGGCGGGCGGGTTCGGGAAGCTGACCGCCCAGCAGGCGCACATCGCCCGGATGGCCGCCGAGGGGGCCACCAACCGGGAGATCGCGGCGCGGCTGCTGCTCAGCCCGCGGACGATCGACCATCACCTCCGCAACGTCTTCACCCGGCTCGGGATCCGGTCGCGTGTGGAGCTGGCCCGGCTCATCCGCTGAGCCGCGGCTGCGCGGGGTCAGACCTCCTCGTACTCCTCCTCGCGCTCCTTGGTGTTCTTGGAGGGCGTCGTCTTGGTGCTCTTGGAGTTCTTGGCCGCCGTACCGGACGACTTGGAGTTCTCCGTCTTGTCGGACTTCTCCTCGTCCTCCATGGCCTCCTCGTGCGTCCGGACGACCTCGCTGTCGCGGATCTCGCCGCGCCAGCCCTCGATCTCGTCGGCGCGCGTGAGCGACTGCGTCATCACGTAGCGGCGGAAGTGCTTGAGTTCGAGGCGGGCCCGGCGGCCCTGCGCGCGCCAGAGGTTGCCGGTCTTCTCCATGAAGCCCTGCGGGTGGTATTCGAGGACGGCCAGGACGCGGGTCAGGTTCGGGGACAGCTCATGGAAGCTGACCGTGCCGTCCACGTGCCCCTTCGGCCCCTTCGAGCGCCACACGACGTGGTCGTCGGGGACCTGCTCGACGATCGTCGACTCCCACGTCCGCGCGGACCAGAAGATCTTCGCCTTCCAGTTCAGCTTGGTCTCGTCGGCCTGGTCGACGCTGATGACCTTCTTCATGAAGGACGGGTAGTCCTGGAACTGCGTCCACTGGTCGTAGACGAGGCGGCGCGGCGCACCCACGTCGATGTGCTCGACGATGTTGGTGACCTTCACCTTCTTGCCGCCGCCGCCCTTGCCGCCCTTCTTGTCGTCCTTGTCCTTGCCGCCGGGGAGGGCGCCGCCGACGGAGTCCTTGAGCTTGCCGAACACGCCCTGGCCGTTGCCCTTCTCGTCCTTGCCCTCGTCCTTGTTCTCGTTCTTGCTCTCGTTCTTGCCCTCGTTCTTGCTCTTGTCCTGCTCCTTCGACTCGGCCTTCGCCGGCGCCTTGGCCTTCTCGTCGGTGTCGGGCGACGAGTCCTGCTCGCCGCCGCGCCCGCTGAGGGCCCGGCCGGCCGCGACGGCCGCGCCGGCGCCGAGGAGGACGCCGCCCGCGGTGCCGACGGCCTTCCCGCCCGGCAGGCCCTTGGGGAGGTTCTTCGAGAGGCGGCCCAGGTCCGGGATGCGCTTGCGGCGCCCGCCCGGGAGGTGCTTCGTGATCTGTCCGATGGGCGCCCGGCCCATCAGGCTTCCGCGTGCCATGGTGTATCTACCTCACTTGGGGGTTGTGACGATCTCGCCGTCGCGGATCTCGCCTCGCCAGCCCTCGACCTCGTCGGGGCGGGTGAGCGCCTGTGTCATCACGTGACGGCGAAAATGCTTGAGTTCGAGGCGCGCCCGGCGGCCCTGCGCGCGCCAGAGATTGCCGGTCCGCTCGAAAAGGCCGACGGGGTGGTACTCCAGGACGAGCAGGACGCGGGTCAGGTCCGGGGTCAGCTCGTGGAAGCTGACGGCCCCGTCCGCGTGGCCCTTCGGCCCCTTGGAGCGCCACACGATGTGCTCGTCGGGGACCTGCTCGGTGATCGTCGACTCCCACGTCCGGCTGGACCAGAAGATCTTGGCCTTCCAGTTCAGCTTCTCCTCGGACGCCTGGTCGACGCTGACGACCTTCTTCATGAAGGCCGGGTAGTCCTGGAACCGCGTCCACTGGTCGTAGACGAGGCGGCGCGGCGCGCCCACGTCGATCTGTTCGACGATGTTGGTCGTTTTCCCCCTTCGTCCGCGCCCGAAGATGCGGGCGAGGGTCTCCTTCAGCGCCGTCCAGCCGAAGCTCAGCAGCGCGCGGACCGGGGACTTGCCGTCCCGCAGCGCCTTGATCCCGGCCAGCGCGGCCTTGCCCAGCGGACCCGCCTGCTCGGCCTTCGCGACGAGACGCCGGGTCTCGCGCTCCAGCCGCCGCTCGACGCGGTGCAGGACGCCGCGGCCGAGCCGCCTGGCCGACAGGGCCGCGACGACCCCGCCGGCGCCCGCGGCGGCGCCGAGCGCCGCGCCGGTGGCGGTGCCGCTCCGGAATTTCATGTCCTGTCCACCTCGTCGTCCATTCGGGTACGGCGCCGGGTTACCCGGTCAAGACGGGGCAAAACAGGCCGCAGGCCGACGGGAAGCCATCGGGACGGCTTGCGGGCCGGGGTCTAGAGCCGCGCCGTCTCCTGCGCGTCCACGAGGAAGAACCGCACCCGTTCCGCAGCGTCCGGCACGACCAGGGCCAGCGCGTCCATCAGGTCGTCGGCGGAAGAGGCCGAGATGAGCACGCGCCGCCCGGCACGCCAGGTACCGTCCTCTCGCGTGACCGACCACTCCGGAAAGATCTGCCGCAGGAACAGCAGCAAGATTCCGTCGTTCACGCGGGCACCGGCTCGATCTCGGCCCAGACGACTTTCCCGCCCTCGCTCAGCGGCCGGGTCCCCCACCGCCGGACGAGCGCCTCCATGAGCATCAGCCCACGCCCGCTCTCGGCGGCGTCGTCGGCGGGCCGAACCACCGGCACCGCCTCGGACCGATCCCACGCCTCCACGACCGCGCACCCGTCGTCCCTCCGAAAAGCGCGCACGACGACCACGTCGCCATCCCGGGACCCGTGCACGACCGCGTTGGCGGCCAGCTCGCTGATCACCGTCCGAGCGACGCAGTCTTCAAGTCCCCACCCCCCGAAGACCAGCCCGACGAACTCCCGAGCCTCCCTGACGGCCGCCAGGTCCGCCTTGATCACCATCACCGCCGGCTCACCCATCCGATCCTCCGCGCGTCGTGCCGTGACTTAACGCAAAGGGTCGACCACATGGCGTAATATAGGGAGCAAAGCGCGACAGCGCAGCGAGACCACTTGCACCCACTTGCAAGTGCTTCCGAAAGGTGGACGCTCGCATGCCGTCCCGAAAGCCCACGCGGCAGACCATAGCCTTCGGCATCGCACTGGCCGGCCTGCGCGAAGATGCCGGACTTTCCCGACTCGAACTGGCAAAACGGATACCGGTCACCCGCAGCTACATCGGCCAGGTGGAGACAGGAACCACCCGCTGCACAAAAGAGTTCGCGGCCGAACTCGATAAGGCCCTCGAATCCGGAACCGAAATGCAGGACGCCTGGGACGACATCCTCAAGTCCACCCGGTACCCGCCATGGTTCGCCGACTACCCCCTGGCCGAGGGCACCGCGTCCTTACTCCGCGCCTTCGAGACGATGTTCGTCTACGGCCTCTTCCAGACCCCGGCCTACGTCCGCGCCCTCCTCCAGGACGAGAACGCGATCGAAGCACGACTCCGCCGCCAGGAGGTCCTGCAGCGCGAGAACCCGCCGATGCTC
>NZ_BCQS01000050.1 GCF_001552195.1 Actinomadura latina NBRC 106108
CCCCACACCCTTCGGCTCACCCGTCGAACCCGACGTGTAAATGACATACGCCAAATGCTGCGGCAACAACGGCTCCGTCCGGTCCGCGTTAGTCGGTGCGCCGTCCACCGCAGGCCGGTCGTCCTCCAGGAACACGCGCGGAACGTCCACCGCCGGCAGCACCCGATCAGTCTCCCGATCCGTCACCAGCACCAGCGGACACGCATCACGCAGCACATACTCCATACGCGGCCCCGGATACTGCGGATCGATCGGCAAATACGCCCCACCCGCCTTCGACACCGCCAACAGCCCCACCACCAGACCAACCGACCGGCCCGTCGCCACCCCCACCACCACATCCGGACCAACACCACACCCGATCAACTCAAACGCCAACGCATTCGCCCGCGCATCCAACTCCGCATACGTCAACGACTCCGACCCCGCCACCACCGCCACCGCACCCGGCGACACCGCCGCCCAGGCCTCGAACACCTCCGGCAACAACAACGACTGCCCAGGGATCTCAACCGTCGTGTCGTTCCACACATCCACCACCAGCGGCCGCTCAGCCGTCGCCAAGACCTCCACTGCCTTCACCGGCACGGCCGAATTCGCGACCACCTGCTCCAGCACCCGGACGAACCGCCCCGCCAACCCCTCGACCGAACCCCGGTCGAACAGATCGATCGCGTATTCCATGCTGCCGTGGAGCGCTTGGCCACTCTCGGCGTCGGCTTCGATGATCCGCAGGGTGAGGTCGAACTTCGCCGTTTCGTTGGGAGTCGGTTCGAGCGCCACCTGCAGATCCGATGAACTGACCGGAGGAAGGACGTCCTTGTTCCAGACGAATGCGACCTGGAACAGCGGGTGGTAGGACGTCGAACGCTCCGGATTCAGCAATTCCACCAGCCGCTCGAACGGCACGTCCTGGTTGTCATAGGCCGCCAGCGCCTTGTCCCGCACCTGATCCACCACCTGCGCGAACGACCTGTCACCCGACAAGTCCACCCGCAGCACCCAGTTGTTGGCGAAGTATCCGATCAGGTCGTTCAGGTCCTCGTCGGTGCGGTTCGCGATCGGCGATCCCATCGTGACGTCCGAACCGGCGCCCAGCCGCGACAGCATCACCGCATACGCCGCCTGCAACACCATCGGCACCGTCGCACCATGCCTGCGCGCCAACGCCTCGACCCCGGCGACCAGCTCGGCCGTGATCAAGAATTCGACGGTGTCGCCCCGGTAGCCGGGCCGCGCCGGACGCGGGCGGTCGGTGGGCAGGGCGAGCGGCTGCGGCGCGCCCTCCAGTTCCCGGCGCCAGTACTTCAGCTGCGTGGACACGAGGCTGCCTGGATCCGACACGTCGCCCAGCAACTCGCGCTGCCACAGGGTGTAGTCCGCGTACTGCACGGGCAGCGGGGCCCATTCCGGTTCGCGTCCCTCGGCCCGCGCCGCGTAGGCCGTCGACAGGTCCCGCGCCAGCGGCGTTATGGACGCGCCGTCGCCGGCGATGTGATGCAGCAGGATGACCAAGACGTGCTCATCGGGCCCGCAGGCGAGCAGGCCGACCCTGATCGGGATCTCCGCTTCCAGTTCGAACCGGTGCCCGGCCGCCTCCGCGACCGCGTCCGCCACCCGCTCGGCCTCGACGACACGGAGCGGCACGTCGACCGCGATCTCGTCCGGCGGCAGGATCCGCTGGAATGCGAGACCTTGCTCGTCCTCGCCGATGACCGTGCGCAGGCTCTCGTGCCGCAGCACCACGTCCCGGAAAGCCGCGGCCAGCACCTTCGCGTCGAGTTCTCCCCGCAGCCGCAGCACCACGGGCAGGTTGTAGGTGACCGACGGGCCCTCGAACCGGTACAGGAACCACAACCGGCTCTGCGCGAACGACAACGGCAACCGGCCCGGACGCTCCACCCGCTCCACCCGCGGACGCACCCGCACACCCGACCCCGCACCAACCCCCACATGCGCCGCCAACCGCGCCACCGTCGGATGATCGAACACCGCCCGGATCGGCACCTCCACCCCGAACGCACGCCGCACCCGACCGATCAACCGCGTCGCCCGCAACGAATGCCCACCCAGAACAAAAAGTCATCATCAACACCGACCCGCTCCACCTCCAGCACCTCAGCGAAAATCCCCGCCAACACCTCCTCCTCCACCGACCCAGGAGCCCGATAAACCCCACCACCCGCAAACACCGGATCCGGCAACGCCGACCGATCCACCTTGCCGTTCGCCGTCAACGGCAACCCACCCACCACCACAAACGCCGCCGGAACCATGAACTCCGGCAACCGACCCGCCACAAACCCCCGCAACTCCGCCGCAACCGCATCAGCGTCCACAACCCCATCAACGACCCCGTCAACGACCACATACGCGATCAGCTGCCTGGACCCGTCCGCGGTGCCGGTCTCGCGGGCGAGGACGACCGCCTGGGCGACGGCGGGATGCTCGGTCAGCACCGCTTCGATCTCGCCGGGCTCGACCCGGAATCCCCGGACCTTCACCTGGGAGTCGTTGCGGCCGACATAGACGAGCCGGCCCGACCGCGTCCAGCGCACCAGGTCACCGGTGCGGTACAGCCGTGCGCCGGTCGCGTCGAACGGGTCGGCCACGAACCGCGAGGCGGTGAGGCCGGGCCGGTCCAGGTAGCCGCGCGCCATGCCGGCGCCGGCGAGGTACAGCTCGCCGACCACACCCGGCGCGACCGGGGTGAGGGCGCCGTCGAGCACGTACGCGCGCATGCCGTCCAGCGGCACACCGATCGGCACGCCCGCGGACAGGTCCTCGTCCCGCGAGAACGCGTGCGTCACGGCGAAGGTCGTGGTCTCGGTGGGGCCGTAGCCGTTGACCACCTGGATGCCGGGGCAGTGCCGCCACAGTTCCCGCAGCGTGGCCGGGGGCAGCGCGTCCCCGCCCGCCCACAGCCGGGGCAGGCCCGCGAGGCACGCCGGGTCCTGCTCGACGACGGCGGCGAACAGACCGACCGGCAGCCACGCGGCGGTCAGCCCGTGCGCCGCCACCAGCTCGCGGAGGACCACCGCGTCCATGTCCCCGGGCGGGGCCACGACCGCGCATCCGCCCGTCAGCAGCGGCACCCACATCTCGAACGTGATGGCGTCGAACGCCTGCGACGAGTGCACCAGCACGCGCTCCAAGCCCGCGAACTGCCGGTCCGCGGCGAGTGCGACGACGTCCGCGTGGGTGACCGCCACCCCCTTGGGCACGCCCGTCGACCCGGACGTGTACATGACGTACGCCAGCCCGGACGGCGAGCACGGTCCGGCCGGACCGGTGTCCGCCACGGTCGCCGTCTCGGCGTCCTCGATCGTCCGCACCGGGACGCCGGTCGCCGGGAGCGCCGGCACCGACTCGGCCGCCGCCAGCACCAGGACGGGTCCGGCGTCGGCGAGCACGAACTCGATCCGCTCGCGCGGGTGGTCGACCTCCAGGGGCAGGTATCCGGCCCCGGCCTTCAGCACCGCCAGCACGGCCACGACCATGTCCGCCGAGCGCGGCACGGCCAGTGCCACCAGCGTTTCCGGCCCCGCGCCCCACCCGGCGAGCCGCGCCGCGAGCCGGCCGGAGCGGGCGTCGAGCTCCGCGTACGTCAGCGTCGTGTCCGCGCAGACCACCGCGGCGGCCTCGGGCGTCCGGGCCGCCTGTTCCGCGAACACTTCGGGGACGGTGCGCGGCACGGCCCCGTGTGCGGTGGCGTTCCACTCCACCAGCACCTGCCGCCGTTCGGCCGGGTCGAGCACCTCGATCGCGGTGACCGCGGCCCCGGGTGCGGCGAGGGCCTGCTCCAGCACCCGGACGAACCGGGCCGCGAACCGCTCGGCCGTGCACCGGTCGAAGAGGTCCACCGCGTATTCCAGGTATCCGCGGATCGCGCCGCTCTCACCGCCGGCCTCGGTCAGCGTCACGGTGAGGTCGAACTTGGCGACCTGGTTGCCCTCCGCCATGTTCATGTGCGGCTCGAAGGTCAGACCCGGCGCCGACAGCTCCGGCCAGATGTCCTTGTGCCAGACGAACATGACCTGGAACAGCGGGTGGTACGCGGTGGAACGCTCGGGATTCAGCAGTTCCACCAGCCGCTCGAACGGCAGGTCCTGGTTCCCGTACGCCGCCAGTGCCTTGTCCCGGACGGCGTCCACGACCTGCTCGAACGACTTGTGCCCGGACAGGTCCGCGCGCAGCACCCAGTCGTTGACGAAGAACCCGACCAGGTCGTCGAGGTCCTGATCGGTGCGGCCGGCGATCGGCGACCCGATCGCCACATCGTCGCCGGCGCCCAGCCGCGACAGCAGGACCGCCAGCGCCGACTGCAGCACGATCGGCGCCGTCGCGCCGCGTTCGCGCGCCAGCTCCGCCACCCCGCCGGCGAGTTCCGCGCCGATCGCGAACTCGACGGTGCCGCCGCGGTAGCTGGGCCGCGCGGGACGCGGCCGGTCGGTGGGCAGCGCGAGCGGCTGGGGAACGCCCTCCAGTTCCCGGCGCCA
Organism: Actinomadura latina NBRC 106108; assembly: GCF_001552195.1. Taxonomy (GTDB): domain Bacteria; phylum Actinomycetota; class Actinomycetes; order Streptosporangiales; family Streptosporangiaceae; genus Spirillospora; species Spirillospora latina. The sequence goes on from NZ_BCQS01000050.1 coordinate 4,500, forward strand.
ATGCTCCAGCTGCGTGGAGGCCAGGCTGCCGGGATCCGACACCTCACCCAGCAGTCGCCGCTGCCACAGCGTGTAGTCCGCGTACTGCACCGGGAGCGGGGGCCAGTCCGGCTCGCGTCCCTCCGCGCGGGCCGCGTAGGCCGCCACCAGGTCCCGGGTCAGCGGCGCCATCGAGGCACCGTCGCCGGCGATGTGATGCATCAGCAGGACGAGGACGTTCTCGTCCGGCCCGTCCTGCAGGACGCGGGCCCGCACCGGGATCTCGGCGCGGAGGTCGAAGCGGTACGCCAGTTCCTCGGCGACGGCGGCGTTCATGCCGTCCGGGCCGACCGTGCGGGCCGGGACGTCGATGGCGACCTCGTCCGGCGGCAGGATCCGCTGGTAGGCGTCGCCTTCCTCGCCCTCGTCGTCCCCATCGGCGATGACCGTGCGCAGGCTCTCATGCCGCAGCACCACGTCCCGCAACGCGGCGGTCAGGACGTCCAGGTCCACCGTTCCGTGCAGTTGGAGAACCACGGGCAGGTTGTAGGTGACCGACGGGCCCTCGAACCGGTACAGGAACCACAACCGGCTCTGCGCGAACGACAACGGCAACCGGCCCGGACGCTCCACCCGCTCCACCCGCGGACGCACCCGCACACCCGACCCCGCCCCAACCCCCACATGCGCCGCCAACCGCGCCACCGTCGGATGATCGAACACCGCCCGGATCGGCACCTCCACCCCGAACGCACGCCGCACCCGACCGATCAACCGCGTCGCCCGCAACGAATGCCCACCCAGAACAAAAAAGTCATCATCAACACCGACCCGCTCCACCTCCAGCACCTCAGCGAAAATCCCCGCCAACACCTCCTCCTCCACCGACCCAGGAGCCCGATACACCCCACCCCCCGCGAACACCGGATCCGGCAACGCCCCCCGATCCACCTTGCCGTTCGCCGTCAACGGCAACCCACCCACCACCACAAACGCCGCCGGAACCATGAACTCCGGCAACCGACCCGCCACAAACCCCCGCAACTCCGCCGCAACCGCATCAGCGTCCACAACCCCATCAACGACCCCGTCAACGACCACATACGCGATCAGCTGCTTGGTGACCTCGCCGGTGGCGCGGTCGCCTCCGCTCTCCCGCACGATCACCGCGGACCGGGTCACCCGCGGGTGCGCGGCGAGGACCGTGTCCACCTCACCCGGCTCGATCCGGAACCCGCGGATCTTCACCTGGTCGTCGACGCGGCCGGCGAACAGCAGCTCACCGGACCGGTTCCAGCGGACGAGGTCGCCGGACCGGTAGAGGCGCCCGCCGGGCGGGCCGAACGGGTCGGCCACGAAGCGGGACGCGGTCAGGCCGGGCCGGCCGAGATATCCCCGGGCCATGCCGTCACCGGCGATGTACAGCTCGCCGACCACACCGGGCGGGACGGGCACCAGCCCGGCGCCCAGCACGTACATCCGCATGTTGTCCAGCGGCACGCCGATCGGCACGCCCGCGGACACGTCCTCGTCCGGCGGCACCGCGTGCGCGAGGCAGTAGGTCGTGATCTCGGACGGGCCGTAGCCGTTGACGACGAGCGTGTCCGGGCAGTGCTCCCGCATCTGCTCCACGGTCGTGACCGGCAGTACCTCACCGCCCGTCCACAGCTGGGACAGCCCGGCCAGGCATGCCGGGTCCTGCTCGACGACGGCCGCGAACAGACCGGTCGGCACGCACGCGCCCGACAGCCGGTGGGCGGCCACCAGGTCCCGCAGCGCCACCGCGTCGACGTTCCCCGGCGGCGCCACCACCACGCAGCCGCCGGTCAGCAGCGGCACCCACATCTCCCAGGTGGACGCGTCGAACGACAGCGACGAATGCAGCAGCACCCGTTCCAGGCCGGCGAACCGCCGGTCCGTCGCCAGCGCCACCACGTCCTCGTGGGTGATCATCAGGCCCTTCGGCCCGCCCGTGGACCCGGACGTGTACATGACGAACGCCAGGCTCGCCGGCGAGCACGGTCCGGACGGCTTCGGCCCCCCGCCCGCGAGGCCGGGGCCGGAGCCGGGGCCGGGGGCGGTTTCGGCGTCGATGTCGGCGAAGGTCAGCACGTCGACGCCGGCGCGCGGCACCACGCCCGCCGACTCCTCCGCCGCGAGCACCAGCATCGGTTTCGTGTCGGCGAACATGAACGCGATCCGGTCCGCCGGATAGTTCACGTCGACCGGCAGGTACGCGGCGCCCACTTTCAGGACCGCGAGCACCGCCGCGAGGAACTCGGGCGAGCGCGGGAACGCGAGCGCCACCACGGACTCCGGGCCCGCGCCGCGGCGCGCCAGCCGCTCCGCCAGCCGGTCCGACCAGGCGTCCAGCTCCGCGAACGTCAGGGTCACGTCCCCGCTCACGACCGCGGGCGCCTGCGGCAGCCGCCGCGCATGCGACGCGAACGACTCCACGATCGTCGCCCGCGCCGGCTCGCGCGCCGTGGCGTTCCAGTCCACCAGCACCCGCCGGGATTCGGCGGCGTCCATCATCTCGACCAGGCTCACCGGGACATACGGATCGTCGACGACCGAACGCACGATGTTGAGCAGCTGATCGAGGAAGAGACCCATGTCGGATTCGCCGTACAGGGTGGCGTTCCCGTCGGCGTAGATCGACATTCCATGGCCGGGGCGCGCGTCCCCCAGCACGGTGATCGTCAAGTCCTGGACGGCGCCGAACCGGATGTCGGTGATGAATCCGCGGCAGTCACCGAAGTCCAGCGCTTCGACCCACGGAATGAGGTTCAGGATAGGACCGAAAATGCCGTTTCCGGCGTTCGACATGCCAATGGCATTGCGAATGTCGGAGCTCTGGCACAGCCCGTGCATGGCGACCGTCCGCGACTGGCTCGCCACATCCCCGGCCACGTCGACGAAGCTCGCCTCCACCGGCACCGTGACCCGCAGCGGCACGACACCGGACACCAGGCCGGGGGAAAGGGCGGTCGCACCGGAACGGTTCGCACCGGCGAGGCAGAAAACGAATTCCCGCAGCCCGCACATCCGGTTGAAGAACACCGCGACCGCGCCCGAGAGCAGGCCGTTCACCGACATCCCGACGGACTCGGCGACCTCCTCCCACTCGGTCAGCTCGGCCCGGGAGATGACGGCGCTGCGGCGCACCAGGTCCGGTTTCCGCGAACTCCGCTCACCGGGCAGCCGCACCGGGTCCGGGATGTCGGCGAGGTACTCCCGCCAGAACTCCTGGTCCGCCGCGAACCGCTCGGATGCCCGGTACCGGGCGTCCTCGTCGGCGATGAGGCCGGCGCCGCCGAACGCCGGGTCCGGCGCCGGCCGTCCCGTCCGTGCCGCCGCGTACAACTCGGCGACGCGCGCGACGAGCATGGCCATGCCGAAACCGTCGGTCACCAGGTGGTGGAAGCCCATGAACACGAGGAGCCGGGAGTTCGAGAGCCGGATCGTCCCGGCCCGGAACAGGATGTCGCTGTGCAGGTCGAAGCAGCGCACCGCGACGGATTCGACGATCGCCCGCGCCGCCGCGTCCGGGTCGGGTTCGGCGCTGACATCGTGGTGGAACGGAGCCCATTCGCCGACGTCGACGACGACCTGGCGGAGTCCGTCCTCGTACTCCCGGAAATTGACCCGGAGAACTTCGGCCTCGTCCAGCAGCGCGCGAAACGCCGTGTCGAGCGTCGCGACGTCCAGGTCGCCCTGCACGTCGACCGCCAGGCACGGGTTATTGGGGATGTCCGGCGTCAAACGCTGCGCCAGCCACAACTCCTTCTGCGCCGACGACATGGCGAAAGAACGCGAAGGAGACATCATTAACCTCTCGGCGGTCGCACGGCGCTCAGCATTCAGCATTCACCGTCGCGTGCGTAATTTACTGGCGGCCGCGGACGTCGATCAACCTGGTCAACGACAGGCTCGACCATGCGGAGAGCCGGATGGTTTACGGCGTCGGCGACATATCAGATCCGCACACCGCCGGTCGACGGGTCGGGTGCGGATCTTCCGCACCCGGCCCTGAGCCGCACAGGGCCTATATACGCAGAATTCATCAAGTCAACACGGATGAGGATCCATGCTCGGCCGGTTCACTATCTTTCGGGAACGCCGATGACAATCGCTCATGAATGTGCTCGGCAAGGGCCTCGGACGTCGGGTTACTGTAGACGAGCATCGCGGGCAGCGCCAGGCCGGTCGCGGCCTGGAGGCGGTTGCGCACCTGGATGCCGCCCAGCGAGTCCAGCCCCAGATTCTGGACGGGCACGCCCGCGTCCACCGCGTCGGCGCGCTCATGCCCGAGTACCGCGGCGACGTGCGCGGACACCAGCTCCACCAGCAGCCGACGCCGCTCCGCCTGGTCGGCGGCACGCAGCCGGGACACCAGCTGCGACACCGACTCACCGGCCGAGGCGGTCCGGCGCGCCGCCGGCACCAGGTCAGCGAGCAGCGGCGCCAGCTCTGCGGCTCCGGCCTGACGCCGCAACGCCGCCATGTCCCATCGGACCGCCACGAGATGCTCCGCTGGGGCCGAGATCGCGGCGTCGAACAGTTCCAAGGCATGCTCGGTACTGAGCGCCAGGACGCCTTCGGCGCGCTTCTGGGCGACCCCGTCTGTACCCAGGCGACTGGTCATGCCGCTGTCGAGCGCCCACAGGCCCCACGACACCGACTGCCCCGCGAGCCCTAGGCTGCGCCGGTGGGCCGCCAAGGCGTCCAGGAAGGTGTTGGCCGCGGCGTAGTTGCCCTGGCCCGGCGCTCCCAGGACACCTGACAACGACGACACCACCGCGAACAGTGTCAGTTCCTGTTCGGCGGTTGCCTCGTGCAGGAACCAGGCCGCGTCGGCTTTGGCGGCCAGGACCCGATCCATCCGTTCCGGGGTCAGTGAACCGATCACTCCGTCGTCCAGGACACCCGCCGCGTGGACGACGCCGCGGAGCTCGAACTCTTGCGGGACCGAAGCCACCAGGTCGGCGACCGCGGAACGATCGGAGACGTCACAGGCCACCACCCGCACCACCGCGCCCGCTTCCTCCAAGCCCGCCACGAGCGCTTGGGCGCCGTCGGCGGCCGGGCCGCGCCGGCTGGCCAGCACCACACACCCCACACCGTGCGCCTCCACCAGCCGCCGCGCCAGCACACCACCCACACCACCAGTACCGCCGGTCACGATCACCGCACCGCCGTCAAGGCCCGCAGCCCGCTCCTCGCCGGTAGCCGCCGCACGCGTCAGCCGCGCAGCATGCGCCACCCCGCCGCGCATCACCAGCTGCGGCTCACCCATGTCCGCGACGTCCAGGCTCGCGGCGAGGTCGGTGTCGGTGTCGACCAGCATGATCCGGCCCGGGTTCTCCGCCTGCGCCGACCGCACCAAACCCCACACCGCCGCACCCGCCACATCCACCACCTGCTCATCGAGCCGGGCGACCGCGCCCCTGGTCACCACCACCAACCTCGACCCGGCGAAGCATGGCGAGGCCAGCCATGAATGGAGCACCTCCAACGCCTGATGCGTGGCGGCGTGCACCGCCTCCACCACCTCAGCCTCCGGCCGGGGCGTCCACTCCCACACCACCACCGCCGGAACAGACTCCGTGTCCACGTCCTCCCAACGAGCCCAGTGCACCGCCTCCCCGGTCTCCTTCGACACCGGGGACCAGCCGACCTGGAACAAGCCATCCGGCACCGCACTCGCCGCCGCGGTGGCCAGCGCCTGCCTCGACACCGGCCTCGTCACCAGCGAATCGACCGTCAGCACCAAAGCACCAGTCTCGTCAGCCACCTGGATCGACACCGCGTCATCCCCAGTAGGCCTGATCCGCACCCGGACCGAGGACGCGCCCACCGCATGCAGCGACACACCCGCCCACAAGAACGGGACCTGAACCTCCTCACCGCCGGCCCCGGCACCGATCTCCGCGAGAAGCGGGGCATGCACCACCGCATCCAGCAACGCCGGATGGATACCGAACCCCTCCACATCCACCCCGGCCGGGACACTCACCTCGGCGAACACTTCATCGCGACGCCGCCACACCGCACGCACACCCCTAAACGCCCGCCCATACCCATAGCCACGCTCAGCCAGGAGCTCATACGCCGCGTCCACGTCCACTGCCCGTGCACCTACTGGTGGCCACTTCTTCAGGCCGAACGAGGGCGTCGAATCGGCCTCCTGCGCCGTCATCACCGCTTGCGCATGGAGCGTCCACGACCCGTCGGGGTCGTCCATCCGGCGGGAATGGAACGATGCCAAGCGATCACCCGACGGATCCGGCCCGGCGACGGTGACGTTCAACTGCACGCCGCCGCTCGGCGGCATCACCAGCGGCTGTTGCAACGTCAGTTCCCGTACGACGGAACAGCCCACCTGGTCTCCGGCGTACATGGCCAGCTCGACGAACCCCGCGCCCGGCACGATCACATGCCCGAGGACGGCGTGATCGGCCAGCCACGAATGCGTCCGCACCGACTCCCGGCCGGTCAGCAGCACCCCGTCCAGCGCCGGCAGTTCCGCTACCGCGCCCAGCATTGGGTGACCCGCCTCGGACAGTCCGGCGGCCCCCACGTCACCCGCCGGCGCCGACGGCGTGATCCAGTACGGCTTGCGCTGGAACTGATAGGTCGGCAGGTCGATCCAGCGGCCTGCGGAACCGGCCTCCGTCCACTCCACCCGTCCGCCCGAGACCTGGAGTTCGGCCACGGAGCGCAGGAATCTGTCCAGGCCCCCTTCAGCGCGGCGCAGCGTGCCGACGATGGTCGCGGTCCCGGCCGTCTCGCAGGTCTCCTCCAGGCCCACGGCCAGTACCGGATGAGCGCTGACCTCGACGAAGAAGCCGTGCCCATCGTTCAGCGCCGCACGCGTGGCCTGCTCGAAGCAGACAGTCTCGCGCAGGTTCTCGAACCAGTAAGGCGCTGTCAACTGGGCCGTGTCCAGGATCGCGCCGGTCACCGTGGAATAGAACGGAATCTTGGACGGACGCGGCGCGACGTCCGCCAGCGAAGCTTCCAGCCGCTCGCGCAGTACCTCCATCTGCGGCGAATGAGAGGCATAGTCGACCGCGATCCGCCGGAACCTGATCTCGGCCGCTTCGCAACCGGTCAGGAACTCCTCCACATCCTCGTACGACCCGGACACGACCGTCGTCGACGGGTTGTTCACCGCCGCGACCGCCAGGGTCTTCCCGTCCAGCAGCCGCGCACGGACCACCTCTACCGGGGCCATGACCGACGCCATCGTGCCGGTGCCCGCCACCTCGGTCAGGGCCATCGACCGCAGCAGGACGACCCGCGCCGCATCCTGGATAGTCAGGGCTCCGGCGACGTAGGCGGCCGCGATCTCCCCTTGCGAGTGCCCGATGACCGCGTCCGGCACCACCCCGGCCGACCGCCACAACGCCGCCAGCGAAACCATGATCGCGAACAACATCGGCTGGATGACGTCCACCCGGTCAACATCCGGTGTTCCCGGCTCGCCGCGCACCACGTCCAGGAGCGACCAGTCGACGAACTCGGCGAACGCTTCCGCGCACCGGCCCATCTCGGCTGCGAACACCGGTGAGGACTCCAGCAGTTCGCGTCCCATCCCCAGCCACTGCGACCCCTGACCGGGGAACACGAACACCACACCACCAGCAGGGCCGGTGGCGCGGACGGAGCCGGTCACCACACGCGGGCTCTCCCGGCCGGCGGCGAGGTCGTCCAATCCCGCCGCCAACTCGCCTCTGTCCGCGCCGAACAGCACTGCCCGGTGCTCGAAGAGGGAGCGTCGCGACAGGGACAAGCCGACGTCAGTCATCTGCGCATTGGCGCCGTCCTCGGCCAGCCACTCCGCGAGCGCTCCGGCTTGGCCCGCCAGCGCCTCCCGCGACCTGCCCGACAACACCCACACGCCGAGGCCGGGAGGCGGCTCGACCTCTTCGATGTCCGGGCTGGGAGAAGGTGTTGATGTCTGTGTGGTGTCCTCTGGCGGGGCCTGCTCGATGATGACGTGGGCGTTGGTGCCCGACAGCCCGAACGAGGACACCCCGGCGCGTCTGGGCCGTGGCACATCCGGCCAGTCGCGGGTCTCGCGCAGCAGAGCGACCTGTCCGGCGGTCCAATCGACGTGCGAGGACGGGGCGTCCACGTGCAGGGTCTTGGGCAGCACGCCGTGGCGCAGCGCCTGCACCATCTTGATCACACCGCCCACACCCGCAGCCGCCTGGGTGTGGCCGACGTTGGACTTCAACGACCCCAACCACAACGGCTCACCACCCACTGAACGGTCCCGCCCATAGGTCGCCAGTAGAGCTTGCGCCTCGATCGGATCCCCCAGCACCGTCCCGGTCCCGTGAGCCTCCACCACATCCACATCACCCGCAGTCAGGCCGGCGGCGTCCAGCGCCGCGCGGATCACCCGCTGCTGCGACGGGCCATTCGGCGCCGTCAACCCATTAGAAGCGCCGTCCTGATTGACCGCCGACCCCGCCACCACCGCCAACACCCGACGACCCGCCCGCCGCGCATCCGAAAGCCGCTCCAACACCAGCACACCCACACCCTCACCCCAACCAGTCCCATCCGCCGACTCCGCAAACGCCTTACACCGCCCATCCACCGCCAACCCCCGCTGCCGCGAAAACTCCACAAACGTCTCCGGCGTCGCCATCACCGTCACACCACCCGCAAGCGCCAGATCACACTCCCCACCACGAAGAGCCTGCGCCGCCAAATGCAACGCCACCAACGACGACGAACACGCCGTATCCACCGACACCGCCGGACCCTCCAAACCCAGCACATACGACACCCGACCCGACACCACCGACCCCATCACCCCAGTACTGAACCCCTCCGCCCCATCCCCCAGCCACGCATAATCGTGACTCATCACCCCCGCGAACACCCCAGTCCGCGAACCACGCAAACCCACCGGATCAATCCCGGCCCGCTCAATCGCCTCCCACGACACCTCCAACAACAAACGCTGCTGCGGATCCATCGCCACCGCCTCCCGCGGCGACACCCCAAAAAACCCCGCATCAAAACCCGCCACATCATCCAAAAAACCGCCACGACACACATACGACTTCCCCTGCGCATCCGGGTCCGGATCGAACACCGACTCCACATCCCAACCCCGATCCGACGGGAACGAACCGATACCCTCACCACCCCCACACACCAAGGCCCACAAACCCTCCGGCGACGTCACACCCCCCGGATAACGACACCCCATCCCCACCACCACAACAGGATCGTCGTCCACCGCCTTGGTCACCGGCCGTGCCACGATCACCGGCTCTATATCGCCGGGCAGCAACTGTTCGAGGAGATGCTCGGCCAGCGCGGCCGGGGTCGGATAGTCGAACACCAATGACGCCGGAAGGGACAGATCGGTTGCGGCTTGGAGGCGGTTGCGCACCTGGACACCGCCCAGCGAATCCAGACCCAAGTCCTTGAATGGCACCTCAGCCCCAACCGCATCGGCGCGCTCGTGGCCAAGCACTGCCGCAACAAGTGAGGACACAAGTTCGGTCAGCAGTCGCCGACGCTGAACCTGATCGACACCACGCAGCCGGGACACCAGTTGCGACACCGATTCACCGGCCGCCGCCGTCCGGCGCACCGCCGGCACCAGTTCCGCCAGCAACGGCGCCAACTCTCCCGCTCCTGCCTGACGCCGCAGCGCCGCCATATCCCAGCGCACCGCGACCAGATGCCGGGCCGGGGCGGAGAGCGCGGCGTCGAACAGTTCCACGGCATGGCCAGTGGTGAGCGCCAGCACACCCTCGGCACGATTCTTCGCAATTCCGTCAGCACCCATGCCACCGGACTCAGCCCACAGGCCCCACGACACCGACTGCCCCGCGAGCCCCAGGCTGCGCCGGTGGGCCGCCAAAGCGTCCAGGAAGGTGTTGGCCGCGGCGTAGTTGCCCTGGCCCGGTGCTCCCAGGACACCCGACAACGACGACACCACCGCGAACAGCGTCAGTTCCTGTTCGGCGGTTGCCTCGTGCAGGAACCAGGCCGCGTCGGCTTTGGCGGCCAGGACCCGATCCATCCGATCGGGGGTCAGTGAACCGATCACCCCGTCGTCCAGGACACCCGCCGCATGCACCACACCGCGAAGCTCAAATTCCGTTGGGACCGAGGCCACCAGGTCAGCGACCGCAGAACGATCGGAGACATCACACGCCACCACCCGCACCACCGCACCTGCCGCCTCCAACTCCGCGACCAGCTCTGCGGCCCCGTCGGCGGCCGGGCCGCGCCGGCTGGCCAGCACCACACACCCCACACCGTGCGCCTCCACCAACCGCCGCGCCAGCACACCACCCACACCACCAGTACCGCCGGTCACGATCACCGCACCGCCGTCAAGGCCCGCAGCCCGCTCATCGCCAGAAGACACCGCCTGGGCCAACCGCGCCGTATGCGCGACCCCACCGCGCACGACCAACTGCGGTTCGTCCATGACAACTTCATCGGCGAGGGCGCTGTCGGTGTCCACCAGCATGATCCGGCCCGGGTTCTCCGCCTGCGCCGACCGCACCAGACCCCACACCACCGAACCCGCGACATCCCCCACCTGCTCATCAGGCAGGCCCACAGCACCCCTGGTCACCACCACCAACCTCGACCCCGCGAACCGCGGCGAGGACAGCCACTCCTGCAACACCTCCAACACCTGATGGGCGGCAGCATGCGCCGCGCCCACCACCTCAGCCTCCGGCTGCGGCACCCACTCCCACACCACCACCGGCGGAACAGACTCCGCGTGCACCTCCTCCCACCGGACCCACGGCACGGCAGCCCGCGCATCCACAGACGCCGGAGACCAGCGGACCTCGTACAAACCATCCGGCACCGCATCCGAGGTCGCTGCGGTCAACACCTGCTTCGACACCGGACGTGTCACCAGTGAATCGACCGTCAACACCAAAGCGCCGGTCTCATCAGTCACCTGCACCGCGACCGCGTCATCGCCTGCCGGACTGATCCGCACCCGGACCGTGGACGCGCCCACGGCATGCAGCGACATCCCCTCCCACAAGAACGGGACCTGAACCTCATCACCGCCGGCCCCGGCACCGATCTCCGCGAGGAGCGGGGCATGCACCACCGCGTCCAGCAATGCGGGATGGATACCGAACCCCTTCACGTCCATCCCGGCCGGGACGCTCACCTCGGCGAACACCTCCCGGCCGCGCCGCCACACCCCGCGCACACCCCGAAACACCCGCCCATACCCATAGCCCCGACCGGCCAACACCTCGTACGCCGCGTCCACATCCACTGATTGCGCATCCGCAGGTGGCCACATCCCGGGCATCTCGGACGAGATGGCGGCCGCCTGGGGGACCAGCACACCTTGAGCATGCAGCGTCCACGCCAGCTCGCTCGCGTTGTCGGTTTGGGGGCGGGAGTGGATCTCCACAGTGCGCGCCCCGGCCTCATCGGGCTCGGCCACCACCACATGCACCTGCAGCCCGCCGCGTTCAGGCACGACCAGCGGGGCCGTGACCGCCAGCTCCCGCACCACCGGGCAGCCGACCTCATCCCCGGCCCGCACCGCCAACTCCACCCACCCCGACGCCGGCATGAGCACCCGCCCCAACACCGAATGGTCAGCCAGCCACGGCTGAGCCGACCGCGACACCAACCCCGTCAACACCACCCCCGCCGACCCCGGCGACACCACCACCGCACCCAGTAGAGGGTGCTCCACCGTGGACAGCCCTGCGGCCCCGACATCACCCGACGCCAGCGAAGGCGTCATCCAATAGCGCTCACGTTGGAAGGCATACGTCGGCAGATCCACCCGGCTACCGCCCGC
>NZ_BCQS01000051.1 GCF_001552195.1 Actinomadura latina NBRC 106108
AGAACCGGGCCGGGCGCCTCGTCTACCGAATCCAGCCTCCCGATGACCCACCTCCTGCGCCTGACACGCCCCCCGCCTCCACCATGTGGACCGTCAAAACGCACCGAGTCGCCCCACGCCGCCGCCGCATCCGGCATTTTCCACCCCGAGGCCAACGTCAAACAGCCGGCCCGTAGACGAGCAGTTCTGGACTCAAGGGGTTACTGACGAAATGCCCTCAATAACCGTCAGCTCCCCTCGCATACCCATCCACCGCCTCAAACGTGGAGTTGCCTTGAGGGCGCGCGTCTCTCAGCGAGATACGCGGCAAGCTCGTCAGCCGGAACTTGCGCATGCTCGCCAAAATCCATGTCCTGCATCATGATCAACCCCGCCTCCTTGTTGTCAACGGCGCGCCAAGCGTGACCCCCCGAGGGCGCGTGAACCGTAACCCCCTGGTGTTTTCGTTGAGTTACTGTTCGTGGTCGTTTCTGGCCGCTGGTGGGCGGCCGAGGTCTCTGTTCTTGAGCCGGTAGCTGTCTCCCTTCAGCGAGATGACCTCGGCGTGATGGACGAGACGGTCGATCATGGCCGCGGCGACGACGTCGTCGCCGAAGACCTCGCCCCAGCGCCCGAAGGGCATATTGCTCGTCACGATCAAGCTCGCCCTCTCATATCTGGACGAGACGAGTTGGAAGAACAGGTTCGCGGCCTCGGCTTTGAACGGGATGTATCCGACCTCGTCCACCACTAGGACCGGGATGCGGGAGAGCTTGACCAGTTCTTCCTGCAGGCGGCCGGCGGCGTGAGCGTGGGCCAAGCGGGCGACCCACTCGGCCGCAGTGGCGAACGCAACCCGGTGTCCGGCCTGGCAGGCCCGGATGCCCAGCCCGGTCGACAGATGCGTTTTCCCTGTTCCCGGCGGCCCCAGGAAGATGACGTTCTCCTTGGCCGTGACGAAGTCGAGCGTGCCCAGGTGCGCGATGACGTCCCGTTTCAACGATCGCTGGTGGTCGTAGTCGAAGTCCTCCAGCGATTTGCGCGCGGGGAAGCGGGCAGCTTTGATGCGGCCCTCGCCGCCGTGCGCCTCGCGGGCGGCGACCTCGCGTTGCAGGCAGGCGGCCAGGAACTCCTCGTGCGTCCACGATTCGGCCCTTGCCCGTTCGGCGAGCCGCTCGATCGAGGCGGCCAACGACGGTGCCTTCAGCACGCGGGTCAGATAGGCCAGCTCGGCGGTGACGTTCCGGCCGCTAGTAGTGACCTGGGCACTGGTCACGGTGGTGGTTTTGCCGGTGGCCATCACGCAACACCACCCTCAACATCGGCACCGATGCCGAACAGCGCGTCATAGCTGGCCAGCTGCCGGAACTCGACCTCGGTCTCGACCGGGGCGACGGCCTGCAGCCGGGCGCGGCGCATCTTTTGGGCGGCCTGGTCGTGGTCGGGGTCGGTGAGGGACTGTTGGATGTCCCAGCACCGGTCATGCCGGGCAACGGTGCGTCCGGCGCAGGCCACCGTCACCTGCTCCAGATCGGCGACGATCTCGACCAGGCGGCCGATCGCCGAGGGGTGGACCGAGTAGTCGTTGGAGGCGACCCGGACGTAAGGGTCGCGGGCCAGCCGGGTCGAGGTTCGCCAGCCCACCAGCGGTGGGACGGGCGGCAGTTCGACCATCGCGGCCAGGTCCGCGGGCAGCCGGTCGACCGGACGGCACTGGATCCGGCGGTGCTGCCGCTGGTTCGCCCGCTCCAGCCAGCCGGCCAGCTGGGCGTTGAAGTCCTGCGGTGAGGTGAAGATCCGGCCGGGCAGGAACGAGGTCTCCAGATAGCCGTTCGCCCGCTCCACCAGCCCCTTGGCCTCCGGGTCACCGGGACGGCACTGCCAGATCCTCACCCCCAGGCTCCCAGCGAACGCGACGGCGTCCTTGGTGGGCTGCGGGTGGCCTTGCCGCCATCCGCCGACTGCGGACTCGTTGTCCCAGACCAGCGTCTTGGGCACGGCGCCCAGCACGCTGAGCAGCGCCCACATCCCGGCGAACAGGTCCCCAGCCGCCCGCGAGGGCAGCATCCGCGCCATCAGCCAGCGCGAATAGCCGCAGACCATCACCAGCACCGGCAGGTTCGTCCGGACGGTCCCTCCGACCGGCACCTGAACGGGCGGGAACCACAGATCGCACTGGGCGAGCCCGCCCGGACGATAGCTCGTCCGCGATGCCGGGTCGGCCGGCTTGTATTCCGGCCGCAGCAACCGGACCCGGTCCTTGAGCACCGTCATCGACCGTTCCCAGCCGATCCGCTCGGCGATCACCGTCGTCGGCACCTCGGGAAACTCCTTCAACAGCGCACGGATCTGCGGCTCGACCGCGTCCACGATCGACCCCTTCCGCGCCCGCTGGTACTTCGGCGGCTCCGAAGCGCCCAACGCCTTACGCACCGTGTTCCGCGCGATCCCCAACCGCCTGGCGATCGCCTTGATAGGCATCCCCTCGGCCCGATGCAGCCGACGGATCTCAGCCCAGTCCTCCACCTTGATCACCCTCCAAAGAGTGGAGGGGGTCAGGGTTCGCGCGCCCACAGGGGGTCAGTTTTGCAGCGCCGCCGACACTTGTCGGACGCGCCCTAGACCAGCACGAATCGCGCTTGACGGTCGGCGGCGTACGCGGGCTTCTTGGCGAGTTTGCGCCGCACCGCCTGACCCCGCGCGCCGTTGTCCCGCCCGGCAGGATCGACGACGTGCGCGTCTACGACCGGATTGTTGGAGTGGGGGAAGCCGAGGGCTCTTGGTCACTAACGGAACAGTCGGGTATCAGAACTGTCTGAATGCCCGTGCCGATCAAGCGTTGTGGTCCTCTGGTGGCGGCAGGTAGGGGCCGAAGTGGTCGGCGACGATGTCGGCAATGGCTGTGGCGTCGTGGGATCCGTCGACCTCGATCACGCGGATGCCGAGGCGTTGGGCGGAGTGGACGGCGTCGTCGGCGAGGAGGCGGTCTCGTTCTAGCCGGTTGCGTTGGGCCCGTTCGGCGTCGCTGACGCCACGGCCGATGGAGGCGGCTCGGGGGAGTTCGCGGAGCTGGCGTTGGCGGAAGGCGGGGGTGGGGACCATAACGACCATCTGCCGGGGTGAGTCGATGATCGGGGTGACAAGTTCGGGGCGGAGTCCCCAGCCTTCGGCGATGATGGGGCGCCCGGAGACCAGGCAGCGCAGGTCGTCCAGGGCCCATTCGAAACGGACCGGGAAGCCGGCCAGCGTTTCGGTGGCCATGTCCTCCGGGGTGGGGTTCACCCAGGTCTGGTCGGGGTCCGGGTCGGCAGGAGGCTGGCCGAGCTTGACCCGGCGGGCGATCCGGCGGTCGTTGTGGCCGCGGGCATCGTGGCAGTCGTAGTGGTAGGCGGTCAGCCCGTATCGGAGGGCCAGCAGCCGGGCGACGGTGGACTTGCCGGCCCATTGCCCGCCGCTGATCCATAGAACCCGGCGAAGCGTGCCGAAGGGATCCCACACTTGCTTCTCGGTGTCGTTCCTGGTCACGTATCTCCTCGGGTATCGACCAGGAACTCGGTGAACAGTCCCCGGCGCATATGCCTTCCGGAGAGAAGATCATGTATCGGATGGGATGGTCCAGCAAACCTGCTGCTCACCCAGGCAGGGGGGAGGTGCCTCGCGTCCTAATCGAGCATTACCTGGAGCTGTACACATGAACGTCCAGTGGCGGAAAAGCACGCACAGCCGCCGCCCAGCGACCCGACATCGGCGCGGACCTCGCTTCACCTGAAATCCGTCATCGCTGCTCCTCCCTCGGCCAGACCCTCGCTATCGAGGACGCGGGCGCCGGGCGCTACCGGGCCGGGCGGGGGATGGTGGCGAAGGGGGAGAGCGTGAACCAGGCGGGGAGGGTGCGGCGGAGGGGTTCGGGACCCTGGATTCGCAGGGCGTCGGAGCGGAGGGCGGCATCCCAGGTGAGGTCGCCGCGCCAGATCCGGACCAGATGGCGGAGGTCGGCGGTCACCGTCACCGAGACCTCGTGGCCGGGGTCGGCGTCGCAGACGTCGGCGGTCCCGGGACTGATGACGAGCCACCAGTGGCGGTTGCGGGAGGGGACGTCCGGGAAGACGAAGCGGATGACGGTCCGGCCGTCGGGGAGCGCGTCCGGAGTGAGGTTGCGGCGCATGTCCCAGAGGAGCAGTTTGGGGTCGAGGTCTTGGTCGCCCAGTTCGCCTATCCAGCGGACGCCCCATACCGCGAGGGCCTCCACCACCGGGCGCAGTTCCTCGCCCGCCGGGGTGAGGACGTAGCGGTCGTCGTGCTTGTCCAGGACGCCGGCTCGGACGAGCTGGTTCAGGCGCTTGGAGAGCAGCGTCGGGGACATGCGGGGGACGCCGCGGCGCACCTCGTTGAACCGTTCGCTTCCGGAGAGCAGTTCGCGGACGATCAGCAGCGTCCAGCGCTCGTCGAGCAATTCCATCGCCTTGGCGACGGGGCAGAACTGGTAGTACGAGGCCCCCATACCTCGCAGACTAGGACGGTTCCCCCTGGCCGGATAGGTCCCGGTACAGATCCTGTACTAGGAGCCCGGCTTTCTGGTTCCTAGCGTGGGCCCCACACGGGATACGAGGGAGAGGCTTCCATGGGGGACATGCTGAAGGACGCACACAGGGCGATGTGGGCGTCGGGTGACTATCCGGCGCTGGCGTCCGAGATCATCCCGGACCTGGGCGCCGTGCTCGTCCGGGCGGCCGGGGTGAAGGCCGGGGAGCGGGTGCTGGACATCGCGGCCGGGTCGGGCAACGCGGCCATCGCGGCGGCGCTCGAAGGGGCGGACGTGGTGGCGAGCGACCTCACGCCCGAGCTGCTCCAGGCCGGACGGGAGGACGCGGCGAGGCGCGGCGCGGAGCTGGAGTGGAAAGAGGCCGACGCCGAGGCGCTGCCGTTCGGCGACGCGGAGTTCGACACGGTGCTGTCGTGCGTGGGGATCATGTTCGCGCCCCGGCACCAGGCGTCGGCGGACGAGATGGTGCGCGTCAGCCGGCCGGGCGGCACGGTCGGGCTGCTCAACTGGACACCGGAGGGCTTCATCGGGGAGATGTTCGCCGTGATGAAGCCGTACGCGCCGCCGCCCCCGGAGGGCGCGCAGCCGCCGCCGCTGTGGGGGCGTCCCGAGCACGTCGAGGCGCTCCTGGGCGACCGCGTCACCGATCTCTGCTTCGAGAGGCGGACGGTGCGGGTCGACCGGTTCGAGAAGCCGGAGGAGTTCCGTGACTACTTCAAGAGCCGCTACGGGCCGACGATCGCCGTCTACCGGCGCATCGCCGACGACCCGGAGAAGGTCGCGGCGCTGGACCTCGCGCTCGCCGAACTGGCCCGCAGCCACGACGTGGGGACGTCCGGCCTGGTCACGGAGTGGGAGTACCTGATCGCCACCGCGCGCAAGCGCTGACCTGAAAGAGCGCTGACCTGAAAGAGCGCTGACCTGAAAGAGCGCTGACCTGAAAGAGCGAAGGCCCCCGGCGCGCGCCGGGGGCCTTCGCGGCGAACAGAGCGGGTCAGCCCGCGCTGCCCACCGTGACCTCCGTCTGCTCGGCGGGGAGTTCGGAGCGGTAGGTCTCGATCCTGGCGTGGAGCTTGGCGAGGCTGCGGCTGTAGTCGCGGCTGGACAGCCAGAACTTGTAGATGATGACGAGTTCGAAGGCCAGCAGGCCGGCGGCGCTCACCGCGACCACCGGGATGATCGCGCCGGAGATGATCGCGGCGGCGATCGGGGCGACGATGAAGACGCCCATCTGGAACTCGATGCCGCTGATCAGGTGCGGGCGGATCCGGCCCGCCATCAGGACGTTGCGGATCCGGGCGTACCAGGGGAAGCGCTGGTTGAAGCCCTGCTGGAGGGTCGCGATGGTCGGGTCGTCGGCGACGACCCGGTTCTCCATGTCGGCCTCGGGGTCCTCGGCGAGGGCCTCGGCGGAGCGGAGGTCCTCGTCGGCGTCGGGGATCTCGCCGTTGGCGCGGCGGGCGGCGAGTTCCAGTTCCCTGGCCTCCGCGCGGGCGCCGTTCAGCGTCGTCCGCATCTGGGAGCGGACCTTGTAGATCTCCAGCGCGTCCATGTAGCGGAGCATGTCCAGGAACACGACCGCGACGGCCGTCCACACGTAGGCGACATTGCCCGTAGCGGCGTACTGGCCGCCCATCAGGGCGATCGCGCAGGCCAGGACGCGGACGCGGTCGAAGATGTAGTCGAGCCAGGCGCCGAACACCGAGCCGGTTCCCTTGAGGCGGGCGATCTTGCCGTCCATGCAGTCGAGCGTGAACGACAGGTGGTACAGCAGCGCGCCGGCGAGCAGCCACGGCCAGGACGCGACGGCGAAGCAGGCGCCGGCCGCGAGGCCGAGGATCAGCGCCCCGACGGTGAGCTGGTTCGGGGTCACGCGCGTCCGGTTGGCCGTGAACCTGACCAGCCGGGCGGCGAGCGGGTCGACCAGCAGGACGGTCCACCAGGCATCACGCGCCTTGTACGTCCGTTGCCGAACGTCGTCGAGCGTGAAGTTCGCCATGCGGTTCATCCCTTTCATCGTTAGGAGCGGTCCGATGCTACCGCCGTCCGGTTCGGCGGACCGGCATTGTCGCTGATCCGTGACTGGTCGGTGCACATGATGATCATTCCCGTGGGTAGCGTGGGACGGGTGCGCGTCCGACTCATCGCTCATGTGCCGTTCGCCGGGGTACTGGCGGCGGCGATCTGGATCCGGGTCGTCGCGGTCCTGGGATATCCGGCTCCGTTGTGGTTCGGCGACTCCAAGAGCTATCTGGAGGCCGCGATCGAGCTGCGGCCGGGGGAGACGCGTCCGAGTGGATACCCGTTTCTGCTCTGGCTGATCGAACCGTTCCACAGCTTCACGGTGCTGGTGTCCGTGCAGCACGCCCTCGGGGTCCTGACGGGTGTCCTCGTGTACGTCCTGGTGGTGCGCGCGGGGCGGGCGGCGTGGCCGCTGGACGAGCCCGGACGGTGGGCGTGGCGCGTCTGGCTGCCCGCCCTCCTGGCGGCGGCGCTGACGGTGCCGGTGCTGATCCCCGTCCACCAGATCTCCCTTGAGCACATGCTCATGTCGGACTCGCTGTTCACGTTCCTGCTGCTCGCGGCGGTCACGGCGGCGCTGTGGCGGCGCCGCTCGACGTGGTGGCTGGGCGCGCTGGCCGGGGCGTTCGCGGCTTTCGCGGCGCTCACCAGGACGGCGGGACTGCCGCTGATCGCGGTGATCGTCGTCGCGATGCTGCTGCGGCGCGCCGGCTGGCGCGCGTGCGTCTCGGCGGTGGTGATGTTCGCGCTGCCCATCGTCGGCTACATGTTCTGGTTCCAGTCGGAGTACGGCCAGTTCAAGCTGGCCAAGGCAAACTCGATCTGGCTGTACGGACGCACCGCCGCGTTCGCCGACTGCGCGGTCATCAAGCCCCGCCCCGAACTGCGCATCATGTGCCCGCACCTCACCGACCCGCGCATCTCACCGGCGTTCGCCGTCATGTGGACGAAGGACTCCCCGTTCCGCGAGATCCCCGGCTGGGTCACCGGCGAGGAGGCCGACCGCCTCGCCGGGGAGTTCGCGTGGGCGGCGATCGGGAAGCAGCCAGGCGATTACGCGGACGTGGTCGTCCACGACACCTTCATGGCGTTCGCATGGGACCGCGAGCCGTACCCGAACCCGTGGACGTCGCTGCAGTACGACTTCCCCGAAGGCGAGGCATGGGACGACGACCAGGCCCTCCTCGCCGAGAAGTACGATCCGGGCGGCGGTGAGGCGAAGGTCGTCCGGCCGTGGGCCGACCAGGTCCTCGCCTATCAGGACCATCTCGCCATGCCGGGCACGTTCCTCGGCGTCCTGCTGCTGGGCGGCCTCGCTGGAGCGTTCCCGCACGTCCGGTCGCGGGGGCGGTGGCGCCCGCTCGGCCCCGTCCGGCACTGGGGGACGGGCGCGCTCCTCCCCTGGGGGACGAGCCTCGCGCTGCTGGTGATCCCCGCCGCGACCGCCGACTTCGACTACCGCTACGTCGTGCCCGCCGTGCCGTTCGCCTGCCTGGCCCTCGGCCTCGCGCTGCTCCCGCCGCCCCGGCGCCCGCGCCCGGCCGCCGGACCGGCCTCCGCCGAAGAGCGGGAGAAGGCCGGGGCCGGGCGCGGCGGCTAGCGGCGGCCCGAGTCGCGGCGCGGCGCGGTCCGCAGCTCGGTGAGCATCTTCTCCCACTGCCGGGCCACGACCGTGATGTCGAAGCGCTCCGCCGACGCGAACGCGCGGTCCGCCATCGTCCGCCGGAGGTCCGCGTCGTCGATCAGCTTGATCAGCGACTCGGCGAACGCGTCCGCGTCCTCGGGCGGGACGAGCAGCCCGTCATGGCCGTCGGTGATGATCTCGCGGGGGCCCTGCGGGCAGTCGAAGCCGACCACCGGCAACCCGCACGCGAACCCCTCGATGATCGTCATGCCGAACGGCTCGGCCCGCGACGACATCGCGAGGACGGACGCCTTGGCGAACTCGCCCTCCATGTCGTCCGTCGGGTCCATCAGCAGGACGTTGTTGTAGAGCCCGAGCCGGGTGACCCTGCGGCGCAGCTGCTCGCGCCGGGAGCCGTCCCCGTAGATCCGCAGCTGCCACTCCGGATGCTTCTCCACGACCTTCGCGAACGCCTCGATGAGCAGGTCGTAGCCCTTGATCCACACCATCCGGCCGGCGGCGGCGACGACCTTGTTCTCCTGCCGGGAGCGCGGATACAGCCGGGGCGGCAGCCCGTTCCCGACCGTGTAGACCGGGCACGACCCGGCGGGCAGCAGCTCCTCGTAGTCCCCGCCGTCGGCGGAGGTGAGGGTGGTGAGCGCGTCGAGCCGCGGGTACCACTCCCGGAACTCGGCGATCATCTCCGGCTCGTTGATGCCGAGCTGCAGGTGCTCCTGCCCGATGACCACGACCCGGCGGGGCGCCAGCCGCGCCGCCAGCAGGTTGAGCCCGGCCCGGGTCGTGACCAGCACGTCGGTGCGGGGCCGCCGCAGGAACCGGCTGATCCGGTCGTCCGTCCAGGCGCTGAACTTGTCGTAGCAGCGCTCCTGCTCGGGGATCAGCGCGGACGGCTCCGGCATCAGCCGCTCGGCGCGTCCGGTGTGCGGCCACGGGACCTTGGCCTCGGCCCGCAGGTCGACCAGGGCGCGCAGCCGGACCCGGTCCGACAGCGGCAGGATGGGGCGGTCGCGGTCCTGCAGGACGCTCACGATCTCCACGTCGTGCCGCCGGGACAGCTCGTCGGCGAGCGTGAACGTGCACCGGACGGTGCCGTCGATGGAGAACGCCTCCAGCAGGAGGAAGGTGATCTTCACTTGGGGTCGTCCTCGACGAGACTGGACGCGATGGACAGCTGGTCCCGGTCCGTGTAGTAGGGGCGCACGGCCATCTCCCGGCCGCCGTGCGCGGCGGCCTGCCGCGGGTAGGACAGCTTGCCGCGCTTGCCGGGCGCGTCGTCCAGCCGGGTGGCGAGGCGCGCGTGGACGTCGCCGACGTCGAGCCAGAGGTCCCAGAGGGCGGGCTCCGCCGCGGCGAACGCGTCGATGGGCAGGCGGCCGTGGAACGCGGTCCCGTCGAGCCGGACGTCCCGGCTCACGGTGGCGCCGCCGTCCCGGGCCGCCGCGACCAGCCGCGCGCTCTCCCCGGGCCGCGGGCCCGCGTAGGCCAGCCGCCCGACGATCCCGATCTCGCCGTCGCGCGGGTGCACCGCCTCGACCTCGGCGTGCGGGGCGACGTTCCGGACGGTGAGCGCCGCGCGCCCGTCCGCCGCCCGCACCACCCGGACGGCCCGGTCTCGGGGCAGGTCGGCGTAGGCGCGCAGCCCCGCCAGCGAGAAACCCGGGTCGTCGGTCAGCAGCGGGCTCTCCGCGCCGTCCGACGCGGCGGTCCCGGCGGCGATCAGCACCGTCCACTTCCCGGGCGCCAGGTCGCCGGCGTCCAGTTCCGCCGAGCACCGGTCGCCCGTGATGGGCTCCGCCCGCGTCTCCCCTGACTTGCGGTGCCGCAGCACGACGCGCCGCCCGTCCGGCACAGGGGCGGGCCACCGGATGCTCAGGCGGTCGTCGGGGCCCACCCTGCAATGGTTCGCTACCGCGTCCAATGTCCGCACCCTTCCCCGAAGTCGCTGGTGCAGGCGCGTAGCGTACCAACGCGCCGATGACGCCCGTTCACGGCGGCGGCGACGGGTCAGCCCGCCGGGCCGAAGACGCGGTCGGCGGTCCGGGCGGCGGCGTGCCCGTCGTCCAGCGGGCAGAAGCGGTCGACGAACGCGTCGTAGCGCTCCTTGTGCCCGGCGGTGGCGGCGTCGACGTCGCGGATCGCGTCGATCAGGTCGTCGGACGTCTCCACCAGCGGCCCCGGCGCCTCCGCCTCGAAGTCGAAGTAGAAGCCGCGGAGCCGGTCCCGGTAGTCGGCCAGGTCGTAGGTGAAGAACAGCATCGGACGGCCCGTGTTCGCGTAGTCGAACATCACCGACGAATAGTCGCTGATCATCATGTCGGAGATCAGGTACAGCTCGGTGATGTCCGGGTACAGCGACACGTCGCGGACGAAGCCCGCCGGGTCTTCGGGGACGCCGTCCACCACGTTGCTGTGCAGGCGGACGAGCAGCACGTGGTCGTCGCCGAGGGCGGCGCGGGCCCGGTCCAGGTCGAGGCGCATGTCGTGCTTGTACCGGCCGCGGCTGTAGTACTGGTCGTCGCGCCACGTCGGCGCGTACAGCACGACCCGCTTGCCGTCCGGGATGCCGAGCCGGGCCCGGACGGACCGCGCCACGACGTCCGCCTCCGGGCTGTGCAGCAGGTCGTTGCGCGGGTAGCCGACCTCCAGCATCTCGCCCTTGAACGCGAACGCGCGGCGGAAGATCTCGGTGCTGAACGGGTTCGGCGACAGCAGATGGCTCCACTCGGGGACGGCCGGCCCCTCCGGCTTCTTCTCCTTGCTCTGCAGCGCCGACTTCATGCCCGGCGCGTACGCGAAGTGGACCTCCTTGACGTCCCGGCCGATCTTCTTCAGCGGGGTGCCGTGCCAGGTCTGCAGGACGACCTGGTCGGGGTGCCGCTGGAACCAGTCGCCGAGCCGGTGGTTGGTGACGATGTAGCGGGACGTCGTCACCGCCTCCTGCCACTCCTTGCCGTTCAGCCGGACGGCCTGCAGCGTGTCCGGCAGGTCTACCTGCGCGTCGTTGACGACCCACAGCTGCTCGAGGTCCGAGCCGCGCCGCAGCAGCTCCTCGTGGATCGACTTCGGGCTGTCGGAGTACTGCCGCCCGTTGAAGCAGGAGAACAGCACGGCGTCGCGCAGCCCGTCGCGGGCGACCGTGCGCCGCGCCTCCTCCCGGTACTTCGCGCCCGCGCTCTTCTCCTCGCCGGACACGTCCCCGGTGACGGCGACGACGAGCCTGCCGTCCTTGGTCTCCAGCTCGTACCCGCGCCGCGCCACCTCGACCGGCCCCGGCAGGCCCTGCTGCGCGGCGGCCGTCAGCCGGACGGTCAGCGCCCGCTCGCCCGGCGGGCGGAACAGCACGTCCCAGCGGCCCGGCCGCAGCGGCAGGATCCCCGCGACGCCCGGCACGGCCGCCACCGGCACCTCGGCCCGCAGCGTGCCCGACTCGTCCGGGACGAGGTCGAACGCGTACTCCTTGCGGCGGCCGCGGCTGCGCACCACGATCTGCCCGGACTCGTGCGCCGGGTGCGTCGCCGTCAGCACGAGGGTCCCGTCGGGGCGCAGCGCGCAGTCGTCCACCGACAGCCGGATCGTCGCCCGCCGCACCCGCACATAGCCGCCGTGGCCGTGGCCCGCGCTCACCTCCAGGGCGCCGAACGTGCGGCGCGCCTCCGCCACGCCCTCGGCGAGGACGAGCGGCCGGCCGTCCGCGGACAGCGTCCAGTCGCGGGTGTCGTCGATCGACTCGGGGTCGATGTCCACGTCGAGCGCGGCCGGGTCGACGCGCGCCGTCCAGCCGCCCGTCCCGCCCGTCCCGGCCGTCACGGGGACCGGGACGCGCGAGTCGCCGAGCGTCAGCACCAGCTCGGCGGGCGGGTCGCCGGCCGACTCGACCTCGATGAGCAGGGCGGCGTCGTCCCAGCGCAGCGCGGTCGCCCGCTCCTTGACGCGTTCCACCTGCACGACGAAGTGCCCGTCCACGACCTTCGGGACGACGCGCACGTCATCGGCCACGTACCGGTAGGGCGGGTGCGCGCCCGTCCCCGACCCGCCGCCGCGCACCGGGCCCTGCCGGAACACGCCCGCGTTCAGCACCGAGGCGTGCACCTCCCAGGTGCCCTCGGCCCACGCGCCGCGGTCCTTCAGCTTCCCGGCGTCGACCGAGAACTCGAAGCCGGTCCAGCCGCCGGACGACTTGCCGGGCTTCGGCGTCTGCCGCGCCTTCAGCACGACCTTGCGGCCGCCGCTGCGCAGCGTCACCGTCTTGATCGACGTCCAGCGGCGGCGCGAGCTGACCGAGTTGATGTAGGCCTCGCCGGTGACGACCAGCCGGTCGCCGTCCCAGCGCACCGCGTGCACGCGGCCGCGCATCTTGACCTCGTCGCGCGCCCGGTACACCTCGCGCGGGACGTCGAGCTTGGCGTCCTTCCAGTACGGGTAGACGACGTAGCGGCGCACCGGGTCCCGGACGATCGACGGCGACGACTTGCCGCGCTCGTACCGGACGACCTTCACCAGCTCCATCGTGTGGCCCGACTCGGCGAGGTGCCACTTCAGCCGGGTCAGCGCCGGCGCCTCGGCGAACACCTTCGGCGAGACGCCCTTCGCGTACGCCGCGGCCTGCGCGACGACCTGCTCCCGCTCGTCCCCGGCCAGGTCGGGCAGGGCGTCCAGGAACGTCTTCAGCTCGGTCGTGACGAGGGCCAGCTGGAGCCGCCGCAGCTCCTTGACGTCGCCGCGCTCGGCGACCCACGTCGTCGCGAGATTCGCCGCGCCGAAGCCGTCCGCGATCTCCTGCGGTTCGGTGGTCGGCGCGTACCGCCGCGACAGGCGGTGCAGGACGACGTCCGGCACCACGTCGACGGACTTCGCCAGGTGCAGGACCCGCAGCATCACCGGCAGGTCGTCGTAGCGGCCGAGGTCGGGGAACTCCAGCCCGTGCGCGTCCCAGAAGGAGCGGCGCAGCAGCGTCCCGGCGATCTTGCGGTTGCGCAGCAGGTCCGGGCAGCGGTGCAGGTCGGTGCCCGTCGCCGGGGGCGCGTTGTCGCCGCGCGCCTTCCACTGCGACACCTGTCCCGTCCACTTGCGGGACGCGTCGGGGCCCTTCGCCAGTTCCGACCCGGACGCCTCCAGGGCGGTGCGGAGCGAGGCGACCGCGTCCGGCGGCAGCGGGTCGCCGCCGTCGGCGAACAGCAGGAACTCGCCGCGGCTCTCGGCCACCCCGAGGTTGCGGGCCGCGCCGCGGCTCGGCGCGCCCTGCCGGATCAGCCGGAACCGGTCGTCGGGCAGCGCCGCCCGCGCGGCGGTGCCCGTGCCGTCGTCCACGACCAGGACCTCCAGGTCCCGGAAGGTCTGGGCCGCGATCGACTCCAGGGCGTCGCCGAGGTCCTCCCCGGCGCCGTGGGTGAGCACGATGACGCTCACGCTTGCCGGGCGCGAGCCCTCGGAGTCTGGGGGTCCGCCCCCAGGGGTCGTGGAGATGCTGCGGGCGGACAAGCGACCCACTCCTTCGAACACTTCGGCCGGCCCGGGCGGCGATGTCGGGCCGGAGACGGCGGGATTGCGCGGCGGGCGGGCCCGGGAGCGCAACGGGGGCGTGCGGCGGATGCTACTGCGGTACGGCGCCCGCCGTGGACGTCTGCGGCGGATTCGTGATCTTCTCGCCGAGGAAGACCCGGCGGACGGCCCGCTCGGCCGCGTTGCCGTCGTCCCACGGGCAGAACCGCGCCTGGAACGCCTCCAGGTTCTTCGACGCGGCGTCGCCCCACGCGGCCCTCGACACGAACGCGTCGACGAGCTCCGACTCGGTGTAGGCGACGACCCCCGGCGGGAACTCGGTGAGGTCGAAGTTCACGCCCCGGGTGAGCCGGTAGGTCTCCCAGTCGTTGGCGTAGACCACGATCGGCTTACCCAGGTTGGCGTAGTCGAACATGATCGACGAGTAGTCGGTGAGCAGCGCGTCCGAGGCGATCATGAGGTCCTCGACGGACGGGTGCTTCGACACGTCGATCACCCGGTCCTCGGGCCAGCCCAGGTCGGCCGCCATGTCCTTGAGCTTGTAGTAGTAGTGCGCGCGCAGCAGCAGGACGTGGTCGTCGCCGAGCTGCTCGACGACCCGGCCGATGTCGAACATCGGCGTGTAGCGGCGCTGGTAGTCGCGGTGCGTCGGCGCGTACAGGACCGCCGTCTTGCCCTCGGGGATCTCCAGCTCGGCGCGCAGCCGCGCCTGCTCCTGCGGCGTGGCGCGCACCAGGCGGTCGTTGCGCGGGTAGCCGATCTCCAGCATCTCGTAGTGGCACGGGAAGCCGCGCTCCCACGCCTCGCTGGTCAGCGGGTTCGCGGAGACGAGGAAGTCCCAGCGGTCGGACCGCTCGATGAGGGCCTTGAAGTCCATGTCGGCGGCGCCGACCGGGTACTCCATCTGGTCGAGGCCCATCTTCTTCAGCGGCGTGCCGTGCTGGGTCTCCAGGTGCACCTGCCCCGGCCGCTTGACGAGGTGGTCGGGGAAGTTGACGTTGTTGACGAAGTACTTCGCGGCGGCGATCGTCCGGTAGTACTCGGCGGACCCGGCCACCACGAAGTCGACGCCCTCGGGCATCGTCTTGCGGCCGCTCGGCTTCACGACCCACACGCAGCGGATGTCCGGGGCCAGCTCGCGGACCTTCTCGTAGATCGCGGCCGGGTTGCAGGCGTAGCCCCGGTACCAGTAGGCGGCGAAGACGGCGAGGTCCTCCTCGATCGGCATGTGCCGCCGCATCTGGTAGTAGCGCTCCTTGGCGAGCTCCTTGGACCGCAGGACGCCGCGCTTCTGCAGCTTGCGGACCGTGCGCCCGCGCTTGCGGGCCTTCTTCGTGAGCGTCGGCGCGTTGAGGCGCTCCCAGGCCTTGAAGTCGCCGCGCTCGATCGCCCGGTGCTTCTCGGCGAGGCCCGGCTCGTCGTCCGGCGGGACGTGCCCGGCGGGCTTGTACCGGTGGTAGGTCTTGGTCATCTCGGCGAAGTAGCGCGGCTTCTCCGACGGGTACACGCGGTCGGCGCGTTCCAGGATGACGAGCAGGTGCCAGATCGTCCGGTTGAACATCAGCGGGCGGAGCGGGTCCATGGACGGGCCCAGGTGGTCCATGAACGCGAAGATGCGGTCGTACTGGTCGAAGGCGTCGAAATGCTTGGCGCTCGCGGTCTTGGTGATCGCGCCGCGGCGGCGCTGCCGGTAGACGTAGCAGACCCGGTCGAGGAAGCTGACCCGCTCCGCGGCCATGAGGACCGGGTAGGTGATGCTGACGTCCTCGTAGTAGCCGCTGTTGAAGCGCAACCCGTGCTCGATCATGAACTCGCGGCGGATCGCCCGGTTCCAGATCGAGGTGAACATCTCCAGCAGGCTCGGCCGCTCGGCGATCGAGAACACGTCCGGCGCGGGCGGCTCCCGGAACAGGTGGTTGATGATGCTGCGCTTGACCCGCCCGTTCCAGTAGGCCCGCGCGTAGTCGAACATCAACACGTCCGGGTGCGTCTCCTGCAACCGGTCCATGACCGCCCGGACGGCGCCGTCCGTCGCGTAGTCGTCGCTGTCGAAGAACCAGACGTAGTCGCCGGTCGCCATGTCCAGGCCGACGTTGCGCGCGTGCCCCAGGCCCACGTTCTCGGTGAGGTGCCGCACCCGGACCCGCGGGTCGCGCGCGGCGAACTCGTCGAGGATCTCACCGCAGCCGTCCGGCGAGGCGTCGTCGACCGCGATGACCTCAAGGTTCGGCAGGTCCGGGTCGAGGATCGAGTCCAGGCACTGCCGGATGTACCCCTGCACTTTGTGCACGGGAACGATGATGCTCAATGAGATGTCGTGATCAGTGCTCACGCGTAGGCCAATCAGCTTCTCGGTGAATCAGGACTATACCCGCAGATCGTAGGTAGATCTTATGTCCCGCCATGCGACGGCTTGAGCAGCCATCGCCCGTTGGGCTCTACGGCCCAGCGGGTAAGGCGCTGGACGGGCACCGTGGCGAGCAGT
>NZ_BCQS01000052.1 GCF_001552195.1 Actinomadura latina NBRC 106108
ATTCGCTCGACCTTTCTGGACTTCTTCCGCGAACGCGACCATCGCGTCGTGCCGTCCAGCCCGCTCGTCCCGTCCGATCCGACGCTTCTGCTGACGAATGCGGGCATGAACCAGTTCAAGCCGTACTTCCTAGGCGAAACCGAACCGGAGCACCCCCGGGCGGTGTCCGTGCAGAAGTGCGCGCGTACCTCCGACATCGAGAACGTGGGCCGCACCACCAGGCACGCGACGTTCTTCGAAATGCTCGGCAACTTCTCCTTCGGCGACTACTTCAAGGACGAGGTGATCGCCTGGGCGTGGGAACTGTTCACCCGCCACTACAACCTCGACCCGGAACGCCTATGGGTCACCGTGTACCTGGACGACGACGAAGCGGAACGCACGTGGCAGCGCGTCGGCGTCCCCTCCGAGCGGATCCAGCGGCTCGGCATGGAGGACAATTACTGGTCGATGGGCGTGCCGGGCCCATGCGGCCCGTCCTCCGAACTGCACTACGACCGCGGCCCGTCCTTCGGGCGCGAAGGCGGCCCCGCCGTCGACGGCGAGCGCTACCAGGAACTCTGGAACCTCGTCTTCATGCAGAACCTCCGAGGCGAAGGCACGGGGAAGGACGACTACCCGATCCTGGGCGAACTACCTGCACGTAACATCGACACCGGACTCGGCCTCGACCGTCTCGCGACGATCTTGCAGGGCGTGGACACCGTCTGCGAAACCGACCTCCTCTCCCTCACCTTGCAACTCGTCCAAGAATTGGCGGGCCGCCCCTATCCGGGCCGCGACGGAAGCGACGACTCGGCCTCATTCCGCATCATCACCGAACACGCCCGCTCGATCGCCTTCCTCATCGCCGACGGGGTCATGCCGTCCCGCGATGGCCGCGGCTACGTCCTGCGCCGGCTGATGCGCCGCGCGATCCGGCACGCGCGCCGCCTCGGCATCGGCCCGTCCCTCCCGGGCCTGACGTCCAGCGTGATCGGCACCCTCGGCGGAACATGGCCGGAGCTGACCGAGCACCGCGCCCTCATCCACCAGGTCGTCACCGCCGAAGAAGAGGGCTTCGAGCGGACGCTCCGCCAGGGCTCCCGGCTCCTCGACACGGCGATCACCCGCGCGACCTCGGCCATCTCCGGCCGCACCGCGTTCGAACTGCACGACACTTACGGCTTCCCCATCGACCTGACCATCGACGCGGCGCGCTCGGCCGGCCTCACCGTCGACGAGGACGCGTTCGCGGAACTCCTCGACGCGCAACGCCGCCAGGCACACCGTGCAAGCCAGGACAAGAAGGGCGGCGCGCTAGCCCGCCAGGAGCTCTACCGCCGGATCACCTCCGAACACGGCCTCACCGACTTCGTCGGCTACTCCTCGCAAACAGCCGAAACAACCGTCCTAGCGCTCCTCACTCCGCACGGCGGAACCCGAACCGCGCCCCCGGGCGACGAGGTCGACGTAGTCCTCTCCCGCACCCCGTTCTACGCGGAGTCGGGCGGCCAGGTCGGCGACCGGGGCGAGCTGCACACCCCCACCGCCAAGGCGCAGGTTCTGGACACCCGCCTGGGCCTGGACGGCCTGCACGTGCACACCGTCCGCGTACAGGACGGCGAACTGACCGTAGGCGCCGAAGCGGAAGCGCTGGTCGACGCGTCCCACCGCTCGGCGACCGCGCGCTCGCACAGCGCCACCCACGTCCTGCACGCGATGCTGCGCCGCCTACTGGGCGACCATGCGACCCAACGCGGCTCCCGCGTCGAGCCGGGCCGCCTGCGCTTCGACTTCACGCACACGTCGCCCATCGAAACGACACCGCTCCAAACCCTCGTCAACGACTACCTGCTCGACGACCCCGAAGTGCGCATCTGGGAGGCGACCCGAACGGAGGCGGAGAAGGCGGGCGCGCTGGCGCTGTTCGGTGAGAAGTACAACGACACCGTCCGCATCGTGGACATCGGCGAAGCATCACGCGAACTTTGCGGCGGCACCCACGTGGGCCACGGCTCACAGGCGGGCCCCGTCCACATCGTCGGCGAATCGTCCATCGGCACGGGCCTGCGCCGGATCGAAGCCCTCACCGGCACCGACGCGCTACGCCACTACGACCACCAACTCCACATCCTGAACGAACTGGCGACCCTCCTGAACGTCCACCCCGATCAGGCCCCGGACCGCCTGCGCCAACGCCTGCAAACCCTGGCAGAAACCCAACGCCACCTAGAAGCACTCCACCAAGCAGACCTGCAGAAGCAAGCCCAGCACCTGGCCACCCAAGCCGAACAACTGCCGAACGGCTGGCTGGTTGCACAGACCGTCCCCGACCTGACCAGTACAGACCTGCGCACCATCGCAACCAGCATCCTCGACCCGCGCGGCATCGTCATCCTGGGCACCGAGCACAACGGCAAGGCGGCGCTGGTAGCGGCAGTAGGCGCCGACACGAGCGCGCAGGCCCGCGACCTCCTGACCCACGCCGCCCAAGAGGTGGGGGGCGGCGCAGGCGGCAAGGGCCCGATCGCCAACGCGGGCGGCCGCCACCCCGAAAACCTGCCGACCGCGATCGCCAAAGCAGCAGCCGAAGCCCGCACTCTCCTCACACCGCACTGAGCTGTCGCATCTCCAGCGAGCATGGGCGGATTGCCAGGATCACCTTCCGAAACTGTCTGCTCTGACTGGATCCACTGCGCGGCAACCACGGCAGGCCATATGCGCACGTGGCCTGGAGCTACGAGCGGGGCCTACCACGGTCATGTTCGACACTCCGGCACCGGCGCTCGCGGGGCCACCGGCAGGAAGGCACCGGGCAAAGAACAACCCGGTCCCGGCACCCGAAGGTCGGCCGCAAAGGTCCCGGAATGAGACGACGACGGCCGGGCGCGCCCGACACGGCGCACCCGGCCGTCACAGTCGGGCTGGCGGGATTTGAACCCACGACCCCTGGCACCCAAAGCCAGTGCGCTACCAAACTGCGCTACAGCCCGCACACCACCGCGGACCGCGATGACGGGAGAAGTCTAGTCCCGATCAGTCCCCGTCCGCTGCGCAGAACCCGCGACCCGCCCACCCCGGGAACCCTGTACGCTACGGGATGGCGATCGAGGCCCACCCGGGGCCCTCCATCCGCTCGCGGGCGTAGCTCAATGGTAGAGCCCCAGTCTTCCAAACTGGCTACGCGGGTTCGATTCCCGTCGCCCGCTCGGACGTTCCCGCAGGTCAGAGGCCATATGACGGCGATCTTGGAGCGACTCCAAGATTTTCTATCACTGTTTCTATCACTGCACCTTTACGTGATCATGGTGGATCCCGCCGTCCGGACCGGCACTGCAGAGCACTCCTCCGGCCCGCCGATTGGACATCGCCCCACCCTCAGTGGACTGGACATCACCGACAGATCGTCCACGCTCGGGGGGCCCCGGCCCGCCGCCGAGCAGCGGGCACGGGCGGCGACGAGAAGGATCAACCTCGCCACCCTCCGTCCCGAGCCCTGGCATCGTGGAAGAGGCCGTCAAAGGACGCAGGGGGAACTGTGACCACGTACGCCTTCGACGAGGACCGCCACGCGCTCATCGCCTTCTGGGAGACCGGTTCGGGCCACGTCGCCTCCACCTGCGCCGAACTCCCGCGTGACACCCCCGCCGGCGCAATCCAGCATCTCGCTCAAACTCTGACCTGGTTTTCCGCCCAGGCCTGGCGCACCTACACCCACCCGGCCTCCGCGGCGGACGAGCACGAGGCGAACACCGAAGGCTGGCAACGCGAAGAAGACCGCAAAGCATTCACGACAGTGGCGAAGGCTCTAACTCACCCGAACCTGCCCTCCGACGGCATGCTGGTGACTTCCTACAACCCAGTCGAAGAGAGCGCCCACCAGGTCGGCCGCGCCCTGCACGACCTCAAGAATCCCGACCTGAACAAACGAATCAACACCGAAGTCCAGGCCGAGATCGCCGCGATCGAACAGGCAGAACTCGGCAACCTGACAGGCCGTGCCTCCCAAGCTCTGGCTTTCACCCGCGCCGACGCATCCCCCGTCCAGGTCCAAGCCGCCGACAAGATCCTCGCCCAAAACCCATTCGGCAGCCCAGACCTATTCTCAGAGATCGAGCCCGTGGCCGCCGCCGTCGCCCCAACACAAATCATCAAAGAGGCAGACAACATCGAGGCTCTCGCACACGAGACCCCGACCATCGTGCTGCAACAACTCGAACTCGGCCTCAGCCCATACGAGGCGGTAACCGGCCTGATCCGCGGCGCCATGACCGTCGCCGAAGGCGAGATCCCCGACCTCGAAACGCTCCTCGAACGCGTCACCCAAGCCGAGGAACTCGCCGACCAGCACCATGACCCACGACTCCGCAACGCCCTGCTCAAAGAACTCCGCATTACACCGCTCGACCCCAAACGTCCCGCGCACGACCTCCTCGAAGACATCCTCGACGGCATCCGTGGCTGCTGGCTCATCTACCAGGAAGACACCCCCGAAGACGACGAGTTCGTCAACGCCATACGCATGGAAGCCAACACCAACCGCGACCGGCTCACCTGAGCCCGTTTCACCAGAAGTGCTTTCACGGTCCGGCCCGAGATGGTCCGAGGCCGAGCACCCGACCGGCGTGCAGGCGGAGGCGGAACCATCCCCGCGGGCGCGGGGCCGAGGCGGGGTCGTCGCGGCGGTCGGCCGGGGGTGGGACCATCCCGCGGGCGCGGGGCCGAGCCGCCGCCGTCATGGAGCGGACCTCCGGACCGCGGACCATCCCGGCGCGGGGCCGAGACCTCGTACACGGTCAACGCCCGCACGGCGGACAGACCATCCCCGCGGGCGCGGGGCCGAGGGCGAGGAGGGCGCGGTGACGGTGACGGCGTTGGGACCATCCCCGCGGGCGCGGGGCCGAGCAGGTACTCGACTGTGGCGGCGGACCGGTGCACGGACCATCCCCGCGGGCGCGGGGCCGAGGCCGCGGTGCTCGTCGGCGATCTGGTCGACGGCGGACCATCCCCGCGGGCGCGGGGCCGAGGCCGCGCGCCAGGCGGCGCCGTACAGCATCGAGGGACCATCCCCGCGGGCGCGGGGCCGAGCGGCCACCGCGCCGGCGCCGCGCGTCAGAAGGGGGACCATCCCCGCGGGCGCGGGGCCGAGGCCTGTGCCGAGGTGCGGCGCACGATGGCGCAGGGACCATCCCCGCGGGCGCGGGGCCGAGCCCGGTAGCCGCTGCCGGTGCTGACGCGCGTCAGGACCATCCCCGCGGGCGCGGGGCCGAGGCTTGTTGACCTGCAGCGTTATCTTGAAGGGGGCGGGTTTTCGTTTAGTTGGTTTCGACGGCGGGCGGAGAGGATGAGGCCGTCGAAGTCGACGGGCTTCCACCGATCCTTGCCTGCCGTGCGGATGGACCAGCCCTGTTCGTTGGTGGCTGGTTCGACCAGGATGGCTTGGCCGTCACCGATGCGGGTGGCGAGCAGGTCCCAGATGCGGTCGCGGATGCGGCGGCTGGGGTTGCCTACGAATACTCCGGCATGTACTTCGATCATCCAGCGGGTGAGGTGGCCGCGGAGTCCTTCGGGGGCGGCAATGAGGACGATGACGGTTGTCATGTGGTGGCTTCGTTGGGTGGTTCGAATTCGGGGCCGATGATCGCGAGGTGCTCGTCGCCCATCCCTGGTTGGATGAGGTCTTCGCTTCCGGACCAGTTCACGCCGCCGGAGACTGCTCCGGCGTGTTCGTCCCAGAGTTGGTTGACGTCCTCGTCGATGGGGAGCCGGGTGGCTTCGTCGGGGGCGAGAAGTGTTTTGACGTCGTGGACGATGCGTCCCAGGAGGCGGTTTTCGGCGATGAGGTCGCGGAGACCGGTTCGGGCGTCACGTTCGTCGGTGAGTCCTTGGGCTGCCAGGTCGAAGGCGAGGGGGATGGCGTAGTCGGCCTTATAGAGGTCGGCGATGTCCAGGACGAAGGAGATCGCAGATCCGGTGTGGACGAAGCCGAGGCCGGGGCTGGCACCGAGGCCGACGATGACGGCGTGGCAGATTCCGTAGAGGGCGGCGTTGGCGGCTGAGAGCAGCCGGTTGAGGTCGTCGCCGGCGGCGTGAGCGTCGCCGGCTCTGTACTCTCGGCGGTTCCAGGTGACGCCGGTGCGTTGGGCGTGGGTTTGGTAGAGCTTGCGGATGCGGGTGCCTTCACGTCCGCGGAGTTGTTGCATGGTCGCGGTGGAGACGTCCTCGCCAGGGAAGCGCATGGCGTACATGGCGCGGGCGACGTTGAGCCGTTCCTTGGGTCTGGTGACCAGGTAGGCCTGCCGCTGAAGTAGGCCGGCGCCGCGGGCGGGGCCGAGCCCGGTGGCGTAGAGGCGGACGCCTTGCTGGCCGACCCAGCATATGGCGGTGCCGGAGTCTCCGAGGAGGTTGACGGCGCCGTGGGTGATACGGGTGCCGGGGCCGAGCAGGAGGACGGCGACCAGGGCTGCGGGGATGCGGACGGTTTCGCGTTTGTTGATGACCACGACGGCGTTTTCGTCGCGGTCAACATGGCTGCGTTCGACGTAGACGCTGGAGACGCGGTCCTGGAGGCGGTGCAGGTCGTGTGGGTGGGCTTTCCACCAGATGTCAGGCATTCGGTGTCCCTGGTGGCGGCGCGAGGGTGAGCAGGCCGCAGCCGTAGGCTTTTGCTGGTCCGACGCCGCCGAGCAGGGCGCGAGTGAGCAGGTCGGTGTCGGTGACCTGGAGACGTCCTTGAAATGTTGCGACGTGCAGGACGACGTGCCGCCGGTTGCGTTTGGTGAAGGCGAGGCGGTCGCGGTGGATGATCCGTACGTCGGGTGCGGGCGTGGACTCCTCAACGGGGAGGAGCGGTAGGCCGGGGTCCGTGCGGGCGGCGGGGATCTGGAATCCGTATCCGGCTGTCCGTTTCAGCAGCCAGTTGAGTTGGTGTGCGGCGGTGCGATGGCCGGTGCGGATAGATGTGCGGCGCTTCCGCGGCGCGTGGTCGGGGCCGGAGGTTCCGTTGGCTTCGGGTGGGCGTGGCATGTTCTGGACGGGGTTGGCGGTGAGCCGGAAGGTGAACTCGCGGCCGACGGCCAGTTGGGCCAGGAGTGGGGTGTAGTCGGCAGTGACGTAGTGTTCGCCATCGTTGGCGTTGGGCCATCCGGCGGCTTCGAC
This sequence comes from Actinomadura latina NBRC 106108, assembly GCF_001552195.1. Lineage (GTDB taxonomy): Bacteria > Actinomycetota > Actinomycetes > Streptosporangiales > Streptosporangiaceae > Spirillospora > Spirillospora latina. The sequence continues at coordinate 7,141 of NZ_BCQS01000052.1, forward strand.
CACGTGGTTCCAGTCGGGTTTCGAACGGGTGAGGGCGATCAGGTGGGGGCGGTGGGGATTGTCGGTGTCCAGCCGCCACAGCGGGCGTTCGGTGTCGGGGGGTGCGGGGACGGCGGCGCAGACGTGGCTGTGCATGGCCTGCGGGTTTGACAGCAGCTCACGGGACTGCTGTCGCAGTGGGTTGAGGCGGATACGGGACAGATAAGTCATGGTCGGTTCACCAGCCCAGCAGCGCGAAGGGGTCGTGGCCTGCGCCGGTGGGCGCGTCGGGTTCGGGGAAGCCGGTGGGGGCCGAAACCCAGGAGTGGGCGACACGGCGGCTGGTGAAGCGGCGGTCGCGCAGGGAGAATGACAGGGGCACGTCGTGGACGACGTCGTCACCGTCGGGGGTCTCGACGGTCACCGGCAGGTCGATACGAGCAGGGCGGCCGTGGCGGCGTTGGAACTCGCGGCGGGCCGCATGCCCGGCCTGCCAGGGCTGATCGCGCAGAGCGTCGCCCATGGGGCCGGGGCGCAGTTCGAGGATGATGGGTTGGGTCGGCGGGCAGGATCGCCGTCCAAGCGCGAGCGGGAAGGCTGGGCGCCGGACGGCGGCGGCCAGGGAGTCAATGAGGGCGGCGTTGCCGGCGACACCGACGACGAACACGGCGTCTTGCAGGTAGTAGCGCTGGGTGACGTGTGTGTGCTTAACCGGTGAGGTAGGTTTCTGTACGCCTTTCGCGTTCACGGCTGCTTGTGGAAGCGGGCGGCCGCGGTAGTCGCTGACGGTGTGGTAGTCGCGCAGCAGCGTCCCGGCCTGATCGACGCGGACGCCCAGGGCCAGGTCAAGCAGGTCGCCGGGAGGGTCTTCACGGCGTCGGCCTTGCGCGGCGGCCAGCAGCCCGAGGATCCCCGACTTGGTGGGTTCGGGTCGAGTCTCGCGCCGGTTGAAGCGGCTCTGGTCGCCCCAGGACTGCATGGGTCCGGCCAAGCGCAGCACCAGGACCCGCTCTTGGTCTGCCATGGCGGTGGCCCTCAGCTCTGCCATGTCCGGGTCAGGACCTGGTGCAGGTCCTGCAGCATCTGGTCGAAGGGCTGGTTGCCGCCGAAGGCGCGGGCTACGTCGTTTTCGGCATCGCCGTCGAAGGCGTGGGAGACGGCCGCGTGAACGGGTTGATCGCCCCATTGCTGGACCGAGCGCAGGTACTCGCGGGCCAAGCGGCCCGCGGACTCGGCGGCGATGCCGTGGGCGGCGCCTGAGGGGTCGGTCGGCGGGATGGGCCGTTCGAAGGCCGAGACTAGGTTGACGGGGTGGTCGTCGCGGACGACCACGGCGACCAGGCTGGGCCGGGTGCGGTGGGCGAAGGAGGTGATGTGGCCGGTGGGCATGGACAGTGCGAACGCCCGGCCGAAGCGCTGGACGGCGTCCAAGGCGTCGTTGGTCGAGCCGATGTTGCTGATCAGCTGGTGCACGCCGATGGTGGCGTAGCGGTAGAGGGTGGCGGAGTTGAAGCCGATGTTGCCGATCATTCCGGCGCCGGTGTCGTCGGATTCGTTGGCGTCGTCGACTGCGGTGTAGTAGTCCGATTCCAGGTCGACGCGGTGGGTCGACAGCGCGTGGGCGACCTGGGCGGCGGCATCGACGTTGAGGGAGGGGATGTCGGCGACCATGCGTCCGAACAGTGCGACCCCCATGGGGTGGCTGGTCTTGAGCTCGTCGGCGATCTTCAGGTCTTTGACGGCGGCCGTCAGGTCGTCATCGGACGCGGCGGCGAGGTCGGTGGCGCGGTCGGCGACGAGGTCGACGATGCGGTCGAGTTGGCCGTAGCCGTAGTACAGCAGGTAGGCGGTGTCGCCGGCCTTGCGTCCGGCCTTGATGCCCAGGGGCTCCAGGAGCACTCCGGCCAGCCGCTGGGCCTGCTCGGATTCCAGGCTGGTGCGGGTGCCGAGCCGTCCGGACAGCTGCTTGGCGATCTGCTTGGTGCGGGTCGACTGGTCGGCCTGGGGCAGGTGCCGGTCGAACTCGATGCGGGTCGCGCGCTTCCATGCCTGCGAGGAGACCCGGGAACGGCGGACGCCGCCGAAGAAGGCCTCCTTCGGGTTTCCCTGGTCGTCGCGGTTCAGATTCGCCGGCGGGACGGTTTGCACGATGTGGTACTCGACGTACTGCTGCTTGGACATAGCGGCTCCCGTAGAGATGTCTGTGGACGAGGTGGCTCGCACCGGTCAGGAGGTGGGATCGGCCCCCTCATCGGCCGTCCGGCCGGTCGGCCCCTCGGCGTCGTCTGACTCCTGGTCGTCTTGCTCGGCCCAGACCTGGTACTGCACGGCCCAGCGGCGGCGGGCACGGCGGCGGCCGTCCTCGTAGTGCCAGTCATGGATCAGTTGCATCAACCCGTCGTAGTCCACCGGCTGATTGATGACGCGGAGTTGGTCGATGAGGCCGCGCAGCCGCATCAGCAGCGCCGTGGGGCTGGTAGCGGTGGCGGCCGCGTTGACGCGCGCGTCCACGGCTTGGGCGCTGAACCGGCCATGGACGCGTAGCCGGTGAAGGGCGTGGCCCAGCGGCACCTTCGGGTCGTGCATCGAGGTGCTCTTGGACTGCTGATGCAGTCCGTACAGGGCCAGCGCAGCGTGCTCGGCCCGCTGCTGTACCGACACCTGGTCACGCTGAGCAAGGTGGTCATCGATCGGACAGGTGTAGAACCGCCACACGCGCGGCACCTCTCCGGCGTCACGGCCGAGCCCGGCGCGCAGCGCGGCCAGGTCCTCCCCCGGTGGGGGGCCGAGTGGGCGGCCGGTGCGCGGGTCGCGTGCGAGCCAGCCGCCTTTGGTGTCGACGCGGTTCCAGTAGCGCTGAGTCATCGGTACCCCTCGCGATCAGGTGGGGAAGTGGTCTAACCCTCGTTGCCGGTGCGGGGAAGGATGTGGTTGAGCCGCCGCTGGAATTCGTGCACGGCGATGCCCAGGGGGTAGGCCGCCGCGGTCGTCCCGTCGGGCTTTCTGGTCTGGCGGCCGGCGAACACGCTTTCGGAGACAGTGGCGTGCACCGAGTCGGCGACCTGCAGCGCCAGCCGCCGGGCCTGCTGCTCCCACGCCAGCACGCCGCGGTCGACGGTTTCGAGGTCCTGGACGTTCTGCAGGCCGCGCAGCAGACGCCGGACCACCGGATCCAGCAGGTACAGCAGCCGCTCGCCGGGCCGTTGTCCTTTGTCCCACGGGATGGGGTCCAGGCCGCCGGCGCGGCGCAGGTCGGCGGAGAGGTGGTTGACGGCTTGCGCGAGTTGCTCGGCCTGCTCGGTGGCCTCTAGGACCGCGGTGTGGACGCCGGTGTCGGTGCGCAGCGCGGCGACCGGCAAGGGGGTCAGGTCGTGCAGGACGTCCTCAACGATTGCGGACTGGTTGCCGTAGACCATGCCGAAGGTCTCCGCACGCAGCGGGTACTGATCGTCGATCAGTTCGTCGGCTTCCAGTCCTCTGATCTGGTCGAGTAACTCGCTGGTGCGAAACGCCGCGGTTTCTTCGGCCTCCACGGCGAGCAGGGCGTTCATCCCCCGCCAGACCGCTTTCCCCGGCGTGTGCCGCAGTGGCCGCTGCGGCACAGGCTTGGCTGACTTCGCCGTCTTCTTCGCGGGTTTGTCGGCGCGCCATGCTGTGTGCGGCTCCCAGTCGGGCGTCATTGAGAGCCGGTCGCCAGCCGCGACGATCACGCTGGTCACGCGGACACCGTCAAGGGTCTGTTCGGGGATGAGCCGGATGCGCCGTGACTGCCACGTCCACAACTCCAGCAGCCCTTGTGCCGTCCGGCTCTCCCACGCGGGGCCGATGGACCGCTTCCATTGCGGAGATCCGAGCCGCCCCTGCACGCCGATCGGGATGTTGAGCAGAAGGGTCTCGTAAAGCGTCCGGCCGATCGGGACCACCACACC
>NZ_BCQS01000053.1 GCF_001552195.1 Actinomadura latina NBRC 106108
CCTATGTCGAAGGGCTCGTCGCCCAGTATCCCAGCGTGGTCGACTACTACCTGCACGGCGGCAGAGACCGCATCCAGGATGCATACCAGGCGCTCGCCGCAATGTTCGCTCTGCCGGGCGGCGGCCCTGGCGGTGGTGTGGACCACCAACTGAATGCCGCGCAGTTGGTGGAGCGTATTCAAGGGGCGCTGCCGGTACTGGACGGCGACCCGCACTACCGCTACGAGTTGAGGTTCGGTGAGGATCAATTCCCGCCGGTACCTTCGCGTCCGAACCTGGTGATGTCCTGGATCGCCGGCGACAAGCGCACTGGCCGCTGGGCCGCAGTCGATGTCATCGCTCGGTGCGCGGCCGCTGTGCAGGAGCGTCCGATCACCATCAGCGGCAGTTTCACAGTCGCGCCCGGCAGCGGCTTTGGGGAGACCTTGCGCGACTTCTTCGGGTACGGCACCCCGTTCACCAGCCCGCAGGGCGCCTATCAAGGGCAGGTCACCGCGCCCGGAGGCGTGGGCGGTCCAGTCAAGAACGCGACAGTCACCATCGCGCCGGTCGCCGGTGGTGACCTGGGGGAGGATTCCGGACTGCACCTGGAGGTGATCGACGCGGGCGGAAACACGGTCGCGGAGGTGGATCTGGACCGGATCGATCGGAGCCAAGGAAGCGACGGCGCAAGGGTTGTGCTGCGGGAGGAGCACGGCACCTTTATCTTCGAGGATCGTTACAACCTGTCCGGGGGCAGCGGAACTCGCTCGGTGCGCCTGGGCGACTTCACAGGCCAGCCGGTCGACCCAGTGCTGGGGGCTCTGCGTTTCCTGCAAGCGTGCCGCCCCGGTAATACCGGCCGGGTCAGCAGGCGTAACACCCCACCCGAGCTGGGCTTGTCCGACCCGAACCTGGGTTTCAGCTGGCCAGTGCAGTGGCAGCAGGAGCTCGCCGGCCTCGTCGAGTTGCTCGACGCGCTCTCGGTCATCCAGCGCCACACCAGCCGCCGGATTGTGGTGCCCGATCTGAATTCGCTCACTCCAGACCAGGCCAACAACTGGCGCCTGGCCGCAAAGATCTTGCAAGGGAAGGAGGTCACCCTCACCTACCCGTCGGAGCAGTGCCTGATCCTCGATCTGAACGCCGACCTGGACGCCGAGATTGTCCTTGGGCAGACGCTGCTGCTGGCCGTGCCGCTTATCGTTGCTGTCGCGGGTCACGAGCTTGACCTGGGTCCTGTGGAAATGCGGCTGAGTAGCTCGACGCTAGTGGCACGCGGCTCGCACCCCCAGCAACCGGGACGAACCCGCTACGTCTTCACTACTCCCGATCGCCGCTTCCAACTCCGCCGCCCCGGGGATCAACAGGCCACGCAGCAGTCGGCCGAACCAGGCGAGCACAGCGATCCTCGGGGCCAATCCCAGCCGAACTGATCGAGTAAACAGAACTCATAGCGGCAGATGAGTGCGTTAGAGATGCGGGTCGCTAGTGGTCGTCCGTGCTGTGATCAGACTTCGTGGTCGCGGGGTGGAAACGCGAAGACGGTCAGTCCGAAGACAGTCAGTCCTGGGTTCGGGCGACAGGGGAGCCGGTTCGCCGAGGACGATTCGCGCGTGCCATCCACCGATTGCGAGCCCGTCGGCAGCGTGACCGGAGAGCCGGTCGGTGGCTGCGTCGCCGAGCAGGCCAGCGTGCTCAAGGATGACGAACAATGCGTCTGCGGCGCAGGTCACCGTACCGGTGGCTTCGTCGGCGCTCGTCTCCGGATTGAGTTCGCGGTAGAGGCGGCGCGCAGCCGTGAGGAGACGGCCGGCGTCGGTCACCGTGAAATCGTGCCGGAGCCGCAAGGACAGGACCATCCCCTCGGCGAGCGGAACGTCCCCGATCGTGCTGTCATCGCTCGGCATGCCGACACGGTATCGAGCACGCCGACGCCGCCGGAGCCGAAGGACGGATCGTGATTCCTACTGGTGCACTGGAACGAGGTTGGCCCATGGGGCCGCCTCACAGCGCGATCTGCGGCACAAGAGGACGTTTGGAGCTCGGAACAGTCCGCATGCACGGACGTTGGGCGCAGGTCCGCTGTCGGCCAGGAATCCCGATACCGTGATGCACGACTTCTGCGGTGCTCCGATACGGCTGAGTACACAATTGAGTACGAGCGCCCTGTCGGCTTGGCTCAAGTACTCAGGCGCCGAAGCGTCACACGGAGGACTATGAAGGGATGGAGAGGGAGACACCCGTGGACTCAAGGGCGCGCGAATATGATAACTCGACGAAACCTGACCTGATCATCTTCGTGCACGGCACGTTTTCGAGTAGTGATGAGGATGCTGGTTCTCGATGGTGGCAGCGCGGAAGTGAAAACTGGAACTGGATGCAAGCGCATCTCCCGTCTGGTACAGCACTACTTGGAGAGTCCTTTCAGCTGTTCCGGTGGGACGGGCGAAACAGTCAGGCCAGCCGGCTGAGCGCTGCAAACAAGCTGCTGGCCCTCTTGTTGGAGCTCGAGAAACAGGGCCGGAACTACCACCTTGTTGGTCATAGCCATGGGGATCGGTGATCTGGGAAGCGCTCGTCAGTGCAGAGGTCACGCGCAGTCAGAAAAACGTCGCCCCCGAACTCCGCCGGGCGCTAAATTGCGAAGAGATCCGATTGAGTGATGAACCGCTCATCCCTTTGCGTGACGACGAGTATTTGCCGGTGTGGGTAAAATACAAGACCAGGTATATTCCGAGAGAGTCGGAGTATCTTGCGATTCGTTCGGAGCTCGAACTCAACGGTCTGCGAAGCTGGAGCACAGTCGGCACCCCCTTCATGCGATTTTTCCCAGCTCGTAGACCACTTGTCACAGGTTGGCGAAGCGGTGGCTTGTCCCTGTGCCCACCGACCGGTCGCCGTCAGCTGGCGACTCTGCTCCTTGACTGTCTGCTGATCACGACTGCTTGTGCGCCGTTCACCTATTTGGCGTTTGCAATATTCGCATCCATGGTGGGAGTGGAGTGGCCGCGATCCATGTTGCGCAAGGATATACCAGATATTCTCTCGTGCTCATTTACGGCAGCTGTAGATCGTGACATTGGGGATGTCGCTGCTGGTCGGCGGGTCGACTGGGGATGATCACGATCGGGTGGAGTGCCGGACACGTGAGGACGGCCGCCCGAATCGTTGTTTTGTGTGACGAAAACTCAGATCCCGACGGCCGTCGGGGGCACGATAGCGCATGCCGATGATGAGCGGCGGGCCGGTTTCCTGGACGCGGTGATGGCCCGCATCGAGGGATGTTTCCGCAGGTGCGAGCCGCGGCGGCTGGTCCGTGACTTCGTGCTGGGCCTGCTGATGGAGCTGGATGACCACAACTGCTGGACGCTGGGCGAAGCGCTGGGGCACACCGGCCCGCACCGGCTGCAGCACCTGCTATCGAGGGCGAAATGGGATGAGCGGCAGGTCCTGGACCAGACCGCCCTGTGGGCCGCCGGGCACCTGACCGGCCCGGACGGCTGCGGGGACGTCGGCGGGGACGCGGTGTTCATCGTGGACGAGACCGGCGACGCCAAGTCCTCCACTGATTGCGTCGGGGCGGCCCGCCAGTACTCGGGGAGCCTGGGCGGGGTCGCGTTGTGCCAGGTCACGGTGAACCTCACCCTCGCCACCCCGCGAGGCCACACGATCATCGACCGCCGCCTGTACCTGCCCCGCGACTGGGCGGCCGACGAGGAACGCCGCGAACTGGCCGGCGTCCCCGAACAGGTCGAGTTCGCGACCAAGCCGCAACTGGCCGCCGCCATGCTCACCCACGCCTGCGACCGGCGGATCGGGGCCGCCTTCGTGGCCGGGGACGAGGTGTACGGCGGCCGTGACCTGCGCCGCACCGTCCGCGGCCTGGGCATGGGCTATGTGATGGCCGTCAAACACGACCACACCGTCACCCTCGGCCCGCACACCACCACCGCCCGCAAAGCCGTCCGGCTGATCGGCGACGGCGGATGGCAGCGCATGCGCACCGGCACCGGGACCAAAGGCGTCCGCTCCTACGACTGGGCCATGCTCGCCATCACCCCCGACGACACCCCCGACCGCGGCCAGGCCGGCGACCGGTCCGGCGACCAGGCCGGATGCGCGGTCCTGCTGGTGCGCCGGCACCGCTACACCCGCAAACTGTCCTACTACCGCTGCTTCAGCACCCGGCCCGTCCCGCTCGCCCGCCTGGTCGCCGTCGCCACCGTGCGCTGGAAGATCGAAGAGGACCACCAGCTCGCCAAACAGGCCTGCGGCCTGGACAAAGGCCAGACCACCTGCTGGAGGTCCTGGCACCGCTGGACCTGCCTGGCCCTGCTCGCCTACACCTACCTCGCCGTCACCACCGCCACCGAACACCACCCAGACGACGCCGACGACCCAGAATTGATCCCCATCACCGTGCCCGAACTGCTCCGCCTCATCCGAGGAACCGTCGTGCCCCCACCCGTCCGCGACCCCGCACACCGGCACGCATGGTCACTATGGCGCCGCCGCCACCAACAACGAGCCCGAACCTGCCACCACGCCTGGCACACCTACGCCGAAACCACCCCATAATCACAGCAGGCCAGGACCTGAATTACAGCTGCCGTATCAGCGCCCCAAAGGTGGCTCACCGGACGACTACCCTGCGTGTTCGGTTCGGCTTCTGCGCCGTCCGTCAGCGAGATCACGTTCGGCGGCACCGAAGGTCGCCTGCTCGTCTGTCGCGTCGTCGACGGACATGCGCGGGACGACCGCCGCGACGGCCTCTGCGGCGGCCCTCGACACCTCCGGCAGAACCGAGGTGTAGGTGTCGGCGGTGAACGAGTGGCGTGAGTGCCCCAGCGTCTCGCTGATCACCTTCATGTCGACCTTGCCGAGCAGCGCCAGCGTGGCCGCCCCATGGCGCAGGTCGTGGAAGCGGATCGGCGGCAGCGGGACGCCTTGGATCGCCCCTCGCACGGCCCTTTCGCTGACGCGGTGCTGCCGCGCGATCTGGTCCGGCGGCCAGCCCTCCTCGATATGCCGCCGACGGACGCGCGCCCGTGCATTTCGATGAGGTCGTCGAACCGTGTGGATATCCACTGGGGACGGAGGGGTCTGCCGTCCGCCCGGGTGAACGCGCGGCCCGGGTCGACCCAGATGTCGGCTCCGGCGGCGAGGCGCTCCTTTTGCTGGTGCTCGCGCCATGACCGCAGCACCGAGATGGTCGTCGCGTCCAGGGCGACGGTTCGCTCGCCGGCCTCCGACTTGGTGTCGTCGTCCTCGTCGGCGAGCGTTTCTCTGTTAGTGATCGTCCCAGCCTCCGTCAGATCGGTGTCCTGCCAGGACAGCCCCGCGACTTCAGCTCGTCGCAGGCCGCGGAACGCGACCAGGTGGAAGAGGGCGTACAGGCGCTCGTCGACCGCCACTTGGAACTATCAAGGCGATGGTCGCAGTGTGCTTGTGCGGGTCGATACCGGCGACGGCATGCGTCGGCTTCACCAATCACTCCCTGGAGTCCGCGGCTACGGTGGTCAACGCGGACCCCGCGATGCCGGCAGATCTGGGTTGAGTCGGTGCAGGCTCTCTTCAAGCCAGGTGGCGGGGGTCCGCGCTCACGCGGCCAGCCCGACACTTCGAATCCGAGACAACCTCGCGGTCCATCGCGTTCAGAGTCAGGGCTAACCGGTTGGAGCGCCGGTCAAGGGAGCAACTCCTTGATCGGCCCGGCAAGTACAACACCCAGATCGCGTTGGTGGTGTAGACGACCTTGCGGATCTCGGCCAGGAACGCCAGGAACGGCGTGAACGTCGGCCAGGCGTCCCGCCACAGCCGGATGATCGCCGGATAGCGGTCGCCCCACTCGGCCTCGAACTCGGCGAACCGCTGCTGGGCCGCGGCCTCGGTCGGGGCGGTGTAAATCTGCCGCAGGTCGCGCATCTCGGCTTCCAGGGCGGCCTGCAGTACCGTCTTGTTGATCCCGGCCAGCAGCCCGTCCGGCCCGACCAGCGACACCCCTCGGCCTTGGCCTTCTCGATCAACTCGGCCGCCAGCTGCACATCCAGCCCACCGACGATCTCGTCCTTGCCCTTGGTCACGCGTGATCCTTCCCGGCCAGGGCAACGGCCCCAGCCTTCCGGATCACCACCCCACCCAAACGATCTTTAGGACAGTCCCGGACGGCTCAGAGCGGACGATCAGGAATGTGCCTTGAGAAGGAGTCGGCTGCTGAAGGAGGTGGTTGATCGGGTGGTGCGGGACGTGGCCTCGATCGCGGTACGCGTCTGACCGGGCCAAACGACCGCTCATGCTGACCGGATGCGTTGGGGTTGGGTGCCGTGGCCAAGGTGCACGAATGCACCCTTCCGTCGTGGCGTCATCAGTCGGTAGATCGGTAGAGTCGCCGAGTGACGACGGGCGCCGGTTCCGAGACTGGGCGTCCGCCGGAGCAGCGGCGGTGGACGTGGGATCATCCGGTCGGCCCCCGCTGGCTGCTCCTTGGTGACGTCGGCTTCGAGAGCTCGTACGAGGACGACATCCCGCTGGCGCTGTGCGCGGAAATCGAAGGACTGTTGGTTGACCTGCCGCCCCGACCGCGGGAGCCGTTCACCCTCGTCGGCTGCATCCCGGACGGCGCGCTGGCCGATCTGCTCGACCGGCTGCCGGCCGAGGCACTCGGCACCGAACGAGCCTGGGTCGGTGACATCTCGATAACCGCGCATCCACGGCCGCCGGGCACTTCGCCGTCCTGGTGGGGCGAGGACCTTGCCGATATCGTCGTCCTCGCACAACGACCAAACCTGGCGATGCCCGGAACAGTGGACATCGATCTAGACGGGTTCGTCCACATCTACGATCGCACGGACGCTGTGGCACGTCCCGACGACGTCACCGAATTCGTCCTCCTAGGCCGGGACGAGACACGCTACGGCACATGCAGGGACATCACCGGCGTGTTCCGCGAGCAGGCCGCGCCGCCCGTGCCGCAAATCCGGCTCCTCGGCTGCCGACCAGAAGCCCCTCTGCTGACCGCGCTCGACGCGCTCAGACAGTCAAGCAAGGCGAGCTTACGTCGCCGCCGGATCCGCGCCGAGGTATACCTGGTCGCCGCCGATGGTTCCGTCGGCCAGGTGATCGGCGCCCTGGCGTCCGGAACGGTCGAGGCAGGCGAGCCGTCCCGGTACGGCACCGGACTCCTCGACGTGAGCGTCGACAGCGACCCGCAGGAGCCGCTGCCGACCGGTGTTCTCGGCATCCTGGAGCACTGGTATGCCGGACGGCCCGCCGAAAGGAATCTGTGGGCCGACTATGACCGGGAGCTGCGCCACCACTGGTCCGGGGTGGCGCTCGGTCACCGGTCGAGTACGCCTGACCGATCGGTCGACACCACCTACGACCTCGACGGCCGGTTCGTCACCGACATCGAAGGGTTCTACTGCGCAATCGGCGAGGCGATCAACGGCCCAGGGGGATATTTCGGCTGGAACCTCGGCGCCCTTGACGACTGTCTCCGTGGGGGGTTCGGCGCGCGAGCACCCTTTCGGCTGATATGGCACGACTCGGCCGTCGCCCGCGAGCACCTCGTCGCAGGCTACGACCGGCATCGGCTGGGCCCGGCGATCACCCTGGACTACCTGCTGGGCATGCTCGCGGAACACCATGTCGAGATCGACTTGCGCTGAGTCGCTAGCCGACCCCACCTGCGGCTCCGTGTCTGCGCGAAGAGCCAAAACACTTTAAACAACACCTTGTCCCAGATCCGGACCCTGAGAGCGGTTGTGAACCACATGTTGGTTCAGGGTCAGTCGGTCCCCGACGCTCTCGAGTTCGTGCTCACGGAAATGTCGCTGGTCGTGCGGGCTGGTGATCGCACTGCCGACTCCCGCCGGCGGCGTCATGGTCCGGCTGGGATGTCGCCGAGGTTGAGCCGATGCCAATCCGTGGAAGTGAGAATGTGCAGGTCGGGGCCGCGTCCGATGACGCACGCGTCGCTGGGGAGTTCCTGGCCGTCCGGTAGTACGACCTGGAATTCTCCTGTGCTTCGCATCCGGCTGTCGGTCAATTGGCTTGCGACCAGGCGGTCGCGGTCGGCGCCGTACCCGCCGTACAGGGCGATGCGTGAACCGTCGGTGATGAGCGCTTTCGCAGCGGTGCCGTCGCCGTCCCAGCCGGTGAGTTCTCCATCATGGACGCGGACGATGGGGAAGCCCGTGTAGTAGCACGTCCAGACAGTGTGCGCGTCGACGTTGAGCGCGTAGCAGTCGTCGATCACGCCCCACGGCTCGTCCGCGTGGTAGGGGAACCGCCAGTCGATTTGCAGATTCGGGGAGAAGCGTGTGAGACCGCAGGAGCCGATCGGTTCCCGGCCGCCAGGCCCGCCCCAGTCGTAGTTGCCGAAGACGCCTTCGTCGAAGTAGCCCACCCAGATGTGGCCGGTGCGGGTGGCGAAGACGTGCTCGATGCCGTTCCCGAGCGTTTCGGCGGCCAGAGCTGCTCCATCGGCGGAGTAGATGATCGCGTCGCGATCCGGACCGTCCTGGCGCCATCGAGCCCTGGCACCGACGGCCAGAACCCGTCCGTCCTGCAGCAGCTGGACGGATGGATGCGCGAGCGGGAAGTCGTGGATCGTGATCGCATTGGTCAGCGTCGGCGAGTGCAGCGCCATCAGCTCGGCGGAGGGTGAACGTGTTCGGGATGGGGGTGCGTATTGGGAGTGTCGGTTATGTGAGGGGGCTTGTTCGTGGGTTGTCGTGTGGCGGGCGTCGCGGGCGTCCTCGGGGTGCTGCTCGGGGCGGTCGTGCCGGTCGTTCCCGCCAGGGCGCACGGGGCGCTGGACGATCCGGCGAGCCGTGCGACCGGTTGCGAGCCCGGGCGCGGCCCCGCCCGGGCGAGCGCCGCCTGCCGGGCCGCTGCGAAGGTCAGCGGGAGCGCACTCGCCGAATGGGACGAGCTGCGCGTCCCGAACGTGCGCGGCCGCGACCGGCAGATGATCCCGGACGGCCGGCTGTGCAGCGCCGGCATCGAGCGGTTCCGCGGGCTGGACCTGCCGCGCGCGGACTGGCCCGCGTCCCGGCTGACCTCCGCGGCACGCCACACCTTCCGCTACCGGGTTTCGATCCCGCACCGGGGCGGGTTCCGGCTGTACGTCACGCGCGACGGCTACCGCCCCACCCGCCCGCTGACCTGGTCGGCGCTGGAGGCCAAGCCGTTCCTCACAGTGCAGGACCCGCCGCGGCGGGACGGCGCCTACGTCTTCGCCGGACGGCTCCCGCGCGGCAAGACCGGACGCCATGTGATCTACACGATCTGGCAGACCTCGGACACGCCCGACACCTACTACTCCTGCTCGGACGTCACCTTCACCGCCGGCCGCGAGCGCCCTACGGCTCCGACACCCAGCGCCGGAAACATACCGGCCACGCCGACACCGGACGTCTCCGCCAGCCCGGTGGCCGGTACGTCCCCGGCGGAGCCCAGCCGGAACACCGAGCTGCTCGTCGCGTTGGGCGGCGGTGCCGGGCTCCTGCTGATGCTGACGGTCGGCGGTGCGGTCGCGGTGATACGCCGGATGCGCGTCCGCCGGGAATTCTGAGCCCCGCGCGTCAGCATTTGCCGCGCATGTTCTTGCCCCAGATGGCTTCGACGAGACTCTGGCCACCGGCACGGTCGACCGGCTTGATTGTGACCGTCAAGAGCAGGAACGTTTGTTCCTGAATAGAGGCGACGCTGACGGCTGCATCAAGGTAGGTATGTCGATGAGATTCAGCAACGCCCTGAGGCTTTCGTCCTCCTGGTGCAGCCGTCGATGTGGCCGCCCTAGCACGTGGGTGCGTCGGCCGGGTTATGTCGCCTCGACGGCCCGTCCCGGAGCGGCTCCTCCACGGCATTCGCGACGCTCCGGCCCAGTCGAAGGCGGGTGGACGGCCGCCGTGGCTGCCCTTGGGTTGCCGGTGGCCCGCCTGGTCGGCCGGCACTGGGATCGTGGCTGCGATACCGCGTCGGCGCAGGTGGGCGCGGATCGCCCGGGACGAGTATGCCTTGTCGCCCCGGGCTCGGTCCGGTCGGGTCCGGGGGCGACCGCGCCCTGGCCGGGCAGTCTTGCGGCGATCAACCGTCCGGGGTTGTCGCCGAGTATCTGGAAGCTCGCCGTGCAGTCGCCGATCGCGGCTCCCGCGTCGTCGATTCCGCGATGACGGTTTCGCCGATGTAACCGGAAACCGTGACGCGGCCGAGGCGGCCGCGGATGCGCCCAACCTGCGCGTTCAACCGGTCCGTCCGGAAGGCGGGATCGTAGCCGATGGCGACGGTGTCGATATCGTCGACGGAAATACCGGCCGCGGCCAGGTGGAACTCGATCGCGGCGGCGGGAAACGCACCGGGCGCTCCCTTGACCTGACTGAACCGCTCCTCCTCGGCGGTGAACATGAGCCTGCCGTCGCGGAAGATCGCCGCAGCCGGATCGTGGTAGTTGTCACCCGGCTCGCTCCTCTCGTTGCGGATCAGTCCCCGAGCAGGGCCGCCGCCCGGCGCAGTACCTCCTGCTCGCCGATCACCATGGCGATCGCGTGCAGGTCTGGGCTCCGGGTCGATCCGGTGAGGGCGACCCGGATGATCTGCGACGCCTCTCTGATCCCCCCGGCGAAGGACTC
>NZ_BCQS01000054.1 GCF_001552195.1 Actinomadura latina NBRC 106108
GGGGCCCAGGATGAGGGCCGAGACTCCGGCGGCAAGTGCGATGCGGCGGGCTTGGGCGGCGGGGATCGGGGTGCCGTCGGCCAGTCGGGCTGGGGCCTGGCCGCCGGTGAGGGTGTCCAGGTCGCAGATGACGGTGACGCGGGTGGCGGTGTGCCCGCCCGACAGGACGGCGGCCAATGCGGCGGCGGTGCGTTCGGACAGGTCGCGGCGGTCGTCGGTGCCGGCGGGTTTGGCCAGGGGGGCCAGGGTGCCGTCCCAGATCGCGGCGTCTTCGGCGTTGAGCCAGCCTTTGACGTAGCGGCCGCCGTCCAGGGATCGGGTGGTGTCGATCCAGGAGCGCTCGTAGCCGCGGCGGGTGTCGGTGTCGGGCGCCGGTTCGGTGCCGTCGCGTTCGGCGATGAGGTCGGTGATCCTGTTGCCGAGGGCGGCGACCTTTCCGGCGGAGAAGCCCTGCCCGGCCAGATCGAGGAGGATCTGTTCGGCGGCGGCGCAGTCGGCGTCGTCCAGCCGGGCGACCGCCGCGGCGATGGTGGAGGCATACCCGTAGGACAGGTCGCTTGCGGCGAGCCGACGCGCCACTTCGGGGAGGCGGCGGCTGTGGCGGGCGAGGTGGAGGCGTTCTCTGGCGCGGGCTTCGCGCATGCCCATGCGGGTGCGCAGCCACGCCAGCGTGGACGGCAGGCCCCACCGGCGCACCTCGGCGGACGCGTCGACCCGTCCGATCAGGGCGGCCAGTGCGCTCTCATGCCGATCGGCGGCGCGGGCGAGCGTTTCGGCCTGTGCCATGCAGACGGCCGGGGAGTCGGGCGCCTCGCGCCGGGCGAGTTCGGCCGCGATCGAGGCCGCCGCGTCCACCAGCTCACCGGTGGACATCGACGTGACATCGATTCCGCTCGAACACATAACTCCATGCTATCGAACGAACACGCTCATGGTCGCCCAGCCCAGGTGAGAATACTAAGACCCTATGGATAGCCGGAACATCGCACGATCCGCCTCCCTCCGAAACACCCCCCGAGCGATCATCTGCGCGGAATGCCAACCAACGACCCCAGCCGAAGTGACTCCAGCCCACGGCTACACAACCGGGCACTCACTAAAACCACATTAATCCGGCAAAAAACCGTCACGACTGTGAACGACCACAGCGCAATGGCGAAGGGTGCTCAAGATCAGTCAGTGAAGACAAGTACGGATCTCACCGCTCGGCGCTGGGCGAGCGCGCCGGCAGTGGCATGGAAAAGTCGCACCACGCCTTCTGCTGGGGCACCGAGCTGATGCTGATCATCACCGTCGGCGGCGCTGTGTTGTCGGCGTAACGCTGAACGCACAGAGCGAGGTCCAGGTAGACGTACAGAGGCAGACGACCGGCGGGCGCGGCCGGTTCGGACGGAGAACTCTCGCGAGCCCTCATCGGGCTGCAGGAACAGGCAAGAAGCCTGCCCGATTCGCGGGACAGCGTACGGTCTCCCGCCCCGGCCAAACCGGCCGCTCGGGTAGGCGGTCCGACCGCCGCCTCGGCATGCCTGGCAGTACCTGCCTGCTATTTGAGGTCGAGCGCGCCCGACTTGATGCGGCGTGAGAGCCTCCGCCAAGCCGACGGGCTGAACGCGAGCATCGGGCCGTCCGGGTCCTTGGAGTCACGTACCCCCACCATGCTGCCATGCTCCTCACAAACACAGCCGACCTCGGCAAGCTCGACGCAGTGGCCGCCCTGATTCTCACTGCGGCTGGCCTTGCGCCACAGCTCTACCGTAGCCGCAGCAACCTCAACGCAGTCACCACCCTGGTTATCGCTGCGAGTGCTCTTGCGCCACCGAAGCCCATTGCTCATGACTCTCCGATCAACCCTGCAATCATGCGAATCGAGTCCTCGGGCGAAAAAGCGCACGCACGTAGGAGATCGAGCGCCAAACGGCATTCGTCCACCTGCTCCGGGCATCCGATGATCTGTCCGCCCCCAAAGCCAGCAGCGTAGACGACGTCGCCCTGGTCGGGTAGAGAGAACAAGGTCATCGAACCGTTGATCCCTGCGTGTGCACCGGCGGCGAAAGGTAGTACCTGCAGGATGACGTCTGGAGACTTCGCTGCCTCGACAAGCCACGCAAACTGGTTACACATGACCTTCGTGCCGCCAACCGGGCGACGGAGGACGTTCTCGTCCATGATCGCCCAGAGCAACGGGGGGGCATCCTTCGTAAGGACGTGCTGGCGGTTCATCCTGGCGGCGACATGCTGTTCGATCTTCGCATCGGATGCGCGTGCCGGCCCCGTGCGGAGGAGCGCACGAGCATACTCCTCGGTTTGCAGGAGGCCCGGTACTGCCTGCGCCTCATACTTGATCATCGCGACGGCGTCGGACTCGATCTCTACGACGGGTCGGAACCACTCCAGGTAGGAGCTTTCGATCAGGCGCTTCCAGAGGCGGGCCAGGGCGCCTCCCGTGTCGAGGGCTTGGTCGCAGTCCTTGATGAAGGACGGCTTCGGGGTTCGTTTGCCGGTCTCGACCATGGCGATGAGGGAGGACGAGACGTAGATCATCTGGGCGAACCGGTCCTGGGTGTATCCGACCTGCTCACGGTAGTAGCGCAGTTCCCCGCCCCAGTAGGCGAGTGCCGCGGTCCCGGCCACCGGGGTCAACGGCTTCTTCGACGCCATCCCTGCCTCCTCACCTCGCCGCCGCGTCCTCACCCCGATCGGCGCCTTGTCACGGCCGATCCACACGAGGACGATTCCCCCACTCAAGGTAATCAAAAGGATTCACTCTGTGTCGCATGAACAACATTTCCGCAGTTGAAGCCCTCCGCGCCGAGGTCACCGATCTGGCCGCCGAGCACGCGCCGCGTCTCTTCGCTCTGTGCTGGATCGACGCGGAGGCCGACAATGGCGGCATCCTCGGCTGGGGGCTCGAAGTCGACGAGGGGCACGTCGTCGTCTGCGGCGACTCGGGGAGCCGCATCCTCGGGCACTGCTCGTCCGCCGACCAGGCGCGCCGACTGTTCGGCCGCTCGCGGAGCGTGGAGGTCGTCTGGCTGGACGGACGGGACGGTGCCGCAATCCCCGTCCGCGTGGCACGGGCCACCTGACAGCGGGTCGCGATCTCGCGATTCGTTCCGTTCATCGGGCATCCGATGATCATGCCGTCTGCAGATGGCAGTTCGGGAACGCCATTCCGTTCTGCGTCCCAGGTCACTCACGCCAGAGGCGGGCGGCTCCAGGATCGGTGCCGGGCGGTGGCGACGGCGGCCTGGCCGAGACTGATACCGCCGTCGTTCGGCGGGACGCGGTGATGGGTCAGTACTGCGAAACCCGCGTCTTTGAGGCCCGAGACCGCGCGGCCCAGGAGGAACACGTTCTGGAACACTCCGCCGGAGAGGGCGACTGCGCCGATCCCGGTCTCCTCGCGTATGCGGGATGCCGCGTTCACCACCAGGGCGGCGACGCCATTGTGGAATCGGGCCGCGATCACCGGGACGGAGACTCTCGCGCGCAGGTCGGCGACCACCGCGTCCAGCAGGTCGCCTCCGGCAACGGCGAACGTGGATGTTCCGGTGATGGAGGCTGGATATGCGGTGGGTTCGGAAAGGTCCGCGCGTTGTTCCAGCTCTATTGCGGCCTGGCCCTCGTAGTTGACGCGGTCGCGGACGCCGAGGACGGCGGCGACCGTATCGAAAAGGCGCCCCATGCTGGACGTGAGCGGTGCGTTGACGCGGCGTTCGGCCATCTCCGTGACAGTGGACCAGTCGGGACGGCGGGCCACTGGAAGGTCTTCCGGTACCCCATACGCGGCCGCCATCCGCCACGGCTCGCGGATCGCGGCGGCGCCGCCGGGCATCGGAACCGGCTCCAGGTGTCCCGCTCTTTCGAATCCATCAAGGGCGGCGATGAGGAATTCGCCGCCCCAGAGTGTCCCGTCCGTGCCGTATCCGGTGCCGTCGAACGCCACGCCGATCACCGGGCCGTCCTCGCCGTTGTCGGCCAGACAGGACGCGATGTGCGCGTGGTGGTGCTGGACGGCGATGGACGGCAGATCCCGGTCGAGCGCGTACTTGGTCGACAGGTATTCGGGGTGCGGGTCGTAGGCGATGAGTTCGGGGGTGATGTCGAAGAGACGCTGGAAGTGCTCGATGCCCTCTTCGAAAGCTCGGAGAGTCTCGTAGTTCTCCAGGTCGCCTATGTGGTGGGAAATGAAGGCGCGCCCGTCGCGGGTCAGGCAGAACGTGTTCTTCAACTCGGCTCCGACGGCCAGGACGGGACGTCCCTTCGCGACCGGTATCGGCTCCGGGGTGTAGCCGCGAGAGCGCCGTACCGGCAGCGGACGGCCCTGAAAGACCCGTGCCACCGAGTCATCGGTGCGGGTGCGGATGGGGCGGTCGTGGAACAGGAACGCGTCGGCGATCCCGCCGAGGCGCTCCAGGGCGTCGGCGTCCTGGTGAGCAATCGGCTCGTCCGACACGTTTCCGCTAGTCAGCACCACGGGTTCGGTGACGAGGAGATGGTGCAGCGGGGTGTAGGGCAGCATGAGGCCGAGGTCCCGGTTGCCGGGTGCGACGGAGGCGGCGAGCGCGGCGTCCGGGCGGCGGCGCGCCAGGACGATCGGGCGGCGCGGGCCTGTGAGCAGCGCCTCTTCGGCGTCGGAGAGTTCGCACAGTGTACGGGCGGCGGCCAGGTCGGGAACCATGACGGCGAACGGCTTGTCCTCGCGGTGCTTGCGCGAGCGGAGCGCGGCGACGGCGGCCTCGGACGCGGCCCGCGCCGCCAGGTGGTAGCCGCCGAGGCCCTTCACCGCGAGCACGGCACCGGCGGCGAGCATGTCGCGCGCGGTGGTCAGCGGCTCGTCGGCGTGCGGGCGCAGAGCGAGGGACGGTCCGCACGCCGGGCAGCACAGCGGCTGGGCATGGAACCGGCGGTCGGCCGGGTCCTCGTATTCGGCGGCGCACGGCCCGCACATCGGAAAGCCCGCCATGGTGGTGTGCGGGCGGTCGTACGGGACGTCCGTCACGATCGTGAAGCGCGGCCCGCAGTTCGTGCAGTTGACGAACGGGTAGCGGTAGCGGCGGTCGGCGGGGTCGTTCAGTTCGCGCAGGCAGTCGTCGCAGGTCGCGGAGTCCCAGGAGACCAGCGCGCGGCGCTCCCCCGACGCGTCGCTGCGCACGATCGCGAAGCCGTCGCGGCCGGCGGTGCGGAGCTCGCGCGTGGTGACGCGCTCGACGACGGCGAGCCGCGGCGGGCGCGTGCGCAGCCCGTCCAGGAACCGTCCGACCGCGTCGGGCGCGCCCTCGACCTCGATGAACACACCGGCCGCGTCATTGCCGACCAGGCCCGCCAGCCCGAGGCCGGACGCGAGCCCGTGCACGAACGGGCGGAATCCGACGCCCTGCACGACCCCTTCGACACGGACACCGACCCTGACATCCACCCGTCCATTCTGCCGCTTCGCTCCGTGACGAGCTGGAAGCGGGGTGTGTTCTACGGCTCGTCAAGCCTCGGTTCCGGTGTACGCGGCGATGGTGCGGTCCGCGCAGGCGCGGGCGGTGGCCTCGTCGGTGCCGGACTCGAGGTGCGCCGCGAACCAGGCCTCGCCGCTCTGCCGGGAGAACTCCTTGCCCTCGTCCGTGGTGGACCAGTCGGGGCCGACCGCGTCCGGGGCGCTCTCGCCGGTCGCCACGTGCAGGGCGAGGCCGAGGAGGCCCATGTCCCAGCCGATGCCGACGGCGCCGGGCCCGAACTGGTTCCAGATGCCGTCGTCGACGTGGGCGATGTGCTCCAGCTCGAAGCGCGCCCGGTCGTCCGGCTCCGGGGTCAGCCGGACCTCGATCCAGGACGTCTGGCCGCCGTACTCCCACGTCGCGGAGAAGCTCTTGGGCGGGTCGCAGGTCTCGATCGTCCCGCCGGCGTTGCCCTCGAACTGGTAGCGGCCGCCGAGCCGGAGGTCGCCGGAGATCGGCAGGAACCAGCGCGGGATCCGCTCGGGGCTGGTGACGGCGTCCCACAGGTCCTCGACGGTGGTGTCGTAGACCTGGCTGACCGTCGCGGTCCGCGCGGTGCCGGCCTCCAGCACCCGCTCGCCGACCTTGCGCCGTACCGCGGTGATCTGCCCGGTGACTTCGATCATGGCTCGCTCCCTGAGTCGTGGCGGCGTGCGCGCTCGCCCCGGGCGATCTCGGTCGCCAGGGCGTCCAGATGCGGGGTCCAGAACCGGCGGAAGCGGTCGAGCCAGGCGTCGACCTCCCGCAGCGGCGCGGAGTCGACGGCGTAGAGCCGGCGCGTTCCCTCCGCCCGCACGACCGCGAACCCGCTCTCGCGCAGCACCTTCAGATGCTGCGACACCGCGGGCTGCGAGATCCCGAACTCCTCCCGGACGACCGCCGTCACCTCGCCGGACGACCGCTCGCCGCCGGCGAGCAGCTCCAGGATCCGGCGCCGCACCGGGTCGCCCAGGACATCGAATGCGTGCACGGCCCCAACCTACAGGCTCGACTTATATAAGCCAAGCCTTAATAAGACTCAGCGGCCGGCGAGGAGCTGCTCGAAGGGGACGGGGTTCTCGTACGGGTCGTCCTTGGCCGGGGCCGGACGCGCGTCCATCAGGGCGGCGAGTTCGGCGCCGGCGCGGGCGATGCGGTCGGGCAGCCCGGTCTCGGCGCTCCCCCAGTCCTCGGACGCCGCGTACACGGCGGTCGGGACGACGCTGGTGCGCAGGTAGGCGAACAGCGGGCGCATCGCGTAGTCGACGGCCAGCGAGTGGCGGGCCGTGCCGCCCGTCGCACCGAGCAGGACGGCCTTGCCCTCCAGGGAATCGCGGTCGAGGACGTCGAAGAACGTCTTGAACAGGCCGTTGTAGGACGCGTTGAAGACGGGCGTCACCGCGATGAGGCCGTCGGCGTTCGTCACCGTCTCGACGGCGGCGCGGAACGTCCCGGACGGGAAGCCGGTCAGCGTCGCGTCGACCATGGCGTGCGCGTGGTCGCGCAGCTCGATCGTCTCGACGGCGGTGTCCGCCCGCAGGGCCTGCGACGCGGCCGCGGCCAGCCGGTCGGCGAGCAGCCGGGTGGACGACGGCTGCCCGAGACCGGCCGAGATGACGGCGAGCGTGCTCATCGGACCTCCCCCGCGTTCGAGAAACTCACGAGCCGGGACGCGTGGGTCGGGGCGGACGCCGGGACGTGCGCCGGGCGCAGCGCCTCGAACTCCTTGCGCAGCACCGGGACGACCTCCTCGCCCAGCAGGTCGATCTGCTCCAGGACGGTCTTCAGCGGCAGTCCCGCGTGGTCCATCAGGAACAGCTGGCGCTGGTAGTCGCCGAAGTGGTCGCGGAACGACAGCGTCTTCTCGATCACCTGCTCCGGGCTGCCGACCGTGAGCGGCGTCTCGGCGGTGAACTCCTCCAGGGACGGCCCGTGCCCGTAGACGGGGGCGTTGTCGAAGTACGGGCGGAACTCGCGGACGGCGTCCTGGGAGTTCTTCCGGATGAACGCCTGCCCGCCGAGGCCGACGATCGCCTGGTCGGCGGAGCCGTGCCCGTAGTGCTCGAAACGCTGCCGGTACAGGTCGATGAGGCGCTGGAAGTGCTCCTTGGGCCAGAAGATGTGGTTGGCGAAGAATCCGTCGCCGTAGAAGGCGGCCTGCTCGGCGATCTCCGGGCTGCGGATCGAGCCGTGCCAGACGAAGGGCGGGACGCCGTCCAGCGGGCGCGGCGTCGAGGTGAACGACTGCAGCGGCGTGCGGAACTTGCCCTCCCAGTCGACGACGTCCTCGCGCCAGAGCCGGTGCAGGAGGTGGTAGTTCTCGATGGCGAGCGGGATGCCGTCCCGGATGTCCTTGCCGAACCACGGGTAGACGGGGCCGGTGTTGCCGCGTCCCATCATGAGGTCCACCCGGCCGTCGGCGAGGTGCTGCAGCATCGCGAAGTCCTCGGCGATCTTCACCGGGTCGCTGGTGGTGATCAGCGTGGTCGCGGTGGACAGGATGAGCCGCTCGGTGCGGGCCGCGATGTAGCCGAGCATCGTCGTCGGGGAGGACGGCACGAACGGCGGGTTGTGGTGCTCGCCGGTCGCGAAGACGTCCAGCCCCGCCTGCTCGGCCTTGAGCGCGATCGTCACCATCGCCTTGATCCGCTCGGCCTCGGTGGGGACGCGGCCGTCGACGGGATCGGGGGTGACGTCGCCGACCGAGAAGATCCCGAACTGCATGGCGGCCTCCGAAATAGTAGAACTTTCAATCATTCTACCGGAACCGGGCGGGGCGAGATCATATTCCTGACGCGTCAGGAGACGCCCCGACGTCCCGTTCCAGTGCGTCGACCAGCCAGGTGTTGACCGTCCCGGCGGTGGCGGGCGCGCCGGTGACCTCGCCGAACAGCGTCCAGTAGCGGCGGAGCCGCGGGTCCTGCTCCATGGCGACGGCGGGCAGCAGGGCGCGGCGGAAGCGCGGTGCGTCGCGTTCGCCCCGCCCCGCCGCGTGCGCCGCGACGAAGCGGTCGAGGGCGGCGCCCGGGCCCGGCTCGGCGCCCGCGGTCACCAGCGGCGCGGCCGCCGCGACGGCCTCGCCGAGACCGGCGATCAGCGCCGGCTCGTCCCGGACCCGCTCCGCGTTCACCCGGCCGAGGGCGCGCAGCTCGCGCAGCAGCGGCCGGTCGCCCGCCACCGCGACCATCCCGGCATAGGCGACGACCTGCTCGGGCGCCGGGTCGGCGGGCGGCTCCGGGACGCTCGCCTCCAGGAACGTCCGGACCGCCTCGTCCGGCAGCGGGACGAGGATGCGGCGGCGCCAGAACTCCAGCAGGACGTCCCGCGCGGCCGGGCCGTCCTGCACGGCGGCGAGCAGGCCGAGGCGCGCGGCGCGGTCGGCCGGGCCCGCCTCCTCGACGGCGCGCAGCGAGGCGCGGCGCCAGGCGAGCGAGGCCAGCTCGGCGTCGGCGGCGCGGCGTTCGGCGGCCACGGCCTCCGCCAGCGAGCGGTCCCCGGCGAGGACGGCCGCGATCGCGGGCAGGCCGAGCCCGAGGGCGCGCAGCCGCCGGACGAGCCGGAGCCGGTCCACCGCCGAGCGGTCGAACCGCCGGTGCCCGCCCGCGCTGCGCCCCGGCTCCAGGACGCCCTCGTCGCAGTAGAAGCGGATCGTCCGCACGGACACGCCGGTCAGGGCGGCCAGGTCGCCGATCCCAAGGGAAGTGTCGTCGATCACAACCGGTTGAACCTCCAGCCGACTGGAGCTCCTACCTTACGAGCACGAAGTCCATCGAGAGGAGACGACCGTGCTGGACGCCGGACGCATGAAACAGGGCCTGCGCGAGCACGCCCGCGGGCTCACCGACGCCGCCTCGGTGCCGGCGCCGGACACGCGGGTGCCGACGTGCCCGGAGTGGACGCTGCGGGATCTCGTCGGGCACGTCGGCCAGGCGCACCGGTGGGCGACCCACCTGGTGCGGACCGGCGGCACCGACGTCCTGAACGAGCTGCCCCGCACGCTGCCGGACTCCCCCGCCGACTGGCCCGGCTGGCTGCGCGACGGTGCGGAGGAGCTGATCGGAGCCTTCGACGCGAAGCCGGACGGGTCGGTCGACCACCCGCTTCTCGGGACGTGGCCGACGCTCATGTGGCTGCGCCGGATGGCGCACGAGACCGCCGTCCACCACGCCGACGCGGCGCTCACCGCGGGGACGCCGTTCGCGGTGGCGCCCGATCTGGCCGGCGACGCGATCAGCGAGTTCCTCGGGCTGATCACGGCGGTGACGGCGGCGGCGTACAAGCCGGAGCTGGCCGAGCTGCGCGGGAACGGGGAGACGCTGTGCCTGCGTCCGGCGGAGCCGTCCCTGCCGGGGTGGGTGATCACGCGCACGCCCGAGGGGCCGGTCTGGGAGCACGGGTCCCAGGACGCGGACATGACCGTCACCGGGCCCGCCCAGGACCTGCTGCTGGTGTTCGCGCGGCGGCTCGCGCCGGACGACGCCCCCGAACTGAAGGTGACCGGCGACGCGTCGCTCCTGGAGCACTGGCTCGAACGCACGGCGGTC
>NZ_BCQS01000055.1 GCF_001552195.1 Actinomadura latina NBRC 106108
TAAGAGCAAGGACGGCCGCAGCCTCACCCTTCATCCACAGGATGCGATCCTGCGGCAAGCCCGCGCCGGCTGGGCCACCGATCCCGACCTGCGCGACACCTACCGGCAGCACCGGCCCATGGTCGAACGCTCCATCGTCTGGCTCATCGGCCCGCACGGCCGCGCCCGCAAACTCCGCCACCGCGGCACTACCAACGGCGACCTCTGGCTCCACCTGCGCCTGGCCGGACTCAACCTACGCCGACTGCTCAACCTCGGCCTCACCCACACCGGCCAGGGCTGGATACTGGCCTGACAACCCAGGCCCCCAGCCCAGGGCCCGGCCCGTCCCTTGCACACCCCCCGACCCTCCACCAAGCTGGACCACGCGGGAAGGGCGACCACTTTGTCGACCCCACGGGGCCTGACCCAACCAGCCGCACAGACGGCCATGTCGGCGCCCTTCCCGCCCACATCACCCCTTGTTCAGCACACTCCTAGGCGGACGCGACCGCGCCGGGTCAGGCCGGAGCGTCGACGGTGGTGAGGACGGCCTGGATCTCCAGCCCGATCGTGATCTCGTCGCCGAGCATGACCCGGTCGCCCCGCAGCGGGACGTTGAACTCGATGCCGAAGTGGCGGCGGCTGATGGCGGTGGTCGCGGCGAAGCCCGCCCGGATCCCGCCCCAGGCGTCGGTTCCGACGCCGTGGAACTCGGTGAGCAGCCGGACCGGGCGGGTCACGTCCTTGATCATCAGGTCGCCGTCGAGGTGGTAGCGGGGCGCGCGGGCGCGGCGGCCGGCGGCGGCGCGCTCGACCCCGGTCGCGGCGAACATCATGACCGGGTGCCGCTGGACGTCCAGGAAGCCGGCGGAGCGGACCTGCTCGTCCCGCTCGGGGCTGCGGGTGTCGATCGAGCCCATCCGGATCTCCGCGCGGGCGCTGGAGTCGAGCGGGTCGTCCCCGATGACGACCTCGCCGCCGAAGTCCGGGAACGTCCCGCGTACCGTGGTCACCAGGTGCCGGATCGCGAAGGTGATCTCGGAGTGGACCGGGTCGATGGTCCAGCGGCCGGATTCGAGGTCGGACACCTCGCCACCCATGAATATCCCCCCAAACAGCGACAACCAGGAAAAACTACCTCAAATCCCATCTGGTCTGACAGGCCGTCACGGGGGAATGCTCGGGTACATGATCGGTGAACACGTGCTCGCCGGATACGTCCCCGACGCGGGCGGGCGGGAGGCGCTCGACCTCGCGCGCGGCATCGTCGCGCTGACCGGCGGCCGGCTGAGCGTGGCGAACGTCCACCCGCCGGACCTCCCCGCCGCCGCCGGCGAGGCGCGCGCCGTACTGGACCCGCTCGCCGACCTCCTGGACGGCCGGCCCGCCGACCTGATCGTCCAGGAGGGGCGCAGCGTCGGGCGCGGGCTCACCGTGCTCGCCAGCCGGATCGGCGCCGACCTGATCGTCGTCGGCTCGCCCGAGGGCGGCGCCCGCGGCCGCATCGGCGTCGGCGCCGCCGCCGATCACCTGCTGCACTCGGCGACCGAGGCCGTGATGCTCGCCCCGTCCGGCTACAGCCAGCCGGACGACCTCGGCCGCATCACCGTGATGTACGTCCGGCGGCCCCAGTGCGACGAGGCGGTCATCCGCGCCGCGCAGGCCGCCGAGCGCCTGGAGGTCCCCCTCCGCCTGGTCACCCTCGCCATCGGGGACGTAGACGCCGACCCGCTCCGCGACGACCTGGCGCTCGCCATCCGGCTCGCCCAGGACTCCGCCGACCTGCTCCCCGAGGAGGTGTCCGCCGAACTCGCCGAGGGCGACGACGTCGCCGACGCGCTGGACGACGTCGACTGGCCCGAGAGCGAACTCCTCGTCTGCGCGTCCAGCGAGGACGCCGCCGCCCACCGGGTCTTCCTTGGGGAAGTCGCCCTCAAGGTCCTGCGGGCGGCCTCGTGTCCGGTCACCGTCCTCCCGCGTGGCTACTACTGAGTAGTCCGTTTTGACCGTTTACCTGGAACAGCTTGCCGCCCGCCGTTTACCTCGGCTACATTCCGTCGAGATCGGAACGTGACCATTGGAACGGGGCACGTTCCGTCCCCCCGGTCGGGCGCACCCTGCCCGAACGAGCCTGCGCAGGGAGCGAGATGGACCCGGTCGGCAAGAAGCTGCTCGACATCGCCACGAAGGAACTCGGCTACACCGAGAAGGGCAACGGCTACACCAAGTTCGGCGAGTGGTACCGCAAGAACGTCGACGGCGACCACGACGAGTACTTCTCCACCGCCCCCTGGTGCGACATGTTCCTCGCCTGGGCCGCCGACAAGGCCGACGTCCCCGGCCAGGCCGGGCAGTTCGCCTCCACCGTCGAGCACGCCAAGTGGTTCAAGAAGCACGACGCCTGGGGCCACGACCCCGAACCCGGAGCCATCGTCTTCTACGACTGGAACGGCTCCGGCGACATGGACCAGATCGACCACGTCGGCATCGTCGAGAAGGTCGACGGGCACACCCTCCACACCATCGAGGGCAACGCCGACGGCTACAAGCTCATGCGCAAGACCCGCGACACCGGCAACGTGGTGGGCTACGGCTACCCCTCCAAGGTCAAGGTCGAGACCAAGTACGCCCCCAAGCACGCCGCCCCCGCCCCCACCATCGACCAGGTCGGCGCCCCGGTCACGTCCACGCACACCCACGAGATCGAGCACAGCGCCCCCACCGAGCAGCTCCCCGCCCAGGAAGTCGTCCTCGGCGGCATCCTCGCCTTCATCCTCTGCGGCACCGTCGCCCTCGCCGCCGGCCGCGCCGCCGCCGCGAAGGCCCCCACGACCCCGCCGATCCGCGTCCGCAAGCGCGGGAAGCACCACCGCCCCTCCACCCCCGCCGCCCTCCCGGCCGACGTCACCCCCGCCGACCTCGACGCGGCGGACGCCGGCACCACCCTCATGCCCGCCCTCTCCCTCGCCGCCGCCCACGAAGCCGAGGACCGCGAGTTCTGGGGCCGCATCGCCCACCTCGAAGAGGACAAGGAACTCGACTTCTGGAACACCCTCCACGCCGAACTCACCGAGGACGCTCCGGCTCTGTACGCAAGCACTCCAGGATTCCGCTAGAGTTGTCCATACAAGCCCGGGGGGCGACCCCCGGACCAGCATGCGGACGTGGCTCAGTTGGTAGAGCATCACCTTGCCAAGGTGAGGGTCGCGGGTTCGAATCCCGTCGTCCGCTCTGAGAGGCCCCATCAGGTCTCGCTCTGGTGGAGTGGCCGAGAGGCGAGGCAACGGCCTGCAAAGCCGTGTACACGGGTTCAAATCCCGTCTCCACCTCGCACGCAAGGGCGATTAGCTCAGTGGGAGAGCGCTACCTTGACACGGTAGAGGCCACTGGTTCAATCCCAGTATCGCCCACCCCCCAGGCCCAGGTCAGCCCACAGAAGCCGACCTGGGCTCTTTCGTTTCAACGCAGTTGGATGCGAAACCGGGAGCACATCGGTGACCAATGCCGCGCAAGACGCCGGGCCGTTCGGCATGCTGTGCCTCCGCCACGACGTCGAGCGGACTAACGGTATGGCCCGCCAGCCCATAGCACCCGATCTCGGCAGCCGACAAGTGCCGCGGTGAGCGAGGCTCCGATGCCCGAGCCGCCGCCTGTGACGATCGCGGATCTGCTCGCGAGGCTCATGCGAACGCCTTCTCCACGAGTCCGGCGAGATCCGGGTAGCGCATCAGGTGGGCACCGCCGTTGATGTCAAGGGTCTCGCCGGTGATCCACGCCGCGTCGTCCGACAGCAGGTAGCGCACGGATGCGGCGATCTCATCCGGGCTCCCCGGTCGGCCGAGCGGCGTGTTGGCGACGTACTCGTCCTTGACCCCGCGTATGTCCATCGCCGGCGCCGTCAGCGGCGTGACGACCAGTCCGGGCGCCACTGCGTTGACGCGCACACGGCGCGGCGCGAGCTCGAGCGCAGCGACCTCCGTGAGCGCCACGAGGCCGGCCTTCGCGGCGCAGTAGGCAGCCAGGCCGGTGCCGGGCTGGCGGGCGTTGAGGGAGGTCAGCGACACCAGTGCGCCTCCGTCGGCGACCCGGAGTCCGGCGTGCTTGAGCACGAGGAACGCGCCGGTGAGGCAGACGTCGACGATCCGGCGCCACTCCGCGGCATCGTGGTCGACGACTCGGGAGAGCGTGCTCGTGCCGGCACAGTTGACCACGCCGTGGAAGCGCCCGTGCTCCGCGACGACGCCCTCGAAGAGCGCCTCCACTCCTCCCTCGTCGGTCACGTCGACCTCGACGTCGGCGGCCGTGCCGGGGAGGTCGGCGACCACCACGATGTCGCCCTGCGACCGCAGCAGCGCGGCCGTCGCCGCTCCGAGGCCGGACCCGCCCCCGACCACCACGACCGTGCGCTGCTCACTCATCCGCCACCATCCTGACGCTCGTCGGTATCTGTTGACACGTGTCAATTGCAGTCCTAACGTGACGGGCGTCACGCCAGGTTGTCAAGCAGATGCCGAGGAGTAGCCGATGAGTGGTCCGACGGTCGCCGTGATCGGTGCCGGCATCAGTGGGCTGACGATGAGCAAGATGCTGGAGGACTACGGGCTGGAGTACGCCACGTTCGAGTCCTCGGACCGCGTCGGCGGCAACTGGGCCTTCGGCAACCCCAACGGGCACAGCAGCGCCTACCGCTCGCTGCACATCGACACCTCGAAGCACCAGCTGTCGTTCAAAGACTTCCCGATGCCCGAGGAGTATCCCGACTTCCCGCACCACACCCAGATCAAGGACTACCTCGACAGCTACGCCGACGCGTTCGACATCCGGCGCCGGATCGAGTTCGAGAACGGCGTCGTGCACGCCGAGCGGCACCCCGACGGCGGCTGGCTGCTGGAGACCGAGCGCACCGGCGTACGTCGCTTCGACGTGCTCCTGGTGGCCAACGGCCACCACTGGGACCCGCGCTTCGCCGACAAGCCGGGCGAGTTCACCGGCCTGACGATGCACTCGCACGCCTACATCGACCCGGGGACGCCGTACGACCTGACGGGTAAGCGGATCCTGATCATCGGGCTGGGCAACAGCGCCGCCGACATCGCGGTCGAGCTCTCCAGCAGGACACTCGACAACGAGGTCGTCATCTCGACGCGGTCCAGTGCGTGGATCGTGCCGAAGTACTTCGCCGGAACGCCGGCCGACAAGTACTACAAGACCTCCCCGCACATCCCGTTCGCGTGGCAGCGCAAGTTCCTGCAGGTGATGCAGCCGCTGACCGCCGGCCGCCCGACCGACTACGGCCTGCCCGAGCCCAACCACAAGTTCTTCGAGGCGCACCCGACGCAGTCGGTCGAGCTGCCGCTGCGGCTCGGCTCCGGCGACCTGCGGGCCAAGGGCGACATCGAGCGCTGGGACGGTCGTACCGTGCACTTCGCCGACGGCACCGCCGAGGACTTCGACGTCGTCATCCACGCCACCGGCTACAACATCACCTTCCCGTTCTTCGACCCCGGCTTCCTCAGCGCGCCCGAGAACCACATCCGCCTCTACAAGCGGATCTTCAAGCCGGGCATGGACGACGTGGCGTTCATCGGGTTCGCCCAGGCGACGCCGACACTGTTCCCGTTCGTCGAGTGCCAGACCCGGCTGGTCGCGGCCTGGCTCGTCGGCCGCTACGCGCCGCCGCCGGTCGCCGAGATGGAGCGTGTGATCGACGAGGACCAGCAGAAGTACACCGCCCACATGGTGCAGCGGCCGCGGCACACCCAGCAGCTCGACTACTTCCTCTACGAGCACGACCTGCGCACCCGCGAGATCCCCGCGGGCATGGAGCGAGCTGGGCGGCAGCAGGCGCGGCAGCCCGTGGAGGCGCGCGGGTGAGCGAGGAGCGCACCTGGGCGCGGCTGGTCGACCGCCGCAGTGCCAACCGCGGCGACCAGCGCCGCTCGGCCCTGCTCCAGGCCCTCGACGACCTGCTGCGCGAGCAGACCCTCGACGAGGTCAACGTCGCGGAGATCTCGCGGCGGGCCGGCGTCACCCGCTCGGCGTTCTACTTCTACTTCGAGAGCAAGGCCGCCGCGGTGCTCGCCCTGATGGCCGACCTGTACGACGCCGCGTCGGACGCGACCGACCTGCTGGTCAAGGCTGAGGGTGATCCCGGCGAGCGGATCCGGCAGGTCCTCGACTCGCTCTTCGACTCCGTCGACGCCTCGCCGCACACCTACCGCGCCCTGCTCGAAGCGAGGGCCGCGAACCCGCAGGTCCGGGAGGGCTGGGACGCGGGCCGCGCCGAGTTCGCGGGCATGGTCGCGGAGATGATCGAGCGGGAGCGGGCTGCCGGGCACGCGACCGACGGTCCGGACGCGGCGGGCCTGGCCGCCGTACTCCTCGACCTGAACGACCACGCCCTCGAGCGCCATGCGCTCGGCGGTGAGCCGCCGCGTGAGCAGCACGTCGACGCGCTCACGCACATCTGGATGACCAGCATCTACGGAGGCATCGCGTGACCACCTTCGACTTCACCTCGGCCGGTGTGCGCTGCGCCGCCACGCATCACGCCGGCGCGGACGGTGCGCCCGTCGTGGTGCTCGGCCACGGCCTCGCCGGCACCCAGGACTCCGGCCTCCAGCCGTTCGCCGAGGCGTTCGCGGCGGCGGGCTTCCACGCCGTCACCTTCGACTACCGCGGCTTCGGCGCGAGCGACGCCGGCGACGGTGGTCCGCGCCAGTGCGTGTCCGTCGCCGACCAGGTCGCCGACTGGCACGCAGCGGTCGAGGCAGCGAGGCGCCTTCCGGGCGTCGACGCCGAACGGGTCGCGCTCTGGGGCATCTCGCTCGCGGGCGGCCACGTCGTCTCCGTCGCCGCCGCGCGTGACGACGTCGCGGCGGTCGTCTCCGCGGTGCCGCTCGTGGACGGGCTCGCCGCCGCGCGGCTCGCCGCGAAGCACCACCGCCCGGCCCAGCTGCTCGCCTCCACCGGCCGCGGCATCGCTTCGGCCGTACGACGCAAGGCCGGCCGCGCGCCGACGATGATCCCGGTCGTGGCTCGTCCCGGGGAGCCCGGCGCGCTGACCCTGCCCGGCGCCTACGAGGACTACCTCGCGCTCGCGGGCCCGACCTGGCGCAACGAGATCGCCGCCGACGTCGTGATGGAGCTCGGCGGCCGGACGCCCGCCAAGGACGCGAAGTCGCTGCGGGTCCCGTGGCTGGTCCAGATCTGCGACTTCGACAGGAGCGCGCCGCCGTACGCCGCGGCGAAGGCGGCCGTCGCCGGTCGCGCCGAGGTGCGGCACTACCCCGGCGACCACTTCGACCTCTTCGCCGGCAAGCCCTTCCACGAGGCCGCCACCCGCCACGTCGTGGCGTTCCTGAGCCGCCACCTGGCTGTTCCCTCCGCCGCCGCCTCGCCCACCGCGACCGCATCGGAGCCGTCCCGTGTCTGACACCGTCCAGGCCCTCCTCCTCCAGCATGCGGAGCGGGACACGCCCGGCCTGAAGTACGGCGACCAGGTGTGGAGCTGGCGCGACTACCTCGGCGAGAGCGCCGCCCGTGCGCACGTGCTGCACGCGATGGCCGACCCAGGCCGGCCGGTTCACGTCGGCGTGCTGATGGAGAACAGCCCCGAGATGGCGATGGCGATCGCGGCGGGTGCGCTCGGCGGGCACGTGACCGTCGGCATCAACACCATCCGGCGCGGCGAGAGTCTCGCGGCCGACGTACGCCGGGCCGACTGCCAGGTCCTGCTGACCGATCATCGGCACCTGGCCCTGCTCGGCGGGCTCGGCCTCGGCGGCGCGACGGTGGTCGACACCGACGACGTCGACTGGCTCAACCGGGTGGCCGACGCACCGCGTGGAACCGCCGGGTTCCCGGCGGTCGACGCGATGGACACCTTCATGCTGATCTTCACCTCCGGCACCAGCGGGGAGCCGAAGGCCGTGCGGGTCGCCAACTTCATGGCGGTGATGTCGGGGGCGACGCTCACCGACAAGTTCGACCTGACGACCGAGGACATCGTCTATTCCTCGATGCCCATGTTCCACAGCAACGCCATCCTCGCCGGATACGCCGTGCACGCCCACGCCGGTGCCGCTCTGGCGCCGGCCCAGTTCAGCGCAAGCCGGTTCCTCAGCGACCTGCGCCACTATGGTGCGACCTATCTCAACTACGTCGGCAAGCCGCTCGCCTACCTGCTCGCGACGCCGGAACAGCCCGACGACCGGGACAACCCACTACGTGTCGCGTTCGGCAACGAGGCGAGCGACCGCGACATCGAGGAGTTCGCCCGTCGCTTCGACTGCACCGTGTGGGACGGCTTCGGCTCCACCGAGACCGCGGTCATCATCACCCGCACTGACGACACGCCGGCCGGCTCCATCGGGCAGCCGTTCGACGGCGTCGCCGTCTACGACCGCGACACCCGCACCGAGTGCCCGCGCGCCGTCTTCGACCACCTGGGCCGGGTGACCAACCTGGACGAGGCGGTCGGCGAGCTCGTCAACACCACCGGGGCCGGGTTCTTCGCCGGCTACTACAACGATGAACAGGCGACCTCCGAGCGGCTCGACGGGGGCATGTACTGGTCCGGCGATCTCGCCTATCGGGACGAAGCAGGCTTCATGTACCTGGCGGGTCGCACCGACGACTGGCTGCGCGTCGACGGCGAGAACCTCGCGGCGGCGCCGATCGAGCGGGTGCTGCTGCGCAACGACGCGATCAGCCAGGCCGCGGTGTACGGCGTACCGGACGCCGACGCCCCGGGCGACCAGCTCATGTGCGCGCTGGTGCTGCGCGACGGCGCGACCCTCACGCCCGTCGATCTCCAGGAGTTCCTGAATGCCCAGCCGGACCTGTCGCCGAAGGCATGGCCGAAGTTCGTCCGGATCGCCACCGACCTGCCGAGTACGGCGACGAACAAGGTTCTCAAGCGCGAGCTCCGGGCTCAGGGCACCGAGACCACGGACACGCTATTCGTGCGGCGCGAGCGGGACCACGTCTACCGCCCTGAGCCCTAGTGCAGCGTGTCTAGCTAATGCCCGGCGATCGGGATGTCGCCTTCGGCAGAAGGGTTATTCCGTTTCGTCGTGTGCCAGGTCCTCGTGAAAGGGGATGAACGTTTCATCAACGCACCTCTTGCCGCGAGTGGCACCGCTACTTGTCAGGCCAGGTGAGTCCACCTTCGGCACGCGAAGAGCCCGCCGAGGCCTTGACGGAGCTTGTGTCGTCATATTCACTCCGCCCCATCACCTTCAACCTGTTGGAGCGGAGACGAGTCGCAGAATGTTAGCGATAACACGAGGTCCGGTCGCGTCTTCGTCGTCATTACGGTTCAGCCGTCGCAGGCTGCTCGTCACGGCCGGGATCGCCGCGGCCGGCGGTCTCCTCAGGGCGGGAACCGCGCGGGCCGCGGCACCCAGCGGCTACACCCCGGCCTGGGCATCGGTGGACCAGCATCCGCCGGCTCCGGAGTGGTTCCAGGACGCCAAGTTCGGCATCTACTACCACTGGGGCGTGTTCAGCGTTCCCGCGTTCGCCAACGAGTGGTACCCGCGCAACATGTACATCGGCGGGTCCAACGAGAACAACCATCACAAGAGCGTCTACGGCGATCCCGCTGCCTGGCCGTACCACAACTTCATCAACGGAGCCTGGGACAGGGCGGGCAATTGGGTGCAGTTCGCGCCCAAGCTGAAGTCCGCCGGCGGCGACTTCGACCCCGGCGAATGGGCACAGCTCTTCGCCGACGCCGGAGCCGAGTTCGCCGGACCGGTGGCCGAGCACCACGACGGCTACTCGATGTGGAACAGCGGTGTCAACGAATGGAACTCGGTGGCCACCGGGCCCCGGCTCGACCTGCTGCGGCAGCATGCCGACGCCATCCGGGCCAAGGGTCTCAAGCTGTTCGTGTCACTGCACCACGCGTACAACTTCACCGGGTACTACGACCACGTACCGCAGCAGTCCGCGCCGTCCCTG
>NZ_BCQS01000056.1 GCF_001552195.1 Actinomadura latina NBRC 106108
GCGGGTGGAAGCCGGGTGGATCTGCCGACGTATGCCTTCCAACATGAGCGCTTTTGGCTGGCGCCCTCGCGTGGTGGTGATGCGGCATCGCTCGGACAGGGAGCTGCGAGGCATCCGGTGTTGGGTGCGGTGGTGGTGTCGCCGGGGTCGGCGGGGGTGGTGTTGACGGGGTTGGTGTCGCGGTCGGCTCAGCCGTGGCTGGCTGACCACGTGGTGTTGGGGCGGGTGCTCATGCCGGCGTCGGGGTGGGTGGAGTTGGCGGTGCGGGCCGGGGATGAGGTCGGCTGCCCGGTGGTGCGGGAGCTGGCGGTCACGGCCCCGCTGGTGGTCCCTGAACGCGGCGGGCTGCAGGTGCATGTGGTGGTGGGCGAGCCCGATGAGGCCGGGGCGCGCACTGTGGAGATCCACTCCCGCCCCCAAGCCGACAACGCGAGCGACTCGGGGTGGACGCTGCACGCCCAGGGTGTCCTGGTACGCGAAGCGGATTCGGCTCCGACGTTGCCCGCTGAAGTGTGGCCATCTGCGGATGCGCAATCAGTGGATGTGGACGCGGCGTATGAGGCAGTGACCCGTCAGGGCTATGGGTATGGGCGGGCGTTTCGGGGTGTGCGCGGGGTGTGGCGGCGCGGCCGGGAGGTGTTCGCCGAGGTGAGCGTCCCGGGCGGGGTGGATGTGGAGGGGTTCGGTATCCATCCGGCGTTGCTGGACGCGGTGGTGCATGCCCCGCTTCTCGCGGAGGCCGCCGCCGATCCTGAGGCTGATGAGGTGCAGGTCCCGTTCTTGTGGGAGGGGATGTCGCTGCATGCTGTGGGCGCGTCCACGGTCCGGGTGCGGATCAGCCCGGCAGGCGATGACGCGGTCGCGGTGCAGGTGACTGACGAGACCGGCGCTTTGGTGTTGACGGTCGATTCACTGGTGACACGTCCGGTGTCGCAGCAGGCACTGGCCACGGCGGCGAGTGCGGTGTCGGATGGTCTGTTCCAGCTCGGCTGGTCTTCGGTGTCAGTGGACGTGCGGGATTCCGTGTCGTGGGCTCGATGGGAGGACGTGGACACGGAGTCTGCTCCGGCGGTGGTGGTGTGGGAGTGGACGCCCCGGCCGGAGGTTGAGGTGGTGGAGGCGGTGCACGCCGCCACGCATCAGGCGTTGGAGGTGCTTCAGTCGTGGCTGTCCTCGGCGGTGTTCGCGGGGTCGAGGTTGGTGGTGGTGACCAGGGGCGCGGTCGCTCTGCTCGATGAGCAGGTGGTGGATGTGGCGGGTGCGGCGGTGTGGGGTTTGGTGCGGTCGGCGCAGGCGGAGAACCCGGGCCGGATCGTGCTGGTGGACACCGACACCGATCTCGCCGCGAGCCTGGACGTCGCGGACATGGGTGAGCCGCAGCTGGTGATGCGTGGCGGGGTGGCGCATGTGGCGCGGCTGACGCGTGCGGCGGCTACCGGCGAGGAGCGGGCTGCGGGGTTGGCGGGCGGTGCGGTGATCGTGACCGGCGGTACTGGTGGTGTGGGTGGTGTGCTGGCGCGGCGGTTGGTGGAGGCGCACGGTGTGGGGTGTGTGGTGCTGGCCAGCCGGCGCGGCCCGGCCGCCGACGGCGCCGCAGAGCTGGTCGCGGAGTTGGAAGCGGCAGGTGCGGTGGTGCGGGTGGTGGCCTGTGACGTCTCCGATCGTTCTGCGGTCGCCGATCTGGTGGCCTCGGTCCCAACGGAATTTGAGCTTCGCGGCGTCGTCCATGCGGCGGGTGTCCTGGACGACGGGGTGATCGGTTCACTGACCCCGGAACGGATGGATCGGGTCCTGGCCGCCAAAGCCGACGCGGCCTGGTTCCTGCACGAGGCAACCGCCGAACAGGAACTGACGCTGTTCGCGGTGGTGTCGTCGTTGTCGGGTGTCCTGGGAGCGCCGGGCCAGGGCAACTACGCCGCGGCCAACACCTTCCTGGACGCGCTGGCGGTGTATCGGCGCAGCCTAGGGCTTGCCGGGCAGTCGGTGTCGTGGGGCCTGTGGGCCGAGTCCGGTGGTATGGGTGCGCGGCTTGGCGTTGAGGGTGTGGGCCGGATGCGGGCCAGTGGTGTGCTGCCACTGACCGTTTCCCAGGCCGTGGAACTGTTCGATGCCGCGATCTCGGCCTCGGCGGAGCATCTTGTTGCGGTCCGATGGGACATGGCGGCGTTGCGGCGTCAGGCCGGAACAGGGGAGCTGGCGCCGGTAATGGCCGATCTAGTGCCGGCGGTGCGCCGGACGGCGGCGGCCGGTGAATCGGTGTCGCAACTGGTGTCCCGGCTGCGTGGTCTCGACCAGAGTCAACGACGCCGACGTCTGCTGGAGTTGGTGTCCGTGCAGGTGGCGACCGTGTTGGGGCATGAGCGCGCCGATGTGGTGGGTGCCGAGACGCCGTTCAAGGACTTGGGTCTGGATTCGCTGGGCGGTGTCCAGGTGCGCAACCGCCTCCAAGCCGCAACCGATCTGTCCCTTCCGGTATCGCTGGTGTTCGACTATCCGACCCCGGCCGCGCTGGCCGAGCATCTCCTCGAACAGTTGCTGCCCGGCGATATAGAGCCGGTGATCGTGGCACGGCCGGTCACCAAGGCGGTGGACGACGATCCTGTTGTGGTGGTGGGCATGGGATGCCGTTATCCAGGGGGTGTGACCTCACCAGAGGAGTTGTGGGCCCTGGTGTGCGCAGAGGGCGAGGGCATTGGTCCCTTCCCATCCGATCGGGGTTGGGATGTGGAGTCGGTGTTCGATCCGGACCCCGATGCTCAGGGCAAGTCCTACGTCCGTCATGGCGGGTTTTTGGATGATGTGGCGGGTTTTGATGCGGGGTTTTTTGGGGTGTCGCCGCGGGAGGCGGTGGCGATGGATCCGCAGCAGCGTTTGTTGTTGGAGGTGTCGTGGGAGGCGATCGAGCGGGCCGGAATCGACCCGCTGACGCTGCGCGGCTCACGGACCGGAGTGTTCGCGGGAGTGATGGGCCAGGACTACGCGCAGTTGGGGAACGGAGCATCCGATGACGGGGAGGGCTTCGGCACCGGGGTGATGGGGTCGGTGGTGTCGGGTCGGGTGTCGTATGTGCTGGGTTTGGAGGGTCCGGCGGTGTCGGTGGATACGGCGTGCTCATCGTCGTTGGTGGCGTTGCATTTGGCGGCGCAGGCGCTCCGCGGCGGGGAATGCGATCTGGCCCTTGCGGGTGGTGTGACGGTGATGGCCACCCCTGACACCTTCGTGGAGTTTTCGCGGCAGCGCGGTTTGGCAGTGGATGGCCGCTGCAAGGCGTTTGCCGAGTCCGCCGACGGCACCGGATGGGCTGAAGGCGCGGGAGTGCTGCTGTTGGAGCGGCTTTCGGATGCGCGGCGGGCGGGTCGTCGGGTGTTGGCGGTGGTGGCGGGGTCGGCGGTTAATCAGGACGGTGCTTCTAATGGGTTGACGGCGCCGAATGGCCCGTCGCAGCAGCGGGTGATCCGGGCGGCGTTGGATGCGGCGGGGGTGGGTGCGGGTGATGTGGATGTGGTGGAGGCGCATGGGACTGGGACGGTGCTGGGGGATCCGATTGAGGCGCAGGCTTTGCTGGCGACTTATGGGCGTGATCGTTCAGTGGGTGGTGAGCCGTTGTGGTTGGGGTCGTTGAAGTCCAATGTCGGTCATACGCAGGCGGCTGCGGGTGTGGGCGGTGTGATCAAGATGGTGCAGGCGCTGCGCCACGGCGTGCTGCCCAAGACCCTGCACGTGGACGCCCCATCCTCGCGCGTTGATTGGACCGCCGGACAGGTCGCTCTGCTGCGCGAGACTCGGCCTTGGCCGGATGTGCCACGGCCCAGACGTGCCGGGGTGTCCTCGTTCGGGCTGTCGGGCACCAACGCCCACGTCATCATCGAGCAGGCCCCGCCAGAGGACACCACACAGACATCAACACCTTCTCCCAGCCCGGACATCGAAGAGGTCGAGCCGCCTCCCGGCCTCGGCGTGTGGGTGTTGTCGGGCAGGTCGCGGGAGGCGCTGGCGGGCCAGGCGGAGGCGCTCGCGGGGTGGCTGGCCGAGGACGGCGCCAATGCGGACATGACTGACGTCGGCTTGTCCCTGTCGCGACGCTCCCTCTTCGAGCACCGTGCGGTGCTGTTCGGCGCGGACAGAGGCGAGTTGGCGGCGGGGTTGGCTGACCTTGCTGCCGGCCGGGAGAACCCGCGTGTGGTGACCGGCTCTGTCCGCGCTACCGGCCCTGCGGGTGGTGTGGTGTTTGTGTTTCCGGGTCAGGGGTCGCAGTGGTTGGGGATGGGGCGGGAGTTGGCGGGGTGTTGTGATGAGTTTGGTCGGGAGTTGGCGGTGGTGGCGGGGGAGGTGGATCGGTGGTGGGGTCATCGGTTGCTGGAGGTGATGTGGGTTCGGAGGAGGGGGTGTTGGGGCGGACGGAGTTTGCGCAGCCGGTGTTGTTCGCGGTGGGGGTGGCGTTGTTTCGGGTGTTGGTGTCGTGGGGTGTGGTTCCGGATTTTGTGGTGGGTCATTCGGTGGGGGAGATCGCGGCGGCGTGTGCGGCGGGGATGGTGTCGTTGGAGGATGCGGCGCGGCTTGTGGTGGCGCGGGGCCGGGTGATGCAGCGGGCGGATGCGGGTGGCGCGATGGTGGCGGTGTCGGGGCCGGTGGTGTCGGTGGAGTTGGTGGAGCAGGTCTTGGGGGAGGTTTCGGGGTCGTTGGGGCCGGTGGTGGTGGCTGCGGTGAATGCTCCGACGGTGGTGGTGATTTCGGGTGCGCGGGCTGCGGTGGAGGCTGCTGCGGCGAGGTTGTCGGCGGTGGGGTGTGGGACGCGTTCGCTGTCGGTGTCGCATGCGTTTCATTCGCCGTTGCTGGATCCGGTGCTGGAGGACTTCCGTCAGGTGGCGGCTGGGGTGGGGGTGTGTGCCGGTGGGGTGGGGTTGGTGTCGAATGTGTCGGGCGGGTTGGCCGATGTGGGGGAGGGGTTTGGTTCGGCGGAGTACTGGGTGCGGCATGCCCGTCAGGCGGTGCGGTTCGCGGACGCGATCGGGTTCGCGGCTGCCCGGGGCGCGGACCGGTTCGTGGAGCTGGGGCCCGGCGCACTGATCTCGGCCATCACCAACACTCTCGAAGCGGCAAAGGAGACGGCGGCCCCAGAGAGCGCTTCGCCGCCCTTGCTCGTGTCTTTGCTGAGTCGGCGTGGGTCGGAGCCGGTGGGGTTGGTGTCGGGGCTGGCGGAGTTGTTCGTGTCGGGGGTCGGGGTGTCGTGGCAGGACTGGTGCGCGGGTGGAAGCCGGGTGGATCTGCCGACCTATGCCTTCCAACATGAGCGTTACTGGGTGACGCCTTCGCCGGCGTCGGGCGATGTCGGGGCCGCGGGGCTGACCACGGTGGAGCACCCTCTACTGGGTGCGGTGGTGGTATCGCCGGGGTCGGCGGGGGTGGTGTTGACGGGGTTGGTGTCGCGGTCGGCTCAGCCGTGGCTGGCTGACCATTCGGTGCTGGGGCGGGTGCTCATGCCGGCGTCGGGGTGGGTGGAGTTGGCGGTGCGGGCCGGGGATGAGGTCGGCTGCCCGGTGGTGCGGGAGCTGGCGGTCACGGCCCCGTTGGTGGTTCCGGAACGCGGCGGGCTGCAGGTGCATGTGGTGGTGGGCGAGCCCGATGAGGCCGGGGCGCGCACTGTGGAGATCCACTCCCGCCCCCAAGCCGACAACGCGACCGACTTGGGGTGGACGCTGCACGCCGAGGGTGTGCTGATGCCCGAAACGGAGTCGGCATCGGCGGTGCCTGGGAAGTCCATTTGGCCACCGCAGGATGCCCAAGCGGTCGATGCGGAAGCGGCGTACGAGCTCCTGGCTGAGCGCGGCTATGGATATGGGCGGGCGTTTCGGGGTGTGCGTGCGGTGTGGCGGCGCGGCCGGGAGGTGTTCGCCGAGGTGAGCGTCCCGGCCGGGGTGGATGTGGAGGGGTTCGGTATCCATCCGGCATTGCTGGACGCGGTGGTGCATGCCCCGCTGCTGGCTGACGGCGATGCCGACGAGCAGGTGCAGGTCCCGTTCTTGTGGGCGGGAGTGTCGTTGCATGCCGTCGGCGCCTCCACGGTCCGGGTACGGGTGAGCCCGGCTGGGGACGATGCGGTGTCGATCCAGGTGGCTGACGAGACCGGTGCTTTGGTGTTGACGGTCGATTCGCTGGTGACGCGCCCGGTGTCGCAGCAGGTACTGGCCACCGCGGCGGCGAGTGCGGTGCCGGATGGCTTGTTCCAGGTCGGCTGGTCCCCGGTGTCGAAGGAGACTTGGGAAACGGTGCACTGGGCTCGTTGGGAGGACGTGGACGCGGAGTCTGCTCCGGCGGTGGTGGTGTGGGAGTG
Organism: Actinomadura latina NBRC 106108; assembly: GCF_001552195.1. GTDB lineage: Bacteria > Actinomycetota > Actinomycetes > Streptosporangiales > Streptosporangiaceae > Spirillospora > Spirillospora latina. The sequence goes on from NZ_BCQS01000056.1 coordinate 6,332, forward strand.
GACGCCCCGGCCGGAGGTTGATGTGGTGGGCGCGGCGCATGCTGCCGCCCATCAGGTGTTGGAGGTGCTGCAGTCGTGGCTGTCCTCGGCGGTGTTCGCGGGGTCGAGGTTGGTGGTGGTGACCAGGGGAGCCGTCGGCCTGCTCGATGAGCAGGTGGTGGATGTGGCGGGTGCGGCGGTGTGGGGTTTGGTGCGGTCGGCGCAGGCGGAGAACCCGGGCCGGATCGTGCTGGTGGACACCGACAGCGACCTCGCCGCGAGCCTGGACGTCGCGGACATGGGTGAGCCGCAGCTGGTGATGCGTGGCGGGGTGGTGCATGCGGCGCGGCTGACGCGTGCGGCGGTTACCGGCGATGAGCGGGCTGCGGGCCTTGACGGCGGCGCGGTGATCGTGACCGGCGGTACTGGTGGTGTGGGTGGTGTGCTGGCGCGGCGGCTGGTGGAGGCGCACGGTGTGGGGTGTGTGGTGCTGGCCAGCCGGCGCGGCCCGGCCGCCGACGGCGCCCAAGCGCTCGTGGCGGGCTTGGAGGACGCGGGCGCGGTGGTACGGGTGGTGGCCTGTGACGTCTCCGATCGTTCCGCGGTCGCCGACCTGGTGGCCTCGGTCCCGCAAGAGTTCGAGCTCCGCGGCGTCGTCCACGCGGCGGGTGTCCTGGACGACGGAGTGATCGGATCACTCACTCCCGAACGGCTGGATCGGGTCCTGGCCGCCAAAGCCGACGCGGCCTGGTTCCTGCACGAGGCAACCGCTGATCTGGGGTTGTCGTTGTTCGCGGTGGTGTCGTCACTGTCAGGCGTCCTCGGAGCACCAGGCCAAAGCAACTACGCCGCGGCCAACACCTTCCTGGACGCGCTGGCGGGCCACCGGCGGGGCCTGGGGCTGGCTGGGCAGTCGGTGTCGTGGGGCCTGTGGGCTGAGTCCGGTGGTATGGGTGCGCGGCTTGGCGTTGAGGGTGTGGGCCGGATGCGGGCCAGTGGTGTGCTGCCACTGACCGTTTCCCAGGCCGTGGAACTGTTCGATGCCGCGATCTCGGCCTCGGCGGAGCATCTGGTGGCGGTCCGATGGGACATGGCGGCGTTGCGGCGTCAGGCCGGAGCCGCAGAGCTGGCGCCGCTGCTGACGGACCTGGTGCCGGCGGTGCGCCGGACGGCGGCGGCCGGTGAATCGGTGCCGCAACTGGTGTCCCGGCTGCGTGATCTCGACCAGACCCAACGACGCCGACTGCTGACCGACCTTGTGTCTTCACACGTCGCAGCAATACTGGGCCACGATGATGCCGACACGATCATCGGCCCTCAGACGGTGTTCAAGGATGTGGGCTTGGATTCGCTCGGCGGTATTCAGGTGCGCAACCGCCTGCAGACCGCGACCGGCCTATCGCTTCCGGCATCACTGGTGTTCGACTACCCGACTCCGGCAGCCATAGCCGAGCATCTGCTCGAACAACTTCTGCCCGGCAGCCAAAAGGACGCCACGGCGATGCACATGGAGGAAGTCAGACGGCTCCTCCAAGCGGTGCCGCTCAATCAACCTGGTGATGCGGCGATCATCGAACGCCTTCTGGAGCTTGCGGAAGCTCAGAACGATTGGTCTGACGGCGGCTCCGAGGTGTATGAGAAGCGGGCGTCTATCCGGGAGATGGACGCGGACGCACTGATCAATATGGGGCTCGGAGTTTCTCACAGCAGGAAGAGTGACGTCTGATGGCGACTCGGGAAGAGCAACTCGTCGAAGCGCTGCGTAATTCTCTACTCGAACTGGAAACAGTGCGGGCTGAGAATGAACGTCTGGTTGCGAAGAGCTCGGATCCTGTTGTGGTGGTGGGGATGGGGTGTCGTTATCCGGGGGGTGTGACGTCGCCGGAGGGTTTGTGGGCCTTGGTGTGTGGGGGTGGTGAGGGTATCGGTTCGTTCCCGTCGGATCGGGGTTGGGATGTGGAGTCGGTGTTCGATCCGGACCCGGATGCGCAGGGGAAGTCGTATGTGTGTCGTGGCGGTTTTTTGGATGATGTGGCGGGTTTTGATGCGGGGTTTTTTGGGGTGTCGCCGCGGGAGGCGGTGGCGATGGATCCGCAGCAGCGTTTGTTGTTGGAGGTGTCGTGGGAGGCGATTGAGCGGGCCGGGATTGATCCGGTGGGTTTGCGTGGTTCGCGGACTGGGGTGTTCGCGGGGGTGATGAGTCACGATTATGCGTGGCTGGGGGATGGGGCGGAGGGGTTCAGTACTGGGGTGATGGGGTCGGTGGTGTCGGGTCGGGTGTCGTATGTGCTGGGTTTGGAGGGTCCGGCGGTGTCGGTGGATACGGCGTGTTCGTCGTCGTTGGTGGCGTTGCATTTGGCGGCGCAGGCTCTTCGTGGTGGGGAGTGTGATCTGGCGCTTGCGGGTGGTGTGACGGTGATGGCGACGCCGGAGACGTTTGTGGAGTTTTCGCGGCAGCGGGGGTTGGCGGTGGATGGGCGGTGTAAGGCGTTTGCGGAGTCGGCGGATGGGACTGGTTGGGGTGAGGGTGTGGGTGTGCTGGTGTTGGAGCGGCTTTCGGATGCGCGGCGGGCGGGTCGTCGGGTGTTGGCGGTGGTGGCGGGGTCGGCGGTCAATCAGGACGGTGCTTCTAATGGGTTGACGGCGCCGAATGGCCCGTCGCAGCAGCGGGTGATCCGCGCGGCGTTGGATGCGGCGGGGTTGGGTGCGGGTGATGTGGATGTGGTGGAGGCGCATGGGACTGGGACGGTGCTGGGGGATCCGATTGAGGCGCAGGCTTTGCTGGCGACTTATGGGCGTGATCGTTCAGTGGGTGGTGAGCCGTTGTGGTTGGGGTCGTTGAAGTCCAATGTCGGTCATACGCAGGCGGCTGCGGGTGTGGGTGGTGTGATCAAGATGGTGCAGGCGCTGCGCCACGGTGTGCTGCCCAAGACCCTGCACGTGGACGCCCCGTCTTCGCGCGTTGATTGGACCGCCGGACAGGTCGCTCTGCTGCGCGAGACCCGCGACTGGCCGGATGTGCCACGGCCCAGACGTGCCGGGGTGTCCTCGTTCGGGCTGTCGGGCACCAACGCCCACGTCATCATCGAGCAGCCGCCCTCGGCGGTTGATGCCGTCGAGGTGGCCGAGCCTTCAACTGCTCGCGATACCGGTGCGGCCGGGGCGGCTTCCGGCCTCGGCGTGTGGGTGTTGTCGGGCAGGTCGCGGGAGGCGCTGGCGGGTCAGGCTGCGGCGCTTGCGGGGTGGCTGGCCGGGGACGGCGCCGATGCGGACATGATCGACGTGGGCCTGTCCTTGTCACAGCGTTCCCTGTTTGAGCATCGTGCGGTGCTGTTGGGTGCGGACCGGGGCGAGTTGGCGGCGGGGTTGGCTGACCTTGCCGCCGGCCGGGAGAACCCGCGTGTGGTGACCGGCTCGGTGCGTGCGGCTGGTTCTGC
>NZ_BCQS01000057.1 GCF_001552195.1 Actinomadura latina NBRC 106108
TACGTCAAAGGACCCACGCGACCAAGGTTGGACGCAGCTACCCCTCTTGGACGAGGTGTCGGCGGAGTTCGACGCCGACATGCCGGTCGCCCACGCCATCGACATCAACGCCGTGGTCACCGACACCGACCAAGGCCCCGTCCTCAATGCGTCGTTCACCTACGCGACCGGGGTCCTGGCGCAGGAGGACGTCCAAGAACTGGCCGACCTCTGGACCGAGGCGCTGACCGACCTCGCCCGGCATGCCGGCGAGACCGGAGCCGGTGGTCTGACACCGTCGGATCTGCTGATGGTGTCGCTCACCCAGCCCGAGATCGACGCGTTGGAGGCCCGCCACCCGGGCTTGGCGGACGTCTGGCCGCTGACGGCTATGCAATCGGGCCTGCTGTTCCACGTCATGATGGCCGGCAAGGAGTTCGACCCGTACCAGATGCAGTTCGTCCTGCATCTGGACGGGCACGTGGATCCGCATCGGATGCGGGCGGCGGGCCAGGGCCTGCTGGACCGGTACCCGAACCTGCGGGTCGCGTTCGCCTTCGGGGCCGACGGCGAGCCGATGCAGGTCGTGGCCTCGGACGTGGTGCTGCCGTGGCGGGAGATCGACCTGCGGGACGTCCCCGAGGACGACCGCGCCGCCCGCCTGGAGGACGTGCTCGCCGCCGATCATGGGGAGCACTTCGACCCGGCGGTGGCGCCGCTGTTCCGGCTCACGCTGATCCGGACGGACGACCAGAGCTTCGAACTGGTCGTGACCAGCCACCATCTGATGTTCGACGGATGGTCGCTGCCGCTCGTGATGCAGGACCTGATGGGCCTGTACGGGGAGAACGGCGACGTTTCGGCGTTGCCGCGTCCCCGCGACTACCGGGACTTCCTGGTCTGGCTGTCGCGGCAGGACCGGGAACAGTCGGCCCGAGCCTGGTCCGGCGAACTCGCGGGCGTGACGGAGCCGACGCTGCTGGCACCCCAGGTACGGGCCGCCGGCAACTCCGGGGGCATCGGCCGGGTCGAGGTCGGACTGTCCGCCGAAGGCGCCCGGGACCTCGTCCGCCGCGCGACCGAACTCGGTGTGACGGTCAACACGGTCGTGCAGGGGGCGTGGGCGATCCTGCTGGGGCAGCTCACCGCGCGCGATGACGTGCTGTTCGGCATGACGGTGTCGGGCCGTCCTCCGGCCGTCGCTGGCGTCGACGCGATGGTCGGGCTGTTCATCAACACGCTGCCGGTGCGGGTCCGCTGCAACCCCGGCGACTCGCTGGCCGACGTCCTGACCGACCTGCAGAACCGCCAGGCGGCGCTGCTCGACCACCATCACCACGGCCTCACCGAGATCCAGCAGGACACAGGTCTCCGGACGCTGTTCGACACGGTGGTGGTCTTCGAGTCCTATCCGTGGGACGGCGCCGGCAACGCGATGTCGGAGTACGGCCTCACGATCAGCCGCCTCCGGTACTCGACGGGGACGCACTACGCGATGACGCTGATGGCGGCCCCGGAACCGCTGCGGATGACGATGCAGTACCAGCGCGACGTGTTCGAGCAAGTCTCCGTCGAGCAGATGGCGGACCGGTACCTGCGGGTGCTCGAACAGATCATCGCCGATCCGGGCACCCCCGTCGGCGCGGTGGAGGTGCTGACCGCCGAGGAGCGGGCGCTCGTGGAGCAGCGGCCGGTCGAGCCCGCCGCGACGGCGCCGAGGCCCCCGGCCGTACCGCGGGCGGCGAACGATCCGTCCCTGGTGCCGGGCATGTTCGAGGCGGCCGTGACCGCCGCACCGGACGCGGTCGCCGTCGTGACCGACACCGGGCCGCTGACCTACGCCGAACTGGACGCTCGGGCCAACGGCCTGGCCTTCGAGCTGATCGAGCACGGCGCCGGCCCGGACCGTCCGGTGGCCGTGGCGACCCGGCGGCCGGTCGAATCGGTGGTCGCGCTGCTCGCGGTGGCCAAGGCCGGCGGCGTGTTCCTGCCGGTCGACGCGCCGGACCAGGTGCCCGCTGCCGCTGCCGTGGCCGTCCTGACCGATCATGAGACCGCCCCGGCGCTCCCGGAGACAGGGGTTCCGCGACTGTATCTGGACGATCCCCGGACGGTTTCCGACCGGGCCCCGACCGATGAGGACCGGCTCCTGCCGTTGCGCCCGCAGCATCTGGCCTACGCCAGATCGCCGCACGGTGCGGCCGTCACCCACCGCAACATCACCGATCTCGCGGCGCGGATGGCGGAGCGGCTCGGCACCGGGCCGGGCACGCGGATCGCGTCCTGCCCGCCGGCGGGTTCCGGTATGCGGATCGTCGAGGTGCTCGCCGCCCTGTCCACCGGCGGTGGCCTGGACCTCACATCGGATCCGGCGAGCCCGGAGCGGCGTGGCACCTGGACCAAGACTGTCGTCAGCACCGTTCCCTCGGCCTTCACCGCACTGCTGGACCGCGCGCCGGAAGGCCGCGTCGACGCCGACACCGTCATGTTCTCGGGCGAGGAAGTGCCCGCCGAGCTGGTCGGCCGGGTGCGGGCCGCGATCCCGGGGGTCCGGGTCCTCGCCTGCTACGGGCGGCCGGAGACCGGTCTCGCGACGACCCTGTCGATCCCGCATTCGGCCGACCTGCCCGCCACCGGCGCCGTTCCGCTCGGCCCGGCGCTGCGGGACGTCCAGGTGCTCGTGCTCGGTCCCGGGCTCGCCCCGGTCCCGCCACGGGTCACGGGCGAGCTCTACATCGCCGGCCCCGGTCTCGGCCGCGGCCTCCTGGACGCCGCGGCGCCGACGGCGGCGCGGTTCGTCGCCAACCCGTTCGACCCGGCCGGCGGACGGATGTTCCGCACCGGCGACCTGGTCCGGCGGACGAGGTCCGGCGAGCTGATGTACGTCGGCCGGAGCGACGGCCGGCGCAGGGACCACGGCTCCCGGGGCGGCCCCGGCACGGGGCACCGGCACCCCTGACCTTCGAACCCCCGAGAGGCCATCTCATGATCCCGTTGTCGTTCGCGCAGAGCCGGCTGTGGTTCCTGTACCGGTACGAGGGCCCGTCGGTCACCTACAACCAGCCGGTGGTGCTGCGGCTGCGCGCCGCGGTCGACCCGGGCCTGATGGCCGTCGCGGTCCGGGACGTGCTGCTGCGGCACGAGAGCCTCCGCACGGTGATCGGCGAGGACGAGCGGGGCGTGGCGTTCCAGCGGATCCTGCCGCCGGACGAGGTCGTGGTCGAGGTCCCGACCCGCACCGTGGAGCCCGAGCAGGTGGCGGACGCCGTCGCGGAGGCGGTGGCGCACCGGTTCGAACTCGAATCCGAGATCCCGATCCGGGTCGGCCTGCTCGCCTGCGGGCCGGACGAATACGTGCTGGTCATCCTCATGCACCACATCGCCGGCGACGCCGCGTCGATGGCACCGCTGGCCCGGGACCTGTCGATGGCGTACATGGCGCGGGCGGAGGGGCGGGAGCCGGGATGGGCCCCGCTGCCCGTCCAGTACGCGGACTACACCCTCTGGCAGCAGGAACTGCTCGGAGAACTCTCCGATCCGGAGAGCGTCGCGTCCCAGCAGGTCGGGTACTGGCGCCGGGAACTGGAGGGCGCTCCGCAGCCGCTCGCCCTGCCCGCCGACCGGCCGCGCCCGCCCAAGCGGAGCCACCGCGGCGAGACGGTCGAGTTCGCCGTGGACCCGGAGCTGGCCGCCGGGGTCGAGGCGCTGGCGCGCAGGCATGGTGCGACGGTGCCGATGGTGTTGCAGGCGGCGTATGCGGTGATGCTGTCGCGGCTGGGCGCCGGTTCGGACATCACGATGGGTTCGCCGATCGCGGGCCGCACCGACGAGGACCTGAACGACCTGGTCGGGTTCTTTGTGAACAACTGGGTGCTGCGGGTGGACTTGTCGGGTGACAGGTCGTTCGCGCAGGTGGTGGATCAGGTGCGGGACAAGGCGCTGGCGGCCTATGACAACCAGGACGTGCCGTTCGAGCGGCTGGTGGAGTTGCTGAATCCGGAGCGTTCGACGTCCTACCACCCGCTGTTCCAGGTCGCGTTCGTCTGGCAGAGCACGATCGCGACGCCGGGTGAGGAAGTGCGCCTGCCCGGCCTGGAATGGTCGGCCATGCCGACCGTGAACCAGGTGGCCAAATTCGACCTCAGCCTGATCATGGCCGAATTCGGCGGTGCGCACGGACAGGAATTCCGCGGGTACCTCGAGTACGCGGTGGATTTGTTCGATCGCGGTTCGGTCGAGGGGTTGGCGGAACGGTTCGTTGGGGTGTTGGGGCAGGTGGTCGGGGACCCGGCTGCGCCGGTGAATGCGGTTGAGGTGTTGCTGCCCGCGGAGCGGTCGCTGGTGGTGGATGGGTGGAATGACACGACGGTTGAGATCCCTGGGCAGTCGTTGTTGTTGCCGGGGGTGTTCGAGGCCTGGGCGGCGGTGTCGCCGGGTGCGGTGGCGGTGGTGGCGGGGTCGGAGTCGTTGACGTATGCGGAGTTGGATGCGCGGGCGAATGCGTTGGCGTTTGAGTTGATCGGGTGTGGTGTTGGTCCGGATGTGGTGGTGGGGGTGGCGACGGGCCGGTCGGTTGGTCTGGTGGTGGGGCTGTTGGCGGTGTCGAAGGCGGGTGGGGCGTATTTGCCGATCGATCCGCAGTATCCGGGGCCGCGTATGGAGTATGTGCTGCGTGATGCGTGTCCGCTGGTGCTGGTGACGGATCGGGAGACTGATCGGGTGCTGCCGGCGGTGGACGTTCCGCGCGTGTTCCTGGAGGACGACCGGCCTGCGGTGGACGGCGCACCGACTAACGCGGACCGGACGGAGCCGTTGTTGCCGCAGCATTTGGCGTATGTCATTTACACGTCGGGTTCGACGGGTGAGCCGAAGGGTGTGGGGG
>NZ_BCQS01000058.1 GCF_001552195.1 Actinomadura latina NBRC 106108
CACAGTGCAGACCGATACCGGCCACTTCGCGAGCACCACCGGGCGGAAGTGCACACGGATTACTCTCTACCGCACCATCGGCCGTAAGCGTGGCTCGCACAAAGGAGACTGGCGTACGAGAGGTCTATCGCGGGCTACACGGACATCGCTACAATCCGGGAAGTGTAGCGGGGGTGTGAAACGTGAGCGACTTCGACCGAGTCTTTGATCCACAGTACGCTGCCGTCGACCTGTTCACGAACCGCACGGATGAGAATGCAACCTTCGCGCTGTCAATGGTGCGTCACCTCGAACGCCTTTCTGACGGCACCGCCAGCCTCTCGAACTGGGCACGTCACCACGTCCTGACCTTCTACGGAGTCGGCGGCATCGGCAAGACCGAGTTATCACGCCGACTGGAGCGATGGGCCCTGGGCGAACTTCCAGAGAACGATGAGTGGGGCGCCACTCCGCAACTAGGCCTTCCGGTACGAACGATGCGGATCGACTTTCACGGCAGTGCCGCCGTCCAGGCTACCGACATCGTCTTGCGGCTGCGAGCCGCGCTTGCCGACTCCGGCAAGCGGTTCCCGGCGTTCGACGTGGGTTTCGCGGCATGGTGGGCGCTGGCCCATCCGGGAATCGCACTGCCTGACCTGCGCAGTCCCTCGGGTTTCGACGTGCAGGGGCAGATCAACGACACGCTCAACGAGGTGCTGAACGAGGTCGGCGCAAACTTCGGACTCGGGCCGATGACCGTCCGGTCCGGGCGGATCATCGTGGACGCGGTTCGATCGAGGCGGCTCCGCACCAAGGCACTGCGGGAATGCGGGCCACTGGCGGCGATCGTCGAAGAGGCGCGGCTCGATGCCTCGCCTTATGTCGCGGCCTCGCTCGCCGGGCTGCTGTCCTGGGACTTCGAACGACTGGCGGGCAAGCAGCGGCCACTGCTGATCATATTCGCCGATGCAGCAGAATATATCCAGGGCAGCGATCGCAGCCAGGAAAGACTTTTCAACCGCATCGTGCACCTCACACCCGGGTTCCTCTGGGTGGTGACATCCCGCAGGGCACTCGATTGGGACTCCACCGACCTGGCTGCGCTGCTGCCCACCACCGGCCCGTCCGTCTGGCCGGGGATAAGGCTGGGAGAGGTCGATGAGCCCCGACAGCATCTCGTCGGTGACCTGTCCGACGAGGATGTCGAGCGCTTCCTCGCCGCGGCGTCGGAGGCGCCCGGCAACCCGGTGCTCAACCCCGACGTGCGGGAGCGTATACGCCGGGCGGCACACGGCCTTCCGCTCTACCTCGATCTCTCCCTAGCCATGGCTCGCGCGATGGGCGGAGCAGAGCTCGACGCCGAAGTGTTCGGGAAGCCACTTCCTCAACTTGTGACACGCGTTTTCGCCGACCTGCCACCGGAGGAGCGCGAGATCGCGCGCACCGCGAGCCTGGTCGCCCGGTTCGACCCGGAATTGCTCGCGCAGGCCACCGGTGGGTTGCTCGGCGACGCTCTGCGCTTCTGCGAGCGATCACTCGTCAGCTATGACGGGCACCCGCTCTTCCCCTACCGACTCCATGACGCGGTCCGGTCCGCCATCGCGGCGGAAAGCCCGGCGATCCCCGGCGCGTGGGCCCCGGCGGATCGCAGGAACCGCGCCATCGCTCTTGCCGAGGCGCTGCACGCCCGCCATGATCAGGCGCTCCACGGCGTCGAGCAGCGCCTCGACATCGTCGAGATCACGGGCCGGCTCTGCGCTGACCACGACCTGACGCTGCCCTGGCTGCTCACCTCCGTCATCGACCTTCCCTCGTTCGAGCAGACCGTCGAACGGCTGCCCGAACCAAGCGACAGCACATGGATCGGCCTCCTGGCGACCTTCCTTAATGCTTGGCACGGCCGAACCATCGAGGAACGCGTCGCTTACCTGACGGATTTCGTAGCGACTCCGCTCCCGCAGGACATAGGACGGACGGCGCGGCGGTGGCTCGCCTATTCACTGAGGTCGGTTTACGAGCACCCCGCCGCGCTCGTGATTCTGGAGGAGTTACTGGCCGAGACCCCCGAATCGCAACACCTTCTCTATCAGACGGCTAGAAGTCTCCACGGACTCGGCCGCTACCGTGATCTCAAGAGCCACCTTGAGAACTACCCAGTGACCGGTAACGCCGCCGACGTGCGCCTCCAGGCTGATCTCTGTTTCGACCGCGCGGAACTCAATCAGGCCATCGCGGGGACTGCCGCCCGTGCCAGCTACCTGCGCTCCATAGGCAAGCACCGAATCGCTACCGATAATGACGCGATGGTCGTGTGGAGAAAGGCACTGGCCGGTCAGGCGTCTATCGCAGAGTGCGACGCGTTGGCGGACACATCCGATCAGTATGGAAGGTCGCTGACCTATCGGACCGCTCTGGCCGCACGCCTGCTGTGCATGTCCGTGTCCCATCCGCGTCTCGCGGAGACCCTCGCCGACCGTGCCGCGGTCATCGAGACCTCGGGCAGCACAGAGGGATGGCGTGAATACACTGCGGATCTCATTCAGGCCCTGCGACGCGGAGACCGCGCGGCCATCTCCGATATCCGCGCGCACTGGATCGCGAGCCGCACACCATGGACACCGAATCAGCAACTCATCGACCGGATCTGCGTCTTTGGGGGTCATCCTCCGGTCTTCGCGCCACCACGTTTCGCCGATGAAGACAGCGATGCGATCGACCACCGCTGGCACACGGTCCTGACCACCCTTACCGATCCCGATGCGGGCTCCTCCACCTGACACCCGCTCTCATCGTTCCTCGGATGGAGCCGCAGCCAATGCTGACAATCATGCTCTGCGGAGCGTCTGACACCGAAAACGTACGCAACCAGTTCGCCGAGATCGTCAGCGACTTCGGCGGCGAACCGCTGCACTACCTGTCCGGCGGCATCCTTTACCTCAACTCCCTCGACTCGAGTTGGGAGCGCAACTCACGAGTGACGGTGCACGCTGCCGACCTCTGCGTATTCGTCATCATCGAGAGATACGGCGAGATTACCTTCGGCACCGAACTCCGCGAGGCCCTCGCCGCCGGAAAACCCTTCATAGTCCTCTGCCTTGAGCGAACTTACAGCAAATATGTGACGTTACGAGAGTACCTCACAGACGCCCAGGCCATCCGCAACGCCGACGACCGGAAACTCCTCTCCGTGATGCGGGAGATGGAACTCGACTGGCAACTGTCGTTCGTGAATTTTGACTACGCCAACTTCAACAACGTCCTGCGCCGCGAAATGGCCAACCTCTTCCACCTCATCCTCGCCGGACAGCAGGAGAAGAACCGGCGATCCGCCCTCCTGCGGTTGCTCAGCGACCAAAGCAGGCTCTCCGCCGAGGACCTGGTCGTGGCAACCCGCATAGCGACCGACGAACTCGAAGACAAGATCCTGCGGAAGCGTGCGATCAGTGCCATCTCGGCGAACGGCGGCGCGGACGAGGACACCGTGCTCACTCTCATCGGCTCCGACGAGCAGGGTGTGCAGCGGCTGAGCGTCCAACTGCTCGACACCCTCTACCGGGTCCGCCCTCCGGAACCCGACTTCATCACGCACTGCGTCCAGACAGCGAACCAGGCCGATGACATCGGCATCGTCCGGCGCATGATCCCGAGCCTTTTGCGGATCGACCTCGCCTTGGCCGTCGAATCTCTACTTTCTCTGGACCTCACCGAGGTGGGGACCCGCCGCAGGATCGCCGAACACTTAGAGCGCCACGAGGACGAGATCGTGGCCGCAGGACTGACCCCCAACGCCGTGGCACTTCTCGTCCGCTGCCTTGGAGGCAGCGATGAAATCGGCTGGAAGGCTCGCTGCCGAGAACTTCGAGACCGACTCTCGTCAACCATTACCCCGTAGCACCTGACCGAACCAGGCCGCCCGTACCCACTACCTGCTTAAAAGCATAACATCTGAGCGAGGTAGCGGCAGCAGGGGGAAGCATGTCCATCCCGAAACGCAAGCAGTACGACCAGAGCCAACCGAACTGGAAGAGGCTCCAGCAGTACGCGGCCCGCGTCGCACGCGAGACGAAGGCACCGCGCGAAATGACCACGGTGACCGCCCAGGAGACACGGACACGCGAAGAGCGAGCCGGCCTCTTCAGGCGGTCGACACGGTTGGTGCCCTACACGGTGAACACCTCGAAGAAGCAGCAACTCGACTACTGGAAGCTGACCAGCCGATACTGGATCAGATCCGAAAAGAACTCTTACGGCGAAGAGATCCGCCGCGATGTCACCAACTACTGCCTCCACGCCGACGGACACCTTTTCATCCTGAACGAGTCCACAGAAGAGGTCTTCCCTAAACAGGGCCCGATGATCATTACGCAAGATTCGTCACGATATGGCATGACCGAAGCGGAGGCACTCGTACTGGATTTCGAGCCGAAGTTCTATTCGAGCACTGGCCGCATCTCCGTGGAAACCAACCGCGACCCCGATCGATCCAAGGTAAAATACCATGCAAAGGGCATGGGCCTGTCGCTGGCCTTGAAGGCTCTCCTGGAACGTCGATGACCGCATTGCCGGGCGGACACTCGCCGTTGCAGGCTGGCAGTCCGGCCTCCTCTTGATGGGGCAGCGCGTCCAGCGTCATCGGGTCGCCTTGGTCAGGTCCTTCAACCCTTCTTCGCCGATGAGCAGACGGCGGCCAAGGGCTAGTACGGCAGTCCGAGATCGTGATTTTGTCATCCTCGGCTGAGGCGGTTTCGTTGGGGAGTCAGCGTGCGCCGGTTTGGTGGCATCGTCTCCAGAAATGCTGGCTTAGGTGGTGGTCGATGCCGTTGCGGTTGCCGAAAAGTACGTCCGTGCAGGTCAGA
>NZ_BCQS01000059.1 GCF_001552195.1 Actinomadura latina NBRC 106108
GGTTGCGACACGAGGTCGCACGCTGTGAGTGGATGACGTTGAGGAGGCCGGGGTGAATCCGGTGACGTGATCTCAGGCCAGTGCTCATGGGCCTGTCCCCACCTCGGCGTGCGTCGCGGGTAACTGCGGGGTGCGAAGCCCGGGGGGTGAGCCGGAGGTCTCCTGTTCTTTCCGGGGGATACGGGCGAGGGGAAGGCCGGGCGGGCGAACACGCGTGAACCCTTGGTTGATGCCTCGTCATCTTGAAGGCCCGGAAAGGAAGCGGTAGCGGGCCGAGCAGGGACGTGCCGCTGGAAGGCGGCAGATGCCGGTCGCAGAGCGCAGGGCGACCGGGAGAGCACCATCGTCCCCGGGGTACAGAGGGCGCCCAATCCGGCCGTGTCTCATGCGTGCGGAACGTGGTAATCCCGTCGAGGTCCGGCATTGGTGCCGGTAGGCCGACCGTAAGGAAGGCTTCAACTCCCCGGCGGGCGTAGGACGGCCCGAGAAGCAAAGGCCGGCGACCGAAAGGTGGCGGGAAGGCGTCATGTGTCCGGTTCTCCTGCCGGGCGGCGTATAACCGGCCGGATACGGGGCGGATGCCCCGGCTCGAAAGAGCGCTGACGCGGGTCGGGTGAGCCTGTGGAGATGATCGGTGGTCAAGGCGTTGGAACCGAAGGGCAAGTTGGACGCTCTCGCTGCGGCGGGGGCGAACGGACCGGAGGATCCGGCTGAGGACTGGTTCGGGATCGACTGGGACCAGGAGGAAGACCGGGTACGGCGGCTGCGGCAGCGCATCTTCGCGGCGGCGCGGGACGGCGACCATAAACGGTTGCGCAACCTGCAAAAGCTGATGCTGCGCTCACGCGCGAACGCTCGGGTGAGCGTGCGCAGGGTGGCGCAGATCAATCAGGGCCGTGCGACGGCCGGGGTCGACGGGCGGACCGCGCTGCTGGCGTCTCAGAGGGTCGAACTGGCCGACTGGGTGCAGCATCGTCGTGCGGGCTGGCGGCCTCGGCCGGTCAAGCGGGTGTTCATCCCCAAGACGAACGGAAAACGGCGTCCACTGGGTATACCGGTGATCCGGGACCGCGCCTGCCAGGCGGTGGTCCTCAACGCGCTGGAGCCCGAGTGGGAGGCGCGATTCGAGCCGCGCAGCTACGGCTTCCGGCCCGGCCGCGGGTGCCATGATGCGATCGAAGCGATCTTCGGGGTCTGCAAGGGCAAGCGACCCAAGCGGGCCTGGATCGTGGATGCCGACTTGGCGGCCGCGTTCGACCGCATTGACCATCAGCAGCTCTTGGACCAACTCGGCTTGTTCCCCGCCAGGGACCAAGTCGCCCAGTGGCTCAGAGCAGGGGTCATGGAGAACGGTCGATTCGCGCCGACGTGGGAGGGAACGCCGCAAGGCGGTGTGCTCTCCCCGTGCCTGTTGAACGTGGCGCTTCACGGGATGGAACACGCTGCCGGTGCCCGATACAGCACCAAACCCTCACACAAGGGATGGAGCGTGCCGGGCACACCAGTGGTCATCAGGTACGCCGACGACCTGGTCGCACTCTGCCACAGCAGGCAGGAGGCAGAGCAGGTCAAAGCACGGCTCGCCGCGTGGCTGGAGCCACGAGGGCTGGTCTTCAACGAGGACAAGACACGCATCGTCCGCCTCGATGAGGGCTTCGACTTCCTCGGCTTCAACATCCGCCACTACCCCAGCGGCAAGCTGCTGATCAAACCGGACAAGGCAAGCAGTGAAACGCTTCCGGACAAGGCTGCGCACCGAGGTGCGGCGACTCTACGGAGCGAACGCGCCTGCGGTGATCGGGAAACTCAACCCGGTCCTGCGCGGCTGGGCGGCCTACTACCGGACAGCGGTGTCCAAGCAGACGTTCGCCTCCATCGACCACACCCTGTGGTGGACGTTGACGAGGTGGGCCAAGCATCGGCACAAGAACAAGTCGCCGGCATGGATCACCGAACGCTACTTCGGCAAGTTCCATCCGGCCAGGAACGACCGCTGGGTCTTCGGAGACCGGGAAACCGGCGCCTACATGACCAAGCTGGCCTGGACGCCGATCAAGAGGCACCAGATGGTGGATGGGGCAGCGTCACCCGACGACCCCGACCTCACCACCTACTGGGCACTGAGACGGCAACGACACCTTCCGCCGAACACCGCTGACCCAGCGCCCACACTCCGCACGCAAGGAAAACGTTCCACCCGCCCATCGGGGCTTGCTTGAGCCGTGTGCCGTGACAAGTGGCACGCACGGTTCTGAGGGGGCCCCGGCACGGCAACGTGCCGGGGCTACCCGGCGGCAGCCGCCACCCGGACGGGACGGTGACGCACCTGCTGGCGGCGGCCCTGCACGACGGCCGGGCCGTGCTGGCGCAACGGCAGGTCGACACCAAGAGCAACGAGATCCCCGCGTTCGTCCCGCTGCTGACCGGCCTGGACCTGACCGGCAAGATCGTCACCGCCGACGCCCTGCACACCCAGCGCGAACACGCCCGCCACCTGGTCCGGGAACACAACGCGCACTACCTCCTGGTCGTGAAGGGGAACCAGAAAAGCCTGCACCGGCAGCTCAAACGCCTGCCTTGGCGGGAGATCGAGCCGCACGACCGCACCGTTGAGGACGGGCACGGCCGCCGGGAGATCCGCAGGCTGAAGGTCTGCACCGTCCGTCCCGGGCTGCTGTTCCCGCACGCCGCCCAGGCCATCCAGGTCAAACGCCGCCGCACCGACCGCACCACCGGCAAGACGACGATCAAGACCGTCTACGCCGTCACCAGCCTCGCCCCGGGCCACGCCACCCCCGCCCAGCTGGCCGCCCTCGTCCGCGGGCACTGGTCCATCGAGGCCCTGCACCACGTCCGCGACGTCACCTACGCCGAGGACCGCTCGACCATCCGCACCGGTCACGCACCACGCATCATGGCCGGCCTGCGCAACCTGGCCATTGCCCTCACCGACCTCATGGGCTGGAGCAACATCGCCGCCGCCAATGACCACTACCGGGCACACCCCGACCACGCACTTCAACTACTCGATCTCACTACCTGAGAACGCATTCGCCCT
>NZ_BCQS01000060.1 GCF_001552195.1 Actinomadura latina NBRC 106108
GCGCCTCGATCCGCACACGAAGCCCGCACACATCCTCACGTTCCAGCGGAACGACGGACATGTGCGGGCCAGTGGGAGCCGCCGGTCCGACGGGACCATGGCCGGGGCGGACGGGACGACTGCGAGGTCGCGCCGGGGTTCGCCGCGGCCCGTCCGGAACCGGCGCCGGACGAGCGGCAGCTGAGCCGTCAGGCCGATTCGGCACCTGCGAGCAGGCGGTCCTCGATGGACCGGCAGCCGGTGAACACCGAGCCCAGGCCCTCCCGGTCGATGATCTCCCGGAGCCGGGCCGGCAGCGCGGGCAGCGCCAGGCAGCCGCCCTCGGCGGCGACGCGCCAGCGGATGCCGAGCAGGATCGGCAGCGGGTCGCAGCGGATCCCGAGCCGCTCGTGCATCCGCACCATCAGGTGCCGCAGGTTCCCCTCGACCAGCGTGGTCAGCGTCTCCCCGAGCCGCGGCACCGTGACATCGTCCAGCACCCCGGACAGGTGGACGACCGTGTGGTCTCCGTCCCCCGCCTCATGCGTGGTGATCATCAGTTCGGACGGAGCGGGCGGCGTCGGGGTCAGCCCGGCGTCGCCCGGGTGCAGGGCGCGGATGGCGTCGAGCACGTGCGTGGTGTCGACGTCGCCCGCCGTCCCCGCCGGGACGGGCGTGCCCGTCGCCGCCGCGACGTCCGGGAACACCGGGACGAGCTGCGCCAGCCCGGTCAGGTGCAGCGCCCGCCGCACATGCGCGGACAGCGCGGGCACCACGGCCCGCAGCGGGCAGCCGAGAAGCTGCGCCCGCGTCTCGGCGCGGGCCAGCAGGACGAGCCCCGCCGCGTCCAGCAGCACGGCGTCACCGAAGTCGACGACGACGCACGTGCGCCGCCGCCCCCGCGGCGCGCCGCCGACGACCGGAGACCCCGCCATGGACCCTGCCGCCATGGACCCTGCCGCCATGGACCCTGCCGCCATGGACCCTGCCGCCATGGACAGGGCCCTGCTCACGCCCTCGCGGATGCCCGCGTAGTTCTGCCAGCTGATCTGCGCGGGCAGGCTCAGCACGATGAACCCTCGCCGGGTCTCGATGCTCAGGCCCGGCATGGTCGTGTCCTTCATACGTCACATCCCGATCGGGGTTCTGGCGGCCGCGCGAGCGGGCCGGGGCGGGGCGGTCAGGGTGGAGCCGGGCGGTCTGGACACCGTCGGGCCGTCCGGATAGGGCGGCCGGCCGCCGCGCACCACGCCCGTCAGCCGGGACGCCGCGAGGCGCTCGATGGTCCGTTCCTCGGGCCGCACCCCGAGATGGGTGCAGCAGCACCACAGGTCGTCGACGCAGCGGCGCACGTTCTCAGCCGGAATGTCGGCGAAGCGAACGCGCAGCCGCGCCACGAGCTCATCGCGTGTCGGTACGACCGATGGCGACTTCTCCCAGCGCTCCACTGTCCCTCCGATCGCTTGGACGGACGCTTTCCGTCCGAACGGATCAGAACCCGCCGGTCAGGCGGGTTCTGAGCTTGGAAATGACCTACCCGAGGCCTGCGGCAGAAAAAGCGACGAACCTAAAAACACGGACATGACACAACCGTCGCGCGGCAAGTCTTCCGGAGCCGCGACGCCAGCGAACGAGCCGTGCACAGCCGAGTTTTTGCGCGACTTTCCCGCCCCGTGCCCCGGCCGCTGACGGGTGCTGACCATCGGCCCGCGGGAACCGGCCGCCGCCGAAGCGGTCACAGAGCGTACAGAAGTTTTTACGGATGGTTGCCTGTCGTGAACGTCTCCGGCGCCGGTGGCGGGAATTGCTGATCTAGATGTCTCCAACACACCCGGGGTGACCCATGCACGGCCAGCCGAAGAACACCGCCCGCAGCACGTCCGACCAGGTCACCCAGCCGGAGGCGGACATCGGGCCCGCCCGGGAGACGAACAGGGACGCGGCCGGGGACGCTCCCAGGGGCGTGAACGAGGCGAGGGCCGGTGCGCCGTCCGCCGGTGCGGTCCCCGACCCGTTCGACGAGGAGACGCCGAACACCCCCCACTGGTTCAAGACGGCGGTGTTCTACGAGGTGTCGGTGCGGGGGTTCGCCGACTCCAACAACGACGGCTACGGCGACCTGCGCGGACTGATCTCCAGACTCGACCATCTGCAATGGCTGGGCATCGACTGCCTGTGGCTGCTGCCCATCTACCATTCACCGCTCAAAGACGGCGGCTACGACATCGCGAACTACACCAGCATCCTGCCCGACTTCGGGGAACTCGGCGACTTCGTGGAACTCATCGAGCAGGCCCAT
>NZ_BCQS01000061.1 GCF_001552195.1 Actinomadura latina NBRC 106108
TTGGACACGCTGTTGGGTCCTGAGGGAACGGGCGTATGCCCGGTGGCCTCGGACTGCGGGACCGGTCGCCGCCTCACCTGTGCTGGTGTGGCGGTGCTGGTGGGCCCGGTTGTTTTTTGAGAACTGCACAGTGGACGCGAGCATCTCTGGCGAACGATGAGATCTCGGGGCTTGTCTTCCATCTTCGGGTGGGGGGCGGGGTTCGGGGTGTTGTTGTTTGTCTGCGATTTGTTTTGATCGTTTTGTGTGTTCAAGTTTTTAAGGGCATACGGTGGATGCCTTGGCATCAGGAGCCGATGAAGGACGTGGGAGCCTGCGATATGCCTCGGGGAGTCGGCAACCAGACTTTGATCCGGGGATTTCCGAATGGGGAAACCTGGCACCCGTCATGGGGTGTCGCCGCCTGCTGAATGTATAGGCAGGTTGGTGGGAACGCGGGGAAGTGAAACATCTCAGTACCCGCAGGAAGAGAAAACAATAGTGATTCCGTGAGTAGTGGTGAGCGAAAGCGGAGGAGCCTAAACCGTGCGCGTGTGATAGCCGGCGGGCGTTGCGTGTGCGGGGTTGTGGGACCATCTGGTCGTCTCTGCCGGGACGGCAAGGAGTTACAAACTGCTCGGGTAGTCGAATGGCTTGGGATGGCCGACCGTAGACGGTGAGAGTCCGGTAGACGAAACTTGAGCGGCTTCTGGGTGTGTTCCCGAGTAGCACGGGGCCCGTGAAATCCCGTGTGAATCTGCCACGACCACGTGGTAAGGCTGAATACTTCCTGGTGACCGATAGCGGATCAGTACCGTGAGGGAATGGTGAAAAGTGCCCCGGTGAGGGGTCGTGAAATAGTACCTGAAACCGTGTGCCTACAAGCCGTCAGAGCGTCCTCAAGGGGTCTTGTGCTTCTTGTTCGTGATGGCGTGCCTTTTGAAGAATGAGCCTGCGAGTTATGGTGTGTGGCGAGGTTAACCGGTGGCGGGTAGCCGTAGCGAAAGCGAGTCTGAATAGGGCGTTTTCAGTCGCATGCTGTAGACCCGAAGCGGGGTGATCTAGCCATGGGCAGGGTGAAGCGCCGGTAAGACGGTGTGGAGGCCCGAACCCACCAGGGTTGAAAACCTGGGGGATGACCTGTGGTTAGGGGTGAAAGGCCAATCAAACTCCGTGATAGCTGGTTCTCCCCGAAATGCATTTAGGTGCAGCGTCGCGTGTTTCTTGCCGGAGGTAGAGCTACTGGATGGCTGATGGGCCCTACAAGGTTACTGACGTCAGCCAAACTCCGAATGCCGGTAAGTGAGAGCGTGGCAGTGAGACTGCGGGGGATAAGCTTCGTAGTCGAGAGGGAAACAGCCCAGATCATCGGCTAAGGCCCCTAAGCGTGTGCTAAGTGGGAAAGGATGTGGAGTTGCTGTGACAACCAGGAGGTTGGCTTAGAAGCAGCCATCCTTGAAAGAGTGCGTAATAGCTCACTGGTCAAGTGATTCCGCGCCGACAATGTAGCGGGGCTCAAGCACACCGCCGAAGCCGTGGCATTGCACCTGTGAGGGTGTGATGGGTAGGGGAGCGTCCTGCAGCCGGTGAAGCCGCCGAGTGATCGAGTGGTGGAGGCTGTGGGAGTGAGAATGCAGGCATGAGTAGCGAATCACACGTGAGAAACGTGTGCGCCGGATGACCAAGGGTTCCTGGGGCAGGCTAATCCGCCCAGGGTAAGTCGGGACCTAAGGCGAGGCCGACAGGCGTAGTCGATGGACAACGGGTTGATATTCCCGTACCCGCTGGTATGCGCCAACGCTGAACCTTCTGATGCTAACCGCCCGATCTGTGGTTCGGGCCTTCGGGCCTGTTCTGCGGGGAGCGTGGGACCCGAGGGGGTAGTAGGTGAGTGATGGGGTGACGCAGGAGGGTAGCTCAGCCCGGGCGGTGGTTGTCCCGGGGTAAG
>NZ_BCQS01000062.1 GCF_001552195.1 Actinomadura latina NBRC 106108
TAGGAGTCTGCTGAACAATCCTGGGGATTCTCCCAGCCGGGCGGTGCCCGGCTGGGAGAATCTTGGTGTGCAGGGTGAGAGCCGGATCGATCGTGAGTTGCTGGACGCGGCGGCGTTGGTGGGGCATCTGGTCCCTGAGGGCAGTGTGTTCGCGTTCTTGGCCGAGCATCGGCTGCGGGTGTTCCCCGACGGGCTGTTCGCGGACCTGTTCCCCTCGTCGAAGGGGCGCCCGTCGCTGCCGGGGGATCTGGTCGCCTGCGTGCTGGTGCTGCAGACCCTGCATCATCTGTCCGATCGGGAGGCGGTCGAGGCGCTGCGGTGTGATCTGCGGTGGAAGGCCGCGTGCGGGCTGGCGCTGACCGACGAGGGGATCCACCCCTCGGTGCTGACGTACTGGCGGCGCAGGTTGGCGGCCTCCGAGCGCCCGAACCGGGTCTTCGAGGCGGTCGCGCAGGTGATCGCGGCGACCGGGGTGCTCAAGGGCAAGACGCGGCGGGCGCTGGACTCGGCCGTTCTGGACGACGCGGTCGCCACCCAGGACACCGTCACCCAGCTGATCGCCGCGATCCGGCGGGTGGCCCGCGAGGTGCCCGGTGCCGCTGAGGTGATCGCGGCGCACTGCTCGGCGCATGACTACACCGACCCCGGCAAGCCCGCCATCGCCTGGGACGACGACCAGGCCAAGCAGCGGCTGGTGTCGGGCCTGGTCAACGACGCCCTGACGGTGGTGGCCGCGTTCCAGGAGGCCGCCGCCCAGGGCCGCTTGGACGAGCCGGCCGCCCAAGCGGTCGCGCTGCTGGCGCTGGTGGCCGGCCAGGACGTCGAACCCGCCGACGGCTCCGACGGCACCGACGGCCGGTGGAAGATCGCCCGAAAAGTCGCCCCCGACCGCCTCATCTCCACCGTCGACCCCGACACCCGCCACGTCCACAAGAGCGTCCACCACCGCCAGGACGGCTACAAGGCCCACGTGGCCATCGAACCCGACACCGGCCTGTTCACCGCCGCCCGCCTCACCAAAGCGGCCGGGCCCGACAACCACGAGGCCGTGGTCGGCGTCGAGTTGATCGAAGGCGAGGACCGCGACCAGGCCGATCAGAACCTGGAAGTACTGGGCGACTCGGCCTACGGCACCGGCGAGGCACGCGCCGCCCTGATCCAGGCGGGACATACGCCGGTCATCAAGCCGGGCCCGCTGCGTCCGGCCGTCACCGGCGGGTTCACCATCGACGACTACACCGTCAACGAAGCCGCCGGGACCGTGACCTGCCCGGCCGGTGTCACCCGCCGCATCACCGCCAAACGATCGGTGACGTTCGGGGCCGCCTGCCGCGGCTGCCCGCTCCGCCAACGCTGCACCAAGAGCAAGGACGGCCGCAGCCTCACCCTTCATCCACAGGATGCGATCCTGCGGCAAGCCCGCGCCGGCTGGGCCACCGATCCCGACCTGCGCGACACCTACCGGCAGCACCGGCCCATGGTCGAACGCTCCATCGCCTGGCTCATCGGCCCGCACGGCCGCGCCCGCAAACTCCGCCACCGCGGCACTACCAACGGCGACCTCTGGCTCCACCTGCGCCTGGCCGGACTCAACCTACGCCGACTGCTCAACCTCGGCCTCACCCACACCGGCCAGGGCTGGATACTGGCCTGACAACCCAGGCCCCCAGCCCAGGGCCCGGCCCGTCCCTTGCACACCCCCCGACCCTCCACCAAGCTGGACCACGCGGGAAGGGCGACCACTTTGTCGACCCCACGGGGCCTGACCCAACCAGCCGCACAGACGGCCATGTCGGCGCCCTTCCCGCCCACATCACCCCTTGTTCAGCACACTCCTA
>NZ_BCQS01000063.1 GCF_001552195.1 Actinomadura latina NBRC 106108
AGCCTGGATCCACGGCGTGATTTCCGGTGATCCATGTTGGTTCCGATCTCGTCATGAGAGCCGGTCTGCTTGGCAGAGCGGCATTTCGGGGGCGTGCGGGGTCTGCCACGCGCAGGTCCGTGGCCTGTCCGGGGGTGCGGATCGGGGGTGGGATGCGCCGGCGGGCGCGGTGACTGTGATGGTCGTCGGGAGCGGTGACAGGGTCGGGGCGGGTCAGGCCGCTGTCGCTGGTGGTGGGTCGTGGACGGCCCGGAAGGTGTTCATCCACTCGGCCTGCCAGCGCCAGTGCTCGGGCAGGTGCACGGTGATGTGCCCTGCTGGTCCTGCCGGGCCGTGCCGGGCGAGCCGGGCCGGAACGCTGATCAGGTGGCGGCGCAGGGTGGCGCCGCGGGCACGCGCGTGGAACGCCGAGGCCAGGGTGCCGGTGGCGCGTAGCAGGTTGTGGGTGATGGCCGCGCAGGTGAGCCATGCGGCGTTGGCGTTGAAGTCGCCAGAGGGCAGATGCGCCAGCGGCCCGTCGATCAGGTCGGCGTTGACCTGCTCGATGATGGCGTGGTCGCGGTGCTGGGCCTCGGCTTGGACCAAGGTGAACGGGCTGTCGGTGAAGACCGGGTGGTAGCGGTAGGCCGGGAACAGTTCGTCCTGCCCGCTGGCGGCTTGAGGGTTGAGCCGTTTGACCCGGCGCACGATAAGGCGGGCGGTCACCGGGTTGTTCTTGGAGGCGAAAGCGGTGTAGCCGACCTCTGCGATCTGGGCGTCCGACACCCACCCGCCGGCCTGGGCATCGAAGATGGCCTTCGGGTAATCGATGGAGATCCAGGAGGTCTCGGGGATGGCCGCGATCGCGGCCTTGATCTTGGGATCCATCTTGGCGGTGACCGAGAAGCACACGCCCGCCGCCTGGCAGGCTCCGATGACCTGTTCGCTGTAGAACGCCGAGTCACCGCGCATCACCAGCAGGCCACTGGCCCCGGCGGACCGGGCCGTGCCGATCTGCTCGCGCACGAACCAGGATGCTCCGCGGGCTGAGGCGCTCTTCCCGCCGCGCAGCCGGGTGCCGGTCACCACCGGCGCGGCCACCGGCGTCGACAGGCTCGCCGCCAGCACATTCAGCCCCTTGACCAGCACGCTCTTGCCTTGAATCTTGGTATGGCCGAACCCGGCACCCTGCTTGGCGTACCCGTAGGTGCGGCGCTGCATCGAGTCCACATCCAGGAACGCCAGCACGTCCGCGCCGGGCAGCAGCGGCGTGTGCGCCGCGAGCCGGGCCAGCAGTACACGCGCCGTCTTCTCCAACTGGCGGACGTTGCCCCAGGTGAACGCGCGCAGGAACGACCCGAGCGTGGACGGGGCGCGCACGCCGGTGAACAGCTTGTCCATCCCGCCGTGCCGCAGCACGTCCAGATCGTCGATGCTGTCGGCCCCGGCCAGCATCCCGGCCACCACCGAGGCGACCTTGACCGGCGCGTTCGCCCCGTCCCGGCACCGGAGCGACACGTGCTCGCCGACCAGCGAGGCCAGGCCACAGCGCTCGGCCAGCCGCATCGCCGGCACCAGGCCCGCGTACGCGATCACATGCTCGTCATCGAACGCCGCATGCGTCTTGGCAGCGGCGTGAAACAATCGCACTTGAGAGGTGTCCGTTCAATCTGGCTGCTGGAAGCGTAGAGAACTCCCATCATCCCAGGTTGCAGGGCACCTCTCCTCATATCGCGGCTTTCATCGCATTACCAACCCCGTGGATCCAGGCT
>NZ_BCQS01000064.1 GCF_001552195.1 Actinomadura latina NBRC 106108
TCGGTGGTGGAGAAGCGGCCGAGGTAGTTGAAGCCGATCTGCGGGGACGGCAGTTGTGCCAGCTGGTGTGCGGTGTGGGTGTTGAGGTAGCGCAGCAGGCCGTA
This sequence comes from Actinomadura latina NBRC 106108, assembly GCF_001552195.1. GTDB lineage: Bacteria > Actinomycetota > Actinomycetes > Streptosporangiales > Streptosporangiaceae > Spirillospora > Spirillospora latina. Next base: position 105 of record NZ_BCQS01000064.1, read on the forward strand.
GCCGATGCCCCGGTCGGGGACGGTACGCAACTGTTCCTTCACCGCCTTGATCGCCTGACCCGCGTCCGTCCCGCCGACGCTCAGCCGGACGGGGTAGATCGTGGTGAACCAGCCGACCGTGCGCGACAGATCCGCGCCCGGCACGACAGCCTCCTCGCGGCCGTGGCCCTCCATGTTCACCAGCACCGAGGACGCCTGCACCCCGCGCGCCCGCCGCCACGCCGCCACCGCCAACACCACACCCGTGACCAGGCCGTCATCCGGGCCGCAATGGAACACCTGCGGCAGCCTGCTCAGCAGCGCCTCGGTCACGTCCATGGGAAGCCGAATCTGCACCCGATCCACCGCCGACACCACATCCACCGCCGGATCGACCCGGCGTGACCCGACGACGGGGTCGGGCGCTTGCAGCATCGACCGCCACAACTCCAGCTCCGCCACCCGCTCCGGGCGCTCGGCCTCATCGGCCAACGCGGCACTCCAGCGCCGCACCGAGGTCCCCACCCGCGGCAGCATCGGCGCCCGGCCCGCCTTCACCGCCGACCAACCCTCAATGAAATCGGGCACCACGATCCGCCACGACACCCCATCAACCACCAGATGATGCGCCACCACCAGCAACCGGCCGCCAGCGTCTCGCGTGCCGGGGTCGAACCAGACGAACTGCAACATCACCCCAGCCACCGGATCCAACCGCCCCAACGCCCGATCAAGCTCCACCGAAATCTCCCCGGCGCAATCGACGCGATGCACCAAAGCCGCGACGTCCACCGACCCCGGTTCACCCGCGACCAGCATGGGCTTTTCGTCGCCGGTCAACCGTGACCGCCACATGTCGTGCCGGTCGATGACCGCACCCAGCGTTGCCACCAGACCCGCGTGGTCGATGTCGGTGGGAAGGTTCAGCACCATCCACTGCGCATACCGGCCGAAGCGCCCGCCGCGCTCCAGCATCCACTGCGCCACCGGCAACAACCCGACCTGGCCCACACCACCACCGGGCAACTCCTCCAGCAACGTCTCGGCGTCCGCACGCCCGGCCGCAGCCGCCAACGCCGCCACCGTCCGCGCCTCGAAAACATCACGGGCCTTCACCACCAACCCCACCTGCCGGGCCCGCGTCACCACCTGAATCGAACGGATACTGTCCCCGCCCAAAGCGAAGAAGTCATCATCCACACCGACCCGCTCGACCCCCAGCACCTCGGCGAACACACCCGCCAGCAACTCCTCCTCCACCGACCCCGGAGCCCGATACCGCCCGCCCGCGAACACCGGATCCGGCAACGCCGCCTTGTCCACCTTGCCGTTCACCGTCAACGGCAACCCCTCCACCACCACGAACGCCGCCGGAACCATGTACTCCGGCAACCGCCCCACCACAAAACCCCGCAACTCAGCCACGATGTGGTCTGTGACGACCCCGTCCACGACGATCAAGTCATCGTTGAACTCCAGGACGCCGTCGATACTGTCGCCGCCGGCCACGGTCGGCGTCGCCCGCGAACGATCGGGGACGATGTAGGCGATGAGGCGTTCGGAGCGGGCGATCACGACC
>NZ_BCQS01000066.1 GCF_001552195.1 Actinomadura latina NBRC 106108
TGATCACGATCGGGTGGAGTGCCGGACATACGAGACGGCCGCCGTGATCGTTGCTTTGTGTGACGAAAGTAAAGAACCCGGCGGCCGTCGGGGGCACGATAGCGCATGCCGATGATGAGCGCCGGGCGGGTTTCCTGGACGCGGTGATGGCCCGGATCGCGGGATGTTTCCGCAGGTGTGAGCCCCGGCGACTGGTCCGGGAGTTCGTGCTGGGACTGCTGATGGAGCTGGAGGACCACAACTGCTGGACTCTGGGCGAGGCGCTGGGGCACACCGGCCCGCATCGGTTGCAGCATCTGCTGTCGCGGGCGAAATGGGACGAGCGGCAGGTCCTGGACCAGACCGCGGTGTGGGCGGCCGGGCACCTGACCGGCGACGATCCCCACGCGGGTCAGGACGCGGTGTTCATCCTGGACGAGACCGGCGACGCCAAGTCCTCCACCGACTGCGTCGGCGCCGCCCGCCAGTACTCCGGCAGCCTGGGCGGGGTCGCGTTGTGCCAGGTCACGGTCAACCTCTCCTACGTCACCGCACGCGGTCACACCATCATCGACCGCCGCCTGTACCTACCCCGTGATTGGGCCTGCGATGAGGAACGCCGTGAGCTGGCCGGCGTCCCCGGCCACATCGAGTTCGCCACCAAACCGCAGCTGGCCGCCCAGATGCTCACCCACGCCCACGACCGCGCGATCCGGGCGCCGTTCGCCGCCGGTGACGAGGTCTACGGCGGCCGCGACCTGCGCCGCCACATCCGCAGCCTGGGCATGAACTATGTGATGGCGGTCAAGCACGACCACCCCGTGGCGCTCGGCCCGCACACCACCACCGCCCGCAAGGCCGTCCGGCTGATCGGCGACGGCGGATGGCAGCGCGTACGCACCGGAACCGGAACCAAAGGCGTCCGCTCCTACGACTGGGCCATGCTCGCCATCACCCCCGACGACACCCCCAACGGCCCAGACCAGGCCGGTGACCAGGCCGGTGACCAGGCCGGTGACGCGGTCCTGCTGGTGCGGCGGCACCGCTACACCCGCAAACTGTCCTACTACCGGTGCTTCACCGCCGGCCCGGCGCCGCTGGCCCGCCTGGTCGCGGTCGCCACGCTGCGCTGGAAGATCGAAGAGGACCACCAGCTCGCCAAACAGGCCTGCGGCCTGGACAAAGGCCAGACCACCCGGTGGAGGTCCTGGCACCGCTGGAGCTGCCTGGCCCTGCTGGCCTACACCTACCTCGCCGTCACCGCAGCCACCGAACCCACCGGCCCGGACCAGGACCCCGACATGATCGCGCTCACCGTCCCCGAACTCCTGCGCAACATCCGAGGACCGATCGTGCCGGAGCCTCGCCGCGATCCCGAACACCGCCGCGCATGGTCCACCTGGCGCCGACGCCACCAATACCGAGCCCGAAAATGCCACCAGGCATGGCACGCCTACGCCGACACCACCACATGATCACCGCAGGCCACAGCCCCAATTACAGCTGCCGT
>NZ_BCQS01000067.1 GCF_001552195.1 Actinomadura latina NBRC 106108
ACGTAGTTGGCTTGGGTCCAGGTGTAGGTGGCGCCGTCGAGTTCGTCGGTGACGGTGTGGGGTTGGTGGGGGTCGTCGGGGAGGCCGAGGGCGGGTAGGTCGAGGTGGAGGGTGGCTTCGCGGGGTTGGTGGGGGTTGAGGTTGATGACGGTGAGGACGGTGTCGTGGAGGTGGCGTTTGGAGAAGGCCAGGAGTTCGGGTTGGTCGATGTGGTGGAAGTGCAGGTTGCGGAGTTGCTGGAGGGCGGGGTGGGTGTTGCGCAGGGTGTTGAGGCGGGTGATGAGGGGGGCGATGGTGGTGGTGTCGCGGTCGGCGGCGTCCCAGTCGCGGGGGCGGTACTGGTATTTCTCGGAGTCGCGGTATTCCTCGCTGCCGGGGCGGACGGGGGTGTTCTCGCAGAGTTCGTAGCCGCTGTAGATGCCCCAGGTGGGGGAGAGCAGCGCGGCGAGGATGGCGCGGATTTCGAAGGCGGGGCGGCCGCCGTGCTGGAGGTATTGGTTGAGGATGTCGGGGGTGTTGGTGAAGGTGTTGGGGCGCATGTAGGCGGCGGCGGGGCCGGTGAGTTCGGTGAAGTAGTCGCGGAGTTGGTCGGCGGTGTTGCGCCAGGTGAAGTAGGTGTAGGACTGGTGGAATCCGGTTTTGGCCAGGGTGTGCATGATGGCGGGGCGGGTGAAGGCCTCGGCCAGGAACAGCACGTCGGGGTCGGTGGTGTTGATGTCGGCGAGCAGGCGTTCCCAGAAGGCGATGGGTTTGGTGTGGGGGTTGTCGACGCGGAAGATGCGGACGCCGTGGTTCATCCAGTGGTGCAGGGTGCGTTTGATCTCGGTGTAGAGGCCGTCGGGGTCGTTGTCGAAGTTGAGGGGGTAGATGTCCTGGTATTTCTTGGGTGGGTTCTCGGCGTAGGCGATGGTGCCGTCGGCGCGGGTGGTGAACCAGTCGGGATGCTGGGTGACCCAGGGGTGGTCGGGGGAGCATTGCAGGGCCAGGTCCAGGGCGATTTCCAGGCCGTGGTCGGCGGCGTGGGCGACGAAGGCGTCGAAGTCCTCCAGGGTGCCCAGGTCGGGGTGGATGGTGTCGTGGCCGCCGGCGGGGGAGCCGATGGCCCAGGGGGAGCCGGGGTCGTAGGGGCCGGCGTCCAGGGTGTTGTTGGGGCCTTTGCGGTGGGTGGTGCCGATGGGGTGGATGGGGGGGAGGTAGACCACGTTGAAGCCCATGTCGGCGATCGCGGGCAGGCGTTTCATCGCGGTGCGGAAGGTGCCCGAGGTGGGGCCGCGGCGGCCCATGGGGTCGAAGGTGGCGCCTTCGGAGCGGGGGAAGAATTCGTACCAGGCGCCGTACAGGGCGCGTTGGCGGTGCACGACCAGGGGGTACCAGTCGGAGACCGTCAGCAGATCCCGCAGCGGATGACGCTCCAGCACGTCCC
>NZ_BCQS01000068.1 GCF_001552195.1 Actinomadura latina NBRC 106108
GGATGCTCCTATGGATGTCAAGCGGCGAGTTCATGATCGTTTGTAGTGGTGATGATCTGGTAGAGCTCGCGGGCGATGTAGCGTTTGAGGCAGCGGATGATCTCTTTCTTGGAGAGGCCGTCTTTGGTGCGTCGTTCGGCGTAGGCGCGGGTGCGGGGGTCCCAGCGCAGGCGGCAGAGCACGATGCGGTAGAGGGCGGCGTTGGCTTGGCGGTCGCCGCCGCGGTTGAGGCGGTGACGGTTGGTCTTGCCGGACGAGGCGGGGATCGGGGCGGCGCCGCAGAGCATCGCGAATGCGGCCTCCGAACGCAGCCGGTCGTGGTTCTCGCCGGCGGTGACCAGGAGTTGGCCGGCGACGTCGGTGCCGACGCCGTTGGCGGCGACCAGGCCGGGGTTGATGGCGGCCACGAGTGGATCCAGGAGGTCGTCGAGGTCGGTGATCTCGGTGGTGAGCTGCTGGTGGCGGCGGGCCAGTGACCGAAGGGCGATCCTGACGGCGGTGGCCGGTGACGCTGCGCCGGCCCGGTCGGGGCGTAGGTTCGCGCAGGTGGTGATCAGTTCCTTGGCGGGGAGGCTGCGCAGCCGTTCACGCAGGTCGTCGGGAGCGGTGACGATGAGGGTCTTGATCTGGCGTTGAGCGTCCGCGCGCTGGTCGACCGCGCTGCGGCGGGCGACCCGCAGGTTCCGCACCGCCTCGATCCGTCCGTCGCGCTGCTTTGGGGTGCCGGTCCGCTCCCCGGCCAGCGCGGTCCTGGCGGCCTGGACGGCGTCGATCGGGTCGGACTTGCCCTGGAACCGGCGGGTCTTGCGGTCGGGCCGGTCGACCTCGACCACGTCAACCCGCTCGGCGCGCAGCAGCCGGGTGAGCCCGGCACCGTAGGCACCCGTTCCCTCGACACCGACCCTCACCAGCGATCCGAACGAGCGCATCCAGGCCAGCAGCGCTGCGTATCCGGCCGCGCCGGCGGGGAACTGCTCGGTGCCCAGCACCCGCCCCACCTGGTCGATCATCGCAGCGGTGTGGGTGTCGGAGTGGGTGTCGACTCCACCGGCGACCTCGATGATCGCCGCGTCTTGGGGTGTAATGGAGGGCATCGTCGTCCTGTCGTTCGTGGCTGGAGGCAGGGCGGCACGCACCAGCCGGGCGAACGGACAAGACAGAGATGGGGCCTCTAGCCAGGCTCCTATTAGGTCACCCCGCCACATCCGGTGAGTGCACATGAGCGCCTCCCGCACCGGGATCGGCAGATCCGGTTGAAGGCACGAGGCCAGTCAGGGGTTGGGCCAGATCCCTGCGGGAGGCGCTCATCTACATCATCTCTGTCAGGG
>NZ_BCQS01000069.1 GCF_001552195.1 Actinomadura latina NBRC 106108
GGCGGGTCGACGCTGAGAATCTAAGCGCCGGTAAACGGCGGTGGTAACTATAACCATCCTAAGGTAGCGAAATTCCTTGTCGGGTAAGTTCCGACCTGCACGAATGGCGTAACGACTTCCCCGCTGTCTCAACCACAGGCCCGGCGAAATTGCAGTACGAGTAAAGATGCTCGTTTCGCGCAGCAGGACGGAAAGACCCCGGGACCTTCACTACAGCTTGGCATTGGCGCTTGGAGCGTCTTGTGTAGGATAGGTGGGAGACTGTGAAGCCGGCACGCCAGTGTCGGTGGAGTCGTTGGTGAAATACCACTCTGGTCGTTTTGAGCGTCTAACCCGCACCCGTGTATCCGGGTGGGGGACAGTGCCTGGTGGGTAGTTTAACTGGGGCGGTTGCCTCCTAAAGTGTAACGGAGGCGCCCAAAGGTTCCCTCAGCCTGGTTGGCAATCAGGTGGCGAGTGCAAGGGCACAAGGGAGCTTGACTGTGAGACGGACGTGTCGAGCAGGTGCGAAAGCAGGGCCTAGTGATCCGGCACCTACGTGTGGAAGTGGTGTCGCTCAACGGCTAAAAGGTACCCCGGGGATAACAGGCTGATCTTCCCCAAGAGTCCATATCGACGGGATGGTTTGGCACCTCGATGTCGGCTCGTCGCATCCTGGGGCTGGAGTAGGTCCCAAGGGTTGGGCTGTTCGCCCATTAAAGCGGCACGCGAGCTGGGTTTAGAACGTCGCGAGACAGTTCGGTCCCTATCCGCTGCGCGCGTAGGAGAATTGAGAGGGTCTGTCCCTAGTACGAGAGGACCGGGACGGACGGACCTCTGGTGTGCCAGTTGTCCCGCCAGGGGCACGGCTGGTTGGCTACGTTCGGTCGGGATAACCGCTGAAAGCATCTAAGCGGGAAGCCTTCCTCGAGATGAGTTCTCCCACCCCTTTGTGGGTGTAAGGCCCCCGGTAGACGACCGGGTTGATAGGCCGGAGATGGAAGCGCGGTAACGTGTGGAGTCGACCGGTACTAATAGGCCGAGTGGCTTGAACACACAATACGTTCAATCCGAATCGCTGTGAG
>NZ_BCQS01000070.1 GCF_001552195.1 Actinomadura latina NBRC 106108
GCTTCGACGTTGACGGCTTGGTAGCCGTAGATGGGGTCCATGATGACGGGCAGGTAGAGGCGGGCGGGGTCGCAGTGGGAGAAGCCGGCGTTGCGGTCGGGTGTCCATTGCATGGGGGTGCGGACGGCGTCGCGGTCGCCGAGCCAGATGTTGTCGCCCATGCCGATTTCGTCGCCGTAGTACAGGACGGGTGAGCCGGGGAGGGAGAGCAGGAGGGCGGTGAAGAGTTCGAGTTGGTTGCGGTCGTTGTCCAGGAGGGGGGCCAGGCGGCGGCGGATGCCGATGTTGGCTTTCATGCGGGGGTCTTTGGCGTATTCGGTGTACATGTAGTCGCGTTCTTCGTCGGTGACCATCTCCAGGGTGAGTTCGTCGTGGTTGCGCAGGAAGATGCCCCATTGGCAGGATTCGGGGATTTTGGGGGTCTGGGCCATGATTTCGGAGATGGGGTAGCGTTGTTCGCGGCGGACGGCCATGAAGATGCGGGGCATGACGGGGAAGTGGAAGGCCATGTGGCATTCGTCGCCGCCGGCGGCGGGGTCGCCGAAGTATTCGACGACGTCGGCGGGCCATTGGTTGGCTTCGGCGAGCAGGACGCGGTCGGGGTAGAGGCGGTCGACTTCGGCGCGGACGCGTTTGAGGTAGGTGTGGGTTTCGGGGAGGTTCTCGCAGTTGGTGCCTTCGCGGGCGTACAGGTAGGGGACGGCGTCCAGGCGGAATCCGTCGATGCCCAGGTCGAGCCAGAAGCGCAGGTTCTCCAGCATGGCGTCCTGGACGTCGGGGTTGTCGTAGTTGAGGTCGGGTTGGTGGGAGAAGAAGCGGTGCCAGTAGTACTGGCCGCGGACGGTGTCGTAGGTCCAGTTGGAGGATTCGGTGTCGACGAAGATGATGCGGGCTTCGGGGTAGCCGGTGTCGTCGTCGGCCCACATGTAGAAGTCGCCGAAGGGCCCGTCGGGGTCGGTCCGCGATGCCTGGAACCAGGGGTGCTGGTCGGAGGTGTGGTTCATCACCAGATCGGCGATCACACGAATACCGCGGGC
>NZ_BCQS01000071.1 GCF_001552195.1 Actinomadura latina NBRC 106108
GAGGTTTTGTCAGTGACTTTTAGCTGATCCGACGGTGCTCGAAGAGCGTGAGGACGTGGGCCGCGCGGACGAGGTCGCCGATCCTGCTGGGGCTGAGGGTGGTGTGTTTGAGTGCGGTCCAGCGTTCGGTGAGGAGGGCGAAGCCGCGTTCGACGCGGCATCGCAGGAAGCGCTGCAGGCGGTTGTGGCAGCGGTTGTCGATGGACAAGACGTTGCCGCCGGTGGGGTTCTTGAACGGGACGATGATGCCGTGACCTGCGCCTTGGTAGCCGGGGTCGGCCAGAACCGGCATCGTCGTGGCGTAGGGGTAGAGCGTCGGCAGGACCAGTGCGCGGGCCGCTTCGATATCGACGACTCCGCCGGGCAGGGCGTCGCTGGTCCAGATGGGGAAGCCGTCTGGTTCGCACAACGCCTGGACGTTGGCGCCGAAACCGCCGGTCTTTCCCGAGAACCAGGCGTCGATCGTTTCCCCTTTCACGCTCACGGTCTTGTGGCGGCACCGGTCGCTGTCGAAGATTTTGCCGTCCATCTCCAGGTGGGGCAGTCCGTCGGCGACGGCCTTGTCCAGGGCCTGGTGCAGGTCCGGGGCCTGGTCGGCCAGGACGTCGACGACCTCGTGCAGATACCGGTAGGCGGTCGACTGCGACAGCCCGAACGCGGCGCCGTGCCGGGTGATGTTGGGCTTGTCGCGGAACCAGGCGATCACGAACAGAGCTTGGAAGTAGCAGGTCAGCCGCCGGGTGTCCTTCCTGGTGCCGCGTGCTCGGCGTTCGGCGCGCAGCAGGCCGGCGACGAAGCGGATGAGTTCACGCGGGACGTCGAGCATGGCAGGATAGGTGACCACGTGGAGCCTTCCGGTAGCGGACGAGATCTTGTAGCGAGACCTCTTCTACCGGGGCTCCACGTCTGGTTTGGGGCCCGCCCGGTCTGTCCGCGAGTCTCCCCGGACATCACCGATCATGCCCAAGAAATCCTTACTGCCCGAGTCGGCTCTGTCGGGAAAACCTC
>NZ_BCQS01000072.1 GCF_001552195.1 Actinomadura latina NBRC 106108
GGTGGTGTGGTGTTTGTGTTTCCGGGTCAGGGGTCGCAGTGGTTGGGGATGGGGCGGGAGTTGGCGGGGTGTTGTGATGAGTTTGGTCGGGAGTTGGCGGTGGTGGCGGGGGAGGTGGATCGGTGGTGGGGTCATCGGTTGCTGGAGGTGATGTGGGGTTCGGAGGAGGGGGTGTTGGGGCGGACGGAGTTTGCGCAGCCGGTGTTGTTCGCGGTGGGGGTGGCGTTGTTTCGGGTGTTGGTGTCGTGGGGTGTGGTTCCGGATTTTGTGGTGGGTCATTCGGTGGGGGAGATCGCGGCGGCGTGTGCGGCGGGGATGGTGTCGTTGGAGGATGCGGCGCGGCTTGTGGTGGCGCGGGGCCGGGTGATGCAGCGGGCGGATGCGGGTGGCGCGATGGTGGCGGTGTCGGGGCCGGTGGTGTCGGTGGAGTTGGTGGAGCAGGTCTTGGGGGAGGTTTCGGGGTCGTTGGGGCCGGTGGTGGTGGCTGCGGTGAACGCTCCGACGGTGGTGGTGATTTCGGGTGCGCGGGCTGCGGTGGAGGCTGCTGCGGCGAGGTTGTCGGCGGTGGGGTGTGGGACGCGTTCGTTGTCGGTGTCGCATGCGTTTCATTCGCCGTTGCTGGATCCGGTGCTGGAGGACTTCCGTCAGGTGGCGGCTGGGGTGGGGGTGTGTGCCGGCGAGGTGGGGTTGGTGTCGAATGTGTCGGGCGGGTTGGCCGATGTGGGGGAGGGGTTTGGTTCGGCGGAGTACTGGGTGCGGCATGCCCGCCAGGCGGTGCGGTTCGCGGACGCGATCGGGTTCGCGGCTGCCCGGGGCGCGGACCGGTTCGTGGAGTTGGGGCCGGGTGCGCTGGTGTCGGCGATCAGCGCGACTGTGGATTCTGGGGCGTCGTCGGTGGTGTCTTTGCTGAGTCGGCGTGGGTCGGAGCGGGTGGGGTTGGTGTCGGGGCTGGCGGAGTTGTTCGTGTCGGGGGTCGGGGTGTCGTGGCAGGACTGGTGC
>NZ_BCQS01000073.1 GCF_001552195.1 Actinomadura latina NBRC 106108
TTGGGGTGGTCGGAGGCGCCCATGACGAAGTTGCGGAGCGGCCCGAACTGCGCCTCGATCGGGTTGGCCCAGGACGCGCTTGTCGGTGTGAAGCACAACTCGACCTTGTTCCTGGCTGCCCAGTTCCGGATCGGCGGTGTCTTGTTCGCCGACAGGTTGTCCAAAATGATGTAGATCGGTGCGCCATCAGGCCGGGCGGCACGGATCGATTTCAACGCCTTCAGGGTGTTGCCGCTGCCCTTGCGCCGATGGCTGATACCCCACAACCGGTCATCGCCCAGGGAGTAGCAGCCGTGGAAATATCGGACTCCATGGGTGCGGTGATAGGTCGCCGGCAGCCGATCGGGATGTTCCCGCCTCGCCCACGAAGCCCCGTGGCAGGGTCGGATCGACAACGGACCGAACTGGTCGAAGGCGAAACACCGGTCGAAGAAGCGCCTGGTCACATACTCGATCCGGTCGAGCTTGGCCTCCCGGTCAGGGTCCTTGGACTCCTTCCAGGTCCGGGTCCGCTGAAAAGAGATCTTCCGTTCGTGCATGAGCCGCCGCAACCGCTCCCGGCCGATCCTCACCACCCGCACCTGATTGCCGGCCAGATAGTCCGACAGTTTGCGCAGGCTCCAATGCGTGAACGGCCTGCCGAGCTTCTCCGGGCGGGTCAAAGCCGTCGCCGCCACGTAGTCCTCCTCCTCAACGCTGATCAGGCGGGGACGGCCTCCCGCCCACTGAGGGTCCAACGCGGCCAGCCCCTTGGCGTTGAACGCATGGACCACATCCCGGACCGTGTCCTCATGCGCCGCCACCAATCCCGCAATGGCCTGAACCGATGTTCCCGACGCCGACGCCATAATGATCAAAGCCCGGCGGACCTTCACCGAATCATGTCTGCCCCGCCGCACGATCTGCTGCAGCTTCTGGCCCTCAAAATCGGTGAGCTGCCGAGCCCTTACCGGTTCTGCCATCTCCACCCCGCCCACCTCGACA
>NZ_BCQS01000074.1 GCF_001552195.1 Actinomadura latina NBRC 106108
GCCTGCGCCACCGCAGGATGCGCGACAAGCGCGGCTTCAACCTCCCCCGGCTCGACACGGAACCCGCGCAACTGCACCTGATCATCACTGCGGCCCAGATACACCAGCTCACCCTCGGCGGTCCACCGCGCCAGATCCCCCGTCCGATACAACCGCCCACCACACCGATCGAACGGATCAGCCACAAACCGCGACGCCGTCAACCCCGCACGCCCCCGATACCCCCGCGCCACCCCCGCACCAGCCACATACAACTCCCCCACCACACCAGGCGGCACCGCCGCCAACGCCCCATCCAGCACATACGTCCGCGTATTCGCCAGCGGCACACCAATCGGAGACACCCCCGCCACCACCACACCCGGCTCCAACTCCAACCGGGTCACATGCACCGTGGTCTCGGTAATCCCATACATGTTGACCACCACCGGCGCCGACCCACCAGCCGCACCCCACCAGCCCTGCAACCTGGCCGGATCCACCGCCTCACCACCCAGCACCACCATCCGCAACACCGACTCGCTCAACACCCCCTCCGGGCGCGCCTCGATCAACGCATAAAACGCCGCCGGAGTCTGACTCAACACCGTCACACGACGCTCCAACAACACCCCCCAAAGATCCGCCGGAGACCGCACCACCTCCCACCCCACCAACACCGTCGTCCCCCCATACAACAACGCCCCCCACATCTCCCACACCGAAAAATCAAACGCCTGCGAATGACACCACGCCCACACATCACCAGCACCAAACCCCGCCCACACATCCGACCCCGCAAACAACGACATCACATTCCCGAAAGGCA
>NZ_BCQS01000075.1 GCF_001552195.1 Actinomadura latina NBRC 106108
CCAGGGCTAATGCGTTCTCAGGTGCTGAGATGAGCCGGTAGATCGGCAGGCCAACGGCGCGTGGCATCCGGGGTTGTGAACGACGAACGCGGTCCCCGATGATCTTGGGTGTCTAAGCCAGTCGATCAAGACAGGGGCCGCGTTCGCGTGCCATCCTCCCCGATCGACGCCCTGGTTCGCCACTGCGAGGGCGTCGTCCTGCCATGTCCCGCCACCGACCTTCCCGGCCTGCCGGCACTGGTGCAGGTGCTGGACCGCATTCCCGATCCGCGGCATCGCCGCGGCCGCCGGTACCGGCTCGGCCCCGTACTGGCGTTGTGCCTGGTCGCCGTGCTCAGCGGCGCCACCAGCCTGGCCAAGATCGGCAGGATCGCCGCAGAACTGGACGCACGCGTGCTCGCCGACCTGGGGCTACCGGCGGCACGGCCGGTCGTGACCACGCTGGGACGGCTGCTGGCCCGCCTGGACGGCGACGCCTTCGACAAGGCGATCGGGGCCTATCTGTCGGCTCTGGCCCACGACCCCGACGCCGGGAGCCAGGCCAGGCCGCAGGCGGTCTCGGTGGACGGCAAGACGCTGC
>NZ_BCQS01000076.1 GCF_001552195.1 Actinomadura latina NBRC 106108
TGACGATGCGGACCCGGTGCATGTCGGTCGCGAGCTCGTCCTCCAGCTGCTTGCGGGCCGACCTGGCCTGGCCCGGCGACGTCCGCCACGCCGCGGACTCCATGCGGAGCACCGCCCGCTCGTAGGAGATCTTGGTCGGGCCGGTCAGCACGGACTGGAACGCCCTGGCCTTCCGGGAGATCGCCTCCACCTGGGCGAGGTGCGCGTCGCCGAGCTCGTACTGCTGGTAGTCGTCGGAGTAGCCGTTGAAGACGCGGCCCTGCGGCGCGGCCGACTCGATCTTGCCCAGCGGCACCTCGCGCAGCCAGCCCGCGCCCTTGGTGTACTTCAGCAGGTTCTTCGCGACCCCGTCGGCCGGGTTCCAGTGCCGGTCCGGGGCGAGGACGAGGGTGCGCACCCGGTTCGGCGCCTCCGCCGCGATCATCGCCGACTCGGCCAGGAACCGCTGCTCGGTCAGCAGCCCCCCGGAGGCCGACCGCGACCCCTCGCTGACGATCTGGTTGA